>NZ_CM149995.1:4770000-5448191 GCF_056316205.1 Paenibacillus sp. 1-8 | reverse complement strand
AGACGTCACTCCTTTTAAATCCTGACATTTTGCCGTTTAAGCTGCAGAGAGCTGCTCCCGGTGCTTCGGCAAAATGCCTAAATCCCAAAAATGTTGTTGAAGGCCATAAAAAGACATACCGCCGCCTGAATCATGCGGCAGTGTGGTGAGAGAACGCAGCACAAAATGGTCCTGAAAAATAGCTAATGGAAAAATCCGCTGCTGATCGGCAGAAGAAGGCGATATTTCTCAGGAGGGAATGTGCGGCACGATCCGTTCTCTTGATCCCGCAGGCCAAAACGGGACTTCAATATGTCGAAATCAAATGAAAAATGTAGAATATATCCCCAGAATCCCGAATCCGCACAAAAATAAAAAGATGGATAAATTGAACTTGTTCACAACTTTATCCACAGGGTGTTGATAATATGGAGGGTAAAACAACATATTCACATTCAAAAGTAATATCATCATAGCAAAAGAAGCCTTGTATTTCAATGACTCGTGGTTATTTATCCACAAATTCAATCTGTTGTGTACAATTTTTATTCACAACACAAGATATTGTTTATAATTTGTTCAGTTTTCGACAATAACTCTTTTTCGTCTCAAAATGTTATGCACAAGTTATGACCATTTAAATCACAATTCAGCTCTTTTTGTGGATCTGTGCATAACAGCCGTTGCCTTTTGGTCACAGAGGTCGTTTTTTTTGTTGAAAATTTCCGGTAACGTTTCCGACAATGTTTTTAATAATCGATTACGGTGCTTGGAAATATGCCGATCACAAAATAAAAGACGGTGTAAAGAAATTAGGAAGTAGGAAGGAAGAACGAACCGTAAGGAACAGGAGTGGTGGAAGGAACACAAAATGTAGACAAGCTGATATTGAAGAGGGAAGGTCGAAGAAAATTCACGATAAAAAAGAGCAAAAGAGCGTGGAATAAGTGGACTGGATGAAAGAGCAAAATCTCTGGGCGTAAAAAAGAGGGAGAGGATTGCATGATTTTGGGGAGGGGATTAAGCGGTACATTGACTTTGGCCGCTATTTATGGTTAAATGTACAAAGGTGTTTTTTGTGGAGATTGCTATGTTAGGTATATTCCATATAAAACGTATTCCTTGTAAGGAGGTGCAGTACAATGAGACCGACTTTCAGACCGAATGTCAGCAAACGTAAAAAAGTCCACGGCTTCCGTAAAAGAATGAGCACAAAGAATGGCCGTAAAGTTTTGGCAGCTCGTCGCCAAAAAGGCAGAAAAGTATTGAGTGCGTAATGCGTGCATAAAGACCACTACGGTGGTCTTTTTTTTCATAATGAAGGTATTCATGGGCCGGATCGCTTTCCCTGCGTCTGTAGAAATGCAGTGAAAAAAGAGGGAGAAGCACCGCGTCCTGCTCTATATTAGATGAAGCTTTTGAAAATGAATGTAAAATAAGCGAGATTACCATGGCGGAATGTTGTCCATACTTCTTACTACATAAGAGGTAAGGATTGGCTTGCCGGCATGTGTAAAAGAGATGAGCAAGGAGAAGCGCCGTGCAAAAAAAATTGCGTCTACGAAACCGGGCGGACTTTGGGCGCGTATACCGCCATGGCAAATCTTTTGCCAACCATCAGTTTGTGGTGTACTGGTTCCGCCGCAGAGAGGTAGAGCAGTTCCGCGTTGGAATTTCGGCCAGCAAGAAGATCGGCAACGCCGTAGTCCGTAACCGGATGCGCAGAATTGTCAAGGAAATTGTGCGTCATCATGAGCATGAATTGGTGGAGCAAATTGACCTGATTTTTATCGTCCGCAAGGGAGCGGTTACAATGTCGTATCAGGAGCTGGAGAAAAGCGTGCTGCATGTTCTGCGCAAAGCCTCGCTGCTCAAGTCTTCACGTCGATAGTCAGTATCTTTGTCCTACAGGATATGGTATGATTTACGTTGGAATGGATTGGTTAAGAAAGGGGTTATGAAGTGTCGCGTTTGAAGACTCAACGGGGGAAATGGTTCCTCCTGATTGCCTTATTGGCACTTGTTGCTGTGCTGTCGGGATGTGCCCAGACGGCCCACAATTCTTACACGACGGCAGACTTGGCCAATGGATCTTGGTGGCAAAGATATGTCGTTTACTGGTTTTCGTATGCGCTGGATACATTTGCCCAATGGTTCTCAGGAGAGTATGGCCTGGCCGTACTGATTCTGGTGATTATCGTGCGAACCATTATTTTGCCGCTTACACTCAAGCAAGTACGCAGTTCTAAAGCTATGCAGGCTATTCAGCCGCAATTAAAAGAAATTCAAGCGAAATACAAGGATACGCCTGAGAAAGTCCAGCAAGAGACGATGAGGCTATTCCAGGAAAACAAGGTCAACCCGATGGCGGGCTGTCTTCCTTTGGTCGTTCAGATGCCTATTTTTATCGCGCTCTATAATGCCATTTACTATAACTCGGCATTGCGGGATCATGATTTCTTGTGGCTCCAGTTAGGTAAACCGGATCACTTCTTTATCCTGCCAATTCTGGCAGCAATCACAACATTCATCCAAACCTGGATGATGATGAAAATGAATCCGACTCCGCAGCAGGGACCCATGCAATTTTTGCTGTACGTCTATCCGGTGCTGATTCTGTTCATGTCGTATAACTTCCCATCTGCTTTGCCGTTATACTGGTTCTACAGTAATATTTACACGATTATTCAAAACTATTTCCTTTATCGGAATAAGGATAAAGAAGTTGCGCTGGCAAATGTGAAAACAGCCAGTCTTACGAAAACAGGTTCCTCCAATAGCAATAACAAGAGAAAAGGTGGCAGAAACTCGAAGGGGGCTAAAAAGTCGAGATGACCAAAGTCGTGACTTCAGGAAAAACCGTTGAAGATGCTGTAAAACAAGGACTCTCCCAGTTGGGAGTAAGCCGTGAACGGGTAACCGTAAACGTGTTGGAACAGCCGTCAAAAGGATTCCTGGGGTGGCTGGGGGTCAAAAAGGCGAAGGTAGAGCTTACGCTGCTGTCTGATCCGTCTCCCGAAACCACACACGCGGCTGAACATCATGTATCGGCTCAAGCGCCTGCCGTGGGACAGACTGTTGTTCCGGAAGTGGAATCTGTTATCCAGGAAGTACGTACGAGTAAGGAAGCCTCCACGGAACATGCAGACCCTTATAAAGAAGCTGTACGTTTTATCCACGAAACAGCAGCCGGAATGGGACTGGATGTGGAAGTGGATGTCCGTCACCGCAAGGATGAAAGCATACTGGATATATCCGGTCCGTCGCTCGGCATGCTGATCGGCCGCCGGGGACAGACGCTGGATGCATTGCAGTACCTGACGAATATCGTTGCCAACCGTCATTCTGACAAATTCATCCGGATTGTGCTGGATGCCGAGCAATTTCGCGCACGTCGGCAAAAAACATTGGAAGATTTGGCAGATCGGCTGGCAAACCAGGCTATTCGTTACGGCAAGGAAGTAGTGCTGGAGCCAATGCCGTCACAGGAGCGAAAGCTGATTCACGCCAAGCTTCAACAGCATGCGCTGGTTAGAACATACAGCAAGGGGGACGAGCCGAATCGGCGCGTCGTCATTGCCAAAAAATAATCCGACGCAATGGCTCTCTGCAATGTGCAGAAGCCATTGTTTTTTATATTTCTTGCTGAAACGGTTGCCGTCCTTGATCAAGGACGGCAATGCCGTTTCTACTTGATAGGAGGTAGAAATCATATGCTGAGCGATACCATAGCTGCCATTGCAACAGCTGTTGGCGAAGGGGGCATTGCGGTTGTACGGGTCAGCGGCCCGGAAGCTGTTAC
This sequence comes from Paenibacillus sp. 1-8, assembly GCF_056316205.1. Classification (NCBI taxonomy): domain Bacteria; kingdom Bacillati; phylum Bacillota; class Bacilli; order Caryophanales; family Paenibacillaceae; genus Paenibacillus; species Paenibacillus sp. 1-8. Next base: position 5,444,410 of record NZ_CM149995.1, on the reverse strand, counting down.
GGAAGTGGAAGCTTTGTTCCGGAGCAAAACGCCTCTAAGCAAGGCTCCATCTCACACGGTACATTATGGACATATTATAGATCCTCAAAGCCATGAAAAGGTGGAGGAAGTTCTAGTTACGGTTATGAGAGCGCCACGCTCTTTTACAACAGAAGATGTCATAGAAATCAGTACACATGGCGGGGTTGTAGCCGTCAAACGGGTGATGGATTTACTATTGCTGCAAAATGTACGTTTGGCCGAGCCGGGCGAATTCACGAAGCGTGCTTTTCTGAACGGTCGTATTGATCTGAGTCAGGCGGAGGGAGTCATCGACCTGATTCGCTCGAAGTCGGATAAAGCTTTTTCAGTAGCTTTGAAGCAAGTGGATGGACAACTGTCACAGAATATCCGCCGTTTGCGGCATGTTCTGGTAGAGACACTGGCTCATATTGAAGTGAACATTGATTATCCTGAGCATGATGTGGAATCTTTTACGTCTGAACTGATCAAGGATAAGAGCAGTGAGGTTATGGCGGAAATTGATCGGCTGCTGCATACAGCGGAGCAGGGGAAAATTTTACGTGAGGGCCTGACCACAGCGATTGTCGGAAGACCGAATGTGGGGAAATCCTCGCTGCTGAATACACTGGCTCAGGGCGAACGGGCGATTGTGACCGATATTCCGGGCACGACCCGTGACGTTATTGAGGAATATGTGACGATTAACAGCATTCCTCTGAAGCTGCTGGATACGGCTGGCATTCGGGAAACGATGGATGTCGTGGAACGGATTGGGGTAGAGCGTTCGAGAACAGCGGTCAGTGAAGCAGATCTGCTGCTCATCGTGATTAACGCCAACGAACCGCTGCATGAGGATGAAATGGCATTAATGGAACAAATCCGCGGTAGACAAGCGATTGTCATTATGAATAAAATGGACTTACCGGCCCAAGTAGACCGGGATTTGCTGTTGCGTTATGTTCCCGAAGAGCTTATCGTACCGATGTCTGTAAAGGAAAATGAGGGAGCGGACCGACTGGAGCAGGCTATATCGCAGTTATTCTTTAGTGGTAAGCTGGAATCTGCCGATATGACATATGTCAGCAATGTACGGCATATTGCTTTGTTGAAGAAGGCTCGCCGATCGTTGGTAGATGCCTATGAAGCTGCTGATCAATTTGTTCCGATCGACATGATTCAGATTGATGTAAGGCTGGCATGGGAACATTTGGGCGAGATTGTAGGCGATACTGCGCATGATGCGTTAATCGATCAAATATTTTCACAATTCTGTCTGGGTAAATAGGGACATTGAAGCATGGCTGATATAAGCCTGCTATCGTTATAGATATATAAGAACATATTCGGCGTGAAGACCGGAATGTATAAGGAGGTAAGAGAGATATGGTATATCAAGGAGGCGACTATGACGTAATTGTCGTGGGCGCGGGCCATGCGGGTGTGGAATCCGCCTTGGCAGCAGCCCGGATGGGCTGTCGTACGTTGATGATTACGATTAACCTGGATATGGTCGCGTTCATGCCCTGCAACCCCTCTATTGGCGGTCCTGCCAAGGGGCATGTGGTGCGTGAAATTGATGCTTTGGGCGGCGAAATGGGCCGGAACATCGACAAGACGTTTATCCAAATGCGGATGCTGAACACAGGTAAAGGGCCTGCGGTCCACGCATTGCGCGCGCAGGCTGACAAGTTCTCTTATCAGCATGCGATGAAGGAAACGATGGAAAAGGAACCGAATCTGACCTTGCGCCAGGGAATGGTGGAAGAGCTGATTATTGAAGACGGTCATTGCGTGGGTGTCATCACGAAGACGGGCACAGAGTACCGAAGTAAAGCAGTTGTATTGACTACAGGCACTTATTTACGTGGTAAAATCATTATGGGTGAGCTGATGTATGAGAGTGGGCCGAACAATCAACAGCCTTCATTGAGACTGTCTGAGCATTTGCGTGAGCTGGGCTTTGATCTGGTCCGCTTCAAAACAGGTACGCCGCCGCGCGTGCATAAGGACACGATTGATTTTAGCAAAACCGAAATTCAGCCGGGGGACGATCAACCGAAGTTTTTCTCGTATGAAACGAAGTCTTCGGATAATGAACAGCTTCCTTGCTGGCTGACCTATACTTCAGTGGAAACTCATCAGATTATTAATGATAATTTGCATCGTGCACCGATGTTCTCCGGACTGATTGAAGGAACGGGACCGCGCTATTGCCCATCTATTGAAGATAAAGTGGTACGTTTTAGTGATAAGCCGAAGCACCAAATCTTTTTGGAGCCTGAGGGTAAAAACACATCTGAATACTATGTTCAAGGCTTGTCGACCAGCTTGCCTGAGGATGTGCAATTAGCTGTGTTGCGCTCGATTCCGGGGATGGAAAAGGTAGAAATGATGCGTAACGGCTATGCTATTGAGTATGATGCCATGGTGCCTACGCAATTGTGGCCAACGTTGGAAACGAAAAGAGTACCAGGCCTGTTCACGGCGGGTCAAATTAACGGCACTTCCGGTTATGAAGAAGCTGCGGGCCAAGGGATTATGGCAGGCATTAACGCGGCTCGTAAGGTGCAGGGCAAAGAACCTGTCGTGCTGGACCGCTCACAAGGCTATATCGGGGTTCTGATCGACGATCTGGTGACCAAGGGTACGAATGAGCCTTACCGTTTGCTAACATCCCGTGCAGAATACCGTCTGTTGCTACGTCATGATAATGCGGATCTGCGATTGACTCCAATCGGGCATGATATCGGCCTGATTACGAATGAACGGTACGAGCGCTTTTTGGATAAAAAGCAAAAGGTAGAGCAAGAGATTGAGCGTTTGCGTCTGGCGAAGGTGCGTCCGGTTGATGTAAATGAGATGCTGGAGCAAGGTGGATCTGCACCGATACAGGATGGCAGTAATTTGTTAACCGTGCTGCGTCGACCAGAGATCAGCTATGCGCAAGTGGCACAAATTTCACCTTCGACTGTAGCTCTGACTGAGGAAGAACAGGAGCAGGTGGAAATCCAGATTAAGTATGCGGGCTACATTGAGAAGCAATTGCTGCATGTAGAACGTCTGCAAAAAATGGAGAAGAAAAAGCTTCCAGAGGATATCGTATACGATGAGGTTCAGGGTTTGGCGATTGAAGCCAAGCAGAAGCTTACGAAAATTCGTCCGATGTCGATTGGTCAGGCATCCCGTATTTCAGGTGTGACTCCTGCGGATATTTCCATTTTGCTCGTTTATCTGGAGCACTATAACCGTGTAACGGCAGCAAGGGGATCATAATGGACGCGATACAACAGCAATTTAAGCAGCGACTGGCAGAGCATAGCATTGTGATTAATGACAGTCAGCTAGAGCAGTTCGAAACGTATTACCGTGTGCTGGTTGAGTGGAATGAAAAGATGAACCTGACGGGCATTACAGAGCGTGATGCGGTGTACACCAAGCATTTTTACGATTCTCTTTCGCTGGCCTTTTATGTTCCGTTAAATGATGTGGGAAGCTTGGCGGATATCGGATCGGGAGCGGGGTTCCCAGGTATTCCTTTGAAAATATGCTTTCCGCAGATTCAGTTGACCATTGTGGATTCGTTGAACAAACGCATACAATTTTTGGCGCATGTGGTAGAGCAGCTAGGATTGGAAGACGTGGAGCTGGTCCATAGCAGGGCAGAGGAATTGGGTCGTAAAACGGGATACCGCGACAGCTACGATCTGGTCACCGCCAGAGCCGTTGCCCGTCTTGCGGTACTGAATGAATTTTGTTTGCCTTTTGTCCGTGAAGGGGGTCATTTTGCTGCGATGAAGGGCAGTGATCCGACGGAAGAAATCAAGGAAGCTTCCTATAGCTTGAAAGAGCTTAAAGGGAAGATTAAGCATATTCAGGCTTTTCAGTTACCTGTGGAGGATGCAGCCAGGCATATGATTATTATTGAAAAAAGAGCAGCTACACCACGGAAATATCCGCGTAAGCCGGGTACGCCTTTAAAAACACCGTTAGTGTAACCAATTGAAAGAAAGTGAATGTTTCACGTGAAACATTCACTTTTTTTATGACTTGCAATGCTCTTAACATAAATAACGTATAGATGCAGAAGGTCTTTATTTACGGCGTAGAGAAACATGGATAAATAGGCATCTGATTGGGTGTACAATTTATTCTCTGATCCTTCCGAAAAGCTGGTAGAGACGATAGGATTATGGCTGGAAAAGTGATAGAATAGAGATAATCGTTTTTGATGTAAGTTGACTGCTTCCCGTACCGTTCAATTCAGATATACATAAGGGGGAGCAGGACAACAATGCCAGGGAGAATACGTGGAGTGTACCCGGTTACGGCGCTGTTTCATATAAAAGGGTCTACGATCCGCGTAAGGAACTGTTTTTCACGAAGCGCTGTTAGTATGGTGCTATTATGAAATTAGGTGGTATTATACGGAATGAAAGAACAATTTTCCAAGCTATTTGGTTTGACGGAGCGATCTACTGGGGACGAAATAAAACAAATTCCAGTTCGGGATATTGTCAGCAGTCCTTATCAGCCCCGCACCATATTTGACGACGAGAAGATTGATGAGCTATGCCAGACCATCAAGACGCATGGTGTAATTCAGCCGATTGTCGTTCGTTTCCGTAATGGACAATACGAAATTATAGCAGGGGAACGTCGATGGAGGGCTGTCACCAGGCTGGGGATGGATACCATTCCAGCCATTGTTCGTGAGTTTAATGATTCACAAGCTGCTTCTATCGCGTTGATTGAGAATCTTCAAAGGGAAGGGCTAACATCGATTGAAGAGGCTGTAGCTTATCAGAAGCTGATTGATCTGCATCAGCTCACCCAGGAAAGTCTCGCTCAGCGACTTGGCAAAAGCCAATCCACTATTGCTAATAAGATACGGCTGCTTCATCTGCCAGAGAGAGTGAAAAATGCTCTAATGGAACGGAAAGTGTCCGAGCGTCATGCCCGTGCGTTATTGTCATTAGGGACTGAAGAGCTACAGTATAAGGTTCTGGATGAAGTCATCGCCAAGGAACTCAATGTGAAGCAGACAGAGGCGAGAGTCGCCTTTTATAAACAAGTGTCCACGATGAAGAAATCCAAGCGGATTTCCTTTACCAAGGATGTCCGGCTTGCGCTGAATACGATTCGTCAATCCATTGATATGGTGTCTGGCTCCGGCTTGGATATCAAGACCAAGGAATCCGACCATGAGGATCACTATGAGATTGTCATTCAAATTCCCAAACGTAAGTAAGGGGTGAAGCGTACAGGCGGCAGCAATTGCCGCTTTTTCTGTCTAACGCCAATTAAAGCCGCAGCATACTCGTATTCTATTGATAAAATTGCCGTTATCCGTAAGCTAATAATGGAGAATCGTCTTAATAAAGGATTTTGCAATAATGAAATATAGCAGGATTCCGATTAAAGTATGAGGTGAATGAAGTGTCAAAAATAATAGCCGTAGCCAATCAAAAGGGCGGAGTGGGCAAAACAACTACTTCCGTGAATTTGGGCGCCGGACTTGCTTCCCTCGGCAAAAGGGTATTGCTCGTGGATATCGACCCGCAAGGTAATACAACGAGCGGTGTGGGTATCAATAAGGCGGATGTGGCAAATTGTATTTATGATGTACTCATTAATGAGGTTGATCCTAGCGAAGCGATTGTCAGTACACAGATTGAGGGTCTGGATATTATTCCGGCCACCATTCAACTGGCAGGAGCGGAAATCGAGTTGGTGCCGACCATTTCTCGTGAACTCAGGTTAAAAAGATCACTCCAGCTCGTCAAGCATAAGTATGATTATATATTGATTGATTGCCCTCCATCGTTAGGGATTTTGACACTTAATTCTTTAACGGCCTCTGATTCGGTCATTATCCCCATTCAATGTGAATATTACGCATTGGAAGGTTTAAGTCAGCTACTGAATACTGTGCGATTGGTGCAAAAGCATTTGAATACCTCACTGCAAATTGAAGGCGTGCTGCTGACGATGTTTGATGCCCGTACCAACTTGGGTATTCAGGTGATTGAAGAAGTGAAAAAGTATTTTCAAAGCAAGGTTTATCAGACGATTATTCCACGCAATGTGAGACTCAGTGAAGCACCATCACATGGCCAGTCCATTATTACGTATGATCCCCGCTCCCGTGGGGCAGAGGTATATATTGAGTTGGCAAAGGAAGTGGCATCTTATGAGTAAACGGTTGGGAAAAGGGCTGGATGCACTCATTCCCTCCCTTACGGTCAATGATGAGGACAAGGTTGTTGACATTCCGCTTAGTCAGTTGCGTGCAAATCCGTACCAGCCTCGAAAAACGTTTGATGAGGAATCGATTAAAGAACTGGCAGAATCCATTCGTCAGCACGGTGTTATTCAACCTATTATTGCGCGTAGTGTATTAAGAGGCTATGAAATTATTGCAGGTGAAAGAAGATACCGGGCTTCCCAATATTGTGGGAATTCGACGATACCTGTGGTTGTTCGCAATTTTACGGATCAGCAGGTAATGGAGATTGCCCTGATTGAGAATTTGCAACGTGAAAATCTGAATGCGATGGAAATAGCAGTAGCCTATCAGGGATTAATGGATCAGTTCTCGTTAACTCAAGAGGAATTGTCCTTGAAAGTGGGCAAGTCGCGCTCTCATATTGCGAATTTCCTTCGTTTGCTTGCATTACCGGAGGAAGTTAAGGATCATGTTTCACGTGGAACATTATCTATGGGACATGCCAGAGCGATTGTTGGGCTCAAAGATCCGGACATGGTGAAGCAACTGGCGACACAATGTATTGAGCAGCAGTGGAGTGTCCGGGAGCTGGAAGAAGCTGTACAGCAGTTGGATCATAAGTCTGGTGAAGCGAAGGCCAAGCCCAAGGTGAGAAAAAAGGACCCTTTTATTGATCATATGGAAGAGTCCTTGCGTGAGCGTTTTAAAACAACTGTGAAAATTAAGCATAACAAGGATAAAGGTAAAATCGAATTAAATTATTACAGCCAGCAGGATTTGGAAAGACTACTGGAACTATTGCAGTAGTCTGTATGAAATAGGACATGTCTCCTTGGTCGAAACGGGAAGCGAGATATGTCTTTGCTTTGTCTGGATGTGTAGGAATCAGAATAGTCTGGATGGATAAACTCAAACGTATAAAATAAGAGGTATGCAGTGACATGATTTTTGAGGTAGAGGAGTAGAAGCAAGCATATGGCTGAATTGAACAGACTAATCATGGAACAGCTTGCCGGAATCGTTGCAGGAATTGTGCTGATTTTGCTCATCCTGTTGATTGTTATCATTGTGCAGGGTGCAAAGTTGAAGAAGATGCGGCGAAAGTATGAAACCATGATGGCAGGCAGCGGTGTTGAAAACTTGGAAACGCTGCTGATTGATTTGAAGGTGCAAATGGATACGATTGAGGATGAGCAGGAGGCCCATCGTGCAAGTATGAAATCTCTACGCAGTAAACTGACAGGCCTGAAAGGACATATAGGCATCAAACGCTATAATGCCTTTGGCGAGCGAGGAAGCGATCTAAGCTTCTCCTTGGCTATTGTAGATGACAATCAGGATGGCATCGTATTAACCGGTATTTATAACCGGGATGGCTCTTATGTGTATGCCAAGCCCCTGGAAGCGGGGCAGTCATCCTATTCCTTATCTCCTGAAGAGAAAGAAGCCGTTACTCTTGCGCAGCAAGCAGGACGGAACGGTAATGCCACTCCTTAATCGCAGAGTATAAGCTGCCAGCAATGATATCTGATAATTTCATTACCAGATTTAGTCTTGTATTTTGCAACACAAAGTATTCCATAAAGCCGCCGACGTTAACGATGCCTGTCAAATGGATATCGCCGACCGGCGGTAATTCTTTATTTACCCCCGCTCCAGGCTTCAAAGGCCCGTCCGCAACCTGAATGCATCCGACGCTGGAGGTTTGTCCAAGACATGCGTCTATGCCGATGATATAGGGCTGGTCGTACCGGGTGTGTATGCCGTCCAGTGTTGTTTGCAGATTCATAGCATGTACTGGCTCCTCCAATGTTCCGTAAAGGTGAAAGAGCGGGCTTTTATAGCGAGACAAATGAGTACCTACGAGCGGGCCGAGACAATCTCCAGTAGAACGGTCGGTGCCGATGCAAATAATAACGATATTTTCCAGACTGGGCGCCTGATGCAAATGGAACAGCAAACGATGGCTGATGGCTGATTGGATCCCGGGGTCGGTGTGTGATATTTTTAAGCTAAGGGGTTCTTGCCCCGGAATGAAGTCAGATGGATGAGTCATGGAATCTTCCTTTCGCTCTGTAATGGAGTGTGCAGGTTGCGCTCGCTTTATATAGACAGTTAGCTGTTGGCATCGCATTGATCAGAGATGAAAACCAGCAGTAAACTGCCTTAGAGAATAACAATTAGCCTGCGGGTAACATTTATTCTCAAGATAGTAGCTAGTATATGGATAAGTTTGGGCTTTTATACTCGGGGGAAGTAGATTATTCATAGCAACATGAATGAAGGCAGTAGATGGGCTTATGTAGTAGAAAATAGAATTTGGGAACCCAGAAGAGTAGGTCCCTTGTGTAAGGAGGAGCAACAGAATGACCTTAATGCGTTGGTTGGAGAACAATACAGGGACGGCTACTGTTGTAAAGGATGCGATACACTGGAAGGATGTTATATGGAGATGGCTTACAGATAGTGCGATGTGGTCGACCTTGTTGTTTGTGATTTTGAAGATTGCTATTATTTTCATCATTACACGTATCTTTATTCGGGTTATTAATAAAATTATAGATAAGTCGATGCAGCAAAAGGGAGAGAACGGCAGATTTCGATTGAATACCCGGCGGTTAACTACCGTTGGGGAACTGCTGAAAAATGTAACCAATATCGTATTCAATTTTATTCTGATTATGCTGGTATTGTCTCAGATGGGCATTAATCTCGGACCTCTGATTGCCGGAGCCGGAGTGCTTGGATTGGCCGTTGGTTTTGGGGCGCAGAGCCTGGTCAAGGATGTGATTACCGGATTCTTTATCATTTTCGAGGATCAATTTGCCGTAGGAGACGTTATTCAGACAGGAACCTACAAAGGTACAGTAGAAGTGATTGGGCTACGTACAACCAGGCTGGTGAGCTGGAAAGGGGAGGTTTACATTTTACCTAACGGCTCCATTACGACGGTTACGAACTTTTCCATGTCCAATTCGTTGGCGGTGGTAGATGTACCGATGAAGGCAGAACGTACTCTGGAGGAAGCTGTTGATTTGGTAAAACATGCGATTCGAGGAATTGAAGAATCCAATGTACAGGTGCTGAATATACCGGATGTTCTGGGGGTCCAATCCATGACGACATCTGAGTATATTGTGCGTATTGTGGCGGAGTGTATGCCGAATACAGGTGCTGCGGTAGAGCGTGATATTCAGAATAACATCAAGAAGGCACTAGAGGATGAGGAACATCGTCAGAGCGCGCTGGAGACGGCGGTAACCCTCGAGAAGGAAGACGAGCAGGAAAGAAAAGGGGGAGAGAAGGGTGGAGCGTAAGTCGTTTGAACTGGGGGACATTGTGCAGATGAAGAAGCCCCATCCCTGCGGAACGAATGAAATGGAAATTATCCGCATGGGTATGGATATTCGGATCAAATGTGTCGGTTGCCAGCACAGTGTGCTAATTCCGCGTGCCAAGTTCGAAAAGAATATGAAGAAGGTGCTGCGTTCAAAAGCCAACGCTGACGGACAGAATTCGGAAACGAATTGAGTCGGGGTAACTGAGTGATTTTGGGTAACAATGAACTTGCATCATGGGCACAATGATGATATAATAATCCTTGCTGCGGAAAGGTACCCAAGAGGTCTAAGGGGGCTGACTCGAAATCAGTTAGGCGTCGCAAGGCGTGCGTGGGTTCGACTCCCACTCTTTCCGCCACTAACTTCATTAAATCATAAACCAATCTCTTACATCTATGGATGTAGGAGATTTTTTGTTTTATAGAAAAAATATATAGCTGTATAAACTGAACTTAAAAGTTACATATGCCGCCACTGCGCAGTCGGATAGTGCTTCCCATCGCCATCGTCCCCGGATTTCTAGAATAAAGCCTTTCATCAGGGTAGAAATCCGGGGAAGTGATGCTTCCGAAGCGAGCTTTCCTACGGAAAGCTTTGAAAGCGGCCGCTTCGCTTGTACAGCACCATTCCGCCTACTCCGTTTTAAATGTGCATTTTTAAGTTCAGCTTATTCATCATGTAATAAATTTATGTAAACTGAAAAAAAATGAGCGCTGCCCCAAAGCGGGTTAGCGCTCATTCTCTATGTTTTTAGGAACGTACTGAATGATGTCTTCAATACCAAAAGTTTTTTCCACACCGTGGCTATGAGCAAATTCATTAATCGCGTTTAAGATATTTACCAGCGTATCTAGCTTAATGGTTTTCGTATCACCACTTGCAAGATCAAGAATAGTCGCAGGTCGTGTTTTGGATTCAACTGCTATTTTGTTCCTCGTAGCTCCGATATCTTCGAGCGTTTCACTTAATCTAAAGTTGATTTGACCCATGACACAAGCCTCCTTGAGAATAAATTGCAACTTTATAAGTTATTAAATTAGTTTTCCTATTGATGTTGTTATTATATCCTATCCTCCCTTTATCGTAAAACTTTTTTCGTATATTCTATTGACGTACTACTTACAGAGTAGTACTATATTATTACTAATAAAGTATTACTAACTAAGTAAAGTGTTAACTTTCTTTAGGGAAGAATGAACGATTTTGAAAGAGGAGGGGAGATTTTATAAATGGATTCATTAAAACTGGAACAGGCGGCTATGGTGTATGGACCTTATGATCTGCCACATGTGTACGAGATATTCGAGGGAGTTGTTTATGAGGGCTGTTATTTCTTTTATCTCGAAAATGGCGCTTTGTGCTTACGTCATGTACAAAAGGTGGAACTGCCGTATCATACGCACCTTTATGTAGAAGGAGAGTATGGAGGGCTTCAACTGGCGAGAGGGGTACAGCGTGAAATTACGGAGGTTGTCACGGACATTATTCGGTACTGGAGAGATAAGAGCGGACTGGCTTTTTTATTCGATGAATTACTTTGTCTGCCGGGGAGGGGAGATATGGAACTGGACCTTTTGAGGAACAGAGGATGAACGATGAGGCACGTATACAATAAAGAAGGTGCCCTTGAACAGTGACAGGATATCATCTGTTCAAGCGCACCTCTTTGTTGTTATAGCTGGTTTGGCGGGTAGTTATAGCGTTTTGTTTTTTTCGAGCCGGAGATCATCAGAAGGATTGCTGCGATCAAATGGAGAATCCAGCCCAGAACAGGTATCCAGGCCAGTAAAGAGGTCAATATCCCCCATACAGAGCCATAGATCGCTTCCTGATTGCGTAACGACAGGATGAGTGTCACTGCATGCAGGACAAGCATGAATCCCAGAGCCGAGTAACCGGTCCCCATGACAATAGCTCCTCCCACAATCGGTACGGCAAGCACCAATTCGAATATACCTGATATCCACTTTAATATTCGAGAATAGCTCATCTTTAAACCTCCGTAGATAGTAGGTCTTTGTACTTGGATATATTCTAGCAGAAGGAGCTGGATTAATCTGCATTTTACCAGTATATGCAAAAAGTCCGATAATGCAACAAAGGAGGACCTCAAAGGTCCTCCATCGTAGGCGATACATTTTTAACAGGATACGATCTGTCCAATCACATCACGAAACTCGGTGTACTGACAAGCAATACCAGTGTTGAAAAGACAGTGTCCTCTTACACAAACCTAACGCTTCTAATGCCCGGAATGGATCTCCTAACAGTTTGTCCGGCTACGTCATCCAACGGAACCACACCTCTCTGTTGTATCGCCTGATTATAATATGGCCCGAATGTCGAGGAAATATACATTAATGAACGCGGGCTTTCGTTTTTTTCTTCCATTTGCGATTATGGTTGGCCGTCTCCGGAAAAGTTTCGCCTCTTTCGAGTGTCACTTGCTGCGGGTTTTGAATTTCGGTATGAAAGCTTTTTTCTCCGACTTCCATATATACGCCGTCATTTGGCGCTTTGTCGCCTGGCTCAAATTCGGTTTTTTCACCCATAAGATTGTTCCTCCTTTACTACATGGATTTGAACTGCAACGGTTATTGTTCGCTGACATGAGCAGAAACATGCGGGAACAACAACACGGGATTTCAGAAAATTGAGTTATTTCCTATATATAGATAAATTATACTGTACCTATAAAATCATAGAAAATGGGATGTGTGCAGCTAAATTAACGGATTTACATCCAATGAACTCAATTGCTGGTTGCAATCAGTTGCTGGATTTGGTAAACTGTTTTAGTGCGAGTTTAGGCTCGTTCCTTGCTCTCAACCAAGATTGAGGGCCTTATGTCCATAAGGAGGTGTAAAGAATGCGCAAATATGAAGTGATGTACATTATTCGTCCTGACATTGAACAAGAAGCTGTTCAAGCGGCAGTCGATAAATTCCAAGGTATCATCTCCAACGGCGGTGGCGAAATTACGAGTCACGATGTAACTAAACGTCGTCTTGCGTATGAGATTAAGAAATTCCGTGATGGTTCTTTCGTTCTGGTAAACTTCACAGCAGAACCTGCTGTAGTTGCTGAGCTTGAGCGTCTCATGAAAATTTCTGACGAAGTAATTCGTTATCTCATTACGAACGACGTAGCTTAATTATTGTACGTGATTATGTAATGAACAACGCTCAAAGGAGGGGATTGGATTGTTGAACCGTGTCATTCTGATCGGTCGTTTGACCAAAGATCCAGAGCTGCGCTATACACCGTCTGGTGTAGCAGTAACCCAGTTCACCCTGGCTGTAGACCGTCCGTTTACGAGTCAAGGCGGCGAACGGGAAGCGGATTTCTTGCCGATCGTAACCTGGCGTCAGCTTGCTGAAACATGCGCTAACTATCTTCGCAAAGGTCGTTTAACGGCTGTTGAAGGCCGTGTTCAGGTGCGTAATTATGAGAACAATGAAGGAAAACGTGTATACGTGACTGAAATTGTAGCTGATAATGTGCGTTTCCTGGAATCTAACCGCGATGGCGGTAACGGTGGCGGCAATAGCGGTGGAGCTGCGCGTGAGGAGTCTCCTTTCGGAGGCGGTAACAGCAATAGTGGACGCGGGAATAATAACTCGCGAAACAATCAGGATCCTTTTTCCGATGACGGAAAACCGATCGATATTTCGGATGATGATTTACCATTTTAATTGGGAAAGGACTGACAAAGAATGGGCTTCAGACAAAGAGAAGGCGGAGACGATAACAAAAGACCAGCTCGTCGTGGTGGTCGCAACAAACGTCGTAAAGTATGTTTCTTCACTGTGAACAAAATTACTCACATTGACTATAAAGATACAGACCTGCTTAAAAAATTCATCAGCGAACGTGGAAAAATTCTTCCTCGTCGTGTGACTGGAACAAGCGCGAAATATCAACGTATGTTGACAATCGCGGTTAAACGTTCCCGTCAAATCGCATTGCTTCCTTACACTACTGAATAGTAGTTTGATGGAAGAGCAAAAGAGGCGTTCCCGATTTCGGGAGCGTCTTTTTTTGTGATTTTTCTGGTTGACAACAAGTCCCATGTATTGTAACTTACTAATAATACAATCCATGTTTAACCATTAAGCGTAGCTCAGCTTTTATGGTCCCATTTGTGATCGCACGTTCCCCAACTCGCCAGAGTAAACATTTCAGATTTCTGAAATGTTATTTTATATTACATGAAAATTCAGATTATCGGTATTTTTTCGAATAAAATTCATAAACTTTACAAAAATAGATATTTTGCATTTTTATATTACACAAAAAAAGATATTGACGTGATATTATTTTACACTTAAGATAAACCTTAATAAAAATGTAATGATTATCAGCACCCTAAATTGACCAAAGGTTTAAAAACACGTGTTTACGCTATCATTGGTAACCGTAAGGAGGATGCACAGACTTCATTTTCAAACCTCAGGCTTTAACGAATCAACGCAGGAAAGAGACAGGCTGTTAAAAAAAGAACCGACTAAGGGGGATTAACAGGATGGTGCAAACGAAGAAATGGGTTTCTTTACTTATGGTGCTTACGATCGTTGGTGTTCTGTTTGCAGGATGTAGCGGAGGTGCTAATGAAGCGCAGCCGGGCAAAACGGAGAATAAAACAGAGGGAAAAGAAGGCAGTGCACAAGTCACTGAGGGTGTTATTAAAGCAAGTGATCTGACCCAAAATCCGCCGGGAGCTACAAACCGGAAGGATAACATAGTGGTAGGTATGACGTCACCTAAAGGGGTATTTAACCCGTTGTTCTGGCAAACGACCTACGATCTATATGTAGTCAGAACCGTATTTGATTCCTTTTTACAGGTGAAAGCGGATGGTACATACGAAAATAGCTTGGCTGACAAGATTGATGTATCGCAGGATGGCTTGAAATACACGTTCCACCTGAAACCGGGTGTGAAGTATAGTGACGGCACGCCAGTAACAGTGAAGGATTATGCCTTTGTTCTCAAGGTACTGCATGATCCGAATTATGATGGAGAAACGGATATTTTATCCTTTAAGATTAAAGGCGGTAAAGAATATCACGATGGCAAGGCGAATGATATCTCCGGTATCAAGGTCATTGATGATAATACGGTAGAGGTAACCGTTACAGAAGCAACAGCTTATACAAAGGATTTTCTGGGTGAGCAATACTTCATGCCAGAAGCTTATTACGGAAAAGGTTTCAAAAAGGGTGACCTGGACAGCATCAAGGCGCTTAATAATAAGCCACTCGGCTCCGGTCAGTATGTGTTGAAAAGCTTCTCCCCGGGTCAACAAGTCGTACTTGAAGCCAATCCAAACTACTTCAAGGGCGCACCGAAGGTGAAAACAGTTATTTACAAAACGACGACAGACGAAACCAATTTGTCTATGCTGCAAACGGGTGAGACGGATATAGACAATATTACGGTTACAGAAGATAACGTAGAAGAATTGAAGTCTCTAGGCTTCCTGGACGTGAATATTATGCCGACCAACGGCTACGGATATATTGCATTTAATCACAAAGAAAAGAAATTTCAGGACCCTAAGGTACGCCAAGCTCTGACCATCGGTTTGAACCGGAAGGAGATTGTGGAAGGGGTGTACGGTCCGTATGCGAATGTCATTAACATTCCACAATCTACAGAAGCTTGGTCTTATACAGATGAAGGCATTAATAAATATGAGTTTGATACAGCTAAAGCAAAGGCTTTGCTGGATGAGGCTGGCTGGAAGGTTGGAGCGGACGGCATCCGTGAGAAGGATGGTGAAAAGTTTACCATTAACTTCTCAGCGACTGCGGATAACCCAGTAGTAGAGGCCTTGCTACCGATTATGTCCAACAACTACAAGGAACTGGGCATTAAGCTGAATTCTGAAACACTGGATTTTAACGCGATTATGGATAAAAAAGATACAGGCAAGTTCGATATGTTCTTTGCCGCTTGGGGATTGACACCTGATCCGGATACAACGGTTTACCTTACGAACGGCGCACAAAATGATGTCGGCTACTCTAATAAAAAAGTCGATGAGCTGACGCTTGCTGGTAAAAAGGAATTGGATCAGGAGAAACGCAAACTGATTTACAAACAACTCTATCAAGAGCTGAACAAAGATCTGCCAGCCATCTTTATGTATCAGCGCAGAGATATGTGGCCAGTTAATGGACGTGTATCCGGCTTGGAAATTACACCATACAAAGATTTTGAATTCAGTCTGTATAACGCTCAACTCGCTCAATAAGGATTGCCAATCGTATGCTCAGCTCTCACGGGCTGAGCATATCACTTCTTTATTTGTCTGGAGGAATGATTATGAAGCAGTATATTATTCGAAGACTGCTGCAACTCATCCCCACACTCATTGGCATATCCATTATCGTATTTGCGATTTCAGCCATGGTGCCGGGTGATTATATTACAGCCAAGCAGAACCCGAATATGACCGCCGAAAAGGCACAACAGCTACGACATATCTACGGGTTGGATAAGGCGGAGTACCAACGCTATTTTATATGGGCGGGCAATATGTTGAAGGGTAATATGGGGGATTCATTACAGCATAAGCAGCCGGTAACGAAGGTCATTGGCAATTATGTATGGAACTCTTTTATTATCGCTTTTTTCAGTCTTATTTTTAGTTGGCTGATTGCAGTTGTTGCCGGGGTATTTTCAGCTAAGTTCCAATACTCGTTATTCGATAAGTTTGTCACGCTGTTCATATTTTTGTGTATGTCGCTGCCGTCTTTCTTTATCGGTCTTTTGGTGATCAAAATATTTGCTTTGGAATGGGGCATTCTTCCGGTTGGCGGCATGACAACAGCGGGGATGGAGCCGGGCTCATGGGCTTATATCGTGGATGTTCTCAAGCATATGTTCCTGCCAACGCTCGTTCTCACGATGCTGAGCACAGGCAGTCTGACCCGGTATTTCCGTACAGGTATGCTGGAGGTTATTCGTCAGGATTATATTCGCACCGCACGCGCTAAGGGCTTGAAGGAACGGACGGTTATTTTCAAGCATGCTCTGCGCAACGCACTGATTCCAGCCATCACGCTGCTTGGCTTTGAGCTTCCGGCTTTATTTGGCGGGGCAATGATTCTGGAAAAGGTATTTGTGTGGCCGGGTGTGGGGCAGGTCTATCTGGAGTCGATCAGTATGCGGGATTATCCGTTTATGCTGGGCTTCACTATTTTTCTGGCGGTCCTTACGCTCATCGGTAATTTGCTCTCGGATGTATTGTATGGCATGGCAGATCCAAGAATTCGCTTGAAGTAGGAGGGATACTATTGCCCGCAGAAACAGTCACGATTGAAACCAGTCCAAAGGCGGCGATCCGTCCTGAAGCGTCTCCGTGGAGAATCGCCGTTCGCCGTTTTAACCAGAATCATTTGGCTTTGGCCGGACTCATTATATTGATTCTTATGGTTGTCATTTGTATATTTGGACCGATGATTTCACCTTATCATCTGGATGATTATAAGCTATCTGATAAAAATTTAGCTCCGAATGCCCAGTACTGGCTTGGTACGGATAAGTTTGGCAGAGATATTTTGCTGCGTACGATGCTGGCTGGCCGTATTTCTTTGACGGTGGGGCTGGTGGCCACGTTTATTTCGGTCGTGATCGGTGCGACGTTGGGTGCACTGGCAGGATTCTATCGTAAAGGCGTGGATACGATCATTATGCGGATTGCCGATATTTTCATGGCATTACCTACATTGCCGCTGTTGATTATTTTAGGTGCCGTTTTGTCAGATTTGAAGGTTGATCCAAAGAACCGGATTTATTTTCTAATGCTCATTATCGGGATCTTGAGCTGGACGAGCTTGTCCCGTCTGGTCAGGGGGCAGATTCTTACGCTGCGTGAACAGGAGTTCATGCAGGCGACGGAAGCGCTCGGCTTGAGAGACCGTCGTAAAATATTCCGCCATCTGCTACCGAACACGATTCCTACTATTATTGTAACGGCTACGCTTGGGGTAGCTGGGGCGATTATAACGGAGTCTGCGCTCAGTTACCTGGGAATCGGCGTTGTGCCTCCCACACCTTCGTGGGGAAATATGATTTCGGCTGCGAATAATCTGATCGACTTTCGCAAGCGGCCCTGGATATGGGTTCCACCGGGAATGTGTATTCTGATTACGGTTGTAGCGATTAACCTGATTGGCGACGGTTTGCGCGATGCACTGGACCCTAAAATGAAGAAGTAGGAGACGAACGTTTATGGAAAATGCTTTGATTGAATTTCGTAACCTGAAAACCCACTTTCATACCTCAAGCGGAACTGTCAAAGCGGTCAATGACGTCAGTTTTAAAATACGTGAGGGTGAAACGCTCTGTGTGGTAGGCGAATCCGGCTGCGGCAAAAGTGTAACAGCCATGACGATGATGCGGCTGATTGATTCCCCACACACCTCAGACGGTGAAATCTGGTTTGAGGGCAAAAACCTGTTAACGCTGAATAAAGGTCAAATGCAGCAAATTCGCGGCAATGACATTTCGATTATTTTCCAGGAGCCGATGTCTTCGCTGAATCCCGTGCTTACCATTGGAGAACAGATTACGGAACCGCTACTGATGCATACATTAATGAGTAAAAAGGAAGCACGTACCCGGGCGATTGAGCTGATCAATCTGGTGGGGATTTCGCGTTCGGAGGAAATATTTCATTCGTATCCGCATGAACTGAGCGGCGGTATGCGTCAGCGAATCATGATTGCTATTGCATTGAGCTGTAATCCGAAGCTGCTGATTGCAGATGAGCCGACAACGGCGCTGGATGTTACCATTCAGGCGCAAATCCTCGATCTGATGCGGGATTTGAAGGATAAGCTCAAAACGTCCATTATGCTGATTACGCATGATCTGGGCGTCGTGGCGGAAATGGCCGATTACGTGGTCGTTATGTATGCCGGGAACGTTATTGAAGAGGCTCCGGTCATTGAGCTGTTCAAAAACCCGCAGCATCCGTATACACAAGGGTTACTGAAGGCGAAGCCTGTCATTAATCAGAAGATTGATCGGCTGTATTCGATCCCCGGTCAGGTTCCCAACCCGATTGAGCTGGAGGAAAATTGTCATTTTCATGATCGGTGTGCACATTGTATGCAAATCTGTAAGGATCAGGCCCCTCCCCTGCGTGAAAAGAAGAACGGTCATAAGGTTGCCTGCTGGCTATATGAGGAAGAAGGAGGGCAACGGGGATGAGCGAGCCTTTAATTCAAGTGGAAGGTCTGAAAAAATATTTCCCGATCACAGGCGGGATTTTTCAGCGTACCGTGGGACATGTGAAAGCGGTCGATGATGTATCTTTTAACATTCATAAGGGCGAGTCCTTTGGTCTGGTAGGAGAATCCGGTTGCGGCAAAAGCACGATTGGGCGTACGATTCTCAGGCTGATGGATAAGACAGAGGGATCGGTGCGATACAAGGGAGAGGACTTGCATGCGTTAAGCAAGGAGCAGATCCGTGCGCTTCGTCCGAAGCTGCAAATCGTCTTTCAGGACCCTTTTAGCTCATTGAATCCGAGAATTAAGGTGGGTGAAGCCATCGGGGAAGCACTGCTGGATCACGGATTGATTGAACATAGTAAGCTGCGGAAAAAGGTTAACGAGACGCTGGATATCTGCGGGTTATCTGCTTATCATTATGATCGGTATCCACATGAGTTCTCCGGCGGTCAGCGCCAGCGTATCGGGATTGCACGGGCTTTGATTCTGAATCCTGATTTTATCGTGGCTGACGAGCCGGTATCTGCACTCGATGTGTCTATTCAGGCTCAGATTATTAACTTGTTAAGTGATTTGCAGCAGGAACGGCAATTGACGTATCTGTTCATCTCGCATGATCTGAGTGTGGTCGAGCATCTGTGCAGCCGCATCGGTGTGATGTATCTGGGCTCGATGGTGGAGCTGGCTTCCAAGGAAGAGCTGTTCCGAAATCCGCTTCATCCGTATACGAAGGCGCTGCTGTCGGCGGTTCCCATTCCCGATCCGACGATCAAGAGACAACGGATTGTGCTAAAAGGGGACATTCCTTCCCCGGCGAATCCGCCGTCAGGCTGCAAGTTCCATACGCGCTGTCCTATGGCGGAGGCTCGTTGTAAAATAGAAATTCCGGCGTATCGGGATGCAGGCGATCAGCATTATGTAGCCTGTCATTTTGCCTAGAAACATAGTAGAAGGCCTTTTTGAATCATTCGACTTATAAAAATCTGTCAGCCTGCAAGCAGGAAATGGCGGATTTTTTGCTGTGGAGTGGAAAAAACAAAAAAATTGCATCTTTTTTTCGAAAAGTTGCAGACAAAATGGATTTTTCATCGTCTAATAAAGTATGGGGGTTATTACGATGATGAAAAAATACTGGTTACGTTGGGCTATTGTGGTCCCGGTACTTATTATATTGATTTTTATTACACTTGGACCCCGACTACTGGTCGGTAAGCCAGATGTGCACGCAGGAGCTGCGGTGCTGATGGACATGCAGACGGGAGAATTGTTGATGGATGTGAATGGCGATACGCCTATGCCTTCCGCAAATATGTCCAAGCTCATGACCGAGCTGCTGGTTCTAGAGGATATTCGTGCCGGGCGGTTAGGCTGGAATGATGAAGTGAAAATTAGTCGTTACGCAAGTACGGTGGGTGGTGTAAATCTGTCACTTCGGTATGGTGAAAGGCTGACGGTGTCCGAACTGTTCCAGAGTATGGTTGTGTATTCGGCTAATGACGCGGCTGTGGCACTGGCGGAACGCTCAGCAGGCAATGAACCGGCTTTTGTGAAGCGTATGAACGACAAGGCGGCTAAGATTGGATTAACGTCCTACAGCCGATTTAGCAATGCGTCAGGAGCGGGACAGAGTGAGCTGGGTCCTAACCATCCCGAGAATATTCGGGGAGAAACGCAAATGACGGCAAGCGATACGGCGAAGCTAGCCTCCTACCTGATAACGTCGCATCCGGAGATTTTGAGAACGTCCAGCCGTACGCAGATGGAATTGAAGGATAAGGGCATCTATATTAGTAATACGAATTGGATGCTGCCTTCCTTGGCGGGGCCCTACTCTTACGCAGGAACGGATGGGCTGAAAGCGGGATACACTAGCGATGCGGGATATTGCTTCACTGGCACAGCCGAACAGCATGGCAGAAGGCTGGTAGCTGTGGTGCTGGGGGCACCGAGTAAGGAGGAACGGTTCGAGCAGACACGGAAGCTGTTCGATTATGGTTTCGCTCTGTCTACCTCTTTCCCGGTAAGGGTGCAGAATTTGGTGAAGCTGGCTCCGCGCTAAGGTAAGGAACGACTTTAAAAGCTACATAGGATACGGGCTATAAACATCAAGCAAGGCTTTGACCGTGAGGGCGAAGCCTTTTTTGGCGTGAATGTGGTGGCGAGGGGCTGTCTACGACATGGCACTTTTGACAACAAGGTAGCAGACCTTTTATGCTGTGAGGGGAAGTTTCCGCTTCATAAGGGCCTGATTCGGTTTAATGAAGAGATGGATTTATTGAAGTAAAGAAGGAAGGAACCTGTTATGGAGAGAAGACATAGGAGAAGGACAGGCGGAAAGCCTAAGAAGAAAAAAAGGTTTACCGCTCTATATATTTCATGTATTGTTTTGTTTCTGATTGCGGCGGGAGGATATCTGTTTCGTAAACAGCTGACACTGGTGGCCTTTGACTGGTTCGTATCTCCGACGTTGGAGAGCAAGCTGGAGAAGTCCTTTCAGCCGCGCCAGTCGGAGGGACAGAAGCAGCCAGAGCCGGTTGCTTATCGGAAAGAGCCGTTTTCGGTGCTGCTGCTTGGAACGGACCAAAGGCCGAATGAGAAGGCGCGTGGCCGCTCGGACACGGTAATTTATGCGGCTGTACGGCCTGCGGAATCGCGTGTGCTTCTGGTTTCCCTTCCAAGGGATACGTATGTCCAGATTGCCGGACATGATCCAAATCATGACGGTGAGGATGATTTTGATAAGTTGGGGCATGCTTATGCGTTCGGAGGCGAAGATATGTCCATGGCTACGGTAGAGAAGCTGATGGAGCATAAGGCTGATTATTATGCTACGATTAATTTTCAAGGTATTCAGGATGCTGTAAATGCGGTAGGCGGGGTTGAACTTCCTATTGATAAGCCGATTGAGAATAAAAATCCGCTGCATATCAAGTTCCGCATCGAGGCGGGCAAGCCGCTTTATAATGGTGAAGAAGCAATGTATTATGTTAGATATAGGGAAGACAGCGACTTTAACCGTACCAAACGGCAGCAAATTTTTCTGAATGCAATGACGGATAAGCTGCTGAATATCAACGGGATTTCCAAGATTCCGGAGCTACTCGATATTATGGGAGCCAATTTCAAGACGGATATGGAGCCTACTTTTATTACCGGGCTTGGCAAGCAGGCCATTTTGCAGGGTCAACCACAAATTTCGAGCTTTACGATTACGGGGGAAGGTTTCAAGAAGAAGGGCCTGTATTATGACCGGGCCAATGAACAGGAACTCGAATACGCCAGACTTATGATCGCGAACTGGCTGGATTCCGGCACAACCCCGCAGACGCTGAAGCTTCCCGACAAGCAGGACATTCAGTGAGTAATCATTTGATTTTACAATTGATTTTGAGGGGGATTCGTTTCTCATGAATATCGCTTTTTTCTTGCTTCCCAAACAAGAGGTTGCTTTTGTCACGGCGGATGCAACTTTACGGCAAACGTTGGAGCGAATGGAGTATCACCGTTTCACGGCGGTTCCGATTTTGGATAAGGAAGGTAGATATACCGGGACGGTTACAGAGGGTGATCTGCTGTGGCATATGAAAGAATCTGAGGGAAAAATCACCTTTGAAAACGCTTCGAAGTTCATGCTCAAGGACGTTCCGCTTCGGGTTTCGATAAAGCCGGTGTCCATTGATGCCAATATGGAGGATTTAATTAATTTGGCGAAGGTGCAGAACTTTGTCCCTGTTGTGGATGATATGGAACGGTTTATCGGCATTGTCCGCCGTAGCCAGATTATTGAATATTGTGAAAAATTTGTGTCGAGAGAATCACTTAACTCGTCATCTTAAAGCAAGCAGCGTAGCTGCGCTGAACAATAATAATTTGCCTACGGATAACAATTATTTTCAGCATAGGATATGCTATAATGGAGAATAAAGCTTTTTCAGAGGGGTGTGACTCTTCATCATATGCCTAAAGAACTGGATGTAGTTAAGCGGGCCAAGGTGATTGAATGGCTCAAAACAGAGGTACTTGACCAGGTATCCCGTCTGTTTAAAGCGATGTGGGAAGGCAGTACAGCCCGCATTGGCGATTGTCTGGCGAGCCTGATAATGAGCAGCTATATTTTGGGAAGACGCCTTGGGGTGTCTTACCGTGAATTGGATGATCTCCTCATTGACAAGCTAAGAAAGCACAGAAAAGAAGGACACCAGCTGGAGGATTGGTATCAGGACATTTCCGCACTGGAAGAACATATGCGTAAGAGGTGAAAACTTTGAAATTCCGCTTTGCAACTGTAGCATGGAGCGTTATTTATTTGCTGCTGCTGCTGTCTCTATTGACACCCTTAAGAATCTTTACCGTATTTTTGCTGATTGTGCCTGGCGTTGTATTGTTTTCATCGCTGCCTTTCAAAGGATTTCTGATTCATGTGATACCGGTGCTGTTGATTATAGCGCTACAAGATGTATATTTACTGCTTCCCGCGATTTATTTTCTGATCCCAGCCTTGTTAATGGGACGGGTATATAAAAAGGGAGCCCCTGCTTTTCAGGCGTTGATGACCGGAGCGGGTGTGATTTTAGCCGAGTTGTTGGTTGTGCTACTCATTGCTACGTATGCCTTCGGGTTTGATCTTTCGCAATATCTTCGTGATCAGGCTGCTATATCGGCAAATCTGGTACAGCAAATCTTAAATGACAATCCGATGCTTCCGGGCATGAATTGGACAGCAGAAGATACACAGAGACTCGGTACGATGATGATCGGCAAAGTTCCATATGTGCTGATCCTGACCTCGTTTTTACTGGCTGTGATCACGCATGCTCTGGCGCGTCCGGCATTGAGCAGCCTTGATGTGCCTGTACGCAAAATGAAGCCTGCCCGAGAATGGAGGCTGCCACGCGCGCTCATCTGGTATTACCTGCTGGCGATTGTGTTTGAGTGGATCGCCATGTCCTCTGACAGCAGTTGGGTTCAGGCGGTTTCTGTTAGTATGTTGCCGCTGATCCATGCGTGCTTTATTATCCAGACGATCGGATTTATTTACTTCTGGACGCATAGCCGTAACATGAGCCCGGTGATCGCGGTGCTGCTATCGCTCGTCGTTCTGGTGTTTCAGCCGCTCCGTATTATCGGTATTATTGATTTGGCCTTTCCGCTGCGCGAAGCTATTACAAGATCAAAGAAATAGGGTGAACAGTCATGCCTAAATTTCTACAAAAACGCTGGCACGGCTATCATACCGTCTGGGCGTTTTTACTGCTGCTGGTGCTTGTCATATGTATTTCCATGTATAACTGGGAACTGGGTGTGATGGGACTGGTGCTGTCATTCTTGCTCGGCGGGCTGATGCTGAAGACGGAATTGGATTTCCGTCGGGAACTGAATCAATATATCAGCGGCCTTTCCTTTCGCATCAAGCGGGTGGAAGGGGAAGCGATCAGCTCACTGCCGTTCGGCATCATTTTATACAGTGAAAATCGAACGGTAGAATGGCACAATCGGTTCGCTGGGGAAATGTTCGAGGACCAGTCACTGATAGGCGAGCCGCTCCAGGACCTCTTTCCCCAGCTGGTAGGAGCTTTGGGTGCCAAAAAGGAAACGAAGGAGCCTGTTCGTGAGCTAATGGTAGAGCTACAGCATGATGAGCGCTATTATCAGTTCCTCATCGTGCTGGATGAGCGTCTGATTTATTTGTATGAAGTAACGGAGTTGGCGGTGCTGCACAAGCAGTATGAGAACGAGCGGCTGGCGCTCGGCATCGTTATGCTTGATAATATGGATGAAGCTGCTCAGGGAATGGATGATCAGCAGCGTACCGCGCTTATTGCGAAGGTGTCGAGCGAGATTACATCATGGGCGAACCAGTACAATATTTATTTGCGTCGTTTGTCATCCGAGCGTTATCTCATCATGCTGAATCACAAGGCGCTTCAGGAGCTGGAGCAAAGTCGATTCGTCATTCTGGATACGGTACGGGAAATGACGGCCGATTTGAAGGTGCCGATGACACTGAGCATCGGCTTGTCTTTCGGCGCGGAGAGCATCAAGGAGCTGGGCGAGCTGGCTCAGTCCAGTCTGGATATGGCGCTCGGACGGGGCGGCGACCAGGCGGCGGTGAAGGCCGGACAGCGTCTATCTTTTTACGGCGGCAAGTCCAATGCTGTCGAAAAGCGTACACGGGTGCGCGCGCGGGTCATTGCGCATGCGCTGCGTGATCTGATGCAGGAGAGTGACCGCGTGCTGATCATGGGGCACAAAATACCGGACATGGACGCACTGGGAGCGGCCATCGGGGTATGGAAGGCCGCAGCGCTCTACAACGTAGAGGCACACATCGTGCTGGATAAATCTAATCCGTCCATCGACCGGATGATGGAGCAGGTGAACAAGGACGAGAATCTGTCGAAAGCGATCATGACGCCGGAGCAGTCGCTCCAGCTGATGACCGAGCATAGCCTGCTGGTCGTGGTGGATACGCACAAGGCCTCGATGACAATTGAGCCGAAATTGGTGCAGACGGCGAGCAGGGTGGTCGTTGTAGATCATCATCGTCGGGGCGAGGAGTTTATTAACGACTCTGTTTTGATTTATCTGGAGCCGTACGCGTCGTCGGCATGTGAGCTGGTGACAGAGCTGCTGCAATATATTCATGAGAAGGTTCAACTGACGCCGCTGGAGGCGACATCGTTGCTTGCGGGGATTACGGTGGATACCAAGCATTTTTCCCTGCATACAGGCTCACGTACGTTTGAAGCAGCCGGTTTTTTGCGGCGTAGCGGGGCGGATACAGTCATGATCCAGCGCATGTTAAAAGAGGACCTGGATGAATATATTGCTAAGGCGGAAATTATTAAGCATGCTAAAATGATATATGGGCACATCGCGCTTGCGGTGACAGAGCCCGGACAGAAGATACCGCAGCTCCTGATTGCTCAGGTGGCGGATTCATTACTCAATATGACGGATGTACTGGCCTCCTTTGTGGTCAGTGAACGTCCTGACGGCCTGGTGGGGATCAGCGCCCGTTCACTCGGACGCATGAACGTACAGGTCGTCATGGAACGGCTAGGCGGCGGAGGACATCTGACGAATGCGGCGGTTCAGCTGGATTGTCCGCTGGAGGAAGCCAAACGCAGAGTGGTCGACGTGCTGGCCGAAATTGATGGGGAAGAGGGGTTATTTGAATGAGAGTGATTTTTATTAAAGATATGAAGGGCCAAGGCAAGAAGGGACAAATTAAGGAAGTATCGGACGGTTACGCAGCGAATTTCCTGCTGCCGCGTGGTATTGCCCGCCCGGCAACGGAAGGGAATATGAAGACGCTGGAGAACCAGAACGCTGCTGAGGAAAAGCGCAAGCAAGAGGAAAAGGAAGAGGCGCAGGCACTCGGCAAAAAGCTGGAATCCACAACTGTTCAGCTTAAAGCAAAAGCTGGTGAAGGCGGTCGACTGTTCGGAGCGATTACAAGCAAGCAAATCGCGGAAGCGGTCGCTGCGACGGGGATTAAGCTGGACAAACGCAAAATCGAGCTGGAAGAACCGATTCGTACGTTGGGCGTGACTCAAATGACCGTTAAGCTTCATCCTGAGGTCAAAGCTACGCTGAAGGTACAGGTGACCGAAGAATAATTATGGGCGGCGAATTTTTCGATCGGATTCCTCCGCAAAACCTGGAGGCAGAACAGGCGGTTATCGGGTCCATTTTGCTCCAGTCCGAAGCACTGATTACAGCGATGGAGCGGGTGCAGACCGAGGATTTTTACGATAAGGCTCACCAGATGATTTACGAAGCGATGATTGAGCTGGGTGAATCCGGACAGCCGATAGACTTGGTTACCCTGACCTCGAAAATTCAGGACAAGGGCCAGTTGGAGGATATCGGGGGTGTCAGCTATCTGGCGAAGCTGGCTCACGGGGTACCGACAGCGGCCAACGTGGATTACTACGCTCAGATTATTGAAGAAAAGGCGATGCTCCGCCGATTGATTCGTGCAGCTACGCAGATTGTGAGCGAAGGCTATAGCGGTGGCGAGGACGTCGCCGGTATGCTGAGCGATGCCGAGCGCAAGATTATGGAGATATCCAACGGGCGTTCGGGCAGCGGTTTTATTGCCATCCGCGATGTCGTGATGGAAGTGTTCGACCGGGTCGAATTGCTGCACCAGAACAAGGGCAATACGACCGGGATTCCATCCGGCTTTGTTGATTTGGACAAGATGACGGCAGGTTTCCAGCGCAATGATTTGATCATTGTGGCAGCTCGTCCATCCGTAGGTAAAACGGCGTTCGCCCTGAATATTGCGCAAAACGTTGCGGTTCGGGCGAAGGAGACGGTTGCTATCTTCAGTCTGGAAATGTCAGCGGCCCAGCTCGTGCAGCGGATGATCTGCGCCGAGGCCAATCTGGATGCGAACGTGATGCGGACAGGTGATTTTAAAGGCGACGACGATTGGGCGAAACTGACGATGGGCATTGCAGCCTTGTCGGAGGCCGAGATCTATATTGACGATACGCCGGGTATTACGGTTGCGGATATCCGTGCCAAGTGCCGCCGTCTCAAGACGGAAAAGGGACTGGGTATGATCGTGATCGACTACTTGCAGCTCATTCATGGGCGCGGGAAGTCGGGCGAGAACCGGCAGCAGGAGGTATCCGAAATTTCGCGGACCTTGAAGCAAATTGCCCGTGAGCTGGAAGTGCCTGTAATCGCCCTTTCCCAGTTGAGCCGGGGTGTGGAGCAGCGTCAGGACAAGCGGCCGATGATGAGTGATTTGCGGGAATCCGGTTCCATTGAGCAGGATGCTGATATCGTCGCGTTTCTGTACCGGGATGATTACTATAATCAGGAAACGGAAAAGAAAAATATTATCGAGATTATCATTGCCAAGCAACGTAACGGCCCGGTCGGTACGGTAGAGCTGGTGTTTCTCAAAAATTATAATAAATTCGCCAATTACGAGCGTGCCCATTCGGATGCGTTCGCTGGATAACGGAATGATATATTTGAAAAAAGGCTCTTTCGACGCGGTTCTCGCAATGTCGAAGGGGCCTTTTACATACGATATTCATAAGTTTTCATATAAAGGCCGAAACTCTCAATTACGAACAATACTATTTTCATGTGATATAATGTTCGCTTTTTATTTGACTTTGAAAAATGGTGCTGTTACACTTATAGTGCTGCTTCAACGCAGTGGGGAGATCATTACGCCCGGGGCTTTCCGTACCTACGGAATGTCTGCGACGGACGTTTTTTCCTGCTGTCCAAGAACGCTCCGTATCTGTCCGCTCAGGCGGTTGAAGTCGGATATGCGCAGCGCGTCAGCTCAAAATCAGAGTGTCTGTGGCACTCCACGGAGGAATGAAACATGTCAACTGTAGTCGTTGTGGGAACACAATGGGGAGACGAAGGCAAAGGCAAAATTACGGACTATCTGGCGGAAAGCGCTGAAGTAGTGGCCCGTTACCAAGGCGGAAACAATGCTGGTCATACGATTCTCATTGACGGTAAAAAGTACAAGCTGAGCCTGATTCCATCCGGCGTTTTTTATGAAGATAAAAAGTGTGTCATTGGCAACGGCATGGTAGTTAATCCGGCCGCTCTTATTGAAGAAATTACTTACATTCACGATAATGGCTTCTCTACGAAAAATCTGGTCATTAGTGACCGTGCACATGTTATTATGCCATACCACATCACGTTGGATGTGCTGGAAGAAAACCGCAAAGGACCTAACCAAATCGGTACGACGCGTAAAGGGATCGGCCCTGCTTATATGGATAAAGCTGCTCGTAACGGTATTCGTATTGCTGATTTGCTGGATGCAGAGGAATTCGAAACGAAGCTGCGCCTTCAAGTGAAGGAAAAGAATCAAGTGATCGAACAGGTATACGGCGGCGAGCCGCTGAATGTGGAAGATATACTGAAACAATACCTGGAGTATGCAGAATTTGTTCGTCCTTATGTAGGGGATACGTCTGTTGTGCTGAATGATGCGATTGATGCGAATCAAAAGGTACTGTTCGAGGGCGCGCAAGGCGTTATGCTCGATATCGACCAAGGCACGTATCCGTACGTTACATCCTCCAACCCTTCGGCTGGCGGCGTATGTATCGGTTCCGGTGTAGGCCCGTCCAAGATCCAACAGGTCATTGGTGTAGCCAAATCGTACACAACTCGTGTCGGTGACGGTCCGTTCCCAACGGAACTGAATGATGAAATCGGCGATTACATCCGTGAAACAGGTCATGAGTACGGTACCGTTACAGGTCGTGCTCGTCGTGTTGGCTGGTTTGACAGTGTGGTTGTACGTCATGCCCGTCGTGTCAGCGGACTTACAGGTCTGTCCTTGAACTCGCTGGACGTATTGACAGGTCTGAAAACGGTGAAAATTTGCACAGGCTACAAGTATCGCGGTGAGGTGATTACGCATTATCCGGCTAGCTTGAAAATGCTGGCGGAGTGCGAGGCCGTATACGAGGAACTGCCAGGCTGGAGCGAAGACATTACTGGCGTGAAAACGCTGGAGGAATTGCCTGAGACTACTCGTAATTACGTACAACGCGTATCTGAACTGACAGGTATTCCAATTGCGATCTTCTCTGTTGGTCGTAACCGTGACCAAACGAACCAAGTGCTTCCGATTTACCTGTAAACCAGCAGAATCGTTTTATCTGTTAAGGCGTTATGCCTATTCAATTGTATAGCTATTCCTGCACGTTTAAGGAGAGAGAGGCTGTTAAAGCCTCCCTCTCCTTTTTTTTATGTAAAAACCGTTCCTCTGATTTCCCTCCCCTTTACAAAGTCTTATCGCCCATGTCGATTTGTGATAACAAACCCTCTCTATAATCCAGATAGAAAGAGATTCGGACGTCTAGACGTCTTGAGAGGGATGAATTATGAACTGGTATCTTCGCTCACTTGGCACACGTAAAATTGTGGAGTTCATCGTGCTTGTCATTTTCGTCATTTTTTTCCTGGGGCCTCTGACCAACCTGCTACTATTAGCGGTTTCGGGAAAATGGCAGTATCCTGCACCGCTGCCACAGAGCTTGTCACTGGAATGGTGGAAGTTTGTATTGACCCAGGATGATGTGCTCAGCTCCATATCTCTATCCTTCCTGATCGCCATTACCGTTACAGTCTGCTCGATTATCGTATGTGTTCCCGCTGCCTACGCCTTTGCTCGGATTTCGTTTCCGCTGAGTAAGTGGTTTTTGTTTTCATTTTTGCTCACGCATGCTTTCCCGAAAATGGGATTGTACGTGTCCATCGCGGTGTTGTTCTACAAGTTCGGGCTGATGAACACCTTTACGGGCATTGTATTGATCCACATGGTGAACACCCTGATGTACATGACCTGGATTCCTTCCTCTGCGTTCCGCAGCGTCCATCGTGCTCAAGAGGAATCTGCCCGGGATGCCGGGGCGGGACCGCTACGGGTTTTCTGGAAAATTACGTTCCCCATGGCGCTGCCCGGCATTGTGGTCGCTTCCATCTTTACATTTCTCGCTTCATTAGATGAGGCGCAGGGAACGCTGCTCGTCGGGACACCGGACTATAAAACGATGCCCGTCATCATGTATTCCATTATTGCGGATTATCCGAGCACAACCGGTGCAGTATTCTCCGTCATTTTGACCTTGCCCACGGTGATCTTGCTGCTTGCAGCAAGGCGTTTCGTAAGTGCGGACGTGCTGGCTGGGGGATTCCAGGTGAAATAACGCAATTGGTAAAAAGGAGCCAAATCTAATGTCCATTCAATTATCCATTCGTGAGTTAACCAAACGCTTTAAGACGGGGGACGGAGTCAAGGGCATTTCACTTGACGTAATGAAAGGGGAACTTGTAACGCTACTCGGTCCTTCCGGCTGTGGTAAAACAACCGTGCTTCGCTCCATTGGCGGCTTTTTGGACCCGGACAGTGGCGACATTGAGATTCAGGGTAAAAGCGTGCTCAAGCTGCCACCCGAAAAGCGCCCGACCGCTATGGTGTTCCAAAGCTATAATTTGTGGCCGCATATGACCGTGTATGACAACCTTGCCTTCGGTTTGAAGATTCGCAAGGTGAAAAAGGCGGAAATCGACCGTCAGGTAAAGGAAGCACTGGCGCTGGTTCGGCTGGAGACAGCAGAGCGTAAAACGCCGGGGCAGCTCTCGGGCGGTCAGCAGCAGCGGGTAGCGCTCGCTCGGGCTCTACTGCTAAAGCCGGATGTATTGCTGCTGGACGAGCCTTTTTCCGCGCTCGATGCGAAGCTGCGCATGGAGATGAGGGAGGAGCTGCGCGACATCCAGACCCAAACGGGAATGACGATGGTGTTCGTCACCCACGATCAGGAGGAGGCGCTGTCCATTTCCGACCGGATCGTCGTTATGAATGCGGGTCGGATTGAGCAGCTCTCTTCGCCGCAGGAGATTTATGACAAGCCACAATCGCTTTTTGTAGCAGGCTTTATTGGCCGGATCAATTTATTAAAGGGGGTGAGCACAGGTCGCAGTGTCTCCGTGAGCGGAATACCGTTTGCACAGGAGCATGAATACACAGGTGAATCCATGGTCGGTGTAAGGCCAGAGGATATTGTTCTGACGACGGAAGAAAACGGCTCTCTGGCCGGAACGATCAGACAAGTGATGATTCTCGGGCATTATGCGGAGGTTTCGCTGGATAGCGGAACCGATCATCTGAAAATGTTTGTGCCGCGTGAACGGGCGGCCGAGCTGCGCAGTGGAGAGCAAATCAGATTCAGCTTCAGTAAAATTGTTACTTTTCCAGCAGCACAGTGAAGATTCACGATCAACCTCTACATCGCATCAATGTCCATCATGAATGCATCATCTGATGATGCTGCGAACTTGTGCAACTATCTAAAGGAGGCAACAACGTGTTTGGGAAAAAGAAGATGGGTCTGATTTTGTCCGGGGTGCTTAGCTTATCGTTGTTGGCTGGATGTGGAAACGGTGGTAATGCCGCTACAGCTACAGGGGAAGCCAAGGATACGAAAGCGGGAGCAGCTACGGGAACGACGGAAATCTCCTTGTACACTGGCGGTTCTTTGAACGTCAAAGAGCTGTGGGAGACGTTGATCAAGGACTTTGAAGCTAAAAATGATCACGTTAAGGTCAAGCTGGTGTATTTGCCGGCGGGAACCGGGGGCGCATCTACACTGGATCGTCTGATCGCAGCCAAGAAGAGTGGGCAAACCGATACAGATATTGACCTGTACGAAGGCAGTCTGGATGACATCACCAAAGGGGTAGGCGAAAAGCTGTGGGAAACGGTCGATACTGCCAAGGTTCCCAATTTGAAGAATGTCGATGAAACGTATCTCAAGCAAGTAAACAATCAGGCCATTCCTTACCGGGCATCTTCGGTTGTCCTTGCCTACAACAGTGCAAAAATAGCGACACCTCCGAAAACAGCCGACGAGCTGTATACGTGGATTCGCCAGCATCCGGGCAAGTTTGCCTATAACGACCCGTCCACGGGTGGATCGGGCAGTTCGTTTGTGAACACGGTTATCTATAATTTCCTTCCTCCAGAAGCGATGAACAGTGATGATCCGGCAAATATGAAGAAATGGGATCAAGGCTTCTCGCTGCTCAAGGAACTGGGCCCTTCGATGTACCAAAAGGGAGTCTATCCGAAAAAGAACCAAGGTACGCTTGATATTTTGGCAAGTGGAGAGGTGGACATGGTTCCGGCTTGGTCCGATATGGCGCTCGAACAACTGGATAAAGGTCTGCTTCCAGACACGGTGAAGCTGACACAGATTGACCCTGCTTTTACAGGAGGTCCCTCTTATCTGATGGTTCCTTCGCTTTCCTCCAAAAAAGAAGCAACACAGGAATTTCTGAACTACGTGCTGACGCCGGAAGCGCAAACGGTTATTATTAACAAAATGTACGGTTATCCAGGGATTAAGTGGAATCTGATGCCAAGTGAATTGCAAGAAAAATTCAACAGTGTATCTTCTGGATACCGCAGCTTCAACAGCGGCGAGCTTCAGCAGGAAATCTACAAACGCTGGCAAAGTGAAGTAGCGGGCGGTTGATCATGAGTTCATCGTCCAAAAGGGGGATGCTGGGGCTTGCCCTGGTCATCCCGTCTTTTCTCATTTTGCTGGTCGTCGTCATTATTCCGATTCTCTATGCCGTAAAGGAAAGCCTGATAGATCAGCATGGAACAGGCTACGGGCTGGCGAACTATATCCGCCTGTTCACGGAGACTGCGATGCGAAAAAATATTATATATACGATCAATGTCACGCTGGTTTCGACGGCCCTTACCTTAGTCATCAGCTATGCCTTGGCGATTTATCTGCGATTTGGAAAAGGTTTTGTCGTCAAATGGATCGGCCGATTGTATTTTGTCCCGATGTTCGTTCCCGGCGTAATTGCAACCTATGCGATCATTACGATGTACGGCAATCATGGCTGGGCTGCACGCCTTTTGCTGCCGCTGGGTATTGAAACCATTCCGAGGATTATTTACGACTACAAAGGACTGGTGCTGGCTAATCTGTGGTTTAACATTCCGTTCGCCACGATGCTCCTAAGCTCGGCCTTGGCCAGCATTCCAAACGCTGTTGTGGAGAGTGCCAGAGACGCGGGAGCCAGCACGCTGCAACTGTTTGGGCGCTTTATTTTACCCCTTTCCTACAAAACGATGTGGGTTGCGGTGACCTTCATCTTTATGGGGATTATGGGCAGCTTCACGGCTCCGTTCCTGATCGGCGCCAATTCACCGCAGGTGCTGGGTGTCGCGATGCAGCAGGTATTTTCCAGCTATCAGGAGACGCATACAGCCAGCGCAATGGCAGTGTTTATGTTTTTACTGTGTTCTTTTATGGGCTACTTTTATATTCGGACAATGGTGAAGGATGCGGATGCGAGCTAGACAGCCGCTATACACTAAGGAGGTTACAGGGATGAACAGCCAAGCAGAGGTGCAGATTACCGGATTTAGTGGGCGAGTGTGGGAAAGGGACCTGCTGGATTGCGGTTATCGGATTTCCTTACACAAAGCAGAGGTTGAACTCAGTCCGGGGAATGGATTCCGGTTCACGTTTTCCATGCCGGAAGACGGATTCGCAGAGCTTGATCTGCTCGCCAGATCGGACAGTGACTGGGCTGCTACAGATCGGGAATCCGCTTTCGTGCGCCTCTACCTGAACGAAGCCTATAATCAGGATGTTATTTTGTATTATGGCAGCAGTCAGGGAGTGTACACCCGTTTGTTGGGGTATCTAAAAGAAGGCGATTATGAAGTCTATGCCGAATTTCGTGAGCTGGAATCGTCTCCGCTTGTATCCAGAGCATGGATCGACGGGGTTGAACTGCGCTGTGTGGCTGATTCGTCTCCAAGATCGCTGATTTATCGTCACACCCCACTTTTATACGGTCGCAATCTGGCACATCCCTATGAGAACCGCTTTACGGATACACCGCTTGTTCTGTTCTACTCCGTGGAAGAGAATGAGGGGAAAACGGTCATTGAATACCAGATGATGTACAGCCATGAGGATGAAGGAACGCCCGCACCGCTGCTCATGAGCAAATGGGGGAGAACCACCGATATCGAATGGATGTACCGCGTCGAGCTGGATGCCGGGGGCAACGTTCTGGATGCTGTTTTCCAGGGGGCACATCATATTACGACTGCGTTTAATGGCAACTATGATCTGGGCGGGCATCCTGTTCTCCAATCCGCGACAACCAATGGAAACTTTAAGGATGACATTTCATCGGACTATCGTTTTATGCTGCCGCCTGCTTTCCAGTGGAAGCCAGAGGAAGAGCCGCGTGAAGCGGTCATGAGCCGTTTTCCCTTTGCTTATCAGGTCACCGGGTGGGAGATGGAGCGTCAGCAGGAGCTGGAAATGCCGTCAAATGCGTCTTCCATTATGCTTGCCCACCAGCGCAGCTATGTATTTATCCAGACTTCAAAACGCCCCTTAAGGGATTCCAGCAGTGAATTGTCTCCAGCGTCCAAGCCGGGCTTTAACCGACGCGAGGAAGATGCCTGTGTGGATATAGAGCTTCGCCTTCACGGCTCGGAGCAGTGGTATTCATCGTGCTATCATGATCTGCGACTGGGTGATTTCAGGGCTGCTTATGAGGGTGCAGAGTCGCATTTTTCTACAACGGTCAAGTTATCTGGAGAGGCTGTGCTTGAGGATATAGCTGAAATCAGAGCCGTATTGCTGGAGGGCGGTGCGGACAGCATGGAAGTGGCAGGACTGTATGCTTTTACGCTAAACGAGGAAAACCTGCCGCAGTTTCCTGGTATTCGTACGGACCGGGTGATTGAGCTAACGCGGCTTCAACCAGCGGGTATTTTATGGGCAGCAGGCAAAGACGGGGCGGGTGCTGGCGACCATACTGTAAATCGTACTGTGAACCATGCTGTGGATGACCCGACAAGCCAAGATGGGGAGTCATGAGCAGGCTACTGTACGTGGAGGGAACGGTCGATAGAACCTCCACCCAGAGCCATATTACGTACTCTTTTCACATCCCACAGCCGACTGACACGATCCGCATTCACTTCTCTTACACCCCCAAGTTATTGGAGGATCAAGAGCAAGCGCGAGAAATCATTGAGGAAAGCATGAGCAAATACGGATACGACGAGCCGGGGCATTCATCCGATCTGTGGAAGAAGTATATACCGCTGCAAAATTTATTGACGCTGTCTGTCGATGACCCTCTCCGCCACCGGGGAAATGCACACCGTCCCGAGAGGCAGCAGGAGCATTGGCTCGGTTCGTCTGCGGCTTCGCCGGGATTCCTTGCAGGAGATAATCCGGCGGGCATGTGGCGGATCACCGTCAGTTTGCATGCCGTTGTGACCGAGACGCTTGCCTACCTAATTCACGTATCGGGGGAGGAAGCGGTATATGTTTAAATGGATTCCGGCTGAGCTTCACACCCATACGCTTCACAGCGACGGAAAGCAAACGCTGGAGGAGCTTGCCCAAAGCGCAAAAAATCTCGGGCTTGAATGCATCGCTATAACGGATCACAATACGCAGTCGGCACTTGCGGATCAGGAACGGGTTCAGCGACAGTTCGGTGTCCCGATCATTTCAGGGATGGAGTGGACGACCTTTTACGGACATATGCTGACGCTGGGAGTAGACCGCTTTATTGACTGGCGTGTGCTGGGACCGGATGACATTCATGAGGGAATCCGGCAGGTGCATGAGCAGGGAGGCGTTGCAGGGCTTGCCCATCCGTTCAGGATCGGAAGTCCGATCTGTACGGGGTGCTTTTGGGAGTACACCATTCAGGACTGGCATGAGGTCGATTATATTGAGGTCTGGTCAACGCTCATGCCGTCTATTAAGCGGGATAGCCAGCGGGCGTTTGCCATGTGGACGAATTTATTGAATCAGGGGTATCGCATTACGGCGGTAAGCGGTCGGGACTGGCATGTATCGAAACCGGATGATGCGCTTCCGGCTGTCACGTATCTGGGTATTCATTGTGAAGCAGAAGAGCAGGAGAGCTTAGTTAACCGGGCAGTTGAGGCGATCCGCCTCGGTTCGGTGTCGGTTACGATGGGACCGTTACTGACAATGTCGGCACAAATTAATGACAGCGATAAGCGGTATGGTATCGGCGAATGTGTAGAGCTGGCTGTGGAGGATTCACTGTCCGTGACGGTTCAATTGGATGTGGAAACGAGAGCAGCCCATTACAACCTTGAGCCTCAGAACCTTCGCCTTCTGCTGACAAGCGGCCAGGGGGTATGCTCCGAAACTTATATCCCTGCTCAATCAGGAGAATATACGCTATCATTACAAGATCCAACAGGAAAAGGCTGGGTGCGAGCCGAATTATATGGATATATGGAAGATTGCATCACGATGATTGCCTTTACAAATCCGATGTATATCACTTGAACTCAGGTCACTATAATAGAAAGGCTGGGCTTTGGACGGTGTCAACAAAACAAGAGAACATTAAGCAGCTTATAGAGGAATATATAGAGGTCAACCAAATTGAGCCGGGCGAGAGGCTGCCTTCGGAAGCTGAACTTTCCCGATTGTTCTGCGTCTCGCGTGCGACGCTACGGGGAGCCGTCCGCCAGTTGGAAACGGAAGGCAAGCTGTTGGTGAAGCACGGGAGTGGTACGTTCGCTACTTGCCCGCTGCCGAGCATTCCAAGCTCGCTGGATCGTTTGTACAGCATCGGGGACATGATCCGTTCGGCAGGGTTGCGGGAGGATGAGCAGTTGGAATCTATCAAGAGGATGACGGTATGTCCCCCTGATATTGCCGAACGAATGAGGTTTTCCGAGAATGAGCCCATGATCGTTCTGGAGCGGACTCGCACAGCCGATGGGGAAGCGGTAGCACATTCTATCAATTGGATGCCGGAGACATTGGCAGGTTCGATTTTGGAAGGCGGGTCTTTTTCAGGTTCGCTTTTTCAAAGTCTGGAACTTAAAGCCGGGGTACGAATTGTTGGTGCGTATTCGGAGCTTACTGTCCCGAGTCATGATGATGCCCATATGACGCGTCTGTTGAAGCATCCGCAGGCTACCGTGTTACTGCTCAAGCAGCTTCATTATGATGAGCTGAACAGACAGGTGTTGTATTCACTGGATTATGTCCGCAGCGACATTTTCCATTTTTGGGTGCGCCGTACGCGCTGATCCATGGAAGTATCACATCTACTATCCAATCGTGCTAGTTTTACATATTCCAAGGGTTAAAAATCGTCATATCTCGTCAATACTGATCTATATGCACTTCATGATGATACACATGGCAAGATGCGTATAAGGAGGTAACGGGATATGAGGTGGCTTGGATGGCTGCTTAAAAAAGGAATGACGGTGGTGCTGGTCAGTGCTTTAACGCTGGCGGTAACAGGTGTGGTCGTAAATGCCTATGTTCAATCGCTGCTGCGGCAGTTTAACATTCAGCTGGATCATCAGCCAGTATGGGGATTGGGCTGGCTGACTGGAAGCTCTGGTACCGATAAAAGTACAGATACGGGAAAAAACAAAGCTACGGGCGGCGGTTCGGAAAGTGTAAAACCGCCTGATGATGCTTTGCCTGTCATGGGACAGGGCTTGGAAGCGAACGGGAGCGATACGGGAGGCACGGGTACCAGTGGGGCAACGAATGGGAAAACCCCGCAGGAGGGCGGTTCTTCGTCGGCTGGTGCATCTGGCAACGCATCACAGGAACGGGCAGAAGGTACAACTACACCTGAAATGAGTATTGAAGGTCATGAGCTGGTCATTACGCCTGATAATTTGACGGAAAAGAAGAATAGCTTACCCGCAGAGCAGAAGCAGGAAATTTTTGCGATTCTGATGAAAAAGCTACCGCCGGAGGAAATGCAGAAAATATCAGCCGCGATGGAAGGCGGCCTGACCGAGCAAGAGCTTCAGGATATTCAGCAGGTGCTTGCCAAATATTTGACCAAAGAGGAATACAACAAGCTGATGGGTATGCTTAAATAGACATGCTCACAATAGGACTGTGGAATCCGCGCCGGGCGCGGATTTTTTTGCGTGTCAGGAAGGATCTGGAGTGCAGTTGAATTCTTTGTAAAAGCTATGTTAAAGTAAACAGTGTCGCGAAAAGGTTAAAATTTTGAAACCTTTTACGCAACTATGCAATGAGAGATAGCGACTAATATCATAGATACTTGTAAATACAGGCTAGATTCATAGGGTGAGAGACCAATAACGAACGCATTTATATAGAGATAAGATATGCTGAAAAGGAGAGAATCATGAAGGTTTTGAAGGAGAAGCATTCACCAGACAGCAGGAATGAAGGTTCGAGCATGGAAGACAAGCCTGCTGGGGAAACGGGAAAAATAGCAAAGTGGTGGAGCGGACGGAGAAAATGGTTGAGCTGGACCGCAGGCGGTGTGGTGATTGCAGGCAGTCTTATTTTTGCGGGTAATCAATATGTCGGGGCCAATACAGTCCCTTATTATAAAGTGTATGTAAAAGGTGTCGAGGTTGGAAGCATCCTCAATGAGCAACAGCTAAAGCAATTGTATACAATGAAGAGCAAGCAATATAAGGATAAGTATCCCGGTGTGGACATGGTGCTCAATACGAGCGCGGTAACGACAGGCATCGAAAAGGCGTATAAAGTGGATATCGACAGCGGAGCAACACTGAAGAAGCTGGACGGGTTGCTGACCGCATATGCCAAAGGAGTAGAAGTAAAGGTCAACGGCCAGACGGTCGGTATTGTAAAGGATAAAGCGACTGCGCAGGCGGCTTTAAAGCAAGTGCAGAAGAAATACACACCTGCGGGTGAAGGCGTGGCTACAGGCATCAAGGGACTGGTTCGCAAAACATCCGTGGGCAGCAGTCATGCAAGTACCAGTAGCAAAACCCCTAAAGCGTGGCTGGAGTCTGCCAGTATTCGCGAGAAAATTGCATACGAGCCTGTAAAAGCAGACCCGAACAAGGTGCTGACTGAGGCAGAAGCGGTTAAAGCACTGACCGAAGCGCGTGAGGCACCTGTAACGTACACAGTGCAGGAAGGCGATTCCTTGTCGTCGATTGCGAATAAATTTAATATGACCGCTTGGGAGATTAAGCAGAACAACCCCGGCTCGCGTGAGCGGTATCTGCAAATCGGGGATGAACTGAAGCTCACGGCTCCAAAGGCTCCGGTTACGGTCCGGACGGTGGAGAAGGTCGTCGAGCAGATTGCCATTGAGCCTGAGATTGAGGTTCGCCAAAGTGACGAACTGAAAGCAGGAGTCACCAAGGTCGTCAGACCGGGACAAGCGGGCTTGAAGGAAATGGATTACCGTCTGACCAAGGAGAACGGCGAGGTTGTGCAAGAAGAATGGCTCGGTCAAAAGGTATTGCAGCCGTCTGTTACCGAGGTGGTTCTGAAAGGAACGAAGGTCGTGGGCGAAGGTTCGGGTCAATTTGCTTGGCCGACTGCGGGTGCGACCATGACGAGTAGTTTCGGGGGACGCTGGGGGCGTATGCATGAGGGTGTCGATTTGGTCGGTAGTCCTGACATTCACGCATCGGATGAAGGCGTAGTCACATTTGCAGGGCAGCAGAATGGATACGGCAATGTCATTATGATCGATCATCGCAACGGCTACCAAACGGTGTACGGGCATTTGAGCAGCATTGGCGTTCATGTAGGACAGGTCGTTCAACAAGGCGAGTCGATCGGGGTTATGGGGAACACAGGACGCTCGACAGGAACACATCTGCATTTTGAAATACGTAAAGACAATACGCCACGTAATCCAATGACGTATTTAAGATAGATGGGTTGTTTATAACGATGGGTTATTGATGATTCATGAAGATCAAGGGGAAAGGCCATGTTTTTCTGCATGCTTAAAGTCAGGTGCAGGCATGGTTTTTTTCTGCGTAAAGAAAGGGTCCGAAGAAGTAATGGAATGGCGCATAGGTATGATAGAATAGAATAAGCATCTTATGGATACTGACAAACGAAAGTTAATATATAACATGATCCGTGAGAAGAGGTGAGCGCTGTATGCAGGGAACGATTCTGGTGGTGGATGATGAACAGCCTATCGCTGATATTTTGAAATTTAATTTGGAAAAAGAGGGCTATCAGGTGATTTGCGCCTTCGATGGAATCAGCGCGGTGGATATCGCGGTCAAGCAGCAGCCTGACCTGATTCTGCTCGACCTGATGCTGCCGGGGATGGACGGCATGGACGTGTGCCGCGAGGTGCGCGGGCATCAGCTCCAGACGCCGATTATTATGCTGACTGCCAAAGAC
This sequence comes from Paenibacillus sp. 1-8, assembly GCF_056316205.1. NCBI lineage: Bacteria > Bacillati > Bacillota > Bacilli > Caryophanales > Paenibacillaceae > Paenibacillus > Paenibacillus sp. 1-8. The sequence goes on along the minus strand of NZ_CM149995.1, from coordinate 5,403,834 downwards.
GGCGAAATCGACAAGGTGTTGGGGCTGGAACTGGGCGCAGATGATTATGTGACGAAGCCGTTCAGCACACGGGAATTGCTGGCGCGGGTGAAGGCACAGATGCGCAGACAGCAGCGCGGCGGGGCAGGCACGTCGGAAAGCCGCTCGCAGGAAGAGAAGCAGGGGCTGCGCGTGGCGGACCTCTTTTTTGATACGGATATGTATACAGCTTACAAAAACGGTACACCGCTCGATCTGACGCACCGGGAGTATGAGCTTCTGTATTATATGGCGAAAAATGCCGGGAAGGTCATGACGCGGGAGCATTTGCTCCAGGCGGTATGGGGCTTCGAATACTACGGAGATGTGCGGACGGTGGATGTGACGATCCGGCGGCTGCGCGAGAAGATTGAGGAAAACCCGAGCAAGCCGGAGACGATCCTGACGCGCCGTGGACTCGGATACATTATTAGCGGGGGCAAAGGTGGCCTGCGGGCATGAGATGGCTGTCTTTCTTTCGCACTATTCATGCGAAGCTGATTATTATTTATGTGCTGTTGATTTTAGTGGCGATGCAGCTGATCGGGGTTTATTTTGTCAGCTCGATGAAGAACTCTCTGACGAGTAACTTTACACAGGACTTGCAGGCACGGGCGGAAATGCTGTCCGTGCTGGCAGAACAAGATCTGAGCGGCAGTGACGGTAAAATGGAGGAAGACAGCGTAGAAAGTTTGCGTGCACGCGTGAATAATCTGTTTGATTTCAGCGGCGCAGAAATTCAGGTGCTGGATGCCAGCGGTAAGGTGCTGATTACGTCCCAAGGCTCACACGCCGATTATGTCGGACGCAAAAATACGCAGACGGTGGTCAGCCGCGCACTCCAGGGTATCCGTGACAACGAGGAATACATGGTGGACGAGGATAATGTCCGCAAGAAGGTCGTTGCCAAGCCCGTCATCAGCCAAGGCAAGATTGTCGGCGCAGTGTATATCGCTGCCTCCATGACCGAGCTGTACGATACGATGAAACGCATTAACAATGTGTTTCTATCAGGCATGCTCATTGCATTGGCGTTGACGGCTGTGCTGGGCGTGGTGCTGGCGCATACGATTACACACCCGATTAAGGTGATGACGCGTCATGCGACAGAGGTTGCCGAGGGCAAATTCGACCAGCAGATGCCTGTGTTTGGCGACGATGAGATCGGCAGGCTCAGCGTGGCCTTTAACTATATGACAGGCCGCTTGCGCGAGGCGTTGTCGCAAAATGAAGAGGAGAAGGAAAAGCTCTCCTCCATCTTGACCAACATGAGCGACGGTGTGGTCGCTACAGATGACAATGGCCGGGTTATTCTGGTCAACCGCCGAGCCAGTGCGATGCTGGGCGTGAACGAGAACGAAATGACCGGCAGACATATTGCGGTGCTGCTCGGTATCGACCCGGAGGAAACCGAGGCCCTGTACAGCGGTTCCTCGGCTTCCACGCTGTTACAGCTGGAGCCCGCGGGTCAGGACGAGCCGATCGTTATCCGCGTGACGTTCACGCCGATTCATCGGCGTGAATTCGGCATCACGGGAACGATTGCGGTGCTTCAGGACGTGACGGAGCAGGAGGAAATGGAGACAACACGGCGGGAGTTCGTAGCGAATGTATCGCATGAGCTGCGCACCCCGTTGACGACGATCCGCAGCTATGCCGAAGCGCTGGATGACGGGGCAATGGGTGAACCGCAGCTCGCGGAGCGTTTCGTAGGCGTGATCCGCAACGAGACGGAGCGTATGATCCGGTTAGTTACGGATTTGCTGCATCTGTCGCGGCTGGATTCCAATGAGGCGCCTTTGCGGATGCAGCCTGCGGATGTGATGGAGATGCTGGACGAAGTCGCGGATCGATTTTCTTTTCAAATGAAGCAAAAGAATATCCGGTCTGGAATGTTCGTGGAGCAGGGGATCGGCAAGGTCGTGATTGACCGGGATCAAATTGAGCAGGTGTTGGACAATCTGATGTCCAATGCTTTGAAATATACGCCGGAGGGCGGAGATATTCGAATTGAAGCTCGCCGCAATAGTGAGGGAATGCTGGCTATTTCGGTTCAGGATACCGGGATAGGGATTCCCAAAAAGGATTTGGACCGGATTTTTGAACGGTTTTACCGTGTGGACAAGGCCAGATCGCGCAATATGGGTGGCACAGGCTTGGGGCTATCGATTGCCCGGGAAATTGTAAAGGCGCATGGGGGCCAGATTTTTCTGGAGTCAGAATACGGTCAGGGAACCTGTACGACCTTTACACTACCCATGTCGGGTGAGGGGAGGGAAGCACAGTGAAGGAACGTTTGAAGTCATGGGCGCTTATTTTGCTGGTTGCTTCCAGTCTCATACAGAGTTATTTTCTGATTTATCGCCTTCCGGGCAGTGATTCTGTACTTACTTCGGAGACGAATTATGTCAAAACCGAGAGCATGGGACAGGAGAAAAAGATTGAAAATCTCGTGTTTCCCGATAAAATGCTGATTCACCAAGGGCAAAACAAGCATACCGTTTTTTATCCGGGCGTTGCTTTCTATGATTTGATTTTTACACGGCTGGAAAGCCGGAGCTTTAACAGCTTTCAACGTCGGAGTATCCATTCGGCGGATTGGGCGCGGATTCGCAGCGAGAATGAGGGCATGGAGCTGTCCTTTTCGGGGGGCGTCCCTGTTTCACTGCTGGAGAGGGTCATGCGTCTGACGCCGGATTCTGTATTTCAGGGAGAGACGATTAACCGTATCTGGATCTATATAGATGAGAAAAATGCCAAGCCGCATGCTCTCTTTTTCAGTGCCAGAGGCGATGTGGTGTATGAGGCGAATCAGTTCGATATGACGGTGGAGGATATCCGGCAGCATGTGAATTTCGGTAAAAATGCCCCGTTGTACGAGCTGGTGGATAATCAGTATTACATTCCCGCAGATAACCTGGAGACGGTGCAGCCAGTGGTATATGCCGGGTTGTTCACGACAGAGCAGATGCAGCGGAATTTATTTTTCGATCCGGGGATTACGCGTAATATTCAGGAGAAGGATGGTTCCCAAATTTATACAGACAGCAAGCGCAGTCTGCAAATCAAGCAGGATCAGCGATGGATGAGCTATACCGATCCCAGCGCCCCGGGAGCGAGCGGAAGCAGCCCGATTAGGGATGTGTTGGCCGCGGTTGATTTTGTAAATCAACATGGCGGCTGGGATGCTTCTTATCAACTGAAAATCAGAAGCAGCGATGAAGACCGTACAAGTGTGCTGTTTCAGCAGTATTACGGGGCTTATCCGGTGCTGGACACGCCATCCTTCCGGTTTGGCACGATTTTGTTGGAAATCCAGCAGGAAACGGCATCCGTCTATGATCGTTCGCTGTTGTATCTGAAGGGCGGCGAACAATCCTCGAAAAAGGTTATGCTTCCAGGCGGCGAAACCTTGAAGAAGCAGTTGGACGCTGTAGCCAAAGGGAAAACGATTAGAAATCTGACCCCTGTATATCAGCCGGAGCTGATCAATGATGGGTTAAAGCTCGTTCCCGAGTGGCGGGTTACGTTGGGCGATGGTTCAGTAGCAGAGATTCACGCTGTGCCGTAACAGCGACAACGTCGAGTACACCGCAAACACAGCAATCTCAGGAGTCAAAGAAGTGACCATATAGGCTTATGGCAGAAAGGGGGAACGGGAATGGATTGGAGCCGCGCGAAAAACGTACTGATCTGTACATTTTTGCTGCTCAATGTAGTGCTGGGGCGCCAGTTGTGGAATGATGCGCAGGAAACGGCAGGGCCGAATTTGGATTTTACTTCATTGGATGAAAATACGCAGCGTTTAATGGAAGAAAAGAGCATTCAGGTGCTGGCTCCGATTCCCGGGGATACCCCGCAGCTGCCCAAGCTTTCCTACACGTATGTTCATAGTGGGAAAAAGGATGATCGCGTGCAGCTGGTAAAGCCGGTAGACAGCAAGCTTGTATTCACTCACGATTCGCTGGTTGAGGCATTACAGCCGCAAATCAAGGATATCGACAACTACCAGTATGATCCACTGGATGTACAGGAGGAGCCGGCATCCGGACAGACGGACGCTTTTGTGCTGCATCCGTTGGTACAGGATAAATGGCCGCTGTTTAATGTGAAGCTGGCTCTGTTTTACAGCAATCAGAAGATTACAGGATATCGCAAAATTCAGGTTGATCTCCAGCCCTCGGATGAAGCGAAGAAAATGCTGCCCGCATCCAAGGCGCTGGCACGGTTGATTGACAGTTATTTGCCGCGTGATGCGATTGTGAAGGATATTCGGCTTGGTTATTACGGACAAACCTTTAACTCGGATAGCCAGGTAGCTGCGCCTGTATGGCGGTTTATGCTGGATAACGGGCAAGGCGTGTATTACGTGCAGATGAATGGAGATGTCATAAGTCCAAAGACAGAACAAACAGAAGGGTCTTGAACAGATATGGGGATTTCATTTACCGTGCTGTCGAGCGGTTCGACCGGCAACGCCACCGTTGTCCGGAACGAAGACACGACATTACTCATCGACGCAGGTCTCAGCGCGAAGCGTATTGATGAATTGCTAAAGGAACGCGATCTGAGCGGAGAAGAGCTGGATGGTATTTTGGTCACACATGAGCATTCTGATCATGTTAAAGGACTAGGCGCCATGGCGCGTAAATATAATGTACCTGTGTATGCGAATGAGAAGACATGGTTTGCTATCAGTAATGCCGTCGGTCAGATTGCGGACGATAACCGCAGAATATTGGAGACAGGCGGCACACGGGAATTTGAATCGTTGCGCGTAGAGTCTTTTGGCATATCCCATGATGCGGCTGAGCCGGTAGGCTATAGCTTTTACGATGGGGCAGAGAAGCTCAGTGTAGCTACTGATCTCGGCTATGTCAGCGACAAGGTGAAGCAGGCCATTTCAGACGCAGATGTATTGGTACTGGAGTCTAATCATGATGTGGAAATGCTGCGCATGGGACGTTATCCATGGAATATCAAGCGCCGTATTCTCAGCGATATCGGTCACTTATCCAATGAAACGGCGGGCGCGATCCTTAGCGAGCTGCTGACGGGACGGACGAAGCGAACGTATTTGGCGCATTTGAGCCGCGACCACAATATGATGGAGCTGGCAAAGCTGACCGTGCGCGGAGCAATGGAAGATCGCGGCTGCTTTTACAAGGACAGTGAGTTCCGATTGTGCGATACGTATTATGACCGTCCTACACCGTGGGATAAGGTAAGTGAGCCATAAAGCTGTCCAGCTCGGCGGCTTTGCGTTCTACCTCTTCGCGGGTCACAATGCCTTTGTCCACCAATAGCTCAATGAGTGTACTTAACGCCAAAGTGTTGCGGTAATGCTCGTCTTTCAGATCCGCAAGCTTGGCAGCCATACGAACTTCATCCATAGCTGAGCGATGTTGATTCATCATACATTCCTCCTGTTAAAATATTTGAAAAATGGCGTGTGATCAGCTTGGTTTTGCCGGGTGCTGTGATACAATAAAGCTAACAACTGAAAGCTTTCTGAAAGAAGGCTTGTATCGGAAGCATAAGCTGTTACAAGCGAACGGGAACAGGCCAGAACGTCTCTATGAGACGATCATTTTGTAATAGAATAGAAGACTTGTTACTATTGTAGTCAACTGATTTGGAAATCATTCCTCCTTTTTCCTCTATTCGGAGTGGGATGCGACGTGTATGCTGGTTTATGAGATCAGGATGCTTAGGGAGGCCCCATTTGTGGTGATTAATAAGTAGGCTGAAATGAGCGGTTGTTTCGGTCATGGGGGATATTCAATCCATTTTGGCGTTCAAACGGAGCGAGTCTCAGTAGCATAGGTTGGCGCAAGCCCGAATAGCCCTAATTTTTTAGTGAGTGTCGGTGCATGACAACGAAGGGGAGAGGATTAGCATGGGCTTGTTTGATGACGATTTTTATTCAACGAGGGTATCCACGCGTGCGGCCAAAAAAAAGGCATTCAAGGCACGTCGTGGAGGACAGGGACGATGGCCGTACAGGAACCGGGGCGTGAGTCCGGTGCAGGCTGCTGTCATTAGCGGTGCAGTCAGTGCGGTAGTTGCGGTGCTCCTGTTCAGCTTTATTACAGGTCTGCCCTCCACTACAGCGGTAACCGGAGCAAGTCATTATCCCATGCGCCAAGCGGCGGGTGACCCGTATGACCGGATTGTGCAGGCGGCAGCCAAGGTGCGTCCGGCCGTCGTCAGCATCGTGAACCTGAAAGGGGGAGACGGTCATAGCGCAGAGCCGTCGGCGCTTGGATCGGGTGTTATTTTCCGGATAACCTCCGGCAAAGCCTTTATTATGACTAACAATCATGTGATTGAAGGCTCGGATGATCTGGAGATTGTAACTGTGGATGGTGTCAAAAAAGAGGCGAAGCTGATCGGCAAGGATCGCATTAGCGATATCGCAGTGCTGGCGGTAGACGATAAGGGCATTAGCACGATAGCGGATATCGGTGATTCCAGTAAGCTTCGTCTGGGCGAGACCGTGATTGCCATTGGTAATCCGCTTGGCTTGGGCGATACGCTCACCTCCGGCATTGTGAGCTATACGAATCGGATTATTCCCATTTCCATTAATCAGGATGGCGTATATGACTGGGAGCAGCATGTCATCCAGACCGATGCAGCGATTAATGAAGGAAACAGCGGCGGTGCGCTGGTCGATCTGGACGGACGTGTGATAGGCATCAATACGATGAAAATTGCCGATACCGGTGTGGAAGGACTCGGCTTCGCCATTCCCGCCAATGAGGTCATGAAGACGGTGAATGAACTGGTTGAGGACGGCAAGATTACCCGTCCTTATCTGGGAGTATACACAGTTGACCTCAATAATGAGTATGCTCCGCTGGATGAAACACAGCGCAAGGAACTCAAGTTGCCTGATACCGTAAAGGACGGAGCGGTTGTTCTGGAGGCGCACGGCCCTGCCGAGGAGGCAGGCTTGAAGCTGAACGATGTCATTACCGCGTTCGATATTGAACCGATTAACTCCACGCTTGATTTGCGCCGCTACTTGTATGATAACAAGAAGATTGGCGACGAGCTGAAAGTTACCTTTTACCGGGCAGGCAAGGAAGAATCCGTGACGTTGAAATTAACGGATAAGCCGGACGGCTAAGGTATAATTTATAGGCATAACTATAAAAAAGGGCGTTCTCCGGATCATTTTCCGGGAACGCCTTTTCAGTTTGTCGGTTGTATTTTAGGTTAGGATGCCGTTCCCGTTACACAGGTTCCGTTCTTGGTAATTTTGTATGTTACCACATCACCGCTCCAGAAATGGAACTTCAGCGTGACTTCACCATCCTTCACACTGTTAAAAAATTCAGGTAGCAGCTTGATGCCATTCGCATCATACGCAGGGGCAAAGGTGTTGCCAAATTCCTTATACGGTGTCCAATCCTGCGGACCGGCATTGCCGCCATTGGTATAAACAGCTTCCATTGTGGCAAGCTGGCTGCCACGGAAGTCCGTTGGAATGGTAAAGGTTTGCGTAGTACCCTCGGTAGCGCTTAATTTTGGTGTATCATACACGACTACTTTAAAATTCCAGTCTGCCCCCTTATTAAACTTGGCGTTAATTACTGCATTCTCACCATATTTACCGGAAGTGGTTAGGCTGGTAAGCAAGCTGGCCTTCAAGGTTAATGTATCTCCGCTCAGTGTGTATTCGGTGCCCTGTTTCAGTTGCTTGTTGTTGGCGCTTAGTGTGCTCAACTGATTGCCGTTCAGGTTTAAAGTGACCGTGGCATCCTGAACGGAAGTGCCTTTCTTCAAGTGAATGAGGTCACTGACTGCATTGGAGGAACGTCCTTTTAAGCTGGATTTCATGACATTAAAGAGTTCAGGATCGGACCACTTGTATGTTGTGCGGTTAAAATGCTGGCCGTTATCCCAGAGTATGCCTGTTATTTTCTTCTCTTTCATATAATAAGTCAGGTATTCAAAGAATTTCAGCTTTTCGCCTTGTTCAATAACACCTGTATTTTTATCGAAGCCGAGTAGGCCATATTCACCGACAATGACCGGAATGCCCTTGGCTACAAAGGCATTATAGACGTTATCAAAGGTTTGAATAATATCGTTTTTGGTATCCTTCTCAAATGTAGTATATCCGGCAATATTCACACTAAAAGGCCAATAGCCATAATAGTGGACAGTCGCAATCAGGTTGGGATCGTTCAGTTTGGTTATCGTGTTGTACAGCTCGTTGATTTTGTTCTGGGCAGGTGAAGTATCCAAGCCGGGCAGAACAAGTGGGCGGGTTGCATTATTGCCGCCAGAGGCGCGGACAATTTTGTGGAAGGAAACATTCAGTTCTTGGAGCATCTGGTTCATTTTCGCTTCATCCGTCGTTCCTCCTTCGGAGAAACGGGGTTCGTTAATGCTCTCGAACATCAGCTTGTTCGGCTGATCTTTAAAGCGATTGGCAATTTGTGTCCATAATGCGTTATAACGGGCCAGTACTTCATCATGCTTGGGCTCCATACTGCTTACCCATAACCACGAATCATGATGGACATTGAGCATGACGTACAGATTGGCATCCAGTGCCCAGCGGACGACTTCTTCTACACGGTTCATGTAGGCAGCGTCAACGGTATAATTCGGTGCAGCTCCGATGTGTTTATCCCAGGTGACGGGAATACGAATGCTTTTGTATCCTTGGGCAGCAATTTGCTTGATCAGTGCCTGAGTAATGCGTGGATTGCCCCAGGCAGTCTCATCTGCCCCGACAGCATCCAGAGAATTGCCCAGATTCCATCCGGGCTGCATGGCTTCGACATACGATTGCATACTGCTGGCGGCGGTGGCTTGTGGTGCTTGTCCTTCAGATTCAGCAGCGGCGGCAACGGACGCGAACGTAGATAACAACAGAGTGATGGCAAGGGTCAGCGACAGCAATGAAACGGGTCTTCGTTTTAACATAACAGGCAGGCCCCTTTACAAAGTTATTTTTGAAAGCGTTTTCCAATAAAACACTATCATACTATTTCAGTAAGGAATACCTGTAAAATTCATGTAAAAATCATGTGTAAATTAGATATTTTATCATCGTAAACGTTATGATTAATAATAAGAGGGAATTTGCGTAAAATTTATTGTCCTACCGGGAAAGCGGATTAGCGCGGTTTAGTCAGTACAGAAGGGAGAATGAACTGGATATGAACAAGTGGGATACCGAAGCCGTCGGCAGAGATGCTGGAACGATATCCCGATTACCACGAGGACCTGAACGTCAGTCATTTTCTCATTTTTAAAACCAAGCGTCAGGGATAGGAATCAGGCTCTTTCCTTTCCGCGTCAAGTGTGGTAGAACAAAGGAAGGCGTTTGTAACAGACACCAAACAACTGGAAGAGCTTCATACGGAAAGGGATGCAACTTGGATGTACGTGGTATGTAAAGAGCATGTGGAACTGGCAATTGATATGTTCGTCGATGAATACGAGGATGCACCGGATGTCGTCGATCTCAAGGAAACGAAATTTTCGGATTGGGACCCTCCAGTGAAGTGCAAGGAATGTGAGCAGAAAGCAGAATTTTTAGTCGTCTAAAAAAACAAGCACGGGCGTTTCGGGTAGAAACGTCCTTTTTGTATACCAGGATTTTTGCAAAATCCTCATACATAGAGCTATATTTATTCCCAACACGTGCTGAGACAGGAGTGAACGATGGATGGACCCTTTGCTGCATTCACTGTTTCGTCCGATTCAGGTCACTGGAAGTGATTCTTCCACAACCTATATCGAAAAAAGGCCGTCTGCTGCTCTTAGGGCTTACGTGGCATGTTATTGGGAGTCCGGTCCGTCTACTAGAGAAGTAGAGGGAGGTCTAGACGTTTCGTGTGAAGACGTAGCTTCATCATGCTGGCTGGAGGAAGAAGCGAAGGAGCGGGTATTGCCTGACGGCTGTACGGATATTCTATTAGAATATGACCCGAGCAGTCAGCGTTATGATCTGTCGTACTGCGGGACGTTTACACATCCGTTCGTGTCTGCCAGACAAGCAGGTACCGAGACACGCATTTTTGCTGTGCGATTTTTTCCGGGCGGGGCACATTATTTTCACGGTATGCCGACTCACTTGTTTACAGGCGGTAATTATCGCTTGGATGATATATGGCCCGAGAATATCGAGATCATAGGTGAGCGCATTTTGGAAGCTCGGGATTTCAATGAACGGGTGCGGATGATGGACGAGTATCTGAACCAGCTTATACTGCGCCAAGGGACGAACGATTGTGACCTGATGAAAAACCTGCTGCATCGTATTTTTGTAAGTAGTGGGAGTATGAGTGTTAAAGAGCTAGCAGAGCGCGAAGCGATCAGTGAAAGACAGATCAACCGCAAGTTCGGGCAATGGATCGGGATCAGTCCCAAAAAGTTCAGTGAAGTCGTTCGCTTCCAGAGCGTTCTGCAAAGTATTCAAAGCGGTGACCCTCTGGATTGGACGGAGCTTGCGTTGGAGCACAGCTTTTTCGATCAGGCGCACCTGATCCGTGATTTCCGCAGATTTTATGGTGATTCTCCGCTTACAGCGGCAAGGGATTTTCGAAAGTTGTCCGATTTCTACAATACACGCCCCGAGGCTTCCGTTATACTCAAAACATGAAGAAGAATGACAAAGGAGAGATGAGAACATGAGTGGAACGCTGCAAATTCGGGAACATTTGCTGAATGAGCTGGAGACTGGAGTACGAACAGGAGAAGCCCTGATCCGTAAAATACGTCCAGAGGATTGGAGCTTTCGTCCACAGGACAATTTCCGCTCACTTTTGGAGCTAGTGCATCATTTTGTACTCATTCCTGCTTCGGATCTTGCGATTATGCATCAGGAGAAGTCCGAGGAAGAAGTAGGAAATATTGAAAACAGCCTGTCCGAGGTAGACGATCCCGAACGCTTGGCTGCAAGCTTCAGAGAGAATTTTGAGGCATATAAGGCTTACATTCTTTCGCTCAGCGAAGACGATTATTTGAATCGTTCGACCAAAGCTTTTTATATGGAGCATGGACATGTGCAAGTCCAATGGCAGATTGAAACTGTGACACATGTATTCCATCACCGTTCGCAAATATATAATTATTTGAAGCAGTTGGGGCATGAAGTGAGCTTTTTTATGTTGTACGCTTGAGTATTTTTGTGAAGATTTATGGAGGGCACCTGTGCGGTGCTCTTTTTTTGGTTGTAATCAAGCTTTTCCGGGGTGGAATGGCCTTACTCAAACGCGCGTGAAACTTCTTTACTAACTCGTCTGAGAATCCCGATTTGCTTTTTATGTTCAATCCATTTTTTGTTGTAACTCAATTAAACCAACAATATTTTTTGTTATAGTAGTAAGAATTTCGAGCTCTGTTGTTTCTCTTGAATTTATGAGTACCATAAGTTCATTTATGATTTGTTTTCGATCCGAAGTTTCATCGAATTGAAAAAGTTCAAAGGGTGGAACTTTTAACGCTAAAATTATTTTTTCCAACGTCTCCAATGAAATATTTCGATCCCCACGTTCTACTCCGCCAATATAACTGTAATGAAGTCCTGCTGCTTCTGCCAATTGTTCCTGTGTCCATCCTTTAGCTTTTCTTAGTTCTCGTATCCGATTTCCGACGCTTTCTGGTAAACTCATGTAATCACCTCCACTTAAGGTTAGAAGAGGATAGAATATCGTTACAGACCATCTTATGCAAAATAAAATCATTAAAAACTGTACTTTTAAGTACTTTTTATATTGACCTTCATTCTCGTTTTCTATACAATTGGTTGTAAATGGAAATGTAAGGAGGGACTTTTCTTGAGAACTTCTATCCTAAAATCACTCAAACCTGACATCATTGTTGAAATGTTAGAGATGGCTGTGGCTTTTGAAAATTGGAAAAAGGTGATGGAGACGGCGGATATTTTGTACCAATGTGTACAGCGTATCTATGAAGAACGGCAGTATCATAAAGCAATGAAATTACCCATTCCGGATGTCAAGTTAGAGCGCCCGCTGGTATATTATTTTGGACTCAGTCACCTGATGTGTGGAATGGCTCACCAGAACCAGGGTGCATATGAGCAGGCAAGGGAGTGCATCTATAAGTATGCTGAGCTGGGTGGATGGAGGATCTAAAGGAAGAAGACAATCAGGTTGTTGAGGAATTCAGATTTTTAGCCAAGACTAATTTATATGCAGTAGATATTATGTCTGGAAATATAGAGCTGATCGAGGAATATGTAGCCTTTTTACAGGATAATCTAGAGGAAATATTACCGGGGCTGAATACCATATTACAGGCAGCGCTTATTTATCATTTGGATGTGGCAGATATTTTACATACGTTTGCAGAGCAGATTGATGAATTCGGGAGTTATGAAGACGCAGAGAACATATCTTACCATTATAGCTATTGCTATCATTTGGCTTTGTACTATCGGAAGTACGATAGATTACAGGATGCAGTGGGGCTTACTTTGCAGGCGATGCAACTAGCCAACCAGTCAGGTAACGATCGTAATTTCAAAAGATGTACGGCATTGTTCGAATCACTGCGCGAGTTTGCGACAGCGGAACAAATCAGCCAATATCGAAAGATGCTAATGCAGTGTCTTGATGAATACGAAACGGATAGGCATTTCATTGTGAAGAGCGTAAATGAATGATCCGCTATGATCTGAACAGGGAATAGGCTCGTAACAGAGAGGAAATAGATAGGTAAGAGACGTTTCAGGTGCTAAAATAACTATGTTAACGGTATCTTTTCATGTTAGGGATCGTAAATACGATTTTACATTATCATTCGACATAGATAGGGGTATGGAATTTGTTTATTCAACTTATAGGTGTTGGCAAGTTAAAAGAGAAGTATTTGGTCATGGGAATTCAGGAATACGCTAAACGGCTAGGCCCGTACATTAAGTTTCAAATGATCGAAGTAGCCGATGAAAAGGCTCCTGACACACTGAGCGAAGTGGAAGTTCGACAGGTCAAGGAGCGAGAGGGAGAGCGCATCCTTGCTCATGTGAAAAGTGAAGCACATGTCATTGTGCTTGCCATCGACGGCAAACTCTGGAGCTCGGAAGAGCTTGCGGAGGAATTGGACAAGCTTGGCACCTACGGTACAAGCCATGTTGTCTTCGTCATTGGTGGTAGTCATGGTCTCTCTGACGAAGTCCTTCGCCGCGCCCAGCAGAAGCTGAGCTTCGGAAGGATGACTTTGCCACATCAGCTAATGCGATTGGTGCTGGTGGAACAAATTTATCGGGCGGTGAAGATTAATCGAGGGGAACCGTATCACAAGTAGGGCGAAAATCTAATGGAGTAAAATTTTTAAATAAGCAATTTTGCGTTGTAGAAGTCTAGTTGTTAAACGGTACGTAACTAATGTCGAGCAACCAAAAGATATTTAGTATATGAAAAAGAAGGAAATTGAAAGCAGAAATAGAACATAAACAAAGTATGTAAGTTTTTAACCCTGTAACTGAGATGGACTGAAATATAAAAGTCATTAGGGGGATATATAGAATGTCTACAAATATGAAACTATTAGAAAAAGTATCAGATTTAATAAAAGTAGCATCTCAAACTTTCTCAGATAATGTTGCTGAGGATGTTTGTAATAACGCAAGGAAATCAGCAGAAGCAATAAGTAAGGCAGTTATATATAATCACTTTGGCGAACACCTTGGGACGGATATTATTTTAGGAAAGAAAAAAGCTGATGGAACTTCAGTAACCAGTAGAATTAAAGAATTAGAACTAGCTACATTGTCTCAAATTGTTACATGTGAAAATCCAAGAAATTCCACTATTATTACGAATAAACGTACAAGGCATAGAGTAGCTTCGTATCTTGAAACAGTTAGAACACATGGGAACCCTGCATCTCATGACCCTAATAGTGCAGAAGATTTCATAAGTATCGGTCATGTAAATATCACCAAGATTGCAGTTGTGAATTTATTAAAGTGGTTTTTTGAGGAATATTTGGAGGAGACTATTCCAACAGAGTTAAATGAGGTAGTTAAACTTCTATCAAACGGAGAGACTGCTTCGACAGTAATAAAAGAGTTGAGTAATCTAAAGAAATTCAATATTGAGTTAAAAGATTGGTTTCATGCTCTAGATTACACTTTTGATAGTTTAAATATTGAAAACGATAATTTTTTTGTTTTTGTGATAAAAATTCCTGAAAGACGGAGGACAATAGATGTTCTAGTTTATGGTGTAACATCACAAATTAAAGTACAACACGTAAAAGAGGTAGAAAATCTAACAAATTATCATGATTGTGATGAGGGGTGGGTGGTTTCAACTTCAAATGTGACTAAGGCAGCAAAAGATTATTCCGAAAAATCATCAGGGTCTCGTAGCTATATTTGTTATAATTTTGATCAACTAATTGAAGAAACCATTGATTTATCTAATTACTTTGAGTGGATCGAGACCGAGATAACTAATAAAAAAATTGAGAAAAATTACATACCACTGTACTGTGAGAAGATGGAAATAGATGAACGGACTAAACGTTTTGAAGCAAAAAATATTTACGATGAAGAAGATGGGGGTTTAGAAAGATATATAGATTATTGGCAACAAGATAACCAAAAAGAACATATTTCCATCCTTGGGGAATTTGGAACTGGAAAATCATGGTTTTGTTTATATTACACATGGAAAATGATAAAGAAATATAAAGAAGCGAAGAAAACAAACTTTCCCCGTCCAAGGATCCCAATATTAATTCATCTTAGGGATTATTCGAAAGCAATGAAAGTCGACACACTAATTTCCGATTTTTTCTTTCGACTTCATAAAATTGAAGTAAAAGGCGCATTTTCAGCATTCATGCAATTAAATAAAATGGGTAAATTGCTTCTTATATTTGATGGATTTGATGAGATGGCAGATAAAGTAAATAAACAAAAAATGATAGATAATTTTTGGGAGCTTGCAAGTGTCATTAACGGGAGTTCAAAGGTTGTTCTCTCATGTAGAAATGAACATTTTCCCCAAATAAAAGAGGGGAGATCGTTGCTAAATGCTGAATTAAAAGAATCAACAAAATTTTTAACAGGTGAGAGTCCCCAGTTTGAGGTACTACAGTTGTTAAAATTTAATGATGAACAAATACAAAAGATTTTGTCTCTGCATACTAATCCCGAGGCAGTAAGTAAGTTAATAAATAACGAGGAAATTAGGGATTTATTAGCTCGCCCTATAATGATTGATTTAATCATAGATGCAATAAAAGATATTGAAGATAACAAACCTGTAGATATGGCTAGAATTTATTTGTATGCGACACAACGTAAGATGGAGAGAGATATAAAGCAAGTCAGGACATTTACTTCCTTAGCAGACAAACTCTACTTTTTGTGCGAATTATCTTGGGAGATGATTTCGAACGATAAGCTGACTATTAACTATAAAGAATTCCCCAATGTTATAAACCGCCTATTTAATTTAGATGACAAGGAAATTGACTACTGGAGATACGATTTGAGAGGGCAGACAATTTTGATAATAGATGAGGAAGATGGTAACTATAAACCTGCTCATAAGTCATTTCTGGAGTTTTTTGTTGCATATAAATTTGCAGCGGAACTAGGTATCCTACCAGATGATTTTACAGAATGTGCGAGGCTTCACATAAATGACCAAGAAGCAGTAAATGAAGATTACACATGGTCTTCGTACTTTAATAGAAATAAAATTGAAGGTATGAAAAAAAAGTATAAGTTAAGACATTTTAAGCAAGAAGACATTCTGTACATTATCCAATCATTTGGTAAACTTCCGCTGACAAAGGCAATACTAGATCTAATGATGGATATTATTAAATTGGATGATGAGGAAGTTGAATTAAAACTCTTGAAATTACTAGATCAGTGTAGAAAAAAACCATTTGAAGAAGTTAACTATTTAACAAATAATATTGTGCTTTTGCTATTATCCTTTAGAAATGATTATTTTTCTAATAAGGATTTGTCAGACTTATCATTAAGAAATTTCTCTATACCAAGCAATCCAAAATATAGACCGAATAAACCTGAAATCGGTAAGAAATTCTTAAGTACTTATGGAGTTTTTACAAACACACTATTTGACAATTGTGACTTGCAAAATGCTGAATTGGGTAATTTCATATTTGAAAGAAAAAGAAACATTTATGCTGGTGCATCTTTTAGAAATGCAAATCTGAAAAATTTTAAATTTAATAGCTATCAAATCGATGATCTAGATATTGACGAAGTAAATAAAACTGTTGTTTTAGGCTCTCCGGTTCACATATTGATTCTTGATCTTGAGTCCTTTCAAGTTAAAGAGAGAGTAAATGATTCAGCGTGGAATGTTAGTATCAGCACAAACAAAAGAATTATTGCACACTCAGGTTGGGGAAAAATAAAAATTCGCTCGATTGAAAACCTGTCTCTTTTAAAAACTTTAGAAATTGAGCCGTATATTAATTCCAATGCAAGTGAGACCAGTAATTTGTGGACGGGTAAGTTTTTGTTTTCCAAAAGATCCAATATTCTATATGCTGGATGTAATAACTCTTACATTTACTTGTATGATCTTAATAGTAATAAAGAAGACGGATTGTAATATGAAGTGCGACACCTGCTGGAAATAAATAAAAAAGGGCCCATGGCCGGATTCGTGTAGAATGAAGTTACCACACCACCTTCTACAAAGGAGAATCCACCATGAGCTACACACATCTTAGCATAATCGAACGAAGCAAGCTAGAAATCCTGCATCAGCAGGGGAAAAGTGCAAGAGCGATTGCCAAGGAACTGGGCAGGCACCATGCGACCATTAGTCGCGAACTCCACCGCCATGACGAGCAAAAGGCGTATCATGCCGAGCGCTCTCAAGAGAGCTACCACCAGCGACGTAAGGCCTCGATTCCTGCCGGGAAGTGGACTGCTAAGCAGGCGGCGGTCATCGAAGAGAAGCTTCAGGCGACCTGGTCTCCAGAGCAGATCGTAGAGCGGTTGCGTCAGGAAGGACAGCGTGTGGTGTGTTTCAAAACCATTTATCGCTGGCTGTATGCAGGCCTTTTGGTGAGAGGGGCGCTAACCGTACTTCGGCACCAAGGCAAGCGACAGAAGCCAGCAGAAACCCGTGGCAAGTTTACCGTAGGTAAACCCATTTCAAAACGCCCTAAAGACGTCCGTTCTCGGGAAACGTTCGGCCATTGGGAACTGGATACCGTCGTCTCGGGCCGTGGAAAAAGTAAGGGCTGCGTAGCCACGTTCATTGAACGCAAAACGCGTCTGTATACCGCGATCAAGATGCCTGACCGCACGGCGCTATCGATGGAGATTGCCTTTGGCGTAGCCGCTTCTCAGTACCCTACCGGAGCCTTCCAGACCGCTACCGCTGACCGAGGCAAGGAGTTTGCTTGTTATCTCAGCCTGGAAGCTACGCATGGCGTTCAGGTCTACTTTGCTGATCCTTACTCGTCCTGGCAGCGGGGCTCAAATGAGAATGCCAATGGCTTGCTGCGAGAGTTCTTTCCCAAAGGGACGGATTTTGCTCATATCACGGATGAAGATTTGGAGAATGCCCTCTATCTCATCAACCACAGACCACGAAAATGTTTGGGCTGGAAGACTGCTCACGAATCCTTTTCAGAAGAACTGTCGCACTTGGCTTGACAATCCGTCAAGAAATAAAAGCTTTAGAATGCTTTTATAATGCTGACCGGTTATCTATCAATCATTCGGAGAATTTTCTTCTTAGTTCTGGATTTGATGAGTTTATTTTGTGGAATCTTCACACTAATGAGAAGGTATTTTTTGAAAAACTATCAAAAGAGGAAAATGATTTAGTTGAATTTTATGCTGCTTTTCATCCAAATTTAGATCAGTTCGCAGTTAGTGATGAAAAGTCGATTAGAATATTTGAAACCCAATCACAAGAAAAAATATTCGAGATTAGCCTAGAAGATTGCAGACATCTTACGATTAACGGAAGTGGTGAATTTATTGCTGTTTCGGTAAAAGGTGAGATCTTTATTTATAACTACAGCACTAAAGAATTATACACTAAGTTTAAAATTAAGAGTGTTATAAGTGAGAACAGTACAATAGCAGAGGAGGATGACGATGATTATAATTACTTTGTTGAAGAAATGAAATTCAATTATTATGGGACTATTATATATATATTAACTATGAGGGAATTATTGGCTGTAGATATATGTTCATTACAATTATTAAATAGATATTTGCATCTTGATGATCTAAGTGGGTGTGAATTTATAAACTCCTCAGGGTTGACACCTTCTAAAGTTAATGCCTTGAAGAAAAACGGTGCGATTTTCTAGTATGCAAGAGTTTATTAAAGATCAAGATCAATGACTTCTTCCGTAAACTGGCGATTGAACCTTAAAGTTTCACTCATATATTATTGAATCACTATCTCAAAAACAAAGGGTACCTGTTAGGTGATCTTTGGCGATTACACCCTATTTATGATACGGTTCACCGTATCATAAATAGGGTGTAATTTAAGCCTGCAGATAAGGTGTTTAAATATGTTTGGGATAATAAAGGGTTACAGGTTATGTGAGCTTGTAAACCTAGCTATTTACAGGTAGAAGTAAAGGATCATAGCAGCCAAAACACTTTGAATAGTTTATGCCGAAGAATTGCCCCCTTCTCTTAACTCAGTGAGTTCAGATAGGATCCGAAAAGTTATTCAATAACTTTCCTGAGGCCCGAAATATCCAATTTTACCCACAACTTGAATTACCCGGAGGGCAAGTAGAAGAAATAAAGGAACTAAGCAAGATGCGAGGCAATAGCATAAGCGGCGGCCTTTCATGAGACCACCGCTTATGCTTGGTGTATCGATTCCTTACCTTTTAACCAAAGACAATAGCTTCTTTCTTAGTTTAGGGTCTGTAGCGTAAATATAGAGTCCATGGATACCGCGCTTCATCAACACATTAATTGAATTTAAAATGATATCTTGTTTAGCTTGTTGTATTTCCTGCGCAGAGAGATCACTTCGTGAGTTAAAGGCGCCGACATCCTTATATTTAGTTGTATCAATAAGGATTTGGTCCGTATGTTCATCATACCCGACTGAAGGACCTAGTATGACACCTACATAATTTAAATCAAAGCCTTGGATGGTATAGATAGAACCTACTTCATGAATCGTATCCTCTTTCTCCGCCCAGGTCGTGCCGCTAACTGGAATATTCCAAGGCATTTTCAATCCGTCTGTCTCAACGTAGTATATCTGTCCGTCCTTTTTGTGTTCATAATCAAAGGTCGCAACTAGTCGGGACAAGCCAAACTTTTTGTTTTTATCCTCAATCGCTTTCTTCATTTCAAGAGCATTGCTGAAAATCTGTAAGTCATATGTATTTTGACTTACGTGTGGCACGTTAATCAGCTCCTTCGATACAAATTTGTTAATCCATTTAACAAACTCAGGATCGGCACACATTCGGAACTGATCTTCTAAACGAAAGGTTTTAGGATGATACTTTTCAGTAATTTCTTTTAACATTTTGTTGTTCCAGTAGCTTTTAATTCTTAGAACCTGCTTCGGGTCAAAAATGACGATCGTTACTTTGCTTTTCTTAATAATTTCCTCGAGATGATTATTTCCTTTGAAGTTGTTATATCGATCTTCCTTAGTTAAAAGCAAATGGGCTTCGTCTACTAAGACAATATTAGCTGACGTTATTTTTTGATCATTAATGAATGTTGTGGGCTTCATAACTTTGTTCTTTTTAATATTGGGAAGGCTTTTAGCCAGACTATGATAAGTCTTTAGCATCTCGCTATGGTTCACTAATAAGTAATTATTTGTACCGTACAGAATAGTGTCACTGTCATTGGCATAGTCCTGAATAGTATTGAACAGAGAACTTATTAGCACGCTTTTTCCGGTTCCTGCTTCACCTTCAATAATTAATACTTGCGACTCCGTTTTTTGAATATTTTTCTTGCAGAAATTAAGGATTTGATTCTTAATCTCAAACTGCTGATCGGATAATTCTTTAAAGGGCGAGAGCTTATAGGTATCTCTATTCTTTAATTTTTCAAGAGGTTCTTTTACAATTTCTTCATCTCTGAGTTTTTCCCATATTTCTGTGAAAACACCTTCATTGTAGTAATGCTTTCGATAGTAATTGTGTACCTCACTTTTTACCGTCTGGCTGACATTCTGAAGCCTGTATCGATTTTCTGCGATCAAATAGTTAATTAAATTAGTCTCAATATTATAGGTCGCAGACTGGTGGAATCGCTTATGTCCAATAAGTATGGTTTGCTTAAGGCCCTTGCGCTGGGGATTACCCAAATGCTTTTTTAAGCGCCGTTTAAATTGAACCGTTTCGCCAACATAAGCATGGAGCGAGTGCTGATTATAAAGAATGTAGATAATGGGATGGTTGGTTAGCAAATCTTCCTCTATTTGTTGTACGTCATGTGAAGAAAAGCCTATTTTTTTAAAAATAAGTTTATTAGTCATGTTAGCCACCTGTAGAATCTAGGAAATTAGTAAAGACTACTACAGTATACTACATTTAGATTCTCTGTAAGATGTGAAGCTCTTAAATAGTTTGACTGAATATTTTAGTTGAGAGAACAGATTGTATTCTTTATTATGCGGGATCGGCCCTATCGAACGAACATAGTGCAGGCTGGATCGGCGGGAATGCACCTGAATTCTTTGATGATCAATCAGACCTCATCCACGAAGGTAACCAAAAATATGTTTTTTACTTGATCCTCGTCCATCTCTTTAAACCGGAGAGCATGATTTCGATCTTCATCCCTGAGGACTATGAGGAGTATTTGGAAAACAACATTTATCCTAATTGCTCGATCAAGATGATTGAGCATCCCATTTCAACTGAAAGCGTCAAGGATATGTTTACTAACCCAGGTCTTATAAAGCATACAATTTCAGACGGGGAACTAAGCCATGACGAAAAATCCATGGATTAGCCTTTCTTGATCAAAGTAGGCGGAAACCCGAGACTTATTCAAAATGAAGACTACTATTTTACGACCCATATGGATTCCTTTCATATGCATTTTTTGTGTGGTACTCTAAGGTGGTTCAGTGGTGACCTTAAGAGAAGATACAATGAAAAATTGGTTTCAATGCGCTCAACTAAACGTTACGGATGAACAAAGAAAGCTGTTTGCTGCACCGGTTGTATACTGGTGAAAACCTACTTAAAGATACATATAATTCTAAAGAGGTAAAAACCATAGAAAAAATGTTGAAATTGCTGGATAAGCAAATAGAGGAAACATATAATTCTAAAGAGGTAAAAACCATAGAAAAAATGTTGAAATTGCTGGATAAGCAAATAGAGGAAACCTGGCTATAGTCAACAGGAGGGTTCAAATATGTGGTTTGGGAAGAAAGAAACGCAACTGGATCGAATAAAAAACAAACTGAATCAAGCCATGCGCAAAGACGCGGATTTCTCGGTGTTTGGAGCATCCTCACATCAATATAGGGTTAAAGAGAAGCTTACAGCAAAAGAGCTGGCGGACTGGCAAGCCCAAAATCAGGTCACACTTCCTGAGCCTTACGCGCAGTTTTTAACGAAAGTCGGCAACGGAGACGCCGGACCCTATTATGGAATTTATCCGATTGAAAAGGCAGCTTCCTATACCGAGCGCCAGGCACTCCTTGCAAAATCCGTTCTGCATCCCGGGATGATCAAAGAGGAATGGAACCATCTGATTGAGCCCCTGACCAAGGATGAGGACATCCCCGATGAGGAATACGACGACACCTGTAATAAGGTGTTGGGTGGCATGTTGTGCATAGGCACACAAGGCTGCGAATACGACATGTATCTCGTACTTGAAGGGAAACACAGGGGGAGAATTGTGTACACCTCCGATTTTCATCCCGATCATCCCTTTTTCTTTGTCTATGAAGACAGCTTTCTGGACTGGTACGAGCGCTGGCTGGATGAAATTATTCTGGATTATGATATCGGGTGGTTTGGCAGTCGAATGCCAGGTGATGAGAATGCGCTGATCCAGATTTATCAGAGCGCTCCAAACGAAGAAATCCAAGCAAAAGCGCTTGATGGAATGTTCAAGTTTAAGAAAGTTTCTCAGCCAACCCTTGGTTTTTTGAAAAATATTGCGGAGCAAAGCCCAAAAAACCGGACCACAGCCATTTGGTTAATCTGCAAAACTTCTTTTGACGTGGGTAGAAAATATCTTCTGGAGCTGTTGCAATCGGATGAGCATGAGGGTTTTCTGCAAGCTTTACAGATTCTGCATGCCTCCAGTAAAACTGTGAATTTAACGGAATTTATTCCAGTGATCTTGCAAAGGCTTGACAGGATTTACGACCCGGAAACGTTGCGTTATGCAGGGTATATCTTGGAAGATTACGGTGCGATTACTCTCCAGAACTTTGCGCCTTTCTTGTGTCATGCCGACCTGAACATGCAAACCACTGCCATCTACGCCGCGCGCAGTTGCGAAAACAAGCTGGGAAGCTGGCAGATCATTGAACAGATGTTGATGGGGGGCAGCCCGCAGGTTCTGAATAACTCGATTTTATACTGGGGCATTATTCCACATGAGAAGTTGCTACCTTACTATAAGGCGGTATGGCCGGAATATAAAAGCAATCCGAAATTCAGAGAAAAATTTATCGGTTGTTTGCGAGAACTGCATTTGCCAGATGATTATTTCGACAAAGACGAATCGTGAGGAAGGTGTACATGAACCACCCCGCTCGTCATCGGATGAGTCGTTTTGTATCTTTTTCAGCACATTATTATCCATAAAATGTAAACGAATAAGGTTTCAACGTGATAACGGCGGAGAAGTTACCTCGCTTCCCATCCGCCAGTATTTTCAACATACCGTATCACAAGTGATGGTACACACGATCAGGAAAAGAAAGTATTGATTTGATCTGTAATAAAGTCTGTCCATGTTTCCACAGACAGAAAGAAGTTGGAGAGAATATTCCTTTGGATCGGTGACGATTTATGTGTACCAGTAAGTTGTGAGCGCAGAACCGTAACATAAATAGCAGCATGGGAATAATGAGATAAAAGGAGAGATGGAAATGTCCTATATCGTTGATTTTAATAATGTGTCTACGGTTGGTTTAGAGTCTTCACCTGTAGTAGAAGCGCTTGCTGGTTTGTGTGCTAATGAAGCCCGTTACTTTATGAACAAATACAAGCATGAATTTACGGTTGTGTCAGCTAGTGAAAGTCAGGAGACCCTTGATTATGGAACCGAGTTCTGAAAGAGCGTGATATTGAGTTTGCGGCCAAACCTTTAGAAACGTCACGTTTTCAAGTGGAAAATATTAAATTTGCTTACGTCTTTTATGAGGATGGTCTTGAGGTCAACGTCATGTATACGGTTGACGACACTAAGAAGCGGGCCGTTGGTTTTAAGCTTTCTGAGGGGATGGAGGTACCAAAGGAGCTAGAAGGGAAGTTTAAGTTTGCTAGGCAGAAGTCAAAACTAGCTGGAACAATTCGGGGTTCGTTTTTTGTAATTAAAGGAGAATATTAAAGTAAGCAAAAGCGCAATTGGAGAAATCCATCCACTTGTTCTATTTGCAAAAAAGATGCGATATCAAAGAATGGACCATCCCGCAAAATGATGGTCCTAAATCTTGCCGTTACAAACAGCACGGAGAACCTTACCACAAGTAGGGCGAATTTTTTTCCAAGGAAAGGATTGGGCGATCTTCCGCATTTCAACCCTGATCTCGATTTCGATGAAGGACCTGCTTCGGTAAGAGAGCTACGGACACAGCTTAGGCGGCAAATGATGTACTTTTATGTACATCGGAATATGGGAATGGCGTGCCCGGTGTGTTAAAAAATGACTTGTATTTGAATGCTGGGATTGTAGAAAGAGGGAGCTATTTAATATTCTTCTTTGGTAACAGTAGACGTTCCAATCCCACTGCTCATTTTTTTGAATAGCAAGATGGCAAGAAGTAATGCAACGCTTACAGCAGCCAAACCTACCCAATTCAAATTCAGAACAGAGGTACGACTGATGACAAGGCCGCCTAATCCAGATCCTAGCGCAAAACCAAATTGGATGAAGGAAGTATTTACGCTCAGGGCAATGTCTGGATTTCGAGGTACCAGAGTGACCAAAAATAGCTGCTGAGCAGGGGAAATGCTCCAGGTTGCTAACATAAAGATCATTAAAACCAAGATTAATACAATGATATTGACACCAGCTAGAGTGAATAAAAGGAACATTGCTCCTTGTAACAGGAGTCCAATACAAATTGTGAATTTTGATCCCTTTGTATCTGCCAATTGTCCACCCACTTTGGATCCGATGAAGCTGCAAATTCCCGCTAGGAATAAAACACCGCTAATTTCGGTTATGGAAAGAGAGGATGCGGCTTGCAAGAAAGGTGTAATATAAGTAAAGAGCGTAGAGTAACCACCAATATAAAATAAAGTAATAGCCAAGGCAGTTACAATTTTTGAATCTTTTAAAATAGAGAGCTGCATCCTGAGGGTAACAGCTTCTTCTTCTCTGATTGTAGGAACCTTTTTATAGATGATAAACAATGGAAGAACGCTTATTATACCGATCAAAATAAACAAAACTCTCCATCCAAACATCTCGCTAAAAAATGTGCCAGCTGGAACACCCAGAACTAACGAACTACTGAGCCCCATCAAAATAATACCGATGGCATTGCCCCTTCTTTCTTTTTCGACGAGTCGTGTCGCTACTGCCATGGCTACTACGGTAGCGATTCCTCCGCTAGCCCCTTGAATAATTCGTACCCATAGTAATGTTTCGTAAGAAAGGTTTGCAAGCATAAGTCCGTTGCTGGTAATAAACACACTGAGGGCAGCCATCAGTAGCTTCTTGCGATCCATATTTATTGTTAATGCAATCAGAATCGGAGCAACAATGGCCGCTGCGAGAGCAAATACAGTCACCAGTAAACCAGCTTCGGAAGTAGATACTCTCAAGTCCATGGCGATCATTTCAATGACTCCTGTAATAATGTATTCAATGGTTCCAATTAGAAAAACAGCAAGTGCTAGGACATATATAATCAATTTATTTTTCAATTTAATCCGCTCCTCCTCAGTTTCATTCAAGCAAGAAACTTTTTAGACTTTTATCTATAAATACGGAATCTGGTTCATGCTGTCCAATGCCTGCGCAATGCCCCCACTTGGATTCAATCGGGAGGAAGACTGCATTGGGCATATGTTGTGCTTCAACTTTGCTATCCTGGGGAGTGAAGAAAAGGTCTGTACTTCCCGGCATAATCAAGGCCCGTGCAGTGATCCTGCTTAATGCAAGATCAAAATCCCCGTTATACATCGGATTAGCGCTAATGTCACCTGTAATGCCGGTACGTAACATGGTGATGAGGTCATTAGCGTCAAAGGTCAAAAATACTTGATCCCAGTAATTGACGAGATATTCCTCCAGTGTGTGGTAGCCCTCTTGCTGATATAGCTGCTCTAGATAATAAGCCTGAGAGAACCCCCATGCTGCATAGACTCGGCCCATGGCTGCCAATCCCGTTTTGGGTTTATGCGTATAAAAGCCATTATTCCAGGCAGAATCAGCCTGAAGGGCAGCGATCATTCCTTCAAATACAACCTTGGTATGTGGCCGGGTCAGGGCAGTCCCGCCGAATGGCGCGATTCGTTGTACCATATCGGGATAGCTTGCCCCCCACTGAAAGGTCTGCACAGCACCTAGCGACCAACCTACAACGAGGGCGATTTCTGTAATCCCGAACTTTTGATTCACCAGTTGATGCTGCAGCAGCACATTATCATAAATGGAGATAAGTGGAAAATTTGCTTGTTGATAGGGCGATGGCGTATTGCTTGGTGAGGAGGAGAGTCCATTGCCCAGCATATTAGGGACGATGATAAAATATTTTTCCGGGTCCAGTGCCTTGCCGGGTCCGATTAACCATTCGTTATCAGTATGCAGGCCGGCAAACCAGGTGGGATATACAATCACATTATTTTTGGCTGCATTTAGCATGCCGTATGTTTTGTAGGCGAGAATGGCATTTGGCAGAGTGTCACCGGATTGCAGCAGAACATCTCCTAGTTCATAAATTTCATAATCTCTCATATAAAAAAACTCCCTTTCATAGCTAAAAGTATGGACTGCCTTCCTTGTCATCACTCTACGATGCTGCTATTGTTAAGTCAAAGAAACGTTTATGAAGAGAACGTTCATTTTTTTTGATTTAAGGAGCGGGAACTCGATGGAATTGCGCCAATTAAAAACCTTTTATACGCTTGCTTCCACACTCAACTTTACCCGAGCTGCAGAAGTGCAGAACTATGTCCCTTCAACGGTTACGATGCAAATGAAGGCCTTAGAGGAAGAATTGGGTGTCAAGTTGGTGGACAGATTGGGTAAAAATGTGACTTTGACCGATGCAGGGAGAACGTTCCTGCGCTATGCAGATAACATATTGAGTGTGGTTGAAGAAGCACAGCATGCCGTCAAGCAATCCGGCGAATTGACGGGTACGGTAATCATAAGTGCCGATGAAACGTTGTGTACGTACCGGCTGCCGGCTGTATTGCGCCAGTTTCGTTTGTGCTATCCAGGGATTCGGTTAATGTTTCGACCGCTGGCTAATTCGAACCTCAAACAGAGCTTGCGTGAAGGGGACGCTGACATTATTTTTATGCTGGATGAGGACAAGGGCGAGACAGGATTTTGCGGTGAAAAAATGCTGGATGAGCCCTTTTATCTATTGGTATCACCAGATCATCCTTTGGCTGCACATACTGCATTGGCCATTGAAGATTTTCATGGCGAGACCTTTTTGTTGACGGAGAAGGGATGTTCCTATCGCACTTTTTTTGATCGAAGTCTTTCACAGAAGGGCATGGGGGGAATTACCGAATTGGAGTTTAACAGTGCTGAGGCTATTAAACAATGTGCGAAAATAGGAATGGGCATTGCCATATTGCCTGAAATGGCCGTGATAGGAGAAGTGAATCGGGGAGAACTGGTTCCGTTGCCGTGGGATTTGACCGCCACATCGTTTGCAACCCAAATGTTTTGGCATGAAGAGAAGTGGATCTCGCCTGCAATCGAAGCCTTTTTGAGCTTGACCAGAGAAACATTTTTGAAAAATAACACCTAAAGAGATTTCGCGCACAGGTGTGCAATTAGAATGATACTTTATCCGACATGGGGATCGTAAAGGGTACGCCGGACAGTTTATTCAAACCGAACGCTAATGCGACTATATCTGAATCGTTACTCATGATCCTACGCATGCTGAATGCCAGTCTTGATCATTCGCTAGATTTAGAATATAAGAATAGAGTCGCTTGAATTCGGCAGGTACTGGTCAAACGGTATATGCTATTTTGTATGCGGCTAAGATGTCGACAGAGTGTTTCGTCGCACTTATGTCTAAAAAGCATGAAGATAGGGAGAATATTGCATTGCACGTCTGGATAAGGTGCTGTCAGAAGCGTTGAAAGAATTGGTTACTGACAGTCTCGTTGAACGGACGGTATATTCAGAAATACCGCCTAAAGTCTGTTATAAGATCACGGAATATGGAATGACACTGAGTTCGATATTTTGAAGTGTTGCATGAATGTGAAAAAGAACAAAACAACCAGTCGAACTAACGGCACGGTTAGTTTTGCTTCCAACGTTTGGAGCAGACTAATGCCCCGGTGACGGCGAGCCCATTAAGCGATTTTGGGCGTGCGCATGCCCCATTCGCACAAGCAGGCAGCCCGCCCCTGCCGTAAACTGAATTATAATCAGTGAGCGAGGTGAACTTCCATGGCACAATCGAATGAGATGCGCGCACGGGCTAAGAAGCTTCAGGGCCGTCCGGTCTGTGTCACCCTGCACAGCGGAGAGACTTACGTCGGCTACATCACCAACGTTAATTACGGCGGGTTGGTACTTGCCAGCGCCGGAGTCCCCCCACGCGCTTCTTCCGGGAAGCAAGCCTCCCGATCTCTCAAACGCAGAGCTGGTGCGCATGCCCCGGGCGTCCGTCTCGGCAACCGGAGAAGCGGCGCGCGTAAACCGTCTGGCCGTTTGCGCTCCCGCAAGCCGGACGCCAAGGTGTCTGCATTCCTGCCGATGATGGGCTCACTGTTTGGCGGCCTGAGCGGGCTTGGCGGCGCCACTGCGGGCGCAGGAGGGCTTGGCGGTATGCTCGGCGGCGGCCTGCGGCTGTTCGGCATGATCCAGAAATTTGTCCCGGTCGTGAAGATGGGCTACGGCATGATCAAGTCCATTCGCCCGTTTCTCGGCGCCGTTCAAGGCTTGATGCCCCCGGCCGGTCCGGCCACGCCGGATAACGAATAATCGTATACCTGCGGACTTTAAGCCCCTTTTAAGTGGTCAAAGGGGGCTAGCCCACACCATCACTTTCTAACAAGGAATAAAAATGATCACGGTCTTCGTCATCAAATTTGCCAAGTGTCCGTATCCTAACAAATTCATGTTGGCCATACATGTCTATTCCCTCACCGTACCTATTGTAGAGCGCGATCATATTGCCATCCTGATTCAACTCCATGTACCCGTAACATTTTGCTTCAGGCGCTTCACCGTAAAAGAGCGTAAATTTGATTTTGATCACTCTGTGCATGCAGGTCCTCCTTTTCTGTCTTTCATAATTTACTGCACCGGTTGTATACTGGTAAAAACTTACTTAAAGATACATATCATTTTAAAGAGGTAGAACCCATAGAAAAAATAATGAAATTGCTGGATAAGCAAATAAAGGAAACCTGGCTATAGTCAACAGGAGGGTTCAAATATGTGGTTTGGGAAGAAAGAAACGCAACTGGATCGAATAAAAAACAAACTGAGTCAAGCCATGCGCAAAGACACGGCTTTCTCGGTGTTTGGAGCATCCTCACATCAATATAGGGTTAAAGAGAAGCTTACAGCAAAAGAGCTGGCGGACTGGCAAGCCCACAATCAGGTCACACTTCCTGAGCCTTACGCGCTGTTTTTAACGAAAGTCGGCAACGGAGGCGCCGGACCCTATTATGGAATTTATTCAATTGAAAAGGCAACTTCCTACACCGAGCGCCAGGCACTCCTTGCAAAATCCGTTCTGCAACCCGAGATGACCAAAGAGGAATGGAACCATCTGACGGAGCCCCTGACCAAGGATGAGGACATCCCCGGTGAGGAATACGACGACGCCTGTAATAAGGTGCTGGGCGGCATGTTGTGCATAGGTACCCAAGGCTGCGAATACGACATGTATCTTGTACTTGAAGGGAAACATAGGGGGAGAATTGTGTACACCTCCGATTTTCATCCCGATCATCCCTTTTTCTTTGTCTATGAAGACAGCTTTCTGGACTGGTACGAGCGCTGGTTGGATGAAATTATTCTGGATTATGATATCGGGTGGTTTGGTAGTCGAATGCCGGGTGATGAGAATGCGCTGATCCAGATTTATCAGAGCGCTCCAAACGAAGAAATCCAAGCAAAAGCGCTTGATGGAATGTTCAAGTTTAAGAAAATCTCTCAGCCAACCCTTGGTTTTTTGAAAAATATTGCGGAGCAAAGCCCAAAAAATCGGACCACAGCCATTTGGCTAATCTGCAAGACTTCTTTTGACGCGGGTAGAAAATATCTTCTGGAGCTGTTGCAATCGGATGGATATGAGGATTTTCTGCAAGCTTTACAGATTCTACATGCTTCCAGTAAAACTGTGAATTTAACGGAATTTATTCCGGTGATCTTGCAAAGGCTTGACAGGATTGACGACCCGGAAACGTTGCGTTATGCAGGGTATATCTTGGAAGATTACGGTGCGATTACTCTCCAGAACTTTGCGCCTTTCTTGTGTCACGCCGACCCTAAAATGCAAACCACTGCCATCTATGCCGCGCGCAGTTGCGAAAACAAGCTGGGAAGCTGGCAGATCATTGAACAGATGTTGATGGGGGGCGGCCCACAGGTGCTGAATAACTCGATTTTATACTGGGGCATTATTCCACATGAGAAGTTGCTGCCTTACTATAAGGCGGTATGGCCGGAATATAAAAGCGATCTGAAATTTAGAGAAAAGTTTATCGGCTGTTTGCGAGAATTGCATTTGCCAGTTGATTATTTCGACAAAAACGAATCGTGAGGAAGGTGTACATGAACCAGCCCAAGGTTGTCTCCTCCATTCATACATAGATTTTGTTTTCCATAAGCACGAACCGAATAAGAATGTGGAGTAAACGCAAATGCTTCGATAGAATATCATTCTATATTGTTGTATTCAGGATTTTATTAATACAGATTGGAGAGGAAATCATGGGAAATACGGATAAGTTTGAAATGATAGCTAATATATATGACACTTCTGAAAGAATTCAAATTGCAAAGGGGCTGTCCCAAAAGTCATAAAATTGGCTGGGGACGGCCCTTTTCTCCAAATTGTAAAACAAAAAGAAACCGTTCCTTGGTAAAATGGAGGTACCACCCAACCATTCGAAAGGAGACGGTTTCTTTGTACATTCAATATACCATGGATCAACTTTTCTTACCAATGGATTTAGAGGCAGATATCCCCGAAAACCACATCGTCCGTGTGGTAAACGACGCAGTCAACCGCCTGAGTGATTCCATTTTCAACGCTGCGTATCCTGGCGGTGGCCGTCATAGTTATCATCCTAAAATGCTCACCAAAATCATCATTTACGCCTACACCCAGCGCATCTACTCTTCCCGTCAAATCGCCAAGGCCGTCCGCGAAAATATCATGTTCATGTGGCTCGCTGCGCGGCAACAACCGGATTTCCGTACCATCAACCGCTTCCGTTCGGAGCGGATGAAAGAGGTGCTGGAAACCGTGTTTACCCATGTGCTGGAGCTGCTTGTTCAGGAGCAATACGTGTCCTTGGAACACTACTTTCTGGACGGAACCAAGTTTGAAGCGAATGCAAACAGGTACACCTTCGTCTGGAAAAAGGCCGTTGTCAAGCACCAGGCCAAGCTGCAAGAAAAAGTACATACCCTGTTCCAAACCATCGAAGCGGCCGAAAGCGAAGAAGATGCGCTCCACGCGGGTACAGACCTTCCTGAGCTTGGCGAAGCTTCCTCGCTCACGGCAGAAAAGCTGGAAAACGCGGTTCAACAACTGGAGGAAGCTTTGCAAGAAAAACCGAAAAACAAAACCTTAAAGAAAGCCGTGGGCCAGTTACGCAAGGACTTGCTGCCGCGGCTCCAAAAGTATGAGCATCAGATCGAAACCGCGGGCGAGCGCAATAGCTACAGCAAAACCGATTTGGACGCGACGTTCATGCGAATGAAGGAAGATCACATGCGAAATGGTCAACTGAAGCCGGGATACAATGTGCAGATGGGCACGGAAAACCAGTTTGTGCTCGGTTACAGCGTGCATCAGCGGCCTACCGATACGAAATGCTTGAAGCCCCATTTGGAACATCTGGAAGAATCACTCGGGAGACGACCAGAGATGGTCATTGCCGATGCAGGGTATGGAAGCGAAGAAAATTACAGCTATTTCGAAGAGCACAACATCCAAGCGATCGTCAAATACGGGACATACCACAAAGAGAAAACCAGGGCCTGGAAGCAAGCGATAGGCAAAGTGGACAACTGGAGCTACAACGAAACGGAAGATACATGGACCTGTGCGGCTGGAAAAATGTTACGTTTTCGATACGAAGGCCAGACGGTCACGGAGAGCGGCTACACGATTCGGACACGCCATTATCGAAGTGAAGATTGTAGCGATTGTCCCCTAAAAGCGAAATGCACCACAGCCAAGGGCAACCGGGAGATTGCCGTCAGTCTGACCTATATGCGGCAAAAAAACGACATGCGGGAACGACTGCGCAGCGAGGAAGGATACACCCTTTCCGTTCGGCGCATGACTGAGCCCGAGAGCGTGTTTGGACAAATAAAAAACAATCGGGGTTTCCGAAGGTTCCTGCTTCGCGGCTTGCAAAAAGTAAGCCTGGAGGTCGGGTGGCTTTGCCTTGCCCACAATCTGCTCAAAAAAGCCGCAATGACGGAAAAACGCAAAAGGGACGAAGCAGGATAAACCTCTGCTTCGTCCCTTTTGAACATATCGGTGTTTTTGTTCTTTTTCGATATGCTTTTTAAGGGCTTTTGGGACAGCCCCATTCGTGAATATGTAGTTGACGCTAATAGTAAGAATGCTGTTGATTTCGGGTGCGGAACGGGTCTTGTCGGAATGAACTTGTTAAACGATTTTAATTCTATGCTTTTTCTGGATACTTCACAAAACATGATTAATCAAATAAAGCAAAAAATTTTCGATTTTAATATTCAGAATGCAGATACATTATGCTTTGATTTTGAAAAGGAAGGTCTATCGGATTTGCATACTGACTATATTTTTATGGCTCAGGTTCTACTCCATATTCATGATGTTGAATTCGTTTTATCAAGATTATTTGATGTTCTAAATGAAGGAGGACATTTATTAATCGTAGATTTTAATAAAAATGAAAAAGTAGTTTCAGATATAGTTCATAACGGATTTAGTCAAGAAGAGCTGACTGACATTATGACTAAAATAGGATACAGAGATATTCAGTCCAAAACTTTTTTTAACGGAAGTAAAATATTCATGGGACATGATGCATCTATGTTTATTCTTGATTCTCAAAAATAAACATTTAGGAAGAAATGATCCCGTTAGTAGATTTGAGACTATTGAGTAGCGATATAAAAAAGTGCCACCCGTAAAGGATGTCCTTTAAACTTGTTATTACAGGCGGTGAACCGTAACATGGGTAGCGGCAAGTTTTTTTGGAAATAATGAGATAAAAGGAGAGATGGAAATGTCCTATATCGTTGATTTTACTAATGTGTCTACGGTTGGTTTAGAGTCTTCACCTGTAGTAGAAGCGCTTGCTGGTTTGCGTGCTAATGAAGCCCGTTACTTTATGAACAAATACAAGCATGAATTTAGGGTTGAGCCAGCTAGTGAAAGTCAGGAGACCCTTGATTATGTGAACCGAATTTTGAAAGAGCGTGATATTGAGTTTGCGGCCAAACCTTTAGAAACGTCACGTTTTCAAGTGGAAAATATTAAATTTGCTTGTGCCTTTTATGAGGATGGTCTTGAGGTCAACGTCATGTATACGGTTGATGACCCTAAGAAGCGGGCCGTTGGTTTTAAGCTTTCTGAGGGGATGGAGGTACCAAAGGAGCTAGAAGGGAAGTTTAAGTTTGCTAGGCA
The DNA here is from genome assembly GCF_056316205.1 of Paenibacillus sp. 1-8. Classification (NCBI taxonomy): domain Bacteria; kingdom Bacillati; phylum Bacillota; class Bacilli; order Caryophanales; family Paenibacillaceae; genus Paenibacillus; species Paenibacillus sp. 1-8. The sequence goes on along the minus strand of NZ_CM149995.1, from coordinate 5,370,577 downwards.
GAAGTCAAAACTAGCTGGAACAATTCGGGGATCGTTTTTTGTAATTAAAGGAGAATACTAAATTAGGCAGAAGCGCAATTAGAGAATTCCATCCACTTGTTCTATTTGCAAAAAAGATGCGAGATCAAAGAATGGGCCATCCCGCAAAAGGATGGTCCTAAATCTTGCCGTTACAGACAGCACGGAGAACCGTATCATAAGTGACGGCAATTTTTTTTACAAAGTTTGGCAATATTTTGTCTCGCCCGCACCATACCGTTGTACACAAAAAGGCCCCATAAGGGGTCTCAGATTGTCGAGAAACCCCATCTTTTTGAGACGTGGGTTTCTTTTTCTTTACATCATAAGGGTCTGGTATCTGGAAAAACGGGGGGTTACCCCTGTTTTTCCAGGCGATCCAGGCGGATCGCCATCTTCTTCATGTTCTGCACAGCTGCCGTCATGAGGGCTTGTTCCCTGACGTTCAGAAGTCCGCACAAACGGCAATAGCGAAACCCATGAGCTCTTTGGCATCCGCGAAGCTTCGCTCAATCGTCTTTTTTCGTTTGCGGTACAGCTGGTTTCCCGGATGGACTCAGCCGGTTGCTCCGTACCCACTCTTTGCTGTCTTCCCAGACATGCCGAGTCACCACTTTGCGCTGGTTTCGAGACTGGGTGCACTGGCCCAGTAGTGGGCATTGCTGGCACTGAGCTGGATCAGACGCATACTGTCGGTATCCCTTACGATCCGTCGTTCGGTAGGGCAGCTCCTGTTTGGCTGGGCATATATACACATTGCGTTTGGCATCGTATTCAAACTTCCATTTCGGAAACAGGCCTTGTCTGAGATGGAATCTTCGGTGAGCAATCACGGCAAAAATCTTTCGGTTTTGCAAACCTCGGCAAATCGGCGTCGTTAAATAACCGGAATTTAGTGCAACAGCTTCTACTTGAAAACCAAAACGCGCTCTCTGGCGGTCCAAACGGGACAAATAGGGGACGGAATCATGTACATTCCCCGGTGTCACATGCACATCCGTAATCACATTGTACTTCATATCCACCGTACGGTGGTCCAGATAAAAAAAGCCTTCGGGCTTGCCATCACGGATCATATAGCCGCTGTCCGGTCCTCTTTTACTGCTGCATTAAGCTCATCCATATAGTCTTTGGTATTCTGCAATACTTGCCCTTTGGTGTACTGGTGTTTATTGGCATTGGCTTTGACGTGTGTAGAATCGGTGATGAGAACACGCCCGCCCACCATTCGGTGAGAGATCGCCTGCAGCACCATTTCATCGAAGATATCTTGAAAGATTGTGGTGTCTTTGAAGCGTGTGCGGCGGTTCCAGCTTATCGTCGTATGGTCTGGAACTTTATCGGTTAAGCCCAGCCCCAGAAACCAGCGATAAGCCAGGTTCGTTTGAATTTCTCGCTTGAGTTGCCGTTCTGAGCGAATGCCATAGAAATAACCGAGAAAAATCATTTTAAACAACACGGTAGGATCAATGGCAGGGCGCCCATTGTCTGCACAATATAGCGGGCTTACCTTCTCATGTATAAAGGAGAAGTCTATATATTTATCCACTTTGCGAAGCAAATGATCTTGGGGTACCAGTTCTTCCAGAGAAACTAATTCAAAGGATTGTTGTTTGTCTCGATGAGATCGCAGCATACGAGCACCGTCCGTTCTATACGAAGTTACCTATATTTTACAACATTAATGCGGTGTCGTCTTAAATAAAATCAACATAAAATAGGCTGTCGAGACTTTCTCGACAGCCTGAGGCCCCATAGGGGGCCTTAGTCTTGTCTATACACATTACCGCTTTTTGGAACCAAACGCGCCTTCTTCGTAGTATCAGAAGTTTTCTAAAACAATTTTTCCAATGGACCGTCCAGTTTCCAACTTCTCATGTGCTAAACGTAGGTTTGCTGCATTAATGGGTTCTAGTCGTTCGTTTAGCGTAGTTTTTAATTTTCCATCATCAATTAAGTCCGCCAGGTCATTCAGTAATTCGTGTTGTTTAATCATGTCTTTGGTATGAAACAAGGACCGTGTAAACATGAACTCCCATACAAACGTTACACTTTTAGAAAACAGCAAGTCCATTTTCAGGCTTCCTGCCCAGGTAGCCTTATCTGCAGGAACGATACAGCAAATTATACCTTGAGGGGTAATGACCTCCGCCATATTCGCTAGATGTTGTACAGTATCATTCAAGCAAAAGATATAATCTACGGTGTCTAGACCAACTTCCTTGAGCTGAGGTTGAAAAGGGTTGTTGTGGTTTATTATAAAATCCGCACCTAGACTTTTAACCCATTGAGTTGACTCTGGACGCGAAGCAGTACCGATGACAGTCAAACCTGCTAATTTGGCAAGTTGAATAGCAATCGACCCTACTCCTCCTGCTGCACCGATAATAAGTATACTTTTGTTTTCATTTGCGTTTAGGCTAATTCCTAAACGATCAAATAGGCCCTCCCATGCAGTTATCGAGGTAAGCGGTAATGCGGCTGCGGCTGCGAAATCCAAACTTTTCGGCATATTTCCTACAATTCGTTCATCAACCAAGTGAAATTCACTATTACTACCTGGTCGAGACACACTGCCCGCATAATAGATCTTGTCCCCAGGTTTAAACAATTGACAGTCAGGACCAACTTGTTCTACGATTCCAGCAGCATCCCAACCAAGAATTTTCGGTGATTCGGCTTCGTAGTTATGGTTTTCGCGAACACCTACGTCTGCAGGGTTTACAGAGATTGCCTTTACATTTACAAGCAAATCACGGCCCGTAGGTTCCGGTTTATCCAAATGCAGATCAATAAGGCTTTCCGGATTGGATATTGGGAGGTATCGGTAAGCACCGACTGCTTTCATCTTTTGGTTGGTATTCATGGATATCCATCCTCTCAAATAGGAAATGTTGTACAGTTGCATTGTAAATCAATTCGATTACTTTAAGTAAGTACGCATATTTTTATGATATAGTATTAAAAATCAAACCTTTAGGGAGATGAGTTGATGGGAGACCGAAGAAACAAATATGGAGCGAGTCCGGATATGCAAGCATGTCCGGTTGAAACAACGCTGGATGTTATTGGTGGAAAGTGGAAGGGGATCATTCTCTATCAGCTCCTGGACGGAACGAAAAGATTCAATGAATTTAGGCGCCTCAATCCGGGAATTACGCAGTTTATGCTCACATTACAGTTAAGAGAGCTTGAACGGGATGGCATCATTCACCGAGAAATATATAAAGAGATTCCGCCAAAAGTGGAATACTCCCTTACTGATTTCGGAAGGACTTTGGAACCGGTCATTATGTCTATGAAAGCATGGGGGGAGTCTTATAAAATGCGGCTTGATGAAAATCGAACGATACAAGGGGAGGAAAGTTAAAGGCAAGTTGGGTAACAAGCTAGGGGTGGGTATAAGGCCACAGTTACAGGAAGTAAATAGAATATACCAGGCCTGTTGATTAACTAAAAATAGGATAAAAAGAGCCGCCTTGAGCAGTGGAAAGGCTATCGCTCCGGCGTGGATCAAGCGTCGTTAAGTGGTTTGCCGACGGTTCATTACTCTACCTTCTCCGGGAAAGCCGCCGAGGTTCCTTTTGCTGTGTTCAAAACATGGTTTCACCAACTTCTTCAAAGCCGAGGACGAGCCGAACGGCGAACTTTACAGATTCCTCAGGAACTGCTGCTCATCGACTCGACCACCGTAACGGTAGGAAAGACTCGTCTGCCCTAGGCTCCTTATCATGGCGAACGTAGATTCTCCTTTTCCGTCTTTCGTATTGGCTTTGAATATATACAGTATTCTCCATAAAATGTCAACAGATAAGTTTCTACGTGATAATAGCGGGAGAAGTGTACCAGCAAGTTGTGAGCGCAGAACCGTACTATAATTAGCGGCAAGTTTTTTGGAAATAATGAGATAAAAGGAGAGATGGAAATGTCCTATATCGTTGATTTTAATAATGTGTCTACGGTTGGCTTAGAGTCTTCACCTGTAGTAGAAGCGCTTGCTGGTTTGCGTGCTAATGAAGCCCGTTACTTTATGAACAAATACAAGCATGAATTTACGGTTGTGTCAGCTAGTGAAAGTCAGGAGACCCTTGATTATGTGAACCGAATTTTGAAAGAGCGTGATATTGAGTTTGCGGCCAAACCTTTAGAAACGTCACGTTTTCAAGTGGAAAATATTAAATTTGCTTACGTCTTTTATGAGGATGGTCTTGAGGTCAACGTCATGTATACGGTTGACGACACTAAGAAGCGGGCCGTTGGTTTTAAGCTTTCTGAGGGGATGGAGGTACCAAAGGAGCTAGAAGGGAAGTTTAAGTTTGCTAGGCAGAAGTCAAAACTAGCAGGAACGATTCGGGGTTCGTTTTTTGTAATTAAAGGAGAATATTAAAGTAAGCAAAAGCGCAATTGGAGAAATCGGATGTGAATCAGCTTCCGATCTCTCCGCAAACATTGTCATGACTTGGATTAATTATCTTTGGAGTGTCGTTCCCCCACTTGGTACTCATTCGCATGTTCAAACATATATTTCACCGTTACGGGATCTTGACCCGTCAGCTTCTTGAAGTCGTCCGTAAATATATCCATTTTCCCTAAGCGAATAGCTTGTCCAAAGGTAACCATACCTTCAGAAGAGAAGGGGGCTTCGGAGTCCTCCGCAAATTTGCCATCCGTTGTTCTGGGAACTCCCATGGCATCAAATACGCCGTAATTTTCTTCATCCGTGATCTGCTTGTAGGTAACATGATGACCCGTTACTTCATTTCCAATCTCGATAAAGTCGGACATTGTTATTAATTCAGGACCATTTATATTTAATATCGCCTCATGATAATTACTTGCTGCTAATGCATGGGCGACAGCTTTTGCACAATCTTTCCTTGAGATATAGGCCATCTTGCCGTCACCCTGGTTATTTTTCAACACGCCGTCAGACTTCACATAGGTGAAGTAATTGGTAACCATGGCTTCCGCATATTGCGAATTACGCAGGAAAATATAATCTAACCCGACACTTTTGATATAATCTTCGGTATATACATGGTCCAGTTTCTCAACACTTGGATTGGATTCATCCGCCGCATTAACCAATGAAGTATAGATGATTTGTTTTACTCCAGCTTCTTTCGCCGCATCGACCACGTTTTTGTGTGCATTTTGGCGTTTTACCCCCACAAAAGGCATGGAGATTAAAGCAAGCTTATCTGCATTAGCAAAAGCTTCTGCAAGACCATCTATTTTATTGAAATTGGTCACATGCGTTTCAATACCTTGTTCTGCATACCCTTGTAAAGATGCCGGATCATATGCGCAAAAAATAATTTGGTCTTTTTCTACTAATTTTAATAAATATTCAGCTGCTTGTCTGCCCAGATTGCCATCCACACCCGTTAATAATAACTTACCCATGTTCGTCGTCACTCCTTGCTGAAATGATCTACACTTATATAATATGTGAAAAAAATAACAAAGTATAATACAAAAAGCTTATGGGCTATTGTTAAAACGAATTTTGTATTTGTTGCAGGAATGAGTATAACGCTGGATTTGAATTATTTTTTAAGTAGCCTATTTCGATTTTAAAAGTATGGTGTGAACCATGTATGGGAATGAGTCGGACCTCTTCTTTCAGGTCAGTAAGATCATAGTTATCTGGGAAAAAGCCGATTAAATTCTCTGTGATGATATAAAACAGCTTTGTTTCGACATCGTCTGCGGTTCTAAGGATGTTAGGCTGGTAACCGTCTTCCATGGCATGTTGAATCATTAAATAGTAGGAGTCTCCAATAACCATTGGATTCAGCATAACAAGCGGATACTTATATAATTCTTCCTTTGAGATGGACTCAAAACAGAAGAGGGGATGTTGTTTACTTACAGCCGCGCAGTATCGTCCGCTATATAATGTATGGGTTAGGATTTCCTCTTTCCCTTTAAACTCTGAGTCAAAGGCAACGGCCACGTCATGTATTCCTTTTTGCAGATACTCAGCGATATCCTTTAGCAATACTTTATTTAATTCAAGTTTAATCTTTGGATGATTTTCTTTGAATGAAGGGATGAATTTTAACAAGCTTTGGATATCTGTGATTGCAGCATATTCGATACTCAATAGCTGGGTATTATATTTTTGAAAATTTTCCATGCTTGTTTTCATATGATTATATTGCTTCCAGAGCACGACGGCTTCTGCATAAAACAACCATCCCGCTTTGGTGGGTTCAATCGGAATTTGTTTTCTATCAATCAACTGAATGTTGAACTCATTCTCAAGTGAGGCAATCTGTTGGCTAATCGTAGTTTGCGATACAAAATTTCTCTTTGCTGTTTCTGTGAAGTTTCTACATTCAACGAGATCTATAAAATATTTCACCCTTTTTAGATTCATGTGTACCTCCAATTGTATGAAATTTATTATAACTTACGTTCCCGCCATAAATTCAAGCCAGCATACCCTAATGTTAATGGCAAATCGGCGGTTCATAATTTGGAGGTAATGTGAGCACCATCTACTTCCTTCTCTTCTTTCCAGTTGCACCAAGCTGTAAGGGCTCCTTTACATTCCCACACGCGCTGGTCGATTTGCTCGTATGCGGCTGGGATGGCTTCATGATGCATGGATTGGACGGAGCTTGCGTTGGAGTATAGCTTTTTTGATCAAGCCCATCTAAACCGTGATTTTCGCAGATTCTATGGCGATTCTCCGCTTACTGCCGCAAAGGATTTTCGAAAGTTGTCCGATTTTTACAATACACGTCCTGAGGCTTCCGTTATACTCAAAACATGAAGAAGAATGACGAAGGAGAGATGAGCGCATGAGTGGAACGCTGCAAATTCGGGAACATCTGCTGAATGAGCTGGAGACTGGAGTACGAACAGGAGAAGCCCTGATCCGTAAAATACGTCCAGAGGATTGGAGCTTTCGTCCACAGGACAATTTCCGCTCACTTTTGGAGCTAGTGCATCATTTTGTACTCATTCCTGCTTCGGATCTTGCGATTATGCATCAGGAGAAGTCCGAGGAAGAAGTAGGGAATATTGAAAACAGCTTGTCCGAGGTAGACGATCCCGAACGTTTGGCTGTAAGTTTCAGGGAGAATTTTGAGGCATATAAAGCTTACATTCTTTCGCTTAGCGAAGACGATTATTTGAATCGTTCGACCAAAGCTTTTTATATGGAGCATGGACATGTGCAAGTCCAATGGCAGATCGAGACCGTGACACATGTATTCCATCACCGTTCGCAGATTTACAATTATCTGAAGCAATTGGGGCATGAAGTGAGCTTTTTTATGTTGTACGCTTGAGTATTTTTGTGAAGATTTATGGAGGGCACCTGTGCGGTGCTCTTTTTTTGGTTGTAATCAAGTTTTTCCGGGATGGAATGGCCTTACTCAAACGCGCGTGAAACTTCTTTACTAACTCGTCTGAGAATCCCGATTTGCTCTTCATTCAATCTGCTGGTCAACGCAACAAACTCATCTATCGCCTCTTGCCGAATAGTTTCGTCTTTAGTCATATGTTCTTTGGAAAACATTAATTCACTGATAGACACGTTTAAGGCAGTTAACACTTTCTCCAAGGTATCAATAGAAAAGTTTCTTTCACCACGCTCTACCGATCCGATATATGCATCATCCAATCCTGAAAGTTCCGCAAGTTGTTGCTGTGTTAATCCCTTAGCCTTCCGAATCGTTCTAATTCTTTCTCCAACCGAATTCCGTAATTTTGTCATATTAACCACCTCTCCTAAAGGTTAGGAGAGTATCGATGTAATTAGCAGAGACATAAAGGCGGTAAAATATATTGAAAAAACTGCGATTAAGTACTATATTAAATTTATTGTACTACTTATTTGGAGTTTCACAAAGGAATATATTAAGAGCGAGTGCTTTTTATTCTAGTCATTTTAAGGGAGGAACCCTCTTTGCGAACTTCTATCCTGAAATCACTCAAACCGGACATCATTGTTGAGATGTTAGAGATGGCAGTGGCTTTTGAGAATTGGAAAAAGGTGATGGAGACGGCGGATATTTTGTACCAATGTGTACAGCGTATCTGTGAAGAACGGCAGTATCATAAAGCAATGAAATTACCCATCCCGCATGTCAATTTAGAGCGCCCGCTGGTATACTATTTTGGACTCAGTCACCTGATGTGTGGAATGGCTCACCAGAACCAGGGTGCATATGAGCAGGCAAGGGAGTGTATCTATAAGTATGCTGAGCTGGGGTGGATGGGGGATTTAGAGGAAGAAGACATTCAGGTTGTCGATGAATTCAGGTTTTTAGCCAAGACCAATTTATACGCAGTAGATATTATGTCTGGAAATATAGAGCTTGTGGAGGAATATGTAGGTTTTTTGCAGGACAATCCCGAGGAAGTATTACCGGGGCTGAATACCATATTACAGGCAGCGCTTATGTATCATTTGGATGTAGGAGATATTTTACATACGTTTGCAGAGCAGATTGATGAATTCGGGAGTTATGAAGACGCAGAGAACATATCATACTATTATAGCTACTGCTATCATTTGGCTTTGTACTATCGGAAGTACGGTAGACCACAGGAAGCGGTAGGGCTTACTTTGCAGGCGATGCAACTAGCTGAACAGTCGGGTAATGATGGTCAATTTAAGAAATGTACAGCATTGTTTGAATCACTGCGTGAGTCAGCGACAGCGGGACGAATCAGTCAATATCGACAGATGCTAATGCAGTATCTTGATGAATACGAAACGGATAGGCATTTCATTGTGAAGAGCGTAAATGAATGATCCTCTATGATCTGAATAGGGAATATGCTCGTAACAGAGAGGGAATATGCTCGTAATAGAGAGGAAATAGATAGGTAAGTGACGTTTCAGGTGCTAAAATAACTATGTTAAAGGTGTTTTTTCATGTTAGGGATCGTAAATGCGATTTCACATTATCATTCGACATAGATAGGGGTATGGAATTTGTTTATTCAACTTATAGGTGTGGGGAAGTTAAAAGAGAAATATTTGGTCATGGGAATTCAGGAATACGCTAAACGGCTGGGGCCATACATCAAGTTTCAAATGATCGAGGTAGCCGATGAAAAGGCTCCTGACACACTGAGCGAGGCGGAAGTCCGACAGGTCAAGGAGCGAGAGGGCGAGCGTATTCTTGCCCATGTGAAAAGTGAAGCACATGTCATTGTGCTCGCCATCGACGGCAAACTGTGGAGCTCGGAAGAACTCGCAGAGGAATTGGACAAGCTCGGCACCTACGGTACAAGCCATGTTGTCTTCGTCATTGGCGGCAGTCATGGTCTCTCTGACGAAGTCCTCCGCCGCGCCCAGCAGAAGCTGAGCTTCGGAAGGATGACTTTGCCGCATCAACTGATGCGATTGGTGCTGGTGGAACAGATTTATCGGGCGGTGAAGATTAATCGGGGGGAACCGTACCATAAGTAGCGGCATGTTTTTTGGAGAAACCCCCCCTGGTTATTCCGATAAATTTTAGGGGGGATCCGATTACACATTGAGAAGAAATGGACATATAGGCAAATAACCGAACACTAGGGGATTCAGGATAAGGATAGAGTAAAGAAGTGGATATTACCGTTATCTAGGTAGGCTGGATAATGACAAGGACTATGAGACGAAAGAGAGAATCAAAGCCACACCGTTTATGATAGTGTGGAGAGACTCACTCCATGGCCAGCTCCGGGTTAGGTCTTGCCATCGTGAAGCAGATTATCGTTAATCATGGCGGAACGATCCAAGCGAGAAGTGAGTCGACAATCCATGACGGTGATGATTAGCATTCCGATGAAACGGGATAGCAAGGAAGCGGGGAGAGCGTGAGATGTCGAAGCGCAAAGTGTTAATCGTTGAGGACGATGCGAGGGGCGGAGGTTACAATGACGGCTAAGTAATTCGATCTGCTGCTGTTCCACGCGGAAAACCCGGATCGGGTATATTCCAAGGAGGCGCTACTGGATAGGGTCTGGGGAATCGACAATTTTGACGATACCGTCACGGTCACGGTCCATGTAGGGAAGATCCGGGACAAAAACCAGAAGGACCCGTCGCAGCATCAGTTTATCGAGACCGTATGGGGCGCGGGATATCGCTTTAAGGTGTAAATGCGCAAGTAGTCCCCGTGATTCGAAGAAGCGCGTAAAGACCCAACTCATGTGGAGTCGGTCATTTATGCCAAGATGAGGCCTCTATCAGGAATAGTTCTTCATCATTTGATATAAATAATTTCGAAAGTCTTCAACATAGGACTTGGGCTCTACAACTTTTAGATGAGTGCCGAAGCTTGCTAACAATTGAAATCCCATATGATTTTGTGGGACATAAATAGTTGCTAATAAAGATCCACCATTATGGTCTTCAATACTTCTTCGACCATACCTTTCGATGATTTGATCTTTTATGCTAGGCGATATCCATGCCTTAATCGTGACGAATTGCGGTAGATAACTTGCAACGCGACCTTGCTCTGACCAATCGTCTCTAGGATGAAACGTACGTTCATCCATCGTAATATGATCGATCCGCGATAACTTGAATGTTCGATATCCCTGTCGATGTAAACAGAATCCTTTCAAGTACCAACTCGATTCGTTGAAATGCAGCTCATAGGGCTCGACCATTCTATTCGTTACAGCCCCGTCTTTATCTGTATAATCAAACGAAACCAGCCTTTTTTTAAAAATGGATTCTTGACATATCTTTAAGGTTTCAAGAATCTCGGACCGACCTTCCCAAACATAAAACGACAGTTGAATGGAACGATTCAGAGACAATGGACTAACCATTGCCTCTATTTTTTTTATCGTTCTTTCCACTTCTTCAGTAAGGAGGAGTTGTTCCAATCCGCCGAGCGCAGCCAATATATTCTGTAAATCGGAGCTGCTTAGAAGGCGTTTATCGACCTTGTATTCGTCCATTATGCCGTAGCCGCCTTTGACGCCATTGACAGAGTAGATTGGGATGTTCGATAAGCTCAATGTTTCCATATCGCGAAGGATCGTTCTTTTGGAGACATTGAATAGTTGTGAGAATTCCGTTGTAGAAACAATCTCTTTCCTCAGCAATATCATGATAATCGAAATGAGTCTCTCCACTTTGTCCATAATTGCCCTCTTTTTTTACATGATTTCATAAAGGTGACACTAAGATGTCACCTTTTATCCATTATACTACATGTATCACAAGAAGGAGGTTTTAATTCAATGTTTAATCCAACCGATTTTCCCAAGCCCACCCTTATTTCAGTCAACAGTGTGGAACTCGAAGTGTTTGAAGCAGGCCGAGAAAACGCTGGAAAACCTATTGTACTCTGCCACGGCTGGCCAGAGCATGCCTATTCTTGGCGCCATCAGATGGACGCACTTGCCGCAGCAGGCTACCATGTCATCGTCCCCAACCAGAGGGGTTACGGCAACTCATCCCGTCCAACCGAAGTAACAGACTATGACATTGAACACTTGTCGGGTGATCTCATCGCGCTTCTCGATCACTATGGATACGAGGATGCTACCTTTGTCGGTCATGACTGGGGTGCATTCGTCGTTTGGGGACTGACCTTGTTGCATCCAAACCGCGTCAATAAAGTGATAAATCTGAGCTTGCCTTATCAAGAGCGCGGAGAAAAACCCTGGATCGAGTTCATGGAAGAAATACTTGGCGGCGATTTCTATTTCGTCCACTTCAATCGACAGCCAGGCGTCGCGGACGCCGTATTCGAAGACAATACGTACAGGTTCCTTCGTAACCTCTACCGGAAGAATGAGCCTCTCAGAGCACCTGAGCCAGGTATGGCGTTGATCAATCTCGCCAGAGCAGAAACACCGCTCGGTGAGCCCGTAATGAGCGAAAGCGAGCTGGCCGTTTACGTCTCCGCTTTTGAAACATCAGGGTTCACGGGCAGCATAAATTGGTACAGGAACCTTGACCGCAACTGGCGCTTATTGGCGAAGGTGAACCCAATCATCCAGCAGCCGACCCTCATGATCTACGGCGACCGGGATGTGGTTGCGAAGTCTGAAAACCTGACAAAGTTCGTGCCCAATGTGGAAGTGGTCAATCTGGATTGCGGTCATTGGATTCAGGAAGAAAAGCCGGAGGAAACAAATCAAGCGATTTTGAGATGGCTGGAACAGCAGGATGCCACCTAGTCGGTTTTGATGTTGCTCTGTTTGCTTAACAGAACGAGATCTAAGTGGTTACTTTTCCGTATTGCCATAGCATGCTCTGGCATCATCGGCGGATTTTTACCTCCGGATATGACTACGAGTGGAATATCGGGGAAGGAGCCCGCTCCATATTGCTTTCGCCATTGCTGTTGCAGCTTGTCAGAATCAGAATACTAATTAACATAGTTATGACAATAGCTCCCGGACGGGATAAGTGTCCTATCCTATACTTCTTCATTGCATGCGTCCTCCCTTGCTTAAAAACTTAAGGATAGTATAATGCACTAAACTTACGTCCCCTCGTGAAAACTCACTCATATGATTTTACCTATATGGTGATACGGAGAGCCGTACCACAAGTAGCGGCAAGTTTTTTTGTGGGGAACTGCGTAAAAAGCGTGGAAAAGGAATAGTATGGCAGGGATTTACCCTAAGTCACTTTCTGTGAAAAAGCCTGCTATAGAGGCGATGTGCTGTGATTTGAGGGCATAGAGCTGGACGGGACTTACTCCTATTTGGCATCAGATGACGATAGTGTACGGAGCGTTGAACTTTTGCTTGGGAAAAGCAAAAGCCCCTGCCACCGTTTGGGTGGAAGGGGCATATCCTAAAAAACACGCATTGACTTTATCATCGAACTCCAATTCGATGCCTTCGATTTTCTGGCCTTTCTTCACATGAATCTGCTTCACGATGATCTGAAGCAGGTTCTTTTGTGTTTCAATCGGTGCTGACGATAACAACTCATGGAATTGAGACAGTACCTGCTTTACTTGATGCAGCGGAACCGGGTCAGCGGAGCTTCGTTCAAGCTGTCGTAAGGCCTCTTGCCTTCTTCTTGTCAGTGCTTCATGCTGCTGCTTAAGTTCATTCATACGCTGGATTAGAAATTCATTATCAACAACATCGGCTTCGTAGAGCTTGAAGTATTTCTTCTTTTGGGCATCCAACGTTCCAAGCTCCTTGTCAACGGAAGCTAGTTCTTTTTGGAGAGGGACGACATTCACTGTACGGTTATTATTGATTCGTGCCACGATGTCCTCCAATATCTTAGGCTTTCTCACAACGGCAGCAATTCGGTCGGTTACATATTGTTCAGCCATATCAGCCTTCACACTGTTTGAAGTACAAACGCGGCTACCTTTAGCACGGAAGTTGCTGCAAATGTAGTATCGCCGTACAACCTTGGTTCCACCCTTGAGCGTATCATGAATTCGATGTGCGACAAGCGTGGCTCCACAGTCAGGGCAACGCATCATTCCGGTCAACAAATAGGTTCCATTGAAGACACGCGGCGAGGTGACGGACTTTTTAGCGTAGAGCTTTTGTACGGTTTCCCACATATCCTGTGAGATAATACGTTCGTGTTCGCCATCAACAATGATAGGATCATGATTAATACCCTTACGCCTTTGTTCACTCCAGTTTTCTCTCACGTTGTACCGAATCTTACCGATGTAGACGGGATTGTTGATGATCGTCTTGATCGAAACGGCACTGAATGGTTTGTTAGGCTTCGTTTTGTAGCCGTTGTGGTTCAGTTCGTTAGCAATGCTGCGTAGTCCTCGTCCTCCGGCATACATATGAAATATTTTCCTCACCAATTCAGCTTCAACGGGGTTTATTTGCAGTGCGGAATCCTTTCCTTTAGGAATGGGAACCTCGACGACATCATAGCCGAGTACCTGACCGCCGTTCCATTTCCCGTTTCTCGCACGTTGCTTCATTCCCATTTTGACATTCTCTACAATGATGTTTCGCTGAAACTCAGCCATCACACCCATCATTTGCATCATGGCCTTCCCTGATGAAGTACTCAGATCGAAATCCTTCTTTTTTACCCTTTTCGGATGTAACATTTTCTAGATCTTTGTATGCTTCAAATACTTCTAAAAATGAATCTAAATTTCCTAGAAGCCTAGTATCTTTAAATAGACGCTTACTGGTATATATAACATCAACTTCGGTGAATGTAATGATAAAGTTTTGATTTCTGTTTATATAATCTAGCAAACTGATTTCTTGATCAGTGAATTTTAGAATGATTTTTTTGAGTCTGGGTGAACTAATTGTAATAGAACTAATATTTTTTTTAATAGTGATATTTTTATCATATGGGTTCTGAACATTATGAGTAATTTTTTTATCACTTATTTGTTTATTCTCTATAATGAAATAAGATTCAAATTTTTTTAAGACCTCCTGCAAATTTATATTTCTGCTACGATCTTTATTGTATCGATATTCAACTGATTCAAGAGAGTCAGTTTCAAGTTCAGTTAGAAGGTCATTAAAATGAAATAAAACACTAGAGGGGCGTAATAAAGGAAAAATTTCCCCGGTTTTTAAAGGTGTTGAGAAGCTATCAAGAAATGAATCAGCTAAAACAAAGTTTTGGATCTTATTAATAATTTCTTGTAACCAGCCAACATATTCATGGAACGTGACCTTTTTTCCTAGTTTATTAATGCGTGAGGTGTTAAGTGCTAGAGAAATACGGTTATCACTTTCCTTAATTCTTATATTTTTCAATACGTAGCGGCCTAAATAAGCAGCTGAAAAAGAGGCTCGAAGGTCATTAGCTTCAACGTTACGATTCCTGATAGCATTGTCGCTTATATCCATATTTTCCATGGAAAATTTCTCGAAATATGCTTTATCGCTTAAAAAGAGACGAGATATCGTTAAATAATCAACCTTAACGGAAGTAAAATATTCATGGGACAAGATGCATCTATGTTTATTCTTGATTCTCAAAAATAAAATTTTAGGCAGAAATCAGCTCTCCTTACCGGAAACCATGCTTTGTGTCTTCTCATGCATCGCAGAGGGATTGGATCAAAAGCCGCTTGACTCTGCAAAGACGATTACCATTACTATGCGATATTTAAAAAATGGCGAAGAAACAGTTGTTTTTCCTCATTAGGTTTGCAGACCGCTTTCGCCTTGTGTCATATGACATTATGGCACTGGCCGATTTGACATCAAGAGCCGTAGGATACGACTACTACTTGTAAAGGATGTGGGCTCTTTGATGACAAGAACCGTCGTCAGCTTTATTCAAAATGGCTATTTCCTACTGCTTACTTTCGCTACCGGATTGTTTTACTTTTGCTTTTATCTGGTCGCTCTTACATTAGGCTTGAGTCTTTCGTTTACCGTCGTGGGTGTTCCTCTGATTACTCGCATTTTGCGAACTACATACGCCTTCCTGCAATTTGAACGCATACAGACCAAGATCTATACGGATATTACCACAGAGCTTTACGTTAAACCAATAAACACCGATGCCTCTATCTGGCTTCAAGCAAGGAAGGAGCTGCTAAATCGGCGCAACTGGATTGCTATCGGCTGGCTGATGCTGAAGCTTCCGGTGGGGATTTTAAGCCTAATTAGTGCGGCCTTGCTTTATATAACTCCACTCGCGATGATTGCGACCCCGCTCCTCTTTCCGCTATTTAATTATTATTTTATGGGTGTACTTGTAGATACTGTGATAAAATCCGTATTGGTTTCGGCCTCAGGAGTCATATTCACTATGGTGAGCTACAGGCTTGCGAACAGCTTCACGCGCATGCTAGGAGGCTACACCCGTTTTATGATCAAGAGTGTGAACCGGTAGCCGGAATGTCCCGGTCTGGATTTAAAAGTATTGTTGGATGATGGTCTGCTCTATAATAGTTACGTAATGTCATACTGATAGTTCTTAGGGGTTGATGGTTTTGTTCGATATGGTAAAGCAGTGGTTCTGGTACGACTGGTTCATGCTTACGATCCGCCTGATTTGCAGTACTTCTCTCCTGCTCACTATCATAGAGCGGCAAGCTCATTTCACGCTGCCGCTTTGGGTTCTTGTGTTTTGGCAGCTTATTGCTTTTTCCGTTCCCTGGCTGTGCTTGCAGCTCAATTATAGATACTACCTGCTTACCGAGATTGTGATCCCGGGCGGGCTTTGCTTGTATTTAGCTTCATTTTTTCCAGAAGCCTACCTCACATTCCTATTGTATGCATTTTTAATTGCCGCTAACAGCAAACAAAGAACATATCTTTGGTCAGGTCCTTTATCAATATTGCTCCTACCCGCTATAATTAAGCTGCTTGCAGAGCAGAGTGATTTTTGGGTTATGACCATTCAATTCGGGACGGCTTATGCATTCGGATTTTCCTTCCATTTATTGATGGTCAATCATCGTCAAAGCGAAATTATACGCGAGCAAAATGCGGTGCTGGAGCAGTACTTGTCCCAAATCGAGCGCATCACGCTGGCCGAAGAGCGGAATCGGCTCTCCAAAGAGCTCCATGATACTGTCGGTCATGCGTACACTTCCCTCATTATGGGGTTGGAGACCTTGCGCCCTGAGCTAGAAACGGATACAGGAACGAAACGGCTCGATTCCCTATTGAACCTGGCCCGCCAGAATATGGATGAAGTGAGAGGCTATGTGCATCAAATCGAATCGCCGCATGAAGAACTCCCACTGCTTCAGTCTTTGCGGAAGCTGGCAGAGGAGTTTCAGGAGCATGCTAAGGTGTCGGTTCGTTTCCAGGCCTTCGGGGAGGAATACCCTGTAACGAAGCAAGCGAAGATAGCGCTGTATCGCTGCTTGCAAGAATCATTGACGAATGCCGTGCGTCATGGACACTCGACGGAGATTACGGTTTTGGTGCAATTCGAGCCTCAGCAGACGAGGCTGGAAATTCAAGATAACGGCCGCGGGATGGAACATGGACGGGATGGCTTCGGCTTGAACGCCATGAAAGAGCGAGCGATGAATTTGCAAGGTCATGTTGGCGTCTATACCCAACCGGGCGAAGGCACCCTCGTTACCTGCACCCTGCCACGACAAACGGAGCTTAAGGATGATGTCATCCGTCTGTTGGTCGTCGATGACCAGCCTTTTATCCGTGAAAGTCTGCGGACTCTTCTCGAGGAGCAGCAAGATTTGCAAGTCGTAGGGGTGGCAGAAGATGGCAAGCAAGCCATCGAGCTGTGCAGGCAGGTTCAGCCTCAGCTGGTGCTCATGGATTTGGACATGCCGAACCTGGACGGAATCTCCGCATCCCGTATCATAAAACAAACGTGGCCCCACATCCGCATCTTAGTTCTCACCACGTTCGAAGATACTGGACAGGCTCTGGAAGCGCTGCGAAGCGGAGCGGACGGATACTTATTGAAGTCGATGAAGCCGATAGAGCTCGCCGAAACAATACGCACGGTCTATCGCGGAGGCACGCTGATCGATCAGGAGATGTCGCACAAATTGTTTGCACAGCTGGAATCCGCCAAGAGCGGGGAAGATCCGTCGACAACTCAAGTGGCCGCGACCTATGATTTAACTCCACGGGAGCTTGAAATTTTACAGTCCGTGTCGAAAGGACTGCGATATAAAACCATTGCCTCCAAATTGTATTTATCTGATGGTACGGTTAGAAACTATGCGTCATCGGCCTATCTGAAGCTGGGGGTTCGCAACCGGGAGGAAGCGGTGCAAAAAGCCCGGGAGGCAGGGCTTCTGGAATAAACCTTACGGCTGGATGCCGATTTCCGTTGGATATGGAGAAGACCAAGAAACAAGCGGCAGCATCAGCAGCCGCTTGTTTCTTATTGTACAAGAAAACCCCCAGTTTGATCGGGGGTTCAGGAAACCTTATATAAAGTACCATTATAGGAATTGGCAATTTTGGTGTAGAGGCTACAATGTGGATACCGTAGGGCGAAACAAGACAGTGATTGCCGAATACATTCGAAATCAACTAACCGAGGACAAGAACTACGAACTACTCACGATGAAAGAACTGTTTGACTCGTTTACGGGTAAGTTGATACAAAAGGGCATATAAAATCCCCTTTATGGGGGAAGCCTGAGACCAATCGCGGTTGGCAGACTTTCGGTACGCCTCCTTAGGTGCCTGCTAGTACCGTGCCCTTATCGGTTGGCTTTTGCTTGCCCATAACATCCTCAAATGGGCGAGATGAACCAAAAAGCGCGAGTCATGGGGAAATCCCCCCTGCACTCGCGCTTTTTTTCGTTAATCCTGAAGTAAGCACTGTCCCTTACGGTAGAAAATCTACTTAATCCTTTTGAATTAGTGACTGATTGGCAACGTATAGTAATTAAATGCTTGATCCAACAAGGCACTGGCTTCTTGACGCTTCAAAAGCTGTTTGGAGCGGAAGTTTATGGAGCCGTCTGAATTGATCTTGATATCCGGGTCCACGATACCTTGGGAAACAAGAGCTGTGATGGCTTTAACTGCCCAAGCATCCGTTTCGCCACTCAATTTAACCTTAGTTCCAGGCTCAACCTGTTTCAGGTTCTGGATCATTACCGCCGCCATTTGTCTAGTGATAGGAGAATTAGGCTGATAATTACGTAGTCCGGCCATCATCTGCTTCTTATTCGGTTCAATCATGAAAGGTTGTTTATACCACCCCTGGGCGCGCAGCAGCACTTCTGAGAATTCTCCCTGAGTCATCGTTCCTTTCGGATCGAAGAGGTTAGCTGACTTTCCGCTCATGACTTTCAAAGCATTAAGGTTGTTTATATATGAATTATATTTACTATCCGCAGGTACATCAGAGAATGGTGAATCAATGTTTATTTTTTGCGCATAAGCAACGAGGTCTGGGAGCTGCATGTAATACAAATATGCAATATGGCCTGCTTCATTTTTATTAAACGTCAATTTATTACCTGATTCATCTTCAAATAATAAAGGGTGGATCATTTTTAGTGTATGTTTGCCTGATGTTCCTGTCTCCAATATTAATTTCCCGTCCGAATACGAAACCTTCGTCCTTAAGGCAGCGATACGCGTGTTTTGGTATAATCCCACGTAGCCTTGGGCCTGCTGCTCACTTATTGTCGCGTAGGTTGACTTTGGAACTTCTGCTTTTCTCGGATAATAATGATTCATAAATTCTTCATACACGTCAAGACTCATCATGGAGTCGTTATTGTAGGACATATACATCGCTGTATTCTTCTCAGGCAGAATAACAATCAAGGAAGAATGCCCTGTAACATTTCCTCCTTTTAGAATCACATGCTGATTATTCATCTTCTCTTTGAAGTAGCCTTCGAATCCAATTGTTGTAACCGGGAACTCCTTGTCAGGAAATAATTGGTATGTGTGCATTTGCTCTATGCTCTTTTGACTCACCACTTCTTTACCTTTGTACTTTCCTTTGTTCAGGTGCATAATGAGGTACTTCGCCATGTCATCTGCTGTTGAAACCATACCGCCTTCAGGTTTTTCCGTTGGTTTAAACCCGTCCAAGGGTATCAGTTCGCCTGTTGGTCCATAGTGAGCAGCCATTCTGCTTAACAATTGGGGGGTAAACCGCACACTCGTCGAAGTCATGCCTAACGGTTTGAAAATATTCTTTTCCATATATCGGGAATATGACATGCCCGTTACGTTTGCTACTGCATATCCCGCTAGCATGAAACCAAAATTGTCATAAGTGTACGCTTCTCCTGGAGGCCTGACAACAGTTGGCATATTTGATGCAATGTACTTCTTCATTGGAAAATATTTGTCCGCGTATTCTGGATGCATTTCCATGAGAATATCTGGTTCATCAAATCCACTTGAATATGTAAGTAGATCAAACATCGTCAGTTTTTTTCCTGTTTTATTCGGAACCTTTATTCCTCCTAAATACTCTTGGATATCGTGTTTTAAATCCATTTTCCCCTTATCGACCAACTGCATAGCTGCCAATGCAGTGAATGACTTTGTAACAGAGCCGATTTGGAAAACGGTATTTTTATCAACAGGAATTCTTTTTTCCCTGTCGGCATAACCGTAACCTTTGCTTAGCATCACTTTCCCACCTGCGACGACCACAAAATTAGAACCAACTGTATTAAACTTCTTCATCTTGTCCGCAAAAACACCATCTGCAAAAGCTTCTAGTTCCTTGGCATCTCGCGGCCCCTCCAAGCTAGCCTTTTCAGATGTAACTGGTGCGTTAACGGGTGCGGCAACTGACGCGCCGTTGGGTGCCATACACGCGGTAGTTATCGTAGCAGATAATAGTAGAACCGCGAGACTGGTGTGAAACATTTTTTTCATGAATGATTTCTCCTTGAAATGTATTTTTGCCTTATAGCGTCCGGCAAAACCAAGTATGGCAAAGGACTTGTCATACCAACAAGTTACATTTCGTCACCCACCATACCAAGTCACTCCAAAGTGTCATATGACAATTAGGCTTCTTACAAGACATCATTATACAAATTCGATTTTTAAGGGAATAGAAGGGGCTTACTCAAGAGGCTCTTTCAGAGAAAGCGGAAATTCACTACAGTTACATATCAGAAATGGAACTAATGCCTAGTGTTCAATGGTAATATCGTTTTTGCGTGTGTCCATTTGATTGCATACCTTTACAGCATTACATCTTTAAGAAAAGAACAGCCGGAATGGTTTAGAGAGGATTTAGGTATCCTCTTCACATGGTTGGAGCAGGGGAAAATCAATCCGCTTGTTTCCCATCGAATTCCGCTTCTTGAAGCGGTACATGCTCAGCAGTTGTTAGAGAAATCGCAAGCTGTCGGTAAAGTGGTTCTCACTGTATCATAAAGGGAGGCTGACAAGTCTATGTACTCCATTGGAGAAATCGCTAAATTAACGGGCATTACGGCCTTTACACTTCGATATTATGAAAAAATAGGCGTTCTCCCCAAGCCTCGCCGTCAAGATGGAAAACGAAGCTATGATGAACAGGATCTACAATATGTCCGGTTTATTCATGGATTAAAGGAGACGGGGATGAGTTTGGAGAACATCGCAGCTTTTACCGAGGATGGCTGCCTACTGACCCGTAACGATTCGGACATGGACATTTGCGGAATTTTATACAAGAGGATCAACATGCTGGATGAGCATATTGACCTATTGGAGCAGCAAATGGAGCGGCTGGAAACGTTAAAGGCGATTGCGCATGAAAAAAGCGCGTTTTATTCCGCTATGCTGAAAGGGCGGACATCGAAGAGAGTACAGGATATATAAAATCGAATATAACCATGATAACAAATGGGCATCCGCTGGATATCCTCTTTGATGAATTGAGAAAAAACTTGCTGTTTCAAAAAGTGCGGAGAACCGTATCACAAGTAGGGCGAAATTTTTGTTTTAGGTAGCAAGAGTGGAGCGCATAGTTTTTTGAAACAAGATTTTTAAACTCGTTGTTTAAATACAAGGGGGGATAGTATGGATCATACAATTGAGCTAATCAAATCAATTTTTCCAAACACTATAACTGCTGCCCCGATAGCGGAAGCGTGAATAATTGCATGATATTTCTTTTCTTGATCGCTAGTCAACATTTTCACCTTTTATTTGAAAATTATAGAAATAAATAGCCACTCCAATATTTTACTACAAAAACTATTCTTCAAGTTTATAAATGTTCTAAATCCTATATTTTGAGTGCTACTGAATATAGAATAAGCCCCTTCTGCCGAAGTCAAAGTAGAAGGGGCTTATCTTCGTTGCCTGTGTAAAGAACTGTGGGAATTTTCCCTTACGTCTGGCACTTTTCCCAGTTTATTAAGCGCTTTCCTAACTTCCTCCAAACGTATTGTTAGCGTTTTTTCATAGTGATATTATCTGTTCATAGCAACGAAGAAAACACTTTCAAAAGGGGATTAGAGATATGGGCATAGTATTGGCACGAATTGATCAACGTTTGATTCATGGAATTGTGGTGACTCAATGGGCAGGACATACAAGAGCGAAACGACTGATGGTAGTGGATGATGCCGCGAGTAAAGATGAAATCCAAAAAACAGCTATGCGTATGAGTAAGCCTGCCGGAACCGGGATGTCTATTATTGATACGGATACGGCCATTACCAACTTCAATGCTGGAAAATATGACGACCACAATGTTTTATTGGTTGTTCGAGAACCTGAAACGTTACTGAAGCTTGCTGAGGGCGGCGTTCGAATTCCGAAAGTAAACATCGGGATCATTTTTGACGGTGAAGGTAAAAAAACGGTAAAGAAGATGGTTTCGGTCAATGAAAAAGAAGTAGCCGATTTAAAATCTTTAAAAGAAAAAGGAATTCCTGTCACCTTTCACTTTGTGCCGGGAGATGCGGAAGAACCACTGGAAACCTATATTAAATAGCAGAGCAGGAAGAGGATAAAAAATGGAGATTATACAAGCGATACTCATTGTTGTATTAGCCTTCTGGATGGTTATTGACCAGCAAGGCTTTGTCATTACTACCTGGTACCCATCCATTATCGGAATGATTGCAGGGCTTATCATGGGAGACGTCCCGACAGCAATGGTTATAGCCGGGACATTTCAATTAATGGCCTTAGGGGTAGCGAATATAGGTGGGTCCTCCGTACCCAATTATGGTCTTGCGACACTTATTGGGATCTATGTAGCCATTCGTACAACCAATGATGTTGAAAATGCGAAAGCCATTGCCTTGGCGGTCGGCGTACCTGTTGGAATGTTGGGTATTCAATTGGATGTACTGGGCAAGATACTCAATTCATATGTTTCTCATGCTGCTCAAAAAGCTTTAAACGAGGGGAAATTCGAGAAAATGAACCGTATTTTCTGGATTGGTCCCCTTATTTTTGGTTTAACCACAGCGGTTCCAACCTTACTTTGTGTGATATTCGGAGATAAGATCGTAAGGGTGTTATTGGATGTCGTACCAAAATGGTTTATAGATGGATTATCCATAGCCGGATCAATGCTGCCAGTAGTAGGGATTGCATTATTACTTCAGTTTATGCCAGTGAAGAAATACCTGACGATGCTCTTGATTGGATTTGTGATTTCCGCGTATCTGGGCTTACCGATCTTAGGAATTGCAATTTTGGGCTTTGCATTTTCCTATTATTACTTTACACAAAAAATGAATAGTACACCCGTAACAGCCGCGGCGGGGAATGGCAATGCCTCAGTTGAAGGAGACGAATTCGATGAGTAACACAGAGCTGGCAGAAAATAATGTAACGAAAAGAGACATTCGGAAAGCAGCCATCCGGTATATGTTCATGGCTTGTAACACCTTTAATTACGAAAATCAGCAAGCTCCGGCGGTTGTGTTTGGACTGAACAAAATTTTACGAAAAATCCATAGAAATGATGAGGACTATAAAGCATCGTTAAATAATCATTTTAATTACTTTAATACAACCACCTGGATGGCCAATCTCCTTTTAGGAGCCACGGTGGCGATGGAACAAAAAGATGGAATCAAATCCAAAGAAGCGGTTCAAGCTTTTAAAACAGGAATGATGGGACCGTTAGCTGGTGTTGGAGATACACTCATTTGGGTGTTATATCCAACCATTATGGGGTCAATTGCCGGATATATGGGGTTACAAGGAAATCCAACAGGTGCGATTATTTGGTTATTATTAAATACTTTCTTTTTCATTTTCCGTATTAAATTGTTTGATTTGGGTCACACCTCCGGATTGAAATTAATCACTGCCCTTGGCGACAAATTAAATGTCTTTACTGAAGCAGCCTCCATCATGGGGTTAACAGTTGTTGGCGCATTAATTCCATCCGTTGTAAAAATGAATGTTCAGATTAAGTATCAAACGGGGGAAGTAACTCTACCCATTCAAACTGAAATTCTGGACAAAATTATGCCAGCGTTGCTGCCGGCTGTTTTAACAATTGTCGTCTATAAATTGATCGGGTCGAAGAAGCTAAGCATCACAAACATAATATTTTTGATCATTGCATTAGCGTTAATCTGTTCATACTTTGGAGTTTTGGGAGTTTAATTGTTAAAGACCAGAAAGGAAGGGAACCAGACATATGCGAAAAATTATCATCGCAAGCCACGATAGAATGGCAGAAGGCTTAAAGGATACTTTAAACTATATAACTAAAGGTATTGGTAATGTTCATGCCCTTTCAGCATACCTGACCAACACACCAGTTAAGGAAGAAGTCAAAGTATTGTTGGGAGATGTAGGGGAAGAAGATGAAGTAGTGGTGTTCACGGACTTGCTCGGAGGATCGGTTAATCAGGCATTTGTACCGTATATAAACCGCCCGCATTTTCACATCATAGCAGGAATAAATTTACCGCTTCTCATCTATCTACTGGTTCTACCTGAGGATGAATATTTAACAGCCGATCAAATACTTTTCGCCGTGAGTGAAGCAAGGCAACAGTTAGTATATGTGAATGACTACGTCGCCAATATGCCAAAAGATGATGATGAAGATGAGTAAGAAGATGAAAGAGAAAAATTGGTGGAAAAAAAGTGTGGTTTACCAAGTTTATCCGCAAAGTTTTAAAGATACAACTGGAAGTGGAATAGGCGATTTAAACGGAATAATTGAGAAGTTGCCTTATTTGGCGGATTTAGGAATCAACGTGATCTGGTTGAATCCGATTTATCAATCGCCGCTGGTGGACAATGGATATGACATTGCAGATTATTACAAGATTAATTCCGAATATGGAACAATGGATGATTTTAAACGACTTTTGGAAAAAGCACATCTCTTGGATATCAAGATTATTATGGACCTGGTAGTTAATCATACAAGCGATCAGCATGAATGGTTTAAGAAGTCTTGTGAATCCCGCGACAATGAATTTTCAGATTTTTACATTTGGAAAGATCCGAAAGAAGATGGAAGTGCACCTACGAATTGGGGCTCGACTTTTGGAGGTCCCGCTTGGGAGTACGTCGAGAGCCGCGGACAATATTATCTGCATCTGTTTGCTAAAGAACAACCGGATTTGAACTGGGAGAATCCCAAAGTTCGTGAAACAATTTATGATATGATGAAATTCTGGTTTGAGACGGGAATTGACGGTTTCCGGATGGATGTAATCAGCTTGATAAGTAAACGTCAGGATTGGCCGGATGCACCGGATGATGCAATCTATACTAAATCCTATTATATCGGTGCCTCCAATGGACCGCGCGTCCACGAATTTCTCCATGAAATGAATCAAGAGGTACTGAGCAAATATAATATTGTTACCGTGGGAGAGACAGCAAATACAAATAGTGATCAAGCGATTTTGTATACAGACCCGGATCGGGAAGAATTAAATATGGTCTTCCATTTTGATCACATGCATCTGGATTATGGACCCTATGGAAAGTTTTCAGACATACGTTTTAAGATGAGCGATTTACGAGACGTTATGACAGAGTGGCAATACAAACTGGAAGGCAGGGGGTGGAACTCGCTTTATTGGAGCAATCATGATCAGCCGCGTGCAGTTACCCGTTTTGGGAATGACAAGGAGTATCGCGTAGAATCGGCGAAAATGTTAGGGACACTCCTTCATATGATGAAAGGCACGCCTTATATTTACCAAGGAGAAGAGCTAGCAATGCGCAATGTCCGCTTCGCTTCTTCAGATCAGTATAAGGATATTGAGACCTATTGTATGAAGAAAGAATTTGAGGAAAAAGGACTTCCAGAAGCGTACATTAAAGAGTCCATTTTCTTGAAATCCCGTGATAATGCGCGTACACCGATGCCATGGAATGGAAGAGGAAAGTATGGATTTACAACCGGAACACCATGGATTGATTTCAGCCCGGATAATGATTGGATCAATGTAGAAAATTGTCTGGCCGATCAAGATTCTGTGTATTACCATTACAAAGAATTAATTCGTCTTCGGAAAGAGTTGCCGGTTGTGGTTGACGGAGTTTATGAGCTGATCAATCCGGGAGATTCCGCTGTCTACGGGTATACACGTACCCTGGCAGAGCAGAAGCTGGTAGTCATTTGCTCCTTCTCCGAAAACAAAGTTAACTATTCGTTGCCTGAAGAACTGAAAAATTCGTCCGGTAAATTGTTATTATCCAATTATCCTGATACAAAGAAAGAGCTGGATGACCTGGAGCTTCGTCCGTATGAAGCTGTAATTTATTTTATTAAAAAATAATAAACTGACCAGACTAGTAGAGTATCTCCTCTTACTAGTCTTTTTTTGCAGTATACTTAATATGGAGAATGCAACATTAAATTTTTCATAAGTGATAATACTTGATAATGCTACATAATAAGGAGAAACTATATGGATTTTGACCTGCGTGTAAAGATAAATTATGACGATTTGACCGATTCTGAAAAAGAAATGGTAAGATTCATAACAAATCGGCCTCAAGATGTCATTAGCATGAATATTGTTGAATTAGGCGAGGCAATGTTTAGTTCAAAAAGTTCGGTGCTTCGCTTGGCAAAAAAGCTGGGATATCATGGATTTTCAGAATTAAAGTATGCTCTTCGATCGGACATGACCCAATCCTCACTTGTGCCTAGTGATTTGACTCTATTATTAAAACGGGATTTAGACCGGATTTTTCGATATGTGGAACAAACGAATTTCCAGCCTTTCCTGGAGAAGTTAAAAAATGCACGGATGGTCTTTTTATACGCTACTGGTTTCTCACAGAATAATTTTACAAAAGAATTTTCAAAGGATTTAATGATTGCGAATCGACAAAATATATTGATTTCAGGCGAGACAAACTTGGCGATTAATAGCTCTATTATAACAGAAGATGATTTGATTATATTTACTTCGTTTAGCGGCGAAACAGAAAGGATAAAAGATGTCGTTCGAGCATTAAATATAAAAAATGTAACGATTGCAGCCATTACTAAATTCGGAAGTAATTTTTTGGTTAAGTATGCCGACTATTCATTCTTTTTTGAAGCAACCCCATTGCCAAGTCATCAAAAGCAAGTCGTTTATTCGATGATTGGGTTAGAAGTGATACTAGATGTAATCGCACGAAAATATCTTGAGTTTGTTCTATTTGATGAATAATCATTTTTGCAGTTGTTTATGCGGTCACGTGCGTGAAGAAAAGTACACAAGCAATTTCGCCTTAGCGATGATATGGTGAACCGTATCACAAGTAGGGCGAAATTGTTGGCTTTAGCCGCTCAAGGGCGCGGAAATGACAATAGCCTATTCCCCGTCCATGTATCTAAAGAAAGCAGGATCGGGAGTGCCCTTATCCTGCCTTCTTGCGTGTATATGTTTTCTACTGTACTAAATTATCTAAATCCGGCTGCAATTTGTTCCGCAAAACATACACCATGATGGCACCAACAAGGAATGCGACCGCGTCCGCAATGACAAGCGACCAGACCACCCCGTGGAAGCCGTTCATTTGATTGGCGATAAACAACACAGGAATCAGAGTAATTCCTTGAATAATTGACATAATAAACGCGGCAGTTCCTTGCGCTGTTGCTTGGAAGATCCCGGTAAACAATGTGGTCATTCCTGTAATGAACAAGGATAGGAACGTCACATGTAGAATGTAGCTGCCCATTTCAATTAATTGCGAGTCATTTGTAAATAAACCAATTAAGTGGTCGGAAATCAAATAGACGATGATGCCGAATACGACTGCTAACGCCACAATCACTTTGATCGTAAATCCAATGGCATTCTTCATGCGTAATCTATTCGCTGTGAAAGAGAAGGCAATCAACGGCACGACTCCCTCGCATAAGCCCATCAGAATAAACTCAGGAAATTGCAATAAACGTGATGAAATTCCGTAAGCCGCTACGGCCTGATCCCCATATTCGACAAGAAAATGGTTAAAGATGAGCGACATTGCACCCAAAAAGATACTCATAATAAAGACGGGAACTCCGATTTTGAATACATTGCTCAGAATGTCCTTGGTAGCCTTGAACCATTTTACGGAGACAGTTAAGAATTGGCTCTTATATCCCATATGGAAGGCGTAGAATGCACTCGCAACCAAGTTAGAAATGACCGTAGCAGACGCAACGCCGATCACGTCCCAATGGAGCACGAAGATGACTAACGCGTCGAGAATAATATTTATAACAACACTGAGAATCATACCGATCATCGACGTGATTGCTGCACCCTCCGAACGCACGATATTCTCCAGCGTGAAGAATAATACGACGAATGGTGAGCCAATAAGCATAATCGTGACATAGTCCTTCGTGAATCCGAAGGAGTCAGACGTTGCCCCCAGGCTATGAACGATTGGATTGATCAACGGGAGACCCATGGCCATCACGATAAGACCGAGAACTAAACTGCTGTAAAAGGCGAATGAAGACACATGCTTTACATCATCATATTTTTTCTCTCCTAGCAAACGGGAGACGAATGTACCGCTGCCCATGCCAATCAAGTTGCCTAGCGCCATTATGATTGCGAATAACGGCAGGGTTAGTGCGAGTGCGGTTAACATAGCAGTATTGTGAAGTGTACCAAGGAAATAGGCATTTAAGATGGAATATATAACATTCATTGACGTGCCTAGCATCATCGGTACAGCGAAGTGAGCTACGGCTTTTGCGACCGGTGCTTTTTCAAAGTAATAGAGGTTTTCTGCATCCATGTTGGATCACCGCTTTCTTCATTATTTTAGTTATTAGTCTAACACCGTTAGATTGAACCTTACAGTGTTAGATGATATCATGAACCTATGAACCTGTAAAGCATAAACTTACACTGTTAGATAAAAGGGCGGATGACAATGAAAAAGCAGCAGCCTCAGATTTCGGAGGATAAGATTTTGGAAACCTCGTGGGAGCTTCTTGGAGAGGAGGGCATCGAGAAATTCAGCATGAGACGATTGGCCGACAGGTTAGGGATTCAGGCTCCCTCTCTGTACTGGTACTTCAAGAGCAAACAGCATCTCTACCAGCGTCTGGCCAACCAGGTATCGAGAATGATTCTGGAGGAGTTCCATTCCGAGGGGGACTGGAAGGAGCAACTGACGGTGCTTGCGGTAACGGTACGGAGCGTGCTCAGCCGATATCCCTGCTCCACGCAGCTCATGATGATGACGCTGCCCCACGAACCGGACATCATCCGGTTCACCAACCGTATGCTGCTCTGCGTGGAATCGACGCCGCTTGAGCAAGAGCAGAAAATGCAAGTGGTTACTACGCTTGTGAACTATGTCTTCTATTTCGTTCTAGACGATTATCAGCATGAGCGCAATGTCTCCGCCATCCTTAAGGACCAGGAAGCGCATCCGGGTGAGGAGATGATTCGCCTTCTGAACTCCATGAGCGAGACGGATGCGGGACTGTTTCGGAGGATGTTCACGAACGGGCTGTTCGATCTGATGGGGACCGACGGGGCGTTCGAGTTCGGCTTGAAGCTGATTCTGTTGGGGATTGAGCAGGTGATAAAGGAGCAGGAGAAGTAGCGTTAGGTTAATTAATTGCAGCTGTCACGACGCGACAGCTCCCTTTTTATTTTTCGCCGATAGCCCCGTTACGGTGAACCGTATCACAAGTAAGTAAAGCAGAACCCCCGTACTATAGACGGGGGTTCTTTTGCCCAGAGGAAGATTATACAGCTATACGAACAGTATTGGTGAGTCTTTTGACTATTTTCGTTTTTTCCCAACAGCGCCTAGGAAAAGGATAAATTCTTCATCACCGTCTAAACCTAATACCTCGTCGATTAGGTTTTGGTCATAAATACCGATCGCACAAGCTCCTGCATCGATCGATTCGCTTGCCAGATAAAGGTTCTGAGAAACATGTCCAATATCAATCAGAATTTTTTTATGTGCTGAGATATCATATTTCCATTCGGAACGGTATGGAATTGTACTCCATGCGAACATTACGGCAGCCTTTTTCGAGAAATTCGGGACAAATGGCTGGTCTAATGTGATGGCATCAATTTTTTGGTCAATTTCATCCAATTCAGACATAAATAAGAGCTTGTGTTCCACCGGTAAATATCTGTAGATTCCTTGGCGAATTCCCTCCACCCGCATAATGAAAAGGTAGGTTTCAAAGGTATGTGTTGCGCCGCTGCACGGCACAGTTCGAAGGGTAAGTCCGGTCTTCGTTGTACTTGTTATTCCTTGAGTAGCCCATAATAGATATGATAACTCCTCAAGATGTAAACTTTCCTCAGAATAAAATCGGGTACTTCTTCTTTCCTTTATACAGTCATAAATATTTTGTTTTTTAACAACGTCCTCGTTACATTCCGGGAGGTCAATAATGACGGATGAAGAGGAATAAGGTTTAACGGTCATTGGTTTCGGCAGACCCTTTATCTTATCTGTTTTCACATGTTTAAATTCAAGAAAGTTAGACTTCAAGAAACTTCTTTGCTGTTCATATCGCCCCATGATAGAACCTCCCATGATATCTTTACTCTATAAAAGTATACACGTTCAGGTATTCGTGGTAGTGATATGAATCACGTACTATAACAAAGAGATATTCTGTCTTGATTATTAAATAAAAATAGGAGTTTGCTATTCTATGCTCCTGGCTACGGATGAGGTGAAGAGGTTCAATCAGGGACGACTTATGGTGCGTGCGCCCATCGGCAAGGAAGTACAAGTCGAATTTCGCAATTGGGGGGAGTCCGAGCCTACCCGAACGAAGCTGACGGCTTATGACGATCAATTCGAGACGTTGAAGAAGACGAAAATCAAACTCACTCAAGCCGATCTGGATGCTTCCCCCATTAAAGGGAAAATTCTTGGCAACGGCTATGGATATGTGAAAATCAAGCATTTTCTCCCCAAGTCAAATGTCACCTCACCTGAAAAAAGCCTGGCGGATCTATTGAAAATGTTCCAGGACAGGCACGCAAAAGGCTTGATCATCGATCTGCGGAACAATCCCGGCGGGGACGATCAGCTTGCCGCCAATCTGGCCGGTTTCTTCGTCAAGGAGATGAAACACTACGAATATGTCAGTTATTACAACAGATACACGGGAAGGTTTGAACTGAATCGGAATGAAGTCGTCAAGGTCAAGCCTGCAAAGTCTTATTTGGTGGATGAATGTCCAATTGCCTGATCCAGAGGTGCTGCAACCTTTTGCCGAGTATGGGTCATATTCATGGGTTTAAGTGCTTCGTTAGTGTTAGGTGTACCCTTAGGTACAATAATTGGTGAGCATTGGGGTTGGAGGATGACATTTGTATTAGTGTCAGTTCTCAGTATTGTTTCTATTGCAGCAATTATGAAGTTTCTACCTAAGGTTCCAGCACAACCAACAATTCCTTTACGTAAACAACTTGCAACTTTAAAAAGCAAAAAAATCGCTTCCATCCAACTCATATCTGTTTTGGAACTGACAGGCCACTTCACAGTATATACGTACTTTACTCCGTTCCTGCAAGCTACAATGGGACTATCAACGAATTTGATTAGCATGGTCTTACTGGTGTTTGGTGTAGCTGGAATAACAGGTGAATGGATTGGCGGATGGGCTTCAGATAAATTTGGAGGGGTTAGAGCTATCCTAGTATTTCTAGTTTTATTTGCAACTTCGCTGTTCCTATTACCTTATGCCACAGGATCTATCTTAAGTTTGTTGATTGTAGTTATCCTTTACGGTGTGATGGTTTGGGCGCTTAGTCCGGCAGTCCAGAGTTATCTTGCCAAGTCTGCTCCAGATTCTGCGGACATTCAATTAGGTTTAAACACGTCATTTTTACACTTTGGGGTAGCTTTGGGTTCTGGATTAGGTGGTTTCCTTGTCGACCATTATCCTGTTACCACCAATACCTGGGTAGCTGGTATTATGGTTGTTCTAGCAATTATTTCTGCCGTTTATTCAGTAACGAAATCTCACAACACAGTATCTTCATTGAGGTAGTAGCTAAGCTGAGAAGATGGAGCGAACTTGGAGTCGTGTAAGTCTCATATAGGGCAATACAGCCATAGAAATTTTGCCGTTAGAGCGATGTACGGAGAACCGTATCACAAGTGAGGCTTATCCATGTTCCTAAAACGGGCGTGCATTCATATGCAGAAAACCTGAAAAAGGTATCCTGCCAGTTTTGTTTTGGAATCGCATTTTAGCTGTAACACTTATAACTTCTAGGACATAGAATAACAACTAAAAGATAGGGAGAGTACTATGCAGGCAAACCCTTATACGGAGACATTATGACTAAGTTCTACAATCAACTTCTCAAAGCGGGGATGATGCTTAAATGGTAATTCCAACACCTGGGCGAAGGCTTGCTGTAATCGATACTAATTTTCCATGGAAGCAAAGCGGGTTTAGATATTGGGAAAATTACGAAATATACCGGCAGCGGCCGGATACTTTGTTCTTTGCTACAAATCCATATACGGATTGGAGGGGCAACCAAGTGTCGGATAACTTCCCGGCGAACGTCCACTCTTTTTCCCAGCTTGTTGACCAAATTTATTCCGAAAAAATAACCGATATTTATTGCGTCTTTTTGAATTTGGCTCTCAGCTTAATCGGCAATACCTGCCTTCCGAATGGTTATACGATTCTCGGGTCCCGTAGCGGGCTGAATATATTGCCGGTAATATATGATCAGGAATTAAAGCTTCATACGACCCTCTATCCGGGCGGCGGATTGTCTGCAAATACTCCGTTTGAGATTAGCAAATTGGACTCTTATTATTCTACGATCTTTTCCAACGTTCAAGAGGTGCTTAAACAATATCCCGGCAGTATTTATGTTCCCGGTATGATCAACGCAGAGTTTTACAGCCTTCTCCCAAAACCGAAAACTCCGCCGATCAGATTGGTATTTTCAGCCCATCAAGGCCTGCGTAAAAATTTCCCTCAAATGGCCGAAGCTTTCAACCAGCTCGACGGAAGCTTTCATCTTGATATTGTAGGTGACTGGGAAGACTATTTGCATTTGTTGATCAACGATAACTTTACCTTTCACGGTTTATTGGAGCCTGAAGAGGTCCGAGATATATATCATCAAGATCATGTGTTTATTAGTTGCAGCACAACGGACTTTTCGGCAACGGACGGATTTCCGACTACGGCTGCCGGCGATGCCATGTCGACCGGGTGCCTGTTAGTTTCAAGCAATCCCCGTCGCGACAGTTTTGTGTTGTTGAGCGGCGTTGACTATCTTGAAATCACCGAAACCAGAAGCTTGGTCGACATACTACGGTGGATAAAGGATCATTTCGACGAAGCGATGGCCATCGGCGTCAGCGGCACCAATAAAATCAGATCCCGTTATGATTCCAAGGTAGTTGTATCAAAGAAACTAGAGGCAATGGGATTAATTTAAAAGGGCATTTTCTAAGTGTCGATACCGCTCTATGGAATATTATCATGAACCCCTAATTTGAAGTTAACCTTAGAGAGGGACAGGTATATTTGGACGATAGTCCACCGTTACGATGATGCGACATATATCCCAATGATCCATGAAAAATGACCTCCCACAATTCTAAGCTGATGATTGGCTGGTGTTCACCGTTAACGATGATAGGGTCTTTATTAGTGCCCAGATTCCTCGCTTAGAGTCAACAATAAGGATTGGGAAGTCAAAGCTCAGGTGATGATTATGGTTTCGTGCGGAACGCGCACTTCCCTAACAATGCAAGATTTAAGGTACTTATCAAGGAATTTATATACATCAGTGAGCTGTTCCGTGAGACCTGGCTACGGCACGACGTGCGGATCATTGCCGGCTGTCATAAGCATTGGAACGACCTCGTATCAGAGAGATGCACTCCATATTTCGGGATTGTCGTGGGGTATGCAATGAACATATCAAATGAGTTTTACAGCAAGGTCAAACCGATTTATGGTGAGGTCGGTGAAAACTGGCTTGCACGTTTGCCAGACATTATCGATAACTGTAGCGAGAAGTGGGTCTAAGTAACCTATTGCATTTGGATAATTTATCCAATCTATTCGGGTAACGGCGAAATTTGTTGAATACCACGTTATCCCGCTGATATCAGCGGGAACAGATTAAATAAAACGGGGCAATCTTGCGAAGTCGTAGAAAAACTACTTCGCAAGATTGCCCCGTGATGCACTTAAGAACAGACGATCCTAAATGAGTTCGGACTTCTGTAAAAGTCTCTGAATCATCACAGCTGCCTCTGCTCTAGTGATATACGCTTATGGAGCTGGAAGGTGGGATAAAGTTGACCCAAACATAGACGGACCTCATTGGTCCGGGTTTACTGCAATTGTTTAAGGACCTTCTCCGTTACTTGAGCAACGATGGATTGAATCAGTTTTTGATCCACTTGTGCAGAAGACGGCTCATGAGGCTTATTATTCTCTCCCAGCTTCAAAGCTTCTTCACGGGAGATCAGGCTGCCACCAGTCTTAATCCCCATGCTCTCACGAATCTGAATAAGCTCTGCTAGTCGCTCTGTACTCAGCTCCTCTAGTTGATCCGTGATCTTCTTCGTATGAAGCAGCGTCAAGGAGTAGTGCTCTAGTGATTCCATCCGGTAATATGCTTCAATTGCATCTCTTCCCCAAGTCAGTGCACCATGATTAGCAAGCAATACCGCATTGTAGTCTTTGCAGAATGGAGCAATGGAATCTGGCACCTCTTGCGTACCTGGTGCTGCATAGGGAGATACAGGTACTTTACCAAGCAAAATGACGCCTTCTGGTGAATAGGCATGATCCAGTGCAACACCTGCCATCGCATAAGCTGTCGCCGCTTGTGGATGTGCATGGACAACAGCTGTCGTCTCTTCATTCTCCAGATATACTCTCAAATGCATCTTCAGCTCAGAAGAAGGCTTCAGCATACCATCTAACACCTTCCCTGTAAGGTCCACCTTTACGAGCATATCTGGCGTCATGTAGCCTTTACTGACTCCAGTTGGTGTAGCCCAGATTTCATTAGACCCCACTTTGATGGAGATATTGCCATCATTCGCTGCAACAAAGTTTTTGTTATATACGCGTCTTCCGATCTCACAGATCATTTCTTTCGCTTCAGCATCGCTGAGATAACGCTGATGATCTAGCATATAAATCCCTCCTGTATACCATGCCGTATCTGTCCTACAAGACGTGTTAGCTACTTGCAGGACAGCTCTTATATGCTATTCACAATATTTATTGAATTTTATGAATAGATTTCTTGGCAAAATTCAATCCTCTTAATGTCCATTCAATGGTTGGACCAATGAGCAAGATTCCGATAATGGTACCGAATCCGACCATACCACCTAGCCAATAACCACTAAGGACAAGTGATGCATCCAAAATAATTCGAATCCACTTCATCGACAGCTTTGTTTTCTCAGACAGATACAACATCATTCCTTCTAACGCACCTGCACCAATTCCAGCATACAGATAAACTCCTATGCCAATTCCCAGAATGATCGGTCCGAGAACTGCCATCATCCATGAAGATGTAGGAAGGTAAGTATCTATGCCTATGTTTTGGAACATATTGATGAAGAATCCTACCGAGATCGCATTTAATACACTGCCGAGGCCGATTTTTTTGCGATCCAGAAACAGAACGATCAATAGGACAACGACATTAAAAATTTGACTGCATGTTCCAAAAGCAAACGGCAAGTGCTCCATCATACCAAGTAAAAACGTACTAATCGGATCAATGCCCTTTCCCCCTGCTAGGAAACATAGGATGCCAAAAGCAGTAATAGCAGATCCTAGCAGGACAACAAGGATTTTCACTACGATATATTGATTTTTCACATCAACTTACCAAACGAAGAGGCCGACTAAACCAGCACTTAGTAAGGATACTAATGTTCCAGAAAGGATCATCATCCATACGCCTCTAGACAAATTATTTGCCTTTTCCTTGCTTACAATACCATTGAAGCAGCCTAGAATCATTCCCACTGTGGAGAAGTTCGCAAAGGATACAAGGAAAGTACTAAGAACGGCTTTCATATGCGGACTGAATGTATCCATAATCGGCATAATCTCGGCCATCACGACGAATTCATTCGTTACCAACTTCGTACCCATGTACTGAGCCGTTTGGAATGCTTCACTAAGCGACAGACCAAGAAGTAGAGAGAAGGGTGTCATGATTACTCCTAAAATACTGCTCAATGTAAGCCAAGGCGCAATGAGTAGAAGAATCTTATCAATAAGTGCCGCCAAGGCTACGAATGCAATAATCATCGCTGTGATGATTAGAATCAACTTACCAGCAGCAAGGATCGAATCACCAAGGAAAGAGAAGAACGGTGGCTTTTCTTCCTTTTGCATTTCAAAAACAACATCCTCTTCCTTCGTCATGACGACAGGATTCAGGATACTCGTCACAATAATGGCGTTAATAATATTCAGTGGCACCGCCGTTAGAACGAATTCCGCAGGCAACATTTGTGTATATACACCAATCATCGCCGCTGATACACAGCTCATGGACATGAGAGAAATCGTGAATAGACGCTGCTGACTCATCGATTTTAATTGTCCGCCCGATACAGCTAATGCCTCTGTGTTCCCAAGGAACATCATTTCAATCGCATAGAAAGACTCAAACTTCGGTTGACCTGTGAGCTTGGACAGCCCCCAGCCTAACCATTTTATGATTTTTGGAAGAATCCCAAAATAAGTTAATATATCAAATAACGGTACAACCAATAGGATTGGCATTAACGCACTGAACACAACGTCCATATTTTCAACATGAACCATACTTGCAAATGCAAATCCAACCCCAGAAAAAGCAGTCTCGACTAACCAGGTAAAGGCTTTGGCAACTTGTCCAACAAACCAGCGACCACCTGAGAAGGCCGTTAACAACCAAGCTAAGAAAAGATTAAAAACAACCAGTATAGCAATGGACTTCCATTTCACATTTTTCTTATCTTTAGAGAAAAGAAACGCAACTCCCATAAAGGCCAAAATACCAATGATGTTGATGAGTAAAAAGAAGTTCATATGACCCCTCCCGCTATAATTGAATATCTTTTGGAGTGATGCAGCCTAGTTGTCCATACAGAGGTAGGAGGCTTTCTTGAATTATTCGAACAAAGCTTTCAACTTGTCGGTGTAAGGGGCTTGAATAATACCCTTTTCCGTTATGATCGCAGTAATCAATTCATTTGGTGTTACATCAAAAGCAGGGTTGAACACTTTTACGCCATCTGGTGCCGTCTGTTTACCAAAGCCATGAGTAATCTCTGCACTAGAGCGTTCTTCGATAGGAATCTCAGCTCCAGTTGTTGTCTCTAGATCGATCGTCGATAGAGGACTTGCTACGTAGAATGGAATATTGTGTTTTTGTGCAAGAACAGCAAGACCATAAGTACCGATTTTGTTCGCAGTATCGCCATTAGCTGCAATTCGGTCGCAACCTACAATTACCGCATCGACTTTACCTTGCTGCATCACCATCGCTGCCATACTATCCGTAATCAAGGTAACATCTACATCCGCTTGCATAAGCTCCCAAGTCGTTAAGCGAGCACCTTGCAATAGCGGTCTAGTCTCGTCAGCAAACACTTTAATATCCATACCGCGTTCTTTGGCAAGATAGATTGGAGCAAGCGCTGTTCCGTACTTCGCTGTAGCAATTCCACCTGCATTACAGTGAGTAAGCAGTGTCATTCCATCTTTTAATAGAGTGAGACCATTCTCTCCAATAGATTTGCAAATCTCTGCATCATCTTTCTTGATTGCATCTGCTTCATTAAGAAGAATTTGTTTGATCTCAGCGACAGACTTGTCTTTGTTATCCACCAATGTCTTCTTCATGCGATTAAGTGCCCAGAACAGGTTAACCGCAGTGGGGCGGGATGATGCTAGATAATCGGAGATTTCTTCATATTTCACGATAAAAGAAATATAATCCGTTTCAGTCAATTGACTTGCGCCTAGAGCCACACCATATGCTGCTGCAATTCCAATTGCTGGAGCACCGCGAACCTTAAGTTCGAAGATGGCATCCCACAAGTCCTTCATCGTTTCAATTTCAAGATATACTTCTGCCAGAGGCAATTTGGTTTGATCTAGAAGGATGATTTTTTTTCCATCGTATTTCACTGACTCGATATTTTTCATGGTTATCATTCCTTTATATTAAGAAATATTTCAGTTCATCCTTCTACAGATCCTTATCTTCGACGAACGATATGAAATTTCATGATATTGTTCACAATCAAACTTTTTCCATAAAATATCGGATCATTCGCATTGGAATAGAAGGTTTGTTCCAAAACTTGAAGCGCTTCATGCTGAATAATGCCCAGCTTCTCAGCATCTGCCGTAGAAGCATTCTCAGCAAATAAATTGCAATGAGAGCTGAAAATCTGAATATTTTGCGCAGAACTTAGATAGCTCAATATGGATGAATTCGCATAATTGGTGAAGAAATCAGCACTTACATATTTTTCAGGAATATACACTCGGTCTAAGGTAAACGGTTTTTTGTCCGCTGTACGGATACGCTCAAAGAATAACAAGATTTCATCATCGTTCAAGTGAAGCAGCTCTCTAATATCTTCATCATTGGTAACTTCGGGCTTTGTAATCCCGATCGTGCCGACCGTATAGTTTTGCGCCTTAACTAGATCTGTCATGCTGTCTAGCTTCTCAATACCTGTCGTTAACATAGGCGTTTTGGAGATGACAAATGTACCTACGCCATGTTTTCGCACAATGTATCCTTCGAGCTCTAATTTCTGAAGGGCCTCCCGCAATATCGGTCGACTGATATTTAGCTTGTCAGCGAGTTTCTGCTCCGCATCCAATTTTCCTCCAATTTTGAATACATCATTTTCAATGAGATCTATAATAGTTCTTACCGCAAGCGTCGATAATGTTTCTTTTTCGATTCCAATATTTTTCATTTATTTACCTCCTAAAGCGACTTCCTTCATCTTACTATTGTTGAATAATGAAAAACAATAGCGTTCTAGGAGGTAGGATTTTTATAGGGTTAGCAACGTTTCCAGAGCAATATCAATTTCGGCTTGAATGGCTTCGTTCACAAAATCTTTGTGTGGGTTGTAATCATTCATATCACCAAAAGCATATCCATCGAGTGCAAAGATCCCGACAGCAGAGACACCTCTTAATCTAGCAATCACGTAGAGTGCTGCAAGTTCCATCTCCGCACCAAGAGCTCCTGACTCTTTGTACAGCATATGTGGGAACTCAAGTGGACCTGCATAGAATGCATCCAAGGTAACGATCGTACCTAGCCCATACTTAAATTTCATTTTCTTTGCCGCTTCTTCAAGTTTGAGCAACATATTGAAGTCGGCAACAGCCGGTACGCCCTCAGGCACCAGTTGTTTCGTTAATCCTTCTGCTCGTACTGCTGAATCCGCGATAATCAAGCTTCCTGGAGGAAGCTCCTCTGTATAGGATCCCGCTGTACCTACACGAATGATTTTTTTTGCACCTGCTTTAATCAATTCTTCAAAACAAACAGCCGCACCTGGAGAACCGACACCATGACTTGCAACGGTGATTTTTTTACCTTTATAATAACCATTGATCGTACGGTATTCTCTGGAATAAGCGAGCTCCTCAGAGTGATCTAATAGATCTCCAATCATTTTGGCACGCTCAGGATTACCAACTACAATAACATGTTCAGATATAGCACCTTGTTTAACTTTAATATTAGGTAACATCATTTCAGTAGTATCCACACGGATCACCTCACTTAGTCATTAAGAGGTCTGACCTCTTGACTACTATATTACTTCAGCATGAAAGCGGTGTCAAATGTTATTTTCATTCAGTTGTATGCCATATAAGCGGTAAATATATCAACCAATCACCGATAGACTGGTTAAGGTGAACCGTATCATAAGTATAGTAGAGCGGAATGTTGAATTAGTTCTACGTAATGAGTTGTTAGTACCTTCTTAATGTCTACGCCAAAGCAAAACTTGTGGTTAAAATGGTTCTAATGAAGGAAAAAGTAATTAACCTTTGTAAAAAGCTGAGTTAAGACCTCCGTTTTATATTCTTAGACCCTTGTGGATAATTTATCACTTTTTTTTCCATATGGAAATGGTTTATAATTATCAGATAATAGTCGATATAATTTTTAATAGACTATAATTTAGTTATAATGGAGACAGAAAAGGTATGTTCCTGAGTGGAGCCTTCTTCTTGTATCACCTAAGCAGGAGGGCCTGCTCTTTTTTGCAAATATAAGAGATAAGGAAGGTTTTTATGAGTAACATACAGAAAAAAACAGACGTTATCTTAATTGGTGCCGGAGTCATGAGCGCGACTCTGGGATCATTGCTGAAAGAGTTAGCACCGAAATGGGAAATCACAGTGTTTGAGAAACTTGCAAGCGCAGGAGAAGAAAGCTCTAACGAATGGAATAATGCCGGTACGGGCCATGCTGCACTGTGCGAGCTGAACTATACATCCGAGAAACCTGACGGATCTATAGATATTAGTAAAGCTGTAAACATTAATGAGCAGTTTCAGCTCTCAAGACAGTTTTGGTCTTTTCTTGTAAACAGCAATTTGATTCATAATCCGCAGGACTTTATCAAGCCAATACCTCATATGAGTTTGGTAATCGGGGAAAAAAACGTATCTTTTTTGAAAAAGAGGTTTAAAGCGCTTTCAAATGTTTCTCTGTTTCAAGGAATGGAGTTTTCCGATGACCCTGAAAAGCTGAAGGAATGGATTCCGCTGATCATGGAAGGACGTACATC
The DNA here is from genome assembly GCF_056316205.1 of Paenibacillus sp. 1-8. NCBI lineage: Bacteria > Bacillati > Bacillota > Bacilli > Caryophanales > Paenibacillaceae > Paenibacillus > Paenibacillus sp. 1-8. The sequence goes on along the minus strand of NZ_CM149995.1, from coordinate 5,329,948 downwards.
GAATGAACCGATTGCAGCAACCAAAGTCGACTCCGGAACAGATGTCAACTTTGGTGCTTTAACACGCATGTTGTTTGACCATTTAAAAAATAAAAACGTCGAGATCAATTACAAGCATAGTATTAAGGATATTAAGCGTACGAGCGACGGCTCGTGGGAAGTCAAAGTGCATAATCTGGATAACGGTAAAATCGAATACCATACTGCCAAATTCGTCTTTATCGGCGGTGGGGGCGGTAGTCTACCCTTACTACAAAAAACCGGCATTCCTGAGTCCAAACATATTGGAGGATTTCCGGTAAGCGGACTATTTATGGTATGTAACAATCCTAAAGTTGTCGCGCAGCATCATGCAAAAGTATACGGTAAAGCTAAGCTTGGTGCTCCCCCCATGTCTGTCCCGCATCTGGATACAAGATATATCGGCAGCGAAAAAGCACTGCTGTTTGGGCCATTTGCCGGCTTCTCACCAAAGTTTTTGAAAACGGGTTCAAATTTGGATTTGATCTGTTCTGTAAAACCAAATAACCTCCTCACGATGCTGGCGGCAGGCGCAAAAGAGATGGCATTGACCAAATACCTGATCCAGCAAGTCATGTTATCGAATGAAAAGCGCCTGGAAGAATTACGCGAGTTTATTCCTAACGCCAAAATGGAGGACTGGGAGATCGTGGTAGCGGGCCAACGTGTGCAGGTGATCAAAGATACGGAGGTCGGTAAAGGAACCCTTCAATTTGGTACGGAAGTGGTTAGTGCCGCTGATGGCTCGGTAGCTGCATTGCTCGGCGCTTCTCCGGGTGCTTCTACTGCTGTTAACGTTATGCTGGAAGTATTAGAAAGATGTTTCCCACAACATATGAAAGAGTGGGAACCGAAAATAAAAGAAATGATTCCTTCTTATGGTGTGTCACTAGCGGAAAACCCAGATATTTTCCAAGAAATTCATGATTCTACAACGCAGATGCTTGGTCTGGGCGAAAAAGAACCGCTGCATCGTTAATTTTTGGATGTAGAACCTAGCCCCAGGATCTACTCACTTGTGAGAATTACTTTTTTTGATAAAATGCACATTAATCTTACGATATGTATTAAAATCGCATAAACAACAACGCTTAGCGGTGGGAAATATTCCCACCGCTAAAATGCTTGCATAAGAATACAAAATGTTGCAATCCTCCCATGTTTCCGATCATAGGTGTCTGATATAGTGATCACAGTAATTATGTAAGCGCTTTATAAAAAGTGGAGTTGTTTATAGGTATTCGGGTTTGAAGAAAGGGGACAGAGAGATGAAAAGAAAGAGACAGGCATGGTGGTTGCTGGTGGTGGCGATCATGTTAAGTTCGTGGCCGATGCGGCTGACACCAGCGGCGGCAGCAGAATCGGCCGGTGTTTCGGCAGTCGTAAACGGGGGGTTCGAGACGGACTTCTGGAGTGATCAATCGTGGCAGGTGGAAGCATCGGATTGGAATCAGGTGGATATTCAGCATTATGCCTATGCCAGTGATCCTCTTATTACGCCGTCCGAAGACACGTATGCACTCAAGTATTGGATCAACGACGCGGCGCCGACGGATCAGCAGGTCACGGTCAGTCAGAAGCTTCCGACGCTGCAGCCAGGCAGTTATGAGCTGTCGGTGCAATCGATGGGCGGTGCCGATGCCGAAGCTGGACATGTACAGGTATTCGCAGGTACCGATCAGAGCAGTGAGGTGGCAACGTCAGGCTACAACCAATGGGGGAGCGTGACGTTGAAATTCGTGCTGACCGAGCAGACTTCCGATCTGGTCATTGGAGCGAGGATCAGGGGCGCTGCGGCTGCGTGGGGCTATCTGGACCACTTTACCTTAAAGCAGGCCGGCACGGATACGACCCAGCCAGTGGCAGCGGATATTTTCGTGAAGAAGGTCGAAGGATTGAAGTCTGATTTTATCAAAGGTGTCGATATCTCCAGCATTCTCTCTCTGGAGCAGAGTGGAGTACGCTTCTATAACGAGCAAGGCACAGAGCAGGATATATTCCAGACGCTGAAGGAATCCGGCGTAAACTATGTCCGGGTGCGTGTGTGGAATAATCCGTATGATGCGAAAGGTAACGGCTATGGCGGCGGGAACAACGATCTGGCCAGAGCGATCGAAATCGGCAAGCGGGCAACCGACAACGGGCTGAAGCTGCTGGTGGATTTCCACTATTCCGATTTCTGGGCCGATCCGGGCAAGCAGCATGTGCCGAAGGCCTGGCAGAATCTGAGTTTTGCTGACAAGGAACAGGCGGTGTACGACTATACCCGGGACAGCCTGCAGCAGTTGGTCGATCAGGGCATAGATGTGGGGATGGTGCAGGTCGGCAATGAGACGAACCAGTCGTTTATCGGGGAGAAAGATTGGACGAAGATTAGTGCTTTATTTAATAAGGGAAGTCAGGCGGTGCGTGCCGTCGATCCGAATATTCTCGTGGCACTGCATTTTACCAACCCGGAGACGCCGGGCCGCTATGCTTCCTATGCGAAGGCGCTGTCGGACAACCATGTGGACTATGATGTGTTTGCCAGCTCGTATTATCCGTTCTGGCACGGTTCACTGAGCAATCTCACAGCAGTACTGAAGCAGGTAACAGATACGTATGGTAAAAAAGTGATGGTGGCGGAAACGTCCTATGCCTATACATCTGAAGATGGCGATGGACATGGGAATTCCGCTCCGAGAAGCTCGGGACAGACGCTGGACTATCCGATCAGTGCTCAGGGGCAGGCCACGTCGGTACGTAATGTCATTGAAGCGGTGTCCAATGTAGGCGATGCAGGCATTGGTGTATTTTATTGGGAGCCAGCCTGGCTGCCGGTAGGACCAAAAGCAGATGTCGAGCAGAACAAGCGGCTGTGGGAACAATATGGTTCCGGCTGGGCGGCGAGCTATGCTGCGGGATATGACCCTGACGACGCGGGCAAATATTATGGCGGCAGCGCGGTAGACAACCAGGCGCTGTTTGATTTTACGGGCCATCCACTTCCTTCGTTGAATGTGTTTAACTACGTCAACACGGGAGCGGTTGCTACGCTCCAGGTTGATGAGGTCCAAGCGGTAACATTAACGGTCAACGCGGGCGAGAACATCTCGCTGCCGGATTCGGTCACCGTGACGTATAACGATGGCAGCACCGGAACACTCGCTGTGGAGTGGGATCAGGCGGCCTTAGAGCAAGCGGTGAGCCAGGGAGAGGGCAGTTACGTGATTAAGGGGACAGCCAAAGGCGGTTATCCGGCACAGGCGATGCTGGAGATTCGCCGGCCGAATCTGCTGGTGAACGGTGGTTTTGAACAGAGCGATCAGAGCATGTGGAAGATTACTCACGTTGACGGAAGCGCTCCGCACACCGACTACCAGAACAAAGCTTCCGATGCGAAGTCAGGCCAGTATTCGCTGCATTTTTATTCGGCGGATGCGGTCAATTTCCGGGTGGAACAGGCGGTCTACGGTTTGAAGCCCGGCTACTACGAGCTCTCGATGTCGATCCAGGGCGGTGATGCGAAGAACGCGCAGATGAAATTGTTTGCTGCGACCGGCGGCAAGGAAACTAAGGTAGATACCGGTGTAAATGGCTGGGTGCAGTGGAATCAGCCGGTCATTCGCGATATACGGGTAACCGACGGCAAGCTGACGGTGGGCGCTTCCATCCAGGCAGATGGCGGGGCGTGGGGATCGCTGGATGATTTCTATCTGACGTTCGTCCGGGATGCAGAGGCGACAAACCCGGGTGACGGTACAACGCCAACACCGGGCAAAGATTCCTCCGGAAATTCATCTACTGGCGGCGGTGGTACATCTGCCGGACAGAGCGAGAATGTGACGGTGAGTGTGGACGGCGGCAAGAACAGCAGTACTATGCTCTCCAATGTCGTCATTCAGCGGACAACGCTGTCCGACGGGTCGAAAAAAGACCGGGTCAGCTATGGAGCTGCTCAGGCACGGGAGGCATTGAGCAGCGTAAAGGCCGAAGGACGTTCCACCGTCCGGCTGGTGATGCCTGATCCAAAGGATGAAGTCACCGAGCTTGAATTGACCCTGCCAAAGGATACGGCGAAGACGCTGGCGGATGCGGGGGTCGGTCTGGAAGTATACACTAACCATGCGCGTCTGATCCTGTCTCCATCAACGCTCGCTTCGATGGACGGGAGCCGTCAGTTTACGCTCAGTCCGGTAAAGAGTGAAGCGGCGATCCAGGCGGTAGCGGAACGGGCAAAACAGAATGGCCTCGTGCAAGCAGCCGCTGGACAGGGTGAAGTTCGTGTTATTGGCCAACCGGTGATGATCGAGACGAATCTGCAGGGGCAGTCGGTAGAACTGGTGCTGCCACTGCCGCGGCAGTCGCTCCCGAGCTCTGCCGAGGAACGCCAGGCTTTTCTGAACAATCTGGCCGTGTATGTGGAGCATAGCGACGGCACCAGGGAACTGGTGCAGCCGACGCTGCTGTGGGATGGTAACCAGCCGGCAGGGCTTAGTTTTAGTGTAAACAAGTTCAGCACCTTTACAGTGCTGCATCTGGACAAGCAGATCGTGAGCACAGGCGGAGAGCAGGAGAGTGAGCGTTCGCGGCCGTATATGCAAGGCTACCCGAATGGGACATTTCAACCGGCGCGTAGGATGACACGGGCGGAGCTGGCAGAGATCCTGTTCCGTCTGGCTGTTGACCGGTCGAAGCAGCCGTTGGTGGAATCGTCAGCACCGCAGAAGCGCGCCAGCTATACGGATGTTGCTGGGCAGAACTGGGCTGCTGAAGCGATTGATAACGTGACAACGGCCGGATGGATGAAGGGCTACAGCAGCAGCACTTTCGCACCGGAGCGTCCGATCACTAGAGCGGAGATGGCGACAGTGCTGGCACGCTGGAAGAATCTGAGCGGAGCAGCTTCGGCCACCTTCCCGGATACGACCGGACACTGGGCGAAAGACGATATTGCACGGGTACAGCAAGCCGGCTATATGCATGGCATGCCGGATGGCAGCTTCCAGCCGGACCAGAATCTGAGCCGGGCAGAGGCGGTCACTTTGTTCAATCGGGTTTGGAAGAGAGAGCCAGTATCCTTCACTGACTCGTCCAGGTGGTCAGATGTCCCGGTCGGACATTGGGCTTTCGGGGACATTGCCGCAGCAACAACCCAGATTCGCTAGGATATACTTGTAAGCAAAACATATCTGCATTTCCTGTCTGCATGTCTGGATCACATTAGGTCGGTGATTCCCCAAAAGGCCTGGCCTGTCGTCATAAGAGAATTCGTTAAAGAACCTCCTCGGAAATTTATTGAGGCGGTTCTTTATTTTGGGAAAACGGCCTGCCGTCTGGCGACCCTGCCGGAGGATGGGCCAACGGGCGGATTCTATTACATGGATGATCAGCTTCCATGGTAAAGCTTAACGCATGAAGGGAAAATACGATTCTAATCATAAGAATGAAGCAGTTTAGCCATAGTTAAATCGTAAGATGTTGTTTTGCATTGGAAAGGCCATCCCTCAAAGGATGGCTTAAAAACTTGCCGTTACGGTCAGTGCGGTGAACCTTATCAAGTAATGGTAAGTTTTTTAGGGGCGAGCCCACAAGGGCTGTCCCTATCTATTTATGTTACACTTGTGCGGTCGGACGGATCACGATTTCGTTCACATCAATATCAGTCGGTTGCTCGATCGCGAATCCAATTGCGCGGGCTACCGCGTCCGGTGTCATTGCTAGTTTATCCCGGATGGCGGCGAGTTGATCTCTCAATGCGGGATTTGTCATGCCCTCCGTGAAATTCGTCTGCACAATACCAGGCGAAATGATGGTCACGCGCAGCTTATCGCCAGCCTCCTGGCGCAACCCCTCTGAGATGGCGCGCACGGCGAACTTCGTACCGGAGTAGACCGACTGGTTCGGTACAGTCTTATGTCCTGCTACAGAAGCGATGTTCACAAAATGTCCGAAACCCTGCTGGTGAAAGACTGGCAACGCTGCGGCTATACCGTACAAAACGCCTTTAATGTTGACGTCAATCATGTCCTCCCAGTCCTCGACGCGCAGATCTTCGAGAGGGGAAATGGGCATAACGCCGGCGTTGCTGACGAGAACATCCAGCTTCCCGTACCGTTCGCAAGCCAAAGTAACGAGGTTGCACAGATCCTCGCGCCGTCTTACGTCAGTGCTTGCATAAACGGCTTCGCCACCTCCATTTGAAATACGTGTCGCCAGTGCTTCAAGGCGATCCGCTCCGCGCGCTCCAAGCACGACTTTTGCTCCCCGCTCGGCAAGCAACAGTGCTGTTGCTTCTCCAATTCCGCTGCTTGCACCTGTAATGACGACGACTTTGTCCTTCATTCTTCCTTCTAAGCTCATAGCCCAATCCTTCTTTCTTTGATCTATTTGCCGCAGGCCCTCTGTTGGCCTTGCAAGTAAATTTTAAGTAGAATTCGATTGAAACAGGTAGACCAATCAAGTCCGATCCTTGCCTAATCCTATTCGGCGTGCATATAATTAGCACATCAATATCAGCGTTCACGGAAAGGAAGGTGAAGCATGTATGATTTCGTCTCCTCCCCCCTCTGAGATTTCTACTCATCTACAAGAACTGATTCATCTGATTCAACGCCACGCGTCTTCGGACGGTACGCTTGTTTCATCTGTGCCGGGACTTTATTTCAGGCGTGCAAGCCATGTGTCCGAGATGAATCATACCGTTCATATGCCCTCCCTGTACGTGGTCGCACAAGGCTCAAAGACAGCAACGCTGGCTGGGGAAAATTATGTGTATGATCCGACAACCTACATGGTCACATCGGTACAACTTCCTGTAATTGGGGAAATAACTCAAGCCTCGCCGCAGCTTCCTTATCTAAGTCTTCAATTATCCATTAGCCCAGATATCATTCTGGACATTATCAAGAAGAGTCCCCCCCAATGTAACGTAAAGACAGGACGCGGCATATTGGTGAGCCAATCTGACCCTCCGCTGCTTGATGCGCTGCTTCGGCTTGTCAGACTTTTGGATACGCCTGCGGATATTCAGTTCCTTGCGCCGCTTATTACGCGCGAGATCCTCTATCGTGTATTACAAGGCGAGCAGGGAGCTTTAATCAGGCAATTTGCCGTAGTCGGCAGCTATGCACATGGCATCTCCAAAGCGATCCATTTGATTACCCGCGATTACTCCAAGCCTCTTGTGATCGAAGAATTGGCGAAGGAAGTAAACATGAGTCCTTCTTCCTTACACAAGCATTTTAAAAAAGTAACGGCTATAAGTCCTCTGCAGTATCAGAAGGCCATTCGACTGCAGACAGCACGCCGCTTGCTGCTCTCGGAAGGATTGGAAGCTGCCAATGTAGGCTTTCGCGTTGGCTATGAGAGTCCTTCGCAGTTCAGCCGGGAGTATGGCCGCATGTTTGGACGTCCGCCGATGAGCGATGTTAAACATCTGCGTAATTCCCTAAGTGCTCCGGTTGATTGAGAAGTTTTTTTGGGGACCAAGTTTAAAAATATTAATAGAGGAGAAATGATGAATAAACCACAACAAGCCAAAAGCGGTATCATACAAACCAGCCCGACCAAAAATCGGAAGTGTTTTTGTCCCAGTTCGGAATATTGAGGAGTCTCGCAGTTGGTATTGTCAGGTTTTAGGGCTGCTTGAAGGTGACTGTGAAATCACGAACGGTCACTTGTGCTCGCTACCAATGGATGGGGTTGGAATTATTATTGATACTATGCCAAAGTGGGGAGGCGATCATCCGGGTGGAGTCGCATCTATCGAGACGCCCGCTTTTATGCTAATGACAGAAGATCTGAAAGGTTCGCTTGACTATATGAAAGCAATCAATCTACCCTGCATCGGAAAAACAGCCCAAAGAGAGATCACCCTCTATTTAAAAAGGTGATCCCTCCCTGGTTAAAGATTCACATCCACTGAATTGCTTTCAGCCATTTTTTCATGTCACGGAGCTTCTACCTATTCCCCTTGCGGACCTTTAACAGCTTGCCTTTTACGGTCGTATTCTTCATAATCTCCAGCACCAGTGGGCCCTTGCCATTCAGAATCTCAACATCTGTCACATTATCAAGAATCGTAATGATCCCGATATCGTCTGCGCTTACCCCGTCAAGCTTAGCGATTGTACCGACAAAATCGACAGCTCTAAGTTTCTTCTTCTTGCCGCCATTGAAGTTAAGCTTCATAATCTGTTGGTTTAATTGCTCGCGCTTATCTTTTTTGAGTGCAGTTTTTACATGTAGTTTCTGTTCAAAATCTTCTCTACGGAGATCCACAGCCTCTTCTGAGGGAGCTTTTACGTTCGGAATCGCGAATCCAATATATGCCTCAATATCGGCTAATCGTTTGCTATCCTTAGGAGTGACCAGGGTAATGGCTTTCCCTGTCTTGCCTGCACGTCCCGTACGTCCTGTGCGATGAACATAGCTTTCCTTCTCAAGTGGAATATCGTAGTTAATGACATGGGTGATATTGGTGATGTCGATCCCCCTTGCGGCAACATCTGTCGCGATCAAGTAACGGAACTGCCCCCTTCTGAACGCATTCATCACCTCGAATCGCTCATCCTGCTCCATTCCACCATGAATCCGGTCACATGGATATTCGAGATCAGCCAATGCTCTGAATAATGTATCTACATTCTCCTGCGTACGACAGAAAATAATACAACTGTCAGGATTCTCAACAATGAGCAGATCTTGCAGCAGTGCCAGCTTGTCCGACTCCTTCACCTGAATAAGAGAGTGATCAATTGTGGCGGTCGTTATACCGGTCGCTTTAATTTCAATTTCAACAGGCTTGTTCATATACTTGAGTGACAGTTTGGCTACATCCTCAGGAAAAGTAGCGGAGAATAACATCGTAACCCTGTCACCAGGCAGCGCCTGAATGATCGACTGAACTTGCTCGATAAAGCCCATATTCAGCATTTCATCAGCCTCATCAATCACGAGATAGGCAATCCGATCTAACGATAGCGTGCCTCGTTCAATATGGTCCAGTACACGTCCTGGCGTACCTACAGCCACATGCGTTCTTTGCTTTAACTCGGCCTTTTGGATATGAAAAGGATGTTTTCCATAAAGGGGCGTTGCTTTTATCCGCTTAAAGCGTCCAATATTCGTGATGTCTTCGGTGACCTGTAATGCGAGTTCACGGGTTGGCGTCAGGATTAAAGCTTGGGGCTTATTCTCATTCCAATCTACCAGCTCACAAAGTGGAATACCATATGCTGCTGTTTTGCCGCTGCCTGTTTGCGATTTGGCTACAAGATCCTTCTTCTCTAGCGCAACGGGAATAACCTCCGTTTGAATCTCTGTTGGCGTCTCATAGCCCAAGCTATTCAGCGCTCTTACAATTTCTTCACTTAATGCGTAATCTGTAAAATGCTTTTGACTCATTTTCGACCTCTTCTGCGCTGTATTTGAATACCATTACATATATAATGTCATCGTGTATCGAACTTATACTCATATAGTATACTCTATATCCACGTTCACTCTAATACATATCCATGATTAACTGTTTGTCTTACCGTATCTATGGAGCATTTACGAAATGGACGTAAGGAGGAAAGGGGTCTCCTCCTACGCACAAAGGGCACCCGACTGGGTGCCCTTTAAACTGTCGTATAGTGATTGCTATTCGTTAAAATTGAATTCACTCCGAATTACTTAAGCAGTGTGAGTGTTACCTCTATCGTATTATCAATAAAGGATCGCTCTGGACGAGACTTTATCATTACGGTCAGTCCAATTAACGATATGACTAGCGCCTGTGCTACAGCCTTCGCATCGAGCCCGATCTCAAGCTCACCTGATTGTATACCTCGTTCAATGGTTTCTTGAAATATAACCGATAGGTACATTTGATGTTCCCTTGTAAGAATTTCAAATTTCTCATCATGAGGTGCAAGTTCAACCATTGTATTGATGCAAAAACATCCTTTTCTAGGATTTTCTGTATACTCCTCCTCGACCACACCTTCAAAAAAAGTACGAAATGCTTCTTTTACAGATGGATTGCTTTGAAGTTTGTTTCGGACCAGAGAAGCACGGGACATCATGTATTTGCGTAGCGCGGCTTCGAACAATTCTTTTTTGTCTCCAAAAGCTGAGTATATACTGGGTCGTTGAATTGCCATTCTGGAAGTTAAATCACTTAATGAGGTAGCTTCATATCCCTTCTCCCAAAATATTTGCATAGCTGAATCTAATACTTTTTCTTCGTCAAATTCGCGGATTCGTCCCATAATCAATACCTCTCGTTACTCTTGATTTTATTCTTAATTGCTCAATGACTCTGATCATAATTGTCAGTGGCCTTTATTTGCGTACCAAATAGTATGTTATTATCTTATAGTTAGCCGTTTATATTGTCAAACGCAGGTTGGTTTATCCCGATAAAGGGAGATCAATATCAAAATAAATCAGAGTATTTGTACTATATTTATTGACAGTATTCTTTTCAATGAGTTATATTTACTGGGAAAAATATATTACCGATCAGTATGATATTTTATCGGTATTTAAAATCAATGGAAATAGGGTGTGTACATAATTGGAGGAGGATCATCACATTGATTCAGCTCATGGTTCTTTCATGTCTCGCCATGGAATTGTGATTGGTATACAGAAAAAGCTATTAGAATAGGGGAGATTGACCATGGAGATAGGTATTACTTCGTTTGTAGAAACGAAGCCTGACGTTCAGACAGGTGAAGTGATAAGTCACGCACAGCGATTGCGCGAAGTTGTCGAGGAAATTGTTCTTGCTGATCAAGTGGGACTTGATGTGTTTGGTGTAGGTGAGCATCATCGGAAGGATTATTCGGCATCTTCACCAGCAGTTGTGCTGTCTGCGGCTGCAGCGCAAACGAAACGAATTCGGCTGACTAGTGCAGTGACGGTGCTTTCTTCAGCTGATCCGGTGCGCGTTTTTCAGGATTTTGCTACGCTGGATGGTATTTCAAATGGACGTGCGGAGATTATGGCGGGCCGGGGTTCCTTTATTGAATCTTTTCCACTGTTTGGCTATGACTTGGATGACTATGATGAGCTGTTTGAACAAAATTTGGAATTGCTCCTTAAAATACGGGAGTCCGAAAAAGTAACCTGGAGGGGCGGGCATCGGCCAGCGATTAACAATTTGGGCGTGTATCCACGGCCCGTTCAGAATCCTTTACCGATATGGGTTGGCAGCGGGGGCAGACAGGATTCTGCTATCCGTGCAGGTCTGTTAGGACTGCCACTGGTCCTGGCGATCATTGGCGGGAATCCGACGAATTTTGCACCGCTCGTGCAGCTTTATAAGAAAGCAGCAGCGCACGCTGGTCATGATGAATCGCGGCTTAAGGTTGGGTCGCACTCGATAGGATTTGTTGGAGAGAACACTGAACGAGCCGCAGATACATTTTTTCCTTCTACCATGGCAGGTATGAATAGATTAGGCAAGGAGCGGGGCTGGGCGCATTATGATCGTTCTAGCTACGATGCTGCGCGCAGCTTTGAAGGTGCGCTGTATGTCGGCGATCCCGAGACTGTTGCCCAGAAGATCATTCACCTTCGCAAAAATGTAGGTGTTACACGCTTTATGCTGTATGTTCCGTTAAGCACAATGCCGCATGCTGAGGTGATGAGAGCCATTGAGCTGCTAGGAACAGAGGTAGCACCCCGAGTTCGGGAGGAAATAACCAAGTGGGAAGCTGAGACGGAAAAAAGATCATAATTCAATTATAGGAGTGATTCAAATGGATTTTGAAAGTCGGGTATTACCAGAATTAAGGTCGATATTAGCACAATTTCCTGGTTTTCAACTGGAGGAAAATTTAGCACTGAGCAGAAGCTATTTGTCGGGTCCTCCCATTGAGAAGTCGGAGCACGTACGCACGACAAGCCGGATGATTCCGAGCGTAGCAGGCGAGATATTAGTCAAAATCTACGAACCTGCCCAGCGAACTGACGTTAAGCTTCCGGCCATGCTGTGGATTCACGGGGGAGGCTATGTGATGGGGCATCCTGATATGGACGACGCTTTGTGCGAACGCTTCGTGCAGGCGGCTACATGTGTCGTCGTAGCGGTAGATTACCGACTTGCTCCCGAGCACCCCTACCCAGCTGCCATCGATGACTGTTATGCCGCTTTGACGTGGATGACCGACAAAGCTGAGCTGCTGGGCATCGACTTGGATCGGATCGCGATTGCCGGTGCAAGCGGGGGTGGCGGTCTGACCGCAGCGCTTGCTTTAATGGCTCGTGACAAAGGCGGGCCAGCCCTTATCTTCCAAATGCCACTATATCCGATGATCGACGACCGCAATATCACGGCGTCAAGTCATGAAATTACGGCCGATAACGCAACATGGAGCCGGACGAACAATTTGGAGGCCTGGAACATGTACTTGGGCGATCGTACCGAAGACAGCGAGGTGTCCCCATATGCGGCGCCTTCGAGAGCGGAAAGCTTGGCGGGGCTGCCGCCGACCTATACGTGCGTAGGCCAGCTCGATCTGTTCCGAGATGAGACGATCGAATATGTGGCGCGCCTTGCTCAAGCGGGTGTAGACGTCGAATTTCATCTGTATCCCGGCACATTCCACACCTTCGAAGGGATGGTTCCGCAAGCAGAAGTAAGCCAGCGCGCTAGCCAAAGTTATGTGGACGCGATTGCAAGAGCGCTTAATCCTTAAACAATTAAAGGGGCTGTCTCCAAAGGTCTGAAACGACTTGGGAGATAGCTCCTTTGTCAATCATAGGATCGTGTACTTATCTTAATTCGTACAAAGAGACTGTAAGTTACGCACTTTTTTGAACCTCAGTTTCAAATAATATTAAGCTGTTCTTGTATATGTAAAAAAGACCTACGGAAAATGGCGTGAGAACCCAAGCGAAAATGCCTGGAAAATGTGTTCCATTCTGACGTCATTGCATCTCACGTAGGTGATCATGGTTACTTACTCCTGGAAATTAATGATATTGTTATAAGTTTCCCTTTGTTGTAGGGTCACAATTCGTGTCGCTAAGATCGGGATTGGTAGAAATGTCACGATAATGGTTGAGCTTATATTCAATAATTTTTTGGGTTTCCATTAATCTGGAAATTTCTTGTTGAATCTTCTGGTTGTGTTGTTCCAGTAAGGAATGTCTGATAGGGATGGTGCTGTTGCCTTGCATCGAAAGTTCTCGATAATGCTTCATTTCTTCTATGGTCATCCCCGTGGCTTTTAATCGGGTTAAAAAGATAATCCCCTGAATCTGGTCTCTACTGTAGAACCTGTGTCCGTTAGCCTTTCGTTCTGCATAAGGCAGCAAGCCAATTCGCTCATAATAACGTATGGTATCCTCTGTTAAACCTGTTAGTTCTGCAGCTTGACTAATAGAGTCTATGGTCTCCGGAATTTCCTGCAAAGTATCCCACTCCTTAATTGTAACGATTACCAAGGCACTTCTCCATTCGCGTCGAAAAACCCTCCTGACGGCCCGTCATTATTTAAAGTGGCTAAACGAACAACGACAGCAGCAGCTTGTTGTACCGAACCCGGTCCTGTAAAGCCATTTAAGTCGGTGGCGGTAAAGCCAGGGTCAGCCGAATTAACTTTGAGAGGTGAGTCTTTGAATTCTTTGGCAAGCGTGACGGTGAACATATTAACCGCTGCTTTGCTGCTATTGTAGGCAAGCAAATTAAATTGGGCATACTCATGCTCAGGATCGCTATTATAGGTTAACGAACCAAGGCCACTTGACAAGTTAACGATTCTACCGCATGGAGATTCTTGCAATAAAGGCAACATGGCTTGTGTCACCGCGACCAAACCGAAAAAGTTTGTTTCATACGTTTCTCTTAAATCGTCCAAAGAGAACTGACTTGGAGGAGTGGCCCCTCTCAAAGATATGCCGGCATTGTTAATTAGTACATCAAGGGAACCAGATTCTTGTTTGATCTGATGGACTGCGGAATCAATCGTACTTTGATCCGTCACATCCAACAAAATCAATCGGGCTTCCACTCCATCATTAGCCAACTTAGCCACCGCTTGCCGGCCGCTATGCTCATTCCGTGATCCAAGCAGGATTGTAAAACCCATGCCCCCCAATTGTCTAGCCGTTTCGTAACCGATGCCTTTGTTGGCCCCAGTAATAAGAACTGTTTTTCCAATATTCATGAGCGGTTCCTCTTTTCATCATTCTTAAATTTGGCTGCCACCATGCTTTAAATGTACTACTTGGAGTGTACTTAAAGTCAACACAAAACCAGCAAAAATATAGTCCGAAGCTTGAGTCAGCAGCGTTCACCGCGTGAAATGAGCATGATGCCAAGCGAGACAAAGCCTGCACCCGCCAGATGGGCAAATGAGAAGGGTTCCCGGAGGATAATATAGGACAGCAGCAGTGTACTGACCGGAATACACCCGGTGTATACCGCTGCCGTACTGGCTGGTACCCTTGACACGCCCCGGAACCATAATACGTAAGCTAATGCTGTGACAAAGATACCATAATATAAGACAAGTCCAATATCCCTTGCACCAACGTCGTTGAAGTTGAACTGTCGTGCCTCCCCAAAGGAACAAGCCAGAAACATGAGGAAAGAAAAGAGTGTTATATACATGGTTCCAAGCAGGGAAGAGACATGGCTGGATAGCATCTTGCGTAATACCGTTAGCGCTGCTTCCCCGAACACGGCAGAGAGAACAAGCAGCATGCCAATGAATGAGGTTGCCTTGGGAGCAGAAAAACCGAACGCGGATATGTGAGGCAATTGCAGTGCCAAAACGCCGAGCAGTGAACATGCGATCCCGAGTCCAGGGCGCAGGGTGATCTTTTCTCTCAGCAGCACATACGAAAGAAGTGCAACGATAGCTGGCGTCAAGCTTGTCAGGATTCCGCTTTCAGAAGCAGAGGCATAGGTCAGCCCGTATAGCATCAGGACACGGAAGAGAAACATGCCAACCAGGGCCTGAATGAACAGGATCAAGGCATCCCCTTTGCTGATTCTTAGCGAAAATTTATGCCTGATTAACACAATGGGTACCAAGAACAGAAGGGCAACAGCCAGACTGGCAGATTGCGATAAAAAAATAGGCAGCCGCATCACGACCAGTTTGCCGGCTACCACAGAGCTGCCGACAATGACGGTTGCGATCAGTAATTCCATGTAAGTCGAAAGGGTTGGTTTGTTCATTCCTTCTCACCTCTTGTATAGATATTGATATATACTGTAGCAATAGGAATTGGTTCGTTGTAGATCCAGTTGAAGAGGTTTTTGACAGTACCGCTTTAGGGGGACAGCGTATGTGGGTATCTATAGATAAGAATGTGGCAGTTCCGATGCTGCGTCAGGTGTACCAGACTATCCGGGACCGTATTTTAGCCGGAGAACTGCATGCAGGATATAAGCTCCCTTCGACCCGGGTGCTGGCATCACAGTTGAATGTCTCCCGGAATGTTATTCTCGAAGCTTATGAAATGCTGCTGGCCGAGGGTTTAGCCTCGGCGCGCCCAGGTTCAGGTACCTATGTAGCCGAGGGAGCCGTCCTGCCAGGTTATGTACCCGCACCGCCTATCGCAGCGTCTGCGTCTGCATGGGATACTCCATATTCAAATGAGGTGTCGGTGATTTCCTTCCGGACGGGCCTTCCCGCGTTGGAATTGTTCCCGCGAAAATCATGGGCTGACTTGCTTCAGAGCGTATGCAAAGAGGCTCCCGATCTGGCACTGGGTTATGGCGACCCTGCTGGAGAGCCCGAGCTGCGAAGGGAGCTGGCCGATTATCTGGTTCACACCAGAGGAGTGAAAGCCAGACCGGAACATATCGTAATTACTAGCGGAGCGGTACAGGCGATTCAGCTTGTCACACGTTTGCTGCTGTCTGCGGGGGACGAAGCCTTGGTGGAGGAACCGACGAACGAAGATTTAAAAAGCATCTTGTCGGCTACAGGGGCAACACTGCGGAGCATGCCTGTTGATGATTCGGGAGTTATAACAGCGGATCTGCCGCAAATAAATCACCCCAAACTGGCGTATCTGACACCCTCGCACCAGTTCCCGCTGGGGGGCATCCTGCCGATCCAGAGGCGAATCGAGCTCATTCGGTATGCAGCCCGGACAGGGTGCCTGCTGCTCGAAGATGATTATGACAGTGAGTTCCGGTATGATGGGGCACCCGTTCACTCCTTGCAGAGCCTAGACCCGGAACGGGTGCTATACGTCGGGACGTTCAGCAAAATTTTGTTCCCCGCACTGCGGATTGGCTATATTGTTCTTCCTCCGTCACGTGTCGCCGATTTTATCCGGTTAAAGCAACTGGCGGATTACCAGACGGCGAGCCTGGAGCAAATTGTGTTGAGCCGGTATATCAGGAAGCGACTCCTTCATAAACATGTACATAAAATGAAGAAAGTGTACGCCAAGCGTCGTCAAGTCCTGCTTGATAGTCTGGAGCAGCATTTTACAGGGCAATACCGGGTATGCGGCCGGCCGGCTGGCTTGCATTTGGTAGCAGAGTTCCAGTTCCCGCTCCGAGAGGACTTGCAAGAATGTCTCCGTAGCGAAAATGTATTTGCGGCACAGCTCGAAGGGAACCGGCTGCTAATGGGCTATGGGCATCTGAATGAAAGCAAAATTCGTGAAGGGGTCAGCCGGATCAGGAAGGCCCTGCAACGGTATATATGAACGAATCCTATTGCGGCATTCGTAATATTGAGCAATGGTCGCTTGATCGGCTCATGGACTATTCCAGCGGTCCTTGCGATTTTATTTTGTTTCTTGTGGAAAAATCTTCGTTATTTAGCTATTTCAAATATATTGATGTGGCTTGTATCCGTACCTATGTGGTGGTTTTTCGTTGAGCGTATGAGGGAAGGCCAAGGTGCCGCGATTTTTATTTCCTCCTTGCCATTCATTGTGCTGTCACACGTATTTATTGTATTGATCCCCCAAATATTAATTGTTCTATTTAAGAACCTTATCTTGAAAAAGCTTAAAACCCCTCACCCCGAGGTGAGAGGTGGTCCTTAGAATCACTACATAAAGTCGAAAAAATAACGGATCACGTGGAAAAAGACGGGCGAGGTGTAGGTCAAGCTATCGACCCGGCTTAAGTAGCTTTTTTTCAAAGCATCGAACTTGTCGTCATCCCCAATTAATAAATCTCGCTTCAACACGGAAACCGTTAAGCTGCCGAAGAAGCCGCTCAAGCTGATCAGCATACCAAAAATGAGCCCGAATTTCAGATCAAATGGCGTCAGGTAGGGATAGATCAGATATGAAGCCCCTATCGTCACGATAAACGCGAATGCAAAGCCTTCCCAAGTTAAATTTGGGTTGGAGGTCGGCACCACTTTCCGTTTCCCGAAATAGAGTGATGCCAGATAGTGTGCAACATCATTGAGCTGCGTCAACACCACTAGAAAAAGTACAAGTTTCGCCCCGTATTGCGGCGTAGCAAACTGAAAGTAGGCCAAGTGGCTAAGCCCGAAAACCATCAGCATAAGCCCCCACTGGGTCGAGCTGACACTGCGCAGAAAACCGACCGTTCCTTTATTGATCAATCGCGGGAGCGGCAGGAGCAAGAATACATAAATAGGGATAAAGACAATAAACATCCCGTACCACCCGATATAAATCCAATAAAACTGCACAGGAATCGCCAAGTACGCCCACAAAAAAAGTCTGCGATCGGCTTTTCTGGATTTGATCATGGAGAAATATTCTTTCAGCGCAAAGAAAGTGAGGGCCATCAGGGAAAGCAGTGAAACGATCGGATTAAAAAGAGTTGCCAAGCAAAAGATAAAGAACATGCCCCACCAGGTTTTGATGCGAAGTCCGATGGCTGCATAGTCTTTGTTGGGCTGTGTTTTGACGATCACAACATATATCAGTTGGATAGCCAATAAGGCTGTGAAAATAAGGATTAACGTTAATAGCGAGCTGTCCATTGCCAATCACCAACTTATCGCGAGGTAGGAGTCCATTATAGGATTCCTATGTTATTATGAAGGAATAATCCAAACTTGATAAGGAGAAATTTCGTAAATGGCAGCTGATCAATCCGTCTTTATCTTGCTTACGAATACGGGAACATTTCTTACGAGAGTCATTAAAAGCTATACGAGGGCGCCATACAATCATGCCTCCATTTCCTTCAACCGGGAGCTTTCGGAGTTATACAGCTTCGGGAGAAAGACCCCCAATAACCCGCTGGATGGTGGTTTCGTGAAAGAGGATATTAAGACAGGTACATACAGCAGATTTCCGAATACAACATGTGTCATCTACGAGCTTCAAGTAACCGAGCGTGAAGTCGAAAAAATGAAACGGGTCCTACACGTCTTTATCCGAAGTCGTCAAAAATATATGTATAACTTACTGGGTTTGATTGGTATTGCACTCAAAGAACCGGTCGAGTTCAGTAATTCCTATTTTTGTTCGCAATTCGTCGCAGAAATTTTACAGCGATCCGGCATAAAAATATGGAACAAGTTGCCTGCTCTTATTACGCCGGACGATTTTCGGCAAAGCGACCGACTGCATTTGATTTATGAAGGGAAATTGAGTGACTACGAGTCTCAATCCTGAGCTGGAGCGCTCCGAGCGCCCTTTTATTCAAACGCCCCGCGCACCTCTTTAACAATTCGCTTTAATGCATCAATCCGCCTAACATTTAATTCGCTGACAGCAGCCGTGTATTCATCAATTCCAAATTAGACAAGCGTCATATTTATAGTTACTATAGAAAGGTAAATAAAATTTGAATGGAGGATTTCATATGAAAATCGCATTAACAGGAGCAACCGGGCAACTGGGTTCCATCGTGGTAGAGGCGTTGCTTGCATCCGTATCGGCAGAAGACCTTATTGTTAGCGTGAGAAATCCGGAAAAAGCAGAAAACTTGCGTGCCCGTGGCGTTGACGTTCGTCATGGCGATTTTGATAAACCGGAGACGCTGGACCAAGCGTTTGCTGGTGTAGACCGACTGCTGATTATATCCGCAGACGGCGATAATGATACGAGAATCCGCCAGCATAAGGCTGCTGTGGATGCTGCTGTACGTGCGGGAGTAGGCTTCATCGCTTATACCAGCGCTGCCAAAGCGGCTGAAAGCACTCTGTTCCTTGCACCTGTACATCGTATAACGGAAGAGTTCATTCGCGAATCGGGCATCCCTTACTCTTTCCTGCGCAATAACTGGTATCTTGAAAATGAAGCAGGCACGATTCAATCCGTGCTGGCCGGGGCTCCTTGGCTGACCTCAGCAGGTTCCGGTAAAGTAGGTTGGGCTGCCCGTGCAGATTATGCGCAAGCGGCGGCAATCGTATTATCCGGCGAAGGGCATGAAAACACAATATATGAGCTTTCCGGCAAGTTGATTACCCAAGAGGAGTTTGCAGCGATTCTTGCTGAGGTGCTGGGTAAGGATGTGCCTGTACAGCAGGTAGACGATACTGCGTATGCCGACATTATGCTTGGTGCGGGCGTACCTGAAGCCGCAATCCCTATTGTGGTCGGTATTCAACAAGCGATTCGCGAAGGAGCTTTGGATGTTGTAAGCAATGATTTCGAGAAGCTTCTGAAACGCCCGCTTACGCCGCTTAGCCAAGGAATTCGTGAGCTGGTTGAGCAAACAAAGGCATAAACGTGCCGTAGAGTACATTTTCAATATATGATTTTGCTTATGATGAAGGATGCTACCTAACGAGGTGGGCATCCTTTTTCAATCATCATAATCATTTCAAAGGGAAAGGGTAATCCCAAACTAATTTCCTCCATGAGTGGAATCGTTGCTGATTATCCAATATACTTGTAAGGGACTCCAAGGAGGGCTTGGAGCAAGGTTTGTTCATAGGACGATCACAGGTGTAGAATTGATAATGAATGGAGTACATAAGACGATGTCTAATTTGCCAAATTGCCCGGAATGTAATTCAGAATACACGTACGAGGATCGGAGTCTTTTCATTTGCCCGGAATGCGCTCATGAGTGGTCTTCCGATTCAGAAGCAGCAAATAACGAAGATGTAAAAGTCATCAAAGATGCCAATGGTAACGTTCTGAAGGACGGTGACTCTGTAACTGTCATTAAAGACCTTAAAGTCAAAGGAAGCTCATCCGTCCTGAAAATCGGCACAAAAGTAAAGAATATCCGTCTAGTGGAAGGCGATCATGATATTGATTGCAAAATTGATGGCTTCGGAGCGATGAAATTAAAATCGGAGTTTGTGAAAAAGAACTAAAGGCTATGTTAATGCAACCCAACGAGTTTGGAGTTTTTACTGGAAAAACCCTTTGATATAAGAGGGTTTTTTCTTTATATTCGGACAGCTTCAGGAGGTAGAATCATAGTCATAGATGGACCAACAGCAACAGCCCTGAAACTTGAATTGGAAAAAGAAATATGCTGTTTATCTCATACGTATTGCAGAGACACTTTTCAGTTCAATGAGGATAAGCCAAGAAGAAGCTAGACGCTTCTCCTTGGCAAGTGCTTTGTTTATAACGGTGCCAGCCAAACGGTTCCTGTTCCCCTGTACACATTGACAAGCCCTTCGCCGGAAGCGGCAGAGCCCATTTTGGTTTTTCCAGATTTCTCGACGGTAAACTGTAAGGTATTGGACCACATGAGGGCAAAATTGCCGTCCACTTTTAGGATATCATTTTGCAATTCTATAATAACAGCTTCTTCGGAAGGGATCGGCGCTTGCAGGGCAAGAACTCCTTTTCCCCGAGCGCTTAAATTAAATAATCCTTCTCCGCCAAGTGCGGCTGAGGAAAGGTTGCTGCGGGCAACGACGGATATGTCCAGTGTGGTTTCACAAGCTAAAAACAGGCTATCTTCAATAGCAATGTGATCATTATCGACATCAATGAGCCAAATGTAACTATAAGTAGGCTCCAGCATAATCGTACCCGTACCCTTATAGTGAGGTTTGATGGCACCTGTTCCTGTTACAGCACCGGACACCAAATTTCGCATTAAGCCTCCCACGCCCTTTACGCCGGTAGTCATTTCCATGCTACCCACAGTATACTGCATAGCTCCCGCCTTCATCATAATTTCGCTATTGTTGATTTCGATCATGAGCTGCTTGCGGCGCATGCTACTTTTGCTCATATAGTAATTAGCTTCCGCAGCCGCAACCGAGGTGCAGCTTAAATCCGATATGTATTCCAATACGGTAAATCCACCTAATTGGTCTGTGATGGCAACATTGCTGTTATCCTTTAGGTTATTGATGACAAAAGCCATGGATGTATGAGCCCCCTTGTTGTATTCACGCTGTGAGGATTGAAATCTCTTTTATTCCATAAAAATATTCGACAGAAAGATATCGTTTCCTGCGGGAAATCCTCAGGTTCTCTTCAGCTGGTTCCATATTTAGAAGGCAGAGCTTGAAAAAGTTATAAAAAAAGTTCAAAATAAAGATATCGGTTTTTAAAATGGTTTGCTTACAAAGCAGCCGATGGGAACGAGAGATTGAAGTAGGGGGTAGGGCAAGTGGAGATAGGTATCAGCACATTTGTAGAAACAACGCCGGATACACAAACGGGTGAGATCATCAGTCATGCGCAACGAATACGTGAAGTTGTCGAGGAGATTGTGCTTGCAGATCGGGTAGGGCTGGATGTATATGGCGTGGGAGAGCATCATCGTAAAGATTATGCGGCATCTGCTCCTGCGGTAATATTAGCTGCTGCTGCTTCGCAGACCCAGCGGATTCGGCTGACCAGCGCGGTTACGGTGCTTTCCTCGGATGATCCGGTACGTGTATTTCAGGATTTTGCTACGCTGGACAGCATCTCGAATGGACGAGCTGAAATCATGGCAGGCCGGGGTTCTTTTATCGAATCCTTCCCGCTGTTTGGCTATGATTTAGATAACTATGACGAACTGTTTGATGAAAAACTCGAACTGTTGTTGAAAATAAGGGATTCTGAAAAAGTCACCTGGGAAGGTGGACATCGGCCTGCGATCAATAATCTGGGCGTGTATCCACGTCCGGTTCAAAATCCGTTGCCCGTATGGATTGGTAGCGGAGGCAATCAGGAATCTGTGGTTCGCGCGGGCTTGCTCGGGTTACCATTGGTTCTGGCGATTATTGGCGGTAGCCCTGTGCAGTTTGCGCCGCTTGTGGAGCTGTATAAAAAAGCGGCTGCGCACGCAGGGCATGACGCATCATTACTTCCGGTTGCATCACACTCACATGGTTTTATCGCAGAAAATACCGAGCTTGCAGCCGACAAATTTTTCCCTTCCACCCAGCAGAGTATGAATGTGCTTGGGCGGGAGCGTGGATGGGGTCCTTACACTCGTTCCAGCTTTGATGCCGCGCGTAGCTTTGAAGGGGCGTTGTATGTAGGCGATCCCGATACGGTTGCCAAGAAAATCATTCATCTGCGGAAGCAGGTAGGCATTACACGCTTTCTGTTGCACGTACCTGTAGGTACGATGCCGCACGAGGATGTCATGAGAGCCATTGAGCTATTGGGAACAGAGGTAGCCCCACGGGTTCGCGAGGAAATATCCAAGTGGGAAGCTGAGAGTAAATAAGTGGATTTACCTCAATAGATAAAAGAGAAAGGAGCAGACCCATGGGGATGAGGTCGCTCCTTTTTTGGTTCTAAAATAATCTGTATGTGCGTGCTTGAAAAGGTAATTCTTTAGCTTGGCTTAGCTAGCCTGTTTTGCGAAATGCCCAATTATTTATTTGGTCCGTTTTTTATGCGCGATGCGTTTTTGCAATAGAGGTTTCCCTTGTTTTAGTTTCTTAGGTGTTGCAGGGACTCTGCGTAAAGGTTTTTCTTGTGTTGCTTTTGAAGGCAGTGTCATGCGGAGAGTGGATGATTCAGGTTTTCTTTGACTACTGCTCGTTATAAAGTTGATGGTGTAGTTCAAGACGAACGGACTAACTGCGATTCTCCGAAATCCCACGCTTCTACAAGTGGTACAGCCTGTATCCCAGCACCAATCGAAGGCCTGCTCAGGAACTTGAGTGAAGTATGAACCCCGCCACTCGCGTCCAAAATCATCCTCGGCATAATAAAAGAACGTATTACCTCCTGCGAAGCCGCTCCAAACCTGAATGGTCTGACCGGGGTTCACACGGAACCAGCCTGTTTTAGAATAGTTAACAGGACTACAGCTGAAGTCCGGGTAGGCATAGGCAACAAAGATAGCTGCATTGGTACTGTTGCGAAAATTAAGACCCATTGTCGTCACTTCTTTCCTCATATAGTAATTATACAATGTATCCTATGAGCGTTTTGAAAGAAGGAAACGGACAAAAGTCTCTTAATTGCTATAATTGAACCATTTGCTGATGTCTATTTTGTTATATTCATTCATAGATCGCCATTCGTTCGATTCTGGTTGATAGGTATAATCTTTTTGCCATGTCATGATGTTTTCTGCAATTGCACGTATGGAAGAGGTGATATAGAAGACTTCCTGATTCGTCATTATGGGATGGAGGGATAGGCGCACCCAGCCCGGTTTTCGCGATAAATCTCCCGCATGGATTAGGCTTGTCATTTGATTAGAGGTTTGCTGGTCGACACCCAGCAAATAGTGTCCATACGTTCCTGCACAGGAGCAACCGCCGCGGGCCTGAATTCCGAACCGATCATTCAATAATTTTACGATCAGATTGTAGTGGATATGGTCAACAACGAAAGAAACGATTCCGAGTCGTTCTTGGCTTCTTCCACCTAAAACGTGCAGGCCTGGTATTTTGTCCAACCCGTTTAACAATAACGACGTTAGTTCATTTTCGCGCTCCAACATGCGCTTTTGTCCCATCTGTTCTTTTAGCCGAATGCAGAGTGCCGTTCGAATGGCTTGTAGAAAAGCAGGAGTTCCTCCATCCTCACGGGCTTCAATATTATCTTTATACTCGTATCCCCCCCAAGGATTGGTCCAGCTTACCGTGCCGCCTCCGGGCTGATCCGGAGCATAATTGAGGCACAGCCTCGAATCCATAATTAAAACGCCGCTTGTACCGGGACCACCAAGAAATTTATGGGGAGAAAATACAATCCCGTCCAGTTTCTCAAGGGGATCTGTGGGGTGCATGTTGATCTCGGCATAAGGTGCACTTGCTGAAAAATCAATGAAACAAACGCCGCCATGTTCGTGCATTTTGCGGGATAGCTGGTAAATCGGCGGTTCAAACCCTGTAACATTGGAGCAGGCTGTAAAAGTGCCAATCTTGATAGGGCGATGTTGGAATTGAAGCAGCAGTCGTTCGAGATGAGTTGGATCGACAATCCCGTCGGGACCCGGAGGAAGGCATACGACGTCTCCAATGGTTTCTGCCCAGGAAATATGATTGGAATGATGCTCCATGTGTGTAACGAAAATAAGGGGGCGTTCTTTTTCGGCGATGGGGTAAAGGGGCTTTAATTTTTCATGTATTTTCAATCCTAACAGCCGCTGAAGCTTATTTACCGCTCCCGTCATACCAGACCCGGCGAACAGGATGATATCGTGTTCGTCAGCATGAACGTGGTTCTTAATGATTTGCTTCGCCTCTTCGTAGGCTTGGGTCATCAGAGTACCTGTCAAATTAGACTCCGTATGGGTATTGGCCACAAAAGGGCCTAATTCATTAGCTATTTTCGACTCGATGGGTCCATACAGACGGCCGCTGGCTGCCCAATCCGCATACATCAGCTTTTTTTGCCCATATGGAGATTCAAAGGTCTGGTGATATCCGATTGTACTTTCGCGATACCTTTGGAAATAAGCCTCGTTAGAAGGCTGATACCTGCAATTACTGCTTCCAATTCGAGCCATGAGCATACGGCGCCTCCCAAGTCGTTCTGTCTTCTTAGGGTACGTAGGTAGGCCTAAATGGGTTAAAAAAATAGGCAAGTGTCATCATTTTTTCAAAATAAAAGCCTCATCCGAAAGCCGGACAAGGCGTGCGTACATCTTATATGAACAGCTGCATATCCGATTCGAGCGCATCCTTGAGATACGTTTTGGCCTCGATGATTTCTAATTCAGGTATGAATTCTTCGGGTTTAAAACCCATAATGTCCACCGATAGCTTGCAGGCATAAAATTTGACATTCTTTTTCCGTGCCCCCTTCAAAAAGTGAATCAGCCTCGGGGCTTCGTTATCTTCGATCATTTCTGTCAGCATCAGCTTGCCCAGACCGCTAAAATTCATTTTGGACAACGGCAGCTCCTCAGGTCCTTTTGGAGTCATCCAGCCCATGATTTTTTCATAAATCGTTTTGTCCTCAAGCGTCATTTTATCAGGATCACGAACCAGAAATAGTCCCCAGAACGCAAAAAACATCGTCACGTCCACGTCCAATTCCCGAGCCGTATTCGCCAAAATCAGTCCAGCCATCGCCTTATCGTAATCCCCGCTGAACATGAGCAGGTTCATCTTTTTGTCCACTACCTTCCGCCTCCATTACCAACAGATATATTCAGTATGGATTGGGAAATGAAAAGTATGCCCAGTTCACATATCGCTCACAATTAGGAGGCAACTATCGTAAGAAGGAATGAATGTCAAATCTTTTGGAAGAGCCAATCTTACTTTACCTCCTTTCAGTAACACTGTAAAATATAAAGTATGCATATTTATGTCTTATACCCATCCAAAGGAGAGTGTAACTTATGAGTGAAAGCTGTGCTCCTACCGGGGTGATGCTAAAAGATACTGGGTTCGGATATACGTTGTCCTTAATAGGCGGTAAATATAAAATGATCATTTTGTATTGTCTATCTGAAAATAAGGTTATGCGGCATAATGAGCTGAAGCGAAGGATCGGTACCATTTCTTTTAAAACGCTAAGCATCATGTTAAAAGAACTGGAGGCAGATGGCCTGATCATACGCAAGGAATTTCCCCAAGTCCCTCCAAAAGTTGAATATTCATTATCTGAACGCGGTCTTTCTCTCATTCCATTGTTAAATATGATGTGCGAGTGGGGAGAGAATAACAGTTCGCCAGGAAGTATCTCCTAAACAAGGAAATGCTTCTTTTTTAACTTTAATAAATCTACTTATTACAGGTTGTCCATAAAATTCAAATAATCTTTCGCGCTATTTTCCAAATGGCGTGTAACCAGCTCATTTTCTTTGCCAGGCTCATTTTCACCAGGTTCGCTTTCTATACCATAAAACGCAAAAAACGAACGATAATCCGCATTGCAGTATAGCAGTGTAGTTTCAAAAGGAGATAATAAATGTTCAAGCGTATAGCGGTATCTTCCCTCTTCGCTGTAATCTTCTTTTTTGATTCCGGCAGATACAGCTAAGCCGACTTTACGATTCTTTAATTTATCCCCTCCATTTGAGCCATATGCCCAACCATAAGCAAAAACATCGTCAAGCCACTTTTTAAGAAGTGGCGGACAATTAAACCAATAGACCGGGAACTGTAAAACAAGATTACGATGTGATTCAATTAATTGCTGTTCTTTTTCCACATCAATGTTTCCGTCAGGGTAAATTTTATACAATTCGTGTACAGTATACTTTTCAGGATGTTTTTTGAGTTCTTCTACCCATCGCTTATTAATCACGGATTTTTCTATGTTTGGGTGCGATACGATAATGAGAGTTTTCAAAGATTTGCCCTCCTTGAATATGATTTACTTCTAGAGTATAGAGTACGCACTGCAAATAAGTAAGTATGCACTTTTAGTACAGGTACTTACATAAAGGTTAGTGTTATTTCCACCCTCGCATTACCACTATTTATGATACGGTTTGCTGTATATCATTTTCTTCTCAGGGTGAGAATATATAGTCAAACTTTAAAAAAAATAAAAAAAATCATTTTCTTAAGCCCGAATTTCGATTAAAATATAAGTATTATTCATACTTATGAATCGGAGCGGTGGATATGGATCAATTCAAATTTAAATCCGAACAGAACAAAATGATTGTTGATGCTATCGTAGATGGATATCGCGACTATATTGAGCATCGTAAAGATCGAAAAGCAAAAATGAAGATTAGTTCAGCTTTTGCCTGGACCAAGGGTAATTTTATCGAAAGTAAGATCGCAGAAGAGTGCGTTGATCACGGTTTTACATATAAGAAATCGAAGGCTGGATTAACGTGGGACTATCTCCAATTTATCCATGGCGACTCCAAAATTCTCTTTCTTATTAAGAACGCCGCTTATTTCAATGAGAAATGCTTTTCACAAGCGAAGCTACCTAGTAATTATGGTAGGAAAGGTCCACGTCGTACTTATCTTCATGAACTTTCAAAAATCAACAAAGATTTAGTGTTTTCCCCTACTGAGCAATCCTCTAAAACAGGGGAAGAACCTGAACAGCTTTCTTTTCTCATTTTAGAGAGTCAGGTAAAAGATGAGCTTGAAAGCTTCAAAACGTCCTATAATGAGTTCCATATACTCACATATGCACTTGATGAGGCCTATCAGATATCTGAAATAATGCATTATTTGCCTAATCCAAATAATAACATTGCTTATCTGATAGAAGATCTCTCAAATTTTATCTCTGGAGCTGATTTAACGGAAGAAGAGCGCGAAGTAGTTGCGCCAGAAATGAATGAAGATATTATGGATCCAGCAGCATTCGATATCGGGATCTTGGAAGAAGAGCAGCACAACTAGACAAGCAAGATTGTGTTAGTCAAATAAGGAGGGAGCAGCATGTTCATTGGTGAAAATTTGACCAATCTACGGATCATGCATGGATATTCGAGAAAACAGCTCTCCGAAATGTTAGGTGTTACGGAACAAGCAGTCTGGCAGTACGAGAACGCGTATACATCTCCTAAAATGCAAATCGTGAACGAGTTAAAGCGGATTTTCAACGTGAAAAGTAAATACTTTTACACTAAAGACATGCTTGCTCGGAACATCACACCTGCCAACGTAAACGTAATGAATATCGCTTATCGTTCAAAAGTTTTGAACGTCATCTCGAAGACGCAGGCAGAAGCGAAGCATGTTGAATACTTAGATGCTTTTATTAACTATATCACCGCCAAAGTTAGTCTCCCCACCCTCAAAATCATTAGGTTAAGGGACGAAGTTATCGAATATCTAAACCATTCAGATGACGATAGATCGACTCAAATCAATAAAGTCGCTCATTTGGCACGAAAAAGACTTGATCTAGCGCAAGGTACAAACGAGGACCTTATGTTTCTGGTCGAAAAAAGTGGAGTATTCGTGTTTGAGAAGGCAATGGGTGAAGACATTGATGCTTACAGCCTCTGGACTCGCAACGATCGACCTTATATCATATTAGGGAATATGAAACGATCAGCCGTTCGGAGGAACTTCGATATAGCACATGAATTGGGCCATTTACTGCTTCATTATCGCCTTGAGTTTACTAATTTAAATCGAAAAGAACACAAAATTATTGAGAATGAAGCGAATATGTTTGCTGGGGCATTCTTATTACCAGAAGACGAATTCGCACTTGATATGAAAAATGTTGTCCATATCACAAATCCAGACAATTACTTGGATTTGAAGAAGAAATGGAAGACATCGCTGCAAGTGTTGGGATACAGGGCAGCTCATTTGGGGAATCTTGAACCAAAAGATCATCGGAACTTCTATGCTGCTTTACATCGAAAAGGTTATTTGAAAATTGAACCGCTCGATGAATTAATTCCGATTCAAAAACCAATGAAGATCAAAACCATTATCGACCTTGTTTCTAAAAAGGGACTCGTGGACATTCGTCAAATGGTCGAGAACGATTGGAAAACGGAAATATCCTTCTTTTATCATATGACAGGAATTGATTCTGACTTTTTTAATAAGTATTTGACGAGAAGCCTGGATTTCGGCCTACAAAATGTCACGGATATATCCAAACGTCTCTCTGATGAAAATAAGTAAGTATAACTATGATTTTACCGCCAGACGATACCAATGTCATATCTCCAAACCGCTCCCATTCTGTATAATCTCAAGGGAATTCAAGACACAAGCCTGAGATTGGGAGGGTCATGGAAGTGACTACAGAGAATAAATATAAATCGCTTGAACTGGAAAAGCCGGGTATCTACGAGTTGGAGGGGCTGGAAGTTGGGGTCACCTCCAATTGTAATTTCAAATGCGATTATTGCTGCGCATACCAGCGGAATGATGGACAATGCATCAGTAGTAAAGAAGTGATACGCATCATCGATGGAATCCCCACCTTAAAACGCGTGAGGCTGTCCGGGGGAGAGGTAACCTTGAAGTATCAGGATTGTCTGGACATTGTGGCTCACTCTTCGAGCAAGGGAATCGCTACCCAACTCAACACTAATGCCAGCTTGCTCAGCCCTGAACGGATTGAGAGGTTACGTGACGCGGGACTTTCCAATATCCATATCTCCTTCAACTTCACAGACCCCGAAAAATATGCGGCATATTATCATGTTCACCCTCGCATGTATGAGAAAATCGTTCAAAATATCCGGTTGTGTACCGAAGCCAAGCTGGAAACGGTGCTGGAGACGTTGCTGTTTGCGGAGACGCAGAACAATATGCCAGCTATTAGTGAAAAGGTATATGAACTCGGTGTGCGCATCCATGAAATCCAAAACAGCATTGTGATGGATCATACCAACTGGAACGCCATCTCCACCAAGGAAGCACTTGTCCGTTCCGTTCATGACTTAATCGCACATAAAAAGGACGACACCGTGCTGTATTTCACCTGTATGGATCGTTTTGCAGAAGCTTTAGGCTTCAAGGAGCAGCCGGGCGTATATTTTTCCAACTGTGTTGATGGTAAAAAACAGCTTCATCTTCACGGGAATGGTGATATTCTGATCTGTGAGCTGTGCCATCCTGTTGTTATCGGCAACATTTACAACGGAACCTCTCTAAAAGACATTTACACCCATAAACCGAAGCCGCTTCAAGAGTTTCTGGACAAACTGCCTTGTCCTGCCTATGATGCACTTTTCCCTGTAGAAAGCTGAGAGAGGAAAGATGTAAGTAACGGAGTATGCGAGGCTTGTACAGCATAAGAGAGTTTTAATTTTTACTAATAACATATCCATATGTTATAATATTCCTTAACAACAGAATGGCTTAGATGGGCGGTCGGCTAGTCTCCTGCAAAGGAGGTGATGCCTGTGGAGGTTAAAGATGCTCTGACATTAATGATGATGTTCGGTACGCTAATTATTGCGTTAATCGGATTAATCGTCACGATTGTTATTGCGTTGAACCAAAACAAAAAGAAATAGACCGCCCTCGGACAAGGTAAACGGTCTATCTTCACTGATCTAAACTATAGCCGACCGCCCTTAAAAGCGGCTGTTGCTAAAGAGCAGGGATGTTAACGCATCCTTGCTCTTTCTTAATTATGTTCTTCTTAACTGTATTTTATCACAGTTTTATCAGCATTTACAATGCGGAAAAGCGAAAGGAGGTAACTATCTTAAGTATAGATCGAGGATGTTCCAGTAAAGGATGAACACAAATACAACAAGGATCAGCAGGGTTGCAAAAATAAAGTATATATCTTTAACAACCCCCCGTGTGAGTTTTGGATTTTTCTCGATTATAATGCTGCTTTAATGACCTTTTTATAATACAGGATGGATAGTATCCCGAAAATGGAATATAAGGCGGTGTATAGTACCATAACGATGATCATAGGCATCCAAATTTCGGTTCCAAATAAGAACCAGCCGGATTGGACGGCGAAATAGCTGTGTGAAAGGCCGATTACTAATGGAATGCCGAAGTTAAAAAGTTGTTTTATTTTAATGCCCCTAAGCAGATCACCTTGTGTGAACCCCAATTTTCTCAACACCGTATAATTAGCTTTTTCGTCTTCGCTCTCATCCATTTGCTTAAAGTAAAGGATACAGCCTGATGTAATGAGAAAGGTGAGTCCTAAAAAGCCGACAACAAACATGATCACTCCCATGTTTCTCTTCTGATTACTGCTCATTTCAAGGCGTGATGTTTGTTGATCATTAAAATTCGCAGCTGCAAAGAGACGATTGGCTTCTTCAATTTGTTCTGCATTAATCATATCAATTCCAATATATAAGGATGATTTCTTTTGAATCTCAGGATTAGCATCTTTCTTTAACCGCTCAAATATGGTTTCGTCTACAATGGCAGTGGGTAGTCCCCCGGCTGTAAAATAGTAGGGAATAACATACTCCTTTTTTAGACCCAAATATTGTTGATGTATGACTTCTTTTTTTCCCTTCAAATCCAATGGACCAAAGTTTTTCAAGGACATAAATTTCTGTAACAGATCATTATAGCCCGTTAAAATTGCTTGACCTGGAGATACATCCGTACCCTCCACAGATTGATCGCTTATGACAGGCAGTGTCATGGAATTCGCACCGATATTTATTCCTTCCAGAGGAGTCTCCATGATTTGCGCTGTGTCCACACTGACTTGAATGACTTCAATTTTCTTTTCACGATACTTTATATCATGCTCATGAAGTAACGTTGTGAATTTCTCTGCATCCGGTACATTCGTCATTGCAAAATGGGAAGGCACATTGTCCTCAGCTGCTTGATCCGCAGAATAATAGGCGATATAGCTTAAGGAGAGTAAACCGATGGCAAGTGCCGATACCGTCGTAATAATGGTCAGTAATAAAGCATTCGATTTCATTCGGAACATAATGGATGACAGAGACAGCACCTCATTGATGTTTAAATAGCCGCCTTTACTTTTTCTGATGATATTTGAAATAAAGCGGATAGATCCTTTATAAAAAAGTAGTGTTCCGATGATGACAGAGCCCAAAATAAACACCATAGCCATAAATAATTCATTCATGGATGTAAAGTCTCCACCAAACAATTTGGAAGAAACATAGTATCCTACAGCGATGAATGAAACTCCAATGATCCCGATGATCATCTCATAGATAGATATTTTCTTGATTTTCCCTTCGGTGGTTGAGGTCACTCTGAACAAAGACAAAATACTCTGTCTTTTGATAAAGGAATAATTCATGAGCATGATCAACAGGTAGATGATACAAAAAACGATGAGTGTTTGGATAAGTGCTTGGTTAGAGAAATATAGAGTGGCAATGGCTTCGACGCCCGTCGTCTTAAATAAAATCATGATCACCAATTTGGAAAAGGAAAATCCAACTCCGATTCCAATAAACAGGGAACTGAAGTATAGAATTAAGTTTTCAGCACTCAGGATGCGAAAAATTTTATTTTTGGTCATTCCGATTAATTGAAATAAGCCAATTTCTTTGCTGCGTCTTTTTATGAAAATATTATTAGCATACAAAAGGAAGATGCAGACAATGGCGACCAGCAGGACGGATGCTGTACGTATGGAAGCCGCGCCCTTAACTGAACCCTTCACTTCGTCCATGGAGGGATCATATTGTAACGTGACAAAAGCGAAATAGAGCGCAACACTGAAAATGAGAGCAAAGACATACAGGTAATAATTTTTCAGGTTTTTTTTCAAATTTTTCAGGATGAGTTGATTAATGTTCATATTGGACCCCACCTAAGACCCCTTGGGTTCTCATGATATCCTGGAAGAAGCTTTGTCTTTCCTGCCCGCCTTTATGAAGCTGCGTATACATTTGCCCATCCTTAATAAAAATGACCCGACTGCAATGGCTGGCAGCGACGGGGTCGTGCGTGACCATAATAATGGTTGCCTTGCGCTTCTGGTTTAGCTGGCCCAGCTTGTTTAACAAATCGGAAGCGGATTTGGAATCCAGCGCACCCGTAGGTTCATCGGCAAAAATAATACTGGGCTCATGAATAAACGCTCTGGCCGCAGATGTACGCTGTTTCTGTCCACCCGAGATTTCATTGGGGTACTTATCTTTCAACTCATAAATTCCCAGTTCTGTAGCCACTTCCTGAAATCTTCGGTTGGCCTCTTTTTTAGGCGTTTTGGTGATGGATAAGGGTAAGAGAATGTTCTCCTTCACGGTTAGCGTATCCAGCAGATTATACTCTTGAAAAATAAACCCTAAATGCTTTTTGCGGAATTCAGCCAGTTGCTTTTCCTTCATTTTCGTCATTTCGATGTCATTGATTTTAATGGACCCGTGGCTCACGTGATCAATGGAGGAAAGGACATTCAGCAGTGTGGTTTTACCTGAACCAGAGGCTCCCATAATACTGACAAATTCGCCTTCTTCAATGAGGATATCAATTCCCTTTAATACCTCCTGCATATTTAACTTGTTACCGTAGCTTTTATGAATTTTATGAGCTTCTAAAATATTCACTTCGATGCACTCCTTATTGTTCTTGTAGCCTTATTATAAAAATAGAGCCGATGTTTTTCCTTTGATTGGGCGAACAATACATAAAAGCATGTGACATCTCTGTCACATGCTCACCATGCTCACGAAATCATTTCGTTTGGGGAAAATTAAAGTGAAGGTTGTACCCACATTCGGTTTGGAGTGCACATCTATATGTATGAGCAAGGAATGTGCTGCCTTTTTCGTTAAATATAATCCCATGCCCGTTGAAGTATGATCAGAATGTTGGGTTGTGGAGGTAAAACCTTTCTCGAAAATACGGGGTATATCCTTCGGATCAATACCGCGCCCAAAGTCTTGGACCTCAAGCTGTATTCGCTCCTTTTGTTCATAGCTGTGAATGATAATATCACTGGCATCGCTATATTTGATGGCATTGGTTAAGAGCTGTCTGATGATAAAAGCCAGCCATTTGGCATCACTCAGCACTTCCATGTGCTCCAATTGGATGTCAAAACCGATCCCTTTTTGGATGCACCATGACTGTAGTGCTTTGATCTCTTTAAAAACCAGAGATTTTAAATCCACTTGCTCGACATACAAATCATTTTCAATAAAAGATATGCGTTTGTGATGGAGCTGCTGGTCCAGCAGTAAGTGAATTCGTAGCCATTCATAGGTTAACTGAGCCTTTAGTGATTTGTCGTCCAATCGCTCAATCATCAAATGCATGGCGGTCAAAGGTGTTTTTACCTCATGAATCCAGGATAATAGTTCATCTTTTTCGTGTTCAAGTGTTAATTGGTTTTGCGAGATGATCTGTTGTAACCGTTCGATCTGGTCAGTGATTTTTTGTTCAATGATTTGCTCAAACGGACTCTCGGGTTCACCTATACCCGTTAATTCGAGAGGGCTTTCCCATTCTTCCAGTGCTGTATAGAATTTGGTTTCCTTAGGATAGCGAACGATTAAGAAAACCAAGAAAATCATCATAGATAAGAAGACAATATAAAGGATCGGCATCAACGGGATTGCTGCATCCACATAAGCGATGAGCAGGATAAGGAATTGCTGACATACAAAAAGTAGAATCCAGCTTCGCCTTTCCATAAGATATTTTTTAATCATAGGCATGTGCCTCTTCTATGGCCATGTAGCCTTGCCCCACCCTCGTTTCAATGAAACGGCCCAAATCCAGCTCATCCAGTTTTTTTCGCAGGCGATTCAAGTTGACGGTCAGGGTATTGTCGCTGACAAAACGTTCATCATCCCATAGGCTTTTAATTAATTCCTCCCGGGGGACAATTTTGTTTTTTTGCTCAATCAGCAGCTTTAAAATATAAATTTCGTTCTTGGTTAATTCGATGGAGCCAGTCTCATTGGCAACTACATTCTTTTCGTAATCGACCGTGGCTCCACACCATGTTTTGAGAGAGACGGGTTCTGTATTGTAATTGTATACGCGGCGAAGTGTCGCCTGTAATTTGGCAATGAGTACATCAAAATGAAACGGTTTTTGAATAAAATCATCTGCTCCAAGCTGCATCGACATCACCATATCCGTAGGGTGATCACGCGATGATAAGAAAATGATAGGGACGTTAGAGTGGGATCGAATCATTCGACACCAATGAAACCCATCAAATTTGGGCAATTGAATATCAATCACGACCAGATCAGGCTTTATCGTTGTGAACTCCTGAATGACTTTACTAAAGTCCTGGATGCCATACACATCATAGGCCCATTGAGTTAACCTGTCCTTAATTTCATGGAACAAAGTCTGATCATCTTCAATTAGCAAGATTTTGAACAACGATTTCACCACTTTTTACTTTTTTTATTTAAAGTGTATAGCAAAATTGGTTTATGTGCTATATGTGTGAGTCTCCACTTTATACTGCGATAATCTGCTGTTAATAGTTGAGGTTTATAGTTGGGTTTATATTTACTATCTCATAAATTTTAAAGGATGGATGCAATGATGGGAATTCACACGTATTTTCGGTCGCTAAATGAGCTGGAAAGAATCATACGTTGTCCGGGCAAGTTTAAATTTGAGGAACACAGCGTATCGGCTCATTCCTGGAAAGTGGTACAATACGCCAAAACACTGGCTGATATTGAAGAGAGAAACGGGGTTAGCATTGACTGGAAAAAGCTTTACGAGATCACAAGCAGTCACGATTACGGGGAGATTTTTATTGGAGACATTAAAACACCTGTTAAGCATTCCTCCAAGGAGCTCCGGTTATTAATCCAGCAGGTCGAAGAAGGTATGATTGAGTATTTTATCGAAGAGAATATTCCGGAGGATTTTAAAGCCATTTTCCGCAAACAGCTCCGGGAAGGTAAAGACAATTCAGTAGAAGGCTTAATCCTTGAAGTTGCTGACAAGATGGATCAGGTGTATGAAGCGTTTGCCGAACTACAGCGGGGAAATACCGAAAAAGAATTTATAGTCATGTATCGTAATGCGCTTGTGAAAATTAAAAACATTCAATTAAAATGCGTGGATTATTTTTTGGAAAATATCCTGCCGGATATGGTAAAGGAAGAAACGCCTTCATCCATTGATATTAAAAAGATTACGGAAGAAGCCTTGGCTCTGTAAATGAATTACCTCACCGTCCAGAAGCTACAGAAGCGCTTCTGTTCATACATAATGATGTCTATTTCTGCTTGCAATGCAATTACGAAAAAAAGAGCAACAAGGGACAGTGATTGAACTGTTCTTATTGCTCTCTTGGGTTGATGGTGCTATTCGAATTCAACCTTGCCAAGCGATTTTTTGGCCGGTCCTTCGATTACTTCCCCTTGATAGGAAAAGCGAGAGCCATGGCACGGGCAATCCCATGTTCTTTCCGCCTCGTTCCACCCGACTTCGCAGCCCATATGGGTGCAAGTTGTGTCGACTAGGTGCAATGCTCCTTGTAGGTCTCGATAAGCGCCCGCCCTTTTTCCATTCACCTGGATGACCGCCCCTTCGTCGTGCTGTAGTTCTTCGGCTTTTTTGTGGATCATCTCCAACTTTCCAGCAATCAAGTGTTTAGCCACATTCGCATTTTGTGTCACGAATGTTTTAATGTCAGGGTCCACATGAAACCTTGAAGGGGAGAAAAGATCCTGGTACGGGCTATCCTTTCTGGTTATCAGATTCGTATTTAATAAAGCTGCCGCGACACTTGTGGTCATTCCCCATTTTCTATAACCCGTAGCAACGAGGATGTTAGGGACGCTGGATAGCTCCTGCCCGATATAGGGGAGCTTGTCTAACGTATACAAGTCTTGGGCCGACCAACGATACATGATTTCCTTTAATCCAAATGTTTGCTCTGCGAACTTTTCTAAAGCTTCATAGTACTGGAAGGTGCAAATTCCTTGGCCCGTTTTGTGGCCTTCCCCACCGACGATGATCATCGGTTCTCCGTTTACCAGTACCGAGCGAAGCGAACGTTTCGGGGACTCAGCACTTAGATACATACCACCCGGATAGATTCTGTCGGTCTTGACGGCTAGTACATAAGAACGCTCGGCATGCAATCGTGCAAAATAAAGACCGTTTGGATCATTGAATGGAAAATGCGAGGAGGACACGACATGGTTGCAGGTAATTTTATTTCCATCGTTTGTTTTAATGATGGCAGGGTTTCCTTTTTCCACACCTACAACGGTGGTTTGCTCATAAATTTTCCCGCCCTGACGGATGACTTGATTTACCAAATACCTTAAGAAAGGAACCGGATTAAACTGGGCCTGGTTTTTCATCATAATAGCTGCTTTAGTTGAAAACGGCAGAGGCGTTTGTTCGACATAACTTCCCGGGATGCCAAGTTCCTCGTAGGCTTTATACTCGGTGGAGATCTTGTCCACATACGTATCTGCACATGTATAAACGTAGGCATCTTCTTCTGTAAATTGACAATCGATATTATACTCCTCTACCGTTTGTTTAATGAATTGAAGAGCGTTGTGGTTGGCTTCGTAATAGAGCCGGGTTTTCTCCTTACCAAAATGTGAGAGAAACTCGCCGTAGATCAAATCATGCTGCGCAGTAATTTTGGCGGTAGTATGGCCCGTTGTTCCATGAAGCATCCGCCCTGCGTCGACGACCGCGACGTTTAGTCCTTTTTTAGAAAGTAAATAAGCAGTGGTAATACCGGTGATCCCAGCACCGACAATGGCAACGTCCACCTGAATATCCCCACTAAGCTTGGGAAAACTGGGGATGTCAGTTGAAGCTAACCAATACGATTCCGGAAATTGCGGAAATTTTGTATGAGATTCATTTTGATCCATTATTACAACCGACCCCTTTGATTACACTTTATGTCTATTATTTCCATTGTAGGCTTCTATATTCACTAAACGACTCTCATTATGATAAATTGGCCTGTACCTTCCAGGCTTTTTTAACGTTGGCTTCCCATTCCTGAAAATCAAAAATTCACCTGAATAATTTGATATAGAGCGCGTCACGAGGCAACGCTTGACTTCAAGTTAACTTTAAGTAGTAACATAAAGGATGTAACGTGATGGGGCCAGAAAGGCGAACGACAAAATTCTTTCAATATAGGAGTGATGGACAATGAAAAAGAAACAACTGGGTAACAGCGACCTTCAAGTATCTGCACTGGGTCTGGGCTGCATGGGAATGTCCGAATATTATGGTGAGCTGGATGATCAGGAGTCGATCAAAACGCTTCATCGTGCGCTGGAGCTAGGAATAAACTTCTGGGATACTGCCGATACCTACGGTGTGGGGGAAAATGAAAAACTGATCAGTCAAGTTTTGCGGAACCACCGTGATGAGGTTGTATTGGCTACCAAATTTTCGATTATGCGCGGAGAAGATGGTGCATTTCTGGGTGTAAACGGCCGTCCTGAATATGTGAAGGAAGCGTGTGATCGCAGCCTGCAAAGACTGGGTGTAGATGTGATTGATTTGTACTACCAGCACCGTGTCGATCCGAATGTACCTATCGAAGAAACGGTGGGCGCGATGAGTGACTTGGTTCAGGCAGGAAAAGTCCGCTATCTGGGACTATCCGAAGCTTCTCCTGCGCTCATTCGACGTGCTCACAAGGTACACCCGATTACAGCCCTGCAAACGGAATATTCCTTATGGAGCCGGGAAGCGGAAGATGAGGTTATTCCGACGTGTAAGGAGCTGGGTATCGAATTCGTAGCTTATAGCCCGCTGGGACGCGGCTTTTTGAGCGGGGAAATCCAGAAGTTTGATGATTTTGCAGAAGACGATTTTCGTCGCTTAATGCCGCGTTTTCAGCCGGAGAACTTCCAGAAAAATCTGGATCTTGTGCAGCATGTTAAGGACCTTGCTGCTCAAAAAGGGATCAAGCCTTCTCAACTGGCCTTGGCTTGGCTGCTTGCGCAAGAGGGGATTGTTCCGATTCCAGGCACCAAACGGGTGAAGTATTTGGAGGAAAATGCAGGGGCAGTCGATATCACTTTATCCGCGCAGGAGATGGAAGCTATTAATGGGATCATTCCTGTAGGGATGGCAGCGGGCCTTCGTTATCCGGCAGAGCGGATGCCAAATTGGCAAGCAGAATAGTACCAACAACGTCATAACCCAAAAAGCCGTCCTCAACGCGGATCGGCGCGAAAGGCGGCTTTGCGGGCTTACATATACAGCTAAGGGCGTGGTTTGAAAATGCCGAAGGGACGTCCTACAGGCAGGAACGTACGGCCGAAGTGAGCATTCAGAACGGCGGCTCCTGTACCGTACAGCGAGAGCAGACCAATTCCCATTTCAGCATAAGCCGCGATGGTATGGAATACCTCAGGAGCAACACCGAATGCATCGAAGCTAAGACCGAGGAACAGAAAATCAATCAATACAAAGATAAAAAACAGAACCTTATGCGTCTCCATCGCTCCAATGGTCATGAATAGCGTGAAGATGAGATAGCCCGCAAAGGCAAAACCGAGCTGTTTACCGTCTACAGCAGAAGCCAGCTCAGGGCCGAATACGCCCATTTTAATCATCCAGCTACTAGCTACGGCTAACCAGAAGAAAGCGTAAGCGCCGAATGCCGTCATGCCAAAGGTGTTATTATGCTTTGCATCCTGAATGCAGGCAAACAGCTGTGCAAAGGCACCAAGGAAGATTGCCCAAGGGATGATGAAGCTCAAGCCTTCAGTGAGACCGAGCTTTTGGGATGAAGCCACAAGCGTTACAATAGCCAAGCCAAACAGACCGATCGCGCTCGGATCGGCCGTTACGATTTTTACGTTAGAATGAGATTCGTTTTGCATGAAAAAATAGAAGCCTCCAATAATGTTCAAGTACGCGCCA
Organism: Paenibacillus sp. 1-8; assembly: GCF_056316205.1. NCBI lineage: Bacteria > Bacillati > Bacillota > Bacilli > Caryophanales > Paenibacillaceae > Paenibacillus > Paenibacillus sp. 1-8. Next base: position 5,290,433 of record NZ_CM149995.1, on the reverse strand, counting down.
ATCTGCCGATGCCAGAATCACACTGACATATTGTAACGGAAACAGAGGAACTAGCATAGTACATAATTCTACTACCGATTACGGTTGCCTGTATTCACATTATTGGTTACGGTATTGTGGCACCGTTATTAGGGATACGAATGCCAGCATACCGTCAGATTGATCCCACTGCCTCCACCCGAGTTGGTAATCTGGTTGTTCGTAATATTTACGTTGCAGAATTCACCTGCTGGAAAGCTTTCGTGTCCGGTAGCAATAGCATGTCCGTTATTCCGGTCAAATCGGCTGTTGGTAATCTCTGAATCTCTGGTTCTGCGAAGCAACGCTCCGATGGTCGTGTCACGAATCTCTACTCGATCCAGGGTGAAGTGCGAGACGGCCACATCTATAATAATACCGGTTCCTCCTATAGAACCTTGAATAACGAGAGCAATGACGGCTACCAGCAACAAGCTGAGCCTGGCCTTCCGATTAAAGATACTAGACATTTTAAAATTTTGTTTTCAGCTTGACCGGCGGAACCGATAATTAGCCAAGCAGCCGTGAGGCATATACCACCTGGCACGAGAGCAGGCTGCATCACTAGCGTCTTACTGGAAATAAAAGCTCCGCTACCTTCCCGGTCGCGGAGCTTTTGTGATTTGGCGACAGCCTATTTTCTGTGGTCCGAACCCCGAGCCTGGCCGAAAGGTTGTCACCTAGGGGTTTTCGTATTTATAACAAGCTGGGACATGCCGTTGTGTGACATGAATCTTGGTTTGTAGCAGAGGTAGCGGCCCACGCAGAAGGGGATCTGGATGCATATGCATACTGTATGCGCAAAAACCCAAAAAGATAAGAGGGATGACAAGTGCCCATTGGAAAAATGAAAAAGCATAAAGAAATGCTGCAACAGCCCGTTTTGCGTCCGCATTTACCTGAAACCCACTGGTTTACGGATTCAAGGACCTCGCGGATGCTGAATACCTATTCATCGGTCTTCATAAAACCTAATCACGGGAGTGGTGGCAGCGGGATCGTCCGGGTCAAGAGATTGAAAAAAGGATATGAGGTTCGTCGCGGTTCAAGTCGAAAGGTTGTTGGATCTCGTTTTGTCTTAAAAGCAATTAAGTCATACCGGAAACCCAGACACCGGTATTTGGTACAGAAAGGACTTCGGTTAGCTAAGTACCACGGGTCGATTTTTGACACGAGGATATACTTACAGAAGCCAAAGGGGAAATGGGTTATTTCCGGCGTGGCCGCCCGTGTCGCGGCACCTCATAAATATGTTACCAATTATCTTAAAGGAGGGCATGCAGTATCTTTGCATCGAGTGCTTTTCAGCCTTTTTAAGCACAACCGCACGAAAGCGGATGCCTATTTTCGTAAAATCTCCAAACTATCCGTCATCATTGCCAAAACGATCAATGAACGGCATCCGGTTCGCGAATTGGGGGTCGATATTGCCATAGATAAAAAAGGTCGTATTTGGATTATCGAGGCTAATTCACACCCCGGACATATGTTATTTACTCAAATTCCCGATCCTACTATGATCAACACGATCATGAGAAACAAGAGTCTTATACGAAAGTAGATTCCATGCACGTTATTTTTAAGGGAGAAGGAGTTAGTTTCAATGAAAAAAACAAAGCAGCTTAGAGACTTGGTCAATTCCCAAAAACCAGAGTTTATCATGGAAGCCCATAATGGTCTGTCGGCCAAAATTGTGGAGGAGGCGGGGTTTAAAGGAATTTGGGCCAGCGGGTTATCCATCTCTGCAGCGATGGGAGTAAGGGACAACAATGAGGCCTCCTGGACGCAAGTATTGGATGTTTTGGAATTCATGAGTGACGCTACCTCCATCCCGATTTTACTGGATGGAGATACGGGGTACGGCAACTTCAATAATGCAAGGCGGCTGGTGAAGAAACTGGAGCAGCGTCATATTGCGGGGGTATGCATCGAAGATAAGCGGTTCCCTAAAATGAATTCTTTCATTAACGGTCAAGGGCAGACTTTGGCTGATATCGAAGAGTTTTCCGGGAAAATTAAAGCGATGAAAGATACGCAAACGGACACGGATTTTACGGTGGTGGCCAGAGTAGAGGCGTTTATTGCCGGGAAAGGGCTTAAGGTGGCACTGCAGCGGGCGGAGGCGTACCGGAAGGCAGGAGCCGATGCCGTATTTATACACAGCAAAAGATCGGATGTCACAGAGATTGAAGCGTTCATGAAGGAATGGGCCGGAAGATTGCCGATAGTGATCGTGCCTACCAAATACTATACGACTCCAACCGTCAGGTTTCAGGAGATGGGGATTAGCCTCGTGATTTGGGCAAACCATAATTTGAGAGCATCCATTCAAGCAATGAAACAATTATCTGACCGAATTTATCGGGATGAAAGTCTTGTTCATATCGAAAAGGACGTCGCAACAATCGAAGAAGTATTCCGCCTTCAAGGGGTCGAAGAGCTGCAAGCTGCGGAACGGAAATACCTTCCATCGTCAGAACCGGATTCGGGTGGGCGCGTATAATGGACACGAAATTGTTAGGAGAAGAGCTGAAAAAACTAGGATTTACCTTTTTCAGCGGTGTTCCATGCTCCTTCTTGAAAAGCTTGATCAATTATGCCATAAACGAATGCGATTATGTTGCAGCGGCTAACGAAGGGGATGCGGTCGCCATTGCATCCGGAGCTTATATAGGGGGGAAGAAGTCGGTAGTCCTTATGCAAAATTCAGGGCTGACCAACGCTGTTTCGCCATTGACATCCCTTACTTACCCTTTTCGTATTCCGCTGCTTGGATTTGTCAGCCTGCGTGGAGAACCGGGGATACATGACGAGCCTCAGCATGAACTGATGGGCCAGATTACAACGCAAATGCTGGATTTGATGGATGTGGAATGGCAGTATCTCTCCAAGGATTTAGAGGAGGCCAAAAATCAGCTGATCCAGGCTAATGAGCAAATTGCCCGATATCGCCCGTTCTTTTTTGTCGTTAAGAAAGAGACTTTTGACAAAGAACCATTACAAAAACAGCAAACCTCCATTCATTTAAATCAGATCCGGCAGCATGGTCATGGGGACCACCAAATGCCTACGCGGTATGATGCATTAACTGCGATTAACTCTATGAAAGACAGTAATACCGTACAGCTCGCAACAACTGGTAAAACCGGGCGCGAACTTTATGAAATTGAAGATGCAGATAACAACTTGTACATGGTAGGTTCTATGGGATGCATCGGTTCTTTTGGACTGGGGTTGGCTCTGAGCCAATCAAGCAAAAATATCGTCGTGATTGACGGAGACGGATCTCTGTTGATGCGTATGGGGAGCCTGGCAACCAACGGTTACTACCATCCAGCCAATATGGTTCATATTCTGCTCGATAATAACGCCCATGAATCAACAGGCGGGCAAAGTACGGTATCTCATAATATTGATTTTATAGATATTGCTGCTTCCTGCGGGTATACAAAGTCGATTCTTGTTCACAGTCTCGAGGAACTGAAAGCCTTTTTACAAGAATGGAAATTAAATAAAAAACTTACATTTTTGTGCCTAAAAATATCCAAAGATTCCAAGAATCAGCTTGCTCGTCCGCATATGAAGCCTCACGAAGTAAAAGAACGTCTGGAGCGTTTCATTCATAACGATCCTTTGAAGGGCAAGGAAGTGGGTGGTTCATGAGTTCTTCCGTCAAGAAAAACATTTTGCTTACCCCTGGTCCGGCAACGACGACAGAAAGTGTGAAATGGTCACAGGTGGTTCCGGATATTTGTCCTCGTGAAGCCGAATTTGGCCAAATCATGGAATATATTTCTACAGAGCTTACCCGGCTGGTTGCAGACCCGGATCATTATGCGACCATATTGTTTGGCGGATCGGGTACTGCAGCGGTGGAATCCATCATCAGTTCGGTCCCGAATCACGATGCAGTGGTCATTGTCAGCAATGGAGCCTATGGAAAACGGATGTGCGAGATAGCGAAGGTTTATGGAGTGGACTATTTTGAATTCAAAAGTCCTCCCGATGATGCTATTGATTTGGCTGAATTAGAAAGATATATCCAATCCTCCGAACGCACCGTCTCCCATCTGGCCGTCGTACATCACGAGACGACAACGGGCCTGCTTAACAAGATAAAGGATATCGGAGAATTGTGCAAAAGGTATCAAATCGACATGATTGTGGATGCCATAAGCTCATTTGCGGCCATTCCAATTCAATTGAAGGAAATGAACATTGCCTACCTGGCGGCAAGCTCCAACAAAAACTTACAGGGAATGGCCGGGGTTTCGTTTGTGATAGCCGACAAAAGCAAATTGGAGAATTTGAAAGGCCAGAAACCAAGAAGCTATTATTTGAATTTGTATGCTCAATACCGCTATTTTGTGGAACATGGGCAGATGCGGTTTACTCCTCCAGTCCAAACCTTATATGCGCTTAAACAAGCGATTGAGGAATTAAAGCAAGAGGGGGTGGATAAAAGGTACGAAAGATACGCGACATCCTGGAAAACCTTAATTAACGGGTTAGCCCGGTTAGGTCTAAGCTATATCATTCCCGAAGAGCATCATTCCAAAATCATTACCTCCATTCTTGAACCTCATTGTGCAGGTTATGATTTTCAATCTATGCATGATTATTTTTACAGCAAAGGTATTATGATTTATCCCGGCAAGCTTGAGAAACTAAATACGTTCCGGATTGCCAATATAGGTGATATCACGTATAAGGAAATGGAGTTATTTTTGGAATGGCTTGAACGCTATCTCAGTAGCATAAAATGCGGATGAGAAAGGTGGAGTCCCCATGGCATCAGCAGCAAAAGATAAGTGGTACAAATATTTGTTATTGAGAAGACATGCGTCTCTGAGGTCTTACGTCCCCGAAACGAAGCTCCTGAAGAGGTATAATTTTTCGAAACTTCTCTCCAAGTACGGGCATGTTATCGTGAAACCGGTGTGGGGGAGTCGTGGACGGGGGATCTTTCAGGTCTCCTGGTTAGGAAACCATAAGTACATCGTACATTACGAGAATAAACAAGTTTTAGTACGGGGCAGAACCAATACGTATCATTATATTAGAAGAAAAATCGGGAACGCCAGTTATATGGTTCAACGCAGAATTACTCGTCCGACCATCCACAAACGCCCTTTTGATATGAGAGTCATCATTCAACGGAGAATCCACTCATCTGTATGGGTAGTCACAGGAAAGGTTATCAAAGTTGCAGGCAAAGGCTATATTGTTTCCAATAATACACGGAGTAAAGGGACATTGCTCAGCTTTAAATCCGGTATTAAACAATCTTCCGTTCGGCACCTGTCTGCCAGTGCATTAGAGTCCCATATTAATCGTGTTTCCATCCGTTCCGCGAAGAGATTAAGCGCCTTTTTTCCGGGACACCGTATATATGGACTGGACATTGGAATAGACCGGAAAGGACGTATCGGGATTATTGAAGCTAATCTTTATCCGGCAAGGTCTCATTTCCGTAAGCTGAAGGATAAAACGATGTATTACCGCATTACGGATTACAAAAACGGTTGACAGAAAATGAAAAGGTGGCTCTGTATTCATCAGGGTCATCTTTTTTTCATACTATTTTCTAAGTCGGGCATTTTAGTCATGGGGCAAGGATTATTGAATGGTGTTACATCGGGATTTGTGATAATATTTACACTTATATAAAACGAGGAAGTGACATAGTGATAAACATAACGATTCCAACCCCGGACATCACGATTACCAAACAGGTTAACCCTGAACTGAGCCATATTTACGGATTTACAGATTTCCACCTGATTCCCAGAGATAAGAGCGGTATTTTTATGTTTTACAACGCACAGAAGGAATTGTTGTTCGTTGGTAAAGCAAGAAAGCTGAGACAAAGAATCAAAAAGCATTTTGAAGACACCGTATCGCCGATGAAGGACAAGCGGAACGAAGTGGCGATTATTGAAGTTTGTATTGTAGAAGATGCGGTAGAGCGAGAAATCTATGAAACCTACATCATCAATTCACAAAAGGCTAAATATAACGTCGAAAAAGTGTTTTTCAAGTAATGAAAGTAATCTCCGTATGAAAAAAAGAGCAATAAGTCGCAGTGATTGCACTGTCCTTATTGCTCTTTTATATTAGTGTATGTAGATCCTTCCAGAGAGGGTGCCATGGTATGAACAAAACAGACCGCCTGCTAGCCATCTTGCTAGAGTTGCAGCGTAAGGATATTTTACGAGCCGAGGATTTGGCGGCCATATTCGAAACGAGTGTGAGAACCATCTATCGGGATATTCAGGCACTAAGCGAATCGGGTGTACCGATTGTAGGCGCACCCGGCATTGGATATTCCCTGATGGAGGGATATTTTTTGCCCCCGGTGAGCTTTAGCGTGGAAGAAGCCGTGGCGTTGCTAATCGGGACAGATTTTGTCGAACAAAAATTTGATACAGATTACGGCATCAAGGCGCAGGCTTCTCGCAGAAAGATTGAAGCTATTTTACCGGAGAGTGTTCGCAAGGAAGTTTCCCGGGTGCGTACGACCATCAGACTGCTCGCGGTGGGTGAAGGGGCAAGCCGTAGAGAGAAAACCTATTTGGAAACGCTGCGTCTCGCTATTTTGGAAAAACGGAAGGTACGGTTCGGCTACTCCAAAAGAATGCCAGAGTCTGACGGGAATCGTCAAAGTGTGCGTGTGGTCGCCCCCTATGGTCTTGTACTGATTCGTGGTTCGTGGGTTTTGATTGGGCAGTGCGAATTGCGGCAGCAGTTCCGCCATTTCCGTTTGTCACGTATGGACGAGCTTATCGTGCTGGAGGACAGGTTTCAGTTGCCTGTCGATTTTAATTTGCAGAATTACAAGCAAACCGATGACCGTCATGTAAGTGTTCGCGTACTAGCCCGTTCAGATATCGCAGATAAAGTGAAGGAAGCGAACAATTTTTACATGGAGGCCATAGAGGAGCGTGTAGATGGATTGCATGTACTCTTCCGCGTTAGACAGCCGGAGGAATTACTGCAATGGATACTTGGATGGGGCGCGGATGTGGTCGTGCTGGAGCCTGAATCTCTCCGGGACCGGGTACGTGCAGAAGCCGAAAAAATGTTGAAATGCTACTGACATAATGCTGTCAGTAGCATTTTTGTATAGTAAAGCTACTTGAAGGAGAGGGGCAGTTACTAATATATGAATACAACAACCGAAACATTGCAGCGTTTTGAAGAAACGGTACAACACTATCTTCTTGAATTGGACAGCTTTAGCTTGGAGCAATTGCAGTACAAGCCACAGGAGGGCGAATGGTCACTTGGACAAATGTACCTTCATTTGGTGAATTCGGCTCTTTATATGCATCTTAAGAACATTGATCTTTGTCTAAAGCCAGATGGAGAGATAGGGGCTAAAACGGAGGCAGGAACGGCCATTTTTGATCTGGGAGGCTTTCCGCCCGTGCGTATCCAGGTCCCGCCATCCCCACAATACACTCCCCCGCAACCGACTGGCAAAGAAGAAATTGTAGAGGGATTGAACGCGGTAATCCGCAAAATGAGAGAGCTTGAGCCGATCGTTGGGAAAACAACAGGGAAGTCTACCGTTTCTCATCCCAGTTTCGGCGCGTTGAATGCTGGAGAGTGGTTTACGCTCATCGAGATGCATTATCGCCATCATCTTTTGCAGAAGGAGCGCTTGAAGCACGCAATAGCCGATTAATCGTCTCCCGGCGCAGCCCGATGAACTGGCCGATTTCCTCCTGCGTCAGCACGTCCGTTAACGTTGCGGGTGCGATGTAGGAGTGGAACCAGCGTTGAAGCTTCCGAAGCTTCTCGGCAGGTGACACCTCGGTGAGCTGGTCAATTCGTTGCTGCATCATGCGTAATTTATCCTGTAGCTGCAAAGCGATAGCCCGACATTGAGACGGGTCTTGCTCCAGTACCAGATACCATTCCTTTTGCGACAGAACTTCAACCTCAGAGGTTACCAGCGCCACCGCTGTACCATAATAAGGATTGGGACTGATCAGGGAGTGGTGCGGGATGATTTCATCGGGCACAATCACATTAACTAAAATTTGCGAGCCATCTTCATGGACTCGGATAATTTTTAACAGGCCGCTCTTTAAGTGATATAGAGGGCCGGATTCCCCCTGCCGAAACAGGGTCTCGCCTTTGTGTAATATCATGAGCGTGAACAGCCTCCATTTCATGTATTCCAGCTTTTAAATGAATCCGCCGTTGACGCGAATTGTCTGTCCGGTAACCCACTGTGATTTGGCGCTGACCAGGAACTCAATCACATCAGCGATATCTTCCGGTTCACCGAGACGACCCATCGCATTCATTGTTTTCATGCCTTCGATCTGTTGCTCGGTTTTTCCTGCTTGAAAAAGCTCGGTGTTCACGGGACCGGGAGCCACGGCGTTGATCGTAATTTGTTTACTCCCGAATTCTTTCGCAAGCTGGCGGGTAAATTGCTCCACCGCGCCTTTCGTACCCGCGTATACGCTATAGGTCGGAAACATTTGTCCGAGGACGGACGTAGACAGGTTCACGATTCTTCCGTAGTTTTCCATATATTTCATCGCTTGCTGACAGGCAAAGAAAGTCCCTTTTACATTCAGTGCGAATTGTTTGTCAAAATCAGCTTCGGTCACCTCAGCCAGAGGTTTGGTGATCATCAGCCCAGCGTTGTTAACCAGAATATCCACTTTGCCGAATTCAGCAATCGTATTTGTAAATAATGCTTCAATATCACTCATCTTGCCCAGATCAGCGTGGAGCGCTATGGCTTTTCCGCCTTTTTGAATAATGCCCTCCACGACTTCTTTGGCTTTGTCCGGACTGCTGGCATAATTGATGACTACATTAGCACCCAGATCAGCCAGTTGCTCGGCAATAGCACGTCCAATTCCTCTGGAGGAACCGGTGATAATCGCTATTTTCCCGTCCAAATGTTTCATAGGTATTTAACCCTCTTTCTATAATTTTTTAAGAGATTCCATTTTCTAAAAGCATCCACACATCCGAAAACTCCTGATCAATCGCAGGACTCTTCCATTCGTAAGCATGAGCAGGATGATGAAAACGGGCTGTGGCATAGAAAAGGGTACGCGCCAGTTGGGCTGGCTGATCCGACGTGATGTCCCCGTGTGCAATGATGTCAGCGAGCTGATTCACAATGTGGGCGATATGCTGGTCGATTAAATCAGCGGCTTGCTCGGTGACCCGGGTATACATCTCGAACATTTCCTCGTCATCGCGGGCATAATACTGCTTGAGTTCGACCAAGGTCTGTATATATCGTTTTAAACGCGGCGCTCCCAGCAGGGATGAATCCTGACATACCTCCGTTAATGGAGCGATAATCTTATCATTCAGCCATTTTTCGGTCACGCCTTCAAGAAGCTCGGCTTTACTTTTAAAGTGTCGGTAAATGGTGCCATGACTTACTCCCAATACTTTGGCAACATCGGTCACGGAGGTTTTGGCTACACCAAAACGTCTAAGTGTGTCTTCTGTAGCGATGAGAATCTGTTCCTTGGTTAAAATATCTGAGGATTTTTCCATAGAGACACGGTCAAGTTGCCGTGTGAGTCACCTCCTTGAAGTCAGGATAACACAAAGAGAATCAAATGACAAATATTTGTTTTTGTCATTTGATTCTCTTTTCTGAAATAATCCAAAGAAGTGAACGGAAAAACTACAATAGCGATTCGATGACAGGATCAATGGCACAGGGCTCCGTTGTTACTTCAAACCTTCCTTTTACATGGCCATCGCGATCGACCAAGAATTTAGAAAAATTCCACTTGATACCGTCGCCAGCGTATATTTCCGGATACTTATCCCGCAGGAAATCCTCCATCCATTGACCGTCCTTGGTCTGGGTATCGAAGCCTTGAAACGGTGCTTGTTGGGTCAGATATTGAAATAAAGGATGAGGAGATGGGCCCCTTACATCCGTTTTCTCAAATAGCGGGAATGTTACTCCATGGTTAATTTGGCAGAATTCCTGAACCTCCGAATGGCTACCCGGCTCTTTTTCATTGAATTGGTTACAAGGAAACGCAAGGATTTCAAAACCTTGTTCCCTCCGTCTTTCGTAGAGCTTCTGCAGATCAGCGAATTGACGGGAAAAGCTACATTTGCTGGCTGTGTTTACGATGAGGAGAACTTTTCCTCTATACGTTGAGAATTCAATCGGTTCTCCGTAAATTGAGGTTGCTTGAAAATCATAAATGGACATGTTAACGTTCCCCCTCACGGTATTTTTAATATATCATATATCCAAAGTTGCTATTGGTCTAATATATAATTGAAATCGAACTTATAGGTATATGCAATAATTACGCCGTGTAATGAACACTTTGCGCATCTCTATCTTGAATCAAAGAAGGTAGGATAGGAGAGATTTGCCTCTTTCATAGCAAACTGTGGCATTCGCCGTTACCAAGATAGAATCTAGATGCATATTCATGTAATGCGTGCAAAAACCCAAAAGAATAGGGGGATATTCGTGCCCATTGGAAAAATGATTCAATATAAGGAAATGCGACAACATCCCGTTTTAAGTTCTCATTTGCCGGAAACTCGTTGGATTAGCAAGGCAAGGACTTTGCGCATGCTGGATGCCTATCGGACGGTTTTCATTAAGCCTAATTACGGAAGCGGAGGGACTGGCATCATACGGGCAAAAAAGCTGGGGAGGAAGTATGAGATTCGTTGCGGCTCCAGTCGAAGAATTGTCAGATCCCGAGCGGTTAGGAGAGCGATCAGAACCTATCGGAGGCCTCATCGCCGTTATTTGGTACAGCAAGGACTTCGGTTAGCGAAGTACCAAGGCTCTATTTTTGACGCCAGAGTGTACATGCAGAAGCCGGAATCAGAATGGATCATTTCAGGGATAACCGGGCGTGTGGCAGCCCCATCCAAAGTCGTGACCAATTACCGGAAAGGGGGACATGCGGCTCCGATATCCAAAGTGCTTTTAAGGGTTTTTAAAAATGACAGAACGAAAATGAGAAGTACGCTGGATCAGATCATCGAACTTTCCAAAATCATTGCCGACACGATGGGGCAAAACCATTCGGTTCGCGAGTTGGGCATTGACTTGGCTATTGAGAAGAGCGGCCAGATCTGGATTATCGAGGCCAATCCGCACCCCGGACATATGCTGTTCACGCAACTCCCCAATCATAAGATGATTCGTAACATTTTGAAGAACAAGCGTCTGATTAAAAAACATTAGTATAGAGTTGCTCAAGCGCGTTGGAATCTCATTAATCAAAAACCAGTCGAAGCACATTAATAAAACAGATAAAGTGTTTAGAGTCTAGATTCGGAAAATAAAGTTGTAGACTAACCATTAATAAGCCGTTTCAGAACATCCTGGGTCTTTTCCACAACGCCCGTCACACTTAAGAAATCGCTCTATGCATACAACAAAAAATCTTCCGCATGGGCGCACCTCTGACGGAGTCTACAACTTTATTTTTTAGAATAATCCCAGTTTGCAGTACGGACACCTTCTCCTAGATATCCAGTCTAATACTTTATTTTTTACTGACATCTATTTCAAATTCTCGTTATTCTCAAATAAAAAATGGTTAACGATGTGCATTTAATCGCGCAGCATCGCATGTTATAATAGCCTCACTAATGGAAGAAGAGGGGAAAAATGAATAAAGAGACATTTGAAAAAAAGCTATTCTATTTGGATGGCCTTAGGGGCCTCGCGGCATTTGCCGTGGTTATTTCGCACTACATACAAGTATTTTATCCAGCTGCGTTAACTGGAAGATCGCAACAAGCTCATTTTGAATGGGATATCTGGTACGGACATTCTCCGATTAATTTATTTTATAATGGACAATTTGCCGTTTGTTTGTTTTTTGTGCTAAGTGGTTATGTGCTCAGTGTCAAAATGTTTGAAAAAGAGCTCGATAGTGAGACCTTTCTAAAATTGTTGCATTCCAGCGCCCTACGAAGGTACATTCGGCTTGCCGTGCCGGCAGCGGTATCCGTATTGCTTGTGTATCTAGCAATTATTACGAATGCCTTTTATCTCCAAGATATATGGGGAACAACATGGACGGATATGAAAAAGAACTATTACGCTTTAGATACAAATATATATACCGTTATCAAGGCTGCTATTTTTGATCCGTTTTTCCATTTTGAAGCACATCCTTACAATCCAGTCCTTTGGACAATGAGCTATGAGCTATTAGGTTCTTTTTTGATATTCGGTTTTCTTGCTTTATTTGGACGAGTAAAAAAAAGATGGATTGTGTATGTGGTCTTATCCATTGCTTTTATTCAAACCTATTTTGTCGCTTTTTTGTGGGGAATGCTGCTTGCTGATTTGCTCAAGCACAAATGGGTCCAAAGTAAAATAATGAAAGTACTTGTGCTTTTAGTGGGGATTTACTTAGGTTCGGCGCCTTATACTTCATTAATGGGGACTATGTATGAACCTATAGAAGTGTGGACAAAAAATATCAATGAATGGATTCAATTTGACATCGACCCACGACTTCTTGCACGAACCCTGGGTTCTGCTATGATTTTGTTTGCTCTGATTCGTTCAAAAGTGCTGCAGCATGTGTTTGGATGGAGACCTTTTGTTTATTTAGGACAGATTTCATTTTCCCTTTACCTCATTCATTTCACTTTCCTAAATACGTTCTCCGCGTTCCTGTTTAGTAAAGTAATTCATTTTTTAAATTATAATCTTGCCTATGCAATTACGTTTCTGGTTTCCATGGTGCCCTTATTTATTTTGTCGCATTATTATATGAAATATATTGATCAAGGTGCATTAAAACTAGCTCGAAAAGTTGAAAAAAAGATGACCGCTTACAAAAAACGCAGAGTTGAAACCAACAATACTGCGTTTTTTGGTGGTAGATTACCTACTTTTGTATGGAAACTACAGGGAAATCATTATAGAGACATAGAGGGAAATAGTAAAAATAAAGCTCATTCTAGACCTTCAGAGCAAAGAACTTCAAAAAAGCGATTCAATGAGCGTGAACTTGTTGACAAGGATCTCGTCGAAAAATGTAGTCTCGTTTTTTAAGAGAAATTTTTTGAAAAAGTGGAAGTGAAATTAGATCCTAGTACATAAGGGAATAATGTCGTTAAATGTCGTATAATTGGTTATTTGGTATAATATACCTGTCATGTTATGATATTAGCGTATTCAAAAAATTATAATTATATTGAGAGGAAGTTATGAGAATGACAAACAAATTTATGAAGATTATTGGTGTTAGTGCATTATCTATTTCTCTTATTACTGGGGTTGCTGGTGCTGTTTCGGCAAATGAAAATACAGCATCCAAAGAAGGAAATGAAGCCATTGGAATTTTTGCAATCCAAAATAATACACTAGATTGGAATTTATCAAATAATACTACTGCAGACCCATCTACTTCATGGACAGTACAGAGTGGATATCCACATATTAACATGTATGTAAAAAATACAGGGGCAAAATCTTTTAGAGTTGAAGTAAAGCATAATACTAAGGGTACAATCATCTTTAATAAAACTATTGCAGCAGATGGAGTAGGAGTAAATTTCATAAATAATGATAGTAATCCACTTGTTCCTTCAGGTACATACACAGTGACTATTTACGGTGGATCAGGTGTGCCAAAAGGAACAGTTATACTTAAAGCTTCTAACACTCCTTGGTAAGCGTTATAATCTTGCAATGGGGCTGTCCCAAAAGTCATAAATAATGACTGAGGGCCAGCCCCTTTCTCATTTTTGTAAAACAAAAAGAAACCTTTCCTTGGTAAAATGGAGGTACCACCCACCCAACCACATACCAAAAGGAGAGGTTTCTTTGTACATCCAATATAGCATGGACCAACTTTACTTGCCAATGAGTTTAGAGGAAGATATTCCAGAAAATCATCTTGTCCGTTTAATGAACGAAGCTGTGAATCGGATTGACGACAATATTTTCGCTTCAGTGTATCCTGGGGGATGGCCGGGATAGCTATCATCCTAAAATGCTCACAAAAATCATCATCTACGCCTACTCCCAGCGTATTTACTCATCCCATCAAATTGCAAAATCAGTTCGCGAGCAGATCCCATTCATGTGGTTAGCTGCACGGCAAAGACCAGATTTCCGAACCATCAATCGTTTCCGTTCTGAACGTATGAAAGATGTTCTAGAGCATATCTTTACAGGTGTTCTTCAACTTCTCGTAGAGTCAGGTCATGTGAAATTGGAGCACTACTTTGTCGACGGCACAAAAATCGAAGCGAATGCTAACAAGTACACATTCGTTTGGGGAAAGGCTGTTGTGAAATTTAAAGATCATTTACAGAAGAAAGTTCACCCCCTTTTTGCAACGATTAAAGAAGCAGAACGGCAGGAAAATGCTGAACTTGTTAATTAGGATCTGCTTGAGTTAGGCGAATCCAGTTCCATCACGAGTGAAAACTGGAACGAGCTGTGCAGCAACTCGAAAGTACATTACAGGAGAATCCTAAAGATAAACCGCTGAAAAAAGCGGTTCGTTTGGTGCGTAAAAATTTGTTGCCGCGCCTACAAAAGTACGAGCAGCAACAAGGAATTCTAGGTGACGGAAACAGCTACAGTAATACCGATCATGCCGTGACCTTCATGCTAATGAAGGAAGATCATATGCGTAATGGACAACTGAAACCAGGCTAAAATGTATAAATCGGAAAAGATGTCATAAGAAAATAAAGTGTTAGGCTGGTTCTGTTTTATCAAGCTATGATGGCTTATTAGCGAAATGTGCTAATTATCTCTAATATATTGCATATTAATTCGTTATATAGTATATTTATTCAATTATATTAAGAGGGGGAGTTAACATGTCATTTATCGTAAGAAATGCTGAACCTAACGATGTAAATGGTTTGACGGAGTTAATGTATGAGTATATTGTTGGTTTTTATAAGAATCCCGCACCGGCTGCTGAAAAAATACATAATTTGATTTTTAACCTTTTCGAGAAGCAAGCAGGTATACAGTTCGTAGTAGAGCAGGAAGGGGAGCTTGTTGGCTTCGCTACATTATACTTTGCTTTCAGCACAATGAGAGCAGATAAAATCACCATCATGAACGATCTCTTTGTCAGGGAGCCATACAGAGATACAGAGGTGGAATCCCAACTGTTTTTGGAATGCCGACGTTACTCACAAGAGCATGGGTATGCGTACATGTCCTGGATCACGGGGCCTAGCAATCAGCGGGCGCAACGTTTCTTTGAAGAAAAGGGCGCCGTCCAGGCAGAATGGGTTAACTATTCCATTATCTAAGTCAGGGGTTCTTGGTGATTCGATGAAACAAATTAGCAGCCGATTTTCGATTGCAGTGCATACCATGTCCATGATTACTTTACACCCATCGTTATGTACAGACGATTACATTGCCACAAGCGTCAACAGTAATCCTGTTATCATACGCAAAACCATTGCGCAGTTATGATCTATAAATCCCACAATGCGCTGTAAATCGGCTATTTGTCGATCACTTTTTGACGGTAGTTTTGTAACAGAGCATTTACTTCCGGAACGCTTGTTACGTCTTCTTTATAGGAGAGGGGGTAAAAGGAAGCCGCTCAACAAACTGGAGTATCATCTCAGAACTGTCTTGCACTCACTTGAAGGTCGTACAGAGATCCATCCGAGTTGGATATGCGAACTTCATAATTTCCTGATAAACCGCTGGAAACCAGTTGTTCAAAGGTTCTTGTTTTTTGTTTACCAGCCGGAACGTCAGAAGTCCCAAAATCTTCACCATCAATAATTACATTCACATGGACTGTGGAGGTGCCATTGTTTTTAACGTATAAATTTAGATGTTTCCCGTTTTGAGGGGATAGTGTGAAAAAGTCTTGGAAGCCCCCATGTCCTCTACTACGAGCGGAAACTATGGTTTCAACACCAGGGGAGGGAGGATTAACTCCATTTTTGGCTACTGCTTTAAGCACTGGATTTGGAGAGGCTGAAACATGAGATTCGGCAGATTGGGACAATAGCAACATCGTTAAGGAAAGAAAAATGAATTTTTTCATAGTAATGACCCCTTCTTAATTGGATGGTTTACTGGTATTGCTATTGGGTTTCTATGTACATGTTTTTGGAAGTAGCTTAGATTGTTATGTTGTTCCTATTTAGCTGAAGATATTGTGGGACAGCAGATAGTAGGCGATGTTGTATTGTTACAACCGAATCAGCCTGTACCGAATGGAACACCCATCGGATAATCATGGATGGTTATTTTCAATCAAACATTCAATGATGAGGTGATAGAATGTTAAAAGCTCCACTTTTTGAAAATGATGTACCTGTAGTCCTTCCGCGCCCTTAATGGAGTGGAAGTGATTACTTCTCTCCGCTGGGGCATCTACCCCAACTTATATTCGGAGGGAAATAAAATGAAAAATAATACGTTAGGTGCTATATATTTGGCTTTAGCCGCCAGCATTTGGGGCGGAATGTACATTGTTGTTAAGGTAGTTGTAGCTGTAATTCCACCGCTGGAATTGGTCTGGATGAGATATGTTGTAGCAATCATTGCACTTTTGGTGATTGGTTTTATTAAGCGCCAATCATGGAAAGTTCATAAACGTGATTTATTGCTGCTAGTAGTGATCGGAGTCGTAGGGAATGCAATTTCCATTGTAACGCAAGAATATGGGACAATGCTATCTTCGGCGCAAATGGGAGCTATCATTACTTCTTCCACACCAGCCTTTATGGTTATTTTCGCCAGATGTCTACTTAAGGAACGGTTAACGTTAAAAAAAATCAGTTCAGTCGTTTTAGCTACAGTCGGTGTAACGTTGATCGTTGGGAATGCTCACGTAGACGAATCAAGCCAGCTTGGCGGTATAGCTCTACTTATTGCAGCTCTAACTTGGGCGCTCATGTCAGTGTTAATTAAACGCGTACCCGGACAGTATTCACCTCTTTTGGTCACGACCTATTCAATCTTGTTTGCCATCATCGTACTGACTCCTATGGTTGTAGGACAGTTGCCCCAAATTGACTTTTCCCAGTTGGCCAGACCAAAAATCTGGGGAGGAATTTTGTATTTGGGGATTATTTCAACCGCTTGTGCGTTCATTCTCTGGAATCGTGGTTTACAATTAATGAATGCTTCAAGCGGGGGGTTATTTTTCTTTTTTCAACCCTTGGTGGGAACCTTCTTAGGATGGATTCTACTGGGAGAACAAGTAGGTGGTACATTTTGGATCGGCGCGCTTTTCATTTTGATAGGTGTTTTATTGGTGATTAAAGAAAAAAAATAAAAGAGGATTGCTTGATACGACAAAAAAAACGGCTTCGGCCGTTTTTTTATTTCAGCCAATTATGGAAACTTTAAGTTACAGCGTTTGTCCGCTGTCCACCGTAATAATCTGGCCTGTCATGGCTTCCTGTTCCAAGGCAGAGCAAATCATGCTGGCGATATCTTCGGGCGTGGAAATGTGCTGTAGCAGCAAATGAGGAAACAATTGTTTCATTTGATCCTCCCTCCCCGCCCACCATCTAGTCGCTACCGCTCCCGGCACGATGCAATTGACGCGGATATCTGGTGCCAAGGCTCGTGCCAAAGATTTCGTTAACCCGTGAACGGCCGCTTTAGATACGGCATAAGGGAGTGAGGAACCTAGCCCCGTCTGTCCCGCTATACTTCCAAGATTAACGATGGCTCCTTGTTTACTACTCTTCATAAAAGGAGCTACGGCTCTGGCGCAGTAAAACATGCCTTTTACATTTACATTAAAAAGATCATCCCATACCTCTTCCGTGGCCGCCTCCAGATCATCCATAGGAATGTGATGTGTAATGCTGGCATTATTCACGAGTACATCAACCGTGCCGAATTGCTGAACAATCTGGTCCACCATATCTCGTACCTCTTTGTCTCGAGAAACATCTGCCTGTAACGCGATAGCACGTCCACCCTTTTCAAGTATCATTCTCACGGTTTCCTCTGCATCGTTTTTAGAGCGCGAATAGTTGACGACCACCGTAGCCTTTCGATCTGCCAGCGCCATACATACAGCTCTCCCGATTCCTGTACCCCCACCTGTAACCAATGCTACTTTTTGATGTAAATCCATATACAATCGCTCCTTATCCGTCCATTTGATTTTGCTTCTGAAAAAATAGATACCATCTGATATATATTATTGTAGAGGATGTAGTTGATTCTGTATAATTGAATTAAATGAACAGATCGTTCAATAAAAATGAATTCAGATCAGGAGTATGAGGATGGATATTAAAACACTCAAAACATTTCAAATGATCGTGAACTACGGCAGCTTTGTTCGTGCGGCGGAAGAGATGAATTATGCGCAATCTACAGTTACGATGCAAATGCAAAGGCTGGAGTCGGATATGGGAGTTCAACTGATTGAACGAGGCAAGAAAATAAAGTTAACTGAGGCGGGCAGGGTGTTTTATGAGCAAAGTCTGCACATTGTAAAGGATATGGAGCAATTGCAGAAGAACATGGAGGATCTGCAATGGGGCACCGCAGGCCATATTCGTTTAGGAGTGACCGAGCCGACCGCCAGCTACCGATTACCGGCGATTCTAAAGCGATTCTTATCCGATTATCCGAACATTCAGATCTCCATCGAGTTTGGAAATACCCCCACCTTGAGCGAGTGGATTCTCAAAGGGGATATTGATTTAGCGCTGTGTTCCGCACCAGATTTGGGCACTGAGCTATATTTTGAACCTTTATGTAAGGAGAATTTTGTGGTTTTGATGCCTGAACATCATCCGCTTGCCGAAAAAACAAGCATTGGGCCAGAGGATTTACAGGGACATCGGTTGCTAATTACGTCAGCCACCTGCCCCTATCGTCGCAAACTAGAAATGGTCATGAAGGAATATGGAATAACCACGTTAGATACCATGGAAATTGGCAGCATGACGGCTCTAAAGTTTTATGTGGAAAGCGGGTTGGGTATTGCCCTTGTGCCCCAAATTCTAGTGAATCCCGTTCCGGCAGGAACAACGACGAGGGAATTAAGTGGCAGCCTGATAGATATGACTTTCGGCATTCTCTGTAAAACAACAGAGTATCCGCTTAAGCTGGCAGGTTCAAAGCTTTATTCTGTGTTGAAGCAAGAGCTTAAGGGGGAAGCCTTTCAAAATAATCTGGACTGATGTTAACTACATAAGCCCCTCTTCCTTCATGCTAATGAACGTTTTGTCTCCTAATATGACATGATCCAGCAATTCGATACCGAGTAAAAGCCCTGCGTCTCGTAATCGGAGGGTTGTGCTTACATCTTCCGAGCTAGGAGCAGGTGTACCTGAAGGATGATTATGACAAGCAATGATAGATGCAGAGTTGGCAAGTACGGCGAGCTTATAAGTTTCTCTGGGGTGAACCAATAAGGGACATGCTTAGGTTTATCCATTTGTGATCTCCTTTGATACGTTATAAATATGTAATTTTTGGATTGTTATTTCGTAGCGTTTTGTGACCTCGGCATGTTCATTACCTCATTTAAGAGTAACCGAGGTAACCCAAAAGATTAACCCTCTATATATGTTGATTTACTACATTTTAACATCTATAGATAATAATATAGCAGTATTTGTGAATAATTTTTATTGGGGAACAGAATCAGGAGATGGCTCTACAGGTTTTGAAATCAGTATTAGAGTGGGAGAAACACAAAAATCAATAATTTACAGCAGAAAACCGACTGCCCTGGGCAATCGGTTCATTGTTTTATTTTTTGCTAACCGGAATCCATACCTCGCATCGGTAATCCTCAGCACGGGAATCCCCCATGGTATAAACTTCCAACTCGGGTCCGCCTGAATGCTCATAATTGCTGGCAGGGAACCATTCCTGAAAAATTCTTTGCCATACCTTTTGAATCGAATGAGGCAAAGGGCCGATAGATGTAAACACAGCCCAAGTTGCAGCCGGAATCGTTCTGGCATCCAATCCGTTGGAAGCGGCTACGTCCTCGGTGCCCTCTGCGGCAATCAGGTACGTGAATTTCTCCTCCCCATGCTTGAAATCCAAACAAATACCGAGGATATCCTCGCTTGTTCCCAAGGCTTGAATCCGATCCGATGTACCATCCGCGTTCAGCTCGTCCCAGAATTTCGGGATTTCCCGGAAATTTTCGCCGTCTTTCGTTGTGACTTGGATGGACTTTCCAATGACCGTAAAGGCCGCTTTCTCTACGATTTTATAATCCATATCCTGATCTCCCTTTAACGATAGATGGAAGGAAATGCGTGGAAAGGCTTTCAGGTTCACCCCAGGGCTTCTGGCCTCAGTGGGAGATATACCGTGTACCTTACGGAACGCTTTAGAAAAAGATTCGGGGGAATCATATCCGTATTTGAACGCTACATCCAAGACTTTGGTGGTAGAAAGACTCAATTCCTGTGCAGCCAAGGTCAATCGGCGTTTACGTATATATTCGGCTACCGTGACGCCGGTTAGCATATGAAACATACGTTGAAAATGAAAAGGAGACGAATAGGCTGCCTTTGCAATTTCGTCGATATCCAGCGGCTGCTGCATTCTTTCTTCCATCAGCTCAAGCGCGTTCTTGATCCGAAGTAACCATTCCAACCGCATCACCTTCCTTGGTTGTAATCATATCATTAGCAGTGTCCGTAATCCTGTCTTTACGTGCTCTTGTTGAACAGACTCTGTCGCCTAGTTTAATGGGACGCATACTCTGTTTCAAGTCGGAATTTCATATTGAAATTCTGGAGGAGACAATTAGCTTTTCCCCTTGTGTTCATAATTAAAATTTGGGACAATGAAAGAAGCGTTTGAATAGCGAAGACTGCTTAAACATGCTATGATGCAATGATGGTTGAGACGATTGATGAGTGCTTTGTTTTAAATAAATGGTTTGTATATAGAGGAAGACGAATTTTAACGTTTTGAAAAGAGGACCGAACATGAAAAAAGAATCCATTTATGGATTAACACTAGATCAGTTGACAGCATGGCTTATCGAGCATGGACATAAGAAATCCCGGGCGTTGCAGGTATGGGACGCACTTTACCGGAAACGGATTACCGATTTTGCTGCGATGACGGAGGTTCATGAAAATTGTACCCGCCTGTTGGCAGAACATTTTCCGATTGAAACATTGGAAGAGCATGTGAAGCAGCAGTCGGCGGATGGGACGGTCAAATTCTTGTTTCGTCTTCAGGATGGCAATCTGATTGAGACGGTATTGATGCGGCACAAGTTTGGGCTGTCTGTATGTGTGACAACGCAGGTGGGCTGTAACATCGGGTGCAGCTTTTGCGCGAGCGGGCTGTTGAAGAAGAGCCGGGACCTGTCCAGCGGTGAAATTGTAGAGCAGATTATGAAGGTGCAGTTGTTTCTGGATCAGGAACGTCCGGGCGACCGGGTCAGTCACGTCGTTGTGATGGGGATTGGTGAGCCGTTTGATAACTTCGTGAACCTGTCCGACTTTATCCGGGTCATTAAGGATCATAAAGGGCTGGCGATTGGTCCGCGTCATATTACGGTTTCTACGAGCGGACTTGCCGATAAAATTATTGAATTTGCCGATTCCGATCTGCATGTCAATCTGGCGATTTCCCTTCATGCGCCGAATAATGAGACTCGTACCCGCATTATGAAGATTAATCGGGCGATTCCGATTGAGAAGCTGATGCAGGCGATTGATTATTATTTGGACAAAACAAATCGCCGGATTACGCTGGAGTATATTTTGTTGAAGGATGTTAACGATACCAAGGAGCATGCGCTGGAGTTGGCTGAGTTGGTAGGCCACCGTCGCAATTTGGCAAATGTAAACCTGATTCCATACAATCCGGTGGATGAGCATAGCCAATACCAACGGAGTGAGTCGGAGTCGATTACTGGCTTCTATGATGTTCTGAAAAAACAAGGCATTAGCTGTAGTGTTCGGCTGGAGCATGGAGTCGACATTGACGCGGCTTGCGGACAGTTGCGCAGCAAGCAAATCCGTAAGGATGCAAAAGATAGTCGCAATCCGGAACGCGAAGCGATTAGTTAATACAGAAGCGTACTCTTCAACAGGAGTACGCTTTTTTATGCCTGGATTATTGAGGAAGGTTCTATAAATGTGAAAATAGTCACGTAATCATTGCTGTTTTTACGTTATAGTGAGTGGTTAGTGGAGGGGTTATATGACTAACATAGTTTCGAATGTGGCGCTCGTTCCGGGCATCTATGTGATGAAAGTAGAGGGGAACTTCAGAGGGGAAATGGGGCAGTTCTACATGCTGCGCAGCGGGATGAGTTACCCACTGCTACCCAGACCCATTAGCATTTATGATATCGGAGAAGAGAGCATTTCCTTTTTATACCGGGTTGTTGGAGAGGGGACAAGCCTGTTTTCCCAGCTACAGCCGGGGCAGGAGATTCAACTGGAGGGACCGTTCGGCAACGGCTTTCCTCAGGTAGAAGGCAGCTTGGCCTTAATTGGCGGTGGAATGGGGACGGCTCCATTGCTGCTGGCTGCGAAGCATTACCCCCATGCGCACGTTTATCTGGGGTTTGCGCAGCAAGCCTTCGGGGTTGAGGCATTCGAAGCTGTGGCGGCATCTGTGCAGGTCAAGGTAGGGGGAAGCATCGTCGAGCAGGTCGATCCGGCTCTCTATGCGAATATGTTTTCCTGCGGGCCGACTCCAATGTTACAAGCGCTCGCGATGAAAACAGCTGGCACGTCGTCCCGTTTATATATATCAACAGAAAGACACATGGCCTGTGGTATTGGCGCGTGTTTGGGCTGTACCATGCATACCCATGGAGGTAATAAGAGGGTGTGTAAGGAAGGGCCTGTATTCCCGGTAGAGGAGGTGGATTTTGATGATCTCCATGGCGTGTAATATTGCAGGCGTACCGTTCAAGAATCCGGTCATCATGGCATCCGGTACATTTGGGTTCGGGCGTGAGTATGCGGAATTTTACTCTCCTGAACTGTTGGGGGGCATCGTCGGCAAGGGATTAACCCTTCATCCGAAGGCTGGCAATACCGGATCACGAATACATGAAACAGCATCCGGTATGCTCAATAGTGTGGGACTGGAAAATCCGGGTGTGTCGGCCTTTTTGAAGGATGAGCTGGATGACATGACGCGCTGGAATACGGCTGTAATTGCTAATGTGGGTGGCTCCAATCTGGAGGAGTACGTTCAGGCCGTAGCCATGATTACGGAAAATGCGCAAAAACGGCGCACGATGAATCGCAGAGGCGTCGATATGCTCGAACTGAACATTTCCTGTCCCAACGTAAAGCAGGGCGGAATGCAATTTGGCATCCAGACGGAGGTGGCGCGGGACGTCGTGCGACAGGTGCGCAACGTAACGGCGCTTCCGCTGGTCGTCAAGCTGTCTCCAAATGCAGAGAACATCACGCAGATGGCGGTTATGTGCGAGGAAGAAGGCGCGGACGGTGTTTCACTGATCAATACATTTTCTGCGATGAAAATTGATATACGTCGGCGACGCAGTGTCTTCGCAAATACGTATGCAGGTCTTTCCGGCCCGGCGATCAAGCCGATTGCCTTGCGCATGGTTCATCAGGTGGCGCAGGCGGTATCCATTCCGGTGATCGGAATGGGCGGCATCAGCTCGGTGGAGGATATTATCGAATTTACGATGGCAGGAGCGGCTGCGATTCAGGTGGGGACGTACAATTTTGTCCACTTGCACGCAGGAGCTGAGCTGGTCTACGGTCTTGAACAATGGATGCATCGGGAAAAGGTGCAGTCATTGGATGAGATACGGGGAATTTTGTGAATTTGGAACCTTTTTGCATACACTAATTCATATAAAACCGGCTTGTCTTTTAAAGACAAGCCGGTTTTATTTATTTTACTGAAATAGCCAAGCTTCAACTATTTCAGATGGAGGCTACGTTTGTTGTCGTGGGGGTTTTTTAGAGCTTGCAGATTAAGGAGGAATTTGTCAAACAGTGTCGAATAACAAGGGATTAGAGGAGCAGAACATGCTTTCTTCCCAATGGAGAGCTTGAGAAAGAAGCTAGGTGATGGGGTTGCGGTTAAAAGGTAAGTCGAAACCGAGACGACAATTCAAAGTTTCGCTACAGTTCATGATTATTATTTTAGTTGTTTTAGTTATCATTATTTCCTTAATTATTTCCTTGCTTCTCATTCGTAATTTTGTGATTAACAAGCATTTTGATAATACGAAGGAAAAACTTTCGGGTATTGCCAAGGTGATTGCAAGTGATAGCGATGTTATTCGAAATGTCGAGCAGGGAGTTCCTGTGAAGCAGATTCAGGACTATTCGCTAAGAGTGATGAATGACGTTAATGTAGATTTTGTTGTCATTCTGAACCGCGATTTAATTCGGCTATCCCATCCGAATGCAACGATGATTGGCAAACCCTTCTCTGATTTGAATGATGCCAGAAGAACGCTGTCCGGTCAGGGGCATTTTTCTGAAAATATAGGTATTTTGGGCTCAGGCTACCGATATTTTGCGCCGATATTTAATAAACAGAATGAGGTCATTGGCATTGTATGTGTAGGACTGACCATGAGAACCCTGAATTATGATCTGATGCAGGCGCAGTATACTATTTTTGGAGGACTGATGCTTGGGCTCTTTAGTGGAGTTCTGGGTGCCATCTTCCTGGCTCAAAAGATCAAAACGATTTTATTTGGGCTTGAGCCGCAAGAGATAGCAGCACGATTACGTGAAAAAGAAATTATTGAAAATGAGGTCGCTGAAGGAATTATAGCCATTTCGGCAGACAAGAAAATTATGCTCATGAACAAAGAAGCTCAGGCCAAGTATCAACTGGCAAACCAGGACATGAAAGCCCCGATTGGCGAGCAGCTAGATACCAACTTTTATAACGTGCTCTTCAAGAGAGTGTTTGATGACAAGAAGAAGATCAAGGATCGCTCATTTTATGTGAATGGTATAGAAGTCATTGCGACAGTAACGCCTATATATATTGAAAATGAGTTTTTTGGGGCAGTTGCAACGCTGCGCGACCAATCCGAGATGATTCATCTTAGCAACCAGTTAAGTGGTACAAAATATTATATTAACTCTCTTCGCGGACAGACTCATGAGTTTATGAACAAAATGCACGTAATATCTGGGCTGATTGAGATGAGGCAATATGCGGAGGTCAGTCAGTATATTCAGCAGCTAAATCACCGGTATCAAAATGAGGTAGGCTTTCTGACCGAGAGAATTAAGGTTCCGGCATTAGCAGGTTTTATTATGGGTAAAATCAACGAAGCACGCGAACAGAATATTTCGGTTCTTATTGAAGAAAGCTCGAATGTCTCTAATGTGGAGATGCAGGACATTGTTCATGATGTCATACACATTCTGGGCAATTTTTTTGACAACGCCATAGACTCGATTTTACAAAAAAAACAACCTGGTAGAATTGAGTTGAAATTAAACTATGAGTCTGAGGGAAATGTATTCATTCTGAAAGTGAAAGATAATGGTATGGGGATTGATTTTGAAATGCAAAAAAGAATATTCGAGCATGGTTTCTCAACCAAAGGAGAAGATAGAGGCTACGGCTTGAATCTGGTTAAAACCATGGTGGAAAATCATCAAGGAATCATTGAGCTTGATAGCCAGCCGGGCCTGGGAACAAGTATATATGTAGAGTTGCCCTGTGCATTGGAGGTGACAAATAAATGAAGGTTCTGATTGTTGAGGATGATCCCATGGTTGCTGAGCTCAATCAACAGTTTATTGAGCGCATGGACAATTTAGACGTTGTATGTAAGGCGGATACTGTAAATAAAGCACAGGATTGTCTTCAAAAATGGACGCCGGATCTGGTATTGCTGGACGTTTATTTACCTGGAAAAAGCGGACTAACTTTATTATCACATATGCAGGAGCATCAGTATCATGCGTCGGTTATTTTAATTACGGCTGCAAAAGACATTCAAACGGTGAAGGAAGCTGTTTTTTATGGAGTTGCAGACTATTTAATTAAACCCTTTACATTCGAACGCTTTAAGCTGGCTGTTGAGAAAATCCAGCGTCTGGCCACGGTGATGGAGGAAGGGAACGGAATTAATCAAGCAGTCATTGATCATTATTTTAATAAAGATGAGCATATGGATATGGAGAAGAAAGAACCTTCTGAAAACCTAACCAAGAATCTTCCCAAAAATCTATCCAAAAACCTGTCCAAACTGACCATGACCACGATACTGAAGAGCATCCAAGAGCTGGACGGTCCATTCTCGGTTGAAACGTTAGCCAGAGAAGTGGACTTGTCCCGTATTACGGTGAAAAAATATATTCAGTTCCTGGTGGACGATGGCTTCTTGATTGAATCGATAGAATACCACAAGGTTGGAAGGCCGCTAATGCTCTATCAGTTGAACCCTGATGTAAAAGAACCGCCATTTCCATTGTAATCTGGAAATAGCGGTTCTTTTTTTGTCCAACAATAGTGCCGAGCTTTCTAATTATTTCATAGAAAGAACAGGGAGCGGGACCAGATTGTCCGAAGATTGGGTTGTAAGTATATCATGGAAGTTGTCGTAGCTGGTTTCAATCATGTTGGATAACGCCGTAACGGTATTCGAGCCAGCATGAGGCGTCACCAAAACTCTTGGATACAGCTCCACAAGCTTCTGGACCGTTGGATCCGGGAGCATTTGCCATGGATCAAATGCTCTGAAAAATAATTCATCTTCTTTAGGGAAGACATCCGTAGCGAAGCCTTCCAGATGGTTACTGAGCAATGCGTCCAAAATGGCTTGGTTATCTTGTAATTCTCCACGAGAAGTATTGATTAGAATAGATCCCTTTTTCATTTTTGCTAAAAAGCTGGCGTTAATCATCTTGTCGTTCTGTCCCGGCAGATAAGGAACATGCACACTGACGATATCACTCTCTGCCAATAGCTCATCTAAAGTTGTGAATGGAATGACTTCCTTGGCTGCGTCAGATTGGTACACATCATAGCCAATAACAGAAGCTCCCAATCCTTTAAACAATTTGGCTTCCGTCAGACCAATGCGACCGACCCCGATAACCCCAACTTTACAGTTATGGATCTCTTTGCTGAATGTATGCTCATCCACAATAAAATTTTTGAACGAGCTTTTGGTAGTCATATAAGCGGTGTGTCGGAACAGCATCATTGCTAAAGTTAGGGAGAGCTCGGCGATGGCATTCGGAGAGTAGGATGGCACGCGTGCCACCTTCATTCCGAATTCGCTGCAGGCATCCAAATCAATGTGGTTGATTCCGACCGTTCTGGTGAAAACATATTGAATGCCGTATTCCTTGAATTTCGTGAGATTCTCTCGATTCGCAGCGCAGTTTCCTCTTAACAAAACGGCATCATGATGCTGTGCCAATTCCGCGTTGCCGGAAGTTAGCAGATCTTCTACCAGCGTTAGTTGAAAGTTATATTTATTGAGGTCATGGAAATATGGTTTCTCATAAGAACGGACGCCGTAGCAAATTATTTTTAACATGTTGTTTTCCCCCTAATTTAGAAAATGCCAATTTTATCAATGATATTTAGCGTAATAATCCAAACTGGAATCATGACGACAGAAGTTATAGTTGATAGAAGCGATGCATTGGAAGTCAATATGGCTTCCTTATCGAAACTGATGGCATAGGCTGCGGCTACGGTAGCTGTAGGAGTAGCCATCATAATGACAATAGTAGATAAAGCGACAGTATCGACCGACAGAATATGGGATACAGTTAACAAAGCCAGCAAAACGATGTTAACAATGGGTACAAGCCAAACCTTAACTATGCTGTAATACCAAGAGGTCTTGTCAGTAGCTGCCGACTTGAAGCTGATCTCACCCAATGTAGAGCCAATCGATAACCAGGCTAATGGTGAAGCTAGCCCAGCAAGGTAGGTCATGGGCTTGAACAACCAGACAGCGGTTTGATCAATTCTTAGAAAAGCGAATTGCTGAATGGCCCCATCCTCTGTAGCTACGCTCATCTGTGGCAAATAACCCTGAAACAACCAAACAAACAAGCCTAGAAAAGTGGCGATAACGATCGGATTTAAAAACATGGTTTTGAGATTTTTAAGCTCCATTTTTAAGCCGCTCATTTTGATATAGCCATAGGAGTATAAGAAAATGCGGTAGCCTATGTTAAAAATGGAACTGTACATAACTCCGGTAGGACCGTAGATTGCCGCAACAATTGGAATTCCGAAAAAAGTAGTAGAACCGAAAATGGTTAATACCCGCAGAACATCCTGTTTATCTTTCTTGTAGCTCAGGAAGAAAGGTTTTGAAATAAAAATGAGAATAATATAAATTAAAATTCCCCATATTAAAACATTCATGCCTTGCTTTAATATTGTAGGATTAATATCCTGCATGAAAGAGTTAAAGGCTAGCGCTGGTAAAGCCACGGTTAAAACAACCTTGGACAGCAGCTTTCCTACTTGTGCTGTAAAAATTCCCTTCTTGCGGCAAAAGAAACCAAGAAGGATAATAAAAACGGTGGAAGCGATGGAACTGAGAATATTATTATCTGTTAAGGTCGATGTAATCATTTGTAGTAAAGACATAGATAAAACCCTCTCTTGTACCTTTTTTCACAAAAGTGACTATGCAATTCCCTGATCTTTTGGCCAAAGTGGTTGGTTTGCACCTTTATAGTAAAATGACTTTGTGAAGAAAAGAACAATATCTAATTAATTTAACTTATGAAACTAATTTAAAAAATTTATACGTTACATCAGATGGGCAAATGAGAGGTACTCATCAACATACATGCTATAATATAAATCATTAAACCCAACTTAATTAGTGGGTTAAATAGAAAAGACGAGCAGGAGGGTCCACATGAATCCGATACAACATATACTGGACGAATTTCCGGTGATCGTGCTGGACGGCGCAATGGCGACCGAGTTGGAGCGTCATGGACATGATCTGAACGATAGCTTATGGTCGGCTAAAATACTCCATGAGCACCCGGAGTCGATCAAGCGTGTGCATAGAGACTATTTTGAAGCGGGTGCAGACTGCGCAATCACTGCGAGCTACCAGGCTACCTTTGAAGGCTACGTCAAACGGGGTTTAAGCGAAAATGAAGCGCTGGAGTTGATTCAGTCCTCAGTACGGATTGCCGTACAGGCACGGGATGAATTTTGGGCAGACATTACGGCTGGTGCAAAACAACAGCATCGTCCCAAACCGCTGGTTGCGGCCTCCGTTGGCCCCTACGGCGCGTTTTTGGCGGATGGCTCAGAATATCGCGGTGATTATACGCTGAGCGAGGAACAGCTTGTGGAGTTCCACAGGCCGCGTATGAAAGCGCTGATCGAGGCGGGCGCGGACATTTTGGCCTGTGAAACAATACCATGTCTGGTCGAAGCCAAGGCCATCGCGCGATTGCTAAAGGAATTTCCCGGCACGTATGCCTGGATCAGCTTTAGTGCAAAGGATGGGCAGCACATCAGCAATGGGGAGTCTGCCGCCGCGTGCGCTGAATGGCTGGATGAACATGAGCAAGTGGCTGCTGTAGGTATTAATTGTACTTTGCCGCAGTACATTCCATCGCTCATCCACGAAATGCGCAGTTATACGGATAAGCCTGTGGTGGTGTATCCCAATCTGGGGGAGGAATATGACCCGGTTACCAAGACATGGCACGGTACGAGTTGTACAGAGACGTTCGGGCAAAGTGCTCGCCAATGGTATGAAGCAGGAGCCCGTCTGATTGGAGGTTGTTGCCGGACTCAGCCGGAGGATATCCAGGGGATTGTGGCATGGTCGAGAGACGCATAGGCGGGGCTGAACGAAGGATGAAGAAGGCAATTCATAAGGGGCGTTCTTCCACTGTACTATAAAAGTAAACAGGCTGAACCAAGTGACTCTCCAGTAATGGAGGGCGTGGTTCAGCCTGTTTTTGTAATGACAAATAGTCTTTGTATCATGCAGGAGTGACGTACAACAGCGTGACAGCATCCCACTTGATACACGATCTCCACGTTCTCCGGTTAGCTGTCTGACAGCCGTTCTAGCAACGCATCCCCGTTCTGGCTTACCCGAATGTAGGCATAATGAGCGTTCTGTTCAACATTACGTCCGGTTCCCTCGGGGATGAAATAATTCTCAATACCGTACTGAATACGTGAACCATCCCATTGCCCATTCAGAATGACCTCATGATCAGCCAGCTTTTCGCCCTCCTGATACAGGCGGTCAGCGATGTATACTCCCTGGGAGCCAGGCGTGAGAACGACTTTAACCTTGCCCCGGTTCCAATGGTCCTGCGAAAAAGGGGTAGAGATATCGTAATTCAGCATGACATAATCGCCTTGTAACAGGGAGCGCGGGTCTACAGGGGCTAGTTTGAGCTTGATGGAAGCGCCTGTGGCAAGCAGGGTTTCACTTCTCACAGTCTGATAGCCGATTACCCCGAGCTGTAGCACGATGACTATGGCAATCAGGAGCGGACTTAAGCGCATGAAGCTAAAGCTGCGGTGGCCGGCATCAATCGCTGTCTTGCCGCTATGGGCCATCCGCCGATCCGCCCACCACGTAATTCCGAGTGCAATGACACCCAGCAGCGCCAGCGTAAAGGACTTATACAGTAGCGTCCACAACAAATCATAGTATTTGAAGCCAATAAAAATAAACCAGAACGCTACGCTTGTGATGGCCGCCGATTTTTGTTTTAGTCGGATGAAGGCAAAGACCATACCTGTAACGATAACAAAATAAAAAATGTTAATGAACATATAAGAGTGTGGGATGACATCCTCGAAAAAGGTCGCCCATAACATAAACAGCAAGCTGAAGAATAATGAGCTATCCCGGAGGTGTTCTTTTAACTCCGTCTTGAGTATAAAGTAGCTTATCCCATATAACACAGCATTGGCGATGAAAAGAGAGAAGATGATGAACTCATAGGTCCAGTTCCAAGAATCCCACTCCTGAAGCTGCTGAAAAAGAATGGTCGCCAGATTCAGGTTTACAAAGGTATAGGTAAAAAAGAGCTGCCTTTTCCCCTTGGAGCGAAACCATCCGGCGATGGAAACGATCAGAAATAATACCGAAAGCAACGTCATATCTGACCATAAAATGGCTACCCAGCCTGTAATATAACTGATCGTCAACAGGGTATAACGTATTACAGAATCCAGCTTGGATTCCGGAATGACAATCATCGAAATCATAAGCAGCAACGCCACACCCAACAGTACATATTCGGTGTGGTTTACATTCGTGCTAATGTTAATCAGTCCGATCAGGGATATACTTCCAATCAGCACTCCAACCACTTTGATCACGCGGGATACGGTTTTGCTGATCCATTCACTGCTACGTTCCTCGGTAACGGTTGTCTCAGTCTTTGATGTACTGATGCCCGTTGTCTCCGTATCGGATTTTGCGCTGTCCCCTTTGTCCTCGTTGGATATTTCCTCAGCTTCCGGCGGTGTTTTCCCCAAACGATTCAAATAACGGAAAAACCATACATTACCCGTCAACAGCAGCGCCACAAAAATCAACCCAAAGACAAAGAACAGCGATGAAGAGTACGCCTCCGCCAGCTCGATAAATTTAAAGACAGCAAAAGCGGAGGTCGCCAATGCATTCAAGGTGAGCAGCGTTTTACTCAGTCGGACCTTGGTAAACACATAAAATCCAATAGCGATTACAGCGATACAGGGTATGTTCATAATGAGACCATATTCATCCAATGCAAAAGAGTTAGTCATCGTCAGCACGGCTATATGGAAAACGATAAAGCTCATATATTTCAGTGGTCCAGAATGTATACGATGAAGGAACGTCAATAGAAACAACACCAGATTGACCAGTGCGAACACACCGGCAATGGACAACGATTCCAGTTCGCTATAAGACGCACTTTGCATCGTAGGGTAAAAATAAAGCCACAAACCGAGATGAATCAGTACATAAGACAGCATATAAAAAGGATTGTAGCGGGTGATCCAGCTAAGTAACAGAGCCGGAATCGACCAAATTAAAAACAATCCGTAGCTGTCCGCATGGGAATTGTAAATTTGACCGAGCAGCGCCACGGAAACGCCAAAGGCTATACAGCCAGCCACCAGAAATATATTCGACAGAAAGGCTTGCTGACCGGGAATAGCGCGTATACGTGCAAATACAAAGGACAAGCCATAGAACAGCACAATAAGCGCAGCAGCCAGCACAATTTTGACCGTCCGATCCAGTCCGCCCCAATTGGAGGCGAAAAAATAAATAATCGCGGCCAGTACCAGTGAGATGCCCAGCAAATAGCCCGTACGTATCGCATTGAATCGCAGCATTCGTTTCACGTACCTTTCCTGTTGGTTTGATGCCTATTATAACGTTGAAAGGTCTGAGAACCAAGCAGGAATTAGGATCAGGTCATAAAAAAAGGAGAGCCACCGATGGAATATCTTATTTAGGCTATATTGGATTTTTCATGGATATCCCCCCGGAATATTTATAATTTTTTTGTGGAGTATTACGATTTTTCCGAATAAAATTCTTAATAGTGTACTTTTATGTGTATTGTAATATTTTAGATATAAATGATAACTTCTCTTTTTATACTTATATGATAACGCTTTTATTTAGGGTTATTAATACCGAAACACAAGTTGTTGACTGTCCAAACTTAAGATTATAATAAAAGGAGGGGGGATGGGGCTAATGGAACATGATGAATTGGATCGCAAGCTGCGTAAATTGACGGCAAGTGAGGAAGCCTATCGAGAACATCCGTATCTGTCCGAGAAATATAACAGCATTAAACAGATTGAATATAACGGTCAAAAAGTGTTTGTGTTTTATTTGGAGGGCGGCAAAATCAAGATTACAAAGCACAGTCGATTTGCTGAGGTTCCTATACATATCCACAATGATATTGAAATGAATTATGTCTATTCGGGGCAGTGTACACAGATCATCAACGATCAGACGGTGACATTAACGGAGGGCCAAATTTGTATTGTAGATGCCGGAGCGCCGCATGCGATTTTGGCGACAGGTGAGAATGATATTATCGTGAACATTTCAATGAGCAGAGAGTATTTCTCCACTTCTTTTCTAAGCCGCTTGTCCAGTCACAGCGTGATTACGGATTTTCTGGTGAATGCGATTTCGGATAATCAGATGCATAACAGATACATTATTTTTCATTCTGAAAACAGCAGAAAGCTCGGTTTGTTTATGCGGGAACTTCTGTGTGAATATTATGATCAATCCCTGTGTTCTGAAGAGATGATCGACTGTTATATGGTCTTGATCTTTTCTGAACTATTGCGCGTATTCCAATTTGATACGAACCAGAAGCATGCCAAATCGTCTTCCCATCCATCCGTCATTGAGATTCTTCACTACCTGGAAGAGAACTTCCAAACGTGTACGCTTGCTTCTACAGCAGAGCACTTTAATTTCCACCCGAACTACCTGAGTGCGCTGCTTAAAAAATCGACCGGACGATCGTTTAAACAATTGATTTTGATCCACCGAATGACGCGTTCCTCGCTCCTTCTTTCCAATACAGATACACCCGTGTATCATATTGCGGCGGACATTGGCTATGATAATTTGAGCTTTTTTTACCGCAAATTCAAAGACTATTTCGGCGTAACTCCGAATGAATATAGAGAGCAGCATAAAGCGTGATATCCCGTAGGCATGACAAAGGCTCCATGGCTGGTTTGAGACGAGCCGTGGAGCCTTTTAGGTTGTGAGCTATGAGGTCAGCCTATGTTTATACGTCCAGGATTCCTTCTTTTGGAGTAACGTTAAAGGCTTTAGCCAGATCCGCCAATTCCTGATCCGTAATCTGCTGCTGGATATCATGCTGTGCAATGAGCATATAAATTTGCGCCGCTTTTTCAATCGTTTCAATCAGGCCAAACGCTTCGTCAATGGAGCTGCCTGTTCCGAAAATGCCGTGATGAGGCCATAATACGGCGTGATGATCCTTCATTTTTTTTGCCGTTTCGCGGCCGATTTCGCTGGAACCCGGTACCATCCAAGGGATTACGCCGATTCCGTCTGGAAAGACAACAATACATTCGGTACACATTTCCCACAGCGTTTTGGTGAATTTGTTTTCGTCCAGACTATGAATGAAGGTCATGGCAATAACATGGGTGGCATGATTATGAATCACAACACGATGGTTAGGATCGACCTTCAAGCGCTCAATGTGGCTCATAAAATGAGACGGCAATTCGCTGGTAGGTACCGCGTCATGCTTGAGGCCCCATAAGACTTCTAATTGCTCGCCATCCTGCGAGACACGAAGGACACCTAAATTGGCTTCCGGATCGGCAAGGACGTTCTTAAAATATTTACCTGATCCAGTGACGATAAAATATTTTCCAGCCAGCTCATTCACTGGAAAAGCAGGCTTAATCGTCCGAATGACTTGATGAATATCAAGATATTTGGCAACCTCTGCTTCATCCAGAATATAACTGACATTCCCACCGTTGCGTTCATCCCAGCCGAATTTCCACATGTTTTGCGTAATTTCCGCCATCTCGCGAACGAATGGAATATCCAGTTCTGATTTCCGTTCTTTTTGATTCTCCAGCACAGTAGTCATGGATGATCTCTCCCTTTGGATGATATACATATAAGCTTATCAATGCAGTAGTTACCGTTTTAGCAGTATGTGCTGTTCATAGTTCTTCACTTCGGTCAGCCATTCCTCACGAACGGGAACGCCGTTTTTAGCGCAATAGTAATCCCATACGGCACCAAACGGATACGATTTAAACTCTTCGACCAGGGCAAGGCGAGTGGTGAAGTCCCGTTCCTCTTCCGCCCGCTTTAATGCTTCAATCGGTTCGAGCATAGCGCGAAGCAGCGCTTTGATCGTGTTGCGTGTTCCGATGACCCATGCAGCCACATGATTGATGCTGCCGTCAAAGAAATCAAGGCCGATATGTGTTCGGGAAAGTAAATCTCCGCGAACCAGCTCACGGGCAATGTCGAGCAATTCGTCGTCCATCGTCACCACATGATCGCTGTCCCAACGGACGGGTCTGCTGACATGGAGCAATAATTGATCGGTGAACATCAGCACGGAAGACAGTTTATTCGAAATGACTTCGGTCGGATGGAAGTGGCCGGAATCGAGACAAATGGATTTACCTCGCGTCAGGGCGTAGCCCATATAGAACTCATGTGAACCGACGACATAGCTTTCCGAACCGATGCCGAACAGTTTGCTTTCAACCGCGTCTATGTTGTATTCTTCACTGATTTTTTCGCTGAAAATCTCGTCCAGAGAATCCCGCAGCCGTTCTCTTGGAGCCAAGCGGTCAATCGGGGTATCCTTGTAACCATCCGGCATCCAGTGGTTGGTAACACATGGCTGACCGAGTTCTTTTCCAAAATGCTCTGCAATCCTGCGCGATTTTTTGCAGTGTGTGATCCAGAAGTTGCGAATTTCCGGGTCCTTGTGGCTCAGTGTGAAGCCGTCTTCCGCTTTGGGGTGGGAGAACAGTGTGGGGTTAAAATCAAGTCCGAGTCCCTGCTGTTTGGCCCAGTCTACCCAGTTCTGAAAATGGCGCGGCTCCAATTGATCCAGATCCACTTGTTCTGTAGTATCCGCATAGATCGCGTGCAGATTGACCTTGTGTTGACCCGGAATGAGCGACAGGGCTTTCTCTAAATCCTGACGCAGCTCATCCGGTGTACCTGCTCTGCCCGGGTAGCTGCCCGTTACAGCGATGCCCCCGCTAAGCTGTTTGTCTTTGAACAGGAAGCCCTGAACATCATCTCCCTGCCAGCAGTGTAATGATATTTTGATTTCTGAAAGCTTCTGTAAAACGTCATCCACCTGAATACCGTGGCGGGCATACAGCTTTTTCGCTTCGTTATAACTGGCTTCAATGGCTTGATTCATGGTTTTACTCCTTTATCGAGATATCTGAATAGAGGATGCTGGTTGCTTCTTGAGACTCTCCCAGCGATCCAGAAGCCCTTCCAGTCCATTCACCGACCTCGGCTGATATAGCTGGGTCGGGAAGGATTGGGCAATGACGCTGCCAGCAGCTTGGAGATCCTCAAGAGCGCCGGTACTGATGAGCTGCACGACAATATTACCGATGGCCGTAGATTCGGAAGGGCCTGCGCTTCCCGTCGTGATGGAACACCCGCAACCGCCGAAGCTGTATCATGCGTAGGCACGAGGATGAATTGGCAGTCTGGAAGATCGTACTTCTGAACAAGCTCCGGCAAAATAGCACCCAGCATCTGGCCTGGCTCAGCAAGCCCCGAAAATTGATTGCGCCGAAGCTGGAGCAGGGACAGCAGGTCCTCATCAAACTCTCGGGTGTTCACATTTAGAAGCTGCATGGTAGATGCGTTTGTCGTTTCATTGACCATGATGCCTGAAAGGCGATAGTACAAATAATCGGGTACCATCAATATTTTATCCGCCTGGGCAAGCTGTTCCCGATCATGAACGTACAGTTGATACAGTGTATTAAAGTTCAGTTCCTGAATGCCTGTTTTCTCATATACGTCTTCCCGGCTGATAAGCTGGTGCAGCTTGTCGGGTGCATGAAGGGTGCGTGCATCCCGGTAAGCGTATATCTCATGAATGCGGTGGCCTTCCTTATTAAGCAGTACATAATCTACAGCCCATGTATCGATGCCGAGCGTACAGGAATGAATCCCTTTTTGTTTCGCTTTTTGCAGTCCCTTAATAATCTCATTCAGCAGATCGTCGACATTCCAGTAATCATGTCCGTCTCTTTCGGTAAAGGAGTTGTTGAACCGATGAAGCTCTTGCAAGTGAAGATGGCCATCTTGCAGGGTTGCGTGCACGAGCCTTCCGCTTGAAGCTCCAATATCAACAGCGAGATAGTTATCCATAACCAATCTCCTTTTATTTCTTAACTAATTCCATACTACTTCCGTTTATCTGTGCAGTCAACACAAACGGAAATATAATTTATGGTTTTATTTTTGTTTTTAAAATTATAAATAAAATATAATGTTGTTTTGTGTGGTTTTACGTGTTTTAACATCTGTTTTCTACAATATATGTACCTTAATCGGAAGGGTACGCTGTTTTGTAATGTTCGAATCGTGGAATGTTCTTCAAGTGCCGCTGTTTGTATGAAAAATAGCCTTGAAACCGCCCGCCAGAGGGTGTAGTATACAAGATATCAATTTCATATGACTCGTATAATATTGGGGATATGGCCCAAAAGTTTCTACCGGACGACCACTGTAATCGTCTGACTATGAGTGATAGCGCATCGGCTTCGGATGAATGCGGGCATTTATTTGTGCGCCAATCCGTCAGGGATTACAACCCCAAGGACAGGCTTCACTTGAGAAACAATTCAAGGGAGCCTGTCCTTTTTTTGGTTTTGGCCGTTTCTATTCTATTTTAAAGTCAGAAGGAGCGATACCCGCATAATGAAAGCTTTAGAGGAACGTATTCGTCAAGAGGGACAGATTTTATCCGACACGGTATTAAAGGTAGATTCATTTTTGAATCATCAGGTGGATACAGCATTGGCGCTGGAGATTGGTAAGGAGTTTGCACGTCTTTTTAGCAGTGCTCCCATTACGAAGGTGCTTACGATTG
Organism: Paenibacillus sp. 1-8; assembly: GCF_056316205.1. Lineage (NCBI taxonomy): Bacteria > Bacillati > Bacillota > Bacilli > Caryophanales > Paenibacillaceae > Paenibacillus > Paenibacillus sp. 1-8. Next base: position 5,252,825 of record NZ_CM149995.1, on the reverse strand, counting down.
AAGCAAGCGGTATTCAGTTTGCCATGGCCACTGCTATTGCATTGGGGGTTCCGTTCATTTATGCGAAGAAAAAGAAGGCGATCACGCTGAATGAGCAGGTATACTTCGCTGAAGTTCACTCGTTTACACGGCAGGAAACCTATCGGGTGAGCATTTCCCAAAAATATCTCGATGCCAGCGACCATGTGCTGATCGTGGATGATTTTCTGGCGACCGGCGCAGCATTGGTCGGACTTACGGATATTGTGAAGGAAGCAGGAGCGGAGCTGGCTGGGGTTGGCTGCGTGATTGAAAAGAGCTTTCAGGAAGGCCGTGGACTGTTGGAGCAAAGAGGCATTGCCGTACGCTCTCTTGCACGTATCGCTTCCATGGCACCGGGCGAGGTTCATTTTATAGAAGAAGCTGGTGCGGTGATTCCTTCTGATAAGGAGAATGTGGGATGCTAAGCAAACAAAAGTTATTCGCGCTGGGCTTCCAGCATGTGATGGCAATGTATGCCGGAGCAATTGCCGTACCTCTCATTGTAGGGGGAGCATTGCATCTGACGCCAGCCCAGATGGCCTATCTGGTGGCTGCCGATTTGTTCACTTGCGGGATTGCTACATTATTACAGATTATGGGCACGCGGTTTTTCGGCAGTAGATTGCCTGTCATTTTAGGTTGTACGTTTACGGCAGTAGGACCCATCATCGCGATTGCTTCGACCTCAAATTTAGCGACCGCGTACGGAGCCATCATTTTGTCCGGTATATTCGTGGTGCTCGCGGCACCGCTGTATGGCAAGCTGCTACGCTTTTTCCCGACAGTGGTTACGGGGTCGGTTGTTACGATTATCGGTCTATCCCTCATTCCGGTGGCGATGAATAATGTAGCAGGGGGTCAGGGAAGCGCGGATTTTGGACAGCCGCGTAATTTGTTGCTGGCGTTAGTTACTTTGCTGGTTATTTTGCTTGTGAATCGGTTGGCAAAAGGCTTTTTGCGTTCGATTTCCGTGCTCATTGGTCTGTTTGCGGGTACGGTGGTCGCTTATGCGATGGGAATGGTGCATTTTGCTCCAGTGGCGCAAGCTTCTTGGGTGAGTGTTGCGCAGCCGTTTTATTTTGGTAAGCCTGAGTTTAGCATTATGGCAGTATGTACGATGATTATCGTTAATATTGTCAGCATGGTCGAGTCTACGGGCGTTTATTTGGCAGTAGGCAAGGCGATTGATCAGAAGGTGGAGCAGAAGCAGATCGTCAATGGTCTGCGCTCCGAAGGACTTGCGATTATGCTCGGGGGTATTTTTAATGCGTTTCCTTACACAGCCTTTTCGCAAAATGTAGGTCTGATTTCGCTGACACGCGTCAAATCGCGGAACGTTATTTTTGCTGCGGGTGGTATCATGGTTGTTCTTGGTTTGCTGCCCAAACTGGCTGCCTTGACGACAGTGATTCCTAATGCTGTGCTGGGCGGGGCGATGATCGTTATGTTCGGTTCGGTTGCTGCATCAGGCATGTCTATTTTGTCAGAAGTGGACTTGCGGAAGGAAAGCAATCTGCTGATCGCGGCATGCAGCATTGCGGTGGGCCTCGGCTCTGCCGTGCTGCCCCAAATGTTCGACCAACTACCGAGCTTTGCCAAAATGCTGCTGCAAAACGGCATCGTATCCGGCTCGATTACGGCGATTGTCTTGAACATCGTTTTAACGAAAAAACAAGCCGAATCAGTCAAAGGTGTGACAGTGTCGGAGGTTCCGCAGAAGGTTTGATAATTAGGATTAGATAAAGACAGCCGGAGAGAGGTCGTAAGCCTCTTTTCCGGCTTTTTGGCATAGAGTTATTGATAAAGCCCTCTTCCTGTATGAAGATGGGGATTTGAGATTCTATTAGAAGAATTTGCTAGAGTGGTAGGCGGGATCATGGTATGATTTACCTTATGGATTTTGAATAGTGGTGGATGTTTTCGGACCAAGCGAAAACCCACCGCGTAATTAGGTTAGGCGCCTAACGGTGGGTTTAGCTAAGCATTTAGCGCGCCGTGGTGATCCACAGCCTTTCAAATCCTGAGAGTCTTTGCCGTTGGTAGCGGCGAAGACTCTTTTTAGTATACGGACACGATGGGTATCTCTATACCTAATTTTATCACGTCCATTGCGTGCATGCAACGCAAAGTCATAGCCTTGATTCTCGCCGTATCGTTCAAATTTAAATTATTATGCGACATTTGTTGACAAGCCTGTAACAACAAAATAAGATAGTCCTAAATCGTAATGAAAAAGAATAAAGGAAGAAAACAGGTGTGAGCCGGACTTTCTATCTACAGGGTTTCGTTGAGATCATGTAGATGGTTGTTGAGCGTGTTCACTTAAAAGGGAAGTTCGGTAGATTCCGACACGGACCCGCCACTGTATACAGGCATCAGCAGGGTAACTGCTGTAGCTTTCAGAACAGCCACTGGAACTGTGAAGAACCGGGAAGGCCTGAAAGATACGCCTGGAGTCAGGAGACCTGCCTGTTTTAACATCACTGTCAGACCCACGGGATGCTGGGGAGGTGGTTAGGCGTGCTGCATACGGAATGTCTAAAACCGACCGATCCCCTTTTTTAGAGGGTACTGAGGGTGAGCTTTGGCATTTTATAATGAAAGCATTTCTGACTGCTGATCAAGCGGTCCGGAATGCTTTTTTCGCGTTTTGCGTTAGGTTTATATGATTTTACAAGTTAGAGGGGGATTCATCGAATGATAAGTAATCGTAGTAGGCGTTCATGGTTGATATGTACAGGGGTGATGCTGCTGCTGGCAGTTATGGCTCTTGCGGGATGCTCCACAACCAATAAGACGGCGGACAGCTCAAGCAAGGGCGAGAACATATCCGCACAACAGTCCACAACGGACAAAAAGCTGGTGATGGCGTATACGTGGAAGCCGTCAGGCGTTGACCCGCACGGAGATAATAGCTGGGATGTGATGCGATCCGGTGCAGGTGAGACACTTGTCCGTTTGAATGAAAAGCTGGAGCCTGAGGCTTGGCTGGCCAAGGAATGGAAGCAGGACAGCCCTACAGTTTGGACGTTCAGCTTGCAGGATAAAGTCACTTTTCATGATGGAAAGAGTATGGATGCAGCAAGTGTAAAAGCGTCTTTGCTGCGCTCTATCGAGAAAAGCCATCTGGCGAAGGATTTACTGAATGTGAAGTCCATTGATGTAAGCGGCCCGCTGGCGTTGAAAATTACGACAAACCAGCCGAATGCGGCGCTGGTGTCCAATCTGGCGGATCCATCGACGATTGTGCTGGATGTAGCGTCTATAAAGGATGAGCAGAGCTACCCTGCGATGACAGGTGCTTTTAAAATTAAAGCATTCAACAAGGATCAATCCTTGGTCGTAGAGCGTTATGACGGATATTGGGGCGAGAAGGCCCGGCTGGCTGAAGCAACGATGAAGTTCATTACGGACGGCAATTCGCGCCTGCTGGCGCTGCAATCCGGCGAAGTAGATGTAGCGACCGATATTCCGGTGGATAACGCGGAGGTATTGAAAAAGAACGATAAGCTGCAAGTGCTGTCGGCTCCCTCTTTGCGCACGCATATGATCGTGTATAACATGGAGTCGCCTGTGTTCAAGGATGCCGCGAACCGCAAAGTAGTGGACAGCTTGATACCACGTGCATCCATTGTGAGTGCGATCATGAGAGGCTATGGTACGGAGGCAAGCAGCCCATTCCCGAGCATTCTCCCCTTCGGTAAGGTCGAGCGTAAAGCGCTGGACGGAACGCCCGAGCAGCTATTGACGAAGGAGGGCTGGAAGAAGGATGCCCAAGGCACATGGACCAGGCAAGGCAAGCCGTTCGAAGTTACGTTGCTGACCTTTCCTCAACGTCCAGAGCTTTCGGTGATGGCTGAGGTGATTCAGAGCCAACTGCTGAAGGAGGGCATCCAGGTGAAGATTCGTAAGGTGGAAAATATCGACGAGGCACTGACCAAAAACGATTGGGATTTTGCCATGTACAGCATGCTGACTGCCCATACGGGGGAGCCGCAATATTTTATGGACATGTTTTATTCCTCTAAAAGCCAAGCCAATGTAAGCCGTTATAGTTCCAAACCGCTGGAGAACCTTCTTGGCAGCTTGAAGCTGGCGAAGGATACAGCGCAGCGTAATGCCGTGACACTGCAAGCGCTGGATATCATTAATACGGATTTGCCGCAGTCGTTCATTGTTCATCCGGATAACGTATTTGGGGCGAAAAAAGGGGTAAAGGGCTTCACGCCGCATCCGATTGAGTATTACTACATTACGGCGCAATCCGATATTGCGGAATAGCCGGCTGCATACCCTATGATTCGTTTTATTCTGGAACGTGTGGCGCAACTGGTCATCATTGTGTTCGTTGTATCTACGCTGACGTTTGTACTGATGAGGCTGGCTCCCGGCGACCCTGCTACCATTCTGCTCACCGCGCATAATGTGCCTGCCTCTGAGGAGGCGCTGACGGCGCTGCGTAAGGAGCTGGGCTTGAGCGAGCCGCTCCATATTCAGTATGTGAACTGGCTGCGGGATGTGTTCACAGGGCACTGGGGCACCTCCTATGTATCCAAGGAGTCGGTGCTAACCGAACTGTGGAACAGACTGCCCGCTACCGTGGAGCTGGCCTCGGCGGGCTTTGCCGTCATGACGGTGCTGACTCTTGGGATGGGGCTGGCCGCCTCGGTAAAATCCAGCGGTTGGCTCGATCGTCTGGGAAGGCTGTTTGCACTGCTGGGATCGTCCATTCCCTCTTTTTGGCTTGGCTTTCTGCTGATTTACCTGTTCTCCGTCCGTTTGGGCTGGCTCCCATCCATGGGTCGTGAGGATTGGACTCATTTGGTACTGCCAGCTTTGACTCTTGGGGCAGGCTTGGGAGTAGTGCAAGCCCGTGTGCTGCGTGCCCAAATGCTGGAGCTGGGTGACCGGAATTTTGTGAAGGCGGCGAAGGCCCGAGGCTTTTCCCGCACGCATATTCTGTTTTTTGAGATATTCAAGCATGCGATTTTGCCGATCATTACGCTGTTAGGCACGAATTTGTCATTTATGCTGGCGGGTAATGTCATTGTAGAGACGATTTTTTCATGGCCGGGATTGGGCAAGTATTTTATAGATGCGATCACGCAGCGGGATTATCCGGTGATCCAGGGGTATGTCATTTTTGCTGCATTTTTAATCGTAGGTGTTCAGTGTTTGGTGGATGTGGTCCAAGCGGCTGTAGATCCGAGGTTGCGTTTGCGTTAGGGGAGGAAGTTGAAAATGAAAAACACGCGGCTGTCCTTCAAAGGAAGCTTGCTGACGGGAGGCGTAATGCTGGGCCTGATCGGACTGCTCGGGCTTTTGGCTCCATGGGTTGCTCCTCATGATCCTCTCAATGTCGATCTCCTGAAGCGTCTGGAGCCGCCCAGCCGAGAATATCCTATGGGTACGGACCATTTGGGGCGGGATGTGCTGTCGCGGCTGATTTACGGGATTCGGACAAGCGTACTGATTGCCTGTGCGATTACAGCAGCTACGTTGTGCATCAGTTTGCCGATAGGCTTGTTCATTGGCTATGTGCGCGGGCGTGTGGACCAGTTAGTCATGCGGGTCATTGACGGCGTGCTGGCTTTTCCCGATATTATTTTGACGGTGGCGATTGTGGGTATCCTGGGTCCGGGCTTTGTAAACATGACCTTAGCGATTATTGCGGTACGGTGGGCGGGATATGTTCGGTATATTCGCACCCTTGTTCAAAAAGCCTGTCAGGAGGATTATGTCCGATATGCCCGTTTATCCGGTAATTCACATGTGCGCGTGCTGAGACGTTATGTGTTGCCGCAGGTACTGCCACAGTTGCTTGTGTACGCAGTCTGGGACATTGGACGAGTCGTGCTTATGGTTGCCGGACTTTCCTTTCTTGGACTGGGTGTGCAGCCGCCTAAGCCGGAGTGGGGCGTGATGCTGCATGATGCGACGTCGTATTTTCAGGTGGCACCGCATGTCATGATTTTTCCGGGCTTGGCGATTATGCTGTTTGTGCTCGCGTGCCAGCTTCTCGGAGACCATTTTTCGGAAAAGGGGGCGGCGAAATGAAGGATGGGACAGGGCATATGAAATGGGATATGGCAGGGCGCAAGCCAATGTTGCACGTGGAACATCTGGAGATATGCTGCATAGGCACAGGAACAGCCGTTAGGACGGAAACAGGTGCAAAAGCAGGAGCAGGTACACGTATTGGCGCAGCAACAGGTGTGGGCGCGGGTAGAAAACCGGGCGCGAATGGGAAAATAATGCGGATAAGCGGTAATCAACCGCTGCTCCGGGATGTCAGCTTTACCGTATATCCGGGGGAAATTGTGGCCCTAACCGGACCGAGCGGATGCGGCAAGAGTCTGACCGCGCATGCGATCGCGGGCATGCTGGAGCCGGGGATCGGCGTTACGCGGGGGCATATACACTACAACGGGGAGGATATCGTCCCGTTCGATGAACGGCGCTGGCAAAGGCTGCGCCGCGAGGACATTGCCCTGCTCATTCAACAATCGCTGAGCGGGTTGAATCCAATCCGTACCGTCCGCACACAACTGACGGACACGCTCAGACTGCACGGGCGGCGCTGGATGCCACCCGACCAGAAGGGGCGTGCGGATGCCGCTCCCTCCCTTGCTATGCCGCAGCAAGCCGCCCCACAGGGCGTGTTGCCCCAGGTGCGGCAGGTGCTGAGCTGGATTGCACGGATGGCCGGAGGCCGCGTTACCCAAGCGCAGGAGGCTTATCTGTGCTCTTTATTGAGGAAGGTCGGGTTTGCAGACCCCGAGCATGTTTTGTCCTCGTACCCTTTTGAATTAAGCGGAGGGATGTGTCAAAGGGTACTGCTGGCTGTGATGCTAGGCTCCGGTCCGCGCCTTTTTATTGCCGACGAGCCTACCACGGCGCTGGATGTTATCAACCGGGACAAGGTTCTGGCGTTGTTCCAACAGTTGAGAGAGGACCTCGATCTCACTATTTTGCTAATTTCTCATGATCGTCAGGGTGTAAGCCGTGTGGCGGATCGTGTACTGGAGATGAGCCCGGAAGGAAGGATGCGCGAATGATACTGGAATTAAAGCAAGTGACCAAAGCCTATCCTGTCCGCAGACGGAGAAAGGGTTGGTCCAAGACGCAGGAACCCGAACAGGCTGTGAAGCAGGTGAGTCTGGAGCTGCAACGGGGGGAGTGTCTCGGACTGGTTGGCGAAAGCGGTAGCGGCAAGAGCACGTTGGCAAAATGCATCTTGAGGCTGGAACCTTTAACCTCGGGTGAGATTTGGTTGGATGACCAGCCGATTCACACCGGAAGGATGAAGGATATCCATCTGTACAAACGAATCCAGTTGGTTGCACAAGACTCATCCTCCTCGCTGCATCCCCGTATGACGATCCGAGATATTTTGGAGGAGCCGATCCGCAACTATTTTCCCGAACGAAAAGCGCAAGCGCTGAATATTTGCCAGTCCTTGCTGGAATCGGTGGGGCTGGAGGCTGACAGTTTGGAGAAATACCCATCACAGCTAAGCGGTGGACAAAAGCAGCGGGTATGCATCGCCCGTGCGCTGGCGGTGGAGCCGGAAATCATCTTGTTCGACGAATCCGTCGCCAATCTCGATACGGCAACGCAGGCTTCCGTGCTGGACATGCTCAAGAAAGCACAGGAGGAGCGCCAGCTATCCTATCTTTTTATCACCCATGATCTTCAATCCACCCGTCCGTTTTGTGATCGGATTGCCGTCATGGTTCAGGGGGAGATCGTGGAGTTATTTCAGGAGTGGGATAAAGACCTGTTACAGCATGAATACACGCGTGCTCTGTTTCAAACGTTGGCGGAATGAGCCATACATCTCATATTCTACAAATTTAAAATAAATTAAGAGCATTGCTTGTCGAATGTTGTTGACAAAATAGGATGTGATACCTATTCTAAATATGATTATGATAATCATTATCACGTACATAGAAAAGGGGAATTACATTGATGTCCGTTCGACACCGCAAGACTGCCACCCTTATGTTGGTGACGCTCCTCTTATTATCCGTTATTTTGGGCTGCGCGAAGCAGGAGAACACACCTGCATCCACCTCAACTGACGGAGTTGCCAATGAAAAATCGATCACGCTATCGTGGCCGCGCGACATTGGTACGATGAATCCTCACGTATACAATCCTTCCCAACTTTTTGCACAATCCATGATTTATGAGCCGTTGGTCAGCTACAAGCAAGGAGGCAAGCTGGAGCCTGCTTTGGCTGAATCCTGGACCATTTCCAAGGACGGTAAAATATATACGTTCAAGCTGCGCCAAGGCGTGAAGTTTTCAGATGGAACTCCATTTAATGCGGCTATTGTCAAAAAGAACTTTGACGCTGTTATGAAAAATGAGAAAACGCACAGTTGGCTTGGTGTGGTGGGCGTTCTCGACAAAACCGAAGCCGTAGATGACAGTACCTTCCGAATGACGCTCAAAGAGCCATACTATCCGTTGCTTCAGGACTTGTCTGTCGTTCGCCCGTTCCGTTTTCTGGGTGAAGCCGGGTTCCCGGATGATGGAGATACGTCCAAAGGGATTAAGAAACCTGTAGGTACAGGCCCTTGGATGCTGGATGAATACAAGCAAGATGAATATGCAACCTTTAAGCGTAATCCGAATTATTGGGGTACTGCACCGAAGGTAGATAAAATTATCGTAAAAATCATTCCCGATAGCGAAACACGTGTAATGGCCTTTGAGAAAGGTGATCTGGATCTGATTTACGGTGAGGGCGTCATCAGTCTGGATGCTTTCAAGCAGCTTCGCGACACGAATAATTATGTGACCAAGCTGTCTGAGCCTGTCGGCACAAGAAGCTTGTTGCTCAATTCGTCCAATCCTAAGCTGGCAGACCTTCGGGTACGTCTGGCGCTCCAGCATGGCTTTAACAAGCAGGCGATGGTGGAAGGCGTGACCTCGGGGCTGGAGGAAAAAGCGGATACTGTTTTATCCAAAAACTATCCGTATACAAATGTGGACTTACAGCCTGTTGACTATGATGTGGAAAAATCCAAGGCGTTGCTGGATGAGGCTGGCTGGAAGCTGCCCGCAGACGGTACAGTACGAGAGAAGAACGGACAACAGCTGGATTTTGAGCTGATTTTTGATAAGACCGATCCAGTCCAAAAGGCGATGGCCGAAACCATTCAGGCGGAATGGGGAGAACTGGGCGTCAAGGTGAAACTGACCGGGCTGGAGCTGACAGTTCAAATCAAGCGCCTTAGATCCAACCAGTTTGATCTGTACTTCTGGTATAACTATGGTGCGCCTTATGATCCGCATTCCTTTATTAATGTCATTGCCAAGAAGAGCTTCGGGATTTCCGAGGTACTGAGCGCTCTTCCGATGAAGAAGGAACTGGATCAGCAAGTACACGAAGCACTCTCATCGACAGACGAAACCAAGCGTCAAGAGCTGTATGCTTCGATTCTGAAGACGCTTCAGGAGCAATCTGCCATTGTGCCTATTTCGTATATTAAGAAAACCGCAGTATATCAGAAAAAGATTACAAACTTTGTATTCCCGGCCAATCGGGATGAAAATCCGTTTGAGGGAATTGAAATCGGGAAGTAGTTAAAATCAAAGGGTAACGGTAGTTTACAGGATAGGAGGACAACTCATGATCAGCTATATCGGTAAGCGAATGGTAGCGGTCATTCCTATTGTTCTCTTTGCCACCCTCGTTACCTTTGCACTCATTCATATTTCACCAGTTGATCCGGCCGAGGCCTATTTGACGGCTGCTCATATTTATCCTACTCCGGAAATTCTGGAGCAGAAAAGACATGAATTCGGGCTGGATCAACCTTTGCTGACGCAGTATATGCATACACTTCAAAGAATCAGTCGACTGGACTTTGGTATTTCATATCTGACAAACAAGCCGGTGTGGGATGAGGTTAAGGTTCGGCTGCCCGCCACTCTTGAATTGGCTCTGAGCAGTATGGTGCTATCTATCGTGGTGAGTATCCCGCTGGGCGTGCTGGCGGCGATGCGTAAAAATGGCTGGATCGACATGCTCAGTCGAGGGATTTCATATTTTGGAGCGTCTATTCCCCAATTTTGGCTGGGATATCTGTTGATCTTCTTTTTCTCCGTTCGGCTGGATTGGCTGCCTGTAGAGGGCCGGGGAACGTGGCAGCATCTGGTGCTGCCTACGTTGACCCTGTCGCTGGTTCTGATTGCTCTATATACGCGCCTGCTGCGCTCCAGTGTATTGGAGCAGCTTCAGGAAACGTATGTCCAGTATGCCAGAACTAGAGGAATTCGTGAGCGGGTGATCATGCTCAAGCATGTACTGAAAATTGCCATCGCTCCACTGATTACAAGTATGGGTATGAATCTGGGCAAGCTGCTGACCGGAACGATTATTGTCGAGCAGGTATTTTCATGGCCCGGGTTTGGCCGTTACTTTGTGGAAGCGATATTTAACCGGGATATTCCCGTCATACAATGCTATGTGTTTTTGGCGGCATGCCTGTTCATCGTATGCAATTTGCTCGTTGATCTGGTGCATTTGTATATGGACCCCCGAATTTCATCGAAGGGACGAGCAGAGCAGTGATGATAAGGTTGCGTACAATGTTCAAGGGTCAAAAGGTGATCGTGGTCTGCTCTATAGTGCTAGTGGTTCTTTTTATCATTATGGCGCTGGCTCCGTGGCTGGCTCCCCATGATCCGGTTAAAGTCAATTTACTGCACAAGCTGGAAGGCCCTTCAAAAGAATATTGGCTGGGAACCGATCATTTGGGTCGGGACAATCTGTCCCGGCTGCTGTATGGAGCACGGATTTCGCTTGGCTTTGCGACATTAATTTTCCTGTCCTCGCTTAGCATTGGTGTCGTGATTGGATCAGTTGCAGGTTATTTGGGCGGCTGGATCGATAGTGTGCTGATGCGGTTTTGCGAAGGAATTATGGCGTTTCCGAATCTGGTGCTGGTGCTGGGGATTGTCGGTATTTTTGGGCCGGGCCTCATGCAGGTGCTGCTTGCCTTGATGATGGTGCAGTGGGTGTATTATGCCAGAATGTGCCGCAACATGGTCGTCAGTCTGAAAGAACGGAATTTTATAGCTGCTGCAAGGATTAGCGGGTCCTCCTCAGGGGCCATTATCCGGCGGCATATCATTCCGAATGTGCTGCGGCCGATTGTGGTCATTGGTACGCTGGAGATGGGCTGGGCGATCATGGATATTTCCGCGTTGTCATTCCTCGGTCTGGGCATCCAGCCGCCGACTCCCGAATGGGGAGCGATGATTCATGAGGGAACGGGATACATCCGCAGTCATCCGGAATTAATGATCTATCCGGGCGTCATGATTCTGGTGGTGGTGATGGCCTTCAATCTATTGGGAGAAGCGCTGTCCGACCGATACGGAATTGCCAAACGTCAGTAAAACAGGAGTGAGAACAACGATGGATGACGGGGTGAAGTCGAAGGTGCTGGAGGTCAGCCGCTTGCAGGTGAAGCTCAAAACCGATGCAGGAGCGGTGTCTCTGCTGGAACCGATCCATTTTGAGCTGAAAAAGGGACAGGTTCTGGGTCTTGTCGGCGAAAGTGGAAGCGGCAAAACGGTAACCTGTAACGCGCTGCTCCAGTTGCTGGATCGCCAGACGATGGACGTGGAAGGCAGCGTCCGCCTGAACGGGCGCGAGCTGAACGGCATGGCAGCCGAGGAGATGCGGCGTATTCGCGGCAAGGAAATCGCGTTTATTATGCAAAATCCGATGAGCGCTTTTACGCCAGTGTATACGATCGGAGCTCAGTTTATGGAAACGATCCGTACGCACACCGGATTAACCAAACGACAGGCCCGTGATCTTGCCATAACGGCTTTGGAAAACATGAATCTGCCTGATCCGACCAAGCTGATGAAGCGTTATTCGTTTCAGTTGAGCGGGGGAATGCTGCAACGGGTCATGATCGCCATTTCCATGTGTCTGCGGCCAGCAGTGGTTATTGCGGATGAACCGACGACGGCGCTCGATGTGGTCAATCAGCTACAGGTGCTTAGAGAGTTGGATCGCTTGCGTACGGAATACGACACGTCCATTTTGCTGATTTCGCATGATCTAGGCGTCATTTCCCAATTGGCGAATGAAGTGGCAGTCATGCAGCGGGGACGTATCGTTGAGCAGGCAGAGGTTCATCAGTTGTTCGATCAGCCACAGCATGAATATACGAAAATGCTGCTGCATGCCAGACCCAAGTTGTCCCTTCGGGGCATAAATCAGGTAGGCGGTTAGTCGCCTGTTGGACGGTTACACTTTCAAAAGGGGAGCGAATGCGCATGCTACAAGTGAAGGAAGTAACTCATAGCTATGGAAGGCGCAAATGGCCGGGCCGCTCCGAGCCACGCCCCCCTGTGCTGGCTGACGTGTCGCTTACCATAGAGAGCGGATTTTGCCTGGGGTTGCTTGGAACCAGCGGAGCGGGGAAAAGCACGCTGGGCAAGGTCATTCTGGGGCTGGAGAAGCCGCAGGAGGGTCAGGTGCTGTTCCAGGGGCAGGACATTTATAATGGAAGTCAACAAGTCCGCAGGGGACTGCGACGGGATATGCAGGTCGTATTTCAGGACTGCTATTCGGCTGTAAATCCCCGGATGACCGCCGGGCAGATTATCGGGGAGCCTCTGGACAATTACGAACGGCTATCGGTGCAGGAGCAAAAGAGAACGGTTGAAAACCTGCTGGAACGGGTCGGTCTCAAGCCGGAGGATCGGAATAAATATCCGCATCAATTCAGCGGCGGACAATTACAGCGGATCAACATTGCACGGGCGATTGCGCTCAAACCGAAGCTCATCGTTCTGGATGAGTCCGTCAGCAGCCTGGATATGGTTCACCAGATGCACATTTTATCCCTGCTGGGAGAGCTGAAATCTTCGTTTGGATTGTCGTATCTGTTCATCACGCATGATATTCGGGCGGCTTATGCTGTCTGTGATGGGATTGCTGTGATGGAGCAGGGAAGATTGATCGAGCGCTGTGATGAGAAGGACCGGATTTTTGAATCGGCGCATCCGGCTGTGCAACGGCTGATCTCGTCCATTTTGCCGGAACATCCAGCAGACCGTCTTCCGCTTCATGGATGACTGAGGACCCGCAAGGGTCCTTTTTTTGTGCAACATATGGATAAGTAATTGAAATTAAATTTATCTGTTGTATTATTGGAATAACCCGATATAATATAAAATCATACTAAATTACTTGGATTAAGAAGGGATATCACATATGAAGAAATCTGCTTTTGTTGCAGTGATTGGCCTATCTCTCCTGCTATTGACGGGAGCCTTGAGCGGGTGTTCCTCGAAGGAAACAGCATCGGGGGATAAGGTTATTTATGTGGGCACACAAAATGACTACCCGCCGTTCGCTTTTACGAATGATAAAAATGAGCTGACCGGGTACGATGTGGAAGTGGTCAAGGAGATTGACAAGAAGCTGGACGGCTATAAGTTTGAGTTTGTACCTTCCGGCTGGGACGGAATTTTTCTGGCGCTGGAATCGAACAAAACTCAGGTCGTAGCGGATGAAGTCGCCAAAAATCCTGAGCGTGAGCAAAAATATTTGTTCTCGGATGAATCCTACTTTCAGGCGCAATCCGTCATTGTTGTGAAAAAAGGCAGAACGGATATCCACTCTCTCAAGGATTTGGAAGGCAAGAAGGTAGCTGCTTCCGTAGGGGATTCCTACACTCAATTACTGGAACAGTACAATGCAAAGAACGGCAATAAAATTATTTTGAAATACAATGACACAGGCACTTCATCCGACAACCTTCAGGACGTGCAAAATGGCCGGGTGGATGCTTATGTGAATGATCCAGTCATGACGGCTGCTACGATCAAGAAGGAAGGCTTGCAGGTCGAAGCGGCAGGTGATCCTGTGCAAACGGATGATATCAATCTGGTGTTCAAGAAGGATAAGCAGGGCGAGGAGCTGAAAGCGAAAATTGACCCGATTATTAAAGAACTGAAAGCGGACGGAACGTTGAAAAAACTGTCCAAACAATGGACAGGCGGGGAATATATCCCTCAGTAACAACAATGCAAAGGGTAAAGTGGGGTTCATATGGAAAAGCTGTTTGATTTGGATTATATGCTAAAAAGCCTTCCCCGGATCGTGGAGTATCTACCCGTTACGCTATGGATTGCATTTTTGTCCATGCTGCTGGGTACGATTATCGGGTTGGCAACGGCGTTAATTCGGATATACAAGGTGCCTGTATTGGCACAACTGTCTACGCTGTATGTTTCGTACATCCGGGGAACACCGCTCATTGTGCAGTTATTTCTCGTATATTATGGAATACCCAAGTTTTTATATTATTTTCAGAGCGAATACGGTTTCTTGCAGCAATTAAATATCTACGTGATTCCGCCCGAGATTTTCGCGCTGTTGTCATTTTCGCTGAATCTCGGGGGTTATCTGTCGGAGACGTTCCGAGCGGCGATTAATTCGGTGGATCGGGGGCAATTTGAGGCGGCCAATTCCATCGGTATGAGCCAAACACAGATTATGCTTAAAATTGTGCTGCCACAGGCATTGACGGCGGCTTTGCCCAATTTGGGGAACACGCTGATTAGTACGGTGAAGGACACGTCTTTTATCTTTATGATTGGTGTTGTCGATATGATGGGACAGGCCAAAATTATGGGCGCACGTGCGCTGGCCTTTTTTGAGGTATACGTTGCGGTGTCCCTGATCTACTGGCTGGTGTGCATCATTATTGAGCGTGGGCTTGTCGTGCTGGAGAGACGTATTCGAATTTACGAAAGAAGTGAGTAAGGGCATGATTCAACTTCATCAAATTCATAAGCATTTTGGACAGCATCATGTGCTGAAGGGTATAGATCTGACCGTAGGCAAGGGAGAAGTCGTGGTTATTCTAGGGCCAAGCGGATCGGGCAAGTCTACGCTGCTGCGCAGCATCAATTTCTTGGAGCAGCCGACCAGTGGTGTCATTGAGATCGACGGTGTGAAGGTGGATGCCGCCAAGGCGGGGAAAAAGGACATTCTCGGACTGCGTACGGCAACGGCGATGGTATTCCAGCAATATCAGTTGTTTAAAAACCTGAATGCCCTCCACAATGTCATGATCGGCCTGACCAGTGTCAAAAAGCTGGACCGCAAGCAGGCGAGGGAGATCAGTGAAGGCATTTTGGAAAAGGTCGGGTTGAAGGATCGCATGACCTACTACCCTGCCCAGCTTTCGGGTGGACAGCAGCAACGTGTTGCGATTGCCCGCGCCTTGGCGCTGAATCCGCAGGTGCTGCTGTTCGACGAACCGACGTCCTCACTCGACCCCGAGCTGGTGGATGAAGTGCTGTCGGTCATTCAAAAGGTAGCGAGTGAAGGCAATACGATGATTATCGTCACGCATGAGCTTGGCTTTGCGAGGGATGTCGCGGATCGGGTCGTGCTGATGGAGCATGGCGTGATCGTGGAGCAAGGCCCGGTGGAGCAGTTTTTCACCAATCCGAAGGAAGAACGGACACGACAGTTTCTGGGCAAAGCGTTGGTACAGAGAGCGCCACAGGAGCAACTGGTATCTCTGTAAAATACGTGGAACGGGGTACAACAAGGTTCGCCTCCATATGCAGTACCAGTGAAGACACCTTAAATGGTGTCTTTTTTCATTTCAGTGGCTGTTTTGGGCTATACACATGGCGGCTAGAAAGCTTGCTATGATACGATTTCTGGGGCTTACGGTTAATGAATACAGTGAGTTTCACTGAAGCTATGAGAAGATGGGCAAGTTTGGCCGTCACGTAACCAGTGTTAAATATACCCGCCTTCCATATCTCCTCATCCGTACTTCGATTCGTTAAAACTACTTCTCTAAAACCTCCAAAGCTTCTTAGTTTTCTTTTACTAAACTGCTCACTTATGCCTAATATGTTCCAACACGGCAAGCTGATTCAAGCTGAGCGGGTTTACTCACCTTTCTAAGGCTCAAAACCCTTGAAAAATGATATAATAATAACGAATGGAGCTGATAACGATGGATTTACTTGATCCTCGTGTAGATTTTGTATTCAAACGGATATTTGGCAGCGAGAACAATAAGGATGTGCTACTGGCGTTTCTTAACCGTATTTTCACCGAAGCTGGCGAGCCGCCGCTGACTGAGATCATCCTGATGAATCCCTATACGGATAAAGATGATCCGCTCGACAAACAGTCCATCTTTGATGTTTACGCCAAGACCTCCGAAGGTAAACTGATTGATATAGAAATGCAGCTTTTTAATAAGTATGATATTGAGAAACGAACGCTGTTTTATTGGTCCAAACGATATGCGAGTCAACTCAGCGAGGGCGATAAGTACCGAGAACTGAAGAAATACGTGACGATCAACATTTTAAACTATTCGTTCTTGAAGAGTGAGCAATATCATAACATATTTCATTTGCGGGAAGACCGGACAGGGATATCCTTGATTGATGACATTGAGGTTCATTTCTTGGAATTACCTAAGCTGGATGAGCACAGCGTTCCGTCTGAAGGCGGATTGATCAATTGGCTGTTGTTTCTAAAAAGTGCCGATACATCATATTGGGAGGTGCTGAAGATGAATGAGCCAGGTTTGGAGAAGGCGATGGACACCCTGCAATATTTGAGTCAGGATTCGGATGCCAGACGATTGTATGAGGCCAGACAGAAGTATCTGCATGATGAGGCTTCTATGCTGGAAAGTGCAGAAATGGAAGGTGTTAAGAAAGTGGCCAAGAATATGCTCGAAATGAATCTGGATATAACGACCATTGTGAAGGCCACTGGATTAACGGAACAGGAAATCAAAGGCTTGAGCAAGAATAGTTAAGGGTATTTCTATATCGAATTAAAAGACATACTGAATGTAATGTCAAGGAATTAAAAAGAAGAGACTCGAAACTACACTGGTACCCATAGACTGGACACTTAGAAAAAAGGTGTGTGGGCTGTGGGTACCTTTTTGTATACGGTACGTTCAAGCCGGATAACACGATCACCCGGTAGGAAATGGTTGTTCTTTTATCCCGCACTTGAACCTTAACAACGTATCGAAGGACACCACCAAAGGCAATTTCGATGACCTGAAGGGTTCTTATGCAGCAAACGAGATCAAAGCTGAAGCACAAGCAGGTATCATCAGCGGCAGGACGGATGGAAAATTTGATGCCAAGAGCAACTCCACACGTGCAGAAGCTCTGCAACTCATCCTGAATGCGCTGAATCTCAACCCGCAATTGAAGACGCTGTTGGATTCACATAACTAATACCGTTTCTACGAATAGAAGGGACAAGTGTATTTTGCACTTGGCTCTTTTGTTTTTTATCGAAAAGATTAGTCAAAATACAGCCCTATAATCTATCTCCCCTTTTCGGATCAAAAGTAGCTTATCACACTTATTCATGATAAATTCTAAGAACAATAAAGTGAAGATGTAATCGGGAAGGAACATGGGCATGAAAAAGGTTCTATTCATTAATACCGGAGGGACGATCTCTTCCTCCTATCAGGAAAATGGCCTGACGCCGACCCAATCGGCTGAAAATATTTTGGCGGAAATTCCGGAGTTGAAGGAAATTTGTGAAATTGATGCCCATAATCTGATGAGCATTGATAGCACGAATACACAACCGGAGGACTGGGCTTCCATCGCCCGAATGGTACATCGTTCTCTCGATCAGTACGATGGCATCGTCATTGCCCATGGCACGGATACGATGGCTTATACGGCTTCGGCTTTGAGCTTCATGTTGGGAACTGTAGACAAGCCTGTCGTGGTGACGGGGTCACAGGTGTCCATTCTGGCCGAGCACAGCGATTCCAAAAAAAATGTAATCGACTCGTTTTTGACCGCCTGTGGCGAGGTAGCGGGGGTATTTGTCGTATTTAACGGCAAAATCATCAACGGCAGCCGCAGCTCCAAAATCAGAACGCGCAGCTATAACGCTTTTGAGAGTATTAACTATCCGTACATCGGCCTCGTGGAAGACGGAAAGGTGGTCTATACAGAGGGCGTATTTGCGAATCGCGGTACAGTTCGCCATCCGTACAATGACGGGTATGCTTCAGAAGTATTTTTGCTCAAGCTGATTCCGGGGACGAATCCGGCTATTTTTGATGCCATTCAGGGCTTGGGCTATAAAGGGATTGTGATTGAGGGCTTTGGCATGGGTGGCGTGCCCTTCAAGGAAAGAAGCCTGATCAGCAAAATTGAAGAATTAATGAAGGATGGCATGAGTATCGTCGTGACCACCCAATGTCCTTATGAGGGCGGCGATCTGACGATTTACGAGGTGGGGCAGAAGGTGCTGGAAAAGGGTGTTATTCCGGGTTATGACATGACGACGGAGGCACTTGTAACTAAAATGATGTGGGCGTTAGGCCAGACCACTGACCCTGCCGGGGTAGCAAAAATTATGGCTACAAACTATGCGGACGAGGTTTCCTTACCTACGGATACAGCCTCCCTGTAGGGAAGGGAGGCTGATTTCCGCAGCAGGAACGGGTAAATCAGGACGGGTGACAGGGGGCGCTCGGCTAACGTTGAGTCTGCCCCAGTCTATTTTGAATTTGAATAGCCATTTCTAATGAGTGTATGGCTTGCTCCAGTGGAATCATACATTCCGAATGTTCACCAAAACATTCAAGTGCGTGATTCAAACTTTTTTCGTATGGATTGGCGGGTTCGAGATTGATCTTTTGTTGACGGTGAGCCTCATAAAGAAAGGTATAGGCAGGATCAAACTTGATGAACTGGTTGACCAGAATCATTTTACCATATTGCTGCTCAGCCTGTTTCATAAGGAGAGCGTCTTCGAGATCAAAGCAAACCGGCGTTTCACAAAATACATGCTTTCCATGCTTCAGCGCTTCAATCTCATATGACCTGTGTACATGAGAGGGCAGGCATATATCGACCACATCTACGTTTGGATCAAGCAGAATATCCTCTATATTTTGTGTAACTTCTACGTTTAGCTCCTTTTTCAGCTTGTCCAGCTTGGTTTCATTTCTTCCGAATACGACGATTCTGTTCACCTGAGCGTTGTTGTTTAACAGTGACGCATGATACGCACCGAATCCCGTCCCCATATTCCAATATTCATCATCCATTACACCCCTTTACTTCTATGATACGCTTCTATTATTGCCAACAGGGTATGTACATCCCTATGGACTTGTAGTGAAAAAGGGGGATTGGTATCTCATTGCCTTTTGTGAAGCAGGGCAGGAGATTCGAACCTTTAAGTGCGAGCGAATCATGGCGGTTAAGGTTAAGGCGTCTGCGGATTTCTTTGAGGTTCCAATGGATTTTTCGCTGGAAAATCACTGGATGAAGCATCAAAAAAACACCTGCCTATGGCAGATGCTTTTGCTTGTTACGTCCAAGCCCAGAGGAATCCGTCACGATCCCAGGCGATTTTGCCGCCATGAAGCTTGCGAAACGCTTTTTTGATTTCCTTTTCGAGAGATACATGACCGTGCTCACTTATAAACACATACTGCTCTCCATATTCAGAGCGTACATATGCAATCGCATCTTCTTGTTTCAAGGTTCCCACTTCACGGATTTGTGCGACCATCCATGCTGCAATTTGCTGTTCTGTTGTAGGGGTATTGTCTGTTTTGTCCATGTGTCGTATCCTTTCCTTCGTTCCATAATAATCCATATTATAGTTATATTGACCTATGGTAAGATAAATGTTTTTCCATTCACTCTCCATATAGTATACGCAAATTACGAAATTACCAAATCTGTCGGCAGTAGCCCCATTCATAAATATACATCTATGAAATAAATACTATGAACTATATGTTTTTAGTTTTTTATATTTTAGAATAGTAATCATTGTTAGGCTGTACTGGAATTATATGTTATAATAGGTGTGTAAGATGGAGAGAAGAACTGTCGGCTTGTTCGTAAAAAACTTGAGCCGCAAAATAATAATTGCAGCGGTGAGCATGTACGTGTCTATAGCGCACAAAATAATGCACCGATTACCGAGCCGCAGGGAGATGTGGGACATGCACTGCGGGCATATGACGGCAAGGGTGCCAAAGGGAATAGCGGCTACATTTTTGAATGGGGCGGAGCTGGTGTGCAACCACAAAATTTAAACAGCAAGGATCAAAATTATTGGAAAAATTATTTATCTGATTTTGACGAGTCCAAACGCATGAATTATGGCTTGAAGGCATTACAGCATACGCTGTGGCCGCTCAGAAATGATTTTTCTATTCAATTGTGGTCAAGCTATGGCACCTTTAAGGGAGATAACGGCAAAGAAGACGCAGCGAGTGCGCCATGGGGCTGGAGCTTTAAAGGCTATCGTGATTTAGGACGCGGTACCATCCTTACAGATCCGGCATCATTCGTCGATGCTTTGTTCAAGGACAAGGGACCTTACGCTAAGAACTACGTGACCAATCCATATCGTTAAGCCTGTGATTCGTGTGATTTCAAGAAACGGTTGACTCTATCCAGATATATTTTAAGTAGATGAATTATACAGTTGGCGAAGTAGGTTTTATTTTGTATAATTAAGGGAATATTCACGGGAATTTTCTTTTTTTGAATTGTAAACATACAAGTAATCCCTGGGGGTGCCTGATTTGAAGGAAACAACCACGATTCGTGCAGAGCTGGAGCAGTATATCAGACGTGAAGGAATCACGATTAGTAAGTTTGGGGAGAACACGGGTATTAATGCAGGAACGATTAGTGCCATTATCAACGGCAATCGGCCGATTGCGATGTTGCTATTGGATCGGATTGCGGCAGGCATGGGGCTTGAAGAGGGAAGTCTCTATGAGCTGTACATTGAAGAATTTATACGGAATACGGCACCGAATTGGCGGCGGGTTCGCCCATTTTTGTATCGCTGTGCAGCGCTGAACAAGCTGGATTGTATGGAACAGGTCGTGGAGTTCATGATGGACTATCTGATTTACGCTCCGGCCTTGTTTGAGACGGCAGAAGAATTGTTCAGAGAAGGCAAGTTTGCGGCAGCGGCTATCATCTATAAAAATGTCTCGGAAAGCGAGAAGTATCAACATTCCGAGCGTCTGGCCCTTTGCCAGTATCGGTTATTTACAATCGCTGTCGGTGATGATCAGGACGAAAATTTATGGGCCGCCACACACTTTGAAAGCTTTGTAGATCGATTGGGTGAAGCGGATCAACTGGATGCATTAAAAGATTTGGCCAATACTTATGTTTCGCTGCGTCGCTGGGATAAAGTAGAACCATTAGCTGATAAAATGTGTCGCAGGGCTAAAGTGCAGTATGAACAAAAATATGGAAGAACCAGAAAAGCAGAGCGTGGCAAGGAAACAAAGGGTCCTTTGTTTATGTATATTGTATACTCTTACGTGCTGCGTGCCGGTATTTGTGACGAACGAGGGGATTATGAAAAGGCCTTGGAATATGTCTCCCTGTACGCAGATCTAAGCTGGGTGCGGGAGGACACGGAAGAGGCGCGCCGCTTAAAGGAGCAGTGTAGTAACTGGGCTGAGGCCAACGGATATCTGTATCAGCTCATGTCCGGTAAATTGGACGTCATTCCAGAGTATGTGGCCTATCTGGAAAGAAACGAAGGCGAGATTCTGATGGGATTGTTCAAAATCATGCTAGCCGCAAATCGTTATGATTTTAATGTGGATGATGTACTGCGACGTTTCGAGAAACAAATTGCCGTATTAGCCAAGCAGCATGTCAAGGTGGGCACCTATACAGAGCAGGTATCAACCGATCTCTATGCGCGCTTTCTGGCGGAGCTGGCTTGCTACGATCTCAGTAAAAAGCGCTATACGAAAGGCATGAAATTTTTGTTGGAAAGCCTGTCCTATTCTGTGGTGCTGGATGGTAATCCTGTAACGATCAAATGTGTAGGTTTATTTGAAAAATTCCGGCATACCGCCTCTCCTGAGGCGACGAAGGAATATAAAAATTTACTTGGAGAGGTAAGATCACTTCAATGATAAAAAAGATCGCCTTTTTTCTGATCGCGTTTAATTTTTTTATCATACTGAATTTTTCACCCATTGCTCCCCTAGTAGAGGACCCTAGCGAAGCTCATAGTCATGGAATGGGCGGCTGGTCATTGTCATCCTCGGAACCATCTGCTTAATAGGTTGGGATAACGCCATGAAAGGTATTCTCTTGTAAAAGAGGATACCTTTTTGTATTGTGGCGGCGCACTCGCGAAGAAACTCTTTTTCCATTAAGGCTTGGAGGCTTGCGGTTGAGTAGGCGGGAACCAGACATGACGCAGATCCACCCACCCCTGACTATTGAAGGAAACGCCGCGCACGGAAGGAAGATATGCTGTCTGGACTGGCTTTTCATATAAGATATGGAGCTGATGCTCATGAATAAGTCGGGTTTCGATATGCTCGAATTGACGCGCCCTGACCGTATGATCCGCTTCTCGTGCAATATCTCGCAGCAGTCTTTCGATATCAACGCGGCTATGCGGCTCGACATGCCCGGATACATTGAGATACAGATCGAACAGGCGCAATTGCTCATCACGGTCACGAAACAGAGAAAAGATGATCAGGTCCGACTCCATACGGATAGAGGAGCTTTTAAATTCATTCATGGATGCGGCCACGATGTTACAGGTATACCCGCACGATTCCAGTTGGGCCGCGACCCGGTCTGCATCGGCTTTATACTCGGGAATGGTGGCAATTTGCAACGTTGCCGGGGGTTCATACGAATCGTCGGATGCATCCACCATCGGAGGGAGGCGGCGATGATCCAGACACGCCACGATACGGGCACGTACTTCCGGGTTACGTAACGGCCCATCCTTGTGGGTATTGCATGTAATAAATTTACGCACCGAAGCCGCCGAGTGAATCTGACTCCATGCAGTATCCGTGTTCCCGGCCAATACGGGATTGTGGATGATATGAAAAGGCGAAGCCGAATCTGCGGTATCTGCCGCCGATTCTGGCTTGGCCGCCCACGGGAGCTGAACAATTTCCACCCGGTCGAGATGAGCGCGGCCCTGAAAATAAGGAGCGAATGCCTCCAGTATGCATAAGCTCTCGTTCATCTCCGTGACCTTGAAAGCCCCTGTGCCAACAGGACGGATGCCAAAGGCCGCTTCACCTGCCTGATTCAGCTCACGGGGTACGATGGCGGCACGACTGGTACACAGGAAGGAGAGAAACAGCTCGTTCGGTTCCGTCAGCTCGAAACGTACCATTGTCGGACTTAGCGCCTGTACGTGCTTGATCTGCCGAACGATAAAATGGTACAGTCTCCGTCCTGGCACGCGAATCAGCCGCTCAAAAGTATAGACCACATCCTCGGCGGTCAGTATTTTGCCGTTATGGAACAGCACTTCCTTACGCAAGAAAAAGGTCCATTGCGTACGGGTAGCGTCTACTTCCCAAGCGTGGGCCAGTCCCGGTAAAATCTCACCGCTCTCGTTCGCCCGCCGGGCCAGCCCGTCAAAGACATGGCTGGATACGAAGGACTCCGCGAGCCAGTTCATATACAGCGGGTCCAGTGTATACAACTGCTGGCGAATGGGCAGACGCAACGTATCAATCTGCTGCTGGTCGCCGCGAACCTCTGCATGATGCCCGAAGTAGTTCAGCAGCCAGCCTTGCAAATGCTCCTGCATCGTGGATGAACGCGAATGGGTCCGGATTTCATCCAGCGCGCGTTTGATGTCGTGACGGTCGATGGCCTGCATCATGGACTGCACCGCAATGTCCTCCGGCTGAATCAGGAATCGCAGGCTGGAGCGGCGGCCCCTGCCTCGGCGGGGAGTCCATTGTATCCAGTCATGCTGCTCCATTTTCTGAATAATCATTAAGGCATTGCGGTGGGTGCAGTCAAAAATAGCCGCCAGCTCATCCAGCGTAGTCTCTATCGTATGGTTCTCGTCCCTGTCGTCAGCGGTGTGCGAGTGAAGCCGTAAAAATTGGGCATGAAGTTTCATAAATGGTTGCTCCGTTTCCCTGTGGATGATTAAAGTGCAGTCGTATATATAAAATAGGAAATTTTACGTCGATTAATTTCTCTTTATCTTCTTATTTTATCATCTACAATAAGGCTTATAAAGCATAGTTGTGGAGGTATTTACCATGCATGACAAGTTGAGTGGAACGTCTTTGCCGAAACCGTCGTTTCTGTCTGCCTTTGCTGCCGCGATTGTGTTGGCACTGGTTCATCAATATCTGTTTTATGGGCATGCGCTGGGCGTGTCTCTGCCGATTTTTGTCATTTTGTTCTACACCTATATGTATGTCTATAACCGGGATCGTATCCGGCTGGACTCGTGGATGGGGCGATTGCTGTTTGCCGTGATTGTGCTGCTGTCACTGACATATGCGCTGTTTGATAATCCGGTTCTATATGTGTTAAATGCGCTGGCTATACCGGCTCTGATTAGTGTACATATGGTGATGCTGCTCGGGGAGAAGAGGCATAGCTGGTCGGAACCCGGTATCATCGGGCAGGCGTTAAGCCATTTGTTTTATCAAAATCTGCGGCATATTGTGACTCCGTTTCGGATGTTCAAGATAGCAGCCCTTCGGAATGTAAAGGATGAGCGCAAGCGTGTATTGGGGAAAGTGATAGTCGGTTTGCTGATCGCCCTGCCGCTGCTGTTCATCATTATATCTCTGCTAGCATCAGCGGATGGGATGTTCGAGGAACTGTTATCGGGTATACCTTCATGGATCGGCACGCTTTCATTTGGTAGCGGAATGCTGCGGCTAATCTGGACCTGTTTTTTTACCTTTTGTTTTTTCTGCTATTTGTGGGGATTTGTACAGCCTGCTCCGCGTAATACGGAGAGAGAAGTTCAGTCATGGCATGGGTTAGACGAGCGCACGAATGGTCAAGTACCTTACCATGAGCCGGTCGCGATCAAGTTTGATCCTGTGATTACCGCTACGGTGCTGATCGTTATGAATCTGGTGTATGTTGTGTTCGTCGTGTTGCAGTTTGGATATCTGTTTGGTGCATGGGAAGGCGCTCTGCCCGAAGGAACCTCGTATGCAGAATATGCGAGAAGGGGATTCGGGGAGCTGGTTATGGTGACAGGCATCAACTTTGTTCTGATGATCAGTGTGTTGAAGTGGACCGAATTCGGCTCAAGTCTATTGCAAAAAATGAACAACGGCCTGCTGTATGTACTCGTGGGCTGCTCGGGTGTGATGCTGTATTCGGGCTATACCCGGCTGGTCATGTACGAAGAGGCCTACGGATATACGTATACCCGTTATCTGGTACACGCGTTTATGATTTTTCTGGGCTTGCTGCTGCTCATTGCAGCGGTGCGCATTCATGTCCGTCAGCTTCCGCTGGCGAAATATTATGTTGTACTCGCTCTGGTGGCGTATGTCGTCGTGAATTATGTGGGCATTGATGTACGGATTGCTGAAAATAATCTCGAACGGTATCGCACTACATCGGTGATCGATAAGGAATATTTGAGTGAGCTATCGGCGGATGCTATTCCGCTGCTGATTGAATTTAGCCGTAAGGAACACGGAGCGATGGATGGATTTTTACAAGCTCGCCTGACGAGCATGACGAGGGAAGAAACGGCATGGCCGGCGTTCAATTGGGCAGAATATCGGGCACAGCGCAAGCTGCACGACTATATTTTGGAATGAGAGGTGCTTGGGAATGATCGGAACAGATGCAGTGCAGGGTATGGTGTTGGAGTTACAAAATGAAATGTCACAGTATCAGCATCAGTTTGTTGGAAGACGGAACGCTTTTCTCGCGGAGGCTATGTATCTCGGCTTGGGTGAGGGGGAGGCCCGCTCTTATGCTATCCAGAGCATCGGTCCGGTCGTTCCCGTCACATGTATGCCCACGCTGGCTCCCGGCAAAGCCCGGCCGCTCAGTCCGATGCTGGAAGCACGCTACCGTTATGCCGGGTACTGGAAGGACATGGGGGAGCATATGCTCTTGCCGGATGACGTGCTACGGATCGCAGGTACAGAGCGGTTTCGCAGTTGGATCAGCGATATGCGGAATTATTGGGTGGAATCGGCCCCATACCGATTTGGGGATGATCGCCTTTCGCTCCTGTCTGTCGCCAATGAGGAGGAAGGCCACTTTTCCATGCTGGTTTGGAAGGAACCCGGTGAAGAGCCAGAGGTGTGGACCTACGCTTCGCAGCATGAATACCGATTCAGCCATCTGTTGCATTGGTTCAAATGGCTGAACGGGCGAAGTGAGGATTGAGGGATAACCATGATTAAAAAGAATCGTAATTGGATCATCCTGTTCATCAGCATCGCTCTGATGGTGGGAGTTGCGGACTATTTTACACAAGCTAGACAGGCTACTCCTGAGCTTATCGTTCCAACCATAATCAGTAAAGAAAGCCTTCATTTATTTGATGATACGTTAGTGAATGATGCAGACAAGTGATGTTGAACAAGAAGAACTATTGCTCTTTCCTCTGCTTATATCGTTGGGACATTCTCTCAATTCTACGGATCATTTCTGCTCTTATGTCCGGTGGCTCCAGACATTCACATTGGTCACCGAAGCTGAGTAGAAGATGATAGCCGAAATCATCAGCGATAAATGGAAAATGAACAATGAAGTGGTGATCTCCATATGGCGTTATATGTTCGCTGCTACAATAATCCAGCATCCGATCTTTGAGCGTTTCGTGAATCAGTAATTGGATGGGTCTCTGTCTTTGAGACATGATACTGGTAAATTCGGAGACAGATTCAGGTAATTCCCTGCGTGTAAAGGTCTTATCCAGAACTTCCAGATGGGACATTCGGGATAATTTGAATAAACGGAAGTCCTGCTTATGAAGGCAAAAACCTTGAACGTACCAATGATTCTCCTTTAACGCGAGCTTGTACGGTTCAATCTTTCGGGTACTCATTTGGCCTTTTCGGTCGGAATATTGGAAGGATAGCAGGGAATGTTTTTGAAAAGCAGTTTTAATCATTTCTAAAAACATCTGTAAGTTTGCGTTGCCCATCCAAGGCTTGAGGTCGATCATAATTTGACTTGATTTCAGTTCTATTTCGTGAGCCTGTTCTGTTGGCATGAGGCTTTTGACTTTGGCAAGTGTACCTAGCATCTGTTCACGGGTCAGCATGGGTGAAATGCTTCCAAGCCCCATCAGAAGTGCTGTAATATCGGCAGGTGTGAACACCTTTTTATCCACTTTATATTCGTCCATGATACAGAATCCACCGTTAACGCCGGGAGCCGATACGATAGGTATACCCGCCATGTTGATGGTCTCCATATCTCTATAAATGGTTCTAAGTGAAACCTCAAACATGTCGGATAGAGACTTTGCACTCATTCTTTTACGTTCAAGCAGAACCATAATAATAGAAATCAGTCGGTCAATTTTCATGTAGCATCAGCCTTTTTATTTTCATTCTGAATTGTTGCCATATAGCTGTCAATGGTCGGTGATAGAATCATGTCGTAAAGCAATTTAGGAGGCTGATCATATGAGCAACATGCAAGGGTATTACGAGATTTTAGAAGAGACGAACAGGCTCGCTTTGGCAACATCGGTCGACAACATTCCCAACGTTAGAAATGTCAATTTTGCTTATGACGCCAACAGGCCGGGAGTTATTTATTTCACGTCAGATCGGAGAAATCAGAAGGTGGCCGAGTTTGGAAAAAATAACAAGGTAGCCTTTACAACGATTCCGACAGAAGGTATCCCTCATGTCCGTTCCCACCATGCTATTGTTGAAAAAAGTAAGTATTCGATAGACGAGGTGAAGGAGCTATTTTTGGCGAAGGTTCCGGGGTATGATGAAATCCTATTGGCTATCCGTGAGACGCTGGAGGTTTTTGAAATCCAAATGAAAGAAGTCACTATCATTTTGGGATACGATCAACAACCGGTTCAGATCAGGTTCGAGTAACTAACGCGCTTTGCTGAGAGCTTCTTTTCCGGCAAGGCGTTTTATATTTTTCCAGATTGAACGCATCTTTTTTCCAGTTCGCGCCATGTCACCATAAATATTTCCTCATTCCAGGCATGTATGCTTATTTTTGATCTACTGATATTTTTGAAATAAGGAGGTTTTTTCTTGGATCGCGTAGGAATGGTCAGGGACCTGGATAGCTTAGGCCGAATTGTCATCCCCGTAGATATAAGGAAGCGTCTTGGGATTGGCAAGCATACAGCCGTGGAATTTTGGATGACGGAGAGTGGTCTAATTATGCGACGGTGTGTGGGAGAAGCCTGTATTTTATGTGGAGAACTCCAGCATCTTACATACTTTAAGAATGCTTGGGTCTGTATCTTCTGTATGAATGAACTCAAAAATAAACGATAAAGCTGGCAATCAGATGATTCGGCATGTATGTTACAATAAAAGGGCGAGTGACCCACCACAAGTTTCTCGCCCAGTCGATTGCTGTCAAGCGATCGGCTTTTTTAATTTTGCATAGTACACCCGATTATATTGATTAATCAACTCGTCCAAAACCATAGATTGTCGGAGTACATCCATATGACCTAGTCCGTATTTCGCCTGCAAATCATAGAGCCACTGTCGATTTTTCTGCTCTTGGATTGGGTCATAATACAAGTAGTGATGTAATGTATATGTATGTTACGTCTATAACAACGCTCAGCGCTAATGATAAAGCTTTATACGATCTTGCTTATAAAAAATACTAATTAAGGAGGTACGACCAATGATAATTCACATGAAGAAAATATTTATTTTCTTGTCCCTTTTCACTACGGTTGCAATACTGGCTTCCGGTTGTTCGAATCCTAAGATAGACAAGAATATAACGAAGTCTGGCGAGGTTCCGACCAGTTATTTACATGCTTCATTTGATATCAATGTAGATAACCCTAAAGAGGTTGTAGGTTTTGTAGACTATGTATTTGTAGGATTTGTAGAAGAAATGACTGGAACCGATTATAAATTTCCTGTAACGAAAGAAACGGAAGATGGGCCCAAAGAATTGACAAGTCCCTATACGAATTATTCCATTAAAGTGCTTGATAATATAAAAGGTAATCTAAAGAAGGATGTTTCCATTCCTATTCAAAAGTCCGGGGGACTGAGTGAAGATAAGAGCACATATCTTTTATATGAAGATGACTGTCTCCCACAAAAAGGAAAGGCATACGTATTTACTGCTGCGACTCAGCCCGATGGTTCGTTGTTAGTATCAGGGCCAAATTCTAATATAGAAGTACAAACAGATTTCTTTTCAAAAAACAGTATCCAGGCGCTTAGTGAAGAGAGCATTGTCAATGCTAACCAAAACAGATGAGTATAAAACGTATCAAGATGCCTATAAAAACGAAATTGATAAAGATCGCAAAAGATTTACTTCCAAGTATGAGGCATCCTAAGTTGTCCAAAAAAACAGAAAGGGAGCAAGCCAGCGCTTGCTCCCGCTCCTATCTAAATTTGCAGTTAGATCTTTCGAATACTCAGCAGCGAGTTACCGTTACGTATAAACTCATACGGCACCTGGATCTTCGTCACCCGCAAGCCTTCCGACTCCACGCAGCACGGATACTTCGATTTCCTTCACCGTCGATACCAGCGTATCTTCGACGTATCCGGTTCATTCCCCGCCGCTTTAGCCTGCCCGCTGTTATCACCTATACATATTGACGCTTCAGCTCCTGCACCTGGGCTTCAATTCGTTCCGGTATGATGCGAAATAGTGAAGACCATTTAATTTTACGAAAATAAAGTTGGGCGAATTGTCATTCTAAAAAAAAGTCTATACATATAATTTAAATGTATAGACAAATCAAAAAAACGGATTTATAATTACGCTGTAAGCGGTTTCTAGTAGTTAGCATCCAATTAGACCTTGAGAGGAAGGAACAATCATGAAAAATATTTTACTGGCGTGCAGCTCGGGTATGTCTACAAGTTTGCTGGTTACCAAAATGCAGGATTATGCCAAGTCTATTGGAGACGAGGCTGAAATTTGGGCAGTAGGTCAGGATCAGGCAGCAGAAGAAATGGCTAAGGCGGACGCGGTATTGATCGGACCGCAAATGAGTTTTCTTAAAGGACAGCTGCAAAAGGAAGCTGCTCAATACGGTATCCATGTAGAAGTGATCGACATGATGGCGTACGGATTGGTCGACGGCAAGAAAGTCTATGAACAGGCTTTGAAGCTGGTGGAGCGTAAAAATGGATAAAGTCAATATAGCCGATCTGACGGAAGAGCAAATTAGTTTCCAACTCATTCTTCATAGTGGAAGCGCTCGCAGTAAAGTGATTCAAGCACTGAGCGAATACCGGAATGAGAACACGGAAGGTGCAGACGATCTCATTAAGCAGGCAAAGCAGGATTTGCGGGCTGCGCATGATATCCATTTTCAAATGGTGAAGAATGAAGCCGGAGGAACCCCAACTCCTTTGTCGCTCCTTCTGATGCATGCGGAAGATCATCTCATGTCCACGGTCACTATGAAGGATCTGGTTCAAGAGCTGCTAGAGCTTTTCAAATCCAGAAATTTATAATCTGTACACAAGAGTTTGTGAAATAGAGGGACATGAAAATTTCACAACAAACCTGATGCAAGTTACTTCGCGGGGAGGAATAGGCTTTGTTTGAAAAATTAAGCCAAATTTTAATACCTATTGCCGGTAAACTGAACAACAACCGCTATCTTACTGTATTGCGTGATGCATTTATGTTGTCATTTCCATTAACGGTTTTCGGCTCTATTATCGTCGTTATTATTAATCTGCCGTTTCTAAAAGGGTGGATGGGCGAGGGCAATCTGACGACCTTTCAGAATCTGCTGAATATTGCGCCTAATGCAACACTGAATATCATGACCATGTTCGTGGTCGTCGGGATCGGGTATTATCTATCCCGAAGTTATAAGGTAGAGCCGATATTTGGCGGCATGATCGCTTTGGCCAGCTTCCTGATGCTGACTCCGTTCATGCTGACTCAAGAGAGTGGCGCTACAATTGCAGGTGTTATTCCGGTCGACCGGATTGGGGCCAAGGGCATGTTCCTCGGGATGATCGTCGCTTTTATCGCGGCTGAGATTTACCGAAAGGTGACGCAGCGGAACATTATTATTAAAATGCCTCCGGGCGTTCCCCCGGCAGTTGCCAAGTCTTTTGCCGCATTGCTGCCTGCGTGTATTACGCTGGGAATATTTTTAATCATCAACGTAGTGGTCGCTTTGACGCTTCACAATAATCTGCATGACTTGATTTATCATGCCGTTCAGGCACCGCTGGTGCATTTGGGCAGTGGTATTATACCTACACTGATTGCTATTTTCTTTGTTCAGCTCTTATGGTTCTTTGGGCTTCATGGTCAAATTATCATCAACTCGGTCATGGACCCGATCTGGAATACGCTGGCACTTGAAAACTATGAAGCGTACTCCAAAGGATTGGAACTGCCACATATCATCACCAAGCAGTTTGTAGATATTTATACAGTAGGTATCGGTGGTACAGGTATGACACTGGCCGTGGTACTCTCGATTCTGTTCTTCCTTAAGAGCAAGCAATTGAAGCAGGTCAGTAAGCTGGCCCTTGGACCGGGTCTGTTTAATGTCAATGAGCCCGTCATATTCGGTTTGCCGATTGTGATGAATCCGCTTATTTTTGTCCCATGGGTCATTTCTCCAATGATCGTTACGCTGATTACTTACTTTGCCATGTCCACCGGGATTGTGCCGCCGCCAAACGGGATACAGGTTCCTTGGACGATGCCGTTGTTCTTTAGTGGAATGATGGCTACGGGCTCCCTAATGGGTGGTGTGCTGCAACTATTTAATATGGCTGTCGTCTTTGTCATCTGGTTCCCGTTCCTGAAAATTATTGACCGGATAAATGTGCGTAAAGAGCAGGAAGAGGAGCTTAGCCAAGCAGCCATTGCGGGTAAGGATCAAACTATTGGAATGTAATGTGAATGAGCTACTAGATTAGCGGCTTATTCTTTGCAAAAGAGAGAGGAGTAGAGAGCTGTGAATCATACCGAAATGAAAGATATAGAGCAGCAAACCATTCAATACCGTTTTCCGTCCGACTTCTGGTGGGGTTCCTCAGCTTCGGCTACCCAGACGGAAGGAACTGTGGAGGGAGACGGCAAAGGACCGAACATTTGGGATTATTGGTTTGAGCAGGAGCCGAACCGTTTCTATGACGGGGTCGGTCCAGCTGATACGTCTCGTTTTTATACGCGCTACAAAGAAGATATTGCACTGATGAAGGAGCTAGGCCATAATTCGTTCCGGTTCTCCATCTCCTGGTCGCGGCTGTTTCCAGCGGGAAGGGGTGTAATGAACGAGCAGGCCGTTCAATTCTACAATGCAGTAATAGAAGAGTTGCGTCAGGCCGATATTGAGCCGTTTGTGAATCTGTATCATTTTGATTTACCAATGGCTCTACAGGAAAAGGGAGGCTGGGTGAATCGGGATACGGTCGAAGCTTATGTGGATTACGCCAATACCTGCTTCGAGCTGTTCGGGGATCGTGTAGCCAAATGGTTTACGCATAACGAGCCAATTGTCCCGGTGGAAGGCGGCTATCTGTACGATTTCCACTATCCGAATGAAGTGGATTTCCGTAAAGCTGTACAGGTGGGGTATCATACCCTGTTATCGAGCGCCAGCGTCATTCAGGCATACAGAAAGGGAGGCTATAAGGGCAAAATTGGCATTATTTTGAACCTGACGCCAACCTATCCGCGTAGTCAGCATCCGGCAGACGTGCAGGCTGCTGAAATATGCGATGCGTTCTTTAACCGTTCCTTTTTAGACCCATCTGTGACGGGAGAATTTAATCCTTTGCTCGTGGAACTGTTACGCCAAGAGGATTTTTTACCAGTAACGGAAGAAGGGGACCGGGAGATTATACGTCAGGGTAAGGTTGACCTGCTGGGCATTAATTATTATCAGCCACGCAGAGTCAAGGCCCGCGAAAGTCTGCCGAACCCGGATGCGCCTTTTGTACCGGAACGTTTCTTCGATTATTACGTCATGCCTGGTCGCAAAATGAATGAGATGCGGGGCTGGGAGATTTATGAGAAGGGAATATACGACATTTTGACTAATGTCAGAAAAAATTATGGTAACATCGAATGCTTCATTTCAGAAAATGGAATGGGTGTTCAAGGCGAGGAAAAATTCAGGGATGCACAGGGCATGATCAACGATGATTATCGCGTTGACTTTATCCGTGAGCATCTAAAATGGGTTCAACAGGCCATCTCAGAAGGCTCTAATGTGAAAGGCTATCACCTGTGGACGTTTATGGACAACTGGTCCTGGTCGAACGCCTATAAAAACCGCTATGGCTTTGTATCAGTCGATCTTCAGGACGGAGGTAAACGATCCGTTAAACAAAGTGGGTACTGGTTTAAGCAGGTGATCGAGAATAACGGATTTTAAGGTGGTCCTCTGGACCGCCTTTTTTTCTTCATCACCGTCGAGAGCTGTGCTGTACGCCGCTGGTGAGAAAGTATAATGTTCGGTATACTTACTTATACCTAATACCTTAACGTCCCGCCTGCAGAACAAAAAGAACCAGCGCTACCGATGTTTTGGTAAAATGCTGACATAAAACAATTTTTAGTACAGGTGGTAGACTGATGAATAAATACGAGCGAATTGCACAAGAGGTCAAACAGCGGATTATGGATAAAACCTATAGCGGTGATGATCCGATTCCCGATGAAATCTCGCTGGCAAGTGAGTTTCAGGTGAGTCGGATGACGATTAAGAGGGCATTGGATACGCTGGTGATGGAAGGACTATTGAATCGTAAAAGAGGACACGGGACCTTTATCGTCAAATCGGTTCACAATGGACCTGTTAACGTCGTGGTGAATGAAATGCTGGGGTTAACCAACGTCCTGCGCGGAAAAGAAATCAAAAATAAAATTGTAGCTTTTGATGTTCAATTTCCATCCGAGGAAGTAGCGGCTCATCTATTTATTGATGCCAATTCTCCTGTATATCACGTCATCCGTCTGCGTGTTGTGGAGGGCGAGCCCTATGTTATCGAGCGCACTTACATGCCCACGAAGCTGATTAGCGGCATTACCGAGCAGGTGCTCTACGGTTCGGTGTACAAACATATTAAGGAGGAGCTGGGCCTTAATATTGTGGGCTCACATCGTACGATCCGGGCATCCAAGTCAACAAGACTGGATCGGGAGCATTTGGACTGTGCGGCAGACGATCCGATACTGGAGATCGAGCAGGTGGGTTATCTGGATACGGGTATACCATTTGAATACTCATTCTCGCGGCATCGGTACGATAAATTTGTGTTTACCACGGTGAATCGGATGCGTTGAGCGAGTGTGTACGAAACGGATGGTAAAAAGCAAACATGGCAGTAGAAGCTTCCTTATGTGGGTGCTTTCCTGCCATGTTCTTTTTAATGAAGCGAATTAATGACCAAGCAATCTTACTTCATGCACCGTCGGGGTATACCAGTTGTTCGGATTATTGAACAACACCGCAGTGACAAGATTAATTCGCACGTAGCGTGCCTGGAAGTTAACCTTGTCACTGGTAAACCCATACGCAGTATTACTGGTGCGGTCAATCGTGGAATAGCTAGTTCCATCCGTGCTGTATTCGATTTTATATTTATAATACGCCTCAGAACCCTTGTACATAAACCAGGAAATATCCACTTCGCTGATCGTCTTCGTGCTGCCCAGATCAACCTGCCACCAAGCGGGCCAGGATGCAGATGCAGTCTTCCATGAGGTTTGGGCGTTGCCGTCATTCGCCAGCGAAGCGGGAGAGCCAGATGCGGCTGAGTTAGCAGTCGCTGTTTTGCCTTGCGCGTGATTCACAAGAGAAGGCAAAATCACGTTGCCTGTCGTAGCATCCAGATCCCATCTGCTGTACCAGTTCAGCGTTGCTGTTTTACTGGAGTCATTCAGGGTCAGCGGTAGCCATATGAACTTGTGGTCGCTCAGATTGAGCGGATTCCAACGGTCGCCCATATAAATGTAGCTGGTGCCTGCGCTCCCTGTAATGGTGGCGATGGAGTGAATCTGCGAGCCGTAGGCCGCCGGATCACCGAAGGGTGAAAGAGCAGACCAGCTTCCCGTCATGGAGCTGGCGGTTGCATAAGCACCCTGATTCGGATACCAGCCGGATGCCTGCGAGGTAAACAGATAGTAGGTGTTGTTCTTTTTGACAACAGCAGGGGCTTCACGGTAACCATTCTCAAAAATCCAACCAACAAACGATTGCACTCCTATATAATCGTCGGTCAGTTTGAAGATCGCCATCGTATCGTTGGCGCCGCCATTTTTTCGGGAAGCAGTAACGAGGTAGCCACTGCCGTCGGTATCTGTGAACACGGTCATATCGCGGGATTCATAATTCAGCGGGCGGAAGCTGCCTTGATAGGCAAAAGTTCCGTCTGGTGTATCGCTGGTAGCGACAGCTACGCGGCCCAGCGAATAATCGGTGCCATTTTCATAATGCGCCCATAGCACGTATTTTCCGGTTGCTTTGTTATAAATGACCTTGGGACGCTCAATTTTGCTGGAATTCAGCTCAGGGGCGGAATCTTTGGTGAGAATACTGCTGCGGAAGGACCAATTTTTCAGATCGGTTGAGGTATATACGTTCACTTTTTCAAATTTCCAGTTCTCGGCATGCTCGCCGTACCAATAGTAGGTAGAGCCTACCTTTAAAATGTTACCGCTGTTCGCCTGAATCGGGTTACCTGCGGTATCCTTCCAATCCGTTCCGTTGGTAATGGCTGTGCTTGCTGTTGCGCTCAAGGATAGTTTTGCATTGGCGGCGTCCAAACCATTCAGCGCTTGGTTCGCCTCGGTCCCGTAGGTTGCTTGAGTCACGCCTGTCGCACTGGCATGTGCTGCATTAGGCTCAAGACCTATACCAGCCACTGCGAGTATGATACAAATCCATGCGCCTAACCATTTGCTGTTGTTGATCCACTTCACGATATCATATGCCTCCCTTAATGCGGATAGGATGGGCCAGAACAGCTTGTCCGGCACCTCATCTTCGATTTTATCTTAATTGAAAGCGTTTACAAGTGGAATAAATTGAAGTTTTTAGAAAGGCGTTTCCCTTTTATCTACTTGCGGAAAGGTCATTGCTTATATTCTGAAATGTTTACGATTGTGCGTTTTGTCATTGACACGTTCACAAATTATTTCAAATTTAAAGTGACTGCAATCACACAGGCGACGATTTCTCGTCGGTATACTTGGCTGTACTTAGGTGGTGCACAAAGGGTGGCATGTATGGAAGCGCCTTTTGCCTTTTGTTCACCTTATTTTAGAGAGAAGAGGGATGCAAAGATGCTAAGTGAGCAAATCATTGCAACGATCAAATCGACTGTACCTGTTTTGGAGGTGCATGGAACTACGATCACCAAGCGTTTTTACCAAATGATGTTCGAGGCTCATCCTGAACTTTTGAATATATTTAATCACGCTAACCAGAAGCAAGGACGTCAGCAGGGGGCGCTTGCCAATACTGTATATGCGGCTGCACAGTACATTGACCGTCTGGAGGAAATCCTTCCGGTGGTGCGGCAGATTTCACATAAGCATCGCAGTTTGGGAATTCAGCCTGAGCATTATCCCATCGTCGGAAAATATCTGCTTGCCGCGATCAAGGATGTGCTGGGTGAAGCGGCTACAGACGAGATCATGGCCGCATGGACTGAGGCCTATGGTGTGATCGCTAATGTATTTATAGACGTGGAAGCTGAAATGTACAAGGAGGCGGAACAGCAGCAGGGAGGCTGGTCAGACTTTAAGAGCTTTGTTGTGCAGAAAAAGGTCAAGGAAAGCGATCAAATTACATCCTTTTATCTGGTGCCGCAGGATGGACAGGTGCTGCCTGCATTCGAGCCGGGACAATACATTAGTCTACAGGCGCATATACCGGGTGAACCTAACACCCACATCCGTCAATACAGCCTTTCGGCTGCACCGGGCCAGCCTTACTATCGGATATCGGTGAAGCGTGAGGATGCCATGGCGTCGCGTCCGGCGGGGAAAGTATCTGTGTATCTACATGAGCGAGTGCAGGAAGGCGATGTGCTACAGGTATCTGCACCGGCTGGCGATTTCATACTGGATCGGGTAGATCGCAGACCTGTCGTGCTGATCAG
The DNA here is from genome assembly GCF_056316205.1 of Paenibacillus sp. 1-8. Taxonomy (NCBI): domain Bacteria; kingdom Bacillati; phylum Bacillota; class Bacilli; order Caryophanales; family Paenibacillaceae; genus Paenibacillus; species Paenibacillus sp. 1-8. The sequence continues at coordinate 5,215,650 of NZ_CM149995.1, read as the reverse complement.
TGGCGGGGTTGGGCTAACACCGATGGTCAGTATGCTGGCTTCCTTGGCGGCATCTGCACCGGATCGGCCCATCACCTTTGTCCACGCAGCAGTCAACGGTGATAACCACGCTTTGCGTGATGAGGTGGAAAAGCGGGTCGGGGCCCATGCACAAGCTACAGCTTGGTGGTGCTACAGCAGACCAACGGAGCAGGATCGGCTGGCGCAGGCTTTTCACAAGGAAGGCCGTTTGGAACTGGCCTGGTTGCAATCTGTGATACCGGAACGTGACGCACAGTATTACTTTTGCGGCCCTGAGGGATTCATGCAATCGGTATACGGCCTGTTGAAGGAGTGGAATATCCCTGCTTCGGATATCCACTATGAATTTTTTGGCCCTGCCAGTGCGTGGGAAGCCGAAGCGCAGTGAGGTGTTTAAAAAGGCGAAGGATAGCTTCCTTCGCCTTTTTTGATCATCACGTATGGGGATTATATTTATTTGGCTGCTCGTGTTACATAAATGCTGTTAATCCTCAGACCGTCCCGTCCTGAGCGGGAGGTCGCAGAAACGCTGCTTGCTGCGGCATATACTGGCGTAAAGCCTCTGGAATACGGATCGAACCGTCTTCTTGCTGGTGATGCTCCAGCAACGGGATCAAAATCCGGGGCGAAGCGACCGCTGTGTTATTGAGCGTGTAACAATATCGCAGTTCGCCGTCCGCATTGCGGTACCGGATGTTGGATCGACGCGCCTGAAAATCAAGCAACTGGGACGACGAGTGCGTTTCGCCGTAAGCCTGTCGGCTGGGCATCCATGTCTCAATATCCACCTGCTTGTAGGTTTTTTGCGCCATATCGCCTGTACAGACGGCCATTTTGCGATAAGGCAGCTCCAGCAGTTGAAGCAGATCTTCCGCATTGCGCGTAATCTCCTGAAACATCTGCTCCGAAGCGTCCAGACTGGCTTCACAGATCACCACCTGCTCGACCTTGGCAAACTGGTGAACACGATATAGTCCATGTACATCTCTTCCGGCCGAGCCGACCTCATTGCGGAAGCACACTGATACGGCCGCCAGTCGGATCGGGTCCGTAACATCCACGATCTCACCGCTGTAATACGAGACCAGCGGAACCTCCGAAGTACCGACGAGCCATTGGTCCTCTCCGGCGATGCGGTACGTCTGATCCAGCCCGAGCGGGAAAAAACCAGTGCTGCGCATCGCCTCCGCACGTACCATCAGTGGAACGTCCAGCAACTGGAACCCCCGTTCGGTCAGCAGGTCCACTGCAAGCTGCTGTACTGCCCGGTGCAACGCGACCCCCGCTCCAGTCAGGTAGTAGTTCCGGGTACCGGCTGTTTTGACACCTCGAGGGACGTCGATCAGCTTGTGAAGCTCACCGAGCGCCATATGATCGCGTGGCTCAAATCCGAAGTCCGGGACCGACCCGACCCGCTCCAGTTCTACATTATCCTCATCCGATCTGCCCCGTGGTGTATCTGGCGAAACGATATTAGGAACCATAAGCATGAGCTGTTGAAACTGCTCCTCCACTTCCCGATGCGGTGCTTCCAGACGGTCTAACTGTCCGTTAATTTCTTTGACCCGCCGCTTGGCTTCTTCCGCCTGATCGCTCTTTCTGGCATGAATCAGTGCGCCAATATCCTGACTACATTGATTCCGCGTCTGACGGAGTTGCTCCACTTCCTGAAGCAACTGCTTTCTCCGGTTATCCAGGGTGAGCAGCTCTGCAACCGAGACCTGTATTCCTTTTCCATTTGCTGCTGTCTGAATCTCTTCTTGATGTTCTCTGATCCACTTGATATCCAACATGACACCGCACTCCTTTTCGGATAAAAATACAAAAAGCGCCCTCATCCACATGGGACGAGGAGCGCTCTGATCTCGCGGTGCCACCCAAATTGACCGGACAGCATGACAGATGTCATGACTCTCCAATCCACTTTGCTCCGCTATAACGGGCGGTTCCGGTTCACTTAGGAATACATGTTCATATCGTACACTCATGTATGTTCCTTGGCGTAAACGCCTCCGAGTTGGATGCTCTTCACGGGCGTAATGTCGTTTTCTTTTTTGTTAGTATACGGATTTTTGGCAGGTTAATCAAGCTACAACAACTTTTTAAGCTGCGATATACGGCTTTGTGACACGCCAAGCCATTGTGCATATTCGCCCTGCTTGGCATGGGGATGTTCATGTACCATTTTTCTTAGACGCTCGACTAATCGTTGTGATGATTGGTTGACTCTCTTTCTTTTATACGCAGGTTTCTTAACCGTTCGAGCAGGAGTGCGACTAACGCCTATATTTCCTTTTAGCTCTTGTATACAGTTTTTACATAAAAGTGAATCCCTAAAATAGGTCAGGTCTTCGTCAGCATTACATAGGTTACAAGCGACCCCGATATACTTTCGTATACTCACAAAACCCGTTTCGATATCCATATAAAATTCTAAAGGATCGCCAACATCGATAGCCATAGACATCCGCATTTCTTTAGGAATAACGATTCGGCCTAATGAATCTAAAGATCGAGTCATACCTGTATTCTTCTTCATCTTGCTCCCTCCTACTTCATCTGTCTTGGCAAAGCTCATTCCTCCAGTTGGGCACTTGCCTGATCGAACACTTGTTGTATGAGCTGGCTTATGCGAGCTTCTGAGATACCCAACATGCCAGCATATTGCTGTTGTGTAGCATGTGGATGGCTTTCATATAGATCTAAAAGAAGTTGGGCCATGATCTCTTTGGGTTGAAAGACTTGTACACGCATAGATACGGTCTTGAGCATATAGTTGCAATTTTTACATATGAGAAAGCCTTTGAAACCACTTAATTCTTCGGTAGAGAGACAAAAATGACAAGACTGCCCATAGTATCTTTGTAGTAATAGCGTACCTGTCTTTTCATCTGCAAAAAATTCAATAGAATGACCGTGAAAAATATCGCATGTATATAGGATTTCCTTGGGAATGACCAAGCGCCCTGTAGGGTCTAATTTTTTTGTCATTTTTACATGAGGCATTGCCAAAAAACCTCCTATTAGCAAGATAAAAAGCAATAAAATAGAAGTATTTATTGTACTTCCAAAAGGTGGTATTATCAGGAGTAGTCAAAACTTCTATCATATTAAAGTTCACGCTGAAAGGGTGGTTTATTATGGAAATCACACCCAAGATTAGAGCAGAATTAGAAAGATACCTAAAACAAGCAGGCTTGAGCATGACCGGGTTTGGACACATTGCTGGCATGAATCCGGGTACGGTGAGCGGTATTATAACGGGTAATCGTACCATTTCGGTGCACCAATTGGATCGCATTACGTTAGGAATGAATTTACCAGCAGACCATTTCTATGAAAGATATATTGAAGAAAGTGTGATAGATGCACCGCTGAACTGGAAAAGAATTAGCCCGTTCTTGTACCGCTGTGTGCAGTTTCAGCGCGTAGACTGTTTGCAAAAAGTAGTAAGTGTGCTGCTGGATAATCTGGGCTATCTTCCTTATCTCTTTGCATTAGCAGAAGATTGTTATAAACAAGATTATCGGGAAGCAGCGGCTTACCTATACGAGAATATCGCCGAGGGCGAAAAACAGCAGCATTCGGAACGACTTGCGATCTGCCAATATCGCTTGTTCACCCTTGCGATCGGAAAGGATCAGAATCGCAATATGGACGCCGCCGCCAAATTCGAATCGTTTGTCCATCGTTTGCATGAAGCCGACCAACTGGATGCACTGAAAGATTTAGCGAATGTGTACAGAGCATTGAGCCAGTGGGACAAGGTATATAAGTATGCAAAGCAGATGGGACAATTAGGGCAGGTTCAATATGATTTGGTTCACAACTCCAAGCGTAAAGGAAAAGAGCCACAAAAGAAGCTAAGTAGGCCGCTTTTTGTATACATAGCTTATGCTGAACTGCTGTGTGCTAATGCCTGTGATGCCAAGGGAGATCATGAGCAGGCATTAGTACATCTTCAAGGCTATACTGATCTAAGCTGGGTCAAGGAAAGTGACCCGGACACGCTCCATTGGTTGGGTCTATTTCAGCACTGGGCGAAAATTAATACGTATGTGAACAAGCTGATGTCAGGAGATGTGACTGTCCTGTCGGATTACGTAGAATATATAGCTGGCGAGAAAGAGATTTTTGCAGAACTCTTAAACGTTATTGAAGCAGCCAATCGCTATAACATAGATGTGGATCATATCCTTCGGCGCTTTGAACCTCAAATTACGGCGTATCAGGAAGTATTATCTACGGATATGTACACACAACAATTCTTACCACAGCAGTATGCACGGTTTTGGTATAAGATGGCTAAATACAGCCTGAATAAAGGTAGATATTCATATGGTTTCGAGTGCCTTTTAGTTGCTTGGGAACATGCTCTTACAATGAATAATCAACTGATTATTTCAAATTGTGTACGATTATTTGAGCGCTTTAGTGTGAATGCTGTTCTTGAAACAGGAAGAAAACTTCAAAAAATGTGGAAAGAAAATGATCAAAAAGATGGCTTTGCTCTTGGCAGCAGCTAGCTTTGTACTGGTACTGGTACTACCAGTGCAGGCTAAAGACCCTACCCTTGGCACATTCAAACCGCAAGAACACATTGGTTCAGCTTGATCCGAGCATAAATTCTTTACCATTGACCAGCCTAGCCGCTGGTCTTTTTTTGCTATATTTTGCTGATTTTTGATTGCTAAAATAGCCATTCATATTTCCACATTCCATCCTAAAATGAGATACATTAGGAGGGAATGCGCTATGAATACAGATGAAACGTTAAATCAACAGTTGGAAGATGCCCGGCAACGATTGCATGATCTGTACAAACAGTATGGTTTCGGACATGCCTGTGTGCTTGAACAGTCTATGTTGTTGGATGAACTGATTAATCAGTACAACCGTATGTTTCAGGCCAAGAAGCTGACCCAACTGATATAACCCAACATCCTCATGCTTTCAAAGCTACATCACCTACATTGTTTTTCTTGCCTTAGCATGACGCCTGGTTTCGTTCAAGTAAATAAAACAGATGCTGTTTATGCAAAACTATTCCTCCTCTCATCTAACTAGTATAATCATTCTATATAATGGCTTTTTTAAAAGAAAAATACAATAACATGTCATAAAATGTAATAAATTTTGGGGTGATAAGGTAAGATTTAATGCACATATTAATTTCAAAAACCAACCAATGACCAATAAAATCTATCCTTTGACCTAAAGGAAATGGCAATTCAAGCTTGTTAAAAGCTTTGGAGGGTTAGCTATCTAGGAGAGGGGATTCATTTATAGGGGATTATTGAACATTTGCGTAGAAAAACAGAAATCGTGTGATATAATTATTATTGAAATAATTACCATTGATTAAAAATTATAATAACAATGCAATATATTTATAATGTGATTTCACATGCAATTTCCTTCACTCTACTTTTTGCTCGATTACATAAGATTACATACTCACATGTTTATTAGCGTTGTTAGTCGCTTTTTTTGTGATTTTCTATGCAAAAAAAGTTTCTATAAAATAATATTATTGGAGGAATAATCTATGAAAAAGAAAAGTATTGCAATGTTTGCTCTATCATTAGCTCTATTTTCTGTTCCGGTTGTATCTGTTGCAAATGCTGAGGTAACTAATTCTAATATTGCTGTTAGTGAGTCAGCTACTTCACAGCCTAAAGTAGTTAAAGCCTACATAACTACAGAGAGTGGTTTGGAAGAAATCTCGTTAAATGAGTATCAAAAACTTCTTTCTCAAGAACAGCCACAGACAGTCACAGCTCAAGTTTATGATAGTGGAAATAGAATTAGCCCAATGGCTGATACTGGCCTTGACTTTGTTTCTAAGCGTAAATTAATTCAGTCCTTATATTATCCTAGCCAATTACAAGTAGCTATGAAAAGCGATGTAACTGACTATATTAAAAATTCAAGTAAAACTACCACAATAACGCAAATGGTGGGTTGGTCAAAAAGTTATACGTGGAGTGCGAATATGACCGTTTCTGTTAAATGGTCTGACGCAATAACTCAAGTGCTAGGAGGTGGCTGGTCGACTAGTGATACCTATACTTATACTAGTTCTCTAACTGTTAAGCCTGGATATCAAGCGAAACTACAATTTACCCCTTTTTATAAAGTGGTTACAGGGGACCTAGTTGGTTATAATTATGTGGATACGGTATTAGAGCGCATCCGTAATGTTACCATCAAAACCCCTGTTAAACTTGCGGGTGGTAAAGTACAAGGTGTAATCACTGTAGTAGAAACAAAGCTATAGTAATTAATTCATAATGTAAAAGAAGAAGGCTTAGGCCTTCTTCTTTTTTTTAGTACGCCCAGCATGGGCGTCATCTCTAGGGTGAAAGTCCTGAACGGGGGCTGGCGAGCGCCTACCGTTAGCCAAGGGCAAGGGTGTCCACCGTGAGGTGGAATCTGAAGGAAGCTGGAGGCAAAAGCACGGGCCAAGGTACACGAACTGGATTTGAGGCTGTGTCAGTCGGATGAGTCACCTAAACATGACGAAATCCAAAGCCGCCAAGGACTGACGCGGTATACTCCAGTGGTCGCGGGCAGAAAGATGGCGTTCTTATCTGGGGAGACCTGTCAGATAAGCAAGAAAAAAAAACTTGTAACCGTAGCCGAGAGGCTACGCTGAACGGACAGGAGTCAGCAGAAGCCATAGTACGTAAGCTGTTGCAACAACTTACGGAAGGGCTGAACCGAAAGGAGAGAGGAAACCGATGCGTTCGCATGAAGAGCAAAGACAGCCGAATATCTCGCAAGAGAGCTGCCAGCAAAGAGAAGCGGTGAAGCCGTCAGGGTATGCTGGAGCGCTGAGTTCTTCGTCGGCACAAGTCGCCCTATCCTCTCGCGAAGACCAGAACAACTTGCTGGAACGAATGCTCGAAGGAGATAACCTCAGGCTCGCATACAAACGAGTGGTGCAAAACGGAGGAGCGCCTGGTGTGGACGGTGTAACGGTAGCCAATCTACAAGTTTACCTGAATACGCACTGGGCAAGGGTGAAAACTGAACTTCTGACGGGAACGTACAGGCCTGCGCCAGTCAAACGGGTGGAAATTCCCAAACCCGGAGGCGGTGTACGGCTTTTAGGCATCCCGACCGTAATGGACCGATTTCTCCAGCAGGCGCTTTTACAAGGGATGAACCCGATCTTTGACGCGCAATTTTCCTGGTATAGCTACGGCTTTCGCCCGGGGAAAAGTGCACATGACGCGGTGAAACAAGCGCAAAGATATATCCAAAGTGGACTTCGCTGGGTCGTGGATCTAGATCTGGAAAAGTTCTTTGACCAGATGAATCATGACATGTTGATGGGAAGGGTGGCGCGGAAAGTGACGGACAAAAGAGTGTTGATGCTGATTCGTGCCTATCTGAACGCCGGAGTCATGGTGGACGGAAAGCTGGAGCGTAGCCGGGAAGGAACGCCACAAGGCGGCCCGCTTAGTCCGCTATTGGCCAACATTCTACTGGACGATTTGGATAAAGAATTGACGGAACGTGGCCTGCGGTTTGTGCGCTATGCGGACGACTGCAATATCTTTGTGGCGAGTAAGCGAGCAGGCGAACGTGTGATGGAATCGGTAAGTCGGTTTGTAGAAGGAAAGCTAAAGCTAAAAGTGAATGGGGAAAAGAGCGCGGTAGCCAGACCCTGGCACCGGAAGTTCTTAGGGTTCAGTTTCCTGAGTCAGAAGCAGGCGACGATTCGAATAGCACCGAAGAGCCTCAACGCATGTAAAGAGAGGATTCGAGAGCTGACAAATCGAACATGGTCCATTTCCATGGAAGAACGGATTCGCCGATTGAACCGCTATCTGTTGGGTTGGCTCGGTTATTTCCGTCTAGCTTCGGTGAAGACGCACCTCCAAAAACTGGACCAGTGGATTCGGAGAAGACTACGAATGTGCCTGTGGAAGCAATGGAAACGAGTACGCACACGAATCCGTGAACTCCGGGCACTTGGGGTTCCAGAGTGGGCATGTTTCAAGATGGCTAACTCGAGGCGAGGCGCATGGGAAATGTCCCGGAATACCAATAATGCCCTTCCTACTTCCTATTGGAAAGAGAAAGGGCTGAAAAGTTTGCTTTCACGTTATCTGGAGCTTGGTTAACCTTTTGGAACCGCCGTATGCGGACCCGCATGTACGGTGGTGTGAGAGGACGGGGGTTTACCGCCCCCTCCTACTCGATAAATATTCATATTCACTTACAGCTAAGTAAGCTACTCCAATAATCAAAGCTATTACGGCAAAAAACTTTAAAGAATCAAACGTTACATTATAATTAGGATTTAACGTTCCGGCTCCTATAATTGATGCACTAAGAAAGTAAGAAGAATACAATATAGCAGATATAAAACAAAATATTGTTCCTATCACAGCCCTATACATTGTTTGTTCATCCTCCTTTATAATATTTTGAAATATGTCCAAAAAATATAAACATGATTATTATAATCCAAAAGGTTACACACATCAACTTTTGGAGATTATCAATAGTCCTCACACCTACTGACCCTCTCAATCATCCTGACAGAATCAAAACGAAGGATGGATTGTTTGTAAAAAAACTTCAGTCAAAATGAAGTAGTTTATGGTCAGTCAACAGATGAGGAAACGCAAGAGAGGATCATCTACAAGAAAAAAGATGGAACCTTGCAACTGTGAAAGGAAGAATCCTACGGGGTTCTTCCTTTTTTTGTGGAAATCTAGAACGCTTAGATAAATCTGAACTATACACTCTACTTTATTTCTTTGGATGACTTACTTTTTTTCATCATGATCCTTCTAATAAAAATAAATACAAACAAAGATTAAGATTAGTGGGAATAAGTAAAAAGCATCGTTAAATCCTGCGGAACAGGACGTATATCATATTATAATGTAAATATACGACTATAAATGGAAATTTCATTAAGTATCTGTGATCAAGGTGGCAACTTTCTGATTTCGCGGTACGACCTAAATTGATCGGACAGCCTTTAGCCCTTCCATACTGGATTCGTCTCCAGCTCCTTCAAGCCCGTTGCCGTTTTTTTCGTGTAGTCTTCCCTGATAAAAATATAATCCGGGTTTCGTTTTTGCGAAGGAAGGGAGTAGGCTTTATCCAAGTTCAAAATGGGCTATAGTCTCTATAATGCTTTTTTAATTTCATGTAAAATGTAATGATTACCAAAATGGAGAGTGATGGAGGGAAACATGAAGGATTTGAAAGATCGTTTACATACGATCCGCCAAGAGCAGAACAAGCTGCTTAAGGAATATCAGACGTTAATTGCCGACTATGAAGCCTCGGATGTCATTCTGGAGAATGAAGTGCTACGGAAGAAATTCGAGGAGGTTCAAGCACGCTGTATCCGTCTGGAAGAGCGGGTACAACATATCGAGCAGGAAAATGGACAGCTACGCACGGCGCTGACGGAGCAAATGCTGAGTGAGAAGGCCAATATGATCCGTATCTCGCGTGAGAAGCTGGAAACCTATTTTGCTTCCAGAATAGCAGAAGGGACGAACCGATTGACTGCCTTTGAGTACGGGGCTAAAAATCGTGTAGACCAGCTTATTCAGCAAAGCACTCATGTGCTTAAAGAGGATCAGGAAGAGATCGTCGCCAGATTGCGGCAGTTCTCGGAGGAAATCCGTGAGCGGATCATGGAGCAACGCCGACGCTTCCAAGAGGCTGAGCAAAACTTGCTTCATCATACGGCGAACGGGCTGGACCAGCTCCAAGAAGAAGAGATCAGCGAAGAAACGATGCAGAAGCGCATGAAGCAGAATCAGTTCGAAATGAAGCTGGGCTTGAACTGGATCAACAAGCTGGGGATTTTGCTCATTATTTTAGGTGTAGGAGCTGCCTTTAAATATTCATACTCCAACTGGTTTACAGGAAATATGAAGGGCGTAGCCTTCTTTCTGTTAGGAGCGCTGATGCTGGGTGGCGGCGAGTGGTTGTACCGCAAACAGAAGCAGACCTTTGCGCTCGGGATATTGGGCGGCGGTATTTCGGTGCTGTACGGGTCGATTTTTTACAGCTACTTTTTACTCGAAATTATAGGAATGTATACAGGCATTGGCCTATCCGTGCTGGTGACGGTGACCGCTGTGCTGTTGTCGTTAAGGTATGAATCCCGAACGATTTGTTCTTTTGGATTGGTAGGGGGATATCTCCCGCTGTTTTCCTATATGGCGGCCAACGGGCTGGAAGGGAACGCGGTTTACATCGCCATGGGCTACCTGTTCCTGCTGAACCTGCTGATTCTGCTCGTATCCTTCCGCAAACGCTGGGTCGTCGTGCAATATATCAGTTTTCTGCTGAATACGCCTCTGATGCTTGTACTGGTGTGGCTGTCGGATAGCACGGCTGCAAGCATGTTGTATGCAGTCATTACATTTGCAATGTACCTCGGGATGACGCTATGGGTGCCGTTCCAATTGAAAGAAAAGCTATCCTGGCTGGACTTCTCCCTGCTGGCTCTGAATACAGTCGTAAGCTGTGCCGTGCTGTACTCTCTGTTCGACGATGCGGGCCTGGATGATTACAAAGGCTTGCTGGCACTCGTCTTTTGCCTGGTATACGGAGGCTTGGCGCAATGGGTCAGCCGATATATTCCGGAAGAGAAACAGACGAAGGTGTTATTTTATGCTACCTCCCTGACCTTCGCCATTCTGATGATTCCGTTCCAGTTTGGAGTCAAATGGCTGTCGATGGGCTGGCTAATCGAGGCCGTTCTCCTGACGTTGTATGGCAACCGTTATCGATTGAAGGAATTGGAGCGGGCTGGCTGGGGCATTTTATTACTGTGTCTGGGCGCTTTCTTTTTCGTCGATTTTCCTATATATCTGCTGTCCGGATTTGAGACGGACTATTTTGGGCTTAAATATACGCTCATTACGCTGGGTATGCTGATCGTTACCGTCTTTTATGCGATTCAATTTAGCCGCCCGGATGCTTTCAAAAGCAATCGTTTGTACGAAATGCGTATCATGCAGGGTTTTAAATATGTGACACTGGTGAACGTGTATGGTTATTTGCTGTATGAGGCCGGGCATTGGTATAACATCGTCGTACCCGAAGGATTCACACACTATTCCTTTTACAAAGCGCTGCTGTACACCTGTGTATCGCTGGTTTTGGCTTACTCCTTGCCTAAAGTGAAGCTGCTGTATGATCAAGTGATTAAATACTACAGCTTGGCGCTGTATGTCATCGGCTATGCGTTGGGGCTGCTAGTTACCGTGGCCATTCCAACCTTGCATGACAACTATGCGCAAAATACGGCTGCCGATTATGTGGCGTTGGTGGTGCTGGTTGCTTTCAATGTCCTGGTATTTTTCAGCAGCAGGGATTTCCTGAACGCGCTGATGACCCGACATTATCGAAGCACAGAGCTGTATCCGGTCATCATGGGCGTATATTTGCTGGGCGTGATTACCGCTTTCCTCGGAGTTCAATTCCGTCTGGAGGATGCCGGGCTTGTATTTAGTTTGGTGTATCTGTTGCTGGCGATTCTGTATATTGTCTACGGTTTTCGCAAACGGGTTGTCTATATTCGCAGATTTGGTCTGGGATTAACTTTGCTATCGACAGGTAAGCTGCTGCTGTATGACCTGCATCTGTTAACGACAGGAAGCACGATCGTAGCTTACTTCTCTTTTGGTGTGGTATTGTTGGCGATTTCGTATATTTACCAAAAAGTATCTAACCGCATGGGAGAGACTCTAATCAAGAAGGAAGCAGAAGAAAAATTGTAGGTTTTTGTTGTATTGTGTAGATAAACAACATTTTGAAAATAAATTCGAAGATAGTGAAATAATTGCATGACCTTACATCCTACTTACGCTATAATGAGTAAAAATTATTCATGTACGCATGCTAATGTTTATGCGGAAGTAGAGAGAATGAGGGGGATATAATGAATTTGAGCAAGGGGCAGAATAGCCTGAACGATAAAAATGAACGCTTCTCGTCAGCCGGGTTCATATTGGCAGCGATCGGGAGTGCGGCAGGACTGGGTAACATCTGGAAATTTCCGTATATTACTGGTCAATATGGCGGAGCTGCATTTTTCTTGTTGTTTATTGTCTGCCTGTTGCTTGTTGGTTTACCTGTACTTTTAGCAGAGCTTGCGCTTGGTCGTGCAGGTCGAGGAAGTGCTGCTTCTGCAATGGTAAAAGTAGGCGGTCATCCGATTTGGGGCAAGATGAGCATCGTGTTTGTTATCGTGCCGTTTGTTATTTTATCGTTCTACGCCATTGTAGGAGGCTGGACACTGCATTATGCTGTAGAGGCATTTAGCGGAAATCTGTTTTCGAATAATGATTTTGCTGGACAGTTCGCTTCCTTTTCTTCCGGCTATGCGCCGTTGGTTTGGCTGTTAATTGTTTTTGCATTTACGGCAGTCGTGGTTACTCTTGGGGTATCGAACGGGATTGAAAAGTTCAATAAAATTCTGATTCCTGCCAAGGTCATCCTGTTGCTCGTGTTAATGATTAACGCTCTCATGCTGCCAGGCTCTGGTGCGGGCGTATCCTTCTTTCTGAATCCCGACTTTTCTAAGCTAAGTGTAGAGTCTGCATTGGTTGCTTTGGGACATGCCTTCTTCTCACTCTCACTGGGGATGGGGATTATGATCACGTACGGTGCGTACGTGGATCGCCGTCAATCGCTGGGTGGAGCCATGCTGGCAGTTGGTGGCGGGGATTTAATCTATGCGTTTATCGCTGGTATGATTATTTTCCCTACAACCTTCTCTTTCGGGATTAACCCGGCCCAAGGACCATCTCTGGTTTTCATTGCTTTACCTGCTGCGTTCTCTGCCATGCCTTTCGGCGCTTTCTTCGGCGGTTTGTTCTTCGTACTGCTGGCGGTTGCTGCGTTAGGTTCTATGGTATCTTTGCTGGAAGTACCCGTAGCCTATGTTATGGAGCGGTTTCGTTTGAGCCGGGTTCGCTCGGTTATCGTCGTATCGATCCTGTGCCTGTTGCTGGGCATCCCTTCTGCATTGTCCATGGGACTGGTGCCGGAATTAAAAGTGGGAGATAAATCATTCTTTGATTTCGTCGACTTCACAGCGTCCAACATCTTCTTACCGTTAGGCGGCTTGTTGATTGTTATATTCACAGGTTATTACTGGAAGACTGCGGCTGAACATGCGAATCTCAAACCCTTCTGGTTCCGCATATGGTTGTTCGGCCTTCGGTATATTGCACCAATCCTGATGTTGTTGGTATTCCTGCATACCTCAGGCATCATTAAATTTTAAGCTCAAATCAATAAAAAGGCATTTCTTCCTAAGGGAAGAGATGCCTTTTTTTGTATATGTATCAGTAGTTACCTAACTGTGGAAAGGAGTGATATAATAAAAACATTGTCATTAATTTTAACTTCAATGAAATCATTACGATTACGAAGTTTTATATAATGAACAAAAGGGGTACAAAGCATCGCACAAAACGATGTGCAGGAGAGGGAAAGGGCAGAAGAGCATTGAAACAGACAGGGAGCTTGAATTTGCATGAAGGATGGCGGCTGAAATGAAGTCTAATCCGTTGCCATCACAACGTCGGTATATGCCGGGTCTGGACGGATTAAGAGCATTAGCGGTTATCGCTGTCATTGTATATCATCTGAATCCGGATTGGTTGTCGGGAGGCTTGTTGGGTGTAGGTGTTTTTTTTACGTTGTCGGGGTATTTAATCACGGATATTATGGTAAGTCAGTGGGATACATATCATAGTTTCAAAATGAAAGATTTCTGGTTGCGTCGGGCCAGAAGGCTGCTGCCTGCTATGCTGATGGTTGTAGCTGTTATTGTCCTGTGCTCGTTGCTTTTCGATCCGTCACGGCTTGTAGCCTTGCGCGGAGATGTGCCTGCTGCATTGGTATATATGAGCAACTGGTGGTTTATTTTTCATCAGGTATCGTATTTTGAAAGCTTTGGTCCACCTTCGCCGCTCGGACATTTGTGGTCGCTGGCGGTGGAGGAACAATTCTATATCCTATGGCCATTACCACTGGCGATTGGGCTGAAATACATGCCCAAGCGTATTGTGCTCGCAGGCTGGGTAACTTGCCTGGCGTTGATCTCTGCGCTGCTGATGGCAGTGATTTACGTGCCGGGAACTGATCCGAGCCGGGTGTATTATGGCACGGATACGCGTGGATTCGCCTTGCTGATCGGTGCCGCGCTTGCCTTGGTATGGCCCAGTAGCAAGCTGAAAGGGCAAGCGTCTGACAAGGCACGGTTGCTGTTGGATGGCATCGGGGCTGTAAGCTTGCTACTGCTGTGTCACTGGGCATGGGCCTCAAATGAATATGACCCTTCTTTGTATCGGGGTGGCTTACTGGGCATAGCTTTGGTCACTGCTATTGTGGTCGCAGTGTTAGCGCATCCGGTGAGCCATTTGGGGAAGCTGCTTGGACTCAAGCCGCTGCGCTGGATCGGTGCCCGTTCCTACGGGCTATACCTGTGGCATGTTCCGGTTATCACCCTGACGACACCGCAGGTGGATACCGAGGGTGTGCATGTGCTGCGAATCATTTTACAACTATTAGCAACGGTACTGCTGGCTTCCTTCTCCTTTAAATATATCGAGGAACCGATCCGTCACGGAGGTTTCCGTCGCTGGGTTGCAGGAATCCGTACAGCGGTTCGCAGACAGGCACGGTGGAGGTGGATGCCTGCAACCGCAGCATCTATGCTTTTTATAGGAGTTCTTGCAGGCACCGTTCACCTGTACGTGGCGTCTACTGACGCAACCACGCAGGCAGCAGCGGCGAATGAAGAGAATCCAAGCGGGAAGACGAAGGCGATGCCGCCGCTTCATGGGACCGTATCCGTGGCTTCGAAGGAGCCGAAAGCCAAGCTGCAAGTATCCGGGGGCAACAATGTGCAGGACGAAGCTAAGGTCCAGGCTCTAGCCGGAACGCCAAAGAATACGGAGACTAAAGCTGGCACTACGGATGGGACTAAGGTTCAGTCGGATACTTCGACCCAACAAGCTACGTCCAAAGCAGATGATGGCTCAGGTGTGACCGCGATTGGGGATTCTGTCATGTTGGATGTGCAGACGTACATTCAGCAAGCTTTTCCAGGCGCGGTTGTAGACGGGCGCATCGGACGACAGATGGCGGAAGCGCCTGCCGTGCTCGAGCAGTTGAGACAGAACGGACAACTGGGGAAGACAGTCATTATTGAGCTGGGCACAAACGGGGCTTTTACCAAGGATCAATTGACCGATTTACTCGCCAGTTTGAAGGATGCGAAGCGTATTATCCTCGTGAATACCCGTGTGCCTCGGCCGTGGGAGAGTATCGTAAACAGGCATCTTGCCGAAGCGGCAGCCCAAGATGCACGGATTACGATGATCGACTGGTACGGAGCCAGCTCTGGCAAAAACTCGTATTTTGAACATGACGGAGTTCATTTGAAGCCCAAAGGCGCCAAAGCCTATGCATCTTTGTTGGCTCAGGCTTTGACGAAGCAATCTTAAATAGCAATCGTCAGGTAGCTGTGATGCGCAAATATCACGGCTCCTTTTTATTTTATTGAGCTAGCCTAAAGTGTAACAATTCTTTGCTATTTGGCTACAATTTTTCAATTTTCATTCTACTTATTTATGGTAAGGTTACCTATACGAATATGCCTAATTTCGGGAAATATTATTGTGGTGGGGGTACATAAGCTAATGGAAAAGAGTTACACACATAGCAGGACAAGAGAGCACCGCATGAAGAGGAACAAAAGAAGAATAATATTCATTGCTATTTTATTATTTGTGATCGGTTGTATTACGCTCATTGTGCTAAAGGTTTCAGATAGCAAATCACCGGCCCAAACAATGGAGCAAGTTAAAAAAACAAATACCGTATCCAATGCCAAATCAACAGGTAAACCGACTGCCGAATCGAATGGTAAAGCAGCTTCACATAAAAATGATGCCGGAGTGGAAGACGTGGCCTTTGTTGAAAAATATTTAAACCAACAAATGCTGGGGCAGATGCCTGATGGAGCTGACGGTAAAAAAGTAGCTTATTTATCTTTTGATGATGGGCCATCCGTAACCGTGACACCTAAAATATTAGATATTCTTAAAAAACAGAAGGTTAAGGCAACCTTTTTTGTCGTAGGAAAGGAAGCAGATGAGAATGAACATACGAAGAACATCATCAAAAGAATTGTTGCAGAAGGTCACGCTATAGGGAACCATACGTATTCACACAACTATAAGTATTTATATCCTCACAAGGCTGTAAGTACGAACAACGTCATGCAGGATATTGAAAAGAACAACCAAACCTTAAAAAGTATTCTGGGTCCGGATTTCTCGACAAGAGCGATCCGATTCCCCGGAGGTCATATGACATGGAAGAAAAACGATCCCAAGGGTATGGCCGCATTAGATGCAGCTTTACTAAAAAAGGATTACCACCAAGTGGACTGGAATGTGTTAACTAAAGACGCAGAGGGACCATCCAAGAAAGCGAACGGACTCATAAACCAATTCATAAAGACTGTTAAGGGTCGAGAAAAAGCCGTAATACTAATGCATGATACCTATGGTAAGGAAGAAACAGCAAAAGCCTTGCCGACAATCATAGAATATTTAAAAAAGCAGGGATATGAATTTAAGATTATGAAGTGAATATATGTTTATTTGCTCCATTTTGCTTGTATTCAATTTTGTAACGAGTTAATTAGTCTTAAAAGCCCTTTAATAGCTTATATAATAATATTTTTAGGTATATACTATACTAAAATAGTATTTAGGGGGAGATTATGCTGGTATTAAAATCATACGAGGTATTTATACCGGGGGCTTTCCCAACATATACCTACGTTTCGAGAAACACACCCGATACTTCCTATTCATACGAATTCAGATTAGCTCAATCACTTAAAACTATTGGTTATTTAACATCAATTATTGGCCCTTCAAAAACCGGGAAAACCGTTTTGTGTGAGAAAGTAATAGGGCAAGATAAAATTGTGGATTTGACAGGAAATGACTTTAAACATTCAGAAGATTTTTGGGTAACCGTAGCCAAAAAAGTAGGTTTATCACTAGAAAGCAACCATACAGAGCGTAGAGGTATTGAAGGAGAAGGAACTACGGGTCTTATAGAAAAAAAGTCAACAGCAATCACAGAATCATTTCGTTCTGGCAAAGATAAGATTATTCAATTTTTTAATGAAAATGATTTAGTTCTTGTCTTGGATGATTTTCACTATGCACCAGGGGATATGCAGCTAGAAATGGCTTATCAATTAAAAGATGCTATTCGAAAGCAATTTCGAACGATTGTCATTTCTTTGCCTCACAGAGCTGATGATGCCATCCGTAAGAATCCTGATCTGAGTGGAAGGTTGAATCTTATCAACATTGAGCCTTGGCAACTGGATGAACTAAGTGAAATCGCAACAACAGGTTTTCAATCATTAGGTATGAATATTGACTTAAGCTATGCTAAGGATATAGCTCTTGAAAGTCTTGCTTCTCCTCAGCTCATGCAATCTATATGTTTGAACCTTGCTATTCAACTGGATGTAGATCATAACCGTGAAAATGCACAGATTACGAGTAAGACCCAGCTTGAAGAAGCTTATAAGATGACAACAATTAATCTCTCATATAAAGACGTGGTAAGGAAGTTAAAGGCTGGGCCGAATCCAAGAGGGCAGCAGAGAAAAACCTATAAGCTTGTGACTGGTGAGAATGCGGACATCTATGAGCTATTAATAAAGGCAATTTCACTAAATCCCCCTAAGATTAGCATCTCTATAGAAGATATGAAGAAGAGAATTGATGAACTAATTAGTGATGGTGATGACAAGCCGGATAAGCCAAAGGTCAAATCTGCAATAGAGCAGGTTCAATCCATTATGCAAAATAGTGAGAGTATTTATCAGGTCTTCGAATATAAGGATGAGGAAATTTATATTTTGGAGCCACACTTTTTATTTTATTTACGATGGGGGATTCATTAATGAGAGAGAGCATGACCACATCAAATAGAACAAAAAGTGAAACAATTCAAGCTATTCAAGAACAGATTGATGAGGTTCGGCTACTGACTCAGTCCGAGAATAATAACGAGGTGAAGCTCGAAGAGTGGAGAATTTCAACAAGTAGAATTCTTCAGAGAGCTTTTTCAAATGCATCAGTTGCTCGTGAATTTTTGTTAAAGACCGATGCAAAAACTTTTCAAGATGCAGGTGTATCTTATTTAGAAGGATTGATAATTGATGTAAACAAGGGGCTATTTGAGAAAATATCTCCTCCCTTATCTTCGGGCTCAGATCTTATTGATCTTCAAAGCTTCCATGTGATTATCCGAAGAATTATGCGTAATTTTTATAAACATATAGAAGAAATGTATAAGAAACCTGTACACGGTAGGGGAACGATTCGACAAGAGGATCTTACTAAAATATCTCTAGGAAACGAGTACGATGTACAACGTATGTTATTTTCCCTCATTCGTCCGATTTTTCCAGAAGCAAGGGTCGAGATATCTGATGACGGCGGCTATAAATCTGTTAGATATGATATATATTTAAGGGAGTATGAAACTGTAATAGAAGTCAAATGTTCGCGTCCCAAAATGAGTGAACGTGAATTGACTGAACAATTGGGGTCAGACGCCTTCCATTATAGGGAGAAGTATGTATATTTCTTTATTTATGATAAGGACAAAATTATAGGTAATGTGGATGCCTTTTGTAAGACATATCATAAGAGTTTGGATATAGACGGAAAACAAATTGAAACCATAATCATGCAGCCTGTTGTAATGTAGACAAAAAATGAGTGCAAGGGAGATATAACAAGGCAGCTACCTATCATCTCTGTAGCTAAAACAAGAAAAGGACGAGGGCCATTGCCATTGGCCCCGTCCTTTTCTGTTATAGAAGGTATACAAATCGTCCGTTTTAGAGCCGTTCCGCTTCAGCCATCGCCTGAATGAAGGCTCCGATTCCTTTGGGATCGTTCGTCACAATCGGCTCGCTGATATAGTAAGCGAAGGTACCGTCCCGACGATCTTTACCGCCCAAACCGCTTACTTGCACCGTTTTGTTCAGATTCACGAGTCCTTCTTCGGTAGTCGTGATAAATTCATCAATAATGCCTTTGCGGATGATCTCTGCCTCTTGACGATAATGCTCTGGCAGATAACCTTTGCGAACGCCTTTGGCGATAGCATAGAGAATCATGCAGGAAGCGGAGGATTCCAAATAGTTGCCTTTCACATGGCCCAGGTTGAGCACCTGATAAAAGACTCCACTTTCTTTATCACGTACTTTCAGCAGAGCTTCCAGTGTTTCCGTCAGCATATCGAGCAAGGCAGGGCGATCTGCGTGATCTTCTGGAATATAGTCCAGCACGTCAACGAGTGCCATAACGAACCAGCCGATAGAGCGTCCCCAAAAGTTCTTGGAGCAGCCTGTTTGCGGGTTGCACCATGGCTGTTCAAGCTTCTCATCCCAAGCGTGGTAGAGCAGGCCTGTTTGAGGATCACGCGTATGTTCATAGCAGAGCTTGAATTGTAAGGTAACATCGTCAAACTCTGACGGATCTCCAAATTCGCGGATAAATTCAGCGTAGAACGGGGCACCCATGTACAAGCCGTCCAGCCAAATTTGATACGGATAAATTTGCTTATGCCAGAATGCGCCCTCGCTTGTGCGAGGGTGTTTTTCCAACTGACTGCGTAATTGGTAAGCTGCCTTTTTATATCGTTCGTCTCCTGTGGCACGATACAGAGAGAAGAGCAGCTTTCCGTTATTCACGTGGTCAATATTGTACTCATCTACTTTATAGCGCTGAATCACGCCATTTTCGTCAACAAAATGATCCATATGTTTTTTTACAAATTCCATAAACTTGGGATCGCCTGTCAGTTCGCCAACCCATTCCAGACCTCTGTAAATAACGCCGTGGTCATATTCCCATTTTTCGTAAAACTCCGGACTTCGCTGTAGAACAGAATCGCTCATGCGTACAGCCCAAGAATCTGTTTTTGTAGGATTGGTTGTCGGTTGTGATGTTGGATTTGCCATGACACAGTCACCTCATTGGTAAATATTTGATTGGTAATCGTTGTTTGTGCTTACATGGAAGGCGTATGTGATTTAGGGTCAGCAGGTTTGTTCTTGAAACCTACATTATTGTTGCCCCAGCACCGGTCGTAAGTGAAGCCTGTCAGATCCTCGAATACCTTTCGAGCTTCCGGTTTGGCTGACTTCATGGAGCCGCCGTTTTTGAGACGATCAATTTCGGTAATCAGCTTCTTGTGGCTGTCGATATCCAGCTTCATCACGAGAGACGCAATCATACCGATGATCGCCAAAACGATGGTTCCAACGACGAGCACGTAAAATATAGCATGCTGAGCTGCGATCGGCTGACTATCAGCCCCGGATACGAATCCGAAATGCTGTAACACCCAGCCAAGTATGAAGACGACGACGGCTCGCACCATTTTACCTGCGAAAGTCATCATACCTGCATAAATTCCTTCCCGGCGACGGCCAGTCAGTGCCTCATCTACATCAGCAAGGAACGTATATTGATTCCAAGGAATATAGTAGACCCCGCCTGTACCAAGACCCATAAACAGTGTGATGACATATAGCCATACCATCGTATTGGAGGCTCCCGTTATATAGAGCAGGCCGTAACCCGCTACGCTAAAGCAAACGACGACGAGTGCGGCGATAAAAGGCATACGGAACCCTTTGCGCACACAGAACTGGATGAAGAAATAGGTGGAAATTAATTGAATGACAGAGTTAAAGCTATTCAGATTAGATACCATCTCCGAGCTTTGGAACAGGGAAAACACAATAAAGTACGTAAAGGCAGAAGTGAACAGCCACTCGGCTGAAAAGCCGCCCAGATACATGCCCAGATGATGACGGAACGTCTTCACCCGGAAGGTCGAGGAAATGTCGATAAAGAGCTTTTTCATGGAATCTATAAAGGAAAGCGGAGCTTCACCTTCCAGTTCCTTTTGCAGTTCCTCCGTAGGGCGTTCCCAGGAGTTTTTGTACAAAAATGCCATCGCAATGAGCAAGATACCTGCAAACACGAGTCCGGTATAAAAGAAGGGCAATGGAGAGTCTTTGCCATACTCCGCGATAAAGCGACCAGGGATAAAAGCGGCGGCAAAATTGGCAATTTTACCGAACATGGCCTTCCATCCGGTCAATCTGGAGCGCGCGCCGAAGTCCCGGGTCATCTCTGAGGCGAGTGCTTCATAGGGCACCATGACAGAGGTATACACCAGTTCAAACAGCACGTACGTACTTAGGTAATACCAGAAACCCAACCCATCTACCCAAAGCAACGGATACACGAGCATCAGTGGAATACCCATCATAATGAAAAAACGGCGTCTGCCGAATTTACGGCCCAGGCGGGTTCGATGAAAGTTGTCGCTAATAAAGCCCATGATCGGATTGCTGACTGCATCGATGATGCTGGCAACGGAGAAAATGGCTGCGGCCTGAACGGGAGACAGTCCGCAAAAGGTTGTATAAAAGTACATTAACCATGCGCCACTAATAGCAAGTGCACCGCTTCCCAGCATGTTGCCGCTTCCATAGGCGAGTGTATGTTTCATTGTGATTTTTCGTTCCATGATCTGTTCACCTCATATTTTGTCTGGTTATGAGGACTATCACCGGTCGCTATATTATGCTGAATGTCTATGTTGGTAGATGGGCCAGGGCGTCCTGATTGGGTTGGGCTTTTAGCGTGCCCCTATATTGTTGCCGCTCGGAGTGCCCGAGCCGATCAGATCGCTTCCTGAAGCCAGCTTGAGGAAGTTACCTAGCTGGATGGAACCGTCTGTGTTTCTAGTAATGGAAGGAACGAGACTGACAAAGTCATCAGCGCTGGCGAGAAGACCTTTCGCATTGGTGCTTTTTTTGCTTTTCCACCAGACGTTAGAATTGTCTTGATCGGTTCCACTGGTCTTGTCACTGGCTGTTCCTTCAAAGGAAAGATTGTTAATAAATACGTGTTCACCCTTGTCAAAAGCAAAATTGCTTTCGCCATTGCTCCATGAGGTATTATTAGTCAGGGTAATGGAGCCGGGGTTGCTATTGTAGGTAAAGCCGTGCTTTTTATTCTGAAAGGCAATACTGTTTTTGACGATATGGTCGACCTTGATTTTGTCCCCGCCCAGCTTAAAACCATTGCCGTCACTGCTAGCGGTGGACGTTCCGTCAGAAGTCTGTCCGTTGTGGTGGGCGACACTGTTCAAGATCGTTACCGCTCCGATAGGTCCGGTTGCTGCTTTGGTAAACAGATCCCAACCGTCGTCTACGTTGTACGCAGCCAGGCAGTTATCGAACACATTGCCCGGTCCTACGGTCAGCTTGGCGGCAAATCCGTCGGCATCCTCACCGTTATCTGGATCAGCATTATCATGAGAGTAGGAGTTCAAGATTAGGTTGTTCGAAGGCCATTCACTGTTAGCGGCTGTAGTGGAGTAGCGTCCGAGCTGAAGACCGGTATCCCGGTTATGGTGAGTTTCCACATTTTCAATCCGGTTGTTGCTGCCGCCGATATAGATACCGTTATCCCCGGCACCCTTTACTTCAAGGCCTTTTACCAGCCAATAGTCTCCGAAAAGCTGGAGTCCACGGTTAGTAGAGCCCAAGGCTTGACCCGAAAAATCAAGTACAGGCTTTTCACTGTCGTAAGCAACCAACCCTTTGAGGGAGCCGTCGCTTCCATTATTTCCATGCTGAACGGTAATCGTTGAGGAATAGACGTAGTTGCCTCCGAGCAGGTAAATGGTTTTACCAGGAGCTATTTGTGTAAGTGCGGCTTCAAGAGTAGTAGGACTGGATATGGTGCCTGGATTGGACACGTTACCATTTGGTGCTACATACAAGTCACCTGCTGCCAGTGTGGTGGAGATAGTAGATGAATCCGTTGCACTGACAGCCTCTTCTGAAAGGGAAGAAGAAGGGGCATTGGATGACGTATCTGCGTAAGCGGTTCCAATAAGAAAAGAAGAAGCGAATACAAAAGAAACACCGAGTCTTAGAGCGTTAAACCCGTTTTTTGGACGTTCATTTCGTTTAAACATGTAAATTCCTCCTTATTTCATCTTTTATTTTTTTTTAAAATAGCACTATAAAAGCGACTTATGCTGTCTTTCATGCGAAACGAGGACACCCCCCTGGGTGATGGATTAACTGGCATATGTCTAAAACTCTCTAAGAAGTATAAGCTCAGTTTAATATATGTTAACGTTTGCATCAACTGTTTTTTGATAATATTTTGATGTTGTGAAAAAAAGTTCACACTTTTGTTTCAACTAAAAACACGGTTTTGCCAAACTGGGAAAAGTTGATTATACTTATACAATATACACATATTAGGAATAGAATCTATGAGAAAAGGCGGTTCTGACGCATGGATCATGGGAATCATTCGACGAGTCCAGCTACACAGAAAGTTTTGGAAAAGCAGCCGCAAGTTAAAAATGAGATCGTGGATTGGCTTAAAGCGATTATGGTAGGTGTTGTTCTCGTGTTCATTATACGTTGGCTGCTATTTGTACCATCTATCGTTGAGGGAGCATCTATGGAGCCGAACTTTAAGACAGATGAGCGAGTTGTCGTGAACAAACTGATTTATGATTTTCATGATCCCAAGCCTAGCGAGGTGGTTGTGTTCCACGTGAGAAAAGAAGGGAAGGATTTTATCAAGCGTGTCATTGGTGTTGCGGGAGACACGATTAAATATCAAGGCGACAATCTTTACGTGAATGGTAAGAAAGTAGAGGAGCCATACATTCAGGGAGCTGTCCAAGAAGCACATGCCAAGGGCGAGCTGTACAACAATGTGGACTTCCCGAATGCAACAATAACCGAGTCCAAGGTTCCCGAAGGTACTATTTTTGTCATGGGCGATCATCGAAATAACAGTAGAGACAGTCGTGCGATTGGCTTTGTTTCGATTAAAGATATTGTTGGACGTGCAGATGTGGTTTTCTGGCCGCTGGGCAGCGCGCAGTGGGTAAAGCATGATGAATAGAAGAGCGCCTAAGACGGAATGCTGTTCCCGTTTTAGGCGCTCTGCGTGTCTCTGAAGCTGTTATATTTTTGGGGTAAAAGGCTCAGGCAGCTTGCGCCAGTCCTGCTTCATCTCTTCAGGAGTCAGCAGCTTCTCATCCAGCGTACGCTTAATTTCTTCCCGATTCATATCTATGCTGATAAATACGAGCTTAGTCACCTGCTCGCCGTATTTTTCGTCCCAATCGGGTGTTTTTTCAAAAGCTTCTCCGAGATAGTGTTGGCGTTCTTCCTCGGTCAAAGCAGATACCCACAGTCCTGCGCGTGCAAATTGCTTGGAGCTGCCCGCCTGACTGAATGTAAAGGCGGTGCGGTTCTGCGTGGCGAACCACACCAATCCCTTGGAACGGACAACCTCGGCAGGCCATTTGGCCAGCCATTTTAACAAACGTTCCGGGTGAAACGGGATTTTGCGCTTGTACACAAACGAAGCAATACCGTATTCCTCTGTCTCCGGTACGTGTTCTTCCTTGTTCATCTCATGGATCCAGCCTGCCGCTTGGCTGGCTGTTTCAAAGTCGCAGCGATGCGTGTTCAAAATCTCCTTTCACATTTGTTAATAATCAGCACATCACAAAATTCCACCAGCTTCTCATCCACGCGGGATAATCCTCCGCCATCCCGAACGAGATCCGCATCAATGTTTACCTCGCTCATGTCATTGACAATGACGGCTACCCGCAAGCCCTCCCGGTTATTCAGCACATGATTGAGCAGCGTGGTTTTGCCTGAACCGAGATACCTGCTAAGTACCGTAACCGGTATTTTCTTCTCCAATTCCATAGTGTTTGCCAACGTAATCACTCATCCCTTCGAAAGTGTTCATGAAATGCTGAATGTGTTGTAGTGGCTACAATGTCAGATAAGGAAGCTACATGAAAAGGGGAGAAAAAAATCAACAAAAGAAGTGATCTATATATTATTCGGTGCCGTATCATACCTGGAATGTTGTATATTCAATAATTGAAACTTATGCATCAAATTTAACTGTTTCAAATGATAAACAAGCGTATAATAACCCAATAGACCTAAGAAAATTATCCCATACAAAGGAGATATTTCAGAATGAAAATTGGTAAAAAACTATCCATTAGTTTTGCAGCCGTATTATTGCTTACATTGGTTGTGGGTATTATTGGTGAGTATGCTACTTCGTCTTTACATAAATCATATCAAAGCATGATTGATGATAGCGTCGCTAAAATTTTAATGATTAAAGAATTGGAGTACGATGCTGCGAGTCAGACCAAGTATTTTCGCGGGTATCTGGTGACTGGCGATCAGGACGAAATGAACAGTTATCTGAAAGAACGCGAAACCTTTGCAACGACCATGAAGAAGCTGCAATCAACGCCAGCACTGGACAAGCCCAAACAAATGGCAGAACAACTCCAGCAGATGGAGGCTGAATATGCAGATATCGTGAAGGAAATTACCTCATATAAGCAGCAGGGGGATGTGGCGACCTACACGAGATTAGTGGAGGGAAAATGTAAGCCGATGGCGCTTGCTCTGGAACAACAGTCACAGGTGATGGAGCAATACCAGATGGATCTTCTGAATCAATCTCAAGTCGAGCAGGGTGAGAAGCTTCAATATGTACAGACGATGATTATCATTGCGATGGCGCTCGCACTGGTGATCGGAGTCGCATTGGCGTATGTAATTACCCGCATGATTGCCCGTCCGGTGGTTCAGGTGGCTCAAGCCGCGCGGCGTATTGCAGAAGGAGACCTGACACAGGAGGATATTCAAATTCGACAGAAGGATGAGATTGGTGAAATGGCGCAGAGCTTTAACGATATGAAACGCCAGCTTCGTTCGCTGCTGCAAGTGATCTATCAAAACGCACAGGGAGTTACGCTGGCTTCGGGTGAGCTGTCCAATGGCTCCGGACAGGTGGCGGAAGGTACACGGCAGATGGCGGAGACGGTACAGGGAATCCATGATTCGGCGGGCAATCAGGTTGAGCGAAACCGTGAAAACCAGCAGGCGGTCAAGGAAAGTGCAGAAGGCGTTCAAAAGATTGCCCAATCCGCATCCATTACCGCAGAGTTGTCCGAGCGAGCGATTCACGAGACAGAGCGCGGCAATGCAGACCTGGAGGAAACGGTTGTACAGATGCGCCATATTCAGGATACGATGAAGGATTCGGTCAAGGTCATTCAGGACCTGGGCGAGCAATCGAAGAGAATCCAAAGCGTAACGCAATTTATTCGGGATATCGCCAAGCAAACCAATTTACTGTCGTTGAACGCCTCCATTGAAGCGGCTAGAGCCGGGGAATCGGGTATGGGCTTTGCTGTCGTGGCGGGTGAAGTGAAGAAGCTTGCGGAACAGACGGGTCAAGCTTCCCAGCAGATTGCTGTCTTTATGGATGCCATGGCGGATACAGTGAACCAGGCCGTGGACTCGATCCAGAAAGGCTCCAGCGAGGTTGAGGCTGGAACAGATCTGATTCACCGCACGGGGCAGACGTTTAGCAAAGTGCATGAAGCGGTACAAACGGTAGCCGAGCATACGCAAGACGTGTCGGCTGCGACCGAAGAACTGTCTGCAATTACCGAGCAACTGCTGGACTCGGAGCAAAAGCTGGTAGGCTTGTCTCGTGAGATTGCAGAGGAAGCGGAGTCAGCTACGGCTGTATGCGAGGAGCAGCTCGCTTCTATGGAGGTTATTGCGGATTCTGCCAATTCGCTGCGTCATATGGCTGCTGAGCTAATGTCGGAAATACAGCATTTCCGCATTACAGACGATGCAGACGAGAATGCTTCGGCTTCGGGCCATTCAGGGGATACGAATGGTGGGCGCGGGACATTCACCAGACGTACATCTATGGATAGAATTCCAATTTCGGATACACCGATTCATCCCGCTTCCTGATCTGGAAATACCTAAGGAAATGGAAAGCATTTTGAAAACGTCCAAGTCCGGTGATCTGTCTGTTAACTACTCGCTGGATACGTTCCACCAAAAATTTGGCGAGCTGATGCAGGCTTATATCAGCGGCAACATGAACAAGGATCAGGCAGTTGCTGAGATTAAAAAAGCGTGGGTGCAACTAGGCTCGGCACAATAAGACTGATTTGCAGAGGGCGTCCGTAAGGGCGTCTTTTTGCTATAGCTAGAAGTCTGTGAGGGGGTAGACAAAAAAATATTTAATAATATTTAAATATTTACTTGCAAAAAGTTATTGAGTTGTGGATAATAGGTTGTGTGCAATATATCTACGACATACGACATACATAATGACTGCAAGTTGCAAATGTGAGAGATACCCCGTTTGGGGAATCTCTTTATTCCGTTTGGACTGTGCCGATTGAGTCTGGATAGACTGTGTGGTTTGGAAGGGTATCCTGATTTTGGTGGTAAAGATTAGAGAAGAGAGGGTGAACGTTTTGACGAATTCGTTGTTTACACCTTATAAACTGAAGGATTTGGAATTAAAAAATCGTGTAGTGATGGCCCCGATGTGCCAATACTCGGTGACAGCCAAGGACGGGATTCCGAATGATTGGCATCATGTTCACTACCTGAGCCGAGCTATTGGAGGCACGGGTCTGATTATTATAGAAATGACGGACGTGGAGCCGGATGGACGGATTACAGATTATGATCTGGGCATCTGGTCAGATGAGCATATCCCGGCTTATAAGAAGCTGGTTGACGGCATTCATGCGCACGGGTCCAAGGTAGGCATCCAGATTGCTCATGCGGGCCGTAAAGCTGAGGATGCAGCAGTGCCAGTGGCTCCTTCGGCGATTGCATACCCGGATGTGAATTATAAACAGCCGCGGGCGCTTACCACGGAGGAAGTACGTGGCATGGTGCAAAAATTCGCAGACGCCGCTCGGCGTGCGGTTCAAGCGGGCGTGGACACGATTGAGCTTCACGGTGCACATGGTTATTTGATTCACCAATTCCATTCGCTGCTCACGAACAAACGGGACGACGTATATGGTCAGGAGTTATCCCGTTTTGGTGTTGAAGTCATTCAGGCTGTACGCAAGGAAATGCCTGCGGGTATGCCGTTAATCTTCCGCATCAGCGCAGCCGAATACGTAGATGGCGGATACGATGTGGATCATACGATTGAATTGAGCCGGGCATATCAGGCTGCGGGCGTAGACGTGATCCATGTCAGCTCGGGCGGAGAAGGCCCGGCCGGAGCCAGAAAGCCGGGCAACTATCCGGGCTATCAAGTGCCGTTTGCACGCCAAATCCGCGAGGCGCTGAATATCCCGGTGATCGCCGTCGGCTCGTTGGATGACCCAGCCTTAGCGCAGTCCGTTATTGGCAACGAGGATGCCGATCTGGTCGCCGTGGGGCGCGGATTGCTGCGCGATCCCTATTGGGCGACTCATGCAGCGGTGACGCTGCGCGGCGAGAAGCCTTCCATTCCTGAACAATATCAACGTGGCTACTAAGGCCTAAGTAATCCCACGTTGTTTATATATAAACAGGCACCTGCAACGAAGTGTACGCTTCGTTGTAGGTGCCTGTTTTGTTGTTTAGGACTGCCTTTCCTGTACTTCTGCTCACAGGTGAGGAAACTCAGTAGTCTATACAAGGCAGTTTCCTTATTTGTAGGATGGCTCCTGTACTTCATTTTGTAGATAATCTTTTTGTTTCATATAAGAGTTAGAATAAATACTGCTATACGACATTAGATCAGCATGGTTGCCCTGTTCTATAATTTGACCATTTTGAACAACTAATATATGATCCGCATGAATGACTGTTTGGAATTTATGAGCAATAATGATGATGGTTCGCTTACCTTTAAGCTCATTTAAAAGATGCAGGATTAGTGATTCAGTTTCAGCGTCAAGAGCAGAGGTCAGCTCATCAAAAATGAGCACGGGTGCATTATGAAGCAATGCCCTTGCTATAGCCAGACGTTGTTTCTGACCTACAGATAGGTCATATTTTTCGGAAACGATGTAAGTATCATATTTTTCGGGAAGTGATGAGATATAGTCATGTAGCCCCACCTTTTTTGAAATATCAACAACTTCATATAAAGTAGCATTTTTGTTACCGAAAGCAATGTTTTCGAATATGGTTCCAGTTGTTAATAATTCTTCTTGTGTGACTACCGCTATATTTTTATAGAAGGAACTTTTATTCAAATCGTGTAATCTGTAATCCCCATAGAGGATCTCACCCTGAGTTGGAATGACTTCCCCGGTTAGAAGTTTCACAATAGTCGTTTTACCAGATCCACTTTCCCCTACGATACCTAACATTTGATTTTTTTTGATTTTAAAAGAGATGTCATTAAGAACAGGAGCTAGATTATTGTAAGAAAATGATACGTTTTTTACATGTATTTCATCTTCCACGAATCCCCTAATATTTTTACCGTTCCAAACATCATTTAAATTGAAAAAGGTAAGAATCCTTTCGGCTGAAGCTACCGCTGATTGTACACCTACGTTTAATTGTGATAAGCGTGATACCGGTTGTAGCAACTTGACTATATATGTACTGAAAGCGACCAGCGTGCCTAAGGTGATCTCTCCTTTAATTAGTAAAAAACCTCCAATAACTAGTAAAAGTAAAGGGAAAAATCCGCTTAAAAAATTACTGATTATACCTAGTAATAGTTCTCTAGCAAAAAGTTTTTTCAAAATACGAATCAGAAGGATTTGTTCTCTGCAGAATAAGGCACTACTATATTTCTGGCGGTTGAATCTGATTGAAGTCCATTTTTGTTTTAAACCTGATTGAAGGGTTTCTGTCATATTTTCATATTGTTTTTTGTAGGCAACATTTAATTGGTACACTTTCTTTTTGGAATTGTAGTATAAGAAAAAGTAAATAGGGATAAAGATCAGGGAGACTGTTGCTAATTTCCAATTCATAAAATAGAGAACAACAACGGTTGCGATAATTGTCAAACAATCCGTAAACATAGCTATAAACGCTTGATTTAGTAATCCAGTAAGAGCCTCGACATCATTATAGAGTAAGGCAATAACTTTTCCGTTAGGCTGATGACTTCTTAGATTAAGATTTTGATGATAAATATCATTCCTCAATCGAAACTGTAATAAATTACGGATTCTAAAAATAATTGTATCTCTCAGTGCTCCTGTCAATCCTCCACCAATTAGTAGTAATAAAAAAAGGCTACCTAAATAGCTGATTTCTTTAGCCGAGAGTGTTTCTGTGTTATAGGAATCTATTAGCCTTTGCATTAAAATAGGTTGGTAGATCATGAACAATATATTTATGATAATGATACAAAGTACAGTAATTTGCAGTGTCAGTAAAGGCTTAATGTATTTTCTGATTAGCTGGAACATAAAATAGGCCCTCCATATTTGGGGATAAAGCCAAATCGAATCAAAGTAGCTAGATCGGCATTGTTAATAAGTGCATATGAAGTGATAGAGGTACAATGCCGAGTGGTTATTACTAGCCCAGAAGGATGCTTTTTTGTTCTTGGGTAAGTTGGAGGTATAAATTTATAGTAGCGTTAATGAAGTTCTTAGTTACTTTGCAAAGTTTACCGACAGGTTGATTGACATTTCCGTTCTCTGCGAAGTTCTCTTGATGGCATCCACCACCACAAAGATTTTTGGCCCAACACTTTGAACAGGTGGTTCTATTTCTTACTGTTGAATTCTCAATGAAATCATACTGTTTGCTCAATGGATCTTCATCAAATAGATTGCCAATAGAGCATTCATCCTCGCCTACGAAACGATGGCAAGGGAACAGATTTCCCCTAACATCAACAGCGGCCGCATTCGTACCCGCTCCACAAAAGTGGATTCTAGGACCGCCGGAATGAATTTTACTAAGCATGCCAAGGACATTGGACATTTTTTTGGCTGTAACATAGTCTTCACGTTCCAGTAACTCTCGGAATTGCTCTACGAGTTTAACCATTTCTTTTGATAAAGTATCATAATGCTCGTCCGATAGGGAATAAAGTGCTGGAGATAAATATATTTTTCTAAACCCCAGTTTCACTAAATGGTCAAAGGACTTAGAAAGGTTAAGTTCTGCGGGGGTTACTGTGCCACGTGCGCCTATTTTACGATCATTCCTCATTTCTTCTGTTCGTTTTAATAGTAAATCGTAAGAGCCTTGTCCGCCTTTGAAAAAGCGATTGAAATTATGTGTTTTTTCATCACCATCTATGCTGGTCTGCACAGCAAAATGATGTTCGTAAAAAAAGTTTTTGATTTTAGGAGTGATGAGTGTACCATTTGTAGTTATTGAAAAGGAAAATTTCTTATTATGAATTTCGGATTGCTCATGAACATACTGCACTGTCTCTTGTATGAGGGGAAAATTTAACAAGGGTTCTCCCCCGAAAAAAGTAATATTCAATTCCTCTATTTCTCCCGACTGTTTGATTAGAAAGTCTACGGCAGATTGGGCAATCTCTAAAGTCATTTTCCCTTTTTGATTATATTCTCCTTCCTCCCCGTAACAGTAAGTGCATCGAAGATTACACTCTTGGACCATAAATAAGGTCAGAGAGGATAATTTGAAGACTCTTTGCGAGTTATCAAGCACACCGATTTTTTCCACTTCTGATATGTTGGTATCTGTGGCAATAATGTATGCTTCCTTCATATTTTGTATGGCTTCTCTTACTTGTGATAATTCATAACGTTCGGATAAGTCCTTAACAACGTGTTCCTCGTTTTTTCCTTTACTATGTAGAATATCGATAATTAATGAGTCAATCTCAAATATGGCATTTGTTACCACATTATAAAAGAAGGTTTTTGAGTCGATTTCAAACAATTTATAAGGGTGAAAATGAATGATTTCATCTTTTTTATCCTGAATCAGATTAGCCATTTCAAAGACCTCACTTTTATTATTGGGATATTTTAAGAAAGGGGAAACGGGATTAATTTTATTTAATCCCGTTTTGAAAATGGAAAGTTAAACATGATATTAACTGTCTCAAACTTAGTAATGGACAAAATATTTATAGATACATTCTAGGTATCCGTGTTGTTACACCAATCAGATTTGTCACATGCTCGACAATAATCTTGAGTGTCACAGAAATAGCAATAATCGTTTACTGAACAGCCATAAGCGCGAATTGGTTCTTTAACTCCAGCAATGACATTAATTTGTTTCAGCATAGTTTTCACCTCCTTTTATTTTGATGATACGAATTGTAAGTATCTTAGTAATGAACAAAATATTATAGATACATCCTAGGTATCCGTGTTGTTACACCAATCAGATTTGTCACATGCTCGACAATAATCTTGAGTGTCACAGAAATAGCAATAATCGTTTACTGAACAGCCATAAGCGCGAATTGGTTCTTTAACTCCAGCAATAACATTAATTTGTTTTAACATAAGTTTTTCACCTCTTTTCATTAAGCTATACGGTGTATGAATATGTAAGGCATATAGAAATCATACACTCAAAAAGGAAAAATATGTGTTACAAAATTTTGTATAATATTATTATTTTTTGTATTATTTAAGCAACTTATATCACATCTTTAACTACTTTCAAGATGTAAAATAAATGGTTTTTGTTATATATGTAAATAAGGTTTTAAAAAAACTAGAGTTGTAATTTTTTATTGATTCATTACTACAATAAATGTATGATAAATGGTGATTATTGTA
This sequence comes from Paenibacillus sp. 1-8, assembly GCF_056316205.1. Lineage (NCBI taxonomy): Bacteria > Bacillati > Bacillota > Bacilli > Caryophanales > Paenibacillaceae > Paenibacillus > Paenibacillus sp. 1-8. Next base: position 5,182,884 of record NZ_CM149995.1, on the reverse strand, counting down.
ATGGGAGGTTTAGAAATGGAGTATATTATTGAAACGAAAAAGCTCCGTAAACAGTTTGGGATGTCAGCAGCCGTAGACGATATATCCTTACATGTGGAGCGGGGCAGTATTTACGGTTTTCTCGGTGAAAATGGAGCTGGCAAGACCACTACCATCCGCATGCTGATGAGGCTGATAGAGCCTACAAGTGGGGAGGTTTTTTTATTTGGCGAGCGGTTGGAGAAAAACTATCCGTCTATCTTCTCGAAAATAGGCACGATCATCGAAACACCGGGTTTATATGAAAACCTGAGTGCACGTGATAATCTGAGAATCTGCTGTACGTACATGGGGGTGCAGGATGATGTGAGAATTGAACGAACCCTAGCTACGGTAGGACTAGATCATACCGGTAAAAAGAAGTTTAAGGATTTTTCCTTAGGAATGAAGCAGAGACTAGGGATTGCGAGAGCGCTTGTTCATGACCCTGAGTTACTCATATTGGATGAGCCGACGAATGGACTGGACCCATCTGGGATTAAGGAAGTCCGTCAGCTATTGAAGCGGTTGTGCGAGGAAGACGGGAAAACGATTCTTATCTCCAGCCACATCTTGAGCGAAATTCAGCAGTTAGCTACACACATCGGGATTATACATAATGGAAAACTGTTAGCGGAAGATCGTCTGAGTCAGTTGGAGGACGGTTTTGAGCAATACACAGATGTAAAGGTAGACGATGCAGAAGCAGTACAAACGTTTCTGCAAGAACACATGAAGCAGCTACAATCTCAGGTGATATCCCCACAACAACTAAGAATTCATAGTCCGATTGAGAATACAGCGGCGTTCAATAAACAGTTAATAGATCATCAGTTTTCAGTCTATGAGATACACACCTCAAAGCAGACACTAGAGGAGTACTTTCTGACTCTCATTTCAGGAGAGGATGGGCGACGTGATTAGAGCAGAACTTATTAAGCTTAAAGGCTCTAAAGCCTTCTTGTTGAGTTATATTATATTGCTGGCTGTTATACTGCTGGAATTCGCCTCGAGCGCTATTTTTTACAGATATTCAATTGATAAGAGAGGTTGGACCTACTATTTTAATGGAATAGTTCTTCTGGTCAATGTTGCAGCCGGATTTATCAGCTATTACATTTTAACTGGTCATATTTTTGCAAGAGAGTATCAGGAAAACACGCATCTGTTTATGTTTACAACGCCTGTCACCAAAGTTAAATTTTATTTTAGTAAATTGATCATTATTTATGGATTTATTATTGTGTCCTTATTTTTCGTTCTGTTTTTGTCTGCATTATTAGGCATGTTCATTACAGATCGACCTTTAACGATGGCTATCTGGGTATACCATTTCCAAGTATTTTCCAAAATGTGTGTGATGCATGCGATGTTAATACCGATAGCCTCTTTTTTTGCTATACGCTGGAAGAGCATTATGGTGGTTGTACTCGTAGTTTGTACTGCTATATTTTTAAATTTTATGTACAAAAGTGAATGGTACCCTTGGATTGTGCCCTATCTTTTATCCCCCAATGAAGGAAGCGCGGTCAGACACGTCAATATTCCCGTAGCGTGGTTGAGTTTATCCATAACCTTTCTTCTTGGATTGTTTTTATCTATATGGACATATCAAAGAAAAGACTAAATGGGGAGTTTTTTGAAAGGAGGGTTACTATGCTTGACCTGTTTAAAGCAGAGTGCTTAAAGCTGAAAGGAACCAAAATTCTTTGGTTGAGTGTGATAATTTTAGTATTAACCATTGTTTTGGAACTATACAGTTACGCGGGTAGTCCCAAGTATTCCATAGATCGTGATGGTTGGAACGACTTCTTTATGAGTATTGTTATTCTTATTAACTTTCTAACCGGGTATATGAGCTACTACATTTTGACCTGCTATATCTATGCGAGAGAGTATCAGGAGAAAACCCATATTGCCCTGTTTACAAACCCAGTTCGCCGAACTCGGATTTACTTCAGCAAGCTGCTCGTTATCTATATGTACATCGCTGTTAGCCTGTTGTTGGCATTGGTGATAACTGCAGTATTGGGTACATTTATTACGACCAGACCGCTAACCTTTGAAATCGTTATGTATCAGCTCGGGATCTTCGCTAAAATGATTGTCATGCATGCAATGCTTATCCCGATCATCACGTTCTTCGCCATTCGTTGGAGAAAATTTGTGCCCGCCATTATTGGGATGTGTACGGTTATGTGTTTAAACTTTGTTTTAGTTAATACACCGGGGAATACCTTTTATCCATGGACAGTGCCATTATTGTTTTCTCCCCATGGTGACATGGGCAGAACATTTACGTATGTTCCTGGAGGGATCATCAGTATATGTTTCATTTTTGCGCTTGGGCTTTTTTTGGCGTTGAGAAGTTATGTTCGTATAGAAAAATAGTAGAATGTGTGCTCTGACATTAATGATGATGTTCGGCACGCTATTAGTAGCGTTGATCGGATTAATCGTTACGATTGTTATTGCGTTGAACCAAAACAAAAAGAAATAGACCGCCCTGCTCAAGGGGAAAGCGGTCTATTTCTGTAGATCACCTTTTTCAGCCGACCGCTCTTCAAAGCGGCTGTTGCCAAGAGTAGGGATGTTACCAGCATCCTTGCTCTTTTTTAGTATATCCTTCTATCATTTATGTTAGCACAATGGAATAATCGATGTAACTCATTTGGTGAAAACTTTAACTTCCTTTGGAGCGAGGGTCACGGTGATCGAACCGTTGTTGATCTGAATGGGGTCGTTGCTTAATTGGTTGGTCAGGCGAGTGCCGTTGGACAGATTGTCGAAGTTGCCAATCGTGCGGGTTTGACTGTTCCACGAGTTGTTGATGAGTACGATGGCCTCGTCGCCGTTTTTAGATCGCTGGAAGCTGTAAAAGGAGTCGTCCGCCCATTTTTCCTTTTGGCTGCCGTTTTGCAGAGCGGGGTGGCTGTTGCGCACACGGTTTAACTTGGCAATGTACTGGTACAGCTCATGATTGGCGTTGAAAACGACGTTTTCCCGGTTGGCGGGATCATCTCCGCCACTAAAGCCTTGCTCGGTGCCTTGATAGATGATTGGAATACCGCGTGAGGTCAAAGTAAAGCCCAAGGCTGCCTTGAGCTGGGGCCATTTGTCAGAGGTAGCACAAGGCTTGCCGGAGGCGTCATTAAGGAAACGTTTCACATCATGATTGTCGATAAATACGCCGTTGGTCTGGGCATCGCGATAGTGACGATCATCCGTATAGCGTTCCTTGATTTTCCTCATAGATTGATCATGTCCGAACACATCCTTGATTGTATAATACATCGGAAAATCCAGTGCGGCATCGAGATACCGGGTGTAATCGCCCACATAAGCAGGATCGCCACTGTAAATTTCACCGAGGGTGAAGGTATTGGCGGCCTGGTCAAAATCCTTCAAAAAGCCTTTCGGTACATGCTTGGCGGTGTCCACTCGCAGTCCGTCGATGCCCGACTCGTTCAGCAGCCATTTGATCCAGTTTTTGAGTTCATTCGCTGTATCTGGGTTGTCCTGATTCAGGTCATCCAATCTGGCCACGTCACCATTTTCGATTTTCGATTGGTTGTTGGAGCTGTAGTCTGCCCCTGTGATGTCGCCATTGTGATGATACCAGTCCGCTTTGTCAAAAGGAGCCTTGGCGAAGCCGTTCCCCGGTTGGAAATCACCTGTGTGATTCACGACTACGTCCAGCATCACAGCGATATTTTTGTCGTGTGCTTTACGGACCAGCTCCTTGAACTTGTCCATGGTACCGAGATGTCCGTCTACCGCATAAAAATCATACGTATGATAGCCGTGGTAAGCGTATTCGCTCTTTTGCATCGTTACCGGAGTAATCCAGATGGCGGTAAACCCCATATTTTTAATGTAGTCGAGTTGGTTAATAATACCTTGAAAATCGCCACCATGCCACTTGCGCTGATCGCTGTTGTTGGAATTGAAACCACCGTAATTATCGTTGGATGGATCTCCGTTGCTGAATCGGTCTGTCATGATAAAGTAAATGCTCTGTTTGCTCCAGTCTGTGCTAAGGGGAGTTGGATTGGAGGGATTACCCGGATCAGTGGGAGTAGAGCCGCCCGAAGGCGACCCCGTTTGGACAGTTCCTGCGGCTCCGTTAGAGCCGGGTGTGTAGGTAGAAGTTCCTGTGCTGAAGAAGTAATTTTTGGTGTTGTTGCTACCCCAGTTGTTATTACCATGACGGATTGTAATATGAAGTGCGACACCCGCTGGAAATAAATAAAAAAGGGCCCATGGCCTGATTCGTGTAGAATGAAAGTTACCACACCAGCATTCACACAAGGAGAATCAGTCCATGAGTTATTCACATCTTAGCATAATCGAACGAAGCAAGCTAGAAATCCTGCATCAGCAGGGGAAAAGTGCAAGAGCGATTGCCGTGGAGTTGGGACGACACCACGGCACCATTAGCCGTGAAATCCGTCGGAATGCTCAGCTACCATCCTACGAAGCAGAAAGCTCCCAACACGCTTACAAGGAGCGCCGTAAAGCTTCTGTACCCCAAGGCAAATGGACAGAAGAACAAGCCAAAGAACTGGAAGAAAAGCTACAGGCGACCTGGTCTCCGGAGCAGATCGTGGAGCGTTTTAGAACAGAAGGCAAGCCCACCGTGTGCTGCAAGACCATCTATCGTTGGATCTATGCCGGTCAACTTGCCCAAGTGGACTTGAAGGTACTGCGGCACAAAGGTAAACGGCAACAGCCTGCTGAAAAACGAGGGAAGTTTGCCGTGGGCAAGTCGATTTCCGAACGCTCCAAGGAGGTGCGTTCCCGGGAAACCTTTGGACACTGGGAGCTGGATACAGTGGTGTCTGGTCGAGGAAAAAGTAAAGGCTGTGTAGCGACCTTCATTGAACGGAAGACTCGCCTGTACACTGCGATTCAAATGCCGGATCGCACAGCCTTGTCGATGAAGATTGCCTTTGGCGTAGCCGCTTCACAGTATCCCGCTGGAGCGTTTCGAACCGCTACGGCTGATCGTGGAAAGGAGTTCGCTTGTTATGCAAATCTGGAAGCCACACATGGCGTGCAGATCTACTTTGCTGACCCATACTCTTCCTGGCAACGCGGATCAAACGAGAATGCCAATGGCCTACTTCGAGAGTTCTTTCCCAAGGGTACAGATTTCGCACAGATCACAGATGAAGCATTGGAGCGTTCCCTGGATTTAATCAACCATCGTCCACGAAAATGCTTGGGTTGGAAAACGGCTCACGAATCGTTTACAGAGGAACTGTCGCACTTGGCTTGACAATCCGTCCCATCATTAAAGGCGGCTTCCAATTGGGAGGCAGAGCCGATATCGACGGTAATTTTAGCATAGCCGCTAATCTCGGCCTCCTGCATTTTCACACCAGGTACAGCAGTCCAATTTCCGCCAGCAGGGCGGTAGTGAATGTAAGGCGAGTTGAAGCCCTTTTTGTAGTATACGGTTACTTTGTTGCCTGTACCGCCTCCGTTATCTCCAGGCTTTGCCTTGCTTACGATATACTGTTTGAATCCATCCATATCTCCGGTGGGTGAGCCATCACTGTTAACGAGATTATTAAGGCGCAGTAGTGTAAAGCCGTGGTAGCCGAACTTCGTGATTTTTTCTTCAATTTTCTGGAAGCCACTGCCTCCCGTTGGGAGTGCGTTTTCACCATTCAGGCGAACACCCTTGGCATTAGCGATCGAGGAGACGGTATCTACCAGTGTGGACGGCAAGGAATAATTCGGTGCTGTGCCACTGTCGTTCATCTCCAGTGCAGTAAAGGTCAAATCCAGATCAGCGTCCTTGAACTTCTGAATGAGACGGTTGTAATCATAATATCCACCTGCATGCTCTGTGCTGTGAGGCATTGCAGGATTGTTCATCTGCCAGTGCAGGCCGGAAATCTTCGCTCCGATGCGGACACCGAACACAGAATCGAAGTTTTTGTGGGCAGCAGCTCCGATGACACCCAGATGGTTTTCAAGCACGCTTTGGTACCACGACAGGAAATCCTCCCCGTACGTGGAATTATCCCCATCGTTCGTGTAAAATCCGTCCCCGTCGGTCGGAGGATTAATTTGGCTAAGGCTGCTCAGCTTGGTCCCCCAAGCTGCATTGATCTTGTCCAATGATCCATACTTTTCTTTCATGGCCGTGCGGAACGCATTTTTGGCTGTTTCGGTGTAGGCTTGGAATTTGCCCCGTGCAGGATAGCTCCATCCCGCTGCCGGATAGTATGAAGGATATCGCAATTCTCCAGACGGCCCACCGCTTAAATAAATTTTGGGAATGATGCTTTTGAAGCCAGCAAAGGTTTCAGCAAATGACGCATACAGCTCGTCATATTGTTTACCAGTCCCGCTCCATAGCGGTGAAAGGGCCTCGTTATTCACATAGCCGCTTTCATCCTTGAGTTGCATTTCATCTGCACTGCCCTTGCTCCCCAGCCAGCTTGGAAGCGGGATGTTGCAGTCATCACCCACATTTCCACCGCACTTGTGCGTAGAAATGATGGGGACCCACTTCAGTCCCACTTCTTTCACGGCATCTGCATAGGTTTTGTAGTAGCTCCAATCGAACTGGTTATCTCCTGCGCTCTCGACATAGCCCCACCATACGTCGGTGGTAATGGCATACACGCCGTTACTTTTCAGCGTTTGCAGTTGCTTTTTGAAGGCACTCCAGTCACTGATTTTCGCCAAAGGTCCCATGACAGAAGCTTGAAAATCATTAGCAACCGCGGCGCTCGCCGTATTGGAGGGTGAGCCAATGAAGGCGGTCAAAGACAGCACAAGGCTTAATAGAATCAGGCATCCTTTGTTCCATAGACTTCGATACAAGGTCAAACCGATCATCCTCCCCAAAGCATAGTCTATTTCGACAACATATTGTAAACGCCTACAAAAATAGTATAAAGCAAGCGATTGCATAAAAAGAAGAATTTATTGCACAGTCGGGGTGGAGAAATATGACTAATTCGCTAGTGACATCTTGTTATAGACAGACAAAAGAATGCTCCTGTATATGATTCCAAACGTGTTTAAGTCAAAAAAAGCATAGGTCTAAAAATCAGACGTATGCCTTTTAGTGTTGTGCAAAATAGGCTGGAGGTGACATTCCATACAGAAGTAGGTGAATTTGAGAGCTTGGGAGCCTCATTTATGCATATATGCAGTGTTACACGGAGGGCTAGTTTAATAAATATGGCGATTTTGCTGGTCGGAAATACCGCTTTTACGGTAAAAGTAGGTGTTAATCCGATCCCGCCACTCCTGAGCGTGCTCAGTTTGATGCTCCAGACGCTCTAGCACCTGTGCATAGATCGCCTCATCCAGATGATCCCGCAAACTAATCCATGCGTCTCTAAGGTCGGCCGCACGTTCCGCACCTTCAAAGTGGGTATCATAAATATGCTGTATGACCGTTCGGCCGGAGTGGAGCGTGTGCGTATAAGGAACATGGTGAAAAAATATTAGCCGGATTGGACAATACATCCAGTAACGGAACATCCGATGATTCGGATGATTTGCTGGTGGCTTGTAGCAGTAGTTCGCCATCCAGTCTTCCTTGTAGCCAGCGCAGTAGATGAAAGACTCCGTACAATACGCCTTTGGGGGTCTGCCCGGCGACTGTAACGTACTGTCCTTTGATATCATCGTTACCGTGCGAAGCTGAATATGCCGGATCTGGCATCTCTATCCCGCGAATTCGGTAGCCTTCTGCGCTCACTTCTGCCTGTTCCTCTGCGCTAAATCGTTCTGCGACCCATGAATGCTTTTGGAACGTACCCAGCGCAATGAATGGAGCATTCACAGGAACGACGCTGATCTTCGGCTGCTGTCCGAACATGGAGGTAAATCCGCATTGAAGCTCATTTGCAGCGGTTTGGAGCACTTCATCCTCTCCGGTGACCACGATAACATTGCACCATGCAGGCCGATTCTCTGCATGACTGCTGCGGCGATAATGCAACCAAGCGTCATAGCCGCTCTCTTTTGGCATATCCATACGCTTGCTCATATTCGATCCTCTTTTGTGCAGATGAAGGTCCGTCTCAGGCATGCTGCTGCTGCCCCATATGCTGCGGTAAGGTCAGGCGATTGCCCTTGCCTTCATATAGCCACAAAATAGCGGTGACTCCGCGCGGGTAGTATTTACTACCGTGGGCAATACCGGAGAGCATTTGGTCACTCCAGCACCAATAGGATTCCTCGGGGTGAAGGAGCCAAGAGACGTGGGCAGCATCCGCAGCCTGCCCAGCTTCCTCCCAAGGCAGCTCCAGCAGCTCTCGGGCAATGAACTGCGACAGGTAGATTTTACTCAGCCAGGAGTTGTTACTGGTGGAGGACAGCTTCCAACCCCCGTTATCGAACAGGCAGACACCTGGTACCAGTACGGTTTCCAAATGACGTCGCAACGCTTGCATATACCCGCCAAATCGCCCATCGAGCTTAAGTGCCTTCTCACATCCTGTAAAGTAGGGGAAGATCAGCCCCTCGATGGCAGGGATAATCTGTGAATCATTGCCCTCCTGAATGACAGCAGGAATATAGCCCTTATCTGTCATCTGTGCCGTGATCGCTGCTGCGCATTTGTCCGCCTGGGAGCCAGCTTCCCGTGAAAGGGTATCGAGTCCTTCCGAGGCAAAAAGCTTCTCCAGCGCAATATATACCGCCCAGCATTTGCTGCCCAAATAGATGTTGTTGCGGGACTGCCCCAAGGAAACGTCCAGACTATCGTAGGTTGTGATTTCCGCGCCCCCCTGAGTTCTGGTGCTGTCCAAGCCCATTAAGCCGTTTCGGCGCGACGGATCAGGGTGATCCCGTTGTAACATGCTGGCGAAGCATTCACGCAAAACGGGCAGCATACGTGTCGTAAACGCCCGATCCTGTGTCTGTTGGATATATACCGTGGCGCAGCATAGCCAGTTCACCAGCTCCTCGTGGCTCATGTAGGAGAAGCAGTCGTCAATCCCTGCCAGCTCATACGCGGAGTACCCCGGACGGGAAAATACATTGGCTACGCCCATATCATGCGTAAACGTGATGCCGCCCGGATAGGTCTGTTCCTCTGTCGGGAATCGTACCTCATCGCGGTAGCTGTACCGTTTTACAAACCACTCCAGTTCGTTGCGTACCGTCCACGGGTTCAAAATCAACTCAAAGTAAAGCTGATCTGCCGTTAAATCCAGCGTATTCATCATCCGATATTCGCCTTCATTGACGATCCAGATGGGTTCTCCATCCGCTTGCTGACTGAGTAATTGGGTACTGCCGTAGTAGCTGTGGACCGCCTGTGAGAGCATAAATTCCTGATCCTTGCTCAAGTCTGCCGACTCAATCCAGTGATTCGCCTGGATACAGGATGCCTTCAGGGCTGTAAAATGCTCCAAAGCATAACCTGCCACGTCTTCAATATCCGTGAACAGCCGGGTGTAGTAATACGCTGTGTCGATACCTGTAGTGACGATGCCGCCCCGGTAAAAACAGACCGCAAAGGCATACGTGCGCTTCTCGCCTGCGGGAACGTCCATCAGGAGCGCAGCCGTCCCACCTAGACCAAAGGATAAGTTCTCGGCAATCGACTCCCCGAGCAGCTTCTCCAGTGTAAATCCGCAGGCAGGTACCGCTTCACTGCTGTTAGTCACAATTGCAGTGCTGCGCCCTTGCCCGATGCCCGTGATTTTTCCCAACGTTCCAACATTCAACCCCACAGCTTCCCCGCGCGGGTCCTCGCCTACAATGCGCATACCGCTGTACGGATCACTGCCCTGATAGCCGAAAAAAGCTTTCCGCGCAGCCGTTCCCTGCGTGTTATCGACCGTAAGCTCGGCAAATATCGCCGGAACCAGCGCAGCCCGCAGCTCATCTACATCCGCTTTCCCCGGTTCTGGCACCGGACGGACAGGAGAATACAGCCGGAACGTCAAATCTCCGGCGCTCCATGTATCTGTGCCAGCTTTTAGCTCACGGGTAATGTCTTGATCGGCAAAGGGAACAAGCTGTGGCTCCGTTCGTTTATCCTTTTTCTCCACATCGTATCGGGCGCTTTCGTCCTGTGCGGCTGCAAAAAAGGGGAGCGCCTCATAGACCTCGCCGTCTCTGGATTGCAGCCCGATATATACATTTTCATCCGCGGGCTTGCCTAGCTCCAAGCCGAGTCCACCTCGATTACCCTTAAACCCGAGCGTAAAGCTGGAAAAGGCACCGACAGGTGAGTGTTGCGTGTTATAAAATATATTTTTCGGCATATAATGAAACCCCTTTCAATATAAAGAGTGACTTTCAGATACAAAAGTGTTTTGCAGCATCCTTATATAGAGCCTAGCATGCTAAGATTCAGGGAACCATTGTCAAATCGCTCCATCATTTATCCAAATCGCGCTAAAAACGATATACTGGAGTAAAACCATCAACGTCAGGAGGGGAAGCATGTCGTCACCACATTTACCGAACTGCCCAGAGCCTACAGACCTTACGGCTACTGGAGAGGAATTCTTTTTTCCCGATGTGCGAACGACGGTCAATCTGTTTGCCATCCATACGCGAAGAGTCGGAAGGGAATGGAGCTACCCGCCACATACGCATCCTCAATATGAAATTAATATCGTGCTTGCAGGAGAGCAGGTGATGGTGGTGGATGGGCGCAGCTATACACAACGACAAGGTGATCTGGTGCTGCTGAGACCGGGAATTGTTCACTCCAGCCACAGCAGCGGGGAGGGCTTTACGTATTTTTGCATGCATTTCGACATTGATGACAAGCTGTTCCTCTCGTTACTGAGCCGACTGGAGCAGGTATTGTTTCCAGCCGAAGGTGCGGTGGCGAGGCAGATAGGACCCGCGCTGGATAAGCTGCTCGAACTTTCCACACCCAATGCAGAACAAGCAGGGGATTCGGTGGCCAAGCGTATGCGGATTCAATCTGCCGTGTTTGAGCTGTTCGCTACGTTATGGGAGGCGGTATCTAGCGAAGCGGCGCATCTGCCGGGGCGCGGATACGTGCAGGCTGAGCTTGCCCATCAGATTGCCAGCCGACTTCAAGGCAGGGTGAATCAGCATTTTGGACAAATCGACTCTGTGGAAAAGCATGATGGGATTGAGGGTATTTCATCCGAGTTGGGTATTAGCGTGTCCCATTGTAATCGTGTATTTCGTAGTGTTTTTGGTGTATCTCCCCGTGTGTATCTGTCTGGTCTTGTCCTGCACGAAGCCAAGCTGCTGTTGGCAGATCCGCAATGGACGGTGCAGCAAATTACCGATATGCTCGGCTACGGAAACATTGCGCATTTTAGCAGGCAGTTCAAGCGCTGGTCCGGTCAGTCGCCGACATCCTACCGTAAAAGCACTGTGCAGGAAAGCCCATCCGAATAAAAGTATGTGTGATCATGAAATAGTTACAATATAATCCCTTTAAAGGAACTGAGAATAATATGACGGCCCCGAGGGCGAACAGCGGGCGCAAGCTTTTGAGGAATACAAGGAAGTAACCTTGCTCCATCGGGTGGGTTATAACGAGGAAATCGTGCATACCGTGCTGTATCTGTTGACGAACAAGTTCACCATCGGAAGCGTGCTGTTCCCGGAAGGCGGCTATACGCTGATCTAATCCAAGCCACACGCAATCAACAGGTAGGAAACCTATTTTCTAAACAAAAACCGGTCTAACACGTATGCATCGTGTTAGCCGGTTTTCTTTGGCTATAGGGTATCAAGTCCTTCTCTAAAGCAGTTCTCTTTACCGTCATAGTTTTACATGGTAATATTCGATTGTTGGATATAATTCAAAGTCATTGTCTGAATAGATGATAAAAAATAAAGCATATATGCAATATAGCCTTGTATTTAAGGAGTGGATTACCTATGGACCAAGTGGATCATAAAATTTTGTTATGTCTACAAAACCAGGCACGCATCTCTATGACCGAGCTGGGCAAGGAGGTTGGACTTTCCCAGCCCGCTGTCACGGAAAGAGTAAGGCGCATGGAGGATAAAGGCATTATCACTGGATATCGTGCCATGGTTTCACATGAGAAAGTCGGAAAGCCGATCATGGCTCATGTGCTTGTGCACACGAATCAATGCAACTCATTTGTTGAGTTCTGTCAATCTGCGCCTGAAGTCATTGAGTGCCATCGAATTAGCGGCGAGCAAAATTATCTACTTAAGGTTATGGCCGAATCCATGCTGAAGCTGGAGCAATTCGGGGATGAGTGCGGAAAGCACGGTCACTCTACCACGTTAATCGTCCTGTCCTCGCCTGTAGAGCATAAACATGTAACTCCCGCTTTATTAGACCCTATTTGAGCTGCCGTAAATGGCTTGGCAAAGCTCGGTTGTAAACGGACCTGACATGCCTTCGAACGCCGTATTGGTAAAGGCGACAACGCTGAGTCTTTGCGCAGGATCAACGAACCACGAATGACCGTAAGCTCCTCCGAGACGCCACGTTCCAGGGGATTCTGCTGTTTCGCCTTCGTCGGGATTTTGGAGTACGGTGAATCCCAGTCCGAAGCCCCGTCCCGGCCAGCCTGCCAAGGGGAGGTTCCCGGTCTGGATGGTGCCCATTTCACGGACCCATTCCTCTGGCAATAACGGATTGCCGCCGTTTCGTAGGGTTTCCAGTAGCCCCATGAATTCTTTTGCGCTCCCGATCATACCGGAGCCGCCAGAGTGGAAGGCTGTGGGATCAAAGGCTCGTGCAGGCTGAAAACGAAGCCCCGCTGTGCCTTCAAAAACCTGCGCAACCTCAAGATCACGCATCCGGCGGGGTTCCAGAGTATCGTTGACATAAGCGGCGGCAAGCCGTTCGGGATCAGCAACCGTGAAGCTAGTGTCTTGCATACCGAGGGGGTCTGTAACGAGCTTTTTAACAGCCTGCTCAAGGGTTGTGCCGCATACGCGGCTAATGATTGCACCAAGCACATCGGTCGCTATCGAATAGCCCCACGCCTTACCCGGTGTATATAGCAGAGGTGCGGAAGCCAGACGGTGCAAGTTTTCGTCAAGCGTAAGATTTGAAAAATCCATGCCATCCGAAACGCCCGCACGATGATAAGGGCCGCCCCCTTCTTCCTCCAAAAAGCCATAGGTCAACCCGGCAGTATGTGTGAGCAATTGGCGTACCGTAATGGGTGGCTGCTCGCCGCTGATCAGTCGGGGCCGAAAATCCGGCAACCACCGTTCGATAGGTTCATCGAGTCCAATCAACCCTTGGGCAGCCAAAACCAAGGCCGCTGTAGATACAATCGGCTTGGATACAGAAGAGAGCCGAAATAAGGCATCCTCGCGCATAGGACGATGTTCTTCTCGATCAGCCAGCCCAGCCGCTCGCACATACACGGGTGAACCATCGATATATATCATAACGACTGCGCCGACCAGGCGCTTCTCGGCAAGGGTTTGATCTATGACTGCATTCACACGTCCGTCTAGACCATCTTGTATCGCAAAAACTCTATTTTCCATACCCATGAATATCTCATCCTCTCTATGATCCAGCGGTTATCGCTTGATGGACTTAGTTTACAGGACGGCAAGACGACATTACATAAGGTAACAAAGGTATTCATTGAGTATTCACGTTAAAATAAAATTATTTTAAAAGGATGGCCTTGGATTTAAATGAATGGGGTTTCACAAGAAGTTATGCTCTGCGTTTTACAATAGCTTTTTAAGCTGAGATACACGCCGCCCTTGTGATACGCTGAAAATAGATGGTAAAATTTACAACAAAGGAGGTTTTGTTTATTGAAGATTGCACTACGTAAGAAATTGGCTTGCTTGGTTGTCTTAGGAGGGATTTTGACTGTAATTGCTACAGGTTTTGGAGGGGATAAGAAACCTTATAAACTTCCCGATAAGCCCAAAGAGGCCGCTGTCTCGATATTTTCAGAATATATGAACGCTTCTATGAGTCGCGATTACGATAAGATGCTTTCACTGTCTGATGATTATCGTTTTAAAACAGAGCGGGCACGGCTTAATTTTCTAAAAGCCCAGGGAACACCGATTGATTATCGTATCGTGTCTGTGGATGATGCTGACCCTTCCAAAATTGTTGTTTCGTCGATAACGAAGTATGAGGATATGGAGTTACCTCCCATCAAGCATATTCTTGCTTTTGAAGAAGGAAAGTACAAGCTACAAATGAGGAATGTTGTGGTCAATATGATTCCTTCATCACCTGACTATAAAACAGTCGAGTACGAGCCTGATAAGGTAGAAGATAATTTCAATGGTTAGAGATATGATGGTGACGGTACAGACTTTGGCGAAAAAATTTAGGAGGAAACGGCATGTTGGGAATCGGTATAAAAAAGGAAAGTAATAACTTAGTTATTACTTGGCAGTTATCTAGGATAGAAGTATCTCTTGGGGATATTGAGGATGTTTTGTTTGATAATACTTATGCAGGACAAGAGAAAAGTGCAATAAGAATTGGTACCCCTTATGCTACAACGGATAGAGTTGTAATTAAAACAAATTCAAAGACATATATTTTGTTTACTACAAATGGTCAGAATATTCTTGAAAAAATACAGTCCTACCTTTAATTAGCTGTCCATAAAAATACAACATTTATTTTTAGCGAGTTTTAATTGCTTAACCAAACAATCCAAAACGTATCCAATAAAAAGCCAGAAAACTAGTGTAGTAAAGTAAACGACTGCTATGGGGATGTCTGCTTTTCGCACAAATTGGAATGATTCATACATCCAAACTAACGGGCTAATGATAGCTAATAGTATATTATAGTCGTCGTACCCCGTAATATTTACAGTAATAACTAGACATGAGATTAGGACTAGCCAAAAACGAAATGGTTTCATTTGCACTATACCTAAAAACAAATATTTACAGTTAACATAAATTTTAGTTGCTGTAGTCGTGAAAAATAATACAACGCAAGTTAATAACCATGATGATCTGGTTATTACAGTATTCTTTTACACAAAAGCCTATCTGCCGATATTCAGGCAGATAGGCTTTTGTAAAATAAACTTCACTATATATACGCTAAATTACACGAACGATATATTCCTTATCGTCAGTTATCTCTACGCTGACGGACACGGGCCTCGCTACCTAAACGCCCTGCTTCTTCGTGACTCAGTTTGTCATTTTGGTTGTTGTTAGCCATGTTCAATCACTCCTCATCGAATTTTAGTAAAGCGTGTTCGAGTATCTATTAGCCTTCGCCTTTATCCGCGCTCCCATGCTTCTGTGCGCAGCTGCTGCTGGCGGGTAAATAATGCTGGATAAATAAACAGGCTGAGCAGTACGCTGGTCAAAATTGCAGAGGTCATGGTGGTAAATACGATCAGCAACTGCAATCGGACAGCGGCAATCGGATTGGCACCTGCGATGATCTGCCCGGTCATCATGCCGGGAAGCTGGACCAGCCCCAGCGTTTTCTGTCCCTCAATGGTTGGAATCATACTGGAGCGTATGCAATCCTTGAGTATCGGGAAAATAGCTTGTCTCGGCGTGCCGCCCAGTGCCAGAATGAGCATAATTTCAGGCTTGCGCAGCAGCACTTCCGACTTGAGCCGGGACACCAGCAGGCTGGACAAAATCATGGAGCTACCAATGATCATGCCGCTAATCGTAATCATATATCGGGCTGTCGCCGGAATGATGTGCAGGCCAATCAGAAATGCCTGTGTAACGATTTCCACACACAGCAGCGTCAGGAACGACTTCCACATGAGGCCGGGGATAAATCGTCCTTTGCGCGCAACATTTTGAGAGGCTACAGTGATCATGAGCAGAATGAATAATACGATAAATCCGTAGCTCTGCATCCCGAAAATCAAATGCAGCACATATCCGATGGCCAGCAACTGAACCGATGCTCTGATCGTGGCGATAATGATGTCCCGATCCAGACCGAGCTTGAAGGATTTGGACATGACGATGGCGATGAACACAAAACCGAGGGACAGAATCAGGGCGACAATCGTCATACCCATTCTCCTGCTATAAACTTGCGGGTTTCATTGTGCTGTGGTGCATGGAAAAAAGTCTCGGTATCCGCTTGCTCCACGAGCTTTCCGTCGATCATCAGCCATGTTTCATGGCCTACTCTGCGTGCTTGTTCCATATGATGCGTAATCCAGATCATCGTCGTTCCCTCTTCTTTATTCATTTGAAGCAACAGTTCCTCTACCTCTTTGACCGAGGCCGGGTCCAGTGCAGAAGTAATCTCATCCAGCAGTAAAATATCCGGGCGGTTCGCGAGCGTTCGCGCCAAGGCCAAGCGCTGTCTTTGACCTCCGGATAGCTCTTGCGCCTTTTGCTCCAGTAGATCGCGGGTAAGCCCTACACGCTCTAACAGGCCGGATGGATCATGCAGTACCGTACCGTGCAATCGTTCTACAGTCTGGAGATTGTACAGAACGGTTCCTTGCAGCATGGGGGCATCCTGAAAAACCAGTGCGACCTTTCGTCTCAGCTCAGGGATTTCCCATTCGGAAAGGGGCTTGCCGAATACGCTGATTTCCCCTTCATCCGGCGTCAGTAGAAGATTACACAGTGAAAGCAGCGTGCTTTTACCAGACCCGGACGGGCCGACCAGCGTGGTTATTTTGCCGGGAGAGACTTTTGCCGTAATTCCATTCAGGACAGCACGTTGCCGTTCAGACCCGGTAAAATATTTGGTGACGTCTTTAAATTCAATGGCTGGAAGTGACTTGGACTCCATAGATATAGCTATCTCCTTTGCATGGGATCGAAAAAGTGGTCAGACCCGCTCTATGATCTTGTTTCGTTCATTATATCAGTAAAAGCTGATATGCTTGCAAAGTGCTGGCTCTGCACAGCCTGCGACAGTTGGAGGAAGCTTCGATGAGCGCGGCGGTTGGCAGAGCGGGTGACGATGCAATGACCGCTATGGGGAAAGCCTATATGCGATATGCCCGCGAGCGACCCGGTTTGTATGAAGCGATGCCGTATGCAACAGATCGAAATGATCCCGAAATGAGGCGTGCTGCGGATCGCGTAGCGGGGCTTGTTATTTCTGTTCTGTCCAGCGGCTACGGATTTAAGGAAGAGGATTGTGTTCATGCGGCGAGGGGATTCCGCAGTCTGCTTCACGGTTTTGCCTCGCTCGAACAAAATGGCGGTTTTGGTTTACCCGTGGAAGTGGATCGGAGTATTGAAGTCATGATGAATACTTTTTTGGCAGGGCTGCATGTGCAGCAGAAACGGGGATAACATGAGAAACGAACACGGTTTCCTTTCCTGGTAATGGTTTCTATTCAGTAAAATGTATAATTATCTGTTCTGTGCGGCAAAAAATTGATATACTCGAAAAATACTGCTTAACAGCCGGATGTGGAACCGGTTTTACAGAGGAAATGATTCAAAGGATATTAGGGGGATTGTGGATGCAACAGGTTTTACAGGATGTGATCGGTGTGATTAACGACTTTTTCTGGTCCAAGTTGTTGATTGTCATGCTGATCGCGTTGGGACTATTTTTTACGTTCCGCACTAAGGGTCTGCAAGTACGAATGATCGGAGACATGTTCCGGGTCCTCAAAGAATCAAAACGCGGCTCCCGAGACAGCATTTCGCCTTTTCAAGCATTTTGTATCAGCATGGCGGCGCGCGTGGGTACGGGTAACATTACAGGGATTGCTCTTGCCATTGCGCTGGGCGGTCCGGGTGCGGTGTTCTGGATGTGGATCATTGCGATCATCGGCTCGGCCTCGAGCTTCGTCGAAAGTACATTAGCACAGGTATATAAAGTGAAGGACAAAGACGGATTCCGTGGCGGGCCGGCGTATTACATGGAGATCGGATTGAAAAAGCGGTGGATGGGTATCGTTTTTGCGATACTGATTACACTGAGCTTTGGTCTGGTCTTTAACGCGGTGCAGTCCAATACGATTACGCTGGCTTTTGAAAATGCCTTCGGCACGAGTCGGCTGGTCGTGGGTCTGCTGATGGCGGCTGTGTTTGCGGTCATCATTTTTGGGGGGATCAAGCGGATTGCCAAAATGTCCGAATATATCGTCATCGTACTGGCGGTGCTGTATATCGGAATTGCGCTGTTTATTGTGATCATTAATATTCAGCAATTGCCGCAGGTGTTGTCCCTGATTGTACGTAGTGCATTCGGTTTCGAGCAGGTTGCAGGAGGCTCCATCGGGGCAGCTTTGATGCATGGCATCAAGCGTGGTTTATTTTCCAATGAAGCAGGAATGGGGAGCGCACCGAATGCGGCTGCTACCGCAGACACCAGCCATCCGGTCAAGCAAGGCTTGATTCAGGCATTCGGGGTGCTGACAGATACGCTTATTATTTGTACGAGCACGGCAATGATTATTTTGTTATCCGGTGCATATACGAAGCCGGGACTTAGTGGTATTGAGCTGACCCAGGCGGCTCTTAGTGTGCACATCGGCCCGTGGGCGTCCGGTTTTCTTGCCATCATGGTATTCCTGTTCGCTTTCAGCACATTGATCGGTAACTACTATTACGGTGAAACGAACATCGAGTTTATGAAATCCAAGAAAATCTGGGTATGGCTGTATCGCGCTGCTGTAATTGGCATGGTGATTTTCGGAGCGGTGGCTAAAGTGCAACTGGTGTGGGATTTGGCTGATTTATTTATGGGTATGATGGTTGTCGTCAACCTGATTGCCATTGCTCTTTTATCCCGAGTGGCTTTCGCAGCTTTAAAGGATTATTCACAGCAGAAAAAGGCGGGTCAGGACCCTGTTTTCTATAAAGATAGCATTCCGGGGCTGGAGCAAGTGGAGTGCTGGGAGCGGGAAGCCAAGCTTTAAGACAACACCTGATCGCAAACTCGGCGCACCGATCTGATTGCGTCTTGAACCATAAGGTGACAACTACGGAGAAGCTTAAGATATTCGCTAGAAAACAAAACACCATAACGATTAACAGTAGACCCCGATATATCGGATAGGACAAATGAATGCCTTTATCGTAAATGGAATATTTCATTACTCTTTGCGATTTAATCAGCGGTTGTTTACCCGTCGTACTATGGAAGCACTAACCCTGAAATATCAGCAAAGCTTATTGGGTATCATTGATCATTGTGTTCATATAGGATTACAAAAAGTCTAAATAAGGGTTGATTGAATACAATCTTAGTGTGGTTTCGTTATGGAGTTATTTTATGTGTGACCTTGGTAAAAAACCGCCCTTTGGCGAAATGGAAGTGGCAGGTAAACCAGCCATAAACCATTAAGCCAAAGAAGCGGTTTTTTTATTGCTCTTCATGCTAGAACAACATTGGATTGTTGTGCCTCAATCTATATATTCGTTCAGTTTCTGTACATCGCAGATGGTAATCTCTCGTGTACCCTTAATATGAATAATCCCCAGCTGTTCAAATTTTGCGAATTTGCGACTGATGGTTTCGCGTGTGACACCAACATAATTAGCCATTTCTTCGCGTGAAAGGGGGAGATTTATTTTAATGTAGGAGCCGTCCGGCTTGCCGTATTTATGCCCAAGTTCAAGAATCATATAGGCAATACGGATTTCCGGGTTCTTGGTAGCCAGGCTTTGAGCCAGCTTTTCGGTATGTGCCAAGCGTTTAGTAATGGTTTTGAGCAGCTTCAAAGAGATATCGGGATTGTTGCGGATCAATTGCTCCATATCATCCTTGGTGAGCATACAAATATCCGTATTTTTTAAGGCATAGGCACTAAAATTACTCAGCTCGTCACTGTTAAATATATTCAACTCGCCAAAAAAATCGCCAGTTGTCAGAATGTGCAGAATTTGTTCTTTGCCCTGAGGCGTCATCTTCAGAAGCTTGACATGCCCGCTTTTAATAATGTACAGCGTATCGGAAGCCTGTTCCTCCACAATCAAGGCCTCGCCTTTCTGATATTTTCGGTGTCGGATCATGGAACTGACCTTACACAAATCTTCGCAGGACAAAGAGGAAAAGATAGGCACTTTGCGGGCACAGGGCTCCTTTTCGCACTGGCAGGGGCAGGACAACTCATTCACATTCATTCACTCCATTCATAAGCCGGAAACTACAGGTTATAGCGCATGGTTGTTATTCTGCATCATTCTATTGGGGCAAAATGACTTTGATCCTCACCGCAGACTGGACAAACCCAGTCTTCCGGAAGGTCTTCAAACGCTGTACCGGGCATAACGTCTTCATCGGGGTCACCCATAGCAGGATCATAAATGTATCCACAGGGTTGACATACATATTTTTTCATCTTTAGTTCTCCTTGTCATCAAAAATTTTTGTGAGCTCTGGCGCGTCCGGTTTGAGTCCTTGGATGATGGCTGTTTTATATGAAAGTGAAGCGAGAGCATCTCCAAAGCCAATCACGCCGCAGATAGAGCCATTTTGTATGAACATACGTGTATAGGAAGCTCGATTTTTATTAATCAGGCTGGTGTCGCAGACTTGTTCATCTACTAGACCGATGGAAAAGAGAGGGGATTCGTAGCAGTTCGAAAGGGTTACAGGGAGGGTACGCTGATAGCTGACGGATGCGCCCGCCATATTAGCGCCTGCTATTTTTCCCTGCTCCATTGCGCTTTCCCATAACCCATCTACTTTACTCTGAAATTCGGCTGCATCACCTGCCGCATAGATATTGGCGGAGCTGGTCTCCATCTGCGCATTCACCAGAATGCCTTGTCTAATATCAAGGCCAATTTGGCGAGCAAGCTCCGTATTAGGTACAATTCCGATAGAATACACGACATGCTCGCAGGGAATTACAGAGCCATCCTCTAGTTCTACACCTTCTACGCGATCTGTGCCTGTAATACGCTGTACGCCTTGCCCAAGGTATACCTGAGTACCCCGTTCGGTCATAAGATCGGTCAAAATAGCGGAGGCCTTCTCATCTAGCTGGCGGGGCATAAGCCGATGCGAAGCTTCCAGTATGGTTACAGCATACCCTGCTTGCTGGAAGGACCAGGCGGTTTCCACGCCTTGAATACCGCCGCCGATGATACATATCCGGTCTTCCTGTCGCAATTCCGCTTTAAGGCTATCTGCATCTTGTCGAAAACGGATATTGTGAACGTTCCTTAGTGAAGCTCCGTCCAGCAAAAGCTCACGGTTGTGGGCTCCTGTACACAGCAGCAGCTTGTCATAAGCAACGGTCTGCCCATTTGCCGTTTCAATGGTGCAATCCTCTGCATGTATCGCGGTGACCTTGATGCCGGAATAAACATGAATTCGTTGATTGGCAAACCATTTTTCCTTTTTGATTAGGATTTTGTCGCTGTGCAAATCAGTGAATAGTCCCTTGGAAAGTTTGACTCTGTTATACGGAAAGGATGCTTCCTCCCCGTAAATAGAAATTTCGGCCAGCTCATCATGATCTCTAATCGCTTTTGCCGCGTTGACAGCGGCGACACTGCCTCCGATAATAACGTAATGTTGGTTACCCATTCAGTATCTCTCCTATTCGCTATACGCTACTGTGTTTTAAATAACACTAAGCAGTAGATCTGAGACAAATTCAGCGGCATTTTTAATTTTTTTCACTTTTTCAACTTCTGTAGGAGAGAAACGAATACGTACCGGGAATTCCACATGGGTCATACCCGTTGATTTGATTACATCTGAAGTACTCTGGACCTTCATATTGGTACCGTTCAAGTAATCCTGTACGACTTCAATGGCTTCCCCGCTCCAGCCGTAGGAACCAAAGGCAGCAGCCAGCTTGCCTTCCAGATTCATCTTTTGCATTTGTTGCAATAGGTCTTCCAATTTGCCCGTCATGTCGGCATATTTGGTAGAGCTACCGACGAAAACAGCATCCGCTGAGGCAATACTATTCAATATTTCCGTTTCATCGGCTTTATCCACGTCCCATAGCTCCACCTTGATTTGGTTATCCAAAAAGCAGTCTTTCAGGATGTTTGCCATTTTTTTAGTATTATTTTTTAGGGTGGCATAGACAATTGCTACTTTTTTATCATCCTTGGTTTCGGTACTCATGGATGCGTACAAATCGATAAACTTGGCAATATCATGCCGGATCGCGAAGCCGTGAGAAGGTGCAATCATCTCAATATCCAGATCAGCAACAGCTTCGATTAATGTACGCACATATCTGCGATGTGGATGAATAATAGCCTGGTAGTATCCGATAAAGTCCTCGGTGATATCAAAACCAGCCTCATCGGCAAATAGATGCTCTACAGCCACATGTGTACTGAAAATATCGCAAGGGAACAAGATTTTATCTTCTATGCAGTACGTAATCATGGTTTCTTCTGTATGGAGGTAAGGCGTTTCCTTGAACAGCAGCGTCTTGCCTCCAATATCCAGTTGGTCCCCGTCCTTGATTACGAGGAAATTGCGATGCTGAAGCTTGTACATTTGTTGAATTTCCGGAACGGCAATCTCAGTGCAGACAATCGTAGCGTTCGTTGCCTTGGAGGCAAGTGCCGCCAATCCGCCTGAGTGATCTGGTTCCGTGTGATTGACGATGATATATTGAATATCCAATGGATCGATCAATTCGGTTACAGCTTCGGCAAATTCTCTACCGAACGCCATATCCACGGTATCCACAATGGTTGGTTTTCCAGTTTTCAATAGATATGCATTATAGGTTGTACCCTTAGATAGTAGAAGACGATGAAAGGGAACCTCACGATTATCAATTTTTCCTACCCAATAAATATCCTTTGCCAGTTGAAATCCGGGCTTCATAGGAACAACCTCCTGCTTGTTTTTGTTTGTCTGACACCATTCGATTCTAGTTGGATGTGGCCATGAAAAAGAGGATTGAAATCAAATTTTTGAATATTTCAAAATATTTATGACTTAAATTTATATTTGTGATTGCAATCACAAGGCCGGCGTAATAATCAAATACAATAAGACCGTATAGATTGAAGCCTGAGAGCATGTCAGGTATCCAATCCATCATAGACAAATCCAATTTCAAACAGGAGAGTGAATCTACATGAAAAAATCAAACCTCATTCAATTTCAGGAATATAAAGAAGCTGCCTTTACTAAACGAATTGTGCATAAGGAAGCCGACAATGTAATTTTTATTCTCAACTTTACTCCTAATGCCGAACTGCCAACACATAATCATCCAGGAGCAAATGTATATTTGCTTGTTCTTGAAGGTAACGGTACTGTAACTGTGAATGGTGAAGAAACGGAAGTTGTCCAAGGGGATATGATCCATATTACCGGAGATGAGCGCTTTTCCTATCGCGGTGGTGCGGAGGCGAATTCCAGCCTGCATGTGGTGTTGACCAAAACGCCAAGTGAAAGCTATGCGCAAAATATATAAATTATAAAAATCAGAAGAAGAGGAAAAGAACTCCACATATAAAAAAGCCGCTTGGGCATTAAGCCAAGCGGCTTTCTTTAGTGGGGGGTCACACCCCGGAATACGCCATAAACCCACCGTCTACCGGGATCACTGTCCCTGTGACAAAGCCGGATGTTTGTTCATCCACGAGCCATAGCAGAGTGCCAAGCAGATCGTCTGGTACGCCGAAGCGAAGCATAGGAGTATGGGCAATGATTTTGTCCGCGCGTTCAGTGAGAGAGCCGTCCTCATGGGCAGGTAGTCTTCGCATGTCCATGTGACATGTAAAAGACGGCCTGCCTTGTTACCGTAAAAGTCTGGCAGCTCTACTCCAGATTAGCATGTTGACCAAACATAGATTCAGAGGTCAGTCTGCGTAGCTCCATCGTTCTGAGTACCAACGCATCGCCATACAACAGTAAGGTTTGCTCAAATAGTGAGCCCATAGGCTGAATGGTTTGGTAATCCTTGTTGGACGGGTCCTTGGGGGCGCCCGGAAGCTTGACGATAATATCAGCCAGCTTGCCGATGGTCGATCCGGGGGAAGTGGTCAGAAGCGCCAGAGAAGCACCGAGCTTCTTCGCCTTTTCTGCCATCGAGGTCAGACTTTTGGTTTCACCAGAGCCTGAACCGATAATCAGCAAGTCGCCTTCGCTCAAGCCGGGAGTTACTGTTTCCCCGACCACGTAAGCCTGAACACTCATATGCATCAGCCGCATCGCCAGCGAACGGATCATGAAACCTGAACGCCCTGCACCTGCCACGAACACTTTATTCGCGGATTCAATGGACTGGATCAGTTGTTCCGATTTTACATCACTGATGAGCTGTGGAACCCATTGCAGCTCCTTGAGCACCTCGGATAAATATTGAGAGGTTTCCATTGGAATTAACCTTGTTTAATGAGCTGTTGCATTTGGGAAGCAACGGCTTTTTTGTCGTCCTCGCCAGTGATCCCGCCGCCGACAATGACCAGATCCGGTTGAGCCTTAACGACCTCAGCCAGGGTGCTCAGCTTAATGCCGCCAGCAACGGCTGTTTTGGAGTTTTTCACGACTTTTTTAACAGTTTGCAGTGCTTCGAACGGGCTTTGTCCTTCAGCTTGCAGATCATAGCCTGTATGCACGCAGATGTAGTCTACGCCGAGAGCGTCGATTTCTTTAGCGCGTTGCTCCAGGTTTTTAACACCGATCATATCCACCAGGATTTTTTTGCCGCCTTGTTTTTTCGCTTCTTCTACCGCACCTTTGATCGTTGCATCTTCAGCTACAGCCAGAATCGTAACGATATCTGCGCCAGCTTCGGAAGCTTTCAGCACTTCGTAACCGCCTGCATCCATAACTTTCAGGTCAGCCAGCACTTTCAAATTCGGAAATGCTTCTTTCATTGCTTTTACCGCATGTAGTCCTTCGTTAATGACAATCGGTGTACCAATTTCTACGATATCAATATACGATTCTACTTCTTTTATCAATGCAATCCCTTGTGGGATATCTACTAAGTCTAAAGCCAATTGAAGTTCCATGTTATAACTTCACTCCTTTAGTGAATTTGTATTTGATGAACAGGTACATACTCTGTTGAGTGCTGCGAATACTTTGGTTTCATGCACAGGTTTGATTGTAAGCCCCCGGTATCCGATTGAAAAGTACGCACTAATCCGTAACGTAGTTACCCTGAGGATACTATGGCTTCTCTTTGGCCTCCTTTGGAGGGCCTGATTCGCGTCTTTTTTATGAATTAATTGAATTGACTTCAAGTTAGGTTTTGTCTATATTTGTAATATACTGGTATGCGAGAGGAACGAAAATGGGGATGCTCCTGATGGGAATACACTGTCGTTATGATCCGAATGTCCCTTCCAGTTACGCTCTACAGCAGAACCGGGAGGATGGAAACCAGCAGCACAGCTGCCCTGAATAACAACCATTTGTCTATGGGTAGACGCATTTTCAGGATATGGAGGCGGGTTTTAGTGGAAGAGGTCCTGAACCAGAGGGAAGCTATTTATTTGTTGTCGGACAGCCACGAACTCGACAAGGCTTGTGAGTTGTTTAGAATCAGCTACACACATAACGATTGGGATGAAGCGAACAAGGTTGCAGACTATCTGCATGCTTTGGCTGAAAGCCTGTATCACACCCAACTGAGAAATGCTGCGGACGGCAAGCACGAGACATTGAATACCAAACATCCGTTGGTATTTTATTATGCATACAGCTATCTGGCGAAATCTATTTATTATCAAAATAAAGGCAAGTATGACGAAGCCAGAGACTATATTATGAAGTATAGCGAGATGGGCTGGTTTATGGGGCTGGATGAGAGCGGCCATGAAGAAGTAGAAAGATTTCGTTTTCTCGCCAAAGCCAACCTGTACACGATTGAATTGCTTTCAGGAAAACGGGAGCTTCTGCCTGAATATGTTGAATTTCTTCACGCTAATGATGAGGAACTGCTTCCAGGACTGGTCGGTATTACCGAAGCAGCTAATTTGAACAACTGGAATATTGACGACCTGCTGAATGATTTTGCCCGCGATATTGAGATATTTGAAGGTTATGAAGATAGAGGAAACCGCGTATATTATGTAAAGCTGGTTAACCAATTAGCCATTTATTATTTCAAACAGGAGCAGTACACCGTTGCGTTGAATTATGTCCTGGTCTCTCTGCAATCCTCTGGTAGTGTAGAAACAGATGCCAATTTCAGGACACTGGTCGCTCTGTTTGAGGCTTATCGAGATTTGGCAACATCGTCACAGCAAGAGCAATATCAAACCATTTTATTAAGGGGACTTCATAATGAAAAAGGCTTTAATCTCGGTAACTATGGTCTTGGCGTTTCTTAGTATTGTGATTTCAGTGGGAGCTGCACTAGGAGAGCTGGAACCCGTGATTCCTTCCAATCATGGTGTTTTCTAAGTTACTGTTTAAACTTGGTTTGAATGATAAGTCTCGGCAGGGATTTTGTAATTAAAAGGAGCATACTTTAACGCTTTTGGCGATAAGTGTGCTCCCTTCTTTCGTGCGAAATTACATTTATTCTACGATATAAGAAGTCAGGTTATTAGCTAACTGCTGCATCGTTTCACTCGCTTGTTGCATACGCTCCATCACTTCAGTAAAAGAGCTTACGAGAGTCGCTTGCTCATGAGAGGAGGAAACGATTTGTTCAATTTCCTGCTCCATCTGACGAATGGAGTTTTGTACATCCTTGAGGGCTCCTTCGATATCGACCGTTGCTTT
The DNA here is from genome assembly GCF_056316205.1 of Paenibacillus sp. 1-8. Classification (NCBI taxonomy): domain Bacteria; kingdom Bacillati; phylum Bacillota; class Bacilli; order Caryophanales; family Paenibacillaceae; genus Paenibacillus; species Paenibacillus sp. 1-8. Next base: position 5,156,306 of record NZ_CM149995.1, on the reverse strand, counting down.
TTTGGATTCTACGGATAGCTTACGCACCTCTTGAGCCACGATGCCAAAGCCTGCTCCCGCTTCCCCCACACGTGCGGCTTCAATAGCAGCATTCAGTCCGAGCAGGTTGGTTTGCTCGGAAATTTCCTTGATAAATACAGCAACTTGATTGATTTTTCCTGAGTTTTGCACGGCAATTTGGGTGTTTTTCAAAATCTGTTCACTGGTAGCCTGGAGTTCCTCGGAATGCGCTGCTACATGTTGCACCATATCAATGAGATGCTCGGTGATGGAGCCGTTCTCGGATACGATTTGATCCAGTTGATTTTTGTTAGTCAAATTATAGGAGGCCGTAAATGCTGCAACGACTTCGCCCTTTTCGTCAAACACTGGAATACTGACCGTATCAAGAGGATATCCCAAAACTTCAGCAGGAATGTGGGTCAGGCTGGGTTCACGTCCATTTTTAAGCGTGGCAAAATTTTTGTAGCTCTCGAGCAGCTCCGAGCCAGGTTTATAGCCGAGATCCATACCCTCTGACTCGCTATAAGCCAGAACATGAGTGCGGTCGAAGAGAGAAAGGGTCACTTTCTCACGCATAATCTGTTGTATGTAGGGGATGGCTGCAATTAATGCATCTACTGTATTCAAATAGATAACCTACCTTTCTTTACTAGGTGTATTTTTTATAGTCATATATATATATATTTGTCGGTCTACGGAGGGATAAAAGTTATAAAAGTAATGAAAAATTTAACGAATATGAGAGTTTAAGAAAAAAGGCACACCGCTTCAAGCCAGGAAACGATATGCCTTTTCGTTTATAATGATGCAAAAGCTTCTTGTATTCGGGTCACTCGCCGCGCTGTTCGAATAATTGTACGATTTCGACAATGACCTTGGTTGCAAGCACCATATTGTCTACAGACACATACTCGAACTTGCCGTGATAGTTCTCCCCACCTGTAAAAATATTAGGTGTAGGTAGTCCCATATAGGACAACTGTGAACCATCTGTACCACCGCGAATCGGCTTGATAATCGGATCAATGCCCAGCTTTGTCATCGCTTCATGGGCAACATCCACGATGTGCTTGACGGGCTCGATTTTTTCCTTCATGTTGTAATACTGATCTCTCAGCTCCAGAACGATACGGTTTTCCCCATATGTGGCTTGCAGCTCTTTAACCACATTCGTTAAGTAAGCCTTCCGGTTTTCAAAGCTTTCACGATCAAAATCACGGATGATATAGTACAGTTTGGCTTGTTCTACCGTACCCTCAAATTCCAGCAAATGATAAAAGCCATCGTATCCGTCCGTGTATTCCGGAGCTTCATTCGCCGGCAATCGTCCGTTTAGCTCCATGGCAATTTTGACGGCGTTAATCATTTTGTTTTTGGCTGTACCTGGATGGACATTAACGCCATGAATAGTAATATGGGCGGCTGCGGCGTTGAAGCTTTCATATTCCAGTTCTCCGAGCGGTCCGCCATCGACTGTATACGCATATTCAGCACCAAAAGCAGCTACATCAAACCGTTCCGGTCCTCTTCCAATCTCCTCGTCCGGTGTAAATGCGACGCGAATCTTGCCGTGCGAGATCTCCGGGTGATCCAGCAGATAATGTATGGCTGTCATAATTTCAGCGATCCCGGCTTTGTTATCTGCACCAAGCAATGTAGTACCGTCCGTCGTGATCAGGGTATGACCTTTATATTGGGGCAGTTCGGGGAACTCGCGCGGAGAAAGGTTCACACCCAGCGATGCATTCAGCGTAATATCGCCCCCATCATAATTTTCCGTCAGTTGGGGCTTTACCCCTGCGCCAGTCATTTCGGTAGCGGTATCGAGATGGGCCAGAAAGCCGATAACCGGGACCTCTTTATCCGTATTGGAAGGAAGGGTTGCCATGACATAGCCGTTGTCGTCCATCGTTACATCTGTCATACCAATGGCTTTCAGTTCATTGACCAGCAGTTTGCCCAGTGTGAGCTGTCCTGGTGTGGTCGGGCAAGTGCTGCTGCTTTCATCGGATTGGGTATCCACCTGAACATAAGTGGTCAGGCGTTCAATCAGTTCTTGTTTCATGCGTATATCCTCCTAGTGGTCATTTCTGATATGCTACATATTTTATCATGATTGGACTTGTTATATGAAAAATTTGGCTTTACCATCTAAAACAACAGCTTGTGTTGCACAGAGACGACGAGTAAGATAATAGTAAAAGAACGTAAAAATGGAGTAAAACCATCAAAGGAGTCTGCAATGCCTACGTTAAAAGATATTGCTCAGGAGGCCGAGGTTTCCATATCGACAGTTTCCCGAGTGTTAAATTATGATGAAACATTGTCCGTTTCGGAGGAAACACGGCGTAAAATTTTCGAGGTCGCGGAGCGTATGAAATATACGACAGCCAAACGTAAAAACGGCGGTATCGGGCGTCAGCCTCGTAAAAAGGCCGAGGGGCCGATCCGGCTCGGTATGGTCCATTGGTTTAGCGCGTATCAGGAACTGGAGGACCCATATTATTTGTCCATCCGGTTCGGCGTGGAAAAGGAATGCCGCCAAAGCGGAGCGCAATTGGAGCGCATTTTCCGGCGGGAAGACCTGGCCGCACTGAAGACGCTGTCTGCACTGAAGACGCTGTCCGAAGGGCTGCACGGGCTGATCGTGCTCGGACACTTTAGCAGCGAGGAAGTGGAGCACATGGTGGAGCTTCCCATCCCTTGTGTTTTTCTGGATCACCCCGTGGAGCGAACGGGTGCGGACTATGTCGTCATTGACCTCGCTCGTGCTGCGGCGGACGCGCTGGATTATTTGATGGACGCGGGCCATCGTCATATCGGTTATGTGGGTATGGGTAAGGATGAGCAGGACCATGATTTCAACCAGACGGAGCTGGATGCGCGTTATGAGACCTTTTTACGGTATAAAGGGCAGCATGCGCTATGCACATCGAACGACGTTCATGTGTGTGGCGGAACGGCAGCAGACGGCTTTCGTGCGATGGAAGCGGCCATTCTGGCAGGGCCAGAGAACCTGCCTACAGCCTTCTTTGTGGCGAGCGATTCGGTGGCGATTGGTGTATTAAAGGCGCTGGAGCAGCATCAAATCGCTGTTCCTGAACGTATTTCAATCGTCGGCTTCAATGATATTCCGACAGCGGAATATTTGACACCGTCGCTGACGACGGTCAAGACGTATACCGAATTGATGGGGGAAACGGGCGTTCAGCTCTTGCTGCATACGGTGCGCAACGGTCCGAACGAGGTGGGTCGAAAGGTCACCATTCCGACCGAGCTGATGATTCGTAACAGCAGTGCGTCGCCGTTTACGGCTTCGGTATAGAAATGTGCTCCATTGTGTGTTTCATGACCTTTACAGCTCCGGATGCCGGAGCTGTTTTTTTGTATGAGCAGAAGAAAAAAACGGAATTGACAAATGTTTTGTAAATGATTACATTAAAAATATATTTATTTTACTAAGTTTTACTCGTTAATTTTACTTAAATATTTTACTGTGGTAAAAGAGTGAAAAATAAAAGGTTGAGGTGACTGTCTATGCGTACCATTTTGCCGTTGAATGACCAGTGGTTTTACCGTCCCGAGTATGTTGAGAGCGAAATAAGCGCAGGAATTGATGCGAGTCGGTATGAGCCCATTCTGCTGCCACACACCAATGTAGAGCTGCCATATAACTATTTTGACGACAAGGCGTTCCAGTTTGTTTCCACGTATAAAAGGGAGCTGAACATTCCGGCAGATACCAAGGGGAAACGGGTGTACGTCGATTTTGAAGGGGTCATGACTTACGCGCAGGTATATCTGAACGGGGTAAAAGCGGGGGAGCATAAGGGAGGCTACACACCGTTCAGTATTGAATTGACCGGACTTGCCGAATACGGCGGTTCCAATGTGCTGACGGTCATCGTCGATTCTACGGAGCGGGACGACATTCCTCCTTTTGGGGCAGTCATTGACTATCTGACCTACGGCGGTATTTACCGGGAGGTGCAGCTGCGAATTGTCGAGCCTGTGCATCTCGGCACAGTATTCGTCCAGACACCGGAGCCGCTTGCGGCAAGCAAGGCGGTACGTGTAGTCGTAGAGCTGGAGGGACTTGGCGATCAGGAGGAAGACTTGAAGGTTGCCCTACGACTTCTGGACGGAGCGAGCGTGAAGGCGGAGACCGAGCTGACAGCGGTGACGGCGGCGGAAGTGACGCTGGAGCTGAAAGAGCTAACCGATCTACAGCTTTGGGATATAGATGATCCCAAGCTGTATGAAGCAGAGCTGACGCTGCTGCGGAACGGGGAAGAGCTGGATCGGCTGAATGTGCGCTTCGGCTTCCGCGAAGCCGAATTTCAGCCGGACGGGTTTTACCTGAACGGGCGGAAGCTCAAGCTACTGGGCTTGAATCGCCACCAGTCTTACCCGTATGTCGGCTATGCGATGCCGAAAAGAGCACAGCGCCGTGATGCCGATATACTCAAAGAGGAATTGGGCCTGAATATGGTGCGAACATCGCATTACCCGCAGTCCCGTCATTTTCTGGACCGTTGCGATGAGATCGGATTGCTCGTTTTTGAGGAAATTCCGGGCTGGCAGCATATTGGCGGCGAAGCGTGGAAGGAACAGGCGGTAAAGGACGTAGAGGACATGATTATCCGCGACCGCAATCATCCGTCTATTGTGATCTGGGGCGTGCGGATTAATGAATCGCAGGATGATCATGAGCTGTACACACGTACCAATGAGCTTGCACGCAAGCTTGATCCGACTCGTGTGACTGGTGGGGTGCGTTATATTGTAGGCAGCGAGCTGCTGGAAGATGTATATACGATGAATGATTTCGTTCATGACGGTGGGCATCAAAAATATTTGGTGAAGGAAATCCGCAATTTCGAGACGTATGACAATGCAGATGGCGTAGATGGAGAAACAACAGGCTTGCGACCGCCGTCTTTGGTAACAAAGCTGGATCACCCAGTCCCTTATCTGGTGACGGAATATAACGGGCATATGTATCCGACCAAACGCTTTGATCAGGAGGAACGGGTGATGGAGCACGCGCTGCGCCATACGCGGGTGCAAAATGCTTCCTACGCTGACGCGGGGATTGCCGGAGCGATTGGTTGGTGTGCTTTTGACTATAATACACACGCGGATTTTGGTTCTGGCGATAAAATCTGCTACCACGGTGTCATGGATATGTTCCGCTTGCCCAAATTCGCAGCGAACGTGTATCGCAGTCAGAAGCGGGTCGAGCAGGAAATCATTTTGGAGCCAGTCACTTACTGGTCACGTGGCGAACGGAGCATCGGGGGCGTTGTGCCGCTGGTTGTGTTCACCAATTGTGATGAGGTGGAATTCATTTATGGTGACGAGCGCAAGGGCGTGTATCGTCCGAACCAGGAAAAGTATCCGGCGCTTCCGCATCCTCCAGTCGTCGTCGACGAATTGACAGGTCACTGGGGCATGAAGTGGGAAGATGCCGTGTTCATCGGTTACGTGGACGGTCAAGAGGTCATTCGCAGACGCTATTCCCGTAATCCCGTACCCACGGAGCTGCGTGTAGCTGCGGATGATACAGTGCTGGAGGCGGGCGATTGGGACGTGACGAGAGTTGTGGTGGATGCTCTGGACGAATACGGCAATGTCCTGCCTTTCTATGCTGATCCGGTTTCCGTGGAGGTCGAGGGAGCGGGCGATTTGATCGGCCCTTCAACCTTATCCCTGATTGGTGGACGTATTGCGTTCTGGGTTCGTACAAAGGGAGAGGCGGGTAATATCCGTGTGAAGGTTTCCGCGCCATCCCGTTTTGACCCGCAGGAAGTAAGTATTCGCGTGCAGTAGAGTTAAAATAGAACATTTAACGTTATATGACGTAGGTTATTTCTTCGTTTATTTAAGAAGGGGATGTCAGATCAGATTCTACAAAGAATCTGAGAAGGCAACCCCTTTTTGGCTTGTGCATAGGGACTTTAATCTATGAATCTGTTAATTTGTGTCTTATGGCTGAGTCAATTGACGTTGCGTTCATAGATTGGAAGCATAGAATACACTATCAAGCGTAAGGGAGGTGAATCCTATGGCGATTCTATTACCTCAGCAATTCTATTCTCTCGCTGCCAATATTGGTAAATCATACTTTGAAAACTTGAACGGTGGCGCGAATGCTACAATTACCGTTAATAATAACGGTCCGGCTCCGATCGATCTTGTCATTACTCGTGTCAACGCACCCGTGATCACTTATGTTATCCCTCCAACTAACAGTCTCACGTTGGCTGTTGCTTTACTGCTGGTAGCCGCTCTTCAGACTACCGCAGCTGGAGCAGCTACGGGTACGATCCAGATTGCGACAGCTGATTTTTAAGCTGTAACGAACTGATCCTCTAACTCTAGTTTGCCGCAAGGTGAGCTAGAGTTTTTTTGCTTTGATAATTTTCTGAAACTTTTTTCGGGTTGTGCCGATATATACATATGGCATAGTAAATAACACATCGAAAAGGAGTATCCCCTTTATGAGCTTTAGCAATCCGGTTTTACGTGAAGACATCTTCGTGCGTGAAGATGAAAGAGAAGTTAGCGAACAACGCATGACCATTGGAGGCACGATCAGCAAAACGCTGCTCTTGCTGGTTCTGCTGATTATCGCGGGCAGTATCACATGGTATATGACCTACGAAGGTACAGTAGAGGTCTTATCCTTGATCACCGCAGGCTCACTTGGCATGGTCGGCGTAGCGCTGGCTATATCCTTTTTTCCAAAATCAGCCCCGTTTCTATCGCCCGTTTATGCAATTCTGAGCGGTTTTGCTTTAGGCGGGATTTCAGCTTTCATGGAATATGACTATCCCGGTATCGTGGCGAATGCGATTTTGCTGACGGTGGGCATTTTGTTTTTGATGTTGTTTATGTATACACAGCGAATCATTAAAGTTACCCGGGGCTTTATCTCCTTCGTTGTTTTATGTACGTTGGCGATTGTTCTGGTGACGCTGGTCGACTTCGTTTTGAACTTTTTCGGGATGAACGTTCCTTATATTCATGAGACAGGCTGGCTTGGAATCGGTATTAGTCTGTTTATCGTTGTGATTGCGGCTTTGAATCTGCTGCTGGATTTTAATTTCATTGAAGAGCAAGCGGATCAGGGTGCACCGAAATATATGGAGTGGTATGGCGCGTTTGCATTGCTGGTGACTTTAGTGTGGCTGTATGTGCGGATTTTGGAGCTGTTGTCCAAATTCAGCAAAAAGGACTAAGCGCCTGCGATTTATGAATGGTTTCACTTCATGTGCAGATAGGTGCAGGATAAGGAGAAGAGGACGGCTGAGGGCCACCTGCTGATGCAAGTGGCCTTTGCTGTTACCCGTTAACACCGTGATTGAAAGGAACAATGGTTGAATTGTAAGATATTTTGATACTTTGTCAGCTGTTCCGTTGTTGCAAACGGACGAACGGTTTCGAACATGGAAATAGTTGTAATAGATTCCCTGTATAAATCCATTGTAACTGCTGTTTGCAAACAATTCAGAATATAATTTATGGCGACACCATACCGCTGCTGATTTATGTTATAGATAGCTAGTTGATTAAGTAATTTCACATAATACACACGATTTCCAAGGTCTTCAAAGCTGGAAAAATTCTCTAGCTGATCGGGAATATAATAATAATACTCGTCTATATTCCATTCATTTATGTTTGCTGCCTCAAAAATTGTGATTAATCCGGGCAATGTTTCCTCGTCGTTTTCTTGTATAAACTCATTGTACTCCTTCAATATTTCCTTATTCCCTGATAATAAGTCTACAGCGTATCCATTTGCCACTGAAAATCCTTTAAAACGTTCTATTTCTTGTATATCTTCGTCCGTAGCATTTTTGTACCATCCTAAGTCAGCATATTTAGCTATATATTCTCTTGCTCGATCAAAAAGACCTTGCTTCCGAAAAACGATGTATTTAGCCAGGTATCCGTATCCAAAATAAAATATAAGTGGGTGCTTTAGTACCTGATTTAGAGGAACAACGTCACCCCATTTTTGTCTACTGCTATAACTGCGTTCAGCCATACTTAAAATGTGATCAGCGACGCGATCCGCTTCTGCCCAATCATTTTGTCTATAATTTAGCCGAAATAATTCAAAAGCCTTATCCAAGGGATGCGCGTGTTCAGACAACAAATAAATTTCTTCCTCTGTTTCAAAACGATTCTCCATCACTAACGCCTCCATATTTGCTTTAAAAGTCGCACGCTATAATAACTTTTTAAGCTGGGAAATACGGCCTTGTGACACGCCAAGCCTTTCGGCATATTCACTCTGCTTGGCTGTCGGATGCTCGCGTTTGAGTCTTCTTAGGCTTTCAACCAGTTCTTGTGTCGACCGATTTACTTTTTTTTCTTTGTACGTAGACTCCTTAACAACAGGGGCAGGAATGGGACGAACACCTACGTTTCCCTTCAGGTCGAGTATACATTGCTTACATAAAAGTAAACTTTTGAAATAGGTTAAATCCAGAAATGAATTGCACAAATTACAGGAAACCCCGCTACTATACTTTCCTATGCCCATAAAGCCTTTTTCAACGTCCATATAAAATTCTAAAGGCTCGCCAATCTCAATCCCCATGGAGCTTCGGATTTCCATCGGAATAACAATCCGGCCTAATGTATCTAAGGGGCGTGTCATACCTGTTTTCTTCAATTGATATCCTCCTTATCGGGTTATAGAAACCCACTTCGTTCTCTGAACTGTCACCTGTGATTTCTGTACACATAATCCAATGTTCTCCAAAAAGGGGTATTTATTGTTGTGACAATAGATGGTATATTGGGAACATACAAATATTTCATTATATTATAAGTTTTCCAATTCTTCTTTTTGTTTAAATTTGCACATTCCAAAGCTCACACTGAAAGGGTGATTTATTCATGGAAATAACACCTACGATTCGGGCAGAAATTGAAAGATATCTCAAACAGAAAGGCTTGAGTATGACCCGGTTTGGTCATATCACTAATTTGAATGTAGGTACAGTTAGCGGCATCATCACAGGCAATCGTTCTTTATCTGTTAATCAACTGGACCGCATTACGATGGGCATGAATTTACCACCGGATTATTTTTATGAGCGATTTGTTGAAGAGTGCGTTGAAGAATCCCCACTCAACTGGCGGAGAGTAAAACCTTTCGTGTATCGTTGTGTTGAGTTAGGGCGGTTTGATTGCCTACAGCGTGCTGTAAGTATGTTTCTAGATAATCCGATCCACAGTCTTTCGCTCTTTAAACTAGCCGAGGACTTGTTCACCAAAGGTTATCGGGACACAGCAGCTTACCTTTATGAAAACGCGGCTGTGAGTGAAAGAAAGCAGCATTCAGAACGGCTTGCTTTATGCCAGTATCGGCTATTTAGCATCCGGACAGGGGAAAATCAGGCTCAAAATCTACAAGCGGCTGCTAAATTTGAATCTTTTGTCGACCGTTTGGATGAAATTGACCAACTGGATGCCTTGAAAGACTTGGCCAACGTGTATAGATCATTGAGCATGTGGGATAAGGCCTATAAATTTTCATGCCAAATGTATAAATTAGGACAAATTCAGTACAATTTGGTTCATAACTCCAAGCGAGAAATAAAATCGGTAAAGAAACTTAGCAGACCTCTGTTTGTATACATAGCTTATGCTGAACTGATGTGTGCACACGCTTGTGACGCGAATGGAGATCATGAACAGGCTTTAGAGCATATACGTGGCTATACTGATCTAAGCTGGGTTAAAGAAACAGATTCAGATACACTCCATTGGCTAGGTAAATTTCAGCGATGGGCCAAAATTAATACTTACGTAAATAGGCTTATGTCTGGAGATATTAGCGTGCTACCAGATTACGTTAATCATATATTAGGCGAACAACACATATTTAATGAACTTTTGAATTTAGTTGAAGCAGCCAATAAATACAATATTGATGTGGATCACATCCTCCATCGCTTTGAACCTAGAATTGCGTCGTATAAGGAACCATCTCCTGTTGAGCCGTTTTTACTGCAACAGCAAGCACGATTTTGGTACAAGCTGGCTAAGTACAGCTTTAACAAAGGTAGATATCCATATGGTTTCAAATGTTTAATAGACGCTTTTGAAAAAGCTGGTACAATTAATCATTCACTACTAATTGCCAATTGTGCAGGTTTGTTTGAACGTTTTAGAGCGTATGCCGATCCTGAAATGCTGGCTCATTACGACATGTGGGAAAGAAATGATAAAAAAGATAGCTTTTAACCTTAGTAACAGCTAGTTTCTTACTGGTATTCGTAGTACCAGTACCAGCTCAAAATCCAACCTTTGGAACATTCCAACCGCAAGATCATGTTGGCACAGCTTAATCAATAAGAATTATTACCTTGGCCAGCCCTTAAGCTGGCTTTTTTTGTTTATTTTGTTGTTTTGGCTAAAAAAAGAACATGCCGTATTTGTTCATTACCTCATAAAATAATTTACTAGGGGGTAATGAACATGAACATAGATGAAACCTTAACGTTAAATCAACAGATAGAAAGTGCCAGACAACGATTGCATGATCTTTATGGACAGTATGGTTTTGGACATGCTTGCGTATTTGAGCAGGCTATGATTTTGGACGAACTAATTAATCAGTACAATCGTATGTATCAGACTAAGAAGTTACATCACCACTATGTTCAGTCAGAAACCTCAGACACCACATCCTTTGTATGCAAAGATATTCCTCCTCTTAATCCCACATAACAATCATAATTATTCAATAAAATGGATTATTTGAGATAAAAATAAAAACGCAAGCCCATGTAATAAAAGGTAAAAAATTGGTGTGTAATTTACATTTATAGTAGCAGCCAAGCTGCTACGCCTGAAACGATAGTTCATGGTGAGTCGGATATGCGTTGGGATGGTAACGGGATTTTTATTCATTTTACTGGCTTCTGAGCCGTTGTCCGTTTCTGCCTTTCAAAATTTGAGAGGCGGGACAGGCGACCAGTGCATCGGTCGTTTTGAGCTTTAATTGGAGGAATATGTCTACAGACAATAAAGTTATGTACTAAACAATAAAGTTGTGTACTAATCGAGAAATAGACAATAAAGTTGTGTACTAAATATTAATGAAACATAATAAAAGAATCACTTTTAGTAAAATCAAAAGCCTGATGAACAAGTGTCATCAGGCTTTGTTAAAATCAGGACGGCTGCTTTGGTTTAAATAATAGAGAGCGATATTATGGTAAAGAAATATTAGAAAAATTAAAGACAGGAGAACATATTTATAAGGATTTAACGTACATATTTTTAGAATTTTATTAAAAAAATATTTGTAGTTGACTCGCTAGTACACAACTTTATTGATCGAAGATAGTGTCATAATTAGTGAGAAAATTTACAGGTTGAACGAGAAAAATTATCATAATTGATGTTCGAAGAAAATAAAGTTGTAGACTGGAGTTGCTGATTTTACGCGATTGTCCATTTCAAAGGTCGTCAGCTTTTGAGAAATATGTTTTAGACTGATCCGACAAATGCAACAGCGGCAGATAAGGACGCGAAAATAAAATTCTAGACTGGCCGCTGTTGTGGTCAACATTCAACTATCGTGTCCTGTTAGCCTAATAACTCTGCAGTTTGTAAGAAAGCGTCCAGCCGCTCCTTTTGAAGAAGATGATGACGGTAATGCATCTCCACCATCGTGAACCATTCGACCGCGTTTAACGCGCCGAAGGCTACGGCCGGATGAGTCGCCTTTCGCTGCAGCCGCTCTGGGTCTATGTTCTGCAGCGACGCCCCAATCTCATGCATGCGGCGCATTGCTTCCTCCAGCTTGGCGACAAGCTGCTCCTTGCTCTCTGGCTGAGGAGGCGTATATTGCAAGTCGGCCGGTACCTGAATGCGAACCGGTGGGAAGCTCCCTTGCTCAAACACGGCATGGCCGGCCTCCGTCTTCCCGCCGCCCTCCTCGCTGCCGCCACCGAGCGCCATGCACTGCTCCGCAAGACGGAGCTGCAAGTTCAGCGTGGAATGGGGCAGATGCAGGTACATTTGCCCAAGCGACCATTCGTTCTCGCTTGGCTTGCGACACAGTTCCGCCAGACTATACTTATCCAGCTCCCGAACATAATGCTTCGAAATCTCGTCGAACCTTACCAAAATATCCTTAATCCCTATGTTCTTGTTCATCAAGATCATCTCCTCGAATACTGAATTACTCTCATCATATGAGAGGGCTCAAGAAAAAAGCATATTCGTAGTTTATATCATTTATACTTTATTTTCCAGTCTAAGGCTATATTTTCTAATTACACCGTCCGCCGTCGCTAGCGCGCCGATCGCAAAGCTGGACTTCATTCCGGAAGAGCCGGGAGAGCAAGCTGCAGCTGCGCATGCGGGCCACGCGTCGCCAGTCTATAACTTTATTATCTCAGTCTAGTTCTTTATTGTTTAGTCTAAAACATTATTATTCGCTAACAATTGACAATGAAGAAGTAGAACAACTTCTTATTGATTGTATAAATACGCATTTTTAGAGTTGCGTATATTCTCATAAAATTTGAAAAATTAGGGTGGACCGAATAACTTCGAGTCAATGAGTTCTCACTAATTATGAAAATGATCGTTGAATTATCATATATTCAGCTTGTTGTTTACGTATATGAAGTTGTGTTCTAAGTATTAATGAAACATAAAAAAAGTACGCTCTTTATTGAAAACAAGAGCGTTGAACAAGTATCATCAGTCTTATGTTAAAATCAGGGGACGGCTGCTTTGGTTTAAATATAGAGCGGTAATATGGTAAGGCAATATTAGTAAAGTTAAAGATTTTAACGTACATATTTTTATAATCTTGATAAAACACAAATATTGGATTTTGGTACACAACTTTATTGTCCGAAGAGAGAATACGAAGGAGCGTCATCCAATTTAATAACAAGGGATAATTAATTGAATGGTCGTGAGTGTATGGGAAGAGTAGAATTTGTTAGCTGCAAAATGTGATATCTGATGGAACAGACTCAGAAAAAGGCTATGGTCGCCGATGGATATATCATTGGATAGATAAGAGAGAGTAGACAGAACAATAAATTGACCTTGGAGGAAGTGAATGACCTCATGGCTGCGTATGAGCTGCTTCTTCTTCAAAACCTATTCAACCTTTCAAAAGGCAATAAAAAAGCTACTCATCATTGAGCGACTTATCTGCCTATGTATTACGGTTATCAGCATGAAAATACCGATATCCGGCTTTTATATTACGCTTTATATACTTTATGTGCACCAAATGAACACAGGCGCTTATTTAAAACCCGTCAAACGGTCACTTAAGAAAATATCTTCAAATGAAGTAGCTGGCAAGGCACATTCTTTGAATTGCACACTTTTTTAAAGTTACCCTTACTTCAATAAATGCCCCTTACTACATAACATAAAACTATGCAGCAGGGGCGGGCATACAATTCAATACTAAATCAGTTTACAACACTTGTATCCTTAAATTACAATTCACTTCTTGACGAGCCTAATTTACCATAAGCTTGACCTGACATTTTAGTATTACTTGTGCTATAAGTAGCATAAAATTCTCCCGTAGGCCAAGCTGAAGGGCTTACCCACTCAAAAGGGACACCATCAGGACGTATCGTTGCTTCTTTTACAACCGAACCACTAGCTGATCCTTTGTGTAAAGCGAATTTAATATTCTCACTGCCTGTATTCTTCACCCATATTTTAACGTAACCCATTCCCGCTGGGATCTTAAAAGACGCTTCTGATTGTTGACCACCCAATGTAATGTCAAACGCAGGCTGTGTGGATTGAGGAGTGATAACATGACCCCCTGCTGTTGGTGTAGTCACATCAGTCGATGTGTTTGCAGATTGGGAGACTGCTGCTGAGTCAGTTGTAGCCGATGCAACATCGGTCGTAGCTGCTACAGAAGCAGTTAATGGAATTGCAAGAGCTAAAGACAAGACCGATAATAAAGACACTTTTTTAATGTTTTTCATATTCATAGCCTTTTCTCTCATTAAAATTTGTTTTTACCTAAACTGATCTTACCCTTAAAGAGTTAATAAAGTGACCCCTTCTTTGGATACCTTCTTTTTCCCGTTTGCTGATCGTGGAACATGGGCAACCCCTCCTTAATATAAAAAGGCCGGCACATTGGCCGACCTGATAACCACTCATAAGCGGTTTTGATATTATTATTCCAATTCGCCTCTTGTAGTACCTGTACGAACTGACAATTGACCCGACATATCAGCACTACCACTTGTAAGGTTAACATAAAAATCACCGGTAGACCAAGCACTTGAGTTAATAGGAGAAGACCAATCTTCACCGGGATATATAGTTCCACTAAGCTTAACCGTGCCTGCACCTGAGCCTTGAGTTACTGTTAACTTAATTTTTTGACTGCCATTATTGCGTACCCATACTTTAACGTATCCATACCCTGCACGAATGGTGAAAGGCTTTGACATTTCTGTACCCCTAAGTCGTACATCAAGCACAGGATCAGTGGCCTGAGGAGTAATGACGTGATCCCCCACTTTTGGCGCAAACACATCAGTCGATGTGTTTGCAGATTGGGAAACTGCTGCTGAGTCAGTTGTAGCTGGTGCAACATCGGTCGTAGCTGCCGCAGAAGCAGTTAATGGTATTGCAACAGCTAAAGACAAGACAGATAATAAAGACACTTTTTTAATGTTTTTCATATTCATAGCCTTCTCTCTCATTAAAATTTGTTTTTACCTGAACTGATCTTACCCTTAAAGAGTTAATAAAGTGACCCCTTCTTTCCAAGACAAGAATGGTCTTTATTAATCAACTCCATTATGTATAAGTTCCAATCTTGTCATATGACTAATAAAGAACGTTCAAAATACAGCCACACTATTAATAGCTGAATATTGAATTTTGTTGTCTTCTCTTACATTATAAGTTTAAAAATCTAATTTTTCAACAAAACTATGGGCAATAATTCCAATATCCTAATGAGGCACGCTGCGGAATTGAACCGCGCAAGGGGTCCGACCAGGTTGTTACCCATGTCCTCACCTTTTTCATGGCTTGGACACATTCAGTACAGAATCGGATGCCCAATGAAACATGCGTGGATGGCTTGTCACAATGGATACAGCGCCCTTCTTTGGATACCTTCTTTTTTCCCGTTTGCTGATCGTGGAACATGGGCAAACCCTCCTTAATATAAAAAGGCCGCCCTTCATAATACCTCCGGGTGAAGTAAGGTTAAGATAGAAATTACCAATAGACTAAGCAATTCCATTAATTCCATCAAATGTTTTACCCGGCTGTACTTTTCCGCTCATCTTAACTGGACCACTAGCTGTTCCCTGAGTTACTGTTATATTAATTGGGGCAGTCCCGTCGTTTGACACAAACACTCTAGCGTATCCATATCCCGTACAGCAAAAGGCACTTTGGCGGCTTTCCCGGAGAAGGTAGAGTAATGAACCGTCGGCAAACCGCTTAACGACGCTTGGTCCACGCCGGAGCGACAGCCTTTCCACGGCTCCAAGGCGGCTTGAGTCCAATACCGCAGGAGTTGAAACACTGTGAATTTGCGGGCTGTATCTTCATAGCCTTGTTCCTCAGCTGCGGCTTTCACTTTGGATTCGCTAAAGATAGATGGTAGCAAGTTCTGAAATAAGGTATACTGATTCATGAGGGTTGCCTCTTTTTGGAATGGTTGGTTGGTACTTTCTATTACCCGAAAAGGCGGCTCTTTTTATCCTATTTTTAGTTAATCAACAGGCCTGAGGTAAAACATAACGACAGTAAGTAAAGGAGTGGGGCCTATGTATCAAGTGGTGCTGGTGAGGCATGGAGAAAGCGTGTATAACCGCCAAAACCTGTTTACAGGCTGGACGGATGTGGACCTGACCGAGCAGG
The DNA here is from genome assembly GCF_056316205.1 of Paenibacillus sp. 1-8. Lineage (NCBI taxonomy): Bacteria > Bacillati > Bacillota > Bacilli > Caryophanales > Paenibacillaceae > Paenibacillus > Paenibacillus sp. 1-8. Next base: position 5,140,379 of record NZ_CM149995.1, on the reverse strand, counting down.
GAACCCATGAAGCCATAGAGGCGGGCCGTATTCTCAAGGAGGCAGGGTATACGTTTGATCTGGCGTTCGCTTCGGTGCTGAAACGATCCATTCGTACGCTGTATCACATTTTGGACGAGCTGGATCATTTGTGGATACCCGTACAAAAGTCATGGAAGCTGAATGAACGCCATTACGGTGCGCTGCAAGGGCTGAGCAAGCTGGATTCTGCTGTCCAATACGGCGAGGAACAGGTTCATATCTGGCGACGCAGCCTGACGGTGCGGCCTCCCATGCTGGATGAACAGGATGAACGCAGTCCTCACAGGGAGGAACGATACCGTAACATTAAGCCGGAAGAGCTGCCGCTTGGGGAAAGTTTGGAGGATACCGTGCATCGGGTCGGTGAGTTTTGGAAGCAGCGGATTGTGCCCTTGGTGCAAAAAAAGGAACGGGTCATTATTTCCGCGCATGGCAATACTTTGCGCGCCTTGATCAAGTATATGGAGAATCTGGACGAGACCGCATTGCTGGATCTAAATATTCCGACAGGCATTCCGCTGGTGTATGAGCTGGACGATCATATAGACCCTATCCGACGCTTTTATCTGGGTGATCCGAGTCATGTGGAGGCGAAAAAGCAGGCTGTGGCCAACCAAAGCAAGGTGACGGAGTAAGATGATACCCAAGAGGACAGGACGCTCTTTCGCATCCTGTCCTCTTGGTGTTGGGCAAAGTTAAGCTCCCAGGTTGTCTTCGGCTTCCGGGCTGTCATTGCCAGTGGGAAGCGCCCATACCGATACGCTGCCAGCGCGAACCGGAAATAAGCCGTAGCCGTCCTGCCCGATCGTTATAATGTGGTTGTGATGTCCTGTCAAATCAGTCCATTGCTCTCCTGCGCGCTGTTTCCCTACGAACATACGCTTTTCTCCGTTGTCTGCATTGGTGACCACTACAGCGCAGCCGGAGCCTTCCAATTCAGGAACGCCCTGACGCACCCATCCAATTGTATGGGGATCATCAAAATAATCCTTTTGCTCTCCATAGGCTTTATGGTATCGGGCATACAGGAGCGGATCTAACGCTGCCTGCTTGCCTTTCACGGGTGTTTGCCCCTGGATGCCGTAGTAATCGCCGTAGAACACGCAGGGGTAACCATCCTTGCGCAGCAGAATGAGCGCATAGGCGCTGGGCTTGAACCAGTCCTCCACCCAGGATTCGAGCGCTTCATGGGGCTGGGAATCATGATTATCGACAAAAGTAACCGAGTTCAGGGGGTGAGTATGAACTAGCGTATCCTCGAAAATGGTGCTTAGATCGAAATCCTTGCCACTCAAGGAAGCGCTATGTAGTTTATAGTGGAGGGATACGTCAAACAGGTCGATTTTATAATCGATGGTATCCAGGAACTTTTGGCATGATTCCAGATCCGGCTTCCAAAACTCGCCTACCATATAAAAATCCTGTCCACGCTTTTTGATCATTTCCGTCGCGAACTCCCGTACAAATTCATGATTGATATGCTTGATTGCATCCAGACGAAATCCGTTGCATTGCAGAGTGTCCACCAGCCATTTGCCCCAGCGAATCATTTCCCTGCGTACATCCTGATGATTATAGTCAATATTGGCAAACATTAAATAATCATAATTGCCGAATTCATCATCTACATGCTCGCTCCAGCTTTTATTTTTGCCTAAAATACGATAAATTCCTGTCCGGTCCCGACTTGCATCATAATCGGTTCCGTTAAAATGTTCAAAATTCCATTGGAATGTGGAATACTGACCCTGACGGCCGGGAAATGTAAATTTAGTCCACCCTGCGATATCGAAGGGCTCTGAAATGACCTCATTGCGGTTATCCGGGTTAACCTCGACGACCTTGAACACTTCGGTTTCATCCGCACCGGCCTTATGGTTCATGACCAGATCGACATAGACGGTCACACCGTGGCGAACACAGGCGGCAACAGCCTCCAAAAGGTCTTCCCTGGTTCCGTATTTGGTGCGTACCGCACCCTTTTGATTAAACTCACCCAGATCGTAAAGGTCATAGACGCCGTATCCCGTATCCTCGGGCGATTGGCCCTTGGTGACAGGTGGAATCCATATCGCGTCAATTCCTTTAGCCTTCAGTTCCGGTGCTAGGCGGGCAAGCTTCTTCCAGTGAGAACCGTCTGCTTCGACATTCCACTCGAAAAATTGCATCATCGTATGGTTCCTTTTCATGTGCGTCCCTCCTCCATATATAACAAGTTACCCACCAAGTGAGGGGGGCTAAACGTCAGACGGTTAATATGGTGCTAAACGAAGAACAGGCATCGCTGTATAACGTATGCCAAATCATTAAAATTTGTTATACCTTGAAGGCGTATATATTCGATTGGCTAGAAAAGAGAACGTGAAAACGGTAGAATGAATTTAACTTAACCATAGTTCGAGTTTCGGGTAAACCGTGAAGCGCGAGCAAAAGACGGAAGGAGGGGTGGACGTGACAGAACCGCAGCAGAACAAGGATGAAGCAAGCGGACCGCTGATGAAAAAATGTACGTATTGTCAGGAGCTGAAGCCGCTAACGGAGTTTCAGCGCAGAACCGGTCGCCGGGCAGGTCCATATTCCCGGCGTGGCCCTTGCCGTTCCTGCCGGGGGTTAGCGGCGCAGGAACGTGCGTCTGCGTCCGCGTCCGCTCCTTCCGGCGAGGGGACACAGCCCCTCACGGCTTCCCTGGCATCGCATGGCGCTGGGGACGAGGCAACCGTGCAAGGCATGGAGCCGTCAGCACAGCCTGATGCGCAGCCTCAGCCGCCCCGCAGGAAGCCAGTCACGGATAAAGCCCGTGAGCGTCATCGGCAGCGTGTTCGACATTTGCTCAGCAGACTGAAGCCTGCGGATACCAAGGTTCTGCGGCTCAACCGTAACGGCATGATTCGGTTAAGGGGCAAAACCGATCAGGGGAGACGTTGGCATCAGGAGATTGAATTTGATCTGGCGGTTACCCTGGTCAGAGAGCGCATGGCAGTGGTTGTTAATCCGTATACCATTCGCAGACTCTACAGCAATAAGGAATTCCGTCAATATGTGCTCAAGCGTGATCGCTATACCTGCTTTTTCTGCGGGGGTTACGGCGATACCATTGATCATTTGCTTCCCCGTGCCAAAGGAGGACACACAACGCCCGTCAATTGTGTATGTGCTTGCAACGAATGCAATCAATTCAAGGCGGCCCGCGATGTCGATGAATTCATCGAATCCGGTGTGCCGTTGCCGTCTTCTCATGATGTAGAGTCTCCTGAGGACTCCTTATAAACGCAGGGCGCTCCCGCGAATCAGACCGCAAGCGCCCGCGTCGTTGGAGTCCTGCACATCAATGACGAATGTATCAGGATTGGCCTTAATGTGTTGGCGTGCCTCGTATACATATTTTGTGGTGATTTTCATGTGATCGCGATATGAAATTCACTCCCTCTGTTACCCTTTCATGCTATGAAATGACCCTTTTTTGCGGAAAATTGGACAAAATCTAAGTTTATTCTAATTTTTATCTAAAATAACAAATAAAATTTTGCGGAAATTTGTGCAAATTTAAAATTTTTTCGACGTTTGTGTTGTAAACAGTGTAATATAGAGGTATAGGGTTCCGTTTCGGCCTGTTATAGTCACGAAGGAGCGCTTCGTGGGATATTCCGTAGCAGTAACAACAACAGAATACCGTCCGAGCAATATACAATTGGCATCTGCGATGATCAGTCTTGCCCTTTAGGGTATAGGCTTGGTTTTAGCTGTGCTTCTTACATGTTTAAGGGCGTGAATTCATTGAACGTTTTATTGCTAGAGTTTATGGATACAGGTTACGAGAAAGGAATGGACTTCTATTTTCACAGTAAAGGAGGACGTTCACGCATGTCTGAAAACCAACAAGAGGTGGCCGTAACACAAGAAGCTACCAAAGAGTCTCGGGATGTATTGGACCAATTGATGAAACCGGAGGTTCAGCAATCGCTGACCGTGCTGGTTGAGAATCTGCCCAAGTTGACTGAGATGGTTACTTTGATGACCGACGCTTATGATGTAGCCCGTAGTTTGGCAACCGACCCTGTATTTATCGGCGATATGAAAAGCTCCATGGGAGAGTTTGTGAAGCCTGTTACAGATTCGGCTAAAGGCTTGGCCTCTGCTGCTATAGAAGCAGGAGACCGCGTACAAACTACAGACGGCAGTGTAGGTCTGTTTGGCTTGCTCAAAATGCTTAAAGATCCAAATGTACAAAAAACGCTGCGTTTCAGCCAGGCTTTCCTGGATATTCTGAATGAGCGCCAACGCGAGAGCAAATAATTACCTGAACGAGAACGGAGGATGGACATGTCGAAGCAAATTTTGATCTTGGGCGGCGGATACGGCGGCTTGCTGACCGCTCTGACAGCACGCCAGCATCTGGACGCTAGCCAAGCAACCATTACAGTGGTAAACCGCTTTGCGTCGCACCAAATTATTACGGAACTGCACCGTTTGGCGGCAGGTACAATTGCCGAAAAAGCTGTTGCACTTCCTTTGGAAAAACTGCTGCGTAACAAAGAAATTATCCTGAAAGTGGATACTGTTTCCGAAATCAAACCGGACGATAAAAAAGTAACTCTGGCCAGTGGCGCTACGTTGAGCTATGACGCTCTCGTTATTTCCCTGGGCAGCGAAACGGCTTACTTCGGTATTCCGGGTCTGCAAGAACACAGCTTCACACTGAAATCAGTGGCAGAAGCAAACCGCATTCGCGCACACGTAGAAGCTCGTCTGGATGCTTACAAGCAATCCGGCAACAAAGCGGACGCTACAATCGTTATCGGTGGTGGCGGTCTGACTGGTGTCGAGCTGGTGGGCGAATATGCTGACAAGCTGCCTGCGGTTTGTCGTGAAAAAGGCATTAACTACGAAGATATTAACCTGTATTGCGTAGAAGCTGGACCATCTATTTTGGCAGGCTTCCCTCAAGCACTGGTTGATCGTGCAGTAACAAGCCTTGAAAAACGTGGCGTTCAAATCGTAGCCGGTGTACCAATTACGGAAATGAAAGCCGACGAAGTGCTGCTCAAAGACGGACGTTCGATCCAAACGAACACCCTGATCTGGACAGGTGGCGTACAAGGCAACGCATTGGTTGGCGCATCCGGTATCGAAGTGAACCGTGGCCGCGCAACCGTGAACGGTGCACTGCAATCGACTTCCCATGAAGACATCTTCCTCGCTGGTGACAGCGCAGTGGTGTTCCCTGGTGAAGGCGAGCGTCCATACCCTCCAACTGCACAGTTGGCTTGGCAAATGGGCGAGACGGTGGGTTACAACCTTTTTGCTTACTTTAATGGAGTAAAAATGGAACAATTCACACCTGTATTCTCCGGTACGCTGGGCAGCTTGGGCAGAACAGACGCGATCGGTACTGTAGGCGCGAATGGCACCCAACTGAAAGGTGCTGTAGCTACTTTGATGAAAGAAGGCAGTAACATCCGTTACCTGTCCCACATTAAAGGGCTTTTTGCATTGGCCTATTAATATTTTCTTACTTTTATATGCTTTATCGAAGAGAGCGCAGTTCTGCGTTCTCTTTTTGTTTTGTAGTTAAACCCATTATAAACCAGTATATGTAAAATGTCATGTTCATTTTTTAGTCATATGTTGTAAATTATGGTTGACGCGATATATTCGTGGAGGTATGCTAGTTTTGAAAAATAACTAGGAGGTTTGTGTATGTTTAGGAAAAAAAGTTTTTAGGCATGGGGTTGGCAACCATTCTCATGTGCTCCACACTCTCGGGAAGTCTCGCCTATGCGGAATCGAAATCTAGTACGTACGATGCTTCATTTTTTGAAAATCTCAAACAGCGGGCCATAGTCCATGAGCTTCAAGAACATAAGATCGCCGTTAACCCGAAAGCATCTATTGCTGATCTACTGAATACAGCGGATAGCACATCACTAAAGGGTAAGAATAATAGTGATCTAAAACAAAATCTGGAGAAGCTTAACAAATCGGAATACATATATCTTACGCTTGATGGAGAAGTATACAGCTCAGAAAAAGGTTATGTAGGCATGGCGGATAAAGTTGAACCAAAAGAGGATAGTGTAACGGATGCTACTTATATGGAAACAAGCTCTTTGAGTGAATCAAGCAACAAACATGATGTTTCTATATCAAGTAAATATAATCCCACTCCATCACAAGTAAGTGGAGGGACAACGGGAACTTTCTCAAGGGTTCAATTAAAATTTGACGGATTCGATGGTGTTTCAGGAAATTTTTGGCTACCTTATGTTCATCGCTTGGGAGATGGAGAGCAGCCATGGTTCTACTTCGGATTCGACTCAACAAAAGGACGGGGAGTTGAAGGAGGATTTTCTTACCAGACTGGTCGGAAAGTTTGGCAGGGCTATGTTAGAAACAGTAATCGGTTTGAATATTCTTACGGAACATGGTCAGAAGGAGCAGAAATCAGACCTATGAAATTCTACATTGACCCTAATTCTGCCGATTCCTATCTAATAGTTGGCTCCGAGAAAATTGTCGTTATGATGACTTTTTTTAATGAATCTGATTTTCCTTCGTTGTCTCTCAAAAGAGTTTTTTCAATAGCGAAAAATAACTTTGATGGGAACAATATTTATGGAGCGATAAGTGGGGATTTTTATAATTTACTAGTTTCCAAGGTGAACTCAGATTATTACTATTCTTGGGGAAATTACCCTGAATATTCATTGTGGGACGGGGAAAAATGGTATGGAACTATTGCTTGGCCTACTTAATTATATTAAGTACTATGATCCCGACACTAAGATGGCTAGTTGGATTCAAAACCAAAATAGATGATTAGCACATATTTATGGATGGTAACTACGTTATAAAGTTTATAGGAGAACAGTATGAAAACTAATTTTTTAATATGTTGTCTAATTACTTTATTGTGTTTAAATCCAATAATAGGGGACGCAAATGCTAAATCTCAAGAAATCCCTATTCATTTTAAAGTAAACAATTTTTACATCCTTTATACTCAACCTGCACCACCTTTTTTGGACCAGAAAGGCAGAATACTGATCCCACTCAAAGCAGTAAAAGATTTACTGGGAGGTAAGGTAGCATACAATGCCATGAATAAAACAGCAACGGTAAATTTATTAGGGCGCAGCGTAATATTTACCATTGGATCAAGAGATATTTTTATCAATAATGAGCCTGTAACAATGGATACCGTACCTGTTATGAAAGAGAATGCTATGTTTCTCCCTATTTCAGTGTTGGTCAAGGATACGGATGCCAAGATGCAATGGGACTCAGAACGGGGCTTACTGAAGTTGGAACATGATAGTTTTAATAAAAGTCAGGTGCTTCTTAGCTTTTTGGGGCAAGATCTTGCGGAGGTAACGAATAAGGAAGCCTTTGACCTACACAGTTATGAATGGAATGGTGTAGGAAAGCTAATAATTCACGCAAACTATGATGAAAGCTTGAAATTTTCCGAGAAACAAGTGGACATCCGCCCTTTAATAATGTATGGGAAAACATTTACTATGGATCCTTACTCTAAATCTATACCAGGAAGCAAAATTCAATGTACAGGAAAAGGGAAGCTGACGTTAAAACGCGATTTCGGGAATATGGGTGAAAAGGTGCAATATATTATTGCAGCGGGACGACTTGTTGATTAGAGCGAAGAGTAAATTATACTGTATAACTTAACCTCACGGTATATAATAAAGAGAGACCGGATCCATAATGATCCGGTCTCTCTTTATATGAATATTTTGATTAGTATAATATAAACAAGTCATAATCTTAGAAGGTAATGATTTGACTGCTGTTCCCTTTATTGCGTATAGTTCCATCGACTCTATCAATGGACTCTTCGTCTTTAAGAAAATCAATAATGCCATCTGTCAGGTTGCTTCTTTGTAAATTTGACATTTTGTTCCAATCATCCGGATTTACATACACATCCACGTTAGCTTTACTGCTGTCGCCTCTTACGCTGAAATCAAAGCCGTATCCGGCGTAGCTGCTGTATCTGTTGAATAAATCACGTTGGATACTGCTTGCGTCGAAAGATGTACCTATTTTTTTAATCGTAACATCGCCTCTGCTATTGGTTGTAAAGGTTGCTAATTTATCTCTATTACTAGAGTTCTTAACCGTACCCTCTACCTCGGCATCTTTGTACTCTTTCAAAATATCTTCAACGATATCTTCCAGATAGGTTCTTTGTTTGCTGCTCGATAAACCTTCCCATCTGGATTTCGTCATTTCGATGGTCACTGTAATATCGTTTTTGTTGCCACTGAGCTCAATATCCGAATTAGTATCGTAGTCATCGCTGTGATCATCGTTCAGTTCCTTTTGAAGATCCTTTAATGTATCCGTGCTACTTTTGCTGGCTGTATCTTTCAGCGCTTGATTGTCTTTTTGCAATTGAGCGATGGTAGCGTCTTTCGTCGTGTTCGCTGCTTTTGCTGTGTTGAGCTCCTGAGTCAGCGTCGTAATCTGGTTGTTCAATGCTGTAACTGTAGATTGATCAATTGGAACGCCTTTGTCAGCAATGACTACGCGTTTGTTGGTACCGTCCCAATCTACTTTTTTATCCAAAGCTGTACCTGCCAGACGAAGCGGGAGATAAGTCACGCCATCCAGCGTAAATGGTTCGGTTTTAGCATCATAAGGAACCTCAGTTCCGTTGTAGATGATTTTGATATTGTTATAAACTGCTTGGATCGGCTTAGTCACTTGTGCGGCATATGTGGATTGGCTGAAAAGAGCCCCGGATATGGCCAAGGCGGATACGGCAGTGATGATGACGGGTTTTTTCATAGATTTAAATGATTTCATTCGTTGGTCTACCCCTTTATTTAAGAATTATAGCCTGGTTCATAAACTAGAGTAACATTAATGCCTACAAAATCCAACACGTTTGGAGGGATATTAGCAGATGTGCTTATATTGGTTAGACGCAACAACAACAGTAAAAGTTGCCCTGTTTTCATAAATGTTTTTCGAAAAGCCGTCAAACAAAACAAGCCCGCTGCACAAGACAGCGAGGCTTGATGGGAAAATAGTGCGTCAAGGCTCATATCCAAAGCTCGGAATTATTTGCCGTCCTTCAGCTTGCCTGCTGTTTCCTGAAGATGGCCTTTGGCCTTATCCAGTTTACCTTCGGCTTGAAGGGACTTGTTATCTGTAGCATTTCCGATCTGATCCTTGATTTCACCTTTGGCTTTATTAACATTACCTTTGATTTTATCGCTAATTCCGTTATCCTTCATGTTGTAGCCCTCCTTATGTGATCGAACATTCATTCAGTATGCTGTAGTTAGTCATTACCCGAGCGAGGGTGATGCGAAACGAAAAGCTGTATGTGGTACAAGGGTATAATGATGGATACAGGCCAAATCAGAACGTGAAATGGGGAGTGGGCGTATGCTTAAAATTTTGTTATTTATTTTCGTTATTCAAATTATTTACGTGTCTGCGTATACACTGCGTATGATTTTGACGCTGAAAGGACAGAAGTACGTTGCTGCGCTCATAAGCACTGTAGAAGTTACGATCTATGTGCTGGGCCTGAACATGGTGCTTAAGTATTTGGACCAGGTGGCAAGTCTCGCGGTTTATGCCATCGGCTATGCGCTTGGTATTCTCATTGGAGCATGGATTGAGGAAAAAATAGCGCTCGGCTACGTAACCGTCAAGGTGATCAGCAATGAGGTCAACGGAGGTATCGCTAATGCGCTGCGTGACAAAGGGTACGGTGTTACAGCCTGGCTGGGCAGCGGGCGAGATGGAGATCGGCTGGTGATGGAAATTTTGGCTAAGCGGAAAAATCAGAACAAGCTGTACCAATCCATTCTGGATATTGATCCCAAAGCCTTTGTTATTACAGTGGAGCCCAAGCAGTTTCATGGCGGCTTCTGGACCAAGGCGATCCGCAAATAAATATTTTGGAAAAATACGCATATTTTTCAGAGGATGGAGCATATTAATACCCGCACAGGAGGGATCTAACAGATAAAGGCTCCGGCTTTATCGAGACAGAGGACCAGGTTATTTTTGTCCACTACAGCGCAATCGACGGCGAAGGCTTCAAGACGCCGGACGAAGGCAGCATGTCGAATTTAACGTGGTGAAAAGCCAGCGTGGGCCGCAGGCAGAACATGTCACCAAGACCAGCTAAAACGGGTCAGGACGAGCTGGATCAGAGGAGCCTCTTTGTCGCTTCGTTGGACGGAGCTCCCTTCTAATGTAGGGGATTACCCCATAAAACCGAGGGGGGAATGTAGATGTACAGACGCCAGGCTCCAGAGATTATCCCAGAGGAAGATACGGCGATTTGGTCGTGTACCAGCGAGGATTGCAACGGCTGGATGCGAACGGATTTCACCTTTTTGAGCGAGCCGGTTTGTCCGCTCTGCCAAGCCTCCATGGGACAGGAAACGCGGATGCTCCCGATTCTCAATCGAACGGGCAACTCTTTTGTGGCCCAACGCTCCTGAGTAAAGGCGAGTACGTTGACCACGTGTGTAGAATCTATAAACGTCAAAAGCCGCTCCAGCGACATGCTGAGCGGCTTTTGGTTGTGGAGTGGTCTTCGATTATGGTCTCTCGATACGCTGCACGGAGTCACGATACACAATATGGCCTTGCACAAGGACCCGGCCGAAGCGGCTGCCGGGGTGGCTGATTTTTTTCATCATGGAATCAATAGCTGTGCGTGCCATCTGTTCAATGTCCACTCCGACCGTGGTCAGTTGGGGGGCAATAAGGGTGGCATATACATCATTGTCGAAGCCGACTACAGAGCAGTCCTCTGGCACGCGGTATCCCAGAGACGTCAGCTTGTGCACCAGATTGTGCGCGACCTGATCGCAGTTACATACGAAGGCAGTTGGTAGCGGCTGAGGCAGCTCCATTTCTACATAAGTACCTTCGTCGTCCCGGTCGCTGAGCACCCACTCGTTACGAAGGGGCAACCTATGCTCCAGCAGGGATTTATAGTAGCCGAGAAAACGATCCTGAATACTGCTGGTGGAGTAGAGATTACCCACATATGCAATGTCCCGGTGTCCCTGGGCGATCAAATAGTTGGTCAGCTCGTAGGCCCCATAAAAATTATCCGTAACCACCGAGTCGATATCGGCATGCTCATCATAAAAATCCAGAAATATTTTGGGCAGATCCATGGATTGAACCAGCTCGATATAAGGCTTGCTCACTTGGCCCAGGAGAATGAAGCCGTCCACCTTGCGATCGTAATAGATGCGTGGCAGATTAAGCTGTTCTTCGTCCTCCCGATGGAGGATGTGAAGGATACCGTAGTAGCCATACTGCTCCAGTGCCCGTGAAATATGCTGGTAGATGTGCAGATAGAACGATTGGCCGGGGCCGGTAAAACGCTCGGGGATGACGACACCAATGTTATAGGTGAGACCCTCCTTCATGGACTTGGCAACGGTATTGAAACGGTAGCCCATTTCGCCCGCGAGCGTCTTGATGCGCTCTTTTAGCTCATCGCTAACCCCATCCTTGTCATTGAGCGCCTTCGACACGGTCACGCTGCTGACTCCCAGCTTATCCGCAATATCCCGCATCGTTACGTTGCTCTTCATTTCCTGTTCCGCCTTCCAATTTTAAAAAGATATAGCTGCGCTGAAAGATAAAAAACGTTTGCAGCATGGCTGTCCCCAAAGATAACAACACTTGCAGCATAGCTGCCCTGAGAACAACAATTAGCCTGCGGGTAACAGTTGTTCTCAGGATAGTATACATCGTTCCGCAAGCTGGATAAAGCTTGCGTCATGCATTTGCTGCTAAGGGCGGGAGTACGCTTGTAGCAATGCCTCGTTGCGCTGAATCAGCTCGCGGCGGACAGTTGCGCTGCCGAGCGACCGCAGTGGGTCAGGCGGCGTATTGAACGTGTAATCCTCCAGTCTGGCCAGGCTGGTTGTTGCCACGTGGATACGGGTGTCGCTGGAGGCATAGTAAATAAAGACTTCATCTAGTTCGTTGATGACTGCCCCATTGCAAAAAATCACGTTCGAGACGTCACCGACGCGTTCCTCATCATAAGGGGCGAGAAAATGCCCGCCAGGCTTGGCGATGACGAGTGAAGGGTCTTCCAGACTGGTGGCAAAGGTGTACAGGACATAGCGCAGCCCGGCGGCAGTATTGCGCACTCCATGAGCGATATGAATCCAGCCCCGGCTGGTTTTGATCGGTGCGGGGCCTTGCCCGTTCTTGGCTTCATACACCGTATGATAGCAGCGCTCGTCAATGACCGTTTCGCTCTCAATCATGGGCTTTGTAATGTCTTCGCACAGGCCGAAGGCGATGCCCCCGCCCGAGCCAGTGGAAATAAACCCGTCCTGCGGACGAGTGTAGAAGGCATATTGACCGTTCACAAATTCGGGATGCAGGACAACGTTGCGCTGCTGCGGGGACTGGGTAGTGATGTTGGGCAGCCGGGTCCATGTGCGAAGATCGCGAGTGCGGACCAGTCCGGCCTGAGCGACAGCACTGGAAGTGTCGTGGGATGGCGCGTCAGGGTCCTTTTTTTCCGAGCAATAAATGCCGTAAATCCAGCCGTCTTCATGCTTCACCAGTCGCATATCGTACATGTTCGTTTCTTCCGGGTCGATATCATCCCATACTAGTGGTGCGTCTATGAATCGGAATTGGTCAATACCGTTATCGCTCTCGGCCAGGGCAAAAAACGATTTCCGATCCAGCCCCTCGGTGCGCGAAACCAGTATATATTTGCCCTCATGATAGATTGCGCCAGGGTTTAGCGCTGCATTCACGCCCAGACGCTCCATGAAAAACGGGTTCGTCTGCTCGTTCAAATCAAACCGCCAGTGCAGCGGGACGTGATGACGTGTGAGTACAGGGTAACGGTAGCGTTCGTAGATGCCATTGTAAAAGGTGGTGTTGACCTCATTCGGGCGTGTAATCAGTTCCTCTTGCTGCGCAAGCAGCTTATTGTACTGGGTATGAATCATTTCGTTCCCGTCCTTTCCAGCATTTCGATGCAAAATCGGCTGTTGTGATAAGGGCATTTCCAAGGTCCTGCAACTTCTTTTGGATCAGGTTTGCCATCCGCTTGAACGGACCAGAACCATTCACCTCCAGGTCGTGGATCTACGATATACTGCCGGGTGTAGGCCCACAAATCCCGTACAATCTGTAAAAAACGTTCGTCCTGTGTTCGTTGATACGCATTGTAAAAGCCGACGATTCCTTCTGCCTGTACCCACCATATGCGCGAGGTGTCTACCCGATCGCCTTCCCGTTCGTTGATCAGTGAACCATCTGGCTGAACAGCACGCTCGGCTACCGCATGGGCGATATCCACCACCATGTCCACATATTCCGGGGGATGGTGACCCAGTACGTTCATAGCTTCCTCAATCAGCCAACTGGCTTCAATGTCGTGACCATACGAGGTCAGGTCGAGGAGAGAGCGCCAGTCACTGTCGAAAAATACTCCCAACCGCCGGGCGGAAGCATCGTAAACACGACTGTATAAAATGTCCAATACATTCACCAGTGCATCTCGCACGCTTTCATCCGGCCATACACGAAGCAGTTGGGTATACGCTTCCAGAACATGAATATGTGTATTCATGGTGATATGCGCGGTTACTCCGTTTTCGCTGAGCAGCTCATTAGGCTGCGTGTTCCACATCCGGTCAAATTGTTCACCGTATGCCTGGCGGGTGCGATCATATCCTTTTTGCTCCAGCAGGTGAAACAGCTCCTTAGCTAGTGGCAGTGCATCAGGGTCGTCCGTTGCCCGCGCATATTCGGACAAGGCATAAATGGCGAATGCCTGTGCATAGACGTGCTTGCATGTGTCGGCAGGACGGCCCGTATGATCTGCCATCCAGTACATTCCTCCATATACCGGGTCTATCAGGTGCTCTTGCAGGAACAGGAAAGCGTGTCGTGCGGCATCCTTATAGATGCGTTCCCCGGTCACACGGGCTGCCGCCGAGAATGACCAGAGTAATCGTGCAGTAGCAATCCCACCCTTGTTCGCCTTTGTATGGATGTGCAGATCGACATCCACCGCACCATAAAATCCACCGTGCGCTTCATCCTTCAACCTTAGCCAGAACGGGAGTATATGATCCTTCCATTCCTGTCTGATCTCATGTAGCAACGTGTCCAAGAGGCAAGACCCTCCTTTGTGAATTATATTAGGTTACCGTTGACTTTATTTAAAATCATAATCACGTATTTCAAAGCTGTCAACTCTCCTGAAACATAACCGTTACCCCAGAGCTAATGGTTATGTTTCAGGGCAGCTATGCTGCTGTAGTTATTACTCTGGGTGGGAAGCAACATCCGACTTATATTGACATTATGGAATTTTTATAGCTCCGCTTATATATTCACAAAATAATAAAATTGACATAGTAAGCGTTATCATAATAAAATGACTTTGTTAGTTTAACGATAACCTTATTTTAAAAACAGGAGGGGTCGTTTTATGAAGTTGTCCAAGGTTTTGGTGCCGTTACTATCGGTGCTATTGTTAGCGGGGTTGTTTGCAGGGTGTGCCCCAAAAGGATCAGATACGCCAGCAGCCAGCTCTGATCCGAAGGATGTGGAGGGTGAAATCACGGTCATTACACAACGGACAGACATTGTGGATACGGTGTTTCAGGACTACGCCAAGGAATTTAACAAGCTTTATCCGAACGTGAAGGTCAATTTTCAGGCATTAGCCGATTATGAGAGCCAAATTAAAATTCGGATGGGGACCCGGGATTACGGAGATGTTTTGCTTATTCCTACCAGTATTCCCATTGCAGAACTACCCGAATTTTTCGAACCACTGGGCACTTATGAAGAGATGAAAAGCAAGTATACCGGTATTGAAGAACGTATGGTGGACAACAAGGTCTACGGTATTCCGGTAGCGATGACGTACTCCGGTGTGATTTATAACAAAAAAGTGTTCAAGGACGCGGGAATCACGCAGCTTCCCAAAACCCCGGATCAATTTCTGAAAGCGCTACAGCAGATTAAGGACAAAACCAAGGCGGTACCACTGTTTACGAACTACGCCTCTGGATGGGCACTCACCCAGTGGGAAGCTGATTTGGCTACAGTGGCGGGTACGAAGGAATATGTGAATGTCACTCAGCCGAATACAGACGACAATTTTACGAAGGGTCAGCCTCACTATGAGCTGTATAAGATCATGTACGATGCGGCTAAAAATGGTCTGA
Source organism: Paenibacillus sp. 1-8 (assembly GCF_056316205.1). NCBI lineage: Bacteria > Bacillati > Bacillota > Bacilli > Caryophanales > Paenibacillaceae > Paenibacillus > Paenibacillus sp. 1-8. The sequence continues at coordinate 5,125,131 of NZ_CM149995.1, read as the reverse complement.
TCGAAAAAGACCCAACCACCACGGATTGGGAGACCTCCAAGGCGGATTTGGCTCAAGGGAAAATCGGTACGATGGTACTTGGCTCCTGGGCCATTGATCAGATCAAAAGCACAGCTACCAATAAGGATGATATCGGGTTTATGCCGTTTCCGACAAATGCCTCCAAGGTGCTTGTTCCGTTGGCAGGTGATTACAACCTCGGCATTAACGTAAATAGTGAAAATAAAGCAGCGGCCCGTGCCTGGGTGGACTGGTTCACCGAGAAGTCCAACTATGCTGTAGAGCAGGCGGGTAGCATCAGTCCGCTACAGGGTGCAAAATTACCTGAAATTTTGAAGCAATACGGAGATCAGGGAGTTGTCTTTGAAACGCTCACTCCTTCGCCAAAAGGGCAGGAAGGGATTGTCAATAAAATCGACACAAAGGGAGAAATCGGTTTGTGGCAGCCGGACTTCAAGAAACGCATTATTGAGGCAGCGCTTGGTAACCGCTCGGAATCATATGACACCATTATGAAGGATCTGAACGACGCATGGGTGAAGGCGCGTGCCGAAGTGGCTGCGAAGGAAGCCAAATAGTCATCTGAACTGACGATTAGAAAGGATCGAAGTAGCAGTCGATGGACGGATAGCCAGGAGGTGCAGCATGTTTAAATTTTCGAATCTCAGCTACTCCAAACAAAGATTGGCGATTATTGCAGCCTTTTCATTTATTCCGCTGGCGCTGCTGATCACTTTTGCGTACTTGCCAGTGATCAACATGTTCAAATACAGCTTTTCGGACTGGAACGGCTATAGTAAGCGTCTGGAATATGTGGGCTTTGAAAACTATATCAAAATCTTTACCGACCCTGAGTACTTCTCGGTGTTTAAGGTCAGTTTGTATTACTTTGTCGCCACGTTTGTACAGATGGGCCTGGCCCTTTATTTTGCAACCATTCTCAGCTTTCAAACCTGGTTTAAAAATGTGTTTAAAGGCATTTTATTTTTCCCTTCCCTGATGAATGGGGTGGCGATTGGTTTTATTTTTCTGTTTTTCTTCAAACCGGACGGCACACTAGATACACTACTTCAGTCACTGGGGCTGGGTTCGTATATCAAGCTGTGGCTGGGCAATCCGGAGATTATCAATATTTCGCTGGCTGGCACGTCGATTTGGAGATACATGGGCTTTAACTTTATTGTGTTTCTCGGTGCGATTTCCTCCATATCAAGTGATCTGTATGAAGCGTCTGATATGGACGGGGCCAACCGCTGGCATCAGTTTCGGTACATTATTTTGCCGAGTATCAAGCGGATTTTGCAGCTGAATCTCATCTTGGCGATTAGCGGTGCGATCAGTGCATTCGATATTCCGTATATTATGACTGGCGGCTCCAATGGCAGTAAAACGTTCGTCATCCAAACGATTGATGTGGCGTTCAAATACAGTAAGGTTGGTCTGGCTTCTGCGATGGCGGTTATTTTGCTGCTGATCGTAGTTGTGGTTACGCTGCTTCAACGTCTGCTAATTCGGGGGGAGGAGGACTAATCATGTATATGCTGAAGAGAATGCTGGCGAACAGCATCAAGTATGCCGCACTGTTGCTGGGTGCATTCGTCGCGTTGCTGCCGATTGTCGTTATTTTATTCGCTTCCTTGAAGACAAAGACTGAATATGCGGCTACCAGTCCTCTGACTCCCCCGGACAATTGGTTCAATTGGGCCAACTATGCCAAAGCCTTTGTGAACGGCAACATGCTGACCGGATTCATGAACACGGCCTTTATTCTGACCATTTCGATCATCGGAGCGACGCTGACCGGCTCTATGATCGCGTATATTTTGAATCGCTTTAAATTTAAAGGCAAAAGCCTTATGCTCGGGGCGTTCCTGCTAGCCACCCTCATTCCGGGGGTAACGACACAGGTATCGACGTTCCAGATTATCAATAAGCTGGAGCTGTTTAACACGCCTTGGGCTGCTATTTTGCTATATTTGGGCACGGATATTATTGCGGTATATATTTTTCTGCAATTTCTGGATTCCATCGCGGTGGCACTGGACGAATCGGCCATGCTGGATGGGGCCTCCTATCTGACGATCTACTGGCGCATTATCTTGCCCCTGCTCAAGCCCGCCATTGTGACGGTCATCATTATCAAGGGCGTTAATATTTACAACGATTTTTACACCCCGTTCCTGTATATGCCCAAAACAAGCCTTCAGGTCATTTCGACGGCGTTGTTCAAGTTTAAAGGGCCGTATGGCTCGCAATGGGAAGTCATCAGCGCGGGTATAATCATTGCTATTATTCCGACGTTAATTGCATTTTTGGCATTACAAAAATATATCTATAACGGATTTGCACAGGGTTCAGTGAAATAGAATAACGGTGAAATCGAAAAATCGATAAAATCAAGTGTCTCGGTGAGAGGAGAGTATATGTATGAGTAAATTGAATGTGGATTTGGATGCAGGTAACGTACGAATTGTGGGAGACAGTCTGCCGGAAATGCCGTGGCAGGATAAGCCTGAAGGCAGTGAGGCTCCGGTATGGAGACATAGTGAGAATCCAGTCATTGGACGGAATCCGGTGCCGGGCATTGCCCGTATTTTCAACAGTGCAGTAGCTCCGTATGAGGGGCGGTTTGTGGGGGTGTTTCGGGCGGAAACGATTAATGGACGCCCGCATTTGCATCTAGGCTGGAGTGACGACGGGTTGGCTTGGGACATTGAAACGGAACGTTTGCATTTGGTCGATGAGGAAGGGAACGATTACCAGCCCAATTATGCTTACGATCCGCGTCTGGTCCGAGTGGAGGACACGTATTATATCATCTGGTGTACAGATTTTTACGGTGCGGCGTTGGGGATAGCTCAAACGAAGGATTTTAAAAACTTTGTACGATTGGAAAATCCGTTCCTGCCGTTTAATCGAAACGGTGTGCTATTCCCCCGCAAACTAAACGGAAACTATGTGTTGCTATCCCGTCCGAGCGACAGCGGTCATACGCCGTTTGGTGATATTTTTCTCAGTGAAAGTCCGGATCTGGTGTACTGGGGCAAGCACCGTCACGTGATGAGCAAGGGCGGACAGGGCTGGTGGCAATCAGTGAAGATTGGCGGCGGGCCGGCTCCGATTGAGACGACCGATGGCTGGCTGATGTTCTACCACGGGGTGACGGGCACGTGTAATGGGCTGGTATACAGCATGGGAGTAGTTGTTCTTGACCGGGATGAGCCGTCTAAAGTTAAATATCGTTCCTCCAATTTCGTGCTGACCCCGGAAGAGTGGTATGAGGAACGTGGCTTTGTGCCAAACGTAGTGTTCCCATGTGCTACGTTGCATGATGCGGACACCGGACGGATTGCAATTTATTATGGAGCCGCCGATACGTATGTAGGTGTCGCATACACGACAGTATCCGACATGATGAAGTATGTCATCGCAACGGATGAAGTGGTCGCAGACGACCATGAGTCGGGCCGGATGTAGGAGGGGACTCGAATGCCGGAGGATATGTCTTTACAGCAATTGCAGTCGTATACGGGCAGTAGTCCGAAGCCGCCGGATTTTGATGCGTACTGGGAACGGGCGCTACAGGAGCTGGAGCGGCAGCCGCTGGATTATACGCTGGAGCCAGCCGATTTTGTCTCTCCGCTGGTGGAGTGCTTTCATCTGTATTTTACAGGAGTAGGCGGAGCGAAGGTTCATGGAAAGCTCGTCCGACCCAAGCATTTTACAGAAAAAGGTCCGGCTTTGGCGATGTTTCACGGATATTCCTGTGACAGTGGCGACTGGTTCGATAAAGTGAGCTATGCGGCACATGGATTTACCGTGCTGGCTCTGGACTGTCGGGGGCAAGGCGGTTTGTCTGAGGACAACTTGCAGGTTCAGGGAACGACGATTCGCGGGCATATTATCCGGGGAATCGACGATCCGGACCCGGATCGGCTCTATTACCGTAATGTATTTCTGGATACGGTGCAGACGGTGCGTATTCTGATGTCAATGGAGCAGGTAGACCCTGATCGAATCGGCGCATTCGGCTGCTCGCAAGGGGGAGCATTGACGGTTGCCTGTGCTGCATTGGAGCCACGTGTGCGTGTAGCCGTTCCGGTATATCCATTCCTGTCGGACTATAAAAGAGCCTGGGCGCTGGATGCCACCACATCCGCATATGAGGAGCTGGTGTATTATTTTCGCTGGTTCGATCCGAATCATGTGCGCGAGGAAGAGTTATTTCACAGATTAGGCTACATCGACATTCAACATTTGGCAGATCGTATTCGTGGTCGGGTGCTATTTGTGACGGGGCTGTCGGATACGGTTTGCCCACCCTCCACGCAGTATGCGGTGTACAATAAAATCGTATCGGACAAGGAAATTCTCCTGTATCACGAATACGGCCATGAATACTTACCGTATCTATCGGATCGCGCCATGAACGAATTTTTACAGCTTTAGGGGGTTGAACTTCGGTAAAAGCTCCTTTATAGTAATGTCTATAACCTTCGTGATGCGTGATCAATGAATGCCCCATTTGTATAACCTCAATAATATGGTTTGAGGGTCTCTACCAGGAACCGATAAATCCTGATTACAAAAAATGTGCGTCTTGTACATTTCTTGTGGTCAGGATTTTTTTGCGTATATCGAGGGATTTACATGATAGCAAAGGAGCTTATGTAATGAACTTTAAAGTAGTTATCTTAACGATTGCGACCTTTACGGTGGGACTGGTGGAGTTAATTATCGGTGGCGTCCTGCCCCAGATTGCGCAGGATTTGAATGTCTCCGTAAGCACGGCGGGACAGCTTATTATGATCTACGCGCTTGTCTATGCTATCGCCGGGCCGACTTTATTGGCGCTGACCGCCAGAATTGAACGAAAACGGCTGTATTTGTGGTCGATGTTTATTTTTATTCTGGGAAGCCTGTTGGCCTTCTGGAGCCCGAATTATGCGGTCTTGTTTATATCCCGTATCGTTACCGCCGCAAGTGGATCATTGATTGTGACGTTATCGCTGACGATTGCCGTCAAAGTGGTGTCCAAGGCTTATCAGGCCCGGGTTCTCGGCGTGATCTCCATGGGGGTTAGCTCTTCCATCGTGCTTGGTATTCCAGCCGGGGTGCTGATTGGAAATGCGTTTGGCTGGCGGGTGCTGTTCCTGATTATCGCCGTGTTGACGGTAGTTGCTATGATCGTCATGAACTTGTTTATGGAGCGGATTCCGACGGAACATGTCGTGCCGATGCGCGAGCAACTGAAATCCTTGAAAAATGTGAAGGTGATTAGTGCGCATCTGGTGACTACGCTAACATTGGCGGGTCATTACACACTGTATGCGTATTTCACTCCATTTATGGAGAATATGATGGGCTTGAACGCATCGTGGATTAGTGTCGCCTATTTTATATTTGGACTTTCGGCTGTTGGGGGCGGTTTTATTGGCGGCTCTTTGGCGGATCGTTTTGGCACAGCGAAAAGTATTTTGATCATTGTGGGCGTATTTATCGCCGTGATGTTCTTGCTGCCATTCTCGGTTCACTCGATGTATGTATTTGCGCCGTTGCTGATCATCTGGGGAATATTGAGCTGGGCCTTGTCCCCGCCGATGCAGAGCTATCTCATCGAAAATGCCCCCGAATCAGGAAGTATTCAGCAAAGCTTCAATTTCTCCGCTCTCCAGATCGGGATTGCCCTCGGCTCAGCCCTGGGCGGTGCAGTGATTGAGAACAGTGAATCGGTTGCCACGAACGCCTGGGTAGGCGGTGCCTTTGTTATTGTCGCTTTTGTATGCGGCGTATTTTCGATTACGAGAAGCGGAGCATCGCAAACAGTTAGTGGGCATCGCCCTCTTTTATAAGGCGAGAAAATATGCTATACTACACACAATTATGAAGAAGGAGGTGAGGTAGGTGAATCACGAGATGCTGAACAACCGTATTAGCCAGCTGCCGATTGCTATGGCTGGCATTGTGCATGCTTTTCCATTCAACGGGAGAAGTCTGTCCAATTTTAATCATACGGTTGTAAACATCGCGAGAAGACGCCTACCTTAACTCGAACGGATTGCTGTATCATCCAAAGAGTCGCGGGCTACTAGCTCCTGCGGCTCTTTTTGTGTTGCGCGGGTAAGGGTCTTCCTAAATAAAGGAGAGCCTAGACATGTATATTGTGAACGGTCAACAATTGAAAAAATACCACGGTGCCAATCTGATTCTGGACGGTGCATCGTTTGATATTCATACGGGGGAAAAGGTGGGGCTCATCGGCCGCAACGGAAGCGGCAAAACCACCCTGCTACGCCTTATTGCGCGTTTATCCCGACCGGATGAAGGGCAGCTCGTCATCGCTAAGGATACGAAAATCGGCTATTTGCCGCAAATCCCGGCGGAGTTTGAACACTTGAGCGTGTACGAAACGTTGGCTTACGCCTACCGAGAGCTGAAGGATTGCCACAATCAGATGAGTGAGCTGGAGCGTGAAATGTCCGATCCCGTAGTAGCTTCGGATGCAAATCGTTTGGAAAAGCTGCTGCAATCGTATGCCGCCTTGCAGGAACGGTTTGAGCGAAGCGGCGGCTATGAAATGGATGCGAATATCGATCAGGTAGCCGACGGGCTGCGTATCCCCAAAGCCATGTATACGCGCAGCTTTGGTTCGCTGTCCGGCGGGGAGAAAACGAAAATTGCACTCGCGTCCCAGTTGATTGGACGACCGGATCTGTTGCTGCTGGATGAGCCGACCAACCATTTGGATTTAAAAGGTCTGGAATGGCTCGAGCAATTTTTGCAAGGCTATATGGGCGCGTGTGTGGTTGTATCCCATGATCGATATTTTCTGGATCGCGTTGCCGTCAAGATGATTGAGCTGGAGGATGGCGAGGCGTTTACGTATTATGCAAACTACAGTGGCTACGTCAAGGAGAAGGAAGAACGGCTGCTGCTGCAATTCGAGGACTACAAGGAACAGCAAAAGCGGATCAAGAAGATGAAAGAGGCCATTCGGCGTTTTGAAGAGTGGGGACGCAATGGGGATAACGAAAAGTTTTTTAAAAAAGCGAACTCGATCCGTAAAGCATTAGAGCGCATGGAGCTGGTGAAGCGGCCTGTACTGGACCCGCAAGGGGCTGAGTTTAATTTGAGGCTGGAGGACCGTTCGGGCCGTCAAGTGCTGCATTTTGAAGAAATCGCCAAAGCCTACGGAGAGCGCCAGATATTAAACGGGGCTACAGGAAGTCTGGAATTCGGGGAAAAGGTGGCTCTGTTAGGAGATAACGGTTCGGGAAAAACGACACTGCTCAAGCTGCTGCTCGGTCAGGAGAGTGCGGATGCAGGCAGGGTGCAATGGGGCGCACGCGTGGAGTATGGATATTTGGCGCAGCAGGAAAGAGAGCGGGATAGCCGTGCGACCGTGCTTGTTTACTTCAAGGAAGAAGCGGGTGTCGAGGAAGGCGAGGCGCGCGGGCTGCTGGCGAAGTATTTGTTTTACGGAGCAGATGTGTTTAAGCCTGTTAGCATGCTGTCTGGTGGTGAGTGGTCCCGCTTGCGGCTGGCGTTGCTGGTCATGAAAAAGCCGAACTTGCTGGTGCTGGATGAGCCGACCAACCATTTGGACATCGACTCACGCGAGGCGCTGGAGGAAGCGCTGGACACGTACACGGGAACCGTGCTGGCGATCTCGCACGACCGTTATTTTGTGAATAAGCTGGCTGGGCGCGTCTGGGAGCTGGAGGACGGAAAGCTGGCCACTTATCTGGGCGGCTTCGATGAATACCGGACGAAGAAGCGGGAGCTGGAACACGCCCGCTTGCAGCGCGAGGCGGAAGCAGGGGTACGCTCGGCATCCGGAAGCAGAGCCGCATCAGGTGGCGGCTCAGGCCTGGGCGGGGCTGCATCTGCCAGTGCAGCCAGCAACGGAACGGCTTCGGCTGCGCGGACAGGAGCGCCTGCCGAGGCCGATGCGAGCCGCACGCGTCCGGGTGCGGCAGGCCGCTTGGACTCGTCCGCCGCAGGTGGCGGGTCGTCCGCTGGCACGGGGGCACGCGGAGCGAAGGCCGCGAAGCCGTCCCGCACGCCAGCCGTATCCAGCGAGCGGCTGGAACGGGCGATTGCCGCCAAGGAAGCGGAATTGGCGGCGGCGGATGCCGAGCTGGAGCAGCTCGGCACAAGCGACGACACGTCGCATATGGCGGAGCTGTGGGATGCGCGTGAGCGACTGCAAGCGGAGCTGGACACGCTGCTCGGCGAGTGGATTGAACTGGAGTAGGTGGCGGGATGGTCACTGAATGAGCATTGCTAGAGCAACAAAGGTATAATTTTATACAAAGCATAGCCCTGAGGTAGAACGTTCACCGCAGGGCTATTTTGGTACGGTTTATAGAAACAACGAATGATAATTAATAGCCATATATTAAAATAAATGAATATTTATTTAATATATTCATGCATTTGGTACATACCTTTTTCATTTTGCAACATGTGATATTCTTGTGTCTGTAGAAATAATTTCAATCATTGTTAGAAAAAGTTTTTGATGCCAACAAAGAACATACATACAGATTGTCCACGTAGTATATGGCAATATTTCGAGTGGGTGACGATCTGGTCGGGGTGTTGTTCATATAAATCCTTCTTTACGTTATAAAGAAGGAAAATCATTCGACGGGCGAATTTTTGGAAGCTCGTTGGAGGCTAATGATGCATCTAAAACGAAAGGGGGAGAATGCAATGGCTGACAATTTATTTGATCTGGATGTTCAAGTAAACAAATCTCAGGGTTCTGTGGAACCTCAAGTATTGAGCATTGTGGCATGTTCTAGCGGATGTGGTAGCGGTAAAACAGCTGCCAGTTGTGTTGCAACCTGCGGAAACAAATGCTTTACCAACGTCGGTTCACTTTGTTAATCCGAGTGTTGCCTTTATGACATAATGAATGGCTATTGTATATTAATAATCAAGCAAAAGAAGAAGGGACCTGGAAATCCCTTCTTCTTCCCTTGAAAAAACATGGATTTTTCAGCTGTGAAACGGTTGGAAATATCCTTTATATCGGTTTGGTAATGGAGGGAAACGTATGTCTGATGCCTTATTGGAAGTCCAGCAGGTAACCAAAAAAATGGGGAAACGAGATTTGTTAAATAACATTTCCTTCGAGCTTGAAAGAGGGAAGATATATGGTTTCATCGGACCGAATGGAGCCGGGAAAACGACGATGATGCGGATTATGACAGGACTCATGCAGCCAACTAGCGGCTTTGTAAGGATTGCCTCATACGATGTGCAGACGGACCGGGAAAAGGCGTTGTCTAAAGTAGGCGCTATCATTGAATCCCCGGTCTTTTTTGATTATATGACAGGCAGACAGGTATTGCGTAATTTGTCTCGGCTGCACACGGAAATTAAATCTTCGGATCGGGAGAATCATATTGAGGAGCTACTAAAAAGGGTGGGGCTGGAATCTCGGGGAGATGACAAGGTCAAAGCTTATTCTCTGGGGATGAAGCAGCGGCTCGGCATTGCCCAATCTATGCTGGGTAGCCCGGAGCTCCTTCTGCTCGATGAGCCATCCAATGGTCTTGATCCTATGGGAATGCGAGAGCTGAGAGATATTATTCTTCGTTTGCGCGATTCAGCGAATTATGCTTTTTTTATCTCCAGTCATCTGCTGGATGAATTGCATCAAATGTGTGACGAGCTGATTGTCATCAAAGAGGGAACGCTAGTTTGGAAGGGGCCTGCTGATCAACTGGTTGAGGAAGGTCAACGGCTGGAGGATGCCTTTATAGGGCTTATGGGACTATGAAGCTACTCATTTACAGCGAGTTTGAAAGATTGTGGAAAAGGAAATGGTTCTGGCTCCTGATTTTATGTACACCGGTGTTGGCTTATTCTACAGGGGGATATTTTCTACGCATTATGAAGGTTCCTATGGATGTACTATCTAAAAGTTTTATGGTTACAGGCTTGCGTGAAAATTTGTATTTAGTATGCAATATTGCCGTAGCTGCCTTGGTTGCTGCTGTGTATACAGAGGAATTTCGGAGTGGGCAGATGCGTTTGCTATTTATGCGTCGATTTACCCGTGGCCAGATATTTTGGAGCAAGCTATTCGTGGTTAATATCTCTATTTTGCTGCTTCTAGTAGTTTTTGCGGTATCCTCGCAGGTGATCGTTGAAGTATGGAGATTCTCATACGATCTAGGTAATACTATTTTTATAGGGAATAAATGGATCTACGTATTCGAATATTACGGTTGGGCGTTTGCTTCGCTACTCGCTATAAGCTCCCTCTATTCCTTTATTGCTATGTGCAGCAAAAGTGTAACGTATGCGATTGGTGCCTGTATGACTTACAATCTGGGTGCCTTGCTGTTTGATGGATTATACCTAAAATTAGCTTCCCTTGCCCCTCACACTTCATATTTACACGATGTCATTGCTTTTTTGCTTATTCCTTATATGCAATATACAGGGCTGGATGGATCGCTGGAGGGAAATGGGTCTGTGAATGGGGCGATTACCACAGTTGTCGCTTTTTATTTAATCTTTTTTACGTGGGCCGCATACCGTCGTTTTGCTGCCGGTGATTATTTGTATTAGGAGGATCTTTGTATGCTGGGAATTTGGCGAAGTGAAATGGAACGGATATGGAATCGAAAATCCACAATTTTATTATATATAGCTTTTGTACTTATCGTTATTGCAAACATTTGGAGCCTGAAAATAACAGATACAATGAGGTTCCGGTTCGGTGAAGGGATTGTTGCTGTTAACAATTTGAATTTGCCGTGGCTCATGATGAGTGAAGTTTCCTTATTTCTAATCACGGCGATGTTACCCATCTTGTATGTGGATCAGTTAAGCGGGGATATTCATTCTGGTGCGTATCGCTTATACGTATTGCGGCCGTACCGGCGTTTTCAATTCTGGTTGGGTAAGTTGCTCGCATTATCAGTTACGACGATATTTTTTACAGGAACGACCCTGCTTATAGGTGTGTTTGCCGGGTGGATGTTGTTCCCGAACGCCGCTACCTTTTTTAAATACGGTTCGACATTACCCTCCACCTCAACGGAAGCTGTCTCATACACCCTTGCGTTTTATCTGTTGCTCACACTGGTTTGTCTGGCAAAGCTCATGCTGAGTAGCGTCGTGTGCTTGTTCATCTCCAGACCTTTGTTTGCCTTTATTGCCATTTTGGCTTTATCCATGTTTCTCTACCCCATTTTCAAGCCGCTTGTGGTATTAATGGACCCTTTTCAGCAAATTCTGCTTGCGTTAAGAGTGGATGGTTCCTTCAAATTCTGGATGTGTTTAGGTGTGACTGTACTACTGTGCTCTATCGTTAGTTTCACTCGTTGGCAAAAAAAGGTTATCTAGAAGCTTGGTTTAGAACGGAGGTTTCACATGAAGACGCAAGAAAACCTTTATAAAACCTTGGATTTCTTTATGCTCCGTACCCCGGTGCTGCCTATAGAAGAGTTTGCAAAATGCTTTCCAACCTGTGTCGGAGAAGATGAGAATGTCAGAAAGGTCACATTGCATCATCTATCCGAATGGTCCAGCAACCCCTTCATACGTGAAGCACTGGCAGCTTCCAGTCCTACGTTGCTTGAATCTTTATTACATATTAGCAACCCGGACAATCCGCGCAAACAGGGACAGGTCATCAAAGCCTTCATGCGCTATATCATCAGAATGATGACACGACCCACACCGTTCGGCTTGTTATCGGGGGTCACATACGGGCAATTCACGGAACAATCACAGCTTTGTTTACGAGGGACGGATACTTATCAAAAGCGTGCAAGACCCGACATGGAGTGGCTGCTGAAAGTGATGGAGCTGATCGAAGGCCGTCAAGAGGTGGTACGTCAGTTAAGGATTCAGCGTAACACCTTAATTTACCGTCAGGGCAACCGTGCTAAAATTCCCTATACGACAAGGCACGGAAGTATGGTTGACGGTGAAGATCAGAGTGTGTCCGTTCGTACGACCCAAGTGTTTGATTGTGTGATGGACGTAAGCTCGGTCCCCATCCCTTATCTGGAACTGGTCGATCATCTCCAAAAGGAATTTGTGGGTGCTAGTCCTGAAACGATTGACCGTTATGTGTGGCAGCTATTTGAGCAAGAATTTCTGATTTCTGAGCTTATTCCTCCTACGACGACTCCTGACCCGCTAAATCATATACTATCCACCTTGAAACACGTAACGGGTATGGATGAAATCAAACAAAAGCTTATTTACATTGCAGATGCTATTCATGAATATAATGGTTTACCTATCGGTCAGGGAGAAGAATTTCTGGCTGAATTAAGACGCTATATGGACGACATGTTCAGTGTGAAATCCAGTTTGCAAATCGACCTGTCTATGGAGGATCGAGGGATGTCCCTTCCGCACGCCATTCGTAAAGATGTTGAGCGTGTTGCTGACTTGTTGACCAAGCTTTCGACGCGTGAAAACAGACCCTTGGACGAATTTTGTGTGGAATTTCTGGAGAAGTACGGTCCGTACCGAGAGGTTCCCTTGCTGGAGCTGCTGGATGAGGATACGGGCTTAGGGGCTCCCGCAGGCTACAAGCATCCCCTGAGCCGCCGAGTGCGACTAGAGAATATGTCTCCATCCAAGTCGAGAACGCATTATGAAAAGCTTTTATTTCAATGGTTCGTGTCCTGCATTCATGAAGGAAAGAATGAAGTTGTGCTGACAGATGCCATGATAGACGAAATTGTAAAGGGGCAGGAGCAGGGGAAATGGCTCGCAGCACCTTCTATGGAATTGATCTTTCAAATTTCTGCCTCGGACCAACTGGCTGTGGATCGCGGCGAATATACCTTGCTGTTAGGACCTAATCAGGGGTCTGATGGGGCGGGGAAGACATTCGGGAGATTTTTGGACCTGTTTGGGCAGCCTTTTGCGGACCTATTCTCTCAAATTCAGCTAGAAGAGCAACGATTACAGCCTGAAAAGCTGCTGGCTGAGATATCCTACTTGCCTAGCGCGGGAAGAACGGCGAATGTGGTGTTAACGCAGCACACCCGGCCTTATGAAATTGCAATAGGAACCAATCACATCATGCCAGAGGAACGGCAAATTCATGTTTCGGACCTCGCCGTAGGGGTACGGAACGACCATTTCTATTTGAAGTCGATGAGCCGCAATCGTGAGATCATTGCCAGAGCCGGACATATGCTCAATGCGGAATTGACCCCTAACATATACCGCTTTCTCTTGGAGGTCAGCGACGACGGTTACCGACATTGGTCGCCTATGGAGTGGGGGTTCGTCGCGCACGCTCCTTTTACTCCGCGGCTAAGATATGAGCATATTATTCTTCACCCGGCGACATGGAGAATGATATGTGATTCAACACTGGATGCATCCAAGGATGCGGGGCTCTTTGAGAAGTGGGTGCGTCAGTTCCAAAAAAAATGGAGCCTGCCGCGTTATGTGTACATAATTGAATTAGATAATCGCATTCTGCTGGATATGGAACACCCGCTGCATATGGAGCAGATTTGCAAGGAGCTTCAATCCAAAGGCAAAGTCACTCTGATTGAGCATATAGGTGCAGTCGAAGATATGCCCGTTTCTCGCAGTGGTAGCCGTGTAGCGGCCGAATTTGTGTTTCCGCTCATGCGTCGCAACCAGGTTGTTGATGCGCATCGTTTTGGAGAAGAAGTGGCTGCTTCCCTATATATAGATCAGGAGGAAACCAATCACCACCCCACAGAAGCGGTCTTTGCTTATTTGCCGGGTAGCCGCTGGTTCTACGCGAAGCTATATGGTATGAACAGTCGGCAGGATGAGTTTATTGGTGGGTACTGGGAGGAATTTGTGCGCCAGCAACAAGATAGTGATGTGATCCTTCAGGGTTACTTTATCCGCTATGCTGATCCGGATAAGCATATTCGCGTTCGATTCGAACAGTCGGAGAATCAGGAGGGCAATGCGTTCCTTTCCCTTTTCCATCAATGGACAGAGACACTTTTGCATGAAGGATTGATATCCAGAGTGGTCATTGATACCTATGAACCTGAAATAGAGCGTTACGGCGGGAAGGAGCCTATGGCGTGCGCGGAGCGAATGTTTTCCTGCGACAGTGAGGTAGCGGCTAGGCTTGTACATCTGATCCGGTTCAACCAGACCTCCTTGCAGCAGGATGTGATCGCAATCCTAAGCGTCATTAACCTCCTGTCTCAGTTTGGGTACAGTGAGGAAGATACCTTCAACCTCCTGAATCAACATTTTGACGTCAAAGAGTATTTGGATGATTTCCGCAAGGAAAGAAAGTTCTTTTTACAATGGATGGCATCGGATCAGGAAAATCTAAATTCGGTTCAATCCAGCCGTGACTCCATAGAGAGTATTTTTAACATGAGAAAAGAAACGGTAGCGCGGTATAACCGTGTGATCCATGAGCAGGAAGCGAAGGGGGGAGCCACCAATACAAGAGATGATATCGTATATAGTGTGATCCATATGCATCTAAACCGATTTCTAGGGATAGACAGGGATCGGGAGCGTAAGGTGATGATTATGGCCAGACATGCGATGCACAGCTTGATTCAGTATCGGTGGAATTGCCAATGAGCAGCGTGCAGGAAAGTGCAAAGCTTGAGGTTGAGTCCATCTGGAGGTCCATACGACAAGGTTTAAAGCTTTTTGGACTGGTATTTGGTATGAATAAGCCGTATATGGTTTCCAGTATTTTTTTGCACATCGTCCAAGGCTTGATGCCTGTTCTTACATTGATTATTATGCAAAATCTGCTCAATAGCATTGTTTCTTCCAGCCCGCAGGGCATCTCCCTGATTATGCTTCAATTTGGTCTGTTTATAGCCATTCATGTATTAAAAAGTGTGGTGACGATGAGTCAAAGCTATGTAGAGGGAACGCTTGAAGCTGTACTGTCCAAGTCCCTGAATATTATGATCGGAGAAAAGTCAGGTTCCTTGGGACTGGCGGATTATGAAAATTCGGAGATCAACGATCAGCTGAAGCGGGCTTCTCAAGAGGCTTCTTATCGTCCGTATCAGTTATACACTCAAATGGCAGGTATTATATCGAGCTTGGTTACCATGCTGTCTTCTGCAACGCTGCTTTTCCTATGGAAATGGTGGGTTGTCGTCATTCTTTTTATAATCTCTTTGGTATCTGTGTATTCCATTTTCAAATTAAATAAAGAACAGTTTGAAATTTACATGAATCGTACCCCGTTATATCGGGAGTCCTGGTATATGACCTATTTGCTGACCAATGATCGTGCGGTCAAGGAAGTGAAAATGTTTAATCTGGGACCTTATTTGCTGAAAAGATACGGGGCTTTATTACAACGATTTTTTGTAGAGGACAGACGAATATTGGGCAAAAGGGTTAGGATTACGTTTCTGTATAGCCTACTGGAGCTGACGGTTTTGCTATGGGTCGTATGGCTGGCGATTCGGGAAACCTTTGAGCAAAAATTATTAATAGGCAGTTTATACGGCTACATTCAAGCTATTATGCTGACCCAAAGCCAGATGCAGGCCTTGATTCAGGGGATTGTCCAATTTTCGCAAAACAATCTGTATATGGAGCAGTTATTTCTATTTTTACAGTTACCCACATCGGATCCGGTTCGTCGTCAACAGGAACAGGCGCTTTCGATTCGCTCGGAATGCAGTACCGGCTTTGGTATTGAGCAAATTTCAATAGAAGGCGTTTCTTTTACCTATCCCGGTCAAACCGAGCCGTCCATTCGGGATATTCATTTAACAATGGACAAAGGCCAGACCATAGCCATTGTAGGGAAAAATGGTTCAGGGAAATCAACGCTCATGAAGGTGCTGATGCAGCTCTATTCGGATTACAGCGGTGTGCTCAAATTGAATGGGCGTCCTGTTCAAGATTACGATCTGGAACAGATTCAGGAGAAAATAGGCGTGGTATTTCAGGACTTTATGCATTATGAAATGTCTGCTCGTCACAATATCGGCTTTGGTTCGCTGGAGCATATGGGGCAGGATGAGGAACTAATGCATGCTGCCGAATACGCAGCTATAGACCGCATTATAACCCAATTGCCACAGGGCTTGGACACACAGCTTGGAAAATGGTTCGAGGATGGCTATCAGCTCTCGGGAGGTCAGTGGCAGCGGGTGGCTATCGCAAGGGCTTTTTTGCGGAAAGCGGATGTGTATATTTTGGATGAACCTAGTTCTTTTTTGGACCCGGTGGCAGAGAGGGACTTGCTCGTCTTGTTTCTGGATTTAATGAAAGACAGCATCGGAATTTTTATTACTCATCGGATTTCCTCAGCACGTCTGGCTCAGAAAATTGTGGTGATGGACAATGGTTTAATTGTGGAGCAGGGGACCCATAGGGAATTGATCTTACTGGATGGGTTGTATGCAGAGATGTATAGGATTCAAGCCAGTTCGTTCAGTGAAGAAGATTCCTTAATCGAAGCCGGAGGGAGAGTTTCAGGATGACGACGATTTCATATACATGCGACAGTTGGATACCCGTCGAGGGGGAAATAAAAGATAGGATATCTGCGGTCTTGCTGGAGATTGCCGAGCGTTATAGAGACCCGGAGCAGGTTCGTTTATGGATGAAAAAAGTACCTCCGATCGAATCTGACGGAATGAAGATTGAGCGTTGGTCAGATGAAAGCTTGGGAAGCGGGTTTACGGGCATATGTTTGCTGATGGGTCAGTTGGATCGACTCTATCCCGAGGATGGCTGGGATAGGGTAGGACATCAATATCTGGAGCGAATTCGTTTGGTCATGGAACAGCAAGGTATCCATGATCTGTCGCTGTATAGTGGATTAGCAGGTATTTTGCTGGCCATTCACTCCTTATCGAGAAAGGGTACGCGCTATCAAGGGATGCTGGACACTCTCGCCTCCTGGTTCGAAGAATCCGCGCTGCATAGTGTGGCTTTATGCCAAGAGCAATGGGAAAAAGGGCAGCTACAAATGAGTCAGTATGATGCCATATCAGGTTTTACGGGGATAGGACGCATCGCCATGCTATTTTCTGATCGCCCCACTATGCGTACGGTATGGAACCAGACGATTGAGTTGTTTCAAGTGATGTGCAGCGACCGAATTAGGAATGGGCATTCTGTACCTGGGTGGCACATTTCCTCAGAACATCAGTTTCAGGAGGATGAAAAGCTACAATATCCTCAGGGGAATTTCAATTTAGGACTTTCGCATGGTATTGCAGGTCCCTTATGTTTTCTGAGTCTATCTGCTCTCCATGGAGCGGACTCCCTTCTTTTAGAGAACGATATACAAAAACTGGCCGAGTTTATACATCATTGGCGCGTTCAGGATAAAGAGGGCATAATTTGGCCCGGTCGGGTTTCTTTTGAAGAATGGGTGGGTGACCGTTTATTGCCGGACAGCGCTCAAAATCACCGTGATTCCTGGTGTTACGGTGTACCAGGCATTGCGCGTTCGATTTGGCTGGCAGGACAAGCAGTTCAAAATGAAGAATGGATTGAAACGGGACTTCGCGCCTACTTGGATATGGAAAAACGGCTTTACCGTAAGGGTGGATTAACCTCTGCCACATTGTGTCATGGTATTGGGGGATGGTTGCATCTGGTTCAACGGATGTACTCAGATACTGCCCATGAGCAGTTAGGTATGATGCGGGACAGACTACTGGAAGATGTATTAAATATGTTCGATACTAATTCGTTGTTTGGCTTCTATGATCATAGCCTACTGGATGGAAGGCTTGCAGAAGTGGATGAGGCTGGTTTTCTGAATGGAAGTGCTGGTGTTGCTCTGATGTTGGCTTCTTTGATCGGCGATGAAAGTCCGGAATGGGACGCCGCTTTTCTAATTCGCTAAGATGTACCACGGTTTTTTTGCATGATCTGAAAATAGAGTAAGTGAAAAAAGATCCAATCGGCCATTTGTGGCTCGACTGGATCTTTTATATTGAATACCAATACCTCGTGAGCCTCAGTCAGACCTTAGTACACCGAAGCTGTCTTCGAAGTGTTCTTGATGCCGTTGGCATCGTTCAATACGATATTGCCCCATGCCGTTGGCGTTTTCCAGTCGCTGCTGTTCACGAGATCAAGCCACGCGTTCTCACTGTTGTTGCCAGTCCAGGACCAGGCCAGATAGCCGATGCCTTTTTCTTGGGACTGCTTCATGACCTCATAGGGATTCACGGTGGTGCCCAGATTGTTGTTGCCATTGTTGTAGTTGTAGCCAAACTCACCCACGATTACCGCGAGGCCCTTGTCTTTAATGGCTTGCAGCTCGGAGCCGATTTTACTGGAATCATTGTAGTTGGCGTACATATGGACAGAAAATAAAAGATTATGGTTAGGATCATGCTGTAGCAGCTCTACGCCATGGGCCTTGATCGGGGAGGCATATTGTCCCCAGCCGGAGCCGTCGATTACAATCGTATTCGGCAAGCCTGCGTTGCGCAGTGTGGTAATAGCCGTTTTGTAAGCGTCTCGCCACGCGGCATCGGTGAGGTTGTGGTCACCCCACTCATTCGCGATATTCACCAGTACGTATTTCTGGTTATCGGCCAGTACCTTTTTCACCGCTGGATCAGCGAAATAACGGGCCATATCGTTCAAACGGTTGGCGTCATTGCTGCCCGTAACATCGTGCAGTTCAACCACGGAAATGAGCTTGAGCTGTTTAGCGCGGTTGATGATTTCCTCCAGTCTTTGTGCTGATCCATTCGTTTGCCACACAATGCGAACAGTGTTGGACTTCGTGGCCGCAATGGTATCCAATGCCTGATAGGCCTGTGTATCGAACCAGATATGAGGGTTATTCACTCCACGCATGACAAAGGTATTCCCGTTCGCATCCTTCAGACTGGTTCCGCTTACATAAAACCCTGAGGCTGCAAACGATGTACCTCCATTCAACAAACCAATGCCGGAAAAAAGCAGAAACACCACAGCGAATACCAGCACCTTTTTACCATAAAACCGCCAATCTCTCACAAACGAACGCCTCCTTCTCTATAGTCAAGTTAATCCTATGTTGAAAATGGATACATATTACACCTATTGTGATGTTGGAATGGCATATCGTTTCTTATACATAGAGTTCGGTTATTAATTGCCTAGTCACGCAATAGATCGACATAGGGGAGAAGGAGGTATGAGTATGTGGAAATGGGGCAATCAGGATAAGCACATTTTAAGGGAATACCAAATTTCAACTTTACAAAATTATCATGTTGAACTAGGTTGTAATATATACCCAAGCAATTGTTAAATCATACAAAATAATTCTGAGAACCATTAATGATTAGTAGAACTCTCCAAGTATAAAAAAGTAACCTTCATATTCACTTCCAGTGATTTGAAGGTTACTTTTTTATACTCAATTAACACAAAAAATTAAAGTTAGGAATCTTGGTAAGCTTTTGTGGTGGTCATAAAACTGATATTGTATTTGTAAATCGTCACTGCTAGTCAGCCACCCGCACGAGCGTTCTGCCCTGCGAGCGGGCTGCCAGGATGTCCTCCAGCGCGTTTGGCAGGTCAGCCAATCCGACTTCGCGCTCGAGAAGCTGCTCCAGCCGTTCCGGCTTCCAGTCGCTGCCAAGCCGCTTCCAAATCGCTACGCGTGTTTCATAAGGGCAGAAGACGGAGTCTATGCCCAGCAGGCTTACGCCGCGCAAAATAAACGGCAGCACCGTGGCAGGCAGCTTGGTACCTGCCGTCAGGCCGCTCACAGCAACGGAGCCGTTGTAGGCGACTTGGCTGAGCAGCGAAGCGAGCGGCTTCCCGCCTACGGGATCAATGGCCGCTTGCCAGAGCTGCTTGCCGAGCGGCCGGATGCTCTCCGCGCCGTCGTAGACCTCACCGCGGGAGATAACCTCAGCCGCTCCGAGCGCCTTGAGGTAGTCGTGCGCCTCGGCTTTGCCGCTGCTGGCTACAACATGGTAGCCCCTCTTGCCCAGCAGGGCAATGGCGGC
Organism: Paenibacillus sp. 1-8; assembly: GCF_056316205.1. Taxonomy (NCBI): domain Bacteria; kingdom Bacillati; phylum Bacillota; class Bacilli; order Caryophanales; family Paenibacillaceae; genus Paenibacillus; species Paenibacillus sp. 1-8. Next base: position 5,105,170 of record NZ_CM149995.1, on the reverse strand, counting down.
TCCGCCTACGCCACCCGTTGCTCCGGTGACGAGCACCTTACCTTGATCCGGCGTAACGCCGTTTTGTTCCAGCCGATGTAACGACAGGGCCGCAGTAAAGCCGGCTGTCCCATAAATCATGGCCTCTCTTGGCGAGAGTCCGTCCGGAAGCGGAACCACCCAGTCGGCAGGCACGCGTGCATATTCGCTGAATCCTCCGAATTGAGACACGCCGAACCCGTAACCGGTAACGAGAACGGCTTGTCCTTCGCTGAAACGGTTATCCTCTGAAGAGACGACGGTTCCCGAGCAATCTATGCCTGGCACAAACGGATAGGCTTTGACAATATTTCCATCCTTGCGGGCGGCAAGCCCGTCTTTATAATTGATGCTGGAATAAGCGACACGAATCGAAACTTCTCCAGCAGGTAAACTGCCAGTTTCCAGAGAGCGTACCTCTGCTTGAACTTCACCGTCCTGCGTCTGATCGACGACAAGGGCTTGAAATGATTGAGTCATTTGTAAAAGCCTCCTTTATTGCAATATAAGCCTTTGATGGCGGAACATTTTAGTATACCTCACAAATCATGCTTAAGAAGATACAACTATCCGCGCAGCCTGTCAGCGGCAATGCTCACAGGTCCATATTCTCATTATACCCTTCTGCTCATAATTCCGTCGAAAAAGCCCGGATTACAGGGGCTACTTTTGCCATATTGTGTTTCAATAAAGTTCGATAATCAATTGAAAGAAAGTGATAAATGAATTCTTACGTGTTTTGCAAATCATTTTACGCAAACGGGATGTATTTTCAGAATGACTGTGCTAACATACCTTTTGATCGTTAAATAAATCTATGAAGAAAGGTGAATGAATGACAACCAGAGCACTAAAAAAGGGTTCGGTATTGTCCGAAGCCAAGGAACTGAATTTGTTCCGTTTGACATGGCCTATTTTCCTTGAATTGTTCCTGTTTATGCTAATGGGAAGCGTCGATACATTCATGATCAGTTCTGTATCTGATAATGCAGTGTCGGGTGTGGGCGCGTCCAACCAAATTATTTCAATTGCTATCCTTGTACTGGAGGTTATCGGCAACGGCGCTGCTATCGTCGTAGCTCAATATATCGGTTCTAAAAAGCTTGTCGAAGCGGCCCAGGTTACGGGTACGGCCATTACTTTGAATCTAATGGTGGGTCTTTTGCTTAGCGTGATTTTTCTCGTGTTTGGTACTCATATGCTGCAATGGCTGAATGTCCAGGGAGATATTCTGGTTTATGCGGAATCGTATATGAGCATCGTCGGGGGTGCCATTTTCCTTCAGGCATTGATTAACGCGCTGGCGGCGACGATTCGTACACATGGTTTTACCAGGGAAACGATGTATGTGTCTGTGCTGATGAACGTGATTCACGTCATCGGTAACTATGTTTTGATTTTCGGACATTGGGGAATGCCTGCGCTGGGTGTAGAAGGTGCGGCTATTTCTACGGTGGGAAGCCGTTTTGTGTGTCTCCTGATTTTCTTCTGGCTGATGTACCGCGTAACCGAGGTGCGTGTCGAGTGGAGATATTACGTTCAGTTGTCCAAAAAGTTTATCGCTAAAATTTTGCGCATTGGTGTACCCTCCGCGCTGGAGTCCATCCTGTATCAGTCGTGTCAGCTCATTTTTACACTGTACGTGACCTATCTGGGCGCAGAAGCGATGGCGACCCGTCAATATGCCAATAATATTTCGAGCTATATTTACTTGTTCAGTATGGCGGTCGGTATGGGTACGGCGATCGTGGTCGGAAGGCTGGTCGGAGCCAGACAGAAGGATACAGCCTACAAACGTGTAATGAGCAGTGTAAAATGGGCGCTTATCGTGACCGTGGTTATTGATGTGATTATTATCTTTTTCCGCGTGCCTTTGCTCAGCCTGTTCACCGAAAACCCTGAGATTATTCGTTTGGGGGCGCAGGTGATTTTACTTAGCATTTTACTGGAAACCGGCCGCACGACGAACATCGTCATCATTAGCTCCTTGCGTGCCGCAGGAGATGCCAAGTTCCCGGTCTTCATGGGATTGATCTCCATGGTCTGCATGAGCTTGCCACTCGGTTATCTGCTCGTGTTCAAGCTGGATATGGGGCTGGCAGGTGTGTGGCTGGCGATTGCTGCTGATGAATGGACACGTGCAGTCATTATGTATGTCCGCTGGAAAAGCCGTTTGTGGGAAAAACATGCGCTGATCGAGCACGATGCACCAGATCAGCCTGCAACGCCAGTGCCGGCACACTGATTCGAGGATCATCTATGATTATGTAGAGGTAGTTCAAGAGAGCATCTTGAACTACCTCTTTTTGCTGCCCTGAGAGTAAATAGTAGTTTTATAAGCTGATCTAAAAAATGTACATGGAAAACGGAGTAGGCGGAATGGTGCTGTACAAGCGAAGCACTATCCATCTGCACAGTGGCACGATAGGTAACTTTTAAGTTCAGATTATATAATCATGGTATTCATAAATAGAAGTATGGTAAATTTACTAAAAAAAAGATATACTTTTGTTGCACTAATGCAGTGCATGCAGTACATGAGGGACAAGGAGTGTACCGATGAAGAAGCCGACGATTGAAGATGTTGCCCAGAAGGCGGGAGTGTCTAAAAGCACAGTCTCGCAGTTTCTGAACAAACGATATAAATACATGAGTGACCAGACCAGAGACCGAATTTCCGAGGTCATTCAAGAACTAAATTATCAACCTAATGGACTGGCTCGCAGCTTGAAGCAGAACCGGACGTTTATGGTGGGTGTTATTGTAGCCAACATTGATTACACGCTGTCGATCCAGTCCATTCGGGCTATTGAGGAGGAATTGCAGCGTTTTGGCATTCAGGTAATCATCTGTAACGCCGACGAAAACCCGGACAAGGAGAGCCAGTATATTGAGATGCTCAAGGCTCGTCAGGTGGACGGATTGATTATTTTCCCGACAGGCAAGCATGCGGATATATACAACCAGCTTATCCGTGAAAAGTATCCACTGGTGTTTTTGGATCGTCTGGTAGATGGTGTGAACACGCGCAGTCTGCTGCTGGATAACGAAATGGCGGTCAAGCTGGCGATTCAGGAGCTGGTGGCCCATAAGCATGAACGGATCGCGCTGATTACCCTGCCGCTGGGACTGAACCGGATTACTCCAAGGGTAGAGCGGTTGAGCGGGTACAAAAAGGCGCTGGAGGAGCGTGGCTTGCCCTTTCGGGAAGAGTACATGCGCAGTGTGTCGAAGGAGGATATCCAGCAGACGCTGGAGGAGCTGTTTCAGTTGCCGGAGCCGCCGACTGCGCTGCTGGCCGGGAACGATATCGTGCTGGCAGAGGTGCTGAAATATGTGAATGCCCGCCGTATACGCATTCCGGCTGAGCTGTCCATTATCGGAATTGACGATGCGGAGTTTGCCCATATTTACAATCCGCCGATTACGACCATTACGCAGCCGATTGCGGATATGGGAAAGCAGGCGGCAAAAACGTTGCTGTCCAGCATCGAGGAGGGCGGCGAATCGGTTCCGATCATTTACCGCTTTGTGCCTGATTTAAAGCGGGGCGAATCCATCAAAACGTTGTAGAGCATCATCAGGCATCACATTATAAAAGTAGCCCGTATTCCTTTCTGCGTCCCAAGCCTGTACGTACTAATCAGGCTGTGCATAAGTGAATACGGGCTATTTGAGTTATCTTCGAAGATTCCTGATTCACCTTGCAGGGCATGTGGAATCAGCAATATAGGAAAAGGCAGGGGAATAAACCCTGCCTAATTCGTGCTGGCGCTGAGTAAAAAAGACTCCAGCTCAGCTCGTGTCGGATAGCCGTCCATATCTCCGGCTGACATGACCGCCAGTGCGCCAAGGGCGTTGCCGCGTTTGACCGCTTCTGCCAGGGGCAAGCCCTCCAGCAGCGCGCTGATGACGCCTGCGGCAAAGCCGTCGCCCGCCCCAACGGTATCGACGACATGCTCCACGCGGAAGCGTTTGACATATCCTTCTGCATCGGCGGATTTATAATACGCGCCTTCCGTTCCCAGCTTGATGATGACCAGCGAAGTACCACGGTCAAGGTAGAAGGAAGCGATATCCTCTGGTGAGGTGTAGCCTGTCAATATTTTACCTTCATGAATGCCCGGCAGAAGCCAGTCGCAACCCTCAGATGCCTCGTTAATCGCCTCCACCATCGTTTGCGTATCAGGCCATAACTTGGGTCTGAGGTTCGGATCAAAGGATACGGTTTTCCCTGCCTTTTTCATAAACTGCCGCGCATGTCGGGCGAAGTCACGACACTCAGGAGAAAGGGCGACAGAAATACCTGTAAAGTGCAGATGGCGTGCCCCGGCAAAGTATGCCTCGTTAAAATCGGCGATGCTTAATGTGGAAGCGGCAGAGTGTCTGCGAAAATATTCGACCTCCGGGTCTCCGCTTATGACTTTGGATTTAATCAGCATCCCGGTAGAGTGGTTTTTGGTAAACATGACGTTCTGGGTGTCGATCCCCTCTTGACGCAGCGCCCCGGCAATGAACCTGCCGAATGCATCCTCGCCTAATTTGGTCACGAGTCCCGCCCGCAGTCCCAACCGCGCCAAACCGGCCGAAACATTTGTCTCCGCCCCGGCCAGCGCTTTGGTGAACGAACGCACCTCATCCAGAGAGCCTGCCTCATTGGCATAAAACATGGCCATCGGTTCTCCGAAGGTAACAGCATCCAATGTTGCGGTCATTCTAAATTCCCCCTTTGTTTAGTAAACTAAATCTGTAAGCGCATGCACCAACTGAATAAATTGAAATTATCACATAAATCGGTTTTTCACAATGAGGAAGTTGATATATTTGTTAAAAAATTTTTGGATAATGTAGATAAAAAAATATGATTTTGTTTATCAAAAGGTAAAAAGAGTGTAAAAGTTCGTGAATATTAAGGATTTTTCAAGGAATAGTGAAGATTTGGGTTGACACCCTCTTAGATAATAATTACAATTCTAGCTAAGAAGTAGAGTTAGAAACCGCTTTTATAACAATCCGTTGATAAAAAAGTTTATCTAAACAGGAGGAATGTTTTTATGGAAATGCGTTATTCAACTCATCCCGAACATGCCAAGCATTTTACGACTGAAGAGTTGCGTCAGCACTATTTGATACAGGAGCTGTTTGTGCCTGAGGAGGTAAAGCTGGTCTATACGCATGAAGATCGTGTCATTATCGGGGGCATTTATCCCGTGAATAAATCCGTTGCGCTGGAAGGCAGCGATCAAATCAAGGCGGAAACCTTTTTGGAGCGCCGCGAGCTGGGTATTTTTAATGTCGGCGGTAGCGGTACTGTAAAAGTTGACGGTGAAACCTATGAGCTGAACACGAAGGACTGTCTCTACGTAGGCAGAGGGGGCAAGGAGTTGATCTTTGAAAGCGATTCCAGCTCGAAGCCTGCAAAATTTTATATCGTTTCAGCCTTGGCTCATACCACGTATCCGACGACGAAGCAGTCTTTTGCCGATGTACCGTCTGAAAGTCTGGGTTCGCAGGAAACAGCCAACAACCGTACGTTGCGTCGCTTTATCCATGATGAGGGCATTCAAAGCTGCCAATTGGTTATGGGTATGACGACGTTGGAAAACGGCAGTGTGTGGAACTCGATGCCGACACATGTTCATGACCGTCGTATGGAAGTGTATTTCTACTTTGAACTGAATGAGAATGCGAGAATGTTCCACCTGATGGGTGAGCCGAACGAAACGCGCCATCTGGTGATGAAGAATGATGAAGCCGTTATTTCTCCACCTTGGTCTATCCACTGCGGTGCGGCTACTGGCAGCTATACCTTCATTTGGGGCATGGCCGGTGAAAATAAAACATACAAAGACATGGATCAGGTAGCCATGAGCGAGTTGCGTTAATCCGATCAGTGCATTGGAGCGTAGACCTGCAAGCGGCTGAGGGTACATGGTCATCCCATTCGTGGAAAGGATCAGGAACATGACGAAAAAGAAAGTTTTGGAGCATATCACTTCGGTAGGTGTCGTCGCAGTCATTCGGGGAAACACGGCGGAGGAAGCGTATCTAATGTCTAAAGCCTGCATTGAAGGCGGCTTGGATAATATTGAGCTTACGTTTACCACGCCGGATGCGGATCAGGTCATTCGAAGATTGAGAGACGAATTTAAAGATCGGGCAGTGATTGGTGCAGGAACGGTACTGGAGTCACTGACGGCGAGAATTGCTATTCTGGCCGGAGCAGAGTTTGTCGTGAGTCCTTCTTTTGAAGAAGAAACGGCGAAGCTATGCAATTTGTACGCGATTCCTTATATGCCCGGCTGTATGACGCTGAATGAGATCAAGGAAGCCATGAAATTGGGTAGCGATGTCGTGAAGTTGTTCCCAGGCAGTGCGATGGGGGCGGACTTTGTTAAGGCGGTCAGAGGTCCAATGCCTCATGTGCAGATTATGCCAACCGGTGGCGTTGATCTGGATAATATGGAAACCTGGCTGCGCAACGGATGTGTGGCCGTGGGAATTGGGGGCAATTTGACGGCTCCAGCCAAGGAAGGCCGCTACGACTTGATCACAGAAAATGCAGCGCGTTATGTAGCTAAATATAAGGAAGTTCGTGCAGCGCTGTAGGATTCATTAGAGGAATATATCTTAAACTAAAATATGATGGAGGCGTAGGCATGGGTCTGGACAATTTTTCATTGGATTTTTTCAGTCTAAAGGGTAAAACGGCAATTGTAACAGGAGGCAACAGTGGTTTGGGTCAAGGGTATTCCGTAGCTTTGGCTAAAGCGGGTGCAGACCTGTTCATTGTAGCTAACAATGATGAATATGAAGAAACCAGACGTTTGCTGGAACCTACAGGTGTGAAGGTTGTCTTTCATCAGGCCGATCTGACGGAAAGAGAATCCATTACAAAGATTGTAGAAGAATGCGTCAAAGCATTCGGTAAAATTGATATCCTTGTGAACAATGCGGGTACGATCCGTCGCGCTCCTCTGCTGGAGTATAAAGATGAGGATTGGGACGCTGTCATGGAAATCAACCTGAATGCCGTATATCATCTGAGCCAGGAAGTGGCAAAGGTGATGGTAGAGCAAAAAAGCGGGAAGATTATCAATGTCGCTTCTATGCTTGCTTTTCAGGGTGGCAAGTTCGTTCCGCCGTATACAGCGAGCAAGCATGCGGTAGCTGGTTTAACCAAGGCATTTGCGAACGAGCTGGCGGTTCATAACGTTCAGATTAATGCGATTGCGCCTGGTTATATTGCTACGGCAAACACGGCTCCAATCCGTGCGGATGAAAGTCGCAATCAAGAAATCTTGTCGCGTATTCCTGCTGGTCGTTGGGGCGATCCGTCTGATCTGATGGGGGTTGTTGTTTTCCTCGCCAGTCAGGGTTCCGACTACATGAACGGTCATATCTTGGCGGTGGATGGCGGCTGGCTGGTACGTTAAGCAGCGCTGGTCACATCTAAGTCATGAACTGAAAGCTGCCTCAAAAGGAAACCATCCTTTCAGGCAGCTTTTATTTGTTCGATGAAGCTGTGCGCTGAATTTGAAGGTTTGGAGCGTTGTGTCGATCCGTCCTATGCATATGACATAAATGCCATTATAATTTAATGAGATAGAAATTGCTCAGGCTCCAGCCGTACACTTGGTTGGAGCCTTTGAGCATAACACAGATGGATTGGAGAATGGAGAGATGAGTTCACAGCAACACCAACGAGCTTTGGTATACAAATCTTTGTGGCATGTCGGTCCTTGGGTGCTTGCCGTAGGGATCATTTTGGTAGGTGCCAATCTGCGTGCCTCGATTACCTCGGTAGGACCCCTTATCGGTTTGATTAAGGATTCTTTGCATATTTCGAATACACTGAGTGGCCTATTAACGACATTGCCGTTGCTGGCTTTTGCCCTGTTGTCGCCATTTGTAGCCAAACTGTCGCGCCGCTTCGGGTCGACTCTTATTATTTTTGCAGCCTTGCTGCTGTTGACCGCAGGTATTGTGGTGCGCTCCACGTTGGGAGTGACTGCCTTATTTACCGGGACAGCCATGCTGGGACTGGCTATAGCGGTGTGTAATGTTTTGCTGCCCAGTCTGATCAAGGAAGAGTTCCCCCATAACAGCGGACTGATGACCGGAGTGTATTCAGTATCCATGAATGTGGTTGCTGCAACGGCATCCGGATTGAGCGTACCTTTGGCTCTAAACGGAGGTTTGGGCTGGCGCGGTTCTTTGGGAATATGGAGTATTGTGGGTGTGGTAGGTATTCTACTGTGGGTGCCCCAGCTTCTCAAGGCGCGAAAAACAGTCAATAAAGCGGCAGTGTCCGCCCGAACTGTGAGTGTGTATAAATCGTCTTTGGCCTGGAAGGTGACGTTGTTTATGGGGTTGCAATCTGCCCTGTTCTACGTCCCTGCCGCATGGTTTCCCGAGATGATGGTCGGACAGGGAATGGATTCGGAGACTGCGGGATGGATGCTGTCCGTTATGATGTTCTCGCAAATGCCGTTTACTTTTATTGTACCTATTTGGGCTGCACGGGTGAAAGATCAGCGAATATTGGTTCTGATTATGGCTGCGCTGTATTTTATCGGTTTGGGTGGATTTCTGCTCGGGGCTACACAGTGGAGTGTGATTTGGGTGATTTGTATGGGTATAGCGGGTGGTTTTGCTTTTCCGCTCGTGATGATGTTCTTTAATTTGCGGACGCGGACACCGCAGCAGGCGGCGGAGTTGTCGGGTATGGCCCAGTCCTTTGGTTACTTGCTGGCGGCGACAGGGCCGACGATATTTGGCTATTTGCATGATGCTACACAGGGCTGGACCATTCCGCTACTGCTGCTTTTGTGCCTGAGCGTATTGCTTCTGTTTATAGGGCTGGGAGCGGCGAAGAAACGATATGTCGGAGGCGAGGTGGATGATCAGGCTGCAATTTGATGCAGACGGTTACAGTGTAATCTGTAGTGCAGATCGTGTTATGTTGTTGGCTAAAGAGTTTGCACTGTTGCGCTTTCTATACGATAACTGCAATCAGGTATTTACCCGGGAACAACTGCTGGATCGTGTGTGGCCGCTGGAATATCCGGTGGAGCGCACGGTGGACGATCATATCTATAGATTGCGCAAAAAACTTAAGTCATGGAATGTGCTCCGTATTCATACGGTCCGGGGGTATGGTTACAGCCTGACCCTTACTGGCGTGCAACGACAGAATCATCCGTCCCTGCGCGATCAGGAGGTACAAGACGCTGTCCACGGACTGTTACGGAAATACCAATTGCTCGGACAGGGCAATTCCATCGTGGCGCTGGCTGCTCAGCAGGAGCAGATGGGATTCGAATTGTCTCCTTTTTATCAGATGTATACCCGGTTTGTGCAGGCCGATATATTGTGGTTTTTGGAACGGGAGGACTTTGCTCCTAAAGATCGATTGTACTGGATGTTACTGCTATATATGGGTACAGCAGGGGTAACAGATCAGAAGCTTGCTCTATGTGAGCAGGCGCTTTCCAGTGGATTACTATCTGCCGAGCAGGAGCGGGAATTACGTATTCTCAACATCCTGGAGGCTTATGTGGAGAATGGACAACCTGAACGCGCATTGGAGAGACTTCCGCTGGCTTTTGCAGTGATGGAGCGGGATGAGCTGGACAAATTTGTGATGCCTGTTGCACTGATGGAGATGTACATGCATCTGACCGCCAACCGTATGGAGGAGGCTAGGGTACTATCCGTTCGATTGAAAGGGATGCTATATGAGGCTCCATATTTGCGGGAGCTGGGACGTTATCGGATGATGCGGGGATTCATGCTATTGCTTACCGGGGGAGTGAACGAGGCCGAGCGGCTACTGGATGAGGGGCTGGACACGCTTGATATGGCTAAGCAGGAATTGCTTAAAATCAAGGCGGTCTGTCAAATCTGTGGTTTTTTGAAGCGTTATGGTGGCTTTCCTTCATTGGAAAAGAAATATACGGCTCAATATGAACGGCTTGATCGGGATAATGGCTTAACGTTACATGGTGCGACGCTGGGGCTTTGGTTGGAGCAAACACTTTCTGCGGTCTGATGTTTTTCGCTGTCTGATTTTCCTCTGATATAGGCCCGCTAGAATGTTCTTATTGCTACTAATGCAGAAAATGAGAGCAGGGTGAATAGAAATGAAGGAAAAGAAAGAATCAGAATCCACGTCTAGCATTTGGCGCAACGGCCGTTTTCGGCGGATGTTTGCGGCGCACACGGCTGCTTCCTTTGGCGATTGGTTTGATGCCATCGCTATTCAGGTGCTCGTCGCTTACCGCTGGGAAGCCGATCCCATGCTAATTGCGCTGATTCCGGTAGTGATGGCGCTACCGGGTCTGCTGCTCGGCTCTATCGCAGGTACGTTAGCCGACCGGGTGCATAAGGCCCGGCTGATGATCGGCTGCGATGTAGCTATTGCCTTGCTGACGTTGGCGATTCTCGCAGTTCCGGGGCCAGCGTGGTTGTTGCCTCTGCTGGGTCTGCGTGCGGCGGCTGGCGTATTCCAAATGCCATCACAGCAGGGCTTGACTCGCACTGTAGTCGCCAGCGGCGACCTGTTTCGGGCGACCTCGCTGAATGGGCTGGTCAATCAGGCTTCTAAAGTGGCAGGGCCATTATTGGGCGCCATGACCTTGACTGTGCTGTCGCCCCAAGCCTGCATTATTCTTAATGCACTGCTGCGCCTGTGCTCCGGTTTGGTGCTGTGGCCGCTGCGCGGAATCGGCCCCGCCCTCGTCAGCATAGAGCAGCAAGCGACTATTGCTGTGCTGCAAGGAAAGCCGGATTCGCCAAGCGAGGCTGAGGTTGAGGAAGCCGAGCATCGGAAGGAGCGCGTCGGCGCGTCCCGTTTTTTCAGCCAATGGCGCGAGGGCTGGGCGTTCCTCTGGCGCAGTCGAATGCTTTTGCATACGCTCATATTCGGACTTTTCGGCTTGACCGCCATTCTCATGATTGACTATCAGTTTCCTACACTGCTGCGAGTGCTCGCTCCGGGTAACGAATCGCTGCTTGGCTGGCTGGTTTCATCCATAGGGGCTGGCGCCGTCGGCTGCATGCTTGTGCTTAATCGCTTGAATCGCATAAGCGCAGGCTGGGGGCTTGGTGGAGGTAATGTACTGGTTGGTGGAGCTATTGCCGCTTTAGGCTGGGCGCAACCGGGGACAGGATTACCCGTACTGCTTATGATTGGGGCCATGCTAGGCGTGGGCAACGGCCTGTACATCATCACCCAGAATTACATATTACAAGCCGGAACTCCGGCCGATATGGTGGGGCGCGTCTTCGGTATCCAAAGTACTGTGATTGGAGCGATTATGATCGTCTCACCGCTTATCGGGGGTGTAATGATTCGCATAGCCGGAGCAGGAACTACCTTTGTTTGGATTGGGGTGACGATTGGGGCTTTGGGTTTAGTCGGACTCATGCTTCAATCCGTCATTTGGCGCCAGTCACCTGCTGATTTCAATAATTCTGCTGTGAAAAATGCCGACCCTGCACAGTAGTTTGTTTCCAAATTTCATAACTGAACATTTTTAGAATAGGAGGATGATTATGACTCAAAAATCTTTGTCCACAACGTCTGTGGCACGACTACTTGAAGGATCGCGGGTGTACTTGCGGCCCATTCAGGTGGAGGACACCGAACTGTACTATAATACGTTGTTTGATCAGGACGTGAGGAGGATGACGGGTACGCAGCGCAGCTTTACCAAGGATCAAATTGCACGTTATATCGAGGCTAAGGGGCAGGATACCTCCAGCCTGCTGCTGCTGATTGCCCTTCAGGAAGATGATCGTATTATCGGTGACATTGCTCTTCAGGATATGGACAGCCTGAACCGCAGTGCCAACATCCGCATTGCCATTAATGAACAGGAGAATCAGGGAAAAGGCTACGGCACTGAGGCGCTTGTGCTAATGCTGGATTACGGATTCGGTATCTGTAATCTGCATCGAATTGAGTTGAACGTGTATGATTTTAATGAACGGGCCATCCGTTGCTATGAAAAAATAGGCTTCCAACGTGAAGGCGTGCAACGGGATGCTTTATTTTATAATCATCAATACCATGACTCCATTCTGATGAGTATGCTGTCCTCTGAATACCGTGTCCGCTATGTAGAAAAAGCAGAGAACTGATTCAAAATGTTTACAGCGGTTTAGGAAAAAGGTATAATAAAGGTATATATGCGCGAACTTATGTAGGTTACTGAACGACAACATAAAATGACAATGAATTACCGGAGGAGCCTGTCACCAAGGCTCCTCTTTGTCTTTTTTAAGGGGATCTGTAGTTACAGGTTCCTTCTTTTGTTGTGTTCAGGGCACGTCAGACACATATTTTGCGCAAAGTTGTAGCATTTTATCAATATTAGATGTCTACCATTTGATGATTGAGGAGGTATATGAGCCATGCAATTTATATTGTATCTTTTGCTGATTCTGCTGTTTACTAAAGTGGCTGGTGATCTGTCGGTCAGACTTGGTCAGCCTTCGGTGCTAGGGAAGCTGATTGCCGGTATTGTACTGGGGCCGGCGGTATTGGGGTGGGTTCAGGACAATACACTTATTCATGATATGTCTGAAATCGGAGTGCTGCTGCTGATGTTCATTGCCGGGCTGGAGACGGATCTGGATCAGCTTCGTCGTAACTGGAAACCTGCGGTAGCGGTAGCAGTTGGGGGGATTATTCTTCCGTTGATCTGCGGTTTTGGAGTCGGGGAAGCCTTTGGATTTTCGGTGCATGAAGGATGGTTTCTCGGTGTTGTTCTGAGCGCCACTTCCGTCAGCATTACGGTGCAGGTGCTAAAGGATATGAACAAGCTTAACACCCGGGAAGGCTCGACGATTTTGGGTGCGGCAGTGCTAGATGATGTGCTGGTGGTAGTGCTGCTTGCAGTGATGATGAGTATATTCGGGGTAGGAGGGGGAACATCTCTGGGGCTTCTCGTCGGCAAAAAGCTTCTTTTCTTTGTCGTCGCTATATTCGGAGGTTGGTTTGTGGTTCCCTGGATCATGAAAATACTTGCACCGCTTAAGGTGACAGAGGCTACCATTACCGCTGCTTTGATCATCTGCTTCGGGTTTGCGTATTTTGCAGATATGTTGGGTATGGCGGGCATTATCGGAGCCTTTGCTGCCGGGATTGCCATTTCGCAAACGAGCTTTAAGCATGTCGTAGAAGAAAAAGTGGAGCCTATCGCTTATTCCATCTTTGTCCCTGTGTTTTTTGTCAGCATTGGATTAAATGTTTCTTTCGAAGGAGTAGGGCAGCAGATCGGATTTGTCGTTGCTTTGACACTGGTTGCAATGGTTACGAAGTTGATCGGTGGCGGAATCGGGGCACGTTTGACAGGCTTTAATAACCGTTCTTCGCTCGCGATTGGCTCCGGTATGATATCTCGCGGCGAAGTCGCGCTCATTATCGCAGCTACCGGGCTGCAAACGGGTCTGCTGGCACAGCAATATTTTACATCCGTCATTATTGTTGTCATTCTGACGACTTTGGCTGCACCTCCGATCCTCAAGCTATGCTTTAGCGATAAGAAGTCTCCCGGCCGTGCAGAAGAAGAGAGCTGAGGACTGACAGCATTGACAGCATTGACAGCATCCTCAAGTTATACCTAAAAGACCCTGTGGGTTCATATTCTCACAGTGTGTATGGAAAGTCCGATTTGTAGCAAAACCGGACTTTCCATGACATATGGGACATGACCGAAGGGTCTTTTTTATCATACGTATATGTCGGATTAAGTGCAGGAATTAGGACTCGGATACCACGGTGAAGCGTTGGTTCAGATGCTGTGGTTTCTCGATTTCGTCAATTACAGCCACCGCATAATCTTCATAGCTGACATAGCTTGCGCCTTTGGAATTAACTTGCAGCACATCTTTGCCTATTTTATAAGAGCCGGTGCGTTTGCCGAGAGCAAATTCAGCGGAAGGACTAATGAAAGTCCAGTTCAGATCGCTGGTTCCACGCAAAATTTCCAGGTTCTTTCCTTGATTATTAGCCGTTGGGTATACGAAATCCGGGAAACCAGGAGTGTCTTTTACCAACAAGGTTTGGGACTCATCTGTGAACAGGCTGCCTGCGCCGCCCACAACAATCAGGCGAGTACCGGACACATTACGCAATGCTTCAATCAGAACGTTACCTGCATCTACATGCAGATGCTCTTGACCGAGTGGAGCGGCAAAAGCGTTAACGACAACGTCAAAGCCTTTCAGATCGTCTGTTTTCAGATCGAAAACGTCTTTTTGTACCACAGTCGCACGGCTGTCTGTTACTTTGGCAGAGTCGCGAACGATCGCCGTTACCTCATGCCCTCTGTCCAATGCCTCTTTAACAATGTTGCCTCCTGCTTTACCACCTGCACCAATAACTGCAATTTTCATAATGAATAATCTCCTGTAAATGTTATTTAGATTACTAGTTTGATTATGGGTTTGCCCTATTCATTCACGAACTCTAATATGTAACTATTATAGTTACAAAATATAATGAAAGTCAAGCCCTTGTGTTGGGCATCCTAAAGCCATGAGATTAAAAAGAATTGATCTCGTTTAAGTATATAAGGTGAAGCTGAATGAGCCTAAATAAGCAACTTTGGATAGATAAAAACAGCAGACAGGAAAGGAAGAGTGAACCGATATGAGTAAAAAGGTACAGCTTGAACCCGCAGCGCAGAAGTTCGCAGACAATAACGCTAATCCTCCGTTTCTGTACGATTTGGGCCCTGAAAAGGGACGTGAAACGGTCAATGAGGTCCAATCCGGTCTGGCAGACAAGCCTGCCGCAGACGTGGAAGACTTGTCTATTTCCGGCGGCCCAAGCGGGGAGGTCAAGGTCCGGATTGTTCGTCCGCAACAGGTGACAGGGAACCTCCCGGTTATTGTATACGTCCACGGGGCAGGATGGGTATTCGGTAATGCCCATACGCATGATCGTCTGATCCGTGAACTGGCCGTGGGTGCGCACGCAGCGGTTGTATTCCCGGAATACAGCTTGTCACCTGAAGCCAAATATCCGACGGCAATTGAGGAAATTTACGCGGTCATTCAGTGGGTGGCTCAGCATGGACGCGAGCATGGGCTAAAGCCTGATACGCTGACGGTAGCTGGAGACAGCGTCGGCGGTAACATGACCGCAGCCGTAACGCTGCTTGCCAAGGAACGCAGCGGCCCTGCTATCCGACAGCAGTTGTTGTTCTATCCGGTGACAGACGCTTCTTTTGACACGGAATCGTATCATGAATTCGCCACAGGGTATTTCCTGAGCCGAGAAGGGATGCAATGGTTCTGGGATCAATACACGACAGATCCCAATGAACGGGCACAGATTACGGCATCTCCGCTGCGAGCAACGACAGAACAGCTCAAGGGGCTGCCGCCCGCATTGGTCATCACAGGCGAGGCTGACGTGCTGCGGGATGAAGGGGAAGCTTACGCGAACAAGCTGCGTGAGGCCGGGGTGGATGTGACCGCAGCCCGCTTTCAGGGAATCATTCACGACTTCGTGATGCTGAACCCGTTATCGGAAACCGCAGCCAAGCGCGGGGCGATTGCGCTGGCTACCTCATGGCTACGCCAAGGGTTTGAGGGTTAGTGCAATATAAAGCTTTTCAAAGGCACTGACATATGATGTGGTCTATTTCTGTTAAGGACTGAGGCTGTTTTCCCGAAGAATTTACTTTCGGGAGGACAGCTTTTTATATATGCCTAAAATGAAACCGCTTCACGTTCGTTGAACAGAGTGATAATATAAAATTTGAAAGATTTGACCGACATTTTAGCCTAGGGATTTAAGGGGGATATCCATGCCATTTCAGGGACAACGCATTTTGCCTGCGGCTAAGCATATGAAACAGCTGGAGGATATTTTGGACAGCTCCTATGAGTATGCAGTTTTTCTGGATACGCATGTAGCACAGCTACGCAGCCTGTATCAGTTGGCACGGAGCCGCAACAAGCAGATGCTTCTTCATGCCGATCTGGTACAGGGCTTGAAGAATGATGAATATGCCGCTGAATATTTGTGTCAGGAGATTAAGCCATTCGGTATTATTTCGACCCGATCCGGTGTGATTGCGACCGCCAAAAAGAAGGGTATTCTCGCTGTGCAACGGGTATTTATGCTAGATACGATTGCGCTGGAAAAAAGCTACGCGCTGGTGGAAAAAACGCGACCCGATTACATTGAGGTGCTACCCGGCATTGTTCCCCCCATGATTACAGAGGTCAGTGAACGCACGGGTATTTCCATCTTGGCAGGAGGGCTAATTCGTACCCCGGAGGATGTAGAGGCGGCTCTCGCTGCTGGAGCTACAGCGGTAACGACCTCCAACAAACAGCTTTTTGAGCATTATAAGCAATAGCCAATAACCCCTTTTCACAGCGTACGGTGTGTGCTACGATATAGATAAGTTAATACCCGTCAGGAGACTTGGAGAGACCATGAACCGCTCGGCATATGCCGTAGCGATGCTCGTGGTCTTTTTTTGTATTTTGATGATGGGGTCGGCGAGTGAACATAGAGATGGAGGGATAGACCATGGGAAAACTTGCATTTGCTGCGCAGGAGAGAACGGCTGTTTTGGAACGTATGGAGCGTGAGCATTTTGATATATTAATTATTGGCGGCGGCATTACAGGAGCCGGAATTGCGCTGGATGCCGCGGATCGCGGCTTGAAGACTGCTCTGGTCGAGATGCAGGATTTTGCGGCAGGCACGTCCAGTCGCTCTACCAAGCTGGTGCATGGTGGTCTTCGATATTTGAAGCAGTTTGAGGTTAAAATGGTAGCCGAGGTCGGGAAGGAGCGAGCGATTGTATTCGAAAACGGCCCGCACGTGACCACGCCGGAACGTATGCTGCTCCCATTTCACAAGGGAGGCACGTTCAACGCGTTTACCACTTCTGTCGGACTGCTAGTGTATGATTTTCTCGCCGGGGTTAAGCATAGCGAACGCCGCCGGATGCTGAATATTCGGACCACGCTGGAACGGGAGCCTTTGTTGAAGCGGGAAGGACTGAAGGGAAGCGGCAGCTATGTGGAGTACCGTACGGACGATGCTCGCCTGACGATTGAGGTCATGAAGGAGGCCGTGGCGCGAGGGGCTCTGGCTGTAAACTACGCTAAGGCCGACAAGCTGCTGTATGATGACGGACGAATCAGCGGCGCAAGCGTAACGGATCGGGTAACGGGGCAGTCTCATGAAATCCGGGCTTCGCTGGTTATTAACGCCGCCGGACCGTGGGTGGATACGCTGCGGGAGATGGATCGGTCCAAAGAAGGCAAGGTGCTTCGCCTGACCAAAGGTGTCCATCTGGTGTTCGATGCCAAGCGATTCCCGCTCAGACAGGCCGTTTATTTTGATACACCGGATGGACGGATGGTATTCGCCATTCCCCGTGACGGGAAAACGTACGCAGGTACGACCGACACGGTATATGAAGGGGATACAGCTCATCCCCGAATGACTGCCGAAGACCGGACCTATGTACTTCAAGCGATCAACGGCATGTTCCCTGAGGTGAAGCTGTCCGTCAAGGATGTGGAATCGAGCTGGGCTGGTGTGCGGCCGCTCATTTATGAGGATGGCAAAAGCCCTTCGGAAATTTCACGCAAGGATGAAATTTGGGAATCACGCTCGGGCCTGATCACGATTGCGGGCGGCAAGCTGACAGGCTACCGGAAAATGTCCGAGCTGGTTGTAGACCGCGCGGTACGGGAGCTGGGCCGTTTGCATGGGCAGAGCTTCCGGGCATGCCGCACTAGGCACATCCCGATCTCGGGCGGCAGCGTAGGCGGCTCCGCCGGTTGGGAAGCCTTCGTGAGCGGGCAAGCGGTAGCGGGTGCTGCGCTCGGGTTGCCGCCAGAAACCGCAAGGGTGTGGGTCACCCGATACGGCTCCAATGCGGAGCGGCTGTTTGCCATAGCGGCTCGCAGCATGAAGGAGGCCAGCGAGACGGAAGCCGCGCTGCCCGTGGAAGTGCGTGTCCCGCTCCTGTATGCCATGGAGCAGGAAATGACGGTGACACCGTCTGATTTTTTCATACGCCGCACCGGGGCGTTGTTCTTTCAGATTGACGGGGTGAAGCGCTGGAAGCAGCCCGTCATTGCGCTGATGTCTGAGCATGCAGGCTGGAGCGCCGCGCAAGAGCGCCAATATGCGGCAGAGCTGGACGCTTATTTATGTGAAGCTGTGACGCCTGTTGAGGCAGATGAGAAATCCGGCGCTGTTAAAGCGATCTGATGGCAGCGAGAGATGAGGGGGCCTTGCTCCCAAATAGGCAAAGAACCTCCGTTCCACTAGCTAGTGGAACGGAGGTTCTTTGTTTTGTATATGAAGAACTCACAGCATCAAGTGGAACAGGAACGGCGCAGCCGCCAAGGTAAAGAGAGCGGCGAGCACCATAGAGATGCTGGAAATAGTGCCCGTCAGCGAACTGAACTCGAACGCTTTGGAAGTACCCGTACCATGAGCGCCGGTACCGAGCAGTACACCGCGCGAAACTTCATTTTCGATACGGAACAGCTTAACGATCATCGGACCGATAATGAGACCGCTTAATCCGGTCAAAATAACGAACACAGCCGTGACTGTCGGATTACCGCCAATCGTTTGTGAAACATTCATGGCAATCGGTGTCGTAATGGAGCGAGGAATCAGGCTGCTCATCAGTGAGGAATCCAGATGCATCCATTTGGCGAGTACCATGGAGGATACTACGGCTACGACTGAACCGGACAGCACGCTAAGCACGATTTGGGTCGCATGTTTTTTCAGCACAGGGAAATATCGATATAAAGGGACGGCAAATGCAATCGTCGCTGGTTGGAGCAGCATGGAGAGCAAATGGGCACCCGAATTATAGGAACGGTAATTTATACCCGAAAGCGTCAAAATTAAAATAATAATGATCGGTGTAATGAGTAGTGGAGACAAATACACCTTGGGCAGTGTACGGTACATGCGTTTGGCCATCCAGTAAATAGCGAGCGTCAATACAATACATAGAAGACCGGTCATGAGGATTTGTGCTCCTTTCGTTTGCCGAGCAGACTGGCGATCATGCCCGTGCAGGCCATCACGAGAAAGGTACCGAGCAGTACGACCAGCATAATGCTCATACCATCGTGCTCCAGCATCGGCCAATAATTCATAACGCCGACAGCGGAGGGAATAAAGAATAATAGCAGCTCGGCCAGCAGCCAGTTTGCGCCGATCTCAATCCAGCTTAGGCGGATCACGCCCGTTTGCAGCAGAATAAAGAGAATCAGCATGCCGATAATGCTACCAGGTACAGGCAGGTGGAGCCAGGAGACCATCGCGTTCAGGATGAGCGAAAAGGCCATCAGGACGGCGATCTGGAGGACACCGCGTATGAAGCTTTTCATATATAATGGCTCCTATCTATGAGTTTCGTTATTTTCAAACTGTAATGAAATTTTACATCACAAGCTTTCATGAGTAAAATGCATATAAAGAATGTGATGTATTCCGTTTATCTATAGAAGGAGGTGATAGGATGGATATTCGACATTTGCAGTATTTTTTGGAGGTCGCGCGCTTGCGCAGCTTTACGAAGGCGGCCCAGAGCCTGTTTATTACACAGCCGACGATCAGCAAAACGATTAAAAGTCTGGAGGATGAATTGGGCGTCGCATTGTTCGACCGGATCGGCAAAAGAATCGAGCTGACGGACGCGGGGAAGGTGATTGAGCTTCAGGCACAAGCAATTGTGAAATCCTTCCAGAGCTTGTCCTCCGAGCTGAGTGATTTGATGAACCTGAAAAAAGGGCACATCCGTATCGGTCTGCCCCCCATGGTCGGATCGAGCTTTTTTCCGCGTGTCATTGGGGAATTTCACAAGGCATATCCCGATGTGACCATTCAGCTATTTGAGGATGGGGCGAAAAAAGTAGAGCAGGACGTAGGCGCGGGTGCATTGGATATCGGCGTAATTGTGTTGCCGCCGAGTGGGGACATATTCGAGACGTTTCTGTTCGTGGAGGAAAAGCTGAATTTGCTGGTTCACCCTACGCATGTACTGGCAGAGCGTACAGAGGTACCGCTGGCAGCGCTGGCGGAGGAATCGTTTGTGCTGTTCCGCGAGGATTTTACATTGCATGACCGTATTATTGCAGAGTGTGTCCGGGCTGGCTTCCAGCCGCGAGTCGTCTATGAAAGCTCACAATGGGATCTGATCAGCGAAATGGTTGCTGCGAACTTGGGGATAGCGCTGCTGCCGGAAGCGATTTGCCGTGACCTTGATTCCGAACGATTACGTGTTATTACACTCGTTGATCCCGTCATTCCCTGGCATCTAGGGATGATCTGGCGAAAGGATCGGTATCTGTCCTTTGCCGCCAGAGAATGGATTACGTTTACGCAGGAACTACTGCGGACGCAGTACGGAAGAAAGTAGTGTCCTACCGGAAAGTTAACGTGTACAGATATGGGAGTGGGATACGACGCTATGTACAAAAAAAGCTGCCCTTACGGGCAGCGGTGTAGCTTTCTTCTATTAATGTGCCTGATTGCTACCATTTACCGCACGCTTGGTGTGGAGATACTTGTCCATAATTCGGTCAAGCCTAGAGGATTTGTCCAATACACGTTCATCCCTTAATCCATGTAAGGTTGCCATACGATTTAGTTCGCGGCGTTCTTTTTCCATGAGTTTTTCCAATTGTTCGAGGTTCAAAAAGCCCACCCCCCCATGTAGATTGTAAGGCATGTCTCCTCTAGCGGCAGAAGGTTTTCTAATACGATTCTTATTTCCATTTTACCACTTTTTATTAACAATAATCCAGCTTTCCTGACATTTAGCGACTTATAATTATCGTTTTGCTATTTCTACCCGATTGCGTCCTGAGCATTTAGCTTCATTCTGTTTTTTTGATGTGGTGTATCATGAAGTAGGTGAACAAGTCGCCGAGTATCAGAACGATGGCAAAAAAGATGATAGCTTGAGGATGAGGATGCTCGGCTGGCGTAGGTCGACCATAATATCTCCACGGACCCATACACCTGTCATCGTATTTTCGGAAAAATAAGCTCCCAAAGAATAAGAAACTCGTTAATAACGCAAAATTGCTGAAAGCTAAAAGCCCTATTTCTATATTTCGGAAAAAAGAGGTCATGAGTGAATACCAGTTAGATGACAAACAATCCTTTTGCCTCTTACGTTTCGTCTGTCTACGTGATACAGTGAAAGGACTATGACCGGAACGGGTGATCGTATGAAGGAACCAATTAACATATCGGTGCGACCCCTTGTGGAATATGTGCATCGGAGCGGCAGCATTCACGGTGGTTTCCGCTCGAACAGCAGCATGCTGGAAGGAACACGCGTGCATCAGCTTATCCAAAAAAGCTATAAGGAGCATGACCGCAAAGAGGTACATCTGCGCACAGAAATTCTATATGAGGATGCCCTATTTATCGTTGAGGGCCGCTGTGATGGACTGATTGAGCTGGACGGCATATGGACGGTTGATGAAATCAAATCGGTCTCCATTCCTCTCGAAGATATACCGGGGGATGGTCAACCTGTGCATTGGGCACAAGCGTTTCTGTACGCCTATATGATTGCCCGCGAAGAGCAGCGCAATTCCATGCAGGCCCAGCTTACTTATGTACAGGCACACAGCGGAGAAATTCGGCGGTTCAGACGAGAGTTATCCTTTGCAGAGCTGGAGACCTTTGCGCTGAGGATGGTCGAGGGTTATGCGCCGTATGCTTTCCTGTTAAGAGCGCATGCGGAGAAACGGGATGCCAGCATTGCAACACTGGCCTTTCCCTTTGACACATATCGTTCAGGCCAGCGGCCTCTGGCGGGTTCGGTGTACAAGACGATTGCAGAAGGGGTCAATCTGTTTGCCAAAGCGCCTACGGGTATCGGTAAAACGGTATCCACCCTGTTTCCTGCGATCAAGGCCATCGGTGAAGGGCTGGCTAGCCGTGTGTATTATGTGACTGCCCGCACCACGACCCGCGCAGCAGCAGAAGAAGCGTATGCCAAAATGCAGGCCCAAGGGCTGCACATGCATGTAGTAACCTTGACGGCGAAGGATAAAATTTGCTTCAAGGAAGAAAATGATTGCGATGCCGGATCATGCAGCATGTGCGAGGGATATTACGACCGGATCAACGGTGCGGTGTCCGATATTTTGGCGAACGAGACGTTGATGACCCGAGCGGTGATCGAGTATTATGCGCGCAAACACAGGGTATGTCCCTTTGAATTTTCACTGGATGTGGCGTATGCCTCAGATGGTATAATCAGTGACTATAATTATGTCTTTGATCCGCGTATTTCCTTGAAAAGACTCTTGGAGGAGCACAAGCGAAAAGGTGTTGTGCTGGTGGATGAAGCGCATAATCTGGTGGAACGCGGCCGAGATATGTTTTCGGCGGAAATGTTGAAATCGTCTTTTTTGGAATTGAAAAAAGAGTTCAAGCTGCTAAGCCCGGAGATTGCCGGGGCGGCTAGTGCAGTTAACGCGCATATGATTGCGTTGCGCAAGCTGTACGCGGATACGGGAAAAGCAGTGAATACGGAGGCGCCGCATGAGGTGCTGGAGCTGCTGGCACCTTTTGTAGAGGCAGCCGAACGTGAGCTGTTAACTGGCGTTGGTAGTACGAGCAGCTCAGGAGCGGCTCATACCTTGCTGTTGGATGCGTATTTTGCCGCTCAAAATATGCTGCGGATTGCAGCTTTGTACGATGAACGCTACGTTACCTATATCGAGGCGGGACGCAGTGAAGTGCGGGTCAAGCTGTTCTGCCTGGATCCTTCGCATTTGCTGGGTCAGGCTGTGAAGGGCTATCGCTCGGTGATTTATTTTTCTGCGACGTTGACGCCGCTTGCGTATTACCGGGACATGCTGGGAGCGAGGGAAGAAGATTACACGTTGCAGGTTCCTTCCCCTTTTCATCAGGAGCAATGGGATGTACGCCTGTTGCCGCTCTCTATTCGTTATAGGGATCGTGAACGCTCGAAGGGGGCGATTGCAGATATGCTGGCGGGATTGGCTGAGGAGCGTAAAGGGAATATGCTCGTGTATTTCCCTTCCTATCCGTATCTGCGAGAGGTGTATGAGGAATTTATGGCCCGGGGCGTGTCGGCGGATACGCTGGTACAAAATCCAGGCATGACCGAACCGGAGCGGGATCACTTTCTGGAGGCTTTTCAGCCGGGGCAAGAGCGTACCCTGCTCGGCTTTGCCGTACTGGGGGGCGTGTTTGCCGAAGGAGTTGATCTGCCGGGTGATCGTTTGAATGGAGTCGTAGTGGTTGGTGTCGGATTGCCGCAAATTGGCGCAGAACGGGATGTGCTGCGGGATTATTTTTCGGAACAGGGACGGAATGGATTCAACTATGCGTATGTGTATCCTGGGATGAACAAGGTTCTTCAGGCAGGGGGCAGGCTTATCCGCACAGAGCATGATGAAGGCTTGCTGGTACTGGTAGATGATCGGTTTGCCAAGGAGCCGTATGCTTCTTTGCTGCCGGAGGAATGGAAGAAATATCGTTTGACAGAACAAGCGGGATCAGGGAAGGAATGGACAGGCTATGAATTTTAATTTTCATAATGATTCTATACGCGGGGTACTGCGTAGTTTTGGGCAAGAGGAAGCAGAAGTAAACAATATGGAGACCTTTGTGACATTTGCGCGTTTGGCTAACGATATTTTCAGAGAAATGGATACGGATTTGGCCAAGCTGGGTGCCTCTCAGGGCCGGATTATCGTACTTAGCCTGTTGCATTGTCATACGCCGCACCGGATGACACCATCAGAGCTGGCAGAAAAGGCCGATGTAACGAGGGGAACCATGACGGGGCTAATCGACGGTCTGGAGCGGGAGGGTATGATTGAACGGGTGGCTCACGAGAGCGATGGACGAATGGTCACGGTCGGACTAAAGGAGGCAGGACGGGAGCTGCTGGTAACAGTGGTTCCTTATTATACGAAGCTGATCCGGGCATGTATGGCCGAGTTTACGACTCAGGATCATGAGATGATGAAGGGTTTGCTAAGGAAAATGAAAAGCGGTTTTGAGCGGTCCTTGCCGAAAAGCTGAGTTCCTAATTTTAGGGATAAGGGATAGAGGGGCCATGCTGAATGCATCCCATACCAATCTCCGCCTGTAATCGTGATACCATCCATATTCGCCCCTGCGAAATCTGAGCCTACGCAGCTTCAAGGAACGGATCTGCGCGGCGCGAAGATGGATGGCGTGAATTTCAAAGATTTGAATATCACCGGAGCCAGGCTCGACATCCAGCAGGCGGTAGCCGTGGCCCGATCCTATGGAGCCAAGGTGGGAGACTAAAAAGCACGGAGATTCGCAGGAGCTGGCGGCTTGCCCCGGGATATCCCCATGCTGGTTTAGGTTGAAAGTGATGTAGCTGTCGGGACTAGGATTTGGGTTCCTGATCTTTATCGGAAGCGGGCAGCAGTGGGATCGCTGCTTCCAGGTTCCGGCCGGGCAATAGTTCAATTCCCGCAGGGTCCAAAGGCTGCTGCGGTACGGTCCAATTGCGGGCAATATCCGCCGAAGCCTGCTGCTCCAGCAAACGCTTGGCTACTTCATAGCACTGTTCGACATGCCGATTGCCAATGGTGCGCATCGCGGTAAAGCCAATCGCGGCAGCCAGTCCCTGCCCCAGTAAGGGTACAAATTTGCTGACCTGCTTGGTGGCGATGCGAACGCCCATCTTTTGCAAAATTTGCACGATCACCTCGCGGGTAATGATTCGACCGATCAGCTTGCTACCGATCGAGGTGATAAAGCCATACACCATGGATTTTGTTTCCGCATCCAGACCGTTTAACTGTTTTTCGGATAATCCGAATTTCCCGTTAATGGCAGGCAGCAACTGCATCAGAATGCCAACATCGGCCAGAACGTCAGCCCCTGGAACTGGAACCAATACTGCTCCGCCCGAAGCCGCAGCCCTTTTCGTCACCATGGATCTGCACTCCTTGCGGATTTGCTCCAACTCTTCTATTGTTCGGGCTGTCATATGCATCTCTCCTTAGTATGCTTCCGAATGAGACTCATGTTTCTACTCTGTTATTACACACATTTGTACCTTTCTTAAGCACGAAGTAAACAAAAAAATCCCTGCTCCAGCGGCAGAACCTGAGGATCAGGACCGGGACCGGACAGGGAAATGGGTGCTTTATATGTTGAACTGACCCGAGAGGGGAAGGATGTATGGTGGGGACAAAAAGAGGTATTAGTTTCTCTTTTTTCTTTGCTGGTCAAGGACTACATAATGATCCAGACGTTGACTCAGCTCTACAATGGAAGGGTCGGTAAAGGCCGCATGTTGTGCCTTTGTAATAAGCTCTCTGCGCAATTCTTCAATGATGGCAAGCAAACCATCCCCGGATGCATTCAGATTGGATACCATAAGCTGCACCTTCCTCCCTGCTGCTCGTAAGAGTATAAAAGCAATTGCATAAAATTTGAATTATACATTAATGGTAAATATAGGACTTTTTATCTTGATGTAAAGTAGTATAGCACATTTACTCCAACGAAGCGATCATGCATAATTAAAGATGATTGCCGATGAGAACATGCCTGTTACGCGGGGATAAGGAAGGAAGAGACAGATGAGTCAGACAAACGTTTATTTTAATCATGATGGTGGAGTGGATGATCTGGTATCCCTGTTTATGCTGCTTCAGATGGAGCAAGTTCATTTGACTGGAGTATCGGTTATTCCAGCAGATGGTTACCTGGAGCCTGCGACGGATGCCAGCCGTAAAATTATTGATCGTTTTGGTAAAAATAAAGAATCTGTGGAAGTCGCGAAGTCTAATTCACGCGGTAAAAATCCATTTCCTGCTGCTTGGCGTTTACATTCCTTCTATGTAGATGCATTACCTGTACTGAATGAATCGGGACAAATGGAAGCGCCGGTTTCCGATCTGCCGGCTCATCAGCATCTGATCGAAAAGCTACGTGGAGCCGAAGGCAAAACACTGCTCCTGTTCACTGGACCGCTGACTGATCTGGCACGCGCACTGGATGAGGCACCGGATATTGAAGAGAAAATCGACAAGCTGGTATGGATGGGCGGTACCTTTGAAAAAGGTAATGTAGAGGAGCCTGAGCATGACGGCACAGCAGAATGGAATGTATTCTGGGACCCAGAAGCAGCTTATCGGGTATGGCAAAGCGGCATTACCATTGATCTGGTGGCACTGGAAAGCACAAGCAAAGTGCCATTAACGCCAGCCGTACGCAATCGTTGGGCGGCCGAGCGCTGCTATGAGGGCGTGGATTTCCTGGGCAACTGCTACGCAGGGTGTCCGCCGCTCGTCTATAGCGAGACGAACTCGACCTACTACCTGTGGGATGTGCTGACCACTGCATCGGTGGGACGTCCGGATATTGTAAAGAAAAAGACGATGCATTGCAGCGTCATTGCAGACGGTCCAAGTCAGGGCAGAACAGTGGAACAGGCGGAAGGCCGCCCTGTCAATTTGGTATATGACACAGATCCGGAAGCCTTTTTTACGTATATGGCGGATTTGGCCAAGCTGGCTGCTCCCAAGCGTTACTAGGCTAAGCTAGGCCCGGCTCGGCCATGCACATAAACGTAGTTTAGAGTGACATGACTACCTATTAGCAAACATACATGACATGAAAACCCGCGACGATATCCGTCACGGGTTTTTGTGCCCTTTTGGCCATATATGAGCAAAATCCAGCCTCTGCTTTAGGCAAATTCCTGATATGTTTTCAATGTCAGATGGAGCGTAATCTCAGTCCCGCTACCGGGCTTTCCACTTCAATTTACCTATTCGCTTGCGCAAACCTTCATTAAATAGGTCTGATACGGTCGTTTCTTCGAAAGTATTTGGCTAATTATTACGCATTTATGAAGTGAAATAATTATTTTCATTCATTTTCATAAATTCATATGTAATCTCACGATATGAAAATAGTGTAATAAAATAGGAGGATAGAACCAGTAATATCATGTAAATATTCTATATAATAGGTTCAGAGGTGGGATTATGAATAGATTGGAAGCCCTAGAACACTTCCATAAGACCTATGCGGATGATGTACTGGAGCAGAAATTACACCAAGTAGCGTCTTTGTATGAGCAAAGAAAAGAAGAGTTAATGCTATCCTTCATTCAATCCTTTCAGCGGACTTGCCTGCAAGCCAATCATATAGACGCGGCAAAAGCAAGGATCGGATACATTACCTATTCAATGAGGCGTACATACCTGGTGGATCGCAACTATAACTATGTCATCGAAGTCTACGATAAAAGCTGGTTCTTCGATCCCCAGCCATGTCAGGGATTCTATGATGCAGGATGGGCCTTTAGCTTTCTGGGAGAACTGGAGGATGAATTGAACCAACTTCGAAAACCCTATATGAATAAAATTATTGAGCCTGATGTCGAGCGTTTCGTACTTCAAGCTGCGGAACAATTCCATGCTTACATTGTGAAGCTGGCTAAGGATGCTATTCCACAGGCTATACAATTACCGGAATTCCAGGCGCTGAACTACGAGGACGATTTGGAAGTAAGAATAGGGGAATATAAAGGAATCAGTGAGGCGGTGTATTCAGCAGCGTATGGAATATTACATGATTCAACAGGATGATCGTATTACAAATTATATGTATCCAGTAGAGACGAATCGGAGACAGTTATTGGAATGGGTAGAAAGCTCATCATGTACTGATGAAGAGTCTATTTTACAATTTTATGTATCAGGTGATGCGGACTATATTGATTTTATAGAGCATCCGGTATCCATCGTTTCGGAACAGCTAAAGGAAATCTTTGATATATATCAAGCCGGATTAAGCTGGAAGTTGGTTGTATTTGCCGATATGCAGCGAATGCAGCAAACGAGGTATTGGTTGGCTAATCCGCCTAGCCTGATGTGTTTATCACCACTTAGTGAATATCATAGGGGCGGTACACTGAGGAAAATGATTTTGGACGAATATGCAGTGGATAATCATAAAATATTTAGGGCTCAAGATGCGAATGATCATATCATTGTGGATCTGGATGTGGCTGAATGTATTTTGAAGTTCAATCTGGCAGGCTTGAAATTACAAAAGGTCGATACAGAGGAGTCATTTATACAAAGGAGAGTCGAGAATGAGTGAAAGCTATGTTGTAGATGGGGCGCAGGTAAAGTGCAACTATGGAAGTCATTCGGGAAGATTTAGCGTTTCAGCTAACAGGGGGATTAGTGTTGGCGATAAAATGCAGGGGAATATTCAGGATTTTCACCCGCAGACTCATATCCCTTCTTTCGGAATGTGCCGCAGTATGCATAATCCTGCAGTTTCTTCTGCAAACAAAGGTAATTCCGGAAAAATCATTCCGCAGCCCTGCAAACCGAGCGTTTCTATGCCTTGGTTAAATGGAAAAAAGGATGTATACGTAGATCAATCTCCGGCTCTTTTGAATTGCTCTACGAATTTATGCATGTGGTGTGGAAAAATTTCATTCACAACAGACGGGCAGGAATAGCAACAGATTGTAGGAAGTGACATCACATGGGAAGACAAATGGAGGGAGTAAGATGGGACTGGCAGGCACTGTGCTGACATATGGAAATATTAGAGTGAATGCACCGTATGAAATTGTCCGGCTGCTGGATTTTGAATTGACACAGAAGGTGAATGAGCACGGCAAGGTTTACATCACTGCTCTCATACCGGATGAGGATCATGCGAAGTATGACGGTTTAGCGCATGATGAGGATGTGCTGGAGGTATATGAGACGGATGAAGACCGTGGGACAGTTAGCATTTTTAAAGGAATCGTCACCAATATTAGAATCGGATTCAAAAATGGCGTATATCACATGTACATAGAGGCTGCCTCTTTTACATATTTGCTGGATCAACAACGGAAAAATCGTTCGTTTCAAAACCGCAACTTGACGTATTACCAATTGTTCCGCGAACTCATAGATGCTTATCCACACGGGGATTTTATTGACCTGACGGACAGCGATAACAAGCTGGACGGCTTTATTATTCAGTATGAGGAGAGTGATTGGGAGTTTCTAAAAAGAATGGCCTCTCATCTGCAAACTGGACTGATTGCCGAGATTACATCCGTGTTCCCGAGACTATGGTTAGGCGCATCGAAAGATCAGGTGAAAGGTGAATTGAGCAGCATTAACTTCTCGCTTCAAAAAATAAAGGCAGGCCCGAAATATACATATGCTGAAGTGGAAGATACGAAACGCTTTGAACTTGGAGATGTGGTTGTGTTTCAACGAAAACATTGGATCATTGATCAGGTGAATGCAGAGATGAAGCAAGGTATCATGACATACGACTACATTCTTGTTCCAGAAGCAGGCATTCCGAGGGAAGTTATGCATAATCAACTCATACAAGGCGCCTCCATTGAAGGGAAAGTCATTGATTTAGACAGTGAAGGAGAGTCGGTTAAACTTCACTTGTCCGTGGATGCTTTGCAATCCAAAGCAGAAGGGTGCTGGTTTTCTTACCCGACCATGTATACCGGGGATGGGATCGGTTGGCATTGCATGCCTGAGCTTGGGGATCATGTCCATTTGTATTTTCCATCGAGCAAAGAAGAGGAAGCTCATGTGGTTCAATCTCTCCGAAAGAGGGATTACAAAGGAGATGAAATCAGCAAGCCAGAAAGAAAGCTGTTCCATACCAAAACTCAAAAAATAGCGAGATTCGATGATAAAGAAGTAGCTCTCTCCACCCAGAAAGAAAAGATACTTGTACGCTTAAATCCTGCTTCCGGTATTCACGTGTATAGTCATCACGATATTACCTTTCAAGCAGATACAGACTTGGTGCTTCACGGCAAAAAGGTACAGATGAACGCTACTCGCGAAATATCTCTGACTTGCAAGACCAGCTACATCCGAACCGATGGAACGCTTCATATTAAGGCAAGTAAGCTCATGAAAAATCAGGTGCCTGATGCAGAACTGAAAGCCTATAAATCCCTAATTCAAGAATTAAAGGGGAAGGGATATCCACAATGGGTACAGGATTTGCTGCTTCAATTTAAAGCGGACTACTACAAAGCCGTGGCAGCAGGGGACAAAAAGGGGGCCAAGGAAGCAGCAGCCAAGGCCAAGCAATTGCGTCAGCAGGTGGCAGAAATAGATCGTATGCCTGCCTGGGCAAGAGCGCAAATGCATGAATACACGTCCCAGTGGTGGGAAGCGCACGGCGCAAATGACAAGGCCAAGCAAAAGCAGATGCATCTTTTCGCCAACCAGCTGCGCGACAATGTGCTAATCAACGAGCTGATTCGCGGGCATTCTGCCAACTCCTATCTCAATGCGAACCGGTTGGAGGAGTTGTCTGGGCAATACGCAGATGCGGCCCATAGACTAACCGTTGCCGATCAAAAGGCTTTAGCCAAGGAAGCAGCCGCTTTGCGGAGTAAGTATGGCGTGAACAGCCTGCTTGCCAGAGAGAATTTAAACAAGCTTGCCAAGAAGTATCCAGACAGCTTCTCGTACAAGCTACCAACTACAGGCGACTGGGATAAGGAGCTTAACGCCGCACTGCATGATTTTGCGAAAAAATACGGTCTGGAGAATAAAGGATATGGTCGTGATGTGCTCGCCGTATACCTGCATCAAGTAGCCAATGGCATTCTTCCATGGCCTAAGGTTAGCAAGGCTGCAACGCCAGCTGTTCCGACAACGAAAACGGAACCGGGCAAGAAGCCGCCGACTACTCCTGAAAAGCCGACGAAGGAAGAAACGAAGCCAGTAAATCCTGAGGATTATAAAGATGGATTGGTAGCGGTGAAAAAGATTGAAAGCTATATAAGTAGTAAGGGCATAAAAGATAATCAGGCTCGAGCCTTATACAGAATAAACGATTACACGAATAACAGCATTGTTCAAAAGAAACTGTCATCGAACCGTAAGACACCCCTTGTGTTTTTCTTTGAAGGAGACGGTTCTTATAGTCACAAACAACTCGATCATCCAGAAGGTCGATATGGGGCTATGGCTATTGTGGTGATAGATGGCGAAATTAAATACACAAGCAAAAATGCCAGCACGCTTCCTGATTATGAAAGTAAGGATAAAACTGTTAAAGATGGAGTGTATGAATTTCTAGGGGGAAGACATCGGCATACTTATCCTGCTTTGCGTATTCGAAATGGTGGAATAGTTCCTGCTACCAAAGGAACCCAAAAAAAGGATTGCACTGCAGAAGGAATAAATATACACAAAGGCAACAATAACGATACTGTAGGTAGAGAGACTTCGACAGGTTGTATTACAGTCCATAAAGATGAGTATGTAAGATTTCTTATTTCAGTAGGTGTGGTAAAGGACTCATTGGGGGATGAACCTGATGATATAAAAGGACTAGCTATTCTTGATCGGAAGGATAGATCAAAGTGAAGATTATTAGAAATATATTATTAATTCTTTTTTTAATCGTGTTATCAGCGTGCAATGCTTCTCCAAAAGCCCCTGCTTCCTTTTCTTCGAAAACGGTGGATGTGGCCTCAGAAGTGGTGAAATCATCTGATAAAAATGATAGAACAGAGCTTGCTAAAGAGAATAGAAAGAAAGAATGGGCTTTAACGGTAGAAGAAGGCAAAGAAGATCCAGCAGAATTTTTAGTTCAGCTGGAAGGGTCAAGAGTTGAACGCTTCTTAAGTGCCGAGAAACTGATTAGTCTCCTACAGTCAAAGGTGGATAAAGAGAAATATCGAGATTCTTATGTAGATGTAGGGAGAATCCAAGAAGATGGGAGTCAAATCGCATTCGTATTAGATTTATTTAAAGAAGCAAGATTAATAATACAGATTTATGATTTGGATTCGGGTAACAAAGTAAATGAATTTAAGCTGCCTTATAACCATCCAGTAATTTCGTCTGATTTAACCAAATATTTATATGAGGATAAAGACAAAGCGTATATATATGACACGTTAACTAATCAATCAACAGCTATTCAATTAGATGGAAGTTCTATAGATATAGATGACATTCATCAAGGACAATTTTCTCCAGATAGTACCCAGTTTTGTTTTACCGACAGCCAGCAGAATATTGTCGTATTTGATGTATCAAATTATAGAATCATTAAGAAAATCCATATAGATTCTGGTATGGCGATAGTCAATCAATGGGCTCAGAAAAATCAATTAATCTATTCTATTGACTCCTTGTCTGTAAATAAAACGTACTTGTTAAATTTAGATAATGGAGAGGAGCACCTTTTAGGCAAAGGGATGGAACGACCTTTAATGTCTCGTGATGGGTCGGAGTTATGGTTTGAGAAGTTAGACTCGCCGTCTAATTATAAACTGAATATAAATACAGGTTTAGAAAGTAAAGCCGCATCTATCACTATAATTAATGGGAATATAGCAACGCCTGTGCAGTGGTTTTATACTGCTAATGATTTTTCTGAATATGATAGTGAAATAAAAATGCATCAAATTAAAGCTTCATCCACTCTGCCAAGTAAAGGCACGCAGACTTATGATGCCAAAAATCTGTTGGATGGAGATACATCTACTGCATGGTGTGAAGGTGTGAAAGGCAACGGTGAAGGGGAAACTATACTGTTAGATCTGGGGTCATTACAGAAGGTAAAGGGGATCGATTTGATTAACGGATATGCTAAATCTGAGAAAAGTTATCGGGAGAATAACAGAGTTCAAAAACTAAAACTGGAATTCTCAGATGAATCCTCTCTAGAAATGAATGATTTTAACACACGTAAGAAATTTAAAGAGCCTATTAATACCTCATTTATTAAACTTACTATTTTATCAGTTGAACGTGGAACGAAATATCAGGATACATGTATATCCGATGTACGGCTTTTCTAGCATTCCTAACAAAGGAGAAGGCATATGAAGTGGAAAGAACCAACGTTTGGTGCAACACCTATGTTGAAAGCTTTAACAACCGCTAATGCGCACAGGAAAGCAAAGGCTTTTGATCTGGCGGCAGAACAGAAGAAGCAAAAACTGAATTACCCCGATTGGGCCCAAACCTGGATGCGTAAATACAAAGAGGACTGGTACATCGCTCAAGCAAATGGCGACGAGGTTGGCATGCGTAAAGCGCAAAAGCTGGCAGAAGGACTTCGAAGCAAGCTCCGCGAAATGGCGACATTCCCCAAGTCGGCCCAAGAGCAGATGCAAAAAGAAACCGTCCGCTGGATGACCGCTGAAGCAAGCGGAAATATCAAGCAAAAGCTGGCTGCTGAGGAAGCGGGGCGGGCTATACGAGAGAAATTGGGTCTGATCGATACGAGTACTAAAGCACCACCAGAAGAACCAGTTACCAACGAATCGAAGGATGAACCTACAAAAAATGTAAAGACCCCGGCTGGGAAATGGATACCTGCTGAATTCCAGTATAACGGTAGTTCTGAAGCTGAGAAAACATTTAAAAGGCGCTCATTAAAATTCACCAAAATGAAATGGAATCAGGAAAAGCTGCACGGTTTGTGGGAAGCTACAAAAAAGATACAAGAAACGTATGATATTCAGATTGATCCCCGTTTTTTGTTAGCGATTATTATTCAAGAAGGAACCGGCAGTTTTAACACTAGTAGTACAAATAGGGCGGCCGATGGTGAGCATGGTGCTGAAACTAATTATGCCAAAGATTTAATGAAAGCCAATAGTTTAGTATTTGGAAAAATATTGGGATATATATACTATGGTCAGGAGTTTAGACAAGCCGTAGTGAAAAACAATAAATTAAGTGGTATTACAGGCAAAGGGGACGTATTTCAATATTGTAATTGGATCACGCCGATCATTAGAATGAAATCAAAACAAGTCGATTGTGGTGAATACGCTAGCGATAACCACTGGGGGGAGAATGTGCAGAAAATCTATAACATATTTAGTGGAAATCAAGCTGCTAATTATGAACAATATCTGCTAAGTATTGATAAAAGTGTAACTCAAAAAATTGCTGTTTCGGAAGGTATTAAACTTCCTAATATTACATTTAAACCTGTGCAAAACGGTAACAATAGCAAAAAGAAGAGTACAGGAGAGTGGACGATCGTTGGCGAACGATGACTACAAGTTAGAAATGAGGAAAAGAAATGTACAGGCAAAGCTACGGTTATCTCATTATGATGCTTGTAATGATATTGGCGTTAACTGCATGTAGTTCTTCGTCTATCCATGATTATAATAGTGGGGAAACAGCTACCGCCAAAGTTAAGCAAGAAGACACTGGCTACTATCCAGATAAAAAAGCACACAAAGCCAAAAATGTTGTATCTGCCGATCCTAAGCCCCTTCAGGACGAGGACTTTGAAGTCTCATATCGATTGCACAAGATTGATAAAAATACGGATATTAAACAACTTATTCATGAATGGGGTTACGGTGAGGGATTTGAAGCTAGCAACAGGGGATATGTTAGTGGGAATGGAACCTATAGAAGGTGGGGCTTATCTTATCCTAACTATGAAGATCCAGAAATTGATTTTGTAGTCTTATCTAAAATTGAACTTGAAGGGGAGGAACTAGTTGATGGTGAAAGTTATCTAGTAGCCGTGAGTTTGGAAAATCCAAAGTTTAAAACTAAAAGAGGATTGAGGATCGGTGATACCCTTGGTAAAGTGCTACAACTTTACGGTCAACCAAGTACCATAACAAATAGAAGTCTGGTTTACTCCAAAAATGGCCTACATTTAAATATTTATTGGGATACTAAAACAGAGAAAGTAGATAATATTTTTATCGAATATAACATGGATAAATCCGTGGAGCAGCAACGTAGTGCTGATTATGTAGAAGAAGATGCTCAGCCCGACCCTGATCTGGAACCATATACTATCCAAAAAGAACAATCGTTCACCACCACTCTTAATGGATGGGGGGAAGTAAAGTTTATATCCACTTTGAAAGATGAGGATACAAATGATCTGATACAAGCAAAGTTTTTTTTGGAAGCTAACAGCGAGAAGTATGCGGAAAAGAAGATTTTATACGAGTTTCCCGAATTTTATGGTAACAACGGTAAGATGATTGACAAGATTAAAGCAGTAAGCTTTAAGGATGTAAATCAGGACGGGCGTACGGATATTGTCATAATTGCGGATTATATCACAGGGGTTAATGCACACGGAATAGAAACGCTCCCTATCGCGGGGATTTACTTTCAGAAAAAGGATAACACGTACACTACCCTGCCCGAATTGGATAAGAATATCAATCAAACAGGCCACAATCGAACGCTTCAAAATATTATTCAATACGTAAGCAAACAACCAATAAACGTGCAATAAGTAATGTAAGAAGGGAGTTTTGTGAAATCAACTTTGTAAAACAGAATACAATAATATTGTTTGCAATGTTAATTAGCTTGTTATTGAATGGATGTGTGGAAAAACAAACGAACGAAATGCAACACACAATTGAACCTATGGAACCTGGCGTTCAAGTGATGGAGCATAAAGCTGTGACGGAACTAGAGTCTGCTAATCAAGATCGAAATAGCAATATCGATAATCCAATAAATAAAAGAAATAGTGCTCACGCTACAGATTCTGACACATTAGATCAGTTTATAAAGAAAATCCAACCCCAGGGTGAGCATCTTCAAAAAATATTAAAAGAAGATTTGGACTTTGATGGAAAGTATGAATACGTGCTTGCTTTTGGATTAGAAAAAGAGGAAATTGACAGCATATTTGTAATTCGGGAGGATGTTGGCTATCACATCATTGGTAAATTAGAGGACCCAGTTATGGTTGTACATCTTAATACAGATGTGAAGATCATGAAGCTGGATCACTCCAGACGTAATTTCATCGTAGTATATTCCACTAGCGAAGTGGATGAGGACGAAGGATTCTCTATAGTTTCTTTACACCATAACCGAATTAACAATCTGAATTACAATTATCCAGAAGCAACAGGGCGAGGAAGCAGGAAGCTAGAGGACATTAATAAAGATGGTGTTTTTGAGGATGTGAGTTATTACCGTTTTCAGGATACTCAACAACATACAATAATGACGTATCAGAAATTCGATAAGACTGGGCAAGAAAAATCAAAAGTTCTATATGAGAATAAAAACAAAAAATTTGTATATCCCCTGATTCCTAAAGATATTATTCAAAATTATTTGGAGGATCATTATCTTAAGAAACGCTTTTTAATACCCTTGCCTGAGATGGAGGAATTCACTGATTTGTCAGCAAACCCAAAATATGATTTTGAGGATATCATAGATTTCTCCGCTATGGACTATACGGGATTAGATCTAGATATAAAAGAGATTGCTTATGAGGGTAATCAGCGGTCGTTTTTGGTAAAGAGTAGCTCAGAAGAAGAGGAATCAAACCAAGGACTTGTATTTACATTGGAAAAACAGTCAGGCAAGTGGAAGATTATGAGTATAGAGATGAACGATAAATAGTAGAAAGCGTGATATCCAGCATGAATTACTTGAAGTACGGGCGAATTTGTTGCGTGCTGTTACTACTAATTTCCTGTGTAGTAATGAACGGATGTACGAAGGGACAGGATTCTCCAACAACAGAAACAAATCATACGCTTTCTCTCCAAAATGACGCTAAAACGATTTCCTATTCGAAAAAGTTGGATGCGTTAGTTCAAAAACTTCGTATAATCAACAATGAGAATATGGATTCTGATGTCAGACAAAACAAGATTGAGGAGTTCACACAGGAACTTAATTTGTTATTAAACGAACCAGAAAGTGTAGAGATGAAGGATGGAGAATTAGTAGAAAAATTTGATAACAATCTTATTATCTTAACAAAATCGTTTCAGTTAAAAAGTGGGCAGCTCAACGTTAGAGTTGTGAATTATAGAGCACCCAATACGGTGACAGGTACAATCGGAGGAAAATACACATTTATTCAGTGGTGGAGCACGAAGCAGCTTGTACACGCCCAGATGATTGGGGATGGCGAGCCAGAATTGGCTACAGATTTTGTGGTTCGAGATTCAGAGCACGGAATACAGTTGTTGTTAGGGGGACATGTTTCAATATATCATCCATACCCTGTATTTGTTGCTTTATGGGAGTTGTCTGGGCAGAAGTGGACGCAGAAAAGCATAGTAGTGGGTAAGATGAAGCTCCCAGATTCGTGGGAATTGAACAAGGATGTGGATGAGCTTATTTTAGAAAATAGGCAACATGATAGCATGAGTATTGAAGTTTTAGACCACGGTAATGGTTTCTTAATAAACAGTGATGATTCTGAACAGAACATTATCATTGAGTTCTCTAAAAGTGGAGAAGTCCGTATTGATTCTGAACATAGCATCACCTCAAATACTCATATTGAACAGCAAAGCTATGAACTCATTCAAGAGAAATATTCGGAAAATGGGATCATTATTAAATATCCTCAAATTACAAAACTCAAGGATGCTGAAAAGCAAAAGTCTTTAAACCAAATTCTTAAGAACGAAGCTTTAAAAGGATTACATGAATACGGAGATTCTGATTCTGGAGTTCATCTCGAAATTGATTATGAAATTAAACGACAAAGTGGACGGTTCTTGAGTGTTCAATATACGGGTATTCGTTATGTGAAGGACGCAGCCTATCCTAATCATATTTTCTATACGACCAACTTGGATATGAAGCAGGCCTCAAGATTAAGATTAAGTGATCAGGTAAAGATCGAGAAACCTTTTATTGATCTTATAAAAAGCGGGAAATTCTCAGTTGTAGAGCCAGAACAAAAAGATTTGCTTGGTAATTTTACTCAAGATGAGTTAAATCAATGGTTAACAGATGCAGACCTACTAAAAGGTTCAACTGAGGATTCAGGATTAGATACGTTTAGTTATCTTACAAGTGATTCATTGGGAGTGAGTATACCCGTGGCTCATGCAGTAGGGGACCATGCAGAATATGAGATTCGTCTTGCTCAAATTCCAGATAATATCAAGCAAAATAAAGAACTATGGAGTGAGCTAAGTCCTGTTGCTGATCAGCCAGCTACCGTTGTAAATGAAGGTGAATTGGATACCGACCAGTATGAAGTCGAAGAGTCGCAGTCTTTTCAAACTACTCTTGAAGGCTTTGGGAAAGTACGGTTTGTATCCACATATGGATATCCGGAAGATCTTCGTAAATTCTTTTTCTTTCTATTAGATGATCAAGGACATATTTTATATCGATTCCCAGAGTTCTACGGGAACCATGAGTGGGTAGCACGCTATGGAGGTGTAGAAGCAGTGGCCTTCAAGGATGTAAATAAGGATGGATTGAAGGATGTTATCGTCATTGCCAATGTTGATAACGGGATTCATGGACCTGGGTGTGTTGATGAATTCCCTATAGCAGGTATCTACTTTCAGAAGAAAAATAAAACCTTTACCACGGTGCCTGCACTGGATCAGGCTCTCAACGATCAGGGGCATAATCAAACCATTAAAGATGTCATTCAATACGTAAGCAAACAACGGATAAACGTAAACTAGCTGACAAAAGGAGGAGAAACATGGGATATCCAATTATAAAGTATAACGGGGCTGTTTTATCTCTTAAGAATCCGAAGGTTAAAGTTGTACAGAAAATGAATGAGCATGTGAAAGTCTTTTTGACGGGCGTGCTGACCGGTACTCAAATAGAAGAGTACACAGATCATATGGAGGCAGGAGCTAAGTTGGTTGTTTCTTATGTGAATGATGATCAGAAACAGATTGTATTATTTAGAGGATTAGTCGCGCAGTTCAGAATCAAGCTGGTGTCCAATGTAGCCTATTTGGTCGTCGAAGCCCTATCCTATACTAGCCAACTGGATGAAGTGCCTCATAGACAATCCTTTCAAAATGTAAAAATGAAGCTACAGGCTTTGCTTGAACATGTACTCAAATCATATCCTAAAGCCAATTGTACCAGTCGCTTAAAAGATCAGCTTTTACAGGAATTTACGATGCAATTCGATGAAACGGACTGGTCGTTTCTGAAACGTATAGCGTCTCGGCTTGGTTGGGGACTGATACCTGATCCGATAGGAGAAAACCCTCAGTTTTATTTTGGATTACCGGATGGTGTCAATCAAGGTGAGCTGAAACAGTATAACTACTCGATGACCAGAAAAACCAAACCAGGGGCAAGCAAGGATGACAATTTTTTGTATTATAAAGTGCAAACGACGGGAGCGAAAGATGTCCTGCTACAAATTGGGGCTGAGGTCAAATTTAAAGGGAAAGCCTTATACGTCTTGCAATCTGTTGCCTTTATACGACACAGTACCTTGTGGCATGAATATGTGCTAACTACATCGGATGGAATGAAGCAGGAATTGATCTTAAACGAGAATATTCGAGGCATGTCATTGAAGTCGAAGGTGATTGGAATTGAAGAGGATCATGTGAAAGTTTTCTTTTATGAAATGGATAAGGTCAAGCCTAACGTCAAGGAAACCTGTACTTTTCCAACGGCTACATTTTATACATCGGAAGGGAATACAGGATGGTACTGCATGCCAGAGCTGTTTGACTTTGTAGATATCTACTTTCCGACCTCTAAAGAAAAAGACGCCATTGTAACCCACTCAATCCGCAAGAGATCCAAAGGCGGTGACTTTATTAAGGACCCGTCGACGAAGATCTTTATGACCAAGTACCGCAAAGCCATTATTTTTGAGAAAAATGAAATTTTAATCACGGGGAATGACGATGAAGTGGTGATTCGACTGCTGGATGACCATGGAATTGAATTGCGGAGTAAAAAGGACATCCGTGTTAAGGCTGATGGAAACTTGGTATTCAATGCGGGTAACACAATACAGGTCACCGCGAAGGATGCCATCGGTTTAAAATGTAAAACGAGTTTGGTAGAAATGGATGGTAACATCAAAATGACTGGAGAAAAGATAAAGACGCAATAACTAAAACCACCAAGAGAGGGTAAACGCATGGCTAAAGTAACTACTGGAGCAATCGTGAATGAGAAACCGCCAACCCAAGAAGATATGATTCAAGAATGGAAACGTAAAATAAGTAAGGGCGAATATCCTTTTATTCATGTAACTAAGCAAAGCGCCAAAAGTGAAGAGAGTTAAATGTGTTAGCGATAACTGGATGGGGCTCCTAAGGAGCCTTATTTGCAGTAATTATACTACTTCTTAATCTGGGAAAAATCAGACGTTAACATAGGCTGCAAACTATTTTTTTAAATGAAATGTTCTATGAGTAGCCCTTCTCAGGAAGAAGGGGTCTTGTATTTGGGAACTTCGCTGTCGATAAACCAATCTGGCCCAGAGACGTCGATCACTTCTTTAGTTTTATAATTATAGTAAATGGTAATTCTGCTGTCTTCGTGACCTTTAATGTAACCATACAGATATATCCTTGAGTGGATAGCCGGATCATCCACAGCATAATCCTTTAATATGAAATCGGCGTTATAGTGTTCTTTAATAAATTCCACACCGATGGGAGTGGCGATTTCTACTAGTTCTTTTTCTTGAGCTACTGAGAAACCGCACCCTGCTATAATAAGTGGCGTCATAAAAAGTATTAGACTCAACTTAAAAAACATGCTCATTTATGTATTCTTCTCCTAACATACAGTTACAAAGTCCTAATCGTTATTAGGTGTGAACTATTACCATAAATGCAGTGACCAATGACTTTGTTCTTATTTTCTTTTCCAGCTATACCGGAAGTAGACAGGATGCATTATAATGATTCTACTTCCTGAGACTGGAAGATTAATTTTGAGTATTTGGAATGTATCAGGAGTTCCTATTCTAAATGTAGAACCCTTTTAAGAGGAGGGGACGTCCTTTTTGGGATATCGGCTGTCTATGAACCAATCGGGCCCGGTCACGTAGAGCACCTCTTTTTTTTCATAGTCGTAAGCTATTGAAATTGTCTGACCCTCATGCCCTTTTATATAGCCACGAAGATAAACAGTAGAGTTAACGTAGCTGCCAATAAAGTCGTGATCTCTATATATAAACTCGGTCCTATAGTATTTTTTAATGTATTCTTTTCCAATAGGTATACCGGTTTGTACGTATTCTTCTTTTTCTGCGTTCGACGTATATTGCATGTAATAAAAGATTCCTACAAATATGGCTACCAAGGTAAAAGTAGTAATCCAAATTTTCTTTTTCATTTTCCTATTCTCCTTTAATGGAAATAATGACTTTTTATAACTCTATAATATATCAGCTAATTAGACAAGGTTGTGGATGAATTGCAATATATTAAAGACGAAACCTATTGGATCATATCAAATGAAGCTTACGAGTTGAATATTGATCCGAAGACTTATAAAAATGATAAGATTCCTAGTTGGAATGTTGTTGATTTAGATAATAAATTATTACATGACACGAATGGCTCCGGATTTGATGGAACAGTTTTCCATAATGAGAATAGCAATCAGGTGATTATAGGATACAGGGGAACAGAACCAGGAGGGCGACCTATATGGAGTCGAATGATGGATATAGGAACCGATGTAAGTGATGTTGTAGGTGGACGTGCAAAAACGCTGAATCAAATTCATGATTATTATGTACATAATCCGGAAGAGGTTAAAACTTTCCCCCCACAGGTACAAAGTTCATTTCAGCAGTATGAGGCACAGTATCAGAACAATCAGTTTACAAAAGCTCAAACACTGTACGATGAAGTGAAGAAAAAATATCCGACCGCTGAAATCTCTACAACAGGACATTCTCTTGGCGGAGCGGAAGCGGAATATGTCGCAGTAATGAATGGCTTGCCATCTGCGAGTTTTGCTGCTCCAGGCATTGTACATTTATTGCCTGAAGATCTTCAAAAGAGGGTAAAAGCAGGAGAGTTCAAGAAGACAAATGTGGCTTTTGCCCATCCAGGAGATACCGTTGGTGGGGGAGCTACTAAAGCTAATCAACATGTGGGAGAAACCTATCATATTGGAAACGATTATAAAACTGCCAATGTAGCCAAGTTTACTATTCCTGTTTCAATTCCGATGGAAAGAAAAACCGAATTGGAAAGACTTATTTTTGGCCCAAAATGGTCCCCAATTGTATATCTTCCAGTCACACTTCCTATGATGCAGCAAGATGCATTCACCAAATTCTATAATTCAGTATTAGGTGGAGAGCACACTCATGCAATGGAACACTTTACATTTGATAAAAACGGAAATATCAGCAACCCACTGTACACCATGGACGGACAACTGGTAGAAGGTAACCCAAGGCTACAGGCATACGAGCAAAGGCTGGCGGCGGAGGCTGAATTCAAGGAAGTCATGGGCGATTTGGTCGAACGCTACGGTGGACAAATGGGTGCCTTTGGGCAGTTTGCTGCTACTGCACTGGGAGTGAATATCATGGGGGAAGGACAACAGAATGGTCGCTCCAATGGTGGAGCTTATTTTGTGGGCAACAAAAATGGAGGAACAATTCAATTAACACCTGAGGAGCTAAAGCATGCAGCCAACCAGATGCGTTCCAGCTTGCATGGATTCTCTAGCGACACAAGGGCATCTATCCAGTTGTTTCAGGCACATATCGGGACAAGTGAAAGTCAGTCTCTGACCCCGCTTGCGCATAGTGCAACGGCCACGTTAGATCGGATTAACCGTTGGTATCAGGAATCGATAACGGAGATAGCGGAATATATAGATCGCAAGGGTCAGGAATTTACCATGGTGGATCAATAACATTTTAAAAGTGATACATCTAGAAGCAGATAACAGGAGGCAAAAGAGATGAGCAGAATATCTGTGAGCCTGGGGGATCTGCGGAGGGCTGTACAGCAGTGCGCACAGCTAAAGCAAAGACTTCAGCATCAGGAGCAGCAGATGAAAAATATATATGGTCGTCTGCATGAGTGGAGAGGTGAATCAGCTACAGAATTAACACGTAAAATGGAGGCGTTTCTCCAAGGAACAACTGTACGAATACAAGAATTGGACGAGCATAAGGAGCAATTGAAACGATATATTCGTAAAATGGAAGAGGCTGATCGTCGGGAGAAACGTAAACGGGAATCACCATGGTAATAGAAGGTTCCTCCAACCACAGTCAGTTACATAATATAAAGAACCGTACAACCGCCGGGGGCTCCAGCGGAGTACAGTTAAATGTGCTTAAACCAAATTACATATATAGTAGAAGGAAAAAAAATAACTCCGGGAATGGCGACGATAACACCTTTGTAGTCTGCTGCTTTCTTATCCAGTTCTTTAGAGCCTTCGGCTAGGATTTACCGAAGTCTACTTTAATTTATCCTGTGGGAAATATAGTAGCATAGTAGCGTTCGGAAGCTTGAGGATGAGACAAAAAAAGTGTAAAAATGTTGCAAAGCTACAAGGTTCGACATATTGTTCGCTTTTTCGCACCATATTCTATTTAATCAGGGATTTTGTTTGCTATTTAGCATATATTTATGTATAATTTAACATGTTGAAAGATTGATTGTACGTAATATGCTGATGAGGGTGGGTCCATGACGCTGCTCGACAGTAATGAAGGCAAGAAGCGAATGTGTCAGATTTACAACGAAATTTCAAAGGAACTGTTCGGCTTCGGGACCACGCTACTGCGGGCCACCGTTGAGAACAACATTGTTACCTTTGTGGCGAAGCACCGGCGTTCTCCACGCTCGGCGGCATTGGAAGTGGAAGCCCCCGGCTTGAAGCTGGAAGTGGATTTCCGAATGTCCATGCTGTATAAGAAGAGACTTCGCGAGAAGCTGATTGAGGATATGGGGCTCGATATTGAAGCTTTACTGCGCGACTATGATTCAGCAACGCAGTGGGCAATCACGAACATCATACTGAAATAATCCTAATACAATTGGATATTCGGCTTT
Organism: Paenibacillus sp. 1-8; assembly: GCF_056316205.1. NCBI lineage: Bacteria > Bacillati > Bacillota > Bacilli > Caryophanales > Paenibacillaceae > Paenibacillus > Paenibacillus sp. 1-8. The sequence goes on along the minus strand of NZ_CM149995.1, from coordinate 5,061,293 downwards.
TCGCTTCGGATCTATCTGAGGGGAGAACCTGTTGTAACACACAGCGGGATCAACTATTCTTTGTTTACGAAGAAAAGTATTCTTGTTTTTACAAGAGTACTTTTCTTTTTTGTGTTATCAGGTTCGCAGAATGAATAAATAGGGGGAGTTTCAAATGAAAAAATGGTTTAAAGGGTTCATGGCTTTGACCTTGGCATCTGTTGTGCTTGCAGGTTGCGGCAGCAATGCTACCGGAGGTCAGGAAGATGGAAAAAGCAACTCGGCTGATGGCAAGAAGAAGCTAATCATTTCCACATGGGGCTTCTCCGAAGACTTCTTGAACAAAGAAGTGTACGAGCCTTTTGAGAAGGAACATAACGTTGATATTGTAGTAGAGATTGGGAATAACGCAGAACGTTTGAACAAAATTAGTCAAGGAAGCACAGACGTCGATCTGATTTATCTGTCTGATTATTATGCCCAACAGGGGATTCAACAGGGTTTGTTTGAAAAGCTGGATCGTAGCAAGGTGCCAAACCTGAATCAAATTTATGATATTGCCAAAGCGCCGCTGGGTGAGGAATATGGCCCTGCTTATACGATTGGGCGCCTCGGTATTGCTTACAACCCGGAACTGGTGAAAAAGAATGTGACCTCTTGGGCTGACCTGTGGGGCAATGAGTTCAAAGGAAACGTGACTCTGCCGAATATTACGGCTACGGCCGGACCGATGATGGTAGATGCAGCCTCCAAGGTAGCGGGTAGTAAAGAGTTTAATGAAGACCAGGCCTTCGGGAAACTGAAGGAGCTGAGTCCGAATATCGTTAAGTTTTATAGTAAAACGTCCGAGTTCGTCAACATGTTCAGTCAGCAGGAGATCGCGGGCGGACCGATTATGGAGATGTACTTCAAGGATTTGCAAGCAGCTGTGCCCGGAGCCAAATTTGTAGCGCCGAGTGAAGGGACTTATGCAGTAATGAACACGATCAACGTGGTTAAAGGCTCCGACCAAAAAGAACTGGCTGAGGAATTTATCAACTGGCAGCTGAGCAAGGAAGTTCAAGAGAAGTCTGCCAAGGCAAAGGTTGATTCTCCAGTGAATACGCAGGTGGTGCTGTCCGGTGCGGACACAGAAGGAATTACGTATGGTGCAGATGTGGTAAACAAGCTAACCAAGCTGGATATGAAATTCGTCAATGACCATATCAAGGAATGGACGGACCGCTGGAACCGGGAAGTTGCCCAATAATGAAAAAAGTCATATTAGATGTAGATACAGGTATTGATGATGCCTTGGGTATTTTATTAGCGGCCAAAAGCGGTCAGTTGGATGTTACAGCCATTACTACCGTGTGCGGTAATGTATCGCTTAAACAGGCTACATTGAACACATGCAAAATCCTCGACCTTTTGGATAGACCGGATATTCCGGTCTATCGGGGGGCCGATGCTCCCTTGATCCGTAAAGGATTGCATGAGCATCGTATTCATGGAGAAGACGGCATTGGCGGCGCATTGAGTGGGGTTGTCCCTGCTATTTCTGCGTCTGAAGGCTTTGCGCCGGACATCATCATTGATACAGTCATGGCTCATCCGGGAGAACTGACGCTGGTTTGCACCGGGCCGCTCACGAATCTGGCGGTGGCGCTTCTGAAATGTCCGGAGCTGACGCAATACGTCAATGAGGTCATTTTTATGGGCGGTGTTATTCACGGGTGCGGCAATATTACGCCTGTAGCGGAATATAACATGTATGCTGACCCGGAAGCGGCGCGGATCGTATTTCATGCCGGATTTGGGCGTTTGATACAGGTGGGACTGGATGTAACACGGAAGGCACTGCTGACAGCGGACCATATTGCCCGTCTCACCGATCCGGCGATTCGCGGCTATGTGGCCGACAGCACCGCCATCTATACCAAGCGCTATGAGGAACGCAACGGGGTAAAAGCGTGTGCGCTTCATGATCCGCTTGCTGTAGGCGTGGCGCTGAATTCGAGGCTGGTAGAAACTTCGCCCATGTATGTCGATGTGGAAACCTCCAGTCGGATATGTGACGGACAAACGGTGGGCGATGTGCAGAATCGTCTCAATCATAGTCCAAACATGAACGTGTGTGAACAGGTGGACAGCGAGGCATTTCTGGAGCTATTTATTCAGGTGCTGAACAAGGAATAACATTTTGATAACCGCAAGGAGCTACCCATGAAGAAAACATACTTGTATTGGCTGCTGCTGCCAGGTCTGCTCTTTCTGGTGGTGTTCATGGTCATTCCGATTGTGTTGACGATCGGCTCGACCTTCGTACAGAACAGCTCATTCACCCTAGAAGGCTATCTCCATTTCTTCAAGGACCCCTATTTTCTGAAAATATTGCTGACTACGCTGGAAGTCAGTGTCGTTACGACGCTCGTATGCGTACTGCTCGGCTTCCCGACAGCTTATTATATTTCGCAAAAGGCCCCACGACGTAAAGGGATTTTGCTGGCCTTGGCTATCTTTCCCTTACTGACCAGTCCGGTGGTACGGTCATTTAGCTGGATGGTCATTCTGGGTCGCAAGGGGCTGCTAAATAACGTGCTCATCGGTTTAGGACTCGTGGATGAGCCGCTGAATATTTTGTACACCCCGGCTGCGATGATTATTGGTCTCGTTCATTTGTTTTTACCGCTGATGATTATTTCACTGATTGGTGTACTCGAAAATATCGACGGTGATCTTGTTCATGCTGCTCAGAGCCTCGGTGCATCACGTTTCAGTGCATTCCGTAAAATTGTGTTTCCGCTGTCTGTACCGGGCCTGATCATTGGAAGCATTCTCGTTTTCGTGGGCAGCCTGACTGCATATACGACACCAGCACTACTTGGAGGAAAACAGCGCGTCATTGCTACATTTTTGTATCAAAATGCGATGACGCTAAACGACTGGTTTTTAGCTTCTGTTATTGCAACAATTATGATTGTTATTACATTTATCGTGGTCGGTCTCTTAAATAAGGCGGCCCATAAACTCAATCCGAAGGGGTAGGTGGATATGCGGGAGAAACATTACGGACTAGGCTTCTTTAGCCTGCTGGTCTTCATCTTTCTGCTCGGTCCGCTGTTGATCATATCGGTCACTTCTTTCGAGCCGGGCACGGTATTAAAATTCCCTCCGCAGGGCTTTTCCTTGCACTGGTATCAAAATATTTTTGAAGTGGACCTATTTATGTCCACATTCAAAACGTCGATTGTTGTCTCTTTGCTGGGTAACATCTTGGCGCTGCTGATCGGTATGCCTGCCGCTTATGCGCTTAGTCGTTTTTCGTTCCGCGGGAAGGATGCGCTGAATGCTCTGTTCCTTTCCCCGCTGCTCATACCGGGTATTGTGCTGGGCTTTACGCTGCTGCGATATCTGATCATTGTTTACCATTTACCGGTATACGCAGGACTGTTGATCGGGCATACGGTGATTATGCTGCCGTTCATTATCCGGGTCATTGCGTCCAGCTTGTCCAACTTTGATTTTGCGATTGAGGAAGCAGCGCTCAGCTTGGGAGCCGGACGGCTGGAAACCTTTTTTAAGGTGGTTCTGCCCAACATCCGTTCGGGTATTATTGCGGCTATCCTGATTGCCTTTCTGGAATCATTCAACAATGTCGACATTTCCGTCTTTATGACAGGACCGGGATTCAGTACCCTGCCTATTCAAATGCTGACCTACGTCGAAAATTATTTTGATCCGACGATTGCAGCGATTTCAGTAATGCTGATGATATTGACCGGTATTCTGATGTTCTTGATTGAACGACTGATGGGATTGTCTTACTTCACTAAAAGGTAATGGAGGCTTCAACCATATGGCACTGCTTACTCTGGATCGCGTATCGGTCGCTTATGACAACCAACTGATCTTGCAGGATTTCGATTTGCAGCTCGAACGGGGACAATTGCTCTCGTTGCTCGGACCGAGTGGATGTGGCAAAACGACCACGCTTCGTCTGATTGCAGGATTTCTCGAAGCTAAACAAGGAACATTTTTGTTTGGCGATAAGGATTACACCCGGGTTCCGGTGAACAAACGGAATTTCGGTTTTGTATTCCAAAGCTATGCGCTTTTCCCACATTTGTCCGTTTTTGATAATGTTGCCTTTGGCCTGCGGTTGCGCAAGGTGAAGGAAGATGATGTAAAGCGCCGTGTTATGGCTATGCTAGATACGGTCAGTCTGGAGGGCTTTGAAAAGCGCTTCCCCGGCGAACTGTCAGGTGGTCAGCGTCAGCGTGTCGCGATTGCGCGGGCACTTGTGATTGAACCCGACCTGCTGTTATTTGATGAACCGCTGAGCAACTTGGATGCGAACCTGCGTGTGAATATGCGTGTGGAAATTCGCCGTATTCAACAGGAATTGGGGATTACCACCGTATACGTATCGCATGATCAGGAGGAATGTTTTTCGATTTCTGACCAGGTTGCGATTATGAATAAGGGGAACATCGAGCAATTAGATGCACCATCGACCATTTTTAAATATCCAACTACCGAATTTGTCGCCCGTTTTATTGGATTCAATAATTTCCTGTCTTTTGACGAGCGTGCTGAGGAGGGGGAACGAATTCGTCTGAGTACAAGCGATCTTTCGTTCAGTGTGGCCCGTAATCAGGGGACAGTCCAGCCGGGTGCCCGTCAAGGGGCTATTCGTCCGGATGATTTGGTTATCCGCACAGCAGGCAATGAGACTGGGGAAAATGAGCTTCCCGGCATCATTAAAGTGAGCACTTACCTGGGACGTAGCTATCAGTATGTGATAGAAACGGCGAAAGGAAGCTTCACCGCCAATCAGGAGATGGACACGCCTTACCTCAGTGGTCAACGGGTTACCCTGCATTTTCCGGCAGATAAAATGGTGCTGGTCCAATAATCAGCGGGTTCGACGAAGGAGATACATCATGCGTGCAGACAAAATGATTTTACAAGTTAAGGTGTATAACAGCTATTACAAGACGTTCGAGGAAGGCAATGTTGCTATACTTGACGGCAAGTTTATGTATATCGGTCAGCGTGGCCTAGAGTCGTTTGAAGTGAATGAAATTGTGGAAGGGCACGGGAAATATATGATTCCCGGCCTGATCGACATTCATCTGCATATCGAGAGTACAATGGTGACACCGGCAACCTTTTCCTATGGGCTCATTCGCAATGGGGTAACGACGATTGTACCGGAACCGCACGAAATGGCGAATGTTTTCGGATTGGAAGGCATTCAGGAAATGATGACGGCCAGTAAGGAGTGCGTAGCTGATATGTTCTATGGCATTCCAAGCTCGGTCCCGGCAACACCCATGGAGACCTCGGGTGGGGAGATTGATATTCCTGAGATTGAAACACTGTTGCAAACCGGTGAGATGATCTGCCTGGGTGAAATTATGAACTATGTGGATGTGATTCGTGACCCGGAGAGCAAGACCAATCGCATTTTACGCCATGTTCGTGAGCATTACCCGGAGCTGATCATTGAAGGGCATACGCCGCAGTTGCTTGATCTGGACCTGCATCAGTTGGTCTACGCGGGAATTGGCTCGGATCATACCCACCAAAGCATTGAAGGCATGAAGGCGCGTATGGCTGCGGGGATGTTCATCGAGATTCAGGAAAAATCCATGACCCCTGAAGTGATGGGGTATTTGATTCAGGAAGACGTGGCGCAGCATTTTTGCTTTGTAACGGACGATGTGATGCCGGATTCCTTCGTAGAGTGTGGGCATCTGAACCATATTGTAAGCAAAGCAATCGGGATGGGCATGAAGCCTGAGGATGCCATTTATGCAGCTACGTTTACTCCTGCTGCACGGATGCGAATGCATGACCGCGGAACTATTGCACCGGGAAAAATAGCTGACTTTGTACTGCTGTCTGATCTTGGTCAGTTTGATGTGGAGCAAGTCTATAAGGATGGACACAAGGTATTTGATAAATTCGAGGAATACCATCAGGCACCAGTAAAATGTCGCTTCCCCGCCCATTTTTATCAAAGTGTGAAGCTGAAGCCGCTCACGGAGCAGGATTTTACTGTAGAGCTGGATGTAGCGGATGGCACACATCAATGTCGTATTATGATGGTCAAGGACGGATCGACCTTTACGAGCGAACGAATTGCACCTGAGCAAGTGGCGAATGGTGAGCTGATGTGGGAACAGAGTGAACACGGGCTTATCGCTACTTTTGAGCGGTATGGCAAGAACGGTAACCGGGCCTACGGTTTGATCGGGGGAGACACGATTAAGCGCGGGGCGGTAGCAACCACGTATTCGCACGATAACCATAACTTGCTGGTCGTGGGGCATAACAAGCAGGATATGGTATTGGCCGCGAATACGGTTCTTTCTAGCCAAGGCGGCTTTTGTGTGGTTGAAAATGGCAAGGTGCTGTCCCATCTGCCGTTAACCGTAGGCGGGATTTTAACAGAAGGACCGCTGGAAATGGTAGCGGCCCACGTGAAGGAGCTGCGTTCTGCCTTGCTGTCGCTCGGCTATCGCCATTACAATCCAATCATGTCGCTGAGCACTCATTCTTTACCTGTCAGCCCGGCTTTGAAAATTACGGATCACGGCCTGATTGATGTAAACGCAGGCAAGATTGTACCCTTGATTGTGGACCTTTCGGAGATAAAAGAATAATAGTAGAGCCGACCCTCTTGCGGGTCGGCTTTTTTTTGAAGGATTTGATACTTCACGTAATCTTCATGATTAAGGCCTAATAAGCTCTTGCAAATAACTGAGCTAGTGTTATAATTAAAACAGGATTTAGATTAAGTCTAAATTAATTACTGAGTATTTATTGGAATCACGCATGAGATGTACAGGTTAATCAAACACTAATGTCAACGGGATTCAAGGCTTCACTCCAACTATACTATTGATGATCATGAGAGGGGAATTACACATGAGTACATTAAATCACACGAACGTTCAACCTACACAAGAGGCTATTCAAGAATTGCATAAGGCTTTGAACCGTCAGGTAGCTACCTGGTCGGTGTTGTACACGAAGCTGCATTATTTCCACTGGTACGTAAAAGGACCTCACTTCTTCACACTGCATGCTAAATTTGAGGAGCTTTATAATGAAGCGACAGCTAATCTGGACACTATTGCTGAACGTCTGTTGGCTATTGGCGGCCGTCCGGCTGCTACCTTGAAGGAGCACTTGCAACTGTCAGCCATTCAGGAATCCGCAGGTGAGCAGACAGCCGACGATATGGTGAAATCCGTGGTTGCGGATTTCAAAACCATCACGACTGAGCTGACTAACGGCATGGAAGCAGCGGATGCGGCACATGACAAAGCGACAGAGGATCTTCTTAATGGTCTGAGAGAAACGGTGGATAAACATATCTGGATGCTTAGCGCATATTTGGGATAAGCTTCTGGGAGGGATTCTCACGGATGTGAAGATCAGGTGAACAAGACACTCATCCCGTTGGTTCCAGACCGCCACTGGAGTATAATGACGGATAGGCGTGAAAGACAACGGGCTCATAAGTATGGAGAGCTGCCGGGATGGGGTATACGTATGGAAGTAAAGCAACAGCTTTTGCGTGAAGCAGAACAGTTTATATATACATGCTATGAGGAGCTGGGCCGAAGCCGCGAAGAAGCGGAGGCCCGGCTTCTTGATATTCGTCATGACATTGAAACTACAGGAACGTATGATCATACCTATGATGAGCTGGAGCATGGGGCACAGATGGCTTGGCGTAACAGTAATCGTTGTATCGGTCGTTTATTTTGGGACAAGCTTTTGGTAAGGGATGCCCGCGAGGCTTCGAGTATGGCAGAAGTCGTCCATGAGCTAGGGGAGCATATACGCATAGGCACAAATGGCGGTAAAATCAAGCCGACGCTTACCGTGTTTCGCTCGTCCAAGCCGGGCCAACCGGATATTCGCATTTGGAACCATCAATTGATTCGATATGCTGGCTATGAGACCGCTGAAGGGGTAATCGGGGACCCGATCTCGGTTGAATTCACAAATGCGTGCCGCCGCATGGGCTGGCAAGGAGCGATGACTCCCTTTGATGTATTGCCGCTGGTTGTGGAAGCAGGTGGACAGCCTCCCGAGCTGTTTGATATTCCCAAACATCTGGTATATGAGGTAACTATTGAACACCCGGAACTTCCGGGGTTGGCTTCGCTGGGTTTGCGCTGGTATGCCGTGCCTATGATTTCGGACATGACGCTGGAAATTGGCGGTATTATCTATACGGCAGCTCCTTTTAACGGCTGGTATATGGGGACAGAGATTGGTGCGCGTAATTTTGCCGATACCTTCCGTTATAATATGCTACCGCAGGTAGCTGAGCTGATGGGGCTGGATACTACCAGCGAAACGACATTATGGCGTGATCGGGCGCTGGTGGAGCTGAACAGTGCGGTGCTCTATTCTTTTAAAAAAGCGGGAGTCAGTATTGTCGATCACCATACGGCAGCTGCACAATTCCAGCTGTTTGAGGAACGGGAAGCCCAGGCGGGGCGTGCGCTCACAGGCGATTGGACATGGCTGATCCCGCCGTTATCTCCGGCGACCACGCATATTTTTCACAGTTCCTACGATAATCGGCTTGTAAAGCCGAATTTTGGAGTACAAGAGAAGCCGTATATGCCGAAGAAGCCCCAAGGCTGCCCTTTTCATTCTTAATCATGGAAAGCTTTAAGCATCGGAATCAGGTTCCGGCTTATCCCATGCAACGATAAATAGGGTAGCCAGTGGCCCAATCAATAATGAAAGCAAAAACCAGTTTAGCCCGCTCCGGTTTTTGGCCTGTGCCAGACCGGTGTTAATCAGGGCAAGTGTTCCCCAGCCTACGTAATATTGTTCTTGCATGTTGCCCTCCTTTTTTTAAAGGTATAATATCTTACTGTGCAATACATGAATACATTCATTATTCTATATGATTAGAGTACATTCAGCTTTTTCATATCATAAGTTTGAGGAGCGAAGCGGAGTTGGAAAGAAATCAGGCAGAGTGCATCGTCGCTGAGCTTTTGCAACGGGCTGATATAGGTGTGACGGTCAAGCTGGAGAAACGGTTTCCCGGCGGGCGGCTAATTGGGGGCAAATATGCCATGAATGCTCACGCCATTACGATGTATACAGACACGATTGAAACACAATGTATACAGATGTTCGGTAGCGCCGAACGAGCCGAGGAGTACTTTACGGTTGTGCTAGCGCATGAGATTGGGCACGCCGCTGATTCTGAGCTGCTTGATCTTTCCGATGCTTTGGAGCAGGAGAGCGGGTTAGGGACTCGACAACGGCTTGCGCTGCAAATTGAAGAAAACGCATGGAACTATGCGCTCAGATTGGTGCCGGAGATTGAGGAAACGTTTATTTCCGCCGTTATTGACGAGTCCTTGTTGGCCTATCGGGTCCCGGTTATGAAGCAGTCTGGCATTGCATAAGGATGATGATCCGAGAGCCGATAGGCTCGTTTTTTGTGTGGCGAGATCAAACGCGGGTAATTGGAACGATTCAAAGCAGAAGTTTTTTAAGCTGTGACACGCGTCCCTGAGACAATTCGAGCATCTCGGCCAATTCTTTTTGTGAAACATTAGGGTGCTCTTTCATGAGCTGTTTTAGTTTATGCAGGAGCTCAGTCTGATTTCTGTAATTCCTTCTTTTCTTGGGCTGAGCAGAACGTGTTTCGCCTAAATGACTGGAGGGATTATCGCTCTTTAGTTTCTCAATGCAATCGTTGCATATCAGATGATCTCTGAAGTAGCTCAGGTTATCTACGGCACCGCAAAAATAACAAGATACCCCTGTATATTTACGGATCATCAGGCCCTCGGGTGTAATAAAAAAATCAAGGGCATCTCCAATATTGATATTCATAGAATTGCGCAGCTCCTTGGGTAGCACGATGCGCCCCAGATGGTCTAATGGTCGTGTCATTCCTGTATTTTTCATTATTCATTTCCCCTTTCATAAATGCGCTTATCGGTGCAAAAATCGTAGGTTATGTATGTTGTAAAGTACAAAGCGCGTATACTGCAGTTTGAATTGTATTAGCTATGAACAAAAAAGAAGCTCCAGCATGACGAACAATGACGTCTGCCGGAGCGTGGTACAGCCCAATGAATCTAAGATGTCGAGTTAAACTATTGTGGGTTGGTTGTCCAAATACCGGCTACTTTTAATTGAACCCGCGAAGGCAGCTTCAATGCCGCCAATGTCAGATCGGCCATATCTTGTGGCTGAAGCATGCGGTCCTCGTCGCCAATCGGCAAACCTGCATTTGCCGCCAGTTCCGTATTGACTGTGCTTGGAGTCAGCGCGGTGACGCGAATGTTGGATTTGCGAACCTCCTGCATCAGTGCCTCCGTGAAGCCCATCAAAGCAAACTTCGAGGCGCAATACGCCGAGCCTGTCGCAAAGCCCCGTTCCCCTGCTGTGGAGGACACATTAATAATGTTGCCGCTCTGCTGAGCAAGCATGCTCGGAAGAACTGCGTGTGTGACATAATAGGTTCCCAGCAAATTCACGCGGATAATGCGTTCCCACTCTTCGGGGTCCATGTCTGCGACTGTGCCGAATGTAGCAATTCCTGCATTGTTGATCAAAATATCGACAGCGCCCAGCTCATGCTCCAGCGAGGCTACAGCCGCAGCGGCCTGTGCGCGATCGGATATATCCGCGATAGCGCTAACCACCTTCACGCCGTATGTACTCCCCAGCGAATCTTGCAGCTTTTGCAGGTCAGGTAGTGTGCGTGAGATTAATCCCAGGTTGACGCCTTCCTTGGCCAAGGCCTCAGCAATGGCTTTACCAATGCCTTTGGTGGCGCCTGTAATAATGGCTGTTTTATTTTTAAGTTCCATCCAGTCTCCTCCTTATGGCTACATATCATAGTTGTGCACTTAGGCACATGGTTATATTATACTAATTAAATTTCCCTGAACCAAATTTCAACTCCAACCAGGTCACGTAAGTTGCCTTGCTGCGATCTGAAGTGGAAAACTTCTTGCCATGGTCATGTTGGCTTATTTGGAAATAGCAATATTGCCTGAAGTCGTTTCGACCTTCATAACGTTGACACTACCGGGAACGGATTCGGGAGCATCTATGCTTCCTAAATCGGAGCGAACATTATAAATACCTTTAAAATCAGGAGCCTGCTTAATCCTCACATCACCGGAGTGTGAATCGACTTTCAAGTTGGCTGCGGTACGTTGTGTGATATTCGTACTACCGGAGGTCAGGGAAACTTGACCATTGCCGCTATAATCGCAAATTTTGGCATCCCCTGAAGTGAGGTGTAATTCCATATCTGCTGTAACCTGACTAGCCGTAAAATTGCCGGATGTTAACTTGGCGACCAAGCGGGTACTTTGGAGGTTTGAAATCTCGGCATTGCCTGAAGTGGCCGTGATGCTTGTATTTTGAATGGAAGCATCCTGTAGTTTTACGTTCCCCGAATGTACATCTGCCTGTAGCCCTTTCAGGGTTTCACCAGCGGGCATCTCTACTGTGATCATTTGTTTCAGCTCAGGAGAGATAGAGAAGAATGCCAGGGAAAGGGGTGGCTCAGATTGAATGAAAAGCTTACTGTTCTCAATTCGGGCATTATGAATCTGGTCGGCTACTTGCGTCTGAACTTCTCCACTCATGCGTATCGTGCCCTGCTCGCCGGAACCGGGAGTAAACACAATAGAGACATCATCAGAGCTATTCACTTTAAGATCCTGTAGCTGTCCGCGTGTGAACGTCCATGTTTTATCAATAGCTGTTATTTCCCGCATCGCTTGTTGATTCCATGGAGCACCGTAGGCCACCATCCCGACCACACCGATGATGATACATAGACCCGCTGCAATAAACCATTTTTTATTCATGTTACTCGTTAGCTCCCCTCAGGGTAGTCTGATTCCATTTCGAGTATCGAACGGTACCTCTGACCAGAAGGTTCAGAAGGTAGCGTACTCCAGGCAACAGGAATAGGCCAATCCCGGTCAACGTGATGGCAAAAAAGAATTTAGCGGGATAAAAGTTGCCGTTCAGCGCATAATCTGCGACAGCGAGAAGGGGGGCCGCTATGAAGCTGACTGCTGCTACGGCCAACGAAACCCATACTGCCCATAAAGAGGCTAAGACAGGAATGGAGATTAACAAATTAAGAAATAGCAGCCCCAAGAAAGTAAATAGATTGCGCGCGAAGCTTCCCTGGCGAAGCGGAGGAGGAGAGGTATTCCAGAGTGCGTTAGGATCATCCAGCGCTTCGCGAGCGATATCCTCGGGGTTGCCCAGTTCGCTGGCAATTTCGACTTCGCTTTTTCCATTCACCAGCCCATAGTCAAAATGCTGACTTAAATCACCAAGCAGCTCATTACGTTCCTCTGCGGGGAGAGGGGAGAGACGTTGCTCCACCTCTGTAAGAAACTGTTTTCTATTCATCGGGATTTCCTTCCTCCAGTAGGCTTGCGACATGATGGACAAATTCATTCCATTCCCGTGTAAGTATTCTTGTGTAATTGCTGCCTGCATCAGTCAGCCGATAATATTTACGCGGGGGTCCCTCGGTCGATTCCTGTAAATAAGTTGTACAGTATCCCTCTGATACCAGACGGCGAAGCAGCGGATATAAAGCTCCTTCGGCTACTTCGATATGACGGGAGACGGCCTGAGCCAGTTCGTAGCCGTAACGGTCCCTGCGCCCAATTAAAACAAGAACGCACAGTTCCAGCACCCCTTTTTTGAATTGGATGTTCACATTCATGATGAGCGGTGCTCCCTTCCTGGATGTTATCATTGCTTCATAGGTGTCGTTTGGAGTATGGGGGAGAAATGTGTGCTTGAGCATAAAATAGTTCAGGTACTAATCATAAATTAGTAGTCAGGTATAATTTAACATCATGTACTGATTAATGCAAGGTACTAAAAATTTAAAAATAGATCTACGGGCTCATTTTAGGAGTTTTCTTTTGCTTTTAGAGTCAGTGAGATAGGGAATGCTGTTGAAAAAAGTAGTTTTATTTAGAAATACGCCGAATCCTGGGGAATTTGCGGAAAGGGGCCCGCTTTAATTTCATTCATTAGGATGTTAAATTGTAAAATAAAGGTTCCATAGAGTTGAAGATCATTTCTTATGAAAAGGATGGGGCGAAGAATGAATTGGGAACGCTGGTATATGGAGCTGGATCAGGATGATGAGACTTGGGATGTATCGGAGGAAATCGTGCTTCGGGGCGCGATGCAGCTCCATTTTTGCGGACAGGACTCAGAGGTAGAGATAGAGTTTATGGTGTCCGCCGATTCCGAGGAAGAAGCGCAGGCTATAAGAGAGCCTAAGCAGGAGCAAAAAAAGACGTGGGAGCAATATATGGCACATGGGTCCGACATTCATCCTCATGTGCTGGAAGCGATACATCATTACTATGCAGGTATAGTGGAAAAGTACCGGAACGCTTATATCTCGTGGGGAGAAAATCCGGATGAATATGCGCCCTACGTGAAGGATTCGGCACAATTACTGGAATGGCTACAGCTCGTGTCTATACTGGTTCCTGACTCAACAGAAGAGGATGAGCTGTACTTGAATTTTAGCTGTTCATGGGATAGAGAGCATGGCTTGGGTGTGCATCTGAAGCAGGGACAACCCGAGCATATTCAAGGAGCTTATACATTATATGATTTGGAATAGAATCCCCTTCCGGCTTGCAGGGATAAAAGGGTCCAGGAAGGGGATAGGTATAGAAATTAGCTGGATACAGTCAACGAATCTCTGGCAGCTTGAGCGGCCAGCACCATTTGCCGCAATGCAGCTACAGATTCATCCTTGGTGCGGGTTTTCAGACCGCAGTCTGGATTGACCCAAAATAAATCGGAAGGCAGTACGCGCAGGGCACGCTGGATCATACTCAGCATTTCCGATACATCGGGAATACGCGGACTGTGGATATCGTATACGCCCAGACCAATGCCTTTGTCATACACCTGATCCTCAAAGCTGACAATCAGTTCTCCGTGGCTTCGCGAGGTTTCAATAGAAATGACGTCCGCATCCATATCGGAGATGGATTGGATCATATCCTGAAATTCGGAATAGCACATATGCGTATGGATTTGGGTGGCGGGTTCAACGGTTGCTGTTGTAACAAGGAAGGCTTGAACCGCCCACTCCAGGTAGGCCTGCTGCTGTTCCTTTTTCAGCGGAAGCCCTTCACGGATTGCGGGTTCATCGACCTGAATCATGCCAATCCCCGCTTTTTCCAATGCTTCTACCTCAGCCCGTAGTGCCAGTGCTAACTGTAAAGCAACCTGACTGCGAGGAATATCATTACGTTCGAAGGACCAGTTCAAAATCGTTACCGGACCTGTCAGCATTCCCTTGACCGGTTTGGAGGTCAACGATTGGGCGAAGGCCGTTTCTTCCACGGTCATAGGTTGGTCGAACGACACGTCTCCGTATATAATCGGCGGTTTAACACAGCGGGAGCCGTAGGACTGTACCCACCCGTTTTGTGTAAAGGCAAAGCCTTTCAGCTTTTCGCCAAAAAACTCAACCATGTCGGTCCGCTCAAACTCCCCGTGTACAAGCACATCAATACCAATGTCCTCCTGTATATCAATCCATTCCTTGATTTGCTGCTGAATGAATGTTCGGTACTGCTCGGCAGACCATTCCCCTCTGCGATAGTGCAGACGGGCTTTGCGAACCTCGGCGGTTTGCGGGAAGCTGCCAATCGTCGTCGTAGGAAGTGGAGGCAGCTTCAGCTTGTCCTGCTGAATCACACGACGCTCGACGAAGGGAACGCTGCGTGACTGCGGCTCTTTCGCCAGTAGAGCCGCCATATCGGCAGCGGTCTGTACTCGTGCCGCCGAGCTGTTGAAGCGAGCTACCGCGTCCGCACTCTGCTCAAGCTTGGCAAGTGCCGAGGGTTCGCGTTTGCCAAGCGCAGCGGTCAAAGCTGCGATTTCTTCCAGCTTTTCATCGGCAAAGGCCAGCGCTTGTACCAGCTCTGGGTCCAGCTTATGCTCTGCTTCCAGACTGACCGGCACATGCAGCAGACTGCATGATGGCTGTACGATGAGCTGGGCGGCGGGCGTTTGTTCTGCCAGCTGTTCAAGCAGCGCAGCCACGGCGTTCAGATCGGAGCGCCATATATTGCGCCCGTCAATAACGCCAGCGGCCAGCGTTTTGCCTGCGGGGAAGCCATGCTGGAGCACATGTTGAAGGTTTTCGCCATCATCATGTACAAAATCCATACCTAATCCCTGTACCGGGAGCGTGGACAGGTGCTCATAATGATCCAGACTGCCAAAGTAGGTTTGCAGCACGATATTTAAGGATGGAGCAGCCTCGGACAAGGCTTCATAAGCCTCCTGAATAATGTCCAAATCCTCTGCCGGGAATGAGGTGGTCAGGACAGGCTCATCCACCTGCACCCACTGAACGCCTTCCGCAGCCAGCTCAGACAGGACGCGGGCATACAGTGGCAGGAAG
Organism: Paenibacillus sp. 1-8; assembly: GCF_056316205.1. NCBI lineage: Bacteria > Bacillati > Bacillota > Bacilli > Caryophanales > Paenibacillaceae > Paenibacillus > Paenibacillus sp. 1-8. The sequence goes on along the minus strand of NZ_CM149995.1, from coordinate 5,045,833 downwards.
CTTCGTACAATGGCGGCCAAATCCTTACGATCATAGCCTTTGGACAGGGCAACGAACGAATAAGGACCGATCATGACGGGTTTACCCTCAATGCCCAACTCCTGTTTCGCTTCACGATAAGCCTGCAACGGCTTATTCTCCGTGAACACCGGGGTTGCATTCGCCAATTCCGGTACGATGTAATGGTAATTGGTATTCAGCCATTTGGTCATTTCACTGGCGGTGGCACCCTTTTGTCCACGGGCTATCCCGAAATAGACGGATAGGGGAACAGGTCCCTCGAGACGGTAGTTGAACCGTTCCGGCACCAGACCGAACATCACGGATGTATCCAGCATGTGATCGTAATAGGAAAAGTCTCCGACTGGAATTCGATCAATTCCCTTGTCACGCTGCTTGCTCAGATGCTCCAACCGCAATCGTTTCATCTCGATATGCAGTTCACCTTCATCCATGCTGCCGTTCCAGAAGCGTTCCAGTGCTTTCTTCCATTCCCGGTTCCCACCGATACGCGGATATCCCAGGTTACTGCTGATCAAGCCGGGCAAATCAGGCAATTCGGTAAATGACATGTACTTTTCCTCCCAGGCTGGTAACCAGTTTATTTTTGCGTACAAAAAAAGACATTCCTCCCCGGGGTAAAAATGAATAGGGGAAAGAATGCCTCCGTTATTTAAAAATAAAAATTCGGCGACTGCTCTTAACACCTCCCTATCTCCCGTAGGTACTTGCGATGTTGTTGAAATAGGCAGGTCTCCTGACTTACGAATCATGACTTTCAGCGCTCCTTCCCGGTCTGTGGACCAGTGGGTGTATCAACAGCTGAAAATTCCCCGTTTACAGTGGCGGGACCGCGCCGGACTTGCACCGGCTTCCCTTTTAAGCCTGAACTGAATAGAACAGACACCTATCTCCAAGCTATGCGATTATGGTATGACGAATAATTATGCACTCGTATACTTGTTCACCATCATAAGTGAAACCTGCGGGATGCGCAATAGAAACTCCGTTTGAACCTGCAATGAAACGATTAAGTTTATGGAAGCACATTTAAGGTTTATTAAAAGCGTTCTGCTTATCAGTACGTTATCCCGTGTTCCCGATTTAAAGCACCCCCCTTTCCAACTACACGCAAAAAAAGACAAGCCCTCCCATAGGGAAAGGACTCGTCTTAGGGCATAACAACTCATGCGAGTATAACATCGCCTCAGGCTAATGTAACGGTAGATCCTGCCAGAATGCTGGCCTTCACATCAACCAGTCGCTGATTGCGGCTGCCTCGGAAGGGAAGGGTCAGATCCTTTTGCTGTTCTACAAAAGGACCGTCCACAATCACATCGCACAGCAGCGCCAGCTCCTGCCGGGCCTGATCCGTAAGCAGTTCTTCGTAGACGAAGCCCGTATAGGCCCACACGGTTCGGTCAGGGCAGGCTGCGCGGAAGTCGCGTACAAACTGCGAGCATTCCGCTGCCGAGAAAAAGGGGTCTCCGCCGCAAAGGGTTAACCCGTCCAGCAATGGATTATCGGCGATGTCACGGATAACCTCCTGCTGCCGCTCCGGTGTGAACGGTTCGCCTGTACGGAAGCTCCAGGATGCCGGATTGAAGCAGCCGGGGCAGGCATGGCGGCAACCGCTAATGAACACAACGGTGCGCAGGCCGTGTCCTTCGTTCAGAGATTCCGGAATGTAGCCGCATAAATTCACCGATGCTTCACCCGGTCACGTACCTCGGCTTGTTTTGCGGTGTTGAACCGGACGGTATAATCACCTGTCAGATATCCGGTTACCCGGCGTAAGCGCTGAAAATGCGTATGTTCCTCATCAGCACCGCAATGGGGACAGCTTGTCCCGATAATGCCCTCGTAGCCGCATTCCGGGCAACGATCTACGGGATGATTAATGGAGAAGTACCCAATGTTTTGATGAAGCGCATATTGTACAATTTTAAGAAACGCCTCCGGGTTATTCCGCGCATTGCCATCCAGCTCAATGTACGAAATCGCTCCAGCGTTGCACAGGTTATGAAATGGGGCTTCGAGGCTGATTTTACGGGCAGCCGGAAGCGTGTAATACACAGGAATGTGAAAAGAATTCGTGTAATATTCACGATCATTCACACCGGGAATGACTCCGAAATCACGCTGATCCAGCAACGTGAATTTGCCGGATAGACCCTCGGCAGGCGTAGCGAATAGCGTAATATTAAGGTTATGCAATTCACTCATCCGGTCGCAGTAGACACGCATGGAAGCTATGACTCGTTGTGCCTCGCGGTATACAGCGTCATTCTCCCCGTGGTGTTTGCCGTACAGTGCCTTCATGCACTCAGCTAACCCGATGAATCCGATGGAAAGCGTACCGTGCTTTAGTATGCTTCCCACCTCTTCATCCGGCTCCAGCTCTTCTCCGCCTTCCCATACTCCTTCGCGCATCATAAAGTCTGAGGCTTTTGCCGGCTGGCTGGTCTGTATATGATAGCGATGGATCAGTCCGTCCACGGCAATGCGCATAACCTCTTCCAGTCTGGTATCAAAGCCATCCCGGTCAGGTGCCTTGCGCTTGCCTGTGCAAATGCCGTACTCAATGCCAAGACGCACCAGATTAATTGTATTGAATGAGAGGTTACCCTTTCCGCTCTGACGGTTTCTGCCAAAACGGTCAGCAATGGTGCGGGTACGGCAGCCCATCGTCGCAATAATGGTATCCGGATCATCTGCGCGGTAATAGGGCAGGTTGAAGGTAGCATCCACATTGACAAAATTGGGATACATACGTTTGCTGGAGCATTCTACTGCCCGCAGGAACAAGTCATAGTTAATATCGCCTTCGGCCTGATTGATCCCTTTTTTGCATTGGAAAATATGCTGTGGAAAAACAGGGGTTTCCCCGCTGCCCAAGCCACGAATAGTGGCCTCCAGCAACGATTGCGTAACAAGCCGCCCCTCAGCAGAAGTACACATGCCGTAATTCAGTGATGTGAACGGAATTTGTCCGCCTGCCCGACTGCTCATGGTGTTCAGGTTGTGAATAAGTGATTCGGCGGCCTGCCGGGTTTCCGTCTCCGTTTCTTCGCGTGCGAATGCGTATGAACGAGGGCAGATCTCATGTAATAGGCTGTTGGCTATATGTAATTCGTCATCAGGCAGGGCGGGTTCTATTCCTTCTCCGAACAGACGGAGTCCCTTGCGCAGATGCTTGCGGAAGGACCGGGCCACGAAAGGAGCAAGGTCCCAGTCTATTTTATTGGCAGAAACGCCTCCAAATTGGCTGTTTTGCTGAGACTGGAATATGATAGCCACCAGTGCCATAGCAGACATAATAGTTTGTGGTGTGCGCACAGAGCCGTTGCCTGTATTAAAACCATCTCGCAACAAGCGACCAAAAGGAATAAAGATACAGTTCGTAGTCCCGAGCGCATATTGGTCCAAATCGTGAACATACACATATCCGTGGTCGATAGCGTCTGTCAGTTCAGGCGGAAGCACACGCAGTCGCGAATACCACTTGGCGTACTCGGAGCCGAGCTTGCTCATTTTGCCGCTGAACGATTCTCCATTCAAATTTGCATTCTCCCGCAGCGTGTCCAAATCTTGTGCCCCAATGACCCGCTCGCCGATGTCGTATAATTGATGTTCCTCCAACACCTTCATCGCAAAACCCTCCATATAGTAAAATATATATTTTTCTCCCAAAAACAATATATTGACAATATCGTGTACAAACCAATTGTTTCAGTCTATATATTGTATATGTGGATGGATAGAGCGTATGTGATTATTGTCACGTCGATAGGGAGGGGAAAGCACAAAAAAGCCAGGTGAAAAGTCAGGAACACATCAACGAATACGCTCCTTACTCTACACCTGACGATCGAATATTTGACGGAAAATAATATGAGGACAGATCCATTGGATCTGAGTATGTGTTGTAATAAATTACTGGATCATTTAAAGCAGCTTTTTCAACTGGGACACCCGGCCTTGTGAGATATTGAGCATTTCGGCATATATCTTTTGCGGCAGGTTGGGATGTTCCTGAATCAGCTTTCGGAGCTTTTTTACCATGTCTCCTTGCTGCACTCTGGATTGTTTGGGCTGCCAGGTTGTATGGTTATGAACCGGCTTGCTAAGTTCTTGAGCCTGGATGGCTTCGGTGCTGGTGGGATGTACATTTTCCTCTGTCTTTAATACCTGAATGCAATCGGCGCAAATAAAGCTATCACGAAAATAAGTCAAATGATCAACTGCGCCGCAAAATTTGCAGGCTACACCTGTATATTTCCTTAATACAAAGCCTTCTTCATTCACGAAAAATTCGAGCGAATCACCAATATTGATATCCATCGTGGTACGCATTTCCTTGGGAAGCACGATTCGCCCCAATTGATCCAGAGGCCGTGTCATTCCGGTATTTTTCATAAGCTCTTCCTCCTTCAATTATATATATCCTGATTATACCAAAAAATATTATTTTTTGCTTTGTTTACTGAAGAAAATATACAATTTTTTTATGCATTTATCATATACCTTCACACGTATTGTCGGGGTACTCCTTTTTCGTTATGATATATTAAAACGCTTTCATACACCTTTTCATCGTATTTTGATTGGGATAAGGAGATGACGGATATGAGTCATGAAACAACGGGTTTAGAATATCTTTTTCAAAATCCGAAGATTCATCCGAAAAGCCTTTTACAGAAGGCAAAGCCCAGTCTATGATGACCTCTTACAACCTGATTAATGGGACACCTGCTACGTTGTATCACGGTGTTAACGATATTGTCAGGGACGAATGGGGAATGGACGGCTTTGTGGTCAGTGATGCCGGTGATGTGATGGGAATCGTAAAGGATAGCGCCCGATACGAACGATAGCTCTGTCACTGAAGGTACCGTCAACTCTCTTGTTACACTTGATGCCACGGATACTCTGAATGTGTGGGTGGACATTACGAATCAGAGCAGGTTTGCCGGAGAAGAGGTCGTACAATTATATGTGCGGTCCGGGGCTTCACGGATTTCAGCGTATTTGTCTGGAGCCGGGCGAGACGCGAACGGTTACATTTACGGTTCGAGTAAAGGACTGGGCAATTTGGGATGTCACGCGGGATCGCTATTGTGTTGAATCAGGCGAATATACATTGCTGGCAGGCGCTTCTATTACAGCGGATTCCGGCCTTCAGGCTTGAACTTGCTTCTGACTTCACGTACAATGCATTCAACGAAGTTTCTACAGCTTAGGGGTGTCATTACATTTGAATAGTAAGAAAAGACTACGCACCGCGACGCCCAAATGGCTTGGAGTCGCGGTCAAGGCGCTTGTCTATTTGGAAAAGCATGGAGAGCTCTGTGCCAGCGGTTCCATTGCCCGCTCCATTGACTGCGAAGTAACCTTGGTGCGCAGGGTGCTGACGCGACTTGTACAGGCGGATTTAATTGCGGCACGCGAAGGCCGCGAGGGGGGCTATGTGCTTACCCGCTCGGCAGATCATATTACACTCGCCGATATATACCACGCCATTGAAATATGCGATCCCATTTTTCCTGGCATGATGCATGAGCCGCAGAGCAGCCCTTTTTGCGAGGATTTGGCGACAGCCGTATCGGAAATTGTAGCCGAAAGCGAACGCCGGATGCTGGAAGTATGGGAATCCCATACCCTGGCTTCGCTTGCCAAGCGTACCACGCTGGTGGTAGGCGGCTGCCATCGTGAAGGCAAGGATGCCAAGGCTTCCTCCAAAGGGGATTAACACATTTTTTTCAAAACAGATAATAGCCGATACGACTCTTCCGAGAGAGGGTTGTATCGGCTATTTCTGTAGAGTTATACCTGATAGGAGCAGACCCGATTGCGCCCTGCATTTTTAGCTTCGTATAGTGCTTTATCCGCCTGTTCCAGCAGAGCCGCCCCGGACATATCCCCCCCCGTATCGGGAAAGGTCGTTACGCCGATAGAGACCGTGATTTTGAGTACAAGCCCGTCCGACAAAACAAACTCGTACTGATCTACCCCACCAAGGATCTGATTCGCTATGCGTAACGCTTGCTGGAAAGCACAATTCGGCAGAAGTACGGTGAATTCCTCCCCGCCGCTGCGGGTTACCACATCAGAGGAGCGACATTTGCCCATCAAAATCTGACCTAGCTGACGCAGCACCGCATCCCCGGCCGCATGACCGTAGGTATCGTTCACTTCCTTAAAATGATCAATATCCAATACAAGTACAGATAGATGCTCATGACGCTGACGAGCTTGGGGAAGCTTCTCTTCCAACGATAATTCAAGCTGTCTCCTGTTGCTCAGATTCGTGAGATGGTCTGTAAAGGAGGTATGCTCCAGACGAAGTAACAGCTCATTGGACGTGTTGATGGATTCGGCAATGAGATACAGGAGACATCCGCCGACCATGGAAATGAAGAACTGTAGCGGATAAACGCGCAGAACATCATAGATATCGTCCAAATTGATCAGGAGAGAGCAGAAGATTATCCCCAAGGCAAAAACATTCATGGTTATAAGCTTCAATAAACGGGACCAGGACAGACGTGACAGCAGAGCGCAGCCCAGACCGATAAGTATCATGAAAATCGCGCTGACGATGGCTTGCTTGGTTACACCAAACAGCAATAATCTGCCCACACACAAACAAAGGGTAGCTATGAGCGCTGCCGGACCGCCAATGTATGTTGCGGTAGCTACAACGGCCAGATGGCGAAGATCGGCAATGGTATTAAATCCGACTGGAATCGAGTAGTACATAATCACAATGCCGTAGCCACCAAATAGAGCGCCACCGATCCAATGAGCCTTGCGTTTTAAATTTTGGAGACGTATTTTATATCTTTGCGATATGAGACCGGTTATGTACAGAAAGGTGACAAGAATACAGGTATTTACAAAAAACGTACTAAACAAGATGCTAACCCTCCCGAGAGGCATATTACTTCATTTTATCAAAAAAAATGACATTAAGCTTGAAAATGAAGAACTTTATTGAAATTTATTACGCTGACGTGGCTTATAACGTTTCGTTCCTTCATTTAATGCATAAATGGGAATAGAATGAGCATACTCCAAATATCAAATAATTAGGAAAAAATAGGTGGAATATATGACTACCACTCTGGAAATGAGGTTTGCTCATGATTCGCTATCCCTATCGCAAACATAACAAAAAGTCGGATGCGGACAAAAATAATAAAAATTCTTCGCGTTATTTAAAGATCGAAGCTCATTTGGAAACCAACTTGCAGCAATTTAAGGAATTGACGTCCAACAGCCCGGACTTCCTGATTCGCCGCTTTAGTCTGGGGTTGAAGGCAGACGTCCCTGCGGCCATTGTATTTCTGAGTAGTATGGTCAAGACGGATATGGTGAATGAACTCGTCATGAAATCACTGCTTAGCCGACCATCTGCCGAGATGGCTGCCGAGGCAAAAAGTGCAGAAGAGCTTTTCAGTCGGATACAGAGTCACGCGCTCGAACTGGGTGAAGTGAAGGAATGTGATGATTGGAACTCTATGATGGAGCAAATATTGACGGGATATACGATTATTTTACTGGAAGGCTGTGAAAAAGCCATCGCATGCGGTACACGTGGAGGAGAGGCGCGGGCGGTCGCTGAGCCCACCACACATACTGTCGTCAGCGGACCGAAAGAAGGATTTGTAGAATCACTGTTTACAAACATCTCTCTTATACGCCGACGGATTAAAAGCTCCGAGCTTGCGATAGAGATGTTCAAAGTGGGAAATACGTCCCTCACGAATGTGGCCATGCTGTATATGAAGACTATTGCAGATCAAAGTGTCATAGATGAGGTTCGCAGACGGGTAAAATCCATCAATATTGATGCGATATTTGAATCCGGCATGGTAGAAGAGATGATACAAGATCATTATCTAACCCCTTTACCGACCATTTTTAACTCGGAAAGACCCGATACGATTAGCAGCAACATTATGGAGGGGCGAGTAGCGCTCATTGTGGATGGAACCCCGTTTGTGCTAGTTATGCCTACGGTATTTGCTCAATTTTTTCAGAGCTCTGCAGATTATTCGGAACGTTTCAACATGGTGATCGTCGTGCGGCTCATCCGGTATATCAGCTTTATTATTCTGATCCTGGGGCCGTCTCTCTACATTGCCTTAACGACGTATCATTATGAAATGATACCGACCCCACTGCTCATCAGCATAATGGCGCAGCGGGAATTTGTTCCTTTTCCGGCATTTGTGGAGGCGTTTATTTTGGAGGTCACCTTTGAGATCTTGCGTGAAGCTGGTATTCGAATGCCGCGTGTGGGCGGGCAGACCGTATCCGTTATCGGTGCGCTTGTATTGGGACAAGCGGCTGTGGAGGCTGGACTCGTCACCCCGCTGCTCACAATTGTAGTAGCGCTGACGGGGATTGCCAGCTACGCCATTCCGGCATATAACATGGCGACTGCCGGAAGACTGTTCCGGTTTGCCTTTATGTTGCTGGCTGCGTTTATGGGCTTGTTCGGTATAACATTGGGGCTGATTGCGCTGATTGCTCACATGAACAGCCTGCGCTCCTTCGGTGTGCCCTATATGGCTCCCTTCAGTCCCTTTATACTGGAGAACCAAAAGGATGCTGTATTGCGGCTCCCATTCTGGATGATGCAGGAACGTCCTAAAAGTATTACATCTACGAATCAGAAACGAATGAAGGATGGAAGTGCGAGTTCCCCTTCCAATGAAACTACACCGCAGGAGGGGGGCGCTCAGGGTGCATCAGGGGAAGGGGAATGAACAAAGCACAGCAACCTTCAAGTGGAGAATGCGGGTTCTGAGTTTGGTAGGACTGCTATGGATTCCATTTATATCCGGTTGCTGGGATTCAGTGGAGCTAAATCAGAGAGCGATAGTAGCGGCTATAGGCATTGATATGGATGGAGAATCCGGTTATGAAGTTTCTCTACAGGTTATCGTGGCGAGTGAAATATTAGGGAATAAAGGAAGGGGAGATAGCCCTGTCGTGTTATACCAGCAGAAGGGAAAAAGCATATATCAAGCAATCCGCAGGGCGTCGCAGAAGATTCCGCGGGATATTTCCCTCTCCCATGTGAGGCTTGTTGTTCTTGGAGAGAAGCTGGCCCGCCATGGAATCGGGCATACCCTTGATTTTATGGAGAGGTATGTAGAAACCCGATCAACGATGAAAATGATGGTGGCCCGCGGTAAAACTGGAAAGGATGTATTGGCATCCATGACCGCGATGGGCCGCATTCCGGCTAGAGACATCTCAGGAAAATTAGAAAGATCCCAACGTATGTACGCAGGTCATTACTCAGTGAATCTGGATGATGTTATTCGCGGCATATCCAATAAGGGCGGAGGGCCTGTCATTACCGGTGTAGAAGTAGATGGTGATTTGGAACAAGCCCGCAAGTCTAAATTGGAGACCATTATTCCAGAAGCTATGGTTCACATTAAGGGGATGGGAGTGTTTCGAAAGGATCGTCTCATCTATTGGTTGGACGATGATAAAGCCGTTGGTTTGTCCATGGTGAATAACAAGATAACAGGATCCGAAATGGTGCTGGATTACGGTAAGGAAAGTGGAGTTATCGGTATCACCACTGTATTTTCGCGGACGCGAATACACAGTCTGATGGAACGAGGTAAGCCTGTATTTATAGTTGATCTAGAACAGACGGGTTCCATAGACGAGGTCGAGAGTTCAATTGACATGAAAAATCCACAGGTGATGAAATATTTGCAATATCAATGGTCGAGGGAAACCAGGAAGATTATGGATTCGGTTATCAGGGACGTTCAGCGTATGCACAGCGATGTTCTCGGATTTGGGCATGAACTGGAAATGAGTCACCCTACACAATGGGAGAAGCTTTCTTCTCAGTGGAGCCAACATTTTGCAGAGAGTGCTGTTCGTGTTCATGTAACTTCGGTAATAAAGCAATCGCAGACGCTGATAGAACGCCATTTGAGGAGCGATACGGATTAGTGAATTAAGGAAGGTGAGGACACTGTGAAGAAGGAGCAAGTGATAGATGCAATGGAGATGATCTCCTTAATGTTACTGTTTGAATTAGGAACCACGGTGATTTCTATTCCTGGGAGGGATGCGGGTAAGGATGCATGGCTAGCTATCTTATTGTCTACGGGCTTCGGTGCTCTCCTTTTCTTTTGCTACGGCACTCTTCATCGGCGTTTCCCCGGCATGCTGCTGACCCAGTACATCAAGGTGATTACGGGTAGAAAAGTAGGAAGTGTACTTGCTTTCCTGTATATTTTGTTCTTTCTGTACGGCGGGACGCGTGATTTGAGAGATGCCGGTATTCTGATTTCTGATACGACTCTTTTTCGTACACCGTTGGCTGTAATAAGCGCCCTAATCATAGGGGTAGTGATGTACGTAATGTATTTGGGAATTGAGGCCGCTGGACGGACAGCGATTTGGCTGTTGTCCTTTCTACTATTGCTGGGCTTGACTACAACTATCTTGCTCTCGTTATCCGGCTCTATAGACTGGAAGAATATGATGCCCATAGCTCAGCATGGCTGGGGGGGAATATGGAAGGCGGTTTATACCGAAGGCATTATGCTCCCGTTCGGCGAGATGGTTACGTTTACGATGATTCTTCCTTCGTTAAAAAAAGATTATCGTGCCAATGTTGTGGGTATTACTTCTGTGCTGCTGGGAGGCATAGCCTTTTCCTTGATTGCGTTGATAAATGTGCTGGTTCTAGGAGAAGATTTGTTCCAGCGAGCAACATACCCGCTGCTCACGATGATCGGCAAGGTGGAAATAACGGATTTTATCGACAGGCTGGATGTGATTGGCGTTATGACCGTTATCATTGTCGACTTTTTTAAAATTTTTATTTTCTTTTATGCGGCGGTTAAAGCAGGAAGCGATGTACTGCGTATTCCTCCCGACAGATTGTTGTTGCCATTTGGACTGATTATGCTTACCTCCTCCTTGCTAATGGCCCAAAGCTATCAAGAGCATATTGCCATAGGTCAGTTTGTGCTTAAGTGGATGTTTCCGACATTTTCAGTGGTATTTCCTCTTTTGCTGCTTATCGTGTCAGGATTCCGAAAAAAAGGTAGCAGTAAAGGAAAAGGGAATGCTTCATAAGACACTATCTTAATGTTGAACGACACGTCAGTATCATTTATTTGCCCCGTTATTTGTTGTTACCTCTTTGGCCTTGTTGCTCTTTTGTATGGAAGCAGAGGTGGAGGCGGGAACACTCAGAAATCGTGACCATCGAGAGAAAAGAAAGCGAAATGTGTATCCAATTTGCTTTTTACCTACGGTAACCAAGAGCAGCAGTAGCATTCCTGCCAAGACGATATATTCGGATGATCGCGTGGTGCGAAAAGCCAATAACATAGGCTCCCAGGGATTATGAATACCGAATAGCCAATTCACCAGCAGATTGGTTCCGAGCATGAGTACCATAAAGAGTGTGAATATCCAGAGTATTTTCATCAAATATCCCCCTCGTGTGTATGAGTTGAACGTATATCTTGTATACATTGTGTTGCAAAGTGGCTCAATTTATCCGATTCCATTGACTTGAAATGAATTAGGATTTATACTTATTCTAAATTAATTTTTGTTGTAATTATAAGTTGAGAATAAATATAATCTGCGTTCGTTAAGGGAGATGCGGTATGAGAACTTTGAATTTAACTTCGCAGCGCCAAGCAGTGTACGATGTGGTCCGTGAGGCCCACGATCATCCCACTGCGGCTGACGTTATGAACCGGTTGATGGAGCGCGGATATAATCTTGCCTATGGAACGGTCTATAATTCACTGCGTTATTTGACGGATAAGGAATTAATCCGCGAATTAAAGCTGGGGGAGGCCGCCAGCCGTTATGATGGACGGATGGACGACCACCAGCATATTATCTGTCAGGTGTGTGGACAGGTAGATGAAGTGATGAGCGAGGTTCCACATGATTGGATTGAGACGGTTGCGCATGAAACGGGGTACACTATTGCCCATGCCCATGTCGTATTCGGAGGAGTGTGTAAGGCATGCCAAAGCAAGCGAATCAGGTAACGAATCAGCTCAAAGCGGCAGATATGCCGAGACGGGTGAAGGGCATCTGGACCTCCATGCTGTCAGCTCCTTCTGTCCCTGCGTTCCAGGCGGTTCCTTCCAATGAGCCGTTGTACTGTCCAACGACGCGTCGCATCGTTCTGATCAGCTCGGTTCCAGGTGTAGTTCACGGCTTGGTGCGTACGCTGTCAGACGCGTGCTTTGATGTGATGGTGTTCCACCGCTGGGAGCCTGAAGTACAACGTCATCTGGGAAGCGATCTGCTGATTTACGATTTGACCGCTACCGATACACGGAGTGAATTACTGGATATCCGCAATCGTCTTGAGGCAGAACAGATGAAAGACATACCCGTCATATATGTGATTCAGGATCGGATGGCTGTAGGTGCGCATGAGTTGCTTCCTTCGGAAGAAGTTCTGGTATGGCCGCTGGCTTCCAATCATATGGTGCATGATATTGAACGGATGATTGTACGACATCCGGCAGCTTCCCGTCAGGCAGCGCAAGGAAGCCGTCGCACGGTGTTCAAGGACATCTGGATTGACCGTGATAAAATGTTAGTATATAAAGAAGAGAGTCAATTGAATCTGACCAAAACGGAATATGATTTGCTGTTGAAGCTACTTGATGCTCAAGGCAAAGTCATTTCTCGTGAGCAGATGATGCATGATATCTGGGAGACGGATTTTGTAGGCGGCAGCAATGTCGTAGATGTGCATGTCAAAAGCTTGCGCAAGAAGCTGGGCGACCGGCCTGCGGAGCCTGAATATATAGCAACGGTAAGAGGTGTAGGCTACAGATTGGCGGATTGAACGGAAGCTGATCAGGCTATGAATTGCCGCCGGATGGAGACATTCGGCGGATGTATATAAGTCCCTTTGAAGAAACTGACATTAGGTGTGACGGTTGACTTTATCAGGATGTATACACTACAATCGGTAGTGCGAGGTGCTTCTTATGAAACGACTGAATTTTAAAACTGGCGAAACCGGACTCAACCGTTTTTTCGGATCTCTGGAAGCCCAAATTATGGATATTTTATGGTCCACTTCGGATCGGAGCATCAAAGAAGTGCAGACCGCGTTGGAGGGGGATCGGGACTTTAATTTCAATACGGTAATGACCGTGATGAACCGTCTGGTGGAAAAGGGAATACTGAGCAAGAGTATACGCGGGAGAACGTCTTTGTATCGACCGGTTTTGAGCAGGGAAGAATTCAGGGATGAACAGTCCAAGGAGTTAAGCCACGAACTGGTGGATGAATTCGGCCCACTCGCTGTAAATCATATGATTGATGCTCTGGAGGTGGCCGATCCGATGCTGATCGAACGTCTGGAACAAAAAATTAAACAATGGAAAAAGGATATATAGACGATGTGGAAAACACGTTCTAAATTACTGTTTACAGCAGGCGCCTTTATTTCGGGTTTCGCCCTTATACAGATGGGTATGTACGCCGGGCAGCATATTTTCGGCTGGAAATTGGATTTTAACGTGTTTCAGATTTGTAGAAGTCTGTTGCAGAACTACGGAATTGGCTACATGGTGGATGCGCTCAGTGGACTCGTCTTTCTCACCTTCGGGATTGCCGGGGTAGAAGCGATACGACAGTGTATGGCCACAAGGGCAGCTTTCAGCAGACTGCGCCGGATGCGTGATTCCATGCTTACGGAGGCTTTGGGTGCACGATATCGTGATCTTGGAGCTGACCGGATTTGGGTCATTAGTTACGCGAAGCCTGCCGCATTCACCATGGGCTTATGGAAGCCGCGCATTGTGCTGTCCTCCGCATTGCTGTCTGTACTGGACAGGAATGAGGAGGAGGCAGTTGTATATCATGAGGCGTATCATATGAAGCATTATGATCCGTTGAAGACCTGGCTGCTGCAAATGTGTGCTACATTGCTATTTTACTTGCCCGTGCTGCGTCATATTACAAAGCTTTACAAGACAGCTCGCGAAATTCTGGCTGACAATGAAGCAATTAACCGCACAGGTTCACCGATGGGAATTGGAAGTGCATTGCTCAAACTTCTTAGTATGACCCCCGCCAATGCCCATCTGGTGAATTCCGCCGCTTGTTCCTCTTTTGCAGAAACGTCCATTAATTATCGGATCTCACGTATTCTGGACCCTCAGCAAGAGCTGGTAATCCAACTGCCCTGGCGTTCGATTATGTTTTCCGGTTATGTACTTGTGATGCTGACGCTTATGTTTGGACTGGCTATAGTCTAGTCTGGCAAGATATGTCCTGGCGGGTGGCGCGCTCTGCGCTACCGATTCTTCATATGTAATACACTACAGCGTGTAGTTTATTGCATGATCATACTACAACCTTAGAGGGAGATGAGTTTATGAATCAAACACTTACGAATATTGGATTGTTGCTGGTACGCATTTTTACAGGGGTCATTTTCATTGTTCACGGGTCACAAAAATTTCAGGGATTAGACGGAACCTCGGGTTTCTTCCAAAGTATCGGGCTTCCCGGCTGGTTGGCCCCTGTGGTCGCTACAGTTGAGCTGGTTGGAGGTATTGCACTGGTTCTGGGTATCGGAACAAGAATCGCCGGAGCAGCATTGACGATTGTCATGATTGGTGTTCTGTTAACTGCTAAAAAAGGACAACCTTTTGGTTCTATTGAATTTGATCTTTTGGTTCTGTTCGCCAGTCTTCAGCAAGCGTTGGGCGGCGCACGTTTTCTTTCGCTAGATCAGTTGTTCAGCCGTAAAAAGCCTGAAAGTAGTAGCGTACAGGTCTAAATAATCATACAACCGCACCCTTAGTCGCATAGGGTGCGGTTTTTATTTTGCTTGTTTGTGAAAATTTCCTGTAAATCATTTGCTTACTTTAACCGATATAGTTTCCATTGAGTGTAATTCAAATATATCGCTTTTTGAGCAAAGGGGAAAAACACATGGAAACAACGCGAAAGAGAAAGACTATATGGACACTCAGGAACAAGCTAAGTTTAGGTTTTTTGCTTGTTTTGCTAATTCCGAGCTTAAGTATTTCCATTGCGGCCTATAAATCATCATATAATGCTATGGAAAAACAGCTCCACATCAGTGCAAATCAGGGGGTAGCCACGGCTAACTCGATTATTGAATATGCAATCGTCAGTAAAATTAAAGATGTGAGTTATTTGGCGGAGCGTCTGGACGGCTCGATGATTGATGATCGAAACAGCCCTTTGATTCAGCCCAAGCTGATCCAATACAAAGGCTTGCACGAAGATGCGAATGATATTTTTGTTGGAACACCGCAGGGGCTGATGATCCGGGGGGTGCCCAAGGAGGACGAAGGGACATTTGATCCTCGCAAACGACCATGGTACATCGAAGCGATGAAGCAACCCGGTAAGGTAGCGATCACCCCTGTTATTATCAATTCATCGGGTATTCCTGTTGTGGTGGTATCTCAGACGCTTTCCGACCAGTCCGGGGTTATCGGGATCTCTCTAAATCTGGAAAGTGTACGTAAACTGGCCTCTATCAAAGTGGGCCAGCAGGGGTATATTGCCATTTTAGATCATACGAAGAAATTTGTAGTCCACCCTACGGCTAAACCGGGTTCATCTTCTCAGGAAAGTTTTATCAATAAAATGTATACTGCACCGAGCGGGAACTTTAACTATATGCATCAAGATCGTGAAAAATATTTGACCTATGTAACGAACGAGCATACCGGCTGGAAAATTGCAGGTACCTTCTATCAATCCGAGATTAGCGATGCCACCGCTGCTATGCGTTATGTAACCATTTTCGTGCTGGCAGCCTCGTTGGTGCTTGCACTTATTGCTATTTTCCTGATCACCCGTTCGGTTCTGGTACCGATCCGCAGATTGCAAAAATCGGCAGAGCGGATCAGTGAAGGGGATTTGACCGGAGATCTGGAAACCGGAAAAACAGATGAGGTTGGCGAGTTATCTTCCCATTTTCAAACGATGGTGGACAGTTTACGCACGATGATTCGAAGCGTACACGAAACAACAGATCGGGTAAGTTCCTCGGCAGAGGAGCTGGCTGCGGGTGCAGATCAGACGACTAAAGCTATCGAGCATGTCACCATTGCTATTCAGGATGTAGCCGTAGGCAGCGAACGCCAGGTCCAGAGTGTAGAATATGGCTCCGGGCGTATGGAGGAATTTGCCCGGCAGGCTGAGAACGTATCCGAGCGTATGATGGGCGTATCTGAAAATGTGAAGCGAAATGCTGAGTCAGCTCAAGAGGGCAGCAAGGCAGCTACGCAAGCTGTACAGAAGATGCATGACATTGACGAGACGGTTAATGATCTCGGACAAGCGATGGATTCTCTTAGCGAGCGCTCCGGTGAAATTGTGAATATTATCAGTGTTATATCCGGTATTGCCAAACAGACGAATCTGCTGGCACTGAACGCGTCCATTGAGGCGGCACGCGCCGGGGATCATGGTAAAGGGTTTGCTGTGGTTGCGACAGAGGTACGTAAGCTGGCCGAGGAATCGGCCAAATCGGCTACCTTGATTTCGCAGCGTATTGATGCGATGCAGGTGGATATGAACCATGCTTTGACGGCTATGCATCAAGCACGGACACGGGTTACGGAAGGAATTGATTCGGTATGCACGTCGGAGCAATCCTTTGCAGAAATTAGCCATGCCGTGGAACGAGCGATGGAGCATATCAATGATATTACCGGAGTGACACAGGAGATGGCTCGGGGAGCAGTAGGTGTCGTTGGAATTATGAGCGACATTTCCCAGATTTCGAACGAGGCAGCGGGCAACACCGAGTCGATCTCAGCCGCCGCTGAGCAGCAGCTCGCCTCTATTGAGGAAATTGCTTCTTCCTCAGCGGACCTGAGCCAAATGGCAGAGGAACTGCGCGAGCTGGTCGGACGTTTCCAAGTGGAAGGAAAAGAACAATAAAACCAAAAAAGCGCCCGGATACATGAGTCTATCTCATGTCCAGGCGCTTTTTTTGCATGCATTTTGCCACAACTTCTTGTTGAAGGTATAAAAATTATCTTTGGAATGACTTGCGACGATCCAGCCGAAAACGCATGCGGCGCGGGCTGTCGGAAGTGCGTAGAGAACTTCTTTGATACATATTGTTGAGCAGCAGCGCGAAAATGACCAGTAATGTCCCGTACAGCTCAAAGTGGCTGATGGTATAGCCTTGGAAATACATAAGTACCAGCGTGGTAATCGGTACAAAGTTAATAAATAAAATTCCGTTCAGCGGTGACAACATTCGGATTCCGGCATTCCAGCTCAGCAAGGCTGCCAGCCCCGGAAGCAGGATCATAAAGCTCATTTCGTATTTGACCGACCATACATGCTGCCAGTCCGGTACCGCAACCCAGTTGAAGGCGGAGGCGGTTGTAACGACTACGAAGGAAACCAGGGTTCCGAGCAGGCAGGTTAAGGTAGAGTAGCGAAGGGTGGACCATCCTGCAAAATGGCTGCCTCCCATGGAATACACGACCCATCCAATCACCCCTGCGAAAATGAGCAGCAGCGGCAGCAAATGCTGTCCGGCGAGTGTGAAGAAGGTCCATTTTCCGTTCGTAATCACGAGTACAGCTCCAGCCAGTGCAATCATCATACTGATCAGTGTGTATTTTGGCGGCATTTTACGGGTCATGACCCATATCATCGCAATCGAAATCATCGGCATCAGCACTTCCATAATAGAAGCTACAAGGGTACCTGCTGCACCCATCGCGTGCTGTCCCTGGAAAACGGCCATGTTGTAGATGGTAAATCCCATCGTACCGAAGAACAGCAACGTCTTGCCCTTGCCCTCAAAGCGAAATGCAGCCCGTCCCTCCTTGAGCCACAGGAGGACAATTAATATGAGCGTAACCGAGAAATAACGTAAAAATGAAAAGTACAGCGGATTAACTTGTTGCAATGCAATGTGCGAAACCGGAAACATGGCCCCCCAGGACATACTGGCGATCAGGCACAATAAAGATCCGGTCATGATTTGTCTATTCATGGTGAAAAAAAGCTCCTCCTTGCCGGCCGCAGCGGACATATCTTATGGACACATCATAATGGATAGGGAGCTGTTGGTAAAATGATTGAAAATAAACGTTATCATCATTTAAAATGATAATAAGTGACAAGGCACGTCAATTTTGATAGCCTTGCCCTTCACGATAAGGGGGAGCGGTAGTGGATCTGAACGACTTAAACATTTTCCAGACGGTGGCTGCTCATGGCAGTGTCAGCAAGGCGGCAGCCGAGCTTAGCTATGTCCAGTCCAATGTAACGGCCAGAATCAAGCTGCTGGAAAAGGAGCTGCAAACGCCTTTATTTTATAGACATAAGCGGGGCATGATCCTCAACGCAGAGGGCAAGCGTCTGCTGCAATATACGAAAAGCATTTTGTCGCAATTCGAGGAAATGAAACATGCATTTCAGAGTACCTCAGCGCCTTCGGGGGTGCTGGAGATAGGGATCGTGGAGACGGTGATCGCTCTCCCGGCGATTTTACATGCTTACTATAGCAAGTACCCAGATGTCGAGTTGTCCCTCAAGGCAGGGGTTACGGAGCACCTGGTACAGGAGGTTGCGGAGATGAGGCTGGATGGTGCCTTTGTGACCGGACCGGTGAAGCATCCCCTCATTGAACAGTTGGATGTGTTTCAGGAAAAGCTGGTCCTTGTTTCCCAAGGAGATGACTTTTCCGTTGAGGATGTAACGACCCGTCCGCTCCTTTTATATAAAAAGGGCTGCGGCTACCGTGGGCGGCTGGAAACCTGGCTCAAGATGGAGGGCATTATTCCCAAGCAGATTATGGAGTTTGGAACATTCGAGACGATTATCGGCAGTGTGGCGGCTGGCATTGGAATGACGGTTTTTCCTGAATCCTCGATCAGCGGGCTGGCTGCCCAGGGTCTGGTGCATTGTCATGCAATGCCTGAGCCGTACAACGAAGTGACAACGGTATTTATCCGTCGTAAGGAAGCCTATGTGACCAGTACCTTGCAGTCTTTTATGGATGAAATTATCGCTCAGACAGAGGCATAGCTTTATCGTTGGGTGGAGATTGTCTCCATCGTGCTGTACGGCGAGCTGCGTCATGAGACAACCGTGGGCATGTGGCGGTAACGAATTTTGGTGGTATCCAGCGGATGTCCGCGGGCCACGGGATCATCCATACGGAGCACAACGCTTCGCAAACGGACGATGTCAGTTTACTTCAATTGTGGTTTGGCCCGCTTACGAGAGGGCTGGAACCGTCGTATGAAGCTACTGCGTTCAACCCGGATCGTTGTTCTGGGAGACATATTTGTGCCCCTAAAATCTTTGTATTTTCGGAAATCAACAGTTTTTCAGTGGCCTCACTTTATGCTGGTGGGGCTTTTTTTGTTTTATATTGCTCATATAGGCTTACTCTGCCCAAAGCGGATACTTCAAATAAGTTACAAAAGTTATTGACAACTGTTAGATTTTGGAGAACAATAGAATACAAAAATATAAAAATTTTGGAACTTTTATGTGAAGGGTGGATATGACATGAAGCATACACCTACGGTTTTAGCGGAGTTGGAAGATTATTTAAAGCAAAACGACTTGACTTTGGCTCAATTTGCGGAATATTCAGGTGTTCATCAAAGAACACTTAGTAACTGGATTACTCAACATCGTCCTGTTTCTGTACAACAGCTTGACCTAATCACGTTGGCCATGGGATTACCGGAGGGTTATTTTTACGAACTATACATAGAAAATTACATCATCAACCTTCCCCCGAATTGGCGGCGAATCGAGCCACTATTATATCGTTGTGGAGAGCTGGACAAGCTGGATGCGATCCGTCGAATGGTTGGACATATTATGGACAATCCGTTGTATTCGCCCAGACTATTTGACATTGCGGAAGCGCTATTTGCACAGGGACGACATGCTGCGGCACTGCTGCTCTATGAGAGTGTAGCAGAAGTGGAAAAGTACCAACATTCGGAACGCTTGGCAATCTGCCATTATCGTATATTCACAATTCAGGTTGGAGACGATCATAGGCGAAATCTCAAGGCAGCTACACGTTTTGATCTTTTGTCCATCGTTTAGAAGAAATAGACCAGCTTGACGCATTGAAGGATTTGGCTAACGTGTATAGGTCTTTGCGTGAATGGGATCGTGTCTTGGAAGTTGCCAAGGATTTAAGGACTTTAGCCAAAGCTCAATACTCCATGGCGTTAAAACAGAGAAGGGAACAACATAAGAAGCTATTGCGACCACTATTTGTTTACGTAGCTTTCAGTAATTTGCTTATCGGAGGCGCTTATTACGAGCAAGAAAACTATGAGTTAGCCTTGCGAGTAGCCCATGAATCTTGTGATTTGGAATGGGTTAAAGAGACTGATGAAGAAGCTATGCGCTGGAAAAAGTTATTTAAGGAGTGGAGCGAGGCTAATGTGTATTTAACCAAGCTTATGGCTGGAGATATAGAAGTACTTCCTTTATATACTGAGTTCATCTCAACAAAAAATGAGGAAATACTTCCGGGTTTATGGAATATAATGATTGCAGCCAATCGTTATAACATAGACGTAGATGATATTCTGAATCGATTTGAGTGGGAAATTTCAAACTTACATGATCAAGGAGGAGATGAAACCACTGACCAGCAAAATATCGACGATCAGATTAGCGGCTTTTTGAGTGAATTGGCCGACTACTATTTATCTAGAGGCCAGTACGAAAAAGGAATTCGGTACTTATTAGACGGCATGAGAAAATCCACTATAATCAATAATGAACACTCTATCCTTCGTTGCGTGAGAATGTTCGAACGTTATCGGAAATTTGTCTTAGCTGAAGCCAAGACGGAGTATCATAATTTAGTGGAAATGGGGTAATGTTTTTATGAAGCGAATAATTAGAAGGCTATGCACAACTACTTTTTTATTGGTATTAGTAATAAGTGCACAAACAGGTGGTTTTCAAGTGTTAGGCTGGCATATAGGAAGTTAGCACGCTTGGCTAAATAGTATGAGTGTTTGTTTGTTTCTAATCTAATTGAAAAGGTGTGGTTAGACAATGTTGAAAAAAATGGTTCTTCTGATCGTCGCAGCTAGTTTTCTGTTTATCGCGAATGGGCCTAATCATGCTTATAACCAGCACCATAGTATTCAGCTTTACGATACCATTGGAGGATACTAAACGGATAGGAACAAAACAATCCCCGCTAACCTTAACCGGTCGGCGGGGACTGTTTTATTATCTCTTTTCAGCCCGATACTATGATGTAACTGCGGCATTAAAACCTTGTTATCTGTTCCGAATCACTTTAATTAATGCTTTATTATATTCATATGTTATCATATCCGTTTTACGCAGGAGATGAAGTTCCCTTATCTTCGTTATTTTTAACTTTTCTTATTTTCTTAGTTCTCCCTCTAAGAATGACGAACATATAAACTGTAGCAATCAACAATGACTTTATATAGAGAGCGTCATGTAATTGTTGAGAGTAGAAAGCTAGAACAGCAATAAACATAAGGACGGAAACAGTTATTTGTACTGCAGGATGATAAATAAGCTTTATAAATTTACTATGTTCATTACTTTTTTGAAGGTCAATTACTAAATATAGCACGAAAATAGGAATAGTAAATAAAACACTTTTAAGTATATCTACTATTGTTTGTGATCTAAGTGTAATAAGTATAAGATACGACAAAGTAAGTACACCAAAAGTAATAAAAGAAGTATTGATATTTCTTAATTTTAAAAATCCTACTAACCATCGCACTAACACCTTGAAAGGATAAACAATTAGAATCGAAAAAATCCAAGTAAGTACAATCCATAAAATGTCTGATGTAGCGGTCATATATAATCTCCAATAAATCCGCATCGGCTACGGTATTTGCTTTTTCATCTGTAATATATGTATCGGTATTTTCCGTCATTTCCTTTACAGGAGACATACAGGCAAAGAAAGACGACTAAATTTTGTGGGCTGATATAAGTCCTCATTGCGGGATATAGTCATTATAGAGGGCTGGGACAGGGAACAGAAGATCGTCACGCCCCCAGTGGCTGCAAATAGATATACGGAATATTAAGCCTCGGATTGATCTGAGGTTTATTTTTTTGTGTTCTGGAAAAGATATACCTTGTAGAGGAACGTGTGTTCGAAATATAATTTGTGCATACCACATCAGGAGGCTACATACATGTCTAAAAAACTTGAAGGCAATGGAATTTGGGAAAGCTCGCGCATCATTATACCGGAGCATAAAGAGGCTTATTTGCGTCTAATGAAAGACCGTCAGCGGCGCGGCAAACCAGAACTCGACGACCAAGAGGTGCGATTGATCGAGCAGGCGCTTATAGACTCTTACAACTCACGTACAGCCGTCACGCTGGTGGTTTTTAGCCCGTTCGACGATAAGGTTATGACTGGTGTAGTAACATCCACTAACACCAGCAGAAGAGAAGTAAAACTGTTTCGGGGGGAAGATGATTATAGTTGGGTTAAGTTGGAGGATATTATTTCTGCAAGTACATAAAAGGTCCCCAAGTAAAAAGGCCACTGAAAAAGTCTCTTTAATAAAAAACGTCAAAAAAACGAGCCTCTAGAATCGCTTCTAAGGCTCGTTTCGCGTTTGGGGAATCATATTTGACCCCCTAAAGTTTTGGTGTTTTTAAAAATCAGGTAGTTTTTCAGTGGCCTCCAAGTAACCGGTGCTTTTTTTACGTCCTTTATCAAGTTGAAAATATGTTTACTATTTAATATTTTTCGTATATATTAATATTTGGAAATTATCTTTTCACAAATATTTCCTACAAAACTAGATTAAATTAACAGAGGAGATTATTTCAATGAGCATTTCATTAAGAATAGAACGCAAATCCGGTGGTGAACCAATCGAGTTTGTAAAAGGTGAGATCATTGGCTTTACTTATAAGAATAATAGTTCCATAAACCTTTCAGCTAAGTCTCCAAACTTGGCTCATTCGCTACATATTCGAAGCAAAATTCCGCTTCATTCGCTTCCTCCAGTTATAGACAATGCGGATAATTCCAACATGCTGTATACATGGGCAAACACAGAATATAAACCTGATAGTGAGGATTACTATCGCAAATGTAATATCCAAATCGTGAGAAATGAAAACACAATCCGAGATATTACGTTTACACACGCATATGTAGATAAGTATCAAGAACAGATTGATACCAGCAAAGAGATCCTTGAGTTTGAACTTGTTTTAAAACAAAAAGAAGATCAATTGGGAAAAATTCAATACAGTCCTCAGTTAGAACCTAAGGAAACAAGAGAAAAGGATCAGTCTGATGTCTCGCAAAAAGTACTGGAAGGTGCATATAGTAAGAATATGTTAGTGTATGCAGGAAATAATACTTTTCCGTTTGAAAATCCTATGGTAGAACTAGAAAAGGCTTGGGTGCGAGGCGCAGAGAAGGTAAAAGATTCGACAGATACTGTAATACATTATCCTGATCGTAAAGCATTTGCATTAGTAGCTGTTCCTATAGCTCGAAAGAAGTACGGGGACATCACGGCCAATTTACTTCAACATTCACTTGATTACAAACCAGGACATTTACACTTTAACGAGTGGTCATATGAGGCGCAGCAAATTAAAAAGTCTAAAGAGCACATCGCAATAGTTAATGATGAAGTCAAAAAAGCTAATGGTAAAAAAGTTAAAAGTTTTTCTTATAATGGATCTGCGAAATTAGAAAGTGATAGAGATTTATATAATGCTTTTCACAACATGTATTATGAAATAAATGGGGATTACGTTGACGGGCAATGGAAAATTACCACAATTTATTATGATAATTATAATTTCGAGTATAATTTTAAACGAATGTTTACTGGGAACAACAAACTCGGTTGGGCTGCGGCCAATCTAACAAATATAATGGAATCATGGGGAACACTCAATGAGTATACGTCTTATGTAACAGTAACTGATACAAGAAAAGCCTGGAAGTGAGGTGTGAATTGCAGATGAAGTTTAGATATATCTTTATTTTGATCTTGGTCTCTCTACTAGTTATAACTACTACTATAATTTTTCTAGTAAATTTTGCGGATAATACGAACTATAAATACCCAGATGGCAAAGATACCGTAGAATATTTTGGTGACGGGACTTTTCAAATTTTGAGAGGGGGGCGGGACAACTGTTTAATACTTTATAATCATCTTGCTGCTCCAACGGAAAAAGCTGTTGATAATATTGTGTCATATAAGATAAAAAAAAATATCGTATATGTGGTTGGGGAAAATGGCTTCATCAAATTGGATTCAAGTACCAACACGTACGAGCAAAAGAAACGGATTACCGACTTTACTTCCGAAGATAGAGAGATATTCAATAAATTAATGGAAAAATAGAAGCTATCATAAGCAAATATCGTATCCTTACGTTTGAAGTAAGTGAATACTCAAAATAAAAACGAAATACCCTGCCTATAGTGGGGGCCACTGAAAAAGTCCCCATTGTTGAGAGTAAGAGAATATCCAAAGAAAAACGAGCCTCTAGAATCGCTTCTAAGGCTCGTTTCGCGTTCAGGGAGACATATTTGTACCCCAAAAATCTTTGTATTTTCGGAAATCAACAGTTTTTCAGTGGCCTCCATAAGTGCAGGGTCTTTTTGTCATCTGTTCAACATGCTGAGCCCGTTGGATACATAATCCTGTGCGGGCTGGTACATCCTACATGTTATATTACCTATCCGGCTCATTCGTAAAGGGGGAAATAACGATGAAGAAAGGACGCTTTCCCAAGTTGCCGAGATTGCCGTGGAGCCGAAGAGCGGTTCCGGCCCCGGACCGCAAGGCGCGAGATTCCCGTGTTCTTAAGGGCCTGCCTGAACCGCCGTGGCTGGAACAGCCGTTGCGGAGCAGTCTGGAAGACAATTTGACCGCATTGCGCGATATTTTCAAGGATTGCTCGGATGTTGTTTATCGCGAGCTGATGATTTCCCCTGACCGCAAGGGGCTGTTGGCTTATTTGGAAGGCACGGTGAAATCAGAAGACTTGCAGGATCATATCCTGCGGCCCGTCATTTTGGGCATGATGCTCAAGGACCCTGAAGTGAACGGGCAATTGGAGCCGCTGGATGAAACTCGTATTTCCATGTCCCAGACCAAAACGATGGATCAATGGAATAAGGTAGCGGAAGCCATATTGGATGCCAATGCAGCTCTGTTCGTGGAGGGTACGCCCCGTGCTTATATTTTCAGCGCCAAGGGAGGCGTTCGTCGTGGAGTAGAGGAGCCGCAGACCGAGTCGGTTATTCGTGGTCCACGTGAAGGTTTCACGGAAACGATTCGCGTTAATACGGCGCTGCTACGTTTCAAGCTAAAGACGCCGATGCTCAAAATGTACAGCATGACGCTCGGTACAGAGACTAAGACAAGCGTAGTGCTTACCTATATTGAAGGCATTATAGATCCGAAGCTGGTGGAGGATGTTAAAAAAAGGCTCAGCGATATCGAAATTGATGGTTTACTGGAGACTGGATATATCGAGGAACTGATTGAAGATCATCCGTTTTCGCCGTTTCCGCAAATGGAATATACGGAACGGCCGGATACCGTCACTGCGCAATTGCTGGAGGGACATTTTGCCATTTTTGTGGATGGGACACCTTTTGCCCTGATTGGGCCAGTGACGATGTGGCAGATGCTTCAGGCCAGCGAAGACTATTACGAGCGCTTTTTTATCAGTAATATGGTGCGCTGGATTCGTTATCTTTTTCTCCTCCTGGCTCTTTTCCTGCCTGCATTATATGTAGCGGTCACGACCTATCACCATGACATGCTGCCGACGACACTCATTTTGAGCATTGCCGCAGCACGTGAATCCATTCCTTTCCCCGCCTTGGTGGAAGCATTGATGATGGAGGTTTCCTTTGAGGCGTTGCGAGAAGCGGGGATTCGTCTCCCCAAAACGGTCGGTCAGGCTGTCAGTATCCTCGGCGCGCTCGTCATCGGGCAGGCATCCGTACAGGCGGGGATTGTATCGGCGCCGATGGTCATTATCGTGTCGCTCACAGGTATTGCTTCGTTTACCATTCCGCGTTTTAACTTTGCGATTACGGTTCGTCTGCTGCGGTTTCCGATCATGCTGATGGCGGGGGCGTTCGGATTGTTTGGAATCGCAATCGCGACAACGCTGATTGCTACGCATTTAACCAACCTAACGTCGTTTGGCGTGCCTTATATGAGCGGATATAGCCCGTACAAACATATGGATCAAAAGGATATCGTCGTTCGTGCGCCTTGGTGGAAAATGACCAAACGTCCTTCATGGATTGGGAAAGGCAACAACAAGCGGGCGAAAGAAAAGATGAATGGATCGCCGACAACCGAGGAGGGATGGTGATGAAGCCCCGAGGGTCTGATGCAGGGAAAATACGTAAAGCGGCTGTGATCAGCTGTCTGTTGCTCTGTTCTGTTCTTTTGGGGGGATGCTGGGATCGTCGTGAGGTGAACGATGTGGCCTTTGTGATGGGAACCGGGCTGGATAAGGAAGGCGATCAATACCGGGTAACGATGCAGATTGCGCTCCCTGGACAGCTCGGCTCCTCGGGAAGCACAGGAGGCGGAGGAGGGACAAGCGGAACCAAATCCTACTATCTGGAGTCCAGAACAGGCCCCAGCTTTCGGGGCGCAAGTACCGAGGAACAGCGGGGCGTATCACGAACGCTGAATTATTCTCATCGCCGGGTGCTGTTGTTTAGCGAAGAACTGGCACGGGAAGGGGTCAGCAATATGATGGATGTATTGGCGCGTCTTCCGCAGAACCGTCTGTCTGCTCTGGTGGTCATCACGAAGGGATCGGCGCTGGATGTGCTTCAGGCGGATGCACCGATTGAGCAATATCCGGCAGAAATGGTGCGCGAGCTGAACTACTCCTATATGAAAAAGCCCCGTTCTATCAAGCTGCTGATGAATTCTATTCTGCTGGAGGGCATTGACCCTGCTGTGCCAGTGATGTCCCTGGTGAAGAACGGCCCCTCTAACTTGAAGGACAAAAAGACGAATATTCAGGTTGATGGGCTGGCTGTATTTCGTAAGGACAGAGTAACCGGCATTATAGATAACCATCTAAGTCGGTTTTTGCTGCTGGGTATGGACCAGGCCAAGGATACGGAAGTATTTATAACCCCTCCCAAGGGAAGTGGTTATCTGTCCGTGCATCTCATCGAAAACAGCGTTCATATCAAACCCTATGTTCATGGGGATGATATCCGGATGAACATTCAACTGAACTGTAACGGAAATGTAAAGGAGAATGAGACGACTTTCGATATTTCCAACGAAGCAAACTTGAAGTGGCTGGAGCAGCAGGTAGAACGTAAGATCAAGGAGGATTTGGGAGAGGCTGTCCGGGTTATTCAACAAAAATATCATTCTGATGTGCTTGGTTTGGGCCGGGTGATCATTACGAGCCTTCCGAATGAATGGGAACGGATTAAACCTCGCTGGGATCAGTTGTACCCCAAGGTGGAAGTCACCATAAAACCGGTGGTGCATATAGAAAATATCGGTGTAGTTACCAAGCCATTCGGGATCAAGAAGGAGCAACTCCAGAATGAATAAAGTGTTTCTGCTGCCCTTGGTGCTGGCGATCATCTTCATGTATCTGATTGACCGTAAAAACCTGAACGCCGCACCTGCTGTCAACCGCTGGATCTCACGTGTATTGTACGCTCTTAGCATCGGCATCTGGATCTACGGAACATCGACAAACAGTAAAGTCTATGTGGCTACATGGCTGACCCGTTTTATTGATATGTGGCTGCCCCCTTTGTTGTAACGAGTGCAAGATGCCTGTGGGCAAAAGGAGATGTACCTGCATGAAACAGTTCACAACCAGACAAATCGTGCTGCTTGGTGTATTGCTGGAGGTCAGTATTACCATTGTACATGCTCCGGCGCAGGCAGCAGATTATGCGCATCAGCATGCCTATTGGACCTGTGCGGTTGCAGCCATCGTGTTATGCCTGCCGATCTGGGCGATGCTGAAGCTCAGTCAGCGTTTTCCCGATCAGGATCTGCTTCAGGCCGTGGTGAGCTCTCATCCCGTGCTGGGGCGTATGCTGCTCTCGGTGTATCTCATCCTGTTCCTGATCATTTTTGCGCGGGATTTGAGAATTATTACGGATTTTGTGGAGATTGCGCTTTTACCGCTGACCCCGATTGTCGTGATTTCCCTGATTCTGCTGCTAACTTTAGTGTTTATGGCTAAGGGGGGAATTAGCACTATTGTAAATATGGGGGAAATTTTCGCGCCAGTGTTGATCCTGACCCTGTTGACCTTGCTACTATTTTTCGGGCGTAATATGGATTTTTCGGTGCTGAGACCATTTTTACATCCGGATGTAGGTGGAGTTGCCAAAGGAAGCTGGCGCATGTTGGGTTATATGGCGGACATCATGATGTTGCCCTTTGTGATTTCCGGGAGAAATTATAATCCCCGCAGTGCATGGCTTGGACATCTGATAGGGACCGTTTTTATGATCATGATTGTGATGCTGACAGAACTGGTAACCGGGATTCCCATTTTGTCACGGCTGTTTTATCCTTCCTATGAACTGGTGCGTCAGTTGCAGCTATCGGATTTTCTGGATCGGTTCGATTTGTTTATAGTCGCTCTTACTGTGCCAACCCTGCTTACAAAGATAGGGTTCGAACTATACGTTATCAGTTTGACTGTAAAGCGTATGTTTGCTCCTGCCTGGGGGAGTTTGATTGTATGGCCAATCGGTTTGTTGGGTTATGTCTGTTCCTTTATGCTGTTCTCCAACGTTGTCCAAATCTATGACTTTAGCCGGGAATGGACCATGGTCATGATTATTTTCTTTGTGCTTATGCCTTTTGTGCTATGGCTGGTGATTAGGCCCAAACGTAAAGAGAAAAATGACGGTGATGAGCCATCTGGTGGTGAGCAGGATAAGAGGAAACAGGAGAGCCAGCAGGGAAGTGGAGAAAGACAAGTCGAATTATAAGCTTACTATATCCATCGGAAAAGCAATTCTTATTTGTCTTTTAGCTCCTTGATTGTATACTTGGTAGAAAGGAGTATGACTTCTACAAGGGGGGAAACAGGATGGCCCAACGCATGGCAGGCAAGAGAGTCGCCCTTGCCGGTCCCCGTAAAGCAGACGAAATGGCGCTGCTGGTTACAAAAATGGGGGGCGAGCCGGTGCTACGTCCGGCCCAGGGTACGGTTTTTCTGGACGATATCGAGCTGCGTAATGCTATTGTATCGTGGGTGAAGCAGCCGCCGGACTGGAACATTTTCACGACAGGCATGGGGCTGGACGCGCTGTTCGATATGGCGGAGGATATGGAAGTAGCAGAACAGATTTTGGAGCTATTACATTCCTCGAACATTGCAGCGCGGGGCTACAAAACGGTCAATGGACTCAAAAAGCGTGGCTTTACGCCCGCTGTACGGGACGAGGACGGAAGCTTGATCGGGTTGACGCAGGCCTTTGCTCCGTACGATCTGAAGGGGAAGGAAGTGCTGTTGCAGCTACATGGTGATCCAGCCCCCCGGCTGGTGAAGTGGCTGGACGAGCAAGGCGCAGTTACCCGGCAGGTGCTTCCCTATAAGCATATTCCGCCGGAGGAGGCAAATTTGCAAGCATTGCTACAGGATATCCTGAACCGCAATGTGGATGCAGTTACGTTCACCAGCGGTCCACAAATCCGCTTTTTGGCTCAATATGCGAGGGAACAGAAGCAGATGGAAGACGTGCTGGAAGCTTTTCGTCAGGATGTGATCGCTGTGTCGGTAGGCAAGGTGACGGCGCAGTCCATTTTGGAGGAAGGGATTGAACGGATCGTGTTTCCGGTGGAGGAACGAATGGGCGCGATGATGGTGGAGCTGGGAAGATATTTTGAGCATAGCGCTTCGGCGCATGGCTGCGGTCTGGAAGTAGTGAACTGAAAACTACCCCATATCCTTGCGATAAAGGGTAAAATGAAGATAAGGGCCTACAGGGTCTTTATCTTTTTTTGTTGGACATGCATCGACAGAAGTTTTTGTTATAGCGAAAATATTTATTTAATATAATGAAAAAGCCTCGATGCTGGATACCAGAACAGGAGCTGAGACGTTATGAATTCCATTTGTGTCTTTGCCGGGTCCAGACCCGGACATTCATCGGTATATCTTCAGGAGGCAGGCAAGCTTGGAGAGGCTATGGCCCGACATCATGTTCGTCTGATCTATGGAGGCTCCAGCAAGGGGCTGATGGGCGAGGTCGCGGATGCGATGCTGGCAGGGGGCGGTCAGGTCACCGGGATTATGCCGACCCTGTTATTCGATGCAGAGATCATTCACCGGGGAGTTACCGAATTTATTGAGGTGGCGAGCATGCATGAACGCAAAGCGGTGATGAGCGAAAAGGCTGACGCATTCATTGCCCTTCCGGGCGGATTGGGAACATTTGAGGAGCTATTCGAGGTACTATGTTGGGGGCAAATCGGCATTCATCGCAAGCCTATCGGGCTGCTGAATGTGAACAGATATTTTGACCCGTTGGCGGAAATGGTGCGTCATAGTGTGCGTGAGGGATTTACCGGAGTTGACCATCCAGCGCTGCTGAGTATCTCTGCGGACCCGGACGAATTGCTGCATATGCTAAAAAACAAGGCGGAAAACTTGAAATAAAGCGTTTTTCATGCTTGCGCAACTGATTGAGGCAAGGTTATGATAAGACCCATAATCAAATAGCGGACAGACAAGGTGCCTTTGTGATAGCAAAGGGTAACAGGGAATCGGGTGCAAGTCCCGAGCGGTCCCGCCACTGTAAGGAAGAGGATTTTTTCAGACGTCACTCGTGAGAAACCGGGGAAGGCGAAAAAATCTGTTGATGCCGAGCCAGGAGACCTACCTTGATCTGTATGCACCGTTAACCTTCGCGGAGAGGACGGGTGTACGAAATCAGGAAATCAGGCGCACGTTGCTTTTTCCATGTTGGTTACAGGTTTGCGTGGATCTGAACGTGCAGAAGCGTTCAAGCGTGAACAGGCAGATGGAAAGCAACGGCACGATGGCGGGAGACAAGAAGTGTCTGTCTTCTTATGCTGTGTCCGTCTGATGATACGATGTGTACATAGGAAACCCATCCGGGGAGGATGGGTTTTTTTGAGTTACAGGATGTCCATATACAAGTGGAATAGATAGAAGTGTGGAAAACATAGCCTGGATTTAAGAAGGAGGATAACGATGAGCCGATTAGGAAAATTGCTCGTGATTGGATTCGGACCGGGGGATATGGAACATATCACCAAACGGGCGCTGGATGCGCTGGCCGAGAGTGAGGTCATTATCGGTTACAACACCTATGTAGATCTGATCCGTCCGTTATTGAATGGACAGGAGATTGTTCGCACAGGCATGACAGAGGAAGTGAGCCGTGCGCAGGAGGCGGTTCGACAGGCGGAGATGGGCAAGAAGGTAGCCGTCATTTCCAGTGGAGACGCAGGCGTATATGGCATGGCCGGGCTAGTGTACGAAGTGCTGATGCAAAAGGGCTGGCGTCGTGAGGACGGGGTTGAGGTAGAAGTCGTGCCGGGAATATCGGCGATTCAGTCCTGTGCTTCGCTGTTGGGTGCGCCCGTCATGCATGATGCATGCACGATCAGTCTGAGTGACCATTTGACCCCTTGGGAAACGATTGTGAAGCGTGTAGAAGCGGCAGCTTCGGCGGATTTTGTCATTGCACTGTACAATCCGCGCAGTGGTCGGCGTACACGCCAGATAGTTGAGACGCAGTCCATTTTGCTGCGCTACCGTGATCCGCAGACTCCGGTAGGGCTGGTCAAGAGTGCTTATCGCGACCGTCAGCAAGTAATTGTGACGACGCTGGAGGACATGCTCAACCATGATATCGGTATGCTGACGACCGTCATCATCGGCAATTCCTCGACGATGGTGTATGACGGTCTGATCGTGACGCCGCGCGGGTATCAGCGCAAGTATACGCTGGATGCGTCCGAGCAGGCGCTCCAGCCGCATCAGCGGCTCCGCACGGAAGCGGAGCCGTGGTCGCTGGGCGCGCAAGAGGATCGC
Source organism: Paenibacillus sp. 1-8 (assembly GCF_056316205.1). NCBI lineage: Bacteria > Bacillati > Bacillota > Bacilli > Caryophanales > Paenibacillaceae > Paenibacillus > Paenibacillus sp. 1-8. The sequence continues at coordinate 5,013,685 of NZ_CM149995.1, read as the reverse complement.
GCGCTGAATGCGTCGCAGGCAGGCGCTGCACCCGCAGTGCCAGCCCCCGCGGGTGCTGGCGGGACCGCCCCCGCTCCTTCCGCGAGCGGCGCTGCTGCGGTGGCAACGCAGGCACGCCCGCAAGCGGTGGCTGCCGTGCAAGCCGGGGTGGCCCCGGCATCGCTGGCAGCGGAGGCGCTGAGCCGCCTCGCTGCGGGCGGCAAGCTGCCGGGCGCAGCGAGCGCGCGCTGGAGCGGGCAAGCGCCCGCCGTGAGCACCGCCGGAGCGGTGGCTACGGCCGGGACAGCGACAGGTAGCTTTGGCAAGCCTGCGCTGTTTGAGGTGGGCGTTTCCCCCGGCGTGGGAAACAAGAAGTTCACCGCTCACCAGATGGCGCTGCTCGCCGAGGTAGCGGGTGATGAAGGCGAGCTGGAGTATACGCCGGATCACCAGATCGTGCTGCGCGTGCCATGCGCAGACCCGGAGGAGCTGGTAGGGCGGCTACGGGATGAACGATTCATCGTGATGCCGATTGGCGATGTGTTTAAGGTGAAGGCGTGCGACTTCTGCAATATGGAGAAGGATGATGCTGTGCCTGTGGCAGAGCATCTACAGGTTGTACTGGGCGGATTGCAGGCACCCAAGGAAACGAGCATTGCTTTGAACGGCTGCGGTATGGCCTGCTATGGAGCGGTGCTGGAGGATATCGGGATTGTGTACCGCAAGGGTGGATACGATCTGTTCCTCGGCGGCAAAAAATTCGGACGCAACGCTCATGCCGCTCAACCTGTAGCGGAGGGCATTCCGGGGGATCAGATTACGGATATCGTTGAGAACGTCGTCGCTGAATATAAGGAAAAAGGGCATCCGAACGAGCGTTTTCATAAATTTTTCAAGCGTGTGGGCGTGGTAGCGGGTTTTCGGCATGAAGATGCGCCTGCAACAGTAGAAGTGAATGCCGTCTGCGGCGATTAATGCGCTAGAAAGCCTGTTTTTATGGATGTAAGCATACAGATAAAATAGGGCGTCTTGCAGGTTATCCCTATTGATGAGGAGGAAAATACAGCAGTGAATGCAATATTGTTGGTTGGACATGGAAGTCGAGACCCGGAGGGGAATCAGGAGCTGATGGAATTTGCACAGGCGGTGGCAGATCGGGTACCGGATATGTGCGTGGAAACCTGTTTCTTGGAGTTGGCACGTCCCGGCATTGCCGAAGGAGTGCAGACATGTGTGGAAAAAGGGGCGACGCGTGTCGTTCTTATTCCGATTATTTTGTTCGCAGCGGTACATGCCAAAATTGATATTCCGATGGCTATTGACCGGGCAAAGGCGAAATATCCGCAGGTGGAATTTGTATACGGACGTCCGATTGGCGTTCACGAAAAAATCGTCAGCATTCTGCAAAGCCGCTTGAAAGAGGCCCGTCCGGTTGCGGTTCCAGCCGGTATGGATAGCGCTGTGGAGGCTTCTGCCGAGGTGACGGATGAAGAAACGGCTGTGCTGGTGCTGGGACGCGGAAGCAGCGATCCGGATGCGAACAGCGACTTTTTCAAAATTACCCGTATGCTGTGGGAAAAACTCCCGTATACGTGGGTGGAGAGCAGCTTTATCGGTGTGACACAACCCTCATTTCCAGATGGCTTGGAGCGTTGTCTACGTCTAGGCGCTAAAAAAATCATCGTGCTTCCATACTTTCTATTCACGGGTGTGCTGATTAAGCGTATCGGAGAAATGACAGAGGAATTTGCGGAGTCTCATCCTGCATTGCAAGTGGAAATGGGCGGATATTTTGGGTTCCATCCACAATTGGTCGAGCTGGTGTTGGAGCGTGCCAACGAAGGCTTGGTTGGCAAGGTCATGGCCAATTGCGATAACTGCCAGTTCCGTCTGGAGGCGCAGGAGCACCACCATCATCACCACGACCATGATCACGACCACGGGCATGACCACGATCATCACGATCACCATCATGATCATCACGACCATGACCACCATGCGCATGGACACGATCATCATCATGAGGAACACTCACATGATCACGACCACAATCACGAGCATGTACATGCGCACAGCCATGATGACCATGATCATGAACACCACCACGATCATTCACATACGCCGTCTGTTGTGAACGGAAGCGGGATTTCAGGTGGCGGGCAGGTGAAGGACTCATGATTTTCATGCTATGCGGAACGAGCGATGCTCGGGAATTGGCGCTGCAAATCCGTGACAATGGCTTCAAAGTGCTGACCTCCGTCGTAACAGAAAGCGCGGCAGCCAGCTTGTCCGAAGTGGGGCTTGACGTACGTACAGGTCGAATGACAGCCGATGAAATGGCAGCAGTAGTTCGGGAACAGGGAGTGCAGGCCATCGTTGATGCCAGTCATCCTTTTGCAGAAGAAGCACATGCGAATGCCATGACAGCCGCTCGTGAATCCGGTGTTCCTTATATTCGCTACGAGCGTGCGGGGCTGGTGTATGACAATCATCCGTTGCTTCATATCGTACCCTCCTATGAGGAAGCCGCATTGGAAGCGAAGCAGCTCAAAGGCTCTGTAATGCTTACGACAGGCAGCAAGACGCTCGGCACGTTCACCCAGCATTTGCTTGGAGACCCGGAGATTCGTCTGGTCGCTCGCATGCTGCCACGCTTGGATAATATGGAGAAATGCGGCGAGCTGGGCATGGAGCAAAAAAATATTATCGCCATGCAGGGACCTTTTTCCCGCGAGATGAACGAGGCATTGTACAAGCATTTCGGCACGACGGTGATGGTCACCAAGGAAAGCGGACGCACGGGAGCGGTAGATGAGAAGGTTCAATCTGCGCTGGAGCTGGGCATTCATGTTATTTTGATTTCCAGACCGGAAGTGGAATTTGGCACCGTATTTAATCATTTCGACGGAGTGATCGACGCATTGCGCACAACCAAGGTGGACCCTTCGATCTGAACTATGACCCTGTGAATCTGATCGATCCGGGTAATTAACAACCCAGTCAATTTGATAAATCCAGAACTTTTTCTGGCGTGTATTTAAAATATAGTCATCTTAAAATACGTATATAAACTAATTTTCCATAAAGGAGTGGTCGAGACGATGGATTTTAAGACGGATTTTAAACCGCTAACGGTGCAGCCGCAGGAGATTGAGGGCAAAAGCTTCGAGATGATCACGGAAGAACTGGGAGAGCATCCTTTTACAGAAGCGCAATATCCAGTCGTACAACGTGTGATTCACGCGTCTGCTGATTTTGAGCTGGGCCGCAGCATGGTGTTTCATCCAAAGGCGATTGAAGCCGGGGTTGCAGCCATTCGTGCAGGGCAGCAGGTCGTTGCTGACGTGCAAATGATTCAGGCGGGACTCAGCAAGGATCGTATCCGTCAGTTTGGCGGAGATGTGCATGTGTACATTTCGGACCCGGACGTGATGGAGGAAGCGAAAAGGCTGAATACGACACGCGCCATCATTTCGATGCGCAAAGCGATTCAGGCAGGTGAAGGCGGTATTTATGCGATTGGCAATGCGCCGACAGCGCTGCTGGAGCTGATTCGTCTGGTAAAAGAAGGAGCGGCCAAGCCCGGACTGGTGATTGGAATGCCTGTCGGTTTCGTATCGGCGGCAGAATCCAAGGACGAGCTGCGCAAGCTGGATATTCCGTTCATTACGAATATTGGGCGCAAGGGCGGCAGTACCATCGTCGTGGCGGCATTGAATGCGATTTCCTTAATGGCTGTCCGCTAGATGCGGTTGTCCGTTTGCTGTATCATGAAATGAATTGGAGCATGATCAGCATGTGAGGTTAAGGAGGAATGGGTATGGAAAAGGAAGCGGCGTCCGCCGACAGGCCCAAACGGATGAAAAGCGGTGAAGCTCCCGCGTCGGACAAGCCGATGCGGTCAGGCTTTACGACCGGAGCCTGTGCGGCTGCGGTTGCCAAAGGAGCGGTGCAACTGCTCATCACGGGCATTCCGCCGAAGGAAGCGGTGATATCGCTGCCAGCGGGATTCGATCATGCGTTTGAGCTGATCGAGCCTGTGCTGAACGCGGACGAGGCTTCCTGCACGACGATCAAGGACGGTGGCGATGACCCGGATGCGACGCATCAGGCGAGAATTATCGCGTCTGTTAGCTGGCGCGAGGAGCCGGGCATTGAGCTTGACGGCGGCATCGGCGTGGGGCGGGTGACGAAGCCCGGCCTGCCTGTGCCTGTCGGGGAAGCAGCGATTAATCCGGTGCCGCGCCGGATGATTACGGAGGCTGTGACAGGCGTGCTTGAGGAGCACGGATCGGCCAAAGGTGTCCGTGTCGTCATCAGCGTGCCGGACGGCGAAGAAATCGCCAAGAAGACGCTGAATGGGCGACTTGGTATTCTTGGCGGTATCTCCATACTGGGTACGCGAGGTGTGGTGGTTCCATTTTCCACGTCGGCTTATAAAGCCAGTGTCGTGCAGGCCATATCGGTTGCGCAAGCGATGGATTGCAAGGAAATTGTCCTGACCACAGGCGGCAGCAGTGAAAAATATGCCATGCAAATGTATGATCAACTGACGGAAGAAGCCTTTATTCAGATGGGCGATTTTGTCGGCTTTGCGATCAAGCATGGGAAACGGCTGGGAATGAAAAAGATTATTCTCGTCGGCATGCCCGGTAAGCTGTCGAAGGTCGCTCAAGGTGTCATGATGGTTCATTCCAAGAGCGCTCCGGTGGACTTTGGCTTTTTGGCCGAGGTCGCGCGTGAAGCGGGTGTGGACGAGTCGCTTGCAGCGGCGGTGGCCGAGGCGAATACAGCTACCCAAGTGGCGGATATGATGACCGAAGCGAATGCGCTGAGCTTTTTTGAAAAGCTGTGCACCTATGGCTGTCAGCATTGTCTGGAGCATGCAGGTGGTGGAATCGTCGTGGAAATGGTACTGGTAACGATGAAAGGGAATGTGCTGGGGAGGGCGAGAGTCGGTGAGTAGAGTGATCCGTGTCATTGGTATCGGTGAAAATGGAGCGGCAGGTCTGTCGCAGGAGACGCTGGAGCGAATCGAGCGTGCGGACGTGCTGGTTGGCGGAGAGCGCCAACTGGCCTTTTTCAAGGCAGCCGCAGGGGAAAAACGGACATTAAAGAGCGGCTTCTCCGCCGTGGTAGAAGAATTGGGACGTTTGCGTGAGGACAAGGATATTGTCGTGCTCGCGTCAGGCGATCCGCTTTTTTTTGGCATCGCAGGGTATTTGTCCGCCAAGCTGGGGGCTGAGCATCTGGATATTTTGCCGCATCTCAGCTCGGTTCAACTGGCGTTTGCGCGTCTGGGTGAAAGCTGGCAGGATGCCGTGCTGGAAAGCGTACACGGTCGTCCAATGACCGGGCTGGCGCAGCGGATCGACGGACAGGACAAGGTCGCGTTGCTGACGGACGACCGGAATCATCCCGCCGCAGTCGCTGCCTATTTGCTGCATTATGGCATGACGGAATATGATGCCTTTGTCGGCGAGCATTTGGGTGGACCGGATGAGACGTATCGGCATTATACGCTGGAAGAGATGGCGCAGGGAACGTTCCAACCACTGAATGTGGTTATTTTGCGCCGCCGTAAGGGTGAAGACGTGCCTGCAATTCGTCGGGGATTTGGCTTCGAGGATGCAGAATTTCACCAGCGTAAGCCGGAAAAAGGGCTGATTACGAAGCGTGAAGTGCGCGTGTTCAGCTTGTCCGAGCTGCGTCTGACAGAGCGAAGCATCGTATGGGATATTGGTGCAGGGTCCGGCTCTGTAGCTGTGGAGTGTGCGCGGCTGGCGAAGTACGGGCAAGTGTTTGCCATTGAGAAGAACGAAGGCGATCTGGCCAATGTGGAAGCGAACAAGATCAAATTCCGCACCGATTTTCCGGTCATTCACGCCAAAGCGCCTGCCGGACTGGAAGAGCTGCCAGATCCGGATGCGGTGTTTATCGGCGGGAGCGGTGGAGAACTGGCGGAGCTGATTCGGCTGTGCGCTTCCCGTCTGCGTACGGATGGACGAATTGTAGTGAATGCCGCAACGATTGAGACGCTGCATGACGGCATGAAGGCGATGCAGGAAGCGGGGCTGGAAACCTCGGTGACGTTACTGCAAACAGCGCGTAGCAAGCCGATTTTGAATATGACGCGTTTTGACGGACTGAATCCGATATATGTCATTACGGGGCGGCCGTCGGTGGAAGCGGCTGACGAAGTAGCAGGGGAGTAATTTGGTAGATCAAGAGGGGGAGAGAGACAGCATGAATACGGCGGCAACAGGAACACTTTACGGCGTAGGCGTAGGGCCGGGTGATCCCGAGCTGATTACGGTCAAGGCGTACCGGATGATTCGGGAATGCGCAGTTGTGGCATATCCGAAAAAACGTCGGGGAGGCAAATCGTATGCCCATGAAATCGTGGAGCTGTACGTAAACCCGGAGGAAAAAGAGATGCTGGGGCTTATTTTCCCGATGACCAAGGACCCGGTTGTACTGGAACGGGAGTGGAATAAAACGGTGGTTGCCTGCTGGGAAGCGCTGCGTGAAGGCAAGGATGTTGCCTTTGTCACCGAGGGGGACCCGAATCTGTACAGTACCTTTATTCACTTGGCGCGTCTCATGAAGGAGCTTCATCCCGAGGTGCCGATTGTATCTATTCCGGGCATTTCCTCCGTGTTGGGAGCAGCGGCGGCCCTGGAATTGCCTTTGGCAGACGGAGATCAGCAGGTCGGTATTATTCCGGCTACGGAGGATCGGGAAGCGATGAAGCGGGCGATTGAGAATCACGATACGGTCGTGTTTATCAAGGTTGCCAAGGTGCTGGATTTGATTTTGGATGTGCTGGATGAACTCAATCTTGGGGACCGTGCATCTGTCATTACCAAGGTCACTTCTCCTTATGAAATGGTATGGCGTAACGCACGTGAGCTGCGCGGACAGGAGCTTGAATATTTGAGTTTAATGGTGGTGAGCAAATGACGTTGGAGCCAAAAGTATATATCGTAGGAGCAGGTCCCGGCGACCCGGAGCTGATTACTGTCAAAGGCTCCCGGATTCTACGCACGGCCGATGTGGTATTGTACACGGATTCACTCGTGAACGACGAGTTGATTGCCACGGCCAAGCCAGAGGCGCAGGTACTGCAAAGCTCAGGCATGGATCTGGAGCGGCAGGTCGAGATTATGAGCGAGGCTGTGCAGGCTGGACGCAGTGTAGCTCGCGTACATACAGGTGATCCGGCAGTGTACGGTGCGATTTTGGAACAAATGGTGTTGCTGAAGCAGCGCGGAGTAGCATACGAAATCGTACCAGGCGTCAGCTCGGTCTTTGCTTCTGCGGCGGTGCTGGGTGCAGAGCTAACTGTGCCTAACCTGACACAGACGGTCATTCTGACGCGTGCCGAAGGCCGTACACCTGTACCGGATCGGGAAAAGCTGCGCGACCTGGCATCCCATCACTGTACAGTGGCCCTATTCCTCAGTGCAACGCTGGCGAAAAAAGTGGTCGTTGAGTTTTTGGCGGCAGGCTGGAGCGAGGACACGCCTGTAGCGGTTGTGCAGCGTGCAACCTGGCCGGACCAAAAGATCGTGCGCACGACGCTCGCTCAATTGCCTGCCGATCTGCGCGCAGCAGGAATTACGATGCATGCCATGATTTTGGCAGGCTGGGCGCTCGATCCGGGGCTGGTGGACAAGGACGCGCATCGTTCCAAGCTGTATGATAAGTCGTTCACCCACGGCTACCGAAAGGGAGTGAAGCCCGGTGAGTAATCCATTTGCCGCTGTGGCGATCACGAAGCATGGAGTGGAGATGGTCCGTAATTTAGGAGCCAGCTTTCCGGGCACGGATGTGTATTACATGTCCAAGTTTGAACGGGGTGACGAGCAAGAGCGCGACATTCAATTGTTCGAAGGCTCGGTTAAGCTGATTTTACCGGATTTATTTAAGCAATATAACGGTATTATTTTATTTATTTCCCTCGGTGCGGTCGTCCGTATGATTGCACCGATTCTAGTGGATAAAAAGGTAGACCCGGCGGTGGTCGTCATTGATGATCGCGGGGAGCATGTCATTAGCGTACTGTCCGGGCATTTGGGCGGTGCTAATGAACTGACCCGTCATGTGGCCTCCGTACTCGGCGCACGCCCGGTGATTACGACTGCATCGGATGTACAGGGCACGATTCCGGTGGACATGTTGGGTCGGGAATTGGGTTGGGTGGTCGACAGCTTCGACAAGGCAACTCCGGTGAGCGCGGCTGTTGTGAATGAGGAGCCTGTGGCGCTTGTGCAAGAGACAGGCGAACGGAACTGGTGGCGTTATGACAAGCCTGTGCCTGCCCATATCAAGGTATATGCTTCGATGCCAGAAGCGTCACAAGAGCCGTTTAATGCGGCCTTGGTCGTTAGCGACCGTCTGCTGGAGCCGGAGGAAGAGGAACAGTTCTTAACGAATGGTGTGCTGTATCGTCCGAAAAGTCTGGTGCTCGGCATCGGCTGTAATCGGGGTACTGCTGTGGAGGAGCTGGAGGCTGGCGTGCTGGACACCTTGAATGAGCTTCGCTTGTCTGTGAAAAGCGTGCGCAATATTGCGACCATTGATCTGAAAAAGAATGAAGAGGGCCTGCTTGCCCTTTGCGCCAAATATGGCTGGGAGCTGGTGACGTATACGCCTTCAGAGCTAAACACCGTACAGCTTCTCAATCCATCGGAAACGGTCTTCAAGTACACAGGAGCGTACGGTGTCAGCGAGCCTTCGGCCTTGCTGTCCTCCGGTGCAGACCATTGGCTGCTGGAGAAGAAAAAAAGCGGCAACATGACCATTTCCGTAGCACGGGTTTCTTATGACTGACCGCAATAAGCAGGATGTGCGGACGGATCAGGCCGCTGGCGCACGCAGAAGCCGCATCGTCGTGGCTGGAACGGGCAGCGGCGCGGGCAAGACGACCGTTACCCTGGGGCTGATGAAGGCTTTTGCCGCCGGCGGCCTGCGGGTACAGGGCTTTAAGTGTGGGCCGGATTATATTGATCCGACCTATCATACCGCCGCGACCGGAACGCCTTCGCGTAATCTCGACTCATGGATGACCTCGCCGGATACGGTGCGTGAAACCTTTATCCGCGCCTCCGAGGGTGCGGATATTTCCGTAATCGAAGGCGTCATGGGGCTGTATGACGGCAAGGACCCGCTCAGCAACATCGGCTCGACTGCCGAAATCGCGATGCTGACGGACAGCCCCATATTGCTGGTGGTCGACGTGCGTAGTATGGCACGAAGCGCCGCGGCTATTGTACTCGGCTTCCAGCGTCTGGAACCGAAGCTGCGCATTGCGGGTGTAATCGTGAACCGCTGCGGAAGTCAAGGGCATTACGGCATCGTCAAAAAGGCAATCGAGCAGGAGTGCGGCATCCCCGTGCTCGGTTGGCTCCAACGCGACGAGGGGCTGGATATTCCCGAGCGTCATCTGGGCTTGGTCCCGGCTGTCGAGCGCGGCGAGCTGGAACCGCTCTTCCAACGGGCGGCAGAGCTGATCCGCGCAGGCACGGATTTGGACGCGCTGCGGGCACTGGCGGACTCGGCTCCGCCGCTGTCTTTGCCAGCGCAGCCGTTATTTTCCACGGATCGGCTTTCGTCGGAGAAGCAAGCCGAAGCCGGGGAACGTCCGGTCATTGCCGTCGCCCGAGATGCGGCGTTCAATTTTTACTATCCGGAAAATTTGGATTTGCTGCGTCAGTCGGGAGCTGAACTTTCCTTTTTCAGTCCGCTGGCGGGAGAACGCGTACCTGAGGGTACAAGCGGCCTATATCTGGGCGGCGGCTTTCCCGAGGAGTTCGCCGCAGATATCGCTGCGAATACGGGCTTTTTAGAAGATATCCGCAACGCGGTGAGTCGGGATATGCCTGTATTCGCCGAATGCGGTGGTTACATGGTGCTGGCGCGTACGCTTACAGATTGTTCCGGTGCCGTGCATAGCATGGCGGAAGTGATCCCGTCCGATGTGCGGATGCAGGACAAGCGGGCCGCGCTCGGATACCGGGAAGCAACTGCATTACAGGATTGTCTGTTGCTGGAGGCTGGAGAGACAATTCGGGGTCATGAGTTTCATTATTCCGTGATGGCCTATGATGAATCAGCCTCCCCGTTCCCTTATGCCTATCAGACCAAGGGAATGCGCGGGCTCCAGAGCGAAGGCTATGCGAAGGGTAACCTGTTGGCAGCCTACACGCATATCCACCTCGCTTCTTTTCCCAAGGCGGCAGTTCGCTGGGTGGAAAAGTGCAGGGCATACGGTCAGTAATCCGCTATATAGCGCCCATCGCAACTGTAGTTCATGACAGGATAAATGAAGAACTTGATATGTACGCAAAAAGGCCGGTGCCCTTTATCACAAGGTTCCGGCTTTTCTAAACTTAGGCAAGATTCAACCTTACACTACATGGAAGCGTATTCATTACGCTTTTGATGATTCGCTCACATGAGCTTCTTCAACTGGGAAATCCTTCCCTGACTCACGCCTAGCATAGAAGCGAGTTGTTTTTGTGAGGATGCTGGATGCTCTTCCATAAGCTCTCTCATTTTTTCCAGAATAACATCTGTACGCTGATAAAGCTTTTTCATATGCATATTTTGCTTGATTGGAGCCGTATTGGTTTCTGCCGCCGTGACCGGAAGCAAATCTTCCGTTTTCATCGCAGCTGCACATTCGTCGCAAATAAACTGGTCCTTAAAATAGGTGTTCGTATCAACCGCACCGCAAAATATGCAATTGGTTGATTTGTACTTACGGAGCATGAGTGTCTTGTCTTCAATAAAAAACTCTAATGGATCGCCGATGTCAATCTCCATCGTCATGCGCAACTCTTTAGGAAGCACAATCCGTCCCAAGCTGTCCAAAGGCCGGGTCATTCCAGTCCTCTTCATTCATGCAACCTCCCCGGTTTTTAAGATTCATAGAATGTATAAGTTTTAAGCAATGCTTAACAATTCTATAACCGCAAGCATAAACCTCTACTAAAAAGCGAACCAGCTTTTTTAGAAAACACATGGACACGCTTTTTTTCTTACGAGTATACCATAAACCGATTAATTCGCCAGTGTTCATCCATATAAATTTTTGAATGTGTTTATTCCGATCGAATATATATGCTATAATCTTCTGCTAAAGGATTTAATAGCCCGTCTGTAGAATTATTTATATATGCCGTAGCTCGGACGATGATGGCGGTGTTATGCGCAACAGGTGAGGGCTAATTGAAATTTTTGAGCGCCCGACCCACACAAATAAGAATAAATGACACGGGGCATCGCCTTTAAAGTCCTTATATACAGATTAGGCAAGGAGGATTCATCATGGAAAGAAGAAAAGCATTGTTGTTAGGAGATTATACGTATCCGGAGTTTCACCCGCTACAAGGGGTGGACGGAGAGATTAGCCATATTTTACAGGATTGGATGACGGTTCAATGCAGTGAAAATCGTAAAATGCTGCTCAAGGAAAACCTGGCCTCATTTGATTTGTGCATCTCGTACTGCGACAGCCGCAAGGAGGTTTTGTCTCCCCAGCAAACAGCAGGGCTGCTATCCTACGTCAGTGGCGGAGGTGGACTGCTCGTACTGCATAACGGAATTACGTTGCAAGGTCGATATGAAATTGCACAGCTTATCGGGGCGCGTTTTTTGCGGCATCCTGCTGCGGGTCAGTTGTCCTTCAAGGTGACGGAGCCGGACCATCCGATTATGGAAGGGATTGAACCGTTTGAGATTGAGGAGGAGCCGTATCGGTTTGATTTTGACCCGTTTACTGAAAAAACACTGCTGATGGAATACGAACACGAGGGCCAATGGTGGCCAGCAGCTTGGTCGTTGTCCTATGGCTTGGGTCGGGTCGTCTACTTGATGCCTGGACACAATCAGCCAAGCTTCCAACATGAAGGATATCGTAAGCTGATTCTTCAGGCTGCCAAGTGGGCTGGACGCTTGCCGGGCTAACATAGCTGATGTCGTCAAACGGGGGGAGCTGCGGACTTTATGCAGGTCCCCTTTTCGGGTTATACTATAGGTAATCACAGGTAGGGGAGGATATATCATGAGCGATTTGTTCAAAAAAGCCATCTCTTTGGGATGGGGCCTCACCATTGTCAGCAAAGAAAAGGTGGAAAAAGCCGTCGAGGATCTTGTGAACCGGGGAGAACTTGCACCCTCGGAATCCAAGGCGCTGGTTGATCGTCTGATCGAACGGGGCGCAGAGGAACAGGGACAGTTCAAAACGGTGATCCGCGAGCAGGTTAGCCGCATTTTGCAGGAGCTGGAAGTACCTACCGAAAATGATGTCGCAAGTTTGGAGCAACGTGTGGCATCCCTGGAAAAACAGGTAGCGGAGCTGGAAAAAGAAAAGGCGGCGCTTACGGGTTCGAGCGATGCTGAGGAAGGGAATCGACTGGATTAAAATGGCGGTTCGTATAAAGCACGCCGGTCGTTACCGGCAAATTGCCATGGCGCTGGCGCGTCATGGCTTTGGCTATATGGTGGAGGAAATGGGCCTGTTCCAGCTATTATCGCTGCCCCGCAAGTGGCTGACGAGAGAAACACCAGAGTCCAAAACGCTGGGTGAACGGATTCGGCTGGTACTGGAGGATCTGGGGCCTGCGTTCATTAAGCTTGGACAGCTGGCAAGCACGCGCGCAGATCTGCTGCCAGAGCCGATTATCCGTGAGCTGGTTAAGCTTCAGGATCAGGTGCCGCCTTTTTCCGCTGAAACCGCACGTGGCATTTTGGAACAGGAGCTGGATACGTCGTTGGAGGATATCATGGCCCGTTTTGACGATGTTCCGCTGGCTGCCGCCTCCATTGGCCAAGTGCATCTGGGTAAGCTGCACACCGGAGAACTGGTCGCCATTAAAATCCAACGTCCCGGCGTTAACCGCATCATTCGGCGGGATCTGGACATTTTGCGGGAACTGACTGCAATGGCAGTCAAACGCTGGGAATGGGTGGAACGCTATCAGCTTAGCCAGATGGTGGAGGAGCTGGGCAGATCGCTCATTCAGGAACTGGATTACAACCATGAAGCCCGCAATACGGAGAAAATCTCGCTCCAGTTCGAGCAGGACCCGCATATCGATATTCCGAAAATATATTGGGACCATACCTCTTCACGTGTGTTGACGATGGAGTTCTTGGATGGCACCCATCTGGGCAATCGCGAAGAGCTATTACGCCGTGGATATGATTTAAAAGAGCTGGCGCAGCGGCTGGTCAACAGTATGCTGCATCAAATTTTTATGGAAGGCTTTTTTCACGCCGATCCTCATCCGGGAAATTTGCTTGTCCTGAAAAATGGCAATCTTGCTTATTTGGACTTTGGCATGATGGGAAGGCTGAGTGAAGAGATGAAGAATCATCTCGCTTCCCTCATTATCGCGCTGATACGCAAAAATACCGATGCCATGGTTCGGGCTATCGAACGGCTGGGGCTGGTTGAGCCAGATACCGATATGAACGCGCTGCGTGCCGACCTGGATAAAATGCGTGAAGATTACTCGGACGTTCCGTTCTCGCAGGTCAGCATCGGGGATGCCCTGAACGACCTGTTTGGCGCAGCACAGCGGCACCGGATCGGCCTGCCTTCAGACGTCTTGCTGCTCGGCAAGTCGCTGCTGACGCTGGAAGGGGTCGTTGAGCATCTCGACCCTGATCTTAGCATTCTCGCTCTGGCGGAGCCCTTTGGCAACAAGCTGTTAAAGGAGCGCTTTAGTGGTCGCCGTATCCGGGGCAAGCTGCTGGGCGGTGCGACCGAGCTGATCGAGACGCTGATGGAGCTGCCGGGGCAGGCAAGGCATCTGGCTTCGATTGTCAGCAAAGGCAAGCTCAAGCTGGAGGTCACCGTGCCGGAGCTGGAAATGCTCCTGCGCAGGCTGGATCAAATCAGCAATCGCCTGTCATTCAGCATCGTACTGCTGGCATTCAGCATTATTATGGTCGGCCTGATTATCGGCTCATCGCTGAATCATCAGGCGACCGTGCTGTGGAATGTGCCTGCGATTGAGATTGGCTTTGTTGTCGCTCTCTTAATGGTTGCTTTTTTACTGTATTCTATTTTTAAATCGGGAAGATTTTAGATACCGACCGGAAAGGATGAGCCATGGATAATCATGAGTTCAACACCATCCCCATTCATAGTTTCCAAATCACCGATGTGCCGTGGCACCGTCTGACGACTCCATATGGCAGGGGTACCGAGCTGCCGCAATTGATATCGGACGGAAAATATGATGACATTGCTAATCTGATTGAGCATCAGAGCACATTGTGGCAGGTTACGCCATGGGCGTTGCTTTTCTTATTAAGAAATATACATGCGAGAAAAGCGGATGATATCACGCTAGCCGAATTAGAGTTATATCATGCAGTTATCGGGGCATTGGACATGCAAAATGCACAAGCTGATTCACAGAAGTCTGTCGAATCCCTGACCGTGCTTTTGGATGAAAAATATCTGTGGCCAGAAGATACCGATCCTGAAGAAGATGAATTGGAATGGGAAGAGGAAGAAGCGAGAGGCTATGATCCGGTGGCCTTTTGGAGCTATTACGATTATAGCTATCGGCTATTGAAGCGGGCATTACCTGATTTTGAGAGCATGCTCCAGCATAGCTCCGACCCGGATATCTCTGACGCCCTATTGGAACTTGTACAGGAGTTGCAAAAATTTTAAATATAAGAAAACGAATCACATGAAGAAAACGGGCGATATTCCAAGGAAACGTCTGTTTTCTTTTTCTAAACAGCCTCTTACCTGACTCGTTTCTGCGAATCCCTTACGTTATAATGATGGACTGAATGTAACGGCGGGTTCGTGTGAGAGAAACGAGCCGAATCATAGGAGAGCCTATGCGATTGACCGCTGGACGGAGGCCCGGAACGATACCGGGCTGCGGGTCAACACGCGGTTCTCCGTTAATATAGGAGGCTGGAAAGAGACCGTATGAATCTTAGACAACAATGGTTCGGTAATATCCGGGCCGATATACTTGCGGGCATGACCGTGGCGCTGGCGCTGATCCCGGAGGCGATTGCCTTCTCGATCATTGCCGGTGTCAATCCGATGGTCGGACTGTACGCCTCCATCTCAATGGCAATTGTTATTTCTTTTGCAGGCGGACGTCCGGCGATGATCTCGGCAGCAACCGGGGCTGTAGCGGTGCTAGTCGTGGGTTTGGTGAAGGATCATGGCGTGGAATATCTGTTTGCGGCTACTATTTTAGCAGGTATTATTCAGGTGCTGCTGGGTGTTTTAAAAATAGGACGATTTATGAGCTTTATTTCGCAGCCGGTCATGACCGGGTTTGTGAATGCGCTGGCGATCCTCGTCTTTATGGCACAGCTCACCCACTTTCATGGAGCCAATTGGATCATGTATGCAATGGTAGCAGGTACGCTGCTCATTGTGTATATTTTGCCGAGGTTTGTGAAAAGCATTCCCGCTCCATTAACGGCAATCATTATCATGACGATCATCACGTATGCGTTCGGGTTAAATGTCAAAACCGTAGGCGATATCGGTACGCTGACCAACTCACTGCCTTCATTCCATTTGCCGCAGATTGAGTGGTCTTTGCATACTTTGTGGATTTTACTGCCGTATTCCTTTACGATGGCGCTGGTGGGACTGCTGGAATCGCTGCTGACAGCCAGTATTTTGGATGAAATGACCGAAACGAAAAGCAATAAAAACCGGGAAGCCCGCGGGCAAGGAATTGCCAACTTTGTAAATGGCTTTTTTGGCGGTATGGGTGGCTGTGCCATGATTGGACAATCCGTTATTAATGTCAGCTCGGGAGGTAGAGGGCGTTTGTCCACCTTCACGGCAGGGGTGTTTCTGGCCTTTCTGCTGCTGGTGCTCGGCGGGGTTGTGAAGGAAGTACCGATGGGCGCACTGGTGGGAGTTATGTTTATGGTGTGTATCGGGACGGTGGACTGGAATTCGCTCCGAAATATCACCAAGGTTCCCAAGGCGGACACATTTATCATGGTTACGACGGTCGTCATTGTGGTGGCTACGCATGATTTGTCCAAGGGAGTTATCGTGGGCGTATTGCTGAGTGCCCTGCATTTTGGCTGGAAAATGGCTAAAATCCGCATCAGCGCGACAGAGGACAACGATGAAAAGGTGTACCATGTTAGAGGTCCGATGTTTTTTGCTTCGACGACTCATTTTGTCGACCATTTTGAACCTTCGGATGATCCGAAGCGCGTTGTGGTGGATTTCAGCCAATCGCATATTTGGGATCATTCTGCGGTAACCGCCATTGGGAAGGTGCTGCAAAAGTACACGAAATCCGGTAAATTGATTACCCTGCGGGGACTGAACGAGGAAAGCCGCTTGATTGTGGAAAAGCTCGGCGGCCCTGTAGCTACGGAGCCACTGGTGTGATAAATCGTATAGAATAGACCAAAGCCTGGAATGGAATTTAACCATTTCAGGCTTTTTTGCATGTATTTCTGAAACATAACAAAGTTTTTCTTCCTAAATCATAGATAAATACGACAAATTTTCATCAAAGTATTGACGTAATAATTAGGCTGGAATACAATCATTGTTATTAAACTTACAAAATACATAGGATTAATTGAAAATTGAAAATTGAAAGGTATGTACATATGAATCTAGACTGGGAGTTTATCGTAGAGAGCTTGCCGCTGTATGGTGAGGCGATGTGGCTTACATTGAAAATTGCTTTTTGGGCCATCCTCTTTTCGCTGATCGTCGGTTTGTTGTGCAGTATTGTGTTGTATTACAAGGTGAAGGGCGTCAGCGGCATTATTACAGCGTATATCGAGCTTTCCCGAAATACACCACTGCTGGTACAACTGTATTTTCTGTATTATGGCTTTACCAAAATAGGTCTGCATATGAGCGAAATGACGTGTGCCATCGTCGGTATGACCTTTTTGGGCGGAGGGTATATGGCAGAGGCATTCCGTGGTGGAATTGAAGCAGTGAGTAAAACGCAGACGGAATCCGGGCTTAGCCTGGGACTGTCCAAGGTGCAACTGGCGCGATATGTTATTTTGCCGCAGGCCTTTGCTATCAGTGTTCCATCGTTGGGTGCGAATGCGATTTTTCTGCTCAAGGAAACCTCCATTGTTGGCGCCATTGCTTTGCTAGATATTATGAATGTGGCAAAAGACCTGATCGGCATGTACTACAAAACGGCGGAATCGCTGATTCTGCTGGTGCTGGCTTATCTCATCCTGCTTTTGCCTTTGTCGATGCTGCTGACATGGGTGGAAAGGAAGGTGCGATATGCAGAATTCGGGGATTAATGTGCTTTTTGAAGGTTCTAATTTTGAGCGTCTGTTAGGTGGATTGCTCGTTACGATGGAAATTGCGTTTATTTCGATTGTGATCGGCACAGTGCTGGGCATCGTAATGGGGCTATTGCGCACTTTAAAGTCAGGTCCGATTCGATTCGTATTACGTTTTTATCTGGAGACATTTCGTATCATTCCGATTTTGGTATGGCTGTATGTGGTGTACTTTGGCTTTACGCCTTTGCTGAATGTGAACATTAGCGGGGAACTAACGGCGATTATCGTGTTTAGCCTTTGGGGTGCGGCGGAGATCGGTGACATCGTTCGTGGTGCGCTCGAATCGTTGCCCAAGCATCAAGTGGAATCCGGGCAAGCGCTCGGTCTGACGTATGGACAATTGTACCGTCATGTGCTCATTCCTCAGGCGGTACGCCGAATGCTGCCGGGTTCTATTAATCTGGCGACACGGATGATCAAAACGACGTCATTGGTGGTGTTGATCGGCGTGGTAGAGGTGGTAAAGGTCGGACAACAGATTATTGAGCTTGGCGTGATTAAAGCGCCAGCGGCATCCTTTTGGGTGTACGGTTTTATTTTTATACTATATTTTCTCGTATGTTATCCGTTGTCCAGACTTTCCAAGAGATTCGAACGCAGATGGCAAAATTAGCAGGATGGGGTGGGAGTCATGGCAGAAGCTATGGAGGTTTTGCTGGAGATTCGAGGGCTGGACAAAAGCTTCGGTGACCGAAAGGTACTCCAACAGATTGATCTGGAGGTAACGAAGGGGGAGGTCATGGTCGTTCTTGGCCCTTCGGGCTGCGGAAAAAGCACACTTCTGCGATGCCTCAATGGTCTGGAACCAGTCCAAGGCGGAGAAATCCGATATAGAGGACAGGATCTTACGGACAAAAAAGTGAATTGGCGGGAGGTACGGCAGCATATCGGGATGGTATTTCAGAACTATGAGCTGTTTCCCCATATGACCGTCTTGGAAAATATATTGCTAGGCCCGCTTAAAGTGCAACGAAGAAACAAGCAGGAAGCGCTCAAGCAAGCGGAGCAATTATTGGAGCGGGTCGGTCTGTTGGATCGCAAAGATGCGTATCCGAGAGAGTTATCAGGCGGACAAAAGCAACGGATTGCGATTGTACGCGCACTGTGTATGAACCCCGAAATTATGCTCTTTGACGAAGTGACAGCATCGTTGGACCCGGAAATGGTCAGAGAGGTGCTGGATGTGATGCGGGAGCTGGCACGACAGGGGATGACGATGATTATCGTGACGCATGAGATGGGATTCGCCAAGTCGGTGGGGGATCGCATCGTTTTTATGGATCAAGGACAAATATGCGAAATGACCACGCCACAGCAATTTTTCACCCAACCGGAAACAGAGCGTGCCCAGCAATTTCTGGATATATTTCAGTATGAAACTACATAAACAGGGGGATAAATACGATGAAAAAAGGGTTGAAGTTAACTGCATTATTGCTGGCTGTAAGCCTGCTGCTTATCGGATTGACGGGCTGCGCGGGAGCTGGCGGCAATGCCAACGGCAGTTCAGGCTCGGCAAAATTTGCTTCGATTGAGGACATTAAAAAGAACGGCAAAATCCGAATTGGTGTTTTCGCGGATAAGCCTCCGTTTGGCTACGTGGATTCGGAAGGGAAGAATCAGGGCTTTGACGTGTATATTGCGAAACGATTTGCCAAGGATCTTTTGGGCGATGAGTCCAAGGTGGAGTTCGTTCTGGTGGATGCCGCCAGCCGGGTCGCTTATTTGCAATCCAACAAGGTAGACATTATCATGGCTAACTTTACCGTAACGGACGAGCGCAAAGAAAAGGTGGATTTTGCTAATCCATACATGAAATTATCCTTTGGCATTGTATCACCCGACAGCGCTCCGATCACCACGATTGATCAATTGAAGGACTCGGATCAGAAGCTGATTGTCGCAAAAGGAACGACGGCTGAGACCTATTTTACGAAAAATTATCCTGACATCAAGCTGCTCAAATTCGATCAGTACACAGAAATTTTCTCAGCTCTCAAAGACAAGCGCGGCGCTGCCATCGCTAACGATAATACAGAGCTGATTGCTTGGGCAAAAGCCAACCCCGGCTTCACCGTAACCATTCCGGCCTTTGGCGGCCAGGATACCATTGCCCCCGCAGTAGCGAAGGGAAATAAAGAGCTGCTGGATTGGATCAACAATGAGCTGGATACGCTGGGTAGGGAAAACTTTGTCCATCAAGCCTACAAGAACACACTGACCTCCGTTTACGGAGAAGGCTTCACAGACCAATTGGTCGTAGAAGGCGGCAAAGTGAAATAAATTTTAGAATATAAGTGAGTTCTACAGAAATGAATTCCTTTAAAGCAAAAAGACCCAGAATGCCAAGAATAGGGTCTTTTTGCTTTGATTCGATTAACAATATTTTTAATATTTAACATAACTATTTAAAGTTTTCATAGCTTATCTAAGTACATATGCGATGGATTTAAAGAATAAATAAGACCCGTAAGATAGACACTGTACCAAAGTGACTTCTTACGGGTCTTTATTCAAATGGAATCAATGATTCTCCGATTCATCTTCAGGTATATATTCGAGAACATCGTGCAGGGTTAACGGACGACCAGAAAGACGAATCAGCGTTTCCATTACTGTATTAAACGTTTTAAATTCGATCCGCTTGGATGTATTGTTACACATTTCATAGATGGTGTTGGGCCTGATTTTGGCCTCACGAGCAAGAGCGTTTTTAGTAATACCGATTTCTCGAAGCAATTCTTCAAGTTTGAAAGTAATTCCCATACATACACCTCATTAAAAAATTTAGATAGAAGAATATTAACCATTGAAGTTTATCCTGAAAAGATATAGAATAACTACAAAGGTTGTACTTTAAAGGCTTAATATATTAGGGATTCAACTTAACAACCTCTCATAGAGGACAATGTAAAAGATGTGAAGGGAGCTAAATTCTAATGAACAAAAGTAATTTTGAAAAAGTAAGTCTCATTCTTGGTCCCTGCGATCTTCCGCATATGTATGAGCTTTTTGAGGGCTATCTGGTCAAGGAACGTTACGTCATGATGATCGACAATAGCGTGCTTACCCTTCGACATGTAAAAAAGGAAAGACATCATTCCCATCTATATGTTGACGGCGATACGGGTGGCATCACTCTTGCAAGGCATGTACAACGTGAAGACATAGATGTGATTACTGAGTTGGTCGAACGATTGCGCAACATGGATGCATTAAGTTTTCTTACAGACGAACTGTTATGGAATACATGTCGGGAAGATATAGACTTTGATTTAGTTCGGAACAAAGGACTATGAAAAAATGGCGAACGTAAATTCTGATTCGAATTTTTGTTCTCGCTTTACTTATATATAATGTAACACACAAGCGTAAAAGGGTGAAATAAACTCCACCATACGCAAGCTACATATTTACTAATATCCTTTAGGTGCCTTCTTTAGATAGCAAAACAGCGCCAGACGGGTATCGAACCGCCAGGCGCTTTATTTTTAGAGGTATATAAGCCAAGTTCAAAAATGAACATATAAACGGAGTAGGCGGAATAGTGCTGTACAAGCGAAGCGGTCGCTTTTGTCCCCGGATTTCTACCCTTGTGAAAGGCTTTATTCAAGAAATCCGGGGGCGGTGGCGATGGGAAGCACTATCCGACTGCGTAGTGGCATGATATGAAACTTTTAAGTTCGGTTTATATACAAACATCATTTTATTTCTTTTGTGCAAACAGCCACTCAATCATATCCTGATTTTGCAAAGCGGGAACCCAGGAGAAATGTCCTACGGGTTTAATAATACCTGCTTCGTATTCAGTAAAATGAATGAGATTTCCATTTTGCGCCTGAATGGCAGCAACCATTTCTTGCGTGTTTTTAGGGCTTACCGTGGTGTCGTCTACGGCATGAAAGGCCCAAATAGGGACGTTTTTCAGTACTTCGACGTGTTTAGGATCAACAGGGGCATACATGTTAACGGCTTTTTCATAGTTGGTCAAACCGGCAATCGGCACACCTGCGGCGAACAAATCAAGATTTTTCTCCAACAATCTCCACGTTCCCATAGCCCCTTGAGAAATACCAACAATATAGATTCGGTTAGTGTCGATCGGGTATTTTAACGCCGTTTCCCGTACCAAATCAGCTACAGCACTGTTGCGCGGCTCATCTGCCCAAATAAATTTATGATCCGGGTCAATCTGGCTTTGTGGAGCGATTACAAAGGACGGGTGTTTAGCTTGCTGCTCAGGAGAAGCCCAGGTAACGGCCCCGGCATTGGCCAGCAGATTTACTCCGTTTCCATCACCACGCTCGCCATTTCCGTGCAGAAATACCACCAGCGGGTAGGTCTCGCCAGATTCTACTTTAGGCTCGAACATGAAGTAGTTCAGCTTGTAGCCATCTTTATTTTCAAAGATGTTTTTTTGGAAATCGTCCACGATCGGCGTCATTTTATCAGTTGCGTTTACAGTTTGCGGTGAGGCTGGAATGACTGTTTTCTTTTGAGTTGCAATGTCTTGTTTCTGACTAATGTAATAATTTAATACGTTTGGTTGGTTGACTGCGATTGTTGCATTGTAAGTAAGGGTACCCGCATTTTTGTCCTGCATGTCCAGTTCGATAATGACATATTTGCCATGAGTGCTACGGTTGGCGATGATTCCGGTATCGTTGGTATACACACCAATCACGGTTCTGTCTGTGTATACATCATTGAGTACAGATTGTACCTGAAAGCTGGATTTGGACAGGGATGCCCCGTCGATATTGGTGCTATATTTCAATACAACCGCAGAAACGACTTCACCTAAAGGCTGTACCTGAGTGAGCAGGGTGGCCTGTGGTGCTGGAACATCGGATGCTGCGGCAGAGCTGGAGGACGGGAAAATGATCGTGAGCAGGAACACGAAAGATAGTAAAACAAGGGCGAAACGTCTTTTTTGCATGAAATTGATCTCCTTTGGTGTCAATTTTTAAAGCGCTTTCTAAATAGTAAGGATATGTTACTGCATGCTGTTGCATTCGTATGAATCAAAAAAAGACAAACTCCGGGTACACGAATGTACTCGGGTTTTGCCTTTTCAGTAACAATCCCACTTGAAGGATAGCATCTGCATTAGAATCTGACAAGTGAAAGCGCTACCATTTTGGATTTTTTTATAATCTTCTCAGCTTTCATACCTTTAAAAAGAATGCTACAGGAAAATAGGGCTTTTAAGTATGATGGTATCATCCTCGGCGCAGGTTTGGGCAGTCTGGCATGAAAAGACTGAAACGCAAAACAGCGGTGAGCCGCCTGTCATTGGTGGGGCATGGACACAGCCGGGGGGGGCGGGTTTCAAGGGGCTATGAACTCAGGTATAATGGAAGCTGATCGTATCACCGCCAAATTGGGGCAGGCAGAAAGGGCAAGTACATCTACTTATGAAACATATCAAACGCCGAGAACGTGAAAGCAGTGAGATCCGCCGGAAAATAATCGAGGCCGCTCGCTCGCTTTTCCTGAACCAAGGGTATGCCGAAGTTTCCATGCGCAAAATTGCGGATCGGATCGAATATTCGCCAACGACCATTTATCATTATTTTGCCAATAAGGAAGCGATTGTCCGTGAACTGCTGATAGAAGGAAATTCCATGTTTTTTCAGTCTCTTCAGCAGCGTGCGGAAGAAGCACAGGCAGCAGGATTGAATGCCCTGGACGTGCTGAAAACAGTGTCCGACGCTTATGTTCGTTTTGGAACGGCTAACCCGGAATATTACAATATCCTGTTTATCAGCAACCTGGAATCTGTAAGCTTAATTAGCCTTATTGACAGTGAACGCTTTAAAGGCTTTGAGCTGCTTGAATCCGGACTAAAAGCCGCTATGGATGATGGCAGCATAACTCAAGGGGATGAGCGCCTGATCGCCACATCCGTGTGGAGTATGCTGCACGGATTGACTTCCCTGCTCCTGAATTTTGATTTTCCTACGGCAAAATCAAATGACGAATTAATTTCATTCACTATAGATACCTTTTTCCGGGGATTAAGCGCTGACGCAGCGGCTCCAAAAGGCTAACGATGCTCCAAATCAGAAAGCTGCTCCAGCACTGCTTCAATACGGCGTTTATCTTTTTTGAGCATAACAAGCTGCAAAGAAGCATGAAGCAGGTCTGAGATGTTAGCCCGAGTGTCTGCTTCCATAGTGGGAAGAAGATCCCGCTGGATCATGATATTCAATGCTTCGGTTGTGATTTTCTGATGAAGCTCGCTGTCGGATAGCCATTCAAGCAACTGTTTAGTTGTAGGACGGGAGTGGGCGAAAAGCGCTGCCCAGCCCTCTACGGGATGATTCGCCTTATCCCGTATCCAGTCAATGACCTGTGGTGAATGAAAATGCTGTAGCTGCCCGTTAGCGGTGTACCCTTCTAATTTACCATCCACCGCTGAATGCTGTAGCAGGTAATTGCACACGTATGCCAAGCCTTCATGCCCGGGCAGACAGCGGGCGGTCAGGTAGGCACGGGTGGATACAAATGTACCTACACCAACAGAGTCGCTATTGGGAACCGAAGAAGAAGTCCACGCTTGCACGTTGCCCGGCTGCCATAAGGAGCGGACCCAATCGGCAGCCCCGTCGCCAGCGGTTTCTCCTATAAAAACGGCCCATGTAGCGAATTGTGCAGGGTTATGCTGAATGCGTTGCTCCCAGGCAAGGAAAATACCCTTCGGATCATAGGGCTGAAAAGCCTGCAAAACGGCAGGATTATCTACGCCATGCATCGTGGCATATTTAATCAAATCTTCAAGCGAATGAGCATCCTCCAGCCTCACATTGCAGAACGCATCCAGCCAGCGTACCCACATTTGTAGTGGGGGACTTTTGAGCTGAATGCCATGCTCGTCAATCACTGTCGTCCAATCCCATACCCATAGGCCGTGCAATGTGAGGATGGTGTCTATATAGGCGGGCAGATTGTCCGCAAGCAAGGTGAATTGATCCCGTTCGTGATCATAGCAGAACACCGCAGGCTCGGTAGTGGATGTCGCCAAATCGAGTAACACTGGATCGCCCGCACCGTTATAGTTAAAAATCAGATACCGATGTTCGTCCATTGCCGCTGGTGAGTCTGTATTTTCCCCATAGGATGTGAAATAGCTAATATACTCATGGTTCCAGCCAAACTCACCCGTGATATCGTCGAGTATGTTCAGTCCGTGATCAGAGGTAAAACTATATTCACCTGTACGTCCCGATACATCAGCTACGATGCAGTGTTGGGGGAGCGACCATAATAGATATAAGCTGCCACATCGTTGGATCAGTTCAGACAGGGAGGCAGGCAAAGGTCTCTGTAGCCGCTCCTCCAGCGCCGTTAACTCACCTGTGGAGCTGCCCTCCGTCCACTCGTATTCCACGTCAGGCATTCCGCTTTGTCTCAAACGGTCGGCGATCTGCCCCAGCCTCTCAAGGGTTTGCTCAAAATATGCCGTCATTTTCATTCGTCCTCCTCTTACTTTAAAATCCGGCAATGCTGCTTCTGCAAGAATAATAGAATCTCATCACAAAGCTTCGTAGCCTTCTGTTTATAGAGTCCAAAAGTAAATGAGAGATATGCTATAATCAGGAAATAAAATAGTTATAGATTAGTCTATCTTAATTACGTTGGAACTACAATTTGTAAGGGGATGAAGGAGGAGCACATCGTATGACATCAGGGGTACAAGCATACATAGATCCGATTTTCGAGGCAATTGATAAGGCGTACGCTTCTGAGCAAAAACGAATCGCCGAATTTCAGACCAAAAGTGTCCTTCACGAAGGGATTCATGAATACTTAAAAGTTACCTGTAAGGAGAACGGGCTATGGGTGGATACCTATGAACCGTTTGATTGGGATCATCGTAGACCGGATACGAAAATTTCTGGTTTTACGGAGGGGGTAACGCTCCAGCAGGTGCAGAACGAATGGATGCCTCTATTCAGGGAACGGATAGAGGCTCTATTTAAGTCTGAAAAATTTAGTTCCATGTTCTTTCGTTATCGGCTGGAGTTTCATCTGGAAGTGGTCTTGGAGAAGAAATCCAGCCATTTTACATTCTCGCTCCTGAACGAAGATAAACGACAGCATTTGTTAGCCTCTATCCAACAGTTTGTGGAACAGAAGCTCAACCCCTCCAGTAAAGCTGTGCCGAAGGAAAAGGACGATTTTTTCTTTGTGAGGCACTTGCTCGATCCTCACTTGTATCCTATAGATGCCGAACGGGTAGGTGACCTTCTGGATCGAATGGATGCAAAAGTGAAGGTGAGCCGCAATCGTGAGGAAGCATGGAGACATCAGCTTAACAGTGGCTTAAAGCGTTGGGCTGAAGATGAATTTTTGGCGAAGTATGCGGATCGGGATAAAAGCTACGGACTGGATTATACGGTGAAGTCCGATATTCGTCCTTCAAATATTCCTGCGCCAGCTATGGAGATGTTCCTGCTCACCGCGATGCGAGTGGGTTCGACCGATGCCGATGCACGGCAGAAATATTTGGAGATCGCTGCACAGCTAGGCTCGGAGGGGGCTGCCCAATGGCTCAAGAGCGGGTCAGGAAGCATCCCAGCACTATATACAAGCGAGCGCGTCACCTGCCAAGCGAATGATATTTTGCAAACACTGGAGGTTCATATTCTTTCGGAGGAGGAAGAGAGCTACAGGGAAGCGCTCGTATATGTATGCGATATTTTACAGAAAGGCTTTACCAAGGAATACCGCTTGAAGCTCAAGAGCAAGGTGAAAAATTTCCTGCCTGTGCCCAAGCTGGCCAAATCTACGTTACATCGTTTCTTCGCTAATGCACTTGAATACCCCGCGCTGCATCCTTTGCTGGCTGAATATGCAGATATCGTGATGGAAGAGTTCAAGTGGTACAACGATGTGGAGCCAGGAGGAAAATCGGCGATGCCGGGCACCTATGCGGTGATGGGGCTGAGCCTGAAAGGAACGGACTATTTTCCATTGGTGATTCGCTATATGAAGCTGGTGGATACGGAGCATCAGTCGGTACAGGACGGCTACGCGGCTGCTTTTGCAGATGCGCATGGACTGACACCGGACACAATTCCAGTTTGGACGAAGATTCTTCTGGCAGGCAACCAAAGTGCCAAGCCGTTGAAGTCGTCTGGAATCAAAAGCGTAGAGCAGGCACAGGTGCTGGTCGAGGAGCTTGAGAAGCTGGACGATTACGACAAAGAGCTGCTCGTTTACCCAATTTGGGGCGGCGAGAAAAAGCTGAAAAGCAGTCTGAAACAGGCTGATCCTGAGGTAAAAGCACTGCTAGGATCTCTTATTCCATAAAAGCATCGTATTCGTGGTAATACTGAAGTCCCTGTGCGATGCGGTGGATGTCCGGCTCATTACCACTGCGGCGTAGCACTTCAATGACATCCTGCACGGTCGCTATCTCCAGCCATGTCTGTGCGTGATGTATGCTCACGCTTCAGAGCTTCCTCCTTCGGATGCTTGCTTATGTAAGAGAGCAGGTAACTCAGATGCGCCCGATTGAGCGCCCAGACAGGCTTACCCCGATAATAGTCAAGATAGTTTTCCGGAGCTACTGAAGCATGCGGTGCCGTTCGCTTCCAGCGGGGAAGATGACTTGCTAATTTGGGACGTCCAGTCGCCTAATGAACGAGGAGAGTTCCCGATCTATGCCTTGAATCTGCGAACATGAGGCAATTTTCGGTATTCCGGGGTAATCTGGGAACGAAAGATTATTTTTTATATCATGGATAGAGTAACGATTTTGTTGTCCTCGTCTACATCTACTTTTACGGTAATTCCCAGCTTGTCCTTGAACAGCTTAGTAATATTGATATATTTATCTTTCACCTGACTGCTTGATCCACCAGAGCTGCGAGTCATACCTGTAGTGATGATGGAGCGAACATATGCCTTGTCAAGTCTGGCTTCGGGGTTATAAGTATAGATGACTTGTTCCTGCTGGTTATAATAATGCTGTAACTGGCTGTAATCGTTGGCATTCTTATATTTCTTCTCTTGCCGGACGTAATCGGGATGATCCATGGTGTAGTGAATTCCTCCGTCCAGAAAAGGATTTTCTTTGGAGGGCCTGAGTTCATATTGTCCATAGGCTAACTGAAACAGGTACTCCAAGCCGGCGCCTTTCGTCTGATAGTAGAGCTGACGGTCGACGCCTTTTTTGTCTATAGCGGTAAAGCTGCTGATGACAGGCCAGGCATCATACTTTTCACCCTCCACGTCCACGGCAACCTTGTACTGCACAAGTACTTTTTCATTTTGAAATAACCCGAAGCTGCTCATGATGAAATAGGCGGGAACACATATTACCCCAATGATAAGTATGAATATAAATATTTTGACTCGCATGAGTAGGTTGATTCTCCTTTGGATGTCGATTATCTTGACAGTTCCCGCTTGGCAGACACGCCGAAATCTTCATGTTACAGCAATTGCTTCAGGGCATGTTGTGCGAAAGGCAGGATGGTATCCACCCAATTGTCGAGTGTGTTAATTTGCTCTGCGTTCAGCTCCCGAGCCTCCTGTTTATTCATTCAACTCTGCAATCTCCGCACGGATGCCTCTGCACAGGAAGCTGCCTGACAGTCCGGTTAATGCATCAATATCAATGACCATGTCCGCCTCCTCATAACGGAAATCAAGCTGTAAAATGATGTTTTCCGTTTCCATAGCGGTCAGCTCGTGTTCCTTTGTCTCTAAAAAAGTAAAAGTCACCGCGTAACGGGGTACAGTTGCCGTTGAAGACGTGGAAAGCGAAGGCTGTTCAGCCGAAGGAGTCAGATCGGGTGATTTGGGTGTCAGTATGGTAGCGGGTGATAGTTCAATCGTCAATGTTATCTGGTCCTTTGTGATATCTGCTGCTGTGATTTGGTCATAATGAAAGGGAGGGAAATATCCGAGCTTTTCCACAATTTTATCTGCTCCTTGAATGGAGACCGTCGGTGAGAAAGCCAGCTCAAGCCCGATGGAGCCTGCCAATTGGTTCTCATATTCCGGATTGATCCGTAAAAGAGCCTGTACCGCCCCTACCTCCACAATCGTGCCGATAAAATACTGCTTGCCATGAATCAGAACAATATCATGCGGAACGAACGGCAGTGCGCCCCCGGCTTTGTAATGAATGAGATAGTCGTATCCTTTTTTTTCAACGTTTTGAATCTGAATATGCATAAGTTTCAACCTCCTGATGTTTAGTATAATTGATCTTTCAAGTATATGGTAAAGAAAAGCGAGTCCATGAACAGATTGGAAAAACGCTCGCCAGCAAATACAGTGCGCTCTTCAGACAGTCGGCCTGTCATTATAAAGTTGTAATGCAGGTTGTTGACTACGGGCATCATTCCTTTTTTTCATAAATTACCGTTTCTACTATCATAATATATGACAGGGCAACTAAATTCACCTTTTGCAACTGTCCATTAAAATGGTTTGGAAACCCGTTCATATTCGCGTATACTAGGAAGGTCATATATGGAACGGCCTGAGCCGCATTGCGGCCGTATGTTTTGGTTACATGAACAGAATCAACGATAACGGATAAGCTCCCTTCCTGAAAAGGGTTGAAAGAGAACCGATACAAAAATGGGAATTCTGAACTATGGAACGATGGATGTCATATGGCACATGAACCTATTTTACGTGACACATATTGAATACAGATAAGGGAAGTGAATACCACTTGAAGAATTTTGCAGCATTAGGCGTAGAGCAGCATTGGGTAGACGCCTTGAAAGAGCAGGGAATTACAGCACCAACACCTGTACAGCAGGAATCCATTCCGCTGTTGATGGAAGGTCAGGACGTTATTGCCGAGGCGCATACGGGAACGGGTAAAACGCTTGCGTTTTTACTGCCGATTTTGCAAAAAATGAATCTGGACAAGCGCCATCCGCAGGCGCTCGTGATTGCTCCAACGCGTGAGCTGGCGCTCCAGATTACACAGGAAGCGAACTTATTGGCGGCTACGGAGCCAAGCTTGTCGTTGCTGGCTGTTTACGGAGGACAGGATGTAGAGCGTCAGCTTCGCAAGCTGAAGGGCGGCGCACAGTTGATTATCGGTACACCCGGACGACTGCTGGATCATCTGAGACGCGGCACGCTGGATCTGAGCGGTGTTAAAATGCTGGTGCTGGATGAAGCCGACCAAATGCTGCACATGGGCTTCCTGAACGATGTAGAGACGATTCTTCAGGAAGTTCCGTACCGGAGACAGACCATGCTGTTCTCCGCTACAATGCCAGCAGGTATCCGCAAACTGGCTCGTGTATATATGAACGAACCCGTGGATGTAAAAGTGAAGTCCGCTTCTTCCGTTCCGGTGAGCCAAATCCGTCAGGTCGTTGTACAGACGACAGATCGGGACAAGCAGCAGGCATTGGTGGACATGCTGAATGCGGATCGTCCGTATTTGGCTGTTATTTTCTGCCGTACGAAGCGCCGCGCTGCTGCGTTAAATGAGCAGTTGCAAGAAATGGGCTTCGAGAGCGGCGAGCTTCACGGGGATTTGTCCCAGAACAAGCGTGAGCAAGTGATGAAGGCGTTCCGTGAAGCGAAGCTTCAATTGCTCGTAGCGACCGATGTGGCCGCACGCGGCCTGGATGTGGAAGGCGTAACGCATGTCTTTAACTATGACATGCCGCAGGATGCCGAAAGCTACATTCACCGCATCGGGCGTACCGGCCGTGCCGGAGGCAAAGGTGTGGCGGTAACGCTCGCCACGCCACGGGATGTTCCAGAGCTTCGGAACATCCAGAGGGTTGCTGGTGTCACATTCACCAGCAGCGAGGGCGGCGGGCAGCGTAGACCTGCTGCCGATACAGCTGAGCGGCAGGGCGGAGAACGCCGCTCAGGCAGAAACGACCGCCGTTCCTTCGGCGGCAACGGTTCCGGCGGCGGACGCCGGGGCAGCGGCCGCGAACAGGCGGGTCGCCGTGACGGCGCAGGCCGTGGCAGCACCGAGCGGGAGCAGCCGCGCGAAGAGCGCGCTGCATCCGCAGGCGGCGAACGTCGCTCCAGCCGCAGCAGCAGCGAACGCGGCGGGTATGACCGCAGCAGCGGTGGCTCCACGCGCGGAGGCCAAGGCCGTTCCGCAGGGCAAAGCAGCGAACGCGGCGGGTATGACCGCAGCAGCGGTGGCTCCACGCGCGGAGGCCAAGGCCGTTCCGCAGGGCAAAGCAGCGAACGCGGCGGGTATGACCGCAGCAGCAGCGGTTCCACGCGCGGAGGCCAAGGCCGTTCCGCAGGGCAAAGCAGCGAACGCGGCGGGTATGACCGCAGCAGCAGCGGTTCCACGCGCGGAGGCCAAGGCCGTTCCGCAGGGCAAAGCAGCGAACGCGGCGGGTATGACCGCAGCAGCAGCGGCTCCGCCCGCGGAGGCCAAGGTGGTCGCGGTGGACAGGCCAAGGGTGGACCGCGCGGGGCTCAAGGACAGGGAGGCCGTCGCGGACGGTCCAGATAAAGCAAGAGCGTTCTCATAGAACGCTCAACTATGGTTATGGTAATAGCCCCGGAGAGGCTCATCTTCCGGGGCTATTGTAATCTCCACCCATGCCGCCGATGCGGTAGCATCATAGGATGACATAAGCAGCATTACTGCGCTGAGCAAACAAAGAAAACCAGTAGCATAGCTGCCTTGAAAGTAACCGATTAACTTGGGGATAACAGTTGCTTTCAAGATAGATACGGAGGTTATACATCATGCAGGAACAGGATATGGGCAAACGTGCTATGGTGTCAGCGTGGATCAGCCTGATCAGCAACATCCTATTAACTGGCATTAAAATTATTACAGGCGTCATGTTCAACAGCAAGGTGCTGGTTGCTGACGGTGTGCATAACGCCGGGGACGTAATCGCCTCGGCAACGGCGCTGGGGGCGATGCGTATATCGAGTCTGCCGCCGGATGAGGATCATCCATATGGTCACGGCAAGGCAGAGGTTATTGGAGCTAGCGTGGTAGCGGTCATTTTGTTCGCAGCCGGCATATTTATCGGCTACCATTCCATTATGGCGCTGTTTGAACCGATGCCGAAGGAGCATATACTGGCATTGGTGGCGGCGATTATCTCCCTGCTCTGGAAGCAATGGCTGTATATATATACGATCCGTATCGGAAGGGCAGCCAATAGCCAGGGTCTCATTGCTACGGCTAAGGATCATCTGGCGGATGTATATGCCTCCGCTGCTGCTGTACTGGGTATCAGTTTGGGCCTGATCGGGGAGCACTGGAGCATTCCGATTTTATCCTACGGTGACCCGATTGCCGGGTTTGTGGTCGCACTGCTGGTTCTGAAGCTGGCGTGGGAAATGGGCCGTGAATCCATAGATATCCTGATGGAAAAGGCGATTGCAACCGAGGAAATCGAAAGCTATGCCGAAGCAGCTCTTAGCGTAGCCGAGGTTCAGCGAATTGACCGCATCCGTGCCCGTGAGCACGGTCATTACATTATTGTGGATATCCGAGCTTCTGTAGATGCCTCTCTGACCATTCAGCAGGGACATGATATTATCCGGCTGATCAAAGGGGCTGTAATGAAGCAGGAACCGAGGGTTTACGAGGTGCTTGTGCATCTTAACCCATGGTACGCGGACACCCCTGACAATGCTAATCTGGCGCCGCAAGAACATAAGAATAACAGCGTGACAGACAAGGAAAACTACCATTAGTCACAGGTCAATCGTGATAAACTGAACAGACGACGCGAATTGACAGATATCATTTTACAAATCAAATTTCGGTCGCTTCCGGTCAGGATTCGAAATTTAAGCTGCCAAGTATTTTAAACAGCATTTCTCCTTATATTGAAACGAACCTGAGCACAACAGAAATGCTGTAATTGGCTTCATTGGGCTTTAATATCGATGCCAAGACGATTGCGAAACAGCAAATTCCACCGAATGAGCTGGTGCGAGAGACAACGGATACCCCATAACATTCCAAAGCAAGCAAAGTCTGTATGTGGTCTTACAACTTTGTTTGCTTTTGTGTTATTCGGGTATAACCTTGTATATTTTGATCTAAAATTATATCTTAGCAATATGAAGGATCATTAACTCATTTGCTTAAAGAGAAGGGGAATGTCATGTGGAAACAACTCCGGCATGGAAAGACCGATTCAAAAAGTTTTTTCTGAACAACAAGTTTGTGTTATTCCTGCTGGTACTGCTGCTCATTGGTTTAAATGTATTGGTGCTCACCAAAATTTCGTACATATTTACCCCCGTTATTGTGCTGCTGAAAACGATCATTCTCCCTGTCATTTTGTCCGGTGTTTTGTACTATCTGTTCAATCCGCTGGTTGATGTGCTGGAGCGCAACAAGGTCAAACGGATCTACTCCATTATTGTGCTGTATTTGCTTATCATAGGGATCATTACCATCGTGATTACATCGGTAGTGCCAGTGATACGTGATCAGATTCAGGGGTTGATTCAAAATGGGCCTGCATACAGCGAACAAGTACAACGACAATTCGAGAAGCTGATCGGCAGCAATTTTGTGAATCAGTTCCAGAATACTATTCAAATTAATCCATCTGAGCTGGCCTCCAAGGCTTCTGAAAAGCTATCTGCCTTCATTAATAATGCCTGGGCAGGTTTGGGAAGCTTATTGGGTGTAGTCACAGAAACGGTGCTTGCGATCGCTACGGTTCCATTTATTCTGTTCTACCTGCTGAAGGATGGACACAAGTTGCCGCAGTCGGTCCTGAGGATGTTCCCGCCTATGTTTCGTAAAGAGACTGATCGCATTATGACCGAAATGAATCATCAGGTCAGCTCGTATATCCGGGGGCAGATTATTGTCAGCTTCTGTATTGGGTTTCTGCTGTATATCGGCTACTTGATCATCGGACTGGACTATTCTCTGACGCTTGCCGTCATTGCGTCCTTTACGAGCGTTGTTCCTTATTTGGGACCCGTGATTGCCATTACGCCTGCATTAATTGTAGCTTTGGTAACATCTCCGGTTATGCTGCTCAAAATGGTCATCGTATGGACAGTCGTACAGCTCATTGAGGGTAAATTTATTTCTCCGCAAATTATGGGCAAGTCTCTCCGGGTGCATCCGATCACGATTATCTTTGTCATTCTGACGGCGGGCAATCTGTTTGGAGTGGTAGGGATTATACTGGCGGTTCCGGGCTATGCTGTATTGAAGGTTATCGTCACACATCTGTTTAGTTTCTTTAAGATACGTTCACACCTCTATGAAGCAGATAAAGCCAGAGAGAGTCTCTACAAAAAATAGAGCTTTCCGGTCGATCAAGGTACCTCTTGGGTAACTGTGGCTTTACGTGCTATAATTAATACCTATTCTTATCCCAAAACAGAAAGGTCAGACTTTTATGATACAACTCAGCATTCTTGACCAATCTCCGGTATCGGAAGGCATGACGCATGCGCAAGCGTTACACAAGACTGCCGAACTTGCTATAGAGGCGGAACGCTTGGGTTATCGCCGTTTCTGGGTGTCGGAGCATCATTCTGTCTCCAATCTTGCAGGCTCCAGCCCGGAGGTATTAATTTCGCATCTGGCGGCTCGTACATCGACCATTCGCGTCGGCTCGGGCGGTGTGATGCTGCCGCATTACAGCGCTTATAAAGTAGCGGAAAACTTTCGTGTGCTGGAAGGGTTATATCCGGGGCGTATGGATTTGGGTTTGGGACGGGCGCCGGGAGGAATGCGAACCGCCACCAGAGCCTTGCAGGAGGGCAAAGTCAGGGGCGGGGTTGATCTGTACCCCGAGCAACTGGATGATCTGCTGGCCTATCTGCATGACAGTACAGGCAGTGAGCATCGCTTTGGCTCGTTACAGGCGATGCCGCTCGTAGAAACCGTGCCGGAAATGTGGCTGCTCGGCTCCAGTGGCGACAGTGCAGAGCTTGCAGCCGAACGCGGCGTGGGTTTTGCATTCGCACAGTTCATCAACGGCGCAGGTGGCACAAAGGCTATGAAGGAGTATCAGGAGCATTTTAAGCCCTCACAGCATAGTGATCGTCCACGTTCACTTGTTGCCGTATTTGCTATCTGTGCGGATACCGAGGAAGAAGCGAACCGCCTGGCTTCCAGCATGGACTTGTCTCTGGTGTTACTGGAGCAGGGAATGCGCTCCGCTGGCACACCTTCCGTAGAAAAGGCATTGGCGTATCCTTATACGCCATATGATCGGATGCGCATCCGCGAGAATCGCAAGCGCATGGTGGTTGGCTCGCCTGAGCAGGTGAAGCACCAAATTGAGCAATTGAGTGAGGCTTATCATACACAGGAAATCATGGTGGCAAGCATTATTCATGACTTTGACGCCAAAATGAAATCTATACGTCTTATGGCTGAAGCATTCGGACTGCGTTCTGCACAGTCTTGATGTTGTCTGCCGGATATTAGAAGATCACAGCTTTGAGGAGCTGTGGTCTTTTTTTGTGAATTTTCGGGGTCATTTTCCGTGAAATGATTCCTATGCTAAGGAAATATGCCAATCAATACTTGATAATGATTATCAATATCTTTATTATATAAAGATAGAATGAAGTTTTGATGAATATCGTGCGTTAAGCCCGTGACTATATATTAGATAAGGGAAAGGAATGATTCCGAATGTTTCGTCTGAAAACGGCTAATCTGGATATTGCTTATGAAGATCGGTTGATTGTGGAGGATCTGAACGTTGAAATACCGCAAGGGAAGATCACAGCATTGGTGGGTGCAAATGGCTCCGGCAAGTCCACCATTCTGAAAACGATGGCTCGCATCATGAATCCTAAAGGCGGCAGCGTTCTGCTCGACGGTAAATCCATTCATAAGCAATCCACCCGGGAGGTAGCGAAGCAGTTGGCTATTTTGCCGCAAAATCCGACTGCACCGGAAGGATTGACTGTGACGGAACTGGTATCTTACGGACGTTTTCCTTATCAAAAAGGCTTTGGCTCCATGAAAGCAGATGATCGTAAAATGGTAGAGTGGGCCATTCAGGTGACAGGAATGAGCGAGTTCCACGACCGCCCGATCGACCAGCTTTCTGGCGGGCAGCGCCAGCGTGCATGGATTGCCATGGCGCTTGCGCAGGATACGGATATTCTGTTTTTGGATGAGCCGACTACCTTTTTGGATATGGCTCACCAACTGGAAGTGCTGCATTTGCTAGAGTATTTGAACACTTCGGCCGAACGTACCATTGTCATGGTCGTGCATGATTTGAACCATGCAGCCCGGTACGCCCAGCATATGATCGCGATCAAAAAAGGGAAGGCCGAGGCTGTAGGAACGCCAAACGAGGTCATGTCCCCTGACGTGCTGCGCGAGGTGTTCGGTATTGAAGCGGATATCGTAACAGATCCTCGTACCGGTGTACCGCTGTGTCTTCCATATGCTTTGGCCGGACAACCAGCGGTAAGCCAAGCCGTAAAGGGATTGAATCTGGAAGAGAATCAATTAGTAGGCTCCGTTTCCGAGCGGCGTGAAGCCAGACCACAGGTAGCGGCAAGAGGATAAAGGAGACCTAATGAAACCACTGGATTATGATCAGCTTGAGCAATTGGCGCGAATAGTGACAGACACACCAGAAGATGCGGTATACTCCGGGCCTGTAGCAGAATGGCTTGAACCGGATAAGCTTGGCTCTGTGATGGAGTATTATGGTGAATTGTTGCGTGCGGAAGACGGCTTGACCGCAGCCGTTTATTTTGTGAACCAGTTGCGTGGTCTTGTGTTTGCTCAGCATTTTATGGTGTCTTTGTGTGAACGCCGTCTCGATCTGTCGGTTTCCAATCTCAGATTTCATATTTGTTATCAAGGGAAATATCCCGCTATTAGCCTTCAGGTCATCGACACAACTGAGCTGGACAACATCAGGCAGGACGAGCATCATTCATCCGGACAGGCGCAACAGGCGTTGCGTGACTTTTACAGCTTGCAGATCAGACCGATACTGGAGGCGATGGCTGCGGCTGGAGGCGCATCTGTTGGACAGATGTGGGGACAATTTCCGTTGACCTTGCTGTATTTTAAGGATAGAGTCCAGCCATCGCTGACCGATCCACAGGATGTGGAGCATTTTGAACAAGATTATTATTATGTGACGCGGGAACTGGAGGGAGAGGTATTCGGGCGTAAAAGAAACCCGTTTACGGTTCGTCTTGTTGAGCTGGATAACCCTTACCGTCCCGGTGAGAAGGCATATATGAAACCGTCCTGCTGCCAATATTACAAGACTGGCGGTGGCCAGCGGTATTGTTTTGCGTGTCCAAGGATGTCTGCTTCAGAACGTGAAGAACGCAGACTCGAAGTGGCGGCGTCTCGCTAAAGTATCGAGGGATGTTGGCATGTCCGTCGCGTTTTGGGTAAAATAGGTGATGAAACTTAAACCAAGTGAAGCAAAGGAGGATGCTATATGTCTGTCTATTCACATCATGCCGTAACACCAGCGAATCAGGAGGTTCCTCTGGATACCTACACCGGTAAGGTGCTGGTCATCGCAAATACCGCAAGCAAATGCGGACTTACCCCGCAATATGGGGATTTGCAAAAGCTATATGATGAATATAAGGATCGGGGACTGGTTGTATTAGGCTTTCCTTGTAACCAATTCGGCGGTCAGGAGCCGGGCAGCAGCGAGGAAGCGGCTGAATTTTGCCAACTGAATTACGGGGTTAATTTCCCGGTATTCGCTAAAGTGGACGTTAACGGCCCGGATACAGCACCTCTGTTTGAATATTTGAAAAAGCAGCAGCCTGGAGAGCAGGAAGACGGTACGATTCAATGGAATTTTACGAAATTTATTGTGAATCGTGAAGGTGTGCCTGTGAATCGCTTTGAACCCAAGGAATCGCCAGAGGCCATGAAAGCGGCCATCGAGCAATTGCTATAATAGCTTCTGCTTCATCAGAAATATACATTTAGATCAGGTTGAATTTCCGGTGTTTTTCCGGGGTTCGGCCTTTTTTGTTGTCTGCATTTCACATTCGGTTGATCGTTGCAGTAGCATTTGGAAGCCTGATAAAAGGCATAATCAAGGCCCCTACAGGAAAAACTGAATGAAGCAAAGAGTCGTTTCAGCAAACGGCTGACTTTGTATCTTCCTGACTTTTAAAAATGTGGACAAATTGTGAATATCATAGAAAGCTATTGCAATGTGAAAAATGTCACATTATAATAAGCACATGAAGTGAAATAAATCACAATCAACAACGCAGTTACGTGAAACAATTCACAATTATTATACATTGTATGCCCACACACCAAGGAGGAATTCAACATGAAAGTAGCAGTTATCGGATGTACACACGCAGGTACGGCAGCCATCGTCAACACAGCCAAATGTTATCCAGATGCCGAAATTACCGTTTACGAGCGTAATGACAATATTTCGTTTTTATCTTGTGGTATTGCACTGTACGTAGGTGGTGTCGTCAAAGATCCGCACGGATTGTTTTATTCTTCCCCGAATGAACTGGCTGAGCTGGGTGTCGTGACCAAGATGCTTCATGAGGTAACGAATGTCTATACAGCAGGCAAAACGCTGCAAGCACGCAATCTCCAAACAGGAGAAGAATTTACGGACACCTTTGATAAATTAATTGTAACTACGGGCTCGTGGCCTATTATTCCGAAGCTGGAAGGTATTGAGCTTGATCATATCTTGCTCTGCAAAAACTATAATCATTCCAATGACATCATTGAGAAAGCCAAGCATGTACAGAACATTACGGTTGTCGGTGCCGGATATATCGGTGTTGAGCTGGTGGAAGCTTTTCAAATGAACGGCAAGAACGTAACGCTGATCGACAGTGCTGATCGTATTTTGAATAAATATTTGGACCCGGAATATACAGACCGGATTGAAAATTCCCTGAAGAAGCATGGCATCAAGCTGGTGCTGGGAGAAACAGTGAGCCGTTTTGAAGGAAGTAACGGTAAGGTGAATAAAGTGGTGACATCTAAAGGAGAACATGAAACAGAGCTTGTTATTCTCTGTATTGGCTTCCGTCCTCAAACGGATCTGCTTAAAGGTCAGGTAGACATGCTGCCCAACGGCGCGATCATTGTGGACAATTATATGCAAAGCAGTTGCCCGGACGTATTTGCTGCAGGCGATAGCTGTGCAATCCGCTACAATCCGACAGGTAAAACAGCTTATATTCCATTGGCAACCAATGCTGTTCGTATGGGCACGCTGGTAGCACGCAATTTGGTACAACCGACCATTGCTTATATGGGAACACAGGGAACTTCGGGTATTAAAATTTATGAAGATAATATTGCAGGAACAGGTATGACGGAAGCGGCAGCAGCGGACGAAGGTATGGCTGTAGAGGCTGTCACCATTGAGGACAGCTACCGACCTGAATTTATGCCAACCTCCGAAAAGGTACTGCTGAAAGTGGTATATGAGCAGGAGACACGGAGAATTGTTGGGGCACAAATTATGTCGAAAGTGGATTTGACGCAATCCATTAACACGCTATCCGTAGCCATTCAAAATCATATGACCATTGATCAACTGGCCTTTGTCGATTTCTTCTTCCAGCCGCATTATAACAAGCCTTGGAATTTCCTGAATGCAGCCGGTTTGCAAGCCTTGCCGCCAGTGTCTGAACGGAAGCCAGTTACCGTATAATTCATTTTGTCTGTGAGATTGTTCATAAGTTTGTCAACAATCTGAGACGTATGGACGAATCCTTATAGTACAATATAGAGTAGCATAAGGATTAGGGGGTAAGTAGCTTATGAGTTTGTTTTATATCCTTTTTCTTGTAGTTGTGGCGCTGGTAGGCATCGGTGGAGTTATTTGGTTCTTGAGAGCAGTTGAAAAGGAAGAATACAACTAAATGTAAAGCGCACAGTAGCGCAGCAGACGTAATAATACATGAAAAACAGTCCTTTACCCAAGGGCTGTTTTTTAATATTTAATAAAGTGATTTTTTTCACAAACAAAATCACTGATTTTAAATAAAATACGAGAGAGAATACTCGAGTGAAAAGATGTTAAAGGAGCGGAATATATGGCAAGTTATAAACCGGGGCAGATTGCTGAAAAAACGGTGGAAACAGGAGTGGCCAAAGCGAACAATCCATGGACTG
The DNA here is from genome assembly GCF_056316205.1 of Paenibacillus sp. 1-8. Taxonomy (NCBI): domain Bacteria; kingdom Bacillati; phylum Bacillota; class Bacilli; order Caryophanales; family Paenibacillaceae; genus Paenibacillus; species Paenibacillus sp. 1-8. The sequence continues at coordinate 4,974,252 of NZ_CM149995.1, read as the reverse complement.
TGGCGGTGGTATTGGGATTTTTGGCAGGGGCATTTATTGCGCTTGGGTTTTTGCTGGATATACGTGTTATCGCAAGCGCACCCAAAGAATGGGGAAGTATCGCTACCTTTATTGGAGCAGCCGTATTCCCTGTAGGTCTGATATTGGTATTGATCGGCGGCGGAGAATTGCTGACTGGTAATATGATGGCTGTACCTTTGGCGAGATGGGCAGGACGGATCAAGACCGGAGCGATGTTCCGTAATTTGGCGATTATTACGCTTAGTAATTTTGCGGGTTCGTTGTTTGTTGCCTTTTTCTTTGGTCATGTGCTGGGTCTAACCGAGACAGGACCTTATTTGGACAAAGTGGTGGATATGGCGGGACACAAGCTGCATGAAAGCTTTTTGCAATCGTTTATATCCGGTATTGGATGTAACTGGCTGGTAGCGCTGGCTGTATGGATGGCGTATAGTACGGATTCGATCGGCGGCAAAATTATGGGGATCTGGTTCCCGACAATGTCCTTTGTAGCTATCGGATTCCAGCACGTTGTAGCTAATATGTTTCTTATTCCGGCGGCTATTTTCGCAGGTCATTTTTCATGGACAGATTATATTATGAACTTCATTCCGGTTTGGCTGGGGAATTTGGTGGGAGGAAGCCTGTTTGTAGCTGGGGCATACTGGTTGGCATATTTGAAAAAGCCTCATACCGCTGTGCATCCTGTGAATGAATCATCTCAGGCACCCTCGTCTACTGCAACAACTCCGTTGAGTGACCATGCCTGATTAAGCTGGGCCTGGGAAATGGGAATAAAGCAAATCCGCCATGGCAGGTCCGGGGGAACGAAACCTGTCATGGCGGATTTTTTTGGGAGTGGTCCATGATTTGGCATGGAGGATGAGTGTGCTCTCGTCCATAATGCCTTGATCTCTTTTACCCTTGGTATTCAATAATGAAACAGGTATGATCAAAATATAATATAGAATATTAGAAATCCGTTTTGCTGTGAGCAGCAAGCGGATTTTTTGATCTTTTTGGACGGATTTGGGTCGGCAAAATCCTTCTCTTGCCATAGGACATAGCTGTATATATGATAAGAACAGTGTAATTTTTGGAAACAGTAACGGAAAGGAGCATCAACAACATGGATCATCGTAACAGCGCGCCTCCTGAGGCTGTGCTTCAGCAAGACTTGCAAAGAGGGCCGCAAATGACGGAGCGCACGGACGGTGTTTTTCCGGCTGTATGTCCGCTGGATTGCCCGGATACGTGCGGGCTCCTGCTCCACAAGGAAGACGGAAAGATCGTCAAGGTGACCGGTAATCCGGATCATCCCATTACAAAAGGGGCCATTTGCAACAAAGTTCGCAATATGACGGAGCGAGTGTATGACCCCGAGCGGCTGCTCTATCCGTTAAAGCGTGTAGGTCCCAAGGGGCAAGGGAAGTTCGAACGAATTAGCTGGGAGGAGGCAGTCGATACCATTACAGGCCGCTTCAAGGAACTGATTCGCACGGACGGCCCGGAATCTATTCTCCCCTACAGCTATTATGGCAATATGGGCGTGTTGAGTGTGGATGGGATGGATCGCCGTTTTTTTAATGCGCTGGGTTCAAGCCAACTGGACCAGACGATTTGCAGCGTGGCTGGGAATGAAGGCTGGGCATCCGTCATGGGTTTTAAGGGCGGCACCAGTCCGGAGGATACAGAGGATGCTGACCTCATTATTGTATGGGGAGGAAATGTCATCAGCACCAATATGCATCAGGTGGTATTGGCTGAGAAGGCACGTAAAAAAGGTGCCAAGGTAATTGTCATTGATGTTCACCGTAACCGGACAGCGCAATGGGCGGATTGGTTCATTCCGCTATACCCGGGAACAGATACTGCGCTCGCGCTGGGTGTCATGCACGTACTGTTCCAGCAAGGGCTGACGGACGATGAATTTTTGCGCCGCTATACGGTCGGTCATGAGGAACTGCGCGAGCATGTGAAGGCATATACCCCGCAGCGGGTCTCACGCATTACAGGCGTGCCAGAAGCAGATATTATCCGTCTGGCGGAGATGTACGGGCAGGCGCGAGCGGCGTATATCAACATTGGCAACGGACTTCAGCATCACGATAATGGCGGTATGAATGTACGCGCGGTTACATGCTTGCCTGCGCTCACCGGGCAATGGCTAAAGCACGGCGGGGGAGCATCGCGTTCCAACGGCGCTTACGGCAAACTCAACGGCGTCAATCTGGCACGTCCTGATCTGCGTAAGAACCCGGATGCCCGGGTGATCAACATGAACCAAATCGGCAAAGCGCTGCTACAGAAGGACGAGCCGATCAAGGCGCTGTTCGTGTACTGCAGCAATCCGGTTATCGTAGCACCGGATGCCGATCGGGTGACGCAGGGGTTTGAACGGGAGGATCTGTTCACGGTCGTTCACGACCTGTTCCTTACCGATACGGCCCGCTATGCAGATATTGTACTGCCTGCGGCGTCTTCTTTTGAAGGCACAGACCTGTATAAATCGTATTGGCATCATTATATCCAGATGCAGGAGCCGGTCATTGCTCCACTTGGGGAAAGCAAAAGCAACTATGAGCTGTTTAGCCTGCTCGGACAGGCTATGGGCTTTGACGAGGCTGCTTTCACGGAAAGTGAAGAGGACATGATCGCGGGTGCACTTGATAACCCGACAAATCCTTATCTCAACGGTGTGACTTTGGAAGCCTTAAAAAAGTCACCTTTTGTCAAACTGGACATGACGCCGAAGGCTACCTATCTGGATCGTCTGACTACGCCTTCGGGCAAGATTGAGCTGTATTCAGAAAAGATGAAGCAAGCGGGTCTACCCGCGATGCCTTCGTATGTGCCGCTGATTGAAGGATATGACGGAGAGCATCGACCGCAAGCGGACGCGCGGTTTCCGCTGATGTTTATTTCGCCACCGAATCATAATTTTCTGAATTCCACGTTTGCAAATTTACCCAAGCATCAACGGCTGGAACGGGAGCCTTTGCTGCAAATTCATCCGGAGGATGCTCAAGCAAGAGACATCGCGGACGGTGATCCGGTTACGGTATGGAACGACCGGGGAACGTATGAGCTGAAAGCCAAAGTCACGGGTCTGATGCTGCCCGGTACAGTAATTAGCCAAGGGTTATGGTGGGAAGGTAAAGGACGCAGACAGCGTGCTAATGCGTTGACCTCTGATCGGTTATCGGATATGGGCCGGGGAGCTACTTTCTTTTCAACGGTGGTGAATGTGAAGCGCCAATGAAATAATGTGTTGTTATGGTGTCCGATGCTAAAGGAGAAACAAAATATATGAAATGGTTGGATTCTTATCCGAAGGAAGTGAAAGTGTTTCTCGTCGCCAGCCTGATTAATTCCGCCGGAAGCTCTCTAATGTGGCCGTTAGTTAGCATGTATGTGTTTGACGAGCTGCACCGCAGTATGGGAGATGCGGGGATTGCGATTTTGGTGCAGTCTCTGGGCGGGATTTTTGGTCAGGTGTTAGGAGGAGCCCTTTATCACCGCATTGGGGCCAAAAAACTGATTGTCGGCTCGCTGACAATGAACGCGTTGGGACTTCTCGCGCTTCCGTTTACCAGCGGTCACTGGATTGCGTTTGTTATTATGATGGGCTTTATCGGCTTTTTTAATGTCGTATCTGTGCCCGCGATTCAGGCATTTGTAGGTTTTCGCTTTGCTGACCGCCGTGGAGAGCTGTTCAATATTATCTATGTTGCCAATAATATAGGGGTGGCGTTGGGAACGGGACTGAGCGGCGTTCTGGCCGATTTCTCCTATCAGCTCAGCTTTGTCATGAACGGGATTACCTCTGCGGTATTTGCCGGATTTTTCTGGTCCTATCTGAGCAGGGTGGATCGGGAAGAGGGGGAGGTTCAGCTCAGCAAGTCCTTGAAGAAAAGAACAGAGGAAATACCAGCACGGCTGCTCTTCCGTGATACCAGGCTATATCTCTTCGTCGGATTGGGCTCGCTCTTTTTATGGTTCGGTAATTCGATCTGGAATACGGGAGTGTCCCCGTATATTATCGAGCAGGGCTTGCCTAAAACGATGTACGGGCTACTATGGACACTGAACGGTGTGCTTATTTTTGCTGCACAGCCGATTATTTTCTGGCTCAAGCGTCTTTATGCCCGGCATGCTTCGGCTCAAATGACGTGGGCCGGAGGATTTTATTTGGTAGCCTATATCGTCATGCTAGGCACACAGAACTATACGGGGATGATATTCGCCATGGTTTTGGCAACCCTGGGAGAGATGCTGATCGCACCAGCGGTTCCGGCATTTTTGTCCGTCCACGGAGGTCGGGGAGCACCCTTTTACATCGGGTTAGTCGGGGGGATTGGCGCTGCCGGACGGGTGATGGGGCCTTATATTATGGGGAGGCTATATGATGGCGGAGGCCTTCCACCCACACTTTGGCTGGCAGCGGGCGTGGCGGTTTTGTCCATCCTGTTCTTTGTTCTGCATAGCGGATTGAACCGTTCCCGCTGTGAAGAGGATGCTTTTGAGACTACTACGTAGGCAGACGTTTCCAGTTCTTAAGTCCTAATAAAGACTGTGATGAGCCCGTGATTATGGTACAATAAATGACGAATGGTTGCTGCCTATACTTCAGGAACGCCTTCACAGGAAGGATTGAAAGAAATTGCTTACAAGTCAACCCCTGACGATTCGTCATTCGGAGATGAAGGATGCTCCTGATCTGATTGCGCTGGATGAATTGGTATGGAATGAACGAACGGCCCCCGCCTCGCTGTCATGGAAGTCGCGTGGGGAGTTTTTGCGCAATACGCCTCCGGGCTCTCAACTGGTCGCTATCGAACAGGGAGTGCTCTGCGGTTATATCGGATTTCGTTCTCCAACGCTGTTGGCAAGTAATTGTCATGTGTTGGAAATAAATATAGCCGTGCACCCAGCCTATCACCGCAAAGGTATTGGGACAGCGCTTATGGGTGCCATGAAGGATATTGCAGCCGCTGAGGGCATTCGCAAATTAAGCTTGCGGGTACTCTCGTGCAACATGGAGGCCCTTATGTTTTATGAAAAATGCGGATTCTCGATTGAAGGACGTTTGCATGAGGAGTTTTACATAGCGGGCCAATTCGTGGACGATGTGTTAATGGCCGCTTTCTTGAAATAGACATGGATTCTACAGCGTAATCAGCTTCTTATAAGCCTTCTATAAGCCGTTCATAAGGAACAGCGCCGCAGACCCTAAACGGGCTGCGGCGCTGTTTTATGGTGCAAGGTTACCGAAGCTGTTTCCACTCGCTCTGGAGCATGCCGTACACAGCATGGTTCATATAGCCGTCGGGCAGCAGTTCCGCTTCGCGGATAATGCCTTCGAGCACGAAGCCCAGACGTTCCGGAATACCCCGGCTACGGCGGTTGGTGGTGGCGCAACGGATTTCGATCCGGTGCAGGTCCAACTCTATCAGCGCATATTCGATGAATACGCGGCATGCGCTGGTCATGAGACCTTGTCCTTCGTAACCGTGTCCAAGCCAGTATCCAATACTGACCGAACGGTGAGTCCAATTGATTTCATGGTAGCTGATAATGCCAGCCAGCTCGTTATCCAGCCAGATTCCAGCGGTCACGCTCCCGTTCTCTGCGGCCTGCTTCAAGGCGCTCTGCACGAACTGTTCTGTGTGGCTGATTTCCGTGGTGGAATCCACCCATGGAAGCCACTGACGCAGGCGGTCACGGGACATTTCGATCAGCTCAAACAGAGGCTGCACATGCTCTTTGGTGAGCGGACGAAGGACTGTGCGTTCGTCCAACGCGTATGTAAACATGATTGATCCCCTCTTTCACTCGGAAAATCGCTAAACCAGCCAGTCTAGCATTTAATCCCATGCTACCTTATTCTGAGAGAGTCGTCAAAACGGAGAGGAAGCTGCAAACTCAATAGGTCCCACTCGGAACCGTCCATGCTCATATACATACTTCAGCTCCAAATCCCCTACAAATTCGGTTGGGGATACGCTGCCGGATACGGTGGCGTGCAGAGGACGTTGTTCGGCATCATACATGACGACAGAGCTGAAATCAAGGCGGTCAGTAAAATGGGCTGGATCATCGTAAAACGCCGATGCTTTTGGGTTGAGCGTGTGTGTGATGCCATCAATCGTGACTGCAATATGCACCTGTTGGTTGTGGTCACGCAGTTCCACACTGCTGTGAACCCGCCGGGACACGGCATCTGCCGCCGATTCAACCGGATACTCGTCCATGCTCTGGGCGTTGACGATATGAAGTTCCTGCAATTCGACACCTGTGCCTGAGGCGAGGGTCAGTATGACCACCGCTTCGCGAACACCATCGCCGTTTACATCCGTATAGTACAACTGCGGTGCGGTGGCGATATCTGCCGAGCCTGACCATGCGAACGCACGGTGCTGCTGGCCGATTTCCAGCGTAGCTGTACGGAATAGTCCCTGGGAAGGCTCCATAACATACAATTTGACGGATGAGTCTTCAGGAGCGACGGCTAAAGGATGGGATTGTATGGGTTCAGGCACCGGGTTTGGTGAAGGATGACCGGAAATCATACCGGAGGAGGACAACAGCATGGACAGCAGGATCACGATGAGTAGCTTAAACACGGGCGGGTTCTCCTTTTCCGGGTAAAATAAAAGATATATACACTATAGCGAATTTATTTGTCAGAAATGTTAACTCTTTTTCATAACTTGTTACTTTTTTGAATGAAAAGTACATAAGGTTTTTCATTTTATTGAGTTATGCGGTGTGAAAGGGTATATTTAAGGGAACAGATTTTGTACAGATTACACGGAAGAAAGGTTGATTAGCGTGGAAAAGCCGATCACTCCCCCCAATTTTATTAAGAGTGTCATTGAAGAGGACTTACGTACTGGTAAGGTAAAGGAAGTTGTTACACGCTTTCCACCGGAGCCGAACGGATATTTACACATTGGACATGCCAAAGCCATCTGGATTAATTTCGCGTTGGGAGATGAATTCGGAGGACGCACCAACCTGCGTTTTGACGATACGAATCCGGCGAAGGAAGACACGGAATACGTAAACTCCATTCAGGAGGACGTGAAGTGGCTCGGTTACGAATGGGAGGAAAAACATTTTGCCTCCAACTATTTTGACGAAATGTACAAGCGCGCCGTTCTGCTGATCCAAAAGGGTAAAGCTTACGTAGATGATCAAAGTGCGGACCAAATCCGTGAAACTCGTGGCACACTGACCGAGCCGGGGCAAAATAGCCCTTATCGGGATCGCAGTGTGGAAGACAATCTGAAGCTGTTTGAAGAGATGCGTGCAGGCAAATATCAAAATGGTGAAAAGGTACTGCGTGCCAAAATTGATATGGCTTCGGGAAACATTAATTTACGTGATCCGGTAATTTACCGTATTTCGCGTACCGAGCATCACAACACGGGTGATAAATGGTGCATTTACCCGATGTATTCCTACGCTCATCCGCTGGAAGATGCGATTGAGGGCGTAACGCACTCACTCTGTTCGCTGGAGTTCGAGGATCAACGCCCACTGTACGATTGGGTCATAGCTGAATGTGAGATGGAAAAGGTACCTCATCAATACGAATTTGGACGGCTGAATCTGGCTCAAACGGTAACCAGCAAACGCAAGCTCAAGCTTCTGGTCGATGAGAAGCATGTAGACGGCTGGGATGATCCGCGTATGCCGACGATTTCCGGTTTACGTCGTCGCGGCTACACGCCGGAGGCCATCCGCAGCTTCGTATATGAGACAGGCATTTCCAAAGCCTACGGAGTCATCGATTTGCAGGTACTGGAGCATTTTGTACGTGAGGATTTGAAGCTTAAGGCACCCCGCACCATGGCAGTCATAGATCCGTTGAAGGTGGTTATCACAAACTATCCTGAAGGACAAGTTGAAATGCTGGAGGCGGAAAACAATACAGAAAATCCGGAACTCGGTACACGTCAAATTCCGTTTTCCCGTGAAATTTATATCGAGCGTGAGGACTTCATGGAAAATCCGCCGAGCAAATACTTTCGTTTGTTCCCTGGTAATGAGGTACGTCTCAAGCATGCTTACTTCATCAAATGTAACGATGTCATTAAGGATGCCGACGGTCATGTAACGGAAATCCATTGTACCTATGATATAGAAACCAAGAGCGGTTCAGGCTTTACTGGACGTAAAGTGAAAGGCACAATCCATTGGGTGGAGGCTACTCAGGCCGTTCCTGCTGAATTCCGCCTGTATGAGCCTTTGATTAATGCAGAGGACCCGGAAGCGATTGAAGAGGATGCAACGGAAAAAACCTTCCTCGACCAATTGAATCCAAACTCTCTGGAAATTGCTCACGGCTTTGTCGAGCCGAATATGAAGGATGCACGATCGCAGGACAAGTTCCAATTTTTCCGTCATGGTTATTTCAGTGTCGATCCGAAGCTTTCCAAGCCGGGTGAGCCTGTATTTAACCGTGTAGTATCACTGAAAAGCTCTTTCCAATTGCCCAAGCAATAGTTATTGGACAGCGTGGGACAGATGGTAGCCTCGTGCGATCAAGTCAAAAAAAGGAGTCTGCCATCGGCAGACTCCTTTACTTTACGCTCACGGGCTCTATATATAATGATAATTGGATATATTTGGTCATTTTACTGTTCGTAACGGGCAAACAATGAAAAAGGGTGTCACGTCCTACGGATGTTTTTAAGGGGCTTCTTCTGCTCGTTTGTGGTCGTCGGCATGAAAGGGCTGATAACCGTTCTTGTACAGCATATACCACATGATGGTGAATCCCACAAAGCCGAGCAAGGCGAAGAAAACGCCTGCGTTGTACATCATTTCACCACCGAAATTCTGGAACAGCCAGCCTCCTGCAAATCCTGCTACAATGCCGGATATCCCGCTCCACGTCAACGTATATACGGCCTGCCCGGATGAGCGGTAAGCTATCGGTGTGAACAGGACGGTCAACTGGGTGCCTACATAAAAATAACCACCGAAGGTGACGCAATGAAGTGCCTGAATGAACACGATCTGAATCGGGTCTGTGGCCAAGGCCATTAGCTCCCAACGTAGAGCAAACAGCAAACTAACGAGGGCCAGACAGCCGACCATAACCGTCATTTTTTTCTTCAAAAAGCGATCAAATAGCAAAAAGACAATGATTTCGAATACCGATGACATAAAGACAGCAAAACCCAGCATCAGCTTGGACCCGCCCAGTTCGGTGATATACAGGGACATAAAGGCGCTGTTGATCGAATTCGGAATGGATACCAAGATCCCCAGCAAAATGAAAGATATAAAGTATCCGTTCATTAAAATGCTGCCAAAGCCGCGCAAATGAATGGTTGCCGTTTCAACAGTGCTTTTCAGCGGTGGAATCGCCAGGGTACAGATCAGGGCAGCCAGAAGCAGCACTGTAAAGATGTTGGATATGCTGGATACCCCCGTTCGGTCAATGATCAGGCCGGCGACGGCCGCCGTCACAGCCCAGCCGAAGGAGCCCCAGATGCGGAAGGAGCCGAATTTTCGGTCCGTGCCCTCAATGTAGCTGAGAATGAGACTGTTACTTTGGGCAAACAAAGGACTTTGGAAGAAATAAAAGCCAATCATCGACACATAAATCATGACATACGTATGGACATGAAATAAAGCTTGCAGCAGCAGCAATGTACCTGCAATCATAAACAGTAAAATACGCCGAAGGTTACGACTCCGGTCACTGGTATAGCCCCAGAAGGGATTTGCGAATACCGATACAAAAGGCCCAATCGCCATCAGACTTCCGATCTCAAGCTTGTCCATGCCGATCTCTTGCAGATACAACGGGAAGAAGCTGGAGAAAATGACCATGGCTCCATACAGAAAAAAATTGTACAGCTTTAAGGAGTATAGAGGAGTCTCTTGAATTTCTCTATTTTGCAAGACAAGCCATTCCTTTCTTAGCCCGGTAGAGAATAAAGCATAGAATGCCGATCTATGGGAAGGTTCTCTATCCAATGTATCATGTGTTGAAAGGGTTAACAAACCAATAAATTAACAATTATGTAATATTAAATTTTGTCCAATAGCTCAAGGGGTTATTTATGAACTTATTTCATTGAGAAAAGGGGGATGTGGTCGTGAATGTGACTGGTATTATTGTCGCTGGAGGACGTTCCAGTCGAATGGGACAGGATAAGGCCCTGCTTGAGATTCAGGGAGCTACTATGCTTGAACGGACGGCTATCGCTTTAGAGAAGGTGACCGAGCGGGTTATTGTCGTTACTCGTGACGGGCAGGGGTATGGGTTGATTGGTTTGGAGAATGTGCCTGATCTATATCCGGGCATGGGACCTTTAAGCGGCATCCATGCAGGGTTGTCTGCTTCTGGAACGGAGTGGGGCATCGTTATCGCTTGTGATATGCCTTTTGTACAGCCAGAGGTGCTGCATGTCCTGCTCGCTGTAACTGAGAAGTGGGCGGAGTTGCAAGGAACGACAGAACCAGCATTGCAAGCTGTAATCTCTTCTGTGGACGGACGTATACACCCGTTGCTGGCTGTGTACCACCAGAGTGTGCTGCCGTCTGCCGAGGAATGTTTGCGCAGTGGACGACTTCGTCTCACCGATTGGTTAGACAAGCTGAACGTTCGTTATGCGAAGGTGGAGGATTTGCCGGGGGTGAGTGAAGACATATGGCATAAGACCACATTTAACATGAATAATCCGCAGGATTACCAGCTTGCTATAGAGCAGTTGAAGCATAGCGTACAACAGAACACGCAGGCCAAGCAGACCGTAAGGGACACGCAGAACGTGAAAAACTTAAAGGAAGCACAGGAGGATTAGGAACGTACAAGCTCTTTGTTCGAGAACTGTGAGAGAGAGAAAATACCAGAGAGAATATGATGGAATGAATTTGGGGGAATATATTCATGCTAGAAGCTATTACCCATGCCGTTTTATTGGCAGTAGGGCTGATTCAGCCTTGGGGGTACAAAATGTATTTGTGTTCAATCAGGGGGCGTCGTAGTGGGGGCGTATCCGTTAAAGAAAGAATTACCAAGCTGGAGGATCGAAGGACAACTACATTTATTCTATTAAGGACAGAGTATTGCCAAGAGCTGGTTAATTTTTGTAGAGGGGTAAAAGAGGTCACCAATTTATTTCGCATCAGCGGGGAATTTAATTATCTCATCAAGGTACAAACCACGTCGGTAGAGGAAATTACAGAGCTTCAGGCTTCATTGGTGAAAGTAGGCCCTTCGAAGTCGCATATTTGTATGAAAAATATACTGGAAAACAGGGTTTTGCTGTAAGTCAGTCGGAGAACCGCACATTCGGAATAACTGTATTTGTGAAATGAAATAAGCGAATGTTTAGATGAAATAAAAAAGTGACGCCGATTACAACAGCGTCACTGTAATGCCCTGCTCCAGACGCTTCACGTCCTGGAGCTCAATCTTTCCGGCCATGGCGTGCAAAGCCGCCGCCGTGCCGCAGGCCGCTCCCTGCCGTAGCATGGCCGGGAGCTCCAGTCCCGCCGCCGCGCCGGTGACCAGCCCGGCGACCATGGCGTCACCGCTGCCGAGCGCGCTGACAATGTCCGCGTTCGGCAGGCTCACGCGGTAGCGCGCATCCCGCGTTACCGCCAGCGCCCCGCGCGCGCCGAGCGAGATGACGGCCAGCTGCGCTCCGGCCTCAAGCAGCTGCGCTGCCGCCGCTTCAGCGGCATCCGGGCGCGCGGCGTCGATGCCGGCGAAGCGGGCGGCCTCGTCCTCGTTAGGCTTCACGAGGTCGGGCCTTCCGCGCAGCCCCAGGCGCAAGGCCTCGCCGCTCGCGTCCAGCGCCACTCGCGCACCGCGCGCCTTCGCCAGCGTGCACAGCTCGGCGTATAGATCTGGCGGGCAGCCCGGAGGCATGCTGCCCGAGAACACGACCCAAGCCGAGTCCGCGGCAAGGGTCGTGATTTTGCGCCGCAGCGCGGCCAGCTCAGACGGCCCGATAGTCGGGCCGCTTTCGATCAGCTCGGTCTGAGTGCGCGTGGACGGGTCAAGCACGGTAATGGCGAGACGGGTTTCCCCGTGCTCCATTTCGATAAAATCGGCGCTTACGCCTTCCGAGCTCAACCCGTCGATGAGCAGCCGCCCAGTGTGTCCAGCGGCAAACCCGGTCGCCCGCACAGGCTCGCCCAGCGTGCGAATGACACGGGCGGCATTGACGCCTTTGCCGCCCGGCACCGCCAGGCCGCCCTCGATCCGGTGGACGGCATTCATACCGAAGCCTGCAACCGTGTAGATTTTATCCACAGCCGCGTTAAGCGTTACGGTGGTAATCACAAGGCATCACTCCTTTAAGAAATCAGCTTTAAGCCCAGTGCTGCGGCAAGAATCATAGCGATAAACAACACACGCAATACGCTTTTTTGCTCACCGTACAAGAACATGCCCGTAATCGTGCTACCGACCGTTCCGATGCCTGTCCACACTGCGTAGGAAGTTCCCATAGGTAAACTCTTCATTGCGTAGCTGAGCAGCGAGAAGCTAATGACAAAAGATAGAACCATGAGCGTGAATGCCTTCCAGCCCTTGCCGATCGTAACTCCCTTCATACCGATGACTCCAAAAACTTCCGAGCATCCCGCGATAACCAATGCAATCCAAGCCATTATGAGCCACTCCCTTCCTGAGCATTACGGTCAGTAACCAATTTCAGACCGACCACGCCTGCCAGCAAAAGAGCGATTAACAGCGTTTTGGACCATTGAAACGGTTCCCCGAACAGCAGCATTTCACCTACGACCGTTCCCCCTGTCCCCAGTCCGGTGAATACAGCATATACTGTGCCCACAGGCAAACGGTTCGCAGCCTTCATGATCAAATAAAAGCTGGCCACTACAGCCAGCACGGTTACAATCCATGCGAGTACAGAATCCGCATGCTTCAGACCCGAGACCCATACGACCTCAATAAGGCCACCAATAAAAACATAAATCCAGCTGCGATTCATGATGAGCGTTCCCCTTTAAATATAGATTAGTTGTAAATTAATCACTCGTTACGTTCTTGTTCCTTCACGCTTCATGAGGCGGGGTTAACGTAATTCCACGCCAAAAAATAGGCCACGCAGCGTTCAGTCTTCGGTGGTAGTTCAGGCTTCCACTGTACAGCAGTTCCACCATGATTCCGTCGAGCAGTGTTATGAAGGATAAAGCCACATCCACTGGCTCCATATGTCCAAAGGGTTCCCTATCTCGTGCATTCCGGAGGTGGCGAGTTAATTTTCGCTCCATATTTTCCAGAAAAGGATTAACAATATCCAGAACCTCGTTATACAAAGATACAGGCGGAAAGAAGGAAAAACGAAGCATAAACTTGGCTGTATTGTTGTTCTTATATTCCTGTCCCATCCAAAACAGGAAGTCATGCAGTGTATGCTCCAGCGACTGATCTCTGCGTTCCGAAAAGTATTCAAAAATACGTAAATTCTGCTCTTGAAAAGCGTACCTCGCCACCTGTAGAAACAGATCCTCCTTGCTTTGATAATGCGCATATATAGACGGTTTTCGAATACCGACCTCAGCAGCAATACTACTCAAGGACGCTCCCTCATACCCATTGGCGGCAAATTGACAAAGAGCAGCCTTTCGGATATCCTCCATACCCAATATTAATCACCTACCTAACGTTCGTTAGTTTATTTTCTCATGAAAAAAAGTAAGTGTCAATCCGGCTTTATCCGGTTTTGTTTTGAGTTTTCCCCTGGATTCTTTTTTTCTTCATAAATCCTAACAAAAAAGTGGGAAGAATTAAGGTGCTCATGTACAATATAATGAAGAATACTGTCAAATGCAGTGCATTGGAAATGAGGTAAATTATGAGGCGAAGCTTACTGGCTGTGTTAATTGCGGCTATGGTTTTTGTGATATATTATTTTGGATTGTTTAATTCCATCGGCAGAAATGAAGGAACGGTCATCAGTATTTTCTCCACGCTGACGGTCATTTCCATCAGTCTGATTATTTTTTCGGAGAATCGCAATCCCTCCACTACGATGTCCTGGATTTTGCTGCTGGCCTTGCTGCCGGTGGTTGGACTTCCTCTTTATTTTTTATTCGGGCAAAATGTGTTCAAACGCCGCAAGTATGACAAAAAGGCATTGCGTGACCAGCAGGCTTACGAGCGTATCGAGAAGGATGCCATGCACGTCAAACGGGACTTGACCTGCTTTACAGATGAGCAGCAGCGGTTGATGCGTTTGGCACGCAGACTGGCCCGTTCCCCGATTTATTTTGCGGCGGAAACCCAAATCTTGAACAACGGAGATGAGACCTTCTCCACACTATTGGCGGAACTGCGCAAGGCAGAGCATCATATCCACATGGAATACTACATTTTCCGGTCGGATGATATCGGCACCAGCATTCAGAAAATCTTGATCGAAAAGGCCAAAGCTGGCGTCAAGGTGCGGTTTATGTACGATGCGGTGGGCAGCATTCAACTGTCGAAGGCTTTCTTGAAGGAAATGCGGGATGCGGGGGTAGAGGTCGTCGCTTATGGCGGTGCACGGATCTTGTTCTTTTCCAGCCGGGTAAACTACCGTAATCACCGTAAAATTGTGGTTATCGACGGCAATATTGGATTGATCGGCGGTCTGAATGTAGGGGATGAGTACCTCAGCCGTAACAAAGCCTACGGCTTTTGGCGTGACACGCACATGATTGTGAAGGGCGAGGCTGTGCGAACGCTGCAACTTATATTTTTGCAGGACTGGCTTCATATGACGGGTGAATCGGTGCTGAATAAGGAATATCTGTCCCCAAAAATCGAGCCAATTACGGACGGAGGCGTGCAGATTATTGCCAGCGGCCCAGATAATGAGCGGAGAGTGCTCAAAAATCTGTTCTTCTCCATGATCACATCCGCCCGCAGATCGGTATGGATTGCCACTCCTTATTTTATCCCGGATGAAGATATTTTGACCGCGCTGCGGATGGCGGCTCTGTCCGGTTTGGACGTGCGGATTCTGTTTCCTGCCAAACCGGACAAGTGGCTGCCGTTCCTCGCGTCCCATTCGTACTTCCAAACGTTGCTGGAGGTTGGGGTCAAGGTATATGAGTATGAAAAAGGCTTCCTTCACTCCAAGCTTCTCATTATTGACGGGGAGGTTGCGACCATCGGGACAGCTAATATGGACATGCGTAGCTTCCACCTGAATTTTGAAGTCAACGCTCTGTTGATCCGCACGCATAGTGTACAGCAGATGGTGGCGGATTATGAGCGGGATTTGCAGTCTGCCAGCCTGATCGTACGCGAGGAATTTATGAAAAAGCGTCTGTTCAAGCGTTTGATGGAATCCCTCGCCCGGCTGCTTTCACCGCTGCTGTAGGTTGAATGAAGAAAGTAAGCACGCTACAGTGCCCTCCTAATTTTAAAATGTGGTAAAGCCCAAGATGTCTTGTAGACGATATAGTATACCTTTCCAAAATGTAGATTTGTCCTCGTAAGCCTCCAGATCCAGACTGTATTCAGCTCCCCGGTTATTCCATAATGTATCAAAATAGGCCGCAATCTGTCGGGTCAGCTTGCTGTCCGCCGGAGCGGCCACCCACAATTCATTTTCCAGATTCAGGTCGTTCAAATTACGTGATGTCAAATTCGTAGACCCGCCCAAAATGATGTGATCTCCCTGTCCCTTGGCAATATAAATCAGTTTGGTATGATATTGCTCATGGGTCGTATTGTACCAGCGGATTTGGATTTTTTCGCCCGATTTATCGGACAATTCTTTGGCGACCGGACGATTGGGAATGCCGATTTTCTCCTGTCCAAACGCGTTTTGATTCGGGTCCAGCAACAATTGGATGCTCACACCGCGTGCAGAGGCATCCAGCAGGCTGTTCAACACTTTACGGTCTGCCAAATAAAACATGCCCATATGAATGCTATCGCCTTTCTTTGTCTGCCCGATGGCATCCAGAACCGATGTGTATACCTTACCTTCGGTTAGATATTTGATCCGGTAGCTGTCTTTTCCCGATTGAGTAGAGGCTTCCGCTTGTGGCGTATAGGCAGGAAGCTGCCCTCCGCCGGAGAAGTCCAGCACCGCCTGCTCGGTTTGTAAAATGTCCCCGATGATGGGGCCCTTCACCTCCAGCGCCACATTGGAGTGATATGCACTCGCATCGTGAACATTCCCTGTGGAAATGAGCGCTGTTTGCTCGCTGGCAACCAATTTTCGATGATTGGCCTTGACGTTTAACAGCTTGAGATAAGAGCGTGCCGTAACGTCAGGTCCGTCACTGGCCATCAGGTTGGGAATCCAGCCTGTGCCCTGCTGTCCGAACCATTGGAAAAAGGTACGCCACACCGCAGAATAGCTTGGCGTGGAATCCCGCAGCGGGTCCACATCGGTCTGCACAACCTGAATCCCCGCTCGTTTCATATTCTCCAGCAAATGATTGGGGGATGAATTGTAATTGGTATTGACATCATCTGTAATGAAAAAGATAGGCATATCAGGATTGGCCTTCTTTTTGGCAATAAGATGCTCGGTCATCTGTGCGCTGACTTGGGGGACGCGCTGGCCCTTATGTTTATAATCGTTGAACAGAAACAGGTCGATGACGATAAATTGTTTGGCTTCGTCAACGATCCCAAGCATACGGTTCAAAATTTGCCCTTCGTGCTGTGCGGTACTTCCATCCCCGGTAGGATAGGTCAAATCCGTCCAGAAGTTTACCTCGTTGATCGAATACTCCTGACTTTCATAAGAAACGAAGGGGGGCAGTGGCTTATGGGTCTGATAGATCATGATGGCAATCAGCCACAGGATGAGTAACAGGATAATGATTTTAATAGCGCGGCTTGTTCGCCCGGATTTCCTTTGGAATAGCTTTCTTTTAGATTTCTTTTGTTGGGAAACAGGGTTATATGCCGGCTCAGAATGCAGCGTATCATGCTTAGTCATATGGGGGTCAACTCCTCTATTGAACGCTGCATTCCACTTCATCGTACCGGAACATGCAGTTTTAGGATGGGATACTGTCTAGTTATTAACGCAAGTGTACAGGATTGAAGCGTAATGACTGGAAGGAAAGGTATGGATGGTTGGAATGGGCACCCATTATAGATTATGTGGAATCGGAATAGATCATAACAGTATAGGTTCCCATCCCTTTCTCATTTACGGAGAGCATTTTCACAGAACAGGTGGGACATATCCTAATCCTCTTATTATGAAGAGGGGATTTTTTTGTTGATTCAGGACATATGTCCTTTATGGTGAGACTAACCTATACTTTAATAAATAGAAAAGTCACTTAGATAGGGAGAATAACGATTCATGAGAGGAATTTTATTTGCTTTTTTGGGAGGCGCTTGTATTACGCTGCAAGGGGTGGCGAATACACGGATAAGTCAGGATATCGGTACATGGCAGGCGGCTACGATTACTCAGTTAACGGGTGTTATTTTGGCGGCATTGATCTGGATGTTCACACGAGATGGAAATGTGGCGGAGATGAAGCAGGTAAAGCCTGTGTATCTCTTGGGAGGCGCTTTTGCAGCTATCATCATATTCAGTGAAGTGACCGCTATTCAGCATATCGGAGTTACATTCACGATCTCGGCGCTGTTGATTGCCCAGTTGTGCCTGACCTTTCTGGTTGATATTAACGGATGGTTTGGTGTAGTGAAGCAAAAAATGAAGCTTCCGCAATTTATAGGCATTGGCATGATGATCGCGGGTGTGATCATTTTGAAGCTCTAAATAGAACTTCATTCGGAGAAGGAACCCAGAACGTAGAAAACGAAGGTGAGCCCAAGCATGAAAGAAATTCAGGATCAAGAGCAACTGAAGCATTTTTTACAACTGCATCAGCTAGAATCCATACTACATGAGCCGCTGCGGCCTTATTTGTCACTGCATCGTTTGGAGCAAGGGGAAAAGCTGTGCTCACAAGGGGATTCCATTGAACATCTGTACATATTGGTACAGGGCAAGGTCAAGATCTATACCAGTTCAACGGAAGGCAAAACACTGGTTCTCTGCTTTAAAACACCAATTGAGGTTATTGGGGATGTTGAATATATTCGCAGAAGCAACGTGATCAATACGGTGGAGGCTGTATCCCCTATATATGTAATCGGTATTCACCAGCAATGGATGAATAAATATGGCAGAGCCTACGCTCCAATGCTGCAATTTTTGCTGGATATCGTTACCCGGAAGTTTTGCATGGATTCTGACTTTTCCAGTTTTAACCTAATGTATCCTGTGGAAGTCAGACTGGCCAGTTACCTGCTATCCGTTTCCTTTGAGGAAGGGGATTCTTCTTCTTTTCATGAAGAACTGCGGGCATCCAGTCTCGTAGATGTGGCGAATTTGATCGGAACCAGCTACAGGCATCTCAACCGTGTGATTCGCAAGATGAGCGCAGATGGATTGGTGGAACGAACAGGGGGCTATATTGTGATTCGTGACAGAGAAGGTTTGGGCCAACTGGCAGGCCATAATATTTATGAAGCATAATCATTCGTAAAGAATTAGCAGGGGAGAGCTGAATCATGCTGTTAGGAATTGTACTGGCGGTTATCGCAGGAGCCTTTGTTAGCCTGCAAACGATATTCAATAATAAGGTGAACGAACGGACAGGTTCATGGGCCACAACCACACTTGTGCTGGGGACGGGGTTTCTGGCCTCCTTGCTCGGCAGTCTTATTTTTGCAGGGAAAAATACATTTACACTACAGCATATGCAGCCGTGGTACTGGGTCAGTGGAATGATTGGTGTTGGCGTGGTATTCTGTCTGGTACAAGGAGTGAAGCTGCTTGGTCCGACTTATGCGATATCTATCGTATTAACGGCACAATTGGGCACTGCTTTGCTGTGGGATTCGTTAGGATGGCTGGGACTGGAAAAGATTCCGTTCACCTTTACCAAGCTGATCGGTGTGCTGGTCATTATCGGCGGCATTCTGATATTCAAGTTTGGCAACGGGCGTACGAAGGAGCAGCAAGAAAGCATTTCACATGTACCTGATTCGATGAAGGGATAAAGGACGTTATGATGATCCTTATCTTGACAGGGTAAGGGTCATGGGTTCGATCCCCATCCGTCCTATACGCCAAAAGCCTTGATGATCAAGGCTTTTTTTTGTTTGTTTAGGAATGAATCAAGATACAGCGTTAGATCAAAACAGATTTTTGGTCAAGATGTGGTCAAGAATTGTTTTTTCATCATAACAGACGATAAATTTCTCGTTAAATAATCCGTTGCCTGACTGAACACGAATTAAAAAAAATCAAAAACTCCTGACCACATTGGACTGGGAGTTTTTGATTTTTTTCTTATTGCAAAGGCTTCAAAGCCTTAACCTCATCTTCCGATAATCCAGATGCTTCAACGATCACAGGAATGTTAATACCAAGGGCAAGAAGCTTTCTCGCAACCTCAACTTTGCCTTCATTTCTCGCTCCTTCGATCATGGAAGCTTCATCGTGAAGAAATTTTTGCCGTGCCTCATACTGCCTTCGTGCTTCTTCATTCTGACTCAGAAACTCCAGCGTATCCATCGCTTTTTTTTAATACAGGCTCTTTCATCGTCAGCACCTCCCATTTGGATTGATCCGTTCCTTTGAGAAATAACAGCCAATTGACAAGTCCACCCTCTTCCATGGAAACAGCTTGCTCATCCAGCTTGGGTAATTCCAGAAAGTGAACTTCGATATCGTCCATCAGCGAAATCCCGGTGTGATCCTCTCGTAAATGAAATACATTGTGATATAAGTCATTGAGCAAAAAGGAGTAATTTAAAATGTTAATGGTTACACATCTTTTTAAACTGCTGTAAGGCTGCCCCTCCTGCAATTGCCCTGAATATTGCTTACTCCAATAGAACAACGTTCTTTTTTCGGTATCATACTTATTAAAAAGCTGCATCTCCACATTGATAATTTCACCTTCTGTCGTTCTGGCACGAATGTCCAAGATCGACTGCTTGTCGCGTGGAGAATCTTTATCCGTGTAGGGATTGAGCAAGATGATCTCACGAAGAGGCGGTTTCCCAGCTTCTGCAAATGTTCGATTCAAAAAAGCCAACAGAACATCCCGATTCTCTTCACTGCCAAAAATACGTTTAAACAGAAAATCATTGCGCGGATCAAGCAATTCCATATAGACCAACTCCGTTTTCTTTATTATATCATCATCATAGTTCATTGCGTATTTCAAACAGACCTACTTTATTTGAAAATATTTATGTCCAAAACACAAATAGACCAAAATAGAATTTGGCCGGGTTTATATAAGCAGAGGAAAGGCTCGCGATTTTGTGTATATATTTTTCCATCCATGCTACAATAAAAGTATCTAAATAATTGCCTGTAATAATACATAAATAGATCGGTTACCGTGTTCGGGAGCGGTCTTATTTGTGTTTTCGGACCAATGTAAATACATGAAGTGACCTGAATGAGGTGGGACATAGATGAGTAATGTGGAAAATAAATCTGAAACACCTGAGAGTTCCGACAAATCCGGCTCTTTGCTGCCTGCTGCACGGACAGGTGAACGGAAAATAGAGCATGTCCGCCTTTGTTTGCAAGAGGACGTGGCAGGCCAAGGCATCACGAATGGACTGGAGCGCTATGCCTTTAAACACTGTGCACTGCCTGAGCTGCATTTTGATGAGGTATGTTTGGACACTACTTTTCTGGGGCGCGCAGTGCGAACGCCGCTGCTGATTAGCTCTATGACAGGCGGCAGCGCGGAGACGGGAGCGATTAATGAGCGCTTGGCAGAAACAGCGGAGAAACGCGGCTGGGCGCTGGGAGTAGGCTCGGTGCGAGCTGCGGTGGAAAAAGAAGAACTGGCTCCGACCTTTGCGGTTCGTCGTCTGGCACCAAGTATTCCGATCCTTGCCAATCTGGGAGCAGTGCAGTTGAACTACGGATTTGGCGTTGACGACTGTCGCCGTGCGGTGGAGATTGCCAGAGCGGACATGCTGGTACTACATTTGAACGGATTGCAGGAGGTTTTCCAACCCGAAGGGAATCTGGATTTTAGCGGATTGCTTGGACGCATTGAAGAGCTGTGCCGCCAGCTTTCAGTGCCCGTAGGAGTGAAGGAAGTAGGCTGGGGTATAGATGGTGAGACGGCTTCGAGATTGTACGATGCGGGGGTAGCTTTTATTGATGTCGCTGGCGCAGGCGGTACAAGCTGGAGTCAGGTGGAAAAATTCCGCAATCCCGATCCTGTACGTCGTGCGGCGGCGGAAGCATTTGCGGATTGGGGAAACTCCACCGCAGACTGTATCGTAGAGGTCAGGGCTGCGCAGCCGAATGGTGCAGTGATTGGCAGTGGCGGACTGAGAGACGGTGTCGATGCAGCCAAGGCGCTTGCCTTGGGCGCTGATATGGCGGGTTTCGGACGGTCGCTGCTCGGATCGGCGGTCGCCTCCACAGAGGCGTTGGAAGCGCGGCTGGAGCAGGTGGAGCTGGAACTGCGCACAGTCATGTTTGGCATCGGGGTAGATGGGATTGAAAGTCTTAAAGATACGACTCGATTAAGAAAGAAGGCGAACAGATGAGTGGATTCATCAGTTTGGTTCCTATGAACGACGAGCAGTATGATCGTTTTGAGCAGCGCTCGCTTGTGGATTACGCAGAGGACAAAATTCAAGCAGGGACGTGGACGGTGGAGGAAGCACCGGAACGGGCTAAGGAAAGCTTTGGCAAGTATTTGCCACAGAGACTGGATACTCCCCATGCTCACCTTTACATGCTGATGTATTCGGATACGGATTTTGTGGAGAGCCAAGAGGAAGCGGGCTATATCTGGTTCAATATTACGGATACCGCACAAGGAAAAGAAGCTTTTCTGCTGGATATTCTCGTCTACGATTCATATCAGGGGCGGGGACTAGGTACGCTGGCGATGGGGGCTTTGGAACAGGAAGCTCGCAGGCTGGGAGCTGTCCGCATCGGTTTGCACGTATTTGGGCATAATGAGCGGGCTTTGCATGTGTACCGCAAGTCAGGCTATCGGGTTACGGATATTCAGATGAGCAAAGAGATTTAAATGAAGAAGTAGAGGATATAGCAAAATCCTGAAAGTCACAGTCGTATGCTTGCCGCATGTATAGGTTCTCATATATAATGTGGGTTGGTAAACTAACGGATGGCATAACGCACATTTTATATAAACGGGAGTTGTTCTGATTATGGCTTTAAAAGCGGGGATTGTCGGTCTGCCGAACGTGGGCAAATCAACACTGTTTAACGCAATAACGCAGGCGGGTGCGGAATCCGCAAACTATCCATTTTGTACGATTGATCCGAATGTAGGTGTTGTTGAAGTACCGGACGAGCGGCTGGATAAGCTGACTGAACTGGTTGTGCCGAACAAAACGGTGCCGACGGCTTTTGAATTTGTTGATATTGCAGGACTTGTACGCGGCGCGAGCAAGGGCGAGGGTTTGGGTAACAAGTTTCTGGCTCATATTCGTGAAGTGGATGCGATTGTGCATGTGGTACGTTGTTTTGAAGATGAGAACATCACCCATGTGGACGGAAAAATCGACCCGATCAGTGACATTCAGACCATTAATCTGGAACTGATTCTGGCGGATATCGAAAGCGTAGACAAGCGCATTGAGCGTTCCCGCAAAAACATGAAGGGTGGCAACAAGCAATACACCCAGGAAGTTGAAGTGCTGGAGCGGATCAAGGAATCACTGTATGCTGATATGCCTGCGCGCAGCGTGGAATTGTCGGATGAAGAACAGTTGATTGTACGTGATCTTCATTTGCTTACGATGAAGCCTGTACTGTACGCAGCTAATGTCAGCGAAGACGGCGTAACGGAAGCCGACAGCAATCCATATGTGCAAAAGGTACGTGATTTTGCTGTAGCGGAAAATGCAGAAGTGGTGCCTATTAGCGCCAAAGTAGAATCTGAAATTGCCGAGCTGGAAGGCGAAGACAAGGCGATGTTCCTGGAGGAACTGGGACTGGCCGAATCCGGTCTGAATCGTCTGATCAAAGCCGCTTACCGCTTGTTGGGCCTGTATACGTATTTCACAGCAGGTGTGCAGGAAGTACGCGCATGGACCATTCACAAAGGAACTAAAGCACCGGGTGCTGCGGGTGTTATCCACACGGATTTTGAACGCGGATTTATTCGTGCCGAGGTTGTATCCTACAACGATTTGGTCGCTGCTGGCTCTATGAACGGGGCTAAGGAACGTGGTCAGCTTCGTTTGGAAGGTAAGGAATATGTGGTACAAGACGGAGACGTTATGCATTTCCGTTTTAATGTATAATATTAGGTTTGCAGTATAAAACATTGTTCTAAATAAAGTAGTCGCTGCCTGTGTTGGGTGGCGGCTTTTTTTATTGAAATTATGGTTGTTATTCAATTCATGAATTAGAAGTATTTTTAGTAGCTAATTCATCGATTAGTTGGTATAATAAAGAGCTGTAGCCAGTGAATTTGAATCTGGCTTCATATTAATTTAACTGAAGAGGTGAATCGCTTGTTGGACCGATTGCAATCATTGGCGGACCGCTACGATAAACTGAGCGAACTGCTCTGCGATCCGGATGTAGCGAACGATAGCAAGAAGCTTAGAGATTATTCCAAAGAACAGTCTGATTTACAGCCTGCTTATGAAGCATATACCGAATATAAAACTGTCGTTGAAGAGCTGGACGCTGCTAAAGCCATGCAGGCGGAAAAGCTGGACGACGAGATGCGTGAAATGGTGAAAATGGAGATTGATGAGCTCAGTGCCCGCAAACGGGAGCTGGACGAGAAAATTCGCATTTTGCTGCTGCCGAAGGACCCGAATGATGATAAGAATGTGATTATCGAGATTCGTGGCGCAGCGGGTGGTGACGAAGCGGCATTGTTCGCGGCGGATTTGTACCGGATGTACACTCGTTATGCCGATACCCAAGGCTGGCGTGTAGAGCTGATGGACGCGAACATGAATGACCTCGGAGGCTTTAAAGAGGTTATTTTCATGATTAACGGACGCGGCGCATACAGCAAAATGAAATTCGAAAGCGGAGCACACCGCGTACAGCGGATTCCTACGACGGAATCCGGCGGACGTATTCATACATCTACATCTACGGTATCCGTTATGCCTGAAGCCGAAGAAGTGGATGTTGAAATTTCCGACAAGGATATCCGCGTTGATACGTTCTGCTCCAGCGGTGCTGGCGGTCAGTCCGTTAATACGACCAAGTCGGCGGTACGTGTAACGCATATGCCAACGGGCATCATGGCAACCTGTCAGGACGGCAAATCCCAAAACTCCAACAAGGAGAAGGCACTCCAGGTTTTGCGTGCCCGTATTTCGGATATGCTTCGTCAGGAAGAGGAAGCCAAATATGCAGGCGAGCGCAAGAGCAAGGTAGGTACCGGGGATCGCAGTGAGCGCATTCGTACCTACAACTTCCCGCAAAGCCGTGTAACAGATCATCGCATCGGGCTGACCATGCACAAGCTGGATCAGGTGATGAACGGGGAGATCGAAGAAATCGTATCGGCGCTCACGATTGCAGAGCAGGCTGATTTGATGGAACAAGAGGTTTAAGTTTTGGGACACGAACGCGATCTTGTGTATCGGATGTCGCCGGAACGGAGCATGAGTATCAGAGAAGCCTTAGTTGAGGCTTCTTCTTTTTTAGGAAGCTGCGGCGTGCTGGAGCCGCAGCATAACGCCCGCCTGCTGCTGGAGCATGTGCTCGGGCTGGAAGGCACGGCGTTCTACGCTGCGCTGGGCGATCCGTTCCCAGCCTCGGGCGAAGAGGCGTGGGAAGCGGTTATAGCCCGCAAAGCAGCGGGTGAGCCAGCGCAGTATATTATCGGACGGCAGGAGTTTTATGGCCGTCCGTTCGCGGTTTCGCCGTCGGTGCTGATTCCGCGCCCTGAGACAGAGCTTCTCGTCGAGGCCATACTTCAGCACGGCGACCGGCTGTGGCGGGACGGCGCTCCGCAGGCGCTCGATATCGGCGCGGGCAGCGGGGCGATTGCCGTCACGCTGGCGGCTGAGCGGCCCCGTTGGCGCGTGGCGGCGGGGGATATTTCCGCCGCAGCGCTGGAGATGGCGGCGCATAACGCCGCTGCCAACGGCGCAGCCGTGGAGCTGCGCGAAGGCGACCTGCTGGCGCCGTTCGCGGGAAAGGCGGTGGACATCCTGGTGTCCAATCCGCCGTATATCCCGGCCGCCGACATCGCAGGCTTGCAGCCGGAGGTGCGCGATCATGAGCCGCGCATGGCGCTGGATGGCGGGCCTGACGGGCTTGGCCCGTATCGAGCGATGCTGGAGCAGCTTGGGCTGCTTCAGGCCCCGCCACGGCTGATCGGGTTCGAGCTGGGCATGGGACAGGCCAGAGACGTGGCTGGACTGCTGGAGCAGGCAGGTCATTGGAATACGATTCTGATCGTTCCGGACCTTGCTGGAATCGAACGCCATGTCCTGGGCGTTGCGGAATAATGCTGCATTTTCTTTTTGCGAGTCTTTCCTTTAGAATAAAAGGAGTATGACCGAGAAACGGCTCAGGGGGAAATCATGCTTCAGAAATTGAAAAAAATTGACGGTCCGGTTATCTTCATTCTGGTTTTGCTGATGGGGATTAGTATCATAACGGTGTATAGCGCGGGTAGAGGCCCTACCAACATAGCGGAGCACGGGAACGACTACCAGAAAATGATCGGGTATTATATATTGGGTTTTGTGGCTATTTTAGGTTTAGCGTTGGTCGATTTTCGGATATTCATTAAAAAAGCCCTGTATGTATATGGAGGCGGAATATTCCTGTTGGGTCTCGGTTTTTTTGGCGGGACGGTTAACAACTCTCAGGGCTTTTTGAAAATTGGTGGCTTGAACCTTCAGCCTGCTGAGGTGTTTAAGCTGGTGCTTATTATTTTTCTGGCTTATATGCTGATAAAGAAGCGCAAGAGCAAGCTTTATTTTATACAGGATGTACTTCCAGTTGCTTTAGTGAGCTTTGTCCCGTTCGCTATGGTTATGGCGCAAAATGACTTGGGTAATGCGCTCGGTTACATTGTCATCGTTCTCGGGATGCTGTGGATCGGTAATGTAAAAGCTTCCCATGCGTTGATCGGATTTACGATTTTTGCAGTCGCCGTAGGCGGCGGGATCAAAGCGTATATTTCCTTCCACGATCAGATTGATACCTTTATGAAGGGCATTGGCCGTAGTCACTGGGTAGAGCGTCTGGACCCTTGGCTGGTACCGGAAGAAGCGACAGCGAAGGCATCTTATCATACGAAAAATGCCAAGTTGGCCATTGCCTCTGGTGGAATGATGGGCAAAGGCTTTTTGCAGGGGACTTCGGTGCAATCTGGTCGTGTTCCTTACACCTATGCGGATTCTATTTTTGTGGTCGTAGCGGAGGAATTTGGCTTTGTGGGCTCATCGGTGTTGCTGCTGTTATACTTTATTTTGATACACCGTATGATCCTGATCTCGCTGGAATGTCGTGATCGGGCTGGACCTTATCTTATCGTCGGCATTGTGTCCATGCTGCTGTATCAGATTTTTGAGAATATCGGCGCGTTTTTGGGCATCATGCCACTGACAGGGATTACGCTCCCTTTTATAAGCTATGGGGGTACGTCGCTGCTCATTAATATGGCTAGTATTGGCCTGGTTATGAGTATCAAGGTACACGGTCAGGAGTTGGAGGACGATCTGCCACAGCCATTCCGAGTGAACTTGACGAAGGCGAAAAAAGCTTAGTGTGTACAGATTGTGGATAGATACAGCTTCGTGTTTTATGGTGAGAAAAATAGCGAGATGAAAAAGGGTCCAGATTGTGAAATCTGGGCTTTTTCGTTACGCGGGTTACTCCCAAGCTTTGGTACGCAGATCCATGTTGCTCGATGTAGGGCTATGGATGTTTTTTTAAAAATCTTCTTGAACATTTTACGAGATTCATAGGTTTAGCCTCTCCCAAACCGGACAGACTGATAGACATGATAGAGTTTGGGGGGATTGGGATGAGAAGCTGGACCAAGCAAGCTGCAATGATACTATTTTGTATTTCGATATTAATGATGTCGTGGGAAGGTCAAAAAACAGATGCCGCCATGACACCAGGGTCAAGAGGGCCTGTAGGGGCAGGAATGGCCACGACAGGAGCTGGCGTCATTCCGCATGATTCCATCCGATTGCGTATTTTGGCCAATTCGGATCGCCCGGAGGATCAGTTGGTAAAACGTGAAATAAGGGATTCCATCGTACAACAGATGGATGCGTGGGTCGGCAAGTTGGAAAACCCGCAAAGTTTGGAGCAAGCCAGAGTGCTGATTGCTGCTCATTTACCCGAAATTGACCGTTTAGTAGGCGCGGAGCTGGCTCGACGGGGCATTTCGTACGACCATCAGGTGGAATTGGCAAACGTACCTTTTCCGACCAAGATGTACGGTGGGCTTGTTTATCCGGCAGGAGATTATGATGCGCTTCGGGTTACGCTGGGACAAGGCAAAGGGCAAAATTGGTGGTGTGTGCTGTTTCCTCCCTTGTGCTTTATTGATGCGGGCAGCGGTGAAGCAGCAGCACAAGCGGTCTCGGCAAAAGCGGACCAAGGAGGCGAACGGACGAATGCCGCTGACAAGGAGCCGGAAGTACGGTTTTTTCTATGGGATGCGTTGACGGGGCTGTGGGGATGGGTGAGTGGTCTTTTTGCCTAATTGTGGTGAGCTGTAGAAAAGAGAACAACGGGTGGATGATTCCGGTATGTTATAATGAAATATAGGTTTTACAGCTGTGAGACATGGACAGATTCGGTTCAGATAAGCCGCCAAGGCAAGTTCTTTGACGATAGAGCAAACTGAACAGGACTGTATGACAATAACGTATGGGATGATCTGATATGAGCGATAAATCGAATCAAATACAAGGTTTGTGCGGAGAGTCTGTGCAAAAGGAAAAATGTGAATCGGTACTGGATGAACAGGGGCTTCATGAGCTAAAGCCGCCGTTGGCGGCTTCCCATACGAATTGGTGGGACGTCAGAGGCTTGGTGGTTAAAGGGGATTTCTCTGGTGAAATATTATCCGGACAAGCCCTTGTCGCGGCGGAAAAAGGCATTCGTGAGGCTGCTGTGCTGCTGCAAGCAGGAGAGACCGTAGCGTTCCCTACCGAGACGGTGTACGGCTTGGGCGCGGATGCGCGTAGCACGGAAGCGGTAGAATCAGTATTCGCCGCCAAAGGGCGTCCTTCCGATAACCCGCTGATCGTACATATTTCCGACCCTGCCCAGTTGGATGGCATGGTAACGGAAGTGAATGATACGGCGCGGGCGCTGATGGATGCGTTCTGGCCGGGACCGCTAACGCTGGTGCTGCCCGTGATGCCGCAAGCACTATCGCCCTGTGTAACGGCGGGGCTGGACACGGTCGGCGTGCGCATGCCAGATCATCCGGTAGCGCTGCGCCTGATCGCGGAAGCAGGCTGTCCGCTGGCTGCGCCAAGCGCCAACCGCTCGGGCAGGCCCAGTCCGACCCTTGCACAGCATGTGCGGGAGGATCTGGAGGGCCGCATCGGCGGCATTTTGGACGGTGGCCCCACGGGTGTGGGGCTGGAGTCCACGGTGGTGCAGGCCGGTGACGACGGAACCGTCACCATCCTGCGCCCCGGCGGCGTGACGGCCGAGCAGCTTGCTGCGGTCGCTCGCGCCGTCGAGCTGGACCCGGCGCTCGCCGGCGCTTCGCCCGACGAGGACGCCGATAGCCCGGCACCACGTTCGCCGGGCATGAAGTACACGCACTACGCGCCGCGAGGCCGCTTGAGCGTAGTGCAAGGCCCGTCATCCGCGGAGGTGACGGGCTGGATTCGCACTGCGCTGGCGGAGGCATCCGCGCGCGGAGAGCGCACGGCGGT
The DNA here is from genome assembly GCF_056316205.1 of Paenibacillus sp. 1-8. Lineage (NCBI taxonomy): Bacteria > Bacillati > Bacillota > Bacilli > Caryophanales > Paenibacillaceae > Paenibacillus > Paenibacillus sp. 1-8. The sequence goes on along the minus strand of NZ_CM149995.1, from coordinate 4,945,349 downwards.
GCTCGCGTTCGACGAGCATGCCGCCGGCTATGCCGGAGAGCGCGTTTACACGCTGGGCAAGCTGGACGCACTCCATGAGGCGGCGCAGCGCCTGTACGGCGTGCTGCGCCGCTGCGACGAGGAAGGCGTCACCTATATTTTGGCGGAAGCCTGTCCGCCAAAAGGGCTGGGAGACGCCGTTATGAACCGCCTGCTTAAAGCAGCAGGCCATCGGGTCGTCCGTCTCTAGGACGACGCGGACACTATCCGAATATTTCGCAAACATTTCCTATACATGCAGTCCCCACGTTTGCATGGATTGACCTTTTCAGCATAGTTGGCCCCTCTCCTTCCTGGTACAAGCACGGTAAACCGTATGCTTGTACTGTTTTGCCTCTTGTCCGCATAACGTGTACAAGAGCAGACGGATATTGGGGGGATGGAGTATGCTGGCAGCCTCTGCCCATGCCGGGCAGATTGTAACGATTCTGGTCATGGCTGTAGCGCTGGGGATGGATGCGTTATCGTTGGGCGTAGGGATCGGCATGAAGGGGATACGCCTGCGGGACGTGCTGCGGATCAGCACGGTCATTGGCTTTTTTCACATACTGATGCCATTGCTGGGTATGTTCACAGGCCATTATATGAGTTCTTTACTGGGTCATGTGACGACCTATTTTGCAGGGGGATTGCTTATCCTTTTGGGCGGGCATATGGTGTATAATTCCTTCAAGGGTGACGGGGTACAGGTGCTGGACCATCGTTCGCCCCTGGGGCTTTTACTATTTTCGCTTGGGGTGAGCGTCGACTCCTTTTCTGTCGGGGTATCACTGGGCATGTTCCAGAGTGATCTGGTGCTGACCGTTCTGACGTTTGGCTTTTGCGGCGGAGCGATGGCAATGCTGGGACTGCTGTTAGGCCGCAAGGTCAGCCGCAATCTGGGAGACTATGGAGAAGCGGTGGGCGGTGCTATTTTACTGGCGTTCGGCTTTATGTTTATGTTTTGATTTTGGGGCAGACAGTGTAAAATAAATACAGGATTTTAGTAATCCTCTGTTTATATATTTTTTCAACATACGGGGGGTGAAGACGTTGAAACATATCTTATTCGTATGCACAGGGAACACCTGTCGCAGTCCAATGGCTGAAGGGATGCTGCGCAAGCTGTCTGCTGAGCACGGGCTAGGGCTGGAAGTGCGCTCGGCGGGAGTAGCTGCGATGGAAGGCACGCCCATTTCCCGACATGCAGAGGCAGTGCTACGTGACCACAATGTCTCGGATCAAATCACCTCAACTCCTTTGAACGGTGGGCTTGCCGAGTGGGCACATCTGATTTTAACCTTGACCCAAGGGCATAAGCAGCACGTCATTCAGCGCTTTCCCCAAACGGTGGGCAAAGTGTTTACGCTCAAGGAATATGTGGAGGACCGGGATTCGGTGCTGAATGATGTACAGGAGCTGGATGGTCTGTACGCTTCGCAACAACTGATGGGTTCATTGGGGCAGGAGCTTTCGGCACGGGAGCGTGAGCGAATGATTGAACTGCGTCAACGTATTCCGGGTTTTGATATTTCCGATCCGTTCGGCGGGTCGCGTGAAGATTACGATGTCACGGCTGCGGAAATCCGAACGGCGCTACACAAGCTGGTGGACAAGCTAAAGGCCTTGTCCGAATAAAGTTTGTATCACTCATCTATTTTGTACGGGATCTGTTGATTTTCGGCTGTTAATCCGTTAAGATAAGGTGGAAAAACAAGAATCCGGTGTAACTGGCGACAAAAGTGGGGTTAACCACGATGGAGCACCGGATATACGGCCGGTCGCCTGGGCAAAAGAGCAAATCCACATAGGCTGTGGACTGCTCTTTTTTCGTATATGAGCTAGGTTCGGCCTTCAGTGACCTTCCGTCCGGACAAATGGCTATTATTCTTCCGCATACTGTTACTTCGGGTATCCAAACCGAAAGGGTCCTTTAAGCGGTTTTTCCATATTTCCTGCTCGAAATCCGATTCATCGGCTATAATATAGTCAGATTGTGATATCAGGAGAGAGTGTGTTGAACATGGGGCATAAGCCTGTGCCTAGTCTCTGTGAGGCTGTTCAACCAAAGGAGGTTCCAATGGTAGGACAATTGGATCATGAGGTTACGCTTGAGGCACAGACCGCTTCTGTCGTGAAGGAAATCGCAGAAGCAGCCAGTCTCAAGGCTGGTCGCCTGTTGGTTATCGGCGTAAGCACCAGTGAGGTGGCGGGAAGCCGGATTGGCACGGCGGGAGCGCTCGATGTGGCGCAGCAATTGCTGGCTGGAGTGGAATCTGTTCGCAGGGCGTACGGTTTTGATGTGGCGTTTCAATGCTGCGAGCATTTGAACCGTGCGCTGGTGGTTGAACGAGCCGTGCTGGAGCGGCTGGGACTGACGGAGGTCGCCGCCGTTCCCGTCCGTACGGCAGGCGGATCTATGGCCGCCGTCGCCTATCGTGCGCTGGAAGATGCGTGTCTGGCGGCGAATGTACAGGCGCATGCGGGGGTAGATATTGGTGAGACGCTGATCGGTATGCATTTGCGACCGATTGCCGTTCCGTTTCGTCCAGGCCTTCGCTGGATTGGCGAAGCGCGTGTGACGGCGGCGTTCACTCGTCCTCCGCTCATTGGCGGACAACGAGCAGTGTATAGTCTGGAGCAAGAAGGCGGCGGAAGCTGCGACTAGCATTTGTATTTTGGCTTGGACTGCATGTTTGTACTGATCTTTTTTGCATTGATGATGAGGTACCCAACAGAGGAGCAGGCGCTTGCCTGTATACCTGACAATTGACCATGGAGAGGGAGTAATCAATCATGATGGAACATCTGCGTAAAAGTGACCCGGCAGTGCTGGAAGCAATGGGACTTGAACTGAAACGACAACGCCACAATATCGAGCTGATCGCATCCGAAAATATCGTCAGCGAAGCGGTAATGGAAGCAATGGGCTCCGTATTGACGAATAAATATGCTGAAGGTTATCCGGGCAAACGCTACTACGGTGGCTGTGAGCATGTAGATATCGTCGAGGACATTGCACGCGACCGTGCCAAAGAACTGTTCGGTGCAGAGCATGCTAACGTACAGGCTCACTCTGGAGCGCAAGCGAACATGGCGGTATATCTGGCAGCTCTTAAACCTGGAGATACCGTACTGGGTATGAACCTGGCGCACGGCGGCCATCTTACACACGGAAGTCCGGTTAACGCCTCCGGCTTGCTGTATAACTTTGCCGCTTATGGCGTACGCGAAGACAACTTCCGCATCGACTATGATGAAGTGCGCAAGGCAGCCTTCAAGCATCGCCCTCGTCTGATTGTAGCCGGAGCGAGCGCGTACCCGCGCACCATTGATTTTGAAGCCTTCGCCTCCATTGCCAACGATGTGGGCGCTCTGTTCATGGTCGATATGGCACATATCGCGGGTCTTGTGGCAGCGGGTATTCACCCAAGCCCGGTTCCGCATGCTCAATTTGTTACAACAACGACACACAAAACGCTGCGTGGTCCGCGTGGGGGGCTGATTCTGACTCGCAAAGCGTGGGCACAAGCAATTGATAAAGCGATTTTCCCAGGTACTCAAGGGGGTCCGTTGATGCATGTGATCGCATCCAAAGCCGTTGCCTTGGGTGAAGCACTCCAGCCTTCCTTCAAAACCTATGCGCAAAACGTAGTTCGCAACGCCCAGGTGCTGGCTGAGACATTGCTGGCTGAAGGCATTAACATTGTATCCGGCGGTACGGATAATCACTTGATGCTGCTGGACACGCGTAACTTGAACATCACTGGAAAAGAAGCGGAGCATGTACTGGATTCCGTGGGCATCACGGTCAACAAAAACGCGATTCCTTTCGACCCGACCAGTCCATTCGTTACCAGCGGAATCCGCATTGGTACACCTGCTGCAACATCCCGTGGTATGGATGAAGAGGCTATGGTCAAAATCGGTAAAATCATTGCTGAAACCCTCAAAAATCCGAAGGATGATACGGTATTGTCTAAAGCCAGCCAAGCTGTTGGCGAACTGACAGACAAATTCCCGATCTACCCAGGTACTCAATACTAATCTATTTACTTGTTTGATAAGGCTGTTTTTCTTCCGTAAGCCGGAGGAGAAACAGTCTTTTTTTGATTTCTAACGACTCGAAACTTACATTTTTGGGTAATAAGCGATTACGGTAAGGATTTGTTGCGCTTTCCTTCATGATCTACAACAAAGGAGTGATTGCATTGAGTCAAAGAAAATCCGCGCAGTTGTTACAGCAGCTTATATTTGTAGGACCGATGGCGTTGTTTTTCGTCTTGATTATGGTCATTCCATTCCTGCTGGGTCTGTATTATTCCATGACGAACTGGGATGGAGTATCTGAAAATGTTCAGTGGCTCGGGTTAGGGAATTACGTACACATTTTCAGGGATGATCCGGACTTCCGTAATGCGTTCTGGTTCACGGTCCGTTTTACCGTATGTGGTGTGATTCTGACCAACCTGATCGGCTTTTTCCTGGCGTATGCTCTTACAAAGCCGTTGCGTACCCGTAATGCGCTGCGTACTGTATTTTTTATGCCTAATATGATCGGCGGTTTGCTGCTGGGCTTCATCTGGCAGTTTATCTTTGTGCGCGGCTTTTCTGCGGTGGGAGAGGCTACAGGACTGTCCTTCTTCAATCTGCCGTGGCTTGGTGACGGGCCGACCGCTTTCTGGGGAACCGTCATTGTATTTGTATGGCAATATGCTGGCTATCTCATGGTTATTTACATATCCTCGTTAAATAATGTCCCTCATGCTCTTATAGAATCTGCCCAGATTGACGGTGCGAGTCGCAGACAGATTTTGCGTCATATCGTGGTGCCGTTAATTATGCCAGCCGTAACCGTCTGCCTGTTTCTGGCGATATCCTGGTCCTTTAAAGTATTTGAGTTGAATTTGGCGCTGACCAAGGGTGGACCCTTCAAGTCGACGGAGTCTGTTGCGTTGGACATATATAATGAAGCGTTTACAAATAACCGTCTTGGATTGGGTACAGCCAAAGCCATTATTTTCTTTGTCATCGTTGCGATCATTACCAGCATTCAGGTGCGTCTGACGAAGAAAAAGGAGGTCGAAATGTAATGGGAAAAACATCAAACTACCGTTTGGGCACATGGGCTGCTGAAATCCTGCTCATTGTGATCGGGTTGATCTTTCTGGTTCCGTTCTACTTTTTGCTCGTCAATTCCGTTAAATCCTTTGGCGACATTTTGGCTCATTCCGCCTCGTGGCCGATGACCTTCCATTTTGAGAACTACGCGAATGCCTGGAATAAAATAAATTTTCCTACAGCACTGGGGAATTCGTTGATCGTCACAATTGTCAGCAATGCACTTCTGCTGCTAATCAGCTCGATGGCTGCTTACCAGATGGTTCGGCATGATACACGTTTTAATCGCTTCCTGTTCGGTCTGCTCGTGGCTGCCATGGTGGTTCCCTTCCAATCCATCATGCTGCCTCTGATGGAGGTGTCCAACGTACTCAGCCTGAACAATAGCATATCGGGCCTGATATTGTGCTATTTGGGCTTTGGAGCGCCTTTATCCGTCTTTTTATTCCATGGCTTTATTAAATCGGTGCCTATTGAGGTCGAGCAGGCCGCAAGGGTGGACGGTTCCTCACGGTACGGTGTGTTCTTTCGCATCGTTTGTCCGCTGCTGCTACCCATGTTTGTAACCGTGCTTATTTTAAATACTTTATGGATCTGGAATGACTATCTGCTGCCTTCGCTTATTTTGAATGATCCTGAGCTACGCACGATTCCCATTGCCACTTATATGTTGTTCGGCCAGTATACCAAGCAATGGGATTTGGCACTGCCAGCGCTGGTGTTAGGGATTACGCCCATTGTTGTGTTTTTTCTGGTGATGCAAAAATACATCGTTTCCGGCATTGCAGCCGGTGCGGTCAAAGGCTGACGGGAGGGATAATCCATGAACAAAACGGCGCTGCTTGTCCTTTCTCTGATCGTGTTGCTCGCGTGTACGCTTTCGGGTTGCGGAAATACGCAGGCCCAACAGGGCGGGACGAAGACAATACACATCTATCAGTTCAAGGTAGAAATTTCGGAGCCGCTGAACAAGCTGAAGGCAGAATATGAAAAAACACATCCGGGCATCAAGCTGGATATACAGTCTGTCGGAGGCGGAACGGATTACGGAGCTTCGTTGAAAGCCAAATTCGCATCGGGAGATCAGCCGGATATTTTCACGAATGAAGGATACCAGGACCGCGATACGTGGTTTGAGTATTTGGAGGATCTGTCGGATCAGCCATGGGTCAAGGATTTGGATGATTTCGCCCGCAAGCCGATGACCGTTAACGGTAAGATTTACGGGCAGCCTATGAATCTGGAGGGCTTTGGTTTTGTTTATAATAAGGATTTGTTCAAAAAGGCGGGCATAACCAAGCTTCCTCAGACGATAAATGAGCTGGAAAAAGCGGCTAAACGCCTGAAGGCTGCGGGGATTATACCGTTTGCTAACGGGTATGCGGAATGGTGGGTGCTGGGGAACCATTTTATTAATATCCCGTTTGCCAGACAGCCGAACCCTGAGACATATGTGGAGAATTTAAACAAGGGAATGGCCCGCATCCCCGGTAACCCTGTGTTTGATCAGTGGGTGAAGCTGCTTGACTTGACCGTGAAATACGGTAACCGTAACCCGCTTACGACGGATTACAATACACAGGTGACGTTGTTTGCGACAGGCAAGGCTGCGATGATGCACCAAGGGAACTGGACTCAGCCGCAAATGGATGGAATTAACCCGGATCTGAATCTGGGCATCCTGCCCACGCCCATTGATAATGATTCGTCCGAAGGGAGCAGACTCGCTGTGGGTGTGGCATCCAATTGGGTAGTGAATAAAAATTCGCCTGTGAAGCAGGAAGCAAAGGATTTTCTCAACTGGCTGGTCACTTCGGAAACGGGCAAGCATTACATCACCAAGGAGTTCAAATTCGTACCCGCCTTTAGAAGCATCCCCTCCAGTGACGAGACGACAGGTGATCTGGGTGCCGAGATATCCAGGCATGTGAAGGAAGGCAAGATATGGAGCTGGAACTTTCAACGCTTCCCTAAGGGGCTGAATCAGGATCTCAGCAGCAGCATGCAGGCCTATATTGCAGGGGTTATTACGAAGGAGGAAATGCTCCGGCAATTTCAGGGGGCATGGGACAATTTGAAGTTTAGATAAAAGATTGAGCTGTATCAGGACACAACGCCTGTAGCTTGGGTGGGTAGTCCGAAGTTCAAAGGCTTTGACGGTCAAGTGCCGTCAGAGCCTTTTTTATGCACTTTTTGTATGACAAAAGTCACCCCTGAAGTGGGCGAAGTATGCTTTTTACCTGTCATATCTTCCTCTTGACAAAAGGTTGCGGTGGCAGGTGTTAAATCAATCAAGGGAATGTTATAATAAACAGGATTTACAGGCACGCATTGCATCTGTGCTTATTTGGTTTGTACAAATAGGTTACATAGATCCTTTCCATACAGGATGTTCGATATTCTGGTGCGAAAGAACGTGACGATAATACCGGAGGGAATATATCATGGCAAAACTGGTGGTTTGTGATCACCCTTTGATCCAACACAAACTTACATTTATCCGCGATGTGCGGACCAACACCAAGGATTTCCGCGAACTGGTGGATGAAGTAGCAACATTGATGGCTTATGAAATTACGCGGGATATCCCGCTGGAAAGCATTACGGTGCAGACACCAGTTGCTGAGACGGAAGGTAAAGTGATTTCCGGTCGTATGCTGGGCCTCATTCCGATCTTGCGTGCAGGCCTGGGTATGCTGGATGGCGTCGTTAAACTGCTGCCGGCAGCAAAGGTAGGGCATGTGGGACTGTTCCGTGATCCCGAGACATTGCAGCCTGTGGAATACTATACGAAGCTGCCTACAGACGTGACTGAGCGTGAATTGATCGTGATTGATCCGATGCTGGCAACAGGCGGCTCGGCGATCGCGGCTATTGATGTGTTGAAGAAGAGAGGCTGCACCCAAATTAAAATGATGAATTTGATTGCCGCTCCCGAGGGAGTCAAGGCTGTTCAGGATGCGCATCCTGATGTAGACATTTATGTTGCTGCACTGGACGAGCGTCTGGATGATCACGGCTACATTATTCCTGGTCTTGGTGACGCGGGAGACCGTTTGTACGGAACCAAGTAAACGGCCTCTGGTCATTCGGCATAATATATGGACGTTACGGACAAGTCGTTTTTTATAGGAGAACGATCTTGGAGTCGGGCGTTTATTTTGAAAAGGGGTTCAACAGAAAATGTCCAAAATCAAAGTGATGACTATTTTTGGCGTGCGTCCGGAAGCGATTAAGATGGCTCCTCTTATTTTGGAGCTTCAACGTCACCCCGAGCATATCGAGTCTGTAGTATGCGTAACGGCTCAACATCGCCAAATGCTCGATCAGGTTCTGGAGGTATTTAATATTTACCCTGACTATGATCTGGATGTAATGAAAGATCGTCAGACGCTTAATGAAATTTCGATCCGTGTGCTTCAAGGTTTAGAGCCTGTATTACGTGAGGCAAAGCCGGATATTGTACTCGTTCACGGCGATACGCTGACGACTTTCCTGGCCAGCTATGCGGCCTTTATGCAACAGATCGAAGTAGGGCATGTGGAAGCGGGCTTGCGTACGTGGAACAAGCTTTCTCCGTATCCTGAGGAAATGAATCGTCAACTGACAGGAGTGCTGTCTGATCTTCATTTTTCTCCTACATCTTTATCGGCTGGGAATTTGCGGAAGGAAAATAAACCTGAATCGCGAATATATGTAACAGGGAATACAGTGACTGACGTATTTCAGTACACAGTTCGCCAGGATTACGAGCATCCGGTGCTGGAATGGGCTAAAGGCAAGCGTCTGATTCTGATGACGGCACACCGCCGGGAGTCCCAGGGGGAACCACATCGCCAAATTTTTAGTGCGGTCAAACGGATCGCGGACGAGTTTGAGGATATTGCTATTGTGTATCCCGTTCATCCAAGTCCGGCTGTGAAGGAGCCTGCATTTGAGATTTTAGGCAACCATCCGCGTATTAAGCTGATTGATCCGCTGGATGTGGTGGATTTACACAATTTTTATCCGCACACTCATCTCATTCTTACCGATTCCGGTGGTCTTCAGGAAGAAGCGCCTTCGTTCGGAGTACCTGTTCTGGTGCTGCGCGATACGACTGAAAGACCGGAAGGCATTGAAGCGGGTACCTTGGAACTGGTGGGTACGAGCGAAGAGAACGTGTACAATCGGACCAAGGCACTTTTGACGGATTCCGCGTTGTACGAGTCTATGAGCCAGGCAGCGAATCCTTACGGCGATGGACAGGCATCAGTAAGAATTGTCAATGCGATTTTGCACCATTATGGTGTTCAATCCGAACGTCCTGAAGAATTTCACACAATGTTCACAAAAGGTGTTCGTCCGATATAATTATTCTTTACAAGGCAAGCATACAGTTAAACTGTACGGTTACCAAGGGATACGGCATTTTAAGATGCTTTGTCGACTGATTTTATACTTTAGGGCGCTAAAATATCTCAATTGACAAAGCATCTTATATTTAAGTAAAATGGACTGGAATTGCAGGGGTGACATGGAAAAGTGGTCAAACCTTCCAAGCAAAACAACAACCGAAATAACACCGGAAATGCCTTCAAGGCAATTGGACTGGTGAGCGCTATCGGCATTGATTTGGCGGTATGCACACTGGGTGGTTTTTATGCCGGAAAGTGGCTTGACGCCAAACTTGGTGGCTCCGGAATTTGGATTGGCGTAAGCGTTCTCGCAGGCTTGGTTGTAGGCGCATTGAGTATTGCCCTTGTGATCGGAAAGGTATTGAGGGATAACCATGAGTGAGATGACCCGAATGCAAAAAATGTTATGGATCGTAGCGCTTTGTATTATGGCTCTGTGTTTCCTGGTCTCCGCCTTCATGCCCCAACATCGTGACATTGCTCACGGAATCATTCTGGGAACGGGAGTAAGCTGTCTTAATGTGCTGTATATGGCCTACAAAATTCGACAGGTTGCGAGTGCGGCCGCCGGTGAAGGCAAGAAGAAAAGGGTTGGTATCGGCTTTGGAGTTCGTGTAGCGACCTCTATTTTGGCGGTGGTGCTGGCGATAGAATTCCCGGCCTATTTCCATGAGATCGCTGTAATGGCAAGCCTGGTGACTGGACAGTTTCTTCTTTTAATTATAGGCATCATATTCGCGCTACAGGAAAAATGATGGCTCAACTGAGAAAGGGGTGAGAAAACATGTTGCATGAATCACCGATTATCGAATTGGGCGGGTTTAACATTGACTTGTCCGTCATTATTATGCTTTTTGTAACTTGCGCGATTGTGTTTGGACTGGCTTTTGCTGCAACACGCAATTTGTCTGTAGACAATCCAAGCAAGCTGCAAAACTTTATGGAATGGGTCGTAGAATTCGTTCAAGGACTGATTACCAGCACGATGGATTTGAAAAAAGGGAAGCCATTCCTCTCCTTGGGGATGACGCTGATCATGTTCATTTTTGTCGGAAATATGCTGGGCTTACCGTTCGGGATTGTGACCGAATTCGATAATGCGCAAAGTGCCCAAGTATTTGGACATGAAATCATTCCAGTCAAGGAAGCATTAGAACAGGCACAAGCGTCTCATCCGGGCGAAGCTGCCCACGTGGGTGTCAACTGGTGGAAATCACCTACCGCAGATGCAGGGGTGTCCATTGGTCTGGCATTGATGATCTTTGTCCTGGTTCATTTCCTGGGAATCTTCCGTAACACCAAAGCATACTTCAAGCATTACATTCAGCCATTCCCTTTCTTTTTGCCAATTAACCTGATTGAGCAGTTCTCGAAACTTTTGACACATGGTATGCGTCTATTCGGTAATATTTTTGCCGGCGAGGTTTTGATTAGTGTACTGCTGAAATTGACGGCAATTGGCTTTGGAGGATGGATTGCTTCCGTATTGGGACTGGTTGTATGGCAAGGATTCAGTATCTTTGTCGGCAGTATCCAGGCGTTCGTCTTTACCATTTTGACGTTCGTATATATTTCACAGGCAATCGATACACATGAAGAAGAGCATTAGGTAATTTTCAGTTTCCGGTTTTTAGTTAAGTTCAGGAGTGCGCTTCGCTCTTAACTGCAAATACATGTACAACACAAATACACATCTCTAAGGAGGATTTTTAAAATGGGAGCTTGGGCATTAATAGCAGCAGCTATCGCAGTAGGTTTGGGTGCGCTCGGCGCAGGTATTGGTAACGGTCTGATCGTAAGTAAAACAGTTGAAGGTATCGCTCGTCAGCCAGAAGCAAAAGCTTCTTTGCAAACTGTCATGTTTATCGGTGTAGGTCTGGTCGAAGCACTGCCAATCATCGGTGTCGTCCTGGCATTCATTTTCTACGCAGCAGCTTAATTAAATGGAAGCAAGGTTTGGCGGGGAAGGCACAGCCATCCGCGCCTTCTTTGTTGCTTGGCTTAAGAGATAACTAGGACTGACGTTCACCGGAAAGGAGTGACTTCAATTGCATTTTAATTGGACAAGTATCGTTTTTACTATAGTTGCATTTTTGATCTTGTACTGGTTGCTGACCCGTTATGCATTCGGCCCCCTCTTTTCAATCATGGAGAAGCGGCGTGAGCTTGTTTTGAAGCAAATGAATGAAGCGGCACAGACGCGTGAACAGGCTACTGCCTATGTTGAGGAGCAAAAGCAGGCTCTCCAACAGGCACGTAAAGAAGCCTACGATATTATTGAGCAGTCGAAACAAACAGGTAGCAAGCAAGCGGAGCAAATTATCGTTCAGGCCAAGGACGAAGCTGTCCGCCTGAAAGACGAAGCTGTTCGTGAGATCACAAGCGAGCGCAATAAGGCAGTTGCCGAGCTGCGCAGCGAAGTGGGCCGGGCTTCGGTACAAATCGCTTCCAAGCTGATTCAAAAAGAAATCAAGGAAGACCAAGTCCAGGGAGAGCTTGTTGATCAGTACCTTAAAGAGGTAGGAGGCAAAGCATGAGCCGGGATACGGTAGTTGCCAAACGGTATGCAAAAGCTTTGTTTGAAGTGGCGGAGCAAGAGCAAACCATTATGGAGACCGAGCAAGAGCTTCGTGCTTTTGTAGAAGCTGTCTCCGGGGATGCTGAAATCCGTAAGTTCATCAACTCTCCTAACATTACGGAAGCGGTCAAGCTTCAGGTTCTGGCTAACAGTTTTGAGGGCAAGCTGTCTGCCCCGGTGATCAACACGATTAAGCTGTTGATCCAGCGTAGCAGAGCGGATTTGTTCGAATCTCTTCTCGCTGGATACCTCGATATTCAGGAGTACAAGCTGGGACTTGCCCATGCAAAGGTGTATTCCACTTATGCGCTCAGTGAGCAGGAAAAAACAGCGGTAGCCGAGCAATTCGGAGCCCGTGAACATAAAACAATCCGTGTGGAAAACATAGTGGACCCGAGTCTGCTGGGCGGATTGAAAGTGGTTATCGGCGATACACTGTACGACGGCAGTCTGGCCGGTAAGCTGGATCGTCTCGAGAAATCCTTTAACAGACGAGTATAGAAGATAGGGGTGAACACACTTGAGTATCAAACCTGAAGAAATCAGTTCATTGATTAAAAGTCAGATTGAACAATATAAAAATGATATCGAGGTCGTTGAAGTCGGCACTGTTGTTGAAGTCGGCGACGGTATTGCCCGCGTCTACGGACTGGAAAAAGTCATGTCCGGTGAATTGGTTGAATTCGAAAACGGCGTTTTGGGCTTGGCGCTCAACGTGGAAGAAAGCAATGTCGGTGTTGTTATTCTCGGTCAATTCTCCGATATCCGTGAAGGCGGCCAAGTGAAACGTACAGGTCAGATCATGCAGGTTCCTGTAGGGGAAGCATTGATCGGACGTGTCGTAAATCCGCTGGGACAACCAGTAGACGGTAAAGGCCCGATTGCTACGACGGAATTCCGCCCCGTAGAAAGTCAGGCTCCAGGCGTTATGGCCCGTAAATCGGTACATGAGCCTATGCAAACGGGTATCAAAGCCATTGATGCGATGGTTCCGATTGGTCGCGGCCAACGCGAGCTGATCATCGGTGACCGTCAAACAGGTAAAACCTCTATTGCGATTGACGCGATTTTGAATCAAAAAGGCAGCGGCATGAAATGTATTTATGTTGCCATCGGCCAAAAGCAATCTACGGTAGCTCAAGTCGTTGAAACCTTGCGTCGTCATGGTGCTTTGGAATATACGATTGTCGTTACAGCGGCAGCTTCCGACCCATCACCATTGCTCTATATCGCACCTTACTCTGGCTGCGCTATGGGTGAGTACTTTATGTACAAAGGCGAGCATGTGTTGGTTGTATACGATGACTTGACCAAACAAGCGTCAGCTTACCGGGAACTTTCCCTGTTGCTGCGTCGTCCACCGGGCCGTGAGGCATACCCAGGTGACGTTTTCTATCTGCATTCCCGCTTGCTGGAACGTGCAGCGAAACTGAATGACGAGTTAGGCGGCGGATCGCTAACTGCGTTGCCATTCATCGAAACACAGGCTTCCGACGTATCTGCCTATATTCCAACGAACGTTATTTCCATCACAGACGGACAAATCTTCCTCGAAGCTGACTTGTTCTATGCAGGACAACGTCCGGCCATTAACGTAGGTATTTCTGTATCCCGTGTAGGTGGTTCGGCTCAGATCAAAGCGATGAAAAAGGTTGCAGGTTCCCTGCGTCTGGATCTCGCCCAATATCGTGAGCTTCAAGCGTTCTCCCAATTCGGTTCCGATTTGGACAAGTCCACCAAAGCCCGTCTGGATCGCGGTGCGCGTATGATGGAGATTTTGAAACAGGGTGTTAACCAGCCGCTGGCTGTAGAGCAACAGGTTGTGAGCTTGTACACTGCGGTAAAAGGCTTCCTGGATGATATTCCTGTAGCGGATGTAAAACGTTTTGAGAAAGACTTCCTTTCTTATATGGAGTCTGATCATCAAGATATTCTTCAATCTATTCGTGATACAAAAGACTTGGTACCTGATAACGATGCGGCTCTCAAAGCAGCTATCGAGAAATTCAAAAAATCATTTGCCACGTCGGTTTAAACCATTGGAATTTGCCAGTTTATGACGAGAAGTGTCCTAAGGAAGCGTGCCCTCCGGGCTGTGGCTTCCTTGGCATGTTTTATCCTCAATAACAGGCCCTTTATGATTAGTCCGGCTGTCCTTCATCATGGACAGCCGGATATCCAGAACCGGTTTACGAAGTAAGCTTTGACTTTGTCAAAGCTAAGTGAATGCTTACGAAGTAGCTTTGGCTTTGCCAAAGCTTGAAGGTGGTGAAATCATGGCAAAAGGTATGCGCGAGATTAAACGTCAGATCAAAAGTGTGCAGAGTACGAAGCAGATTACGAAAGCGATGGAGATGGTAGCTGCATCCAAGCTTAGAAAAGCTCAGGAGAAGGCTGAGGCGGCTCGTCCTTATTCGGAAAAGCTTAGGGAAGTTGTGACCAGTATTGCTGCGGGGTCAAACAACGTTAAGCACCCGATGCTGGAATCGCGTCCGGTCAAAAAGACGGCATATCTCATCATTACATCTGATCGTGGTCTGGCTGGTGGTTATAATGCCAACATTTTGCGGCAGGTTACACAAACAATTGCGGAACGTCACCGTTCACAGGATGAATTTACAATTTTCATTATTGGACGAAAAGGACGGGACTATTTCAGACGCCGCGAGTTTCCTATTGCCGAGTCGGTAACAGATCTGTCGGATACACCTGCTTTTGCAGATATCAAGACGATTGCCAACAAAGCTGTGCAGGGTTTTGAGCTCAAAGAATTTGATGAGCTGTATCTATGCTATAACCGCTTTGTTAATGCATTGACTCAGATTCCAACCGTTGACCGTCTGTTGCCTATGGCGACGCCGGATTCCGCTGCTGCTGCATCCTCGATTAACTATGAGTATGAGCCGTCACCGGAAGGAGTGCTGGAAGTGCTGTTGCCGCGATACGCGGAAACACTCATCTATGGTGCTTTGCTGAACGGTAAGGCGAGTGAGCTGGGAGCAAAAATGACAGCAATGGGTTCTGCCACTAAAAATGCTACGAAGCTAATTGGTGAGCTGTCGCTGACCTATAACCGTGCTCGTCAAGCGGCTATTACCCAGGAAATTACGGAAATCGTGGCAGGGGCAAGTGCCCAGTCTTAATGGGCTTTTTTTGCGGACTGCTGTATAGCTGGTCCTATACTAATATGATAATTTGCGGGCGCAAAACAAATCGTGTAGTTCGGATTTGCGGCTGTGCAAGCTTGTAGGAGGGAAACCAAAAGATGAACAAAGGACGCGTAGTGAGCATCATGGGTCCGGTTGTCGACGTTGAGTTTGAACGCGGACAGCTTCCGGAAATCCTGAATGCCATTCATATTGGGACTGTGCTGGAGAACGGTGTCAAAGTTGACCTGACGCTCGAAGCATCGAAACACCTTGGTGACAACCGTGTGCGTTGTATTGCCATGTCTTCCACAGATGGTCTGGTTCGTGGAGTTGAAGCAATCGATCAGGGAGCACCTATTTCGGTACCTGTCGGTGAAGCAACTCTAGGACGCGTATTTAACGTACTTGGAACGCCAATTGATAATGGTACTGATTTGAGTGAAACAGCTAGAAATCCGATTCACCGTCAGGCTCCTGCCTTCGATGAATTGACAACTCAAGCAGAAATGCTCGAAACCGGCATTAAAGTTATCGACCTGCTGGCTCCTTACGCCAAAGGCGGTAAAGTCGGATTGTTTGGTGGTGCTGGTGTGGGTAAGACCGTAACCATCCAGGAATTGATTAACAATATCGCTCAGGAACATGGTGGTATTTCCGTATTTGCAGGCGTTGGTGAACGCACACGTGAAGGAAATGACTTGTACCATGAAATGAGAGATTCCGGCGTTATCAATAAAACAGCGATGGTGTTCGGACAAATGAACGAGCCTCCAGGCGCGCGCTTGCGTGTTGCCCTTACGGGTCTGACGATGGCGGAGTATTTCCGTGATCAGGAAGGCCGTGACGTGTTGCTCTTTATTGATAACATCTTCCGCTTTACCCAAGCGGGTTCCGAGGTTTCCGCCCTTTTGGGACGTATGCCTTCGGCAGTAGGTTACCAGCCTACGCTGGCAACTGAGATGGGTCAATTGCAAGAACGGATTACTTCTACTAAAAAAGGCTCTGTTACTTCCATTCAGGCGATCTATGTACCTGCGGATGACTACACTGACCCGGCTCCTGCTACAACGTTTGCCCATTTGGATGCAACGACAAACCTGGAGCGTAAAATTTCCGAAATGGGTATCTACCCAGCGGTTGATCCACTCGCGTCGAGTTCCCGGATTTTGTCTCCGGAAGTTGTGGGTGAAGAGCATTACAATGTAGCCCAAGGTGTAAAACAAATTTTGGCCCGTTATAACGAACTTCAGGATATCATTGCCATCCTGGGTATGGATGAGCTGAGTGAAGAAGATAAAATGCTGGTAGCCCGTGCGCGCAAAATCCAGCGTTTCTTGTCCCAACCTTTCCATGTTGCCGAAGCGTTCAACGGCTTCCCAGGTAAATATGTGCCGGTTAAAGAAACTGTACGAAGCTTCAAAGAAATTCTGGAAGGCAAGTATGATCATCTTCCAGAAGCGGCTTTCCTTTTTGTAGGAGCCATCGAAGAAGCGGTAGAAAAAGCCAAAACGCTGTAAGCATATAGGCGAAGAGTAGCCGAGCCTTACGAAGTGAGCTGTCTGCGGGCAGCTTTCAGGAGGGATTCAAGTGAGCACGTATTTGTTGGAGATTGTGACGCCGGAGCGCCTGGTCTTTGCAGAACAGGTAAACAGCATCAGTGTTCGTGGCTCGGAAGGCGATCTCGGGATTTTACCCGGACACCTTCCCTTGGTCACTCCCTTGAAGATTGCGCCGGTACGTATTAAAACTGGCAGTCAGACAGAAGTGATTGCAGTCAATGGGGGCTTTGTTGAAGTCCGCAAGGATAAAGTGGTCATTTTGGCTGAAAGTGCGGAGCGTTCCGAGGATATTGATGTGGAGCGTGCCCGTGCGGCAAGGGAGCGGGCAGAGCTGCGGCTCCAGAGCAAGCAGGAGAAAGTAGACCATCATCGGGCGGAGGTAGCCCTGCAACGGGCACTTAACCGTCTGAATGCAACAAGCATCAGAACCAATAAAAATTAATATTGGGTTTTAACTGGATTGTAAAAGGGTTCGGCATGGTATACGGATGGAATGACAGGGAGACCGATTCATAATTTCTGCCAAATGATGTTCCGGCAGAAGAAGAGGAGGTAGCCTTTTCCTTCCTTCGATCACTGTGATCGAGCTCTTTTTTTAGATATGATTTCCAAAAATACAGTCCTATTTCTTGCTTAATAGCTAGGTACATAGTACCTTTTAAATTCACGAAACAGAAGAAAATGTTCGTATTTTGTCGAAATAATTGTCCTGAAAATAGAATTAGCACTGGCATATTAGGCGTTCGCCGAGTATTATAAAGAAGTCTGTGACGCAGGTGGGAGGGATTACGGATGAACGGGAAGCAGCAATTGGCTGAACAGTTAAGTCAATCGGCGAGTATGACCGCGCTGGTCTCCATGATCGTGTCGCTCATTTGTATAGCGTTAGCTTGGTGGGCCTTACAGAGCTTAAAGCTGGATTTGTTCATCAGGCATCCAAAGGGACCACAGGGCAGATTGCTGCACTTGTTTCTTGCCATTATTTTGGGACAACTGGTGTCCGGATTTCTGTTAAGCTATATCTCATGGAGCCAGATGCTTTAGAATGTGTTTTAACATGAAGAGGGCGGGTTATATGACTTTATGGCCGCGTATCTGCGGGAATTGTCGAATAACATCGTGCCATATTGTCAACAATGGTAAACAAAAGAACTATATGTGTATAGCTGGTCGAGCAGGCTAGAAACACATTAGTCGTCATGTGTAAAAAACGCTTGTATACTTGATTTAATCAGTGTTATGATGGCAGTTAGGGTATTAGTAAATTCTTGTTTTTTTATGTAATGAAAAAGCAAGGCATGAAAATAGCGGAATATGTTCTTTTTTTCCATGATGGAAAAGGGAAATGACGCGCGGAGGGAACCATAGATGAGCAAATTTATCGTCCGCGGTGGCAACAGATTGACCGGGAGTGTCAAAGTCAGCGGAGCCAAAAACTCAGTTCTGCCGATCATCGCCGCTTCTCTTTTAGGAGAAGAAGGAGAAAGTGTTATCATTGATGCACCTCCTCTAGATGATGTGATGACCATTAACAAAGTGCTGAAGTCCTTAGGAGCAGGCGTTACATACCAAGACGAGGTCATTCGTGTTGACGCGCGGAAGATAATTTCCTGTGAAGCCCCTTACGAGTGGGTTAGGAAAATGCGCGCATCGTTTTTGGTTATGGGGCCGTTGCTTACACGTATGGGACACACAAGAATTTCGCTTCCGGGCGGATGTGCAATTGGTACGCGACCGATTGATCAGCATTTGAAGGGTTTTGAAGCATTGGGCGCCGAGATTAGTCTGGGCCAGGGATTTATTGAAGCTAAAAGTAACGGACGTCTGCGCGGAGCCAAAGTTTATTTGGATGTAGCCAGCGTAGGTGCGACCGAAAATATTATGATGGCCGCTACTCTAGCGGAGGGCATTACCACCATTGAAAATGCTGCCAAGGAACCTGAGATCGTCGATCTTGCGAATTTCCTGAACGGTATGGGTGCCAAGGTGCGCGGTGCGGGTACAGGCGTTATTCGCATTGAAGGCGTTGAAAAGCTGCACGGTGTGAAGCATACGGTCATTCCCGACCGGGTAGAAGCAGGTACTTACATGGTTGCTGCTGCGATCACAGGCGGGAACGTATATGTAGAGGGCGCGATATCGGACCATTTGGGACCGGTTATCTCCAAGATGGAAGAAATGGGTGTAACCATTCAACCGGATGAAAATGGAATTCGCGTAATTTCGGATAAACCGTTAAAGGCCGTTGATGTTAAAACATTGCCTTATCCTGGTTTCCCTACGGATATGCAGTCTCAGATGATGGCACTTCAACTTGCCGCTGAAGGAACCAGCATTATCACGGAAACCGTGTTTGAAAATCGTTTTATGCATGTGGATGAATTTCATCTGATGAATGCGGAGATTAAAGTTGAAGGCCGTTCCGCTATTGTAACCGGCAATGCTAAATTGACAGGTGCAAAAGTGACCTCAACAGATCTGCGTGCAGGTGCTGCCTTGATTCTGACTGGACTGATTGCGGAAGGTACAACGGAGGTTTCCGGCGTACATCACATCGACCGTGGTTATGTTCATCTTGCTGAGAAGCTGACCGGGTTAGGCGCGGATATTTACAGAGTAACGGTTGAAGAGCCCAAGCTGGATGCTTCCAGTGCTGAGCGCGCCATACCAGAACCGGCATCAGGGAATCTGTTTAAGATTCAGCCTTCCCTGGCCTAAGCTTTAGCGTATATAGCCTCATGCGGCTACTACATGTTGTAATATTTACGAACAAGTGAGAAACCAAGTCTATTATGGACTTGGTTTTTTTATGCTTTCAGCCTGTCTTTTTCATTCTTTCAGTTCTCTTAAAAGGGTTCTATCAAAGTGGACGACCTCATATGATTGAAAATATCTGCTGGAGCATATCGTTGCTTCCAGCCGGACTCTAGCCCTTTGATGGAGGTTTCAGCTTATGAAAGATTCACAGGTTCGTATTCGTATACCCATTCATCATGCCAAGGAACATCGCCGGGCTTCACCTGCGGGAGACAGCCACGGCTCTATAGCTGTTGCACAGGCAGGGCGTCCTGTGCAACAGCAGACCGTTCCGCCGGGCGCGTTAGCTCTTGATAGAGTGACCCTCACCGCCCGACGTGCGGCGGCGGTCACTCCCGCGCAGCGCTCTATCCCGGCGTCGTCGCTCGCCCCCGGGGCAGCTACGACCCGCGACGCACGCGGCAGCCAGCCGTCCGTGCCGCTGCCGTATCTGCGGCCTGCCACCGGGCATGTACCGCGCTGGGGCAGCCATCGCCCGTGGCTGCCCGCCGCGGCTATGGCGGGCCTGCTTGCGCTAGCGCTGGTGGTGCCCGCACTAATGGCGTGGCCACGCCACACGGCGCAGCCGTTGCCGCCTGGTAACCGCACGGCTACGCCAGCGGTTGCGAAGGGCGAGGCGCCCGTTACACGCCTGCCGGGCGTCCCACCCATGCCTGCGGTGCCCGCCGCGCCAGCGCGCAGCGTACCAGTGGCGGCAGAGCCGGACGTGCGGGTATACGTCACGTCCACTGGGCGCACGGAGACGCTGCCGCTGGAGCAATACATTGTCGGCGTAGTAGCCGCCGAAATGCCGCCCAGCTTTGAGGGCGAGGCGTTGAAGGCGCAGGCCATTGCCGCGCGTACCTTCATTGCCCGCCGTTTGCTGGCTGATGACACCAGCGGCGCTCCGGCGGGAGCGGATGTGACCGATACGGTTAAGCACCAAGCTTACATTTCCAAAGCCAAACTTAATAGAGAGTGGGGGCATTCTGGAAAATCCGCAGAACTGGCCAAAATCCGGCAGGCTGTACGCGACACCAAGGATACGATCATGGTATATGAGGGCAAACCGATTACCGCTTCCTTTTTTTCTACCAGTAACGGTTATACTGAAAATTCAGAGGATGTATGGGCCAAGGCTGTGCCCTATTTACGGAGCGTATCAAGTCCATGGGACAAGCAGTTGGCCCCCCGTTATACAGAAACCATCACACTGAGCCGTCAGAATGTGTTTGATAGATTGGGATTGAGCCGTACGGCGATAGCCGCTTCTACTGGAGGAGGGAGTATGCCGGAAATTCGGGTACTTTCCAAGACAAAAGGGCATCGGATCAAGCAGATCGAAGTAGGAGGCACTGTTTTTACAGGACTGGAAATCCGAAATAAGCTGGGGCTGCGTTCTGCTGAATTTACGTGGAAGGCGGAAGGGGATCGGATCGCCATTACAACCTACGGCTACGGACATGGAGTTGGTATGAGCCAATGGGGAGCTAACGGAATGGCCAAGGAAGGACATACCGCCACTCAAATTCTCCTTCACTATTATACGGGCGTTTCCTTTGCCCAAGCCTCTCGTATTCTAAGTTAGTAAATTTTTCAAAACTTTGAAGTATAAAAGAGTTGCACCCGGTAACACTGGTTACTGAGGTGATGAGCAAATGAGTGAACAAAATAAAAACCAGAATCAAAATCATGAAGAAACACCCAAAACCTTTCAGGGTGGAAGGGCTTCACGGCCGTCTTCATGGAAAAAGCTGTTGTCCAAAAGGTGGGCATACCCGGCAGCCTACATTGCCGCAGCTGCCATTATACTAACTTTAGTGTGGGTCTATCAGGATGCCAGCCAGAAGTCTTTCAAACCTGACCCAACTAATTCATCGGTACAGAATACAACAACGATCAATACCGATGTCACAGGGCAACAGCCTGAAAGCATGGAAGTCGTTGCCCAGTCGGAAAATCTCGCATGGCCGGTGGTGGATGCTGCCGCAGTACAGGTCGTAAAGCCATTCTTTGACGAAAACGCGACAGCTGACGAACAGGCGGCTGCGATGGTAGAGTACGATAAAACCTTTACCGCCAACACCGGGATTGATCTTTCTCGGGCCGACGATCAGGCGTTTGAAGTGAGAGCCGCCCTGAGTGGCAAAGTATCTCGTGTGGAACAACATCCGCTGGTAGGTAATGTCGTAGAAATCACGCATGATAATAATCTCAAAACTGTGTATCAAAGCTTGAGTGATCTGAAAGTAAAAGAAGGCGATCAAGTGAAACAAAACGATGTGATTGCTTCAGCGGGTCGTAACGAGCTTGAAAAGGATTTGAAAACACATCTGCATTTTGAAGTGTACCAGGATGACAAGCCGGTGAATCCAGCAGGTCTGCTTCCTAAGAAATAAATTTGGTCATGGCTTTGCATACAAAGCGGGGAATCCATATTCCCTGCTTTTTTCTTGTGTAGTTTTTGTGCATAAGGTAAACATAAGTTGCTTTTGCCAAATAAATAGGCCTTCCGAAGCATGTCTTCCCGCCAAACCGCGAATATATAGGCACGCTCCTCATATAATGTACCAAACTATCCACAGTAGGGAGGCGGGAGCGTGCACGATTACATCAAGGAACGGACCATCAAAATCGGTCGCTGTATCGTGGAAACAAGGAATACGGTCCGTACGATTGCCAAGGAATTTGGTGTCTCCAAGAGCACGGTGCATAAAGATCTGACCGAACGGCTGCCTGAAATCAACCCGGACCTTGCAGATCAGGTGAAGCACATTCTCGAATACCATAAATCCATCCGCCATCTGCGGGGAGGGGAAGCAACGAAAATCAAGTACAAAAAAACGAGCGGCAAAAGTAGGGAGATCCTCGTTTCAGGCAAGTCCTAAAAATATATAGTGAATTGGCTGGCAAAGCCATTGAATCAACCCCCTGAAGTATGATATGTTAAAAGATGGTACAAGATCGAAAAATGACATGTAACCGTAGGTTTATACATATATTTGCCGCTTCTTGTCGAATCTCAGCTTTTTAAAATATCACTTTGGGGGCCTTCTTAATATGTTCAGTAATGATATCGGTATCGACCTCGGTACGGCCAACGTGCTTATCCACGTCAAAGGGAAGGGGGTTGTTCTTGACGAACCTTCCGTTGTTGCAATAGAAAGCGATACAAAAAGAGTTCTGGCTGTCGGAGAGGAAGCGCGCCGTATGGTTGGACGTACTCCCGGTAATATCATAGCCATCCGTCCACTACGCGACGGTGTCATCGCCGATTTTGAAGTGACCGAAGCGATGCTAAAATATTTTATCAATCGGGTAGGGGGAAAAAGCTGGTACAGCCACCCTCGTATTCTGATTTGTGCGCCGACGAACATCACCTCAGTGGAACAAAAAGCGATTCGTGAAGCGGCGGAGCGTAGCGGGGCCAGAGAAGTATTTTTGGAGGAAGAGCCAAAAGCAGCTGCCATCGGGGCAGGAATGGATATTTTTGAGCCTAGTGGCAATATGGTGGTGGATATTGGTGGTGGAACAACAGACGTTGCGGTCCTCTCTATGGGGGATGTAGTAACGGCTTCTTCCATTAAAATGGCAGGAGACAAGTTTGATTCTGCCATCATGAGATATGTGAAAACAAAGTACAAGCTTTTGATCGGGGAACGTACGGCGGAAGATATTAAAATCGCCATCGGTACCGTGCATCCGAGCGGACGACAGGCAGAAATGGACATCCGGGGGCGGGATATGGTATCCGGATTGCCTAAAACGTTAAGTATTTCTGCGGCTGAAGTGCAGGATGCGCTCAGAGATCCTGTATCAGCGATTGTGGCTGCGGCCAAGTTTGTATTGGAGCAGACCCCACCGGAACTGTCAGCAGACATCATTGATCGTGGTGTTATTTTGACTGGCGGCGGCGCGTTGCTAAGCGGTTTGGACGAGCTGCTTGCCGAGGAACTGCGTGTTCCGGTACTGGTTGCTGAAGATCCGATGCATTGTGTCGTCAAGGGCACAGGAATTATGCTGGATAATTTAGATCATGTCGTTAAGAAAAAGTTCTAATCTGCCGATAGTGATTATAAGAGACTCGTGTGCGGTCAGGCAGGCTATCTAGGTTTTGGCTTCCATGCCTCCGTACGAGCAGATGTTTGACCAGGAGAGTACAGGATTGGGGTGCACGATACATGTTAAGAGGTTTATATACTGCGGCCGCCGGAATGACAACGCAACAACGACGCCATGACACCGTGACGCAAAATATTGCCAATATGAACACACCGGGATACAAGCAGGAAAATAGTGTTCAGCGTTCTTTTCCCGAAATGCTTATTTCGATGACCGGGGGCAATCCGAATAACCCGGACCGTACGGTCGGCAAGCTCAATACTGGCGTTTTTGCTGAGGAAAGCCTCTCCCCTTACATTCAGGGGGCATTGAAGGATAGCGGACAAGCTACGGATTTCGCAATACAGTCCAATATTAACGTGAACGACCCGGCAACCGGTCAGCCTATGGCTTTTGATCAGGCGGGGAAATTCATCAATGCTAACGGTGAAGTCACCTATCGTCCGGAAGCGTTTTTTACGGTTCGGGACAATAACGGTAATGTACGCTATACACGTGATGGGCATTTTCAGGTAAATGGAACGGGTGCGTTGCTCTCGTCGACTGGTTCAGCAGTGCTGGATACGAATGGCAAGCCGATTCGATTGACGGGGGCTGTTTCAGCGCTTAAAGTAAATGAGCGAGGCGAATTGGTGGACAAAGACTCCAATCAGACATTGGGAACGACGCTCGGAATCAGTGTCATTGACCGTCCATACCAGCTCGTTCGTGAAGGGAACGGGAATTTTCGTCTGAATGATACGGACGGAGCCACGGCCAGAACGATGACTGCGAATGATGTGGTATCTGTCCGCCAAGGCTATCTGGAAGTATCCAATGTAGACGCTTCGCAGTCGATGGTGGATATGATGGCTGCGTTAAGAGCGTACGAAGCGAATCAGAAGGTCATTCAATTTTATGATAAAAGCTTGGACAAGGCCGTTAATGAAGTAGGCCGTGTATAACAGGGGGTAAGTGATGAACAACTCCATGATCGGCGCAATGGTGTCTATGGCCAGTGTGCAGCAGCGCCTGGATTTGATTGCCGATAATATCGCCAATGTCAATACGGTTGGTTATAAGAGTAAACAGGGTTCTTTTGAAGATGTGCTGGCCAATGTGCAGCAGCAGCCTTCAACGTA
The DNA here is from genome assembly GCF_056316205.1 of Paenibacillus sp. 1-8. Classification (NCBI taxonomy): domain Bacteria; kingdom Bacillati; phylum Bacillota; class Bacilli; order Caryophanales; family Paenibacillaceae; genus Paenibacillus; species Paenibacillus sp. 1-8. The sequence continues at coordinate 4,920,488 of NZ_CM149995.1, read as the reverse complement.
TCTCCAAAATGGACGGGCTATGCCGCTTGGCTATAATCTGGGCTACGGTGTGAAAGTAGCCTCGGCTATGAAAAATATGGAGCAGGGACCGCTTAAAGAGACGGGCCTTCCTACCGATCTTGCGATCCAGGGCAATGCCATGTTCGAAGTTCAGGGAAATGGACAGAAGGCTTGGACGCGTGACGGCAGCTTTCAGTTTGTTCCAGATCCGAATGACGGCAAAACGATGTTGCTGACAACTTCTGAAGGCTATCAAGTGCTGGATAACAATGATGTTCCTGTAACTGCTCCGTCTGGCTCCAAGGTAGCGATTAACCCGGACGGTGAATTGCTCATTCGCCCAAATGGAACGGGAAATCCGACAGTTGGTCAGCGAATCAAGCTGATGGATGTGCAACGTCCAGAAGGATTGGAACAGCGGGATGATAACCTGTTCGTGTTAGCAAATGGTGTGACAGAAGCGAATGTATTTGGTGCGGCAGGTGTAGCGGGCGCTGTTCCACCGGACGTATCTGTACGTTCCGGTTATCTGGAAGAGTCCAATGTGGATTTAGCGGGTGAAATGACGGACATGATGCAAGTTCAGCGGATGTATCAATTGGCGGCGCGGGCGCTAACCTCTAGCGATACGATGATGAACCTGGCCAACAATCTGAGGGCATAGGGATTTGGTGATGAAAGAAGAACAACCCAATTCCCGTCCGGTGCCTGAAAAGGCGAAGTCCCGCTGGCGTACCGCCCGTTATTTCGTAATTCCGTTGCTGCTCTTTTTCTCGCTGTTGGGTGGTTTGATTGCAGGATATGTGATCGTAGGCAAGCAAGGACTGGCAGGCGTATTTGAATGGAAGACCTGGCAGCATGTCATTGATCTTATATTTGCGCCTTAAGTTTACTTTAAAAGAGTGAGGTGGCGGGAAAAGACCGCTCCGCGTGCAGATTGTTCTTCCGATTGCTGTTATCCCCGGATTCCTTTTGATTATAAACCATTGGAGGTTTGAATCCGGGGATAAAGGCAAACGCTGCGCTTCTCCAGAACAATTCTGCCCGCTCCGCTGACTACCCGCCATCAGAGCCCACTCTTGTTAAGGTAAATCAACCCGCAATTTGTGTGGGTAGTATATAAAACAACAAAACCCTGTGCCAGCGGCACAGGGTTTTGTTGTGCCTTTAACGACAGGAGCCTTCAAACGTAGCTCGGACAGCTTGCAGCCAATGAAGGCAATCGCAGGGGCCTTCGGTTTGTTCCTTCGTTTTTTACGACAAGCGAGCATTATTGAAGCGAGCTTTCTTTTTGAGCCAAAAGTAACTTGGCGGAGGGGATGGAATCGTTCTGAAGAAGCGTCAGCGTTCGCCTTTAACCCCGGATTTTACCCTTTAAATCTCCTGTACAATGAAAAAATCCGGGGTTAACAGCGATCGGAAGAATGATCCATCCCCGAAGCCCTCTCCCCCTTGACTCAAATTGAAGCTCCGCTTCACCCCATAATAGGAGCACCCAATATGGTACTTCCGCGTAATTTTCTTTTTACATCTGATAACTGTATAATGATGGGGAAGTTTATAACACTGCGGGGTAAGAGCAAGCACGGGCAAAAGGGCCTCTTCGCGCCTCTGGTTGCATAACCGGCGGAAAAAGCCCCTTATCTCAACCTTCACTTCTGCAGTAAGTGAAGGATATCTAACATTGTTACCGCTTTGAGCTGTTTTTATGCAGCGCAGGCGGGGTAATATTATGCTTGCAGTGGCTCTATTTTGTGATAGGGCCTAAACCGTGCAAGCGGGAGGAGCTATTAAGATAAATGGACAAATTGCAATTGGATGTTAATCAAATTCAGGAGATTATTCCGCATCGACCGCCATTTTTGTTGGTGGACCGTATTATTGAACTGGAGGAAGGGAAAAGAGCAGTAGGTATTAAAAATGTAACGATGACTGAGCCTCATTTCATCGGACATTTTCCGGGATATCCCGTTATGCCTGGTGTGTTGATCACTGAAGCACTGGCTCAAGTTGGGGCTGTCGCATTACTGCACCTAGAGAAAAATCGCGGCAAAATTGGTTTCTTGGCAGGGCTGGATGGCTTCCGTTTCCGCGGACAGGTGGTCCCTGGGGATACACTAACGCTTGAAGTGGAAATTACCCGTTCCAAAGGCTCATTTGGCAAAGGGAAAGCTACGGCTAAAGTAGGCGAGACGGTAGTAGCTGAGGGCGAAATTATGTTTGCTTTATCAGACCCTCCCCAATAAATAAGCTCTACCGACATAAGCACGACGTCTGAACCGAGTGCATGTGTACATAGAAATCCTGTTTTGACAACCCAAAAATGGAGAGGGGAAATTCCGTATGACGCAGTTGAGTAAAAAAGCAATAGAAGGCATTGAGAGCTGGCTGCAAGACCCTTATATTGATGAAGAAACCAAACAGGAGTTGCGCGCATTGGAAGGCAACGAGCAGGAGCTGGAGGATCGCTTTTATAAAGAGCTGGAATTCGGCACAGGTGGGCTGCGTGGAGTGATCGGAGCAGGTAGTAACCGGATGAACCGTTACGTCATTGGACGTGCGACTCAGGGACTGGCTCGTTATATTTTAGAGCAGCATGCGGGAAAAGAAGGGAAGCCTTCGGTTGTAATCGCGCATGACTCGCGTCATTTCTCCCCAGAGTTTGCTTTGGATGCGGCTTTGGTGCTGGCAGGCAACGGCATCGTTGCCAAGCTGTTCCCTTCCTTGCGCCCAACGCCACAGCTTTCTTTTAGCGTGCGTCATTCGGGAGCCAGCGGTGGTATTGTCGTAACAGCAAGCCATAACCCTCCTGAATATAATGGATACAAGGTATACAACGATGAAGGCGGTCAGCTTGTTCCTGATCAGGCCGAGCAGGTGATTGGTTATATCCATGAGGTTCCTTCTTTTGCTGATATTCACCGTCTGACACGTGAAGAAGCAGAGGCACAGGGCCTGCTGGTTTGGCTCGGAGAGCAAGAAGATGAAGCGTTTGTGGACACGGTAGCCAGTGTGAGTGTTAATCGTGAGCTGATTGCAGCCGGACCGGGCAAAAACTTCAAAGTTGTGTTTACACCTCTTCATGGCTCAGGCAACGTACCGGTTCGTCGCGTGTTGGAGAAAATCGGTTTTGAGCAGGTACATATTGTGCCTGAGCAAGAACAGCCGGATGCCGAATTTTCTACTGTCAAATCACCCAACCCGGAAGAACGCGATGCCTTCAAGCTGGCGATTGCGCTGGGTGGAAAAATTGGTGCGGACCTGTTGATCGGTACAGACCCCGACGCGGATCGCATGGGAGCAGTTGTGAAAAACCGTGACGGCGAGTATGTGGTATTGTCTGGTAATCAGTCTGGCGCGATCATGGCCTACTACTTGTTGAACCAGCTAAAAGAAACGGGTAAGCTTCCAAATAACGGAGCTGTCATTAAAACCATCGTAACGAGTGAAATGGGCGCAGTGATTGCTGAGCATTTTGGAGCAACGGTATTCAACACGCTTACGGGCTTTAAGTACATTGGTGAGAAAATGAATCAGTTCGACCAAACGGGTGATTATACCTACCTGTTTGGCTATGAGGAAAGCTACGGCTACCTGGCAGGCAATTATGCCCGTGACAAGGATGCGGTCTTGGGGGCTATGCTGATCGCTGAAGCAGCTGCTTATTACAGTACCCAAGGCAAGACGCTGTATGATGTTTTACAGGAGCTGTACAAGCAGTTTGGCTACTTCCTGGAGAAGCTGGAGTCCCGCACGCTCAAGGGCAAGGATGGAGTGGCGCAGATTCAGGGCAAAATGACGGATTGGCGCACTACTCCGCCTCTGGAAATTGCAGGTGTGAAGGTGGAAAAAGTGCTGGATTACTCACAGGGTTTGGACGGACTTCCACAAGAGAATGTGCTTAAATTCTTACTGGAAGACGGCTCGTGGTTCTGCTTGCGTCCTTCCGGTACTGAGCCTAAAATTAAAGTGTACTTTGCGGTACGCGGTTCCTCACTGGCAGATGCCGAGCAAAGAATCAGCCGTCTGGTGGAAGCTGTTATGGCACGCGTAGACGCTTGAGACAAATCCATTTATAATAGAATAGGATTAAGGCAATTAGATATGAATTAAGAAATCGGTGACCTCTCACGGCAAAGGGCAGTACGCCGTGGGGGTCATTTCTGTGTTGCAGAATAATCTGGAAGAGGCTTTGGGAAAATAAGCTTATTCCGGCAACGGAGGATTTTGCAAAATCCAATGAGTGGCCTACCAAGAACTAAGCAAGAGCAAGGTGGGCAGCATTGAATTTTGCAAAATCCCGAATATTAAGGAGGTTCTTTGGTGTATCAGAAATGGCAGTATTGGAATACGGCTTCTCGAAAATGGTTATGGATTCTGGTTGCACTTGGCTTGCTGGCTTCCATTCCTGTAATTGCCGATCGTGTGAAGACAGAATCATCAAGTAAAAAAGTAGAGCTCGTATTCGACTATCGGGATTTGACAGAGGCAGCTTCGTATCAGGCTCACCCGCAGGATTACCTGAATGAGCAGCTTGACCGCTTAAAGCAGGCTGGTGTGAACAGTATGGCAATGTATGAAAGCACACTGGATGATTTCCGTAAAGCAGGCCATGTTGTAACCTATACGACTCAGAATATTGCTGATATGGAAAAACGGGTATCACCCGTAAACGAGAACTTTACGTACGTTGTTTTCACTGATCAGGAAAACGCTGCGGCTTTGAAGCCGTTAATTGAACGTACTTTTACCAGTCTAGACATTAACGTCAAACCATGGACTTATCAGGGCCATGAAGGGCTCGTTGTAGAAACTTCTCCAGAGGATGCGTATCTCAAGCCCATGCAGCCTGATCCAATTGCTATGAAACAGCTTCGGAATAAAGGATTTTTTATCGTTCCGCGGATGAGCGACAGCCTTCCTTACAATCAGGAATTGACAGAAGAGACGTTGGCTTCCTTTCAGGAGAATGGCGTAAAACGCATTTTATTTGAAGGAGATTCTGTCAAAGGGTTTACAGATAATGAGAAAAAGCATAGCTTGGCAGCATTTGCTGAATTGCTGAACAAATACAATATTGGCCTGGCCGCTATTGAAAATTTGAAAAAACCGCAGGCAGGCTTCAACAAGCTGGCTTACGATATAAAATATAACGTTGTGCGCTTGTACTCACTGAGCGACAAAGATTCAACGCTTGATGTGGAGACGCTGGCTGATCGTTTTGCATTGGCGACCAAGGACCGCAACATTCGCATGTTGTATCTTAATACTGCTCCAACCCGCAGTGTGGCTGAGGCCAAAGTGAAGGATTCTGTAGACAACTTGATCCACAGTTTGGACAAACCGGGCAATGCTGTTCAACGGATGGAGAAAAAGGGATTTGAGCTTGGACAGGCTGAACCATTTCAAGTGGTTGATTCATCCTACCAACGTTACCTGAAATTGGTGGTTGTACTGGGTGCACTGGCTTTATTCTCCATTATGGTGTCGTATTTTGTCCCAGCGTTGACCTTGTTAGCGTTTGGAATGGGATTGGTTGGCTCAGCAGGTCTTTACGTTCTGAACACCAGCTTGATGGAGCAAGGCTTGGCACTGCTCGCAGCGATTAGCGGACCCACGGTTGCAATGGTCATTGCTGTGCGTACGATTAGAATCAAACGTGAACAGGAGCCTGAGCTTTCAATAGGTCGTCGTCTCGTTCAAACACTTGTATTGTACGTTCAGACAGCAGTTTTGTCGCTGGCTGCTGTACCGTTTGTTATTGCGCTGTTGAACAGTATTGCGTACAGTCTAGTGCTGAACCAATTTAGAGGCGTAAGCTTGCTTCACATTCTGCCGATTTTTTTGGCGGCGATATATATCTTCTTTTATCGGGGCGTTTCTATACGCGAAGAAATTTCAAAGCTGTTGCGCACCCCGATTACTGTACTCTGGGTCATCGTACTGGCTGTGATCGGAGCCGCAGGAGTGTACTATTTGAGCCGTACCGGGAATGCGGGTACCGTATCGAACACAGAGCTGGTTTTCCGAAATTTCCTTGAGAATGCATTTGGTGTACGTCCGCGTAATAAGGAATTCTTGATGGCACATCCACTGTTTATTGCAGGTGCGTTCCTGGCGTTGAAATATCGCAAAGCGATCTATTTGCTGATTATCGCTGCTATTGGTCAGGCCTCTATGGTCGATACCTTTGCTCATATTCATTCTCCAGCGGCACTCTCGCTTAGTCGTGGGCTGTTAGGATTGGGATTGGGTCTGATTCTGGGAATTATCGCAATTGTCGTGTGGCAAGTGCTGGAAGGATGTTGGAAGAAATGGTCACCACAGCTCAAACGATAATAATCTCGGGTTATTACGGCTTTCGCAATAGTGGAGACGAGGCAGTGCTTAAGTCGATTTTGACAGCATTAGAGGTGGAAAGCCGTCAGGCGGGTATTACGGTTAAACCTGTTGTGCTGTCTTCAGACCCCGCTTGGACACAGAAGATGTACGGAGTAGAAGCTGTACCACGTATGAGTCTGAGAGAAATTCGGAGAGCGATTAAAAACAGCGACGGGTTAATCAGCGGCGGCGGAAGTTTGCTTCAGGACGCAACAAGTCCCAAAAGCATTCCTTATTATCTAGCGATTCTCAAACTGGCTCAGTGGGCCGGAAAGCCGACGTTTGTGTATGCTCAGGGCATTGGCCCGGTGCAACGGAAGATATTTTACCCTATGATCCGGTCTGTGTTCCAGCGCTGCGAATATGTATCTGTAAGAGATGAACAGTCTGCGGCGCTACTGGGCACCATGAAATTAAAACACCCTGTTGTTGAGGTCGTTCCCGATCCAGTAATGGGGCTTCCATTGCCCTCCAATTCCGAAGGCTTGCAAGGAGCGGCTGTCGAAGGGGAAAATGAACTTCCGATTGTTGGTGTGTCGGTACGTTACTGGGACAAGGAGTGTCGTGAATTAACGGCGATCGCTGACGGTTTGAAAAAATTAGCTGCTGGGCGCCGTGTACATTTGCGCTTTTTTCCTTTCCATCTGCCAGACGATGAGCAGGCTTCAAGGATGGTAATGGATTTGTTAGGGGATATTAGGGAAACGGGCAGTCGTGTTAGTATATGTGAGCAGGTTACCGATCCTCAGCAGATGTTGCTGGAAGTCAGTCGTTGTAGTTTGATGATCGGGATGAGATTGCACAGTCTGATTTATGCAGCATCCCATCAGGTGCCCCCGTTGGGGATATCCTATGATCCGAAAATTGACCATTTCCTCGGCCGCGTCGGTAGCCAGCCTGTAGGCACCACAGAAGCGCTGAATGGTCAAAAGCTAGCTGATGAGGCTATACGATTGCTGGATCAGCGGAGCCAATGGATCGAGAGCCAGGGAGCGGCAATTGCTTTGTTGAAGAGCGAGGCCCGTTTGCCGGCACAGCATATCATTAATTACTTGTGTCGCAAAGGATGATGGATACAGTGACAGTCGATAAGGTTACGAATGTGCCTACCGTCCCGATTTTCGGTGTTCCGGTATCAAGGCTTAATATGAAAGATACATTAAATGTATTAATTCAAGCAGTGGAGTCTCGCCGACCCCATCAAGTGATCACTGCCAATCCGATTATGGTTATGGCAGCGTTGGAAGACCCTATGTACATGTCAGTGATGAAGCAGGCGGAGCTCATCGTCCCGGATGGGACTGGCGTGGTTTGGGCCGCAAATTATGTAGGACATCCAGTACCAGAACGTGTGGCGGGTTTTGACTTGTTACATGAATTACTTGCAGCTGGAGAAAACTATCATTGGAAAGTTTATTTGCTCGGATCGACATCTGAGGTGATTCAAGCGACAGCCCAGCGGGTACATGAGCTTTATCCCGGAATTACGGTTTGCGGCAAGCATGACGGATTTTTCGGACCGGTAGAGGATGAAGCGGTGATTGCAGCTATTCGTGAAGCAAATCCTGACTTGCTGTTTGTAGCACGTGGAGCAGACACGCAGGAGCCCTGGATTGGTAAATATAAAGAACAATTGGGTGTTCCTGTGATGATGGGGGTGGGCGGTAGCTTCGATATTATATCCGGTAAAGCCAAACGTGCGCCTAAATTGTTCCAGAAGCTCAGAGCTGAGTGGTTGTATAGGCTATTGAAAGAGCCAAGTCGGTACAAAAGAATGCTTGCGCTGCCGAAATTCGCCATGAAAGTGATGCGTGAAAAAGAAAACGTCACAAAAGTGTGATAAATAGCTTGAATCTGCCTTCAAAACCCGCTAATTTGCCAGAATATGAGGCTTGGTATTTATTTTCGATCAGAGTATAATTCAATGCGGTTACATCTGAAAAGGGATTGCTTTAAAATTGGGGGTCGAATGATCAAATGTTATTGATCTATATTATTGGTTTCATCATGGCACTGGGACTTGCGCTGTTATTGACACCGCTCGTCAAGAAATTTGCTGTGAAGGTTGGAGCCGTTGATGTACCGAATGCCCGAAAGGTACATACCCGAATTATGCCGCGTCTTGGCGGTCTGGGGATTTTCCTGGCATTTCTTTTGTCCTTATTGGCGATTTTACCTTTTGTGCCTGAAGGAATGCTGTCCTCACGGGATATTAATTTTATCGCAGCCTTTCTGATTGGCGGAACGCTGATTACACTGATTGGTGCTCTTGATGATCGTTTTGATCTTAATGCAAAATTGAAATTTTTGGCTCAAATTGCCGTTGCGTGTATGGTTGTATTTGCTTTTGATATTCGTGTTGATTTTGTGAATGTGCCTTTTCAGGATGCATACTCTTCTTTGGAAAGCTGGATCTCCATCCCGCTTACGATTTTCTGGATTGTAGGTGTAACGAATGCCATCAATTTGATTGACGGTCTGGATGGACTGGCTGCTGGTGTTTCGGGAATCGCAATCGGAACGATTTTTGTAATGTCTCTTCTGATGGGCAACTATATGGTTGCTATGCTTTGCCTGGTGCTGCTCGGTAGCATTATCGGATTTCTGTTTTTTAACTTTCATCCTGCAAAAATATTTATGGGTGATACAGGATCTCTATTTTTGGGCTTCTGTCTGGCGATGCTGTCGATGCTTGGTTTCAAGCAAATTGCTATCGTATCGTTTATTACGCCATTGATCATTATCGGCGTGCCTTTGTCAGATACATTCTTTGCGATCATTCGTCGAAAGTTGCAGAAAAAACCGATTTTCTCACCAGACAAAGGTCATTTACATCATTGCCTGCGTGAATTGGGCTTTAGCCACAGACAGACCGTATTGATTATTTACTGTATAGCCGCATTCTTTGGCATATTAGCCGTTATCCAATCATCTGCTGCGCTTTATGAAGCGAACTGGGTTACCTTTGTCGTGATATGTATTATGATGTTCTTCTTACAGATCGGCGCCGAGGTTATTGGTCTTGTCGGCAAAACCAAACGTCCGGTGATTAACACCCTGATTCGGTTGCTGGCTAAGCCAGACTCCCAGACTCGGTCGAAATTATAATTTTTTATTTTAAAAGTAAGCCTTCAAGCTTGGCGGTATACCGCGGGTTTGAGGGCTTTTTTGTTCTTCGCTATGAAAAATTACCCTCCTTTTTTGCGTATTTACTAATTTTTTGTATGTTCGCTACCGATAAAAAAGGTATCGAATGATTACGTGCCCCAAGGTGCGACAGAATCAAAGGAGGACAATGATTTGAAACGATTGCTATCCATGTTGCTGACGGTTGGTCTCATCATTGGCTTGGTGCCGACGGCCCTGGTAGGTACGGCTCATGCTGCGACGGGAACTTATTTTATTTTTCCAAATGAAAAATATGATGCGGATTCGGCCAGAGTGGTGAACACCGACCGTGTTACAGTTAATGGTACGATTAATGGAGTGAACGGAAGCACTATTTCCTATAGTGTATTCCAGCTCTCTAAAAATGGAACGACCTACACCGAGGTTAATAAAAATGAAAGCCAAAAGGGCGGAATTACGGTCGCCGGCTCCACGCTTAAAATTACAGACATTAAACTCTTTCCTGGTTTGAACCGAATTACGTTCCAAAGCAGCCAAAATTCGGCTGATATGAAGGATTCTATTTATATTGAGTATCAGGACGGACCCAAGCTCTACGATTTGTCTGCAACGTTAAATGGCGAAACAGAGCAATTGATTGAGAACCAAACAACTGTTTTGACTGATGCAAAGAATAGTGGTACGGATGACGTCAAAGTAGTTATTCAAGGTACAGCGCCCAATGCTGACAATGTAACGCTGACGTCTGCAAAAAGTAGTAACACATATACTGTTAATAGCTACACAGGCTATAAATTAACAGGTAGTGTCGTACTCAGCCCTGGTAAAAACGTAGTGACTATCAAAGTAGGTAATGGCACTCAGGCCCTTACGGTTACACGTGAAATCACAATTTATACAGGAAAACCTGAATTTTCTGATTTGAATTTAAATAAGGATGGCAACGTGTCTACGGATCTGACCACTTCACCAGACTTTACGGTGGCAGACACCAGCGGAATTGTTTTAAAAGGTAAAGTGTTAGTCCCAGGGGGGGCTTCCGATCCGAAGGTGGCTACCATTAATGCACGGTTTATTGATGTAAGCAACAACGGAAGCGCTGTTGGTAGTACCAGCGGTGTAGATGCTACGATTGATACGGCTAATGTGACAACTTCAAATGGCTATAGAGTGTATCCATTTCAGGTGAATGTACCTACAGATGCTGTCATTGATCATGTAACTGGAGCGTTTCTGGGGTTAACTTTTGATGATAGTAGTACACCTCCAGCGGCATATCCTGTGCAATTTACATTGCGCAGCAGCACACAACCTTACATTGATGATGTTAACTACCTTTCCGATTTTAATGTTCAATTGTTGAACAGAATCAAAGGATCAGATCAAACGGCAGCTATAGCAGAAGCCCAAAAGTTGTCCGGTAATTCTATGAAAAATAAAACCACAGATGCCCCGTCTGTTCCTGTAGGTTTGGAATTTATCGTGGTTAACGGGGCTCCAACTTCGATTAGCGAGCTTTCCGGCGTAACTGTACACACGGTAGGTTCTCAAGATGTGGTTAGGACGATTAATGGTAAGTCAACACAGGTGAAGAAAATTGTTGCTTACATTGACTCCCTGCCTAAAGAGGGCACAAACGCACTGAATTTTTACCTGAATGGAGACTCGACCAAATTGATCAAAGCAACAGTGAATCTGTTGCAGGGTCCATTCATGAAATACGATACGATTTATGACGGACAACAAATTCCGTTGAATACATCTAGCGCAAACTTGAATACCTATAAATTAACCCAATTGGGCAACTTTAAAGGTAAACTGCTCGACGTAAGTAATGCATCAGATATTCATTACACAGGCAGTAACCGAAATGTATTCCTGTATGTAAATAATGTATTGGTTGATCTGGATGGCACAGGAGTGGACTTTAAACTCGCTTTATCCTCCGAGGATGCGGCAGCTAATGCACTGGCGAATGGGAATAATGAAATCAAGTTTGTATACAAACCGGGTATTGAGTACGCCAATACAGTAAAAGTAAACTTTACACAAACGAATATACCGGTAATTCCTGTTGCAAACACGCAAGGTATTATTCCGTTTACTCCAGTTAGCGGACTAAGCAGTGCGCCGAAATACAGCGAAATTGCACCAAAATCCAAAGATGCTAATTTCAAAAAAGTGGATGACACGAATTACACTACATCCCTGAAAAACATCAATGTTTTTGGTACCTTTAGCATTGCTGATTTGGGAACTGCAAACCAGGTACCGAGTGCGTTAAGCGATATCACCAATAAAGACCAATATATTCTGGAGATTAAAGGATCTGACGGCAGTGAGGTCAACTGGACTCTGAATAATCAGTTCTACTCAGCCGAAGATGCCAAGACAGTGTACAATTCCGGTTCTACTACGGATAAATTCAACAGCAAAGATTTAAAGGATCTGCTGGTTTATTATCATCCAGATAAGAAGTATTTCAGCTTTGTACTGAAAAACCAAACGATTCCACAAGATGGAACAGCAGTAGCCTACAATATTACCTTGTACAACAGTGGTAAAAGCGGACCATTTGCAACGTTCCGATTGCAAGTATCCGGCCAATCCACATCTTTTGATATTTTGCGTCCACTCCCAGAAAAGAGAATCGTGAATCAAAACTTTGTGCAAGTTGTAGTGAACGCAGGTAATGCAGATAGTGTTATGGTGGGTAAGGAAACAGCCGTTCAAGAGGGGTTTGACTCTGACTATGATGGCACCATTGATTATCCTTCAACATACAAAGCCATCGTTACAGGGCTGAAACCTAATAAAGACAATAAAATTGATGTAGTGGTTACGGTAGGTAAGGACAAACAAAAACAAACCATTACCGTAAAATATGTGCCTACTAATATTCCTGGCGAGCAGTTTATGGAAGCCATGAAGACATCACATAAAGTGTTTGATGGTAATCTTACACTTGCTTTTGCCAAGGGAACGAGCCTGATTCGTCGGGACTATGACCAGCCTCAGCAATTCAAAAATCAGGTCTTCTCCGGACACACTTTGTATTTTGCGATAGCGAACAGCGAAGATGGTGTCGTGGACCGACATGAGTTTGAAACTGAAAAGGCATTATCGGACATGCAGAGCTTGATCGCAGATGGAAGTAAATATTTTAATAGAGATTTTCCAGATCGTTATACCAAATCAAGTCCTGTATTTTGGATTGACCCAGGTGTAGCAGATGATATCAAAACAGATGCGTATGATCCTGTTACTTACGGTGCTGATCCATACCAACTGGCCAATAAGTCACAAAACGACAGTAGCAAGATCAAAAACTTCTACTGGCGTGACCCAGCCAATGAACTGGTACCTTCCAAGCGTGCTACATTAACGCTGACGTATGATAGCAGTATCGCTCAGGATGCAGGGAAACAAATGACGGTGTTCTACTTTGATTCTGATCTCAAAGACTGGCAGAACATTGGCGGTGTTGTAGATCCGAAGAAACATACCATTAAAGTACCGTTTGATCGTTTCGGCTACTATGTAGCTGCCAAGGTTGGAGAAACGTATAGTGATGTTATTAAACACAAATACGCGAGAGACTATATCGAGGCCATTTTGGCTAAGGGTGTCATGAATCCGATCGATCCAATTAACAGCTTTGGACCTGACAGCTACATTAAAAGAGGCGAATTTACTACGATGATGGTCAAAGGCTTGCAAATTCCACTTAACTACAGTGGTGCGAAGCATTTTGATGACGTGTCAGTTTCAAATGCGATATCAGCAGATGCCCTTTATGATTATCGCTATATCGAAACAGCTGCACGCGCCGGTATTGTAAAAGGTTCGCAACCGAGAATCTTTATGCCGGAAGATGTCATCACACGTCAAGATGCTGCGGTCATCATTGCCAAAGCATTGAATTTGAAGCTGGAAACAGATCATGACAAGATCATGAAGAATCTGTCTAAAACCTTTAAAGATGCGGACAAGATTGATTACTATGCGCAAGCATCTGTGTTGGCTATTGCCAAGAAGGGCTTTATCACAGGTTCACCTGTTGATGCCAGCGATCCCAAAAAAGGATATATGTTTAATCCTACATCCTTGACCTTGCGTGGTGATGCAGCCATTATTGTAGCTAAAGTTATGGCTGATAAAAAGCTACTTCCTAAGATCTAGGTCCTTAAAAAACTGAATTTATCGAACATCCCTCCATGTGAAATTGGAATTCCCTTTCATATACATGAGAGGGATGTTTTTTAGAAATCAGCTATTTGACTGGGATTAAGGGCCTATGCCATAATAACAATGAGCAACTAACTAATGGGTAAGTTTACAGCGTTTTGTTCTTGAACTACCATAAATGTGTTTAAATTAACTACTTTTTTTGAGTATTTATCTCAAAATGTGTTTATTATTTTTTAATATGTTTTTTTTGCGCACTTATCTGAAACTTTACGCTTATTTCGTCGTAGTAGAGGATTAGTGTGCTTAAATATTACATAGAGAAATGAGTGGGGAGTGATGAGATGTCTCAGTTTTCAATACGCCGTCCTGTAACAGTATTTATGTTAATTATTGCTTTGCTAATCGGGGGCGGTATTTTTGCGTTAAGGCTTCCTGTCGAGCAGATGCCGGATATGAAGCTGCCATACGCTGCAGTGGTGACCAGTATTCCAAATGCAACGCCTACAGAGGTTGAGGAATTGGTTACCAAACCTATTGAAAAAAGTTTAGCTTCTATTGAGAACGTGGATACGATTACGTCCGAGTCCTCAGAAGGATCATCTATGGTCATGATTCAATTTAACTGGGGCGTAGATATGAACCAGGCGACCCTCGACATGCGGGATAAAGTTGATGGGGTTAGGGGTTCTCTTCCGGATGCAGCAAATTCGCCACGTGTCCTTAAAGTGGATCTCAACGCAACGCCAGTTATTACTCTCTCTCTTACAGGTGACCAGGATATTAACAAACTGAAGCCTATTGCTGAAGATATTATTGAGCCGCGGCTTGAAAGAATTTCCGGAGTAGCTGCAGCCAACATGTCAGGTGGGCAAGCTCGGCTTGTGAAGATTACTGTAGATCAGGCCAAACTTCAAAGCTATGGCATTACGCTAGATCAAATCAGCCAAGCGCTATCGGCTAATAATGTAGCTGGCTCTGCTGGTTCTGTATATCGTGGTAGTACACAAATCCAGCTTCGGGTTCAAGGTGAATATAAAGCTGTTTCAGAAATGGGTGAAACGCCAATCCCTGTAGGAAAGGGAAGCGTAAAATTAAAGGACATCGCGACAGTTGAAGATTCCTTGGATGATGTTACAACCATTTCTACCTATAACGGAAAGCCAAGTATCAATATTTCTGTTACTAAAGCTACAGGAGGAAATACCCTTTCAATCGCCGATTCTGTAAAGGATAGTTTGGATTCGATACGGAAGGAATTACCTCCGGGAACTCAATTGGAGATGGTAACAGATGCATCCAAACCCATTAGCGACTCCGTACACTCATTAGTAGAGCATGCTATATTGGGACTTATTATTGCAGCCATTGTGTTGCTGTTATTTTTGAATAGTATACGTTCTACCATTATTGCTACTATCGTTATTCCAATTTCTTTCGTAGCAACGTTTATGATGATGTATTTCACCGGACAAACCATTAATATTATTTCACTCAGCGGTTTGCTTCTGGGGTTAGGATCCTTTGTCGACTTTGCCGTTGTTATTATTGAGAATATTTTTAGGCAGAGACATGAAGGGAAAAGTATGCTACAAGGGGCTATTGATGGTTCCAAGCAAGTGGGCAATGCGGTTATGGCATCTGCACTTGCACAGATTGTAGTATTTTTACCAGTTGTTTTTGTTGACGGAATTGCGGGAGTTCTATTTAAACCGTTGGCGTTAACTGTTATTTTTTCTCATATTGCAGCCTTGGTCGTATCTCTTCTGATTGTGCCGATGCTCGGCTCGCGTTGGTTACCTACTGTACCAGATGAATCCATATACTCATCAGGTACTTATAAGGGTGTTAACCCTATTGTGTGGTTTAATATTGGCTTCGAGAAATTTAAGGGTGGGTATCGCCGTGTATTGAAGTGGGGAATTAACCATAGAAAATCTGTTTTAATCATTACTTTATTAATGTTTGTGGCAGCTGGGGCTCTAATTCCTTTCGTTAAGGCCGAATTTATCCCAGCATCGGATACTGGGGAATTCACAGTTAACGTGAAACTTCCTAATGGAACAGTCTTGGAAGAAACGGAAAAGGTTGTTCAAGATATAGAAAAAGAAATTTTGAAAGTTCCGGATCTAGATAAAATGACAGTGACTGTTGGTTCTGGCGGTCTTTCCGGCTATACAGGGGTAGCTCCAACCAACTCAGCAGATCTAAGCGTAACACTGAAGGATGGGCATCAGGCAACAGATGTTATAGTTGATGGCCTTCGTAAAAAATTTGATAGTATTCCGGATGCAGAGATTACACTCGTGTCTGCAACAGGCCTTTCGAGTGGAGCAGCTGTTAACATTAATCTAAAAGGTGACGATATTGACGTCCTGAGAGAACTCTCGGACAATCTCGTTGCGGACGTAAAAAACATACCGGGTACCGTTAATGTCAAAAGTACCTTAAGTGCGGTTCGCGAAGAATATGAGATTACCGTTAATCGGGAGCTTGCTAGTCGATATGGCTTATCAGCGACCCAAATCTTATCTGCAGTGAATACTTCTTTTAATGGATCAGTCGCCACAAGCTATCGCACAGGTGAAGATCAGATTGATGTGAAGATATCGTTGCCAGAGCGAAACCGCCATGATTTGTCCTATTTGAATGCCTTACGCATTACCACTCCACAAGGAATTGATGTACCTTTGTCCTCAGTAGCGAGTATAGATAAGCGTGCCGTTCCCGACACTGTTAGTCGTCAAGATCAGACGCGTCAAGTGCAAATTACTGCTGACATAGACGGAACAGGGGACATCGTTACCATTAACCAAAAAATAGATGCTCTTTTGAAGAGTACTCACTTCCCTGAAGGCTACAGTGCAGATACGAGTGGTGGACAAAATGAACAAATGCTGGAGTCTTTTATGAACTTGGCGATAGCTATTTTGCTATCTGTCGTGCTCATTTATATGGTTATGGCAGGACAGTTCGAATCGATGCTTACACCGTTTGTTATTATGTTTTCCGTTCCACCTACGGTAATTGGTGTGCTTATCGGTTTAGCTGTAACCGGGGCGAGTCTCAGTGTTTCAGCTTTGACAGGTTACATCATGCTCGTCGGTTTGGTCGTCAACAATGCTATTGTTATGATTGACTTTATAATTCAGCTCCGAAAAGAAGGCCAAGATCGGGATGAAGCTATTATTCATGGAGCTTCTGAGCGGTTGCGTCCAATTTTGATGACCACGCTGGCTACTGTACTAGCTTTGCTCCCAATGGCATTTGCTACAGGCAGTGGTAACGAGACACAAGCACCGATGGCAGTTGTTGTTGTATTCGGGTTATCCTTCGCAGCTGTTATTACATTGATTCTTATTCCGGTAGTCTACGTTATCATGGATAATATGATCCAAAAACGTAAAGATCGGAAATTAAAAAGACAGGCGAAGAGACAACTAAAAAAAGAAGCGAAACTACAAAAAAGTGTTCATATATAAGGTGAGGTGGAGAAACATAATGAATAAAAAAAGTGCTCTGATTGCTACAACTTTGCTTTTATCAGTTGCATTAGCGGGTTGCGGTGGGGGGGAGGCCCCTGCCGCTCCAACTGCGGCGCAGCAAGCCATTCCGGTCCAAGTGGCCAAAGTGACCAAAGGCAGCATTAACGATTCAACAGGTATTATTGGAAGCTTTGCTCCCAAAGAGACGGCTCAGGTGTCTCCTAAAATTAGTGGTAAGATTCAAAGTATTAATCTTACAGTGGGGCAAAAAGTAAGCAAAGGCGACACATTGTTTACTATAGACCAAAAGGATTTGCAAGACGCGATTAAGCAATCTCAGGAATCGTACCAAGTTGCCTTGGCCAATTTAAAGCAGGCAGAGTCTGGCGCAGCGCAATCTGTACAACAGGCAGAGTCTAGTGTGGATCAAGCCAAAAGCGCGCTTGTTCAGCAAGACAATGCCATTACTCAAGCTCAGACTGCTCTGGTAGATGCTCAAAGTTCCGTGCGTGATGCTCAAAATACGCTTAATCGTAACCAGCAGTTGTTTAGTGCGGGCGCTCTTTCTCAATCTGATTTAGAGCAGTCTCAAATAGCGCATAGAAGGGCTTTAACTGCGGTGGAGAATGCACAGATCACACTTCACAATGCCCAAACGTCCAAGGAAAGTGCGCAAACAACATATAGTAATGCTCAAAAATCATTACGTCTTGCACAACAGAAAACGGGCATTGACGTAGCACGTGCTTCTGTCAATCAAGCTAAGTCCAGTTTAGACACAGCACGTAGTCAACTAGTGGATGCTGTAGTCAAAGCTCCGATTTCCGGCACGATATCGGTAGTAACAGGAACCCAGGGGCAAATGGTTAGTGCACAATCAGCGGTTGCTACAATAGCGAATACCGATCCTATTATTGCTAAAGTTAACGTTTCTGAATCTGAGCTTCTTAAGCTACAGGTGGGTTCATCTGTGACTGTAGGTGTGGACTCGTTAGATAAGCGAATTGAAGCCAGAGTATCGGCCGTCAATCCGGTAATGGATAATGATCTCAAGGCATATCCTGTCGAGGTTTCGGTTCCTAATGGTTCAGGTGAATTAAAATCAGGGATGGTTGTAACTGTATACATGAAATCAGAAGCTCCTAAAAACATTTTGGTATCGCAGGATGCCATTACGGAGCAGGCAGGGAAAAAGTATGCCTATGTAGTGGAAGGAACTGTGGCTAAGCGGGTAGAAGTGCAAACAGGTCAGGAAAGTGCCAAACAGGTTGAAGTAACCAAGGGGCTTGCTGAGGGGCAAAATGTCGTCGTTAAGGGAGTAAGTCTCCTTACGGATGGTGCGAAGATTAATGTAGTCAAGTAATTTGTCTCGGCTATATGTACAGTAAATCACTGTTACTCCGTCATTCCTACTACTTAAAGTGTATTAGAGTATTAGATTTCAAGGGAATCTATAGACTTTATGTGCTTTATATATTCTATGGATAATTCTTAACGAATATACTCCATTAAAGACCGACTTAAATGTACGAAAATAATCCTTGTACATTTAAGGTTGATAAGGTAAAAGTTGTAGGATGACGGAGGAACAGGTTCAATAGTATAATTATGACTGTGGAAAGCGGAATACATATTCAAAAAAAAATAATTTTTTTTTTGAAACGGACGCAACTTTTTGAACCCATGCTACGTCTAATTGGGTGAGTATGAAACAAAGGGGTACAAAAGCGTAAAGACATAATTCGCTAAAAAAATTCTTTACTGCATTGTTATCACATTGTATAATACTGGAGTACGTCATAAATGGACGCTTTCTTTCAACTAGATTCCAAGCTTCTGTGATATTGTCACAGATATCATTTTATAAGGGTTCTCATAAAGCTCGGAAAGGAGGTGTAACGACTGATGAGTGACAAGATCCGACAAAAAGACAAAAATAATATTTCTGGTTATATTCAAGGAGGAGAAAAAAAGGTTATGACAAAGTTTAATAAAAAAATGATCAACGTGCTGGCAACAGCAACATTGGTTGCTGGTGTTGCAGCTCCAATCGCAGCACTGACTGCACCAACTGCAGTTCATGCAGCTTCTAGCTATTCTGCTGTTAATACTCCTAGCATTGGTTCAAGTCAAACTACAAACACTACTTTGGGTAGAGTAAAAGTTAACGTAAGCCAAGCTTCTGTTGGTAAAGGTGAATCCTTCACTGTTACATTGCCTAAAGGCTTTGAATTTGCTACTGACCCTAAAGTTGTTCCTACTGCTATTGATTCTACTTATGGTTTGGGCGTTTACGTTGATCCAGGCGATAACAATGATGATGCTGCAGCTCGTGCAGAAACTGGATACGTTCCGGGTGAAGGTTTGACTGTAGAGAAGCTCACTGATAACTCTGCAAGAGTGACTTTCAACTTTACTAACTCTAAAGATAGCGTTGATCTTTATCTGAACTTTGGTAAAATTAATGTTAACGGACCTAGCAACGGACCTGTAAAAGCTACTTTTGATGCAGCTTCCGCAAGTGGTTTTACTAGCGGCGAAGCGACAATTGCAAACGTAGTTTCTTCCGGTCAAGTATCTTTGTCTGCTGCTGATACTGTTTCCAGTGAAGAAAACTTTACTGCAACTTTGAAAGTTAAAGAAGAAACTGCTGGTTCTTTGGGTACCAACAACATTAAATTGAAATTGCCTAGCGGTTTCAAATGGGACTCCGCTCCTAAGAAGCCAGCCACTATTTTGTATACTTCTAAGACAGACAAAGCAATTAAGCCAGAAGATGTGAATTATTCTACTGATGGCGATACGCTTACTTTGTCTTTGAAAAAAGTAAGTGATGACCAAACTTCTTTCCAATTGCCTGTAGGATTCTATGTGGATGATGAAAACAGTGCTAAAGAGGGCGATGTTACTGTTAGTATCACTGGTAATGCAACGACTGACGTTAGCTCCCTTGTAGTTGGTAGCTATGGTCAAATCGGTGGTGGCGTTTCCGTTGCTACTCCATCAACAATTCTTGCTGGTCATGATGAGCAAAAAATTGGTGATGTTACAATTAAAGAGACTGTTGCTGGTTCCTTTGTAAAAGGACGTACTGTAACTTTGCGTCTGCCTGAAGGTGCTCGTTGGCAGTCAACTTTTGAAAGTAATAACCCTGGAAGTAACTTCTCCGGTTCTATGGAGAACACTAACGGTTTGGGTGGAGCAGAGGTTTCCTATACTGACTCTGACAAACGTACTTTGAAATTGACTTTCAACAACGCTAACAGCACTAAAGATCCAGGTACTTTGAAACTGAAAAACGTTGAAGTTGCTACACAACCAGGTTTCTCTGGCGACCTGAACGTTGATGTTGCTGGTAGCCAAGGTCTGAGCGGTACTGTTAAGGTTGCAACTGTGAAGCAAGCTGTTACTTTGGCTGCTGCATCCAAACCAACCCTGACAATCGGTCTGGGCGAACAACAAATTGGCGACATCACAATTACTGAAGCAGCTAAAGAAGCTTTCGTTAAGAAAGACGGTAGCCGTGAAGTAATCTTGGAATTGCCAACAGGCGTACGCTTTGCTTCTACTCCAGATGTTAAAGTAACAGCTGGTGACGTTAAAGTGAAGAGCGTATCTACTGATACTTACGGCGATAGCAACAAAGGCCGTCTGAGCTTCTACATCGACAGCGAAAGTGCTACACCAAGTACAATCACAATCTCAGCTCCTAAGCTGACTGTTGACCGTACTGTAGCTCAAGGCGACATCGTTGCTAAGCTGAAAGGTAGCGCTGTTTCTTACACTGCATACAAAGGTGCAACTGACAACACTCAAAACTGGAAAGACAACAACACTGCTGCTGCTGAAGTAGCAATCGCAACTGTTGGAACTCCAGCTCCAGGTGCTACTAAATCCAAAGCTGTATTTACACTGGGAAGCACTGCTTACACAGTGAACGGCGAATCTAAAACAGCTGATGTAGCTGCTTATGCTGAAAACGGACGCACTTACTTGCCAGTACGTTATGCAGCTGAAGCTCTGGGTGTATCCCCACAAAACATCCTGTTTGACAAAGCAACTTCCACAGTTACCCTGATTAAAGGTGACCGCGTTGCTCAGATCAAACTGAACACTAACCTGTTGACTATCAATGGTTCTGTGGTTCGTATGGACGTTAAAGCTGTAACTAACAAAAACCGTACTGTACTGCCTATCTTCTGGGTGAGCAGAGCGCTGGATGCATCCATCAACTATGATGCAACTGCGAAAACAGTAACTGTTGAAAACAACAACTAATTTAAGAGCAACTCTTTTGAGTTAACTGAATTAGATGAGAAGAGGGTTCCTTTTGGAGCCCTTTTCTTTTATTAGTCATATTGACAAAGGAGAGAAATTATGAAACGTTTTGGAGTGGCGGTACTTTCCACATTGGTTCTTTCTTCTGCATTTGCCAATCTTGCGGGAGCTCAAGCAGGTGATATAAAAGTTATTATTAACGGTGTAACCCAGCAATATACGCAAGCTCCTGTTGTTAGTCAAAATACAACCTTGGTACCTCTTCGTGGAGTTTTCGAAAGCCTGGGAGCGCAAGTGGATTGGGATAGCAAAGCCAAAAGAGTAACGGCATCTAAAAATGAGGATACATTGACTTTGAATGTGGGTTCTAAGCTTGCATATAAAAACAGTGCTCCTGTACAACTGGATGTAGCTACTCAAATCCAGAAGGGTCAAGTACTCGTTCCTTTACGCTTTGTGAGCCAATCATTAGGCGCCAAAGTAAATTGGGATAAGACTACACGAACAGTGACCATTTCAAATCAAGTTGATGGAAGTACTACTGGTGAAAATAATAGTTTGTCCAGTAAGCCTTTCACAGCTCCTGTGACTAAAGTTACTTATGATACCTACTATAATGATTCTTTGACCTATGATGATGCAGTTAAACTTGCTATAGCTGATAGTACCACAGTTAAAACAGCAGAAACGAATATTGATCAATCTGGGAAAATTATGAAAGAAGCAGGTAAGAATATCGACTTTGTTCCTGCAGAAGCCGGTGATGAAGGACAAGATAAAGCTTTTAAAGGATATGCCCAAACCAACCTTAACTACGAGGCTGCAAAAAAGAATTTAGACATGACTAAGGAAGGTATTCAATACAACGTGAAGGATCTTTATAACAAGCTTCTTCAAAAGCAAAATGCCGTTAAGCTGGCTGCTATGAATATTGAAGATGCTGAGCGCAAGCTTAAAGTTGCACAAATTAAAAGAGATAATCAAATGTCGAGTGATTATGAGGTGACACAAGCAACCAATCAGTTGACTCAGAATCAAGCTGCTTTAGACAAGGCTAAAAAAGATCTGGATAGTGCATATGTATCTTTGAATCAAATGATTGGCTATAAACCAGAACAACGTTACGAATTGAAGGATAAGCCTGTCTATTCTGAGTTTAAAGATAATGTGGAAACTAAGGTGAGCCAAGTACTTACTAGCAGCACTGCTATTTGGTTAAGTGAACAAAAAGTAGATTTAGCTGAATTGAGCTTGAAGCTCTACAATTTTAGTACACCAGGAAATACACCATACGAGGCTGAACAGCTTAATGTAGAGAAGGCTCAGTATGCTACAGAGGGCACGAAGAGACAGCTTGAAGAAGCTGTAAGAACGCTTTACAACAACATTAAAGGATTGGAAAGTCAATATTCTCAAATTCAAGCTGGCTTGGTAAGCGCTAGAAGTGCAGCAGATATGGCTAAAAAGCAATTTGATGTTGGCTTGGCTACTGAGCTTCAGGTTTATGAGGCTAATCTGAAAGTGACTACTGCTGAACAGCAAGCTGAAGATCTGGTTACAAGTATTGATACATTGAAGATGGCTTATGAAAAACCATGGGTTTTACAAGGTGCAGCTTCTGGAGCAGGCCAATAATACTAGAATACAAAAGTATTTTCACAATGCATTAACGTGCTGTAGGAGGATTTACATGAAACCACGCTACAAAGTATCGCTGGCAGCAGTTTTGCTTGGAGGAGGGATAGTTGCAGGCTCCTTAATGAACAACTCGGTTAATGGAGCCTCCAGCTCTGGGCAACCAGGAACAGCTGACGATCCGGTTGTAACCAAAAGCTATGTTGATCAAAAAATTGCTCAGGCTCTCAAAGGTGGAACGACAACCAATACCAGTAGTAGCAAGACCACTAGTTCGGCAGCTTCTTCCACCACAAATTCTACATCTAACGCAACGACGTCAGGAAGCTCTAGCTCAGGAAAAGCTTCTACAGCGGAACAGACCGAGGAATTGAAGGTTGTTGATGTAAAGCCTGGTCAAAAGCTGATTGCTAAAGCTGGATCGGAATTTATTTTACGTAACGGGTATGCTGTTGTTTATAGTATGGATGCCAGTGGAGCTATTGATATCACTTCCGGAACGGAAATTGTTCATAATCAAGCGGTTGAGCAAAATCATTTACTATCCTTTCCTAGAGAAGGAAGAGGTATTCAGGTAAAGGAAGGCCAGAAGTTTGGCCTGGTCGTCATGGTACGTGGCGGTTACACTCTCCAATAGGTTGTATGCTGGAATGTTCTTTTTCGTAAATACTGCTCGGGATAGTAAATTGTTCTTGGCTAATCTGGCTCCAAACGCTGCACACTAACTTCATGAAAGAAAATACAATTGATGGAGGTGTGTACGATGGCGTCAAGAGATCAGAGACGATTGATTCCCGAAAGCCGTGCCAGATTACATGATTTGAAGTATGAAATTGCTGCTGAGTTTGGGCTTCCTGTTTATAATCCCCAATATGCACATGTAATTCCTAGTGCAGACAGTGAGTTTGCTGCGGAGTTGGGCGAATTTAAAGGAAGCGCAAATGTGGAGTGGCGCGATTTGACTTCAAGACAGAATGGCTCTGTGGGCGGCGAAATTACCAAGCGATTGGTACAATCTGCCGAACGCAGCTTGTCTGAATTGGGTACCTTGTAAGCTGCAATAATTTTACTGATTTTGAGGTGCAGTCGTTTTTAAAATAAGGCTATTTTTATTCGGATCAGAAATTAGTTCTTATCCATTTGCCTTTGCTTCGCCTTTTGTAATTGGGCGATATGAATTGACACCTCGTTTTAAATAGGATATCATGGCATTTGAGGCTTGTACGCAACCTTTTCCTACCGGAAAAGGTTCATTTTTTGTTAATCAGGTATAGAAGTCATTTTCTGTCACATGTTGACGTGAGAGTGTCTGAATAATGCCATTGCCATGTCAGGGTTTTATATAAATCCTCATGTATTTTAATTGTGGGAGGTTGAAATTCATGTCTGTAAAAGGTCGCCATTTGTTTACGTCTGAGTCCGTAACAGAAGGTCATCCGGATAAAATCTGTGATCAGATTTCTGACGCTGTATTGGACGCCTTTTTGGCTAATGACCCTAATGCACGGGTAGCGTGTGAAGTATCGGTAGCTACTGGTCTTGTTCTCGTCATTGGTGAAATCAGCTCCAAATCGGAATACGTGGATATTCCATCCATTGTACGCAATACGATTAAGGAAATTGGCTATACACGTGCGAAATACGGCTTTGATTATAATACTTGCGCTGTATTGACTTCTTTGAATGAACAATCGCCGGACATCGCTCAAGGGGTTAACGCTGCCCTGGAAAGCCGTGATCCTGCTGAAGTAGATAAAGAAACGGAAAACATTGGTGCAGGCGATCAAGGGCTGATGTTTGGTTTTGCCACGAATGAAACACCTGAGCTGATGCCGTTGCCAATCGCGATGTCTCACCGTATTGCACGTCGTTTGGCTGAAGTGCGCAAGGATGGAACACTAAAATACCTTCGCCCGGATGGTAAAACGCAAGTAACGGTAGAATATGAAAATGGCAAACCAGTTCGTATTGATGCCATTGTAGTTTCTACACAGCATGCAGAAGATACTACATTAGAGCAAATTCAGGCAGATATCAAGGAAAAGGTTATTTTGCCAGTTGTTCCTGCGGAATTGCTGGACGAGCAAACCAAGTATTACATTAATCCTACAGGGCGCTTTGTTATTGGCGGACCTCAAGGGGATGCAGGTCTGACAGGCCGCAAAATTATTGTTGATACGTATGGCGGTTATGCACGTCATGGCGGGGGAGCATTCTCGGGTAAGGATCCGACCAAAGTAGACCGTTCCGCTGCTTACGCTGCCCGTTATGTAGCGAAAAACCTTGTTGCAGCCGGATTGGCAGATAAAGTAGAAATTCAGCTTGCCTATGCTATTGGTGTAGCTACGCCAGTTTCGATTAGCGTCGATACATACGGTACGGGTAAAGTAAGCGATGAGAAAATCGTCGAACTGATTCGTAACAATTTTGATCTTCGCCCAACAGGTATCATTCGAATGCTGAACCTGCGTCGTCCAATCTACAAGCAAACGGCTGCTTACGGTCACTTTGGCCGTACAGATCTGGATGTGCCATGGGAGAGCGTAGACAAAGCTGAAGCTCTGAGATCGCAAGCGGGTCTATAATTTCTCATATGTTATCAAATACAAGCTATAACCGAAAAAAGACTGTCTCATGATTTACATGAGCAGTCTTTTTTGATGTGTCTTACAAGTTAAGTTGAAAATTGCTGTGATGTATTGCTAACTTCTACTCCGTTGGGGGTGCAAGATTCAACAGCTTTTTGAGCAAATGACAGACCTTTTGCAGATCCTTACGCTGTTCCAAATATGAAAACAGAGCTTTTAAAAGACCTGTTTGGGGATTCGCCTTCAAAGCTTCTTCTTTTAATAAGGCGGCAATTTGCAGGTACTCCTGCTTTTCTTCCTTTGAACTCCATGAAGACAGCAGTATACTGTCTTCCAGAGAGTGGAGAAGGCCGTTAATCTGGCGGCCTTGATCAAAGGGATTGCTTAGAGTACTTTCAGGTAACCAGCCCTGCTTGCTCCAGAACAAATGAGGGGCGGATTCACCACTATTCAGGTTGGCTACCAAGGAATGGGATAAGAAGATGATGAATTGCGCAAGCTGCTCAACCGTTTCATCATTCATTCGATCCGCAAAGAAGCGAATGTATTCAAATACAACACTCTTGAGCACAAAGGTTATATCCCATGCGTGATCTTCAATCTCCGGTCCAAAAACGTCAATCATGCACTCACGTACCCATTTGTACAGCTTATATTCATGTTGCTCGAAGGCGCCATTGAGTTGCTCGTTTTGAAAAATAAGCATGGACGGCTCAGGAAGATCCATCATGAGATACACTTTGTTTTCAACGAGGTTTTTCAAATAGAGTACGATAAAATCGTGCAGCTTAGCTTCTTTAGTAAGGTCAGGCTTGCTGTAAAGTGCCCGAATGTCTTGTTCAATATTATTCTCCAGAATGATACACATTTCCAAAGGAAGCTCTTCTTTTCCTTGAAAATATTTATAAAAGGATGCCTTCGCCATCCCGCTTTCTTTGGCAATCTCTTCAACAGATGTTGAATAGTAGCCTTTTCTGGAGAATAGCCGAATGGCTGCCTGTAAAATATCATTTTTTTTGCTTTCCATACATATTTCCCCCTAGGGTTCAATCCGACAGTGTGTATTTCTCTGCATGCAACTACAAAGGTTGATCGTGTGTGATAACCGTGTGCTGCTGTTTTTTGAGTTGACGGCGCATTTTGTACTTGGCCATGATCATATACAATGACGGCACTACAAACAGGGTTAACAACGTCGAGAATAACAATCCGAAAATGACAGTAAACGCCAGTGGCTTAAAGAGCAGGCTACCCAGTAGAGCTAACGGAATCATACCTACAATTGCAGCCAGAGAAGTCAATAAGATGGGTCTGAAACGGGCAGTGGCTGCTTGTATCACAGCTTCTTTCAGCTCCATTCCCTCATGCCGGGCATCCTCGATGAACTCGATTAACACAATTCCGTTTCGCACTACAATTCCCGCCAGTGCGATAATTCCCATAATGCTCATAAACCCGATAGGCATACCTGTCAGAAAAATACCGATAATTCCACCTGCTGCTGCCAGGTACACTGTCGTCATAATAATAATAGGAATGGAAAGAGAATAAAATTGCATGGTGATTAAGAGTAAAATGAGCAAGACCACAACAATTGCCAGCTGTCCTAAATCGCCGAAGATGGTGGATTGATCGGAGGTTTCTCCGCCCACCTCCCATTTGTAGCCCTCAGGGAACTTCATTTGTGCCAGTTTACTTTCAACATCTACCATCGCTTCGCTAGCCGTTCTTCCATTCAGATCGGCTTCTACCGTAATCGTCCGTTCCATATTGTAATGTTTGATTTGTTGAATAGCAAATGTAGGCTTGATCTGTACGAGCTGGTTTAATGGAATCTGCTCACCAGCAGTATTTATTACACTTAATTGTTGGAAAAGCGTGCTTGGCTCCTCGTCAATATGATTCAAATACAGTTTGATATCTACCAGACCGTTTCCCGTATCAAATTGGCTAACTTGGGCTCCTTCTTTTAATAGAAGAAGTGTACGGGTCAAATCAGTGTAGCTCACGAGGTACTGATCCATGGCCTGCTTGTTGACCTCAAGTTCCAGCGCATATCGCTCAATCCCTATATCATCCACGATTCCCGTTGTTCCATTTACTGTGGCGATCTGTTCCTTTGCTTTTTGGGCAAGGGTTTGCAGCTCATTCAGGTCCTGGCCTGAAATACGGATAGAGACGGGCTTACCCACAGGAATTCCCAGACGGGGAACATACATCGTAACCGTAACTCCAGGGTAGGACTTTTTAATGTGCTGTTCCCAGGCATCGACTGTCGTATTGAGATCAAATACATCCTCTTTGCCGACAACAGCGATCTGACCGACAATCTCGTTGTCGCTACTATCACCGCCGCCGCTGCTAATGTCACTAAACAACTGCGGAGCTGATCCTCCAGCGCTGTAGGTTACGTTAGAGGTTTCGGGTTGTTTTCTCACCCAACCTGCAATGTCTTTGACTACCTGGTCTGTTTCCGCGATCGAAGTGCCCACAGGCATTTTTACATTTAATGCGACGTGAGGATCTTCCGATTCTGGAAACAATTCAACCCTTGTGAAAGCGACCAGTCCATATGCAGCCGTCCCGAGCATGAGTCCAATCATTGCGGTCAGCAAAGGACGCTGAATTACTTTGGGCATTAACTTTTGTGAATAGAGCTTATTTAAAGATTGAATCTGATGACCTAACAAGCCAGGTGGTTTAGGTTTTCCCTGAGGGCGACGAGCCTGTCTGCGTTTCTCATACCATTCTCGAAAAATAGGAATAATGGTGAGCGACATGATCATAGAGGCAAGCATAGTCAGGGAAACAATGGCTGGAATCGGTTTAATAAATGCACCTACATTCCCTGGAAGAAATAATAGTGGAGCGAAGGCTGAGATGGTAGCCAGTGTAGCAACTAAAATGGAAAGCATCACCTCTTTGGTGCCTTTTACTGCCGCAACGGAGGGAGATTCGCCTAATTCCGTAAGTCTGCGCTCGATATTGTCATTTACGACTACCGCGTCATCGACGAGTATACCAAGTACGATAATCAGGCCGACAACGGAAATTTGATTGAGTGTAATGCCGAACATGGGCAAAAAGATAATGGCGATCGAAACCGAAATAGGAATCGCCAGCGCGACAAAAGCAGAGGTTAGCAAATTCAAGCCCAGCATACAAACGAGAATAACGGCCGCAATCGCGAGAATCGTTTCACGTTTTAAATCGTCGAAGATATGAGTTACCTGATCTTTTTGTGCAAAAAGAGTTTCAAAGTGAACGCCAGCGGGGAGTGTCTTTTCCAGCTCTTTCAGCTTGGTATTAACCTTCTCGCTCATCGACGGGATATCGGTGCCTGTTTCTGCTCCAATGCTTAGTGTAATGGCTGGTTTACCATTTATGTAAGCAAAGTAGCCTGCTTTGGAATGTGCCAGCTCAGTCGTACCTACATCTCGTAGGTAAACAGGGTTCCCTTCCTTGGTGCGTGTCAGAATGACCTGATCTAACTCGTTGGCCTTTTCTGTTTCCCGGACAATGAGCTGATAGGTGCGCCCGTTGTATTCAATATCCCCGGTGGGGACCCGGTCAATCTGAGACTGGATCGCCTGCGCAACTTGCCCCCAGGACAGCTGGTATTGCTGAAGCTTCTGATTGTCGATATGGACTCGTACCTCTTGATCAGGAAGACCTCTGAATTTGACACTGGATACGCCAGATATGGTATTAAGCTGATCTTTCCAGCTTGTAGTCATATCATTGAGTTGATACAGCGGTGCGACAGAGTCAGCGATCAAGGCATAGGAGCCGATAAACGAGCTTGTCAGCTTATCATTCACAACAGGTGTTTCAGCGCCATCAGGGAGATCGGCTTGTGCATCCTGCACCTTTTTACGCATATTGTCCCAAACCGTTTGGGGATCAACTCCATCTTTGGATTCGATTAAAATAGAGGAGAATCCGTTACCAGAAGTCGAATTAATCGTTTTAACGCCTTCCACTTCCTTGATGCGTTTCTCCAACTCTTTGGTTACGGTTTGTTCTACTTTTTGTGGTGAAGCACCAGGGTAGACTGTTGTTACCATAGCATTCTGTATTGTGACATCCGGCATCTCCTGCTGCGGTAACTGGAAAAAACTGAAGATTCCGACTAAGATCAGCATGACAAAAAACAGCAACGTAATTTTTCGTTTTTTTACGATATACTCAATCATGGGCGTCCGCCTTCCCCCGACTGAATCGCATTTCCATCAAACAGGGTTTCTGCCCCTTTAATGACAATACGTTCGCCTTCACGAAGGCCGGATACAATTTGAAGCTGATTTTCTACGACCTGATTGCCAAGCTCCACTGGAGTTTTAACAGCTTTTCCTTGGATATCTTTGAAAATAAAAGGCTTGCTTCCCGTGTTAATGACCGCTTCGGCCGGAATGAGAATGCCGTTCTTGTCTGTTACCTGATGAGCGGCTTTAATCACCTGACCGGGTAACCAGTTTCTTTGCGGATTGGAAATGACAATCTCTACATTAACCCTACCTGTATTGGTACTCGTTGATGGATAAACGTTGGATACGGTGCCTTGACGGGTTTCCTCGTACAACATGACACTGACCTGTTGCCCCTTCTTCCAATCTCTGATTTCGCTGTCCGGTACCGGAAGCAGAACCTTGAGTCGATCAATGGAGCCTATGCGATAGACTGCTTGGCCAGAAGCGACTAAATCACCTGTATTCACGATCTTATCTAAAATGACGCCGTTCACAGGAGAGATTAGACGGGTGCGTGAAAGTGCAAGTTCTGCCTGACCCTTAGCGACGAGTGCCTTTTCGTAATTGGCACTGGCTTGTTTTTTGGAAGCGGCAGCCTGTTCACTGGCTGCAAGGGCTTTAGATCTTCCAGCAAGCGCATCCTGAAAGGAAGCCTGAGCGGATTGGTGGTCTTCTGTCGTTGCTCCTTCCAGCAGGAGGGAAAGGGAGTCTTTGGCCTGTTCCAGATCTTTCAAGGCTGCGGTAGCATTCAGGCGGGCATTTTCGTTATCCGACGCGGAAGCAGCGCCTGCCTCAAACAGCTTCTGTGTACGCTCGCTATCCGTCTTGGCCTTATTATAAGCGCTTTGTGCCTTATCTACAGCAGCTTGCGCTTGTTGCTTTTCTTGAGCACGTGCACCTTTATTGACCTTGTTGACATTCGCGCGAGCACCTGTAATGCCGGCATCGGCGGATTGAATCGCAGAGGCAGCGGCCTGAAGGTTAGCCTGTGCGTTATCTATCCCTGCCTGAGCCTCTTGAATCGAGGCAGCGGCCTGCTCAACCTGAAGCTTGTAGTCAGCGTCATCCAAACGAGCAATAACGGCGCCCTTCTGTACAGCAGTGCCGACAGAGAGAGATGCACTGGCTACGGTGCCTCCATTTTGAAAAGCCAGTGTGTTTTCCTCATTAGCCTGAAGCGTGCCTGACAAGTTATAGGCAGTATGGAGCGGAGAGGATTTGACGATTGCGGTACGCACAGCGACTGGCTGTGCAGCAGAGCTTAGAGCGGCATCCTCCTTCCCGGCAGAACATCCAGCGATCGCGATGCTCAGGGATAGGGTAAGTATGCTGATTGTTCGTTTTTTATTCATGATTATCGATCCTCCTGATGGGTTCATAACATTAGGTCTGAACTGGTTAGTATTATTTGAACTTATTAGTTCATGTGTATTATAGTGTGCTAATTATGCATTCGTCAATTTATAGTTTGTGTTGTATGAAATAGTTGACAGAATTTTCGTAACTTTTGCCTTTATAATAAGTCTATTAACATAAGAGGCTTTTTTTGTTTATTTGATAGAGTTTAGAGTACGTGATCGGAAAAGTCCGTTTGAATACAATGAAGATGGGAGAGTTATCATCCATATGTTTTTAGGTAATAGGAAACAAGGCAATGAGAAAGTAGATGGCAGAGGGATGGTTAAAAGATGGGCTGTTTTGACACTGGCGGGAGTATTGTGGGTTGGACCCGTTGCCGGAACAGGCGCTCTAATTCCGTTAAACGGCTGGATATCTGCGCCGATTGCGAGTGCAGCTTCCGGTTCAACTGTAAAGTTGGGGGAAGAAATTATTACTTCCGGTGCAACATTGATAAAATATCGTTTTAAAGGCTCCAAAGGAACAGCGTTAGCTGATATCGTCCGGGTAGACTTGCAAAATCCATACGTCAAGCTGGATGTTATGACCGGGAAAAATGGGCAGTTCACAACCCGTCAAAGCACAGGCGGTATGGCAAAAGAAACCGGAGCAGTCGCTGGTGTGAACGGAGATTATTTTAATACCTCCAGCGAGGGGGCCCCGATTGGTGGACAAGTATCGAAGGGGGTATTGATGTCTACTCCGTCCGATTTAACGGGGATGTATGCTTTTGCAGTAACCAAGGACGGTTCCCCAATGGTGGAGCAGTTCACCTTTGAAGGCACAGTAAAAGCCGGGGATGGATCAACTTTCCCCTTAGCGGGGATGAATAAGGCTTCGTATTCGCCTGAAACGAGCGGAAGCAGCTACAGCCATTCCAATGCAATGTATATTTATACATCTGCCTGGAAAGCAATTGAGCGGCCGAAAAACAGCTCAACAACGCCTACTGAGGTATTGGTGCAGAATGGTGTGGTTACGCAAATTTCCAACAATGCTACGTTGAATATGACTGTGCCGCAGGACGGCTATATTTTACGTACTCACGGCAAAGCGGCCGATTATGTCAAAGCCCACCTGACAGTAGGACAAACGATAGAAACCAGCTATCATCTTCGTGTCAAATCGACAGGGAGTGAGGTGGACCCTTCCAATCTCCAGATGATGATTGGCGGACACACCATATTGGTGAATGACGGTCAGAAAACTTCCTTTTCCCGCAGCACAACGAGCATAGGCGGGACGCGGGCGCGCACGGCTTTGGGATATTCCCGTGACAAGCGTTACGCTTATGTCATTGCCGTTGAGAAGAACGGGAGCAGCGTTGGCGTATCCCTGAGTGAGCTGCAAACGCTGATGAAAGATATTGGTGTCTGGAAGGGTATGAACCTGGATGGCGGTGGCTCCACCACAATGGTGACCCGTGATTTAGGAGATACGACAGTGGGGCTTACGTTCAATACGGAATACGGTACGGAGCAACGGAGCGTCGTAAACGGTGTGGGTGTGTACACCAGTGCGCCTAAAGGGACGCTCAAAGGCTTCACGATTAAAGGCAATAAAACGCTGCTTATTGGTCAGACCGGAAGCTATTCTTTTAAAGGCTATGACACCTACTACAATCCGTTCGATACCTCAAATGTACAAGTGACATGGAAATCGAGCAATCCGTCCGTGATATCGGTGAGTGGCGGGGTTGTGAAGGGGTCGAAACCAGGAACAGCTACGTTGACGGCGTCCAGTGGCTCAGCTAGTGCTACGACCAAGGTTACTGTCCTGGGAGCAGATGAAATCTCATCACTTACCGCAGGCAGTGGGACAGGATCGCTTACGGCAGGTGCTAAAATCGAGGTACCGGTAACTGCAAAGACGAAAGATGGCCAGAGCGTCAGCATTTCGTCAGATGCGCTCAAATGGGAGTTCATCGGCTTTAAGGGAAGTGTTAAGGACAATCAGCTTACGGTAAATACGGTGGATGCGGGTGTGAAAACGGGCTATGCCATCGGTCGCTACGATGGTTTCAGCGCGGTCGTCTTCCTGTCTGCTGGCGGGGCTAGCACAAACAACTGGGAGAACTTCGAAAATGTTTCGTATCCGGTTGATTTTACTTCGAATGTGGAAGGCGTTACCGGCACAGCGGCTGTTGTACAAGGAGATGGCGACCATGCCAATTCTAAAGTGCTTGAGCTGAACTACGACATGACGAACGGTAGTGGTAAAATGTATGCCTATGCCCAACTGAACGGTACAACCGGCAAAACGCTTGAACAAGCGGCTACATCCATCTCGATTGATGTTAGAGGAGATAAGAGTCTGAACTGGTTGCGTGCCGAGCTGGAAGATGCCCAGGGCAAAACGGCATATATTGACCTTGCCAAAGTGATCGACTGGAATGGCTGGAAAACCATTAACGCAGACATGAGCGGTTTGAATATTTCATATCCGGCGAAGCTCAAGCGCCTGTATGTAGTTAATGTGGCCGAAGGTCAGGATGAGCGTGCCAAAACGGGCAATGTCGCTTTTGATAATATTTCTTTTAATACACCGGGAACGGTCGGAACCGAAGGACTCAAAAAAGGAACGGCTCAAATGACAATCGGACAAAAGTCAATGACCGTGAACGGGACGTCAACGACCATTGATGCTGCTCCGATGACTCGTGATGGCTCAACGTATGTGCCGATCAAGTACGTGCTGGATGCTTTTGGCGGGCAAGCCAAGTGGAACGCAGGCGATCAGCGGATTACGATTATGCGTGGCGGTGTGCTGATGGATTTAACAGTAGGCAAGAAAGAAGTCGTCCTGAACGGCAAACGTCAGAGCACGGATGTAGCACCCATTGTGTTAGGTGGTAGGACTTTAGTCCCGTTAAGACTCGTGTCTGAGCAGTTAGGAATGACTGTAAAATGGGAACAAGAAACGAAGACCATCACCCTCCAGTCATGATATGGTATGATATATACTTGAAATGCTAGGATTGGAGTAGAACATTTGTGGACTTTCAAGCCGATATCATAGACCGAGTCATTAAGAATGCCATCCAGGTGATGGAGAACAGCAAATATCAGATGTTCGAAATTTTGGACACGGCCCGGACCGAGCTGGTCACGTTAAATCAGGAACTCCAGAGCGTCCTGAAGGAAACGGCGGAAACGATTGAAAAGGTGGACCAGCTGGAAATGAACTATCGGCG
Source organism: Paenibacillus sp. 1-8 (assembly GCF_056316205.1). Taxonomy (NCBI): domain Bacteria; kingdom Bacillati; phylum Bacillota; class Bacilli; order Caryophanales; family Paenibacillaceae; genus Paenibacillus; species Paenibacillus sp. 1-8. The sequence continues at coordinate 4,885,963 of NZ_CM149995.1, read as the reverse complement.
GTCCCGTATCCGGCTGACTGAGGTCAGCCGTGACTTTGTCCGCTATTCGGAAGAGGATATCAAGCAGGCTTACGAGAAAGCAACACAGCTTCAGCTCGATGTGATGATCTTTCGCGAGAAGGAAATGTATCTCAAGGCCAGAAGAGATGATCTTCAAAAGCGGGCTAAAAGTGTTGAGGACTCTGTCGAGCGGGCCGAAACCATCGGTTCGCAGATGGGCGTCGTGCTGGAATACTTGTCGGGTGAGTTGGGACAAGTGACGCGGATCATTGAATCGGCCAAAAACCGGCAGTTTATTGGTCTGAAAATTATTTTAGCCCAGGAAGAGGAGCGTAAGCGGATATCCCGTGAAATTCATGACGGACCTGCACAGCTTCTTGCGCATCTAGTACTTAGGACGGAAATTGTGGAAAGAATGATCGCCAAGCAGGAATTCAAGATGGTTCAGGACGAAATAGTAGACTTGAAGAAACAGGTTCGCTCCAGTCTTGAGGAAATGCGAAAGGTTATTTTTAATCTGCGTCCTATGGCCCTGGATGACTTAGGACTTATTCCGACGCTCCGGAAATATGTACAGGATTTTGAGGAAAAAACGAAGATTAGAGCGCTTTTTGAAACAAGGGGCAAGGAACATCGTCTCTCTTCCGCGATGGAAGCAGCCATTTACCGTCTGATCCAAGAAGCTTTGACCAACGTTGCCAAGCATGCTTATCCTACCTATGTGCTTGTTGAGATTACCTATCAGGCGCAGCTTGTAAAAATCGTGGTGCAGGATAATGGTCTGGGCTTTAAGCCAGAGCTTTTTCAGCAGAAAAGCAAAGATCATGGACATTTTGGTCTGATTGGTATGCGGGAAAGGGTTGAACTGCTCGAGGGGAGAATGGAAATCGAATCAGCTGAGAATCAAGGCACCAAGATAGTGATTCATATCCCAACCAACGTGGAAAAGGGAAAGGAGTAACAACATGGAAAATCAGGAAATTGGTAACGCACCCATTAAAGTTCTCTTGGCGGACGATCATCAGTTGTTCCGTGAAGGGCTTAAACGTATTTTGAATATGGAGGACGACATTGAGGTCATCGGAGAATGTGGCGATGGTATTCAGGTGTTGGAATTCTGTAATGTAGAGAAGCCGGATATCGTTCTAATGGACATTAATATGCCTATTGAAAACGGTGTGGAGGCAACGGAGAAGCTGCGTGAGATGTTCCCGGATGTCAAAGTTATCATTTTGTCCATTCATGATGATGAAAGCTATGTATTCGAGACGTTGCGCAAGGGGGCTAATGGCTACCTGTTAAAAGATATGGAGGCCGAGTCCCTCATTAATGCGATTCGCTCTGTGCATGAAGGGTATGCGTTTATTCATCCGAAGGTAACGGGTAAACTCATTCAGCAGCTCCGCCGGATGACGTATCTGAATGAAACCGGGGCTATGGCTGAAGGTCATACGAAGGAAGCTGGCGTGAAGTTCGTCGCAGGCGAAAATAACCCGCTGACCCGTCGTGAGGCTGAAGTGCTGCGCTTAATGGCTGAAGGCAAGAGCAACAAGATGATCGGTGAATATTTATTCATTAGTGAAAAAACGGTCAAAAACCATGTCAGCAGTATTTTGCAAAAAATGGAGGTTGATGACCGGACACAAGCGGTTATTAATTCCATCAAATACGGATGGGTTACGCTGTAAAGTGTAGTCTTTGAAACCCAGTACATAACCGTGACACCTCTTCCTGTTATACGGCATATATTGTCGCTATAGGAGGAGGTGGAACCTTCGTGATGGCTCATTTGGTTTGGATATTGCTTATATATGGTCTGGGAGCCGCAGTCGTGCATCTTATGTATATACGGCAGGCGGTTCAAGCCTATCGCAATGGCGACGATGTGCGCGCGTTATCTTCGGATCAACGGCCGACCCGTTATATTGTCATTACTTCTAATGACGGAGAACGTGTGGAGTGGGTGATGCGTTCATTGAGCATACTTGCCTGGTTACGTCGGAGGCCGCTGCATGTGACGGTACTGGATGATGAATCCGTGGATGATACACTGCCGATCCTTACACGGATGGTGCGTTACAGCCATATGGATGTTTCGGTTATTTCATATCGTTTTTCACCGGGAAACCCGGTTTTACCGAAGTTAGGCGGTGAAAAGCGTGTTGTTATTGACCTCAGAACAGCCAACCCGTTGGTGGATGCTCCACTTGTTCGTTAATGACAAAGTATGGTGGACATTACGGTCGAAACCGGATATAAATGTTTACAAGGAATTGCATATGCAAGATAAAAGGGATTTCGCTGAAATCCGAATGATGTGGAGCACACTTCAGGCTATGGGCCATGGAAGTGTGCTTTTTTGCTTTTTTGTTGTTAGAAAGAGGAAAATAAACTCTTGAGAAGTGAAAGGGTGCCAAATGAAAATTGCGGTATATGTGGTCAGGTATAGAGGGAAATGGGATATCCGCTTATCCGTGGATATTCGAGTAGATATGACATGGTGGTTGAAAGGGAACAAGGGACAGGAGAATGCTGTCGAAAAATGGGTGGTACTGGGGCGAGAGCTTCCGTTGCCTTGGGGCGTAAAGCTGTGTGAAGTGTTCAAGGGATCAACGGACATGAAGCGATGGACAAGGAGGCAATGGTGGCAATACGTTCTTGCACAGCTAAAGGATGAACTGAATTCAGAGTCTGGTGACGTAGAGCAACATTTAACCGGAGGGATCAATGCTATATGCATTTGGGATGGGCAACTGTTTCATCCAAGCAGCAGCATGATGTATGGGGGAGGGAGTGAGGAACGGAGAATAGCAGGAGTATCGTACCTCGGGCAAACAAGGCATTCCAACAGTGAAATTGAAAAATTGGATATGGAGCGAGTGGCACGACAAGCGGATGCGCTGGCTGATTTGCTGTCAGGTCGCCAGTTGCTTGTTCTGGAAGCTGAAGCGTTGCTGGCTGAGGTGGCACCAGGATTGGAGCGCGTTTGGCGCTTGGCTGCGCAGCTCGCGTACTTGCAAGGTCGGCTTAGCTTTGCTGCTGGCCTTGCACCACATGCGCGTAGGCCCGCTACGAGTAATCTCCGCTGCAACCGTTGCGGCCGCGGGGCGATGTACCGCACGAGCTGTGCATCGTGCGGGCGCAAGGCGTGCGCCTACTGCGAGACGTGTCTCGCGCTGGGGCGCAGCCGTGAGTGCTCGCTGCTGCTGTGCGGTGCAGCGAAACCCGCCGTGCCGTGCACGGCGGACACAGCCCCGGCCGCGGAGCTCGACCGCTGGGGGCTGAGCCCTGCGCAACGCGCCGCTGCCGAAGCGGCGCTGCGCTTTTTGGCCGCACCGCCCAGTGGGGTGCGGGGGCGCTCTCGCCCGGTAAGCCTCTGGCTCCGGGCGGGCGAGCTGCTGCGGCGTGGCATGGCTACACGCCGGGGGACAAGCCCTGCTGCTGCATCGCAGGGCAGTGTCCTTGCCCGCGACAGCGGGCATCCTTCGCCAACAACTGGCGAAGGCGTGGCAGAGCGGTTTTTGCTTTGGGCCGTGACTGGCGCAGGCAAGACGGAAATGATGTTTCCACTCCTGCAACATGTGCTGGAGCATGGAGGAACGGCGCTTGTAGCGACACCGCGCCGGGATGTGGTACTGGAGTTGGCGCCCCGTTTGGCAATCGCCTTTCCTCATGTAAGCATGGTGACGCTCTATGGAGGCAGCGATGAACGCTGGCAAAGGGGGCAGCTGACACTCGCAACGACTCATCAGCTTCTGCGTTATCGTCAGGCCTTTGATCTGGTTGTCATTGACGAAATTGATGCGTTTCCCTATCACAATGATCCAATGCTCGCCTTTGCCGCACAGGCTGTATGTAAGCAGGAGGGGAAATTCATTTATTTGTCTGCTACTCCACCGCTACTGTTGCAAAAAGAGGCTGCACGCGGCCTGTTACCGCATGCCAAGGTTCCCGTTCGTTTTCATCGCCATCCACTGCCTGTCCCATTCCGTCTGGAGACTTCTCCGGTGAAGTATTGGCTGCAAAAGGGACGACTTCCTGCATCCCTGATTCAACGCTTGTTCGCATCCATACATCGCGGCGCTCAGGTCTTCCTCTTTGTGACACGAATCTCACATATTCAATCTCTAGTAGAATTGTTGATCAGACGCTTGCCTGATATCCCAATTGCGGGCACTTCATCCCAGGATGAAGAACGAAGCGCTAAGGTACGTTCCTTTCGAGCAACTGAAATACGTGTACTGGTCACAACCACTATTCTGGAGCGCGGTGTGACCGTTCCACGGAGTGATGTTTATGTATTGGATGCGGACAGCAGCCTTTTTGATGAAGCCTCTCTGGTACAAATGGCTGGTCGAGCAGGAAGGTCGAAGGATGACCCGTGTGGAAGCGTCATTTTCACATCTCCCCAATGGACTCGCGGCCAAAAGAGGGCGATTAGACAAATTAAGCGCATGAATACACTAGCGCGAAAAAAGGGCTATCTACAGGAGGTGAAGCATTAAATGCACAAAATAAAAAAAGTTTTTTTGGAAATGTGAAACCTGATACAATATTGACACGTAAACTACCAAGAAAGGTGCATTCTGTATGATAATGGTGCGCAGAACCCAACTTTTTTTGAATTGGCTACTTCAGCGTCAGTCAGAGACATGTATCGCTTGTGGAATTCACACTGGGGGTTTTTCCAAGTTCCCCGGGATTTGTACTTCTTGTTCGGCACAAATTCCTTGGATCCACAACATTCGATGTGTTCATTGTGGACGCCCGACATTTTGTCCTGATTGTGTAAGGCCTGACCGGGCAGCACGCTACTATGTGTGTAATCGGAGTGCGACTAGCTATACGCCTATCATGAGAGAATGGATTGGGCAGTTTAAGTATCGCGGAAATGAAAAGTACGGTCCTCCGCTCGGCGAGATGATGCATCGGGCTTATCAGGCTATGAGGCATGAGTTTGCTGGTCGGGAATATTTTCGTTTCAATCAGTCTCTGCAGAACGTGAATTTGGTGACATGTGTTCCGGTAAGCGAGACACGATTGACAGAGCGAGGTTTCAATCAGGCTCAAATTTTGGCAGAGGAGCTTGCCAGGCGGAATAAACTACCCTTTTTACCTTTACTTGCTCGTCCACAAGATACTGGCAAACAAAGCTTCAAAACAAAAAAAGAACGCACAGACACGATGTACAATGCGTTCTCTGCTGTGCCGGGTATGACGGAGTTAATTAAGCCTTTTATTCTAAATGCTGAGTCTCAAACTAAAATGGGAAATCAGAAATGTGTGACTGTCTGGCTGGTGGACGATATTTATACGACAGGGAGCACTTTACAAGCGTGTGCGCGTGTTTTAGGGGAAAAGGCATCCGAGGAGGGAATACATATGACCATTTTTTGCCTGACTTTGGCAAGGTCATAAGCCCAAATTTTATGTCCCTTTACGAGAGTTTTGGTTTGAAACTAGGAAAAAAGTTCATAACGTTCCGAGGAAAACTCGAATGCTAGAGCAGAAAAGCCTTTTAAACCGCACGATAAGCAAGATTTGACAACGAGATAGAAAGAGGTATATAATAAAAATATAGACACAAACAAAAAGTAAGGAAGTGAGGGATGAAAACAGAACATTTTAATTTAGAGGTTGATTTTTTTGGAAAAGAGGAGTACAATTTCTATCTGTTGATAGCTAACATGGTTTGGTAATAAATGATTAGCTAACGACAACAGAGCGGACATTGGGAGTGTCTCGCTCGGTAGTAAAGCAGTTAATTAAAATTTAACCTAAAAAGAGGAGAGAAAAAAATCATGAAAAACGTAATGAAAAAAGTAGCAGTATCTAGTATGTTGGCAGTAAGTTTAGGTGCAGTATCTCTGTTGAGTCCACTTGCTACAGGTCAAGTATCCGCAAAGTCTAACTCGGATAACAACAAGGATCAGGTAGAACTACAACTGATCATTGAACAACAAGAAGCAGCACAGAAAGCACTGGAAGCTAGACTCTTTGGAACTGAAAATGCTACGACTACAACACCGGCTCAACCAGCTACTGAGAACAACAATCAAGCAACTACAGCGCCAACTAATACAACTGGAACACCAGCTACTGTAAATACAATCACAGTAAGTGTTCAAGATGGCGATACGCTGACTTCCATTGCTAAAAAATACGGTGTTACTGTTGAAGAACTGCTTAAAATCAACAACCTGATTAAAGTAGGCCAGGAACTGCAAGTTCCGCAAGCAAGCACTAATAAATAATTCGTTATAAATTCATAATAAAATGTTTTTATTAAACCAAGTGTTTGACTACAGTATACGGGAAGGCCTCTATTAAAACAATGCTTTTTTGAATAATTATTTGTGAAATAGCTTGTTTTTTTGGGCTGCAAATTTCCAATGGTGCGTCTATCCTATCTTAAGATAGATTTTAAGCTGGGATGATGTTAGTCGTATGATATAATGAATACCCACACTCCATGTGCGGAGCATTCGTATGGGCGCCGTTCCCCCGGAATTGTAGCAGTTACTTGGTGGCATTCGGGGCACAGGTGAACATGAATTCTTCTGAGGATTGTTTCGCCCGGTTTTTCCCTCATCTTGATTCGTATATTTACTCCATTTATAATCATATACAGCTATTTTAATTATAGTGAGGCGCTATTCCCGAAATAACCGGAATGGCGCTTATTTTATTTTAATCTAAAAACCTGAGCGTTGTATGACGATAAATAGACACATGCAATAGGATTGATCTGGCAGAAATCATTTGTCTCCTTAGGGTACATGCGATTTGCATATCATTATATAGATCTAAGGAAAGATTTGACGTTAGGTTATGGCCCCGTTAGCTGGTGTGGGATTTAAATGCTTGGTTTTCTTGTTGCACTTCCTAATACAGAGTACGTTAAGCATTTTGTACCTTTATTATGATATCGTACAAAATGTGCAATTGTGTAAAATCTATAAATCTTTTTTTAAAATATTCGCTAGACGAGGCTCTTAGATATAAGGTAATGTAAGGATACACTAATACGAGACCGGAAACAGGAAAGGGGCGCTGCAGAGGATGAATTTGGATAACTGTCCTCGCTGTGGAAAGCTGTTCATTAAGAATGTCAGGGGTATTTGTCAGAACTGTATTAAAGAAATTGAGATTGAATACGAACGCTGCGTCAAACATATACGTGAAAATAAGGGTATTCATATGCATGAGCTTTCAGAAGCTACTGGTGTATCCGTTAAACAAATCACGACATTTATACGTGAGGGACGTATTTCCATTGCTAATGCGCCCAATATGACCTATCCTTGCGAGGTGTGCGGGATACCAATTCGTGAAGGGCATATGTGCGATTCTTGTCGAACACGTCTGACCAAAGACCTGCATCAGGCCGTACGCGAAAGTAGTAATCAGGATCAAAGTAATAATATGGGCTCAGGTACCTACAGCGCGATTGATAAACTTCGTGGAAAGTAGTACAGGGGAATTAAAAACGTATTCAGCTATTCAAAAAGTTTCAAATACCGCCGATAATCTTTATAGAGCTTATCGGTTTTTTTATTTTTAGCAACTATGCACAAAATAAAGAAGTAAGGCATAATACGAACCATGTTCGACGCTATGTCGTCTGATACATTCTGACCATATCAAATAACTAAGGAAGGTGGAAGTTATGAAAATTAACGAGACCAACCGCATCGGAGCTATTAATCCATATCAACGAAATATTGAAGCAGGACGCCAAGAGGAACAAAAGAAATCCCGCCGCAAGGACGAGGTCTCGATTTCCCCGGAAGCGATGGAAATGCTGAACCGCAGCAGTGACGCAGACCGCGTTAAAAAGATTCAGGAGCTTAAGCAGCAAGTAGCTTCTGGAACCTACAGTGTGGATGCCGATAAAATTGCGGAGAAGCTGTTACCTTACTTCAAGCAGTCTTCCGAAAGCTAGGTGAAGGAATATGCCTTTAGAGCGTTTGATTGATGTGCTGGAGCAGCTAGACCAAAAGCATCTTATCTTGTTGGAACTGGCAAAAAGTAAAAAAAAAATTGTCATGGAAAATGATATAGATAGCTTGGTTCAGCATTTGAACCAGGAATCCAGACTCCTTAAACAGGTGGAACAGCTGGAAGAAGCTCGCATGGAGGTTTCGTATGAGCTTCTTCGTGAACGCGGTATCAAGTCTCAACTTAATTTGACTATAACCGAGCTGGTACGTCTTGTCTTTGATCCTGAAGATAAGAAAAAACTCCTCAGTGTACAGAGCCATTTATCCCACACTCTTTCAGAATTAAAGGAAATTAATGCAATCAATCAAAAGCTCATCGAGCAATCGTTGGTGTTTATTGACTACTCGTTAGATCTACTTGTAGGTCGTCCTAATCAGGAGATGACTTATATGCATCCGGATCAGAAAAGTAATCAACTCGCACGACCTGGATTGTTCGACACTAAGGCTTGAACCGAGGAGGAAAATAGAGTGCCATCCACATTTCATTCCATAGAAACAGCCAAAAGAAGCCTTTTTACACAAACGGCAGCTTTAAATACAACAGGACACAACATAGCTAATGCCAACACTGAAGGCTATACACGGCAAACTGTTAAGATGAGAGCTTCTATACCCATGGAGGCTTATGGTATTAACCGTTCAAATGTGCCTGGTCAGTTGGGAACAGGCGTTGAATTTGATGCTATTGAACGCATTCGTGAGAAGTTCTTGGACAGTCAGTATCGCGGAGAAAATACTGAGCTGGGCAGTTGGACGATTCGAAGTAACACCCTTGATAAGCTTCAACAGATTATAAATGAGCCGTCTGACACAGGGATTCGAAAGGTTTTAGATAACTTTTATAAATCTTGGTCTGATTTAAGCAAAGACCCAGAAAGTGTAACCGCACGAACTATTGTTAAAGAAAATGCACTTGCATTGACTGATGCAATGAATCATATGAGTAAACAGTTAAGCAATTTATCTGCGGATTTAACCTCGAATGTGGAGGCTAAGTCTAGTGAGCTACAAAGCTATGTAAACTCCATAGCGGACCTGAACCAATCAATTACTAAAATTGAAGGCTTGGGAGATAACGCTAACGATCTTCGTGACCAGCGTGATTTGATCGTCGATAAAATTTCAAAAATCGTTAATGTAACGGTGACTGATACCGATCAAGGTTACAATGTCAATATGGGTGGTCAAGCGTTAGTAGCCGGATTTACACCGACTACTGGAATTAACGGCGCTTTTTTACAAGCTGCTTTTGCTTCCAATGATTTGCAAGGTGGCGAAGTACATGGAATGATTTTCTCCAGAGATCGATTTGTAGCAGATTATACTGCCCAAATGGATAATCTTGCTAACACATTGGCAAACGGTAATATTTCTGTAACGCTACCTAAAGGCTCGGTATTGCCAGAAGGCACTGTACTGAACGGAGTGACTTATACAGGGACCAACCGCACGCTTCAATCAGATTTAACAGTTACGGTTAAAGGTCTTAATGGTTTGCATCAACTGGGTTATACCCAAGAGGATAAAGATGCTAACGGTAATATGGTTGCAGGTAAACCTTTTTTTGTAGCTTCAAATAATGGCGGGACGATAACGGCAGGCAACATCACGTTAAATACAGTTATAGCCGATAATCCTAACGCCATTGCAGCATCCCTTCGTGTAACAGGTACTGCTCCTACTGAGGAATTGGTTAAAGGTAATAATACATTGGCATCCCTGATGGCCAATTTAAAATTAAACAGTTTCACTTCTGTTTCTACGGGGAATACGGCTACTATTGATAGCTTTTTCAGTTCTATGGTTGGTCAGTTGGGTATAGAGGCTCAAGAGGCAACAAGACAGACACAAAACTCGACAGCCCTCGTATCTCAGGTGGAAACTATGCGCCAATCCGTGAGCGGTGTTTCGCTGGATGAAGAAATGTCCAATATGATCAAGTTTCAGCATGCCTACAGCGCCGCTGCTCGGTTTATGACCACATTCGATCAATTATTGGATAAATTAATTAACTCCACAGGTGTAGTGGGAAGATAAGAATGGGGATTAAATATCTTGTGTTTTTATATACAAGTGGGTATTTAATTACGGGGGGATATGATTATGCGAGTTACTAACAATATGCTGAGCTCACAGCTTTTGCTGAATTTAAATCGGAATTCCGAGCGTATGAATAATACGCAGAACCAGCTGGCGACCGGGCGTAAGCTGAACAAGCCCTCTGATGATCCTGTAGGTATTACGTATTCCTTGAGGTATCGATCTGAATTATCTTCAAATGAACAATACCAACGGAACGTAGACAGCGCGGTGTCGTGGCTTGATTTTAATGATACGGTGATGGATCAGGCGGGCCAAATTATGCAGAGAGTACGGGAGCTGACGGTCCAGGCTTCTACAGGAACCAATCCACAGTCTGCTCTTGACAGCATTAACAAAGAAATTGGTCAGCTTAAGGAACAGATGATTGATGTTGTGAACAGCCAACTGAACGGTAAATATATATTTAATGGTCAAACCTATGACAAGAAACCATACGATCTTCCTTTGAATGCTGATAATACGCATGATACATCTGGAGCAGCATCCATTGTTACGGATACAGGAAATGTTAATTTTATAGTGGGTGAAAATGTTGCCTTGCCCATTAATGTTACTGGTAATGAAGTCGTAGGAACAAGCACGGATACCGATAATTTATTTACTATTTTTAATCAGTTATCTGCAGCCTTGGCAAGTGGTAATATTAAAGCAAGTGGTGATCAATTAGCTAATATCGATGCACGTGTGGACAAAATGCTGAAAGTTCGTTCTGAAATGGGAGCTAAATCCAATCGTGTTGAGCTGATGCAAAGCCGTTTAAGCGATCTGGAAGTGAACTTAACGGACTTGCAATCGAAAACGGAAGATGCAGATTACGCCGAGCTTTTGATGAATTCCAAGATTCAAGAAAACATTTACAATGCATCTTTGTCAGCGGGAGCGAAGATAATATCCCCATCATTAATGGATTTCTTAAGGTAGGCTAAGGAGGGGTATAGTGGCCATCATTCCGATGCTTCAAATCCGTCAAACTCCGGCTATCCTGCATATTGATGCAGACCCAGGGCAGTATTCGATTCGACAGCCTTCGGCTGATATGGAATTAACAACGCGTCGTGCTCAACTGGAAATTCACCAGTACAAGCCACAGCTTACTATAGATCAAAGCGCGGCCTACTCTGCATATAACGGGGGTAATTACCTTGAGATGAATAATCGAATTTATTCAGGGTTGCCGCAAATATTTTTACAGGCTCTTGCACATAAAGTGGAGCAAGGCAACCGAATGGCGGCGATTCATATTCCTGGGAATACAGTAGCCAATGTTTTTGGAGAGGATACAGAAACTCATGTTCTTCCTGAATTCAGGGGGGCTGCATCCATGGATAATGTGGATATTCATGTTGAAACGCGTGCACCTGATATTACATATACACCTGCTGTATCGGAAATGCATGTGACCGTTAATCGTCCCGAGATTGAGTATACTCCAGGAAAACTGGAGATTTATATGCAGCAGTATCCATCAGTGGCCTATATTCCGCCTGAAATTGATGTAACGATGTAAAATAAGTTAAGGTTATAGAGGAGTTGTTCAAGCCGTCTATAGCCTTTTTTTTGTAGCAAAATGTATAAATCTGATTAAATATTGGAGGAATATTTGTGATTATATCCACATCTATTTGGGGTGACATTGAAGTTAATGAAAAAGAAGTATATCGTTTTGAAAAAGGAATTCCGGGGTTTGAGGAGACGATTGAATTTGTGTTGCTTGATCAAAACGAGGCACCCTTTTACTATCTCCAGTCCCTTCAGCAGAAGGAACTATCTTTTGTCTTAGTGGACCCTTTTATTTTTTATCCTGAATACGAGTTCGAACTGCCGGATAGTGAAACGGAAGAACTGGAGATTGGATCTAATTTAGTCGTTCGCAGCATACTAACATTACATGAGCAGGTAGAAAACTCAACGATCAATCTATTGGCACCTTTGGTGTTCAATCCCGATAATAGGCAGGCCAAGCAGGTTATTTTGCACCAGACCACATATCAAACGAAGCATCCATTGCAGCCCACCAAGGAAGACGAAACCATCCGTTCAAAGGAAGGTGAATAATCATGCTGGTACTTTCGCGTAAGAAAGGTGAATCCATCATCATACAGGATCACATTGAGGTTACCGTGCTCGGAGTAGAAGGGGATACCGTCCGTATAGGGATTTCAGCGCCCAAGCAGATGGATATCTTCCGTAAGGAGATCTACTTGTCCATTCAAGAGTCCAATCGTGAATCCGCAGCCCATACACAGTCGAATTTGGATGCTTTGCGAAGCTTGATAAATAAAAATAACGAAAAATAAAAAAAATCCTAAAATGCTATTAAAAGATCGGCGAGATTGTCGATATATATAGTACAAGCTATTACGGAGGGGCGGCCGACTTCAACGAATAGCTGTAACAACAATAAACCACATGGATGTGGGACATTTACCTTCAGGGAGGAAATTTAAAATGATTATTAATCACAATATCGCTGCAATGAACACTCACCGTCAATTGAATGCAAACACTGCTAACACGAACAAAGCAATTGAAAAATTGTCTTCCGGTCTTCGTATCAACCGTGCTGGTGACGATGCTGCTGGCTTGGCAATTTCCGAAAAAATGCGTGGTCAAATCCGCGGTTTGGATATGGCTTCCAAAAATGCTCAAGATGGCATTTCTTTGATCCAAACAGCTGAAGGCGCACTGAACGAAACACACAGCATTCTGCAACGTGTTCGTGAATTGTCTGTACAATCTGCGAATGATACTAACACTGATGCTGACCGTAAAGAACTTCAAAAAGAAGTAGCAGAATTGACAACAGAAGTAAATCGTATTTCTACAGATACAGAGTTCAATACTAAAAAACTGCTGGACGGTGCTGGTGTCAGCAATGCAGTATTCCACATTGGTGCTAACATCGACCAAAATATTAAATTGTCCATTGGAAACATGGGTGCTGTATCGTTAGGAATTGATGTAGTAAACATCGACACGCAAACAGGTGCTAACGCTGCCATTTCTATATTGGATGCAGCTATTACAAAAGTATCCTCTGAGCGTGCTAAACTGGGTGCAAACCAAAACCGTTTGGAACACACAATCAACAACTTGGGAACCACTTCCGAGAACCTGTCTGCTGCTGAATCCCGTGTTCGTGACGTAGACATGGCTAAAGAAATGATGAACCAAACGAAAAACAATATTCTTGCTCAAGCTTCCCAAGCAATGCTGGCTCAAGCAAACCAACAACCGCAAGCAGTTCTTCAATTGCTTCGTTAAGTTTAATAGAACAATTGAAAAAGGCTATAATATCTTTAGACTATCGAGAACCTTCATCTTTTTTAGATGGGGGTTTTTCTTTTTTTTATGCCTTCTAAACTAATTACTCATCTAAATATGACCGATATAAGGAGTAACGATAACTATTTTTTTAGTGAGAGGAAATTCTGATATATGTATAAAACAATTGCATTATGTATGATTGTAAAAAATGAGGAACAGTATTTAAGAAGATGCCTAGATAGTGTGAAGGACAAAGTGGATCAAATCATAATCGTAGATACAGGTTCGACCGATGCGACGGTGGATATAGCGAAAGAATATACAAATGAAGTTTATAACTTTAAATGGGTTAATGACTTTTCTGCTGCGAGAAATGAAGCGATTAAATATGCGACATCAGATTATATTTTGATTATGGATGCAGATGAATATTTGGATGAGAGCTCAGACCTAAAAGCGGATGTAAGTTCAGAATGTGATTATTATTTCCTGAAAGTTCATAACTTTTTTTCTCAGGGTCAAAAAATAGAGCATACCTCTATACGACTTTTCGCTAATTTTAGGGGATTGTTTTATCGCAATCGGCTGCATGAGCATTTAAATAATTTAGACGAGGATAAGAAGGGATTTACAAGCAATTTCGGAAAATCGTTTCTTTTTCATACAGGGTACACAGATGAAATGATGCAAGACAGAGATAAACAAAAAAGAAATTTACCTTTAATGCTACAGGAAGTAAAGGAAAATCCCAATGCTTATAATTTGTTTAATATGGGCAGAACTTATAAGTGGGTTGGGGAGCACGAAAAGGCTATACAATATTTTAAAAAGGCGTATCCATTAAGTACAAATTTAATTATTGTGTCTGATCTTTTGACCAATTTAAGCCACTGCCTAGTTTCTTTAAAAAGAGAGTTTGAGGCTTTACAGATACTTAATGATGCTACTGCTCTGTATCCCAATGAAACAGATTTACGTCACACCCAAGCACTGGTGTTCTCGGAGGTTCATTACTATAAAGATGCTATAGCAGCTTTAAAAACTTGTTTACAACTCGGTGATCAAGGAATAACAATAACTGAGGGCAATGGGGGCTTCATGGCATATTATAGATTGGCAGAATTGAATGAGAAAAATTATCGCCTTTCGCTAAGCTATGAACACATCATTGAATGCGTTCGAATAAAAAAAGACTTTATGGCTGGAATTGCAAAATATTTTGAGATAGTGACCATGGCGAGTATCCCACTGACTGATGTTTATCAGAATTTTAATCAGATATATCGTATCTCAGCCATTAAAGAGCTTAAGGTTTTACTTGAAGTGCTTTATGCTTTACGGCATCCTATATTGAACAGATATCTCAGTGACTATAAAATCAATCCCGAAGATAATGTTCTGGTGGTGGCAACTCAGTACGATAAGCAATACGACAAAGCAAAATTAATGTGGTTAGGAATGGAAAATATAGATGTGGAGAATGGTGAAGATATTTTGCTACTTGCACTAATTCTCAAGGATTCTGAGCTTTTCCAATTATCCAAATCTTATTTGAATTTAAGTGTAAAAGAAGCAAAGGTGCTTCGAAGCATTATTATAAATCACGCAATAGATACACCGAAATTTACAACATACTTGGAAAATATACTAGAAAAATTAGTTGATCGCTTGTTGGTACTCCAAGAGTATGAAATCTTCCAAAGTATTCTAGAGTATATTTGGTTGGGTTCTTTAGAACTTAAATATAATACTTTAGAAAAAATGATGAGGTATGGTTTTAATGAAGTAGCTATTGACCTTCTAGTTAAATTATTCGAGGTTAATCCTACTGATGAGAAAATAATAAGATTATTGGGGGATGCTTGTTTGAATTCTGGTTATCTGGAAGATGCACAGCTTCTTTATACAAAGCTATTAGATCTTTCCCCTGAATACAGCTCTTATGAAAGAAGCTACCGTTTGTACGAGCAATTAGAAGATAAGGAAATGATGAAGAATATTGTTGATAGTATCAAAAATAAATTTCCACTTTGTTTGTGGGTTCATGAAATAGCTAACTAAGGAAGGTGAGGGAAATGAAAGTTAGAGTTGCTGTCATTGGTACAGGTAATATGGGTCTTCATCATATACGGAACTTATACCATAATCCTAATGTGGATTTAGTTGGCGTGGTAGATATTGATGAAGAACGAATAAAGCAGGCGCAAAAATTTTTTAGTGTGGAAGGGTTTAAAGATTACAGAGAACTTCTAGGAAAAGTTGATGCAGTAAGTATAGTAACACCAACAAGTACGCATTATGAGATTGCTAAGTTTTTTCTCGAAAATCATGTAAATGTTCTTTTGGAAAAGCCCATTACTCAAGAGATCCGCGATGCTGAGATGCTTATTGGAATATCAGAGAAAACGGGTAGTCGACTGGCTATTGGGCATATTGAGCGTTTTAATCCTGTCATGACAGAATTGAAGAAGCTACTTAATGGTAAAAAGCCTGTCTATATAGATATTCATCGGGAAAGCCCTTTTGATCCTCGAATCTTTGATACAGATGTGATATCTGACCTTATGATTCATGACATCGACTTATTATACTATTTGCTCAATGAACCTGTACAGGTTACATCTGCTCAAGGCGTATGTGTTCATTCTAATAGGAATGATTTAGTAAATGCACAACTTATAAGTCGAAGTGGTGTTCTTATTAGCATAACTACAAGCCGCGCTACTGAGCAAAAAATAAGGTCATGGAGAATCATTATGCCCGAGAAGTTAATTGAGGCAGATCTTTTAGAGCGTAAGCTATATCTAACCCGTAGAACATCAGTAGGAGTGGACTTATTTCAAACAGGCTTTGATCATAAATATACACAGGAGCAAATTACTGCGAAAGTCTTGGTTGCTAATCATGAGCCGCTGCATATGGAAATAAATGATTTTATTAAGTCTATACAAACTGGGGTTGCTCCCCAAACCGGTGGAACTGCAGGTCTCCAAGCCTTGAAAATAGTAAAAGAAATTCAAAAAGCGACAACAGAGGTTTCAAAATCGTGGGAATTACAAGAACAGGAGCTGAATATAACGATATGAGACATATTTCCATAGCAAAGCCGTCGGTGGGAACAGAAGAAATTGAGGCCGTAACTCGAGTTTTGGAAAGTGGACAGTTAGCTCAGGGAGAGACGGTTTACCAATTTGAGAGAGAGTTTTCAGAGCATTTTGGCTATACAGGATCAGCAGCGGTTGCCAATGGTACTGAAGCTTTGCACGTTGCCCTATTGGCTGCAGGCGTAAAGCCAGGGGATAAGGTTCTTACAACTCCATTCACCTTTGTAGCAACTAGTAATGCTATATTATATTGCAATGCAGTCCCTGTTTTCGTAGATGTAGACGAGGCCAGTTTTAATATATCACCAGAAGCTATACGTAAGGCAGCCAATGATTTCCCTGAGGCAAGATATCTTCTGCTTGTTCATTTGTTTGGACAATCTTGCGAAATGGACAAAATAGCTGAAATAGTTAAAGAATTTAATTTAACTATTATTGAAGATTGTGCTCAAGCCCATGGTGCAACTTATCAATCCAAGCCAGTAGGTACATTTGGATGTGGCGGCACGTTTAGCTTTTATCCTACCAAGAACATGTCTACTGGGGAAGGGGGAATGATTGTTTCTCAGGATACGCAGTTCTTGGATACTAGTAAATTACTAATCAATCATGGTTCAAAACAAAGATATGTGCATGAAGTACTTGGCTATAACTATAGAATGACTAATATTGCGGCAGCTATCGGTATTGAGCAACTCAAAAAAATTGATCAAATGAATTCTGCTCGCAGAAAAAATGCGGAATATTATTTCTCCAATATACACAACAATCTGGTTACGTTACCATTTGTTCATGAGTATTCACATCATGTGTTTCATCAATTCACAATAACGACTACTTATAGAGATCAACTCGTAAACTATTTAACTGAAAAAGGAATTGGGACGGGCATTCATTATCAATTACCAGTCCATAAGCAATTGCACATAAAAGAGTACTTGGCATCTGTTAAGCAAAAGCAGTATTCATGTCCTACAGCAGATAAACTATCAGAGCAGGTTCTGTCTATTCCTGTGAATCCTGCACTGTCTATGGAAGACCTTGAGTATGTAGTTCAGACAATTAATAACTTTTCTGTATAACTGAAATTTAGCATGGTAGGGTGATCTTAAATGGAAATTGAATTATGTATGGACCCCATATTGTTATCTTCTATAGCGGAACAATTTGATTGCAAAGTTTTAGGAGACGATATCCCTATCTCGAGATTTGGTAATTTAACCAGTAGGACAAATATGCCTCAAATGCAGCTAAGCTATACTAATTCAGAAGTGTATGTAGAACAATTTAATAATTCTAGCATTGGAGCTTGCATTGTTCATGATTCCTTAGTGAAATTGAGAACTTACAGTTCAGCAAAAAGCTATTTAGTAACAGATGAGGATCCTGAGAAGTTGTTCTATCGTATTTTTATGTATTTTGTTCATGAAAATACATTTCAAGTTGTAGAAGAACGAAGAGGAGCTAATATTTTTTTAGCAAAGACAGCGGTGATTGGAGAATCAGTCGCTATTGGGAATGATTGCGTAATAATGGATAACGTAGTTATCATGCCTAACACTATTTTGGGTGATCGGGTCGTTATAAAACCCAACACAGTTATAGGTGGAAATGGATTTCAAGTGAAAGATATAGGTGGAAAGAGGAAAGTTATTCCGCATGTGGGTGGTGTCTATATCTCTGATGATGTTGAAATTGGATCATGTGTGACGATTGATAAAGGTCTATTCGGGGAATTTACAACAATTGGTAGTGAAGTAAAAATAGATAATCATGTATATATAGCGCATTCTGCTTGTATTGGTAAGAGAACGATGATTGCTGGAGGAGTAGTGGTAGCAGGAGGAGTATCCATAGGTTCAAGTGTATGGTTGGGTATACAGGTTTCAGTAAACCAACTCTTAACTATTGCAGATTATAGCTATGCAGGAGCTCATGCGGCTATAGTGAGGTCAGTGAGAGCTCATCAGAAGATAGTTGGTGTTCCAGCAAGAGCAATCGGATGGTTATGTACTTGTGGAAATGATTTATATCCAGCAAAAGAACCTTCAGTCTGGATTTGTCCCCAGTGTGAAAGTCACTATATGTTAAATGATAGTGGAAATTTGAATAAACAATAGAACCTGCAAGTTAAAAAATAGGATAAGTCTTAAGGAGATGAAGGACTATTAATGCAAAAAATGGAATAGATGTAATTGATTACTATAACGATATTGAGAAGCTAAATGTACTTAGAAATGAAATGGTTGGACTGAGTAGTGATGAAGAAATATTTAGTTGTATTAACATCCTGGTTGAATTCATTATTGGAAGCCAAAAATATTTAATGTACCAAGAGTTCGAACAACTAACGGAGAGGGTCACTACATTTATTGAGTATTGTAATGGTGAGTATACACGAGAAGAAATGATTTCACTCTATCAAGGAGTTATATTTAAATGCAGTGAGTTTTATCAAGTTCTAAAAAATGAACATCGAATCAATATTTATTTTTTAGGACAAGATGATCAAAATATTATAAGCGAATGTTTCCATGAAGAAAATACAGTATTTAAAGGGTTCTTCTCAAATGATAAAAGTTCGTTACCCTTTTTAAAGGAAATGGTTGAGAAGCGAGAGGTCAAATATAATGTTTTGATTCAAAATGTGGATGATGTAAGTGAAGAACTAGCTGGTTTGCTAGCTAGTTTTGACGAAGTCATTAGTTATAAAAAATTGGTCCAGGAATTGATTGGTAATTTTGTGAATCGGAAATATTATAGTAATTATGACTACTACTATTTATCCAAAAATATTAAGGAAAATACTGATTCAGAAATTTTAGCAGCAGGATCGTCTTATTCAATGTTTGGGCTTAGTGAACGCAGTTTTGGTAAAAGTGTTTTGAATTTGTCTCTTGCTTCTCAGGATCTTTACTACAGTCGTAAAATCGTGAAAGAGGCCTTGAAGTATAGTAGAAATATTAAATACTGTATTATAGGTATGTCCTACTACAGTTTTCACTATGATCTATCCAGAAGTAAAAAAGAAGCTGTGAATAGGATTAACAAGGTCTATTATCCTATTTTTAAGGATTCCCACCATTTCGAAGTAAAAGATAGTGTTACCTCATCTGATATGAATTTTGATAATAATTTAAGTTTTTTATATCATATTATATTCAATAAAATAAAATTAGACCAAACTATTGTTGATGCAGTAATTGTACACGATTCATACTTTAATAATAATATTAACAGAGAATTTTTCAGCTTACTCGGGAATATTAGATTGGAGGACATGGATCTGTCGCAAAAGGTAGCAGCAGGTCAACAAAGAGCAGAACAACATAATCAATTATTAGTCCATAATGAAACTGTAAAAGAGAATACTAATGTTTTGAAAAATCTTATCAATTATTTAAACGAAGAAAGGATAACTCCTATCGTTGTGGCGTTCCCTGCGACGGAATATTACCAAAACTTTTTTGATCCCGAATTTAAAGCTGTTTTCTATGAAGTTATGAATAGTCTGGCTAGTACGCACATATTTAGGTTAGTCGATTTATTTGATTCAGATGACTTTGTTGAGTCTGATTTTTTAGATATGGACCATCTTAATGAAAAGGGTGCTATTAAGGTTACCAATATGCTGAATATAGTATTAGATAGTCTTTAATATACCTATTATAGTTTTATATTCTTCACAATATACTCTACACAACCGATAAAATAATAAATAGGCCATCGGGAGGTTGGAAGAATGAATCTGCAATTTTCAGTTTCAACGAATCAGATGAATGGACAGGCGAACGGTGTGTCTCAAATTAGTGAAGGTTCCACTGCTGGAAACAAAACAACTGAGTTATTAGTAACTGCCATTAAAAGTGGATCAGCTCTAACTAAATTGGAGCAGCAGGGGGTTGCTATTCCTCTTGGAGAAGAGCAGCTTATCCGTGCTATAGACCGCGCAGTCAAAGCTCTTCAGGGGCCCACAACCACATTGGAAATGAGTGTGCATGAGAAGACACATCAGATCTTGGTCAAAGTTCTCAACAAAGATACAGGTGAATTGATTCGAGAAATCCCACCTGAAAAGACTTTGGATTTAGTAGCAAAGATGATGGAAATTGCAGGAATTCTTATCGATGAAAAAGTATAAGGGGGCAAATTAGATGCGTATAAATGGCTTCTCCGGAATGGATATAGATAGTATGGTCACATCAATGATGACTGCCAAAAGAGTTCCTTTAAACAAGCTGAATCAGCAGAAACAGACATTGGAGTGGACGCGTGATAGCTATCGTGAATTAAACACCAAAATCGTACAATTTAGTCAAAAAATGAAGGATATGAACCAGTCAGCTGCTATGAACACTCAAAAATCGACGATAACTGGTAATGTAACAGCTATTAAAGCAGACGCGAATGCTGATGCTAACTCTACACCTATGTCTGTAGTCGTTAACAAGTTAGCAACAAAGTCCAATATGCAAACCTCTACAGGCTTACGTACTGCTGGAAGTAGTACAGCAGATGCTACTAAAAATACAACATTGGAGCAAATTGCAGGTGGTAGTGCATCAGATACTTATGAGTTAAATATAAATGACAAAACAATCACTTTTCTAAAAACCGATACAATATCTGCAGTGATGGGCCGTATCAATTCGGAAGGGGCGAACGTAACAGCGACCTTCGATGAAATCAGCGGCAAGTTCTCCATTACAGCTAAAGAATATGGGGATAGCAATAATATTAAATTAACAGGTGCCGATAAGCAGGCTAAAAGCAGTACGCTCATGGATTTATTCCAAATTAGTTCTACAGATGTAAAGGCGGCTGAAAAAGGAGAAGTTATAGTAACGAATACTGCAGATTCGAGTTCTAAAACTTATAATCCTGATGGAAGTTCTCTGGTTGTAAATGGAGTGAAACTCACTCTGTTAGAAACTACGGGGACTACGGGGCCAGTTAAAATTACAACACAATCAGATCCTACAAAAGCTATGGAAACTATTAAATCCTTTGTAGAGACCTACAACGATTTATTAAGTACATTTAATACGAAACTAAGTGAACAAAAGTACCGTGATTTTCCTCCATTGACAGCCGATCAGAGGAAAGACATGAAAGAAGATGAAATTAAGCAGTGGGAAGAAAAGGCCAAAAGTGGCCTCCTCAAAAATGATTCCATTTTGAGTTCTGCTGTGTCTTCTATGCGCACGATTATTTCCAGTAAGTTAGGTGATTTGAGTTCAGTTGGTATTACTACAGGTCAGTACTACGAAAATGGTAAACTACAGATTAATGAAGAAAAGCTGAAGGCTGCTTTAACGACAAATCCTGAAAAGGTTTTGAATATATTCCAAGGTTCGTCTGCTGATGTAAACAGTAAACCGATCTATAGCGAACTAAGAAGTAAGCTTGATACTACGTTAGACATGTTTGTAAAAAAAGCGGGTACATCCAAATTTGATACGAATGGCAGCATGACCTTTAAAACAGAAAGTGTAATGGGGGATCAATTAAAAAGCTATAATCGCCGTATTACAGATCTAACAAGCAGGCTTAAAGATGCTGAAACTCGTTATTACAAGCAGTTCTCAGCCATGGAATCGGCTATGAGTAAGTATGAATCGCAGTCGTCCAGTTTGACAGGTCTTTTAAAATAGTAAAGAAAAGGGTGATCAGTTTTGATTTCATCTCCTTATGAAAAATATAAACAGTCTTCGGTGCAGACATCTACTCCGGGGCAACTCATTATTATGTTATACGATGGTGCCATTCGCTTTGTAAAGGCCGGTCTTGAGGGAATATCATCAAATGATATTGCTAAAGCCAACATGAACCTGGGCAAGGCACAAACAATCATCAGCGAGCTAATGTCAACGTTAAATCATTCGTATGACATTTCCAAAAATTTATATGCTTTATATGAGTATATGAACTATTTATTGATCCAAACCAATATCAAGAAAAAGATTGAGTCAGGTGAAGAAGTTCTTGGTTATCTGCAAGAATTGCGTGAAACTTGGGTTGAAGTGAACAAGCTGACAGTAGGTATGTCATTATCTTCGGAACAGTAAGCTATGATTAATGAAGCTTTATCCCAATTGGAGCAACTAACCCAACAATTCATACTTCGACTGAATGAGACAAATTACGAGGAAGTTGAGATTTTTGTCGAAGTTCGTCAAATGAAGGTGGATAAATTGCTGAGTGTCTTGGAAAATTCGCCCATGACAGAAGAGCAAAAACAGAAATTAGAGTTTATTCTAAGCCATGATGCAATAATTAATCAGCACATGCAATCGCTAAAACAGGAAGCCCAAAATTGGCTTGTCCAGCGAAATATGGCCAAATCGCAGCGCAGTGCTTATGAATCTAACTATACGCCTGATAGCTTTCTGATGGATCGTAGGAAATAAATTTAAAAAGCTCTCGCCCAACACGTTTTATTGTGTGGACGAGAGCTTTTTAACATTTGTAAAGCCTCTAATAACTTTAACCGAAAACAAAGGGCGTATACAAAAAAATCTATCAATTTATCGTTTCAGGCACTAAAATGTAGTTTAAAACATGATTAGTAAGTCTACTTTAGTCCCAAGTTTTAATGGTTCAAGAGAACAAAGTTGTTGACTATTTACCCATTGTATTATATATGGAATAACTATGCATGAAAACATTATCAATTCCAATTGACAATGGATAACCTTGGGTGGTATAGTCGGAATTGTAGGCGAGAGCCTCACTTCATTTGATGACGAAGGGAATGTTAGTGCATGCAAGGTAAAGTTAAATGGTTTAACGCAGAAAAAGGTTATGGTTTCATTGAAACTGCTGATGGCGGCGACGTATTCGTTCATTTTTCCGCAATTCAAACAGAAGGCTTCAAAACACTTGAAGAAGGACAAGACGTGGAGTTCGACATTGTCGAAGGCGCACGAGGACCACAAGCCGCTAACGTAACCAAATTATAATCATCCCCGGCATAGCCGACCTACATAATTGGTAAGATGGTTAGCAACGGATAACGCGCTAGCAACTGCCCTGGAATATATTCCAGGGCTTTTTTATGTTTTCTAGATGAGCAGATGTACAATAAAAACATAAAAAAGCCTCTTACACGATGGTAAGGAGCTAGGCGATACACAGCACGGTGAAAAGCTACTTTACAGAACCGTCGAAGTCAGCCATCTCCACAAAAATGGTGTTGAAGGAAATAGCTGAGCATCAAGCCAAGAATATATAGATGTCATGATGCAACAGAGCAACTTTTTTATCATTATTCACATGTGTATGCAGGTCTCTTTAAAACATGATCTTTTTCAAAAGATGAGATAGTCGCCAAGGGTTTTATCGAAAAAAGAAGATTTTTGTAAAATAGCTCCGAAATGTTGGGTGTTTTTTTACTTGGCGCTAACATATGTGCTATACTGAAGGGGCAAAGGAGGCGTGCCCTATGAACTTAACAGTACGAGGTCAACAGATCGAGGTTACCGACGCTTTGAAGGACTACGTTGATAAGAAATTCAGCAGACTTGAGAAGTATTTCGATGCACCCCCGACGTCTGATGGAAGTGTGACGTTAAGCACAACCAGAGATTTGCACACTGTAGAAGTAACCATTCCTTTGCCGGGGCTTGTACTCCGTGCCGAAGACGAAAGCGACGACATGTATGCGTCCATTGATGCCGTGGTAGACAAGCTTGAGCGGCAGATCCGCAAGCATAAAACCAAGCTGAACCGTAAATTCCGTCAGGAAGGCAGTTTGAAGACCCTTTTTGTGGAAGGGACGGCAGGTAGCGTGGCTGTTGCTGAAGATGAGGATGCAGAATTGGATGAGCTGGAAGTCGTCCGCACCAAGCGTTTCTTATTGAAACCGATGGATGTGGAAGAGGCCATTCTTCAAATGAACATGGTTGGACATAATTTCTTCGTATTTGCCAATATCGATAACGAAGAAGTCAGCGTGGTTTACAAGCGCAATGACGGCAAATACGGCCTGATCGAACGGGAATAATCTGTAAGGCAGGAACTTATCATGTT
Organism: Paenibacillus sp. 1-8; assembly: GCF_056316205.1. Taxonomy (NCBI): domain Bacteria; kingdom Bacillati; phylum Bacillota; class Bacilli; order Caryophanales; family Paenibacillaceae; genus Paenibacillus; species Paenibacillus sp. 1-8. The sequence goes on along the minus strand of NZ_CM149995.1, from coordinate 4,861,452 downwards.
TTAAAATGAATAGCGGGTTCCCGATTGAAAGCATGCTTCATTGGAGATTGGGAAGAATGAAAATAACGACGAGCCTTATCCTTGCGAACCTGGCGGGGTAGGGCTCTTTTATATGTTTTTCTGAAAATGAAATGTAAATTTTGATGCAAATAAGCGTAACCAAATGTGTATTTCATGCGTCAATTGTTTTGGTATCTTTAACCGGATGCAAATCAGGGAGCGGCTTGTGTTGCGGCATGTCCTACAAACTGTTACAATTTATGCAAAGAACATCGCACGATGGGCTGGTATAGCCGGGCCTGTCAAACATATCGGGAATCAATTTCATCATGGACCCTTTCTTATTGTGAAATTGATTCTATTAATTGTTTTGCGTGAAAGGGGTAAACCATGCTAGGAATTGTAAAGAAAATTTTTGGAGATACAAATGAACGTGACGTCAAGCGTTTAATGAAGACGGTTGAGCTGATCAATAAATTAGAGCCGGATTTCGAGAAGCTATCGGATGAGGAGCTGCAAGCGAAAACGGCGGAGTTTAAAGCCCGGATCGAGCAGGGAACTACGGCGGAGGAGATTTTGCCGGAAGCTTTTGCAACCGTCCGTGAGGCGTCCAAGCGGGTGCTGGGCAAACGTCATTATGATGTACAGATGCTTGGCGGTATTGCGCTGCATGAAGGTAAAATTGCCGAAATGAAAACCGGCGAAGGTAAAACACTGGTGGGAACACTGCCGGTTTATTTGAATGCACTGTTGGGCAAAGGCGTGCACGTGGTTACGGTTAATGACTATCTGGCGCAACGTGACAGCGGAGAAATGGGACAAGTCTATAACTTCCTGGGCATGTCGGTCGGGCTGAATTTGTCCGGTCTGGGTCATGGAGAAAAACAAGCTGCATATGCTTGCGACATCACGTACGGCACGAACAATGAGTTTGGATTCGATTACCTGCGTGACAACATGGTGCTTTATAAAGAACAGATGGTACAACGTCCGTTGTACTTCTGTATCATTGATGAAGTGGATTCGATTCTCGTCGATGAAGCTCGTACACCATTGATTATTTCAGGACAAGCTCAAAAATCAACGGAGCTGTATTTTGCGGCTGACCGTTTTGTGAAGAGTTTGAATGTTGAAGAAGATTACACCTTGGATATCAAGGTGAAGTCGGTTGCTTTGACTGAGAACGGTGTATCCAAAGCTGAGAATTTCTTCGGACTGGAGAACCTGTACGATCAGGAAAGTGTGACAATTAATCACCACATTGTGCAGGCATTGAAAGCTAACGCCATTATGCGTCTGGATGTGGATTATGTCGTAGCTGACGGCGAAGTTCTGATTGTCGATGAGTTCACAGGCCGTCTGATGGCCGGACGTCGCTACAGCGATGGTTTGCATCAGGCGATTGAAGCGAAGGAAAATATCGTTGTACAGAACGAGAGCATGACGCTGGCGACGATTACTTTCCAAAACTATTTCCGTATGTATCGCAAATTGGCGGGTATGACGGGTACAGCTAAAACAGAAGAAGAAGAATTCAAAAAAATATATGGTCTGGAAGTTCTCCAGATCCCTACGAACCGGGCGAATCAGCGTGTGGATATGCCTGACGTAGTATACAAGAGCGTAAAAGGTAAATTCCATGCGGTAGTGGATGAAATTGTGGAGCGCCACAAAAACAACCAGCCGATATTGGTAGGTACGATTTCTATTGAAAATTCGGAGCTTCTTTCCGAAATGCTGAAACGCAAAGGCGTCCGGCATAAAGTGCTTAACGCCAAGTATCATGCCGAGGAAGCTGAAATCATTTCCCGCGCAGGTGAAGCGGGTTCAGTAACCATTGCCACGAACATGGCAGGGCGGGGTACAGACATCGTGTTGGGCGAAGGCGTATCGGGTATTGGCGGTTTACACATCATCGGTACAGAGCGTCACGAATCTCGCCGTATTGATAATCAGCTTCGCGGACGTGCAGGACGTCAGGGTGATCCGGGCTCCACACAATTTTACTTATCGCTGGGCGATGAGTTAATGAAGCGTTTTGGTGCAGACAACGTGCTGAATATGATGGAGCGCTTGGGCTTCGAGGAAGATCAACCGATTGAAAGCCGAATGATTACACGTGCTATCGAATCGGCGCAAAAACGCGTTGAGGGCAACAACTTTGACCAGCGTAAAGTCGTTCTCCAGTATGATGACGTGATGAATCAGCAACGTACTATTATTTACAAACAGCGTCGTGAAGTGCTGGGATCCGAGAACATTAAAGAAGTTGTGTTCGACATGATCAAGCCTGTCATTGAGCGTGTGGTTGAAGCTCATTGCGGCGATGACATTCCTGAAAACTGGGAACTTGAAGAAGTGGCAGAATATGTGAACAGCAATCTGCTTGATGAAAATGCAATCAGTCGTGATGATCTGTGGGGTAAAGAAAAAGAAGAGATCGTTGAAATGATCTTCGAGAAAGTTACGGAAAGATACCACAGACGTGAAGAGACGATTGGTGAAGACATGGTACGCGAGTTCGAGAAAGTTATCGTATTGCGTGCAGTGGATAGCAAATGGATGGATCATATCGATGCTATGGATCAGTTGCGTCAAGGTATTCACTTGCGTGCTTATGGTGGTACCGATCCATTGCGTGAATACCAGTTTGAAGGTTTTGAAATGTTCCATGCCATGATCGCCAGCATCCAGGAGGAAGTAGCGACTTACATCATGAAGGCGCAAATTGAATCCAACCAAGAGCGTCAGGCCGTTATCGACGAAGACAAAATTTCGACGAGTGGCGAACCTGCTGCTCCTAAAAAGAAATCCGCCCCTTCGCGTCCGCGCAGAAGATAACGGATTGAAGGACGGATTTAGGGAAGCATTCATTTCCTGTAATGCATATAATGGCAGGCGGCAGTTTATCCAACTGACCGTCGGCCATTTTGTGCCATACAGGGGAGCACCCTGTTATTTAAAATTCGTTTGACTTTACGGCGGTCGGTAGCGAAGCGAAGGATTTGAATCTGGAGAAGCGCCAGCGTTCGCCTTTGCAGTGAGATGCCCACCTTTAAATGTGTTATTTCAATCAAGGGCATCTCACTGCAACAGCGATCATAAGATCAAATCATTCGCGTAGCGTCTCCTTACCCAGCCGTAACTCACAACGCATTTAAACCTTTAATCACATATTAAAAGGAGAATGACATAATGATCGATCCAAATGTAAAGCATGATTTAAGAGAAATAGGCAAGAAATTAACAAACCTTAGGGGGTCTCTTTGACTTAGATCTCAAACAGGAAATGATCGCAAACTTTGAGGAAAAGATGGCTGCGCCTGATTTTTGGGATGATAACGATAAAGCCCAAGCCGTGATCGCGGAAATGAACGCGGTTAAGTCTTCTGTAGACAGCTATGAACAGCTCCGTCAGGAATATGAGGATGCGGGGATGATGGCTGAGCTGGCTGATGAGGAAGGCGACGAAACACTGGCTGGAGAAATTGAAAACAGTATCAGGTCCTTGCTGAGCAAGCTTCAGGAGTTTGAACTGCAATTGCTTTTAAATCAGCCATATGACAAGCTTAATGCTATTTTGGAGCTGCATCCGGGGGCAGGGGGAACCGAGTCGCAGGACTGGGGTCAAATGCTGCTACGGATGTATACACGCTGGGCAGAAAAACGCGGCTTTAAGGTAGAAACGCTGGATTACCTTGCGGGTGATGAAGCAGGGATCAAGAGCGTAACGTTGCTGATCAAGGGCTATAATGCTTACGGCTACCTCAAAGCAGAAAAAGGCGTGCATCGTCTCGTTCGCATTTCTCCATTTGATTCTTCGGGTCGTCGGCATACGTCGTTCGTATCCTGCGATGTCGTGCCGGAAATTGCGGATGATGTGGACGTTGAAATCCGGACAGAGGATCTTAAAATTGATACGTACCGGGCCAGCGGTGCAGGCGGTCAGCATATTAATACGACCGACTCAGCAGTTCGGATTACGCATCTTCCTTCAGGCATTGTTGTAACTTGTCAAAATGAGCGCTCCCAGATCAAGAACCGTGAGCAGGCTATGACGATGCTTCGTTCCAAGCTCTACGAGCGCAAAATTGAAGAGCAACGGCAACAATTGGACGAAATCCGTGGGGAACAGTCTGATATTGCATGGGGCAGCCAAATTCGTTCTTACGTGTTCCACCCATACAGTATGGTGAAGGATCACCGTACCAGTGTAGAAACAGGCAACGTAGGGGCTGTCATGGATGGCGATCTGGACCCGTTCATCGACGGTTACCTGCGGAGTCAGATCAAGCTGGACGCAGAATAATAGCCTGTACGTTTTCCTACAGTCCCGTAGGCCAAGTGCCTGCGGACTGTAGGAATTTTTGTGTACACGGTATTTTTAAATTAAAGGAGAATACGAAAGATGTCCCAAATGAATCTCCCCGCTGCTCGGCGAAGACGCCGTAAGCCTCTGATTGCCGCCAGCGGCCCCGCTCGTAATGCGATGGATATTCTGCTCATTGTGCTCGGCTCCTTCATTACGGCGCTGACCTTCAATATGTTCCTGCTTCCCAACCGAATTGCATCCGGGGGTGTGTCGGGTTTATCTATTTTGGGCGAGGACCTATTTGGTCTGGAACCAGCTTATACGCAGTGGGGAATGAATATTCCGTTATTTATAGCGGGAGTGCTGCTGTTAGGAAAGAAATACGGTTTGCGTTCCCTGCTGGGGAGTATCATGCTGCCGTTATTTGTGTACGTAACTAAGGATTGGGCAGTTCCGACAACGAATCCGCTGTTGGCTTCGCTGTATGGTGGAATTGGAGTAGGTTTGGGATTGGGCACCGTGTTCCGGGGCAGAGGCTCGACGGGTGGGCTGGCTATTTTGGCGCAGATCATTCAAAAGTATACCGGCCTCAGCCTATCACTCTGCGTCATGCTCATGGATGGTACGGTCATCACACTGGCTGGTTTTGCTCTATCGCCGGAACGGGCGCTGTATGCACTGATTGGTTTGTTTGTAACCGGCAAGGTCATTGATGCGGTGGAAATGGGGTTAAGCTACTCCAAAGTGGCCTATATCATATCCAATCAGAAGGAAAAGATCACACAGGCTATTTTACAGGACTTGGATCGGGGATTGACGGAGCTGGCAGGACGAGGCGGTTATACGAACGAAGAACGTCCTGTGCTAATGGTTGTGGTAGGCCAAAATGAGGTGACTCGTCTCAAAACGCTTGTTCGCCTGGTAGATCCGGATGCTTTTGTAATCATTAGTAATACGCGTGAAGTATTGGGTGAAGGGTTTAAGAAGGAAGGCTAAAAACAGGATGGCTTGTCGGGAGACATGGTTTTAGTTAATAAAATAGGGGGAACTCCGTTTTTGCAAAACGTGGTTTCCCTTTTTGTATTTATACAGGCTCTGATAGGAACCTCGACATCAAGTACAGCCAATGGATAATCTAATGAATACTAATGCATGAGACAATCATTTCAAGTTTGGGTGAATAACTTTACATGAGTATGTTGTATTTATATGAATAAGATCGTATAATAATACATATTTCATAGGAACGGAATGGAGGAAGGTCTGTGAGCAGCAAGCTAAAAGTGGCAATTGTCGGTTCCACCGGGTATGGCGGGGTGGAGCTCATTCGTTTTTTGGTTCATCATCCGCAGGTAGAGATCGTATCTGTTATTTCTTCGTCCAGCGCGGGTGTTCCGATCAGTGACGGGTTTCCACATCTGACGGACATTGTGGTTCGGGATTTGGACGGTGTCGATATTCAAGAGATTGCTGCCAAGGCTGATCTGGTTTTCACAGCTACGCCTTCTGGTATCAGCACCAAGCTGGTGCCGCAGCTTCTGGATGCCGGATTGAAGGTCATTGACCTCTCCGGGGATTTCAGACTGCGAAGCGGAGAAGCATATGAAGCATGGTATAAAAAGCCTGCGGCTTCACCCGAATATCTCAAGCAAGCCGTATATGGACTCAGCGAGGTGTATGCAGAAAAGCTTGCTGGCGTCTCTTTTATTTCTAATCCGGGTTGCTACGCAACGGCTACCTTGCTGGGAATTATCCCTGCGTTGAAGGCGGATTGGATCGACCATCGGACGCTGATTGTAGATGCCAAATCCGGGGTATCCGGCTCCGGCCGGGGAACAAGTCTCGTTTCGCATTATGCGGAGATGAACGAAAATTTTAAAGCCTACAAGATTAACAAGCACCAGCATATCCCTGAGATCGAACAGGTATTGGGCGATATTGCGGGTGAGGACGTTATGATTACGTTTACGACGCAATTGGTTCCGATGACCCGAGGAATTATGAGTACGATCTATGTCACGTTGAAGGGTGAACATACAGATCAGGATCTCATTGGGCTATACCAGGATTATTATAAAGACCATCCTTTTGTCCGTGTGCGCGGTGAAGGTATATGGCCAGCAACGAAGGAAGTATTTGGCTCCAATTATTGTGATATCGGTTTTGCAGCAGATGCACGGACTGGGCGCCTTACGATTATTTCGGTCATTGATAATGTCGTGAAGGGTGCTGCCGGACAGGCGATTCAGAACTTAAACTTGATGATGGGATGGGAGGAGAACCTCGGACTGGGCTTCATACCGGTATATCCGTAAGCAGCAAGCAGCCGCAACATGGAAACGGGAAACGTAAGCGGGCGGGAATGGCTTCGCAAATGGAACCGTTACTTATAGAAAGCGTTGCAGACGAGGGCACACAATTATGGGCAAATTAGGGTTTACAGTAGTAAACGGGGGGAATATCGTAACTCCGCGCGGCTTTACAGCCGGAGGATTGCACTGCGGACTTAAAAATACGGACCGCAACGATATCGGCGCGATTCGCTGCGAGGTAGAGGCGACGGCTGCTGCGGTATACACCACCAATGTATTTCAGGCTGCACCGCTCAAAGTGACTCGCGAAAGTCTCGTGGATGGTCGGCTGCAAGCGGTCGTGGTGAACAGCGGGAACGCCAATGCCTGCACCGGACAGCAAGGAGAGCAGGATGCCTACACTATGCGCTCGGCTGCGGCTCGTGAGCTGGGTGTTGCGGAGAGCAATGTAGCCGTTGCATCGACGGGCGTGATTGGCGAGCATTTGAAAATGGATCGTGTGCTTGGCGGCATATCCGCATTACCTGGCCGTGTAAACGGGGAAAACGACGGAGCGGAGCAATTTACGCAAGCCATTTTGACGACGGACTTGGTTAAAAAGGAAGCATGCGTGGCGGTTGAAGTGGATGGTGTGACCGTACACATCGCCGGGGCGGCGAAGGGCTCAGGCATGATTCATCCGAACATGGCGACGATGCTGGCTTTTATGACCTGTGATGCCGTGATTGAGCAGACTGCACTTCATCAGCTATTGAAGCAGGCAACGGATACCAGCTTTAATATGATTACGGTAGATGGCGATACGAGCACGAACGATATGCTGATCGCGATGGCAAGCGGGCTGGCGGGTAACGGTGAGCTGCACGCAGGACATCCCGATTGGGCTGCTTTTGCCGAGGCGTTCACCTATATCTGCCGTGAGCTGGCGAAGGCAATTGCCCGCGATGGGGAAGGCGCTACGAAGCTGGTAGAGGTGTCCGTGAGCGGCGCGGTAAGCGACGCATCTGCTCAAGCGATAGCGAAAACAGTGATCGGGTCCAGTCTGGTGAAGTCGGCCGTTTTTGGTGCTGATGCGAACTGGGGCCGGATTATTGCAGCTGTCGGGCGGGCCGGAGAGCCGGTCAATCCAGATACGGTAGACATCCGCTTGGGTGATATTGTTGTGCTGAGCGCGTCCAGCCCAGTCGCTTTTGATGAAGATGAGGCGCTCTCCTACCTTCGGGGAGATACGGTGCGGATTATTGTGGATTTGCATCACGGGAACGGAACCGCCACAGCTTGGGGCTGTGACTTAACTTACGATTACGTGCGGATTAACGCTGCATATCGGACATAGACAACGGAATAAACACGGATGTAATTCTGGCATTATTATAAAATGGCACGGACTGTGCAGAGGAGAAAAGGGGAGATTATATGCAATCGGCAGTGGAGAACGCGGATCAAGCCAATCATGCGGGATTGGCGCGTCGTAATTTTGTGATGAAATGCGGAGGAAGTACGCTGGCTGCGTTGCCTGATTCCTTCTTTGACGATCTGGCCCGCTTGCAGTCGGAAGGTCTTCAACCTGTTATTGTACATGGCGGCGGCCCTGCGATCTCCGACAATTTGGCGAAGCTGGGCATCGAAACGGAATTCATCAACGGACTGCGCAAAACGACTGAACCCGTGCTGGATGTCGTGGAAATGGTGCTGGCGGGCAGCATTAACAAGCAGATTGTACGCAGGATCGGAATGCACGGAGGTCGAGCGCTCGGCTTGTCGGGCAGTGATGGCTATTTAATCGAGGCAAAACCTGTGTCGAATGCCGCAGAGGTCGGCTGGGTCGGAGAAGTGACATCCGTTGAAGCTTCAATTATTACAGGCGTGCTGGATATGAACTATATGCCCGTTATTGCGCCCATCGGGATCGACAGGTCCGGTCAGCGTTACAACATTAACGCGGATACAGCGGCGGGTGCGGTGGCATCTCATATCGGTGTTAGCCGGATGATCGTCGTTACGGATGTACCAGGCATATTGAAGAAGATCGGCGGAGAGAAGAAGGTACTGGACTCTATCACCGTACAGGAGATTGAGGATATGATCAGTACAGGTGAAATATACGGCGGCATGATCCCTAAGGTGAGAGCGGCTATAGCCTGCATCCACGGTAAAGTGAAGGAAGTCGTCATTGTGAACGGCAGCGAACCGCAGGTATTAAGCCGTGTGCTGGGCGGGGAAGCCATTGGAACGCGCGTCGTGCGCATGCAGTAATCATCGTATACAACCAAACGAAAAAGGAGCGTGAACATAATGAGTAAGGAACCAAATACGCTGGTGAGCGTCGAAACACCGGCTACGGACGGGGCCGTTGTTGGAGCACAAACAGACAGCTCTCTTTTTCCAACCTACGCAAGATACCCGCTTACACTGGTCAAAGGAAAAGGAAGCTGGCTGTGGGATGATCAGGGCAAGCGTTATCTGGATTTCATGTCAGGCATTGCGGTTACCAATCTTGGACATGCGCCACAGGCTGTAGCTGAACGCTTGAAAAAGCAGATTGATGAACTATGGCATGTATCCAATCTGTTTCATATTCCGGGACAGGAACGGGCCGCCGCTCTACTGACTGCCAATAGCAGCGCAGACGCCGTGTTTTTCTGCAACAGCGGAGCGGAAGCTAACGAAGCTGCGATCAAGCTGGCGCGTCGTTATCACCAGAAGGTGAAGCAGACCGGACGCTACGAGATCATTACGTTCACGCAATCCTTCCACGGACGGACGCTGGCAACCTTGACCGCTACGGGTCAGGATAAAGTAAAAGAAGGCTTTTTGCCGCTTCCTGCCGGATTCAAAAGCGTTCCCCTCCACGATCAAGCTGCGCTCGAAGCTGCGATCAGCGAGAATACCGCCGCAATCATGCTGGAAATGGTGCAGGCAGAAGGCGGAATGTATCCGGTCGAACCTGCTTTTGTAGACGTGATTACAAAGCTGTGCGATGAGCATGGATTGCTTTTGATCATTGATGAGGTACAGACGGGCATGGGACGCACAGGTAAGCTGTTTTCCTTTGAGCATTACGGCATTGAGCCGGATATCTTTACATTGGCAAAGGGCTTGGGCAGTGGTTTTTCCGTTGGCGCGATGCTGGGCAAAGGGTACTTGCGCGAAGCGTTCACAGCGGGCAGCCACGGCTCTACCTTTGGCGGTACTCCGCTTGCTATGGCAGCGGTTCAGGCGACCATTGAAACGATTATTGATGACAAGCTTCCAGAGCGTGCGGCTGAGCTGGGCGAGTATTTGTTCCAAAGCTTGCAAAAGCAGCTTGGAGAGATTCCTTTTGTGAAGGATATCCGTGGAAAAGGTCTGATGGTCGGTATCGAGTGTGCTGAGCCTGTGGCGAAACTTGTTTTGGCAGGTCAAAAGAAAGGCATTCTGTTCATTACCGCAGGTCCTAACGTGATTCGCCTGTTGCCTAACCTGTATGTAACGAAGGACGAAATAGATCAGGCTGTAGCACTGGTTACCGAAGTGATTCAAGAGCATATTGCTTAGTGCGGCTAAACCACTTAGATTAGAGTATAAAAGGAGATGATAGCATGAGCCAGGGCGGCGCATTGCAGCAAATCAATCTAAAAGGGCGGGATTTTCTGGAGTTGGAAGACTACTCGACCGAAGAAATTCAATATTTAATTGATCTCGCCATCGAAATCAAGCGCAAGCATAAAAATGGAGAAACCTATCAGCCGCTGAAGGGGAAAACGATCGGACTGATTTTCGAAAAATCCTCTACACGTACGCGAGTGTCTTTTGAAGTCGGCATGTTTCAATTGGGCGGGCATGCCCTTTTCCTCAGTAAAAACGACATTCAACTAGGACGCGGTGAGCCTATTAGCGATATGGCGCAGGTGATGTCTCGCTATCTGGACGGCATTATGATCCGTACCTTCGGGCACGATAATGTTGTAGAGTTGGCGCGTTATGCCTCTGTTCCTGTGATCAACGGCTTGAGCGATTTGGCGCATCCGTGTCAGGTGCTGGCTGATTATCAGACCTTGTATGAGCAGAAGGGCAAGCTTAAAGGGCTTAAATTGGCCTACATCGGGGACGGCAACAATATGGCGCATTCCCTGTTGATTGGTGGAGCAAAGCTTGGCGTGCATGTATCGATTGCAAGTCCTGCTGGATATGAGCCTGATCCGAGTGTTGTGGCAGCTTCCCGTGAGATTGCCAAGCAAACCGGCAGTGAGATTGTGATTACCCAAAGTCCGCAAGAAGCAGTAAAGGATGCAGATGCAATCTACACGGATGTATGGGCGAGCATGGGCTTTGAGGAGGAGCAGAAGGAACGGGAGCTTGCTTTTGCCGACTTCCAGGTGAATGAGGAGCTGGTTAAGCTGGCGAAGCCGGATTATCTGTTCCTGCACTGTCTGCCTGCGCATCGTGGCGAAGAAGTGAGCGCAGGTGTAATCGACGGACCGAATTCAGTGATTTTTGATGAGGCTGAGAACCGTCTGCATGCCCAAAAAGCATTGATGGTTGCTTTGATGGGATAAAGAAGTTATGTTTTATGGTTAGAAAGATTGCAATTGTGGAAGATGATCTGTAGATTTAGATGCAGATGTGAATGAAAGATAGTGGCTAGAAGCATTCGGGGAGGACTTTCAATCATGGCAAAAGAAAAAATCGTACTCGCATATTCCGGCGGTCTGGATACGTCGGTCATTTTGAAATGGCTTAAAGAAACCTATGACGCTGAAATTATAGCGTTTACCGCAGATATCGGACAGAAGGAAGAACTGGATGGTTTGGAGGAAAAAGCGCTCGCTACGGGAGCCTCCAAAGTGTATATTGATGATTTGCGTGATGAATTCGCCAAGGATTTTATTTATCCGATGTTTCAGGCGGGTGCTTTGTATGAAGGACAATATTTGCTCGGAACGAGTATTGCACGTCCATTGATCGCTAAACGGATGGTGGATATTGCGATTGCAGAGGGTGCAACAGCTATCGCTCACGGCGCGACAGGCAAAGGCAACGATCAGGTGCGCTTCGAGCTGAACGCGGCGGCGTTGACGCCGGATATCAAGGTGATCGCACCTTGGCGGCTGGAAGAGTTCCGCAATCAGTTCCCGGGCCGGGCAGAAATGATTGCCTATGCGGAGAAACACGATATTCCGGTAACCGCTTCTGCGGCCAAGCCGTACTCCATGGACCGTAATCTGCTGCATATTAGTTATGAAAGCGGGGTGCTGGAGGACCCTTGGTTTGATCCGAGCGCTCCTGCAAATAAAGAAATGTTCTTGCTCAGCAATGCGCCTGAGGATGCTCCTGATGAAGCGGAATATTTGGAGCTGGAGTTTGAAGCAGGAAACTGTGTTGCTTTGAATGGAGAGCAGCTAAACCCGTTGCAGGTTATGGAAAAGCTGAATGAGCTGGGCGGCAAGCATGGCATCGGACGTGTGGACATGGTGGAAAACCGTTTTGTCGGTATGAAGAGCCGTGGAGTGTATGAGACGCCGGGCGGTACGATCCTGTTCACAGCTCATCGCAAAATGGAGTCCATCACGATGGATCGCGAGGTTATGAATCTGCGCGACAGTCTGATTACTCGTTATGCTACGCTGGTCTACAACGGTTTCTGGTTCGCGCCGGAGCGTGTGGCTTTGCAGGCATTGGTTCATGAGAGCCAAAAGAATGTCAGTGGTACCGTGCGCGTGAAGCTGTACAAAGGCAACATTATCGGCGCAGGTGTCAAAAGTCCGGTCAGCTTGTACAACCCGGATATTGCGACAATGGAAGCCGATCCGACACAAGCCTATGACCAAGGGGATGCAACCGGCTTTATTCGCTTGAATGCCTTGCGTTTGAAGGTCAATGCGGGAGTAGCCAAAAATAATAAATAAATGAGTTAACCTAAAAATGTACGGGATGTGGGCCGTCCTTGTCCAAGCGACGAGGGCGGCTTGTATTGCAGAGAGGGGATCTTGCAAAAAATGAGTAAGCTATGGGGCGGACGTTTTACGAAGCAGACCAACAAGCTGGTAGAGGAATATACGGCTTCCATCGGATTTGATCAGGCGTTGGCGGAAGAAGATATTCTGGGTAGTTTGGCTCATGTGGCCATGCTGGGCAAATGCGGCATTATTCCGCAGGCTGATGCGGACACGATTAAGGAAGGACTACACACGGTATTGGAGCGTATCCGTCGTGGGGAGATTGAATTTTCGGTTTCGGACGAGGATATTCATATGAATATCGAAAAGAATCTGATCGAAGCGATTGGCCCGGTTGGCGGAAAGCTGCACACCGGGCGAAGCCGTAATGACCAGGTGGCAACGGATATGCACTTGTATTTGCGCGGACGTGTAGTGGCGCTGGTCGGTATGCTGCATGATGTGCAAGCCGCACTGATCGGGCAGGCGAAGGATAATCTGGATACGATTGTACCCGGGTATACGCACTTGCAGCGGGCGCAGCCTATTTTGTTCGCGCATCATTTGCTGGCTTATGTGTCTATGCTGGAGCGTGACATTGACCGTCTCAAAGACAGCTACAAGCGGATTAACGTATTGCCGCTCGGCGCTGGAGCTTTGGCCGGAACCACTTTTCCGATAGACCGTCATTTTGTAGCAGAGCAATTGGGTTTTGACGGAGTTTATGAAAATAGTCTGGATGCCGTTAGCGACCGGGACTTTATCGTAGAGTTTCTGGCTGGAGCTTCGCTGATCATGACGCATTTGTCGCGTCTAAGCGAAGAACTGGTGCTGTGGAGCAGCACGGAGTTTGGCTTCGTGGAGCTGGATGATGCTTTTTGCACAGGCAGCAGCATTATGCCGCAGAAGAAAAACCCGGACGTACCAGAACTGGTACGCGGTAAAACCGGACGCGTGTATGGTAATCTCGTTGGACTGCTGACCGTTTTGAAATCCTTGCCGCTAGCGTACAACAAGGATATGCAGGAGGACAAGGAAGGTATGTTCGATACTGTTGCTACGCTGGAAGGAGCCTTGCAGTTGTTCGCACCGATGATCGCAACGATGAAGGTGAACAAGGATCGCATGCGTCAAGCGGTCAATCAGGACTTCTCCAATGCGACAGATATCGCAGATTTCCTCGTCGGCAAAGGACTTCCGTTCCGTCAGGCGCATGAGGTTATCGGCAAAACGGTGCTGTATTGCATCCAGCAAGGCAAGTATCTGCTTGATCTGACACTGGAGGAATTCCAGCAGTTTTCCGATTTGTTCGACGACCGCATCTATGAAGTGCTTCAACCGGAAGCAGTAGTTAATGCTCGGAATGTATATGGCGGAACAGCAACTGGACAGGTGCAGGCAGCTATTGGACGCAGTGAACAGCTACTGAGCAGCACGTCTACATGGTTTGAAGGGCACAAACGGAGTAACTAATCAGCTGAACTGAAAAAGGTACATGAAAAACGGAGTAGGCGGAATGGTGCTGTACAAGCGAAGCGGTCGCTTTTGTCCCCGGATTTCTATTCTAATCATATCAAAACAGTAAGCAGGGCGCCGTTCGCGGTGCCTTTTGTGCTTTTTAAGGTATTTGGCGGGTATTTGGCTTTAATGATGATCTGAACCATGGTGGATTGCGTAAGGTTTCTTAGACAGGTGCAATCACGGGAACTATAAAATAGCTCTATATACCTATGTATGCGTTAGTATGAAAGTTTCTAGAATTTACATTTTCGTATACCTACTCCTATTACGATTATGGTAGAATAGCACTAAGTTTTTAATTGTATTACCAATTCATCAGGACAAGACTGGTATCAATTGAATAAATGGAATATTTTGTGGGTTCCCTTTTGACCAGAAGACTTGCATTAATGTGTAAATGAAGGGTTTAAATGAGAATAAGAGAATGCCCTGCTTTCCAGGAAGACGTAAGACCATGGATGCAGGGACAGGGTAAGAGGCAGAGTCGGGGACGGTTCAGGGAGGTATTATGAGAAGCAAAAGAACGGCGCGGCAGTTAAAGAGCGCATGGATCGGTTATCGCGCTTCTGACGCCGATCAACTGGTGTCTTCGTTGCACGAAGAACGGATACAGGCGGAGAAGTTGCTGCGCGAGGAACGGGAGCTTTTCCACGCGGCGCTGGAACGGAAGAAGCAACGGGACGCGGAGTTGAAGCAGCTGCTTGCGGATGCGCTCGCAGAAGAGCGGCGTTGGATTGAAAGGGCGGGAATCCATGGGTGACAGGCTGAGGTGGCAGGTTGGGGGAGTTTCAATTCTCCAAGCCAAGAGAAGAATAAAAGAAGAACGTCAGCAGATCGCTCGACTGCAGCAGCAGTTGGAGGCCCAGCGGACGGAGCAGGCCCCGGTGCTGTACAAGCTGGATTTTCATATTGAGGAACTCGAACGGCGGCTTCAGGATACAGAACTGCGTATTCAGGCATTACAGAGCGCAGCGGATACGGCAGCAGCGGTGGAGCAATTGCTGGATGAGAGTGTGCAGGATGGACAAGCGCAGGAGGCACAGGTCCAATATGCTAGCGGCCAACAGGAACAGGCTGCGGCAGGAGCCGCCTTTGGAGTAGTCTCCGGCGCTCCTGGTTCAGCAGGCGGAGAGGCCGCCACGGGAATACAGAACGGACGGAACGGCAAGGCCCGCCTTGGAGATCAGTTGGTGGACAACGGCATAATTACCCGCGATCAGCTTACCGACGCCATCCGAAACCAAAAACGTTACGGTGGCAGGCTGGGCGACATTTTGGTAGAGATGGGCTTCATTACCGGAGAGCAGTTGCAGGAGCAGGTGGACGGTGATGAATCCAAAGAGCGACTGGGCGACATGCTGGTACGTTCCGGCTATATTTCACCAGAGCAACTGGAGCGAGCGCTGGAATTCCAGGCGAAGAGCGGCGGGCTGCTCGGTGATATTTTGCTGTCATTGCAAATGCTAGAGCCTGCGGATTTGTACCGCGCGATTGCTACACAGAACCGAATCGGCCGTATTGGCGAAGAGCTGGCACTGGATGCGGCCTACAAGCTGCCGGAGCAGGTGGCGATGGCTTACGGCGTGGTTGTTATTCATGAATATATGAACCGCTATATTGTGGCGGTCAGTGATCCGTTGCCGGAAGAGCGGCGCTTGAAGCTGGAGGACATTCTCGGCATGCCGGTGGAGCAGGTGCTAGCGACCAAGGAAGAGATGGAGCAGCTCTGGGGTAAAATCTACGGTGAAGAAATGATGCAGGAGAGCACGACCGGATTGTTGGAAAAAGAGCCGCACAATTCGGCGCGTACGACCTTTACGAAGGGACAGCTCTGGGTGTTCGCAGCAATGGGCGTAATTACAGTGCTCGGTCTTTTCTGGAATAGCTGGAATACGGTGCTGATCATCAATATGCTGATTCAGTTGTTCTATTTTGCCATGACGCTCTTCAAATTCGGTATTATTTATCTCGGTTCCCGGCGTGGGGCGCAGCTTCGCTTCTCAAAGGAAGAGGTCGACGCCATGGATGAGAAAAAGCTGCCGATCTATACGATTCTCGTACCGATGTACAAGGAGGCGGGCGTGCTTCCGATGCTGTTGCGGAATTTGGAGCAGCTTGATTATCCAAAATCCAAGCTGGATGTGCGGCTGCTGATTGAAGAGGACGATATTGAGACCATTGAGCTGCTTCGTGAAATGAAGCTGCCCGCCTATTATACGACACTGGTCGTCCCTGACGGCTTGCCCAAAACCAAGCCGAAGGCGTGTAACTACGGACTTATTCGGGCGCGCGGCGAATTTGTAGTTATTTATGATGCCGAGGATCGTCCCGACTCCGACCAGCTAAAAAAGGTCATTGCGGCGTTCGACTCGCTCCCTGAGCATTATGCGTGTATACAAGCCAAGCTCAACTATTTTAACAGTACGCAAAATTTGCTGACCCGCTGGTTCACGCAGGAATACAGTATGTGGTTCGAACTGCTGCTGCCGGGTATTATGCAGTTAGATACGCCTATTCCTTTGGGCGGAACATCCAATCATTTTCGGGTATCCGTACTCAAAGATATCAATGCGTGGGACCCCTACAATGTAACCGAGGATGCCGATCTGGGTATACGTCTGTATAAAGGCGGCTACAAAACCGCCATTGTCGATTCCCGTACATGGGAGGAAGCGAACAGTCGCGTAGGGAACTGGATTCGTCAGCGGTCACGCTGGATCAAGGGATACATGCAGACATGGCTGGTTCATATGCGCAATCCGGTGAAGCTGGTGCGCGAGGTGGGCTGGAAAGGCTTTTTCGGCTTTCAGGTAATGATTTTGGCGACACCGATGCTACCTTTGCTGAATCCGATCTTTTGGGGATTGCTGATTTTATGGTTTGGCTGGGAAATGGCCTTTATTCCCAAGCTGTTCCCAGGTTATGTGTATTACCTGGCGAGCGCGGAATTTTATATCGGTAATTTTTTGTTCGTATTCAGTAACGTGGCCGGAATGTATTGGGTCATCGGGGAACTGGAAGAGCGCGGTGAACGTACATTTTCATATGCGATGGTCAAATATGGGCTACTCTCGCCATTATATTGGGTACTTATGAGTATAGCTGCGGTGAAAGCAGCCTGGCAGCTCATTACCAAGCCGTTCTATTGGGAGAAGACGACACATGGTCTGACTGATATGCACGACTTGGATGATGCCCCGGCACAGTCCTCCTGAATATAAAGAAAGAAGGAGCAAGAATGGAGACAAAAACACCTTTTTTATCCGTTGTCATTCCCATGTACAATGAAAGCTCGCATCTGGAGCGTTCCCTCAAGGTGATTGACGGGGTGCTGTCTGTCGCCACTTCACGTTATGAGCTGATTGTCATAGATGACGGTTCCAAAGATGATACGTGGCTCAAGCTGTCTGAATTGTCCCGGCGTATGCCTTCTCTGCTTGCACTTCGGCTGAGCCGGAACTTCGGCAAGGAGCTGGCGCTGTGCGCTGGTTTGGAAAATGCCTCCGGCGATGCCATCATCGTCATGGACGGCGATTTGCAGCATCCTCCTGAGATGATTGGGGAAATGGTGCGTTTATGGCAGGATGAGGGCTACGATCTGGTCGAATGTGTGAAGGAATTCCGGGGAGAAGAGTCGATGGGCAAAAAGCTTGGGGCTTCATTGTTCTACGCGACCTTGAATCGTTTGACAGGCTTTAACCTCAAAGATGCCTCGGATTATAAGCTGCTGGATCGCCGGGTGGTGGACGCGTGGATGGCGATGCCTGAGCGGATGCCGTTTTTTCGCGGAATGACGGCCTGGCTTGGTTTCCGCAAAACCCAGATTTCATTCCGGGTGGCTCCGCGGGAGGAGGGTCCCAGCCGCTGGAGTCCGTTTGGGCTGTTTCGGCTGGCAGCAGAAGCGATTGTTTCGTTTTCAACCGTACCGCTGCGGGTAGTAAGTCTGATGGGAATCATTTTTATGCTGATTTCAGTCGTCTTGGGAATTCAAACCTTGATGCGCAAATTAATGGGTGACGCTGTGACCGGTTTTACCACTGTCATATTGCTGCTCTTGATCATTGGCAGTGTCCTCATGCTGTCCATTGGAGTGGTAGGAGAATATATTGCCGCCATATATCACGAAGTCAAAGCCCGCCCCCGTTATCTAATCGCAGATAAACGGGCGAATGCTGACCGATTGTGGGTGGATAGGGAGTTTAATCAACATGATCAGACGTTCGTATCTAAAGTATCCAATCATTAAATACGGTATTGTGGGACTGCTGGGTACAGGTATTCATGTCGGTGTGCTTGTGCTGCTGGTAGAGCTGTTCAAGGTGCCTGCGGTAACAGCTACGACGATAGGATTTGTGGTGACGCTGCTCGTCTCGTATGTGCTGAATCGCAACTGGACGTTCGAGCCCACCGGCGAGGGGAGTCGCACCCAGTTTCTTAAATATTTGTTGGTCTGCTCCTGTGGCCTGCTCTTGAATGCAGGTCTTATGTACGCAACCATTCACTGGATCGGCTGGCCGTATCTGATCGGTGAGGTACTGACCACCATCATCGTGCCCGTTCATAATTACATCTGGAACCGCTATTGGATTTTCTCCGTTCCGCAAAAGCGTCAGAAAGAGGCTTCATGATTTTAAAAAAACACGGAAAAACGTTGTTGTTATTTGCTTGTATTGCTGCGCTTGAAATGGCTGTAGGCATTTATTTTGCCTGGTATCTGGGTTATATGCACACAGATGCCCTCAGTCGCGTAGCTAACGCATTTTATGTGCTGTACAGTCGTGACCCGCATTTGGGAGCTATCGGTTTTGTATGGAATCCGCTGCCCAGCTTGATGGAGCTGGTTGTGCTGTTGTTTTATCCGTTATTTCCTGTACTGGCTTCCCACGGGCTGGCGGCCGTCATTGTGAGTAGCCTGTTCGCAGGCGCAAGCGTAGCCTTATTGTACGGGACGGGGAAGCAACTGGGGCTTCATGGCGGTATCAGTCTGCTGATCGCGCTGTTGTTTTCACTGAATCCGTTTATGTTTCTATTTGGCTTCAACGGCTTGAGCGATTCGCCCTATATCTTTTTTATTTTGTTGACGGTGAGTCGTTTCTGTATGTGGCTGAAGGATCGCAAGACGGCACACTTGATTGTGTCAGGCTTTGCGCTTGCCTTGGCCTTTTGGGTACGCTATGAAGCAGTTCCGCTCGGCGTTGCTATGGCTTTGGGTGTGCTGCTGACGGTTCTTTTTCTACATGGGCGGCGCATCGCCAAAGACAGGAATACAAAGGAATTATCCATCCGTGAGCGTCTGTACAAGGTGGAAGCGACCTGGCTGTTGTTATTGCTGCCGATCATCTTTTCCGGTCTGCTCTGGATCTTTTTTAACTGGATTATTATGGGCGACCCGCTTTATTTTTTACGTTCGGAATATTCCAATGCCACCCAATCGGCGGCTTTGCTGGAGGATCAGCGTTTTGCGGCGATGTTTGCCCATCCTGCGCTGATGCTGCAATTTATCGGGCAACGTACTTCATGGTATGCGGCCCCGCTGATTGCAATTTTGCTCGTACGTTTATTGGACAAGCGTCTGTTCAGTTGGAGCACATTAACACTGCTGGCAATCTTCCTATCCGTACCCGGTCTTCAATTTTTGCTGATGCTCAAGCAGTCTTCTTTCGGCTGGTTTCGGTACTTTATGTACGTGTTCCCGATTACGATCGCCTGGGTGCCATATGAGCTAAGTTTATTGAAGGGGAAAATGCGGGGAGTCGGAGTGTCTATGGTGACAGCCGGGATGCTGATTACAGCAGGCTTGTTGTCCTATGCGCTCAGCAATCCCGCTATTGCGGCAGATGAACACAGCTACCTGACGCATAGTGGAAATGAAAGCTATGATCGGCAATTAATTGAACGAAAAATTGCGCCGTGGCTGGATGAGCATTATAGTTCGTCTCTCATTTTGACAGATTCCTATGCGGCTTATCCAATCATTTTGAGCAGCAAAATTCCAAAGAAATTTATGATTACGAGCGACTATGATTTTGGAAAATCCTTAACGGATCTGCCTGCTTCCAAGGTGGATTATGTTCTGGTAACGCGCATGGTGGAAGGGGTTCCACTGGATCAGGTAAATCGAAGCTATCCCGATCTGTTTGAAAAGGGCGCTCCGTGGGCTTCCCTGATACGTGATTTTAGTGGACAGTGGCGGTTGTACAAAGTGGAACATGATATAGAGCCATGATAATTGTATTTCTGGCAGCAGAGTAGTCGTGGTTGGGTTGATTCGGCTGTAGGGTGGAAAGTACGGCTATAGCCGAATCGCCGCAACAAGTTTGAGGGGGAACGAGAGGAATGTCCTTTCGCAAAGGGTCTGCAAGCAGATGGATGGTTATAGGTCTGTTTGTGTTTATACTTGTGCTGGAGCTGTCCGCAGGCATCTATTTCAGCTATGTACTGGGATATATGCATACGGACGCGCTCAGTCGCGTAGCCAATGCATTTTATGTGCTGTATAGCCGTGATCCGCATTTGGGTGCCATCGGATTCATCTGGAATCCGTTGCCCAGTCTTTTGGAACTGGTGATATTACTGCTATATCCGTTATTTCCAGCATTAGCATCCTACGGATTGGCGGCTGTCATTCTGAGTGCTACCTTTGCCGCTTTGACAGCTGTGCTGCTGTATCGGGCAGGTGTCAGAACAGGGCTTGGCTCGGGAATGAGCTTGATGCTGGCGCTGCTCTATGCGCTGAATCCGTTTATTTTACTATTCGGTGCTAACGGACTGAGCGATTCGCTATACATATATTTTATTATGATGACAGTGATTGAATTTGCGCTGTGGCTCAAGGACCGCATGACGGCGAGTCTGATCGTATCCGGATTAGCGCTTGCCATGGCGTTCTGGACTCGATATGAAGCAGTCCCTCTGGGGGGGGCGATGGCAGGCGGTGTGGTCGTAGCCGTTCTGTTTCTTCACCGGAACATGGACAGACGTAAGCTGCCTTTACGGGAAAAGCTACATAAGGTCGAGGCGACCTGGCTGCTTCTCCTGCTGCCCGTTGTCTTTTCCGGTCTGCTTTGGATTTTCTTTAACTACCTCATTATGGGAAACGCCTTTTATTTCCTCAATTCGGAGTATTCCAACACGGCGCAATCGGCAGAGCTGCTAAATGATGATAAATTCGTGGAAATTTTTACTCATCCGTTGGTTGCCTTGAAATTCATCGCTTCCAAAACTCTCTGGTATTCTGTGCCGTTGTTCGCTATTCTGTTCATTCGCCTGTTAAGCGGGCGGTTGTTGCGGTGGGGAACGCTGATTATTTTGCTGTTGTTCCTGTCTGTGCCGGGTTTACAATTTTTACTCATGATGAAGCAATCTTCATATGGATGGTTCCGCTATTTTATGTATGTGTTCCCGATTACCGTCGCCTGGCTGCCGTATGAGCTGAGCCAGCTCCAGGGGAGAGGGCGACGGGCGGCCTTTGGTCTGGTATCTGTCAGTCTGGTGCTTACCGCCGGATTACTCTCTTATGCGCTGACTCGCCCGGATATCGCGCCGGATGAGAACAGCTTCCTCACACGAACAGGTAATGTGAACTATGTGAGACAGGAATCGGACCGGAAAATTGCGGTCTGGCTGGATGAGCATTTGCCCAAGTCGACCATTATGACCGATTCGGCCTCAGCCTACACCATGATCGTGTATAGCCAGTATCCAAAGCGCTTTCTAATCACGAGTGATTATACGTTTAACAGGGCATTAAGCTATCCGCAGGAAAGTCATGTGGATTATATCCTTGTACCCCAGATCAAGTCGGACATGCCACTGAGTAAAATCAACATGGTGTATCCGAATTTGTATGAAAAAGGAGCACCCTGGGTTCAGCTCGAACGCGAGTTTAACGGGGAATGGCGCTTGTACAAAGTGCTACCCAAGTCACAATCCGAATCTCCATCTACGGCTACGACGACAGCTCCTTGATGTGTGGCAGGACCATGAAGTATTGGTTAGCATATCGCTTCATAACGAATACCCACAGCTTAACCACTTCGCCATGATACGGCGAGGGAAGCTGCGGGTATTTTTTTACACCTATTTACCGCCCCTTGAGCGGCAGCCAAGCGAGGACATCCTGAATTTTTGCGTCCCAGTATCCCCATTCATGATTCCCTGGACCCTCTTCGTAGGTCAGAGGAATCCCGGCAGTATCGCAGGCTTTACGAAAGGTCTGGTTTCCTTCATACAGAAAATCCTCCGTACCACAGCACTGGTAGAGCCGGGGGAGCGAAGTCCCCAAGGTAGCATGACGTTGCAGCAGCTCCAGCAAATCGTGGTCTGTTCCCCGTATTTCATTTGGACCAAAAATGTGACTCCATTCCGCAGAACTCATTACTTTATGCGTAGGATCGATGCGTGCTGCATGTAAATCCATCACCCCTGAGAGACTGGCAGCGGCCGCAAAGCGCTCTGGATGCTGGAGTGCCAGTTTGAAGGCTCCGTACCCGCCCATGGAAAGACCCGCAACAAAGTTGTCTTCCCGCTTGGCGGACAAGGGAAAGAAGGAGCGTGCCAAAGCCGGCAATTCTTCACTGATAAAGGTCTCGTAAGCCCCTCCCTGCTCCATATTCGTATAAAAACTCCGGTGAACCTGCGGCATCACAACAGCAATACCGAGTGAAGCAACGTAGCGTTCAATGGAGGTTCTGCGTAACCAGATCGAATCATCGTCCGACAGGCCGTGCAGCAAATACAGTGTTGGGTGTGGCCCGGTTCCTTGCTTGCCCTCCAGCCCTATCTGCGAATGGGTTTCCTGAGGGAGAATAGCATGCATGGATGTGCTCAAGCCAAGAACTTCCGAATAAAACTGACATTGAATAAGAGCCATAAGAAAACCTCTTTTACTAAGGATTTTGTGACCTCATGCAGTGATTTAACATACGACCGATGATTCATTCAGTATAACGTAGTCTGTCCAAATATACATATCCAAGTAAATAACTAGGCATTAAGTCCCAAGTCTCATGTATCCTACATAAGGACGGGTTATGGTTATATGGGACGATTTTTTTAATTTGGGGGTTATTTGGGTTTGATTTCTGGTAAAGTGTTTAAAAAAGAATGGTGAAGCCAATCAAAGGAGGAATTCAGAGTATGGGAAATAAGTTCAGAAACACAGTTACTAGTGTATTGAGCACAGGTCTTATTCTTAGCGCATTCAGCGTAGCAGCAGCCGCCCCTCAGAATACAAGCGGTCATTGGGCAGGAGACCAAGTACAACGTTGGTCGGCTACAGGAAAATTAGACGGTGCGGTGAAAACGGATGCAGCCATCACACGTGCAGAATTTATCGTTCTCTTGAACCGTAGTCTCGGTACGTTCACGCAGGATACTCCAGCCGTGACGGACGTAACGTATGCGGGCAGTGTTCAGGTAAACGGTAATGGAAGCAGAACATTCACAGATGTACCAGCTTCGCACTGGGCATACAATGAGCTGACAAATGCTGTGAATGCAGGTTACATAAGCGGCTATGCAGATAACAAGCTCAAACCGAATGGAAAAGTAACGCGTCAGGAAGCTGCGGCTATTGTGGGCAAAGCCATTGGACTGACAGCAGGTAACGCGGCAGATGTCACCAAGTTCATAGACTCCGACAAAATCGGATCATGGGCGAAGAAAAGTGTAGCCGCCGCTGCGGAACAAAAAATCATCAACGGTTATCCTGATGGTAAATTCCAGCCATTGAAGTCGCTGACACGCGCAGAAGCGGTTGCCATTCTGGATGCAGCTTCCGGTTACAACCTGAGCGCGGTTGATAATCTTACATCGACTCCTGGCGGAACGGTAACAGATTCCACATACAGTAACGTTACGGATTCGACGTATGGTAACACGTCTACTTCTTCTGGAAGCGAAACAGAAGATAGCAGTACCAGCACAGACAGCACAACGAACAACAGCACTAATACGACTACGGATACTTCGGACAGCTCCACAACAACAGATACAAGCACCGATACAACAACAGATACAAACACTGATGCGGTAGCTACCAGCGATACACTTAAAGTAAACGAAGTGTATGACGGTGAAGGTACAATTACGGGGACAGCTAAAGCAGGTTCCACGGTAACCGCCTATTCCAATGATCTGCCAATCGGTAGCGCAGTAGCCAAGGACGACGGCATGTTCAGTATTAACGTGCTTACTCAAAAAGCCACTGTTAGACTGGTTATCAAAGCTGTGGATGCCGATGGTAAGGAAAGTTCGCCTGTAGAAATTTCCGTTTCAGGCAAACGCAGCGAGTAAAACTATCCCGTCACTTCATATCGGCAATTCGTGATTTTGATATCGAAATTTTGAATCTGTCGCGCTAAAATCCCCCTTGAACTCCGCTGGTACTCAATCCAGACGGTAGTTGAAGGGGGATTTTTGTTATGCTGCTATGCGAGCTTTATTCACTTATGCCATCTTCTACAATAGGCTCCTGCTGTTCGCGTGTCTGCGGCTCAGGTGATGCGCTTCCGCCGCGAACAGCCACAATGTGCTGCTGCGCACGGTAAGTATCACGGCTGATTCGGGTGCGTTCCACGGTCTTGCCATCTACAATCTTCATTCGATATGTTTCCACCACGTATCCTGCCTTGCCCTGCCGAAGCACCTGATAGAAGCCGGGGGCTAGTGAGTCATTGCGAATTGTCTTCTCTGGGATGGGTAATACACGAACCGTACGCGATTCCAGCTCATAGGACACATTGGACGGGAAGGTGCCGAAAAATTTGACGGTAAGCAGTCGATTTTGGACGGCAGCACGAAGGAGCAGATGCTTGCCTGTATTGTTTTTGAAACGGAAATTGATGGACCCCGTAGCAAAAGTCGCATCCTGCCCTTTGGGCAAATAGCTGACCGGTAAGGAATGGTTGCGGCGCTCAACAATGTCCAGACCGACTCGCAGCGCCGCATTGTAGACGGTGCTGGATACCTGACAAATCCCGCCGCCGATGCCCAGTTCCAGCTGCCCGTTCACGATCACCGGAGCTTCACGAAAGCCGTGTGTGCGCTCAGCCTTGGCAATGATTTGACCATAATCGAATATCTCGCCCGGCTTGAGAATCAAACCGTCAACGGTGCTTGCCGCCGAATTGACGTTGTACACACGTCCTTCCGAGCTGCTGCCGAGGCTGGTGGAAAACTGGACAATTTTGCGCTCAATCCCTTCGCTTCGCAGAGCGTCGACGGTAATGTCCGGCTCCAACTGACGGAACGGCAACTCCACCCGCACCGGCTCCCCGGAAGCAGTAAAATCCTTGGGTAGCGCCTTATCCAGCGCTACGCCCAGTTTGGGCCAATCCAGGCGACTGGCAGAGCGGCCCGAAATATAGCGAACCTGATCGTCCCCGTCGATCTGGCGCGTGGCATTGACAGGTTTGCCGTATCGCTGTTCCTCCCAATCGGCTCCCAGCCTGGCCTGCAAGGCCGACTCCTGCCGGGAAGGTGTGAGGGTCCATTCTTTTCCAAAGGAAAACCGTGTCAGTGCGCGAGTCCAAAGATGCTTCGAGCCGAGCGCGTTCACGGCATCACGGAATGCCTTCGCTTCATAGTGGATACCCGCTTCCCCAAGGGTAAGCTTGATATCCTGCGCGCTACTGTCGCTGTCCGTCAGGATCAGGGGGCGTTGCTTCAATGCATTCAGCTCCGTGTCCAGCAGTCGGAGCGCGGCTGTTTTATCCATGTTTCCCACATTGACTGCTCCGACTGTTATGCTCTTCGGCAGTGTTTGCCTGTCGGCGTACAGATGCAGTCCTCCCCACAACACGGCCAACGCCAGAATTACAGTCCATATCCAGATGAAGGATAAATGAATTTTTTTCATAATGCGGCTGTCTCCTGTCTCGTAAGCTTGGCAGCGTATTCATGTGCCATAATATTCATATATATGTGCCAAAAGCGGAAAACTTTCGGTACTATTTAGGTAACAAATTTGTTACAATGATAAACGGTATGATGAAATACGGAACTTTTTAAAGGAAATGCATGGAATATGTCGAATGGATATTAAGTTATACGTAATATGATTAAGCAACGGGAAGTGATCGAGTGATTGAAATGCAGGATGTGTGGAAGACCTATACTAATGGAACCCACGCACTTCAGGGAGTATCGGTCAAAATTGACCGTAATGAATTCGTATACGTAGTCGGCCCGTCCGGGGCGGGTAAATCGACTTTTATGAAGCTTATTTATAGAGAAGAAGTACCGACCAAGGGGCAAATTTCAGTTAATGGATTTAATATCGGGAAGCTCAAGCAGCGTAAAATCCCCTACGTTCGTCGCAACATCGGAGTCATTTTTCAGGATTTCCGGCTTTTGCCGCGTTTGACGGCCTATGAGAATGTCGCTTTTGCGATGGAAGTCATTGAGGCTCCCAAGAAGCTGATTCGCAAGCGGGTGCCGGAAGTGCTCGAACTGGTTGGCTTGAAAACGAAAATGAATCGCGAGCCTGCCCAGCTTTCCGGTGGGGAGCAGCAGCGCGTAGCTATCGCACGGGCTATCGTCAACAATCCGTCCGTGATCATTGCCGATGAACCCACAGGTAATCTGGACCCCGAAACATCGTGGGAGATCATGCAGTTGCTGGACGAAATTAATTTTCGCGGCACGACCATTGTGATGGCGACACACAATAAGGACATCGTAAACTCCATGCGTAAACGCGTCATTGCCATCGAAAATGGCAACATCGTAAGGGATCAGGTGAGAGGGGAGTACGGATATGACTTTTAATACCTTCTTGCGTCATCTGCGGGAAGGCTTCAAAAACATATTCCGCAATGGCTGGATGTCCGTGGCATCCGTCACCTCGATTGTTGTGTCACTGCTTATACTGGGTGTGTTTATTATGCTGGTTCTCAACGTCAACTCCCTGGCTGACCAGGCGGATAGCCAGGTGGAGGTTAACGTATTTTTGGAGCTGAATGTGGAGCAAAGCATGCGTGAAACGCTGCAAAAGGAAATCGCGGCGATGCCGGAAATTAGCAAAGCCACCTTTATCACCAAAGCTCAAGGCTTGGAGGAGCTGCGAAAAGATTTGGGAGACAGCGGCAAGGAGCTGCTGGAGGGTTTTGATAAGGACAGCAATCCGCTTCCAGACAAAATCGTTGTAGAGGTCATTGAGCCGACGACGGTCCCATTTGTGGCTGAGAAGATTGAGAAGCTGAATACGATACATCCGGAGAAACCGATTTTAAAGGTCCGTTACGGAAAAGGTACCGTGGAGACGCTCTTCACCATTACCAAGCTCATCCGTAATGTAGGCTTTGTATTCGTAGCTGGATTGGGACTTATGTCCATGTTCCTGATTTCGAATACGATCCGCGTGACCATTTTGGCACGACGCAAAGAGATTGGCATTATGAAACTGGTTGGTGCGACCAACTTTTTTATACGATGGCCATTTTTTATTGAAGGTGCGCTTATTGGCCTGATGGGTTCCGTGATTACGGTAGGTATTTTGTTTGCTGGTTATCAGCGTTTGCTTACAGCCGTTCAAGGCGATATTGCACTGAACATGTTGAAGCTTATGCCGCTTCAGGGCGTTTGGATTCAATTGAGTGCCTTGCTAATCATTTTGGGGATGCTCGTCGGGATTGTAGGCAGTACCCTATCCATGCGCAAGTTCTTGAAAGTATAAAGATTCATTGGTGGACGTCACAGTCGGTATTCTTTAGAACGGGGAAGCCGGTGTTATTTTGCGATAAAGGATGGGGAGTGCAAGTTGAAAAAAACAGGATCTGTGTTGGCCGCTACTTTGGTAGCCGCATTGCTAATCCAGCCTTCTGACGGATATGCCAAAAGCATGCATGAAATCAATTCGCAACTGAATCAATTGGAAAAGCAGGCCCAATCTGCCAAGCAACAGCAGGAAAAGGCGGCTCAAGATAAACAGTATGCCCAACATTACAAAAATAAAACCGTGCAAAACCTGAAAATTGTACTCGACCAGATTAACAGCGTCAGCGACCAGTTGACTCGTGTAGCGGTTCAGATTGATCAAACCGAAGATAATCTGCGTGCAACCAAAAAAGATTTATCTGAAGCCATTGACCGCATTCAGGCACGTGAAAAGATGCTGGAAACCCGTGTGCGCTTGATGTATACGGACGGAACGGTCTCGTATATGGACGTCCTTATGTCCTCGGCCAGCTTTAGTGATTTTCTCAGCCGGGTGGATTCCCTGAAAACGATCGTGGAGCAGGATCAAATCCTGTTGGACGAGCATAAAAAGGACAAGGCTCTGGTCGTAAGCAAGAAGAAGCAGCTCGACACGGAATATAAAAATGCCAAGAGGCTGTATGCGCTCAAGCAGGACGCCAAAGCAGAACTGGATTCGAAGGAGAAAGAGAAGCAAAGACTGATTGCCAATTACGATCATGATATTGCCGAGTCAGATGAAATCAGCGAAGAGCAAAATGATATGCTGGTAGCCCTCGCTAACAAACGTGTGGGTCTGGTGCAGGAGAAAAACAAGCTCAGAGCGGAGCAGGCTGCCAAAGCAGCACGCGCTAGAGCGGCTGCGCGTGCCGCTGAGGCCAAGCGATATGCTTCTTCATCCTCAGGCGCCGGCTCGAAATCCAGCCATGCGGCAGCCAGTACGTATACGGGCGGATCAGGCACGCTGGCTTCGCCTGTATCTCATTACCGACTCTCATCTACTTTTGGCATGCGGGTACATCCGATTAGTGGCAAGCTTAAAGGCCACACAGGCATTGATATGGCGGCTCCGCAGGGAACCGATATACATGCAGCAGAAGACGGTGTTGTCATTGTTGCGGAATGGTGGAGTGGCTATGGAAACACGGTTGTGATTGACCATGGAGACGGGCTATGGACCCTGTACGGACATATTCGCAATGGTGGTACGGTGGTGCATACAGGACAGACTGTGAAACGCGGGCAAAAAATTGCAGAAGTTGGTTCGACGGGCAATTCCACGGGACCCCACTGTCATTTTGAGGTGCGCGAGAATAACAAACCCGTAAATCCGATGAACTATTTATAGTAGATATGGTAAGCCCTATTTATAACCAATTCGGTTGTAAATAGGGCTTTGCTTTAATAGCTGTATTCCCGGTGCAGAACAGGTGCATTGAGACACAGAGTAGGATACAATTAACATATTCCGTACAAGCTAGACGTATACTGCGTGGATGGATATACGTTGTAAGGCAATAGGATACAAGATAACATAGAAGGCGGTGGACGATTAGATGTTGAAAAAAAGTACAGCGGTACTCTTGATGGTGATCGGGCTGCTAGGCGGCAGTCTGCTCACTTTTGCTTATACTGGAGCGACGACAGTGGGAAACAGCGCTCTGGGCGAAGGACTGCTGGCGAGTGTGACAGGTAGCAGTTCCGCCTCCAGAAGTGATATCCGCAAAATCGAGACAGCGATGGATCTGATCCAGGGGCAATATTATCAGAACGTCGACCGTACCAAGCTGGTGGACGGAGCCATCAACGGTATGATGGAATCGCTCGGCGACCCATATTCCTCTTATATGGGCAAAGAAACAGCACAGCAGTTTGAACAGTCCATTGAAGGCTCCTTTACTGGAATCGGGGCCGAGGTAGCGGCGGAAAACGGAAAAGTGGTCGTGGTAACGCCAATTAAAGGCTCACCGGCCGAGAAAGCGGGACTGCGCTCCAAGGACATTATTTTGTCCGTTAACGGTGAAACGCTGGACGGATTGGATCTGAACAAGGCCGTTTCCAAAATACGTGGACCTAAAGGTAGTCAGGCCAAGGTCAAAATTCAGCGCAGCGGCTCTCCTGATCCGATGGAATACACCATTACCCGTGACAGCATTGATATGGAAACCGTGACGGCTCATATGGAAAGCGGCGGTGTAGGCGTCATTACGATTACCCAGTTCTCCTTGAATACAGCAGGTCGTTTCAAAGAAGAACTCGCGAAGCTGGAAAAACAGGGACTTAAAGGGCTCGTCATCGACGTGCGTAATAACCCGGGCGGCGTACTTTCCGTCGTGATTGATATTGCACAGCAATTCGTACCTTCTGGCAAAACGATCGTGCAGGTGGAAGACAAGAACCAGAAGCGTGAAGAAGAGAAATCCAAAGGTTCACGCAAAAATTATCCGGTGACTTTGCTCATGAATAAAGGCAGCGCAAGCGCGTCCGAAATTCTGGCAGGTGCTCTCCAGCAATCGGCTGGTGCAGTATTGATCGGGGAAAATTCCTTTGGTAAAGGAACTGTACAAACCAGCTATGACAAGCAAATGGGTGACGGCAGCCTGCTCAAAATCACGATTGCCAAATGGCTGACGCCAAATGGAACGTGGATTCATAAAAAAGGCATTAAACCGGATATTGCGGTGGATCAGCCTGAATTCTTCACAGCAGCACCACTGAACAAGGAAAAGCCGTTGAAATACAATATGAATAGCGGCGATGTGAAAAATGCGCAAATTATTCTACAAGGCTTGGGCTACAAGCCGGGCCGCGAAGACGGCTATTTTGACAAAGTGACGGAAAGCTCCGTTATTGCTTTTCAAAAACAGGCGAAGCTGACGGCTAGCGGCGTGATTGATGCGAAGACAGCAGCGGCGATGGAAACCAAGCTGATCGAAAAAATCCGCGATCCGAAAAACGACAATCAACTCAAGCAGGGGATTGAAGAGATTCGGAAGGAAATGAAGACCAGCGCAGCGAAATAATAATAAGGCTACAACAAAGGGGGCTGGAAACAGCCTCCTTTTATTTTGGGATTTATTTGCAGTCTGCCGGATTGTCTTCCCTACGTTGGCAATTTCATATAGAATAAATGGATATGAAATGTACGTGATCCGCTGAACAGCGGGCCAGGGGCATAAGGAGTGTGAATGAACTTGGAATGGGCTTTACAATGGGGATGGAGCGTTCTAAATGCTTGCTTGTACCTGCTTTTGCAGCCGTTTTACTATATCTCGATACTCATTGTCGCGCTTGGCTATCGTCGGCAAATGCTGCTGGAGCGCAAGCTCTTTCATACCAAGCTGCATAATTGGGCGGGTGAGACGTGGCATGTGGTCTGGAGTGGTCTAATCGCGGGGCTGGCCCTGTCCGCTCTGGGAATGTTCGTAAGTGTCCATCTGACCTCGGCTTCTATCGTATGCCTGTGGGTGACCACATTGCTGCTTATGCTGGTACGCGTGCGTTACCTGTGTCTGGCCTATTCGGTGGGCCTGCTGGGTGTAGCCCAGTTTGCTCTGAACGTGGCAGAGGGCTGGCAGCCTGTGGGAGCGCTTGGAGCATCGGTGGCAGCCATCCGTGGATTGGATATTCCGGCGTTGCTGGTGCTGGTTGCTGTGCTGCATGTGGCTGAGGCGCTGTTGGTTCGCTGGCAGGGAGGAAAAGCCGCAACGCCACTGTTCGTGGAGGGCAAGCGGGGTAGGCTGGTCGGAGGCTACCGGATGGAAGACCTCTGGCCCATTCCGTTGTTGCTTCTGGTTCCTGTTCAGGGAGGCTTTTCGCTTCCGTGGACGCCGCTGTTTGGTGATGGAACCGGATATATGCTGGCAGCCTTGCCTGTCCTTATGGGCTTCAGCAGCGTGACGCTAGGCCAGTTGCCGCGCCAGAAGGCGGTGCTAACGTCTAACCGCCTGCTTCTCTACAGCGTAGCCTTGCTCCTGCTAAGCCTGCTGGCGGCGTGGTGGAGTCCGCTGGCGCTGGTGGCAGCGTTGTTCTCCTTCCTGGCCCATGAGGCGCTGATCTGGTACGGCAACATGGAGGAGAGCCGCCTCAGCCCTATGTTTGTTCATCCGGAGCAAGGGCTGCGTGTACTGGCTGTGCTGCCTGATAGTCCGGCGACGGCGATGGGTATTCTGCCCGGCGAGGCCATTTACCGTGTGAACAGCGTCGTCGTGAACAGTCGTAACGAGCTGCACCAAGCCTTGCGGATCAACTCCGCTTTTTGCAAGCTGGAGGTACGCAATCTTCAAGGTGAGAGCAAGTTTGTGCAGCGCGGCATGTATGATGGCGATCACCACCAATTGGGAGTCGTGCTTGCTCCAGACGCGGACGCAAGCTGGGCTGTATCCATACGCCCTGCCTCGATCTACCGGATTATTGCTATGCGCTTGGGCGCACGGCGGCGTAAAGGTGGACAGGCATCCAAGACGGAGAGTCCAGGTTTGGACACGATAGAAAAATAAAGAGTACAGCGAGAGGGCAGTTTTATTTGACTGGATGTGAATAAGGCTGTCCGCTTTTTATATTCAAACAGTAGCCTGCTTGAAATGACTATTCTGATCGAGATACAATGAATATGTAATGCGATATCTTGATGAACCGAATGCCTATTATGTGTGTCAAGCAGGGAGAGGGAAAGATGAATGCGATTCACTTTATTCGAGAGTACATTAGGCATCCACGCAGCGTAGGTGCTGTCATGCCAAGCTCAAGACAGTTGGCCAAGCAAATTGCCACACCGATTTTTTTTGACAGAGCATCGTGCATCATTGAGTACGGTGCAGGTACCGGTGTGTTTACGCAAGAACTGATTAAGAACAAGCGCCCGGATACACTACTTATAGTGATTGAGTCCAATGAATCGTTTTACAAAACATTGCAAAGCAAGTACGGACACTTGGAGCAAGTCCACGTCATTCATGGATCGGCCGAGCATGTAGCCCGGTATATGAAACAGTATCATGTCTCAAAAGTGGATTACGTCGTATCAGGACTCCCTTTTACCAGTTTACCAGCCGCTTTATCCAGCCTGATTTTGGGACAAACGGCCGAAGTATTGGGTCAGGAGGGCAAATTTATTACGTTCCAGTATAGTAAGGTAAAACACAATTTTTTTCGTACCTTCTTTGGCGACATCCAAATCAAAAAGGTACATTACAACGTCCCGCCCGCCTATGTTTTCACTTGCAGCCTGTAATTGGTCAGCTATGTAGAGGATTAGAATAGATACGAATGTGAAGATACGGATTTCCATGAGAAGACCTGGTCAGCGTCATTAAGATGTTGAAAAGGTCTTTTTTGTTGAGCATTTTGGAAGAAAATTGTAACGCATGGCCCTTTCAAATGATCTAATAGATAGGCAACTTGAAAGGAGGACTCCTTTGAATATCGAGAATGAGGTCAAAAAGGCACAAGGCGGGGATAGACCAGCTTTTGTGAACATCATTAGAGAAGTGGAGAGCGACCTGTACGGGATGGCGCATTCTATCCTGCGGAATGAACAAGATAGTGCTGATGCTCTACAGGAAGCAATACTCAAGGCATACAAGTCCTTGAATACACTACGGGATGGAAGTCTCTTTAAAACCTGGATGTATCGGATTGTAATCAACGAGTCGAATAAAATAGCTAAAAAGCGTTCTCGCTCTGTTACGGTATCTGAGTTTTCACACCCAATGGGCGTTTCAGGTGAGTATGAAAACATTGAATTGCATGAAGCGGTAGAGCAGTTGGAGGAGCCGATGCGGATCGTCATTATTTTGAAATACTTTTATGATCTGAATATTAGGGAGATTTCAAAAGCGTTGGACATTTCAGAAAGTCTGGTTAAAACGCGTTTGTATCGTGCAAGGAAATCCCTGCTGCGAAAGCTATCAAATCCAGGAGAAAGGGGAGCACCGATCCATGGAAGATATTAATCTGGATAATGAGTGGAAAACAGCTAAAGAAAGATCCCGCAATAAGCATGTCATTACCCCATATGTGCGTCAACGGCTGGAAACGGTATATAGCCAGATTGAGACGGGTTTTGTCTATCAACATACGAACTCTGTGGATTCAACCTCTCGTCGCCACGCATTTAAGAGAATCATCCTGACAGCTTCTTTAGTCACAGTAATGAGCAGTGGAATTATAGCTGCTGCATTCGTTTCTCCTACGATGGCGAAATCGTTGTGGCAAGTTCCACTGGTAAGCAGTGTCTTGCAATTGGCTGGTAACTGGGGGATTTCAACAGCAGGCGGGAGTGCATTTATGCGAGCGGGTGACTTGGGACTTCAGAAGGCCGAAGAAGCAGGTCTTGTAACAAAAATGGCGGCCAGCAGCACTCATAACGGAACCCAGCTCCGTATCTCTCAAGTTGCTTATGACGGTGTCCGTATGGCTCTGACGCTGGAAAGTAACCGGGAGGACTTGGGCACAACGCTGCATGAACGAATTGAAGATATTACGTTATGGTGCAATGGCAAACCATTTCAATTTGATGGTCCTTCGCTAATTACTAACTCTGGAGGCACTCCGGGTTCCGTCATCATTTATTATAGTGATTTGGAGAGAATGTACTCCACAGGCAAGGGACTTCCTGATCAATTTAAACTAACGGCAGAAATACAAATTACAGGAATAAAACAGCCCTTTAAGCTTGAATTACCTGTGCAAAAGATTCCTTCTAAAAACGTAGTGCTCACGCCCCGAATGGAGAAATCTAATGATTTTACCCGTTTCGTTGTGGAAAAATTAGAGATGACACCGATGTCTACCATGATTGTGACCAAGACCCATTACATAAGTCCAGGCCCGACTACGTATAGGAGTGAGGCATACGGGTATGGACTGGCTATGAATACACTGGGCTACGCGGTTTTGGATGATGAGGGGCAGGAACAACAATGGGTTAATGGGGATTCAGGACGTCCTGGAACTAAAACAAGGACAGGTATTCACCAAATCCTCGTAGCTCCCTTTGAGAAAACACCGAAATTCATCACCATTAAACCCTATTTTAATGTAACCGGGCCGGGAGGCAAACCTGTATACGATGAACAAGGAAATTCGAAAAGAACATACCTGCCTGAACTGGAAATGAAAATTCCAATCGGAGAAAATAAGCTCAAGTAAGGTTTGAGTTTGAGGTAGATACGGAGAACTCTTCGGATGAAGTAGATCTGGAGAGTTCTTTCTGGAGATATAGGGATATGTTAAAATGCAAAATTTGTTAAAGGAATCATATTTTAAAATGGGACTTAACCTATATATTACATATGCTGGAACCTGTTAGATTTTGTGCGATTCAACGATAAATCTGAACTTTTGTTAAAGGAGATTTATATATGGTAAAACCGCTGATGTTCATGCGTTGGTGTGAGTATTATGAATTAAGTGATCGTGAGACGGATTTTATATCGTTTTTTATGATGAATTTCTCAGCCGCCCGATCAGGCAATCAACCAAAGCTTAGAGAGCAATTTATCGAAATTCAGAAAAAAACCTTTCCCGAATACCCGTTTGATATCACCCCGGAGGAACTGGATTATCCCAAATTTGAAGGACTGATGAAACAGGTGTTGAAAATTCATTTTGACACGGCGGAGCTGCTATACTCCTTCTATCTTCAAAAGCTGTGCGCCCCCTTGGCAGAATACATTTTATCCACTGGAGAATCAGAGCCTGCACGCATCTATTATGAGCTAATTCAAAAGGACAAGGTACGGTAGGGGAGATGGGTGTGAATCAATCCAGTTTCAAAGCAAGACGGTGACATAGCTAGAACAACTTTGCGGCGAATTTATGTTCTACTATATGGCTATATGGAATAATCTGTGTATATGGACCTTCCGTCCAACAAATGGTTCGATATGCAGGCTTGGTCGGTAGAACGTATAGCAGAGCTGTACTATTACACATTTGTCAACAAGAAGCCGGTAACGGTACTCCCTTGATGCAAACGGCAAACCCATCATGTGCGGTGTGAATACGGCTGTTGCAACACTTGAAGATCCGGGCCAAATCTGGATTTCGGACGGAGAGGAGAGTGTAGTCAACCGAGTGGACAAACTACAATGTGGCAGATGAATACTCCTACGATCCTACAAAAAATTAATTTGCAGATTAGAGTAAGGTGACGTTGTACCAGAACGATAAACTCGTTTGGAGTCAGGAGCCTTAAAGCCTGACGGAGGCGGCACTCGTATGGGTGCCGCTCTTTTCAAATGTAGAGGAGGAAAGCGGCATGAAGGCGGAAAATAGTAGTAGTGGTATTTTGTCCAAACGTTCCAAATGGCTGGCTGTCGTCATGGCATGCACGATTATAGTAGGGGGGGCTCTACCAGCTCCAACTGTAGTTCACGGTCAAACGGCAAAGACCGTTACCATTAAAGTCGATACATCCAAGGATCGTAAGCCTATTAGCCCTTATATATACGGTACGAATCAGGATTTGGCAGGTGATGAGAATCTGACTGCCAGACGACTGGGTGGTAATCGAATGACCGGATATAACTGGGAAAACAATATGTCCAATGCAGGAAGCGATTGGCAGCAATCCAGCGATAACTATTTATGCAGCAATGGCGGTCTGACAAAAGCCGAATGTGAAAAGCCGGGGGCGGTGACGACTTCGTTTCATGATCAATCGCTGAAGCTTGGCACTTATTCTTTAGTCACGCTGCCGATGGCCGGTTATGTGGCCAAGGATGGAAACGGAAGTGTGCAGGAAAGCGAAAAGGCCCCTTCCGCTCGTTGGAATCAGGTCGTAAACGCTAAAAATGCGCCGTTCCAACTACAGCCTGATCTGAATGACAATCAGGTTTATGCAGATGAATTCGTCAACTTTTTAGTGAAAAAGTACGGCGCTGCTTCAACAAAGACGGGTGTGAAAGGATATGCGCTCGACAATGAACCCGCTCTCTGGTCGCATACGCATCCGCGCATTCATGGTGAAAATGTCGGAGCGAAAGAGTTGGTGGATCGGTCGGTAAGTTTATCCAAAGCTGTTAAGGCGGTTGACGCGGGTGCGGAAATTTTTGGGCCGGTCCTTTACGGTTTTGGCGCCTATAAAGATCTTCAAACTGCACCTGATTGGAGCTCTGTAAAAGGCAGCTACAGTTGGTTCGTGGACTATTATCTGGATCAAATGCGTCTCAGCTCGCAAGCCGAAGGCAAGAGATTGCTGGATGTGTTCGATGTGCACTGGTATCCTGAAGCGATGGGCGGAGGCATACGAATTACGAATGAGGTAGGCAATGACGCAACGAAGAAAGCCAGAATGCAAGCGCCTCGTACTTTGTGGGATCCGACCTATAAGGAAGATAGCTGGATCGCTCAAGGGAACAGCGAATTCTTGCCTTTACTGCCTCGATTGAAGCAGTCAGTGGACAAGTATTACCCGGGAACCAAGCTGGCTTTGACCGAGTATAGCTACGGCGGCGAAAATGATATTTCCGGCGGGATCGCTATGACCGATGTGCTGGGCATCTTGGGCAAAAACGACGTTTATATGGCAAACTACTGGAAGTTAAAGGATGGTGCCAACAACTACGTTAGTGCCGCTTACAAGCTTTACCGCAATTATGACGGAAAAAGCTCTACTTTCGGTGATATCAGCGTTAATGCGCAAACGTCC
Organism: Paenibacillus sp. 1-8; assembly: GCF_056316205.1. NCBI lineage: Bacteria > Bacillati > Bacillota > Bacilli > Caryophanales > Paenibacillaceae > Paenibacillus > Paenibacillus sp. 1-8. Next base: position 4,824,036 of record NZ_CM149995.1, on the reverse strand, counting down.
GATATTGTCAATAGCTCGGTGCATGCTTCCGTAACGGATGCATCCTACAAAGAACTGCACCTTGTTGTCATGAATAAAAGCATGGACAGCGCATTCGATGCCCAATTTGATCTTTCCGGCGAGACGACTTACGGTTCCGGTAAAGTATGGGGCTTCGACAAAAATAGCTCGGAAATTAAGGAAGCAGCGCCAATTACGCAAATTTCAGGCAACCGCTTTACCTATACAGTACCGCCTTTGACGGCTTATCACATCGTGTTGACTGCCGGCAATGATACGTCTGTGCCACCTGGGGAAGGTCCTGAAAGCTTTGCGCTGAGAGCTGAGGCTGGCGATGGGAAAGTCGATTTGTCCTGGGACGCTTCCAGCGGAGTTGTAGGTTACAGTGTACAGCGGGCAACGTATGAAAACGGTCCTTTTACTGCTGTAGCATCCAACTTGATCGAAACGTCTTATACGGATACTAACGTAACGAACGGCACTTCGTACTATTATAAAGTAAACGCAAAAACAAATGCGGGAACGAGCGATTCCAATGTCTTGAAAGCGGTTCCGCAGGCGTCTGTAAAGGGTTCGCTTCGCTATGAAGCCGAAGATGGCACGCTGAAGGGAACCATTGTGGAATCCAGCGGGACCGGCTTCTCCGGTACCGGTTATGTAACTAATTTCCACAATGCAGGGGATTCCCTGACGATGACGATCCAGGCAGAGGCGGCAGGCTTGTACAATCTTACAATCGGCTACCGTTCTCCTAGTGATGACAAACGCACGAATTTCTCTTTAAACGGCAAAGCGTCTGGAGAGCTGGTACTTTTGAAATCGGCTGATTTTAAAGAAACTTCCGGAGGCAAGCTTCTGTTGAATGCAGGGGCGAATACGATCGGTTTTGAAACGGGCTGGGGCTGGTATGATATCGACTACGTCAAGCTGGAGCCAGCTGCTGACCGTCCGCCGCATGCGGTAACCAAAACGCTCATCAATCCGAATGCGACGGTAGAAGCAAAAGCATTGATGAACTACCTGGTTGATCAATACGGCAAGAATATGCTCTCCGGTCAAGAGGATATGCCCGAAATTGATTGGCTTCAAGCGAATGTAGGTAAAAAGCCGGCTATTGCGGCGCTTGACCTGGTTGACTATTCGCCAAGCAGAGCGGAACACGGTCTTCGTTCCACAGAGACGGAAAAGGCGATTGAATGGGATAAGCAAGGGGGCATTGTTACCTTTGCATGGCACTGGAACGCGCCGAAAGGTCTTATCGATACGCAGGGAAAAGAATGGTGGAGAGGCTTCTATGCCGATTCGACCACATTCGATATAGAATATGCGATGAATAATCCAGAGTCCGAAGATTATAAATTACTTATTCGCGACATCGATGTAATTGCAGAGCAATTGAAGAAGTTGCAGGATGCGAAAGTTCCTGTCCTGTTCCGTCCTTTGCACGAAGCGGAAGGCAAATGGTTCTGGTGGGGCGCTAAAGGTCCTGAGCCTGTTAAAAAATTGTATATTTTGATGCACGACCGTTTGACTAATGTGCACAAATTGAACAATCTGATCTGGGTCTGGAATTCGGTTGCTCCCGATTGGTATCCGGGAGACGACTATGTGGATATTTTGAGCTTTGACTCTTATCCGCAAGCAGGCGACTACAGTCCTCAAATTGTAAAATATGAAGACCTTGTTACATTAGGCAAGGACAAAAAGTTAGTTGCCATGAGCGAAAACGGACCTATCCCGGACCCTGATCTGATGAAGGCGTATCAAGCCCATTGGAGCTGGTTCGCTACATGGTATGGGGATTTTCTGAGAGACGGCAAACAAAACAGTCTTGAGCATCTGAAAAAAGTGTATAATCATCCGAACGTCATTACGCTTGACAAGCTCCCGACCAACTTAAAAACGTATGGCATTACCGAGCAGCCGTCAGTACCGGGCAGCTTCACGCTGAATGCAGCGGGCGAAACGGCGAAAGTAAAACTGAGCTGGACAGCATCGGCGAATGCGGCAAGCTATGAAGTGAAGCGTTCGATGGTTGAAAACGGCATGTTCGCGACAGTAACGAGCGATGTATACGGAAGCAGCTACACCGACACAGCCGTAACGGCAGACACGACGTACTATTACCAAGTCGTAGCGAAGAACGATGCAGGACAAACGGTTTCGAACACGGCTAGCGCAGCGCCGAAAGCGGATACTCAGCAGCCGACAAAGGGACTGTTGCTCCAGTATCGCGCAGCGGATACAAATGTGAACGACAATAACTTGAAGCCGCATTTTCGAATTTTAAACAAAGGTACAACCTCCGTACCGATCAACGAGTTGAAAATTCGCTACTACTACACGATCGACGGTGACCGTGACCAGACATTCAACTGCGACTATGCGGTGCTGAGCTGCTCGAAGCTGAATGGTAAGCTGGTTAAAATGGATAAATCTGTAACCGGCGCTGATTATTATTTGGAAGTCAGCTTCAACTCGAATGCAGGCGTGTTAGCACTTGGAGAAAGCACGGGCGAAATTCAAACCCGTATTCATAAAACAGACTGGTCGAACTATAACGAAAGTGACGATTACTCGTATAAAGGCACGCAAACTTCATATGCTGATCATACGAAAGCTACGTTGTATCATAATGGCGTACTTGTTTGGGGAACCGAACCGACAGCTAATTAAGACAAGCGTCCGTTATACGGCAACATGTGAATCAACCGATTATTTGCCAAGAGAGGGGGGGCATTACGTTCTTCTCTTGGTTTAAGCCACCAGTTTCTATGGAGAGTCTTTAAGATCATATGCAATTAGACTAGGCCAATCTTAAGGGATTGGTCTTTTTTATTGATTATTTTGTAAAAAGAGAAATGATTTGTTTATTTTCATCGTTCTTGTAACACATCAAGAATTATAATTTCCTTTAGAGCTGGTGGGAAGGGGGATAGATAAGATAAGTACCAGTGCACGATTGAGAGCAACTGGCTCGGTGGATAAAGGGGGGACTTTAGAAGGAACTTGCTAAAAGCGATTCGTATGTAACAATGGCGCTAAAACCACTTGTTTGAAAGGAGTTCGTAGGTATTGAAATAGTTTTATAGAGGGGCTGACCTGTTGTGTACCTCATGCTCAAAGGACATAAGGTAGTGTCGCATTTTGGAAAAATTCATCTTTTTTTTATTAGACGATCCAAAACCAAACCAACAAGATACCAGAAACCTAGTGTAGTCAAGTATACAACGACTATTGGAATACCTGCTTCTCGTACAAATCGAAATGATTCATACATCCAAACCAACGGGCTAATGATAGCCAATAGTATATTATAGTCATCATAGCCCAAAACATTTACAACAATCACTAAAATTGAGATTAGGATCAGCCAAAATCGAAATGATTTCATTGACCATACCTCCAAACAAATATTTACAGTTAACATAACATATAGTCGCCGTAGTTGCAAAAAATAATACAACTACTTCTTAGAATATAAAAAGGGCTATGTAACCTACCACTCTAGGTAGAGAAAACATAGCCTTTTTGATCTTTTGCGTACATGGCTAGTCGGGAGCAAATTAAAGTTATCCTTAGTCGTCCGAATCATCGGGGTTACTTGCTGTAAGCCCGCTTTCTGAGGAAGTGAACAGTTCCTTCAATATCCGATAAGCTTTATTTTGGTCGGCTTCATTCTGCTTGGACAGTAAATGAACACATTCCCATATCCAAGGCTGGCTTCGAAGTTCCTCATATGGGTTGAAGTCAAAAAATGCAAATACGTTTGTTTCCAGCGCTTCGGCTATTTTTTCCAAAGTTTTAATCTGTACATTGACCTCACCGCGCTCCAACTTGCCGATATAGGAGCCTGTTGAATCGGATGCTTCCGCCAGTTGTTCTTGTGTAATACCACGCAAAGTCCGAAATTGGCGGATTTTCGCTCCTATGAGTTTTGTTGTTTCCATAGACATCCACACTCCTATAGTATGAGTGTAGACAAAGGTAGATCAAGCGTGGAGGTAATCGAATTGCCTAAATAATATAGTATTAAGTCCCTGTAAGGACTTTTATACACATTAAATTACAATATATATTAAAACGGTGTAAAAAAAGGGGTTGACCATCATCCAGTTTATTCATATAATTTCTAGTATATTGTAATTGTTTGTCGAGGAGGGTGATTTTTTAAAATCATCTGAATATGCCGGGGGTGTTTTTATTGGAAAATGCAACCACGATTCGTTCGGAAATTGAGAAAGAGTTAAAACTTGGTGGCTACACTTTTAATAGTTTTGGACAAGCTACGGGTCTTAATCGGGGCATATTTAGTGCTATGCTTAATGGCAATCCGCCTAAACCGATTTCCGTAAGACAAATGGACTTAATTACTAAAGCGCTTAACTATCCAGAGGACTGGTTGTATGACCTATACGTAGATGAATGCTTTTACGATGGCAGACCTCATTGGAAAAGAGTTAAGCCATTCCTGATTCGTTGTGTTGAAGTGGGGAACTTGCGGTGTGTGGAGAAAGTGCTTTCACGCCTAATGGAGGATCTCAACCACATTCCAACGATCTTTGCTTTGGCAGAGGAGTTGTATGAAGAAGGGAAGCTGCAAGAAGCAGTTCCTTTCTATGAATGTGTTATTGAAAATGAGAAGTATCAACATTCCGAGAGGTTGGCAATTAGCCATTATAGAATTTTTTCAATCTCTGTTAGTGAAAATATGAAGATAAATTTTGAAGCTGCACTAAGATTCGTACCCTTTAGAAATCGGGTACCCTTAGATTATCATCTAGATGGTCTGCTTAAACTGTCAAATCTTTATTACAACTTGCATCAATGGAAAGAAGCAGAGCGTTATGCAGATGAATTAAGAGCTCTTGCAACTATTGTTTGTAAGAGCAGAGAAACTAATAAAAAGAAATTTACATTGAAAACTGAGAGACATTTAGTCGTCTACTATGGTCAAGGTTACTTGACGAAGGGAAATGCATTGGAAAAGCAAGGAAGATATGAAGAAGCCATGCAGTATATTTCTGGCTATGCCGATTTGAGTTGGTTTAAAGATTTAGGGGAAATTGGTCAGCAAGAAGTGCAAAGGTTTACTCTTTGGGCACATGCTAATCAACTTAATTTAAATATTCTTATGGGAGATACAGATAGTTTACCAAAGTATATTCAATTTCTTAAAAGTAATCCCCCTGAAATTTTATTGGGGTTATTAACGATAGTAGAGTCGGCTAACAAGCATGGTTTTTTGATAGAACATATTCTACAACAGTTTTCTAACGAACTGACGTCCTTTAATAATGAATTATCTGTTGGTACCAGTTATTATAAGCAGTCATTTAGTTACGACACTTATGCTGATTTGTGTTACCAACTGGCTATATATATGTTTAATAACCTTTTCCATGAGAAAGGTGTTTATTATATTTTAAGAAGCTTAAGAAAATATCTTGAAATCAATAATAAAGATAAGTGTATGGTCTGTACAGCTTTGTTTGAAAGATTCAGACTTGAGGCTACGAAAGATCAAAAATCAGAATATGAAAGAATCATGGAGGAGGTTTTAGTTAATGCAAGTAAAAAACCTGAAATACATGCTAATTATAGGGCTTATTAGCTTCTTTGAATTTTCCCATAATATTATTGTTTTTGGACATGGAACTGGAGCTTAATAGTTATCAAAAAACCAGTCCTAATAAGGCTGTTTTTTTGATTTATCCCGTTAAAGGGATGAAATGGGTTTTATTATATTATTAACCTGTAGGGAAGGTATCAGCTTGTAAACTAACTATAAATACCATACCAAACAGGAGGTTTGTTGATGTGAAATTGCAAAAATTGGAGGACTGCATCGAAGAAAAGCGTAAGGAATTAAATGATTTGGCGAAAGAGGTGGGCTTGAAGGATCGGCAGGTGTTGACCAAGTCTATGGAGTTGGATCGGCTCCTTAATTTGTACAGCGATTGGAAATATAGCTACCACAAGCAGACCATCCCCCAAAATTCACCATTGCAAGAGAAGCAACACGAGTGTGCCTTATCTTATTGATTTTCCAGCATCATGACAAGATATACCTAACTTCACCTTGGCTTCTAATACATAGTGGGGATATAGACTTAAACAAAATAACCTCTCTCATCTCTCGTACGCCGCTCTATACAACGCTGTTCGTACGGTTTATTGTTCTGCGTCATCAGAGCGGAAGCCATGTAGAACTATATAATATGTATCTAAAAAACCTCCCGGTTCACGTTGAGTGTGACTGAGGAGGTTTTTGGCATTTACTGTTGAAGCTGGCGCAGCACGGTAATTTCGACACGGCGGTTTTTTTGTCGTCCGGCCTCGGTCGTATTATCTCCAACCGGTCGGGTATCGGCATAACCCGCATATTGAAATTCCGAGGGTGACAGATTTTCTCTGTCGAGAAAGAATCGAAGCACCGATAGCGCCCGTGCCCCGGAAAGCTCCCAGTTGTCCTTGTAGGTCGAAGCGTTCGAAGAGCGTGTGAACGGAATATTGTCCGTATGGCCCTCGATGCTGATCGGCGTTTTCAAATCCCGGAACAGACTGGCCAGCTTGGATAACGTGTTTGCAGAGCCTTGCTTGAGTGCAGCCCTGCCCTGATCGAATAAAAAGCGGTCGCTCAGGGTGATGACAATACCGCGAGGCTGATCTGACACAAAAATCTGATTTTCCAGTTTGTTGTCCGTAATATATTCTTGAATGACACCCATTAAATTTTGTAGCTCTTTTTCCTGCGTGCGAAATGCTTGTTCACGTTCGGTGAGCTTTGTCGATCCAGCTTCCTTTTTATCGGCTGCTGGTTGCTTGGTCGTGGGCGGATTCTTACTTGTGTGCTGATCCGCAGTACCCGTAATGCCTGAGCCTTGCTCCAAAATAGAATCGCCCTTATGGAACGTATCCTGTAGGGATTGAACAACGACATCGTATTTTTTAGCATCCAGACTACTCATGGCATACATCACAACGAAAAATATGAGCAGCAGGGTGATCAGATCGGCATAGGTAATCATCCAGCGGTCACGATGGTCTCCGCCTCCTTGACTCCCACGGCGCTTAGCGCGCGCTCTCATGGAAGTCCTCCTTTGGAGCAACGTCATCTGTACGTGAGCGACGACGAGGTGGCTTAGGCCCCAGAGTTTTCTCTGAACGGATAAAGAACTCCAGTTTTTTGCGTACAAGCTTCGGATTCTCACCGTTTTGGATGGCGAGAATGCCTTGCAGCAGTAAATCCATCGTGACCATTTCATTTTCGCTGCATGCTCTGATTTTGGATGCGATGGGCAGGAAAATCAGATTGGCACTGGCAACGCCGTATAGTGTAGCGATAAAGGCCACAGCAATAGACGGTCCAAGCGCTGTTGGCTCGGTCAGGCTGCCGAGCACATGGATCAGGCCCATCACAGTACCGATAATCCCCATCGTAGGGGCATAGCCGCCTGCGGATTCAAATATTTTGGCATATCCTTCGTGTTTATGCTCAATGGTATCTAACTCGAGTTCCAGAATTTGCTTGATTTGCTCCTGCTCGGTGCCGTCAATGACCAGTTGAAGACCTTCGCGCAGAAATGCATTCGGATGCTCTGAGGAAATACGCTCCAGCGCAAGCACCCCGGATCGGCGGGAGGTGGCCGCCATGGAAACCAAATCTTCAATATATTGCTCGGAGAGGTTGTCCTCACGGCTAAACGCCATCCGAAGGGCAACTGGTACGGTCTTCAGCTTGGAAACGGGGTAGCTGATGACGACTGCGGCGAATGTTCCGCCAAATACAATCAGAGCCGATGTACCTTGAAGCAGCCCTGTAAATTCTCCGCCTTCCCATAAGAAGCCACCGATTAATGCTATGATTCCGGCGATGATGCCCAATACGATGGTGATATCCAAAATTTAATTCACTCCTATTCAAGACTTATCGTTTGCATCCAAGGTAAGAAAGAGGTATAATACGGGAACAAACATTCTTATTCAACCATATTTCCCAAGTATCATTGCTCGGGAAATATCGACATAGGTTTACAGGTAAAGACGTTTCAGCTCGACTGTTGTAGAAACATGATGTTTCCATTTTAGACGATAAGGGTGATGCAGGGCAATGAGTGATATCGTTGTTAGCGATAAGACTTTTGAAATTCAGTCGGAATTCCAGCCTCAAGGCGATCAACCCCAGGCCATTTTTGAATTGGTAGAGGGGATTGCAGAAGGAAAAAAGCATCAAACACTATTGGGTGCTACGGGAACAGGTAAGACATTTACCATCGCGCAGACCATTGCCAAGCTGAATCGGCCTACTTTGGTTATTGCACATAACAAGACTTTGGCTGCCCAACTGGCGAGTGAGTTTAAGGAGTTTTTTCCGAATAACTCAGTCGATTATTTTGTCAGCTACTATGATTACTACCAACCGGAAGCATACATTCCGTCTTCCGATACGTATATTGAGAAGGATTCCAGCATCAATGAGGAGATTGATAAACTTCGCCACTCCGCCACAAGCTCTCTGTTTGAGCGTCGTGACGTTATTATTGTAGCGAGTGTCTCCTGCATTTATGGTCTGGGTTCCCCGAAAGAATATTCAAGCCTGCTGCTCTCGCTTAGAGTCGGCATGGAGAAACCCCGCAATCAGATTTTGTCCCGCTTGGTCGATATTCAATATCAGCGGAACGATATCAACTTCGTGCGGGGTACTTTCCGTGTACGGGGAGATGTTGTTGAAATATTCCCGGCTTCCCATGGGGAACACGCTATACGGGTAGAACTGTTCGGGGATGAAATTGAACGGATCACCGAGATTAATGTGCTTACGGGTGAATTGATCGGTGAACGTGATCATATTGCCATTTTCCCTGCATCTCACTTCGTTACTCATGAGGATACGATGAAGGTAGCACTAGTCAACATTGAACGTGAGCTTGAAGAGCGGTTAGTGGAGCTGAAGGAACAAGGGAAGCTGCTGGAGGCACAACGTTTGGAGCAACGTACCCGCTATGATATCGAGATGATGAAAGAGGTTGGTTTTTGTTCCGGCGTCGAGAATTACTCAGGTCCACTGACATTCCGCGAGCGGGGGGCGACACCGTATACGCTGTTGGATTATTTTCCGGATGATATGCTGATCGTGATTGATGAGTCTCATGTTACATTGCCACAGATTCGGGCGATGTATAATGGTGACCAAGCGCGTAAGAATGTACTGGTGGAGCATGGTTTCCGTCTGCCATCCGCGCTGGATAACCGCCCGCTGAAGTTTGAAGAGTTCGAGGACAAGGTGAGTCAGATCGTCTACGTTTCAGCTACACCAGGCCCCTATGAGCTGGAGAAATGTGAAACGACTGTGCAACAGATTATCCGGCCTACGGGGCTTCTTGACCCGATCATTGAGGTGCGGCCGAGCAAAGGACAGATTGACGATCTCATTAGTGAAATACGGCTTCGGATGGAGCGTGAGGAACGGGTACTGGTCACCACGCTTACCAAGAAAATGTCTGAGGATCTGACCGACTATTTAAAAGAAGTGGGTATCAAGGTCAGGTATATGCATTCCGAGATTAAGACGCTGGAGCGGATGGCGATTTTACGAGATCTTCGTTTGGGTACCTTTGATGTCCTGATTGGAATTAATCTGCTGCGGGAAGGTCTGGATTTGCCAGAAGTGTCGCTGGTGACGATTTTGGATGCGGACAAGGAAGGCTTCCTGCGTTCCGAGCGTTCACTCATCCAGACGATTGGACGGGCAGCACGGAATAGCGATGGCCGTGTTATTATGTACGGTGACAAAATTACGGATTCTATGGATAAAGCGATAAAAGAAACCGAACGCCGCCGTACGATTCAAATTCAGTACAATGAAGACCATGGCATTACCCCGCAAACGATTCGCAAAAAGATTCGTGATGTCATTGAAGCAACCAAGGTGGCCGAGGCACGTAATGATTACCTTCCTGGTGAGACAGGTAAACTTTCCAAGAAAGAGCGTCAGTCGCTGATTCAGCGTTTGGAAGCGGAAATGAAGGATGCCGCCAAGAATCTTCAGTTCGAGCGGGCCGCCGAGTTGCGTGATGCTTTGCTGGAGCTGCGGGCTGATTAAGCTTTCAGGGGCGATTAGTAGAACGAACACATTGAAAATGAAATGGATGATTGCTTTTAAAAATAGAGAGGGCGGCCCATGTGGTCGTTCTCTTTGCGATATATCACTTGCTTGGGGTATCCCATGCAATATAGCATGACGTGAACTATGGCTAAGGAGATGAAACATTTGGCGAATGAAAGCATCATCATCAAAGGCGCTCGGGCGCATAATCTCAAAAATATTGACGTGACTATCCCCAGAGACAAATTTGTCGTCCTGACGGGGCTAAGTGGCTCAGGTAAATCGTCACTGGCTTTCGACACGATTTATGCAGAAGGACAGCGGCGTTATGTGGAGTCTTTATCCGCGTATGCGCGTCAATTCCTGGGACAGATGGAGAAACCGGATGTGGATTCCATTGACGGACTGTCTCCTGCGATTTCCATTGACCAAAAGACTACGAGCCGTAACCCGCGTTCTACCGTTGGTACGGTTACGGAGATTTATGATTATTTGCGGTTGCTGTTTGCCCGAATTGGTCACCCTCATTGTCCTGAGCATGGCGTTGAAATTACATCACAAACGGTTGAACAAATGGTGGACCGCATTTTGCAATATCCTGAAAAGACAAGACTGCAAATTTTGGCTCCATTGGTTTCGGGACGCAAAGGTGAGCATAAAACGCTGTTTGCGGATATTGCCAAGCAAGGCTTTGTACGGGTGCGTGTCAATGGCGAACTGCGTGAGTTATCCGAAAAGATCGAGCTGGAGAAAAACAAGAAGCATTCCATTGAAGTGGTTGTAGACCGGATCGTAGTGAAGGAGGATGTGCGTACACGTCTGTCCGACTCTATTGAGACAGCATTGAACCTTTCAGGAGGTCAGTTGCTGGTGGACATAATGGGGCAAGAAGAGCTGCGTTTCAGTTCTAATTTTGCCTGTCCGATCTGTGGTTTTAGTATAGACGAGCTGTCGCCGCGGATGTTCTCTTTTAACAGTCCATTCGGTGCTTGCCCGGATTGTGATGGATTAGGCGTTAAAATGGTTGTCGACCCCGACCTGCTTATTCCTGACCCGGAGAAAAGTGTAGAAGATGGAGCATTTCAGGCGTGGAGTGGAGGAACTTCTACCTATTATCCGCAATTTTTACAGTCCGTATGCGAGCATTATAGTATTCCACAGAACATTCCTGTCAGCCAACTGACCACGGAACAAATGAACATCTTATTACATGGAACGGGCGACCAGAAGATCCGGTTTCGTTATGAAAATGATTTTGGTCAACGCAAGGAAGCCTATGTGACCTTTGAGGGAATTATTCCGAATCTGGAGCGTCGCTATCGTGACACAGCTTCTGATGGTATCCGTGAATTTATTGAAGGATTTATGAGCGCAAAGCCGTGTAATACTTGTAAGGGACATCGTTTGAAGAAAGAAACTCTGGCGGTGACTATTCAGGAGCGTAACATTGCCTATGTAACTGATTTGTCCATCGGCGAAGCATCTCAATTTTTCATAACGTTGGTGTTGAGTGAGAAAGAACAGTCCATTGCTAATCTTATTCTTAAGGAAATTAACAGCCGTTTGGGATTCCTCGTTAATGTTGGTTTGGAGTACCTGACCTTAAGTCGTGCAGCGGGAACGTTATCCGGTGGTGAGGCACAACGTATCCGGTTGGCGACACAGATCGGTTCCAGCCTGATGGGCGTACTGTATATTTTGGACGAGCCAAGCATCGGGTTGCACCAGCGGGATAATGACCGACTGATTAGTGCATTGGAGCATATGCGGAATCTCGGGAATACACTGATTGTGGTGGAGCATGACGAAGATACGATGATGGCAGCAGATTATATTATTGATATCGGACCGGGAGCTGGAATCCACGGCGGCATGATCATGTCACAGGGGACTCCGCAGGAAGTTATGGAGGACCCGAATTCCTTGACCGGGCAATATTTGAGCGGACGCAAGTTTATTCCGGTCAATACCGAGCGGCGTAAGCCTGCTGACAAGTGGCTGGAAATCCGGGGAGCCAAAGAGAACAATCTCAAAAATGTGAATGTCAAAATTCCGCTTGGGGTTTTCACGGCTGTTACGGGTGTGTCCGGCTCCGGAAAATCTACGTTGGTTAACGAAATTTTGTACAAAACACTGGCGCGTGATCTGAACCGGGCGAGAGTGCGTCCGGGTCAGCATAAGGAAATTCGCGGGCTTGAAAATATCGAAAAGGTCGTAGAGATTGATCAGTCTCCAATTGGCCGCACGCCGCGCTCCAATCCCGCAACTTATACTGGAGTATTCGATGATATCCGGGATTTATTCTCGCAGACGAATGAGGCCAAGGTGCGGGGCTACAAAAAGGGTCGTTTCAGCTTTAACGTAAAGGGCGGCCGTTGTGAAGCTTGCAGAGGCGACGGGATCATCAAGATTGAGATGCACTTTTTGCCAGACGTGTATGTTCCATGCGAAGTGTGCAAGGGCAAACGCTATAACCGGGAGACCCTTGAAGTGAAATACAAAGGTAAGAGTATTGCTGACGTACTGGAGATGACGGTAGAGGATGCGACAGAGTTTTTCCAAAACATCCCGAAGATCCATCGCAAGATCCAGACGCTAATGGATGTAGGTCTGGGATATATCAAGCTGGGACAGCCTGCGACTACCTTGTCCGGGGGCGAAGCGCAGCGGGTGAAGCTGGCTTCCGAACTGTATCGTCGCAGCACGGGTAAGACGATTTACATTTTGGACGAGCCGACAACGGGTCTGCATGTTCACGATATTGACAGATTGCTGACGGTGCTGCATCGTTTGGTTGATTCGGGAGAAACAGTATTGGTCATTGAGCATAATCTGGATGTGATTAAAACAGCCGATTATCTGATTGATTTGGGACCGGAAGGCGGTAGCGGCGGTGGCACGATTTTGGCTACTGGAACACCTGAGCAGCTTGTGAAGGTCGAAGAATCCTATACAGGACGGTATTTGAAGCCAATCCTTGAACGGGATACACAGCGCAGCAAAGCGCTTCAGACAGCCGATCTGTAGACATCATTTAATGTAAGTCTTGTAAGCCCCACACAGGTATGGAGGCAGAATACGAATTAGCGTATTCATTCCTTTGCCTTGGTGGGGCTTTATTTTGTAAAAAAAGAGAACTTTTATCCAAATCTTGCGTTAAAGCATGTGACACATAGTTTACCAAGCGCTGGAATAATAAATCTATACGTATATTCATCGGCAGAAAGTCTCGGAGCAGTCTCCATTTTGGAGTTTCAAATGTTTGGGCTCGGGCTTGAAGAGGTAAATATATAAATCATGATTGTATAGCATCGCATGAAGTTCCGTGACCACGTGACAACCAGTACAAGTTGAAGCGAAACCGTTAGTCTATCACATCTAAGGTTTTTAAAAACATCTCTGAGGTAAAGTCATGAAGGGAGCTGGAACGTTTGAAGGGAATGCGAAACGGGTTTCTACGTACACGTGTTTATTCATGGACAGCAGGAGTTGCCTTAGCGGCATGGGTCATGGGTTTTAGCGCTGTTCCGTCTTATGCATCCGAGGTGTCCGAGGCGGCTGTGCCCAAGCAGGCTGAAATTGAAACAAGCGCGGCAATTGGAAGCTTTGAGGATGAAGGGAATCCACACAATTATATTCAGCCCGCAGCGAATGGTGGGTTTCTGGTACTGAACATCGAAGACAACACTGAGACAAGTGTGGCGCATGTCACGTACGGCAAGCTGGACAGCTCGCTGGAGAGTGTGTGGAAACATGAGCTGGATCTGAATGTGCAGCCTGGTGCAAGCAGTAGGGGAGTCCAGCGGGAGACGTCGGATGGTGGCTCGCTGCTGCTTATCGACTATACGAAGCCAGACGGGATACGGGAGTTACAGGCTTCACGGTTAGATGAGGGCGGGAATAGCGTGTGGTCCAAAACGTTACAAACGGATGGCTTGGCATCCCATGGACAGAACTCCCTTATAGGTTTGGAACCGCTTGCGGACGGCGGATTTCTTGTATCCTCTCTCGACCGGGCGGAACAAGCATTTACCGTACTCAAATACTCAGAAACTGGTGAGGAGCTGTGGAACCGAACGAAGGACGGGGTGACCTCGGGTTGGCTGGTTGGCAATCACGATGGATATTATGCACTTATGAACAGTCCGCATGGCCCGGTAGGAGTACAGGCAGATGTGTACGGCCAGGAAATCCGTAACATTAATTTCGATTTGGGCTCTGGTAAGGATATTGCAGAGGTACGGGAGTTGTCCGGTGGCCATATAGCCGTCACAGGGCTTAAAGGGAACAGCAAGCGTACACAGATTTTGAGCAACGGACTGCAATTGTTCGGTGATACAGAGGATTATCCGGCTGACCGGGTATATCTGCCGGAGGAGCAGGTGTACGTTCGGTTTAGTGACCGATATGATCCGCTGGGAGGCAGCACGAAGATGCATGGGATTACCATCACTGGCTTGAAAGGGAACGGTACGAAGGTTTGGGAAACCACTACCCATTACAAGGAAGACAATTCCTTCGGCATCCGATATGACACGGGACTCATATACAAAATACCGACAGGCTATGCAGTGGTGACATCCACATCCGGCGGCGCTCATAAACCGGTAGTACTTGATTTTGCGAAAATATGGATACCGGAATAATCTGAATAATCCGGTATCTTTTTTTGAAAGCGCAGAAGATGACCTTTTGCAGCCATGTTATGACCACAAGAAAATAGCCTGCTTGTATGCGAGATACAAACAGGCTGCCTTGGAAGGCCTATTAGGTTAAGAGAACACATGATAGAAGAGCCTTACTTACAGACCTCAGGAAGCAGCGGTGCTGGCCTGCAAAATAGCAGACAGCTTTTCCTGAAAAGTCGGAATGCCTACCCGATGTACATACGCATAAAAGGTTTCGTCGGCATTTCGATTTTCTTTGTAAAACAGAATCAGTTCGGCCAACACAGGGCCAACCTGATCACCACGTACGCGGCCTTTGAGGGCTTTACTGAACTGGGCACCCGGTCCGAGCGCTCCGCCGACAGCAATGTCGAACGCGTCGACCATACCCTCGGGTGTTTTAATGAGCGAGCCTTGCAGACCGATGTCTGCAATATGCTTGTGTCCGCAGGAATTCGGGCAGCCGATGAAATGAATGCGTACTTTTTCGTCCAGCTCTACGTGCTGATCCAAATACTCGGCAACATCAACCGCCCGCTTTTTAGTCTCCACAATCGCCAGATTGCAGAATTCATTCCCGGTGCATGAAACGGTACGGCTCATAAAATGCTTGGGCTGTGGCGTCAGGCGTTGCAGCACAGGAGCCTGTAGTAATTCATCCACCTGATTGTCCGGCACGCCGCTCAGCAAAATATTTTGTGACATGGTGGTACGAATCTGTCCATCACCGTAGCGGTCAGCCAGGTCGGCCAGCTCGTGCAGTTCGTCAGCATCCAGACGGCCGACTGGCACGTTCAGACCGACATAGTTTAGACCCTGCTGCGCTTGTGGATGCACACCGTCAAAGTAGGCTGCTTGCCAGCCGATCGTTTTATCCTCGCCCCGGCCGGGCATTTCGCCGATATACTCCGTGAGCTTGGCTAAAAACTTTTCCGGGCCCCAATCGGCGATGAGAAATTTTAAGCGGGCATGATGTCGTTTTTCCCGATAGCCGTAATCCCGGAAAATGGTGGTGACTGCAATGGAAACCTTCAAAACTTCATCAGGACGGACAAACAGGTCCAGCGATTGCGCCAAATGCGACTTGGCGGATAAGCCCCCACCGACCATCACATGGAAGCCGATGACTTCTTCCCCGTCGATTACTTTAGTGGCTGGCGTAAAGGACAAATCGTTAATTTCAGCCTGCGCATTATTGTACGTGTTACCGGAGATGGACATTTTGTATTTACGCGGCAGATTGGAGAAGTCCCGATTTAACACGAAAAAACGGTTGACTTCATCCACAATGTCCTTGGTGTCGACCAATTCATTCGGATCAATGCCTGCCAACGGATTGCCAACAATCGTACGCGGGCAGTCGCCACAGGCTTCAAAGGAGTACAAATCAACTTTTTCCAGCCGCTCAAAAATATCGGGTAAATCTTGAACCGTCAGCCAGTGAAGCTGAATAGCCTGACGGGTGGTGACATCAACGAGACTGCGTCCGTACAGTGTGGATATGTCCGCCAATGCATGTGCCTGCGCTGATGTCATGATACCTGTAGGAATACGGATGCGCATCATAAAATGACCGTCCTTGGGCTTTTGCTGATACACTCCGGCCCATTTGAAACGATCCATATCGTCCGCAGTGATCGAATCGAAGCCTTCGCTCGCATAGTTTTCGATAATGGTGCGTATGACGTCGAGGCCGTCCTTTTCCAGCTTGGCAAATTCGAATTTGTTCAGTTTATCGGGATGAGCGGTCCAGATTGGTTCGTAAGCCATCCTTTCAACCTCCTTCATAAGCGTTGATTACAGGGATTCAAAGTTATTCTTTTATTTCCGACAATAGAACTAAGATATAATGTGATGGTATCATAGTTGGGAGTGCCCGTAAACGAAGGAATGGCCCAAACGCTATAACGATTATTTATCGTTTTTGCTTATTTTCTTGATATAAGGATTTGGTAATTTTATAGTATAAATGACATGAGGGGTCATGTAAGCGGCAAACATAGCTTTTAAAAAAAAAGATAGGGCTTAAAGCGATTGTATGCGTGTCTCCTCTATGGTAGATTTGGACTAACTGATAGAACAGGGTCATGTTAGAGAGGAAAAGGTGAAACTATGCGTAAGATGGGGAAAAGGGCTGTCATACTGGCTTTGAGCAGCGCTTTGTGTGTTTCTGGAACAGCAGGTGCAGCCAGCAGTGGAACTGCTTTGAAAACAAAGGTCATTAACGGCGGGGTCTATGTCAACGTAGGCGATGTGAATAAAGCATTAGGAACCAGCGGCGCGTATAACAGCGCAAATGGTACATATACGTTATCGGCCGATCGTGTGCCGCAGGTGGTTAAAAATGTATCTCCCTCTGTGGTAGGCATCATCGGTCGCTCAGCAACGGGACAAACCGTGGCAGGCGGAGATCGGTACAATCTTGCTCACGGTACGGGGGTTATTATTCGGACAAATGGATGGATTGTCACGAATGCACATGTTATTGAAGGATTAAATGATGCTGTGGTCGTGACCTCGGACGGTAAATCTTACAGTATTACAGATAGCTACAGTGATCCGGTCAGCGACCTGGCATTGGTTAAAATCAAAGCAAGCGGCCTTAAACCTGCTACCTTAGCGGGCTCGCCGAATAATCTTCAGGTGGGAGAGCAGGTAGTGGCTATCGGTACGCCTATCTCTTTTTCCCTGCGTAATTCGGCAACTTCGGGTGTCGTCAGCGGATTGAACCGTGGCGTCAACGCTGCCTATCGACTTATCCAAAGCGATACCGCGATCAATCCTGGTAACAGTGGTGGTCCGCTCGTAAACCTCAAAGGAGAGGTAATCGGGATCAATACGATGAAATTTTCGGCTGTCGGTATTGAAAATATGGGCTTTTCGATTCCTTCGGATACGGTGAAGTATGTTATTGCTCAATTTTTCAAGTATGGTGAGGTTCGGCGTGCCAGTCTTGGTCTAGGATTGGAAGAGAGCTGGTCGGCGATCGTGGGGCTGCCTACGGAGGACCCTTTGAAAGTCACAAAAATTACTTCGGCTAGTGCTGTTCAGGCCAAAATCAAGGAAGGCGACGAGTTGTATAGCATAAACGGCAAGCGTGTGGCTTCCGCTATCGATGTTAACGAGTTGCTTAAAAGCTATCAGCCTGGGCAGACGGTGAGCTTGCTTATGCAGACGGACGGCGATATTGTAAAACGCAAGTTGGTACTGTCACAGGATAATGGTGAAATCTATGAATCTATTCAGGGCGGAGAGGATGCCGGGGACTCGGATGAGTCGGCTGGTGATGGCAATGTAGTGCCTTCCAAGGGAGCATCTGAGTCAGTCCAAGAGGCAGCCGCTACAGGGAAGTAAATGAAAACGGATCGTTATGATATCAAATATAGCTAGAGGGAGATTACTGTGAAGCATATTCAAAGAAAAATGATGCATAAGCTGGGAGCTGGCGCGGTTGCATTGTCCGTTCTGCTATCTGCTTTGCCAGCAGTGGCGGCGGACAGCGATAAACCGATCTTGGAGCTACGCCTGCAAGGCGGCAGCAACACAGCCATCGTGAACGGTCAGAATGCCAATATTGCAAAACCCTATTCAAAAAGCGGTGCGTTGATGGTTCCGGCTGGTGTGTTCAAAAAAGCATTTAACAGCAAAATTCGGCTGGCCGAAGATAATGTGGTCAAAATTAGCAGCGGTGCTCGCATCGTATCGCTGACCATGGGTAGCCGTACTGCCTGGGTGGGCGGTCATAAGGTAACACTCCCCGCTCCACCGGAAATGTCATCAGGTGTCCTGATGGTTCCGCTGCGTCAAGTAGCAGAAGGCCTTGGAGGCAAGCTGGAGAAGAATGGTGCGGGCATTGTCATTCGGATGGAGGCGCAAGAAGAGGCAGGCACGGTAGCTGAAGAGACGCCAAGCATTGATAACGATGAGGGCAAGACGCAGATCGGGAACAGTTACTACGATTGGTCCATGAACTATCCAACAGGGCTGGTCATCGGTCAGGGTGGCGGGGATGAGAGCATTTCCACATTTATGGACGAGAATAGTGCGTATTATATGGAAGTGCATACGGCCCCACAGCCGGTCCCGTTGAATGCGGACGATTTGCTTCAACAACTGGTGCAAGCCGCCAAGGAGACGGGAGAAATCGTTATAGATCGAAAATCCTTCCCGAAATCAAAGGTACCTTATGCTCGTGTCATTACGAAGGATGGGGACGGCGTGCTGTGGGAAAACCGTCAGTATTATGACAACGGAAGATTGTATGTCATTTATTTTTCCGATGCCAAAGCAACGAACTATAAGGATCTCGCACAGTATGCGGGTCTGTTAAATTCCTTCAAGACCTCCTTCAATGCACAGGATAAAAGCATTAAAGACCTATCGACCGTCGTAGGGGGAACACGTGAGGCTGGAAACCTGGACTATGGTGTGTCGCTTAGCATACCGGCAGGTTGGAAAATGGACGATCAGCGGATGCAGTACGAAAGCAATGATGGATCGAGTTTCCGCTTGAACGTGACTTCAGCTCCTGCTGATGCCACGTTGGAGAACTGGAGCCAACAGCTGCAAAAGTGGCTGAGTGATTCATTTGTATCTACAGCTTATGAGTCCCAGAAGACCTATCCACTTGAGGTTGCGGGGGTTAAGGGGCTGGTTCAGGAGTATCGATACA
Organism: Paenibacillus sp. 1-8; assembly: GCF_056316205.1. NCBI lineage: Bacteria > Bacillati > Bacillota > Bacilli > Caryophanales > Paenibacillaceae > Paenibacillus > Paenibacillus sp. 1-8. The sequence continues at coordinate 4,804,589 of NZ_CM149995.1, read as the reverse complement.
ACTTTGGCGATGGATGGGTTAAGGAATACAATGTGCTGATTCAGCAAAATGGATACCGCTATCTGGCTGAATACGCTGTGCCGGAAAAAGTGAGCAAAGGGAATGATCAGTTCAATGCGCTCATTTCCTCGCTTCAAATCGATTTCCAAACCGTAGCGAGCAACTTCGGACAACTGGAAGAGGACGACTATCTGGCAGACAAAACGAAAACGGTCAAAAAGACTTCCAAAGCCTATGCGTACACGGTGAATATTCCACGATACTGGACAGCGATCAGCGACCAATTTGAATTGGGTGATGTGGAATACCAGTTTACTGGAGGACGCTTCTCTATCAAGGTCGACAATGACCAATCGTTCGAGTTAACGGTATCCCAGCTCAAGGACTTTTACGATAAGCAGGGTAAAAGCTACAAAAACCTCAAGGTTGAAGAGGTTAAGGACGTGACGTTCGCCGGGGTTCCGGCAGCTTCCTTTACATTCCACCGTGTGGAAGAAGGTATTGGCTATACAGGCCGCCAAATTGTTCTGGAGCGTGACGGAAAAACGTATACCGTGGCAACGACGCTGAATGACGCGAACAATACGGCTGTGCAGTCTACTGCACTGGATTCGACGCTGAATTCGTTTAATTTTGTGAAGTAGAGGGTGTAGGGAAAAGATTAGCGAGTTATGGTGGGGAGAGCGCTGCGCGTGCCATTTGATCCTTCGATCGCTGTTGACCCGGGATTCTTTGATTGTATAAGGGATTGAATGGTAAGAATCCCGGGTCAAAGGCGAACGCTGCGCTTCTACGGATTCAAATGGCCCGCTTCGCTGGTGCCCGCCATAAGATCGCCAATCTTTTTAAGAGTGAGGTAAGCAGGGAAGATCAAGGGTTGTTCAAGCATCTCCAATGTACCGTTTGACGGGGTAGGGGGTGTTTTTTATTTTTAGTACGATATTTTTGCAAGGAATCGCTTGGAAAGTGTAGAAGCTTGGGGCGCAGTCTGGTACACTAGATTAGTTACAAGATAAGAATGATTATGCCGCAATGTTTGTCATGCGGATTTTTTGAGTTGGATGTCAATGATCCCGTGAGCCTATGGTTCAGAGTAGGGATGATCGGATAGGATGATAGTTCATAGGATTTTAAAATAAGCAGCATTGCTGCTCTGGAAAATAACGCTTTACCAAAGAATAATAAGTTATTTCTCAGTATAGGGAGGACAATGATGAAATCAGCAGTACGAAGAGAAGATGTCGAGCTTCTGGCACCAGCCGGTGACTGGGATTGTATGCGTGCGGCGGTAGCGAATGGAGCCGATGCGATCTTTTTCGGAGTGGAAAAGTTCAACGCACGGGCGCGGGCGAACAATTTCCGTATGGATGAACTGCCTGAAATTATGGCGTTTTTGCATAGCTATGGGGTTAAAGGCTTTCTCACATTCAATATATTGGTGTTTGAAAACGAGCTGGAGGATGCCAAGGAACTGGTCGATGCCTGTGTGGATGCGGGTGTGGACGCGTTGCTTGCACAGGATATGGGCTTGGTGAAAATGGTTCGCGATATTTCACCGGATTTTCCGATCCATGGCTCTACCCAGATGACGATTACCTCGCCGGAGGCGGTAGAGTTTACGAAACCGTACAACATTGAGCGGGTTGTGCTCGGACGTGAAAATAACTTAAAACAGATTCAAAAAATAGGTGAGCAAGCGAGACTTCCGATGGAAGTATTCGTGCATGGCGCATTATGTGTATCTTACTCGGGTCAATGCTTGACTTCTGAAATGTGGGGCGGGCGCTCTGCGAACCGTGGCGAATGCGCACAGGCATGCCGTTTGCCTTACGATCTGATGGTGGATGGCGAGCAAAAGCCGATGGCCGACGTGACGTATCTACTGTCACCTAAGGATTTGGCTGCAATTGATCTGCTGCCGGAGTTGATTGGCGCGGGCGTCATCTCTTTTAAAATCGAAGGACGACTGAAAACGCCTGAATATGTAGCCAACGTGGTCAGTAAGTACCGTAAGGCGATTGATAAGTATTTTGAAGGTGACACTTCCAAGACCAGCAAAGAAGATATCCGCGAGCTTCAGCAAAGCTTTTCACGCGGCTTTACGCACGGGTTTCTGGAAGGAACGAATAATAAGAAGCTGGTTGACGGTACGTTCCCGAAAAGCCGGGGTGTTTATCTGGGTCGGGTGGAACAAATCCTTCGTGACGGCGTAGTATGCCGTATTGATGCGCCGCTGAAGCGTGGCGACGGTATTGTATTCGATGCAGGAGATCCCACGCAAAAAGAAGAAGGCGGACGCGTATACGATATCCGTCGCAAGGGTGTAAAGATCGAAGGCGAAGCCGGAGAAGGCTGGATTATCGACATCGTAGCGGGACGCAACGATGTGGATCTGCGCCGTGTACATGTTGGCGACCGCATTTGGAAGACCAACGACCCGGCGCTGGACAAGCGTCTGCGCCAGACGTATGAGACCGACAAGCCGTACCGTGTCTTTCCGGTACATGTGCGTGTCAGCGGCTCTCCAGGGCAGCCGCTGACGACCTGGTGGACCGATGTGCAGAAAGGCACGACGGTCCGCGTGGATTCCGAGCTGGAACTTGAAATCGCCCAGAAGCGTCCAATGACGCGCGAACTGCTCGAGGAGCAGTTCGGCCGACTGGGCGGAACGGTGTTCCAGCTGGAAGAACTGGACGTCCACCTGCATGGGGACGTCATCGTGCCGATGCGCGAGCTGAACAGCATCCGCCGTCAGGCGGTGGAATTGCTCGCGGGCGAGCGCCCCAAACCGCCCGTGTACACGAAGCGGGCGGTAGAGGTGTATGGCGATGCATCGGTTCCTGCATCGCCAGTGGCACGCGGTCAGGCAGAACTGACCGCGCTGTGTCGCAGCCTCCCGCAGGTTGAGGCTGCGCTGGAGGCCGGCGTGGAGTTCATCTACGCCGACTTCGAGTTCATTAAGCAATTCCCGGCAGCCGTAGAGGCTGTACACGCCGCAGGGCGTCGAATTGCGTTGGTGACCCCGCGTATTCACATGCCGGGTGAAAACGGCTACCACAACAACATCCTGCGTCTGAAACCGGATGCTGTGTTGGTACGCAATCCGGGGGCGCTGTATTTCTACATGCGTCATCGGTTGGAAAATCCGGACGCACATCATCCGCAGCTGATCGGTGACTTCTCGCTGAATGTCGCCAACCACAAAGCGGCTGATCTGTTCCTGGATTCCGGCTGCGACCTTGTTACGCCGTCGTATGACCTGAACATCCAGCAAATGGTCGATATGCTCGGACGCACGCGTACCGATAAGCTGGAGATCGTGATTCAGCAGCATATGCCGATGTTCCATACCGAACATTGCGTATACTGCACCTTCATGAGCGAAGGCACGGACTACACCAACTGCGGGCGTCCGTGTGAGGACCATCGCGCATCCCTGCGCGACCGTATTGGTATGTCTCACCCCGTTCGCGTGGACGAAGGCTGTCGCAACACGGTATACAATGCCATCGAGCAATCCGGCGCCGAGTACCTATCCAACTTTATGGAGCTGGGTGTGTCCCGCTACCGCGTGGAGTTTCTTGAGGAGACCCCGGAGCAGGTACGAGAGGTGATTGACCTCTATAACCGTGCCCTGCGCGGAGAAATCAGTGGTACACAGGTCTGGAAGACGCTTAAAGCGACGAACCAGTTGGGTGTTACACGCGGGCAACTGGTCAAGTAGTCTGTGTGATGCATACGTAACTGCTACAGTGTTTGAAGAATTATACTGACATTCAGCATGATGAACAAAGCAGACCATTGCCCTTTCCGGGAAGTGGTCTGCTTTTATGTATAGCCAATGAGGCGGCCCTTTTTTAATATCTTTCCGCGTGTCCAATTGCGCAACTGTTGTACAATGGACTTACAAGTGTGCTGAACATGTGGAACAGCTACCATTTCCAATAAGCTCAAATGATTCAATTATATTAAGGGATTTTGCGAAATTTTCATGGATACAAGGAGGGAGTGTAAATGAGTCATTTTACATTGGAGGATGTGCGTGACATTTGTGGGACAACGGCATACAACAAAGGGCGGGAATATGTCGAAAAGGGCAGAGTTACGTCATTAAAAATCAATGCCCCATGCACCAGAATAGCTGCTGTAGTGAAGGGGAGTCGCAACTATCAGGTCCATATTGATCTGGATGAGTTCGGTCTGGACGCGGAATGTACCTGCCCTGCCTATCAAAACAGCTACTATCATGAGGGATGTAAGCATATTGCCGCAGTGCTGATTGCTGTACATCGAATGATCAAGGCCGGGACGCAGAGCCAAATTATTGTACCTGACTATCAATTGGATATTCCAGCAGCGGGACAAACCCAGCCAACCTCCATTTTTGGACCTGATTCACTTCTATCATCTGCACCTTCCCGGCGACCTGCTATACGTTCTGCTATTGAGCCATTCCAGCAGATGATATCCTATCGTACCGCCGATCAACTGATGGAGCTATTCAAGCAAACTGATGAATCGGGAGACAACGGCTTGTCGCCAGCTAGCAGCGAATTTACAACCACCCCTCAGGAGAAGCTCCAGGTTGAATATATTTGTCATGTAGAGGATAGCTCATATAAAGGTGAGCAGATCAATATTGAGATGAAAATAGGGACGAAGCGAACTTATGTTGTGCAGAAGCTAAGGCCATTCTTGGATAGTGTGGAAAAAGGGGAGTCTTTTCGCTTTACGAAGTTGTTTTCCTACGAACCAGCAACGCAGTATTTTGCCCATGCAGATCGACAGTTGATGGAACTTCTGATTCACATTAAAAACGGTGAGCGGATGTACAAAGAACTATTGAACCCCTCTAGCTTATCAGACAGCTTTGCCGGAGATGCTCGTGCTATGTTCATTCCTCCCATGAACTGGCCTGATGTGTATAAGCTGCTCCAGCAATGTCATTTTGTGACCTGGGAGGGGAAGGGAACGCTAGGCAATGGTCAAATCACGGCTTCTGATGAAGTTTTACCCATAGAGTTTAACATTGCTCCAGGCGTTAGCGGTGGCTACAAACTCAATGTCAATGGATTGCAGGAAGCCGCTTTGCTCCCTTCCTACGGTTTGACTGTTAGCTATGGGAAGATTTTCGAAGAGAACCCGCTGAAGCTACGGCGACTTGCCAAAATGAGAGATACTCTCTCGGCCTATGGAGGTAATAGTAGCGTAGATATATCGGCAGCCCAGATCGAGCCATTTGTGCAGCAGACGCTGCCCGTGTTACGCAAAGCGGGGAAGGTAAGCGTAGATAAGCGGGTCAGAGAACGGATCGCCGAGCCGGAATTGGTGAGTAAAAGCTTTGTTGATCGGGAGGAAGGCAAGCTGTTCGTACGGTTAGAATTTGATTATGAGGGCATTCTCCTGAATCCTTTGGATGAAAAAGGGAAACAACGTGCTGACAGTAAAATGATTTTAATACGAAATATGGACAGTGAGCGTCGGGTACTGCATGTCCTGGAGTCTTCGCGTATGCGCAGGAACGGGCTCCGATGGATTGCCACCACCGATGATGAGATCTTTGATGCTCTATATCATGTTCTGCCTGAGCTGGAGGAACTGACCGAGGTATATATTTCCCAATCCGCCCGAGGCATGCGCTATGACCCTGACAGCAGACCCAAAATCAAAGCGGAGCTTACTAGCGAGCTGGACTGGCTGAACGTGTCTTTTGAACTGGGGGGAATGAATCAACAGGAACTACGGGACATTATGCTCAGTGTTGTGGAAAAGAAAAAATATATTCGTCTGCGCAGCGGTGCTTTTCTGTCACTGGAGGGTGAGGAATATGCGACTTATGGACGTATGGCCGAGGAACTGAGTGTCAAGCGAAGTGACGTGAAGGGTGGTACGGTCAAACTGCCTGCTCTACAGGCCCTTCAGTTGTCCGACGATATTCAAGGTGCCAGTTCACTTCGGATGGGCAAGCATCTGCGCCGTTTCCTGGAGCGTTTGCGTCATCCTGAGCGGCTGGAATATGATCCACCGGAATCCTTGGCAAATGTGCTGCGAGATTATCAGGTACAGGGTTTTCAGTGGCTTAAGAGCCTGTCTTTCTTCCGTTTTGGCGGGATTTTGGCAGACGATATGGGCTTGGGGAAAACGCTGCAAACGATTGCTTACATCTGTTCCGAATTGGACAGCCACGCAGAGATTGGGAAGCAAACGGACAAGTCGTCCTCGCCTGCCCAGGCTTCCATGCCTGTACTAATTGTTACCCCGGCGTCTCTTACGTATAACTGGGAAAATGAATTCAAGCGCTTTGCTCCCCATGTTCGTGTAGAGGTCGTTGCCGGACAGAAGGGGGAGCGTAGCGGCTTGCTCGCCACGGTAGAAGGAGATCAAGGGCCAGAGGTCATAATTACCTCCTACCCGCTGTTACGGCGCGATTTTGAATGGTATGAGGACAAAACGTTCAGCACGCTCATTCTGGATGAAGCCCAGGCGATTAAAAATGCAGGCTCCCTAACCGCTCAATTGGTCAAGCAGCTGTCAGCTCCGCGCCGTTTTGCTTTGACGGGCACACCGATTGAAAACTCATTGGAGGAGTTATGGTCCATCTTTGACGCTGTGTTCCCCGGCCTGTTCTCGGGTCGTAAAAGCTTCAGGGACATTCCGCGTGAGCAGCTTGCACGTATGGTCTCTCCCTTCATTTTGAGACGTCTGAAAGAGGACGTGCTTGAGGAACTGCCGGATAAAATCGAAACTGTACAACGTTCAGAGCTATCCGGAGAGCAAAAGAAGCTCTATGTCGCATATCTGTCTCAACTGCGGGATGACACCATTCAGGACTTGCAAACAAATGGATTTCAAAAAAGCCGTATGAAAATTTTGGCAGGGATTACCCGGCTGCGCCAGTTGTGCTGCCATCCCTCCCTCTTTGTGGAGGATTATCAAGGCTCCTCAGGCAAGATGGAACAGCTGCTGGAGACCGTTGCCGAGGCACGCGCCAGCGGTAGACGTATGCTCGTCTTCTCCCAGTTCACCAGCATGTTGGACATAATCCGTTCCGCACTGGAAAAGGAGGGGGCAGGAGTATTCTATCTGAGCGGTAGCACCCCTGCACGTGACCGTGTAGAAATGTGCCGCCGCTTTAACGAAGGAGAGAACGACGTGTTCCTGATTTCCCTCAAGGCAGGTGGAACGGGTCTGAACTTGACCGGAGCTGACACGGTTATCTTGTACGACCTGTGGTGGAACCCCGCCGTCGAGGAACAAGCCGCCGGACGCGCCCACCGCATGGGCCAGAAACGCGTCGTTCAAGTCATCCGTCTCGTCGCCGAAGGCACCATTGAGGAGACTATGCTGGAGCTTCAACAGCGTAAGAAGGACCTTATCAAGGACGTTCTAGATCCGGCCGAAGGCCCATCATCCACACTCACCGAGGAGGACATCCGGGAATTGTTGAGGGTATAGTAGGGGAAGTCCAGTACATGTCGGAAAATATAGCATACACTATTAAAATAGTTCGCCTTCTTGTTATAATCATAGACAGTATATCTATCCGTTATATTGAAGACAAAGGAGTTTAACCCATGAAAATCCGTAAAGCAATTATTCCTGCTGCGGGATTAGGAACCCGTTTCCTTCCTGCTACCAAAGCGATGCCTAAAGAAATGCTTCCGATTGTAGATAAGCCAACCATTCAATATATTATCGAAGAGGCTGTAGCATCTGGGATTGAAGATATTATTATCGTAACAGGTAAAGGTAAAAGAGCGATTGAGGATCATTTTGATTACTCATTTGAGCTGGAGCATAATCTGGCAGCCAAGGAAAAATGGAATCTGCTCAATGAGGTGCGCAAGCCATCAGAGATGGCAGATATCCACTATATTCGTCAGAAGGAACCTAAAGGGTTGGGACATGCCATCTGGTGTGCACGTAAGTTTATCGGTGACGAACCTTTTGCCGTACTTTTAGGGGATGACATCGTTGAGTCTGAGAATCCATGTCTCAAACAGATGATTGACGTGTTCGATGAGTATCAGCGTTCTGTTGTAGGAGTAAAACAAGTGGATTGGAACGAGGTTAACCGCTACGGTATTGTTGAAGGCCAAGCACTTACAAGCAAGATTTCAGAGGCTAGGCGTTTAGTTGAAAAACCGAAGATTGAAGATGCGACTTCCAATTTGGCTATTATGGGGCGTTATATTTTGACACCTGATATTTTTGATATCCTGGGTCAGCAATCCGCAGGTGTGGGTGGCGAGATACAATTGACGGATGCTATATCCAAATTGAGTGAGATCAATCCGATCCTGGCCTATGAATTTGATGGGAACCGTCATGATGTTGGGGAGAAGTTGGGGTTCATTGAAACAACCATTCATTATGCCCTGCAGCATAACGAGATTAAAGATGAAGTTTTGGCTTATATGAGACAGGTTATTGAAGAGATAGATCAACAAAAAAAAGTATCACCGTAATAAGCCCCTCTTCCTTTATAAAAAAGAGACTGCCAGATGATGTGTTATATCACGGCAGCCTCTTTTTGTGTTGCTCTATTTCTCCGATTTCAACTGAGCGATTTGCTCCTTCTCCTTCGGATCAGCTTTTATCAGCTTATCGTACAATGCTTTGTCATCCTGTCCCTGCTTTTGCAGAGCGACGATATAATAGCGAGCCACCTCACGATTCGTAGCATCGCTCAAATCGTCTTTCAAGCCGTTTTTGAGGATGTTGGCAGCCTCTGCAGGCTTACCTGACACGAACTCAATTTTGCCAGTACTGAGCGCAATGCTTGGGGTTACTTCAAAAGTACGTGTCAATTGAATTTCAGGTGGAACCGTCCTAATATGAGCTACCCCATCCAGAACCTGCTGGTAAGCAGCAAGACCTGCTTGGAAATATTTCTGCTCCTTGGCCGTGTCCTTCTGCTCACGTGCCTGATCACCAAGAGAATAAGCTTGAGTGATCAACATATTGTACCAGTCATTGTCCCATTTAAAGTTGGAAATGTTATTTTCCAAAATGCTGAAGGCCTGCTCATTCTCACCCTTTATTTGTAAAAGGTTAATTTTGGAGTTATACATGATTTTATTATACGGCTCTGCCTTCAGGCCCGTATTTAGCACCTCTATTGCAGCAGTATAAAATTCCTCTTTTTTCGTTTGCTGATAAACACTCTTGTACAGTGCAGCCAGTCTTATAACCGAATCCGGATGTGTAGGGCGAAGTTCAAGATCTTTATTAATAGCACTTTGAATTTCCTCAAATGATGTGCTGACCGCCATAATCTGTTTGGCATATGTGGCAGCATTAGCCGATTGCACGAAGCGGAGACCAGCAAAAAGCAGCACGATGCTCAGGACACCAATGACTGCACTGTACATGATCCGGAATCCGGAAGCGTTCATAGACAGGCGTTTAAGCGGCTTGCTGTCCATAGCAGCGGCCATACCACCGAGACTCACGAATACCAGTATGCCCATGAACACGTAACTGAGATTAAAGTCCAACAAGCTATGAAGTAGGATTGAGAGTGCCACAATAAGATACAGAAAGTGAGAATCCCGTTCTTCATCATTCTGTCTAATATAGTTACGAATATATTTGTAGAAAATATATAAGATGAATGACATGAAAATTACAAAACCGAGAATGCCAACTTCAACCAGGTACTGCATAAAAAAGTTATGGGCCTGACGGCTTGTATAAGGATAATCTTGGTATTTTTCGTATAAAGTTGCCCAACCGCCACCGCCGCTTCCAATAACAGGGTGATCCTTAATCGATTTGGCAGCATCCTGATAGAATACAAGTCGCTCTAGCACACTATGCTGCCGGAAATTGATGTTTTCTAACCGGACCTGGACGTTATCAGGCAGTACGCTGCGCAGGCCGGTTCCAATAAACAGAAAAGCCAGCAAGCCAATCACCACAACCGATCCGACAGGCAGCCACAGGTTGGAGAACTTCCGGGAGGTCCACCCTTTGAGGGCATTCTCCAGCTTTGGTGCCAGATAACGTTCAACAAGCCACAGTACGACAGCTACAGCAAGGGAGACACCAATAAGTAATCCCCAAGCCTTGGCCGCCTCCCCGCCGTTGTAGGTCTTATTGAGTTGTAATCCCATATTCGTAATCGGAGCCAAGATAGATATTGACGCTACACCAGCAATGGCGCAATGCAAAATCCATATAATCTGGCGTGCAGGTTTAAAGAAAAGCAAGAGCAGCACGAATACGACTGGCAGCATAACCAGACCGCCCCGTGACAAGGTCAGGAATAGCGAGACCAGAATTGGCACCAACATGAAGCCATGAGTAGCTTTGCCATACCATGATTTTGATTTCATCAGACAAAAAACGGCTGCGAATAGGAAAGCCATTAGAAAGGCGGCATATGTATTCGCATATTGAAACACTGATGTCAGCCGGAGCCCATTTGAATCTGTCATGACTGCATTGGTATAACGGTTTTGATAAACATATTGGCTAAACCAACCTACCAGCTTGCCGGTAAGCACCCACTGTCCGAACCAGTTGATAAAGCCAAAGCCTACAATGACATAAGCAACGGTCATAATCAGATTGTGAATAATCTTATTGCCTAACCGATCCTGGAGTAGATAGATTGAGATGATAAACAGAGCGGCATATATGCACTGCACTACTACCATATTCATTGCGAGATAATGAGAAGCTGCTGAAGTTAGCGAAAGCACATAAGTCAGGGGAAGCAGCAGTACCAATACAGCCAGCCAATCCCTTTGCTCTTCCAGCTTGAATTTCTTATAATAGGTTACGATTCCTAAAATCAATAGAATCGTGCTGATGATCAAAGCCCAGTATAATGGCTTCTCAAAATCGAGCATTTGCCCATTAAAAAGTGCAGCCTGGAAGGGGGCCCAAGCTAAAAACAGAATGATCCCAACAATTAACACCCAAAAAATAGCCGGCCTTTTATCGTCACGGGTCGACGTTTTGGCCTGTTTCCCGTATACTGGATTCGACAAGGTTTACAATCTCCTTTTCTTGTAGATACGTCAATATTTTAGCATAGAATGTTGTTTAGTTGAAATTTATAAAACAAAAATCAATGAGATAGTTATTAGTTAGGGGATGCTTGAGTAGTGAGCCATTTGAAAGAGTACATTTCTAAAAGAAGACTGATTATAGATCTATCAAAAAATGATTTTAACAAAAGATTTAAGGGATCCTACTTTGGAGCTATTTGGGCATTTGTAAATCCAGTTATAACAATTTTGCTGTATTGGTTTGTTTTTGCAATTGGATTTAGAAGCGGTAGTACACCAGAGGGATACCCTTTTGTATTATGGCTGATCTGTGGAATGGTGCCCTGGTTCTTTTTTTCAGAAGCCTTTATGAATGCAACATTGAGCTTTTCCGAGTATAGCTTTTTAGTCAAGAAAGTTGTATTTAAAATTAGTATACTCCCAATTATAAAAATTCTTTCGGCTCTATTTATACATTTATTTTTTATTGTATTTTTTATAGCTATTTTATTTATTTATGGAGTTATGCCAACTTTATCATGGTTGCAATTAATATATTACGTTGTCTGTACAGTTGTTTTACTATTAGGTGTAACCTTTATAACCGCGTCAATACTGCCGTTTTTTAAAGATATTGCACAAATCGTTTCTGTGATGATACAAATTGGTTTTTGGCTGACTCCTATTGTGTGGAACTTGAATATTGCTCCAGCCAACTATCAATTCCTGTTTAAGTTAAATCCTTTCTACTATATTGCTGAAGGATTTAGAGACACCTTTTTGTATAACAATTGGTTCTGGGAAAAACCTTTTCAAACTCTCTATTTTTGGATTGTTTGCGTTGTTTTGCTTTCAGTAGGCTTAGTCATATTTAAGAAATTAAAACCTCATTTTGCAGATGTTTTATAAATTGATTCGTGTAGGAGATACTATGATGACCCCAATAATCGATGTAAAAGAACTGACGAAAATATACAAGTTGTACTCTAATCCCTCAGATCGATTAAAAGAGTCGCTTCATCCAATGAAAAAAAGTTATCATAAAGAATTTTTTGCTTTGAATAATCTTTCATTTCAAATTAATAAAGGCGAATCAGTAGGGATTATCGGTAAAAATGGATCGGGGAAATCGACTCTGCTGAAAATTGTAACAGGTGTGCTATCGCCTACTACTGGAGACGTCCAGGTTCGTGGGAAAATATCTGCTTTGTTAGAGTTAGGTGCAGGATTTAATCCCGATTTTTCAGGGATCGAAAATGTGTATTTGAATGGTACAATGATGGGATTCAGTAAAGAAAAAATGGATGCTAAATTGGATGATATTATTCAGTTTGCGGATATCGGTGATTTTATTTACCAGCCTGTAAGAACCTATTCTAGTGGAATGTTTGTTAGGTTAGCCTTTGCGGTTGCGATTAATGTTGAACCGGAAATCCTTATTGTAGATGAGGCATTGTCTGTGGGGGATATTTTTTTTCAAGCAAAGTGTTTTAAGAAATTTTCAGAGTTTAAAGAGCAAGGTAAAACAATTCTCTTTGTTACTCATGATATGAGCAGCATTATGAAATACTGTGAACGTGTAATTGTAATGAACGAAGGCGAAATTGTTGAAGAAGGCCTGCCCGGCCCTATGATTGATATATATAAGAAAATATTAGTTGGTATGTATGATACCAATAATAGTAGTGAACCTTTAATATCTAAACATAGTAGGGATGATAACGAAATATGGAAAGATAAACTTAATATTAATCCAGCTTATTCAGAATATGGTGACAAACGAGCTGAAATTTTAGATTTCGCCATTTTTGATCACAATAATGATTTAACGAATGTAGTTTTGAAAGGAAAGCCTTTTAAAATTAAAATGAGAATTCGGTTCAATAACGACATAAGAGATCCTATTTTTGCCTTTAGCATCAAGGATGCCAGAGGAACGGAAATAACTGGCACGAATACAATGTTAGAATCTGTAAATATTGACAAGGTAGTACCTGAGAAAATTATCGAAATTAGTTTCACCCAAAACAATGACCTTCAAGGTGGAGACTACTTAATTTCATTAGGATGCACGTGCTATGAAGGGAATGACTTTGTTGTTTTTCATAGATTGTACGATATTATGAATCTTCATGTTATATCTAATAAGAATAGTGTGGGCTTCTTTGATATGAACTCAACGATCCTCATTTCAGATTTCGAAAGGAAGGGGCAAGATGATTGAGTATATTGGAAGTGTGAAAATGAACTATAGTTATTATAATGGCGAAGATAGCTATTCAGATGGAAAAATAGAAGATGAACTACTGAGCATGTTGTATAATGGCCGCGATTTAGGTCAAGTTCTTCGAGAAGATAGCCGATGGCCGATTTTGTATCATTTTTCTCCTACTCGTCACAATCTATTAGAGTGGTATCAATTTAGACCAGAAAGTGAAATTTTAGAAATAGGTGCAGGTTGTGGAGCTTTAACAGGTCTGCTATGTAACAAGTCAAAGAGTGTTACATGCATAGAATTATCAAAGAAACGTGCATTGATTAACGCGAATCGTCACTCAGACAAGAGTAATCTCGAAATTGTGATAGGGAATTTAAATGATATTCAACTAGATAAAAAATTTGATTACATTACTTTAATAGGTGTTTTGGAGTACGCAGCTTTATATACGGAAACTAACTCACCCTATGTTACGTTTTTGAAAAATATTAAAAAATTCCTTAAAAGGGATGGTGTTCTTATTATTGCCATCGAAAATAAATTAGGTCTTAAATATTGGGCAGGAAGTCGTGAAGATCATACAGGTGATTTTTTTGACAGTCTTCAAAATTATCCTTCAAACAGGGGGATGGCCACTTTCTCAAAGTTGGAAATAGAAAAATTGATTTATAATTCGGGATTTGGTGGAATGAAATTTTATTATCCGTTTCCTGATTATAAGATGCCTACACAACTCTATTCAGATAAGCGACTGCCTTGTGTGGGTGAATTAAGGAGCAGAAATACTAATTACGACCAAAATAGAGTGGTGCTGTTTGATGAGGAATCGGTCACGGACAACATCATCAATAACCAGCTATTTTCTACTTTTTCAAACTCATTTCTCGTTTTTTGTTCAAGTTAAATGAGGAGAGGAGGTTAAGAAATGGAAACTATTTATTCCAAATATAGTCGCGAACGTGCTCCTGAATATCAAATAAAAACAAGTATACATCAAGATAAATTTATGTATGTTTCCAAAACTGCATTAACAGATCGAGCAGTGGATCATATTAAGCGGATTTATTCAAACTATGAGTTACTAAAAGCTGTATACCAGCCTAGTAAACTTGTCAAACCGCTTTCTTATGAGAAAGGGTCAGTGCTATTTGAGTACTTAGAAGGTAAAAGCCTAGACCAACTGATTCTTGAAGCAGTGATAAATAAGCAAAGAGATCTAGTATACGAAATACTGGGATTGTTTACTGATTTCTTGGAGACCGTCGCAGAAGGTCATTATTGTGAATTTAGTAATACACCCGAGTTTATCAGTGTTTTTGGAGAAAAAAGTAAACTATTAGGTTTGAATAGTTTTACCATTGCTAACATTGATCTTAATCTGGATAACATACTTTTGGGTGATGATAATCAGCTTAGTATCATTGATTACGAGTGGGTATATCTGTTTCCGATTCCTCTAAATTTCATTAAGTTTAGAGCGATTAATAGTTTCTATTATTCCCATTATGCCAGCTTGCAGAGCTTTATTCCCATTGAGGATATGTTTTCCTATGTCGGGGTCTCACAGGGGGAGATTCCAGATTACATTGATATGGCTAATAAATTCGCAGATAGGGTAGGAACTGAAAAAGAACTGCTATTTTTGCAAAAATATTTAAAAAAGGCAGTCCAATTCAAGTTTATCGAACCAGTAGAATATACAGCTCAAATTTTTGTAAGTGCAAACCAAGAACTTTCTGAAGATAAAAGCATGTATTTTGAGATAGCAGAACCCGATCAGACGATTGCTTGTGATTTATCCCAGAAGGGTCAGATCAGTTGTGTCCGATTTGATCCTATGGAAGGCAGAGGAATTGTACGTATTGGAGAAGCGAGACTAATAGATCTTGAAGATAACATAGTACAAATTAGAGAATTTTCTTCAAATGCTGATTGGACAGGTGGCGGATACTATGTTTTTCTTGATGATGACCCGCAAATATATTACCAGGTAAAAAATAAGGAATATAAAAGGATAGAGTTTCCAATTGTCTATATTGAGGAATTCCCAGAAGGTTTAATGAAGGAAGTTCAAAAGAAAAACAACTCACTTCAGAATGAGATTTTAATAAATCAGAGCAATTTTTCCGCTCAAGAAGAAAAAATCAGTGAGTTGGTAGTTGAGAAAAACGAGCTTCTAGACACTTTAAATGAATTGGGTTTGAACTTAAGTATTGTAAAAGAAAATCTTAGTGATAAAGTAGAAAAAATTAATGTTTTAAATCATAAATTGGATTCGTCAAATCAGGAAATAAGCTCATTGCATCAAGAAATTCATGGATTACAACGACAAATGCAAGAACTAACATGCTTGTTGACAAGTAGAGAGCAAACTATAAATGATATGACAAGCACAAGATGGTGGAAAATTCGTCTTTTTTGCAAAAGAATTTTTCGGAAAAGCGTGGATTAATAATAAATTTTATATTTTAAGGAATGATTTAATTGAGAGAGATGGAAGTCGTTAATTTATTAGATATTAATAAAAATGGAGATAAATGGGAAAGTTTTGGTAATGATCCTCAGATTTATTTGAAGGGTTCGTTTAAAAAAGGTTGGTATAAGATTAATTGTGAAGGTTCTTCGGAATCATTGAGGTTTCTTAAGCTGTATATTGACTATGGGGCCGGTTTTAGTGAAGATAATTCTTACATCATCGGAAAGCTGGATCGTCAGAATTCGAATGGCAGGCCTTTTGAGTTTAAGCACGATGTAGTGTCCCTGAGACTGGATCCTGGTGACTCTCCCGGCGTATTTTACATTCAACGGATTGTTATAGAGAAGGTTGGAGTACTTTCGATCTTAAATCAGGCTTTTCACAGCTACAAAGAATTAAATTCGGGAAATAATTCCAATTTGTTTGTTAAAGTGTTTGAAAAATGGAGGCAAAACGGATTTAAGTGGATGTGGAACAGGGCTATTACATTGATGGCAAATAGGAATGATAATCAGGTTGGAAGATTTGAACCATACACGTATAAGGAAGGCACCCAAATTACCAACGTTCAATACCCTGTCAGACATTTGTTCTCTATCATTATTCCCGTGTACAAATTAAATCAGGCCTATCTGGAGTTTTGTTTGAGTTCTTTAACTAGCCAAACGTATTCCAAGTTTGAAGTAATTATAATTTCAAGGGAAGAGATTGTTAAAAATCAATTTACGAGTGGCTTTGATTTGAGCAAAGTTCAGTTTATTCATACTGCCAATAGTATGTTTTTAGATATGGTAAGAGAGGCTAGTAAGATTGCACAAGGGGATTATATTACGGTATTGGAACAAGAGGATTTTCTATCTATTAATACATTACACCATTTGGCTTTGAATTCTATAGATAGTGAAGACTTGATTTTTACAAATGAAGACAGATTCCTTGATAACGGTGATCATTTTGCTCCTTTCTATAAAGAGGAACATTTAACTTCCGAAAAGTTAAATTCTAAGGTAGCTGGATCATTTATTGTGGCTCAGTCCACACTTTTTAAAGAAAAGATTTTGCTTGTTGTTAAGGACTATGATTCTTTTATGGAAGAACTAGTTGCAAGCGCAATGAAAGTAAAACATATTTCTGAGTTTAGTTATCACAGAAGATCTACAGCATCCGCTTGGCCGGAAAACCAAAACAAAACAACAAATATTGTTTCTTTTTATTTACCTCAGTTTCATGCAATTCCAGAGAATGATGAGTGGTGGGGAGAAGGGTTTACAGAGTGGAGAAATGTTCGTAAGGCGACATCTTTATTCAAGGAACATTATCAACCGCATGTTCCTTCAGATTTAGGATATTACAATTTGGTTGAGGATAGTGACATTCAGAAACGTCAAATAGAACTTGCTAAAAAATATGATATTTTCGGTTTTTGTTACTATTATTATTGGTTCGATGGCAAGAGGCTTTTAGAGAAGCCAATGAATGCTTTATTGGAAAATAAAGATTTGGATTTTCCTTTTTGTATTTGTTGGGCTAACGAGAGTTGGACAAGGCGATGGGATGGCCAAGAGAAAGAAATGCTTATGAAGCAAGTGCACGATGAAGATTCAGATAACAGATTTATTGAAGAAGTTATTCCTGTTTTAAAGGACGAAAGATATATCCGTATTGATGGTAAGGACCCCATATTGTTGATTTACAGAGCTGAATTGTTTCCTAATCTGAAAGCAACCGTCCATACATGGAAAGAAAAGTGTAAAGAAGAAGGCATTCCAAATCTTCATGTATGCATGGTACAGTCCTTTGGTCAAGTAGATCCAACGATCTACGGTTGTGATTCAGCAGTCGAGTTCCCGCCGCATGGTGTTTATGCCAACGAAATTTCTAAAACTATGAATGAGCTGGTTCCTGACTTTTCAGGAAACATTTACGATTATCGAGAAGTGGTAGATCGTTCGCTTCAGAAAAAGAAGGCTGGGGACTTTACATGGTTTAGAGGTACTATGCTAAGCTGGGATAATACAGCTAGAAGAAAAAGTGCAGCTAATGTCTTTCACTACGCGAATCCTGTAGAGTATGAAAAATGGTTGGTAGGCCTGGTTGATTATACTCGGAGATTTAGTCAAGATTCGGAACAAATGATTTTTGTTAACGCATGGAATGAATGGGCTGAAGGTACACATTTAGAGCCGGATCAAAAGTATGGACACCAATATCTAGAGGTAACTAAGAGAGCATCCCGGATCCGATAATAAATGAGGAGAAAAATATGAATAATCAAGATACGCCTTTAGTTAGTGTTATTGTGCCGTCTTATAATTATGAAAAATATATAGAGGCTGCCTTAAAATCCATTTATGAGCAAACGTACGATCAGCTTGAATTGGTGGTGATTGATGACAACTCGAAAGATAACAGTTGTCATATCATAAATGAACTGATTTCTAGTGAAGCTTTTTTGGAAAGATTTAATAATCGCATAACATTCATTTCGCACGATCAAAATCAGGGTGCTCATAATTCAATTAATGAAGGTATAAGGGTCTCACAAGGAGAATATGTAACAATACTTAATGCGGATGACTTGTTTGAGTCAAATCGTATAACACAATTAATTAAACATTTATTCGGTTCTGATTCAGATTTCGTTTTCTCGAGGATTAAAGTAATTGATGGAGAAGGAAATGATATTAGTACTGTATCCGACCAGGCTATAAGCTTCATTAATACACAAAATTCGATAAAAAACTTTCCTACCGTAGGGTGGTCTTTGATACCTCACAACACCGCTATATCAACAGGAAATATGTTGTTTAGTAGGAGAATTTTTGATAAGCTGAATGGATTCCGAAATTTGAAATATTGTCATGATTGGGACTTTGCTCTAAGGTGTTTGCTTTTATCAGAGCCTTTATTTGTAGAGTCTACGTATTATTACTATCGCTTGCACGGCAATAATACTTTTTTGACATTAAATGACGTCGTAGACAAAGAAGTGAAGACAGTACTTGGGTTTTATTTTAAAACGTGTAGAAAAAAAAATATTATTAATAAATTGGCTCCTTCTCCTCAAAATTGGCCTGTACAATTCTTTGAGATACTAAGGGATTCGTCAATAATAAACTTTTGGCATTATTCTAGAACTATTGCAAACTTTTTTTTGCAATTCAGACAAAATCGAATTGATTATAAAGATATCAAATAACACTTAATCTAGGAGGTTATCATGAAAGGAATAATTTTGGCAGGGGGAACTGGAACACGGTTGTACCCATTAACAAAGGTTACAAATAAGCATCTTCTTCCGGTAGGGAAGTATCCAATGATTTTCCATGCAGTATATAAGCTGAAACAAGCTGATATTCAGGACATTCTCATTGTCACTGGTAAAGAGCATATGGGCGATGTAGTGAATCTTTTAGGAAGTGGAAAAGATATGGGAGTTACTTTTACGTATAAAGTGCAGGACGAGGCAGGCGGAATTGCTCAGGCCTTGGATCTAGCAGAACAATTTGTGGGAGACGATCAAATGCTTGTTATTTTAGGTGATAATGTATTTGAAGACGATATATCTCCATATGTTCAAAATTTCCGTAATCAAGTGTCAGGTGCTAAACTGCTTTTGCAGCAGGTAGAAGATCCGAAACGTTTCGGTGTTGCTGAACTACAGGGAGATCGAATTGTTTCAATTGAGGAGAAACCTCAAGAACCCAAAAGTGATTATGCGGTAACAGGTATCTATATGTTTGATCACAACGTTTTTGATATTGTCAAAACCCTTAATCCTTCATCGCGTGGTGAATTAGAAATCACGGATGTAAATAATGCATATATTACAAAAGGGAAACTGACATTTGATATTCTTCAAGGTTGGTGGACCGATGCAGGTACACATGCATCCCTTGCTAAAGCCAATGAACTAGCTAAAGAAATAATATTTAGCGACGAGTTTGGGAAATTAAAATTATAAGGAGATTAATTGTATGAAAGTACATGAGTTAAAACTGAAAGATGCTTTACTTATTGAACCGGTGGTTCATGGGGATCACCGAGGTTTTTTTATGGAAAGTTACAATCAAAATGTATTGAGTAGCTTAGGTATTAACCATGAATTCATTCAAGATAATCATTCTTTGTCTGCTGAAGCAGGCGTTCTACGAGGCTTGCACTATCAACTATCCCCTAAAGCTCAAACTAAATTAGTTCGTGTAGTTGCTGGCGCTATTTATGATGTCATTGTAGACATTCGACGTGATTCGAAAACATTTGGGCAGTGGGTAGGAGTAATTCTCAGCCAATATAATAAGAAGCAATTATTGGTCCCGCAAGGATTTGCTCATGGTTTTTGCACATTAACACCAAACACGGAAGTCTTGTATAAAGTTGATGAATATTACTCTTCAGCACATGACCGAGGTATTTTATGGAATGATCCTGCGCTCGGAATTGATTGGCCCGTATCTAAGCCTATACTATCTCAGAAAGATGAATGCCATCCTTTATTGGGAGCTGCTGAGATTTAAATTTCTTTGCTTCAAAATCGGAATCATAGAGGATGAATTTATTTATGAAGTTGGAAATAAAAGTGGATGATAAGTATTTAAATATATATCGTTTAATTATCATCACTTTGGCCGTGAGCATGTATTTATACATGCTCAGAATTAATTATTTTGTGCCGTACTGGAATGATGAGTTTGCCTACAGTTTTATTATGGGTACAAATCAAAAGATTGAAAGTATAACTGATATTTTTCAATCTCAAAATTATTTGTACCATAATTGGACCGGAAGAGTAATAGTACACTTTTTTGTACAATTATTTCTATGGTTAGGCAAAGATGTATTCAATATTGTAAATGCATTTTTTTATGTATTGTTGTTGTTTTTAATCTGCTCCTTCTCAAAAATAAGAAAATTTAACACTAAAGAAGATTTGGGTGTTTTCTTACTCGTTTCTTTGATGTGCTGGTTTATGCTTCCTGTTTTGGGTCAAACAGCTTTTTGGTTAGCAGGTTCCGTGAACTATCTCTGGGCTACTGTCTTTATTTTAATATTTTTATTCCCATATAGATTTCTTATTGATAATAAATATGTACTAAAAAATAATTTAATAACAATACTGACAATGTTTTTTTTGGGTATTTTAGCAGGTTGGAGTCAAGAAAATACTGCTGTAATAGCAGTAGCATTTGTCGGTATTTCTTTTTTAATTGCTCTAAAAAAGAAAATTGAACTTCCTTTATGGTTTTTTAGTGGAATTATTGGTTGCCTTATAGGGTTTGTTTATTTGGTACTGGCTCCAGGAAACAAAGTCAGAAAAGAAACTATGTACTTTAACGTTGGTTTTAAAGATCAGATAATTAACTTTTTACAAACAATGAAAGGAATATTGTTGCAAGACCAGAGATATTTATTCCTAATACTTTTTGTAGTGATATTATTTTATGTTTACAAAAACTATAAAAGGTCTAAAAGGACTCTCTGGATTGCTTTACTAATTATGTTCACAGGCTTCCTTTCTTATGTAGCAATGGTGGCTTCTCCCGAATTTCCTCTTCGTGCAGCTTTTGGTGGGGCTGTAATGATTATTATTTCAATAACTATGATAGTAAAACCGAACAAGAAGCTACTTGTCGTTGTGTTGGTTGCATCAATTATCCCTTTATATATTACAATGCATAATGTGTATACTCAATATAAATTAATTGCAGAGGAAAGTGCTCAAAGACTTCAAATCGTGAATAAAAATCTAGAACAGGGGGAAAGGGTTGTAAAACTTCCAAAGTTAACAGCCAAAGAGAATAGCTATGTTTTTATTTATGATATTTCTTTAAATCCGAGTTATACTTCGAATGATCATTTTGCAAAATATTATAATCTAGCATCTGTTAGTATTGACAAGCCAACGATGATAGTTGAGTTGGAGAAAGCAAAAATTAATATGTACCAGCTATACTATGATATTGGTGATGGTATCAATGAAAAGGATTCATCAAAAGCATATATTTATAATCAAGCTGATGGGAATAGACTGTTCTTTGAACTGCCCAATAAGCCAATTTATAGTTTCAGATTAGATCCCGGTATTTTAATAAATCAAAATGTACAAATAAAGAGTATCGAATTCGATAATAATAATGTTCATCTGAAATATGATGCAAAAAAGTTGGAAAGTCTATTTTATCCACTTCATGATATTTCCAAAATAAAAGCAGAGAGTGGTATATTAGACATATACACTAATGGTTTTGATCCGCAGTTGAAATTCATAAATGATTATACAGAAGATGTTGATATTCAGGTTGAGTTTAAGTATCCTCAAACTGATGTTTTTCAACTGTTTTATGACAGGGGTAATGGCTTTAACGAAAAGGATTCCATCAGTCAGCAACTAGATCATAAGAAAGTATTTAAAACAAGTATTCCATTAAATCATATTCAAAATTTCAGATTTGATATAGGAACTACCTCCCATAAGTTAGTACCTATTAAATCAATTATTATTACAGAGAAAAATAAAAAAGCCTTGGTTCTTAAGGGGAGTGCGCTACGAAACAAAATCAAAGAAACTGCACAAGTTGAATTAAAGGGTTCTGATGGTGATTTCACTAACTTATACACTGAGGGGGGCGATCCATATATTCAATTTGGGGATTTAGATCACTAGAAGTAAGTAGGTTTGAATTAAGAGGGGATATAAGAATGAAATTTAAGATGTCATTAGTTGTACCTATGTATAATGAAATTGACAACATTGATTTTTTTTATGAACGCATTTCAGAAGTACTAAATAAACATAACTATGATTATGAAATCATATGTATTAATGATGGTAGCAAAGACAATACTCATGCTAGATTAAGAGAAATTGCCTCTACTGATTACAGAATCAAGGTCATTGATTTGTCTAGAAATTTCGGTAAGGAAATTGCAATGAGTGCAGGTTTGAAATATTCTAGAGGAGATATAGTAATCCCCATAGATGCCGATTTGCAAGATCCACCTGAACTCATTCCCTTGATGGTTGAAAAGTGGCAAGAAGGATACGATGTTGTCTATGCAACAAGAACTAAAAGGGATGGAGAGACTTTCATAAAGAAAGCAACAGCCAGTTTTTTTTATAAATTTATAAGACGAATAACGAAAATAGATATTCCAGCCGATACTGGAGATTTCCGTTTGATGTCTAGACAAGTTGTGAATGCTGTAAATAACTTACCAGAAAGTCACCGATTTATGAAGGGGCTTTTTAGTTGGGTAGGATTTAAACAGACAAGTATATCGTATCTTCGGGATGCAAGATTTGCTGGGAAAACCAGTTTTAATTATTGGAAATTATGGAACTTTGCTATTGAAGGGATTACATCTTTTAGCTTTGCTCCTCTACAACTTGCTATGTATTTAGGCTTCATTGTGTCAATTTTTGCGTTGATCCGTGCACTTTTTTTAATGATAAATACATTAATATATGGAAATCCGGTTCCCGGCTATCCATCTCTTATGGTTACTGTATTGTTTTTGGGGGGAGTTCAGCTAATTACTATTGGAATCATTGGAGAATATATTGGTCGTGTATATGGTGAGAGTAAACGTAGACCGCTATTTCTTGTAAGAGAAACTATAAATATTGAAATAGAAGCTCAGCAACAAGAAAAAGAGCCCCATAATTTATGAATATTATAAAAAGATTTGAGTTCCTGAGATTCCTTTTAGTAGGGGTTATTAATACTTTAATTGGTTTGTCTAGTATTTATCTTTTTTATAATTTATTTCATTTTAATTATTGGATCTCAACAAGTTGTGGAAATATAATTGGTGGAATTTGTAGTTTTTTTTTGAATAGGAATTTTACTTTCAAGGTGAATGAATGGTATTTAAGTCAGACTTTGAAATTTACCTTTGTAACTATACTTTCTTATGTAACCTCTTATTTTATAGGGTATTATTTAATGCCATTCTTGGGATTTATGGATAAATCATTAATTTTAAATGTTATAGGAGTTGGGAACGTTTCGATTTTAATTGCATCGGGTCTCTACACAGTGTTTAATTACTTTGGGCATAAGTACTATACGTTTAACACTAAAATAATGGATAATTGAATTTAGGAGGTCTTTATGAAACTTCTTGTCACCGGCGGGGCCGGATTTATAGGCAGTAACTTTGTATTGTATATGTTAAAACAGCATCCAGATTACGAAATTGTAAATATAGATGCGCTTACGTATGCAGGTAACCTGGAAAATTTGAAATCCATTGAAAATAACCCCAAACATAGCTTTATCAAAGTAGATATTACTGACACACAAGCGATTGATCAGTTGATGCAGCAGGGAATCGATGTGGTGGTTAATTTTGCAGCGGAGTCACATGTGGATCGGAGTATTCTGGAACCGGAAGTGTTTGTGAAAACAAACGTATTGGGTACACAGGTGCTGTTGGATGCTGCTAAGAAATATAACGTGACCAAGTTTGTGCAGGTATCGACAGATGAGGTGTACGGTTCTCTGGGTGAAACAGGATTGTTTACAGAGGAAACACCACTTCAACCTAACAGTCCTTACTCAGCTTCGAAGGCAGGCGGAGACCTGCTAGTTCGTGCATATCACGAAACGTTTGGTTTGCCTGTAAATATCACACGATGTTCCAACAACTATGGTCCGTACCAGTTCCCGGAAAAACTGATCCCGCTAATGATCTCACGTGCGTTAAGTGATCAGCAACTACCCGTATACGGGGATGGTTTGAATATCCGCGATTGGTTGTATGTTGAGGATCATTGCAGTGCAATTGATCTGGTCATTCATCAAGGGAAGCCTGGTGAGGTATACAATATTGGTGGAAATAACGAACGGACGAATGTGCATATCGTCAAAACGGTATTGGAGGAGCTGGGCAAGCCAGAATCTCTAATTTCGTATGTGCAGGATCGTCCAGGACATGACCGTCGTTATGGTATTGACCCGACCAAAACCATGAACGAGCTGGGCTGGAAGCCAAAACACTCTTTTGAAACAGGTATTAAAGAAACGATTCGTTGGTACTTGGACAACAAAGAATGGTGGACTCGCATCCAATCCGGCGAATATCAACAATATTATGCTAAGCAGTATGGTGCCCGCCTGGGGGATGCGTAAGATGAAGGTACTGGTTACTGGAGCATCCGGTCAACTTGGTAAAGACGTGGTAAAGGTATTTCAGGAGCAAGGGTATGATGTCCTTGGATACGATCGGGAACAGCTAGATATAACGAATTTGGAGCAAGCTGTGAAGATGGTAGGGCAATATCAACCTGACGCTGTCGTCCACTGTGCAGCGTATACAGCAGTGGATGCGGCGGAAACCGATGTAGACGGGGCTTATCAAGTGAATGCAGCAGGAACACGTAATATGGCACTGGCTGCGGAAAAAGCAGGAGCCAAGCTGGTTTATATCAGTACAGATTATGTGTTTGATGGAACGGCAGAGCACCCATACCATGAGTATGACAATACAAATCCGCAGAGCATCTATGGAAAGTCGAAACGTGCGGGAGAGATCGTGACCCAGACACTTTCCTCCAGATACTTTATTGTTCGTACGTCTTGGGTGTATGGACTGCACGGAAATAATTTTGTTAAAACGATGCTGAAGCTTGGACAGGAGAAGCCGCACCTTCAGGTTGTGAACGATCAGAAAGGCTCACCAACTTATACGGTGGATTTGGCCCGTTTTGTGGCGGAGTTAGTACAAACCGAGAAGTATGGTGTATATCATGCTTCCAACAGCGGCTCCTGCACCTGGTATGAATTTACGCAAGCTATTTTGCAGGATGCGACGGAAATATTTGATGCTAAGATCACAGCAAAATTGGAGCCGTGCAGCACAGAGCAATTCCCCAGACCCGCAGCGCGGCCACGTAATTCCGTGATGGAACATATTGCGATCCGGACAAATGGGTTACATGATTTGCGTGCTTGGCGTGAGGGATTGCGGGGTTTCTTAAAAGAGTATCTGTCAAGTTCGAGTAAGTAAAGGCACATTATATCTACAGCGATCTCCCATCATATTATGATTGGGAGATTTTATTATGTAGACACATATGTCGATCAAGTTTAATGACATTCGACTATTACGCTTTTTGTGATCAGGATGATGTGTGGATGCCGAACAAGCTTGCTCAGGCTGTAGCTCATCTTCAAGGAAAAAAGGGGGGACCGACCCCTGATGTACTGTTCTGCTACACAAATGGTCTCTCAAACATTGGAACCACTCAAAGTATGGCCAGCTGACATACCCCGACCTGTATCCTTCTATAATGCACTCATTGAGAATGTGTGTGTAGGTTGTACCATGCTGATCAATACAGAAACCCTCCAGCTCGTGAAAAAGAGAATTCCGACTTCTTTGGATAACATTATTATGCATGACTGGTGGATTTACTTATGTGTATCCTCTTTTGGTGAGGTTGTTTTTGACCCTAAACCCTCCATTTTATAGACAGTCACGGTTGGACAACTGGATTTATAAGTTGGTTTTCATATTGGGGAAATTATAGAGGTACGGAAAGAAAAAATATTGAAACTTTTTTCCATATATAAGCGTCAAATAATCAAAGGTACAATGAATGCTAGATAAAAAACCATCGAATGCATGTTCCTTTATGGAAAAATATAGTATAATTGAAACGTGCAACCGATAGAGCTGGCAAGGGCGGTCGGCTAACTCTCCCGAGGAGGGGGGTGAAGCCTGTGACAGTGTTTGAGGCGCTCAGTTTAATGCTGACGTTCGGGGCGTTGATCGTCACACTGTTAGAGTTTAACAAACGGAAATAGACCGCCCCCGCAAGGAAGGGTCTATTTTCGGCCTGATTGTTCCAAAACCGTCCGCTCTTGGAGCGTTGGTTGCGCAGGGGCTGGCTGGCACCAGCCCTTTTTCCATGTATATCTTACCACGATGATTTTTATACCTCAACTATGTAAGGTTACAAGTTATGTGCTTTTTTGCGTCCCGCGCCCTGCGGGGGTATGCTATAATAGTCGATAGTAGAATAGATTACTGAATTTGTCAGGAGCGTTTTAAATATGGATGTAAGCATACTGGTCGTCAACTATAACACATGTCGATTGACGCTGGATTGTTTGCAGTCGGTGTATGCGTCAGAGACGCAATATCGATATGAATTGATTGTTATCGACAATCACTCCAATGATGGGTCTGTGGAAGCCATTCGTGCTGCATATCCGGAGATTACGTTGATTGCCAATGAGGATAACACAGGTTTTGCCAAGGCAAACAATCAGGGTATCGAGGTAGCGAGCGGGCGTTACGTATTGTTGCTGAATTCCGATACGCTGGTGCAACCGCACACGCTCGATACGATGATTCGGTTTATGGACACGCATCCAGAGATAGGAGCATCGGGCTGCAAGGTCATTTTGCCGGATGGTTCGCTGGATAAGGCCTGCAAGCGTGGGTTTCCAACGCCGTCTGCCTCCTTTTATTACGCCTTCGGCTGGTCGAAGCGTTACCCGGATAACCCGAAGTACAATCAATACCAGCTCGGGCATTTAAGCCCGGATGATGAGTATCCAGTGGATGTGCTGGTGGGTGCTTTTATGCTGGTGCGTCGGGAGACAATTGAGCAGGTCGGCGGCTTGGACGAAACCTTTTTCATGTATGGTGAGGACATTGACTGGTGTTACCGGATTAAGCAGGCAGGATGGGGCATTTACTACTATCCGCGCACATATATTATTCATATCAAAGGAGGCAGCGCTCGTCGTCGTCCTTTGAAAATTATTTACGAGTTTCATAGAGCCATGTGGGTATTCCACCGCAAGCATTATAAACAGCAGTATAGCTGGATCACGAACATGGCTGTATACACGGGAATTACGGTGAAATTTGGAATGGCCTTTTTGAAAAATAAGCTCACTGCACCGGCCAAGCCGGACGGCGGCGAACAATCTCGTACCGAGGTGAAAGCATGATACGCAGAAATCAACGTTTTTTAACCCAATTGTATATTGTGGCGGATTTCGCGGTCATTCAGCTCTCCTTTTTGATCGCCTGGTTCTTCAAATTTGAAAGTGAATGGATTACCTATCAAGAGCCGCTTCCTATTCAAGTATATGGTGGCTGGAGCTTGATCTATGGTCTGATTGCCGTGGTGCTGGGGATGTTATTCTCTCTTTATTCACCCAAACGCAAAAAACGGTTTGCAGACGACGTATTTCGCGTCACCCAGATTCATATTGTTGGCCTGTTCGTGCTGTTGAGTGTCATGTTCTTTGTAAAGCAAATTGACATTTCGCGGTCCTATCTGGCGATCTATATGATTGGGAACGTACTGCTTATTTTATTCTATCGATATTTTTTGAAGCAGGTACTTAAAGCTCTACGCCAAAAAGGCTACAACAAGCAGTTCATGCTCATTCTCGGGGCGGGTACTCTTGGCCAGCGTTTTTATCATAATCTTGGACAGTATCCTGATCTGGGATATGAAGTGGTGGGTTTTCTGGATGATAAGCGCCACTGGGATGAAGAGGAAGAAGAGCATTTCCGCCCAATCCTTGGAGGCTTGGATCATTTAGAAGCTACGCTGTCGAACATGATGATAGACGAGGTCATTTTGGCTCTTCCGCTGGATGCACATGATAAGTACCCCAAGATTATCAACATGTGTGAAAAGGCTGGGGTGCGCACGCTCATCATTCCCGACTTTTTTGATTACTTGCCATCTCGACCTTATTTTGATAACTTTGCAGGCATGCCAATGATCAATGTACGGGATATTCCGCTGGATGTGGCGGGGAATCGATTGTTTAAGCGTTTGTTCGATATTCTGTTCTCGTTGTTCGCTATTATTCTGACTTCTCCGGTTATGCTGGCAGTGGCGATTAGCGTGATGACGACATCGAGAGGTCCGGTCATTTTCAAACAGGAGCGGGTGGGTCTGAATCGGCGTACCTTCATGATGTACAAATTCCGCTCGATGAAGGTATTGCCACCCGGAACTGAGGATACAGGCTGGACGACGGCCAATGACCCTCGGCGTACTCGCTTTGGAACCTTTATTCGTAAAACGAGTCTCGACGAGCTGCCTCAGTTTTTCAACGTGCTGCTGGGTGATATGAGTGTCGTTGGTCCACGCCCGGAGCGCCCGTATTACGTGGATCAGTTCCGCGAGGAGATTCCAAAGTATATGGTGAAGCACCATGTTCGTCCTGGTATTACAGGCTGGGCACAGAGCAACGGGTTGCGTGGTGACACGTCCATTGAGGAACGAATTAAGCATGATATTTTCTATATTGAGAATTGGTCGCTCTTATTCGATATTAAAATTATTTTCCGTACGATTCGCAACGGTTTCAAAAACGCGTATTAATCCAGAGTCACCCTTCGGTTCAGCCGGAGGGTGTTTTTGTGTTTGGAGGTTGTTTTAAGTGTACGCATGCAGGGTATTGACCTGTACGAAAAGGATGTGACACCCTATGAAACGACTGATTGCTGCGGTAATTCTTTTAATGTTAATCGGCACATTTTTACTGGCTTACAAAGGACAATCTACAGAAGAACATACTGGCTTTACCACGCACCGCGTGATTTCGCATGCCATGGGAGCCGTTGATGGTTTGGCCTATACTAATGCGCGTGAAGCATTTGTGAATAATTATAAAAAAGGCAGCCGCGTATTCGAGGTTGACCTGATGTTTACTTCGGACGGGCATTTGGTGGCGCGCCATGAATGGACAGAATCTTTTACAGAGCAAATGCAGCAGGAACATGCCGTTGCTATAGAACAGGGCGGAAAGCCTTGGAGCTATCATCAATTTAAGAACACACCCATACACGGTTCCTATACCCCGGTAGATTGGAAGGATGTATTGGATCTATTAGAGAAATACCCGGATGCCTATGTCGTGACTGATACGAAAGAACAGAACCCGGCCCAAATAAAACAGTTGTTTGCGCAACTGACCCGTCAGGCACAGGAGAAAAATCCGGAACTTTTGTCCCGCATTGTCCCGCAAATTTACGACGAAGAAATGCTGCGAACGCTGCGTAGCATTTATCCCTATACCTCCATTATTTATACGCTCTATGCGACAGAAGACACGGATGACCAAATCATCCGGTTTGTACAACAAAACGATATAACGGCAGTAACTTTACCAGAAAACAGGGTCAGTGGTGCTTTAGTGGAAAGCTTGCGGCAGGCGGGGGCGGTGTGCTACGTAAATACAATTAACGATCTAAAAGCTGCCGCTGACTACGAACAGATGGGTGTCCGCGGATTCTATACGGATGTTTTAACGGAAAAGGAACTCCAAAAACGTAGTTGGCTGTATGCGTTACGGCCCTGAGATGTGTGAACGGAGTGTTCCCATCTAATACGAACATTGACACCTTTTGAGCACTGTCATAGACTTAGCATAGAACGCTTTTGGATATTGGAATCTGGCTAGACCGGATCGTGGCAAAAGCACAATGGATGCTGGAGGAATGTGTGTTGGCAGATTCGATTCAATCATGGAGGCATGTATTTAAGCTGGACCCTGACAAGGAACTGGACGATGAGGGACTGGATGCCATATGCATGTCTGGTACGGACGCGATTATGGTAGGAGGCTCGTCGGGCATTACCTATGAAAATACGGTGGATTTGCTGTCGCGGGTTCGGCGTTATGAGGTGCCGTGTGTGCTTGAGGTGTCCGATCTGGAGGCTGTAGTGCCGGGATTTGATCTGTATATGATCCCGATGGTGCTTAATACCACGGACAGTAATTGGATCGTAGGACAGCACCAGCGTGCGATTGAGCAGTTTGGTTATATGATCCCTTGGGATTTACTTGTGACGGAAGGATATATTGTTTTGAACGGTGATTCCACGGTGGCCAAGCTTACCGGAGCGGATACATCACTTGATGCTTCATCTGCCGCCTCATATGCACAGGTTGCTGACAAGCTCATGCACCTGCCAATTGTATATGTGGAATATAGCGGTGCTTTTGGGGACATGGAGCTGGTACAAAAAATACATCGCAGTACGGAGCGCGCCCGTGTCCTATACGGAGGGGGTATCGTGGATAAATCTACCGCGTTACAAGCGGCTGCCGTTTGTGACACCATTGTAGTAGGAAACATCATTTACCGTGACTTGGCGAAGGCGCTGGAGACGGTAGCTGTGAAGTTGGAAGTATAGAACGTGATTTTATGGAAGCTCAGGGAAAGGAGCATGTACGCATGCAATCAATAGATATACACGAGGCTGTAGCCCGTCTCAATCCGCCTCAGCGTCAGGCAGTGGAGGCGATAGACGGACCGTTGCTGATTATGGCTGGCGCAGGCAGTGGAAAGACTCGAGTGCTCACGCACCGGATTGCCTACCTCATCGCGACCCGCAAGACCGCTCCATGGGGCATTTTGGCGATTACCTTTACGAACAAGGCCGCGCGTGAAATGCAGGATCGCGTATCCAAGCTGATTGGTCCGCAGGGGAGAGATGTGTGGGTATCCACCTTTCACTCCATGTGTGTGCGTATTTTGCGTCGGGATATCGAGCGGATCGGATTTACCTCCAATTTCAGCATTCTCGATTCCACGGATCAATTGTCTGTCATTCGGAACTGCATGAAGGATCTGAACATAGACACCAAAAAATTCGAGCCCAAAGCGGTTCAGTCCATGATGAGTACAGCTAAAAATGAACTGGTCACTCCTGAAATGTATGAGCGCAAGATTGGTGACTATTTCGAGGGAATTGTGGCGAAGGTATATACCAAATACCAACAACGTCTCAAAAACAACAACTCTCTTGATTTTGATGATTTGATCATGGCAACGATTCAGCTCTTTAAAGAAGTACCTGAGGTGCTCGATTTCTATCAGAAAAAATTCCAATACATTCATGTCGATGAATATCAAGATACGAACCGCGCGCAGTACATGCTGTGCAAAATGCTGGCTGATAAGCATC
This sequence comes from Paenibacillus sp. 1-8, assembly GCF_056316205.1. Lineage (NCBI taxonomy): Bacteria > Bacillati > Bacillota > Bacilli > Caryophanales > Paenibacillaceae > Paenibacillus > Paenibacillus sp. 1-8. The sequence goes on along the minus strand of NZ_CM149995.1, from coordinate 4,772,937 downwards.
ACCGGATTTGCGTAGTTGGCGATAGCGATCAGTCCATCTATCGTTGGCGCGGGGCGGATATCAGCAACATTTTGAACTTTGAAGAGGATTATCCGGAAGCGCGTACCATTTTACTGGAACAAAACTATCGGTCAACCTCGAATATTCTGAATGCTGCCAATGAAGTGATTGGTCAAAATACAGGTCGCAAGCCGAAGAAACTATGGACTGACAAAGAAGGCGGCGCCAAGATTAAAGTTTACCGGGCTGACTCCGAGCATGATGAGGGCTATTTTATCGCCTCCGAAATTCATAAAAATATCAATGCAGGCAAAACCTATAGCCATCATGCTATTTTGTACCGTACCAATGCCCAGTCGCGGGTGGTCGAGGAAATTTTGATCAAATCGGATATTCCGTACCAGATCGTTGGCGGTATCAAGTTCTATGATCGTAAAGAGATTAAGGACTTGCTGGCGTACCTTCGTCTGCTCTCCAATCCTGATGACGATATCAGCTTGATCCGAATCATTAATGTGCCAAAACGGAGTATTGGGGATACAACGGTCGGTAAATTGCAAGCAGCCGCAGCGGAGCGTGGAGTTTCTATTTTCCGAGTATTGCAGGTGGTAGATGATTTGGGCTTTGCCGGACGTACGCGCAATGCGCTTGTAGAGTTTTACGATATGATCGAAGGCTTGAGTCGGATGGTGGACTATCTCTCGGTCACCGAGTTAACGGAAAAAATGCTGGAAACCAGCCAATATCGACTGGAGCTGCAAAACGAGAATACGCTTGAATCACGCTCACGTCTGGAGAACATTGATGAGTTCCTGTCGGTAACGATGGAATTTGAAAAAGGAGCGGAGGACAAGTCACTCGTCTCCTTCCTGACCGATCTTGCTCTTATCGCAGATATTGATTCCATGAATGACGATGAAGAGGAACAAAGCGATGCGGTTGTATTGATGACTATGCACAGTGCAAAAGGACTGGAGTTCCCAATCGTATTTATTGTCGGTATGGAGGAGGGAGTATTCCCTCACAGTCGGGCCTTTTTGGATAATGAAGAGCTGGAGGAAGAGCGTAGATTGGCGTATGTCGGGATTACCCGTGCAGAGGAGCAACTATTCCTTACATGCGCGCAGATGCGCACGCTGTTTGGCCGCACCACGGCTAACCCGCCTTCCCGCTTTCTCGAGGAGATTCCAGACGAGTTAAAAGAGGATACGATCATCAAACGTGACCGCTACCGTCGTTCAGGCAATGTAGGCGGATCTTATGGTGGGCGCGGATTGAATAAAGGTAGTGGCAGTAACTTTGGTGGAGAACGCTCGTTTGATACGATGAGCCGTAGTGGTTCTTCCGCTTCCGCGTCGCCACGCGTAACCGTTACAACATCTTCATCCGCGAAACCAACTCCGGCTGCTTCGGCAGGAGGCCCCTCCATTTTTGCTGCCGGAGACAAGGTGCAGCATGGCAAGTGGGGAATTGGAACTATTGTAGCTGTAAAAGGGACGGGCAATGATATGGAGCTTCAGATCGCTTTCCCGGCTCCAGTAGGGGTTAAACGCCTGCTGGCTGGCTTTGCACCGATTACAAAAGTAGAATAAATCTCAAACATTATTAAATCTCGAACCTCACTGCGGCAGCTTGGCTTAGGCCTCTGCCCTGATGAAGTTCCCGGAGGGGTACGCCTGCATGAATCCAATGCACAGGATGGAGCAGCTTGTTGCTGAGCTGAACACATATAACTATCATTACTACACACTGGATGAGCCCAAGATCAGCGACAAAGAATATGATGTGCTTTATGACGAACTGGTAGCGCTTGAACAGACGAGCGGTCTTGTGCTGCCGGATTCGCCGACACAGCGTGTGGGCGGGGAGTTACTCAAAGGCTTCACACCGCATCGCCACCTCGCCCCATTATGGAGCTTGGATAAAGCACAGAATGTGGAGCAGCTTCGTGCCTGGAACGCGCGTGTCGTGAAGCTGGTCAACGATTACAACACCAAGAACCCGGAGCAGCCTTTACCGCCTCCAGGATATGCGATAGAGCTTAAATTTGATGGACTGACGCTGAACCTGACTTATACCGACGGGAAGCTGGTACAGGCTTCTACACGCGGCAATGGCGTGGTGGGTGAGGGAATACTGGCACAGGTGAAGACCATTAAATCCGTGCCGCTTACGATTCCTTTTCAGGATGGGACCATTGAAGTACAGGGAGAAGGCATTATGAATCTGTCTGTGCTGGCCAAATATAATGAGACCGCTGTGGACCCTCTTAAAAATGCACGCAACGCCGCAGCAGGTGCTCTGCGTAATTTGAATCCCAAAACAACAGCAGAGCGGCGGCTGAATGCATTTTTCTACAATGTGGGGTACGCGGACCGCATCCAGTTTAGCAGCCACCAGGAGATGATGACGTTCCTGCGTGACAATCATTTTAAGGTGAATCCATATCTGACTTACTTTGACGATTTTGACGATGCTATGGAACAACTGGCTGATATCGAAGAGTCTCGTGCCGGACTGGATTATCTCATTGACGGGGCGGTACTCAAAATTACGGATATGCGCACACGTGAGGTTCTCGGCTATACCGATAAATTTCCGCGATGGGCAGTGGCGTATAAGTTCGAGGCGGAGGAAACGACCACAGTGCTTAACTCTGTTGAGTGGAATGTAGGTCGTACGGGTAAAATTACGCCACTGGCAAGGGTAGAACCGGTAGAGCTCGCGGGAGTCACCGTACAAAATTGTACACTAAACAATGCTGGGGATATCGAGCGGAAAAATCTGAAGTTCGCTTTGGGTGCTCGTGTGTTTATCCGCCGTTCGAATGATGTCATTCCGGAAATTTTGGGAAAAGTTACGTCTGAGGACGACGGAGAGGAAATTATCGTACCGGATCATTGTCCGGCCTGTGGATTCCCGTTGCAGCAGCGGGGG
>NZ_CM149995.1:4427500-4765000 GCF_056316205.1 Paenibacillus sp. 1-8 | reverse complement strand
AGTATACGGGCTGACGCCTGCCCGGTGCTGGAAGGTTAAGGGGAGTGGTAAGTCCTTCGGGGCGAAGCTATGAACCGAAGCCCCAGTAAACGGCGGCCGTAACTATAACGGTCCTAAGGTAGCGAAATTCCTTGTCAGGTAAATTCTGACCCGCACGAATGGCGTAACGACTTGGGCGCTGTCTCAACGAGAGATCCGGTGAAATTTTAATACCTGTGAAGATGCAGGTTACCCGCGACAAGACGGAAAGACCCCATGGAGCTTTACTGCAGCTTGATATTGAATTTGGGTACGATCTGTACAGGATAGGTGGGAGCCTAAGAGACTTGAGCGCCAGCTTGAGAGGAGGCATCCTTGGGATACCACCCTGATCGTATCTAGGTTCTAACTTGGTACCGTGATCCGGTACGAGGACAGTGTCAGGTGGGCAGTTTGACTGGGGCGGTCGCCTCCTAAAGAGTAACGGAGGCGCCCCAAGGTTCCCTCAGAATGGTTGGAAATCATTCGAAGAGTGCAAAGGCAGAAGGGAGCTTGACTGCGAGACCTACAAGTCGAGCAGGGACGAAAGTCGGGCTTAGTGATCCGGTGGTACCGCATGGAAGGGCCATCGCTCAACGGATAAAAGCTACCCTGGGGATAACAGGCTTATCTCCCCCAAGAGTCCACATCGACGGGGAGGTTTGGCACCTCGATGTCGGCTCATCGCATCCTGGGGCTGAAGTAGGTCCCAAGGGTTGGGCTGTTCGCCCATTAAAGCGGTACGCGAGCTGGGTTCAGAACGTCGTGAGACAGTTCGGTCCCTATCTGTCGTGGGCGTAGGAAATTTGAGAGGAGCTGTCCTTAGTACGAGAGGACCGGGATGGACGTACCGCTGGTGTACCAGTTGTTCCGCCAGGAGCACCGCTGGGTAGCTATGTACGGAAGGGATAAGCGCTGAAAGCATCTAAGCGTGAAGCCCCCCTCAAGATGAGATTTCCCAGTATGTAAGACCCCTTGAAGACGACGAGGTAGATAGGTTGGGGGTGGAAGTGCAGTAATGCATGGAGCTGACCAATACTAATCGGTCGAGGGCTTATCCTAAGATAAGACGCAATGGAGTTTCGGATCCAGTTTTCAGGGTGTAACACCTTGAAGGTATGTAGAAGATGCATACGACAAGCGCATGGCTATTCATTCACACAATAGGTGATGAAGCGAATAACCCTACGGTAGAATTTGCACAGCAAATTCATGTTTGGTGGCGATAGCGGAGGGGTTCCACACGTACCCATCCCGAACACGACCGTTAAGCCCTCCAGCGCCGATGGTACTTGGACCGCAGGGTCCTGGGAGAGTAGGACGTCGCCAAGCAAAAGCAAGAAGGACCATGATCTCCTTGAGATTGTGGTCCTTTTTTTGTACATTTTTACTATAACTATCTGTTCCTAAGGTTGACAGAGAACCAAGGCTTTGCGACACTCTAAAGGTGTGATCTTTTTGTGGAAGTCCAAGTATGCGAGCGAGGTGACAAACTTATGGAAATCAGGCAATTACAACGTGAGGAATTTGAAGCCGCTATTGAGTTGTCTCAATATGCGTTTCAGTTCACATTATCCCCGGAGGATCTGGAGAAATCGAAGAAGAAATTCAAACCAGAACAAACTTGGGGGATATTCGACGGAACGGACTTGAATGCGAAGCTGACTTTGTTACCGCTACAGGTATACATACAAGGTCAGGTTTTTGACATGGGGGGCATCGCTGGTGTGGCAACGTGGCCGGAAAAACGGCGCGGGGGTCTGGTTTCACGCCTTTTAACGCATGCGCTTGAAGAGATGAAGGATGCGGGGCAGAGTCTTTCTTTTTTACATCCTTTCTCCTTTGCCTTCTATCGTAAATTTGGATGGGAAACGTATATTGAATACAAAAAGTATATCATTCCGATCGATAAATTCCCTGCCAAGCTTAAAACTGAAGGTACGGTCAAACGGGATGTGAAGGATATTTCTGAGCTGGACCAAGTGTATCAAGCCTACGCTTCGCGTTATAATGGTACACTGGTACGAAACAAGGAATGGTGGCAAGAGCGGACATTAAATAAAAACTACCGGACCGCAGTGTACTACTCTGAAGCAGGCGATCCTCAGGGATATGCTTTATACAAAATTGAAGATAAGCAATTGAATTGCGACGAACTGGTATATATTAATGAAACGGCACGGCGGGCGTTGTGGACGTATTTTGCCAATCATGATTCGATGATAACCCAAGGTAAATTTATTTACATTCCGGCCGATGATAATCTGCCATTTCTACTGGATGATCCACGAATTCAGCAGGAAACAGTGCCTTATTTTATGGGCCGCATTGTAGATGCTGCTGCTTTTGTGGAGAAATATCCTTTTGAGGCCATTGGAGAGGAAACACGTTTGACCTTACATCTAACAGATCATTATGCTCCATGGAATGAAGGAATATGGACATTGACGGTTAACGTGGAAGGGCAAGGACATCTGGACAGAGTGGATTCAAGCAGTTCTTCCGAGGACCGTATAGAAACTGACTTGAGTGTGAGTATCCAATCGCTGACCACCCTGATGCTTGGCTATCAGCGGCCTGATGCTCTGTATAAGTGGAGTCGTATTAAAGGGCGCGGCGAGTCTGTATCTGCATTAGAACGTGTAATACCGGTAGCACAAACATTTTTGCTGGATTTTTTCTAATTGTAACGCTCTTAAATGCTCTTGAATCTTCATTTTTTAGGGAATTTAGCTTTAAATACCTATTATAAGGTGTGGATGATTTTACGATATTTTTCAGAACTCTTTCCGTAAAGGGAAGAGTTTTTCTTATATTGTATAAAATGTAATTAGATTGCGAAAAATGATATTGACCCCTTGGCAAAAATATATTTTGTGCTATAATGTGATTATAGTCAAAGAAAGTCAAAGTCAATGGAGCCTGTAGTGCTTCATTAGAATGGTGTGAATACGCTGAGTTTTTAGTCGTATATAATACATTGACACCAACACAGCATGAAAAGATAGACCTGATTTGTTGATAAACATTCACTGTAATCTCATGAGCGTGAGGAAAGGTGTATGGTCTATTACGATTAAAGGTCACACTAGAAGCTAAACGGGATGTTTTTAGGTGAGGACGGAGGGTGAATTAGCTCTGCTACTGGCTTAGATTCGTGACTTTACCGTTTGGTTAAGTTCAATATACGGCGGACTCTGTGGAGCGTGAAATGTACTGAATATTTGCGTTTCCGTTAGTGGAGGATGATGAAATGCGCAATGTTTCCGATATTATTGAACAATATTTGAAGAGCATATTGCTGGAAAGTCCCAAAGGCTTAGTGGAAATTCAGCGTAATGATTTGGCTGACCGCTTTTCCTGCGTGCCGTCGCAAATTAATTATGTAATCAGTACCCGTTTTACGCTGGAAAAAGGCTATGTGGTGGAAAGTAAGCGCGGTGGTGGGGGGTACATTCGCATTCAGCGAATTCAACTGCCCGCACAGCATGCGATCCACACCCATCTCCATCAAAGCATTGGAGAGGAAATTAGTCAATCGGCAGCGGAAGGGCTGATTTATCAGCTGGAGGAAGCTCATTTTTTAAGCAAAAGGGAAGCTGTTTTAATGAAGGCTGCTTTATCAAGGGACACATTATTGCTGAAACTTCCCTATCGTGACCAGCTACGGGCAAGGCTGCTTAAGGCTATGCTGATTTCGTTGCTGGTGGCCAGATAGCGTGTGATTCAAGATTTGGATGTAGGGATTTGTAAAAATCCTGACGCTGAAGGAGGTGCTTTTATGCTGTGCCAAGAATGTAATAAACGGCCGGCAACTTTGCATTTCACCAAAATTGTGAATGGCGAAAAGACAGAGTTTCATATTTGTGAGACGTGTGCGAAGGAAAAAGGGGAGATGATCCCTGGTACACCTAATGGCTTTTCAATTCATAGCCTATTGTCGGGTATGCTGGATTTCGAATCCAGTACAAAGAGCCAGTCGCCAGGCCATAGCGGTCCGCAGAACCTGCAATGCAAGGAGTGTGGCATGACCTATGCACAGTTCAGTAAGCTGGGGCGCTTTGGGTGCCCGTCGTGCTATCAATATTTTGACAGCCGTCTGGACCCGTTGTTCAAGCGTGTGCATGGCAGTACGAGCCATGTGGGCAAGGTTCCAGTTCGCACCGGAGGTCGATTGAAGGTTAAACGGCAAATTGACGATCTGAAAAAAGAGATGCAACAACATATTGTACAGGAAGAATTCGAATCAGCCGCTGAGCTTAGGGATCAAATCAGAGAGCTTGAAAAAGAAATGACTGAAGAGTAAAGTTTGTGAAGAGTAGGAGGGGATGCGTAATGCCTAATATCCGGTTTACGGAAAAGCCGCTAAGTGATTGGATGCGTGGTGATGCTGCGGATTCAGAGATTGTCATTAGCAGCCGGGTGAGAATTGCGCGTAACTTGCAGCATCTGCCTTTTCCCATGCTTGCTACCAACCAGCAGTCGGAAGAAGCACTTCAACGCTTGACGGATATCCTTCAGTATGATGATTTAGGACGCTTTGGTACCTTTCATACCCTGAAAATATCCGAGTTGGATGAGATCGACAAGCAGGTGCTGGTTGAGAAGCATTTGATTAGCCCTAATTTGGCGAACGAATCTCGTAACGGTGCTGTTTTGATTAGCGATGATGAATCGGTTAGTGTTATGATAAACGAAGAGGATCATCTGCGTATCCAGTGCTTATATCCGGGATGTCAGGTTAGAGAAGCTTGGGAACGTGCTATGGTTATTGATGATGCATTTGAGGCGCATGTCGATTATGCATTTGATGATCGTAGAGGCTTTCTGACCAGCTGTCCGACGAATGTTGGCACAGGGATGAGAGCTTCAGTGATGATGCATCTGCCCGCACTGGTCATGACTCATCAGATTAACCGCATTTTGTCTGCTGTTTCACAGGTAGGTCTTACCGTTCGCGGTATTTATGGTGAAGGCAGCGAAGCGGTCGGCAATCTGTTTCAGGTATCCAATCAGATTACATTGGGACAAACCGAAGCGGAAATTATCGAAAATCTGCATGGCGTCGTGCTGCAAATTATAGAGCACGAACGTTCCGCCAGGGAACGGCTGATGAATGAGTCCATGCTGCGGATTACGGATCGGGTGATGCGTTCATTCGGTATTTTGTCATATGCAGCGGTACTGGATTCCAAGGAGGCCGCACAGCGATTGTCGGATGTACGTCTTGGCGTGGACTTGGGGATTTTGGAGCGTCCATCCACCGCAGCGATGAATGAGCTGAATGTGATGACACAACCCGGATTTCTGCAAAAAAGCTTTGGAGATAAAATGAATACCGACGAGCGCGATATGTACCGGGCGAAGCTGATCCGGCAAAAATTAGGCACAACCCTTTAATATATAGAATGATCTGAAATACACACTGTGGAGGTGCAGGATATATGATGTTTGGAAGATTTACGGAACGCGCACAAAAAGTGCTTGCCTTGGCTCAGGAAGAAGCTGTTCGATTGGGACACAACAACATTGGCACGGAGCACATTTTGCTCGGCCTCATTCGTGAAGGTGAAGGAATTGCAGCGAAAGCCTTGATTGGTTTAGGGCTGGGACTGGAAAAAATTCAGGATGAAGTGGAAACGCTGATTGGACGCGGTCAAGAACAACCGACGAACATTGCCTATACTCCACGCGCCAAAAAGGTTATCGAGCTGTCTATGGATGAAGCTCGTAAGCTGGGCCATACCTATGTAGGTACAGAGCATATTTTGCTCGGTCTTATCCGTGAAGGCGAAGGTGTAGCAGCCCGTGTACTGAATAACCTGGGTATCAGTCTGAATAAAGCACGTCAGCAAGTGCTTCAATTGCTCGGCAGCAGCGAGGCTGTTTCCAGCCATCACGGTGCTCCGGCTAATGTCAGCACACCAACGCTGGACAGCTTGGCACGTGATTTGACGGCATCTGCGAAGGAAAACAACCTGGACCCTGTCATTGGGCGTAGTAAGGAAATTGAGCGTGTAATTCAGGTACTCAGCCGCCGTACGAAGAACAATCCGGTTCTGATCGGTGAGCCAGGGGTAGGTAAAACGGCAATTGCCGAAGGACTGGCGCAAAAGATTATTGCCAATGAGATTCCCGAAACGCTGCGTGACAAGCGTGTTATGACACTGGATATGGGTTCTGTGGTAGCAGGCACCAAATATCGTGGTGAATTCGAGGATCGCCTGAAAAAGATTATGGACGAGATTCGTCAGGCTGGAAATATCGTATTGTTCATTGATGAGCTGCATACGCTGATCGGTGCTGGTGGAGCGGAAGGTGCAATTGATGCTTCCAATATCCTGAAGCCTGCTCTGGCACGTGGTGAGCTGCAATGCATCGGTGCAACAACGCTGGACGAATACCGCAAATATATTGAGAAGGACGCCGCTTTGGAACGTCGCTTCCAGCCGATAACGGTAGATCAGCCTTCTCCAGAAGAAGCTATTCAAATTCTGTACGGTCTGCGTGACCGTTATGAAGCGCATCATCGTGTGAAAATTACGGATGAAGCCATTGAAGCAGCAGTAAAATTGTCGGATCGTTATATCACCGACCGCTTCCTGCCGGATAAAGCAATTGACCTTATTGATGAAGCGGGTTCCAAGGTAAGGCTGAATTCCTACACGGTACCGCCAGACCTGAAACAGCTGGAAAACCGTCTGGAAGATATCCGTAAGGAAAAGGATTCGGCTGTACAAAGCCAAGAGTTCGAAAAGGCGGCTGCACTGCGTGATACAGAGCAGAAAATTCGTGAAGAGCTGGATGTTACGAAAAACCAATGGAAAGAGCAACAGGGACGTACAGATTCCGAAGTAACACCGGAGGATATTGCTCAGGTCGTTGCGATCTGGACAGGTGTTCCGGTCAGCAAGCTGAAAGAGGAAGAAACGCATCGCTTGCTGAACATGGAAGAGTTGTTGCATGAGCGGGTCATTGGGCAGGATGAAGCAGTTAAGGCAGTTAGCCGGGCTATTCGCCGGGCACGTGCCGGACTGAAAGATCCGAAGCGTCCAATCGGCTCCTTTATTTTCCTCGGTCCAACCGGGGTTGGTAAAACCGAACTGGCACGCGCGTTGGCTGAATCCATGTTCGGAGATGAAAATGCGGTTATCCGAATCGATATGTCCGAATACATGGAGAAGCATTCCACGTCCCGTCTGGTAGGAGCGCCTCCAGGATATGTTGGATATGAAGAAGGCGGTCAATTGACTGAGAAGGTACGTCGTAAACCTTACTCTGTCGTACTGTTGGATGAGATTGAAAAAGCACATCCAGAAGTGTTCAACATTCTCCTGCAAGTGCTGGAAGATGGACGTCTGACGGATTCCAAAGGTCGTGTCGTCGATTTCCGCAACACACTTATCATCCTGACATCCAATGTGGGTGCACAGGCGATCAAACGCAACTCAACGCTGGGCTTTACAGCTGTTGTGGACGCTGGAGCGGATTACGATAACATGAAGGGCAAAGTGATGGATGAACTGAAGAAAAGCTTCCGTCCCGAGTTCTTGAACCGGATTGATGAAATTATCGTTTTCCATTCTCTCGAAGAAAAACATATCGCCGAAATCGTGTCGCTCATGTCCGAAGAGCTGCGTAAGCGTCTGAATGAGTACGAGGTTGATTTTGAGTTGACAGACAAGGCTAAGGCATTCCTTGCGAAGGAAGGCTTTGATCCGGCATATGGTGCGCGTCCATTGCGTCGTGCAATCCAGAAGCATATCGAGGATCGTCTGTCCGAGGAGCTGTTGTCGGGTAATATCACTAAAGGCGATTCTCTCTTTATTGATGAGAAGAATGGTGCGTTGACCGTTACGAAAAAGGATAACGTATCCGCGAAGTCCTGAACATTGTACTGAGCAGGCAATAAAAGTTAATGATAATCATCGGCTTTTGCCCAAAAAGGACAGAGGTACGATAGGTTAGCACAATAAAAGTGGTTAGAAAGGGTGTCTCGCAGGCTGAAAAGCTGTGGCGAGGGCACCCTTTTTGCGTATAAAGCACTGTGGAGTGGTCGGATAAGTGCTTTGGAAAAGTTTGTGATATCGCTTTACGTCCGCCAAGCTTCAATGGTAAACTTTTATTATTACAGCTCTTTCCGGGCTGTGTGATGATAAATCCGACATTGATCGTTGTCATATAAGGAGCCAAGGAATAAAGTATGGCTAAAGTGAAAACTAAATTTTCCTGTACGGAGTGCGGTTATGAATCGCCCAAATGGTATGGAAAATGTCCCGGATGCCAGGCATGGAATTCCATGGTGGAGGAAACGGAAAGCGTTGTTAAAACTCAAGGACTGGGTTCTTCCCTTCTTACTCATAGCACAAAAGATAAACCGCTCCCTATTATCGAGGTGGAGAGTGGCAAAGAAGCACGAATTTTGACGGGAATTGGCGAATTGAATCGCGTGCTTGGAGGAGGCGTGGTGCCGGGTTCACTCGTTCTGGTGGGCGGTGATCCGGGGATTGGAAAGTCTACCCTTATGCTACAGACATCAAATGAGCTGGCTTTAACCGGTTTAAAGGTGCTTTATGTGTCAGGTGAGGAATCCGTTCGTCAGACGAAGCTGCGTGCTGACCGTCTCGGTGCCTTGTCCCCCAACCTATACGTATTATGTGAGACGAATTTGGAGACGATTGAAGAAGCGGTAGACAGCTTGAAACCGGAGTTTCTGGTGATTGACTCTATCCAGACTGTATATTTGCCTGAGGTGACGAGTGCGCCGGGGAGTGTAGCACAGGTACGGGAATGTACTTCACGTTTTATGCGGATTGCCAAGGGATTAGGGATTGCAACGGTGCTGGTTGGACATGTGACAAAGGAAGGGGCCATTGCAGGCCCGCGTCTGTTGGAGCATATGGTCGATTGCGTGCTTTATTTTGAAGGAGAGCGCCATCATACGTATCGGCTGTTGCGTGCGGTTAAGAATCGTTTTGGCTCTACGAATGAAATTGGTATTTTTGAAATGGCTGAAAGCGGCTTGCGTGAGGTGTCGAATCCTTCCGAGCTGTTCTTGTCCGAACGACCTCTGGGGGTGGCTGGTTCCACAGTCGTCGCCAGTATGGAAGGGACCCGACCTGTATTAGTTGAGCTGCAAGCGCTGATTGCGACTACACATTTTCCTTCTCCGCGTCGAATGGGTACAGGGGTTGACCATCACCGAATGGGATTGATTATAGCCGTGTTGGAAAAGCGGATGGGTATGTTTTTGCAAAATCAGGATGCGTATCTAAATGTGGCCGGGGGCGTAAAACTGGATGAACCAGCGGTGGACCTGGCTATAGCGGTGAGTATTGCTTCCAGCTTTCGGGATGCGCCTACCAAGCCGTACGATGTGATTTTTGGCGAGGTGGGGCTGACGGGTGAGGTGCGTGCTGTATCCAGAGCGGAGCAGCGTGTGCGTGAAGCAGAGAAGCTCGGTTTTAAACGGGTGATTATGCCGGAGAAGAGTCTGAAGGGCTGGACGCATCCGAAAGGGATACAAATTGTAGGAGTAGGAACGGTGGCAGATGCATTGGCAGCCGCATTAGATTAGGGGGCAATGAGAATGAAAGAAGCGAGCCAACTGGATAAAATGAATGATTTGCTGCGGCTTGTGGCACCGGGAACTCCCTTTCGCGACGGACTGGAAAACGTGCTGCGCGCCAAAACGGGCGCTCTTCTGGTCGTTGGCTATAGCCCGGAGGTAATGGAGGTCGTGGACGGCGGCTTCTCGATTAACTGTGATTTTTCGCCGAACTATTTGTATGAACTGGCTAAGATGGACGGTGCCATCATACTGAGCGAGGATTTGAAACGGATTTTATACGCAAATACGCAATTGATTCCTGATTCTTCTATCTCATCGATTGAAACGGGTATTCGTCACCGGACAGCGGAGCGGGTTGCCAAGCAAACTGGCAAGTTAGTCGTATCTATTTCTCAGCGGCGTAATATTATTACATTGTATCAGGGAACGCTGAGATATGCGCTCAAGGAAATTGGAGTTATTTTAACCAAAGCCAATCAGGCCATTCAGACGCTGGAAAAGTATAGATCTGTGTTGGGGCAAGCCTCGACGAATTTGACGGCCTCCGAATTTGAAGAATTAGTGACCATGCCCGAAGTGGTAAATGTTATCCAACGGATCGAAATGGTGCTGCGCATCAAAATGGAAATCAAACGATTTATTAACGAGCTTGGGAATGAGGGCCGTTTAATTTGCATGCAGATGGATGAGCTTGTCAGTAATATCGAGGAAGAGGCTTGGCTACTGTATAAGGATTATGCCAAAGACGATAGCGATGAGAAAATTCGTGGCATCATATTGGGTCTCAAGCGTTCCACGGACGATGACCTGCTGGATGCAAATCATATTGTGCGTTTGCTGGGATACCCGTCTTCGGCTGCGACATCAGAAGAATATATCGTGGCGCGCGGTTATCGGGTGCTGAACAAGATACCACGTCTACCGAATGTGATCATTCACAATCTGGTGGAGCGGTTTGGACGTTTTCCGCATGTTATGACAGCGACGATTGAAGAACTGGATGAAGTAGATGGCATTGGAGAAGTCCGTGCGCGTACCATTAAAGAGGGACTCAAACGATTGCAGGAACAAGTTTTCATTGACAGGCAAATGTAAATGTAATACAGTGAAAGGATTATAATGGAACAATTCATACATTGAGGTGAAGAGATGATTACCAAATCAATTCCGAACATGTGTACCTTGGGTAACTTGTTTCTCGGAATGATCGCCATTTTATTGGCCGTAGACGGAAAATACAGTCTTGCCGCTATTATGGTTATTGTCGCCATGTTGTTGGACGGACTGGATGGACGAATGGCCCGGGCGCTAAATGCCCAGAGCGAATTCGGTAAAGAACTGGACTCCTTATCAGATATGATATCTTTTGGTGTAGCTCCCGCAGTTATTATGTACATGGTTGCTTTTCATGATGCTAATTCGGCTTTGGCCTGGACGGTTACGGCTATTTTTCCGATGTGCGGAGCGTTACGTTTGGCTCGTTTTAATGTACGTCCCGGTATACCGGGTTATTTTACAGGCTTGCCGATTCCGGCAGCAGGTGGAGTGCTGGCGACTTTATCTTTGTTTCATAATGATGTCTCCATGTTATACATGTCGGTTGCGATGCTACTTGTCTCTTATTTGATGGTCAGCTCGATGAAATATCCGAATTTAAAAAAGGTGGGCCTTCCGAAGAAAGCGATCTGGATCGCTCCATGGGTTGTGGTTGCTGCCGTTGTACTGGCAGTTAAATTCCCGGATCAATTATCGAAGCTGATTTTCGTACCGTTGGTGCTGTATGCATTGTATGGCATGAAACTTAATATCCGTAAGCTGTCACGTAGACGTGGGCGCGGACGGGGACGTTCCACTCAGGAAGAACAGGATGATCAATATCGTCATTCACAGCATTAGAATTAAGCGAGAAAACAAATGAGCATTTATTTCCTTGAATCATTTCAGGGAGATAGATGCTTTTTTTTATGCATAAAAAATCAAAAACATAGGGTTAGTTGCGTGAGAATTGGATCATACTGGTAAGGAAAGTGATGTATATCCAATAAATATCAGGATGTAAAAAGAAAACAAAGGAGGTATAGAGACTTGATGTGGAGAAAGGCTATTTTAACTTTTACAGGATTGTGCGGAGCATGGTTCGGCTATACGTTATACCATCGGGTAGGAGGTATCGTATCATGGCTGCCCGAGTGGTTGAGTGATGGTTCGTTACCGGGAATGGCTGTTTGGATGATTGCGGGAGCTGTGTTATTTATGGCTGGATGTTCGCTCGCCGGAACAGCTGTGGCGAATCGTTTACACCAGGGGATCGAAGGTTTGGTACGGATTCCAATGAATGAGATGATGGCAGGTGCGATTGGATTAGCGGTGGGCTTGATCCTTTCCTTAGCAGTTTACCCGCTCTTGTCATGGCTGGGGGCACCAGGTCAACTGATTCAAACGGCCGTCACCATCGTATGCGGATATGTGGGTGTGATGGTCGGACTGGAAAAGCGGGACGAGCTGTCCTCATTTTGGAGTTCGGGATTTTTTGGTCGAGGTACCGGTGTGGAAGAACGCAAGCTGGAGGAACATAAAATTTTGGACACCAGCGTTATTATAGACGGACGTATTGCGGATATTTGCAAGACGGGTTTTATCGAAGGAACGATTGTTATTCCCGAATTTGTGCTGGAGGAGCTTCAGCATATTGCAGATTCGTCGGATTTGCTCAAGCGTAACCGCGGGCGGCGAGGTCTGGATATTTTGAACAAGATTCAAAAAGAGTTGGATGTAAATGTATTGATTTATGAAGGCGATTTTGAGGAGATTTCAGAGGTCGACAGCAAGCTGGTCAAGCTGGCAAAGGTGCTACAGGGTAAGGTGGTAACGAACGATTTTAACCTGAATAAGGTGTGCGAGCTTCAAGGTGTATCGGTGCTGAATATTAATGACTTGGCAAATGCTGTAAAGCCTGTAGTGCTGCCTGGTGAGGAAATTATGGTGCAGATTATCAAAGACGGCAAGGAGCATGGGCAAGGTGTGGCCTATCTGGATGATGGTACAATGATCGTTGTGGAAGGCGGTCGAGACTACATTGGTTCTCTGATGGAGGTGTTGGTAACGAGCGTACTTCAGACCTCTGCGGGCCGTATGATTTTTGCCAAACCGAAATTATTGGAAAAAGCTCAATAAACGCGGTATGATGAAGTAGATGTGTAATCATACGGATCGTCCAGATGCGATCAAGGCAGGAGTCATTTCAATGAACAATCGGGTAGGAGTCGTCATTGTGGCGGCCGGGCGCGGCTCCCGTATGGGAACGCCGGAGAGCAAGCAATTTTTGCTTTTGCGGGACAAGCCCATCTTCATACATACACTTGAAATATTCGCAGCCATGCCCGAAGTGGATGAAATGGTGATGGTGACGGGGGCGGAAGATGTCGAGCGCTGCCAAGAGTGGATTCGTCAATACCGGATCGGCAAGGACGTACAGGTGGTGGCTGGAGGCAGTGAACGCCAGCATTCGGTATATCGCGGTCTGAGCCACCTGCAAGCAGATTGGGTGATGGTGCATGATGGTGTGCGTCCACTCATTCAGCCTGAGCTTATACGTTCATGCCTGGAGACAGCTATGCGTACCGGTGCTTCTGTAGCGGCGGTGCCTGTAAAGGATACAGTCAAGCAAGTGAACGGGGATGGTATCATTACAGCAACGCCGGATCGCCGAAGTCTGTGGAGTATTCAAACGCCACAGACTTTTCGTCTTTCCGATCTGCTGCGGGCCTATGAGAAAGCGGAGCAGGCAGGATTTTTGGGGACAGACGATTCTATGCTGGTGGAGCGATTGGGGATTCCGGTCACTGTGGTTCAGGGCAGCTACAAAAATATTAAAATTACCACGCCTGAGGATTTGGATATGGCGGCGTTATGGGTAAAGACAGAGGGAGAGGATATCAGATGATCAGAGTGGGACAAGGGTTTGACGTCCACCAGCTGGTGGAAGGAAGACCTTGCATTATCGGGGGCGTGAATATTCCTTATGAAAAGGGATTGCTGGGTCATTCCGATGCTGATGTGCTGCTGCATGCGATTAGCGATGCCATTCTGGGCGCGCTTGGTCTGGGGGACATCGGGAAGCACTTTCCGGATAACGACCCGGAATTCAAGGATGCCGACAGTCTCAAGCTGCTGGAGCATGTATGGAGTTTGGCCAAAGAGCGAGGATATCGATTGGGGAATATTGATTCTACGATTATTGCACAAAAGCCCAAAATGGCATCTTACATCCCGCAGATGAATGAAGTAATCGCTCGTGCGCTGGAAGCGGAGGACCCTTCCCAGGTGAACGTCAAGGCGACTACGACAGAGCAGCTCGGCTTTGCTGGGCGGGGTGAGGGGATCGCAGCTCAATCGGTTGTCTGTCTTGTTAAGGGTATGCTATCATCTTGAGAACTTAGATTTGGAGGAGATTTTATGAGCACGGAAGTTCGTGTACGTTATGCCCCAAGCCCAACAGGGCATCTGCATATTGGAAATGCCAGAACGGCATTATTTAATTATTTGTATGCTCGGAACCAAGGTGGCAAATTTATTATCCGTATTGAAGATACAGATGTGAAACGTAATATTGCAGGCGGGGAAGAAAGCCAGCTTAAATATCTGAAATGGTTGGGTATGGATTGGGATGAAAGCGTGGATGTCGGGGGCGAGTATGGACCTTACCGTCAGACCGAGCGCCTGGATATATACAAAACGTATTGGCAGGACCTGCTGGATCGTGGCTTGGCTTACCGCTGTTACTGCACCGAAGAAGAACTGGAACGCGAACGTGAAGAACAGACGGAACGCGGGGAAACACCACGCTACTCCGGGAAACACCGTGATCTGACGGAGGAACAGTGTCAGGCATTCGAAGCGGAGGGTCGTGTACCAAGTATCCGTTTCCGTGTACCAGAAGATCGCGAATATACGTTTAATGATATGGTCAAAGGCCAAATCACGTTTAATTCGAAGGAAAGCGGCGATTTTGTTATCGTCAAAAAAGACGGTATTCCGACATATAACTTCGCAGTGGCGGTTGACGATCATTTGATGAAAATATCGCATGTGCTGCGGGGCGAGGACCATGTCTCCAATACACCGCGACAATTGATGATCTTTGAAGCGCTTGGCTGGGAGCCTCCGATCTTCGGTCATATGACATTGATCGTGGGCGATGATCACAAAAAGCTTAGCAAACGCAACGAGTCCATTATTCAGTTCATGGAGCAGTACGACAAGTTGGGCTACTTGCCAGAAGCTATATTCAATTTTATTGCGCTGCTGGGCTGGTCCCCGGAAGGCGAAGAAGAAATTTATGACCGGGAGCAATTGATTTCGGTTTTCGATCCCAATCGTTTATCTAAAAGTCCGGCTGTCTTTGATACGCACAAGCTGGCTTACCTGAACAATCATTATATTAAAAAAGCCGATCCTGAGCGGATTGCTGGTATGGCGATTCCTCATTTGCAAGCAGCGGGGCTGTTACCGAATGAATTATCGGAGGAACAGCAGAATTGGGCTAAGGCTCTTGTTCGCTTATATCAGGAACAAATGACCTCTGCGTCCGACATTGTGGCTTTGTCTGAACTGTTTTTCCGTTCGCATCTGGAGCTTGATGCTGAAGCGGCAGCAGTGCTGGCCGAAGAGCAGGTTCCTGAAGTGCTTAAAGCCTTTGCTGGCAAGGTTGAAGTGAGCGAGGAATTTACCGCTCCACAAATGGCCAAGCTGATCAAGGAAGTTCAAAAGGAAACCGGTTTTAAAGGGAAACAGTTGTTCATGCCGATTCGTGTGGCCCTTACAGGTCAAACGCATGGACGCGATTTGAACGAAACGATCTTCCTGCTTGGACGTGACAAGGTGCTGGACCGTCTCAAGGCACAAATTAAAGGCTGATATTTCTTGTCAATTTGTTGTCTTTTCGCTATAATGACTCCATTGATACGGATTGATATTTACGTGTAAAGGCTGAGAACAGGAGAAGTACACTGCATAAGGGCATTTGCCAGAGAGGACGGCCGAGGGGAACCCCGGGGCTGGAAGCCGTCCAGATGACCTGCGGAGGAAATGCACCTGGGAGCCGTGCGCCTGAACCCTAATTAGCGTCGACTGCTGATATGGCAAGGGTGTGCCGAGTCGTTCTCGTTACCGGACGCCAAAGACAGGCTTTTCTGCTTATATGCAGCAGGTATGCCTGAAGCAGAGTGGGACCACGTTCATGCGTCTCTGCAGCTTAGGCTGCGGAGGCGCTTTTTCATTTTTATCAGACTCAAGCTCGTTAAAGGTGAAAAATGTCGAAGTGTGCTGACGAATGCGAAAATTGGCGAAACGCGGAGTGGTGTGGAGAGCGGCAAGGAAATGAAGGA
Organism: Paenibacillus sp. 1-8; assembly: GCF_056316205.1. NCBI lineage: Bacteria > Bacillati > Bacillota > Bacilli > Caryophanales > Paenibacillaceae > Paenibacillus > Paenibacillus sp. 1-8. The sequence goes on along the minus strand of NZ_CM149995.1, from coordinate 4,749,025 downwards.
AATAGGAGGGGCGACATGGTCAGACATATTAAATCCGACATTCAGACTGTTTTGGATAATGATCCGGCTGCCCGAAGCAAGCTGGAGGTTATTTTTACGTGTCCCGGTGTTCATGCACTTTGGGCACACCGAATCGCACATTGGCTTTATCTGCGAAATTGGTGTATTCTGGCCCGTGTTATATCTCATGTATCTAGGTTTATGACAGGAATTGAAATCCATCCCGGTGCTTCTATTGGAAAACGGCTGTTCATTGACCATGGCATGGGAGTTGTCATTGGGGAAACCTGTGAGATTGGTGATGATGTCGTATTATACCAGGGGGTCACTCTTGGAGGGACGGGTAAAGAGAAAGGGAAGCGTCACCCTACCATTGGGAATAATGTGGTTATAGGCTCCGGGGCCAAGATATTAGGCTCTTTTACGATTGGGGCGCATTCCAACATTGGCTCCAACTCGGTTGTGCTAAAAGAGGTACCGCCAAACAGTACGGTGGTGGGTATCCCGGGACGGGTTGTCAGACAGGACGGTAGACGTCCAGAACGGCTTAGTCACCAGCTACCCGATCCGGTCGTGGATTCTATACGGGAGCTTCAACTGGAAATAGAACGATTGCGTGCAGAAATATCTGATTTGAAGGATGGGCGATCCGCTCAGAAACATCAGGTGGCCCAAGAGAATAAAATACAAGGATGATTTTCATTAGGGAGGAACATAACGATGCCGCTTCAAATTTATAATACAATGACGAGAAGCCGGAACCCATTTGTGCCACTCGAGCCTGGAAAGGTTAAAATGTATGTATGCGGACCTACCGTGTATGATTACATTCATATCGGCAACGCACGACCTGTTATTGTGTTTGATGTGGTGCGCAGCTATCTGGAGTATTTGGGCTATGACGTGAATTATGTGGTGAATTTTACGGATGTCGATGATAAATTAATCCGCAAGGCTCGGGAACTGGGTATGGATGTTTCGGCCGTTGCCGAAAAATTTATTGCGGCCTATCATGAGGATTTGACGGGATTGAATGTCCCTGCAGCCAGCATGAATCCCCGTGTAACCGAGAGTATGGATCTGATTATTGATTTTATCAAAGAATTGGTAGATAAAGGCTATGCCTATGAAAATGATGGCGATGTGTTCTATCGGACCAAAAAATTCAAATGCTACGGTCAGCTGTCGGGTCAGAATCTGGAGGAGCTTCAGTTCGGGATTCGCATTCATGTGGATGAACGTAAGGAAAACGCTGAGGATTTTGTACTCTGGAAGGCTGCTAAGCCGGGAGAAATTTATTGGTCGAGTCCTTGGGGCAACGGTCGCCCGGGCTGGCACATCGAATGCTCTGCCATGGTCCGCCACTATCTGGGGGATACGCTGGATATTCACGGGGGCGGACAGGATTTGCAATTTCCGCATCATGAATGCGAATGCGCACAATCCGAGGTGATTACGGGTAAGCCATTAGCTCGCTACTGGATGCATAACGGATATATTCGCATTGATAATGAAAAAATGTCGAAATCACTCGGTAATGGTATTTTGGTAAAAGATTTGCGCGCTCGTCACAAGCCGGAGGCTGTACGCTATTTTATGCTTTCGACTCATTACCGGAATCCGTTGAATTACAACCAAGAGACTATGAGTCAGGCGGAGAATAGTGTCGAACGAATTGCCAATGCAGTTACCAACGTGAAGCATCGTTTAGCCAATGCGCTGGAAGGCAACAGGGAAGTGTCAGTGGAACTGCAAGCCAAGCTTGATGGGATCTTGCAGCAGTTTGGCGAAAAAATGGATGATGATTTCAATACACCTGACGCGATTACTGCTGTATTTGACTGGGTTAGCGAAGCGAATCATCTGTTGCAGCGCGATGTCGTAAATCAGGCGGAATTGAAGGCTGTATTGCATACCTTTCATACGATGAACAACGTACTTCGTATTTATGCGGAACGGAGAGAAGAATTGTTGGATGATGAAATTGAACAGTTGATTGCGGAACGTGTCGAGGCACGCAAAACCAAGAACTGGGGCAGAGCCGATGAAATTCGCGATCTGCTGGCTGCCAAAGGAATCGTGCTTGAGGATACAGCACAGGGTATGCGGTGGCGGCGAAAATGAGTGATAAGCCATTGCACGCGGGAGCTTCGGAAGGTGCGGGAAACTGGTTCCCGTATCCTGCGTCCAAGCCGGCCCGCCTGATGCCGCCGATTGCGCTGGCTTACATTGGCGATGCCGTGTATGAGGTCGCGGTGCGGCAATATTTGCTGGCGCAGCCCAATCTGCGCCCGAACCATTTACATCGGCGAGCCACAGGGCTAGTCTCTGCCAAGGCGCAGAGTCGTATGCTCACGCTGCTGGAGACGGTACTGACGGAGGAAGAACGTGATATTGTTAGACAAGGAAGAAATGCCAAGTCAGGAAGCCTGCCCAAAAATGCTGATGTGCTTGAGTATCGTCATGCTACTGCGCTGGAGGGACTGTTCGGTTTTCTTTATTGTGACGGACGTTTGGACAGAATGAGAGAATTGATTACGTACGGCATTGCACAAATGGAAAATACAGAAAAATCTTAATTGGGAACGAGCGGATCAAATGTATTGAGCATTGGCCGTTTTCCCGGGAGGAAGCTAGATATGGAAGAAGAATGGATTGCCGGTAAGCATTCGGTAACGGAGGCGCTTCGCTCAGGCAGAACGATAAATAAAATATGGATTGCGGATAATGCACAAAAGCACCTGACATTGCCCATTACGGCTGAGGCTAAAAAAGCGGGGATCATTGTGTTACAGGTGGACAAGCGTAAGCTTGATCAAATGGTTCCGGGAATACAGCATCAGGGAGTGGTTGCACAGGCTGCACCTTTTGCCTACGTTGAAGTGGAAGAACTGCTCGCAACTGCCCGTAGTAAGGGAGAAGAGCCGTTTTTGATCCTATTGGATGAGATTGAAGATCCGCATAATCTGGGGTCTATCCTTCGGACAGCAGACTGCACAGGGGCACATGGAGTAATCGTGCCGAAAAGACGTTCGGCGGCAGTAACTGTAACGGTGTCCAAAACATCGGCGGGGGCGGTTGAGTACGTTCCTGTGGCGCGTGTGAACAATTTGGGGCAAACCATCGACCGTCTCAAAGAGGAAGGCGTATGGGTAGTCGGCACAGATGTGACAGCTACGGACCCGGTTTTTGGAAATGGTGTATTCACAGGGCCAGTAGCTATCGTCATCGGTAACGAAAATAAAGGGATAGGCCGTTTGATCCGTGAGAAATGTGACGTACTCGTTAAGCTGCCGATGGCTGGGCAAATCAATTCCCTGAATGCTTCTGTAGCCGCAGGTGTCGTGATGTACGAAGTGTTGCGCGGACGACAGGCACGGGGCTGATGATATGGCTGACACGCGGGATGTTCTGCTTGTGGACGGTTACAACGTGATTGGAGCCTGGCCCGAACTTTCCGCACTGGTACAATCTGGTATGCAGGAAGCGAGGGACAGACTGCTTGAACGACTCGCGGATCATCAGGCGTATTCCGGCAGAAGAGTCATCGTCGTATTTGATGCTTACCGGGTGCCAGGATTGGGTAAAACGTATGCCCAAAGTAAAGTCCAGATTTATTTTACCAAAGAAAAAGAGACCGCTGACGAGTGTATCGAGCGATTGGTTCGGGAGCTAAGCAGCCGAAGAAGAAGCATTTATGTAGCAACAAGTGATCAGGTGGAACAACATGTCGCTTTTGGACAAGGAGCGCTCAGGGTGTCGGCGCGTGAACTTTTGATTGAGATTGAGGAATCTGAAAAGGAAGTGAAAAAGCGGATAGAGCAGGATAGCGCCAAATTGTCCCGCAATTCGCTGGATGCCAAGCTAAGCCCGGAGCTTCGAAAGCTGTTTGAGCGCTGGAGAAGAGAATAGTCTAGAGAAAAAAATCCAGTAATTGGACAGTTCTCCATTTTGAAACCATTGACAATTTTGTTAGTGCTCTTCTTTTTTAGGCTGTTGTGGTTGACGGTATCAGGTTGCATCGCGTATACTTGTCCTATATTTGAGAGAGTAACGGGTATCTTGCGTTGCAGCCGGAGGGATTGTTAGTGAGTGTGGACCTCAAGGATATCATGTTGTCAAAGTTTGATTACAAAATTGATGAAGACATTGTCGGAGCAGTCCATGAAGGTGATGGGGAGGCACTGGAGTTTCTGATTAATAAATATCGGAACTTCGTGCGGGCCAAGGCCAGATCCTACTTCCTGATCGGCGCTGATCGCGAGGATATTATTCAGGAGGGCATGATTGGTCTCTACAAATCTATTCGTGATTTTAAGGGAGACAAGCTTGCTTCGTTCAAGGCCTTCGCCGAGTTGTGCATTACAAGACAGATTATTACGGCAATCAAGACAGCCACACGACAAAAGCACATTCCTCTGAATTCCTACGTATCTCTGGACAAGCCCATTTATGATGAAGAGTCGGATCGGACGTTGCTGGACGTGATTTGCGGAACGCAGGTAAGTGATCCTGAAGAGCTGATTATTAATCAGGAAGAGTTTGTAGGCCTTGAGGACAAAATGTCCGAGATTCTGAGCGAGCTGGAACGGAAGGTACTTATGCTGTATCTGGACGGACGTTCATATCAGGAAATTGCCGAGGACCTTGACCGCCACGTGAAATCTATTGATAATGCGCTGCAACGGGTCAAGCGCAAACTTGAAAAGTATTTGGAAGTAAGGGATAGCTGAAAGTAGAGGCTGGCAGGGAAAAGGCTCGAGTCCGAGTCTTTTTTTATTCGTTAAGGGCAGGATATGCAGGTTTATATGTGTTAAGAATGATTTATACTGAAAAAGATGAATAATAGATATCGCATGGATCTTGGAGAGGTTTTTCAGAGATGATTTTTAAAGGATGAGCAGATGTTAAAATGCACCACAGCCGGGACTGCGAAATGTGTGCAAACATTCGTTGACATGGAAAACCGCGTGTGATAAAGTGTTTTAGGTAGGCCTAAATTCGCGGTTTTTTTTAGGATCAATTATGAGACTTCCGGTGTTGGATGTCTTCGGGAGGTGCACATCATGCGGGTAATTATTACTTTGGCTTGTACAACATGCAAACAAAGAAATTACACAACGACTAAAAACAAGCGTAATCACCCCGACCGCATGGAGATGAAGAAATTCTGTAAGTCCTGTAACGAACAGACTTCTCATCGGGAAACCAGATAGTTTTTTTGGAGGTGTAGTCGGCGTGAAACGCAGTTTCAAGTCTCTGTTTTCCTTTTTCTCTGAAAGCTGGGCTGAACTCAAGAAGGTTCGCTGGCCCAATCGTAAAGAACTGACCAACTATACGCTGATTGTCATTGGGACGATTGCGTTTGTCACGATTTATTTTTGGGTTCTCGATATCGGCATTTCCGCTGCGATCGAAGCGATTATCTAGGAAGGGTTCCAGGTGGCTTGATATGGAAAAAAGATGGTACGTCGTTCATACCTATTCAGGGTATGAGAACAAAGTCAAAGCCAATTTGGAGAAACGCGTTGAGTCCATGGGCATGGAGGACAAGATTTTCCGCGTTCTTGTTCCAATGGAAGAAGAACTGGTAACCAAGGACGGTAAGAAAAAGACCGTTATGCGTAAAGTTTACCCTGGTTATGTCTTGGTCGAAATGGTTCAAACCGACGACTCTTGGTATGTTGTGCGCAACACACCAGGTGTTACGGGATTTGTAGGATCAACAGGCTCGGGTTCCAAACCGACAGCTTTGCTTCCAGAAGAAGTTGAACAGATTCTGAAGCATATGGGCATGGTAGAGCCGAAACCGAAGATTGAATTCGATGTTAAGGAATCCGTGCGAATTAAAGTTGGTCCTTTTGCGAATTTTGTGGGCTCCGTGGAAGAAATTTTGGTTGAGAAGAGCAAGCTTAAGGTTCACGTCAACATGTTTGGACGGGAAACCCCGCTTGAGTTGGATTATACTCAGGTGGAGAAAATATAGATTTTTCTTACAGGTTTCTTGTGGGAGGATCATTAGGTCCGTCTACCACTATTGAGTCAAGGAGGTGTCATCCGTGGCAAAAAAGGTAATCAAAATGGTAAAACTGCAGATCCCTGCAGGTAAAGCTAATCCAGCGCCTCCAGTAGGTCCAGCTTTGGGTCAAGCAGGTGTCAACATCATGGCATTCTGTAAAGAGTTCAATGCTCGTACTGCTGATCAAGCAGGCCTGATCATCCCGGTTGAAATTTCGGTGTTTGAAGATCGTTCTTTTACGTTCATCACCAAAACTCCACCGGCTGCTGTGCTGTTGAAAGTTGCTGCTAAAATCGAAAAAGGTTCTGGTGAACCGAACAAAACGAAAGTTGCAACTGTAAATCGCGCTGCCGTTCGTCAAATTGCTGAGCAAAAAATGCCTGACCTTAACGCAGCTTCCGTAGAATCGGCAATGCGTATGGTTGAAGGTACTGCTCGTAGCATGGGTATCACCATCGTAGACTAATTTTTATTAGTCTTCGTGTGCCGGCAGTTTGACTGTCCGGCAAGTGTGGGAGGAATATCCGCTAATACCACATAAGGAGGAAAAGATTATGGCTAAACATGGTAAGAAGTACTTGGAAGCCGCTAAGCTGATCGACAGCGAAGCGACTTATGAGCCTTTGGAAGCCGTTGAATTGGTGAAAAAAGGCGCAACTGCTAAATTTGACGAAACTGTTGAAGCAGCAGTCCGTCTGGGCGTAGATTCCCGTAAACAAGACCAGGCTGTTCGTGGTGTTGTTGTCCTGCCACATGGTACGGGTAAAACACAACGCGTTCTGGTATTTGCAAAAGGTGACAAAGTGAAAGAAGCCGAAGCGGCTGGCGCTGATTTTGTTGGTGATCAAGATATGATCAACAAAATTCAACAAGGCTGGTTCGAATTCGACGTCTGCGTTGCGACACCTGATATGATGAGCGAGGTTGGTAAACTGGGTCGTTTGCTCGGTGGTAAAGGCTTAATGCCAAACCCTAAAGCAGGCACAGTTACTTTCGACGTTGCCAAGGCTGTTCAAGAAATTAAAGCCGGTAAAATCGAATACCGTCTCGACAAAGCGGGTCAAATTCATGCGCCAATCGGCAAAGCTTCTTTCAGTGCTGAACAACTGAACGAGAATCTTAAAGCTTTGATCGAAGCCTTGAACCGTGCGAAGCCAGCGGCTGCTAAAGGTATTTACCTGAAAAACATCGCTATTTCTTCGACTATGGGACCAAGTGCTCGTGTGAACGCATCTGTTTACAAATAATATTTTGATTGACACGTTCAATTGATTTTGTTATTCTGTAAAAGTTGTGAGTCCGTGTGACTGACCATTAAAGTTGAATATGCTTACCGTAGACAGTAGGTGCCTTCGGGCTTAATCTCCTACCGAGGTGTTATGATAGAACGTTTCATGTGGCGGGCTCGTCCCGTCCATGTAGATTTATCAAGCCTTCGTACTCTACGGAGGCTTTTTTCATGCTCATGAAGGTAGCTTTGAACGATCACCGGACAGGTTGGTCGAGCAAAGCGGATAAATTGATCAGGAGGTGTACAGTTTGGCAAATGCAAAAGTGATTCAAGCAAAACAAGAAGCTGTTGAAGTTGTAGCTGCAAAATTGCGCGAGAGCGTAACAACTGTGGTTGCTGACTATCGCGGTCTGAATGTTGCCCAAGTAACTGAGCTGCGTAAGCAGCTTCGCGAAGCCGGAATCGAATTTCAAGTGCTGAAAAACACGCTGCTCCGTCGTGCAACTGCGGCAGCAGAATTGACTGAACTGAACGCAGTATTGACAGGTCCTACTGCAATCGCGTTCGGCAAAGATGATGCAGTGTCTGCAGCTAAGATCTTGAATGATTTCGCTAAGAAAAACACTGCGCTGGAACTGAAAGGTGCAGTTGTAGAAGGCCGTGTTATCGGTGTTGAGGAAATCAAAGCGCTGGCAGAACTGCCATCCCGCGAAGGTCTCCTTTCCATGCTCCTCAGCGTGCTTCAAGCTCCTATGCGCAACTTCGCGCTTGCAGTTAAAGCTGTTGCAGAAAAAGAAGAGCAAAGCGCATAAGTTAGGGATTAAAGCTGCTGTATAGCAGATTGAAAACAAAAAATAAGAATTTAAATGGAGGTTCAACCATGAGTAAAGAGCAAATCTTGGAAGCAATTAAAGGTATGTCCGTATTGGAACTGAACGATCTCGTGAAAGCAATCGAAGAAGAATTCGGCGTAACTGCAGCAGCTCCAGTAGCTGTAGCAGGCGGCGCAGCAGGTGGCGCAGCAGAAGCTGAGCAATCCGAGTTCGACGTAATTTTGACAAGCGCTGGCGCTTCCAAAATCAACGTTATCAAAGCAGTTCGCGAAATCACGGGTCTTGGCCTGAAAGAAGCAAAAGAACTGGTTGACAACGCTCCAAAACCACTGAAAGAAAAAATCGCGAAAGAAGAAGCTGATTCCCTGAAAGCAAAATTGGAAGAAGCAGGCGCTTCCGTAGAAGTGAAATAATTGACTGCTATCTAGCAGACAATGCACTAAAACAAACCCCTTGAGGTGATCTTCAAGGGGTTTGTTGCTGTAAAACGGCAGTACAAGCATGTCTGAAACATTATAGTGAAGGCTATGATGGTATTACAAACCGAAGGAGGTGGTCATGAATGTCTGATCATTATTACTCCAAACGGCCAGAGACGGCGCACGAACGGCGGAGCCTGGAAACAGTGCTGCGGGGGCGGACATACCGTTTTGCCAGCGATTCAGGCGTTTTCTCCAAGCAGGGAATTGATTACGGTAGCCGTGTGTTAATTGAGGCGATGCAGCTTCCTGCGCAGGCTTCGGTGCTGGATGTAGGGTGCGGCTATGGACCGATTGGTTTGACGGCAGCTACGCTTGTACCGAATGGTCACGTTACAATGGTGGATATTAACGAGCGAGCCGTTCAACTGGCAATAGGGAATGCGGAACGGAATGGGATTACCAATGTGACCATAAAGCAAAGCGATCTGTTTGAGGAAGTGAAAGATGATCGTTTTGACGTGATTCTAACGAATCCACCTATACGTGCGGGTAAGGAAACGGTGCATACCATTTTCGAACTTGCTTATGAACATTTAAATGGAGGTGGAGCTTTGTGGGTAGTTATTCAGAAAAAGCAGGGTGCCCCTTCGGCAAGTGCTAAAATTGAGAGCCTTTTCGGACGTGTGGAGGAAGTTACGAAGGATAAAGGTTACCGTATTTTGAAGGCGGAAAAAAAGTTTTAGAAAAATGCAATAGGACCATTGACTTGAATCCTGGTCTGTGATATTATTATAAAATGTCAGTATTAGGATGCCCTCCATGGCTTTAGTTTGTTGAAATGTCAATAGGTTTATGCGTAGACGGGTATAGTATTTATGCCTATTACGTATAATACAATCATTTTGGGCAAATCTACAAGTGATGAAGATCTTCCGGTAAGAGGATTCTGCAGATACGTCGCTCTTTTTTCGAATGCATTCGAGTAAGGGCTTTTCTGTATTTGTGGATTGAATCTTCTGTCTGTGTCTTATTATAAGGTCACAAACAAAGGTTCGCAATGAATTTTTAAAGTGAGTAGACATGAGGGGTGAGTTTAAGTTGGCAGGACATCTTGTTCAATATGGTCGACGCACTCGGCGCAGTTATGCACGTATTAACGAGGTACTCGAGGTTCCGAACCTGATTGAGATCCAGCAAAAATCCTATGATTGGTTTTTGGAGGAAGGATTGCGGGAGATGTTTCGGGATATTTCGCCAATTCAGGATTTCACAGGAAATCTGATTTTGGAGTTTATCGATTATTCTCTCGGAGAACCCAAATATACCGTTGACGACGCAAAGGAACGCGACGTAACGTATGCAGCACCGCTTCGGGTAAAAGTCCGGCTTATTAATAAAGAGACCGGGGAAGTTAAAGAGCAGGAAGTATTTATGGGAGACTTCCCGCTGATGACTGATACGGGTACGTTTATTATTAACGGTGCGGAACGGGTTATTGTCAGCCAGTTGGTTCGCTCTCCCAGCGTCTATTTCAGCACAAAAGTCGACAAGAATGCGAAAACAACATACACCGCAACGGTAATTCCTAACCGGGGGGCTTGGCTCGAACTGGAGATGGATGCGAAGGACATTATCTATGTCCGGATTGACCGTACCCGTAAAATTCCGGTTACGGTGTTGCTGCGTGCGCTTGGCTTTGGCACTGATGCTGAGATTCTGGATTTGCTCGGCAATGACGAATATATCCGTAACACTCTTGATAAAGACAACACAGATTCTACGGAAAAAGCGCTGATTGAGATTTATGAGCGTCTTCGTCCGGGTGAGCCACCTACACTGGATAATGCAAAGAGCTTGCTCGTTGCACGTTTCTTTGATCCAAAACGTTATGATCTGGCCAACGTAGGCCGTTACAAAATCAATAAAAAGCTTCACATCAAAAACCGTCTTTTTAATCAACGGCTTGCTGAGACTTTGATTGATACGACAACCGGTGAAATCATCGCTGAAGCAGGACAAATGGTGGATCGTCGCCTGTTGGACGAGATTTTGGCCCAGCTTGAGGAATCGGTAGGACACCGAACGTATCATGTTGCTGCTGGCGTGCTGGAAAGCAATGATATTCCTCTTCAAACGATCGACATATTCTCGCCGATTGAGGATGGTAAAGTTGTAAAACTGATTGCCAACGGAAATATTGATAAATCGGTTAAAAATATTACGCCTGCCGATATTATTTCCTCCATCAGTTATTTTATTAACTTACTTCACGGAATCGGAAGCACGGACGATATTGACCATTTGGGCAACCGTCGTTTGCGCTCTGTAGGTGAATTGCTCCAGAACCAGTTCCGTATCGGTTTATCCCGTATGGAACGCGTGGTGCGCGAAAGAATGTCGATTCAGGATGCTAATGTGATTACGCCACAGGCGCTGATTAACATACGTCCGGTAATTGCTTCGATTAAGGAGTTCTTTGGTAGCTCCCAGCTCTCCCAGTTTATGGATCAGACGAATCCGCTTGCCGAATTGACACACAAACGTCGTTTGTCCGCACTCGGACCCGGCGGTTTGACACGCGAACGCGCGGGCATGGAAGTACGTGACGTCCATCCGAGTCACTACGGCCGTATGTGTCCTATCGAGACACCAGAGGGACCAAACATTGGTTTGATCAACTCCTTGTCTACCTTCGCGCGTATCAATGAGTACGGATTTATCGAAGCTCCTTATCGTTGGGTAGATCCGAAAACCGGAAAAGTTACAGACCAAATTGATTACCTGACGGCTGATGAAGAAGATAACTACATCGTAGCCCAGGCAAATGAGGAACTGACAGAGGACAGCACCTTTAAGGAAGAAGTCGTCATTGTCCGTTACAACAAGCAGTCTGATAACATCATTCCAATGGCAAGTAGCCGTGTTGACTATATGGACGTATCGCCTAAACAGGTCGTGTCCGTGGCAACTGCACTGATTCCGTTCCTGGAAAACGATGACTCCAACCGTGCGTTGATGGGTTCCAATATGCAGCGGCAGGCCGTTCCTTTGTTGATTCCGAAGTCTCCTTTGGTCGGAACAGGAATGGAGCACAAGGCTGCAAAAGATTCCGGGGTATGTATTGTATCCAAATACGACGGTGTGATCGAACGTTCTTCAGCTAACGAAATTTGGCTGCGCCGTATCGAAACAGTAGATGGTTCCGAAGTGAAGGGCGACATAGTTAAGCATAAATTACACAAATTTATGCGTTCGAACCAAGGAACATGCATTAACCAACGTCCAATCGTCAACAGAGGCGATGTGGTGAAAGCTGGCGATATTCTCGCAGATGGTCCTTCCACAGAGATGGGCGAATTGGCATTGGGACGTAACGTTGTCGTTGCCTTCATGACTTGGGAAGGTTACAACTACGAGGATGCGATCCTGCTGAGTGAGAAGCTGGTTAAGGAAGACGTATACACCTCCATTCATATTGAGGAATACGAATCCGAAGCTCGCGACACGAAGCTTGGACCGGAAGAAATCACCCGTGATATTCCGAATGTCGGTGAAGAAGCGCTCCGTAATCTGGATGAGCGTGGAATTATCCGCATTGGTGCCGAAATCGGCGCAGGTGACATTCTCGTTGGTAAAGTAACACCTAAGGGTGTAACGGAGCTGACAGCCGAAGAGCGCCTCTTGCATGCGATCTTTGGTGAGAAGGCACGCGAGGTTCGCGACACTTCTTTGAGAGTTCCTCACGGAACAGACGGGATTGTTGTGGACGTCAAAGTATTTACACGTGAGAATGGTGACGAACTGCCACCAGGCGTAAACCAACTGGTTCGTGTATATATTGCTCAAAAACGTAAAATTTCCGAAGGCGATAAAATGGCCGGACGTCACGGTAACAAGGGTGTCGTTGCCCGTATTTTGCCTGAAGAAGATATGCCGTTCCTGCCGGACGGTACACCAGTACAGGTCGTTCTTAATCCACTGGGCGTACCTTCACGGATGAACATCGGACAGGTGCTTGAAATTCATCTGGGTATGGCTGCAATGCGTCTTGGTATTCATGTGGCAACGCCGGTATTCGATGGTGCCAAAGAGTATGACGTTTTTGATACGATGGAAGAGGCAGGCATGCAGCGCAATGGTAAGACGGTGTTGTATGACGGACGTACAGGTGATCGTTTTGAACGTGAAGTTACTGTCGGTGTCATGCACATGATCAAACTGGCGCATATGGTTGACGATAAAATCCATGCTCGTTCTACAGGTCCTTACTCTCTCGTTACGCAACAGCCGTTGGGTGGTAAAGCTCAATTCGGTGGTCAGCGCTTCGGGGAGATGGAAGTATGGGCGCTGGAAGCCTACGGCGCGGCTTACACGCTTCAGGAAATTTTGACTGTCAAATCCGATGATGTGGTTGGACGTGTTAAAACATACGAATCCATCGTCAAAGGTGAAAATGTACCTGAACCGGGTGTGCCTGAATCATTCAAGGTCTTGATCAAAGAGCTGCAAAGCTTGGGTATGGACGTGAAGATTCTGTCCGGAGATGAACAAGAGATCGAAATGAGAGAGCTTGATGATGAAGATGATACAACCAGCGACAAGCTGAGTTTAAATCTGGAAGGCTCTGAGGTTGGCGTAGAGTAGTCTGTCTGCTGACTGAATCATATCAGCTTTGTTATATGCCTTGATCCATTCTCTACAGGATGGATCGGGCTTCTTGATACCGCCCGGTGCTGCCGGGCGGTATCAAACCTAAAAACTCAGGATTTGGTTAAGGAGGGTTGCTCCTTGTTGGACGTTAACAATTTCGAATATATGAAAATCGGGCTTGCTTCCCCCGAAAAGATTCGTTCTTGGTCCCGCGGAGAAGTCAAAAAACCGGAGACGATTAACTATCGTACGCTTAAACCGGAAAAAGAAGGACTATTTTGCGAGAAAATTTTCGGACCTACGAAAGACTGGGAATGTCATTGCGGTAAGTACAAACGCGTGCGCTATAAAGGTGTTGTCTGTGACCGTTGTGGCGTAGAGGTTACCCGCGCTAAGGTTCGTCGTGAACGTATGGGTCACATCGAACTGGCTGCTCCTGTATCGCATATTTGGTACTTTAAAGGCATTCCGAGCCGTATGGGTCTTGCTCTTGATATGTCTCCAAGATCTCTGGAAGAGATCATTTACTTCGCATCTTATGTTGTAACTGATCCGGGAGATACGCCGTTGGAGAAAAAGCAACTCCTGTCCGAGAAAGAATACCGCAGCTACCGTGAAAAATATGGCTACGGATTCCAGGCAGGTATGGGTGCTGAAGCGGTTAAGAAGCTCCTTCAAGATTTGGATATAGACAAAGAACTGGAATTCCTGAAAGAAGAGCTGCGTACAGCTCAAGGACAACGCCGCAACCGTGCGATCAAGCGTCTTGAAGTGATTGAGGCGTTCCGTAACTCTGGCAACCAGCCGGACTGGATGATCATGGACGTGCTGCCTGTTATTCCTCCTGAGCTCCGTCCGATGGTACAGCTGGATGGTGGACGTTTTGCTACCTCTGACCTGAATGACTTGTACCGCCGTGTTATCAACCGTAACAACCGCCTGAAACGCTTGCTAGATCTGGGTGCACCGGATATTATCGTACAAAATGAAAAACGGATGTTGCAGGAAGCTGTTGACGCTCTGATCGATAATGGTCGTCGTGGCCGCCCTGTTACTGGTCCGGGTAACCGTCCTTTGAAATCCCTCAGCCACATGCTGAAAGGTAAACAAGGACGTTTCCGTCAAAACTTGCTCGGAAAACGTGTTGACTACTCCGGTCGTTCTGTTATCGTTGTAGGTCCGTACTTGAAAATGTACCAATGCGGTTTGCCGAAAGAAATGGCGTTGGAATTGTTCAAGCCTTTTGTCATGAAAGAACTGGTGAACAAAGGTCTTGCACACAACATCAAGAGCGCGAAACGTAAAGTAGAGCGCGTGAGCGCAGAAGTATGGGATGTGCTCGAAGAAGTAATCAAGGAGCATCCGGTTCTTCTAAACCGTGCCCCTACGCTGCATAGACTCGGTATTCAGGCGTTTGAACCGATTTTGGTTGAAGGTCGTGCAATCCGTTTGCATCCGCTCGTATGTACGGCATATAATGCCGACTTTGACGGTGACCAAATGGCGGTTCACGTTCCATTGTCTGCGGAAGCCCAAGCAGAAGCTCGTTTGCTCATGCTGGCATCCGGTAACATTTTGAATCCGAAAGACGGCAAGCCTGTTGTTACTCCTTCCCAGGATATGGTCCTTGGTTCTTTCTATCTGACTATGGATAACAAAGAAGAAGAAGGCAGCAACATGATCCTTCGCAATATGAACGAGGCTATATCGGCTTACCAGCGCGGTACAGCGGGTCTTCATGCTCGTGTAGCTATTCCGGTTAAAGCTTTGAATAAAACGAGCTTTACGGAAAAACAACAGGATGCGATGCTGATCACCACGGTTGGTAAAATTATCTTTAATGAAATTTTCCCGGCCAGCTTCCCGTACATCAATGATGCTACCCGTGCCAACCTGCTTTATGGTACTGCGGAGGAATTCTTTGTTTACGAGAAGGGTGTAAATCTTACAGAAGCGATTCAAAATGCTCCGCAAGCTGGCGGGGTGGGTAAGGATTATCTTGGTAACATTATTGCCCGTTGCTTTGAAACTTACCATACAACAGAAACAGCTGTGATTTTGGATAAAATCAAGCAGCTTGGCTTTACGTATTCTACTCGTTCAGGTGTAACTGTTGCTGTATCGGACGTTATCGTGCCAGTGGAAAAACAAGAAATTCTTAAAGGTTCTGAGGACAAAGCGCAAGTCGTAACGAATCAATACCGTCGTGGTCTGATTACGAACGAGGAACGCTATGACCGGATTATTGATATTTGGTCCAAAGCGAAAGATGATATTACCGAAGTGCTGATGAAGTCCATGGATCGCTATAACTCCATCATGATGATGGTAGACTCCAAAGCGCGGGGTAACAAATCACAGATTACCCAGCTCGGCGGTATGCGTGGTCTGATGGCGAATCCATCCGGTCGCATTATCGAGCTCCCAATTAAATCGAACTTCCGTGAAGGTTTGACAGTACTCGAGTACTTCATCTCCACTCACGGAGCGCGTAAAGGTTTGGCGGATACAGCGCTTCGTACGGCTGACTCAGGTTACCTGACTCGTCGTCTTGTCGATGTGGCACAGGATGTTATCGTGCGTGAAGAAGATTGCGGGACTGACAAAGGCTTTACAGTAAGCCGTATTCAGGACGGTAAAGAAGTTATTGAGGACCTGTATGACCGTCTGGAAGGTCGCTATTGCTTTGAAACGGTACGTCATCCGGAGACTGGCGAGATTTTGGCTGGCCGTAACGAATTGATCGATTCCGACAAAGCTGAAGCAATTGTTAAAGCTGGTGTACAAAAGGTTCAAATTCGTTCTGTACTGAGCTGCCGTGCCAAACATGGCGTCTGCAAGAAATGCTACGGTCGCAATCTGGCTACTGGCAAACACGTTGAGATTGGTGAAGCAGTTGGTATTATCGCGGCACAATCCATCGGTGAACCAGGAACCCAGCTTACAATGCGTACATTCCACACAGGCGGTGTAGCGGGCGACGATATTACACAAGGTTTGCCGCGTATTCAGGAGCTTTTCGAAGCGCGTAATCCTAAAGGTCAGGCAACCATCAGTGAAATTGACGGTACAGTTAAAGAAATTCGTGAAGGTAAAGATCGCCGTGAGATCGATATTCAGGGTGAAGCTGAAACGAAAACTTATTCGGTTACGTATGGTTCTCGTCTGCGCGTAAGCGAAGGTATGACTGTTGAAGCCGGGGATGAACTGACAGACGGTTCGATTGACCCTAAAGAAATGCTGCGTATTAAAGGTATTCGCGGGGTGCAGAACTATATCCTTCAGGAAGTTCAACGCGTATATCGGAATCAGGGTGTAGAGATCAATGATAAGCACGTGGAAGTTATGATTCGTCAAATGCTGCGTAAAATCCGTATCCTTGATGCGGGGAATACAACGCTGCTTCCAGGCTCCTTTGTTGAAGTGCATGAGTATGAAAATGCGAACAAGACAGCAATTATCAGTGGCCAAGAGCCAGCGGTAGCCAAACCGGTTCTGCTTGGTATCACCAAGGCTTCTCTGGAAACTGACTCCTTCTTGTCAGCAGCTTCCTTCCAAGAGACCACTCGCGTGCTGACCGATGCGGCTATAAAAGGCAAAGTAGATCAGTTGCTTGGTCTGAAAGAGAATGTCATTATTGGTAAGTTGATCCCTGCGGGTACAGGTATGAATCGTTACCGCAGTGTGAAATTTGCCCAACCGGAAGGGGAGCAATCCTCGTCCGAAGAACTCGAACCGATTTCGGCCGAGTAATATAACGTTAATAAATGGCATGATGGGCCCGGAACATCGCATCTCTGATGAAGCTTTTAGATTATGGCTTTGTCAGACGGTGTTCCGGCGCTTTTTCTTGAAATGAAATATATTTCTTTGTTAAGCAAACTATAGTCGATAATTGTCTTGACATTGCTTATAGTCAATGCTAATATAGCAAAGGTGCGTGAGTAGCCTATATGCTATTGTGTCTTTTCGGAGGAATGAGATATGTCTAAAGAACAGGGACTGCAAGATGCTCATGTCAAAATCGGTACCAAACAAACCATTCGTATGGTCGAATTGGGCTTCGCCTCTGAAGTATATGTGGCGGAAGACGCAGATCCACGTCTCACTTCCAACATCATTGCTTTGTGCAACAAGCAAGGAGTCAAGGTGACTCTTGTAGATACAATGAAAAATCTCGGAGCTGCATGTGGGATTGAAGTGGGAGCCGCTATGGCTGCTATCGTAAAACAATAGGGTAAGGAACGTTTTTGTCTAAGAGAATGAATTCTTGGCGGCAAAGACTTTTCATTTGTTCTTTTATGAACCGCCTGGGTCTGTGGGCTTAGAAATGGTTTGTGAAGCAACAGGAAAAATTGAGGAAGGGGGTGGCAACCACAATGCCAACTATTAATCAACTGGTTCGTAAAGGACGTCAAGCCAAAATCGAGAAATCGAAATCACCGGCTTTGCAAAAAGGTTTTAACGCCTTGAAACGTGAAGCTACCGACATCAGTGCCCCGCAAAAACGCGGAGTATGCACTCGTGTAGGTACTATGACTCCAAAAAAACCAAACTCCGCACTTCGTAAATATGCTCGTGTTCGTTTGACGAACCGTGTAGAGGTGACTGCTTACATTCCGGGTATCGGACACAACCTGCAAGAACACAGCGTAGTGCTGATTCGCGGCGGTCGTGTAAAAGACCTTCCGGGTGTACGTTACCATATCGTTCGCGGTGCTTTGGATACTGCAGGCGTAAACAACCGCATGCAAGCTCGTTCCAAATACGGCGCAAAACGCCCTAAAGCTAAAAAATCCTAATGAATATAAACCGAATAAATCGGTTTAACATGTAAGAAAGGGGGATATCCATGCCACGCAAAGGTCCAGTTACCAAAAGAGATGTGTTGCCAGATCCGGTATACAACAGCAAGTTGGTTACCCGCCTGATCAACCGCATCATGCTCGACGGAAAACGAGGCGTTGCTCAAAGCATTCTGTACAATGCGTTCAAGCTTATCCAAGAACGTACGGGGAATGACCCGATGGAAGTTTTTGAAGCAGCTATCAAGAATATCATGCCAGTCCTGGAAGTTAAAGCACGCCGTGTCGGCGGTGCCAACTACCAAGTACCAATCGAGGTAAAACCAGAAAGACGTACTTCCCTGGGTTTACGTTGGCTCGTAAACTACTCCCGCAATCGCGGTGAGAAAACGATGGAAGAGCGTTTGGCGGCTGAAATTATTGACGCTTCCAACAACACAGGCGCTTCCGTGAAAAAACGCGAAGATACGCACAAAATGGCTGAAGCGAACAAAGCGTTTGCTCACTACCGTTGGTAGGATTCAGCTCAAAAAAATAACTTCAATTTTGAAGGGAGACCCATTTCATGGCAAGAGAGTTCTCCTTGACGAATACACGTAATATCGGGATCATGGCTCATATTGACGCGGGTAAAACCACAACAACAGAGCGGATCTTGTTCTACACAGGACGTACGCACAAAATCGGTGAAGTTCACGAGGGCGCTGCGACAATGGACTGGATGGAACAAGAACAAGAGCGCGGAATCACGATTACTTCCGCTGCGACGACCGCTGCCTGGAAAGGTCACCGCGTCAATATCATCGACACCCCGGGGCACGTTGACTTCACTGTTGAAGTTGAACGTTCCCTTCGTGTATTGGACGGAGCAGTTGGTGTTTTCAGTGCGAAAGAAGGCGTTGAGCCTCAGTCCGAAACCGTATGGAGACAGGCTGATCGCTACGGAGTTCCACGGATCGCATATGTAAACAAAATGGATATCATTGGTGCCGACTTCCTGAATGTTGTCTCCGACATGCGTGATCGCCTTCAAGCGAACGCAGTTGCGATTCAATTGCCAATCGGTGCAGAAAATGATTTTATTGGTATTATCGATATCGTTGAACAAAAAGCTCATATGTACAAAGATGATCTTGGTCAAGATATCGAAGAAGTAGAAATTCCTGCGGAATTCAAAGATCAAGTTGAAGAACTTCGTAATGAATTGATCGAGAAGGTTGCTGAACTGGACGAAGAATTGACAATGAAATACCTGGAAGGCGAAGAAATTTCGGTTGCCGAAATTAAAGCCGCTCTCCGTAAAGGTGTTGTAGATGTTAAAATCTTCCCAGTTATCTGTGGATCTTCTTACCGTAACAAAGGTGTTCAGCTGATGTTGGATGCTGTTCTCGACTACTTGCCGGCTCCTACTGACGTGCCAAGTATTCAAGGGCATTTGGAAGACGGTACGGAAGTTGAACGTCACTCTTCCGATGAAGAGCCATTCTCCGCGTTGGCCTTCAAAATCATGACGGACCCTTACGTTGGTAAGTTGACATTCTTCCGCGTATACTCCGGTGTTCTTCAATCCGGTTCATACGTATTGAATGCAACAAAAGGCAAGCGCGAACGTATCGGACGTATTCTTCAAATGCATGCGAACAGCCGTCAAGAAATCACTGTAGTTTACTCCGGTGATATTGCGGCAGCCGTAGGATTGAAAGATACAGGTACAGGTGATACACTGTGTGATGAGAAGAATCCAGTTATTCTCGAGTCCATGAATTTCCCTGATCCGGTTATCGAAATCGCGGTTGAGCCTAAAACCAAAGCTGACCAAGATAAAATGTCTGTTGCCCTCGGTAAATTGACCGAAGAAGATCCAACTCTTCGCGCTCATACTAACGAAGAAACAGGCCAAACCATCTTGGCAGGTATGGGTGAGCTTCACCTTGATATCATCATCGACCGTATGCGTCGTGAGTTCAAGGTGGAAACCAATGTGGGTAAACCACAGGTTGCATATCGTGAAACTTTCCGTGCTCCAGCACGTGTCGAAGGTAAATTCGTTCGTCAATCCGGTGGTCGTGGTCAATACGGTCACGTATGGGTTGAGTTCGAACCGCTTGAGCCAGGTACTGGTAGCCAATTCGAAAGTAAAGTAGTCGGCGGCTCTGTTCCTAGAGAGTACATCGCTCCTGCTCTTGCTGGTATTGAGGAACAAATGAAAAACGGCGTTATCGCAGGCTTCCCGCTTGTGGACGTTAAAGCTACAATCGTGGACGGATCATACCATGATGTTGATTCCAATGAAATGGCGTTTAAAATTGCCGGATCAATGGCGCTGAAAGCAGCGAAAGACAAATGTAAACCAGTATTGCTTGAACCGATTATGAAAGTTGAAGTAACGGTTCCTGAGGAATACATGGGTGACGTAATGGGTATGTTGAACTCCCGTCGCGGACGGATTGAAGGTATGGACTCCCGCAGTGGAGCTCAGATCATTCGTGCGAAGGTGCCTTTGTCCGAGATGTTTGGATACTCGACAACACTTCGTTCCGGTACGCAAGGACGCGGCGTGTTCTCCATGGAGCTTTCTCATTATGAAGAAGTTCCGAAGAGCATTGCTGAAGAGATCGTTGCCAAAACCAAAGGCGGCGAGTAATACAATGTATCAGCTGATCGGTATACCTCAAGGTTCGCCCATAAGGAATCCGACAGCCTAAAAATAAAACAAGTTATTGAGGAGGAATTGTTCAAATGGCAAAGGCTAAGTTTGAACGTAACAAACCGCACGTTAACATCGGTACTATTGGTCACGTCGATCATGGTAAAACTACTTTGACTGCTGCAATCACAACTGTATTGTCCAAAACTTACGGTGGTGCTGCTGTAGCATTCGACCAAATCGATAAAGCTCCAGAAGAGCGCGAACGCGGTATCACAATCTCCACAGCACACGTGGAATACGAAACACCTAACCGTCACTATGCACACGTTGACTGCCCAGGTCACGCCGACTATGTTAAAAACATGATCACTGGCGCTGCACAAATGGACGGAGCGATTCTGGTTGTATCCGCAGCTGACGGCCCAATGCCGCAAACTCGTGAACACATCCTGTTGTCCCGCCAAGTAGGCGTTCCTTACATCGTTGTATTCCTGAACAAATGTGACATGGTTGAAGACGAAGAGCTGTTGGAACTGGTTGAAATGGAAGTTCGTGACTTGCTGAGCGAATATGACTTCCCAGGCGACGACACTCCAATCATTCGCGGTTCCGCTCGTGAAGCTCTGCAAAACCCAGAGGGCGACTATGCTAAGAAAATCGTTGAAATGTTCGAAATAATCGACACTTACGTCCCAACTCCAGAACGCGACACTGAAAAGCCTTTCCTTATGCCTGTCGAGGACGTATTCTCCATCACAGGTCGTGGTACAGTTGCTACAGGCCGTGTAGAGCGTGGTACTGTTAAAGTGGGCGACGAAATCGAAATCATCGGTATTCAAGAAGAATCCCGTAAATCCGTAGTAACAGGCGTAGAAATGTTCCGCAAATTGCTTGACTCGGCTCAAGCTGGCGATAACATCGGCGCATTGCTTCGCGGTGTAGATCGTGCACAAATCGAGCGTGGCCAAGTATTGGCTAAACCAGGTTCTGTTAAACCTCATACAGAATTCTCTGCTCAAATCTACGTTTTGACTAAAGAAGAGGGTGGACGTCACAAACCTTTCTTCACTGGTTACCGTCCACAGTTCTACTTCCGTACAACTGACGTAACTGGTATCATCACTTTGCCAGAAGGTTCCGAAATGGTAATGCCTGGTGACAACATCACAGTTACTGTTCAACTGATCAACCCAATCGCTATCGAAGAAGGAACTAAGTTCTCTATTCGTGAAGGTGGACGTACAGTTGGCGCTGGTGCGGTAGCAACAATCACCAAATAAGAGGCTTTGGCCTTTAAATAAAGCAACATTGTACTGGAACGAGTAACATTGTATTGGAACGGAGCTAAAGGAAGCCCCCGCCCTGGTGCGGGGGCTTTTCTCTTGAATAAATCGCGAGCTGCGATTGCAATTGTATCTTTTGAAAATAAGATACATTGTTTTTTCGTTTTTGCTTGCAATAGGCAGAACTATTAGATATAATAACTAATGTTGTTTGTGACTGTGCGATGATGTGAGAGGTTACTGACACACCCGGCCCCTTTGCCATGGGAGGGATGTCGGAAAATTTTCACGGAGTATGTCCGATACCAAATTGGGCGATAGAAGGAGGGACTAAAATGGCAAAGCAAAAGATTCGTATTCGTTTGAAAGCTTACGACCACAGAATTCTTGATCAATCCGCTGAGAAAATTGTTGAAACAGCTAAACGTTCGGGCGCAGGTGTATCCGGACCAATTCCGCTGCCAACTGAAAAACAAATCATTACTATTCTCCGTGCGGTACACAAGTACAAGGATTCCCGGGAGCAGTTCGAAATGCGCACACATAAGCGTTTGATCGACATTGTTAACCCGACTCCACAAACTGTGGATGCCTTGATGCGCTTGGACCTGCCGTCCGGTGTAGATATCGAAATTAAATTGTAATTTGTGATTAGGAAAAGAAAAGAGGTGTCAACATGAAAGGTATCTTAGGAAAAAAACTCGGAATGACTCAAGTGTTTACCCCTGAAGGTAACGTACTTGCTGTTACGGTTATCGAAGCGGGCCCTTGTGTTGTTCTGCAAAAGAAAGATCTGGAAAACGATGGATACGAAGCTATTCAACTCGGTTTCTCTGATAAAAAAGAAAAAAGATCCAACAAACCTGAAGCAGGACATGCGAAAAAAGCAAATACTGCACCTAAGCGCTACGTTCGTGAACTTCGTGGCATCGACCTTGCTGCGTACGAGGTTGGCCAAGAACTGAAGGCTGATGTCTTCACAGAAGGCGAATTCGTTGACGTAACAGGTATTTCTAAAGGTAAGGGTTTTGCCGGCGTTATCAAACGTTGGGGACAAAGCCGCGGACCAATGGCACACGGCTCGCGTTACCACAGAGGTCCAGGTTCGATGGGCTCCATTCAAGCTAACCGCGTTCCTAAAGGTAAACACCTGCCAGGACACATGGGGCATGAAACGGTAACGATCCAACGCCTTGAAGTTGTTAAGATCGATACAGAACGTAATGTATTGCTCGTGAAAGGCTCCATTCCAGGACCTAAAAACAGCTTCGTTAAAGTACTAGAAACGGTGAAAAAATAAACAACTGAAGAAAGGAGGAACACGAAATGCCAAAAGTAGCACTTTTCAATATTAGCGGCAGCCAAGTTGGCGAAATTGAATTGAACGACGCAGTATTCGGTATCGAACCGAATAAACACGTTCTTCATGACGCTGTTGTTATGCAATTGGCTTCCCTGCGTCAAGGTACTCACAAAGTAAAAGGACGTTCTGAAGTACGTGGTGGCGGACGTAAACCTTGGAAACAAAAAGGTACTGGCCGCGCTCGTCAAGGTTCGATCCGTGCACCGCAATGGGTTGGTGGCGGTACTGTATTTGGTCCGACTCCACGCAGCTATGCTTACAAATTGCCTAAAAAGGTTCGTCGCTTGGCGATCAAATCGGCTTTGTCTTCCAAAGTGATTGAGAATGAAATCATTGTATTGGACGCTCTTACACTGAACGGACCTAAAACGAAAGAATTCGCAGCCATTTTGAACAACCTTAAAGCTGACCGTAAAGCATTGATCGTAGCTCCTAGCTATGATGATAATGTGGCTCTGTCCGCTCGTAATATTCCTGGTGTGAAGTTTGTATCCGCAGACGGCATTAATGTTCTTGACGTGCTTGGACACGACAAACTGATCATTACGAAGGAAGCAGTTCAGAAGGTAGAGGAGGTGCTCGCGTAATGAAGGATCCTCGTGATATTATCAAACGTCCGGTAATCACCGAACGTACGGCTGGTATGATGAATGACTTGAAATACGTTTTCGAGGTAGACATTCGTTCCAATAAAGTCGAAGTTAAAAAAGCAATCGAAGCGATCTTTAACGTGAAAGTAAGTAACGTAAACACGCTTCGTGTTCCTGCAAAACCAAAACGCTACGGCCGTCATTCCGGCTATACGAGCGAGTGGAAAAAAGCGTTCGTAACGCTGAGTAAAGACAGTAAGCCGCTTGAGTTTTTTGAAACGGTATAATTGAAACTGTAAAGTAAGGAGGGAAACTCAGTGCCAATTAAAAAGTATAAACCGACGTCCCCGGCCAGACGTGCTATGTCTGTATCTACTTTCGAGGAGATCACGACTAATCAGCCCGAGAAATCGTTGCTGGCGCCTCTGAGCAAGCAAGCTGGACGTAATAACCAAGGTAAAATTACGGTTCGTCATCAAGGCGGCGGACACAAACGTAAATACCGTATTATCGATTTCAAACGTAACAAAGATGGAATACCGGGCCGCGTTGCTACGATCGAATATGATCCAAACCGTACGTCCAACATCGCACTTATCCACTATGTGGATGGTGAAAAACGTTACATCATCGCTCCTAAAGGCTTGAAAGTAGGGGACGAAGTGGTATCCGGCGTAGGTTCCGATATCAAAATCGGTAACTCTTTGCCTTTGGAAAACATTCCAGTAGGTACGGTTATCCACAACATCGAATTGAAACCGGGCAAAGGTGGTCAACTCGTTCGTGCTGCCGGTACGGAAGCCCAGCTTCTTGGTAAAGAAGAGAAGTATGTAACAATTCGTTTGACTTCTGGTGAAGTTCGTCGCGTTCTGAAAGTTTGCCGCGCTACAATCGGTTCTGTTGGTAACGAAGACCATGAATTGGTGAAGATCGGTAAAGCCGGACGTAGCCGTTGGTTGGGACAACGTCCTGAAGTTCGCGGTGTTGTTATGAACCCTAACGATCACCCACACGGTGGTGGTGAAGGTCGCGCTCCAATCGGACGTAAATCTCCGATGTCTCCATGGGGTAAACCAACCCTTGGTTACAAAACACGTAAAAAAGGTAAAGCATCTGATAAATACATCGTTCGTCGTCGTACTAAGTAATAAGACGTGCGCTTAAGTCGCACGTTAACATATTAAGGAACGACAACGTTTTAACGAAGGGAGGATTCATACATGGGTCGCAGTCTCAAAAAAGGACCATTCGTTGATGGTTACCTGCTGAAAAAAGTAGAGGTTTTGAACGAATCGGACAAAAAAGTCGTGATCAAAACTTGGTCCCGTCGCTCTACGATTTTCCCACAATTTATCGGACATACGTTTGGTGTATACGATGGTCGTAAACACGTGCCAGTATACGTAACGGAAGATATGGTCGGACACAAATTGGGCGAATTCGCTCCAACACGTACCTATAAAGGCCATACGGATGACGATAAGAAAACAAGAAGATAATCAACACAGCGTAGTGTTTGAGAGGAGGTAAACTCAATGGAAGCAAAAGCACATGCTAAATCCGTACGGATTTCCGCTCGTAAAGTTAAACTCGTTATCGATTTGATCCGCGGTAAGCAGGTTGGTGAGGCGATTGCAATTCTTCGTCACACTCCGAAATCCGCTTCTCCGGTCGTTGAGAAGCTGTTGAACTCTGCTATTGCAAATGCAGACCACAACTACTCTTTGGACGTGAACAAGTTGGTAGTATCGCAAGTTTTTGTAAACCAAGGTCCTACAATGAAACGGTTCCGCCCGCGTGCAATGGGTCGTGCAAGCCGCATCAATAAACGCACCAGTCATATTACTCTGGTGGTATCTGAAAAATAAGGAGGGAAAACGTGTGGGCCAAAAGGTAAATCCCGTCGGACTCCGAATCGGTATTATCCGTGATTGGGAATCCAAATGGTATGCAGGCAAAGATTTCGGTGATCTTTTGCTGGAAGACGTTAGAATTCGTGAACATCTGAAAAAAAGATTGAAAGATTCCGCTGTATCCCGTGTTGAAATCGAGAGAGCAGCTAACCGCGTCAACGTAACGATTCACACTGCGAAACCTGGTATGGTTATCGGTAAGGGTGGTTCCGAAGTTGAAAACTTGCGTAATGAAATCACTAAAATCGCAGGCGGTAAAAAGGTACACATCAATATCTCTGAAATTAAAAATCCTGAGCTGGATGCAATCTTGGTTGCTGAGAGCATTGCACAACAATTGGAACGTCGCGTTTCTTTCCGTCGTGCTTTGAAACAAGCGATCCAAAGAACTATGCGTTCCGGAGCAAAAGGAATTAAAACTCAAGTAGGCGGACGTCTTGGCGGTGCCGAAATCGCTCGTTCCGAAGGGTACAGCGAAGGAACAGTTCCACTGCATACGCTTCGTGCTGACATTGACTACGGTACAGCGGAAGCTCATACTACTTACGGCCGTATTGGCGTAAAAGTATGGATCTATCGTGGAGAGGTTCTTCCTCCAGCTAAGAAACAAGCTCCTCAGGAAGGAGGCAACTAATCATGTTGGTACCAAAACGCGTAAAACATCGTAAGCAACAACGTGGTCATATGAAGGGTCGTGCAAAAGGCGGCACTACACTGAACTTTGGTGAGTATGGTTTGCAAGCTACTGAACCTGCATGGATTACTAACCGTCAGATCGAAGCTGCTCGTATTGCGATGACTCGTTACATCAAACGTGGTGGTAAGGTTTGGATTAAAATTTTCCCTGACAAACCAATTACTCAGAAGCCTCTTGAGGTTCGTATGGGTAGTGGTAAAGGTAACGTAGAAAAATGGGTTGCAGTAGTGAAACCAGGTAAGATCATGTTCGAACTTGCTGGTGTTCCGGAAGAGATTGCTCGTGAAGCAATGCGTCTTGCCGCTCACAAACTGCCAATCAAAACTAAGTTTGTGAAACGTGAAGAATTGGGTGGTGAAGCAAATGAAGGCTAGTGAATTTCGCAACCTAACCACTGCTGAAATTGAACAAAAGATCTCTGGGTTCAAAGAAGAACTCTTTAACCTTCGTTTTCAACTCGCTACCGGTCAGCTTGATAACCCGACTCGGATCGGCGATGTACGTAAGGAAATTGCTCGTGCTAAAACCGTGATCCGTGAAAGAGAACTTGGGATTAGCTAAGATATCAGACCGGGTGGAGATTCCGCCTGTAATTAGGAAGGAGGCCAACAATGAGCGAACGTAATGCCCGTAAAGTGTTAGTTGGTAAAGTAGTCAGCGATAAAATGGACAAAACGATTGTGATTGCTGTAGAAACTTACAAAAAACATGATCTCTACCATAAACGTATCAAAGTAACAAAGAAATTCAAAGCTCATGATGAAAACAACACCGCACAAATCGGTGATACTGTTAAAATCATGGAAACTCGCCCTTTGTCCAAAGACAAAAACTGGAGACTGGTCGAAATCATTGAAAAAGCTGTTATAATTTAATGTAGTGTAGTTTTTCCGAAAGGAGGATAAATAAATGATTCAACCATTTACACGTTTGACTGTAGCTGACAATTCCGGCGCGAAGGAACTGATGTGTATCCGTGTGCTCGGTGGTACGGGACGTCGTACAGCTCAAATCGGTGACCTGATCGTTTGTTCCGTAAAACAAGCAACACCAGGCGGCGTTGTCAAAAAGGGTGATGTAGTAAGAGCGGTTGTCGTTCGTACTAAACGTTCTATCCGCCGTAAAGACGGTTCCTATATCGGATTTGACGAGAACGCAGCAGTGGTCGTTAAAGAAGACAAGAGCCCACGTGGTACTCGTATTTTCGGACCAGTTGCTCGCGAACTTCGTGACAAGGACTTCATGAAAATCGTTTCCTTGGCTCCGGAAGTGATCTAAATTCACCTTAAAATGTGCCTGTAGGAGGTGTACGAAATGCCAAAAGTGAAAAAAGTTCTGGAATCCCATAACAACAAGCTGCACGTCAAAAAAGACGACACTG
Organism: Paenibacillus sp. 1-8; assembly: GCF_056316205.1. NCBI lineage: Bacteria > Bacillati > Bacillota > Bacilli > Caryophanales > Paenibacillaceae > Paenibacillus > Paenibacillus sp. 1-8. Next base: position 4,721,188 of record NZ_CM149995.1, on the reverse strand, counting down.
TTCTGGTGATTACTGGTAAAGATAAAGGTAAAAAAGGTCGCGTTATCGCTGCTTACCCTCGTCAAAACCGTGTGCTTGTGGAAGGTGTTAACATGATTAAAAAACACCAAAAGCCTAATCAGTTGAATCCACAAGGCGGCATCATCGAGAAAGAAGCTCCGATTCACGTTTCCAACGTTATGCACATTGATCCGAAGAGCGGAAAAGTAACTCGTGTTGGTTACAAAGTATTGGACAACGGAAAAAAAGTGCGCATTGCAAAACGTTCTGGCGAAGTGATCGACTAATTAATTTTCAAAGAAAGGAGGTCTATGATTCATGGCAACAACAAGAATGAAAGAGCGTTTCTTGAAAGAAATCACTCCTGCCTTGATGCAGAAGTTTAGTTATACATCAGTAATGCAAGTGCCTAAAATCGAGAAAGTTGTAATCAACATGGGTGTTGGCGACGCGGTCCAAAACTCCAAAGTGCTCGATTCGGCTGTGAGCGACATGCAGTTGATCGCTGGTCAAAAACCAGTAATCACTCGCGCAAAAAAATCTATTGCAGGTTTTAAATTGCGTGAAAACATGCCGATCGGTGTTAAGGTAACACTTCGTGGCGAGCGTATGTATTATTTCTTGGACAAATTGTTCAATATCACGCTTCCTCGCGTACGTGACTTCCATGGTGTTTCAACAAAAGCTTTCGACGGACGTGGTAACTACACGCTTGGTCTGAAAGAACAATTGATCTTCCCGGAAATCGAGTACGATCAAGTTGATAAAGTTCGCGGTATGGACATCGTTATCGTAACGACTGCCAAAACTGACGAAGAGTCCCGTGAGCTTCTGACTCAACTGGGCATGCCTTTCGCAAAGTAATGTTGGCATAACGTTTTGGGCGTCTGATATAAGAGACACCCTGTTCTCCGAAACTATTTAGGAGGTGTCAGGCTAAGTGGCAAAAACTTCAATGAAAGTCAAACAACAACGCACACCAAAGTTTAAAGTTCGTGCTTATACTCGTTGCGAGCGTTGTGGTCGTCCACATTCGGTACTGCAAAAGTTTAAGATCTGCAGAATTTGCTTCCGTGAATTAGCTTATAAAGGCCAGATTCCTGGCGTGAAAAAAGCAAGCTGGTAAAAAGTCCTGTTTGGGAAGGAGGTTTATACACAATGACTATGTCTGATCCAATTGCAGATATGCTTACTCGTATTCGTAATGCGAACACAGTTCGTCACGAAACAGTAGAAATGCCTGCATCTACAATGAAAAAACAAATCGCCGACATCCTGAAACGTGAAGGATTCATTCGTGATGCGGAATTTGTTGAAGATAGCAAACAAGGGATCATCCGTGTTTTCTTGAAATACGGTGCAAATAACGAACGTGTTATTACAGGTTTGAAAAGAATCAGTAAACCAGGTCTTCGTGTTTACACGAAGAGCAACGAAATTCCACGCGTTCTGGGTGGACTCGGGATCGCGATCATTTCGACATCCAAAGGTATTATGACCGACAAAGAAGCACGTCAGTCTAAAGCCGGCGGAGAAGTGGTTTGCTACGTTTGGTAAGATAACGTTTAAAAGATAGGAGGTGCAACAGATATGTCCCGTATTGGTCGTAAGCCAATCACAGTACCAAGTGGTGTTGACGTAACTTTGAACAACACAGCGATCACAGTTAAAGGTCCTAAAGGAACATTGACTCGTGAGCTTCATAAAGACATGTCCGTTACTGTGGAAAACAATGAAATCAACGTAATTCGTCCTTCGGACAACAAACTTCACCGCTCTTTGCATGGAACAACCCGCAGCGTTGTCAACAACATGGTAAGTGGTGTAACTGAAGGATTTTCAAAATCTCTGGAGCTGGTTGGGGTCGGATATCGTGCAAGCAAATCCGGAGATAAAATCGTTCTGAACGTTGGATACTCTCACCCGGTTGAAATCACACCGGAAGCGGGCATCGAATTCGAAGTTCCTTCGAACACTAAAATCATCGTTCGCGGAATTGATAAAGAGCGTGTAGGTGCCTATGCTGCTAAAATTCGTTCCGTTCGTGAACCTGAGCCGTACAAAGGTAAAGGGATTAAATACGAAGGCGAGCGCATCATTCGTAAAGAAGGTAAAGCCGGTAAGAAGAAATAAGTTTCTTACCGACTTTGTGCGGTCTTTCTGCTGGAAAGACTTCGTACTTCTTTTTTACCCAGTGCGTCTTAGTATAAAGCTTTAAAAGGCAAACTGAAGGGAGTGAAAACTTAAGATGATTACAAAACAAGATAAAAATAAAGCACGTGTCAGAAGACATCTGCGTGTACGTAAGAAAATCGAAGGTACGGCTTTGCGTCCTCGTTTGAACGTATTCCGTTCTTCCAAACATATCTACGCACAATTGATTGATGATGTAGCTGGTGTAACATTGGTATCTGCATCCACTATGGATAAAGAACTGAGCAGTGAGATCAAAAACGGTGGTAGCGTAGAGGCAGCTCGTAAGGTTGGCGAACTCGTTGCTAAACGTGCAAAAGAAAAAGGTCATGCTAACATCGTATTTGACCGTGGTGGATACTTGTATCATGGACGGATTCAGGCTTTGGCTGATGCAGCTCGCGAAGCAGGCCTTGAATTCTAAGACATTTCTCAAAAGGAGGTTAACGACTTGCGTGTAGATCCGAACACTTTGGAACTGACTGAAAGAGTAGTAAATATTAATCGTGTAGCTAAAGTTGTCAAAGGCGGACGCCGTTTCAGCTTTAGTGCTCTGGTAGTAGTAGGCGACGGTAACGGCTGGGTAGGCGCCGGAATCGGTAAAGCTGGCGAAGTACCTGATGCGATTCGCAAAGGTATTGAAGATGCTAAGAAAAACTTGGTTCACGTTCCGCTCGTAGGAACAACTATTCCTCACCTTGTTACAGGTAAGTTCGGTGCTGGCCGGGTTCTGTTGAAACCGGCATCGGAAGGTACTGGAGTTATCGCTGGCGGTCCGGTTCGTGCTGTACTGGAACTTGCTGGTGTAGGTGATATCTTGACAAAATCTCTGGGTTCTTCGAATTCCATGAACATGGTCAATGCGACATTGGAAGGTTTGTCCCGCTTGAAACGCGCTGAAGAAGTTGCAAAATTGCGCGGCAAATCCATCGAAGAGCTGCTGGGCTAAGGAGGGAATGTCATGGCGAAATTAGAAATTACCCTCGTTCGTTCGTTGATCGGTCGTCCTGGTACTCAAAGAACGACTGTTAAAACGCTCGGCTTGCGTAAAATCAACCATAAAGTAATTCAACCCGACAATCCAGCGATTCGCGGGATGATCAATCAAGTTAGCCATTTGGTTTCTGTTAAAGAAATCGAGGCATAGGAAATAAAGCATTTTAACAATAATCAAGGAGGTGCAACGAACGATGAAGTTACATGAGCTTTCCCCAGCTCCAGGCTCCCGCAAAGAACGTAAACGTTTGGGTCGTGGTCCTAGTAGCGGTACGGGTAAAACTTCTGGTCGTGGTCATAAGGGTCAAAACGCTCGTTCTGGCGGTGGTGTACGTCCAGGCTTCGAGGGTGGTCAAAACCCACTGTATCGTCGCTTGCCTAAACGCGGTTTCGTAAATCCTACTCGTAAAGAGTATGCGGTTTTGAATATCGAAGATTTGAACAGTTTTGCAGCGGGTACAGAAGTAAGCCCTGAGTTTTTGCTGAACAATGGCATTGTGAAAAACGCGAAATCCGGAATTAAAATTCTGGGTAACGGTGAAATCACTGTAAAATTGACAGTTAAAGCGAACAAGTTCTCTCAATCTGCGGTAGAGAAAATTGAAGCTGCCGGCGGTAAAACCGAGGTGATCTAATGTTCAAGACCCTGAAAAATATATGGCGGGTTGAGGATCTTAGAACCCGAATCCTGTTTACCCTGTTTATACTTTTTGTATACCGTATTGGCTCCTTCGTGCCGGTTCCCGGCGTGAACAAGCAAGTCTTTACTTCTCAGGATCAGGCAGGAAGCGAGTTGTTTGGACTCCTTAATACCTTCTCAGGGGGCGCTTTGTATCAGTTCTCGATCTTCGCCCTCGGGATTATGCCATATATTACAGCGTCTATCATTGTACAGTTGCTGTCAATGGACGTTATTCCGAAACTTGCGGAATGGGCTAAACAAGGAGAGCATGGTAAAAAGAAGTTGGCTCAACTTACACGGTATGGTACGGTAATACTGGGCTTGATTCAAGCATTCGGAACGTCGATCGGCTTTAATCGACTGTATGGTGCAGCGATGATTCCAGGAGCCACTTTTGCAGATTATCTGGTAATAGCTATTGTGCTTACAGCAGGAACTACGTTCCTTATGTGGCTAGGCGAGCAAATTACCGAAAAGGGAATCGGCAACGGTATCTCTATCGTTATCTTTGCAGGGATCGCGGCAGGTATTCCAAGACATATTCGGACGGTTGTAGAATCCCAGTTTATTCAGGCAGATCAACTGTTTATGAATATTCTGAAGGCAATTATTATTGCCTTGGTGATTATTCTGATTATTGTGGGTGTTATCTACATCCAGCAAGGTATTCGGAAAATCCCGGTACAATACGCCAAACGTGTAGTTGGTAACAAAATGTACGGTGGCCAGAATACGCATATTCCGATGAAAATTAATGCGGCAGGCGTTATTCCGGTAATCTTTGCGGTATCATTGCTGCAATTCCCGACAATTATTGCGAGTTTTTGGGCAGATCATGCTTGGGCGAAGTGGATTACCACTTACTTGTATTATGACAAGCCGCTGGGTATGGTTTTGTATGTCGTAATGATTATCGGTTTCACATTCTTCTATACCTTTGTACAGATGAATCCGCAGCAAATGGCCGACAACATGAAGAAAAACGGCGGTTATATTCCGGGAATTCGCCCGGGTAAAGCCACGGAGAAATACCTGACACGAGTAATGTCACGTTTGACAATGACAGGAGCTTTGTTCCTGGCAGTCATATCCGTATTGCCGGTATTCTTCGGTTCGCTTTCGGGCTTGCCTCGTTCCGTGCAAATTGGCGGTACTTCATTGCTCATCATTATCGGTGTAGCATTGGATACGATGAAGCAGATCGAAAGCCAACTGATCAAACGCCATTACAAAGGCTTCATCAACAAATAGGCAACAGGTTCCGGCTTAGGATGTTCGCATACTTACCGGCACCTTTTGTGCTGTTTCTTGTGTAGGGGTCGTCTTGAGGAGTGACAGATTGTGAATATTTTAATCATGGGCCCTCCGGGGGCTGGTAAAGGTACACAAGCAGATGTCATTGTGAAGGAATTCGGCATTCCTCATATCTCGACAGGTGACGCATTTCGCCTGGCGATGAAACAGGGAACACCTATTGGCATTAAAGCCAAGGAATATATCGACAAGGGTGAACTTGTTCCGGATGATGTAACGATTGGCATCGTTGAAGAGCGGCTGCAACAGCCGGACTGTAAGAAAGGTTTCTTGCTGGACGGTTTTCCTAGAACTTTGGCTCAGGCTGAAGCCTTGGATCAAATTTTGGGTCGTTTGGATACGAAGCTTGATGATGTCATCAACCTGAAAGTGGATCGTGACAAATTGTTGGTACGAATCACAGGACGGCGAGTTTGCAAAATCTGTGGAACTAGCTATCATGTTGTCTTTAATCCTCCAAAGGTTGAAGGCATTTGCGATAAAGATGGCGGGGAGCTCTATCAGCGCCCTGACGATAACGAGGATAGCGTAAGAACACGACTTGACGAATATAGTAATAAAACAGCACCACTCCTCACGTTTTATGAGAACCAGAATCTTCTGCGTCATATTGACGGAGAACAGGATATTGATGTGGTTTCCAAAAATATCGTGTCCTTGTTGCGGGGTTAGCTGTAATGATCATTTGCAAGTCGGGGACGGAATTAAGCTTTATGAGGAAAGCTGAGAGAGTGGATACGGAAACGAATCATTCCTTGGTGGAACACATCGAGCCCGGTATGACGACCGGTGAACTTGATCATTTAGCTGATCGGTATATTCGCAGTCAAGGAGCTGTGCCGTCTTTTAAAGGTTATAACGGTTTTCCTGCCAGCATTTGCGCTTCAGTCAACGAACAACTGGTGCACGGATTTCCCGGCAAACGCAAGTTAAACAAAGGCGATATCATCGCGAAGACTCGCCAGTTTACAATGTCGCATGCCATTCGGCAATATATTGAGAATCCAAACCGTGGTATTCCCGAACAGGGGCCGAGGCTGAAAACCGGCATGGTGCTGGCTATTGAACTCATGGTTCATATAGGTTCTCGCCATGTGGGGGCGCTGGAAGACAACTGGACGGTCGTAACGGTGAACGTGGCCTCTCGTGCTCGTAACGAGCAAGCGGTGACGGTCACAACGGACGGCATGGACATTTTCACGAAACTGAGTGCGTAGGTGATTTGAATGATTCAGCAAGGAAACCTGCAAATCGGTCAGCTGGTGAAGATTCTGAAAGGCAGAGATGTCGGACAGATTGCGGTTGTCGTTTCTATAGCGGACAGCAGGTTTGTATATATTGCGGATGGGGACAAACGAAAGTTTGATCAGTCGAAGAAGAAAAACGTTCTTCATCTGATGCCTCAGCCCAAGATTAGTAGCGAGGTTGTAAACAGTTTAAACGAAAGCGGTCGGGTGACAAATGGAAAGCTGCGTCATGCAGTGAAAACTTTCTTGGAGTCGTCCGAATACCAAGCTGAAGAGAAAGGAGACTGACTTTGGCCAAAGAAGATGTCATTGAGGTTGAAGGTACGGTAATCGAGCCACTGCCGAACGCTACGTTCAAGGTAGAGCTGGAGAACGGTCATCAAATTCTTGCACATGTTTCCGGAAAACTGCGGATGCACTTTATCCGTATTTTGACAGGCGACAAGGTGGTTGTACAGTTATCGCCTTACGATTTAACTAAAGGCCGTATTACGTACCGCAAGTAATTCATGCAGGTTTAATTAAACGTACGTCATTTTAAAAAAAACTTGTTTTGCTCGGCAAAACGATGTGAATGTTCATGAAGCGAGTTTTACCAGGGTAAAGCTTGGAGGAGGTAATCAACATGAAGGTAAGACCTTCTGTAAAACCTATTTGCGAGAAATGCAAAGTCATTCGCCGTAAAGGGAATGTAATGGTTATTTGCGAAAATCCGAAACACAAACAAAAACAAGGTTAATAGAAGGGGGTGTAGCGTAAAATGGCTCGTATAGCTGGTGTGGATTTGCCACGTGACAAACGCGTTGAGATCGCCTTGACTTACATTTTCGGAATCGGTAAAACGACTTCTCAGAAAATTTTGAAGGAAACAGGCATCAGTGCAAACACGCGTGTTCGTGATTTGACTGAAGATGAAGTGAGCAAATTACGTGAAACGATCGACAAAGAAGTTAAAGTAGAAGGCGATCTGCGTCGTGAAATTTCCTTAAATATTAAACGTCTGACTGAGATTGGCTGCTACCGTGGTGTTCGTCACCGTCGTGGATTGCCTGTTCGCGGACAACGTACCAAAACTAATGCTCGTACCCGCAAAGGTCCTCGTCGGACTGTAGCGAACAAAAAGAAATAAGAAGGGAGGATAACATTCAATGGCTAAACCGAAAAAAGTTGTACGTACAAAACGCCGTGACCGTAAAAATATCGAGACTGGCGTGGCACACATCCGTTCCACGTTCAACAACACGATCGTTACGATCACAGATCCACACGGTAACGCAATCTCTTGGGCCAGCTCAGGCGGCATGGGATTCCGTGGTTCCCGTAAATCTACTCCATTCGCAGCGCAAATGGCCGCAGAAACTGCTGCTAAAGCTGCAATGGAACACGGCATGAAGACTGTCGAAGTCATGGTTAAAGGACCAGGCGCAGGACGCGAAGCAGCAATCCGCTCTTTGCAAGCAGCTGGACTGGAAGTTAACCTGATTAAAGACGTAACTCCGGTACCTCATAACGGATGCCGTCCTCCAAAACGTCGTCGCGTCTAATGAGATTTCTCCTCTGCGTGTAGTATAAATCCGGCACAAACTGCCAAGAATGGATGTTTAGGTATACTGCATGATAGACTATGGATAAGGTGAATGTTTCATATAGGAGCGACGTTTTGAAGGAGGGATATTGCAGTGATAGAAATCGAAAAGCCGAAAATTGAGACGGTAGACGTCAATGATGATGGCACCTATGGAAAATTCGTAGTAGAACCGCTGGAACGCGGGTACGGTACGACGCTAGGAAACTCGCTTCGCCGTATTCTGTTATCCTCGTTACCGGGGGCAGCAGTGACATCGGTTCAGATCGATGGAGTTTTGCACGAATTTGCAACGGTTCCCGGTGTGAAGGAAGACGTAACGGAGATCATACTGAACCTGAAAGCTTTATCGCTTAAAATCCACTCGGATGAAGAGAAGGTACTCGAAATCGATGCGGAAGGCGAAGGAGTTGTAACGGCAGGAGATATCCGTGCGGACAGTGATGTGGAAATTCTTAATCCGGATCTTCACATTGCTACGCTCGGACCGGGTTCGAGACTTCACATGCGTATTTTCGCCAATCGCGGTCGCGGTTACGTTAAGCAGGATCGGAATAAACGTGATGACCAGCCGATCGGCGTCATTCCCGTCGACTCCATCTACACTCCGATTTCACGCGTGAACTATGGCATAGAAAATACGCGTGTCGGCCAGGTTACGAATTATGACAAGCTGACACTTGAGGTTTGGACTGACGGAAGTATTCGCCCTGAGGAAGCAGTAAGCCTTGGAGCAAAAATTTTGACCGAGCATGTGATGTTGTTCGTGGGTCTAACCGACGAAGCAAAAGATGCGGAAATTATGGTCGAAAAAGAAGAAGACAAGAAAGAAAAAGTTCTTGAAATGACGATCGAAGAGCTGGATCTTTCCGTCCGTTCCTATAACTGCCTTAAGCGCGCTGGTATCAATACGGTACAAGAACTCACTACTAAATCTGAAGAAGATATGATGAAGGTCCGCAACCTGGGTCGCAAATCTTTGGAAGAAGTACAAGAGAAGCTCGAGGAACTTGGTTTAGGACTTCGTACGGAAGAATAGTACAGCAACGTTTTTGTGAAGGAGGGGAAACTACATGGCATACCAAAAATTGGGCCGTAACTCCAGTGCCCGTAAAGCTTTGTTTCGTGATTTGGTAACCGATTTGTTCTTGTACGAGCGTATCCAAACTACTGAGGCTAAAGCGAAAGAAGTTCGTTCTATTGCTGAAAAACTGATCACCAAAGCGAAAAAAGGAGATCTGCACGCACGTCGTCAAGTGGCTGCGTTCGTTCGCCGTGAAACTTTGGATGGTGAGCAGGATGCAATCCAAAAGCTGTTTAGCGAATTGGCTACACGTTACACCGAGCGTCCAGGTGGATACACTCGTATCCTGAAATTGGGACCTCGTCGTGGCGATGCCGCTCCAATGGTATATCTGGAACTGGTTGACCGCGCGTAAACAGGCGAAGATGAGGGAAGGGTGGACAGAATCAGCTTGATTCTGAACAACCCTTTTTTTCTCTTGGAGGAGTCCTTGAGGGGCTTCTCCTTTGTTATGTACGGTTATTCCTTAAGGCCAGTGAATACCCCTGCAAAGGTGTGAGAAACATGCGGAACTTGTGCATGAAGGTGAACTATGACGGAACCCGCTATGATGGCTTTCAGACGCAGCCCAGTGGTAATACCATTCAGGACTATCTTGAAAATGCTATTTACTCATTGACGGGCGAACGTCTTAAAATCACAGGCTCAGGCCGCACAGACGCAGGTGTACATGCATATGGACAGGTATTCAATTTTCATACTGAATCACCGATCCCGATACAGCGCTGGTGTCTGGCACTCAATGCCTGGCTGCCTCGTGATATCATCGTTACGGATGCGAAAGAGGTGCCGTTGTCCTTTCATGCACGCCGTATGGCGAAGCGGAAGACGTATCGGTACAGCATTAATGCGAACCGGTTTCCGGACATCTTTCACCGTCGTACACAGGCACATCACCCGACGGGTTTGGATATACGAGCGATGGAGGAAGGGCTGGCCCATTTGATCGGCACTTTTGACTATACATCGTTCGCATCCCGACGTTCCCAGAAAACGAATCATGTCCGCACAATTTACGAAGCCTACATGACGGTAGACCATTCCTTTTCACGTCCGGGTTCGGATGATCAGGGAATTATTCATACGTATATTACGGGCAGCGGTTTTTTGCAGCACATGGTTCGGATCATTATGGGGACTTTGCTGGAAGTGGGAGAAGGCAAAAAATCGGCGGATGATATTCCTTCCATTTTGGAGGCTAAAAATCGCTCAAAGGCCGGTCCTACGGCTGTTGGACATGCTTTAACCCTCTGGAATGTGGAGTACGACGAAAACATCAAAAAACATTGATTTTACCCTTGCAGAATTGATGGTTATCCTGTAATATAAAAGTTGTGTTTTCTTAATGGCTTTCCCACAGCCCCAATTAAGACGATCACTTTCAAACAACATCTAATCCATCAATAATGCAGCAACTTAACGAACGAAGATAAATGATGATTTCTGTTAACGAACTTAAGGAGGAAACTTTTCATGCGTACTACGTATATGGCGAAGCCAAATGAAGTTGAGCGCAACTGGCACATCATTGATGCCGAAGGCAAAACGCTCGGCCGTCTGGCAAGCGAAGCGGCTGCGTTGATTCGCGGCAAACACAAGCCACAGTTTACACCACATGTGGACACAGGTGATTTTGTTGTTGTAATCAATGCGGAGAAAATCGTATTGACTGGTAAGAAAATGGAGAACAAAAAATACTATCGTCACTCCCTGCATCCGGGTGGTCTGAAAGTAACGGTTGCACAAGACATGGTTAAGAACAAGCCTGAGCGTATGCTGGAATTGGCTGTTCACGGTATGCTTCCTAAAACTCGTCAAGGCGAGAAAATGAAGCTGAGACTTAAAGCTTACAAAGGCACAGAGCATCCACATGCAGCACAAAAACCTGAAGTTTACGAACTTCGCGGATAATTAAAAGGGAGGACAGTTTCATGGCACAAGTACAATACTATGGGACAGGTCGTCGTAAACATTCGGTAGCTCGTGTTCGTCTCGTACCGGGTGAAGGACGCATTGTCATTAACAAGCGTGATATTAATGAATATTTCGGTTTGGAAACACTCAAACTGATCGTAAAACAACCATTGAACCTGACTGAAACAGTAGGTAGCTATGACGTACTCGTTATTGCTCATGGTGGTGGTATCTCTGGTCAAGCAGGCGCAATTCGCCACGGTATTTCCCGTGCTTTGCTGAAAGCAGATCCGGAATTCCGTCCAGCTTTGAAAAAAGCAGGCTTCCTGACTCGTGACCCACGTATGAAAGAACGTAAAAAATATGGCCTCAAAGCCGCTCGTCGTGCACCACAGTTCTCGAAACGTTAATATTTCGAATACAGAAGAACCTTTTCCTTATGGAAAGGGTTCTTTTTTTGCTGTTATAAATATTTTTTGAAAATATCCACATGTCGATAAGTGCTACAACTGCACTAACTAGAACCTTTGATTCATCCTCAACCCATGATGTAACCAGATAGTAAAGTGTAGGAATGAATTATAAACCCGTATGGACACAAAATAACCGCCTTGATTGCAAGGAACACTCGAAGATGTCCACGTTGTGATCAAAGGCAGTTATGTTATGCACAATCGTATTTGTTTATTTCAAATTCAGTTTACCCCGTTGTGTTCATAACCTGTGACTAAATACAACAAGAAGTGAATACTCAACATACTTCCGTATAATCGTCTTAGCTTAGCGCAGTTACACGTCTATAGTTCGGTTTCCACATGAGTTCACGAAGAGACTGCTCTATATGATCTGGTTTGACACTGGCTGTGCCGTCCTGTATAGCTGCTTTGGCCACGGCTAATGCTACAGCAAAGGATACCTCTTTCAGCTTGTGTACACTGGGGAGAAGGGCGCTTCCTGGCTTAGTGCTGTCCACCATCTCGGCTACAGCATTTGCAGCGGCGGTAAACATACCTCCAGTGATCGTCTTGGCCTGTACTGCAATCGTGCCAAGCCCCAATCCTGGGAATACAAATGCATTGTTCGATTGTCCAATCTCATAAACCGTCCCTTCATAGGTGACAGGCTCAAAGGGGCTTCCAGTAGCGATAAGCGCCCTACCTTGTGTCTAGCGGATCAGATCCTCTGGAATTGCCTCTGCGAGCGCTGTAGGGTTAGACATAGGCATAATGATAGGCCGTTCAACGTGGTTGGCCATTTCTTTATAATTTTATCCGAGAAAGCACCGTGGACACCTGAGGTGCCGATCAGTATAGTGGGCTTAATCTGACGAATAACCTCAAGCAGAGTAATTTTACCGTCATCGGACCGTGCCCATGAACGTACTTCCTCTTCGGAACGTAGATAGGGCTTTTGAAAATCGAATATATTCTCCATCCCCTCTGTTAACAGCCCTCGGTAATCATAAGTCCAAAAACGTTGGCTGCTTTCCTTCTCAGATAGACCTTGCTTCATCATAGCATCTCGAATCTGGTCGGCATTTCCAATTCCTGCAGCACCGGGGCCAAAAATAAGAATACGTTGCTTCTGCAACGGAATTCCCGTCACCTTTAACGCCGAAATAACAGCTGCTAATGTAACCGCACCTGTTCCTTGTTTGTCATCATTAAACGTAAGAATATGTTCTCCGTACTTTTCCATAATATTGCGGGCGTTAACATTCCCCATATCTTCCCAATGAAGGAGTGCCTTCGGGAACTGTCCCAATGTATGCTGTACAAACGCATCAATAAAACGGTCATACTGCTCTCCACGCACCCGCTGTTGTCGATTACCGATGTAGAGAGGGTCTTGTAGCAGTTTTTTATTGTTCGTCCCAACATCTAAAACGACAGGTAGCACACGCCCCGGATTAATACCAGCTGCCGCTGTATACACCGCTAACTTACCTATGGCGATGTTAATGCCTCCCACACCCCAATCCCCGATACCGAGTATGCTTTCGGAGTCAGTAACCACGATTAAGTCTACATCGTCAGCGCTCAATTACGTGTTGACAAAAGCCTGTGCGATGCCATCCACATTATTAATGGAAAGATATACCCCACCGGGACGTTGATACTCATGGCTGTATTCCTGAATAGCTTGACCTACGGTTGGTGTATAGACAATCGGAAGCATTTCGCTCAGGTGATCCGTAAGGAGACGATAGTATAAGACCACATTCCGATTATACAAGTCATTCAACGAAGCATTCTTACGCAGCGTGGTTGGTTGAGCGAGAAACTGCTTGTACGCACGTTCGGCCTGCTCTTCCAAGGTCAGGACCGTCGGAGGCAGTATACCTTCAAGCCCCAACTCCTTCCGTTCATTCGGTGTAAAGGCGACACCCTTGTTTAAAAGCGGATTGGCGAGTACATCTTTTCCTTTGAGCGGAGTAGCGAGCGAACCGTCTTTGTTGACGTAAAAGGCTTCCATTCAAGCGAACCTTCTTTCTATGACTAATTACTTTTAGTTACCAAGTAACTTTAGGATGATTTCCAAATGTATTGTATAAGAATATTTTATATAAAGTCAATGAACTTGGTCGGATGCGGAGGATAGGGTTATAGAATGCTTACAGGGCAACGATTCTGCATTTTTAGGGCCAAAGATTGTATGCATAAGGACCAATCCCTTGGATTGACAATGAATATGAAAGTTTTATACTATATTTATTCTTATTAGTTTAGTCGGTATTGGGATGCTGGAATTTATTTATGAATCTTCATATGGAGGCGCATTGATAATGAACTTGTTGGAGAAAGAAGAGTTGATCAAGGTCAAGGCAATTGAGCTGGAAGAGGCTACGCCTGAGGAAATTATTCAGTATGCTGTTCATACGTTTCCGAATCTTACCTTTGCTTGTAGCTTTGGGGCGGAGGATGTAGTGCTTGTAGATATGCTGCAAAAAATTAGTCCCTCCAGTGATATTTTTTATTTGGACACTGACTTTCATTTTCAAGAAACGTACGATACGCGTGATCAGATGAGGGAAAAATACAACATGGATTTTGTGCGGGTATCTCCCTTAATTACTCCGGAAGAGCAAGCGGCCAAGCATGGAGAAGAGCTTTGGAAATCAGATCCCAACACATGCTGTGGTATACGTAAAGTAGAGCCGCTGACACGTATTTTATCGCAATACGATGCATGGATTACCGGGATCCGCCGAGATCAGGCTCCTACCCGTGCAAATGCAAAAAAGATAGAATATGACGAAAAATTCGGTCTCGTTAAATTCAACCCGTTGGCGAGCTGGACATCAGAGGACGTGTGGAACTATATTCATACACATAAAGTGCTGTATAATCCGCTACATGATCGTAACTATCCCAGCATTGGTTGTGAGCAATGTACGCGTAAAGTCCTTCCAGGCGAAAATCCTCGTGCTGGTCGCTGGTCAGGCAGTGAGAAAACGGAATGTGGACTCCATCAATAACGATAAACAAGTAGCTGTCAATCTCATTTATGAACAGAAAGGAAGTGCATTATGGCTGCAATTCTTCCGCATGGTGGAACGCTTGTCGATAGAATCATTACAGGCCCAGAGCAAAAAACACTTTTGCAGGCCGCCCGTGAATTGTTTCCTATCCGTGTAAATTCGTGGACTATTTCCGATCTGGATTTGATTGGAGTGGGGGCATTTTCTCCGCTGACAGGGTTTATGAACGAAGCCGACTATCGGTCGGTGGTAGCGGATATGCGTCTTGCCGATGGTACAGTCTGGAGTATCCCCATTACGCTTGCGGTTACGGAGATCATAGCCGGGGAACTTACATTGGGTCAACAGGTCGCTTTAGTGGGTGAAACGGACGGTACCATATATGCTGTACTTGATATTGAGAGTATATATCAGGTTGATCAGGCAGAAGAGGCCAGACGTGTATTCAAGACAAATGATCCGGCGCATCCTGGTGTTAAAAAACTTTTGGAGCGACCAGCTACTTATGTAGGGGGATCTGTGCAGGTGCTGAATCGGCCAGAACCCGCGCAATTTGGTGAGTTTTATTACACACCGGTGCAGACACGCAATCATTTTGCTGAAAAAGGCTGGAAAACAGTAGTCGGGTTCCAAACACGTAATCCCGTACATCGGGCGCATGAGTACATCCAAAAAAGCGCGATGGAGATTGTCGATGCGTTATTTCTGAATCCGCTCGTGGGTGAAACCAAGTCAGATGACGTTCCGGCAGATGTGCGTATGAAGAGCTATCTGGTGCTGCTGGACAACTATTATCCGGCTGACCGTACCTTTTTGGGTGTGTTTCCTGCTGCCATGCGATATGCTGGTCCGAGAGAGGCTATTTTTCATGCCATTGTGCGGAAGAACTACGGGTGTACCCATTTTATTGTAGGAAGGGACCATGCGGGTGTAGGAGACTACTATGGTACGTACGAAGCTCAGGATATTTTCAAAAACTTCACACCTGAGGAACTGGAGATTACCCCGTTGTTCTTCGAACACAGCTTTTATTGTACCCGATGTGGAAATATGGCCTCTAGCAAAACATGCCCTCATCCCAAGGAACATCATTTGACGCTTTCGGGCACCAAAGTTCGGGAATTGTTACGTTCGGGGGTTTGCCCGCCGCCTGAATTTACACGACCGGAAGTCGCCCAGGTGTTGATTGAAGGTATGAAAGAATTTGTTCATTCCTGAGTAGTACTATTTACACGCCTCGTCCCATATAGATCATTAGTATCTGTATAGGGACGGAGGCGTTTTGTTATGCAAAAAAACAATCGTAAACACGAGGTTACACTGTGGATTCGCTATCGGACGCTGAAAAAAATACTGCTGGGCTGCTGTCTCGCCGTTCTGTTTATCACGCTGGCTCTATATGAGATACCCGCTTCGAGAGCCTGGACCCATTGGAGTCTTCCGCTTACCGGTAAAGTAATTGCCATAGATGCAGGACATGGAGGACCAGATGGAGGGGCTGTCAGCAAGGAAGGCGTCATTGAGAAGGACATTAATCTGGCGATTGCCTTTTATTTGCGAGATTATTTGCAACAAGCAGGAGCCGTTGTCGTCATGACTCGGGAGGCAGACCGTGATCTGGCACAGCAAGAAACCAAGGGCTATGCTAAAAGAAAAACGGAGGACCTGAAACAGCGTGTACGCATGATTGAGGAGCATAAAGCGGATCTCTTTTTAAGTATTCACATGAACAGCATCCCGTCGAGCCGCTGGAGTGGAGCCCAAACCTTTTACGTCCCTAATCATGCGGACAACGAAAATTTGGCCTCCCTCATTCAGGAGGAGATTAAACGCAACCTGGAGAATACAGACAGAGTGGCCAAGACGGTGAACACGGTATATTTACTCAAGGCCCTCAAAATGCCATCAGCTCTCGTAGAAGTCGGCTTTTTGTCCCATCCGGAGGAAGCCAGACGACTGAGTGATGAAACCTATCAGAGACAGGTGGCAGCAGCGATTTATAAGGGAGTGCTGCGTTATAGCGCTGGGGAAAAGGGAGCCTCGTCAGCACCTAAGGCCAGATAGTGGTATACTGTAAGTGTTTACAACTACGTAAATTCATTGAAGCAGAGGTGCTGATTATTCATGCAATCCAGAGAGCAAGTTATAGAGCTACTTCAACAGGTACGAGAGCCTCATACAGGTCATCGTTTGGTCGAGCTTCATTTTATTCGGGATGTTGTTATTAAAGAGGATCGTGTATCCTTGACCGCGATTAGTCTAAATCTAGAGGAAGGAGCACGGGCAGAGCTGGAGCGGGAAATCAGGCAGACGTTGGAAGAAGCGGGGCTGAGCCATATTCATATTCGTATTCGTGAAGCGTCCGAGCATGAAAGATCCGCCATTCAGACGGGAGAGAATACGAAGGAAGCGGCTGACCCGGTTTTAACCAAGGGACATGCTGCTGGTATGGAAGAACATGAGCTGCTGAATCCGGCATCTGGCGTACGGTTTATTGCCATTGCCAGCGGAAAAGGCGGTGTCGGTAAATCGACAGTGGCTGTAAATCTAGCGGCTGCCTTGGCTAGACAGGGCAAACGTGTGGGTTTAATTGATGCCGACATTTATGGATTTAGCGTACCGGATATGATCGGAGCCGAGGACGTTCCTACCGTAGAAGACGGCATTATTCAGCCGGTGGAGCGATTTGGCATCAAGATTATGTCTATGGGTTTTTTTGTCAGGGAGAACAACCCCGTGATTTGGAGAGGTCCCATGCTGGGAAGAATGCTCAGACAGTTTTTTAGTGATGTCGAATGGGGCAAGCTGGACTATATGATTCTTGATCTACCGCCGGGAACCGGGGATGTAGCGCTTGATGTACACCAAATGATCCCGCAGAGTGAAGAAATCATTGTGACTACTCCTCATGCAACCGCAGCCTTTGTGGCCGCCCGTGCAGGAGCAATGGCGCTCCAAACGGATCATAAGGTCATTGGCGTTGTCGAGAACATGTCCTATTATGTATCTTCTACTGGAGAGAAGGACTATGTTTTTGGCCGTGGGGGTGGGGCTATGCTGGCTGACACTCTTCATACAAAGCTGCTGGCGCAAATTCCACTGGGTATTCCGGATAATCATCCGGCAGAGGCGGATTTTTCACCATCTGTATATAAATCCGAATCGGCAACGGGAGCGATCTACAACGACATCGCCACTCAAATTACGACGTTGCACGCCGAATCTGAATAAGAAAAAAGGCTGGTTCCTGAACCAGCCTTTTTATTATTGACCTTCTTGTCCACCGCTGCCGCTATCACCACCGCCGCCATCTTGTTTTCCACCGCTTGTTCCGTCCTGACCACCACTTTTTTTCTCAACCTTGGGTTGAAGCTCTTCCTGTACGACAGTTTTGAGTAAGTTCATAACCTCAAGTCGGAAAATCGGATTCTGCATCGCATCGTGCATGACCGTCATAGATTGTTTGCGGTATTCAGGGGTTTTAGTTAAGTCCATATACATTTTGGTCAGTTCTGGCGATTTGAGCATCGCCTCAATAGATTTTTGATAAGAAGGGTCTTTAATGAGTTGCATATGAAGTTGCTTACTTTGGCTGTTGATGGCCTTGGCAAACTCACCGGCAAAGCGCGGATCAGTCATGATTTTCTCGATTTCCTTTTTGTACTCCGGAGAAACCAGAGTATCCTTGACTGCGATCTTCATCTGTTCTGCTGACTGTGTGGGCATAATCATTTTCATTCCCATACTGCCGCCGGAGCCTCCGCCAGCTCCACCGCCTTCGCTGCCTTGACCGGATTGTCCATCTTTCGATGAGCTGCTTTCCCCGGTCAAAGCTTCCTCCACTGCTTTTTTCCCGTCATCGCTTTTTAAAATATCGACAACCATCGTTTTCATTTCTTTATAGCTGTTCTGGGGTGGCGCCGAGCTCTGGTCCGAACCACAGCCGGTCAGCGCAACGCCCAGTACGCATATCATGCTGACTAATCGCAAACGAGTCCAATTCATGGCCGTATTCCTCCTTCATCATGAATGTGGATAGTATGCGAATGGATGAGGTGAAATATGTCGTCTGAATTTTGGTTTTTTGTTGAGAACGTTGTAAAATAACTTCTTAAAGACCCAGGGCCTGATCACGAACCTCTTTGCCTTTTACTGTGCCCTGTTGAAGCAGTTCGGATACAGTTACAAATTCATAACCTTGCGCACGCAATTTGTCGATAATGACGGGCAGCGCTTCATGAGTTTGTTTACAGGAATCACTGGCATGCAGAAGAACAATGTCGCCGGGATGTGCTTTTTTCACAACACGGTCAATAATGACCTGAGTACCTGGGTTTTTCCAATCTAAAGAATCAGTGTCCCACTGGATTGTTTTGTAGCCGAAAGTGCTGGCGACCTGAAGAACCCTTTTGTCGAAATCACCATTAGGCATACGGATCAACTTCGGCGGCTGCCCGGTCAGCTCGGTCAACGTGGTGTGGGCTGTTGAAATCTGCTTACGAATGTCCTCATCACTTAGACTGCTGTAATTTTCATGTTTATGTCCATGGCTACCGATCTCATATCCACGATCTTTTATCTGATTCACAAGCTCCGGGTGCGTTTTGCTCCATGGAGAGGAAAGAAAGAAGGTGGACTTGTTCACTTTTTTGTCCTCAAGAACCTTTAGGATGGGTTCAGTACGCTTATCTCCCCAACTAATGTCAAAGGTAAGAGCGATCAGCTTTTTGTCTGTGGGTACACTATAAATAGCCGCTGGTACTTCCTCGGAAAAAACGGTGACATTATCGGTTTCTACATAAATGACCCCAATAGCGAAAATGGCCGCCGCCGCTACGATAAAGAACCGTTTAATTTTTTTGCCATTCAGTACATAAAAAAAAGAATTCATGGTTAATAACGCCCCTTTCATCATAGAAGTGCTTGTTTACTTAAAGCTATGCCTGGGGTTGTCAATTATGCCATTGGACTAAACAGGAGGGACTGATCTGATGGGATTAAAAGCATTTCTACATGATTTACACACGACAAGACGGTTGATTTTAGTTTCCGCATTTCTGTTTTGCATAAGTATTGTGGTGGGCTGGTTAAGTACAGGGGCTATTCAATCCATATTGGCTCAACAATTGTCAGGATTGGGGGAAGTGGCTCAGCGTTTGCAGCAGACTGAACATCCTCAATGGAGTTTTTTTGTGTTTATCTTTTTCAATAATGCTATCAAGTGTGTGCTGGTTATATTTGTAGGAGCTTTATTTGGAATCGTACCATTTGTATTTTTAATTATGAATGGGATGGTTTTGGGGTTTGTCGTACACTTACAGGCGGATACGGGCAGAAGCTTGTATGAGGTTATTGTAAAAGGATTGCTTCCGCATGGTGTAATTGAATTACCTGTTTTAATTATCGCCTGTGCTTTCGGTTTGAAGTTTGGGGGGCAAGTGATGTCCTCGATCGGTGCAGGCATAGGGTTGAAACGAAAAGGGCTTGCCCAAACATGGGAGTCGTTTATGAAACAGACGTTGAGGGTGTCTATTTGGTCCGTTGTTCTGCTGTTTATTGCTGCTGCAATCGAGAGTGGAATAACGTATCGTTTATTGTCACATTAAAATATTATGGTCGGTTATTTATATTTTTCCTGAAAATTGAACATAACAAAGGGGAGAGCCCGAAGTGAAAACATGGAATTAAATCGGAATAAGTTTGAAACCTTAACAGTTGAGTTTAAAAACAGGTAAAGACTGGAACAATAGTTGAACGAATATAAGCACTATATAATAAGCTGATAAGGGAGTATGGTCATATGCTGGGAATGCTGTTTAATGAAAAAGAATGCAAGGAACTGGATTATGTTCTTCGTAAGGAACTTGATGAAATGCTGCTTGATATGAGCGATACCCGATTGGATCAGGATATTCGTTATGCGATAGCGCTTCGGTATAAAACAGTTTTCCGCATGTATGCCCGCTTTGCACCCGCCAAGGAACTATCCAAATATGCTCGCAGAGGGCGCGTTCCCCAAACCAAACAATAAAAGATATAAGAGCCAATTATAAAATCAGAGATATCAGGAAGTTAACCCTTAAGAAGTTTATACTTTCTGATATCAAAATAAGTATTGACTCTATTTAGGATTCATGGTAAATTAATTTTCGTTCCTTTTTGAGAAATTTGCTCGAAAAAAAGAAATTAAAAAAACTCTTGCAAATCTCACAAAGTAATGATATATTATAAAGGTCGCCACTGAGACGCGGTGATGAAACAAAGCAAGAACGATAGCAAGACATAATGCAGGTTTGATCTTTGAAAACTGAACAACGAGTGAGTAAATGATTTTGTTCGCAAAATCAACCACAAAGATTTCAGCACATACCGTAAGGTTGTATGAAATCGGAGTGAAAAAGAGATATTTTATCTCGTCAGTTTCAAAATGAGCGAATCGCTCTTTCTATAAACCAGCTTCGGTTGGTCTTTAATGGAGAGTTTGATCCTGGCTCAGGACGAACGCTGGCGGCGTGCCTAATACATGCAAGTCGAGCGGGGTTGTTGTGGAAGCTTGCTTCTAGAACAACCTAGCGGCGGACGGGTGAGTAACACGTAGGCAACCTGCCCATGAGACTGGGATAACTACCGGAAACGGTAGCTAATACCGGATACATCCTTTCCCTGCATGGGGAGGGGAGGAAAGACGGAGCAATCTGTCACTGATGGATGGGCCTGCGGCGCATTAGCTAGTTGGTGGGGTAAAGGCCTACCAAGGCGACGATGCGTAGCCGACCTGAGAGGGTGATCGGCCACACTGGGACTGAGACACGGCCCAGACTCCTACGGGAGGCAGCAGTAGGGAATCTTCCGCAATGGGCGAAAGCCTGACGGAGCAACGCCGCGTGAGTGATGAAGGTTTTCGGATCGTAAAGCTCTGTTGCCAGGGAAGAACGTCTTGTAGAGTAACTGCTACAAGAGTGACGGTACCTGAGAAGAAAGCCCCGGCTAACTACGTGCCAGCAGCCGCGGTAATACGTAGGGGGCAAGCGTTGTCCGGAATTATTGGGCGTAAAGCGCGCGCAGGCGGCTCTTTAAGTCTGGTGTTTAATCCCGAGGCTCAACTTCGGGTCGCACTGGAAACTGGGGAGCTTGAGTGCAGAAGAGGAGAGTGGAATTCCACGTGTAGCGGTGAAATGCGTAGATATGTGGAGGAACACCAGTGGCGAAGGCGACTCTCTGGGCTGTAACTGACGCTGAGGCGCGAAAGCGTGGGGAGCAAACAGGATTAGATACCCTGGTAGTCCACGCCGTAAACGATGAATGCTAGGTGTTAGGGGTTTCGATACCCTTGGTGCCGAAGTTAACACATTAAGCATTCCGCCTGGGGAGTACGGTCGCAAGACTGAAACTCAAAGGAATTGACGGGGACCCGCACAAGCAGTGGAGTATGTGGTTTAATTCGAAGCAACGCGAAGAACCTTACCAGGTCTTGACATCCCCCTGATCGGTCTAGAGATAGACCTTTCCTTCGGGACAGGGGAGACAGGTGGTGCATGGTTGTCGTCAGCTCGTGTCGTGAGATGTTGGGTTAAGTCCCGCAACGAGCGCAACCCTTATGCTTAGTTGCCAGCAGGTCAAGCTGGGCACTCTAAGCAGACTGCCGGTGACAAACCGGAGGAAGGTGGGGATGACGTCAAATCATCATGCCCCTTATGACCTGGGCTACACACGTACTACAATGGCCGGTACAACGGGAAGCGAAAGAGCGATCTGGAGCGAATCCTAGAAAAGCCGGTCTCAGTTCGGATTGCAGGCTGCAACTCGCCTGCATGAAGTCGGAATTGCTAGTAATCGCGGATCAGCATGCCGCGGTGAATACGTTCCCGGGTCTTGTACACACCGCCCGTCACACCACGAGAGTTTACAACACCCGAAGTCGGTGGGGTAACCCGCAAGGGAGCCAGCCGCCGAAGGTGGGGTAGATGATTGGGGTGAAGTCGTAACAAGGTAGCCGTATCGGAAGGTGCGGCTGGATCACCTCCTTTCTATGGAGAATCGTTTCCTGCAACGGAAACATTCAAATATGAAGCGTAAGCTTCAAAACTCAGGTTTAGGCCTGTTACTCACTCGTTGCTCAGTTTTGAGAGCTTAAACTCTCAAACGTTTGGTGGCGATAGCGGAGGGGTTCCACACGTACCCATCCCGAACACGACCGTTAAGCCCTCCAGCGCCGATGGTACTTGGACCGCAGGGTCCTGGGAGAGTAGGACGTCGCCAAGCGCAACCACTAAAGGAGAACTTCTTTGGTGGTTTATTATGGGCCCTTAGCTCAGCTGGTTAGAGCGCACCCCTGATAAGGGTGAGGTCGGTGGTTCGAGTCCACTAGGGCCCACCATATAACTTTATATCACTTTTTGGGGCCATAGCTCAGCTGGGAGAGC
The DNA here is from genome assembly GCF_056316205.1 of Paenibacillus sp. 1-8. NCBI lineage: Bacteria > Bacillati > Bacillota > Bacilli > Caryophanales > Paenibacillaceae > Paenibacillus > Paenibacillus sp. 1-8. The sequence goes on along the minus strand of NZ_CM149995.1, from coordinate 4,698,269 downwards.
GCCTGCCTTGCAAGCAGGAGGTCAGCGGTTCGATCCCGCTTGGCTCCACCAATTACAACTTCATCAAAAAACTGCATGATGATCATCCACTCTTCGGAGTTGGATCGATAATCACACAGGCTACAGTTTCGATGAAACTGTATTGCACCTTGAAAACTGGATACCGAAACGAAATTGCGTTTTAGAATATTCCTTTACGCTGATCTTGTGTAAACAAGTGAAATAAAGGTAGCAGGTAAGGAAAGATATTTTGCCTTTGGCAAAAATCACTCTTTATCGAACATCGACATTTTCTTTCTATGAAAGAAAAGTCTAGGTTAAGCTACAAAGAGCACACGGAGGATGCCTAGGCGCCAGGAGCCGACGAAGGACGTGGCGAACAACGATAAAGCCTCGGGGAGCTGTAAGCAAGCTTTGATCCGGGGATGTCCGAATGGGGAAACCCGGCTGTCTTCATCGACAGTCACTTTCTGCTGAATACATAGGCAGAACAGAGGCATACCAGGGGAACTGAAACATCTAAGTACCCTGAGGAAGAGAAAACAATAGTGATTCCGTCAGTAGCGGCGAGCGAACGCGGATTAGCCCAAACCAAGGAGCTTGCTCCTTGGGGTTGTGGGACGTCTCACATGGAGTTACAAAGGAATCGGTTAGATGAAGAGGTCTGGAAAGGCCCGCCAGAGAAGGTAAAAGCCCTGTAATTCAAAACCTGTTCCCTCCGAGACGGATCCCGAGTAGTGCGGGGCACGTGAAACCCCGTATGAATCCGGCAGGACCATCTGCCAAGGCTAAATACTCCCTGGCGACCGATAGTGAAGCAGTACCGTGAGGGAAAGGTGAAAAGCACCCCGGAAGGGGAGTGAAATAGATCCTGAAACCGTGTGCTTACAAGAAGTCAGAGCCCGATCTATGGGTGATGGCGTGCCTTTTGTAGAATGAACCGGCGAGTTACGTTCCCGTGCAAGGTTAAGGTGAAGAGCTGAAGCCGCAGCGAAAGCGAGTCTGAATAGGGCGACTTAGTACGTGGACGTAGACCCGAAACCGGGTGATCTACCCCTGTCCAGGGTGAAGGTGCGGTAACACGCACTGGAGGCCCGAACCCACGCATGTTGAAAAATGCGGGGATGAGGTGGGGGTAGCGGAGAAATTCCAATCGAACCCGGAGATAGCTGGTTCTCCCCGAAATAGCTTTAGGGCTAGCCTCGGAATAAGAGTCGTGGAGGTAGAGCACTGATTGGGTGCGGGGCCCGCAAGGGTTACCAAGCTCAGTCAAACTCCGAATGCCATAGACTTAGTTCCGGGAGTCAGACAGTGAGTGCTAAGATCCATTGTCGAAAGGGAAACAGCCCAGACCATCAGCTAAGGTCCCCAAGTGTGTGTTAAGTGGGAAAGGATGTGGAGTTGCACAGACAACCAGGATGTTGGCTTAGAAGCAGCCACCATTGAAAGAGTGCGTAATAGCTCACTGGTCGAGTGACTCTGCGCCGAAAATGTAACGGGGCTAAACACGCCACCGAAGCTATGGCTTGATACTTAGGTATCAGGGGTAGGGGAGCGTTGAATGCGGGTTGAAGGTGTACCGTAAGGAGCGCTGGACTGCATTCAAGTGAGAATGCCGGTATGAGTAACGAAAAGATCTGTGAGAATCAGATCCGCCGAAAGCCTAAGGGTTCCTGAGGAAGGTTCGTCCGCTCAGGGTAAGTCGGGACCTAAGGCGAGGCCGATAGGCGTAGTCGAAGGACAACAGGTCGAAATTCCTGTACCACCGTAATCCGTTATGAGCAATGGGGTGACGCAGTAGGGTAGTGACGCGGACTGATGGATGTCCGTCTAAGCAGTGAGGCTGGTGTGTAGGCAAATCCGCACATCGTAAGGCTGGGCTGTGATGGGGAGCGAAAATTGTAGTAGCGAAGGTCATGATCTCAGACTGCCAAGAAAAGCCTCTAGCCAGGAGAAGGTGCCCGTACCGCAAACCGACACAGGTAGGCGAGAAGAGAATTCTAAGGCGCGCGGAAGAACTCTCGTTAAGGAACTCGGCAAAATGACCCCGTAACTTCGGGAGAAGGGGTGCCTCGGTAGGGTGAATAGCCCGAGGGGGCCGCAGTGAAAAGGCCCAAGCGACTGTTTAGCAAAAACACAGGTCTGTGCGAAGCCGCAAGGCGAAGTATACGGGCTGACGCCTGCCCGGTGCTGGAAGGTTAAGGGGAGTGGTAAGTCCTTCGGGGCGAAGCTATGAACCGAAGCCCCAGTAAACGGCGGCCGTAACTATAACGGTCCTAAGGTAGCGAAATTCCTTGTCAGGTAAATTCTGACCCGCACGAATGGCGTAACGACTTGGGCGCTGTCTCAACGAGAGATCCGGTGAAATTTTAATACCTGTGAAGATGCAGGTTACCCGCGACAAGACGGAAAGACCCCATGGAGCTTTACTGCAGCTTGATATTGAATTTGGGTACGATCTGTACAGGATAGGTGGGAGCCTAAGAGACTTGAGCGCCAGCTTGAGAGGAGGCATCCTTGGGATACCACCCTGATCGTATCTAGGTTCTAACTTGGTACCGTGATCCGGTACGAGGACAGTGTCAGGTGGGCAGTTTGACTGGGGCGGTCGCCTCCTAAAGAGTAACGGAGGCGCCCCAAGGTTCCCTCAGAATGGTTGGAAATCATTCGAAGAGTGCAAAGGCAGAAGGGAGCTTGACTGCGAGACCTACAAGTCGAGCAGGGACGAAAGTCGGGCTTAGTGATCCGGTGGTACCGCATGGAAGGGCCATCGCTCAACGGATAAAAGCTACCCTGGGGATAACAGGCTTATCTCCCCCAAGAGTCCACATCGACGGGGAGGTTTGGCACCTCGATGTCGGCTCATCGCATCCTGGGGCTGAAGTAGGTCCCAAGGGTTGGGCTGTTCGCCCATTAAAGCGGTACGCGAGCTGGGTTCAGAACGTCGTGAGACAGTTCGGTCCCTATCTGTCGTGGGCGTAGGAAATTTGAGAGGAGCTGTCCTTAGTACGAGAGGACCGGGATGGACGTACCGCTGGTGTACCAGTTGTTCCGCCAGGAGCACCGCTGGGTAGCTATGTACGGAAGGGATAAGCGCTGAAAGCATCTAAGCGTGAAGCCCCCCTCAAGATGAGATTTCCCAGTATGTAAGACCCCTTGAAGACGACGAGGTAGATAGGTTGGGGGTGGAAGTGCAGTAATGCATGGAGCTGACCAATACTAATCGGTCGAGGGCTTATCCTAAGAATAGGACGCAATGGAGTTTCGGATCCAGTTTTCAGGGTGTAACACCTTGAAGGTATGTAGAAGATACATACGTATAGGCGAATTTACGATGTAAATTCATGTTTGGTGGCGATAGCGGAGGGGTTCCACACGTACCCATCCCGAACACGACCGTTAAGCCCTCCAGCGCCGATGGTACTTGGACCGCAGGGTCCTGGGAGAGTAGGACGTCGCCAAGCAAATCCTTATGATTACTATTCCCTGATAGCTCAGTTGGTAGAGCACTCGACTGTTAATCGAGTTGTCACAGGTTCGAGTCCTGTTCGGGGAGCCTTTGCTCTCATAGCTCAGCAGGTAGAGTGCATCCATGGTAAGGATGAGGTCACCGGTTCGAACCCGGTTGAGAGCTTGTGTTAGGGCCCGTTGGTCAAGCGGTTAAGACACCTCCCTTTCACGGAGGTAACAGGGGTTCGATTCCCCTACGGGTCATAGGATAGTATGGAGGCTTAGCTCAGCTGGGAGAGCATCTGCCTTACAAGCAGAGGGTCGGGGGTTCGAGCCCCTCAGCCTCCACCATATTTCATCCTCTTACCTGGTTGAAATGTTGGGGAATTGTGAATCATATGCATATTGGGGATTAGCCAAGCGGTAAGGCAACGGACTTTGACTCCGTCATGCATAGGTTCAAATCCTATATCCCCAGCCATTAAGAGCCATTAGCTCAGCTGGTAGAGCACCTGACTTTTAATCAGGGTGTCGAAGGTTCGAATCCTTCATGGCTCACCATTTTATTACATGCGCGTGTGGCGGAATTGGCAGACGCACTAGACTTAGGATCTAGCGTCTTTGACGTGGGGGTTCAAGTCCCTCCACGCGCATCTTGTTTTTGCGGACGTGGCTCAGCGGTAGAGCATCGCCTTGCCAAGGCGAGGGTCGCGGGTTCGATTCCCGTCGTCCGCTCCATATTTGCGCCCTTAGCTCAGCTGGATAGAGCGTTTGACTACGAATCAAAAGGCCGGGAGTTCGAATCTCTCAGGGCGCGCCATTTTTAAAATTATATGTCGGGATGTAGCTCAGCTTGGTAGAGCACCTGGTTTGGGACCAGGGGGTCGCATGTTCAAATCGTGTCATCCCGATACTAATTTGCGGGTGTAGTTCAATGGTAGAACTTCAGCCTTCCAAGCTGATAGCGTGGGTTCGATTCCCATCACCCGCTTACTGATTACCTAGAAGCCGAGAGGCTTCTTTTTATTTTGTCCACATTATAAACCTTCTCTGTGTATAGGTTACTGCGGAAATCTCCTGTCATGCACAGTTGGGGATGACTTGTGCATATTGTACATAGGCTCCAGGTACTTTAACACCCAGATCCCGAATTCTCCCTCTAATGTATCCCTTTCTCCTGCAGTAAGGCTAATTTCGTGATCAAATCCCTTCAATATAGGAATCCTATGATCGTTAACGATGCGCTTGCTGGTGATAACTCTAAGGCTGCTGTACGTAGTTGTACACAATGTATTCTATTTATGTGGGTATGCTGAGTATGGATGAAAAAATAGCTCTGAAATATTGAAACTTTGGTTGGTTTGTGTATATCTTTGTGGATAGAAGCTTATTGGGGTTCACTTTGTCAACAAATCATAAACATATGCACATAATGATGCGCGAATTTTTGTTTTGGAAATGACTCTGTTTATAACACCTGTGTATAAAGTTTCATGATTATCCAGACTATAAAAGTGATCTGGTTTATTAAATTTCATTTTTGTGCATAAAAAACCAAATTATTCTCAAAAAAAGTATTTTAAAAGGATGACTTTTTACTGTAAATTTTGCAGCTTTTCACGCGTTTTTATTGTATGATGTTAAGAAAGTGTCAATTTTCGTGTGTATACGTACCTTTGCAACAAAGCTGTATTTGGTGTGAACAGATCAGATGGGGGGAAAAGCATGACTGAGCTTACGTTAACCGCTAACAAAAACCAATCCAACAATCTGCTACGGCGGGACGTTCGTTTTCTGGGGAATATTCTTGGTGAGGTTTTGGTTCATCAGGGTGGCAACGAACTTTTGGATATCGTGGAAAAGATACGTGAGACAAGTAAATCGTTACGTGCCGGGTATCAGCCGGAGTTGTATGAGAATTTCAAACAAATCGTTAATGGACTGGATACGGACATTCGTCACCAGGTTATTCGCGCGTTTGCGATTTATTTTCAGTTAGTGAATATTGCCGAGCAAAATCATCGTATCCGCCGCAAACGGGACTATGAGCATTCTGCTGGTGAAGATGTTCAACGTGGTTCAATTGAAAATTCTGTTCAGGAGCTTAAACAGGGTGGATTTTCGGCTGAGGACGTTAGCAGTCTGCTGGAGGAGCTTTCTCTGGAGCTGGTTATGACTGCACATCCTACAGAAGCCACGCGACGGGTGATTTTGGACATTCACAAGCGCATTTCCGAGGACGTCATGCTGTTGGATAATCCTATGCTTACCTTGCGGGAGCGGGAACAGGTGCGGGAAAATCTGCTGAATGAAGTGATTACACTATGGCAGACAGACGAACTTCGTGATCGCAAGCCAACTGTGTTAGATGAAGTTAGAAACGGGATGTATTATTTTCATGAGACTTTGTTTCATGTGCTGCCGGACGTATACCAAGAACTGGAACGATGTTTAGGCAAATATTATCCTGAGCAGAAATGGCATATTCCGACCTATTTGAGATTTGGCTCCTGGATCGGTGGGGATCGGGACGGCAACCCGTCTGTTACGGCTCATGTTACTTGGGAAACGTTACGTATGCAGCGTAAGCTGGCTTTAAGAGAATATCAGCACACGCTGAAAGAATTTATGGGTTACCTGAGCTTTAGCACTAGCATTATACGTGTCTCTGATGATTTGCTGGCTTCTATTGAGGAAGACCGGACCCATATTACGCTTAAAAAGATGGAAGTGTGGCATAACGAAAAAGAGCCTTACCGCATCAAGCTGGCCTACATGATAGCCAAGGTGAATAATATCCTGGATGAAAGCAAGCAGGGCACGAAGGAACGTTATAGCTCTGCTGAAGAGCTTATTGCGGATCTGAACGTTATTGACGACAGCTTGCGTCATCATTTTGCGGATTATGTGGCAGATACTTATATTCAGAAGATGATTCGTCAGGTAGAACTGTTCGGCTTCCATACGGCTACGCTGGATGTACGTCAGCATAGCCAGGAGCATGAAAATGCAATGACTGAAATCCTCTCTAAAATGAATATTGTTGCGGATTATGGCAAGCTCCCTGAGGAAGAAAAAATAGACCTGCTGGAAAAGCTGCTGAACGAGCCACGTCCGATCACGTCGCCGTATTTGAAATATAGCGACAGCACGCAGGAATGTCTTGATGTATATCGTACGATTTATCTGGCTCAGGAGGAATTCGGCAAGCAATCCATTACAAGCTACTTGATCAGTATGACTCAGGGAGCAAGCGACTTGCTGGAAGTTATGGTTCTGTCTAAAGAAGTGGGTCTGTTCCGTATCGAGAAAGATGGCACAGTCGTATGTACACTGCAATCCGTTCCTCTGTTTGAAACGATAGATGATCTGCATGCTGCCCCTAGTATTATGAAGAGGCTGCTGAATTTGCCTGTATATCGCCAATCTGTGGCAGCAATGGATCAGCTTCAGGAGATCATGCTGGGATATTCAGATAGTAACAAGGACGGCGGTGTGGTGACGGCGAACTGGGAGCTTCGGGTTGCGATGAACAGCATTACGGAAGTGGTTAATGAGTTCGACGTAAAAGTGAAGTTTTTCCACGGACGCGGGGGAGCACTGGGACGCGGAGGAATGCCGCTTAATCGCAGCATTTTGGCCCAACCTCCTCATACGATCGGAGGCGGCATCAAGATTACGGAGCAGGGTGAGGTACTCTCATCCAGATACTCGCTCAAGGGCATCGCTTATCGAAGCCTGGAACAGGCAACGTCAGCTCTGATTACCGCAGTGGCATATAACCGGTCCGGTAAGAAGGAAGTGTTTGAGGAGAGTTGGGAAGAGATCATTGCCCGTATTTCCGAGGTATCGCTGGAGAAGTATCAGGATTTAATTTTCCGCGACCCTGATTTCTTCACCTTTTTCAAGGAATCAACACCATTGCCTGAGGTGGGCGAGCTGAATATCGGATCTCGTCCGTCCAAGCGTAAGAACAGTGAACGTTTTGAGGACTTGCGCGCTATTCCATGGGTTTTTGCATGGACGCAAAGCCGTTACTTGCTGCCTGCTTGGTACGCGGCCGGAACTGGGCTGCAAAGCTTCTATCAGAACAATGAGGATAACCTCAAGGTTTTGCAAACAATGTTTAAGGAATCAGCTTTCTTCCGCTCCCTTATTGATACACTGCAAATGGCGATTGCGAAGGCGGATTTACTGATTGCAGAGGAATATGCAGGGATGTCCGATAATGAAGAGGCTCGCCAGCGCATTTTTGGACAAATTTCAGCGGAATTCAAGCTGACGTCCGAGCTGATTTTGAAAATAACAGGACAATCGGAAATTCTGGACGATGTGCCGGTAATTCAGGAGTCCATTCGGTTGCGTAATCCTTATGTCGATCCGTTAAGCTACTTGCAGGTTCAGTTGCTTAGTGAGCTACGTGAACTGCGTGACCAGAACGGGGACGATACGGAACTGCTGCGTGAGGTGCTGTTAACCATTAACGGAATCGCCGCAGGGCTGAGAAACACGGGCTGATACAGCTTGGCGCATGAATACAGACAATCGGGCGCTTATGGGTGCCCGATTGTGCTGTCTGCATGCATATGACGGAGCAGGAGTCCTATTGGGTCAACGCTACAGTTGATTTTCCAATAAAATTGAACTACGATGAATTATCATAACAATGTAATGAGCAACCCATCAGCAAGTCTGGGGGAGTATAGAGTGGATAATATGGAAAGCCGCTTGGTTAGGCTGGTGCAGAAAGGTGATCAGCGAGCTTTTGCGGAGTTAGTCGAGTTATATAAAGATCGGATTTTTCATCTTTCCTACCGGATGCTGGGGAATCGCCATGAGGCGGAGGATCTGGTGCAGGAAACTTTTTTGCGTGTATATCGTAATTTGGAGAAATATGATCATGGGCAGAAGTTCTCCACATGGATTTACCGGATTGCGACGAATCTGTGCATTGACCGTCTGCGAAGGAGAAAGCCTACATACTCACTGGATGCTGAGATGAATGAGCAGGAAGGTGTAGATGGATATGCTATGCTCGCCAGCCAAGAGCTTACACCTGAAGGGCGTACGCTGTTGTCCGAGACACAATCCTTAATTCATGATGCCATTGACAGCCTTCCAGACAAATACAGAACGATTATGGTTTTGCGTTACTTGCAGGAGCTTTCCTTGCAGGAAATTAGCGATGTGCTTAATCTTCCGGTTACTACCATTAAGACAAGGGTTCATAGAGGCCGGGATTTTCTACGCAAAAAATTGGAGCACAAGCTGTAAATCATGTGTTCAGGATTTGGAAAGTGCGCGGACAGATGTTTTTTGTGAAACATATTGCTCGTTGTAGCGTATGTAAAGTGAGCAAAGTTTCTAAGCCGGAGCATGTTATGTAGAGAAACACGGAAGAATATTAGAAAGGATTGGCTCATATGGATTGCAAACAAGCCGTCTCTTTTATGCATGACTATCTGGATGGCGACCTGTCCGAGCAGGACAAACAGGAATTAGAGCATCACTTGTTCACCTGCCTGGAATGCCGCATGCGTTTTAAAGAGCTGGAGCGGACGGATGCGATGCTTTATGGTACACGGCATCAAGTACCGTGTGTATCGGATGAGCTGACACTTCGCATTATGAATGCTTTGCCACCGCATAGAAGAGCGCCAATGGTGCCTATGCTGACTTGGGTGAAAAGGCACCCGGCTGTTACGGCCGCTGCTTTCTTTCTTGTTATTATATGCTCAAGTATGGCAAGCTTTTCAACCACAGACCATCAATTGGTAGTCAAGGGAAGCCATCTGGATCAGGTTGTTATTCAAGGGGATACTGTAATTGTGCCTGAGGGTAAATCCATTGCTGGAGATTTGACTGTGCAAAATGGCAAGGCTCGGGTATATGGCGATGTGGAAGGCAATGTAACTGTAATTGACGGTTCTTACTATCAAGCGTCCACGGCACATATTGCAGGACAAGTCAAAAGTATTGATCAAACCTTGGACTGGATTTGGTATAAAGTTACTGATTTGTTCGGAGGTACGTTCTCTCCATAAAAGAAGCTTGAACTGGCAAGAATGATATCGAGCGCCTCTTTCGCTGGAAAAGGCGCTTTTTTTTGTATATGAAGATGGCGATTTGTACTGTATTTTACTGATTTTAGTGGTTCTTTTGTCGTGCGGCTTGCAACGCGGGCCTTATCGTTATAACCTAGATAGAGAGAACATACTGTGTACATATATTTACACTCACTCACTACAGAAAATTGCGGGGGCATGCGCATGTTGGATTATTTCGCGGACCTGACTTGGAAAGAGTCCATTAAAGATATTATCGACATCCTGATCGTAACCTATATTATGTATCAGCTTATTTTACTTGTTCGCGGAACGCGTGCAGTTCAATTGCTAAAAGGAATTCTGTTCCTGGTGGTCATTTGGGCAGTTAGCACGTGGTTTGATCTGTATACGCTCAAGTGGCTGATGAACCAGATGTTTACCTTTGGTGTGGTAGCTATTTTCATTATTTTTCAGCCTGAATTGCGTCGTGCCCTGGAACAACTGGGGCGAGGCAAGCTGTTTGGGCGTTCTTCTGCGGACAATGAGGAGATAAACAAGTTAATCGGGGAAATGATTAAGGCGCTGAATTATTTATCACGTAGAAAAATAGGGGCTTTGGTCGTATTTGAACGCGAAACAGGGCTAAACGAATACACGGAGTCCGGTATCAAGACACAGGCAGTGGTCAGTTCCGAGTTGCTGATCAATATTTTTATTCCAAATACGCCCCTGCATGATGGTGCGGTCATTATTCAAAATAATCAGATTGCTTCTGCGGCCTGCTACTTACCACTGTCGGAAAATCCATTTATCAGCAAGGAACTGGGAACTCGTCACCGGGCAGCGATTGGGGTGAGTGAGGTAACGGATGCTGTAACTGTGGTGGTATCAGAGGAGACAGGGCAAATTTCTTTGGCTATCAATGGGCAGGTCGTGCGCGATATTAAGGAAGAATCCTTAATATCCAAGCTGTATGAGGAGCTACGGCCGACACCATCTTTGAAGGAAAAACGCGGCTCATTCTGGAATCGGAGGGGAGGCCGTGGAAATTCATGATGGACAAATGGATTAACAACAATACGATTTCTAAAATATTGGCACTCGCGGTTGCCGTCTTGCTGTGGGGATTGGTTCATCTGGACACAGGCACGCCTTCGTCCACGCTGACCGTTTCTTATGATAATAAAGTAATTGATAATGTAGGTATTCAGACCAGTGGTTTGGATGAGTCAAAATATGTATTATCTACAATGGATACTGACCATATAAAGATGGAGGTTAGAGGACAGCGCTCCGTGCTGACTTCTTTTTTCGCAGATAATTACCAGGCTCAATTGGATTTGAGTGGATTAGGAGCAGGTACTAAAACCTTACCGCTTGTAGCGAATCTGCCGAATGGCTTGGAATTGGTGTCTATGACTCCTAATCGTGTTACGGTCACGATTGAGGAAAAGGCAACGAAATCATTTAATGTTTCTATTGTTTCCAAGGGTAAACCGAATACCGGCTTGCAGCTTGGAGTGCCTGTGGTTGCCCCCCAAACGGTGAAGGTCACCTTGCCTAAAAGCCAGTTGAGTACAGTGACTGCGGTGCAGGGGGCTGTGGATACGGAGGGAATCTCGGAGAAATTTGAGCAGAAGCGGGTGAAGCTGAAGGCTTACAACAAAAAGGGACAGGAACTTACAGAAGCGGTTATTGAGCCTTCCACAGTGTCTGTTGAAATCCCGGTAATCCAGCAAACGAAGTCCGTGCCTGTTAAAATTGTCTATTCCGGAGAGCTGCCGAACGGTTTGGCGCTTTCCAAAGTAAATGCAAATGTAAAAGAAGCGATCGTATACGCCTCGCAGGATGTTTTGAGCAGCCTAAGCTCCTATGTTACGGCTACACTCGATCTGAGCCAATTAACGGAAGCAGGGACCCACACAGTTCAAGCTAATTTGGCAGCGCCCGCCGGTTCTGATAAAATCGAGCCTGGCTCGATACAAATTCAGGTGACAGTTGTGCCATCTAATCAGGTGACCGATGCGGAGCGAACATTGTCAGGCATTCCGATTGTTGTGCAGGGGACAGCAGACGGGACGACTGCGACGATTACAACGCCTGCAGACAAGACGAAGGATGTTACCGTGAAGGGGCCACAGGATATGATCAGCAATTTAACCAACGATGATATTAGTTTGGTTGCAGACGTAAGTGGTCTGGAGGCTGGTCAGCATGAGGTTGCTTTGAAGGTAGGCTTGCCCAAATACATTACGCAATCCGGAAACGCCAGCCAGCTAACGGCAACGGTGAACATTGAGAGCCCTTCAACGCCGGCTGTAACAAATCCGAGCAGCGGGAATGAATCAACCCCTTCCGGCAGCGGTAATAAGGGGCAGGAGAGGCCACAGGAGGGCCAGAGCGGTCAAGGTGGCTCCTCTGATGCGAAACCCGGGGACAATGCGGCTGCGGAGGATAAAACAAATCCTCATAACGGCGCAGATTCTTCTGCCAATGGAACCCCGGAGAGCGGTCAGCCATAACTTGATTTATCTGTAGTAAATATTTAAGGTTCATTAGACAAAAAAGGGAGTCATTTTACATGGGGAAATATTTTGGTACAGATGGTGTACGAGGCATTGCTAATCAGGAACTTACAGCAGAACTGGCATATAGCATTGGCCGCTGCGGCGGATATGTTTTAGCAGGGAATGTAGAAAAACCAACAGTTGTTATCGGTATGGACACACGGGTATCCGGTCTGATGCTGGAATCGGCGCTTGTAGCCGGTTTGCTGTCTATCGGGGCTAATGTGGTTCGTCTGGGTATCGTTTCAACGCCGGGAGTCGCTTTTCTTACACGTCAATTGAAAGCGGACGCTGGTGTAATGATCTCGGCTTCCCACAATCCGGTGGAAGACAACGGCATTAAGTTTTTTGGCGGCGACGGGTTTAAACTGACAGATGAAACGGAACTGAGAATCGAAGAGCTGATGGATACGAAGGAGGATCAATTGCCTCGTCCAATTGGTGGCGGATTAGGTACGGTTGTTGTAGACGAGCATTCTCGCTACGATTATCTGGAGTTTTTGAAAACAACGATTAGCCATTCTTTTGAAGGGCTCAAAATTGTACTGGATTGTGCGAACGGAGCGGCTTATGAGCTGGCGCCGAAGCTTTTTGCGGAATTGGGAGCCGAAGTATACACCATCGGTGCGGAGCCAAACGGGCTGAATATCAACGATCATTGCGGTTCAACCCATCCTGAAAAGCTGAAAGAGGAAGTACGCCGCTTGAAAGCTGACATTGGTCTGGCCTTTGACGGCGATGCAGACCGTCTGATCGCGATTGATGAGAACGGGGAAGAGGTAGACGGAGACTATATCCTTTGTATCTGTGGGGATGCGCTGAATCGCGCTGGCAAGCTCAAGGACAGCACTATTGTATCGACTGTGATGAGTAATATTGGTTTTTACAAAGCAACGGAAAAACTGGCGCTCAAGACTGCAAAAACTGCGGTTGGTGACCGGTATGTGATGGAAGAAATGCGCCGGGGCGGCTTTAATCTGGGCGGTGAGCAGTCTGGTCACGTTATTTTCCTCGATTACAATACGACGGGCGACGGCATGCTGACCGGGATTCAACTGGTGGATACCCTGAAAGCTTCCGGCAAAAAGATGAGTGAGCTGAAATCGCTCATGAAGCAGTATCCGCAAGTGCTAGTTAATGTGCGTGTACAGGACAAACGCAATTACGAGGGCAATCCTGCCATTGCAGAAGCGATTGAGCAGGTGGAACAGCAACTGGGTGATAATGGACGCGTATTGGTTCGTGCTTCCGGTACAGAATCGCTTATTCGTGTTATGGCTGAAGGGCCGGATAAGGATGAGCTGGAGCAATTTGTAGGACAGATCGTAGATGTTGTAAAAAAAGAATTAGTTTAAAATTTTGTAAACGTCGGTTGCCTGTTCAAAGTAAGCAGGTGACCGCGTTTGCAGATATTATTTTTAATTGAATACTTACCAGAACTTGCAAATATGAATAAAGTGTCATTGCCAAATAATGCTGAGCTGAATATAATATAGGGATGTTGTGACTCAGAAAGAGAAAGCGAGGGTTGTAAGGTAATGTAATACAAGCGCCAGAGCTTGATTTTGCGCGGGGGAACTTGTTGGTGAGGCAGATCATTCAATTTGGATGATGTTGCTCACAGATGGGTTCACGGCAAAGCGAGCTGACGAGGTGAAGGTGTTCGAAACATTCGGCGGGGACCTTCCGGTGAGGCATCGACCCGTAAATCGGCAGCGGAAAATAAGCAGGTAACTGTTTACACAACGCACCGATAGATGCTTTTATTTTATAACCTAAATTATAAGATTCATTTCATGAATGTGCGGCCATCATCATTGGCGTGCGCGGTTTGGGAATTTCGTTACATTCGTGAAGAGATGCCTGTAATTTTCTATAGTTATCATTGACAACTTCATAGATGAATGAACTTTATTCCGCAATCTACCGCACACGTTAGTCCTGTGATGAGTCGTCCTGTGAAATGATGATCGGGAGGATAACGAATATGTGTGGCATTGTAGGATATATTGGTGATCAGAATACGCAAGAGATATTGATTGACGGGTTGAAAAAGCTGGAGTACCGCGGTTATGACTCTGCGGGTATTGCCGTGTTTACAGATTCAGGACTGCAAGTAGCCAAGGCTAAAGGTCGTCTGGCGAATCTGGAAGCGAAGCTGGATGGTGCGCCGCTGGTAGGCCATGCAGGCATCGGGCATACACGTTGGGCAACACACGGAAAGCCTTCAGATGAAAACTCCCATCCGCATTTGGATGAGAGTCAAAAGTTCTCCGTGGTTCATAACGGGATTATCGAGAATTATCTGGAGCTTAAAGAACAGCTGATCAGCGAAGGTCATACCTTTATTTCCGAAACGGATACGGAAGTTATTTCCCATCTGGTTGCGCGTGAATATAAAGGAGATATCGTCAAAGCGGTACAAAAAGCAATTACCTTTATGCGCGGTGCCTTTGCACTGGGTGTGCTAACAGAGCACGAGCCTAATAAGCTGGTAGCTGTTCGTCAAGCTAGCCCGCTGGTTATTGGTGTGGGAGAAGGCGGGAACTTTATCGGTTCCGACATTCCGGCTATTCTGAAATATACACGCAATGTATTTATTTTGAACGATGGCGAAATGGCTGTTTTGACCAGTGATGCTGTCGAATTAATGACAATCGAAGGCCAATTTATTTCTCGGGAAATGATTCATGTCGAATGGGATGCTGTAACAGCGGAAAAAGGCGGCTATGAGCATTTCATGTTGAAAGAAATTTACGAGCAACCTAAGGCTTACCGTGACACGATGTTGGGTCGAATCGATAAAGAAACTAAAAAAGTTGTTCTTCCTGAGCTGAAGCTGACAGAAGAACAAATTAAAAATATCCGTAACATTCAAATTGTTGCGTGTGGTACAGCTTACAATGCTGGTTTGATTGGTCGTACGATTATTGAAAGCCTGGCTCGTATTCCGGTGGAAAACGACGTGGCTTCCGAGTATCGTTATCGTTCGCCAATCGTAACACCAGAGACACTGGTAATCGTAGTGAGTCAATCCGGTGAAACTGCCGATACATTGGCAGCACTGCGTGAAGCACAAGCAAACGGCGCTCATGTACTGGCGATTACAAACGTAGTCGGCAGCTCTATTGCCCGTGATGCAAATGATGTGTTGGTTACACTGGCAGGACCGGAAATTGCCGTAGCTTCCACTAAAGCATATTCTTCGCAGTTGATTGCGTTCTATCTGTTTGGTCTGTATCTGGCTCAAGTACGTGGCACACAAACGGATGAACAAGTAGCTCATGTGTTGGCTGCTATGGAATCACTGCCAGAGCAAGTAGAAGAAATGCTGGGCAAAGCAGACGCGATTAAAGCATACGCTGAGCAAATTGCCAGCCACAAGCACCTGTTCTTTATTGGTCGCGGTCAAGACTATGCTGTAGTACAGGAAGGTTCCCTGAAACTCAAAGAAATCTCCTACATTCATTCCGAGGCTTATGCGGCGGGTGAACTGAAGCATGGTACACTGGCATTGATCGAAGACGGTATTCCGGTTATCGCTTTGGTAACACAGGAATCCGTGTTGGAGAAAACCGTGAGCAATATCAAGGAAGTGAAAGCACGTGGCGCAGATGTTCTTGCGATTACGTACGAAGAGCACGCTGTTGAGTTGTTGAAGTCCGTGGATCAGGTATTTGCAATTCCGAAGACACTTCCAATCCTGTCTGCTGCGATTTCGGTTGTATCTCTCCAACTGTTGGCTTACTACGCTTCCCTTGCACTGGGTCATGATGTTGACAAACCACGTAACCTGGCGAAAAGTGTTACCGTAGAATAAGCAAGCCTTAGTAAAATTCTAAACTGTCTGGTGATAAAAAAGTACGGAACCAGTAAAAAAAGTCTGTAACTAGTCATTTTACAAACACCAAGAAGGATCCCGATGATATATCGGGATCTTTTTTAGCTTAGGAGGGCAATTATGTCTACAATAGGCCAACGAATTCGAACTATTAGAAAAACAAACAACTTAAATCAAATAAAGTTTGCAAATATAATTGGAATTTCTCAAGGAACGTTGAGTGAGCTGGAGCAAGATAAATACAGACCCTCTCTTGATATAATTATAGCAATTAAAGAAAACTTCAATTCCCATATAGAGTGGTTAATCTTTGGAGATACGCCTGTATCAAAGAACACTATTTTTAATTTAGCCATTGAAGCTCAGGAATTAGAACTTATTTCTTTGTTTCGAGAACTTACTAAAGAAGATAGAGATGAAATTATTGATTTTATAAAACTGAAGATTGTTCGGTACTAATCTTTCACGGGAGTTCCTTAATAATATGTCTTAGAAATACTCATTTTAATTTTGGTACATAAAAGTCACGAATTATCCGTATACCGATTATTCCTGGCATTTATGCATAAAAAAATTAACAATGACTATAATATGAATAGAGAAAGGAGTGTAATAATTCATGTCACTAAATTCACTTAGCATATTTGATATTGCTTTTGTAACATCCCACGGTATCTGTTTTCAGCAAGTTTTTTATACTTGCTCAAGAGCCATACGTGAGAAATGGTTTGAAAGAGCTTTGAAAGAAGGCGGTTGGAACCTCAGCATTAGATATACCCCAACTGATCTAAAATCAATTTACATAAGAAATGAATTTGAAGATTATGAAGAATGTAGATTGGTGGTAAAAGAATCATTACAAGGTCTTAACATAGAGACCTATTTACAGAGTGTGCAACTAATGAAACTTGCAAAAGAAATATTGAAAGACTATCCCTAAAAGTAAAACTTCAGCTATCACATAGTTAATTAAATTGTAAAAGAAGGTGTGAGGCGCTACTTCTTTAAGCGAACTAATGGGTACTAAAATTTTCTATTTACTATATCTTTTCTTTAAAGGATAGACAAAATGCTCCATTAAAAAGGTAATATTTTTACCGATTAGATTCAAATCTTCTTGTTCTAATACCTGCCCATTTAATTCAATTCGAAAACCAGAATTTAGAAATGCTAAAAGATCAAAGGATTTTTTGATTTTCTCGTTATTAAGGTCCGAATGAATTGTATCAAGTGAGTCCACACAGTAGGGGAACGTCATTTGATTAGCAATACAAAGTAAATAATCGGTTGTAACATCAAAAACCTCTGCTAAAGATATTAAATGATTAATTTCAGGTCGTGCTACATTTCGCTCCCAATTAGAAACAACCTGTTTGGTTACCCCGATTTTATTAGCAAGTTCCTCTTGTGTCCATTTATGGAGTAGTCTTAAATTTCTACATCGCTTTCCCAAAGTATTCATGAGTTCACCTCTATTGAGAATATCAAATAGGTTTTAACCCGACCCATCTGCTTACTAATTATACCTACTTATAGCTCATATTATGGCTTATTCATACCCTACTGTACCCTACGAGTAGCCTATGAATAGGCTACGAAGTAAAATATAGCTAAAAAATATTACTTTGCTATTGTATAAAGCTGTGAGTTGTTATATTCTACATTTGTATTTTGAAGTAAAACTAAAATATATCTTAGGAGTAGAAAAAGATAACTGAACTTTACTCTGATTTAGTAGTTCTAAAAAAGAAGGTGAATAATGAGCAAAATTCGATCAAGTAACTCTATAGCATCTATTCAACGGAAAATCAAAGAAGGAAGAGGTCAAGGCCACTTTTCGGAATATAAACCTTGGTTGACTGTACATGATGTACCTTCAATAGGGATAGTTACTCGAATTCTTGGTTGGAAAAGTGGTCGACTTCACCATTATCTGTCTGAACACTTTGAATTGGCACATCATTACCAAATGGAGTGGTCAGAGCAAGTGATTGATATTCGCGAACAATTTCCTTTATTACCCCTAGATAAAACCCTCTATATTGCTGAAAAGTTAGGCATTAAACATCCAACTGACCCCAAGAATAAGCTTCCCATCATTATGACTACAGATATGTTACTTACAGTAAAACAAGAAGAAAGTATAAAATTTATTGCACATTCTATCAAACCCTCTAACAAGCTGACAAAACGAGTTGTAGAGAAATTACAGATTGAAAAAGAGTTCTTTAAAGACCAAAAGATAGAGTGGGCACTTATTACGGAAAGGCAGATAAACTACAATTTAGTCAGGAATGTCGAATGGCTTCATAATGCTAAAAACAACGACAAATTGTCAAATCACCATATAAATAGTCTCGAAGAAAATCTCTATTGCGCTATTCAACAAAGTGAAAAACCACTTGCGAAAGTTACAAGAGAACAAGATGAATTATTTGGTTTACCAAGTGGGTACTGCATGCAAATCGTGAAATATTTGATAGCGAATCGTTATTGGGTAGTGGATATGACTCATTTAATACAGCCTACTCTACAATCCATGATCATTCTAGAAAATAGATTCCCAACGGGAGGTATTCTCTTTTGAATATTTTTATAAATAACATTGTACAACATGCATTAGGAAGCGAGGTACTTCCTGAATGTGAAAGAATATTATGGATTGATGCGGAGAAAGATTCTGTTATAACTATATCCATTACAGAAGCAAGTGCTCTTCCACAAGTTAAAGTTCTTTCGGTTAATAGAACAATTAAATAGTGGAAAATTAATAAAACTAACTTATGATCCCTTCTCAAAGTTTATGATTACTGAAGAGAAACTGAATGACAAAGAGATAAATATAAGGGATCACGCATGGGAATGCATAAAAGAAATAGTTGGGCTCGAACCCAACATTTATAATCCTAAAGAGCGATACCAAATGATCAAGGATGTGTGTATCCGTACGAATATAAGGAAAGAAATTTATTTATAAATATCTTCGCTATTTTTGGGTTGGTGGAAAGAAAGTTAATGCATTGCTTCCAAGGTTTAGAAACTGTGGAGGACCTAATAAAAGAAAAAATCCACTAAAGAAGATGGGGAGACCGAGAATGACAACTTTGGTTGATCCTCAATTTACAGGGGTCCTTGTAGACGAAGATACTCGGAAAATTTTCGATGAGTTTATAGCAAAAGTATATTTAAGAATTAATAGGAGGGACTCTGTAAAGTATACCTATATTCAGATGCTTAAGGAACGTTTTAGTATAGGTACAAAGATGATGGGAAAAGTTGAAATTCCAATCATGCCACCTGATTATAAAATTCCAAGCATCTCACAATTTCGATATCATATCCGAACACTTATACACGTAGAAGAATACTAACGGCACGCGAAGGAAAGTCTAGCTTTGACAGAGATTTTAGACCATTACTGGGATCAGAAACAGGGCGTGCCACTGGACCGGGGCAGATTTTTGAAATTGATGCTACGGTTGCTGATGTTTATTTGGTTAGTTCGGATGATGTCAACCAAATTATTGGGAGACCAGTTGTATACATTGTAGTGGATGTTTGGAGCCATATGGTGGTGGGTATCTACATTGGCCTCGAAGGACCTTCATGGCAAGGAGCTATGATGGCCATCGAGAATACGGCAGTTAATAAAGTAGAATTTTGTGAACAGTACGATATTGAAATTAGTGAGGATGATTGGCCATGTCATCATATGCCTCAACAGTTTTATGCTGACCGGGGAGAGATGGAGAGTAAGAGTGCAGATTCACTGGGTAAGCACTAGGTATAAAAATAAAAAACACGCCTCCTTATCGAGCCGTTCTTAAGGGTATCATTGAGCAGCAATTTCATACGCTTAATATGACATTACAGCCTTGGATGCCTGGAGCTGTAAAAAAAGAATACTAGAAGCGTGGTGGTCCAGATTATGTGCTTGATGCCACACTAACATTGAAAGATTTCACCCAAATGGTAATTGAAACTATTTTATACCGAAATAATTATCATTATATGGAGCATTACCCTTTAGATAAAGCTCTTTCTAAAGTTAATGTCATGCCGATCGCGCGAGAGCTATGGAGATGGGGAATTGCTCACGATCATTTTTTGCAGGAAATTGATTCGGATATAGTACGATTAAATGTTTTACCTGAGTATGAAGTGACAGCCGATAGAGAAGGAATCCATTTTCAGAAGATGTGCTATGTTAGCGATGAACTGGCTAACCAGGGATGGTTCGTTCAAGGTAAATCAATTAAAACGGTTATTGCTTATGACAGACGATGCATGAATCATGTCTATGTAAAAGTTAAAAATGGGCATGAATTCATAAAATGCAGCCTACATGAAAAGTCATCACGATTTTACGATTTGAGCTTGGAAGAAGTGAAAACTAAACAATTAAATGAAGGTATTCAGAAGGACCTGTATAAATCCCCTAAACTTCAAGAGGAGGTTTCACTAAGTGCAAAATTAGAATTTATAAGAGAGCGTGCCATAAAACGTGCTGAAGCACAACGTGATGTCTCTCTACCGAAAACCAAACGTAAAGCAAATATCCGGTTAAACAGGTTGGAGGAACGGGAAAAATTACGTAAAATTCAGAGTTTTAATCTTGGAAAACTTGGTGGTAAAAAAGATATAAATTTAGAAAAAAATTTAGAAACTGATGAGAAAAGCACAAGGATTCGGAGCACCGGCAGAGAATGTATACAGGGAAGATCTCCCAAATCGGCCGGCACCCCGCCTGAATGTCGACACGCGTCGAATTCCTCGATTGATGGCAAACCATTCCCAACGTTTCTTCTCCATTCGCTCTTTTTAGGCAAAATATTAACAACTTATGTTGGACAGACCAAATTTAACTAAAGTTTTACTATACATTCTTCGAAATTTTGATATAATTCTACCTAGGTCACATTTCCAATTATGATAGAAAATAGAATTGGATGGTTTTTATACCTATCCAAGCTGTGCGCGAGAGACCAGTCCACTGGCTACCCAGCAAGCCGGCATGCGGGGACCGACAATTGTGGAAAATGACAGCCGAGAATATCTCGCTCCATGACGTCAGAAGGTTCCGAAGCCAACCTTATCCCAATTCCGATGGAGGATGAAGCGCGTGAGCATTTTTGAAAAGCTGGAATCCAACGTAAGATCTTACTGCAGAAGCTTTCCGGTGGTATTCGACCGGGCCAAGGGGGACCTGTTATATTCTGAGGACGGAAGAGCATATATTGATTTTTTTGCAGGTGCCGGGGCACTGAATTACGGTCATAACAACGATTATATCAAGGACCGGGTTCTCGATTACTTGACCTCCGACCGGATTATGCACGGTCTGGATATGTATACAATGGCCAAGCGCGAATTCATCCAGAGCTTCTCGGAGCGGATCCTGGAGCCGAAGAAGCTGAATTACAAGCTTCAATTCTGCGGTCCGACGGGGACGAACGCGGTGGAAGCGGCCCTTAAGCTCGCACGCAAGGCGAAGAAGAGAACCGGGATATTCGCATTCATGGGCGGCTTCCACGGCATGTCGCTCGGCAGCCTGTCGGCGACAAGCTCCAAGTCCATGAGGGAAGGGGCGGGGCTTCCTCTGGGCGGAGTTACGTTCATGCCGCACCCGAGCGGGACTTTCGCAGAAATGGATACGCTCGGCTATATCGAGAATATCCTGACTGATTCGCACTCCGAAATCGACAAGCCGGCCGCCATCCTGCCTGCGGTACCGTCAGGCAGCATGGAATTCACCGCCAATCCAAGGGCTGTCTCGTTCATGCCATACGGAGCATTCTTTGAGCCTCATGCAGCACCATCGTCACATCTAATCGTCAGGAAAAGCTCACTACCCCGCAGCCGGATCTTTACTTATCCACACAAGGCGGAGGAATATACAAATCGTACATAGAGTGTATCAATATCCCTTAAATATAGGCTTCGACAAAGGCAGCTCCGGTGCCGAATCCGGAGGTACGGCCGACTTCCTGCTGGCCGGCCGGAACCCTACAGCAAGCCTTACATCGATGGGAGGAACATCCCTTGTCCACCCCCAAATCCAATTCCGAACCCAATGTTAAACCAAAGCCCGTCTTCGGGCGGCTCGTCCGCAGCAAGCATATTGAAGCAGAGGAGCCGGAAGCAGCCGCATCTCTTGCGTAGAACGATGCTCTTTGTTGTCTTTCACGCATGGGAGCCGAGCGGGACAGCTGCTAGGCAGAGGATTGCCGCATGCGATCAACCGGGCAAGCGAAGCGGTGACCTGGCGAAAGCCATTGATATTGTTGTCACATGTTTGAAAAGGCGGGGAGCGAGGCTGGAGCGTTGCTGCGGCATATGCTCCGCCGGATTGCTTTTACCGATGAAGAGAGGGGAATGATCCAAGTGGCTTTTGAAAAAGAAACGTTGTTTTGGAACGAAAAATTCGGTAGCGACGATTATACCTTGACGCGGCTGCCTTACAGCAAAGCTCCAAGCTCCCTGGCGCCCATTGTGAAAACCGTCGGCGGTTCGCTTTCGGAGGAAGCGGCGCAGCGCGTCCTTCAAATGAGCAAGGGCGCTCCGCTGGCCGCTTTTATGATTTTGCTCGCCGGTGTTCAGTCGCTCTTGCATAAATATACAGGCGCTTCTGACATTCTGGTCGGCATGCCGGTTGTACGGAAACCGACGGAGACGCGCCGATCCGTTAATCATACGGTCATTTTGAAAAACTCGCTTTCGGCGGGTGCGACTTTTAGAACGCTTCTGAGCGAGCTGAGGACTTCCTTGCCGGAAGCGATTCAGCATCAACATATTCCGTTCTTGAAAATGACGGAGAAGTTGGACCTGCAATATGCAGGCGGGATACCCGTCGTCCATACGCTAGTATCCCTTAAGGAGCTGCATCTGGACAAAATCGGGCAAAACGTGGTCACGGATTGTTCCTTTGAATTCAGCTTAACCGGCGGGACGATACAGCTAGCGCTGTCATATAACGAGCACTTATATGACTCCGAGTTCATGACTCGGGTCGTCGGCCATCTGAATCGCCTGCTGGCCGTGGGGCTTCACGAGTTGGAGCTGGACATCGTGCGGGCGGACATGCTGTCGGAGGACGAGAAATTTCAATTGCTGCAAAGCTTTAACGATACCGAGAAGGACTATCCCCGTGATCGGACGATTCATCAGCTCGTGGAGGAGCAGGCGAAGCGGGTGCCCGAAGCGACGGCGGTTGTCTTTGAGGGGCGGCGGCTTTCGTACGCGGAGCTGAACGAACGGGCGAACCGGCTGGCGCGGACGCTGCGATCGGTCGGCGTGCTGCCCAATCAGCTGGTAGGCTTGATGGCCAGGAGATCGCTGGAGACGGTCGTTGGCATTCTGGCGGTTCTGAAAGCTGGCGGTGCCTACGTGCCGATCGACCCGGAATACCCGGAAGAACGCATCCGCTACATTCTGGAGAACTCGAACGCGCAGCTGCTGCTGACTCAAAGGGAGCTGCTGCAGCAGGTGCCGTTCGAAGGGACCGTGGTGGCGCTGGATGACGAGCAGGCCTACAGCGACGATGGCTCGAACCTGGAGCCGGCCAGCGGTCCGAACGATCTGGCTTATGTCATCTATACGTCAGGTACGACGGGCAAACCCAAAGGGGTCATGCTGGAGCATCGCGGGCTGGTCAGCCTGAAACTGACGTTTGCCCATACGCTTCACACGACCGAACAGGATCGAGTGCTGCAATTCGCCAGCCTATCGTTCGATGCGTCGTGCTGGGAGATGTTCAACGCTCTGTATTTCGGGGCGGCCTTATATATACCGTCAACCGAGACGATTTTGGATGATCAACTGTTCGAACGTTTCATGAACGAGCATGCAATTACGATCGCCACTTTGCCGCCAACTTATGCAGCTTATTTAAATTCAGACCGCCTGTCGAGTCTGAGCAGGCTCATCACGGCGGGCTCCGCCGTTTCAGCCGAATTCGTGCAGCAGTGGAAAGACAAGGTACAGTACTATAACGCGTACGGTCCGACGGAAGCCTCGATCGCCACATCCGTGTGGGCGGCGTCTACGTATGACACCGAACGCAGAGCGATACCGATCGGACGTCCGATCTGGAACCATCGCTTGTATATACTGGGCGCACAAAATCAGCTGGCGCCTATCGGAGTAGAGGGAGAATTATGCATCGCGGGCGTCGGCCTCGCCCGGGGATATTGGAACCGGCCGGATCTGACGGCGGAGAAATTCATCGAACACCCGTTTGAGCCCGGAGAGAGACTTTACCGGACGGGCGACTTGGCCCGCTGGCTGCCGGACGGAAATATTGAGTACTTGGGCCGGATTGACCATCAGGTGAAAATCCGTGGATTCCGGATCGAGATCGGCGAGATTGAAGAGCAGCTTCTGAAGATCGACTCCGTGCAGGAGACGATCGTAATCGCGCGGGAAGGCAAAAGCGGGCAAGAACTGTGCGCTTACCTGGTCGCGGGCCGCCCGCTTACGCTCGGCGAGCTGAGAAGCGCGCTGGCGCAAAAATTGCCGAATTACATGATTCCGGCGCATTTTGTTCAGCTTCTGCGGATGCCGCTCACGCCGAACGACAAAATCGACCGCAAGGCTTTGCCCGCCCCGGAAGGAAACGCGCTGACCGGCGGCGGGTACGTAGCTCCCCGCAATGAAGCCGAGCGGGCGCTTGCCGATGTGTGGCAGGCGGTATTGAGCGCCGATCGCGTTGGGGTAACGGATCATTTCTTCGAGCTGGGCGGAGACTCGATCAAGTCCATTCAAGTATCTTCGCGGCTTCATCAAGCCGGGTACAAGCTGGAAATCCGGGATTTGTTCAAATATCCGACTATCTCACAGCTCAGCCTGCATGTGAAACCGATCGGACGTACCATCGATCAAGGCGAAATAACGGGTGAAACGGCGCTGACGCCGATTCAGCATTGGTTTTTCGAGAGCTCCTTTGCGGACCCGCATCATTTCAACCAGTCGGTGATGCTGTACCGGAAGGAACGCTTCGACGAAGAGACGGTACGTCAGGTGCTGCAAAAGCTGGCCGAGCATCATGACGCCTTGCGGATGGTGTTCCGCAAGACGGAACAAGGGTTTAGCGCGCGGAACCGCGCGATTCAGGAAGGCGGGCTGTTCACGCTGGACGTGTTCGACTTCAAGGATGCGGAGAATACCGCGCAGGCTGTGGAAGCGAAGGCAACGGACATTCAAGCGGGCATCGATCTGGAGAACGGACCCCTCGTGAAGGCGGGACTGTTCCGGTGCGCGGACGGCGATCATTTGCTGCTCGCGGTTCATCATGCCGTGGTGGACGGCGTGTCTTGGCGCATTTTGATGGAGGATTTCGCTCTGGGATACGAGCAGGCCGGCAAAAGCGAGGAAATTCGTTTCCCGGCGAAAACGGATGCGTACCGCACTTGGTCCGAGCAGCTGGCCGCTTACGCGCAAAGCCCGGAGATGGCGAAGGAACGGGCCTATTGGCAGGCCGTGGAACAAATTGCGGTTCCGGCCGTGCCGAAGGATCTGGAGGCGGACGTTACGACGCAGCAGGACAGCGAATCGCTGTTCGTCCGTTTGACTCCCGAAGAAACGGAGCTGCTGCTGAAGCGGGTTCACCGGGCCTACAACACCGAAATGAACGATATTTTGGTAACGGCGCTCGGCATAGCCGTTCGCAAGTGGACGGGACACGAACGGGTGCGGATCAATCTCGAAGGACACGGACGCGAATCGATCGGAACGGATATCGATATCACGCGCACAGTCGGCTGGTTTACGACCAAGTTTCCGGTCGTCCTGGAGCCGGAAACCGACCGGGATTTGGCCTATCAGATTAAACAGGTCAAGGAAAGCTTGCGCCGCATTCCGAACAAGGGGCTTGGGTACGGCGTATGCCGCTATCTCTCCAAATCGGAGGATGGCTTTGTTTGGGGCGCAGAGCCGGAAATTAATTTTAACTACCTCGGCCAGTTCGACGATGATGTCAATCAGGACGAGATCGGCATATCTTCTTATTCCAGCGGCAGCCCGGCCAGCGACCGGCAGGCCCGCAGTTTTGTGCTGGATATCAACGGCATGGTGCTGGACGGCGCTTTATCGCTCGATCTCAGCTACAGCCGGAAGCAGTATCGCAAGGAAACGATGGAAGCCTTCGCTCAGCGGCTTGAGCAAAGTCTCCGAGAGCTCATTACCCACTGCGCAGGCAAAGAAAACACCGAATTGACGCCGAGCGACGTGCAATTTAAAGGCTTGACCATCGCGGAATTGGAGCAAATCACCCAGCGCTCGGGCCATCTCGGGGAAATCGAAAATATTTACTCGCTTACGCCGATGCAGAAGGGCATGTGGTTCCACAGCGCGTTTGACCGGCAAACGGCCGCTTACTTCGAGCAGACGCGGTTTACGATGCGGGGAGCGCTCGACGTCCAGCTTTTTGAGAGGAGCTGGATGGAGCTTGCGAAACGTCATCTGGTGCTGCGGGCGAATTTTGTGAAAGGACCGGCGGGCGAGCCGCTGCAAATCATATACCGCGACAAGCCGGTCGGCTTTGAATATGAAGAGCTGCTTCATTTGCAGGCGGACGAGAAACAAGCGTATTTGGATAAAAAGGCCGAGGATGACAAGCTTCGCGGCTTCGACATGGAACATGACGCGCTCGTTCGGGTTACGATCCTGCGCACCGAAGAGCAAAGCTATCATGTGCTGTGGAGTTTCCAGCATATTTTGATGGACGGCTGGTGCCTGCCGCAGCTGACGCAGGAGCTGTTTGAGACGTACTCGGCCTTGGCATCCGGCAAGCAGCCAGCGGGAGATAAGGGATCGGATTATGGCGCCTATATCGAATGGTTGGAGAAACAGGACGATCAGGCGGCATCCGGCTATTGGACGGCATTCCTGGCAGGTTATGAAGGGCAAACCGTACTCCCGGGGCAAAAGGAACCGGCGCCAAACGGCAGATTTACGGCTGATCACGTCACCGCCGAGCTGGGCAAGGACTTGAGCGAGCGGATGGACCGGGTGGCGAAACAGCGCCTGGTTACGGTCAATACGCTGCTGCAAGCCGCTTGGGGCGTGATGCTGCAAAAATATAACGGAACAAACGATGCCGTATTCGGCAGCGTCGTGGCCGGAAGACCGGCGGAAATCCCGGGCATCGAGTCCATGATCGGGCTGTTCATCAATACGGTGCCGGTCCGCGTCACGAGCGAAGCGGACACCGTGTTCGCCGACCTGATGGCGAAGCTCCAAGAGCGGGCGCTGGAGTCCGGGCGTTATGATTACTATCCGCTGTATGAAATTCAAGCCCGCAGCGTGCAAAAGCAGAACCTGATCAACCATATCATCGCTTTCGAGAACTATCCGGTGGACGAGCAGATGGAGCAGGCGGGCGACCAGCAGCACGGCGACCTGACGATCGCTGACGTTCAGATGGAGGAGCAGACGAACTATAACTTCAACGTGACCGTGGTGCCGGGAGTCGAGATCGAAATTCGGTTCGACTTTAACGCCGAAGTGTTCGATAAAGACAGCATCGAGCGGCTCAAGAGGCATCTCGTCCATCTGCTGGAGCAGGTGACGGATAACCCGGAAATTACAGTGGGCGAGCTGGAACTTGTGACGGAGGCAGAAAAGGCCGACCTTCTCGGACGTTTTAACGACACCACCACAAAATTTCCGCGCGGGAAGACGCTCATTCAATTGTTCGAAGAGCAGGCGGAGCGCATCCCGGATGCAGCCGCCATCTCCTTGAATGAGCAAGAGCTGACCTACCGCGAGCTGAACGAACGCGTCAACCGCCTTGCCCGTACCTTGCGTAGCCACGGGATATCCAAAGGCCGTCTGGTCGCCATTATGGCTGAGCGTTCCATCGAAATGGTGGTGGGCATGCTGGCGGCACACAAAGCCGGAGCGGCTTACGTACCGATTGACCCGGAATATCCCGAGGAGCGTATCCGTTTCTTGATCGAGGATTCGGGAGCGCAGGTCATGCTGACGCAAAGCCGCTTGCGCGAGCGCCTGGCGGGTTCGGACTCCGTGATCTTACTGGATGACGAGTCCTTCTATCACGAGGACGGCACAAATCTAAATCCGGGCACCGAAGCGACAGATCTGGCCTGCGTCATCTATACGTCAGGCACGACGGGCAAGCCGAAAGGCAACCTTGTTTCGCACCGCAACATCGTGCGGATCGTGCGAGATACGAATTATATCGACATCACCGAACGGGATCATGTCCTCCAGCTTTCGAGCTATTCGTTCGACGGAGCGATTTTCGATATTTTCGGCGCTTTGACCAACGGGGCGCGGCTGGTGCTGGTTCCCCGCGAGACTTTGCTGGAAATCGGCCGGCTGGCGGATCTCATCCAGCGCGAGCGCATCTCGGTCATGCTGATTACGACGGCTTTCTTCAACATCCTTGTAGATGTGAACGTCGACTGCCTGCGGGATGTCCGGGCGATTTTGTTCGGAGGAGAGCGCGTGTCGGTCGGACATGTGCGTAAAGCGCTCGCCCATATCGGACCGGGCAGGCTCAACCACCTGTACGGCCCGTCGGAAAGCACGGTTTATACCACGTACCTTCCGGTCGACTTCGTCGATGAGTCGGCGGTTACCGTACCCATCGGACGGCCGATCAGTAATACGACGGTGTATATCGTCGACAGCCGGAATAAGCTTCTGCCGATCGGCGTGGCCGGGGAGCTTTGCGTCGGCGGAGAAGGCTTGGTACGGGGCTACAATAACCGGCCGGAGCTGACGGCGGAGAAATTTGTGGACAATCCGTTTGTGCTGGGAGAGCGCATGTACCGGACGGGGGATTTGGCGAAATGGCTGCCGGACGGCACGATCGAATACGTGGGACGGACGGACGACCAAGTGAAAATCCGCGGCTTCCGCATTGAGCTGGGCGAGATCGAAGCTCAGCTTCAGAAAGTGGAGGGAATTCGGAAAGCGACGGTATTCGCGAGGGAAGACGCCTCCGGCGAGAAGCAGCTTTGCGCCTATTATGAAGCGGACCGCGAGCTTCCGGCGGCCGAGCTGAAGAGCGTGCTTTCCCAGGAACTGCCGGCCTATATGATTCCGGCGTACCTGATCCAGTTGGAGCGGCTCCCGCTGACGACGAACGGCAAGGTCGACCGCCGATCACTCCCGGCGCCGGAGGAGAGCTTGCAGCCGGGCGAAGAACGTACTCCGCCTCGGACTCCGCTGGAAGCCAGCTTGGCCGGAATTTGGAAAAGCGTGCTCGGACTGGTGCACATCGGCGTTCATGACAACTTCTTCGACCTGGGCGGCCATTCCCTGCGGGCGACGACACTGGTGAGCAAGGTGCATCAGGAGCTGAACGTCGAGCTGCCTCTGCGCGACGTATTCCGCTACTCGACGATCGAAGAGATGGCTCTCGCCATCTCCCGGATCGGAGAGCAGTCGTTCTCGTCGATTCCGCTGGCGGGCGCAAGAGCATATTATCCGCTTTCCTCAGCTCAGAAGCGGCTGTTTATCCTGAATCAGCTGGAAGGGGCCGATCAGAGCTACAACATGCCGGGCGTGCTGCTGCTGGAAGGATCGATTGACCGGAGCCTGCTGGAGAAGGCTTTCCGCGGACTGATCGCACGGCACGAAACGCTGCGAACCGGCTTTGAGATCGTACAAGGCGAAGCAATACAGCGCATTTACGAGAGCGTCGACTTTGCCGTCGAGTACCGTCATGCGAGCGAGGAAGAAGCGCCTGAAGTCGTGCAGGCCTTCATCCGGCCTTTCGACTTGGCGAAGCCTCCGCTGCTGCGGGCGGAGCTCGTAGAGCTGGCAGCCGAACGTTATTTGCTGATGTTCGACATGCACCATATCGTCTCCGACGGGGTTTCGATGGACGTGTTAGTCGAGGAACTCGTTCGTCTGTACGGCGGCGAGTCATTAGAGCCTTTGCGCATTCAATACAAGGACTATGCGGTATGGCAGCAGTCGGACGAGCAAAAAGTGCAGTTGAAACGCGAGGAAGCTTACTGGCTGGACCGTTACCGGGGCGAGCTGCCGGTTCTGGAAATGCCGACGGACTATCCGCGTCCTGCCGTGCAGAGCTTTGAGGGACAAACGCTGACGTCCTTCGTGGACGAGGCAACGAACGAAGGCTTGAAGCAGCTGGCCGCTCAAAGAGGAACGACGCTGTATATGGTGCTGCTTGCGGCATATACCGTGCTTTTGCATAAATACACAGGTCAGGACGATTTGATCGTCGGAACGTCGATTGCGGGCAGAACGCACGGAGACACGCAGCCTTTGATCGGAATGTTCGTCAATACGCTGGCGCTCCGCAATTATCCGGCTTCGGAGAAGACCTTCCTGTCGTATCTGGAAGAAGTGAAAGAAACGACCTTAGGCGCTTACGAGCATCAGAATTATCCGTTCGAAGAGCTCGTCGATAAAGTGCAGGTCAGCCGGGATTTGAGCCGCAACCCGCTGTTTGACACGATGTTCTCCCTGCAAAACTTGGAGGATAAAGAGTTTGAGCTGGAAGGGCTGAAATTGTCCCCGTACCCTAGCGAATACGGCACGGCCAAGTTCGACCTGAGTGTGGATGTTACGGAAGAAAACGGCGGCCTGGAGTGCAGCTTTGAATTCGCAACGGCTCTTTATAAAGAAAGCACGATCCGGCGGCTGTCGACTCATTTCGGACATTTACTTGCCGCGATCGTAAGCCGTCCGGATGCGAAGATTGCCGAGCTGAACTTGTTGACGGCAGAGGAAAAAGAGCAAATTCTCGGCGCGTTTAACCCGGCGCAGCCGGAAGCGGCTCCTGTGGCGGCGTTCCACCGGCTGTTCGAGGAACAGGCGGAGCGCACGCCGAAAGCGGCGGCCGTCGTGTACGAGAACGACCGGCTGACGTATGCGGAGCTGAACGAGCGGGCGAACCGCTTGGCGGCCACGCTGCGCGCAAGCGGCATCGGCCGGGAGACGATCGTCGGCATTCTCGCCGAGCGTTCGGTGGACTTGCTGGTGGCCGTGCTGGCCGTCTGGAAAGCGTGCGGGGCATATGTGCCGCTCGACCCGGATTATCCGGCGGACCGCGTGCGGTTCATGCTCGAAGACAGCGGAGCGAAGGTACTGCTGACGCAAACGGCGCTGCGAGAGCGTGCTGAAGCCTGGCTCGACGAAGAGGAGCTGGCGCTGGCGGCGGTGCTGTACCTGGACGACGAAGCGTCGTACAGCGAGGAGCGGGCGAATGCGTCGGTTGTCTCCGGCATTGTCTCCGGCATTGTCTCCGGCAAGCTGACGGATGCTGTGGACGACGGCGATGAGAGCCATCAGAATGTTGGCACCGACAGCTTCCATGAAGCCCGTCCAGAGGACCTGGCGTACGTGATCTACACGTCGGGAACGACGGGCAAGCCGAAGGGCGTGATGATCGAGCACCGCAGCCTGGTGAACACGGCGGCGGGCTACCGGCGGGAATACCGGTTGGATCAGTTCCCGGTGCGGCTGCTGCAGCTCGCAAGCTTCTCGTTTGACGTGTTCGTGGGAGATATCGCGCGGACGCTGTACAACGGAGGCACGATGGTGATTGTGCCGAAGGACGACCGGATCGATCCGTCTCGTCTGCACCACTGGATGGAGCGGGAGCGGGTCACCATCTTCGAATCGACGCCGGCGCTGATCGTGCCGTTCCTGGAGTACGTGCACGAGCAGGGGCTGGACATGAGCCGGTTGGAGCTGTTGATCACAAGCTCGGACAGCTGCAGCGTGGCGGATTACCGGACCTTGCAGGAACGCTTCGGCTCGTTGTTCCGGATCATCAACGCATACGGCGTGACGGAAGCGGCGATCGACTCAAGTTTCTACGACGAGCCGCTGACGAAGCTGCCGCAGACAGGCAATGTGCCGATCGGCAAAGCGTGGCTGAATGCGAAATTCTACATCGTGGATGCGCATCTGAATCCGGTGCCGGTCGGGGTGCTGGGCGAGCTGGTCATCGGCGGAGTCGGAGTGGCGCGCGGGTACTTGAACCGTCTGGAGCTGACGGAAGAGAAGTTCGTAGACAGTCCGTTCGCCGCGGGCGAGCGGCTGTACCGCACGGGAGACTTGGCGCGGTGGATGGAAGACGGCAACGTGGACTTCATCGGCCGGATCGACAACCAGGCGAAAATCCGGGGCTACCGGATCGAGACGGGCGAGATCGAGTCGCAGCTGCTGCGGGTGGAAGGCGTGCGCGAAGCGGTGGTGCTGGTTCGAAGTGACGCGAACGGGCAGAAAGCGCTGTGCGCGTACTACACGCCGGATACCGGAGCGGAGCTGGCGGTGAACGATTTGCGCAGCGCGCTGGCGCAGGAGCTGCCGGGCTACATGATCCCGTCGTACTTCGTGGAGCTGGAGCGCCTGCCTCTGACGCCGAACGGAAAGATTGACCGTAAGGCGCTGCCGGCGCCGGAAGGGGAAGCGGGAAGCGGAACGGAGTACGTCGCACCGCGCAATGAGCTGGAAACGAAGCTGGCGGCGATTTGGCAGGAGGTGCTGGGGCTTGCGAAGGTGATTGGCGTTCACGACAACTTCTTCGACATCGGCGGTCACTCCCTGCGGGCGACGACGCTGGTCAGCAAGATTCATAAAGAGTTGAACGTGGATCTGCCGCTGCGCGACGTGTTCCGCCATTCCATGATCGAGAGCATGGCGGCCGCCATTTCCCGGCTGGATGAGCAGACATTCGTTGCCATTCCGGTGGCGGATGACCGAGAGGTGTACCCGCAATCTTTTGCTCAAAAACGTCTCTTTATCCTGAATCAACTGGAAGGCGCGGAGCTTAGCTACAACATGCCGGAAGCGATGCTGCTGGAGGGTGCTTTGGACCGGGCAAGGTTCGAGGAAGCGTTCCGTAAGCTCGTGGCGCGGCATGAAATGCTGCGCACCGGGTTCGAAATGGTGGATGGCGAAGCATCGCAGCGGATTTACCAGGACGTGAATTTTGCCGTGGAGTTCTATCGAGCGGATGAGCAAGAGGCCGAAGAGACGGTTCGCCGTTTCGTCCGTCCGTTTGACTTGGCGAAGCCTCCGCTGCTCAGGGTAGGCCTTGTCGAGCTGGCTCCGGAACGCCATATTCTAATGTACGACATGCATCATATTATTTCCGACGGCGTCTCGATGGAAATCTTTGTTGAAGAATTCGTCCGCTTGTACGGCGGCGAGCAATTGGAGCCTCTGCGCATTCAGTACAAAGACTACACCGTTTGGCAGCATTCGCAGGAGCAGAAGGAACGGCTTCAGCGTCAGGAGGCGTATTGGCTGGACATGTTCCAAGGCGAGCTTCCGGTGCTGGAAATGCCGACCGACTATCCGCGTCCGGCCGTGCAGAGCTACGAAGGCCAAACGCTAGAGTTTTTCTTCGACGCTTCGAAAACCGACGGCCTGAAGCAGCTGGCCTCGGAAACGGGCACGACGCTGTTTATGGTGCTGCTTGCGGCGTATAACGTCCTTCTGCATAAATATTCAGGTCAGGAAGACGTGATCGTCGGTACGCCGATTGCCGGAAGGAATCATGGAGATGTGCAGCCGTTGATCGGGATTTTCTTAAACACGCTGGCTATCCGCAGTTATCCGGCTTCGGAGAAGACATTCCTGTCATACCTGAACGAAGTCAAAGAAACGACCCTCCACGCCTTCGAGCATCAAAACTATCCGTTCGAAGAATTGGTGGACAAGGTGCAAGTCACCCGTGATTTAAGCCGCAATCCGCTCTTCGACACGCTGTTTACGATGCAGAATACGGAGAACGAGGAATTTGAGCTGGAAGGGCTTCGCCTGATTCCTTATCCGAGCGCACTGGATACCGCGAAGTTTGATATCAGCTTGGATGTGGGCGAGGAGAACGGCGGCTTGGATTACAGCTTCGAATATGCGACGGCTCTCTACAAAAGGGAGACGATCGAACGGCTGGCGAAACATTACGAGCAGCTGCTCGTAACGATCGTAAGCCGTCCGGATGCGAAGATCGCCGAGCTGAACTTGCTGACGGCAGAGGAAAAAGAACAAATTCTCGGCGCGTTCAACCCGGCGCAGCCGGAAGCGGCTCCTGTGGCGGCGTTCCACCGGCTGTTTGAGGAACAGGCGGAGCGCACGCCGGAAGAGGCGGCCGTCGTGTACGAGAATGACCGGCTGACGTATGCGGAGCTGAACGAGCGGGCGAACCGCTTGGCGGCTACGCTGCGCGCAAGCGGCATCGGCCGGGAGACGATCGTCGGCATTCTCGCCGAGCGTTCGGTGGACTTGCTGGTGGCCGTGCTGGCCGTCTGGAAAGCGGGCGGGGCGTATGTGCCGCTCGACCCGGATTACCCGGCGGAGCGCGTGCGGTTCATGCTCGAAGACAGCGGAGCGAAGGTGCTGCTGACGCAAACGCCGCTGCGAGAGCGTGCCGAAGCATGGCTCGGCGAAGAGGAGCTGGCGCTGGCGGCGGTGCTGTACCTGGACGACGAAGCGTCGTACAGCGAGGAGCGGGCGAATGCGCCGATTGG
Source organism: Paenibacillus sp. 1-8 (assembly GCF_056316205.1). Taxonomy (NCBI): domain Bacteria; kingdom Bacillati; phylum Bacillota; class Bacilli; order Caryophanales; family Paenibacillaceae; genus Paenibacillus; species Paenibacillus sp. 1-8. The sequence goes on along the minus strand of NZ_CM149995.1, from coordinate 4,663,882 downwards.
CTCCGGCATTGTCTCCGGCAAGCTGACGGATGCTGTGGACGACGGCGATGAGAGCCATCAGAATGTTGGCACCGACAGCTTCCATGAAGCCCGTCCGGAGGATCTGGCGTACGTGATCTATACGTCGGGAACGACGGGCAAGCCGAAGGGCGTGATGATCGAGCACCGCAGCCTGGTGAACACGGCGGCGGGCTACCGGCGGGAATACCGGTTGGATCAGTTCCCGGTGCGGCTGCTGCAGCTCGCAAGCTTCTCGTTTGACGTGTTCGTGGGAGATATCGCGCGGACGCTGTATAACGGAGGCACGATGGTGATTGTGCCGAAGGACGACCGGATCGATCCGTCTCGTCTGCACCACTGGATTGAGCGGGAGCGGGTCACCATCTTCGAATCGACGCCGGCGCTGATCGTGCCGTTCCTGGAGTACGTGCACGAGCAGCAACTGGATATGAGCCGGGTGGAGCTGTTGATCACGAGCTCGGACAGCTGCAGCGTGGCGGATTACCGGACCTTGCAGGAACGCTTCGGCTCGTTGTTCCGGATCATCAACGCATACGGCGTGACGGAAGCGGCGATCGACTCAAGCTTCTACGACGAGGAGCTGACGAAGCTGTCGCAGACAGGCAATGTGCCGATCGGCAAAGCGTGGCTGAATGCGAAATTCTACATCGTGGACGCGCATCTGAACCCGGTGCCGGTCGGGGTGCTGGGCGAGCTGGTCATCGGCGGAGTCGGGGTAGCGCGCGGGTACTTGAACCGTCCGGAGCTGACGGAAGAGAAGTTCGTAGACAGCCCGTTCGCCGCGGGCGAGCGGCTGTACCGCACGGGAGACTTGGCGCGGTGGATGGAAGACGGCAACGTGGACTTCATCGGCCGGATCGACAACCAGGCGAAAATCCGGGGCTACCGGATCGAGACGGGCGAGATCGAGTCGCAGCTGCTGCGGGTGGAAGGCGTGCGCGAAGCGGTGGTGCTGGTTCGAAGTGACGCGAACGGGCAGAAAGCGCTGTGCGCGTATTACACGCCGGATACCGGAGCGGAGCTGGCGGTGAACGATTTGCGCAGCGCGCTGGCGCAGGAGCTGCCGGGCTACATGATCCCGTCGTACTTCGTGGAGCTGGAGCGCCTGCCTCTGACGCCGAACGGAAAGATTGACCGTAAGGCGCTGCCGGCGCCGGAAGGGGAAGCGGGAAGCGGAACGGAGTACGTCGCACCGCGCAATGAGCTGGAAACGAAGCTGGCGGCGATTTGGCAGGAGGTGCTGGGGCTTGCGAAGGAGATTGGCGTTCACGACAACTTCTTCGACATCGGCGGCCACTCCCTGCGAGCGACGACGCTGGCGGGCAAGGTATTTAAGGAATTAAACGTCAACCTGCCGCTGCGCGACGTATTCCGTCACTCGACGATTGCGGCGATGGCCGAGGCGATCGCCCGGATGGAACGGCGGGAGCATGAGGCCATTCCTCAAGCGGAGGAGAGAGAATACTACCCTCTGTCCTCCGCGCAGAAACGGCTGTTCATTCAGCACACGCTGGATGGAGCGGATCAGCTTTACAACATGCCGGAGCTGGTGCAGGTGGAAGGCGAGTTTGATTTAGACCGGTTGGAAGCCGCCTTGCGGAAATTGATAACACGGCATGAATCGCTGCGCACCGGTTTTGAAATCGTGAAGGGCGAAGCGGTTCAGCGGATTTACCCGCAGGTCGATTTTGCTATCGAGCATCATCAAGCGGATAAAGAGGATGCGGCTCAAATCGAGCAGATCGTCCGCAGCTTCGTTCGTCCGTTTGATCTCGGCAAGCCGCCGCTGTTGCGCGCCGGGGTCATCAAGCTGGAGCCGAACCTGCATATTCTCCTTTTCGACATGCACCATATGGTGTCCGACGGCGTATCGATGGCGATTGTGATCGATGAGTTCTCGAGTTTCTACGCCGGGGAAGAACTGCCGCCACTGCGCATTCAATACAAGGATTATGCCGTTTGGCAGCAGTCGAAGGCCCACCGAGAGCGGATCGGGCGGCAAGAAGCGTACTGGCTGCAAACCTTCGAAGGCGAGCTGCCGACGGCGGACCTGCCGATGGACTACGAACGGTCTGCGGCTCGCAGCTACGAAGGCGCGCATCTGGAGTTCGACGTCGAAGCTTCTCTCTCTGCGCGGCTGCGCGAATTGGCGGCCGAGCGTGAAAGCACACTGTTCATGGTGCTGCTTGCGGCTTATACCGTGCTGCTGTCCAAGTACAGCGGGCAGGAGGACTTGGTCGTGGGCACCTCGGTGGCGGGAAGAACGAACGCCGATTTGGAACCGGTCATCGGGATGTTTGTCAATACGCTGGCGATCCGCAATCGTCCGTCGGGCGACAAAACGTTCTTGTCCTACCTGGAAGAAGTGAAGGAAACGGCTTTGGGTGCTTTCGAGAACCAGGATTATCCATTCGAGGAGCTCGTGGAGCGTTTGAATGTGAAGCGGGAGCCGGGCCGCTTCCCGCTGTTCGATGCCGTTTTCGACTTGCAAAATATCGAAGAACGAGACGCCGAGCTGGAAGGGGTCAGCCTGAAGACTTACGAGCTTGACCATTTGGAAGAAGCGAAGTTCGATCTGACGCTGTTTATGTATGAAAACAACGGGGCGCTGAGCGGGGGCTTCTTCTACGCCACCAAGCTGTTCAAAGAAGCGATGATCCGCACCTTGACCGAGGATTACCTGCGGGTACTGTCTCAAATTGCGGAAAATCCACAACTCGAGTTAAGTTGGATTGAATGTCATAAACCGGCGGCAGGCGCAAAGAGTGCTGTCGATACGATCGAATTCGCGTTCTAATCCTACAAGCGCGCCTCCGCCGTCAAGCGAAAGCGGCGCGCATCCCAAGGAAGACGGCGAACAACGTCCAAGCCCGTAAACGCGCAGGCCGAAAGCAAGCTTTTCGGACCTGCGCCGGGGCATGCGTTCACTTCATTTTTAGGGGAGGTACAAATGAAATCTTTATTTGAAAAGGAAGAACGGTACTGGAGCGGCAAGTTTGACGCCGATGACAGCCTGAGCTTCCTTCCCTACAGTCAATCCTCCAAATTATCTGCCGACGGGGAAGCTGCGGCCGAGCTGGGCTTGCTTCACCGTACTCTGCCGAGCGAACTCTCGGAGAGAATCATTTGCCTCGCCAACGGTTCGGATTTGGCTTTGTACATGATTGTTTTGGCAGGAGTAAAAAGCCTGCTGTTCAAATATACCGGGCGGGACCAAGTGCTGGTCGGCATGCCTTCTTATAGCGCAGACCCCGACGGGACTCCGCCGCCGCATGACATCTTGGTGATCAAGACGTCCGTAAGCCGCCAGACTACGCTGAAAACGCTGCTCGGGGGCATCAAAGCCTCCATCGGCGAGGCGCTGGAGAATCAGCACCTGCCTTTTCGGAAAATGGTGGAGCCGCTCCATCTGAACTATACGGGGGACGGCCTCCCGGTCGTCAACACCGTCGCATCCTTCGCCCCGATTCATCCGGGACCGCTAGGTAACCGGGTGGCGGCCGATACGGTTTTTCGCTTCGACCGCCAAAACCACTCCATCGAGCTGGAGATAAGCTTTGACGGGCAGCGGTACGAGCGGGCATTTGTGGAACAGGCGGCCGACCATCTTGTTCGGCTGCTGTCCGTGCTTTTATTTCAGCCGGATCTGGAGCTCGGACAAGCCGATGTGCTGTCCCCAGACGAGAGGGAGACGCTGCTGAAGCGATTTAATGACACCGAAACCGAGTTCGAGCGGGGGAAAACGATTCACGGCTTGTTCGAAGAGCAGGCGGAGCATTACCCGGACAACGTGGCCGCCGTCATGAACGAGCGGCAGCTGACCTACCGCGAGCTGAACGAGCGATCCAACCGCCTTGCGCGGAAGCTGCGGGAGACGGGAGTAGAAGCGGACCAGCTGGTAGCGATTCTGGCCGAACGCTCGCTCGATATGGTCGTCGGCATTCTGGCGATTCTCAAAGCGGGCGGAGCATACGTGCCTGTCGATCCCGACTACCCGGAGGAGCGCATCCGCTTCATGATCGAGGATTCGGGCGCGCCGTTATTGCTGATTCAAAAGCATCTGCACGAGAAGACCGACTTCGCAGGAACGCGCCTCGAATTGGACGATTTCGTTTGGGGTGACAGAGGGGCGGACTCCGCCGATGCGCTGGACGCTTCGAACCTGAAGCCGGCCAGCGGTCCGAATGATCTGGCTTATGTCATCTATACGTCAGGTACGACGGGCAAACCCAAAGGGGTCATGCTGGAGCATCGCGGTTTGGTCAGCTTGAAGCTGATGTTCGCGGACAGGCTGGGCATCACGGAGCATGACCGGATCGTTCAATTCGCCAGCCTGTCGTTCGACGCGTCCTGCTGGGAAGTGTTCAAAGCGCTCTATTTTGGCGCGGCTTTGTACATCCCGACGGCCGAGACGATTCTCGACAACCGCCTGTTCGAGAGTTATATGAACGAGCATGCGATTACGGCGGCGATTTTGCCTCCGACGTACAGCGCTTATTTGAACCCGGACCGCCTTCCCAGCTTAACGAAGCTCGTAACGGGAGGCTCGGCGGTATCGGCCGAATTCGTGCAGCAGTGGAAATCGAAGGTCCACTATTTCAATGCTTACGGCCCTACCGAAGCTTCGATTGTTACGACGCTTTGGGATGCGGATGAGGAGCAGCCGGAGCGCAGAGTCATTCCGATCGGGCGCCCGCTGGCCAATCACCGGATTTTTATTTTGGATGCCCACCTGCAGCTTGTGCCTCCGGGAGTGGACGGCGAGCTGTGCGTGGCAGGCGTGGGGCTTGCGAGAGGTTACCTGAACCATCCGGAGCTAACGGCAGAGAAGTTCGTGGAACATCCGTTTGCGCCGGGAGAACGCCTTTACCGGACGGGAGATCTCGCCCGCTGGCTGCCGGACGGCAACATCGAATACCGGGGGCGGATCGACCATCAGGTCAAAATCCGCGGCTACCGGATCGAAATCGGCGAGATCGAAGAGCAGCTGCTGAAGATCGCCGCCGTGCAAGAAGCCAAGGTGCTCGACCGCGACGACGCGAACGGCCAAAAGCAGCTTGTCGCTTACTACGTCGCGGAAACGAGGCTGGCGGCGCATGAACTCAAGGAGGAGCTCGCCAAGCAGCTTCCGGGGTATATGATTCCTTCGCACCTCGTGCAGCTTTCGCGGATGCCGCTGACCCCGAACGGGAAAATCGACCGCAAAGCGCTGCCCGCGCCGGAGGAAGCCGCGGTCGGAGGAGCGGAATATGTCGCGCCGAGAACGCTGCTCGAAATGAAGATCGCCCGCGTCTGGCAGGATACGCTTGGCGTTCCGCAGGTCGGCGTAAAGGATAACTTTTTTGAGTTGGGTGGCAATTCGTTAAGTCTGATGAGGCTCGTTCAAGCCGTTTACGATGAAACGGGCATCGAGATACCGCTGAACCGCCAATTCCACAATGTAACAGTTGAAGCCATGGCTTTCGGCGAGGGGGATCTGGGCCTGGATAAAGGGGGAGACTCCTTCATTAAGCTGAATAAAGCAGGAGATCTGAACGTGTTCTGCTTCCCTCCGGGCAGCGGCTTCGGCATCGGTTACCGAGAGCTCGCAAGCAGGCTCGACGGCCGGTTCGTGCTCTACGGCATTGATTTTATCGACGATGCCGTCGATTACGAGGCCATGCTGAACCGTTATGTGGACGAGATCGTCCGCATCCAGCCGGAAGGACCTTACGTGCTGCTCGGCTACTGCTTCGGAGGCAACCTGACGTTCGAGGTAGCCAAAACGATGGAGAAAAGAGGGTATTCCGTAACGGACGTGCTCATGGTGGACTCGTGGATTAAGGACACGCTGACGCCTTCCGAAACGTCGGAGAAAGAGCTTGAAGAAACGCTTGCCGATTTCGACGAAGAAGAGAAGGAATTAATGAGCAACCCGCTCGTGCGGGAGCGGGTTCATCGGAAGGTCAAAGCGACCTTGGCGTACGAAGCGCAGCTTATTAATTCCGGCACGATCCCGGCCCGGATTTACGAACTGATTGCGAAGGACAGCGAAGCGTTCCGCCTGGAGCACCAATTGCCTTCCTGGCGGGGGGCAACGACGCAAGCTTACGCCGATTACCGGCTGGAGGGCGCGCACGAGGAATTGCTGGAACTCGCGCGCGTGGACGAAACGGCCGTTGTCATCCGGGACATCTTAGAGCAAGTCAAGCGGCAGATCGAAGCGGAGGCCGGGGTACTGCATGGAAGCTGACCGCCAGCCGTCTGTTCTAGAACAAGGCACAGCGGCGCCTTCCAAGCGCCAAACCGCTTACGCCGCCTGGAAAGCGTTCCGCTGGCTGATGTCCTATGTAAGCCGTCACAAAGGCTGGATGATCGTCGGTACCTTGTCCGCAATTGCCGCCGCTGTTATTGAGATATGGACGGGAAGTTTGATCGAGCAGCTGACCACCCAGGCCGAGAAGGGGGCGGGGCCAATCGTTCTGCAAATCGTGTACACGGTCTTTGTGGTCATCTTGATCGGTGTGCCGGCGAAGTATTTCATGAGCTTCGGCGTGGAGCGAAGCAGCGCCTCTGCGGTGCAGGATATCCGCAACCATGTCATGCGTCATATCGGCAAACTCCCGGTCTCCTATTTGGAAAAGCAGCACTCCGGCGACGTATTGTCGCGAATCAACAACGACCTGCAGCTCATCCAGCAGTTTATGATTCGGGACCTCGCCCAGTGGTTTTATCATCCGCTGTTGTTCATCGGCTGTTTCGCTTATTTGATCTACCTCCAATGGGAGCTGATGCTGTACAGCCTGCTGTTATTTCCCGTAGCGCTGCTGGTTTCCCAATGGATCGGCAAGCAGTTGGAGCGGTTGACGGAGGAAGCCCAGGCGAACATGGGCCGAATGAACGTCAACCTCCAGGATACGCTTGGGGGTATGCCTATTGTAAAAAGCTACCTGCTATCCGGCATGTTATCTCGCTCCTACCAAGTGCTGCTGCAATTGACGGCCCAAAAAAAGCTGGCCGTGAAAAAGCGGGAAGCCTGGGTCAACCCGCTGCTTTCCACGCTGATGATCAGCCCGATCATTTTCGCCGTCAGTTACGGAAGCTATTTGATCTACAAAGGGCAGCTAGGCGCGGGAGAGCTGATCGCCTTCCTGTACTTGCTGAATCTGTGTCTGGAGCCGCTGGAGCATATTCCCGAGCTCATCACGCGGACGTTCGAAATGGCCGGTGCCCTGAGAAGGGTCTCCGAAATCGTCGAGCAGCCGACCGAAACGGAAAATGGCCGTTCGCTTCCGAAAGCGAGCGCCGCCCCCATCGAGTTTCAGAACGTAACCTTCGGGTATGAGGAGAGCTCCCCGATCCTGCGGAATGTTAGCTTCTCGGTGCCGGAAGGGAAGACGATCGCGCTTGTCGGAGCGAGCGGCGGAGGGAAGAGCACGGTGTTTAAGCTTGTATGCGGCTTTTATCCGCTTCCGGAGGACCAGGGCGAGATCCGCGTGTTCGGCAGCCTGATCCACGGCGCCGATCCGGAGCAGCTTCGGTCGCATTTTTCCGTGGTAACCCAGGATTCATATTTGTTTAGCGGCACGATCGCTGAAAATATCGGCTACGGGCGGGAAGTAGCGTCGATGGACGAGATTATCGAAGCCGCCAAAGCCGCTCAGGCGCATTCCTTCATTATGCAGCTTCCCGACGGCTACCAGACGTATGTCGGAGAGCGCGGAGGCTTTTTGTCCGGCGGGCAGCGCCAGCGCATTGCAATGGCCCGGGCTTTTCTGAAGGATGCTCCCGTTCTGCTGCTGGACGAGCCAACGTCGGCTCTTGATCCGGAGTCGGAAAGCGCGGTTCAGGAAGCGCTGGGCGTATTGATGAAGCAGAGAACGACGATGGTTATTGCCCACCGGCTTTCTACAGTACAAAACGCCGACGAAATTTGGGTCATGGAACAGGGGAGTATTGTTGAAAAGGGCACTCATGAACAATTGCTGAAGATGAAGGGACTGTACGCCCAGTCGTACTATCAGGAATTTACCGAGTCTGCCGAACGCAGGGAGGTGGCGTACACATGAAAAAGGGCGGATGGCTCTCGCAAGTGAAAGAACTCGGCTACTTGCTGATGTTTATGAACCGCAAGCGCAAAACCCAGTACGCCATTGGCCTGGCCGTGACGGCGCTCACCCAGACATTGTTCCTGATCGCCTTCAGCTTGGTCGTACATAACTTGGTTGATTTCGCCGTGTCCCGAGATACGTCCCTGATGGTGGAAGCCTTTATTATTTTGGGCGCGGCCTTGTTCCTGGAAAATGTGATTTCTCCCTGGTTCATTTACTTATACCAGCGCAGTGTCGAGCTGACTGTGCTGAATATCCGCGAACGTCTTTATGACAAGCTGTGCCGGGTGCGGCCGAGATTCCTGGAGCAGACGCACCATGGGGACTTGCTGTCGCGGGTGAACAACGACGTAACGACCGTTGAGTTTACATTCTCGCAGGTTTACTTCGTTTTGCTGCTTCAAGTTGTCTTTTGCATCGGCTCCATTGTCTCCATGGTGTTGATCGATTGGCGGTTTGCCGGCGTATCCTTCGTCATTCTGCTGCTGTCCTCCGTGGTCAGCCTGAAATTTGCGCGGGATATTCGCGCCTTGTCCGAACAAGGCTTGCAAACGCTCGGTAAAATGACCGAAAAATTCAAAGATTTTATGGGCGGCATTCAAATTGTGAAGCTGTTCCGCATCCGCACGATTTACGGCCAGTACGAGGCGTTGAACGAACAAATGACGCAGACGCTTCGGCAAACCGCGCAGAAGAACGGCATGCAGGCTGCGGTGAATCATTTTATCAGCTACGTCACGTTCTGCGGCATTATCGTCATCGGCAGTCTTCTTTATGCCTACGGACTGATGGGAATGGGAAGCGTCGCCGCCCTGGCGGTTCTGCAAGTGAATCTGACGCACGCCTTGTTGAACTTGGGGATGGTTCTGTCGATGATCCAAAATTCGCTCGCGGGCGCTCACCGGATTCAAGAGGTACTAAGAGAGGAAGAGGAACCGGAGCGTTTGGGATCTCCTCACAGCGAGCTCGTGTCGGAGGCTGCGGTGGAGTTTCGCGATGTGGAATTTTCCTATCAGGCGGATAAAAAGGTGCTTGTCGACATGTCCATGCAGGTGTTTCCCGGCCAGGTCGCCGCTATCGTGGGGGCCAGCGGCAGCGGCAAAAGTACGCTGATCAAGCTGCTGCTCGGCTTTTATCCTGTGGACAGCGGAGAAATCCTGCTCCAAGGCAAACCGTTCGGCCATTATACGCTGGACGAAATCCGCAGGCAGATTGCATACGTTCCGCAGGAGCCGTTCTTGTTTACCGGCACGATTGAGGAAAACATCCGCTACGGCAACCCGGATGCAACGGATGAAGAAGTGATCGAAGCGGCCAAAGCGGCGTACGCTCACCATTTCATTCAGGAACTTCCTGAACAGTATAAAACGCCGGTGGGAGAGAGAGGAGCGTCGTTGTCGGGCGGACAAAGGCAGCGAATTGCGATCGCCCGGGCGATTCTCAAAAACGCCCCGATTCTGCTGCTGGACGAAGCGACTTCCGCGCTGGATAACGAATCCCAGCATTGGGTACAGCAGGCCCTGAACGTATTGATGAAGGGGCGCACCACCATTCTGATCGCCCACCGTCTCAGCACCGTGGAACATGCGGATTTGATTACCGTCATGAACCAAGGGACGGTCGTCGAGCGGGGCCGCCATCAGGACCTGCTGGCGCTCGGGGGTTATTACGCCCGGCTGTACGGCTAGACCCGCTTTACGGCGGGCGGCTTCCTACTTGCGAATGCGACAGAGTCTTTTAGTAATCCAAGGTATGACTTTATAACCGGTAGTTACCAGAAAACGTAGACACGAAAAAGGAGTAAGAGTCCGAAGGAGCCGTTCCGGGAATGGCCTGCGCGGTTCTTCTTAAGAGTGACTAAGTGACATCTAGGTACAAAGCCTATCTATAAAGAATCTCTAAACCGGGAGTGTGTCGATGTGAGAGAGAATACCAACGAGCAATATGGATTAACGCAAGCCCAGCGCCGAATATGGTTCATGGAAATTATGAATCCGGGAACGTCCATCACGATGCTTTCCGCGACCTACCAGATTACGGGCGAGATCAACACACAGCTTCTGGAGCAAGCGGCGGCAGAGATCGTCAAAACCTATGACGTTTTCCGAATCCGCATTAGCGGGGATTTGCAAAATCCAACGCAGTGGTTCGAAGAGCCGGAGAATGTCCAAGCTAGGATAAGCCGCCTCGAAATAGGCACAACCGAACAATTCTATGCTTGGGTGAAAGAAGTAAGCGAAAAACCGGCCAGCGTGTTCGACGAACACCTCTACCAATTTACGATTATCCATTTTGCGAACGGCCAAGTATGGCTCAATTTGACGGTAAATCATATTATCGCCGACGGCTTGTCCGTCAATGCTTTGCTGCATGCGGTGATGGAAAAATACCTGGAACTGCGCAAAGGCATCTCCAGCAGTTACCAGGCCCCTTCCTATCTGGATTATATTTCCGCGGAGCGTGAATATGAGCAATCGCAGCGTTATCAAAAAGGCAAGGAATACTGGCTGACGAAGTACAACACTTTGCCTGAAACGACCGGCATTAAATCGTATCCGCCATTCTCGATCGGCAGCGAATCCAATAAACTGGCCATCACTTTGGACGGTTCCCGGTATGAACGCATTCTGGCCTTCAGCGAACAATATCAGGTCAGCTTATATACGTTATTTCTGTCCGCCATGTACGCCTTATTGTACAAGCTGACCGACAGCACCGATGTTCCGGTCGGCACGGTTTTCGCCAATCGCACCAGCAAGAAGGAAAAAGAAACGATCGGCATGTTCGTCAGCACCGTGGCTACGCGGATTCGTCTGAATCCAGACAGGCACGTGCTGTCCTTGATCCAAACGGTTTCCAAGGAAAATACGGCGGATCTGCGGTATCAGAAATACCCTTATAACCAATTGATCCAGGATTTACGCGAACAACACGGCCGCAACGATCTTTCGGGGCTGTTCCGCACGTCTCTGGAATATCTGCCTTTGAAAATCGTGGAGTACGAAGAAATCAAGGTACGCCTGGAGGCTCACTTCGCTAGGCACGAGATGGACGATTTGCTGCTGCGCTTCGACCATATGCTGAATGAAGGCCATGTAATTCTCCATGCTTCCTATCGTACCGGCCTGTTCGAGACGGCCGAGATTGATCGGATTATGGAACAGTATGTAACCGTTCTGGACCAGTTTCTTCAGACTCCCGAACTGCCGGTACGCGAGATTTCTCTGCTGAGCGATGAGGAGAGACACCGCATTCTCAACGTTTTTAACCCGCCGGTGGCAGGGCTGAGCGAGGGAGAAGCGTTTCATCGGTATGTTGAAAAGTTTGCCCGGGAAATTCCGGATCATCCGGCAGTCGTCTACATGGACAAACAGCTGACCTACGGCGAATTGAACGAACGCGCCGAGCGGCTGGCTTCTCTCCTTCGCGAACAGGGCGTGGGAAGGGAGACGATTACGGGGATCTGGGCGGAGCGTTCGGTGGAACTGCTGGTCGGGGTGCTCGCCGTTTGGAAAGCCGGCGGAGCCTATGTACCGCTGGACCCCGATTATCCGGCGGAGCGGATTGAGTACATGCTCAGCGATAGCGATGCATCGGTGCTGCTTACGCAGCGTCATCTGTTGGAGCGGGCCGGAGGTTGGTTGGCCGATGACCGGCTGAAGCTTCAAGCTGTCTATGCCATGGACGATGAACAGATTTATAACGGGGATGCCTTAGCCGTGGAATTTGAATCTGCCGGCAGCGCCCCGCAAGATTTGGCTTATGTGATTTACACCTCGGGTACTACGGGACGCCCGAAAGGCGTCATGATCGAGCACGGTAGTCTCGTGAATACGGCGGATGCGTACCGTCGAGAGTACCGGTTGGATCAGTTTCCGGTGCGGCTGCTGCAGCTGGCCAGTTTCTCGTTTGACGTGTTCGTCGGAGACATCGCGCGGACGCTGTATAACGGAGGCACGATGGTGATTGTGCCGAAGGATGACCGGATTGATCCGAACCTCTTATACGGCTGGATTCGGGACCAAAACATTACGGTATTCGAATCGACGCCTGCGCTCATCCTGCCGTTCATGCAGCATATTTATGAAGAAGGGCTGGACGTTAGCTCCATGCAGTTGCTGATTACCAGCTCAGATGCTTGCAGTGTCACCGATTACCGATTGCTGCAGGAAAGATTCGGCGGACAATTCCGCATCATCAACAGCTATGGCGTTACCGAAGCGGCCATTGACAGCAGCTTTTACGGTGAGCCGCTGGATAAGCTGCCGCCGTCGGGTCATGTGCCGATCGGCAAAGCTTGGCTGAACGCCCGGTTTTACATTGTCGATGCCGCGTTAAGGCCGGTTCCTGTAGGGGTTCCGGGCGAGCTTGTCATCGGCGGCGCCGGGGTGGCGCGCGGGTACTGGAACCGTCCGGACCTAACCGCCGAGAAGTTTGCGGACAGCCCGTTTGTGCCGGGCGAACGTCTGTACCGGACAGGCGATTTGGCCCGCTGGCTGGAAGACGGCAACGTCGACTTCATCGGCCGGATCGACTATCAGGTGAAAATTCGCGGGTTCCGGATCGAACTCGGCGAAATTGAAACGGCCCTGCTGCGTTTCCCGGGCGTCAAGCAGGCTGTGGTGACCGACCGTACGGATGAGCAGGGGCAAAAGTATTTGTGCGGCTACGTGGCGGCGGATGCTTCCTTGCAGCTGAGCGATCTGCTGTCCCAATTGAAGCAAGAGCTGCCGGCCCATATGGTCCCGGCCCGGCTGGTGTCTCTTGATAAGCTTCCGCTCACGCCGAACGGCAAAATTGACCGTAAAGCGCTGCCTGAACCGACCGGAGAGGTAGAAGCAGGCCGTGAGTATGTGGCTCCTCGCACAACGCTGGAAACAAGACTTGCTCTCATTTGGCAGCAGGTGCTGGGTATTGCGCGAGTTGGAGTCCAAGACGATTTCTTTGACTTGGGTGGTCATTCCTTGCGGGCCTCCACGCTTGTTTCCAAGATTCGGAAAGAGCTGCAAGTCGAGGTTCCGCTGCGGGAAGTTTTCCGCTACACCACGATCGAACAGCTGGCCCAAAGAATCGGCGGTTTAAGGCAGCAGGAGACGTATGAGATTACAAAGGCGGCTGAGGCCGAGTACTATCCGGTTTCATCCGAGCAAAAGCGTCTGTACGTCCTGCGCCAGCTTGACGGGGCCGAGCGCAGCTACAATATGTCGGCGGCGCTTCTTCTCGAAGGCAAGCTGGACCGCACGCGCGTCGAGCACGCGTTCCGGGCGCTGATTCAGCGCCATGAGACGCTGCGTACCGGGATCGAGCAGGTTCAAGGCGAGCTTGTCCAGCGCATCTATGACGAGGTGGAGTTTGCTGTCGATTATTTCCAGGCGAGCGAGCGGGAAGTGGACCAAGTGGTGGAAGCTTACTATCACCCGTTTGATCTGACCAAGCCGCCACTTCTTCGCATCGGCCTGATCGAAGTCGCCGAGGATCGCCACATTCTGCTGTTCGATATGCACCATATCGTCTCGGACGGCATTTCGACAGCGCTGCTCTTCGACGAGTTCAGCCGTCTGTATCGGGGCGAGGAGCTGGCTCCACTGTGTATTCAATACAAAGATTATGCCGTTTGGCAGCATTCCGAAGCTTACGGGCAGCTGCTCCAGCCACAGAAGGAGTATTGGCTCGAACAGCTGTCGGGCGAGCTGCCGGTCTTGGAGCTGCCGACGGACTTCCCGCGGCCTGCGGTGCAAAGCTTTGACGGCCGAACCGTGAAGTTTTATATCGGGAAAGAGCGGACGGAGAAGCTGAAAGAGCTGGCGGCACGGACGGGCACGACCCTGTATATGGTGCTGCTGTCGGCTTACTCCATCCTTATGCATAAATATTCGGGTCAGGAAGATCTGATCGTGGGAACGCCGATTGCCGGAAGAACGCAAGAAGAAGTGCAGCCGATCGTAGGGATGTTTATCAACACGCTGGCCATTCGCAGCCGTCCAGAGCGTTCCAAGCTGTACCTTTCGTACCTGGAAGAAATCAAGGACATCACGCTCGGGGCTTTCGAAAACCAAAATTATTTGTTCGAAGACTTGGTGGAAAGTCTTCACATTGCGCGCGCGACCGGCCGGAATCCGCTCTTTGATACGTTCTTCTCCCTGCAAAATACGGAGAACGAGCAAATTGTCATCGAGGGGCTGGAGCAATCGTTTTATCCGCTGGAAAACCAAACATCCAAGTTCGAGCTGCTCCTGGATATTTCGGAGCTGGACGGTCAGCTCGAATGCCGGTTGGAGTACGCTACGGCTTTGTATAAACAAGAGACCGCGGAACGGTTCGCCAGACATTATGACAAGTTGCTCGAAACCATCGCAGCAGCGCCGGACGGGAATATTGCCTCGCTGGAAATGCTCACGGAGGAGGAAATCCGCGAGCTGGTGCGCGGTTTCAACGATTCAGAGGCGGACTACCCGAGGCAGCAGACGATTCACGGCTTGTTCGAAGAGCAGGCGGAGCTTTACTCGGACAACGTGGCCGCCGTCATGAACGAGCAGCAGCTGACCTACCGCGAGCTGAACGAGCGATCCAACCGCCTTGCGCGGAAGCTGCGGGAGACGGGAGTAGAAGCGGATCAGCTGGTAGCGATTCTGGCCGAACGCTCGCTTGATATGGTCGTCGGCATGCTGGCGATTCTCAAAGCGGGCGGAGCATACGTGCCTGTCGATCCCGACTACCCGGAGGAGCGCATCCGCTTCATGATCGAGGATTCGGGCGCGCCGTTATTGCTGATTCAAAAGCATCTGCACGAGAAGACCGACTTCGCAGGAACGCGCCTCGAATTGGACGATTTCGTTTGGGGCGACAGAGGGGCGGACTCCGAAGGTGTGCTGGACGCTTCGAACCTGGAGCCGATTTCCGGGCCGGGCAACCTGGCTTATGTCATCTACACGTCGGGAACGACCGGCAGACCGAAAGGAACGCTGATCGAGCATAAGAACGTCGTGCGCCTCCTGTTCAACGACAAGAACCTGTTCGACTTCGGGCCGTCCGACACGTGGACGCTGTTCCACTCGTTCTGCTTCGATTTCTCCGTCTGGGAAATGTACGGAGCGCTGCTGTACGGAGGCAAGCTGGTCATCGTACCGCCGCTCACGGCGAAAAATCCGGCCGATTTCCTGGCGCTGCTGGGCCGCGAACAGGTCACGATTTTGAACCAGACGCCAACGTACTTCTACCAGCTGCTGCGTGAGGTCTTGGCGGACCATCCGTACGATCTGCGGATTCGCAACGTCATCTTCGGGGGCGAAGCGCTGAGTCCGCTGCTGCTCAAGGGCTTCAAGACGAAGTACCCGGAGACGAAGCTGATCAATATGTACGGCATTACCGAGACGACGGTTCACGTTACGTATAAGGAAATAACGTGGGTCGAAATGGAGGCGGCGAAGAGTAATATCGGCAAGCCGATCCCGACGCTGAGCGTGTACGTCCTTGATGAAAACCGCCACCCTGTGCCGATCGGCGTAGCGGGCGAAATGTACGTGGCCGGGGAAGGCCTTGCGAGAGGATACCTGAACCGTCCGGATCTGACGGCGGAGAAGTTCGTCGATTCCCCGTTTGCGGAGGGGGAGAAACTGTACCGCTCGGGCGACTTGGCGGCTTGGCTGCCGGACGGCAACATCGAATACCTGGGCCGGATCGACCACCAGGTCAAAATCCGCGGGTACCGGATCGAGCTGGACGAAATCGAGACGCAGCTTCTGAACGTCGAGGGCGTGGAAGAAGCGGTGGTGCTCGCCCGTCAGGACGGCGGGGGCGAGAAGGCGCTTGTCGCCTACTTTGTGGCGGACCGGACGCTGACGGTCAGCGAAATGAGAACCTCGCTGGCCCAGGGAATGCCGGGGTACATGATCCCGTCGTACTTCGTGCAGCTGGAGCGCATGCCGCTGACGTCCAACGGCAAAGTGGACCGCAAAGCCCTGCCAGAGCCGCAAGGCGGCTTGCAAACGGGCGTCGAATACGTAGCACCGCGTAACCGGACGGAGTTCCAGCTTGTGAAGATCTGGGAGGAAGTGCTGGGTTACTCCGGTATTGGAGTCCTGGACAATTTCTTCGAGCTCGGAGGCCACTCCTTGCGGGCGACGAACCTTGTCAGCAAGATTCGGAAGGAAATGAACGTCGAACTTCCGCTGCGCGATGTGTTCCGCTATATGACGGTAGAGTCGATGGCCGGGGCTATTGCCAGCTTAGAAGAAACGCAGCACAGCTCGATTCCGAAAGCGGAAGAGAAAGCATACTATCCGGTTTCCTCCGCGCAAAAAAGGCTATACGTACTGCACCAGCTGGATAGCTCGGAGCTGAATTACAACCTCCCAAGCGCCTTGCAATTGGGAGGGGCTTTGAACGAGGCCAAAGTGGAAAAGGCGCTGACTACTTTGGTGGCCCGGCACGATATGCTGCGCACCGGTTTTGAAATCGTGAATGGGGAGCCGGTTCAGCGTATTCATCCGCTCGTAGCTTTCAAGGTCGAGAAGCTTCAAGCAAGCGAAGATCAGGTTGCGGCCATTCTTGAAGGCTTCATTCAGCCTTTTGACTTGACCCAGCCGCCTTTGCTGCGCGCCCTGCTGATCGAACTGGAGAAAGAGAAATTCCTGCTCGCGCTGGATATTCATCATATTGGTTCCGACGGCCTTTCCATGGACGTGCTGCTGCGCGAATTCGTGCGGCTTTACAATGGGGAAGAATTGCCGGAGCTGCGGATTCAATACAAGGATTACGCCGTTTGGCAGCAATCCGAGGAGCAGCGCCAGCGCATCAAACGGCAGGAGGAATACTGGCGCGGGGTATTCAGCTCCGAGCTTCCGGTTCTTGAGCTGCCTCTCGACTTCTCCCGCCCGGCCGTCCAGCAGTTTGACGGTCAAACGCTCACGTTTACGCTGGATGCGGAGAAAAGCGAAGCTCTCAAACGGCTTGCCGGCGATTCGGGGGCGACGCTGTACATGCTTCTGCTGGCTGCGTACTCCGTATTGCTTCATAAATACGCGGGACAGGAAGATATAGTGGTCGGCACTCCGATTGCCGCCCGTTCTCACGCCGACCTGCAGCCGATTATCGGCATGTTCGTCAATACGCTGGCCCTTCGCTTGGGTCCGGCGGCGGAGCGGACGTTCCTGGATTACTTGCAGGAAGTGAAGGAAACGACGCTTGGAGCCTACGAGCACCAGGACTATCCGTTCGAGGAGCTGGTGGAAGCTCTTCAGGTGAGCCGGGATTTAAGCCGGAATCCTCTGTTTGACACCATGTTTTCTTTGCAAAAGCACGAAAGCTTGGATTTAACCCTGGAAGGCTTGCAATGGTCGCTGTTCGACATCGAGGAAAAGACAGCAAAGTTTGATCTTAGCTTTGATATCGTGGAAGCCGATAACGAGCTGGTTTGCAAGATCGAGTACGCTACCTCGTTGTTTAGACAGGAAACGATGGTACGGCTGGCGGGTCATTACGAGCAGCTTTTGGCGTCGATCCTGGCTCAGCCGGGTGCGCGGATTTCGGATTTGGATATCTTGACGGACAGCGAAAAGCATGATTTGCTGGTCGGGTTTGACGTGTCGTCTTCGGCTCTTGCGAAGCAACCCGCCGCAGAGGGTACAGGTTTGGAAGCGGATGAGTCGTGGAGAGAGAGAACGTTCCACGAGCTGTTCGAGGAGCAGGCGGAGCGCACTCCGGGAGCGCTGGCGGTTGTCTACGAAGACAGCAAGCTGACGTATGCGGAGCTGAACGCCAAAGCGAATCGTCTGGCGTATGCACTGCGGGCGCGCGGGGTGAAGCCGGAGCAGGTGGTCGGCATTCTGGCCGGCCGTTCGGCGGAGCTGTTGATCGGGGTGCTCGCCGTATGGAAAGCGGGCGGCGCTTATGTGCCGCTCGACCCGGACTATCCGGCGGAGCGGATCGAGTATATGCTCGCGGACAGCGGGGCGTCGGTGCTGCTCACGCAGACCCGCCTGCTGAAGCAGGCGGAAGCTTGGCGCAGCGACGGAGCTCTAGTGCTGCAAACGGTGCTTGCGCTTGACGACGTCGCGACGTACAGTCTCGGAGCGGCGGAAGCGGTTGTGGGCGTACAAGCTTTGGGCGAAGCAGGCGCAGAGGCGGAGGCTTTGGCGCAAGCGGAAACGGCTGCTGCCGAAACGTCCGCCACGGCAGAAGCCGAGAAGAACGTACTAGCGGCGGATCTCGCATCGAATCCGGCGAATGTGAATAAGCCGCGCGATTTGGCTTACGTCATCTACACCTCCGGTACGACGGGCAAGCCGAAGGGTGTGATGATCGAGCACCGCAGCCTGGTGAACACGGCGGCGGGCTACCGGCGGGAATACCGCCTGGATCAGTTCCCGGTGCGGCTGCTGCAGCTCGCCAGCTTCTCGTTCGACGTGTTCGTCGGCGACATTGCGCGGACGCTGTACAACGGCGGCACCATGGTCATCGTGCCGAAGGACGACCGGATTGATCCAACCCGCCTCTACGGCTGGATTCGCGACTACGCCGTGACGGTGTTCGAATCGACTCCGGCGCTGATCGTGCCATTCATGGAGCATGTGCATGCCGAGGGTCTGGACCTCAGCTCGATGCAGCTGCTGATCACAAGCTCGGATGCGTGCAGCGTAGCGGATTACCGCACCTTGCAGGAGCGCTTCGGCTCGCAGTTCCGTATTATTAACAGCTACGGCGTAACGGAAGCGGCGATTGACTCCAGCTTCTATGACGAGCCGCTGGAGAAGCTGCCGAAGACGGGCAGCGTGCCGATCGGGAAAGCGTGGCTGAACGCCAAGTTCTACATCGTGGATGCGAATCTGAAGTCGGTGCCGATCGGGGTGTTGGGCGAGCTGGTTATCGGCGGAGCGGGTGTGGCCCGCGGTTACTTGAACCGCCCGGATTTGACGGCGGAGAAATTCGTAGACAGCCCGTTCGCCGCTGGGGAGCGGCTGTACCGGACGGGCGACCTGGCGCGCTGGATGCCGGACGGCAATGTGGACTTCATCGGCCGGATCGACAACCAGGTGAAAATTCGCGGCTATCGGATCGAGCTTGGTGAAATTGAAGCGGCCATGAAAAATTTTGCCGGCGTGCGTCAAGCGCTTGTCATCGACCGGACGGACGAGCGGGGGCAGAAATATTTGTGCGGGTATGTCGTAGCGGATTCCAGCTTCGATCTGGAAGGGCTTGTGGCCCATCTGGACGCCGCGCTGCCTTCCCATATGGTGCCTTCGCGCATCATGCGCCTGGATCAAATGCCGCTTACGCCGAACGGGAAGATCGACCGTAAAGCGCTGCCTGTACCGGAAGGAAGCATTCGTGCCGAGGCTGCATACACGGCGCCTCGTACTCCTGCCGAGCAAGCACTTGCGTCGGTCTGGCAGTCGGTGCTGGGCGTGGATCAGGTCGGCACGATGGACAATTTCTTTGCGCTCGGCGGCGATTCGATCAAGGCCTTGCAGGTATCGTCCCGTCTTTTGCAAACGGGGTACAAGCTGGTCATGAAAGATTTGTTCCATTACCCGACGATTTCCGCCCTTAGTTTGCAGCTGCAAACGGCGGAGAGAACGGCAAGCCAGGCCGAAGTGACGGGAGAGGTCATCTTGACCCCGATTCAGCGCTGGTTCTTTGAACAAAATCCGGCCGACGTGCATCACAGCAACCAGGCGTTCATGCAGTTCTCCAAGCAAGGCTTTGACGAAGAAGCTTTACGCCAAGCGGTGCGTCAGCTTGTCGTGCATCACGATGCTCTCCGTACGGTTTACCGCCAAACCGAGAACGGCTATACCGCCTGGAACCGCGGCGCCGAGGAGAACGAAGCGCTGTTCGATCTGGAAGTTGTCGATTTCAAGGGAGTCGGCGACGTGAAAGAAGCGGTAGAGGCTAAGGCGAATGACATTCAAGCGAGCATCGATCTGGAAAACGGTCCGCTGGTGAAGCTCGGCTTGTTCCGCTGCGACGACGGCGACCACCTGCTCATCGCGATCCATCACTTGGTCGTAGACGGCGTATCCTGGCGGATTCTGCTTGAGGATTTTGCTGCCGGCTATGAGCAGGCGCTGCAAGGGCAGCCGATCCGTCTGCCGCTCAAAACGGATTCATTCCAAACGTGGGCGAAACAGCTCGCTGATTATGCGAACGGTCCGGCGATGGAAAGCGAGAGAGAGTATTGGCAGCATATCGAGCAATTGACCTATGAGCCGCTTCCGAAAGATTTTGAACAAGGCAGATCCAAGCTGAAGGACAGCGGGCTCGTGACCGTTCGCTGGACGGCGGAGGAAACCGAACAGCTGCTGAAGCAGGCACACCGTGCTTACCATACGGAAATGAACGATTTGCTGCTTGCCGCGCTTGGCCTCGCGGTACAAGCTTGGAGCGGCCGGGAACGCGTGCTGGTGAATCTCGAAGGCCACGGCCGGGAAGATATTTTGCCGGATGTGGACATTACGCGCACGGTAGGCTGGTTTACAAGCCAATTCCCTGTCGTTCTGGAGCCGGGTCACGCCCAGGCGCTCGGTCATCAGGTGAAACAGGTTAAAGAAAGCTTGCGCCGCATTCCGAACAAAGGAATCGGCTACGGCATCCTGCGTTATTTGTCGGCGCCGCGTGACGGCGAGCGCTTCGCTTTGGAGCCGGAGATCAGCTTTAACTATTTGGGTCAGTTCGACCAGGATTACGAAAGCAGCGGCTCGAGGCCGTCTCCGTTCAGCCCGGGCTCCGATTCAAGCCCGAATGCAGTGATGGATTATGTCCTCGATATCAACGGTATGGTGTCGGAAGGAGTGCAGGAACTCACGATCCGTTATGGGGAAACCCAGTATAAACGGGAAACGGTAGAGCGCCTGGGCACCCTGCTTCATTCGAGCTTGCGTGAAGTCATCAGCCATTGCGTATCGAAAGAGCGGCCGGAGCTTACGCCTAGCGACGTACTGCTTCAAGATGTGACGTTGGAGGAACTGGAGCGGCTGGCCGAACATACGGCGGCGCTCGGCGAACTGGAGAATGTATACACCCTGACTCCGCTGCAAAAAGGGATGTTGTTCCACAGCCTGCTGGATGCCGATTCGGAAGCTTACTTCGAACAGGTGACCTTCGATCTGTACGGAAGCCTGAATGTCGAAGCCTTCACCCAAGGATTGGATACGCTGGTGCAGCGGAATGAGGCGCTGCGGACCAACTTTATTACCGGCTGGAGAGACGAGCCGATTCAAGTGGTATTCCGCGAGCGGAAGTGTGAAGTGTACTTCGAAGATATTCGCTCGGTAAGCGATGAAGACCCGGAGAAGACGATAGCCGATTTCGTCAGCGCGGATAAAGCGAACAAGTTCGATTTGGCCCGAGGCTCTCTTATGCGCGTGACAGTTTTGCGCACGGGCGACGAGTCCTACCATGTGATCTGGAGTCACCATCACATTTTGATGGACGGCTGGTGCATGTCCTTCATGATCAAGGAAGTGTTCGACACCTACTTCGCGTTCCAGGAGAAGCGGACGCTGGAGCTTCCTCCGGTTACCTCGTACTCCCGGTATATCGAATGGCTGGAAGCTCAAGATGCCGCGAAAGCTTCGCGTTACTGGTCCGAGTATTTGGCGGGTTACGATCAGCAGACCAAGCTGCCCCAGGAGAAAACGCAGCTGAAGCAGGGCGCTTTTGAAGCGGCTGAAATCGATGTGGAACTCAGCAAGGAACTGACCGGGCAAATCGAGCGGGTGGCGCGCCAGCAGCAGGTGACGCTCAATACGTTCATGCAGACCGTATGGGGACTGGTTCTGCAGGTATACAACAACAGCGAGGATGTCGTATTCGGCTCCGTCGTATCCGGGCGTCCGGCGGAAATTCCGGGCATCGAAAGCATGATCGGCCTGTTTATTAATACGATCCCGGTCCGTATTCAAGGCAAAGCCGAGGAGACGGTAGCCGATATCTTGAGAAAAACCCAGGATCAAGCGCTGGCATCGGGAGCTTACGAAACGTTCCCGCTGTTCGAAATTCAGTCGCTGAGCGAGCAAAAGCGCGACTTGATCAACCATATCATGGTCTTTGAAAATTATCCGATGGAAGAACAGATTGAGCAGGTCGTCGGCGGAGACAAAGAAGCGCTGAAAATCGCTAATATCCAGTCGCCGGAGCAAACGAACTACGACCTGGACATTACCGTCATTCCGGAAGAGCATATTTTGCTGCGGTTTACGTACAATACGCTGACGTTCAGAGAGGAAGACATCAGGCTGATCCACGGTCATTTTGCCCGGGCACTGGAGAAGGTTGCGGCTAACCCGAACATCCGCGTGAATCAGTTGGAGCTTTTGACGACGGCGGAAAAAGAACAAATTCTCGGCGCGTTCAACCCGGCGCAGCCGGAAGCGGCTCCTGCGGCCGCGTTCCACCGGCTGTTCGAGGAACAGGCGGAGCGCACGCCGGAGGCGGAGGCCGTCGTGTACGAGAATGACCGGCTTACGTATGCGGAGCTGAACGAACGGGCGAACCGCTTAGCATCCACGCTGCGCGCAAGCGGCATCGGCCGGGAGACGATCGTCGGCATTCTCGCCGAGCGTTCGGTGGACTTGCTGGTGGCCGTGCTGGCCGTCTGGAAAGCGGGCGGGGCGTATGTGCCGCTCGACCCGGATTATCCGGCAGACCGCGTGCGGTTCATGCTTGAAGACAGCGGAGCGAAGGTACTGCTGACGCAAACGCCGCTGCGAGAGCGTGCCGAAGCCTGGCTCGGCGAAGAGGAGCTGGCGCTGGCGGCGGTGCTGTACCTGGACGACGAAACTTCGTACAGCGAGGAGCGGACGAATGCCGACAGCTTCCATGAAGCCCCTCCAGAGGACCTGGCGTACGTGATCTACACGTCGGGAACGACGGGCAAGCCGAAGGGCGTGATGATCGAGCACCGCAGCCTGGTGAACACGGCGGCGGGCTACCGGCGGGAATACCGGTTGGATCAGTTCCCGGTGCGGCTGCTGCAGCTCGCAAGCTTCTCGTTCGACGTGTTCGTGGGAGATATCGCGCGGACGCTGTATAACGGAGGCACGATGGTGATTGTGCCGAAGGACGACCGGATCGATCCGTCTCGTCTGCACCACTGGATGGAGCGGGAGCGGGTCACCATCTTCGAATCGACGCCGGCGCTGATCGTGCCGTTCCTGGAGTACGTGCACGAGCAGCGGCTGGATATGAGCTGGATGGAACTGTTGATCACGAGCTCGGACAGCTGCAGCGTGGCGGATTACCGGACCTTGCAGGAACGCTTCGGCTCGTTGTTCCGGATCATCAACGCTTACGGCGTGACGGAAGCGGCGATCGACTCCAGCTTCTACGACGAGCCGCTGACGAAGCTGCCGCAGACAGGCCATGTGCCGATCGGCAAAGCGTGGCTGAATGCGAAATTCTACATCGTGGATGCGCATCTGAATCCGGTGCCGGTCGGGGTGCTGGGCGAGCTGGTCATCGGCGGAGTCGGAGTGGCGCGCGGGTACTTGAACCGTCGGGAGCTGACAGAAGAGAAGTTCGTAGACAGCCCGTTCGCCGCGGGCGAGCGGCTGTACCGCACGGGAGACTTGGCGCGGTGGATGGAGGACGGGAACGTGGACTTCATCGGCCGGATCGACAACCAGGCGAAAATCCGGGGGTACCGGATTGAGACGGGCGAAGTCGAAGCGAAGGTGCTGAGTGTAGGTGGCGTGAAGGAAGCGGTCGTCGTCGTCAGGGAAGATCAAGAAGGTCAGAAAGCTTTGTGCGCTTATTATACAGCGGAAGAAGGCTTGACGGCGGCAGACCTGAAACGGGCGATTGCCAGCGAGCTGCCGGGGTACATGATCCCGTCGTACTTCGTCGAGCTGGAGCGCCTGCCTCTGACGCCGAACGGAAAGATCGACCGGAAGGCGCTGCCGGCACCGGAAGGGGGAACAAGCGCAGGCCGCGAATACGTGGCGCCGCGCACCGAACTTGAGGCGAAGCTGGCCGCCATTTGGCAGGATGTGCTTGTTCGGGAGAAGGCGGTAGGCGTAACGGACAACTTCTTCGACCTCGGCGGACACTCTCTGCGGGCGACGACGCTTGTCAGCAAAATGCATAAGGAGCTAGGCGTTGAATTCCCGCTTCGCGACGTATTCCGCTACTCGACGGTTGAGGAAATGGCCGCGGCTATGGAGCGGCTGGAGATCGGCTCGTTCACGGCTATTCCGGCTGCGGAACCTAGCGAGTATTATCCGCTCTCTTCCGCTCAGAAACGTCTCTATATCTTGAACCAGCTGGAAGGAGCCGAGCTGAGCTACAACATACCGGGAGCTATGCTGCTCGAAGGGGAGCTCGACCGGCAGCGGTTTGAAGAAGCGTTCCGCGGGCTCGTAGCTCGTCATGAAACGCTGCGTACCGGTTTTGAGATGGTAAAAGGCGAAGCGGTTCAGCGGATTTACGAAGAAGCCGCCTTCCATGTGGAATATGTGCAGATCAGCGGGGAGCAGGCGGAAGAAACGGTGCGCCAATTCGTTCGTCCGTTTGATCTAGCGAAGCCGCCACTTCTGCGGGTAGGCCTTGCCGAACTGGTGCCGGATCGGCACATTCTAATGTTCGATACGCATCATATCGTATCTGACGGCGTTTCGATTGACGTACTGATCGAAGAGTTCGTCCGCTTGTACAGCGGGGAGCAGTTGGAGCCGCTCCGCATTCAGTACAAAGATTATGCGGTATGGCAGCAATCGGACGAGCAGAAAGCTCAGCTTGCCAAGCAGGAAGCCTACTGGCTCGACATGTTCCGCGGAGAGCTGCCGGTTTTGGAATTGCCGACGGACTATCCGCGCCCGGCTATGCAGAGCTACGAGGGCCGCACGCTGCAATTGTTTATGCATAGCGAGAAAAGCGAGGGTCTGAAACGGCTTGCAGCCGAGAACGGCGCAACGCTTTACATGGTTCTGCTTGCTGGTTATACAATATTATTGCATAAATATACAGGGCAAGAAGACGTGGTGGTCGGTACGCCGATTGCGGGAAGAAATCACAGCGACGTTCAGCCGCTGATCGGGATGTTCGTCAATACCCTGGCCATCCGCAGTTATCCGGCTGCCGGTAAGACGTTTCTTGACTACTTGAAGGAAATCAAGGAGACGACGCTGGGCGCTTTTGAACATCAGAATTATCCGTTTGAGGAACTGGTGGATAAGGTGAACGTGGCTCGTGATTTACGCCGCAATCCGCTGTTCGATACGATGTTTGCTTTGCAGAATACAGAGAATTTGGAAATCCAGCTTCCCGGACTCCATTTGTCGACGTATGCCAGCGAAGAAATTGTTTCTAAATTCGATCTCAGCTTGGACGTCACGGAGATCGAGGAAGGCTTGGAATATCTGTTTGAATACGCCACTGCTCTTTATAAAACCGAAACGGTGGAGAAATTGGCCGCTCACTACTTGCAGCTGCTTGAATCCATTCTCCGCAACCCGTCGGCGACTATTGCCGAGCTGGGCATTTTGACACCGGCGGAAAAAGAGCAAATTCTCGGCGCGTTTAACCCGGCGCAGCCGGAAGCGGCTCCTGCGGCCACGTTCCACCGGCTGTTTGAGGAACAGGCGGAGCGCACGCCGGAAGAGGCGGCCGTCGTGTACGAGAATGACCGGCTTACGTATGCGGAGCTGAACGAGCGGGCGAACCGCTTAGCGGCTACGCTGCGCGCAAGCGGCATCGGCCGGGAGTCGATCGTCGGCATTCTCGCCGAGCGTTCGGTGGACTTGCTGGTGGCCGTGCTGGCCGTCTGGAAAGCGGGCGGGGCGTATGTGCCGCTCGACCCGGATTATCCGGCAGACCGCGTGCGGTTCATGCTTGAAGACAGCGGGGCGAAGGTGCTGCTGACGCAAACGCCGCTGCGAGAGCGTGCTGAAGCCTGGCTCGACGAAGAGGAGCGGGCGCTGGCGGCGGTGCTGTACCTCGACGACGAAGCGTCGTACAGCGAGGAGCGGGCGAATGCGTCGGTTGTCTCCGGCATTGTCTCCGGCAAGCTGACGGATGCTGTGGACGACGGCGATGAGAGCCATCAGAATGTTGGCACCGACAGCTTCCATGAAGCCCGTCCGGAGGACCTGGCGTACGTGATCTATACGTCGGGAACGACGGGCAAGCCGAAGGGCGTGATGATCGAGCACCGCAGCCTGGTGAACACGGCGGCGGGCTACCGGCGGGAATACCGGTTGGATCAGTTCCCGGTGCGGCTGCTGCAGCTCGCAAGCTTCTCGTTCGACGTGTTCGTGGGAGATATCGCGCGGACGCTGTACAACGGAGGCACGATGGTGATTGTGCCGAAGGACGACCGGATCGATCCGTCTCGTCTGCACTACTGGATGGAGCGGGAGCGGGTCACAATCTTCGAATCGACGCCGGCGCTGATCGTGCCGTTCCTGGAGTACGTGCACGAGCAGCAACTGGACATGAGCCGGGTGGAGCTGTTGATCACGAGCTCGGACAGCTGCAGCGTGGCGGATTACCGGACCTTGCAGGAACGCTTCGGCTCGTTGTTCCGGATCATCAACGCATACGGCGTGACGGAAGCGGCGATCGACTCCAGCTTCTACGACGAGGAGCTGACGAAGCTGCCGCAGACAGGCCATGTGCCGATCGGCAAAGCGTGGCTGAATGCGAAATTCTACATCGTGGATGCGCATCTGAACCCGGTGCCGGTCGGGGTGCTGGGCGAGCTGGTCATCGGCGGAGTCGGAGTGGCGCGCGGGTACTTGAACCGTCCGGAGCTGACGGAAGAGAAGTTCGTAGACAGCCCGTTCGTCGCGGGCGAGCGGCTGTACCGCACGGGAGACTTGGCGCGGTGGATGGAGGACGGCAACGTGGACTTCATCGGCCGGATCGACAACCAGGCGAAAATCCGGGGGTACCGGATCGAGACGGGCGAGATCGAGTCGCAGCTGCTGCGGGTGGAAGGCGTGCGCGAAGCGGTGGTGCTGGTTCGAAGTGACGCGAACGGGCAGAAAGCGCTGTGCGCGTACTACACAACAGATGGCGAACTGACGGCGGCAGACCTGAAACGGGCGATCTCCAGCGAGCTGCCGGGTTACATGATCCCGTCGTACTTCGTCGAGCTGGAGCGCCTGCCTCTGACGCCGAACGGGAAAATCGACCGGAAGGCGCTGCCGACGCCGGAAGGGGGAGCAAGCGCAGGCCGCGAATACGTGGCGCCGCGCACCGAACTGGAGGCGAAACTGATCGCCATCTGGCAGGACGTGCTTGGGCCGGTCACGATTGGCGTGACGGACAACTTCTTCGACCTCGGCGGGCACTCCCTGCGGGCGACGACGCTGGTTAGCAAGGTGCACAAGGAGTTGAGCGTGGACCTGCCGCTGCGCGATGTGTTCCGGCACTCGACCATCGAAGCGATGGCCGAAGCGATCAGCCAATTGGAGCGGCAGGAACACCTATCCATTCCGGTTCTGAATAAGAGGGATTACTATCCGCTTTCCTCCGTGCAAAAACGGCTGTACATCCAGCAGCAGATGGAAGGCGCCGAGCTTAGCTACAACATGTCCGGCATGACGGTTCTCGTCGGGCGCTTGGAACGGAATCAATTCGAGGCGGCGCTCAAAGGATTGATAGCTCGTCACGAAATTTTGCGAACTGGCTTCGAAATGGTCGACGGCGAACCGGTACAACGGATTTATCCGGACTTGAAGTTTGCCGTCGAGTATACGAAAGCGACGGAAAGTGAAACGAAGAGCATCGTAGACGGTTTTGTGCGCGTCTTTGATTTGGAGCGGCCGCCGCTGCTGCGTGTGGGCTTAGTCGAATGGGAAGCGGAACGGCATCTGCTCATGCTGGACATTCATCATATCGTCACGGATGGCATGTCGATGGGCATCTTCGTCGAAGAGCTGCTGCGCCTGTATAACGGCGAGACTCTGGAACCGCTTCGGATTCAATACAAGGAATTCGCCGCTTGGCAGCAGTCCGAACCTGTAAAAGAGCGGCTGAAACGTCAGGAAGCCTACTGGCTGGACGTGCTGGAAGGCGAACTGCCAACGCTTGAACTGCCTACGGACTTTGTCAGACCTGCCGCTCGCAGCTTTGAGGGAGATGTGCTGCCTTTCAGCATCGACAAGCAGATGACCGACAGCTTGCAGCGCATCGCCGATGAGAACGGTGCCACCCTTTATATGGTTTTATTGGCGGCCTATTCAATCCTGCTCAGCAAGTACTCGGGACAAGAAGACTTCATTGTAGGCACGCCGGTTTCGGGCCGCACACATGCCGACCTGGAGCCGCTCATCGGAATGTTTGTCAACACTTTGGCGATTCGCCATTATCCGTCCGGGGAGAAGACGTTCCTCGCTTACTTGAACGAAGTCAAAGAAACGATGCTGGGGGCCTACGACCACCAGGATTATCCGTTCGAGGAGCTTGTGAAAAAGCTGCAGGCGCCGCGAGATCAAAGCCGCAATCCTGTATTCGATGTCATGTTTGCTCTGGAAACCAAGGAAGATAACGTTCAAAGCTTCGGGGATATCAAGATCGAATCTTATCCGGAAACTCATACGGTTTCCCAATTTGATCTTACCTTGGTCATTTCGATGCTGGATGAGGGAATGAACGGGCAGTTTGAATATGCCACCAAGTTGTTTACGCGCAATCTGATCGACAATTTCGCTCAGGACCTGCTCGTGATCGTCACCCAAATTTGCGAACAGCCTTCGGTGCTGTTGAAGGATATTTCCCTGAACGGGCAATCCGAACAGGAGCAAGTTGTGCTAGAGGCCATTGATATTATTTTCTAATCCCTTACCCGGCTTGGGTGTATACCGTATTTCTCTCGGTACGCATCCTTGCCGGGTATTTTTTTCCAAATGAAAGAGAAAAATCCACCACAGGAATCTGACGTCAAGTGCCGCTGAGTAAATATTTCAATTTATTGGAAAATCGACAAAACACAACAGAAAGGGGCTGTCCCAAAAGCCCTTAAAAAGCATATCGAAAAAGAACAAAAACACCGATATGTTCAAAAGGGACGAAGCAGAGGTTTATCCTGCTTCGTCCCTTTTGCGTTTTTCCGTCATTGCGGCTTTTTTGAGCAGATTGTGGGCAAGGCAAAGCCACCCGACCTCCAGGCTTACTTTTTGCAAGCCGCGAAGCAGGAACCTTCGGAAACCCCGATTGTTTTTTATTTGTCCAAACACGCTCTCGGGCTCAGTCATGCGCCGAACGGAAAGGGTGTATCCTTCCTCGCTGCGCAGTCGTTCCCGCATGTCGTTTTTTTGCCGCATATAGGTCAGACTGACGGCAATCTCCCGGTTGCCCTTGGCTGTGGTGCATTTCGCTTTTAGGGGACAATCGCTACAATCTTCACTTCGATAATGGCGTGTCCGAATCGTGTAGCCGCTCTCCGTGACCGTCTGGCCTTCGTATCGAAAACGTAACATTTTTCCAGCCGCACAGGTCCATGTATCTTCCGTTTCGTTGTAGCTCCAGTTGTCCACTTTGCCTATCGCTTGCTTCCAGGCCCTGGTTTTCTCTTTGTGGTATGTCCCGTATTTGACGATCGCTTGGATGTTGTGCTCTTCGAAATAGCTGTAATTTTCTTCGCTTCCATACCCTGCATCGGCAATGACCATCTCTGGTCGTCTCCCGAGTGATTCTTCCAGATGTTCCAAATGGGGCTTCAAGCATTTCGTATCGGTAGGCCGCTGATGCACGCTGTAACCGAGCACAAACTGGTTTTCCGTGCCCATCTGCACATTGTATCCCGGCTTCAGTTGACCATTTCGCATGTGATCTTCCTTCATTCGCATGAACGTCGCGTCCAAATCGGTTTTGCTGTAGCTATTGCGCTCGCCCGCGGTTTCGATCTGATGCTCATACTTTTGGAGCCGCGGCAGCAAGTCCTTGCGTAACTGGCCCACGGCTTTCTTTAAGGTTTTGTTTTTCGGTTTTTCTTGCAAAGCTTCCTCCAGTTGTTGAACCGCGTTTTCCAGCTTTTCTGCCGTGAGCGAGGAAGCTTCGCCAAGCTCAGGAAGGTCTGTACCCGCGTGGAGCGCATCTTCTTCGCTTTCGGCCGCTTCGATGGTTTGGAACAGGGTATGTACTTTTTCTTGCAGCTTGGCCTGGTGCTTGACAACGGCCTTTTTCCAGACGAAGGTGTACCTGTTTGCATTCGCTTCAAACTTGGTTCCGTCCAGAAAGTAGTGTTCCAAGGACACGTATTGCTCCTGAACAAGCAGCTCCAGCACATGGGTAAACACGGTTTCCAGCACCTCTTTCATCCGCTCCGAACGGAAGCGGTTGATGGTACGGAAATCCGGTTGTTGCCGCGCAGCGAGCCACATGAACATGATATTTTCGCGGACGGCCTTGGCGATTTGACGGGAAGAGTAGATGCGCTGGGTGTAGGCGTAAATGATGATTTTGGTGAGCATTTTAGGATGATAACTATGACGGCCACCGCCAGGATACGCAGCGTTGAAAATGGAATCACTCAGGCGGTTGACTGCGTCGTTTACCACACGGACGATGTGGTTTTCGGGGATATCTGCCTCTAAATCCATTGGTAAGAAAAGTTGATCCATGGTATATTGAATGTACAAAGAAACCGTCTCCTTTCGAATGGTTGGGTGGTACCTCCATTTTACCAAGGAACGGTTTCTTTTTGTTTTACAATTTGGAGAAAAGGGCCGTCCCCAGCCAATTTTATGACTTTTGGGACAGCCCCATCAAACCATTTAAACAGAGATAATTCCACCATAAAATCCGAATACCCGAAAAACGAAAAGAAGTAATTGCCGATCGTTGCAGACGAGTTTAATCTTTTGACTATGACACCAGAAGAACAACAAAAGGCACACGAAGACTACAGGAAGAAATACAGATATCTAAAACGTGCGCCGCGGCTACTCGTTTACTACTACCTCATAGGGGAAAAGTTCCGAAATACAATGGCCGAAATAGGCCGCAGGAAGGGCTGAGAGAGATAGCCGACGACGTTCTGAGTAAGGAATTTCAACAGGAATGCTAGGCTTGGAATCGATCTCACCGGCACAATTATGCCGCAAGCATAATCAGGTGGATCAGGACCTGCTCCAGCAGGTTTTCGAGCGGCTGGCTATGCAGATTTTGTCTAGGCATGGCTCTTCGATAGCAGACCGCAAAGCACTCCGGATTATCGACTCTACCACCGTTGCTCTTTGCTTGCGGAGGTACAAGTGGGCCGACTTTCGTAAGACCAAGGCTGGTATAAAGCTTCACCTCCGCCTTGCTTTTGCAGATGCTCATGAGGTCCTGCCAGAGAAGGCAACCATTACGACAGCCAAGAAAAATGACCGGACACAGATGGATGACCTTATCGAAGATGCCGGAATCACCTATGTGTTGACCGCGGTTACGTGGACTACAAAGCATTCGATCGTTATTGCTCGGACGGGATATACTTCGTGACTCGCTTGAAGGAGAACGCGGTGATCGAACCGCTCCAATCGCTTGAAATTCCAGAGGACAGCAAGGTCACCATGGATGAATGGGTGCTGATAGGTTCCACGCAAAAGCGGATGAAGCACAAGCTTCGCATGATGGAAACAACCGATTCACAGGGCAATTTTCTCATTCTGCTCACCAACCGTTTCGATCTGTCTTGCGATGAAATCAGTGAGATGTACCGCAGCCGCTGGGCCATTGAGACCTTCTTCAAATGGATGAAGCAGCACCTGAAGATTAAGCATTTCTATGGAACAAGCAAACAGGCCGTGCACAACCAGGTTTGGCTGACACTCATCGCTTTTTGCCTGCTTATGCTGGCCAAACTGGACGCGAACGTAGAGCACTCCCTCCTGCAAATCCAGCGGTGGCTGAAGGCTCTGATTTGGAAGCCCTATGCACAGTGGATCGGGCGTATGAAGCGAAAACCGAGCCGCAAGTCGGCAGGACGAAAGCGGTTAGAACCCACGTAACTGAGCCGGCCCGAAGGGCGTTGTCTGACGCAAAAGCCAAGTAAATATACATAAATTTTCAAATGGACAGGGCTACCTTTAGTGGCTGCTCGACCTTTTGGTTCTCATGGTAGATGCTAATTATCTGAATTGTCTGTCAATGTTTTATGCAACGCTAGTGAGAATATCTAAGGCATTGGAATAACTACTGGATAAAACTACCACCCAAATCTGCTTGGTAGTTTTTTTTTTTGTAAAAGGGGTCGAATAAGCTGAATTGAGATTTTTAAGACTCTCTTTATATCCTACATTTCCTGCATAAATCCCATTTAGATTTATCATAAAATGATGCTGTTTTTTCAAGGCTTATCCATCGAGATATTTTTTGTGCCAGTTTTTTTGTTTTCAGATCATTATCTCACTCACGGTTAATTGAACGAACAATAGGTTCACCTCATTAGGTTTTTTAATATCGTATGATGGCACGAAGACTGTGCGGCTCCCGTGACACTAGATACCTTGGAAGCCTTAGAACAACAAATAAAAGTAATAAAGCACGATAATGGAATTTATAAAGTTAGAACGATTACAGACGAAGAGGATATAATACCTGTACCTGCAATTGGTAAACTGGTTTATAACATTGAAGAGGAAGAATCACAATTAGAAAAGAAGACGTTAACGGAACTGAACTCGATTACGAAGAATATGATGAAGGGGGTGATTACTTTGTTCCATTACCTACTAATATTAAACCAATAATAGATAGTTTGAATTCACTAGATGACAGAAGAGTTCAAACTGTTATAAATTCTTTAGCCTTGGCAACAAAAGAGAATTTTGAAAATTGGCTTCAGAACTTAAAAATGAGTGAGTTTGAATATTTAATTACACCTTCAAATAGTTATCCTTATAAAAGGTATATAATCAGGAAAATTATTGCTAATTGTTGCGTATCACATCTTTCGTTACTTATAAATACACTTGTCTCAAATATCTCGAACGAGAGCCAATTGTCAGTTTATTATGACAATTTAATTGAGAGAGTAAAAAAATTTAAGGAAGATCAGAAGGAAGAGTTTATCGGTTTAATGGTGGATATAATTGATTCACTTAAGGACTATGTTCACAAGGGTCAACTTAATGGGAAAAAGACTTTAGCGAAACCAAACTTAGATAAATTGAGCTACCTTTTAACTATTTGCGGAAAATCAATCTATAAATCTGCTGAATTAGAGTACAAAGATGTCCAAACCGAAGTATGTTTAGTTCCAGGGTATCAAGAGATAAAAAGGAAACGTGAAGCTCTTGGAGAAGACTTTTGGTATTATGCCGAAACGTTTTTTTCAGTATTAGAATCAGGAGGCTGGAATGTAATCTACCTTCCATAAGTTCACTATTTAAAGAATTAAGTAAAATCAAGCTATCATTCGAACAAAAAAAGAGAATTAATAAACTAGCTAGAGATATAATGGCTTCATTGAAAAAAGTGAATAATGAATTAGTAAGAGATTTGATAGAAGAATTTAATAAAATAAAAATGGATAATAACCTAACTTTAGTTCAAAAAGAGCATCTGAAGACAGCACTTCTTGAACTCTCACGAACTACAGGGCGGTTAGTTCAAATATATGGACAATGGACTAAAGATGGACAGATTATTAGAGATAATTCTTTGAAAAAGAAAATTGATCATTTAAGCACGTTATATGCGACATTCAGTATATTGAGGAAATGGTTATGAAAATTATATTATCGTAATAGTACAAGTTTCCAACTTTCTTTTTATGGTAATTTGTGGTGGTTTCAGACTTTTTATTTTTCGTGTTTATCACGTGCTCTGGCAAACGCAGTAAAATCAACAAAATTGGTTCACGACTTTTTTATCACCTGACATAAACTTGTTGTTCAGTTACATTAAAGTTGGTACCTGAGTTTTAAAAACCGGTTGTCTTAATTTAAGATGACCGGTTTTTTTATAGTACGCCCAGCATGGGCGTCATCTCTAGGGTGAAAGTCCTGAACGGGGGCTGGCGAGCGCCTACCGTTAGCCAAGGGCAAGGGTGTCCACCGTGAGGTGGAATCTGAAGGAAGCTGGAGGCAAAAGCACGGGCCAAGGTACACGAACTGGATTTGAGGCTGTGTCAGTCGGATGAGTCACCTAAACATGACGAAATCCAAAGCCGCCAAGGACTGACGCGGTATACTCCAGTGGTCGCGGGCGGAAAGATGGCGCTCTTATCTGGGGAGACCTGTCAGATAAGCAAG
Organism: Paenibacillus sp. 1-8; assembly: GCF_056316205.1. Classification (NCBI taxonomy): domain Bacteria; kingdom Bacillati; phylum Bacillota; class Bacilli; order Caryophanales; family Paenibacillaceae; genus Paenibacillus; species Paenibacillus sp. 1-8. The sequence goes on along the minus strand of NZ_CM149995.1, from coordinate 4,629,588 downwards.
GAAAAAAAAACTTGTAACCGTAGCCGAGAGGCTACGCTGAACGGACAGGAGTCAGCAGAAGCCATAGTACGTAAGCTGTTGCAACAACTTACGGAAGGGCTGAACCGAAAGGAGAGAGGAAACCGATGCGTTCGCATGAAGAGCAAAGACAGCCGAATATCTCGCAAGAGAGCTGCCAGCAAAGAGAAGCGGTGAAGCCGTCAGGGTATGCTGGAGCGCTGAGTTCTTCGTCGGCACAAGTCGCCCTATCCTCTCGCGAAGACCAGAACAACTTGCTGGAACGAATGCTCGAAGGAGATAACCTCAGGCTCGCATACAAACGAGTGGTGCAAAACGGAGGAGCGCCTGGTGTGGACGGTGTAACGGTAGCCAATCTACAAGTTTACCTGAATACGCACTGGGCAAGGGTGAAAACTGAACTTCTGACGGGAACGTACAGGCCTGCGCCAGTCAAACGGGTGGAAATTCCCAAACCCGGAGGCGGTGTACGGCTTTTAGGCATCCCGACCGTAATGGACCGATTTCTCCAGCAGGCGCTTTTACAAGGGATGAACCCGATCTTTGACGCGCAATTTTCCTGGTATAGCTACGGCTTTCGCCCGGGGAAAAGTGCACATGACGCGGTGAAACAAGCGCAAAGATATATCCAAAGTGGACTTCGCTGGGTCGTGGATCTAGATCTGGAAAAGTTCTTTGACCAGATGAATCATGACATGTTGATGGGAAGGGTGGCGCGGAAAGTGACGGACAAAAGAGTGTTGATGCTGATTCGTGCCTATCTGAACGCCGGAGTCATGGTGGACGGAAAGCTGGAGCGTAGCCGGGAAGGAACGCCACAAGGCGGCCCGCTTAGTCCGCTATTGGCCAACATTCTACTGGACGATTTGGATAAAGAATTGACGGAACGTGGCCTGCGGTTTGTGCGCTATGCGGACGACTGCAATATCTTTGTGGCGAGTAAGCGAGCAGGCGAACGTGTGATGGAATCGGTAAGTCGGTTTGTAGAAGGAAAGCTAAAGCTAAAAGTGAATGGGGAAAAGAGCGCGGTAGCCAGACCCTGGCACCGGAAGTTCTTAGGGTTCAGTTTCCTGAGCCAGAAGCAGGCGACGATTCGAATAGCACCGAAGAGCCTCAACGCATGTAAAGAGAGGATTCGAGAGCTGACAAATCGAACATGGTCCATTTCCATGGAAGAACGGATTCGCCGATTGAACCGCTATCTGTTGGGTTGGCTCGGTTATTTCCGTCTAGCTTCGGTGAAGACGCACCTCCAAAAACTGGACCAGTGGATTCGGAGAAGACTACGAATGTGCCTGTGGAAGCAATGGAAACGAGTACGCACACGAATCCGTGAACTCCGGGCACTTGGGGTTCCAGAGTGGGCATGTTTCAAGATGGCTAACTCGAGGCGAGGCGCATGGGAAATGTCCCGGAATACCAATAATGCCCTTCCTACTTCCTATTGGAAAGAGAAAGGGCTGAAAAGTTTGCTTTCACGTTATCTGGAGCTTGGTTAACCTTTTGGAACCGCCGTATGCGGACCCGCATGTACGGTGGTGTGAGAGGACGGGGGTTTACCGCCCCCTCCTACTCGATCTGCTGAATTAGTCATTTGCGCCCTAATTAAAGAAAACCTCCTAATATTTAACCTTTTGTCAACGGACAATAAAGTTGTATCCTAAAAGCAAGTATTTGTAATTTGAACTTAAATTATTGTATTAATAATATATTAGTAAAATACTTACTTTAATTCGTTTCTTTATTAATATGTGCTCCTGTCTTCATCTTTTCCATTTTTTCTTTTCCATGAAATTTTTCTAAGGATATATCCTTTCTATAAAGGAGTTCCTTAAATTTTGTTTGAATTATGTTCTGTATTATGTTCTGTATACAGTAATATTTCCTTCAATTTTCCTTTCATTTCTATGGCATCAAAATTCACTTTTTCATCCAGTACAAACGATTTTCATATGCAATCGTTAAAAACACCTTATTATTGTTAGGAATAACGCATTCTAGGAATGTCCATAGGAGCAAAAAAGAAGGAATTTTGGGAACTATCCGTACTTTTTGCCAGTACTTCTCTACATACAGGGCATTCAGATATAAGCATGATATTGTGGGTGTCACATTACGAGGGTACCTGCTAATGGAATAATTTGAAGGTGTAAAAGTAAAGGATGATTTCTGGCTAGTCTATTTCCTTGGATATAAGGTAAAAGAGGATTAAGTACATCATTTTATCCAAACAAGCTTTGCTATATATTCGACCAACAACTTATTTCTTCCTCTTTACATTTTGATTACATAAAACTATCTCTCCCTTCATATACGAATACTAATATTATCTATGTGTTAGCCGATTATCATCGGTAATCTCAGAATAAATAATAGGGGGGACTTTATGTTTGGCAATCTTTTTAAAAAAATATTACCTATCGTTATGGTGTCATCAATCACAATTACTGGCATTGTGTCAGGAGGAGCTTCTGCACAAGCAGCCTCAGACACAAAAAAAATTAAAAATGTAATTTTTTTAATTGGTGATGGTATGGGTCCATCTTATACTTCTGCCTATCGGTATATGAAAGATAACCCAGCAACCCCCCTGATGGAAAAAACAGAGTTTGATCAGTATCTTGTAGGTGCTCAAACGACGTATCCGGAAGATGAGGCTCAAAATATAACAGACTCCGCTTCTGCTGCCACAGCGATGTCTGCTGGTGTTAAAACATACAATGCTGCCATCGCCGTAGATAACGATAAAGCTGATGTCAAAACGGTATTAGAGCAAGCGAAGGAAAACGGGAAATCTACGGGCTTAGTTGCAACATCTGAGATCACTCATGCTACTCCTGCAGCATTTGGCGCACATGATGTTAGCCGTAAAAACATGAATGCTATTGCTGATGATTACTTTGATGAAAAAATTAATGGAAAGCACAAGGTGGATGTCCTGCTTGGTGGTGGACTAAGCAATTTTGTGCGTAAAGACCGAAACTTAACTGAAGAGTTCAAGAAAGCCGGTTACGGTTATGTCACTGATCGGGAAGGATTGCTGAACAATAAAAACGATCAAATTCTCGGTCTATTTGCCGAAGGTGGACTAGATAAAGCAATCGATCGTGCCAAAGAAACGCCTTCTTTAGAAGATATGACTAATGCTGCAATCAGCCGATTAAATAAAAATGATAATGGTTTCTTCCTGATGATTGAAGGAAGCCAAATCGACTGGGCAGGTCATGACAACGACGTGGTTGCTTCCATGAGTGAAATGGCGGATTTTGAAAAAGCATTTAAAGCAGCGATCGACTTTGCCAAGAAAGACGGCAATACATTAGTAGTTGCAACTGCTGATCATTCTACCGGCGGATTTTCGATCGGTGCAAATGGAGAATATAACTTTAATGTAGCACCAATTAAAGCAGCAACGCGCACACCAGATTTTATGGCTAAAGAAATTGTTGCTGGCGCAAGTGTTGAAGATACACTTAAGAAATATATCTCCTTAGATCTTACAGAAAGTGAAGTTCAATCGGTCAAAACTGCTTCTGCTACAAAGGACGAAGTTAAAATCGATAATGCCATTGAAGCCATCTTCAACACTCGTTCATTTGCTGGCTGGACAACAGGTGGTCATACTGGAGAAGATGTGTCGGTCTATGCTTACGGGCCAGGGAAAGAATTGTTTACGGGACTTATCGATAATACAGATAATGCAAAGAACATTTTTGACATTCTGAAAAAAAACAAATAAATAACAAAAGAAAAAAGGGGTATTTGGATTCATGAACTGTGACCCGAAAGATGGACACTTTGAAAAAAGTGACCTCTCTCGGGTCTCTTTGCGTTTATAATCGATATACAAGTAAGGTTGGAGATACAAAATGGGGAACCGTTGGTCTACCGAGCTGGCAGCTCTAAAGGCCTATCAGGAGGGGAAAACTCCTGCGGACATCTTCAGGGAGGCAGGATTCAACTTAGATATGATCAGACGGGAGAATCCGAATACATGCTTAAAACGTTGGAGAAAAACCTTTACTTCTCAAGGTGAAGCAGGTCTTCTGGAAGAGCAACGAGGAAAAGGCAGCACGGGAAGACCCGCAGCAGAGCAGTCGATGGAGAAGAAGCTTGCACAAGCTGAGGCACGTATAAAGCTATTTATTGTGCTCAAAAAACAGTATATCAGTTTTTAAATCGAAGATTGCAGAGCAATTTTAACCTCTAATTTGGGATTCGCAAAGTTCAGTCACCTAACATTTACAGCCATTTTGAAGACCCTCCGTTATGTAAGGTTGTCGAAATGGTGAGGAGAGAGTATAGTTTGTATGTATTTATTTTGTGCGGGAAGAGGTTAATATGGCGACAATTCACGATGTAGCGTTAAAAGCCGGTGTGTCGGTCACTACAGTATCCCGTGTAATGAATAACCGGGGATATATCAGCGAAACTACACGCAAAAAAGTGTTCGACGCAATGGAGGAGCTTAATTATCAACCGAATGAAATAGCACGATCTCTGCTACGCAAGCAGTCCAATATTATTGGCCTTATTATTCCTAATGTCTCTCATCCTTTCTTCGGTGAGCTTGCCAATCAGGTCGAGTATTATGCCTATCAGCATGACTGCAAGGTCCTGCTGTGCAATTCGCATATGGATCCCGTGAAGGAAAAAGTATATATCGAGATGCTGAAGCGAAACCGGGTAGACGGCATCATTATGGGTAGCCATACTTTAGAAGTAGAAGAGTATCGCCATTTGAATTCACCGATTGTGACATTTGATAGGCAGATTGACCCGTATATTCCGTATATATCTTCGGATAATTATCGTGGAGGCGAGCTGGCCACGGATCTGCTCATTCGCAAAGGCTGCCGGAAAATTGCCCATATATGCGGAAATCTGGAGCTGAACATGCTGTCCAATGAGCGGACCAAAGCATTCCGGGATGTCGTGGGCAAGCATAGTGTCCAGCATGTGATCGTTCAAACGGACTTGAATGTGTTTGACCAGAAGGAGTACGAGCGAATTATCTCGAAACTCATTCATGAACATCCAGATGTTGATGGGGTGTTCGCAACAAGCGATATTATTGCCGCGTTCGCGTTGAAAGAATATATCCGCGCCGGAAGGCATGTGCCGGGGAGTGTGCGTATTGTAGGCTTCGATGATGTAAGCGCTGCATCCTGGCTGACGCCGGAACTTACATCGGTAAAACAGCCGATTGCAGACATCGGCAGACTGGCAGTCGAGCTGATTCGCAGGCAGGCGGAGGGGGAGCAGGTACAGTCTGTCAATCTGCTGCCTGTTGAACTGATTGAGCGTGCAACGACCTGAATGAAATCTGTTCCTCTAACAAGGGGAACAGATTTTTTTTAGTACATGTTAAAGGTTTAACATGTCAAACGATTGACATTAGTTAAATCTTTAACATATAATCCGTTTGTAAGCGTTTTATTCGAGTGTTCAGAGTCGTTACAGAAATAGGGGGATGACAACAGTGAGGAAATTCAAAAGAGTTCAATGGATGGTAATGCTGCTTCTTTTGGTTATGGTGGTGTCCGCATGCGGCGGCTCCGGAGAAGAAGGTAATTCGGCTTCTGGAGGGGGATCAGCGGATTCGAAAAATGTGAAAATTACGCTTTTGAACTCCAAAGGTGAAATCCTTCCACAGTTGGAGGATGCCGCCAAGGCATTCCAGAAAGACAATCCGGGCATTACTGTTGAAATCCAGCCGGTTCCGAACGGTGGATCGCCTTTTGAGCGTGCCTCCGCATTATATGCATCCGGAAATCCGCCGACCATGATGATGCTAGATACAGGCGATGTCGAGAAATTCAAGGACCGTATCCTCGATCTAAACGGAGAAAAGTGGAATGCGGACACTGTTGAAAACGCGACGAAAGCTACGACATTTGACGGTAAAAATTACGCGTTTCCGCTGGCTGTTGAAGGCTACGGATTCATTTACAACAAAGCCGTTGTTGATAAAGCGGTAGGCGGAACCTTTGATCCCGCCACAATTAAAACCCGAAATGACCTTGAAAAACTGTTCCAGCAAATCGAGACATCCGGAAAGAAAGCACTGGTGATTTCACCAATGGACTGGTCCCTTGGCGCTCATTATTTGCCTCTTGCTTATGCAGGCCAGAACAAAGACATGGCTAAAGTGGACAAATTCATGGCGACACTGAAAGCGGGCCAGGCTGATTTGGCTAACAATCCGGTATTTAACGGACTTATGGATACATTCGACGTCATGATGAAATACAATATCGACCAGGCTTCCCCGCTGGCAGGAGCTTATGAACGCGGACCGGAGCTGCTCGGCAAAGGCGAAGTTGGCATTTGGTTCATGGGCAACTGGGCATGGCCGCAAATCAGCAGTTTTGATACCGCTAACAAAAAATATGGTTTCCTGCCTGTACCGATCAGCAATAATGCCAATGACTACGGCAATCAGGAAATTTCGTCCGCTGTATCCAAACGCATTGTTATTGACAAGGAGAAGACTACTCCGGAACAGCAGGAGGCGGCGAAGAAGTTCTTGAACTGGATCGTCTATGAAGAGAAAGGCCAGGATTTCCTCGTGAACAAAGCGAACATTATCCCGGCGTTCAAAAATATTACACTGCCTGCGGCCGACCCGCTTGGCAAGTCCCTCCAGGATTATATCGCAAAAGGCAAGTCAGAGCAGTCGATGAGCACGCTGCCTGCCGATCACTGGTCCAAGACAGGATCTTCCATGCAAAAATATCTGGCGAAACAGGGCGACCGCGCAACACTGGTCAAAGAAATCGAAGACTACTGGAAAACAGCAAAATAAGGTTATTTTCAAATCACCCGGAATAGAGAGAGAAATCCGGAATAAAGAGAGGGATCATCATGATTGCGGAAAAAGGAGTATGGAACCGGTTGCGGTCACGGCTGCTGTTTACCGGACCAACCTTGTTTGCCTTCATAACGGTAATGATCATTCCATTTTTGTACGGCATCTATCTGACGTTCACAAACTGGGATGGTATTTCCACGACACTATCGCTGGTTGGCGTCCAAAACTACCTGGCCGTTTTTCAGGATAATGAGTTTTGGAAATCGTTCAGCTTGACGCTCGAGTATGTGTTTTATACCGTTATTCTTATCAATGTCGTCGCTTTTATGCTGGCGTATGTGCTGATAAAAGGTTTAAAGGGACAGAAAATTTTCCGGGCGGGATTTTTCCTGCCTAACCTTGTCGGCGGCATTGTACTCGGTTTTATATGGCAGTTCATCTTCAACAACGTGCTTGTCTATTTGGGACAACATGCCGGCATTCAGTCGCTCAGCACGACTTGGCTGGCTGATCCCGACAAAGCGTTCTGGGCACTCGTGATTGTAACCGTGTGGCAGAACGTGGGTTACATGATGGTCATTTACATCGCGGGATTGAGCGGTGTGCCGAATGATATTATGGAGGCCGCAAGCATTGATGGGGCGAACAGCTGGATCAGACTGCGGAAAATGGTGCTGCCCTTGATGGTTCCTTCTTTCATCGTATGTATATTCTTGTCCCTGCAGCGCGGATTTATGGTCTATGACGTGAACCTCGCGCTCACGAAAGGCGGTCCGTTCAGCAGTACTCAAATGGTGTCGATGCATGTGTATGAAAAGGCATTCCTTTCCCGTGATTATGGTGTGGGGCAGGCGGAAGCATTCGTGCTGTTCCTGATGGTTGCTCTCATCACCCTGCTCCAGGTTTATTTTAGTAAGAAGTTGGAGGTGGAGGCGTAATGACAAGCAAAAAAGCCGCTTCCTCCGTGATCAAATTTATTGTGCTGACAGTCGTACTCATATTGTTCATCGTACCGTTCGTTTTTCTGCTGATCAATTCGTTCAAGGAAAACAAGGCCATCACTTCGAATCCGTTATCGCTTCCAGAGAGCTTCAATATGGTCAATTATATGAATGCGTTCGATAAAATGAATTACATCGATGCCTTCACCAACTCATTGGTCATAACGGTGTTGAGTGTCTTCTTTATCTCACTGTTCGCGGCGATGACGGCTCATTATTTTGTCAGAAACAACACCAAGTTCAACCAATATACGTTTATGCTGATGGTTGCTTCCATGATCATTCCGTTTCAGGCCATCATGATTCCATTGGTGAAAATTTACGGCTCACTTGATCTGCTGAACAGCAAGTGGTCGCTGATTTACATGTACATCGGTTTTGGAAGCTCGCTGGCCGTCTTCATTTATCATGGATTCGTGAAGAGCATTCCGAAGGAACTGGAGGAAGCGGCGCTGATTGACGGTTGCACGCGGATTCAGACATTCTTCCGAATCGTGTTTCCGGTACTGATGCCCACGACAGCCACCATTTCCATTCTCAATGTGCTGTGGGTCTGGAATGATTTTCTGCTACCTTCCCTCATTCTGGTCGATCCGGAGCAAAGGACACTTCCGTTGTCCACGTATAACTTTTATGGAACCTATACAGTGGATTACGGTCCGTTAATGGCAAGTTTGGTACTGACGATATTTCCGATCATTATCATCTATCTGTTCGCCCAGAAATATATTATTCAGGGTGTTATGCAAGGTTCGATTAAATAACCGCAGGGGGAGGATGCTTTATCATACAGAGTAGAGCATATACGAGAGAGAGTGCAGATCAATTTATTTCTGAATCGAAACATATGCTTCGGCCAGATTATCGGCTGAACTACCACTTAATGGCCGAATTCGGCTGGATGAACGATCCGAACGGTTTCATTCAATATAACGGGCAGTATCACTTGTTCTATCAACATTACCCGTATAAATCAGTATGGGGGCCGATGCACTGGGGACACGCAGTCAGCCGCGATCTTATGAAGTGGGATTATCTGCCGGTCGCTTTAGCCCCGGACGGTGAGTTCGACCGGGATGGCTGCTTCTCCGGCAGTGCGGTTGAGCAGGACGGGAAGCTTGTTCTGATGTATACGGGACATGTGGTAACCGGGCCCGATAAAGATCAGGATTACAAGCAGTCGCAGGGAATCGCAGTATCAGAGGACGGAGTAACGTTCGAAAAGTGGGAGGGCAATCCGGTCATCGGTTACGACGCCGTACCAGACACGGTCAGCCGCAAAGACTTCCGTGACCCTAAGGTGTTCAGACACGAAGATCAATATTACGCCGTTCTCGGTTCTAATGATGCCAAAGGGAACGGGCTTGTACTGCTCTACCGTTCTGAAGACCTGAGAAGCTGGATGTATGTCAATGTATTGGCCGTGAGTGACGGTCGCTTCGGCGATAATTGGGAGTGCCCCGATCTGTTCCCGCTCGGCGGTCGGCACGTATTTATGCTGTCCCCGCAGCGGATGCCTGCCCAGGGGGAAGCTTACCACAATCTGCATTCCACCATGTACGGTATTGGTGATTTCAATTCCGCGGCCGGAACATTTACGGCAGAACAGTATGCTCAGGTGGATCACGGATTCGATTTCTATGCCCCGCAGTCAACCTTGGATGATAAAGGGCGGCGTATCGTCATCGGATGGATGGATATGTGGGAGTCGGAGATGCCGACCCAGCAGGGGCACCATTGGGCTGGTGCGATGAGTCTTCCGCGGGAAGCGGTTATCGACCGCGGTAGGCTGCTGTTCCGTCCGCTTGAAGAGGTAAAGAATTACCGATCCAATCTGTTCGAGCAGCGGGATATCTTACTGACAGGCGAGCACATGATGGAGACGTGTGGAGATAGCTACGAACTGAAGGCGGTATTTGAGTTCGAAGCCAGTAACACCAATGAATTCGGTTTGAAACTGCGGGTAGGTAGCGAAGAGGAGACTGTACTGTCGTACCGTCCGGATGACGGTCTGTTCCGTTTCAACCGAGAACGTGCCGGTATAGGCCCGGGCGGAGAGAGAAGAGTGCCTTTGGACTTACACGAGGGCCGTCTGGAGCTTCGGGTTTTTGTCGATAAAAGCTCGGTGGAAATATTCATCGGCGACGGTGAATACGTCCTCACAGGAAGAGTGTATCCGGGAGTGGAATCAACGGGCATTCGAGCGTTCGCGAGCGGAAAGTGTACGATTGCTTCGTTTCAGAAGTGGGATATATCCACATAGAATTGCATGACAAACAGGAACCCGACCGTTGATGGTCAGGGCTCCTGTTTTTTTGCGAGGATTGTGATTGTTTATTCTTTCGTATTAGCATGACTGCCACGAGTAGCATTGGGGGTTAATTTGCTCAAGTCGGTTCACCTTCCTTATGTGACTTATGTGCGATGTTGAAATCAGCAAGAAGGAACTTTACGCGAGCTTATTTTGAAGATAAGCATCAATTTTTGCGAGGGCTTCTTTTGTACCGCCTGATTGCTGGAAGCTATCATTTATTTTCTGTACACCCTCTTTATACGCTGCGTTCGATACCACCTCACGTACGGCCTCTCTTAACGATTGTACATTGATATGGTCTTTGGTTATTCGATAGCCAGCTTGAAGTTCCGTTAACCGCTGCGCGACCATCGGCTGGTCCTTGTCCTGGGGTAGTACGACCAAGGGAACATTGAAGTGAATCCCTTCATTCACGCTGTTCATTCCACCATGAGTAATAAACACATCTGAATGACGTAATACCTCCAATTGAGGAACATAGGGCGAAATGATAAAGTGCTCGGGGGCCGGATTGATTTTCGTAAAGTCAGCTTTTTCGCCAGCCGCAATCACGACGATGCCTTCAAAATCGGCAAAAGCTTCAATACAGGTGTTAAAAAAGTCTTCAACATGATCCAAAACCGTTCCCATCGAAATATACAGAACCTTGTCATTTTGTAATACATCCAAAGGAAAAGAATGTTCCCCTTTGCGCTCAGGGAAGCTGGGACCGATAAAAAGGTTCTCCTCACCAAGACGGTCCGCGTCCGGTTGGAAATATCTGCTGGTATATACAATATTCAGAGCCCCTGAGTTGTTCATAAATTGAAACACATGCTCAGGAGCAACACCGAATCTTTCCTTCATGTGATGCAGCGAGGTTGTGGCCTGTTCATCAAGCTGAAACGGTACTTCAGCATCAAGACGAAAGGGGTTAACAATCATCTGGTTGTTTGAAATCAGAAAGGATGGCGATGAAGCAATACCGGGGATATTCAAATAATCTCTAACTAACTCACCAGCTCCGAATCTATCATAGAACACAAAGTCAAAATCAATGCTTTCCGACAACCTCCGGGTAACCTCCAATATGTCTAGCGAAGTCTGAATTTGAATGTTCAAAAATGCGTTCAATCCGGCCGGAGAAGCGGCGTTGATAGAAGCGGCCCTCAACAAATCGGGGTGCAGATGAACCGTTGCTCCAACTGCTTCGAGTCTGTCCTTGTATTTCTCAGTTGTAATGTAATGCACTTGGTCCCCCCGTGCTGCAAAGGCCTGCGTAATCCCAATTGTAGGATTCACATGTCCTTCTGCCGGAAAGTTAACCATTAGTATGTGTAACATTCATCATCACTCCTTTTCGCTTCATCGAAGATCGCAGTTTTCACTGAATCTCTCTATCTATAATAACAATAATATTTATATTTTCAAATGATATCCTTTTTGTAAACGTATCTTAAGCTCTTCGAGTTAACACGAGAGAATATTGTACAAAGACATGTGAGTAAGAAATTTGTATAACAGATATTCATCTTGTGCATAGTAAAGACGTACTGTACTCAGCAAGGGAGGTCTTTCTAAATGAATGTCCAAAGAGCACAAGAAATAGCGTCCTCTCCCATAATGGCGAATGTGTTATGTGATGGGTTACCCATTTATATTCAGCATGTGAATGAGCAGAGTGAGACGGCACGTATTTATGCGCTGAACAAGCCGGAAGAGGAACGGGAAGTACCTTTGTACGCGTTAATAGAACGGGATCAGGCACTGGAATAAGACAGGAGGGATATTGAGAATGAAAGAAAATAAACAGAAAGTAGCTGAGGCCGACCGTTTGAATTTTCATGATCGTACTGATGATGTGGTAAGGGAAGTGCCTGCCACGACGGATGCCAGCGAAGCAGTTGCCGCTATGACCTCACATATCAATAAATACGATGTACCGGATGAGTTGGAGAAAAAATAGAGAATGGCCAAGCGCGCACAGGATACCCTGCTGCGTGCTTTTTATATGACGCATAATTGGCTGGTTCGGACAAAAAATATTACATATAGTTTTACTTGGTTTTATGATAACAACAGATTTTTTTTGTTCTTGAAAAAGTATCAGCTAAAAACGTGAGTGATTTTGTTAGAGAGCAGTTGGAAGAGGCTATTATTCTAAAAGAGTTGCTTAGCGAGGAGCAACTACCGACAGAGCGGGAACTCTCAGAAATATTTAATGCCAGCAGAATTACACTCCTTTAATTTGGATAGGTTGAACGAAACTTAAAAACCACCACTGGTATGGATTAATATTTGTAAATTGCAAATATAAAAGGAGAGTATTATCCTGTTACCGGAAAACAACATTTGCTTGATTGGGCCATGGCATCGTTAAAGAGCTTCACAGATCGAATCACGGTTTCTTTTTCAAAATCAGTCAAATACGAAAAAACTTCGTTTAAGTATTCATTCATTTGTGCATCAATAGTGGTTGCTACATATACATTATATACTTGCGAATTACAAGTAATATGCATACTTGATTTTAGAATGGAGCTAAATTAGTATATAAGCATACAGTTATATATCCGAAAGGGGGTTACACATTGGAGCAACTTGGTTATGTAGCCGATCATTTAAAGCTACTGGGGGATAAAACCCGCTTGGCCATGCTTTCCCTGCTAAGAGAAAGAGAATGGTGTGTTTGCGAATTCGTGGACATCTTCGATATGTCGCAGCCAGCAATTAGCCAACATTTGAGAAAATTAAAGTCGCAAGGGATCGTAAAAGAAGAAAGACGAAGTCAGTGGGTATACTATTCTTTAAACGTAGACGACAAGCCCCATATTCAAGCTGTACTTGAGTGTATGCCGGATTCTAAGCATATTTTAAAATGGATGAATAAAGAGGAACCCATAGCATCTTGTGGACCGGATTCCCCCGCTTGCTCCTCCTAAAGGTTGTTCAGTTTATCTCCTTGCGGGGATAATATTTTCTTTATATAAGTATATGTTTATAAGGTGATGTGAGAATGGTGGACTAAACAAGGGAGGAATTCGTAGGAAGAGCAGAAGGAGAACTAGGGATATCATGGGTAATGGAGGTTTTGAACATTGGTTTTGTTGGCATGCATTATATTTTTGGCTACTTTAGTGTTGGTGATCTGGCAGCCTAAAAATCTGTCTATCGGCTGGTCGGCCTGCGGCGGAGCAATACTCGCCTTGCTGGTGGGTGTCGTCGATTTGCATGATGTTTGGGAAGTTACTCAGATTGTCTGGAATGCGACACTGGCTTTTGTTGCTATCATTCTGATTTCGTTGGTGCTTGATAAAATCGGCTTCTTCGAATGGGCGGCGCTTCACATGGCACGAGCTGCGCGGGGAAGCGGAACCCGGATGTTTGTTTATGTGACCATTCTTGGCGCCATTGTCGCTGCTTTTTTTGCGAATGACGGTGCGGCCTTAATTCTGACACCGATTGTACTAGCGATGGTTCGGGCACTGAAATTTGATGAGAAAATGGTTTTCCCTTTCATCATAGCGAGCGGATTTATTGCCGACACGACGTCGCTTCCACTTGTAGTCAGCAATCTGGTGAATATTGTATCAGCCGATTTCTTTGGCATCACCTTTATGGAATATGCGAGTCGCATGATTGTACCTAATTTATTTTCCTTAGCGGTTAGTATCGTGGTACTGTATCTCTTTTTTCGCAAAAGGATTCCCAAAACATTTGATGCTGCACAATTAATAACACCTGCAGAAGCGATTAAAGATCCAAAAATGTTCCGCATGTCCTGGATTGTTCTCGCGGTTCTGTTGGTTGGATACTTTGTTTGCGAATTTTTTAGCATTCCTGTCTCGGTGGTAGCCGGTATTATTGCCGTCTTTTTCTTGCTGATGGCGAGAAGAAGCCCTGCGGTCCCCATGAAAGAAGTCATCAAGGGCGCTCCATGGGCCATCGTATTTTTCTCCATCGGGATGTATGTTGTGGTGTATGGCCTGCGTAATGCCGGTTTGACGGATCTGCTGGCTCATGTGATTCAAGCGGCTGCCGATCAAGGTATGTTTGTGGCCACGATGGGCATGGGTTTTATCGCGGCTGCTATCTCGTCGGTGATGAATAACATGCCTACAGTGATGATTGATGCACTTGCCATAGATGCCACCCATACGACTGGTATGATCAAAGAAGCGCTGATTTACGCTAATGTAATTGGATCGGATTTGGGACCGAAAATAACCCCGATTGGTTCATTGGCCACATTGTTGTGGCTGCATGTGCTTAGCTCAAAAGGCGTGAAAATTTCTTGGGGAGCTTATTTTAAAACAGGCATTGTTTTAACGATTCCTACACTTTTTATTACCCTGCTGGGCTTATATCTGTGGTTAATCATTTCATAATTGAACATTAAAGGAGACGTCTATCATGGAAAAAAAGACAATTTACTTTTTGTGCACCGGCAATTCTTGCCGCAGTCAAATGGCAGAAGGCTGGGCCAAAAAATATCTGGGAGACCGTTGGAATGTGTACAGTGCAGGCATTGAAGCTCACGGCCTTAACCCTAAAGCGGTACAAGCGATGAATGAAGTAGGTATCGATATTTCTAGTCAAACTTCGGATATTATAGATCCTGTCTTGCTGAACAGTGCCGATTTGGTTGTGACCCTGTGCGGGGATGCTGCCGATAAATGTCCCATCACACCTCCACAAGTTCGCCGTGAGCATTGGGGATTTGATGATCCGGCCAAAGCAGAGGGAACGGAAGAAGAGAAATGGGCCGTTTTCCAGCGAGTTCGTGAGCAGGTGGGAGAACGCATTAAACAATTTGGGGAAACCGGAAAATAATAGAACGTTAACTAAAGACTTTATTCTTGAAGATTTTGATTAACTTAGCAGTGATTCTTCTTTATGAAAATTCATCGTCTTCAACGTTACTTTACCGTATGTGTATGTATAATTCTCCTATTTTTTCTTCCAGGATCAGCTTGTTTGAAGGAAAACCAGTACATGCTGAATTAATGGCTTCGTCCTTGAAAGTTATAAGGACGGAGCCATTTGTGTAATGATCATCAACGTACCGGGAGGGTTCCCGGTCGTGGATTGATAAATAGAAACCCGTCATTTCGTTGACAGAGTCCACAAAAAAAAATAATATAATTGTTGCAAAAGTCCACTAAATGGGGGGAGTTAAAATCAATATAGATACTAAGATCATAGCAGATATGAGACGTTTCAATCGATTTTATACCAAAATACTGGGTGTATTAGATAAACATGTGCTGGATAGCGGATATTCCTTTACCGAGGCACGCGTCATTATAGAGATCGGTATGATCGAGCCATGTATAGCCAATACTTTAGTCGATTCTCTTAAAATTGATCGCAGTTATATGAGTAGAATCATAGCTAAACTTTACAAAGAGGGCTTCCTTGTTAAGGAAAATTCTTCGGTGGATAATAGAACAAATCTGATTCGTTTGACGCCTAAAGGAAAAGCGTTCTATCAACAACTGAATGAAAGATCTGACGAACAAGTTGTACAATTAGTTCAAGGACTCTCAGAAGAAGAGATTAAAGAATTACATGCTTCTATGGTATTCATTCAGAACAAACTAGAGAAATTGGAGAGAATACAAAATGATTCGATTTGAGTGCGACTATACCGAAGGTGCCCATAAGCGTATTTTACAGCGACTATTGGAGACGAATGACGAACAAACTGGCGGCTATGGTGTGGATGAGCACTGTGAAAAAGCCAGAGCTTATATTAAAAAGGCATGTGACTCCCCAAATGCAGATGTACACTTTTTAGTTGGAGGTACACAGACCAATACAACGGTGATCTCTTCTATTTTACGTCCGCATCAAGGTGCCATTGCTGCAGTTTCTGGACATATTGCCGTACATGAGACCGGAGCGATTGAAGCTACTGGCCATAAAGTACTTACTTTGCCAAGTGATGATGGGAAAATCCGGGCCGAACAGGTAAAGGGTCTGTATGATGCTCACTGGAATGATGCCGCTCCTGAGCATAGCGTACAGCCCGGTATGGTTTTTATTTCTTACCCTACCGAGAATGGGACGATCTACACTAAATCCGAGCTGGAAGCGTTAAGTCGAGTCTGTCGGGAATGTAGTTTACCGCTTTTTATAGATGGAGCCCGATTGGGTTATGGCTTGGTTGCAGAGGATAGCAATGTAACCTTAGCAGATATAGCAAAACTATGCGATGTATTTTATATCGGCGGGACCAAAGTTGGAGCAATGATGGGAGAAGCAGTAGTCATTATAAATGATACATTGAAAAAAGATTTCCGATACATGATCAAGCAAAAAGGAGGACTGCTGGCTAAGGGGCGAATACTGGGCATTCAGTTTGAAACTTTGTTTGAAGACGATTTATATTTTGAAAATTCCAAACACGCTATAGATATGGCAATGTTGCTTCAAAACGGATTATCTGAGCAAGGCTTTTCTTTTCAGTACCGATCTACAACCAATCAGCAGTTTCCGATTTTACCAGATCGTATGTTAAAGGCATTGAGCGAAAAATATACTTACTCCTTTTGGGAAAAGGTTGATGATACACATAGTGCTGTTCGATTCTGTACCAGTTGGGCTACGAAGAAAGAAAATGTTGAAATGCTGATTCAGGATATTAAAGCATTGCGATAAAGGTATTTATTCAATGTCGTCTGACAGCTGAAGATGGCTTGACAGGCAGGGTTGATCTTGGACGGCCATGGCGCCCTTACGCTCATATTGCTTTTTTAAAATCCTATATGGATGATCATATCAAGCCGGGCGGGACGGATCATTGGAATCCGTAGTTGAATAGATAAATCGTCTTCTTCCAAATGTGATCTTCAATGGATAAGCGGGGTATGCGCTTCAAGCGATTACCTCGCTTATTTGTGTATTTTGCAATTATATATTCGGGAAATATATAGTCGTGGGGATGTCGCTACTACAAATGGCGTTTATACGTTGGTTGATCGCTGTATTTCTCTCGATATTTCAAATACTTGTTTTTATGGAAAATATTTTATATATTAAGTATGAGATGTATTTTTTATCTTTCTATGCACATAGCAGGTGTTGTTTTATTTTACTAGAAAACAAAACTTACATCTTGTATGTTGTTCGTAATTCAGTATAAAAAATTACATTTAATGTTAATTTTAATTCATTATGATGTTGGAGGTGTAGGGATGGCACGTGTGTTGGTAGTGATCACACCTGCTGAAGGCCATGTTAATCCGTCATTAGGATTAGTTAAGCAGTTGGTCGACAATGGTGAGGAAGTAGATTATGTGTGTACGGAGGAATACCGCACGAAAATTCAACAAACGGGAGCAAAACTGATAACCTATCCTTTTAGTAATGATGCTTTTTCTCGTAAATCTGAGTTAATGCCGGCTGAATACAAACATCATTACCAATTCGTGAATATGATCGTTACAGGTTTGATTAAGCCGATTATTCCAAAGGTTTTGAAAGTAATCGAAAATAAGGTGTATGATTATTTGATTTATGACTTTTTGCTGGGCTGGGGAGGCAAGATTATTGCAGAGAAGCTGGGAATACCTGCAATATGCTCTATTGCTTCCTTTGCTTTCGTAGAGCCTCTGGGATCTGATCAAGGATTGGATGATAATGATAAAGAAGTGAAAAAGATTTATGATAACATAATAAAAGTAATGCATCAATTAGCTGATGAGCTTCAGGTTGCCGTACCTGCTATTGAGGAGATCGATTCACATTCCCAAAGCTTAAAGATCGTTTACACAAGCCGTTATTTTCAACCGCAAGCTGAAAAGCTGGATAACAGTTATATTTTTACAGGCCCTTCTATTGTACCACGTAAAGACGCGCCCTCTTTCCCGTTCGAACAACTTCATGCTCTGCATCCGCAGGCTGTTTATATCTCATTGGGAACTATTATTAATAGAGACTTGGATTTTTACAAGCTTTGCTTTGAAGCGTTCCACGATTTACCTGTACAGTTTGTACTTTCATCAGGCAAATATACAGATATGAAGCTATTGGACGATTGTATCCCTGACAATTTTATTGTCAAGCCCTATATTCCGCAACTGGAAATGCTGCAGCATGTAGACGCTTTTATTACACATGCGGGGATGAACAGTACAAGCGAAGCCTTGTATTACAATGTGCCTCTGGTTATGGTTCCCATGACATCGGACCAGCCTATCGTGGCTAATCGGGTGCAAGAGCTGGGAGCGGGTATTGCTGTAGATAAAAATGAGCTTACACCCGCTACTTTGAAAGCTGCCTTATTAGAGGTTTTAAATCATTCAACCTATAAACAGCAGGCCCATGTGATTGGCGAATCATTACGTCAGGCTGGCGGGTACAGACATGCGGCAGATACCATTATGAGTCATTTCTCCACAATAGAAAAATAAGGTGCCAGACTATAGACTGTGATTCCTTTCTTGTAGAGCAGCCGATTTTTCAAACTCTAATTTCTTTGAAATCGCCAGAAGACCAAGGGAGCAGAGGATCAGGGCCAAACATACCCAATAGGTGTTTCGGTAACCCATCCATTGAGCGGTTAATCCGCCCATCAAGCTCCCCACCAGTCTTCCGATGGTTGTCGCATTGGAATACAGCGTCGATGCGTATCCAGGAAGAGAGGGCAATAAATCCTGCATGTAGCTGATGCCAATGGCCGAAATCACTGCAACAAAGAAGGCTAGAAGAAGCTGCCCCACTAATAACTGCCATATCTCCGTAGACATAAGGACGAGGAGATAATAGACAACCCCTGTTAAAGCTCCCCAAAATACAAGCAGACGGTTGGAGTATTTAGCAGCAAGTACGCCCAACATGATCATCAAAGGTATTTCTAAAACCGCGCAAATACTGGATACTAGAGCAACGTCACTCATGTCTCCTTTTAAATTATGAATGATAAACAAGGAAATATTTAAACTGTTCATCCAGTGAGACACATAGAGCAGAGTGAGAACTGAGAATGGTATCAGAATTTCAATGTTTTTATGCAATGTTATGTGATGGAGTAAAAGTTGATTCTTACTTTTGAGCTGAGATGGGGATTGCTTAATAAAACAGAATAGAAGAATAGCTATAAGTATAAAAATAGAAGTCGTCCCTATAAAGATACCTTTAAAACCGGTATGTGCAATCAGGAAAGACCCCAAAAGCGGCCCCGTGATAAAGCCAAGGGAAAACATAGAACGAAGTGTTGAATTGGCAAAAGTATGATCTGCTGCTTCACTGCGATCAACCGCTTCACGTGCACTGGCAAATAACTGCGGCATCCCAGGAGCACCAATGGCCGTAAAGATCGTCATATAAACAAAAAGTACATAAAAATTTTGGATTACAAGATATCCTGCAAAGGCTATGGCATTAAATAACGTACAAATCACCAAAATTTGTTTACGATCTAATCCGGTATCAGAACGTTTGGCAATCAGAGAGCTTATCCATATGCCACAGATCAAAGTCACCGCTGTAAACACACCAAAGGTTCCCACAGATACGCCAAGTGTACTTGTAAAATATACAGCTAAAAAAGGTGCGCTGATGGATATAGCCATGCCTTGCAATAACATGCAGATCATGAACAATGGGTAGTTAGGGATAACAAAAAGATTCTGAATACGCTTTAGCATTTCATTTTTACACTCCTTCCGAATACATACCTATCCCAACCAAACTATATATGACTTTAGCATAATTTGTATATTTACATGGTGTAAAATATTATATATTATTTTTCACTTTGATGAGCAGGACAATATACAGGCAAAGATACTGTAACAGGCTAAGCGTCAAACTCTCCACACCTTCAACTACTAACCTAGCTATGAGATCATGAGATTAACCTGACTGTTCCGCTGTCTTCCGGTAGTCATGATCGTGGGCAAGACAGTAAAGAACAATGTCTATTCGTTCCTGATGATTGGTAGACCGCCCCTTGCTCATAGCTTTCGCTTCCCCATTCCGTACAACTCATAGCGATGTCGCCATTTCACTAAGGTGGTAACGCTGATGTTATGTTTTTTTGCTACTTCCACACGGCTGCTCTGTCCTGCTTTTAACTCCTGTACGATGGCTAGTTTCTCAATCGCATTGTATTCGTTCTTCTTAGACAAAGGAAAACTCCCCTTCAAGTAGCGGTTTATTTATTAAACCTGCCTACTTGAAGGGGAGCATATCAAAATCGGTAGTTCCGTAATTTATAATAGCGAGGTTACGAACTTCACCTCCGGAAAGCGGCTATCCGGTCCTTTCATTAAGATTCCGCCTTGATTTTTCAGATACCTATCGAAGAAATCCAGCATATAGGCATTGATAACGGAGTTCGCTCTTTCGGGCGCAATCTTTCCTGTAATGCCCAGCATTTTGAAAATCGGAGAAATGAACTGTACGTCGGCAAAATTCAAGTGCTCCGTATTTTCGATATAGAGGACTTGTCCCCCTTCGTTGACCGCTTCGCGCATCCGTTCAAGCTCCAACTTTTTATCTTCCGTTACTTGATCCTCCCACTCTCTTGTTGAGCCCATACGGTTAAGCTCTGCATCCGTGTAGACCCGGTTATCCATCACCATTTTTAATTTTTCGAAATAGCTTTCCGAGTTGATGAACAAAAACGGCTTTCGCAGACCCTCTCTTTCACGCAGTCGATAAAGCCCTCCATCAAGGTCTATTCCAACCGCGATTCGCGGATCGTAAGAAGCGTCATAGGCCGTCGCTCCGCCGATGGAATGACCGAACACCCCGACATGACCGAGATCAATCCTCCCTTTTAGATGACTTGTAATCTGCCCCGATTGGATGAGCTCGAATTGGTCCAGCGCAAACGCCACATCGCCGGTTAAAACTTTTCCCAACTTGTCGCGATTTCCTCTACTCGTCTGGTAATCATGGGCGGGCGAGAATAAGTCGTTGGTTGTGCTGGTCGTGATTCGCCCGTCCGGAAACTCGGTTGCAAATGTATTGTAGGTGTGGTCGATCACTGCCACGATATATCCATGACTCGCAAGATTTTCGGCTTGCGACGTGTGGAGGAACCTGGAAGAGCGATTGCCGGGATTCACAAGGATCAGCGGGTATGAAGTCTGTGCCGAAGAGACTTCGGCCCCCGAATAAGCATGACTGGATACGTACTTCAGATGTTGAAAAGTAAACTCAGGAAGGCCATAGTCCGCGGCCATATAACGTAAAATCTGGGTATCGGGAATAAAGGGAGCGTACTTGTCGGTGCCAGCTTGAGCCGGATACCATACCTGAACCATCAATTCCCTTTTGCCTGTCGCGGTTTTGCCAAATGTCTCCTCCCGGCTTGGATCGATGAAATGAAAGACTTGCGTGCCTACCTTCAACTCGCCGGTTGGCGCCGGAAAGTCGAATACGGGAAACACATAGAGGAAGCACGCCGTTGCGATTAGCCCAATCACGATAAAAAGGCGGCCCAGCACCCTACGGATTCGCGAGGCAGTCCGAACGACTTTCAGCGTTATGAAAACGTCTATAAGCGAAAGCATAAGCATCAGGATCGTAAATCCGTATAAAAATAAAAGCTGAACCCTGTATCCTTCGACAAGCAAATGTATCACTAAAAAAATGGAGCCTGCTCCGCTTGTCAGGAGCAAAGCTGGTCTTCGGATACGTTGATTGATAACGAACAGGAGTGCCAACAAACAAGCACTTGAAAAGAATAGCAGCATTTCAAAAAACCTCACGCCAACTCCCCCTTAAAAATAATCCTATCAATGGATTAGTATAGAGGAGCAGCTAGGTTGATACCATTGATCTAGATGACAATTGCCTAACACTCTTGTAAGGTTGCGCGACGATGGCGCAGAAAACGGCATGTAATGTGCTGATTCCTGCTTTTCGGCCGGGGTCCGGAAAGGAATGCCCCATCCGCCGCATGTCATGGCCAACGGATGTTGAACAGGTGGGTGGCTATTTGACGCTTAACGTAACAGAAGTGGGATGTAGATATGTATGTGGAATTATCCTGTAGGATTTGCCTTAAAGGCTGAACCGATCTACGAACTGCTTGATCAGTTCATTCAATAATCCGGCGGCCTTCGTAGGAAGGCGGTGATCGACTTTTTTTATGAAAACAAGTTCACTCTTCGGCAATTGTTGATGTAACAATTTGGCATAAGGATGAAAGAGCTTATCATCTTCCCCATAAACAAGCAGGACAGGAAGATGGATTTCCCCGAGCCGCGAGGTACAGTTGTACTTCAAGCTGTACCGGTAATATTGTTCGACATTTCTGGAATTTCCCTGTTTCGCATCGTTGAATAGCTCACGGAACAAAGAAAACTGTTTCGTTTGCGACCAAGCATTAGAAATCGCAATCGTGCCGACTGCTCCGATTTTGGAGAGAGCAATGCCCACAGAAATTTTGTTTTTTAGTCGCCATTCGTTTACTTCCGACATTCCACTGATCACGATGCCTCCCCATGCCCGATCCGGATAGGTCAAGAGAAATTCAAGCACTATCGAGCCTCCGGTAGAATATCCACACAAAAAAACTTTTTCTATGCTCATCCGGTCCATCAACTGTTTGATATCCTGAGCGATTAGAGGGTAAGTAACCGTTTGTTCGGAAGGCTGACTCTTACCGTGTCCTCTGATGTCAAAAGCAATCGTTCGAAAATGAGGCGATAGACCTTGGATTTGGTATGTGAAATTTAAGCTTGTGAGTACCGGAGGGTGAATGAAGAGGATGGCGATTCCTTTTCCGGAATCAATATAGTGCATCGAGTATCCGTTTATGCTTGTAGTTGTCATTGTTATATTCCCCTTCCATTGATGATTTTGGTTTTACTGAAAAAAATAACTCGTGATATAAAAAACATTTTCGGAATCGTTTTATGACCCTACAATCATAATTCTGATCTCTAAACAATCGAATATATTCTTTTTCATTACGAATATACTCCCCGTTGTCGTACCATTTCATAAACCTGTTACATAGCGGTTTTTCATTGGATAAACAGGGCTCCATAACGACAATGGTTCCGTTAGGCTTTAGAATTCTTTGAAATTCCTTTATGTAACTTGATATTTCATCTGAAGAAATGTGGTGTAATACAGCGATAATAAGTATGTAGTCGAACGACTCATTATCAAATGGGAACTTCTTACTGTTTAATACTTGAAATGCATGGTGGCTATATAATCGCTTTGCATAATCAATTCGTTGGGCGTCAGGATCCATCCCAACATAATACAACGGGTCAAACATGGAGCAATTTGCCCCAGTACCGCAGCCAAAATCCAGTACAGTTTGGCCATCAAAAGAAAAATGGGAATGTACATGATCATGGATATATTTTTTAGTAAACCATTTCGGACGAACAAACCAATGATAAAGTCTAGGTGAGAACGGAATGTTAATGGGAATTCACCATCTTTCTAATTATTCGAGTCACTAGAGATAATTTGGCCTATTAGTTCAAAAAAAATCATGGAATAATTTTTTTTAGTGTAAGCAAAAATAAAAAAAATCAAGGGAATTGTGTTTTTCAAAGAAGGGGATACACAAATGGGGATAAAGTATAAAATCACTATTGTACTGGTGCTAAGTTTAAGTTTACTAATCGTCGGTTGCAGGGCGGACTCCAGTCAACGGCTAAAGCAACAAAGCGTCAAGCCCCATATCATAGCAAGTCAAAATGTTAAGCCTGTCATAGTTATTTTGATTGATTCTTTAATGAACAAGCCTTTACAAGAAGCGATTCAAGAAGGCCGTGCACCCGCAATGCAATATCTCCTTAAAAAAGGGCAATACTTCCCGCAGGTGGTGAGTTCATTTCCCACGATGTCCGTGACGATCGACAGCACATTATTAACGGGGACGTATGCAGACCGACATCATGTGCCCGGACTTGTGTGGTACAGCGACCCAAGGAAACGCATGATTTTCTATGGAAATGGTGTCAAAGAAGCCTTCAAGATAGATCAAATGCAAGTATTTATGGATGCTATTTATCAGTTAAATCAAGTTCATTTGAACAAAAAAACGAAAACAATTCACGAAGAGCTGGCCGACAAAGGAAAAGAATCGGCATCAATCAACGCTATTGTTTTTAGAGGAAGAACGGAACATGTCTTAAAAGTGCCTCGCTTCATAGCGAACAGCAACCGTGTTCCAGAACAATTGAGAATAACAGGACCTAAATGGTTTTCCTATGCAACTTTTGCACAACTGGACCCAAAGAATAGCTGGAATACTCCTCCGTGGAAAAAATTCGGAATGAACGACGAGTTTTCCGCAAAAGATACCGCTTTTTTAATCAATCAAAAAAAACTTCCAAGCGTAACCATCGCATACTTTCCAGAGAATGATAGTTCGGTGCATAAAAAAGGCCCGACTCAGCTGGAGGGAATTGAAAAAGCGGATCAAGCGCTGCAAGGCGTGCTTAACGCATACGGTTCGTGGGAACAGGCTGTAAAAAATGCTATATGGATTGTCATGGGGGACAGTGCGCAAAGCGCTGTTTATAATGATCGACAGGCAGCAACGGTAGAGCTAAAGCCGCTGTTGAACCATTACCGCATAGCACAGTTAAATCAATCAGTAAAAAAAGAAGATCAAATTGTCATTTCCACGAATGAACGAATGGCTTATGTTTATGCGATTAATGATAACGTCGAGTTATCCGATGTAGTGAAGCATTTACAAAAAGAGGAAAAGCTCGATATCATCGCAATGAAAGACGATAAAAATAATATTCGTGTTACAGGAGGGAAAAATAGTTCCATGTTTTCTTATCGTCCCGGTGGAAAATTCACCGATGAATATGGACAATCGTGGACATTATCGGGCGAAAAGGACCTTGTGGATATTACGATAAATAACAATCGAATCAAGTACGGAAAATATCCTGACGTTTTGGCGAGGTTATACGGGGCCATGTATTCTCATGAAGGAAAATACGTTGTCGTCACGGTCCAACCCGGATATGAACTCGTTGGTGAAAGTTCTCCTACCCACATCGGAGGGGGAGCTCATGGTTCGCTGCATGAAAAAGATTCCCTTGTCCCATTAATTATTTCCGGAACGAATACACGGCCCAGAACACTGCGAATCGTTGATATAAAAGACTGGATTATGCAATTGGTGAACGGATAGTTTTAAATTGGATAGTATATGACCATACTTAATCGAGTTAATGTTTTCCCTGAATTAAGATAGGTATGGGGTCTGTCAGCTTTGAATTGGATGGAATCCCCATTTCTTACTGTATATTCGATGTCATTTACACGGACAGTTAATTCTCCATCAAAAACAGTTAAGAACTCCTTCGTTCCCTCTCCATGCGAATCAGCACTTAGGAAGCCGTTTTGTTCTATCTCGATTGAATAAACTTCAAACCGTCTATCATCTTCGAAGGGGAAGTGGGGATAAACTCGATATTTTCCGTTGTCTTCCGTTAATATTTGAATTTCACTTCCTAAAACCACTTTTGTATCTGGCTGCGGATTATTTATGAGTGAAGTAAAAGAAATCTTTAATCCATTGGCTATTTTCCAAATCGTTGTAATCGTAGGGCTGGATTCGCCTCTTTCAATTTGACCTATCATCGTTTTACTTACTCCCGTTAGTTCTGCAACCCTTTCCAGACTTAATTTCTTATTTTCTCTAAAGGCTTTTAAGTTTTTGGCAATGATCAGATTGATGGTCTCCATAAATACCTCCTATACCTGTGTACAATATAACGTCTGTGTTGTACAATAAAACGTAAAACGTTATATTGTTCTTTTTGGACATTATAGCATACACAGAAGAGGGGGTTCCAATATGCCTTTATTATCGTTTCTGTTATATGTGTTTGTTACCAGCTTTACTCCAGGCCCCAATAACATTATGGCTATGCTCTTTGCTAATAAATTCGGGCTTAAAAAGACAATTCGATTTTGTTTAGGAGTAGGTGCAGGTTTCTTTGTAATCATGTTATTGAGTAGTTATTTTAATTTGTTGCTTGAAAATTTCATTCCCAAAATTCAATTTGTGATGACCATCCTGGGTGCAGCCTATATGTTATATCTGGCTATAAAAATAATTATGAGTAAAGAT
Organism: Paenibacillus sp. 1-8; assembly: GCF_056316205.1. Classification (NCBI taxonomy): domain Bacteria; kingdom Bacillati; phylum Bacillota; class Bacilli; order Caryophanales; family Paenibacillaceae; genus Paenibacillus; species Paenibacillus sp. 1-8. The sequence goes on along the minus strand of NZ_CM149995.1, from coordinate 4,603,375 downwards.
AATGGTAAAGATAATGATGGGGGCAAGAATAACAGTTTTCTAACAGGTATGCTTTTGCAATTTATCAATCCGAAAGGAATTTTATATGGTATCACTGCTATATCAACCTTCATTCTTCCATATCACCATTCAAATTTCAGCTTGATATTGTATTCGTTATTTCTAGCTTTTGTTGGGTTTATGAGTACATTCTGTTGGAGTGTGTTTGGCTCCGTTTTTCAAAAGTTCTTATCAAAATATAGAAGTCAGTTTAATATAATAATGGCTTTGTTATTAGTGTATAGTGCAGTTTCGATTCTTGTAGATATTTGACTCCATGCAAGTAACACAAACAGTCCCATTGAAGAAAATCTTCATTAGGACTGTTGTGTATTTTTGCGGACAGCAGATGAAGCGATGGCGAAAAGGCTGTTCAGTGTGCTTTACTTTTTTTCTACACAAGTCTCTTCCACAGAATATTCCTCCAGCACCGTTGTTTTATCACCATAAACCCTGTCTAAGTGTTCTTCCCCCCATAAGCAAAAACGATCAAGCAGATCTTTAAAATCCCATCCGTATTCACTAAGCTCATACTCTACTTTGGGTGGAACCTGGTTATAGATAATTCGGTGGATGATTTCGTCCTTTTCCAGCTCTCTAAGCTGCTGTGTGAGCACTTTTTGGGTGATTTTTGGAATGAGCTGCCGGAGCTCGTATGTACGTTTTCTGCCGCTGGTTAGATGGTGCAGGATGATGGCTTTCCATTTCCCGCCGATGACCTCAAAGGTTGCTTCAATCCCGAGCATATATGTTTTGGCGTTATCCTTCATTTGTTTTTCTCCCCTCGGATCTGTAGTACATGAAAAGCACTAAGGAACCTTAAAGTACCTACAGTACCTTGAGGTGCGTACTTCACACCTTGTTGTATATCATCCATAATAGCATCTGTAGACAGGGTTCACCAATCACGAGGAGAAAGAAGGTTACGGATAACATGAAAGTTCTATTGGTCGTTACGCATCCTAGAGAAGATTCACTTACCCTTGCGGTCATGAATCGTTTTGTAGAGGGATTGAAGGAGAGTAAGCACGAGGTAGATATTCTGGACTTGGATCGGGACGGGTATAATCCGGTGTACAGCGCAGCAGATGAGCTGGATTGGAATACGCCTCATAAACAATATGCCCCTGAAACACGGAAAGAAATGGATAGAATTGTGGCCGCGGATGCTCTGGTCTTTGTGTTTCCACTATGGTGGTACAGTGTCCCGTCCATGCTAAAGGGATACCTGGATAAAGTGTGGAACATAGGTTTACTTCAGGAGTTTACGACAAAGCAGGTTTTGTGGATGTGCTTGGCGGGAGGGACGAAAGAACATCTGATCAAGTATGAATACCACGATATGGTAACTAATTATTTGAATAAAGCCATTGCTGGTTACGCAAGAGTAAGAGAGTCCAAGGTTGAGTTCTTCTATGATACTTTGTCCGAATCGAAAGAATACATTGAAGGTCTGCTGGAGCACGCTTATCAATTAGGTCTGGCATATAAGTAAATTTTATTCTGATAACAATGAGAATTTCATATTATTGAAAAAAAGGGTTAAGGCTTGTTAGACGGCACTTAACCCTTTTTTTATTATACTGACGAGACTCTATCCTTTTATAGGCTCATACAAAGGTTCAGGTCATTCGCTCGATTGATATTTACAATGAAGTGCTTGATAATAAAGTGGATATTGTAGTAGGCTTGGGGATTCATTCGGATCATCGTAGATAAATATGTAAGTCCAGCCGCAAAGGCCTTCATTCAAAAAATGGAGACGTTTTTTGAAAATTGAAATCCAAAGTGAGGAACTTTGAATGACGACAAAACTATATTACTCTTCTCCGACCCTTACGGAGTGGGAGACTCATATTACACGTAGCATGGAAAGAGACGGCGGATATTTTGTTATGCTGGAGGAAACGGCTTTTTATCCACATGGAGGGGGTCAGCCATGTGATACGGGAACGATTCAGGGAGTTTCGGTGGTGGATGTTTTTCTGGAAGAGGGCGATATTTGGCATCAGGTCGAACGTATGCCGAAGGGTGAAAAGGTAGCTTGTACGTTGGATTGGGAGCGCAGATTTGATCATATGCAGCAGCATAGCGGACAGCATTTGCTGTCGGCGATTTGTCTGGAGCTGCTGGGAGCGCGGACGGAAAGCTTTCATTTGGGACAAGAGCAAGCCACGATTGATGTAAACTGTTCGGATGTAACACCTGCGCAGCTATCGGCAATCGAGCAGGAAGTAAATCGGCAAATCTACAGTAATCGCAGCATAAAAAGCTATTTTGTAACCAATGAACAATTGAAGGATATTCCGCTTGTGAAAACGCCCAAAGTGACGGAAAATATTCGCATTGTTGAGATCGAAGGCATTGAATACAATGCTTGCGGCGGTACACATGTCGGCCGAACCGGGGAAATTGGAATGATCAAATGTCTGAAATGGGAGAAGCAAAAGGGGCTGGCGAGAATCCATTTTAAATGTGGCGTTCGCGCGCTTCAGGACTTTAACGAAAGTGTTCGGATTTTGGACGTGCTGTCTGCGAAATTTAATACCGGGCGCAAGGATATTTTGACCCGCTTTGAAAAGTGGGAGCAGGAGCACAAGCAGCTCAAGGCGCAAGTGGACATCCTGCAAGAGGAAAATGCTTCGTATCAGGCAGCAGAGCTGCTTTCTGCTGTTCAGGGGCAAGTTCTGGCTCATATTTTTGAACAAAAAACCTTTCAGGAAGTACAGCAAATGGCTGCCAAGCTGACATCTGAACATGATTTACTTGTATTATTAGCCACAACAGCAGAAAACAAAATCATTCTGACACATAACGGCACACAGGATGTTGCCTGCGGGGCATACTTTAAAGAGCATCTGGGCGCGTTTCAGGGTAAGGGTGGCGGCAGCAACCAATCGGCTCAGGCAGCGTTCTCGTCCCGTGAAGACCTTTTGAACTTTTTTGAAACCGCCCAGCGGCAGTTTATTCAGGGCTAATGCAGGATTAGTGGCGAAGGGGCATTTTCCACTTATGTTCTTTTTCCGTAAATAAAATAAAAGAAAAAATGAGTGCCACAACAGCGCCCCAGATGGCTTTATCCCCAATAGCCAACGTCAAAAACCCTCCCAGAAAAGCCCCGACCAGAAAGGTGATCAGGATGACACCGTAACGCATGGCGCGAATGGCAGCATTCGTGTCCTTGGTCGTAATGGCGATATACACCGCCTCTGTGGCAGATCTGAGGTTCCCGGTGCTGACGGTGGAGGTGTACGGCGCATCAATGAGCTTGCGAAAGGAAGTCATCTGAACGGAAGCAACGAACGAGACGATCACCGTCACCACGGTATTGGGAACCCCTTGTGGAATCAGACCCACGATGAAAAAAATGAAAATTTCCAGCAGTAGAATGGCACGGGCCCAGTCCGGTGTCAGGCGGTGGGTGGATTTTCTCTTAATCCCTTCGGCTATAAAAACACCCAGCGAAAAGGCGATCAGGGGCGGGATATGGGCTAACGCCTGACCCCAGTTTCCCTGAATGGCTTTGACAGCCAGTAATACGATATTGCCTGTCTGAGCATTGGCGAACACGCCATCTCTTCCGACAAACGTATATGTGTCCAGAAAACCCCCTACTAATGAAAGTAAAGCGCCCAGTCGTAACGATTCAGACGTTACTTGATGTAAATGGATTTTGCCTTTCATATTCACGGCAGAAGCCTCCTATGCTACAACGTCGATTCCTCTAACATAGCACGACTATTCCGATTCGACAATTCCATTGGACACTACGGCACGAAAAATAGGTGCAAAAGGAGAAAAAGCCATGGAGAATAAAGGATTTGTGGAGGCAATTCGCAGTATGACTGCGGGCGAACAAAGATTATGGCTGATAGACATCATACAAGTGACAGAAGCTGTGAAACGGAACGAAGCTTCTAAAGATGATTTGTATGAGCAAGTATCAGAGTTATATGATTACTTGCTTGAGACTCAAAACAGACGCTCATGGTGGGAGCCTGACGAGGGTGGCACGCAGGTGCATATCGTGATTGGCGATTCTTTTGCAGGGAGTATGAAAGTAGCACTCAAACAACTGGGATGGGAAGATACACATCGGGTTATTTCTTTTCGGGATAACTATGCCATCGGCCCATTGTGGCAGCTTCAGCAGGAAATGGGGCGCAGGCAACGGCGGGAATGGTTCAGAGATCATATTTCTGATGAGCATGATGAGCATGATGAGGATGCTGAAAGGGATGATTTTCTGTTGCTGGAGCAGTTTACTGCTATTCCAGCGCAGGCGGATATTACGATCTGGACGGGGAGCAATGCCCCTGAGCAGGTGGGGCTTCGTTTGAGCATGTACCTGCTGAGGAATATGTCTAACGATATTTGGATTAAAAATGCGGCAGATGCTTACAGCCGTGTATTTAAACGTACAGATGCTACAGGCTTACGATCAGGCGAGATATCTGCCGACAAACTACAAGCTATTCTAAGTCGAGAGGACAAGGGTATTTCTTTAACACCAGAAGAAAGAGAACGAATGGCGGAAGAATGGTGTGAGCTGGCGATGAAGCCTGAGGTGCTACGTATATGGAAGGATGGGAGCATCGTTAATGTAGAAGAAAACTATTATGATGCCTATATTTTGAGTAAGGTGAATGAGTTGCACAAGCGGCAAGCCCAGCCTGATTTTATCAAATCAGCAAGAGTGATCGGAGAAGCTATGGGGCACCTGGATCAGCAGATGGGAGATGAATTTTTCGAATATCGGCTTCGAGCCCTGATTTATGAGGGAATGCTGGAAATCAAAGGCGTTCCAGGAACCATGAGACGTTATAGTATTAGAAAGAAAGCATCTCCGAGTCCAATAAAAAAAGGGCCTGAAAATGCTTGATCGTATTACCTATAATGTCGGTGGGGATGACGATTTTACCTATTGTAGCTCATAGGGCAATCCGTCATATGAAAAATAGAACGCCTTGCGTGATGAGTACAAATTGTGCTCGGGGCAAAGGCGTTCTTTGGCATGTTAGCAGTCTGTGTCCGTGTTGGTTTAACGCAGGCTATTGTTGCTCAAGTGCTGGCAAAACTTCAACCCAGCGGGTAGCCCAAGTACCGATATGATCAAACAATGGAGCTAAATCGCGTCCCTTATCCGTAAGGGAGTATTCGATCCGAACCGGCTTTTCGGGATAGACCATACGTAGTACAATCCCTTCTTCCTCAAGCTCCTTCAAGCGATCGGAAAGGACCTTCCCGCTTAAATTGGGGATTGAATTCTCAATAGCGACGAAACGTTGTGGACCGTTAGTTAGCTGAAATACGATTAACACCGTCCAACGCTTGCTCAGTAACTCCATAGCTTTTTCAAACCGTGGGCACATTTGCGGAATGTTCATGTGATCACCTCATGCTCCTATTATTAACGATCCACTGTAAAAAGTAAATGATTTTACTTTACATAAATTTATTACTTGACGAAATTGAATGATATAAATATACTCTGTTACATAAAGTAACTTAATGGATTGGACACGAAGATTCATATATACATGATAAAGAAGATTTATATAAATAGAGGATATGAAAAAGTTAAAGTGGGTTAGGTATGGGCTAACAGTTGAGGCCAGTGCTTTGGTATGCAGGAGGAAGTCAGATGAAGCTGGAATGTGAAGTGTGCGTAGTTGGAGGGGGACCAGTCGGGACCTTGTTATCCTGTTTGTTGGCGGAGCAAGGTGTTTCGACGATATTGGTTGAGCGGCAGAGCGTGGCGGGAAAGGCCTTTCGCGGCGAAATTTTAAATGATGAGGGTCTGCAAGTGCTCCAAAAGCATAAGCTGCTCGAACAAATTCATGAGGACTACGTCCTCACTTCGACGAGAATCGAATATTGGGAGCATCAGCAGCAGGTGAAGACGATTGAGCCAGCGGACGGTAATGTGGGTGTTCACATTCCACAGCCCCGTTTTTTAGAGGCTCTGCTGAAGCAGGCGTCAACGTATGCGTCCTTCCGTTGTTTGGCGGGCACGACGGTGACTGCGCTGGAAGGCGACAGCAAGCAAGGCTACACAGGCTTGACCGCCCGCGATAAGAACGGCGATGAGGTTACGATTCGCAGCTCTGTGATTGTCGGGGCAGATGGTCGCTATTCGACCGTGCGCAAGCTGGCGCAGTTGCCAGTGACGATTATCAGACACGGCTATGATCTGCTGTGGGCCAAAATTACGGCACCTGCCGGATGGGAGCCTGTCACACGTCTGGCATTAGTTAATGGACGGCAGTTGTCTTTATTTTCGCAGGCTGAGGGCTATATTCAGATTGGCTGGAATGTAGAGGAAGGCAGCTTTCCTACCTTGTTTAAGCAGTCGTTTGAACCGTTCATACAGTTGTTAGTGGAGGCATTTCCCGATCTGGAGCATAACGTGCATGATCACATTCGTTCGTGGAGGGACTTCGTGCCGTTGGATATTTTCAGTAGCCGCAGTGATACGTGGTCGCAGAACGGACTGGTCCTTATTGGAGATGCGGCGCATACCATGACACCTACTGGAGCTTTTGGCTTGAATGCAGCATTGAAGGATGCCGATGTACTGGCGAGTGAGCTTCTTCGTTTGCGTCAGGAGGGTGGATATACCGCAGCGGGCCTAAAGGCGTTCGAAGACGGGCGGCGGCAGGCTGTCACCGAGCTTCAGGAACGACAGCTTACGATGGAATCCACGTTTCATAGACATTTTTTACAAGCAGAAAATCAAGCCATATAGAAGTAAGCTTATATAAAGGATGGTGTAGAGAGATGAACCAAAAAGACGTAGCTACGCTACTTAACGATAAAATCCAAACGATTCGCGGGGAGCAATCTTCGACAATTTTGGTAGGACCGATCAAGCTGCCAGTTAATTTGGAAGGGGAAACAGTTGTTTTCCAATGGTACTGCTGGTTGCCTGTACGGGATGAGGAAGATCGTCAGGATCTGCTGAATGCTACCGCTGACACGATTGTGAAGCGTTTGTCCACGCTGGATTTGGCAGAAGGACAACAATCGAGCGTATTGGTGTACGGTGATCTTCAGCAGTCGGAAAATGCACTTGTTCGTATGCATAGTATTTGCCATACTGGGGATATTTTTGGTAGCAAGCGTTGTGATTGCGGATTTCAGCTCCACCAGTCCATGAAAATGATTGTGGAGCACGAAACGGGTGCGTTGTTCTATCTGGCGAACCATGAGGGCCGTGGGATCGGCTTGTTTAGCAAAGCGATGGCTTACATTTTGCAGGAGGAAGGCATGGATACCGTCGAAGCTAACCACCAATTGGGCTTTGAAGATGATACCCGCAATTATGCAGATGCGATTAGTGTGCTCCGTCATCTGAGACAAAAACCGGTAACCTTAATTACGAATAACCCTAAAAAGCTGGAAGCCTTGAAGCAATCCGGTATGAATGTCGCAGGACGTATGCCGCTATGGGGCGATGTGTCGCAATATAATGAACGGTATTTGAATACGAAGGTGGAACGGTCCGGCCATTTGCGGGATTTCGATTTCAGGGAGGTTCTATGACCACTCACGAGGAATATATGCGCCTGGCGCTGGAAAATGCCAAAAGTGCCAAGGGACAAACAGAACCGAATCCGCTCGTCGGTTCGGTCATTGTGAACAACGGCCGCATTGTCGGGATTGGCGCTCATCTGAAGCCCGGTGAGCCACATGCGGAGATTCATGCTTTGCGTATGGCGGGTGAACATGCCCAGGGAGCGACCATTTATGTGACGCTGGAGCCGTGTTCCCACCATGGACGGACAGGCCCGTGCGCGGAAGCGATTGTGAAGGCTGGCATTCGTCGGGTCGTTATTGCGGCGCTGGACCCGAACCCGCTGGTTTCGGGCAGAGGGGTACAAATCCTGAAGGATGCGGGTATTGAGGTCATCGTTGGGGTATGTGAGCAGGAATCTGTCCGCATGAATGAAGTGTTTAACAAATATATCGTGAGCAAGCGTCCTTTTATCACGATCAAATCAGCGGTGACGCTGGATGGTAAAATCGCCACCCGGACCTCGGAAAGCAAATGGATTACGTCCGAGGTGGCACGGGAGGATGTGCATCGCCTTCGTAACGAGCATGTAGGGATACTGGTCGGTGTACAGACAGTCATTCACGATAATCCGCAGCTGACGACTCGTCTGCCGGAAGGCCGGAATCCGATTCGCATTATTCTGGACAGCACGCTACGTATTCCTTTGGATGCCCGTGTCATTACAGATGGCGAGGCGCCTACCTGGATATTTACAGGACGTGCTTATGATGAAGGCAAGCGGGATCAACTGGAACAGTTGGGTGTAAAGGTATATCCGACACAGGATGAAAACAGTGATCGGGTCAACCTGCCGCAAATGCTGGATATTTTGGGCGCAGCGGAGGTGTCTTCGGTGTTCGTGGAGGGCGGAGCCGAGGTGAACGCTTCGTTCGTGCAGCAAGGACTGGCTGACAAGCTCGTGCTGTATATTGCGCCGAAGCTGGTTGGAGGGCGTGGAGCACCGGGCTTTCTCGGGGGAGAAGGCGTGTCCGCTATGAGCGATGCGGTGGCGTTGCAGGATTTGAGCGTGACGCAGGTTGGCGTGGATTGGAAAATAGAAGGGTATTTTGGGCGGGAAAAATGAGTGGGGTTGTGGTGGGAGAAAGCGCTCCGCGAAGGGGTTGATCTTTCGATCGCTGTTGCAGTGGGATTCTTCGGATTGTGTAAGACATGTAGAGGTAAGAATCCCACTGCAAAGGCGAACGCTCACGCTTCTCCAGATTCAACCCCTCCGCTCCGCTACTACCCGCCACAAAGTAACTCATTTTTCCGAAATGGTGTGGAGCAATGGGGGAAGGGCAAAAGGACTTAGAGATTTAAAGACTTCGAAGATTCTTTTTTTGTATACTTAACGTTTATTAGGGTGAATGGTTAATGGGATGAATAACTCATAGGGTGAACATCTAATGGTGTGAATGGTTTAGGGAATGAGGAAGTTTACATACATTGCAATATGACAAAAGACACGAGGGAAGCGAATGTGCTTCTCAGGTGTCTTTTTTTGTTTTATTTAGGGGTCGTAATACTTTCGCCATGTTCGTGAGTGCGAGTGTGCGTGATAATGATAAAGGCTGATACAGAAAGATATTACCGAGGTGAGGATTTCGAATGGTCCCGCAGTGCCTGCCTGATCGGGTGAGGTATCCTGTAAATCTGATGTATCCACCAAATTAGGGTTCGAATCCCAATCGCCTTCCACGCGACTCATGGTAGAGTATTCAAAAAATCCAAAAAACCATTACAAAGACCCTAAGAGTATCCCATGTCTGGTCCACATGACAGAGACGGGGAGGTGGCTATGCGGCCAACGGATACCGGGGAGAGCAAGCGCCGACAGGCTCCGAAGCTTCGGGAGATGCGAGTTCACAGTCGAAGTTGGACGGATGGACTCGATCTTTGGGACACGGAAACCTACGGTGACTTCTTTTCTCCTTAAGCTTGGCCCCGCCCGCCACCCCGAGGGATGCTCTGCAAGGGTCACTACCCCTACTACAACGAATAAAAATGAAGAATCCTCATTTTAAAAATGTGTTTTGACTATATTGTGCGAACAGCGGAGCGATCCGTTTGAATCTGAAGAAGCGAAGCGTTCGCCTTTGCAGTGGAATTCCACTGCAACAGCGATCGGAAGATCAAATGGATCGCGGAGCCGCCCTACATAAAAATGCACACTTTTAAGCTGAGGATTTTAATGATTAGGAGTGATACGATGTTTAAGAAAATAACGATTAAATCGGATGAGCGCGGGCTGCTGTTTAAAAAGGGAAGTTATCACAAGCTGCTGCTGCCGGGGACTTACGTATTGAAGACATTTCAGCAGGAGACGGTTGAGATTTTGAATGTTGCTGAACCATTTTTTGTACCAGATCACGATATTCGTTTATTTTTGACGGATTCCGTTCTGCTGGAGCAACTAAATGTTGTGGATGTAGAGGATTATGAATATGTGCTCCATTATGAGGATAATCGGTTCGTGGAGCTGCTGCCTGCTGGTAAATATGCTTTCTGGAACGTGCTCAAGAAGCATCGTTTTGTTCATGCGGATACCCGGCAGCCTGCGATTGACAAGGCGCTGGGGCAAGCCTTTTTGGCCAAGACACAGGGCTTCTGGAAGGCGCTTCAGGTGGCAAGCTATGAGCTGGGCTTCCTGTATTATGATAACGTGCTGCAAGGCGAGCTGAAGCCGGGTAAATATTATTTCTGGATGTCGACGGTGAACACGGAGATCAGAACGATAGATTTGCGACAGCAGCAGATGGACCTGATAGGGCAGGAAATCATGACTGAGGATAAAATCACACTGCGCCTGAACTTCGTCTGTCAGTACCGCATTGTTGACCCACTGCGGGCGCTGGAATTCCGGGCATTCGAGGAACAAATGTACATTATGCTCCAACTGGTGCTGCGTGAGTATGTCGGAATGATGAAGCTGGATGATTTGCTGAAAATGAAGCAGGAAATTGCGGAATATGTCTTGACCCGACTGAACGAGCGGAGCGGCGAATATGGGGTTACTTTTACGTCGGCAGGGGTGAAGGATATCATTTTACCAGGGGATATCAAGGATATTTTGAACACGGTGCTGCTGGCAGAGAAAAAAGCGCAAGCCAATCTCATCACACGGCGCGAAGAGACAGCATCTACTCGCAGTTTGCTAAATACCGCCAAGCTGATGGACGAAAATGCCACCCTCTACCGTCTCAAAGAGCTGGAGTTTCTGGAAAAAATATGTGAGAAGATTGGTACAATTTCACTGACTGGCGGGAATACGCTGCTGGAACAGTTGAACACGCTGGTTCACATGAAGGACGGACAGGGGACCGTATAGAGGGATGGCGTAGGTTTCACGCCCCTTAACGCAAAATACCACCCAAAAGATGAGCGCGAGACCGCTCAAGCTTTGGGTGGTATTTTACATCAATACGCTTAATTCGTCTTGGTCGAAGCGAGAAAAGCGTCCATATCGATCACCGGAACGAGGGCGCCCTGATGCTCCAGTACGGTAGGAAACAGCTCGCGCTGCCACTCTTCCTCGTTGCTTTTCAACTGGCTGTCCAGGGCGGAAGCTGTATCCTCCACCTGATCGACGAGCAGAGCAATTTTTGCCCGGCTGAGCAAAATCATTTTGTCCTCGGAGGACTCGCTTGAAGCAGGGAGCAGCAGTTTTTTGCGCAAATTCAAGATCGTAAATACGTCACCTCGAATAGTGACCATTCCTTCATGCCATGATTCGGAAAAAGGAAGCGGTGTTCCTTTCCTGGCATTCATGACTTCTTCCACTTCTACAAAGTTTAAAGCGAACGTTTTGCTCGCCAGTCTGCACACAATAAATTCGGACATAGGACAATTCTCCTTACATTTCAGATAAGACTACCACAGGTTGTGAAGTGACGTTAAAATGGGTTAACTATTGCGTTTTAACAAATGGAAAGATAAAGTTGAAGGTGCAATGTAGTCAGGTTCTATTCACAGAATATCACAAAATAGCAGTTAAATCTTCCAAATGGCCAAGGCAAGGCGTCTGGTGGCACTACATTTTAAGATAAGCGGGTTGAGGTAGAATGGATCATGAAAAGCAGCGTCTAAGTATCGAGGCAGCCAGATTATACTATCTGAACGACTATAGCCAGCAAGAAATTGCAGTCAGACTCGGGGTATCGCGTCCCACGGTATCGCGGTTGCTTCAAGCTGCCAAGGAACAGGGATATGTGAGAATCAGTATTGTTGATCCGATGGAGGATATGGATGAGCTTGGAGAGCAGGTCAAGAAGAAATACGGGCTGGATACCGTTCTGGTCTGCTATTCGCCGTTAAATGAATATCAGGAGATCAAGAAGCATATTAGCAAAAAAGCTGCCGATTATTTGCATGAAACGGTACAAGATGCGGATATTATTGGAGTGACGTGGGGAACGACGATGCATGCGGTGGCGCTCCATCTCCAGCAAAAGCAGGTGAAGGGCGTCGAGGTCGTTCAGCTCAAAGGAGGCGTAAGCCATTCGCATGTCAACACGTATGCCGTGGAGACGGTGAATTTGTTCGCGGAAGCCTTTCACACGATTGCACGGTACTTGCCGCTACCTGTGATTTTTGATAGTTACGCTGTCAAGAAAATGGTCGAGGAGGATCGGCACATTCAGCGTATCATTGAGCTTGGCAAGCAGGCGAATATTGCCGTGTTTACGGTGGGGACGGTCAAGGAGGATGCGCTGCTATTCAGATTGGGCTATTTTAACCATGAGGAGCAGAAGCTGTTGCGAAAAATTGGGAAGGGCGATATTTGCTCACGCTTTTTTGATGATGAGGGCAATATATGCAGTCAGGAAATTAACAGTCGTACCGTTGGTATTGATCTGCCTGATTTGCGTAAGAAGGAGAAGTCCATTCTTGTAGCTGGAGGACAGCGCAAAGTGGAGGCAATCCGGGCATCGCTCCGTGGTAAGTATGCGAATATTTTGGTGACAGACCAGTTTACGGCACAGGCACTTTTACAGTAGAGCATTTTGCATTAATCAGACTAAACATACAGTTTTGGTGTGCGCCTATGGGTAATTTGAACTGTAGGTAAACGTCTTATGTGGAGGCTTGAACATAATTTCAAAATGTGTTTTACATATGTTCAATGCCGTGCTATGATGGTCTTATCACAGAGAAGTAAAGGACATCAGTCCTCATACTATCTTTTCAATGAAGGAGCGTTTAAAGAATGAACATTGCAGGATTGATCGATCATACATTGTTGCGCGCAGACGCGACGAAGGATGAAATTACGAAGTTGACCGCTGAGGCGAAGAAATATCAGTTTGCTTCCGTATGTGTGAACCCGGCATGGGTAGCTTATTCGGCTGAGCAACTGGCAGGTACAGGCGTGAACATCTGCACCGTTATCGGTTTCCCGCTGGGAGCCAATACGTCGGCAACGAAAGCGTTCGAAACGAAGGATGCTATTGCTAACGGTGCGACTGAAGTGGATATGGTTATTAATATAGGCGCTTTGAAGGCGCGTGATTTACAACTCGTCGAGCAGGATATCCGTGCAGTCGTGGAAGCAGCCGCGGGTACACTGGTAAAAGTAATTATTGAAGCATGCTTGCTGACAGATGAAGAAAAGGTGCTGGCTTGCGAGCTGTCCGTCAAAGCAGGAGCTAATTATGTGAAAACCTCGACAGGCTTCTCTACAGGCGGAGCTACTGTGGAAGATGTGGCTTTGATGCGCAAAACCGTAGGACCTGAGATTGGTGTTAAGGCTTCCGGCGGCGTACGCAGTCTGGAAGACGTACAGAAATTAGTAGAAGCGGGCGCAAGCCGGATCGGTGCAAGTTCCGGTGTGGCGATCATCGAGGGCCAGCAGTCTACATCTTCCTACTAAGTTCATTTTAAAGCCATGGAGGGATTCGCGATGAAGGATCAATTGATTCAGAAAGCGCTTGAGGCGCGTAAACAGGCATATGTTCCGTACTCGAATTTTCAAGTGGGTGCTGCGGTTCTCGGAAGCGATGGCACGATTTATCACGGATGTAATGTGGAAAATGCCTCCTACGGCTTATGCAATTGTGCGGAACGGACAGCGATTTTTAAAATGGTATCCGAAGGCTGCCGTAAAATTGATGCCATTGCGGTTGTAGCAGATACGGAAGGGCCTGTGTCTCCATGCGGAGCCTGTCGTCAGGTGATTTCCGAATTTGCTCAACCAGATACCAAAGTCTATCTGACCAACCTTCATGGCAACACGGAAGAGTGGACGGTGGATCAACTACTGCCGGGAGCCTTTCGACCTGCGGATCTGGGGAAATAAAAAAAAGAATGCCTCTTTCGGAGCGCATTCTTTTTATGGGTAATGTAAGCGCTTAATGTAATAAGGGGGAAATTAAAATGAAATATGTAATCGCTCTGGTGGGACTGCTCGTTGTATTTGCACTTACTTACGTTGCCAGCAGTGACAAACGTAAAATCAGGTATCGCCCGCTAGTGGTTATGGTTGTATTGCAGGCGGCGCTGGCTTTTGTATTGCTGAATACTGGGATTGGTGAATTTCTGGTCAAAGGTTTTGCAAAAGGTTTTAATAGTCTTTTGGCATATGCAACTGAAGGGATTAACTTTGTTTTTGGAGGAATTGCGAATGAAGGAGCAGCACCGTTCTTTATCGGTGTACTGCTGCCAATCGTGTTCATATCCGCGCTGATTGGTATTTTGCAATATGTAAAAGTGTTACCTTTTATTATTAAATATATAGGGCTTGTCTTGAGCAAAGTAAACGGAATGGGTAAACTGGAATCCTACAACGCTGTAGCTTCGGCTATCTTGGGTCAATCCGAGGTGTTTATTTCCGTTAAAAAGCAAATTGGTCTTCTGCCCAAGCATCGACTGTATACGCTATGTGCGTCTGCGATGTCTACGGTGTCCATGTCGATTGTGGGAGCCTACATGCAAATGTTGAACCCCACATATGTGGTTACCGCACTGGTATTGAACCTGTTCGGCGGCTTTATTATCTCTTCGATTATTAATCCGTACAAGATTGAAAAAGAAGATGATTTACTGGAGGTTCAGGAGGAAGAGAAGCAGTCCTTCTTCGAAATGCTCGGGGAGTATATTATGGACGGTTTCAAGGTTGCTATTACGGTAGCTGCGATGCTGATCGGTTTTGTGGCGCTGATTGCCATGGTTAACGGGATTTTCTCCTGGTTGTTTGGAATCAGCTTTCAGGCGTTGCTTGGATATGTGTTTGCGCCATTCGCTTTTGTCATGGGTATTCCGTGGAACGAAGCAGTTCAGGCGGGTAGCATTATGGCTACCAAGCTCGTATCCAATGAATTTGTGGCCATGCTGGATCTGACCAAGCAAACAGGCTTGTCTGAGCGCACGGTCGGGATCGTATCGGTGTTCCTCGTATCCTTTGCAAACTTCTCGTCCATCGGTATCATTTCCGGGGCTGTGAAGGGTCTGCATGAAAAACAGGGAAATGTGGTGGCCCGCTTTGGTCTGAAGCTGTTGTACGGGGCGACGCTGGTTAGCGTGCTGTCGGCAACGATTGCAGGGTTGTTTTTGTAAAAAAAACAGCAAGTTAGGAAAGGAATTTCATCATGTCTAAATTCAAACGGATTCACTTGGTTGTTATGGACTCTGTGGGGATCGGCGAAGCGCCGGATGCTGCCCAGTTTGATGATTACGATGTAGATACACTTGGTCATATTGCCCGCGAACGCGGCGGTCTGAACATGCCGAATATGGGTAAGCTCGGTCTGTCCAATATTCGTTCTATTGAAGGGGTGCAAGCCGCCGAGAAACCTTTGGCGTATTACACCAAAATGCAGGAAGCGTCCAACGGTAAGGATACAATGACCGGACACTGGGAAATCATGGGCCTGAATATTGCGGTTCCTTTCCGCGTATTCCCTGATGGTTTTCCGGATGAGCTGATTCAGCGCATTGAGGAGCATACGGGCCGCAAAGTCATTGGCAACAAGCCTGCCAGCGGAACGGAAATCATTGACGAGCTGGGCGAGGAACATGTGAAAACAGGAGCGCTCATTATCTATACATCGGCAGATTCAGTGCTGCAAATTGCAGCGCATGAGGAAGTTGTGCCTTTGAAGGAGCTTTATGAGATTTGCGAGTTCTGCCGTAAAATCACGCTGGAAGACCCGTACATGCTGGGCCGGATTATTGCGCGTCCGTTTGTAGGTGAGGCGGGGAACTTCTCTCGCACCTCCAATCGCCATGATTATGCGCTCAAGCCGTTTGGTCGTACTACGATGAACGAGCTGAAGGATGCAGGTCTGGATGTGATCGCATTGGGTAAAATCTCCGACATTTATGACGGCGAGGGTGTGACGAAAGCTGTGCGCACCGTGTCCAATATGGACGGTATGGATAAGCTGGTGGCTACGCTGGATGAAGATTTTACCGGATTAAGCTTCTTGAATCTGGTCGATTTTGACGCTGTATACGGTCACCGCCGTAATCCGCAGGGATATGGTCAGGCTTTGGACGATTATGATGCCCGTCTGCCGGAGGTATTCGCTAAAATGACCGATGACGATCTGCTGATCATCACTGCAGACCATGGGAATGACCCGACGTATCGGGGAACGGATCATACACGTGAATATGTGCCTCTGTTGGCGTATTCCCCACGTTTTGCAGTTGGAGGCAAGGAGCTTGCGGTACGTAAAACGTTTGCGGATATCGGAGCTACGGTAGCGGATAACTTTGGTGTGAAGCTGCCTGAACACGGAACAAGCTTTTTGGCAGAGCTTCAATAAGCAGGACGCAAGCAAGAATAATAAGGAAGATCATAAGTAACGATATAAGCACGGACAAATGGGACGGAGGAATAAAAACATGAGTGTACACATTGGAGCCAAGCCTGGAGAGATTGCAGAAACGATTTTGTTGCCAGGAGACCCGCTGCGGGCGAAATTTATTGCTGAAACCTATCTGGAAGACGTGACCTGCTACAACGAGGTGCGCGGAATGCTCGGATTTACGGGAACGTATCAGGGCAAACGTCTGTCTGTACAGGGGACCGGAATGGGACTGCCGTCCATCAGTATTTATGTCAATGAGCTGATTAGCGAGTACGGTGTGAAAAACTTGTTCCGTGTAGGTACGTGCGGCGGGATGAAGGAGCATGTGCATGTACGTGACGTTATTTTGGCACAGGCATCCTGTACGGATTCCGGCATGAACCGCCATATCTTTGGCGGCTATGATTATTCGCCGATTGCCAGCTTCCCTTTGTTGAAGGGCGCTTATGATCGCGGTGTTGCCAAGGGCTTGAAGATGCATGTCGGCAACGTGTTCAGCTCGGACAGCTTTTATCGTGATGACAAATCAATTACACAAAAGCTGATGGAATACGGCGTACTGGGTGTCGAGATGGAGACTTCGGCATTGTACACGCTGGCGGCCAAATTTGGCGTAAATGCGTTGACGATTCTGACGGTAAGCGATCATTTGCTGACAGGTGAGGAAACGACAGCGGAAGAACGGCAAACGACCTTTAAAGAAATGATGGAAGTTGCACTGGATACAGCAATATCCCTGTAAACGATCATACGTACAGTGAGGAGAAATGACATATGAGAATGGTAGACTTGATCGAGAAAAAGCGTGATGGAAAAGAACTGACCACCGAGGAAATTAATTTTATTATCCAAGGCTACACGCAAGGGGAAATTCCTGACTATCAGGTAAGTGCGTTGGCGATGTCCATTTTCTTCAAAGATATGACCGAGCGCGAACGCGCGGATCTGACGATGGCAATGGTTCATTCAGGTGACACAATTGATCTGTCCGCGATTGAAGGCGTGAAGGTCGATAAGCATTCTACTGGCGGTGTGGGTGATACGACAACGCTGGTGCTGGCTCCGCTCGTAGCGGCTTTGGATATTCCGGTAGCGAAAATGTCAGGTCGCGGCCTCGGACATACCGGAGGAACCATTGATAAGCTGGAGGCTATTGCAGGCTTCCACGTAGAAATCAGCAAGGACGAATTCGTGGATCTGGTCAATCGCAGCAAAATTGCGGTCATCGGACAAAGCGGTAATCTGACACCTGCGGACAAAAAGCTGTATGCGCTGCGTGATGTTACCGCCACGGTAAACTCGATTCCGCTGATTGCCAGCTCGATTATGAGTAAAAAAATCGCTGCAGGTTCCGATGCCATCGTACTCGATGTGAAGACAGGTGCAGGCGCGTTCATGAAAACCGTAGATGATGCCAAACAACTGGCACATGCCATGGTAAGCATCGGTAACAACGTCGGTCGTAAAACGATGGCGGTGATTTCCGATATGAGCCAGCCGCTGGGTCTGGCCATCGGTAACTCGCTGGAAGTCAAAGAAGCGATTGATACATTGCGCGGTGAAGGGCCAAAGGATCTGGAAGAGCTGTGTATGACCTTGGGCAGTCAGATGGTATTTTTGGCTGGTAAAGCAAATTCCCTCGAAGACGCCGAAGAGAAGCTCAAAGAAGTCATTCGCAACGGAAAAGCGCTGGAGAAATTCAAAGAGTTTATTGCCAATCAGGGCGGCGACGCTTCGGTTGTGGATCATCCAGAACGCTTGCCACAAGCGCAGTATCTCATCGAAGTGCCTGCGAAGCAGGATGGTGTGGTCGCTGAAATCGTGGCTGACGAAATCGGTACGGCTGCGATGCTGCTTGGAGCAGGACGCGCAACCAAAGAATCCGAGATTGATCTGGCTGTCGGCCTGATGCTGAACAAAAAGGTCGGCGATGCTGTAAAAGTGGGCGATTCGCTGGTTACCATCCATGCGAACCGTGAAGATGTGGCCCAAGTGCTGGAGAAAATCTACGCCAATATCCGTATTGCGGATCACGCCGAAGCTCCCGTACTGATCTACGGAACAGTGACAGAGTAAAATACAAGTTTGAAAAATATGACAGCCGGACTCATAATAGATATGAGCTCGGCTTTTTTTTGTATGGTAAGGCTGGAGGGCATCACATAGGGGGAGAGACATGATCAAATTATACTGCGATGTCCGGGGAACAGCCTATGAACGGCTGATTGATTATGCTATGAAACGGGCGGCCACATTTATGCTGGGCGTACATGAAGGGGTGACAGAAGACATGGACATTGATTTTGACACGAATTTCATGTTCAAGGAACTGTTACAGCAATTGAATCCATTTTTGCTATCGACGCATTCCTATGAGGAAATGAGAGGAAAACATGCTATAGCCTACACACAAGGAACGTTCTATCGATACCAATGTACGCCGGCGGCGGGGGAGCTGTTAAAGCGAGCCGCGTCCAGCTTGTTTTCCTGGATGCATCCGAAAGTACCTGAGGATTTGTGTTTCCAGAATGCCGAAGGAGAGGATTGGATCATCAACGTTGCTCACGAGCGAATAGGCAGACTGAACATGGGCAGAGAAGAGGCTTCTGCATTGGAGGAGCTTATCCCCGGTGTGTTCATTCACAAGCCTGAGCATCGGGATATAGATGCTTTTCTGAACGATGCCATTCGCCATCAGCCAGATCGGTTGGAGTTGATGGGTTTTGATTTGACGGAGATACCCGAACGGATCAGGGAATTACGTTTATTGAAGCATCTCACTATTTTCGAGCAGGACATACGGACACTTTCGCCCGCTTTATTTGAGTTAGATTCGTTGGAGTCATTGACGATACGAGTAGCGGATCTCGACGAGCTACCACCCGACATTGCCAAGCTAACCCGACTCAAAGGCTTGAGTATCGGTTGTGGAAGCTATGACCGTCCAGCGCCGGATTATAGGGTGATTCCCAAGGAGAAATTGACATTCCGGCATTTGCCACCTGAGATTGGAGAGCTACAGCAGTTGGAGTATCTGGATATTCAATATAGCGGAATTCGTACACTACCCCCTGAAATACAAAACCTGAAAAATCTTCGCTCCTTAAATGTTGTGAACGGATTGATTGAATCTGCCCCCGATTTTATATTCAAAATGACCTGGCTGGATCGTTTTCTTGTGGAAGATAAGCCATTCCATTTGTGTAATCATGGTGACGACTGAATGGTATGAAAATATGAAGGAGGAAATGAAATGGTAGATAAGTGGGTTTGGATGGGGGTTGCAGGGGCAATTGTGGGATATGCCGCTTTTGCCAACTTATCGACGACTACGCATACTACATCCACGGCGAGTGTGACACACTCGGCTGCTCCGTTAAGTGTGCAGAATGAGGAAGGGGGCGTAACGAAGCGCATTGTACATGATCAGACCACGCAATTTGGGGGAGAGGGAGGAATGCCTTTTAGGTTTGAAGAGGGACGAAAGTTGTACGTGAGTATCAAAAATATGGGGAAGCAGCCTATACAGTACAAGATTACATCCTCTGCTACCTCTGGCTTGCAAGATCAAACGGAGGGACTTTCCAGCCGAAGATTGCAGCCGGGAGAACGGCATGATCTGTTGTTTGTGAAGCCGGAGGAGCAGAATGAGGCTGGAAGCCAATCTTCCAACGAGCTGTTTTTACATGTAGTGACTGACGATGGCTCCACAGGAACAGTCAAAACCTTCGCGTATATTACGCTGTAAGCCCCTTCCATATGGGCACGACATGCGGTCATTAGTCTACTTATGTTACAATAGAACGGTTGAAGACTTAATGAACAGAATAGGTCAGAGCAGAAAGCAGAAGCAGAAAGGATGACCCGTTGTGCCCAAAACCCAAGAATACGGTAATCAGAAAATGTCACGGAGGCTGTCCTTCACAGCCATTTTACTTACGCTTACATTCGTAGCTCTCGCTGGCTGCGGCCAGGATAAGAATGCTGAAACTGTCGAGACCGGAAGCAGTACAAGTGCGATTGAAAATGGAGCTGATACGAATCGTAGCGGTTCAGCCGAAAATGAAAAAGCAGCGAAAGAGAGTCAGAGTGCGGAAAACAACGGAACTGATATGAAAAAGTCAAGTCCATCGGCCCCGACCACTTCATCGGATGCTTCTTCTTCCCCAAAACCTGTCAATCCATCCCACAATCCTTTTGAGGTAGCCGGTATTCAGGACCCTAAAGCGTTTTTGAACACGTTCAAAGCGTTGCAGAAGGCTGTTGCCGACAATGACAAGGAGAAGGTGGCTAATTACATTTTCTACCCTTTGCTTGTCAATGACAGCGAAAAGGCGCTAACGATTCCGAACAAGAAAGAGTTCATTGCCAAATATGATCAGATTTTTACGGACGCAATTCGTGAGGCTTTGGTGAATCAAAAGACCGATGACTTGTTTGTGAATTATCAGGGAGTCATGGTTGGCTCGGGCGAGCTGTGGTTGAGAAGAGCTACAAATAATCCGAAGCTTTTTGGAGTTTTTTCGGTCAATCTCGAAACGGTCGCCAATTAAGCAGTTCCTCGTGTATGAAAATAGCTTGTAAGCAGTCGGGAACATCCTATTGTTCCTGACTTTTATCCCCTCTTATTCCCTCAAGCTAGCGAAGCACAGATCATCCATCCCAAAAAAAGGTTTGACAACGCTCGTAAACTCTCGTATTATATCTACATAACTCATTAAACAGGTAGGAATTAAAGAATTAAAGTATAATCTCGCCATTATGGCGGAGAACCTCTAGGAACAGCAGGCAGACACTGTCCACGCGACAGGTTTGACCTATCAGGGCTGCATCAGGGAATTCTCCGCTCTTTTTTTTGAATATGCCTGTCAATAACAGGCGCAAATGAATTTGTTTCTTTAAATTACATAGAATTAGGGGGATCTTGATGAAAGAGAAATGGAAAAGTGGACTTATTCTCGGACTATCTTTGGTTTTGACATTGACGTTAAGTGCTTGCGGAGCAAGTAAGGGAGAAACACAGGCGAATGGCAGCTCTGCTGCTGGCTCCAAGGATGTGGAGCTGCTCAATGTTTCTTATGATCCGACCCGTGAGCTGTATGAGGCGTATAACAAGGCGTTTGCCGCCCACTGGGAGAAGGAGAAAGGACAGAAGGTCACGATTAAGCAATCTCATGGAGGATCTGGCAAACAAAGCCGTTCTGTTCAGGATGGGCTGGATGCGGACGTAGTCACCTTGGCTCTGGGCTACGATATTGATGCGCTACAGGAAAAAGGGATGATTAAAGAGGGATGGCAGGATAAATATGAGCATAACAGCTCTCCATACACTTCAACCATCGTGCTGCTGGTGCGTAAGGGCAATCCGAAAGGAATTAAGGACTGGGACGATCTGATCCGAGGTGATGTGCAGGTTATTACGCCGAACCCCAAGACGTCAGGTGGGGCCCGCTGGAACTACCTTGCGGCATGGGCCTATGCGCTCAAGAAAAATAATAACGATGAAGCTAAAGCCCAGCAGTTTGTACAGGAGCTATACAAGCATGTGCCGGTACTGGACAGCGGAGCGCGTGGAGCGACAACAACCTTTGTAGAGCGCGGGATTGGTGACGTGCTGATCGCTTGGGAGAATGAAGCGCTGCTTTCCGTGAAGGAGCTGGGTACGGATAAATTCGATATCGTGTATCCGTCGATCAGCATTTTGGCCGAACCTCCGGTAGCGGTGGTCGATAAGGTTGTGGATAAAAAAGGTACACGCGAGGTAGCGGATGCGTACTTGAAATATTTGTACAGCGAAGAGGGGCAAACCATTGCTGCCGAGAACTATTATCGTCCAACGCTGGATAGCGTAAAGGCGAAGTTCAAGAATCAATTTCCCGAGCTGGAGCGGGTGACCTTGAAGGATGTATTCGGAACGTGGAAGGAGACGCAGCAAAAGCATTTTAGCGACAAGGGCATCTTTGACCAAATTTATGTACCTGGAAGTTAATGGATTGTAGAGAGGGATGGACAGAACATGAGTCAAGTGCAAGTCACCCGCAAACGCGTACTTCCCGGGTTTGGGTTAACGATGGGATATAGTGTGCTGTACCTCAGTCTGGTAGTGCTGGTGCCTTTATCGGCGCTGCTCCTGAATTCAACCGGATTGACGTGGGAGAAGTTTTGGGATGTGGCGACTGACGTCAGGGTACTGGCTTCTTACAAGGTAAGCTTTTTGTGCGCTGCCGCTGCGGCGCTGATTGACCTGTTCCTCGGCCTGCTGATCGCTTGGGTGCTGGTGCGTTATGAATTTCCGGGAAAACGGATTTTTGATGCGGTGATTGATCTGCCCTTTGCATTGCCTACAGCGGTTGCGGGTGTTGCCTTGACAGCTCTATATGCGCAAAATGGCTGGATCGGCTCGTTGTTCGAACCGCTTGGCTGGAAGATGGCATACTCGCAGACGGGCATTACGCTCGCGCTGATGTTTATCGGCATCCCGTTCGTCGTGCGGACGGTCCAGCCCGTGCTGGAGGAGCTGGACAAGGACGAGGAGGAGGTCGCCGCTACGCTGGGAGCGGGCAGATGGCGTACCTTTCGCAGCGTTATTGTGCCCGAGCTGATACCACCGCTGCTGACGGGCTTTGCGCTCGCCTTTGCCCGTGGCATCGGGGAGTATGGCTCAGTCGTCTTCATTTCCGGCAATATGCCGATGAAGACCGAGATCGCGCCGCTGCTCATTATGTCCAAGCTGGAGCAAAATGACTATGCCGGAGCTACGGCGGTAGCATTGATGCTGTTGGTCATTTCATTCCTGCTGCTGCTGGTGATTAACAGCATTCAGCGCTGGTCGCGGCGGCGTACTGTCTAACGTTATCACGCAGGACAGTATGCGTTTGGTTCACACGATAGCGGTACATCCGCTGTTTAAGGAGGAAGAAACATCATGTCACAAGCGATAACCGGACAGGAGCTTCCCCATGCACCTGTGCCTTCATCTGCACCGCCCAACAGGGTCACAACCGAAGCCCCTTGGGTGAAGTGGTCGCTGATCGGTGCCGCTTTTCTGGCTTTGCTGTGGGTGCTGATACTGCCGCTGATCATCGTACTTACCGAAGCGCTCAAGCAGGGCTGGAGCGTATATGTTGAAGCGTTACGCGACCCAGACGCTATGTCGGCGCTGCGGCTGACGCTGCTGGTGGCGGCGATAACGGTACCGTTGAATACGGTATTTGGCGTAGCCGCCGCCTGGCTGATTACAAAGTTTCAATTTCGCGGCAAGGGCTTGCTGGTCACCCTGATTGATTTGCCCTTTGCCATCTCTCCTGTTGTCGGCGGATTGATGTATGTGCTGGTATTCGGCGCACAGGGATGGCTTGGGCCGTGGCTGGATGAGCATGATATCAAAATTATTTTTGCCTTACCGGGGATTATATTGGCGACGCTGTTCATCACGTTTCCTTTTGTAGCGCGGGAGCTGATTCCGCTAATGGAGGATCAGGGACACCAGGAGGAAGAAGCGGCGGTTACGCTGGGCGCACGCGGCTGGCGTATTTTCTGGAAGGTGACGCTGCCGAATATCAAATGGGGTCTGCTGTATGGCATTATTTTGTGTAATGCGAGAGCGATGGGTGAATTCGGGGCGGTGTCGGTCGTTTCGGGACATATCCGTGGAGAGACGAACACATTGCCGCTCCATGTGGAAATTTTGTATAACGAATATCAGTTCTCGGCATCCTTTGCGGTGGCTTCGCTGCTGTTGTTACTGGCTCTCGCCACCTTGGTGCTTAAAAGCTGGTTTGGGCGCAAACGGGTTCATTAATGAAACGCAGGAACGTGCTTGATTCCACAGGGTCTCTCTTCGCGTCTATCGTCGATGCTTGGCGATAAGATGGGAAGGGAGACCCTTGTTCTAAGATGACTTATATGGATTCAGTCCTACCGTCAGCTATATTTCCGTGAGCGAATTGCTGGAATTTTCTATGGAGTATGGCCGCCGCAAAGGGTTAAGCATACGTTTGCCTTCCGGGGAAGGAGCCTTACCTGGCCTCATCGCTGTTGAGGTAGCCGATGCATCGGCGGTTGAAAGCCGCTTGAGAAGTCAAAATATCCCGGCACGGAAGGATGTGATCCGCGTGGCTCCGCATTTTTTGAATATGAAAAGCCTCTTCTGAGTAATGGGAGTGTAACGTTGTCCCTTTTACACAGGAGAGGCTTTTTTGGCATTTTTAATGCCTATTGATTATACAATCCGCTTGCGCAGCCAGCCGGAGATCAGATCCGTTAAAATGATTAGAACCACAATGCCCAGCAAAATGACACCTACACGGTTCCAGTTGCGCATTTGGAGCGCAAACAGCAGCGGAGTACCGATACCGCCTGCACCGACCAGACCGAGCGTGGTAGCGGAACGGATGTTAATTTCAAAACGGTAGAGCGAATACGAAAGAAACTGTGGAATCACCTGCGGCAGCTCGGCGAAGGAAATCACCTGCAAACGGTTGGCACCACAGGCGATCAAGGCTTCCTGCGGTCCGTGATCGACGCTTTCGATCGTTTCCGAAAATAGCTTCGCCAGCATGCCGATCGAGTGAATACCGAGGGCAAGCACACCCGCAAACGAGCCGGGTCCAACGGCCTTGATGAACAGGATCGCGACGATCATTTCAGGAAATACCCGAATGACGCTGAGTACAAATTTACCGCTGCCTGACAAGGGGCGCAAACGGGTCATATTGCTGGATGCCCAGAAGGCAAACGGAAGACAGATGAATGCGGATACGAAGGTTCCGAGAACGGAGATAACCAGCGTATCCAGTAGCCCGCGCAGCAAGTCCTCTCCTTCAGGAATGTACACAAATGACCAGTCAGGATGAAGAAAGCCGTCCAGTATAGCGAGAGAGACGTTTTTGGCGGTTCCCTGCAATCCTTCGAACTGCATCCCACGGAAAGCCCAAATATAAATGATGATCAGCAGAATGGCTATCGCCCATAAACGCAGTCTGGAGCGAAGAGGTCTGCGAAGTGTGGAATCATTCATAATAGTTTCCTCCGTAGCATGTTACTGCCGTAATCAATCGCCAGAACGATGACGAGGGTCAGTAGAATGATGATGCTTGCCCGGTCATACCGGAACAGGCCAAGCGAACGGTCAAGCAGCAGGCCGATACCACCCGCGCCGACCAGTCCCAGAACAGATGCTGCGCGCACATTGACCTCAAAGGTGTACAACAAATAGGACACAAAATAGGGCAATGCCTGCGGTACGACACCGAAGGCAATCACCTGAATGCGGCTCGCGCCAACGGCGGTCATGGCTTCCAGCGGGCCGGGATCAACGGCTTCAATGGCCTCGAACGTCAGCTTCGCTATGATGCCGAAGGAGAAGAAGAGCAGGGCGAGCATCCCTGCGAACGGTCCGATGCCGAACACCGCCACAAAGATGGAGGCAAACAGCAGATCGGGAACCGTCCGCACGAGGTTCAGGATCGTGCGCATCGGCAGCGAGATCAGCTTGCGCGGCATGACATTGTAGGCGCACAGCAGGGCGACGGGAATAGCCAGCAGCGCACCCAGCGTCGTGCCCACAATGGCAATCTGGATGGTTTCCAGCATCGGCTTCCAGATGGTGGGCAGGTAGCTCCAGTCAGGCGGGAACATTTCGCCCAGCAATTTGCCCATCTCCGGCAAGCCGACGATCAACTGGTAAGGCGTAGCATCCGTATGAATGGAGCAGGCAACCAGCACCACGATAAAGATCATCCAGGTGGCGTAACGCTTGTAACGCCCCGGCAGGGGCGGCCCTGCGGGCGGCTTGGATTGCTGCGGCTGCGGCGGTCCGGCTTGCGGTGACGGCGGCGTCGAAGAGAGCAGCTGGACGGTGGAGTCAGGCTTCATGATCCGACTCCCAGCAGCTCATCATGCTTGATGGCCCGGCCGTAGATTTCCGCAAAGGCATCATCCGTAGCTTCCTCCGGCGTGCCGTCAAAGACGACCTCTCCGGCACGCAATCCAATGATCCGCGTCGCATATTCGCGCGCCAGATCAATGAAATGCAGATTAACGATGGTTGTAATCTGCATTTCACGGTTGATCCGCTGGAGGTCGTCCATGACCTGGCGGGTAGTCAGCGGATCAAGTGATGCGACAGGCTCGTCCGCGAGAATGATCTTGGCCTCCTGCGCCAGAGCACGGGCAATGGATACGCGCTGCTGCTGCCCACCGGACAGCTCATCGGCCCGGCTATAGGCTTTTTCACGAATGTTCACGCGTTCCAGCGCGGTTAGTGCCAGCTCGATATCCTCCTTCGGAAAGAGACCGAGGATGGTCCGAAGCGTCGAATGATAGCCGACCCGACCGGAAAGCACGTTGCGGAGTACGGTGGAACGCTTGACCAGATTGAAGCTCTGAAAAATCATGCCGATATCACGGCGAATGCGGCGCAGCTCGCTGCTTCCGGCAGATGTGACAGACCTGCCGCCTACAACAATGTCGCCGGAGGTAATATCATGCAGTCGATTAATGGAACGTAGCAGAGTGGACTTGCCCGCACCGGACAAGCCGACAATGACGACCATTTCGCCCTCTTTAATCGTCAGGTTAATATTGTTCAACCCTTTGGTGCCGTTCGGGTATGTTTTCGATACATTGCGGAATTCGATCATATGCTCCCAACTTTCTCCCCCGGTGGGGTGGAATGAAAACAACACCGTCATGAATACATGGACGGTGCTGCCCTGTCATTCGTAAAGCCTGTTTCGTAGCTACAGCTTCGTTTAATCCAATTACTTAACCGCTTGGCCGACGGCTTTGGCATATTCACGAACAGAATCGAAGTTTTTATCGTCGCCCTTTTCATAGCCTACATGCGTATAAATTTCTTTAATGATTTGGCCGCCCTCCGGGTCTTTGGCGATATCTATAAAGGCTTGGCTGATTTTGTCTCTCCACGCCTGATCCATATCGGAACGAACGCTGACCGTGTCATTCGGAATTTTAGCGGTGTAATGAATGACGCGTGTTTTTTCGAATACATCCGGAATTTCCTTCTTCACCGTGTTGCGGGCATCCTGGAAAACAGCTACAGCATCAACCTGACCGTTCAGCAGCGCCAGGATAGCGGCATCATGGCCTTTGATCGTTACGCCCTGCACATCCGTGTCCGGGTCCACGCCAGCTTTCTTCAGCTCTGCTGCGGGATACACATAGCCTGCGGAGGAGGTTACATTTTGCCAGCCGACTTTTTTGCCTTTCAGGTCAGCCAGGCTTTGAATCGGAGAATCCTTTTTCACCACGATCATCGATTTATAAAAGTTTACTTTTTCAGTTGTGTCCTTGCCTGTGGCATCATCAATGCCGTAGCGTTGGGCTTGCAGCAGCAAATCGGCTGCTTTACGGTTATCGTGTGCCAGAACATAGGCATTCGGTGGAAGGAAACCTACATCTACCTGTTTGGAAGACATGGCTTCCACAATCGTGTTGTAGTCAGGAGAAACGGTTACTTTTACCGGAATTCCGAGCTTGTCGCCCAGCAGCTTTTCGAGCGGCTTGGCTTTGGCTTCGAGCGTATCTGCATTTTGGGAAGGAACGAACTGTACTTTTAACTCTGTAGGAACATAGGCTGTGCTTTCGCTTTTCGTGCCATCTGTGCCTGGAGTGGACGCGCTGTTGTTATTGCTCGCATTGGAGCCGCATGCTGCGAGACCCGCAGCCAGTGTGAAAGTCATGCACAAGGTCAGTGCTTTTTTAAACAAAATAATTTCCCCCTAAAAATAGTAATAACGAAAAATTGAAAAAGTCTGTAAATTCTGTGACAAACCAAATCTTAACAGCTAGTCCGGTCACTAGGGTAAAAACCATTCCTGACTTTGGTAAAAAGTATGTAAAATATATCTTATACTCTCTCATTTCTATTCATTTAACATTCTCTTAACAGTACCCTGTTAGACTTGTTCAAGCTCTATGACCGAAGCTGAGGGAGAGAACAGGATTGGATATTTCAGATATCAATAAAGAGGTACAACAGCAGACGCTATGTCCTGTGAGGGTGAAATTCCGTGTTATGGTTACGACCGATCTGCATGTCAGCTTGTGGAATTACGATTATTATACGGATCGGGAAACGTTGCAGTACGGTCTTGCGCAAACAGCCAGTCTAATCCAGGTGGCTCGGTCCGAGGTACCTAACCACCTGCTGCTGGATAACGGGGATGTTATTCAAGGCAATCCGATGGGGGATTATGCAGTACAACATCTCCAACAGGACCCCAACGCCGTGCATCCTGCCTACAAAGCGATGAATCTGCTTGGGTACGAAGCGGGCAATATCGGGAATCACGAATTTAACTATGGATTGGAATATTTGCAGACTTGCCTTCAAGGAGCCAAGTTTCCTTATATCAATGCCAACATCTATATTCAGGCGGATACAGATATAGATACGAAGAAAGATATTTTTACAGATAGCCATACAGTCGTGGAAAAAGAACGAAATTACTTTACACCTTATCTGATACTGGACAAGACGGTGGAGGATGAAGCAGGCTTCAAGCATCTGTTGAAGGTGGGGATTATCGGCTTTGTGCCTCCGCAAATTATGCAATGGGACAAGGCTTGGCTGGAAGGGAAAATCATCGTCAAGGACATGCTGGAGACCGCGAGACGGTTTATTCCACAAATGAAGTCCGAGGGAGCCGACCTGATCATTGCCATGCCTCACGCGGGCTTCGAAGATATTCCTGAAACGCCATATATGGAAAATGCGGTGCTGCATCTGAGCAATGTAGAAGGGATCGACGCTATTTTGTTTGGTCATGCACATAAAGTATTCCCCGGCCCTTCGTTCGTTGGTAAAACGGGTGTGGACGCGGAGCGAGGCACCATCCATGATATTCCGGCGGTGGAGCCGGGCTTTTGGGGAGATCATCTGGGTATCATTGATTTGGACCTAACCCTTATGGACGGAACGTGGCAAGTGGCTACCTCTTCTGCGGAGGTACGTCCGGTGTATGATTCGGTACGCAAGCGAGCGCTGGTGCAGCCGGATGCTGCAATTCAGCAGGCGGTTGCGGAAGAGCATGCCGGGACGCTGGAATATATTCGCGCTCCTGTTGGTGGCACAACGGTGGCAGTAAACAGCTATTTTGCCCAGGTGATGGACGACGCTTCTGTTCAACTCGTGAATGATGCGCAAATGTGGTATGTGAAGCAGCAGATGCAGGGGAGTGAGTACGAAGGCTTGCCTGTGCTGTCGGCAGCGGCTCCCTTTAAAACAGGCGGCCGATATGGCCCTTCATATTATACCGATATTCCGGCGGGGACTTTGGCAATCAAGCATATCGCCGATCTGTACAATTTTCCAAACACATTGCATGTCGTTCAGCTGACCGGGGCAGAAATTCGGGAATGGCTCGAATGGTCTGCTGGACAATTCCAACAAATTGATCCGTATGCAGAACAGGAGCAGGAGCTGATTGATTCGGATTTTCCGAGCTTTAACTTTGATATGATCGACGGGATCAGGTACCAGATTGATGTGACGCAGCCTGCCAGATATGATGCTGCCGGAATATTGAAGGAGGCGAATGCGCATAGAATCCTGCATATGACCTTGGATGGAGAACCATTGGATATGCAGCGAAGCTATTTGGTCGTCACGAACAACTATCGCGCGTTTTCCTCTACATTGGTCAATCCGGGCGGGGAACGCATCGTACTCGCTTCACCGGATGAGAATCGGCATGTGCTAACCGAATATGTACGGCATATGAAGATGTTAACGCCCCAAGCAGACGGTCACTGGTCCCTCGCGCCATGGCCGGGCCGCCCGCATGTGACGTTTCTGACCTCTCCGCAGGCAACGGATGCCGCCAAAGCCCATTCAGAGTTGCTTTATGAAGGATTAACCGCAGAGGGATACGCCAAATTCGCCCTGGATTTCGGACGCTCCTGAATTTTTTTTGAAAAAAATTTAAATTTAAAGTGATCCAAACGGAAAGCTCCCCCGTTATACGGTATGTAAGCAACACGTGACAACATATCCAACGAGGGAGTGAATACAATATGAAATTGAAAAAAATGAAAAAATGGATCGCTCCGGTTCTCAGCTTGTCTCTGGTGATTCCGGGAGTAGCAGGTGCTGCTGCCGCTGCCGCACCGACTACAGTCAACATCAGCAAGCCAGCCGTTGCGACTCCAGCCATGGCATCAAATGTTGAGCAAAGACTGTCCTCCGCGGGCGGTCTTTTTGCACACGGATCATTTGAAATCGTACGAAATTCGTAATTTTATATGTCCTGAGTCGCGTTTAAGTTATTGACCTCCGTTATAATTAGACATATACTTTGATTAAACAAATTTTGGTTTAAAAGGTAATGAAAAAGTCGCCATCATTTGATGGAGGGGGTGTCCCTTTGGAAAAAAACACCACGATCCGCGCAGAAATAGAAAAGTATATTCATAATGAAGGCATTTCGATGCAATGTTTCGCAGATGCCTCCAAGGTAAATCCGGGTACACTTAGCGGTATACTTAACCGGAACCCACCACGGCCTATCTCAGTCAATCAGCTTGATCTGATTACCGGGGCGATGGGTTTGGAAGAAGGATCTTTGTTCGAGATGTATGTGGATGAATGTTTTATTCATTCCTTACCACACTGGAGGAGGCTGCGTCCGTTCCTGCTCCGTTGTTCGGAGCTGAACAAGCTGGAATGTATTTGTAGTGTACTTGACTATCTGATGGATGATTTATCGAACATTCCGGCTATTTTTGATACCGCAGAAGCGATGTTTGAGGACGAGAGATATGAAGCGGCCATGCTTCTGTACAATTGTGTTATCGAGAGTGAGAAGTATACCCACTCCGAGCGGTTAGCGATCAGCTATTTCCGTATATTCCAGATTCAGATCAAGGATAACAAGCGGAGCTTGAAGGCTGCTGTGCAATTCCACTTGTACCGTAGTCGGTTGCCGGAAAATTATGCATTGGAAGGCTTACATATGCTATCTCAAGTGTTTGCGTTAAAAATGCAATGGTCCGAGATGGAAATGTATGCGGACGAGCTGCGAGAATTAGCTCATGCGCTATACCGCAATAGGAACCGCTTTGGAGATGAGCATCTGGAGTTGCTCAAACCGCTTGTCTACTATTATGCACAGGGTCATCTGCTCAAGGCCAGCTGCTATGAGTTTCAGGGCAGGTATGAGGAATCCAAGAAATGGATTGATGGGTATGCAGATTTGAGCTGGTTTGAAGGATTGGATGAGGAAGGTCAGAAAGTAGTGGACATGCATCGTGTGTACGCTCAAGGCAATCGGCTTTGTATCGAAATTAAAATGGGCAATACCTCTGCAATTTATGAATATATTACGTATTTGCGCGAGCATCCGGACGAGACGCTGGAAGGCTTGAATACGCTGCTTGAATCAGCGAACAGGTTCGGTTACTTTGTGGATGCCGAGCTGGGACTATTCAGCCAGCAACTCAAGAGCTTCTGGGAGCTTGTACCGGATCAATGGGACACTCACTACCGCAAGCATTTTAATGCATTCCGCTTCGCCTCCTTTTGCAAGGTGTATGCCGAATATCATTTTCGGAAGGGCGCTTATGCAGAGGGACTGGGGCAAACACTGCATTGCTTACAGTTGTCTGTAGACAACAGCTATACTGAGCATATTATCGGTTGCATGGCTTTGTTTGAGCAGCATCGGAACTTTTCTACCCCGGAACAGCAGCATTTGTATCAGAAGTTTTGCCTGGGCGTGCGTGAAAATGAAAAGAATCATGCCTATGATCACAGCACCGGCGGGTACTTGTAATCTTTGGAATTCAAACTTTATATATTCTATTCTTGCGAGGATGCTCCCGGTCAAAAGGGAACGTTCTCGTTTTTTAATTCTACTCTTTTCTGTGACCTTTAGCATAGGTAGAACGCATTGCGCGTTGACAAGTTTCCCATGCGGGATTAGGATAAATGCAGCACAGTAAGTGAAGGAGAGCATGTGAAAATGACGATTCCCAAAACATTAACGATAGCCGGCTCCGACACCAGCGGCGGAGCGGGTATTCAGGCAGACCTAAAAACCTTCCAGGAGCTTGGCGTATATGGAATGACTGTATTGACAACTGTAGTTGCGATGGAACCCAAAACGTGGGACCATCTTGTATATCCTGTTGCGTTGGATGTGGTAGAAGCACAACTACGTACGGTATTGGAAGGTATTGGCTTTGACGCGATGAAAACGGGTATGCTCGGTTCCGTTGATATTATTGAACTGGTTGCCAGCCATCTGCGCAAGCATGATCTTAAACGGGTCGTTATTGATCCGGTTATGGTCTGCAAAGGTACGGATGAAGTGCTTCAGCCGGAAAATACAGAAGCAATGCTGGAATTTTTGATTCCGGGCGCTGACCTGGTCACGCCGAATTTATTCGAGGCTTCGCAACTGGCGAAGAACGGACCCATTACGACGCTGGAACAGATGCAGGAAGCAGCGGCGATTATCCATGAGCGCGGGGCGAAGCACGTGCTGATTAAGGACCGTGGCAAAATCCGTGCAGGTAAAGCGATGGATCTGCTTTATGACGGAATTACCTTCGACTGGTTCGAGGCGGATGTTGTGAAAACAAGCTTCACCCATGGTGCAGGCTGTACAACTTCGGCAGCGGTAACGGCTGGCTTGGCCCAAGGGCTGACTGTACGTGAAGCGGTGGATCAGGCCAAAAAATTCATTACACAGGCGATTGAAGGCAGCTTCAAGCTGAACGAATTCGTCGGCCCGACTCTGCATGCGGCACATCGTTTGCAAAATCACTAAAGCATGAATGCACTTATAAAATGGCTCCATTAGGCAGTGCATCTCCGATAGTTAGCGTTTAGGCTAGAGTCTTTAAGCCGCAATACTTGGTATTGCGGTTTTTGATGTTGTATTTTTTTGGAATTATATCTTCCAGTTTACTCTAGTCGTACTGTATAATAGGCATCAGGTTTATTAAATTTAGGGAGGACTCGAAGCAATGACATTATTCAGTCAAATGGCTTATACCCGACCAGAACAAGCTGAAATTGAACAGCGGTTTAAAACGCTTTTGCAGCAGTTTCGTGAAGCGGACAGCGTAGAGCGTCAAAATGAAGTTATTCATGCCATTAATAAGCTGCGCAGTAACGTGGAAACGCAATTGCAATTAGTAGAGGTTCGGCACTCCATTGATACGGAGGACATATTTTACAAAGCAGAGCAAGAGTACGCTGATGATTTCATGCCAGTCATTCAGGAGTATGTAACCGATTACTATCGTGCATTGGTAGACTCGCCGTTCAGAGCCGAGCTGGAGAGCCAGTGGGGCAGCCAGCTTTTCAGTATTGCCGAGGTATCACTCAAGTCGTTCCACCCGGATATTATTGAGGATTTGCAGCAGGAAAATAAGCTGACCTCCGAATACTCCCAATTGATTGCTTCGGCGAAGATCCCGTTCGAGGGAGAAGAACGTACATTGTCGCAGCTTCTGCCTTTTGAAATGGCTACCAACCGGGAGACACGCAAACAGGCCTCCGAGGCCAAGTATCAATTTATGAGCGAGCATGAGGATGAGCTGGATCGAATTTACGATGAACTGGTTAAGGTACGCACGCGCATGGCGCACAAGCTGGGCTACGATAACTTTGTAGAGCTGGGCTATGCCCGTTTGGGTCGTACCGATTATAATGCCACTATGGTTGCCAATTTTCGCGAACAAGTGCTGAAACATATCGTTCCGCTGGCAACAAAGCTCAAGGAACGCCAACGCGAGCGGATCGGAGTGAATCAGCTTCGCTATTATGATGAAGGCTTTAACTTTTTGTCAGGCAATCCTACACCCAAAGGCGACCCGGAGTGGATCATTCATAATGGAGCGCGTATGTATGAGGAGCTTTCACCGGAAACACATGAATTTTTCAGCTTTATGATCGAACGTGGGTTGATGGACCTGACTAGTAAAAAGGGCAAGCAAAGCGGAGGCTACTGCACATTTTTGAGCGAGTATGGCACGCCGTTTATTTTCTCCAATTTCAATGGTACATCCGGTGATATCGATGTATTGACGCATGAAGCAGGTCATGCCTTCCAGGTCTATGAAAGCCGACATTTTGAAATTCCTGAGTACCATTGGCCAACCATGGAGGCGGCTGAGATCCACTCTATGAGCATGGAGTTTTTCGCATGGCCTTGGATGAAGCTGTTCTTCGAGGAAGATACGGACAAATATCACTTTGAACATTTGTCCTCATCGTTGTTGTTTGTCCCTTACGGAGTAGCTGTGGATGAATTTCAGCATGCCGTATATGAACATCCAGACTGGACGCCAGCCGAACGTAAAAGCGCATGGCGCTCCATTGAACGCAAGTATAAACCGCATTTGGACTATGCAGGCAACGAGTATCTGGAGCAGGGCGCGTTCTGGCATAAGCAGGGACATATTTTCCAATCCCCGTTCTACTATATCGACTACACACTCGCGCAATTGTGCGCATTCCAATTCTGGAAACGTATGAGCATCGACCGGACAGCTGCGTGGGAAGATTACTTGAAGCTGTGCCGTGCCGGGGGAAGTCGTTCTTTTACCGGATTGGTGGAGCTGGCTGGTCTGATCTCGCCGTTCCAGGATGGATGTATCGCTTCTGTGATCGGAGAAATCGAAGCTTGGCTGAATAGTGTGGACGATAAAAAGCTGTAAGCTTAACCAAAAAAGGCATTTCGTTTACCTGTAAAGGCCAAAAGGCTTGCAGATGAGCTGTCCTTTTGGGTGGAAACAGAACTGTTGCATGAAAAAAGCCGGGACCCTCTACATGATGTAGAAGTCCCGGCTTTGTGTGATTTTGGAGTTAATATAACTCTATTAAATCTTGGTGTTCAGCGGTTTGAGGTTGGCTTCAATGGAGGCGCGGCGCGATTCCAAAAATGGCGGTAACGCCAGCGATTCACCCAGAAACTCCAGTTCTTCATCCGTATCAAAGCCGGGTCCGTCGGTCGCCAATTCAAACAAAATGCCGTTCGGCTCGCGGAAATACAATGAACGGAAGTAAAAGCGATCCACGAACCCTGAGCTGGAAATTTGCAGTTGGTTAATACGTTCCACCCACTGTCTAAGCTCTTCCTCTGTCGCAACACGGAAGGCTACATGATGCACACTGCCGCGTCCTGGGCGTTCTTGTGGAAGATCGTTACGTTCTTCCAGATGAACCTCGGTCCCGGTTCCACCTTCGCCGGTTTCATAGATGACCACATCCGGTTGTCCAGCAACGGGGGAAGGATAGGAGCCCTTTTTGCGGAAGCCCATCACCTGCTCCAGAATAAGGATCGTGTTCTCCGCTTTTGGAATGGTCAGATGAACCGGGCCAAGTCCGACGATGCCGTATTCAGCAGGGACAGGACTTTTCTCCCAAGGCGTACCGCCCCGCACTCCGTTGTCATGCTCATCCGAAACCAGAAAGAAGCGCTGTCCCTCAAAATCCTCAAACGAAAGCGCCAAACGTCCCGCTTGATCCGTAATTTCACCATGCTTTACATCCAATTGTTCGAAACGGTTTTTCCAGTAATCCAGTGCCTTGTCATTCGGTACCCGCAGAGAGAGCGCCGAAATGCTGTTATTCCCCGTACGAGTTTGCCCCGCATGTGGGATTTCAAAGAAAGTGACTTCGGTACCAGCCGTTCCGCGCTCATCTCCATAAAAGAGGTGATAAACGCTCACATCATCCTGATTCACCGTTTTCTTAATGAGTCGAAGACCCATTACCTGAGTATAAAAATCAACATTCTTAGCCGCCGCCGCCGTAATCGCCGAAACGTGATGCAATCCTAACAGTTTCATGTCATTGTCCTCCTTGGTTTTATATGATTAGCATGTAAAAGCGAAATGAACAGTAGTAAACGTTGCTTAATATTTATTGTCTTGATATTAAGATATATGATTTTGGAGCGATTGTCAACTCAAATTACGTATCCTGGCTTCAAGAACTGTAGGGGAAAAGAAATACAAAATGATGCATAATCATGTAAAATAAATACTTAAAGGGAGATTGGGAATTTATTTAAAAGGAGTGTGTTCGTTGTATACGAATAAGGATTTAACCATTAGGCCCGTTACAGAAGAAGACTTACAGGCTCTTTGGACGTTAACTTATAAAGAAGAAGCACCGGAATGGAAGCAGTGGGATGCACCTTATTATGAACATAAGACACTTTCTTTTGATGATTATTTAAAAGATAAGGAAAAACGAGTCGAACAAGATGACTTTTGGCTAATTGAAGTGGAAGGTAAGATCATTGGATCGGTTAGCTACTACTGGGAACATCAGCCTTCATATTGGCTTGAAATGGGAATTGGTATTTTTGATCCGCAGTATTGGAGCGGTGGGTTTGGTACCAGAGCCTTGCGGCTGTGGATTACGCATTTGTTTCATACATTACCCTTGGTAAGAGTAGGCTTTACAACTTGGTCAGGAAACTATCGGATGGTAAGAGTTGGGGAAAAGCTGGGAATGACCTTGGAGGCAAGGCTTCGAAAGTGCAGATATTATAATGGACAGTATTATGATTCGATCCGAATGGGGCTTTTGCGGGAAGAGTGGAATTTGTGAAATAGACCGACCCAATTTAGGGCGGTCTATTTTATTACATGTAAAACAGACCTGCATTCAATCGCAAATCTACTCTGACTCCCGAAGCCGCTCCACGATACTCTGTTTGTCGTTCAAAGAATAGACTGCCAGTGGAATGAATATCCCGAGCACAAGCAGAAAAGGCAATAAGGCTACAAGTGGCCATATTATAAAGTGATAGCTCAAAAACCACATCATACTGCTTAGGGGTTTCACAATTGAAATAGAAAATATGATCCCTAATAAAATGGAGAATAGGGCGGTGCCGAGAACATAATATAGCCCTTCATAGATCAGCATACCCCGCAATTGCTTTTTGGTCATGCCAATGCTTTGCAGCATGGCAAACTCCTGACGTCGGGTCAATATACTCGTCAGAATTGCGTTTACAAAGTTGAGAATACCAATCAGGCCGATAATCAGACTGAGCGTGCCCCCGATCATCATGATGGTGTTTTGCATACCGGAGAACTCATTCATTGAAGTAAATTTGGATGTGTAGTTCATTACCGGCTCTGTAGTTTCGGTGTAACTTTTTAAAAAGCTCTCCATGGCCTCTTCCTGATCAGGGGATACATTAAAGGCATAGCTCATCACAGCAGGCTGCTCCGCAAGCGGCTTGTAAATATTCGCCGGAAGATAAAAGTTATACTTATCTGAAAGGCGATCAGAATTGGTCGCATATTTAATTGCAACATGACCAAGCACTGTGAATTCATGCGTAGTATACTCTTTATCCAGCGGAGCTTCTGCTGCTCCCATATAACTGTGAAGCGTGACCTTTTCACCTACCTTATAAAGAGCTTCTTCCATATGGGGGATGTCATTGTCATCTAAATCTAACCCTTCCAATATATATTTACCGGAAGCTAGCTTTTCAAAATCAAGCTCACCGTCTAGCAATTGCAAATGGTGCAGTGGTAAATCTTCCAGCCCATACACTGTCGCCATGAAGTTGCCGCGAGAGTCAGTCACGTCGTCCTCATTGGTGTCTTTTCCATTCTCGACAGTAAGCACTAATTTGCCGCCGTACAAGCGACCGCCCTCTTCAAAGCCGGGCAGTATCTGTACAGCCTGAATAAAACTCTCGGAGGTCTCATTTTCAGGGCCTCTAAAATAGGGGCTATGAAAATATTCAGCATGAGCAATGAGAAAGTCAGTGTCATTGAATTTGGATACAAACTTATTCATATCAATGCTCTGAGACAGGGTGAACGCCGTGTTAAGAAGTACAAGGCTCAACGAAAGACTGATGACTACCAACACGGTACGCTTTGTATTGCGCCCCAAGTTGGAGCGAGCCATGTGGATCATTTTAGCGCCTTCGGTGGATTTTTTCAGCTTACGGCTGCCCTTGGTATTTCCGTCTGTGTATCTTACTGCCTCAACCGGCGAAACAGCTGCCGCAATCCTGCCTGGTTTAAAGGTGCTAATGATTACGGTAATGACCGCGAACAAAGCCGATCCTATAAAAATCCACGGGTTGGGAGATACCGATACCTCGGTACCAGCAAAAGCAGTGTGGTTCATAAGAAGTGGTATAAGTGCTTTACCGACAAAAAAACCTGCTATTAATCCAAACGGGATTCCTATCACTGAAAGAACTAACGCCTGTCTGCGAATGATCCGGCGGATCTGCTTGCCGCTTGTGCCGATCGTCTTTAAAAGACCATAAAAACGAATATCTCGCATCACCGATATTTGAAAAATGTTATAGATGATCAAATAGCCGGTAAATACGATCAGTATCAGGGCGGAAGTAAGTGCCATGATTGTTCCCGCATCCATACTAAAATTGGTCGAGATATATGACCAGTTTACATTATTTGCAATGTAGTTCGGTGCATTTTTGTCAAGGGAATATCCGCTTTCCGTAATAACTTTGTTGAGTTTTCCTTGCAAATCCAAGCTATTGTCGAACATCATGTTCGCACTAATGGTACCGGTATAAAAGTGATCTTTTTTATAGGAGCTTTGTAATTCCTTGGCATGAGCATCCACATAGGATCTGGAGGCCAATATTTGTCCTGCGTTAAACACAGGATCGCTTTTCCACCAGCCGGATAGGATAAAATCACGCTGTACTTCTTTACCTCGTATGTCAAGCTTTAGTCTCAAGGGTGCTCCAACCTCCAGTGGAACACCCAGTAGCTGTAACGTCTTGGAGTCTGCAATCACTTCGTTTTTCGCCGCAGGCTTGTGCCCCTCTTTAAGCTCAATAAAACCAAGCTTCATCCCTACATCGTCGTAATACCAGAACTCCGTCTGGCGTTTTAGAAATTTATCGTTCATAACTCGATCGCTTAATATACGGTTATAAGTTATTTCCTTGATCAACGGATGATCCTTGACATGATTAAATTCGTCATCCGTTATATATTTAAGTACGGCATGTCCATCTCCACCGGCCTGGCGCATGGTCGCCCGTTGTAAGCTTTCCACAGCGCCAAGCCCCATAGTGAACAGTGTTGTAAATAGCAATGAGGTTAGTGCTATGGCAACAATAGCAAAGAGGTTACGGGCTTTGTTTACTTTGAAGCTCTTATCTGCCAGCTTGCGGATTACTTTTTTGTTCTTTACCTTGATCATTTACCTTCACCGCCGACCATTTTACCGTCTTCAATTCGGATGATCCGGTCTGCCATTTGCGCAATTTCCTCGTTGTGGGTAATCATCACTATCGTTTGGCGGAACTGCTGGCTGGATACTTTGATCAGTCCCATCACATCCAGACTCGTTTTACTGTCCAGGTTTCCGGTGGGTTCATCTGCTAAAACAATCGCGGGTTTCGCTGCTAGCGCTCTGGCAATGGCTACACGCTGCTGCTGGCCTCCCGAAAGATGGTTGGGCAGATTATTCAACTTTTGGTCAAGACCCAAGGTATGTACAATTTTATCTATGTGGGTTTTGTCCGGCTCTTTACCATCCAGTTCAATAGGAAGCACAATATTTTCGTAGACATTCAAGACAGGCACCAGGTTGTAATTTTGAAAAACGAAGCCAATCTTTCGTCTGCGAAAAATAGTCAATTCTTCGTCCTTCAATGTAAAAATATCTTTGCCGTCAATTGTAACATTTCCGCTTGTTGGACGATCAAGTCCACCCAGCATATGAAGAAGGGTAGATTTGCCGCTCCCGGACGTACCGACAATGGCGACAAATTCACCGCTTTCCACCTCTAGGTTCACGCCTTCTAAGGCATGAACAGCAGTATCACCATTACCGTAATGCTTCTTTAATGCCTGAATTTTCAATAGAGCCATATACGTTCTCCTCCACAAAAAAAATGTCTGGATCGTAGTCATCTACAGTACAGACATTAACACACTAATCTTTCTACAATCTTTCTGAAATCTAACAGTATTGAAAGAATTAAGTGTCTATAGAAAGAAAAATAGAGAAGGTAGAACCACTGCCGTAGTGTGACCGTACCTTGATGTAACCACCCTCCGCAGCGATGATTTCTCTAGCTAAAAACAGTCCAATACCTACACCCTCCTGCGAGTTAACAGTGGGGGAGCGATAGAAGCGGGTAAAGATCTTCCCTTGTTCTTCTTCTGCAATCCCTATGCCGTTGTCGGTAATATCAATTCGGCAAAACAAATCGTATGCCATCACTTTTATATTCATGCTTCCGCCTGTCTCTGTATATTTTATGGCGTTATCCATAATGTTATAGACAGCCTCATTCGTCCACTTTAGGTCAAAATAAGCATGGATGACTGTATCCTCCATAACAACTGAGATCCCTTTGGCATCTGCTTTTGGCATAATTTGCTCCAGTGCAGCATTAAGCAGCTTTTGAACAGATTCCCGCCTTGGCGATACTGTGATAATCCCCGTTTCAAGGCGCGAAGTTTTCACTAATGCATGGATCAGGAAGTTAAGCTTTTCGGCCTGTGCAGAGAGAGCTTGCACACAAGTGGAGGTATCTTGCGGTAGTTCGTATTCGCTAAGTAGTTGTGAATAAAGCAGGATGTTGGCCACTGGTGTTTTCGTTTGGTGTGAAATATCGGAAATCAGCT
This sequence comes from Paenibacillus sp. 1-8, assembly GCF_056316205.1. NCBI lineage: Bacteria > Bacillati > Bacillota > Bacilli > Caryophanales > Paenibacillaceae > Paenibacillus > Paenibacillus sp. 1-8. The sequence continues at coordinate 4,562,326 of NZ_CM149995.1, read as the reverse complement.
CATTTATTTTATTCTTTTCAGTAAGCAGATTTTTGGAAGACACGGAGCAAATAGAAAGAAATTTCGCAAATTTCGCTTCTATTGCTGATAGAACGGATTCATCAAAGACATCCTCTGAGAAGCTGCCGTTTATCGCGGTATCCAGCATGTTCTCAATAGTTTTCATTGTTTTTTGGATGCTCCTGCGATACAGCATAATAGCACACACAGCGGTGCATACAGCAACAACGGCAATTCCAATACATATATATAGGAGTGTTGTCATTTCAACGCCCATGTGTAGCCCAGCCCATAAACCGTTTTAATATATTGTGGGGAGGAAGGATGATCCTCCAATTTATCCCGTAGCCTTTTTATCGTAACCGACAAGGCATTTTCACCTACATACTCAGCTCCGTCAATCCAGATACTGTCTATCAAATGATCACGCGAAACGGTATTTCTTCGATTGTTGATTAGGATGCGCAACAATTTTTGCTCCGTTTTACTTAGTTCAATAGGTGTACCATTTTTAATAAATTCCATCCTCTCGAATGAAAAAGAAAAATTGTCTAGCTGAATGGAGTCTGCAAACGAGTATCTGGATTTCTTTAGCTGAACACCAACTCTTGCTCTCAGTACCATAAGACTGAAGGGTTTGGTGATATAGTCGTCAGCACCCAGCTCAAAACCAGTGACGACATCTGTTTCCATATCATTCGCAGTCAGAACGATGACGGGTATAGTTGTTTTTTTTCGTATATCTGTTAAAAGATCAAGCCCGTTCCCATCTGGTAAATTAATATCAAGGATGATTAAATCAAAAGCAGTGATGTTCAATTGTTCTTTTGCAGCAGCAATGTCATACGTTTGCACAAATACGTTGTTAGGTTCTTTAAGAGCAAGAACAATACCATTACTCAATGCGATATCATCCTCGACAATTAATATATAATTCATTATTTACCTCCTGTTTTTTGATAAGCGTTCGACTAGGATCGGTTTTTTAGAAAGCAGCGAAAGTAAAACGTTAAAGAGGATTATAGGAATATCCTATTTCCAGTTTACAGGATATTGCTCTTAATTGCTCAATGTCTACCTGGACTGTTCGGAAACTCTTCATAAAAAGAGTGAAGGTATTACTGAAATAATAAAAAGCTGGCATCCTATTCTAAAAAAAGGCTGATTTTTACAATAGGGAAGTCTAGGGTTATTTCAATGGTATTTTAGGAGAACATACCTGTCATTACGCGCTGCCTCGACGATTAAAAAAGATCGCAGCCTTCATTCTGACAGGTGGCTCCATTGCTTTTGCAACCGTTATTTTTCAGACGGTTAGAATACTTGGGGTTGTTTTTTTTGTATACTTTTTTCGTATAATAGAGAAATATTAAAAATTTAAAGTTATACGTTATTGGAAGTGAGGGGAGCATAAATGAAGAAAAATCGTCTGGGGTCTTCGGATTTGCTGGTAGGCGAGATTGGCTTGGGCTGTATGTCGGTCGGTACGGAGGAACAGCAAGGTGTCTACCTGATCCATGAAGCGCTGGATCGGGGCGTGAACCTGCTGGATACAGCGGATTTGTACCAACACGGGCGTAATGAGGAAATTGTGGGTGCAGCGATCCGTGGACGGCGACAAGATGTCGTTTTGGCGACCAAGGTCGGTAATCGGCGTATCCCGGGCCAAGAGGGCGGGGGATGGGACCCGTCCAAGGAATATATTCTGTCTGCAGTCAAAGAAAGCCTGCGTCGCCTGGGAACGGACTATATCGACCTGTATCAGCTTCACGGTGGGACGATTGACGATCCCATCGACGAAACGATTGAGGCTTTTGAACAGCTCAAAAGAGAGGGGGTCATCCGTTATTATGGCATTTCCTCGATTCGTCCTCACGTCATCCGTGAATATGTCGAGCGCTCGAATATCGTCAGCGTCATGAATCAATATAGCTTGCTGGACCGTCGGGCAGAGGAAGAGGTACTGTCATTACTTCAGGAGCGGGGAATCAGCGTCATTGCACGCGGGCCTGTCGCCAGCGGCGTATTGACCGACGAAGGAGAAGGCAAGGTAGCCAAGGGCTATCTGGACTACGAAGAGGCAGAGCTGCTGGACATACGTAAGCAACTGAAGGCATTTACGGGTACAGAGCGCAGCATGGGGCAGACGGCAATCCGTTATAGCCTGTCTCACCCGGCTGTCGCTGCTGTCATTCCGGGTGCAAGCTCACTGGGGCAATTGGAGCATAATATCGCAGTAGCCAGTATTCCGCCGTTATCCAGGCAGGAGCGGGAAGCGCTACAGCAAATGAGCCGGGCCAACCGCTATGATGCGCAATACCGCTGATATGAGTACAGGTAGGGCAGAGGGGAATCTTTGTCACACGGTCGGAAATGCGATTTGCCAGCCGATAAATTGGGTCATACTTTCGAACGTGTACTCGCTATAGTTGCAATATATGAAAGAATCATTACAATATAAGAATAGGCTTAGGTTTATAATCCATATTTGAGTATGGAGACGTTCAAAAATATACACTAGGAGGAATCAACAAATGGAACGTATCGAATCACAGCAGCAGTATCAGGATTTGATTAATGGTGACGGCTTGACTGTCGTAAAATTTGATGCAACCTGGTGTCCGGATTGCAAGACACTGGACAAATTCATGGGTGGCATTATTGAGGAAAATGCGGATAAGCGTTTCTTTGCGCTTGATGCTGAGAAATTCCAGCCGATTGCCGAAGAAAATCAGGTACGCGGTATTCCGAGTCTGCTCGTTTTCCGTAACGGCGAAAAAATTGCTCATTTGCACAGCAAATATGCCAAGACGCCAGCACAAATTTCCGAATACCTGACCACGTTGGAATCAAAACAATAATCGAAACTATAGTCAAAGTCGTACGATTCAAGGGATTGAATCAAACGTATCTTTCATTTCGGTAAAATAGAAAAAGGGATATCCCATGGCTGACGAATCACGCTCATGGGATGTCCCTTTTTTTGTCATACGAAACGAACTCTTGTTGCTGAAAAGCATGAAGGCTTTGCGGCAACAAACAACAGCTTACAAAATAATGAAGAAGAACACAGCCGCCAATACGAAGCGGTAGATGGCGAATGAAGTCAGGCTCAAGCGTTTGAGCAGACCGAGGAACGTTTTGATCGCCAGCATTCCAACGATAAAGGCAGTGATAAAGCCTGCCGCGAACACCGGAAAATCGCTCATAGACAGATGGTCCATGCTTTTGATCATATCAATACCCGATGCGCCCAGCATGACCGGAACAGATACTAAAAATGTAAATTCAGCGGCTGCTGTATGGCTTACACGGGCGAATAGGCCCCCGGACATAGTTGAGCCTGAACGGGAGAAGCCCGGCCATAAAGCCAGGACCTGGAACAAGCCAATCGTAAAAGCCTGCTTATACGTAATGTCATCCACCGTATGCGATTTAATGGGCGGATGGAATTTTTCAGCCGCGATCATTAGCAAGCCTCCGATGATCAGACTGTACAGAACAGTTTGAGGGCCAAACAGGTATTGCTTGATTACATCACGGAATAGCACGCCAATCACACCCGCAGGGATCATGGCCAAAATAATATGTAGCAGGTTCAGGCGCGGCTGGGACGAGATTCTGCGTCTGAAATCAAATAAGCTCAGGAACCTGCGCCAGTACAATACGACAACCGCCAGCACAGCACCCAACTGCACAATAACCTCGAACGTTTTGACTGTATCATTCTCCGTGTTTAACCCGAGAAGATCAGCCGTCAGGATCATATGACCCGTCGAAGAGACCGGCAAAAACTCTGTCAGCCCTTCAATAATGCCCATAATAATAGATGATAAAATATCCACTTTATTAGTTCCTCCTTACACGCGTGCAGGGCAAACGCCCTAAGCCGTTTGCCCTGGAAGTATGTCATTTCAGTAGGAGTGAACGCAAGTGTCAAGTGCACAGTGCAAGCCGCTCAGGTCACAGCGGTTCACTCCCGGGAAGAAGTGTCCGATTCCGCTTCCAATTCAGATACAGGAGATTCATTGTGTAGAATAATCTCCACCCGTCGAATACGATTTTTACCCATTTCACGAATGATAAATTTCACATCATCTTCTATGAATTCCTTGCCCTGTCTCGGTTCCGGAACCCGACTATACACCCACCCTCCGACAGTATCCACGTCCTCATCGTCCAACGTCAAGCCAGTCAGATCACTCAGATCGGAAAGCATCACCTTGCCATCCATCAAATAACTGTTCTCCGTCAATTTCTCGATTTCCTTCCGTTCATCCTTGTCAAATTCGTCTCGGATTTCGCCAACAATTTCCTCCAAAATGTCCTCTATGGTAATCAGACCGGAGGTTCCGCCGTATTCATCGACGAGAAGGGCGATATGAACCTGCTCCTTCTGCATGCGTTTGAGCAGCGTGTTGACGGGTATAACCTCCGGAACGGTCAGGATCGGTTGAATCAGAGTATGGAAATCAAGCTCAGGGTTGCAGTCATACTCAAGGAACAATTGCTTGGTATTAATCATACCGATAATCTGATCCTTGCTCTCTGTCGCCACCGGAAAACGGGTATACTGCTCTTCGTGAATGGTTAGCATGTTTTCTTTCAGCGAGCGATTCGTAAACAAGCATACCATATCTGTACGTGGCACCATAATTTCTTTGGCAACGGTCTCGTCAAAAGCAAAGATACGATTCACGTAGCCATATTCGGTGTTATTGATCTTACCACTTTCCACGCTTTCGGACAAAATGATCTGAATTTCCTCCTGAGAGTGCGCTTCCTCATGCTCGCTTGCCGGTTGAAGACCAAACAAACGAACCAGACGGTTGGCCGAGCCATTCAGGAGCCAGATAAACGGATACATAATCCGGTTAAACCATACGATGACCGGGGAGGTCAACAAGCTTACTGCTTCCGCTTTGCGGATCGCCAGCGTTTTGGGAGCCAGTTCACCGATCACCACGTGCAGGTAAGTTACAATGACAAATGAAATAATAAAGGCCAGGATATGTGAAAATTCTCCATTGATGTTGAGCTGTTGAAAGAGAGGCTCCAGCAATTTGACCACGGTCGGTTCACCGAGCCAGCCGAGTCCCAACGCTGTAATCGTAATACCAAGCTGACAGGCGGACAGGTAGCCGTCTAGATTATTGACGACCTTTTGTAGCGCCAGTGCGTTTTTCCGATTTTCCACGACCAGCTGATCGACCCGGCTGGAACGGATTTTAATAATCGCAAACTCGGTAGCCACGAAGAAAGCACTAAATATAATCAACACCGCGAACAAAAATAGACTGACACCTATACCCATATAATTTTCACTCATCCCTTTTTCGTTCAATTTTTAATGAACTCCATTTTAAGTTCACTTGAACTTATTTTAAGAACTTAAAAGCAAATATACAAGGTGCATATCCAATCATAGCAGGTCACCTGCCTTCAATTTGTACGGAAAATAAGGCAAAACAGAACCCGCACGGCTCATTGCTTTACTTTACAAGCCTAGTTTATGGGCGTATGATGAGTTCAAATGAACTTGAAATGGTTTAAAGGGAGGAAAGCAGATGGAGTCTTTTACCCTCACACGCCGTGATATGGCCCATTTGCTGCTGGCGATGGAAGGTCGCCGCGAATTGCAGCCGTTGGCCGTTCTTCAGGATGCCTGGAGACGCACCCATATCCATTCGGGCCGTCCCGGCAGCACGATGCCGACATTTATGTATACTGAGGTAACGCCTGTGCTGGATAAAATTATCAAGGGCAAACACAGCGCAGCTTTTTCGCTACAGGAAATCGTTTCTCTCGGCCAACTGGTCGAGTATAGCCATGTTTCATTGGCCTCTATGCAGAATTGGGTCAAACGTGACTTCAAGGAATTTCTCGGATCGCCGAAGATCGGTAAAAAATATTCAGTCAACCAGGCTGCACTGCTGCTCATTGTGGAGGATTTGAAATCGTGTCTAGATTTTGAATCCATCCGTCAGCTATTTCATATCCTGTTCCAACAGCCGGAGGATGATACGGATGATCTAATTCAGCCGGTCGATTTGTACGCTGCTTATTCAACCTTGTTTGAGGAGTTGGATGCGAATGGAGATCAGCTGCTGGATGTGGCAGGAGCCAGGCTTGCCAAAGAAAACGGGAATTCCGCTACAGGGCAGCAGCGTCAGGAAGGTGCGACCGAGGAATTGCTGATTCAGGCGGCCGATCAATACACCAGCCGTTTGCAGCATTTGACCCCTAACCAGTGTCAAGCCGTTCGGAATACATTGCTGGTAGCTGCGGTATCGGTGCAAAATAGTTATTTTTTGTCCATGGCACGCAGGTATGTGAATGCGACGTTGTTTCTGGACTTTCGAGGGTAGACAGGATTGGCGCTAGAAGCCGATCCTATTTTTTTGCCCTTTTTCGAGTATTGTCTACCCTTTTGGAGACTGAAAAAGTATACAAAAGAGGTATATACACTCAAACGCTGTCAAAGATACAATAAACATATATCATCCAGCAATTGGAAAAATTTTGAATATCTCTTCCAAAGCATCTGGATACACACAGGAGGTAATGGCATGTCCGATGTCTCCATCATCATTTGTACCCGCAATCGGATCGAAGATCTGACACGCTGTATACAATCTATTGCAGGACAGCAGCAACTGGAGCATACGGCTGTAGAGCTGCTGATTGTGGATGACGGCGATATTTCCGACCAACAGGTCGAGCTGTACCGTGACATGGTATCCGGCTTGCCTCAAGGCGTTTTGAAGTATCATAAAAAAAGTCGTCCCGGCGTTTGGTTGTCCCGCTATGAAGCGTTATCTCTCGTACGGTATGATATCGTGCTGTATTTTGACGATGATGCCGAACTGGACGATAAACTCTATATCCGGCGCTTGCTCGATACCTATGATCAGGATGAAACGATTGTGGGTGTTGGAGGGATTGCAAAGGGACTACATTCGAGCCGGGCAGGGAAGCTGCTGGGCATTTTGACATTTCAGATGTCTCCGTCTCTCGGCAAGCTTTCGCCCAGTAGCCTGGCAGGTTCATTGCTGCGCTGGGGAGAAGCGACGGAGGTTTTTGATACGGAATTTTTTCATGGCTGCAACATGTCATTCCGGCGGGATGCGCTTCGGGATATGAAGCCGTATCCGTGGATGACCAGCTATGCCGTGGCTGACGATTTGTACATGTGCCAGTTGGCGAGCCGTTACGGCAAGCTGGTTATCAATCCCGACTTGACGATCATTCATCACGAATCTTCAAGCTCGCGCGATAAGGCGGGCAAAGTAGCCAAGGCTACAGCGATCAATCACTATTATTTTCTTGCTCTGAAAAAGGCGGGAGCCATCCAGTACGGAGCGCTTTTATGGACCTTGTCCTACCTGATGTTCAAGGAAATACTGCGCCGTAACTTTAATGCCGCAGAAGGATACAAGCAGGGGGTGCTGTTCATTCTGAACCCGCGCAAGCAAAAATATAACGAATATTTAGGCCCGGCGGTTCAGTAATCAGAAATCTGTTGTAAACGTGCAGTCTGCGAAAAGCGGGCAGCTTGTGGCTTCATATATTTTCAGGATAAAGGGGGAGTATGATGTTGAGCTTGTCCATTGCCCTGTGCACCCGAAATCGGGTTGACGATCTGACCCGATGCATCAATTCAATTGCTATTGGTGGGGCACCGGAGGCATGTGAAACCGAGCTGTGGATTATTGATGATGGAGAACTGCCGAGGCATGTGCTGGAACGCTATGAGCGTCAATTGGGCAGAGCGGGGATTACCTACCGATACCATCGCAAGGAGCAGCCGGGCTTATGGCTTTCACGTGTAAAAACGGTGGAGCTGGCGCAGGGCGATATCATTTTGTTCCTTGACGATGATGTTGAGCTGCCGAACAACTATTTGAACGAGCTGATACGCACCTATGAGGCTTATCCGCAGGCCGCTGGTGTCGGTGGCATTGCACAGGGCATGAGCAACAGCTTCATGGGAACCATTCGTTGCCTGCTGTCATTCCAACAGTCCTTGTCCAAAGGAAAGCTGTCCCTCAGCGGTCAGTCCGGCTCGATGTACAACTGGCACAAGGCGAAAAGGACGTTTCGAACCGAGTTTTTCCACGGCTGTAATATGTCGTTTCGTCGTGAGGCGATTCGCAGTCTGGAGCCGGTACCTTGGCTGCAAAGCTATAGCGTAGGGGAAGACCTGTTACTGTCGCGCATTGCCATGAAAAGCGGCCCGCTGTACATTAACCCGGCGCTTACGCTGCTTCACCACGAATCGCCGTCCTCGCGCGACAATATGGAGCAGGTGACTTATATGCGGGTGATGAATCATATTCATCTACTGCGGGACGAGCGATCTGGGCCGATCGGTTATGCAGCGTTGTATTGGACGACACTGTATCAAATTTTGAGAGAGAAGCCCAAGAAAAATTATACTGCCATTCAAGGCTACAGAAAAGCGCTGAAGGCGATCTTTTCAGGTCCGAAGGAGCCTGTTGGCGGAGGTCAGCTACCTGAACGCAATTCCAAAAAAACGGTAGGCTGATGGAGGTGCGGCAGGAGCGCGATGTGAACATAGAGACGAGAGGCTTAATAAGGAACAGGAGTTGGACGTAACATGAGCACATGGACAGCAGCAAGGAAAGCATTCACGGGTGACAGTCTCGCCAAAACGATCATGCGTACGAGCTTTAACAATTTTTTCGTGCTGATCGTCACGACCCTGACTTCCATCCTGACCGCACGTATGCTCGGAGTAGAGGGGAAAGGGGAACTGGCGGCGGTTCTGTTCTGGCCTACGCTGATCGGTAGCGTGCTGAGCTTCGGCTTGCCAACGTCGCTGATTTATAACCTCAAGAAGAAAACAGGCACGACAGAGGAGCTGGTGGCGCTGTCGCTGTGGATTCAGTTGCCTGCCAGCTTGCTGGCGGGAGCTGTAGCGTGGATATGCATGCCGCTGTGGCTGAATGGCTATGGTGCGGATATCGTCCACCTGTCACAGCTCTATTGTGCGGCTGCGATACCGTTGGCGGTGCTTACGGCGCTGACAACAGCATTGTCGCAAGGACTGGATCGGTTTAGCGTATATAACGGCCTGCTGTTTTATTATCCGCTGCTGAACTTCATCGGTCTGGTGACGCTGTGGCTGATGGGGCTGCTCAATGTGCAGCTGGCGGGGGCCGTGAATTTTGCCGCGAGTTTCCTTGCGCTGGTATGGGCGTTCCTTCGTTTGCGCAAGCATATGAATTTACGTACTTTTCGCCCGTTCACCAGCCGCCAGGTGCTCCGTCCTTATTATAGCTATGGAGCGAGAGTCTACGGGATGGAATTGATGGGGACGCTGTCCACACAAACGGACAAAATCGTCATTGTGGCGCTGCTGTCACCCAAAGCGTTCGGCCTGTACTCTGTCGTCTACGCCTTGTCTCGTGTGTTCAATGTGGTGCAAAATGCCGTCACGAATGTAACCTTTCCGAAGGTGACGGGGATGGAGCACAGCAAGATTGTCGAAACGGTTGGACGTGCTTTTCGCATCTCCATGGCTGCAATGCTGATCGTCATCGTGCCTGCTTTGTTCATTGGACGATACATGCTGGGTCTGCTGTATGGCCCCGCTTTTCTGGAAGCATCGCTAACGTTCTACCTGCTGTCACTGGAATGTATCATCGGTGGCGGATCATGGATTTTGGCTTCGGCCTTTAACGCGCTGGGACGTCCGGGGCTGGTACTGTTCCGGCAAATTGTGGCATATGCCATTACCGTTGGGCTGTTCTTTATGTGTACCCCGATCTTCGGTCTGGACGGCATTGCCATTGCTTTGCTTGTAGGCGCTTGTGTACGGTTGGCATTCTCGCTGTTTTCATTCCCGATGTTTTTCGATGTTCCGTTATCACGGATCATTTTTGATAAAAGTGATATCACATTTGTCATTCAGACCATACAAAAGAAGCGCAGGAAGGGAGAACTGAAAGATGCCGAATTCGCATCCCATGGCTAAACTGAAAAATAAGCTGAGCGTCATTCTCGACGTAGTCCCCCAAGGTTCGAATATCATTTATGTCGACTATCCCGTTTATAACAACGGTGGGGATGTACTCATCATGAAAGGCACCGAGGCGTTCTTCAAGGATAACAGTATCCGTGTTCGTGCCCGTTACAGTGCTATGGATATTCCCGATCAGCTTCAAATTCCGGGCGACTGGATTATCGTGTGTCACGGAGGCGGTAATTTCGGCGATTTATATTCAAATCACCAAAATCTGCGGGAACGCATCGTGCGGGATTTTCCGAACCACCGTATTGTAATCATGCCGCAGACGATCCATTTTCAATCTGAGCAGAAGGGGAATGAGATCGCTGCGCTGTTCAATGCTCATCCGGATCTACATATGTTTGTGCGGGATACACGTTCATATCAGTGGGCCAAGGAAAAGCTGAATCAGTGCAGCATCACGCTATGCCCGGACATGGCGCACCAACTCTGGCCGTTGAAGCCGACTACGGAAACGGTCAAGGACGTACTGTACTTCCTGCGTACGGATATTGAAACCGTAGGGGGGCAAAAGCAATTCGACGACGAGGCCGATGCGGCCCACCGTCTGGACTGGGACACTCTGTTCACTCCGCTGGAAGTGAAAGGGATCGTCTACTTCCAGAAGTTTTACCGTCTGGACAAGAAAATCGGCGGTCCGCTGCCTACGCGTACTTTTTGGTACAAGTATACTGACCACCTCATGAACAAAGCGGTTACGCTGTTCAGCTCTTACCGCGAGGTTCGCACCTCACGGCTGCACGGTCATATCCTGGCCTGCCTGCTCGATATGCCGCATGTGGTCATTGATAATTCGTACGGCAAAAACTCGCAATATTATAACACCTGGACACAGCCTAATCCCAAGGCGAAGCTGTTCAGCGATACACCCGATGCACTGGAGCAGCCGTCTTAATAGTAAGAAAAGATACGTATGATTAATTCTAAAGGTATGATAACGGCAAAAATCTCCTGACCATTTCATTGGTATAGGAGATTTTTGCTTGGTGCTGAATTAATAAGGATAGTTAAGAGTTAAGCTTGTGAATAATTAAGGCTATTCATATTTAATGGTATGATCGCTCGTTCTTTCTTGGCTACATGATGATACCCTTAATCAAGAAATCTTTGAAAACTATCCGAAAAGGTATCTTAAGTAAATATATGAGAGGTATATGATTTTATTCTAAAAAATGGTACAATTATGAGCGATAAAACAAATGTATTTTACTACTTGTTTCTCAACTACATAATTTATTTAACTATAATAACGATTTTATGCTGAAAGGGTGGCTTATCCATGAAAATCACACCCACGATACGCGCAGAATTAGACAGATACTTAAAACAAGAGGGTTTGAGTCTAACGCAATTTGGATATATTGCAGGCATTAATAGGGGGATAGTAAGTGGTATTGTGACAGGTAATAAGTCTATGTCCGCTAACCAGTTAGATTGCATTACTGAGGCTATGGGTTTACCGGAAGGCTACTTTTACGACTTATTTATAGAAAACTACATCATCGACATTCCCCCGAATATGAGGCGGATCGAGCCATTTTTGTATCGCTGTGCGGAGTTGGACAAGTTTGACTCGATTCGTCGAGTGGCGGAAGCCATCATGGACAATCTACTCTATTCGCCCAAACTGTTTGACATTGCAGAGGCGCTATTAGCACAAGGACGACATGTCGCTGCATTACTACTCTATGAAGGTGTAGCAGAAGCGGAAAAATACCAACATTCGGAACGTTTGGCAATCTGCCATTATCGTATATTCACAATTCAGGTTGGAGACGATCAACGCCAAAATCTCAAGGCAGCTACGATATTTGAAGCTTTTGTTGAGCGCCTAGATGAAATAGACCAGCTTGACGCATTGAAGGACTTGGCGAACGTGTACAGGTCTTTGCGTCAATGGGACAAGGTTGATGAAATGGCAAAAAAAATGAGAGATAAAGCGGAAATCCAATATTCAATGAAGCATCAACAAAAGAATCGAAAGAGCAGGGAGCATAAAAAGGAAACCAGGGGGCCGTTATTTGGATATATTGCTTATGCCGACTTACTGTGTGCCAGTGTTTGTGAAGCCCAAGGCGATTATGAGCAAGCTCTACAATATACATACGCCTACGCTAATTTGGATTGGGTCAAAGAGATTGATGAGGATACCCAACACTGGGTTAACTTGTTCAAAGATTGGGCAGAAGGAAATACGTATGTAAATAAGCTCCTGTCTGGAGATACGAGTGTGCTTTCAGAGTACGTTGAATATATAACAGTAACATCAATCGCCAACAATAATGAGAAGCTCTCAAAGCTGTTGAACGTTATGATAGCAGCTAACCGATATGGAATAGATGTGGATGATGTCCTTTTACGTTTTGAAACGGACATTAATTCTTTTTCTCAACTCCCAGCTTCTACAGATATATATACCCAACAAGTGATACCGGACTATTTTGTATGGTTTGGTTACGAAATGGCCCATTACTATTTACATCAAGGTGTGTACAGTGATGGTTTTAAATATTTGATGAATGCAATGGTAAAAGCGAATATACTAAATAACGAGACATATTTTATAAATTGTATGGGCTTATTTTTACATTTTCAGGATTATGCGGTTCCTGAAACTAAAGCAGGGTTTTTAAATTTTATTGAAAAGGTGTGGTTAAGTAATGTTAAAAAAAATGGCACTGCTAATCGTTGCGAGTAGCTTTTTGTTTTTTTTATCCGTACCCAATCAGACGCACAATCATGATCAGCCTATTCAGACCCTTGTACAGATTGGTGGATTTTAAACGTGTAACAAATTGAATTAAAAGTTCGTTCAAAAATGCACTCCTAAAATAGGTTATTGGAGAGAACCAACAGGTTCAGCCAATGAAATTTTGGGGTGCATTTTTTTTATATATGAGTAATCAATAGTCCTATCATGCCAAGCAGTGGAAGGAACTAGGGGAGGATAACTATTTACAACAAAGCACTCTTGAGAGAGAAGAATTCGTTTATAATGAAATTATGAAAAATAAAGAGCTATTTAATGACGGTGAAATTCTCTCTTCGCAAAAATATATCTATAAATTAAGAAACGGGGAATGACCTCCACTGGGCTGGAAAGGTTTTGAAAATAATGAGTGGAAAGATAAACAAACATCTTACAGCAGAACGAGCAATGCAAATAGCTGAGAACTACAAGGGAAAGTATAACCTTTCTGGAACAATAGACAGTACAAAGGAACGTGCTGCAAAATTTTATAATCAGTTTGACGATTCCAATCTTCCAGTCTGGCTTGTGATGGTAAGTATAATTCCAACCATATTCGAAGCAGATGATGAGTATACCATTGTGATCTCTGATGAAGAGGCGCAGGTTAAATATCTTATTGATCCTAATGGACATTATTATGCTCCTCATATAAAAGAGGATGGATTGACGGACGAAGAGTTTGATAAATTATGGAATGAAGATTCAGAAAACAATTAATCCACTTTGTTCAAAAAACAGGACTATAACACCACCTTGATGATGTTATAGTCCTTAAATTATGAACAGAAATTATTATTTTAACGAAGCATAAATTTTAGAAGAAGAAAGATAAGTAGTATCTCAAAATGTAATCTTGGGGATTTGGACAAGGTACCGGTGTAGAAGTTCCGGAAGCAATAGGCCAATGGAATTTGGTTGGGGTTGCATTGCTTGTTGTGAGAGCCGTCCATGTGTTACTTGAAGCGTTCTTAATTTGAAGGTTTGCAGCTGTAACTTGTGAATCGAATACTTCCCAAGCTGGCATTGTGCTAGGTATTTTGCTATACACATTGCTACCGCCTGTCACAATCAGACGCAAATCTGATACGGTTTGTCCCTTAGTATAAGTCCTATAGGTGTATTTCACTTTTAAAAGCCATATTGTTTAGCTTACACTCCACTGCGGCTTTATTTTGACAATTCATTTCATGAATAGATATAATTTATGGGATAAAACTTGCAGTAAAACCGGGGATTTTACGCATATTTTGCAGGATCACATGAGAGTATATTTATTAATGAATCGAGGCTGATGAATGAGCAATCAACCGATGGAGATGCTTCTCACGAAGGATATCGTACGTGAAGGGGAAACGATTTTGCGTACGAAGGTTGATCCGGTAGACTTGCCGCTGCGAGAAGAGGATCTTCAACAGATGCAATGGATGCTGGATTATCTGAAAAATAGCCAAAATGAAGAGCTGGCCACCCGCTATGAGCTGCGCCCGGGTGTGGGGCTATCCGCCAACCAGGTGGGTCTGAACAAAAGAATGTGTGCTGTCTATTATCAGGATGGAGACAAAACGATAGAGTATGCACTGTTTAATCCCAAGCTGGTCAGTCACTCGACGTCCATGATTTATTTGGAGCAGGGTGAGGGGTGCTTGTCAGTGGATCGTTACATACCCGGATATGTCCCGCGTTATGAAAAAATTCGCATTAAGGCCAATTTGCCGGACGGGACTCAGGAGATACTGACCTTCAAAGGTTATGCAGCGATTGTGGTACAGCATGAGATGGACCATTTGGACGGCATCATGTTCTATGACCATATTAACCCGGACGATCCTCAAAAGCTGCCGCAGGGTGTGCATATTGAACCTTTTGTGCGTGAATAGTTCATGATCCGTAAAGTGTGGTGACTCTGTTCGCCACATTTTTATTTTGCAAAAAAATATAGATATAGAGGTTGCGAAGCTTTAAACTGGAATCATGTACATCGTGATGCGGTGAGTTAAGGAATACATAATAATGTAAGCGCTTATCTAACGGGGGGATGGCATGTTTCGTGGAGTTCGGCATCTGATGAATAATATGCGTATGCGAAATAAGCTGCTGTTCTCCTACGTGCTGATTGTCATGATCCCGGTGCTGGTGGTGGGCGGCTGTGTCACCTTTTATTTACGGGAGCAGGCTTTGGGCAGTGCAATTGCCCAAACGGTGAACAATGTGGAAAAGATCAAGAGCCAGACTGCGAATTTATTGCGCGTTCCCACGGATATATCAAATGGGCTGATGTTCGATAAAAGGCTGAGGGAGATGACGAACCGCCGTTATTCGGGCATGGTAGAGCTGATGAATGCGTATCATCAATACAAGGACTTTAATGAGTATGTACAGCAGTATAGAGAAATTGCTTCCATTCGTTTTTATTCGTATAATCCGACGCTTGTCAATAATCTGGAATTTATCCCTGTAGATTCTGGTATTGAGCAGCAGAAGTGGTTCCAGACGGCCTTGAAGGGGACGGCGATTAACTGGTTTTATATTCAGGATAAGGAGGATAACCCGGTAAACCGGCTGAGTCTGGTGCGGCAAATTCCCTTTCCGGAATACAACACCAAGGGAGTTCTGATGATTGCGCTGAGTCAGACGGAGCTGAACAATATGCTCAGCAAGGAACCGTTTGAAACGCTGATTGTGGATCGTAACGGAATTGTGGTCGCGGCTACCCATACACAGTCCGTGGGTCAAACCTTGGCGGATCTGCATTTGGGCTTTGATGTTCAGGGTGCGGGTAAGGGAATATATGAAGCAAAAATAAACGGGAAATCCTCGAACATTATTGTGGATGAGCTGCTGCCAGCCTCAAGTGTGAGCGGATTGACGATTATCTCGGTGTTTTCGACGGAACATATTGTACAGGGAGCGAACCGGATCAGCTTGATCGGCGCATTGTGTGTTCTTGCGGTGCTGGTCATGGCTTTGATTCTGATTACGATGATTTCCTGGCTGATCACCAAACGGCTACAGCGATTGAGCCATGAGTTGGGTAAGGTGGCTGCGGGGGATTTCCATGTCGTGTCGAGCGTGGAGGGAATGGACGAAATCGGGGATTTGTCCCGCCGCTTCAACTATATGGTCGCTAGCATCCGCCAGTTAATGGGGCAGGTTTATGAAGCGAGTGAGAAAAATAACAGGCTCGAAATGGCACAAAAGGATATCAAGCTGAAAATGATGGCAAGCCAGATTAACCCGCACTTCCTGTTCAATGCGCTGGAGTCTATCCGAATGAAGGCGCATCTGAACGGGGAAGCGGAGATTGCAACAACGGTACGTTTGCTTGGCCGACTGATGCGGCGGAATTTGGAGATTGGAAGCGGTAAAACGACAGTGCGTCAGGAACTGGATATGGTGCGATCCTATTTACAAATTCAGCAGTTCCGGTTTGGAAATCGTTTGATCTATGAAGTGAATTTGGAAGAAAGCGCTGAGGAGATGTCCATTCCTCCATTAATTATACAGCCGCTGGTGGAGAACGCAGTTATTCATGGCCTTGAAAACAAGGAAGAACCGGTTACTGTGAAAGTCGATATTTCGATGGAGCTACGAGAGCTGCAAATAAGAGTGGCCGACGATGGAATTGGCATGGAAACCGAGCAGTTGTCCCGTCTGCTGGACCGCATAACAGGCACGGATGAGCCGGAAGGGAGCAGTATCGGGCTGCGCAATGTTCACCAGCGTCTGACGCTGATGTATGGCGAACGTTATGGTCTGCACATTGAGAGCGTACCGCAGGCAGGAACAACCGTAACCTTTTCAATACCCAGGGAGGAGGAGTCGAATGTATAAAGCGATGATTGTGGATGATGAGCCTGCGATTCGTGAAGGATTGACCTCCATTATTGATTGGAATGACTGCGGCTTCCATATTGTAGATACCGCAGGGAACGGGCGCGAGGCATTGGATAAATTTAAGGAGCATCGGCCGGAGCTGGTCATTGTCGATATACGGATGCCGGGGATGAGTGGGCTGGAGGTCATACGGAGCATACGCGAAATGAACGGCGAGCCGTTTCATTTTCTCATTTTAAGCGGATATGCGGACTTTGATTATGCACGGCAGGCGATGGGCTTTGGCGTGGATGGTTATTTATTGAAGCCTGTGGACGAAGAAGAAATGACGACAGAGCTGAAACGGGTACGGCGAAGCATTGAGAGTGAAAAAGAAGACGGCAAGTGGGGGAGCCCGACTCCCCATGAGCGCGATTGGATCGAAACCCTGCTGTTTCCTGAACATCCTGACCAGTATCCAGCGCCACCCGCTTTGGATTGGGGAAGCTATCAGGTCGTACTGCTGGATCTGCGGATACCCGACTGGGATCGGCAAGCTCGGCAGTCAGCAGCAAAGCTGCAGCTAACGGAAATGTGCGAGGAGCAGGGCAGGGGGATTATATTCGAGGCCGGAATATATACAGGCTTGCTGCTTCCCGCCACGGTGGAAACAGAAGAAAATGCTGTTCGGCTGCTGGCTTCCTGGCGACAGGCATTAAAGCCGTGGACAACGGAAATATACGTAGCTGCTGGTGATCCGGTGGGCAGACTACATGATATTCCAAACTCTTTTGAGCAGGCGCTGCGTCTACTGGAGCGTACTTTCCTGTTCCGTGCGGAAAGGGTGATGCTTACCCGTGACCTGTATGATTTGGAGACCTCGGACGAGGGAATGTGCGAAACGACTGATAAAACCTCGGACCCTATGCGTTATGCAGAAAAGCTATACTACGCACTGGATATGGCGAATCGTGAAGCTGCAATACGTGTATTGAAGGAAATGGAGGTCCAATTTCCTCAGATCTATCGTACAGAAGCTGCAATCAAGGCGGCGTTTGCACAGATATTTACCTTGGCGCTGAACAAGTATGCGGCCGGACAGGAGCAGAGCCGGACCGTGCTGGAGGAGCATTCGCGCTTGATTACGGATGTATATGCTTATTCAACCTTGGGTGAGCTGGTGGATCGGTCGCTGGAGCATGTGCTGCAATGGATTGGTCAGACCGATTCGGGCGGTAAAGAAACGATCATGAAACAATTGATTGATTTCATTCACAGCCATTATGATGAGAACCTGCGCTTGGAGCTGTTGGCGGATATGTTTAATTACAACAGCGGCTATTTGGGCAAATTGTTCAAAAGTCATACAGGCGAAGCCTTTAACGCTTACCTGGACAAGGTGAGGATCGAGCGGGCGAGGGAACTGCTTGCACAGGGAATCAGGGTGCATCAGGTGGCAGGACGTGTCGGATATGCCAACGCCGATTATTTTCATGGAAAATTCAAAAAATATGCGGGGATGTCGCCTTCCTCCTACCGTAATCGGGTTCAGAAGAACGGAGGGACGGAGGGCAGTTGATGGGCTCCCATAGATTAAATTGATGAAGTCTCTCTTACAGATGTCGGAGCAAAAGTCTCCGAACAAAGAGAGCCTTTTTTTATGAAAAAATTTGGATAGATCAATCGCAAATGTCACACTAACTAGAAGATTTGAGTTGTTTTCATAAATTAGCCATCGTTACGACACAGTTTTGACACGATGTTCACACTTTCGATTCTATTTCATTCAAAGCAATTCTATATAATGATGATATTCTGAAGCTGGATCATGAGATCCCGTAGTGAAGATGCCTGAGGGGGCTATTCCTAAAAAGTGATCGTTCCATATGTAATAATGTGAATACTATCACAAGGATAAAAGAAGGCTTCAGAGCCCAATTATTATAACTCATTGTTAAGAGAAGTGCAGAGGGAGGAGCAACATCATGGACGTATTGGATTTGGCACGGTTGCAGTTTGCAACCACAACGATTCTTCACTTTGTTTATGTGCCGATCTCCATTGGATTGTCGTTGTTGGTGGCAATTATGGAGACTATGTATGTTATCAAGAAAAATGATTTGTACAAAAAAATGGCTCAATTCTGGGGAACGTTTCTGCTGATTAACTTTGCAGTGGGCGTCGTCACCGGGATTTTGCAAGAGTTTCAGTTCGGGATGAACTGGTCGGACTTTTCCCGGTTTGTCGGTGATGTGTTCGGTACGCCGCTGGCGATTGAGGCACTGCTTGCCTTTTTCCTGGAATCAACCTTTATCGGATTGTGGGTATTCGGCTGGGAACGTCTGTCCAAAGCAGTCCATTTAATCTGTATGTGGCTGGTATCCATCGGTACGATGCTGTCTGCTTTGTGGATCTTGGCAGCCAATTCATTCATGCAGCGTCCAGTAGGATATGAGATTCAAAATGGTCGCGCAGAAATGAAAGATTTTGCCGCTCTGTTGACGAACGAACAACTGTTGTGGGAGTTTCCTCACACACTGTTTGCTGCTTTTGCGACGGGGGCATTTCTCATCGCGGGTATTAGTGCATGGAAGCTGATGCACAAAAAGAATCTGGATTTTTTCAAGCCTTCTTTTAAATTAAGTATTATTGTTGCATTAATCAGTGCCATTGCTATTCCTTTGTTTGGTCATGGACAGGCTCAATATTTGGTGAAAACACAGCCAATGAAGATGGCTGCCAGTGAAGCTTTGTGGGAAAACAGCGGTGATCCGGCCCCTTGGACGGTTATCGCACGTATTGATCCTGAAAAGAAGGAAAATACCTTTGAGATTAAAGTTCCTTTTGCCCTGAGTTTTCTATCCTATAGTAAATTTTCCGGCTCTGTGCCTGGTATGAATGAGCTTCAGGCAGAATATGAAAAAACCTATGGTCCAGGCGATTATATCCCGCCAGTACGTACTACGTTCTGGAGCTTCCGCATTATGATTGCGGCGGGATGTGCCATGATTGCACTCGCTTTATACGGAGCTTACCTGACTTTCCGTAAAAAGTTGGAGGGCTCGCATCGCTGGTTCTTCCGTCTCATGATATGGGGGATATCTCTTCCATTCATTGGGAATACTGCAGGTTGGATCATGACTGAAATAGGTCGCCAACCGTGGACTGTATTTGGTTTGCTTCAAACCAAAGATTCTGTTTCGCCTACTGTTGTGGCAGGAGAAGTGCTGTTCTCGTTCATTTCATTTACCACATTGTATTTAATTTTAACGGGTGTGCTGGCGTTCCTGTTTTTCCGTACGGCTCGCAAAGGTCCGGATATCGAGACACATCAGCAAACGGTCATTCATGACCCATTTGCTCAAGGGGGTGACACCATTGTCGCTAAATGATTTATGGTTCTTATTGATCGCTGTATTGTTCACCGGCTTCTTTTTTCTGGAGGGTTTTGATTTTGGCGTGGGGATGGCTACAGGATTGGTACCGCGTAATGACCAGCAAAAACGCTTGATGATCAATACGATTGGTCCATTCTGGGATGCGAATGAAGTATGGCTGATCACAGCAGCGGGTGCGATGTTTGCCGCTTTCCCACATTTTTATGCGACCATGTTCAGCGGATATTATCTGGTATTTGTGTTTATTTTGCTAGGCTTGATCTTACGCGGAGTCTCCTTTGAGTTCCGGGGCAAGGCAGAAGGAAAATGGTGGACAGGGACGTGGGATGCCTGCATTCTGATTGGCAGCTTTCTGCCGCCGATGCTGTTCGGTATGGCTTTTGCGGCTTTGGTAAAGGGTGTACCTATTCAGCAAAACATGGACTTGAAAGCCGGATTCTCCGATGTGTTTAACGGATATACGGTATGGATTGGACTGACCGTGGTGGGGATGTGCCTGATGCATGGGCTGACGTTTATTTCCCTGCGGACGATTGGAGAAGTGCGGGATCGTGCCCGTGTGGTTGCGTCTAAATTCCTTCCGATATTAGGTATTTTGCTGGCTGGTATGGTGGTATGTACTTATTTTGCAACAGATGTATTCGCACGTCGTGGCCCTTATATGTATGCCGCAGTTGCAGTGGGGATCGTCGCCTATGTGCTGGCATGGTATTTCCTGAAGCAGCGCCGCGAAGGCTGGGCCTTCGGGATGACGGGGGCTATCATTTTGCTGACATTCGTTTCGTTGTTCATCGGCTTGTTCCCGAGATTTATGGTGAGCTCGATCAACAGTGCATTTGATTTGACGATATATAATGCAAGCTCCAGTCATTACACACTGAAAGCCATGACGATTGTTGCAGCAACGCTTTTACCCTTTGTGCTGGCTTATCAGGCGTGGAGCTACTTTGTTTTCCATAAGCGTCTCAGTGAAAAGGATCATTTGGAATACTAATGGATAAAGCATGGTTTGGATTAAAGGGCATTCGGCCGGTAATGCTGCTGCTGGCCGCCCTTTCCCTGGCCCAGGGGGCCGCTGTGATTGCGCAAGCGATTTTTTTGGCAAAGGCTGTTACGATTTTATTTGAACAAAATCCGCTGGTGATGGCTTGGCCGCCACTGGCCTTGTTTTTCGCGGCTTTTGCTGCGAGGCATACGATGATCTGGCTGCAACGCCGGACAGCAGGCCGTTTTGCCGAAGTATCAGGCGCTTCCTTGCGGGAGCGTCTGCTTGCTCGTTTGTTCGAGCGAGGGCCTGTTTTTGCTGCCAAGGAAGGTAGCGGGAAGCTGGTGACGTTGGCGCTGGATGGAGTGGATCGTTTTCGCACGTATTTGGAGTTGTCCATTCCGCGTATGATTGACATGATGTGTGTGACGATACTTGTGCTAGTGTCTGTTTTCACATTGGATGTAATTTCAGGTGTGATTTTGACGGCTACGATGCCCATCCTGATTGGCTTCTTTATCCTGCTGGGCTTGGCGGCGCGGAAGCAGGCAGATAAACAGTGGCGCTCCTATCGCCTATTGTCGCATCATTTCACGGATTCGTTGCGCGGCCTACAGACGCTGCGTTTTTTGGGCCGTAGCCGAGAGCATGGGGAAACGGTCGGGAAGGTCAGCGACCAGTACCGCACGGCTACGATGCGTACACTGCGGGTCGCGTTCCTGTCCTCTTTTGCTCTCGATTTTTTTAGTATGTTGTCGGTGGCTTTTGTGGCGGTAGGCTTGGGCTTGCGACTGATTACCGGATCGGTGGGACTGGAAGCGGCCCTTGCGATACTCATTCTGGCCCCGGAATATTTTATGCCTGTACGCCAGTTGGGATCGGACTATCATGCCTCGCTGGATGGCAAGGAGGCTTGGGGTGCAATGCGCTCCATTCTCGATACAGAGGATGAAGCGGCTCAGCAAACAGATTCGGTGGATATCCTTACGGGGAGTGGCAGCGCAGACAATGCTAAGGGTGACGGCAATGCCCTAAATATCACGGGACAGGATACGATCAGGCTATCGGATATATGCCTTCTCAACGAGGACGGTTCTGCACGGCTTGACCACATATCCACAAGTGTTGAGCCGTATATGAATATGATCGGCATCGTCGGAGCCAGCGGTGCAGGTAAAACAACGCTGCTCAGTTTGCTTGGCGGCTTCGCTGAACCGACCTCGGGCGAGCTGAATATGAATGGATGGACATTGGCTGGTGATGCCAAAGCCGAATGGCAGCGTCATATTGCCTATATTCCGCAGCATCCGTACCTGTTCAGCGCTTCCTTGGTGGATAATATCCGGTTTTATGAACCGGAGGCGTCCAACGAGCAAGTGGGATGGGCGATTGACGCGGTTGGACTGCGTGAGCTGGTGGATAGTCTTCCGAATGGATGGGAGGAGCCGATTGGTGAAGCGGGCCGGACGCTGAGTGGAGGACAGGCGCAACGGATAGCGTTGGCGCGTGCTTTGCTGAGTAACCGTCCAGTGATTTTGCTGGACGAGCCGACTGCACATTTGGATATTGAGACGGAATGGGAGCTAAAACAGACGATTCTATCTGTTTTGCAACATAAAAGAGTGTTTCTCGCGACCCATCGACTCCATTGGATGCCGGATATGGACTGTGTCTGGATGATGAATCAAGGCCGTCTGGAAGAAGCAGGATCACATAAGCAATTGGTTGCCCGCAAGGGAGGATATTACCGTTTGCTGACGGGAATGACGGAAGGAGGGGACGGACGATATGCGAGCCACGGACAATAGCGGCCAAGGCTGGTTTATATTTTATCTGAGACAATATTTCTGGGCCTTTCTAGCTGCGGCCCTTTTGGGCGCTCTGGCGATTGGATGTGCAGGTGCATTGCTCTTTACGTCCGGTCATCTGATTACCCGTTCGGCTTTAAAACCCGAAAATATATTGATGGTGTACGTTCCGATTGTGCTTGTACGGACGTTCGGTTTTAGTAAAGCAGTCATTCAGTATCTGGAACGGTTGGTGGGGCATGATGCCGCTCTGCGTCTCGTGTCCCGTATGCGGGTGCGACTGTATCGGGCGGTAGAACCGCAAGCACTTATGATTCGCAGTAAGTTTCGTACAGGGGATCTGTTGGGTTTGCTGGCGGAGGATATTGAGCAGCTTCAAAACATATATTTGAAGCTGGTTCTGCCTGCGATATCGGCGTTGCTCATTTATGCATTAGGCATTTCGGCGCTCGGACGGATGGACGGAACCTTTGCCCTGATGATGGCGCTGTATTGCGGATTTTTACTTTTTATCGCCCCGGCCATCTCGCTGTGGACCTCGCTCGCCAAACGGCGAACGTTCAAGCAGGAACGGAGTACAGCCTATCAGGAGCTGACTGATGCATTGTTCGGCATGAGTGATCTCATGCTGAGTGGTCGGACTGGACATTTTCTGGCTTCCTTCACCCAACGGCAAAACAAGGCTGCTGTAGTGGAAAATTCACTTCGGCGGGGCGAATGGCGCTCTCATTGGATCGCACAGTGCGTCGTAGGTGGCGGAATTGTGATGATGACCGTATGGGCTGGAGGACTGGTAGCAGAGAACCGTATAGAGGCAACATGGCTGGCATCCTTTACGCTTGTTGCTTTTCCGCTGCTGGATGCTTTCGTCCGCGCTGGAGAAGCGGTGGTCCATGCGCCGGAATATCAGGATTCGCTTAGGCGCCTGAAAGAGTCAGAGAAGAATACACCTACACATGCTACATCTACATCGGTTTCGGCCTCGGCTTCTGTGAAAGCAGGGCAGCAAGCAGCAGGTGGCACAGTAGACAAAACAGAGGTAGAACATGTGACCGCCCAGCGATCTGGCAACTCAAACGAGCTGCTGCTGAACAACGTGAGCTACCGCTATACAGCAACGCAAGAATGGAGCGTGCGCGACATTTCCCTGCGTGTGCCGCAAGGAGGCAAGGTTGCACTGCTTGGTCGCAGCGGTGCGGGCAAGTCCACGCTGCTGAATCTGATTCAGGGGGCATTGCAGCCGGATGAAGGGAGCGTCACTGTCGCAGGTGCGCCCGTGTATACAGGCGGGGCGTATTCCAGCCTGTTTGCAGTATTAAACCAGCAACCGTATTTGTTCGATACAACGGTAGCAAACAATATTCGGTTGGGGCGGCCCGATGCTACGTTGGAAGAGGTTCGGGCAGTAACGGAGCAGGTGGGACTGGGAACGCTGATTGATTCCTTGCCGGATGGCTACGACACCCGGATGCAGGAAACGGGCCTGCGCTTTTCCGGTGGAGAAAGACAACGAATTGCACTGGCGCGGATTTTGCTTCAAAATCACCCCATTGTTCTACTGGATGAGCCAACGGTGGGACTCGATCCGCTGACAGAGCATGAACTAATGCAGACGATGTTTCGTGTGCTGGAGGGCAAAACGCTCATCTGGATTACACATCATCTGACCGGAATGGAGCATATGGACGAGGTGATCTTTATGGAGCAAGGCGGCATTTCGATGCGAGGCAGTCATGAGCAGCTTTGGCAGGAGCAGCCACGATACCGCAACCTGTATGAACTGGATCATCCCAGTCTGTAAAGAAATAGAGAAGATCAAGCTTCGGTGCAACATAACTCGAATAAAGTATTTTAAATTTTGATTAACTTATATATACTGGTTAGAGTTAAAGTGTTACACGTGAACGATCAACTGGAGGGGACTGACTTGAATGAAAACATTCATCTCTAAGAATTGGCACTTGATGCTGATTGGTTTTGTAGCGCTGACCGTGGGCGGATTTGTCTTGTTTTATTTTGAGGGGAGCGTGTCGTCGTTTCCGGCTAGCCAACCTAAAACCGTTCAAGAAGAGCCGGACAAAGCCAAGTATGAAATTGCTACGGTAAATGTAGAGGGAGACGGTTTTTATCCTAAAAATATTGAAATAAAAGCTGGTGTCCCGACTAAAATTAATTTTAAGAGATCGACATCTTTTACTTGCATAGACGAAGTACAATCGTTGAAGCTTGGAATGGATGTTTTTATGGACCATGAAAATAACTATTTTACCGTCAAAGACCTAAAACCGGGTGTATATGAGTATAATTGCGGTATGTACATGTACTATGGGACGATCACGGTGAAATAAATCAATAGTAGCCTTCCAAAAGGAGGAACTCTTTTCTCCAGACAGACATCCGTTCTCCTGCCAATTAGTTGCAGAATATGATAATAGATTCTAATTCATTGCCCTGACCAGCCTAAATTGCTGGTCTTTTTTATGTTCTATAATTTTAAATTAGAAAATTCACATTAGAACGGAGCAGGCGGAATGGTGCTGGACAAGCGAAGCGGTCGCCTTTGCCCCGGGATTTCTACCATTATGTGCTTATTCAAGAAATCCGGGGGCAACAGCGATGGGAAGCACCATCCGCATGCGTAGTAGCACGAATGTAATTTTCAGCTCCCTCCCCATATATCTAATTTTGAACTGATTTTTCTCCTAATTCGTTGGGTATCAGCTTCTGAGCCAGCCAAGTATGATAATAGTAACTACATACAAGGAGGAGCTTGTTATGGAATCATCAACTGAAACCGCTTCCAATACTGGTGCTACGATTCCTGAGTCTAACAGGGGCAGACCGCGCAAGGTACGCGGGCCGAAGCGCGGGCGTGGAGAAAAAGGCTTGTGGGACAGTGTAAAGCAACAAAAGTACCTTTATTTTATGTCCATTCCTTTCGTCATATGGGTGTTTGTTTTCAGTTATCTTCCGCTGTGGGGCTGGACGATGGCATTTCAAAATTATAAGCCCGCCAAATCCTTTCTGGATCAGAAGTGGGTGGGGCTGGATAACTTTATTGAGCTATTTCAGGACGAACGTTTTTATTTGGTGCTGCGCAATACGCTGGCGATGAGCCTCATGGGGATTATCTTTGGTTTTGTTGTGCCAATCTTTTTTGCCATTCTTCTAAATGAGCTGCGGGGGATGTTGTTCAAGCGATTCGTGCAGACCGTATCCTATCTCCCGCATTTTGTATCCTGGGTTGTTGTTGCCGGGTTGGTTACGAAAATGCTGTCCATCGACGGAGGAATCGTCAACGATATATTGATAGCGCTTCATATTGTGGATGAGCCGATTCAATTTATGGCGAAGGGTAGCTGGTTCTGGTATATTGTAACCGCTTCAGATATATGGAAAGAGACGGGCTGGAACACGATTATTTATTTAGCCGCAATCACCGGGATTGACCAGGAACAGTATGAAGCCTCGCGTGTGGACGGGGCAAGTCGCTGGAGACAGATGTGGCATATTACGCTACCGGGTATCCGTTCGACCATTGCCGTTCTGTTCATTATGGCGATTGGGCATCTGGTGAGCAACGGTTTTGAAAAGCAGTTCTTGCTCGGCAACAGTCTGGTGACGGATTATTCCGAGGTGCTGGATTTGTATGCGCTGAATTACGGGATTAATTTGGGTCGTTTCTCTTACGGGACAGCGATTGGTATTTTCAATTCGTTGGTCAGCATCCTGCTGTTGTTTACGGCTAATGGTATTTTCAAAAAACTGACCAAAGAAAGCATCATGTAGGGAGGGAGATGCGAAATGACGACAAAGGCTTTTAATGCGACCCGGTCTGAAAAGCTGTTTGACCTGTTCAACTATGTCCTGATGGCTTTGATCGTGGTGGTGACATTATATCCGTTTTTGAATGTGCTGGCGATTTCACTGAACAACTCGACGGATACCGTTCGTGGCGGAATCTATATATGGCCTCGCCAATTTACACTCGAAAATTATAAAACGATTTTCCAGTATGACGGTCTCCTTCGAGGCTTGCAGGTATCTATTCTGCGTACGCTGCTCGGTACGGTCTTGGGATTGGTTTGTGCATCCATGCTCGCTTTTACGCTGAGTCGGGTCGATTTCCGCGCCCGTAAATTTATCTCCACGTTTCTGGCGTTGACAATGTATTTTTCCGGCGGGATGGTACCTTTATTTATTTTGATGCGTGATCTGCATTTGCTGGGTTCGTTCTGGGTGTATATTTTTCCGGGACTGATCAGCGCATTTAATGTGTTTGTCATTCGTTCCTTTATGGATGGTTTGCCGTATGCGCTTCAGGAATCCGCCAAGCTGGATGGAGCAAATGATTTTACAATTTACTGGAAAATTATTTTACCGTTGTGCAAGCCTGTATTG
Organism: Paenibacillus sp. 1-8; assembly: GCF_056316205.1. NCBI lineage: Bacteria > Bacillati > Bacillota > Bacilli > Caryophanales > Paenibacillaceae > Paenibacillus > Paenibacillus sp. 1-8. The sequence continues at coordinate 4,535,115 of NZ_CM149995.1, read as the reverse complement.
GCGACGATTGCTCTCTTTCTGGCGGTAAATCAGTGGAACTCGTGGTTTGATACGTATTTGTATAATGGAGGAACTCCGCAATGGACGACGCTGCAATTTGAGTTAATGAAGGTATTACAAAGTACGCAACAAGGCGGCTCCAGCATGACGAACAGCAATGATATGGCAAAGCAAATGGCACAAATCTCGCCAGAGTCGATCAAAATGGCGATTACGATTACGGTCACGCTCCCCATCCTGCTGGTGTATCCGTTCCTGCAAAAGTATTTTGTAGGCGGCATGACACTGGGAGCGGTGAAATCATAATGCGGTGAAATCATAAAAGCCGGGCTTCCGGTGGTAAAGCAACAGCGATTTGCAGGTTAAGTCATCATAAGAATATAGGAGGTTTTGTTTATGAAAAAGGCTTGGTCCAGATTTGCACTCATTCCCCTGCTCGTGGTATCACTTGCTGCACTGGCAGGCTGCAGTGGAGGTGAGAAAGCAGCCAAGGAAGGCTCATCCAGCGGAACCGATCCGATTACGTTTAGCTTCTTTGGAGCTGACCCAAGCCCACTATGGAACGGAATGAAGGATGAAATAGGCCAGGAAATTACGAAAAAGACGGGCGTAACCCTGAATGCGGAATTTGATGTCAGCGGCGGAGGCGGAAATGATCGTATTTCTTTGATGGCGGCGAGCGGAGAGTACCCGGATTTGGTGTCTGCCAAAGCGAATGTGAGCAAGTTGGTGGATGCAGGAGCAATGATTGATCTGACCGATCTGATCAACGAGCACGCGCCGAATCTCAAAAAGCTGTACGGCCCCTACATGAATCGACTGAAATATAGCAACAAGGATCAGGCTATCTATGTCATCCCTACGTATGCAGGTGTGGGGCAGAAGAACTTTGATGCGACGGGTGGATTTGAAATCCAGCACAGGGTACTCAAGGAACTGGGATATCCGAAGGTAAAAACGCTACAGGATTATGAAAACGTACTCAAAACCTATGTAGCCAAACATCCGACCATTGATGGTAAAAAGACAATTCCCCTCACGCTGGATGCGGATGACTGGAGAATCATGATTACGGTAACCAATCCTGCCTACCAGACGACCGGAGCGTCAGACGATGGAGAATATAATATTGATCCCAAGACATTTGAAGCCAAGCTCCATTTCAAGCGCCCGGTGGAAAAAGAATATTTTCGCTGGTTAAACCACATGTACAATGAGGGACTGCTGGATAAGGAATCCTTTGTACAAAAAAGTGACCAATACAAATCCAAAATCGCCAGCGGGCGTGTTCTCGGTCTAATTGACCAGGAGTGGGGCTACCTCGAAGCTGAAAATGCGTTAAAAACGTCAGGCAAGGCTGATGCCAGCTATGCACATTTTCCAGTTACACTTTCAGAGGAATATAAGGATCATTCCTTTCAGGATACAGGCTTTATGTCCGGTTACGGTGTAGGCATTACCGAGAGCTGCAAGGACCCGGTGCGGGCCATTAAGTTCCTTGATTTTTTAGCCTCCGATGAAGGACAGGTGCTGGTGAACTGGGGAATCGAAGGTAAGCATTATGAGGTCAAAGACGGTAAACGCGTCATTCCGGCTGATGTGCTGGACCAAAAAACGAACAACGCCACCAATTTCAACAAAACAACCGGGCTGGAGCTGTACACGTTGATCAGTGGACACTACGGTGATGGTGTGAAGGACGCTACGGGTAATTATTACACCACCAAATTTCCGGAACAAATTATCGCAAGCTATTCGAAGCCGGAAAAGGAGTCGCTCAAGGCGTATGGCGTAAAAACGTGGAAGGAGCTGTTCCCGAGCGAGAAGGAATTTGATGTGAAGCCATGGGGCGCAGCCTATAATCTGACGACAGACAATGAATCCAATTATAATGTTACGTTCAAAAAAACGACGGATATTATCCGTAAGCGTATACCGGAGGCTATCTTGGCCCCAACATCCAATTTTGACACCGTATACGACAACATGCTTAAAGAGCTGGATGCCGCCGGAGCGGTACAAATGGAACAGCAATACACGCAATTGGTGAAGGACAGAGTGGAGCTATGGAGCGGGAAGGCTTCTAAATAAGGAGTTAACTTAACCGAGCTTTGATATGCCGAAATGATAGAGCGCTTGTCCTTGGGGTCAATACGGGATTGGCGCTCTGTTTAATCTCAATGGGGAGGGTTTGATGTGGGACAACGTGAAAAGCAAAAATCCCTGCGTTTATGGTATCGCCAACCTGCCAAGGTATGGGAGGAAGCATTGCCTATCGGCAATGGAAGGCTGGGCGCGATGATATTTGGGGGGATCGGGGAGGAGCGTCTGCAATTAAACGAGGATACGCTCTGGTCCGGATTTCCCAGGGATGGCGTTCAGTATGACGCATTGCGATATTTGAAGCCCGTTCGGGAGCTGATTGCGGACGGAAAATACAAGGATGCCGAGCATATGATCAATACGAATATGCTGGGCCGGGATACAGAGGCTTATCAGCCTTTGGGCGATTTGTGGATTACACAGCAGGGACTTGGGGAAATTGTGGAGTATGAACGCGAACTGGATTTGACCACCGGAAAGGCTGCGGTCATTTTTCATAGCGGGGGTATCCGTTATACCCGTGAGGTCATCGCTAGCGCGCCGGATGGAATTATTATGGTATCGCTGACTGCGGATAGGACAGGAAAGATCAATGCAATCGTGCGTATAACTACACCGCATCCTTGTGAAGCCGAGACTGGCGAGGATGCACATTTTGGTGATTCATCCCCGTGGGATAGTGACAAGAAAGATGGCTCAGCTGATGAATCAACGAGAAACGTAATTACGTTAACCGGACGAGCGCCGAGTCATGTGGAGTCAAACTATCGCGGGGATCATCCGCAGTCGGTTGTTTACGAGGATGAATTGGGGATGGCTTTTGCGATTCAGGCGCGGGTTATCTCCGAGGGGGGAACGTTGACAGAGGACGCTGACGGAGTGCTGAGTGTATCGGGCGCGGATAAACTCACGGTGTATTTGGCCGCAGCTACCGGATTCCGGGGATTTGATACTCATCCGGACAGTGATGCAGCGGAACCGACAGGCGTATGCCAAGCTACGCTGGATAAAGCAGTCTCGCTTGGATACGAGCAGGTGAAGCAACGGCATGAGCAGGATCATCGGGAACTATTTGGCCGCGTTGAGTTAGAGCTTGGGGATGATGCCGGGACGGATCAAATTACAAAGAGACAAATTCCGACTGACTTGCGATTGGAGCAGTACCGTGAAGGTCAGGCGGACCCGGATTTGGAGGTAACGTTGTTTCAGTATGGACGCTACTTGCTGATAGCCAGTTCTCGTCCGGGCAGTCAGCCCGCCAATCTTCAGGGTATCTGGAATGACCGGGTGCAGCCGCCATGGAACAGTAATTATACAACGAACATTAATACCCAGATGAACTATTGGCCGGTGGAGATATGCAATCTTGCCGAGTGCCATGAACCCTTGCTGCACATGATTGGTGAAGTTAGCCGCACAGGGTGCAGAGTTGCTTCGATCCATTATGGAGCTCAAGGCTGGACGGCCCACCATAATGTAGACGTGTGGAGGTATGCCGGACCGTCAGGAGGCCATGCCAGTTGGGCCTTTTGGCCGCTCGGGGGTGTCTGGCTAACCGCCCATTTATGGGAACGGTATCTGTTTACTCAGGATACGGCTTATTTGGCGGAACAAGCTTATCCGCTGATGAAGGGAGCGGCCGCCTTTTGTATGGATTGGCTCGTGGAAGGCCCGGACGGCTGGCTTGTGACCTCGCCTTCTATATCACCTGAAAACAAATTTAAAACCCCGAACGGAGAGGATTGCAGTATATCCATGGGTTCCACGATGGATATGACGCTAATTCGGGAGCTGCTGGGCAACTGCATCCAGGCTGCGGACCTGCTGGAATTAGACCGTGAATTCCGCAACCGCTGTGAAGAGACGCTGCAACGCCTGCTGCCCTACCAGATCGGTCGTCATGGACAATTACAGGAATGGTTTGCCGATTTTGAGGAAGCGGAGCCGGGACATCGACATGTTTCTCATCTGTATGGATTGTATCCCGGCCGACAAATTCATGTTCGTGATACCCCGGAGCTGGCGGAAGCGGCCCGCATATCGCTGCGCCGACGGCTTGATCATGGCGGTGGTCATACCGGATGGAGCTGTGCCTGGTTGATTAACCTGTACGCTCGGTTGGAGGATGGCGAAGCAGCACATCGGTATGTGCACACATTGCTGTCGCGTTCGACCTATCCGAATTTATTCGACGCTCATCCTCCTTTTCAGATCGACGGCAACTTCGGTGCGACGGCGGGGATTGCGGAAATGCTGCTGCAAAGTCGTCCGGGTGAGCTGACCTTACTGCCTGCCCTGCCTTCGGCATGGTCGGAGGGGAGGGTCAGCGGATTGCGGGGGCATGGCGGGATGACGGTCAGCATGGAATGGTCCGGTTCCCGGCTCGTCCGCGCGGAACTTACCGCATCCGTCCCGACGGGACGCTGCACGATTCGCAGTGCCCACCCGTTCAGTGCAGATGCTCGGCAGGCTCAGCCTGATCCAGAGCAGGGAGGATTCATTTTGTCATGGAATTTTACCAAAGAGCAGGAAACTACGGACAGACATACGATTACTATTGATGGAGAGGAAGAGAAAATATGACCATTTTTCAATTTCCGCAGGACTTTATGTGGGGGACGGCAACGGCAGCCTATCAAATCGAGGGGGCCTATGAGGAGGATGGAAGAGGTTTGTCCATCTGGGATACCTTTGCCCATACGCCTGGCAAGGTGTTCAACGGAGATAACGGGAATGTAGCCTGTGACAGCTATCATCGCTACGAAGAAGATATCCGGCTGATGAAGGAGCTGGGCATTCGTACATATCGTTTTTCGGTGTCTTGGCCGCGTATATTCCCCAATGGTGACGGTGAAGTCAATCAGGAAGGGCTGGACTATTATCATCGTGTAGTGGATATGTTGAACGAAAATGGAATTGAGCCGTTTTGTACGCTGTATCACTGGGATCTGCCGCAGGTGCTTCAAGATGCCGGAGGATGGGAAAACCGTCGCACGATTCAGGCATTCGTTCAGTATGCGGAGACGATGTTCCGCGAGTTCCACGGAAAGATACACCATTGGCTGACGTTCAATGAGCCGTGGTGCATCGCCTTTTTATCCAATATGCTGGGAGTTCATGCTCCCGGTCTGACCAATCTCCAGACAGCCATCAACGTCGGGCACAATTTACTGGTTGCGCATGGTCTATCCGTACGCCGTTTCCGCGAGTTGGGCACCAGTGGTCAGATTGGCATAGCACCGAATGTCTCCTGGGCTGTACCCTATAGCACTTCCGAGGAAGACAAAGCAGCGTGTGCGCGTACGGTTTCCCTGCATAGTGACTGGTTTCTCCAGCCCATCTATCAGGGTTCGTATCCTCAGTTTCTGGTAGACTGGTTCGCCGAGCAAGGAGCTACCGTACCGATTCAAGAAGGAGATATGGACGTTATTAGCGAACCTATTGATCTGATCGGTATAAACTACTACGCTATGTCCGTCAATCGTTTTAATCCCGAAGCTGGATTCCTTCAATCCGAAGAGATTAATATGGGGCTGCCTGTGACAGATATCGGGTGGCCGGTGGAATCGCGCGGGCTGTATGAGGTGCTGCATTATTTGCAAAAGTACGGCAACATCGATATTTACATTACAGAGAACGGGGCTTGTATCAACGATGAGGTCGTAAATGGAAAGGTTCAGGATGACCGACGCATTTCCTATATGCAGCAGCATTTGGTGCAGGTACATCGGGCGATTCATGACGGCCTTCACGTCAAAGGCTATATGGCATGGTCGCTCATGGACAATTTTGAATGGGCGGAAGGGTACAATATGAGATTCGGTATGATTCATGTCGATTTCCGCACTCTGGCCCGTACCCCCAAGGAAAGCTACTACTGGTATCGAAATGTGGTAAGTAACAACTGGCTGGAGACCAGACGCTAAAAGAAAATGTACATTGAGAATAAAGCGAACATTGGCCTGTTTCCGCTCCCTTTTGTTTGAATAACGAGTCCTCTGGGGTAATAATATCCAAGATGAATTGCAGGTTGCTAAAAGTATGGTGAGGCTATTAAGAATTAAATCATAGGAATTGTGCATACTGACAAAAATACCTGAAGAGGACGTTTCAACAATTTTAGACCAAAGGGAGTGGAGGATATGGCTTCGAATTTTAGAAAATCAGGATCGAACGAAAAGCAAATGAGCCGCTCGGTGTCTGTCATCGCCTGGCTCGCTTGGATTGTAGGAATTATTCTTATTTTGTTCAATTTAGGTAATCTAAGTGATCGTAATATATATTTAATGGTGGGTATTGGATGTGTCGTTGGCGGATTTTTTATTTATATGATCGGAAAAGGGCTGGTCATTGCCCGCAAGAAGGAAGATCAGGAGAAGGGCCGCAGTTAAATACGAAGGGTTTTCCAACATCGTAGTCACTTGTAGAACCAAAAAACATCTGTAGAAAAACAACAACGTGGGTCTTCGCACAGTGTGGAATTATAAACTGTCTGGAGCCCCGTTTTTTGCTTCCTGTTAACGCAAGAATAAACTTCAGCTAATGGCGGTCTGTCTTCTCTGAATGGCTTCGAAATAGTTTTTCTTTTGGTCATCTTTGTAGTAATGAAAGATTTTGAATTTGCAAGATAAAATTTATTTTTAGAGAGATTTTTCACAAAAAACGGACAATTAATCGACAATTCTGTTAACAATAAAAAAAATCCCCGCTTTTCTGATATCTTATATAGGGGCAACATTACAGGAATTCGTTAGTATTAAGTTTTTGAGTAATTTATTATTTCAAGGAGAGGGGAACAACATGAACAAAAAACCAAAAGCGATTATTGCGTTGGTTTTGACCGTGCTCACGGTAGCATTGCTCATTTGGACGTGTTTTTATGCTGGCGGAAAATACGTTGTTTTCGATCCGAAAGGACCTATTGGGCAAGCACAAAAAGAGCTGATCATTCTTTCAACGTCTATGGCTGCACTTCTAATTGTACCGGTCATATTTTTGACTTTTTTCATCATTTGGCGTTATCGCGACGCACCGGATAACAAGGCGAAATACCAGCCCCACTGGGACGACAGTAAAAAACTGGAGACCGTATGGTGGAGTATTCCGATTATTGTTATCTTGATTCTTGCGGTTATCACTGTGAGATATACCTACTTGCTGGAGCCTTCGAAACCGTTGGCAAGCACACAAAAGCCTGTAACCATCCAAGTAACTGCACTGGACTGGAAATGGCTCTTTATGTATCCGGAAGAAGGTATTGCTACAGTCAATGAAATTCACATTCCTAAAGGTGTTCCGGTCCGTTTTGAACTGACTGCCGACGCCCCGATGAACTCGTTCTGGATTCCGCAATTGGGCGGTCAGATCTACACCATGTCAGGCATGGCTATGAAGCTGCATTTGCAGGCCGATCAGGAAGGAACTTACTTTGGTTCGGGTGCAAACTTCAGTGGTGAGCATTTTGGACAGATGCGCTTTGATGTAGAGGTTCAGTCGGATGAAGAGTATAAAAACTGGGTCGCTAACATTAAAAAGCAGTCCAAACCGCTGACAAAGGACGGCTATTTGGCGCTTGCAAAACCAGGTTTGTCCCAGCCTGATGAATATTCTTCGATTCCAGACGGATTGTTCCAGGATATTGTGACCAAGTATGTAGTGGAAGGCGCTCCTAATCCTCATGCTGGACATGGCGGAGCATCGACAGAAGGTTCTTCCAAGTCTGGCAGCACTGAACATACTGGCACAATGAGTAATATGAATATGAGCGGACACAATTAAATGAATATAGGGAAGGAGGCCCCCAATGCTTGATAAAATAAAAGAGTTTGCATCCACTTTCTTCGTCACTGGAGATCCGATGATCTATGGAGCGGACGTTTCCATTGCTCTTGCGATGATCGGAATCGTGTTTGTGCTCACTTATTTCAAAAAATGGGGCTGGCTTTGGAAAAACTGGTTGACTACCGTTGACCATAAAAAAGTCGGTATTATGTATATCCTCGCAGCCATCTTGATGCTATTCCGCGGAGGCGTGGATGCATTGTTGATGCGTGTTCAGCTTGCTACACCGGATGTTACACTGCTGCATCCTGAGCATTACAATCAGATCTTTACAACACACGGCACGATCATGATCTTGTTTATGGCGATGCCATTGATGTTTGGTTTGTTTAATATCGCGGTACCTCTTCAAATTGGTGCGCGCGACGTAGCGTTCCCTTTCCTGAACGCACTGAGCTTCTGGCTTTTCTTTATGGGAGCGATGCTGTTCAACCTGTCCTTCGTTATCGGCGGTTCGCCAGATGCAGGGTGGTTGAGTTATCCACCGCTTTCAGAATTGCAATTTAGCCCCGGCGTCGGCCAGAACTTCTATATCTGGGGTATTCAGATTTCTGGTATAGGTTCATTGGCTACGGGTATCAACTTTATTGTTACCATTATTAAAATGCGCGCACCTGGTATGACTTGGATGAAAATGCCTGTCTTTACGTGGTCCGTATTTTCAACATGTGTTATTGTCATTTTCGCGTTCCCGATTCTGACGGTTACTTTAGCTATGCTATTCCTTGACCGTTTCGGAGGAGGACACTTCTTTACCCTTGATTTTGGCGGTAACCCGATGATGTATATCAACCTGGTTTGGATGTGGGGTCACCCTGAGGTATACATCGTAGTATTGCCTGCCTTCGGTATTTATTCCGAGGTCATCAGCGTATTCTCCAAAAAGAAATTGTTTGGCTACAAATCCATGGTTTACGCCATGTTCATAATTGCTATCCTGTCCTTCTTCACCTGGGCGCATCACTTCTTCACGATGGGATCAGGCGCAGATGTTAATGCATTCTTTGCCATTTCGACGATGGTTATCGCAATACCGACAGGGGTTAAAGTATTTAACTGGCTGTTCACGATGTATCGGGGTAAGATCACATTTAAGACACCTATGATGTGGGCAATTGCGTTTATTCCGAACTTCTTGATTGCTGGTTTGACGGGCGTAATGTTGTCTGTAGCACCTGCAGACTTCCAGTTCCATAACAGTTACTTCCTGGTCGCTCACTTTCACTCCGCTCTGATTGGTGGTGTAGTGTTCGGTTACTTGGCAGGTCTGTACTATTGGTGGCCTAAAATGTTCGGTTTCACATTGCCTGAAACGCCTGGTAAATGGGCTTTCTGGTTCTGGAATATCGGTTTCTATGTATGCTTTATTCCGCAATATTCTCTCGGTCTGATGGGGATGACACGTCGTCTGAGCACTTACGGCTGGGATACCGGCTGGCAGCCGCTTAACATGGTTTCTACCGTTGGGGCATTCCTGATGGGAATTGGTTTCTTGTTTCAGGTTCTTCAAATCCTTCTGGGAATCAAAAATTTCCGCAAGCTGAAGGATACAACAGGCGACCCTTGGGGTGGTCATACGTTGGAATGGTCGATTCCTTCACCTGCACCGGAATACAATTTTGCTACCATTCCGCAAGTGGAAGAACGCGATGACTGGTGGGCAGAAAAAGATAAACGTGCAAAAGGTATTTTCAGAAAGCAACTGCCAATTGAAGCGATTCATATGCCGAAAAACTCGGCGATTCCATTCATTATGTCGGTATTCTTTTTCATTGCAGGTTTCGGGTTCGTATTCGGATGGTCGTTCTTCTATATTCCAGGGCTGATCGGTGTGGCAATTTGTATGATTTGTCGTTCGTTCTTCTCTTATGATGGCGACTACTATATCCCTGCGGATGAAGTAAAACGCACGGAAGCGGCAATAAGGGGGTCTGTATAATGGCACAAGCTACAGCACATCAAAGCCATGATCATGACCACGGGCATCACGATCCGCAAGAGTTGAAGATGCTTGGTTTTTGGATCTTCCTCATAACGGACGTAATCCTGTTCAGTACCTTGTTCGCAACCTTCGTCGTCCTTCGGAACAACACAGCCGGAGGACCGGGTGGCGCAGAGCTGTTTAACATGACGGGCGTTATTATTGAAACGTTCCTCTTGCTCACGAGCAGCTTCACAAGTGGTCTGGCTGTGTTGGCCATGAACAAAGGAAGCATGAAGGGATTAATCAACTGGTTAATCGTGACGGCGATCCTGGGTCTTGGTTTTATCGGTTTTGAGGTTTACGAGTTTGTTGAGTTGGTACACGAAGGAGCCAATTTTGGAACGAGTGCATTCTTGTCGGCATTCTTCACTTTGGTCGGAACGCACGGACTTCACGTTTCGTTAGGTCTGGTTTGGATGATTGGACTTATGTTCCAGTTGAAAAAACGCGGGCTTACACCAGAGACGAAGGGGAAAGTTTCGGCATTGAGCTTGTACTGGCACTTTTTGGACGCTGTCTGGATCTTCTTGCTGACAGTCGTCTATTTGATGGGGGTGATGTAGATGGCACAGCATCAAACAGGAGCGGGTTCGCATGGTCATGATGATTCTCACGGTTCAGTGAAATCCTATGTTATCGGGTTTATTCTGTCCATCGTACTGACCATCATTCCTCTCGGTGTGGTTATGAATCATATGTTGAGCCGCACTTCGACCATGGTTGTTATTTTAGCCGCGGCAGTGCTGCAATTTCTGGTTCAGCTTTTCTTCTTCATGCACATTCGTGAAAGCAATGGACCACGCTGGAATGTCATGACTTTGATTTTCGGGGTAGTTATCCTGTTGACCATTGTGGGTGGTTCTGTATGGATTATGGAATACAACATGGTAGCACACTAATAAGTACAAACTAATTAGATTAGAGGAAGCGGAGATAGAGCCGCTTCCTCTTTTTTTGTGTGTAGCATATTGGAATTATAAACTGTGGCTGCTTGAACTCAAGTTTACATATGTGTAAAATGGAATTGTATAGCAGTAGAGTGAAAACGATAATACTAGTGGAGAGCGGAGGAACAAGTAATGAACACAGAATTACTGTTTAAACCTTTTAAGGTAGGTAATTTATCTCTTCCCAATCGGATTGTTATGGCTCCAATGACACGGAATTTTTCTCCTCAAGGTATCCCAGGCCCTGAGGTTGCCGCGTATTATCGTCGCCGTGCGGAAAATGAAGTCGGGTTGATTATTACGGAGGGCACTGCTATTAATCATCCCGCAGCCGTAGAGCATACGGGCATTCCTAATTTTTATGGCGAGGGATTGAAGGGGTGGGCGAAGGTCGTCGAGGAGGTCCATACGGCGGGTGGCAAGATTATACCGCAGCTCTGGCATGTGGGTATGGCCCGTAAAATAGGTGCGGATAACCAACCGAATCCCGAGGCATTGCCTGTCGGTCCGTCCGGTATTTCTCCCGCTGGTGAAAAGGTGGTTGAGCCATTGACGGAGGCGGAGATTGCGGATATTATCTCAGCTTATGCTCAGGCCGCTGCCGATGCCCAGCGAGTGGGTTTTGACGGCATTGAGCTGCATGGAGCACACGGCTATTTAATTGATCAGTTTTTCTGGGACAAAACCAACAAGCGTACCGATCAATACGGAGGCAATTTGGCCCAGCGTACTCGGTTTGCAGTGGAGGTCATTGAGGCTTGTCGTCGTGCAGTGGGGCCGAATTTCCCAATTGTACTGCGATTCTCCCAGTGGAAGATGTACCATTATGAAGAAAAACTGGCCCAAACACCACAGGAACTGGAACAGTTTCTCACTCCATTAGTGAAGGCCGGGGTGGATGTATTCCATTGCTCAAGCCGCCGTTTTTGGGAACTGGAATTTGAAGGGTCTGATCTAAACCTGGCAGCTTGGACCAAAAAGATAACAGGCAAGCCAGTTATTACTGTGGGCTCGATTGGTTTGGAGAAGGCCTTTTTGAGTGATTTGGAAAAAAATAATAATCGTCAGACCGATCAATCCAGTAGTGTAGAGGCAAGATTAGAACAACTCGTGGGGCAAGTAGAACGAGAGGAAGCTGATCTGGTTGCGGTTGGACGGGCTTTGCTGGTTGATCCGGCGTTTGCGGTGAAGTTACGTGATCAACAGATAGAAGAAATTATCCCTTACAGTGATGAAGTATTAAAGACGTTGAATTAAGCTTTATGTAGTGTAAAGCTATAGCGTTAGGCAGGCATTGAGACTTGGAAGTTTTCTGTTACAGGGCAAGCTGCAATATAAGCTATTCGTAAATTCTACGAATTTGCTATAATAGGAGCATCAAGTCGAAATACACGGGGTGAAAAGGATGAATTCTGAAACGGAAGCTTTGGATTGCGAGCCGGCTTGTCACGGTTCAGATCAGGAAATCGAGCGCATAAAATCTTCCCTTGTTGAGGATTCCATCGCATACAAAATGTCGGAGCTGTACAAAGCCTTGGGTGACCCGACACGGATCAAGCTAATCTACGCTTTGGCTCAGAAGGAGCTGTGTGTACATGATCTGACCCAGGTATTGAATATGGGGCAGTCTGCCGTATCTCACCAGCTTCGTTATTTACGCAATCTGCGGATCGTCAAGCGGCGCAAGGAAGGCAAGACGGTGTTTTATTCGCTGGATGATAATCATGTGGAGCAGATATTTTTGCAAACCCACCAGCACATTTCACATCAATGATTGTTGGATAGAAAAAGCAGGGCGCCAGCGAATGGCGCTCTTTTGGTGTTTGTCTGGGGAAGCGGAGTTTTTTTGGCGAAAAGAGGCTAGTGTCATTGACTTTTGACCCTGATCCTGAATATAATGGCCTTAATAAATAATACATGAACAGTTGCTCATGTATAGCTAATTGGAGGCCAATGATTATGGATGCTCTGAAAAGAACGGAACGGCACGAATGGATTTTGGAAGGCTTGGATTGCGCCAACTGTGCTCTGAAGATTGAAAATGGAGTCAGTAAAATAGAAGGTGTACTTGATTGCTCGGTCAATTTTGTGACGAAAACATTGACGATGACAGCAAGCCCGGATCAAAAAGAGGAGATTCTTCGTCAAACGGAACAGAAGGTTCACAGACTGGAGCCTCACGTCCGTATGATCGCAAAAAGCGCACGTGGACGCTCGAGTGAGAACCATCGCAGTGTGGCGGGTGCAGCACAGGCAGGCAGTTCAGGAGAGCGCACCCATAGTCATCAGCATGGTGAAGGACTTACACACGAGAACGGCCAACAATATGGAGCTCACAGCCACACGGGTCATACTCATAGCCATGAAGGGCACCACCATGGCGAACATGCGCATGATCATGGTGATGCTACACATACTCATTCACATTCGCACGGGGATGACAGCCACGCAGGGCATACCCACGATCATGGTACGGCCGGTATGCGCCGGATGATTGCACGCTTGGCTATCGGTGCAGTCGTTGCGGCAGTTGCCTGGTGGTTGCCTGTAGAGGGCCTAGGCAAGCTGGCACTGTTTTTACTGGCATATATCATTGTCGGGGGAGATGTAGTCTTGCAGGCTGTTCGCAGTCTGGTGCGGGGAATGGCTTTTGACGAGTATTTCCTGATGACGGTGGCAACGGTTGGCGCATTTGCAATTGGGCAATATCCGGAAGGCGTAGCTGTCATGTTCTTTTATCAAATCGGTGAGCTATTCCAGGGGGTTGCGGTCAATCGTTCGCGCAAATCCATCAGCGACCTTATGGATATTCGACCGGACTATGCCAACCTGAAGACAACTGATTCAGTAAGTCGTGTGTCACCCGAGGATGTGCGCGTAGGTGATCTGATTGTAATCAAGCCGGGCGAGAAGATTCCGCTGGATGGTAAAGTTGTAGACGGAAAATCGCATGTGGATACCTCGGCGTTGACGGGTGAATCCGTGCCTCGTACCGTGGAGCCGGGAAGCAGTGTGATGAGCGGATTTATAAATACAAACGGACTTTTAACTGTAGAGGTTAGCAAGGAATTCAGCGAATCGGCGGTCTCCAAAATTTTGGAGCTGGTGCAAAATGCGAGCGCCAAAAAAGCGCCGACTGAAAAGTTTATCACCAAGTTTTCCAGATACTATACTCCTGTTGTGGTTATCGTTGCGCTGCTGCTGGCAGTCGTTCCACCGCTCGTCGTACCGGGGGCACTGTTTGCAGATTGGGTATATCGTGCACTTGTTTTCCTCGTCATTTCTTGTCCATGTGCACTGGTCGTATCCATTCCGTTGGGCTTCTTTGGCGGAATCGGGGCAGCCTCTCGTTCAGGTGTGCTGATTAAAGGCGGGAACTATCTTGAAGCACTGAACCATGTAAAATATGCTGTTTTTGATAAAACAGGTACACTCACTAAAGGGGTTTTCCGTGTAACAGGAATTTATCCTGCCGGGGAATTTACGAAGGAAAGCTTGCTGGAAACGGCCGCTTTGGCTGAGCTGCACTCCACACATCCTATTGCCACTTCCCTGCGTGAATCCTATGGTGAGAAGCTTCAAGCCGAGCGGGTTCAGCAATATAGTGAGATTTCTGGTCATGGGATTCAGGCACACATAGATGGTCGTCTGGTATTGGCCGGGAATGCGAAGCTGATGGCGCGGGAGCAAGTCATTTTTAACGACGCACAACGCGCAGGAACACTTGATGAAGGAACGGTCGTTCATGTGGCTGTAGACGGAACGTATGCCGGATGCATCCTGATTTCGGATGAGGTCAAAGAGGACTCGGCACGAACGATTGCTTCACTGAAAAAGCTGGGTATAGTGAAAACGATCATGCTGACAGGTGACAACCGGACGGTTGGAGAGGCCGTAGGACGACAGTTGGGTCTGGACGAAGTACGTGCAGAGCTGTTGCCCCAGCATAAAGCCGAAGCGATTGAACAACTGTCTGCAAGTAAAAAAGCGGGCGACAAGATTTTGTTCGTGGGCGACGGGATTAATGATACCCCTGTGCTGGCGCTGGCAGATGTAGGTGTAGCGATGGGCGGTTTGGGTTCAGATGCCGCGATTGAGGCAGCGGATATCGTGATTATGAACGACGAGCCTTCGAGACTGGTTACAGCGATTCATATCGCCAAGCGTACACGCCGTATCGTATGGCAGAATATTATATTTGCGCTCAGTGTCAAAGTCGTGTTTCTCACGTTGGGTGCCTTCGGTATTGCTACTATGTGGGAGGCTGTATTTTCCGATGTGGGCGTAACACTGCTTGCCGTACTAAATGTTATGCGTGTACTGAAAGTACGTTCTTTCGAATAAAAAAATCAGTGCCCTCGGCTTATCATCGGATGTATTCATCCTGTGAGATCCGGGGGCTTTTTTGCGCTCAATGCTGCGGTTGAATCTATGTTTTCCGATCGTTCTACAGATATGTATAAATGTGGGGTGCGCCTAATACGTTAAGGTAGGGACCTTACAGGTAAGGCTCATTTGAATTCTGCTTGACGTCTAATAAGTAAGCGTTCTCTTTTATGGTGGGAATACTCAAATTCGTGTGTGCCAACTTGCTGACGGGAGAAAGGATGGATTTGTAGCATGGAGGCTAAACTGATGCATGTATTCGCAGAACTGTTGAGTGAAAAAAACAGCCGGGATTGCGAAGACCCCGAGTCGGGGAGTGAGGCCGCTGCTGCACAAAGACTGGCTATCGAGTCGGTGCTCGCAGGGTGCAGTGAAGTATCTGCCTCTCAGGAGGAAGACCCGCTGGGCTGGCTGGTCGGATTAGCCCAACAGGGCATAATCAGTCAAGAGGAGGCGTTGCTGGCTGCGAACTCCGAGCTAATTGGGGAAACGCTGCTGAATAAGGGCAACGATGACAGGGAAGCGATGACCAGACTGCTGGAATGGAGTGATGAATACAGGCGTACATTCATACGTATCTATGCGGATGATCCTGCCCATGTGAATTATACAAGCAAGGAGTCAGCGATAGGAGTAAGTATGGGCAAGCTTGATGGCTATAGTCTTCTGCACGGCCCCTTGTCGCAGTCGTCCAGCCGTGTGGCTGAATTATGCCGTGCCTATCTGGACGCGGCGGAGTCCGGGCATACGATTCATGGTTCTGACGGGGAGCAAGCCCCCCTCCTTATTCCAGGCTCCCGTCCATCAGACACGTACAAAGCCTTTAATCAGGCATCTGGCTTGCCCGGATTGTGTGAGCATCTATCCCGGCGAATTATCGGGCTGCTGGAAACAGAGTATGAAGGCTTGTTCGAGTCTCTGAACGGATTGCCGCTCACGATCGCCCTGATCGAACAGAACAACGTGGTGGGCATCGGAAGCCTGCAAGATATGCAGTTGGAGGCGCTACTGCGTGCAGCGTTGCGAAATGTACAGCAGGGGGGAGAACCGCAGCTAGAGATTGTGGTGCGCAATCCGGCTGACGTGAACCAATTCCGGGCAACCCGTGACTGGATCGACGGCGTTGCGGAGCAGACCTTATGCGGCCGTCTGCGATGCATTCCATATCAGGTAGGCGTGCTTTTGACGGTGGATGCGTCCTCCAAGCTCAACGTCAGCCAAACATGGAACGGGCAGGTCAAACAGTTTCATGAATCTAGCAGCGCCAATCTCCTGCCGGAAGTGAAAGCGGAACAGATCAAGCAGGCGGCTCAGGCCGCAGATATGGCACGTTTTGCCGATGCGGTGATTTTGGAAGCTACGCGGTTTCCTTCATATGATGCGGACGCGGATCTGTCCGATCTGTCTGTCGGCGGTCATGAGGGGACGAGCGATACGATAGAACGCATGACGCAGGCCATCCGGGGCGTGAAGCCCAAACTTCCCGTATGGGCTGCGTTTGACGAAGTCCATACGCTATTGGATGGAGCCGGAATATGGGCAAGCAGGCTGACTGGCATCATTTGCCCGGAAACGGGGGCTATCGCCGCGCGCCTTGCGGCTGCACGTTACGCATTGCTGCAAGACCTAGAGGGGGAATATGGTTCCAACACCTCGCATAACCAAGCACAGCATTTTCCCTTGTAGCCCGAATGTAACGCGAATTTCATTTCATAAAAGATGCTTAAGCTGTATAGAAAGGATATCTGCGCTGTTGCGCGGATATCCTTTTTTCTTGGTGATGGGAAGAAATAAAGTCTGTAATTTAAGGATTCGTTTTTACAATCTGTCACTTATAATATCAGAAAGAATAGAAGAAAAAATATTATGCCTATATAAAGTAATTCTATTGAAGGCATATGAAAGCGTTACAAATACTGGTATTCTAATTCCAGAAATACTATAATGACATTCAGCTAACGGGAAACAATAACACAAAAACCTCCTCGATTTTTTATTTAATAGCACATATGTGTGGTATGTATCGCGATGTCACAGGTTGATGCTGCTACCGAAGTTTCGTCGTTTCCTGTTTCTGTAATAATTTTTATGAACAGCAAATACAACGCAGATACCTATCTGCGTTGTATTTGCCGGTTTACTCGTTTATCGGCATCTTGATTCTTGCGGCGCCCGCTGCAATGGTCCGAATCTTAGCCAGCACGGCATCGTCGAGTTTAACATCCACGGCCGGCAGCGACTTCAGGATATGTTCAGGCTTGCGGACGCCGACGAGCGCGCTCGTTAAAGCCGGATGAGCCAGGACGTAAGCGAGGGCCAGTTGGGCGACTGTAATGCCGAGGTCCGCCGCCACTTCTTTGAGCTGCCCGACTACCGCGATATTTTGCTTGAAGCCTTCTCCGGAATGGGATGGGGACTTGGAGCGCCAATCCTGTTTGTCAAATCGGGTGTCCGCGTTGTAGTTTCCGGAGAGTAGACCCGAGGCTAGCGGGCTATAGGCAATCACGCCGATGCCTTGTTTCTGGCTGTAGGGGAGAAGTTCCTTCTCCGCATCCGCGGCCAGAATGGAGTAGGGCGGCTGTAAGGAATCTACGTGCCGGATCTTCAAGGCCTCTTCCAGCAGCGCAACTGGAAAATTGCTGACTCCGACATAGCGGATTTTACCGTCCTGCAGCAGTTTTTCAAGGGCGCGTATCGTTTCCTCTACCGACGCTTTGGCGTCCGTATCCGGCCAGTGCATTTGATACAGGTCAATATAGTCGGTGCCGAGACGGCGCAGGGAAGCCTCGACCTCGCGAAGGATCGACGCATAGGTGCCGTTGCGCGAGACATCGCCCTGTTCATCCCAAACGAGGCCGAATTTGGTGGCGATGACCGCTTTATCGCGGTCGCCTTTCAGCGCTTTGCCGATCACTTCTTCGGAGTGGCCCAAGCCGTAAACTGCAGCCGTATCGAAGAAATTAATCCCTGCATCCAGCGCCGTGCGGATGCTGTTATGCGATAGCCGATCTTCCTGATTACCCCAGGTGTAATTCCAATTTCCTCCGCCGATGGCCCAAGCGCCGAAGCCGATCACCGAAATGACGGGTCCGTTTTTTCCTAATTTCCGATATTGCATCTTACATCTCTCCTTGAGTTCTTTTGTTTCTGCACAGTATGGCGTGTGCTATGTTATGATTATGGCACGCGTGTCAAAGGGATAACGAGGAGCTTATTTATCATAGGTGTAATAACACCAGTTAGAATGGAACGGCATTTCCCAAATTAACCGGGGATTACTTTGCGGTAAAGGAGTTGATTAAACCTGAGCAAGAACAGTCGTCGAGCTGAGCTAGGGGATTTTTTAAGGACGCGAAGAGAGCGGCTTGACCCGCAGGAATATGGCTTTCCCACAGGAGGAAGACGAAGAACTACTGGGTTAAGAAGAGAGGAGCTCGCGCAGGTTGCTGGCGTCGGTGTTTCTTGGTACACCTGGCTGGAACAAGGGCGCGATATTAACGTTTCGCCGCAGGTGCTGGACAGCGTAGCCCGGGCGCTGCAGCTGGACTGGGTGGAGCGCAGACATATGTTCGATCTTGCAATAGATCCGGCCGCCCGCGAGCTTCCAAACCAGGGACCGACGTATGATCCCGTACTACAAGGCATATTGGATTCCTGGGGGTGGTGCCCTGCATACGCCGTGGACCGCAGATGGAACTATGTGGCCTGGAACGAAGCTGCAAGCGAGGTGTTTGCCGATTATGGGAAGCTTACCGGACGGGATCGCAATTTGGTCTGGTACCTGTTCACTCATCCTTCACAGCGCCAGCTTCTCGTGCATTGGGAGAGGGAAGCACGGAAATGTCTGGCTTTGTTTCGGGCGAGCAGTGATCAGTTTGCGGATGATCCGTGGTTCAGGGAATTCAGCCACGAATTAAGCGAAGCCAGTCCGGAATTTGGGGAATGGTGGCCGCTGCACGATATCCGGATCGCACATACCGGCCATAAAGAGCTGAATCATCCTGTTGCAGGAAAACTGTCCCTGCGACCGACGACACTAATGCCGGCCGAGTTTCCCGAGCTGAAAATTTTATTGTATATACCACTTCCTCAGGAGAATACGGCGGAGAAGCTTCAGCGGCTCGCTCCGTCCGGACGGTAGTCAGGAGCGCTGGAGCTTCAACTTGATCCGGCAAAATCATAAATGGAGTGAAAGATAATCCGAAGGTTCCGAATTAACTTGATCTAAGTTGGTCGGGCCTTCTTTTGCTCCCGGAACCGATTAACCCGAATCACTCAAAATGAACGGATTCCCCTGCATACAAAAAGGTCTTAGTTTGTTCAACTATACCAGCTAATAGCTTGTCAACATTTCCAGCAAAACAATTTAGAAACCTTATGTATAGTGAAAAATAAGCATGCCAAACAACCTTCCAATTCGAGTTGCATTGGAAAGTTATACCATTAAATTTTTGTTATGTCAGACGGAATGATTTCTTACTTTTTAAAATGGCATACAGCCAATGAACCAGCTTATTTACACATGCCACTAGAGCAACTTTGTGAGGCTTTCCTTCGGCTCTTTTGCGGTCGTAAAAATCTTTAATCCGAGTGTTGCGAGAACGGATCAACCCACACTGCACGGTCATAACTAGGACATATCGAAGCTGTATCCACTTCAATCTAAACGTGCGAGAAACACGCAACTGCGAAAAGTAAAAACCGACGCGGCAGATGCATGGCACTTGGCCGATATGTACTATCGGGGCGATGTTACGCCACATCGTACATGGGATGAGCTATATACTGAGCTACAGCATGTGACGAGACAACATGAGTTTATAACCTCGATGTATGTTCAGGCAAAGCTAAACTCGAGAGCTTTACTGGATCAGGTATTTCCCGCGTTTGAGAAGGTGTTCAGTAATCTCTTCTCAGCTACTGCACTTAGAGTGCTGCAGAGTTGTCTGAACGACGAGTTTGAAAAGGTAGAATCTATCATTCAGGAACAAACCGGGAAATCTCATTCGAAAGATGGGGTAGGAGAGAAGGTAAATTAGTTGAGACAAGCATTACTTGAATAGGCCAATAATAAAAGGAGCATAACGCAAAGCATGGCCCTTGTGGGGATGGTAACCCTCCTACTTGAGTTCCAGAAGCAATTAAGTAGGCTGGAAGAAACCATGGAGGAACTTTCCGCGACATTACCGGAAGTGAAACTTTTAAAGACCATTCCGGGAATAGGCGACAAACTTGCTTCGGCGATCATAGCGGAGATCGGAGATGCCCGTCAATTTAGGAGTGCTAAACAACTTGTTGCCTACGCAGGTCTTGATCCAAGTGTCTACAGTTCGGGTAAGTATACGGCCTCTAGAAATCGGATAACGAAGCGAGGATCAAAAAGACTTCGAAGAGCTCTATATTTAGCCGTTCAATGCGGACTACATGGTGGAAGAAATAGCAGATTAAAGGATTATTATGATATGAAAAGAAAAGAGAGCAAGCCCTACAAGGTGGTTGTGATTGTTTGCGCCAACAAGCTTCTCCATCACGTTTACGCCATCCTTAATAAAGACCAACCCTACCACATTTAATTCCCGCAATTATCCATAATCCTTCACGCCAATGAAGGATTATTTGTTGTGCTCAAAAAACAGTATGTCAGTTTTTAAAATATTTTCCACACTGTAGTTTGACAACTATTAGCTGGTTTTCTTGTCCACGGCAAGCTTACGAGCATCGTCGCAAAGCTTCGGTACCGAAGGGGGAATGGACCCAAGAACAGGCTGCACAAATCGAAGAGAAGCTGCATGCGACCGGGTCGCCTGAGCAGGTTGTGGGACGATTCAGGCAGGAAGGCAGGTCCATCAAGTGCTGGAAAGCCATCTATCGTTGGATCTATGAAGGTCGCTTGGCGAACGTCTCCGAAGCTCAGCTTCGGCATCAAGGCACTGGGGTAAATTCCTGTTTACAATCGGAAAAGAAAAGGGTTATAATAAAACAAAAGTTTCTCTAAACCAAAATAATTGTATATACGCAAAAATGATTATCATTCTCATTACTAAACATGCTGCTTCGGGCTTCCCGAAGCAGCATGTGCTATTTTAAGGCACTTAACAATGGATATCATTCTCAATGAGATTCAGTACAACGAACAAAAAACGGAAAGGAACGTGACATGATGCAAGCAGTTCAACAACTTCAAAAGACATTGTCTACCTCAAATCAGATACTTTCAAAAAACAGTGGCAGCGGAAGGCCAGGCCCGAATCGCAAGCCGCAATTCCAGCTCAAAAGCATGCTGAAAAACAAGGAGATGCAGGCTGCCCTGGGCAGTGGAACGCTTATGCTGATGGCATGGGGCGTCTCGCATTGGTCGCAATGGCTGGCGGTCATGCTGTATGTGGTTTCCTACGCCCTGGGTGGCTGGTCTAAAGCCAGAGAAGGCATTGAGACGCTGATCCGTGAACGTGATCTGGATGTCAATCTGCTCATGATCGCAGCGTCATTAGGGGCAGCGGCTATTGGCTACTGGAATGAAGGAGCAATGCTGATCTTCATTTTTGCACTCAGCGGTGCGCTGGAGAGCTATACCACCGAGCGCAGCGGCAAGGATATTTCCGAGCTGATGGCGTTGAAGCCGGAAACGGCTCTGCGTCTGTCCCGCGAGGGGACGGAGATGGTCGGCATTGAGCAACTGCTGCCGGGTGATTTGCTGCTGGTGAAGCCGGGCGAACTGATTCCGGCGGATGGCCGGATTTCCAAGGGCGTTTCGGCGGTGAATCAGGCATCTATTACCGGGGAGTCCATTCCGGTGAACAAAGCGGCGGGTGACGAGGTATATGCTGGCACCATTAACGGCGAAGGCGTCCTGTATGTGGAGGTAAGCCAATCCTCCGAAGGCACTCTATTTTCAAAAATCATCCGTATGGTGGAGGAAGCACAGACAGAGGTCCCCGATTCCCAACGTTTTATCAAAAGGTTCGAGTCGATTTACGCCCGAATTGTTGTTGCTGTCACGCTGATCGTTATTGCAGGTGCGCCAATGGTATTGGGCTGGACGTGGGCAGCGGCGTTTTACAAAGCAATGGTATTTCTCGTTGTGGCCTCACCATGCGCACTCGTGTCGTCCATTATGCCAGTAATGCTGTCGGCTATTTCCAACCGTGCCCGTCGGGGCATCCTGTTCAAAGGTGGTGCGCATGTGGAAAATATGGCGCTGACATCTGTCGTCGCCTTTGACAAAACAGGTACGCTGACCATCGGGTCGCCTGTTGTAACTGACTGGATTACCGCCACAGGCTACGATGCCGATGAGCTGTTACGCATTGTTGCGGCAATAGAAAGCTACTCCATGCATCCGTTGGCACGAGCGATTGTAGCCAAAGCGGACGCCGAATTGGGGCAGCGAGAGCTTCCCGCAGTGGAGCAAGTACAGTCCCTGACCGGATGGGGAATGGAGGGCGTGGTAGACGGGATGAGATGGAAAATCGGGCGCACGGATGCGCTGGATCACGCTAGTCCGCTGGCAGAGCCGGAATGGGTGGAAACACGTTCCCGACTGGAAGCTGAGGGCAAAACCGTATCCATTATCCTCGCGGATGACCGGATTGCCGGGATGCTGGCATTGCGCGACGAGCTGCGGCCACAGGCGCAGGAGGCGGTGAGACGCCTGCAAGCGCAAGGCATCCGGGTCGTCATGCTGACCGGAGATCGCCCAGAAACCGCCGCCGTGATCGCGGCGCAGGCCGGAGTTGATGCAGTATATGCTGGTCTGATGCCAGAGGACAAAGTCAGCCATATTCGCATGCTGCGGGAGCAGTACGGGCATGTCGTCATGGTCGGTGACGGTGTGAATGATGCTCCGGCGCTGGCTGCTGCAACGGTCGGGCTGGGCATGGGTATGCACGGCAGTGGAGCCGCACTGGAGGTCGCGGATGTGGTGCTGATGAACGATGGCATCGAAGAGATTGCCCCGACGGTAGCACTGGCACGAAAGGCACAGCGGGTGGTCAAGCAAAATATGATCTTCGCCGTAAGCGTCATTTTACTGCTCGTCATTAGCAACTTTGTGCAGGATATAGCTCTGCCATTTGGCGTCATCGGGCATGAGGGCAGCACGTTGCTTGTGATTTTGAACGGCTTGCGCTTGCTGCGGTCATAAAAATAAATAAGATCATGATCTTAAGATGATAAATAAGAAGGAGCATTCACATCCCTTAAAGGACAGGGGATGAATGCTCCTTTTTTGCGTGCCAGCCTATCATGTTGCAGGTTTACCTCCGACGAGGTATAGACCGCCGCAAGAACAGGGAGAACAGCAGTCCCGCCAGCGCAATTCCGTAGCAATGATAAAGGCATCGTCATATTGACGGTAGCTCCGACCAACGTGGATACCGTAAAAATATCATACTTAAACATACGGAACTCCAGCATGGGCAGCCTTTTTGTGATACACAGCTATAGCCATTCGGTTAGCCCAATCATCGTAATTAAGCCGAGAATAAAAGAGAATGTGGCGATCCGCTGGTTGCCGTCCCCGTGACTTTCGGGAATCAGTTCCTTGTAGACGATAAACATCATGGCTCCGGCGGCAAAAGCAAGGCCGTAAGGTACCAGTCCGTTAACCCAGCTACTCAAATAAAAACCAATCAGACTCGTAATGATTTCCACGGCTCCAGTGAGGGTAGCGATGCCCAATGCTTTGAAACGGCCGATGTTTTGATTCACGAGGAATAGCGCGACGATAAAGCCTTCCGGGGCGTTTTGCAGGCCGATGGAAAAGGCAATGAGATTGCCAAGATTTTGAGTTTCGCTCGCATAGCTGACTCCAACGGAAAGTCCCTCGGGCAAATTATGTAGTGTAATAGCCGCGATAATGAGAAAAGATTTGGACTCCAGATGAAAGGTTTTGGAATCCGGGTCCTCCAGATCGGCATGTGGAATGTACATTTCCATCACCAGCAGCACAAGACAGCCGAGTAAAATTCCCGCAGTCAGCACGAACCAATTGGAATGCTGGATAGCTTCGGGAATCAGATTATACACGGATGCAGAGGTCATAATCCCTGCGGCATAAGCCAACAAAACATCGCGAAGCCGATGCGTGATATTGCGCATAAACAATATGGGCACGGCGCCGAGTCCAGTGGACAGGGCAGAAATAAGGCTACCTACAAAAACGTCATTCATAATCGGGATAATCCCTCCATACCTGGTTTATCTTAAGCTTCGCTTCATGAAAACTTCATTTGACTGTTTACAGCTATTTCCGCATAATGAAATTAGGATTTAGAATCAGTCTAAGTCATAAGAAGCTACAAAACAAGTGATTCGTTTTTGTAAAATCCGGGTGTCCACATTTTTGAATGAGCGTCTGGCAGAACTACTTTTAGAGTATATGCATTTGCCCATCTCCCGGTACCGAAAACTCGCTATATCATTCTTATCATATTTTAGGAGGAACAAAGATATGTACAAGTCCATTATTATAGGTACCGGCCCTGCCGGTTTAACAGCTGCTATTTATCTGGCACGCGCAAATATGAGTCCACTGGTGATTGAAGGACCACAACCGGGCGGACAATTGACTACAACAACAGAAGTTGAAAACTTCCCTGGCTTTCCTGAAGGAATCATGGGACCCGATCTGATGGATAATATGCGTAAGCAAGCAGAGCGTTTCGGTGCTGAATTCCGCACAGGCTGGGTGAACAAGGTCGATACAGCCGCTCGTCCTTTTACATTGGATGTAGAGGGCATGGGTGAACTGGTTACAGATACGCTGATCATTTCCACAGGCGCGACTGCGAAATACCTGGGTATTCCGGGCGAGCAGGACAACATTGGACGCGGCGTGAGCACTTGCGCAACATGTGACGGATTCTTTTTCCGTGGCAAAGAAATTGTTGTCATCGGTGGTGGAGACTCGGCGTTGGAGGAAGCAAATTTCCTGACACGTTTTGCCTCCAAAGTAACGCTGGTGCATCGTCGTGAAGAAATGCGCGCCTCCAAAATTATGCAGGATCGCGCTCGTGCAAACAGCAAAATTGAGTGGGCACTGAATCGTACTCCTGTAGAAGTGATTGCTGATGAGAACGGGGTAACCGGCTTGAAGGTATTGAATAATGAAACAGGTAAAGAGGAAATCATTACAGTTAGCGGCGTATTCGTGGCGATTGGTCATCATCCGAATACTGGCTTTCTTGGTGGTCAAATCACAACTGATGCGAACGGCTATATCGTCGTAAATCCTGGTACTTCCGAAACAAACGTACCTGGCGTATTCGCTTGTGGCGACGTGCAGGACACACGCTATAGACAAGCGATTACAGCAGCAGGCAGTGGCTGCATGGCTGCTATGGACAGCGAGAAATACATCGAAAGCCTGGAGCACAGCGCACTGGCCCTGTAATATTTCGTTTAAGTATGAATAAATATAATTTACAAAAATAAATTATGAGGTGACATTCATGGAAAAAGCAATTGTATACACATCTACAAACTGTCCGCATTGCCGTCAAGTAAAAAGCTACTTGAGTGAAAAAGGAGTGGAATACGAAGAACGCAACATTGAAACCAATGATGCTTTCGCTCAAGAGGTTTGGGATATGGGCATTCGCGCCGTACCGTTGACCCTGATCGGAGAAGAACGTATTTCCGGCATGAACAAAACCAAGTTTGAAAAAGTGCTCAACGCTTAATCCAACTTCATAACAGACGACGGTCCTGTGATCGTCGTATGATTTTAAAAAAGGCCCTCGCCGCAGTTACGTACTGCGATGGGGGTCTTTTTATAGCTCTTAATCTTTTTGCATAGAGAGAACTTTGTCGAAAAGTGTTGCATCTGTAGATGATCGGTGCTATATTTTAATTGTAAGCGCTTAAGCCCGGGTTGCTTTATGTAAACAGTTAATCAATGAACAATCAATCAATACTTATAATAATAACTAAATAGTACAATATCCAATTAAAGGCGTGTTACTGTTCGGCAGGCAAGACCTAGATTGGGTAGGATATTTTTTCCCTACCCTTTTTAGGTCTTTTTTTGTTCCTTATTTTAAGAAGGAAGGTGTAACTTATGAATTACAGAGATATCGCACAAGCTATTTTTAATAAAGTGGGTGGAAACGATAATATCAACAGTATCATTCATTGCTCTACTCGGTTGCGAATGACGCTCCGTAAGCCGGACCTGGCACAAACAGATGAAATTAAAGCCTTGGACGGTGTTATGGGAGCCGTGAATAGCGGTGGACAATATCAGGTCATCATAGGGAATGATGTAGGCTATGTCTACAATGAGCTGGTCAAATTGCTGGACCCGGATAAATCGTCCTCGGATGAAGCCGAAAAAGTGAAGGCAGACCGAAGTCTTAAGGGATTGTTTAATACCTTTGCGAGCATGATCGCAGGTATTTTCCAGCCCATTATCCCGGCCATTGCCGCTTCCGGGATGCTAAAAGCATTGCTCTTGCTGTGTACAGTAACCGGAATCATGAACAAGGAAAGCCAAACGTACATGGTTTTAAGTGTGATCGCGGATGCGGCATTTTATTTTCTGCCTATGCTGCTGGCTTTCTCCAGCGCACAGAAATTCAAGACCAATCCATTCGTATCCGTACTCCTTGGGGGCGTGCTGCTTCATCCTAACTTAATTAGTTTGTTAGGTGGTGAGAAAGCTGTCACATTTGCGGGCTTGCCCGTTGCTTCTGTACAGTATGCCACCTCTGTTATTCCCATTATTTTGACCATATGGTTTATGTCCTACATTGAGAAATTTGCCGATAAAATCTCTCCTGGACCTGTGAAAATATTTCTAAAACCATTAATCGTCATTCTGATTGTCGCGCCTGTCGCTCTTATTGCTTTAGGACCGCTGGGGACGTATTTGGGTATGGGGATGTCAAACGGTGTATTCTGGATTCAGGAAAGAATCGGCTGGCTTACGGTAGTGTTGATGTCTATCGTGATGCCGCTAATCGTCATGTTTGGCATGCACAAAGTATTTTATCCTATCATATTTGCTGCACTAGCTTCACCAGGATATGAAACATTGGTACTGATTGCCATGTTGGCTTCCAATATGGCACAGGGCGCTGGTGCATTTGCCGTCTCGCTGAAAACAAAAGATCCCAAGTTCAAACAAATTGCTTTGTCCGCAGGTATTTCAGGGGTATTCGGAATTACGGAGCCTGCCTTGTACGGCGTGCATTTACGCCTGAAAAAAACACTATTCGCCTGTATGATTGGAGCCGGGGTTGGCGGATTGTTTGCCGGTCTTATGAATTTAAAAGCTTATGCAGCTGTGGGGCCTGGTTTTGCATCACTGCCGATGTTTATCAGTGAAGATCACTCCAACCTGATATATGCGCTCATAACGATGGCCATTTCGATCATTGTAACGTTTATTGCTGTTTATGTTATCGGCTTTCAAGATACGGTTACCGAACCGGCTAAAACAGAAGCTCGTCCCGAGCCTGCTAAAGCACAAAGTAAAAGCATCAAGTCCAAAACGGTTATTTTCGCACCTATGGAGGGCTCGATTATTCCCTTACAGCAGGTCAAGGATGAAGCGTTCTCTCAGGAAGCGATGGGCAAAGGGATTGCTATTCAACCAAGTAGCGGAAAAGTGGTCGCACCTTTTGACGGCACCGTGGAAACTGTGTTCCGCACCAAGCATTCCATAGGCTTAAAATCGGTTGAAGGTGTGGAGTTGCTCATTCATATCGGTTTGGATACCGTTAAGCTGAAGGGCCAACACTTTACTGTGCTTGTACAAGAAGGTGACGTCATTAAGCATGGACAGCTTCTTATTGAATTTGATCTTGAAGCCATACAAAGGGAAGGGTATGATACGATCACTCCGATCATTGTGACCAACACGCAGGATTATCTGGAAATCATGAGTCATGAAGATTCGGGAAAGACAGGGCCAGAGAAGCCTCTGATTACTGTACTTTAACAGTGTGTTTATTGGGGAAATCAAGCCTGGAAAGCGAGAGGTAGTTGGATATGAAAGTAATAAAAGTTCTCAATACGAGTATTGTTCTTGCCAAACGTGAGGATCACAAGGAAATCATAGTGATGGGTAAAGGCATCGGCTTTAAAAGCAAGCCTGGTGACTTCGTCGATGAGAACGAGATCGAAAAGATATATGTTCTTGAAAATGAAAGTATGTCTTCCGATTTGACAGCCTTAATGAAGGAAACTCCCAAGGAGTATTTGATTATGGCAGATGAAATCATATCTTATGCCAAAAGCGTTCTATCCAGTCACTTGAATGAACATCTATATATTTCCCTGACAGACCATCTGTATATGGCAACCAAACGGTTTAAAGATCACATGACCATTCAGAATCGGATGCTTTGGGAGGTCAAAAAGTTCTATCCAGAAGAGTTTGGCATTGGGCTGTATGCGCTCACCTTGATTGAAAAGCGAATCGGTCTCAAGCTGCCTGAAGAGGAAGCGGCTAATATTGCCTTTCATCTAGTCAATGCCCAACAGACCGATAACAATATGAACCAGGTTTTATTGATGACCAATACGGTCAAAGACATTTTGAACATCATTAAAATTCATTACCGAATCGAACTGGATACCCACAGCATTAACTATTCGCGGTTTTTAACACACCTTCAATTTTTCGTTCAGAGATTACTTGAACATAAAATGTTGGATTCTCAAGACAAGGAATTAATGAGTCAAATTGTGAACAAGTATCCGGAAGAAGAGAAGTGTGCGTTATCGATTCAACAATATATTGAAGCCAAATTCGAACTTTTGATCCCGGATGAAGAACTTATGTATCTGATCATTCACTTAAAACGAGTCATAAGTAGAAATTAAAGAGGAGGAATTAGATGTGACAGAGATCAAAAGAACATTTCCAGAAGGCTTTCTATGGGGAGGAGCTGTAGCCGCGAACCAGGTAGAAGGAGCCTGGAACGTTGATGGTAAAGGGATATCTACAGCAGATATGGCTATTTACAAAAAGAATGTGAGCAAAAGTGATTATAAAAAACACAATTCAATGACCGAGGAACATATCCAAAAGGCGATGCAGGACACGTCAGATCAAGATTATCCCAAACGCCAGGGAATTGATTTCTATCACCGCTATCCCGAGGATTTAGCATTGTTTGGTGAAATGGGATTTAAAACGTTGCGAGTTTCTATTGCATGGACGCGTATTTTTCCAAACGGGGATGAGGACAAGCCCAACGAGGCTGGATTGCAATTTTATGATCGGCTGTTTGATGAAATGCATAAAAATGGGATAGAGCCGCTTGTTACCCTATCTCACTACGAAATGCCGATGTATCTTGTAAACCATTACGGGGGCTGGACCCAACGGAAGGTTGTAGATTTCTTTATCCATTTTTGTAAAACAGTATTTAAAAGATACAAAAATAAAGTAAAGCACTGGATCACTTTTAATGAAATAGATAGTATCGTCCGCCATCCATTTACGAGCGGTGGTATTCTACCGGAGCGTTTTGACAATGTAGTGCAAGCGGTTTATCAGGGTTTGCATCATCAATTTATAGCTAGTGCTCTGGCCGTAAAATACTGCCACGAAATCATTCCGGATTCTAAAATCGGCTGTATGTTAACCCGACTGACAACGTATCCACATACCTGTAATCCGCAGGATATTCTGGCAGCGTTTAAAGATAATCAGTTTAACTATTTTTTCACGGATGTACAGGTTCGCGGAGCGTATCCCCCTTATATGAAACGCTTCTTCCGTGAAAAGGAGATTGTTATTGAAAAGCTTGAGGGTGATGATGAAATTCTAAAAACCCATCCGGTGGATTTCATTTCCTTTAGTTACTATATGTCGCTGGTTGCCAGTGCGGATAGTGTAGGTATGGAAAAAGTCAGTGGCAATACGATTGGCGGCGTTAAAAATCCTTATCTGGAAACGAGTGATTGGGGCTGGCAGGTTGACCCGGTCGGCTTGCGACTTTCTCTGAATGAGCTGTACAGCCGCTATGAAGTACCATTGTTCATTGTAGAAAATGGTTTGGGAGCGTACGACAAGGTGGAGGAAGACGGTAGTATTCAGGATGATTACCGTATTGATTACTTCCGTGCTCATTTTGAACAAATGCATGAAGCTATTCTGGACGGGGTTGAACTCATGGGTTACACCAGTTGGGGAGCGATCGACTTGGTCAGTTATTCCTCATCTGAAATGGAAAAAAGATACGGATTTATATATGTGGACAAAGACAACGACGGTAACGGGACACTTGAAAGAAAACGAAAAAAAAGCTTCTACTGGTATAAAGATGTTATCTCCAATAACGGGTTGTAAGAAAAATGGGGCGTACAGGAACTTTAGTGTTTCTGTACGCCTTTTTTTATAAAGATACACGTACACGCCCGAGAAAAGGAGCTGTTGCTGCATAGGCGGCACCTAACATCGTCGAACGGCTGCCAAGCGTGGAGAAACGGATTTGTAATTGCCGACGATGATAGGGCAGGGCACGTTCATCAATCACTTCACGCATACTTTGCTCCAGCCAAGGTCTGGCTTCCGCCAGCGGGCCACCGATGATGAGCATTCCGGGATTGAGGCTGTTCACGATGTTGGTGATGCCCACACCCAAATATTGCCCGATATCACGAAAGATGCTTAACGTATTCGCGTCACCTTGCCGGGCAAACGGCAGTAAATCCGCTGTGCTGTGCGCAGGCAGCTTGAAAGTAGACGCCGTATACGCCTTTTCCGAAGCATACAGCTCCCAGCAGCCCCGGCTACCGCAGGAGCAAAGCCGTCCGTTCCAGTCAATGGACATATGACCAGTCTCTCCGGCGTACCCCCAAGCCCCTTGATACGGCTTGCCGTCAATCATAATTCCCGCTCCGATCCCGGACCCCGCACTAATGTAGACCAGATCCCGCACCAGCTGCCGATGATCGCTGTCCATACCATAGTACAGCTCGCCTTGCGCACCGGCATTGGCTTCGTTATCCACCACCACGGGAAGGCCAAGCTCTGCCTCAAGCTGTTGCCGCAGCGGAACCTCTTCCCAGCCCAGATTGGGCGCGAACAAAACAGTTCCCGTTTCATCGACCATACCCGGAACCCCTAGCCCAATACCGACGATGCCATGAGGGGAGGGAGGGACCGTCTGTATAAGCTCCTGAACCAGCCTTTGAATCTGTTCCATAACAAAAGCAGGATCATGCTGCGCAAGGGGAAGGGTAAGCTCTGTTTCAATGGTTCCTGCCAAATCGGTCAGAGCACCCTTGATATAATACACGCTGACCTCGATGCCGAATACAAAGCCTGCCCGGCTGTTAAACAGCAGCATTAAGGGCTTGCGCCCGCCGCTGGATTCTCCTAATCCCGTCTCATATATAAGCCCGTCGGTGATTAGCTCCGCCACCAGGTTGGAAACGGTAGCCTTGTTTAACCCGGTTTGACTGGATAATTGTGCCCGGGATAGGGGAGCATGGAGGCGGATACGCTCCAGCACAATGGATTTATTTAGCTTTTTGACAAGCGCCTGATCGCCAGTGACATTCATGTTCTTTTCACTTCCTGTTGGTGTAATTCCCGATATTATATCATAAAAACAAACTTAGTTTAAGCAATAGACAAAGTCTTTTGGCTGTGCTAGAATCTTTTTTGTAAACGTTTACTATAAAGGAGGAACTTATGATGGCATATTTCGAGCAGGTATCCAAAATTAACTTTGAGGGCAAGCAATCCAATAATCCTTTTGCGTTCAAATTTTATAATCCTCAGGAAATTGTGGCTGGGAAAACAATGGAAGAGCATTTACGTTTTAGCATGGCCTATTGGCATACACTCGTTGCAGGTGGCTCCGATCCATTTGGGGTAGAGACGGCGGAGCGTCCGTGGTCCAAGTTTACCGGGCTGGATTTGGCGAAGGCCCGTGTGGAAGCTGCTTTTGAACTGCTGGATAAGCTGAACCTGCCTTATTTTGCTTTTCATGATGTTGATATTGCTCCGGAAGGCGCGTCGCTCAAGGAATTTTACAGCAACCTGGATACCATCGTGGATTTGATCGAAGAGCATATGAAGGCTACGGGGAAAAAACTGCTGTGGAACACGGCGAATATGTTCAGTCATCCACGTTATTTGCATGGAGCTGCGACGACTTGCAATGCAGATGTGTACGCACACGCTGCCGCCCAGATTAAAAAAGGCTTGGAAGTGGGCAAACGTCTAAGCGCGGACAACTATGTTTTCTGGGGAGGCCGTGAAGGCTACGAAACACTGCTGAATACAGATTTGAAGCTGGAGCAGGACAATTTGGGACGAATGTTCCATATGGCCGTGGACTATGCGCGTGAAATTGGCTTTGATGCCCAGTTCCTGATCGAGCCGAAGCCGAAGGAGCCAACCAAGCATCAGTATGATTTTGATGCGGCGACGACAATTGCCTTCCTGCAAAAATATGATCTGGATCAGCATTTCAAGCTTAATCTGGAGGCTAACCATGCAACTTTGGCGGGTCATACGTTTGATCATGAAGTTCGTGTAGCACGGATTAACGGTATGTTGGGATCATTGGATGCAAACCAGGGAGATTTGCTGCTGGGCTGGGATACGGACGAATTCCCGGTTGATCTGTACGATGCAACCCTGACTATGTATGAAGTGCTGCAAAATGAAGGCTTGGGCCGCGGTGGTATCAACTTTGATGCCAAGGTGCGCAGAGCATCGTTTGAGCCAGAAGACTTGTTCCTCGCGCATATCGCAGGTATGGATACGTATGCGAAAGGCCTGAAGGTAGCTGCCAAACTGATTGAGGACCGCGTGTTCGAGGACTTTATCGATAAGCGCTACAGCAGCTTTAAAGAAGGTATTGGGGCAGAAATTGTATCCGGTAAAGCAACGCTTGCTTCGCTGGCTGAATATGCACTGGCGAACGAAGCACCACGCAAAAACGTGTCGGGTCGTCAGGAGTATCTGAAAGCCACATTAAATCAATACATTTTGGCGGATTAATGCCATAACCTATATATGAGACAGCGTCTACACGGTAGCAGAGAAGGAGGAACTTCGATGCAGGAAAAGCAAAAACAGGAGCAAGAGCGCTACGTCATCGGTGTGGACTTGGGTACCAGCGCGGTCAAAACGGTGCTGGTTAACCGCAAGGGGCAGGTGGCTTTTGAAACCTCCCAGTCTTATCCACTCCATCAACCGAAGACAGGGTATAGCGAGCAGCATCCCGAGGATTGGGTCAGCGGTACGTTAACAGCACTGAAGCAGCTCGTGGAAAAGGCCGGGATCGGCGGGTCAGATGCCGTAGACGGCATTAGCTTTTCGGGGCAGATGCATGGGCTTGTGCTGACAGACAAGGAAGGGCAAGTGCTGCGCCCGGCTATTCTGTGGAATGACACGCGTACAACGGCGCAATGTCGCCGCATTGAAGAACAGCTTGGTTCGGAGCTGCTGAGCATTGCACGTAATCGCGCGCTGGAAGGCTTCACGCTGCCCAAGCTGCTGTGGGTGCAGGAGCATGAGCCGGACGTGCTGGCTGGTGCAGCCCATTTTATGCTGCCGAAGGATTATGTGCGGTATCGCCTGACGGGAGAGCTGGCGACGGAGTATTCGGATGCGGCGGGCACGCTGTTGCTGGATGTGGCAAAAAAGCAGTGGAGCCAAGAAATCGCCGCTGCTTTCGAACTGCCGTCGTCTTTGTTCCCGCCGCTGGTGGAATCGTTCGATCAGACAAGTACGCTGCTGCCGGAGATTGCGGAGCAGACCGGACTTGCTCCTGAAACGAAGGTGTATGCGGGTGGCGCGGACAACGCATGTGGTGCGATTGGCGCTGGTATTTTGAGCGAAGGACGCACCTTGTGCAGCATTGGCACATCGGGTGTTGTACTTTCCTATGAGGAACGTAAGGACATTGATGTGCAGGGGCGGGCGCATTTTTTTAACCATAGTGAGCAGGATGCTTATTATATTATGGGCGTTACGCTCGCGGCCGGGTACAGCCTGACGTGGTTTAAGGATACCTTTGCACCGGAGCATTCATTTGATGTGTTGTTGGAGGATGTGAACTCCATTGAGCCCGGCAGCCGAGGGCTGCTGTTCACGCCATATATCGTGGGTGAACGTACCCCTCACCCGGATGCAACCATACGGGGAAGCTTTATCGGGATGGATGCGGGACATAAGCTTGCGCATTTTACACGGGCCGTGCTGGAGGGAATCACTTTTTCGCTCAAGGAATCCATTGATATTCTCCGAGGAACGGGCAAAGAAGTGAAGGAAGTCATCTCCATCGGCGGCGGTGCGCGTAATGAAGCGTGGCTGCAAATGCAAGCAGACATTTTTAACGCGGATATCATCAAGCTGGAAAGTGAGCAAGGGCCTGCCTTGGGGGCGGCGATGCTGGCCGCTTACGGAAGCGGCTGGTTTGAATCGTTGCAAGCATGCGCGGAAGCTTTTCTGCGTGAGGCAGCAAGATATTCACCGAACCCCGAGCGTGTGGCACGTTATGAAGGCTTATATGAGCTGTATCGTGAAGTTTATCTGCACACGCGGGAGCTAAATGAACGTTTGGCGGAATACCGCTAATATTGTGAGTTTGAGAGTAAAGGAAAGCGTCTTCGGGTCAGGATAAACCCGCAGACGCTTTTCCTTTATCAAAAGCCATAATAAAGGTTATTCCTGAAGAGGACATCCTTATTGTGGCTTTTGGATTTTAAGGATGTTAAATGCAAGCGGATTCCCTGTGGAGTGGCTCTTGTAATGAGAGGATACTTGGTAAGGAAGTTAAGGAATAAAGACGCATCAATTGATAACCTATTCCGGACAAACCTAGCCACAGCCCCTGAGAATCTAACGCAGTGGGTAGACCTGTCTTAAATTTACCATGCTCGAAATAATAATTTAACGCCATATTACCTTGTTTCTTTGCCTCCGTAACCCACTCCGGACGATTAAGAGCTTGTCCGGCTAAAATTAACAATTCAATATTTCCGAGGCTTCCATGACAAATACAGTGGCTCTTATTGAATCCATATTTTAAAGTTGTATTAACTGCTATTTCGATATTATGAACGATATCAGGTATTAGACTTGATTTTAAATAAGGCATACATAAGGTTAATCCTAAACCAATTCCACTAGCCCCATGACACCAATTAGCAAGATCATGATTCTCCTTAATACCATGATCAATCCAGTTAAAATAGTCTGGAGAATAGGATTCTGCTAAGTGGGCAAATGCTTTCTCAGCAGTAGCATAGTAGCAATCTTTTTTAGTAACTGCTGCAAGACGAAACAAGGCTGAAGCAATACCAATGCTACCGTGGCCAAAGCCTACATAGGGAGTTGAAGATACACTAGATGTCCATGAAATCACCCCATTATTCTTTTTTCCATGCTTTAACAAGTGCTCTCCGTATTGAATTGCTACTTCTAGAGTCTTAGCCGATTTTGTAAGGTTATGTTCATTTAAAAGAACGTGAATAACACCTGCTGATCCTCCTAAGAGATCGAAGAAAGCATCCTCTTCTACGCTATCTTCCAAATTACTTATAATGTCCGATTTTCGCTTGCTCCAAGTATCGTTAAAACCTAGTAAACTCTCAAAGTGAGAGAGAGTATATAAGAGAGAAGCTTGACCATAGAAGGCGGATGGGAACTTCAAGTGTACGGGTATTTTACTTAGTGCTGTTTCTAATGCAGCGAGAGCTACGCTAGTATATTTCTCATCTTCTGAGATTTTTCCGAGATGAGCTAGAAATAAGGCAATGCCTGCTGTGCCATCATATAATCCAGGGCTTAAGGCGGATAAATAAAGCTGTCCACGATAATTTAAGTTCATTCCAATCCAAGTTACATACTTTTTGCTTGGACTAAAAACTGATTTTTTAATTAACTCATCGCCAAGGATTCTTGCTGTCTCAAGAAATTTTTCAGAGTGTATTGGTTTTGGACTGTAACCGCTTATCATTACTTTTTCATTCTGAGTGGGACCATGCACTTTATGTACATGTTTTCCTAATGATGAGCCTGCTATCGAAGAAGAGATCCAATCGCTGTATAAAGAAATACTGTCAGTACTTAAGGATTTCAATCGATCTTCTACTATTGACATGCTTGTTCGGGTAAACACATCTTTTATACATTTGCCATAGCTATCCCAAAGGTCAAGAGAACTAGGAGTACTAGTGAAATACGGAATATCACCCGCTCGCAAATCTTGTAGTTCAGAAGAAATAATTCGATCATCCAACCAAGAAAACCAAATCCGATCAAGTAAATTCTCTTGATTTAGAGCATCGCGACCATAATCAGGGTGACGAGACTCAAGAAGGAAATTTGTATAAAATTGTGTTGAACGCAATACGATACGCACTGGCGCATCCTTAAAAGTAAAGAGAGGACTCGTTGGGGCTAACAAATCCATTCTGTATTGGAGAAGCATAGAACACAATGATTGAAAACCATTTACAATTTCAGTAGTATAGTCACCTGCATTTTTAAATTCTCCCTCCAATAAAGGGCGATTGTTACCACTTGAAGTGGCTTGAGGCTTCCTAATGTAGCGCATATTATCAGTATTTACATCTATCAAACTCAAAACCGGGTAAGGTGTCATTTGCTTTTCTCCATTTACACCGCTTAATTCAATTCCAAATCCCTTATCATCTTGATGAAACAAGATGGGAAGGAGAGAAGTGCCTAATGGAGAATTACGAATCCTAAACTGAGCTTCTATATCTGCCGAATCGGGTACATCATGGTATACTTGGTTGTGAAAGAGGGTTTCCAAATCAATCAGCATGGGATGCTCCCCAAAAGCAATTAAATTTTCATAATGAAAATCGGTCCCATCCAGTAAATATATAATGGCTAAAAGCGCCCCTAAGCGTGTATAAAAACGTTGGATTTCTTCTTCAGTTTTGCAAGGCTTTGCTTCGATAAATTTTTCATAACCATAGCCTTCTAGTGCGATAACAGAATTTTTTTGGAGAAAAGGAGAAAAACCTTTATCATTAAACCATTGAATTAATTCTTGAAAATGGAGAGAGATATCTAATGGCTTTGGTTTATACATAAACGATTGCCCGTTTGCAAGATATAACCGCATTACTGTGCGACCTTGCTGATGAGAATCACCGAAACCAGCATCAATACGTATAAGTTCTGATGAATGTAAAGAAAATATATCGGTAATCATAGATCTGTTTAAGAGATAACGGTCTAACGTCTCTTTTATTACATTTACAAAAAGTATAGTTCTTTCAGCTAAAGTGCGGGCAATAACTGCATACTCAGAAAAAAATGATACAAGTTGTTTATGTCCTACAAATTTTTTCTCAATGAAAGAGATAAATCGTTCCTCCGGAGTTTGCCCTTCTAATTCTTCCAAAGCTTTAGCTATATTTAGTTCTAAAACAAATGACCGACCAGCGATTTGGGTCAATTGAAAAGACAATGTATGCAAGACCGAATTTATCGTACTCTCATGTAGAATAAAATCCTGGGCGTTATCTATGTTTGCTAAGTGCTGTTTTAATCGATTTCTTGCCCAAATTATAAATGGACGAATAAGAACATCCATTGTTCTAGACTCATTTTGTAAAGCTGGGTGATTTTCATTCATTTTTAGAGCCTCTTCCAAAACTTGAAACCAATCTGCTTGATACTCTTTAATTATTGCTAAATAGTTATCATCCCATTTAAGATTTTCGGTAGATTGAATCAAGGCTCCAAATATCTCTTCATTCATACTTGAAGCTTTAAATCGAGCTTCCTTTTTGGATTCTGTACTAATTAGAGCAAACTTAAACCATTCGTCTATTAGTTCGGTTGTCTTCTCTTTATCTTGTATCCAATTTTTATGATTAAAACCTTGAAAAGCATGATCAACAAGGTTCTTACGTTCATGTAAAAAGAGAGCACGCATGATCTGCTCTTTCATAACTACCCCATCCTCGTTTATGTGAAGTTAAAATACTCAATTTTTAAGAAATAAATAACTTAGGTATACACCAATTAAGGTGTATACCTAAGTGTCATTCACTTATTTTATCCAGCATGCCCTGGAAAGCAAACTAGCACTGTGACACCAACAATAGTAACAGTAACAGTAACAGGAGTAGAATCCGGTTGCACTCCTAAACCGCCATGTACACGAGCAAGCTCATCAGCGCTCAGCTCGATCAAAGCATCACCTGCAGGATGATCAATACCTTCTCCAGCTACACGAAGCTTTGGATTTTTCCACGCTTGGATCATTTCTTGTTTTGTCATTTTTTTTACTCCTCTCAGGAACATAGGGATATAAGACAAATTTAATGATAACCATATGTCCTAAAAATTTGCACTTCATAAAAATGCATTTTTATGTAAATATCTAAAACACTTCAAAAAAACTGAATACATCATATTGATTTATTTTTTGAACTTTACAAATATATTCGCTAAGTATGTATTGAAATTTTTTCTTAATTATGAAAAAATATTTGTAATCTACTAAGGAGGAGTAAAAATTGAGAGAAAATCAAAATTTATCTCCAAAAGAACAGAAAGTTGCAATTTGTATAGCTCAAGGATACAAAGACAGCGAAATCTCCCAGATATTATATATTAGTATGAGACGTACTGCCGAAATTGTGGCTTCAATTAAAGAGAAATGGAATATAAAAACAAGAGTTGAGATAGGTATATTCGCTTATCATTTTGGTTTAGTTTTTTTGACAGAGAGTATGGAGGTGCATTCCTCTGAAATTTCATAAGAGAGTACCTTTTATTGAACAGATGGAACATAGTGAATGTGGATTAGCTTGCTTGGCTATGATTTTGGGTTTTTTTGGACATAATATTTCTTTAACAGAATTAAGAAATCAGGTTGGTGCAGTGCGCGCAGGTATGTCTATGCAACAACTTCAAGAAATAGGGAGTACATATCATTTAACATCACGAGGATATCGGGCAAAGGCATCTCAATTAAATGAGCTAACCGCTCCTTTAATTTTGTTATGGGATAATCAGCATTTTGTGGTTCTTGAGAAAATAAAAAAGAAAAAAGCAATAATCCTTGATCCAGCTTTTGGAAGACTAATTCTTTCCCATCAAGAATTCACAGAGAAATATTCGGGTTTTGCACTTTCATTAAGCCCGGTAAAGGATTTTCGTAATAAAAGAAAGATACCAAAATGGACGTTCTATATCAAATTAGCTTTTAAGAGCAGAAAACTTCTTATATCTGTATTTTTGGTCTCAATACTTCTTCAAGGATTAGGTATTTTAATACCTAAGATCACCCAATTCACTGTCGACAACTTACTAGAATCCCAAAAATATTCTTTCTTAATCACGTTGGGGGCAGCGATTTTTGCTATATTTGTGTTTTCACAGTTATTTCAATTTTTAAGAGGCTACTTGGTTGCCAAGTTACAATCCCAAATGGATACACATATGATGACACAATTCATTGACAAGCTGTTTAAACTTCCTTTTGATTTCTTTGAAAATCGAAAAGGAGGGGAATTGGTATTTAGGGCTAACTCCAATGTAACAATTAGAAGGGTATTATCAAATCGAGTTATAACTATTTTTATTGATGGGCTTTTACTTATAACTTATACAATCTTAATGATAAATCAACTATGGCAAGTTGGATTAGTAGTTACAATTGTAGGCTTCCTAATGTTACTCATTATAGTTTTAAGTTCTTTTATTACTCACCGTTTATCTCGAAAGGAGATTTCGAGCCAGGCTGAGATGCATGGATTCTTATCGGAACATATACATGGAATTGCAGATATAAAAGTTTTAGGGTTCGAAAATAGTGTATTTAACAAGTGGAGGGAGCTTTTTAAAAAACAGCTTATCACTACGGAAAAACGTGTCATTTGGAATACATCACTTGATTCTACTACAGTTAGCATCCAGTTTGTTTTTCCCCTCCTGATTCTATGGATTGGATTTCATTATGTGATTGAGGGAAGGATAACTTTAGGGAGCCTTCTTGGATTACAAACGCTTTCAACTGCTTTTATGGTACCAATTGTTTCTTTAGGATCAACTCTTAGTGAACTCGTCACTGTGGGCTCATATATTCAACGAATTCAAGATGTTATTGAGAGTGTGGAGGAGCCCTCGGGTGCCCATAAACCGAACCATACTTTTAGAGGGTATATTAAGTTTAAGGATGTTTCATTTAATTATTATCGATTTGGAAGATACGCTTTAAAAGATATTAATCTTGAAATATTGCCAGGTGAAAAGGTTGCGATTGTTGGTGCTTCAGGTTCTGGTAAGAGTACTTTGGCGAAGTTAATACTAGGACTCTATAAGGCTTCGTTTGGAGAAGTCAGTATCGATAATATACCACTGAATCAATGGCATCTGAGTGAGCTTCGTCAGAAAATAGGTGTTGTTTTACAAGAAACAAAATTATTCAATGTTTCTATATTGGATAACATCGCCATGAACAATGAAGACTATACCATAGATATGGTAGTTCAGGCAGCAAAGGAAGCGGATATTCATCGTTTTATTATGAGTCTCCCTTTGGGTTATCAAACTGTTGTTTCCGAAAACGGATTAAACTTTTCAGGAGGACAACGGCAGCGTATTTTACTGGCACGTGCTTTTTTGGCAAAACCTCAAATTCTACTTTTAGATGAAGCGACAAGCTCACTTGATAGCGTTTCAGAGCAATTGATAACAGATTTGTTACAAGAAAGACATTGTACACAAATCATTATTGCTCATCGTTTTAGTACAATCCAACGAGCTGATAGAATTATTGTACTTGATCAAGGGGAAATTATTGAACAAGGTAGTCATCAGGATTTAATTGCTTTAAAAGGTCAATATTATAATTTATACAACTCTCAGGAAACTGCTTTTCAGTTTGAGCCAGTTTTGTGACTTGGAGAAGCGAAAAATGACAAGTATAAAGTTATGTGAAATATTGTATGTAAAACAACTCGGAAAACTAACTAAAATGGATGCTGCTTTATTTATTTTTTTATTATTTCTAATCCCTAATGGATTAGCTAATGCTACCTTGAGATTAAACGGTTTAGGTTTTAAACCTATGATGTGGGCTATCATATACGGAATCATTGGTTTTTTGATTCATATTGGTATAAATATATCAACTTCAAAAATAGAAGAAATACGTTTTTTGTGGTCTATAGGAAAGGGGAAATTGTTTCTAACCCAATATACTATGGTAAAAAAAATCCCTTTTTTAATATTACTTTTATGGATCGTAGTTGGTCAGATCTTGTGGGGAGTTCATAACAATCATATTTATAATATGGTTTCAGGATTGATTTTAGGTGTACTTTTTGCCGAGATACTTGGATATATAATAATATTTAGAAAATTCAATGGCTATGCTATAAGCTCGTTTCTTCTATCACTGAATGTAATCTATTTTATATTGCCAATGTCTCTGTCTGTACGTATTTTGACTTGGCTTTTGTTATGCTTAAGCATGGGATATATAGCTTTTTATTTTGCACAACGCTCTTGGTCAGTTTTTTTACAGTATCATGGGCCAAAAAAAACTCTGAGCAGACGCGGATGGCTATCTCAAAGCCCACTTCTAAAAAAAGAATTATTATTCATCATTAAACGAGGCAATCTGTTTCCTTTTTTTATTTTAGCTATGGGAATTGAAATTTTGAACTATTATATCATTAGAGAAAGTTCATTTATTCTTCCAATCAGTAGCGTGGTATTAGCATGGGTTGCTGTTGATATTTGGGCTGTCAAGAGTCTTATTGTAGAGGAAAAAGGATTGCTATTATATAAAACAACGTTATTTGCTTGGAAGAAGATGCTACGCACTAAATGGTTGATCTTATGTGTTTTAAACATAGGAATTATTTTTATGCATCAATGTATTTGGGGAATTTATTTGCATATTAATCCAATTAATTTATCGTCCCAATTTGTATGGAGTATATTCCTTTCAATTACTTTAATTAGCTTTGGTTTGCCTTTGGGTTACAAATTTTTATCTATTGATTATTTAGGACATTACCGAATCAAATTTTTCGGGAACTGGGTCATTGCAATGAGCATGCTATTATTAATGTACCTTCATCAATTTCATGAAGTTCTATTTACAGCTATATCTATTATGATCTATATAAGATTCATCTTTTTTTATAAGAAAGTATCTTAGGAGTGAGTCAACGATGACCCAAGAAAATAAATTATCAATTTTACAACTGGATCAAGTTTCTTTCGGTTATGGCTCTAAAGAAATTCTACATGAAATAAACTGGAATGTCTCAGACCACCAAATTACTGTGTTACTTGGTCCCAATGGAGCAGGTAAATCAACTTTATTAAGTTTAATTGCTGGTCTTCATGAGGCACAAAAAGGTACAATTCGATTCAATCAAACCATTGTCGATTTTGAAAATCAAAACTATAAAACAATGATAGGCTATTTACAAGAATTCCCCTTTTATTATCCCGCACTTTCTGTATCA
Source organism: Paenibacillus sp. 1-8 (assembly GCF_056316205.1). NCBI lineage: Bacteria > Bacillati > Bacillota > Bacilli > Caryophanales > Paenibacillaceae > Paenibacillus > Paenibacillus sp. 1-8. The sequence goes on along the minus strand of NZ_CM149995.1, from coordinate 4,492,398 downwards.
GAAATGATGCGACTTATTGGGGGATTACGACAGGTACCGAAGGACCAGCTCGAAATACGTATCGCTAAATGGATGGAGAGATTCAAATTAGAAGATTATCAAAATATGAAAATGGAAGAGTTATCTCAAGGAACCAAAAAGAGAGTTGCATTAGCATCAACGCTCTTGCATGAACCTAAAATTCTTATTTTAGATGAACCGACTAACGGACTAGACCCTGATCAAGTGATGATCGTTAGAAGCACATTACGGGAGTATCTCACGGAAGGCAGAGTAATTTTGTTATCCACTCATATTATGGGGTTGGCTGAGAAACTAGCAGATCAAGTTGCTATTCTTCGAAACGGACGGATAACATATGCAGGAAAACCTACAATAGACCTTGAAACCTTATATTTAGCTCATCAACATCTTTAAGTTTATTAGTCCTGACTAAAAGACAGCTAAGGAATAGCGTGACACAGAAAAAAACTAGCGACTCTGTTCTCCTAAAATGTATTGGAAAACAGTCGCTAGTTTTTCCTTACTATTCATCAGATGCTACGTTTAACCTTTGTGAACAACCTTAGTTTTTCCAGTATCTTCCTTCACAGCACTCGTGGCACAGCCCGGACATGACTTGCTTAATGAGCATCCGGCACAAGCACCTTGACGGCTTTTCCGTAAAAAACGAACAAACACCCACGTGCTATAACCGAGAATCACCAATAAAATGATGATATTGATCATGGAATCCACTTCCTTCTATTTACTTTAGGGCCTGACTTAACCCCAGCCTAATAACCTGCCACACTGATAGATCACAACGGCAATAATATACGCCACGGTCAAAGGATAAATCACAGAAAATGCGGTCCAACGCCACGAAAGGGTTTCTTTGCGAATGACCGCTACCGTAGCCAGGCATGGTACATACAACAGAATGAACACCATGAAGCTAAAAGAGGCTAACGGTGTAAAGGCATGTCTGACTTGCATTTCCAGCCCTTGCATGTCCGGAACGTGGTAAATGATATTCATCGTCGATACCACGACCTCCTTGGCCATAAAGCCCGTGAGCAGGGAAGCGCCTGCTTGCCAGGTACCGAAGCCGAGAGGGGCCAGTATGGGGGCAAACCACCCTCCAACAGTGGCAAGCAGGCTATCATTCATGTCTGCACCGAACCCTTGTGGGCCGAAATTGGACAAGAGCCAGATGCCAACGGAGCCTGCAAGAATGATCGTTCCGGCTTTACGGACGAAGCCTTTGACCTTCTCCCATGTGCTTCGAAATAGTGTAAGAGCCTGCGGCACCCGATAGGGAGGGAGTTCCACGATGAAGAGCGAGGGCTCACCCGATAAAATGGATACTTTGGAAAAGATTTTGGCAAGTATAAGCGATACGGTGATTCCTAACACATACATCAGCATGATGATGCTTGCCGCATGTGTTGGAAAAAATACACCCGCAAACAACGCATATACCGGCAGGCGGGCCGAACATGACATAAAGGGCACCAGCAACGTTGTAATAAGGCGTTCTCTGGGCTGTTCAATGGTGCGTGCGGCCATAATTGCAGGGACATTGCAGCCAAATCCGATGATGAAGGGAATGAAGCTTTTCCCGTTCAAGCCAACGGCTTGCATCAGGCGATCCATTAGTATCGTGACCCGTGCCATATACCCGGAGTCTTCAATCACCGAAATAATCAGGAACAAAATAGCGATCTGAGGCAGAAAAACGAGCACGCCCCCAACTCCTGCCACAATACCGTCCACGATGAGACTCTGCGTAAAAGCGGACGCGTTCAAGTGAACGAGCAATTCAGAAATCCAACTGCTTAGTGTCCCTGAAAAAAATCCGTCCAGCATATCTGAAAGAACAGTACCCGCCCAATCGAAGGTGAACTTGAAGGTAGCGTACATCAGCAACAAAAAGATGGGAATCCCCAAATACCGATGGGTTAGCAGTGCGTCCAGCTTGTCTGTCAGACTGTGCGGCTTGAGTTTGGACGTGTCGAGCACCTTTGTACACAGATCAGCGATCCACGCTGTACGTACAGAACGGATATGCTGAGCGGGAGTAGCCGAATAGCCTTCACGGAGAAGTTCTTTCTCGCAACGCTGGATGCGTTCAGTTACTTGTTCACGCTGTACCTCATTCGTCATCCATTCCATAACGACAGGATTGTTTTCCAGACACTGTAGAGCTGCCCACCGAGGGCTTGGCACAGGTGTATTCGTCAGTAAGCTGCAAATATCTGTAATAGCGGCTTCGACGGCAGGGCCGTAATCCAACTGGAAGGAATTTGGCGCACGTCGTACCTCACGAAGTGATGCGAGCATTTGCTTACTGCCGCTGCCCGTGCGTGCCACCATGGGAATGATGGGAACGTTCAATTGATCAGCCAACAATTCCTTGTTTACCCGAAGACCAGTGGCATCGGCTACGTCAGTCATGTTTAAGCCAAGTACAAGCGGACGGCCATATTCCAGTAGTTGTACGGTCAGATACAGATTGCGCTGGAGCTGGGAGGCATCCACGATGTTGATCAGGGCCGCAGGCGGTTCTTCCAGCAAATAACGGGTTGCGACACCTTCATCCAGCGAAAGAGGGAGTAAAGAGTAGGCACCCGGCAAATCCACCAAAACGGCAGACTTGTCGCGCAGCAGGCCTGTTTTCTTTTCCACCGTCACCCCGGACCAGTTCCCTACCTCTGCATACGTACGAGTCAGCTTGTTGAATAATGAGGTTTTCCCCGTGTTGGGATTACCGAATAGAGCGATCATGTCCATGAAGTAACGACCTCCAGTTGTTTTACCTGATTTTGACGGAGGCCGACCAATTGACCGTTGCATTCAATGACAATAGGGCCGCCCAACAGACTGATTTTTTTTAATCGTATAATGGAACCTTCGTCAATCCCCATGTCCGTTAAGCGTCGGCGCAATGAGGGGTGAAGAGAGGCAAGGGATTGCAATCGCACGGGTTGACCCGGTGGAGTACAAAGGAGTGAGATACATTCTGGCATGGTGCTCAGCCTTTCTAATGTAGAATGAGAATCAATATCATTTACTTCCGATGCCAGTACCATAACATGAGGATTACTAGATTGCTGTGATAAAATTCTCTCTGGGAACGACATATTTGCCCATTGTCCGATCTGTTATATAGCCGAGTATGGTGTCACAACCTGTCTTTAACTGCACCCTTACTCGTCTGCAACCGACAAAACTAGAGCGCTTGGGGCAACTGTTTTTATGGTAAGATAGAGCTGTTTACAACTATGCTAAGAAGGGCAGGAACGCTCTGTATGAACAGAAAAATCGGGGTTAGGCTTGTAAAATGCCTGGTGGTGGGTGCAGCGCTGGCTGTGTTGCTGCCGCATGCTGTGGAGTGGGGGAACAATGTATATGCTGCGTCGGTCAAGCCGGCTCCGTCCGTATCGTCACAGCAGCTTCAAAATAAGCTTTTACAGGCAATGGCTACGCGGAGTGAAACGCTGACTTTTACATATCAAGGGCGGGTGAACGGTCTTAAGCAGCAGTTACAGACAGCCATCAAACAGGCGATGGAGAGCGACCCGTATGTGAATTATACGATCAAAAGCTACGCTTTCAGCTATACAGGCACAACCACGTCCGCTGAGGTTACAATCCGTCTGAGTTACCGGGAGACGAAGGAGCAGACCGCATATGTGGATAGCACGGTTAAAGCTGTGCTGGGGGACATCATTACGAAGGGAATGACAGATCATGAGAAGGTGAAGGCCATTCATGACTGGATTGTGGTTCGTTTGAAGTATGATGAAACGCAGCAAAAATACACGGCATACGATGGCCTGAAAACCGGAAGTACGGTGTGTCAGGGCTATTCATTGCTGGCCTACAAAATGCTGGAACGCGCCGGGATTACCAACCGGATTGTGGAGGGAAGAGCAGGAGGCCAACTGCATGCATGGAATCTTGTTTTGCTGGATGGACATTGGTATCACATGGATACGACATGGGATGATCCGACCCCGGATCGTGGCAACGAGGTAAGCACTTCGTATTATCTGCTGACTGATGCCGAAATGCGCCGGGATCACTCCTGGGTTAAACAGTATCCTCAGGCGAACACCTCGTATCGGCAGACATTGTCGGGATTGGTCGCTGTGGGCGGACCCAAGGCTGCTGTGTATCAAAAGCTGTACAATACTCTGGAATATACGCTGCAAGATGGCAAGGGTCTGATTAAATCATCCGCCGAAATCAAGGAGCAGGTTCGCAAAGAGATTAATAAGGGCGGTGCCACGCTTACCTTCGGCTATCAGGGAACAGAGCGAAGTCTCAAAGAAGATTTACAGTCGTTGTATCAGCTTGGGTTAAAATCTATTTCCTACCAGATCACGGATTTAGGCAGCACCGGAAATCTCCGTGTAACCTTGAAATGGACCTGAATATTTTGTTGCAATAGAAAAAGCTACATTAACAAAGGAGTATTCTATTTATATGCACAAGCGTTCCTTTACCTATTTGCTTGGCACGCAGACCATGTCAAATGCGGCCGATATTCTTTATATCATGGCACTGGTGTCTCTGGTGTTTCATGAAACGGACTCGATCTTCTCTTCGGTGCTCGTTCCGTTGCTGCGAATGGGGGCGCAGATGATCAGCGGCTTTTTAGCACCGCTGATTTTGGCCCGATTCCAGCTTCCTTTTATTTTATTTGTTTCCCAGTTTGGTCAACTGGCTTTCTTCGCGCTCCTGCTGGGGCATTTGTGGTCAGCGGGCGCGAGCCCGGTATGGGTGCTTGTATTTACACTGGTAGCAGCGATGTCCTTTCTGGACGGCTGGACCACACCTGCACGTAATGCGCTGATTCCGCGCCTTGCGTCCGGGGAAGGGCTGATGCGGGCGAACAGTCTCGTATCAGTCAGCGATCAGACCGTGCAATTGGCTGGATGGGGGCTTAGTGGTGTGCTCGTAGCCATGCTGGGCTCGGAAAAAACATTGCTGGTGGCTGTCGGACTGTATATGGTAGCGATGATCTTCACCAGCTTGATTCGAGATCCACTAGAGGGCAAAGCCCATTATTTGCTGCAACCCGGAACAAGGGTGCGAAGTGGAGATTCCTTGGCTTCAACCTCTCCTGCACAGTTGGAAGATACACTGTATGGCCCGGAATCAGAGAGCCCGGCGCTACCTCCCAAACGTAAAAAGGAAATACTCCGTGAAGGCTGGAGCCTCATCGGAGCCAGTCGAAGGCTTAAAGCTCTTATTTTCATGGATATGATCGACCTGCTGGGTGGTTCGGTTTGGGTAGGCGCATTCACGCTTGCCTTCGCTCAGCAGGTGCTGCACAAGAGCGAGGCATGGTGGGGATACATTAATGCGGCGTATTTTGCAGGCGCGATTGGCGGTGGGATCATTGTTCTCGCTTGTGTCAAGTATTTGCAGCGCAGACTGCTGCCCGCGATGCTGGCGGGGATGGCTTGCTATGGACTGCTGACGGCTTGGTATGCGCTGAACACATTACCGCCGCTAACGCTGCTGATCGTGCTGTTAATGGGATTGCCTGCGGAAATGTCCGTCGTATCCCGCCGCACGATGATGCAAATGAGCGTATCTGTGCACGATTTACCCAAGGTGCTGTCCGCACAGGCTACGCTGACGAGCATGACGTTTTGCATCTCGCTATTGCTGATGGGCTGGATTGCAGATCATCTGGGCATCGTTAATTTGTATTTGTTTTCTGCACTGCTGACGCTGATTGCTGTAATTTATGGCATCTTTAGCCGTCATGCCTTGTCTATGTCTTTGACAGCTCCGGCTGCTGCTTCTTCCGAATAACAGAAAAAAAGCCCGTCTCCACATATCAGGGAGAAGATACTGATGAACCTGATCTGATCCATAGGACCGTTCATCCGCATTTCCACCTGTATATGCCCAGAGACGGGCTTTTTTACTATTGTTTATTTACCGGAAGACGCATCCGGGTCCAAATCACACTCGTTGAGTGGAACGATTTTGGTACGCTTGATCCATTTGTAGCCGAGCCACAGAAGAAGGAACAGCGGCACACTCATGTACGTAGCGATCATCGTTTTCCAGTCAATGGCTTGCCCAGTAAAGGCATCGGCACCTTGCCCGATAATCACGATGATACACAGTGCGAAGGCAAACAAGGGACCAAACGGGAACCAGCGGGCTTTGTACGGAAGCTCACTCAGACTGCGACCCTGTGCTGTAAAGGCACGGCGGAAACGATAATGGCTGACAGCAATTCCAACCCATGTAATAAATCCGCACATCCCGGAAGCATTCAGGAGCCAGTTGTAGACCACACCGTCCCCATACAGGGAGGCGAGGAAGGCCAGCATACCGACAGCGGTTGTGATCAGCAGTGCATTCATAGGAATGCCGCGTCGATTGATATGTCCGAGGAAACGGGGGGCTTTACCTTCCCGCGCCAAAGCATACAGTACACGTGTTGCCGCGTACATCCCGGAATTACCTGCCGACAATACGGAAGTTAAAATAACGGCGTTCATAACAGAGGCAGCAATGGCAAGCCCCGCTTTTTCAAATACCAGTGTGAACGGGCTGACCCCGATGTCACTGATATCTCCCCGCAGCAAATTCGGATTGGTGTACGGAATAATCAATCCAATGACGAGAATCGCCAGAATATAAAAGAACAGGATGCGCCAAAAGATTTGACGGATGGCACGCGGCACATTTTCACGCGGATTTTCACTCTCTCCGGCGGCTACCCCGATCAGCTCCGTTCCCTGAAAGGAAAAGCCTGCGGCCATGAACACGCCCAATACGGCGAAAAATCCGCCGTGGAACGGGGCATCCCCCACAGTGAAGTTAGCGAAGCCAATCGCTGGACCTCCCATAATACCGAAGATCATCAGCACACCAACAGCGAGAAAGATTACCACGGTCACAATTTTAATCATGGCGAACCAGTATTCGGATTCACCATAGCCTTTGACCGTCAGCGCGTTGAGCGCGAAGATTACGGCCAGAAATAACAGACTCCACCAGGCAGAGTGGCTTTCCGGGAACCAGTATTTGATGAGCACGGTCGCTGCTGCCAATTCGGCGGCAATCGTCACGGCCCAGTTGTACCAGAAGTTCCAGCCCATGGCGAAACCAAAAGCCGGATCGACGAAGCGACCTGCGTAGGTATTAAAAGAGCCGGATTCAGGCATAAACGTAGCCAGTTCGCCGAGGCTGGTCATCAGGAAGTAAACCATGAGGCCGACCGCTGCATAAGCCAACAGGGCGCCTCCGGGACCGGCTTCTGCAACCGCGCCTCCACTGGCGAGGAACAGGCCCGTTCCGATGGAACCCCCGAGGGCGATCATCGTCATATGTCGGGCTTTGAGACTTTTCCGCAAGGTTGCGGCAGGCGTTGCTTTGTGTTGCACGTTCAAACACTCCTTCATGAAATGGTATTTCATGTCAGGGCAAGAGCCAGAAGGAGGGGGATTACAAACGTCAAAAGACCGCAGGGAATACGCCTGCGGCCTTGTCTATGCATTCCGCACCATACCTTCTTCTATAACAAGATAGCTCAACACACGTGTCTGTGTTAGGACATCGCGTGACAGTTCTGCTCCTTTCGGTTAGCAGCCCCAGCATTCGGAGTATTTACAAAGAGTCAGCTCCGCATACTTCGGCGGGTGTACCTTTCCACTGGAATCTCAGACGGCTCTTGGCGTCTCCTCCGGTGTACTGATTACATCCGCGACCTCTACCTCATCATAAAACAGGGTTGATGAGGTGTATGACATGATATTTTATTGTATAGCGAACTACAGTATAGCGTACCTGTACATCTTCTGACAATCGACAATTTTTTGAAGGTCCAGTCGTAAAATCACAAGTTAAGAGTTGCGTTTGGCCATCTGCTGCCAAACCGTCCCTGCGGCTTGCTCGCCTGACTCAATGCGCTCCAGCGCCATTTTGGCCTGTAGACTGACCTCGAATTCGGGGTCATCTACAGCCTTCTCCAGCGCGTCACGCGCGTCCTCGGTGCCGACCTCGTACAAAAAACGGGCAGCCCGCCAGCGAACCAGCTTGCTGTTATCTGACAAGGCTCCCATCATAGCTACGGTAGCCGACGGGTCGCCGATATCCGACAGCGTATCGCCCGCCGTACGGCGTACGGCCGCTGAAGGATCGCGTAGCGCCTCGGACAGCAGCTTCATCGCCTCCGGTGTGCGCAGATCGCCCAAATAGACGACCCCCAGCCGCCGTAGCTGCATTTTGTCGTCATGCAGCGCTTGGCGGATGAGTGGCAAATGCTCGGGCGTCGGCTCCAGCCGATCCAGCGCAGCGTAGCGAGTGCGCCAATCCTTGTGCTGTAGTGCCAGCTCCAGCTCGGTATCGCTCCACTCGCGGCGTTCCTCCACGAATTCGCTGTTGTCCGCGCCATGGGCAATCGCCTGCTGGATAATCTGCTCCAATCGCTCCTGTGGGAAGGCCGCCTCCAACTCCTGCTCCACCTCGCGCGCGATATCCGGCAGTTCTCCATAGCGGACGCCGTAATCGCTCAGCTTGCGCTCCTTGATCAGCGTCGCGCTGGCTACCCGGGTTACGGCCTCCACGAAACGGTCGGACAAGGAAATCCGTTCCTCCTGCTGGCCCGCTTTGACCCGGATTTGCATCGGAATGCCCCGGAAAAATTGCACAAATACCTGTGCCTCACCAAAAGCTTCCCCGGAGGTTTCCTCTGGCAAGTCCCAATTGGCGTCTGCGCCTTCCTCGCCTAGCTGGTCGCGAACCTGACCCAGAATGGTGGACCAATCTGCGTTCCCTTTGCGATCAAGGGCTACAAAATCCGTCGTGTGAAACACGCTTTTAACTCCTTCAATGCCCAGCATACGCCGGATAAAGGGGGGAGCGGAGCGTTCATTATCCCGTGTATATGTTCTGCGAATGCCCGCTTCCAGCCGCTCATCCAGATGCAGCATCATGGTGTTCGGACTGGGAGTTGGCTCGATAGATGTTATTTTCATAGCGCGGTACAGCCTCCTATTCAAAAGTTCTCCATATATAGCTTATCTGTATTGTACCTCATTCTACGAATGTCTCCAAAGAGGGAGTTCGTCATTTCGACGAAAATACAATGATAAATCTCACACAAATCATATGAATATGCCTAATGAAAGTTACTATGGTGCCACTGCGCAGTCGGATGGTGCTTCCCATCGCCACCGCCCCCGGATTTCTGAAATAAAGTCTATGATCAGGGTAGAAATCCGGGGACAAAAGCGACCGCTTCGCTTGTACAGCACCATTCCGCCTACTCCGTTTTTATGTGAATTTTACGAGTTCATTATACATAGCTTTATACACTTCGCTTCAGCGAATCGTTCTGGTGGCTGCGAATGAGCAGGGAGGCGATAAAGCCCACAGACAGAACAGCTGCCAGCAGCATAAATGTAATCGCCTGATTTCCGCCATCACCCATCAAACGAATAGAAAGCATAGGGGCTAGACTCGTACCGGCAAACAGAATGAAGGTATACAGTGAGACCGCTATCGCTCTTGCCGAGCCTCCAAGCTGGCCGACAATGGCAATCAGTGAAGGAACGCTTAGGGCAATGCCGCTTACAAAACATACACTCAACACGACGATAGCGATAAGAGAATGCGTCATTCCCATCAGCGCCAAGCTGAGAATGGAAAGGACAAGAGCTGTGCGTAATATTAGATGTACACCGAATTTTTGGGCTAGCTTTCCGGCAAACGGTGATAAAAGCATGCCGATGATGCCAGCGGCTCTTATATAAAGCATCTGTGTGCGATTCAAGCCAAATTCGGGTCCGCTAAGATAGCTGCCCAGAACTGTATACATACTCACGAAAGACATCAGGAGAACGAAGGCGACTGTATAGCTAAACCATAAAGGATACGACCGGAGAACGGTGCCTAGCTGACTGAAGGAAGCCCAAATACGGACGCCCCGTTGAGGCGTGGGTGCTTTCGGTAAGAAAAAAGTTACGATCAAGAAGGTTATGGCGTACAGTACGCCTAATACTCGAAATACCATATTCCATCCCATGTGTTCGCTAATGATGATACTAAATACCTGTCCGGCAATCCCCGCCACCAGAAACCCGGTACTGATAAAGCCAATGGCCGTTACCCGCTTTTCGGACGGAAACATATCTACGGCGTAGGCGAGAGCTACGGGAGAAAAGGTGGCTGCCGCCAAACCTTGAAGCAAGCGTAGTGTAATTAATAAAGGATACTGACTGGTAAAACCAAGACATAGCGAGATGATGGTTAATGCGAATAGTCCGGTAACGATAATCTGCTTTCGTCCAAAACGATCAGACAATCCCCCATACACAAGGCATCCGGCCGCAAACCCCAAGGAGAAGATGCTGCCCGGTATCGCAGCTTCAGCGAGCGTTTTGCCGAATATGTCCGCAAAGAGCGGAACTAAAGGAATGGTTACATATAGACTGGACATGACTGCAATCGCTGACCAACATAGAATTACGGTCATCCATGCATAAGGTAGAACAACGGATTTTTGCTGTATAGCTGTATGATCTGTTCGTAATTTACTCATCAATCGAACACTCCCTTAATAATAAAATAAGCTTTCATTTAATACATGCAATTAATTATATTAGATAACCTAATTATATGTTTAAAAAAATTTATCTGCCCACCCCCAGTCTGCGCTCCATATGATGATGAAGCTTCTCTATAATCCGCGAAAAAATCACTTGTTCCTCAGGCTCCAAAATGCTCGCCAGGGAAGCGCACGAAGACCAGAATACAGGCAGTACCTGTTGTACAAGCTTGGAGCCCGCTACTGTAATACGTACATGAATCTTGCGTCGATCTGTGGAATTATGTTCTCTGATAATCCATCCTCTTTGCTCCGTCCAGTCCAGTATAGATGTAACGGAGGCACGTCGGATTCCGAGACGGTCGGCAATCATGGAGGGGCTCATTTGCTCCTGTGATTGATGTAGTGTCAGCAGCAACAGCAAATCCAGCTTGCTCTCCGTCAGGCCAAAAGCCGATAAATCCAGATCAATCGCGTCGAGCACGTTATCACCCGTCCATAGCAAGAAGAGACCCATGCGGGCAAGATGACGGTCGGTTTCCGCAAGAGCGGTTTGATCCATTAACTCCAGATAAGGCTCTGGACCGAGACGGGGGAGGGGATGTTGAACGGTATCCCGCTTATTTTGTTTTGGCGGCATAGTTTCACTCTTTTCATATAATTAGGTTATCTAACTATATAGCAATATAACCGATCGACTGCACATTGGCAATATCCAAAATGGAATCCTGCTAAATTTATAGCGGCAGGATGGTTAAAAATAACAAAATTTAGATAGACTAAGATATGTTCTCCCCATGCTCCAAACGACGAGTAAAGGAGGCGTTCCATGTTCCGCAAGCAGGAAAGAACGCTCATTATTGTGTGTATTGTGATAGCGGCTATTATGCTGTACGCAGTCATTAAAAGCATAGCCCGCTTGACTCCCTAGATTGTAATCCGAAGAAATGTATGCAGGTACTTTCTATTAAAATGTGAAATGAAGGAGTGAGTACCATTTGTCTTCACTGGACCCCGTATTGCTAAGCCGGATGTTGACCGGAATTACCCTGTTTGTTCATATTGTATTTGCATCTATCGGCGTTGGCGTACCTTTGATGATTGCGCTCGCGGAATGGCGCGGGCTGCGAACTGGTGATCCGCACTATACACTGCTGGCCCGACGTTGGGCGCGGGGGTTTGTCATCACCGTTGCCGTAGGTGTCGTTACAGGTACCTCCATTGGACTGCAACTCAGCTTGCTATGGCCTACCTTTATGCGGGTGGCTGGACAAGCGATTGCGTTGCCCCTGTTTTTGGAGACGTTTGCTTTTTTCATCGAAGCTATTTTTCTAGGCATTTACTTGTACACCTGGGATCGGTTTAAAAGCAAATATTTTCACCTGATGCTGCTCATTCCGGTAGCGATTGCCTCATCTGCATCAGCGGTTTTTATTACGACTGTGAACTCGTTCATGAACCAGCCTCAAGGCTTTACACTTAAAAATGGAGTCATGACAGATATTCATCCCATCCAGGCCATGCTGAATCCGGCCACGCCGACCAAGGTTTCTCATGTGCTGGCTTCCTCGTATACGTTGAGCGCCGGGCTGCTGATGGGACTGGCTGCCTATAGTATGCTACGGGGGCGTAACCACCCGTATTTTAAAAAAGCGCTGAAGCTGACCGCCACCTGCACCATTGTATTTGCTATCAGCACCGTGATGATCGGAGACGCTTCTGGTAAATTTCTGGCCAAATATCAGCCGGAGAAGCTGGCCGCCGCCGAATGGCATTTTGATACGATGACGCACGCTCCTTTCGTATATGGCGGTTATATGGACAAGAACGGAGACATCAAGTACGCCTTGAAAGTGCCTTATGCGCTTAGCGTTTTGGCCGGGAATCTGCCCAGTACGGAGGTCAAGGGATTAAATGATTATCCCGTAGATCAGCGTCCGCCGTTGTCTATCCACTATATGTTCGATCTCAAAATCACCACCGGGGTGCTGATTCTCGTCATTCCGCTGTTGTATCTGATTCGCAAACGTCTGCCAGGTCGTAAACCATACCCCAAATGGCTGCTGCTGGCGCTCATTCTGGTGGGGCCGATGGCTATGGTAGCCATTGAGCTGGGCTGGATGTTTGCGGAGGTCGGCAGACAGCCGTGGATTTTACGCGGATACATGAAGGTGTCCGAAGCAGCAACCACTTCTACGAGTGTTGGGTGGATGCTGGTGTTGTTTGTTATTTTGTATCTGGTGTTGTGTTTCTCGGCCATTAAGGTACTCAGCAAGCTATTCCGTAATAAGGATGCGGTGGAAGAGATGAAGCAGTTGGGCCTGGAAGGGGCTGAAGGCAAGTGAGCTATGAAATTGTAGGTATCGCCATTTTGTGGACCTTCCTGTTCGGATATTTGCTTGTGGCATCTATTGATTTTGGTGCAGGTTTTTTCAGCTTTTACAGTGTGTTAACAGGCCACCAGAACAAAATCCACAATATCATTCAACGGTATTTGTCTCCAGTGTGGGAGGTAACGAACGTATTTCTCATCTTTTTTGTGGTGGGATTGAACGGGTTCTTCCCGGATGCGGCTTATTACTATGGCACAGCGTTACTCGTTCCCGGCAGTATTGCGATTGTGCTTCTCGCGATCCGGGGAGTGTATTATGCTTACAATACGTATGGGCATTCCGGTAAAAATAATATCGTCTACATGGCGTTGTACGGTGCGACTGGGTTGCTGATTCCGGCGGCACTGTCGACGGTCCTTGCTATTTCGGAAGGCGGCATAATTGTAGAGAACGACACAGGTGTTCATCTTCAATGGGGCCAGCTATTAAGCAACCCCTATACGTGGGCGGTTATTTTTCTGGCGTTGGTGAGTGTGCTGTATATTTCAGCGATGTTTTTGTCGTACTATGCCAAAAGGGCGGGAGACAAGGTCGCTTTTGAAATCGTACGGGGATATGCGCTGCTTTGGAGTGGTCCAACGATTGTAGCGAGTCTGCTCGCATTTTTTCAGATTAACAAACAAAATCCGGACCATTTTGCCAATATGCTGAATATGGCATGGATGTTTGTCGCCTCCTTCGTCTGCTTTGTCGGAGCTGTCTATCTGGTATGGCGTCGTCGTCATCTCGGAACCTCCTTTATTCTGGTCATGCTGCAATTTGCATTTGCCTGGTATGGCTATGGTCGCTCGCATTTGCCGTATGTTTTGTATCCCTACATTAATGTGCATCACAGCTTTACGAACTCCGCAATGGCGTATGCATTGATTACGGCGTTTATTGCGGGTCTGCTGGTATTGATTCCTTCGCTGATTTTGATCTTGAGACTGTTCCTATTCGATGCAAAATATGTGCGAGGAGAAGCAGGGAAGAAAGGGTGAGTACAAATGGCTGCTTTCGAGCATTTTACGATTATGTACGAGTCGCCTATTATTATTGTGGTGGCGATTGTGTTTCTGTTTATTTATTCGGCACGCTTTAAAAATCCACAGGACTGACAGCAATAGGTGGAACAGGCCTTTCTGATTGATCCGGGAGGTCTGTTTTTGCTGTATTATCGCAGAATTTCCTTTACAGACGTGATTGAATTATACTTTACATATATCAGGCTGTTGCATCATTTCATGTTCACACTCGAGTGACAATGTATAGTTAAATTGAACCGCTGCGTTTTTTGGAGAACGCGTTCATCAGGGAGGGAGCTGCATCATGCCCAAAGTTCGTTTTAACAATATGGATCATGTAAATACCGATAAAACAATCAAGCAATTCAGACAATGGCGGCAGGAGCGACGCAGCAAAATAAAGGATTATACGTTCGTTGTGCCAAACCATCCCCCAGAGCTGGAGTTCCTGCATAGTAATCGGGAGATGGCGACAGCCACCTGGGTGGGACACTCCACCTTTTTCATCCAGTATCTTGGGCTGAATATCGTCACCGATCCGATATGGGCAGAACGTATGGCTTTTGATAAAAGGTTGGCTCCGCCCGGCATTCGCATTCAGGATGTACCGCCGCTGGATATCATTCTGCTGTCTCATTCGCATTATGATCATTTACATTTAGAATCATTGCGGAAATTATATCGTGCAGATACGCTGATGCTTGTACCCTCGGGGTTAAAGTCGAAAATGGTCCGCAAAGGCTTTCGTAACTGCCATGAGCTGCAATGGTGGGAGCATTTTACGGTAGGCGGGGTACGATTTACGTTTGTTCCGGCCCAGCATTGGACACGACGTACGCCGTTTGATACCAATACTTCGCATTGGGGTGGATACGTGCTGCAAAGTGAGCAGCAGGTGATCGGCTCTGCCACGTCTGTCGCGGAATCCCATCGTCATTCGGATGCAGATTCAGCGGATGCACCGACGTTGTATTTTGTGGGAGACACCGGATATTTCCGCGGCTTTAAGGAGATTGGAGAGCGCTTTGCCATTGATCTGACCTTTATGCCGATTGGTGCGTATGAGCCGGAATGGTTCATGACCTCGCAGCATGTGACACCGGAGGAGGCGTTACAAGGGTTTGTAGATTGCGGCGCGGATCAGATGATCCCGATGCATTACGGAGCCTTTAAGCTGGCGGATGATACGCCGAGAGAGGCGCTGGATCGTCTCGAAGCGGAGCGTGAACGCTTGGGCATCGCCAAGGAGCGCATTCACATACTGGGACACGGTGAGACGCTGAAAATTCAAAGCCGCTGTTCAACTATCATCTGAGGATTCCATATAAAAAGCGACTCCGCAGACCTTTGTCCGCAGAGTCGCTTTTTATGGTTGTTTTGAATGAGTGAAAAGGTACGGGCAGACAAGTCTGTCGCTGTGTTACAGGATCAAACCGCTTCGGTATCGCTCACGAGTGAGGATTCGGAGTCAGTGTTGGCAATGGGGTGCCGCACGATTTTGACTTCATAGAACGTGATTTTATTATCTAAAATATAGTCCGGAATTTGGCGATGGCTGTGTGATTCACGGAAAGCTTCGCTTTTGGTCCAGCCCTGGAAGTTTTCTTTTTCCTTCCAGCGTGTGCTGATCGTTACTTCATCATAATCCTTTGTGTTTTCAGTGAGCAGTACTTCCAGACCGAGGAAGCCTTCCATTTTCTCCACTTTGCCTTCTTTGTTAAAGCGTTCGATGAGCAGGTGGGCATTGCCTGGGGTGATTTTAGATGTGTTTGTAACGATAACCATATTAAATTCCTCCTGAATGATGTGGTATGGTCGGTATAATGATCGGATAGCCATCCTCAAATTTGATCGTAGCGTTCATTTCATAAATGTCGCGAAGAAAAGCAGACGTCAAAATCTGACGGGGTTCGCCGGCAATGGCGATACGTCCCCTTTTAAGCGCAATCATATGATGACAATAGGCCGCAGCTTGCTGCAAATCATGCAGTACCATAACAATCGTCAAGCCGGACTCGTGATGGATACGCCTCAGCATATCCATCACCTCAAATTGATGGGCGATATCCAGAAAAGTGGTAGGTTCATCGAGCAAAAGAATGCCCGTTTGTTGGGCCAGAGCCATTGCAATTCGCGCTTTTTGTTGTTCACCTCCTGATAGAGTATGGAACATCCGATCCGCATAGGGCTTCATGCCTGTGATTTCCATGACATGGTCCACAATATGCTGATCCTGTCCGGTATGCCGTGTCCTCAAGCCCTTGGCATGAGGGGATCTTCCGTAAGCGACCAGCTCACGAACCGTTAATAACGGCAGCATTTCCTTCATTTGCGGCAGCATGGTAATCGTCTGGGCAAAATCACGTCGCTTGTATTCCTGAACCGGCTTGCCCAGTACGGAAACCTGCCCCTGATCCTGCTTGAGCAGCCGGGTCATAATCCGCAAAAGCGTGGACTTGCCCGAGCCGTTGGGCCCGACAATCGCGGTGAGCTGTCCGGCGGGCAAGGTGATGTTTACATCGTCCAGCCTGAAATACCCGTGTTGTAAGGAGATATGCTCACCCTGAATGGCTGTCATCCGAAATTCCCCCGTTTCTTGAGCAGGATTAAGAAGAACGGCGCTCCGATGACGGCCAGCAAAATACCTACAGGCAGCTCAATCGGGTCAAACCAGGATCGTGCCACCGTATCCGCGAGGACTACCAGCGTTCCGCCGCCCAGAATGGAAAGGGGAAGGAGGAAACGATAATCCTCCCCGATTAGCAGCCGTATGACATGGGGAACGACCAGTCCTACAAAGCCGATCAGCCCCGCCACACTGACCGCCGTACCGGCGAGCAGGGCAGAGAGCAAGATAATGAGCAGCCGCTGAAGCTCTACTCGCTGTCCGAGCAGTTGTGCTGAATCGTCGCCCAGCAGCAGCAAATTGGCAGGCTTGATCGCAAACAGGGAGGCGATTAAGCCGATGATGGCGTAAGGCGCCATGAACTCCAGATGATGCCAGCTTCGTCCGTTCAATCCGCCGGATAGCCACGGCAGAACTGCTTGCACGCGGTCGCTGTACATGACCATCACACCGTTGGTGAGCGCGCCCAGCAGCGCATTGATGGCAACGCCAGCCAGCACGATTTTGACTGGAGAAGCCCCCCGGTCCCAAGCCAGCAGATAAATGACAATAGCACTCAGAAAGGCTCCCGAAAAGGCCGTTACCGGAAGAAGATAACTGAGCTGCGGAAGCATTACCATCGTGATGACCGCAGCGAGTCCGCCACCAGCCGATACGCCAATAATGCCGGGATCAGCCAAGGGATTTTTCATCACTCCCTGAAGAAGTGCCCCGGAAGCTGCCAGACATGCTCCTACGAGCAGACCCACTAGTACTCTGGGGAGCCGGAGATCCATCAGAATTGTGCGATATATAGAGTCATCGTTATACAGCAAAACCTGATTGATTTCTCGTAGTGGAATCGACACCGATCCGTAAGCCAGGCCGTACACGGATACAGCTAGCAACAGGATCGGAAGCGTAATCCAGGCGATGGTGCGTCTTCTGGCGCGTTGTAGTTTGTTCATCGCTTATTTCGCCGGATACAGCTTTTGATGCATCAAATCCAGTGCCTCAGTAACCCGTGTGCCGGGATTTGTTCCGAACAGATCCGAGGGTAAAACTTCAACCTGATTGTTTTTGACTGCCCGAATTCCACTCCAAGCTGCATTTTCCTGCATTTCCTTGATAAATGCGGCTTTGACCTCATCCGTATTGCCGTGGGTCATAATCAGGATGTAGTCAGGGTCGGCCTGTACGATGCGTTCCGTATTTAGCTGCGCATATTGCGGGAAATTTTGCAGGCCCGGAAAATCAGCCGCAATATTAGAACCGCCAGCCATTTCCAAAATATTTCCGCCTAATGAATTCGGCAATGCCGCCATATATGTGGCCGGGGCTCCGTAGACAAGCAGCACTTTAGGTTTGGAGGTAGAGGCAGTTTCCTTTTGTAATGTGGCTATCTGTTGGTCAATTTGCTGATTCAGCTTCACGGCCTGAGCCTGCTTTTGCAGTAATTGTCCGAAGAGTGTAATTTGTGACTGAATATCTTTGACTGAATTGGCCCCTGTCAGCAGCAACTGCGAACCGACACCTTCAATAGCTGGAATGTCTTTCTCATTCATAGGATAATTGCCCAATACAACATCAGGTTTGAGCATTGTAATTTTCTCCAGATCGACTTCATGAGTAGAACCTACTTGTTGAACGTTTTCAGCAGCAGGCACGACGGAAGGTCCATTCGAGTTGGGTCTGCCGACGGCTGTCCCGCCCAAAGCATATATGATATCCAGATCGCCATTGCTGAGCGCAATGATATGTTGAGGGACACCTTGGAACGCCAGCGTCCGTTTTGAAAAATCAGTAACCTGAATCGCCGCATCGCTTGTTGTACCGGAAGTCGCAGATACAGATGCAGTGGCTGGTTTGTGATCTGCGGCCGGAGTACCATTACTACATCCGGTAACTGCGAATAAAAGCGCTGCGGATGACCACAACACATAAGATTTCATGTCATTCCTCCTGCAATTTTGAGTTAAATAATAATGATAATCATTTTCATTTACGTATAAGAGAATGATAATGAATATCAATGGAGATTGTCAATTGAAAAAACCAAAATTTTAAATAATTTATTTACTGAAATGGAGTAGATGGGATTCATGGTATAGAGGAAGGTATCCTAAATTTTTCTTAAAAAATAGCATATATCAAGGGGTTATGTACACGCTAATACATATTGACATTTTCGAAAAGTGTAAGATATATTGGTGATGGGTTCACTTGGTTTTGCGAATTTCTGGATGGGAAGGTGGGGAGGAAAAGCTCAAGAAGAGCTATTTTTTTTAAAAATTCAATTGAGAATGATAATCAATTACTTATATTCTCGTGGGGAGGAACTGCTGTCAAAATGAGGAAGGGTTATTCTGCAATGATTGCTGTGTTTCTGCTGGTCAGTGTGCTGAGCTTTTGGCCAACCTCATCATCTGTGGTAGCCGCTACAGCTTCTACAAAATTGGCGGATGGTACATACACGCTTAAATACAATATTCTCAAGGCCGAAAACGATTCTGTATCCATGGCTAATGATTATTTTGAAAAGCCAGCCAAGCTGTATGTAAACAAAGGCCAAATGACCATGCAAATTAAGCTGAATCACAGCGAATGGACAACCGGGTTTAAAGTGGATTACAAAGGCAAAATTATCGACACAAAGGTCATTCACAAGGACACCAAAACCGATACCCGTACTGTGCAATTTCCAATTACAACTGTGAACAGCCCGCTGATTTCAAAAATTCATGTTACCGTCCCTGCGTATAACTATGATCATGACTATACCATTCGCTTCGCTTTTGATTCCAAAAGTGTCAAAAAGGTAGCGGCCGTCCAGTCAACGAAATCAACCAAATCTTCTAAAAAGTAAATTCAAGCAATCTTATCGTTCATGAAATCAACATAAATTCAAGCATAAAAAATGGAGGAGTGTGTGTAGATATGAATATGGTAATGAATCGCTTTGAACAGTTTTCTTTCAAAAAGGTACTCGTTGCATTGATCATGACAGCGCTTGTTTTTGCGGTTATTGCTCCGTTCTCCGCTAAAGCGGCAGCAGCTGACGGCGCGTATGCAGTAGACTATACCGTTCTGAAAGATCAAACGAATGAAACCTCCCGTCTGGATAGCTATTTGACGAAACCAGCTCAGGTTACTGTAGCTAATGGCAAAAATGTTGTTCGTTTGACTGTGAAAAGCAGTAATCTGATCACGACGTTCAAAGTGAAACAAAACGGTGTACTGCAAGATGCGACTGTGGTAAGCACAGATACTGCCAACAACACTCGCGTAGTGGAATTCGAAGTTGCTGACCTGAATGCTAAAGTCAACGCTTACGCTGAAATCACCATTCCAGTCATTGGCTACACAGGCAAGTATGACGTACAACTGCAATTCGACGAAATCTAATCCAAAATAAAACGTAAAAGGAGACTGAGAACATGAACATGATCATGAACCGTATGGAAAAATTGTCTTTAAAAAAAGTGATGCTGACTGTATTGATGGCTGCTCTGGTATTTGTTGTACTAGCTCCATTTTCTGCAAATAAAGCGAATGCGGCTTTGCCTAACGGTACGTACACCATTGATTACACAGTGTACAAAGATGGTACAACTTCACCTTCCTACATGGACACAGGCGGTTATGTGGCGAAGCCAGCTACCTTGATTGCTGCTAATGGTCAGTACAAGGTTAGAGTGACGATTACCAAAAGCGCTTGGGTCACTGAATTCAAGACACAACAAAATGGTCAATATGTGAATGCAACTGTAGTCAGTACATCCGGTAATACAAGAGTGGTTGAGTTTCCGGTGAGCGATTTGTCCGCACCATTGAACGCTAAACTTCACGTAAGCGTACCAAAAGAATACACTGGCGGTGTGCCATACGAGCACGATTACATCGTTCAATTTGGTTTTGATGAAGATACGATTAATTAGTACAGAGACATTGCATGGATTTGAATACTCATTTGAAGTTCGGGAGAGCTTCAAATGAGTATATTTTAAGTAGGGGGATTAATACACTTGAAGAGGCAATTTAGAAAATACTTAATAACGTTAGCGACCTTTGCCATGCTGCTTTCGGTTGTGTTCCCGTTTGCACCAGTTGTATCTGCCGAAGATACTGTCACATCAACTGAATCTGGTGCGTCTGCAACTTCTGTGAGTGAGGATGTATATTCGATAGAACCAAGTATGGCGGAAACAACCCCGACAGAGAACGAAACGGCACCATCGGGAGGTGTGGTTTCAGTTGCAGAGGTACAGAGCCCCAGCGTCGTTCAGGACTCCAATAAATATTCAATTGAATATGCAGTGAAGAACAGAAAGACAGGCAACAATTCACCCCAAGCTCTCTATTTTGTGAAACCAGCTACTTTTAAAGTAGAGTATAATGCGTCAGTCGGACAAGCTACGTATCATGTTTCTTTGAATATTGATAATCCAACAGAACCATTATTAACAGATTTTGAATTTAAACAAAATGGAGAAGGTATTTCTGCTCATGTTTCAGATTTGGTCCAAACAGGAGACAAGTATAATCAAAGATCTGTAACATTTGACGTGTATGATTTAACTCAGAAAATTGATGTGGATTTTAATTTCAAAAATATAAAGAGAGAAAACTCGATTGAATTTGATCCATCTACAATAAAGGTTGCAGAGGAGACGACTCCGCCTGTAACATCACCAGAACCCGAGGTTCCTTTACAACCAGGAAACCTTGACTTCACGATTTTGACAGATAAATCGCAAGATGTGTCCGTTATGGATGGCTATGCTGTAAAACCAGCTAAACTGGTTCAAAAAGAAAACAAATGGTATGTACAACTGACACTTAAAAACAGCAGTTGGATTCCATCCTTCCAAACAGAACAGAACGGAAAATACGAAGAAGCCACTACGGTATCCACTGAGGGTGACCAACGTACAATCGAGTTTGAAGTAGGCAATCTGTCTAACAAAGTAAACGCTTATACCCACGTTATCGTGCCTGGTTTGGAATTCGGCGGAGTACCATACGATCATTGGTACTATGTTCAAATCCAGTTTAACGGCAGTGTTACCCCTGATCCGGGTACACCTTCGACTTTGGTGGATGGAACGTATTCCATCAACTTTGATGCGCTGCACGCAACCAAGGACCAAGCCTCTTCGATGGCACGGTACTTGGTGTCGCCAGCAACATTGACAGCGACTAAAGGCAAATATGAAGTGTCCATCCAGATCAAGGACAGTGCAACGATAACGAAGTTTAAAACCGAACAAAACGGAACGTTAACGGACGCAGGCACTGTGAGTGAGGATAAAGCAGCCGATACTCGCATTGTGAAGTTCCCAGTGGCTGATTTGGATGCCATTTTAAATGCGCAGGTTCATGTTAGTACCAGCTACAACGGAACCGCTTATGAAATGGATCATGCGATCCGCCTCAAATTCGACCGTAGCAGCATTGCGGTTAAAGGAACGGATGGCGGTACAACTCCTGGGGCTGAGAACGGCAGATACAGCATTGATTTCTCTGTACTCAAAAATGGAAGCAATGAAATATCTGTGATGGATGGTTATATGCAAAAACCAGCCACTCTATTGAAGCAATCCGGCAAAAATTTGATCCAGATCAAAATGGACAAGAGCAGCTGGATTAAGACGTTCAAGGTAAACGGTGCAGAGGCTCTGGTTATTGATCAATCGACCTCCGCAGATACAAGAACCATACAATTTGAAGTCGCAGATCTATCGGATAAAGTTTCAGTGAATACACATGTCATCGTACCGGGTCTGGAATTGGGTGGCATCCCTTATGACCACGTATATGATGTGCAGTATCAATTCGAGCCTGCTACCATTCGCAGCTTTGTCGAACCGTCCTCTTCAGGGTCACCAGATCCAATCGTCAAATTGGATTTTGACAAGCTCGCTAATGGTAAATATGTTTTGAAATTCAGTATTGTTTTAGCGGATGGAACAACAGGAGAGAATTCTCCGGCTCAACGCTTTATTGCCAATGAACCAGCGCAATTGGTCGTGGAAGGCGACAAACGGTTTGTTGGTCTAAAGCTGCAAAACAGCAACGAAGTGAAGGCATTGCGCATTTGGGATACTGCAAGCGGAGGCTACAAAGACGCAGAAGTGACCCAGGAAGATGCAGCAAGCAATACCAAGAACGTTCGTTTTGGCGTAAGCGACTTTAAGAACAACGTAAAAGTACAACTGGTTGTCTACGAAGCTCCGAAGGTAGCGAGTGCTGCTCCGATGGTCTTCAAAGCTGAGGATCGTGTAGAGAAGGTATACGATTTTGAATTCAAATTCGATACTAGCGATGTAACGTATTACAACGATAAAAAGACAAGCGAAGTTGAAAAAGGGAAAAGCAATTTAGCCGATGGAGAGTACACAGCGAATTTCCGTGTGCTGGCGAACGGAACAGACAAGGAATCCCTTGTAGCTCCTTTTGTACAGAGTCTCGCGAAGCTGGTTGTGAAGAATGGCAAAGTGCAAGCACATCTAACCGTTACGGATAATCAGGCTCTGAAGCTGTTCCAAACAGACATTGAAGGCCGTTATGCCAACCCGACCGTTGTTGGTTCCAACACGAAAGGTGGCACGCGCACCATCGCTTTTGAAGTGCCTGATCTGGACAAAAAGCTGAGCGTGTACACACAGGTATACCTGCCTGAGAAATTCATTTTGAATGAAAAATTCGGCGGACAAATTCAATTTGACCGTGCATCGCTTAAAGGCGAGGGAGTCAATGCAGCTACAACCGCACCAGCTACTGAGCGGACAGCAGAAACGCAAACACCTGTGGCTGAAACGAAACCTGTAGTTGAGCAACCAGCTCAAACCTTAGCTTCCGAAAAGCAATACACGATCAATTACAACGTATTTAAAGATAAAACGAGCGAAGCTTCCGTCATGGATGGATACCTCGACAAGCCAGCCACACTGATTGAAAAGGGAGATAAGCGTTATATTCAAGTTACTTTGAAAAATAGCTCTTGGATGCCTGTTCTTCAAGTGGAGCAGAACGGTAGCCTGAAAGATGTGGAGGTAATTTCGACATCTGGCGATACGCGTGTCGTTCAATTTGAAGTCGGGGACTTGTCTCAGAAAATCAGTGCCTACACCCACGTCATTGTGCCAGGATTGGTTCTTGGCGGCGTGCCGTATGATCACTGGTATACAGTTCAGTTTCAATTTGATAAAGCAAGCCTGAAAGCAAAATAACATCAGGACGCAGGAGCATCATACTTGCTTCAATAACAGAATAGCTTGTATGCAAGCAAGTCTTGGTGCCCTGGCATCAAGACTTGTCAGCATTTCATTACCCGAAAAGTTGAGGCTCATGCTGCTTCTATATTTTAAACTGAGGTGATTTGGCTTTCATGAAACGATATACAGCTTTGGTACAAGGGAAATCGTTCTGCTTTTATATGTTGATAGGTCTGGTGCTTTTGTTGCTCGCCGGATGTTCGGGAGGAACACAGGCCGGACAGAATCAGAGCGATGGTTCAAAATCAGCGGCAACATCTAATGCAACCGGAAAGTCGTCTGACGATCAAGCTCAAGCTCCGCGTATTGTGGCGACTACGGTAGCCATTGCAGAAATTACGGATGCGCTGGGCCTGGATTTGGCAGGCAAGCCGACAAGCATGAAAGTACTGCCTGACCGTTACAAGGATGTACCTGATGTGGGTAATCCGATGAGTCCTGATATGGAAAAGGTGATGTCGTTGAAACCAACGGACGTACTGTCGGTTACGACACTGAAATATGATTTGGAGCCTAAATTTAAGGACTTGAAAATCAATGCCGAATTTATGAATTTTGAAAGTCTCGCGAATATGCAAAAAGAAATTCAAAAGCTGGGAGATACGTTCGGTAAAGCCGAAAAGGCCAGAGAGATTAATGGAGCCTTGGACGCCAAAGTAGCCGAGATTCAACAAAAGATCAAGGGGAAGAAGTCCCCTAAAGTGTTGATTTTGCTGGGGGTACCGGGAAGCTATCTGGTGGCTACCGAGCATTCCTATATTGGGGATCTGGTTAAAATTGCAGGCGGAACAAATGTGGTTCAGGGCGAGAAGGTGGAGTTTATTGCCCACAATACCGAAGCCTTGCAACAGTCCAATCCGGATATTATTTTGCGTGCTGCACACGGGATGCCGGATGAAGTGGTCAAAATGTTCGACGAAGAGTTCAAAACCAATGATATTTGGAAACATTTTAACGCTGTGAAAAACGGACACGTCTATGATCTGCCTGAGCCGCTGTTTGGAACAACAGGAAATTTGGCGGCAAACTCGGCGCTGGATGAGCTAGTAAAAATGTTGTATCCTTCGAATTAAAGGAAGCTGATGACATGTCGAAAAAAGGTTGGAGTTTTATCGTTGTAATCGCCTTGCTCATCGGTGTCATTCTCTATTCAGCGATGACAGGAAGTCTCAAGGTGAATTTGAGTCAATTGGTGACCGGATTGTGGACAGGTACGGATAATCAGGTCAATGTGGTTAAGGATCTGAGGCTACCGAGAATTATCGTAGCTGTGATGGCGGGAGCCGCGCTTGCGGTGGCGGGTGTTTTGCTGCAAGCCGTGATGAAAAACCCGCTGGCGGATGCCGGGGTTATCGGTATTTCTTCGGGGGCGGCTCTGGTTTCGCTGATAGCCGTTACGATCTTTCCGGCGCTCTATTTCTGGATGCCCTTCTTTTCTTTTATTGGTGGTGCGCTGGCCTGCCTGATGGTTTACGGATTTTCATGGAAATCCGGGCTGCATCCGATTCGTCTGATCTTGATCGGGGTCGCTGTGAATGCGATTTTTTCGGGTCTGGGGCAGTCGTTTTACTATCGGGGGAGTTATGCGGTCACCAGCATTAATCAGGTTACAACCTCAACCTTGTCCATGAAAAAATGGGTCGATGTCGAGGTTATTTTGACCTATGGCGGGATTGGGCTGATTTTAGCTATGCTCGTGTTCTCCTGGTGCAATTTTTTGTCTTTGCAAGATAAAACGGCTAAAAACCTGGGATTCAATGTGACGCGTGCGCGGCTTTTGATCTCCGTCATTGCGGTGCTGCTTGCGGCAACGGCTACAGCCATTGCTGGAGTTATTGCCTTTATCGGCCTGCTCGTTCCGCATTGTGCCCGCTACTTGGTGGGTTCGGATCACAAGTGGCTGATTCCGTTCTCTGCTTTATGCGGGGGATTGCTGCTACTGCTCGCGGATACACTGGGCCGGACGGTACTTGCTCCCAATGAAATTCCGGCTTCTATTATTATGGCCGTCATTGGCGGGCCGTTCCTGATATTCCTGATCAGAAAGGCGGATCGCACCTATGGACATTAAGGATATTACCTTTTCATATGACCGGAAAACGGATCGTCTTCACGCCATCAATGCTGTCATTGAGCCGGGACGGATTACGACCATCATTGGTCCCAACGGCTGTGGCAAATCGACGCTGCTTAGCGTCATGTCGAACAATGCGGCTCCCCGCCTGGGTCAGGTGATTTTGGACGGTAAAGAGATTGTCCACTACAAGCCCAAGGAGCTAGCCCGTCAACTGGCGGTGGTTCATCAGCAGAATGAGGCACCCTCTGACCTGACCGTAGAAAAGCTCGTCAGCTTCGGAAGACTCCCGCATAAGAACATGTTCACAGCGAGACGTGACGAGGACGAGCAGGCGGTCGAATGGGCGATAGCCTGTACGAATCTGGAGGAACGCAGAACACGCACGCTGGACCAGCTATCCGGGGGAGAAAGGCAGCGTGTATGGATTGCAATGGCCTTGGCACAACGGACACCGATTTTATTTTTGGATGAGCCGACCACCTATCTGGATATGTACTACCAGCTTGAAATTTTGGAACTCATCCGGCAGTTAAATCAGGAACACGGCCTGACGATCGTAATGGTGCTGCATGATATCAATCAGGCTATTCGGTATAGCGACGTTATGATTGCCATGAAGGAAGGGCGCATTATAACGAACGGTCCGCCCGCTAAGGTCGTCACATCTGATATGATTCAGGCAGTATACGGCGTGGAAGTAGTCGTAAGACATGACGCTGAGGCGGGAATGTATCTTATTCCGATTGGTGTGGGAGCTTCCGTACATTTACAAGCACAGGGAGTGTAGATACTGCCTGCTGAATGGCTCGTCTGTCTCCTGGTGGCATCGAATTTGGAAACAAGAAAAAGTGGTTCTGACCCGCGTTTTTGTCAGGAGACAATCGTGGGGATGGAAGCATTTTTTATTTTATTTTTAGAATATCGACGGAGGTTTCAGGGTTGTTCGGTTCACACACGGTTCGAATCCGATCCGTTGTGTGTTATACTATTGCCGTCGGTAATTTTGTGATTAGCACTTTACTAATGATAAGGATGGTATGCTCATATGATCAGTACAAGCGGCGTAACGCTTCGTTATGGTAAACGCCCACTTTTTGAAGACGTAAATATCAAATTTACTCCTGGGAACTGCTACGGCCTGATTGGGGCGAATGGCGCGGGCAAATCTACCTTTTTGAAAATTCTTTCCGGTGAAATCGAAGCCAATTCAGGTGAGGTTCACATGACACCGGGCGAACGGATGGCAGTGCTCAAGCAGAACCATTACGAATACGATGAATTCCCGGTTCTGGAAACCGTTATTATGGGCCATACGCGTCTGTATGAAATCATGAAGGAAAAAGATTCGCTGTACGCTAAATCGGAATTCACAGAGGCAGACGGCCTGCGTGCCGGCGAGCTTGAAGGTGAATTTGCGGAGCTGAACGGATGGGATGCCGAGCCGGATGCGGCTTCATTGCTGATCGGTCTTGGTATTCCGCGCGACCTGCATGACAAGAACATGTCTGAGCTGAGCGGTAATGACAAGGTACGTGTTTTGCTGGCTCAAGCGTTGTTTGGTCGTCCGAATAACTTGCTGCTCGATGAGCCTACCAACCATTTGGATCTCGAATCCATTCAATGGCTGGAAAATTTCTTGATGGACTATGAAGGCACCGTCATCGTCGTATCCCATGATCGTCACTTCCTGAACAAGGTATGTACACATATTGCGGATATTGATTTTGGCAAAATCCAGATGTACGTCGGCAACTACGACTTCTGGTATGAGTCCAGTCAGCTTGCGCTTGCCTTGACTCGTGATGCCAACAAGAAAAAGGAAGAGAAGATCAAGGAGCTGCAAGCCTTTATTCAGCGCTTTTCCGCGAATGCTTCCAAGTCCAAACAGGCTACTTCACGTAAAAAACAATTGGATAAAATTACGCTGGACGATATTCGTCCGTCGAACCGTAAATATCCGTTCCTGAACTTCAAGCCCGAACGCGAAGCGGGCAAACAACTCCTGACAGTAGACCGTCTCAGCAAATCCATTGAAGGCGAGCAAGTGCTGAATGAGTTCAGTCTGGTTGTGAACAAAGGCGATAAAATCGCGTTTGTCGGCCCGAATGGTTTGCCTAAATCAACGCTCTTTCAGGTATTGATGAACGAAACGGATGCGGATAGCGGTGAATTCTCTTGGGGGATTACCACCACTCAGGCTTATTTCCCGAAAGACAATTCCACCTATTTTGAAGGTGTGGATATGAATCTCGTGGAATGGCTGCGCCAATATTCCAAGGATCAGGACGAAACGTTCCTGCGTGGCTTCCTGGGACGTATGCTCTTCTCAGGTGAAGAAGCGCTTAAGAAAGCAAGCGTGCTGTCCGGAGGCGAGAAGGTTCGCTGTATGCTGGCCAAGATGATGCTGAACGGCGCCAATGTGCTGCTGCTGGATGAACCGACCAATCACTTGGATCTGGAATCCATTACAGCGCTGAACAATGGTCTGATCGACTTTGACGGTACCGTGTTGTTTACATCTCATGACCATCAGTTCATTCAAACCATCGCGAACCGTATCGTGGAAATTACGCCAAACGGTGTAATCGACCGTACGATGAGCTATGATGAATACTTGGAAAACGATGAAATCGCAAAATTGCGTGAACGTATGTATCCGGTAGAAATCGGCTAAAAACCAGCTAATTTCAGTAAATAGATAAACGAAAAGAGGAGCTCCTTCAGGCCATTTATGATGGCGGGGGAGACTCCTCTTTTTCGTTTGCGCCATTACCAATGGCTTACACCGCCAGGGCTACAGGGCAAAGATAATCCTGCCTGAGTCCGGTGCAGTTAGCCTAACGGGTTGGCTTATGATCCGCCTGTACGACGGCGTTGGTTGTTCGGCTTCTTCGTATTTTGGCTTTTCAGTGTTTTGGCGGAACCGCCTTGAAAGCCGCCCTGCTGTGAAGCGCCGGACTGCTGTTTTTTTTGTGCCAGCTTTTCCCGAATGGCATCTGCGAGATTAACTTTACGTGGTTCATTAGCATCGCTCATGAATAAATTCCTCCTGTTGCCGCCAAATTCATGTCAATCATGCTGGATTGAAGGAAAACGCGGCTGTGTCCCCATTTTATACGTTTTTAAAAGAAGGGACAAGGGCAACAATGATAACATGACGACGGGGCGGACCGGAAGAGGGAATGCATTTTTTTGCATAAAGGAAAAAAAGTTTTATATACCCCACAGGAATGGGGCTTGGCAATACTTTTTCGTTGTTCCTACAGCGATGCGGAGCGGAAAGACTGTTTCTCTAGACCCACACAAAGATCGTCTGCTATCCTGAAAATAACCGTTACCCGAAGGCAAATGGTTAGTTTTAGGGCAGCTACGCTGCTGTTTTGGAAAGCACTGTTTACCGTAGAAGTGCAGATCGTTTGATCGGTTTATTTTCAGGGCAGCTATGCTGCTATTTTTATTTTGGGTTGGCACAGTATGAAACGACATAAGTGTTTATCCTGACTTTTATGGTTCTCCCGTGACTATGGTGGTGAGATCGTTCTGTCGGGAACTCTAATTTTGAAGGAGTGTTCCCCGTTGTGGTGAATGTGTATGATGAAATACGAAAAGGTGAGCGAGGAGCATGGGTGAGCATTATCGCCTACCTATTTCTGTCTGCCTTTAAGCTGATTAGCGGATATATATTTGCTTCCAGTGCGTTGCTGGCCGATGGATTTAACAATGTCACTGATATTGTGGTGTCCGTTGCCGTACTGATCGGTCTGCGAATATCTCAAAAACCGCCGGATTCCGACCATGCCTATGGACATTTTAGAGCGGAAACGATAGCGGCGTTGCTGGCATCCTTTATTATGACTGTCGTCGGTCTTCAGGTGCTTATTGGCGGGATCGGAAGTATTTTCAGAGGTGGCAAGCAGACACCTGATATCACTTCTGCGGGAGTAGCGGTAATATGTGCAGTCATTATGCTGGGAGTATACATGTACAACAACAGACTGGCCCGGAAAATTAACAACAAGGCGTTACTGGCGGCAGCCAAGGATAACCTGTCAGATGCGCTCGTCAGTATTGGTGCAGCGGTTGGTATTATTGGTGCACAGTTTGGTTTGCCATGGCTGGATACGGTTGCGGCGATAGCGGTAGGATTTATAATCTGTAAAACGGCGTGGGATATTTTCAAGGACTCTACACACAGCCTGACGGATGGTTTTGATGAGCAGGAGCTGTCAGACTTACGTAGTACGATTGCTCATATACCCGGTGTAGAGGGGATTCGTGATGTCAAGGCACGGGTACACGGCAATCATGCTTTGGTGGATGTTGTCATAGAGGTGAACCCGCAACTCAGCCTGATTGAAGGACATCGGATCAGCGACCGGATTGAGGAACGCCTGCAAGAGGTTCATAATACGATGCATGTTCATGTTCATGTAGAACCCAAATTATAGATTATTTATTTAATAATTAGTGGTAAAAATGACTTTAGACCTATGCATAAAAGGTGTGTGTGCTGCCTTTTGTGACGTTTGGATTATATCTCTCTTCCTGTTGCTTTTACTATAATGAAAGCATGTCCGGCTATATTCGTCGGAATTGGACTTGCTCTTTAAATTCGTAAAAACAGCCAGGAGGTGCAACATTGAGAAGACGCGTGTTGGGAATGCTCATGACGTCAGCCGCGCTGTTGGCAGCAATTCATGTGACGCCGGGTCAGGTTGACGCAGCGGCATCGACAGCATCTACCGGACAGAAGGCGGTTATTCAAGCGGCAGTAAAGCTTAGATCCGGCCCTTCGACTACGGGAGATGTAGTCAGCTTTATGAAGCAGGGAGAGGCCGTAACGGTATTGGAGAAAACAAACAGCTATTGGTATAAGATCAAGACGTCTGATGGGGTAACTGGATACACAAGCAGCTCCGACAAGTACATAAAAGTAGGCGCTACCAGCGTCGCTGCTGCTGTCACCGAGCCTGCCGTCCGTAAACCGGAGGCCAAAGAAGTGCTTAAAACTAACAGTTCAGCTAAAGAGGCTCCAGCCTCAGTGAATAGTTCTGCCAGTCAAATGAAAGCTACGATTCAAATGTCCGTTCGTTTGCGGGCGGAGGCATCCACTTCATCCGAGGTTTTGGGCTATTTGAATGCAGGAGATATCGTCACCATTACAGATCCAAGTAACGCCTATTGGTTTAAGATTACCAATGCTGATGGCACGGTGGGCTATGTCAGCTCGTCTCCACAGTATATTCGTATTGGTGAGGGCGTTGTTGTGCAGCAGCCTGTGGCTGCTCCAGTAACATCTGCTCCTGACACTACCGTGATTCCTGCGGCAGCATCTCCTGCGGAAGCCATAAACGTGCCTTCTGGTGACGCAGCGGATGCCATTGAACAGGTTATTAACACAGGGATGACTTATCTCGGTACTCCATATGAATATGGTTCGGATCGTAACAGTACGGCTACTTTTGATTGCTCGGCATTTACCCGTCAAATTTTCCGTCAGGCTGCAGGTATTCAGCTTCCGGCGGATTCACGTTCACAGGGTGAGTGGATCAAACAGAATAGTCAGCCAAACACAGACATGACCACGCTGAAGCGTGGCGATCTGCTTTTCTTTACTAACTACAACGCATCTTCCGGGGCGTATACGTCCTTGGACAATTCCTCCCAAACGATTACACACGTAGCCGTATATCTGGGAGACAACAAGCTTCTTCATACGTTTTCTGTAGCGAGTGGCGGTGTGAAAGTTACGGATTTCAGCAAGCCTTGGCAGGATCGTTTCCTGTTTGGGGGTAGCGTAATCCAATAAAGCGCCATTAGCCTTAAAAAATTACGCATCAAAAATAGGATGTTCCACAACCCTGTAATTGGGGCGGGAACATCCTATTTTTAAGGCTATATAATGATATATCTTCACTACACTTGTTTCAGACTTCCTCTATTACGACTATGACGCTCGTCTTCTTCCGGTAAAGAGTGAAATGACGAACAACACCAGAAATAACACAAACAATATTTTGGCGATTGTAGCAGCTAGGGATACAACGATACCAAAAAAACCTAAAATCCCGGCGATCATGGCAAAAACTAAAAATAAAGCGGACCATTTCAGCATGTTCTGCATCCTCCTTCAATTGTATATAATGTGGCATACTCACGCCCGATAGAGCGTGGCTGCGAATGACGGCTGAATCCTTTGAATCTTTCGTGGCTGTGCCATCGTTATATGTTTTAAACCGTGCCCTAATCTGTGAAACATAGCGTCAGGAGTGGGGGGAAGGCGAGCTGCAACGTTGTTTCGTGTCTGGACGTAAGGGGTAACTATGCAGTAATCATAAACATCATCGTGAAAAACGAAAGAGAGGTTAGGCCATGTTAACACAGGTCAGTATTTTTATTATCGCTATTGCATTTGCAGTTCTCGTTATTTTCCTCATTAGAACACTTAAAGCAGCACAAGGATCTCTGGAAAAGGTAACTCAAACTCTCCAGGATGTACAAAAAACGGTAGATGAACTGAGCTATGAAGTAAAGCAAACGGTTCGACATGCCAATGATATTACCGCAGATGTTGATCATAAATTGAAGCAGGTGGAGCCAGTAATGGAATCGGTTAGAAACTTGGGCGAGGTGCTTAACGAAGTCACTCTGGCGGCGAAGCAGGCTTCAGCGGCATTAATCACCCGGTTTCAGAAGCCGCATCATACAGTGGATAAAAAGACCGATACGGAAACCGCGATCAAGTCAGCTGCGTCGAGCAGGCCGTTAACTTCAACGGAACGGACGGTTCAGAGCTACAATGCGACCTACGAGGAGCCTGCGGCAAAGCCGGCTAAAAACTGGTTGGGTTATGTAGATATCGCTGCCGGGGTGTGGCAGAAAATGCGTCAGTAGCATAGCGACTGAACCGTAAACTATAGGAAATTCATTGAAAGGGTGAGAATTATGATGAAGATTTTATTGCTAGCTGCTGGTTTGCTCACTCCCTTTTCCGGACAGGATACGGTTCAGCAAGCCGTTTCCCCGCATACGGCGGGGCATGTAGTAAGGGCTGTGCAGACGATTCCCGCCAAAAATGCCGTACTGGCTGATTTTCATACGTTAAACGGCATTTCTCTGGACGATACGCGTATGGATGTATTGAAAAAACTGGGCAAGCCCCTTCGAGTGAAAAAGGATATGCTGCTGCTTTCTACGGAATATCAATATCCTGACGTGGTGGTCGGTTTGCGAGATGATATGGTTTCTTATGTGCATGTGGATCCCGCTGCCGGACGGATCAAGGTCAATGACGAGTGGTTGCCGCTAAAACGGCAAACGCTGGATAAGGCGCTGGGTGGCTCGCAATTTACAGCGGAGGATGGCGAGGTATACGTTCGTGGACAGCGTGCGATCAAAGTTTTTATGGATGAGTCGTCCGATAAGCCTAAATATGTCGAGCTTTTTGATGAAACGGAGTGGTAATGTATCTAATTTTAAGAGCATGACATAACATGGAAGTTTCAAATGAATGTACAGCGTGTAATAGTCAGAGAAGTCAATCCTAATAAGGAGCGTGAGAAACATGAATCAGACCCATCATAAATCTTATGCCAAAGTGGTAGAGAACGGTGTACAAGCCGTTGAAGCGGTGAATGAATTGCGCAACACGGGCTATCGTTATGAGGATGTGTTCGTGCTCGCTCATGATCAGGACCGGACGGATCGTATTGCAGATACGGTGGATGCCAAGGAAATCGGGATTAAGGAAGAGGGAGTTTTTGACTCATTAGCCAATCTGTTCCGTTCCCGTGGCGACGAGCTTCGCGCTAAAATTACTTCCTTGGGATTTACAGATACGGAAGCTGATTTTTACGAAAAAGAACTGGATCAGGGCAAAGTTCTGGTTATTGCCAAAAAAGCTTGATAACGCCGGTTGAGCAGGGAAACAGACTGGCATTAGAGCTGAAAAAGAGGATGCTGAACGCCGCACAAGTGCTTCGTGGTTCCTCCAAAAACATAGATAAGGAATGGGGCGAGGGCCTCATTCCTTATCTATGTTTTTGGAATGCCTTCTTATGGAGAAGCTATAATACATGGGTTACAGATAAGGAGAGAAAAATGAGAATCCTAATTGTTGACGATAATCCGACCAATGTCATTATTATTCGTGAAATATTAAAGAAAGAAAATTATAGGGATGTTATCTCTGCCAGCTCAGCCGCAGAAATGTTAGAGCATCTGGGGATCGGCGACCGTACCATCAGTCTGCGCCCCCGACCTTCCGATATTGATTTGGTTCTGCTGGATATGATGATGCCTGAAATGGATGGTATCGAAGCTTGCAGCATCGTGCAGGAGTACGAGCATTTGAAAGATATACCTATCATCATGGTAACTGCTGTAGGCGATTCCAAGAAACTGGCAGAGGCACTGGATGTAGGGGCCGTCGATTACGTCACTAAGCCTATTAATAAGGTAGAATTAATGGCCAGAATACGGCTTGCCTTGCGTCTCAAACAAGAAAAGGACTGGCATAAAGACCGGGACCAGCGGATTCAGGACGAGCTGAAGCTGGCCGCGATGGTACAGCAGGCGGTGCTTAGTCCTGCTATTCATGACTCGGTCCTGCAAGTCAATGCCCTGTATCAGCCTTCCTTTGAACTGGCGGGAGACTTATATTCCTGGTATCCGCTAGGGGAAGGTAGATATGCGATTATTTTGCTGGATATGATGGGTCATGGCATTTCTTCTTCACTGTTCTGCATGTTCATTGCATCTGTACTCAAGGATACCGTGACCACGTACGTAGAGCCCGAAAAGGTGATTCAGGAGCTGAATCGTCGCTTTAATCAACTGGATTTGGGCAAGCAGCTCGTGCAGTATTATTTTACGGCAATCTATATGGTCATTGATACCCGTTCTCGGCGGATTGATTATGTGAATGCGGGGCATCCACCTGGGCTGCTGTTTAGTCAGGACGGGAGCATCACCAAATTTGACCGTGCATGCAGCCCGGTAGGTTTGTTTGATAAAATTGATGCGGAAATGCACACGATCCATTATGAAGGAACGGGGCATATCGCTTTGTATACCGATGGCTTGCTAGAGGCCGTAGAGGGCGAATATGAAGAACAACTGGAGTATTTGACCGCGTGTCTGCGCAAGCATGAGGAATGGAATGAAGAAGCGATGCTGGATGCTTTTTTTCGTAAAGAGGCACCGAAGGATCGCGATGATGATAAGTGCCTGATCTGGATTGAATTGAAAGAGGGAGAGAGCTTGCATGAAAATCAGAAATAAACTGCTGATCGGCTTTGGGTCGCTAATGGCGATCCTCCTTGTGCTGACACTGATCAGCTATGATCGAATGGGGAGTCTGAATGAGCAGCTAAATCAGGTTTACCAGGACCGCTATATGAAGGTCCGAAAAACAACGGCCATTCGCGGTCAGGTGAACGATATGGCGAAGGTTATGGCCAACCTGATCTTGAATCCAGGGTCCTCCGTCAGTGAGGCTAAAGGCGAGCTCGATGATATATCTGCTTCTGGAGTGAATGTGCTGTCTAGTCTGCAAAACAGTTCCGGTACCAGCGAAGAACAGCAGCAAGTCGATCGGGTAGCTGTCGCATGGAAAGAATTTTTAAGCTACGAAGAGAGGCTCGTTTCCTTATTGGGGCAAGATCGCATTGATGAGGCGAATGCTTTCCGCAATAGCACAGGTTTGCCTGCTCAAGAGGAGGCGATGGACAGCATTAATGACCTGGCCGTTTTTCAGGATCGGGAAATAGATCATGATATGGAGCAAGCCAATCAGGCTTATCAGGAATCCGTGCAGATTACCACGATTCTGATGGTCGCCGGGCTGCTTATGGGGTTATTGGTTATCTTGTGGGTGCTCCCGAGTATTGCCAAAGGTCTAAATATCGTTAACCTCATGATCAACGGCTTTGGCAAAGGAAAATACAGGGCGATCAGCCGCATGAGTGTCGCTTCCAAGGACGAAATCGGGGAGGTTGCCCGCGTATTTCAACAAATGGCTGGAAACCTGGAGGAAAAACGCAAATTTGAGCATTCCGTTCTTCAGACGCAGAAGGATCAAACCTGGCTTAATGCCAACACGGCACGAGTAACAGAGCTGTTCCGAGGTGTGTATTCACTGGACCAGGTCGCACAGATGTTTATCAGTGAGTTTACGCCCATCTTGGGAGGCAGCTATGGAGCCATCTATTTGCAAGGAAAAGATGTAGAAGACAACCGATTTAAGTTATACGGCTCCTATGCGAAGGCGGCTGGCGAAGATTCGATCAAGGACGTTATCCATGTTGGCGAAGGCTTGCTTGGACAATGTGTTCTGGATCGTAAGCCGATCCTGATTACAGAGGCTCCTGATGGGTACTTGTCCATCGGCTCCGCATTGGGGGCGAGTAAGCCGGTGGGAATTATGATTTTTCCTATATTGTTCGAGGACGATTGTATCGGTGCTGTGGAAGTAGCGTCGCTGGACCGCTTTAGTGATCTGGAAACGAAGCTATTTGCTCAATTAGTCGAGAGCTTGGGGATTATTTTGAACAACATCAAGGGACGGATGCGGGTAGAGCAACTGCTGCGCGAATCGCAGGCGTTGACCGAGGAATTGCAGTGCCAGTCCGAAGAGCTTCAAACCCAGCAAGAGGAGCTCAAGCGTTCTAACGAAAATTTGGAGGAGCAAACAGAGGAGCTCCAACGTTCCGAGGAATTGTTACAGCGTCAACAGGAGGAATTGGAGCATTTTAACACTGAGCTGATTGCCAAAACGAGAGCGCTGGAAGAGCAGGTTCGGGAAGTGGAGGAAAAGAACGACGAGATCGAACGTGCGCGTGCCCAGTTGGAGCAGCAGGCGATGCAGTTGGGCATCACAAGTAAATACAAATCGGAGTTTTTAGCCAACATGTCGCATGAATTGCGTACTCCGCTGAATAGCTTGCTCATTCTTTCTCAGCTCCTATCCGAGAACAAGGACGGCAATCTCAAGCCCAAGCAGGTAGAATATGCACAGACCATTTATATGTCAGGCGCGGATCTACTGAAAATGATTGATGAAATTCTGGATTTATCCAAAGTGGACGCCGGGAAAATGGATATTAACCATGAAGCCGTCAATCTGAAAGAGCTGAAGGTGTTTGTGGAGCAAAATTTTGCTCCAGTCGCAGCCAAACGTGAGCTTCAATTGCATACCGAGATTGCAGAGAACTTGCCAGATGCCATTATAAGTGACGGTTATCGTCTCAAACAAATTTTACGTAATTTGCTGTCCAATGCGTTCAAGTTCACTATGGAAGGTTCTATTCGTTTTCGTGTTTCTCGGGCAACCGGAGAGCAGCTTCCCGATCTGCTAAATCCACGAAAATCATATCTGGCCCTATCTGTGCGTGATACGGGCATCGGGATTGCTTCGGATAAAACGGATCTGATCTTCGAAGCCTTCCAGCAGGTAGATGGTACAACTAGCCGGAAATACGGCGGAACTGGGCTTGGCTTGTCGATCAGCCGCGAGCTTTCCAGATTGTTGGGCGGCGTCATTACCGTGGAATCCGAGCAGGGACAGGGCAGTTGCTTCACACTGTTTTTGCCGGAACAAACGCCTACGATTGAGGATATGGATTCTCATTCGAGAGAGGAACTTTACAGTGCCGATGTGAACCCGGATTTTGAGGATGTCGCAGCATCGGCAGAAACGGATATTCCAATGATTGTGCCTGCTGAACGGTTGCCATTGTATCAGATGCCCTCGAAGAACAAAGCAGAGGACATTATACATCCGGGCGATGACCGGAACGAGATTGCCTCGCAGGATAAAGTGCTGCTGATTATTGAGGATGATATTAATTTTGCTAAAATCCTGTACGACATGGCCCGTAGTCGGGGCTTTAAGGCGCTGATCGCCCTCCAAGGAGACGATGGGCTGAACATGGCTCATTCCTATTTACCGGATGCCATTATTTTAGATATTCAGTTGCCTGTGATGGATGGCTGGTCCATTTTGGGCGAGCTGAAAGGAAATGCATCCACACGTCATATTCCGGTGCATGTCATTTCGGTCATAGATGATGTGAAGCAGGGCTTGATGATGGGCGCGATTGCCTTTCTCAAAAAGCCTTCTTCGAAGGAAAGTCTGGATAAGGCATTTTCACATATTAAATCATATACAGATAAAATGGTGAAACGTCTTCTCGTGGTCGAGGACGATGATAATCAGCGTAAATCCATTATTGAACTGATTGACCATGACGATGTTGCCATTACGGCGGTATCGACCGGTCAGGAAGCACTGAATGAACTGGCAACCCAGCGGTATGACTGCATGGTACTGGATCTGATGCTAAGCGACATGACAGGCTTTGAATTGCTCGACCGCATTCGGGAGAATGAGCAACTAGCCGATCTGCCGATCATTATTTATACAGGCAAAGACCTGAACAGCAAAGAAGAAACGCAACTGCGCAAATTTGCGGAGTCCATTATTATTAAGGACGTCAAATCGCCCGAACGGCTTTTGGATGAAACGACCCTGTTCCTGCATCGTGTCGAGGCGAATCTTCCAGAGGACAAACGCAAAATTTTGCAGAAGCTATATAACAAGGAAGAATTGTTTGAAGGTAAAAAAATACTGTTGGTGGATGATGATATTCGGAACGTATTTGCTCTGTCCAGCGTGCTGGAAAGCTACCGCATGGAGGTTACCTTTGCGGAAAATGGAAGAGAAGCGCTCGAACTGCTGGAACGAACACCTGATTTTGATCTGGTGCTAATGGATATGATGATGCCGGAGATGGACGGATATGAGGCCATGCGGCGCATTCGAATGATGCCGCAATTCGAGAAGTTGCCTATTATTGCGCTGACAGCCAAGGCCATGAAGGATGACCGTTCCAAGTGTATTGAAGCGGGCGCTTCCGATTATGTGAAAAAGCCGATTCAAACCGAACAGCTTTTGTCATTAATGCGGGTGTGGTTGTATTCGTAACCCGAAAAAATGGGTAATATAAATCAACACATGATTGGAGCGGTACAAGGCAAAACCTATTCAGGAATTGGAGAGAGATTATGACATCGAAGGATATGGCGGATAATGCTGCTAAAGAATTAAAATCGAACGAAGCTGAGCGGGAAATGATTGAAATTGAGCTGTTGCTGGAAGGAATTCATCGGCTGTACGGCTACGATTTTCGTAACTATGCTCTACCTTCGATCAAGCGGCGTATTTATTATCATGCACAGTCCGAGAATGTTAGCACGATATCAGGGCTTCAGGAGAAGGTGCTGCATGATCGCAGCGCCTTCGACAGACTGGTACAAAGCCTTTCAATTCCAGTAACCGAGATGTTCCGCGATCCAGAGCTGTTTCTGAATTTCAGGCGGAAAATAATACCGATTTTACGGACATATCCGTATATTCGAATATGGCATGCAGGTTGCTCGACAGGTGAGGAAGTATACTCGATGGCGATTATGCTGCATGAGGAAGGCTTATATGATAAAGCCCGTATTTATGCGACGGATATGAATAACCTGTCTTTACAGCAGGCGAAGGAAGGCGTATACGGGATTGATCGAATGAAGCTGTATACCAAAAATTATTTGGAGTCGGGAGGCACGCAATCGTTCTCCGAATATTATACAGCCAAGTATGATTCAGTCATGTTTCATCCTTTTTTACGTAAAAACATTATTTTTGCGGAGCACAACTTGGCGACAGATCGGTCCTTTAACGAGTTCAACGTTATTTTTTGCCGGAATGTCATGATTTATTTTAACGATGAACTTCGCAACCATGTACACGGGTTGTTTTATGATAGCTTGAGCCATTTTGGCGTATTGGTGCTTGGGGCCAAGGAATCCATACATTTTACTGATTATAGTGATTCCTACGAGCCGCTGGACCGGATAGAAAAAATATACCGGAAGATTAAATAGAAGTGCTTAGGAGGATCCCATGGGGCTTCATGAACCGATTCATATACTGCTGGTAGATGACAGACCTGAGAACCTGCTCGCTCTTGAAGCGGTGCTGGAGAGTGAACAATATAATTTGGTAAAGGCAACATCCGGGGAAAAAGCACTGCGATGTCTGTTAAAAGATGAATTCGCACTGGTAGTCCTTGATGTGCAAATGCCGGGTATGGATGGAATTGAGACTGCAAAGCTGATTAAGGCCAGAGAGAAGACGAAAGATATTCCGATCATCTTCATTTCCGCTAACAGTAAGGAAGCGGAGCATTTGTTTGCCGGTTATTCAGCGGGTGGTATTGATTATATGGTGAAGCCATTCATCCCTCAAATTCTCAAGTCCAAAATTGAAGGCTTTGTGCAAATGTATCTGACCAACAAACGCCTGAAAACACAGTCCATGCTGCTTCATCAGAAGACGCATGAGCTGGAGAAGATGAATAGCGAACTGATTGCCGCCAAGGAGGCAGCCGAAATCGCAGCCAATGCCAAAACGGAGTTCCTGGCTATGATGAGCCATGAAATTCGGACACCTATGAATGGTGTGATTGGCATGATTGACCTGTTGATGGAAACAGAGCTGCAAAGCGATCAGCAGGAATATGCCGATATCATCCGCCGCAGTGCAGATGCGCTCGTAGCGGTCATTAACGATATTCTGGATTTTACCAAGCTGGAGTCAGGCAAAATGGAGATAGAGGAATATCCGTTTGATCTGGTTTCCTGTATCAAGGAAGTTTTCAGCCTGTTTACAGTGGAAGTAAATCGAAAGAATCTGGAGATGGATTATTTTCTGGATGAGCAGCTACCGCCAGTGTTATACGGTGATATGGGAAGACTGCGTCAGGTTCTCATTAATCTGGTATCCAATGCCGTCAAATTTACAGATCGTGGCGGCGTATACGTCTTTGCATCTGTCAGAGAGCGTAGCGATAAAGGACTTACCGTTGAGTTTTCCGTGAAGGATACAGGCATTGGTATTGAGCCAGCCAAGGTCGGAGGGCTGTTTCAGCCCTTTTCCCAGCTTGATTCTTCGATGACGCGCAAATATGGTGGAACTGGTTTAGGACTCGCTATTTGCAAAACATTGGTGAACATGATGGGCGGCGATATCCGTGTGGATACAAGTGGAGAGCAGGGGGTAACATTCCATTTTACAACGAAGCTTGGCTTTGCTCAGGAAAATGAACTGGAGGGAGAGTCCAGTCACGAATGGGAAATTCCCCATCAGAACTCCTCAAGCCGTAAACCTGTACTGGTCGTGGATGACCATCCGATCAACCAGAAGCTGATGGTTAATATACTGGATAAGCTCGGTTTGGCTTCGGATGTGGCAGCAGACGGGCAGCAGGCGCTTGATATGGTCATGGCTAACCAGGATTATGACTATATCTTCATGGACCTGCAAATGCCTGTGATGGACGGATTAGAATGTACGGGCAAGGTGCGTGAACAATTGGCGGGAAGGTCACAGCCTGCTATTATCGCCATGACAGCGAATGTGATGGATGGTATTCAGACCCGATGTATTGAAGCCGGAATGAACGATTATATTAGCAAGCCCGTGAAGATCAGCAGTGTAAAACAGGCTCTACTGCGGCATTCTCCGGATCATTTTCCAATGCAGTCAGGCAAAGATCAAATCCACGAGGCGTAGCCTGATGCGTAGATGGTGACATTTGGAAGGTGCAGAAAGCATCATACGGTGATTCAAGCGATCGTATAATGGGTTAGTATGTAAGGAAATCTTTTTTTGGGAGAGTAGACCTATGAATACTAATAAAAATGAGAAGTTCAATGCGATTACAGAAACAAGCGATGGCGTAAATACCGTTTATCTTAGCGGAGAGCTGGATCTTTCGGTGGCACCTGATTTTCGTCTGGTGATGGAGCCTTTGGTGGGGGAATCCGGCCAGGACTTGATTATTAACTTAAAAGAGCTTAAATACATTGACAGTACAGGTATTGGTATTTTGTTATCTATTTTAAAGGCAAGGCATGGGATGGAGTCCCGGTTTGCCGTTCAGGAGATACCACCTCAAATTCAAAAACTGTTCGATATGACCGGTATTGCCAAATTCTTTGTCCCCCAGGAGAATTCCCAATAGGAAAGGAAAGAAAAAGAAATGAACGCTCAAATTCAAAAAGTAGTTCTTAATTTGCCGGCAACTGCTGACTTTGTTGATATTGTAAGATTAAATTTATACGGAATTGCCGCGAAAATGGGATTCTCTTACGAGGATATAGAAGACATGAAAGTGGCTGTATCTGAAGCCTGTAATAACTCTGTTCTTTATGCTTACGGTCATGAGGGTGGAGTGGTGGAAGTAACATTCGAATTTGACGAAGCTTCGTTGTCCATCCGTGTCAAAGATGAAGGGGAGAGCTTTGAACGCGTGGAGAACCCGTCCCGTCTTGCATCCTTGCATGACAAAGAGCTGAATGATGCACAGGTAGGCGGACTAGGCTTCTATCTCATGCAGGCGCTTATGGACGATGTCCATATCTTGAATGAGACTGGAAAAGGCACGGAAGTCGTGCTTGTAAAGCGTCTGGTCAGAAGCGAGGAAAAAGTATGAATGAAAAGGTAACTCCCCCGGAGTCGATGGATGAAGCCGTTGGTCTAATCTGGGAGTACCAGCAAACCAAAGATAACGAGATTGCTACCGTGCTGATCCGCAAGTATGAGCCAATGGTCAAGATGGCTGCCGGGAAAATCTCCCGTAACCGCCCGGACTTATACGAGGATTTATATCAGACCGGTCAGATGGCTTTGATACGTCTGCTTCAGCAATACGATATCAGCTTGGGTATCCCCTTTGAACCGTATGCTATGAAAAGCATGCTGGGACATATGAAAAATTATTTACGCGACAAATCCTGGTACATTCAGGTTCCCCGCCGCATCAAGGAAAAGGGTGCGCTCGTTCAGCATGCCATCGACGAACTAACCGTTAAACTGGAACGTTCGCCGAATGTGAACGAGATTGCGGAGTATTTGGACCTTACCGTGGAGGAAACGATCGAAGTGCTCGCAGGTCGTGAGTGCTACCATTATGTGTCACTGGACTCCCCTTTATCCCAGGAGGAGAGTGCGGCTACGTTAGGCGAGC
Organism: Paenibacillus sp. 1-8; assembly: GCF_056316205.1. Lineage (NCBI taxonomy): Bacteria > Bacillati > Bacillota > Bacilli > Caryophanales > Paenibacillaceae > Paenibacillus > Paenibacillus sp. 1-8. The sequence goes on along the minus strand of NZ_CM149995.1, from coordinate 4,449,394 downwards.
TTATCAGCTCAGATGCCAACGACTACGACACTGTGGAAAAACGAATGGATTTACAGCAAGCTCTAAGCCAACTGAAAGAGCAGGAACAGAAGGTGCTTCTTCTGGCATTTCAGGATGGTCAATCTCAACGTGCGATTGCGCAGACCTTGGGCGTATCGCAGATGAGCGTTTCCCGTATTCAGAAACGGGCAACGGAAAAGTTGAAGCAGATTATGTCTAATCCCTCTATTTCATGAGAGGAAGACAGCCTTCATGGTTTCAATTACTGGACGTCACATAATAAGGACACGCCATTCCATCAGGGAAGCGTGTCCTTTTTTAAAGCGGAAAAGGAGGGGGAGGAAGTGTGAAATCCACGACAGCATTTGAACAGATTTCCTCCTTTCGCGGAGGATGGGAATGGTGGGACATCAGCGCTACAGGCTGGCAGTCCCCCGTCATACAAGAGTTAAAAGATAAGCTCCCGGACGCTCGGGAATGGCTGGACAAGGTAGAGGATATCCCGTCCAGTTTTATTTCTGTACGTTTTCCGGATGGCGATCAACCTTTGATATGTGGCTCGCTAATCTATTCCATTCAGGAGGAAATCGACAGTCAACGCGATTGTAACAAGTTCTATTTTCTCGTGCTGGACCAGAAATTAGTAACCTTAAACCTGGATCAGAATACCCGCGAAATCATGCACACGGTTGAACGTCAAAAAATGCTCGACCGATGTGAAAGTGCGGCTGATGGAATGTTTGTGCTGGCGAGGGCCGTTCTTCATTATTTTCATACGGGAATGGACAAATTCGAGATTAACCTCAGAAAACTGGAAGAGGGTATGGAGAAAGGAAATGCTCGTACGCTGATGGATTCTATATTGAATGCGCGTTTTGAGCTGCTGTATTGGAGCAATATGTTCATTCCTTTTTCAGAGCTGGTGACGGCTTCCCGGGAGGCGTATCTTGATGAACTGGAGGAAAATCGTTTTTTCAAGCAACTGCTTCACCGTGTCAATCGAATGGAAGGGCTGTTCCGGCATTATGAAAAGGAAATTGACACGCTGATCTTCATTGACGATGCGATTTCTGCATTTAGGGGCAATGAGATTACGAAGACGCTCACCATTGTAACGGCTGTATTTACGCCTGCAACCGTAGTGGGCGCCATTTGGGGCATGAACTTCGAGAATCTGCCCTGGATCAAAACAGGCTGGGGTTTTACGGCCGTGATTACGGCGACCCTGTTAAGTATGGTGGGGATGTACGGCTGGCTGATGATGAAGGGATGGACAGGAGATTTGCTGAAAGCTAACAAGCGCAACAAGCTCTAGCGCAGTCATCCAAAATGTACAGATCAAAACGATCCATGGTAATGGGTTGCGTGTACGCACGAACCTCCGTTACTATGGATCGTTTGCTGTCTAATTTCCGCCTTGGCTCATTTTGATATAGCTTAGCAGCTCGGCAATGAAATCTCCGATGATCGGAAGATTCAGTTGTACAAGGAAGCTGAGCAGCCAAGCGAGCAGCGCGAGTATGACGACCGTACCCAGCGTAAGACCAAGACCCCTTGCAATGCCTGCGGTCAGGTTACTGATGATTCTTTTTTTGGGATTGGAATAGGTCTCCAGTACATCGCGAAATTCTACTTTTTCCAGCATGTCGGCTATTTGATCTAAGCGCTTATTAAGCCGCTTCACTTCATGACGCAGTTCAAAAGGGTGCTCATTCACGTCAAAATCCCTGGGTTCATCCTGACCCTGCCGGGGATGAAAGGTCCGTTTGTTGTTTACGCTAAGGTCATCTCCATACGAGTTTGGCTTGCTCATCGTCATCCCTGCCTTTCTGTCATCTAAAAAACAGCCAGCTTCGTGCATGCTGGCTGTTCAGTGTTTTTAGGTCTATTCTTGTTGTACACAGAATTCCCTGACATTAGGAAGTGGCGTTTAATTGTTTTTGTGTTTCCTTGGCAGCTTGGGCCGTTGCATCCATAATTTCTTGATCAGCCTTGACTGCTTCATCAGCAACATCGGCAGAAGCTCTGGCTACGCTGGATAAAATAATGTCTTTGCTACCTGATACGGTTTTAGCTACATCTTCTGTTTTGGTGGAAACCGTTTTGGCCAAATCCGTTGCTTTGCTGCTGACTACGGATGCAACGTCTTTTGTTTTATCGGCAACAACTGTAATTTTATCAGACAAATCGCTGCGCAAATCGCGGCCTGGTTTCGGCGCGAACAGCAGGGCTGCCGCAGCACCAATCAAACCTCCGATGAATAAACCCTTTGCAAAGCTTGAAGTATTACCTACCGTATCTTGATTATCAATGTTACTCATGTCATATCACTCCTCTTATAGAATAAAAAAAATATATAAATGTTAGGTAGCCCTTCTTAAAAGCCTGGACACAAGTCCGAGCAGGAACACAAATAATGCGGTTCCGAGTATGGCCGGAATGACTGCAAAATCACCGATGACCGGACCCCAGTTTCCCAGTAGCGTGGCACCAAGCCAAGCTCCTGCAAATCCGGCGATCATAGAGCCCACAATGCCTCCGGGCATTTCATGGTCAGCGAGCGCGTCGCCAATCAATCCGATAATAATAGCCATTATAATACTTAATACAATTCCCCACACATGGATCGCCCCCCTTATCCTTCAGTTTACAGAAACGTCTGTCTAACAGAATCATAACGATTTTTGTGAGTGGTGAGTTTAGAGTGCTGCATTGTCTTGCTTACTTCGTATATAAACGCCGTGACTCCGTGTGAAACAAGAAACCGTCTCGAACCGCTTACGGGCGGGGAGTCGATGGAGGCAGAGAACGTGGCAGACGTGCTCGCCAATAGATAACAGGGACGGTAAACACTAGCCAAATGATTCCGGCAATATAACCACCTGCTATGTCGGTTGGAAAGTGAACCCCCAGATAGACACGGCTTAGCCCGATCAGGAGAATCAAAAGTGCGCCAAGAACGCAGGGAAGGAAGATAGAGCGCTCATGAATTTTTCGTTTTATCGCCCAAATGGCAAAAATCATGCCGTAAAATCCCATGGAAATCATGGCGTGCCCGCTGGGAAAACTATAGCCGCCGACTTCTACCAAATGCTGAAGTGCTGGGCGCTCCCGTTGCAAAACTTCTTTAATGAGCGTGTTCAACACCCACATCGCCGTAAAGCTGCTTATTACTGCAAAGGAATAAGCCTTCGAGCGGAGATATACCCAGCACCAGACGGCAATACCCAGAGCGACCAGCAACGATACACGGAAAGAACCGAAAGACGTAATGAATACAGCGACAGTCAGAAGCTTGTGATGAGCATCCGTTGTGTCTGGAAAGACCACATCCTGAATGCGTTCATCCCAATATAGTAAAGGAGCTGTACCGATCCAACGAACAGAGTAGGCAATGAGAAGCAAAACGGCAATCATGACGATGGACGCGTACAGACTGCGACGTAAATACCATGGCAAAAAACGGGATAGCTGAGGTTCTTGGGACAGCATATGTAGGGAATCTCCTCCTTATGGCTTCGTGCATAGACTTATCTTTTCGTACTATAAACTTAACCAATATTGAACTTGAGAGCAAAACGTGACCGGAACACCGCTATGTCATGTGGAGGTTACTTGCCAGGATGGCAATTTTCAGTTGGGACCCGGTGATGCTGCACGAATCCACAAAAGCTATCATTTAAAATTACAAGCTACAGGGAATGAGGATGTGTCTGAACTGGTGTTGGCAGATTTGCCTTAAAGACATCTGCGAAGAAACGCATAAGAGATGGATAAAAATAAAGCTCGTATCCCGTTACGCGTTTGTTAATGCGAACGGAGATACGAGCTTTATTTACGGGAGGCACTACCATGAACAGTGTCACCCAAGACGATCAGGAGGGGTTACGTAATCTGCCCAACTCGGAAACGATGGCCTCGACTTCTGAAATACTCAGATTAGGCTTGTTCATCACCATATCATAGACATCACGGAGATCCTCGTATTGCTCCAGAGAGAAAGCGGAGGACTGCATAGCAGCGCCACTCGCCATACGAAGCTTGGTTTTGATGCCTTCAATCATATGTTCAATGTTGGCATGAGACGGTACAGACAAATCCATCGTTAATGTTCCATCCTTTCATATCAGGGGAAGTTGCCTGTATTGTACCATGTTTTTGTTGTAGAATGTACTGAAAGTCAGATTATCGGTCAACGGCCGGATCAAGGAGGATGGACGAAGGTGTCTTTGTATAATCGGGCTTCCGTATTCGGGCGCTCTCCTTTAGACAGTCATGCGGAAAAAACAGATCGCGAAGGGCTCGTACCGTTTTTTCGTGAAATTTATTCTCAGCATGAGGTGAATAAGCTGACCTTTGTTTGTATCGGCACGGATCGATCGTCAGGCGATTCACTGGGACCGCTAGTCGGCACCATGCTTATGGAACAGGGCTTTCCACACGTGATCGGCACCATGACTGAGCCGTGCGACGCGGATCATCTGGTTTCGTATTTGAAGCGTATTCCCCAGGACCATCATGTGATTGCCATCGACGCTTGTCTGGGACAGCAAGGCTCGGCGGGGATGTTTCTGGTTGCCCGTGAACCGCTGACTCCGGCACGTTCGGTCGGACTGGCCCTACCGTCTGTCGGAGATTACAGCGTCGCGGCCATTGTGAACGAGCGCAGTCCCAAACCCTACTGGACATTGCAAATGACATCACTGCATCTCGTCATGACGATGGCTACACATATAGCCCATGCTGCGGCTTGCGGGTTTGGTTTAAGAGCAGATTCGCAGGAATTTCCAGAGAGCTACCGTTTCAGATATTGATGGTCTGCTTAATAATATACATCAGCATGTTCTAATCATAATATATTCGCTCCAATAGATTATATACAGAGAAAGAAGGGTTCCACATGGAAAAGGTACTATGTGAAGGAACGACAATCTGCTATGCCGAACAGGGAAAAGGAGAGCCCATCATCCTGCTGCACGGATTTTGTGGAAGCTCTTCCTATTGGGATGAGGTTGTTCCATTGCTGTCCCAAAGTTATCGCTGCATTGTCCCGGACTTGCGTGGTCATGGACGTAGCGATGCTCCGCTTGGGGCCTACACGATTGATCAAATGGCGAATGATGTGCTTAAGCTTCAAGAACAACTGGGCATTCCACAGGCTGCCTGGTTCGGCCATTCCCTCGGGGGCTATTTGACGCTTTCTGCGGTACAGCGCCATCCCGAGCGACTTACAGCCTTCGGGCTGATTCACTCCACCGCCTATGCGGATACAGAGGAAGGAAAAGAAAAACGGAACAAGGCCGTATCCACCATTCAAACAGAGGGAATCACCGCATTTGTAGATGGACTCGTTCCCGGACTTTTTGCTCCACAACACGTAGAGTCCTTGTCGGATCAGGTGCTCAAGGTCAAAGAAATCGGTTATAAAACGCCGCCGCAAGGAGCCGTAGGCACATCTTTGGCCATGCGTGAGCGTTCAGACCGCCGCGACGTGCTGTCGGCCTCCACCTTGCCCACTCTGTTAGTGGCGGGTGAGCAGGATCAGGCGATTTCTCCCGCCCGGACGTTTACAACAGATCGGGCCGGGATCACTCAGGTCACAATACCTGAAGCTGGTCATATGAGTCTGTTCGAAGCGCCGGAACAACTGGCACATGCCATCTTGGCATTTTTACAACAAAACATCCAGCAGTAAACTTGAACAACAAACCCAAAAAACCGGAACCATCTGGTACCAATCAGAGGGGGGCCGGTTTTTTTGGCGTTTTAAATTGATTTTGATTGTTACCAAACGTTTTCCGTCTTGACCGAGCCATTTGGCTTTTGCACAAGGATGACTTACAATCAGAAGTGAAATAGTTCCTGGTTGTCGAGGCATCGGGATGGAAAGAAGGGAACGGCTTGCTCAGAAAAGATTATTTGCTCAGTATGATGGAAGAAATGACATCGGCAGTAGCTTCGGTGCTCGGTCTAAGGCGTGAAAATAAACACGTCGAAGCGCTGAAACAACTGGATGACCTGCTTAACAAGCAGTTTCGCCTTCGTTCAGATTTGCTCAGACGATTGCCGCCGGAACAAATTATAGAGCTTTTCCGACTGGGCCCCGGTATTGAAGCGGACAAGCTTCAGCAGGTGGCTCGCATTTTGGAAGAAGAAGCCGCTATTTACCTGGAAACCGACAGAATAGACGAGGGCATACGAATCTTGATAAAATCCCTTCATCTATATTTGTACAGTGATGTGAATGGTGCGACCCGTGACATTCAGGTTCTGCCTGAGCGAATTGCGTGTATCGTTAATTTGGTTCAGGAATATGAGCTGCCAGCCGACACAAGCAAGCTGCTGGTTGTCTATTACGAACGAGAGGACAGACTGGACAAGGCCGCTGATGTTTGGTTCGGACTGGCATGGGAGCAGCCGGAGCTGCTGCCGGATGCGGAGGCATTTTATACTCAATTGCTGGATAAGACTGATGCGGAGCTGCAACGGAGTGGACTTTCACGCCGGGAAGTAACCGAAGGTCTGGTCGAGATTACCCAACTACATGGAAGAAAGTGAGATGTACCTTTTGGATTCACTGCGTGAACTTATATACCAACTAACTACAGGAGGGTCCCTCATAACTGCGACGCTAAGTCAGCTTCGCAAACGGGAGGATGCTTCTTTTACTAAAGTGCAAATCAAGCCTGTGGAATTGAAGAACAAACTGCATTACCAGTTTGCTTTTCATTACAGCAACAAGGTCATTCATGAAAACTTGACCCCTGACGAAGCTAACGAGCGCATGACTGCCTTGTTTGAGGACACATTCCGACAAGGACTTTTGTGTGCGAAGAATGCGGACTATCAGGTGCTGATCAGTAAAAAATATAAAGTTTCCATTTTGACAAAGTCACCGAGCAAAAGTACAGCCGACCTGTCTCATAACCGCAAAAAGCAATATGTGCTGGAAGAAGGAGAACGGATTCCTTTCCTTATTGAGTTGGGGATCATGAATGAGGACGGCAAGGTGCTGGCCCGCAAGTATGATAAGTTCCGCCAAATCAACCGTTTTCTCGAAATGGTGCAGGATGTATTGCCTAGCCTTCCCGTAGGCCGCCCGTTAACCATTGTGGATTTTGGCTGCGGCAAATCATATTTGACCTTTGCGCTGTATCATTATTTGGCAGTACAGCAAAAACGACCTTTGCAGATCGTGGGTTTGGATTTGAAGGCAGATGTTATTGAAACCTGTAATCTTCTGGCTCAAAAGCTGCAATACCGCCAACTGGAGTTTTTGGTCGGTGATATCGCGGACTATAACGAGCTGGAGCAGGTGGATATGGTCGTGACTTTACACGCCTGTGATACCGCAACGGATGCCGCGCTGGAGAAAGCTGTCCGCTGGGGAGCGTCCGTTATTCTGTCAGTTCCGTGCTGCCAGCATGAGCTGTTTAGCCAGTTGGAAAATCCGGTGCTGGAGCCATTGCTTTCCCATGGTATTTTGAAGGAGCGCTTTTCAGCGCTGGCGACAGACGGTATCCGGGCCAAGCTGCTGGACATGATGGGATACCGGACACAGTTACTGGAATTTATCGACATGGAGCATACGCCTAAAAATATTTTGATCCGTGCCGTCAAAGGCCAAGCAGGGGAACGTTCTGTTTTATGGCGTGAATATACGGCATTTCGGGATTTTATTCATGCTGATCCTTATTTGGAGCGTGCCTGTGCGGATCTGCTTCCCGAGGGAGCAGGGCAGACAAAGAAACAGGAATAGAGATATAGCAAAAGTGGGGCCACTGCGAAGTGGCCCCACTTTTATTGTGATTCACAATTTACAGTTTGCAGTTACAGGTTGAGTTGCTTCTCTTGCTTCGCATATTCTTGGATGCGCAGAACTATCCGCCGTAGGCACTTCTAAAGGCAGTGCACAAAACAGCGCGATCCACCTTCCACAATGTCGCGAGTTCCTCGCTGACATCCTCATCCCACCAGTCGCACAGTAGTCTGCGGTTGCTGTGGTTTTCGGCGATCCAGATGAGGTGTCCGGCGACCTTGCGGCAATACAGCTCCTCGCCCTGCTTGACCAGATCGGGAGCAATGTGAACGGGCAGACGCTTGCAGGTTCGGTACAACTCTTTGCTGCATGCACGTCGGATACCGCGAGCCGTGGGTAAACGGGATTGTGAATTGTCATGTTTGGGGAATTTGCCGGGAGGCATATTGTACCCCCTCCTCTCTCTCACAACTTATGCGGGCAGAGGAGTTGGGGTCACTGAACTCCCTATTTGAGTGAAGTGGCGACTTGTTCTGCCCCTGTGATACACTAATGGAAATAGAGAAACAGGCAGGGAGTGGGAAGATAATTGGACCATATATCTAGTATCATTAATTATTTGTTTGAGATCATTCGTAGTCTTGGGTATTTTGGTATTATGCTAGGCTTGATGGTTGAGGTCATTCCAAGTGAAATTGTCCTCGCTTATGGTGGCTTTTTAGTGTCTTCGGGTCATATTAACTTCTTTGGCGCGGTTGTTTTTGGAACTATCGGCGGGGTGCTGGCACAGCTGTTTATTTACTGGATTGGACGCTATGGCGGCAGACCAGTATTGGATAAGTACGGAAAATACATACTTATCAAGAAAAGCCATGTCGACCACGCCGAAGCCTGGTTCAACAAATACGGCACAGGGGTGATTTTCACAGCCCGCTTTATCCCTGTTGTGCGTCACGCGATCTCAATCCCTGCCGGGCTGGCTCGCATGAGCGTATGGCGTTTTATTATTTTGACGACGCTGGCGATTATACCTTGGTCTGTTCTGTTTATATATTTAGGAATGCTGCTTGGAGACAAGTGGGAGCAGATTGACGAAGTAGCAGCACCTTATATCAAACCAATTTTGCTGGTTGCCCTTGCGCTCCTGATCATTTATTTTGTTATCAAATGGATTATGTCCAAAAACAAGAAAGGAAGTGTATAACATGAGTCGTACTAACGTATCGCAATATTTCGGAAAAGGTCTGAGCCCCGAACAGTTTATGGAGGGTATGGAAAAGAATAAGGAAGCCTTCAACTCCGGGTATGATCAGTTTGTGTGGAACCGTGAAGAGGACCGCGAGTATTTTGAAAGCCTGAACCATCGGGATGATCTGCGTGTACTTATTTTGGCCGCCGACTGGTGTGGAGATGTAGTGCGCAATGTGCCAGTTGTGTTCCGTGCGCTGGAGAATAGCGGGATTCCGACCGAAGTATTAATCTTGGAAAACCATCAGGCGCTGATGGATGACTTCCTGACAATGGGCGGACGTGCTGTACCGATCGTGATTTTTGCCGATACAGGAGGTCACGTACTCGGTCACTGGGGACCACGCCCTGCACATGTCCAACAAATTATGATCGGGTTCAAACGTGAAAATCCGGATCGGGATGCCGACGATTATCAAGAAAAAATCGCAGTTGCTCGCAAAGAAATGGCTGAAAAATATGGGGAGGTAACCGAGGTCCATCCTGTGATTGTTCAGGAATTGCGCGAGCTGATCTCGGGATTTTAATTTATGACATTATCTATTCGCAGCTTTAATCTAGGCCCACTCCAAACGAATGCTTATTTGCTTCAAGGGGATGACCCGCAGCGCGCCGTTATTATCGATCCGGGGATGAATCCGGGTCCTTTGCTGAGAGCCATTGAGTCACTGGAGATTGAAGCCATCTTGCTGACCCATGCTCATTTTGATCACATCGGTGGAGTAGATGAAATTCGCAAGGCGAAGGGCTGTCCGGTTTATTTGCACCCTTTGGAGCAGGACTGGCTTACATCCCCTAAGTTAAACGGCTCTTTGATGTGGCCCGAGGCATCCCCGCCGATCTCGACGGAGCCTGCCGAATATGATTTGGCGGAAGGTCAGCAATTGAACCTGATCGGGCATACATTCAAGGTATTCCATACACCTGGGCACTCACCCGGAAGCGTCAGCTTTTTGTGTGGTAAGGACTTGTTCTCCGGGGATGTATTATTCCGTCAGGGTGTCGGCCGCACAGACCTGACCGGTGGGCGGGAACGGGACCTGTACGATTCCATTCAGAACAAATTGTTCCCGCTTGGGGATGACGTTACGGTGTACTCCGGACACGGTCCCAAAACGTCCATTGGTTATGAAAAAGCCAATAATCCGTATATTCGGTAAAACGCAATGAATGTTTTCAGTTGGGGCAGAATCAAAGCTGTGACAGGTTCTGCCTCATTTCGACAATAAATTATCAATAATGTATAGACAAAGGTTTTTATTTTTGTTAACATACACATATTGAAGTTACATACTAAACTCGCGAAGCACGCAAGCTGTGGATGAATCCCGGTTTGCGTTCTTTTTTTTGCCCATTAAGAGGATAAAGAGGCAGTTGGCCGTCAGATCACAAGGGGGAGCATGAATGAAAAGGAAGTATATATCTGGGTTACATCGTGAAAATGGAGATAGCCACCATTTTTCTATAAAGACAGGAGATAGAGCTTCTGTGCAAGGTTCTGAACCGAAGGTAATAACCTGGAAAAAGGTAACAAAGCAAGGCGGAACCATTGCACAGAATTGGCACACAAGGCTGAATGAGCACAGGCTGGGACGTGGAGATGGACAGTTTTGAAGATACATAGATGATATAGACAAGCTACTTTTTTTTTAGTAGACTTAGCAGATAAGTTCAGACAAACGGGGGGGCTAACGATGCATCATTTAGGAACTAGAATTATGATCGTCGCGGATGCTTTTGAGCAGAATCTTCCTGTGGGCGAACATGGTTATATCATTGCTTACGACCGTAATGCGGACAATGCTTTTGACTATGTCATTCGCGTCCCGAAGGTGAATCGCAACTTTTTTGTACCATCCGGGGACATCGAGCTGGAAGAAAGTATTTTGAAGCTGGAAGCCGAGCGGATTGAGCGTGAAGCGCTGATAGATTACGCCCTTGCTACGCATAATGAGAAGCTGTTCAGACATGTGATGAACGGTGGTCTTGATTCGGTAGAGGCTGAGGAAGAAGAAACCGCGACAGAATTGTTGTCACAGGCTGATTTTATTAGACAAGTTAATTTACGTGCTTGGATATAGGGGTCGGCTAATGTCGACTCTCTTTAAGAATATATATAATTGGCACGTTCTTAGCTCCTACCGCTTTTCGAAAGAGCACCGAGAGGTGCTTTTTTTATATACATTTAGTAGCATTTTACCGCCAGGTAACACAGTTTGCTTCTGTACCGCGTCAAAGATTGAATTGTAAAGGGTTCTATCCTATAATTAAAAACGTTATTTCAAAGTTCGGTGCAGCATTTTTGATATCAGGATTCTGCAAATTCGATTCCAGTCGCTCCGAAGTGCAATATATAGACGAACTAGACCATTTCGATCTATATATTGTTCATTGGAAGTCGCTTATTGGATTTTTGCAAAATCCTCTTATACACGAGGAGGTTTTTGTATGAACATTTCCACGGAAGATGTCCGTCACGTAGCCAAGTTGTCCCGGTTGAATCTGACCGCAGCCGAGGAAGACACGATGACAGGGCAATTGAACGCCATTCTCCACTATGCGGAGAAGCTGAATGAGCTGGATACGGAACAGGTAAAACCGACCACTCATGTGCTGCACGTCAGCAACGTTATGCGGGACGACGAAGTTCGCGAAAGTTTGACACACGAGCAAGTGATGCGCAATGCACCTGAAGAAGAAGACGGACAGTTTAAAGTTCCTGCTGTTCTGGAATAGATTTCACATTTGAAAGGAGGATGTAAATTGAGCTTGTTTGATAACACATTGCCGGAAATACATAACAAGCTGCATCAAAAGGAAATTTCTGTGAGTGACCTGGTAGGTCACGCTCTGGAGACGATTGGTGCGCGGGAAGACAAGATCAAGGCCTACATTACGGTTGACGAGGAGCAGGCACGTGCATCCGCACGTCAGCTGGATGATCATCTGATCTCGGGAGAGGAACGCGGGTTGCTGTTTGGCCTGCCGGTCGGTATTAAGGATAACATCGTGACAGAAGGGCTGCGTACAACGTGCGGCAGTCAGTTTTTGAAAAATTTTGATCCCGTGTACGATGCAACGGTTGTCGGCAAATTGCGTGCGGCACAAACCGTGACATTGGGCAAAATGAACATGGACGAATTCGCGATGGGCGGCTCTAACGAGAATTCCAGCTTCTTCCCGGCACGAAATCCTTGGGATCTGGAACGCGTTCCCGGAGGCTCCAGCGGCGGCTCGGCTGCGGCTGTAGCAGCGGGTGAGGCTTATTTCACCCTCGGCTCCGATACAGGCGGTTCCATTCGCCAGCCCGCTTCTTATTGCGGCGTAGTCGGCTTGAAGCCAACCTATGGTCTGGTATCACGTTTTGGTTTGGTGGCCTTTGCTTCTTCTTTGGACCAAATTGGACCGATTACGAAGAATGTTCAGGATTCGGCGTACGTACTGCAAGCCATTGCAGGCTATGATCAGAAGGACTCCACTTCTGCGAAGGTAGACATTCCTGATTACTTGAACGCTTTGACCGGAGATGTAAAAGGACTTCGTATTGCTGTACCCAAGGAGTATCTGGGTGAGGGCGTCGATCCACAGGTCAAGGAAAAGGTGCTGGACGCGCTTAAAACGCTGGAAGGACTGGGGGCGGTATGGGAAGAGGTCTCTCTTCCACACACTGAATATGCGGTAGCCACATACTATCTGCTGGCTTCATCCGAAGCATCGTCCAATCTGGCTCGTTTTGACGGTGTACGCTATGGCGTACGTGCAGACAATCCGGACAACCTGCTGGATCTGTACCATCAGTCCCGCACGCAGGGCTTTGGCCCCGAGGTGAAGCGCCGGATTATGCTGGGCACTTATGCGCTGAGTTCTGGGTACTATGATGCTTACTACCTGAAAGCACAAAAAGTGCGTACACTAATCAAACAGGATTTTGATCGTGTGTTTGAACAATATGATGTCATTATCGGACCTACTGCGCCGACAACAGCTTTTAAAATCGGTTCGCAAGTGGATGATCCATTAACGATGTACTTGAACGATATCTTGACGATTCCGGTGAGCTTGGCTGGAGTGCCAGCCATCAGTATCCCTTGTGGTCTTGCGGATGGATTGCCGGTTGGACTGCAAATTATTGGAAAAGCCTTTGACGAGTCTTCCGTACTGCGTGTAGCACATGCATTTGAACAAAATACCGAATTCCACAAGCAGCGTCCGCAGCTGTAATTTGCCGAAAAGGAGGGAACCCATTCATGTCTACAACTACATCCAAATATGAGACGGTCATCGGACTGGAAGTCCATGTGGAACTGCATACGAAGTCTAAAATATTTTGCGGATGCTCGACATCCTTTGGAGCACCGCCAAACTCGCATACATGTCCTATTTGTCTTGGGCATCCGGGGGTACTGCCGGTATTGAACCGTCAGGCCGTTGATTATGCGATGAAAGCGGCGATGGCGCTTAATTGCACGATTGCTGATGTGAGCAAGTTTGACCGCAAAAACTATTTTTACCCCGATTCACCCAAGGCTTACCAGATTTCGCAATACGATCAGCCGATCGGCGAGCATGGCTGGATTGATATTGAAGTGAACGGCGAGACAAAGCGTATCGGCATTACTCGACTGCATCTGGAAGAGGACGCAGGTAAATTAACACATGTCGATGGCGGCTATGCGTCTTTGGTTGATTTTAACCGGGTCGGTACACCGTTGGTCGAGATCGTTTCGGAACCGGAAATATCTTCACCGGAAGAAGCCAAGGCTTACTTGGAAAAAATACGTGCGATCATGCAGTATTGTGACGTATCCGATGTGAAGATGGAGGAAGGCTCGCTTCGCTGCGACGCGAACATTAGCCTTCGTCCGCATGGACAGAAAGAGCTGGGTACTAAAGCAGAGCTAAAAAACATGAACTCCTTCCGCGGCGTACAGCGCGGATTGGAATATGAGCAGTTCCGTCAGGAACAGACGCTGGAGGAAGGCGGAACGATTGTACAGGAGACACGCCGTTGGGATGAGGCCCAAGGTAAAACTCTGTCTATGCGTGGTAAGGAACAGGCGCATGACTATCGTTATTTCCCGGACCCGGATCTCGTTACGCTGCATATTGATGCAGAATGGAAAGAACGCATCCATGCTTCCATTCCTGAACTGCCTGACCAGCGTAAAGCACGCTACACCTCGGAATATGGATTGCCTGAGTATGACGCACAGGTCATTACGTCTTCCAAGCCACTGGCCGATTTGTTTGAGGATAGTCTTCAATACACGAAGGATGCCAAAGCAGTATCCAACTGGATTATGGGGGATTTGCTCGGTTATTTAAACAGTGCCGGTGTGGAGCTGTCGCAGGTTAAACTGACAGGTCGAGGCTTGGGTGAAATGATCGGACTGCTGGAGAAGGGGACGATCAATAGTAAAATCGCTAAAACCGTCTTCAAGGAAATGCTGGAGAGTGATAAACTGCCGCAGCAAATTGTTGAAGAAAAAGGGCTTGTGCAAATCAGCGACGAGGGTGCGATCCTGACGATCGTCGAGCAGGTAGTAGCGGCTAACCCGCAATCGGTTGAGGATTACAAAGCTGGCAAGCAGAAGGCCATCGGCTTCCTGGTTGGTCAAGTGATGAAGGAGAGCAAGGGCAAAGCAAACCCTGGCCTCGCCAACAAGCTGCTGACGGAAGTGCTAAACCGCTAATGGCATAGATTTGAAAGGGGCTTGTCTTATAGGGACAGGTCCCTTTTTGTATAGGCTCTGTGAGAACTGCTGTACAGAGTTTGGAAGCGCAATGACATGTTACGAGTTTTTTATAGAAAACAGCAGCATAGCTGCCCTGAATAGAAGGAGGGATGCAGCATGATTAGCATATGTTCATTGGAAGACGATGAAATGGTCAGTCAGATATGGCGTCTTCAGCACCTCGCTTACAGGCTGGAGGCTGAGCGGATCGGTTTTTATGAAATACCACCCCTTATGGATACGTTTGATACGCTGCGAAGCTGCGGAGAGACATTCTATGGCTGGATTGAGGACGGCGACCTGCTAGGGGCGCTGGCGGTGCAGTCTGAGTCATCCGGTTCGCTCACTCTTACACGTATGATGGTTCATCCGGATCATTTTCGCAAAGGGATTGCCGACTCCTTAATGAAGCATGTTTTGAATGAATATCATCATATACCGCTGTTTATCGTATCTACAGGAACTTTAAATGCTCCTGCGGTGGCTCTTTATCGAAAACACGGCTTTCGCCCCGTATCGGCGGTAGAGGTGGCTCCGGGCGTGGAATTAACCACATACCACCTGCATAACGTGAAATAAGTCTTAGCAAAAACTGTATCCCCGGAGAGGGAAGCACGATATACACCGGGAGGGAGAGCTTGATTGGATAACCCATGGATTATAGACGATTCACATATCATTTTACGACTTTTGCTATCCATGCTCCTGGGCGGATTCATTGGTTTTGAGCGCGAACGTTCCAATCATGCTGCAGGTTTGAGGACTCATATTATGGTTAGTCTCGGTTCGACGCTGATTATGCTGCTCTCCATTTACGGCTTTACCGACTTTATCAAAGAGGCCAATGTACGTATAGATCCAGCACGTTTGGCTACGGCGGTAATTACTGGAGTAGGATTTTTGGGCGCAGGAACAATTATGTTTACAGGCAAATCCATTACAGGCTTAACGACTGCTGCTTCCATCTGGGTTGTAGCAGCTATTGGTCTCGGGGTCGGAGCGGGCTTTTATTTTCCATCTATAGCGGCGACTGTACTTGTATTTTTGAATTTATGGGTGTTTAACAAAGTTGAATTGCGGTATATGCGTGGACGACAACGTCATCTTATAACACTATACGGATTGTCATCCCATAGATTGCTGGAGCAAATTTCGACTTATTTAGAGCAAGAAAAAGTGGAAATACGTAAAATAGTGATTAAAGAGCATGAGAATGTCCCTTTTCACGAATTGCATCCCAATCGGCAGAGCATGGAGGTTTCCTTGGAAGTGCTGGCTCGCCGCGATTTTAATCCAGTGCGTATTGCAGCCGATCTTCGACAGTGGGAGGATGTAGCGGCAGTTTCCGTGGAATGAGGGCTTACCACATTTTTTCCAGTTACTCTTGAATCCGATTGGGGTACTATCTAACCATTAAGCATTTGCTGCGGATCACGCATGGAATTCAAAAGGGAGGATGGCATGAACTCGGAACAACCGTTACTGTCTGGAGAGGGACAACAGTCACCGGAGCCGGAACAGCGGGAACACCCCAAACGGGGTAAACGTTTTAAATACGCTAAATTTCGCAAAGTGATTGCCATTATCATGGCAGCATTGTTACCCGGCCTGGGGCATCTTTTTTTAGGGCTGTTCATTAGAGGGCTTACATTTATCGTATTGCTTCTGTTAGATATTTTTGCGATGCTGTATGTTGCTTCTGACGGCTTGAGGATTAACATTCCGCTGCTTATTTTGCTCGGCTTGTTCATTCCTGTCTTATATTTTTATAATGTATATGACGTGTTACAATCAGCGGATTATATGGTCCGCTATCGCCGTAAGCCGGATCGTAATGCACAGATGGATGCACGAGGGCAGCAAAGTAGTCCGTTTTATGCCTGGGAGAGAGGCTTGTCTTTTGCCGTGCTGCTCGTGGCGGGTGGAGGACTTATGATTCTGTTTCGTATGAAGCCACGCTGGCTGGGCAACTTTTTCGAGGATTATGGCTTTTTGACGTTAGCTATTTTATTAATGCTGATCGGACTATTAGTCTTCTTGCGAGAAGTCGGCTTGTCGGTCAAACGTAAAAAGGTAAAGGAAAGAGGGTGAAGCTGGCGTGCACCGCAAAATAAGAGTCGGGCGCTACACCTCTTCGCTTCTGTTGATGGCTGTAGGCGTTCTGCTTATCTTGGATGTTGTCCAACATACCGAATATATGCTTCAGCTCCTTGTATGGTGGCCCGTTATCTTTGTGCTGTGGGGACTCGAGTATCTGATTTTTTTTGGTGTGTACTACCGCAAGGAGGGCAAGCCCGACAACGGACGACGTTTCAGACCTGATCTGAAGGGAATTGTCTCCGCATTGGTCGTGGCCGCCGCTGTTTTTATCGTAACCCAGCAAAATCATTATATGTATCTGTGGAACAGGGTTAGTTTGAATCTGACCGCGGCATCCATGGATTTTAGTCAGGCGAAAGGAAACCGATATGATATGGGCGGCGTACTGGTGCCTGTAACGATGCAGACGTCCGATTTGGTAGTTGATTCGGTCAATGGCGATGTAACGCTGATCAGACGTCCTGTGTCCAATGTAGAGGTACGTGCGACCCTGTGGGTGGATCAAGCGCCTGCTGCCGAAGCGGACAAGATTGCTCAAGCTTCCTCGCTGACTTCTACTGACGGCAAGACTATTCAGATTCTTCCAGAGGTGCAGTCATACGGAGCATCGAGCAGACGTCAGCCCCGTACGAATATGTTAATTACAGTGCCGGAGGATCGGCGATTTAATATGCAGATCAGAACCTCCAATGGAGATATTACCCTCAACGGAGTAGATGCCATCGACAGCATCCGGCTGGAGAGCGGGAATGGGAATTTGACGGTTAATGATGCTATCGGCAATGTCCAAGGAGTCACCTTGAACGGTCGGATCAAATTGCATCGTATCACCGGAGATGTAGATATGCGAACCAATCGCGGTGATATGCAGGCAGGGGATATTGAAGGAACGGTTGCGCTACGCACGATGGTAGGCGACATTCAGCTTGCCCGCTCGGAAGGTGATATTACGGTTGATACCCAAAATGGTGACATGAACGTTCTCAATCCCACAGCCAAGCTGAATGCAAATTCGCTCAATGGCGGAATCAAGGTGCATAGCGAGCAGGTAGGTGGAGATTGGAAAATATATAGTGCTGTCGGTGACATTGCGTTGGATCTTCCGTCGAATGGTGACTTTCAGTTGGAGGGGTCAAGCAGTTACGGCAACCTTCGATCAGACTTCCCTTTTAAAATAGATAGTAAAAGTATCTCAGGTCAAAACGGGACAGGTAAGTACTCGATCAACGTGGAAGGCAATAGTAATTTAACGATCAAGAAGCTACTAATGCCATCGCTGCCTGGCTTGGACGAGTCAGCAGGAACGAATGTGCCTAATGCTTCAGAAACGCCTGCGGCTCCATCTGAATCTCCCGCTACCGGAGCCTCTAACGGGTCATCCAGCGATAATGCGGCGCGTTGACAAGAAACTTGAATTGACCGTACAATGTGAATAGACGTACAACGTGAATAGAATGTAAAATAGTTGTAATAAAGCAAATCGTAAGTAAGGGATAAGGCGGTGGACATATATGGCAGCTCGCGTCCAGCATGCTTTGGAACTTCTAAAGAAGACAGGTGTACGCATAACACCCCAGCGCCATGCCATATTAAACTATTTGATGGAATCTATGGGACATCCGACCGCAGATGAAATATATCGTGCGCTCGAATCCAAGTTTCCAAGCATGAGTGTGGCTACGGTTTATAATAACTTAAAGATGTTTATAGAAGCGGGTATGGTACATGAGTTGACCTATGGAGATAACGCCAGTCGTTATGATGCCAATGTTTCGGAGCACTATCACATCATTTGCGAAAAATGCGGAAAGATTGAAGATTTCAGTTATCCGTATTTGGCTGATGTGGAACACCATGCCTCGTTAGAGACAGGTTTCGAAGTGCATGGACATCGTATGGAGTTATACGGAGTGTGCAAAGCTTGCATGAACAAGGAAATTCAGCTAAATAAGGAATAGAAGTTTTTCGGTGTGGTATGTATATATTGTAATGGGTTGGAAACGTGAGAAATTCCCCACAAGCGGGGATTTACCGCGTTTTTTTGTTTAAATAACTTGTCTGTCAGCTACCAGTTCAGCTTACGTTAACCTGTAATTCAAAGTTCCGACAATGGAGGTTGAATATTGGCCAGAAATCATTCCAGACGCCGCCGTAAACGTTCACGTTTCAAAGGGGCTACAATGTTGCTGTTGTTCGCAGCGATCATCTGCGCAATTACTGTCGTATGGTTCGGTAATCCACTGCATGAAAAACCCGATTGGCAAGGCAGTGTCCGTCCCATTTTTATTCAGGGAAAGCTGACCGGGTATGAAGCTCAAAATTCCGGCAAGAACATGCTGGTACCACTCAAATTTGTGCAAAGTAAAATCGATCCAGCGATTCGTTATGAGGATGACAGCCAAACTGTCATTTTGGCTACGAGGCAAAATTTGCTGCATATGACTGTTTCCAAGCCGCAGGGGGAATTGAATGGAACATCATATACGCTCAGCGCAGCTCCCCAGATTATTAGTGGATCGGTTTATATACCTATGCAAGCTGTCCGTGAAGTATATGGTGTATCTGTTCATGAAGACACAGTGACGGGTGCAGTCATCCTGATGAAAGCCGGAGAGAAAGTCAAACTGGGGAACGTGGAGAAGAAGGATGGACGACAGGATGCCAAAATTGCTTTGCGTAAAGAAGCCTCCAGCCTGTCTTTTATTTTGACGGATATACCTCAACAAACGAAGGTGCGTATTTGGTCCAAGCAGGCTGATTGGTATTTTGTTCAACTGGATAACGGCTACGCTGGATATGTGCAGGCGGCCAACATCTCTGAAGGAGAGGAGCTTGCGGTCGCCCCGGCTAAAGATACTCCATCTATCTCGGAGAAGCACTGGAAGGGAAGACCCGTGAACCTCGCCTGGGAGGCCGTTTACAACCGTAAACCTGATCCTTCCAAATTTGACCCTATGCCTGGAGTGAATGTGGTGAGCCCCACTTGGTTCAGTATCATAGATAATGAGGGCGCCGTACAGAGCAAAGCCGACCCTGCCTATGTCAGTTGGGCGCATCGCAAGGGGATGGAAGTATGGGGCTTGTTGAGCAACAGCTTTAACCCTGAATTAACGACAGAGGCCTTGTCTACCTTTGAACGACGAAAATCAATTATAGATCAGATGATTACACTTGCCGAGAAAAATGGTCTGGACGGTATCAATATTGACTTTGAGAATGTTCATACGAAGGATGGACCCAATGTCACCCAATTTTTGCGAGAGCTTAAGCCGATGGCACGTGAACATGATTTGATGTTGTCTATCGACGTAACACCTAAATCTCAAAGTGAGATGTGGTCTGCATTTCTGGATCGAAAATCATTGGGGTCGATTACGGATTATCTCATGGTTATGGCCTATGATGAGCATTGGGCAGCCAGCCCGAAGGCTGGTTCAGTCGCCTCACTACCGTGGGTGGAAGCGTCGATCGAGCGAATCATTCAGGAGGATGAAGTACCATCTCAAAAGGTTGTCTTGGGCATTCCGTTATATACTCGTGTATGGTCTGAAACACCTAAAGGAGACACCGTCAAAGTTAGCTCCAAGTCGCTTGGTATGGAATCAACAGCGGGGATTATCGAGAAATTTAAGCTGAAGCCTAAATTCAGAGCCTCGGAAGGCCAGAATTATGTCGAGTATACTGAAGACGGTATTGTTAAAAAGATTTGGCTGGAGGATCGTGTATCTCTGGAAGCGAGGGTGCAACTTGCCAAGTCATTGAAACTTGGGGGAATCGGTGTATGGAACCGAACCTTTGCAGATCAGACCGCCTGGAATACGCTGAAAGAAATAAGTAAATAAAACTTAAAATTTTTAGAGTTGAAGAAGGAAGTTTCTTTTTTATGTAGAAATGTTCACATATATCCAAATTTAGCGGTTATGGCCGCCTTACAGGTATGGAGGGAGAAGTGCAGCTAACCAAATTAAGCTTGATGTATGATGAATTGTTGCAGGAAGATTCGATCGGCATTATTTCGTATAGAAAGCCGGGCGAATATTTTCATGGAGCCATGCTGTATGATTTTGATGAACTCATTCTAATTATTGGAGAAGGCCGGAAGCCAGCCCGTTCCATTCAGCATTTACTGATAAATGGATTAAGATGTCAGGTGTTGTACGCAACACTCAGTTGTCTGAAAGGCTGGATTATCGCCGGTGAACATGCCAACATAATAGATTATTTACTGGAAGGTCATATTCTGTGGGAACGGGACGAGAGAGTCAGTCTGCTAAGGCGGGAAATCATCGAATTCAACGACCCGTTACGGGAGCAAAAGCAATTTCATGAGTTCGCCCGTTTTCTGGTTAATTACGTTCATGGTAAAAGAGCAATGCGAGAAGGTCGGATTATTGACGCTCACCAAAGTATTTTGAAGGCGTTGGATCATTGGGCATCCATTGAGCTTATTAAACGGGGAATTTATCCGACGGTTCACTTGTGGGTTCAGATACAGCCATTGGATCGAACCATCTACAAGCTGTACAACGAACTCACGTTTAGTACGGAAACCCTTGAGCAGCGGGTTGAGCTTGTGCTGCTTGCTTGCGAATTTTCAGTGATGTCTAAAATGGAGGGGTGCTCAGCACCGCTATTCCGCATTTTAGGCAGCAGACGGGAACCTTGGTCCATAAATGAGCTTATTAATCATCCTGAGCTAAAAAATCTCCAACTGGATCTTACCGTAGTACTACGTAAGCTGGTATACCGCTCACTGATCAGGGAATCGGTTGGCGGGAATCTCAGGGATCATGGACACCATAGCGAAATACGTTATTCCCTTATTTGATTGATACATCGAATCAGCGGGAGGAAAGTCCGTTAAACGGATCTTCTTCCTTTTTTTATGCGTAATGGAGTCACATTGACGCTCAAAATATAAAAATTGTCGTTAAAGGTTGACGAGTTTATAAAAGATATGCTAAGTTATAACTCGCCCCATTAAGCGGCATGAATAATTTAGACCTGTTTACAGCAGGATAAGTATGTTGCAAACAAGCATGAAAAATAAAT
>NZ_CM149995.1:860000-4425000 GCF_056316205.1 Paenibacillus sp. 1-8 | reverse complement strand
CCAGAGAAGGTAAAAGCCCTGTAATTCAAAACCTGTTCCCTCCGAGACGGATCCCGAGTAGTGCGGGGCACGTGAAACCCCGTATGAATCCGGCAGGACCATCTGCCAAGGCTAAATACTCCCTGGCGACCGATAGTGAAGCAGTACCGTGAGGGAAAGGTGAAAAGCACCCCGGAAGGGGAGTGAAATAGATCCTGAAACCGTGTGCTTACAAGAAGTCAGAGCCCGATCTATGGGTGATGGCGTGCCTTTTGTAGAATGAACCGGCGAGTTACGTTCCCGTGCAAGGTTAAGGTGAAGAGCTGAAGCCGCAGCGAAAGCGAGTCTGAATAGGGCGACTTAGTACGTGGACGTAGACCCGAAACCGGGTGATCTACCCCTGTCCAGGGTGAAGGTGCGGTAACACGCACTGGAGGCCCGAACCCACGCATGTTGAAAAATGCGGGGATGAGGTGGGGGTAGCGGAGAAATTCCAATCGAACCCGGAGATAGCTGGTTCTCCCCGAAATAGCTTTAGGGCTAGCCTCGGAATAAGAGTCGTGGAGGTAGAGCACTGATTGGGTGCGGGGCCCGCAAGGGTTACCAAGCTCAGTCAAACTCCGAATGCCATAGACTTAGTTCCGGGAGTCAGACAGTGAGTGCTAAGATCCATTGTCGAAAGGGAAACAGCCCAGACCATCAGCTAAGGTCCCCAAGTGTGTGTTAAGTGGGAAAGGATGTGGAGTTGCACAGACAACCAGGATGTTGGCTTAGAAGCAGCCACCATTGAAAGAGTGCGTAATAGCTCACTGGTCGAGTGACTCTGCGCCGAAAATGTAACGGGGCTAAACACGCCACCGAAGCTATGGCTTGATATTTAGGTATCAGGGGTAGGGGAGCGTTGAATGCGGGTTGAAGGTGTACCGTAAGGAGCGCTGGACTGCATTCAAGTGAGAATGCCGGTATGAGTAACGAAAAGATCTGTGAGAATCAGATCCGCCGAAAGCCTAAGGGTTCCTGAGGAAGGTTCGTCCGCTCAGGGTAAGTCGGGACCTAAGGCGAGGCCGATAGGCGTAGTCGAAGGACAACAGGTCGAAATTCCTGTACCACCGTAATCCGTTATGAGCAATGGGGTGACGCAGTAGGGTAGTGACGCGGACTGATGGATGTCCGTCTAAGCAGTGAGGCTGATGTGTAGGCAAATCCGCACATCGTAAGGCTGGGCTGTGATGGGGAGCGAAAATTGTAGTAGCGAAGGTCATGATCTCAGACTGCCAAGAAAAGCCTCTAGCCAGGAGAAGGTGCCCGTACCGCAAACCGACACAGGTAGGCGAGAAGAGAATTCTAAGGCGCGCGGAAGAACTCTCGTTAAGGAACTCGGCAAAATGACCCCGTAACTTCGGGAGAAGGGGTGCCTCGGTAGGGTGAATAGCCCGAGGGGGCCGCAGTGAAAAGGCCCAAGCGACTGTTTAGCAAAAACACAGGTCTGTGCGAAGCCGCAAGGCGAAGTATACGGGCTGACGCCTGCCCGGTGCTGGAAGGTTAAGGGGAGTGGTAAGTCCTTCGGGGCGAAGCTATGAACCGAAGCCCCAGTAAACGGCGGCCGTAACTATAACGGTCCTAAGGTAGCGAAATTCCTTGTCAGGTAAATTCTGACCCGCACGAATGGCGTAACGACTTGGGCGCTGTCTCAACGAGAGATCCGGTGAAATTTTAATACCTGTGAAGATGCAGGTTACCCGCGACAAGACGGAAAGACCCCATGGAGCTTTACTGCAGCTTGATATTGAATTTGGGTACGATCTGTACAGGATAGGTGGGAGCCTAAGAGACTTGAGCGCCAGCTTGAGAGGAGGCATCCTTGGGATACCACCCTGATCGTATCTAGGTTCTAACTTGGTACCGTGATCCGGTACGAGGACAGTGTCAGGTGGGCAGTTTGACTGGGGCGGTCGCCTCCTAAAGAGTAACGGAGGCGCCCCAAGGTTCCCTCAGAATGGTTGGAAATCATTCGAAGAGTGCAAAGGCAGAAGGGAGCTTGACTGCGAGACCTACAAGTCGAGCAGGGACGAAAGTCGGGCTTAGTGATCCGGTGGTACCGCATGGAAGGGCCATCGCTCAACGGATAAAAGCTACCCTGGGGATAACAGGCTTATCTCCCCCAAGAGTCCACATCGACGGGGAGGTTTGGCACCTCGATGTCGGCTCATCGCATCCTGGGGCTGAAGTAGGTCCCAAGGGTTGGGCTGTTCGCCCATTAAAGCGGTACGCGAGCTGGGTTCAGAACGTCGTGAGACAGTTCGGTCCCTATCTGTCGTGGGCGTAGGAAATTTGAGAGGAGCTGTCCTTAGTACGAGAGGACCGGGATGGACGTACCGCTGGTGTACCAGTTGTTCCGCCAGGAGCACCGCTGGGTAGCTATGTACGGAAGGGATAAGCGCTGAAAGCATCTAAGCGTGAAGCCCCCCTCAAGATGAGATTTCCCAGTATGTAAGACCCCTTGAAGACGACGAGGTAGATAGGTTGGGGGTGGAAGTGCAGTAATGCATGGAGCTGACCAATACTAATCGGTCGAGGGCTTATCCTAAGATAAGACGCAATGGAGTTTCGGATCCAGTTTTCAGGGTGTAACCTTGAAACAAATGTCTGTTATTCCCTGATAGCTCAGTTGGTAGAGCACTCGACTGTTAATCGAGTTGTCACAGGTTCGAGTCCTGTTCGGGGAGCCATATGGAGAGGTGTCCGAGTTGGCCGAAGGAGCACGATTGGAAATCGTGTAGGCGCCAAAAGCGTCTCGAGGGTTCGAATCCCTCTCTCTCCGCCAGATATTATTTATTGTGTGGCCCGTTGGTCAAGCGGTTAAGACACCTCCCTTTCACGGAGGTAACAGGGGTTCGATTCCCCTACGGGTCATTAACTATTCTATAAAAGAGCTTGAAATAAAAAGCTTCTAATGGTATAATATGTGAAGTGTTGCGTTGTGGAGGCTTAGCTCAGCTGGGAGAGCATCTGCCTTACAAGCAGAGGGTCGGGGGTTCGAGCCCCTCAGCCTCCACCACTTGGAAAATTGAATACTTATTATTGTCGCGGGGTGGAGCAGTTCGGTAGCTCGTCGGGCTCATAACCCGAAGGTCACAGGTTCAAATCCTGTCCCCGCAATTAATTTCCCTTAGGAAATACCCTTGGAACTGTGGTGTAGAGGCCTAACATGCCTGCCTGTCACGCAGGAGATCGCGGGTTCGAATCCCGTCAGTTCCGCCATTTTAGTAATACAATGTTTGTCGAAGAGCCTTAGAATAAGGCTCGGTAGCTCAGTCGGTAGAGCAGAGGACTGAAAATCCTCGTGTCGGCGGTTCGATTCCGTCCCGAGCCACTTTTAATTGAATAATTTATGCGCCGGTGTAGCTCAACTGGTAGAGCAACTGACTTGTAATCAGTAGGTTGGGGGTTCAAGTCCTCTCGCCGGCACCATTTTTGGAGGATTAGCGAAGTGGCCAAACGCATCAGACTGTAAATCTGCTCCCTTACGGGTTCGGTGGTTCGAATCCATCATCCTCCACCAGTTTTATAGGGGCATAGTTTAAAGGTAGAACAACGGTCTCCAAAACCGTTGGTGTGGGTTCAATTCCTGCTGCCCCTGCCAAATTTTTTTTTTTGTCTTTGCGGCGATCGTGGCGAAGTGGTTAACGCACCGGACTGTGACTCCGGCATTCGTGGGTTCAAGCCCCATCGGTCGCCCTTTACCTTTAGTGGGGATTAGCCAAGCGGTAAGGCAACGGACTTTGACTCCGTCATGCATAGGTTCAAATCCTATATCCCCAGCCATCTTAATGCGGACGTGGCTCAGCGGTAGAGCATCGCCTTGCCAAGGCGAGGGTCGCGGGTTCGATTCCCGTCGTCCGCTTCGTTATACTTTGGCGCCATAGCCAAGTGGTAAGGCAAAGCTCTGCAAAAGCTTTATCCCCAGTTCGAGTCTGGGTGGCGCCTCCATAATTATATATGCCGGCGTGGCGGAATGGCAGACGCGCTCGACTCAAAATCGAGTGGGAAACCGTGGAGGTTCGAGTCCTCTCGCCGGTATACCAAAAAGAGTTATGAAATTGCTGATATCAGTAATTTCATAACTCTTTTTTCTTTAGATTTTAATCATAATACTGGCTGCAATTTTTAATACATAATAAGTGAGCTAGGGATGAAACGTTCCTCGATGGGACTGATGATTGCTGTTTTTGCGCTGACACAGCTTTTATTATCACCATTGTCAGGAAAGTAGTCTGACCGTTATGGACGCAAAAAGTTGATTGTTACTGGGATGTTCATCTTCATGTTATCTGAGTTTGTTATTGGACTTGGGAGTTCCATTCCTATCTTGTTTGTTGCACGGATCATGGGCGGGGCAGGGGTTGCGTTGCTTACCCTTCTATTATGGCCTATGTCACTGAGGTGACCTCGTTTGGAGGAAAGAGGCAAGGGAATAGGCATGATCAATGCAGCGATTAACACAGGCTTCATAATCGGGCCAGGGATTGGTGGTTTGCTTGCCATCTATGGAATACGCATTCCCTTCTTCGCGCGGCAGGAGCCGCCATCTTCTCCCTGTTAGTGCTGCCTGAATCCGTAAGCAAGGAAAAGAAACAGTACAATAGAGAGCTTCCACGTCAGAAAGAAAACCTTTTGCAGCAATTTGCCAAGCCATATCAATCTCCTTTTTTCATGGGTTTACTCATTGTATTTGTCGTTGCTTTTGGCTTAGCTAACTTTGAAACGGTATTTGGACTGTTTGTTGACCATAAATATGGTTTTACACTGATGGATATTGCCATCATTATAACGACAGGCTCCATTCTGGGGGCAATTGTCCAAGCGACTATATTTGGCTGGATTATTAATCGTTTTGGCGAGAAAAAGATCATTCATATCTGTCTGGCTGTTGCGGGATTATTCATTTTTCTGACACTGTTTGCCGAACAGTATGCCATGATTATGTTGACGACTTTTATCGTTTTTCTGGTGATGGACATCCTTCGTCCGGCTGTAAGCACATCCTTGTCACGGCAGGCCGGGGATGAGCAGGGGTTTGTGGCTAGAATGAACTCATCTTATACAAGTTTGGGTAATGTGATCGGACCACTGATTGCAGAACTGCTGTTTGATGTTCATATTAACTTGCCTTATATGGTTGCAGCTATAGTGTTACTGGCTTGTCTCGTCCTTTCACTAGGCTCCAAGCAAGCGGGTGAGCAACACCCAACAGCCCGTGCGGCAGAAAAACATAGAGGGTATAGCCGCAGGTCTGTATGCACCCCCGACTTAGGTCTAGGTTCAAAAACCGTCTGGGGTCCGTTTTGGAGAACTCCAGATCAGCGTACAATAAGGACATAAGCAAGACACAGTGAAAGGCGGTGAGAGATGATGAGAGTTAACAAAGGGAATGGGTTGGCTATTGTACTGATTGTATTGGGTTCGATTATGCTGCTCGGTAAGTTTACTCCGTTTTTCGGTCACTTTGTAGGACACTTGATCGGTTACTTAATCCCGATAGCGATGATCATGTTAGGTTACTACGGTGTGAAAAGAGGAAATGTGGTCTTCGGATGGATCGTACTTGTAATTGGCGTACTCGTTTTACTTGGCAAACTGTCCTGGCTTTTGGGGCCACTGCTGGCAATCGGGTTAATCATATTCGGTGTTTCACTGCTGAGCGACCGCAGAAGACGTTATTAATTAAGATTGATGGGCTTGCGGGTGAATGCGAATTACAGAAACGAAAGTATGAAGATATGAAAATACGAAATGTGAAAGGAGCAGACGCAAATGAGTGTTTTTCGTAGAATGCGTGATATTACCGTAGCGACCTTTAATGAGCATTTGGAACAAAGTCAAGATCCGATACAACTGATTGACCAGTTCTTGTATAACACCCGCAAGGATATTGCAGAAGCGGAAAAGCTTCATCAGCAATACGCATTGCACACAAGACAGATGAAGCAACAGTTGGATCACGCAGTGTCCATGCAGATTAAACGGGAGGAACAGGCGCTGTTGGCTTTAAAGGCTGATGAAGAGCATGTTGCGAAACTGGCCCTCCAGGAGAAAATGTTGTATGCGGAAAAAGAAGAACAGTACAGAGAACTGTTGGAGCAGAGCCGTGAATCCCTGTGTGAGTTGGAGCAACAGCTGGATACCTTAAAAACGGAATATCAAATGGTAAACAGCAAGCGTCAGTATTATGCGGCACGTGTACAAACGTTGAGACTCCAGCAGCAGATGAACGAACGGGCAGGTACATACGGTGGACGAAATGTTCCCCGAATGTTCAACCGCTTGGAAGACCGGGTAGCAGATATGGAAGCAGAAACGCTGAGCCTGCGTGATTTGCGGCGGGGAGAAGGCAGTCAGCTGAATGTCCAAGGCGGTGGATCGCTGCTCGAACAAGAGTGGGCGAGACTGAAGAGTAAGCTGAACAACAGCGGGAAGGAGTAAGTTGATTATGACCCGAATTTACCGATCAAACCGGGATAGAGTATTAACAGGTGTATGCGGCGGTCTTTCTGATGCAACAGGGATGGACTCAACGTGGATTCGTATTCTGGTTGTGATCAGTTTCTTTATTACAGCAGGAACCACGTTTATGATTTATGTGATTGCGGCATTGGTTATCTCCAAGGAGCCGAGATCTCCTTATGATGGAGGATTTGGTCCCAACAGCGGGCCTTACAACCAACAGGACTCACGCTATTATGGTGGGAACAGCACCGGATCGCAGTACGGACCGGGAACTGGCTACAATCAAGGTGGAGCATACGGTAATACGAGCCAATCTTTTGGTCAAGATGCCCGCCATTCATCCCAATTTAACACAGGTCCTAACAGTGATCTGGATTCCATGATGGAAGATATCGAGAAAAAAGCAATGAAAAAAGAGTTGGCAGAGTTACGCAAAAAAGTAGAGCAATTCGAGAAGGGAGATCGTAAATAATGGGAATCTTTAAAAGAATGAAGGACATGACAAGAGCATCGGTGAATGAAGTGCTGGATAAAGTGGAAGACCCGATTATTATGCTGAACCAATATCTGCGCGATATGGAGGCGGAAATTCACGAGGCCGAAGTAACGGTAGCCAAGCAAATGGCAAATGAACGTCGCATGAAACAGCGCTTGGAGGAAGCAGTACGAGTATCTAATGAGCGTGAACAACAAGCAGAATCCGCGTTGCGGAACGGCCAGGAGGAAGTAGCACGCAAGCTGCTGGGCGAAAAGATTTATTTTGCACAAAAGCAGGATGAGTACCGTGATCTGCACACTCAAGCCGAGCTTCAAGCCAAAGAACTGGTACAACAGCTTCACGATATGAAGGATGAATTCTACAAAATGCGCAACAAGCGCAATGAGCTAGTATCCCGTGCTCAAATGGCGAAGGCGAAAAAGCAATTGTCGCAGATCAACAGTCTGCATACCATTGAAAGCGGTTCTGCTTCGCTGGGCTTCCACCGAATGGAAGAAAAAATTATGCAATTGGAAGCGGAAGCTGACGTACTGCGTGCCCCTTACCGTCAAGCTCCGGGGGAAGCTTATGTCAACCCGGCTGAGGCTGAAAAACAGTTCAAAGTGGATGAGCAGCTTCAACAGCTCAAATCTAAAATTCAAACGGGTGCTAAACCAGTAGATATAAAGAAGGACTGACTACTCGAAAATAAGACATTATGATATGCTGTATGGGATGGACACTGGTCAATGATCGTGCTCAATCTGTATGGTTCGGGAAAGCCATATGGCCGAAATATCGCGCCACTATGGCTTTTCCTTCCTGTATAAACAAAAAGGGGGTGCAGCATGGAGAGAAGAAAATCAGCCTTGGCACTGGCAGGGATCGCCATCGGAGTTATCATTTTATTCGGTCAGTGGATTGGGTTCCTCTCCGTGGTTGCACTGATCCTGATG
Source organism: Paenibacillus sp. 1-8 (assembly GCF_056316205.1). Lineage (NCBI taxonomy): Bacteria > Bacillati > Bacillota > Bacilli > Caryophanales > Paenibacillaceae > Paenibacillus > Paenibacillus sp. 1-8. Next base: position 4,417,080 of record NZ_CM149995.1, on the reverse strand, counting down.
TTGACCGGAATATATAAGATTCGCAATTCCAAGATCAAAAAAGGTTACACGATGCTCGCAATTGGTGCCGGACTGTTGGTGCTGGATCATTTGTTCCTGTTTGTGGTAGTTACACTGACATCACTAGCTGTATTCTATTCACGTTCAAGAAAGCTGCATAAGGGTCAAAGCTCGATATTCAAGCACAATTTCATATCCAATCATAAATGGGATGAAGTGCCGTGGAGCCTGCGCAGCACAAGTATATGGCATGTAGTTGGGGATGTGGACGCCGATCTGACGTTGGCTCTCCCAGAGGAACGTGAATCCGTCATATTTTTGCAGGGAATCTTCGGCGACATTGACATCACGCTGCCGGATAATTACGGTGTAGAGGTGGAGATGTTCGTATTGTTTGGGCAGATTCAGTTTGACCGGGATCATGAGGCAGGTATGCTTAATCGACTGGTTTGGAGGTCTCCCCATTTTGAGCAGAGTGAATATAAAGTGAAGTTTGTCGTTTCGTACTTGGCGGGCGATGTCCGCGTCCGATTTTATTGAATCAGGAGGAGCCGGAATGGATCATAAAAAAACGTCCAACATGGTAACCCGCAGTATGGGTGAAGGTATCCTCCTGTGTGTTGTTGTGGGCGTAGTTGTCTTTTATATGCTGTATACATATGGATATGTGAAGTCGTTCCCAACCTGGGGAATGATATTGAAATTTGCAGGAGCCATTATACTGGTACTGATTGGTACAGGGGCAATGTACGGATTTTATGAGAGCTACCGCTTTAAAAGCAGGCTGGAAAAGCTGCGGGAGACGCTACTGATGTGGGAAAAGGGGACCCCTGCTCGGGAGCTGCCGCCACTGGGGCATGATGAGCTAGGCAGGCTGGGGGAGCAACTGGAGCGAATCGGGAGCAAATGGCAAGAGCAGGTTACTTCTTTACAACGCTTGTCCACCAACAATGCACAACTGGCAGAACAGGCCAGAGTGACCGCGATTGTCGAGGAAAGGCAACGATTGGCGAGGGAGCTACATGATGCAGTGTCACAGCAATTGTTTGCGATTTCGATGACGGCAACGGCTGTAGGCAGGACGCTGGATAAGGATTTTGATAAGGCGCAGCGTCAGGTTGCATTAATTGAAGAAATGTCCTCGGTGGCGCAATCCGAGATGCGAGCGTTGCTGCTTCATCTACGGCCTGTTTATCTGGAAGGCAAGCGGCTGGAGCAGGGATTACGTGATTTGATACAGGAATTGCAGGCCAAGGTTCCCATGGAGATTGATTTTGAGATGGAGAGCGGAGTACAGTTGGTTAAAGGCATTGAGAATCATTTGTTTCGCATTGTTCAGGAAGCGATGTCCAACACGTTGCGTCATGCCAAGGCAAGCCGTATGGAGATTCGTATCGTGCAACGCACGGATTCCGTTCGGTTAACGATTAGGGATAACGGAATTGGATTCGAGCTGGATGAGAAAAAACAGACTTCGTATGGATTGTCCACGATGCAGGAACGGGTCAGTGAGATTGGGGGAGCTATACAATATATAACAGCCCCGGGGAAAGGGACACGAATTGAGGTATCGGTGCCGGTTTTAAATGATGAAAGCGGAAGGAACGATGATCATGGAAACGGAATTGCCGATTAGCGTACTGCTGGTAGACGACCATGAAATGGTACGAATTGGTCTGGCGGCGGTGCTGGGCACGGAAGATGGCATTGAAGTGGTAGGCGAGGCCGGGAGCGGGGAAGAAGGCATACGACTGGCTACAGAGTACAAGCCGGACGTGATTTTAATGGATCTGGTTATGGACGGTATGGATGGCATCGAAACGACTCGCCAAGTGACACGCTTGCTTCCAGAGACGAAGGTTATCGTACTGACGAGTTATTTGGACGATGAGAAAATGTATCCGGTTATTGAAGCGGGTGCGTTCAGCTATCTACTCAAAACGTCCCGCGCATCCGAGGTTGCGGATGCGATTCGTGCAGCGGCACGCGGACAATCCGTGCTGGAGTCACAGGTTGCTTCCAAGATGATGAACCGATTTCGACAGCCACAGGCTGAAGCGCCTGCGCATGCGGAACTGACGGATCGTGAAATGGAAGTGCTTCGGCTGTTAGCACAAGGTAAATCCAATCAGGATATTGCGGATGAGCTGATCATCGGGATTAAGACAGTTAAATTCCATGTCACCAATCTTCTCGCCAAGCTGGGAGTGGAGGACCGCACACAGGCGGCAATCTATGCCTACAAAAACGGATTAGCAGAGTAGCGTGTAGAACGGACTAATACTATGAGATACCAAAGAGTGGAGCACTTCTACGCTGTTGAACAGGTTCCACAATTTAAATAGGGAAATACAATGAACCGGAGACTTGTATTAGTTCTCCGGTTTTTTTGTGCTCTTGAAAACGGTATTTAAATAAGTAAGAACAGAAAAGCGATTAAGGCCAGATCCAGCACAAGTCCAGCTCCGTGTCCATATCCACCATAACTACCATATCCGCGGCCATAGCCTGGTCCACCTTTTCCATATCCACCGTAGCTATTTCCGGCAAATCCACCTGTGTCATAGGGAAAGGACGGACTTAAGGGCTCACTGCGAGGTTTGATTAAGCTGTTTATTTTGGCAGAGGAACGTGCTTTGTTTTTAGAGTTTCGTTTTTTCTTTTTAGAGGATATCTTCTTGGCTTCTTGTTTTCCCTTGTTATTATAGTTTCCGGCATTGAGACTGTTGGGAAAGGAGGATGGATATCCGTTTAACATCAGCTTGCCTTTGCCACACCCGCTGAGAATACCAACATGTCGTGTTCCGTCATGCAGAACAGCACAGACCAATCGTCCACCATGAGGTGCCACATTGGCTTCATTTACAGGATATATTGGAAACATGATTTCACCTCTTTCTGTATAAGATACGTTGTGATCACAGTCTATTCTTACGATGCCTATAACGTATGGTCGAACACCCAGCAGGTAAACGATAATTTTTAAAACGTGGGCTTCTGCGTTTTGCGTGTATAAAATCTCTGGCAACGGGAAAGCTATTGATAGATTGATAGATTCCAAGCCAGCCGAAAAAAAACATCCAGAATGTCCCATCCGGAATCGGAAGCTTGTGGAGCGGGAGGAACGACGATGTTAAAAGCAGAGGTCATCAAAAAAGGGATGGTAGCTATTGCAGTGTTCGGAACGGTGCTGTTACTCGTAGGCTGGCGTTATGGGACGTTTCAAACGACTGAATATGACTCGTATTCCCGCAAGGCAGAAACGGACTTGCGCTCTGTATTGGCTGTCTCGGATACTGCTCCCGGTATACTGGATAAAGTGGTTGTGAAATGGCAAGGTGATTGGACTTCTTACGGTGAAGATCCGGCAGACATGGCGGTCCAGATAGCCGATCAACTAAATATTCCCGCCGTAAACAAGGTAGAGGAAAACGGACACACAGTGTATCGTTCGGTTGGCAGTAGCGGAGAACTGAAAATCCGCTTGAACGTAATGGAACAGCTTGCGGGTCAATGGTATACGGTTGTTCAACTGGAGAGTAACAATGCAGGACGTGAGCAGTTAATCCGGCTGCATAAGCTTTGTGCTGTACAATTGGCGACTGTGGGAGTAAAAGCAGTATGGAATACGTCCATTCAGCATTCGCTGCATTCAAATGAGCCCGTTAACCAACTGATGAAGCTGACAGAGACACGGTTAGCAGAAAGCTTGCCCATGAAGGCAAAAGAAAGATATACAGATGCGACGACGATAGCTGTAACCTATGAAGCACCGAAGCTGCCTCTGGCGGTTCAAAGTGGTGAGCATCTGGTGCATATGCAGATGGCTGTGCATGAAGATGAGGAGCATCAGGATACACGTATTACGATCGGTTTTCCGCTAATTACGATAGAATACTGACTTATAAGGTAAATTTATGATTCATCGGATAGCTTATCCATGCGGAATATGCTAAAATGTCATCAAATCTTCAGTTTCATGTTTGTCGAAAATCAAGTATGATCTTGTATAAATATACACAATACTACATGCGGATTTCGAGGGTTGTGGAAGCGGAATCTTGTCATGGGAAGAATGAGGTACTTCATGGCTGACATACCTAATAATGAATCTGTTGTGACGCAAGGCGCAGTGTTATTTATTTTTGGTGCTACGGGTGATTTGGCTCGCCGCAAGCTTTTCCCTGCGATCTACAGCTTGTACCGCGAAGGGAAGCTTGGTGAGGATTTTGCCGTTATTGGCGTAGCGAGACGCCCTCGCACAGAGGAAGAATTCCGTAATGACCTGTACGCTTCGATACAGGAGTTTAGCCGCTACAAGGCAGAAAATGATCAAGAATGGCAGGCATTTGCCGAGCATTTTGAATATAAATCGCTGGATATCAACAATGTCAAAGGATTTCATGAACTGAGACAGCAGACGGAGACCATAGAGACGAAATTCAGTATTCCGGGGAACCGTTTGTTTTATTTGGCCTTGTCCCCTGAACTGTTTGGAAGCGTATCGAAGAGCCTCAAAGAAGGCGGTATGATGGATGGAAAGGGCTGGAATCGTCTTGTTATTGAGAAGCCGTTCGGTTATAATCTGGAATCTGCGCAAGAGCTGAATGTTGAAATACGCGAAGTATTTGAAGAGGAAGAAATTTATCGGATTGATCACTATCTTGGTAAGGAAATGGTGCAAAATATCGAAGTGATCCGCTTCGCAAACGCCTTCTTTGAACCATTGTGGAATAATAAGCATATTTCCAATGTGCAAATTACGCTTAGTGAAACCGTGGGCGTGGAGGAACGCGGAGGTTATTACGATCATTCCGGTGCTCTGCGGGATATGGGACAGAACCATATGCTGCAAATGCTGACGATGATTGCAATGGAACCGCCGAGCCGTTTGCTCCCTGAGGATATCCGTGATGAAAAGGTGAAAGTGCTGCGTTCGCTGCGTCCTTTTGAATCAGCAGAGGATGTGCTGACTAATGTGGTACGCGGTCAATACACGGAAGGAAGCTACCGCGGTCAGCAGTTGCCGGGGTATCGTGAAGAGGACAAGGTTGATCCACAGTCGAGCACAGAGACTTATTTTGCTTCACGCGTATTTGTGGATAATTTCCGTTGGGCAGGGGTTCCGTTCTACATTCGTACCGGCAAACGTCTTCCTGTAAAGACAACCGAGATCGTTGTGGAATTTAAGAGCATGCCTACGAACGTGTATCTTGGTCAAAAGCATAAGCTGGAGCCAAACTTGCTCGTGATCCGGGTTAATCCGATGGAGGGCATTTACATCAAAATTAATGCCAAGAAGCCGGGTTCGGAATCGGATATTGAACCGCTGGCTATGGACTTCTGCCAAAGCTGTATGGTCGGCATCAACTCACCGGAGGCTTATGAACGGTTGTTGATGGACGCGATTGAGGGGGACTCTACGTACTTCACGCGTTGGGATGAGGTTGCGACAGCATGGAGATTCGTGGATCGGATCGCCAAAGCATGGCAACAAGCCCCGGATACGCTGGAAACCTATGCCGCAGGCTCATGGGGACCGGAAGGCGCTCACAAGCTGCTGGAGCAAGATGGCTTCAAATGGTGGCCTGTCAGCGGTCAGGATGAAGATAATGTCATCTGGCGAGTAGGCGGCACTAAGTAATCCTGATATTGTTCAGCATCCCCCTACGTCCTGTTCAGGATGTAAGGGGATGCTTTGCGTTCGGAGTGTGCTATAATAACTTAGTCTCAGGTTTTCAGTTTGCAACTGATTATACGTTAAAGGCAGGCTAAAACATGTAAATAGATCGTATTTATAATGAATATGGTAACGGAGTACGCCAAATACTGGTTCTAACGGTAAAGAAACCGATAGAACCGATGAATTTACGAAAACAGGCGTGCATCATGGCCTTTTTATGAATAGCTTGTGCAGGAACGCAATGGATTTGATCATGAAGGGATATGTGAAATGAGTAAAACACTGGATATACTTCAACAGGAAGTCGACAAACGGCGCACGTTTGCGATTATTTCTCACCCGGATGCGGGGAAAACGACACTGACGGAGAAGCTGCTGCTGTTCGGGGGCGCGATTCGTCTTGCCGGTTCAGTTAAAGCGCGTAAAGCAAGCAAGCACGCGACGAGTGACTGGATGGAGATTGAAAAGCAGCGGGGGATTTCGGTTACATCCTCAGTTATGCAATTTGATTATAATGGGCATCGTATTAACATTCTGGACACCCCAGGTCACCAGGATTTCAGTGAAGACACTTATCGTACATTAACAGCAGCGGATAGTGCAGTCATGCTGATTGACGTAGCGAAAGGTGTGGAAGCGCAAACGATTAAGTTGTTTCAGGTTTGTGCCAAGCGTGGAATTCCGATTTTCACCTTTATTAACAAGCTGGACCGAGAGGGACGCAGTCCTTTTGATCTGATGGAGGAGCTGGAGCAGGTGCTCGGCATCCGTTCGGTGCCTATGAACTGGCCAATTGGTACAGGACGTGAGTTGTGCGGTGTCTATGACCGTGTCAAAAATCAGGTCGAGCTGTTTCAGGGAGACGACCATTCCACGATCAAGGTACAAAAAGTGGAGGGTTACAATGATCCAATCATTCGCGAAATGGCGGGTGAATATTTGCATGACCAATTGTGTCAGGATCTGGAGTTACTCGATGTTGCGGGTGACCCTTTTGACATGGAGAAAGTACAACGCGGGGAATTAACGCCTGTATTCTTCGGTAGTGCGATTAATAACTTTGGAGTTCAAACGTTTCTGGAAAACTTTCTTCAGCTTGCTCCCAAGCCGGAGCCGCGTCACAGTACAGCGGGGGAAATCGAGCCGACGAACGAGAAATTTACTGGCTATGTATTTAAAATTCAAGCAAACATGAACCCAGCTCACCGTGACCGCATCGCATTCCTGCGTATCGTATCTGGTAAGTTCCAACGGGGCATGAGTGTTAAGCATGTACGGATGGGCAAGGAGATTAAGCTGTCCCAGCCACAGCAATTTTTGGCGCAGGACCGCGATATTGTCGAGGAAGCTTTCCCTGGCGATATTATCGGATTGTTTGATCCGGGCATTTTCCGTATTGGTGATTCGCTCAGTCAGGGTAGTGAGGTCGTATTTGATGAATTGCCGACCTTCTCGCCTGAGATTTTTGCCAAGGTTACCGTAAAAAATGCTTTGAAGCACAAGCAGTATCTGAAGGGTATTGACCAGTTGACCGAGGAAGGTATGATTCAGGTGTTCCGTACGGTAAGCTTTGACGATACGCTGCTGGGCGTTGTCGGCCAACTGCAATTTGAAGTATTTGAGTACCGCATGAAGGGTGAATATGGAGTTGATGTACAGCTTCAGCGTATGCCATTCCAATTTGCACGCTGGATTGTGGATGATCAGATTGATCCAAGCAAATTCCGTATTAACTCCACGTTGGTGAAGGACAAGAAGGGCAATTATGTCGCCTTGTTCGAAAATGAGTATGCGATGCGGACCGCTATAGAGAAAAATCCTACAGCCAAGTTTTTGGAGATGGCTCCATAAGATTTGGATTTGATAAGCAGGCAGGAATGAAACCTGTTATTTGATCTGTACAACGAATAGTCCACTCAGTGTTACGGCGAGTGGACTATTTGCGTATACGGGCAGTAGGATGAAGCAGGGTTGAACAAAAGTTTGAAGATAAGACTTAGGTTAGCGGGACGGGCTTGATTTTATCAAGCTGCTCATGTGCCAGGTGGACAAACTCTTGTTGCTGGGTCTGATTCATGTGCTTCCATGCCACCTCAAGAATGACACCCAATCCGGGCAAAGCGGCCTCTGGTCCATCCACTGACCCGATAATCATATCGGTAAGATCAGCTTCTGATTTGCCGTGAACTTTGTGAACAATGGCTTGTCGTAAATCCAGTGTAATGGGCATGTGGTACCTCCCGTATGTTTGTAATGGTTGTCGGGTGTATTATGGCTTGGACTGCTGCCTGGTATACATGATGAAGCATTTGGCATAAGCATACCAAATTTATGTTTTTGGCGTGTTATGCTATACTATGACGGACAGTATGGTGATCGGGAGGTAAGGTAGGAATGGCAAAGAAGCAGTATGCGGTAATTGGTATGGGTCGTTTCGGCTCCAGTGTTGCCACTGCATTGAGCGAAATGGGCTTTGATGTGTTGGCGATCGATTCGGACGAGCAGCGCACACAGGAAATGTCGAATATTGTGACCCACGCGGTATCTGCCGATTCAACGGATGAGGAAGCGTTGCGTGCGCTCGGTATTCGCAATTTTGATGTCATCGTGGTGGCAATTGGCGAAGATATACAGGCAAGCATATTGACGACATTAATCCTCAAGGATATGGGCGTGCCAGCTCTGATCGTAAAAGCGCAAAATGAATTGCATGGGAAAGTGCTGCAAAAGATAGGCGCGGATAAGGTGGTTTATCCTGAGCGGGACATGGGGCTGCGAGTAGCCCATCATTTGACGTCTCCAAATATTCTGGATTATATTGAGCTGTCTAAGGATTATAGTATTCTGGAGATGAAAGCGGCGGATTCCATGATAGGAAAAAATCTGAAGGAACTTGATATACGCGCCCGTTTTGGCTGTAACGTGATGGCGATTCGTCGAGATCAGGAAATGAATATCTCGCCTTATGCTGAGGATCGGCTGGAGACGGGGGATGTGCTGGTTATTGTAGGTCACAAGGATGACTTAACCAAGCTGGAGTTGGCTTTTGCAGTATAATGTCTGCTTGATGACTTGATGCTCGAACACAAGTGATGCATCATTTATTTTTTAAAGGAACGGACGGATAACGAATGGAAATCATTTCACCAAACAATACACGTGTAAAGGAATGGGCACAACTGCTGGAAAAAAAGCATCGTACCCGCCAGCATAAATATATCGTCGAAGGCGTTCATCTGGTGCAGGAAGCGCTGCGTTCGGACGCAGCTGTCGAATGTGTTGCCTATGATTTGGACAAGGGCATTCCTGCCGAGCTGAATGGCTTGGACCAAGCTGACCAGCCGGTGGAATGGATTCCCGTGTCGGCGGCGGTCATTGCCAAATGCACCGATACGAAGACACCGCAGTCTGTCTTTGCTATCGTGCGCAAGGAGGAGCGTGGCGCATTCCCGGCGTTGCTGGAGCAGGCGGATGCGCTGGTGATGGTGCTGGACGGGGTACAGGACCCCGGCAATGTAGGCACCATTATTCGTAGTGCCGACGCCGCCGGAGCCGCAGGCGTCATTCTGGGTCATGGCTGCGCCGACCTGTATAACCCAAAGACGATCCGTTCTACGATGGGATCGCTTTTTCACCTGCCCGTGATTGAGGGCAGTCTGGAGGAGCTTTTGCCGCAGGCCAAAAGCAAAGGCGCCCGACTGATCAGCACCTCGCTGGACGCAAGTCTGTCGTGCTATGCCGTTGATTTGCGTGTTTCTGCTTGGCTTGTCATTGGCAACGAGGGGCAGGGTATTTCCGCGTCCACCGCACGTATGGTGGATGAATCGGTGTTCATTCCGATGCAGGGGCAGGCGGAATCGCTGAACGCAGCGATGGCCTCCACGGTGCTGCTTTTTGAGGCGATGAGACAGCGAAGCTAGTGAAAATAATTATATATTTGTGGGTTATAACATCAATTGAGACAATTTATATTACTAAATGAGACAGTGAATATCCCCTGAAAACCCAGTAATCGGACAATCCTGCAATAGGTTAACCGAGTGGGAACAAGTTATCAATTCAGCCAAGAATGGACTACCAAAGTTAGAGATGTGAGCAGCAGATGATGTGCTGAATCAATCAAATCAGCTTTGAATGATTAGGTATGCACCTAATGAAATACCACTAGAAAAGTTGTATCGTTAAAAGTTCTTTACCTCGGTTGGTGACGGTAAAGAACTTTCAACGATATCCGAAGGGGTTACCTATGAGAGCGCTTCCTTTCCCCGCTCCGGCGCAGTTCGGTATATTTCTGCGTGTTTGTCCCATATATTTTCCTCCTTAGGCTCAGATTTCGTTCAATCAAGAATGAGGGTTGACACCTGTATCGGGAACAAATATAATAAGGCTAATTAAAACATATGAACAGTTGATCATATGTTTATATAAATTCAATTCGTTTCTTTCAAACTGTAAAGAAAGGGAATAAAAAGCTGATCGAAACAGGAAAGGTATTATGACAAACCATTCAATTTGTTTAAGGAGAGGATAACGATGTCCGCACACAATCACGACCATGGACATAACCATGACCATGGTCATACCAACAATAAAAAAGTACTCCTGATTTCATTCTTCATTATTACGGCGTATATGATTATCGAAGCGGTTGGAGGAGTGATTACCAACAGTTTGGCTCTACTTTCCGATGCGGGTCATATGTTGTCCGATTCCATCGCTTTAGGGGTGGCTTTGCTTGCATTCACATTTGGCTCCAAAGCTGTAAACACAGGGAAAACATACGGCTACAGGAGATTTGAAATTTTAGCTGCAGCCCTTAACGGTGTTACGTTGATCGGCATTTCACTCTACATTTTTTATGAGGCGATTGAGCGGTTCATGAATCCTCCAGAAGTAGCCACCTTTGGCATGTTGATTATCAGTTCCATCGGGTTGCTTATAAATCTGTTGGTTGCGTGGATTATGATGCGTGGAAGTGACACCAAGGAAAACCTGAATATGCGCAGTGCCTATTTACACGTGCTCAGTGATATGCTGGGGTCAGTTGGCGCCATTGCCGCAGCTCTTATGATGATGTTCTTTGGCTGGGGCTGGGCAGATCCGCTTGCTAGTGTCATTGTCGCGGGACTTGTTTTACGCAGCGGTTACTTTGTCACGAAATCTTCCTTACATGTTTTGATGGAAGGGGCGCCCAAAAATGTTGATATGAACGAAATTGTTAATTCGATTCGAAAGGTAGATGGTGTTAAGGGAGTCCATGATGTACACATTTGGTCCATTACAAGCAGCATGAACGCTCTTACTGCTCATGTTGTCGTTAACGGAGACAAATCGATCTATGAAACCGAAGTGATTCTAAAAAAAATCGAACACATGCTGAAACACAAAGAAATCTGGCACGTGACCTTACAAGTTGAGTCCGAACGGAATGCTCACGATAGCTCGATTTTATGTACCGTCAAAGCCGATGCGCCGGATGCGCATGCTCATCATCACCATTGATGAACGTGGAATCGTCAACATCAACTGCTGAAGACGAAATGAATTTATTCCCCCACAAGCGGCCTCTCCACTCCATAGTGTGATGAGGCTGTTCTGCTTCTTATGGAACGAAGTCAATCAAATCAAGATGACTTCTATAATGAGTTATTAATAAAAGGTGTCTGGCCTACATTCAAGTTCGGAACTAATTCTTACTAAAATAGTATCTCAGTGTAATAGAAAAAGTACTTTAATCCTACTGGATTGTTATAAAAACTAAGTCTCAATGGATGTTATAACCCATACTACTGCAAGTATTACGGCAGGCTGGCAAACGAGCCGGAGCTGCTGTTTCGCTTGCTGTTTTTGCAGATCCTATACAATCTCTCGGATGACCGAATGATTCAGGAAGCTCAAGTGAATTTGGCTTACAAGTGGTTCATCGGGATTAATCCGGAGGATCCGCTGACAGATCGAGTTTGACCTTAGCGATACGTTCAAGAAATGGATCAAGCGCAGGCAGATCATTGAACACAAAAACGTGGAGATGAAGAGATTCCACGGTATGGATACAGCCAGGTACCAGGGTCTCTTTCGCATGCGATTACAAGCCTACCTCACCGCGTTCGTTGTAAACGCGAAACGGAGGTGAAGCTAATAGAGCAAAAGCAGCCCATCCTCGGGTAGAGGATGGGCTGCTTTTTTCGTCTCATCGTATCCATTTTCCAGTCTGAGCCCTCACAACTATATAAGCGAGGGTTTGCAGGACTCTCCTAATTCGGGGCTGTTTTTACGTTATGGATGGTAGGTTGAAATGGTGAACCGTTTTTGGGGAAATGTTGCCCTCATTCAAATCTCTTTCTGCTATTTAGAAGCTGCATCCATCGATACTCAGGCAAAGTTTGTCTTTAGCTTTCGGGATATTTAGATAATTAACAAGCCTGTTTTTAGATTGTATTTGTTAAGCTGGGGTGAAAAAGTGCCCATTAGTTTTATATAGTTTACATATTCAGCTTTTTGATGTATATGAGAGGAACCAACAGGATCGCCATCCTTATCAAAAGGATATTAATTTTTATAATAGACAAGCCAAAGCGAAAATATTCAAGAAAAGCAAAATCACAGATGAGTTCCCAGTCTGGGTATACCAGATGAACCAAAGCCAGTAGCTCCGTTTTCCTTGGCTGTGGAATAGGGCTGTTATTATCGTTTTTTTCCATAAGGGCTTTATTTAATCTTGGCAGCTATATGGTGTGGATTACTTGAGTTTGAAGACACGCCCTAGTTAATCAAAATCTTAAATAAGTTGGATCTTTAGCCGTTGATCTAAATCAAAAGATCTTCGTCTTTTTGGTTTAAGAACAAAATAGACTTAGTAGTTTAAACGGGAAAGTAATACAGGGAAATCGTACAGGTGCTGTAATGAATTTAAGTCTGATATATAAAGAATAGATATTAAAACGTTGACTAAATTCGATTTCATAAGTATAATTCAATTAATCGATTTAATAATTGATAAGTTGATTGAGGAGGATTATATTTATGGGAGCAGTATCTTTAACAAAACAGAATTTTGAATCGAACATTAAAACCGGAGTGACACTAGTCGATTTTTGGGCACCGTGGTGTCCACCTTGTCAAGTGCAACTTCCAATCGTGAACGAGCTAGCTGATGATTTAGCTGGACAAGCAACAATAGCCAAAGTCAACGTTGATGAAGAAATCGAATTGGCTTCACAATTTGGAGTTAGAAGTATTCCTACGTTACTCTTATTTAAAGATGGTAAATTGGCTGAAACAATGGTGGGGGTCAATCAAAAGCAAGCTCTTAGAGAAAAAATTCTAGGATTGCTTAATTAACAGAGTATTCAACAAATCCATTTTTGTAATATCATTGAAATACATGTGAAGAGAACGACGGATTTGGATTTTTCTGAACCGTCGTTTTTTTTACATAATTTATTAAGTGAATTCTTGAGCTAGAGAACCAAAATGAACGGAAAGTAAATGTTGCTATTTTATACTTGGACATATTAGTGAGTAATTCGAATGCAGGAAGGCATACCCGAAAATCTAAGATATTGCAACAAAGAGGAGGTTCCAATGGAAAGTAGATGTTCTGAATCGGATATTAAAGAACGTTTATATCAGCAATTCGCTCGAATTGGGAAATGTTTATCCAGTGACAAAAGACTTGAGATTATGGACCTCTTATCAAACGGACCAAAATCTGTTGAAAGTTTGGCTACACAAACTGGTATGAGTGTTGCGAATGTATCCCGTCACTTACAAATTTTGCTGGAAGCCAAGTTGGTTAGATTCAACAAAAAAGGTACTTATGTCATATATAATATTAGTGATTCATCTGTAACTCATTTTTTGTCCTCTTTATGGAATTTGTGTGAGGACAGACTCTCTGACATAAAACAGATTAAAGATGAGTTAAAAAGGAAATATGTAGGTGTTCAAAGTATCACAAAAAACGACCTATTGGCAAAAATGAAGCAGGATAACATGGTTCTCATAGATCTTCGACCAGTTGAGGAGTATAAAACATCTCATATCCCGGGTGCTATTTCTGTACCTTTAGAGCAGTTGGAAGAATACCTGAAAACATTAAATAAAGCTGATGTAGAACTTGCTGCATACTGTCGTGGCCCTTATTGTTCTCTTGCATCTCAAGCTGTTGATTATGTTCAAAAACAGGGCTTCACAGCGTATCGAATAGAAGAAGGAGCTCAAGAGTGGAATGCTTACGATGGAAGATGAGGAACGGAATTTTCATAAAAGATGCAGGTGGGAAATATAGTACTTTTAACATTTAAAGTTCGATTTAGAGAGTTAATAATACTGAAATTTAATCATTTAATTCAGCTGTTCAATTGATTTTAATGATTTAACTTAATGTGTCAGAATGGAATAGAGTAGAAAAAAAGTAAATTAGAACAATATTACATTGAATATTATTGGATCTGTAGCCATTCAGTTCCGAATAACATACAGTAAGGTGGGAGATTAATGATAAATGTCCAAGAAATAACTTCAGTGAATGAAATAGATACGTTTATCCAAAATAATAGATTAAGTATGCTATATATATCTCAAGATAATTGTAATGTATGTCATGCAATTTATCCCAAACTAAAAGAATTACTCAACAACTATCCAGAAATAAAACTTGCGCATATAGATGCTAGTCAGGTAGAGGCGGTTGCAGGCAAATTTTTGATTTTTACAGTTCCCATGATCATCTTATTTTTTGATCAAAAGGAATATCTTCGTGAAGGACGGTTTGTTCAGTTTGAACAATTAGAAGCACGATTAGAACAGTTGTACAATGCGGTATAAATTCTAAGGTAATATTCATTTGGAACAGAAGCAAACTCCGTAATGAAAATAATTAATTCAAATATACAATTAATTAATTGAAAGTTTGACCCGTTTAAACTATACTAATGGAGAGTTCCATATATTAGAACTAAGGAGGTTTATTCATGAAGAAAATGAAAGCCATGCAAATTCCAGCTGCAGGAGAAAAAATGCAGTTAGTTGAGGTGCCGGTTCCGCAGCCGGCAGAAGGGCAAGTATTGCTCCGCGTTGAAGCTTGCGGCGTATGTAATGGAGATTCAATGGCCATGGGCGGTGCGGCGTCAGCATATCCCCGCATTCCTGGACATGAAGTGATAGGAATTGTTGATGAGCTTGGATCAGGCTCGTCAAAATGGAAAATTGGAGAACGTGTCGGCATTGGATGGCATGGGGGACATAGCCATGTGACCGGATTAACAATGGACGGTGGATATGCTGAATACATGGTTGCTTATGAGGATAGTTTGTCCAGTATTCCAAATGAAATTTCGGCAATGGAAGCTGCTCCACTAATGTGTGCTGGAGAAACGACCTTTAGTGCCATCAAAAATAGTAAAGCTCGCCCTGGTGATCTGGTAGCGATTCAGGGGATTGGTGGACTGGGACATCTTGCCGTTCAGTTTGCAAGCAAAGCCGGATATCGCACCGTGGCTATTTCACGAGGAAATGATAAAGAAGCTCTCGTACGTGAACTTGGAGCCCATCACTACATTGATTCGGCTAAAGAAGATCCGGCTGAGGCATTACAAGCATTAGGCGGTGCTAAAGTCATCCTGGCAACTGCACCTAACGCGAAGGCCGTTTCCTCTCTGATCAACGGGTTGGGTCAAGACAGCGAGCTCATCATTGTGGCAACTTCCACTGATCCACTAGAATTGTCAGCGATGGACTTTTTGAAAGGACCTAACACGGTCAAAGGTACGTTAACAGGCGGAGCGGAAGAAATCCAAGCGACGATTAATTTCAGTGTGCTGACGGATATTCGCCCCATGATTGAGTCATATCCATTAGATCGTGCTAGCGAAGCATACGATAAAATGATGTCAGCATCGACTCGATTCCGTGCTGTCCTGAATATTTCTGAGTGAAGATATAATTCTATGGGTGGGTAGCCTACGACTCGCTGGTTAATAGAACCACTTGTTCAATTTGAACAAGTGGTTTTTTAGTACGCCCAGCATGGGCGTCATCTCTAGGGTGAAAGTCCTGAACGGGGGCTGGCGAGCGCCTACCGTTAGCCAAGGGCAAGGGTGTCCACCGTGAGGTGGAATCTGAAGGAAGCTGGAGGCAAAAGCACGGGCCAAGGTACACGAACTGGATTTGAGGCTGTGTCAGTCGGATGAGTCACCTAAACATGACGAAATCCAAAGCCGCCAAGGACTGACGCGGTATACTCCAGTGGTCGCGGGCAGAAAGATGGCGTTCTTATCTGGGGAGACCTGTCAGATAAGCAAGGAAAAAAAACTTGTAACCGTAGCCGAGAGGCTACGCTGAACGGACAGGAGTCAGCAGAAGCCATAGTACGTAAGCTGTTGCAACAACTTACGGAAGGGCTGAACCGAAAGGAGAGAGGAAACCGATGCGTTCGCATGAAGAGCAAAGACAGCCGAATATCTCGCAAGAGAGCTGCCAGCAAAGAGAAGCGGTGAAGCCGTCAGGGTATGCTGGAGCGCTGAGTTCTTCGTCGGCACAAGTCGCCCTATCCTCTCGCGAAGACCAGAACAACTTGCTGGAACGAATGCTCGAAGGAGATAACCTCAGGCTCGCATACAAACGAGTGGTGCAAAACGGAGGAGCGCCTGGTGTGGACGGTGTAACGGTAGCCAATCTACAAGTTTACCTGAATACGCACTGGGCAAGGGTGAAAACTGAACTTCTGACGGGAACGTACAGGCCTGCGCCAGTCAAACGGGTGGAAATTCCCAAACCCGGAGGCGGTGTACGGCTTTTAGGCATCCCGACCGTAATGGACCGATTTCTCCAGCAGGCGCTTTTACAAGGGATGAACCCGATCTTTGACGCGCAATTTTCCTGGTATAGCTACGGCTTTCGCCCGGGGAAAAGTGCACATGACGCGGTGAAACAAGCGCAAAGATATATCCAAAGTGGACTTCGCTGGGTCGTGGATCTAGATCTGGAAAAGTTCTTTGACCAGATGAATCATGACATGTTGATGGGAAGGGTGGCGCGGAAAGTGACGGACAAAAGAGTGTTGATGCTGATTCGTGCCTATCTGAACGCCGGAGTCATGGTGGACGGAAAGCTGGAGCGTAGCCGGGAAGGAACGCCACAAGGCGGCCCGCTTAGTCCGCTATTGGCCAACATTCTACTGGACGATTTGGATAAAGAATTGACGGAACGTGGCCTGCGGTTTGTGCGCTATGCGGACGACTGCAATATCTTTGTGGCGAGTAAGCGAGCAGGCGAACGTGTGATGGAATCGGTAAGTCGGTTTGTAGAAGGAAAGCTAAAGCTAAAAGTGAATGGGGAAAAGAGCGCGGTAGCCAGACCCTGGCACCGGAAGTTCTTAGGGTTCAGTTTCCTGAGCCAGAAGCAGGCGACGATTCGAATAGCACCGAAGAGCCTCAACGCATGTAAAGAGAGGATTCGAGAGCTGACAAATCGAACATGGTCCATTTCCATGGAAGAACGGATTCGCCGATTGAACCGCTATCTGTTGGGTTGGCTCGGTTATTTCCGTCTAGCTTCGGTGAAGACGCACCTCCAAAAACTGGACCAGTGGATTCGGAGAAGACTACGAATGTGCCTGTGGAAGCAATGGAAACGAGTACGCACACGAATCCGTGAACTCCGGGCACTTGGGGTTCCAGAGTGGGCATGTTTCAAGATGGCTAACTCGAGGCGAGGCGCATGGGAAATGTCCCGGAATACCAATAATGCCCTTCCTACTTCCTATTGGAAAGAGAAAGGGCTGAAAAGTTTGCTTTCACGTGATCTGGAGCTTGGTTAACCTTTTGGAACCGCCGTATGCGGACCCGCATGTACGGTGGTGTGAGAGGACGGGGGTTTACCGCCCCCTCCTACTCGATATGTACTGTAGGATTTACCATACGCCTGTAATACTAAAGATACTGCGTTATGTCGAACTTCGCTCAACTAACTTGTATGTTAAAGTGTTTAGCCTGTTTTTGGTGTTATTCAACTTATTTTGCAAAATAAGAAATGCATTCTCAGCTTGCTGGTCGATAGGATAGTCAAT
This sequence comes from Paenibacillus sp. 1-8, assembly GCF_056316205.1. Lineage (NCBI taxonomy): Bacteria > Bacillati > Bacillota > Bacilli > Caryophanales > Paenibacillaceae > Paenibacillus > Paenibacillus sp. 1-8. The sequence goes on along the minus strand of NZ_CM149995.1, from coordinate 4,399,327 downwards.
CGTTGTCAAATCGAGCAAGTGAGCCACCTCCGTATTATCGAAGCCCATAATCCCCAAATCTCCCGGAATGGAAAATCCCAATCGACGCAGGGCTGTCATAAGACCAGCTGCCACTTCATCATTGGCACAAAAAATAGCATCAGGTCGGTCTTCCTGCGATACCCACCATTTAGCAAGCTCCTCCCCATCACGAACTAAAGTTTTATCTTCGAAATGAGGAAATGGATACGCCATGAGATTGTGTTTCTTAACGAATTCTGTATGGGCACGAATGCGTTCCTTTGTATTCAGTCCTTTGGACATCGGATATATGCTAAGTATTTTTCGGTAACCTTTGGAATGAAGATATTCAAGACCTGTCCAATAGGCATGAAATTGATCCATAAAGACAGAAGGAAGATTCTCGTTTTGAAGACGTTGCCATATAACAATGGGGCCATACCGGGCATAGGATTCAATGACATCCCATTCATTGGACCGTATCAAACACACGATAGCATCTAATTGCTTCCGTTTTAGCATTTCCAGGGCGATAAGCTCCTTTTCAGGTTCTCCATTCGTGATAAAAAGAGTGATGATAAATCCGTTTTTCTCAGCAAAAAGAGTGAATGCACGAACAAAATTAATAATAATGGGACTAAAGGCGACCGTCATTATTCCAATCTGACGAGTTTCACCTTTTTTTAGAGAGATCGCATTAGCATTGGGGACATAATCAAGCTCCTCGATAATTCCTAAAACTTTTTGTCTGGTTAAATCACTTACGTAGCCGTGTTTATTAATTACTCGTGATACAGTTGCTGTGGATACTCCCGCTAAGCGAGCAATTTCTTGAATATTCGCCACTTCTAACCACCTCTTAAGAGAAATCATATCATGTTTCCTAAGCAGCCACAAAGCAGAAAAGGGAGACATTCGGAGCACGATTTTTTTATGCTTGACATGTAATGCATTACATAAATTACAGTGCAAATATTGTTTGGAGGAGGTGCTATGGCCAATGCACTGGTTCTAAGCGGTGACTCGGCCAAAGTTTTGTTGGATGAATTACTTGAGGCTCATATAACAGTATTTACCGCAGTTTCACCGGAAAGAGTCAATCCATGTATCTTTAAAGTTTGTCTTAACTAAAAAGGACTTCAGAGCCTATTAATATTGGTCTTGAAGTCTTTTAGTTAAGAATTGGAGAAATTAATTGTTCTTCGTCTGTTCTTAGAAGTCAGCTTAATGTAACTGAAAATGTTCTTGCCACTCATTCAAGCCCTCTTCCATGCGAAAAGACCTAAAGCCTTCAGATTGTAATTTCTGTGTTGCCAGAGCTGAGTAGACACACAGTGGGCCTCTGCAATATGCGATGATTTCTGTGTTTTTCGGTATCTCTCTTATTAATGCATCTAACTCTTCCATCGGCATCGAAATTGCTCCCGCAATATGATCCGTGTCATACTCTTCTTTAGGACGTAAATCCACCAAAATTATTGAATCATTATTAATCTTCTCCCTAACCTCATCCATCGTAAGCGTTTGAACGGTATCAAGATTGCTTAGGAAATCATCTTTCATTCTACTTATGTCAGGAATCTGTTTTTCACTGATTCGCCATAAAGAGGAAATAAATTCGATGATTTCTGGATCAGCCAAAGAATAGATCACATATACTCCTTTTTTTGTGAATTTAACCAGTTTTGCATCGAGCAGAACATGAAGGTGTCGGGATACATTGGCAATATTCATGTCTGTGCAGGTAGCTATTTTTTCTACAGTTCTAGAACCATTGGATAGCAAATTTAAGATCTCAAGGCGCTTATCACTGGATAAACATTTTCCGATTCTAGCCAATTGTTTATAGAGATCTTCCTTTAAAATTTTCGCAGAGTTCAGCATATCTTCCATTATTGTCAACCTCTATTCTTGTCGTATTATAAAAACGGGAATCCCCAATTTCAATTCTCAAAAATTGACTCTAATCACGAAATTGAGCTCTTGGTCATTTAATTGAATATTAAAATTTTAACATGAACATCCCGAGTGGAGTCAAGTCAAAAGGATATAACTCCAATCTATTGACAGAGAACCAAAGCACATCAGTTAATCTCCATCCGAATGGATTATGATTAAAGGCGCCAAACCTGCTGCTCGATGACTATCGGGCGTGTAGAACAGCGTCCCGGAAGTCGAATCTGCAATCCTCAACGAGATGGCGCAGATCAATTCCCAGGTGCTTGAGACAGTCGATCCGCTCTCAGCCAATCACCAGCCCGGACTATAAGGCAACAATGATGCAGTACGGGATGACTGAGGCATGGTCGACATGGCTACGGCCCAGGTCAGGGCCTCCGCAACATTGAGTCGCGTAATGCACAGCTTACCCCAGAGACTGCTAAGTGACCAAACAAAGTGAAGATCATTCAGGAGAATTATGATGACGAGTTGCGGCTAGCCCATTTCTAGCTGAGAAGGGACAGTCTTTACATCACTTATAAACGCCCACAAATATAATTTTCTACAATGCGTGTGTCTCATTTGCAATTATTTTCTATCCGTGTGTTGACGAACAGATATACCAATGTTATAATTCGATTAATCAATTGAATATTAAAAAAAGCATGGTTATAAACAACTGTAAAAACTAACTGTAAAAACTAACTGTAAAAACTGTCGAATTTGGAGGGATGAATATGTATAAATCTGTAATTGTTGGAACTGGTCCAGCAGGATTGACCGCAGCGATCTACCTGGCTCGTGCTAATATGCATCCACTCGTCATTGAAGGACTTGAACCAGGAGGACAGCTTACAACAACAACTGAAATTGAGAATTATCCTGGATTTTCAGAAGGCATCACGGGCCCTGAATTAATGGATAATATGCGTAAACAAGCGGAACGCTTCGGGGCTACATTTATTAGCGGTTGGGTAAAGACGGTAGATTTGGAAAAACGGCCGTTTAAACTGGAAGTGGAGGGCAGAGGTGAAATTATTACTGAAACTCTGATCATTTCAACCGGTGCCAGTGCGAAATATTTAGGAATACCAGGCGAAACAGAAAATGTAGGCCGGGGAGTTAGTACTTGTGCCACTTGTGATGGATTTTTCTTTAGAAATAAGGAACTCATCGTAGTGGGTGGAGGCGATACTGCTTTGGAAGAGGCAAACTTTCTAACACGATTCGCTTCCAAAGTTACTGTGGTGCATCGTCGAGAAGAACTGAGAGCCTCAAAAATTATGCAAGATCGCGCTCGTTCAAACCCTAAAATTGAGTGGGCTTTAAGCAAGACCCCTCTTGAGGTTGTTGCGGGAGAGCGCGGAGTGACAGGATTGAAAGTCCGGAACAATGTTTCAGGCGAAGAGGAAATCCTACACGCAAACGGTGTATTTGTAGCCATCGGCCACCATCCGAATACTGACTTTTTAAAGGGTCAAATTGAAACGGATGAGAACGGCTATATCGTTACAGTACCCGGCACATCAATGACAAATGTTCCAGGCGTGTTTGCTTCTGGAGATGTACAGGATACTCGCTATCGTCAAGCCATTACTGCAGCAGGCACTGGAGCCATGGCGGCCATGGATAGCGAAAAGTTCATCGATTCTTTGGAAAATAATTAAAACGTCGTTAACCAATAGAACGTTTTTAAGCTTCTCGGAATCTAAGGATTTTTGTTTTTAGTGACAAGTACAAGTATTGAAAATATGGGAAAGGAGCATATTAGAAATGCCAAATCAAAAAATTAATATGAATACGGTTTGGTACAAAGACGCGAAAGGTATTGGTCGCATAAAAAGCGACAATTTACAAACTCAAATTGCTATCCCTGTTCCTAAAGGGGGAAGTGGAGAAGGTGCTAATCCACAACAACTCCTGATGTCCTCAGCCACTGCTTGTTATGCTCTGACACTAGCGTACATGCTCGATCGCAAGAAAGTACCTGTTGCCGGGTTCTTTATGGACACAGAAGGGAACATAGCTAAAGGGGATCAACTTAGCATTACACATCGTCCGCATGTTGTTTTATCCTCGAGTGCATCAAAGGAGGATATCACTGTGGTGGAAGCATTAATTCTCCAAGCCGAAAAAAAATGCCACATTGGTCACCTGCTTGTAAAAGCGGGTGTGCCCGTAGGTACCGAGGGTAAGGTGTCGATTGATGCTGGAGATGATCTGACAAGTAACTATATTGAAAAACATCAAATGGAATGGTAAACCCATTCTTTTATAAAAAGGAGATACTAAAATGAAAAAAGTTTCCTCCAAATCAGAATTTGATACAGCTATTCGTTCCCCAAAAATTACAGTTGCTGTTTTTAAAGCCGACTGGTGCCCGGACTGTAAATTTATTGATCCATTCATGCCTGAAGTTGAAGAAAAATTTGCGAATGATTTGGATCTCATCGAGGTGGATGTAGATCATGTAGGGACTGTAAGTGAAGAACAGAATATTATGGGTATTCCAAGCTTTGTAGCCTATGTCGACGGTAAGGAGCTTACCCGATATGTCAATAAGCTTCGTAAATCACGCGAAGAGATTGAACATTTTCTGCAAAGTGCTATTGAGGTATATAACAAACGTTCATAAGGATTTTGTGCTAATTGGGTTTCTCTTTATTTGTGAAGGCTTGTCAATTCAATATAGAAATTAATTACATTGGATGAACTAAAGGGAGATAAGAAATAATGAATAAGAATGAACTATACGAAATCTTAATGAATCACCGATCTATCCGCAGTTACACGGATCAGCCAGTCAGCGAGCAAGAACTGACACTAATCATGAATTCTGTGCAAGCAGCTCCATCCTCTATTAATGGGCAGCAAGTGTCTGTCATAAGCATTGAGGATCAACAAACCAAAGAAAAAATCGCTGAGCTGACTGGAAACCAGCCATGGGTAGCACAAGCTCCAGTGTTCCTATTGTTTTGTGCTGATTTTTTTAGAGCGAAAATTGCGGCAGAATTGAACGAGGAACCCTTGGTTATTACCGAAGGCATGGAGTCCATCTTAGTAGGAGCGACTGATGTTGGACTGGCAATGGGCAATGCAATTGCTGTAGCTGAATCATTAGAACTAGGTATTGTGCCGATTGGAGGAGTGAGAAACCGGCCGCTTGAATTAATTGAGTTGCTTGGGCTTCCTGAATATGTATTTCCTGTGAGTGGACTGGTTGTTGGACATCCTGCTAATCCCTCTGCGAAGAAGCCACGTTTACCTCAAAAAGCAATTTGGCATAAAGAACGGTACAACACCGACTTAGAAGGCCTTATTAGAGAATTTGATCAAACGATCTCTAACTACATGGATAAACGTACAAATGGAAAAGAAAAAAGAGGTTGGAGTAAAGAAATATCCTCTTTTTATAACCACATTTATTATCCTGAAGTGAGAAAAATGTTGGAGCAGCAAGGATTCGATTTCAAGTAATTCTTAGGCTAAACAAGCCCTAAGCCAAAGATGGAGCAGATATCTGCTAATACACAAAGGTCTACGTTATAAAATGACAAAAATAAAACTTGGAGGTTTTTTTATGAATAATTCTCAATCTGTTGCAGCTCTTTTTAAACCATTCGAAATGGGTAATCTCAAACTATCTAATCGTATTATAATGGCACCTATGACTCGAAATTTTTCTCCAAATGGAGTGCCAGGGGAGGATGTCGCTGCGTATTATCGTCATAGAGCTGAAAATGGTGTTGGACTTATTCTGACAGAGGGTACGTTTATCAACCATCCTGATGTTGCATCCGAGGTGCCAGCATGGCAGGAGGACGTACCACACATATACGGAGAAGAGGCGCTAAAGGGTTGGTCAAAAGTAGTTGATGGAGTACATGAGGCCGGTGGGAAAATTTTCTCTCAATTGTGGCATATGGGTGCACGAGGCAACGCTAATGATTACTCAAAACAAGAAATTTCGGAATTGGTTGAAGCTTTCGCACAGGCAGCAGTCAATGCTAAAAAAGTTGGGTTTGATGGCATCGAGATTATGGCAGCCCATGGATTTTTAATTGATCAATTCTTTTGGGAAAAAACAAACTCGCGTACCGATGAATACGGTGGCAGCATTGTCAAGCGTTCACACTTTGCTAGTGAGGTTATCGCAGCTTGCCGACGTGCTGTTGGACCAGAATTTCCAATTGTGTTCCGAATCTCACAGTGGAAATACGATGCGTATACAGTAAAATTAGTAGAAACTCCAGAAGAACTAAAAGACCTCTTAGCGCCATTAGTTGATGCAGGCGTTGATATCTTTCATGCCTCTCTTCGTCGCTTTTGGGAACCAGCTTTTGAAGGATCTGACTTGAATCTTTCAGGATGGATAAAAAAACTGACAGGGAAACCAACAATTACAGTTGGATCTGTCGGTCTTGACGCTGACTTTTTGGATTTCTTTGCTACCGGGGAAAAGGCTAATGGCAAAACCAACAAGATGGGCGATTTAATCGAGAGATTGGAACGTGAAGAATTCGATTTGGTCGCAGTCGGGCGCGCATTATTGGCTGACCCTGACTGGGTAAACAAAATCCGTGATGGACGAACAGAAGAATTACTTCCGTTTACGCGTGAGGCAATCGCAACATTGAATTAAACGAGAGTATGAAAAATAACGAAGAACCTATATCGATTTGAAATGCACCCACTAGAATACATTAGATAAACCCTGGGTTTAACCAATGTATTCTAGTGCTTCATTTTTTTATAACTTATTCATGGCTTCCAAGGTGTCCTCCTCTTCGCATAAAAAGTACTTGACTTAAATGCTTTTACATTCTATAATTCAATTAATCAATTGAATTATGTTTTCCTGTTTTCGACTAAAAGGAGGCATTTAATGAGAGAAACTTATTATTCAATCGTAGGATCTATGAAAAGCGTAAGTAAGGAAAAAATTTTGAGCGTGATGAATTAAAGTTTAGAGTACACTAAAATTTCTAATGAATAGAGGGGTTTTTTATGAGTCATCAAGACAGTTTATTTAAAAAATCGAATTTTCAACGTATTGGAGAATTTAACTCGGCTTCTCCAGAGATATTCAAGGCGTTTGTAGCCTTTGATAAGCTAGCATTGGCTGAAGGTAAACTTACGGCAAAATACAAGGAACTAATTGCAATCGCTATAGCCCACACCACGGGGTGCCCTTATTGCATTGAGGTTCATGTAACACAAGCTAAGAAACTGGGTGTTTCAAAAGAGGAAATGGCAGAAGCTATAATGGTCGCCACCGCGCTCAAAGCCGGTTCGGCGATGGCTCATGGCGTTAATGCTTTAAATGCGTATGATGGGTCCGATGACGACGAGTTATACCGTGCATCTTATATTAATAGACTGCGGGAGTTTACCCAATTAAGTGATTCGTTTAAATCATTTGCGTCTTTTGATCAGCAAGCGTTGAAAGCCGGCATGCTCAGTACCAAGGAAAAAGAATTGATGGCGGTTGCGGTTGCTCATACCACTGGGTGTCCATATTGCATTGATATTCATACGAAAGCAGCCAAAAAAGCCGGAGCAACCAAAGAAGAGCTGGCTGAGTCGATTATGGTAGCTACTGCTTTAAAAGCTGGTTCCGCCCTTGCTCATGGAGTAAATGCACTGATTGCATTTGACGAATAATTAAAACGGAGAAGGGGTAGAAATATGAAGATTGAAATCTGGTCTGACATTGCATGTCCATTCTGCTATATTGGTAAACAAAATCTGGAGCGGGCCTTAGATGGATTACCGTATAAAGATGAAATAAGTATTGAATACAAAAGCTTTGAGCTTGATCCGGGAGCTTCTTCGTATGATGGAACAAGTTTTGTAGAAAAATTAACTCCTAAGTTTGGCGGAAGAGAACAAGCGAAAGAATTTCTTAGCCACTTAACTCAACAAGCCAAGAACGTGGGATTATCCTTTCAATTAGATAATCTTAAACCCACCAATACACTGGATGCTCATCGTTTATTAAAATGGGCAAAAACCAATGGCAAAGAAACAACATTGAATGAAAAATTACTTATTGCACATTTCACTGAATCCAAGGATGTAGGAGATTATGATACACTGGCCGATATTGCAGAAGCGGTTGGGTTAGACAGAAAAGAAGCCCTCGGAGTCTTGAATAATAAGGATCTCTATGCAGATCAAGTGCGAAAAGATCAAGATGAAGCTCGTCGAGTTGGGATTAGCGGGGTACCGTTCTTTATATTCAACCAAAAATATGCAGTTTCAGGGGCACAGCCAACAGAATCTTTTTCTCAAGTGTTGGAGAAAGTTTGGGAAGAAGAGCATCCGGCACCTAAGTTTGAAATTCTTTCTGATGAAACCTCTAGTGAAGGACTATGTACTGATGAAGGGTGTGCGATCCCGCCTAAAAAGTCATAAAGGACAAGCGAGGATTAATTAAGATTGGTTTATGAAAAATATAAAATAGAGGAGTCCTAAACATGAGTAAAATGAACGGTATAGATGTGAATATGCTCGGAAGCTTGGCAGAAAAATATAAGGAAAACCCTGAGGAGGCAATTACAAGTTTTGCTTCTACAGTAAAATGGAAAGATGGGTTTTACTCGGAGGCCGAGGTTGGGGACTATAAGCCGGTATCCATTGATGAACCAGAGTGGCTATCCGGAACTGGAAAAGGACCTAATCCCGTTGAGCTTTTGTTAAGTGCACTTGGCGCTTGTGTAGGTGTTGGATTCATTGCAACAGCTAGTGGTATGGGGATTAAAGTAAATTCGTTGGCCGTTGATGTTACTGGCGATATAGATTTGAACGTTTTCTTTGGCTTAAAAGAGGGGAATTCTGGATTTAATGAAATAAACGTTCGTTTCAATGTGGATAGTGACGCAGATGAAGCGCAGGTTGAAAAGTTGATTGCAAAAGCTATAGAAATATCACCTGTGAGAAACACCATTGAAAGAAACGTTAAAGTGACTTCGGAGTATACACTTCACAGTTAAAACGTAAGCGTCAAACCCAGTACACCTGTAAACCCAACACCAGTCATGAGATCATAGGCATATCTTAACGATTTGCCAGATGACCAAAGCAGAACGACACCAGCAGCAATGGACGGAGAGCATCACGGACTATCGAGCCAGTGGCCTCACTGTATGAAAAACGTGAAGATCACGAAATTGTGTACTAATTTAAAAGATTCGTGCTATTAAGAATATAAAGGCTTCATAGACTTGGTAATCTATTTTTCATTCACTTAAGGAGTGATACAATGGCACATTACGCAGCAATCTTGCACATAGTTGACCCGGTAAAAAGACAAGAGTTACATCCTAAGCACCTGGAATTTTTGAACAAAATGAAGGAACAGGGGAAAATTTATGCCATGGGACCTTTTGTTGATGGGGCCGGCGGTCTAGTCATTTACGTTGCAGATTCATTGGAAGAGGCACAGGCGATGGTTGAAAAAGACCCGTATGTGTCGGAAAAAGCGCTTCGCTTGGAACTTCATGAGTGGAAAATGGTATAAATGAACATACATTTCTCTTTTAGGTTTCGTTAAAAAGCCATCAACGCTACTACAATATCAAGAGGCCCCCAGTATAGGGAGCCTCTTTTTTTGGTGCACCTCACAGTCCCATCATTAGGTGGTTCAAATCCACCGGGTAACTTTACCCTTTAAAGTGCCGTAGCCGAAGCAGACATCCGGCAACCCAAGGTTTCGGATGGTCAGGGTGGAGAAAGTTTGGGAAGAAGAGCATCCGGCACCTAAGTTTGAAATTCTTTCTGATGAAACCTCTAGTGAAGGACTATGTACTGATGAAGGGTGTGCGATCCCGCCTAAAAAGTCATAAAGGACAAGCGAGGATTAATTAAGATTGGTTTATGAAAAATATAAAATAGAGGAGTCCTAAACATGAGTAAAATGAACGGTATAGATGTGAATATGCTCGGAAGCTTGGCAGAAAAATATAAGGAAAACCCTGAGGAGGCAATTACAAGTTTTGCTTCTACAGTAAAATGGAAAGATGGGTTTTACTCGGAGGCCGAGGTTGGGGACTATAAGCCGGTATCCATTGATGAACCAGAGTGGCTATCCGGAACTGGAAAAGGACCTAATCCCGTTGAGCTTTTGTTAAGTGCACTTGGCGCTTGTGTAGGTGTTGGATTCATTGCAACAGCTAGTGGTATGGGGATTAAAGTAAATTCGTTGGCCGTTGATGTTACTGGCGATATAGATTTGAACGTTTTCTTTGGCTTAAAAGAGGGGAATTCTGGATTTAATGAAATAAACGTTCGTTTCAATGTGGATAGTGACGCAGATGAAGCGCAGGTTAAAAAGTTGATTGCAAAAGCTATAGAAATATCACCTGTGAGAAACACCATTGAAAGAAACGTTAAAGTGACTTCGGAGTATACACTTCACAGTTAAAACCATGAATACTTGATTGTTTCACAAAAAAAGTAGACATTATGCGAGGAACACATAGCATAATGTCTACTTTTTTTGTAATATTAGGATCAGGGTGCCGATGTACGAACTATTCTACAGTAGGAGTGGAGAAAACAGATGAAGTACAATTTTGATGAAATTATTGATCGAAAAAACACCAATGCTATGAGTACAGATGGCTTTAAAGAATACATTTTTAAGGCTTCTAATGACATGACGTTCCCTTTTAAAGATGATGAATTTATTCGTATGTGGGTGGCTGATATGGAATTTGCTACTCCTCCTGAAATTATCCAAGCCGTTAAAGAACGGTTAGATAAACGAATTTTGGGCTATACGAAGGTATTTGATCCTGATTATTATCTTTCTGTTGTTCATTGGACACAAAACTACTACAATTGGAGCTTTCAAAAAGAACATTTGGTAACTTCACCTGGAATTATTCCCGCTTTATATGAGTTGATTGAGTACATTTGCAAACCAGACGAAAAGGTTTTAATTGTTACGCCATCCTATGCATATTTCAAGCACGCTGTAGACTTTAATAATCTTGAATTAGTGACCTCCGATTTAATAAATCACCAGGGGGACTATACGATGGATTATGATGATATAGAATTAAAAGTGCGAGATGAAAAGGTAAGTTTATGTATCTTTTGTAATCCGCACAATCCCACAGGACGTGTTTGGACACCGGAAGAACTAAAAAAGTTTGGTGAAATTTGTCTTGAAAATGACGTTTGGATTATTTCAGATGAAATTCATTGTGATTTGCTCAGGAATGGCATGGTTCATACGCCTTTGGCCAAGATCTTTCCCAATACAGATAAGATCATCTCCTGTATGGCTCCAAGCAAGACCTTTAATATGGCGGGGTTGATGCTCTCAAATATAATCATTCCCAATGATGAAGTCAGAGCAGTGTGGCAGGCTCGTCACTACAGCATGGAAAATCCACTGAGCATTGCGGCAACACAGGCAGCTTATCAACACGGTGATGAGTGGCTGAGACAATTAAAAACTTACTTGGATGACAATTTTATTTTTACCCAGCAATATCTAGAAAGCCATTTACCTCAGGCTGTATTCCGTATCCCAGAGGCTACTTATCTTGCATGGGTGGATATTAGTGCATATCTTCCACATGAAGAAAATATGTCTTTATATTTTGCGAACAATGCAGGAGTATTACTAGAAGGAGGAAGTATGTTCGTGGCCAATTCAGATGGTTATATTCGTCTTAATCTGGCATGTCCGAGAGCAATTTTAACAGAAGGGCTAAAGAGAATATGTGGAGTGTTGCAGTAGAAAAACTATACCAAAAACGAAAAGGTATTATGTGATATTGTTCGACCTAGTATTTTTAAAATCGAAAACTTTAATTTCATTGGAGGGCTAAGGCTCTTCCTTTTTTTATTTCGATATGCCCAGCCAAGCACGCTTTTCGTTTCGCTGTTGAAAGTCTGGTCGGGCAAAAGAGGCTCCGAAGCGCTTTTCTGGTTGTGGAAGTGAGTCGGGTAGACGAAGGTGACCAGCCACTAGATTTTCCCGGATCATTGTCTAGAATGAAAAGAATTGGGAAGGTCACTTTGTTCGTCATGTTTATTTCAACAAATTACTTAGCTAACTATTGACTTTGAGTAAATAGATTGTTATTATTTTCACAAGAATAAGTTATTTTTTTCACAAAGCAAAGGGAGGCCATTTCTATGTTAACTACGTTCAAAGCTACTGCCACAAAATTGCCAGAAGGTTTGCAGGTTGAGGCTCAATCCAGAGGTTTTAAAATCTTGATGGATGAACCCCAAGATTTAGGTGGAACAGATAAAGGGATGAATCCGGTCGAAGCGCTTCTGTGTGCGCTGGGAGCATGTCAGTCTATCGTTGCTGCTGCTTTTGCGGATGCGTATAACTTTTCGTATGAAGAGTTGCATGTTGAGCTTGAAGGGGATTTGGACCCGGATGGGTTCATGGGGCTGGCAGATGTAAGAAGCGGTTTCCAGGAAATTCGTTTTGTAATGCACTTCAAAACGACCGAAAGTCAAGAAAAAACAGAAGCTTTTGCGGCATTCATTGAGAAGACCTGCCCGGTTGGAGACTGCTTGGCGAACGGGGTTAAACTGGTGCAATCCGGTGTAGTCAGACACTAAACTATTCGCTAAAAGCGGCGCGGTTTAGCCCTTTTTAGTAGTGAAGGAGCTTGAACATCATGGAAATTAAAATGTCAATGATTGCTGGGGGAAAAAAAGGGAAAGCAGGAACAATCAATGTGCAGCTAGGGGAGAAGGTCTCTTTAGGAGACTTACTCGTCGAGGTTGAGACGGGAAAAGGCAATCGAGAAATTACAGCGACCGCAGAGGGGACCATCAGCCACATTTTCTTTGAAGAAGGTGGAGAAATTTCCTCCAACCAAGTTTTGTTTACGTTGGAAACCGCTGTAGAAGACACCGTTGCATTATCTGAGCCGCAGGCTGCTGCAATGGAACAGCCGGTCATGGCTAAGAAAGTTGAGCTATTGATTATTGGAGCAGGACCAGGTGGGTATGTGTCCGCGATTTATGCAGCCAAAAAGGGGATTAAGGTTACATTAGTTGAAAAGGAAGAATTGGGCGGTACATGTTTAAATGTAGGTTGTATTCCAACCAAATCACTGGTTAAATCTTCTGAAGTTTGTCACCATGTCAAACAATCGTCTTTGTTTGGCATTCACACGGGAACGGACCTTCAAGTCGATATGAAGCAGATTATTCGTCGTAAAGATGAAATCAAGGAAAAATTAATTTCCGGGATTGACTACTTGATGGAGAAGAATGACATTGAAGTTATCCGCGGGCAAGCATCTTTCTTATCCGCACATGAAGTGAGTGTAAAAGGGCAGAACCACTACCATATTTCAGCGAACGACATCATCGTAGCGACAGGCTCCAAAATTGCCAAGGTGAATATTCCTGGCATCGATCTTCCTTTTGTGATGAACAGCACTGATGCGCTTGCATGCACCGAGCTGCCGAAGAGCGTCACGATCATCGGCGGGGGTGTCATTGGCATGGAGTTTGCCTTCATCTATCGTTATTTAGGTGCTGAAGTGCATGTAGTTGAATTTATGAGCCGACTGTTGACCATGATCGACAGCGACATTTCCGAAGAAATCAAACATTCGGCGGAGCAAGCAGGGATTCATATCCATACGAACTCGAAGGTAGCCAAAATCCAGCGTGCTGACGATGGACAAGCGATTGTAAATTATGAGGATTCTCAAGGTGAGCACCTGCTCGTTAGTGAAAAAGTGTTGGTGGCTGTTGGACGTGAGCCTAACTTGGAGGGTTTGGAGGTTGAACGAGCCGGAGTTCAGCTTAATGAACGTGGGCGCGGTATTGCCGTGAACGAACATATGCGTACAAACGTCGAACATATCTATGCGATAGGCGATGTTACGAATATTATGCAGCTTGCCCATGTCGCCTCGCATCAAGGCATTACAGCCATCGATGGGATATTAGGCGAATCGGGAGGCATGCACTATACGGCAATCCCGAACGTGATTTTCACTTCACCTGAAATAGCCAGTGTAGGTCTATTAGAGGATGAATGTAAACAGCAGGGGATGGATTACAGCGTGAGCAAGGTTTCCTTTGCCAGCAATGGTAAGGCGTTAACAATGAATGAACCGGAAGGTTTTATTAAATTGATTAAGGATAATCGCTCACAAAAAATAGTTGGAGGGTCGATTATTGGTCCCGATGCGTCTTCCCTGATCAGTACCTTAACGCTTGCGATTGCCAATGAGCTGACGGAGCAACAAATCACGAACACCGTGTTTGCTCACCCGACTACGGGAGAAGTGATTCATGAAGCTGCATTCGGCCTTAGCATTGGGGCACTCCATCAAGCGTAAAACACGCTGATGTAGCCATACCATTTCACAAAAAGTGAAATGTTTGCTATCATACTGCGAACAGAGGAGAAATACACGGAGATAAAACTGTTGGGATTGGTTGGTGTGTCTATTGTTTAATATAGAGGATTGCCTTGCTTTTGTTACAAACCGTAGTGGGAAAGTCTTTGCGGAAGCATTGGAGAAAGAGTTTCGACCCTACCACATCACCAGGAGTCAATGGATCGCTATGTATTACATCTATATTCATGAATCCATTACCCAGAGAGAACTAGCAGAAAAAATGTCGATTAAAGAACCGAGCGTAGTACGTTTGCTTCAAAAACTGGAATTGGATGGGCTTTTATATCGCTCCGCTACTAATGCAGATAAACGAGTCAAGCAGTTAGAATTGTCCGATAAGGGCGTAAAGGTATGTCTCGATTTAATGCCAATTGCCGAAAAGTTCAAAAATGATACAATTGCAGGTATCTCCAAGGACGATCTTGAGACATTCAAACATGTGTTGAGTATTATGGTTGAAAATACAACAAAATAGCGAAAATGTTCTGACTTCATTTTTGTAATGACGGATTGTAATATGAAGTGTGACACCTGCTGGAAATAAATAAAAAAGGGCCCATGGTCTGTAGCATCAAATGAATTTGACAGGCTTCCAAATCTTTGTTAGAGTTTCATCAAATACGTATAACCTTTTCATGGGATGTTACCGTTAGGGCATAACCTGAACCGGCTTGTTTACACTACGCGTGTATCCTGGCCAGTTTGGGTTTTTTTTATTTCTCCAAACCCTTTCGGCTTTCCCTTCATCACACATTTGGAAGGAGAACGTTTATGTCCAGCTTTATTTTTCCGAAAGACTTTTTATGGGGGGGTGCTCTTGCTGCCAATCAGGCCGAGGGTGCTTATCTGGAAGACGGCAAAGGATTGAGTCTGGTGGATCTGCTACCTACTGGCGAGAAAAGAAGAAGCATCATGAAGGGGAATGTTCCCTCGCTCACTCCGCTCGAAGGCGAATTCTATCCTTCTCACGAAGCGATTAATTTTTACCATCGCTATCGCGAGGATATTGCGCTATTTGCAGAAATGGGTTTCAAGGCGCTGCGTGTTTCCATTGCCTGGGCCCGTATTTTCCCAACGGGAGAAGATGCTGCACCGAATGAAGCCGGGTTACAATTTTACGATGATCTGTTCGACGAATTGCTTAAACATGGCATCCAGCCAGTGGTTACGCTCGCTCATTTTGACGTACCGGTAAATCTGATTGCTAAGTACGGAAGCTGGCGAAGCCGGAAACTGGTAAGCCTGTTTGAAACATATGCAAAAACGGTATTCGCCCGTTACAAGGATAAAGTAAAATACTGGATGACGTTCAACGAAATTAACATGCTGCTCCATTTGCCGTTTATTGGCGCCGGGCTTGTTTTCCAGGAAGGTGAAAACGTCAAACAAATTCAGTATCAGGCTGCACATCACCAGCTTGTTGCAAGTGCACTGGCTGTCAAAGCGTGCCATGAGATCATTCCAGACGCCAAGATTGGCTGTATGCTCGCTGCGGGCAGCTTCTATCCGTATACATGTAATCCCGAAGATGTTCATCAGGGAATGGAAAAAGACCGCGAGTCCTACTTCTTTATCGACGTGCAGTCACGCGGTGAATATCCAGGTTATGCGAAGCGCTTCTTCAAGGATCATGGGTTAACCATCGAGATGGAACCGGACGACGCGGATATTTTGAAGCATCATACCGTCGATTATATCGGTTTCAGTTACTATTCCAGCCGAACCACCAGCACAGACCCGGAAGTTATCAAAAACATGACGAGCGGCAATGTGTTCGGCTCCGTAGCCAACCCTTATCTGGACAAGTCCGAATGGGGCTGGACGATTGATCCGAAAGGGTTCCGTATCACGGCAAACCAATTGCACGACCGTTATCAGAAGCCTCTGTTTGTAGTGGAAAACGGCTTTGGTGCCAACGACGAGGTTTCTCCTGAAGGAGAAGTCAATGACGATTACCGGATCGACTATTTGAAGCGGCATATTGCTGAAATGGGCGAGGCTCTTCAGGACGGAGTCGAGATTATCGGTTATACAAGCTGGGGCCCTATTGATATTGTCAGCGCCTCCTCGGGAGAGATGAGAAAACGCTACGGATATATTTACGTGGACCGGGACAACGAAGGCAACGGCTCGCTGAACCGGATAAAAAAGAAGAGCTTCCACTGGTACAAAAACGTAATTCATTCCGATGGCGAGAATCTGGGCGAGTAAGAATCTCATAAGAAAATAGATCGGACATCCCGGTTGTAAAGGGGATTTCCGGTCTCTGTTTCTTGATTGAAAGCGTTGACAATCTCTCGTCTTCGGGCTATACTTGACGCAATTCCATCATTTTTAGGATTGTTACTGGTTATGCAGGCAAAACCTAAGCCACGAATAAGCGGATTTTACAGTCTTGTTTATTTGTTGAGCTTCGGTTTTTTTTGTTTGCCATAAACAGGATGGAATAGGAGTGGCTCTTGCTGGCATATGGGGGGATTTATTAGATGAAAATAGCAAAGGTCATCAACAACAATGTAATCAGTGTCTACCAGACGGACGGTACAGAGCTCGTGGTGATGGGCCGCGGGATTGCTTTTAAGAAAAAGCCCGGAGATAAAGTAGACGAAACCAGAATTCAGAAAGTATTTGCCCTGAAAAACAAGCAGACGTCCGACAACTTCAAAATGCTACTGCGTGAGGTTCCACTGGAACTGATTGTGATTGTGGAAGAAATCATTAATGACGCCAAGCACAATTTGAATAAAAAGCTGAACGAAAATATTTATGTTTCCTTGACCGACCATATCAATTTTGCCGTTGAAAGATATCGGGAAGGATTGGAGATCAAAAACGCGTTATTGTGGGAAATCAAGCAGTTGTACAAAGAAGAATTCGCGATTGGTCTGAAAACGCTGGAACAAATCAAACAAAAGCTCGATATTGAACTGCCTGTGGACGAAGCGGCTTTTATCGCGATTCACATCGTGAATGCCGAAATGAACGAAGAAGTTATCACCACGATGAGTATTACGAAATTTATGCAGCAAATTATCAATATTGCGAAATATCATTTTAAGGTCGATTTTGACGAGGACTCTCTGAGTTATTTCCGCTTTATTACACATCTGAAATTTTTCGCCCAGCGAGTGTTTAAGGGGAATCACTATGAAAATAACTACGATCATTTGTATGACATGATTAAGGAAAAGCACAGAGACGCGGCAGCTTGCACGGAGAAAATCGGAGCTTTTGTGGAAAAAGAATACAACCACGAATTGACGAACGAGGAAAAGCTGTATCTGACCGTGCATATTGAGCGGGTGGTTAACAGATAAGCTGGACTTTTCCTGCAAACAGGATAGAGAATATATGGGTAAATATTTTTATTGACAGATATGGTTGATTAATTATATTATGAGAACAACAGGAATTTAATAAATCTTTAACTGGGATTGTTACTGGTTATGCAGGCAAAACCTAAGTCATGAAAAATTGCGGGACAAAAAGCGCCCACCATTTTTCAAGGCTTAGGTTTTTTGTGCGCCTAAATACGTAAAATGCCCATTAGAACATGGAGGTGTCTAGCATGAGTTATGAAAAATTGGCTAAGGAAATCGTTCATCTGGTAGGCGGTGAAAAAAATGTGGTATCACTCGTTCACTGCGCCACCCGCTTGCGTTTTGTGCTAAAGGACGAGGCGAAAGCGGACAAAGAAAAACTGGAAAAAACCGATGGGATTATCACGGTTAAGCAAAGCGGTGGCCAGTTTCAAGTCGTAGTCGGTAACAAAGTACCAGAAGTATACAGTGCTATCAGCAAGGTATCCAACATTTTGGACGAATCCAAAAAAGATGAAAAACCTGCTAAAGCCAACAAAGGCTTCGGTGCCATTATAGACGTTGTTTCCAGCATTTTTGCACCGCTACTCGGAGTCATGGCGGGAGCCGGTATTCTGAAAGGCCTACTGCTGATTGCCAGCAACGCTGGATGGCTGACACCGAAGGACACGACCTACATTATTTTGCTGGCCGCTGCTGACAGTCTGTTTTATTTTCTCCCGCTCTTGTTAGCGGTTACAACAGCCCGAAAATTTGAAGGTAACATTTTCGTCGCCCTGACCATTGCCGGAGGTTTGCTTTACCCGTCCATCGTCACGTTGAAAACGGAAGGTACACCTACTGACTTTTTCGGTATTCCAATCGTCATGATGAGTTATTCGTCAACAGTTATTCCCATTATTATTGCTATCATTGTCATGAGCAAGCTAGAAAAATGGTGTAATCGGTTGATCCATGAAAGCGTCAAAAATTTTATTACGCCATTGATCCTGCTCGTGATTATGCTTCCTCTAACTTTGATCGTGTTTGGTCCATTCGGGGTCTACGTGGGCAACGGCATCGCAACTGGACTCATTGCCGCGTTCGGCTTCAGCCCGTTATTGGCTGGCGCAATCATGGGTGCTTGTTGGCAAATTCTCGTTATCTTCGGTGTCCATTGGGGCCTCGTACCTGTATTCATTAATAACATTGCTGTTAACGGCAGAGACGGAATCAAACCTTCCGCTGCGGCTTCCATCTTCGCCCAAACCGGTGCTGCGTTTGGTGTCATGCTTAAAACAAAAAATAAAAAGTTGAAGACCTTGGCGGGTTCCGCTACGCTTACCGCATTGTTCGGTATCACAGAACCAGCCGTCTATGGAGTCACGCTTCCGCTGAAACGTCCGTTTATTGCAGGTATTATCGGCGGTGCTATCGGTGGTGCAATTATCGGCCAAGCGGGAACGCAAGCATTCGCTTCCGGCGCGCCGGGACTGCTGACCTTGCCCATCTTCTACGGCCCTGGCGGACAAGGCTTCCCGGGACTGATTTTAGGAATTTCGGTATCGTTTCTGGTTTCGGCCATTCTGACTTATATTTTAGGGTTTGAAGATCCGGTTGATGCGGAAGAATCACCCGAAAATTCGACTAAAGAACCAGTTCATACGACAGATGTTTCTAACGAAGAGGTATTTAGTCCGATTGAAGGAACCGTTGTCGCTCTCTCGGAAGTTCCCGATCCCGCATTTGCGTCGGAAGCTATGGGTAAAGGCCTCGCCATCGAACCGACATCAGGCAGAGTTGTAGCCCCGTTCGACGGGACGATTACCGTGGCGTTCAAGAAAAAACATGCGCTTGCAGTTGTTTCGCCCAAAGGCGCAGAAATTCTGATTCATGTCGGAGTAGACACGGTTAGGCTCGACGGTAAACATTTTACCTCCCATATCAAAGAAGGCGATCAGGTAAAAGCAGGGGACTTGCTGCTCGAATTTGACGTTGAGCAGATCAGGGCAGCAGGCTATCCTACGATTACGCCGATTATCGTTACGAATTCTTCCGATTATACAGATATCCTTCCAACCACCCAAGGACAGGTAAGGGTGCAGGAACCGCTCTTAAAACTGTTCGGCGGTACCAATGAGAAGGAGGGCATTGCCTGAATGACATAAGAAAAAGCTCTAAGGTCCACCTTATCGGTATTTCCGGGCTTTGGTTCAAGTGCATACAAGAAGATGGACATGTAAGATCAAAGGTGGCTCCAATGGAGTCATCTTTTTTTCGTTATCTTGCCTTTACATTCCAAGAGGGGTACATATGTTCACTGTTTGGTTTATAATTTAGACATAGATAAATGGGAGCTACATCGCAAATGAGAGGTGAATGTAATGAAGAAATCCGAGTTGCCCATCACTGACGAGAAGTGGAGAGCTATTGTGGAGAACGACAAGTCTTATGATGGTGAATTTTTTTATGCTGTGAAGACAACGGGAATATTTTGTCGCCCCTCCTGCAAATCCCGTCCTCCTAAAAGAGAAAACATCCGCGTATTCAAAAAAGCAGAACAGGCTTTAGCGGAGCATTTTCGACCATGCAAAAGGTGTAAACCGACAGGACAAAAATTGCCTGATCATGAATGGATTGCACTGGTTACAGAGTATGTGGGTTCTAATTATAAGGAAAATTTAACGCTGCATCTGCTTGCAGAGATGAGTCATGGGAGCCCGTACCATTTACATCGTACTTTCAAGCGGGTCATGGATATAACTCCGATGGAATATATACAGCAAACCAGATTGGAGCATGCCAAGCAACAGCTAATGGACTCGGATAAGTCCGTTGCGGAAGTGGGGGAGAGCGTAGGTCTGTCCAATACTCCTTACTTTATTACGTTATTTAAAAAGAATACAGGCTACACCCCTTTGCAATATCGCCACCTTAAATCAGAACAATTACAAAATGGAGGTATACATCATGTTAACCCAAACCCCTAAAACAATCTATTGGTCATTATTAACCCACGAGGATTGGAATTTATATATTGCAGCTACATCGTATGGATTATGTTACGTAGGCTCGCCCGATAAACCTTTAGAGGAATTGGCTTCGTGGGCAGGGAGTCGATTTCCCGGCAGTCCATTAGTTGAAGATGATAAGGTTTTACAGCCCTATGCTACAGAGCTTATTGAATACTTTCAAGGGAAGCGCACAAGTTTTACCGTTCCTTTTGACTTTCGGGGGACTGCGTTTCAAATGGCGGTCTGGAACGCACTGTGTGACATTCCGTATGGAGAGACACAATCCTACTCAGACATTGCGAACGCGATTCAGAAGCCCGCCTCTGTTCGTGCGGTGGGAGCTGCCATCGGTGCTAACCCGATTCTGGTCACCGTCCCATGCCATCGGGTTATCGGCAAAAATGGCGCTTTAACCGGATATCGCGGTGGTTTGGATATGAAGGTAAAGCTTTTGCAGCTCGAAAGAGGTTAGCAATGGAAGCACATCATACGCAAGCGACCATTGCTCCGATGCTTCCAAGCAGCGAGCAGTTTGCGGACAAGCTTTTGCCACTGGTCAACCGTGTCTGTATTGATGATTATTTTATGGGAGACGGCAGTAGAGGAAGGCGTACACGAAGCTTAAATATCGGTGCGCTTTACGAGCCGTTAGGGCTGGAGGATTGGTATCATCCGGCTGCCTACAAGGCAGTCTACGAACAGTTTCGTAACGTTTTTCCTGAAGAACAGCTTTATGTAAGCCGTGGAGGATTTGAGCCCTGATTTTGGTGTAGACTGCATTCAAATGGAATGTGGTGGAACTGCATAAGGGTTGCAGAGGAGGAAGCGGAGTGTGCAAACCGTGATCACGAAAAATTTTGACTATGGAGAGAAGGAAATCAACTATCTGAAAAGCGTGGATACTGTACTTGGTACAGCAATGACGCAAATGGGGAAGGTCGAACGAGTGATTATTCCCGATCTGTTCGCCGCGCTTGTTCATGCGATTGTGGGACAGCTTATTTCTGCGAAGGCGGTTCAAACGATATGGGCAAGAATGCAGGAGAAGCTGGGTGTGATGACACCGGAAAATATAGCGACCCAGTCGGTTGAAGTGATTCAAAGCTGTGGTATCACGATGAAAAAAGCGGCTTGTATCCTGAATATAGCCCAAACCATAGAGCAGGGCTTGTTGGATTTGCAGGAACTATATGAGCTCTCCGATACACAAGTAATTCAAAAATTGTCCTCGCTGCATGGGATAGGTCCGTGGACGGCTGAAATGATGCTGATTAATTCCATGGAGCGTCCGGATGTCGTCAGTTGGGGCGATATAGCTATTCGACGGGGGATGATGAAGCTGTATAATTTGGATACACTGACCAAGCAGCAATTTGAGGAGTACCGCCGAGTCTATTCGCCCTATGGTTCTGTGGCCTCTATTTATTTGTGGAGCATTTCATTTCGTTAAGAATCAGGGAGTGGAAACTATGGAGAAAACAATTAGAGAACAAATACTGTCATATGTTGATGCGGATTTTCAGAAATTCACGGCTGCACTGCTTCCGACGATTAATAATGTGCTGGGTGTACGTCTGCCAGTGCTGCGTAAGCTGGCTCAGGATATTGCCAAAGGAGATTGGCGTCTCTACCTTGAAACCGCTGAAAGTGAACATTTCGAGGAAGTAATGCTGCAAGGCATGGTGATTGGCTATGTGAAAGCGGATATAGAGGAAGTTTTGGGCTACGTCGCCAGGTTTGTTCCTAAAATTGATAACTGGTCGGTTTGTGACAGCTTCTGTGCCGGATTAAAATGTACGAAAAATCATAAGGAACGAGTATGGGACTTTATCCAGCCGTATCTGTCATCCAGAAAAGAATATGAAATTCGGTTTGGAGTGGTTATGCTTCTGAATTTTTATATTGAGGAAGAGTATATCATCCGGGTACTGCAATGGCTGGATCAAACCCACCGTGAGGATTATTATGTACAAATGGCGGTCGCATGGGCGATATCCATCTGTTATATCAAGTTGCCTGAGATTACGATGAGTTACTTGAAAAACAATACACTGGACGATTTTACCTTCAACAAAGCTCTGCAAAAAATCACGGAATCATACCGGGTGGATCAGACAACGAAAACAATCATTCGCAGTATGAAGCGAAAAAGAAAATAGTGTTGTTTTATTTCTTATTATTCTTATTTGATTTTAAGTATATTATATTTGCTTTTTTTGGAATCTAATATTAAAATGGAAGTAACTTTCGAAAAGGAGATGACGTGAATTGGCAGAGCAAGTGCGTATTGGCAAAACAGATCTATATGTAAAACCAATCGGTTTGGGTGCAAATAAGGTGGGAGGACATAATCTTTTTTCCGGTTTGAACGATGAAACGGGCAAAGAAGTTGTTCGCACAGCTTTGGATAACGGCGTCAATTTTCTGGATACGGCTTTTATTTATGGACCTGAGCACTCAGAGCGGTTGATCGGTGAGGTGCTGAAGGAGCGCGGCAAACGTGAGGAAGCTGTCATTGCGACCAAGGGGGCACACAAATTTGTGAACGGAGAGGTTGTTGTTGACAACTCGCCTGCTTTTTTACGTGAATCCGTCGAATCCAGTCTGAAAAGATTGCAGACCGATTATATTGATCTGTTCTATATCCATTTCCCGGATGAAGCTACGCCGAAGGCAGAGGCTGTCGGAGAATTGAAGAAGCTCAAGGACGAAGGCAAAATTAAGGCCATTGGCGTATCTAACTTTTCCATTGAACAATTGAAGGATGCGAATAGTGACGGCTATGTAGATGTGCTTCAATCCCATTATAATTTGCTCCAACGGGAAGCTGAGAAGGAACTGCTGCCTTACACCAAGGCTAATGGCATTTCGTTTGTGCCTTATTTCCCGCTGGCTTCCGGATTGCTGGGCGGTAAGTATACGAAAGACACAACCTTCACAGACAACAGAGAGAAAAGTCCATTGTTTCAGGGAGAAGCATTTGCTCGTATTTTGGACAAAGTGGAGCAGGTACGGGAGATTGCCAATGCGTTGAATGCAGAGGTCGCTCATGTTGTGCTCGCATGGTATTTGACCCGCGATTCGATTGATGCCCTCATTCCAGGGGCGAAGGGGCCGGAGCAGGTGCTAGCGAATCTGAAAACGCTGGATGTTAAGCTGAGTCAGGCAGATATTGAAAAGATTGACCGTATTTTTAAATAATTTTCAAATAATCTTAAGAATCACATCGGAAATTATATATTTTTAGTACACCAAAAGGAGCTGCCGGACGGGCAGCTTCTTTTTCGTGTACCCGCTGCATATCCTTGTAGGGTAAGCTCATCGCTGCGGAGGGATCGGGATGAAGAGAAGACCGCATTGGCACAGCAGGCCTAACAGAAGGCGACATGGAAGACACAGAGTATGGCTCATTGTGGGGCTGATACTGCTGGTAGGAATCGTACAGGTTGCCTCTTATGTAGAGCAGCATTTGAAGCCGCCTATGATGCATTTGGCAAAAGTGCGGGTCAAGCAAATGGCGACGGAGGCCATTAATTCAGCGATTACTGCGCAGGTAGAGCAGGGCGAGACCGCTGATAAACTGATCGAATGGAGAACGGATGCGCAAGGGAAAACCTCCGGCTTTGTTCTGAATTATGCGGAGCATATGAGAATTACTTCGGATACGCTCAAGGCAGTCAAGGCAACGATGGACAGCATGAGCCATTTTGATGAGAGTGTTCCGATCGGTCAGGCATTGGGTAGTCCGCTGCTGGCTGCTTATGGCCCGAAGGTTCCACTCAAGGTGGAGCCGCATGGAGCTATCAAGGTAGATTTAAATACACGCCAGCAGGATGCGGGCATCAACATGGTTTTGGTGGAAGTGTATATTCGGATTACGACGGAGGTGTCCGTCGTGATTCCTTTTGAAATGCAGCCTCAGGTTGTGGAGACGGAAATTCCGGTGTCTTATTTGCTCGTGGTGGGCAATGTCCCGATGTATTACTATGATAATCAAGGTAAGCCTGTTGGTAAAAATGGAGCTGTCGCCCCCAATTTGGCGCTTCCACCCCATTCGACAGAGACAGGCGGTGCTGCGGATTCCGGCATAGAGAGTGTTCCACAAATGCAGGAAGATGAACCCACCACTTCATCCCCAACGCCATAAGCGAAGGCAAGTGGAATGTGAGAGGGCTTGATTGTTGTATATGCAAAGCAAAAGGGACCTTATGTGGAGGTCCCTTTTGCTTTGCTGGTTTTGAGCGCTTTGCGCTCCGTTTGCTCCCATTGTCTTAATAACGGATATGGGTCAAAGGACCAGTCCGTCCAACCGCTGTCCTGGTATATCCCATAGTGTAGATGTGGCGGGAATTTGCCTTGGGTACCGGGCTTGCCGTAACCCGAGCTACCGACCCAGCCGATAATCTGACCTGGCGTGACAATGTCCCCATTGTGAACGGTCTTGTCAAAGCCGGAGAGGTGCGCATAGTAGTGATAGCGATTGTTGAGATCCCGAATCCCGATTCGCCATCCACCGAAAGGATTCCAGCCTTTCATTTCGACTACGCCGTAGCAGGTACTTCGAACTGGTACGCCATAGCCGGCGAACAGGTCTGTTCCTTCATGAATGCGGTAACCGCCCCAGCTCCGACGACTGCCCCAAGTGCTGCGATAGCTATAAATGCTGCCCAAGGGAAGCGGGAAGGCTTGTTTGCCAAGCTCCAGCTTTCCATAGGTCCGATACAGTTTGGCAAACTGCTGCACTCTTTGAACCGCGCGGCTGTTGTGGTAATATTCCCATACTGCAATGGAAAATTCATCCTGGGTGATTCCATATTTACCGAGATAAGAGGCCATGCTGAACAGCAAGTCCCTGTCATTATCGCGGTCGGCAATTCCGTCACCCGAGCCGTCCTGTCCCAGCCCGGAAAAAAAAGAAATGGAACGTGGATACCGGTCCTCGGGATCAGGATTCATCAAACCGGACCAGACGGGGCCTGTGACAAAGATACCTGTGACTCGCTCCCCATGCTTGCGATCCTTGGGACGCGCAATCGTAAGCGTGCGTTCATACTGGTCGATAGCGGCCAGCCTGTACCACGGAATCCCTGTCAGGGCTTCGACGGAACGATATAGAGCAAGCCTCGATTTATACAGTGATGACTGGGAATTTGGAATAGCAACATGTGCTGTCTGGATGCTTTGGGATGAGGCTTCTAAAGGTTTAGCCAAGGCCTGAGCAGGAAGCGGACAGGCCATTGTCAGTGTAGTGGCGCACAACAGCAGCGGCAACAGGCGAATAGCGCGAACTGTACGTTTAGGGTAAGGCACGTGAACCGACCTCCTCATGAGGGAGCTTGACAGCCCCCGTAGATTACAGGCCCGCATCCAACGGCATCGGTACGGGCACTTTGGTTTAGGTTGAGCCATATCCGTCGCTTTTATCCATCTAAGGAGTTTACTTTTCCGGCATCAAAGTCATATCAAAAAGGGAACAATGAATGGAGGTTTTTCCATGGCTTTCATGTTATAATGTATGGCAATGACAGCTCAAGCTTATCAGAAAGAAGGTTTATACCATTGTCTAGAAAAGTGAAGGAAGCCAAGCCCGACTGGATTCGTATTAAACTCACGACAGATGATAACTATCAGGAAATCAAGAGCATGATGCGTTCCAAGACATTACACACCGTATGTGAGGAGGCGCGATGCCCTAATATATATGAATGCTGGGCCAACAGGACAGCTACATTTATGATTTTGGGTGATATTTGTACGCGTGCGTGTCGTTTTTGCGCAGTGAATACGGGAATGCCTACGGAACTGGACTTACAGGAGCCTGAACGCGTCGCGGAAGCGGCTGAAAACATGAATTTGAAACACTGTGTCGTAACCAGTGTGGCCCGCGATGATTTGAAGGATGGAGGAGCTACTATATTTGCAGAAACGGTGCTTGCGATTCGCCGCCGCTTGCCTTTTTGCAGCGTAGAAGTGTTGATTCCTGATTTTATGGGCGATATCGAATCGCTGCGTATTGTCATGGATGCCAAACCAGATATTTTGAATCATAATATTGAAACGGTGGAGCGGACGTCCGATAAAGTTCGGGCCAAGGCCAAATACCGTCGCTCTCTGGAGCTTCTTCAACGTGCGAAGCAATTAAATCCGTCCATCCCTACCAAATCCAGTATCATGCTGGGTGTCGGAGAAGAGTGGGACGAGATCTTACAAACCATGGATGATCTGCGTAAAGTCGATTGCGATATTATGACAATTGGACAATATTTGCAGCCATCCGAGAAACATTTATATGTGCAAAAATATTACCCACCGGAAGATTTTGCGAAGTTAAAGGAAGAGGGATTACAACGGGGGTTCAGCCACGTCGAATCCGGTCCGTTGGTCCGCAGCTCCTACCAAGCGCATGAGCAGGTGAAGTCCGCCGCTCAGCATAAGGAAGAAGGCGCCCTTTCGCAGGCTTGATCCGGGAAAGGCGGTCAGATTAGCTTGTTTCATATCGGTGGTAAAAACTATGAAGTGTTGCAGGATCACAAGAACGGGTGGAATCCCGAAGCTTTTCGTGACCGGTATAGTGAAGTGCTGGAGCGTTATGATTATATTATTGGTGATTGGGGTTACAACCAGCTACGTCTAAAGGGCTTTTATCGTGACGGACATCCCAAGGCCAATAAGGATACATCCATAGCGGTACTGGACGATTACATTAATGAATATTGTAATTTCGGTTGTGCTTATTTTGTGCTGCTTAAGAGCCGCGAAGTGATCAGCAAGATTGAAAACAATGATGAATCCGTTACGCCGGATAATCAACAGTTGGAAGAACCTCAAGCGGAACCAACGGAAACGGTTGAAGCCGGTGAGCCGCAAGAAGTGCTGCAACGCGCAGACGGAGAAGAACGGGAATGGCCAGAGCCACAGCGCGAGTCAAGGGAAGCCGAGGAGCCGCGAGTGGAGCAGCCGCGTGAAGCTCAGGAAATTCAGGAGCTGCAACGACGTGAACCAAGGGAATTCCAGGAACCGCGTGAGCGACAGCCGAGGGAATTCCGTGAAAACCGTCCGTCCAGAGAAGGACGTGAAGGGAATCGGCAGCGTGAGCCACGGGAAGCACGTGATTCGCGCCCGCCGAGAGAACCGCGTGAGGCGAAGGACGGGCGAATTTCCGGTGAAGGACAGCAAGCCCGGGAACCACGGAAACAGCGCAATCAGCAAGGGAATTTCGATAAAAAGGAATCCCGTGGCCCACGCTATGAGCGTCAACCGAAGGAAAATCGGGAGGGACGGCAAGTCCGCGTCTCACGTGATTCCGGAGGCCAGCGTCAGGCGCAGCCTGCTGCCAAAGCCGAAAGAGCTGAGGGAAGCAAAAAGATATAACATTCACAGCTCCACAACAAAACGGTTCCTGAATTTCAGGAGCCGTTTTGTTGTGGCAAAAGGATTAACCATGGATTGAGTTGGCCCTATTATACAAAAAAGAGCCAAGGTTGGCTCTTTTGCATGTTCTAGTGCTTTTCAGTTCTATGTGTATTCCAAAGCGCTTGCCTAATTGAGAAAAGCATTGCGTACCCGATCCCAAAATGGAAAGGGACGATAACGAGCGAAGCTGATTTTGTGACTGGAAACCTGGCAACGAACAGAAATCAAATCATCCACAGGGAAGTTCAGATGATCTACCGTCAGCAGAAGACGCTGATCTTTTCTCGAAAAAATATCACAATGATGGTGCTTGGGTAGCAACAATGGCGATCCAACTGTCCGATACACCCGGTTGTTGATGGAGGCAATCTCAGTTAATTGCAACGCTTCAATGCTGGGGTGAACCATAGCTCCGCCGAGTGCTTTGTTATAGGCAGTCGTGCCTGAAGGGGTAGAAACGCATATACCGTCTCCACGGAACATTTCGAACGTGACATCGTTAATATCCACTTGCGCAACGACCGTGCCATCGACCCCTTTTAACGTAAATTCATTCAACGCAATAAAAGAAGCATTTCCCGACTTCTTGTGAATCTCCAGCTCGATCAATGGATACTTGACGATTCTCGGTTTAAGCGGTCCCTCAGATCCGCTTTGGCTCATCAGGTGGATTAGCTCCTCCAGCTCGTCCGCACGCCAATCGGCATAAAAGCCCAGATGACCGGTATGTACACCAACAAAGGCTATATCCGAAAGTCGGTCGATGAAGGTATGAAACGCATGCAGCATAGTACCGTCGCCTCCAATTGACACGACGATTTCCGGCGATTCGGCATCCAGCTTGAAATTCTTTTCTTGGGCAAGACGGTGAAACTGCTGACTCAAGTCCATGGAGTGCTGATCCCCGCGATCCAGAACATAATATCTCAAGATGAAAAGCTCCTTTGTCATGGGTATATACCGATCATAATCAATTATGAGCAAGAACACAAACGTTCATTGCCTGGACGCTCTCCTCAGACGTGCGAATAAGCGGCTAGTGCCTGCACTCAACCAAGAGAGACAGAGCATGGCTATCAGCAGGCAAGTGAGGAATAGCAGGCTTTGCCACAACACAGTGGATGAGAAGCCGGGAGACCAGGTGATATCGTGTATCGGAGAAAAGACTGGCGAGCTTCCCTGTCCCATGAGCGGACGCCATAGCACGAGAGCCAGCAGAGCAGAGATGATGCCGTGCGCAGCGCGGGCTAGCAAAAAAGGCAGGTACCGGAGATTCGTTGTATTCAAAATACTCGCGACCTGCGCATGAACCGATAGTCCGCCCCAGGAGAGAACAAAGGCTGCTGCGGCTACCTTGAATGGCAAAGCTGCTCCTGTGGCTTCACCAGCGGCTTGTGCCCCTAGAGTGACTTCGAAGATACCGCCTACAATGGAGTCTGTTAACGTAGGAGGAAGGCCACAGGCGGACAATAAGCTTGCTGTAAGCAGGCGAAGCCCGCTCATTAAACCGGAGTTCGTTAAAGCTTCCAGAATGACGCAGAAGAATACAACCAGTCCTCCTACGACAATAATAAGACGGAGGGAGGAAGCAATAGCTTGACGCAGCAGCTCGCCAAATGGACGGCCATCTTCCAGGCGCGCTGTATGCATGGCATATATCGCTTGGCGCAGTCGTCCGCGTCGCTGCACAGAGGACGTGTCTGACTTGGCATTTGGAGCGACAGTGAGGGATGTTGGTGTAGGCTGCCCGGTGTGGCCTGCTGGGGTTGCAGCAGACTGGGGACGCTTGCCGTGAGTATCAGCGTTCCCCGAACGGGAGCCGTGGAAGCGCATGAGCAGGCCGATGATCAGCACGCCACCATAATGGGCAGCACCCAGCACGGCTGCAATTTCAGGCTGATGGAAGAAACCGACGGAAACGGCACCGATCAGAAATATCGGATCAGAGGAGGTTGTAAAGGCGACCAGCCGTTCTCCTTCGATGCGGGTGATCCATTTTTGCTCCCACAGCTTGGCCGTTAATTTGGCTCCAATGGGGTAACCGGATGCACAGCTGACCGCAGCGACAAAACCCCCACAGCCAGGTACACGGAATAGGGGCTGCATGAGCGGGTCCAGCAGCGCACCTATAAAATGGACGATGCCAAAACCGAGCAGCAGCTCGGAAATAACGAAAAACGGGAATAAGGACGGGAAAAGCACGTCCCACCAAATAGCCAGACCACGAAGTCCAGCATTTAGAGAAGATTGCGGGTGTGCCGCCATAAGTATAAAAAGGAATAGCAGCATAAGAATGAGCAAAGGGAGCGAGTAACGGCGGTACAGCGACATAGAGGCCCCTCCTTTGGAGTTCTACTACTATTCCTATGACGAGGATGGACAAAGAGTACCAAAAAAACAAGAAAGCGTTTGCATGGAATGCTGTGTTTTTGTAAAGATTATGTTAAAATTAAAAAAATAACGATCCATAACCTTAAGGATGGAGTGATCAGGATGAGCATCGTTGCCGGTCTACTCGTGTGTGCTTTTGTGTATGTCATTCGTGCCTCTCTCGTCCGTCCCGGTGAAGAGGATTGGCGGAGTTATTAGCTGTATTCGTAGATTGGCAGGCTGTTTGCAAGTCGTGCAAGCCTGTCCTCATACGTGAAATGATAAAATGACGCTTATTCTTAGCGTCATTTTTTGTTTTTTGTTATAATACGGGTGTATATTTATTACCATAGCACAGAAAGTTGGAGGAAAAAGTGAATCCTAGCCTGAGCATTTATGACAACCTTGGGGGTGCGGAAGGTGTTCGTGCTATTATTGAGGCCTTCTACCCGAGAGTTTATAAAGATCCGTTGTTAAGTCCCCTGTTTCCTAAAGACATGGAACCGGTAAAGGAAAAGCAGTATATGTTCCTGAGCCAGTTTTTTGGCGGACCGTCCCTTTTTTCTGATGCATATGGTCATCCGATGTTACGTGCCAGACATATGAAGTTTCCCGTAACGGAGGAGCGAGCAGAGGCATGGTTGTCTTGTATGGCAGGTGCGTTAACGGATACGGGCATTGAGGAGCCGCTTCGTTCAATCATACTTAACCGTTTGTCCGGTCCTGCGCATCATTTTGTAAATACCCCGTAAGCTTGCGGGGATTGCCGAATTTTGGAGAGGGTTGTAAAAACATTGGAACTTGAACCGTTATATCAGATCAAAATTGCTTGCCCGCATTGCGAAGAAGAATTTCAGACATCCCGTGTCAGACCAAGCCTAAAGAAGGCCATTCGTACGGATTCAGATTTTTGCGCGTACTACAAGAATGAAAATCCCGATTTTTATGTCGTACGGGTTTGTCCTCATTGCGGATTTACCTCGACAGAGCATTCAACCGTTCAGTTAAGCGATCAACAGTCGAAGCTGTTTAAGGACAAAATCGGTAATCGGTGGCAATCCCGCGAATATGACGGACATCGCAACTGGGAAGAGGCGTTGGAAACGTATAAGCTGGGTTTACTGTGTGCGCAGGTCATCGGGGAAAAGGAGCGGGTGATAGCCAGCCTGTTGCAGCATATCGCGTGGATGTACCGATACCAGGGAAATGAGGAGCAGGAGCTTCGGTTTCTCAAGTTTAGTCTGGACTCCTATATTCGGGTCTATGAGCTGGAGGGTGTCGGGGCGAATAATGCTAAGCTTCTCTATCTGATTGGAGAATTGCATCGACGTACAGGCAACTTTAACGAAGCGGTACGCTGGTTTTCACGTGTCATTAATGACAAGAAAATTATGGACGCAGCTATGATCCGGGCTTCCCGTGAACAATGGGCTGTATTGAGAGAGCAAATGCTCGCTAAGAATATTCAGCTGCCGGAG
Organism: Paenibacillus sp. 1-8; assembly: GCF_056316205.1. NCBI lineage: Bacteria > Bacillati > Bacillota > Bacilli > Caryophanales > Paenibacillaceae > Paenibacillus > Paenibacillus sp. 1-8. Next base: position 4,367,408 of record NZ_CM149995.1, on the reverse strand, counting down.
GAAATGCAAGACGCAAGCTCCTCTTGAAGGAATAAAGGTGTGCACTATGGCCGGTTCAGGCTCATGGTTCACACCTTGTTTATCAACAACGGCTACCTGTCTCTAAATTGCCTCATGAATTAATGATGGCGCAGGGTGGTATCTGACAGCAAATAATCGTCATCACAATCTACCAAAGTAATCCTGCTGTGGCAGCATGGAAACACAAGCAGCTTTTTCATCCCTTCGTGTATGAGCTTAAGCTCTTTGGGCTTCAGGGGCAGCAGGACGTTCTCATGGTCGCAAAACGGACAGGATTGTACATAAACGTCTCCCATGACAATGTCATAAGGCCAGGTTTTGTGAAAAGGAATCATGATTTGTCCGATTCACCGCCGTTCGGGTCAGCGGTTTCTTCTTTGGCCAGTTCGGCCAGTTTTTGCATCAAAATATGCTGGGGTGTATGCATGAGATGTTCCAGCGGAATGCCGAGCTTTTTGGATAATTTCACAGCCGTTTCCGGCGAAATTTGTAAAGGTCTCATCCTGTATTCCTCCCAATTGTAGTGATTCTATCATGACGATGTAGCTTTATTGTATATGAAACCACATGAATTCGCCAAAAAGAAAGGTGGAACTGCTATGAAAACACCGTTGAAGCAAACATGGGATTTGGAATCCATATTTAGTGGGGGGTCTTCCTCTCCCTCATTTAAAGCATTTTTGGAGGAGCTGGAGAGCAAGGTTCAACAATTGCAGTCCCAGCTTAAATCAGCCAAAGTACCGCAAACGGTATTGGATACCGAGCGTCTTGATAGTGTGCTGAATGCTATACAGGAGCTGTTTAACGGAGCATCGCAAGCCGGTTCATTTGTTTCCTGTCTAACTGCTCAAAACCAACATGACAAGCAGGCTGTTGAACTGGGCGCACGCATAAATACGCTGTATGCACAGGGGAAAAGTACGTTGGTATCCTTCCAGAACTTGCTGGCACAAACGAGTGAAGACATTTGGCAGAAGTGGATGGACCGGGAAGCGATTAAGCCGATCTCTTTTGTCCTGAATGAATACCGGAACGAAGCTCGTGAAAAAATGGCACCTGAGCTGGAAAGTCTCGCATTGGATCTGGCTGTGGATGGCTACCATGGTTGGGGGGATTTTTATGACACGATTGTCAAAAATATGACTATCCCTGTTCCAGAGAATGGAGAAATCGTAAATCTGTCCGTAGGGCAGGCTGCCAACAAGCTGGATGAACCGGATCGTAGTGTGCGTCAAGAAGTGTTCACACGTTGGGAAGAAGCATGGACCAAGGTGGAGGACTATTGTGCGGATACGCTGAACCACCTGGCAGGCTTCCGCCTCAAGCTGTATGAAAACCGGGGTTGGACTGATGTGCTCAAGGAGCCGCTGGAAATCAGCCGTATGTCCGCACAGACGCTGGATACGATGTGGCAGGTTATTAATGAAACGAAGCCTGTACTGGTTAAATATCTGGAGCGGAAGGCGAAGCTGCTGGGCTTGGAGAAACTGTCCTGGCATGACGTTGAGGCCCCACTTGGAACATCTACTACTAAAATCTCGTACGACGATGCAGCCGTAACGATTGTTGAGCAATTCGGTAAATTTAGTCCAAGAATGGCTGATTTTGCTCAAATGGCTTTTGAGAAAAGCTGGATTGAAGCAGAGGATCGCCCGGGGAAACGTCCTGGTGGATTCTGTACTTCCCTTCGTCTTAGCAAAGAAACTCGTATTTTCATGACCTATGCCGGATCGCCTTCCAACGTTTCGACACTGGCCCATGAGCTTGGACACGGTTATCATCAGCATGTGATGAATGAATTGCATCCATTGAATCAAAATTATGCGATGAACGTAGCCGAGACGGCTTCGACGCTGGCAGAACTGATTGTATCGGATGCTTTGCTGGCGGCTGCCGAGGGTCAGGAGAAGGTAGCTTTGCTGGAGGATAAAATTCAGCGCGGCGTGGCCTTTTTCATGAATATTCATGCACGTTTCCTGTTTGAAACCCGTTTTTACGAGCTGCGGAAAAAAGGAGTTGTAGGAGCGCAACAACTGGGAGAATTAATGGAGCAAGCACAGCGCGAAGCGTTCAGCGGTGTTTTGGATGAGGCTCACCCTCATTTTTGGGCATCCAAGCTGCATTTCTATATTACGAATACTCCATTCTACAACTTCCCATATACATTTGGGTACATGTTCAGTGCCGGGATTTACGCCTTTGCGAAAGAAAATGCCGACGGCTTTGCCGATCAATATGATGCCTTGCTGCGTGATACGGGGCGCATGACTGTGGAAGAATTGGCCTCCAAGCATCTGGGGACCGATTTAACACAGGCTGACTTCTGGCGTAATGCCGCGCAAGTCACAGTTCAGGATATTGAGCAATTTTTGCAAATGACGGAATAACGGATATACTCCAAATCAGGTCTCTCGCGAGGGGGGCCTTTTTTGCGATTCTTGCAGAAGATGAGGAATAAAGTCGTAATGTGTCGAATTAGAGTTGGTATTACCTGTTAGCGAAATTTAAATTGATGGATATACTTAGAAATTAGTTATAAATGCCCATTTGTGTTGTTTATGATTGTAACGTTAAAAAGCTTCGCATATAATTGAGTCATAAGACCTATTAATGGTTTTGAAACAGGTATATAGGGGGATTTTTGTAATGAGCGAAGTAGGTCAATTGTCGTTAGTGAGACAGATGGATATTGTTTTTAAAGAACTGGATGATGAACTGGCGGGTTTGTCGTCAGGAACTGTATTTGTACAAATACGTAACAACGTGGTTGGAAAATTTGGTATCCGTCATAATCCGATTGCAGGTAAAGGCGGTACATTTGGAGCGGTGGAGCCTGGGCTGTCAGTAGATCATCGGGCGGACTTCCGTCGTATGGCGCTGGATACACTAAATCACAAGCGTAGCTGGACTCATGGTGAAATTGCTTTCGATTTTGCCGTCAGACAGGGAACCATTCTGGTAGATGCTACGCTGGAATCGAATTATAACATGGCGAATCTCATGATCCGTTATAACAAGCCTACATACCGAGCGGCTAATTCCGAATAATCATCCATATTAAAGAGTAAAGAAAGGGCGGCCTTCCTGGGGAAGACCGCCTTTGTTATATGCCCGCCTTATCGTATTTTGGTTAAATGCGATAAACGGAATGCTTCATGTGGAATAATGACGCTTATTGACCTGAACGACCTGATAATTGCTGTTCGGCCAGTTGCACCAAGCGTTTAGTGATATAACCTCCCAGAGAACCAGCCTCACGGGATGGCATGTCACCATAATAACCGTCTGCCGGAATGGTGATGCCCAGCTCTTGCGCTGCTTCATATTTCAATTGTTGTAGTGCGTTGTTGGCTTGAGGTACGACCAAGTTGTTACTGCGGCGTCCTCTGCCTTGATTAGCTCCATTAGCCATGTGTAGTCACCTCCTTCGGCTGTGATGAGGTTATTATGCGACAGAGTTATGAAAATATGCGCCGAAGGAAGGAAAATGAATAGAGGGAAATTACGGATATATCATATGAATCTGAGTTTTCAAGTTAATGGATTGCTGAGGCTCCAGACGAATCAAACCGCCTGCGCCCACAGGATCGTGTAGATTGGGTGCATCAGACAACCAGGTATAGGGCTCGATGCAAAGATACTGATCGCATTCACCCTTGGTATACAACACCCAATACTTAAAGTATTGATCATCCGCCGTGTAGCGAATCTGATAACCGTCATCACGGGTCAACAGGGCCTCAGCAGGTCCCTCCGATGCTCGCAGCAGCGTATCCAGATTCGTTCCTTTCAGGGAAAGTCCCGTAGAGAGCGGCTCCAAGTCATTCAAAGGGGTAATTGTACCTGTTGGGAGCTGTTCAGCGTCTTGCTCATATACCCCGTTTACAGGCAGCTTCAAGCGCCAGCGTTCAGGCTCTCCATCCACCATAAACCAGGTGTGATATCCCAAGCCGAACGGGGCTGCTTTGTCACCCAGATTCGTTACACGCAGCGTTTGACTCAAAACGGGTCCCTGCAAGCGGTAAGTCATCTCAAGACGCAGAGGAATAGGAAACTGCTCGATCCAGTGCGGATCACTTTCCGTCAACAGCTCGGTGGTCACGCTGCAACCTTCCTCATCTTCTTCAATATCACTGCAACGCCAGGATTGATTACGATGCAGCCCATGTATATGATTGTCGTTGGCCGTATTCCGATCAAACTGATAGGGAACACCGTCAAACTCGAATTGTCCTTTGCGGATTCGGCCGGGAGGGATCAGAATCGGCAAGCCAAAATGATACGGCTTTTGCAAATAAAAGGCCAGTTCTTCCTCGCCAGGACGCCGTACGATATCCCGATCCAGCTTCAGATCACGCACCGAGATAATATTATTCCCGAGACGGGGGATCATCGTAACTTCCAGCTCAGGGCTATGTAAAACATACGTGTCGTAATTATTCCAATGTTCTTTGGTCACTTGTTTCATATCCATGCTCCTTTGTCCACTATAATCGGTTGAAGCTTCGTGTCATTATGATAACAGATTTTAGACCGCAGGGCACAATCGTCATTTGACAATAACAGGATACGGAATTATCATAAATGTAGTTTACAATGTAATGACATGGATAACGCGATGATAAGGACAAGTAAGCCTTCGCATACGCTCTTCAGAAAGCCGGTGGTAGATGCGAACCGGTGAGCCTGCACTGCTGAATGGACCTTGGAGTGCCGCACAGAACAGGAAGCATTCTTCCTCAGTATGACGGCCGATTGCTCCCCGTTAACGGAGCTATAAGATTGCAGGCAGCCACGGAGCATGACTCCGACAAGTAACAGGCTGAAGGCAATGAATAAGGGTGGTACCACGGTCTCGCGTCCCTTGAGGATGCGGGGCCTTTTTGCGTTCAATTATTTAAATAAATTTCAGGAGGAATGATGAATATGAAAACGGTACTTTCAGGCATTCAGCCCAGCGGACAGCTTACTTTAGGCAATTATATCGGTGCAATGAAAAACTTTGTCAAATTGCAAGAGGATCATCGCTGTTACTTTATGGTCGTAGACCTTCATGCCATTACGGTGCCCCAGGAACCGGCTCAATTGCGTGAACAGTCGGAGGCCGTGGCGGCATTATTTATTGCAGCAGGTATTAACCCCGAGCAATCCAACGTCTTTTTACAATCCCATGTACCTCAGCATGCGGAACTGGGATGGTTGATGACAACCCTGACCCATATGGGCGAGCTGGAACGCATGACCCAGTTCAAGGACAAATCGGCGGGTAAGGACTCGGTAGGTGCGGGATTGTTCGTATATCCAGCGCTGATGGCAGCTGACATCTTGCTTTACAATGCGGATTTGGTTCCTGTAGGTGACGATCAGAAGCAGCATCTGGAGCTGACACGCGATTTGGCAGGTCGTTTCAATCACCGTTATGGAGATTATTTCACTGTTCCCGAGCCGTATATCCCTGAGGTGGGCGCACGAATTATGTCATTGGATGATGCCTCCAAAAAAATGAGCAAAAGCAATCCGAATGCGGGCAGCTATATTGCTCTGCTGGATGAACCGAAAGTCATTCGCAAGAAAATCAGTCGTGCTACCACTGATTCCGGCAGTGAGGTTAAATATGACCCGGCAGGCAAACCGGAGATCAGCAATCTGATGGGAATTTACAGCCAGTGTACGGGCCTGTCGCTTCAGGAAGTGCAGAATCGTTATGAGGGTCAAATGTACGGTACGTTCAAAAAAGAGCTGGCAGAGGCGGTTGTAGCCACCCTGGAGCCTATTCAACAGCGCTATCGTGACATTCGGGAGTCCGGTGAAATTGGACGCATTTTGGCCCAATCCGCAGAGCGGGCGCAAGAAGCTGCTGAAATCACGCTGGCTGCGGTCAAAGAGCGTATGGGGTTTCTGCCCCGCAAGCGCTAAGACAAACCGCAGGCCAACGCAATCAGCCGTTTACCAGAAATGTCTCAGGAGCGACGTTGTCTGGCCTTAACAACAAAGCCCCAGCCGATGTTGCCGACAGAGAGAAGGCCCAGTAAAATGGCAAGCCAAGCGGAATAACTGATGGATATGGCGGCTGCCGTCAGCAGGACAATAGATGAAACGGCGAACCACAAGGATAGACCTTTGCTCATGGGAAAAACCTCCAGCGTTCGAATGTTGAATTTTAGGAATAAGCAGGTGTAGGCGAGCCATAATAATCTTGCAAGCTTGCAATGAACCTCACTCACAAAGAACTGAAAGGAGATTCAAATATGAGCAGACGTCGTTCAAACAACCTGCAAGTACCGCAGGCCAACGCCGCTTTACAACAATTAAAATATGAGGCCGCTCAAGAACTCGGCATCACAATTCCTCAAGATGGTTACTACGGTAACGTCGTTTCCCGCGAAACAGGCTCTCTCGGGGGATACATCACTAAAAAGCTGGTCCAACAAGCAGAGCAATCCTTGTCGGGCAGTGGCCGTATGCAGTAATACACATAAACACCCCATCTTGGAAGCTGTATTATGAGCAACTGTGATGAAGAAAATCCGGAGCAATCATGCTCCGGATTTTTTGCGCGCATGGCTTATGACCATTGTGAATCACACAAGTCCGCTTCGTCAAGAGGGCGCTTTCATGTAGATATTTCATGGAGGGATGGATTTTTCTCTGTAAACGGCAAAAAAACAGCAAGCTCCGGGGATCAGGGGAGACTTGCTGTTTGTCGTTCGCGTTGCTTGCTGATATGCTTTTTTAATTCGTATGCAGGGAGAGGCGTTTCTGCATCTTTTCATGGCTGAGCCAGCCGATATAGCTGTTGATCAGTCCAAACTGCTTATCCATGGCGACGACGGCCACGAAGGGATATTGCCTCCGATGCCGATAACGAACATCCGCCCAACGCACAATGTAGCCCCATTCCAGCTCTTCCACCTCTGCAACAGCAAAGGAAGAAAAATAGCGGAATGCCTGCACATCACGGTAGGATTTGGATGCTTCTACGGCAGGATGTGTGGACGGAACCGCATGTTTTGTCCAAAAAAGATGCTTCCCGTTCAGTCCGCCAATGTCATAACTTCCATTCTGATGAGCTTTTACCACATGCCACCGGTTCCATGAAACCGTGGGAATGATATAATAGATATCGTCCGGCTGGCGCTCGGGGTCCATATCACGTACCGCGTTTCTGGTACGGAAATGACTCCAGGTACGCCAAATATAGTACAGGCCTGTAATGATGTACAACGTAATAAATAAGGGAGCTGGTAAAACCAGTCCAGTGATCCACAGTAGAATAGCAGCAACATGGGTGCCGAATATAAAGGGATCAAAGATGTGGATAATATTCCATGATATCCACTTGGACGTAAACGGCCGAAATGCCTGTGTCCCGTACGTATTGAACAAATCTGTAAACACGTGCAGGCAGACAGCAATCGTGACCCACAGGGCGACATGACCGACAGGTACATCCCTAAAAATAAGAGCAATTAATCCCGTGATGGACAAGATCCATATCAACCAGAAGGGAATGGAGTGCGACAGTCCACGATGATTGCGGATGTAGGCTGCATTGTTTCTTAATCGCAGCAAGGTGTCAAAATCCGGTGCCTGTGACCCTACGACCGTGGCCAGCAGTATGACTGCCGCCAACTTTGGATCTGCGGCGACGGCAGGATCGGTGTAGGCCAGCCCGGCCAACCCGATCCCCATGACAAAGTGTGTGGCTGTATCCATATTTGTCGCTCCTTTTTTGTATTGTATCCTGTACTTATTACTACCCTAATTTACTGTAAACGATCAGCAAGGTCGATTCGTCATCGAAATTGTGAACGTTTTGTGCGTTTTCTGTCAAACTTTTTACGGAAACTATATGATAAAATTTATATCGGAGTTCAACTTACTCCCGAATTCATACATCTCAAAGGGGGAGTTACTCACAGTGGATAATATTAGTTATGAGGCTACTTCGGATACGACTACCTATTCGGTTAAATCCAAACCACCCGGTAAGGCTGGGACATGGAAAGATTTTATAACGGTCACCAAGCCAGGTATTCTGCGCACCAATCTGGTTGCGGCATTTGGCGGTTTTTGGTTGGCTTCACAATGGGACGTTGACTATATAAAGCTGATTCTGACGTTGGTAGGTACAATGCTGGTTATGGCGTCTTCTTGTGTTTTTAACAATTATTTTGATCGTGAACTGGATTTGAAAATGGAGCGTACACGCAATCGCTCACTGCCAACAGGGCGTTTGACTCCCACAACGGTGTTGTCATACGCTATTATTTTGGGCGTTGTCGGGCTGGCTGTACTGTTCTTTTTTTCTGGTGTCAAGGCAGGATTGCTCGGTATACTCGGCATGTTCGTATACGTCGGTATTTACACGCTTTGGCTGAAACGCTCATCCACATGGAGTACATCCATTGGCGGTATTTCGGGCGCAATGCCTCCTGTGATCGGCTATGTGGCCGCTTCGGGTCGTATTGACTTGGGCGCATGGCTCTTATTCGCTCTTTTGTTCCTATGGCAGCCGCCTCATTTTTGGGCACTTGCAATCCGCAGGGTCGAAGAATACCGCGCAGCAGGATTTCCGTTGTTGCCTGTCGTGAAAGGCATTCAGCGTACTAAAATTCAAATGATTCCTTATATCGTGCTGCTGATTCCGGTACCGATCCTGATGTATGCTTATGGATATGCTGGCATGATTTTCATGATTGTTTCCGTGCTACTGTCTGTGCTCTGGGCATTTTATGCCTTTAAAGGTTTTACCATTAAAGAAGAAGAGACGGATTCATGGGCTAAAAAAGTATTTTTCTTTTCCATTAACCATCTGACACTCAGCTTTCTGCTGATGATCGTGGATACGGTTCACAAATTCTAAGACAAGACATTTTTAATAAAATTAATTGCGTGTAACATTTAGCTGTTCATCAGGCATAAATCGGCCTGGCGGACAGCTTTTTTTGTGGATGGTTTTCATGACTAGGGTTCTCATAACTATAGTTTTATAACTAGGGAACAGGCGGGTATAAAATATACTCTTCCAGTCCTGCCTTTTCCAATTGGGCGATCACATATTCATCTGGTGTGCCTTCTACTCCTGCGTATCCTTTGCGGGTATATATATGAAGCGCATCTGGAAAAGAGTCGGCAAGCACACCCCGTATTTTTTTGCCTGAGCTGTCATTGTCCATAAACAAGTATATTTCGTCATGCTTGGCCTGCTTGCGGAGGGACTCCAGTTTTACTGAGTTTAGCGTGCCGAAGGTGCATAAGATATGAACCTCGGGATCAAGTAAACGACGAAGTTTACTGCGGTCATTTTTCCCTTCAACGATAACGGTAATCGTCATCTTGCTCACCCCCTGCCTAAAGCCTGTGCTCGAAATTCCCCGGGAAATGAAAGAATATGTGTATAGTGTAGCTCCAAACAGGGTTCTCATGCAAAAAAAAGCAACAAAACAGCCTGCCAGAAGTGGCAGGCATGGGTACAAGGGCGGCATGTTAGGGCAATTCAGACATTAAATCCAGCAAGTACGGAGAATAATGACGAGCAGAATATAAAGAACGAGAATGATGCCAGTCGAAGTCCCCAATCCACAACAAGAAACTGGGCTCACAGGATGACAGTGGCTCACGAAATGCACCTCCCTTCATACATAAATGTTCAGTCAAACCAGTCTATGTTGATAAGGGCTTTAGGTACTGTGCATTCGCCTTCTTGTAAGGAACTTTGGGCGTTAAAGGGAGAGCTTCTCAAGCGATCTAGGAATGATACGGCCCTGAGGCAGACAGCGGCGGTGTTGGGAATAGCCGCTGAATGGGAATGAACAGCAAGCCGGTCATCAAAATCAAAAAAGCAATAAAAAAAGGTGAAAAATGAACGGGGAGCTGGCCAGCCAGCACCGGTCCGGCAAAGGAGCCGATAGATGTTGCAATGGATTGCAGCGCAAAGGTTTTGCCCAACCGTGCTCCTCCAAGCCGTATAAAGAGTGAGGCCAGCGCTGGAAAGGTAATGCCTTTGGCTGTTCCCAGTATAAAGAGTACGATTCCAATCACTGGCTCGGGCAAGGTGGCGAGGGCATAGAAGCACAGGGACATCAGTATGATGCCGCAAATCAGCCGGATCATCGGTGAATACTTGTTCAGAAAAAGCAGACTGAGTGTACAGAGCGCTCCCAGACTGATAATGGAAAAGAGCAGTCCCGTGGACATCATGGACGCAGTACCATTGTTGCGTAACGGGATTTCGTAAAATAAAATGCCTTGTGCGCACGCCAAAACAAAAGGTACAAGCAGGTATCGCCAATTGAATGGTAAAAGCGGCTGTGCCCCGGTCAGGGGAGCGGGTGCTGCATGCCCGTCAGACAGTTGAGCCTGGAGAGCAGGTGCTTTTTTAGGTAATGTAAAATAAGCCATGAGTCCTGTAACCACAAGAATGATACCGAGGGAACGGAACGTCTCGCTAAACCCAAAGCTGGCTACAATGAACGCGCCTGCCGCTGGAGACAGGACGGAGGCCAGCGTGTGAACGACGCCATGTCCTGACATATATTTGCCCTGCGTAACCGGATGATCGGATAGCTGCGCGAGCATAGTCATGCAAGCAGGGGACAAAAAGGCCAGCACAAAGCCGCTGATGGCACGAAGAAAAAGCAACTCCCATGGCGTATGAATGTATGCCTGAATGATCAGGATGATCCCTGCGGCTGTCAGGCTGAACATAATATATCGGCGGCTGCCGTGTTTATCTACTCTTGGCCCCGCCATTAAGTTACCGGGCAGATGAGTCAGGGAGTATATGCCCAGCATCCAGCCAATAAAGGTGGGCGCTGCGCCCAGAGAGATGGCGAATGGTGTCAGAATAGGATATTGTGCATGCAGATCAAAAAAAGCGATGAACAAAAACAGATACAGCCAGAGGGCTGTTTTCAAGTGGATGACCCCCTTTCCTTAAATGGACTATCTATGCTGCTATGTGGCACTAGCTCTTTCTAAGTTGTACGCTGGAGTGGACGAACATAGACCCTTTTTGTGCGGACAAGAGGCGGAAAAGAGCTAAGCTGACAGGGAGTTATGTAATCATGTATAATTACAGAGACGATTTTACAATTCAAAAGATGCAGTTGAAAACGGGAGTGTAGTGAAATGGACAAGAGCGTCTGGACAGAGTTTTTAAAACAAAATTGGCAGATCGTTCAGGATAACTGGCTGTATATATTAATCGGGCTTGTCCTATTGCTTGTCATATTGAAGGTTGTGAGGACCCTTGTTAAATGGCTGATTGTCATAGTGGTGGTTGTGGGCTTGCTGATCTACAGCGGTATTTCCTTTGATCAGGTCGGTAAGGTGGTTACCCAGGCGAAGGATGATGCGATTAACAAGTTTCAGAGCGAGGCCCTGAACATGATGATCAAGGAAGGACGGGATGCGAAATACACCTCTAACGGAGACGGTACATTTTCGGTAACCAGCTCCAATCTGGAGGTAAAAGGTCCGTTCGATGGCGATAAGGTCAAGGTATGGTTTCAGGGTATGCCGCTGGGCGAGTGGAGCATGAGCGACACCGTCAAGAAATATATCGAAAGTGCGAAAGACTCGACTGTAACACAACAGTCGCCGCAGTCGCCGTAAAGACAGGGGGAGCATGATGAAACCATCCTGGCTGGAGCCTGTCCTTCATTGGAATGGCGTGACGGTGTTTTTGATCGCTATCGTTCTTTTGTCATTAATACAGGGCTGGCGGCGAGGAGCTTCCAGATCTGTAGGTGCACTATTCGGTCTCATTGTGGATGGCATACTGACCGTTGCCGGGATTTTGTGCTCATTAGGGTTGGCTATGTGGCTTTCACCGAAGGTGCAGCAATGGCTGGCCGCTTATATGGAGCATTTGCCGCAACGGGGACTGAGCGGAATTGAGCAATTTTATTATACGCTTGTAGCAGGGCTGGAGGGCTTTCCGCTGCTGCGTTTTGCCGTATTGTTCATGCTCAGCTATGCTGTCGCGCAATTTGTGCTGCGTGCGATTTATGTGATGGTGGTGGGTGGCAGATCGGATGCCTCTCTGCGTGAGCAGGAACATAGATCGGGCTTTTTCAGCAGGCTGGCGGGGGCCGGGATTGGTACCCTTATCGGTGGAGCACGCGCTGTGATGGTCATAGCCTTGCTGTTTATAGGTGTAAGTTTATACCCGGACAGCGGGTTTAGCAGCTATGTTCAGGCTTCACCGATTTATAAACAAGGGGCGCAATCGGTCATTGAACCATTGTCCGGTACGCTGATTAAGGATAAGCTGCCCGTATTTACGCAGGCCGTCACCAAGGAATTGAACGGCATTTTGCAGCGTAAATATGAAATGATCGACCGGGATATTCCAAACGATATTGAGCAGGCCGCGACCAAGATTACAGAGGGGGCAAGCGGCGATGAACAAAAAGCCAGAGCGTTGTATCAGTGGGTAGGCACGCGCATTAGCTATGATTACGGCAAAGTAGAGGCCTATGAGCAGCGTGGTGACTGGCATGAGCAGACGCCCAGAGATACGTTTGATACACGCAAGGGGGTCTGCATTGACTATGCCCGCCTGTATGCGGTGATGGCCCGTTCTCAGGGACTTCAGGTCAAGGTGGTGACCGGGCTTGGCTACAACGGACAGGGAGGCTACGGTTCACATGCCTGGAATGAAGTGTACTTGAGTGGGCAGAATCAGTGGGTACCGTTAGACCCGACCTGGGCGCAGAGTGGAGACTGGTTTAATCCGCCTGGTTTTGCCCAGACACATATCAAGGATAAAGTGATTTAAAAAGGAGTGGAAAAGGGCACATGAGAAAGATGGACAACGAGCAGGGAAAAGAAAACGAGACGTCCGACCGAAAAAGATTCAGCTTCCGGATCAATCTGTTCTTTTTCAGCTCGTTCATTATATTTACGGTCATTATCGTAAGACTGGCGATACTTCAATTTGTGGAGGGCCCTCAGCTTAAGCAGCAGGAGGCCAGTAATGTTACCAAAAATGTGCCGCTTACGCCGATTCGCGGAACGATTTACGATTCAACCGGTCAGAACAGGCTGGCATATTCTACACCGGTACAGTCGCTGTATATCACGCTTTCCAAGAACTACAGTGATGGTGTGGAAAAATTTCGTGATAATGATAAAAAGCTGTTGCCTGAGCTGGAGAATATGACACAAAAGCTGGCAAATCGGTTTGCTGAATATGGCAATAAAGATGAGCCTAAAATGACGGCAGCGCAAATTATGGACGCTATGGACCGGAACTATCAGCGGTTTAGCGGTTTTACGCCCCGTTTGATTAAAACCAATCTTAATAAAGATGAAGTCGCCTATTTCATGCAGCATAAGAGTGAGTTTCCAGGGGTAGATGTTGTGGAGGAAACCGTACGACATTATGATCCGGATACGGTGGCTGTCCAAACCGTTGGTTACATTAAAAGCTACAAAAGTGCGCGTGAAACTTTGCCAAAATATAAAGACATTCAGAAGTCTCTTTCCGCAGATAATGACCCAGGCCTGATTTATATGGATAACGAATCTGTTGGCTTTGATGGATTGGAACTGCAGTATCAGGAACAGTTGCGGGGGAAAAATGGTTACAAAACCGTCCCAATTGATCCGCGCAACATGCCGGAAGGCGTGGATTCGATCACTCCTCCGCGAAAAGGGAATAACGTCTATTCCACCATCAACAAGGAGATTCAGGTTAAAACAGAAAACGCCATTATGGATCAATTGAGATGGTTGCATTCCCATGCTGTATCTGGCAAGACTCATCCTTATGCCAAAACAGGCTTTGCTGTAGCCATGGAAGTGGATACAGGGAATGTAGTCGCGATGGCCAGTATGCCGGATTATGATGCGAACTATTGGCAAACCGGAAATATATCATCTGATAATTATAAGAAAATTCAAAATGTATATTTGAATGGTACTATTCGCTCCTTTGGCTCCGGTCAATCGGGTCAACATCCAGAGTCAGTTGTACTGCTCGGTTCCACCATCAAACCGCTGTCTGTATTAGTGGGTCTAGAGGAAAATCTATTCAGTACATCGTCCTATTATCAGGATACAGGGGCGGCTTATTTTGGGCGTAACAATTCGTCACGAGTTCGGAACGCCTCAGGTCATGTGTACGGTGGGTTGGACCCGGCTTCTGCCATTCGGCATTCCTCCAATGCATTCATGGTCGATATGGTCGGCAAAAGATTGTATAACAAGTACATTAATAATGCCAAGGAAGATCAGGGTGTGAATGTATGGGACCGCTACATGAAGGAATTTGGACTAGGTGTGCTGACGGGGGTTGACTTACCAACTGAATGGCCAGGACGAAGAGAGTATGCGCATAATGATAGCGAGTCGTCACTGTCCAAATTAGCATATGCTTCTTTTGGTCAACAGGGTAAATATACAACGCTTCAGCTTGCACAATATACGACAGTGCTCGCGACCAAGGGGAAACGGATGGAGCCGCATTTGGTCAGTCAAATTAAAGATACCAACGGCAATGTAGTCCAAACGATTAAGCCAAAGGTGCTGAATGAAGTGAAATTCCCGGATGCTTACTGGAATGAAGTCATACGCGGGATGGCTACAGATGTCAGCGCATTTAATGGTTTCCCGTATGACTTCGCCCGCAAAACGGGTACATCTCAGCAAAGCGTAGGCGGGAAACTGAAAGATAATGGGGTATTTATTGCATTTGCACCACGAAAGAATCCGAAGCTGGCCGTAGCTGTCATTATTCCCGAAGGAGGTTTTGGCGCGACGAGCGCTGGACCTGTGGCACGCAAAATCTTTGACGCCTATGATGAGGTGTATGGTTTGGACGGAGTGCCTAAGAAAAAGGATGCTACAGCATCCGATCCTAATGCAGTTAAACAGCCATAATAAAGTACTACGTAATAATTCATTCAAGCTTCTCTCGGCCTTTGTGCTGAGGGGAGCTTTTTTTATGATCTTTATACGTTTTCTTACAAAATTGTCACCATTAAATTCATCGTTTATTGCTTTAGATATGGTAGGATCAGGAATATGAAACCCTAATTGGAAGGAGTAATGACCAGCTAATATGAACAGAGGAAGCTTGGATAAGAAGTTTTCATTCAAAAAGAAAAGTCATGATGAGAATGAAGAAGCACAAAAAAAGCGGACAGTTTTTCGGACTAATCTTCTTTTTTTCAGTGTTTTTGTGTTATTTGCCATTATCATTACCAGACTGGCGGTCTTACAGTTTGTGCAATCGGCAGAGCTGAAGGAGCAGCAGCAATCCGTAAATACGAAAAATGTCCCGTTAGCCCCAAGTCGCGGCACAATTTATGACTCTACAGGTCTCGTCAAGCTGGCGTATTCAACTCCGGTACAGTCGCTGTATGTGACCTTATCAAAGGATTATAGCAAACTTGCAGAAAAAGAGCGTAAGCCGGGAAAAAAGCTGCTTCCTGAGTTTAATGCTTTTGCTGAAAAGCTTGCAGCCAAGCTGAATGAGTTAGGGAGTACAGAGGGCGAGCACCTTGATGTAGAGAAAATTAAGGAACGACTGGACAAGGACTATACTCAATACAGGGGCTTTACTCCGCGCCTGATCAAATCTGACTTAAATCAGGAGGAAATCGCATATTTTCTGGAGCACAGGCAGGAGTTTCCCGGAATTGAGATTGTAGAAGAAAGTATCCGCCATTATGACCCGGATCGGGTGGCGGTGCAAACGATTGGATATATGTACAAGTTCAAAGGAGCGCGGACCAATCGGCCAAAGTACAAAGAGCTATATCAAGCCAATTCGGAGGTCCAAAGACCCGAACAGGTTTACTCGGAAAGTGAGACCGTCGGATATGATGGCTTGGAGCTTCAGTATCAGGATGTGCTGAGAGGAAAAAACGGCTATAAAACGGTAGAGGTAAATCCGCGTAGCATGCCGGAAGGCATTGAATCCATTACTCCGCCGAAAAAGGGATACCATCTGTATTCCACCATCAACAAGGAGATTCAGCAAAAAACCGAACAAGCGATTGTGGATCAGCTTCGTTGGCTTCATACCCATCCGGTATCGGGTAAGCTCCACGGCGATGCCACCACTGGCTTCGCTGTAGCGATGGAGGTCGAGACAGGAAATGTCGTAGCGATGGCAAGTATGCCGGACTATGACTCCAATGTATGGAAGACGGGAAGTACATCCCCTTCGGTATATAACGAAATTCAGCATAAAATGGGGAACGGAACGATTAAATCTGTCCCTAGTGGAAAAGCGGGTCCGCACCCGGAATCCTCAGTGCTGCTGGGTTCAACCATTAAACCCCTAACCGTGCTGATCGGGTTGAAGGAAAACTTATTTTCTCCCGGACAAACTTATCTGGATACGGGGAGCGCGTACTATGGTAAAAATCGTTCCAGCCGGGTTGGTAATTCGAGTGGACATGTGTATGGTCCTCTTACCCCCAGCAGGGCAATTGAAGTCTCATCGAATACTTTCATGGTGGATATGATCGGCAAGCCGCTGTATGCCAAATATGGCAGTCATGCAGAGGTACATCAGGGAATTGATGTATGGGACAAGTATATGAAGGAATTTGGATTAGGCGTACCGACTGAAGTCGATCTGCCGGGCGAGTGGGCAGGCAGACTTGAGTATACGAGCAAGCATGAAAGTGCGCTGACACGCTTGGTACAGGCATCCTTTGGCCAACAGGGGAAATATACGGCGATGCAGCTTGCCCAGTATACGACCGTGTTGGCAACGAAAGGCGAGCGTATGCAGCCGCATTTGGTCAGTAAAATTGTGGATGATCAAGGCAACCTCGTGCGTGAGTTCAAGCCCAAGGTGCTAAATGAGGTCGCTTTTTCAGATACGTACTGGAATACGGTGATTCGCGGTATGGCTACGGATGTTAGCGCATTTAACGGGTTTCCGTATGATTATGCCCGTAAAACGGGGACATCCCAGCAGGTCGTGGGACGTGCTGTTAAAGATAACGGTGTGTTCATTGCTTTTGCTCCGCGTCAAAATCCGAAGCTGGCCGTCGCGGTCATTATTCCTGAAGGGGGCTTTGGCGCGACGAGTGCTGGACCTGTGGCGCGTAAAATATTTGACGCATATGACGAGGTTTACGGGCTGGATGGTATCCCTAAAAAGCGGCAGACCGCAAAGTGAGGATTTGAATTCTTTTGTGGGCTACTCTTTTTCATGGTAAAATGTCGTTGGACATAAGGGACATACAGGAGGAAGAGAACCCATGGGAGAAAACCAATATAAATATAAACTGCTTGCGCTCGACATGGATGGAACTTTATTGAACGACAATCATGAAATTACGCTGGAAACGATCAACTGGATTAATAAGGCGATTCAAGAGGGGATTCACGTGTGCTTGTCTACCGGACGGGCGGCGATGCATGCTTTGCCTTACGGGCAACAGCTCGGTCTGGATACGCCTATGGTAACGGTAAACGGCAGTGAGGTATGGAAATCCCCTCATGAGCTGTGGCGCCGTTATTTGCTTGATAAGGAGCTAGTTCGGAAAATGCACCGGATTGCTGTAGAAACAGGGTCCTGGTTCTGGGCATATTCCACTGAGGAATTATATAACAGAGATCGTTGGCCGGATACATTGGATACACAGGAATGGCTCAAATTCGGTTATAATACGGAAAATGACGAAATTCGTCATCAAATTTTGCTTAAGCTTCAGGATATGGGCGGACTTGAAATTTCCAACTCTTCCATGACGAATCTGGAAATTAACCCGGCGGGCATATCGAAAGCCAGTGGGATTGCAGAAGTATGCGATTTGCTCGGGATTACAATGGAGCAGGTAGTCGCAGTAGGTGACAGTCTGAATGATTTGGCTGTAATTCAAGCGGTTGGACTGGGTGTTGCGATGGGCAATGCACAGGATACGCTAAAAGAAGCGGCCGATCTGGTCGTCGCTTCGAACAATGAAGATGGCATCGTTGAAGTTATCCGCGATTATGTACTTGTCTAGGAAAACGAATATTAAAACATCTGGGATAATTGGACGAGAAGGAGGGAGCCAATGGACATTGTAGGCTGGATTATTATCGTTGCGCTGTTCATTGTTGGCATGGCCGGGGCGGTATATCCCGTATTGCCAGGGGCGCTCGCCATCTATTTTGCATTTTTTGTGTACGGCTGGTTTTTCTCGTTTGCTCCATATAATGTATGGTTTTGGATCATACAGACACTAATAGTAGTTGCGCTATTTGTTGCAGATTATGCCGTCACTGCGTGGGGGGTCAAACGATTTGGCGGCTCGCGTCTGTCCACGATCCTTAGTACCATCGGGATTATTATCGGCCCTTTTGTTATTCCAGCGTTTGGTCTGATTTTAGGGCCGTTTATTGGCGCTGTGCTGGGTGAACTAATTAGCAAGGCCCCGCTGGATCGAGCGATTAAAGTGGGCTTTGGTTCTGTATTAGGGCTGTTTACCAGTACCGTGATGAAAGTAATTTTACAGCTTGTCATGATTCTTGTATTCTTGATTTGGGTGTTCTAGCTTAACATCCTATGTTTGTGATTTGCAGAGACAGAATCGACATGCGGCTCCGCACCGGTGATGGCTCAGGCCATGACTGCTTTGCGGAGCTTTTGCATGCGTGTCAACAGCAAGAAAGAAGGGAACGCATTTTGTCCAATAAAGAAACATTCCTTAAAGGTACGCTTATTTTAGCCGCAGCCGCCTTGGTGGCGAGAGTGCTGGGTCTGGTACAGCGCGTTCCATTGGAGCATTTGCTCGGTTCCGTCGGGAACGCCTCGTTTACGATTGCGAACAATGCTTATTTGATGTTGCTCACGGTGGCTACAGCAGGCATTCCAAGCACGTTGAGCAAAATGGTCTCCGAGCGTTATGCGCTGAATCGGCCTTCAGAAGCACGACGTGTGTACCATGCGGCGTTGCTGTTTGCGGCGGCGGCTGGCATTATCATTACGGTGGTGCTGTATTTTGGAGCGCCTTATTTTGCCGAGCATGTGGCGGGAGTTCCTCAGTCGGCCTTGGCTATTCAGGCATTGGCACCTGCCTTGCTGCTGTTTCCCGCCATTGCCATGATGCGCGGGTACTTCCAAGGGCGCGGTAACATGACCGCAGGCGGTATTTCACAAATTGTGGAGCAGGTCGCACGGGTGGCTACTGCTATTTTGCTCGCATTTATTATTTTAAAGCTCGGTTATGGAGATCGTGAGGTGGCGGCCGGGGCATCGTTTGGGGGTGTCATGGGAAGCATTGGCGCACTGGCGGTCATGCTGTATTACGCGGTGAAAATGCGTCGCCAGGAT
Organism: Paenibacillus sp. 1-8; assembly: GCF_056316205.1. Classification (NCBI taxonomy): domain Bacteria; kingdom Bacillati; phylum Bacillota; class Bacilli; order Caryophanales; family Paenibacillaceae; genus Paenibacillus; species Paenibacillus sp. 1-8. Next base: position 4,348,093 of record NZ_CM149995.1, on the reverse strand, counting down.
CGTCAGGATCGACAAGAGCAATTCCAGGAGGAAAGCTCCGCACTGCCGATGATGCGCATTTACAAAGACATTTTTACGCTATCTATTCCAATTGTATTGTCTTCTTTGACAGTTCCGGCCGTTAACTTTATTGATACGTCGATTGTGGTTAGACTACTGTCCGTCCAAATCGGCTTGGATCAGGCAACGACCCAGTTGGGTTATTTGGGAGCACGTGCGCAGAGTGTGGCGGGGATTCCGCCGATTTTGGCTATCGCGCTCAGTCAATCGCTCATTCCGATCATTTCGGCGGCTTTTGCCCGCAAGGATGAACAGCATTTGCAAAATCAGATGACGCTGGCCTTGCGGATCTCTATTTTGACCGGAATGCCGATTGTGCTGGCCTTGTGTGTAACCGCCTATTCCATCAATGGCTTACTGTTCAGTTCGCTTGGAGGCAGCGGGATTATCGCTGTTCTGACACTCGGAACGATATTCCAGATCACGATGATGACCTCTAACTCGATTTTGATCGGCATGGGCAAACCGCGTATTTCAATGGTTAATGTTTTGGTCGGTATCGTTGTTAAGCTGGCTGCGAGCTGGTTGCTGGCTGGCTGGCTCGGGATTTACGGCATCATTGCCGCAACCGGATTATGTTTCCTCGTGATTACGCTGCTGAATTTGCATGTGCTCAAAGGCATCGTATCCTTCTCAATCATGGGCCGTCGCTGGGCAGGCTTTCTGACCGCAGTCGTGCTTTCGGGAGCCATTGGATATGGTGTGAATGAGGCTTGTATTCTGCTGGTTCATATCATGCCTGCACGTGTGGCCTTCTTCATCGCGTGCTGTATTGCCGGAGCGGCTGTACTGGTATGCTATTTGGTGCTGCTGGTTGTGCTGCGCGTACTGCGCCGGGATGAGCTGGGTAACTACCCGCGTGTGTTGCAAAAGGTACTGCGTCCGCTGATGCGTCTCCAGCGTGAGTCCACAGGGCAACGAGGCTAAAAAATAGGCAGTTCTCCAGCTTTTTCAGTGGAAAGGCCGCAGGCTGGCATGCGCGTCATGGGCCATCGCTATTTTTTGGATGCCATGGAGGTGTTCATGCCGCATGGCAAATAACAGCGGTCGTCTTGGTTCGCTGAAATGCCCGAGCGTGGAGCCGTCCTGAAACCAGTCGTAACGGGGGATCGGATCATAAGACGTATCCGACCAGACGGCGTTCAGCTCGGGGCTGTACAGGCGTTGTCCCGGCAGTAGACATTTATGTGCCAGTAGCGCTGCACTCTCTTCAGGAGAGCGCAGCGCTTTTTCTTTGTGCGGAGTGAATAGTCCCGGCCAATAGTCGCTGCGTGAGCCAGTGTGAGGCACGCTGGTAGCGAATGCTGTTACTTGATCCAGCACCTGCTGGTGACCGAACAGCATGGCATACAGACTTTTACCGAAGCCGATCCGCTCATCCAGATGGCCGAATCGCTCCATTACAAGTCCGGTGAGGCCGTCGTTTAGCCCAAGCGGAAATATGACCTGATTCAACTGGAGCCAATCGTGCAAATAAAAGCCCAGCTTGTGCGTCACAAATTTTTGGAAATACGGATCTTTCACCACCCGGCCCTCAATATAGTTTTGTTCATTGATGATCAGGGCTACGCTTAAGAGAGAACTGTCCCTCCAAGCCCAGAAACGTTCCCAGAAGGGTCTCATGAATGGTGATACATGAAAATGGGGGAGCAAATGAAAGAAGCTTCGGCCCAGATGACGGCTGTGCATGTATAATTGCAGCTGCGGGTAGGCGTCCTGAAAAATAAGGGCATTGCAGCGCTCCAGCAGCCGATATAACCATTCCTTTTCCTGTTCGCCGAACAGACTGTCGATCAGACCGCCCTTCAAATCGGTCATGTTATAGCCACCATTGCGAGAAACCAGATGAGCCAGCAGCGCCCAATGTAACTCGGGGTAGCCGTGATAGCACTCAAGATAAGCGGCTGTCCGGGTGATGTTGCTGCGATTTTCCTGTGCCGTATCGTTCTTGATCCGTTCGACCAGCTCACAGTCCGTTTCGGATAAGGGCATATTCAGGGTATAGGGACGGGAAGCCGGTCCATTCCCCATCATGAGTGCTTCGGCTTCATCCATGGCGGCCTGTGCGGCTTGATCATCCCACGGCAGCTCACGCAGTGGATAGCGCAGCTTGCGGGACTCGGTCCAGGCCGCCCGCTTGCCTTCCCACGCTTCCTCCGCAGCACGTGGTACGGAACCCAGCAGCTTTAGCCCCCCCTGAAGCTGGCGTGATGCCACATGAAACCATTCGGTGAAAGACATACTGGATAACCTCCATTCAAAGTCTGAGAACACTCCATATTCCGCTAAGTATGCAGGGATGTTCTAAGTGTGTTCTGAAGTATATTGTTAGTATGTCTCGATAGCAGGGCTTCCAATCGGTGATTCGGGAATAATAGGGGAGTGTGCAAAAGCGCTACTTAGCGTTACAATAGAAAGCACAAGTTCTTTTTTTACAAACAGAATTCAAGGAGGAATCATCCATGCAAAAGATCGTCTCTCATGAAGACTTTAATAAGGCAATATCCACTTCTGGCGTAACAGTAGCAGTGTTTAAAGCGACCTGGTGCGGAGATTGTCATTTCATTGATCCGTTCATGCCTGATGTGGAACAGCAATATGCAGACAAGCTTACACTAATTGAGATTGATGTAGAGCAGGCGGAAAGCGTCAGCCAGGAGCAAAACGTACTGGGTATTCCCAGCTTTATCGCTTACAGTGAAGGCCGCGAGTTGGTGCGTCTGGTGAACAGATTGCGTAAATCCCGCGAAGAAATCGAGCAGTTCTTGAATCGGGCTGTGGAAGTACACGCCAGCTTGGCTAAATAATTGATGTTGTGCATGGCATAAGGATTCCGAGAGGAATTCTATTCATTAGGGCATTCAGAAAGCCGCTTCCTTCCAAAGGGGGCGGCTTTCTCACGGGACACGTTCACATTTTGTCAACAAAGCACGTATGTCAAGGAACGATATATCAGTTATAATTATTTTAAGTGATCATTTCACAACATTATGAAGTGAATAAATATTATATTTGGAAGGATACGGGTGAATTCTTTGAATAACAAAATCAGAATATTAAAGTGGCTTGCACTCGTAACATGTATTGTCATGTTTCTGGCTACCTTCGGTGGAGGCGTCGTGACGCGGACGGATTCGGGGCTGGGCTGCGGACGTGAATTTCCGCTCTGTAACGGCAAGCTGGTTCCGGCGCATACGATCGCATCTGTTATTGAGTTTACGCATCGCTCTGTTAGTGCCATGGCTGGCATACTCTCCATTGCCTCTTTTGTTGGCTTTTTGCTGTTTATGAAGCATCGTAAGGATTTACAGCTATTCTCGTTGCTGACGTTAATGTTTGTCATAATACAAGGAGCGATGGGGGCACTGGCTGTAATCTTTTCCCAATCTGCTGCAGTCATGGGGCTGCATTTTGGCTTTGCGCTTATCGCTTTTGCCAGTGCGACCATGATGACGCTGGGGGCCTGGCAGGAGCATGCGGATTCACGCTACACCCCGCGTCTGATTCCTGGGCCTGTCAGTCGGGGCTTTCGTAACTTTATATGGCTATCGACGATTTATACCTATATTGCTGTCTATTCAGGGGCGTTGCTTAGTCACTCGGTCATCCAGAAGGTTGTAAATATTGGGGGCTTCATATCTCCGCTGCTGCTTCATCAGATTTCAGCTGGTCTGCTGTTCGTCATTATCTTGGCTGTGGGTCACTACTCATACCGTTACCACCCGAATCACCGGGATATCCGTATATTGGGTGTCGTATCGGTCTTGTTAATCTTGCTTCAAGTGGTGATTGGAATTATCTTGTTGTACGTCAACAGACCTGAAATCTACATGTTTATCGTGCTGGGACATATGCTGGTGATTGCATCGTTGTTCTCCATCTTGGCTTATCTGAGCTATCGTGTATGGCAATTGTCACCGGACCGCAAGCTTGTTCCGACCCAAGCACAACGTACCTAAGCATTTCATAGATCATAGTGGAGCGGATTTTTGCCCAAGAGGCGTTGAAGCACGTATAATAGCATATAAGAAACAAACCAGGCCCGCGAGTTTCTCGAGGGCTTGATTTGCTTAGGAGGAATCGTCCAGTTGATCTACCAGAATTTGCGCCAATTTATTGAAGCGCTACGTAAAGAAAATAATCTTCAAATTATAGAAGCACCTGTCGATCCTTATTTGGAACTGGCCGAAATTCATCGGAGAGTTATTGAGGAAGAAGGCCCGGCATTGCTGTTCACCAATGTAAAAGGTACTCCGTTCCCTGTAGCCAGTAATCTGTTTGGCACAAACCGCCGTGTGGATATGGCCTTTGGGCCTCGTCCGGAACAACTGATGGATACGATTGTAGGGGCGACCAAAACATTGCTTCCACCTACCCCCAAGGCATTGTGGAATGAACGTGGGCTGATTAAGGACATGCTAAAAGTAGGGCTGAAAACGGTATCCCACAGCGAGGCTCCTGTACTGGGAGTTCGCCGTACGGATGCTCCGCTGGCTCCACTTCCAAGAGTGACGAGTTGGCAGGATGACGGGGGGCCGTTTATCACGCTTCCGCTCGTATATACCGAGAAGCCGGGTCAGTCCAAGGATCATAATTTGGGCATGTATCGCATTCAGATTTATGATGATCAGACCACCGGGATTCACTGGCAAATCCATAAAGGCGGCGGCTTTCATTATCATGAAGCTGAGCTTCGTAATGAGCCGTTGCCTACGACCATTATTATCGGCGGGCCGCCAGCCCTGATTGCATCCGCAATTGCTCCGGCACCGGAAAATCTGCCTGAGCTGCTGCTTGCCTCGCTCATTATGGGCGGCAAGCTGCCAATGACAGAAGACCCACTCGGCGGTCACCGGATTCCGGCAGAGGCCGAATTTGCGATCAGCGGTTATGTGCCGCCTCACGAACGTCGTCCGGAAGGGCCGTTTGGCGATCATTTTGGCTACTATTCCTTGCAGCATGATTTCCCTGTATTCCATGTCAAGCATATGTACCACCGTAAGGATGCCATTTATCCAGCAACCATTGTAGGTAAACCACGGCAGGAGGATTATTATCTCGGTGAATTTTTACAACGTCTGTTGTCACCTGCTTATCCGCTTGTGATGCCTTCCGTTAAGTCTCTGTGGGCTTACGCAGAAACGGGTGTACATGCATTGGCAGCGGCAGTTGTGCGTGAAAGCTATTCCCGCGAAGCGCTGGTATCAGGCTTTACCATTTTGGGACAGGGCCAATTGTCATTAACCAAATTCCTGATGCTGACGGATCGGGTCATCGATTTATCTGATTTTAACCTGCTGCTGGAAACCATTCTGGAGAGATTTAATCCAGCGACGGATTTATTTATTTTCAATCATACGTCTCACGATACACTTGATTATACGGGCCGTAAGCTGAATCACGGCAGTAAAGCAATCCTGATGGGTGTAGGTGAGCCTGTACGTGAACTGCATCGTGCCTATGAAGGAGGCGATCTGCCGGGTATTCGCGAAATTGAGCCGTATTGCGGAGGATGTCTCGTCGTATCCGGTGCGACCTTTGAGCAGGAGCCTGAGCTGGCAGCGCGGGTACTGGAGCGTTTGTCTGCGGGTGAGCAGGAATGGCCGCTTGTCTTTATTGTAGATGATGCCAAGGAAGTCGTTCGCTCACAAGCATCATTCCTGTGGACGGTGTTTACGCGGTTTAACCCGGCTACGGATATGTATGCAGACAGCGAGGTACGTTTGCATCATTTGAACTATAAGCTGCCCATTGTAGTGGATGCGCGTATGAAGCCGGGCTACCCGGATGAAGTGCTGCCGCGCGAGGATATTGTTAAGCTTGTAGACCAACGGTGGACGAGTTATTTCGCTTGACGCCCTAGCCAACCCAACAACCGGATTTTACATTCATAAAGGAGGGGTGAGCATGATACGCAAGCTACTAGGCGAGCCGCCACGTGTGAACAAGGGCAGCCTGCTGGATGCTATGAATAGCATGTCAGACATGCTGAAGCTGCTGGAGCGGCAAATTCAGGCCAGTGGAGATCCGACTCATGATTTTCGCAAGGCGGATATTTTGACACGTGGCCTGATGTCATCTCTGGATGAGCTGGAGCAGAGCCATCATGCTGCCGCCTTTTTCCGAACGAAAGTCAAAGCCGGATATGCCGAGGATATGAGCGTGGATGAGAAATCGGATTACGCGCTGTACGTCTTCTTTTATAAAGACGGGTTTGTGCGGGTATTTTCCATTCTGGATAAGCTTGGGAACTGGCTCAACGATCTGTATGATCTGAAAACGGGTCAGTACAAGGCACATTATTCGTATTTTACAGTGCTGCGGCAATTGAGATATTTGAAAATGCATCCTGAAATGACGGACAGCTTAAATGATATCAAGGACTCATATACCGATGCTATTAACCGACTGCGCAAGCGGCGTAATACGGAGATACACTATATGAATACGGAAATGCAGGATGATCTCTGGCAGCGACATCGTGCTTTGTACGGCAAGATACAACTGGAGGATCTGGATCATCACCTGGAGGATTTGAAGCAAGGTCTGGAGACGGTAAACCGTTCCCTGGCGACTGCCTTTCATTATACGGCAAAACAGTGGGAGAATCGGGAAGCTCATCCATAATTATGTCAGAAAATATCCTTTGACAAAGCTATGTAAACTATCTATACTGAAATCTAGTTTCAGAAAATGCTTGAATTATGATTTTATATATCAAATTTAACGGACAGCTAAAGCTGGAGTTTAACATATTTTCTTATCCAGAGAGGTGGAGGGACTGGCCCGATGAAGCCCGGCAACCCGTTCTTTTCCGGTGTGAAACACCGGAAGGGAACATTATGGTGCTAATTCCTACAAAACCGCTAGACTTATAACGGTTTTGACAGATAAGAAAAGGTTCGCATGGTGGGGCCCTTTTCATTTCTGTGAAAGGGGCTCTTTTTGTATAATTTTAGAGTAGGAATTTTATAAATCCTGAGAGATGAACGTCGCTTAAAAGGGTAAGGAAGAATGAAGGGGGTCGCAGCACGTTGATAGAGCTTAAGCAATTAACCAAGCATTATGGCAAAGGAAGCCGACGCGTTAGTGCGCTGTCCGGTTTGAATCTTTCCATAGAGCGTGGTCAAATATTTGGAGTCATCGGTCATTCCGGAGCGGGGAAAAGTACGCTGATCCGCTGTATTAATTTATTGGAACGTCCGACCTCGGGCGAGGTATGGGTAGATGGCGTGAATCTCGCCACGGTAAGCCAATCCCAGTTACAGAAACAGCGTCGTAAAATCGGAATGATCTTTCAGCATTTTAATTTGTTATCCTCGGCGACGGTATATGACAATATTGCCTTTCCGTTGCGCTTGGTAAATACACCGAAGGAGAAGTTGGACCAGAAGGTTCGTGAATTGCTGGAACTGGTCGGTCTGGAAGAACACAGCGCTAAATATCCGTCACAGCTCTCGGGTGGACAGAAGCAGCGGGTAGGTATTGCACGAGCGCTTGCCAGTGATCCTCATGTACTGCTGTGCGACGAGGCGACTTCGGCGCTTGATCCGCAGACGACAGGGTCCATCCTGAAATTGCTGTTAGACATTAACCAGCGCTTTAATTTGACCATCGTGCTGATTACGCATGAAATGCATGTCATTCAAAGCATCTGTGATCGTGTCGGCGTCATTCATCAGGGCGACATCGTGGAGCAAGGTCCGGTGGCAGAAGTATTCCTGAAGCCGCAGCATCAGGTGACCAAGGACTTTATCCAGCGGGAGTCTGAGCATCCCGAGGAGCTACAAGCAGCGATTGCGGCAGCAGGAGGCGGCGAATCGGCGCATGTTGTACGGATTTCATTTTTGGGCAGCAAGACATACGATGCGATTCTGTCGCGAACGGCTCGTAGTACCGGCGTTGATTTTGCGATCTTGCAGGGAACCATCTCCACAATTAAAAACGTACCGTATGGACAGCTTATCGTCCGTTTTGAAGGAAATCAGGAGGATATTGAGCATACGCTTCGCGAAGTGTCCAGTCAGGGACTTGATGTGGAGGTGATCGGACAATGAGTGAACTTGACTTTTCACAAGTGAGTTGGGAAGAATTAGGTAACTCTACATTAGAGACACTTCAGATGCTCGGTGCATCTGCGTTGTTCACCCTTATTATTGGTCTGCCTCTCGGGATTTTATTATTTCTGGCAAGCCGTTCTTCATGGAGTCTGATGAAGGTGATATACGTTGTACTTTCCTTTATCGTAAACATTTTGCGTTCCGTACCGTTTATTATTTTGATTGTTGCACTGATTCCTTTTACACGGTCGCTGGTGGGGACTTCCACGGGGGTGCTGGGTACGATTCCGCCGCTGGTCATTGGTGCTGCGCCATTCTTCGCCCGTCTGGTGGAGACGTCATTGCGCGAAGTGGACAAGGGTGTCATCGAGGCTGCACAAGCCATGGGCGCCTCTACAGGGCAGATTATCCGTCGGGTGCTGTTGCGTGAGGCACTGCCGGGTCTGCTCGCCGCATTAACGATTACCGTCGTTACGCTCGTATCCTATACAGCGATGTCCGGTATGATCGGGGGCGGTGGTCTGGGTACGCTGGCTATTAACTACGGATACTACCGTTATGAAACGGCTGTAATGATCGTTGCGGTCGTACTAATGGTCGTACTGGTGCAACTGCTGCAAATGGCGGGTGACCGTCTGGTGCGACATTATACTCGAAAATAGGGAAACCATATAGATATCCTTATTGATCAGGACGTCTAAATCCTGAACACTACAATTTATTGGAGGGGTAATCACATGAAAAAATGGGTATTGGCTGTATTAAGCTTGACATTAATTGCGGTACTGGCTGCTTGCGGTACAAAAAACACGACATCCGATACAAACAATGCGACCCAAAACACAGGCGGGTCACCACGTGAAGTCGAGCTGAAAGTTGGCGCTTCTCCTGTGCCCCATGCGGAAATTTTGGAAGCGATCAAGCCTCAGTTGGAAAAAGAGGGCATTCGTCTTCAAGTCGTTCAGTTTAACGACTACGTACAACCGAACGTACAATTGTTCGACAAGCAACTGGATGCTAACTTCTATCAACATGTTCCTTACCTGGATGTTATGAACAAAGAGCGCAAAATGGACCTGGTATCTGTAGGCGCGGTTCATCTGGAGCCATTCGGTATCTACTCCCAAAAATATAAAAAGCTTGATGAAATTCCGGACGGTGCTACCGTAGCCATCCCGAACGATGCAACCAATGGAGGTCGTGCATTGTTGTTGTTGGCCAAACAAGGTCTGATCAAGCTGAAAGACGCAAGCAACATCGAAGCTACAGTAAAGGATATCACAGAAAACCCGAAAAACCTGAAATTCAAGGAGCTGGAAGCGGCTATGCTGCCACGTCAGTTGCCTGAAGTGGACATTGCACTGATCAACACGAACTACGCTCTGGAAGCGAAGCTGAACCCTACAAAGGATGCACTGGCGTTGGAAGATAAAGATTCTCCATATGCTAACATTCTGGTAGCGCGTCCGGATAATAAAGATTCCGAAGCGATTCAGAAGCTGATCAAAGCGTTGCAATCCCCTGAAACTAAAAAATTCATTGAAGACAAATACCAAGGCGCGATTATCCCTGCATTTTAAGCTGGGAACGAGAACGTGTTCAACCCCAACCCCGAATTCTCTTGAACAAGAGAATTTGGGGTTTCTTTTTTGCTTGGAGTTGTAGGCGAAGCCTAAATATTTTATACTTGGGGGTGACCGTTCTCTGTGAAGAGGAGGAAAACTGTTGAGACACAAAGTCGCACTTATAACGGGCAGTGCTAAAGGATTAGGTAAAATGACCGCTCTGCGTCTGGCTGATGAAGGCTGTGATATTGCACTGAATTATGTGCATAGCCACACCGAGGCCGAAGAGCTTAGGCAGGTGATTGAGGCCAAGGGAGTACGCTGTCTGTCTTTGCAAGGAGATATTTCGATTCAGGAAGATATTACAAGGCTGATCGGTGAAGTACAGGATCGGCTGGGCGGCGTAGATATTATGGTAAATAACGCCGGACCGTTCATTCGGGAACGCCGCTTGTTTGCGGATTACAGTGTAGCCGAGATTCATACCATGATTCAGGGGAATCTGGTGGGTACGATGCTGCTGGATCATTTGGTATTACCTCATATGCGTAATCAGCAATGGGGACGTATTATTCATTTTGGCTTTGGTCATGCTGGAGAAGCACGGGCTTGGCCGCATCGCGCCGTGTACGCAGCCGCCAAGGTGGGGCTGGTTTCTTTTACGAAGTCACTCGCTGTGGAGGAAGCTCCTTATGGTATCACGGTCAATATGATTTGTCCCGGGGATATCCGGGGTGCGAACAAGGAAAAGTCAATTGCCGACGTCATCGGCTTGCAGGATAAAGAGACACCGCGTGGACGTCCGGGGAGTGGAGAGGATATTGCGCGAGTGATTGCTTATTTGTGTAATGAGGATTCGGATTTTATCACAGGCAATATTATGGATGTGTCGGGAGGGCTGGACCCGATTCGACCGACCATATAAGGGATTAAGATCCAATAGACTCCGTCACACAAAAAAAGAGTCTTGAGCTTCGTTACCGAAGTCAAGACTCTCATGATCATTATGCATCAAGCATTAGAATACTTGTACCACTTCTTGGACGCCGTCGACTTCTTCGAGAAGAGCGCGTTCAATCCCTGCTTTCAGCGTGATTGTGGAACTTGGGCAACTGCCACAAGCGCCTACCAGCTTCAGCTTAACGATGCCGTCTTCTACATCAACCAGTTCAACGTCGCCACCATCGCGTTGCAGGAACGGGCGAAGCTTATCCAATACTTCGGATACTTCATCATACATTGGAATGCTTTGTGTTTCGCTCATTAGAATTCAACTCCTTTCCTATACCTTATATATTATATTACAAAGCGGGCCAAATTAAAATGCCCGTCGACCAAAGCAGGTGAAAAAATGTTAAGACCCATCATTGAATTTTGCACCAGCAATATGCATTTTGGCACGGATGAAATTATGTCCAGACTGGAGCAAAACCCGGATTACGACGTCATTGAATACGGCTGCCTCAGCAATTGTGGTCAGTGTAACGCAGAGCCGTATGCGATGGTCAACGGCGAGATTGTATCTGCCGATTCAGCAGAGCTGCTGTACGAAGTGATTATGAACAAAATCAAAGAAGCCGAGGCATGGGATAACCTTGATCTAGACTAAGATGTTAATCATTCGTCAGCCTGCTTCGTTCTGTCTATGATATATGCACCGTCTATACATGTTTAACACAAAGAAGACCCGCTCCCAGAGCAGGTCTTCTTTGTGTGTTGTATTAACAGATTAGCCAAAATGGCGTTTGGATTTCCAGAGCACGCCGCTTTTGAGCAGGCGGGGTACACGACCACGCAGTGAGGTGCTGCCCATAAAACCATAGCCGAATCCGGCCTTCTTGCCAAGCGCACCCAATGTGCCACGCAGCTTCAAAGGATGCGGGTGAGGCGTGTGGCCTTTCCACAGGTCGTGTACAATGTGTGCAATCTGCTCACCTTGTACCTCGGCCGCCTGAGCACTTGGGGAGTAGGGGAGACTGGCGCAGTCTCCAACTACATACACCTCGGGATGATCCGGAATTTGGTAATATTCATTTAGCACAATGCGGCCCTGAGGATCTTTGGGCACAGCTAAATCCTGCACGATTTTCACGGGTTGAATCCCGGCAGTCCATACAACCGCATCCGTCACAATTTCTTCATCATGGTTGTAAATAGCGCCCGGCTCAATGCGGGAAACCCCCACATGATTTAACGCATCAACTTGATGCTCCTTAAACCAGGCATGCACATAGGCAGACAAACGCTGCGGGAATGCTGACAGCACCCGCTCGCCCCGATCCATAATGGTAATATTCAAATCCGTGCGGCTTTCGCGCAATTCCGCCGCAATCTCAACACCGCTCAAACCGCCGCCTACAATATGCACATGTCCGTAAGGCTTGATTTCATTCAGACGCAGATACGTTTGACGTGTATTGTTAAAGGACTGAATGGTACAGCTATGTTCCTCAGCCCCCGGTGTATTGTGAAAACGGTCCGTACAGCCCAGTGCAATCACAAGCTGCTCATAGGGTAACGGCTCGCCATTCTGAAAATGTACGATTTTATTTTCCAGATCCATTGAAGTAACTTCCCCATATTTGCGAATGAGCCGTTGTTCATCGGGAAAATGTACCCGTAAATCAAAATCAGATACCGTCCCCGCCGCGAGGGCGTAGTATTCTGTTTTCAATCCCTGAAAGGGCATTCGATCCACTAGAATAACCTGTACATCATCGGGAATATATTTATTGAGTAATTCCTTGGCAATGGTAAGGCCACCGTAGCCGCCTCCCAGAATAACGAAATTTTTCATCAAAATCCGCCGTCCTTTCGCTACCGTGTCCCCGGCAAATGGTCTGGTGCCTCATCAGGAAACCTTGTTCGCCTTCAAATTACGTCTTATCCCGGCGACATGCAAATTCAATGTTTCCGATCAGACACAAGTTTTTTTGTTGTTATAAAACCCGGCTTCCCGGCCCGCCTATAGGCAGGCAGACGAGAAAGTTCCGGGGCAGCTTGACGCTGCATGGTGTGAGTAATGGGGATGAAATGCAAGCGGGAAATCCAAATCCGATATTACTTTTATTCAAAAACTTCGATTTCGTTATAGAAGGTGTCCCGTTCAACCGGGATGCGTCCTGCACCTTTGACCAGCCAGATCAGCTCTTTACGGGTCAATCCGGCCGGGGTCAGTGCGCCTGCGGCATGGCTGATTTGCTCGCGCACAATCGTACCATGGACGTCCGATGCGCCGAAGGTCAGAGCGACCTGCGTCAATTGCGGGCCAATATTAATGAAGTAAGCTTTGACATGGTCGATATTATCCAGCATCAGGCGGCTGATCGCAATGGTTTTGAGATCCTCGTAAGCGGAGTTACGGCGCATGATGTTGGCGTTTTTGCTTTTCGGCTGCATGGACAATGGAATAAATACCATAAATCCGTTCGTTTCGTCCTGCAATTCACGAATTTGCAGCATATGTTCAATACGATCCTGATACGATTCGACCGAACCGTACAGCATGGTCGTATGAGTTTTCATGCCGAGATGGTGGGCCGTGCGATGAACCTCAAGATAGCGATCTACATTCGCTTTGGTGACACGCATCTTTTGGCGATACTCATCCGATAAAATCTCTGCGCCACCGCCGGTCAGCGTTTGCAGACCTGCCTTTTGCAGTTCCTGAAGCACTTCCTTAATGCTCAAGCCGCTAATACGTGTGAAAAAGTCAATTTCCGCTGCAGTGTAAGCTTTCAGTGTAACGTGGGGATACTTTTCATTCAGCGCCTTCAATGAGTCTACATAGTATTGGAAAGGCACATGATTATTATGACCACCGACGATATGAAATTCTCTTACCCCCGGATGGATGTGTTGCTCAACATAATCAATCATTTCCTGCCCGGACAACGTATAAGAGCCGTCCTCCCCCTGATCCTTGCGGAAATTGCAGAACGCGCAGTGCGCTTCGCATACATTGGTGAAGTACAGGCTCATGTTCTCAATAAAATAAACCTTTTTTCCGTTCTTGCGTAAATTCGCTTCGTTAGCCAACTGACCCAGTGTGAGAATATCGTCAGTTTCGTACAAATATATACCATCTTCAAGGTTCAAACGGATGCCGTTCTGTACCTTTTCTACAATCTCCGCCATTCTGCGGTCTGTAAAGGGTGTAGCTAATGTGGACATGCCTATTCCTCCTTCAAGTTGCTCTGTGCGAGGCTGTACGCCCTATAAGCGGCACAAGCGCTTAATGCGCACAGGATGTCCCGTTCCGTCGGTAAGAATCCGGCAGCGCGGATATATGATATGTGAAAAATATTACAATGCCAGGCTACAATGATGAATGCCTCAAAATATCGCCTTTGAAATGACAAATTTCCGACAGTTTCTTTTACACACTCTTCACCTATTATAAACCTCACCTCACAGGTGTTCAATACAAACGAACAGAAAAACAGGTCCTTTAGCCTGCAAGGGAAGGACATTCCACGACTTGAGCACCTGCAAATAGTGGAGTATACTGAAGGAGAACATGAAGTAAAAGAGGAGGATGGAGTCATGATTAACATCACCGATTCCGCTGCCGAGCGCTTGAAAGATATGCTGGAGCAGCAGGAAACGCCGAATATGTTTTTGCGTCTGGGTGTTACGCCGGGCGGTTGCACCGGATTCTCGTATGCCATGGGCTTTGATGACAACGAGACGGATCAGGATATATATATGAACGTACAGGATATGAAGATTGTAGTGGAAAAAGAAAGCATCCGCTACCTGGACGGTCTGGAGATCGACTTTGAAGAGTCCGGTATGTCAGGCGGCTTCACGATTCATAACCCGAATGCTGTAGCGACATGCGGCTGCGGTTCGAGCTTCCGTACAGCTACGGATGCAGGTAAGCCGAACGAAGAGCCTTGTTAACACACGTTACGTCAACGTTTTGTCTTCCGATGATCTGTTCGGAGGTAGATGCGTTAGCCTAGCGGAATAGGTATTCGGGATTGCGGATAACGGCCTTTGTGACGGGATTTTACTCGTTGCGGAGGTCGTTTTTGTGTTGTTTTTTTCTGTCTATTATCATCATCATTTGCTTTTGAAATGCCGATATAACATGGAGTTTGGAGAACTATGTTCTACATAAATTTTACCTAAAGGAAGTGGAAAGAGATGTTAAGAAAGAAATGGCTTATCACCCTGTTGGTTGCGGTGGCACTGTTTTTCAGTCAATCCGCATTCGCGGCAAATACGTTTACTGATGTGAACGGGACAAAATATGAATGGGCTGCCGAATCCATTCGTTCGATGGTCGACAAAGGCGTTGTCAAGGGCTATGCGGATGGGACCTTCAAGCCGGGCAAAACCATAACGAAAGCGGAATTTGTAAATATGTTTCACAAGCTTTTTCCAGAAATCAATCATTCGTCCGGAAAAGCCTCAGACTTTGTTGATGCGCGTAAGCACTGGGCGAATAAAGATTTTGCAGCATTATTCAACGGGGATTATGTTTGGCCGTTCACTGAAAGTGTAGGAGGCAAATATCCAAACTATCAATTCTATATCAAGCCCGACAAACCGCTGACCCGCTGGGATGTGATGATGATTGCTTCCGTTCGGACGGATTATACGAATCAGACTCTTCATCCTGAGATCAAGGAAGTAATCTCTACAACTGCACAGTACAAGGATATGAAAATTCGTCAGGCGAATTACAATGACAATTTCTCGGTCAACTATCCGGTACTATTCATCGACACGACCGAAGAAGAGTACTTCTATGATGGAGATTTCCAAGAACAAAAGGCAGAAGCATTCTACACCCTGACTAATATGGGCGTCCTTACCGCTAATGAAGGATACCTTCACCCAAAAGCGCTAGTCACACGGGCTGAAGCGGTTACCATTTTACAGCGTTTGTACGAAGCCACAAAGCAATCGAAGTGATGATCAGACGAAAGCAAGAAAAGATCCAACTATAAATGAAGGCCTCTATAGCGGTATAGTCGCGTACTATATTGCTAAGGAGGCCTTTTTGAATGTGTTTAATGATCATTATCACTACGTGTGGATTGGACAAATTTACTCAGGGCATTAAAAAAGGCAAATACAACTGTAAAAAGTAAGAGTGCTACGGGTTTAATTTCAATCTCAGAAAAAACACTATATAGAACTAAAAATGCAAAAAAGAGCACTGAGGTATTTATGTTTTGTTTTGTGTAAATCGATTTTATAAAGTGCATTTTATCACTCTCCATTTTATTATAAGTGATTACTCTTGCATGACTTATAAAGCAATGAAGCAACCAATCAAAAGATCGAATATATAAATGGAACTTAAAAGTTACTTTAGTGCCACTCCGCAGACGGATGGTGCTTCCCATCGCCACCGCCCCCGGATTTCTTGAATAAAGCTTATAATTGGGTAGAAATCCGGGGACAAAAGCGACCGCTTCGCTTGTACAGCACCATTCCGTCTTCTCCGTTTTTCATGTACATTTCTTACTATATAGCAAAAAATAGAACTAATTGATCGGTTCCTTATGCAGCGGGTAGATTAACAATAGGAAAATATAGTTAATAAAAAGGAAGAGCGCTATCCTCTTCAAAAAGGCTAGCGCTCTTTTTCTGTATCTAATGGTTGCTCCTCTATAAACTCTACAACCTCTTCAATTCTACAGTCTAATTCCTCACAAATGCGTGCAATGACACTCATAGCTACAAATTCCCCATTAGACATTTTCGCCAAAGTAGATGGTGATATTCCTAATTGAGTGCGAAGGTAAGTTCGTGTTTTATCTCGTTTAATTAGAGTGATTTCCATTGGTTTATAACTTGGTTTCAATCCCATGAGCAATCCCCCTCAACTTATTATATGTACTCAAATCTTATAGAAGTCAAACTTAAATTACAATAATGCGTACATTTTATTCGATAAGTGTTGAAAGTTTACTTGTGAAAGTGTATTATATGTATAAGAAGTCGTACATTAAATACATATAAACATAACATTGTGTGCTTCATTGACAAGATTAATGAATACAGAAGGAGCGGAATTAATTATGAGCGAATCTGTTGAATTGAAAAGAGTTGCCATGGTATATGGACCTGATGATGATCCTCATATGTACGAATTATTTGAGGGAGTTTTGTATGAGCGTAGCTATTTCTTTTATCTTGAACATGGGAGATTGTGTCTGCGACATGTAAGAAAGGTAGAACAACCGGATCATCCGTATCTTTATGTGGATGGGGAAAGTGGGGGGCTACAATTAGCAGAGAATGTACAACGTGAGATCATGGAGGTTGCTACAGAGCTGATCGAGCGTTTGCGTAGTAAGGATGGATTGACGTTTTTACTGGATGAACTGCTATGGCTACATGGTCGAAGTCATGTTGAGCTTAACCTCGTGAAAACAAAGGGAAATCTGTAAGCCAGTATTGTTTTTCTTATGGTTCCTTCTATATTCCAATTATCCCATTTATGCTATAATAATTTGGACAAAATAACCGGTGGGGAAGATACGGCGAAGCTAGCCCGAGAGGGGGTGACGCCGTGTCATTTGATCTAATCGTGAAGATTCTTGACGTTGTGCTAAAGTTGGTCAGTATTACTACTGGTCTAAAGGCTTTGGTTCAAGCCTGGAAACAATCACGTAAAGACAGGAAAAACCACCGGGAATAGGTTTGGCCTCCTAGCAATCCGGTGGTTTTTCGTACGCAGTATGAAATTCTCGCCGTGGTCGCCCACCGGCCTTTGTCAGAAAGTCGCGATGGTGGAACATCGCGACTGTTCTTATTTTACCCACATATCATATGTTATATGACACATAGTACGTGATACAGCTTTTGTTGATAGTATAGCATAGTGCTATTTTTTTTTCCACAAATGGTGTTAGTCTTAACTATTTCACCAAGCTACAATGCCCTGAAATGATCTTCAACGCCCCATCCATATCGTGCCAAACACGGGTGTAGCACATTTCATCTTCAATGGGTTCATTACCTACCGTTCCTCGTAAAGAAACTCGCGTCACAGTTACCGCAGTACCATCCAGCAGAATCACCTTTTGGTCCAACACTTGCATATCCGTAGCTTTTACTTCTCCATATCCGTAAATAACTCCTGCGCGATGCGCACAAATAACTGTACAGCCAGAGAAGCATTGTGCAGGGATGGCACGGCGATACCAATCTGGCGTGTAATCAGGGGTGTGGTTTCCTTGACGGTCAGATCATGAGGGAATGTGGACAAGGAGAATGAAGAGACGATCCCCATGCCCAGTCCTTGTCGAACCATGCTGACCAAGGTGGTGACATTGTGAGTAGTGAAACGTGCCTGCAACTGGCTTTGTTCACGCTCAAAGCCTTCCATAATGGCAACCTCATGCCCGCCTTTACAGAAGATCATATCCTGCTGGTTCAAGTCTCGAATGGCGATTTTGCTTTGCGATTGTAAAGGATGACCGTCCGGCAGGAGAATAACCATATTATCCTGACATAAAGGGATGACATCCACCTGCGGATCTGGCAGCAGAATGATACCTGCTTCAATCTCTCGGTTATGCAGCCATTCCTTAACCTCATTCGTGGAGCCTTCGTGCAGATCGAATATGAGGTTCGGGTAATGCTGACGAATATGATGTATGATCGGGGGCAGAAAATAGGCGGAGGCCGAAGGGAAAGCTCCGATGGTGATTGTGCCAACGTCCAGCCCTTTTTCGGCGGCGACCTGCTGCTCTACTTTTTCCATGCTTTGCAGTATCATGCGGAATTGCAGCAGTACCTTTTGCCCGATATCTGTCAGCAGCACGCCTTTTTTTCGGTCACGCAGCAATAGCTGGACATCCAACTCACTCTCAATACTGGCGATGGCATGGCTGACTGCGGGTTGTGTCATATGCAGCTCATGGGCAGTTTGGGTAAAGTTTAGCGTTTCAGCTACGCGGACAAAGATCATGATTTGGGTAATGGTCATAATCGAAAAGTTATCTCCCTTATCGAAAACATTCATTTTATTTATTAGTGCCCACAGTATACGCTAATAAAGTAAAGCTTTGCAAATGGCTGTAAATGACTATAGCCGTATGAAATGAGCGATGATCATCGCTAGGGGAGAGGAAGATATCTATGAAAACATTAACACCTAAAGCTACGCTGTGGCTTGTATTGATATTAGTGATGGTGTGGGGGATTAACTGGCCGTTGACCAAGCTGGCTTTGCCGGATACACCGCCTATTTTATTTTCAGGCATACGTACGCTGCTGGGCGGGCTAATCCTGCTTCTGTTCGCTATGCGTCACAGGGAAACCTTGCGTTTGAGACAGAATGCGTGGACGTATCTCGTTCTGGCGATATTTAATATTGCAGGCTACTACGGCTTTCAGACGGTGGGGCTACGATATTTGCCTGCCGGGTTATTTTCCACTTTAGTATTCTTACAGCCGATCTTGCTTGGATTGTTCTCCTGGTTGTGGTTGGGTGAGCGCATGTTTCCGATGAAGGTCATTGGACTGGTTCTCGGCTTTGGCGGGATAATTGTGATTAGCTCCAGCGGGATGGCAGGGCATTTGTCCGTCTTGGGTATTGTGTTAGGGCTGGCCTCTGGATTGTCCTGGGCACTCGGAACGATTTATTTGAAGAAAAAAAGCAAGCAGTTGGACTCCATTTGGGCGGTGACGATGCAGCTCGTTTTTGGGGGAATTATACTTAATGGAATTGGACTTACGACGGAGAAATGGAGCGATATTCACTGGAGCCCCTCCTTTATCGCTATCTTGCTATTTATATCGGTATTCGTGATTGCGATGGGCTGGATGGTTTATTTTAAGCTGATCGACAACGGAGAAGCAGGAACTGTCGGCTCCTATACGTTTATGATTCCGGTGCTGTCTACGATCTTTAGTATGGTGATGCTCAAGGAGTCGCTTACCCTGACATTCGTGGTGGGATTGGTGCTGATCGCGGGCAGTGTGTATCTGGTGAATACGGCTTTACCGGGAAAACGGGGCAACCGAAGCTCGAAGGCCCACGAAACGAAATCCTGTACCAATGAATAGAGAATGAGAATGCAGGAAGAATATACTAGATTATAAAAGGGGGTCATAGTAAAATATGACTATATAAATAGAGAGGAAGTTTGTTATGGAGGAATTAAGTATTCATACTCAGTCTGTGGAGCCGCAAAAGGGTTCTGCTCGTAAGCTTGCAGTCGTAGCCACGGTCATTTCAGGCATAGCTGTATTAGGATGTATTTCTTTAGCGCTATGGAATTATAATTTGAACACGAAGGTAAATACTTTAACTACAGCGAATGCTTCACTCAACAAGACAACGCAAGCATTGACAAAGCAGCAAAAGGATACGGAAGCATTGCTTCAACGGGTTCAATTGGCAGCCAACCTGTCAGCCATATCGCATATTTTGGAGCAAACCTCTGTCGTCACTGATGATTTTGTATTGGAAAAAGTGACCTTTGATGTGACGGATGATGGTACGTTGAAGGGTGTGCTTTTGAACGTGAACAATCAACCGAATCTTGGTTTTGGGGGGGCTTATCAAGGTTATGGGAAATATAATATGGCTTCCGATGCCTTGACGAAGAAGGCGGAAGAAGTCATAAACATAGCCATGAAACAGTATAATGCGCCTAACAAGCTTCCGGTATGGGATAATAATACGAAGGTGGAAATGACGGTACAAAATTATGAACTTGGAAAGCGGGAAGGTGGAATTTTCAAGCTTGCCAGTCAGAAATAGGAGGTACCTTATGAAGGATTTTGATGTAACTAAAGCCAAGTATGATCCGAAGCAGGAAGAACAGGTGAAAAAGGGATTTTTCAAAAAGGTGAAATCCACGGCCGGGAAGGTTCCTTTTGCGAAAGATGCGGTAGCGATGTACTATTGTGCGATAGATCCTGAAACGCCTCTTTATGCCAAAGGGGTTGCCTTCGGGGCCTTGGCGTATTTTATTTCTCCATTGGATGCGATATCGGATGTCATTCCGGTGCTGGGATTCACGGATGATGCGGGTATCGTGCTGGCGGCCTTAAAAGTGCTGGACATGCATATCAAGCCAGCCCATCGGGAGAAGGCGAACGAATTTTTTTCTTGAGTTTTGCTTGAAGAGCGGGGGAGCCAGGGAATGGATAGATACACACCGGCAGCGAGGGAACGCTGGCAGATGAGACAGAGTGAGCCGCAGCCGCAGGGCTGGGTGCTTGCTTTGTTTGCCTGGATTTTTGCAGCACAAGGTTTTGTAGAAGGCCTGATAAGAGGTTATAATGAGCATTATCAGTCAGGGAGGTAAACAGTATTGAGCGTCATTATTTCACAGCAGATATCAGCAACGGGCGTGAAGGAATATACGAAGGTGATCAAAACATTTGATTCCCATTTTACACCTTTGGTTGGACAGAAAATCAGGGATACGGCTTTTGGCGATATGCAATATTATGACGTCGAGGATGTATTTATTGATCTGGCAGAGAATGAATACTGGGTGATTTTACCTGCGGTTCTGCTGCACACCGATGATATTGAGGATGTACGGGATGCGGTACGTGAGTATCGTTCACATGGTTGGGAATGTACAAAACCTTTGTAAATCCATACTGCATAAGCATCTATACGGAAACGTCTTTCTTTTGCGAGATAGGCGTTTTTTTGTGTATTTATGTATAAAATCTTCCTAATGATTGGCATGAAAAGAAAGAATTAATGCTGAAAATGCGCAAATTGTATCATTTTTTATCATAAAACGACAAGTTGGGAAATGAAAACGGACTTAATGTGTTATACTTAGTATATCAAAGGACAAGAGTCTAAAACGACCGGTAAGGCCCTTTCTTTGAAGAGCCTCGTAAGGTTCAACGTTTATCCAAAATAAATGGTCAAAAGGAAAAGGGGATATGCTAACGTGAGAGTGAATTTGAAATTTACGAACAAAGGGCAAGTTGCAGTCGAGAAGTTCAACAATGAGGAGCTTATCGAAATCTTTACCCGCTACATTAAAACGTTAAGCAAGAAGTATGATATCTCGGTTACTGTACCGGAGGATCTGAATGAGCAGATCTTGGCAGAGGGCACCGTAAAGGTCGTGTTGGATAAGATTAATTGTGACATGGACGCTTTTTTCAAGGAGCTTAGCCGGGATATTAAGGTGCCACTGGTCAAAAGATTGGGTACCAAATTGGATAACGTGTTTAAGACCGAGGTCGTGGAACAGAGCTAAGAATAAGGATCAAGCAAGTCTGGATGATGATTCGTAATATGAAATCATAAAACCTCCCGAATGGGGCGCATGGCTAGGCAATGTGCTCGTTCGGGAGGTTTTATATGTTTAAACTGCTCTATTCAGCAGGAAAATATGCAATGTCGGTCCGTTAGCGGGTGGTGGACGCAAGGCGCAGCTTGGCTAAATCAAACGAAGGAACAAGTCCTTCCTGTGCGGCGCGTCCGAGCAGTGCTTCGATGGCTGCGTATCCACTGTCGCCCAGATTGGCGGTGAAGTCGTTCACGTACAGGTCGATATGCGATTGGGCCACATCCGGAGACAGCTCCTGTGCATGGGACAATACATATTCGCTTGAGGCCTCGGGATGCTTCCAAGCATACTCGACAGAGGCGCGTATCCAGCCTGCGATCGCATCGAGGTCCAGTGAACGGCGGGCAATAATGGCTCCAAGCGGAATCGGGAGACCTGTATCTTCTTCCCACCAGTTGCCCAGATCCACTTGCTTGCTGAGACCGTAGGATGGATACGTGAAACGTGCCTCGTGAATAACCAGCCCGGCATCCATATGTCCGTCACGAACAGCAGGCATGATCTGGTCGAACGGCATCACGACAATTTCACCGACCCCTCCCGGCACATGCTTGGCCGCCCACAGGCGGAACAGGAGATAGGCCGTGGAGCGTTCACTCGGCACGGCTACACGCTTGCCGGACAGGGCTTCCGGGCCTTGAGCAGTGGTGTCTTCCTTGGTCAGCACGAGCGGTCCGCAGCCCCGGCCGAGTGCGCCGCCGCAAGGCAGCAGGGCGTATTCATCCAGCACCCAAGGGAGCGCAGCATAAGAGATTTTCATAACATCCAGCCCATTTGGCGTTACCGCCAGATTGTTGGTGATGTTGATATCGGCAAAAGTGATGTCCAGCTCAGGTGCGCCGGGAATCAAGCCATGCGCCAGGGCATGGAAGACAAAGGTGTCGTTGGGACAAGGTGAAAAAGCAATTTGCATCTATATAACCTCCGTTAATGTAGAGAATGCGGCTTCCAACGCTTGCAAAGCCTCTTTGATCCGCCAAGCTGCGCGGTCACGTGGACCCACGGCATTGGAAATCGTGCGGATTTCCATCACAGGCAGCTCCAGCTTGTTCGCCGCTACGGCTACCCCGTAGCCTTCCATCGCTTCGGCAGCAGCCCCGGGAATGCGCGTCGCCAGCCGTTCTGCGGTTGCCGCCGTACCTGTCGCCGTCGTGACGGTCAGAATCGGCCCGGCGACGGCTGTCTGTCCGGCGGCGCGCAGCGCCTGAACGAGCCGCTGCGTGGTTGCGCCGTTTACGGCGATTCGGCTGGAGCCGAAGCCCAGCTCGTCCACGCTGCTGAAGCCCTCCGCTGTCTCGGCCCCGAGGTCGGCGGCGATGATCGCGTCAGCGACGACGACGCTCTCCAGTGCGGCTACATCCACGAAGCCGCCGCCGATTCCGGCGCTGATGACCAAGCGGTAGCCACCGCCAGCCAGTGCCAACGCGGTCGAAGCCGCTGCGGACGGAGCGCCCACACCAGCCAGCTTAACTGCAAAGCGGCTGTCGCCTTTCAGCCCGCGCAGCACGGCTTCCCGTTCGCCCTCAACCGCGGTCATGATCAGGATGCGTCCGTCTGATGTTGTAGGCTCCATCGGTTGATTCCCCTTTAAATTTAGATAATATGCTACTTTATCATACTGCTTTTTGAAACGATGTTCAAAAAATAACGACAAAAAAAGCGCTCTGTGGCGCTTTTGGTATAAACCTGCAATATTTTTCACAAACCGAAAGCCAGCAGCATTGCTGCCTTAAATAATAACGATTACCCTGTGATAACAGTTGGACATCAGTTATTTTCAAGGTAAAAAAGCAATTCTAATCTGGAAGAACAGTACAGGCATAGCATATAATAATTATATCGGCTGATCCTTGGTGATCAACTGAAACATCGTGATATTGCGGTCATAATGGCTTTGGGTCCCATCCTGATTGCGCACCCGAATCATCTCGCTGCTGAACAATTCGATATATCCGCTGCCAATCTCGCAGTATACGCCCGTCGGGTCCTCCTGCCAGACTGAAACGAGATGCTGAGACAGCGCCGCGGTGAAAAATTCGATGTTTTTTTGCAGTACGCGTGGCGTTTTCTTGGGTTCCATAACGTAAATCCTCCCTATATGATGCCATTTGAAAATAAAGCAATTGAACGTGGCTGCTATGTGGCAAGTAACAACATGATAAAAATAACAAATATGGTGAAAAAGTACGGTTCGACAATCTACTACCTCAATGAAACAGACGTAATCACTGTACCCTTTAATGCTATTTTTGTAAAGTATCCGAGTGACCTTTTCAACATCAGGCTGCGTTTACACACATTTTACATTGCGTTTACACAGCTATGATGCTAGTGCGTTTCATCTAATAGTACAATGAAGCATAACTATACTGCATGATTGATGGAGGCCATATGTTGATAGAGAGTCAGAATAAGGATAAAGATAAAGCCGGGTCAGAACGCTACTTTAATCGGGATTTAAGCTGGATTGAATTTAACCGCCGTGTGCTTGAGGAAGCGCAGGATACAGATACACCGTTGCTGGAGAGAGCCAAATTTTTGGCGATTGTGTCCAGCAATCTGGATGAATTTATGGCTGTTCGGGTGGCAGAGACGCGAGAGAAGATCAAGGCCGGTTTTATGCAAAAGGACTTCACCGGATATACCCCCTCCGGTTTATACAAACGGCTGATTAAGCGCACGGTCTCGATGGTATCGGAGCAGTATCGAACCTATCGCGAAGTTTCTCGCCTGTTGACGAAAAAGGGGATTTTGCTGCTTGAATATGAGGGCTTGAATGCGACACAGCGCAAGTCTCTCGATACCTACTTTCATGAAATTATATTTCCGGTGCTGACGCCGATGGCGGTCGATCAGAGCCGTCCTTTTCCACTGGTTCATAATAAATACGTATATTTGGCAGTTGTATTGAGACGTCAAGGGGATACGGAGGAGGATAAGCCGTTTTTTGCCATCGTGCAGGTGCCTTCCAATATTCCGCGTGTCGTGTCTGTGCCGCTACGTTCCAATAGCAAGAAGAAATCATTCATTTTAATTGAAGAGCTGATCAAGCATCATATTCAAACGCTGTTCACGGGCTATGTGCCGGAATCGGTTCAAGCCTTTCGTGTTACGCGTAACTCCGATTTGTCCATTAATGAAGAAGAGATCGAAGATTTGCTCGAAGAGATTGAAAAAGAACTGCGTCGAAGAAGACGCGGTGCGCCGGTAAGGCTGGAAGTGGAAAAAGGGATTCATCCCTTTGCTTTGATGGAGCTTCAACGCGAATTCAAGCTGTTCGATCATGTGTTTGAGATGGACGGGCCGTTGGATCTGACGTTTTTGTCGTCTTTTGCCGATCATTTGGAGGGGTATTCGCATTTGAAATTTCCGGCAATCAAACCACTGTATCCGGAAGAACTGCCCCCGCAAGAGGATATTTTCAACGTACTTCGCAAACGGGACGTGCTCGTGTACCATCCGTATGAATCATTCGATGCGGTAACTGATTTTATCATTGAAGCGTCCGAGGACCCGGATGTGATGGCGATCAAAATGACTTTGTACCGTGTCAACGGTGAATCCAAGTTGATCCCGGCATTAGCTCGTGCGGCTGAATCGGGCAAGCAGGTAACGGTGGTCGTGGAGCTGAAAGCCCGCTTTGACGAGGCACGTAATATTGCCTGGGCACGCAAGCTTGAAAAAGCAGGCTGTCATGTAGTGTACGGTCTGGTCGGCTTGAAGACGCATGCCAAAATTATTCTCGTGGTACGCCACGAGCGCAACGCGCTCAAGCGCTACGTGCATGTGGGCACAGGCAATTACAATGAAAGTACAGCACGGGTGTATACGGATATCGGTTTGTTCACATCCGACCCGGTGCTTGGCGAGGATGCTTCCGAACTGTTTAATGAAATTACAGGCTTTTCCGCGCTCAAGACCTTGCAGGCTTTCACGGTGGCTCCAACAGGGATGAAGAATAAGCTGTTCGAGCTGATCCGCAGGGAAGCAGAGCAAGCTTTGGCAGGCAAGCCCGCCCGCATTATCGCCAAAATCAACTCCTTATCCAGTCAGGAGATGATTGATGAACTATATGCAGCTTCTCAGGCGGGTGTGAAGATTGATCTGATCATTAGAGGGGTCTGCTGCTTGCGTCCTGGTGTGGAAGGATTCAGCGAGAATATCAGCGTCATCAGTATTGTGGATCGCTTTCTGGAGCATTCCAGGCTGTTCTATTTTGAAAATGCAGGGGCTTCGGAGTTGTTCCTGTCCAGCGCGGACTGGATGACTCGCAACCTGACACGTCGGATTGAACTGATGTGCCCGATTTATGATGACCGGATCAAGGGGATGCTGTCGGATATTTTGCATTTGTCCCTGAGGGATAATGTGAAGGCGCGGCAGCTTCTGCCTAACGGTAGCTATCAGTTTGTGTCCAGAAACGACGAAGAGGCCCCTATGCGGAGCCAATCCGAAGCCATGAAGGTTAGAAATTGGAAGAAGGAAGAATGGACCACGACAACGTGAGGTTCCAAGCTTTTTGAAAATCTTTGGCGACAGCCTCCAGCTCCCGCTGTTCCAGAATCGGTTCACCCGTGCTTTCCAGACGAAGATGCAGTGCATCGTCTCCTGTGGTGGGATTGATGCTGGTGATAATACCGGATTCGCTCCGATCCATGCCAATCGCAAGCTGGAGCAGCGAGCCGAGTCGATGTACACGCGCTTCGTCGGAAGGCTCCAGAATATCGGCATGGGTGCGCAACAGACGGGGCGTACGGTTCTTGGGATGGTAGTCCGCGATCAACGCGGCCAATACCGTTTCGCGGTGGGACAGACCGCCGATGCCTGCATGCAGAATCCAGAACACGGAATGCTGGCGAAAATGGTAGTAATTTAGGGCTGCTCCGGTTTTGTACAGCGTTGCGGCGGTCAGCAGCAAACGTTTGTCCATCGCTGAGGACGACACGTCACCCCATACGTCAACGAGTTCGTCATAAAGTCGGACAGCGTACTCGTTAACTCGCTTGACGTGCGTTTCGCTAACCGGGACAGCGAATGAAAGTATATTGCGGATAGAAGCGATGAGTGGATTGTCGACCACAGGCTGTTCGGTATTGACCAGCTCATGAAACAGTCCGTCACGCAAGCCCGCTCCGCTGACCAAATAGGTGGAGCCTTGAGCGGCCTCGAATATCGCTTTCAATATAATGAGTCCTGGTACAATAATGTCGGCTCTGTCTTTGGACAGGCCGGCTGTTTTTTTGCGTTTTTCATAGGAGAGATGGGGCAGACTGACATAAAAATAATTGACATCTTCTGTCGTCATTTCGTAATGGTGTGTCACGGGCAACGAGTAATCCCGCCGCTTCTGATTGATTTTAGCCAAGGTACGCAAGGTACCGCCCAGACCGATGAACGGCAGGCCCGGATTGGAAAAGATCCAATCATGGTTTTGCAGCGAAGAACGGACGAAGCTCTCCATCTCCTCAATTTGCTGAGGGGACCATTCACCGTTCCTGACTTCCCGACCAAAGCGCCAATTCATGTTGACCGCGCCAAAAGGAAACGATACGGTATGAAGCCGCTGCCGCTCGCGGAACAGCGTAATTTCGGTGCTGCCGCCGCCAATATCTATAATAATCCCATCGCTCACATTCATTGTATTTACCACGCCCAGAAAGCCCGCATAGCCCTCCTGCTCTCCGCTCAGTATTTCCAGCGTTAAGCCCGTTTCCTCCGCGATCCATTGAACGATCTCATCTGAATTCGCCGCATTGCGGATGGCGGCTGTAGCTGCTGCACGCATACGAATGACCCCGTGCATACGGCATACTGCCATAAATTGATTCAGCAATGGAGCGATGCTCCGAACGGCCTCCCGTTCCATACGACCATTCGCTCCAACCTTCTCGCTCAGTCGTGCGGCTTCCTTGCATTCCTGCACAATCCGGTAGGCGCCTGTCTCTGTCATTTCATAGATTACTAGACGAATGGAGTTTGATCCAATGTCCATGATGCCGATTTTATTGTTCATGGTATGACCTCCTTGTCGAAAAAAACGATTTGCCCGTAAATTTCGCTGCTCCGTGCAAATGGTAGTCAGATTATTGTCATTGTACCAGTGATATCAGGTGCATGCTACCGTTGGCAGGGATTCTTGTCGAAATGGACTTGGGCCTTGACTATCATCCAAGAATAGCCGGTTGCTGTTGACTATCGGGTAAAAGTGGTGAAGGTGGGCCAGAAATGGGTTTTCCGGTCGGTGGTCGCACGTCATGCCCGTCCCGGACTAGTCATTACGAACCTGTGCAAAGGGGGAACTCTGATGAAGGGGATGGATGCACTTAAGAAGATTTATCCCCGCCGGGTGGCTGCCCGAAAGCGACGTGAAATGGTTAATCTTACACAGCGGTGTATTCCTGTACTGGAGAAAAGATTTCCGGGGATTGGACAATTGGGATTTGATTATGGACTTGATCCGAATGGACGGATAGGATTTTAGAGGTAAATACAAGACCCCAATAATCCTTGATCTTCTTAAATTAACTCCCATAAAATTCAATTTAGTAGATTGTAAATATAATATATATGTGTATACTATAAAAATATTTTTTTATTTACCAGCGTCAAAATCCTGTGTATAAGTATTGTCCACATTATCCCCTGTCACATATATGGCTTAACGACACTTACCAACAATTTATACACAGGATTTCCACAACATGCTGTGGATAACAGAACGCTTGTTCCGTTTTTGGTATTTTGATAGAATAGATTTTGAAATAAAAGGAAAGGTTGTGTCGAGGATGGCTATACTGACGGATGAAATGCTTTTGGATTCCTATCAGATGGCAATCGAGCTTAAACTTGAATGTGACTTCATTGCACTGTTGCTGGCTGAGATTCACAAAAGAAACTTAGAGATGAATACAGCCGTAGTCCTTCATTAGACCGGACAAGCTCTCGTACTGCGACTGTGAGGTCATTCAGGGTTCGAATGGCTTTACGGACAATCACTGCAACGAATAGGCACACCGTAGAAAAGGGTATTTCACTCCAACGATTCAAATTTGGAGTAAAATACCCTTTTTTGTCATAGTCTAGAATAGACTACAGTTTCATGTTACTACTGTGACCCGGGGACAGCTTGGCGTCCGGATCTACATAAACCTTGGCGTTGTTGACGGCCGTAGGCGCTTCACCGAAGCCGACAGCAATCAGCTTGAGCTTACCCGGATAGGTCGTAATGTCCCCTGCGGCGAAAATGCCGGGAATATTCGTTTCCTGACGGGAATCAACCACGATGGAGTTACTTTCGATTTCGATTCCCCATTCGGCAATCGGGCCGAGAGTGGATACAAATCCAAAGTTAACGATCACATCGTCCACTTCGATTTCCTGAGTTTCTTTGGTTTTTACATGAGCAAGGGTAACCTTCGTAATTGAGTCTTCCCCGTGCAGCTCTGTAATTTCAGTCGGTGTAACGACGTTTACTTTGGAAGCGAGGAGGTTTTCTACACTGTGTTCATGCGCACGGAACTTGTCGCGGCGGTGAATCAATGTAACCTGTTCTGCAATCGGTTCCAGCATAAGCGCCCAGTCTACCGCAGAGTCGCCGCCGCCGCTGATTAGCACTTTCCGGCCTGCAAATTTGCTCAGGTCGCTGACAAAGTAATGCAGGTTCGTTTTTTCAAAACGATCTGCGCCCGGCAGTTCCAGTCTGCGCGGCTCGAAAGCACCCACGCCAGCGGTAATAATGACCGCTTTTCCGTGATACTCGCCGCCTTTATCTGTTTTGACGATGAAGTGGCGCTCTTCCTTTTTCTCTAATGATACGACCTTCTCTTCTAACTGTACTTCTGGGTTAAAGTGGTTCATCTGCTGAACCAGATTGTTGACCAGTTCCTGTGCAGTCACTTTAGGAAAGCCAGCGACATCATAAATATATTTTTCAGGATAAAGGGCTGCAAGCTGGCCCCCGAGTTGGGGCATACTTTCAATTAAGGTGACGGATGCCTGACGCATTCCCCCGTAGAAAGCAGCGAAAATACCGGCTGGACCGCCCCCGATGATAATCAGATCGCGAAGTTCCGCATCTGTGGATTGAGCTGTCACTCTAAAAACACCTCCGAAAGGAATAGTATGGATAATGGTATTGAATATAGAATCAGCCGCATAGAGGTTAAGAAAGCCGCCGAACGTATGATTCACTGTTTATCATTATAGACTGCCGGGTTCCGCTTGCAAAGTTAAAGCTATTAATATTCGATGAAGACTTTCTATGTGTATAAATTAACCGTTTTCAGAGAAAAGCTGTGAATAATTAATAATTATGTATATCGGAAGGGGTAGAAGCATGAGCAGTATTCCCAAAATTGTCATTGTGGGCGCTGGGTATGGCGGTATATTGACGGCTCAGCAATTGCAAAAGGAGCTTAAGCACAATGAGGCGGACGTCACGCTGATCAACCGTCATGATTACCACTATATTACGACACATCTTCATATGCCTGCGGCAGGTACGGATACGATTGAGCATTCGAGGATTCCGATTGCGCAGCTAATCGATGAGTTCAAGGTGGATCTAATCAAAGGGACGGTTAAGGAAATCATACCGAAGGAGAAAAAAATCGTGTTGGAGGATGGATCGCTATCCTACGATTATCTGGTAATCGGATTGGGCGGGGAACCGGAAACCTTCGGTATTCAGGGGATGGATAAGTTCGCGCTTACAATTCGAAGCATTAACTCGGTTCGCTTGATCCGTGAGCATGTCGAATACCAGCTTGCTTTGTATAAAAATGACGGGAACCCCGGACGGCTAAATTTTGTAGTCGGAGGCGCGGGCTTTAGCGGGATTGAATTCGTAGCGGAGCTGGCGGACCGTCTGCCGCAATTGGCGAGAGCCTATGATATTGATTTTAACCGGATTCAAATTATTAACGTCGAGGCGGCTCCTACGGCATTGCCGGGCTTCGATCCGGAGCTGGTAGAATACGCGATGGATGTTCTCAAGCGCAAGGGCGTCACCTTCCGCATCGGTGTTCCCATTAAGGAATGTCTTGAGGATGGCGTCATTGTTGG
Organism: Paenibacillus sp. 1-8; assembly: GCF_056316205.1. Taxonomy (NCBI): domain Bacteria; kingdom Bacillati; phylum Bacillota; class Bacilli; order Caryophanales; family Paenibacillaceae; genus Paenibacillus; species Paenibacillus sp. 1-8. The sequence goes on along the minus strand of NZ_CM149995.1, from coordinate 4,317,040 downwards.
TGAGGGTGAGAAAATCGAAGCTTGCACGGTCGTGTGGACTGGAGGTATTCGTGGTAACGGTCTGATCGAGAAAGCTGGATTTGAAGTGATGCGCGGACGTGTGAAGATCGACGATTTTCTGCGTGCACCGGGTCATGAGGACATTTTCATTATCGGGGACAGTTCTTTAATGTTTAATCCCGAAGGACGCCCGTATCCGCCGACCGCCCAAATTGCGATGCAGCAAGGGGTACTCTGTGCGAAGAATTTAGCAGCTACGCTACGGAAAAAGGAGCTGCACAAGTTCGTATTTTCCAATAAAGGAACGGTTGCTTCTCTTGGAAAAGGGGAGGCTGTCGCGGTCGTGGGCAATCGCAAAATAAAGGGCTGGATTGCCGCACAGCTGAAAAAAATTGTGGATATCCGCTATCTGTTCATCATTGGCGGGATTTCGCTGGTGCTGAAAAAAGGACGGTTTTTCTAAACTTGAACATGTAATAAACATAAAAAAATCCTGTGCGATCTTTGGGAGCTTGACAGATGCCAGGATTTTTTGACGTTAGCCGAGCGTTCTGGCGACAAACAAGCCGGTATCCGAGGCAGCGATCAAAAGCCAGCAAAAAAACAGCCGATCTGATGTTGGGTCTGGGTGAGATTAAAACACAGTTGGATGGATCGAAGAAAAATGAACCCATTAGGGAAATGCTTTCGTCAATGTGCATTTCATAAGACCAACGTGAGGGCTATTATAAGCTGATCGTAGCAGATTCGGGTCCTTCCAATATAGTACAGAAGTCTTCTTATATTCAACGAACAAATGTTCTATAATATAAGGACACATCTTATGTAGAAGGAGTAATCCTATGACGCTTGAAATGACGGAATCATATGTAGATGCTTTGGCTCCCAACGCGGCAGCGATAAAGAATGCTCAAGGACTTATCAAGAAGAAAAAGTTCGTCCATCTCCATCAATCCTCGGATGGCACGCTATTATTCGCTGAATGCTCCGGCAGTGGCAGCACGAATTATATATGCTCCGCCGATTTTATACAGCAGGAAAAGCCTGTATTTCGCTGTAATTGCCCCAGCCGCCAGTTTCCGTGCAAGCATGCTCTTGGGATGCTGTATGCCTACGTGGCAGGGGATACGTTTGATATAGCCGAAATACCGGAAGACATCATGGCTAAACGTGAAAAAATAGAAAAGCGCGAAGAAAAGCAGGCTCAGGCCATCGCTGCGGCTCCAGAGGAATCTGAGGCCAAAAAGAAACGGAAAACCACCGCCAGCAAAAATGCGCTCAAGAAAAAGGTGCAATCCCAGCTGGATGGTCTGGATACGCTGGAAAAGCTTACGTTGTCTCTCATTCGTGACGGTCTGGCAACTGTCGATAGCAAAATGGTCAAAAGCATTCAGGATCATGTGAAGCAGATGGGCAATTATTATTTATCGGGCGCGCAAAATGAGCTGCGCCGCCTTTCATTGCTCTTATCTGACGCTGCTCAACGGGAGCACCATTATACATATATCATCGGGCAATTCACCCGAATACATGCCCTGATTAAGAAAGGGCGCCAACACTTGCAAGCCAAGCTGGATGATCCGGAACTGGCCCTCGATCATGAATCCACCATTGAGGAGTGGCTGGGTCATGCGTGGCAGCTTAGCGAGTTGAAGGAAGTGAACCGCGTAACGGAACAGGCTGAACTGATTCAGCTATCCTTTGTCAGCTACGACGATGCGGCGAGGCAGGAATATGTGGATCTGGGGTACTGGTTCGAGCTGTCCACAGGCCTTGTACGCCGGACGTTACAATATCGTCCCTATAAGGCAGCCAAGCTCATGCGGGAGGAAGACAGCTTTTTTGATGTGGCCTGTGTAGACACACTGTACATCTATCCGGGTGACCTTAATCCCAGAGTACGCTGGGACGGCATGACGAGCAGACAATCTACGGCTGAGGATGTACAAGCCGTTGCCAAGCAAGGTGCGCATAGCTACAGTGAGGTACTGAAAATTGTGAAAAATCAGCTCAAAAACCCATTGGCAGACCCTCATCCAGCTGTATTGATTTATGCAAATGAAATTCAGCAGGCTGAGGATGGTACGTGGGTGGTAGCGGATGAACAGGGGCAGCAACTGATACTGGCTGATATTTCTGTAAACCTTCCGGGGACTGTTGATTTATTACCTTATGTACCGGAAGCACAACTAACAGACATGACTTTGTTCGGTGTATTCGAGCACCAAATGGATACCGGCCGATTGGTATTCCAGCCCTTGACGATCATTAAGGACCAGCAGATCACGCGACTCTTATATTGATCCGGTTTTATCTCAACTATGCATATCAGGAGGGATCTTATGAGTACCGTATTATTACAGGAGGTGTACAGTGAAGTACGCCGATTATATATTGCAGGCAGTGAACTGGCCTCCGACGATTTCAGGTTGAAGAAATTACTGCCGCGTGTGCAGCAATTAGGCGAGAGAGCGCCTGTGTTCAAGCGTATTGGCGAAGGAATAGCCGCGCTTATTACGCCGGATGTATCTTATCCGTCAGCGGAAGCCGAAGCTTCTACGTTGTCGGCAAGACGTTTGCAGGAGCTTGCTTTGCTGCTTACTTCAGTATTACGGACGCAGGGGAGCACAGCAACGGAAGGGAAGCTGGTAAGGGTGGAAACCCGTTCGCTGGATACTTCCAGCGCTTATTCTTATCGGCAAATAGCCGCCGTACAGGAAGCTTTGACGACGACCGGGGGCGGACGGTATGAGATTGTGACGAATGCGTATAAGGAAGGTCTTTTTCAGGATTTACGCCTGATTCCATTGGCGATCAGAGCACTTGAAGACCCGTATATAGAAATAGCCGAGTTCGCCATGAATAAGATTCTGCCTTCGTATGGCAAACCGATTGTTCCCCATATGCTGCAAACCCTCGATGCGCACGGTGGCAAACTGGAGTCACGCAAGTTGTCGGTCATTGGCAGTATTGATAAGGAAGGCTCACAGGAAGTAATTTATGAGGCGGCAGCATCCGGCTCCAATGATGTAAGAACGACGGCTATCGGATTTTTGGCAGGTCAGGAATCGTATGTGGAGTCGTTATTGGAATGGAGCGGAGATAAGAAGAAGCCTATCCGTGAAGCCGCTTATGCGGCTCTTGCACAGAGCGATTCTATTGCAGCCCAGGAACGATTATACGAAGCCTTTTCCAGTAAAGATATCGAGTTGGTGACGCTGGCGCTACGTGCCCATTTGCCCGAAGCACTTAAGGAAAAGCTAGCCTTGGATTTCAAGGAGGATTTGCACGCGTCCTTTGAGCTGAAAACCGATGCGAAGAAGCTGGACAAGCTTTCGAAAAAGATAGAGTACTTGTGTGCTGTATTTATAGATCAAACCAGTCCGTTACTGGATGAAATATATATATCCGTATTAAAAGATTCAGAGCATTTTAATGCGATTGGCTGGCATACGCTCGTCAATCATGCGCTGGATCATACGGAAAACATAGATTCAGAGGATGTATTGGACTTGCTGTTTCAGATGGAGGAGCGCAACATACAGTATCTGCCTTATGCCTTCCGTTCTGCTTACCGACAATTATCCCCGGCGCAATTGTATGAACGCTATGCCGGGAATATCGAATTAAAGTGGAAATCGAAAGTAATCCGAGAAGCCAAGGTAAGACGCCAAAAGCTGGTACAGACCTTATCTTCCTACATCATTCAACAAACCAGCGAGTATTATTCCTTGCCTTTTGAGGATCACGATTATCCGCACCTGTTGAATGTATGGGAGCTTCTTCCGCAGGAGGAAGTTCAACTGCGTTGGGACCCTCGTTGGCTGGATTGGGTGATCGAACAGGACGAGCTGGAATTGGCAGCCGGATTTGCACGTGCGGATCATCCGAAGAGTCAGGCGTTTTTACGTGATAAATTAAAGAAAAATCCCGAATTTCGCAATCGCTGGAGCTATCTCTTGTTGAAGGCACTGGAGCGGACGGGTATTTCGGCCAAGGAGAAAAACGACTTGCTGCTTACGATTTTGGGAGATAAGCGTAACAAGGATTGCTATATATTACAGCCGTATTGGTTTAACCAGCTGCTACAGTTGCCTCCTGAGGCAGCAGAACAGGTGGAAGAGGCTCAGTCCCGACATTATCATGAAGCCAAAAAGCAGCTTGCCTATATAACGGAAACACTGAAAGGGATGAGAGCATGACGGAAAATGTACAGGAACCATTGCAGGATATGATGAGGCAACCAGCCGAGCGTTTGTATGAGCATGAATTGGAGGCGTTGCGTCAGCATGATAAGGGGAGAATTCCGGCAGGGTGGCAAATGTCGCCTCAAGCGGTGCTGACCTTTATTACAGGCGGAAAAGCGGGCAAAACTGAAATCACACCCAAATATATCGGCAACCGACGTCTGATTGAAATGGCGATTGCTACTTTGGTGACGGATCGGGCATTGATGCTGATCGGAGAACCGGGCACCGCCAAATCATGGCTGTCCGAGAATCTGTCTGCTGCGATCTACGGTCATTCCGGTCTGGTGGTGCAGGGCACGGCAGGTACAAGCGAGGAGCATGTACGCTATTCGTGGAACTATGCCATGCTGCTGGCGAATGGACCGACGCCGGAAGCGTTGGTGCAAAGTCCGATTATGCGTGCAATGGAGAAGGGGGGTATTGCGCGTTTTGAAGAAATATCCAGATGTGCCTCCGAGGTGCAGGATGCGCTCATTTCCATTTTGTCTGAAAAAACAATTTCGGTACCCGAGCTGGGCAAGGAGATGAATGCACGTAAAGGCTTCTCCATTATTGCGACAGCCAATACGCGTGATCGCGGGGTTAATGAAATGTCGGCAGCGTTAAAGCGGCGCTTTAATATTATCGTGTTACCTGCGCCATCTACTCTCGAAACCGAGATGGAGATTGTCAAAAAAAGGGTCGGTGAAATCGCATCGGCTTATGACTTACAGGCGGCTGCTCCAGCAGACGAAGCTTTACATAAAGTTGTGACCATCTTCCGTGAATTACGCAGCGGTATGACGATTGATAAAAAGGATAAGGTGAAATCGCCCACAGGTGTCATTTCGACGGCAGAAGCGATCTCATTGCTGACAAATAGCATGGCACTGGCAGCCAGCTTTGGCAGTGGAGAATTGACGGATGAAGATCTGGCAGCAGGGCTTCAGGGGGCAATCGTCAAGGATGACGAGAAGGATCAGCTCGTGTGGAAAGAATATCTGGATCAGGTGATGAAAAAACGGGGTGCGGAGTGGCGCGGACTGTATAAAGCATGCAAGGAGATTAACGGGTGAGCATGAATGGCGGAGCCGTAGAGCAAGTAGGCGTGCATATATTTGGCGTGCGGCATCTTTCCCCCGGCGGTGCCAAGCATCTACTGGATGAATTAAATCATATTCGCCCGACTGCTGTTCTCATTGAGGGACCGTCCGATGCGACAGAAGAAATCAGGCATCTGGCTGAGCAGGCAACCCGCCCGCCTGTAGCCTTGCTTGCTTTTACAAGTGATTTGCCTGTACGAACGGCTTTATGGCCATTTGCTTCCTACTCACCGGAATATCAAGCAATGAAATGGGCCAACGCACATCATGCGATGTGTGCATTTATCGATTTACCTTCATCCGTCATGATCGGACTGGAAGATCTGCGAAGACAGACGCTCAAAGATGTGGATACTCCAGTTCAAGCAGAACATATAACGTCTTCTTCGATCTATGATCGAATTGCTGTCCTGGCTGGTGAGGACGACTATGATATGTACTGGGAACGGAATTATGAACACAATTTGAATCAAGGGGCATATCGGGAAGCGATTCTTGCCTTTTCATCTCATGTACGTGCTTTAACTGAGGAAGATGAACGTGTCACAGCCGTACACGAATTTGCTTATAACGCGATTCGCGAATCGTATATGCGCCGTAAAATTAAAGAGGCCATCACAGCAGGGCATGAACCGGAGCGTATTGTCGTCATCTGTGGTGCCTACCACGCTGCAGCTCTTGCTGATTTGTCTCACAGCATGACGGATGAGGAATTGAAATGTTTGCCCACGCGTGCCACACGTCTAACTCTCATGCCTTATTCGTATTATAAATTATCCTCCATGTCCGGCTACGGGGCAGGAAATCATGCACCCCATTATTTTGAAATGATGTGGAGCCGGATACAACAGGGAACATTAGACGAGCTTCCTCATGAGTACTTATCATCTGTTGCTCGCCAATTACGGCAAAAAGGGACGCATCGCTCCACCGCCGAGGTCATTGAAGCGGTGAGAATGGCGCAATCCCTATCCGCGCTCCGTGGCGGAAGCGCCCCGGTGCTGAGGGACTTGCGTGATGCGGCTCAGACCTTGCTTGGTCATGGCGATCTGTCTGTCGTGGCGGAAGCTTTGTCAGAGTTAAATGTAGGGACGGCGATTGGACAGCTGGCGGAAGGTGTCAGTCAGACGCCGCTTCAGGATGACTTGAACCGTTTATTCAAAAGCTTGAAGCTGACCAAGTACAAAACGACTGTAGCGACAGACTTGATGCTGGATCTACGGGAGAACCGACGCGCCAGCTCTGAGGCATCCGCGTATTTGGACTTGAACCGTTCTTTTTTGCTACATCGTTTAAAGGTGCTGGACATCCCTTTTGCCCAGTTCAGATCAGTGGGTCAGGAGCAGGCGACATGGGCGGAGCATTGGGTAGTTCAATGGTCCCCGGAGACCGAAATACAGGTTGTTGAATCTACGCTGCTGGGCGAAACGGTGGAGGTCGCGGCCGCTTATGTCATGCAGCAGAAGCTGGACGCCTGCCAAACGATTGCCGAGGCTTCACAACTGATTCTGATTGCTTGCGAATGCGGTATGGTGGCTCAATTAGAAAACGGTAGAAAAAATCTACAGCGCTTGGCAGCCGATCAGCAGGATGTCATACAAATGGCAGCTGCGGCTAAAGGATTATCGACCCTTATTCGTTATGGCGACATCCGGCGAATGGATACTTCGCTGCTTGTACCGCTTTTAGAGCAGTTATTTATGAGGTCCTGCCTGTTCCTCACTGATGCCAGTCATTGCAGTGATACGGTGGCTGTGGATATGGTAGAAGCGATTCAGGAACTCAACCGTATCGCTCTGGATCATAGTGAGCAGGTCGACCAGGAGTTATGGATACAGGAACTGCATCATCTCGCTGCACGGGATGACCTTAACCCCAAATGCTCAGGCTTTGCCTGTGCGTTGCTCCTGGAACGAAATGAGCTGACCCGTGAAGAATGCGCTGCTGAGGTATCGCGTCGGTTGTCGCCGGGTGTACCTGCTGATCTGGGGGCAGGCTGGTTTGAAGGCTTATCCATGCGTAACCGATATGTACTGCTGTCCCGCATGAGTTTGTGGGAGCAGCTAAATGAGTATATCGGCTCTTTGGACGAGGATGAATTTGTACGAGCTCTTGTATTTTTGCGCCGAGCTTTCAGTGTATTTAACTCCGGTGAAAAGACGATGATTGCTGAGCTGTTAGGCGAGTTATGGGGTGTGAATACAGAGCAGGCAGCGGAAGTATTGACGCAAGAGCTGAGGGAGGACGAGGCGAAAATGCTCGATGACTTGAATGATTTTGATTTTGAGGATTTTTAGGGATGACGATAAGCGGAGAAGATCAATCCCAACCGAAAGAAATGGATGTAGTAGATGAACGTCGTGCAGTATCCCGTTGGCGGCTCATTTTGGGACAGACGGCCGAGCCGTCGTTGCGGAACAGCGGCGGTGGGGAAGCTATTGAACTGACGGAAGACGAGCAGATTATGGATCAGGCGTTAGCTGCCATTTATGATGATACCTCCACTTATTCGGGAGAACAGAGTGGCTCCGGAAGTAGGAGGGGAGCTCCGGGCAGTGGTACAGGGGCATCGGCTCCACGCTTGTCCAAATGGCTGGGTGATGTACGTACCTTTTTCCCGGAGGATGTTGTATCCATTATTCAAAATGATGCCATGGAGCGCAAAGGATGGAAGCAGCTATTATTTGAGCCGGAAGTGCTGTCACAAGTAAAGCCGGACATTAGCATGGTTGGTACATTAATGGCGTTAAAAGGGAAAATTCCTGAGAAAACGAAGGAAACGGCCCGCCTGCTGATTCAGTCTGTGGTAGATGAACTGGTCAGAAGATTGGAGCAGGATTTACGCCGAGCGGTCACTGGGGCCATTAACCGCAGACAGCATTCCCCGTTGCCCTCATTAAGCGGGTTGGACTGGAAACGGACCATCCAGCGTAATCTAAAGCATTATGACGTCGAGCGTCGCCAGATTGTGCCTGAAAAATTTTATTACTTTGATCGCGCCCGTCGCAGCAAGGAATGGAAGGTCATTGTGGACATTGACCAGAGCGGCTCCATGGCGGAATCCATTATCTGGGCATCGGTTACGGCTTCCATTTTCGCCAGTATGCCTGCACTCGATACGCGAGTTGTCGCTTTTGATACATCTGTCGTTGACCTGACGGAGCAATGTGCCAATGATCCAGTCGATATGTTGTTTGGTATTCAGCTTGGTGGCGGGACGAATATTGATAAATCGGTTGCGTACTGTGAGCAGTTTATCGAGGAACCGAAAAAGACGCTATTCATCTTAATTTCCGATTTATACGAAGGTGGCAGTCAAGCCAGACTCGTACGGCGTATGCGTGAAATGAGAGAATCCGGTGTCAAAACGATGTGTTTGCTCGCCTTGTCGGATGAAGGTCAGCCCTTCTATGACAAGCGACTGGCCAAGCAATTGTCCAGAGACGGTACACCAAGCTTTGCCTGCACGCCAGCCTTGTTGCCGGCTTTGGTGGAAGGGGCGCTCAAAGGTCAGGATCTGGCTGATTTGGTTAAACGATTGGGGATATCTGCTGGGTAATTCAACGGGTATAGCTGGTTAATAATAAGGTTAGAAAAAAAGGTTTTCGTGTCTCTTGGCCAGGGAGCTTGGAAACCTTTTTTATTAATGTACCCCTAAAAAGGGTATTGACACATAACTATACGGCGACGTATAGTGTGGGTATTAATTACAGAGGGGGGCCTTCACGTTGTATTCTGATTTTAACTTCAAGAGTGATCCCAAAAAGATAAATTTATTGGCAGAAAAATTTCCCCATGTGGACCCCCAATCGTTGAGTACGCTAGCGCTTTTCATTCAGACAGCTCATGAAGTATACAATGGTGTGTCCTCCAGACTGTCCGAATATGGACTATCGATTGGAAGTCTGAAAATTTTAATTCCGCTGTATCTGCATGAACGTGCGTTGACTCCATCTGAACTGGCCGAATATTCAGGAGTTACACGTTCAACCGTAACCAGTGTAATCGACAAGCTGGAACGTGACGGTATCATCCGAAGAAGTACGCTGGTAGATCGCCGTATGACTGCGATCTACTTGACTGAGGAAGGAAGACAGTTAATGACGGAAAGAATTCCGATGTTCATTCAGCTTTTTTCGGATTTATTGAAGGAATTTACGAAGGAAGATCATGTTCACTTCGCTGGGATGCTACAGAAGCTTTCCACAGGTCTGGAGAGAATAAAACGGGAATAATACCTTTCCCGAAGCCGATAGTTAGACGTCGTACTATCAGGTTGCGTACTTGTTTTTTTAAACAATCATTTTCCGCTTATCATTCGCTAAATCATCATGAAGGAGAGTTTATTGCAATGAATAAAAAAATCATCGTGTACGTTCTACTGGTTGTCGCATTAGGTACTGGAGGTACGCTGATGGCAATGAGCGGCAAGGATGCTGTGAGTATGGCAGCCCAACAAAAGAACACACTGCTTACCACAGATACCGTAAATGTTGCTTTTCAGGGCGTAGGGGGAAGAGTGAACACCATTGAGGTGAAGGAGGAACAACAAGTGAAAAAAGGAGATGTGCTCATGACCCTCGATCCTGTGGACCTGGACCTGCAAATTGAGAAATTAAAAACAGATATCGCGCAGGCTGATGTGAAAATAAAGCAGGCTAAAGACGGACTGCAAAATCAGTCAGAGAAAATTTCAAATTCAGAAAAGCAGGGACAATTGGATATTCAGGCTGCGCAGGCCGGAGAATCCTTATTAAACCAAGGTACACGTGTAGAGGACATTCAAAAACAAAAGCTGGCGATTGAAGCAGCACAGCAATCGTTGGATGCAGCTCTGACAGGAGTGGAGACAGCCAAAACAAATGCGGAGATTGCACAAAAAACAGTAGCATCCAGGCAAGAGTCTCTTGACTTGGCCAAAGTGAATTACAACCGTGTCCAAGCGTTGTACGATGCCGGTGCCGGAACCAAAGCAGAACTGGATAATGCCAAAAATCAACTGGATAATGCCCAAATTGCGCTGGATACAGCCCGGGATCAGGTGGAGATTGCCAATAATCAGATTACTGCGGCCAGCAAACAATCCGACATTGCTAAAAATAGTATCGCCCAGCAGCAAACCGCTCTGGAAAAAATGGAGGCAGGTGCAACCGCAGAGGAACGCCAACAGGCCCGCATCAAAACAGAAAAGGCCAAGGAAGCACTAACCCAGACCTCCCAAACACGTAAAGATGTTAAAAATAGTGAATACAACGTGGATCTTCTGGCTCAACAAAAGCAGGCATTAACCGTTCAGCTGAAAACCTTGGAATTGCAGCGTGGACGTATGGTGCTGAAGGCATCTACAGACGGTAAAGTGTCCCGCATTGTACCCAAGATGGGAGAAATCGTTGCTACGGGGGCAACGGGCGTCGTTATTGAAACCAACCAGCTATACTACGATATTTATGTGGATGAGGATTCCATTTCGCAATTTAAAGCAGGGGGAAATGTGACTTCGCACGTCGTTGCTTTAGACAAAGATATCCAAGGCAAGGTGAGATATATTACCTCTGCTCCGCAATATACCAACATGAGAATGAGCCGGGATAAAGGTTTGTCGGATATAAGTTCCTTTCAGGTGCGGGTAGATGTCCCGCGAACATCTGAATTATTACCTGGAATGACGATAGAGGTTGTGACGAAATGAAGGCGTTTATAGAAGAATGGAAGCTATTGGTCAGCGGCAGGATGGTGTTCGTACTGCTGCTCGTCCCGATTCTTGTGGCGGTAGCCTTCGGGTTTGTTTTCAAAAATAATCAGCTGAATGATGCATCTGTCGCTGTAGTCGATTTAGATCATAGCAATTATAGCCGACAGCTTATTAATAAATTGGATGCATCCCAGTATATTGACGTACGTTATGTACAAGAGAATGAAGCCGATCCGAATTTACTCCTATATAATGAAAAGTTTTTTGCAGTGATTTATCTTCCGGCAGGTCTGGAGGAAAATAGGCTTAAGGGAGTTCAGAGCAACATCGGCTTTTATGTAGATAACACGGTAGGTCAGGCCACAGGGAATCTGCGCTCGGCGGTCACAGAGATCTTTGCCACGGAAAATGCAATACTGGCTGGTGGTGGACTAAAGGGCATGGGGATGAGTGACAGCCAGGTAACAGGACTTACTTCCAACATGCTACTCCAGCAACGTCTGCTGTATAATCCCACCAATGCTACTTTAATGACCTCGGTTATGGGATTCATCAATACTGTCATGATTTCACTGATTGGTGCTGCTGCACTGACCATTGTCCCACGCTTGCGGGAGCAAGGCAGATTAAAAGAGGAGCTACAGCATTCGTACGGTTTGATTCTAAGGGTGCTACCGTATGCGTTAGTAGGATGTGTGTCCTTTTACTTATCCATTGGTTTGCTCAAGCAGATCGGCGGACTTCGGTTTGAAGCGAATGTATGGGAGATCAGTATTCCGTTTCTACTGTACACGATTAGTCTAGGCTTGTTTGCGATGGCTTTGGGGTGGAATGCGGCGAACCCGGGAAAAGCCTCTCCGCGTCTCATGCTGATTATATTGCCTTCGTTCTTGCTGAGCGGTGCTCAATTGCCAGTAGCTATGCTGCCTACATCGCTGCAATATATTAGTAATATTCTTCCATTGACCTGGCATTTCAAGTTTTTGAGAGGGATGGGATTCAAGGGCGGAGGCTTGAAGTATTTCATTCCTGAGGTTGGAGGATTTTTGATCCTGTTAAGTGCTTTGTTGCTTCTGATCTTTATTCTGATTGCTCTGGAGAAAAGAAAGCTGGCAAAAAGCGAGGATGCAGCTGTAGTGGTTGAACCTGTGTTACACTAATATCAAAGAATATGATTTTTCAGGCGCCTGTGAGGGGGCCTTTTCTCATCTTGTGCAGCTTTGCAGCATATAAAAAGGATTCCGCATTCCCTAAAGCGGGAGTTCACGAAATCCTTGGTAGTCTTATTTTAAAAGGGTTCTGGTGATTTACGTTTTATAGCTTTAACATGTTTTCAAATGTTTCTTCGTTCAGGACGCTGCCGACATAGAAGGAGCCGAACTCGCCGTAACGGGCGCTGACTTCGTCAAAACGCATTTCGTAGATCAGCTTTTTAAATTGAAGTGCGTCGTCGGCGAACAGCGTGACACCCCATTCCCAATCGTCGAAGCCGATAGAACCGGAAATGATTTGCTTCACTCTGCCAGCATAGCTGCGTCCGATCAAACCGTGACTGCGCATCAGAGTGCGGCGCTCATCCATCGAAAGCATGTACCAGTTGTCGTCCAGATCGCGTTTTTTGTTCATCGGATAGAAGCAAATATAACGAGCCTTGTTCAAAACAGGCTTCAGGCGTGAAACAATTTGCGGATTTTGCATCGGATCTTCTTCTTTGCTCAAATAGTTGCTCAGCTCCACCACACTCACGTAAGAGTAGGTTTTAGTCGTATATTTGGCAAAGGTGGTTTTGTTAAACTCATTTTCGAGTTTGTTGAGGTCTTCCAGCGTTTCGCGTAGATGTAACATAACAAAATCAGCCTTTTGTCCGATTACAGTATATACGGCAGAGCTGCCCAGACCCGCTTCCTCGGTAACGCTCCATTCCTTCATAAACTCTTGAAGCTCGTCCAGCGCTCCGGCGCGTTCTTCATCGTCTGCTGTTTTCCATGCCGTCCAGTTGATGGATCGGAAATCGTGAAGTGCATACCAGCCTTCCAGCGTGGATGCTACTTCATTTGGCGTTGATGGGGGTTGTTGAGGTTGATGTTGGTTCACAATGGTCACTCCTTTTTCAAATCTGTAAATAATCATCGGCATGGCCGAAACATGTGCGTTTTAAGTATGTCCTGCGAATGAAAAATGTGTAATGCTTAACTATTATATTGTAGCCCAAATAAAGGATTTTCACCAATGAAAGAAATGTGAAGAATTTTATTTTTCCGTGATGCAGGTCACAAGTCGTAAAATAGTTAGTATTCTCGAAAAAAGGGGAACACGGACGAATGAGGCTGCCAAAAAGGAGGACAATTGGACTTATTTTGCTGGTCTCAGCTGGGGTCAAGTATGATAGAATAGAAAAACATCTTGGAGACCGTTATGTCAGGAAAGGAAGAATGTTGGAATGCGGATGAAAAACCTGCTGCACTATACTGAGAACCACCGCTACTGCGTTTATCGGGAATTCGGCTTGAGCGCACTGGATGAATTGATGCTGGGAAGCGTCTATCAGCCGATGGTAGGCGCATTTGCGGTCAGCCTGTATCGGCTATTGTTCCAGCATGTGCCAGCCGGACAGATCGGTTATTCGCCGCTGGAGCAGCAGCGTCGTCTTTTTCTGACACTAGGGCTGGAGCCAAGCGAGAAGGGACGCAAGTATCTAATTGAACAGACCTCCAAGCTGGAGGCTGTCGGTCTGTTGCAGACGTCCAGGCTGTATGCACCGGAAACGGACGACTATATGTATGAATATGAGATGCAGCCACCGCTTGCGCCTGCCGATTTTTTTAGGACGCAACATCTTACTCTTTTGTTGAGAGACAAAATTGGCAAGTTTGCGGTGCTTTCTCTGCGAGAATCGCTGTGGAGCAGCGAATCTGCGGAATGGTCGCAATCTTCCTATAATAAAGAGAATATATCTATTCCGTTTTACGAGTTATTTGAGCTGAACACCCATGTCATTGATTACGAGTTGGAGCAGGCGCTGTCTGAGGTGTCTTCGGGCCGTCACAATGGGGCTTTGGCCGCAGAGTCGGAGGAAGGGCTGAATTATGCGGACATCATTCTCCGTTTTCCGCGCGAATCCGTCAACCGCAAGCATGTGGAGCGTCTGCGTTTTGAGCACGAGCAGCTAGGCATGGTCAATTACGTTGTTCGCAAATTCGACTTATCTGTACAGGACATAAGCCGCTTGCTGGATGAGGACGGCATTTTTACCGAAGCAGGCGATTTGTTGCTGGACGAGCTTCAGCTTCGGGCAAGCCAGCACTCCAGACAGGATCGGAAGCGTCAGGAGGAACAGCAGGTGCAGGCCGCCAAAGTGGTCGCCCTGCGTCAGAGAGAAGCTGCCACTCCGGAAGAGCCGCCTGCGGAGCAAGCCGTGGAGATGGAATTTTATGTGGAGGTTCCACCACAGTTCACAGCCAAATGCGACATTCACCAATATAATATGATGCTGCGCAACGAGCCTTATCGTCGTTTGCTGCAAACCTTTTTCCCCGGCACGGTTCCCGGTAACCTGCTGGATATATTCGAAAAGATTGATATCAGCTACAAGCTGCCCGGTGAAGTCATCAATGTACTTATCCATTATTTAATGTCCCTGCTGGTATCAGGAAGCGATCAGCGGATCAACCGCAACTTTGTCGAGGCTGTCGCTTCCAATATGCTGTTAAAGCAGGTAAGTACCTACGAAAAGGCCGTTCAATATATACGTGATCAAGCCAAGGTAAAAGGCAAGCAGTCCGCTGCCTCTCCTTCCGGCGGCCGTTCCCGTTCGTATGCCAAAAACAACGGTCCATCGAAGCCATCCATTCCCATCGTACAGGATCATCCTGCCGAGGAACCGGTATCCGAGGAAGAACTGGATGAACTGCTGCGCCTAGCCGAACGCATGCAATCCGGTAAACAGAAAAAGGTATAGTGCACAGCTCTACGCTAAATCAAACTATCAATTGGTTTTGATCCAAAACCAATTAGGTATTTAGGTATTATAAAAATGTTCAGCGAAGCCAATTCAAATATGTGTCAACTTTATGGCGGTCGGCAGCGGAGCGGGTAGAATTGTTCTGAAGAAGCGAAGCGTTTGCCTTTATCCCCAGATTTTAACCTTTAAATTCCTTTTGAAATAGAAAAATCCGGGGATAACAGCAATCGGAAGAACAATCTGCACGCGAAGCGTTTCCCCTCCATAACTCTGCACATTTTAGAAAGGAGGAGCGTTCTTGGAATCACTGGGCGATTTGCTACAGCAGATGCAGAACCCTTCGTTTCGCCAGCGCACGCGCAATGTGGCCGATCAGGTTCTCAATGATCCGCTAGTGCAGGAATTTTGTGCTGCGCATCCCGATATTGACGAAACACAACTGCGATTAAACATGAGTATGCTTTTTCAGTATGCCAGGGATCGTCGAAATTGCGACAATTGTCCGGGACTCGAACAGTGTCCTAACGATTTTCAGGGACATTTTTGCAAGCTGGGCGTAGAATACCCAAATGGTACAGCCGAAATGGTGGATATCCGTACCCCTTGCGCCAAGCTGGTAGCTTCACAGCACGAGCAGCGGGTGCGTCAGCGGATTAAAAGCTTTTATGTGGATGAGCGTGCGCTCTTGGAAGGCTATAATGCCCTTGAGATTGCACGTAAGGATGCACAACGTATGCCCGCAGTTACACAGCTATTCCGTTACATCGAAGAAACGAAAAGCCAGGGCCTATCCAAAAAAGGACTCTACCTGGAAGGTACGTTTGGTACGGGTAAGACCTTTTTAATGGGATATCTGCTGCACGAGCTGGCCTTGTCCGGACTGAACGGTGTGATTGTGTATATGCCTGATTTTGTAGAGGACTTAAAGTCCATGATTCAGGAAGGGCAGAAGCTGAAGGAAACGACTGAAATGCTTAAAAATTGTGATCTGCTCGTATTTGACGACATTGGAGCCGAAAATTTGAGTCCATGGGTACGGGATCATGTGATGGGCTCGATTTTAAATTATCGAATGAACCGCAAACCTACCTTTTATACTTCGAATTATTCGTTGCAAGGGCTGGAGAAGCATCTGAGCTTTACGAGCAAGGACGGTGAGGAATTGTACAAGGGACAGCGTTTGATGGACCGGATTCGCCCTTTTGTAGATGTTATTACCGTTAAAGGGAAAAATCAGCGGGGATAATTGTGAATCAATTTGCTATTTTGATATCTTACAATTAAAAAACTATTGTGATATAATCAAAAGGTGTAAAAAAAGAAATTGCAGGTTATAATAACCTTGACTTTTCTATAAAGGAGGAACATACAATGGCAATTGTTAGCGTGTCCGACCAATCCTTCAACGCAGAAGTCGAAGGTACAGGAATCGTTTTAGTTGATTTTTGGGCGCCATGGTGCGGTCCTTGCAAAATGATCGCTCCTATTCTGGAGGATCTTGCCACAGAAGTTGGCGATAGCGTCAAAATCGCGAAAGTGAACGTGGATGAAAATCCAGAGTCTGCTTCCCGTTTCGGCGTTATGAGCATTCCTACCCTGATCGTCTTCAAAGACGGACAGCCCGTTGATAAAGTGGTGGGTCTGAACTCCAAAGAAGCGCTGAAAAGCATGCTTGCCAAACACCAGTAATCATCGCATGTGACCCATGCTCCTGCGGGGGCTTGGGGAGCGGCCATGAACGGTCAATGCCTCCGGTTGTAAAAACCGGGGGCGTTTTTGTGTATTATTCCGGTGTATTATATAGTAGTCGCAGTCATTTAAGAATGGAAGGAGGAACCGGACGAATGGAATCTTATGCGGAGGACTTGCGGAATCAGGAGAAGGCGCTGGAGAACATACGGCACAAATTAGCGTTGCTGCCGGATGCATCGGGCTGTTACTTGATGAAGAACAGCGAGGGCATCATCATTTATGTCGGCAAGGCCAAAGTGCTGAAAAACCGGGTCCGTTCCTATTTTACAGGTAGCCATAACGGCAAGACGCAAAGACTGGTTTCCGATATCCGTGATTTTGAATATATCGTTACGGGCAGTAATATGGAGGCGCTCATTCTGGAGTGCAACCTGATTAAAAAGCATCAGCCGCGCTATAACGTGCTGTTGAAGGATGACAAAACCTTTCCGTATTTGAAAATTACGAACGAGGAGCACCCCAAGCTGGAGGTGACCCGGCGCGTTCTGAAAGATAAAGCAAAATATTTTGGCCCTTATCCTAATTCCTACGCGGCACATCAGACGAAGAAGCTGCTGGATCGCATGTATCCGTTACGCAAGTGCGGTGTGATGCCGAAGGAAGTGTGCCTTTATTATCATATGCATCAATGCCTGGGCCCTTGTGTGAAAGAGGTTGCGAAGGAAACGTATGACCAGATTGGTCAGGAGATCGGTTCTTTTTTGAGTGGCGGGCATGAGGAAATCAAAAAGGATCTTCAACGCAAAATGCAGGAGGCCGCAGAGGAGCTGTACTTTGAGCGTGCCAAGGAGCTACGCGACCAGATTATCAGCATTGACGCGATGATGGAAAAGCAGAAGATCACGACAGCCGATGCGAAGGACCGCGATGTATTTGGATTTTCGGTAGACAAGGGCTGGATGTGTGTGCAGATCCTATATGTTCGTAAGGGTAAAATGATCGAGCGGCATATGTCTACGTTTCCTTTTTACGGCGAGGCCTACAGTGACTTTATGTCCTATGTGACGCAATATTATAGTGATAACCCGGCGGTGCCGCAGGAAATATTGTTGCCGGATACACCGAAGCTGATGAAGCAGGCGGAACAGGGTGATGTCGGTCAATCGGCTGTGACGGAAGCTGTTTCTCACACTGCAACAACCGAGGAAACCGCACTGACCAGTAACAATGCTGTGCAAGAAGCAGGGACATTATCGGATGTGCCCAATGAAGAGCAGCCGTCCGAGCGTTCCGCGGATGCACTGCTGGTGGCCGAAGAGCGTGCTTCTTATGGAGAAGCAACGGATCAGGACCAGACAGAAGCCCAACTGTCCGGCGGGCTGGAGGAACCAGCTACGGCGGCACTCGCTCTGGCTGAATGGCTGGATGTAAAGGTACTGGTGCCTCAGCGTGGACTGAAAAAGCAAATGACGGGTATGGCTACGGAAAATGCACGGGTCGCTTTGGATGAGAAGTTTAAGCTGATTGAACGGGACGAGGAACGGACATCCAAGGCTGCAAGCAATCTGGGGCGTGCGATTGGGCTGGATAGCCTGCATCGCGTGGAGGCGTTTGATAACTCTAACATACAGGGCTCCGATCCAGTCTCGGCAATGATTGTGTTCATTGATGGCAAGCCTGCCAAGAAGGAATACCGTAAATATAAAATCCGTTCTGTGCAGGGGCCGGATGATTATGAAACGATGCGTGAGGTCATTCGGCGTCGATATGAACGTGTGCTCAAGGACAATCTGGAGCGTCCGAACTTGATCGTCGTCGATGGTGGACGCGGACAGATTAAGGCCGCTGTGGACGTGCTGGAGAATGAACTGGGTTTGTTCATTCCAGTGTGTGGTCTGGTGAAGGATGCCAAGCACAGAACCTCTCAACTACTGGTCGGGGATTCTCCCGAGGCCGTGACACTGGCCCGCAACAGTGAGGAATTTTACCTGCTGCAACGAATTCAGGATGAGGTTCACCGATTCGCCATTACATTCCATCGCGAGCAACGGGGCAAATCCATGGTAACCTCTCGTTTGGACTCGATTCCGGGAATTGGCGAGAAGCGACGTAAGCTACTGCTTAAGCATTTTGGTTCGCTTAAAAAAATAAGAGAGGCCAGCGTCGAAGACTTCCGGCCTCTCTCTATTGGTGATAAGCTTGCGCGTCAGATTATAGCTGCCCTTCGGGAGGAGGAGTCGTAGAGTACGGCTCTTCTTTTTTTATGGGCTCAAACATGACTCGATTTGGCTTCTTTGGACTAAACCAGTAAACGATGTAGCCCACAATGGCCGGCAATACGATCCAGAACAAACCTGCGGTCAGGTTTACCGTGTCTCCCAGACTCATCACGCTAAGACCCATCAGAATGCTGTCAAAAATAACGTGGCTGAACATGGCGGCAATAAAGCCGTAACGCAGAAACACAAAACTGAACAGCAATCCAAGGAAGGTCAGCTCGATAGGTCTGGAAATGACCGGATAAATCGGATACAGTGTGTGCCCCAATGCCCAAATCAGCGTGGTAATCAGACAGGCAACAAAAGTATTTCTCACCATCTTTTTCACCATCGGGATACCAAACAGACGGTATACGGCTTCCTCTCCAATACCTGCCATCCATGCCATAATCGGCAGTAACCATGGATAGGCCATGTTGTAAGGAGATTGTGTGGCATCTGTTGTGGAGAACGTATTAAACGTACGCTCCAGCACAAAGAACAAAATGGATTGTACACCGAGTAAAATAAAGGCCCACAAGTAGCCCACATACATACTGCGAAGCACATACAGCCCGTAGCCCGGCTCTTTGGCGCGTGGCCAGGCATTCAGTCCAACCTTGCGCATCAGCCCGTCACCGCCAACCAAGGAGAAGTAGAGCGATACGGCCATTACGAAAGTAACCACGACTTGCAAAATCATAAGAAATATAAGCGCTCCCCGACCGCCTGCTTCTGCTTGCAGTATAGGAAGCATGTTAAATGTCCCTGCCATACTGGCAACAAAATATACAATGGACAGCACAATGCCTCGTACAAAGGAAGTGTGGCGTCGTGTGAGTGAGGCGTATACGATGGCAAGTATGCCTAACACCAAGCTAAATAAAGCATAGCCCGCGTAGGTCATCCAGTTAGCCCAGTAGGTTTGCTTTTTGACATAATCCGTATAGGACGATGGGGCGGAAAAGCTCTGTGTAAACGAGCGAACATTTCCGTCTTCAAACGTAAACGCCAGCGTAAGCACAGAGGAGCCGATTTTTTTATCGTTTACGGTGTACTTCAATCCGCCCTCGCCTTCGGATGTCGCAAGCTTCAAGTCCGATGGTTTAAAGCCAAAGCGTTTTACCCAGGCTGCCGCTGTCTGCTCCTTTGCTTCCAGCGTCATGTCTCCCTCGGCTGCGCGTACAAGCCTGCTACGTGCCTGCTCATCCGTAGAAATATCAGCTTGTGTGTAACTGGTGCTGGAGGTCATTCGTTTAAAGCTGACGACTTTGCCTGTGGACAAATCCACATGAACTTGCACTTTGCTTTTGGAAGAAGGTTCCAGTAAATCGACCCGGAAGGTTTCGTAAGGAAAACTTTTTTTCCATGTACGGTCATATTGTTGAAGCAGCTTTTCTCTGGATAAATAACCGTACAGGTCCGTTTCGGCCTGATAGGTCACGATAGGCTTTTCCGGCTGCGATTCGGTATAGCCTAGCTCGGAGCGGGCGAAGTCCAGCGCGTGTATGACTGCTTCCTGCTTGCTGATGATCTTGGCATTCATCAGTGCCTCCGGATTCGGATTACTAAACGAGGGAATAAGCAATTGAAAGACAAAAAAGCAAATCAGGCCAATCCCGCCCAGCAAGCCTAATCTTTTAAAGTTGGCCGTGAGCACGACCGGTTTCCCGATAGGATTCATGAGTTTCCTCCTTAATCTGTAAATAAGAACATCCATTAAAGATATCATACTGCACAGGTTCCCGCCAACAGACCTAGGATATTCATGAAAATGGAGTGAAAGCACTTTAAAGTTTCAATAAAATAAGATAAGCTGCGATTAAAGGTGGCCTATTCTCAAATTACCGCTAATTTAACGTTATTTCGACGAAATCGGTTTTGTGCTCTGTATACAGAAAGATTATAATCTGTTGAGACAATGCATATGAAATATATAGGTAACGATATACATTTGAGCCGAATTTCCATAGGAAAACGGGGGAACCATGTTACTGGGGTGAATTTCGCAGCCGGTCCCGGACCGGAAGTGTGAATAGGGCATACTGTGAAGCCCGAATCCGTCAGCTAACCTCGTAGGCTGTGAGCAGGAACCAAGTCAGGCACTCGGATTTCCGGTGTCTTTTTTTGTGCGAATAAAAGTTGGATAATTAAAACGTTGCTGAGTTAAGTCCGCTTCGCGCTCCATTTGATCTTCCGATCGCTGTTGTCTCTGAATTTTATTGGATTAGATAAACCCTGATAAGGTTAAAATTCAGAGACAAAGGCGAGCGCTACCGCTTCCATTTTAACCATTAAAAGGGCTTATAAAATCAGAAAAAAATCCGGGGGTAACAGCAATCGGAAGAACAATCTGCACCCGGAGCGTCTCCATGCTCATAATTCACCAAGTAGGAGCAGTGATAAATAGATGAATCCCAATGCAAGATGGCTTCGGCTTTCTCCACCGCAGATATTCGTTGTGGGCTTTGCCATTATCATTCTTATAGGCAGCTTGTTGTTAATGCTGCCGATTTCCAATACAACAGGAAAGCCGCTTGCATTTATAGACGCTTTGTTTACAGCCGCCTCCGCAACCTGTGTAACAGGTCTTGTTGTTAAGGATACTGGCACCTTTTTTACCACTTTTGGTCAAGTTGTCATCGTTGCGCTGATCCAGATTGGTGGGCTCGGCTTTATGACGATGGCTACCTTGATTGCACTGGTGTTCAAGCGTCGTATTTCCTTGCGGGAGCGTCTCATTTTGCAGGAAGCGATGAATCAGACTTCTGTAGAGGGAATTGTCGGGTTAATCCGTAAGGTATTACTGTACTCACTGGTTATTGAAGGCGTATGCGCTACGATATTCTCGGTTCGCTGGTCCTTTGATATGCCCGTAGGCAGGGCGATTTATTTTGGAATCTGGCATGCCATCTCCATGTTTAACAATGCAGGCTTTGATCTATTTGGTCACTTTCGCAGCCTGACAGGTTATGTATATGATCCGATTGTTAATTTTACGGCTATGTTTCTGATTATTTCGGGTGGTATCGGCTTTGTGGTTATGTCCGACCTGGTGGAATACCGCAAGCGAAAGAGACTGTCCTTGCATACCAAGGTGGTACTCAGCATGACGGCTGCTCTGATTGTAGTCGGCACGCTTGTCATCTTTGTATTCGAGTTTACCAATCCGAAGACACTGGGCTCGCTGGATTGGGGTGGAAAGCTGCTGGGATCTTTATTCCAATCCGTAACGCCCCGCACCGCAGGTGCCAATACGCTGGACATTGCAGGCTTGCGACAGGCTACGCAGTTTTTTATCATAATACTCATGTTTATTGGGGCTTCCCCTGGCTCCACTGGAGGCGGGATTAAGACCACAACATTCGCCCTGCTCATTGGAGCGGTGATTTCGATGCTGCGGGGCAGGGAGGATATTGTACTGTTCAGGTACAGACTTGCGCAGGGACGAGTTTACAAGGCTTTGACCATTACACTGCTGGGACTGCTGTTTGTCATTGGGGTGACGATGATTTTGTCGGCAACCGAGGATCATCATTTTCTGATGATATTGTTCGAGACGGTGTCTGCATTTGGTACGGTGGGATTGTCCATGGGGCTAACATCTGATTTGACGGTTATAGGCAAGCTGGTCATTACCCTGACGATGTTTGCCGGCAGATTGGGTCCGCTCACACTGGCTTATGCACTGACTCCGAAAAAGGGTAAGGAATTATATCGTCATCCGGAAGGCAAAATGATTATAGGATAAGGGAGTTTTCGAGTAGATATGAAAACGCAGCAGTTTGTGGTTATTGGTTTGGGACGCTTTGGCTCAAACCTGGCTTTGCAATTGGTAGATATGGGATGCGAGGTGCTTGGCATTGACCAGAATGAGGATATTGTGGATAGCATGAGTGAGCTGTTGACGCATACCGTCGTAGCGGACGCTACAGACGAGGATTCGTTACGATCGCTAGGCATTCGCAATTTCGATTGCGGCATTGTTGCGATTGGTAATGATATTCAGGTTAGCATCCTGGCTGCCATTTTGCTAAAGGAGCTGGGTGTGAGCAAAGTCGTTGCCAAAGCGATTTCTGTGCTGCACGGACGGGCGTTGGAAAAGCTCGGTGTAGACCGGGTCATTTATCCCGAGCGGGATATGGGGATACGGGTTGCGCACCAACTGGTTACGCCTAACTTGCTTGATTATTTGGAGCTGTCCAAGGAATACAGAATTGTGGAACTCAACGTTCCTGCATGTCTGCATGGCAAAACGCTATCTGAGCTGAATGCCCGCACTCGCTTTGGTTGTAGCATCGTAGCGCTTCATACGGCGAACGGTATCCTGATTGCACCCACAGCGATGGATCGGCTAAAAGCGGACGATATTATGGTTATCATTGGCTCCAATGACAATATCGGCCGCTTTGAGGACGAGGTCGTTAACGTGAACGAGGAAGGCTGATCTCCTCTACACCATACGATAGCCCGCAAACGATGCACGTGTCTCGCTGATCCAGCGCCGTGCTGTCGGCCCCAGATCGGTCGTCTCCGAGTAGATAAGGGAGGTGGTGCGCCGTGTCTCCTTCAAATCAGGCAAGTACAGCGCCGTTAGCCCATTATCCCGCAGCAGCTCGCTGCGCAAGTAGGATTTGGGCAGCAATGCGGAAGCCTTGCAGGTCGGCAGCAGACGCACAATCGCCTCGAACGAGTCAATTTCCATACGAATATCCGGCATGATGCCGCTGCGCTGGAACAGGTCATCGGTCAGACTGCGGTACCAGGTTCCTTTGGAAAAAATAATCATTGGCAATCCTTGCAGGTCTTTCATCGAAGCCGTTCCCGTCTTCATCGTTAATTCATGTCCGATCGGAACGACTAGCTCCAAATGATCGTCAAACAGTGGAATACAACGCAAGCCGGCCTCATGAATGGCAGACCCGACAATACCGGCGTCTGCTTTTTTGTCGCGTACAAAAGCGACGATTTCATGGGTTTTGCCTGTGAGCAGTTTCAGCTCGGTTTGGGGATGCTTGCTCATGAAAGCTTTAACAAGAGTAGGCAGTGTCGTTTGGAGTGTCGTCAGACTTGCACCAAGGGTGAGCATACTCTGAGCTTCATTTTTGTGCTGGGACAGCTTTTGTAAAAAACGAAGCTGACGCTGGCGCTGCTCCAGTGCGAAGGTATATACAAATCGGCCTGTCGACGTAATTTCGAGTCGTTTGCCCCGTCGATCAAAGAGGTTTACGCCCAGATCCTCCTCCAGCTTGGCGATTTTGCGGGACAGGGCAGGCTGGGACAGATTAAGCAGCTTGGAGGCTTTATTCAGGCTGGATTGCTCGACAATGACGGCAAAAGCGTTCAAATCCTCAAACAAATCATCCACTTCCTCTCTATATGCAAAAAAGACATAAGAATTAATACGTATATTGCAATTCCATTATAAGCCGAAAAGGAGTAACATGAAAGCGACACAAGATGTTCACACCTTTGTTTTCTCTTTTAAGGAACACCTTGTTAGACATTTCCTGTCGGGAACTGTCATTTTATATGTTATATTACTATTGAAAACGCTATTATTGGGAGAAGGGAGCATTACCTAGATGAGAGGATTTTATTCCAGAAAGCTGCACTCGCTTCTTGGCGTCATCCCGCTGGCTCTGTTTTTTGTAGAGCATTTGGTGACCAACTTCACAGCGGTGGAGGGCGGCAAGGAAGGATTCAATCGCAGCGTGGCCTTCCTAAATGGTCTGCCGCTTGTTATTGTGCTTGAAACGTTATTTATTTACTTGCCATTGCTGTTCCATGGAATCTATGGCTTGTATATCGCTTACCAGGCTGATCCAAATGTCAAACGTTTTGGCTATTCGCGTAACTGGCGCTTTCTGTTTCAGCGCATTTCCGGTGTGATTACGTTCGTGTTCATTATCTGGCACGTATACGATACACGTTTTCAGGTGGCTCTGGGTAATGTAACACATGAGGAGCTAGGCGGCGTGATGCATGGCATTGTGACGAATCCGGTCTATTTTATCCTTTATTTAATCAGTGTCGTTTCGGCATCCTTTCACTTTGCTAACGGACTATGGGCATTTATGGTCAGTTGGGGAATTACGGTGGGACCACGTGCGCAAAAAGTATCTTCCTATATCTGCATGACCTTGTTCGTGGTTATATCCATCGGCTTCATCGCTTCCCTGTTGGCATTCCGCAGCGCGGAATTTCAGGAAACGGCAACCGCCTTGATACAAAGCAGTGCTATTCAACAGCTGCTGTAAAAAAATGAATGCACACTTTACGTGTTGCAATACATCGTTTGCAGATTCTATTTCTTATGGTAAAAGGGGATTTGACTAAAATCCTGAAAAAAAGGAGTGAGCAGAAATGGCAGCATCCAACATTATTGTCGTGGGCGGCGGTCTTGCGGGTCTAATGGCTACGATCAAGGCGGCAGAGGCAGGAGTTCACGTTCATTTATTTTCTTTGGTTCCGGTCAAAAGGTCCCACTCCGTTTGTGCTCAAGGCGGCATCAACGGCGCGGTGAATACGAAGGGTGAAGGCGACTCGCCCTGGATTCACTTTGACGATTCGGTCTATGGCGGCGACTTTCTGGCCAATCAGCCCCCGGTAAAAGCGATGTGCGAAGCGGCTCCGGGTATTATCCATCTCATGGACCGCATGGGTGTCATGTTTAACCGGACACCGGAAGGACTGCTGGATTTCCGCCGCTTCGGCGGTACGCAGCACCATCGGACAGCCTTTGCCGGAGCGACGACAGGGCAGCAGCTTCTGTACGCACTTGATGAGCAGGTACGACGCTGGGAATCCGAAGGTTTGGTGACCAAGTATGAAAACTGGGAGTTTTTACAGGCTGTACTCGATGATGAGAGTATCTGTCGCGGCATCTGTGCGCAGGATTTGCGCACGATGGAAGTGAAGACTTTTGCAGCGGATGCAGTTATTTTGGCATCGGGCGGACCCGGCATTATTTTCGGTAAAACCACGAATTCCGTGATTAATACCGGTACGGCCGCCGGGGCGGTATATCAGCAGGGCGTACGCTATGCCAACGGCGAATTTATCCAGATTCATCCGACGGCTATTCCGGGGGATGACAAGCTGCGTCTGATGTCCGAGTCTGCACGGGGAGAGGGCGGTCGTATTTGGACATACAAGGACGGCAAGCCGTGGTATTTTCTCGAAGAAAAGTATCCGGCTTATGGAAATCTGGTCCCTCGTGATATTGCGACACGTGAAATATTCAGTGTATGCGTCGATGATGGGCTCGGCATTAATGGCGAGAACATGGTGTACCTCGATCTGTCCCATAAGGACCCGAAAGAGCTGGACGTGAAGCTGGGCGGTATTATTGAAATTTATGAAAAATTCGTTGGTGACGATCCGCGTAAAATCCCGATGAAAATCTTCCCGGCTGTGCATTATTCGATGGGCGGCATGTGGGTCGATTACAATCAGATGACGAATATTCCGGGGCTGTTCGCCGCCGGTGAATGTGAATTCCAGTATCACGGTGCGAACCGTTTGGGTGCCAACTCGCTGCTGTCAGCCATTTATGGCGGTATGGTGGCTGGACCGAAGGCTGTGGAATATATCAAAGGCTTGAAAAAATCCGCACAGGATATAGCTTCCTCCGTGTTCGATGCGGCGGTCAACCAGCAGACGGAGAAGTATGAGCGTATTTTGCATATGGACGGGAAAGAAAATGCCTATGTCCTTCACAAAGAGCTGGGCGAGTGGATGACGAACAACATGACCGTGGTTCGTTATAATGACAAGCTGGAAGCTACGATCCACAAGATCAAGGAGCTGAAGGAGCGTTACTCCAACATTAACATCAATGATGCTTCGCGCTGGAACAATGCGGGTGCGGCGTTCACACGTCAGTTGTGGAATATGATGGAATTGGCTGAGGCCATGACCAAAGGGGCGCTGCTGCGTAACGAAAGCCGTGGAGCCCACTACAAACCGGACTTCCCGGACCGTAACGATGAGGATTTCCTGAAAACAACGATTGCGGACTGGACACCGGAAGGACCGCAAATCTCGTACGAAGCGGTGGACGTTTCGCTGATCAAGCCGCGTATTCGGGATTACTCCAAGAACAAGTAAAAGGAAGATACAGAAGGGAGTGTATGAGATGTCGGAGCAAGCAGTGAAATCGGATAAAACCGTGAAGTTCGTTGTGACCCGTCAGGATGAACCTAATGCGAATCCATATACGGAAGAATTTGAGTTGGCTTATCGACCGGGGATGAATGTAATCAGTGCGTTGATGGAGATTCAGCGTAACCCGGTGGACAGTCATGGTAAAGAGACGGCTCCGGTATGCTGGGAGTCGAATTGTCTGGAGGAAGTGTGTGGAGCGTGCTCCATGGTGATTAACGGCAAGCCGCGTCAGGCTTGTGCGGCGCTCGTCGATAAGCTGGAGCAGCCGATTACCATCGCGCCGATGAGCACGTTCCCAGTTGTACGGGATTTGGTCATCGACCGCAGCCGGATGTTTAACGCGCTCAAGAAGGTCAAAGCGTGGATTCCGATTGACGGCACCTACGATCTGGGCCCCGGCCCCAGAATGGCAGAGAAGAAGCGTCAATGGGCGTATGAGCTGTCCAAGTGCATGACCTGCGGTGTCTGCCTGGAGGCTTGCCCGAATGTTAACGAGAAAACGACATTCATTGGACCTGCGGCGATATCTCAGGTTCGTCTGTTCAATAGTCATCCAACTGGGGAAATGAATCAGGAGGAGCGGCTGGATGCGTTGATGACGGACGACGGGCTGGAAGGCTGTGGTAACTCGCAAAACTGCGTACGTTCCTGCCCGAAGGGCATTCCGTTGACAACCTCCATTGCTGAAATGAACAAGCAAACGACCAAGCATATGTTCAAGCGCTGGTTGACCGTATAGCACTAGACAGTAAATGCTTTATACTAAAACAGGCTTTTTTCCTGAACCGGAGAAAGCCTGTTTTTTTGTGCTCAGGACAGATAGGAGTTACCATGGAGGGAGGAGAGTGGGGCAGCAGTTATGGTATAATTATGGTATTGTGTATCGTTTTTGGAGAAAAGGAGGCTGGACAGGTGACTGTACAACCGATGACGCGTCGGCCCGTTACCGGGTCGGATGTGCTGAAAGGATTAAAGGAGCTGGGGGTTCAAAAAGGCATGACGTTGCTTGTGCACTCGTCGATGCGCAGCTTTGGCAGTTTTGTTCCGGGCGGGGCCTCTGCGATTCTTTTGGCATTAACCGATGCGATTGGCCCGGAAGGAACGCTGGTCATGCCGACGCAGTCCCATGATCTGACCGATCCGTCGACATGGATGAACCCGCCTCTGGATGAGTCATGGTGGGAACTTGTACGCGAGGAAATGCCCGCCTATGATCCGGCCTGGACGCTGACCGGAGGCATGGGTATTATTGTGGAAACGTTTCGTGGCCTGCCGGGAACACTGCGCAGTGGACACCCGCATGTTTCGTTTGCGGCCCGTGGACCTGCGGCCTCACGCTTGCTGGGAGGGCATGAGCTTGATTTCGGGCTGGGTGAACATTCGCCACTAGCGAAGCTATATGAGACAGACGCATATGTGCTGTTGCTGGGCTGCGGACATGATAGCAACACGACCTTTCATTTGGCGGAATACCGTATTACGTACAATGGACGTGAAGAAACGACCCATCAGGCCCCGATGATGGTGAACGGGGAGAGGGCATGGGTATCTTTTCAGAATTTTAATATATCCTCGGATGATTTTGACAAGCTGGGGCTTGATTTTGAACGGGATCGTCCCGCAGCCTTTACGCGAGTGAACATCGGGGATGCATCGTGTTTTTTAGCGAGGCAGCGTGATTTGGTAGACTATGCAGAACGATGGTTAGCCATCAACCGCTAGAGGGCTAAAAGCGGGAGATATTTGAACCATGAGATATCTAAACTGTACAATAGTTGAATAGATAGCAAGGGGGCACGCATATGGAGAAGACGCCGCAAACCCGCCGCGAGAGTCAGGATGGCCCACACGATAAGGCCGTTATCCCTCCCGGTTCTTCGCGGCGATCCATTTCAAATGAGCCAGCCAATCCTTCGCGCCGCCGTTTTTTGAAAAAAGCCGCTTTAGCGACAGCCGGAACCGCGCTTTTAACCGGAGGATACGCTTCCTTATGGGAGCCTAATCATTTGGAGATTACACGTTTTACGCTATCTTTGCCCCGTCTGCCGTCGGTTTTTGACGGTATCAGAGTCGTGCATTTTAGTGATGTACACTTGGGCTTTCACATGGATGAGCAGGACCTGCGGGAGCTTGCGGACCGGATTGCAGGACTGGAACCGGATTTGCTTTGTTTTACAGGTGATATTGTAGATGATTATGCCGTATCTATGAAAGCCGCTGTTCCGGTCATGGCTTCGATGCACGCCACACTTGGTAAATTCGCTATTCTCGGCAATCACGATTATCGGGGTTTACCAGCCGGAGTACAGGAGCTATATCCAAAAACCGGGTTTACGTTGCTGAGAAATGAACACGCCATTGTGGAGCGAGCCGGGCAGCGTGTGGCGATTGTTGGGTTAGAGGATGACATTATGGGCAAGCCCAATCCGCGGCGTGCCATACACGGACTGTCTGATGAAATGTGCAAGCTGCTGCTTATGCATGAGCCGGATTATGCGGATGTGGCGGCGCGAATGTCCTTTGATCTTCAACTGTCAGGACATACGCATGGAGGACAGGTGCGCTTGCCTGTCATTGGAGCGCCGATGCCGCCTCCGGGTGGACGCAAGTACATTCAGGGATTATTTCATGTGGGGAGCGACAGGATGCCGCTGTATGTCAGCAGGGGCATTGGCATGACCCATCTGCCGATTCGTGTGCTATGCAGGCCGGAGCTGAGCGTCATTACACTGAAATCCGATCAATAGGCTATTATATATTTACTTTCATCATTATGGGCTTGTAACTACATAAAAAGGGTTTAGTGTAGTGTGTAGCTGTTTCGGACAAAGGAGTGATATTCAGATGGATCGTATTGCTGTCATTTCAGATATACATGGCAATTGGCCTGCCTGCGAGGCGGTGCTGGAGGATATTGCTTCCCGAGGAATTCGTCGTGTGTTTTGTTTGGGGGATCTGATCGGCAAAGGGCCTAGCCCTTGCGAGGTTCTGGAGGCTGTCCGTCAACGTTGCGAGGTGGTCGTGCGGGGCAATTGGGATGAGCTGGTTAGCATTACGGATGATCTTAATTTTAGCTGGCAAGCCGAGCGCTTGGGCACAAAACGAGTACAGTATTTGGCACAGTTACCGTTTCATCATGATTTCAGGATGAGCGGACGTCGTATCCGTCTGGTACATGCTTCGCCGCAAAGTGTATATCATCGCGTGCAGCCATGGGATGAACCGGAGAAAAGACTCGCCATGTTCGACCCGTTGGCTGAGGAAAATGGAAAAGCCGCTTTTGCCCCGGATATTGTTGGGTATGGAGATGTGCATAATGCCTTTATTCAGCATTTTCAGGGCAAGACGCTTTTTAATGTCGGCAGTGTGGGGAATCCGCTGGATGTAACTCAGGCTTCTTACTGTATTTTGGAGGGAAACCTGGGAGAAGATACGCCTGCACCTTTTTCCATTCAATTTGTACGTGTGCCTTACGATATAGAATTGGCGGTAAAACAGGCAGAGGAAGCCGGCGTACCTTCTTTGCCGTATTATATCCGTGAGCTGCGCACAGGCATTTACCGGGGAATTCAGGACCTGGATTGATTGTGCAACCTATTCGCTGCAAAAAGCCAATCCATCCGCAGGAGGGATCATTGTGCTGACCAGAGAAATGCTTCGTTCAGGGTCAGGGCTGCCGGAGCTTTACACCGACCGTGTCCGGTTGCGCCAGCTACAAGCGGGGGATTACTCCGCGCTGGAACGGATGCTGTCCGATCCATTGGTTATCCGGTATGTGAACCGGATTCGCAAGCCAGTCGATGCGCGGATGCGGCGTCTGGTAGCGCAAATCAGAGTAGCTGCGGATTCCCTGGATTCCCTGCATTTTGCGGTGGAATGGCATGGGAGAAATACAGCAGCATACAACGAATCCGGCCAACTCAATGAACGCAACGAACTCCACGAACATAATGAACGCAGCCACTCGCCGCTGCTGGGTATCGCTTCTTTTCAGCAATGGAATGAAAAAGCGGGTGAGGCGCAGCTAGGCTATATTTTGGATCGTCCTTTCTGGGGACAGGGGCTGGCTACAGAGGTTGTGGAGGAAATGCTGAGATTTGGTTTTGGTTCTTTGAAGCTCAAGCGGATCGAAGGTCGTTGCCAAGAGGATAATCAGGCTTCCGTGCGTGTGCTGATCAAAAATAAGCTGCGCCTACTGCGCACAATCAGTGCCTATGATCATTCAGGAGAAGTGCCGAGTGTATTGGTGTTCTCGATTACCCAAGGGGATTATGCGTAGAAACGGCAGTGGAATATTTTGTTACAGAGATGAAATATAACTGCAAAACAACTCTAACACAGGACGGGTACAATACAGACATGACCCCCTTTTGAATAATATATGTTGCTGGGACCCGAAGCTTCGGGTCCTCTTTTTTTGTCTTGTTTTTATTGTAGCTGCTCTCTTTTATGATTCATAGGTACGGTTCAGGTCGCTTATCAGCTCAGGAAGCCATTCGGTCAGGGAAAGAAAGGAGTACCCCTCTGATCGGGCTTTAGTTGTATCCATGTACCACGATTGTGTAATACCGAATGGAGACATATGCTCGTCGGCAGTTTTTTCTTGAATCACGGCTTGCTTCCCGGTTACCTGCTCAATGGTGGAAATGAGTTCTCCAATCTTCACAGTACCGTCGGAGCAAGCATTTACGGGTCCTGTCAAATGAGAGTGACCAAGCCAAAGCAGAAAATCTGCGGCTTCGTCAGAACGGATAAACGAGATGTGCGCTGCCGGATTCGGTATGCCGATGTTTATTCCATCACGAACATGCTCAATATGAAAATGAAGTCTTCTCGTATAATCATCTATTCCTAATACAATCGGAAAACGAACAGCGGCAACCGGGAACGCAGCTTGTTGCATAAAAACCGCTTCTGCCTGCCGTTTAGCCTCCTGATATGTAAAATCGTCCTGTCTGCCTTTGCGAACCGGATAAGCCTGAGGGTCAAAGATACTCTCCGTCAGCACTTCAGGACTTGGATCATAGACGGATAGACTGGAGGTCAGAATATACCGTTTGGCTTTAGTATCAAAAATGCGGCAGGCTTCTCTGGCTTCATCTGGAGAAAAGCAAATATTATCGTAGACAACATCCCAAACCTGCTCACCTACCGCCTCAGCCAACGCTTCCGCATCGTTACGATCTGCAATAATCCGTTGGACGCGGTCACCGAACGAATCGCTTGTTTGACCTCTCGTAAGAACCGTAACGTTGTTCTCGGATTGCTCCAATAGACGTTCTACCAGCCTTTTGCCAAAAAATCGCGTTCCACCCAATACAAGTATCTTTCTCATTTGTTAATCACTCCTTATGGACTTGTTTTCATTATATTAAGGTAGACGAAAACAAGGATGCAAAGGATACGCTGCGATAAATAGATAAGTACATACTACTTACAAAAAAATGCTTAATATCACTTAACAAATCGTGCAATAATGCTTATAATTGATTTATGGAGGTGATACTTATTTATCAAGAAGAAAGGTTAGTGAAAATTCTTGAGAGGCTTCAGGAAGAAAAGATGATTTCGAATCAGGAGATATGCGATATGCTCGGTATTTCCAGAGACACTGCCCGGCGGGATTTCATTAAATTAGTGGATGAAGGTGCTGCGATACGAACCCATGGAGGTATTGCTTTACCTCAGTTTAAAGACAAAATAAAAGCATATAAGGAAAGAGCCCATGCTTCTTCTGAAGATAAATATAAAATTGGAAAAATAGCTGCCTCTTATATCAACAAAGGTGACCTTTGTTTTCTGGACGTCTCAACGACAGTAAAATTTCTTTGTGATCATCTCAATACATGCTCTACAGTTTATACTCATTCCCTTGATAATGCAGAAGCACTATCTAACAACAATAAGGTCGATATATGCCTGCTGGGTGGAAAGTTTAATCCTGAAAATCGCTTTTTTTTCGATGTTAATGTGGCATCTCAGTTAAATGATATTTACTTTGATAAAGTTTTTCTTGGTGCAGCTGGTATTTTAAAGGATGGCATCTATTTTTCGAATTTTGAAGATGCGGTCATCAAAGATTTAGTAGCAAAACGATCAAAAGAGGTTATTCTGTTGGCGGATTCACGGAAATTTAATCAAATCAGCTCCTATAAGGGTGTTAATTTTAGTGATATTGACATGATCATTACAAATGAAAAGCCACCAGATAGCTTTAGAAGGAATTTTGAGGAAAATAACATTGAGATCAGACTTATTAATGAAGGAAAGGCAGTTAAAGATGACTTCGAGGGGGGCTAATATGACAAAGATAAAAGCAGTTTTCAGTGACATAGACGGGACTTTAATTAATTCAAATCATGTGATAACCGAGAAAACAAAGCTTGCAGTCCAAAAAGCAACAAACCTGGGTGTACCATTTGTCCTTGTTTCTGCTAGAATGCCAAGTGGAATCCTGCCACTCCAAAAAGAATTGGAAATCGATTCACCCATTATTTGCTACAGTGGTTCTCTGGTAATAGACTGTAGGAGTAATACCACTATTTTCAGCAAAGGCTTGCCTCAAGAGAATGTTATTGGCATTTATGAGGCTGTAAAAAGCAAATTCTCAAACATTCATATTAACATCTACAGCCATGATCAATGGATTGTTGAAAATCCACAAAACGAATGGATTGTTCAAGAGCAAAATATCACAGGGGCTCAGCCTACTCAGGCGAACCTTAAAACCTTCATAAACACAAACCCTGAAATGCATAAAATTCTCTGTATGGGTCCGTCTGAAGAAATCGAAGAGCTTGAAGAAGTATTAAAGAAAGACAACGCCGTTCTAACCATCTACAAATCAAAAGACACTTATCTGGAAATTATGTCTGGAGATGCATCTAAGTCTAAAGCAATTCAGCAGATAATCAGCCGTTATGGTTTTAAAAAGGAAGAAATCATGGCAATCGGTGACAATTTCAATGATATTGATATGCTGAAATTCGCTGGGCTGGGCATCGCAATGGGGAATGCGCCTGACGAAGTTAAAAAGTATGCGAACCAAGTGACCTCCAGCAATGATGAAGAAGGATTAAGTTTGAGTTTAGAAGAGAACGTCATCAGCTAAAGGAGTTCGCCAGCGATCGTAAGATCAAATCATTCGCGTAGCGGTGGATCACCAACGAAGTCTGTCCAATCATTCCCCGAGCAGCCTCAAAAAGTTGGCTGGCACCGAAAATTGCTGATTATTAATCATAATCTTCCGAAGCTCTTCCATGGAGTCTTCTTTACCTCGGGCGTCTTTAATCTCCTTGATTTCACGATGCAGCCGTTCCATTTGGAGATCGAGCGCATTAGCGGAATCCGCTGCGTTCTTTAATTCACGTGTCAAGCTTTCGGGAACAGACTGGTTGTATTTATAAAAGATTTTATGCTCCAGACTGGCCCAGAAATCCATCGCAATGGTCCGAATTTGCACCTCCACGCAGACTAGCTCCTGGCGGTCGGACATGAATACAGGAACCTGGATCAACAGATGCAGACTTTGGTAGCCGTTTGGTTTGGGATTTTTGATGTAATCCTTGATTTCCAGCACCTTTAAGTCACTCTGTCTCTGAAGCATGTTACTGACATCATAAATATCCGAAATAAAAGAGCAAGTAATACGCAAGCCCGCGATATCCTTAATATGATCTTTGACAGCATCCAGGGATAACTCGCTATTTTTACGAACCATTTTGTTCATGATGCTCTCAGGGGATTTAAGGCGTGATTTGGTGTGCTCAATAGGGCTGTAATCGTGCAACGCCTGAAATTCCTGCTTTAGTATTTCAATCTTGGTTTCCATCTCGTCGAGCGCAAATTTATAGATTAGCATAAATCGCGTGATGTCATGCTTTAGCTTTTTGAACTTGTCCATCGGGTCTTCCGGATACATTTGTAATTCTCCTCACACATAGATGTCATTAATTTAAAATAATGGAGCTGACGGTTTAAGGTGGGTGGCAGCTGAGCGGCAAATCCCACCCTAAACAAATTTTAAAGCGGCACCGGAATTTTACGTTTTTCTTTAAAATAAACCCATTCCCGGAAGCCAATATCCTTCAGCATCGCCTTCACTTCGTCCCAATCATCGCCTACCCGCGAAGGCTTATGGGCATCTGAACCAAAAGTGACCTCTACGCCAAAATGATGCGCTCTTTCCAAAATGGAGACTGACGGATACCATCCGCCACTGAGCTTGGTTTTGCCTGATGTGTTAATTTCAATCGCTACACCGGATTCTGCAATCACTTTCAAGGTTTCATCAATCGCTTCATCGGCAGGAATATCTGAGAAAGCCGGGAAATTCCCCTTCATCGCGTCGATATGACCCAAAATCTGAAACATACCGCTCCGCGCAGATTCCTGAATGAGCGCATAGTAAGCTTGTTTGACCTCGATTTTGCGTGCATCACTTACGTCATTCCAACGGCTGCGATTAAAAATGCTGTCTCCCTCAACGTTGTGGATCGACCCAATGAGGTAGTCGAACGGATAAGGGGCCAGGGTGGAACGGTACAGTTCTGCATAATCAGGAAAATAATCTGTTTCTAATCCGAGCAACACGTCAATGCGGCCTTCGTATTCCTTTTTAAGCTGTTGTACCTCTTCTACGTACTCGGCAAGCTGGGATTTTGCCATATAAATTTTCGGAAAAGCCTGATCCTGTTCGCTGCCCAGGAAAGGGGAATGGTCCGAAATACCAATCGCTTGTAAACCGGACTGAATGCCTGCTTCGATATAGTCCCGAATATTGCCGTCTGCATGACCGCAGCGGAAATGATGGGTGTGCAGATCAAATTTCATAGGATGTCGTCCTCTCGTAATCAAGGTTTATATTTCGTATGGTGTTCCTAGCGGAGTGCGCTATTCAGAACTGATAAAATTGGTTTCCGGCATACCTTTTAGATCGCTTAGAAACTGCTGCATGGCGGAGTTCAGATATCGGCCGGATTTGTAAATGACACCTACCGGATGGCTAACCTCCAGCTCGGTAATCTGGATCATTTTCAATGTACCCGCACGTAGCTCAGAAGTGACCGATAGTCTGGAGATAATGGCAGCGCCCAGATTAATCTCAACCATCCGTTTGACCTCCTCGCTGCTGGACAATTCGATCACAACATGAGGCACAATTTGGTGTTTTTTAAATACATCGTCCACGAATTTTCGTCCTACCGTATCAGGTGAGAGCAGAATAAGTGGAATTTCCCGAAGAGCTTCAATGGTAGCATGCGGTTGGGAGGCCAGCGGATGAGTAGGCGATACGACAAGCTCAAAGGAATCGTAATACAAAATCGAAGTGCTCAAATTTGGATTACGTTCGATCAAGTAACCGATGCCAACATCAATAAGCCCGTTTTCCACCTGCTGATAAATCATGGAGGAAGCCATGGATTGAATGGAGGTTTTGATGAGCGGGAATTGATCCTGAAAGTAGGAAAGTACACGCGGTAAAATTTGAATGGCGATAGACGTCGTAGTGCCCAGCGCAATATGACCCTGCGGCGTTTCGTTCAGATCGTACAATTTTTGCCGCAGTTCCTCGACAACACTCAAGATCCGCTCTGCATGTTCCAAAAAAACAGCCCCTCGGTCGGTCAGGGTGACGGGTTGGTTGCGGTCGATCAGAATGGTCTTGAACTCGTCCTCCAGACTTTTGATTTGGGCGGATACCGCCGGCTGCGTCAAATTGAGAAGTTCTCCGGCTTTGCGGAAGCTCATCGTTTTGGAAATCATGATAAGTGTTTCAAGTTGACTGATGTTCATGAAGTTCCTCCTCTCTTTTCTTAATTCTATCGCAGCAGTACAGCCTAAGGATTTTTCACAAATCCACCTGTGCATATGTAAAACCAACGTTATGCTTATTTCATTAAATTATAGGTTATTCGAGCGGGAAGGGCAATGAATCGAAGCAGAACGCCGTGAAGTATGGTATATTGGAAAATAAAGACTAAAGTCCTGATATACTTCAAAAATAATCAATCTAAAATCGATAAGAAGTAAAGATATAGGACATTATTCACATTTTTTGTGGTTTAGCTATAAAAAATTACCGGGCAGCTGTCGATAAGTGATAGAGAGAGCATTTTATTGAGGATCGATTCGTTTTACAGTAATATTTAATTAAAAAATTCTAATTTAAATGGGACTTTTGTTGTATGTCTAAAAGCCCATCGTAAAGGGGCGCTTTGATCGTGAAGGCAGAAGTGATAAATCCTTTTTTGGAGTCGGCGCGACGGGTCATTGAACAATTGATCCAAGTATCTCCTTCACCCGGCGATCTTGGTGTGAAAAATGTCGAGCTGGTGGAAGACCATATTTGGATTATGATCGGGATGACTGGACAGCTTAGCGGAAATATTGTGTTCGGTCTGAATGAACAGGTAGCGTTGCGCATGGTTTCGGCGATGATGGGCGGATTCGTTTTGACTGAAATTGATGAGATGGGCAAAAGCGCCATTTCGGAATTGGGCAATATGATCAGCGGTAATGCCAGCACGATTTTGTCCAATCAGGGGATTGTAGTCGACATTACGCCTCCGCAGGTCATGAAGTCGGAAAACTTGACCTCCTTCGTACCTCAGCGTGCCCTTTATATTCCGCTCACAGTGGAAGGAATCGGTGAGCTGGATATTCAGGTGATGATCTCTTAATATTAAAGGAGCAAGTTTCTTTAATGTGGAGGGATAACCGTGAGTATACTGCAGGATAAGATAGTTGTGATTACAGGTGCATCCAGTGGGATTGGCGCCCTTTGCGCTCAATTGTTAAGCGAAAAGGGCGCGATTCCTATTGTGACAGCGCGTTCGCAGGAACGGTTGGAGCAAGTGTCGGCGGGAATTAGCGGCAGGCATGAGCTGATCCCTCTGGATGTCACTCGTCAGGAGCAGGTAGAGGCCGTGGCTGCCCGGGTGCTGGAGCAGTACGGACGGGTCGATATTTTGCTCAACAACGCAGGTTACGGGAAGTTTGAGTATTTTCATGAGACAGACCTGACAGAGTTTGAACAAATGATGGATGTGAACTATATGGGCGCTGTCCGCTGTATCAAGGCTTTTCTGCCGCAAATGACGGCAAGAGGTACAGGCCAGATCGTCAATGTGGCATCCATGGCGGGCAAAATCGGGACAGCCAAATCGTCCTCCTACACAGCAACGAAGCATGCGTTACTAGGGTTCAGCAATGCGCTTCGGCAGGAGCTGCGCGGGAGCGGAGTTACGGTAACGACGATTAATCCCGGACCGATCGACACGCCATTTTTTGACCTTGCTGATCCTTCAGGCGGATATGTCCGTAACGTAGGCTGGTTTATGCTAAAGCCGGACAAGGTCGCGCATCATATCGTGAGAGCGATGGAGCTTCGCAAGGAGGAGGTTAATCTGCCACGGTGGATATCTCCTTTTCTCAAGCTGTATCAGCTTGCGCCCAGACTGACCGACAGACTGGGTCATGGTGTGATGAACAAAAAATAAAGGATGTCCCGCAAACCATGTGATGGTAGAGGGACATCCTTTATTTTTTGTTATTTCGTAGCAAAGGAGGGCGGGGCTAAATATCTGCATTTGGTTGCAGGGATGTTTTCGCATATAATGGAGAGTAACGAATTTACGTATAGGGGTTGGACCTTTTCATGACATTGAATTTTGAATCGCTCGGCATTGAACAAGATCTGTTGACCAAGCTGGCTGAGCATGAGATTACGCAGCCTTCGCCAGTTCAGGCGCAGGCTATACCAGAAATGATGAAGGGCAGGCATGTATTGGCTCGTTCGCAGACCGGCACAGGGAAGACGCTGGCTTATTTGCTGCCATTACTACAAGCGATTGATCCACAGAAAAAGGCTACGCAAAAGCTGATCCTGGCTCCCAGTCAGGAGCTGGCGATGCAAATTGTACGCGAAGGTCAGCGTTATGGGGAGCATCGCGGCATCCGTGTGCTCGGCCTGATCGGTGGAGCGGCAGTCAAGCGCCAGATCGAGAAGCTGAAGGACCATCCGCAGCTTGTGGTCGGCACACCGGGACGTGTACGAGAACTTATCGCTTCCAAGAAGCTGAAAATGCACAACATTACAACCATCGTCATCGACGAGGTGGATCAGATGTTCCAGCTCGGCGGAGCAGGCGATGTCACGAACATCCTGAGCACCGCTCAGCGTGACCGTCAGTTAGTATTTCTGTCCGCAACGCTGAACGACGAAATTCAAGCGCTGGCCAAGCGGGAAATGAAGGATTACGTGGAAATCGGGATTGATCCCGACCAGAAGACGGCCAGCGGTCTGGAGCACTATTACTTTGTATCCGAAGAACGGGATAAGGTGGACATGCTGCGTCGACTGGTGCGTCATTTTAATCCGAGAAAGGCGTTGGTGTTCGTCAATACCACCAATGCTATCGGGGAGATTGAGGCCAAGCTCAAGCATATGGGACTGACTACAGCATCCCTGTACGGTGATGCGGACAAAGTTACACGTACCAACGTGCTGGCCCAGTTTCGTGCGGACAAGCTCAAGGTGCTGATTGCTTCCGATGTGGCAGCCCGTGGTCTGGATATTGAGGGACTGGAAATGGTGATCCATTTTGATCCGGCTACGGACAGTCAGGCTTATGTTCACCGTGCAGGACGGACCGGACGGATGGGGCGCAAAGGATTGGTTGCGTCGGTTGTTACCGACCGCGAAACATTCATCATGCGTAAGTTTTCCCGTGAACTGGGCATCGACATTGCAGAGCGTGCGTTGCACGGAGGGCGGGTTGTCGTGCCGCGTCCGGTGGATGCCAAGCGTGCGCCTGTAAGGCCATCCGAAGCGAGAGCCACTTCCGACGGAGCAGCCACGGAAAGCCGCAAGGCACCTGCCCGCGGTGAGAACGATCGTCCTGGCAGAACTGCGGCAAATGGCTCGGCTCCAGGTAAGGGCAAAGGAGCAGCTTTATCCAAAGCAGGGAAAGCGCAGCGAGAGCGTGATCGTAAAAACAAGGGAGCACCAAGATGGCTGAAGGAAAAAGGGTCAAAACCGAACGGATAAGTGAGAAGAGGGGGAGCCATGGAACAACAGCCTGTATTGCAAATTAATGGACTGACAGGCGGATACAGCGCCAAGCGCCCGGTGCTGCACCAGATTTCTCTGGATGTGAAGCCGGGCGAAATGGTGGGGCTGATCGGTCTGAATGGAGCCGGAAAAAGTACGACGATGAAGCATATTTTGGGACTGATGACACCGCAGGCGGGAGAAATCCGCGTGCAGGGACATAAGCAGGCGGAAAATCCCGAGCAGTATCAGGGAGCCATTGCTTTTGTACCCGAGTCTCCAGAGCTGTATCCCGAAATGACCGTGATGGAGCATATGGAATTCACCGCCAGAGCGTATGGAGTCAGTGAAGCTGATTTCCGCACCCGCAGTGACCAAATGCTGGACTTGTTCCGTATGCGGGATAAGAGCGGAAGCATGTCGATGCATCTCTCCAAAGGGATGCGCCAGAAAGTGATGATTATGTGCGCATTTTTGGCGGGACCGCCGCTATATGTCATTGATGAGCCATTTTTGGGTCTGGACCCGCTCGGTATTCGTTCCCTGCTTGATTTTATGCTGGAAATGAAGCGCTCGGGCTCGTCCATTTTGCTCAGCTCTCATATTTTGTCCACGATTGAAAATTATTGTGATCGTTTCATTGTGCTTCATCAGGGTGCCATCATTGCACAGGGTACGCTGGACGAAGTGACAGCACAGGCGGGTAAGCCGGGCATGCCGCTGGAAGATGCATTTTATGAGCTGGTGCAGGGCAGGGAATGAGCATGGATTTGCAACGCTTGCATAAAGAAAGACGTGTTGCGTTCTGGGGACAAGTGCTGCCTTATCTCGGCTATGTCATTCAGAGCGGCCTGGCGGTCGTCTTCGGCTTTGCGCTGATTGCCTTTGCCGCGTGGTACACGTCGCTGATTATGCATATCCCGCCGGATTTGCCCATCCGCTGGATTATGCTCATTGTAGCCGTTCCGGTCGCTCATGTAAGCTTCCGTACGTATTTGAATGAAGCCGATATCGTCTTCCTGCGCCCGCAGGAGCATGCGATGCATCAATATTTTAAGTCCAGCCGTATCCGTGGCGTGGTGTATAAAATATTCGGCCTGCTGTTGCTGCTAGTGATCGCGTGGCCACTGTATATCCGCAGCGATACTGCGCCTAAGCCACTGCTGCTGACCATACTGCTGTTCGTGCTGCTGAAGCTGCTGTTCAGCTATGGCGGCTGGCAGGAGCTGCGCATGGTATCGCGCGGCGCAAGTATAGGGTATCGTCTGCTTCGCTGGGCGCTGGCAGTGCTGCTGGTAGCCGCATGGCTGTGGCAGCCTCCGCTGCGCAGCTTGCCGTTTATCGTGCTGGTGGGTGTGGTGTATGTGCTTGTCCTGCGTTTTCCGGTCAAGCTGCTGGTGGCATGGGAAAACCTGATCCGTACAGAAGGCATTCAGGCTGCCCGTGTAATGCGTACTTTGGGCTGGTTTGTTGATGTGCCGGCCCTTACGCAGAGAGTGACTCCGCGTCGCTGGTTGTCCTGGTTGGGTGGTAACATACCGTGGGACAAAAAGGGAGCTTATCGTTACCTGCTGTTCAAGACCTTTGTGCGCACAGAGCCTGTGGGGATGGTCATACGGCTGGGTATCCTTGGCCTGTTGATTATATGGATCACGCATACGAGCTGGATCGGTATCGCTGTGTATTTATTTTTTATATTCCTGATCGGCGTGCAGATTACTTCGCTAAGGCAGTACCACAAGGATTCGCTATGGCTTCAGCTCTATCCGCTTCCTGCCCATACCCGTCGTGCGTCTTTTCTGGACTTTGTTGTCCGGCTGCTGTTGCCGATTGCGGTCGTCCTGTGGCTTCCTTTTATGTTGAGAGGAACTGAAGGGCTGATTTCCACGCTGCTTACGCTGGCTGGTGGAGTGCTGGTGGTATACCTGGTTCGAGGCGCTCAGGCGAAAAAATGGCGTCTGGACGGTCAAGATGAGGAAGAAGTTTGATCCTGTGTGTATAAAGTAAAAACAAAGGCTATTCCGTAAGCAGCAAGCGCTGTTTGCAGAATAGCCTTTTTGCGTGGGTACTGCTATGGATCAGCCGTGGGCGCAGATGTCATTCTGCTTAAATAAAAATCGTTTTGCTGATGATTACTAACAAAATGAACAGTACCAGAATCGTTCCTGTGCTTGTGAATGCGCCGAAACCACCGTAACCGCCTCTTGTTTCTTCTGCTCCCATGCTCATTCTCCTCTCGGTCATTGTGATGTAGGATACACCGTATATTATGAAGCGGGTTTTCGGATTGCGTGGGCCAATGTGGAGGTGGATTGCCGGATCGCCTTGTTTTTTTCAGCGGATATGGGGGGATAGAGAGGAAAAGCCACGTTTTGTCGAGAATAGAAGAAGTATGTAATCATTATCACTTGGAAAGTGGGAACGACGAGATGCTGGCAGACAAGCTGCTCGTGAATATATTTCTGGTTTTTGTACCCTTGCTGGTGTACAGCGCTTTATCGGATCATCGACATATGAAACAGGCCCCATTGCTCATGGGAGGGGTGCTGGGTATCTCTTCTGTGCTTTGTCTTATTTTCTCGTATAGCTGGTACGGCTTGTTTTGGGATCTCCGATATGTTCCGCTGATCCTCTCCGTTTTATATTTTGGCCCCGTAGCAGGACTGGTGAATATAACACTTATGGTGATGGCCCGCATTTATGTTGGACCTGATTCCATCGGGGTGGGGCTGATTTGCATGCTGTTATGTTATCTCGGACCTCTCTTGGCGAGAAAAAGATTTATGCAGCTCAAAGGCATGCTGCACCGGGTGTTGATAAACTTGCTCATGAGTGTGTGGATGAATGTGATCATGCTGGTTATTCTTATGTTGCATTCCTGGGCCAACGGCAGACTGGATGAAGATGAAGCCGAGTTGATCAAGGGGGTTATCTGGTTTGCTATAATTCAATTTCTAAGTATCGGGGCCGCCTCTTGCTGGATGGAGTTTAGTCTCGAACGGGAAGAGATGCGAAAAAAGATCAAATATGCTGAACGTCTCAATACGTTAGGGGAACTGGCCGCCTCCATGGCTCACGAAGTTCGTAATCCGTTGACGGTCGTTAAAGGGTTCCTGCAAATGGCCCAGTCGGGGCTGGAAGGAAAAAACCGCAGATATATGGCGTTGGCGCTGGCAGAGGTGGATCGGGCCGAAAGAATTATTAGCGACTATTTGAATTTATCCAAGCCGCAGATTGGGAAGACGGAGCTGATGGATCTGTCCGGCATGGTTCAACAGATTGTTCTGCTCCTGAAACCGATGGCGACCAAGCAAGGCGTAAGAATGCAGACGGAGCTGAGGAATGAAATATATCTACATACGGATCGTAATCAACTGTTGCAGGCGCTAATTCATATCACGAAAAATGCGATTGAGGCTGCGGAAGATGGAGGCAAGGTATACATAAAG
This sequence comes from Paenibacillus sp. 1-8, assembly GCF_056316205.1. Taxonomy (NCBI): domain Bacteria; kingdom Bacillati; phylum Bacillota; class Bacilli; order Caryophanales; family Paenibacillaceae; genus Paenibacillus; species Paenibacillus sp. 1-8. Next base: position 4,273,433 of record NZ_CM149995.1, on the reverse strand, counting down.
CTGGCAGTTCAGGAAGAGAAGGCTTGTCTGAATATCAAGGATACTGGAAAAGGCATGAGCCCGGAACATCTGGAACGGGTAGGCACTTTGTTTTTTTCGACCAAAGAAGTAGGGACAGGGCTGGGAACGGCAGTCTCCTTTCGCATGATCGAAGCGATGAACGGCAGTATACGGTATGAGAGCGAGCCGGGAGCCGGTACGGAGGTTATCATTTTGCTGCCGCTGGCACAAGAATCTTTGCGGGCTGCTGAGGGATAAGTGCCTCGAGTTGTGAATGAATCGTTCAGCAGGGGATATAAAAAACGGTATGCCGCAACATCCGGCACACCGCTTAATCCAGCTATACGTCTAACCAGTTAATACCGACCGATTAGATTAGGGGTTCAATAAGTCTTGCACACCACGATAAACAATGTCGTACAAGTCTTCCAGATATTCTTCCTCAATACAGGAAAACGCGATACGGAGATCATGCTCACCCAGCGCAATCGTTCCCACACCATATTGCTCCAGCAGATATGTGCGCAGTTGTTCGGCGGACAAGCCGTTCAGCTTGAGACACATGAAATAACCCGAATTGAAAGGATAGTAGCTCCATACATCTCCGTATTTTCCGCTATCAAGTAACGCCTTGACCTTGTTGGCCCGGCCTTTCATGATTTGGAACTTTTCTTCCTTCTGTTGCTCAAAATCCGGTGATTTGAGAGCATCCAGCACGAAGGTTTGCGACGGGTGAGGGCCGCTGGAAATCGTTGCCCGAATGATTCCCAATGTTTTTTGCTCCAGTGCGCTCAGTACATCTTGATGTTCCGAAGCAAAGGTAATAAATCCGACACGGAAGCCCCACACAAATTCTTCTTTGGTAGCTCCGTCAATTTTGACTGGTAAAATTCTTGGATGAAGTCCAGCCAATTGGCCGAATAGCGATTCATGCAGCGAATCCTCGAAGAACAGGCCAAAATAAGCGTCATCCGTCACAACTACAACATTGATGCCTGCTTCTGCTGCTTCCTGAATGGCAGCAACAATCGCTTTGCCTTCTTCGATTCCGGGTGTATAGCCGGTCGGGTTGTTCGGGAAGTTCAGCACAACGATCGCTTTCCCGTATTCCTTCTGCGCCAGCAGCGCTTCGCGTAACCCCTCACTATTAAAACGTTGATCCTCTGTAAACAACGGGAAATTCACCAATCGTCCATGACGGCGAATACCAAAGGTCAGCTCATAATTTTCCCAGTTTTTATCCGGATAAATGACAGCATCCCCTTCATCCGTAAACAGGTCAGCAACGATGCTCAAACCATGAGTCAGCGCGTTCGTAACCACAGGTAGGCCGTAGCTTTTTCCAGCGAGCGACGGGTTTTCCTTCAGCATTTTTTCCCGCCATACACTACGCAGTTCGGGCTTGCCCGCAGGAGGCGCATAAGGGTACAGGTCCTTGGGGCTGTATGCAGACAGCTTCTCCTGAATGACCTGCAAATGCATAGGACCGCTACCCTCGGTAGCAATACCAATTGTAGCGTTGTACTTTTTAGCAAGTTTCCCCGCCTCAGCCGATTGACTTAAAATTCCTTCTTTTGGGAAATAAATCTCTTTACCTAAAAGAGAAAGCATTTCATATACATGCTCGTTGCCTGCCTGAATGTTGCGGTTTAACTGCGCTGCCAGTGGATTCATTCCGGTTTCATCCTTCCAAGTCATTTTGATTACATATTATAGCATTACACACGGTAAGCGTCACGCAAAAGCGTCAACGAAGCCTTCCTGACCTGCTGGAGCATGAATCCATGGGGAGGGACGGCTTTATTTTTTTGCGTAATGGCTGTTCTGCGCTTATATTATATTTAACGGGATCTGGGACAACGAAAGAATAGCATAAGGAGGTGCAGATTTTGCTGGATACGTCTGCGTCATCGTTCATCCTGTTGCCCGCCTTTGCCAAAATTGTGTGCGAGCCGGGCTGGAAATGGCAGGTGCGCGAAAGGCCGATGCCAAACTATGATTTATTTTATGTATGGAGCGGTGAAGGAACGGTTGTATTGAACGGGGAGTCCTATCCGGTAAGCAAAGGAAGCTGCTTCCTGTTCAAGCCGGGGGATGATACGAGTGCCACACATAACCCGCAAAAGCCGCTAATACTTACCTATATTCATTTTGATCTTACCGAGCAGCCGGAGATCATCCCTGCCAGCTATCGTATGCTGGAGGAAACGGTCGAGGTGGAGCATATGCTCGCCAGGTATGTTCGTCTGCGCCTGGAGCGTGCCTACGGAGCTGAGGAGGAAGGCAGGATGATCCTGAAGCAATTGATGATTCATCTACTGCGTGCCGACCGCAAGGAGCCGCAGGAGCAGCCGGCCAGCCACCAGCTAACCGAGGTCATTCGGGAAACGGCCAACTATGTGCGTCAGCATCCGGGGCTTCCTCATCGTGTCGAGGATTTGGCGGCACGGGCAGGGTTGTCATCACGTTATTTTTCGATCAAGTTCAAGGAGCTGCTGGGCGTTTCTGCGCAATCTCATATCATCAGCATGCGAATTGAGCGCGCACAGCATCTGTTGCTGTATGCCGGAATGAATGTGACTGAGGTGGCAGAGGCTTTGGGATACCGCGATATTTTTTTCTTCAGCCGCCAATTCAAGCAGTACACGGGGAAAAGTCCGTCCGAGATCAGGTAAGGAATGAGCGGGTGGTTCTGAGGATCGTCATATAACGAATAAAAAAAGATAAGCACATATGAAAGAGGACCCGAGCAATTTTGCCGGGTCCTCTTTCATATGTGTTGTCGTAGTCATGCTGTAACGGCAAACTCGCTTACGCTTTGGGAGCCTGCCGGAAGCAACCGAGACGCTGCCCCATTCTTACTACATCCCCTAGCTTCAACGCAGAGTCAGGATCAAAAGTGCCGTTTTCGGTCAGCAAAACGACGGTTGAGCCAAACTCGAAATATGCGAGATCGTCGCCTTTTTCCCAGGAGACGGCTTCATCATCGGTATATTTGATGCTGCTTACATTCATCGCGCCAACCTTGACGACCGCCACCTCGCCGTATTCATGGGCAATGTACGTAATCTGCCGTTCATTGCGGCTCAGAACTGCTCTCATATGCTGTAAGCCGAAGTCATTCACCGGATATACCTTGCCGCGCAAATACTCCTTCTCCACCAGTGTACCGGATACCGGCGCATGAATACGATGATAATCAGTCGGACTGAGATACAGTACAAAGGCGTAGCCATGCGTGTATTTCTCAAGACGCGGCGAACGGTTAAGCAGCTCATCCAGTGTATAGTCCTGACCTTTGACATTCAAAATCGTGCCGGACGTAATTGGGCCAGTGAATGTAATCCGCGCATCCACCGGACTGGTCATCACCTCGGTGTTCGTATCAATCGGGCGCATGCCCGCTTTTAATTTGCGTGTAAAATAGGCGTTCAGGGAAGGATATTCCTTCCATTCCTGCTCAGCCTCATGCGTCTGGATCTGGTACGTACGTATAAAGGTGGGGATAAAAAGTCGGCTTGCACCGCTTTGCGCGAAGGAACCCACAACCCGGCACACCCACTTGCGCGATGATAGCTCGGTCATGAGCCGCAGCCACTGTTTTGCCATTTCAGATCCCCCTTGTTCATTTCCGAGCCGTCTTGGCCGGAACCTGTCAGACCGCTCTGAACTATATTGACACAGAATGTGACGTAAATCAATACAGTGGACGGTCGGTGTCTGCCGGGGGCATCCGTTCGAGAAGCCAACGCGCGTAAGCCATCGGCTGAGTGTACGTTTCTTTCCAGACATTGTTCATGCCTGCCTGGCTGAAGCCGTAGCGCTGATCGCGGCCGTTGCATTCGATAAAAACAATTTTTCCTTCCTGCGTAATGCCCAGGTCCAGACCGACGTCAGCCAGCCGGGGAAGGTTTTGTGCCAGCCGATGGACGATTTGCAGCGCTAGTCTTTCCAAGTCATTCATCACACGGGCTGCGTTCCATGGCTGAGCCGTTTGTACCTGTGACAGTACCTCCAGCAAGGAACGGGCTGAGCCACCCTGCGCCACGTTGGAAACGAAGGTGTGGGAGGGAGCAATTTTGGCAAACATGCCCGTTACGCTCCAAATGCCGCCATATCCGCGTTGAACCGTCACGCGAATATCAAAAGGACGGTTGTTATACAAAGCGAGCGGCAAAGTTTCCTGCACGATATGAGGACTATGCAACAGCCGCTTGTGCAGAAATGAAGGCAGTTCTCCGGCGTGCAGGCGCAGTGTGGTCCAGCGATCGGGTACAGCGGGATGTGCGCATTGTAGAGTCCAGTCACCACGGGAATGTCTCAGACGCATAATTCCTCTGCCGATGCTCCCGCTGCTTGGCTTGATGACGACATCTCCGGTCTGCTTCATCAAAGTACGAATTGAAGCCAGGTTGCCTTGCAGCGTTCGCGGAAGATGGGGGTGCAACAGAGGGTCTTCCTGCAATATCGAATGTATGTGGTCCTTACGGAAACGGTTTTGTTCATTAAAGATATAAATTCCATTCTGCACCAGTCTGTTGATCTCACTGGCGTTTTCGTTTTGCCGATAGAGGGTTCGATTGTGGATGACCCGTGGCAACGGGAGAGTCATCTGCTGATAGCCGTTGCCGTGTTTAACAAAAGCCCGGCATGTTCCGGTCGATATATGAATATCCTCCAAACGAAGGAAGCAGGGGATGAGCTCATAGCTCAACCCAGCGTCCTCGTAATTGGCGAGTGATTCATATCCCGTCCTCATGGCGGGGATGCCCCGGTACGTTGCCGGGTTAAGCATGACGCCGACATGCAGCATGGGTATGTCCGCCCTTCCTTGTTGTGACTCCAACTGACAATTCAGTGGTTCTAGTCCATCATATGTATCAAAGATCGGCCAGGCATGGACGGTAGCCTTGCAGCTTGCCCAAAGTGAGAAGCCAGGCACCTTTCAGGCAGGGAGGCGATATGATACACCATGAGTGTTGAAGAGAATTTGCAGGAGAGCGCTTGAATTAGAGAGGAAAGAAGGTGCAGGGCTGATGCAGAGGCCGAAGGTAGCAGTCGTTACACCGGGCTCTTTTGTTATACCTTCGCCCCGCAGCAGCTCGGTGGAGCGGGTTATTGCCCATATGGTACCGTTGGCCAGCGATAAGCTTCAGGTACAGATATATGGCATACGGGGAAAAGAGGTACCGGATAACGCCGATGTGGATGGGGTGCCCTGCATACGTTATAAGCGGGGGCCAAGGTATATTTCCGAGGTGATTGCCGACCTGAAAAGATGGTCACCTGCGGTGGTGGATGTACACAACCGCCCGGCTGCGGCATATGCGATCCACAATGCTTTGCCCGATAGCCGGATCGTGCTGACTTTGCATTCGACCACTTTCATCCGGGAGCCGTACCTCAAACGGAAGGAAGTGGATCGACTGCTACAGCCGATGGAGCGGATCATCGTGAACAGCGCCTACATGCGATCAACCGTGGCCGCTGACAGCTCTGATGCTGTCAGGGAACGTATCGCTATAAATGAGCTGGGTATTCATCCCGGCGATTTTCTGCCGCGCTGGACACCGGCGGCAGAAGCGGTCAGAGCCGCGCGGCTGAACGATTACGGCTGGGCAGGCCGCCGCATCGTACTCTACGCGGGCAGGCTGGTGCCAGGCAAGGGCGTTCATCGGCTGCTTAAGGCCCTGCCACGCATCGCCCGTGCCTGCCCCGATGTGCTGCTGCTCATTGCGGGCAGCGCCTATTACGGGCAGGACCGCCTCACACCTTACTCGACGTCGCTGCATCGGCAGACGCGTAAGCTCAGGATGGGAAAGCATGTCGAATTTCTCGACTATGTTCCTCATCCAGCTTTGGCCTCGCTGTATCAGTTGGCCGATGTAACCGTTGTTCCTTCGGTGGGAGGTGAGGCCTTCGGGCTGGTTAATCTGGAAGCGATGGCCGCAGGTGTACCTGTGGTCGCTTCCCGTACGGGCGGCATCCCGGAGGTTGTACGGCACGGGGAGACGGGCTGGCTTGTTTCGCCATCTCCGGGGGAGCAGGAAATGGCCGCTGCCGTCATCGGACTGCTACAGCAGCCTGACTTGCGGCGGCGAATGGGGGAGGCCGGGCTTGCCGAGGTACGAAGACGATTTTTATGGCAGCATTCAGCACAGCGCTGGGCGCAAATTATGCTGGATTGCGTAACGTAGTGACGTGAGCCCAGCTATGAGCATAGGCTATCCTATAGGCATTAGCCATGATTCCCAGCCGGGTGAATGAAGCGGAGCGACCGCTGGTTCACTTCTGCTAAAGGAGTGGTCATTATGAACCATCGTATGAACCATAATAGTAAGGATAAAAGAACAGTGCGGCGTAACCTTTCCAACGCAGTTCCTTCCCCTCGTATAGACAAAAATAAAACGGCTTCCCCATCCGGCAACAGTAAACCGATCCAGCGGGAGACGGTGAGTGTAAAGTCTATCGTGGAAACCCAAGCTCAAGCCCATGACCTTATTGCTGTGGATGAAGCAGCATGGAGGAAGCACAAGCTTCCCAAGACGTTGGAGGAAGCCATGTTGATGAACCGGGGGTCTGTACTGCTGCTGTCTGTGCCAGAGGCGGATATGGAACTTGGGATGGAAGACGGCCTAACGTCTGTAATGTCCAAAGGTCAGACGAAGCAGGAATCGTTGCTGGATTGCTCCATTACCAGTATCCACCTTGCTGAAGGCAGACATCGCCCCAAGCAGCAGCGGGTAGCGTTGTCCGCTGACAAGCCCGCTGCTGCTCTTACGGATGATGGCGAATCTCCACTTAACGCGACCTATGATGACGGGCTTTTCCGTGAGCACACATTTAATTCAAGAGCAGCTTCAACACGGTTTGGCAGCATTCCTTTTCACATTCCCGCAGAAGCTGCCAGGGATGAAGTGAGCATTGTGTTTGAGCAGCCATTCAAGGACACACGTTATGCAATCACTGGTAATGCGAGCATACCGGGGGTAACGGTATCTGTCACGAAATGTCAGAGAGATTCGGCGGTGTTCACGGTGGAACGCGGACACGCAGGCTCGGTTTGTGAAGGTTTGATTCTGTGGATTGCAATCGGACACGATTAAAAGACGCCTGCACAGGATTGCAAATTTGCCTAAAACAAGAAAAAGGCGTCCCGATGAAGGGACGCCATACATAAGGGGGGAAGGGGCGCAGACTTGTACACTGCACCCCTATTTTTTTCGTCCATTTTATGAGCTGGGTTGGATGACAGCTGCACAACGACAATGGTCTATGGACGAGGATGAATAAGAGGGATTGCAATTATGATTTAGTTAACTCCTACAGCGTCAAAAGATTTGGCGGCTGCGGTTGCTTGCGCTGAATTCGCACCGTAAAGGTCTTTTGCTGCTTGCACCACAGCGGCGCGTGTATTGGAGAAGTTGGAAGTAGAAGTCAGGTAGTTTGTAAAGGCACTATAGTAAATTTGGACAGCTGCGTCGCGACCAATTCCACTTACAGTTACGCCATGGAAAGTGCCACCTTGTGCCAACAGATAGTAGGCTTTATTGATAATACCACTGTTCGTATGAACGCCACCGTTATCGGAGCTGCCTTTATACAAGTCGGAATAGTGATCTGGTTGATCGTACAGGGTAGGATTGGACATAGAGCGCAGAGCATCACCCGCAATGCTTGGCGTATAAATATCATCGCCTATAAGCCAGTTTTTACGCTGGATGTCATTGCCGATGATGTCCGAGAAAGCCTCGTTTAATGCACCGGATTCCCCGTAATAATCCAAATTTGAAGTATACTCTGTAACACCGTGCGTGAGTTCATGACCTATCACATCGGGATCACCACTGAAAGCGATAAATGTGGTACCGTCCCCGTCTCCATAAGTCATTTGGGAGCCGTTCCAGAAGGCGTTGTTGTAGCGGCTACCATAATGGACCGTCGAACGGAGTTGCAGGCCACGTCCGTCAATACTGTTGCGCCCGAATTTGTCTTTATAATAGTCATACGTTTTCGCGGCATACGCATGGGCATCCACTCCGGCCGGATCATTCCACACGTTATCGGCATCCGTCAGGAGCGTACCTGGAATGGTTTGACGGTTGGAGGCCGTGTAGGTCACGATACCGTTCCCGCGAGTTGTATCTCTTAACTGATAGCTACTGCCGGAAGCGGTAGTGGTGAACGACTTGGTATCACCCAGCACGCCTTTACCTGTGCCTGTCGCTTCATTAATGATGTCATACTGGAATACGATTTTGCCATCATTGGCATCAATGATGTAGCGAGTACGCAGTGGCGCAGGCTCTAAAATATTGACTTCTGTCACATAAACCAGCTGCAGGTTATCCCCATTAGGATAGAAGTACAGCTCCGCTTTAGGATCTACTTCAGGCTGCAGATTAGCAATTTTGGCAATGGAACTTTGTGCTTCTACAGCTTCAATTTTACTGTCCTTCAAATCTGCAGCTTTTTCAAGACTCAGCTTGTCCTTATCAATAGAGGTAGTTTGTTCGTTGTTAGCAGCTTCCGCGTAAGTGTCTTTACTTACACTGCTTTGCTTTTCAGCATCTGTAGAGATCGTATCGTCGGAGGAAGGGAGGGCTTGAATCCGTGTAGCTGCTTCTTCATAAGCGGTATATACGGCCTCGGTAGCACTGATTTTCGGAGTTGTACCTTCCGTAGCTTCTTGCTGCTGATCCTCAGTAATCACGGCCCCCAGATAGGAGGTGACTTCACCAGATTTGCCCACATGAATCGTCTGTTCAGCTCCATATACGGGAATCCCGTTCACATACTGTTTCAGCCGATAATGACTTACACCGGATTTGTCGCTTGTACGATCAGTGATGCGAAATTGATCACGGACACTGGTGCTGTCCGTACCTAGCAACGTTTTCTTTTGTCGATTCAAATAACTCCATACAATGTCGTCACCCGACACCGATGAAGGGGCCTTCCATTGCTCGGTGTGGAAGGTTGGTGTAAGCTGACTTGGCTCTGAAACGGAACTTTCCGCAGATGCACCAGACGCTACCGACCCTAATAACATAGCTCCTCCAAGAAGCGAAACCCATACTTTTTTCATTTAAAATTCACTCTCCCCGGTTAATGTCAGGATGAAGTCCATCCTGTTAAGAAATAGGCATTGTGCCGTTTATGTTGGTCGTGTTGTCGTCTGGAACATGAAGAAAATGGAACGTGAAGAAGAAAAAACGAAGTGTCTTTCATGAAGCGTGCGTGAAAAGAGGGTACTGCATGTGAAGCTTACAGTCTGAAAAGGTGACAAACTCCTCCTTTCCTGTCGTATAAGTAAAAGTGGAATAAAGGCGGATAATGGAAAAAAGTTGTCTTATGCAAAAAAAACCAATGTTGATTTTTTGAACTCCCATCATCTGGCTCTGATATTAGCACAGAGAATGACGGACGAGAAGATGTATGTCACAAATTTATCCAAAATGATTCTTTAGACCCTAATAACTAATTTATTTAATAGGATTAATAATAAATGTCAAATAAAGTCGTAAAATGCAATGTCGAAAAGACTCCACGCTTGCCGTTACACACGGGTTTTAGAGCGCATAGGTTATGTTGAACTGTCCTAATTATGCTGTCTATCCATACAGCAGCAAGGGAGGTGAGGTGGGAGCATGAGGAAGCAGGCAAGATATGGATTCAAGGCCAATCGCAGGCGGCATTCCAATGCGCATGACCCCTACCCGAAGGTGTGGCTGCCTGTACGAACGCCATCCGTGCATATCACCCCAACCCCTGTAACAAGGAGGGGACTAGGCACAGAAGCAGAAGTACAGACAGGTGAAGAACGGCCACCCGGTTCGTCTTCGGCGGGAAAATTGCTCGTATCCGTCATCATTCCGGCTATGAATGAGCAAAAAACGATCGGGGCTGTAGTCCGTGAGGCACGCCGTGTTCATCCACATACCGAGGTCATCGTGGTCGAGAACGGATCAAGCGACAGGACAGCCAAGGCGGCAAAAGCAGCGGGTGCGCGCGTGCTTTCCTTCCCGCAGCCATTGGGGCATGATATTGGCCGCCGAGTCGGAGCGGAGGCGGCTTCCGGGCAGGTACTGCTTTTTCTGGATGGCGATATCGTCATTCCCTGCGTCAGACTCAAGCCATTCATACAAGCCGTATGTGCGGGAGCGGATGTTGCACTGAATGATTACCATGGGCCAGTAGACCGTACGTCGGTGCATCCTGTGGTTGAAGCAAAGCATGTATTGAATATTTTGTCGAACCGTGCTGATTTAGGAGGGGCGTCTATGACGGGAATCCCGCATGCCATAAGTCGAAAGGCCCTGGATAAAATAGGTCTAAAGCCCTTGGAGAAACCTCCGTTATTTCAGGCCATGTCGATCGCTTCCGGCTTGCGGGTGGTGACTGTTCGTGAAATAGCCGTGGGTAAAGTGAATGCGACCCGCAAAAAAATGAACGGTAGGGACCCGCTTGTGGATGTGGTTGTACAGGATCATCTTGACGCGATTGCCTGGCTTACATCACATCTGGGGACGCGTGCAGGGTATACGGATTTGAAGCGCAAACGGATCAGAGACGAGGTGAAGCCGTGAGCAGAGTGTATCGCAAAGGGAAGCGTGATGACCGAAGTCGGGGCATACGACGTGCTCAGCGAAGACATGGAACAACGACAGCGATGGACAGCCGCAGGGTGAGGAAACCCGCGCCCCGACGTGGGGAAATGTCCGAAGTGAATCCTGCGGAGGTACGGGCATTGCCCGGAGATACCCTGCTGCGGGGGACGGCCGCCGCAGTGGTCAGCGTCTGCAACGAGGAATCTACGATTGGAGGGGTGCTGAGCGAGCTGGAAAAGCTGCCGCTTACGGACATCATCGTCGTATTGAACGGTTGCACGGACGGCACACGTTCTATAGTAGCGAAGCATCATCCGGGTGTGACCCTCGTCAGCGTGCCGGATCGGCTCGGGCATGATGTCGGACGGGCGGTAGGCGCACGTATAACGCAGGCTGATATCGTGCTGTTTGTGGACGGGGATCTTCCGATTCCTGCGGCTGATTTGCTGCCTTTCCTCAACGCAGTGGATCAAGGAACGGATGTGGCGCTTAATGATCTGAGCAGACATTTGCCACCTTACTTCAGGCAGGACAGCGTGACCCGGTGCAAAGGGTTCCTGAACTGCGTGCTGCGCAGGCCGGATCTGGGAGCAAGCTCCTTGACCGCTGTACCGCACGCGCTATCACGACGTTCGCTGGAGCTGCTCGGAACAGCCATGCTCGCTGTTCCGCCGAAAGCCCATGCTATGGCGGTGCTGCACGGTATGAAGGTGACGGCAGTACATGCCGTCGACGTCATTGGAACAAACCGCAAGCGGGCTTTCAATATCGGCAAAGGGAATGTCATGGAGCAACTGATCGTCGGCGATCATGCGGAGGCACTGGCTGCGGTGTTTCAGGTAGCTGGAGCTTCCCCGCTCGGACCTGTTCCAGCGCGGGCCGACGTCGCCAAAGGGAGGAATGCACGATGAGTCTGACGAGCATTATTATTCCGACCTATAACGGTCTGCACCTGCTCAAGCCGTGTATTGAGGCGATTCGGACACAAACAGCAGATGTGCCTTATGAAATTATTGTTGCAGACAACGCTTCAAATGACGGAACGGCTGATTTTTGTGAAGCCGAACGGCTGATTAGTATCCGTCTCCCCAAAAACCAGGGTTTTCCGGCAGCTTGTAATCAAGGGCTTCGGCTGGCTTCGGGTGATCAGCTCGTCATTTTGAATAATGATGTGACGGTTACACGGGGATGGTTATCCAATATGCTGGTTGCATTGCGAAGCCAAAGCACAGTGGGACTGGTGGGACCAGTGACGAATTATGCTAGCGGTATTCAGCAGATTGACGGATTAGCAGGGGATTTGGATAGCTGTCTCCAGTTTGCAGAGCAGAATAATGCAAGTAATCCGTCCAGATGGCAGGAGGTCAAGCGGCTGGTCGGGTTTTGTCTGATGTTCCGGCGTGAGCTGATGGAACGGATCGGATTACTGGATGAACGGTTTAACCCCGGGCATTATGAGGATGACGATTATTGTCTGCGCGCACGTGTACATGGCTACAAACTGTTGATGTGCAGTGACTGTTTTGTCTATCACCAGGGGAGTGCGAGCTTTTCACGCTCGGAATCTGCCTGGGTCGAAGAGTTGATTGAGCGGAATCATCGTTTGTTTATGGACAAATGGAACATAGACCCCAGAGCGTTTATTGAGACTGGAAATAGCGGAGCTTTAGGCACCGAACATGCTGTCGAAGGAGGAAGGAAGATATGAAAGGGGTTATTCTCGCAGGAGGAACCGGATCGCGCCTTCATCCGTTGACTTCATTACTCAACAAGCATCTGCTTCCGGTCGGCAAGTATCCCATGATTGTGTATGGCATCGAAAGACTGCGACAGGCGGGGATTACCGATATGCTTCTTATTATTGGCAAACAATCGGCCGGGCTGTACACCGATTTTCTGGGCAGCGGCAGCAATTATGGTGTCCAACTGACGTACCGGATTCAGGAAAAGGCGGGCGGCATTGCAGAAGCGCTCGAACTGGCAAAAAGCTACATGGAGCCAGGAGAAAAATTCACTGTTTTGCTGGGTGATAATTTGTTCAAGGAAGATCTGGGACCTGTTATTGAACGGTTCGGGCAGCAGCCTCCGGGGAGCGCCAGAGTATTGTTAAAAAAGGTGGCAGATGCCCACCGCTACGGAGTACCTGTGTTTGATCCGGAGCGGCCAGAGAGCATAGCGCGGATTGAAGAAAAGCCGCAGCATCCCCAGTCCAGATATTGTGTAACCGGCATTTACATGTACGATACCGCCGTGTTCGATAAGATCCGGCAAATTACGCCTTCGGCGCGTGGTGAGCTTGAAATCACGGATGTAAACAACTGTTATGCGGCTGAAGGCAAGCTTGAATACGACATTTTGCGGCGGTATTGGAGCGATGCAGGGACCTTCGATTCCCTTCAGGAAGCCGGGGTGAAAATGAAAGGGCTTCTGCCCTGACCTCAGCGATACACCTTCCGGCCGGGCCAGGCATATATTATGGGCATAATGCCACCCGGAGGAGTGAACGGCATGAAACGCCTGAGTATAAAAAGGAAACACAGCAAGCGGCTCAGTAAGAAAGGCTATTGGGCGGGGTATAAAAGAGGTCGGGAGCAGGGCAGCAGATTGGGCCAGGCTTCGTTCGGCAAGGTCTTTGAAGGTGTCAGCATTATCATTCCGTCCTATAATCAGCTTCATCGGCTTCGCACCTGTATTGATCGTATTGAGGAAAATACAAGCCAGCCGCATGAAATCATCGTGGTGGATTGCGGCTCAACGGACGGAACACGCACCTATCTGCTGCGTAAAAGCATCGCTGTGCGTTACGCGCTACTCCAAAAGGATATCCATTTGACAGGCAGCTTGAATCAGGGACTGATGATGGCGAAAGGCACGACGATTGTGGTGCTGGACCCCAATGCGCTGGTAACGCCAGACTGGCTGGATCGACTTCTGGAGTGCTTGCACAGTGATCCACGTATCGGTGTCGTCGGACCTGTAACGAACGGTCCGTTCGGAGAGCAACAGATTGAGGTACCTTATACGAACGAACATGAAGCACGTCTTTTCGCCATGTCTCATAATGTTTCCAATCCGGCCGCATGGCGGGAAACCAAAAGCCTGGCCGGATTTTGTTTACTGCTGCGCAGAGAGACGCTGGAAAAGACGGGGTACTGGGACGAAGGCTGTCACAGCGGTCAGGAAGCAGATGCAGATTGGCTGCTGCGTGTACGCTTGTTGGGGACACGTCTGGCCATTGCGGGAGATGCTTTTATCCATTGCACGGAAAGTGATCGGGATACGGCTTATGCCTCTCCCCAGACGACCGGAGAAGGCGGTTTGACGGAGGAAGGCAGTCGGAACCGATCCTTTTTTGTCCAAAAGTGGGGGGATGCGGATAAGCTGCTCCACAGCCTGAAATTCGGCACATCAGAGCCGGACAGCCCGACATCGCCAGCCAAGGCCCGACACGGGTCGGCGGCAATCTTTTATCCCGTTGGAGCACTCGTTAAGGGACCGTCTGGTGCAATATATCGGCTGGAGCCGGGGAGAAGACGCCTTCTGCATGGAGTCAGTGGTGCGGGAGGTGAGGACGTTGCCCCGGTCAGGGTATCCCAGCTTGATCTGCTGGCCCTTCCGCTGGTACCGAAGCCGGAGGTGACGATTTCCGATGTCGCGGATGCACCCGTAACTGCACAGCCAGGTGTTCTGCAAAATGTGGAAATTGTGCATATTCCCGGCGAGTATGCACCTGTGCTGGCAGCCCCGGAACTGGAGAACATGCCCACGCTGCCTACACTTAATATCCCGGCTCAACGCATGCGATGGATTCAGGTCCTTTATGCGGAAGGCGGGCAACTGTATCAGATCGGGAACGGCTGGAAAAGGCCGTTCCTTACCCCCTATGCGGCCATGAGCTGGCGGGCAGCTGACTACCGGATTCGGTTGGTGTCTCCCGGAGATTTGGCGGATTTGGCGGAGGAACAGCCCATTATTGCGCCACCTGTGCTGCACGGGCATTTGTAATGCTCGGAATAGGCGCTTTTAGGCGGAACCGACTACTCGTTGCGGCATACGCTGTAGTAGCGGAAAGCCCGTAGGCAATTCGTGCGTTCCGCACGGCGGAGCACATAAAGGAGGGGCTTATGCATAACCATGTAGATGATTTGCTGATCCATATTTCGCACTCGCAGCAGCAGATGTCAAGGCTGTTGGATGCGGAACGGCAGGTGGTCGTGCGCATGTCGCAGATCATACATGAACTGCCGGACGAAGAGCCGCGTTTTGATGGAATTCCGGGTATTCTCGACAGCTCGGGACAAGTAAACAAAAGCATTGTTGCCTACTTGAACGGTATTGCCGATCTTCAGGAAGCAATGGCTGAAATGCTCGTTCGTGTCGTGAAAGAGACGGCATACCCGGACGAAGAGTAACGTACCAACCGAGGGCAGGGAGTGAACACATGAGTAGGGAAAAGGCAATGATTCATATGCTGGACGCAGCTTCCAAAATGCAATGGAATGTGTCCATGATCCTGGAGGCCAAGGCGGTAGAAGCCGAAAAAATGCGTAATTGGACGCTGAACCATTTGGAGCCTCGCGCATTTGACACGGATGAAGAACAATTGGGACGGCCTTTGGAAATTCATGAGCAGATGGTGGAAATGCTGGAGGGTTTAACCCGGCTTCAAACCGGACTGTGCAGTAATCTCAAGGCATTACTGGATCAGGATGAGCAGCAAGGTGGCGGAATGGAAGGGATGATGGGAGGAATGGGACCGGGGGATATGAGCTAATGAGCATGAGGCGCGAACGTGAGATCAAGCTGGATATGATGGAGTCCATTGCTGCCAGCCAGCACGCCGTTGCCCGGATGCTGAGCAGTCTTGCGGACTTGACGCCCCATGCAGATATGTCCGCTACCCGTCTGGTGGAAACCATTCGTATGCTCAGCAACTACCAGGGGGAAATCACGCAGATGTTGGCGGGCATCCCCTTAAGACGGCAGGTGTATGGAAAACCGACTCAGCCGTGGCTCCAGCTACCTGTTCCAAAAACGAAACAACGACGAGGAAACTAAGGAGGAATGAAAATGAGAATAAGGTGGGAACGCGTCACGCGGGGAAAAGTCCGCAAAAGACGCAAAAGCACCCGGCGTTCGAGCATCCGAAGATTAAAGCTGAGAAGAAAACGTCTGCTTGCTTTAAGACGGCGTAAAAGAGGGCTTCACTCCGCCCGCAGAAGTCGTCCTCATCGGCGTCGGCAGAAAAAACCTCAGCCCACCCCGGCGGCAGCCCCTGCTGCGGAGAATCCACAGCCCGAGCCTGTTGTACTGGAGCATGATCCGCAGGCATTTCAGCAGGGATATGATGCAGCTTACAACGAGGGTTTCAATTCAGGCTTTGCCAAAGGTTATGAAGATGGCCACCAGGTCGCTTACAAGGCTCAGTAAACTGTGCAAATTATCTATTACTGCTCATCCCCCGAAGCTAGTAGCTTCGGGGTTGTTTGCGGTTCGGCAGTTGGACGGGCAAACGCCAATTTTGTCCGGGCAGTGGCAGTCGTCCATGATGCGTTTGACCCCTCCGCATATAGTTTAGGAGTGACAGAAGTTTATCCTACAACAGGACAGGGTGAAGGATGTGAACGATCAACGAAGCGGAAATGAACGCGAAGCATACCGATGCGGCTATCGGGAAGGACGCAGAATGGGCGGTTGCACGGCTGCTCTGTCACAGGTCGTGGCAATACAGCCTGCTGTTCGCCAGCTGAAAGTGTTGTATATTCCGCAAGGCTTCGCAGCTATAGACACAGGTGTTCAAGAGGCATTAAGCCAAATATGCAGCTCATGCGCCATCGGTACTCCTGCCACGATGCTGGCTGACGCCGAGGCTCACCGTCCAGACCTCGTACTGGTCATGAACGGGCTGCATGTTTTTCCGGCGGATCATCTGGAGCAGGTGCAGCAAATACGAGCCCTGGGCATTCGGACGGCCATATGGTTTGTAGATGATCCTTACTTTACGGAGGATACGGCGTTGATCAGTCTATCCTACAATGTCGTATTTACGCACGAAATTTCTTGCCTGCCGTTTTATCGCGATCAGGGAGTAACGAGGGTACACTATTTGCCGCTTGCTGCGTCAGCCCGTATCTTTTATCCCCGGCGGGTAGAGCGGGAGCATCAGCATGATATTTGCTTCATTGGAAATGCCTTCTGGAACCGTGTGAAGCTGTTTGACCACCTCGCTCCCTTCTTGGCGGACAAAAGAGTGCTGATCGTAGGTGGGCACTGGGATCGGCTGACCCGACGGGATGTGCTGGAACGCTTTATCCGTCCGGGTTTTATGGAGCCAGAGGAAACAGCCAAATATTATAACGGCTCCAAAATTGTCATCAATATACACCGCCCAACAGATTCCGGACTGGATAACCGGAATACGCATCAGCTATCCGCGGAGTCCATTAATCCCCGGACCTACGAAATTGCTGCCTGCGGCACGCTACAGATGACGGACATTCGGAAGGATCTGAACCGCTATTACCGACCAGGCTATGACATTGAAACCTTTGGTGGAGCAGAGGAGCTGCAGGTCAAGCTGGACTACTATCTCAAGCATGACTGGGAACGTGAACGCGTGGCCTGGCGCGCACTGCACACGACCATGCAAAAGCATATGTACTCGAATCGTATGGAAGAATTGCTGGACAAGGCGATGGCCTAAAGTAAACACCATAAATAGTGAGGAGTGAAAGTGATGACGATATCTACGACAGGACCGTTGGACCCGGCCACAACCTCCTGGGAAAAGGGGAGAGCTGCGGGAACCAATGACGGCTACGACGAAGGCTATTTGCGCGGACGCGCCAATGCGATTCTTGCCCGTACGAAGGCAGTTTTCCCTTTTCGGCAAATCCATGTGCTGTATGTAGTCTCGGGTAAAGGTCTTCCCTATTCTCCACTGGATGAAGCGGTGATTACCACGTTGCAAAGTATGACGGCTCAGGTTACCGTAACTGATCCACGTCAGCCAGTAGGTGATATTGCTGCTCAGCTCCGTCCGAATCTGATGCTGGCGCTGGATGGGATGGATCTTCCGCTGGAGCAGGTGAAAGCGGTAGGTCAGTTGGGCATTCCGACCGCGATTTGGCTAACGGATGATCCCTATTATACGGACACGACGACCAAAATTGTTACGCATTATGACCATGTGTTCACGCTGGAGCTGAACTGCATCGAAATGTACCGTCAGCTCGGCTGCTCATCTGTACATTACTTGCCCTTTGCGGCGTTTCTGACTCAATATTTCCCGCTTAGCTCTCCCGCTTCCGTACGGCGTGAAATCGGGTTTACCGGCTCGGCCTACTGGAATCGCATCTATTTCTTTAATCCGATTATGCCGCAGCTTATGGCCCGTAATATTAAAATCAACGGAATCTGGTGGGATCGTCTCCCAGATTATCAATCGTACGGCGATAAAATCGAGCTGGGCCGCTGGATGTCTCCGGTCGAGACGAATGATACGTATAACGGCAGCAAAATTGTCATTAATCTTCATCGCTCACATCAGGATGATTCGGTGAATAACAATGCCCTGAAAATTCCGGGGGCGTCGCCGAATCCGCGCACGTTCGAAATTTCTGCCAGCGGCACCTTGCAGCTCACCGACACACGGGATGATTTGGCTCGTTTTTACAAGCCGGGAGAAGAGATCGAGACGTACAGTTCCCAGCAGGAGCTGCTGGAGAAGATCGAGTTTTATTTGACACACGAAAAGGAACGCCGTGAGATTGCCCTGCGTGCTCTGGAACGGACCTTGCGTGAGCATACGTACGGTCACCGGATTGACCAACTGCTGTCGGTCGTATTTCCTTAATTCGGTTCGTACGTCCGATGGTCGTTATTTTAAAGGAGGTGAACTCCGATCAAACCGAAAATGATGCTGTTCAGCCATGTCAGCAATGTCCGCAGCATTACGGGAGCGGAGAAGCTGTTATTGCAATTTTGTGTAGACATTCGTACGTACTTCGACTGCATTCTGGTGACGCCCGGTGAAGGGCGGCTGACCACGATTGCCCGCAAGCGCGGGATTACCGTCCAAATTCAGAACCTGCCCATGCTGCACGGCATGTATACCCCGTATGAGGGATTGGCGCAAGATGCGGAGAATTTGCGAAACCATGCTTCGTACGCACCGTTGCTCCAGTTGCTACAGCAAGCGCGTCCAGATGTGGTGCTGGTCAATACCTGTGTGAACGTCATGCCTGCGATGGCTTCCCATGAGTTGAATATTCCGGTGGTCTGGAAAATAACCGAAGTTATTAACCAGAATGAGCATACACCTGTCTCGGTCTCCATCATTGAGCGCTACAGCCGATGGGTCATCGGCATTTCGCAAGCTGTCTTGCGGCCTTTGCACGGGGCGGGGCTGACACGGCCGCATACGGTGTTGTCTCCTTGTCGGGATATGGATATGCCGCCGCACAAAGAGCATGTGCTGCAACGGAAACGCAAACGTGAAAAGCTGGGGTTGAAGGAATCACATATTTGTATTGGTTATATTTCTTCCTTTATCTACGAAGCCAAAGGACTGTTGCCTTTTATTCAAATGGCCCTGAAGCTGTGTGAAACGAATTCGAGCTGCCGCTTCTGGATCATCGGCAGCTCGGTGGACTCGGAATATTACGTGAAATGCGTTTCTTTAATCCGCCAATCCCGATACAGCCGCCGCTTCCAGTTCAGCTCATTTGAGGAATCTGTATCCACCGCTTATAGCGCAATGGATATCGTTGTGATCCCCAGTATGGTGGAGGAAGGCTTTGGTATGACGGCCCTGGAGGGTCTGGTTTACGGCAAGCCCGTGGTGGCCTTTGCGCAGGGCGGACTTGTGGAGCTGATGGAGGCGACCGGAAATACAGAGTTTTTGGTAGAGCCGGGAAACAGCGATATGCTGGCGGAAAAAGTGGGCTATCTGCTCAATCATCCCGAGGAAGTGGAACGGATTGGTGTATGGAACCACAGCGCGGCTACACGTGTATACGGACCTGATTCCTATCAAAACAACCTGCACGTCATGGTCAGCCAATGGGTGTTTCATTATCCGCAGTGGTTTCCGCTGATTCAGCAGCCGGGTGGTCCGGTATGGACGCGGGAGGGAGAAGGGCTGCGTCAGGTCACCGCTATACCGGAGGCATATACCAGCACGATTCGGGAATTTCCCGAATCGGTGGTGTGTCAACTGTCTGTGCTCGGTCTGCCACCTATCGAGTATGCGGCCATTCCGGGCTTGCCACAGCCACCCGCTCCTGTACCAGAGCCACAGCCGGAGCCACAGGCAGACCTGCATCATGGCAAGCGTGGCATTCGGGCGAGACGCAAGCATATCAGACCGCGCAATCGCAAGCGCAAGGGTAAGAGCAACACCGGCAGCAGGAGCCATCGCATTCGCTGGTTTCCGTCAAGGCTTCTGCCGAAATCCAAGTCCAGACAGAAGCTCAGGTTGAAGCGGAAGCTCAAACGAAAACTCAAGCTCAAGCCTGTGTCGTCGAGGCATCTGCATCCGTACAAGCGGAAGCGACTAGCGCTCAAGGCTGGGCGCCACAAAAGACAACGGTCCGGGTGAAAGCACGCCGGACCGTTGAGGTGAACGTTTAACTGGAGCACAGACAGTCTGCTGGAAAACAACGACAGCAAAGGTGGGTTCCAACACGATGAAAATATTGACCGTGCTCGGCACAAGACCGGAAATTATACGGCTCAGCCTGATTATTCCGAAGCTGGATCGCCATGCGAATCAGCATGTGCTTGTGCATACGGGCCAAAATTACACGGAAAGCCTGAGCGGGCAATTCTTCCGCGAACTGGGGCTGCGCGCCCCGGATTATGTGCTTCAGGAGAAGGCGGGGACGCTGGGGAAACAGCTGTCTGCCATGTACTCGCAGATGGAGGATATTTTAAACAAGGAGCGCCCGGATCATGTGCTGCTGCTCGGTGATACGAACAGCGCCCTGTGCGCCTTGCTTGCGGAACGTATGGGCTACCCGGTCGTGCACATGGAGGCGGGGAACCGCTGCTATGATCTGGATGTACCGGAAGAGAAGAATCGCCGCGTCATTGACGCGATTTCTACGATTAATATGCCGTATACGGAGCAAAGCAAACAGCATCTAATACGTGAAGGCTTCCCGAGCCAACGAATTATATTGACCGGAAACCCGATTTACGAAGTGATGCAGCATTACGAGAAAGAAGTGTCCAGCAGCGACATTTTGAAAAAGCTGGGACTGTCGCCGGGGCAATATTTCCTGGTGACCGCCCACAGAGCCGAAAATGTCGACCATCCGCCGCATTTGCTGGCTATTCTGGATGGCCTGAATCGGGTAGCGCAGCAGTCCGGGCAGCGGGTCATTTGCAGTATTCATCCCCGCACCGCCGCTCGTATCGCGAGCCATCCGCCGATCCAGCTTGATCCGCTGGTGGAGCTCCACGAACCGTTCGGTTTTTTTGACTTCGTTCTGCTAGAGCGGCATGCGCGCTGCGCTTTGACGGACAGCGGTACCGTACAGGAAGAATGCTGTGTCATGGGGGTGCCGACGGTCACGATGCGCCGGACGACGGAACGGCCAGAAACCGTAGATTGCGGAAGCAATATCGTGTCTGGACTGGATGGAGAGGTCATAGCGAACGCGGTAGCCTTAATGACCGGGATGAAGCATAAGTGGCAATGTCCCGCAGGATATCTGGCGCAGGATGTGTCTGATAAGGTAGTCAAATTTCTGCTTGGAGGGAAACGGCATGTTTGAAAACCAACGTATCTTGGTTACCGGCGGTACCGGCTCCTGGGGGCATGAGCTGGTTACCCAGTTACTGCCGCGTAACCCCAAAGAGGTCATTATCTTTTCGCGCGGAGAATCGAGTCAGGTTGCGATGAACAGGCAGTTTGAGGATGAACGACTTAGCTTCTGCATCGGGGATATTCGGGATAAGGATGCACTGGTTACCGCCTGTCAGGGTGTGGACTATGTATTTCATTTGGCGGCTCTCAAGCACGTACCTGTATGTGAAGATCAGCCCTATGAAGCACTCAAAACGAATGTGGTAGGCACCCAAAACGTGATCGAAGCCGCTGTCATCAATCAGGTCAAGAAAGTCATTTATATATCGACTGACAAGGCCGCGAACCCATCCAATTTTTACGGGATGACCAAGGCGATTGGTGAAAAGCTGATTGTCTACGCCAATTTGCTGAATAGCGATACGCAGTTCGTTACGGTGCGTGGCGGCAATGTATTGGGCACGAACGGAAGTGTGGTGCATCTTTTTCAGAGCCAGATTCGCCAAAAGGGTACCGTTTCGATCACAGATATGAACATGACGCGCTTTTTCCTGACTTTGCGGGATGCGATCAGTCTACTGTTCAAGGCGTCGGTGGAAAGTATCGGCGGGGAAATTTTCATCATGACCATGCCAACCTGCCGCATTGTGGATTTGGCAGAGGTGCTCATCGAGGATTCGGGCGTGGAGAATGTAGAAATTGTAGAAAAAGGTGTCCGTCCTGGCGAGAAAATTCATGAGATTTTAATGAGCGACTTTGAAAGTCTGACGACGGTCGTGTACGACGAGCAGTATTTGGTCATTCTGCCAACGCTGAATATCCCCCAACTAAAGGATCGCTACAAGCAATGCCCTCCAGTGTCGTTCAGCAGCTTTAGCTCGGAGTTCAATCTGATGTCCAAAGAGGAGATACGGAGGATTCTCCAGAGCGGGGGGTTCATTAAATGAAGCTTCTTATTTTGGGCGGTAACGGCATGGCAGGCCATGTGCTGGTCGATTACTTTCAAAAGCAGGGCGGATATAACGTGTTTTACACCACGCGTGATCCCAAGAATAAAGGTGGCCTGCTGCTGGATGTGAACGACAGTTTTATGGTGGAGCAGTTGGTGCGGAGCGTGCGGCCTGACATCATTATTAACGCGGTGGGTGTGCTGAACCAGTATGCCGGAGAGGATCAGGTTACAGCATATCAAATTAACGGTCTGCTGCCGCACCTTCTCCAGCGGACGGCGGATAGCATCGGCGCCCGTTTCATTCATATCAGCACGGACTGCGTATTTGAAGGGAAGCGGGTGCCAGGTCTATATCAAGAGACGGATCAGCCTGACGGGACAAGCGCCTATGCATTGACGAAAATACTCGGAGAAGTGAAGGCGCCGGGACATTTGACGATTCGCACCTCCATTATCGGCCCGGAAATCCGGCCGGGAGGCATTGGTCTGCTGAACTGGTTCTTGCAGCAGAGCGGGGACGTTGGCGGGTATCGCCGCGTCTTTTGGAACGGGGTTACAACGCTGGAGCTGGCTAAGGCTATACAAGTGTTGATGAATGAGCCGCTGGATGGACTCATTCATCTGGTTCATCCTGAACCGATCAGCAAGTATGATCTGTTGCTGTTATTCAAGGTCATCTGGAAGAGGGAGGATATTCGGATCGTGCCGAAGGATGAGCCGGTGCAAGACCGGACACTTCGTTCTACCCGGGCCGATCTGCTCTACGATGTTCCTCACTACAGCATTATGCTGAAGGAGCTGCTGGAATGGACAGAAGCACAGCGGAACAACGTCGGCCCGTCATTGTAATTACTGGAGCGGCAGGCTATACCGGGATACACGCCTGCCGCCATTTTGCAAAGCTCGGCTGGGAGGTAGCGGCGCTGACCCGCACGGCTGCTTCCGCCCGGGAGCTGATCTTGCAGTTGAACGGTGATGAGAACTCCAGCGCAAATTCTGGCACCAGCTTCTACATCACGTCTTATGTATGCGATTTGCTCGATAAGGAACGTCTTCGCGAAGTGATAGGCCAGATTGCGCCGGATTATGTGCTCCATCTGGGTGGTAAAAATTCGGTGCCCGAATCATGGCAAAGCCCGCTGCTCTACATGGAATCCAATGTGCTGTCCACGCTGTATCTGCTGGATGCGCTGCGCCCTTTTCCCACAGCCCGGATTGTCGTGGCGGGTTCCCGGCTGAAAGCGGCTTTGCAGGCTCCATATCATCCATCGCATCCGTACAGTCTCAGCAAAAGCCTTCAAGAGGCAGTCGCGCTCTCCTGGAGCGCGTTGTTCGGCCAATCCGTCATGCTGGCGGAGCCCTGTAATCTGATTGGCCCGGGTCCCTCCACCGGCTTTTGCGCATTGCTGGCAGGTCATATCATCAGTACAGAGCGCACGTACAGGGAGTCGGCAACCGAATCAGCTCCTGAGCCTTTGCCCGCACTCGAACCCGCACCGTTCCGGGTATCTTCCCGGCATGCGCAGCGTGATTTTCTCGACGTGCGCGATGCCGTCCGCGCATATGGTGTGCTGCTGGAGCAAGGTGTGCCGGGGCAGATTTACCCGGTCTGTACAGGTCGCATCGTGGAGCTGGGCGACATTGTGGAACGTATGGTTGCACTGGCTGAGACACCTGTCGCCATCCAATGGGGGGACGCGGCAGAATCAGCGTCTACGGATGCATACCGGGCCGAGGAGCTGGAGGACATGGGGTGGAGGCCGATTATACAGTTGGGGCAATCGTTGGAGGATATGATCCGATACCACCGAGCCGGAAAGGAAGGAACGATATGAGACCGAGTGTAACGATCGTCATTCCATTTTATAACTGTGGATACGTGGATCAGGCTCTGCAAAGCGCATTAGAGCAAACCTACGGTCCGCTTGAAATTATTGTCGTCGATGACGGTTCCACGACACATACCGAATTGCTTCAACCTTATCTTCCGTATATACATTATTTAGGGAAAGCCAATGGAGGAACGGCCAGCGCACTGAATCATGGCATTCGGCATGCTAGTGGCGATTACATTGCGTGGCTCAGCTCAGATGATACCTATCATATGGACAAAATAAACAACCAGGTATCTTTTATGGTGGAACAAGGCGCGTATATCTCTCACACCAATTTCAATTTCATCAATAACTACAGCCAGATTACAACCCATCAGGCGGCGGCTGTGTTTCCTTCCCTACCGGAGTTTTATCGTTTTTTCCAGCAAGGAAATCCGGTCAACGGATGCACGGTCATGTTTAAAAAGGAGCTGTTCTCACATATCGGTCTGTTCGATGAATTGCTGCCATATACCCATGATCTGGATATGTGGTACCGAGTGATGCTGGCGCGATATCCATTTCCTTTTCTGAACGAGCCGCTGGTCAACTATCGTTGGCATGATGAAATGGGAACCCAAAAGCATTGGCCGGCCGTTGAACGGGAGTACAACATAACCCAAGCGCGTTATCAAGATCGCTTCAGTCAGCTGTTGAGCGGTTTATCCTCATGAAGCCGGAAGTCTGTCAGGGGGGATTGATATGGTAGATACGGGGATTGTTATGCCGCTGTACAAACAGGATATCGGTTATCTACAAGCTGCGATCTCATCCGTACTAGCTCAGAGCTACAGGGCATTTCGCTTTATCATTGTTATTGACGGAGCGCCAGAAATGGTAGGGCCGGCGCTCAACGCAGCAATGGGGGACCCGCGTGTTCAGTTGGTTACACTCCCTCAGAACAAAGGAGTATCCAGTGCCCTCAACCGGGGGTTTGACGAGTTGTTCCAAGATCCTGCGATCACATATGTGACCTGGGTATCCAGTGACAATGTATATTATCCCGGCTTTATAGAACGACTGCGACGAGAGCTGGAGCACGGGCCGGACTCGCTCGGCCTTGTATTCTCCACCTTCCGCCAGATTGATGCTTCAGGAAGCCCGTTGTATGATGAGCAGCATCAACAAGCGCTGATCCGGTATCAGAGCCAGTCGCATGAGGAACTGCTGAACGCCAGCATTGTTGGGGTTTCATTTATGTACAAAAGCAAATATGCCCGCCGGATCGGCGGCTATCGGTTGCAACCCGTGGAGGATTATGATTACTGGCTGCGGCTGACCGAGACGTGCAGCATGAAATTCATCCCGGAGATCCTTATGGATTACCGGGTGAATTCTGCTTTTAGTGTATCGGCCAGCTTGCACAGCCAGAAGGAGCATCGACGCTGGCGGCACGCATTTCAAGTCGCCAAGCATGAGGCAAGAGCGCGCCGGAGTATTCCGCTTGAAATGACCATTCTCATGCCCGTCACGGATATGACTCAGGCTGAGCCGCTGCTGGATAACCTGCTAGAGCAGCATTACAGCAATTGCTTGGTGCGGTTGCTGGATCTTACGCCGGAACAGGGCGCCTCTTCCTTCCTGCCGATGATGCTCGATCCTCGGCTAATCGTAACGCCAAGACCGCACTATTCGGTCAGGGAAGCACTCGTTCAGGCGATTGGGGAAACGGTTACCCGCTTTGTTGTGTGCTACGGTGTCAAACCTTATATCGCTGTGACGGATCTGCTGTATCTGACCGATTTGCTGCGCCCGCTACAGGATACACATGCCTTTTCCTATTATACAGATGACCATTCCGCCATAGGCAGCGGCCGAGGAGTCCATTCCGTACCGCCGGAATGGAATTACGTGTATTACACCCACGGGCTGCATCAGGCTCTGGAACGGGGTTGCTTTTAGCTGACAGGAGACAGCGCCGGGATCGTGGTCAACTCCGACTGAAGGACACGATGCTCCTGTACAACATTGCCGAATTGGTCCAGTCCGAAGTTGGAAAGCACCACATTTGCGGGTGCAGCGGAGACTACGTTGTATTGTACCTCATAGGCAAGTACACCTTGTACAAAAAAGGTACGTCGGGCAATGGAATTTGCAGGTACGCTAATCGATGACACGTACAAGGGTATCTTGGTATCCGGTACGAGCGAGAAAAAAATTTGTACCGTCACGATTGCCGCGTTCACCGTATCCTCATTGACCACATTCACAACGATATTGGAGCAGGCAGTACCAAAATCTCTGGTGTTTGTCATATAGCCGGTTGTAAAAGCCAAATGAATCATCCTTTCGAAAACAGAATATTGGAAAACCCCCGAAGGGATGCTCCTATACTATGAATCTACTGAATAGAAAGCTTGTATGCTTGTCGGTAGGCTATGCCGAAAAAAGGTACATTTTTGGAGATACCCCTTCCATGATTACCAATTTGCAATGAAAGGAATGCTCGCGATGCCTTTAAATTTTCAAGTGACACCCAGCGGTTTACCCAAGTTTGAGCCGAGTGTCGCTGTTAATTTGTTGAATCCGAATATTGTGGTGGCTGTCGCTGTTGACTTTAGTAGCGGGCCCCCTCTCATTGGTCTTTACCGATCATTGGACGCAGGGGCGGACTGGACCGATTCTTTACTGCCGCTTCCGCCGGGATATACAGGAGCTGAGGCGGGAATGGTAGCCTATCTGTTTCCCAATATTTTTATCGTATCCGCACATGTGTTTCCGGGAAATGAAAACGGGGCTGTCGCGATCTACCGCTCTACGGACGATGGAGCAACCTTTGCTCCTCCGGTGGTCATTAATCCGGGCTTTGGAGATTACATTAATAATGACTGGACCAATATTACAACAGATAACGCCGGAGCCAGCCCCTATCTCGGGCATGTCTATGTCACGTATAACCGTCAATACAATATAGAGTTTAATGCCCGGTCTGTGGCGTTCTATCAACGCTCCATTGATGGAGGATTAACTTGGGACCGACCGTTATTGCTTTCGAATATCCAATCCTCCACGGAGCGACCTGAGCCTGCGGTCGACAAATATGGAAGCGTCTATGTCAGCTGGATTCGTACGGGTCCGCAGACACCGGCTTATTTTATCCGGCGATCCTTTGATGGAGGGGCTATCTTTAGCGGGGATATTCTCGTATCCAACATAACGCTTGTACCCAGTCCCTTGCCCGTCCCCGGTTACAGCTTTCGGATACTGAATATTCCCAGCTTGGCCGCGGACTGCTCGGGTGTGCCTTCTACAACAAATACGTTATATGCCGTTTGGCAGGACTTTGGTCAGGGATACAGCAATATTTTAATGTCCAAATCACTCAATTTCGGCACAACATGGAGTGCTCCGGTCGTCGTGACGGACAGCCCGCCTGGCTCGCAAAATTTCTTTCCTGCAATTTCGGTTTCGCCCAAGACGGGACTTATTGCTATCGTATACTACACCAATCGCTTGGACGGTTTTAATCTGGATGTATTCACCGCCCAGTCGTCCGATGGAGGTAACACCTTCGTGAACAGCCGCCTGACGACGACCTCCTTTAACCCGAATGCTGGGGGTGGAGTAGGCCCAGTGGAGGTGCTTGGTGACTATATTGATGTAGCCATTGTGCCGCCGAATAGCTACATTGCCGTCTGGACGGATACGCGCACTGGCAGTCTGACGATTTTTGCCGGTGTACCGGGAGGTGGAGCCTGATGCCGAATGTGCAGCTTACGCCTAACGGAAGGCTGGCGCAGGAGCCGAGTGTAGCTTTCAACCTGCTCGACGGTACCATTGTGTCTGCGGCTATCGATTTTACGACGGGACCGCCGTTGACGGCAGTCTACCGTTCCGGCAACGGCGGTGTATCCTTCACACAGCAGATTTTACCACTGCCAGCCGGATATGTAGGGGCGGAATCCCATAGCGTCAGCTACGGCTTTCCCAACTTGTTCGTCATAGCCTGTCACGTATTTACCGCAGACGGTTTGAACGGTACCATCGCTACTTACGTGTCCAGAGACAATGGCAATACATTTGATCCGCCCGTGATTGCCCAGCGGGGGTATGGGACATTTGTCAATAATGTTGAAGTAGGCGTGACATTCGATACGTCTCAGGTTAGCTCCTATACCGGAAACATCTATTTATGTTATACGCATCAGTACAATCCCGACTTTTTCGGCGGCTCGGTCATGTTTTTCCAGCGATCACAGGATGGAGGGATCACATGGGATACACCCGTGGTGCTCACCGCTGGCTCCAATCAGATCACGCGGGGGGAAATCACCGTGAACATTACAGGGGTGATTTATGTCGGGTACCTTGTGACCAATCCTGTTAATGGATACCAGGTCATTGTGTCCTTCAATGGGGGGACAGCGTTCAGTTCCTCGCTACCTGTGTCTTCTGTTGTCCCGGTTCCGAGTCCGTTGCCCGTGCCCGGGTTTGGCTTCAATGTGCTGCCGGCGGCTAATATTGCCGTAGATCATTCTACTAGCCCGAATCAGGGCACACTTTATGCGGTCTGGCAGGATAATCGGGCAGGGTATGCAGATGTACTGCTCGCCCGGTCGGTGGATGGTGGATTAAGCTGGACTGCGCCGCAATCGGTGACAGGGGCCAGTGCAGGGGCACAGCATTTTTTCCCGGCCATTGATGTATCGCCCGTGACCGGTGTGATTAAGATCGTATACTATACCAATCAACTATCCCTCTCTTTATTAGATGTATTTCTGGCCGAATCAGCGGACGGCGGGCTTACCTTTACAAACCGCAGAGTAACAGACAACTCCTTTAATCCTAACGGGATTAGTCCGGTTCCAGTCGTCACGATAGGTAATTTTATTGATGTAACGATCGTGCCGAATAATGGATTTTTTGCGGTATGGACAGATGCGTTATCGGGTTTCCAGCAAATTTACGGAAGTAACGGAATGTAGCTCAGCGTACGAGACAGAGGAGGTGAGGCTGTTTTGAAAATTTTGTTGGCTACGTACTGGCCGATTCCTCATTTGGGTGGCGTATGGCCCTTTATGCTGCAAATTAAACGGAGACTGGAGCTACTGGGTCACACGGTAGACTTGATGGGGAACGGACCGGATACACCTAAATACCATATTGTTTTTGAAGATAGGGAGCTGCTGAAGGCTCAACTGCTGCCCATGCTGGATGCGAAGCTGAATGAGTCGGCTGTACCTGTATTACATTTGGATTCATGGGTGCAGACCGTGGAAAAGGATCGATACTGTATGGAGCTGGCGGCGGCATATTTTGGGGTGGATCAGTA
The DNA here is from genome assembly GCF_056316205.1 of Paenibacillus sp. 1-8. Taxonomy (NCBI): domain Bacteria; kingdom Bacillati; phylum Bacillota; class Bacilli; order Caryophanales; family Paenibacillaceae; genus Paenibacillus; species Paenibacillus sp. 1-8. Next base: position 4,243,912 of record NZ_CM149995.1, on the reverse strand, counting down.
CGATATCATTCACACGCAGGATGTCATTGCGACGCGTGCTCTAAGCCGGGTCAAACGTAAGGACAGTGCGTTGGTAGCCAATATTCATGGCTCGCTGGCTCGCGAAGTTATGATGGCTCTCGAACGGGATCATGAGGAGGGTTACCGCGAGACCTTGATGTGGAAATATTATTGGGCGCTGGAGCACTATGGCGCTCTGTCCGCTGATATTACCATTACGTCTACGGAATGGATGAAACAGACGCTCGTCCGTGAATTTGAAGTGCCAGAGCAGCAGATTGCCACCTTCCAATATGGCCTGGATACCGAGCGCTTTTGGGAAGTCCAGGCGAAGGGAACGGACATGACACGACCCGAGGGGAAAAAAGTCATTATTTGTCCCTCACGGCTGGTATATATCAAAGGACTGCATTATCTAATAAGCGCTCTTGGCTTGCTGAAAGCAAGGCGTACGGATTGGGTGTGCTGGATTGTTGGAGAGGGGGACAAAAGGGAAGAGCTTCAAACACAGGCGAAGGAGCTGGGGCTGGTGGAAGAGGTAGTTTTCCTCGGGCATCGTGAAGATGTGCCTGCCCTTTTGCAACTGGCAGATATTTTTGTTCATCCGAGCATACAGGATAATCAGCCCTTTTCGGTTATGGAGGCGCAGGTTTCGGGGCTTCCGGCAGTGGTATCGAATGCGGGTGGACTCCCGGAAATGGTGGAGCATGAACGTACTGGACTGGTTTCCCTGGTTGGCGATGTGGAGGCGTTGGCAGCTCATTTGCAGCATTTGCTGGCTCAGGATGACGTGCGTATGGCCATGGGGAACCGTGCCAAGACATGGGGAACTGCGCATTGGTCTCTGGATGTCATGATTGCACGGCTCGTGGGTATTTACGGGCAAGCGCTCAATCAAGTACGTTGATTCGATAGTGAGGAGGGGGAGCATGACTTTTCCTGTAGTTGGAGACTTGTACAACCGTATTTTTGAAATCCAGCAGTCGCACCCAGATTTTGAGGTGGATTATGAAATATGGAACCGGATTAACACCTCGTTACCGGAACATTATAAGCTACCGGACACTGAAATTCTGGAACGTCTCAAACAAACTGTGCCATGAGAACGACAGTAATTTAATACATCTGGAGCAATTGTAAAAGGCAGGCGGGGACGTGGTTCCCTGCCTGCCTTTTGGATGATTTCAGATCATGTTCCGTCCGGGTTTTCATCAACCGAATCTTCGTAGACCGAGCCTTGGATCACGAGTGGACCCGTGACAACGGCCCTGCGGTCAGCCGATTGCACGGTCAGGCAATATACATATGGCGCTGTCTGTTCCACGGTTTCCTCATACCTTAGCTCGGCAAAACCCTCCTGATAGCAGGAATCCTGCAACCAGTCCAGCACGGGACCCTGCCCGTCGTTGCGACGCAGCCGGATATCCAGCTCTCCGATATCCCAGTTGAGCAGCGGATTTTCCCATGCCAAGGAGGCTTCAATGACAATACGTCCTTCAGACTCACTCGCAGGAATGATCAACGTAGATAGCACGTTCTCCTGTCCGGTGACCTGAAAAGGCAGCGCATGTGTGCCTGCATCGGCTTTGTTTTGTACCGAATATTTTAACATACCTTCTTCCTCTCCTGTCCGTGTATTAGGGCGTCACGGTAAAATGACTGGCTGTACGCATAGCAACCACGTTCCCATCCTCTACAAATTCAGCCAAAATAAATAGCGTTTCCGGATTGCATATACTCGTGACCACCCGCAGGTAAAAAGGATTTTGGGCTGTCTCCATATCCTTGAGCTGTACGACGGAGCCGGCTTCGGGAGAAGCGCTAAGGCTAAGGAGCTGCCGCCGGAAAACGCCGCCATCATTCCCTATTTCCAACAGTACATCGACAGGTCTCTTTTCACGATTGAACAGGGTCACATGGCAGCTCTGGATACTGGCGCTGTCATAAGCGAGGTGATGATCAGCAGATAAAAGAAACACGGCCATATCCTGTAGCCTCCTTGAATTCCGTTGTATACCAGCCTTATATCATATGAAAATGTGCCATGTCTGGACTGGATAGTTGTACGCCTTTTTTGACAAAATACGCGCCGGTGTCCAACCCTTTTAGCCGAGCTGTGCATGTAATGTAGCGTGGAACAACCTGCGGCCTGAGGAGAAAGGTCGCTTTAAAAAAGGAGGCACGGCTATGAGACTTGCACAACTGGCAGGGGAATATGATGCGGTCTTCAGTTTGGGGCAAAACTGCACGCCTGCCATTCAATTGGAAAAGAACCGCCTGCGGCCGTTTGCCGGGGTGCTGGACTGGATGATGTCTGACACGCTGTCCGATGTGAACCGCTTGCTGGAAAACCGGTTTGCCGGGTTTATGGATTTGCCCAATTTAAGTGTTGTTGGTACGAGCCAACTGAACTATATGGTCAGGGATATCGATTATAACGTGATCTCGGTACATGATTTCCCACAGGAACGCAATACGTCCGCCGATCTGGCGACTTATCCGGAGTTCAGAGAGAAGATAGACCGCCGTATCGAACGTTTTTTTGCAAAAACGCAGAAGGCGCAGCGCAGCTTGTTCGTCCGTATGCTGGGAACCTATGCAGAGGTAGAGGAGCTGGAGCGCATCTTGTCCGGCATGATGGCGCATGAATTTCGTCTGCTCATCGTTAACTGTTCCGGTGTAACAGAGTTGACCGAGTTGGACTGGCAGCTTGCGAATGTATGCGCGGTGGAAATGCCTTTTGCCGATGTATGGAATTACCAAAGTGATCCGCACTGGCGTATGCTTTTTCAGGGAATGTCCTTGTCATCGGAAAGGGGAGGACGGCGTGCTTGAGCGATTGCAGGGGGATTATGACGCTGTATTCAGCCTGGGAGGACATTGCCTGCCTTCCATTCAACTGGATAAAAACGGACTGCGTCCGTATGCGGGACCGCTGGACTGGATGATTTCCGGCAACTTGTCGCAGATCAGTCGCTTGCTGGATGCCCGTTTCGCCGGATTTATGGACCTTGCCAGCCTGCGTGTCACGGGGCATGATTACGGCGAGTATAACTTCATGGTCGAGGATACGTCGTATGAGATTACGGCGGCACACCATTTTCCCGTTACCCAGAATACATCGGAGCATCTGACTTCCTATCCTGCATTCAAAACGACGCTTGATCGCCGCATTGCACGTCTACTGGAGAAATCTGCGCTTGCGTCCCGTCTGCTGCTGGTTCGTCTGGGGGGAAGCCGGGATCAGGCGGTAGAATTGCACACCGTGTTATCAAGGATGATCACCCACGATTTTCGCTTGTTATTCGTGGATTATACAGGGACTGCCGGCGTGACGGAGCTGGATTGGGGGCTGGAGCAACTGGTTCCAGTGGCGCTGCCGCCTGAGGATATTTGGAGCGGGCAGGATGAGATGTGGCGCTTTATGCTGGAAAACGTCAGGCTGCATGTCTGAACATTTGAACATCTGGGAGGTACGTCTTAGATTGTCTTTGGTGCCTGTGCTTGTGCCTGCGCCTGCGCCAAGCTGTAGAGCGCCGCATAACATGATGGGAAAGGAAGAAACTTGCTTCGGTTCAAAAGGAGGGTGCGCTAGTGAAGGCTTTGGTCACCGGGGGAGCCGGATTTATTGGTTCCCATCTGGTGCGTGCGCTTGCTGATTCGGGCATCAGGGTGCATGTGCTGGATAATCTGACGACCGGGAATGTCGCAAATGTCGACCCGCGCGCGGTCATGCATATGGCGGATATCCGCAGCTCCGAGACCCGGACGCTGCTCATTCGGGAAAGCCCGGATATTGTGTTTCACTTGGCGGCACAGGCCGATGTCCAGCAATCCATCCATCGACCAGATGTGGACGCAGATGTGAATGTGATGGGGACGATCCATCTGTTGCAGGCTTGTCATGAAGCTGGTGTATCCAAGCTGATATTCGCGTCCACATCCGGCGTATACGGTGAACTGCAAAAGCAATATATTCAGGAAGACGATCCCGTGGAGCCGATTTCGGGCTACGGGCTTTCCAAGCTGACCGCAGAATCGTATATCCGGCTTTTTCATCGGTTATATGGCATGAATTACACGATTTTGCGTTACGGTAATGTGTATGGTCCCGGTCAGGCGGCGAAGGGAGAGGGCGGTGTAGTCGCTCTTTTTATGGATCGGCTGAAAAAAGGAAGCCCCTTGCTCATTCACGGCGACGGAACGCAAACCCGCGATTTCGTGTACGTCAAGGATGTAGTCAGAGCCAATATGGCGGCTATACGTGCAGCGGATCAACGTACAGTACATGTGAGTACGGGACGAACCACGTCCATCAATCGGCTGGCCTACGATTTGCTGAAGCTGCACGGCTCGTCCGTTCGGCCCGTGTATTCAGCTGCGCGGGTGGGAGACATTCACCATAGCTGTCTTAGCAACGCAGTCGCGAGACATTGGCTTCGGTGGGAACCGCTATATGGCATCTCTGCCGGATTGAAGGAAACGTACGTGAGCAGTATGGGTTCAGGCAAAGAAGGCGTGTAGCGGGAAAGCGTTTGGATTCTGGAAGAGGCTGGGGGATCAGCCTCTTTTTTATGTATAGCCTGGCAGTTACTTATAGGAAAATATGCCCTTACCTGATAGAATGGTCAGCAGTATAGACAGAAGCCGCAGCACCCATGATGAAATTTGATGGAATTTGTATCGTATGTTTAGCCATGACATGCTTCTCCTTATACCCGGCGGCTTTATTTTAGAATCATAGAGATAGCAGATAAAAGTAAACCTATGATCATAAAAATAAATGACCATTTCCATCTGTTTTTTCTATCTTTCCCCTCGGGGTCCGCCGCCTGTTCAATATAAAAATTGGAACGCATACGGTCACCACTAACCCCTGTTCCACTTAAAATAATGGCGAGTATGATGAAGACCGCTCCTGTCCAGCTCGCATAATCATATATCATGCTGAACCCTCCCTCTTCTTATCTTCTCTATTACCCCCATGTAGTTTATCTTATTACCGTTTTCAAAACAAAACCTGCAATCGGGCTTATTTCTGAGGATGGTGTTGAACTGCTCATTCACATTGGAATTAATACGGTAAGCCTGAAGGGAAAAAGGATATCCATGCTGGAGATTCGTTATTAAATATTAGATACTTTGAGCTTTTTAAACACCCGCCCAAAGTAGGTCAGATTGGAGAAACCTACTTGGGTGGCGGCCTCGCTCACGGTACAGTTCAATTGCCTCAGCAGGTGATCCGCCTCGTATATACGCAGCAGGTTCACATATTCGACGGCAACATGGAAGGTGAATTTTTCGGACATTCGCTAAAATAATAAATTACCTCACGCCCAGCGCATTCATCATTTGCCGGAAGGATTGCACATATTTATCCGGTGCTAACAGGTCGACGATCCTTGTCAGCCCCTTCTGGCGAATGGATTCGCGTTGTGGCACGTTGTTCATCAGATCCAGTCCCTCCAATACCGCCTGCGAGATATTTCCTTGCGTATAAAATTTACCCGTTACGTTGTGGTCGATGAAGGTTCGCACCCCGTCAGAATCAGAGCTGAGTACGGGGCAGCGGCAAGCCATGGCCTCAGCTACGGCGTACCCAAAACCCTCTACCAGCGAAGTGGACAACAGATGCCCGCCTGAATCGCCAATCATGGAGTAATACAGAGGCATTTTGGCATGAGGCACGTTGTTGAAACGTTCTACAATGGAGGACAAGCCAAGCTGTGTAACCATGCTCTCGAATTGTACCTTATCCTCTGGCTGCGAAAGGGTATTATCATAGAACATCCAGATGCGAAGATCCGGACGGTTTTGCAGCATCCAGTAAGAGATATCGATAAAATGCCTCCAGTTTTTGTTCGGCTCCAGTCGCCCAACCCATGCAATGACCGGATTGATCGGAGGAGTGTTAGGTACATAATTAAATACGCTGGTATCCAGTACGTTTGGAAACACGTAACGCTTAAGCCACGGACACATGCTGGAAAATAGTTCGACCAGATGCGTAGTGGTGGGTAGTAGTACTGCATTGGCGTATCTTTGAAGTAACGGTGTGGCTTCGCCTACTACCAATGCAGCCTCCACATGCGGACCGAAGCCCTGTGATTCATAGATTAGCACACCCTGATAGCCCAAAATGCGCAGTTTTGCGAGCATCTGGTAATCCGACGAGACGACGATGGCATCGTAACGGTGAGTGTGTATCAGACTAGAAATATCTCCCTCGGAAGAAGTCATAAACACGGGAATATCTCCATGCAAGTTTTGCATCCCCGAACCCTGCTGATAGTAGAGAAGATGGCATTCAATCCCGTCTTGGCTGAGCACCTTGCAGCGTTGGCGGTTCAAGGTTTCCACGCCGCCGCTGGGTATATAAAAGGTAAATAGAACTTTGATCTCAATAACCCCCTTCGGCCAATCGAAAGCTTCTTATTACCAAGGTATTCCGGCAAAAGGACGGGGTGTGGGTATCTATGGAGGCCTGGATTGAATCAGCATATAATTGTGGATGAGGCGGGTATCCTCGGGGGAGAGCTCCACTGCTTCTCTGGCAAAATCACATCAAGTTAACGAGTGTAAAAGTACATTCTTTCGTTCACATTTTAGACATATTATTTTAAGCTTATATTTAAGTGACTTTAAGCTGGAGTTATATGTGTGGGATTAACATTAGAGTTTAAAAGTGTTGCATGAGGTGCATGAGGGGGCCGCTTCTATATAAGCTGAACTAGAAAAATTCACATAAAAAACGGAGTAGACGGAATGGTGCTATACAAGCGAAGCGGTCGCTTTTGTCCCCGGATTTCTACCCTACTCATAGGTTTAATTCAAGAAATACGGGGGCGGTGGCGATGGGAAGCACCATCTGTCTGCGTAGTGGCGCTACATGTAACTTTTAAGTTCAGCTTATATAATGCATCATTTTTGATATGGGAAAAGGGAATAGAGATGTTGGGACGAATGGGTAGTTACAGTGAAAGACTATGATTTTGCAATATGATAAAAGAAAGGGTGAAGCGTGTGCTCAAGGTGCAGCAGGTGAGCAAGTGGTATGAGGGCAACCGGGGCGTACATAAGCTGGATTTTGAAATGCAGCGTGGCGAGATTGTCGGGTTTCTGGGGCCGAATGGTGCGGGCAAAACGACGACGATGCGTATGATTACAGGGTATCTCCAGCCGAATGAGGGAGTGATTACGATTGGTGGCATCCCGATTCAGGATCAGGGCAGACAGGCTCGTTCCAAAATCGGTTATTTGCCGGAAACGCCCCCTCTGTATGGAGATATGTCCGTTCGATCCTATTTAAAATTTGTGGCAAGCATTCGAGATGTGCCTGCGAGAGAACAAAAGCTGCGCATTTCCGAGATGATTTCCCGGCTTGGGCTGAACGGGCGTGAAAAGCAACTGGTACGGAGTCTTTCCAAAGGGTATAAGCAGCGTTTGGGGCTGGCGGGAGCGATTATTCATAACCCGGATTTGCTGGTGCTGGATGAGCCGACCTCAGGTTTGGACCCGAATCAGATTCTCGAAATTCGCCAGCTCATTCAGGAGATTGGAGAAAATCATACGGTGCTGCTCAGCACACATATTTTACCCGAGGTGGACGCCTTGTGTAATCGGGTTCTTATCATCCATGAGGGTGAGTTGGTGCTGGATGGACGGCCTGAGGCGCTCGGCGGTTCGATGGAAGACGGATTTAAGGTAAAAGTGGAGGTCAAAGGCAGCCGTGAGCAGGTGCTGAACGTTCTTCGCGCTTGGGGGAAAGTAGAGGTGGAGCTATTAACATCTGGTATATCTCAAGCTGACACGAAGCAGACTGCAACTGAGGAAGATTTGACCGGATGCTTACTGACAGGCGCTTCCAGTGAGGATTTCCGCGAGGAGCTTTTTTATGTGCTGTCTGGTGCGAAGCTTCCGATTTTGGAGTTGAAAAAAGAGAGCCTCAGCTTGGAAAATATATTCCAGCAGTTAACGACTCGCGAATCAAAAGCAGGTCAGGCCGATCAAGTGAATGTAGTGGAACAAGTCGAGCATTCGACGGAAAATGAAATTTCCGCAGGTGTTGCTGAGGACAGCCAAGAAGCTGCGTCCGGCAACAACAAAGCCGGGCAAGACAAGAGCACAGGAGGTGAACGGCCATGAGGCGCTTGTTCGCGGTCTGTCAAAAGGAGCTGCAAGCCTATCTATGGACGCCGACAACGTATTTTGCGCTTGCGGTGTACATGCTGCTGACCGGGTTGCTATTTTACACGAATTTTGTCATGTATCAGCCAAGCATCCTGGATTATCGGCTGGTACTTGGTGATACGCTGTCCATGCTGGTGTTCGTCGTCCCACTGCTCACGATGAGGCTGGTTGCGGAGGAATTCAGGCAGGGTACGGATGAGCTGTTGCTTACCTCGCCTGTGAGTGTGACGGAAATGATTGTAGGTAAATTTCTGGCGTCGCTGGGCATGCTGCTGATTTTGGTGCTGTGCAGCCTGGCGTATCCGGTCGTGATGTCCTTTTACGGATCGCTGGACTGGACACTCGTATTTACATCCGCAATCGGTCTGTTTATGCTGGGTGCAGCCATGATGGCCATTGGTCTGTTCGCTTCGACGCTTTCGCAGCATCAGATGATGTCTGCGGTCGTCAGCTTTATTATTTTGCTCGTGTTTTGGATGCTGGATTCGTTTGGTGGACAAACAGGCGCGTCTGCGGCATTGCAGCAATGGCTGGAGCCTTTTTCTCTAACCGCACGGTTTGACAGCTTCACCAAAGGTTTGCTGAACGGAGCCGATGTGCTGTATTACGTGACGGTGGCGGTGCTCTTTTTGTTATTCAGCATTCAGGTGGTCGAACGGAAACGGTGGAGGTGATGAACATGAAAAAATGGCTGGGTCATACAAACAGTGTGGTATTGTCGGTTGCTGCTGTAGGTATTTTTATTTTGCTGACGTTGTTTCTGCGTTCGCTGGGAGGCTTTCAGCTGGATTTGACGGCAGGCAAACAGTATACGTTGTCTGATCAGACATTAACGGCCATTCAGGGAGTGAAGGGAGACGTGCGTCTGATTGCTTTTACCGTATCGACTTCTCAAAATCAAAAGCTGAACCGGGACGTTACGGATATGCTGAGGGAATACGCCAAGCGTAACAGCAAGCTCAAGGTCGAGCAATATGATCTGAATCAGGAGCCGCTGTTGGCCAAGGAATACGGTGTCACCGAAGCATCCATCGTTCTGGTTCAGGGTGAGAAGAAACGTGTTATTGATATAGGTAGTCTGTTTTCACAGGCACAGGGAAGTAGCGAGGGGGCATACCAGTTTACCGGGGAAGAAAAGCTGACCAGCGGACTGCTGGGGCTATCGTCTACCCGCCAGGGAAAAGCTGTTTTCCTAACCGGACATGAGGAGATCCCTTTGTCCCAAATGACCGGATTGAGCAACTCATTGGCGCAGGATAATGTAAAAACAGAAGAAGTGCAGCTCAATCAGGCGGGTAGCGTGCCTAAAGATGCATCAGTGCTGGCTATTGTTGGGCCGCAACGGGATATCAGCGCGACGGAGCTGAAAAGCATTCGCATCTACTTGAGTGGTGGTGGAAAGCTTTTTCTGGCGTTGGGCTTTCATCCGAACATGCAATCGGACTGGAAAAATCTTGACGCACTGGCGGCTGATTACGGTGTAAAGGATACACATGCGATCGTGGTGGACCAGGAGCAGACGAATACGCTTGGACCTCTGTTTACAGTGCCTACCTTTGGCAGTCATGCGATTACGGATAAGCTGGCTGCGTCCAATCTGTATCCGGTGCTTTCGCTGTCTATTGCTTTGCAAGCGGGAGAGCAGAAGAATTGGAAGACTACGGCCTTGCTCAAATCTTCTGCTGCCAGCTATGGCGAAACGAATATTCAAGGGCTGCTAAACAACGAAACACAGAAGGATGACAAGGACCCGCAGGGGCCGCTTGATCTGGGTTACGCGGTAGATGGCAAGGACGGCAAGCCTAAAGCAATTATTCTCGGAACGTCGGCCCTTCTGAGCGACACCGAGATCAGCACGGGAGGCAATCGGGATTTTGTCCTGAACAGTCTGAATTATGTACAGGAACAATCTGACGGGCTTACCATTCGTCCTCGTCAGGAGCAGGATTATAAGGTGGTTTATTTGACTCCTGCGCAAGCGAAGACGATATTGACCCTATCCGTGATCGGATTGCCGTTGTTGTTCGCGGCAGCCGGAATCTTATTATGGTGGAGGCGAAGAAGAGCATGAGAAAATGGATACCCACAGTGCTGCTGTTAGTTGTATTGGGAGCGGGTATAGTCTATGCCAAGAGCCAAAACTTTTTTCGTGAACAAGCTCCCGCAGCTCGCCAACTGGTTCAGCTTACGCAGGGGAATATTACGTCTTTTGCTATAACAGGGAAGGAAGGCAAGTCGGTCGAACTTACACAACATGATGGCAAATGGAGCATGAGCAAGCCTCAGTCTTATCCGTTAAACGGCTATACGATTGATAATTGGTTAGCCGCTATTCAAAACGTGAAGCTCGGTGAGGTGGTGGAATCTTCTCCAAAAGACGTAGCCAAATACGGAATCAGCGCCACCAATAACCAAATACAGATCAAGACCAAGGATGGAAGCGAGCATACCTTTGCTTTTGGCGAAACATTGCCTTCCGGAGATGCTGTCTATGTGCTGTCAGATAAAAAAGAAGTGGCTTCCATACCTTTGGATACCCTTTCCGGGTTGCTTCTGGGTACAGCCGATTTTACCGATACAACGCCGTTCGACTGGGATGATGACAAGCTGAGCGGACTGGAGTGGGAAGGTCAGTCAGCCTCCTGGATGCTCAAGTCTTCCGGTGACGGAGGAACGGGGGAAAGCTCTTCCACAGCTTGGACGCTGAATGGAAAGTCAGTAACCAGTGATGTGGGGACTTCCTTATCGCAGCAAATCAAAAATCTGGCGAGTAGTCAGTCCTTGCGCAAAGCATCCGAGCTGAACAAACCTGTTCACCGCTTTACGCTGAGCGTATCGCTGGGCAAGCAGGACAATCCACAGCTGGTGTATCAGGGCTGGACGGTAAACGGTGACCCGGATACTGTATGGGTTGTGCCACCGCAAAGCAACTGGGCGTATGGGCTGTCGGCATCAGACGTGAAGCGTATTGAACAAGCTGGACATGACCAGGCTCAAACTGGAAAATAAACGTTAGAAATAATAATGCACGGCAAAGAGGCTCCATCGGCGGATCATCGTCGATTGGAGCTTTTTTGTGTTCGTTATTCGTCAGGCTTGCCGCTTTTGGAAGAGCGACGGTTCCCATCGTTTAATTCCTTAATGACCTCAATCAGCTCATGGAGCGAGATATCCAGCTTATCCAGTTTTTCTTCCATGGTGTGCAGGATGTGCCGCAACAAAATAAAGCAAAGACCTGCCGGAAAGCCTACGTTGGTTATCATAGAAAGAGCATCATCCATCTGCAATGGTTTCCCTCCTTTTTAGCCATATATAAAGGAAGGTAAATAAAAAGAACCGTATACAACCGGATCAAAAAATAGTATAATAAATAAGAACAAGTGTTCTTTTTTTGGTTGTAAAATGTGTTCTCAAATTACCCTATAATATGAGGATTTCGAAAAGCCAAATCCAAAGAGAAAGGGTGGTTTATGATGAATAAATCTCAGCTAACATTGGTTGAACAATATCGTAAAAAGCTGTACCGCATTGCATGGAGAATTCAGTATCGTGCCCGGGTACAAACCAATCATGAATTTGTCATGGAAAAGAACGAAGCCGTCGCTACTCCATCTTTTACAGACTCTGCAAACTCTAAAATGTACACTCTACAGCTCATTAACTCTCTACCATCTGAGATCGGAAAAGCCATCATCTTTGACCTTTACATACTAGACAAAACCGAAGCACAGATTGCAAGAGAGCTGAAGCTATCCCAACAGGCGGTGAATAAATGGAAAAAGAAAATGCTGAATCAATTATCTCAGATGCTGAGTTCATCAAACTGCTCCAATTAGCACGAGGCGGAGATCAGGAAGCTATGAGCAGGATACTTCATTTGTTCAAGGAAGATATTCAGAAAACCAGCCGGTATATCCGCATGTCCCGTGAGGATGCCGTTCAAAGTATTGTGACTGATTTTATAGAAGAATTACGGCAATGAAAATCATTATTTTACACGAGGGTTATTCTTTTTAATGAAATTAATGTTAAATATTTCTATAATAAAAATAATCCTCAACAAGGATGATTCTTATGGAGAATATTATTCAGAATGATAAAACAATTTTCTATAATTTGCGGGTGAATGGCGTTTGTACTCCTTAAATTTTCGTATAAAATAGCTGAAGTTTTCGAATCCAACCATTAAGGCAATATCTAATATTTTTAGATCTTTGTTTTTTAGCAGTGCGGCAGCTTTTTCGCATCGGAATACATTAATATAGGTAACGGGTGTTTTGCCGATTGTAGTTTGGAAATATTTGGAAAAATAATTTTTATTCATGTTTAAAATGGAGGCCAATTCTTCAAGTGATATTTTGCGATCATAATTGTTTTCAATATAGGTAATGACTTTTTTAATTTTTTCTTGTTTCCCGTTGATGTCGGTTTGTTTTCTTAAAAAGAGCTGCTGTCTCAGTAGAACTTCAATAATTTGAAAAAGGTTAATTTTAATGTTTAACGATGAGAGGGCATCTTCCATGTTTTTTAAAGAGATAATATTCATTAAACGATCCGTTATATATTCTTTCACCTCATCGTCCAAATCTGTGATGGAAGGAAATTGTAACTGCCCGCTTATTAAAGGTTTTAATATGGTATTTTGACATGTATCAGGATACTCAAAGTTTAACAATTGCGGTAGAAATACAATAGCGTGATGAATAGAAGATCCTGTTCCAGTCACTTGATGCAGATCCCCGGAGTTAATAAAAATAAAATTTCCTTTAGTTATCTTTACAGTCTCTGAGTTAACGGTGACTTCCATGATTCCATCCTCGACATAAATAAATTCCAATTCTTCATGCCAATGAAATCCTACATAATATTCGGTTCTTCTAAATTTACTATACACATGTAACGGAAAAAGCGGTGTACCATGAATAGAGTTTTCTTTTAACGATAATTTTACCATAATAAATCCCCTCAAAATGAGAATAGTGTTATTAAAATTCGGAAATGTGCAAGAAGTAAGCTATTGATTTGATTATACTGAATACGATTTCAGAATACAAAAGGGGAGCAATAGATGTTAGATAAACAAAGAAAATGGTGGCATAAAAGTGTGATTTACCAGGTTTATCCGCGCAGTTTTTATGATACTAATGGTGATGGGATTGGTGATATCAAAGGAATTATTCAAAAAATAGATTATATAAAGGATTTAGGTGCTGATGTAATCTGGTTAAGCCCTGTCTATCAATCTCCTAATGTGGATAATGGCTATGATATTAGTGATTATTATTCCATTTTACCTGAATTTGGAACCATGGAAGATATGGATAAACTGTTACTTGAAAGCCAGAAACGAGAAATGAGAATTATTATAGATTTAGTTGTAAATCATACTTCAGATCAGCATAAATGGTTTCAGGAGGCTAAAAAATCCAAAAATAATCCGTATCGGGATTATTATATTTGGCGCGATCCGGTTGATGGCCGTGAGCCAAATGAACTTAAATCTAATTTTGGCGGCTCGGCATGGGAATTTGATGAACATACTAACCAATATTATTTACACTTTTATAGCAAAGAACAGCCAGATTTAAATTGGGGAAATAAACAGATGCGACAAAGTATATGGAATATGATGAATTTTTGGATAAATAAAGGTATCGGTGGGTTTCGGATGGATGTTATTGACTTGATCGGCAAGGAACCTGACAAACTTATAAAGGAAAATGGCCCAAAATTACATGAGTATTTGCAGGAAATGAACAAATTTACTTTCGGAGGTAAAGATTTGCTAACGGTTGGGGAGACATGGGGGGCTACAACGGCAAACGGCAAACTATACTCTGATCCCAAGCGTAATGAATTAAGTATGATATTTCAATTCGAACATATGCAATTGGACAAAATGAAAGGTAAACAACGATGGGACTTGAAAAAGCTCGATTTAAGAGAATTAAAGCAGGTTTTGAGTAAATGGCAGTATGCGCTTGATAAGGAAGGCTGGAACAGCTTGTTTTGGAATAATCACGATTTGCCTCGAATTGTGTCAAGATGGGGAAATGACCGTGAGTACAGAGTCCAATCTGCAAAAATGTTAGCCACATTATTACATGGTATGAAAGGAACACCCTATATTTACCAAGGGGAAGAAATCGGTATGACAAATGCTACATTCGATTCTGTTGAAGATTATTTAGATATTGAAACACAAAATATTTATAGGGAGAGAATAGAAGCTGGATTTAAAAAAGAGGAAATTATGAAGGCTTTTTATATGAAAGCAAGAGATAATGCAAGAACCCCAATGCAATGGTCTGCGGATAAAAATGCAGGATTTACTACCGGGTCTCCTTGGATGAAATTGAATTCAAATTATACTCAGATTAACGTAGAAAGCGCTATCAAAGATTCGGATTCTGTTTTTTATTACTATCAGAAGCTGATTCATATCAGAAAAAACAATGAAAACCTGATATATGGTACGTATTGTCTCCTTGATCCGGAAGATGAAAGCATTTATGCGTATGAACGAATTTTTGAGGATAAAAAGCTTTTAATTGTATGTAATTTTTACGATCAGGAAAGAAGTTTCAAATTTCCAGTAAGCAGCAAAGACAAGGTGCAAATTTTAATTAGTAATTATGATGATTCCAGCTTAAATGTACAAAACCTTCAACTACGACCTTATGAAGCAATGATATACGAGATCATCGAAGGAGAGGCTAAATGAAATGAGCAATAATAAAATAGATAAGACAGCTAAGCAGGTTTTAGATGTTATTGGAGGACCGGACAACATCATAAGCGCGGCTCACTGTGCAACTCGTCTTCGTTTAGTGCTAAAGGATGAGTCTATTGCGAAAACGGAAGAACTTTCAGAAATTGAACTTGTGAAAGGACAATTTAGCAATTCAGGTCAGTATCAGATTATTTTAGGTGCAGGTACAGTAAACGAAGTTTATAACTCATTTATTAAATATGCAGATATTAAGGAGTCTACCAAAGAAGAACTTAAAAAAGAAGCAGATCATAAAATGAATCCGCTTCAAAAACTTGTGAAGCTATTGTCTGATATTTTTGTTCCGATTATTCCTGCTCTTGTAGCGGCGGGCTTGCTTATGGGGATCAATAATGTATTGACCTCTAAAGGACTGTTTTTTACAGGCAAGTCTTTAATGGATGTATACCCGAATATTACTGATTTTTCCAACATGATTAATATATTTGCTAACGCTGCATTCGTATTTTTACCCATTTTAATAGGGTTTTCAGCGACCAAAAAATTTGGTGGGAATCCTTATCTAGGGGCCGTAATGGGAATGATCATGGTGCATCCTGATCTCCTCAACGCATATGGCTATGGTGATGCAATTCTCAATAACAAAGTCCCTGTGTGGCATATTTTTGGATTGACTATTGAAAAAGTCGGATATCAAGGCACTGTTTTTCCTGTATTAGCGGCATCATTTATTCTGTCGTGGATTGAGAAAAAATTAAGAAAAATTATTCCATCTGTACTTGATAATTTACTAACACCATTACTAACTGTTTTCCTCACAAGTTTTCTTACATTTACAATTGTCGGTGGAATAATGAGAGCAGCAGGGAATCTTTTAGCAGACGGCATGGTCTGGCTATATGATGTACTCGGATTCTTTGGTGGTGGTATTTTTGGATTTATTATAGCTCCTTTGACATTGACAGGAATGCATCACAGCCTTCTTCCTATTGATATTCAACTCATTGCTGGAGGAGGGTCTTTCTTACTTGCACTCGTATCCTGCAACAATGTCGCACAAAGCGGAGCAACTTTTGCTGCTATGTTTCTTACCAAAGATAAGAAAATGAAAAGCGTGGCGGTGTCTTCGGGAATATCTGCACTGTTAGGAATTACAGAGCCTGCAATGTTTGGTGTGAACTTGAAAATGAAATTTCCGTTCTATGCTGCAATGGTAGGTTCGGCATGTGGATGTACTTATGCGGCATTTAAACATATATTAAATGTGGCCCCTGGACCTGCAGGAATTATTGGATTTGTAAGTATTGAAGCTGGTAATGTTATTAACTTTTTGATTGCTGTAACGATTTCATTTGTTGCAGGTTTTTTAATGACTTTAGTGATGTCAAATTCAAAAAAATTAAATAAGAGCTTCTAATTTTAACAGTTACAGCGCATATATACAGCCAACTACGTGGTTATTAAACGATCCGAATGGCTTTTCTTATTACAATGGAGGAAGGCTGTAGAGATTTTTTGCACCAGGAGGAAAAACTTTTTTCAATACTATGAAGTGGGATTATTAATAAAAATTTGATCGGAAAAGGGGCCAAAAGGACCTCAAATTCCACAGTCAAGTGGGAGATGAGGTCCTTATTTGCAACCAAATTCAAGATAAAATGGAGCTGACAAAATCGAAAATTGACTTTTGGGACAGCCCCTTTCGTACTTATACATCCATCCACAAATGGAAAAACTAATTAATCAACATACTTATTTCCGTCAGCATCAATATAAATGGATTGAACAGCTGTGCGGCGATACGGATATCCTGCCTCCGTGGTGCCGTTAATCTCATAGGTTACGGAATAGATACCGGGCTTGTCCGCTTTGGACAGCTCGATTTGTCCGGTGGGATTAACGGTTTTTTGCTGTATCGTAAGACCCTTGGTTGCAGAAGTAACTCCTTGCTGCGGATCACCGTAATATTGCACCTGATAGGTGACTTGCGTAACGCTGTCAGGGGAATCCTGTGGCTCCAGATTCAGCTTCGGACCTACAGCATTCAGATGATATTTCATCTCAGGAACCTGAGCTGCTTGATAGCGGGCAATCAGGAGATAAGCTCCTTTGCCGGCAATTGTGGCATTCAGTTTATAGATTCCAGGTTTTGGATTTGTAATAACTGCACTATGATGCCATGCACCAGCAAAAATTTCGTCATCATAACCTGCTTTAAGACTAACAATTTCGCTAGTACCGTCCGGCTTGGTCAGCTCGAGTTTACTCACACGTTTATCGCTGATCCAGTCCAGATTAATGGATTGAACCCCATTTTCAACGGTAAGGGTTTCTGAGGCTTTACCGTTATAGTCGCCGCCTCGGATAAAGTAGGAATTGTCGATATCGCTATAGGTGGATTGTAATGCAGAGGCAGTCAAGGAAGATGCTGAAAGTGCCTCAGATTCGTGATTCAATGCTGGAGTATTCGCTTGGAGGTAAGGTTGGATCAGGGAGAAGACGTAAGATCCGGTACGAACTTTGGCATGATCCCAGGGTCCGACTTTAACTACACGTCCACCGGGAAGCTTGGCATTGTCGACTGTGACTAGTCCATCATTCTTGCCAAAGGATGAGAGGTAAAGTCCGCCCAGTATGTAGGAAGCGCTGCCGTCAGACCAGTTATCACCAGCAAACGTGAAGAATGGGATTGTAGTTGCGTTGCTGAGTGCATCGGTCTTGGATCGGTAATACTTCATATAAGAGGTTTGTAAAGTAGAGGTGCCGGGATTTTGTGAGCCAATAATATCTGCCAGCCACCCGGCCCAGCTACTGTATGCGAGATCTGCAAGTTGTGAGCCATGATGGGGACTGCTTAGGGTAATCACACGTTGTACATAGGGAGCGGCTCCGTTATATACAAGAGCGGTTTGAGTATCCACTCCACCTTTGCTGTGGGCAATGATGATGAGTTTTTTTCCAAAGTGATTACTAATGACCTTAATTTTGTCGGCTAGAAGCTTTCCATTGTCCCACATATCCTGTGATGTGCCATTTGCATCGTACAGATTAACGGTGGCCGTCTGGTATCCGGCGTCACGTGCGCGCTGAAGCATGTCGTTATTATTCTTCCAGACTTCCGCGCTGCTGTTCAAACCATGTACAAATAATAGTGCGGGCTTGGCAGGGTCAACGCGATCAGGTGGTGGGCCTTCTGCCCAGCTTCCTCCAGGATCTTTCGGGGGGTGGGGTGTAGTGGAGCCTGCAAAAGCGCCGACGGGGACAAGAGTAACGGATAACAAAAAAATGAGCATCAAAACGGTGATCTTTTTCAAACTTGAAATCCTCCTTTTGTAAAATAAAGTATTTTTCAACCTTATTATACATGCCATCTTGTGGTAAATCATCAATTGTATTTCATATTTACATTAAAATTTTATTTTTTAGTCATTTTTTAGTCAGCATAGCCCTGAGAATCATAGCGCATCCTATTCACGTCACACATTTTATATGTATGGAGGATGAGTTCATGCCAGTAACTAAGAAGGTCATCAGTTTTACGATTTCTGCTGCTTTACTCGCCAGCATGGCTGCTTTGACTGGATGTGGGGAAGCAGATAATCGTAACGTCCGCACGAACAATACCCGTTACAATGCACAGAACACACAGATGGATGGTGTGAACCGTTTCGGGGTCAAGTCCAATGGTATGGACGGAATGCGGCCGAATGAAAATGCTAACGAAAATGCTAACGAAAGTGGAAACCGTGTCGGTAATCTGCGTGTAGATCGTTCTCTATCCAATCGCATATCTGAGCTGCCAGATGTAAAATCAGCGACGGTACTGGTTGGTGAACGTAATGCCTATGTAGCGGTTTCCTTGAATGATCAAGGAAACGGAAAAGGTGTCGGTACTCCGAGCGTCAACGGTACTGAGCGTAACAGGAATGTACCGAGTGTGAATGGTGTTAATGGTACTAGAGGGAACCGTACTACAGATACTACAACGCCGGGAATGACTGACAATGGTGTTACCGGGAATGGAACACCTGCGCGTCGTGATGATGGTTTGTTCGGTACGATGGGTACAGGCTCGTACGGTATGTTGCGTGGCTTGACGGACAACAATCGTACAGATAACACTAATACCACAATCGAAGGAGCAAGAACTGCATACGAACCAAGTGATGAAGTCAAGAGCCGTATTGCTAACAAAGTTAAGCAATTTGCACCTTCGATTGAACAGGTGTATGTATCGGCGAACCCCGATTTTGTAAAGCATACCACTGACTTTTCGCGCAGTGTGCAAAATGGTCGTCCGATCAGAGGCTTGAGCAATGAAATGGTGGATGTGATTGAACGTGTATTCCCGACCTCTGCGGCAGATACAAACCGTCCAACAGAAGGATCAACAACGGCACCAACTCGTCCACAAAATCATACCCCTGCACCTCTGAATCATCGCTAATTCACCACATATGTGTGTAATGCCAAAAAAAGAGCTATCCATCTCGGCGGATGACCGCCGGGGGATAGCTTTTTGGTTTAGAGGTAATCATAATACTGAATTCATAATACTGAATTATCTTCGCACTCCTTTGATCCACACGCCTTGCAGCTTTAAGTCTGCATCCAGTAAGAGGATGTCTGCTTGTTTACCTGCTTCAAGCGAACCTGTCCGATGCGCAATGTTCAGGGACTTAGCCGGATTCAGGCTGGCTGCTTGTGATGCCTCGGGAATAGTCAGACCCACATGACGAACCAGGTATCGGAAGCCTTCAATCATTGTTAGCGTGCTTCCTGCCAGAGTGACGCCATCCTCCAGCCGTGCCACGCCGCCCTGCACGATTACTGGTAAATCGCCGAGTGTGTAA
Source organism: Paenibacillus sp. 1-8 (assembly GCF_056316205.1). Lineage (NCBI taxonomy): Bacteria > Bacillati > Bacillota > Bacilli > Caryophanales > Paenibacillaceae > Paenibacillus > Paenibacillus sp. 1-8. Next base: position 4,224,136 of record NZ_CM149995.1, on the reverse strand, counting down.
TGTCCGTCCTCCAGCCCGGTGGCAGACATCGCATCGGTAATCAGAATGAGATTGTGCTCCTGTTTCAGCTTGGCGAGCAGGGAGACAGCAGCGGGATGCACGTGGATACCGTCCGCAATAACTTCCGCTTCAATGCGCGGATCAGCTAGCACAGCTCCGGCGGCTCCCGGCTTGCGGTGATGCAGCGGAGTCATGGCATTGAACGTATGCACCGCATGGTTCAGGCCCGCCGCCGCTGCGCGTTCCACTTCTTCATACGTGGCATCCGTATGCCCGAGAGCCGCAGTAATGTCATGGTTGCGCAGCCATGCAATCAGCTCCAGTGCGCCTTCCCGTTCGGGCGCAAGCGTCAACTGGCGGACAAGGCCCGGATAGCGCTGCTCCCATTCCTTCGCCCAGGCCAGATTCGGCGGTTGAATGTGCTCCGGGTTTTGTGCTCCCGGCCAGTTCGGGCTAATGAACGGCCCTTCCAAATGTACGCCCTCCAGTTGTGCATAGGGCATAGGCTGTGCCATGTAGGCGTGAACCTCACTTAGCACCCGGTCGATTCGATCCTTGGGTGCGGTCATCGTAGTAGCCAGCATTGCGGTCGTTCCTTGGGAGCTGTGAAAAGAGGTAATCGTATCCAGTACCTGCGGATCGGCGTCCATAAAGTCCTCGCCGTTACCGCCGTGAACATGAATATCAATAAAGCCTGGCAGCAGGTAGCCGTCTTCCAATCGCACGATGCTTGCCCCCACCGCTGCACCATCATCCTGATTTTCCACTACTGCTGCAATAAGATCAGCAGGCAAATCATCCTCTGCACCAGCATATACGATGGATTGTCCCTTAATGGCGACAACCCCTTTTTCAATCATGTGATCCTCAATAACGACTTGTCCATACAGCAGTTGGGTTAGACCACCATTCGTTTCATCCGAGTTCAATTTAACCAGCCTCCCGCTTCCTGATCCAGTAAAATCAGCACGTTGGGATGACATTGCAGCAGGGAAGCCGGGCATTCTGTGGTTACAGGTCCGGTGAAAGCTTGCTTTACAATGTCTGCCTTATCCGCGCCAAAAGCGACCAGTACAATTTGCTTTGCCTTCAAAATCGTGCCAACCCCCATCGTGACTGCTTGCTTGGGTACAGCATCTATATTGCCAAAAAATCGGGCATTCGCTGCGCGCGTTCCCTCTTCCAAATCTACCACATGTGTGATTCCCGTCAGGCTGTGCCCGGGTTCATTAAAGCCGATATGGCCGTTGTGACCAATGCCGAGCAATTGGAGATCCACGGGTCCGTGATCCAGAATTGCCTGCTCGTGGGCCGCACATTCTGCTGCCAGATCGGCCGCATTACCGTCAGGTACGCGTGTATGGGCAAGAGGAATGTCGATATGCTGAAACAAGTGCTCATTCATAAAGCTGCGGTAGCTCTGCGGATGTTCCGGGGGAAGACCAACGTATTCATCGAGATTCACGGAGTAGGCTCGTGCAAAGCTCACCTGTCCCTTACGGTACATTTCTGCAAGATGACGGTAAATGCCGATAGGTGTACTTCCGGTAGCGAGCCCAAGCATGGCCTGCGGCTTGTTCAGCAGTAAGCTGGTGATCACAGCGGCAGCGGTAGCATTCAGGTCTTCACGGCTGTTCAAAATACGTATGTTCATCTTCAGTGGCCCCCTGGTTGTTTTTTGAGCTTGCTTACTTGTTGATACGAACCTTCCAATCTCGGGATATATTTGTCAAAATCCGCGCTTACCATACCTGTAAACAGGATATCTATGATATGAAGCTGGGCAATGCGGGACGCCATATCTCCACGCCGCATCCCTTCTTCCAGCGAGGAGGAAAATAGCGCAATATCCGCAATACCTGCCAGCGTGTTATTGCCGAAGGAGGTCAGGGACAATGTTCTGGCCCCCTGTTCCTGTGCGCAGCGCAGAGCCGCGATGGTTTCCTGTGTTTCCCCTGAATAGGAGACGGCAAAGGCGACATCTCCCGGCCCGAGCGAGGAGGCAGAGGTAATCTGCATATGCGAGTCCGCGAAGGCGGTACTATTTTTGCCAATTCGAATGAGCTTCTGATAAAAATCCTGCGCCACAATCGAGGAGGTCGCCATGCCGTACAGATCAATGCGGCTTGTGGCGGACAGCCATGCAATCGCCTGCTCCAGCTTGCCGAAATCCAGCAATCGGGTCGTATCCGCAATGGATGCGGTATGATTCGCCTCAATAGCTTCCACGATACGAGAGAGCGAATTTCCGGCGACGATGTCCTGATAGGAGGCTTCACCGTCACTGTTCGAACGGGGCAGCTCGGCGGCCAGCTTCATTTTGAAATCGGGATAGCCTTTAAAATGCAGTGATTTGCAAAACCGCGTAACGGTCGCCGGACTCACGCCACAACGCTCCGACAGCTCCCGAATCCCCAGATACAGCACGTCTCCCGGAGCTTGCAGAATGGATTCCGCCAGCTTGCGCTCTTGCACGGGAAGCTGCTCCAGTCTGTGGGTTAAGGTATGAAGAATTGGGGACATGAGCAGCGCTCCTTTGGCTATAGAATATTCCGGGTGAAAATAATTATCGTAAAAATAAACGATATAAAGAAAAGTATTTTCATTATTATTGTAAAATAATCCTGTCTCACATGCAAGCAGTTGGAAGCAAGATGTGAGCTATATAAGTCGAACTCGAAAAATGAACATCAAAACGGAGTAGGCGGAATGGTGCTGTACAAGCGAAGCGGTCGCTTCTGTCCCCGGATTTCTACCCTGTAGAAAGGCTTTATTCAAGAAATCCGGGGGCGGTGGCGATGGGAAGCACCATCCGACTGCGTAGTGGCACCAGAGGTAACTTTTAAGTTTGGATTATATAAAATAATGAATAAAAATGAATAAATAAGGTAGCTAAAATTGTCGAAATCATCATACATTAATTTACATATTGCGAGATATATTTACAAAACAACCTATTGACTTGTCTCTTCAATGGAGGAGTATAATTGAATAAAGTTCCAATGTAGGAATTTTCCAAGGAGCTTTGCAGATGGCATTGTCGGGCGGAACGAATAGGATCATTCACAAGGAGGAGTTTGCTATGCAAAGCCAAGTGATTGAAATGATCAGCACGGTCAAGGAAGATCCTGAGCTGGTCGGTAAGCTGGATGGACATTCGGACATTATTCATGATGCAGGACTGGATTCGTTACAGCTGGTTCATTTCATGCTGCAAGTGGAGGATGCGTTTGACGTGGAAATTGATTTTGATTCCTTTGAGCTGGAGCATTTGAGCTCGGTAGATGCGTTTTGCAGCTACATTCAGGGGATCAGCGATGCGGAAAAAGCGCCGCACCCGGAGGGAATGGAGACAGTCTGACGTACAGCTTGGTACATGTGCCTGAAAATCCATTAAACGAGGTGTTAGCATGCAGCCCAAAAGCAATGTGCTGATTGATGAGAAAGCGTTCAAGCTCATTAAGCGCAACCTGAAAAACGCTTCTGTATCTTACCGTAACGCAACACAGGACCCTACCTTCAAAACGGACATGCCCCAGACGATCGGCATTAAGCTGACCAACCGCTGCAACCTGAGATGTACGCACTGCTTTGAATGGAACGAGGAAGGCTATCATCATCAAATGGATAAAGAAGAGCAAAACATGGATCTTGCCCCGGATATGCTTCGGCAAATTTTGAGCGAGACGAAGGAGGCCAAGTCCCGGCTGTATATGTGGGGTGGAGAGCCGATGTTTCATCGGCGTTTTGACGAAATTTTGGACGTGCTGGCCGAAGATCGGCGCGAAATGACCTTTTGTACCAATGGACTACTCATTGATAAATATTTGGACCGGATTTTGGATTTATCTGAAAATCTGGAGCTGTTAATAGCGATTGAAGGCTTTGAAAGAGAACATGATCTGATTCGCGGTAAAGGCACCTTTCAAAAAACGATGCGGCAGATGGATAAGCTGATTGAACTGCGTGACCAGGGATTGTACAAGGGACGGGTGACCGTCCATGCCGTCATTAACGATAACATGATCGGACGGATGTACGAATTTCTGCAAATGCTGGAGGACAAGAGGCTGGATCTGGTGCTGTTGACGTTCCCCTGGTACATTTCCAAAGAAACCTCCCTCAAAATGGATGAATATTTTACACGTAACTTCTCTTGGCTCCGACAATTGGAGGAAAAAAATATTAGTAGCTGGCATGCTTTCAAATATAAAATCAACCCGGATAATATCGACCCTCTCATGCGGGAGCTACAGCGGATTAATGAGCGGGTGTGGAACATTCGCGTGCGCTATCAGCCTGGTCTGGACTATGAGGAAATCGACAAATTTATACATGGTGAGGAAATGGTCAGCCGTTGCTCCAATCATTGCTTGGCACTCACTTCCAGAACGGATATTTTGCCGGATGGAAAGGTCATGCCTTGTAAATTTTTCAGTGAATTTACGATTGGAAGCTTGCGTGACCACAGCCTGAAGGAGATATGGAATTCGGATGCATATGAGAAAACTCGTCAAAAGATTAATCATGAAGGCTTGACGCCGGTGTGCTCCAAATGCAGCGTGTTGTATCTACACGGGACAGGCTCTCTGAAATATATTTAGTTTTCTATGGATGTTGTTTGTGACTGGATGGAAGAGAGGGATGATGACAGGACGTGACGACCAAAACCGTTAACCTTGTGGAAGCGCTTGCTCATGAACGGGATCATGGGGTCCTGATTTGGCTGTTTAATATCGGCGCAGAGCAAGTGTGGCATCCATCCCCCCGTAAGGGGGGCATGGTAGACCGTGATGAACAACAGGTTGTAAACCGGATGGAGGAAATGAATCTTCTGTTGTGTCGAAGTCAGGATGTGATCGTACTGCGGGAACAGCCGGATCAGGCTTTTCTGAACATGCTTCAGCGGTTAGGCTTTAGCCTGCCGCGTATTGAGGTGCCGGAGCCTTCTGATCCGTTAACGCCGATTTCGGAGCTGGTGCTGGCGGACGAGGCACTTTTGGCACGGCTGCGTGTGGTTGCGGAAGCAGGCCACGGTAGTAACGGAGCCAAAGCGTGGCTTGTTCCATATGCGGTTACCCCGCAGGAGGAAGCGATTGCGGAGCGCTGTGGACTGGAGCTGATCGGGGCTCCGTCCTCAGTCAGCGCCCGGGTGAATGATAAAATATTCAGCCGCCTGACTGCGCAAAAGCTTGGTTTTGCCGTCAGCGAGGGGGCTGTATGTGCAGACGAAGCGGCGATCCGCAGGGAGTGTGGCAGACTGGCCGACTTGTCGGACGGGCCTGTGAAGCTGATCATCAAGCAGCCGCATGGCGCATCGGGACAAGGTATGTATATGCTGGACGAGCTGTCCAAGCTGGATACGCTGTTGAGTGTGATGAAACGCTTTGGCGGCTCATCGCCTTCTTCTGGAGGCTGGCTGGTGGAGCGCTGGCATAACAAGCAGATGGATCTGAACTACCAGCTCTGTATTGACGAGGGCGGCGGGGTGACGATGTTTTCACTGAAAAGGCAAAATGTGGACGGCACGGTGTACACCGGGTCCCGCGTTCCGGCTGAGCTTGGCGATGCGCTGGAGGAAGAAGTGAGACGCTGTGCCTGCCAGTTGGGAACGTATCTGTATTCCATCGGTTATACGGGCATGGCTTCCATTGACGGTTTTGTCGATGAAGGAGGATTGCTGGTTCCGGTGATCGAGATTAACGGCAGATTTACCTTGTCTACCTATATTTCGTTCCTGTCGTCGGTCTTGGGAGAGCAGCATAAAACGCTATCCCGCTACTACCGCAACATTACCACCACATCGCTGACCTACAGTCGCTTGTGCGGCTTGCTCGCAGAGGAAGGCTTACTCTACACGCCCGAACGCCCCGAAGGGGTGTTTGTTTATACGGCAGGTACGTTGTCCGGTACTCCGGTGAAACGGGGCTATGTGAATCGGATTTTCACGCTTATTATGGCAGACAGCTGGCAGGAAGCCGAAGCCTATGCGCACAGGCTGGAAGGTGTCATTGCGGGATTGGGAAGCTCATAAATCGGGAGGAATTTAGGATGAAAACAGATGTGTACCATGTAGTACCCTTGCTGGAAAAGGTATTGAAGCTGGCTCCGGGAGAGCTGGAACAGTTGACTCCGGAGCAGGATTTGAGAACCTTGGGGCTGAATTCCCTATCCGCTGTTGAATTGATTGTAGAGCTGGAAAATGAGCTGGATATTACGATGGAGGACGACGATCTGGTGCTGGAGCATCTTTCTACACTTCAAGGCATCGAACGTCTGCTGGGCAAATATGCATAAGGGGGCGGCAGAGATCAGGTCTGTGCAGGTATCCGGCATGGAGGATGCTCATGACTCCGTTGTCGACTGCACTGCTGAAGAAATTATAGATGCTCCTCCGGGGAAGCACTGTGTATATTCATCCCTGCGCACCTCGCTGCGGCGGTATGGCGTGAACATGGCGGAATCTGAATTGTTCATGCTGTGCGGCAGTATGTGTGCGGAGTATAGCGGAGATTTGAAGCGCTTCGGTCCCGAGAAATATCCGGAGCAGCTTCAGGAAATGGCAGCCAGCGGCGGTCCGGTGATTCGGGTGGAGCCGTGGATTGTTGGTGTAAGCGATGAAACCGACCTGCTGCGGGCGCTGACATCAGGCTACGGTACGATGCTGCACACATCGAGTACCGCTTTAACCTACCACGACGTGTATGTGAAAAATTATCCAAGAGGACATGTCATTGAGCTGGCTGGACTGGACTTGCAGGAGCGAACAGCACAGGTAAATGACAGCTTCCTGCTGGATTCTTCGGGACATGCCATGACTTACGTCGGTTCGGCCCGGCTCGACGATCTGATGCAGGGCATTATTGAATATGCCTGGCTGGTGGAACAGCCCGCGCCCCTTTCGCCAGACGAACTGCATGCGGCGTGTGCATACCATATTCGTCAATATGTAACTGGACATGAAGCGGTCTGGAGAGGTGTACCTTCGTCCAATGACCCGGGAAATAAAGCCGGAAATGTCGCAGTTGGTAAACAGGTCAAGCGGGGAGATGAAGGCTACCGGGCCTTTGTAGAGGATTTCCGCCTGCTGACAGACATGGGGGATGCGGACTTCCGTACGTACTGCCATGAAATCTATTACAATCTGCGTTTGGGCAGCGCCCTTCATCTGACCGATTACACGGCGGATTATTGCATGGTGCATGAAGCCACATTGGGACCGCGAGCGCAGCATGTGGTGGAATTGGCGCAATCATTGCATGCGGAGTGGCATAAGCTCAATCTGCATATTTACAAAACAGGTCTTCAACTGCGCAAGCATCGGATGCCTGACATTACCGAACGCGCTCTTAGCTTGATTGACAAACAGCGGCATATGCTGGAGAAATTGATGATTTTAGCCGAGCAAGCAGCCGAGTAGCTCAGGCATAACGTATCAGGCAAATCGTATCAGGAATACTCAACAAGGTGTCACGGACAGATGAAAGAGGAGGGAGAACTGAATGCCGTCCATTACATTGAATCAATTGTCGAAAACGTTTATGTACTATAAAAAGGAGCCGGGCGTGCGCAAATCATTACAAAACCTGTTCAGGCGGGAAAAACTGACCAAGGAGGCCGTAGTGGATATCAGCTTCACCATTGAGGAAGGAGAAATCGTCGGATTTCTTGGCCCGAACGGGGCGGGCAAAACAACGACGCTCAAAATGCTGTCTGGCATTCTCCATCCCACTGACGGAGAGGCATCGGTACTCGGCTTTACCCCGTGGAAGCGACAAAAAGAGTTCAAACGTCAGTTTTCCATCGTGATGGGACAGAAAAACCAGCTATGGTGGGATTTGCCCGCAAGCGAGTCGTTCGAGCTGAACAAGCTTATTTACGAAATAGATGAAAGTCGTTACAAGGAGGCGCTAGACGAGCTGGTTACCCTGCTTGGGGTGGAGGAACAGCTTCATGTTCAGGTTCGGCGCTTATCTCTCGGCGAGCGTATGAAAATGGAGCTGATTGCCGCGCTGCTGCATCGTCCACGGGTCATTTTGCTGGATGAGCCAACCATCGGATTGGACCTTGTTTCTCAGCGGCGGATTCGTGAGTTTTTCAAAGCCTATAACCGTACGCATCGGACGACCATCCTGCTGACAAGCCACTACATGAAAGACATTGAGGATTTGTGCAGCAGATCCATCATTATCAGCGGGGGCAGACTGGTGTATGACGGAGACTTGCACAAGGTGAATGAGGTCATCGGTGCTCGTAAATTGCTCAAGGTTCGACTGGAGACCCCTGTGTCTAACCTGACGTTGGCGGGACTTGGCAAGCTGCGCTCCAACTCGGAGCTGGAGGCGGTATTTGAGCTGGATGCAGAAGATACTCTGACCTGGTCCAAAAAGATTTTGGATGCGCTGCCTGTCGTTGATTTTACGATTGAGGACGTCCCGTTGGAAGAGGGGATAGCCAATTTGTACGATGGAGGCAGGCTGGCCGATGCGAAATAATAAATACATGAAGGTGCTCCAGCTCGGCATGCAAAACGAAATGGAATACCGGGCCAATTACTGGCTCCAGATGGCGGGATTTATGCTGCCGATCATGACACAAATTTTTCTCTGGCTCGCGGTATTCGGCTCTTCGGGACAAGCAAGGGTGCTGGGCTACTCTTTGTCGGAAATGCTGGTGTATGTAGTCATGGCAGGGGTAACCGGGAAGCTGATCGCCACGGGGTTTGAATACGAAATTGCTACAGACATCAAGGAAGGCGGACTGGCCAAATTCATGGTGCAGCCTGTACATTATTTTGCTTACCGTTTTTGTCGGTTTATTGGAGGCAAGGCGATACAGTCCGCAGTAGTGCTGCTGGCGGCTGCGATTCTACTGCTGTGCCTTAGCCTGGAAGGACAAATCAGCTTCGGGGTGTCGTATATCCTGCTCTACATATTGGCGTTGCCGGGGGCGCTGGTGCTCAATTTTGTGGTCTATTACGCGCTGAGCGGCATAGCCTTTTGGGTGACGGAATCGGCGGGACTGTTTTACACGCTGTCGCTCGTCATTTATGTAGCTAGTGGCACGGTGTTTCCGTTGACGATTTTTGGAGACGTTTTGGCCCGCATGTTCAGTTTGCTACCGTTCAGCTACACTGTATTTTTTCCGGTGAACGCATTAACGGGCAAGCTGACCATGCTGGAAGCCGCTGAAGGCATTGGCGTGCAATGGCTCTGGATTGTAGTGCTAGCGGCCGTATCGCGCCGGGTGTGGCAAGCCGGGGTCAAACGCTTTGTCTCGGTAGGAGGTTAACATGAAAAATGTTTGCCGAAACGTTGGACGTTATATCCGGCTGTACTGGAAGTTCGTCCAGTTTTCCGTCATGTCGCAGATGGAATACCGCATTAATTTCATTACTGCTTTTCTGGTCGAAACCGCTTATTTGCTCATCAAGCTGCTGTACGCCTCCGTTCCATACCGGGCCGGAACGGATATTAATGGCTGGTCTCCTGACGCGGTGCTGTTATATATCGGCGTATTTACGATGATGAGCGGCTTTTACAGCGGCTTGTTCTACAGTAATTTTACAAGTCTGCCCGATAAAATCCGTACCGGTTCACTGGACGTGCTTATGACCAAGCCGGTGTCCCTGCAATTTATGGTGACGCTGCGGCAATTTGAGCTGGGCTACACCGTTCCGAACGTAGTCGGCGGTGGAATCATGACGGGCATTGGCTGGGTTCGGCTCGGTCTGCCGTTCAACTTTGAGACGGTCGGGGGCTTTTCTGTGCTGCTCGGTTGCGGAGTGTTGACGGCCTATTCCGTGTTTCTGCTGCCCCAGCTGCTGGCCTTCTGGATCATCCGCACGAACGGGGTAACGGAGCTGTCCAACAGCATTTTCGAAACGAACTATGTGCCGATGGCGGTGTATAGTAACCTGATTCAGCGTATCGGCCTGTTCGTGCTTCCGGTGTTTGTGATTTGTAATTTTCCACCGATGTTTATTCTGGGCAAAATGGAACCCGGCTTGATCATTTGGGCATTCCTCGCCCCGATCTGGCTACTGGCGGTGATCCGCTTTATATGGCAGTTTGCCTTGCGTGATTATACGAGTGCAAGCCAGTAGCGCTACCGTACTAGCAGGCTAATTACGAAGCAGGAAAGGAAGCGAATCATATGAATGCGATACCGAACCAGCGTCATTTGTATATGGGAACGTTCGAAGCGGAGGTATACTGGCGGGATGCCCAGCTAGCTTCCCTGCCCGCCATTCCTGACCGGGCTTCTTCTGCGATTGTAGCAGCTATGGATGAGCTTCTGTTCAGCTTTTGTCAGCCGGGAGACGCGTTGTTGACCCGCTATGCGATTTCGCCTGTGCATCGTCAGTATATTGCGCAATTGGGTTTTCGCCCGGCTGTGAATGAACGGGATTTGACTGACGGAACGGAGCAGGCCGGGAATGTGTCGGCGGCTTCCGTTTTTGAGCTGCTGGGCAGTCGCAAGGCCGATACCAGTACGGGGTTTCCGCAACTGGAGGGATGTGTGCTTAGCCCGTTTGCGGGTTTGCCGCATGTCGAGGAGGCTGCACGCGCCTGGGGGATTACGCTGCATCAGCCGCCGCTGGAAACGATCCGCAAGGTGAATGCCAAAACCTATTCTTCCGATTTAAAACGCAGTCTCGGACTGCGCCATCCCGGCTATATTGTGACTTCGTTTGCGGATGTAGCTGAGGCGGGACGCAAGCTGCTGCGGGATGGAAGCTTTTTAATCAAGGATGATTTTGGCGTATCGGGCAAAGGAAACCTGCACATTACCTCAACACAGATGCTGGACCGGATTGTATCGTATTTACGTGGACAGGAACGAAAAGGCAAACGGGTACTGTTCCTTCTGGAGCCTTTTCTGGAGAAGGAGCAGGATTTTTCATGCCAATTTACGATTGGTGATAACGGAAGTGTCGATATTCTGTCTGTGCAATGGCTGGCTAACACCCAATTTGCCTATCGGGAATCGTTGTCGCCGGATAAGGCTTTTATGGAGCGGCTGGAGCGCGAGGGCTATTTTCGCTTAATGCAGGATGTAGGGAAACAGCTGTATCAGGACGGTTATTACGGCGACGTCTGCATTGACTCGATGACACTCCGTGGCGGGAAGCTGGAGCCTATTATCGAAATTAACGCCCGTAAATCCATGAGTCTGATCAAGCACCAATTGGACACCTTTTTGGCTGGAAAAAATATGCGCGGCACGCTGACGAATTATTCACTGTCCCATGATGGCAGTCTGTCCTATGAAGAATTGCTGGAAGGGCTGGAATGTGAAGGATTGCTGTTCACAGGTGAAAGTGAAGAAGGCGTGATGCCGCTGGGTGCCAATACGCTGTATGTGAACACGGGTGGACGAGATGGCGAAAACAGGAATGCAGGTCATAAAAGCACCCCTAGCAGAAAAACAACGGAGCGCGGGGTCAGATCGTCTGCCAAGCAGGTTCGCGTTAGCGGCATTGGCAGTGGTGACAGCCTGACTGTGTCTGGCGGGCCGGAGGGCGTAGCTGATTTTCAGGGTAAAGAAGAGGCAACTGGAAGTGAGCGGGCGCGAGGGAAAGGTCGTCTTTATTTGGAACTGGTTGCCGCAGGTGAAGAGGAAAAAATGCGTCTGACTTCGAAGCTGGAGCATTTTTTGGCGGAGCATCATTTTACAGTGCTGAATTAACGGGAGGCGTATGAGCATGAGCGAGACTATGCATAAGGGTATGCACGAAAGTATGCTGATAACGATTTTGTGTTCCGGTTTCGGATTGGGCTTTTATACTCCCGGATTGCTGATGCAAGCGGGTCTTCGCAGGCTGGGCGTGGAGACGGCGATTCATGTATTTGAAAATGTGCTGCCCGAGTCGGCCCGTCTCAAGGTGGACAAAAGCCGCAAAGCGTACCATGACAATTTCGCTGTAGCCTTAATGTCACAGAAGGTTCCGCAGGATATGCGCAATTCGCTTGATCTCGCCGCCCTGGAAGTATTGCTGACCCGATGGATGGAGGAGGATCGGCGGCATTTTATATGCTTGTCCGGCCATTGGATGTATGTACTGGAGGAGTATCGCAAGCGCAGGGAACCGGGATCGGTACATGTGGACATTGTGTATATGGATTCCACGCCTTCTCCTTCGTGGAAAAATCTTGCCAAGCATAACCCGCACTTTGCCGATGGGTGTGGAGAAACGACATTTTTTGAAAATGACCAAAATAGAATCAGCCACTATATTGATGTCCCGGCTGTGGAGCATGTTCCATTTGAAGCACGGCAATTCCGCTTATTTGTGCATGGCGGCGGTTGGGGCATGGGCACATACCGTGACAAGGTTGGACGGCTGAAAGAGACGGGCTGGGCACTGGATTTGCTGCTGTATGATCAGGATCAGCCGGATGAACAGCGGGACGGTATACGCTATTTCCGAATGGACCCGCAGTGGAGAACATGGCAACGGAATGAAGCTGGGGAGCATACATTTTCGCCTTTCGGTGAGGTGAAGGCTGGCGAGGAGACGTTGTATGAGATCGGGGCGGATTACCATAGCATGCTGGATCAGGCATGTCATGTCCAGGCCATTGTTAGCAAGCCTGGCGGGGGCAGTCTGACAGATTCGTTCGCCACAGCCACTCCACTCATTATGCTGGAGCCGTTCGGTGTACATGAGATGCATAATGCGGATCTGTGGGAACGGCTGGGACTGGGGATACGGTATGATACGTGGATGCAAATTTATGGCGGTAGCGCTGAGATTCTGGAGGACATGCATCGGAGGATCGTGGAGTTGCGAAGTCAGACACCACGCTATGTGGAGGCATATGTGAGGAACACTCAGGTGCGGACAAGCTCAATGGGATTGGAGAAAGGGTCATGAACGCCGCAGCAGCGGCGCAAGAGCCTGCAGTACGGGATATCCGCTTTGGCCTCATTGGCTGTTCAGCCATTGCACCTCGCGCGCTGCTGGAGCCAATTCGGCACGTTGCCGGGGCCCGTGTAACCGCGCTTGCGAACCGGACCGTTGCCAAGGCAGGAGATCTGGCGGACCATTTCGGCGTTAGTGTCGTTTATCGGCATGCCAAGGATCTGTTGAACGACCCGGAGATTGACGCCGTGTATATTGCGCTGAGTAATGATCTGCACGCCGAGTGGATCGGTAAAGCATTACAGGCTCACAAGCATGTGCTTGTAGAGAAGCCGTTATGTCTGAATCCGGCGGAGCTGGCTCCCCTGGAAGCGGCAGTCGGGCAGAGCAGCGCTCACCTGCTGGAAGGAGTCATGGTGCAGCATCATCCCTGGCAGCGCGAGCTGCGCAATATCGTGGATTCCGGTCGCTACGGTCGTTTGCGCTCCATAGCGACCAGCCTGTGCATTCCCGCAAAGGACGGGCATGTGGAGAATTACAGATCCCGACCGGAGCAGGGCGGGGGATGCTTTTGGGATCTGGGCGTGTATTGGCTCCAGTTTCTTCAGGCAGTCGCTGGACTGGAGCAGGCGGAGTTCCGCAGTCAATCAGATTTCGACGGTCCTAACGGCTGTGACTGGACATTTCGTGCACAGGCCCGCTATCCGGGTGGACTGGAGGCATCCGCCCTCTTTTCATTCGAGCGGCCATACCGCTGCGCTCATGTATTAACCTTTGATTCGGCGGTAGTTACTTTGCAGGACTGCTTTCGGGCGAATCTGGGCTTTTATAAAATAACGCTCAAGACGGAAATAACGAAGGATTCAATGGCAGACTCCAAAATTAAAACCGTTTTCGAGCCGATGAACTATTACGTCAATCAGTTGGATGCGTTCTGCAACATCATCCGGGGAGTCGCGGAGCCGATTCCGTTCCACGAGGCCGCCGAGCGCGTCAGATTGCTGGCAGCTATTCATGAGGCCGCCCGTTCAGGCCAGACGATCTATGCTGTATAGGAAAAAGAAGAAGGGGGGAGATTCAGCAGATGGATAAAAAGGACGAAGCCTTGCTGGAACGCTTCGGCGAGCATCCGACGCCATTTTATTATTACGATGGCGACGCGCTGCATGCTCATGTCAGCTCGCTGCTAACCCGGCTGCACCCGGCTGTGCGTGTGCATTACGCACTCAAGGCCAATGGCAACGTAGCCTTGGCGGGATTGCTTCGCACGTTAGGCTGCGGCGTCGAAATCGCTTCGGCCGGGGAAATGTTCGTCGCGATGGAGGCCGGGTATGCCCCGGAAGATGTGCTGTACGCCGGGCCGGGAAAAACGGTAGCCGAACTGAGCGAGGCGGTAGCCTGTGGAATCGGCTGCATTCATGTCGAGTCGGTGCGGGAGCTGCGCTTGCTGGAGGACATTGCCGCCCAAGCAGGCTTGTATGTCCGCGCTGCGGTTCGTGTGAATCCCGATAACGATTTGTCGGGATCGACGATCAAAATGGGCGGCGTTCCTCGTCCCTTTGGTGTGGACGAGGGGCAGTTGGATCACTTTTTTACGGTGCTGGAAGATTGTCCACATGTATATTTCCAGGGCATTCAGGTGTATACAGGTACGCAAATGCTGAAAGCGGATCAGATTTTAGCTTCATTCGCGAATACCCTTCAATTGGCAGAACGCATACAGGATCAGTATGGTGTGACGATGCAGACGGTAAATTTGGGCGGCGGGTTTGGCGTTCCTTATTTTACTCATGAGCAGCCGTTGGATATGGGGCAAGTGATCGACGGACTGAACGCGATGGCAGATCAGACTCGATCCCGTCTGCCAGGGGTTACGATGATCATCGAAAGCGGCAGATATCTGGTTGCTCAGGCAGGAATGTATGTCTGTCGGGCGTTGTATACAAAGGAATCCAAGGGAGAAAAGTTCGTCGTGGCTGATGGCGGTATGAACCATTATGCCTCGGCTGCTTTTCGAGGACGCCGGATTAGGGACAACTACCCGGTGCGAATTATGCGTGAGCAAGGGGAGGGACAGGAAGTGGCGATTCAGATGGGGCAGGGGGATGGACCTGTTCAAGAGGCTGCTGCTGTCGAGCTAAGATTAGGGAAGTCCGCAGACCGGATAGGGGAGCTTCAGCCAGAAGCAACCGTGGATCTGGAAACCGTGAGTATTGTCGGACCGCTTTGTACACCCGAGGATTGTCTTGTGAAAAAAGCGCAGCTTCCTCCGATTCAGGAGGGTGATTATATTGTCATTCCGAATGCAGGAGCTTATGGATTAAGCTATAGTCCGGTGCATTTTCTGGGACATGCTACGCCGGCGGAACTGCTGGATTTTCGCGGTGTATTACACGTGATTCGTGAGCACGGTGACCGTACAGACTTGCTCCGTCACCAACGTATGATTCCGTTGCTGGAGGATATTTTCTGATCGTAAAAGTCAGCACTCGCTTCTCGTGACTAAAAAAACGCCAAAACCGTTGGAACCGATAGAGATCGGACCTGCGTTTTGACGTTTTTTTTCGTTATTTTTGCATATGTGTTGTTGTGGTTTGGACTTTAACGCTGCTGGGAGCTGCGCATTTCCTGACGTACAAGCTGCCATACCATGAAGATCAGCACAGCGACCTGTGGGATAAACGTTTCCCAAGTAGGATACATGCCCAGCCAGCTAATGGATGGCAACGAAGAGGCCGTGTGCCCCGGAAGCTTGCCAGCCACTTGAAGTGAGTGAATACTTTCGCCCAGAAACCGGAATACGAGATAGTAAATCAGTACAGTGGCCGTCAGGAAAAAGGCGCGAATCGGCAATCGTACGCTAAACTTGATGATCGCAAATGCCAGCACAACCAGTATGACAGTTGCCGAGCCAATACCAATCAGCAATTGAGAGGTTTCGATGGCCGGGGCCATACCGATATAAAAGATAGCGGTCTCGGCGCCTTCACGCAGAATCGCGAGCGCAGAAACTGCGAACAGCGACCACAGGCTACCACGCGCCAGCGCGCTGTCTACACTGTTCTCGACAAAGCGGTTCCATGCGGCAGCATTGGATTTGGAATGTAGCCAGCTACCGACAGTCAGCATAAGTACGACCGCTACCAGTCCAGTCACACCCTCCAGCAGTTCACGCATGCTGCCCGATGCGGCGGCCGCGACCAGTGTGGTGAACAGCACTGCCAGGATTCCGCTCAGTACCAGCCCTGTTCCGGCACCGGCCCATATCCAGCGACCAGCCACAGCCTCGCCGCTTTTTTTGGCATACGCCAGCAGAGCCGCGAGCACGAGAATGGCTTCCAGCCCCTCACGCAGCAAAATCAGTGCCGCATCCCAAGCGGTGTAGGAACGTTCTTCCGTCAACGGACGGAGCCTTTCCAGCATCTGATCAAGGGTCTGGATGGCTTTGACTGTGTTCGGTGGAGAAGACAGCAGATAACCGGAAGTCTCGGTCATTTCATTTTCAATCGCGGTATAGGACGCCGGATCGGAAATTTGCACATGTCCTTCCACCGAAGGCCACAGAGCAATGAACTGCCCTGCCTTGTCAGCCGCTTGCTCAGGCTGATTGGCTACCGCATCCTGCCGTGCGGATTCGAGGAGCTTGACCGCATCACTTAGCGAGGCTACTGAGCCATTAGCCGCGTTGTTTGCTCCAGCTTCTTGACCCGTATTCACCAACTTGCCTTGACTGTAATCCGACAACAAAGTCGTTAGCTCCTGCATTTCCTTGAGAGCCTGCTCTTGTCGTATTGGCTCGGCTTGCATGGAGATGCGAATCAGGCTGATTTTAGTTTCCAGCGCACTGTATACCGGAAAATTGTCCGAACGAATCGGTGTCTCCACCTGATACCATGCTTTTACGATCCGGTCGTAATCAGCGCGGGCCGCAGTCCAGTCGCCTTTTTGCATGGCAGCCAGACTGCCCTTCGCCATGGGAAGCAGCTTTTCCGCTGCTTTGGCTCCAGCCGGGGCGGGTTTGTCGCCTTCCGCAGCAGTCACAAATTCGTTGACCGAACGAGCTAGCACGGACAGTGCAGCTTTTGCTGGTTCTCCGCCGCTGCTGGCAAGCGCCTGCTCTGCATCCGCGAGAGCCTTGTCTACCGCTGCGATATGGGCTGCATCACCACCGTTTGTTTTGGCAGCTTCCCACAGCGTACGGAATTCCTTGACGTCCCTGGAGGCTTCCGTCCATTGGGATTGTCCCGCCTCCACCAGTGCGCCACCCACCACAGGCATGAGCTGATCATTGGAAACAGCTTTGGCACCTGTTTGTGCGAAAGCGACCGACCTGGAGCCGGATATGAACGGAGTTACTGTCAGCAGCAGAGCCACCAGCAGAAACACCCATCCCAAGCTTTTATTACGCCGATTCATATAAATCCCCTTCCTTGCCTGCTGCTAAAATAACGTATCCCCGATGTAGCCGCCTTGCGAAACACCCGGGAAGCAGGCGAACACCGCACTGCCTTTGTGCACAATATATTCGTTCAGCTTGTCATTGCGCGCAAGCTTCTCCTGAATGTGGACGAACTGCTTGAATAGATCACGCTGGTAGCTGATGAACAGCAACCCGGCATCGAGCTGTCCTGTTTGCTTGTCCAATCCGCTCGAATAAGAATATGACCGCCGCAAAATATTAATGCTCCCGTCCCCATGAGCCAATGCCACATGAGAGGTGGGAGGCGTAATCGGCTTGCCATTCGGACTTGTGGCCGCCAGATCGAGCTTGTCGAACTCCTTGGCCTTGCCTAGTGGGGCCCCGCTGCTGCGATGGCGTCCAAAGGTATCCTCCTGGTCGCCCAGTGTCGAGCGATCCCATACCTCTACCCGCATGCGTACACGGCGCACAGCCATATAGCTGCCGCTGCCTATCCACGCGGGGCCATCACTCGCCTGTGTCCATACCAGACGGTTCATCTCGTCAGCCTTGGAGGTATCCGGGTTCCCCGTACCGTCCTTGAAGCCGAGCAAGTTACGTGGTGTGCTTCCCGCCGGATCGGCCTGTGCTGTCCGCTGGAAGCCTTCCTGTGTCCAACGAAGCACCGCCGTTCCTCTGGCGATACGCGCCAAATTACGCAGGGCATGGAAAGCTACCTGCAAATCATTGGCGCATACCTGTACCCCGATATCGCCGCCACACCATTGGTCGTCCAGCGCATCCCCTTGAAAACGGGGCAGCTCGCGGAGCCCGGCAGGCTTAAGCCCTGCCAGACCGAAGCGCCCATCAAAAAAGGACGGACCCACACCAAAGGTAATCGTCGTCCGTGACGGCGACAGTCCCGCCGCTTCGCCCGTATCGGACGGAGGCAGGTTGAGATTTTCGTTATCGTTGCCGATCAGCGCGCCGGAAGTCATCGTAGCAGTGGCTTCTGTCCAGGCTTTAAACAGGCTACGTACCCGTTCCTTGTCACTCGTCGTTAGATCAAAGGCGGCGAAGCAGATGAAATCCTGTGCCGGAGTCACAATACCAGCCTGATGCTTCCCGTAAAAAGGAACCACATCCTTGGTATCCGCATCCGTCATCATGCTTTCGAGCCGTTGGCTGGCTGTCAGCACAGCCCCCACACCGCCGCCGCCGAGCAGGAGACCCAGTCCCCCGACCCCGGCCAGCTTCAATAGATCCCGGCGTGATACAGATTTACTCTTTGCTGACAGCACATCATTTTCTAACAGATCAACCTGTTCTTCACGGGAATCTGTGCGCTGCTGCTGTTCCTGTCTCGTTCCCTTTTGCCGATTAAAGCCTTTCATATCGTTACACTCCTAACAATTTTCCCATTTGGGACAACGGCTCTGCCAGAGCATCAAGGTTTTGACTCAGCTTTTTAATTTCTTCCGGTTTAAGCTTCGTATAAGATACATAGCCTTCGCCTTTCTTGAAAGGAGCCAATTCTTTCTGCAATGCCTCAAAGCGCTCGCCAATTTGCGTTTCCAACGCTGCATCTTTTTGGTTCAGATCTGTTTTCAAAATCTCATATATTTTTTGTGCGCCCTCTACATTAGCTGCAAAGTCGTACAAATCCGTGTGGGAATAACGTTCTTCTTCACCCGTCACCTTGGAGGAAGACACTTCGTTCAGCAGCTCGACTGCGCCTGTTACCATCAGGCTGGCGTCAATGTTGACCGTCTCCACCTTGGCACGCAGTAGCTTTGCATCACTCAACAGGCGGTCGGAAAACTCGTCCAATCCTTTGGTGGTGTTTTCTTCCCATAATGTCTTTTCAATCCGGTGAAAACCGCGCCAATCCGCTGCATCCACATCACCGTCACGCGCATCAATATTCGGGTCAAGATCGCCCAGCGCTTCTGCAATCGGTTCAATCCGTTCATAGTACATACGTGCAGGAGCATACAGCGCCTTGGCTTTGTCCAGCTCGCCAGCTTTGACCGCGTTCGTGAATTCTTCTGTCTTTTTCACAAACGTATCGCATTGCTCTATGGCATAGGCACGGTAAGCCGCCACCGCTTGATCAAAATTGGGGGCAGAGGCCGCAGGAGTCGTTGTCTGTGTTGTTGCTCCTGTATCCTTGGTCGTTGCGGCGGGCTGCTGAGTAGCAGTTCCGGTTTGTCCGCAACCTGCGAACAGAATAGAAGAAACCAGCACTCCGGCCGGTATAGCGTAACGTAATTTCATAATTAATGAACACCCTTTCTGGCCAAGCGGCCATGAACAATAGTCTGTTGCGCGATATCTATATGTATCACTATTTTGATAATGATTATCAGTCGCGGTTTTTCTTATCATAAGGCTGCCCCATATGCCTGTCAATACATAAAATTAGACGCAGAGTCTAACGATTCAGCAAAGGCTGAAAATAACTGCCTAAGCCCATTTTTATTCGCATATTGAACCATACCTAAGCACATGACATAAAATGTGTTGACTGTATCCCTTAACCTTGTTACACCACACAAAACCCGAGCAAGGAGGGGTGAAATTGACGAAGGGTAACGACCACAAAAACAAGTTTTTGTTAACTCACCGTGAACGTGAAGTATTTGAACTGCTCGTGCAGGACAAAACGACGCGTGACATCGCCGGACAGCTATTTATTAGCGAAAAGACGGTCCGAAACCATATTTCTAATGTGATGCAAAAATTGAACGTAAAAGGTCGTTCACAGGCGGTCGTGGAATTAATCAGGCTTGGCGAAATAAAAATCTGACCTCTCGTTCCTTGCGGGGTACAAAGTCTTCTTGATGATCCTTTAACAGTGAAGGATGGTCGGGAAGGCTTTTGTTTTGTAAAAATGTATACATTTAAAAACGATAACCATGCACAACAGTCGTATGGTATCGTCTAGATATGAACAAGGGCATCAAGTTAACGAGTGTGTGTTTCAAAACGCGTTATCAATGTAATGTGTTTTGAAACATACACTCGAAATATTTAAACTATTTTGTGGAATATTTATAATTATAGAGTTCACATAGATGAGCATTGTTAAGAGTTTAATAGAATTTAATTAGATTAAAATTTTACCGTAGAGGAGGTGCAAGCCATGAAAGTTGAAAAGATTATATATCCAACTCCACTGTCTCAGGTAGCGGATATTGAGAACGACAATATTGATGTATTTATTGAACTTGAAGACGGGACAAATGTTACTGTGGTTGTATTTACTCCGAAAAATTTAATGAGTTATATGATCAAAGAAAACATTAGTTTCTTTCCCACCCCTCCACCAGACATTGTTGTGAAGTCATTAACAGCGGAAAATATTGAGCAAGCCATTAGAAATTATGCTCAAAAAGATGCCTTCTGGCTTAAATTATTATTTGCAGCTAGTGTTGATCAAACTATCATAGATTTAGATAAAATAGATTTACGTCTTGAGGAAATTAAAAAAGAGAGTGAAGAGTTGTTGGACAATTCAATTTAATGGAGTTGTCATACTAAGCACACAATCAGATATTACTAAGGCTACTCTTATAGAGCCTTTTATTTTTGTCGCTAGTACAATATCAGTCTTTAAATTGTGGATATAACCGTTTTAGTTTTATCCGGGCATCAGCCGTTGAAAATTGCCAGTCTACGCCCTTTTGAGATTCATTTCGTGTACGTTCCCACGCGCTGAGTTCACTAGCCAATTCGGAGATGGATGGGATTCGGCGCCCTAAACATTGTCGTGTCATGACGCTAAGCTCAATTTCAGCTATATTCAGCCAGCTTCCGTGTTTCGGTGTATAGTGAATCTCCAAACGCTTTGCTAAACGACGAGCGGTTTCGGGTTCAAACGCTTGATACAGCGAAGCAATCGAGTGCGTATTCAGGTTATCCATCACCAAGCGGATTTTGGGCACTTCTTTGTAGTGGACATCCAGCAGTTCCTGAATCTGCTGTGCCCATTCCACTCGTGTACGCTGAGGGCGTACATCCACCTGTCGCCACCCGGCTAACGGTTCGGTGAAAATAAAAATGCTGCACGTCCCCTGTCTTACGTATTCCGCATCCCGGCGCTCTGGTTTCGCAGGTTTCATCGGAATGGGGTCCCGGGTATCATTCAGTAGTTGATAGGGTTTCTCATCCATGCAGATCACGGGACATGAAGCATCGTAAGGAAGTCGGTAGACCTCCAACACATCCTCCATCGCCGCTACAAATGCCGCGTTCTTTTCTGGTGGAATACACCAGCACTTACGAAGATGCGGCTTGAGTTCGTTTTTTTAAAATACGATCCACCGTGTCGTAGGAAAGACTGTCGATGTACTTCAGTTCCACGGCTTTGTCCGCCAAAAGACGTAGCGACCAGCGGCTTCTTCCTTCCGGTGGTTCGCTACAACTCAGGGCAATGATTTGAGCTTCGAGCTCACCCGTTATTTTGGGTGGGTTGGGCGGGGTCAACCGTTTTTTTCTTTCGATTGCAGCGTGTAGCCCTTGCTGCGCAAACATTTTACGTACCAGATGCACGGTATTGGTATGCACTTGAAGTTGCTTGGCGATCTCCAGATCCTTCATCTTGCCAATCGGATGCTGTTCATCTGCCCAAAGTAGAATCTGAGCACGCCGGATGGAGCGGGCAGTGGCTTTGCCTTTCGAAACCAGAGATTGTAAGGTTTTTCGTTCCGTTTCCGTTAACTCTACACGATACCTTTGGTTTTTCATTGTCATTACCTCTTTTGGGTTTTGACTCTATCCTACCATTATAATTTACTTTTTTAAAACTGATAGTGTACTAGTACCTGTAAAATACTAAAACCAGTAAAGGAGGCCACATGGTGAATCCTCACGATCTTATCCCTAAACATAAGTTGGATTTTGATAGCATTAATCAATTGAAATTGTGCAGTAAGGCAGAAATTCGACCCATCATTCCTGAGCTTTTTACCTGGTTACAAGACAGTAATTGGCCCATTTCAGCGGAAGTAAGAAATATTTTGTTCCAGTTCGATATGGAGCTAATTCCAGTCATCCGGCAAATATTAAATTCAAACGATAGTTCGTGGAAGTATTTCGTGCTTATACATTTTTGTAAGCAGCTTCCCAATGCTTTACTTGGAAAGCTAACATACGAACTAAATAGGCTCAGCACTAATCCGAGTGAAAACGATAAATTGGAAGAGGTCGATCAGATTGCGCAGGAGATGCTAAAAACAATTTACAGATAAAAATATTTTTATGTGTTTTCAAATACCTGATTAATTACGTTACCAAAAATCCTTGAGCACATACGCTTAAGGATTTTTTTACTACTTCTATTTTATAAGTTTGATGAGCTGAATTTGAGATTG
The DNA here is from genome assembly GCF_056316205.1 of Paenibacillus sp. 1-8. Lineage (NCBI taxonomy): Bacteria > Bacillati > Bacillota > Bacilli > Caryophanales > Paenibacillaceae > Paenibacillus > Paenibacillus sp. 1-8. The sequence goes on along the minus strand of NZ_CM149995.1, from coordinate 4,201,494 downwards.
TTTGGGTAGAGAATCGGAGTGTTCATATACACTGATCAAATAACTGACAACATCACTTTCATTACTCAAACCTAACTCTGTTTTTATGGATTGTAATTTTTCTTTTATATCTTCATACACCATAACACTTTTTCTTTCCAAAATGGATTCGCCTCCCTAAGAGAAAATATATCACACGGATGAATTCAAAAAAAAGAAAATGAATTAAAAAAGAACATTTTTGTATTCAAAAACAATTGACTATGTATTCTAAAATGGTTATTATGAATGCATAAGAGCTATAAATGAATTCAAAAATATGTAGAGATGGTCTCTAGAGATTAATTTTCATAAATTAAAATGAAGGATGATACATATGACAAAAAAAGCAAAGGTCAACAAGTTAGCCATCAAGGACATTGTACGAATGGAGCAGGTTTGGGAACAAGAAGAAAAAGATGAGACAGGCTTATACTACTTCCACATTACAGATGTCCTTAACCGCAAATGGCAGACGATCGGATTAAACGTATCAGACGCTATTCAAGTGTTTGAAAACGGAAATGATGACGTGTGGACACGTATTATTAAGCCAGCTCCATTTAACTTTAATCTTACTGCCAACGATTTAATCAATATGCTCGATATCGGACCTGATGCTTGGCGTATTCGTAATGCTATCCAAATCATACTGAATACTGTTGAAAGACGCAATGAATTCGTTAACAAAATTAAAAATATAAACTTACATGAAATTGCTAATTTACTCTATAAAATGAAAAGCCAGTATCTACGGTACGCTCAACTCCCTAATGAAGAATTTATCAAAATGTATGTCGCGAATCCAGTGGAGGCATTGTCTGTTTATTTCCTTGAGACTGTTGATGTACATACTTTTTGGGAGTGGCGTGACGCTGGTGGTACTTATGAAAAGGCTATTGAGTATAAACGGGGGCAGCCAGACATGACTCTAATTCAAGCTGTTGAAAGAGCAGAAGATGAAGCCTGTGGAGGTTAAAGATGCTCTGACATTAATGATGATGTTCGGTACGTTATTAGTTACACTAATCGGATTAATCGTCACCATTGTTATTGCATTGAACCAAAACCAAAAGAAATAAACGGCCTACTCGCGCAAGGTGACGAAAAAAATGCTTACATCGCTAAAATATGTGGGAATTTGTATTCAAATGTTGTATTATATATAGAAGGAAGAAACTACCATTAGATTATGAGAGAACTCACATGAATAATCTAGCAGAAGGCTGTACCACAAAGTTATACAAGGACAGAAATGCATTTGGTGGTAGTCTAAGAATGCAAATGTCAATATTACAGGTTTTGAGTTATACTTATATAAGGTGTTGAAGAAGAATCACAAGGCAGAAAGGCTCGATGCTCCAGGTAGCAGTAAGTAGCTTTTCCTTAGGTCTACCTGTGGTATATTCTTGATCGGAGGTGAACGGGGAGACATATGATACAAAACCAACACTTGATGACGTATACGCTGAACAGCGGCATAAAGGGAACAGTCGACCTATCCAGTAAGCAGGTTCAGGAATGGATAAAAGCATATCGAATTGGCAGCAAGTTTGTAACGGTAGTCGGTAAACAGTATTTTGGTTTGAATCCTGAATTGGTAGCAGATTTTAAGGTACATAATGAATACTCGGAGCAGCGGGATCATATATCCATGATACAACCTGCAATGGTAAGTAAAGCTGTAGACGCAGACCCGTTGGCAGAGGCGTACAGTCAGTATAAAACGTTGATTCAGGTAGAGTGCAAATGCGGAGCTTCCTATATAGAAGAGTCGCCGCACAAAAGAACCAAGTGGTCATGCAAGGAATGCAATAACATTGTGTTCCTGGATCGTAAAAAGGGGATGGTGGATACGGAAAAAGGCAAGGCGTGGTATATGACCAACAAATACTATGTGGAGAGACAAAGCAATTGACCTAGGTCAGTTGCTTTTATTCTATATGTCCATTCCCTGAACTTTATAAATCAGCTATAACCTTTTGCCAAATAATAAAATTGATGTTTTTTGCGCTTTGTAGTACATTATCAAGTGTATTATAAGGAGGCTTCTCATGTACGGACATAGACAAGATGATACTTTATACATCATGACTTACACATTAAATAGCGGTATCAAGGGCACGGTGCCTTTGTCTAATCAACAGATACAGGAATGGCTTGAGTGTTACAGAATCGGCAAGAAATTTGTAACCGAGATTGGCAAAGAGTACTTTGGGCTGCATGCGGAACTGGTAGCTGATTTTAAAGTTCATAATCAATATTCAAGCTATCAGGAAGTCATTATCCCGGTTCAACAGCCGGATACTGGCCTTAAAGAGCTGTCCCAAGCTTACAAATCAACAGAAACCTTGATCAAAGTAGATTGCAAATGCGGCACCTCCTATGTAACGGAATCTCCCTTTAAGCGGACCAAGTGGTACTGCACTAAATGCCGGGAAATTGTTTTTCTCGACAACAAAAAGGGAATGGTCGACACTTCCAGAGGCAAGGCTCATTTTATGACCAATAAGTATTTTGTGGAACGGGAAACAACTGGCGTATAAGCCGGTTGTTTTTTTGTGTATTATTGAATCATACTCGATAAAATGATAACGATAGTCAGGTGGTGAACGTCATCCGGGAAAATCATACGAACGGAGCAAGGAATCGCATGAAAACGAACAGTGTGTACATAAACGAAACGCTTCATCTGGAACAAATTATAAGTGACTTGCGGGTGATGGGCTATGTGGCCTTTCATCATAATCCGCAAATTACAGGTGAGCTTGAAGAGCTGGAAGAACTGAAAAAGCAGCTATTGTCGTTTTTTCAGCAGCATCATGTATTGTGGATCGAGCTTGACCCGATAACGCAATATGCGGTGGTGAACAACATGGGGAAGGCCACGGTGCTAAAACTCATGGGTCGGAAAATGAACCCGCTGCGTGATCTGAGAGCAAACGCTGCTTTGGCCGGGCAACCGTTTCATGAGTTGGATCGGGAAATAGAGCGGTTGAATCGACTGGTTCACCTGTTGCGCTACACCCGTTTTTCTTAAGCGACGGTAGCCATGTAAAAAAGCATTCACGAAGCATGTATGATCACATGTCGTGAATGCTTTCTTTGTGCTAGCTTACACAGATTTCAAAAACTCCACAATGGTCAGCAGACCCTTATCGAAATTTTCCAAATTAAAATGCTCGTTCGGCGCATGCAAGTTCTCATCCGGCAAGCCGAAGCCCATCAGTACGACTGGAGCGGTTAGCACACGCGAGAAGGTTTCCACGATTGGGATGGAGCCGCCGTCCTTGGTAAACAGGGCGCGTACACCGTATACCTTTTCAAAAGCATCCGCCGCCGCTTGCAGAAATGCGTGTGACGGGTCGATGTTAAAGGCGTTCGCTTTTTCACCCTGCTGGATGTCCAACGTGGCACCTGTCGGAACATGGGCGCGCAGATGGCGCTCGATTTTGTCCAGAATGTCCTGCGGATTCTGGTTGGCAACCAGGCGGCACGTAATTTTCGCGTGAGCTTCCTTCGGAATGACCGTCTTCGTGCCTTCCCCTTGGAAACCGCCGTATACGCCGTTCAGCTCCAGTGTCGGACGCGCCCCAACACGCTCGACGAAGCTGAATCCTTCTTCGCCATAGAGGGAATCAAGTGCAAGATCTTGTTGCAGCTTGCTCTCATTGAAGTCTTGCTTCACGAATTCTTCTCTCATCTCTGCCGATAATGGAGCGACATCGTCGTAGAATCCTTCGACGCTTACGCCGCCTTTGTCGTCATGCAGGGTTGCCAGCAAGGACACCAGAGCATGCAGCGCGTTCGGCACACCGCCACCAAAGGAACCGGAATGCAGATCCGTATTGGCTGTGTGGATCGCAACCTCCAGTGAGCACAAGCCGCGCAAACCTGTGCAAATGGCAGGCTTCCCTTTTTCGATCAAGGAAGTGTCGGACACCAGTACAGCATCGGCAGCCAGACGTTCAGCTCCAGCTTGCAAAAACTCAAGCAGGTTCGGACTGGACACTTCTTCCTCGCCTTCGATACAAAATTTGATGTTCAGCGGCAATTTGCCTTCCTGCTTCAAAATGGCCTCAACTGCCTTAATGTGCAAGAAAATCTGTCCTTTATCATCTGTCGCTCCGCGCGCATATAATTTTCCATCACGGATGGATGGCTCAAACGGTGGCGTTTCCCACAGGTGAAGCGGGTCTACGGGTTGTACATCATAGTGTCCATACACGAGGATCGTCGGTTTACCGGGTGCGTGCAGATAATCCGCATACACCAGCGGATGGCCTTTAGTCGGGATGATTTCAACGTTTTCCAACCCGGCAGACGTCAGTTTGGCGGCAAGCCAATCGGCTGCTTTGTTAATGTCGCCTTTGTGCTCGGATAATGCGGAAATACTCGGAATGGACAACCATTCCTGTAGCTCGTCCAGTTGTTGCTCTCTGGCTTTTTCAAAATATTCAGAATAACTCATAAACTATGTATCCTCCTTTTTAAATGTAAATCGTGTGAATGTTGCGCTATCCTCCGAACCGAGGTCGTGGACGATATGTCTAGTTTACTACGTTTTGTGCTGAACGAAAAATAGGGAGATAAAAAAACGATTCTACCCGGGTCTGTCCAGACCTGAGCAGAATCGCCCTTAACCAAGCATATGGATGTACTTATGCGCGAATGTCCAGTTGACCGCCAAGATGAGGCTGTACGCTTTTTTCCATCATCTGCACTAAAGCCTGTCCTTGTTCACTGGCCTGATCCTTAGCCATACTTAATACCTTCACACTTACGGCTTGCGCCAAGCTGGCCTGACTCATACCTGTTGATAATGCTGCGATATCCATGTTCCAACCCTCCTTCATTGTGAAGACTCTTTCTCTATATTTATCGGTTGGAACGGTTATTTTATTTCATCCAATTGGAATTTTGTCAGCAAATCTTGAAGCTGTTCTGCCAGACGGGTCAAATCTGCGGCAGACGAACCGATCTCTTCCATGGAGGCGAGCTGTTCCTCTGCGGCTGCGGACACGGTCTCCGTATGGGATGCCGCTTCTTCGGCAATACGTGTAATTTCCTCCATGCTGCTGACGACTGCATTTGTTCCATCTGCTACCCCGGCTGTAGAGGCTGCTACGTTGTCGAGCTGCTTTGCCGACTTAACAATCGCTCTACGGATACGGGAGAAGGAGCGGCCGGACAGATCAACAGAATTGATACCTTCACTTACGCGTTCCTTGGCGGATTCCATGGCAACCAGGGCTTCAGATACACCGCTCTGTATCCCTTGAATTTGCTCACGGATTTGTTGTGCCGAATGAGCTGAGTTTTCCGCCAGCTTGCGGACTTCAGTCGCTACAACTGCAAAGCCTTTGCCATGCTCTCCAGCGCGTGCTGCTTCAATAGAGGCGTTCAGGGCGAGCAGGTTGGTTTGGCTGGCGATTTCGGTAATAACCGTGACAATCGTTCCGATTCGTCCGGATCGTTCACTCAAAGCACTGATAATGGTATCCAGTTCTTCCACTGTAGTACGAATGCCGTCAATGGAGATGACGCTGTTGCCGATATGCTCGCTGCCTGCATCCGACGCCTGAATGGCCTGTGCGGAGTAAGTGGTCATTTCAGCCATGGTTTCGGTCATAGCGGTAATGTCTGTTGCCATGCCGCTAATCCGTTCCTGATTATCTTTAGCGCTGTCCACTTGGCGCTCACTGCCTGCGGCTACATCTTGAATGGCTATGGTCACATGCTCGATCGCACGGGTCGTTTGTTCTGCACCTGCTGCAAGCTCTTGCGAGGATGCCGACAAATTGCCTGTCATCGCTTGAATTTCTCTAATCATGTTACGCAGGTAATCTACCATTTGTTGAAAATATCTTGATAATTCACCAATTTCATCTGTGCTGGTCGTAGCCACCTTAATCGAAAGATTACCTTGGCTGATGGCATCCATAGAATTACGTAATCTTTGGATGGGCTTAAGTATACTGCTGATTATCCACATTGCGAGCACACCAATGATGATGGCTGCAATCACCAACACTACGATAGTTGTGACAAGAATCGGTTTGGCGGAGGCACTGGTTTCTGCTTTGTCCATCGTTCCGGCAATTTTCCAGCCCGTCAGCGCATTGGTTTTAAAAATCAGGTTTTTAGATACATCATTAAGATTGTAATCAAAGCTGCCTTCCTTGGAGGCAAACAGTTGCGGCACTATTTCTCCGATTTTGGTACTTCCGCTGATTTCTGTCGGGTGGGTGACGATACGTTTGGTACCATCTAATATCATGACATAACCATTTTGTCCGATTTTTAATTTTGTAATTTCTTTCAAATTATTTAGGTTCAGGGAAAGACCGAGAACACCGTTGTTGTCGGGAAGTGTACGTGAAATATACACAACGGCGACCTTAGCCGTATTGAGTCCTACAGGGCTGATTACGGTTTGCCCGGGTTTTTCCATGGCCTGTTTGTACCACGGACGCTCACGAGGATCGTTTTTGGATCCAATGGCTTTGCCAATAATGAGTTTTCCTTCGGGAGTTCCTACAAACATATCGACGGCTTCCGTATGCATTTTCAAATACACTTGTAACCTTTTCAGGATGGCTTCATCTGCTTCAGCACTGTTATCACTAGCCGTCATCGTAGTAGCGTAATATTCGAGATCAGCGATTTTGGCTTGAATCGCTTGAGTAACTGCACGATCAGATGCGGTAACGCTAGTCGTCGCACTGTCAAGTAATTGGCGGTTCGTCTGGTTATACGCTGCCTGATACGAAAAAAAACTTACAATAATACTAGGAACAAGCATGACCAGAAGAAATGCTGCTGTCAATTTTTTACGTAAAGTTAAAGTTCTCATTCGTTTCAGTTGTTTCATCAAACCCCTGCTTTCTAAATACATATTCATTTCCAATGCTTATAGCATATGTATTTACTATCGGCTATTTTAAGCGGATTTGATAGATTTATTGCTAATTTGTCCAATACGCTTAAGAATTTCTCGCATAACATGAAGTATCTTGCAATTTGGAGGCTGGGTCCTGAACCGGAGCGGTTCGGCCTGATTGGGCTGCGAACCTATCTCGTACCGGGTCTGGTAGTGACCTTTAGCGGTTCTATCGGTCTGATCGGTGAGCTTGGTGATACGTATGCGATTGAAATCGTATGTGGTGCCGACTACGATCCGAACGATGATATTACCGGGCAGAGGGTGTACTTGGCGTTACAGGGGCCACTGAAACGCAAGCTTTTAATGCACAGGATCTTTCCGCGCCATGGGCGATACAAACGGTGTATTCCTCTTATATTTCCGGGTATCGACGACCGTACGTAACGGTCCGGAGGTATTTACTGGCATCGCTGCGACTCCTTTTTTCTAAATATATCAGACGAGTATTTACTTAATTAAGAGCTCGCTGCAACACCCAGAATACAAATATCCTAGGTGTTGTTTGCTGTAAGCTCATCAGTTCCGGCTCCTAAAATCGGAGCTTCTCGTCCCATGTGACCGATTCTCCATATTCTGCTTCCCGGATTCTAATTCTTTAAAATTTCTCGCAAATACCCTGTCAACTCATCTGCCGCTTTGGTATGGGCGGTGAGCCCGGGATGGCTGCGAGATCCTAACGTTTCTTCCGTCGTGTTCGGCAGTTGGAATACGGACACATTCCGATCCCTCGTTCTTTTCTTGTACGCGTCTACCGCCCGGTAGATTGAGGGCATCATCGGAGTACCAAGCATCCCATAGGCCCACACAATATGGGCAGCAGGATTACAGGTCCGAAGCTTAGCAATAAAATTTTTGACAGCGTTTTCAAAAGCTTGTAAATCTTCTTCATTGAATGTGCCGTCCTCGTTCAAGCGTTGCTTGTACACTTTCCCGCTTGCTGGGTCCGTCCATGCAGGAGAATAAAAGGCTCCCCCGTCATTAGTCCCCAAATTCACCACGACCACGTCCGGCTGCCATGAGGTAAAATCATGATCTGAAAATGCCCCTAATGCTTCATTTCTCTCTCCGGTGAGCACACCGCATACTTGCTCATAATATGCCGGTATGTTCGCATGCGGATTATTATCCCAGCTTGTTAGGACACCCCATCCGCTTTGTGATAACACTCGGTAGTCCGCATTCAGTGCTTCGGCTGTTATGGCTGTATAATTGCGTAGTGCTGTGAACAGCATGGGGACCCAGTCTGTCTCCTCCTTCGCTCCAATTGTTCCTTCTCCTGAGGTAATGCTGTCACCGATAAATTCCACCTTGTGGGGCTTATCGGTGACCGGCAGTAATTCTCCGTCTACTCTCAGGGCATGAATTTGCAACAAGCAGCGCGAGTCCGAACTCATAGGCTGGACATCCTTGACCACCCGGACATTTTTAACCATGTCAGGATTCATTCCTCTCAAAAGACAAATCCAATGCCGTCCTGCGGCCACCATCAGACGGCTCATCGGGGCACCATTGATGACAATGCTGATCCAGGACTCATACACCTGGTAATCGGTCTCCATTTCAATCCACAGCTCCGAGCCTTTGATATTCAATTCAATGCCGCTGCCTGTCCAAAACAGAGTTAGTGGTGTAAGTGTTTGCGTAGTTCGACCATGAACCTTTACATGCTTAGCTTTTGTAAGTGGATATGTCTTCAATTTCTTGTTATGTGTCATTTCCAATATCCTCCTCATGATCTCCAATTTAATGCTTGTTTCTATAATATTGTAAAATAAGTGATGGGAAATCTCAAAGTCTATTTTTAAGCATTAATTAGCTTTGCCGAACATGACGATGTTAATCGCCTTGCCGAAGTCTATGCCTACTTTGCCAGTTAATTCTGCTGTTTTTTGTGCTAACACGGCTGCATTGACACCACATGAGAACAGCGCAATATCAAAGTCATCTTTGTGTGCTGTGATCCATTGGAGTGTTTCAGGCATCTGTCCATATTGATGAAATGCGAGCGTGTGCGAGATATGCAGCCTGTACGGCTCGGCCTCAAGAATAGGTCTTACTTCAGCGGCCGTCCGAGTGACCAGCAGAATGCGTCGATTTTTCAGCATGTCCCAGAAAGCGGGTGTCTCAGCCAAATACCGATTCAGGCAGGCGTGGCAGGTCAGTGAAGGGGAAAGAGCATAGTGTGCAAAGACCTGATCGGTCAGCTCCCGCTTCATATAGGATGGTGCTTTAATAGATTCGTCATCATATGGCAAAATGCCAGCAATGCTGGCTTTGTTCACTGCCTCAGCCACCGCGTCTCGTAGTTCTGTATTCGGCAGAAACAGTCCCTTTTGACCGAGATTGGCTTAACTTTGTATTCTATCATATGTCGAAAGCGAAAAGGTTTTTGTATGAATGGCTATTCTTTTTGGATTGTACCTATTTTTGCAAGATTTGTTGCATTTGTACATGCCGGTTCAGGAGCGTCTTCATAACTTGAGAGAAGACAGTTGAATGGGAGGAAGATACATGAGTCGCAAGATTGTGATTGAAATTAATTTTAATAACTATGGGATGAATCCCAACCGCCTGACACGTGAGTGGATCAGTAACCGACTGGATATATTCAGAACCTTTACGCTGCGTAGTTTGCTAAGTCAGACGAATGCGGCCAGATCGCGGAAGGGCAGGATTTGACGCTGACCAGTCCTGAAATGACCCGTTTTTTCCTTACGCTTGGAGAGGCGATTGGCTTGCTGTTGAAGGCTTCTGTCATGGCGATGGGTGGAGAGACGCTGGTGATGAAAATGAAGGGCTGCAACATTGCAGATCTGGCGGAAGTGATGAAGGAGCAGGCGGGCCAGCCAGCCTTGAAAGTAAAAGAAATCGGAATACGCGGTGGGGAAAAGCTGCATGAGGTGCTGATTTCTCCTTATGAGGTGCCGCACACGTACTGCTATGATGATCGTTATTTTGTCATTCTCCCACAGCAGGCAGACAAGCGATTACTTAGCCAGTAGGGCTGGAGCGGGTGAGCTTTGATCAATACCGCTCGGACGATAAGTTAATGGATCGGGCTGGAATTGCTGAGCTACTGCGAGGCATGGAGTAACGATGAAAGAGGTGGTACTTTGCAGCTTATGAAAAAAATAACAAAAGGAACTGTAAAGATTGCGGTAATCGGCCTCGGTTATGTAGGGCTGCCCATGGCAGTGGAAATGGCAAAGGCTGGTTATGATGTATATGGTGTGGATTCCGATCCCGTCAAAGTAGCCAAGCTGCTTCAAGGACAATCGTACATCATAGACATTGGCGACGATGCACTGAAAGGTCTGATCGGACAGGAATTGCATCCGGTTACGGATATCAAGGTGCTGGAGCATGTGGATATCGTCGTGATCTGCGTGCCTACGCCGCTGACAGACGGACATCAGCCGGATACGTCCTATATTGAAACGGCTATCGACCAGGCGATCCCTCATTTACGCAGACAGACGCTGCTGATTCTGGAAAGCACCACGTATCCGGGAACAACGGAGGAACTGATCCGCCCGGTGATTGAACAGCGCAGGGGCTGGACGGTCGGTCAGGATTTTTATGTGTGTTTTTCACCGGAACGTGTTGATCCGGGCAGTGTTCATTTTAACATTCGGAACACGCCCAAGGTGATTGGCGGCTGTACGCCGGGTTGCCTGGCAATAGGAGCAAGCTTTTACGGCTCCTTTCTGGATCAGATCGTCCCGGTTAGCTCGACAACAGTGGCGGAAGCCGCCAAGTTGTTCGAGAATACGTTCCGTAGCGTCAATATTGGAATGGTCAATGAGCTGACAGCTGCTTGTGAGAAAATGGGCATCAATATATGGGAGGTTCTGGATGCGGCGGCAACGAAGCCCTTCGGCTATATGCCTTTTTATCCGGGGCCTGGCATCGGGGGGCACTGTATCCCGGTTGATCCGCTATACTTGTCATGGAAATCCGAGCAGCATGGTTTTCCACTGGAATTCGTGGACTTGGCAGATCGCATGAATCGACGTATGCCGCTGTATATCGCGGAGCGAATTGAAACCCTGCTCGCCCAGGAAGGTAAAGCCGTGAACAAGGCCGAGATCGTTCTGGCGGGCGTAGCCTACAAAAAAGACATTGACGATGTTCGGGAATCGCCTGCCCTTGTCCTGTTTGAGCGCTTAAAGGAAATGGGTGCCTCGGTGAGCTTCACCGACCCGTATGTAAAGAGCTTTAAGCTAAATGGTGAGGTCATCCAATCTCGTGTAGCGGATACCCGTCTGTGGGAAAGTGCAGATATCGTCGTGATCACAACGGATCATTCTGTGCTGGACTACCAGCAATTGGTCGACCATGCCCCGCTGGTGTTCGATACACGCAATGCGACGGTGCGTTGCACAGGTGGGCATGTCGTGATTCTGGGGCATCCCGGTACTGGAGGGGGCGCCGCTGTTGGCTAACCGTGATCAGGTGAATGAGCGTTATTACGGACAGATTAATTCGGAGGAATCCCATGAGGCTACCCGTAACAGAATTCACTGGATTTGCCGCCATGTGCAGGGTCAAGGGACGCTCGTTATGCCGAGGCGGCAGAGGCGTTCAATCGCCTGCTGGGGGAGCCGAGCGGCTACCGGGAGGACCGGATTACCGCTTGCGTGCGTTTGGCGGAATGCTATCTTCATCTCGGGGAGCCGGAGCAACAGTTGGATAGTCTGCTGCGCTCCTTCCGATATGATGTGCCGCAAGCGGACTTGTGCTGCATGATCGGTGACTGGTTTTTCACACGAAAAGAGTGGAGCACGCCCACCTACTGGTACGAAAAAGCACTGGAGCAGCAGGACGTATCTGGCTTGAGAGCTGTTCCGGTGCCCTGCTACTCCTGGCTGCCGCATATACGACTTAGCCATTGCTGTGTCAATCTGGGCAAGCTGGACGCTTCATATGAGCATAGCCAAAAAGCTTTGCAATACTTGCCTGAGGACCCGCATTTGCTGGATAACGAACGCAAGCTCAGGAGTGCTATTCAAAACCTTTCATCCTCAGCCCGTTCTTCAAAATAGTTCAAGCTGTTCGGGTCCATTGTCCTCTTCGGGTGGCTTGCGGAGTGGAAAAGGCTTAGGCTCCATGCCGAGCATGGTCATGAGCTGCTTGGCGTTAGCGGCGGCATCTCCACCTGAGTTGTTGTTGAAAATAACGCACACCTCACGGCTTTGCTGCTCCAGCTCCAGCAATCGGTCCTTCCATTCGGCCAACTCGCTCTCATTATACCGATACAGGTAACGAACCTCTCGCCAGTTGGGCGCGGAGCTTTGATTCCAACCGGACACATTTCGTCCGTGGAGACGTACCACCGTCAGGTTGCTGTTTGTAGCCTGTGGTACAATCGGCACGGACCCCAATCCCGCCTGCGGCTCGTCGCATACGCTGTGTATCCAGCCTTCCTCACGCATAAATGCCAGTGTTTGCTTTCGAAACTCGGGTGTGAACCAGCTTTGATTTCGGAATTCAAGTACGGATGGGACATCTCCCATCCTTTTTTTCGTGTCACGCAGCACGGCGACGTTCTCACGTGTACAGTCGAACCAGGGAGGGTACTGGAACAGTACAGCCTTGAGCTTGCCCGCTTCGCGGAGAGGCTGTATGGAAGTATGTAATGCTTCGTACATCGCATCGATGGTTTTGAAATAAGGCTGTTTGCCGCGCGTATGCCCGGTCATGCCCTGATAGGCTTTGACAAGAAATGAAAATGAGTCAGGGGTTTCGGTCACCCAGCGTGCCATACGATCCGTGGGCTGTACGGCATAAAAAGAACTATCCATCTCTACCACTGTAAAATGGCCTCCATAGACGCTTAGCTTTTGATTGGCTTTGGTGCCGACCGGATACAGATCATCGTGATCGCCCCAACCCGTCAGTCCGATTTGAATCATAACGTTGCCGCTCCTTTCCTTCATAAATACCGCCAAAAGGCGTTCCCATGATTCATTTTAATGATAAAATGGGATGAATCGCATGAAGCTGGTATGAAGTTCCTATGAATATTTAAGCTTAAATATGGATATTGTAACATGTTGCTTAATCGTAATGTTTTTGAGTCTCCAGTTTGAAAAAGCTAATATGGTATGTAATAGAGCGAAATGAGTTCATGGAGGAGAAACAATATGGCAGAATGGTATGAGCAGAGCTTTGGGGAAGATTACTTATTAGTATACAAGCATCGCGACTTTCAGGGAGCCTATCATGAAGTACAGAAAATGATCTCTTGGCTCAAGTTGCCGCAGGGCTCCAGCGTATTGGACTTGTGCTGTGGTATGGGACGCCATTCTCTTGCGCTCGCGGATGCGGGCTATAAGGTAACGGGTGTGGATTTGTCCTGTGTGCTGCTGCGTGAGGCACATGCTGCCGATCCCGAAGGACGGGTTAGCTGGCATCAGGGCGATATGAGAGAGGTGCCGCTGGAGGAGAGCTTTGATGCGGTGGTGAATTTGTTTACTTCCTTCGGTTACTTTGAGGAGGATGCGGAGCAGCTTAAAGTATTAAAAGGAATTTATCGGCTGTTGAAGCCGGGCGGACGTTTTATAATAGATTATTTGAATCCTGCGTACGTAGCCGCTCATCTGGTGCCGCATTCGATACGGGAGGATGAAGGAAATCAGATTGAGGAGCATCGGGTTATCGAGGACGGATTTGTGAAAAAACAGATCGCCATTCGTTCAATTGCTTCTGTTTCGGCTTCTGATGGCGGTGCTGCTGGTCAGGATACAACTGTAGCGGGTGAAGAGCCTGTACGTGTGTATCATGAACGCGTCAAGCTGTACTCATATGAAAAATTCCGTGCTTTGCTGGAGGAAGCCAGACTGTCTGTAGAGCAGGTACATGGAAGCTATAACGAAGATGAATATATCGAAAATGTATCGCCCCGAATGATTTTTGTCGGCGTGCGTGCTTGATACGGAAAGGCGGATGGGAAGCCATGAAGATGCCGGAGCTGACGCCGTGTGAACGAATAGATGGAGGTTTTCAGGTCAAAATATCGATGTCCTTTCCGCTGCGCTGGGTGAACAGCTATGTGCTGAAGGGGAAGGACGGCTTTACGATCGTAGACCCCGGCCCGCGCAGTACGGATACGGAGGAAGAATGGGCGCATGTCTTCCAGGAGCTTGGGATGTCCTTTGGTGATATCTCGGACATTGTCGTGACTCATCATCACCCGGATCATTATGGTTTGGCGGGCTGGATGCAGCAGCAAGGTCAGGCTCGTGTACATATGTCAGCGCGAAGCCATAAGGAAGCGATGATGATGTGGGGCCAGCCAGATTCACAAGCGGATATCTCTATGCCGATGGAGCAGAGGCTGCCAAGCTTTTTTGTCCGTCACGGCTTTCCTGTGGAGCAGGTATCGGCCTTGGAACTGCACATGCGGCAGGCTCATCTGCAAGTGAATCCACAGCCTGATATCACCGTTATTCCTGTCGGGGAGGATGCCCGTCTGGAATGGGATGGGCGTGGCTGGCTGCCCATTGAGACAGGGGGGCATGCGCCCGGACATATCTCTTTGTATGAGCCGAATAGCGGCGTTATTCTGTGCGGTGACGCGGTTTTGCCAAGGATTTCGCCTAATATCAGTCTGCTGCCGGGAAGTGACCCCCAGCCCTTACAGTCTTTTTTGAATGGTTTGCAGCGGCTTGGCGAGCTAGAGGTAGCGTGGGCATATCCGGGGCACCGTAATCCGTTTGGTTATTTTCGTGAACGGACGCAGGCGCTGCTGGAGCATCATGAAGAACGGCTGGACAAGTTCCATGAATTGATCCAGCCAGAGGGCAGTACAGCCTATGAGCTGTGTATTGCTATATTTAGTGACAAACTGGGGATTCATCAGCTACGGTTTGCCATGTCCGAGACACTGGCTCATCTGGTGGAACTGGAGCGACGCGGTCGGGCCTCTATAAGCGAGACGAACCCTATCGCACGTTTCTATCCACTTCGCGGGAAATAATGGCGGAAAGTAACAGAAGGACAACGGCATCCATGCCGGGAAAGAGGCTTTTATGAATTTGCTGCTGCTGGGGGCTACCGGACGTGTGGGGCGTTTTATCCTGGAATATGCATTAGCGGACGGTCATACTGTTACAGCTCTTGTTCGTTCACCGGACAAGCTGGAGGATTACATATTAAGATATGGGACGCTGCTCCAGATCGTACAAGGAGATGCCACCAACGCTGAGGATGTAGCGCAAGCGCTGGAGGGTGGGACGACGGCTGTCATCAGCGCGTTGAATACGGATGGAACCAAGACCTTATCCGTGAATATCCGTTTGCTGATCCGGCTTATGCAGGAGCAGTCCGTTCCCCGGCTCATTACAGTGGGGACGGCAGGGATTTTACAGAGCCGGACGGAGCCGGGTTTGTATCGGTATGAATCCTCCGAGCCCCGGCGGCGCAGCACCCGTGCGGCTGAGGAACACCGCCGGGTGTACGAACGGCTGCGCGATTCGGCGCTGGACTGGACAATAGTCTGCCCGACATGGCTGCCGGACGGAGCGCGGACGGGCATATATCGCGTGGAAAAGGATCTGCTGCCCGAGGGTGGCACACAAATTACGACCGCTGACACGGCCGATTTTACCTATCGTCAGTTGAGTAGTAGCGATTTTCTACACACACGGGTAGGCATTGCCTATTGATGCTGTACGAGTTTAATATTTGACAAAAATTCAGAATTAGAATACTATGATTCTTGTCGGTAACGTTGTTTCCGAAAAGATCACGTTCAAACTCTACGTTAAAAATAGTAAGGAAGTGCATTAAAAAATGTCCGAGCCATCGCATCCCTATAAAACCTATTCGGAAGTGAAGCTACAGCAGCAGCAATTGCTACGTAAAAATGTCATTGATGCGGCATGTATCCTTCTTGCGGAAGAAGGGCCAGAGGCTGTGACCGTGCGACGAGTTGCCCAGAAATTAAGCTGTTCCACCAAGATTATTTACAGTATTTTCGGCAGCAAGGATGGTCTCGCCAATGAGATGTACCTGGATGGATGTCGGCTATTGGCCGAAACCTTTCAACAAGTTGCAAGCACCGATAACGTACTCGCTGATCTGGAAGCCCTAAGTTGGGCGTATTGGCAATTTGCACAGCTTCATTCAGCCTATTACAAAATGATGTTTGGCGGGGCTTTATCTGATTTTAAACCGGATGAACAGAGTTTGGAGGGTACAACTACGGCCCTATCTCGAATTCTGGAAACCGTCATACACGCTATGGAGCAGGGTGAACTGGAAGAACATGATCCGCTGCTGGTTGTCCGGATGTTCTGGTCTGCTTTACATGGAGTCATACATCTTCAGTTTGCAGGTCATTTTGAAGTAGATATGGCTCAAGGGGTGTATGCATTTACACTGAGGAATACGCTCGCAGCATTTAAAACATCCTCATCCCAATCTTAAGATATAAGGTGTACTGAGGTCGTCATAATAGGTGACTTCAGTTCATTTTGGAACAATGGTAACAATGTTTCTAAAATAAAACAACGATACTATGGAGGTTCATAATCATGTTTATGTACGCAAACAAAACAGCTCTGATCACAGGCGCATCATCCGGTATTGGCGAAGCCTTTGCCTATTCGCTGGCAGCTCAAAAATGCAATCTCATTTTGGTGGCACGTAATGAAACGAAGTTGAAGGCGTTGGCTAAAGAGCTTTCTGCTAAATACAATGTAAAGACAACAGTCATCGCACTTGATCTTTCTGCGATAGGAGCACCGCAAACATTACACCAGGAGGTTCAAAAACATCAACTAAAGGTGGATCTCTTAATTAACAACGCAGGCTTTGCCACCTATGGATACTTTGAACAGGTTTCAGGAGAACGGCAGCATGAGGAAGTCATCCTCAATGTGGCTGCTTTAGTCGATATCACACATGCATTTATGCCTGATTTATTGCGTAACCGGGATGGCGGATTAATCAATGTTTCTTCCACAGCCGCATTTCAGCCCGATCCGTATATGGCGGTGTATGGAGCAACCAAAGCATTTGTGCTTTCTTTTAGTGAAGCTCTATGGGCCGAAAATCGGAAACGGGGGCTTAAAGTTCTGGCCCTTTGTCCAGGCTCAACAGAAACGCCGTTTTTTGATATTGTTGGCGCAAGTGAAGCGTCAGTTGGAATTAGGGAAACTCCCCAAACCGTTGTGAAGAACGCGCTGAGAGCATTTGAAAAGGGGCGTAGTCACATCATTTCCGGTCGCCAAAACTATTGGGTAGCTCAGGTGTCCCGGTTCTTCTCTCGTCAATCCATGCTGGGAATTGTAGAACGTACACTGCGCCCAAAAAATTAAATCAGATTGTAACCACTACGTTAGTCTACCCTATGTTCCGGGTCTGATCGTTTCTCATTCGAATCAGACCCGGCATTTCTGCTTACATAGATCAAGCGCTCAGACGCTACTTCAGCTCTCTGGAATTTAGTAAAATCCCATTCCACAGTGCAATAGCCTGATCATAATCGTCAGCCTTCATCGTGCGGAATGTATATCCTTCTTTAATTAACGGGTTGTATTCGGTGCGCTTTCTTCTCCAAGCTCCTGTTCGCGCTCTGCCTGTTTGCGATGGGCGATACGACTGCTGGCCGAAGCTGCGATAGCGCCCACAATATCGTCCAGAAACGTATGGATCGGCCCCAGACTTTTATCGTTCAGCCGTTCCAGCACACCCGGTTTAAGCTTATCGACATAACCGTAATTCGTAAATCCAATGCTGCCGTATACATTCACAATGGAAAAAGCCAAAATTTCATCCACTCCGTATAGCCCTTCATCATTTTCAATCATATCCTGCAAGGGGGGAAGGAGAGCGCCTTGCTCGGCAAGGATATCCAGTTGGATGCCTGTGAGCACCGCATTTTGAACCTCGCGCTTCATCAGCACCTTTTCCACATTCTCCATACATTCTTCCATCGTTAAATTCGGATAATATTTTTTTTGTAAAAGCATGACCAGCTCTGCGATCTCTGTAAGGTTTACACCACGCTTGTGCAGCCATTCGCGGGTGGCATCGGCTACCTTTTTACTGTTCAGGCTATAAGGCACTTTTTTCTTGTCCATAAAGTTGAAGCTCCCTCCTCGTATCGTTCCTGATTTCTACTACAATATGACCAGTGTGTCCAGTCGGCTGAAAAAGTAGTTATTTTTTACGCGAGGCTTGTATACATATTAGTACAATCTGTACAAAATTGTTAGGGAGGAACTTCATTTATGAACATAAAACATCCATTGCGCGTGACGTCCGTAGTAGGGCTGCTGTCCCTGCCGTTGTTATTGTCCGGCTGCAGCCTTTTCGGCAACGAATCGGCATCTATTGATCCCCCGCCATCCACGACGGAGCAGTCCATGATTAAGGCGGTGACCGGAAAAGCTCCCGTCAGCACCGGACAGCTGAGAGCTGTATTTTTACAGGATCATAACGGTTTGCTGGCTCCGGTATCCTTGCCGATTGCTACAGGTGATGTGCAGGCGGATGCCAAGTCGGCGCTGGAAACGCTGGTTGAGGGCGGGCCGTATGCCGGACTGTTACCAGAGGGCTTCAAGGGCGTGCTGCCACAAGGTACGGAAGTGAAGAGTGTAACGGTGGACAAGAACAACAAGCTGGCAGTCGTCGAATTCAACAAATCGTTCGGCAGCTACAAGGCACAGGAAGAACGCAAATTGATGGAAAGCTTGACCTGGACCCTGACTGACCGTCCCGATATTCAAAGTGTACAAATCTGGGTGGATGGCAAAAAGCTGAATGAAATGCCTGTTGGCGGCACACCGCTGGATCATCCGTTGACCCGTGCAGTAGGCATTAATCTGGAGGTTGGTCATGGCGTAACGCCACTGGATTCCAGTCCGGTCACCGTGTATTTCTCCTCATCTTCTCCTGCTGGAGTTCAATATTATGTGCCTGTAACACGGTTGGTCAGCCCGGAAAAAGATCGTGTTCAGTCCGCGCTGCATCAGTTGATCCAGGGTCCGCAGACCAAGGACGGATTACAGGAAGTCATGACAGGGGAGACCGCTCTGAAATCGGTAGAACGCTCCAAAGATAACGTGATTACGGTATCGCTCTCGGATGATATGTTTGCCAAGGGAGAAGCGGTGCCTGCCGAGTTTCTGGAATCGGTCGTGCTGACGGCGGCAGATAATTCAGAGGATGCGGTTAAAACCAAAATTCGAATTGAGCTGAACGGTGAAAAAAGCGTGATTGGACAAAATAATCAGAATTATGGAGAGCCTGTAGCCAAGCCGCAGCATATTAACGAAATTCCTCTTTAAGGACGGGGAATCGTCCTTGGGGTGCTTTTGCCTGCACACTTTGGTAGAATAAATGTACAAGAACAGGTTGCATACGACGTAGGAGGAAAAAGCATGAGTAGATCTAACGGACGAAACAGTGATGAGCTGCGCCCGATGAAATTGACAGCAGGAGTAAATAAGTATGCGGAGGGCTCTGTTTTTATAGAGGTTGGCGAGACGAAAGTCATCTGTACGGCTACCGTGGAAGAACGCGTTCCACCCTTTATGAAGGGACAAGGAAAGGGCTGGGTAACGGCAGAGTATTCCATGCTTCCGAGGGCGACCCATACGCGTAATCAACGAGAAGCTGCACGTGGGAAGCTGACAGGCCGGACGATGGAAATTCAACGTCTGATCGGAAGAGCGCTGCGTTCGGTTGTGAATTTGCAGGCGCTGGGTGAGCGGACGATTACGCTCGACTGTGACGTGATTCAGGCGGATGGCGGCACACGCACGACCTCAATTACCGGTTCTTTCGTAGCGCTGGCGATTGCTGTGAATAAAATTGCGCTACAGCACAAGCTGCCTGTTTTTCCAATTACCGATTTTCTGGCATCCGTCAGCGTGGGGGTTGTTGGCGGCAAAGCGCTGCTGGACCTGAACTATGAAGAGGATTCCAAGGCTAAGGTAGACATGAATCTCGTAATGACGGGTGGCGGCAAGTATGTTGAGCTGCAAGGTACGGGGGAAGAAAGCCCGTTCGACCGTCAAGAGCTGGATCAACTGCTCAGCTTGGGTGAACAAGGAATTCTGCAAATGATTGAGCGTCAAAAAGAGGTGCTCGGACCGATTGCAGACAAGATCGGAGCAGGACGTGCGGGGGCTGGGGCCTGATGCTGTTGGAGGGTCCGGTTGTTATTGTCGCTACGAAGAATAAAGGGAAGGTGCGGGAGTTCGCACATGCCTTTGCTCCGTTTGGCAAGGAAGTCAAAAGCATGTATGACTACCCCGATATTCCTGCTGTCGTTGAGGATGGTAAAACCTTTGCCGAGAATGCGCTGAAAAAGGCCAAAGCGGTCGGAGATGTGCTCGGATTGCCCGTGCTGGCTGACGATTCCGGCCTGTGTGTGGATTTGCTGGACGGAGCGCCGGGCGTATACTCGGCCCGTTATGCCGGGGAAGGCGCCAGCGATCACGAAAACAATATCAAGCTGCTCGACGTTCTGGAATCGAAGCAGCTTGGTGATGATACCGGACAGCCTTTGCTGAGCCCGGCTCAATTCGTCTGTACCTTGATTCTGTATAATCCGCAGACAGGGGAGACCTTGGAATCGACTGGCTCGGTGGATGGCTGGATTACAACGGAAACCGCAGGCAGCGGGGGATTCGGCTATGACCCGTTGTTTTATTTGCCGGAGTTTGAAAAGACGATGGCCGAGCTGACGCTGGAACAAAAGCAAGCCATCAGCCACCGTGGTGTAGCATTGCGGGGCTTGGTGAACAAGCTGGGGAATCCGCAGGCATAGCTTGATATAAGTAACAGGCCAGACACATAACGATCAAAAGGCTATCCGCCAGTCATGAGCTGCGGATAGCCTTTTTGGCTTTCACTATTTCTCGTCGTTATTTCCCGTATACGACGAACAAATCACCGTTCTTTGCCTCGAAGCCTGCTGCTTTAGCTATTGGTTTAATTCTTACCGAATCGCTACCTTGTAAGTGCGCAGCCAATTATCCACTTGAGCCAAATATGCGAACAATTGAGGACCCGACATCAGTTGACCGAACCAGGGCAGGTTGGTGGATGCCTCCGGTGAGGCCGCGATATCCCGTACTTTTTGCGCATCAATCAGCCTGAGCAGCGGGGAGGAGGAATCATCCAATAGATCCAGCGCCTGTTTTTTCACAGCAGCAAGATAGGAAGGGTTATGCGTTTTGGGATACGGGCTTTTTTTGCGATACAGCACATCATCCGGCAGTACACCCTCCAGTGCCTTTCGCAAAATACCTTTTTCACGTCCGCCCGTCATTTTAATACTCCACGGGATGTTCCATACATACTGCACCAGCCGATGGTCGCAATACGGCACCCGCACTTCCAGTCCGGCCCCCATACTCATCCGATCCTTGCGGTCCAGCAGAGTAGGCATAAAGCGGGTGATGTTCAAATAGGACATGACGCGCATTTGCGCGGCTTTATCTGCTTCCCCCGGCAGCTTTGGCACTTCTCCTACCGCTTCCGAGTAGCGGTCGTTCAAATACTCCAAGGGCTTGATCCAGTCCCGCACCTCGGGAGACAGCAGACTGGCTCTCATGTCGGGAGCGACTGCCCACGGGAATGTGCCCGAATTGAGCATATCCTCCCGATGGAACCACGGATATCCGCCAAACACTTCATCCGCCGCTTCACCGGAAATGGCGACAGTGGCCCCCTTTTTAATCTCCCGGCAAAAGAGATACAGCGACGAATCCACATCCGCCATACCGGGCAAATCCCGCGTTAGTGTGGAGTTGTTCAGCGCTGCTACAACCTCGGGCGTATCGAATTCGATCCAGTGATGGTTCGTACCTAACTCATCGACCATCCGCTGAATCCATGGGGCATCGGCTCCGGGCTGGAACGCATGGGCTTTAAAATGCTTGTCGTTATCCACATAATCGACCGAATACGTATGAACTTGTCCCTGCCCGGTACGCTTGTAATAATCGACAGCCAGCGCGGACAGTGCGCTTGAATCCAGACCGCCCGACAGCAAGGTGCATACCGGAACGTCTGAAATGAGTTGCCGCTCCACCGTATCCAGCAACAGCTCGCGTACCTTGAGTGCTGTTTCTTCGGTGTTATCCTCATGTGCAAAGCTTTCCAGCTTCCAGTAGGCTTGAATGCGCACACCGTCGCGGCTGTACGTTAGCGTATGTCCGGGGCGCAGCTCCTTCATGGACGAATAGACGCCGTGTCCGGGGGTGCGTGCAGGCCCGATGATAAAAATTTCGGCCAATCCCTCGGCGTCGACTGCGGCTTCTACCGCAGGGTGCTGGAGCAGCGCTTTGGGTTCTGAGCCAAATACGAATACTTCTTCGGTGTGGCTATAAAATAACGGCTTCACTCCCAGCCGATCCCGTGCCAGAAATACCTGCTCCCGCTCACTATCCCAGACCGCAAACGCAAAAATGCCGTTTAACCGATCCACACATTCGGGGCCCCATTCGATATAGGATTCGAGCAGCACCTCCGTGTCGCATTGTGTACGGAAAAAATGCCCGCGCTGTTGGAGCTCTTTTTTCAGCTCAGGCGCGTTATATATTTCCCCGTTATATACAATCGTATAAGTGATATCCTCTAGCTGCCGGATCATGGGCTGAGCGCCATTTTCCGGGTCCATAACGCTCAGTCTTCGGTGTCCGAAGGCACACGGGTTGGATATCCAGGTGCCCGCAGCATCCGGTCCGCGATCGGAGAGCGTTTGCGTCATATTGAGCAGTAGCTCCGATTGATGCATTAAGTCTCCGTTCCACTGTATGAAACCAGTAATTCCGCACATGTCTGTTCATCCTCTCTTTGTCGTGTTCATCCAGTGTTGGAATGAATCAAAAACTAAATCCCCAGTTCATCAGTAT
Organism: Paenibacillus sp. 1-8; assembly: GCF_056316205.1. Classification (NCBI taxonomy): domain Bacteria; kingdom Bacillati; phylum Bacillota; class Bacilli; order Caryophanales; family Paenibacillaceae; genus Paenibacillus; species Paenibacillus sp. 1-8. The sequence continues at coordinate 4,178,652 of NZ_CM149995.1, read as the reverse complement.
ATATGCCGAAAAGAAGCATAAAATGTCTGTCCGTTCCGAAAACTACAAATGGGGAAACTCGTGTATTCGCAAGGAAGGAGGAAGGCAAATGTACTACATCAAGGATGCTAAAATACGCCGCTTCACCGAACTTGACGGAGTACGCTGCGCAGAGGTAGAGGTACGGCCCGGCGCGGCAGATGACCCGGAACTGCTGGTCTACATCACCGCCACCAATCAGCAGGACCGTCAGGAAGGTTATGACGTGGTACGCATCATTCGTAATGACGCCGATTTGGCGCTGGATTGGTACGATAATAATCTGCATTCCGCGTTTGAGGAAGTGACGGACAAGGCTTTTACCGACTCCACACACATTACGGCCGGGGAAGAACGGGAAAAGTTTAAAAGAGAGTTACTTTCCTATGGGCAGCTCAGCACGGAATTTGCCAAGGAGTTCGGGGCATGAGGATATGGTGTGCTATGCCTCGGCTTTTGTTAATTTGGGCTCCGGCGCCATCGCCGAATCAGCGTGAAAGGAGGGGAAAATCATAGACAGCAAAGCGAAGTACAAAAAAAATAAAGGCAGCAGTTATATTCATAACAATGAATTTGCGGAAGAAGTGCTGGAGAAAAACGTAAGACACGAGGTACGGAGAAGTCCTAAACGCTTTGGTAATAAATAAATAAATTTGTATATTGAAAATTTTTAAAGAAGCCTCCGTATCCCGCTTAACTCGCGGAATAAAAGGAGGCTTCTTCTTCAGATTTATGCGGCTTCACGGAGCGTCATGATGCCTTTGTAGATGTTGTAGACAAATACCCCGAGATAGACCACTACGAATAGCAGTACAAACCCGATAACTGAACCTGCATGATTCGCCGTTATAATAAAATACACCAGCGGAATCGCCGCAATAATGGGGAAAATATGCGATAAAATAGCTTTTTTTGCATGTCCCTGAACATATTCGTCCCGTACTGCAATCCACACAATGACAGGCACTAGAAAAGGCGCGAAGAAAATGCTGAAATAACAAAGTGATGACAATAGACCTCTCACGGATTATATACCTCCTTCGTAGCATGGCCTTTGTACATAATACCCCGTCAGCGTCCAAATGATTCCTTTTGCAGCCTGTTTACTTGTACAATAAAAAAATGCTTTTGACAGTTAGCAAAAATATGATATAATAATCAATGCGCTGAATACATAAGGCTCCAACGAATACCATTTTGTCCCAGTAGCTCAGCTGGATAGAGCAACGGCCTTCTAAGCCGTCGGTCGGGGGTTCGAATCCCTCCTGGGACGTACAGCAAGAAATGAAAAGCTCCTGTACAGGAGCTTTTTTTGTGTTTAGTTGCACAATAGCAACCATTGTAATTGGTTCAATCCAGATCACAAGGGTAATGGGTAATCGTGAAAAAACTTGAAAAAGGACTGATTACGGGCCCAAACCATACTGAGGGAACCGGCAGCGGATTCGGCAAAGGAGCAGTTCTGGAGCTTGCCCGCAAAGTCCACAAGGTTATTGCCACGTTAGAATAAGCGCACCTATTACCGATCTCAAGGATATTGCTCGTCCTGAGGGATTGTTTCTGGAAAAATTCGACTTTGATATATTTGTTGCCGACGCGGGTTTATCCTCAGCAGTCGGAAGAACAAGTCAAACAGTCAGAAGCGAAGCTCCGGGACCAGACGATCTAGGCCAGAATAGATGGAAAAATCAAAAAAAGGCTGTTTTTCGTGCATTCAGCATGTATACATGAGAACAGGGACGAACCAAGATCGGCACGTCCCTAATTAACTATTTAATTATGAAAGCTTGCTTTCAGCGTAGACATAATGTCTAAAGCTTTATACCGTCGCCTTCGCCTTATGAGCAAAAAATTGTGGCAAATGCTCCTTATGCGCTTCCAGCAATTCATCCAGCACCGTTTGGGCGATGTCGCCGCTTGGTACGAGCGGATTCAGGGTGAAGGCTTGCAGAGCTGTTGCGTAGTCACCCGTTACTGCCGCTTCAATCGTCAATTCTTCCATCGCCTTCATCACTTGCAGCAAGCCGCGCTGTGCAGGCGGGAATTTGCCGAAGTTCACGGGTTCTGCACCATGTGCGCGAATCACACTGGTAATTTCAATCGCGCTGTCATAAGGGACATCATCAATTGCACCATTGTTACGTGTGCTAACCACCATCAGTGTGCCTTTGTTGTTATAGATGGAATTAATGATTTCACAGGCTGCATCGCTGTAATGCGCACCGCCGCGTTTGGATAGTTCCTCCGGTTTGTAATCCAGATTCGGATCTTTATACAGTTCAAACAGGCTTTCTTCCAGACGTTTGACGACTTGACCCCGAGTTCCTTCATTTTTGGCTTCCTCTAGTTCTTCCTTCAGCATGCTATCCGTCATGTAGTAATAACGATGGTATGGACAAGGCAGCATTTTTAAATGACGCACTTGATCATACAGGAAGCGCATATTCTTAATATTTTCAACGACTTTTTCTGGCTTTGCGCCGGGAGCGTACAATCCTTCAATGACTTGCTCTGTTAATTCGGCCCCGGTTTTGTCATAAACTTTGTGCCAATGAAGGTGGTTAATCCCTGCAAATTTAAAGAACAGCTCGTCTTCCGGTTTGTCCAGCACAGCCGATGCACTCTTGATCGCGCCGATTGGAACATTACATAATCCGATGACTTTGTCCCACTGACCATAACGAAGTACGGCTTCGGTGACCATACCCGCAGGGTTGGTGAAATTGATAAGCCACGCATTCGGACACAATTCTTTCATATCTTCAACAATGCTCAGGATGACAGGAATGGTACGGAAGGCTTTGAACATCCCTCCGGCACCGTTGGTCTCCTGACCGATCATACCGTGTTTTAAAGGAATACTTTCATCTTTAATCCGAGCTTCGAGCAAGCCTACCCGAAATTGGGTCGTTACAAAATCGGCATCCTTCAAGGCTTCCCGACGATCCAGCGTCAAATGTACTTCACAATCAATGCCTGCTGCCTTCACCATCCGTTTAGCCATGGCGCCCACGATCTCCAGCTTTTCGCGTCCTGCCTCAATGTCTACCAGCCACAATTCCCGAATGGGAAGCTCTGCATAACGTTTGATGAAGCCTTCCACTAATTCCGGAGTATAGCTGGAGCCGCCACCGATAGTCGCAATCTTTATGCCTTTTTTCATGATTGTTACCTCCCTGAATACTTTTTTTAAAACCGCTTTCTCAAGCTTCTATTTCACTGTAATCTCTGTAATGCATTACAGGTCAAGGATTTTAAAAAAACATATTATAGGATGCAGCGAGGTCATAGAGGCTTAGCCCAAGGACATGTTAGAATAGAGGAGAACGAGGTGAGGACTGTGGCGAATATTCATGAAATTGCAAAGCTTGCGGGTGTATCCTCGGCAACGGTGTCCCGTGTCATTAATAACCACCCGTATGTGAGTGAATCGACAAGACAGCGTGTACAGGAGGTCATAGACCGACTGGATTATGTTCCTAATTTAAATGCGATTTCTTTAAAAACGGGCATGACAAAGCTCATAGGAATTATTTCAATTTCTTTTAATGATTCATTAAATTTATTTGTGCGTGGTTTTACGATGTATGCTCAGGAGCATGGCTTTAATATAGCGCTTTTTATTACGAATGGGGATAAGGAGCGGGAGCTTGAAGCACTGGAAATGTTGCGAAGAAAGCAGTTGGATGCCTTGGTTTGTATGATTCGCGTCAATGAGTGGAGTGTGATCGAGCATTATACCAAATATGGTCCGATTGTGACATGGCAGCGTGTGAGCATAGAGGCAATTCCGTCTGTATTTATGGATCAGTATCAGGGCTATACGCTGGCGTTAGAGCATTTGTATGCCAGAGGATACCGGAGAATTGCAAATGTGTATGGCAATATGCGAGGGCTTAATACGAAGGAACGCATCCGGGCCTATCATGATTTTTGCCGAAAATATGATTTGGACGCTGAGGTCTTCCCGCATTTTTATAATTTGAATACCATTGAAGCCGGTGAAAATATCGCCCATTGGTGGATAGAACAAACGGACAAACCGGATGCCTTCGCTTGTTCTACAGATTATTTGGCAGCAGGGCTGCTGACCGAAGCACGCAGGCTTGACGTTTCTGTGCCGGATCAATTTGCGGTGGTCGGCTTTGATAACACAGAAATTTCGCATTTGCTTGATTTAACAACGATTCATTACCCGATTGATAAACAAGCTGAGAACGCATTCATCCTGATTCGCAACACCCTTGAAGGGCTGGATGAAACATTACATCATTTGGAGTTCAAGCTAGTGGAGAGGGTGACCACCTGATTTGGGAAACAGTTTTGTTTGGATTGCTAATATAGAGAAAAAGTACATTGACACATGCCAATTTTTGGACAATAATTCGAGGTGAGATTATAAAATTTGGATTTTTTGTATGAAAGGTGGTTATGAATTGGAACATACACCTAAGATTTTAGCGGAGTTGGACAATTACTTAAGGGAAAATAACTTGACTATAGCAGAATTTGCGGAGCGTTCAGGTGTTCATCAAAGAACGCTTAATACTTGGGTTACGAAGCATCGCCCTGTAGCTATACATCAGTTGGATCGAATCACACTGGCAATGGGATTACCAGAGGGCTATTATTACGACCGATACATAGATGATTACATCATCGAACGTTCCCCGGATTGGCGGCGAATTGAGCCCGTATTGTATCGCTGTGCTGAACTGGATAAGCTGAAGGCGATTCAGCGTGTAGTTGGGCATATCATGGACAAGCTGCTATATTCCCCGAAGCTATTTGATGCAGCGGAAAAACTGTTCGCACAAGGTCGGCACGCTGCTGCGTTGTTGCTTTTTGAGGGGGTTGCGGAAGCGGAGAAATACCAGCATTCTGAACGCTTGGCCATATGTCAATATCGTATATTCACGATTCAGATTGGAGACGATCAAAACCTAAATCTCAGGGCAGCTACGATATTTGAAGCTTTTGTTGAACGCCTAGATGAAATAGACCAGCTTGACGCATTGAAGGACTTGGCAAACGTGTATAGGTCTTTGCGTCTATGGGACAAGGTAGAGGAAATGGCGAGAAAAATGAGAGATAAAGCGGAAATCCAATATACTTTGAAACATCAGCAGAAGAAGCAAAAGCGCGTGGAGCCTGATAGAAGGCTGAGTCGTCCCATGTTTGTATACATCACCTATGCCGATTTACTGTGTGCAATTGTCTGTGACGCCCAAGGCGATTATCAACAAGCTCTAGATTATACATACGCCTACGCTAATTTAGATTGGGTCAAAGAGACGGACGAGGATACTCTGCATTGGATCAAACTGTATCAACATTGGGCAAAAGGTAATACCTATGTAAACAAACTCCTGTCTGGAGATACAAGTGTGCTTCTGGATTATGTTGAATATATTTGTACTTCACCTGATAAGTCGGAAAAGGAAATGGTTGCTAAGTTGATGAACGTTATGATTGCGGCTAACCAATACCATATAGATGTGAATCACATACTTAAACGTTTTGAAACGGTTATTGACTCTTTTGTGCAACAGGGGCAGCTATCTCCTGACATATATACTAAGCAAGTGGTTCCAGAACAATCAATGCATTTTAAATATGAACTGGCCAAATATTACTTGAATAAAGGAAGATACTCACATGGCTTTGAATACTTGCTAGACGTTTTATCTAAATCATTAGCCATTAATAAAGAAGCTTTTTTCATTAGGTGTATAGCATTATTTGAACAGTTTAAAAAGTTTGCAGACGTTAAGGCTCATGTGAAGTACGAAAGTTTAGTGAGTGAAGGGAAAAGAGAAAGATTATTTTATTATTGGTAGTAACTACTGTTTTATTCATGTTAGATTCAAATCCTGTATGTAAATATTATTGATAAGGTCTGGTTAGACAATGTAGAGAAAAATGGTTCTTTTGATCAGCGCAATTAGCTTTTTGTTTATCTTAGCTATGCCTGTTCAGCCGCATAGCCATAATCAGAGAATACAACTTCAAGAACAAATTGGAGGTGCTTAAACAGATAGGAACAAATAAATCCCCGCCAACCAATTAAGGTAACGGGGATTTATTTTATTATTTACTTTTTCTGAATATGAATATCCCAATAAGTGCAACAACTATTATAGCGGGAATTCGCCATGAATGCGGTAGAAATTTAGTTAACCATAGGGCAGCAAATACTGTGGCTATGCCAAATATTCTAATCGTTCATTGGGTTCAAATTTCTTCCTATTGAAGAATACATTCAAATAGCCTATTGCGGGGTTAATCATTAAAATTATGACCATTGGTTTTAAATACCACTTTCTTTTCATTCTTCCTCCGTCATTCGTCGTTGTTAATCACAGTTATTAAAGGAATTATCAAATCCATTGTCCATATTCAAATTAAAGCTTGATTGTGAATTTAAATTTTTCAAAATAATAATTTCTTTCTCTGCCGCTCTATAACTGGTAGACTTTTTTAATTGATTTAATGTTCGACAAAACTCCCCTTACTTCTCACTATACAAAGTGTAATATTTATAACTCGTCCCTTTATTGGCATCAGTATTACTCTGCGTGACTGTTTTACCTTCGGTGAGTAATGCTGAACAATTCACAAAGCCAGAGGAAAACCTAGTTCAAACAGAAGTTATTCAGACTGATCGTGGAGAGGCGACTGTAACAACCAACTTTAATGATGACAATCATAGAATAACGACTGTTGTTGAGAATGGAAAAACAACTAAAATTGAGTATTTCACAAAAGATCAAACTTTGCTGATTGACGGTGTAAAACAGGAGAACTTTAATGTTAAAGAGAGCCGTTCTGATTTTTCGTTAAATGCTGTTCCTTCAGGTGGAACCTTTGTAGGCAAGTTTGATTACTCCTATGATTGGGTGAATGTAGGAATAGATTATGCAGCAGCGGCAATAGCAACGGTTACTAAAGCTCCTGTATCAACCATTCTCACAATTTTAGGCGTTGGGGCAAGCTTGAATACTCAATCTTATTATACGATTTATCAATATTCTTATCCTAGAAAGTGTGAAGCTATTCCTTACGCTAATTATACGGTGTTCTATCAAGATGCTTCACGAAACAAAGTAACTGGTACGGCTGACTCTGCAAAGTTCTTTAGTTCGCAACCATACCCTATCGGATGTACTCCATGAACAAATTTTTAAAACGTTATACTGGTATTTTGCTAGGCTATGCAATAGGTCTGGGAATATTTTATGCACTGGGGTATAAGTTTCAAGCTATGATGTTTTATATTATTTTGACTGGAACTGTAACTGGAGAGATAATCAATTTTGCATTGTCGAAACGAGAGAAATGAATCGGTCTATCCCTTGATTGCATTAAAAATCAAGGGATTTTTTCTCATTATTTATGAAAAGAGATCAAATTGCAAAAGGGTTGTTATCCAAACCAAAGGAACCTCTGTCCCTACTTTAGTAGTGGAGACGGGGTTCTTTTGCGTAAAATTCGGGGCTTCCCAGTTTATGCGAACTTTTTGAAAAGTACTTTTTTTGGTAAGAGTATCATTCAAAAACCTAAAAAACGTCTTTTTGTTCTAAAATATTACATATAGGAGGGGATCATGCTGATGAATCAAGGTGTGACTTTACTTCGTGTCGAGAGAGCTAGGAGGAAGCTGTATCAAGTCCAGAAAAAGTACGGATTTTTAACACATCCCAAAGTAATTGAACAATCCAAGAAGCTGGATGATCTGTTAAATCATTACCAAAAGGGCAGATCAGATCATTAAGCTAATGTGTATTACATTTGCATCATACTATGATTTCAAAAACCAGGTTTGGAGGTAATGATGTTGAATCGACGAAATGCTGTAACCCCTTTTGGGTGGAAGATTAAACAAAAACTGGTCGAGAAAAGAATTGATCAAAAAACATTCTGTACTACATATCAAATTCCGGCTTCCAGATTGTCTAATCTCATTCACGGGACACGTAAGGCTACGAGATATAGAAAACAAGTATCCGAATTGCTTGGAATTGAAGAATAATATATTTTATTTATTTTTGAAACGGCTTTGTCTGAATATAAGTATTAATAAAATCAACGATTTGCTGCAAGGATTCTATTGGGCCGACACCTCAAGCAGCAATCGAAGTGTTATAAAGGTACAACCGTTTTCATCACCCTAAAAGTAGCTTCTGCCACGGTCTGTATGAAACCACTGAATCTGACGCAGATCGCCTTTCACCGTCGCAAAAGCGCGGGAAATCAATGTTGCATTCTTATGAGGACCAGCACTATGATCAATGATTGCTCGATTGAACAGGTCGACCAGCACGCAGATGTAGTGCCATCGGTTCTGACTTTCACATAGGTTAAGGCACTGACCACGAAGCGTTTGACCTCCGTTTGAGCAAACTTACGATTCGATGTATTCGCTGTAGTTTCTTCATTACAAGCCGTTTTGTGAGACTTATATTGTGCCACCGTGTACGTAGAAACCAGCCCTTGCTCTTTCATGATCCGCTCCTTAGTATGATAGGTTTATTCTACAAGCCCTCATTTTAATGTAGTCGATCCACATCGTGAAACTACGTGATTCAAAAGGAAATGTTCTCAACATGTATAACTATGACATTTGGGGGGATGGCTTCTTCACAGAAGAAAGTCCATAATCCATTTACCTCTATCAACTAAATGCAAAATATTAACACTTTCCTTATCGTATACAGAAACTTGCCCAAATATTTTTTCGTTGCCAATAAAATTCAAACCATTTTGTATGGTTGAACTGCTAACAATATATTCAACACTGGAAGTGATATTATCAGCATTCAAGTTCAGTAAAATTGTCCGATCTATTCTAGTAGGTATATTGTAACCAATAATCCCTATGACCTCGTAATCCATATGATTATATTCGACATATTTTTTTTCATTTATGGTTTTATTTATAGGAACATCATTACCAATAACTGCAACATGCGAATTAGATATGAAATCAGATTCAGAAAAAAACCTTCCACTTGTTAAGTTAGGTGGAACATAGTCCCCCTTATATATAACACCCCGAATATCTTCTCCTTGCCCGAAAAACCTTCCGAATAATACAGTATCATTTGGTAGTGCCTCATATAAAGAAGAAAAGTCAAGTTCAGTTTTTGATGTTTTGAAAAACAAGGCATTATCATCATAAAAGTTATTGCTTAGTTTTTTTACGAGATTTACATTTTCATTATAAAACAATGTAAATAAGCAAGCGAAACAGAACAGGGTAATAGCGACAAATAAAAACACATCTAAAACTTTGACACGAGTTATACGAATATTGTTCATAATGTATCCTCCAAGGCGGGTAACAAGGTGAATTGTTTAGTGAATTGTTTGGTAAATTTTTTTATTAATGAAATTACTAAAAACAGAAATTCATATCACAAATAATTCGTTAAAAAATTAGATACCGTAGTATGTTTTGGCTACACCGGAATTTAATGAGTTATAGTTTTCCCAACTAGAACGAGCATAGGATCTTCCTTGTTTGGTGCTCCATACCCGTCCAGAATCTCCATAAACTGATCCACCCTGAGCCCATGTATGTTCAAAACGTGCTCTCGTATAACTGTCTAGCTTTACATTCCCTTGCTGGGCCTGAGTGTTGCCCCAAACCTGTCTGTTTCCTTTATCCCAATCAATTCCCGAATTGTGATCGTATGTTATAGAAGCGTTGTTTAACGCAGTAACTGAATAAACAGTTACATTATTAGGGATAGTCAATTCTTCCTTAGTTGAGATTACCAAGTTTGGATCAACTGCTTGGTTAGGTTCTACCGTACTGTCAGCAGCATACGCGGGAACACTCCCCAATAAAAGACACGAACTCAATGCAAGGCCCATAATTTTTTCTTCGTGACTAAATAAACTCCCTTTCTTCAGAATTCACCTTGATACCCGCGAAAATATTATACTCCTAGTCCATTTTTTTTGTAAATAAAAGGATCGAACTGGATAAGTATGAATTAATTTGGATTTGAGACGAGGGAATGTATACTACCTCAAAGAAAAATCTTTTGTCTGCACCCAAGTCATGGATAAGTGATATGCTCTATAAACAGAAGCAGCCTATCTGTTCAGGAAGACTGCTTCTGTTTATTACGACGAATGATGCCTCAGCCAGTAGTTAAATACCTCTATCAGCAAATTTCCGTTCACACACGTATCGCGCTGTTCCCGTGCTTGTTCCCACTTCCTCTACACGGTCTATAGTAATGCCCCCGATCCCGACGATCGGCACATGAATTCCCGCTTTAGGCAGCTCATGCAATATCGCCGGACCCTGCACGGCATGGGCAGCCTGCTCCAGTTACCTTTGTAAGCAGCGCGTCTCCGCCACTAATAAGCTCATTTTCCCACCTCCACCAAAATCAAGAGCAGGAAGTCCCGTAAGAATACAGTTCCGGAACAACGCCAAAAAGCCGCCCCGAAAACTGGAGCGGCTTCATCATAGGTCCAATGCGCAAAAAAACACCAGGGACCTTATATACGAAGGCTCCACTTTCCTACGCTAGTACGAACTAGATCAGGTTCAAAGGGTCCAAGATACGTTCTTGTCTCAGCCATCATCGGCTCCCCTAGTGGACTTCCTATTCTTTTGACTATTACTGTACATTCGTTCATCTGTTATGTTAAACCGTCATCTCCAACTACACGAAAGAATTCGCGACAGGGTCCAATGTCTAATAGGAAACAATTTACATCAATAGCGAAATGAGCACAGGCAGTGTAGCAAGAGAAATGACGGCACTGATGACAAAGGAGGAAGCTGTTTCCGATTCCAGACTTTCAAAACGCGTAGCAATCATGGCAGCGACGGCTGAGCCAGGGAAGGAAACGAGCAATACTGCCTTCACCGTATCGGCAGACGAAAGGCCGCACAGGTAGGCAATCAGCAGCATCAATAAAGGCTGTACAATCGTTTTTAACAGCGCGATAGCAATGGCGGTTATGCTGAAACTGATATTGCGCACGCCAATGGTCACACCGACTGCGAATAAAGCGGCCCCGGAGGTAATGTCACCGATTTGATTCAACGATTTGCTCAGCAAATCCGGTGAATGGAAGCCGAACAAGGTCAAAATCACGCCAATCAGCGGCACGAGCGCCAGCGGTTCCCTTAAACCGTGAAAAATGGAGTCCCAGACTAGACTTCCGAGGTGACCGTTCTGTTCCTTGCCTGAATTCCGGCTGGCTACGGTAGCTATAATGGTAGCCGCCGGGTCAAGGACGGCATTGACTACGATGCCGGTAAGTGCAATGGGGATCGCCACGGCTGAGGAGCCGTAGATGGCGCCGAGCACGGGAATGCCCATAAAAGCAAAGGTCGGCTGTGCCGAGTTCAAAGCAAACATGGAGGCATCCTTCAGCGACTGCTTCCCCGCAAAGCGGGACAATAGAAGGAGAACAGCATAAAAGCCGACAATGCCAATGAACAGAGCCAGCAAGAATGACCATTGCTCGATAAGGGATTTCCTGCTGGTGGTCGTAATGCCGATAAATAAATGCGCGGGCAGCGCAAATTTGGTGACGAGCGCATTTAGGGCTTTCGAGGAAGAGGCGTCAAAGCTTTTGTAATGCCCCGCTAACCACCCTAAAATAATAACGAAAAAAATCGGCACCAAAATATAAAGGATATGTCCGACACTCATAGTTCGATCCTCCTTGCTTGAACTGGCGTATCCTGCCTGTCTGAATAGGCATTCTCTTCCCCCAATGAAGCATTAGTGAGGGTGATGTATGACACTTTCCACGGCCTTGACCTTCACATATTCCGGTTTCCACATTGCATCCCGAATGGCTTGCTCAACATCTGAAATATGTGCCTGGGCTACCTGATCCTGAATCGCGGCTTTCGCCACCGCCACCGCAACAGCGTATGAAACATCCCGTAATTTTCGGATAGGGGGGAGCAGCGCACCGCCAGGCTTATTCGAATCTACGCCATTGGCAACGGCATCTGCTGCGGCTGTAAACATGGCAGGGGTGATTCTTTTGGCCTTGACCACAATTGCGCCCAGACCAAGTCCCGGGAAAACAAAGGCATTGTTTGCCTGTCCAATCTCAAATTTCGTACCGTTATAGGTGACTGGCTCAAAGGGACTTCCGGTAGCAATCAAGGCTCTGCCATCGGTCCATCGTATCAAATCCTCGGGTACCGCTTCGGCAAGGTCTGTAGGATTGGACATGGGCATGATGATCGGGCGTTCTACATGTTTCGCCATTTCCTTGATAATCTCCTCAGAGAAAGCACCCGCTACGCCGGAAGTTCCGATCAATATCGTAGGCTTCACCTGGCGGATAACCTCAAGCAGCGGTATTTTTCCGTCATCAGACCGCGTCCATGAGCTGACTTCCTCTTTTTTACGTACATACGGCTTCCGATATTCCAGTACATTTTCCATATCGTCCGTTAACAGCCCGCTGTAATGAAAGGCCCAAAAGGGCTTGAATGAATCCTCCTCCGAAAGGCCGTCCGCGATCATAGCTCCCCGAATTTGGTCCGCGTTACCGATTCCTGCTGCCCCCGGGCCGAACACAAGTACTTTTTGCTCACGCAGCGGAATCTTGGTGACACCTACCGCCGAAAGAATCGCAGCCAGCGTTACCGCTCCTGTGCCTTGAATGTCATCGTTAAAGGTGAGAATGCTTTGACCGTATTTGCCTATAATATGGCGTGCATTCACGCTGCCCACATCTTCCCAATGCAAAAGCGCCTTCGGGAATTGCGTTAACGTTTTGCTGATAAAAGTATCAATAAACTGGTTATAGGCTTCTCCGCGAACCCGCTTATGGCGGTTTCCGATGTACAGCGGATCATTCAGCAGCTTTTCATTATTGGTGCCCACATCCAGTACAATCGGCAGCACCCGTCCGGGATGAATGCCTGCCGCAGCTGTATACACAGCAAGCTTGCCAATAGCAATGTTAATCCCCCCGACACCCCAGTCACCGATGCCCAGAATACTTTCGGAATCCGTTACGACGATCAGATCCACATCCTCACCACTCAAACCGGAATTATAGAACGCTTGTCCAATGCCGTTCGGGTTATCTATCGACAAATATACGCCCCCAGGGCGGTTGTACTCGTGACTATATTCTTGAATCGCGGTTCCTACCGTAGGTGTGTAGACCACAGGCAGCATTTCACTCAAATGGTCGGTAAGCAGACGATAGTAGAGTACGATATTTCGATTGTGAAGGTCGTTAAGGGAAGCATTTTTACGCAGCATGGTGGGCTGTGCCAGAAATTGCTGATACGCTCGTACGCTCTGTTTTTCCAGTGAAAGGACAGTTGGAGGAAGGATTCCTTCCAATCCCAGTTCTTTGCGTTCTTCTTCCGTAAAAGCGACACCTTTGTTCAAAAGGGGGTTCGCTAACACATCCTTGCCCCGTAATGGGGTGGATAATGAGCCGTCCCGGTTGACATAAAATGCTTCCATACTCACACCCTACTTTCTTTTCGTATTGATGATTATTCATTCGGGTTATTCATGACGAAAGATGACATGTTACCCATAGTATGGACGTGTAAATCTGTTTTATTCGTCTATTTTTCTATGACAAAATAACCATAAATTTTTCTGTGATTGATCATAAGGAACTAATTCTGAATATGGATAAATAAGATGATTTTTGTCGATTTTGGTCTAATGAATTAGTTCTAAATACTCTGTTTTTGCAAAATATGAAAATTGGTTTTTATTTCCTTATATCCTTATGTATCACGGCATGTCATCTATTTTATTAAGAAAATATGAAGTTTTTGTACATTAATTTAACCCCTCTAAGCAAACATTTTTAAATCTTTTTCAACAAAATAGAACTATTCGGAGAAAAGGAGAGGTTTGTGTGCAGGGACCTATAGCCATTTTTAGCGATAATGACAGGGCTATTGATTATCCCAACGTGATTTATTTTTACGAGTATATACAGTGCGAGGATCAGGAGGTCACTTCAGCCTATGAGGACGCATGCTGCTGCCTGATTGATTACAGGGAGCCTGGACAGGCTGTACGGGTAGCGAATCAGATCCGTAGTCGCTTTCCGCAGATGCCGCTGTTACTGGTGACGGATGTATCGCATCCGTTCAGTGATCATCATATGGTGCAGATTACCGGAATAGGTCGTTTGCGCCTGCTTTTTTGGCAAGCCAATGACAACGAAGAGATGCTTTCCGAAATTCAAAGCTTGCTCTATCCCGAGTATTCGGCCAAAGGCCAACATATTGCTTTCATCTTGTCTGTATATAACGAGGAGCAGCGTTTTGTTCATGTCAAGAAGTTTGCTGAACGGCTGCAAGCTTTTATCCGCAGTCATATTGTGGAGGGCTCTATTTATCTCATTGATGATGGCAGTCATGATGGCACGAATGCCTTGATCAAAGCGTTGGAGGCGGCGACAGACCTGTCCGTGAACCGGATTAATCAGAATCTGAGTCCGCTGCTTCAAACCAGGGAACTGGGACGCAATACCCGCAAAGCAGGAACGTATCTGGAAGGGATGCGCACCATCGGCGCGGATTACTACGTATTTGTGGACGCGGACGACTCCTTTTTTATTGAGGATATTGCCAGAATGATTAATGTCGTTCGGCAGGGCTACTATGATGTGGTGATTGGAACCAAGGATATGACAGCCGAAAATCGCTCTTTATTACGATCTATCGTGAGCTTTGGCAAACGTGTCATTTCCCGGCCTTTTTTACCGACAGGCGTGGTGGATTCCCAGACAGGGCTTAAAGTGATGAGCTCGGTCGCTGTGAAGCGGATGTTCCCGCATTTGAAGGAACAGCTCGGACTGGCGCTGGATCTGGAAATGATGTTTATTGCCAAGCGACTCCAGCTTCGTGTGCTGCAATTACCCGTCAAGTGTATTGACCGGGACGGCTCGCACATTCATGTCTGGAAGGATTCGATTCGTTTTTTGCGCTCCATTATTGATATTTGGCGGCTAGATCGGCGGGTGAGATAAGAACGTGACAAACCGCTTGCGAACGTTGATGTTTCCTTTATTTAATGTGCTGCTGAACGGATTTAATTTTTTCTTCCATATTGCAGCGAGCTGGTATCTTACCGGACAAGCTTATGGTCAGGCGAATGCGCTGCTGGCCCTCTTTGCACTGTTGTCCGTTTTGGGCCTGTCCATTCAGCTATTAACAGCCAAGCTGGTCTCCAAGGGAGACAAGAAGGTTCCGCTGCGTAGCCTGCCACTCGGTTCCCTATTGCTAAAAGCACCTCTGTTGCTAACCGTGCTTGCCATGGCGATATTACTGGCGCTTCATCCGCTGCTGCGTTCGTTATTAGGTGTGGATTCCGGCCCGCTATTTATGCTGTATGCCTTGGTGGGGCTGCATATTCTCGTCAGCTCGTGCCGTGGAGATTTACAGGGCAGAGAACGCATGCTGGCGCTGAATGTGAACTATTACTTGGAGGTTTTAGGAAAGCTGGGACTGTTCTTTATACTGGCTGCATCAGGGCTCAAGCTGGAGGCTTTACTGCTGGCAAGCTGTGGGGGGATGCTGCTGTCGCTGCTTCACGGCTGGGCTGTTTCGGTGCGGGGCTTATCCTCACGCGGACGGACTGGAGAACGTATATCTTCCGGGCTATGGAAATCACTAGGTCAGGATTTTACGGATAGTCTCATTACGAATTTATTTATTTTGTTCTGTATCTCCATTGACATGCTCTATGTGCAGCATTATTTTCCCGAACAGGCCAGCGGTTATGCGATTGCGTTGAAATACAGCCAGTTGGTCTATTACGTGTCGTACAGCTTGATAGCTGCCTTTATTCCAAAGCTCGGTGCGCAGGGGCATGACCGCCAAGCCTTGCGCAAGCTAGTTGCCGTCTATGCCGGATTAATGGCTGTTGCAGCGATCTGTGTATATGTGGGCACTACCTTTGTGTTCCCACCTTCTATTCCCGTACTATTCGGGGCTTCATACCAGTCGGCAGAAGCTTATATTCCGTTGGGAGGATGGGTGTACTGGCTGTTTTCCATCGTGCTGTTCTTTGTTCATGTGCATGTATTGGTGGGCAGACGCAAATTTATGTTCGGGCTACTGGCTGGAGCTGCGATTTTATTGGCAGCCTTTCATGTGGCGCATCAAAACCCGTCTGATTTTCTGCTATCAGAGTTGATTGTTTACGGCGCCATGTCGCTCTATTTTGTGGTAGATGCCTATGTATATTTGTTCAAAATAAAAATAAGGGGGGATTCACCCCATGAATACAATACCTGAACAGAATGGTAAAACCGTAATTCTGTTGCTCTCCTGGCGTGACATTCGTTCACCTAAAAGCGGGGGAGCCGAAATTTTCACCCACGAAATGCTCAAACGCTCGCAGCAAGACCGTTTTCAGTTTATTCATTTTTCGCCCAGGTTCGAGGGAATGCCCGAGGAAGAAATCATAGACGGAATTACGTATATCCGAAAAGGCAATATTTACAGCGTCATTTATTATGCCATGCGCTATTACCGTCAACATCGCAAGCATATTGATTATGTGATTAATCAGGCGAACACGCACCAGTTTTTCACCCGTTTCTGGGTGGAGGCGCCCAAGCGAATTTTCTTTATACATCAGCTAACAAGGGAAATATGGTTTGAAAATGCCGGATTCCCGCTTAATCATATCGGATATCGCTTGGAGCCCTTGATGCTCAAGCTTGCTCGTAAGGATCGGACAATTACCGTATCCCCGTCTACCCGTTATGATCTGCTCAAGCTGGGCTTTCACCCGGATCGTGTTCATCTGTTGCCTGAAGGCATCGAGTTTGAACACTGGCCCCGGGAGCAATTTTTAACCAAGGAGTCCAATCCTACCTTTATGTACGCCGGGCGCTTTGTGAAATATAAAGGCATTGATCTGGTGGTTGAAGCTTTTGGACGACTCAAGAAAAAATTCCCGCACGCTATGTTATGGATCGCTGGAAAAACCGATAAAACCTATGTAGCAGAACAATTATTGCCGATTATGAAACGGTATGGATTGACGTACGGAGAGCCGGATGAACAGGGACAATCCCAAGCGGATATTACCTTTTACGGATTTGTTTCACCAGAGCATAAGTTGGAGCTGATGAGCCGCGCCCACGCGCTCGTTTTCCCTTCCCTGCGTGAAGGCTGGGGCTTGACGATTACCGAAGCAGCGGCTGTGGGGACTCCCAGCATCGTCAGTAATTCACCCGGACTGGTGGACGCGACGGATTTTGGGAAAAGCGGATACCTGTGCTTCCACGGTGACATCCGGGGATTATCTGAACAAATGGAAAGAGCAGCAAACGGAGGCGAAGACTATATGGCCATGCGTGAGCGGGCGTATCAGTATGCGCTGGGATTTCATTTTAATCATACGGCGGCTGCATTTGAGCAGTTAATGGGAGATTGGGTAAAGGAGGCGGAACAGAGTGGACAAAGTGGTCATTCTCTTCTCCACGTACAACAATGAACGGACAATAGAGCCATGTTTGCAAAGCTGTATGGGGCAAAATTACAAGGATTTGCACATCGTGATTGCCGATGACGGCTCAGAGGACCAGACCGTGGAGACGATTCGTACGCTAGCGGCAGGGAGTCCAGTACCCGTAACGGTGTTGGAGCTTCCCCATGGAGAGCGGGGAATCGCAAGAGTCAGGGCGGTCGAGGAAGCTGGACGTTTGGGTGCCGAATACATACTTGTATTGGATTCCGATATGATTTTAGCCGAGCATTTGATTCAGCAGAGCATCGACTTTTTTGACGATCATCAGGATATCGGCGCATTGGTCGTTCCTGAGGAGGCCTATTCGGAAGCGGCCAACTTTTTTTCCAAAGTGAAAGTCTTCGAGCGAAATGTAATTAACAACGCGGGTGAAACCTTGGGAAAACGCTCCATTGAAGCGGCACGCTTCTGGCGAATGAGCGCTTATGAATCGACAGGCGGATTTAACGCGGAGCAGATTGCTTTTGAAGAAATACAGCCGACCCTGCGCTATATAGAGTCTGGCGGAGTCATCCGGCGGGCGGTATTTACACGTGTATATCATGATGAAAAACAGGTCTATTTGCGTGATGTATTACGTAAAAAAGCTTACTACTTCTCGGTAATGGATCGTACGATGTCATCCGAAGAGGGGGGATTGCGGAAGGCGCTGGAACGGTGGTACTTTTTCCGTCCGGTGCTGTATACATGGAAAAATCTGAAAAGCTATATCCGTCACCCGTTGCTAACGGCGGGGATGTTATGGATGTATGCATGCCTGACTGTGATTGGGGCAGCCGCCGTGTTGAAGGGCGGCGCCCGTCACTCAGGCGATCTCGCTAAGGCGGATAAGGCGTAAGGATAAATGGCCCACTGTCAGCGTATCCAGCGTGTACAGGTCGGGATCGGAAGATTCCGACTCATCATACGGTATATACAATGAATGCTCGGTTAACTGAATACCCTGCTGGTCAGGATGACGAAGTGAGCTGCCTACAGGATACAGCTCAGCGAGCGCAGCATGTACAGCAGTTACGATATCCTGCTCATTTAGTAAAACATAGGGTCGGTACGGGGCATTCAGAATGCTGTCTATAAATGCCGACAGAGGGGGAGCAACGCTCTGGTCTGTATGCAGGCGGTTTCGATTCAGCTTGGCTTCATCAAGCGCCTCGTACAGTATCCTTTTCAGCGTGTCATCATCCAGATCCAGCGGTTTCGTCAAAAAGTGGAATACGCCCACTTGATTAATCGCGGATAAAATGGTCTGCGTATGCAGGTGACCTGACAAAATGATCCGCACGATATGGGGATAATCCTCCTTGATCATGCGAAGGAAGGTAATCCCGTCCAGACCAGGCATAAGCAGATCGGAAACCACGACATCAATCGGGTGCTGTTCCAGCACCTGCAAGGCTTCTTTGGTGGTATGAGCGGTATGTAAGGTGAACCTTTCCTCCGACAATGTCCGTTCAAGCAGGGACAAAACCATAGGGCTGTCGTCAACAAATAGAATGTTTTGGGGTGTCATAAGAACTGCGCAACTCCAATCAGGAAGTAAGAAATGAGGAACTACATGTATAATATCAGCGTTTTGGCATTTTTGAAAGATGTCAATACAGAACGGGCGCTGCGTCTTTTTTGTGAACGATTCGACTCGGCTGAGCATGCGCTCTGGGAAAAAGGAATGTGTCTGCTTCACCAGTATCATGCTGCACGACATGCAGGAGTAACCCTGACCGTCTCCAGCGCACTTCAGCATATGGACGATCGTCATGATATTTACATTGTTGATCTGCGCGAGTACAGCGAAGAAGAGCTGGATCGTTTATATATTGCAAAAACCTGCGAGTTGCTGCTGCTGACGGATGGGGCAACGGAAACCGCTGCAAGGTTTGCCGCACTCCAGCGCCGGACTCCCCGGTTGTTGTGTGCACGGCTGCCGCTAGTCAGCTACGAGCTGGAGTGTCTGATGCAGGCCATTCTGGGCCGAATTGAACCGAATGGAGGGGACAGGAAAGCATGAAGCGATGGGCGTTGTTGAAACCGGGTTGGCAAAAGCTGATCCTGTACCTGATCGTTGTGTGTGTGACTGTGTTCTTGGCTGCTGTGCTTCAATGGTTTGTCGTACGCCAATTCAGCAGTCACTTGGCGGAAATTCAAAATGAGCAGCTCCAGCATGAGGTGCAGGAACTGTCCAGCAGCATAACCGAGCGCTATGCCGTATGGCAGGCTGAACTGAAGGAGCTGTCGTCCAGTCTGGGCAGAGATATGCTGAATCAGGGGAACCGCCAATACTCCGAGGGGTTTAAGCGTGAAACCGGGTCCTTTTATGTGCTGGATGAACAGTATCATGTGATTGCCGGACGAGAAAATCGTGAGATGAAAAGTGCGGTGCAGCAGGTTAAATGGCTGCAAAACGGCTGTGCCGTAAGCCCCTTTGTGACAGAGGATCATCAGCCTGCTCAGTATATGGTATGCAGGATTCAAGGGGCGCAGATGGGCGGATTTATGGTGCGTACAATTGATGCTGATATGCTTAGCGGAATCATTAAAAGTAAACCAGTCGATCAGCACGAGGTTTTATTTTATAATAATCAATTTAAGGTCGTAGCTTCCCGCAATTCACCGGATATCAACCGAACGGATATTACAAATGTAACCCGCAGGCTACTGGAGGGCAATACGAGCGTCATTGAAGATAGCGGAGAGAAACATGGAATAGGGTTCAGCCGCATTGGGGAAGAGGCGCTTTACATATCGGTTGAAGATGTCAGTCAGGACATTCCAGAGCGCACCAGCTCTTTTCGCAAACAGTTATTGATGGTCATGGCTCTGATATTACTTATGCTGTGGGTCATGCTCATACAGTTCCGCAAACGAATTGTGAAGGATGCCATCGTAAATAATCAGGTGCGTGACCAACGGCGGGATGAGGATATGCGACAGCAGCAGGATACGTATTACTTGCCGTTAATGCAGACGATTGAGCAACGGCTCCAGGAGCTGCAAGAGCAGACTGCCCGTCTGACAGGCGGTGATGATTTGAAGTTGCTGGGCTTTTATCATGATCTGGCGAACCGCTTTGAAGCAGCTTCCAGTCAGGGAAAGGGAGCATCCCATGAGGAATTGGAATATTTCCGTGAGTTGAATGAAAATTTCATTCAGGGACGTCTCAAACAGGAATCCTCACTGGGAGGGCTGCTGACCGGAGTCCGCACCTTACGTGATGAGCTGGAAGAGAAGATGCACGACAATAGCGGGATTAGCTTCACGGATATGAATGAGGTATTGTCCGAATCGCTGAAATGGGCGAACCGTTCGTTGGATATGAAGAACATTCAAGTGATCTTGCGGCAAGAGCCTGTTCCATCGATTGCAGCACAAGCGCCAATGCTGTACAAAACGATTCAGGGGCTGCTGGAAAATGCAGTGCAGGCAATGGGCCAAGGTGTAGAGCTGCCGGAGGATCAGGAGCGGGGACGTACGGGTCTGCTGCGTTCCAAGCGCCAGACTCAAGTCCTCAAGGTTAGCTCACGGCTGGAAGAAGGAGAAATTGTTATTACCATTGAGGATACGGGCGGCGGCATTGATGACAAGATGCGCTGGAGCTATTTCCAGCCGGACTATTCCCAAAACTCGCAGGAGCATACGTTCAGCCTGTATCATATGGATGCCTATCTAAAGACGATCAGTGGTCGCTTAAAGCTGCGTAATACGGATCAAGGCTTGCAGGCGATCGTTCGTTTAAGAAGATAGCCCCAAAATAACCGACAGATACACGAGAAGTTCAAGAGAGGGGGACAAGCATGAAAAAATGGATATTTCGCTACCGCTACGATATGGCGGCAATTTGGTTGATGCTGGTTGCGATTGGCGTATATCTTGTGCCTATCTATGGACCGGGGCAAATCGTATTCAGTGATATTGCCTTTGGAGCCACCTCTCATCGGTATCTGGAGGAAATTATGGGGGTATGGAACGAACGGTGGTCTACCTCTACCATGTTCAATGCTCCCCGTATCCTTTATATCTTGCCCTTCTACGGACTTTCGTTGCTATTTGGAGAAAGCGGCCCGGTCTTGCTCAAGTCGTTTATCACGGGTCTGCTGTTTGTTTCGGCATTTTCGATGTATGCCTTTGCCAAGCGGCTGGTCAGTGTATATTATTCACCGAACTTTACGAAAACCCGCATTTTTGCCATCATGATCGGCGCACTGTTTTATGCACTGAATCCGTGGGTTATTTTTCGCATTCAGCATATTTATTTGCTCTGTGGATATAGCTTGTTTCCGTTAATGCTGCGCTTCTTTTTCAGCGCGGTCGACCCCAAATTTCAAATTCAGCAAATTAAAAACTATAATCCTCACAAGCTGTACCAGCGGAACTGGATAGACTTGTTTCTGTTGGCGGCGGTATTTACCGTCAGTGCCGCTGCGATTCATTATTTTTTCTTCGGCATGATTTATTTGGGCTTGTTCACCATGCTCTTGCTGATCAAACTGACCTGGACGCACCGCAAGGCCGGTCGCACCTATTTACAGCCGTTATACGGCAATTTTTTGCGTAAAGGGATCATTTTTGGCGTGTTCTTCGGTCTGCTCAGTTTTTATTGGTTGTCCCTGTATCTCGGCAGTATGGTGATGGACGCTCAGGCGTCGCAGCATAATATCAACGTCGTCGATACCTTGTCCCTGTTCAGTCGTAACAGCAGCTTATATAATGTGGGCTACTTGCTGAGCTATTGGTGGCCTATGTTCTCCTTTTCCTCACTGTCTGCGATGTTTTATGTGGGCGGAGGGTTTTTACTGCTCTTGATTGGCTATGCGATGGTGACACGCTCACACAAAAATCCGATCATTCTGATTTTTTCGCTGCTTACGTTATTATTTCTCGTTGCTGCCACCGGGACAACCTTCCCGTCCATTGCGAAGTGGTTTGTCATTCTGGTGACGAAGACCCCTGTGATTGGCTCAGTTTTCCGTGATCCCAACAAGTTTATCGGGCTGATTGCCCTTAATTTCGGGATTTTGCTGACCTTCGGCGTGATTCAGATTATGGAATGGTTTGGATCATCATCGCTGCAACGAATGTATAAAAGGCTGGCGCTTGTCATTGTTGTCCTGTGCCTTGGCGTGTATTTTGCACCCTTGCGTACCCAATTCATTGAGGGATATTACAAGCCGGTTCAAGTGCCGGAGGCTTACAGCCAAATGGCTGAGAAGCTGACAGACCCGGACCGCTTCGACAGCAAAGCCTTGTATTTTCCGATTGCCGATAATATGATTCAGAGCTTTAACGGCGTAGCCACGCCCAAATGGAATAAGGGTAAGACGGCAACCGAGAAGGCAACCGGAGATTTTCAGGTGTACTCATCTCCTAAAAATACGATTTTCCATCATGAAGGCAACGACCCCGGGATTACATACTATATGAACTTTCTGGAGTATTTGCTGGACAACGGGCTAAGCTCGCGGTTAGGCTGGTTGTTTTCCACCTTTGGGGTTAATCAGTTAGTGTACCATGACGAATATGAGGGACAGGAGAAGCGGCAGGATTTCCACCTGTCTCAGTTGGAAGGCCAGACCGGGCTGAAACGCACGTACAAGAACGGACTTTTTTCCATATTTAATCTGGATCAGGCCCCACCTTATATGAACATATTAACGAGCAAAATTGTGACACCTTACGGCTTTAGCCGACTGGAGAGCTACAGTCATCTGCCTGGATTTGATTTTAGTCGCTTCGGGGTACTATTCAGTGCGTTAAAGCCTGAGCTAAAAACCATTCAGACAGTCAACAAGGGGGATTATGTGGAAGCGGCCTCCTTTAACGATTTACTGTTGTCACAGCTTCCGGCAGAGGATTACTTGCGTCCGTTTGATGTCATTGAAGATGGCAATGCTTTTTTAAAATGGTCCAAAACCTTTGCCTCGACCAACGATTGGTTATGGTATTTATCGTCCCAGAATATACGGAATTTCCCGTTTGATATGGAAATGGATGCCGGGATTGCTGTCACCTTTGCCAGCAAGAAGCTGGATGTGGCCCCTTATCAGATGAGCAGCATTAAAGGGAAAACGGTCCTGGATTTTGACTCCATGCTGCGGACCGAAACCTTTTTCAAACCGGATAATCCGCAGTTGTTCAGCGTAGAGGCTAATCCGCGTGAGGAATTGAATGAGGTGCCGACCCTGCACGGCGAGATTATGAAGGGAGACCCGAGTAACATATGGCAGGTCGCGAGATCCGGTTTGCTGGAAGCTAAGGAAAATAACCCGTACCAGTTTCAGATCACCGTCTCTGGACGCGGCACGAACAAAATGCATGTTAAAATGAGGTTTTATGATAAGCAGATGCGTGAGCTGGGGGTTAGCTATGTCGTGGCACCTTCGGAGGGATATAATTTTGACGGTGTAAAATTTTACGGGGAATATGTGTCCCCGCCGGGCAGCTACTGGATGCGAATGGATTTGTTAACCCTGCAACGCCCGCAGCAAAAGAACTACTGGTGGATTCATGATATCCAGTTACGTGATCTGGGACAATATAGTAAGCCTAACGCATTTACGATGCACAAAAAGCTGGAACAGCCACAAACCTCGCATGTATATGCGAGAGTGTTTATGAATAAGGCAGGCGGGAAGCTGAAAGTTACGCTGCCGGGCGGAGTGGTCGACATCAAAACCCATGATGAAGGCTTGAATCAGTTCGAATGGGTTGACCTGGGAGAACATGCTTTTCCCAAAGGGGATACCCCGATTACAGTTAATAACCTGCAAGGCTTTAACGCGATCAATCAATTTGCGATTGTACCTGTAGACCAGCTGGATGAGCTATCTTTTCCGGTGGAGCAGGCGTTGAAGCGGGGCAAGCTCTTTTTCACCCTGGAGGCCGAGAGCGATTTTAACGCCCAAGGAAATGTGCAGTCAGAGCGTGCTCTGCCGAGGCTCAGCATGGGACGGGGAATCAGCTATCAGAAAGGTACATTAAGCAGGGATGTGGAGATCGCCAAAACGGGCACCTATTCTACAGCTATTCTGGCTGATTTACCTGCCGGGTATCATGGGGCATTGACGATGAAGTGGACGAATGAAGAGACAGGAACGGTGCTGACAAGAACGATCCATACAGGTGAGTCGTATAAGCGATTGCCCGTGACCTCTTCATCCGAAAAACAGGTCATTGAAACGGTGCCGAATCAGGATGGCTTTGCCAAACAAATCATTCAAATTCCCGGTCTGCTGAACGATTATGGACGTGTAGAGTTCAAGAATCTGTTTTTAACCAAAGGGAAGTATCGCTTAACGCTGGTGTTGGACAGTCAGGTGCCGTCCATGAGCGGGTATGGAGATATTCATCGGTTGGCCGCGCAGGAAGTGACGGTTATGCCAGAGGATAACACGAAGGAATCTTTAACCAATGATGTAGGCTGCGTGGCGGATATTCAGCCTGGCAAGACGAGTCTGTTATCAGGCGGCGAGGGGTTGTCCATTCGTTACGCACCAAGCTATTCATGTGATTGGAATATATATGCGTCGAAGAAAATGAAGGCTGAGCCGCTGCGAGAGTATGCCGTACAACTGGATGCGAGGTCAAAACAAATTGGAAGTCGGCATATGAAGGTCATTTTTTTGAATAAAGCCTCCCAAATCCTCCAGACCTCTTATATTAACGAGGTGGAGGAGCGAGATAAGGAGCAATGGAATCATTATGATCAGATTGTGAAGGCTCCGGCAGGAACCGCCTTTATGCAGTTTCAGATTTTGGCGCATGCGCATAAGAAGCAGTCAGGCTTATTTCAAATGAAGCATTATTCCATCATCCCTTATCAGGCGATGATTACAGTGGATCAGCTTACGCTGTTTGAGGGGACGGATATGGAAACCTTTTTTACGGCTCCCCATGCTTCAGAAAGTATTCAGGCTACTCGTAAAAATTCCATGGAACGCAGCTTTACGCTGTATAATCCGATGCATCAGCAGGTGCTGATTCGGGAAACCGAGTCGCCCAATCCACTGTGGGAATTCAGACTGGGAAGTGAAACCCAGCGTGCCCGTCTGTCGGTAAACGGAGTGACTACTGGATTTATAACCAGTGGCAGCGGGAGCGGCAAGGTCGTCATTATTCTGGCTTCCGCCTACCGCTTTGGCTGGATACTGTTCATCATTGGGATACTTGGTGGAGCGGCTTGTTTTCTTCCTTATCGGCGATGGAAAAAACGAAAGATTCCATAGAAGAAAGTTTCCAGATGCAACCCAGTAGCCATCAGACGGCACGGCTACATCTCATATTTGTACCCCCTGCCCCAAACTGTACGGATGTGCTGAGGATTTTTGGGGTCACGTTCGATTTTTTTGCGGAGACTGGAGATATGTACGTCAATCGTGCGATCGAGATAGGCACCGTCTCCGCCTTTAATTCGATCCATGAGCTCGCTGCGGGTAAAGACTTTCCCCGGATAGCCGGATAGCTCTTTTATAATGGAAAATTCGATTTGAGTCACTTCAACCTCCTGGTCATCGACCAACAGGCTGTGACGGTAATCATTCACCCAGACCCGCGCTTTTTTGAGTTTTTTGGTTATGGCCTGGGACTCGGCAGGCATGTTGGAGCCACAGCGGCGCAGTAAGGCTTTGATACGGGCGGTTAGCTCTCTCAGGTTGAATGGCTTGCATAAAAAATCATCCGCTCCGTCATCCAGTGCTTTAATTCTTATATTCAAAAGGGTATTGTTGGAGATCACCAGCACAGGAACCGTCGTATATTGACGGAGTTGGCCGATCAGTGCGCATTCGACCCTGCCGGAAAACATAAGATCGGTCACAATAACATCAGGCTTAAAACGCATAAGTGTCGGAAGTGCTTGTTTGAAATCGTAAATAAGTTCGGTATGATAACCTTCTTCCTGAAGATGAAGGCCGATCATATCTGCCAAACTTTTTTCATCTTCAATGATAAGTATTTTAATAGACATAACTGACAGCTCCTGTACAAACAAATATACAAATACATGATGTAATGATGTAATCATGTATAAATTGCGATTTATGCATACCTATGTAATCGGTAAATTTATGAAAAACGAATAGTGCCAAGTGGCATGTAACTTATTAATTTAGAGGAAGAAGGTTGCATAAATGCGAATGATTTTATTATCTGGAGGTTCTGGTAAGCGTCTCTGGCCTTTGTCCAATGAGAGTCGCCCCAAGCAGTTTCTTACGATTCTGCGTCATGACGAACGACCTGAAAGCATGCTGCAACGGATTTGGCGGCAGTTATCTGAAGCAAATTTGGCAGGGAAGGCCTATTTTTCAACGAGTGGAACTCAAGCAGAGCTGATCCGTGGGCAAATTGGAGCGGATGCTGTAGTAATTGAGGAGCCTACCCGACGGGATACATTTCCGGCCATTTCCTTGGCTGCGGCCTACTTACATGACCAGGCAGGTGCATCGCGCAACGAGATTGTAGGGGTTATGCCAGTGGACGGATATGCGGGGGATGAGTTTTTCGAGCATTTACGCAGGCTTCCATCTATATTGAAGCAATCCGGGAGTGACATCGCACTCATGGGGGCTGTTCCAACGGAGCCTTCTGATAAATATGGCTATATTGTTCCTTCGTCATCTTCCTCCCCCAATCAGCCGTATCTTAGGGTTAGCTCATTTGTGGAAAAGCCGGATCTGATCCGTTCGGAGGCGTTGATCCGGGAAGGAGCCCTATGGAATTGCGGTGTGTTTGCCTTCAGGCTTGGTTTTTTATTGGACATGCTGGAGCAAAAGGGCCTATCATCAGACTATGCATCTCTTTCGACAAATTATGCAGAATTGCCTAAGACCAGTTTCGATATTGCGGTAGTGGAACAGACCCGTCAGCTTTCGGTGCTTCCATATCATGAGGAGTGGAGGGATCTAGGAACGTGGGATTCGCTGGTGCGGGAAATGAGCTCAGAGCTGAGCGGCCCAGGCTATATTTCAGAAGCTTCTCATGATTCGCATATTATCAATGAACTGGAGATTCCGGTTAGCATCTGGAATGTCCCGGACATCATCGTCGTTGCCGGGCCGGATGGCGTGCTGGTCACCGATCGACAATCATCCACAGGGATTAAGGATATGGTGGCAGAAATTGAGATTGGTCCTCGTTTTGAGGAGCGCTTTTGGGGGAAGCAAACGGTATTGTCCCAGCAACAAGCGGCCAGCGGCTTACAGACAGTCACCAAACGGGTAGTCATCTCTGCTGGAAGATTCATCAGCTATCATGAACATCAGTTCCGTAAAGAGGTGTGGACTATTACGTCCGGGGTGGGAAGCGTCTGTATCGATGGAATAATGCAAATAGTCAACCCCGGTGAGGTTATCGTCGTAGAGCCGGGTACCAAGCATTATATAGGTGCTATCGAAGGGGATTTGGAGTTCATCGAATCTCAAATGGGGCATATTGTGTCAGAAACCGATATTATCAGATACGAATTTCCCGACTCCATCTAACACTAGCTATATAAGCTTAACTAAAGAAGGTACATGGAAAACGGAGTAGGCAGAATGGTGCCGTACAACCGAAGCACGATCCGTCTGCGCAGTAGGACTGGGTTGAGTACGGACGACGGTATCCTAAGGTAATGAAGGCGAGTCAGGGCCCATTTTTTCTTGAAAACCTTAAATCATCTGATTCTTTCCAAAAAAGGTATCCATGCGGTGAACGCGTGAATACCTTTTTCTGCATAGAAGCTTGTCCGTAAGACACGGTATAGGACAATGCTTATAAAATCAGTTTCTTGGAAATCAGCCACTCTTTTACTACATCCGTACTGAGTTCTCTTTCAGGTGTCCATTCCACCTTATCCACCAGCTTGCCATGTCTGAATTCCGCAATGGTGGGGGTGTACTTTACGTTATATTCCTCTTTGAATTTATTCCATTGAGGCTTGTCCTTATGAATTTTGTGAACATTCAAAAAAGTGATTTTGGAGCCCAGATTATACTGCTCGATCATCTTGTTAAAGTTCGGTTCAAAGCGGTTGCAGTCTCCACAGCTAGGTCTGCCTACATAGACAAACACACTTTGATCCTGCTGGATCATGGTTTTAAAACCATTAATTGTAACCGCATTCAAGTGATCGTATATTTCGGGATAATTGCTTTTACTCGCTTGAATCTCTTTGTCTTTCTGCTGAACAACCTGCTCCAGATCCTGAAATTTGAATACAGCCGAAATAGCGATAGCAATGACGAGCAGCGCAATCACGCTTAGACCGAGAATATATCCTTTTTTCACAGAAATCCTCCTTTATTTAACAATCTTATACATACCATAAATGATATTTCCATTTTTCGCTGTAATACTTGTCTCACTCTGTATGAAAAAGAAGCTTTCCATTCGGAAAGCTTCTCTTGTGATCAACATTAGCTGGTTTTATTATGGTCTAAAGAAAGCTAGATAACTACTGTCATCAAGTAGTCTTGTCGTTTCACTTCAGATTCTGCTGTTTTTAGAACATCCAGATACTTAGCAGAATTCGTCACGATGATCGGCGTAGCTGTCGGGTAACCTGCAGCTTGAATTTGTTCAATGTCAAATTCGAGCAACAGCTGTCCCTGTGTAACCACGTCGCCTTCTTTTACGCGCTTGTCAAAAAATTGTCCTTTCAGCTTCACCGTATTGACCCCAATATGGATCAGAATTTCTGCTCCGTCATTGGAAGTAATACCGATAGCATGTCCGGTCGGGAATACCGTCGTAATCGTTCCGTCTACAGGAGAAGTCAGTACGCCCTCTGTAGGTTCAATCAGAATTCCTTTACCCATGGCCCCTGAGGCAAAAGCGACATCAGAAGATTCTTCGAGTGGCAGTACTTTACCTTGCAGCGGACTTACGAGAATTTCCTTCTCAATCATAGTTTCTTTCTTCTCTGGTGTTGGTGCTGCTTTGGCAGTTTCTTCTTTTGGATCATCAAAGCCCACAACCATAACTAGCACCATTGCAAGTACAAAGGCAACGAGCAAGCCGATGACAACCCACAAGAATCCAGATCCAAAATAAGTAGGCAATGCCAACAAACTAGGCAGGGAGAAGGATTTTGCAGTCGCTCCGCCGGAAGCGATAATAGCCCCGCCAATACCACCGGAAATACAAGCATAAATGAATGGCTTTTTCAATTTTAAAGTTACGCCATAAATCGTTGGTTCTGTAATCCCAAAAACAGCCGCCAGCGTAGAGGAACCTGCCAAAGCCTTCATTTGAGTATTTCGGGATTTCAGGAATACGCCCAATGTTGCACCAGCCTGAGAAAGTACAGCTGCTGTAAGCATCGGAAGCATCGTGTCATAGCCCAAGGTTGCGATATTGGACAGCATGATAGGAACGAAGCCCCAATGTACACCGAAAATAACAAATACTTGCCAGAACGCCCCGGCAACAGCACCAGCGATCAACGGGCTTAAATTGTATACCCATGTAAAACCGCTTGCCAAGCCTTGGCTGATCAGGTTCCCTACGGGACCAAAGGCCAAAAACGTCAATGGCACAACGACTAGCAGGGATAGCATCGGTACGATAATATTTTTAACCGATTGATGGATAAAGGAATTAAACCATCGTTCTACATAAGACTGTACCCACACCGCGAGAATAATCGGGATGACACTGGAACTGTATTTAATCAGAATGATGGGAATGCCGAGAAAAGCCAGTTTGGCCGGATTGTCCACCGCTGCAATAACATCCGGGTAGACGAGTGCTCCGGCAACTGCGACCGATACAAAGGCATTTGTCTTAAATTTACGTGACGATGTAAAAGCCAGAAATACGGGCAGGAAATAAAATACGCTGTCCGAAGCGGCGTTCAGAATCAGATACGTACCGCTTGTTTTATCAATCCAATGGAGTGACAAAATTAATGCCAGAATCCCTTTAAGCAAACCAGCTCCAGCAAGTGCGCCCAAGAGAGGAGAAAAAATGCTGGAAATGATATCGACGGCTTTACCAAGAAAGTTCGTTTTTTCGGAAGACTCTTCCTTTTTCTCACCTACATTTTCGGCATCCTGCAAATTCGTTTCTGCCATCATATGTTCGAATACTTGACCTACATTGTTGCCGATAACAACTTGAAACTGGCCGCTGCTTTCAACCACCGTAATGACACCGGGCGTTGCTTCCAATGCAGCTTTGTCTGCTTTTGTACGATCCTTTAATTTAAATCTCAAGCGTGTAGCGCAATGGAATACCGAATTGACATTCTCTTCGCCGCCAACGAGGGTCACTATTTTTTTGGATAGCTCTTTATCACTCATGTTCAGAACTCCTTATAGGTTATTCTTGGTATGGATAGGATTTACCGTTTACAAGGTTAAAAAGATGCGCCGGCGTGCAATTTTTTAACCTTATAAACAAGAAAAACCTAAACTCGTAGCGAAAGGGACACGTCCTCTCCTTAAAGAAGAACGTCCGATTTCGCCATCAGTTTAGGTTTTGCCTGCCTTACCAGTCACAATCCTTATACGATGAAATTATGAAGTTTACTTGCCTGTTACTCCGTGATATTATTTCGCTCCGTCACTC
Organism: Paenibacillus sp. 1-8; assembly: GCF_056316205.1. Classification (NCBI taxonomy): domain Bacteria; kingdom Bacillati; phylum Bacillota; class Bacilli; order Caryophanales; family Paenibacillaceae; genus Paenibacillus; species Paenibacillus sp. 1-8. The sequence continues at coordinate 4,147,570 of NZ_CM149995.1, read as the reverse complement.
GATGAATATGAATGGTCAGATACACATATTCGTCCTTGCTTAAATATTGGTCGTATGTTTTTTCCAAATACTCATTGATTTTTTGCGCACAGGCGAAAGCTTCGGTATACGTCTGCTTCACCTGGTTGTACAAAAATTCTTCGCCGCTGTGAATGACCTCTTTACGAATCACCCGCATCGCAAAATATTGCAAATGTGTCAAAAATCTCGAATAGCTAAAGGAGGACTCATCCAGCACAATACCGTAATGATACGTAATAATATTCAATATATGCTGAACGATTTCCGTCATTTTTAGCGTAGATTTCATTTCGTTACCGTCGATTCGAGCGTTCACCATATGCAATGCGATAAATCCCGCTTCGTCTTCGCCCAGCTTTACTCCGAGCGTATCTTCAATTTTTTGCAGAGCATCCAGCCCAACCTCAAATTCTTTCTTGTAAAAGCGTTTAATATCGTACAGCATCGCGTTTTGGAGCGCCAGCCCCTTTTCTTGCCGCTGTATGGCAAAATGAATATGATCGGTCAGCGTTAAATAAATATTGTCGCTTAATTCTGTATCCAGCACTTGCGTTGCATGGGTCACAATTTCATTAACGACCTCCAGATGGGATACGGGAATATCGTTCAGCAGCTCCGTTAATTTGGCTGTGAACTCGTTTTCATTTAATATGAAGATTTTATCTATTTTATGATCATCGACTTGGTCGCCAGCCACCTTTTTGAAGGAAATGCCTCTTCCCATTACGATGACCTCTTTGCCTTTATCATTTTTAGTCAACAGGACGTTGTTATTGAGCACCTTCTCAATAATCATTGAAGTTCCCCCCTCCCATCCTTTACCAATAAAAAATGCCCAAGCACAATTCAACACTATTGTTAGCAATAGCACTCAATTGAACTCAGGCATTGCCCGCATCACCGGTCACAATCCTTCGATATAGTGCTATTGTAGCACAAAAAAAAGCGATTTCAACATATTTTATTCTTATTCGACAAAAAACATTACAAACACAGGTCCTTTCGCCTAACCCCTCAGTTAAGCGTTACTCTATGTAGTCGTGCGTTCAATGAGGCTGTATTGCAGGGGGTGCAGCTCCATTTGGTGACCTACGAGCTGAGGGGAAAGCATGTAAAAAGCATTTTGTGCCTGAGCTGCAATCGGGTTCTGGATGGTCGTAATGCCCATAGTATGCGCAAGTTCCGTATTATCAAACCCGACAATCGCCAGATCTTCCGGCACGTTCAGCAGTTGTCTACGGGCTTCGCAGATGATACCAACCGCCACATAATCGTTGGAGCATAGAATAGCCTGTGGGAATTCGTCCCGATACTGTAACAAATCACGCACCACCTGTTCACCGTCACGGATGTTATAGATGGAAGAATAATTCCAATGCTGCAATACAGGAAGATTGTGCTGCTCCATAATATACGCATAGGCTCGTTGTCTGCTGTGGGTGTTGATACTGCGTGGGCGGCCAAAGGCATTGGCTATACGAGTATAGCCTTTTTGTATCAAGTGTTTTAGCGCTAGCATATATCCTTCATACTGGTCCATGGCGACGGAGCGAATATCGGTATGATCCATTCGTTGCCATGACACAATCGGGCCATACTTGCAATAAGTGCTTAACAAATCGGTATCATTTACACAGGAAATGATAACTAACGCATCAACTCTTTTTCTTTTCAGATCTTCGAAGGCCAGAAGCTCTTTCTTCTTGTCTTCTCCGGAAGTATAAATAATCGTTTGAAATTCGTACTGGCCCGCCACCTCTACAAAGCTGTTCAGAAATGCGAGAACAATTTCATTAATGGTTGAAGTGATAATGCCAATTTGAAGGGTCTGACCTTTGGATAAGGAAATGGCGTTCCGGTTGGGAACGTAATCCAGCTCCTGCATGATTTTTAAAATTTTGCTTCTTGTTTCCTGGCTCACATGGGGGGAATTGTTTAACACTCTGGATACCGTAGCTTTGGAAAAGCCAGCCAGTTTGGCAATTTGATCAAGATTCGACATGATGCTTCTCCTCACATAAGAAAAATACTTGATATGAAACGCGTTACAACGCTTAGGATGCTTATGAGGGCATTACGTCCATTTTATATCATCTGTCAATGCATTTCAAAAAAACAGTTCTTATGATGTGGTATTATTCTGGAAATACTTGCGATATCGTAAAGCTAAGCTTTAGGCCGTTTCCATGCCTCCCTCACTTGGCGTGTGAACACTCTCGATACTTGAAAGGTGTCTCTGATCTGAACATAGGGCAGATGATATCTGGTTGTACTTTTGCCACGATTGAGGAGATTTTGCTGACAATCTAAATATTGGAAAACGACTTTAAACAGCCTTGAAACGACTTCACAAATTTTTCACTTGTAAAAAGCTGAAAGTTTTCTGTATAATAAAAAACAATTTCATATGTCTGGTTGATGTTTGCGGGAGATGGAACGTAAGTTCCGACCGAAGGGGCAAAACTCTCAGGTGCTTGGGCTGATAACAGCAACAAGCGGGACCGTAAACGGACAGAACTCTGGAGAGACCCTTAATTGGGCGCCGAAGGTGCACCGCAGATATCATCTGCTTAAACTCTCAGGCAAAAGGACAGAGACGCGAATAACCTGTGACAGGGTATGCCCTAGGCTTTTTTATGAGCTGTTAGTGGCTGAATTCTGCACAAGATGGTTGTATTTTTTCGTGCCTTTAACCTCTCCAGGAGTCGAATCAGCGGATTTGACTCTTTTTTGTTTTTTAATATGCTGGAGGAGCGGGTTGAAATGAATTTGGTACATGTATTAGAAACGATTAGCAGTTGGATATGGGGTGCCCCTCTGATCATTCTCGTCATGGGAACAGGTCTGTGGCTGACCATACGTTTGAAAATGTTGCAGGTCTTTTGCCTGCCTCTGGCGATCAAGCTGATCGGCAAGGCCCCGAATGAAGGTAGCGGGGATGTCAGCAGCTTTGCGGCCCTGAGTACGGCGCTGGCGGCTACAGTAGGTACAGGAAGTATTGTCGGCGTCGCGACAGCGATAAAACTGGGCGGACCGGGTGCCCTGTTCTGGATGGTTGTTGCAGCCTTTTTCGGGATGGCGACGAAATATGCGGAAGGTGTGCTTGCGGTAAAATACCGGGTGAAGGATCGGAATGGACAATTTTCCGGCGGCCCGATGTATTATATTGAAAAAGGGCTTGGACGCCGCTTTAAACCACTGGCGATGCTGTTCGCCTTTTCCGGAATGCTGGTGGCGTTGTTCGGGATTGGAACATTTCCGCAGGTCAAAGCGATTGTATCCTCGACCGAAAACAGCTTTGGTGTTCCGCCGATTGTAACGGCATTGATCATTGCTACCCTTACGGGACTCGTTACCATTGGAGGGCTCAAAAGCATTGCCAAGGTATCGACCAAAGTCGTTCCCTTCAAAACAGGCTTGTACGTGCTGATCTGTATGATCGTACTGATTCGGTTCGCCGATCAGATTCCTGCCGCACTCGCGCTTGTGCTGCATTCGGCATTTTCCACGACATCTGCGACGGGTGGATTTGCCGGGGCTACAATTATGCTGGCGATGCGCAGCGGGGTAGCCAGAGGGATTTTTGCCAATGAGGCCGGATTGGGAAGCGCACCGATTGCAGCCGCAGCCGCCAAAACCAAATGGCCTGCGGAGCAGGGGTTGATTTCCATGACAGGTGTCTTTATAGATACGATGATTATTTGCGTGATGACCGGGTTGACGTTGCTGGTTAGCGGCGTATGGAGCGGTCCTACCGATGCGGGCTTGATGACGCAGCAAGCTTTCTCCAGCGCATTCCCGCTTGGTGCGGAACTGCTCACAATCATTCTGATTATGTTCGCGTTCACCACCATGCTTGGCTGGAACTACTATGGAGAACGTTGTGTTGAATATTTGCTGGGTGTCAAATGGATTAAGCCGTACCGTTATCTGTTCATTGCACTGGTTGCCGGAGGTGCGTTTATTAAGCTGGATGCGATCTGGTTACTGGCAGATATCTTTAACGCCATGATGGCCTTCCCGAACTTGATTGCACTGCTTGGCTTGTCGGGAATTGTAGTTGCTGAGACCCGTACCTATATGGATTCCCTGTATCCCAACAAGAAAAAGGGAATACTCGCAGGTGCCAGTGCAGGAGCAGCCATAGACATAGAAGAAAAAGGACAAACAGTCAGCTCGTAAAGAAACAACGAAAAGGGAGTGTCCCTCAGCCATTACAGGCTGGGAGGGCACTCCCTTTTTACGTTATAGAGCAGGATGAAGCTGGGGGATGCTCTATAGATATGTGTACTTAGCTTACTTTAGGATTAGCTCAAATTGCCGGGTACAGATTTGGACAGACGGCCAGTTGTAATCGCTGTAGGTCGTACAGCAGGACGAATAATCTTCATGTTATTTCACCTCCTCCGATTGGGATTGCAGCCACAGCGTACGCAAGGTTCGCTTGATCTGCCGTTTTTCATAGGAGCAAGGGCGGTTCCCTGTGCGCATCCGGTACAGGGGGCAATGATTCCCCTGACAGGCAGGTCGGAAAAAGCAGGCTTGGCACTTTGCGTCCGTTTCTTCACCTGAAGTGGTCCACAGTGCCATTTTATCGAGATCCAGCTCCATGCTCCCGTCCCCGTGAATCTGGCCCAACTGATTGTTTTCCTGATCTATGGCGACTGAGCATTTGTACAGCTTTCCGTCTGATCCGACAATCAGGGAATTGGGCTTGGCTGCATAGCATATGGCTCCTGTAGGGAGCAGGATATCCGAGATAAAGGAGCTGACAGTCAATCCCTGTGCAATGGCTGCTTCGTTAAACTCCCATATTTTACGGTCTTTCGTACGGTCGTCGCATACGGACAAATTCAGATCATTTTCGCCCCCCATACAGCCGACAGGCCGGAAAAATACTTTAAATCGGGGATCATCTGCAAACCATTCCGTAAGCTGCGGGATAAAGTCAGTGACGGCCTCCAGGTTACTGTTATCGAAGTTAACGCGCAAATTAATCTCAAACGGTCGTTGTACGTCTTTTAAAGAAAGAAGATTATCGACGATACGACGGAATGTACCGCCTCCGCCATGCAGCCCGCGTCGTGCATCGTGGACTTCCTCGCTGCCGTCCAGCGTAACCATGAATCGTTCCACACGCCAGTCCAACAGCTGCTCAAATCGTTCACGGGACAAATAGTAGCCGTTCGTCGAGATTTCTGCGCCATAGAGGACACCATGCTGGTCGCAGGAGCGAATAAAGGATTGAGATAGTTGCTCTATAACGTGCGGGGCCAGTAATGGCTCACCCCCGTGCCAGCTAATCGTGAGCTGCTGGAGCTTGCCAATTTGAGCTTGCTGCTGAATATAGGCTTCCAGTCCGGACACAACGTGATTCTTCATCGTCGCTCTCGGGAAGGATTCGTAGCAATAGAAGCAACGGAAGTTGCAGGCTTCGGTAGCGAGCAATACCAGATGCATACTATTCTGCTGCTGCACAGACTGATGTAATTCCTCTGCTTGTTTTAGCTCATCGGTTGCAGCATTGACCAGAAAGCCATGCTGTAGAAGCTGCTCCTGCAAGGAAAGGCTGCTTTCAGGCACAGGGTCATCCGGTCTGGCGTCGAGCAAGGCCACTACCTGCTGATTTTCCTCTGGCCCAAATACCGCGAGGGCTCCTGTATAGCTGTTGAACAGCATAAGCCCGCCATCATCCACTGCGGTTCGCGCATTAAAACGCGAAGGCTTCCATTGCACGTTCTGTGTCATGAATTCGTTACACATCCTTTGTAGTTGTAAATATTGTTCTGTGCTGATTTGTTCACCAGTCCGAAATGACAACTCTACAATGATGCCTTTTAGATGAAGGACTGGCAATGACACTCATCACGTTCCTCCAGCAGCTTAGGCGCAGTTTCAATGACGGTTTGCAGTACGGAAAAGCATATGCGGTCTTGCAAAGGGGTATTTTTGACATTGTGAAAATAGTGTTCAAACACGTGGCTCATCATATGATTTTCTCCAAAAATTAATTTGGTGGGATTCAAGTAAATCTAATCTTTGACCGCTCCGGCGGCAAGATCGGAAATAAACTGGCGGCTAATGAAAAGAAACAAAATGATAAGCGGCAGTACAGCCAGCAGGGTACCGGCAATGACCATCGCATAATCTGTATTGTAAATCCCGTTCAATTGGGACAGCGCAATCTGGAGCGTAAATTTGCGCGCATCGGTTAATACAATTAACGGCCATAAATAATCATTCCATGCTCCTATGAAGGTGAATGCGCCGAGAAAAGCGAACGCAGGACGTAGAATCGGGAGCGCCACATTCCAATACAACCGAAAAAGGCTGCATCCGTCCATCCGCCCTGCATCCAGCAGTTCCGTTGGAATGGATTCCTCCGCATACTGGCGTATCCAGAAGATACCGAAGGCATTCACCATCCCCGGAATGATCAGCGCTTTGAACGTACCTACCCATCCAAAGGTAGCCATCATGACAAAGGAGGGGACAAGCGACAGTTGGGAAGGGACCATCATCGTAGCCAGCAGGATGATGAATAATGCTTTTTTGCCCGGAAAATCAAATTTGGCAAATGCAAAACCGGCCAGTGAATCGAAAAACAGCACCAACAGGGTAACGGAGCTTGCTACAAAAAGCGTATTAAAAAAGGCTCCGGCAAAATCAATCTGCTGCAATACTCTCGTCACATTGCTCCAGAAGTGGCTTCCAAACCACAACTGTGGTGGAAAACGATAGATGTCCGAAGTGGTACGGCTAGCCATGACGATAAGCCAGTAAAAAGGAAACATCGACAGGATCATTCCCGCCAACAGCCCGGTATATAAAATAACGGATTTTACACGTGCCTGCATCATGCTGTAAACCCCCTTCCTGCCGTTATTTTTTGCCTTGTACGAGTTTCCAGTTCACGATGGAGAACAGGGCAATAATGAGGAACATGCCCCATCCGACGGCTGCACCATATCCAAAATAGTTGTTAATGAACGATTCACGATACAGATACAACACAATGGTCATGCCACTTGCTCCGGCACCACCGTCATTACCGACCAGCACCTGCGGCTCGGTGAACAACTGCATTCCGCCAATGGTGGACGTAATCACGGTAAACAGGATGACCGGACGCAGCATGGGAATGGTGATGCGGAAGAAAGCTTGCGCTCCAGTTGCTCCATCTATTTTCGCAGCCTCATACAGCACATGCGGAATACTCTGGAGTCCGGCCAGATAGATGATCGCGTTGTAGCCGGTCCATCTCCATACGACCATGGAGGAAACGGCGATTTGGATTCCCCACGGCACATTAAGCCACTGGATCATAGGCAAGCCAAGGAGTTGCAGCAGGTAATTGAGAAATCCGAAATTATTGGCAAATAAAGCGCCAAAGATGATGGCAACAGCCACAATGGATGTCACGTTCGGCAGAAAAAATCCGACCCGCCACAGGGTACGCATTTTGACAAAAGGTGCATAAAGCAGGAAGGCAATAATCAGCGCAAAAAATAACATCGGAATCGTCGAGTACACCCAGATCACAAAGGTATTGCCCACAGCCTGCCAAAATTCGTTATCTGTCACAAGGTAGCGAAAATTACCCCAGCCGTTATAGGTCATGTCTCCGATACCGTCCCATTTGTGAAACGCCAGATATAATGAAAAACCAATCGGAAACAATCCAAAGATGCCAAACAACAGATAAAACGGCGAGATCGCAGCATAAACGGCACGGTGCTTCCAGATTTCTCTCAGCATATGGTCCACACGCCTTTTTTGAATTTTGTTTTTTACCGCTGTAATTCCCGTTCGATTCGGTCCATCGTTTCCGTCCATAATGCATCGGGATCGGCATTCTGCTTGGCGACATTAGCAAGGCGGCGGGTCACAATGCCGTGGATGACAGGATAACGCTCACCGAAATAGCTGCTTTTGACATTACGTGCGGAGGCGGCAAAGATCAGTCCAGTGGCCTGACCGCCAAAGAAAGGCTCGGGTGTCTCCATGACAGGATCGTCATAGACGCCGGGAGTGGACGGGAACAGCCCAATTTTATGGTAGGCATCCAGTTGGTGTTCCGGGTTTTGCAGCCAAGTCAGGACTTCAAAGGCTTCTTTGGGATGTTTGCTGGATTTGAGGATGGAAATAAAAGATCCACCCAAATTGCCGTCCCCTCCAGGGGCACGGGCGACTCTCCACTTGCCCGCAGTATCCGGTGCAGCCTCCGTGAGAACCTGCTTCATCCAGACTGCCCCTACAAAAGAGGCTATTTTGCCGTTATTGACCGAAGCGTTCCATTCGGGAGTCCAGCCATCCGCATTGGCGAGCAGATGCTTCCTGTGGAAATCCACAGCAGTTTTCCAGCCCAGACGGATGTCAGGAGATTGATTCCCGATGTAGCTTCCATCCGGTTTGAAGTAAAGGTTCGTATGTTGGGCAAGTACTTGATTGTAAACGTTTACAATATTGTCGGCTAAAAACGAACGGCTGCCGAGCTTTTGCTGAAGCTGTTCTCCGGCGGCCATATAATCGTCCCATGTGCGAATTGTAGCACTGACCTTTTCAGGATCACTGGGCAGACCAGCCTGCGCAAAGAGATCGCTGCGATAAAAGAGGGCGGTGGGGCCTGTATCCATCGGAAAAGCAATCATTTTGCCATCAGGGGTGATGCCCTGATTCCATTTCCACTCCAAATATTGATTCTTGAATTGATCGGCTCCCAATGTCCTCAAATCATAAAAACGATCCGCACTAGGGAACAACTCTACCATCCAGTCGTTCAAAGCTACGATGTCCGGTTCACCGGAACGGGCTGCCAGAGTTGTCTTGAGCTTGGCCTTGAAATCACCGCCGATTTTTTGGGTGTTCAATTCAATGCCGGGAAACTGTTTTTCGGCACGAGCGAGCAATTCATCGTCAATCGAACGGTTCCAGTACCACAATGTAAGCGTTATCTTTTTTTCGTTCGACAAATTAGTTTCAGATGATTGACTTTCAGAGGACAGGGGTCCACTACAACCACTAATCATCGTGAGGAAAGCAAGATATAACACCAGCCATCGCACTGTCTTCACATCATTTCCCTCCTTGCATATCTGAGATGGTCTACCTACTGAACAAGTTGTGAATGGTTTAGCTCCATCATATGAAGCGGTTATTCATTAATATGCATATACCTTAACCAAAAACAAAAAAATTGAAACGAAGCATGTATAGAAATTAAATACTCTAAAGATATTGATCCTACTAATCCGAAGAATGATAAAACAATAAGGCAGATATTATGTCAAAAGGTATCTAAATCGTCAATGCTGAGCAATATCTTGGAAAAATCTAATGATGAATTCGAAGAACGATTTCTCTATATCGGTGTGCAGTTCCCCAGTAGGATAGGACAGATAGATTGTTCGCATACATCGAGGCTCCCTTATTTGAAGCAGCTTGATGTCTTCGGTTACGACGTTCCTCCACAGGATAGAAGGAATAAAGGAGATGCCAAGTCCTGTTTGAATCAACCCTCTTACCGTAGCCGGATCATCACTTTCAAAGACGATGTTCGGTTCAAAAGGGATGTGAGTAAAAAAACGGTCCGTTGTTTTCCTAAGCGAATTACCAGGTGTAAGGCTGATAAACTTCTCATGCTCTAGATCTTTCAGGAATACGGTGTCCTGAACGCTCAAAGGGTGAGATTTTGGTACGCCAAGCAAAATTTCCTCCTCCAGCAGGATCGCATGCTCGTTGTCCGCCAACTCTTCGGACGTAATCGCAAAATCGTACGCCGGTCCTTTCTTCATCTTCGCAGGGTGCTGGGTCAGGTTGAATCTAATTTGAGGATAGAGATCGCGAAACTTGCCGACAAGGTTGGGCAATAGCATAGAGCCGACGGCGACGTATAACGTGATGACCTCTACCTTTTCGTTCTTCATTTCTTTGACTTCGGATATGCCTTGCTCTAGCGCTGATAGCGACTGGTTCACTCTTTTCAGGAACTTCTTTCCATACTCATTCAGCACGATATGTTTTCCTTCGCGGTCAAATAGCTGCACACCCAATTCCGTCTCCAGGTTTCTAATCATTTTACTTAAGGCAGGCTGTGAGATAAACAACTCGTTCGCGGCACGTGTGACATGCTCATACTTCGAGGTCACTTGAAAATACTTAAGCTGTAAATAATCCATAGTGAAAAATCTCCTTTATAACCATTAGGTTATCAATCATATGTGAATATATATATTTTACAGGTATTTGCTCACTTATTACAATTGACAATGTAAAGAAAATGAATCCGCTAAAGGTGGTGAGATTCTGAACATCGTTTTTACATTTCCCGGCCAGGGGTCACAGCTTCCTGGAATGCTCCAAGATGTGCCCGAGTATGTGAAAAAGGCAACAAGTATCATCGAAACTGAACTGCGTGATGATGAGGAGGCTATGGGCTCAACGGTCTGGATTCAGATTGCACTCTTCGTTAAGGAGACGGCAATAGCCTATCGGTTGATCGAGCAGGGTATCCGGCCCCAATTCGTGGCAGGGCATTCCATTGGTGCATTTCCTGCGGCGGTCATCGCGGGAGTTCTTTCGTTCGAGGATGCGCTTCGGATCGTGTGGCTCCGTGCCCGGTTGATGGAAGAAGCTTTCCCTGAGGGCTATGGACTGGGTGCGATCATCGGACTTACGAAGACAGAGGTTCAACAAGTCGTGGATCTTTCTCATAGCGAGGCAACGCCTGTCTACCTCTCGAATATAAACGCAGAGCAGCAAATCGTCGTATCCGGTTCATTGGAAGGGATAAATAAAGCTTTTATGCATGTGAAGGAGTTTGGGGCCGCTAAGACAGTGCTTCTGAAGGCTCCGATTCCTTCACACTCCCCGCTGATGTCAGAGGTAGCCAAGAAACTATTGGAGCAAATACACACTTTTCCTTTGCGGGACGCTCAAATACCATATTTGGTGAATCATACGGGCAGAAAGACGACAGCCAAGGAAAAAATCGCGGAGGACCTTGCACTAAACGTAGCATATCCCGTTCGGTGGATGGATATGGCGGCTGTCTGCGTCGAATCGGGAGCTGACTGTTTCATCGAGATGCCGCCGGGTCATACTCTTTCCAGACTTGTCAAGCAAGCCCACAAGGATACCCGGCAAATGGCCGTGGACGAGATCGGTCTGGAAGCGACTCAGTATCTGATTAGAAAATGGAAGGAGCAAGAAGAATGAATAAAGTACTGCGATCCTGGTCACAAAAACGTGATAAAAAGCAGGAAAAGTTAGGAAAGGTGGAAAAGTGGCTGGACGGAAAATACATCGACTCCTCCCGAATCGTCGACCTGATGGAGGCGCTAATCGAGCCAGGCGCGAAGGTCGTCCTGGAAGGAGATAACCAGAAGCAAGCGTCCTTCCTTTCCCAAAAGCTACTGGAAGTCGATCCTGGCAAGGTGCATGATCTGCATATGATTATGTCCAGCATTTCAAGACCCGAACATTTGGATATTTTCGAGAAAGGCATCGCCGGGAAGCTGGACTTCTCCTACAGTGGCTCCCAAAGCCTTCGTGTTGCGCAAATGATTGATGACGGGACGCTTAAGCTCGGTGACATCCATACGTATTTAGAATTGTTCGGACGTCTCTTCATAGACCTTATTCCAGATGTGGTGCTGGTAGCGGCAGACAAATCAGATCGCGAGGGCAATCTGTATACCGGAAACAATACGGAAGAAACTCCGACGATCGTGGAGGCGGCCGCTTTCAAGGATGGGATCGTAATCGTGCAGGTTAACGAAATCGTGGACGAGCTGCCGAGAACCGATATTCCAGCCTCCTGGGTCGACGTCATTGTACAAGCCGACAAACCGTACGCACTGGAAGCACTGTTCACCCGTGATCCGCAGAATATTACTGAACTGCAAATCCTGATGGGCATGATGGCGATCAAGGGCATTTATGGAAAACATCAGGTGCAGTCGCTTAATCACGGCATCGGCTTTAATACTGCGGCGATTGAGCTTCTGCTGCCGACCTATGGTGAGCAGCTCGGCCTGAAAGGGAAGATTGCCAAGCACTGGGCTCTGAATCCGCATCCGACTTTGATTCCGGCGATTGAATCCGGCTGGGTCGAAAGCATTCACAGCTTTGGAGGCGAGGTCGGTATGGAGAGATACATTGCGGCTCGTTCAGATGTGTTCTTCGTCGGCAAGGACGGATCTATGCGCTCCAACCGCGCGATGTGTCAGGTTGCAGGACAATTCGCTGTAGATATGTTTATCGGATCAACGTTACAAATGGACTGCGCGGGCAATTCGTCTACCGTTACTTCCGGCAGACTGTCCGGTTTTGGAGGAGCACCGAATATGGGGCATGATCCTCGGGGACGGCGACATGCGACTCCTGCCTGGCTTGACATGATCGAGCGTCCGGCGGAACTCTCCAAAGGCCGGAAATTGGTCGTGCAGATGGTTGAAACATACGGTGCCAACAAAAAGCCAGTATTTGTGGATTCGCTAGATGCCGTCAAGGTGAAGGATGAATCTGGCCTCGCCATTACGCCGGTCATGATTTACGGGGATGATGTCACCCACGTTCTCACCGAGGAAGGCATCGCATACCTCTACAAGACGGACAGCATAGAGGAGAGAAAGAAGGCGCTCGCGGCAATCGGAGGCGTAACGCCTTTAGGGATGGAAAGCAATGAGAGCGATGTAAGCCTGCTGCGTGACAGAGGGATCGTGGCCTATCCGGAGGATCTTGGGATCATGCGCAGACAAGCCAAACGCTCGCTGCTGGCAGCACAGACGATCAACGACCTCGTAGATTGGTCAGACGGATTGTATGATCCGCCGGCTAAATTCCGGAGCTGGTCTTAAAGCCATGCTCACGATGAAGCATACAGCTTTCGCGGCTTCTCTGGCTGCCAAAGCTGTAAAGGCACTGATGGAAGAGGCTCTTCTTACGCCCAAGCCTGGACTTGTCGATGCCAGAGACAATGGCTCTCATACAGATATGTCCATTGAGCTAATGCTTGTATCCGCGAGAGTATTGGAGGATACGTTTCGGGAAATAGCCATTGTGTCATACCTTCACCCGGTGAACCAGACTTTACGCGAGCAGATAGCTCTAATCGGGCGGGAAGGCGAGCAGGTGATGCTCAGTGCAACGAACGGTATCAATACACATAAGGGTGCCATTTGGGCCCTTGGCCTTTTAACCAGTGCACGGGCAGCCTTTCCAAGGGAACGAGACCCACATCAGATTATGAGCATTGCAGGAAGAATCGCATCGTTCCATGACCGGTATCGCCCGGTGCAGCAGACGAATGGACAATCGGTTAAGAAGAAATACGCGGTAGTGGGGGCAGAGGAAGAAGCGAAGCTAGGCTTTCCGCACATCCGGGACGAAGCTTTGCCTGCTTTGCTGCGCGCCAGGGCTTGTGGGAAGACAGAGGTGGAAGCACGCATAGAAGCTTTATTAGCCTTGATGGAAAGTGTGGATGATACCTGCATCCTGCACCGCGGTCAGTTGTCGGATCTGATGGCGATTCAGAGAATGTCCGCAGCGTTCCTTGCAGCAGACGGATTAAGAACCCAGTCGGGCAGAAAGCTGCTCTACCGCTTGTCCGAGTATTGCAATGTTAGACAACTCTCGCCCGGAGGCAGTGCCGACCTGCTAGCTGCCACATTATTTCTTATCGATTGATACTTTTAATTGGAGGTATTTCTGAAGGATGGAAAAATTACAGTTTCAATACCAGACTACAAAGCCCATCCGTAAGCCGGCACATATCGGTGTTGTTGGTTCGGGGGATTTGGAGATTATTGTAGAGCCTGTGGAAGGCCAGACCACTAACGTTAGCATTTTAACAGGCAGTGAAGGATTTGGACAAGTATGGGAGAATGTTCTGATCCGTTTTTTTAACCGTTATCCGATTATTGCCAATATTACAGTTCATGACTTCGGAGCTACTCCGGGTGTAGTAATGCTTAGATTTACGCAAGTGTTGGAGGTGCTAGATTATGCAGAATAGTTTTGTGGAGCTGAATGGACGCGAGAGAGCCAAAGCGTTGCTAGACGAAGGGACTTTCCGTGAGATGCTTGGGCCGTTGGACAAAATCCAATCCCCCCACCTAGAGCCGCAAGGCATTGTTCCTCAGAGCGATGACGGGATCATTCTGGCTCTTGGCGAAATACACAAACAGAAGGTCTTGATCATTTCGATGGAAGGCGCTTTTCAAGGAGGGGGTATTGGAGAAGTCAGCGGGGCCAAAATTTCCGGAGCACTCGAGCTGGCACTGAAAGAGAATGAGAGAGGGAACAAACTATATCCCATCATGATCTTCGATACAGGGGGGGTTCGGCTACAAGAAGCGAACTACGGGTTGTTGTCGATTTCGGAGATTGCCACCCAGATCGTTGCTCTACGTAAATACGTTCCTGTTATCGGACTGATCCCGGGCCGTGTAGGGGCATTTGGGGGAATGTCCATTACTGCAGAATTGTTTACCACTCTGATTGCTACTAAGAAAGCGCGCCTCGGTCTGAACGGGCCGGAGGTCATTGAGCAGGAAGCAGGGGTTATGGAGTTCGATTCAAGCGACAAAGCCTTGATTTGGAACACAATCGGAGCCAACCAGCGCTTCCAAACCGGATTGATTGACGAAATGGTGGAAGATACGACGGATGCAGTTATCGAAGCGATTGATACTGCGCTCAAGGCACCGGCGAAGCCTGCTAAAACAGAGCAAATCGATTTCTATCTGACCCTGTTAAGCAATCTTGATCCTACAGAAGCTTGGACACCTGAGCGCTATCGCGAATTTTACACGCAGATACAGCCTGTGCAGCAGCCTGTCCCGCTGGCAAAAGAGGGCGCGTCCGACATTTCGGATAGTAGAGGTTATCGCTGGTTCTCCCGCTTGACGGGCATTGCTCACCCAACCAGCGATGTTCCTTCAGTGCTTGCAGCAGACGTGGATAAGAACGGGCAACTGTGCAGATATATCGCCATTGTTCCGAATGCCACCAATCGATTCCCGCGCGTCAGAAAAGGCGAGGTTGGTATGCTTGAAGGCTGGACGGTGGCTCAAATCATTAGGGACGCAATCCGTCAAGATGAGAAAAAGGAAACGAAGCGTCCGATCATTGCCATTATTGATGTACCGAGTCAAGCATATGGCTATAAGGAAGAAATGGTCGGTATCAGCCTTGCCCTCGCTGCAAGTGCAGATGCTTACGCAACCGCTAGATTAGGAGGTCATCCGGTCATCGGTGTGATCGTCGGTAACGCGATTTCCGGGGGCTTCCTTGCGCATGGGCTGCAATCGAATCGTTTAATCGCACTGGATGACAGCAAGGTCAATATTCAGGCCATGTCCAAGGCTTCTGCTGCTCGAATTACCAAGCGGACGATTGCCGAGCTTGATGAGGCTACCAAGAAAGTTCCAGCTATGGCCTACGACGTTCGTAGCTACAGTACTCTGGGGGCATTATATCAGATGCTGAGCGGTATCCATGCAGACGATCCACAGAGCAGCGATGTAGCCATCGTGGAAAAGACCGTTTCCGAGGCTATTGAGAGTACGAAAGGAGCGCCCCGTGACCTTAGCTTCCGATTGCAGACCAAGGAAGCTATGGCGGGCGGGCGGACTGCAACCCGTAGCGTTCGAGATGCACTTTTGGAGCAATGGTAATCAGTCCACATGATCTGATTGAAGTGTCCAATTTGAAATATCTCTCTTTAAATGAAGACAAGGAGTGGGTAACCGCCTCGCTGAGGCGGACCCCCTTTGTGGTCGTTCGCCGAGCTGAGCCGTCGGCGGATGGTTGTATTCCCGTCGGAGTACGCGGACAGGAGCGAAATCAACGGGAAGCTGCATTTCTGGACCCGATGGGGGTGTGCCAGATCGTGTCTCCTTATGCGATAGTGAAACGTCAGATGTGGAACTCCTTGTCTACAGAGAGACGGCAGCAGCCTGTTCTTCAGTTGATGGACTTGTTAGCAGAAATGATGGCGGATTGGCGCTGGGGGCCAGCGGGGAGTGCAGGATTCGAAATAGCGACGGGATACCCTGCTGTGAAGGCAACCAGTGATCTTGATCTCGTAATAGATGGTTCTGAGGCTATTGATTATTCTACAGCTGAAGGTCTCTTGCGCAAGCTGGAGCAGTTGGATGTTCGAATCGATATTCAATTGGAGGTGAAGGGCGGCGCCTACGTCCTGCGCGAAATCCTTAAGAGACGGACCAGCACCGTGGTGCTGCGAACTTCTTCAGGTCCGAGGCTCGTCCGCAATCCTTGGCAATGATGGATGTACTATACCAACGGCAAAAGGGAGGAATGCACGACCATTTGACGTATGCCAACATCAGCTCTCAAAGGGGAAGTGCGTATTATGGAAAACACTACAGGCCAAAAAGTTAATATTAATGAAAGTGACATCTTAAAGGTGTTTGCCGTCAGCGGAGCCATCCTGCAAAGCGTTCTGGGAATGTTACTGAAGTATGCCCATAATAACGCGGATCTGGCCTTACTAGGCGTTATTTATAATTTAGTGAAATATACCGCACCAGTCTTTATTTTTGCCATCGTGTATGGAATGGTGATGAATAATCAGCATACCAGGGTATCACATTTTTACAAGGAAAAATTCAGCGAGCTCGTGATTCCTTATTTTCTGTGGGCGTCAGCCAGCTTGCTCTTCTTCCCACACATACAGGTTAATCAACACGTTACTTCGTTTTGGACGCTCATTGAGTCTTATGTGCTCGGTAATTCATCACCGCAGTATTGGTACACGGTGATGATGCTGCAATTTCAATTGCTGATGCCAGTCATTATTTTCGTCTGCTACAAGTACCTGGCTAAGCCTTTGCGGGTCATTCCGCTGCTTATTGTGAGCTTCATGATCTTCGGAGCCTGGGTATGGATGTATTATACCTTTGTATTCCAAGGTCCTTATGCGTCCAGTCTGCTATACCTTGACCGCTTTTTCGTCAGTTATTTTATTTATGCTCTACTAGGCGGAATCGCTTGGGTATATAAGGAACAATTCGACGGGGTGCTTCGACGGATTCAGTTCGTACTCATTCCGGTAATGCTGCTTATTCTCATTTGGACAAATCGCGAATTTTTCAGCTTTGGATTCGAGGATATGTCATTTGGCAATCTGATTTATCTGAAGCCGTCCATGACCTTGTACAGTTTGGTAGTGATTTTCCTGATTTACATGCTGGCAAGGCATTTGATCAGCGTGAATTCCCGTTCACTTCCCTATTACAAATGGTTCTCGACCTACGCGTACCGGGCCTTTACAGCGAACGTATTCATTCTGGTCATCGTGCTGCGCTTGTTCGGTGACTTGATAAGTCAGCTTCCTTTATTTATGGCGCTGCTTTTGGTTTATCTGGCAACTGTGGCCTGCTCCTTCGGCGTCGTCTATGCCTTTGCGCAGATAAAGGTAAAGGTATGTCGTGAACGGTTATTCTTAAAACAAAAAAGAGCGCACAGCACCAATCACTAAGATAAGTGCTTAAAGAAAAAAATACATGTAACAACGTGTATATGACACCATAATTTAGGCGTATCCAAGTTATTGGCAGATTGATGGCAATCATAAAGGGTATCTCGATGATTGAAGAGATACCCTTTTACTTACATCAACCGCTGTATTTCATCTTTCAGAATTTCGGATCGCGTACCGAAAATAACCTGTACCGTACCGCTGCCAAGCCTGATGACTCCCGACGCTCCGAGCTGCTTGAGAGCTTGGTCGTTAACCGCTTTGTCGTCTTTGACGACGAGACGCAGCCGTGTGATGCACGCATCGATGCTTTGGATATTGTCTGAACCGCCGAGATAGGTCAGCACCTTGACTGCATGACTGGACTGACTGTCAGATGCGGCACCCGCCTTTTCGCTGGGTACGGATTTGTTAGTGTCAGACAGGAGGCTGTCTTCTGCATCGTCTTCACGTCCAGGAGTTTTTAGGTTGAATTTGAGAATGATGAATCGGAACAGGAAGTAATATACGACAGCAAAGGCAAGCCCGACCGGGATCATTCGCAATGGGTGGGTGGAAAGCTTCATATTGACCAGATAGTCAATGAGTCCTGCTGAAAAAGAAAAGCCGAGCTTGACATCCAGTAGGTACACGAACAGGCCACTCAGACCTGTCAGCAGAGCATGAACGCCGTAAAGCAATGGTGCAATGAACATAAATGAAAATTCGAGGGGCTCGGTAATTCCTGTCAGGAACGATGCCAGCGCAGAACCGATGAAGATGGAAGCGACCGCTTTACGTTTTTCCGGTTTGGCTGTATGAATAAACGCGAGGGCAGCCGCAGGCAGAGCGAACATCATAATGGGGAAGAAGCCGGACATAAACATTCCTGCCGATTTATCGCCTGCGAAGAAACGCGTCAGGTCACCATGAACGACCTCACCTGCCGCATTGGTGTAGTCTCCAATCTGAAACCACGCGATAGAGTTTAGTACATGGTGCAGACCGAGCGGAATCAGCAGCCGATTAGCGATCATGAATACCATCGACCCGATTCCGCCAAAGCCGACAATCCAGTTGCCGAAGGCTGCAATCCCATCTTGTATCGGACTCCAGATCATACCAAGCAGAATGGCCAGAATCATGGTCGTGAAGGCCGTGATCATAGGGACGAAACGTTTGCCCGAGAAGAAACCGAGCCAATCCGGAAGCTGGATGTTGTGATATTTTTTGAACAGGAAGGCAGACCATCCACCGATAAAAATACCACCCAGTACGCCCATGTCCAGCTTGACGTCATCCGGAATGTATGCAAATATGCCCGGTACTGCCGCCAAAATGCGGGTCAGCACCATGTAGGCAATGACTGCCGATAGTGCAGCTACCGCATCCCCGGCCAGGCCTATGGCAACACCGATGGCGAAAATTAACGCCAGGTTGCCAAAGATGGCACCCGCCCCCTCGTTCAGAAAAGGAGTGACATAATGATTCAGAAATCCACCCACTCCGGGACCAAGCGGTATATCCGTTTCATAGTTAATCAGAGCCAATCCTTGCAAAATCCCTGCGGCGGGTAGTGTGGCTACTGGAAGCATTAACGATTTGCCGATTTTTTGCAGAAATTTCAGCATAACATTCTTCCCTTCTTCGTCGAGGTTGGGAGCGTCGTATCCATCCTGAAATCCTTATTTTCGCCCATTTTTTTACATCATAAATCGGGGAATCTGACATGGTCAACGATTATTTTAGGATATGAAAAACGTAAATCCGCAGTTGACATCGCTTACATGCTTATATAATATCAAATTTAAGTTAATAATCGTGACGGAGACAAGAGAGCCACGCAGACATCCCATGCAAGAGCACAGGGGCGGTTTGTGATGGCTTTTCTTTTTTTGTGCGCGGTGAAAGCGATTGAAAATCGGTTGATCTATTGAGGAGGTAGGTTGTATGTCGCCATACGCAGCCGAATTCATAGGGACGATGATCCTTATTGCTCTAGGTGGCGGAGTGTGCGCAGGGGTGTCCCTGAAAAAATCATTTGCCCATGGCTCTGGCTGGATAGTGATCGGATTCGGGTGGGGGCTCGCGGTCGCCGTTGCGGTATATGCGGTTGGTCGGATCAGCGGAGCACACTTAAATCCGGCGGTGACGCTGGCGCTTGCATTTCAGGGAGCTTTTCCGTGGAGGGATGTTCCGGGCTATATTGCAGCTCAGCTTCTTGGGGCCATGGCGGGTGCCGTGATTGTGGTTTTGCATTATTTGCCCCACTGGAAAGAGACGGAGGACACAGCAACCAAACTCAGTGTATTTGCTACAGGACCGGCTATTGATCATCCGTTCGCCAACGTGCTTAGTGAAATGATAGGTACTTTCATCTTTGTTCTTGCTTTGCAGTCATTCGGTGCCAACTCTTTCACTGAGGGACTGAATCCACTCATTGTGGGTTTTCTGGTTGTCAGCATCGGCTTGTCCCTCGGCGGGACGACAGGTTATGCTATTAATCCGGCTAGAGATTTGGGCCCGCGTCTTGTGCACTGGTTGCTTCCGATTCCCGGTAAAGGCACATCTAACTGGAAATATGCCTGGGTGCCCATTGTAGGTCCGTTGCTGGGGGGCTCTTTCGGAGGATTGTTTTACCAGACCGTATTTAAAGGGAATATGACTCCAGCTTTCTGGATTGTGCTGGGTATGATTGTAGTAGTGCTTATGGTTACCTTTCGTTTCAGTCGTACTTATAAAAGTGATAAAGCTAATAAAATAACAGCATAAAATGAGCGGATTACAGGGGGAGAGATCAACGATGGAAAAATATATTTTGTCACTGGATCAGGGAACGACAAGCTCAAGAGCGATTTTGTTTAACAGTAAAGGGGATGTGGTGTACTCGGCTCAGCGAGAGTTCCCGCAATACTTTCCTCATCCCGGCTGGGTAGAACAGAATGCGAATGAAATCTGGAGCTCCATTCTTGGGGTCATTGCATCCTGCCTATCTGAATCCGGTGTAAAAGCGAACCAAATTGCCGCTATCGGCATTACCAATCAGCGTGAGTCGGTAGCCGTGTGGGACAAAAATACAGGACTGCCTGTGTATAACGTACTTGTATGGCAGTCGCGCCAAACCTCCGAGATCTGCGAAGAACTGAAGCAGCAAGGGCATGAGGAGCTATTCCACAGTAAAACAGGGCTGTTGATTGACCCGTATTTCTCAGGCACAAAAGTGAAGTGGATACTGGATCATGTAGAAGGTGCGCGCGAAAAGGCGGGACGAGGCGACTTACTGTTCGGTACGATTGATTCGTGGCTGATCTGGAAGCTGTCCGGCGGCAAGGCGCATGTGACCGACTATTCCAACGCAGCCAGAACACTGATGTATAACATTTATGAGCTAAAGTGGGACGAAGAACTGCTGGACATTCTCGGTGTGCCAAAAAACATGCTGCCTGAGGTACGGCCTTCTTCCGAGGTATATGCGCATACGGTGGATTATCATTTCTTTGGTCAAAATATACCGATTGCAGGCGCAGCGGGTGACCAGCAGGCGGCTCTATTTGGTCAGGCTTGTTACGAAAAAGGGATGATCAAGAATACTTACGGCACAGGTTGCTTCATGCTGATGAACACGGGCGATCAACCCGTTGAGTCCAAGCACGGACTTATTACGACCATCGCTTGGGGGCTGGAGGAAGGCAAGGTGCAATATGCGCTGGAGGGGAGTGTCTTTGTAGCGGGTTCGGCGATCCAGTGGCTTCGTGACGGTCTGCGCATGTTCCGTGAAGCCAAAGACAGTGAAGCCTATGCAGCCCGCGTTCCCTCTTCGGAAGGGGTGTATCTGGTACCAGCTTTTGTCGGCTTGGGCAGTCCATACTGGGATAGCGAGGTGCGTGGAGCGATGTTTGGCCTGACACGTGGCACGACAAAGGAGCATTTTATCCGCGCAACACTGGAGGCACTTGCTTACCAGACAAAAGACGTACTTGCCGCGATGGAAATTGACTCCGGTATTGCCGTGAAGACGTTGCGGGTGGATGGGGGAGCCGTGCTGAACAATTTTCTGATGCAATTCCAGAGCGATATTCTGGATGCCACAGTAGAACGGCCTGTGATCCATGAGACGACGGCACTCGGAGCCGCATGTCTGGCAGGTTTGGCGATTGGATATTGGAAGAGCATGGATGAGCTGCGCAAGCGTGTGAGGGTGGAGCGGTCTTTTGACCCCGCTATGGATGAAGAAACGCGCAGCAGTTTGTATGAGGGCTGGAAAAAGGCCGTGAATGCGACGATGGCCTACAAATGAGTGTTGTAACCGTGAAAAAGAAGGCTGCTCTTTGCAGAGCGGCCTTTGTCATAGTGTAAAGAGAAATTATGCTGAAATATCCTGCAATTCTAGTATAACGGGACAGTGATCGCTGCCTGTAATATGGCAATCAATCTTCGCATCTGACAACAACGGGCGAAGTCTGTCCGAGACGAGAAAGTAGTCGATTCGCCAGCCGATATTCCGTTCTCTCACCTTCGGCATGTAGGACCACCAGGAATAAACATCCGTTCGGTCGGGATAAAAGTGTCTAAAAGTATCTATAAATCCAGCGCTCAGCAACTGCGACATTCTGTCACGTTCCTCAGGCGTAAATCCGGCATTTCCGTGGTTGGCTTTCGCATTTTTTAGGTCAATTTCCTGATGAGCCACGTTCAAATCGCCGCAAACAATGACAGGCTTCAATGTATCCAACTGTTGCAGATAGCTGCGGAATCGGTCTTCCCATTCCAGTCTGTAAGGCAGTCTGGACAAATCCCGTTTGGTATTCGGAGTGTACACATTGACCAGATAGAACTTCTCAAATTCCAGAGTAATGGTTCTACCTTCCGGCTCTTCATTTTCCTCCAGGCCATAATGTACGGAAAGCGGTTTGATTTTGGTGAAAATAGCGGTGCCAGAATATCCTTTTTTCTCGGCATAATTCCAATACTGCGTGTATTCCTCCATGTTCTCCATGACAATTTGTCCCTCTTGAAGCTTGGTCTCCTGCACGCAAAATATATCGGCATCTGTTTCTTTTACATAGGTATAAAATCCTTTGGTCACACAAGCTCTTAAACCATTGACATTCCATGATATGATTTTCATTTATTAATTCTCCCTTGCCGTACCAAACATGTAAGCATACTGCTTTATTTCTGTGGCACTTCGTTCAGTTCATGCTCGGCGGTAAAACGAAAAAAAGCTCCCTTACGGAAGCTTCTCACGATAACGTCCCAGGAGGGATTCGAACCCCCGACCGACGGCTTAGAAGGCCGTTGCTCTATCCAGCTGAGCTACTGGGACATAAAATTCAAGCGAAGATTAATATATCACATGGATAAAAAAGATTCAAGCTTTATTTCGCATATATCCGGTATTCAGGCTTTCTTTAGCATAAAAATCAAAGTAGCTATCGTTTTTTTTGCCTCATAAAAGGGTATGTTAGAATACAGGTGAATATGTGGAAGACGAGAGGTTGGACTTCGGCCGCTGTTTCTCATATAATCTACAAATACTTTAGCTTGCGGTGGAGAGGGGGTGCCTTGAATAAAGGACTCCAAGGTGACGACAAAAGAAAATAATATTGTTTTGTTTCCGAAGACACTGGATTACTATCAAATTCAACTCACTGTAATGCTTGAAAACGAACGTTACGGAGAGGCGATGGAGATGCTGCGTTTTTTGATGCAATGCCAGGGACAGGAACAGAAGCAATACGAAGAGTGGGATGCCCTTTCACAATGGCTGGAAGCCGCTTTTCCACAATATGCCGACAGAGGGGCGGAAACGGACGCTACGGAAGAAGATGAGGTCAGTGAAGCAGAGCTGGCCCGCCGAAATGCGCGCTTCAAGCAGGAGCAGGATGCAGGCTACGGCAACAAGTTGCTACGTATGGCTATGGATGAACCGTTGTCGGAACAGACGATTTTAGCGCTGGAACAACTGTCTTATCTGGATCTGCCGGAAATCGACGATGCGCTGCTTAAATGGATTAAGGAACGGGAAATCCACCCTCTGCTTCAATTCCGTGTTTTGCAGACACTACGACGACGCGGAATGGAAGGGACGATCGAAATCAGCCGGGGAGATGAGAAGGCAGAAATCGAGATTGAGTCTATTCCGTTGCGGCCGGATGAATTTCCTGAACCGATTATGCGTATTCTGGAGCGAGTGGCCGATCAGACTGAAGTGCATGAGCCTACGCTGTTCTATTTTGCGCAGGAACTATGGTCGCAGTTTGTGATGGCGGTGTACGGTACGAAAGATTACAGGTCAATGCTGGTGGAGGAGGACGGGATGCCGGATATTTGGGCGGCAGCACTCCATCAGACGGTATCGGAGAGTCTAAGCGGCAACAAGGATGAGGAAGAAACCCGTGCTACATATGGCATTACCGATGCATTGCGCTTCCGTTTTGAGCAGGTATATCGGTCGATGCGTCTATTCGTAGCGGCGGGAATGAACACTCCATAACGGCCGGAAACGTTTACCTGTGAAGCATTCAAGGGGCTGCCCTTGAAAAAGATAGTAATGTTAGATATACTATAGTGGTTATTTTGTGTGCGTTGATCGTATGAAAACTAAGTGAAGATTTTGTTGGAGGGGAAAGCATAAAATGAAAGCAACTTGGGAGAAAATAGAGAAGAACCTTGGGGTTCTTGAAGTTGAGGTTGACGCGGATCGTGTAGCCGCTGCACTCGACAAAGCTTTTAATAAAGTGGCTAAACAAGTAAGTGTACCAGGATTCCGTAAAGGTAAAGTACCACGTCCTATTTTTGAAAAGCGTTATGGTATTGAAAGCTTGTATCAGGATGCAATTGACTTCCTGCTGCCAGAAGCCTACAGCCAAGCTGTAGAAAAAACGGATATTTTCCCGGTAGACAGCCCTGACGTTGAAATTGATCAATTCGCTAAAGGCGAATCCTTCAAATTCAAAGCCAAGGTTACTGTTAAGCCTGAAGTGACTTTGGGTGAATACAAAGGTGTAGAAGTGCCTGTAAGCAAACTCGAAGTAACCGACGAAGAACTGGCTCAAGAGCTGGAGCGTTTGCAACAACGTCATGCCGAGCTGGTTGTCGTTGATGAAGATGCTGCACAATCCGGCGATACGGCTATTATCGACTTTGACGGTTCCGTGGATGGCGTTCCATTCGAAGGCGGACAAGCTGAAAAGTATTCTCTGGAGCTCGGCTCCAATACGTTCATTCCTGGCTTTGAAGAGCAAGTGATCGGTTTGCACACAGGCGATTCCAAGGACGTTGAAGTAACGTTCCCTGAGAACTACCATTCTGCTGATCTCGCTGGCAAACAAGCAGTCTTCAAAGTGAAGATTCATGAACTGAAACGCAAAGTTCTTCCTGAGCTGGATGATGAATTTGCTAAAGACGTAAGCGAATTTGACACATTGGCTGAATTCAAGGAAGACTTGAAAAAGCAACTGCTGGAGCGTAAGGAAAACGAAGCTAAAGCTGCCCGTGAGGGTGCGGTAGTGGAGAAGGTTGCTGAGAACGCAACAATCGACATTCCTGAAGCGATGATCAAAAGTGAAGTGCAAAACATGGTTCGCGATTTCGACAACCGTCTGCGCAGCCAAGGTATGAATCTTGAAATGTTCCTCGGATTCTCCGGCCAAAGCCAGGAAGATCTGGAAGCGCAAATGAAAGTGGATGCTGAGAAGCGTGTACGCAACAACCTCGTGCTGGAGCAAGTGGCTAAAGCGGAAAACATCGAAGTTTCCGAAGCGGAAATTGATGAAGAGCTGAAAAACATGGCTGAAGCTTACAAACGTTCGGTTGAAGAAATTCGCGGTATTCTGGAAGGTAACGGCTCGTTCGCAAACCTGAAAGAAGAAATTTCACTGCGCAAAACGATCGCTTTGTTGTTGGAAAACAGCAAAGAAGTTGAAGCGCCAGCTGAAGCTGCCGAGTAATTCAAACGATGAAATATACGGGGTATGCCGAACAGGCTGCAACGTAGCAATTAGATAGGGATAAGGCACGTAGTGAAAGTTACGTGCCTTATTTTTACCTTGGGCAATCCATATTTTAGTCGTTTATGGAAAGTGCTGTGAGTTGCGCTTTGTTGGTTCTACATAAGTCACTGCTGTACATTTGCACATACATACGAAACATGGTTAAATATGAGAAGGTCTCGGCTAAGTACGTTGTATAACAGCCCGCACTGCATATATGAGCGGATGCAAATATGACACGAGACTCTGAACATGTTAAAATATTTTGTAAGGTGTTCCCGTTTCATGCTTGCTGCTTTCGTTTTAATGGGACTTAAGGAAGTGGATGAATACTGGTGTTCATTTTAATAAAGAAAAGAGGTTGGTCGTGATGAGTCTCGTCCCTATGGTTGTGGAACAAACGAATCGAGGAGAACGATCTTACGATATTTACTCGCGGTTGCTTAAGGATCGCATCATTTTCCTGAGTGGCCCGATTGATGACGATGTCGCCAATCTCGTCATTGCACAGCTATTGTTCCTTTCTGCGGAAGATCCGGAGAAGGATATTAATTTGTACATTAACTCGCCGGGCGGTTCTGTAACTGCGGGCATGGGTATATATGATACAATGCAATTCATTAAGCCGGATGTATCGACGATCTGTGTAGGCATGGCTGCCAGTATGGGCTCTTTGCTGCTCACAGCAGGTGCTCCAGGCAAGAGATATGCGCTTACCAACAGCGAAGTCATGATCCATCAGCCGTTGGGTGGCATTCAGGGGCAAGCCTCTGATATGCTGATCCATGCGGACTGGATTCTCAAAACGCGTGCCAAGCTGAATCAAATCTATGTAGAGCGTACAGGTCAGCCCCTCGAAAAAATCGAACGTGATACTGACCGGGATTTCTTCATGGAAGCGGAAGAAGCAAGAGCATACGGTATCATTGACCAGGTGCTGTCTAGACCGATTAATCTGTAAAGGGGTGGCTCTATGTTTAAATTTAATGATGAAAAAGGACAACTGAAATGTTCCTTCTGCGGTAAATCTCAGGATCAGGTTCGCAAGCTAGTTGCCGGACCAGGCGTATATATATGTGACGAATGCATTGAGTTGTGCACGGAAATCGTGGAAGAGGAACTGGGTCATGAGGAAGAAGTAGATCTGAAAGACATTCCGAAACCAATGCAAATCCGTGACATTCTCGATCAATATGTAATTGGTCAGGATCAAGCGAAAAAATCATTGTCCGTAGCGGTGTATAACCACTACAAACGTATTAATACGCAAAACAAAATTGATGATGTGGAACTGCAAAAAAGTAACATTTTGATGCTCGGACCTACAGGTTCAGGTAAAACGTTGCTTGCGCAAACCATGGCTAAAATTTTGAACGTTCCTTTTGCCATCGCAGATGCTACTTCCCTTACGGAAGCGGGTTATGTGGGCGAAGACGTTGAAAACATTTTGCTGAAATTGATTCAAGCTGCCGATTATGATGTGGAAAAAGCTGAACGCGGCATTATCTACATCGACGAAATTGATAAAGTAGCCCGCAAATCCGAAAACCCGTCCATTACACGTGATGTATCGGGTGAAGGTGTACAGCAGGCATTGCTTAAAATTTTGGAAGGCACGGTTGCTTCTGTACCTCCACAAGGTGGTCGTAAGCATCCTCATCAAGAGTTCATTCAAATTGATACCACGAACATCCTGTTCATTTGCGGCGGTGCCTTTGACGGTCTGGAGCAAATGATCAAACGTCGTGTTGGCAAGAAAGTCATCGGTTTTAATGCGACTACAGATCAAAAGGATTTGAAACCGGGTGAATATACTTCTATGGTATTGCCTGAAGATCTTTTGAAATTCGGTCTGATTCCGGAGTTTGTAGGACGTTTGCCGGTTATTTCTACGCTGGAGCCGCTTGATGAGAACACATTGGTTCGTATTTTGTCTGAGCCGAAAAATGCGTTAGTCAAGCAGTATCAGAAGATGCTTGAACTGGATAATGTTACTTTGGAGTTTAAGCAAGATGCTCTGGAAGCCATTGCCCGTGAAGCTATCAAGCGTAACACGGGTGCCCGTGGTCTTCGTGCGATCATTGAAGGCATTATGCTGGATGTGATGTATGAGGTTCCTTCCCGTGATGATATCACGACTTGCGTCATCAATGAGCAGGTTGTAAAAGATAAAATCGCACCGGAACTCGGTGGTACAGATAAGGATAAAAAACAAGAAGAGAGCGCCTAAGGATTGATACTTCGCGATCTCTAAAACATGAGAAGCCGGATCTCCACTTCACTAAACCCATATGAGGTTTTATGGGGTGGAGGTTTGGCGTTAATGGGAGAGAAAAGTACATGTTCTTAAGACAAGACACACGTCCCGTTAAAGTCGGGAATCTGACGATTGGCGGCAGCAATGAAGTCATCATCCAAAGCATGTGTACGACCAAAACAGCAGATGTGGAAGCTACCGTCGCTGAAATTCTCCGTTTGGAAGAGGCGGGTTGCCAACTTGTACGGGTCACCGTCAACAATGAGGAAGCTGCCGCTGCCATTAAGGAAATTAAAAAACAGATCCATATTCCGCTCGTAGCGGATATTCATTTTAATCACAAGCTGGCTCTGCTGGCGATTGAAAACGGAATTGACAAGGTTCGTATCAATCCCGGCAACATTGGTCGTCGCGAAAAAGTGGAAGCTGTTGTTAAGGCATGCAAGGAAAAGGGAATTCCGATTCGGATTGGTGTGAATGCCGGGTCATTGGAACAGCATTTGCTGGATAAGTACGGCTATCCTACGCCAGAAGCGATGGTGGAAAGCGCACTGTATCATATCGGTATACTGGAAGAGCTTGATTTTCACGATATTATCGTGTCGCTGAAAGCATCTGACGTGCCTATGGCGATTGCTGCTTATACGAAGGCAGCCGAAATCATCAGATATCCGCTACATTTGGGTATTACCGAAGCGGGTACGCTCTTTACCGGAACCGTTAAGAGTGCAGCGGGAATGGGTGCCTTGCTGGCAGCGGGCATTGGCTCGACCATGCGTATTTCGCTGAGTGCCGATCCAGTGGAAGAAGTGAAGGTTGCGCGGGAACTGCTCAAAACCTTTGGGCTGATCACGAATGCTGCGACTTTGATTTCCTGTCCGACTTGTGGACGTCTGGATATTGATCTGTTCTCAATTGCCAACGAAGTCGAGGACTATATTGCGAAAATTAAGGTGCCGATTAAAGTGTCGGTACTGGGTTGCGCGGTGAACGGCCCGGGGGAAGCCAAGGAAGCCGACATCGGGATTGCCGGAGCGCGCGGGGAAGGACTTCTATTCCGTTACGGAAAAATGATTCGCAAAGTTCCCGAGGCTGACATGGTTGACGAATTGAAAAAAGAAATTGACATCATCGTCAAGGCGTATGAAGAGACGGGTAAAATTCCGGGTCGCGAGGAACGTCATACAGCCGAGAAGGTATAGACAAAATCGATTCCCATAAAGAGGCATAATCATATTCTATTGCCATCATTTAAATGCCGTGGAGGGCAGCTCTGCTACAGAACTGTTCTTCACGGTGTTTTTGTATTTTCTCTCTGATCTTTTGGAAGACTGCCGTTTAGCTATTGGGGAAAAGGAAATACTGTTTTTCATAGACGGCATTTTAGCGGCATTTTTCAAAATGCTGAGATGAGAAACGGAGGAAATACGATGGACTTTACTATGATTTTGTTGTTGGTGCAAATGTTTTTTGGGATTGTCATCGGTCTGTATTTCTGGAACCTTTTGCGGAGTCAGAAGACGAACCGCAGCGCAGTGGACCGGGAATCCCGCAAGGAACTGGATAAACTGCGCAAACTGCGTTCCATTTCATTAACCAAACCGCTGGCTGAACGCACTCGTCCCGCCACATTACAGGATATTGTCGGTCAGAAGGACGGACTGCGTGCGCTCAAGGCAGCGTTATGCAGTGCGAACCCCCAGCATGTTATTATTTATGGCCCACCAGGAGTGGGCAAGACGGCTGCTGCGCGCGTGGTGCTGGAAGAGGCTAAGAAAAACCTGTCCTCCCCGTTCAAGGGAGACGCCAAATTCACGGAGATTGATGCGACGACTGCCCGTTTTGACGAGCGGGGTATTGCAGACCCGTTGATTGGTTCGGTGCATGATCCGATTTATCAGGGTGCTGGAGCGATGGGGGTGGCGGGTATTCCGCAGCCCAAGCCCGGAGCTGTAACGAAGGCACATGGTGGCATGCTGTTCATTGATGAAATTGGCGAGCTGCACCCTACACAGATGAATAAGCTGTTGAAAGTATTGGAGGATCGTAAAGTATTTTTGGAGAGCGCATACTACAACTCGGAGGATTCGAATACTCCTGCTTATATCCATGATATTTTTCAAAATGGTTTGCCTGCCGATTTCCGTTTGGTAGGTGCGACGACCCGTTCGCCGCATGAGCTGCCGCCTGCCATTCGTTCCCGGTGCATGGAAATTTTTTTCCGTGCTCTCCAGCCGCAGGAAATTGCTCGTATTGCTGAGGATGCCGTCCACAAGCTGGGCTTCGGTCCTTGCCCGGAGGCGGTTGAAGTTGTACAGCGTTACGCCACAAATGGCCGGGAGGCCGTCAATATGATTCAGCTTGCTGCTGGATTGGCACTCACGGAGAAACGGGAACGTCTAAACGCTTCGGATGTGGAATGGGTAGCAGGCAGCAGCCAAATTCAACCGCGTCCTGACCGGAAAATACCAGGTATTCCACAAATCGGATTTGTTAACGGTTTGGCTGTGTATGGCCCGAATATGGGCATGCTGCTGGAGATTGAGGTTACAGCAGTTCCGGTTCCTGCGGGAAAGGGAACCTATAATATTACGGGTGTGGTTGATGAGGAAGAAATTGGCGGTGGCTCCCGTACGCTACGGCGTAAAAGTATGGCCAAAGGCTCTGTAGAAAATGTATTGACCGTTTTGCGTACACTCGGTTTATCGCCGTCGAATTACGATTTGCATATTAATTTCCCCGGAGGAACACCGGTAGATGGCCCGTCGGCAGGCATTGCGATGGCAACAGCTATTGCTTCCGCAATGCGGGGAATTCCGGTGGATCACGAAATTGCGATGACCGGAGAGGTTAGCATTCACGGGCGTGTTAAACCGATTGGCGGCGTATTAGCCAAGGTTGAGGCTGCTTTTCAGGCAGGGGCTAAAAAGGTGATCATTCCGCAGGACAACTGGCAGTCTCTTTTTGACAGCATTGAAGGCTTGAAAGTTATTCCGGTGCAGTCGGTTACGGAAGTATTCCGGCACGTATTTGGACAGGAATTGACGCCAGATTTACCTGTGCACGCGCCAATTGAGACTTTTCGCCCATCCCAATCTTCCCTGTTACAGGCCGATGGGACGCATAACGGGACGATATCGGACACAGGATCTTGCTAATGAACTACCCTTTCATTGGTTTTTTCATAAAACATTTGATAAAATATGAAAGATAACAACGTGAAGGATTGTAAAATCCGGAACCTGAGAATCACTGGAGGTGCGAAAGCGATGGGACCCAACAAGACAAAAGGTCGTCGTTTTCCTTTGCTGCCTTTAAGAGGACTTCTGGTCTACCCGAGCATGGTTCTGCATCTCGATGTGGGCCGGGAAAAATCGGTCAAGGCTTTGGAAAAAGCGATGGTTGAAGATAATTTGATTCTCCTGTGTTCTCAATCAGAAGTGAATATTGAAGAACCCGCACAAGAGGATATTTTTCGAGTCGGCACGGTGGCCAAAGTGCGCCAGATGCTCAAGCTTCCCAACGGAACGATTCGGGTGCTGGTGGAAGGGCTGGAACGTGCCGAGATTATTCAATATACGGACAATGAGGAATATTACGAGGTACTGGCAAAGGAGCTGCATGAGGCAGAAAACGTGCATCCCGAGACGGATGCGCTCATGCGTACTGTTTTGACTCAGTTCGAGCATTATATCAACTTGTCCAAAAAGGTAACTCCTGAAACTCTCGCAGCGGTATCCGACATTGAGGAGCCCGGACGGCTGGCTGACGTGATTACAAGCCATCTTACGCTCAAAATTAAGGAAAAGCAGGATATTCTGGAGACGATCGACGTAACTCAACGTCTGGAGAAGCTTCTGGATATTTTGAATAACGAGCGTGAGGTACTGGAACTGGAACGTAAAATTAACCAGCGCGTGAAGAAACAGATGGAGAAAACGCAGAAGGAGTATTACCTGCGTGAGCAAATGAAGGCGATCCAGAAAGAGCTTGGCGAGAAGGAAGGTCGCGCAGGAGAAGTAGAAGAACTGCGCAATCAGTTAAGTGAGCTGGAGCTGCCCGCTCATGTGAAGGAGAAGGTCGAGAAGGAAATCGACCGTCTGGAGAAGATGCCTGCAAGCTCTGCCGAGGGCGGAGTGATCCGTAATTACGTCGATTGGCTGTTAAGCTTGCCATGGAACAAGTTTACGGATGATGATCTGGATATCGTCAAGGCTGAAGAGATACTGAATGATGATCACTATGGACTGGATAAGCCGAAGGAACGGGTGCTGGAGTATCTTGCTGTACGCAAGCTGGTGAAGACCATTAAGGGGCCAATTCTGTGTCTCGTAGGTCCACCGGGGGTGGGCAAGACCTCACTGGCTCGTTCCATCGCGAAGTCCATGGGGAGAGAATTTGTCCGCATCTCGCTCGGGGGCGTGCGGGATGAAGCGGAAATTCGCGGTCATCGCCGGACTTATGTAGGCGCGATGCCAGGTCGCATCATTCAGGGAATGAAGACGGCTGGAACGTCTAATCCGGTCTTTTTGCTGGATGAGATTGATAAAATGGCTTCGGATTTTCGTGGTGACCCTTCGGCAGCACTGCTGGAGGTGCTTGATCCCGAACAGAACAATACGTTCAGTGACCATTTTGTCGAGCTGCCCTTCGATTTGTCCAATGTGATGTTCGTGACGACAGCCAATGCTGCGCACAACATCCCGCGTCCGCTGATGGACCGAATGGAGACATTGTACATTCCGGGTTACACCGAGCTGGAAAAGCTCGAAATCGCCAATCGTTATCTACTGCCCAAGCAGAAGAGAGAGCACGGCTTAAAAGAGGAGCAACTGGACATCGGGGAGGATACGCTGCTGCGTGTCATCCGTGAATATACCCGTGAATCCGGCGTGCGGAATCTCGAACAGCAAATGGCTTCTTTATGCCGCAAGGCTGCGAAGTCAGTGGTATCCGGTGAAGAAGGCCCGATTCAAATTACACCGGACAATCTGAAAGATTATTTAGGCGTCGCCAAATTCCGTTACGGTGTAGCGGAGCTGGAAGACCAGATTGGTACGGTTACAGGCTTGGCGTGGACAGAGGTCGGCGGTGAAACGCTGATGATTGAAGTGACGGTCGTACCCGGCAGCGGTAAGCTGATTCTTACAGGTAAGCTGGGAGACGTTATGAAGGAATCCGCGCAGGCTGCATTTAGCTACACTCGCTCCAAAGCGGTTGAGCTGGGCATTGCTACGGACTTTTATGAGAAAAATGATATTCATATCCACATTCCGGAGGGAGCGATTCCGAAGGATGGACCATCGGCGGGAATTACCATTGCTACAGCGTTGATTTCAGCTCTGACCAACCGTCATGTATCCAAGGATGTGGCTATGACGGGGGAAATTACCCTGCGCGGCCGTGTGCTGCCGATTGGTGGATTAAAAGAGAAGTCGCTGGCAGCCCACCGGGCAGGCTATAAAAAAATTCTGCTTCCCAAGGATAATGAACGGGATTTAAAGGATATTCCCGACAGTATCAGGCAGGATGTTGAATTTGTTCCCGTTGCCCATATGGATCAGGTGCTAAAGCATGCTTTGGTTGAGCAGGCAAGGGTACATTAGAGAGGAATTAAGGACACAATGAAAGTAACAAAAGCAGAATTTATTATTAGCGCGGTTGGCCCCGATCAGTTCCCTGTGGACGCTTTGCCGGAGATTGCTCTGGCAGGGCGTTCCAATGTAGGGAAGTCGTCACTGATTAATCGGTTGATTAGTCGTAAAAACTTGGCGCGCACCAGCTCTACACCGGGGAAAACACAGCAGCTCAATTATTACCGGATTAATGATGATCTCTATTTCGTCGATTTTCCGGGTTATGGCTACGCAAAGGTATCCAAAACGTCTCGCAAAGCCTGGGGACAAATGATTGAGTCGTATTTGCTGGAACGGGAGCCGCTCAAGCTGGTGCTTCAAATGGTCGATTTGCGCCATCCGCCGTCCAAGGATGATATTATGATGCATGACTGGCTTCGCCATCATGGGCTTCCGGTATGCGTTGTAGGCACGAAGGCAGATAAAATCCCCAAAACACGGCGGGAAAAGCATTATAAAGTAATCAAGCAGGAACTCGGAATACTTCCCGGGGGTTTGTTTATCCCCTTTTCATCTGAAGAAGGCATGGGTAAGGACGAGCTATGGTCGGTCATCTCCAGCTATATTGAGAATGACGAAGACGAGGAGCAACCGGAAATCTAAGAAGAAGGACGTCCATGGAGAGCGCTTTATCGGAAAAGACATATGCGAAGAAGCTGGTTCGTGGGTTGGAAGAACTTCAGGTAGAGACACCGGAGTGCAAGCACACAGAATGAGTATAAATTGTTTTCAATGGAGCCATTTGCGCGTCCCATATGATAACCATGGATTTAATCCATGGTTATTTGCTTTAAAAGTGGCTCAAATTATATCAAACGATACAGATGTATTGGATGTTCGAGTTTGCCATCCAATTTTCATAAACAATTCATAAAACAGCCGGAGGAGATTCGGACTTCTGTGATATAATTAACATAGTTTATGATAACAGTGGTTATTCTTATTACAGTTTAGGCAGGTGAATTTGCAATGCACATCGTCGTTGTTGGGTTGAATTATCGTACGGCGCCTGTGGAAGTCAGAGAGCGTTTTACATTTGCAGAACAAGATTTGCCAAAAGTGCTGGAACAACTCAAACTCACCAAAAGTGTGTTGGAGGGCGTAATTGTCGCAACCTGCAATCGGACTGAAATATATGTCGTGGTGGACCGCCTTCACATGTGCGGTTATTTTATACGCAGTTTTATGGAGCAATGGTTCGGCATTCCTCGCGATCAATTTACACAGCATCTATATATATATGAGGACGAGCAGGCGATCCGGCATTTGTTCCGTGTGACTTGTGGTCTGGATTCTATGGTAATCGGGGAAACACAAATTTTGGGACAGGTGAAGAACGCTTTTCTTCAGGCTCAATCCCAGAAAATTACAGCAACGTGGTTTAATATGCTGTTTAAGCAGGCCGTCACATTGGGCAAGCGTGCCCATTCGGAGACGTCCATTGGAGAAAGCGCCGTATCCGTCAGCTATGCAGCAGTTGAGCTGGGTAAACGGATTTTCGGGATGTTTACCGATAAGAAGGTGCTGATTCTCGGTGCGGGTAAAATGAGCGAGCTTACCGTTAAGCATTTGTATAGCGGGGGAGCAGCCGAGGTCATTGTGGCGAACCGGACTTTATCCAGAGCGGAAGATTTGGCTTCCAAGTTTCACGGAACGCCGGTCACGATGGAGGAAGGGATGAATCGGCTGGCGGATGTGGACATTGTCATTAGCTCCACAGGTGCACAAGGATATATTCTGGATCGCGAGCGGGTTGAAGCGAGTATGAAACGTCGTCGGTCCCGTCCTTTATTTATGATTGATATTGCGGTTCCACGTGATTTGGACCCGTCTATTGGTGAATTGCAGAATGTTTTTCTATACGATATTGATGATCTGGAAGGCATCGTGGAGAGCAATTTGGAAATGCGTCGTACCGAGGCTGCCAAAATTGAGCACATGATCGAAGGAGAACTTGGCGAGTTTTATCAATGGTTAAAAACGATGGGAGTGCGTCCGGTGATTCGTGCTTTACAGGAAAAAGCGGAGTCCGTGCATCAGGATACGCTCGAAAGCTTGTTCAACAAGCTTCCCGAGTTGGATGAACGACAACGCAAAGTGATTAGCCGCTTGACGAAGAGCATGCTGAACCAGATGATGCATGATCCGATCAATTCGGTGAAGGAACTGGCTGTCCAAAAGCAGGGGGATGAGGCGCTTGAACTGTTTAGCCACATTTTTGCTCTGGAGGATCGTTTGGAGGACGCCGCTCAGAAAGTAGATAAAAGCGATGCATCCGCGTTAATGAAACCGGAGGCCGGTATTCATGAAAAATCTGGTCAGGCCCAAGCCTCGCCAGCGTCGTTTGCGCCGGCTGGCCTGTAAAGGCGGGTGAGTGAACGTGGCTTTAAGCACGCTTATATATGATTCGATGATTTACGTTTTTGCCCTGAGCCTTCTGTTTGTATTCTCGGATGGCATTCGCCGTAATGCGAGTGCCAAACGGACAGGTACAGGGCTTCTTGCTGTCGTGCTTGTGCTCCAGCTTATATATATGGGGATAAGAACCTGGAACGAAGGACATCTTCCTATTTTCGTAACCTACGATTTTTTATTTTTGTTTTCATTTATTTTGGTCCTGATTTCTTTAATTCTCTCACGCTATCAGCGGTCGGAATTTGCGGTATTGCTGCTTAACATTATTAGCTTTGCGGTTCTTGTGCTCAATAATATATGGATGGAGCCCACCGATAATCCGCTTGGAAATTGGCATACGGTGCATGGGCTGCTTCTCATCCATATCGCTTTGGCTAATCTTGGCTTTGTAGCCATGACGGTAGCGGCTGTATTTTCGGGGCTCTATCTGTTTCTGCATCGTAAATTGAAAGTCAAGAAATGGAATGATACGATCCGGCGTCTGCCGAGTCTGGAAATGATGGATCGGTACACCCATATGGCGCTGTTGATTGGTACTCCTTTGCTTGGAGTCTCCATTGTAGTTGCCGTCATCTCTATTATTGCTGAAGAACGCTGGCGTCTGCTACTGGATACGAAAGTATTGATGACAGCGATAGCCCTGTGCGTGTATATTGTATTTTTAGTGAGCAAAAGATTAAATCAGAAGTCGGGCCTTGTGATGGCGAAGTGGGCATTGGTGGGCTACACGCTATTGATTCTTAACTTTTTGCTGAATTCCTGGTCTGTATTTCATCAGTGGACGGGAGAGTGAATGGCCGTTTGCAACATTTTGTGCCGATTTCGCTGAATTGTAAAAATAAGATTTGTTGTATTGTGGGCGGAGGAAGGATAGCGGAACGCAAGGTAAAGGGACTGATGGAAAGCGGGGCGTTCATTACCGTCATCAGTCCGAATATAACGCCGGATTTACAGGTTCTGGCTGATCATAAGCAGCTCCACTGGGTAAATCGCGTATACCGCGAGGGTGACCTCCAGGGGGCCTTTCTTGTATATGCGGCGACCGACCGGAGAGAAGTGAACAATGCGGTTGCGCATGAGGCCAGACAAAGGGGTATACTGGTAAATGTGACGGATCGATCGGAAGAGGCTGACTTTATAACGCCGGGTATCATTCGGCGGGGGAGACTGACGATTAGTATTTCCACAGAAGGGGCAGGTCCCGCTGTGACCGCTGATATTACATCAACTTTGGATACGTTGTTCGGTAGCGAATACGAGCCATATCTGGATTTCATGCACGATATGCGACAGATCATCAAACGTACTGTAAGTTCCCCACAGCAAAGAACCAAACTACTGAGGCGCTTGGCGAGTAGCGGTATTTTGGATCAAATACGACGTCATGAATTTATTGCTTGGACCGAAAAAGAAATAGACCTATGGATTGCGCAAAATCAGGAGGAATAACATGCGAACAATTGTGGTAGGCAGCAGACAGAGCGCGCTGGCGTTAACTCAGACTGGGCATGTCATTGAAGATTTGAACGCGCTGTGCGCGGAGCATGGACTGGATTTACAGTTTGTCGTGAAGAAAATTCTGACCAAGGGTGATCGAATATTGGATGTCACCTTGTCCAAAGTGGGTGGCAAAGGGCTGTTTGTCAAAGAGATTGAACAGGCCATGCTGGCTGGTGAGATTGATATGGCAGTACATAGTATGAAGGATATGCCGTCCGAATTGCCGGAAGGGCTTGTCAACGGCGCTGTACCGCGCCGTGAGGACCCACGCGATTGCCTCGTTACATTGGGCGCCAAGAGCTTGGAGGATTTGCCTCAAGGGGCAAAAGTGGGTACGAGCAGCCTGCGTCGGGCCAGTCAAATCAAGTCCATGCGACCTGATCTACAATTGGAGCCTGTGCGTGGTAATATTGATTCCCGTCTGAAAAAGCTGGAGACTGAAGGTTTTGACGCCATCATTTTGGCGGCTGCAGGCTTGCACCGGATGGGCTGGAAAGACCGAATTACGTCCTATATACCGGAGGAAGACTGCTTGCCGGCAGTTGGGCAGGGAGCGCTCGGTATTGAATGTCGCGCCAATGATGAAGAGCTACTCACATTGTTGCATCTATACAACGACCGGGATACCTCGGCTACAGTTGCGGCAGAACGAACCTTTCTTGGCGTGCTCAATGGGGGATGTCAGGTGCCAATCGGGGCCCACGCAGTCTGGGCTGGCCAAGAGATCCGCCTCACGGGTATGGTAGGATCGCCGGATGGCGCGGTTATTTTGAAGGAAACGCTCCAGGGAAATGATCCGCAAAAGCTGGGAGAAGCGGTGGCGGCCAGCTTGATCGCCAAAGGAGCGGAACAAATTCTGGCGCAGGTGAGGGGATGATGGAATGGCGGGAAAGGTTTATTTAGTAGGCGCAGGACCCGGAGACGCAAGACTGATTACGGTCAAGGGCTGGGAATGCATTCGACTGGGTGATGTGATTGTCTATGACAGACTGGCAAGCCCTCGCCTTTTGGGTTTGATGAAGCCAGGTGCTCAGAAAATATATGTCGGCAAGCTGCCGGATCGTCACACCATGAAGCAAGAGGAAATCAATCAGCTGCTGGTGGATCTGGCTCTGGAAGGAAAAACGGTCGTCCGGCTCAAAGGCGGGGACCCCACCATTTTTGGGCGGGTCGGCGAAGAAGCCGGACTGCTGCGCAAACACGGTATTTCCTATGAAATTGTACCCGGCATTACATCAGCGATCAGTGTGCCTGCCTATGCGGGCATTCCGGTCACACACCGGGATCTGGCCTCA
Organism: Paenibacillus sp. 1-8; assembly: GCF_056316205.1. Lineage (NCBI taxonomy): Bacteria > Bacillati > Bacillota > Bacilli > Caryophanales > Paenibacillaceae > Paenibacillus > Paenibacillus sp. 1-8. The sequence goes on along the minus strand of NZ_CM149995.1, from coordinate 4,108,964 downwards.
TCGCTGTCTATCATTACGGGGCATGAAAGTCCGGACAAACTCGACAAGAGTATTCATTGGGATAAAGTAACGAACGCAACGGGCACACTGATCTTTATGATGGGTGTGGCGAAGATCGGCTATATTAGTGAGCAATTGATGAAGCATGGCAAGCCGCCTGGCACACCCGTTGCTTTGATCCGTTGGGGAACCCGTGCGGAGCAGGATACACTGGTGGGTACGCTGGAAGATATTGAGGTCAAGGTGAAAGCCGCGAATTTTCAGCCTCCCGCCGTCATCGTTGTCGGAGAAGTGGTGAATCAGCGTGAACAGTTAAAATGGGCTGAAGATATGCCTTTGTTTGGCAAGCGGATTTTGGTTACACGTGCACGTGCACAGGCTAGCAGTCTGGTTCATCGGATTGAGGAGCTTGGCGGCGAGCCTTATGAATTTCCCGTCATCCAGACGGTTGTCCCTACGGACGAGCCAACGAAACGACAAATTACTGAGGCGTTTGCACGATTGCCTGAATACGACTGGGTGTTTTTTACCAGCGTTAACGGAGTGGAGTACTTTTTCACTCATTTGAAGGAACAAGGCAAGGATGTGCGTTCGCTGTTTAAGGCGCGTATTGCCGCAGTCGGACCGGCTACAGCGGCGGCACTTCGCACGCATGGAATTGAAGCGGAGCAGATCGAAGGCCCTTTTCAGGCAGAGGGCTTACTCGAAGCGTTTGAGCAGGATTTGCAGGCAGGTCAGAACGTATTTCTGCCAAAAGGAGATCTTGCCCGGTCCTGGCTGCCGGAGAAGCTGAGAGAGCTGGGACTTGAAGTGACTGAGGCCGATTTGTATCAAACCGTGCTGGCGGCAAACGCACAGGATGATGAACTGCTCAAGCTGCTTGAGGAACGTGCCATCCATGCGATTACTTTTACCAGTTCCTCAACGGTCACCTTTTTTCTGGAAGCACTCAAGCAGATGGGGGTCGAAGATCCGTTGGCACTGCTGGAGGGAGTAACGATCGCTGTAATTGGACCTCTCACCGGAGAAACAGCGACCCAGGCGGGATTGACCGTCAGCTTCATGGCGGAAAAGGCAACTATTGAAAGCCTGATTCAATCGCTATGTGACTGGAAACAATCAAGCGCTGTGACATCATAATTTTATTTTACCAAATGAATGTATAAAAACTGGAGGTTTGCAATCATGAGTGTTCCTTTTACCAGACATCGCCGTTTGCGTCAATCTGCTGCCATCCGTAGCATGGTGCGTGAGACGGTATTGAATCCGGCTGATTTTATCCAGCCGATCTACGTAACATTCGGTACAGGAGTGAAGCAGGAAATTAGCTCCATGCCCGGTGTGTACCGCTTTTCTCTGGATCAACTGGAAGAAGAACTGAAAGAAATTAGTGAGCTTGGCATTCCTGCCGTGCTCCTGTTTGGCATACCGGAGACGAAGGATAGCTTGGGGACTTCGGCTTTTGTGGACGATGGTATTGTTCAGGAAGCTACACGTCTGATCAAGTCGCGTTATCCCGAGTTGCTGGTTGTGGCTGACACTTGTTTGTGCGAGTTTACGGATCATGGGCACTGCGGCATGGTCCACATGCATGAGCATGATGGTGAGGTATGTGGTGAAGTGCTTAATGACGAATCTCTGGAGGTGCTGGTGCGTACAGCCGTTTCTCAAGCCAGAGCGGGCGCTGATATTATCGCGCCATCCAATATGATGGACGGTTTTGTACAGGCGATTCGACAAGGGCTGGATGAGGAAGGCTTCACACATATTCCGATTATGTCGTATTCCGTCAAATATGCGTCTGCTTTTTATGGCCCTTTCCGGGAAGCGGCAGATTCTGCACCGCAATTCGGTGACCGCAAATCCTATCAGATGGACCCTGCTAATGCACGTGAAGCATTGCGAGAAGCAGAATCCGACGTGCTGGAAGGTGCGGATATGCTGATGGTGAAGCCCTCTCTTTCTTACCTAGACGTGATGCGCACGATTAAGGATCAATTTGATCTGCCTATGGTGGCTTACAACGTCAGCGGTGAATATGCCATGGTCAAGGCGGCAGCTCTTCAAGGCTGGATTGATGAAAAAGCGATGGTGCTGGAGATTTTGACGAGTATGAAACGTGCGGGTGCAGACATGATTATTACCTATTCCGCCAAGGATGCAGCGAGATGGTTGAAGCAATAAGCGATTTTTCAGAAGACAGGAGTGATCAAAATGATCAACGAACAACGAACAGTGCGCGAAGATGCGCGCTCCAAAGTAGCCTTTGATGAGGCAAAGCAATATATTCCGGGTGGCGTGAACAGTCCGGTCCGGGCTTTTAAATCCGTCGGCATTACGCCCGTTTATATCGACCGTGGAGAAGGATCGCGGGTATATGATATCGACGGTCAATCCTATATTGACTATGTTTGTTCATGGGGACCGCTCATTATGGGACATGCACATCCTGAGGTCGTCAAGGCTCTACAGGCTGCAGTTATCAAAGGAACCAGCTTCGGAGCGCCAACGTTGGCGGAAACCGAAATGGCGAAGCTCGTTTGTGAGCGTGTTCCTTCCGTGGATATCGTTCGTATGGTCAACTCGGGAACCGAGGCGACGATGAGCGCGATCCGACTTGCACGCGGATTTACGAGCCGCAGCAAAATCCTTAAATTTGAAGGCTCTTATCATGGTCATGCGGACAGCTTACTGATTAAAGCAGGCTCTGGTGTGGCAACACTGGGTCTGCCCGATAGTCCGGGTGTACCCGAAGCCGTGGCCACACATACGATCACCGTTCCTTATAATGATTTGGCTTCTGTGAAACTGGCCTTTGAAAAATTCGGCGAGGAAATTGCCGCCATTATTGTCGAGCCGGTCGCTGGAAATATGGGAGTTGTACCGCCACAGCCTGGATTTTTGGAAGGTTTGCGTGAGGTAACCCGGCAGTATGGAAGCCTGCTGATTTTTGATGAAGTCATGACCGGATTTCGGGTAGGACTTCATTCAGCTCAAGGTCGCTTTGGTGTAACCCCGGATCTCACATGCCTGGGTAAAGTCATTGGCGGAGGTCTGCCTGTAGGTGCCTATGGCGGACGTCGCGATATTATGGAACAGATTGCACCTTCTGGTCCGATCTATCAGGCGGGTACGCTTAGCGGAAATCCGCTGGCTATGGCAGCAGGCTATTCGACGCTTAAATTGCTGACGCCAGAAGTATATGATCGACTGGAAGAACGGGCAGCACGGCTTCAGGCCGGATTTGAACGTAATGCACGTGAGCTGGGCATACCTGTCACGATCAACCGTGTAGGTTCCATGGTTTGTCCATTTTTCACGGAAGAGAAGGTTGTCAATTTTGATACAGCTAAAACAATTAATCAGGACCACTTTCGTCGTTACTTTACCGAATTGGTGAACGAGGGAGTCTGTGTGGCGCCATCCCAATTTGAGGGCATGTTTGTATCGGGTGTGCATACGGTAGATGATATTGATGCAACCATTGAAGCGAACTATCGCGCGCTCAAACGTCTATGAGCTGGCAAGGCGGCTGGAAAAGACGGGGACCGTGGCTGGAAGTCACACCAGGACGGGAAATCACAGAGGGTGGACATCGCATCGATGCTGTAGATCACTGGTTGCTGAACCGTTTGGAGCTACCGGATAAGCTGTGGCGCAGACTGCGACACGAAAAGCAGATTGAACTTGCGGGGGACCGGCTGCGGCTGGCCCTTTTTCCCGTTACGGACCTTGGCGTGGCCCCTCGCTGGTACGATTTGAAGGTGTTGTATGAGGATGATTTTTGCCTGGTCGTACACAAACCGGCGGGTATGGCGGTACACCCAGACGGAGCTGTAAAAGAGGGTCCACTGACGTTGGATCATGCGGTCGCATCGTATTATGAGATGAATGGCATCCATGCGGCAGTACGGCATGTGCATCGTCTGGATACGGATACGACAGGCCCGGTGCTGTATGCCAAAAATGAATTCGCGTTGCTCAAGCTGGACGAACAGATGCGGGCCAAGGATATCGGTCGCCGTTATGTGGCTTTGGTACGGGGTGAAGTCCCTTCATCACTGCGGACGCTGGATTGGCCGATTGGCAAGGACAGGCATCACAAGCAGCGTCGCCGTGTTTCTCCGACCGGACAGAGCGCGGTTACCCATGTGGAACTTGGTGAAGTGTGGGGGAGTGGTCAAAAGGCGGTTAGTCTCGTATATTTAACACTGGAAACAGGCCGAACGCATCAGATTCGCGTTCATCTTAGCCATGCGGGCTATCCGTTATTGGGGGACGTATTATACGGGGGACGGGCTGCTGATTTTGGCAGGCAGGCGCTGCACGGAGAGCGTCTTACCTTCCGTCATCCGCTGAGCGGTGAAACGATTACTGTGGAAGATGCTTGGCCGGATGATTTTCAAAAGCTGCATAAACAGCTATAAAAGATGGCATGCCTTCTATTTTGGCGCATATACTTGAACCTAGAAACGGTTTGCAATATGGAGTTTCCGTGCGCCTGACAGGAGTCAGAGGATGTGCGGAGGCTGCCCAAAGGAGGATGCCATCCTTGAACAAACAACAGAATGATCAGCCGCAAGGCTTGCGTTTTGATATTTATGAACGCATTCATTTGACGGAGGAAGCTGCCGGGATTGCTGAGTTGGAGGAAATTGAGCTTCTGCCACGCATTCAGGTTGTAACCCACGGCGACCATGCCGCTTTGCGAGGGCATTTGCTGCTGGAGGGCGTGTACCGCACACCTGAACAGGTAACGAACGAGCTTCATCATTTGATCCCTGTTGAAATTACGATTCCACTGAATCGGGTAGGAAGATTGGAAGACATCTCTGTTGAGATTGAGAATTTTGATGTGGACCTGCTGTCATTACGTAGTCTGAATATTACTGGTGTTCTCTCCCTGCACGGGGTGGAAAGCTCCCATGCGGAGGAGACAGCGGTTTGGCTGGATGAGGAATTTACGGTGGTGCACGCACCTGAACATCCCGCTCAACCCTTTTCCACGAATGGAGAGCAGCGTCAGGAAGAAACTTATGCCACTCAGGATACTGTATCCGATCACACGACGGAGTCTGAATCTTCATACAGGGTGCTAGCTCAGCAGGAGTACGCTTCCTGGGAACAGCCGTCACAGGAGTATGGGGAACAGAAGTCATCATCGGAACAGCAAGGTTATGAGCCTGCTGTAGACCCGCACCGGATCTATGATCCTTGGGCGGGTAAAGCTGTTGAAGATAGCACTTCAGAGGTAAAGCATGAGCATGAGACACCGGAAGTATGGGGATTTCAGCAAGAGGAAGCATGGACGGGAAGTGACCCGAAAATATCCTCCACCGCTCCCGATGTGGTCTATGATCCTTTGCTGGCTGAACCGCATCATGCTACGGAGCCAGAGATCTATCTGGAGCCGCAGCTTGGGGCAGGTCAGGTGAATGATTTTAGACCTGAGACATTAGAGCAGGTGGACGGTGCGTTCCATGATACTGTTGCCGACGATAAGCCGGAGATGCGCGTGGCGTTGAACAGCAAAAAGGACGAAAAAGCAGACGAGCCGGACCCGGTGGTCTACTCATCTTTGCTCCAATCTAGTCGTTCGGTGAAGGAAGCGGAATACCAGCAGCAACTGGAGCAAGAACCGCAGGGCCAGGCGCAGGAGGCCGAAGAAGAGCGTGAGGATGCCAAGTGGAAAAACCTTTTTTTCCATACACAGAATGAAACGTCTTTTCGCAAGGTTCGATTATGCATCGTTCAGCGTGAAGATACACTGGAAACGATCGCTGATCGCTATCAACTCAGCACACGGGAGCTTCAACTGTATAACAGGCTGGCAGAGCATCATGTAGAAGAAGGGCAGGTATTGTACATCCCTTAATCCGGTCATTGGAAAATGAGCAACGGGTGTTGACTATAGTCAATGGGAAATGTATGATGTGGTATAGCTATTGAAAGACTGAGATCGGGAAGAGTAGGCAGCAAGCCCTTCAGAGAGTGGAATTGCAGCGCTGTGAGGTTCCGCAGGAAGCTACTGGCCGAAGTCACCCGGGAGTCGTCTGTTCGAACGGTCCCTCATTTAATCCCAACGGAAGGTACGAGGTTCACGGTAGAATAAGGCCGGTCCGCAGCCGTTATCTGCATAAGTGTCACACCATGTGTAATGGATCAGTGGATACATACACTAGGGGTGAAACAAAGGTGGTACCGCGAGAGAACAGCCTTTCGTCCTTTGAGGATGAAGGGCTTTTTTTATTTGCCAATTGAAAAATCATGGAGGTATCCTGATATGTCAGAACAAGACAACAAGACAACCTTGGAAATGCCGACAACGTACGATCCAAAATCAACAGAGAAAAAATGGTATAAAACGTGGATGGAGAAGGGGTATTTCCGCGCTGGGCGACTTCCAGAGGCAGAACCTTTTACAATCGTTATTCCACCGCCGAATGTTACAGGCATGCTGCACATTGGACATGCTCTTGATTTTACTTTGCAGGACATTATTATCCGCACCAAGCGGATGCAGGGCTATGACGCATTGTGGCTGCCAGGAGCAGACCATGCGGGCATTGCCACCCAGACGAAGGTAGAGCAGAAGCTGCGTGAGGAAGGCTTGACGCGCTACGATCTGGGACGTGAGAAATTTTTGGAGAAGGTTTGGGAATGGAAGGATCTATACCTGGACAACATTCACAATCAATGGGAAAAAATGGGCTTCTCCCTCGATTATTCGCGTGAGCGCTTTACGCTGGATGACGGGCTGTCTCAAGCCGTTCGCGAAGTATTCGTCAAGTTGTACAATAAGGGTCTGATTTATCGCGGTAAACGCATCATTAACTGGGATCCTGCTGCACGTACGGCTTTGTCAGATATTGAAGTGGAATACAAAGAGGTAAACGGAAATCTGTATCACCTGCAATATCCGCTTCAAGATGGCAGCGGGTTTATCACTGTAGCCACCACGCGTCCTGAAACCATGCTGGGCGATACAGCGGTAGCCGTACATCCTGAGGATGAACGTTACAAGCATATGATCGGCAAAACACTCGTACTTCCGATTATCGGACGGGAAATTCCGGTTATTGCGGACGACTACGTAGAAAAAGACTTCGGTAGCGGTGCGGTTAAAATTACACCTGCTCATGATCCTAATGACTTTGAAATGGGCCAACGTCACCAGTTGCCACAGATTATTGTTATGGACGAAACAGGTACGATGAACGCCGAAGCAGGCAAATATCAGGGCCTTGACCGCAGTGATTGCCGCAAGCAAATCGTCGCTGATCTGAAAGAGCAGGGCGTGCTGATCCGTATCGAGGAGCATGTGCATCAGGTGGGCCACAGCGAACGTACAGGGGCGGTTGTAGAGCCTTACCTGTCTACGCAATGGTTCGTGGAAATGAAGCCTCTGGCAGCCAAAGCGATTGAAGTGCAGAAGGCTGGCAATGGCGTAAACTTTGTCCCGGATCGCTTTGAGCGTACTTATCTGCACTGGATTGAAAATGTGCGGGACTGGTGTATTTCCCGTCAATTGTGGTGGGGACATCGTATTCCTGCCTGGTACGATGAAGAAACCGGAGAAGTTATTGTATCGGTGGAGGACCCTACAACCTTGCCTGAATATGCTGGTAGAAAGCTGAAACAGGATGAGGACGTGCTGGATACATGGTTCAGCTCTGGCTTGTGGCCGTTTTCGACACTGGGCTGGCCTGAGCAGACTGAGGATCTCAAACGCTACTACCCGACCAATGTCTTGGTTACAGGCTATGACATTATTTATTTCTGGGTGTCGCGGATGATTTTTACAGCCCTGGAGTTCACAGAGGAAATTCCGTTCAAGGATGTGCTGATGCACGGACTGGTTCGTGATGCGGATGGAAAGAAAATGTCCAAATCCCTCGGAAATGGTGTAGATCCGCTCGACGTAATCGACAAATACGGTACGGACGCCATGCGTTACATGGTTTCTACAGGCAGCACGCCTGGACAGGACCTTCGTTTCCGTTGGGAACGGGTAGAGCAGGCACGTAACTTCGCCAATAAAATCTGGAATGCGTCACGCTTTGCGCTGATGAATCTGGAAGGGGTTACTGCGACGGATATCGACATTACTGGTGATTTGAGCACAGTTGACCGCTGGATCCTGCATCGTTTGAACGAAACTTCACGCGATATCACGCGTCTAATAGATGCTTATGAATTTGGCGAGACAGGCCGCCTTCTGTATAACTTTATTTGGGATGACTTGTGCGACTGGTACATCGAGTTTGCGAAGCTTTCCCTGTATGGCGAAAACGCAGAGGCGAAAAAGAAAACACAGTCCGTACTGGCGTATGTGCTGGATCGGACACTGCGCATGATTCATCCGTTCATGCCGTTTATCTCCGAGGAAATATGGCAGCATCTTCCGCATGAAGGCGAAACGATCACACTAGCCGCTTGGCCTGTCTATGATCCGGCTTTTGAGGACAAGGATGCGGTAGCTGAAATGAATTTGCTGATCGACGTGATTCGCGCTGTGCGGAATATCCGGGCTGAAGTGAACGTGCCGATGAGTAAAAAGATCGAATTGCTCGTAAAACCCGGCGATCAAGCCGTTCTCGATATCATTAGCCGCAATGGGGAATATGTACGTCGATTCTGTAATACGTCTGAATTTGACGCGGGATTGGAGCTATCTGTTCCAGATAAAGCCATGACTTCTGTAGTTAGCGGAGCAGAGCTATACCTACCGTTAGCCGGGCTGCTTGATATTGCCCAGGAAATTAGCAGACTCGAAAAAGAGCTTCAGCATTTGAACAGTGAAGTGGAGCGCGTGGAGAAAAAGCTGTCCAACCAAGGCTTCGTGGCGAAGGCACCAGCCAAAGTCATCGAGGAAGAGAAGGCCAAGCAAGCCGATTATTCGGATAAGCGCGCCAAAGTTATCGCACGGATTGAAGAACTCAAGGGATAATTCCACTAACTATAAAATGACCTGAAGGTGAAGAGGATGTCAGATACGATCAGGGGCGGGGGAGCGGCTCCTTTACAAAGCTATGATGAAGCAGTGGAATGGATTAACGGTCTGATTCCGTTCGGAATCAGACCCGGACTGGAACGGATTGAGCAGTTAATGAACATGTTGGGTGATCCGCAACGGCATCTTAAATTTGTGCATATTGCGGGAACCAACGGCAAGGGCTCGACCTGTGCTTTCTTGACCTCTGTCCTGCTGAAATGCGGTTATGATGTGGGAACCTTTACGTCTCCGTATATCACCCGGTTTACGAACCGATTCCAATTCAACGGGACAGATATTCCCGATGATACACTGGTCTTGCTTGCCAATCGTTTGTATCCGTTGGTCAAGGAAATCGCGGCCAGTGATTTGGGATCACCCACGATGTTCGAGGTATCGACAGCGTTGGCTATTTTATATTATGCAACGGTGGCTTTTCCAGATGTTGTGGTATGGGAGACGGGCCTCGGGGGAAGGATGGATGTAACTAATATCGTGAGCCCTATCGTCTCGGTCATTACGAATGTAGGCTATGACCATACGGATATTTTAGGGGATACACTCGAACAGATCGCAGGCGAAAAGGCTGGAATTATCAAGCCAGGCGTACCTGTTGTTAGCTGTGTATCTCAGCCAGAGGCTATTCAGGTTATACGGGAAACGGCGGCAAAGCAGGGAGCTACCTTGTATCTGGCAGGAGAACAGTTTACGTATGAACGGCTGAATGGGGACGAAACAGGACAGACTTTTTCGTTTGCGGGACCTTTCCGACACATAGAAATCGGCATCACGTTGTTAGGCGAGCATCAATGTGCTAATGCGGCAGGAGCTCTGATGACACTTGAGGTGCTTCGTCAGTATATGGCTTTTGTGCTGGATGACGCTGAACTACTGGAGGGCTTTAGAGAAGCGGCCTGGGCAGGTCGTCTGGAACAGGTCAGCAGTTCGCCGCGAATTGTTATTGACGGTGCTCATAATCCAGAAGGGGCGCAGACGCTGGCAAAGAGTCTTCCCCAACTGTATTCGTACCGAAAAATGGTTTTAATGATGGGTATGCTGTCAAACAAGCATCATGAAGCATACTTGCAGCATATACTGCCACTAGTGGATACGCTTATCCTGACCGAGCCCGATTTCCGCCGCAAAATGAATGCCGCTGAACTGGCTCATCTCGTGGAGAAGCTGCGGCCGTCCTATGCCAAAACGGATTTGAAAATTATTGTAGAAGGTGACTGGAAAAAGGCTCTTCGCTTGCTTCAGTCACATACGGAAGCGGAAGATCTGGGGGTGGTGTCCGGAACGCTGTATCTCATTGCGGATGTACGGGCTACCCTTATGTATCAAACCGATTCGGAAAAAGGTTGGTGAAATTTGTTGATTACTTCGGAACATGTTCATTTTATCGGTATCGGCGGTTACGGGATGAGCGCGATTGCTCGGGTCATGCTGGAGATGGGATATACCGTGACAGGCTCAGATGTGGCATCACAGGAGCTGACAGAAAAACTGGCGGCGAAAGGCGCAAAAATATATCTCGGGCACACGCCTGAGCACGTTACAGGGGCAGACATCGTCGTTTATTCAACAGCACTGTCCCGTGACAATGTGGAGCGGGTGGCAGCAGAGGAATTGAATATTCCGACCCTGCATCGTTCCCAGATGCTCGCACGGTTGCTTAACGAGCGTAAGGGAGTAGCTGTTGCGGGAGCGCACGGCAAAACGACAACCTCCTCGATGATCGCGCTGGTTATGGAGAGATGTAATGTCGATCCAACATACATTATTGGCGGCGAAATCACGAATTTGGGGACGAATGCCAAAGCAGGCAAAAGCGAGTTTGTCGTTGCCGAGGCAGATGAGAGCGATGGCTCTTTTCTGCAATATCATCCTTGGCAAGGTATCGTGACCAACATTGAAGCCGACCATTTGGAAAATTATGATGGTGACTTTAATCGTCTGAAAAGTGCCTATGTACAGTTCTTGAGTCAAATCCGGCCGGATGGCGCGGCTATCGTATGTGCTGATGATCAGAACGTACGGGAAATGCTGCCTCAGATTCAGACTCGAGTCATTACCTATGGAGTCGAGCATGAAGCAGATTATACGGCAACGGATATCCAGTTGGGTGACCGTCGATTAAGCTTTACCATGAACCGCAAAGGGACGGCGCTTGGAACCATCGAATTGTCTGTACCGGGTAAACATAATCTGTACAACGCTATGGCTAGTGTGATTTCTTGCTTGGAGGCAGGTATCCCATTTGAGCAAATTGCTGCGGCTATTGTGGAGTTTCACGGAGCAAAGCGTCGTTTTCAGGTGCTTGGCGAAAGCAATGACATTCTTGTTATTGATGATTATGCCCATCATCCAACAGAGATTGAGGCTACGATTAGTGCAGCTACAGTGACTGGCAAGCGTATTATTGCCGTGTTCCAGCCGCAACGCTACAGCCGTACTTTTTTCCTGCTGGATGCGTTTAGTCGTGCATTCAGCGAGGCGAATGAAGTCATTATTACCGATATTTATTCTCCGGCGGGAGAAAAACAAATTGAAGGTGTGCATTCTTCCAAGCTCGTGGATTTAATCGTCCAGAACAGCAACGCGAATGCCATTTATCTGCCAACCAAGGAAGCTGTTATCGACGAGTTGAAGGATCGCCTTCAGCCGGGTGATCTTGTGCTGACAATGGGCGCGGGAGATATCTGGAAAGTGGGCGACACACTGGCACGCCATCTGCGCGAACGGCAAGTCTAATAAGTATCTATAAGGCGTTATGCCTATGAAATACAACCATTCAAGGGTGTCCCGAACACGAAACGTGTCCTCGGGATACCCTTTTTTGTAGTGCCCGGGGCATATTTTTACTTCCTGACTCATACAACAGACTATGAGGAAGTATGGGACAAGGAGGGAGTGCATCCGTGAACAAGGCAAAGATGACATTCCGGTTCGATCAACAGGCGCCGGAGGCAAGCCGTGAGGAAAGCCGTGAGGAAAGGCTACAGGTGCTTCCGTACAAAACCGGGCCGATAACTAGCCAGCAGCGTGAAACAAATAAAGAAGCGGAACGGTATGAAAGCGAGAAACAGCCTCAAGCTGCTAACCAGCATGAAAGAACGGAAAGAATTAGCGGCATGGGTGCAAACAGCGGGACTGAACGAATTTCAGAAATTAACGAGCCTCCGAGCGTGAATAGACCTGGTACGAAGCGACGTTTTGCTCCCGCCCCCATCGTGCAGGAAGGATGGGATGATCCGTTTGGGCGGTCAGCAGCTTCCTGGTCAGATACGGATTTTCTGCCAGATGGTACGGAAGAGGATGAAGAAGAAACTCATCGTTCCAGTCAAGAGTACCGAAAGCGCCCGCCCCATCCCTCCAAATGGAAGCTGATTGGCTCGGTAGCCAGTGCGTTGATGACCGGGGGGATGTTTGGATATATCATGTTGCTGCTTTTTAACGGAGGTGGAGCTGTCCCGGGATCAGATCTGTCAACAGAGGAGGCTATTCCGGTCTTTAAAGAATCTGTTAGTACAGATACACCATTTGTAAAAGAGAATTCTGCTCCTGTCACAGTTGTGTCGGCTCAGGTCCCTTCCCAAACCTATTACCTGCTGCAATATGGAGTATTCAGCACCCCTGAACGGGCTTTGCAAGCGAAGGAAGAGCTATTGAAGGCAGGCATCGCCGCTGGTGGGGATACAGAGGATCAGAACCGAGTCTATGCAGGGATATCGCCGGACAGGGAACAGGCCAAGCTGCTCAGCAATCAACTGAAAACGCAAGGAGTCGAGTTGTATGTCCGTGAGCTCCAATTATCTGGATTCGAAAAAGCAGCTTATGGGGGCGAAGGTGAAAAGCTCACTACTTTTTTTCAGCTAAGCAGCACATTGGTCGGCAAGCTGAGCGGGCTTTCCTCATCCCTGCTTGAAGCAGGCGGATCAGGTAAGGCGAATGCCGCCGAAATGAAGGAACTGAACGATCTGCACCAGCAGTGGACGCAAAATATCGCTGCGCTTCCCTCCGGCCTGCCGAAGGAAGCGGCTGCTTCCGTATCCATGCTGGAAAAGGCGATGAACAGTGCAGTCTCGGCACTTGGAGAATATAACAAGAACACAGCCAAGGAGCACATTTGGGAAATTCAGTCTTCGATGATGGAATATGTTTTGCATGAGAAGGAATTTATACAATTCATAAAACAATAGATTCTCAATGTTTTCCGGCAAGGAACTGGAAATAGTTCCCCATGCCGGATTTCTGTTTGTATTGCGGTTGAAATCACCGTATAATAATGAAGGTGTCAAAAAATGGCGAGGGAAGATCAGGATGAAAAAAAATGTAGGAATGCTTATACTATTTTTGTTGCTCGGTTGGCTCTTGGGTGCATGGATTGCCAAAGCTCTTCAATCGATCAAATTCCTTTCCTTTCTGACCCACCCCACTACGATATCCTGGTCGCCGAGAGCGGATCTGGATATTATCAGGTACAACATAACGATAAATTTTGAATTGAGCCTGCTTAGTCTGATCGGCATCATCGCCGCGTTCTGGCTGTACCGCAGGCTCTAACTGATGAAAAGGAGCTTCCCTTATGGACGGGAAAATTACGCCCCGCATTATTCTGGCATCGACTTCACCGAGAAGGAAGGAATTGCTTTCATTTCTTAGACTGCCCTTTGACGTGATGCCGAGTCATGCGGATGAAAGCACGCCTGAGAGCTGGACGCCTCAGCAAATTGTGGAGGCCCTTGCGGTACGCAAAGCCGAAGCGGTCGTGAACATTGCCAGCCAGTCCGAAGAAAATGGATTGGTAATTGGCAGTGATACCATAGTCGTGCTGGATGGTTTGGTACTGGGTAAGCCTGCCGACCATGCGGACGCGGTTCGCATGCTGACAGCATTGCAGGGAAGAACCCACCGTGTATTCACCGGGGTGGCCTGCATACATACCGTAACCGGCAAAACGCTTGTCAGACATCGCCAAACGGAGGTTACGATGAAGCCTCTCAGCCATGAGCAAATTGTGGCATATGTGAATACGGGTGAACCTTCTGACAAAGCGGGAGCGTACGGCATTCAGGGTTTGGGTGCTACGCTGGTGGAATCTATTCAGGGTTGTTATTTTAACGTCGTAGGATTGCCGCTTTCCCTGCTGTCGGACATGTTGTCCGAATTCGGAGTGAGCGTGTTGCAACCTTAAAGGGGATAAACATATGTTAGAGTCGCCAACACTGATGCTTCGCGACCTCCCTCATGAAGAACGACCAAGAGAGCGCATGATGACATATGGGGCGGATGCTTTGAGCAACGCGGAGTTGCTGGCAATATTACTGCGTACGGGAACACAAAATGAGTCATCGGTGCATTTAGCGCAGCGTATTTTGCAGCAGGCGGGGAACTTGCGCCAACTGGTGGATATGAGTCTGACCGAACTGACCCAGATTAAAGGTATTGGCAATGCCAAGGCGATACAGCTCAAAGCGGGTATCGAACTTGGGCGACGGCTGGCATTGTCACGCCATTTGGAGACCCCGGTGATCAGTTGTCCGCGGGACGTGGCAGATCTGCTGTTTGAACAGCTTCGTTATTTGCAGAAGGAGCATTTTGTATGCCTGTTTCTCAATACTAAAAATCATGTTATTGCCCAGGAAACACTATCCATGGGCAGCCTGAATTCCGCCATCGTACATCCTCGTGAAGTATTTCGGGCAGCGATCAAATGCAGCAGTGCTTCGATCATTTGCGCTCATAACCATCCGAGCGGTGATCCGAAGCCAAGCCCGGAGGATGTCCAGTTGACCCGTCGCCTGATGGAAGCGGGCAACATCGTGGGCATCGACGTACTCGATCATATCGTGATCGGGGACGGAACCTTCGTAAGTTTGAAGGAACAAGGTCTGATATAATATACTATTTAAATCAAACATTTAAATCCGACTGGCTAGGCCGGCCTGAATAAACCGTTTATACATGGATAACAGATTTCAGGGAAGAGAAAAGGAGATTAACAACATGCTGGGTGGCTTTACAAAAGATTTAGGAATTGACTTGGGGACGGCAAACACGCTGGTATACGTAAGAGGAAAAGGGATTGTGGTTCGTGAACCTTCTGTAGTCGCATTACGTACAGACACAAAAACCATTGAAGCGGTTGGTGAATCTGCAAAAAAAATGATTGGTCGCACACCGGGGAATATCCGTGCGATCCGTCCGATGAAGGATGGCGTTATTGCGGATTTTGACACGACTGCAACGATGATCAAATATTTTATCCGTCAGGCGCAAGCCCCACGTTCTTTGTTTCCACGTCATCCAAACGTGATGGTTTGTGTGCCTTCAGGCATTACTGCGGTGGAGCAGCGTGCTGTTGAAGATGCAACGAAGCAAGCGGGCGCGCGGGAAGCGTACACGATTGAGGAGCCGTTTGCGGCTGCAATCGGCGCTGATCTTCCCGTATGGGAGCCAACGGGCAGCATGGTTGTCGATATCGGCGGAGGTACAACCGAGGTAGCGGTTATTTCTCTGGGCGGGATTGTGACGAGCCGTTCCGTTCGTGTGGCTGGTGATGAAATGGACGAGTCCATCATCCAATACGTGAAGCGTCAATACAATCTGATGATTGGTGAGCGGACTTCGGAACAGTTGAAAATGGAAGTCGGTTCTGCAATGCCGCTGGAACAAGTGGAGACGTCGGAAATTCGTGGACGTGATCTGGTAACAGGTTTGCCGAAGACGATTACGATTACGTCAGATGAAATCAGTGAAGCTTTGTCCGATACAGTGAATGCAATTGTGGAAGCAGTCAAAGTGACACTGGAAAAATGTCCTCCCGAACTGGCGGCAGACATTATGGACAGAGGTATTGTATTGACTGGTGGCGGAGCACTTTTGCGCAACTTGGACAAGTTGTTGGCGGCTGAAACCGGGATGCCGGTTATCGTAGCGGAAAATCCTCTGGATTGCGTGGCAATCGGTACAGGCAGAGCGCTGGAAAATATCCATTTGTTCAAATCGCGCAGCAGTTCTGCCGTCCGTTCCAAACGTTGAATCGGGGGTGTAGGAACTGTTTAAGCTGTTTGGCAATAAAAGACTATTTATTCTATTGATCGGAATCGTTCTGTTTATTGCCCTTATGGGGATCACACTTGGACAGAGAAATTCCTTAACCTGGCCGGAAAAGTTCGCCAGAGATTCAATTGGCTTTGTGCAAGGTATCTTCTACAGGCCCGCTTCAGCAATAGCGGGCTTCTTTGAAGATATCGGGAATATGCGGAGCATTTATAGTGAAAATGAACGGTTGAAAATTGCCGTAGCGCAGTTAACAGCCGAGCAGATTCAGACTTCTAACTTGAAAGAGACAAACGCCAGACTTGAGCAAGAACTGAAATTCACCCAAACGCAAAAGTCCAAAAATCAATATGATTATCGTATTGCACAGGTAAATAGCGTCAGTAATGATTCCAAAACGCTTGTCATTGATATTGGTGAAAAGGACGGGGCCAAGGTTGGTCAGGAAGTCAGATCACTTGAAGGGTTTGTAGGGGTTATTAGTCGTACAGCGAACTTCACTTCTACGGTTACGCTATTGACTACATTAGACCCTAAAAATCCAAATTCATATGCTATCGCAGCGACAGCACTGGGCAAGGAAAATAATTCGTTCGGTATGATTGAAAGCTATGATCCGGCTACGAACAGATTTCAAATGACTCGCATTGAGGAAAATGATCCAATCGCAAAAGGTGATCAGATCATTACGTCCGGAGCAGGCGGGAAGTTCCGTAAAAATCTGTTGATCGGTACGGTAGAAAAAATCCAGGTTGGCGAGTTCGGACAAACACGTACAGCGATTATCAAACCCGCAGCCAGCTTCGTGGATTGGAAAGAATTGCTCGTTCTTTACACTCCTGAGGTACCGGAATAATGAGGATACGCGGTCAGGTTCTAATACTGCTGCTGTTTGTACTGTTTATAGCTGAAGGAACGATTCTTCCGTGGCTTCTTCCGGATAGTTGGCATCCAAGAATGGTTCCGAATCTCGTGTATGTCGTCATTTTGTTTGTATCCGTGTATTATAGTCGCCATACGTCATTGGTACTTGGTATTGTTTTTGGACTTATTCATGACGCTGTGTATTACGGGTTTATTATCGGACCTTACTCTTTTGCAATGGGATTGTCGGCTTATTTGCTGGGGCTGGTATTTACAGCTCAACGTGCGCCCATGCCTATTATGATGGGAGCTGTGCTGATCGGAAGTTTTCTGCTGGATTCGATGCTTTTTGCCATTGATCATCTGTTCCAGCTGAACCATCAGACTTTCGACTGGGCGTTGGCTCAATATATGATCCCTGATTTATTTATCCATTTTCTGTTCGCCCTCATCATTTATGTCCCCGTTCGCAAGCAATTGCAGCGTTTGGGTATTCGTGTGAAAAAGGAAGAGAAAGTCTAGGTCTTTTTACACACATTTTGTCCGGGTTAGCAGGGATTTCACGTTCCGGGGACGAAATGATTGAGATAGGAGGGACAGGCTAATGGCGGTGAAATCGAATCATGTCACGATTAAAGGCATCAAAGACGGCCTGGTATTCCTTCTGGACGATCAATGTGAGTTTGAGGATTTGCTGGGCGAGCTGCGTTTCAAGCTGGAGCACAGTCATCAAAATATTTTAACCGGACCGATTATTCATGTGGATATTAAGCTGGGAAGCCGGGAAGTGACGGAGGAACAAAAGGAAAGTATTCTGGATATTTTGAGACAGAAGGGGAATCTGCTGATACGGTCCGTCGAATCGCCCGGACTGCCTTCGGAGGTGCAGGGAAAAGCTCCCATTCACACTGTGACGGGGATTATCCGTTCAGGCCAGGTGCTTCATCATAACGGGAATTTACTCTTTTTGGGAGATGTGAACCCCGGTGGAATTATAACGTGTACTGGTGATATCTACGTGCTCGGTGCTCTGCGGGGTATGGCGCATGCGGGGATGGAGGGAAATGGCGAGGCAATTATCGCGGCCTCCTATTTTGCACCAACACAGCTGCGAATTTCCGAAATGATCAGTCGTCCGCCCGATGAATGGGAGACGCGTGAATCCGGAATGGAATTTGCGTATCTCAAGGACGGCGCCATGCAAATAGATAAAATGAGTAATATTGTGCGTCTGGGCCGCGATTTTAACGTGTTCAAAGGGGTGTAGCACATGGGAGAGGCTATCGTCGTCACTTCAGGAAAAGGCGGCGTCGGCAAAACGACGACGTCAGCCAATATAGGAACAGCGCTGGCACTGCTCGGCAAAAAGGTGTGCTTAGTGGATACGGATATCGGCTTGCGTAATCTGGATGTTGTTATGGGTTTGGAAAACCGAATTATCTATGATCTGGTCGATGTAGCGGAAGGTCGTTGCCGTTTAAATCAGGCTTTGGTCAAGGATAAGCGCTTTGAGGAGCTGTATATGCTGCCTGCTGCTCAAACCAAGGACAAGAGTGCCGTAACGCCGGAGCAGGTTAAGGATATTATTTTGGAGCTTAAAAAGGATTTTGAATATATATTGATTGATTGTCCTGCGGGTATTGAGCAGGGCTTCAAAAATGCTATTGCTGGAGCGGATCAGGCGATTGTCGTAACGACACCGGAAAATGCTGCTGTACGTGATGCTGACCGGGTTATCGGATTGCTGGAAAACTCGCATGTGACTTCACCAAAACTGGTGGTTAATCGTATCCGTAACAGTATGGTCAAATCCGGGGATATGCTGGATATTGACGGCATTTTACAAGTGCTTAGCATAGACCTTATCGGGATTGTGCCGGACGATGAAATGGTAATCAAGGCAGCCAATACAGGAGAGCCTACCGTCATGAATCCGGATTCACAGGCAGCGATTGCCTACCGTAACATTGCTAGACGGATTCTGGGGGATACAGTGCCACTCATGCAACTGGATCAGAAGAAAAGTGTAATGACACGGTTTAAGAAATTTTTTGGTATGGGTGGATGAAGAAAACAGTGAGTTATGGCTGGGAGACGCTTCGCGGCTGATTTGATCTTACGATCGCTGTTGCCACGGGATTCTTTTATTTGTAAAACATTTAGTGGTAAGAATCCCATGGCAAAGGCGAACGCTTCGCTTCTTCAGATTCAAATCATCCGCTTCGCTACTGCCTGCGCAAAATTCCTAAGCTGCTTTTAAGTAAGAGAATGGATGTAGAGGAAAGATACGTACGAAGAATTGCAGGCTTTTTTTAAAACTTCTTAGTTCTTTCATCTTAATTACGAGCACTTAAATAATTAGTGGACTTATTTAAGTGTTTTTGGTTTGTCTTTTTAAACTTCTATAAATCCTGAATCTTAATTTCAGACTCACTAAATAACCGTCATATATACAGACCATCCGGTGCGCTTGCGCCGGTTTTTTTCATTTTCAGATACGTAATCCCGAACCGGACAACATAAGTTGAAGCCCGTCCTCATAAGATGTACCAAACATACCTCGCTGGGGGGCTGAAACAGGATGAATAAAAACTCCGGAATCAAGCAGCGCAGAGAAGAACGCATACAGCAGCTGATCGCGAGAAACAAAGCTGAAGAATATTCCTCAGGGATACATCAGGACAGGAACGGGAACAGGGAAATGAAGCCGATGCCAGCAGTCAGTACGATCCGGTCCAGAGACCCGGAAACCGAATGGAAAAATGAACGACAACGCTGGCAACAATCTTTTGGGGAGAACCGGCGTCCGTCTTTTTGGGTTTCTTTGTGGCGCAGGTCTGTGTTTGCTACTGTGCTGTTTGGATTGGTGTGGGGATTATTTCGCTGGGATGTTCCCTATGCGGTCAATTTGAGAATGTTTATCGCGGATGCCTTAAATAAGGATATGAATTTTGCAGCCGCCGGACGATGGTATGAAACTTATTTTGATGGGACCCCATCCTTTTTACCGATCTTCGGAGAGGAGCCTGAAACACACAAGGTGAACGCAGTCCGCAAGGGCTCTCCGCCAATTCAAGGGAATATAACACAGCCATTTGCGCTTAGCCTCAAAGGAGTGGAAATTGCACCCAAAGCTACTGGTAATGGGGCAATCGCTGTCAAAAGTATAGATGCGGGACGTGTGCTGGACATATTCAATCACCCGGAAAGTGGAATTACAATTACGATTCGTCACACTGGCGGTATCACGGTAACGTACGGACGTCTATCCCGCTCTACCTTAAAGGTGAACGATTGGGTCCAGGAGGGGGACGAGGTCGGTGTGCTACCAGCAGGCCATAGTGGCAGTGAGACGGCGACTATGTTTTTTGCCGTGCAGAGAGGAAATCAGTATATTGATCCGGCGGAAGTGGTGGCCCTTGATTAATGTCGGGGGCGTGACTTTGTCTCTGCATCCACTGTTCGTACTGGTGATGCTAACCTCTGTGTTGACAGGACATTTTATCGAGATCATGACTTTGTTTACGCTGGTGTTCATTCATGAACTGGGGCATGCAACAGCAGCCACGTTGTTTGGGGCGCGGGTGCTGACCATACAGATGCTACCCTTTGGAGGAGTGGCCGTCATTGACGATCAGGGAAAGCTCAACGCGTGGAAGGAGATTGTCATTGCGCTGGCTGGCCCTCTGCAAAACGGAATTATGATTGTCATCCTTCTATTGCTCAGAAATGTGAGCGGGGGGGAGCATGAATATATAAATTATATGATTCAGGGAAATGCCGTCATTGCACTGTTCAATCTGCTCCCGATTTTACCACTGGACGGCGGAAAAATAATGCAGGCGCTGATGAGCTTATCCATCCCATATCACCGTACTCTAGTTTGGACTTTTCGAGCCAGCATCGTGACCAGCCTGCTATTTTGTATCTATGGTATTTCGCCGTTATTAAGGCAAAATGGACCTGTGCATTTAAATCTGCTGGCGGTAGGGATTTTTTTGCTTTATTCTAATATTGTGGATTATCGGAATATCCCTTATCGTTTTATACGTTTTTTGCTGGGTAGGGACGAGCTCTTTTACCGCGAGGCGGCTAAGGGAAGTATTGCCTTGCCAATTGTATCTTTTCCTATGAAACATTTGGAGCCTGTTTTGCGTCTTTTCAAAAGGGACCGATATCATATGGTTTATGTCATGAATGAGCAGGGACGGATTGTAGCGGTATTGCCAGAGCAACGCCTTATTCGCTCTTATTTTGCAGCGCGCCCGCCGGATGGAGGAAAATCCAAACCTAAATAGAGAAGTAGCTTTTTATGAGTTGAGGAAAGAGGCTGTATCCAGAGAGGTTGAAAAACCATGAAGCAAATGATTGTACAATGCCAGCAGCAGATGACCCAAATGGCACTGCTGGAAGAGGGACAATTGGTAGAATATGCAGCTGAATTGCCGCGAAAGCGGGGAATTCTTGGTTCCTTTTTCAAAGCCAGAGTCGTCAATGTACTGCCGGGAATGCAAGCCGCCTTTGTTGACATTGGACAGCGAAAGAATGCCTTTTTATATGTGGATGACGTACTCCACGCCCATTTGGACAAGCAACCTGAGGTGAAGCCCTCCATTTCCGAGCTGTTGAAGGTGGGACAGGAAATTGTAGTGCAGGTGTTGAAAGAGGCCGTGGGTAGCAAAGGGGCCAGAGTAACCACTCATTTTTCACTTCCAGGTCGCTGGATCGTATACATGCCTCGCGCCGATTATGTGGCTGTATCCAAAAAGATCGAGCGTGAGGGAGAACGGGCTCGTCTGAAAGTGATGGGAGAGCAGCTTCGAACAGGTGAAGAAGGAGTCATTATCCGTACAGTTTCGGAGGAAATGAGCAGAGAAGCGATTGAAAATGACCTGAACCAGTTGCGTCAGCAATGGGAAGTCATCCAGCGTAAAGCTGCTGAACACTCAGCTCCATGTGAGCTGCACCGGGATTTGAGCATCGTCCAGCGTCTGATTCGGGATGTGTTCACACCGGAACAGGATGAGCTGATTATTGACAGTGAGGAACAGGCAAAAGAAGCGGAAATATTACTACGTCAGATTAGTCCGGAGAAAGCTCATGTGAGCATATTTCGTGGTGCAGAAGAGACCATATTTAAAGCCTATGGCATTCATGAGCAACTGGAACGTGATTTTGCGCGAAAAGTATGGCTCCAGGGCGGCGGATATATCGTCATTGACCATACTGAGGCACTAACCGTCATTGATGTGAACACAGGGAAATTTACGGGGGGCAGCAATCTGGAAGAGACGGTGACCCGGACTAACATCGAAGCGGCTGAAGAGATTGCCCGACTGGTGCGTGTGCGTGATATCGGGGGCATTATCATCATTGATTTTATTGACATGGAACAAGAGAAGAACCGACGTGAAGTGTCCTCTGTGCTGGAGTCTAGGCTGAAAAAAGACCGAACCAAATCATATGTCGTTGGATGGACACGGCTAGGACTTCTGGAGATGACTCGAAAAAAGGTACGAGAGGAAAAGACGATTTTATAAGGCACTGCGTTTCCAAAATCATTTTAAACTAGAGGTTGAATGTGGACGAAGCTTATGATACAATCTTTTAGTATGTGTCATGCGTAAGTTTGGCTGCACATGCTGTAACCGCTCCAATCAGGTACTGAAGTACAGCATCCCCAGGGAAGTTGTCACCTGCGATTAGGCGAGTCTGAGACATAAGGAGGTGCAAGCAAATGTACGCAATTATTGAAACAGGTGGTAAGCAATACAAAGTTCAAGAGGGCGATGTATTGTTCATCGAGAAGTTGGAAGCTACCGATGGTGAAACTGTAACGTTCAACCGTGTTCTGGCAGTATCTAGCGACAATGGCTTGACTACAGGTACACCGCTTCTTTCCGGAGCTACTGTAACAGCTACAGTTGAGAAACATGGTCAAGGCCAAAAGGTCATTGTATACAAATACAAACCTAAAAAGAACTACCATGTGAAGCAAGGTCATCGTCAACCGTACACGAAAGTGACGATTGGAAAAATCCAAGCGTAAGAGGGTGCGATAAGTGATTATCGTGCGTATTACACGATTGGAGGATGGCAGCATACAGGGATTTTCCATTAAAGGTCATGCGAATTACGCCAAATCTGGCGAGGATATCGTATGTGCTGGCGTATCAGCGGTAACTGTAGGGACGGTCAATTCGATTGGAGCTCTTACAAACGTTGATATGGAATCGGAAATGGAAAACGGCTTTTTGAGCGCGTATCTTCCCCCTGAAATTCATCATGAGGCGAACGCACAGGTACAACTGTTGCTGGAATCCATGGTAATTATGCTGACAAGCATTGCTGAATCATACGGTAAGTATATTCAAATAGAAAATAAACAAAGAAGGAGGTAGACATCATGTTGAAATTGACATTGGATCTTCAATTATTCGCATCGAAAAAAGGTGTTGGTTCCACAAAAAACGGACGTGACAGTCAATCAAAACGTCTTGGCGTGAAACGTGCTGACGGTCAAGCAGTTACCGGCGGTAGCATCCTGGTTCGTCAACGCGGAACGAAAATTCACCCGGGCACGAACGTGGGCATCGGTAAGGACGACACTCTGTTCGCGAAAGTGGACGGCGTTGTGAAGTTCGAACGTTGGGGCCGTGATCGCAAAAAGGTGAGCATCTACCCGATTGACGTTGCTCCAGTAGCAGCTACTGTAGAAGCTTAATAGCGGCTTAGACACGCTGAAAAGCCTCCGGCAATTTTGTCGGGGGCTTTTTTGTATGATGGTAATGAACTGGAAAGTCAGTCTGTGCTATACTGGATTAAGGTTCTTTATTAATCCATTTTAATTATCGCAGAACGGAGAGAAGCTATGTTCCAGCGGATAAGAGCGCCTCATCTGGCGTTGGGTTCCATTCTGATTCCTTTGGTTTTTTCACTGCTCTATCCTGCAGCACTAACGATTATCATATTAGCCGTGTGGTTTGTTATTGCCGCCTGTTTTAGCATGTGGCATATACAGAGACAGGTTGAAGCTGAGCGGAAAGCTGCTTTGCGTTCTTTGGAGCGTACAGCTATCGCAGCTCTCAATCATCACCGGCATGACTGGATGAATGACTTGCAGGTGCTTTATGGCTATATTCGTATGAATAAGCATGATAAATCGGCTGCTTATGTGGAAACAATAAAAGGGCGCGTAGCAGAGGACAGTAAAATATCCAAGCTGGGTATTCCCTCGCTGGTGTTTTATTTGCAGTCTTTTCGCGTGAACGCCGGAAATTTACAGTTGTCGGTTCAGGTTGAGGAGCATTTAAAGTTGGACGCTGTCATGTCTCCCGAAGACGGCGAGTCGCTTGCCTCGGCCGTCATAGAAACGGTACGTGCGTATCAATATGGCGGGGGCCGGTCGTCCTGGGGAGAAGTGCGCAGATTGACACTTTATTTCGGTATGGATCAGAATGATGTTATCGTCCGGTTTGAAGGCAGTGACGTACCTGCTGATTTGAATTTGTTAAAGCAGGTCAGATCCGGACACGGAAGTGAACGCATTCGAACAGAGAAGCTTCCTACGGGTGAAATTCTTCAAATTCGGATGCAGTGTCAGACATAAGGAAGGTGTAACCATGTTTGTAGATAAAGCGAAAATTTTTGTTAAAGGCGGTGACGGTGGAGACGGATTAATTGCGTTTCGCCGTGAGAAATACGTTCCTGAAGGCGGTCCTGGTGGCGGTGACGGAGGTAACGGTGGAGACGTGATTTTCCGCGTCGATGAAGGCTTGCGTACCTTGATGGATTTTCGGTACCAGCGGCATTTTAAAGCTAAACGCGGAGAAAAAGGCCGCAACAAGAGCCAGCATGGAGCCAATGCGGATCATATGATCGTACGCATACCTCCGGGTACAGTCATCATGGATGATGATACCGGTGAAGTGGTAGCAGACATGACACGTCATGGTCAGCAGGTTATCGTGGCCAAAGGCGGACGCGGCGGACGCGGAAATATCCGTTTTGCCACACCAAACAATCCAGCACCTGAGCTGGCTGAGAATGGCGGAGAGGGCCAGGAACGTTATATTACCCTTGAGCTTAAAGTAATGGCCGACGTAGGCCTGGTTGGTTTTCCTAGCGTAGGGAAGTCCACATTGCTGTCGGTAGTATCTTCCGCAAAACCGAAGATTGGTGCCTACCATTTTACTACGATTACGCCTAATTTGGGCGTTGTGGATGTAGGCGACCATCGTAACTTTGTTATGGCCGATCTGCCTGGATTGATTGAAGGAGCTCATGAAGGCATAGGACTGGGACATGAATTCCTGCGGCACATTGAACGGACACGTATCATTATTCACGTCGTGGATATGGCGGGCTCCGAGGGTCGTGATCCGTTTGAAGATTGGACTAAAATCAACGACGAATTAAAGCAATATAACGCGGCATTAGCCGAGCGTCCACAAATTGTGGCGGCGAATAAAATGGATATGCCGGAATCGGAAGAAAATCTGGCTCAATTCAAGGAACAAATCGCTTCTGTTCGTCCAGATCTCGAAATTATGCCCATTTCCTCGTTGACACGCCAAGGCGTAAAGGAACTGCTTTATCGGGCTGCTGATCTGTTGGATCAAATACCGGACGAGCCAGTTGTTGAGGAAGTAGCGGAAGTGAATGAACGTAAGGTGTTTAAGCTGGATAAGGTAGAGGATGAAGGCTTCACCATTGTACGTGAAAACGATACATTCGTGGTGCATAGTGTCAAAATCGAGCGCATGATGAAGCGTATGCAGCTGAATTCGCACGATGCGATTTTAAAGTTAGCAAGAACATTGCGCCACATGGGTGTGGATGCTGAGCTGCGCAAGCGTGGTGCTGTTGATGGAACGCCTGTACGCATTGCCGATTTCGAGTTTGAATTCGTGGAAGGCAGCAGCTATTACTAAAAATGAAATACTTGTCTGAAGTATGGACGGTTACTACGCTATAGGAAACTCTATAGACGGCAGTAGCCGTTTTTTTGTACCGTAAGCTTGCCGATTGTCAGGAGTTTCGATATAATGTCCTCTATATAAAAACATAAGTCTTTGAGGAGAGGACGTTCGTGAAAGAGCGCTATTACTTGGTACGGGAAGATATTTTGCCTGAAGCTATCGTTAAGACGATCCGTGTTAAGCTGCTGCTTGCTTCGGGAGATGTTAAAACCGTGCACGACGCCGTGGAGCAAGTCGGGCTAAGTCGAAGCGCCTTTTATAAATATAAGGACGGCATTCATTTGGTCAACCAGTTGGAGCGTGAGCGAATTGTCAATATCTCTATTGATTTGGAGCATCAATCCGGCATGCTGTCCAGAGTACTTGGCAGGGTGGCAGATTACGGAGGCAATGTGCTAACGATCCAGCAGAGCATTCCGCTGCAAGGCAGAGCTAACGTAGTCATTTCGGTAGAAATGTCCAGACTTAGTGAAGAGCTTGGGGTTCTGCTGGAGGGTCTGGAAACCATCTCCGGTGTGAAGCGCGTTCGCCTGATCGGGCAAGGTTAAAAGCTATAAAGCTCATTAGATATAAGTTAGCAGGAGGGGAATGGATGAAACCGGTCAAAGTAGGATTGTTAGGATTAGGAACGGTAGGAACGGGAGTCGTTCGAATCGTGGAAGGAAATCAGGAAGATTTGAGCAGACAAGTCGGTTCGCCGATCATTATTGAAAAAATAGCTGTTAAAAATATAGAGAAATATCGTTTCATTGAAGTCGATCCCGCCAAGCTTACAGAGGACCCGTGGGAGGTCATCCGTGATCCAGAGATTGATGTTATTATCGAAGTCATGGGTGGCGTGGATCAGACGAAGAAGTACATTCTGGAAGCGCTGGAGCGCGGCAAGCATATCGTAACAGCGAACAAGGACTTAATGGCTCTGCACGGCTCTGAAGTACTGGCGAAGGCGCAGGAAAAGCAGTGTGATATTTTTTATGAAGCAAGTGTAGCGGGCGGTATTCCGATTATTCGTACTTTGATTGAAGGCTTCTCCTCCGATCGCATTACTCGCATTATGGGGATCGTGAACGGCACAACCAATTTCATTTTAACCAAAATGAGTCAGGAGGGGGCTTCTTACGAGGAAGTTCTCAAGGAAGCGCAGGAGCTTGGATACGCGGAATCCGATCCGACTTCAGACGTGGAGGGACTGGATGCTGCCCGTAAAATGGCTATCCTCGGTACGCTCGGCTTCCGTTCGGATGTAGAGCTTAAGGACGTAAGTGTTACTGGTATTACAAAGGTATCCAGTGAAGATATCGCTTTTGCCAAAACACTGGGCTATGAAATGAAGCTGCTTGGCATTGCGGAGCGTCAGGGTGATGAATTTACGATCAATGTTCAGCCGACGATGGTACGCAAGCAGCATCCTTTGGCCTCGGTGAGCGGGGTATTCAACGCAGTTTATGTACACGGTGAAGCCGTGGGTGAAACCATGTTCTACGGTGCGGGTGCAGGAGAAATGCCAACAGCTACATCGGTTGTGGCCGATCTGGTGACTGTAGTGAAGAACCTCAAGCTCGGCGTGAATGGGCTTAAGGCCATCGTACCTTATAATCCTAAAAAAATCAGCAGTGACGAGGACGTGTATTTCAAAAACTTCGTACTTCTGCATGTAGATGATAAGGCCGGAGTATTGGCGCAGATCACACAGGTATTTGCTGAATTCGACGTCAGTCTGGCATCTGTGGTGCAGCAGCCAAATGAGGTCAATCCAGATGCTGAAATTATTATCGTAACCCATTTGGCCAGTAAGGCAAGTATGAAAAAGGTTCTGGAGCATTTTGAATCTCTGGATGTCATTCGGCGCATCAAGAGTGTGTATCGGGTAGAGGGATAGTTCAAAAAAGCAGGGGGAATTGTCTGTATGACCGTTTTGAAAACTGCAAGAGTGCGTGTGCCTGCAAGTACCGCCAATTTAGGCCCCGGTTTTGATACACTGGGCATGGCGTTGTCCTTGTATGCATGGATTGAATTGAAAGAGTCCGGACAGACGGCTTTCCATTTATATGGGGATGAAATGAACGGTATTCCCCAGGATAAAACGAATCTGATTTATAAAGTAGCACAAATGGTTTTTCGGGAGGCTGGAGTATCAGTTCCTGAACTGGATGTTTCGATGTATTCGGATATTCCACTTACCCGCGGTTTAGGCAGTAGTGCTTCAGCCATTGTGGGTGCGCTTGTGGCTGCAAATACGCTGATCGGCTCACCTCTGCCAGACTCCAAGCTGTTTGACATGGCAAGTGCTATTGAAAAGCATCCTGACAATGTGGGGGCCTCCTTGTTTGGCGGCATTATTACAGCGATGTGGGATGGCGAACATGCCAAGCATTTACAGCTTGAACCAGATGCAAATCTGGAGGTTCTGGTAGTCATCCCGGATTTCCAATTGCCTACCTCCAAGGCCAGAGAGGTTCTACCCGCGCATGTATCCTTGAAAGATGCCGTATACAATGTGAGCCATGCTTCGATGCTAGTAGCGGCATTGGCATCAGGCCGAACCGATTTGATCGCCGAGGCGATGCAGGATCGGCTTCACCAGCCTTATCGGGCGGCTCTTGTGCCGGGTATGACAGAGATTTTGCAGGATGCACATCATTACGGTGCTTTGGGGGTGGCTCTCAGCGGAGCTGGACCGACATTGTTGGCATTGGTGGATCGCCGAGAAAACCGGAGAACGGAACTGGAACAGTATTTAACCGAAACGATGAGCAAGGAAGGAATCACTGCATCTGTTTTAAAATTGCGCCCAGAGAGCGAAGGCGTTAAAGTATATACGGATGAGAAAGAGATTCCTTTTATGGACATGATTAAAGGGGAAGTTACGATATGAAACGAATTGCACTTCTTCCGGAGGGGACCGTTTCCCATGAAGCGATTCGGTATTTGATAGGGGATACGCCCTATGAATTGCTGTTTTATAAGTATATAGCAGATGTATTTCAGGCTGTGGACAAGGGGAAGGCTGACTACAGTGTAATTCCGATTGAGAATACAATTGATGGCTCTGTAAGTCTGCATATGGATTGGCTTGTACATGAAGTGGACATTCAGATGCAGGCGGAATGGGTGTACCCTTCTATTCAAAACCTCATTGGATATCGCAGTGAATTTACCAATGACCGGGGCGAGCTGGATTTTAGCAAAGTGGTCAAAATTATGTCTCATCCCGTGGCGCTTCCCCAGTGTAAGGAGTTCATACAGACTACGGCTGCTCAGGCTGAGCTGGAGAGTGCAGGAAGTACGGCGGAAGCCGTCGAAATTGTTAAACATAACCCGGGCAAAGGCTGGACTGCTTTGGGAACCAAGCTTGCAGCTTCCAAGCACGGATTGGATATTTTGGCCAGCAAGGTGACGGATCACGATAATAACTTTACCCGTTTTGTCCTGATCGGCCATCACCCTATCAGTCTCCCGCGTGCACCTGAAGGTCAACGGACCAGTATTTTGGTGACACCACCGCAGGATTTTCCGGGGGCGTTGCATCAGGTATTATCTGCATTTGCGTGGCGCAGGCTGAATCTGTCACGGATTGAATCGCGCCCGACCAAAAAGCAACTGGGGAACTACTATTTTTACATTGAAATTTTGGAATCTCTGGATTCCGTTCTGCTTCCCGCAGCATTTGCAGAGATTGAGGCTTTGGGATGTCGTGTACGTATCCTTGGTTCCTATCCAAGCTACAAGTATGTTGAAGCAGCGATCGAACCTATTTTAGAAGAACAATAATGGGAGGTGCAGTTCTTAATGGCAGAGCAATGGATTTATCTAGATGGACAGCATGTAACTAAGGAAAATGCAAAGGTTTCGGTATATGATCATGGTTTTTTGTACGGGGACGGGATATTTGAAGGCATTCGCATTTACAACGGTAATATTTTTAAATGCAAAGAGCACTTGGACCGCCTGTACGATTCTGCAAAATCAATTCAGTTAAATATTCCGCTGTCTCCTGATGAAATGCTGGAAGCGATGGCGGAAACGATCCGTCTTAACGAGATGCGTAATGGATACATTCGTCTGGTTGTATCGCGTGGTGCTGGAAATCTTGGGCTTGATCCTCTTCGCTGTCCGAAAGCAAGTATTATCATTATCGTGGAGCAACTCGCCATCTACCCCGAGGAAGCTTATCTGACCGGGCTTAAGACGATTTCCGTCTCTCAGCGTCGCAACATTCCAGATGCCTTGAATCCGAAAATCAAATCGTTGAATTACCTCAACAACATCCTGGTGAAGATCCAGTCTAACTATGCTGGTGTGGGCGAGGCTATTATGCTAAATTCTCAAGGATATGTGACGGAAGGTTCCGCGGACAATATTTTTATCGTCAAAAACGGAGTGTTGTATACGCCGCCTTGCTATCTGGGAGCGCTTGAGGGTATCACGCGCAATGCTATTATCGACTTGTGCGCCGAGCTTGGTTATGCGCTCAAGGAACAGCCTTTTACGCTGCATGATGTGTATGTCGCTGATGAGGTGTTTTTTACGGGAACTGCAGCAGAAGTTATTGCTGCTTATGAAGTAGATGGTCGTACGATTGGTTCCGGCGTTGCGGGTCCGGTGACTTTGGAGCTATTGGCCGAGTTCCGCAAGATCGTGGATCAAGACGGCTATAAAGTGTGGCAGGACTAAAAATAGTGGATCCTTTTGACTGGATGCCCGTAAGGGAATTCAGTTGAGAGGATTTTTTTGTTTGTAGGGGGTCATTCGCCCGGGAAGTGCATAGGATGTAATAACAGAAGCCGGGCGTTTACCCATCCTGCCCGAACGAATGTCTAGGAGGTTTGTGACCTGTGAAAATACACATCGTCAAGAAAGGCGACACACTGTACTTGCTTGCCCAGAAATATAATGTGTCACTCGAAAAAGTTATTGCGGCCAATCCCCAATTGGCTGACCCGAATCAGTTAAGTATCGGCCAGAAAATAAAAATTCCGGCAGACCCTGTTGCGATGCAAGAACAGCCATCAACGGTTTATCAGCACAAAGTCAAGCAGGGTGATTCGTTGTGGAAGTTATCCAAGGCATGGGGAGTCCCGCTCAAGCTAATTATTGATGCCAATTCCCAACTTAAAAACCCGAACGCTCTACTGGTTGGAGAAACCGTCAATATTCCTCAATACAAAGGGGAATCATCCAGTCCTGCTACAGACAAAAAAAATACCGGAGTCAAACAAGAGATGACGCAACCAAAGCCCGAGTCACCAGCAGAGCCGTCAAACAAACAACTCACCCAGCCAAAAGAAGAACTCACTCAACCAAAAGAGCAACTAACTCAGCCGAATATGGAAAACGTGCCTAAGCCTAACGAGCAGTGGACGCAGCCTAATGAAACCGTGAATCCTCCCAAGCTTCCCGAATTAAAGCTACCCGAGGTACCTATGCCTGTGGCATCTGTAAATCCTGCTCCACCTCAACCTGCAGCTTACCAACCGGTTCAGCCCAAGCCCCAGTTGCCTGCAAATGTTGAGCTAAAGCCTGTAGCTGAAAAATTTTGCGGTTGCACGATCTCGGAATCAACGACCAATTCCCAATGGTCAGTACAACAGCCGACGCATGATTACAACTCACCAACAAGTATGGGACCAAACTCATGGTACCCGGGCATCGGAGCTGCCCAGCCATGGGAGAATGCTCCAGTAAATACTTCCTTTGTAGAGCAATGGTCTCCTTCCGTAGCCCCTAACCAGGAATATCAGCATGACTGTGAACACCCATGGTGTTGGGGACCTGCACAAACAGCGCCTATAAATGTCCAACCGACACCATATCCTGTTTATCCGGACTGTACGTCCCCGGAGTATCATCCAAGCTATGAAGCGGCTGAGAATGCATCCTATCCTGTCTATCCTCCATTTATCCATCAAGGTTACCCGCAGCATCCTGAGAGTGCAGTTCAAGGTAGTCAGTGGGGGTATGAATGGGGACCCACTCATCACGGTCTGCCTACAGGCGGGTATGTATCCGACTATAGCCAGTTACAAGGACAACAGTCGGCGAATCTACCGGATTATCCGTTCACCCATGAAAATGCACCTGTGTATCCTTTAGAGGGATATACCACCCCTTATATGTTTTTGCCTGACTGTGGCTGCCGGGAGGGGGATGTGGAGTCAGTATCAGCATTCTCGGGAACGCAGGGAGATGGGGAAAATCTGAATATCGGAACTCAAAACGAAGCTAATTCTGCTTCTGCCAAGCATAAAGATAGCAACGTGCGTAAAGGCAAGGGAAAAGACACCTCGGACAGTACGGCCAAAGAAGAGACATCCAAAGTCAAGGTTTCGGGTAAAAATGGTACTGCCAAAAATCAAAAGTCCCGCAAGGCGGCAGCGGCAGCTTCCCATTCTTCGGCCCGCAGTTCCCGCTCTCGCAGAAATCCCTGGATTAAGGACTGACAAAAGGGAATTTAAAAGTAGAGATAACCTTTATGAAGGTGAAATCAGCCTATGATTAACCTAAAAGAGTGAAATGATAAAATAGAGAGACTGTTATTCCTCAGAAACGGAATGACGGTCTTTTTTTCGATTAACAGCAAGCGAATTTGGGTACAGGAAACCAATTTAAAAAAGGTGTTGCAAAGCATAAGCATAATATGATATATTCTTATAGCTGTCTTTTCTGAGATGGTTAGCAACACAAAGCAGAATGAAAATGTTCAAAAAATTCTCTTGAAAAAAAGTGTTGCAAAGCTTTAGAAAACATGATATATTATTTAAGTCGCCGCTGAGATGCGGTGGTGAAACGAAGTAAGGCAAAAGCAAGACAATATGTAGGTTTGATCTTTGAAAACTGAACAACGAGTGAGTAAATGATTTTGTTCGCAAAATCAACCACGAAGATTTTGGTGCATACCGTAAGGTTGTATGAAATCGGAGTGTAAAAGAGATATTTTATCTCGTCAGTTTCAAAATGAGCATATCGCTCTTTCTATAAACCAGCTTCGGTTGGTCTTTAATGGAGAGTTTGATCCTGGCTCAGGACGAACGCTGGCGGCGTGCCTAATACATGCAAGTCGAGCGGGGTTGTTTTAGAAGCTTGCTTCTGAAACAACCTAGCGGCGGACGGGTGAGTAACACGTAGGCAACCTGCCCATGAGACTGGGATAACTACCGGAAACGGTAGCTAATACCGGATACATCCTTTCCCTGCATGGGGAGGGGAGGAAAGACGGAGCAATCTGTCACTGATGGATGGGCCTGCGGCGCATTAGCTAGTTGGTGGGGTAAAGGCCTACCAAGGCGACGATGCGTAGCCGACCTGAGAGGGTGATCGGCCACACTGGGACTGAGACACGGCCCAGACTCCTACGGGAGGCAGCAGTAGGGAATCTTCCGCAATGGGCGAAAGCCTGACGGAGCAACGCCGCGTGAGTGATGAAGGTTTTCGGATCGTAAAGCTCTGTTGCCAGGGAAGAACGTCTTGTAGAGTAACTGCTACAAGAGTGACGGTACCTGAGAAGAAAGCCCCGGCTAACTACGTGCCAGCAGCCGCGGTAATACGTAGGGGGCAAGCGTTGTCCGGAATTATTGGGCGTAAAGCGCGCGCAGGCGGCTCTTTAAGTCTGGTGTTTAATCCCGAGGCTCAACTTCGGGTCGCACTGGAAACTGGGGAGCTTGAGTGCAGAAGAGGAGAGTGGAATTCCACGTGTAGCGGTGAAATGCGTAGATATGTGGAGGAACACCAGTGGCGAAGGCGACTCTCTGGGCTGTAACTGACGCTGAGGCGCGAAAGCGTGGGGAGCAAACAGGATTAGATACCCTGGTAGTCCACGCCGTAAACGATGAATGCTAGGTGTTAGGGGTTTCGATACCCTTGGTGCCGAAGTTAACACATTAAGCATTCCGCCTGGGGAGTACGGTCGCAAGACTGAAACTCAAAGGAATTGACGGGGACCCGCACAAGCAGTGGAGTATGTGGTTTAATTCGAAGCAACGCGAAGAACCTTACCAGGTCTTGACATCCCCCTGATCGGTCTAGAGATAGACCTTTCCTTCGGGACAGGGGAGACAGGTGGTGCATGGTTGTCGTCAGCTCGTGTCGTGAGATGTTGGGTTAAGTCCCGCAACGAGCGCAACCCTTATGCTTAGTTGCCAGCAGGTCAAGCTGGGCACTCTAAGCAGACTGCCGGTGACAAACCGGAGGAAGGTGGGGATGACGTCAAATCATCATGCCCCTTATGACCTGGGCTACACACGTACTACAATGGCCGGTACAACGGGAAGCGAAAGAGCGATCTGGAGCGAATCCTAGAAAAGCCGGTCTCAGTTCGGATTGCAGGCTGCAACTCGCCTGCATGAAGTCGGAATTGCTAGTAATCGCGGATCAGCATGCCGCGGTGAATACGTTCCCGGGTCTTGTACACACCGCCCGTCACACCACGAGAGTTTACAACACCCGAAGTCGGTGGGGTAACCCGCAAGGGAGCCAGCCGCCGAAGGTGGGGTAGATGATTGGGGTGAAGTCGTAACAAGGTAGCCGTATCGGAAGGTGCGGCTGGATCACCTCCTTTCTATGGAGAATCGTTTCCTGCAACGGAAACATTCAAATATGAAGCGTAAGCTTCAAAAACGACTCACTCGTTGCTCAGTTTTGAGAGTTCAAACTCTCAAGTATCGTTTCCAGAATATACTTGTAGTCAAGTGATTCTGAATTTGATATGATCTTCTTCCGGGATTAAAACCGGATGAAATTGCACCTTGAAAACTGGATACCGAAACGAAATTGCGTTTTAGAATATTCCTTTACGCTGATCTTGTGTAAACAAGTGAAATAAAGGTAGCAGGTAAGGGAAGATATTTTGCCTTTGGCAAAAATCACTCTTTATCGAACATCGACATTTTCTTTCTATGAAAGAAAAGTCTAGGTTAAGCTACAAAGAGCACACGGAGGATGCCTAGGCGCCAGGAGCCGACGAAGGACGTGGCGAACAACGATAAAGCCTCGGGGAGCTGTAAGCAAGCTTTGATCCGGGGATGTCCGAATGGGGAAACCCGGCTGTCTTCATCGACAGTCACTTTCTGCTGAATACATAGGCAGAACAGAGGCATACCAGGGGAACTGAAACATCTAAGTACCCTGAGGAAGAGAAAACAATAGTGATTCCGTCAGTAGCGGCGAGCGAACGCGGATTAGCCCAAACCAAGGAGCTTGCTCCTTGGGGTTGTGGGACGTCTCACATGGAGTTACAAAGGAACCGGTTAGATGAAGAGGTCTGGAAAGGCCCGCCAGAGAAGGTAAAAGCCCTGTAATTCAAAACCTGTTCCCTCCGAGACGGATCCCGAGTAGTGCGGGGCACGTGAAACCCCGTATGAATCCGGCAGGACCATCTGCCAAGGCTAAATACTCCCTGGCGACCGATAGTGAAGCAGTACCGTGAGGGAAAGGTGAAAAGCACCCCGGAAGGGGAGTGAAATAGATCCTGAAACCGTGTGCTTACAAGAAGTCAGAGCCCGATCTATGGGTGATGGCGTGCCTTTTGTAGAATGAACCGGCGAGTTACGTTCCCGTGCAAGGTTAAGGTGAAGAGCTGAAGCCGCAGCGAAAGCGAGTCTGAATAGGGCGACTTAGTACGTGGACGTAGACCCGAAACCGGGTGATCTACCCCTGTCCAGGGTGAAGGTGCGGTAACACGCACTGGAGGCCCGAACCCACGCATGTTGAAAAATGCGGGGATGAGGTGGGGGTAGCGGAGAAATTCCAATCGAACCCGGAGATAGCTGGTTCTCCCCGAAATAGCTTTAGGGCTAGCCTCGGAATAAGAGTCGTGGAGGTAGAGCACTGATTGGGTGCGGGGCCCGCAAGGGTTACCAAGCTCAGTCAAACTCCGAATGCCATAGACTTAGTTCCGGGAGTCAGACAGTGAGTGCTAAGATCCATTGTCGAAAGGGAAACAGCCCAGACCATCAGCTAAGGTCCCCAAGTGTGTGTTAAGTGGGAAAGGATGTGGAGTTGCACAGACAACCAGGATGTTGGCTTAGAAGCAGCCACCATTGAAAGAGTGCGTAATAGCTCACTGGTCGAGTGACTCTGCGCCGAAAATGTAACGGGGCTAAACACGCCACCGAAGCTATGGCTTGATACTTAGGTATCAGGGGTAGGGGAGCGTTGAATGCGGGTTGAAGGTGTACCGTAAGGAGCGCTGGACTGCATTCAAGTGAGAATGCCGGTATGAGTAACGAAAAGATCTGTGAGAATCAGATCCGCCGAAAGCCTAAGGGTTCCTGAGGAAGGTTCGTCCGCTCAGGGTAAGTCGGGACCTAAGGCGAGGCCGATAGGCGTAGTCGAAGGACAACAGGTCGAAATTCCTGTACCACCGTAATCCGTTATGAGCAATGGGGTGACGCAGTAGGGTAGTGACGCGGACTGATGGATGTCCGTCTAAGCAGTGAGGCTGATGTGTAGGCAAATCCGCACATCGTAAGGCTGGGCTGTGATGGGGAGCGAAAATTGTAGTAGCGAAGGTCATGATCTCAGACTGCCAAGAAAAGCCTCTAGCCAGGAGAAGGTGCCCGTACCGCAAACCGACACAGGTAGGCGAGAAGAGAATTCTAAGGCGCGCGGAAGAACTCTCGTTAAGGAACTCGGCAAAATGACCCCGTAACTTCGGGAGAAGGGGTGCCTCGGTAGGGTGAATAGCCCGAGGGGGCCGCAGTGAAAAGGCCCAAGCGACTGTTTAGCAAAAACACAGGTCTGTGCGAAGCCGCAAGGCGAAGTATACGGGCTGACGCCTGCCCGGTGCTGGAAGGTTAAGGGGAGTGGTAAGTCCTTCGGGGCGAAGCTATGAACCGAAGCCCCAGTAAACGGCGGCCGTAACTATAACGGTCCTAAGGTAGCGAAATTCCTTGTCAGGTAAATTCTGACCCGCACGAATGGCGTAACGACTTGGGCGCTGTCTCAACGAGAGATCCGGTGAAATTTTAATACCTGTGAAGATGCAGGTTACCCGCGACAAGACGGAAAGACCCCATGGAGCTTTACTGCAGCTTGATATTGAATTTGGGTACGATCTGTACAGGATAGGTGGGAGCCTAAGAGACTTGAGCGCCAGCTTGAGAGGAGGCATCCTTGGGATACCACCCTGATCGTATCTAGGTTCTAACTTGGTACCGTGATCCGGTACGAGGACAGTGTCAGGTGGGCAGTTTGACTGGGGCGGTCGCCTCCTAAAGAGTAACGGAGGCGCCCCAAGGTTCCCTCAGAATGGTTGGAAATCATTCGAAGAGTGCAAAGGCAGAAGGGAGCTTGACTGCGAGACCTACAAGTCGAGCAGGGACGAAAGTCGGGCTTAGTGATCCGGTGGTACCGCATGGAAGGGCCATCGCTCAACGGATAAAAGCTACCCTGGGGATAACAGGCTTATCTCCCCCAAGAGTCCACATCGACGGGGAGGTTTGGCACCTCGATGTCGGCTCATCGCATCCTGGGGCTGAAGTAGGTCCCAAGGGTTGGGCTGTTCGCCCATTAAAGCGGTACGCGAGCTGGGTTCAGAACGTCGTGAGACAGTTCGGTCCCTATCTGTCGTGGGCGTAGGAAATTTGAGAGGAGCTGTCCTTAGTACGAGAGGACCGGGATGGACGTACCGCTGGTGTACCAGTTGTTCCGCCAGGAGCACCGCTGGGTAGCTATGTACGGAAGGGATAAGCGCTGAAAGCATCTAAGCGTGAAGCCCCCCTCAAGATGAGATTTCCCAGTATGTAAGACCCCTTGAAGACGACGAGGTAGATAGGTTGGGGGTGGAAGTGCAGTAATGCATGGAGCTGACCAATACTAATCGGTCGAGGGCTTATCCTAAGAATAGAACGCAATAGAGTTTCGGATCCAGTTTTCAGGGTGTAAGTTTGGTAAGGTATAAGCTCAAGTAGCTTATACTAAACAGAACTAACACACAGCATTTGGTGATGCTGATTCCTGAAAAAAAAGAGTATTTGCTAGTCAAATACATGTTTGGTGGCGATAGCGGAGGGGTTCCACACGTACCCATCCCGAACACGACCGTTAAGCCCTCCAGCGCCGATGGTACTTGGACCGCAGGGTCCTGGGAGAGTAGGACGTCGCCAAGCGAATCTTTATGATTGCTATTCCCTGATAGCTCAGTTGGTAGAGCACTCGACTGTTAATCGAGTTGTCACAGGTTCGAGTCCTGTTCGGGGAGCCATATGGAGAGGTGTCCGAGCTGGTCGAAGGAGCACGATTGGAAATCGTGTAGGCGCCAAAAGCGTCTCGAGGGTTCGAATCCCTCTCTCTCCGCCAGATATTATTTATTGTGTGGCCCGTTGGTCAAGCGGTTAAGACACCTCCCTTTCACGGAGGTAACAGGGGTTCGATTCCCCTACGGGTCATAATATGGAGGCTTAGCTCAGCTGGGAGAGCATCTGCCTTACAAGCAGAGGGTCGGGGGTTCGAGCCCCTCAGCCTCCACCATATTTTTTTATAAAGTATTCCCTAATATTATCGCGGGGTGGAGCAGTTCGGTAGCTCGTCGGGCTCATAACCCGAAGGTCACAGGTTCAAATCCTGTCCCCGCAATTGATTTTCCTTAGGATTATCTATGGAACTGTGGTGTAGAGGCCTAACATGCCTGCCTGTCACGCAGGAGATCGCGGGTTCGAATCCCGTCAGTTCCGCCATTTTTCCAAAGTTATACTACTCTGTTGGGAGCCATTAGCTCAGTTGGTAGAGCACCTGACTTTTAATCAGGGTGTCGAAGGTTCGAGTCCTTCATGGCTCACCATTCATGAACTTATATGTCATGGATATTATTGTATTGCGGACGTGGCTCAGCGGTAGAGCATCGCCTTGCCAAGGCGAGGGTCGCGGGTTCGATTCCCGTCGTCCGCTCCATATTTGCGCCCTTAGCTCAGCTGGATAGAGCGTTTGACTACGAATCAAAAGGCCGGGAGTTCGAATCTCTCAGGGCGCGCCATTTAACTTCATAAGCCGGTGTGGCGGAATTGGCAGACGCGCGCGACTCAAAATCGTGAGGGAAACCGTGGAGGTTCGAGTCCTCTCACCGGCATGTATTTCGGGATGTAGCTCAGCTTGGTAGAGCACCTGGTTTGGGACCAGGGGGTCGCATGTTCAAATCGTGTCATCCCGATTCAAAAGGAAAGTCGCTTGAAGAAGCGGCTTTTTTTGTTGTATTTGTTGTCTTTTTTTGTATAAATCAGTAATCGTCAGGCCACACTAACACAAAAAGTGGGACGGAAGGGATTACTGTGAAGCGATTAAGCTGGAAAAAACAAATTAAACGACGCTGGAAGCAGTGGAGAAGAACGGTGTGGGCCTGTACTATTTTTGGATCGGCTTGTTTGCTGGCAGGTTTCGGTATTCTGTTTTCACGTCATATGCAAACTATGCTGTCACAGCCCCTCGCTACTACCGTTATGGCGGACGTTGATACGAAGGAGCCTTCACACACGAGTTCGGCTGAAGTGCATTCCTCGCAGGTGCAGGTATTGCAAAGTATCCGTGCTTCGGGCATCGGTAGGAAGACTCATTTGTTAACCACCTATGTGTGTGGCACAGAGACGCTTTCCTTGGGAACGTTAAGTTCGCAGCAGTTAGAGAGCTTGCTGAAGCAGCATCCCGATTGGAAGGGACGGTTAAATACCAGAGGCGAGGTGTGGCTGGAGCGTAAGGTGGAGGATTTGTCTGAGTTATGCAAACAGCACGCCTACATGGGTATGAGTATGCATGGACAACTTACTTTGTTTGAAGGGCCGCCTAAAAAAGAAAAAGTAATTCGGACTTTCTTTCAGCTGGATGTGGGATCAATGGAGACGGCTCTGCCCGAGGGAGTGTATGAGCAGCTCCAGCAGGGAATCCGTGTGCAGGATATGAGCGAATACAACAGTGTGATCTCTACTTTTAGTGATTTTGCAGTGGAGCGAACACAGCGGGTATTGAAGCAGCAATATTGATTACATGCAAGAAAGAGGCGTGTAGGCTTTGCCCGGGGGGTGAGGCGTATAACGTCTCTTTTTTGTGCTGAACTTAGAGTTAAACTTTTTACTCTATTAGATGCAAAGTTTTGTTATAATGAAATGAACGACACATATGTTCGCTTTGTTTAGCATTTGGCAATGATTATGGTTTTGATATTAAATCTTTGATGGCTAGTTAACGCCGTATTTTGGCGATAGGGGAGAGATTTTTTTGCGTTTTCTAGGAATTGATCCGGGTATTGCAATTGTGGGCTTTGGATTTGTGGACAAGATCGGCAGTAAGGTGGTTCCTGTTCAATATGGCTGTATCCAGACGGAGGCCCATACACCGGAAGAAGAGCGATTGCTTCATGTATATGAAGGCATGCTGCAATTGATTGATAAATATAAACCTGATGCGGTAGCGCTGGAGAAGCTTTTTTTTAATCGTAATGTAACAACTGCAATGTCTGTGAGTCAGGCGCGTGGTGTGCTGGTGCTGGCTGCGAAACAACGTGGTTTGCCTATAGGGGAATATACGCCTATGCAGGTTAAACAGGCTATTGTAGGGTATGGAAAGGCTGAGAAGAAGCAGGTACAGGAAATGGTAAGAATGTTTCTGAAGCTTCAAGTCGTGCCCAAACCGGATGATGTGGCGGATGCTTTGGCAGTAGCTATTTGTCATGCGCATTCATATGGACTAAATTCAAAATTAAATGAGGTATTGCGAAAATGATAGATTTCTTGCGTGGTTCAGTGGCTCACTTGGAAAATGAATATGTCGTTTTGGATGTGCAAGGGGTCGGGTATCGGGTATTTTGTCCGAACCCTTATGCCTTTGCCAAAACGGAAGGGCCGATTGTCATCTATATTCATCATCATGTAAGGGACGATGCTACTTTACTGTTCGGGTTTGCGACTCGTGAGGAACAACAGTTGTTCCGTAAGCTGATTGATGTATCCGGAATTGGGCCGCGTGTGGCGCTTGGTATTTTGGGAGGCGGTACGCCTACCCATGTGATAACGGCAATCTATCAAGAGAACATCGCGTTTCTCACCAAACTGCCGGGCATCGGTAAAAAGACGGCGCAACGCATGATTCTGGATTTGAAGGACAAGCTGGACGGCATCGGCTCAGTTGGGATTGCGACCGGATTGTTTGCGGAGCCTGTCGTGGAGGAAGGTGAGGGTTCCTATTGGAGCGAGGCACGAGAAGCACTTAAGGCGCTGGGCTACACAGATGCGGAGCTGGATAAGGTATGGAGCAGAATGAAGAAAGACGCGAAACCTGATGAATCTGCCGATATTTTGATGAAAAGAGCTTTGCAACTGTTGTTTGCCGGAT
Source organism: Paenibacillus sp. 1-8 (assembly GCF_056316205.1). Classification (NCBI taxonomy): domain Bacteria; kingdom Bacillati; phylum Bacillota; class Bacilli; order Caryophanales; family Paenibacillaceae; genus Paenibacillus; species Paenibacillus sp. 1-8. Next base: position 4,067,747 of record NZ_CM149995.1, on the reverse strand, counting down.
AGGACGACGATGTCCATTAAAAGAAGTCTGGTGAAAAGGAGGAGCGATGGAAAATGGATGACCGGATTATTTCCGCCAATTTGATGATGGAAGACGAGACGGCGGAGCTAAGCCTTCGCCCCCGTTATCTGAACGAATATATCGGGCAAAATCAAGTGAAAGAAAATTTGAAAATATATATTGAAGCGGCCAAGATGCGTAAAGAGGCGCTGGATCATGTGCTACTGTACGGTCCGCCCGGATTAGGAAAAACGACGCTCGCGAATATTATCGCCAACGAGCTGGGCGTTAATTTACGCACGACCTCAGGTCCGGCAATTGAAAGACCCGGAGACTTGGCAGCGTTGCTGACAAATCTTCAAGAGGGCGATGTTTTGTTCATTGACGAGATACATCGCCTGCACCGTACGGTGGAAGAAGTCATGTATCCGGCAATGGAGGATTTTGCGCTGGACATTATGATTGGCAAAGGCCCGAGTGCGCGTTCAGTCCGTCTGGATTTGCCGCCCTTTACGCTTATCGGGGCTACTACGCGCGCTGGGCTGCTTTCTGCGCCGTTGCGTGACCGATTTGGTGTCATTAGTCGGTTGGAGTTCTATACGACAGACGAGCTAGCCTACATCGTATCAAGGAACGCGGATATTATGGAGATTGAGATTGTCGGGGATGCAGCCGAAGAAATCGCATTGCGTTCACGGGGGACGCCACGGATTGCGAATCGGCTGTTAAAAAGGGTGCGTGATTTTGCCCAAGTTGCCGGAGACGGTATTATTCATTCAGAGTTGGCCGCAGAGGCGTTAAAGAGACTGCAAATTGATCCGCGCGGACTGGATGAAATTGATCATAAAATGCTTAAGGCGATGATTCATTCATTCCGTGGCGGGCCTGTGGGATTGGATACAATTGCAGCGACCATTGGTGAAGAAAGCCAGACGATCGAGGACGTGTATGAGCCATATTTGTTGCAAATCGGCCTTCTGCAAAGAACGCCACGGGGACGGATGGTGACTCCGGCGGCTTATGCTCACCTCGGAATTCCCATGCCAACGGATTCAAGGTGAGCAGGGAGTGTATATTTTTATCACATGAGAACAGGCAGTAGCGGCTCATACACAGAAAAATGTAGCTGAGATTAGTTCTTAACGTGATTACACGACTATGATAAATATGATATTACAGCACGGATGGTATGGAGAAAGAGAGTGCGTGAATTAAGATTTGAGCGGGTTCAAGTTTAGGCGTATTTCGCCGATGTATTAAAAGGGACAGGTTTGAGTCAAGTCCCCGCCAAATCATGCAGTATGCGTGCTATGACAGCCAGAAATGGGGGAGCCAGAAATGAGTGAAAAAGCGTTGAATCAAAGCACAATTTTCGGCACATGGGCGGGTCGGGCCAAACGGGCAACAGCGGCTATAGTATTAGCTGTAGTTTGCCTGCCTTGGTCTCCGACTGTTCACGCCGCTACTGCCCAAGAGGATATTCGTGTAGTGATCTTTGCGGATCTAGGCAGCAAATATAAAGCGACTGTACCCGCTGTAACCTTGAAATCATCAGGGGGCCTGAGTGTTGGACAAAACAGTGGGGGGAGCTTTCAGTCTTGGACAGGACTTCCAGACAGTACGGCCCGTTTTAGTGTAGACAGCTATCGGGTAAAGGTACTGGAAGGAAATGAAGCGGCTGCGATAAAAGCAGCTCAAGCATTGCAAAAGACGAATGATAAACCGATGGTTTTTATTGGCTCGAAAAACGGTAGCTCTGTCTATCAGGTGTATGCAGGAATATATGCGACTGAACAGGTAGCGCAGGCTGCTGTACAGCGTATTTCTACTGCAACCGGAGCACAGGCCGAAGTTACGGGGAACAAGCATTGGTCTACGGGAAACTACGGAAGCGAACAAGAGGCTAATCTCGTTCGGACGACGATTGCTGCCGCAGGTTTTGATGCTTTTACCGTCATTCAATCGAGAGGTCAATATGCTGTGTGGGTCGGAGAAGAGAGTAATGACAGCAAGTTGTCCGCTTTGAAAACAGAACTGGAAAGCAAGCAACCGCGACTTACGCTCTCTAAAGTCAACGCTACTCAAACCGGACTGATTGTGAGACAGGAAGCAGGAGTAACGACAGGCTCTCAGGTGATGACTCATTATGTGCTGAGTGGTTCTGATAATAGCAAGGTTATGGTCAACGGAGGCAGTGATGGAATTCAAGTGATCGAGAGATCACAGCGTACATATCGTGGCGACATGGAAATTGGCATGACGTCAGGACAACTGGCACTTGTTAACGAAGTGCCGTTGGAGCAGTATTTGTATTCTGTGGTAGGAGCTGAAGTCTATTCCTCGTGGTCGGCTGAAGCGCTCAAGGCTCAAGCGGTGGCGGCTCGCAGCTATGCGCTTGCCCAAGGCAATCGTTTTCAGATCGGGAACGTGGTGGATGGAACGTTAAGCCAGGCTTATAACGGCAAAGGCTCGGAGCATGCGAATGTTAGCGAGGCCGTAGATGCAACCGCTGGTGAAGTGATTAAAAGTGGTGGCAAGGTGGTCGAAGCTGTATTTTCGTCCAATGCGGGCGGTGTTACAGCGGATGCTTCCGAGGTGTGGAACAGTGGCGGTGAATCGTTTGCCAGCGTAGATAGCTCAGGAGATACTTCGGCGCAAAAAGGAGCACAGGAGTGGTATCACGTGCTTCTCTCCAGCGGAAAGACAGGCTATATCCGTGAGGATAACGTTAAGGAACTGGAGGGAGTCACAGAGGCGGGGCTAGACAAAGTTACCGTGACTGCTGAAAATACCAATGTGCGTTCCATTCCTCAAATTCAATCAACCGTGGCAGCAGTAGCCAAGGTACAGCCCGGTGAAGAGATGATTGTATTGGAAAAGGTACCTCAATCCGGAGACTACGCATGGGTACGGGGGCCCTTTACGGCCGCTCAGCTTGTAAAATCCCTGCAAGGGAAAGTAACGGGCACAATACCGTCCTCTATTGACCATCTCGATGTCACCAAACGTGGTCCGTCCGGGCGTGTGCTGGAGGTTGAAGCGAATGGATCGCCTTTAAAGGTGAAATATCCTGATATGTATCGTTCAGCAATGGGCGGATTGCCGAGCACGCTGTTTGATATTGCGAGTACTGGCAGTTATACTGTATTAGGCGCTGATGGGGCTACTACTCATGTAAATGGTGCACAGGGGACTACAATCCTGTCGGCATCAGGGAGCAGCACTTCCAGCGGTAACGGGGTGATCGTCATGAATGAAGATCGTCATGCGCGCGTCATCGACAAAACGCAGAGCTTTATTTTTACAGGCAAAGGGAATGGTCACGGTTTGGGATTGTCACAATGGGGAGCCAACGGTTTGGCTGATCAGGGGTATGATTACAAGAGAATTTTGCAACACTATTATAAAAATGTGGATATAGTTAAGGACTGACCAATATATGAACGTAAACGACTACGATTTTGAATTACCTGAAACATTAATTGCACAGACACCTTTGCTTGATCGAAGTGCTTCGAGATTACTAACACTGAGCAAGGATAGCGGTGAAGTGGGCCATCATACATTTTCAGATGTTGTGCAGTATCTTCAGCCCGGCGATACACTGGTGCTAAATGATACGCGAGTGATTCCTGCACGCTTGTTCGGTATCAAGGAAGACACGGGAGCTAAGGCCGAGGTGTTACTGCTCAAGCAACTGGAGGGTGACCGATGGGAAGCATTGGTAAAACCCGGCAAGAAGTTGAAAAAGGGCGCGGTTATCGTTTTTGGTGATGAGCTGAAGGCGGTCATTGAGGAAGAAGGAGATATGGGCGGAAGAGTGCTCTCATTCTCATATGAAGGTATTTTTCAGGAGATATTGGATCGTCTTGGACAAATGCCGCTTCCACCGTATATCAAGGAGCAACTGGATGACCGTGAGCGTTATCAGACGGTTTATGCCCGGCATGAAGGCTCAGCCGCAGCTCCAACCGCAGGGTTGCATTTTACAGAGGAATTGCTAGATCAAATTAGAGAAAAGGGTGTTTCCATCACCTTTGTCACACTTCATGTCGGTTTAGGAACGTTCAGACCCATGTCTGTGGATACGATTGAAGAGCATGTGATGCATGAAGAATATTACTCATTGTCACAGGAAACGGCAGATGTGCTAAATGAAACCAAAGCGCGTGGCGGAAGAGTCGTGGCGGTGGGGACAACCAGTTGCCGGACGCTGGAGACGGTGGGCAATACATTCGGTGACGGATTATTACAGGCCAGCAGTGGCTGGACGCAGATTTTTATTTATCCAGGTTATGAATTCCGTGTGGTGGATGCGATGATTACAAATTTTCATTTGCCTAAATCCACATTGGTTATGCTGGTCAGTGCACTGGCGGGCAGGGAGAATATTATGCATGCTTACCAGGAGGCGATTGACCGGGAATATCGGTTTTTCAGCTTTGGGGACGCAATGTTCATTTATTAATTAAGGATGGTAGAGAAAATATGGAACCAGCAATAAGATACGAACATATTAAAACCTGCAAGCAGTCGGGAGCCCGCCTTGGGCGTGTGCATACACCTCACGGGGTTATTGAAACACCAACCTTTATGCCTGTAGGGACACAAGCTACAGTTAAAACGATGAGTCCTGAGGAACTGAAGGAAATGGATGCTCAAATTATTTTGAGTAATACGTACCATCTGTTTCTTCGTCCCGGTCATGATATTATTCGTGAAGCGGGTGGGCTGCACAAGTTTATGAACTGGGATCGTCCTATTTTAACGGACAGCGGCGGATTTCAAGTGTTTTCATTGAGTGAAATGCGTAAAATTACGGAGGAGGGCGTTCATTTCCGCTCTCATTTGAATGGAGATAAGCTGTTTCTTTCGCCGGAAGTGGCCATGGAAATTCAAAACTCGCTCGGCTCGGATATTATGATGGCCTTCGATGAATGTCCTCCTTTTCCTGCTGAATATGAGTATGTGAAAAAGTCGTTGGAACGCACCAGCCGTTGGGCTGAGCGCTGTCTGGAGGCACACGCGCGTCCTCATGATCAAGGGTTGTTTGCCATTGTTCAGGGGGGCATGCATGAAGATCTGCGCAAGCAGAGCGCGGCGGATTTGACTTCCATGGATTTCCCGGGGTATGCTATTGGTGGACTGAGCGTAGGTGAACCGAAGCATTTGATGTATGAAGTGCTGGATTATACGCTTCCTCTGCTTCCTACTAACAAGCCACGCTATTTGATGGGCGTAGGTTCACCGGATGCCTTGATTGAAGGCTCTATCCGTGGTGTGGATATGTTTGATTGCGTACTTCCAACACGAATTGCTCGCAATGGGACAACGATGACCAGCCAAGGTCGTCTTGTCGTTCGCAACGCCAAATATGCAAGAGATTTTAGCCCGCTTGATCCGGCTTGTGATTGCTATACCTGTCGTAATTATTCACGTGCTTACTTACGACACTTGATTAAAGCGGATGAAACCTTCGGGCTCCGACTGGCAACGTATCATAATTTGCATTTCTTAATTCAATTGATGCGCAATGTCAGACAAGCGATTATGGATGACAGGCTGCTTGATTTCCGCGATGAATTTTTTGAGCAGTACGGTCTTCATGATAATGATAAAGGCTTTTAAGTTTTAGGGGAGAGTATACGAAGGGGGATTTAACATGTTTCATTTTGCTACAGCTGCTGCAACCGGTGGAACTGGAGGACTTTTTCAAATGATCTGGCCACTGGCGTTGATGTTTGTAATCTTCTATTTCTTGTTGATTCGTCCGAATCAGAAAAAACAGAAGCAGCGTCAAACGATGCTTCAAGCCTTGAAAAAGGGCGATAAAGTCATTACGATCGGAGGTCTTCACGGTACGATTTTGGAGATTACGGATGATGTGGTTGTTTTGCGTGTGAATGATGTTACGAAGCTGACCTTTGATCGCAGCGCGATCAGCAATGCGATTGCAAAAGATACAGCTTCCGAGGAAGTTGTTTCCAAGTCATAGAATATTAGCATAACCATGCAAAAACCGAGCCTTTGAGAAGGGCTCGGTTTTTTGTGTTGTTTTGCCACATGCATTTTGATTATTTGCTCAGGTTAATCCCAAACATCCCGCCCCCTGCTCCAATGATAAAGGCAATTCCCAGATGCAAAAGATCTTTGGCGTTCATGCCTGCATCCAGTGCCAGAAAACCGACCAGCAGCACGATTAGCCCATACAGGATGCCTGTAATACCGCCTTGATACCAGCCTTTGTTCGTGGATCTTTTACCGGCGACGAAGCCGCCGGATACCATGGCGAATGCATGAACGATGTACGTATACAACGATAAATCCTGTTCCTGCATCTGTGTCAGCCACAAGAGTAGCGAAAGGATAAATGCGCCAAGCAGCATCCATGCAAAAGCATAAAACAAGCCGGATAAAATGGGATGGGCCAGACGAAACGAACACCAGCGGCGAATGAGCTCCATTGATAATTCCTCCTGTACCAAGGTTTGAACTATTATAATTCTATGGCCAAGCCTCCCGGCTTAGTACCAAGTCGTAAGCAGTCTTTGTCTTTATTTCAATAATTTAACCTTTTGTTTTCTGTATGGTTGATATGAGGAACGGTCAGAATACGTGTACAATGAACGGCAAATGTCTTGTCGCAAGTACAGGAGAGGAGGCGGACATGTTGGGTCACGATATTTTTGCACTTATATTTCGAACGTTTCTCATGTACTTTATTGTATTTCTGGTTATGCGCTTAATGGGTAAACGGGAGATCGGAAAATTGTCTGTTTTTGACCTCGTGATATCCATTATGATTGCGGAAATCGCTGTATTCAGTTTGGAAGATATAGAGCGTCCGTTGTATGGAGGGCTGATTCCTTTGGGCGTGTTGCTGATTTTGCAGATCGGTATTTCGTATTTCAGTCTAAAAAGTCGACGACTGCGGCTGCTGTTTGATGGTAAGCCCAGTGTGTTGTTTTCCAACGGACAGGTAAATAAGGAAGAAATGCTGAAGCAACGCTACAATTTAGATGATCTGCTGTTACAACTTCGGGAACAAAATATCGAAGGCTTGGACGATGTAGAATATGTTATTTTGGAAACGACAGGCAAGCTCACGGTCATACGTAAAGATGATGACGTTGGAGATAGTGAATCTGAAAAGCAGAAACCAAATTTAGAACAAACGAATTTAATAAACAACGATCAACAGGAGGATAAAGTCCATCCTTCGCCTCAAATCGGCGGGAAGTTTAGATATGAAGGCCTTCCCATTCCGTTGATTATGGATGGCAAGGTGCTGGATCGAAATTTGGAGCGTATGGATATGAACCGTTTTTGGCTTAAAAATCAGATTCAAGCTCAAGGGCATAAAGATTTTAAGGATGTTTTCTTGTGCTCGGTTAACCATAAAGGCGATGTATATATTACGCCGCCTGCCTTTGGGGAATCCTCGGATTAAGCCTGTTATGCCTTAAACCATCTTCTCAGGATGGGGATACGGTTGAGATTGTCCCAGTCAATCATTTTGGTCAGAGTCATCAGAAAAAGGTACAGAATAATGCCCAAGCCTGCGGCAAAAAGAAATTGCAGCGACATTTGATCGAAAACCGTTAGATGTCTGTAAGCATATAAGACCGCAGCTGCCATGATAATCATGCCCACACCGGTTTTCCAGAAATCAAGCAGCCGCACGCGAAACCGAAGCAATCTGCTTACACTGAAGCCATGCAGAAGCGTGACTATGGCACTGTTGATACAAATAGCGATGACTGCTCCATAGATACCGTATTGAGGCTGGGAAGCAAGCCAGACAATAAGCGCGATTTTGATAACGGCTCCGACAAAGGTATTGAATAAGGCACTTCCGGGACGATCCAGTGCCTGAAGTGCTGCCTGAAGCGGGGCCTGAATGTACATAAAAAGAGCAAAGGGAGCCATGAGCTTAAGCATGCCCGCAATGTCGCCATTATTGTAGAGTAGCAGGCACAGAGGCTCTGCCAATACGTACATAATGACGGCAAATGGGGCTCCTGCAACCAAAGCAAGTCGAAGTGATTGATGCAATCGCTTATGAATCGCTGTGATTTGTCCCTTGGCAGCAGCTTCGGATAAGGAAGGGACGAGGGAAACAGCCAGTGAACTGGTGAGAACACCGGGCAGTAATAACACTGGAATGACCATACCCTGCATGGCCCCGTATTGAGCGGTTGCCACTCCGGTGGCAATACCTGCTACGGCCAGACTGCGCATACATAGAATGGATTCAAGCAAATAGGACAACGACCCCACAAGTCTTCCGGCTGTTACGGGAACCGATATAGACAGAAGTCGTGACAACATAGACGGTTGTTTGGAATGAGCTGCTGAAGGTGAAGATACCTCCGGTTGTAGGGGTACATGATCTTTTCGCTGGTTCCATTTGTATTGCCCTAGAAGCACAATCATGCCGATGAGTTCACCCGCCAGTGCACCGAGCATCGCCCCTGCAGCAGCGTAGGCCACGCCATGCGGAAGGAGCAGGTAAGCAAACCAGATGACGCAAAAAATGCGTATGACAGTCTCGGCAATGGAGGAGCTTGCGGACGGAATCATATTTTGTTTCCCCTGAAAATAGCCTCTGTACGCAGAGGAAACAGCAACAATGACAATCATTGGACTCATGCTGACAAATGTATAATATACACGGCTGTCTGTCAGCAGGTGGCTTGTAATCCAAGGGGCAAATAGAAGACAGAGCGCCATGGCAAGCAGGCTGAGTGTAACAGTGAAGCGCAGGCTGGTGTGCAAAATACGCCGTGACATTTCGGGTTGACCCGCAGTTTCAGACTCGGCTACCAGCTTGGCTACGGCAAGCGGTATGCCCCCGGTAATAAGGGTTACCAGCACGATAAAAAAGGGATACCCCTGTTGGTACAAGCCGACTCCTTCGGGACCGATAATACGCGGGAGCGCGATTCGCGGAATAAAACCCAGCAGCCGATTGATAATTCCAGCTGCTAATAAAATAATTGCTCCATGGATGAATGTCTGCTTTTTCAATCGCAACTCCCTCTTCCCCAAAAATGAATTCCGCGTCTATGTGTTACTGTAAAAGATATGCCGGACCTGTCCATGTTCATGACAAGCTTTTCCGACTGAAAGCAGAGGGATCAGGACAACAAGAGGGGGAGTGGTGAATTCTGCTATTGACGATCGAAATGAATGCATATATTGTTGGTTTACGGCTATTTTCGACGAAAAAGAAGGGTTTTCCAGGATCAGGGCAGAAATGTTCTATAAAGCAGTCAATAACCCCGCTAATTGCTGATCTGCGGAACCGGAGTCGCTGGGAGGAGGAACGGCCATCGTGGGTATGGAAGAGCTGGATGAGCAGGATTGGGATGACGCAATTGAGATGCTGTGTCAAAGCAAGGCGGACGAGTTGATTCTCGTAGGCTATGAGCATGTCACAAGCAAGGACGTGTGGAATTGCGTCAGTCATAAATATGAAAAGGAGGGTATTCCTCCGCTGCACAAGCTCGTTAACGATATACTTTCCCTTAAAGCGACGAGCTTTATGAACTATTTGACAATGTCCGCACTACGGGGCTCCACTTTCGAATAGAAGGGGGTCTTTTTTTGCGTTCAAATTGACTGCTTTTTGAGGGGTAGCTATAATAGGAATATTGAGAATGAAAGGGGAACATGGGACGGAATGAAGAGAATTCTAAGTTTCATCGTGGTCGTGCTCATAACCACTGGTGTTATGGTCGGGACAAGCCCGGGCCTGCTGAACAGTTTAAAACTAGGCCTCGATTTAAAGGGAGGCTTTGAAATCTTATATGAAGCCCAGCCTTTGGAAGCCGGGCAGAGTGTAACCAGCCAGTCTCTTATACAAACAGCTCAAAGTCTGGAGAGACGGATAAACGCGCTTGGTACAACTGAGCCGGAAGTAACAACGGAGGGTACCAACCGTATTCGTGTACGGCTTGCTGGTGTCTCCAATGAAGCAGAAGTCCGCTCCATGCTGAAAAAGCCTGCCGAGTTGACCTTCCGCAGTGCAACGGCAGCGGATGCCAAAAAGCCGGGCCAATACAGCAAAATTGAGCTTCGCGGTAATGATTTTGTGGAGAATGGTGCTGTTGTCGGCTTCGACCAGCTGAATCAGCCTGAAATTAGTATCAAAGTAAAAGACAAAGCCAAATTTGCAGAGATTACAAAGCGACTTCTTAATAAAGAATTAGCTATTTTCCTGGATCAGGAATTGCTGTCTGCACCTACTGTACGTGGAGAATTGACGGATGGTAGCGCATCAATCACAGGTAACTACACTCGTGATGAAGCGAACAAGCTGGCGGATACGATTAATCTGGGTGCTCTTCCGCTCAAACTGACGGAAAAATATTCTCAGAGTGTAGGTGCTACGCTGGGTCAACTGTCACTGGATCAAACGATCCGTGCCGGTTTGATTGGTTCGATCATTATTCTGGTATTCATGATTTTGATGTTCCGTGTACCGGGACTGGTTGCCAGCTTCTGTCTCATCGTTCATACCTGGATGGTGCTTGCCATCTTCTACTTAGGCGGGTTTGTACTCACGCTTCCGGGTATCGCAGCGTTCGTGCTGGGGATCGGGATGGCGGTCGATGCCAATATCATTACGTATGAGCGGATTAAAGAAGAGATCAAGACAGGTAAAACGATTCGTTCTTCTGTCATCGCAGGTGGTAAAGCTTCATTCCGTACCGTTATGGATGCCAATGTTACGACTATTATAGCGGCGGCTGTTATGTTCGGTCTGGGAACAGGCTCGGTTAGAGGTTTCGCTCTGGTGCTCATGGTTGATATTGTCACCAGTATTTTGACGAATATCTTCTTCTCCCGTTTCTTGCTCAATCTGCTGGTTAAAGCGGATGTTGTGAAGAAGCCCAAGTATTTTGGTGTGAAGGAGAGTGATATTAGTGCGCTTTAATTGGGACTATAAATATGTCAAAATGAGCAAGTGGTTTTACACGTTCTCGATTATTCTTACGCTGCTAGGCATTTTGAGCTTGTCCATATTCGGTTTGAATTACGGTGTTGACTTCCGTTCCGGTTCCAATGTGGACGTTAATTTGACCAAAGCAGTTACACAGGAACAGATTCAAACTTTGCTGGACAAGAAGGGTATCGGCAAAGAGGTGGATTATACGCCGGGTAAAGAGCGCTTCGGTATTCGTTTTTCGCAGGTGTTGACGGATCAGCAAGTAAATGATTTTAAAACATCTTTTAATAAAGAGCTTGATCCAAAGGCTTCCTTTGAGGTTAATACAGTAGATACGGAAATGGCGCAAGAACTGGAACGGAATGCGTTGTGGGCTATTTTGTTGGCTTCCGTGGCCATTGCTATTTATATCTCGATCCGGTTTGAATGGCGGTTCGCCATTGCAGCCATCGTTTCGCTGTTGCATGATGCGTTTCTCGTTATCAGTATCTTCTCCATTTTCCGTCTTGAGGTGGATTTGACTTTTATTACAGCAATTCTGACGATTGTCGGCTTCTCCATCAATGACACCGTCGTTATTTTTGACCGTATTCGGGAAAATTTACGATTTGCTAAGAAGAAGTCCAGGGACGACCTGGAGCATGTGGTCGATCACAGTATTGCACAGACAATGACTCGTTCACTTGCAACGGTGTTTACTGTGTTTATTGCCTCCTTGTGCTTGTTCATTTTTGGCGGCGAGTCGATTCGGATGTTCTCGCTTGCGATGGTTATCGGTTTGTTGTTTGGTGCTTATTCTTCCATCTTCATTGCCAGCCCGCTGTGGGTGGCCTTGAAAGGAAAACAAAAGTCTCCGGCAGCTGGCGGTGGTGCGGCCAAGACTGCAAAGTCTTAAAATTACGCTTGACATCAGCAGTATGAACTAAAGAGAAAGCCGCGTCTGTATGGGCGCGGTTTTCTAAGGTTTGGAGAATTTGAAATGGAGCATTACCGGGGAATTGTCAGTTCAGGATTGAGGGGGATACGTTGTGAATAGCGAACGCAGCCGATCATTGGAAACTGCGGCGTGGAGCGGGATTGTGGGTAATCTTGCACTGGCTGTTCTAAAGGGAACCGTCGGTTATGCGGCAAACAGCAAGGCGTTGATGGGGGATGCGCTGCACACGGCTGCGGATAGTGCTTCTCGTTTGCAGGAGCTTTTGTTCTCCAAAGGTGCAGCAGAGCATGGTATACTGGCACGATTGCGGAACGGTGAAAAAGTCCGGACGGTCATATCGGTGGTACTGGCTATATTAGTGCTGATGAGTGGTCTTCAGCTGGGCATATTGGCTGTTCGCTCTTTAAGCAGCCCAGAGCCGCAGGCTCCAGGTCTGTATGCGCTCATTACCGCCTTCGCTGCTTTGGTGCTGAGAGAGGCGCTATTTCAGTTTCAATACCGCTACTCCATTAAACACGGTCATAAGGCCGAAGCAGATTTGTACGCTAATCATGAACGGTACTCGCTTTATGCGTCACTGATTGCACTGATCGGTATGATTGGGGCAATGACAGGCGAAGCGATGGAGTGGCCTGCATTATTATATCTTGACCCGACCGCTGCGCTGCTGGTAGCCTGTCTGGTGTTGCGTAAAGGATATCTTATGGTACTGAATACCGCCTATCCGGCTCCTGCACAACCTCTGCGTGAGGAAGACTCACAACGCTTCATGGAGACGATTCAGCGGGTGCATGGTATCGTAACAGTTGAGCATCTGCATGCGCAGGAAGCAGGTCTTTTTATAACTGTGGATGTAACCATTAGCGTGAATCCCCGGATTACGGTGCAAGAAGCGCAGGAAATTGCTGATCGGGCAAAAAATCTGCTACTGGCGCGGTTTCCGCAGGTGACCCATGTACAGATGCAGTTCGTTTCTTATCAAGCCGGGTATCCTTACAAGTCTAATCATGAACTACCGGATAATGATGTGTCGTCCCTGCTGCAATAATGGCAGGACGACTATGAAAGAAAGGTGAATAGGATTGCTTCATTCGCAGTACCGATGGAAGACCTCGGAGGTTAACATGGAAGCGGCTCAGCCGTTGACGGAAGAGCTGGGGATTTCACCATTGTTGTCCCGGCTTTTAGTGAATCGGGGTGTCACTACGGCCGGGGAAGCAAACCGCTTTTTGTACGGAAGCGCAGACGACATACACGACCCTTTTCTGCTCCTGGGCATGAAAGAGGCAGTGCCGAGAATCCGTCAGGCGCTGGAGCGTGGCGAACACATATTAATTTATGGTGATTATGATGCGGACGGGGTATCCAGTACGTCATTGATGATTCAGCTTATGCGCTTCCTGAAAGCTTCGTATGATATTTATATTCCGCACCGATCCAATGAGGGATATGGACTGCACAATCATGCCCTTGATTGGGCTAATCAGCAAGGGGTTACGCTGGTCATTACGGTGGATACGGGAATTAGTGCAGTAGAGCAAATCGCTTATGCGGCAACCCTGGGCATAGATGTTATTGTAACTGACCATCACGAGCCTCCTGCTGTGCTGCCTGAAGCGTATACACTGATCAATCCGAAGCTGCCCGGCTGTCCCTATCCATTTAAGGGCCTTGCTGGTGTTGGTGTGGCTCTAAAGCTGGCACAGGCGCTACTGGGTGAAGTTCCCGAGGAATGGTTTGAAATTGCTGCTATTGGTACGGTAGCCGATCTGATGCCATTACATGGTGAGAACCGGACGATGGTACGTAGAGGGATTCAGTCTATGAGAAGCTCTGCGTTTCCGGGTATCCGGGCGTTGCTTGGTGTAGCGGGCGTGGATATGTCTTCAGTGACCTCTGTCAACATCGCATTTGCCTTGGCTCCGCGGATTAATGCCAGCGGACGCCTGGATCATGCGGGCCGGGCGGTCTCCCTTTTGACGACAGAGCAGGAGGAAGAAGCAGATCAGCTCGCGCATGCGCTGGATTTGCTCAATCGGGAGCGTCAGCAAGTAGTTGAACGTATTGTGGAACAAGCCGAGCAGCAGTTGGCAGCCAAGCTGAATGGAGGCACGCTGCCGTCTGTAATCGTATTGGCTGGTGAAGGCTGGAACGTGGGTGTCGTGGGGATTGTGGCATCCAAGCTGCTGGATCGCTATTATCGTCCAACCATTATTCTTGGCATAGATGCAGAAACAGGTATGTGCAAAGGGTCGGCCCGTTCTATTCCAGCCTTGGACATTTACAGTGCTCTGACAGACAGTCATGATCTCATGGAGCACTTTGGCGGTCATCCTTCGGCTGCGGGTATGACGCTGTCTCGCGACAATCTGGCATCGTTTGAGGAACGGTTAAATCGCTATGCTGCTTCCATTCTGACGCCAGACAATCTCGTTCCTGTAGCCGAGGCAGATATGGTTTGTCGTCTGGACGAGGTATCTGTACAGGTGGTTGAAGAACTGGAGTTACTTCAACCCTTTGGTATGGGGAACCCTTCTCCACGTTTCGTGTTACAGGGTCTTCAATTGCGTGAGGCCCGTAAAATGGGGCGTGAGAAGAATCATGTGAAGTTGCTATTGGAACAGAACGGATTATCGCTGGATGCGATTGCCTTCCGACGTGGCGATCTGGCTGATTTTTTGCAGCAGCAAACCGAGCTTGATCTGCTGGGGGAGCTGTCTATTAATGAATGGAACGGTAAACGCTCCCTCCAGCTGATGATGCAGGATATCCGTGTACAGGCTCCGCAAATTTTTGATTATCGGGGAGTATCGGACCCTTTTGCCGAGCTGGAGCGGGGGCTTAAGATCTTTCATCCTCGTATAGAAGAACGAAAAAATGACGTTGCGGTTGTGATGCATCCGTCGTCCAGGCTTCGTCCGTCTCGTCCAGTGAACGCCGGATCCATATGGGTATATGATAAGGAGGGCGGCGTTACTCCCGGTGATGGCCGAAGGGATGCGCAACACTCTGTAAAGTCACTGTTCGTGTTGGAGCCACCGGCTACACCGGAGCAGTTGCAGGCATTGTGGTCTACGTTTGAAGATGTAGAGAATGTGTTTCTCCTTCATTCGGTCAGTGAACGAGGCGGTCGGCTCGTCAGCCCGGACAGGGAGCTGTTCAAGCGAATTTACGTTGTGCTTTCCCAAATGGGGACGAAGCTTGTAGATGAAAAAGCGATGCTGCCCGCTCTTAGCCGCCAATGCTCCTGCTCAGTGCGGATGCTATCTAAAGTGCTGGATATTTTCGAGGAGCTTGAGTTTATAACGCGTACAGAAGAGCGATTCTGTTTTGTGTCCAATCCGCCCAAGCGGGATTTAACAGCTTCTCCACGTTATCAGGAATTGCATGATATGGCTGAAATGGAGCGTTATTTGCTGGATGCGGATACAACCCAGATGACAAGCTGGATTATGTCGCTTATGAAGGGCGCGTCTTGAGGCATAGCCTCAAAGCTGATGATGTAGGATGGATATACTAATTAGAAGTTACAGTAGGAGGAACTAAGTTGGACTACAAAGAATATATTCGGGTGATTCCCGATTTTCCACAACCAGGGATTAGTTTTAAGGACATTACGACCCTGATGAAAAATGGAGAACTGTACCGCAAGGCAATCAATGATATGAAGGAACTGGTATCGGATTTGAAAATTGATCTGATTGCAGGTCCCGAAGCACGTGGATTCGTTGTAGGTGCGCCTCTAGCTTATGCACTTGGTGTTGGTTTTATTCCCATCCGTAAAAGCGGCAAGCTGCCTGGTGAGACTATCGAGGAAGCATACGGTTTGGAATACGGCAAGGACATGCTGGCTATGCATAAAGATGCAATTGAGCCGGGACAAAAGGTTTTGATTGCGGATGATCTGCTTGCTACAGGCGGAACCATCGCTACATCAGTGAATTTGGTACGTCAGCTTGGTGGAAATGTGGTAGGGGCTGCTTTTCTTATAGAGCTGTCTGATCTAAATGGACGGGTGAAATTGCCTGACGTAGATGTGTTTACGCTGATTACGTACTAAGCGTCTAAAGCCGGGGGGTTTCCCGGGAAATATTTGAGCATGAATAACCTAAATAGCTCGATGGAACTTCTCTTTTCTTAAAGAGTTGCTCCATCGGGCTATTTTTTATTTAGGTATGTTTTTGGTTGGAGATGTAATTCACATGAACTTTCAATTCATTTACGGAAATCGTTATAAATAATTTGAACAAAATGTCGATAAACAGTTGAAAAGGGGCAGTGGTGGTTATATTGCGTACATTTCAATTTAAACCAAGGATGCGTATGAGCCTGATGCGACATATCGATCCAATTATGTGTATAGAGATGGGAACGGTCCGAGCGGCAACTGAAAGCGTTGGAAGGTCTGGATAGCTCAGCCAAGTCGCTTACAGGCGTTTCTGATACGTTCAAGCAGGTGGTATCCCGTTTTCGTGTGTGATATTGTTTGAAAATACAGGCAGTATGATAAAAAAATCGCCGCTCTCCATATGCTGTGGTCAACACGTTTTGCCGTTTGGCAGATTGTGTTCATTCGCAGCACATGGAGTCGGCGATTTTTAATAATGAGACAGGCATCAATCCGGTGTTTTTTCTGTCAAGGGTTCCTGAGTTTTATCATTGGACCAGCCAAGAACTTCAATCAGCTTGAAGAACAGGCTAAGGATAATGCCAATAATCGTAGCGAGTGCCATACCTTTCAGGGTGACAGCACCCCAAGTGAGTGTAGCACCGCTGATTCCAACAACAAGTACGACCGTAGCAAGCAGCATGTTAGTCGGCTTGGCAAAATCAACTTTTTGCTCCACAAAGATTCTTAGACCGGAGGCCGCAATGACACCGAACAGCAGCAAGGATACTCCACCCATGACCGGAGCCGGGATATTGGAAACAATCGCCGAGAAGGTGCCTGAGAAGGACAGCAGGATGGCAATGACAGCCGCTCCGCCAATGACCCATACAGAGTACACTTTCGTTAAAGCCATGACTCCGATATTTTCACCATAGGTTGTATTGGGCGTCGAGCCGACAAAGCCGGAAAAGATAGTGGAGATACCGTTACCCAGCAGCGAACGATGCAGGCCGGGATCTTTGGACAGCTCGCGTCCGACAATGTTGCTGGTCACAAGCAAATGCCCGATATGCTCCACGATAACCACCAGAGCGACTGGAAGAATCGTCAGCATAGCTGAGGTGTTAAATACTGGAGTAGTAATTGCAGGGTGTCCGAAAAAAGGAGCGTCCGCAATCGCTTGCGTATTTACCATGCCCATAAAATAAGCGAGCACATAACCCACCACGATACCGATCAGAATATGAATGATTTTGGCAAAACCGCGAAACAGTACGGCTCCCAGAACAGTGACACCGAGTGTAACAAGGGAAAGGGTAATGGTTTTGGGATCCGGGGTCCAGGCTTTGGTTGGATCGGCATTGATAATGCCTGCCATGCCTGCTGCAACGGGAACCAGCTCCAGACCAATCAGGGCCACGATGGAGCCCATGACAGCCGGTGGGAATACAACGTCCAGCCACCGGGTTCCGGCATATTTGATCACCAGCGCAACGAGGCAGAAAATAATACCTGTAACAATGAAAGCGCCGAGGGCCATGGCATAGCCATTGCCACCAGGGTTATTTTTAAGCACGAGACTAACTGGAGCGATAAAAGCGAAGCTGGAGCCGAGATAGGCGGGAATTTTGCCACGGCAGATCCAGATGTACAGCAATGTGCCAATTCCGTTCATTAGCAAAATCATGCCGGGATCGACACCGAAGATATTCGGTACCAGCACGGTACTGCCAAACATGGCAAACAAATGCTGTACGCTGAGCAGGAACCCGGGTCCTGCCGGAAGCTTTTCATTAACTTGAATTTCGCGTTGCAACGCAGTTCACTCCTTAGTTCTTTCAATTATTCTTATATACATTAATTACTTTTCGTATTTTTTTCAATATAATTCGTTTCATTTTGTCAACAATCCTGATTTCATTGACCTATATGTGTCGGAATGACACGACAATGCCAAACCTGTAATAGTTGACGTGTGACGTGGTAACCGTCATAATTGTAGGAAATCACTTTTAAAAGGGAACCTTTGCGCGACATTGATCGGCGGGTTCCATTTTGCATAGAAAGGACACGGAATAGAGCAGAATGGGGATAGAGCAATTACTTAAAAAGGCTGGGGCCTATACCAGAGAAGCAGATCTTATCCGCATCAGGGAAGCCTACGATTTTGCTGAGCAGGCCCATTCCGGCCAGACTCGCAAGTCCGGTGAACCTTATATTCTGCATCCGCTTGCGGTTGCTGATATCGTCGTTAATATGCAGATGGATACCATCTCCATTATCGCCGCTCTTTTACATGACGTTGTGGAGGATACAACGGTGTCTTTGGCGCAGATTCGTGAGCATTTTGGCGATACATGTGCGATGCTTGTCGATGGTCTGACGAAGCTGGAGCGTATCCAGTTCCGTTCCAAGGAAGAACAACAGAACGAAAATTATCGAAAAATGTTTATTGCCATGGCACAGGACATTCGCGTCATTGTCATCAAGTTGGCGGATCGTCTGCATAACATGCGCACCTTGAAATACCAGTCCGAGGAAAGCCAGCGCCGGATCGCTTATGAAACGCTGGAAATTTTCTGTCCGATCGCGAACAGACTAGGTATTTCCGCGATTAAATGGGAAATGGAAGATATTGCTCTGCGCTATCTGAATCCTCAGCAATATTATCGCATCGCCAATTTGATGCACAAGAAGCGGGCAGAGCGGGAGCAGTTTATTGATAACGTTATAGAACGCATCGCTGAGAAGCTGGTAGAGATGGGCATTCAGGCCGATCTATCCGGGCGTCCCAAGCATATTTACAGTGTGTTTAAAAAAATGACGACGAAAAACAAGCAATTCAATGAAATATATGATTTGCTGGCGATTCGGATCATTGTGGATAACATTAAGGACTGCTATGCCACACTGGGCATTATCCATACATTGTGGAAGCCGATGCCGGGACGGTTTAAAGACTATATCGCCATGCCTAAGGCCAACATGTACCAGTCTCTTCATACGACAGTAGTAGGTCCGAACGGCGAACCAACCGAGGTACAGATTCGCACGGTGGATATGCACCGTACTGCTGAATTCGGGATCGCGGCTCACTGGGCCTACAAAGAAGGCAACGGGTCGAATAATACCAATTTTGAGGATAAAATCACCTTTTTTCGCGAAATTCTGGAGCTGCAAAATGAGGCGAAGGACGCGTCGGAATTTGTGGAATCGCTCAAAATGGACTTTTTCTCTGACCTTGTTTTTGTATTTACGCCAAAAGGTGAGGTTATTGAGCTGCCAGCCGGATCGGTTCCGCTGGACTTTGCTTTCCGCATCCATACTGAAGTCGGGAACCGCACAATTGGCTCCAAGGTAAACGGAAGAATTGTGCCGCTGGACTATCGGCTTAAAACTGGCGATATCGTCGAAATTATGACGTCCAAGCATTCTTATGGACCTAGTCAGGACTGGCTCAAAATTGCTCAGTCCTCTCACGCACGCAGTAAAATCAAGCAATGGTTCAAGAAGGAAAAGCGTGAGGAAAATGTCGAAAAAGGCCGTGAGAATCTGGAACGCGAGCTGAGAAAACGCGATATAGAGCCTTCGGTATGGATGAGCGACGACAAGCTTCAGGAAGTTGCGCAGAAGTTTTCTTTTAACGATATTGAGGATATGCTGTCTGCGATCGGTTTTGGTGGGATTACAGCAGCGCAGATCTGCACACGTCTGACAGAAAAGCTGCGCCGGGAGCAAGAAGAGGCGCGACTGATTGAGTTGACGTCTGAGGTCAAGGAATATAAACCGCAGGGCGAACGGAAAAAAACACCGACCAATGGTGTCAGCGTCAGAGGCGTCGACAATTTGCTCGTACGTTTTGCACGATGTTGTAATCCCGTGCCGGGAGACGACATCATCGGTTATGTAACACGTGGACGCGGGGTATCCGTTCACCGCACGGATTGTCCTAATATCCCTTCGGGTACGGGCGAAGATCAGGCGCGTGTGATTGAGGTTGAGTGGGAAGAAGCCGCAGAAGTAAATTACAGCGTCGATATTGAGATTACGGGTCATGATCGTAACGGCTTGTTGAACGAGGTACTACAGGCTATTTCCGAAAATAAAACCAGCTTCTCAGCCGTTACAGGCCGTACGGACAAAAATAAAATGGCGATGATTCACATTACGATACTCATTCGCAATACGGATCATTTACATTCTGTTGTAGAGCGGATCAAACGGGTGAAAGATGTGTACACCGTTCACCGGATTATGCAATAACCCTTGTGGACGTGAAAATAGGTTTACAGCCTTTGTAACGCAGTTTGGGTATAAAGACCCGTTATGTCGCTAAAAGAGACGTGACCCGCCCGTAGGTGGCTTTTACAGGGCAAGGATAAAGGAGACAGCGGACAGGCGATGAAGATTATTATTCAACGCTGTAAAGACGCTCAGGTAACGGTTAATCAGAAGGTGGTCGGCAAGATCGGAGCCGGATTAATGCTGCTGGTCGGTATTGGTCAGGGAGATACGGCGGCTGATTCCGTTTATTTGGCGGACAAAACAGCGGGATTACGTATATTTGAGGATGCTGAAGGTAAAATGAACGACAGTGTGCTGGATGTCGGCGGGGCCATATTGTCCGTCTCTCAGTTTACGCTGTATGGTGACTGCCGCAAGGGTAGAAGACCGAATTTCATGGGCGCTGCCAAGCCTGAAGAAGCAGAGAAGCTGTACGATTTTTTCAACAGCCAGCTGCGAGCAAAGGGCCTGAAGGTCGAGACGGGGATTTTCGGGGCTATGATGGATGTGTCATTGACGAACTGGGGTCCGGTGACACTGATTCTGGATAGCGAACGGTCGTAGGTGGAGCTAAGTAGCATAAAATGACCGTTCAGGGGGACGATAAGGTCATCTCCGCTGGTGTTTAGCCAGGCGGGTAGCCTTAAGGGTGACAGGAGAGACGAAGCCATGCGTCAAACCCCAAAAGTGGACGGTTATCGAACCGCTGCACTTCTTTTTCCCGGTAGTATTCAGGAGTCAACCAGCCTCACTCGTGAGAGTGACACGTTATTACAGCATGTCGCAGTAGCTATGGACAAGCCGGGTCGTGGTGCTTTGCCGCGCAGGTAGGGAAGGAGCCGAGAGGCTCCTTTTTCTTTTTCACTGCTTCGAATTGTTATAAAACAGATCAAGCGGGTAATAACAAAGCGTGGTAGACAAATGAAAATTTGTCACAAACTTAAATTACAACTCATCTTGAGGATAACCGGAAAGGAGATCTGAACGATTATGAGTAAAATTGCGTTTTTGTTGGCTGATCAATTTGAGGATTCCGAAATGCAAGTGCCTTACGATGAATTAAAGAAAGCCGGGCATGAGGCGGATATTATCGGTCTGAAACAAGGCGAAAAAGTGAATGGCAAGCAAGGCAAGGCAAGCTACACCATTGAAAAGGCCATTGGGGATGTGGAATCAGTTGACTATGATGCTGTTGTTATTCCTGGCGGATCATCCCCGGAAAATCTGCGTCTGGATGCGTATGTTCTCAAATTTGTGACTGAAATTAACGAGGCCAAGAAAACGATT
Organism: Paenibacillus sp. 1-8; assembly: GCF_056316205.1. NCBI lineage: Bacteria > Bacillati > Bacillota > Bacilli > Caryophanales > Paenibacillaceae > Paenibacillus > Paenibacillus sp. 1-8. The sequence goes on along the minus strand of NZ_CM149995.1, from coordinate 4,046,174 downwards.
GGGGCGATCTGCCATGGTCCGCAAATTTTAGCGAGCGCTGATTTGTTACAGGGACGAACGATTACAGCTTATCCTCCTTTGAAGGATGACTTGATTAACGCGGGTGCCCATTTTGAGGATCGCGAGGCGGTTGTGGACGATAACTTTATTACGTCCCGTACACCTAAAGATGAGCCTGCTTTTGTGCGTGAGCTCTTGAAGGTGTTGTAATTTTACTGTGAATGCTTCTGTGAATGTATGCCAGTACAATTCCCATTTGAGGAGGATTTAATATGGCAAAGCAGATTCAGGCTTATTTTCGCACGGAGGATGAAGCTGAGGGTGCCAGAGCGTCGCTTCAAGCCTATAGAACGGAACATTTGGAAGTAGGTGCGCTGGATGATGCACTCGGCAGGGACACGCGGGTGTTGATCCCGCTGGTTCCCTATAACAACACTGGTGCTGTGGGCACGTTAGGGGCTGCAGGTGCAGCAATACCCGCCGCTGGCGCTTATGGTGAGAACATTATTCCAGAGGTGGAGAATGGCGAGGCTGACCGTGGCACTGCACGCAGGGATTTGAATGAAGACCGTAGCAGGACGACGGATCACGACACAGGCCTACTTCATGCGACAGACGCCTACATTAACGGTGATCAGGATGAATTGCGGTATGTATTGTCCGCGAAGGTGAACGATGCTGACTACGATGAGGTCGTTCATAAGCTCCGTTCCAATCGCGGTTATATAGCACAATTATTGGATTAAAGCTGAAAAAACCGTCACAAGTTTGTCGATAAATTGAGGAATTCAGAAGTTATAGAACGGCTGTAATACAATTGTAATATTCGAAACATCATTCCTTAATATTCGTTGTTTATAATAACAGCATGACCCCCTTTTAATATATCTTTTGAACCTGCGGACCGTTTCCGCAGGTTATTTTCTTTTTATAGGGACTTATTTGTCTTATTACGGGGGAAAGTCTTGACTTTGTCGAAGCAGTTCATTAAAATCATAAAATAATGAAATTGATTTGATGACGGGACCAAGTACTCCGAACCCACAAGCGCAGAGAGGAATTTCCAGGCTGTAAAAATTCCCTTGATGAGCGGACGAATGACCTCCCCGAGAACGGGCGGCGAACAATTGAGGAATACCTACTGAAAGTACATTGCAACTGTGCCGACAGCGGAGATCCTGCATAATAGCCGTACTGCGCGTTACGGGCGTTATACGTATGAGCGGAGTCAGTGTAATGCTGACGGGCAATGAGTGATTCTTACGCTGGTTGTCTGGGTAACTCCGGAATGTGGGTGGTACCACGGGTGATTCGTAAACGACAATCTCTCGTCCCTGTTAATTTAACAGGGCGGGGGATTTTTTGTTTTATATTGAAAAGTGGAGCAAGAAGAAAGCGCACAATAAGAAATACAACGACGGGGGGATACGTTAATGGCCTTTCAAAAACCGACGGGAACACAGGATTTGCTGCCGGGCAGTGTAGAAAAATGGCAAGTTGTCGAGGAAAAAGCTCGTGAGATTAGCCGCCGCTTTAATTATCGTGAAATCCGTACACCGATGTTTGAGCAAACGAATTTGTTCGTTCGAGGTGTGGGTGAAACGACGGATGTGGTGGAAAAGGAAATGTACACCTTTGAGGATAAAGGGAAGCGCAGTATGACTTTACGTCCGGAAGGGACAGCAGGCGTGGTTCGCTCCTATGTGGAGAACAAGCTATACGGGGAGCCGGATGTAACGAAGCTGTATTATATCGGTCCAATGTTCCGCTATGAGCGTCCACAGGCTGGACGTCAGCGACAGTTCCACCAATTCGGTATTGAGGCTTTTGGTGCGGTAGATCCTGCACTGGACGCAGAGGTTATCGCTTTCGGGTATCAGTTCTGCCGTGAGCTGGGTCTGAAAGGGGTAAAGGTGGAAATTAACTCAGTCGGCAATGCAGCCAGTCGTGCAGCCTACCGCCAGCATCTGGTGGACTTCCTGCTGCCGATCAAGGATACGTTGACCAAGGAGAGCCAAGCGCGTATTGAGCGTAATCCGTTGCGAGTGCTGGATAGCAAGGATGACCAGGACAAATTTGGCGGTGCGCCTTCCATTTTGGATAGCTTGGACGAGGAATCCCGCACACACTTTGAGAAGGTGAAGCAAAATTTAGACGCTATGGGTGTGGAATATACAGTCAACCCGCGCTTGGTACGGGGACTGGATTATTATACGTTGACCGCGTTCGAATTCAAAGCTGAAGGGATTGGAGCCATTGACACCATCGGTGGAGGCGGACGCTATAACGGACTGGTTGGCGATCTGGGCGGACCGGATCAGCCGGGTATTGGCTTCGGTATCGGACTGGAGCGGATTCAGCTAATCTTGGAGCATCAGGGTATCGAATTGAACGAAGCCAGGCCGCTGGATGTATATATGGTGGCATTGGGTGAAACGGCAGAAACGGAAGTGACCAGACAGCTGTTCAAGCTGCGTCAAGCCGGATTTTCCGCAGAGCGAGATTATCTGGGTCGCAAAATGAAGGCACAGATGAAATCAGCAGATCGTTTTAAAGCACGGTATACTGCGATTTTGGGCGAGGATGAGCTGGTACGCGGTGAAATTGCATTGAAAAACATGGAAACTGGCGAGCAGCGTACCGTCAAGCTGGATCAACTGGTGGAAGAGCTGGGATAAACCCAGACCATCTTTTATTATCATCTGTGATGCAGTAAGCACGAGAGACAACAAATATGTATTGAAGTAACCAAGTAACATTCAGTCGGGTGAAACTTCCCTCGGCTGGTCAGATAGCAACAACCACTAAAACATAAACAGGAGTGTGTATTATGAAAAGGAGTCATCAATGCGGCGCATTAACCCATGCGCATATCGGAGAAACAGTTACATTGAACGGTTGGGTACAAACCCGTCGTGACCTGGGGGGCGTACTTTTTATCGACCTGCGTGACCGCAGCGGGATTGTACAAATCGTGTTTAACCCGGCATATTCCGGTGACGCGCTGCAAATTGCGGACCGTGTTCGTAGTGAATACGTACTGGAGGTTACGGGTACAGTGGTCAAGCGTGATGCCGAAACCATTAACGCGAACCTGCCTACAGGTGAAATTGAAGTGCGTATTACGGAAATTGAAGTATTGAATGCAGCCAAAACACCTCCGTTCTTCATTGAAGATGGCGTAGAAGTAGACGAGTCGCTGCGTTTAAAATACCGTTATCTGGACCTGCGCCGTCCGGAAATGCACCAGACGTTGAAACTGCGTTCCAAAGCAGCAAAAGTATTCCGTGACTTCCTGGACGGTGAAGATTTCATCGAGGTAGAAACGCCAATTTTGACGAAAAGTTCTCCGGAGGGTGCACGTGACTATTTGGTGCCAAGCCGTGTGCATGAGGGTGAGTTTTTTGCATTGCCGCAATCGCCACAACTTTACAAGCAATTGTTGATGGTGGGTGGCGTAGAACGCTACTACCAAATTGCACGTTGCTTCCGCGATGAAGACTTGCGTGCCGACCGCCAGCCTGAATTTACACAGATCGACATTGAGACCTCCTTTATGCAACAGGATGACTTGCTGCCCATGATGGAGCAACTGATGGTGAAGCTGTTCAGAGAGACGGTTGGTGTAGAACTGGAAACTCCGTTCCAACGGATTACACATGCCGATGCAATGGACAAGTACGGCTCTGACAAACCGGATCTGCGATTTGGCCTTGAGTTGATTCATGTCAATGATATCGTGGCAAGCAGCGGTGTGAAGGTATTTGCTTCTGTAATTGAAAAAGGCGGCGAGGTTAAGGTCCTCAATGCTAAGGGCTGTGGCACATGGAGCCGCAAGGATATTGACGATCTCGGTCCTTATGCTGCACGTTACGGTGCCAAAGGTTTGGCTTGGATTCAAGTGAAAGAAGGCGAATTCAAGGGGCCTATCGTTAAATTCTTTACACCGGAAGAAATCGAAGCTCTGAGAGAGCGTACGGGAGCCGAAGAAGGCGACTTGCTGCTCTTCTCTGCGGATAATAAAAAAGTAGTCGCTGATGTATTGGGCGCGCTTCGTCTGAAAATTGGCCGTCAACTGGGTCTGATCGACGACAACGTATACAAATTTGCATGGGTTGTAGACTTCCCGCTGCTTGGCTATGATGAAGAACAAAAACGTTATGTAGCAGAACACCATCCGTTCACTCGTCCAAAGGACGAAGACCTTGCCGTCTTGGACACAGACCCAGGTCAAGTTCGCGCCCAGGCCTATGACATCGTACTGAACGGCTACGAAGTGGGCGGCGGCTCGATGCGGATTTACAAACGTGAAGTTCAGGAGAAAATGTTCAAAGCTCTTGGCCTGTCGCCGGAAGTAGCTAATGATAAATTTGGCTATCTGCTGGATGCGTTCGAATATGGTACGCCTCCACATGGTGGTATTGCCTTCGGCTTTGACCGTCTTGTGATGCTGCTTGCGGGTCGTACAAACCTGCGCGAAACCATTGCATTCCCGAAAACAGCCAATGCAACAGATTTGCTGATGGACGCACCGTCCGAAGTGGATCAAGGTCAATTGGAGCAGCTTCATATCCGTCTTGCTCCGAAGCCAGTTACTCCTAAAGCTTAAGACGAACGTTTGCTTTTACAGTTGCCCTACATGGGCTTGTGAATAGTTTATAAAATGCCATGAACCCGTTACCCTCTTATGGATAATGGGTTCGTGGTTTGTATGCATGAAATTCAAGCATAGTGTCTAAATCAGTGAGGGAGGATATATACCATATGCTGCATCAATTTTCACGAACAGAGCTGGCCATCGGCACTGAGGGTCTGGAGGTTATGAAAAATAGCACGGTAGCTGTGCTGGGTATCGGCGGTGTCGGTTCGATTGCAGTGGAAGCGCTGGCGCGGACGGGTGTTGGACGCATCATTTTGATTGATAAAGACGTCGTAGATATTACCAACATTAATCGCCAGATTCATGCGCTGACGACAACGGTAGGTCAAAAAAAGGCCGATCTAATGGTAGAGCGTGTGAAGCTGATTAACCCTGAATGTGAAGCGATTGCACTGAACATGTTTTATACGGAAGAAACGTATGAGGAGCTGTTCAAGTACGATCTGGATTATGTGCTGGATGCCTCGGATACGATTATTTATAAAATTCATTTGATCAAGGAATGTCTGAAACGGGGGATTCCGATGATCTCCAGTATGGGCGCTGCCAATAAAATGGACCCAAGCCGTTTTCAGGTGGCGGATATCTCCCAAACGAAAATGGACCCGATTGCCCGTGTGATCCGTACCAAGCTGCGTAAGGAAGGCATTACAAAAGGTGTCAAGGTCGTATACTCCGATGAGGAGCCGATGAAGCCGCGTGAAGAGATTACGAAAAAAATCGTACCTGCGAACGCACCTGAGATTCGGAAGGCGAAGCAGCCGCCTGCGAGCAATGCTTTTGTACCTCCCGTGGCAGGATTGATCATGGTTAGTGTAGCTGTTAAGGATTTGCTGGAGCGCGCTGGCGTGTAGCCGGGAAGATATAGCGTGACTGTGTACTTGTAGATTTTGTAGTATGAATTTACTTTAAGACCTGTAGTTCTGTGCATCACATTCACCTGTGTCACAGTCAACTGCAGCTCTTTTTGTTTTGGAAAGCGCAGCTTGCTGCAACCAGATTGACAACTTGCTGGAGGGTTTTGGTATGAAGGGTGGACTATGGTCCAGGAGTCTCGGTTTCAAACCCGAGCATCATTGGAAAAAGGAATTGGCCGCTGGTGCCATTTCCTATTTTTCCGTTGTATATATTGTGATGGTCAATGCGACTATTTTGGCAGATGCCGGGATTCCTCTGCAAGGGGCGATGCTGGGGACACTTCTCACGTCCATGATTGGCTGTCTGCTGATGGCTTTTGGAGGGAAATCCCCCATGGTCGTTGTGCCGGGGATGGGGATCAATGCCTTTTTTACGTATACGCTCGTACATTCGATGAAGCTGAGCTGGCAGGAAGCGTTGATGGTGGTCACCATCACAGGAATTTTATTTGCCATTGTAGCATTTACATCTTTGTACAAGCTGATTAGCCAGGCCATTCCTCATAATTTACAGCACGGAATCACGGTGGGAATCGGCTTGTTTTTAACCTTTATTGGATTACAGAAAAGCGGTATCGTGATTGCTCATCAAACGACCTTTGTGGCCATTGGTCATTTTAATGACCCTAAGGTAATCACGGCTTGTGCAACGTTGCTGCTCGCTATTGTGCTGTTTGTCCGTAACGTTCAGGGTGGGCTGCTGATCAGTATTTTGGCAGGAACCGGGCTTGCTTACGTATTGGGAGCTGTTGAGCCGGCAAGCACGGTGCGAACGTCTGAGACGGTGCGGCAGTATGGGCAATTGTTTGGAGAGCTTTCCTTTTCAGGCATTGTCTCGGTAGCCTTCTGGATCGCTGTTTTTCTCCTGCTGCTTATAGTGTTATTCGAAAATATTGGTATGATTACTGCACAGACCAACATGATTGGAAGACCCGATACGTTCAAGAATAGCTTGCGAGTGTTGGCGGTAACCAATATTTTTGCCGGTATTTTAGGGAGCAGTCCGGCGGTAGCGGCTGCGGAATCGACGGCTGGTATTGCAGCAGGAGGTCGCTCAGGGGCGACGCCGCTGGTCACTGCCATTTTGTTCGGGGCAACCTTCTTTTTCATTCCGTTACTAGCTTATATTCCGGATAGTGCCATTGCGCCCGTGCTCATCATCATTGGCGGTCTGATGGTACAAAATGTGCGTGAAATGGATTTTAGTGATTTTACCGAGGCGTTTCCTGCATTTCTGGTCATGGTGATGATGCCCTTTACTTATAGCATTGTAGACGGGATGGCCTTTGGTTTTATTGCATATCCCGTAGCCAAACTGGCAGCAGGGCGTGGCAAGGAAGTGCCTGTCGCATTGTATATCATTTCTGTACTGTTTGTGGCTAACTTTGTGCTTCATTCTCTGGTGTAGTAAACTCAAATTTAGGCTGCACTGTTCATAACCCGCGCACAGCGCGGGTGTTGTTGTTTGGACAAGAATGGTCAGACAGGAAGCGAGGTAAATGGTTTATGGAAAAGGAACATCATCTACAGCAAGATGAACAGCAGGACAGTATGAAGGAAAAGCCGGGTAAAAAACCCGATAGGGCTGGTATGGGCCGGTTTATCAAATTGATTGCAAGCGCACACCCTCCCAAGGCCATTCTCGTTATCGCCTTGATTCTGACCTTGATTCAGACAATTGCCGGTTTAATTGTACCGCTGATGACCAAGGGACTGATCGACGGTTTGACCTTTTCTTCACTGAACCGAATGGTCATTTTGGGTTTGCTTGGTGCTTTTGTGCTTCAAGCAGTGGCATCGGCGGTTTCTATTTATATGCTGAACTATGCCGGGCATAAAATTGTGGCTAATTTACGCAAACGCTTATGGCATAAAATCTTGTCTCTTCCCATTCCGTATTTTGACCGGAATCGTTCAGGGGATACAATGAGTCGTGTCACCAATGATACAAGTCTGATTATGAACCTGATTACGGAGTATCTTGTGAATCTGATTTCTAACGTAATTGCCATTATTGGTGGTATTGCCTTGCTTTTTTATCTAGATTGGGTCATGACATTCATTATTATGGCTATCGTTCCATTAACAGCGCTGATTTTATTTCCCGTGGGCAGGAAAATGTACCGTATATCCAAAAAGCAGCAGGATGAGATGGCTGATCTGACCTCGGTACTGAGTCAGGTTATCGGAGAGATCAGGCTGGTAAAGGCGTACGGGACGGAAAGCAGGGAAGCACAGGCCGGAGAGGATCGGATTTACCGGATGTTCCGTTTTGGCTTGCAGGAATCTCGTATTTTGGCACTGGTAGGTCCCATTTCTACTTTCTTGCTGACCGCTGTACTGGTTATTATTTTGGGTGTAGGTGGTGTTCGAGTCGCATCGGGTGTGCTGACCGCGGGGGATTTGGTAGCTTTTATTTTGCTGCTGTTTCAGGTGATTACACCGATGGCCCAGTTCACGACCTTATATTCACGTCTGCAAAAGGTGGTTGGAGCTACCGAGCGGATTCAGACGATTTTGGATCATGAAGAGGAGCCACTGGAATTAAAGCTGGAAGCAGCAAAAGAAAGCAGGGATATTGTGCTGCGTGATGTTGCTTTTTCCTATACCGAAGGTGAAGAGGTTCTTCATCATGCCAGTTTGGTCATTCCGGCTAACCGAACAACTGCATTTGTTGGACCGAGCGGAAGCGGCAAGTCCACGCTGTTTTCGTTGCTGGAGCGTTTTTATGTACCGGATACGGGAGAGATTCGTTATGGAGATGAACCGATATCGTTGTATACCTTATCCTCCTGGCGCTCCAAAATTGGCTATGTGTCGCAGGAAAGCTCGATGATGACCGGAACGGTCAGAGATAATATCACGTATGGCTTGGGACGGGAGGCTGATCTGGAGGAAGTGAGACAGGCAGCCACGATGGCGTACGCGGATGCGTTTATTATGGATTTACCGCAAGGCTATGAGACTGAGGTGGGTGAGCGGGGAATGAAGCTCTCCGGCGGGCAACGTCAGCGGATTGCCATTGCTCGTGCGCTTTTACGTAGCCCGGATATTCTTATGCTGGACGAGGCTACATCCAGTCTGGACAGTTCATCCGAGCATGAGGTGCAGAAAGCGCTGGCCAATCTGATGGAAGGTCGTACGACGATTGTTATCGCTCACCGTTTGTCTACTGTGGTTCATTCCGATCAAATTATTGTGTTGGACAAGGGTAAGGTAACCGGTGCAGGAACCCACGCGGAGCTGATTGAATCCCATGAGGTATACCGCGAGCTGGCTCAAAAGCAGTTTGTGGAAGTTTGAGGGGGTATGGAGCATTAGAGGCCGCTTCGCGTGTGATTTGATCCTCCGATCGCTGTTGCCTCTGAATTCCTCTGATTGTAATAAGACAGAAGGTTGGAATTCAGAAGCAAAGGCGAACGCTCCGCTTCTTTGGATTCAAATCACCCGCTTCGCTGGTGCCGCAAGGGTCCATACTTTATGTGAAGGGCAGGGGAAGTTCAAGAGCAAAGTTCAAGAGCATAAGAGCAAAATATAAGAGCAGAAACAAAGGAATATTTGTGAATGAAGCTGTATGACATACAACATATAGAGTTGGCTAAAATGATGCTAGACTAAAAAGTGGACACCGAGAAGCAAGAATAAAGTCAATTCATTTAGCAACTTGCTTCCATTAACGCACTAAGAAATAAATGGGATTGAATCCGTATTAATTCATTTATATACAGATATTTAAATATTTGTCATGAATAAAAAAGTGATGTGTTTTTTGTTTTTTTGTATTGTTAAAAAGGGTTTTCGTAAGAGGATTTTTAGAAAGGAATGGGGTCAAGAATGAGCAAACCGAGAGTATTGGTTGTTGATGATGAGAACGCTGTCAGAAAATTGATTAAAACGGTTCTTGAAGGCGATGGAATGGCTGTTCTTCAAGCTGAAAATGGCATGGAAGCCATGCGGATGATTAGCGAGGAGCCATTCGATCTCGTCCTCCTGGACATTATGATGGAAAATATTGATGGCTATGATGTGCTTGGTCAAACGCGCAATATGGGCATCCATACGCCAATCATTTTTCTGAGCGGGAAAAAAGAAGACACAGATCAGATCATTGGACTTGGGCTTGGGGCAGATGCCTATGTTACCAAGCCATTTAGTCCTCCTGTGCTTTGTGCTCAGGTAAAGAACCAGATTAAAAGATATCGCCAGCTTCAGGAATCAAAACAAGAAGCCTCACGCATTGCGTTGGGACCATTTCTATTCAATCATCATACCTATACGTTTCAAAAAAATAATCAGGAAATCGCGTTGTCATCAAAAGAGTTACAGCTCATGAAATTTTTTATGGAGCACCCCAATCAGGTCTTCTCGAAAGAACAGCTATATCAAAACATCTGGAAAGATACGGTTGTCGATAATAATACGATTATGGTCTATATCAGACACCTGCGGACCAAAATTGAGGAAAATCCCACTAATCCGAAATATATCAAAACCGTCTGGGGAATCGGGTATCGTTTTTCCGTTGAAAGATAGATTAACTATATACTTCTATCCAATTGTATACGTTCTCTTGAAAGCGCGCCGATGGACTCGGGGGGCTTTTTTTCTACGGCTGATTATTTCTCTAGTCACCCTTAATTTAGTACTAAAAGGGAATACATAACTTTGGAGGGCGGCATCACAATGCCTCTAATAAAATTGTAGCGACTCTGCCTCAAACATACCTCTATCTCAAAGATATTGCCAAGCCCGGCATCTAGACTGCAACTTAAAACCGGACACAAAATCCCTCGCACCAATAATGACCAGAACGTTTTTTAGTCAAACCAGGACGATGTACCGACGAACCACGGGACGCCGCAGTGGGAATGAACATATTCTCCGCTGCGGTGAGTTTGTCGTGCTCGTCGAGATTCTTTAGCCGGAAGCATATTATGCAAAATGCTGAACAAGTTGTGTTAGTAAATGAGTCAACCCGTAGTTTTTTTCTTTGAAAGCGCTGACATATTTTTGTCACATGATTCTTAAAAACATTTAAGGATTACTCAGAATACTTTAAGATTTTCTTTTTACAATTTAGTTATCTCGAATCATCCAATGAGTGAAATCGTTTTACAACAAAGTCTTGTGAAACCTGGGCTAGCGATTGGTTCGAGGATAAACGCAGATTGATCATCTAGGAGGCGATCAAGTGGTCACTAATAATCTACAAGAAGCCGCAGAGCTTAAGCTACAGCCACGAACAGAGTCCAAATGGCAAAAGGTGTTGAATTACAAGATTGGAGGGGTCATTCCTGTAGGTCTTTACATCCCGTTTATGGCTGTTGTCTACTTGCTGATGAACTCCGGAAAGCTCGGTAATGACATGCCTGGGGCTGTATCTGTCATGGTATTGTATGGCTTTATTCTGGCGGAAATTGGAAAGCGAATTCCTATTCTGAAGGATATCGGAGGAGCTGCCATTATGGCAACGTTTGTTCCTTCTTACATGGTGTATGCTCATCTTCTCCCGCAGTCAGCGACTGATTCCATTACTGACTTTATGGATAATACCAATTTCCTGTATGTGTACATCGCAATCGTTATCGCGGGTAGCATCCTTGGTATGAACCGGGAACTCATGATAAAAGCGGTCGTTAGATTGGCTGTCCCTTTGACGATTGGATCCATTCTCGGAACAGGCGTCGGTTTGCTTACAGGTGTGGCTTTGGGAATCCCTGCGTATGATACCTTGTTTTATATCCTTGCTCCTATCATGGCGGGAGGCGTTGGTGAAGGTGCGATTCCACTCTCTATCGGCTACAGCCAAATTTTAGGTTCGACCCAAGGTGAACAATTTGCCATGATTATTCCTGCGGTCATGTTGGGTAGCTTGTGTGCTATTATCCTGTCCGGCTTGTTGAAACAACTGGGAGATAGAAAACCAGAACTTACTGGTAACGGCACGCTACTCAAAACAGGGGATAGCGATGTTTTGGGACTTGCAGAGGATAAAAACAAAAAACCGCTTGATCTTTACCAAATGGCTGCCGGAGCAATTTTAGCTATCGGATTCTTCATGGTAGGTACCTTAGCCGCTGAGTTTGTTGGTCTGCCTGGTCCGATCGTAATGCTCTTTGCGGCATTCCTGGCAAAATATTTTGGTTGGTTGCCAAAATTCCTTGAAGACGGAGCGCAACAGATGCAACGTTTCTTTGTTATCGCTGTAACGTACCCGCTCCTGCTTGCGGTAGGTGTTGCTAAAACACCATGGGAGGCCCTGATTTCTGTAATTAGCCCTGCTTATTTCATCACCATTTTTGTAACTGTATTAACCGTGGTTGTGAGTGGATATTTTGCTGGTAAGTGGATGAAAATGTATCCGGTTGAAGCTGCGATTATTACTTCTACTCGATGCAGCCAAGGTGGAACAGGGGATGTTGCGATTCTTTCCGCAGCCGATAGAATGGGACTCATGCCATTTGCCCAGGTATCCACACGTCTCGGTGGTGCCGCAACGGTAACACTTGCTATTTTCCTGCTGCGATACCTTACACACTAAGGTAGTGAAATCTTAAAAAAAATTAATAATTTGACAGGATACTTTAAGATCTTGTCATTACAATGAAGTTGTCTTGAGACACCATTTCGTAGACGAACGTGAATAACTGGTATAATTCGGAAGCGAACCAGTCCTAGTACTAGGGCTAGGGACTGATGGGCTACTAGCTCGATGGAGATGGTAAAACAGGATGAGATTTCAACGAGAGATACTGTTTCATTATCGAAGTCATTTTTCATTCATCACTAAGCTAGCGCTTCCGATTTCTTTTCTAGTTCTGCTGTGGATGGCCTATGGCTCGTATATGGACGGAGAACGTACCGTAATTGAACAGCAGCAGCAGCAATTGCTAACGATTGCCAAGTTAAACAGCACGTCTATTGAATCCTTTTTCGACGAACAAATGCACACGCTGCAAATATTGACAGGAAACCGGGAGATGTCGCTCGCCATAGCAAATAAGAATGAAGCTGTGATTGACGAAAACCTATCTGCTTATTATGCCGCCAAAAAAGATAGCATCTATCGGATTAGCCAGGTGAACCTAGAGGGGAGAGTGGTACACACATTTCCCAAGCGCACACGTAGAAATGCGATTAAAGCCTATGAATTAATCAAGGATGATATACAAAGGGTGCTGCGAGAAAAAAAACCGTTCATCGCAAGTGCCAAGCTGGAGAGGCAAGGCAATTATATTGTGCATCTGTTTCAGCCTGTTTATCTCGATGGGAAATTTCAAGGTGCGCTTATCAGTGTGGTAAATCTAAACGCTGTGTATGAGAAGCTGTTGAAGCCGATTCGCGTGGGGACCAAGGGTTATATCCATGTCAAGGATCAGCAAGGCTACTATCTCATGCACCCGAGCGAAGAAAATATCGGGTTATCGCTATCAGCGATTAAGGCTAAATACCCGGGGCTTGATTACCGCGACCTAGAGAAACTTTTCAAAATGCAGCTTACCCAGGAACAAGGCTCGGCTTTCTACCATTCGTACTGGTGGGGTGACGAATTCTATACCAAGACGAAAAAGATCGAGGCATTTTCCCGTGTTCATCTCGGTGACTCATTTTGGGTGGTTGCCGCCGCCATGAACTACGATGATGTGAGAGAACCGATTGCACAAAATCGAATTAAAACCATTGAGATTTTTTCAATGATCGTCCTGACGTTGGCTTGTGCCGTTTATATCATCATGAGGACGAAGAAAAATAAAGAGGCTCTGGAATACGAGACGAGGTATTTGCGGGAACTGAATAACAAAAACGAGCTGTTGAGAAAAAAGGATCTACAATTGCAGCACTCGCAGAAGCTACAGTTGATCGGCACGATATCAGGGGAAATCGCCCACGATTTCAATAATTTGCTAACTCCCATCAGAGGCTATGCAGAAATCATGCTTAGCAGGATAGAACCTGCTGAAGAAATTTATGATTACGTCAGTGAGATTTATGATGCTTCCGAGAAAGCAAGATTGATAATCGAGGAAATCCTGCTATTGAGCCGGCTGGAGAGTGGAAAGGTCAAGAAAAACGCTCCGGTCAAGGTTGAAGAACAGGTCGAAGAGGCACTGGGACTCGTAAAATCCTTCCTCTCGCCCAAAGTGAATGCTGTGTTCAAAAAACGGGTAGATTCAGCCGTTATTTTTGCAAATAAAGTACAGATTCATCAAGTCATTATGAACCTGTGCAACAATGCCTATCAAGCAATGAAAACAATCGGTGGCGAACTAAAAATCATATTGGATACCATTCCCTTGCAAGAGGTAAAAAAAATCCGCGAGAACGTCTTGGAAGTCAGCGATTACGTTACTTTATCTGTCTCGGATACGGGTAAAGGGATGAGTGACGATACCTTGCAGAAAATCTTTGATCCTTTTTTCACAACCAAACCGACAGGAGAGGGTACGGGGCTTGGATTGTATATCGTCCAAAGCATTCTCGAAAAACATCAAGGATTTATTACCGTGGATTCGGAACTGGGCAAGGGTAGCACGTTTACGGTGTATCTGCCGAAAACGGAGTTTGTAGCAAAAGAGACAGAGATAAATAAGAACCCTGTGTTTACTGAACAAATGCGCATTCTTTTGGTCGATGATAAACAACGCGTATTGAAAGCGATGAGAAGAGGACTGGAATCGTATGGTTTCCACGTTGAGACAGAATCAGACAGTGTGGAAGCATTGCAGCGGTTTGAAAAGTCTCCAAACCATTACGATCTGGTCATTACGGATCAGGCAATGCCTTATCTGACGGGTACGGAATTGGCTGAACGTATCAAGGTAATCAACCCAAGTATGAAGATCATCTTGATTACCGGTTATGTCGAGGATCATGTGGTGGCATACAAGGAGAGATTGATCATTGATGAATACATGTGTAAGCCTGTAGCAGGTTCAGATATGGCACAAATGATTTACAAGGTTATGCAATCCTGAAGATGGAGAGTATCTACCATCCAATTGGCAAAAGAGGTGTAGACATTGATTATTCAGCAAGTAGGCATGGCCGGTACACTGGAATCAAGTGATATTACGATTTCCATTGAGCCGAACGGAACGAAAGGTATTGAAATCGAGTTGAAAAGTACCGTAGAGAATCAGTTTGGGAACCAGATTCGCAAAGTGATTCTCGAAACATTACAAGGAATGGGCATTGAGCATGCATATGTCCGCGCGAATGATAAAGGCGCACTGGATTGTGCTATTAAGGCTAGAGTAATGACAGCCGTAAGCAGAGTGGTCGAGGGTGACTGCCGACCATGGGAGGCGGAATAGATGCAGAAACTGAGAAGGACCATGTTGTATGTTCCAGGGAATAACCCAGGGATGATCCGGGACGCCCATATCTATGGGGCAGATTCGATTATGATCGACCTTGAGGATTCCGTTTCCCTATACGAAAAAGATGCGGCGCGTTTGCTGGTTTACCAAGCTTTGAAAACCTTTGATTTCGGGGGCATTGAGGTGCTGGTCAGGGTAAACCCACTCCATACGCCGTATGGCAGAGACGATTTTGAAGCGATTGTACGAGCGAAGCCAACTGCCATTCGATTGCCGAAAACGGAGACCGCCGATGACGTGATTGAGGCGGATGAATTGATTACCAAAATTGAACAAAAGATCGGCATGGAGCATGGGACAATCAAGCTTTTTGCAGCGGTTGAGAGTGGCATGGGCGCATTGAATGCGGCACAAATTGCGGTTGCCAGCAAGCGGCTTATCGGTATCGCCATCGGAGCGGAGGATTTTGTCACAGACCTGAAGACAACGCGCTCGCCAGAAGGCATTGAGCTATTGACAGCACGAAGCCTTATATTATTTGCGGCAAGAGCTGCTGGCATTGCTGCTGTCGATACAGTCTACTCGGATGTAAATAATGAGGAAGGCTTTGCGAACGAGGTGAAGCTGATCAAACAGCTAGGCTTTGATGGCAAATCTATTATTAACCCGCGTCAGATCGAGATTGTAAACCGCATCTATACGCCAACAGAAGCAGAGATCAAAAAATCAAAGCGGATCATTGAGGCCAGTCTCGAAGCGGAGGCAAAAGGCTCAGGTGTGATCAGTCTCGACGGTAAAATGATTGACCGTCCGATTGTAGAACGTGCGCGTAGAGTGCTTGACCTGGCGGAAGCGGCAAAAATAAACGTAGAGTTAGGTGAATGTTATGCTTAACGGTGCTGGGAGAGAAATTCCTTTAGCTATTGAGGGACTTGATGCGATAACTCCCTTTGATCGCAAATCGACTTACGGGCAATTTAAAAATACAGAACGGTTAAAAGAACGCCAGCAAAATCCTGCCAAAAACAAAATCATGGATTCGATGGAGAAAGCCATTGAGGCTACAGGCTTGCGTAATGGGATGACGATCTCGTTCCACCACCATTTCCGCAACGGGGACTTTATCGTGAATATGGTTATGGATAAAATCGCCAAAATGGGTATTCGTGATCTTGTCCTGGTAGCCAGCTCCTTGACGGATATTCATGCGCCGTTGGTAGAGCATGTGCGAAACGGTGTCATCCGCAGAATCGAGACCAGTGGCCTTAGAGGCGAGCTGGCTCAGGCATATTCCTACGGATGGTTTGATATTCCGGTGACGATTAACTCTCACGGTGGTCGCGCAAGAGCGATTGCATCAGGGGAATGCCCGATTGACGTAGCCTTTTTGGGCGCTCCTTCTTGCGATGCATACGGCAATGCAAACGGAACTTCCAGCGCAAACGAAGCTCCATCGGCATGCGGCTCCCTGGGTTATGCCATGGTAGATGCACAATATGCGCGCAATGTTGTGATGATCACTGACCAGTTGGTCTCCTATCCGAACACTCCATTCGCCATTCCTGAAACCCAGGTGGATTATGTGGTCGTCGTGGATCGCATCGGTGATCAGAAGGGGATTGTCTCAGGGGCTACCCGTTACACGAAGAATCCGAAGGAACTGTTAATTGCCAAAAACGCGGCAGATGTGATTGAAGCATCCGGATATTTCGTGGATGGATTCTCATTGCAAACCGGCTCCGGGGGTGCTGCGCTTGCAACTACCAGGTTTCTGCGGGAAAAAATGCTTGCCGCCAATATCAAAGCAAGCTTTGCACTGGGTGGTATTACCCAACAAATCGTTGACCTGCATGAAGAAGGATTGATTGAAAAGCTTTTGGACGTGCAGAGCTTCGACCTGCGTGCCGTAGAATCGCTGAGAAAGAACAAATTCCATCAACAAATTTGTGCGGAATATTACGCAAGTCCTGAAAATATAGGCTGCGCTGCTCACCAACTGGATGTTGTTGTGCTGAGTGCGCTGGAGATTGATCTGAATTTTAATGTGAACGTAATTACCGGGTCCGATGGGGTCATCCGTGGAGCTTCCGGCGGACACTGCGACACTGCCGCAGGTGCTGCAGTATCGATCATCGTCGCTCCGCTGATTCGCGGAAGAATGCCTGCCATTCTTGATCGTGTAAATACCATTATCACACCAGGTCATACGGTTGACGTACTGGTTACCGATCAGGGCATCGCTGTGAACCCTCTCCGCCAGGATCTGCTGGCTAGCTTCAAAGCCGCCAAGCTCTCTGTCTTCACGATCGAAGAGTTGCAAGAGAAGGCTACGCGGATTGTCGGCAAACCAGAGCCGATTCAATGGGAAGATAAAATTGTGGGTGTTATCAAATATCGTGATGGTTCTGTAATTGATGTAATTCGTCAAGTGAAACAAGGACGCTAAAATTATAAACCAGGAGGAGGAAGTATTGAGCAGCTGCTCAGTACAAACAAACTTATGAGTATAAAAGAAGCCGCCTTACAGGCACACCGCGTAAGAAACGGTAAGCTGGAGATTGCAGGGACAGTACCGGTCGTAAGTAAAGAGGATTTAGCGATAGCTTATACACCTGGCGTTGCCGAGCCATGTAAGGAAATCGCCAAAGATAAGAGCAAAGCCTATGAATACACGATTAAAGGGAGCACCGTGGCGATTCTGACGAATGGGACAGCAGTGCTAGGTCTGGGGGATATTGGCCCTGAGGCAGGGCTGCCTGTCATTGAGGGCAAGGCCTTGTTGCTCAAAGAATTTGGTGGGGTGAATGCGTTCCCTATCTGTATCGACAGCACGGATCCAGACGAGTTTGTGCGCACGGTTGAAGTGATAGCCCCAGGTTTTGGAGGCATTCATCTTGAAGACATCAAGGCGCCGGAATGCTTCTATATTGAAGACAAATTAAAAGAAAAACTGAACATTCCGGTTTATCATGATGATCAGCATGGAACGGCAGTTGCTGTGCTTGCAGGGTTATTTAATGCCTTGAAACTTGTGGGCAAAAAAATGGAGGATGTGCGCATCCTCATCAATGGAGCAGGAGCTTCGGGTATTGCCACCGCCAAGCTATTGCTTGTTGCAGGAGCGAAGCGTATCGTTCTCTGCGATATTAATGGTGCCTTGGTCGAAGGCGACACCTCTCTCAATGAACCTCAGCAGCAAATCGCCAAGCTGACGAATCGTGATAAAGAAACAGGCAGCCTTGCAGAAGTCATCAAAGGCAAGGACATCTTTATCGGCTTATCGATTGCAGATGTGATGACAAAAGAAATGGTGCAAACCATGAGCAATGAAAGCATCATTTTTGCCCTTGCCAATCCGATTCCAGAAATTTTGCCGGAGGAAGCACACAAAGGCGGAGCAAGAATTGTTGCGACCGGCAGATCGGATTTTCACAACCAAATCAACAACCTGCTGGCATTCCCCGGTATTTTCAGAGGCGCGTTTGATGCCAAGGCCACGGACATCACGATGGAAATGAAATTAGCGGCAGCCAGAAGCATCGCAGATCTGGTAACAGACGGGGAGCTTGATGATGCCTATATTGTTCCAGATGCGATTGACAAAAGTGTAAGTGCAGCAGTTAGCAAAGCAGTAAAAATCGTCGCAGAACAAAGCGGTGTTGTAAGAAAATAAAGACATTGTTTTTTCAGAATAAATAAACAGGATGCGCATCTTATCCTTTCGCTTGCAGAGTGTGGGATGCGTCATTCTACTTATTCTGACTTCCATGCAGAAAAACGGTGATCATTATGGCTATGTGGATGGAACATTTGCGTGAAGAGATTTTAAATCCAACCTCTGAAGACGCTCAAAGAAAGCTTCGCGATTTCCTCAAGCGCCAAGGTCTTAGAATAGACCATCAAATTGAATATACGATGGAAATTGTAGATGGCAGCGACATTGCCGCTACGGGTTCCTTTTCAGGCAGTGTACTGAAGTGCATTGCTGTGGATGAAGCTTATAAAGACCAGGGGCTATCGGCACAAATTGTTAGCCATTTAGTAAATGAAGAATACAGGCGGGGAAGGGCTCACCTGTTTATGTATACAAAACCAGCAAATAAACAAATTTTCAAGGATCTCGGCTTCTATCCAGTCGTGGAGGAACCCTCCAAGGCTGTCTTGTTGGAAAACCGATGGGATGGTGTCCGGCAGTATCAGCAAGAGCTTTTGCAGGAATCGGGCGATCTCGTGCCTTCGGCTGCGATTGTCATGAACTGTAATCCATTCACACTTGGACATCTGCACTTAATCGAGCATGCAGCGGCGGCTTGGGAAAAGGTGCATCTTTTTGTAGTTTGGGAGGACCGATCCATTTTTCCATCAGATGTCAGATATAGACTAGTGGAAGAAGGCGTGAGACATTTGGCCAATGTGATCGTGCACAAAGGCAAAGACTATATCATCTCGGGCGCAACGTTTCCTTCTTACTTCCTCAAAAATGATGAAGAGGCAGCAAGTACGCATATATCACTAGATTTAAAAATATTTAGCCAGTATATAGCTCCGTTGCTAAATATTCAAAAACGGTATATCGGTCAGGAGCCAAGCTGTGTCTTGACCCGCAGGTACAACACGATCATGAAAAAATTACTGCCTTCCGTTGGAATAGACGTAGAGGAAATACCGCGATTGCTATGGGAAAGGGATGCCATCAGCGCCTCTGCGGTCCGCAAATATATCCGTCTGGGCCAAATGGATAAAGTGAAGCAGCTTGTACCGGACACGACCTATCAGTTTTTATTGTCAGTGGAAGCTGGAGAAATCATCAGGCGGATCAGGGAGATGTCATAACATGTATTCGTATGAGGTTACCCTTGAAGAAATGCTACAGGCACGCGAAAACCGGGCAGATAGACAAAGACAACTGATCCGCAGGTACGCGGTACCTCTGATCAGCATGACGATCAATATCCCAGGACCACAGAAGTCCTCTCCAACAAGTAAATACGTTTTTCAAGAAGGCTATCGTATCTTGCTGAGTCAGCTGGCGGTGAACCCAATGACACCGCTGCACAGTGAAGCGTATGATCTGCTAACAGGCCCAGAAGCATATGTTGCCGTTCAGGCAGACGCGCGAATATTGAAAAAGTTGGTCATTGCGATTGAAGATGGGCATCCACTAGGAAGATTACTGGATCTGGATGTGATTGGACCCAATGGAAGGGCAATCTCCAGAGCTGAACTTGGCTTGGGCAAGCGAAAATGTCTCATGTGCGAGCAGGCTGCGCATGTATGCGGACGGAGTAGAGCACATGCACTTCCCGAATTGCTGGAAGCTATCAAAGCACTGGTGGACAGTTATACGTGAAAGCATCAAGTAGTCAAATGAGCATAATCGTTCATCTTCATTAAAAAATCAGGGAAGAAGGTTGTTGGTATGTATGATTGCAACAAGCTTATTATGTGAAAGCATTGGTCAACAAGCTGTCCTTGCGCTGCTAACAGAGGTCTCCGCCAGCCCAAAGCCGGGACTGGTAGATCGGTTTAATCGGGGTGCTCACAAGGATATGGACTTCTTTACGTTTATGTCTAGTGCGGTCGCACTTTCCGGCTATTTTGAAAGATGTACACAGGCGGGAGGTTCGTTTCATGGAGAGGATCTTCGTATACTATTTGCGAATCTGCGCCCCTTGGGACAGGAAGCCGAACAGGCTATGTTTGCCGCAACAGGCGGGGTGAACACACATAAAGGTCTTATTTTTTCGCTAGGAATTATTTGTGCCGCCGCCGCGTATTGTTGTACGACACGAGCAGCTGCTAGCAGACTGGATGAACAAGTCATTTGTGAGACCATTGCTCAGATGACCAAAGGTTTATGTGCGAGTGAGCTTGCATCCCTGAAAAAATCAACAGGCTTAACGGTCGGCGAACGGTTGTATAAAGAGTGGGGCATGACGGGCATACGTGGCGAGGTGGAAGCAGGCTTTCCTACCGTACGAGAATATGCTCTGCCCGTCTATCGTGAGTTGAAGTCATCGCAACGATACCATGTGAATGATATCTGTGTTCAAACCCTGTTACAACTGATGGTTGTCAACGAAGATACGAATGTCGTTGGTAGACACGATAGGGAGATGCTAACCTATGTCCAGCAATATGCCAAGCAGGTGCTAGAGGCGGGCGGTATCTTGTCAGAGAGAGGTGTCGCCATGATTCATCAAATGAACGATGATTTTGTGCAAAAAAATGTTAGTCCTGGTGGCTCTGCTGATTTACTGGCAGTCACAATCATGCTGGAATATTTATGTCTGGCGCCACCTGCAATATAACGGCAATGTGGTTCATAGCCGATCCATTTTAATGAAGAAGGGCTGTCCCTAAAGTGATATGTTCCCTTTACAACAGACAGGTTCATTCGTAAAACCTACTGCTGTAAGAGGGATTTTTTTTATGAAAAGAAATAATTGTGAATGAAGCTATGTTGATTTACGTGTTTAATAAGAAGTATTTCATATATGAAAACAGGCGTATTAGGAAATAAGATTGGATTTTTGTGGTTAAATATGTTACGCTTACTTTCCTTTTTTTGTGTCGGAGCAAGTGAATGGGATGCAGAAATCGAGACTTGATATTCTTAGGAGGTAACTGAAATGGAGAACGGGTTTCAAAGTGCCTATCAAGAAGAACAGCACAGGCTGTCGCTTGCTATGGAGGAAATTGATCGCAGATTGGAACGGCTTCGCAATACGCCGGTGTACACGGGGCATGATTTTACGGAGCAGGTGCTGGAATCCGGGCGGGAGGAAAAACGCCAGGCTTTGGCAAAAAGCGCACAGGAGCCTTATTTCGGACGTATGGATTTTGACGAACGTGGCAGGGGACAGCGTAAGCCGCTTTACATCGGCAAAATTGGAGTGGAGCGTGAGGAAGCGTCTGCGTATCCGCTTGTGATTGATTGGCGCGCGCCGATTGCCAGCTTGTTTTATTCTTTTACAGGCGGTGAAGAAACCGCGTCCTACGAAGCTCCTGAGGGAACGATTGAGGGCTTGGTGTATCTAAAGCGCAACGTTGTTATTCGTAAAAGAATACTAGAACGGGTAGCTGATACGTACAACCGTGAAAGCGACGAGCCTGCGGTTTCCGATGAATTTCTCGTCTATCGTCTGGGAGAAAATAAGGATAACCGATTGCGGGATATCGTATCTACGATTCAGGCGGAGCAGGATCAAATCATCCGTGCAGCTAAAAATACAGCCCTCGTTATTCAGGGGGTAGCGGGTAGTGGCAAGACGACGGTAGCGCTGCATCGTCTCGCATTTTTGCTGTATCAATACAAGGAGCAAGTAACGGCGGACAAGATGGTTATTTTTGCACCGAACCATATGTTTCTCGATTATATTTCAGATGTACTTCCAGAGCTGGGGGTCGGAAATATTCAGCAAAGTACATTTGCGGACTGGGCGCTTAACCTGTTGGGTCTGGATTTACCTATAGCTGATCCTGCTGAAACGTTAGCTTATTGGTTTGAGAGCGGCAGCCTCAGAACGGAATCCATGGATGAGGCGCCGGGGCGATTCAAGGGTTCGATTCACTTTATGAAGCTGCTTCAAGCTTTTGTGGAACGGCTGGAGCCTGTTTCGGTGCCGGAGGGAGATTTTTCACCATGGGATGGGACGGTGCTTCCGCGAGCCGAGATTTTGAACTGGTTTAATGAGGAATACAGGCCTTATCCGCTTGCAAAGCGAAAAGAACGCGTACTTGCAAGAGTCCATCGCTGGATTGAAATGGAGCTGAAAAAGTCCCCCTCAGCGGCTGCGCTCAAGGAACGTAAGAAAAAAGCGGGACCCCGGGAGAAGGCATATGCTAAAAAATGGCCACAATATGACGCACTGACGCTTTACAAGCAGCTTTTTCAGGCAGCAAAAGGATTACCCGCAGACACGGCTGCGGAGTTGAAGGCTTCTTTGCCTGCTGCTATTTTTAAGACCACACAGTCGGATCTGCGTAAACAGGTTATCCGCGAAGAGGATCTTACTGCGTTGGTATATCTTCATGTGCTGATTCATGAGGTAGAATCATCTCAGCGTTTTGACCATGTGGTCATTGATGAGGCACAGGATTTTTCACCTTTTCATATCGCATTGCTCGATTTGTTCGTAAAAGGGCATTCCTTTACCATACTTGGCGATTTGTCGCAGGGGATTCACGAATACCGTGGTGTACATGCGTGGGAGGAAATGAGTTCTCTTTTTGCGCCGGAACATACGGGGTATTTTGCACTTACGCGGAGCTATAGATCGACCTTGGAAATTATAGAATTTGCAAATACGATTTTGGAGCAGGGGGTTCGCGGCGGCATTACGGCAGTTCCGGTATTCCGTAGCGGCGATCCGGTGCGTACACTGCCATATGGTACATCAGGGCGTGAACAGAGTTTGCTGACCGCTCTGCAAGAGCTTTCTTCCAAGGAATATCGCACTGTATCTGTGCTGACACGTACCTTGAAGGAAGCTGTGGAGCTGCATGAGGCTTTTACGAATGCAGGGTTAGATGTGAATCTGATTGACGGCGGTAAAAAGCAATACGAAGGCGGCTTGTCCGTTCTGCCTGTGTACCTGTCCAAAGGGCTGGAGTTCGACGCAGTCATTGTGGCGGATGCCGACCATGAGCATTATGGAGAACGGGCATGGGATGCCAAGCTGCTGTATGTGGGCTGTACCCGTGCGCTGCATGAGCTGTGGCTGTTACATGAGGGTGCGCTTCCGAGTTATGTACAGGAACAGGTGAAGTAACTGCTTAAGCTACCATAATGGCGAACATCATGGGAGTCATATGTCATATCAGTAATAAGAACAGCCGCGAAATTTATCTTTCGTTCGGCTGTTCTTTCTTTTGCTTGCCAGGTTGCAGGTATGTAAATATATAGCGATGCCGTGACTGTGCTATCTGCAACTTGTCTGTGGGTATGGTAGAATAAAAGGCGGTTCATACCGTTTTTAGGAGGATAGATCGCTTGAATTTTCAGGGTTTTCACCGCATGGGCGAACACGATGTATATGGACCCCGCAGGGGTAGAGTGTTCTCTCATATCACCATAAGGAAGTGAATAAAATGGACTTATTTTCATATTCCCAGGATTCGACGCCAAGCAATCGGCTGCTTGCTGACCGACTGCGTCCGACTTCGCTGGACGAATATATTGGACAGGAGCATGTCGTTGGTCCGGGCAAGCTGCTGCGTAGAGCTATAGAGGCAGATCAGGTTTCTTCCATACTCCTGTATGGGCCGCCGGGATGTGGCAAGACGACGCTGGCGCATATCATTTCACAACACACGCAAGGCGAATTTGTCCGCCTGAATGCAGTGGAAGCGTCAGTGAAGGACGTGAGGGAGGTCATTGACCGCGCACAAACGAATAAATCTATGTACAGCAAAAAGACGATCCTGTTTCTCGATGAGGTACATCGTTTCAACAGCTCGCGTCAGGATGCATTGCTGCCTGCGGTGGAAAAGGGTACGATCGTGTTTATCGGCGCCACCACCGAAAACCCCTTTCACTATGTGAACGGCGCCTTACTGAGCCGTTCTACATTGTTTCAGCTCGAATCGCTGACGCAGGAGCATTCGCTGGCAGCCATGCGCCGCGCCTTGGGCGATGCGGACAAGGGGCTCGGCTATATGCAGCTTCAGGTGGACGAAGCTGCGCTGGATCACATCGCGTCCATGGCGAACGGCGATATCCGCCGCGCCTTGAACGCGCTGGAACTGGCGGCGCTCACGACGCCTCCGCTGGCAGACGGCACGATTCACGTGACGCTGGAAGTCGCGGAGGAATCCATTCGCCGCCCGATTGTCAAGGCAGACGAGTCTACGCAGTATGACGTGCTGTCCGCCTTTCATAAAAGCATTCGCGGCTCCAGCGACGCGGCGCTGTTCTGGTTTCTGTACGCCGTGGAGAAGCTGGGTATGGACCCGATGACCTTTCTTCGCCGCCTCATCGCGGCGAGCAGCGAGGATATTGGCCTGGCAAATCCGCAGGCGATGGTGCAGGCAGTGAGTGCGCTTGAAGCTTATCGCAATAACGGCTGGCCGGAGGCCAAGCTGAACATCGCGCAGGCTATTTTGTTCGCCGTGGAGAGCCCAAAATCGAATGCCGTATATACGGCGATTTCACGGGCAATGTCGGCTATGGACGACATTAAATCTGCTGAGGTGCCGCTGCATTTGCGCGATGCACATTACAAAGGCTCGGAGAAGCTCGGTCATGTCGGCTATCAATATCCGCACAATTATCCGAATCATTATGTGAAACAGCAATATTTGCCTGATTCGATAGCAAACCGGACCTTTTACCAGGCTACAGAGCAGGGGAATGAGTCGAAAATCAGACAAAACCAGCAGTGGCGGGATTCACAGTCGTAAAATATATGCAGCAGACGGATATACGTAGTGTGTAAGATAAGGTTTAGCCACTGTTATGGTTACACTATGAATACTGCAAGAGTGAAGAAGGGGACATAAAGATGAAAGACGTGCTATTCGTCGGGGCAGGAGGAGCGCTCGGAACCTCTGCCCGTTACGGTGTACAAACATTGCTGCCTGCGGCAGGGGCCGATTTTCCACTTGGCGTGCTGTTCATTAATTGGATCGGCT
Source organism: Paenibacillus sp. 1-8 (assembly GCF_056316205.1). Classification (NCBI taxonomy): domain Bacteria; kingdom Bacillati; phylum Bacillota; class Bacilli; order Caryophanales; family Paenibacillaceae; genus Paenibacillus; species Paenibacillus sp. 1-8. The sequence continues at coordinate 4,020,642 of NZ_CM149995.1, read as the reverse complement.
GTCTGTTTCTCGGCTGGTTCTTTACGGTAACTTTGCGGTCGTGGCGGATCAAGCCTCGCTGGCGACTTGCCATCGGAACAGGCTTTACTGGGGGCTTTACAACCTTTTCCACCTTTGCAGTGGATGCCGTGCGTCTGACGGTTCATGATCGTGCGCTTACGGCTGTGTTGTATCTGTTGCTCAGTGTATGTGGAGGTCTGTTTTTGACATGGACAGGTATTCGTCTGGGCACGAAAATGACGCAAGCTGCCCCCAAGGAGGGAAGCTTATGATCTGGTGGGCGGCGGCAGGTGGAATGGTCGGTACATTGGCGAGATACGGGCTTGGCATGTGGGCTGGAAAAAGGTTTGGCACCGCATTTCCTTGGGGAACATGGATCATTAACATCAGCGGTTCATTGCTGCTCGGCTGGCTGTACGGCGAATTTACGCAGCACAATCTGTCTCCTGCACTTTGGATACTGCTAGGGACAGGCTTTTGTGGTGGCTATACCACCTTTTCAACATTCGGGTATGAATCTCTCCAACTGATGGAGCGTAGAGAATATCGGCGTACGGCTGTGTATGTGCTGTCTTCGGTGGTGGTAGGAGTTGTAGCTGCGGCTGTAGGGTATGGGGTTAGTTGACGCAATAAAAGCCTCCAGAATCCCTACCCCCGGCATTTTCAGCCTTAAGTAAGGTTTCGGAAGCTTTTTTATTCGGTGTGTTAATTGAACATATGATGGAGTGCTGTGCCTGCGAAGCTATTTTTTATCCCGTTCTTTATACAGCTCAGGCAAAAGGGATTCCAGTTCCGGTCTTGGTTCAGGATCGGACAGCTTCATTTCCTCCAGCGTTTGGACGGCAATTCGCAGCACGGTATAATCCCTGTACCAACGGTTATCCGAAGGAACAACATACCACGGAGCCTGCTTGGTTGCACTTAATTCGAGTACGTCCTCATAATATTGGGTATATTGCTTCCAAAATTTACGTTCCTGCAAATCACTCGGATCAAGCTTCCAGTTTTTATGCGGCTTTTCAATCCGGTCGATCAGCTTCTCCAGCTGGAATTGCTTTGAAATATGTAAAAAGATTTTGACGACCTTTACACCGCTATCCAGCAACAGTTGTTCAAAATGTTTGATATGTTTAATATTTCGTTTGGCCTGCTTGTCGGATACCTGACCGTGAACACGTGTAATCAGCACATCCTCATAATAAGAACGGTTGAACGCCGCGATATATCCCCGCCCCGGGGTTACGCTGTGGGCACGCCACAGGAAGTCGTGACTTAATTCTTCGGCTGTAGGCGATTTAAAACTGTGGACTGTCACACCCGCCGGATTGAGGTTGGAAAATACCTGCTTGATGACTCCATCTTTTCCGCTGCAATCCATACCTTGGAATACAAACAAAACCGCCTGCTTCTTTTCCGTAAATAATTTGCTTTGTAATACCGCGAAACGTTCCTTCAATTGATCTGTTTCCTGCTGAATTTCTTCTTTATTTCTGATATCCTTCGTATCCTTGGGGTCCCACTCTTTCAAAGAAACCTTCTTACCCGGCGTCAGCATTCCCAATGAATCAGACATAGAGGCACGCTCCTTTTCAATTGAAGTATGATTTCTTGTCTACATCATATACCCAAATGGAGAAAAGAGCATCTTTTCATAAAAAAGACATCCCTCCACAAATAGGAGAGACGCCTTCTTTTTAAATACTTATGCCAACGCGAAACGGGCATTCATTTAAACCGTTTCAGGCTGGAGCTTTTCAACCTTGTCAATGGTTCCGCCGCCCAGACACCGTTCGCCATCGTAAAATACGACAGCTTGTCCGGGCGTAATAGCCTTTTGATGTACGTCGAATACGACGTGTACGGTTCCGTCCTCAAGCCATTGTAAAGTCACTTGTTGATCAGGCTGGCGATAACGGAACTTGGCTGTACAACGAAATTCACCGGAAGGACGCGTATCCATGCCCGCTATCCAGTTTACGTCGGTTGCGATCAGGCTGGTAGAATACAGGCTATGGTGACGGTCACCCTGTACCACATACAAAATATTCTTTTCCAGATCCTTGTCAGCTACGAACCACGGTTCGCCTGAACCGGAGCCGCCAATACCTAAGCCTTGCCGTTGGCCGAGTGTATAGTACATCAGACCATCATGGCGTCCTTTGACTTCACCTGTAGCGATATCCACCATGTCTCCGCCCTTAGCAGGCAGATATCCGCTCAGAAACTCCTTGAAATTACGCTCGCCGATGAAGCATACGCCTGTACTGTCCTTCTTCTTGGCTGTATACAGTCCCGCAGCTTCCGCGATTTTGCGGACTTCCGGCTTCGGCAAATGCCCGATAGGGAACATCGCCCGAGACAATTGCTTTTGGCTCAATGCATTCAGGAAATAGGTCTGATCCTTGTTGCTGTCTACACCGCGAAGCAAGGTAAAACGACCGTCTTCCTCCACAACCCGGGCGTAATGTCCTGTAGCAACATAATCCGCGCCCAAATCCAGCGCTTTATTGAGAAATTCGCCAAATTTAATTTCGCGGTTGCACATGACATCCGGGTTTGGAGTACGTCCAGCCTTATATTCATCAAGAAAATACGAGAATACTTTATCGAAGTATTCTTTTTCAAAATTGACGGTATAGTAAGGAATGTCGATCTGCTCGCAGACACGGCGTACATCCTCCGCATCCTCCTCAGCCGTACAGCGGCCGAATTCATCCGTGTCATCCCAGTTTTTCATGAAGATGCCGATTACGTCATAGCCCTGCTCCTTCAGCAGCAGCGCGGTAACGGATGAGTCGACGCCCCCGGACATGCCGACGACGACACGGGTTTCATGATTGGCTTTAGCCATGGTCATCACCCAATTCTTTCAATATTGTTGTAGAACCCTCCTATTATAGCATAAACGATAATAAGTTACGATGGCTGGATGATCCAACGACACGGAGGACGATGGGAGAAAGCTCCATAAAATGGGCCAAAGCCGTTCCAAATCGCCTGAAAACAACTTTTTTTAAGATTGTTACCGTAAAGTTTCCCTTTACCTGCCCTAATATGTTAACATAAGCTGAGGGTTAAGATCGGAATAGAGAGGTATATAACACCAGTTATTCCGCGTGTTTAACGGAATTGTTACTATAAGTGAGGTGGCACAATTGAAAATATCAACAAAAGGACGTTACGGCCTGACGATTATGATGGAACTTGCAGCCAGGTTTGGTGAAGGTCCGACGTCATTGAAAAGTATTGCCGAGAAAAATCAGCTCTCCGAGCATTATCTGGAGCAGCTTATTGCGCCTTTGCGCAATGCAGGTTTGGTAAAAAGTATCCGTGGTGCTTACGGCGGTTATATTCTGGCGGGTGAACCGGCAGGTGTAACGGCTGGAGACATTATTCGTGTATTGGAAGGTCCGATTTCTCCAGTGGATTTCACTGAAGAGGACGATCCGGCGAAGCGTCAGCTCTGGCTACGGATTCGTGACAGTATTGCAGAAGTGCTGGATTCCACTACGCTCAAGGACTTGATCACATACCAGGAACATGATGAATTGGACAACTACATGTTTTATATTTGAGGTGAATTGACATGAACAGAATTTATCTGGATCATGCCGCATCGACTCCTATGCATCCTGAGGTTGCGCAGACTATGATGGACATCATGACCGGCCAATTCGGCAACGCTTCAAGCGTTCATGCCTTTGGTCGGGATGCCAAGCGCACCGTCAGCGCTGCGCGGGATGCCGTTGCGGCCTCTTTGGGCTGCAAGCCCGAAGAAATCATATTTACAAGCGGAGGGACAGAAAGCAATAATCTGGCCCTGTTCGGGACGGCTACAGCAGATGGCCGCACTTCGGGCCATATCATTACGACTGCCATTGAGCATCATGCGGTACTTCATGCTTGCGCTGAACTCGAAAAAGCGGGTTACGAAGTGACCTATGTGCCAGTCAATAGCCTTGGGCGCGTCAATCCAGCGGATATAGAGGCTGCAATTCGACCGAATACTTTTTTGATCAGCATGATATATGCCAACAATGAGGTAGGCGTAATTCAACCGATCCATGAGGTGGGGCAGATTGCGGGAGAGCATGGCATTGTATTTCACGTGGATGCGGTTCAAGCTTACGGACATATACAGATAGATTGCCAGAGCCTTCCGGTTGACTTGCTTAGCGTATCCGGTCATAAGATTAACGGCCCGCAAGGCGTTGGAGCTTTGTATATCCGTCAGGGTACACGTATCCAGCCTTTGATGCACGGGGGACTACAGGAGAAAAAACGCCGTGCAGGGACGGAAAACATTGCCGGGATTGCAGGCTTGGCTAAAGCAGCTTCTCTTGCCAGCACCTCTATAGAGGAACGTTGGACGCACGATATGAATCTTCGCCAAACGCTACTCAAAGCACTGGAAGACACTTTGGGCCGAGACGCTTTTGTAATCAACGGCGACCCTGAGCATTTTTTACCGAATGTTCTGAATCTCAGCTTCCCGGCTATCGGTACGGAGACCATGCTGATGAATCTGGATATGGAAGGAATTGCAGCAGCCAGCGGTTCAGCTTGTACATCAGGGTCCTTGGAAGTGTCGCATGTATTGCAGGCGATGGTTCTTCCTGAAGATGTTTTGAAATCAGCGATTCGGTTTAGCTTCGGTTTGGGTAATACTACGGAAGAAATGGAATACACGGCCAAGAAAATTGAAACCATATGGAAGCGGCTGCGTACTGAGTACTAGGGATTTCTCCGCACTTTATATAGAAGGGAGGGGCGGTTTTCCATTTCATTGCATGAACGGAACCAAGGTCTGACACGCATGAAGGAAAAGGACCGCACCTCCGTTCGGATTGCAGAATGAGGAGGCACCCTATTATGAAGCTTCAGGATATGATCGGACTTGCCGTTTTTGATGTTGAGGACGGGAAGCAGGTCGGTAAAATACACGATTTTATGGTGACGGCTGATTGGGAAATTACAGGGATCGAGTTGGAGGGCAAGGGCCTTTTTTCTTCTCAAGTGAAAATGGTAGCTTGGGATGACATCGTCGCTTATGGCGAAGATGCGATTATGATTCGCAATCAGCAGGCTGTCCGTAAAACGGAGGCCAATGGTATACAACATACGTATTTGCTTGGACCCGGTAAACTGAAGGATTTATCCGTGCTTACAGAGGAAGGGCTTATGCTCGGACATATTTCGGATGTTTATTTTGACCAGGAAATGGGCAATAACATAATAGGCTTGGAAATCAGCGATGGTTTTGTATCGGATATTATAGAAGGGCGGAAATGGCTGCCCTGCACCGAAGAAATGTCCATCGGGGAGAATGCTGTTATGGTGCCCCCGTTAAGCGAGCAGCGTTTGGAAAAAGCCATATATTCTGTTAATGGATAGGGTGAGTTTATTGAGATGTCCGAATTGTAATTCCAAAGATATCGGCAAAATCGGTTCCCATCAATTTTATTGTTGGGGATGCTTCATCGAACTTCAAGTGAATGGTGAAAAAATGTCCGTCTACCAAGTGGAAGAGGATGGAACGCTCAGTTCGCTGGACGACCTGTTCTTTGGAGATGACATGGCACAGCAGGACCTGCCGCAAATCCATGCTTCTTCCTAAGTTCACTCTGGAGTAGGGACAGGCAGTCCATCTAATGTGGTGTGGACTATACCGTTCGGCAGATGAACGGATAACAGATAGGCCATGCTTGATGAATAACGAAGAGGGTGACTCCCGATGGCTGTAATAGCCTGGGAGTCACCCTCTTTTTCATGTAGATTCCTGTCTAGATGTATAGCATGCTGTTTATCTGTCTTTTAGGTAGAAGTGTTTTACAGCTTAAAGCGTTTAACCTCTTCCAGCAGCAGGTCTGCGTGCGAGTCAAGTTTGGCGGAAAGCTCGGCAATATTGTTCATGGAGTGCCCTTGCTCCTGCACGGAGGAAGCCACCTCCTCGGTGGAAGCTGCGCTTTGCTCAGATACGGCGACTACGCTGGAAATAACATCGGAAATATGTCCGGCGTTTGTACGGAGATGACCAGCCGCAGCGGATACGTCCTCAATCTGGGTAAGCATATGCTGAGAAGCTCCCCGTATGGACTCGAACGCCTGTCTCGTTGCGGTAGCCGCACGCTCCTGTTCTACTGTTACAGCGAGAGCCTTCTTCATTTCCTCTGCGCTCCGCAGTCCCGCAACCTTGATTTCCTCCAGCTTGTGCATGATGCTGTCACTGGAACTTCCTGCTTGTTCAGCCAGCTTGCGCACTTCCCCGGCAACGACGGCAAAGCCGCGTCCGTGTTCCCCGGCGCGGGCTGCTTCAATGGAAGCATTCAGCGCAAGCAGGTTTGTTTGTGTTGCGATATCATGGATGGCCCCCGCCAGCAGTCCAATATCCTGTGTTTTCAACGTGAGCGAGTCTACAGCTTCACCTACAGCGGTTGTGGTTTGTCTGGACTCGACTGCAAGCTTCGCTTGACGCTCCGCTGTTTCGTACCCGGCCAGCACGGCAGAGTCCGTTTCCAGCACGGCGGCTTGGGTTCGCTTGACGCTTTCACCGATCTGGTCGATGGAGCCTGTCATATGCGACAGCTTTTCAGAGCCGGAATATACAGCTTCAGCCTGATCACTTGCTCCTTGGGCAAGCTCCTGAACCGCACTGGATATTTGGGATGCAATGGTTCCGGTATCCTTGGCGTGCTGGTGCATATCATGAGAAGCTGAGCAGACCTCGTCAGCCGTATCTGCCACTTTGCGCAGCAAGTGAGAGAGATTATCCGACATGATATTAAAATCCGTACCCAAGCTGGCAATTTCATCTTTGCCCTTAATATCCACACGTGCTGTCATATCCCCTTCAGCCACCCGCTTGACGTTCGCTTGAAGCCTCCGAATCGGCTTGATAAAGTTGTTCGCCGCCCAGATCGCCAGTACCATAGCAACGACAAAGATAATAGCAACGATAATGAGCAAATAATTACGAGTGGAGTAATACTCCTGAAAAGCAATATCTTTTGAAATAGACAAACCTACAATCCAGCCTGTACTGGGCATTTTCTTAAAATAAAGCTGGCGATCACTGCCATTGTAGTTGTAGTCGGCTTTTCCCGAAGGGGCGCTTAGCAGGGCAGCAGTTGATGACCCCAACTCGGGCGTATCTCTGAGATTTTTACCAGCCAGCTTGTTGTCTGGATGCGCGACCACGACTCCATTTTGGTCAATCAGAAATGCGTAGCCCAATCCGTTCAGGTTTATACTTTTAACCATTTTTGTCATATCGTTGAGCAAAATATCCTCGCTGACTACACCAGTGATGGAGCCATTCGTATCCTTGAGAGGCTTCGCAATCGAGATGGTGAAATCCTTGCTACCTGCATCAATGTACGGTGAGGAATAATATATTTCTCCCTTGGTTTTGGCATCCTTGTACCACGGACGGACGCGAGGATCATAACCCTCTTCAAACCAATCAGAGCCGCCCCAGTATGTTCCATCCTCAAAGCCTACGTAAATGTTGGAAATAGCTTGATCTTTATAATTCTGAAAGGCTGCCTTCAGTGAAGCCACTTTGGCATCTGATGATATATTGCTGGATTGCAGCCCGGCAGCCAGTGTTTCGATAATTTTGGCGTTTCCGTGTATCCATCCGTCGAGCTGGTTGACGGTCTCGGAGGCTTTGCTATTCATAAGCTCTTGGATATCATGGTTAGCCTGATTTTTAATGCTTGTCAGGGCAATCACGGACAAAGGTCCTGCTGAAACGACAACAATGCAGGTAAAAAGGAGAATAAGCTTCATTTTCAAATTCATAAAAATACCCCCGATGATTCAGAAATGTGAAAATTTAAGATAGTTCTTTTTATGTATATCGTCAGACGTAATCACTTTGTTAATCATTTTCAGTCGTTTTCATAATTTTTTTACAATGGTTATTTTTGGGTGCCTTCAGATCTACAGGAAGGATTAAAGTAAAGGTACAGGCATATACTTAAAAGAGGCTAGTCCGGTAAGGGGGCATGGTATGGAGCAATTAACGAAAAGCAGGCTGTTCCGATACGGAATATGGACACTGCTGGGACTCGTCATTCTGTATTTTATCTGGCTGCTGCGGCCTTTGTTTTTGCATCTGTATGATTTTCTGAAAACGATTATTGCGCCATTTGCGGTGGCGATGATTATTTCCTATGTGCTTAATCCTGTAGTCAATATGCTGGGCGGACGCAAGGTACCTCGAAGTGTAGCTGTTCTGCTCATTTATGCCGTATTTTTGGGCAGCCTCGTCGTCATTCTGATGAACCTGATTCCGATGTTTATTGAACAACTGGATGAGCTGAATGAGCACCTGCCCGAGCTGACCATGCATGCACAGGGATTAATGACGAACATGGACGGAAGTATTTTACCCCAAGGGGTACGCTCGGGCATGAATCAGTGGTTTTTTCAACTCGAAAATCGGATGGCTACAGGCATTGCGGCTTTTATGGATAACATCGGCGGGATGATCAATATGTTGTTCAATGTGTTCATTGTGCCGTTTCTCATTTTTTATATTTTAAAGGATTTCGATGTGTTCGAACGGGCCATTGTGTCTTATCTCCCGCGATCCCGCCGCAAGGCCATTGTAACGGTGCTCAAGGAAATTGATCAGGCGCTTGGTAACTATGTGCGTGGACAACTGCTGGTGTGCGTCATTATCGGGGTGATGGCCTATATCGGATATATGCTGATTGGCATGCCTTATGCGCTGCTGCTGGCAGGAGTGGTGGCTGTGTTCAATATCGTGCCGTATTTAGGCCCCTTTTTGGGGGCTGCTCCGGCGGTTGTTATGGCTTCTACGGTTTCCTTTAAAATGGTGCTGCTGGTCGCAGTGGTCAACACCTGTATTCAAGTACTGGAAAGTAACGTCATTTCTCCCCAGGTGGTTGGACGAACCTTGCATTTGCATCCGATTGCCATCATTTTCGCACTGCTGGTGGGCGGGGAAATAGCAGGAATAACCGGGTTAATTTTAGCGGTTCCGGTGATGGCGGTCTTGAAGGTGGCGCTTCAGCATTTTTTTGCTTATTACGTGAAGCGCAAAACGATCTGATTTCGTCCATATACCGTATGTATCTTGTCTGAAATCGCGTTGACATGGCTAAATGACACGGATATACTGAATTGAGTATGTTTAAAAGGTTTAAAAGGTTTTAAATTTGTTTATCCAGTAGGGAAAGCTCATTTCGGAGTGCGGGCTGAACCCGCCGGGATGCTCCCGTTACCAGTGAAAACAAGGCGATCGCTCGTCCGTTAATCAGATGCCTGAGTGTGCAGCTTGCGCATGTAGCATTTCGTACAGAGGGGACGACGATAACCAGGGTGGTACCGCGATACAATCGTCCCTGATCCGTTCAGGGGCGTTTTTCTGTTTTTTATGGCCTGTGCCAAGTACAAGCGACACCATAATTAGGAGGCTACTTAAATGAAAGCTAGTGAAATCCGCTCCAAATGGCTGGAGTTTTTTGAAAGTAAGGGACATGTGATTGAACCAAGCGCACCGCTTGTTCCGCATAAAGATCCTTCCCTGCTGTGGATTAATGCGGGTATGGCGCCGCTTAAACCTTATTTTGACGGACGGGTGAAGCCCGAAAATCCGCGTATCGCCAATTCGCAAAAATGTATTCGCACGAATGACATTGAAAATGTCGGCAAAACGCGCCGTCACCACACCTTTTTCGAGATGCTCGGTAATTTTTCGATTGGCGACTATTTTAAGGAAGAAGCCATTGTGTGGGCGTGGGAGTTTCTGACGGATCCGAAGTGGATCGGCTTTGACCCGGAGCGTCTGGCTGTAACCGTGTATCCTGAGGATGAAGAGGCGTACAAGCTGTGGAACGAAAAGGTGGGGCTTCCTGCTGAACGTATCATCAAACTGGAAGAAAACTTCTGGGATATCGGCGAAGGCCCTTGTGGACCTTGTACGGAAATTTTTTATGATCGCGGCGAAGCTTACGGCAGCGACATGACGGACCCTGAAATGTACCCGGGCGGGGAAAACGAGCGTTATCTGGAAGTATGGAACCTCGTATTCTCACAATTCAACCATAACAAGGATGGCAGCTACACGCCGCTTCCGAACAAAAATATTGATACAGGCGCCGGATTGGAGCGTTTTGCATCCATTTTGCAAAATGTGGATTCCAACTTCGATACGGATATTTTCCAACCGATCATTCAGAAAACAGCCGCTATGGCAGGGGTTAAATATAACGAAAATGTGGACAGCGATGTGGCTCTCAAAGTGATTGCCGACCATATTCGTACCGTAGCTTTTGCGATTGGTGACGGTGTACTGCCTTCCAACGAAGGCCGTGGTTATGTTATCCGTCGTTTGCTACGCCGTGCTGTGCGTTACGGAAAAATGCTGGGCATGAACCGTCCATTTATGTTTGAACTGGTGGAAACGGTGGGGGATGTCATGGGTGTGTACTACCCTGAGGTGGTGGACAAGCGTGATTTCATCATCAAGGTGATCAAAACAGAAGAGGAACGCTTCCACGAAACGCTAACGGACGGATTAGCTATTTTGGCTGATATCAGTGCTCAGGCAAAAGCGGAAGGTCGCGAGGTCATCAGTGGAGCAGACGCTTTTAAACTGTATGATACGTATGGTTTCCCATTCGATCTCACGGAGGATTATGCGGACGAGCAAGGCTTAAAAGTAGACCGTGAAGGCTTTGATGAAGCGATGCAGGAGCAACGGCAACGTGCGCGTGACGCTCATCAGGACAATGCCAGCATGAAGATTCAGGGTGGAGCCTTGTCTGACCTGGCGGTTAAAAGCGATTTTGTTGGATATAATGACCTTGTAACCGAGTCTAAAATTGTGGCTATTGTATATGAAGATGTGCTGGTGGATAGTGTTAGTGAAGGACAGACTTGTCAGGTTGTGCTGGACGTGACTCCTTTTTATGCTGAAAGCGGCGGACAGGTTAGTGACCATGGCTTGCTGCGCGGGGGTACGGTAACGGCGAAGGTCGAAGGACTGTTCAAGGCACCTCAAGGCCAACATGTACATCAGGTCGTCGTCGAAGCCGGTGAGCTGAACGTTGGCGATACGGTGAAAGCGGAAGTAGACCAAGCATCTCGCGGTGAAATTGAAAAAAATCATACCGCTACGCATTTGCTTCACAAAGCGCTTAAGGAAGTACTGGGTGACCATGTCAATCAGGCGGGTTCTTTGGTAGAGCCTGGGCGTCTGCGTTTTGACTTCTCCCATTTTGGAAGCATTACACCAGAAGAGCTGGCGGATATTGAGCTGCGGGTAAACCGTGCCATCTGGAGCCAACTGGATGTTAATATTGAACTGAAACCGATTGATGAAGCCAAGGCTCTTGGAGCGATGGCGCTGTTCGGTGAAAAATATGGAGATATCGTTCGTGTCGTCAAGGTAGGCGATTACAGCATTGAGCTGTGCGGCGGCTGTCATGTGAGCAACACCTCACAAATCGGACTGTTCAAGCTTGTCAGCGAGAGCGGCATCGGATCGGGTGTTCGCCGGATTGAAGCGGTGACCGGACGCGTTGGCTTTGAATATATGGAAAGTCAGTTGGAGCTGCTAAAAGTATCAGCAGGTCTGATGAAGTCCAAGCTGTCCGAGGTGCCAAAACGCATCGAATCCTTGCAGCAGCAAATTAAAGACCTCAGTCGTGAAAATGAATCGCTGCAAAGCAAGCTGAGTGTTATTGAAGCGGGTCAGCTGACCGATCAGGTCGTGCAAGCTGGCGGAGTGCAGCTGTTGGCTGCACGCGTGCAGGCTTCCAGTATGGATGCGCTGCGTGCGATTGCCGATGAGCTGAAAGGCAAGCTTCCGGCTGCTGTGCTGGTGCTCGGGGCTGCGATGGACGACAAAGTCAATTTTGTCGTAGCTGTACCGGCAGAGCATACCAAGGCTGGGCTTCATGCAGGCAAGCTTGTGAAGGAAATCGCTGCGGTATGTGGCGGTGGTGGGGGTGGTCGTCCGGATATGGCGCAAGCCGGAGGCAAGGATGCCAGCAAGCTGGACGAAGCGCTCGTGCGCGCCCGTGAATTGGTAGTGGCGGCTTCTCAAGGATAAAGTTCGATGATTTTTGCGGAATTTTGGAAAAAACCGGACTTAGACATTTCCTTGAAGGGCTCTGCTTATGGTATGATGTATAAGAATAAGCTGGCATAAACATGTACACATGTTTTGTGGAAGCGAGGTGTCAACAGTGGATTCCATGGACAAAACGGTCAAATTTAATGTCAAGGCGGATGAGAAGGAAGCTTCTGCTCAGGAGATTTTGTTGACCGTATATGATGCTTTGGTGGAAAAAGAATACAATCCGATTAATCAGATTGTCGGGTATTTGTTGTCAGGAGATCCGGCTTATGTGCCACGGCATAATAATGCCAGAAGCCTGGTACGCAAAAAAGAACGCGATGAATTGATTGAAGAGCTGGTTCGTTTCTATCTGGCCAAGCACCGTTAGGAGACAGGCATGAAAGTAATGGGATTGGATTACGGGGACCGCCGAATTGGGGTCGCCGTAAGTGATGCCTTCGGCTGGACCGCCCAAGGATTGGAAGTCATAGAACGACGCGGTGACGACAGTGAGTTCGGTAAGATTGCAAATCTGGTCCGTGACAATGAGGTCGGCGAGGTTGTAGTAGGCTTGCCGAAAAACATGAACGGTACCGTGGGTCCACGCGGTGAGATTTGCATAGAGTTTGCTAACCGACTCAAGGAGTTACTGGGTTTACCCGTTCACCTTTGGGATGAACGGCTGACGACGCGTTCGGCAGAGCGCACGCTCCTGGAGGCCGACGTCAGCCGAAAAAAACGCAAGCAGGTGGTAGACAAACTGGCCGCAAGCCTGATCTTGCAAAACTATTTGGACGCACACAGTACAAGGTGAGGGGGATTTCGTAATGGCTGAAAATCAAGTGGGTATGGAAGAAGAGCCGGAAATTATTTACATTGCCGATGACGAGGGCAACGAGGAAGAGTTCGAGGTCATTATGAAGTTTGAGGTAGACGGTTCCGAAGCGAAGTACATGATGGTTGCGCCAGTGGACCCTGAAGCGGACGAGTCCGATGTGTACGCCTTCCGTTACGAGGAAGAAGGCGATGATATTAAATTGTTTGTGATCCAAGACGATGCCGAATGGGAAATCGTTGAAGAGACCTTTAATACATTTGTGGAAGAAGAGGACGAGGAAGACGGGAAATGACGAACTATTCACGTGAAGACCTGAGCTGGACCTCTGATTTGAAGGAAGCGTTCGGCGGCGATGTAGAGCTACAGGATGAACAGGGCCGTGCGGTACGCATGGAACTGGAAGCAGAGTTCAAGGTAGGAGAGCAACGGTACGCCGTATTGCGTAAACCTGGAGCTGCTGAAGGCGAGCATGAGCTGTATCATGTGAGCCCATCCCCGGAAGGTGAAATTTCCATCACCACGATTGAGGATGACGATGAGTGGGAAGATATTTCCGAGCTGTATGATGAATGCACACTGCCGGAAGAGCTGTAAGGTCTGGATAACGAGGAGATCAAACCTGAAAGGGCGGACCAGTCCGCCCTTTTTGGCTGTGAAGGAGTTGGGTGGAATTGAAGCGAAGGACGACGTTAGTTACGTTGCTTCTGTTGATTGTGATCATAGCAGGCGGAGCAACTCTCTATATTTGGAATGCCATGCAGCCTGTCCAGACGAAGACGCAGCCGGTTGCATTTACAGTAGTGAAGGGAACGGGTACATCCGCTATAGCAGATACACTGGAGCAAAAGGGACTCATACGTAATGCGCTCGTGTTTAAGGCTTATCTTAAATTCAAACAGCAAGGCAGCACATTTAAGGCCGGAAAATATGAGGCTCAGCCCGGTGTTACCTTCGATCAGCTGATTGCCAAGCTCTCGGCAGGAGATGTTGTGAAAGAGGAAATGATCCGTTTTACGATACCGGAAGGATTTACGATCAGACAGATGGCTGATAAGCTGCAAATGGAAGGACTGGCAGACCGGCAGCAATTTTTGCAGCTGGCCAACGATCCGTCCGCTTTTGACGTCGCGCTCGTGCGGGACATTCCAAAGCAGGCGGGGCTTCGCTATGCGCTGGAAGGCTATCTTTTCCCGGAAACCTATGAGCTGAAAAAGGGCAGTACGACCAAAGATATTATACAGGCGATGCTGGAACAGACGCAAAAACGTCTGGATACCGTTCCCGATTTGAATGCCAAGCTGAAACAGCGGGGCGAAACACTGCATCAACTGCTGACGGTTGCTTCTCTGGTGGAGCGCGAGGTCGTTGTGGATAATGAACGGCCTGTCGTGGCTGGCGTTATTTATAACCGGCTCAAGCAGGATAAGAAGCTGGAAATTGACGCTACCGTTCAATATATGCTGGACAAGCAAAAGGAACGGCTGTACTACAAGGATTTAGCTGTAGAAAGCCCATATAATACGTATTTGCATCAGGGACTTCCACCGGGGCCGATTGCAAGCCCCAGTCTGAAATCAGTGGTGGCGGCTTTGCAGCCGGATGCTACGGATTATTTATTTTATGTGACCAAAAAAGACGGAACACACGGACATTTGTTTGCCAAGACATATAAAGAACATTTGCATAATATTCAGGTAAGCAACCGTAAGACAAATTAGGAGGTGAGCCTATGGCTTACAAACCCGAACTATTGGTAACTGCCAGCTCTCTGGAGGATGCCCGTCAAATGCTGGAGGCTGGAGCGAGCGCATTACTTATTGGAGATGACCGCTTTGGGATGCGGTTACCGGGACATTTTACACCGAATCAAATCCGTGAGGTTGTGGAAGAGGCTCGGAAGCATGCGGCCCAGGTGTATGTGTCCATGACCAATTTGATGACGAACGAGCTGTTGCCGTTTCTTCCCGAATATGTGCAGACGCTTGCTGAATGCGGCGTAGATGCCATTGAGTTCAATGATCCGGCCGTATTAATGGCGGTGAAGGAATACGCGCCTCATCTGAAGCTGTTCTGGAACGGTGAAATGATTTCCACCAACTTCGCAACCGCCAACTATTGGGGGGAGAAGGGGGCTTCGCGTGTCATTTTGGCCCGTGAGCTCAGTATGGACGAAATTACGGAAATGGTGCCCAAGCTGAACATGGAGGCCCAGGTTCAGGTACATGGCATGACCAATATTTATCATTCCAAGCGCAAGCTTGTACAAAGCTATATGCTGCATCAGGGACGTCCGGTGGAAGGTGATCTGGGCAGAGAGCGCGGCTTGTTTTTGATCGAAGCAGAGCGGCAGGACGAGAAGTTTCCGATTTATGAGGATATCAACGGAACACATATTATGAGCTCGGATGATTTTTGTATTATGGAGGACCTGCATATTTTGATGGAGGCAGGCGTGCACAGCTTTAAGATCGAGGGCTTGTTGAAGCCTACGGCTTATAACGCGGCGGTCGTTCGTGCTTATCGCAAGGCGATGGATACCTTTACAGCCGATTCGGACGCTTACGCTTATGATGAAAGCTGGCTGGATGAGGTTCGCCGTCTTCAAGATCCTGAACGGGAACTGTCCTTCGGATTTTTCTATAAAGAACAGGTTTATTAATTTGAAAATGAGTACACAGAGGGGGGAACGTCATGGGAACGATGACCAAAACGAGAAAGTATATGGGCAAGCGGAATCGTCTGGATAAGCCGGAGCTGCTGGCTCCTGCCGGAAATCTGGAAAAGCTGAAGTTCGCTATTCACTATGGCGCGGATGCCGTGTACATTGGTGGACAAAAATACGGTCTGCGATCCAATGCCGATAATTTCAGCTTTGAGGAAATGCGGGAAGGCGTAGAGTTTGCAAAAAAATATGGTGCCAAAGTTATTGTTGCTACCAACATTTATGCGCACAATGAGGATATTGCGGGGATTGAAGAATACCTGCGTAATTTGCACAAGGCGGGGATTCATGCTGTCATCGTCGCTGATCCTGCGATTGTATCTGTGGCATTGCGTACAGTGCCGGAGCTGGAAGTGCATTTGAGCACCCAGCAATCGACGTTGAACTGGCAGGCGGTAAAGTTCTGGAAGAATGAAGGATTACCGCGTGTGGTATTGGGCCGTGAGACCAGCCTCGAGGAAATTGAAGAAATTAAAAAGCATGTGGACATCGAAATCGAAGCCTTTGTCCATGGTGCGATGTGCTCTTCATTTTCCGGTCGTTGCGTGCTGTCCAATCACTTTACAGACCGGGATTCCAATCGTGGGGGCTGCTGTCAGTCCTGCCGCTGGAAGTACGATCTGTTTGAGGATGTCCGTCAAGACGAGGTGTGGATATCTGAGGAAGAGGCGCAGGATAGTAATGTGCTGAAGCAATTCCAGCTTGGTGTAAATCAGCTTCCATTGTTTGAGGAAAATGATAATGCTTTTTCCATGGGCTCTAAGGACCTTTGCATGATTGAAAATGTCCCTGATCTGATTGATGTCGGTGTGGATAGCTTCAAAGTAGAGGGACGTATGAAGTCCATTCACTATGTGGCTACGGTTGTAAATGTCTATCGTCAAGCGATTGATTCCTATATGGCTGATCCTGAAAATTATGTGCTCAAGCCCGAATGGATTGATGAAATTAACAAGGCGGCCAATCGTCCGCTGAATACAGGATTTTTCTACGATACACCAGATCATGAGGATCATATTTATGAGCCAGAAGAAAAAGCAGTCCCTTATGATTTTGCCGGACTGGTCATGGACTACGATGCTGAGAGTGGTATAGCTACCATTCAACAGCGTAACCATTTTAAACCGGGACATGAAATTGAATTTTTTGGTCCGAACGGAACGTTTTTTAAACAAACAGTCGGAACGATCTGGGATGAAGAAGGCAACGAACTGGATGCTGCCCGTCACCCGCTTCAACGGATTAAAATGCAGGTAGACCAGCCTGTATCTTATTTTGACATGATGCGTAAAAAGAAGTAATTAAGTCTTAAGTCTTGGATAAAAAGATTCAAAAGCCTCTCCTATCGGTTGGAGGGGCTTTTTTTTGAATACTTTTCTAGGAAAAAAGTTTCACAAAATTTAGTGGGAGTTGAAAGGAAAGCTACATTCCTTGTCGAATAGTTCCGATAGATATGATATAGATAATAGATACATAACGGATACGTGGATCAGGAAACTAATTATAGGGTGGTAGGTGAGAGAGATGGGTTTTTTGAAAAAAGAGGGGAATACAACGAAGAAGCAAGCAAAAAAAACGGCTATCATTAAAGGTATCAAGGGCAGCAAGGCGACAACGGCTAAAGGAGACAAAGCAGTGGAGACGTCTTCGAAGGTTGTTCCCTGGTTGGCTAAGGCTACTCGTGTAGGCGCATACAATTTAAAGCGCTTACTCAAGCCGGAAAAGTACAGTAAGGATTTTATGCATTTGGTCAAAAACTATAATCCGGTTCGTTCGGTAGGTATGAAGCTGTTTTTGATCTTTTTTACAGCGATTATGTTGTTTGTGATCAGTCTGGGAATGATTTCATATTATAAAGCCAAAAACACAATTGAACAAAATGCAGCTACCGCATACCAGCAAACGGTTCAACAAACGGCAGAGAAGCTGGATATCATTTTGGAACGCTTTCAAGATACCTCGACACAGGTGTTTTTTGATACTGAATTAAGTGATCAGCTACAAAAGGCGGCAAAGCAGGAGAAAAATTCGTTTGATTCGTTTGTCGCTATGGGTGAAGTAAACAAAAAGTTAACGAATATTGCATTTACAAACAAGGAAATTGATTCGCTTTATCTGTATCCTGAACAGACGGATCTGCCTGCTATGGGCACAGGAACACAAAAGGACGTACGACAGGAGGCATGGTTCAAGGATATTTTAAAAAATAAAGGGATCGTCTGGTTGCCTACACAATTAAATGAAAATGGCAGCAAGACGTTTCGTCTAGCTCGTTCCATGAACAGCATGTCCGGCTTGGGCGGTACTTACGTTCTGGTCATGGATTTGAAGTCGAGTGCCGTGGATGATCAGTTGAAGAGTATTGATCTGGGTGCGGGCAGTATGATTAGCCTTATTACACAGGATGGCGTTTTTATAGGCTCCAACATTGAGGCTCTGGCTGGAGGGAAACAAAAGCTGGATTACGTTTCACAGCTCCAGGGGATTGAAGGAAATCAAATTTTGGAGCAGTCAGCAAATGGGAAAGTGCAAAATGTACTGGCCGTGCATAATACGCTGGGCACCTCCAAATGGATTCTCCTGGGTGTCGTACCTGTATCTGCGCTGGTTAAAGATGCCGAAGGGATTTTAACGACGACCTGGATTTTTGCTACAGTGGCGGCACTGATCGCGTTGTTCATCGGTTTGTTTATGGTGCGCCTTGTGGCTCTCCCTTTAACGCATTTAAAGGATCTGATGCTGGAAGGAGCCAAAGGCAATCTGCAAGTTCGTACCAACTACAACGCGCAGGATGAAATCGGGCAGTTGTCTGTAAGCTTTGATACGATGATGGAGCAGATTACTTTGCTGGTAGATCAGACGAATGTTTCAGCCCAAGAGGTGCTGGATACAGCGACGGAACTCAGTGATGCTTCGAAGAAGACAGCCATCTCAGCCAAGGAAATTGCAGCGGCTACTGAGGAAATTGCTCACGGCTCCGCCAGTTTGGCGACAGAGGCTGAACGTGGCAGCGGACTGACCGGAAACATATCACAGCAAATGGATACGGTTATAGCTTCGAACCATGAAATGAGCAAGGTCGCACAGGAGGTTGAGCAATCCAGTGAACAAGGAACGGTTCAGTTGAAAAACCTTCTGGGTAAGACCAAGGTTACGGAGGAAACAACGCATGCGCTTGTGAGTAAAGTAGACAAGCTGAAGGAGACGACCTCCGATGTCTTCAAGGTGCTGGATGTGCTACAGGATATTGCGAAGCAAACGAATATTTTATCGTTGAATGCTACGATTGAAGCGGCAAGGGCCGGAACGGCAGGTCGCGGATTTATGGTGGTGGCCAATGAGGTTCGTCAGTTGGCTGAACAATCACGTCAAGCCATTCGCACCGCGACGGGAATTATTAATAACATCGTCGGCGAGATGAATGAGACGGTTCAGGCGTTATCGGAGGTATACCCACTGTTCCGACAGCAGATGGGAGCCGTACAGGAGACGACGGACATTTTCCAATCGGTACAGCAGCAAATGGGAGAATTCGCGCTTCGATTGGGCACGGTTACCTCATCTATTCAGGAGCTGAGCGAATCGCAGGCGATCTTGTCGGAGGCGATGACCAGTGTGAGCGCGGTAGCGGAACAGTCCTCCGCCACTTCGCAGGAAGTCGCTTCTCTCAGCATCGAGCAGGCAAATATCGGGAATCAGCTGGTAGGATTGTCTGATAAGCTGGAAGGGGTATCGGTCAATTTGAAGGAGCAGCTTTCACGGTTTACAGTGTAAGGACGTGCGTATCCATAAATTGTAGAGCTTGCTGGCGTTTGAGGATTATCGTGTTATATGAATTTATTGTTTACCCAGAAGCCCTTTCCTTAGCCAAGACCTTGCATAGCCTATACAGTACGTTAAAACAAAGGAGGCGTTCTTGTGGGGGAAATGGAAAGAGGCTTCGGAGGAGTGTGGACATCAATAGCTGCTATCCTGACACTGTTTATTTTGTTAGTGATCGTCTTGAAAACATTTCTCTTATAACATTGTGGGCTCTACTGCGTTGTACTGGTAGAGCCTTATTTGTTTGCCTGAATGCCCTGTCCTTGAGTAATCTTCTACATATGCTGAAGTGTACTACACATCAAAGGAGGGATCGAGCCATGGGTGGATTTGAAGGTGGTTGCGGCATGTGGACTTCTACGGGTGCAATTTTGGTACTCTTTATTCTGTTGGTTATCATCACTAAAGCCTGTTGGGTTTAATTCGTAAAGAATCGTGAAGGCAAGGTCAATAAACAACCACTCGGCTTCTCAAGCTTGAGTGGTTTTTCCTTTTCAACAAAATGATATGCCATATAGTATACAGATTGGAAAAAACAATTACAGGACATACTACTGGAAAAAAGATGAAAGAAGGATGCGTGTGCCGAGGCGTGGCAGCAATTTCATTCGAAAACGTCGAATTGCATATACGGCATTGAGCATTACGGCATTGCTACTCCTTTTGCTATTGCGGCTGGTCTGGATACAGGGGACGGCAGGTATCCACAGGTCCGCTTACGGAGGGCATTCGCTCAAGGAAATGTCTGTACGACAGCGACAGGAGGGAATTGCAATCGACTCGGGGCGGGGGCAATTTACGGATCGGTACGGACGCCCATTAACTGGGAGCGTGGCATGGACACCTGTGCTTTTTCCTGATGTGGACGGTAAAACAGCCCTGCACGGAGAACAGCTTGCCAAGCTGTTGCGGACAAACAAGAAAGAGCTGCTGGCTCGATGGAGGGGGCTGCAATCCCCGTTCTTATGGCGAGACGGGCGTGGAGAACCCCTGCAAATCAAGCCGGATGAAGCGGATAAATTGCTTAGCCTCGCACCTTCTCTGGTAGAGCTTGTCCCGTATTCGACACGCTACAACAATGTACCCAATGGCAAGCAGTGGCTTGGCTTCCTGTATGAACGACCAGACCGACCGGGTCAACTGCCGACCGGGGCAGCCGGGCTGGAAAGAACACTGGAGCCGCTGCTGAGCGGTGTCGGTGAAACGTTCGTTTCCCGGTTTGTGGATGCGCAGCGCCGTCCGCTGGCTCATGTGCCGTTACGGGTCAGTGTGCCATCCAATGATCACTATCCTCTACAGGTCCAGACGACAATTGATCTTCCATTACAGCAGCAGCTTGAAAAGCTGACGGAAACCAATCATCTGGAAGAAGGGGCAGCGGTTGTGCTGGATGCAGGGAACGCTGATGTACTGGCGATGGTGTCTCGTCCCTTTTATAACCCTGGTCGCGTCGATCCGCAGCAGACTACAGGCTGGTCTAATCGCGCCCTCAAGGCGGTGACGCCAGGCTCCATTTTCAAGCTTGTTACGGCGGCTGCTGCGCTTGAATCGGGGGTAGTCCAACCGAAGGAGCAATTCCATTGTCATGGGACCTATGGGAAGTATGGTTTGGCATGCTGGAAAAAAGAAGGACACGGCGCTCTGAACCTGGAGGAAGGGCTCGCCGTATCCTGTAATATTGTGTTCGCTCATCTGGGTGAACGGCTTAGCCCTGCCCAAATTCAGGCCACAGCCTCTGCGCTCGGATTAAGCCGGACCGTCGGCTGGCAGGAGCGGAATCTTGCAGGCATGTCGCAGTTCAGTCCGTTGGATCACGAAGAAAAGGGAGCCGTATTCGGCTCCCTTACAAATGTGACTGATCCGGGTGTGCGCGTCCAGACAGCTATCGGTCAGCGAGACGTGCTGGTCACGCCCCTTCAAGCCGCCAATCTCATCGTGACATTGCTGCATAATGGTCAGGTGCATGCTCCACGGCTGGTGAAGCACATCAGCTATGCGGACGGTGGCACGTTGCTGGATCTGCCAGCTCACGCTTCTCCATCACCCGAAGGGAGCCATCCGATTCACGCTTCCACAGCTCTTACGCTTCGCGAAGCGATGGAAAAGGTTGTAGCCCACGGCACGGGTGCATCCTTGCGTGGCAAGTCGTGGCATCTGGCTGGAAAATCGGGCACAGCTCAGGCTCTAAAGGATGGTCAAGCCGTGAATCACCAATGGTTTATCGGGTATGGCCCGGTGGAGCACCCTCGTTATGCCGTTGCCGTCCTGGTACAAAATGCGCCACAGCATTCTGCGAATCAGGCAACAGCACTGTTCGGTCAAGTGATGGACCTTTTAGCTCAATTTTCCTCGGTCCCACGAGAAGCTACACGATCTTCCTCCTGAATTTTGATGATAAAAGGAGGCTCCTCGAATTCTTCTGTCGGAAATCGAATCCATTGCTGCAAATAGCCTTGCTGCCATAATTCCTTCAGTAAAATGATCAGGATTGGAGACAGGATCAACCCGGCCAATCCGAAGATCGACAACGAGATGATGGCAAAGGAAAGCATCAGATAAGCGGATGAAACGCCGATGGAATTACCGGTGATTTTAGGCTCTGCGAGCTGGCGGACGATTACCGCAACTGCCATGACAATGAGTAGCCCTACAGCCAGGCCGGTGTTGCCCGTGATGAACAAATAGACTGCCCACGGAATAAAAATAACAGGTACACCCAGCAGGGGCAAAATATCAAACAAAGCCGCCACAAGAGCCAACGACAGGGCATTATCCACCTGCAAAATGAGTAAACCTATAAATACGAGAATAAAGGTAATCCCTACCAGCATGGCTTGTGCCTTTAGAAAGGCTGAAATTGCTTTGAGTACATGATTTTTCAGAAAAAGATAAGCGGTTTTAAGCGTCTTGGGTGTTTTACTACGGGCAATGCCCTTCCAGAGATTGATCTCCATACTTAAAAAGAAAGCTAAAATAATGGCAACTGCAAAGTTACCCATAAAGACAGTGAAGGAGCTGAGAAACTGTATGAAAAAGGATAACCCCAATTGTGCCCATTTGGTGGCAATGGCGGTCGCAGTTTCAAAATATTCGTTAACACGTTCGGTAATCCCTGGTGGCAAAGCAGCAATTTTATCTTGGGAAAGATGAAGATACCGCGTGAATTCCGTTTGGATAATTTGGGTATATTGTGGGAGATTTTGCGCCACTTTCGTAAATTGCGTAACGAGAATCAGACCCAATCCAAAAAAAATAGCGAGTAAAAGGATGATAAACAGCAAAACGGAGAGCGCGGAAGCGAAGGGCTTCTTCATACCTTTGCGGTTGAAATAACGGGCCACAGGCTCAATGCACCAAAACACAACGAACGACAGGAACACAGGGGCTGCGAGTTGATACAGCTTACTGGATACGAGCATAATTAAATACACGGTTAATACAATCAGGCCGATATCAAAAACGGTCCGCCAATATTTTTTATACAATGGTAACATATGTATATAACGACTCCTTTAAGATTTTTATCTATTGTACACTAAATTGGATCTCAATGCGCTTGTATAGGTGTGCAAAGTACAGAATCAAGAGCAGCAGTATAACCGCCTAGAGCAGCATCGGGTTAGACCAGTAATTGATTGTTATGCTCAAGAAAGAATGCAGCAAAATCTCGGCACGCTTACGTCTTTGTGATAACATATAAGTAAGTGAGTTTTCCTCAGGAAGCCTGCTTGGTAGTCCAGAAATAGAAAAGTGGGGATAAAACGTGCAGACTTTGCTGTTATGGATGTTTTACATTTCAACTTTTTATGCTTTTATTCCGGCGCTGGTCAGTCGAATGTTTGGATTCCGGGTGTTCCGGCGGGGCAAAAGTGAGCAAGAGTATGCGCTCACCTTCGATGATGGTCCTGATCCGGTGTATACCCCGCAGTTGCTTGATTTGCTGAAACGTTTTGATGCCAAGGCTACTTTTTTTGTTGTAGGCATGCATGCGGAAAAACACCCGGAGCTTTTGAAACGCATGCATGACGAAGGTCACTTGATCGGTATTCATAATTATGTGCACAAATCGAATTGGCTTATGCGGCCCGTCACGGTCAGAAGACAGATTGCCCGGACAGAGGCAGTGATTCGCCGGGTAACCGGGGAGGGAACGACCTTTTACCGCCCACCATGGGGAATTGTGAATTTCTTTGATATTTCCAACTCGAATGGTCTCCGAATCGTATTATGGTCCTCCATGTTCGGGGACTGGAAGGCAAGCATCGAAGCAAAACAGTTGGCTGAGCGGATGCTCAAAAAACTGAGGGGTGGCGAGGTGATGCTGCTCCATGATTGTGGTACAACATTGGGGGCAGACGCAGGTGCTCCGCAAAATATGCTGATTGCGCTGGAGAAGCTGCTGGTGGTTGCCCAAGAACGGAAGCTGCGCAGCGTACGTGTCGATACTTTATTTTGTCGTCAGTCTGCCAGCAGACCTGCTACGACCGAAATATCCAGTACGGGCTGGTTTAAAAGAACGTTGGTATTCGGATGGTTGCTGTATGAGCGGCTATTTCACGCCTTGTTCCGTTTGCGTCCGGTGCGCAAGGAGGATACGATCTTTTACTACCGTCGAAGTATCTATCATGGGCCAAATGTGAATATGGAGAACGGCAGATGGCTGGAAAAAGGGGACGCCATCGTCGAGCTACATTTTGATAATAAAATGCTGTTTCAATTAGGCACAACCGCCAAGTCTATGGTGCATTTGGCTATTCAACTGATTCGGATTGTTAAACGACAGCTTCCTGATCTCGCTTGCCGAATTGCAGATGATCCCAAAATGAACGGTATTAAGGCCATCTATGCAGTGAGTATGATTAACCGGGGACCGGAGAAGCTGGGTTTCCAGATACGAGATCTTCCCAAGGGACTGTTCAGGATAGTGTCAACCCTATATTTAAAACTGTTATTTAGTGTTATGCATCCTTCCGGCCCAGAGCAGTTGAATGAAAAAAGGGACGTTATGGTGCCAAAGATGATTGTGATGCCGATTGATACTCTGTTTGACCGTTTTTGGACAGGAGATTCATACCATACGGGTCAAGGCCAAAGCACAACAGATTCACGGGACGCTGCTCATGTTCTCCACAGCGGAGTGACCGATGAAGCTAGCCCTATTCAGGATACGGTCAGTGCCTCATCAAGTAGCGGATACG
Source organism: Paenibacillus sp. 1-8 (assembly GCF_056316205.1). Classification (NCBI taxonomy): domain Bacteria; kingdom Bacillati; phylum Bacillota; class Bacilli; order Caryophanales; family Paenibacillaceae; genus Paenibacillus; species Paenibacillus sp. 1-8. The sequence continues at coordinate 3,995,965 of NZ_CM149995.1, read as the reverse complement.
AGATCAAATAGTTGAATTAACGCTAAAAAAGCCTCCCAACCCCTGTGATCAGGGTGTTCAGGAGGCTTTTGTTTATTCGTTTTTAAACCATATCATAATAAGGATTAGATTTTCATAATACCGCCGTTGCTTGCATTGGTCACCAGCTTGGAGTAGCGCGCCAGGTAGCCTGTTTTAACCTTCGGTTCGAAGCCTTTCCAGTTTGCGCGACGACGTTCAAATTCTTCATCACTAATTTGCAGTTCAATCGTACGATTGTTCAGATCCAGCTCGATAATATCCCCGTCCTCAACAAAAGCGATAGGGCCACCTTCTGCTGCTTCGGGGGAAATGTGACCGATGGAGATACCACGGGATGCGCCTGAGAAGCGTCCGTCTGTGATCAGACCGACCTTGGCACCAAGTCCCATACCGACGATTTGCGAAGTTGGAGCGAGCATTTCAGGCATACCCGGTCCACCTTTAGGACCTTCATAACGGATAACAACAACGTGACCTTCTGCGATTTTACCGTTTGCGATGCCAGCCAGCGCATCTTCCTGTGAATCAAAGCAGATGGCAGGGCCTTTGTGATAGCCACCAACAGACGGATCAACTGCACCGACTTTAATGATGGAGCCTTGCGGTGCCAGATTACCGAACAATACAGCCAAACCGCCGCGTTCGGAATGAGGGTTGTCCAGCTTGTGGATAACATTGGTATCCAGAATTTCCTGCCCCTCTACATTTTCACGAAGTGTTTTTCCGGTTACGGTAATACAGTCACCATGCAGCGCGCCCGGTTTCTTCAGAAGTTCATTCAACACTGCGCTTACGCCGCCTGCATTATGAACATCCTCGATATGATAGTCGGAAGCAGGTGCTAATTTGGACAAATGAGGTACGCGGTTCGCCACTTCATTAATCCGTTCGATAGGGTAGTCTACTTCAGCTTCATGAGCCAGTGCCAATGTGTGCAATACTGTATTGGTAGAGCCACCCATTGCCATGTCCAGCGCAAATGCGTTGTCAATAGCTTCTTTAGTCACGATATCACGCGGTTTCAGGTCCAGCTTGATCAATTCCATCAATTGACGTGCAGATTGTTTGACGAATTCTTTACGTTCTTCCGCTACTGCGAGAATGGTGCCGTTACCAGGCATAGCCAGACCCATCGCTTCTGCGAGACAGTTCATGGAGTTCGCTGTGAACATACCTGAGCAAGAGCCGCAAGTTGGACAGCCGTATTGTTCTAATTCCAGCAGGCTTTGATCGTCGATTTTACCAGCCTGATATGCACCTACGCCTTCGAAGACGGAGGTCAGGGAGATGGAGCGCCCGTTCTTGTCTTTACCAGCTTTCATGGGGCCGCCGCTGACGAAAATAGTCGGAATGTTCACGCGCAATGCGCCCATCATCATGCCAGGGGTAATTTTATCACAGTTAGGAATACAAACCATGCCGTCAAACCAGTGAGCGGAAACGACAGTTTCCAGAGAGTCGGCAATAATTTCACGGCTCGGCAGAGAATAACGCATACCGATGTGTCCCATGGCAATACCGTCATCTACACCGATGGTGTTAAACTCGAAAGGTACACCGCCTGCCTCACGAATGGCTTGCTTGACAATTTTGCCGAATTCCTGCAAATGGACGTGACCCGGTACGATATCAATATACGAGTTGCATACCGCAATAAACGGTTTGTCAAAATCTTCTTCCTTGACACCCGCTGCGCGCAGCAAGCTGCGGTGAGGAGCGCGGTCAAAGCCTTTTTTAATCATATCGGAACGCATTTTCGTCTTAGCTGTCATGATGCTGGTTTCCCCCCAAAGTATAAAAATAGTATGGCGTTCAATGGACGCCGTAATAGCGCAGATGTTTTCTAAAGAGTCTATCATAGATGTGAGCTTTTTTCTACATATATAGAAAGTAATCGATTGGATTTTTGTGATGTCGGCCAAATATGAAAAAGCCCACTCCGCAATAAGCGGGATGGGCGTGAGCTTGCTTTTAAAGTGATGAAGGGTGTTTTATGTGGTACTGCACATTAATTTCTGCCGCCTTTGCGTCCAATGCCCCTGTAAAAATCTTTGTCATGGGACTCTGCCGTAGCATCGCCGCCGCGTTTACCAATTTCCTGATAAAATTCTTTATCATGGGAGTTAGCAGTGGCTTGACCGCCTTTTTTACCAATCTCCTGGTAAAATTCCTTATTGTGCTTCTTGGATGTAGCTTCTCCACCCATACGACCTGCCTCTTCGCGACTCATTTTACCCTGATCCTGATTACGTGCCATGACAAATCACTCCTTTATGAAAAGTTGTTTTTTGTTGCGCGCATCCTTTACTTACCACATCACGCCTTGATGAAACAGGCCCTTTGCTAAGTAAAGAGGGTCAGGGTCCGCCTGATTTTTCGTCTAATAGTGGATTGTCGCGTGCAGATACTTGAATCAGAATGGACATAAAAAGTTATGCGGATCGTTTAAAAAGGTAAGGAGACGGTTTAAGCATCCAGTCGACCCGTGGCTCAATTAAAGGATGTGTTGCATTCCGCACCCAAGGCAGAGTCAGCAGACAGCACAGACCCGCAGCACACGCTACAATCAGCATCACTTCTATCGGAGTGTCTATATAATCGTAAATTCCCTTGGCAACAGTGGTGCGGACAATCAGACCGTGAAGTAAAAAGACGTATAATGTCCGCCGCCCCATTTCAGTTATACGTCCAGTGACGGCTGGAACAAAGCTCAGAAACGCAATGGCCGCTATGAATTGCACTCCGTAAAGGCCAATGCGGTAAATCCCCGCATACCATTCGGTATGGCCCAGTTCACTATAAGTCATGCTGCCATACAGCCAGCCTGCCGGAATGCCGTAGTATGACGTTCCCGCCAGTACCATAAGCAGAAGGGATACAACGCCTGCGATCACACGAACTGGAGTCGTGAAGAAGCGACGAACATCTGCATAATGCAGATGATACCCTGCTACGAAAAAGGGTAAATAAACAAAGGTTCTGCTTATGCTGAGCCAGATGCCATCCACTGGTAGATACCCGACAAGGATACCCAGCAGCACGGAGATACCTATTTGGACAACAGGCGGCATTCCCTGGAAAGCAAGCATCATCAGTCTCCAGCAAATATGACTGGCAAGGAACCAGAGCAACAAATAAGGTGCAAAAAAAGAATGATGAATATGAGGGACATGGAAGAGTACAGCATCCAATATTGAATAGAGGGTTTGGAAAATAAGATATTGCATACCGATCTGAAGCAAGACTTTCCGGCCTGCGGACCCAACTAACGATGTTTTGGCAAAGTATCCTGTAACGAGCACGAACAACGGCATATGAAACATGAATATCCAGCTAAACCATTGTTGGGCGATGTGAAGCGAGCCGACCAATGGCTCCAGAGCATTGCCTGCAAATACGCATATGATCAGCATAAAGCGCAAATTGAGAAAGAAGCTTTCTCCTTGTATGTCATGGCTTGTCGTCATGTAATTCCCTCCGAACGGCACTCAGCCGAGTAAACTCTGTATAAAATAATCCTTACAAGGAACAAGGTACGATACTCTGAGCCTTATCATTGTGATTTTATTCACAACAGTAAGCGCTATCATGTCCTTAATATGTGGCGGAAGCTTGAACAGGGGGAAAAGACAGGGCTAATGTCTGGAAATGTCTTCTTATTTGACCCTGTGTGCGCAACGATGGTACCCTAACAAGGCTATAGATAAGCTGATTTGCGCAGCAAAAAAATTTCATCCACAAGTCATGAATCACGAGGTAAGAAATACGAAAGGAACATTTAAAATGAGAAGAAGAACGAGAAGATCATACAGCTCATATGGGACACGCGGTCCCCGGAAAATATGGAAAATTCTTTTGGGTATCCTGATTGTCATTGTGCTAATCGCAGGCTGGGGAGCATGGAAGGTATTAACGCCCTATCAGCCTGACAACACGGCCACTGCGGCATTAGCAGAAGCAGCCGATGCTGTAAAGGTGAACGAACAGGAGCATTGGGTTGGTTTTGAGCCTGCAAAAAGAAATGGTGCTGGAGTTATTTTGTATCCGGGTGCGTTGGTGAAGCCCGAAAGTTATGCTCCTTTGGCCCGCCGTCTGGCGGAAAAGGGTCATCATGTGATCATTGCAAAAATGCCGCTGAATCTTGCATTGACTTCCCCGGATTTGGCGGGTGAGGTACTGAAGGCATATCCGAAAGAAGCTTTTGTGATTGGAGGCCATTCGTTAGGTGGTGTTATAGCAGCCCGTTATGCCGCTGCACATCCCGATCAGGTCAAGGGCGTATTTTTCCTTGCTTCCTACCCAGACAATAAGGGTAATTTGAAGGATAAAAATCTGCCGGTCATTTCCCTGCTTGGAAGTGATGATGGAGTTATTAAAATGGAAAGTGTTCAGAGTGGAAGAGCTTATCTACCAGCCAATACGCTGTATTTTACAGTTGAGGGCGGCAATCATGCCCAATTCGGCAGCTACGGAGCCCAAAAGGGGGATAACCCAGCGAAAATTAGCCCAGCCGAGCAATGGAATCAGACGGTTTCAGCCTTGCAGGACTGGATGAAAGAGAGTGTAGATTCAGCTCCAAAAAAACAGTAATGAGGAGGTGGGCTGCATGTCTGAGTTAGTCGTTCAGGGACAGCGGTTTCCATGCCGTGGCATTTTATTGGACAAGGATGGCACACTGCTGGATTTTATTCAGTTGTGGGGTCCCTGGGCCCGTTCTATACTGGAGATGCTGGAACAGTATCTTGCCGTGGCAGGTACAGATTTTACGGTGGAAAAAGGCAGCATTCTGGGTACGATCCACGACCCTGAGGGGCACGTGATCGGCTATGATCCTTCCGGCCCGCTGGCGATGGGGACAGTGGATGAAAGCACGGGCGTACTGGCTTGGCAGCTTTATACTGCCGGTGTACCATGGAATGAAGCAGTAAGGCTGGTTCGGGATTTTAACAAAACGGCGATGGCTGATGTGCGGCGACATCGGGCAGCGAAGGTGTTTCCGGGCTTACGGACGCTACTGGAGCAAAGCCGCCGTGCCGGATTGAAGCTGGCAGTTGTGACCTCTGACAGTACAGAGGCTGCGCAGGAGCACCTGGAGTGGATGGGGCTGACGTCATATTTTGACGAGGTCATCGGACACGACAGGGTTACATACGGTAAGCCGGACCCGGAGATGGCTGAAAAAGCTTGCTCCTTGCTGGGACTGTCACCAGCGGATGTAGTTGTCATCGGAGACAGCAACGGGGATATGCAGATGGGCAAGCGTGCCGGGGTGCGGCGGGCCATCGGATTTGCGCCAGAGCCGGAACGTTCCGGTCATTTGCTGGATGCGGACATCATCGTCCACGGATATGAAGAGCTGGAGGTGCGTGAAACATGGACAAAGTAAAAACGTTGGCTGATTGGATACAGCAATCACAAAACATTGTTTTTTTCGGTGGGGCGGGTACGTCGACGGAGAGCGGTATCCCGGATTTTCGTTCGGCGGCTGGTCTGTATCAGAGTGAGGAAAAATTGCCTTATCCCCCGGAGGTTATGCTTAGCCGTTCCTTTTTTGTGAAGCATCCTGAAGTATTCTTCGGCTTCTACCGGAGCAAAATGCTGCATCCGGATGCAGAGCCGAACGGCTGCCATCGTTTCCTTGCGTCACTGGAACAGCAAGGCCGCCTCAAAGCAGTCGTGACGCAAAACATTGACGGCTTGCATCAGGCCGCAGGCAGTGTAAATGTGCTGGAACTTCACGGCTCGGTGCATCGCAACCATTGTATGGAGTGCGGGCGCTTTTACAGTCTGAACGAAGTGATGGACAGCTCCGAGGTAGTGCCCAAATGTCCGGTAGATGGTGGGATTATCAAACCGGATGTCGTTTTATACGAGGAAGAGCTGGATCAGGATACGCTTGTCCGGTCCATTCAGGCTATCTCGCAGGCCGATCTGCTGTTAATTGGAGGAACCTCGCTGACGGTGCATCCTGCGGCGGGGCTGATTACTTATTTTCACGGTAAACATACGGTGCTGCTCAATACAGACCCCACCTCGTATGATCACAAGGCGGATCTCCTGATGACCGATCCCATCGGCAAGGTTATGGGAGAACTCGGAAATCAATTGGGTTTGTAATCGTTTTCTTGTCAACGACCGGATAAAAGCGCTATGATGATGTTGTAATGGACATAACATTGTTTCGAGAGAGGCTGGGATAGCATGGTTTATTTGGCTGGCGATGATCGTTATGAAAGCATGAAATATAACCGCACAGGGAGATTGGGCCTTAAGCTTCCTGCCATTTCACTGGGCTTGTGGCACAATTTTGGCGGGATTAACAATGCGGAGAACGGTCGTAACATGGTTACCCGCTCCTTTGATCTGGGGATTACGCATTTTGATCTGGCCAATAACTATGGTCCTCCTGCCGGTTCGGCAGAGGAATTTTTCGGACAAGTGATGGCTAGTGATTTGAAGCCGTATCGGGATGAGATGGTCATTTCGACCAAGGCGGGTTACTATATGTGGCCGGGACCTTATGGTGAATGGGGCTCACGCAAGTATGTGATATCCAGTCTGGATCAGAGCTTGAAGCGGCTGGGGCTGGATTATGTCGACATATTCTACTCCCACCGCTTTGATCCTGATACGCCGCTGGAAGAAACAATGCAGGCTCTGGATCATATCGTACGTTCCGGCAAGGCGTTGTATGTGGGCGTGTCTAATTATAGTGCGGAGCAAACGGCAGAAGCCGCTCGTATTTTGAAGGAACTGGGAACACCGATGCTGATTCATCAGCCAAAATATTCTCTGCTCGACCGCTGGATTGAAAACGGCTTGCAGGATGTGCTGGACGAAAATGGGATCGGCAGTATTGCCTTTTGCCCACTGGCTCAGGGATTGCTGACCAATAAATATTTGAACGGAATTCCCGAGGATTCACGGGCGGCGAGTACGTCTGTTTTCTTAAATGAGAACCATGTGACGCCAGAAATGCTCCGTAAGGTGCGCGCCTTGAATCAGATGGCGGCTGCACGCGGACAAAGCTTGGCCCAATTTTCACTTGCCTGGTCTCTGCGCGGCGGTCGCTTAACCTCTGCTCTGATTGGGGCAAGCCGTGTGAGCCAAATTGAGGAAAACGTTGCTGCCTTGTCCAATCTGGACTTTTCACAGGAAGAGCTGGATCGGATTGATTCGATTCTGAATGCCGGGAACGGACAGGACGGCGGCACAGCATAAAGCCCAAAAGCTATTCCATCATCATCGGTATAACGTGCAATTTCTCATACCCAATATACACGCGACAGCCCACATCGTTGAAGGATGCGGGCTGTTTGCCATGTTCCGAACCATACGGATTGGTCGTTGCCTATGCTGCAACTGAGGATTAATCATCAGACGGAGCAGGAAGCGGATATTGCTGAACCTTGCTTCGATACTGGGTTGGCGACTGACCGCAGAAGCGCTTGAATTGACGCGAGAAATACAAAGCGTCGGTCAATCCCACCGAAGCGGCCACCTGCTCCACCGAAAGCTCGGGACGCTCGCGTAGCAGTTGGCGAGACTTGTCAATTCGCAGCTTGAGCAGATAGGTAACAGGGGAGACGCCTGTTTCCTTCTTGAATATGCGTGACAAATACGCACGGTTATAGCCAAGTCCTTCGGACATTTGTTCGATAGAAACGGGATGCGCGTATTGAGTGGACATATATTGAACCATCTGCTTGACCGTCCGCCGAATTTGCGAATCCGCCCCGGTCGGGTCAGACCAGTCGCTTAAATGATTACCCGCTTCCCCCATGATCAGATACAGGTAGCCAAGGGCTGCAAGATGCGAGCTGAATTTTCGGCTGTAAAAGGCTAACTGCATCTGCTCCAAATAGCCGGGGATCAGGCTCTCACTGGAAGCGTGGAAGACAGGCTGATGCACGTGTAGCCCTGCTTCCTGCACCATCTGTTCGGTATGCTGTCCTGTAAACGCAGACCAGCGATACCGCCACGGTTCCTCTTCATCGGAGGTGTAGCTTACAAGCTGGCCGGGATGGATCAGGAAAAAATCGTTTTTTTCAAGCTGATATGCGTGCTGCTCTGTTCGGAAGATGCCTTTTCCCGATTCTACGAAATGGAGTAGATAGTAATCATAGAGCTTCGGCCCGACAGCATGACCGGATTTGGTTTGGCTCTCCCCGGCAAAAAGCACGTGCAGCAGGCTGTTTTCATAAAAGACCGGATTGGAGGCCACGGCATAACTATATGAATGCGTTTGCAAATCTGGTCATCCTTCCTAGATTTGTGAATGGTTTAATAGATGCGGTATACTTACATTGTACATATCCAAGTCACATTTATCCATATCTTTAACACATGGATGCATTACATTGTTTGACGCTTTCATTTATACTGAAATCATAAGAAGTGCCATCCTGATTAAGTTTGTTACAGGGAAGTCAGGGAGCCTTTACTAACGGTGATGAGGTGGATGCGGATATGAACACTACTGAAATAAAGAAACGCTTTATCGACAAATATGGTGAAAGCAGCCATGAGCTGCGGATATTTCATGCTCCCGGGCGTGTCAATTTGATTGGGGAGCATATCGACTACAACGGTGGTTATGTACTCCCGGCTGCACTGGAATTCGGTACAACGCTGATTCTTCGTGCACGAAATGATGATGAAATTCATTTTGCTTCGACAAACCTGTCATATGAAGTGTCCATACCGCGAGGAGAAATAGGTAACAACAAGACGGACGAATGGGTGGACTATCCGGTGGGTGTGCTGGTGGAGCTGGCTGAAAAGGGAGTTTATCCGTCTAGCGGATACGACCTGCTCTATCATGGAGAAATACCGAATGGTGCCGGATTGTCATCATCTGCTTCCATTGAGGTCGTAACAGGCTACGCGCTGCTCACTGCCGAAAAGCAGGCAACAGACACGGTTGAAATTGCGCTGTTGTCCCAGCGGGCAGAAAACAATTATGTAGGCGTCAATTGCGGCATTATGGATCAGTTCGCCGTAGCGAACGGTGCGGCTGATCATGCGATTCTGCTGATGTGCGATACGCTGGAGTACCGCACGGTGCCTTTCCGTACGGGTGTTTATAAGCTGATCATTGGCAATACGAACAAACGTCGTGGGCTGGTAGACTCAGCCTATAACGAGCGTCGCAGCCAATGCGCCGAGGCGTTGTCGATATTGCAGCAGCAGGAGCCGTCGCTGGAATATCTCGCTCAGCTGGATGAAGCCCGCTTCGGTGAGCTCCAGCATTATATTGCGGATGAAACGGTACGCCGCCGGGCACAGCATGTGGTGGAGGAAAACGCTCGTGTTCTGGCTTCTGTCGATGCCCTTGCGGCGAATGATCTTGCAGCCTTTGGACAGTTGATGAACGCTTCACATGATTCGCTACGCGATCTGTATGAGGTCAGCTGTACGGAGCTGGATGTAATGGTGGAAGAAGCAAGACGTATTCCCGGCACGCTGGGCTCGCGTATGACGGGAGCCGGATTTGGGGGCTGTACGGTTTCACTGGTTCATGAGGACGATGTGGAACGGTTTGTGAAGGAAGTCGGCGAAGCTTATCAGACCCGTACAGGGCTGGAAGCCAGCTTTTATGTATGCAAGGCAGGAGACGGAGTTAAAGAACTGAAGGAGGACGAATAACATGGCCATTTTAGTAACAGGCGGAGCCGGATATATCGGTTCACATACCGTAGCAGAACTGTTGGATCGGGGAGAAGAAGTTGTGGTGCTGGACAATTTGCAGACCGGGCACAAGGCAGCACTGCTCGGAGGCAAGCTGTATGAAGGTGATCTGAGAGATAAAGAACTGCTGTCCAGACTGTTCTCCGAAAACAGTATCGATGCAGTTATCCATTTTGCAGCCAACTCGCTGGTTGGGGAAAGTATGCAAAATCCGGGTAAATATTATGACAACAACGTATTCGGCGCGTTGAGCTTGCTGGAGGCCATGAAGGATGCTGGTGTGCGCAGGATCGTATTTTCCTCCACTGCGGCTACCTACGGCGAACCGGAGAAGGTGCCGATTGAAGAGGGAGACCGTACGGAGCCAACGAATGTTTATGGTGAAACGAAGCTGATGATGGAGCGCATGATGTCGTGGTTTGATAAAGTATTGGGCATCAAGTATGTGTCCTTGCGGTACTTTAATGCGGCTGGTGCGCATGAGAGCGGCAAAATCGGTGAGGATCATCGTCCGGAAAGTCATCTGATTCCGCTGGTACTTCAGACAGCACTGAAACAGCGCCCGCACATTGCGGTGTTTGGTGAGGACTATGCTACACCTGACGGAACATGCATCCGGGATTACATTCATGTGAGCGATCTGGCAGATGCCCATGTGCGTGCGGTGAATTATTTGCGCGAAGGCCATGACAGCAACGTGTTTAATCTGGGCAACGGACAGGGCTTCTCGGTGAAGGAAGTTATCGAGACGGCACGCAAGGTCACTGGACTCGACATTCCGGTCGTTACAGAGCCACGTCGCGCGGGTGATCCGGCAGTATTGGTTGCCTCTTCTGACAAGGCACGTTCGGTGCTGGGCTGGAGTCCGGCGCGTACCCAACTGGAGGACATTATCAGCGGAGCTTGGGGCTGGCATCAGTCGCACCCTCAGGGCTACGGCGACGAATAGACGGGAGACGATGACATAATGAGCGAGAGTCAATCCGCAGCTAGAGGCCAAGACCGGGACCATTCCCGGCCAGTGGCCCATGACATCGACGAAACTGTACAGCAATCCGCTCTGTATGCGATTGAGCAGCTGGTTGCATTCGCACAAAACCGGGGATTGATCGGTCCGCAAGACACAGATTACAGTCGTAATCTGCTGCTGGAGCAGTTCGGGTTCTCTGAGCCTTACTCCGGCGGGGAGGCAGGGGGCATCACAGCCCCCGAAGTTCTCCAGCCTGTGCTTAATGTATTGATTGATTATGGCTATACGATTGGACTCATATCGGAAAACACAGCTACGTACCGTGATTTGCTGGATTCCAAAATTATGGGTCTCCTGATGGCAAGACCGTCTGAAGTCATCCGTGACTTTCGCCAAACGGAGGCTGAACGCGGCATAGAGGCGGCGACAAATGCTTTTTATCAACTGTCCATCGACTCGAATTACATCCGAATGGACCGCGTTGCCAGCAATGTGTTCTGGAATCAGCAGACACCGTACGGAGATATGGAAATCACGATTAATCTGTCCAAGCCGGAGAAAAGTCCAAAGGAAATCGCAATGGCGAAGCTTCTTCCGCCGCCCGTTTATCCAAAATGTCAATTATGCCGTGAAAACGTTGGATATGCCGGAAGGGTGAATCATCCGTCCCGTCAAAATTTGCGTATCATTCCGCTGGAATTGAACGGGGAACCGTGGTTCTTCCAATATTCGCCCTATGTGTACTACAACGAGCATTGCATCGTATTCCATCACGATCATGTGCCGATGAAGCTTACGAAGGATACGCTGCGGCGGTTGCTGGCATTTACGAAAGCGTTCCCGCACTATTTTATCGGTTCCAATGCCGATCTGCCGATTGTCGGGGGCTCTATTTTGACTCACGATCATTTTCAAGGTGGACGTCATACGTTCCCCATTGAAAAAGCAGAGGTGGACGTTGTGTACCGCAATGGAGCCTTCCCGCAAGTCACAGCAGGTATTGTGAACTGGCCGATGTCAGTGATCCGCTTTACTTCAACGGATGTCGAAGCGTTGCTGGAGGCGGGGAATGCCGCTTTTGAAGCCTGGAAGGCATACAGCGATCCCGCAGCGGATGTCCTCTCTCATACAGAGCAGGACGGAGAAACGGTGCCTCATAATACGGTGACACCGATTGTACGCAGGGATGCCAAAGGAAAGTATCAGATGGATCTGGTGCTGCGCAACAATCGGACGAGTAGTGAGCACCCGGAAGGTATTTTTCACCCTCATCGGGAGATGCATCATATCAAGAAGGAAAATATCGGCCTGATCGAGGTTATGGGGCTTGCGATTTTGCCGGGGCGGCTTAAGGATGAACTGGATGAAATTGCAGATATTTTGTGTGGGAACGACGAGCTGGCTGTAGCTATGCAGCAGGAAGGGCATCCGCTATTCAAGCATGCGGACTGGATTTACCAGTTAAGCACCCGATTCGGTCGCCTGTCTGACAAGGAGACGGCTGTTCGTACCGTACAAAATGAGGTCGGACTGAAATTCAGTGAAATTTTGGAGCATGCAGGGGTGTACAAGCGCAATTCGGAAGGTCAACAAGCGTTTGGACGTTTTATACAGCAATTGGGTTATACAATAGGTGAATAAAATAAAAGCAGGCAGCACATAATACAGTGTGAGAATCCTCCCAAGATATGACATGGAACCATGCTCCTCAGGAGCGTGGTTTTTTTTTCTGAAAAAGAAGCAAATTTGTTTCCTGTAACTGAAAAGGTTATAATAGAGGAGTTTCTTAACATTAAACTTTAGAAAATATTGGAGGCGAACGTCTGCGATGAAAGCATTCGAATTTTATAATCCTACTCAATTGATCTTCGGTAAAGGCCAATTAGAGGCTCTTAAGCGTGAAGTTCCTAAATACGGTAAACGTGTACTGCTTGTATATGGAGGCGGCAGCATTAAGCGCAGCGGCTTGTATGATAATGTAATAAGTCTGCTTAAAGAGATCGGCGCAGAGGTAACGGAACTGGCTGGTGTAGAACCAAATCCTCGCTTGTCTACAGTACATAAAGGCGTGGAATTGTGTAAAACACATCAAATCGACCTCGTACTGGCTGTTGGCGGTGGTAGTGTGCTGGATTGCTCCAAAGCGATTGCTGTCGGGGCGAAATATGATGGCGACATGTGGGATTTTGCAGAGCGTAAAGCGGCTCCGCAGGCAGCATTGCCTTTAGGTACAGTTCTGACGATGGCCGCCACCGGTTCCGAAATGAACGCAGGTTCTGTCATTACGAACGAAGAAACACAGGAAAAACTGGGATGGGGCAGCGTATTTGCGTTCCCTGCGTTTTCCATTCTTGATCCGGTGAACACATATTCTCTGCCACAAAATCAAACGGTGTACGGAATCGTGGATATGATGTCACATACGCTGGAGCATTACTTCCATTTGGAATCTAACACTCCGGTTCAGCTTGGCTGGTGTGAAACGATTTTGCGTACAGTTATTGATGCGGCTCCGGGCCTGGTCAACAATCTGGAAAACTACGAGCTGCGTGAAACGATGATGTACTGTGGTACGATGGCGCTGAACGGCTTCCTGAACATGGGGCTGACAGGTGACTGGGCAACTCATAATATCGAGCATGCGGTGTCTGCTGTTTATGATATTCCACATGGCGGAGGACTGGCGATTTTGTTCCCGAACTGGATGAAGCACAATCTGCATGTGAAGCCTGAACGCTTCAAGCAACTGGCTGTGAATGTGTTTCATGTGAACCCGGAAGGCAAGAGTGACGAAGAAGTAGGACTGGAAGGTATTCAGGCGTTGCGTGATTTCTGGAACTCGATTGGTGCGCCAAGTCGTCTGGCTGATTACGATATTGATGATTCCAAAATCGACGTTATGGCTGATAAAGCTGTGAAATTCGGTTCTTTTGGTGGTTTTAACAAGCTGAATCGCGAAGATGTAGTGGAAATTTACAAAGCATCTCTGTAATCCAGTCATTTAGTCATTGGATAATTGCAAGCACGTTTGTACGTCTTTAGACGTATGGACGTGCTTTTTTGGGTTTGATTTGGAATTTTGGAGGAAAATTTTGAAACTTTTTAAGGTTGAATACGTAAACATAGTTATAGGCTGGAAACCAGACTGAAAAGGTACATGGAAGGAGGAGCCGCATGGAAACCATATTTTGGTGGTTATTGGCAGGGGGCGCTATCTTTACTGTGGTCAGTGTGTTGATCGGGGATGTACTCGGTGGTTGGCTGGATGGAGTGGAGCTGCCGGGCCTCGATTGGTTCAGACCCGTCATTTTACTTGGAGCGATGACCGCTTTTGGTGGGGCTGGCGTATTGCTGACAAAATATACCGGGCTGAGCACGGGCTGGGTCGTTGTGTTTGCTCTTGCGATTGCATTTGTGATCGGAGTGCTCGTATTTTTTGCGTTTATCAAGCCCATGGCGAACTCGGAGGTGTCCAGCGGCTTCTCGATGCGTGAGCTGACCGGAAGGATCGGTGAGGTCACCGTTCCGGTACCTGAGGTTGGTTACGGGGAGGTTATGATCCGCTTGGGTGCAGGCAACACCATACATACAGCATCGAGCTTTGATCACAAACCGCTAGCTGCGGGAACCCGTATCGTCGTGGTTGAGGTCGCAGAGGGTGTCGTCCGCGTAGCGTATCTGGACACGTAGACGGCGTATTCGCTTAACTTGAAGGGAGCGTGAACGGGAGTGTCAAGTTTGCAGGATATTGTGTTGGTCCCGGGGATTGTCGTCATCGTTATCGTCATATTAGGGATTGCTTTTTGGGCCCGTTACAAAACGGTAGGACCGGATGAAGCAATGATCGTTACGGGTTCATTTTTGGGAAATAAAAATATTTCCGACGATGATTCCGGTCGTAAAATCAAAATTGTGCGCGGCGGGGGTGCCTTTATATGGCCTATTTTTCAGCAGTCCGAATTTATTTCTTTATTGTCCCACAAACTGGATGTAACAACACCGGAAGTGTATACGGAGCAAGGAGTTCCCGTGATTGCGGACGGTGTGGCGATCATCAAGGTCGGTAGCTCCATTGAGGATGTAGCAACAGCAGCGGAGCAGTTCATCGGGAAGCCGCTGGAGGCCCTTAGGGGAGAAGCTCAGGAAGTGCTGGAGGGCCATTTGCGTGCGATCCTCGGCTCGATGACAGTGGAGGAAGTATATCGTAATCGAGATCGGTTTGCGCAGGAAGTACAGGGTGTGGCTGCTCGCGATCTGAAAAAGATGGGTCTGCAAATTGTCTCGTTCACGATTAAAGATGTGCGTGATAAGCACGGATATCTGGATGCGCTTGGTAAGCCGAGAATTGCCGCTGTGAAACGGGATGCGGAAATTGCCGAAGCTGAGGCGGTACGGGATGCCCGGATTCAAAAGGCGCGTGCGGAGCAGGAAGGGCAGAAGGCTGAACTGTTGCGTGATACAAACATTGCCGAGGCAGCCAAGGAGAAGGAACTGAAAGTGGCTTCGTTTAAGAAAGAGCAGGATACGGCCAAGGCGGAAGCCGATCAGGCTTATCACATTCAGGAGGCCCGTGCCAAACAGACTGCCGTCGAGGAGCAGATGAAGGTCGAGCTGGTGCGCAAGGAGCGCGAAATTGATCTTCAAACCAAGGAAATTCAGGTGCGTGAGAAACAATATGATGCGGAAGTGAAGAAGAAGGCAGAAGCGGATCGGTATGCGGTAGAGCAAGCCGCTGAGGCGGATAAATCGCGTAAAATGCGTGAGGCGGAATCGTTGCAATACTCGATTGAGACACAGGCTAAAGCGTCAGCTGAACAAAAAAGGCTGGATGGGCAAGCCGAAGCGGATGCGGAACGCGCCAAAGGTACGGCAGATGCTGATGTCATCCGTTTGCGTGGTCTGGCGGAAGCCGAGGCCAAGGAAAAGCTGGCGGAGGCGTTCCAGAAGTTTGGTGAGGCAGCCGTACTCGATATTATCGTGAAAATGCTGCCTGAACTGGCCGGCCGGATTGCTGAGCCAATTGCGTCCATTGATAAATTAACGGTTGTGGATACAGGCAAGGGAGAAGGAGCAGCGCGTGTCAGCAATTATGTCACAGAGCTAATGGCCACGGCTCCAGAGATGCTCAAGAGTGTGTCCGGTATTGATGTAGAGCAGTTAATTAAGGGGCTGACCACGGGGAAAAAGGGCCTTCATTCCGTATCGTCCTCCGGTGAAACGGATAAGCTGCACATTCATGCCCCGATTGAGGTTGCGCCGCGGGATAAAGAATAGCCGCAGGGCTTACAGGAGCAGATACCCCTTAACAGAAAGAAACGCTTTTCATCACAGCTTTTCCCGGTTATTGTGATGAAAAGCGTTTTCTTTTTATTGACCTTTAGCGGAATATTTGGTACTTTAACGTGGATTCCTCTGAGCTTCATGCTCTAATTCTTAGGATCAAGGTTCAGATAAAAAGAGGTGCGGATGTGAGCAGCCTACAAGTGGCGAAAGCGCTGAATAACAATGTGATTATCGGGATGCATCCCGAGCATGATGAGGTTGTTGTGATTGGAAAAGGAATCGGTTTCAATCGCAAAAACGGCGATCTTATACCGTTGGATTCAGTTGAAAAATTATTTATATTAAAAAGCCATGAGGAGCAGGAGCAATACAAACGATTGCTTCCCGAGCTGGATGAAAAGCTCATTGAAGTCATTGGTGAGGTGCTTCACCATGTTCAGCTTCAAGCGAAGAAGCCTCTGAATGAGCACATATTGATTGCTTTAACCGATCACATCGCCTTTTCCATTAATCGTCAGAAGCAGGGCATTACGATCCATAATCCGTTTTTGTATGAAACGAGAGAAATTTACCCTCAGGAATACAAGATGGCTGAACAGGCAGTCTCTTTGATCAAGGACAAGATGGGTGTGGATCTGGGAACAGATGAAATCGGATTCGTGGCCTTGCATATTTACAGTGCCGTGACGAACCAGCATATTTCCGAGGTCAGGAAGGATTCTCGATTGATTGCTGATATGGTACAGGTAGTAGAGACTACGCTGGATTATCGCATTCCTCTCCAATCCCTGGATTACTCACGTCTGCTGACTCATCTGAGGTTTGCGATTGAACGTGTACGTCGGGGAGAGGTTGTGCAGGAGATCTACCGATTGGACAAGCTTTTGAATGAAGAGTATCCGGAAATGTATATGTTAGCCTGGAAGCTCACGAAGATTATGGAGAAAAGGCTTCGCAAATCCGTATATCCGGCTGAGGTTAGCTATTTGACGATGCATTTACAGCGGTTGTCCCAACGCAAAGAGCAGGGAGACTAACGTTAGAACAGCTAGAATCGAAAAAAGTATTGCCTCACTTTTGGCATAATGCTATACTAAATTTCGTAATGAGCAAGACAACAATTGAATATCTAACGTGTTACTGATTCGATCAGGCATGAGTTGTTTTAAGTTATGATTGTTTACAGCCTACCGGGGTAAGCTATATCCCAAGGTTGTGTTCAAACATACTTAAATCGGCTCATGCCTTTTTTGTTGTTTTGCCTCTGTATTCTAATTTTTAGAGAAGGAAGTGGAACGTATGTTTAAAAAGCTTTTCGGTGTTTTACAGCGTGTCGGCAAAGCTTTAATGCTTCCTGTAGCTATTTTGCCGGCTGCGGGACTTTTATTGGGGATCGGCAACATGTTGGTCAATCCTGATTTTCTCCAGTACATTCCTGCATTAAATGCGGGCTGGGTACAATCGGTAGCGACGATCATGATGAATGCCGGACAAATTGTTTTTGATAATCTGGCACTGTTGTTTGCAGTCGGCGTAGCTGTCGGTCTGGCAGGCGGTGAAGGCGTAGCAGGTTTGGCTGCGATCATCGGTTACCTTGTCATGAACATTACATTGGGTACAGCTGTGGGTGTTACACCGGGGCTGATCGCTCAAAAAATACCGGGCTATGCGAACGTGTTGGGGATTCCAACGCTGCAAACCGGGGTGTTCGGCGGGATTATCATCGGTATACTGGCCGCGGCCATGTACAATCGCTTTTTCAAAATTGAGCTTCCTTCGTATCTGGGCTTTTTCGCGGGTAAGCGCTTCGTTCCGATTGCAACGGCAGTGTCTTCATTGCTAATCGGACTATTGCTGGTCATTGTGTGGCCTCCCGTACAATCTGGACTGAACGTTGTATCTCACTTCATGGTTGATTCCAACCCGACACTGGCCGCTTTCATTTTTGGGGTCATTGAACGCTCACTTATTCCTTTCGGATTGCATCACATTTGGTATTCACCGTTCTGGTTTGAGTTCGGCGAGTATGTGAACAAGGCAGGTCAAACGATTCATGGTGACCAGCAAATCTTCTTTAACCAGCTTCGTGATGGAGTTACATTGACAGCAAGTACGTTCCAAGTGGGTAAATTCCCGTTCATGATGTTCGGTTTGCCAGCCGCAGCGCTTGCAATGTATCATGAAGCAAGACCGGAACACAAAAAATATGTAGCAGGTATTATGGGTTCAGCAGCTTTGACCTCGTTCTTGACAGGGATTACGGAGCCACTGGAATTTTCCTTCCTGTTCGTAGCTCCACTGCTGTTCGCGGTGCATGCTGTGTTTGCAGGGCTGTCGTTTATGACCATGCAAATTTTGAATGTTAAAATCGGTATGACCTTCTCCGGCGGATTTATCGACTTCCTGATCTTCGGGATTATTCCGAATCGTACGTCTTGGTGGTACGTCATCATCGTCGGTCTGATTTTGGCGGTTATTTACTACTTCGGATTCCGATTCATCATACGGAAGTTTAACCTGAAAACACCAGGGCGTGAAGAAGCTACAGAAAATGTTGAAGGAGCCGCAGTCGGTACCACAGACGAGCTTCCAGGCAATATTTTGGCAGCTTTCGGTGGGGCGTCCAATATCAAGCATTTGGATGCTTGTATCACACGTCTTCGTATTGAAGTTAACGAGAAGTCCAACGTTGACAAGACTCGTCTCAAACAGCTTGGCGCAGCGGGTGTACTCGAAGTCGGCAACAACGTACAAGCCATTTTCGGTACACGTTCCGACACGATTAAAACGCAAATGGCTGATATTATGGCGGGACGCACACCTGCTCCTGCTCCGGCCTCGGCTCAACCTGCTCCGCAAGAAGAGAAGGAAGCTGGTGAAGAAAAACAGACCATCATCGTTGAAGATATCGTGATGCCTGTTAACGGAGAATTGGTTGATATTTCGACTGTTCCCGATCCGGTATTTGCAGAACGTATGACAGGAGACGGCTTTGCTGTCGTGCCAAATGATGGAACGATTGTGTCACCTGTATATGGTAAAGTATTCAATGTATTCCCAAGCAAGCATGCCATTGGTATCCAATCTGACGGCGGTAAGGAAGTGCTTGTTCATATCGGGGTGAACACAGTAAAGCTTAAAGGCCAAGGGTTTGACATTTTGGTGAACGAAGGCGATCTTGTGTCGGCCGGTCAACCGATTATGAAAGTAGACCTGGAATACGTGAAGGCAAACGCAAAATCCATCATCTCACCAGTCATTTTTACCAATCTTCCAGAAGGTTCTTCGGTAACTTTGAACAAAACTGGAGTATTGAAGGCTGGCGAAGATGGTATAATTACGATAAAATAAACTCTATGTGTTTCGGATTAGTGATTAGGCGGCTTAGGTCGCCTGACCATCGACCCGGGTTCACTACACGTATACTGCGTGTAAACAAATATTATCCATAGGAAAGTGGGAGGAACAATTATGCAAACAACTTTTAGAATTACTGATGAAGACGGTATCCATGCACGTCCTGCAACTGCTCTGGTAAATACAGCTAATAAATTCAGCGGTGCTGAATCTTTTGCCGAAGCTAACGGTAAAAAAGTAACTTTGAAATCCATTCTGGGTGTATTGTCTCTCGGTCTGGAACAAGGCGATATTATCAACATCATCTGTGAAGGCGCTGAAGCTGCTGACGCTCTGAAAGCTCTCGAAAATGTAATCGTTAACGAAGGGCTGGGCGAAGTTCATGCTTAAAATTTCCGGGATTGCCGCTTCGGCAGGCATCGCCATTGCCCGGGCGTTTATCTTGGAGCATCCGAATTACGCTGTAGAGAGACGCGCGGTTGGTGATGCTGAAGCTGAAATTGCAAGATTGGATGCGGCTTTAGTAAAATCTCAAACCGAATTGGAAGCAATTAAGGAGAAAACTTTACAGGAACTGGGCGAGAAAAAAGCAGAGATTTTTGCTTCTCACCTGTTAATCCTGAATGATCCTGAACTGATCGATCCGGTTAAAGCTAAGATCAGAGACGAGCAGCTTAATGCTGACTATGCACTGAACGAAGTAGCTACACAGTTTATTTCCATGTTCGAAAACATGAAAAGTGCTTATTTGCAAGAACGCGCATCGGACATGCGTGATGTAACCAAGCGGATCCTGAATCACCTGCTTGGTGTTCATTTTGTCAGTCCTGCAGAAATTGCCGAAGAAACGATTGTACTTGCAGAAGATTTGACACCTTCCGACACAGCTCAGCTGAATCGCGAATTTGTTAAAGGTTTTGCAACCAACATCGGCGGACGTACTTCGCACTCGGCTATTATGGCTCGTTCACTTGAAATTCCTGCGGTTGTAGGAACGAAAAATATATTGTCCCAAGCTAAAAGCGGCGATTTGATTATCGTCGATGGTCTGGATGGTCACGTATTTGTGAACCCTTCCGAAGAGATCGTTGCGGAATACCAAGCTAAACAGGTGGCATACGACAAGCAACGCGAAGAGTGGCGCAAGCTGCGCGGCGAAGCTACAGTTTCCGTCGATGGTGTGCATGTCGAGCTGGCAGCCAATATCGGTACGCCTAACGATGTAGCTGGCGTTCTGGATAACGGTGGCGAAGGCGTTGGCCTGTATCGTACTGAATTCTTGTACATGGGACGCGATAAGCTTCCATCCGAAGAAGTACAGTACACAGCATACAAAACCGTTCTGGAAAGAATGGAAGGCAAACCGGTTGTAGTTCGCACGTTGGACATCGGTGGCGACAAAGAGCTTCCTTATCTGGATCTGCCGAAGGAAATGAATCCATTCCTCGGATTCCGTGCTATTCGTCTGTGTCTGGATCGTCAGGATATTTTCCGTACTCAATTGCGCGCTTTGCTGCGGGCAAGTGTACACGGTAACCTGCGGATCATGTTCCCGATGATTGCTACACTGAACGAATTCCGTGAATCCAAAGCTGTGCTGCTGGAGGAAAAGGAAAAGTTGGTAGCCGAGGGTGTAGCCGTATCTGAAGAAATTCAGTTGGGCATCATGGTAGAAATTCCTTCTACAGCGGTATTGGCTGACCAATTCGCAAAAGAAGTTGATTTCTTCAGTATCGGTACGAACGATCTGATTCAATACACAATGGCAGCGGATCGCATGAATGAGCGGGTTTCTTACCTGTATCAACCATATAACCCATCCATTCTGCGTCTGGTGAAAATGGTTATTGATGCAGCTCACCGTGAAGGACGTTGGGCAGGTATGTGCGGCGAAATGGCAGGGGATACAACAGCAATTCCATTGCTGCTGGGTCTGGGACTCGATGAGTTCAGCATGAGTGCTACTTCCATTCTGCCAGCACGCAGTCAAATTTCGAAATTGTCCCGCGCAGACATGGAGAAACTGGCTGCAAAAGCTTTAGACATGCAAACAGCCGAGCAGGTTGTTGAATTGGTTCAAAGTATTGAAGGTTAAGAAAGGGTATTACATTTTCAAAGGTTATATCTTTTTCCAACAAAAATTGCTGTCTACATACAGCGGCCGGTACCTAACAGATACCGGCTTTTTTGTATGCCTAGAGTTGGAGTTTGCTTTTAGCTGCATGAGCAATTCAATATCGGCTTGCGAGCTGCGGTTGCTTCGTCCAGTCGCGTGACCGGAGTGGTATATGGAGCATTTAGCACCAATTCAGGCGTTTCCTCCGCTTCCCGCGAAATTTGAATCATGGTGTCGATGAAGGCATCAAGCGTCTCCTTGCTTTCCGTTTCTGTCGGCTCGATCATGATACATTCCTCTACATTCAGCGGGAAATAAATCGTAGGCGGATGGTAGCCGAAATCGAGCAATCGTTTGGCAACATCAAGCGTACGCACTCCGAATTTCTTCAAGCCGCGCCCGGACATCACAAATTCATGCTTGCAATACCCCGGATAAGGGATGTCAAAATGAGGAGCCAATCGATGCATCATATAATTGGCATTAAGTACGGCACATTCGGATGCTCTCTTCAAGCCGTCAGGGCCGTAGCTGCGGATATAGGCATAGGCACGGACGAGAATGCCGAAGTTGCCGTAAAAGGCTTTGACCCGTCCAATGGAATCTCCCTGCTCCCGGTCCCAGCGGTACATACCCTGCGGATCACGCACGACAAGCGGCTTTGGTAAATACGGAATGAGCCGCTGCTTTACCCCGACAGGTCCCGCGCCGGGACCGCCCCCGCCATGTGGGGTACTCATCGTTTTGTGCAAATTGAGATGCACCACGTCAAAGCCCATATCCCCGGGGCGGGTGATCCCCATAATGGCATTGGAGTTCGCGCCGTCATAGTAGAGCAGGCCACCCGCTTCATGCACAATTGCGGCAATGTCAGCGATTTGCTTCTCGAACAGCCCGAGCGTGTTCGGGTTGGTCAGCATAAGCGCAGCGGTGTCGTTGCCTACGGCTTGACGCAGCGCGTCCAGATCCACCAGCCCCTGCGGTGTGGAGGGGAGGGTGATCGTTTCGAAGCCTGCCACAGCGGCGCTGGCGGGGTTCGTTCCGTGCGAGGAATCCGGCACGAGCACCTTGGTTCGCCGCTCACCACGTGCTTCGTGGTAGGAGCGGATCATCATCAGCCCGGTCCATTCGCCATGGGCGCCCGCAGCGGGCTGAAGGGTGACGGCATCCATGCCGGTTAACGCGGCCAGATCGTTTTGAAGCGTATGGAGTAGCGCCATGGCTCCCTGGATGCTGTCCTCTGGCTGGTACGGATGGATTTTGGCGAAGCCTGCATAACGGGCGACATCCTCGTTTACCTTGGGGTTATATTTCATCGTACAGGAGCCGAGCGGATAAAATCCGTTGTCCACGCCAAAATTGCGCCGTGACAGGGCGGTATAATGTCGAATAACGTCTACTTCGTATACCTCGGGCAATGCCGCAGGCTCGCTGCGCTGCGCATAATCCGGCAAAAGCTCTGCCACCGGACGGCGGGGAACATCGCATTCGGGCAGAGAATAGGCGATACGGCCCGGTCTGCTCAATTCAAAAATGAGCGCCTGATCATGCTCTTTCATCTGGTTTCGACTGGATTCGACTTCTGGATTCGGTGTACCCTGATCTAGTCCGGTAGTGTATGTCATAGCAATCCCCCCAAGGTGTGCACGAATTGGTCGATCTCTTCCTTTGTTCGTTGCTCTGTCACGGCAATCAGCATGTGACCTGCATATTCCTCATAATCCCGCCCTAAATCGTAGCCGCCGATAAATCCGGCAGCAAGCAGTCCGGCTTGCAGTTTATTCATATCGGTACCCTCAGGTAACCGCAGGGCAAACTCGTTAAAGGTGGGTGCAGTAAAGGAGGCAGTCACGCCCTTCAAGCCGAGTAGTTTCTCCAATGCGTAACGGCTTTTGTGCAAGTTTAGCTCGGCTACCTCCGCGATGCCCTGTCGACCCATGACGGACAAATACACAGAGGCGGATAAGGCGAGCAACGCCTGATTGGAGCATATGTTAGAGGTGGCCTTTTCCCGGCGGATATGCTGCTCCCGTGCCTGCAAGGTCAGCACGAAGCCGCGTTTACCGTTGCGATCTGTGGTCTGGCCCACTATACGTCCGGGGATACGGCGCATATGCGCCTGAGAAACGGCAAAGTAACCACAGGTTGGGCCACCGAGGGAGGAGGAGATGCCGAGCGGCTGCGCGTCTCCTACGACAATATCCGCGCCCTGCTTACCGGGCGCTTCCAGCAGGCCCAGCGCCAGCGGATTGGCGCTGACAACCATAAGACCCTTGTGGGCATGGATCAGGTCAGCCATCGGCTTCAGATTTTCCACGGCCCCGAAAAAATTAGGGCTTTGGACCAAAACTGCCGCCGTCTGCTCTGATATGGCCGCCGTTAATGCCTTCACGTCAGTTACACCATCTGCACAGTCGATCTCCACGACATCCAAATCCAGCCCGCGTGCATAGGCCGCCAACACCTGACGTGCCTCCGGATGGACGGTCCGCGATACGATAAGCTGCTTGCGGCGGGTGGCAGCGGCAGCCAATGAGCCTGCTTCTGCCAGCGCAGTCGCTCCGTCGTACATGCTGGCATTGGCTACAGCCATGCCTGTTAATTCGCATATATACGATTGAAATTCGAAGATGGCTTGCAGCTCGCCCTGGCTTACCTCTGGCTGATAGGGGGTGTAGGCTGTATAAAATTCCGAGCGTGAAGTGATATGCTGGATGACGGATGGAATATGATGATCGTAAATCCCTGCGCCGAGAAAGCTGGCGTGCGTGTCTGTATTGGCATTTTGCCCGGCCAGTCCTGATAAGTGGCGGGTTAAGGCTCTTTCGTCTAACTGAGAAGACAGGGGCAGCTCCCCCTTATACCGGATCACCTCAGGAATATCGCTGAATAAATCGTCGATGGACGATGCGCCGACCACGCGCAGCATTTCAGCTTGATCCTGCTCGGTCATAGGAAGATAACGATGCTGTTTCATTGGGTCTGGCTCCTTTCAACCAACAAGATCGTAAAAACGTAAAACGATTAATAAATGATTGCCAACTGGGCAGCGGTTAGTAACGGATCACGATAGTTATAGTAAGACGAGCGTTTAAATCAGTGTGGACGTTTATAAAAGGGTGCTGCTACCACCTCGGCGCGCAGGCGCTTGCCACGAATCTCGACCTCCAGCGACGTGGATAGGGAACTGAAGCGGCTGTCCACCAGAGCCAAACCCAGATTACGTTTTAAGGTGGGCGATTGGGTTCCAGTTGTGACCTCGCCGATTTGCTGTCCTTCCGCGAACACGGGGTAATGAGCACGCGGGATGCCACGGTCAAGCATTTCCAGCCCGATCAGCTTGCGCGGAATGCCTTGTTCTTTCTGGCGTTGCAGAGCCTCTCTGCCGATAAAATCTCCCTTATTCAGCTTGACGAAGAAGCCTAAACCAGCTTCCAGCGGTGAAATCGTGGCGGACAGCTCCTGTCCGTACAGCGGCAGCCGCGCCTCGAAGCGCAGTGTATCCCGGGCTCCAAGTCCAGCGGGAACCAGACCATACGGCTCACCGATGCGAAGCAATCCGTCCCACACTGCCGGTGCATTCGCAGCAGGCACATAAAATTCAAAGCCGTCTTCCCCCGTGTATCCGGTGCGGGAGACGAGCGCTTTTGCTCCGAACAATTGCACATCCTCGCTGAATCGGAAGGAGGCCAGCTTTGTAATGTCCGTGTCTGTCACGGCTGCGGCAATACGCGCAGCCTCAGGTCCTTGCAACGCCAGCAGTGCCACCGCATCTGATACGTTTTCCAGATGAACGGATGCAGGCGCATGGCGAAGCAGCCAATCCCAATCCTTATCGATGTTGGAGGCATTCACAACAAGCATGTAACGCTCCGGCCCTTTGTAGTAGACAAGCAGGTCGTCTACTACACCTCCATCCGGGTAACACAGGAGTGAATATTGGGCCTTGCCCGGCTCCAATTGGCTGACATCGTTCGTCGTCACCTGTTGCAGAAATGCTTCGGCTTCCTGGCCCTCGATCAAGAATTCACCCATATGCGATACATCGAATAATCCCGCACGTTGCCGGACGGCCTCGTGTTCCTTTTGAATGCCACTGAACTGTACAGGCAGCTCCCAGCCGCCAAAATCAATGCAACGAACCCCCGACAGCGTGCTGTAGGATGAATGCAGTGGCGTTTTTCGCAAATTAGTCATTTTTCCACTCCTATCCGGTGTGATCGGCTAAACAAAAAAGACAGGCCGAAAAAAACGTATGAACGGCAGTCCACACACTTTTTTTCAGCTCTGTCCTTGATACCTGAGAGTTACCCCGGCGTGTACCGGGTTTCCCCTTGGGTGATCCGCCTGTATAGCGAATGCTCTCCAGAGATGCGTCCGGCAGAGGTCCTTTTGCCTGAGAGATTCACCTGCGGTGCAGGTTTACTCCTTCGGCGCTGCCTCTGATCAGCTATACGTCATCCGGTCCTGCCGGTAACAGCTTGATCCGACTCGCTTGCTGCCTTGTTTTACAGGTGGCAACAGCGATGCGAGTGTTGGCAGTCTCTCCCTCCACGTTCATCCGCGTTTCCAATTATCGGGTGTTGCCAAAAGCACTTGTTATAACCCATTAATACGCAAATTTATTTGAAATGTCAACAAAAATGTCATGAAAAATATTATTAAAAACATTTTATTCATAAATAAGGATATGTAAGCGTTTGTTATAATCTGTCGTATTTTTAGTTAGAAAGATATATGGAGTAATGAGAAATATTTTTGTTAGTATTATTGACATGATAGTTCTAGTTGTCATAATCTTAACCTGTCATAGACGGGTAGGGAAACGATGTAATCCATATGAAAGCGAGGCGGAGCAGGATGAGTGAAGTGAAGCAGCAATTGTGGTACACGGAAGAACATGAATGGGTTCAGCGTACAAAGGATGGAACGGTACGAATCGGTATTACGGACTTTGCACAGCATCAACTGGGCGATATCGTTTTTGTGGAGCTGCCTGGGGAGGGAGCAGCGATTGAGCAGGGGACGGAAATTGGTACTATTGAATCGGTAAAGACAGTATCCGACTTGTTCGCTCCAGTAACGGGAACGGTGTTGAAGGTGAATGAAGCGTTGGAAAGTACGCCTGAGCTGGTGAACGAATCTCCCTACGAAAAAGGCTGGATGATCGAAGTGAAGATTGGGGAAGATCTGGAGGAAGCACTAAGCAAGCTGCTGTCTGCGGATCAGTACGAGCAGTTGACTGCCAATGAGTAATAATGGGGCAAAGTAGATTAAATAACTGAATAAGGGCGGTGTTTGTCCGCTTGATTTTGTATAAAAATAGTCGCGATGAATTGGCATAGCGGCTATTTTTTGCTGTCTTTTTTGCGAGCGTAATTACGTGTTTTCCTTTTGTTTAGAGGATGGATTTCGTACATAAATTGTACCTATGATGCTCCGCTCCTGCTGCTCGATGAGCCTACCAGCAATTTGGGCTATCCTGATTTTTTGGCGGTTTTTAACATGCATGTGAAGGGATAAAGGGAATTATTTAGGGTGCTTGGAGGGCTGCTGCTGTAGCCTGTTCATAGTTTTGTCATAAAATGGAGTGTGCGTGTGAAATGAAAGCAGCATCCGTATTTGAAATCATCCGACTTTTCAAGCTTGTCTTATTTTGATAGCCTAGTAGGTAAGGATTTCTGTGAAATCCTGAGGTATATTGACAAGTCGTAAACATCATAAATGATGGATGAACAGAGGCTGAAAGCCGATGTACAGAAATGGGTGGTGAACAGGAATGTCTGATTTCAATCAACTCAAGGAGCTTGAGCACACAACATATCCCACATATGAAGGCGATGATTTGGGTCTTACTTATACGCCTGCGGGCAGCATGTTTAAAGTATGGGCACCGACTGCGAAGCAGGTTCATGTAGCGCTGTATGACAACGCTGGATTGTACGATCAGGAAGGTAACGTTCAGGACCATAGCGGTGGCCGGGAATTTCCGATGAGCCGTGATGAGCGTGGTGTATGGTCCGTAGAGCTGGAAGGCGACTGGAACAAGTATTATTACATGTACAGGCTGGAATGGGCAGACCGTACACTTCATTATGCCGCCGACCCTTATGCGACAGCGGTATCAGCTAATGGACAGCGCACGGCAATCGTTGATTTGGCTCAAACCCATCCGGACGGATGGAAAGAGGATACTGGACCCACACTTGCCCGGGCTACGGATGCCATTATATATGAGCTTCATGTGCGTGATTTTTCAATGGATACACATTTTAATACTGGAGAAAAAGGCTTATCTGCCGCACAAGGACAGTTTGCAGCCTTTACGTATACGGGACTAAAAGATTCGGGGGGCAACAGCATCGGACTGGATCATTTGCTGGAGCTGGGCATTACACATGTCCATCTGCTTCCGGTAGCTGATTTCCATACGGTAAATGATTTTGCGGGACAGGGTACGGAATATAACTGGGGCTATGATCCCCAGCACTATAATGTGCCGGAGGGATCTTATTCTTCCAATCCGGCTGACCCGGAGGCACGTATACGGGAGTTGAAGCTGCTGGTGCAATCCCTGCATACTGCTGGCATCGGTGTCATTATGGACGTCGTGTACAACCATACTTTCTCGGTGGAAAAAGGGCCGTTCGACCCTGTTGTACCGGGTTACTATTACCGTACGGATGAGCATGGGAAGCTTTCCAACGGCTCGGGTGTGGGCAATGAGGTGGCCAGCGAACGCCCCATGGTTCGCAAGTATATCAAGGATTCACTGCGCTATTGGGCAGAAGAATATCATATAGACGGCTTCCGTTTTGATCTGATGGCACTGATTGATACGCCGACTGTGGAGCAGCTTACACAGGAGCTTCGCTCTGAGGTTCGTCCCGATCTGCTTATCTATGGAGAGCCTTGGACGGGGGGAGAATCCCCGCAGCCTCTGCTTACGTTAAAAGGAACACAACGGGACAAAGGCTTTGCCGTCTTCAATGACAACTACCGTTCTGCTATTAAGGGTGACAGTGATGGTACCGCAAGTGGCTTTGCCACGGGGGCATGGGATCAGGAGGAACTGGTGCTTAAAGGTGCATTTGGAGCTATTCATGATTTTACGGCTCAACCTTCGGAGACCGTCAATTATGTCACGGCTCACGATAATCTCAATCTGTGGGATAAAATTTTGACAGTGCGGAATTTGCGGGAGCGCTGTGGTTTTCCACAATGGGAGCAGGGTCAGCCGCAGGATGGGAGAACGGCCGAACAAGCCGTGGCGGAAGCAGACCCGTACCGGGACGTGAATGAGCATGAATTGCTGGAGGATGAAACCGTACGCAAATCCTTGCTGGCAAACGGCATGGTGCTGACCTCCCAGGGTATTCCCTTTATCCATGCAGGTGATGAACTGTTGCGCTCCAAATATGGAGACCATAATAGCTACCGTAGTGTGGATGTGGTGAATGCTATTCGCTGGGAGAACAAGGCAAGATTTCGCCCCGTATTTAATTACTATCAGGGGTTAATCGCTTTACGGCGCAGTCATCCGGCATTCCGGATGGATCACCGAGAGCTGGTGGAGCAGCATATGGAAGTGCTGCACAGCAGCGGGCATGTGGTAGCTTTTGCATTGAGGCACCATGCTAACGGCGATGCATGGAATCAGATTGTGGTGATTTATAACGGCTCGGATACGGAGCAGACGATACTGCTGCCTGCGGAATCGGATCGATGGCATGTCGTTGTGGATGCTCACGGGGCTGGAAATGAGATACGGTATGAAGTAGCAGGCCATCGTGTGACCGTTTCGCGCTGGTCGATGATGGTACTGTATGATCAGGAGGAACCCGCTCAGCCATCCTTTTTGACCGGACAGGACCAGACTAGCGAGCTGGCGGAGAACGGATTGGAAGGTTCGGATGAGGGAACAGACCAAGAAATCGCAGGTCACTACGAAGAAGCGGCGTTGTATCGCACCATTGAGTTGATTTACGAGCGTACGGATCGACAATATTCCGGCTGGAATGTATGGGTATGGGGCACTGGATGGCGGGACGGACATGTAGAATTGAGTGAATTGGATGACGGTCGCGCAGTAGCGCGTATTCAAGTGGCTCCTCATGTGCGGCGTATCGGCTACATCGTCCGCCTCAATCAGTGGGATGCCAAGGATATTGAGGCTGATCGGTATATTGATGTAGACCTGAACCGATCTGTGATGCAGGTATTGATTCATAGTGGCAGAGAAGAATATTTGCTGCTGGTCAACGACAACCGAGCAGGATAGCTTTATTTTTCAGAGATAGCATTTTTCGATGATTTCGAGAAATGCTATTTTTTTATGCAAACGTGTGTCAGTTTCAGAAAAAAGGGGTAATATAAAATTATGGACTTGTTTGGTTTTGCCAGCTTGCTGGCTTATACCTTGTAGTACGACTGGTAAACAGGCAAGATTCTTGAGGAATAATCATTTGTAAGGTACCTGAAGGAGGTTGTATATCATGAGTTCTAATGGAGGAAGTATTCAACTGACCGCCCAGCCGAGAACAGAGAAGAAGGGTTCGGCACTTCGTGGATTGAGGTTAAAAGGACGGATTCCAGCTGTGATTTACGGCTCTGAGCTTGAAGGAACCCCTGTACATGTCGATGCCAAGGAATTTAATAAAGTAGTCAGAACCGGACGTTCAGAGGTGTTTAACCTCACCGTAGAGGGTGGAGAAACCATTCCGGTCATCATTAAAGACTATCAGCAGCGTGACAACCAGTGGTTGCATGCCGATTTTCTGAAAATTTCCAAAAACAAACCGCTTCGCGTGCGTGTTTCTATTGACTATCAAGGTACACCTGTAGGTACAAAAACGGGCGGTATTCTGCAAATTCAGGAAACCGAAGTCGAAGTCGAGGGTCTTCCTGCTGACCTGCCATCTACCATTGAGGTGGATGTATCCGCACTGGATGTCGGCGACAAGCTGAGCGCAAGCGACCTGAAACTCCCTAAAGGAGTAACCTTGCACGTTCCTGAGGAAGAGCTGCTTGCATCCATTATTGTTCCGCGTGCGGTTGAGGTGGAAAATGCTGCTGTGGCAGGCGATGCAGCTGCAACAGAAGGTACTGAAGCGGCTTCTGAAAACAAGGAATCCTGATGCTGAAGGTCATCGGATAGATGAGTGCCCGCCTATTGAAGACGGCTATTCAAAGATAAATCTAAAATCGCTCCCTGATTAGGGGGGGCGATTTTTTGCGTTTAAATAACATGCGATTACATCCATCTAGAGATGATTTTATTTTATGATTTGGTAATTAAAGGTGATTTGAATTTTTAGTACGACCATCATTCAATACGCGTTCTGATATGACGATATATAAAGTATGGCGTTTACGTTTTTATTTTATAAATACCTAATATATATCTAAGGAGTGCGTACACAATCATGGACAGAATGACTGAATTGTTGTGGCAAAGAAACAAATTGGTGATCTTTATTTTTTGGATTATGGCCTTGAGTGGCATCGTCCCGGCATTATCTAATCCCTCGATGTGGATATCTAATGGTGTGGGCTTCGCCGTCGCTGTAACTTTGACGATCCTGAATGTAAAAAAGAAAGGTATCCGTGTAATTCCGTGGATTACTACGTTTTTCAGCGTATTTTTTTGTATTTATTTGAACTTATCGAGTGTAGATGTGGTTACCACCATCTTAATCTGCTCCTTGGCTTTGCTTTACCCCTCTTACCGTTATTTTCTGGTAGCTATGTCCTTAAATCTATGTAATATCTTTGTGCAAATTACAATCGGTACGCCGCCAGATCCTCGTGTTACCGGATTATTGCGCTATGTTGATGAGTTTTTTGTTGTTTTATTAATTGGTATACTGCTGTTAGTGGTATCGGTATTGAATCAAAAGCAGTTTCAAAAAAGTGAAGAGCAAAATAAGGATATTAATGCGACAAGGCAACGTATTGAGTTTCTGTTCGAGCAGGTTAGACAAGCTGTGGCTGGATTGTATAGCTTTACCGAGCGTTTTAGAAATCAGGTGGATGCCACCGGCAGTGTGACGAATGAAGTCGCTATCGGTTTTCAGGAGGTCGCCAAAGGTGTAGAAATGCAAGCTTCGAATATCACCGAGGTTACGGATAACTTGTCCCAATCGGATCAGCATATTCGTGATGTCGCAGGTCATTCCAGAGAGCTGAAGCAGCTATCCGAAGATACTAAAAATGCGGGGGGGAAAGGAAGCAGCCAGCTACTCGCATTAACGTCCCAAATTTCCGATTTGGGTCAGGTTATGAGCCGTACCAAGGAAGAATTGGATGAATTTAAAGTACAAAGTGATAACATGTCTTCCATGCTTAACGATATTACTCAAATCTCAAAGCAAACGAATTTGCTCTCCCTAAATGCATCCATTGAGGCCGCCAGAGCAGGGGAGCATGGCAAAGGATTTGCCGTCGTGGCTGGAGAGGTGCGTCATTTGGCTGAAATGGTAGGCAGCACCTCAGTGGCGATGGAGGGCATTTTGACCCAACTGAGAACTCAAATGGATTCGGTTGTAAGTCAATTTGATATCGGCCAGCAAAGATTGCAGCAAAGTATGGAATCGGCACATTCAACCGAGATTGTACTGGAAGACATCCTGCAAAATGCCAATAAAGTGCTGCTTCAGGCCGTGGAAGTGGAGGCCAGTACGACCAGTATGCAGCAATTCTCATCCCAGGTCGTCCAGGAGATGACGGAATTTGCAAGTGTAACGGAACAAGCCAGTGCGGCGTCGGAACAAATCTTGGCTGGTGTGGAGGAGCAACGAAATATAACCTCCAACATGGTGGCTGGCTTCGGTGAGCTGGAGACGCTAATTATCCAATTGAAAGAGCTGGTGCAGGAAAAGAATGAGGACAATAGCCATACCGGAACCAGCAAAAGCAAATAATTGAATAGCTTCATCATCGGGCTAATGAGCCGGGGAATATCGCTATCAAGTGGTAATCCCCGGTTTTTTACTGCTGTATGAAGGAGAGTTGAGAGTGTATTTCTAAAAGCTATAATTTGATGGAAGTTGATGGTATAATTTGTGGCAGTTTAAATGCTTCGTATATAGGGGGAATGACCATGATCATGGGAAAGCAACCGCCCAAACTAAAGGCTGGAGACGAGATACGCATTCTTTCGCCATCCAGAAGTTTGTCTATCGTTTCTGAGGAAAATCGCCTGATCGCCCAGCAAAGGCTGGAGCAACTCGGATTTACGGTGAGCTTTTCACAACATGTGCTGGAAAGCGATGATTTTACATCTTCCTCCATAGAATCCAGAGTAACAGATTTGCACGAAGCTTTTGCCGATCCGAAGGTGAAGGGCATTCTGACTGCCATTGGAGGGTATAATGCTAATCAGCTCCTTGCCCACCTTGACTATGAACTGATTGGAGCTCATCCTAAACGGTTATGTGGTTATTCGGATATTACTGCTTTAAGTCATGCCATATATGCAAAAACAGGGCTTATCAGGAGAAGCACACGGTACGATTGTGGGTGGAAACCTATGTACCCTGAATTTGTTGCAGGGAACGCAGTATATGCCGAGTCTGGAAGGAACGATTTTATTTGTTGAGGATGATTATGAAAGCTCTCCTGCTACGTTTGATCGGGATTTGCAATCATTGCTGCACCAGCCGGGATTCGATCAGGTGAGAGGAATCATCATCGGACGTTTTCAGCAGGCATCTCATATGAGGGAAAAGTTGCTGCGGCAAATCATTAGCTCGAAAAAGGAACTGGCCTCTATTCCGGTGATCGCAGATGCGGATTTCGGACACACCACACCGCAATTTGCATATCCGATTGGCGGGAAGGCGAGTATTCGTGCCCGGAATAACAGGATTGATCTTGAAATATGTGAATAGTGAGAGTGGTACAAGGCTTGATGAATGGGTTTATATTTGGGAGGAACGCATGTGAACGGCTTTTTAGAAATGCTGATGCAGCTATTTGAACGCGCAGCGTTGTTGCTGATTTGTCTATTTTTTATTACCCGTATCCCCCGATTTAAGGAGACCTTGCAAAAGAACAGCCATTCCCCGGCAGAGCTGACGCTACTAACGATTATTTTTTGCATGTTTGCGCTGTTTGGCACGTATACGGGGATCGAAGTGGAAGGATCGCTCGTCAATGTCCGGATTATTGCGATTATGGCGGGTGGCATCTTGTTCGGACCGTGGGTCGGGATTATTACGGGTATTGTATCGGGTATTCACCGTTATCTGATTGATATCGGGGGAGTGACCTCGATTCCGTGTCTGATTACGAGTATTCTGGCAGGTGTGGTATCGGGATATATCGGGCGTCGGGTCGACCGCTCCAAGAGGTGGCTGGTCGGTATTGCCGCCGGGATGATCTGCGAAACATTGACGATGCTGCTCATTCTGGTGATGGCACAACCGTACGAGCTTGGTTTGGACATCGTTTCAAAGATCGGTCTGCCGATGATTATCGGGCAAGTCAGCGTCGGTCTGATCGTTCTGCTGATTCAGAGTGTCGAGGGGGAAAAGGAAAATATCGCGGCCAGACAGGCCAAGCTGGCACTAGATATTGCCAACAAGACGTTGCCTTATTTTCGCTGCATTAATGCCGAATCGCTGCATACCATTTGTTCGATCATTAAGGAGGATATCAAGGCGGATGCAGTGGCGATTACGGATATCAGAGATGTCTTGGCCTACGTTGGTTTTGGCGAGGAACGTTATCATATTGGCGACGAGATCATCAGTGATGTGACCAAATCGACAATACGCAGCGGTAAAATCACCATTCGCAACCATATTGCCGACGATAAAACACCTCAAATCCAGTCTCTGCTCATTATCCCGCTGGAGGAACGGGGAGAGGTGACCGGAACCCTGAAAATTTACTACCGCAAAGCTTATAAAATCACGTATCCGTTGCAAACAATGGCGATTGGCTTGTCCCAAATTATTTCTACATTAATGGAAGTATCGCGTGTGGAGCAAATTAAGGAAGCGGCAAATAAAGCCGAGTTGAAGGCGCTCCAGACTAAAATCAATCCGCATTTTCTGTTCAACGCGCTGAACGCCATTGCCTCTACAACGCGCACCAAGCCGGATAAAGCACGAGAGCTGATCATTAATTTGTCGGGATATCTGCGTTATAATTTGGAGCTGAATGATGATTTGATCGAAATTCATAAGGAGCTTCAGCAGGTGTCTGATTACGTGGAAATTGAAATAGCCCGCTTCGGCAACCGGCTTCAGGTGAAGTATGTGATGGACGAGGTGTCCGTGCGCATTCCAAGCCTTATCATCCAGCCGCTGGTTGAGAATGCGATTAATCATGGAATTCTCAAAAAAAAGGGACTAGGCACAGTTACCATTTCCGTAAAAGATCGAGGGGGAAAAGTACGGATTTCTGTGGCAGATACAGGAGTAGGCATACGGGATGATGTTGTGGATAACCTGTATCATGATCGGGTTCCAGCCAAACAAATTGGCTTGTATAATGTGCATAGACGGCTCAAGCTCATGTATGGAGAAGGGGTTATTATTCTCAAGCATGAGCCAGGCACCGAAGTTTATTTTGACATACCAAAGGAGCAGTCATGAAGGCCATCATTGTAGAAGATGAAATTCCGGCGCGTGAAGAGCTGGAGTATCTTATTCAGACCCACAGCCATATTGAAGTGACGGACAGCTTTGAGGACGGGCTGGACGTATTCCGTTTTTTGCAGGACCATGAGACGGACGCTATTTTTCTCGATATTAACATTCCTTCTCTGGACGGGATGCTGCTGGCGCAGAACATTAGCAAATTTGCCAAAAAGCCTTATATTATTTTTACAACCGCCTATAAAGAGCATGCTGCGCAGGCTTTCGAACTGGAGGCATTTGATTACATTCTCAAGCCGTATGATGAAAAGCGGATCGCCGCCATGCTGCGCAAGCTGGAAAATGCTTATGAGCAACGGAAGGTCCAAGTACAGGAGACTGCCCAGCCTGCGCAGCTCCGACCTGCTAAAACCAGTACGGCTAGCGCTTCGGGCCGTATTAATCTGCTGAAAAGCGACAAAATCATCGTAACGGATGCGAACGATATTTATTATGCGTGCGCACAGGAAAAGGTCACCCGTGTCTTTACAAGACATGAGGAATATACGATGCCGATGAGCATCTCGGAATTTCATGCCCGACTGCCGCAGCAGGACTTTTTCCGCTGTCACCGATCCTATACGGTTAATCTGTCGCAGATCCGTGAAATTGTACCTTGGTTCAATCATACGTATCTCCTGCGCTTGCGTGGTCTGGACGCGGAGATTCCGGTGAGCCGTAGCAAGGCCAAGGAATTTCGGCAAATTATGCGGCTATAAAGGCATTTCATTCCGTTTTAAGTGCATTTCATTCCTCAAACGATCTCTGGCTGACATGCAGGGTTATAATAATCCATGTAGAGAGAATCCTTACCGACTTGCTCCTCCACAGACGCAAAGTGTACTGGATTCCCGGTTATCATGATAACAAATTGACGCTGTAGAGCCGGAATGAAAAGAGGAGATTTATATGAAAACAAACAGCGGAAACCGTTGGCTGGTCGTACTTGGAACGATTATTGTCCAGATGGGATTAGGAACCATTTACACATGGAGTTTATTTAATCAACCGTTGGTGGACCGCTTTGGCTGGAACCTCAGTTCGGTCGCCATTACATTTTCAATTACCAGTTTTGCACTGGCGTTTGCTACGTTATTCGCAGGCAAGCTACAGGATAAATGGGGACTACGTCGTCTGATTTTGTGCGCGGGCATCGTGTTGGGCGCTGGACTCATGCTCAGCTCACAGGTAACGTCCCTGTCCCTGCTGTACATTTTGGCGGGTATTGTCGTAGGATTTGCGGATGGAACGGCTTATATTACATCACTGTCGAATCTGATCAAATGGTTCCCTGAGAAAAAAGGACTTATTTCCGGTATCTCGGTTGGCGCGTACGGAACGGGCAGTCTTATATTTAAGTATATCAATGGTTCGTTAATTCAGTCCGTTGGCGTATCGCAGGCGTTTCTATATTGGGGCATGATCGTGCTGGTCATGATTGTGGGCGGTTCTTTCCTGGTACGGGAAGCAGCAGTCGTGAACAAGCCTTCAGTACAAAATGGAGTTGTGCAGCGTGACTACACCGTTAAAGAAATGCTGCGCACCAAGCAGGTTTATCTGCTATTCGTCATGTTCTTCACAGCTTGTATGAGTGGCTTGTATCTGATTGGAGTTGTAAAAGATATCGGCGTACGGATGGCGGGTCTGGATGTAGCTACAGCTGCCAATGCGGTTGCTATGGTCGCTATTTTCAATACGGCAGGTCGGATCATATTAGGTGCGCTGTCGGATAAAGTCGGTCGTCTGAAAGTGGTAGCGGGTGCGTTGTTAACAACAGCGGTTGCAGTTACAGTGCTGAGTCTGGTACCGCTGAATTACGGTTTATTCTTTGCCTGTGTAGCAGGGATTGCCTTCTGCTTCGGCGGCAACATTACAGTCTTTCCTGCCATCGTGGCTGATTTCTTTGGCCTGAAAAATCAAAGCAAAAACTACGGTATTGTATATCAGGGCTTTGGCCTCGGTGCGCTGGCGGGTTCCTTTATCGCAGCCTTGCTCGGCGGATTCATCCCGACCTTTACGACGATTGCTGTGCTGTGTGTCGTATCGTTCCTGATTGCGCTCACTATCCGTACTCCGGATCAAGGCAATCTGGGCAGCCAACGGGAGAAAAATACCAACAGCATGCGTAGCATGAAGCCTGATACGAAGCTGGGTTAAAAGGAATTGAGAACAAAGTACCAGATGAATGCCAAAAGACCTGTCATCATTTCTCTGAGGGAGATTATGGCAGGTTATTTGTTTTTCCATTATTCGATTTTACGGTATAATGAAAAGATATGTAATAAGCCGATATATACAAAAGACATAAGCTAAGAACCTGACAGGAGGACGAGTCATGATCGTGGATACAAGCGGGAATCTGCTTGCCCGCAATACGAAGCTGCGAAATACATATCAAATTCGAAGCGCCTTGTCCCGCAGTGAGCTGGCCATCGTGTATACGGCAAGGCTGTTGGATAATCGAGAAAAGGTTATTGTTAAGGAGTTTTTTCCGAATGCGCTCGCTTTACGGGGATCGGATCGAAAAACCGTGACCTGTAGTGCATCAATGCAATTCAAATACGTGGAGTTTATGCATTATTTCTTGCGTGAAGGGCAGATGCTCAAGGAATTAAGCCATCCGGGTATTGTCGGTTATATAGATCACTTTGAGGAAAATGGAACTGCTTATCTGGTCATGGAATATTGTGCCGGCAAGACGCTCGACCGGGTGATGAAGGAGGAGGATGCTCCAACGTCCGATCCTGCTTTTTTGTACCATGCGCTGCTGCCTTTAATTGATGCCATGGAATACATTCATGATAAAGGCATTATTCATCGGGATATTAAGCCGGGCAACATTATGATCGGGGAGAATGGCAACATCAAGCTGCTTGATTTTGGATCGGCTGTGCATTTTGAAGGCAAAGAGCATCCGATCTTCACTACGGCGGGCTACTCTCCGCTGGAGTTCTACTCTAATCGCTCGCAGCAGGGACCCGTATCGGATATCTACAGTCTGGCCGCCACGCTGTATTATTGCCGAAAAGGATCACCTCCACCGGATGTGCCGGGCAGATTGTTTGCAGATCAGGCCGACCGGATTCAGATCGAAAATGCAGGTTTTTCCCTGCTGCCGTATGTGATTCGGCGAGGTCTGGAGGTGCAGGCCAATAAGCGTTGCCGCTCGCTCAGATGGTTTAAAGCCGCACTGCGTACGGAATATTGGATAAAAAAAGGGAAGCGCTCCACTCTTACGGTTCGTTAATCGTAAGAGACGGTGCTTCCCTTTTTTTGTTTCCGACGGACGTTATCCATTATCCTGTCGGAGCTTGAATATGATCGGTGTACACGGAGGTATTGGGCTTGATCGCCTTGTACCGCAGCTCGATTTCAGTTACACCGTCCTCGAACGTAATGTACAGCTTGTCGCTGTACTCCAGCACGGCCTTTTTATTGCGGCCAATTCTGACTTTCCCGTGCTGCAAGGCGCAGCGTGTATCATGCTTGACCACTAGAGTCCCTTTTTTACCCGCGGAAAAGATGATCCGCTCCGCTTCCGACAGCGGTTCGTGAACGTCAAGCGTACGGAACAACTCCTGCAAGCTGACCTTCCGTCCCGGAAAGGAGGTAAGCGGCCAGGATTTTACCGGAATCTCCTGTCCACTTGCTGTCGCGAGGAAATATCCTTCGATTCTTCCCGCAAACTGCGGTTTTGGTCGCAAGAACCAGTACAGAAGTGCCGCCACTACGACACTAACAGCTACCGTCCATTTGATAGCTGTATACCGGGACTGTACGGAAACGGTCAACGTAGCGCTGCTGGATGCTCCTTCCGAATCGGTAGCGGTGATTTTCAACTCAGAGTCGCCCGTGTGAAGCCCGGATAACAGCAGATTGGTGCCGTTAATCTCAGCATTAGCCGCATCCCCAGAGGCTCCTGAATCCAGCTTATAGGTGAGCTTGTCATGATTCGGATCAGCAAAAAATTCGCTTAAACTCCGGCGGACATCCCCGTCTTCCTTCACCAGACGAATGGTCAGGTCCTTTAAAGCCTGCGGTGCAGTATTCGCCGCATGGACGGTATGGACCGCTCCCTTGCGATACCATTGCGGGCTGTCCAAAGACAGCTGCCACGTATAATCTCCCGTTAGAGGGAACGCGTATTCGGTCTGAAAGAATCCCGACCTGTAGGTCATAGGTACCTTTTTGCTTGTACCGCCCTTTACGGGTGTAACCATGATATTGGCTTGAAGCGATTTATATACAGCTTCGTCTGTAAGCTTTTGACCATCCGGCAGCAACAACTGAGCTTTGAACGGTATGGCTTGTCCTTTAAGTAGCTGCACGGGCTTGTTTCCACTGGCTTGTGCTTCCTTGTTTCCCGTCATGATAGCCTCGGCTTCCAGTCGATAGCTGCCAAGCAAATTGATTTTGACCAAATCTCCGCGTATGCCCCTCAGTTTCAGCTTGACTTTGCCTGCCTGTGGATGCTCAATTTTTAAAATCGCATATCGACTCGATTTGTACCTGCGGACATTTTCTGAATTGGAATAGAGCTGTGTTTCCTGAAGAGGATGCTCCGACAAAAGCACCAAATTGGCTTCTTCCATACTGGAGTCCGGTATATCAACTGTTAATTCTTGCATTTCGCCGGTGGTCGTAATCGCCGCGATTGGAACGAGCTTGGAAC
Organism: Paenibacillus sp. 1-8; assembly: GCF_056316205.1. Taxonomy (NCBI): domain Bacteria; kingdom Bacillati; phylum Bacillota; class Bacilli; order Caryophanales; family Paenibacillaceae; genus Paenibacillus; species Paenibacillus sp. 1-8. Next base: position 3,956,210 of record NZ_CM149995.1, on the reverse strand, counting down.
GAATCTGGCTGGCAAAAATACGGTTCAAAATTTCCGGCAGATCCTCGGCGCTGCTCGTTATAAAAGAAGCTCCCCCCGTTTGCGAAGCAATTCGCTCCAGTTCTTGTCGGTTCACCGTGCCGTCATGATTCAGTCCAATCGTATACACAGGGTATCCTTTGGTCTGTGCAGACTTAATGACGGAGGACACGTCATTACTTGAGTCCCCTTTGGATCGGGAACCGGAAGAGGCTCCAAAATCAGTCTCTCCATCGGATAACAGGATTATAAAAGGCTGACGTCCTTTGGAAGTCCCTGCGGCAAGCAGCTCCGAGCCTTTACGCAATCCAAGTCCCAAATCTGTATAACCGGAACGGTTCAGCGTTCTGATTTCCTGCTGAATTTGTGATTTTTGCGCTGCTACCGCAATAGAAGTCAGCGACTTCGAGGCGACTACATGATGGTTGTAAGCGACGAATCCGACGCGTGTACGGTCTGCATCACTCAAATCCATAAACATATTGATAACTTCGGCCGCAATCCCCTCGGGATCGGTATCATTCATGGAATAGCTGGTATCCAATACAAAAACGGCATCATAACCCTCGACCGGAACAGTTCCCAAAGATGCGGCATTGGCCTGATTTACAGTCCAAATGACCCCGTTTGAGCCAATTTGAAAAAATAGTACAAAAGTCATAAAAGCAATGATTCCTAATTTCCTCATTCTGAACATAAGCCCCTCCATCGACGAGGCCAATGCGGGCGCGCCTACTCTCCTAATCCTTGGTATATAAGGGATAAAGGATAAAAACAGACTGTTAACCCTCACATTAGCCATGAATTTGATACTTTTACGCTTAACAGAAAGATCCAATGGATTTCTATCGGCAATTGAGTTCCATTTGTGAATAATTCCCTGAATAAACAGGTCTAACATATCATAAAAATTACGTATTTACGCATAAAATGAGTCAAATGACCCTGTTTCAATCTGGGGCTACAGAAATTGACAAAACTAACGAGTGCTTTGTATGATAGCTCTCGTATCAACGGCAAAAACTGGGATAACAGTAGGATCACGGAATAACAGAATCGAAAATTTCCTTGTTACCTGAACGATTTATTTCCGTTTGTTAAATTTGCCATTAAAAGTTAAACGAACGCTTCGGACTGATTTTCGAGGTTACATGCCTGTACTGCGTATTGCAGTATGAGCCGAATCCTTTGGCCAATTTGAATGTTATGTAGGGGGGAGGAGGCAAAAGAACTAAGCGTGGGAACCCGGCTGCTCTAGATTGGACATCCCGTGTCCGTATGTGGGGCTTTCGACGTATATCCATACTTTAATTCGTTTGCCGACAGCGATGGAAATCATTTATCAAACAAACCGGACAATGCTTTTTGAAGAAATCAACCCGGAAAAGCTGGACCTGATCACAATTGTAGGTGATGTGAAGGGCATTGACAGCTTGAGTGATGAGAAAATCAAGGAAATTAACCAGCACCTTCTGGTGCGCAGCTTCGATGAATTTTTGGATAAATTTTCGCCGACTGTGTATTCGTTTTTTAACGCGGCTAATCAAAAAGTGGTCTATACCCTCAAAAAGCCGGAAGGGATTGATGAGGACAGCATTTCTGAAATTCGAGTCAATCAAAGTAATGATTTTCTAAAAATGTTGTTTACGCTCATTGACACCAAGCGCAGTCAAGGAATCACAAATGTGGATTTCAAGTTTGAAAATCTGCTGGATATGATTTCTCCGAAAAAGGTTATGGACGATATTCGCCAAGTCCGCAAAGAAATTCACTATATGTATGGTGAATATGACAAGCTGGATGATGGCGATCCGAAGAAACTCGACATGGGCGACAAGCTGAATGGAATGTTCGAGGAAGCAAGCCAGAACTATAACAACGTTATGGCGATGCTGCCATTGGCGATTGAGGATATCAAAACTCGCCTTCTGCTTGGTGGCGCCCAGGAGGAAAACTCCGGTGAGCTGATCCAGGTGGGTATGCTTTCCATTGGGGAAAGCGGCGAGCTGAAAATTATTGAAGCACCGAAGAGCGACAGCACCGAGCTGATGCTGCTGGATGAGAACAGCACGGGCGATCTGTCACAGGTGTTCGAGGAAGATTACAACTCCATCACAGATACGCCTTCTGACTATGTGAAGGATTTGGTGGTTCGCACGTTTGTGCCGCTGCCGGCTGTTCAGACCAAGGTTGATACTGCGGTTGAAGTTCAGAACTACAACACGTATCTGGAGTTCTATAAAAATGCCAAGGATGATTTCGTAAAGGCGGTTAAGCCGCTTGTGGAAAAAATCCTCGGTGTCAAAATGTTCTTCGATCAATATGCAACGAAGAGCAAGGGTATGCTGCCAACAATGCTGGTGGCAAACAACAAGCTGGACATGCTGGTGAAAAGCAGCAATATCCCGCGCCTGGAAACATACCTGAACACCGTGAATGCCAAAAATGAATTCAGCGACACGATCTGGTTTGGTATCGTTCCATCCGTCGAGCTGGAAGCAGCCGGTAAGGTGAAGGTTTCACGTGAACGCTTCAAAGGGAACGAGAAGGTCGTTAAGCAGGGCGGAAATTCGATGGAATCGCTCTCGATGCTGCTGCAAGTCGTGAAGAATTACAAAATTCAAATGTTCTTTAATTTTGAATCCGGTGAAGAAACGACTTTCAACAGTATGGCGACAGCAGGCATCGACAAATATGTCGATAAATGCGCCAGTCTCGTTCGCAGAGAATACAGCGAATTTGCGATTCCTTGCGTACCGAACTTCACGATTATTCCGAAGGATAAATCGGGTGTCATTATCGACAGCAAAATGCTACAGACCGAAAGCGGTGTGCAGCTCTCCAAGGAGAAAGAAGATATTCTCAAGCTGTGGATCGAAGGCGTTTATGTGGGCGCAGCCTACGTTGCCGCTGGTTTGGTCGCTTCTTATCAGTGTCCTGAGTACCTGCGTGAGACGTTCAAAACGGTCAACAAAAACTTCCCTGGCGTACGCTTCGACATCGAAGCGGGAGACAACAGTCTGCGCACAGTGACGACGATGGCCAAGGAAATCACCGGGTTTACCAACACGATCAAGGATGCCATCAACCGTAAAAACTTCGGCTTTGTATTCTCATCCGAGAATGCTCAGATTCAGGATAAGGATATCCGCCGGATTACCGTCTACAAGGCGAGAAGCATGGCGATGTCCGAGGACGGCTTTGACTCCATCTACAAGACGCTGGTCAGCACGTACATTGAACGTATTTTGCGCTACCAGACAGGAGACTTCAAGCACGAAAATATCGTCCGCTTCTTCAGTAACAATCCGAGTAGCCAAAAGAGCAAGTGGCTGGGCAGCAGAGGATCTGTGAACTCGATCATTCAGGATGGAGACGATATGAGCTTCATTATTGATGAGAAAAGCAATATGTGCCATATCGATCTGGTCTTCAACGGCAATGTGAAGAACCTGGAAGTCATGATTACTAAAGGAACCAGCTCGGTCAAATCATGATCCGAGCGCTACGAAAGATGTTAGAGGCGTTTCTATCCAGAACCGCCTTTATACATAAATTGCGGAGAAGCCCTGCTTCTCCCGCCATCATATTACCTAATTTCAAGGAGGCAACACACATGGGATTCAGATTGAAAGTTGAAGGACAAGAAACAATTGAGCTGGGCTTGGATAACATCCAAACGGTTATTTATGACACCGATACACCGGACGACTCCAATGCACGCTCCACTGACGTAGGCTCCACGCTGCGCATCAGCGGTAAAATTATCACAGCCGTAGACGGCGACAGCGCGGATGACACGTTGAAACTGGCTTTGTGGTCCCTGGTTCCTGCTGAAAAAGCAGACAGCTACCGTAAAGTAACACTGGAAGTTATCGCAGCTGATCAAGTTGTGCGTAAAATCCACTTCCCGAATGCTTTCGTGGTGGACTACACTGAGCACTTCGGCGACACAGAAGGTGTAGGTGCATTTACACTCTACATCAAACAAAAGAAAGACAAAACCGAGCTGGCTACAATCGACGGCGGATATCCGGTTTAAGCTTAACGTCTTAACGTTAAGCGCAGCTTAAACACACACTCACCCGGCGCACAAGTGCAGGGTGGATAAATATTAAGAGGCCTACGGGTCTCTTAATATTTATTTTTTTCGGAGAGGGGAACATCACACAATGACCAACTACTATGAGCTGCTCGGTGTCAGCCGGGATGCTTCGGAGGCAGAGATTAAGCAGGCTTACCGTAAACTGGCCAAAAAGTATCATCCTGATACCAACCAGGGAAGCGAGGAAGCAACGCGCAAGTTCAAGCTGATTCATGAGGCTTACAATACCTTGCGTGACGAAGCATTGCGGCAGGCATACGATGCCGAGCTCATCCGAAAAACAGAGGGAGCTGGCGGACCGCAGCCAGAGAGAGGAAGAGGGTCAGCATCTTCCGGTGGTGCGCGCAACGCAGCCAAAGGATTTAATCCGGCTGATATAGGAACTGATTTTGAGCAATTTTTCGGTTTTCATCCGAAAACGAAGGAAGGCTCACCGGGGAAAAAAACGAAAAAATCCGGTGATCCGACGGATACCTCGGCGATGTTTAACCAATTTTTCGGTATTCGTAAAAAGTGATGATTTCAGGATAGAAACGGGGGAAGCAAGCAGTGAAAACGGCGCAGAACAGATGGGTTTTCATCATAGATGCTGCCATGTTCGGGCTGATGCTGGCGATCGCCTTTTATATGTTTAGTCGTACAGGCTACAGCGGTTTGAAAACCGTGGTCGTGATAGGTATCGGAATCGGCGTGCTTGTATACATATTGCGTAATCTGGTGTCAGTTGAACGTGTGGCGAAGCCTAAGACACAGCGCAATCGGATTGCCAAGCTGATACTGATGGATGAAGAGGGCGAGTCCATTAAAGAATGGTATATCGAAGGCGAAACCTCGCTCCTGATCGGCAAAACAACGGCTCGCTCCGAGGCGGATATTGATTTGGCAGGTACAGATTATGCATCTCTTATAAGCGTGGAGCATGCGGTGCTCAACCGGGTGAACAGCGACTGGTTTGTGGAGGATGTGGATTCCGGTAACGGTACCGGACTGCGGTCTGCGAACGAAAGTGTAACCAAGAAGCTGGAAAGCGGTGAGCCGTACCGGATTTACACAGGTGATTTATTATATATCGCCAATACGAGACTGCTCGTGAAATAGCTGAAAAGACAATCATGACAATTGGGGGAAGGAACCGATTATGAGTTTGACAAGATGCCCGAACGGACACATGTTCAGTACACGAAAGCACGGAAATACGTGTCCTTATTGTAATACGGTGGTAAATGTAGCCGCACCCAAAAGTGTTGAACCAACGGCAAAAACCAACGGTGCGGGAGACGATGACAGAACGATGCCGTATTTGGGCGAGACCGTGGGGATTCACCCGGTAACCGGATGGCTAGTATGCATCGAAGGAGCGCAGGTGGGTCAGGACTATCGCATTATGGCCGAGAAAAACTTTATTGGACGTGCCGAGGAAATGCATGTCCGTATTATTGGGGACAACACGATTTCCCGCAGAAATCATGCGGTCATTGTGTATGATCCGAAAAAGCGTAATTTCTACTTGCTGCCGGGGGATTCGTCAGGCTTGGCGTATCACAATAATGAGGCAGTATATTCACCAGCAGAGCTGGCTGCTTATGACGTGATTCAGCTGGGACACAGCAAATTTATCTTTATCCCGCTGTGCGGCGCCCATTTTGAGTGGGACAACGAAAACTAGGACGGAAGTGGGTATGGTGCAGGGAGGTAACGAAATGCAGCCTTATTTTGTTGTATGTGGAGCTGCGGTGCTATTCGCTGTTCTTCTCATGATCCGCATGCGGCTGACACGAAGTTCCGGCAGCCGTACCATGGGTGGAATTGAGATCGGAAATGGTCAAACGATCGGGAGCCGAAGCGAGCAGGACGATTATTTTGCAAGTATGACAACACCTGTCGGTACGTTGGCGGTTGTCGCAGACGGCATCAGCGGACTGGCTAATGGACGCATGTCCAGTACATTGGCGGTGACGACCTTTACGAAGGCATTCGCCAAGCTGGAGGATGCGTCGAACCTGAACGGATATTTTGCAGAAGCGGCAACTCAGAGCAATCGCGGTATTTTGCAAAATTTGAATGGGCAGGGCGGAGGGACGACGCTGGCGGCGGTCATCATTTGCGGCTATCAGTTGTATTACGGAGCGGTGGGAGATAGCCTGATTACAATTTACCGTAATGGTCATTTTCAGAGCGTCAATTCCAAGCATACGGCGGAAACCTTGCTGGAGGAACGGGTGCTGGCTGGGCAAATGACCTCGGAAGAGGCCAAAACGAGTCCGGTTCGCAATCAATTGGTCAATTATTTGGGCTATGAGGGCTTTGAGAGCATGGAGCTTGGTGCTGCGCCGATTCGCCTGTACGCAGGCGATCATGTTCTGTTGTGCAGCGATGGAATTCAGGAGGCACTGACGGAGATTGAGCTGGAAGAGATCATGCGCAAGGGTGGAGCACCGCAGGAAATGGCGGAAGCGATGATCGATACGATTAATGATAAAGGCTTTAAAAGTCAGGATAACGCGACAGTGGTTATGTTGGCGATAGGATGAAACAAGAAAGACGGGGATAGCGATGCGCAAGGACAACAGCGATTTTAGTACCGCCTTTGTGTCGGAAGCGGGCTCTTACATAGACAACCGGGACTATTTTGCATTCATGGAGACGGACGACATGGCCTGTTATGTCCTCGCAGACGGTCTGGATTCGGATCAGGAGCTGCGCAGCGCGGAAATGGTTGTCAAAACGGTGCTGGAAAACTTCATGGAGAAGCCTTCCATGTCCAAACGGCGCTTGATGAGAGATCTGCGTGAAGCGCAGGAATGGCTGCAATTTGAAAGCCGTCGTGTGCGGCTCAAAGCCAGTCTGCTGATGGTAGTGACCAACTACAACAAAATGGTGTATGTTTCGTGCGGTAATGTGCGGTTATATCATTTTCGCAATGGACGGCTTAATTTTCGCAGTAAGGATCATAGCCTGGCTCAGTCATTGGCAGATGATGGACGTATTCCCGACGAAGCGACCAGCACGCATGAGGAACGGGGCAATTTGCTGGAATATCTGGGAAATCCGAATGGAGTTCATGCCCATTATGCCAAAAAGACGCAGCTTGCAGATGGAGATGTAATGCTGCTCGCCACATCAGGGATGTGGGAGGACGTCGAGTTGGCGGAAATGCTGGGGGCGCTGGAGGAAGCAAAGGACCCGGTCATGCTGACAGATACGCTGGAAGAGGTTCTGCTGAGCAAGCAGCGCCGAACAGTGAACAACTATACGGCTGCCGCCATCTATGTGAACAAAATTTTTCAGGAAAAGCCTAAGAACCGTCGCAAGCTGATCAAACGGATTTTGATTGCGTTGCTTGCCTTTGTGATTGTAGGCGGGGGAGCGTGGATTACCCTGGCTCGTATGGCTGCGAACAAGGCGGCTGCGCTGGAAGCAATGGTCGAATCGGCTCAGGCCGCGGATGATTACGCCAGGGCAGGTGATTATGCGAAGGCGCTCAAGTCCTACAGTGAAGCGAAAAACGCGGCAGTTAAAATTAACGATAAGCTTCACAAGCGACTGTATACGGCAGAGCAGAAACTATCTCAACTCATGGTTGACGGGAACGGATATGTGGAAAAAGCAGACTTTACCAAAGCCGAAGCCAGCTACGATAAAGCGCGGAAAAGTGCCGGTCTGTACCCGCCGTTTAATGTGAAGGATATTGAGCATAAAATCGACCAACTGGACAGCTATGCCGAGACGGCGAGCTGGATGAAGGACGGAGATTTAAAATTTCAGGGCGGCGACTACACGAATGCGCTTAAGCTGTACAAGAAAGCAAACAAGGCTGCGATGGAATCCGGTTATACGTCCGCGCAAAAAGAGCTGGAGAAGAAGATTACCGAGACCAATGATAAAATGACGGCCATCCAGCAGCAGCTCAAGGAAATTCAGGCTGGCAAGCTACAGGCCAGAGGGGATCGGCTGATGAAGGATCTCGATTATGAAGGAGCCATTGATGCTTATAGCGGGGCACAGGAGATTTATCAGGAGATCGATAAGCTTGAAAGCGTACTGGCACTGGAGCGAAGTATTGCAAAGGCAGAGGAGAAACAGAGCGCGGAGCAGCAGAAAAATGGTCAACTTGCTGCTGGTTTGGGATTGCCTGACGGAGCGTTGAACGACACGGACGCAGGGGACGCAGCGAGCGAAGCTTCATCTTCCGCTGCGGCAACTCCTGCTACAGCATCGCAAACCAAGGCTGCGGCAGCTACGGGTAATGCTGCAACAATGAAATCAGCGGATACAGCAGCCGCGAAGAAGGAAGCTTCTTCAACTGCCAAGAGCGGCAGTACGAGCGATGGGAATGCCTCTTCGACGAAGGCACCCGCCAGCAAGGAGCAAGGAACTGCTGATTCCGCTTCCAAAGAAGCGGGTGTGTCTGATTCAGGCAGTCAGAATCAGGCGGCTGCGAACGGAAGTTAAGGTTTTCATGTTCAATGAATGCTGGAGCCGGAAAGGAGTGAGACGTCGTGAAAGAGCTGGTGCAGGACCGTTTGAGCAAGATGGACGATCTGGAGCAGAGACGTTTGCTGAAAAATATGATGGCGGGGGTGTTTATGAACCTCGTCGAATATCAGGAAGAAATGACCCGCCAGCTGGAACGGCGGGTATTTGAGGAAATTGAGAATACGGAAGAGAAGTTTGACGTGTACGTGTCATTGACATCACGTGAAGACTATGATCCGATTCATGAATTTTTATATCCGGTGTTGCCGTCAGATTCCAAGGACAAGGTCTTGGATATCAGCCGCGTGGCAGAGGTCGTTCGGGAAGGCGGAGCGTTGCCGCTATTTACTCTTTTTCTGGAGATGGAGACCGAGCAGATCACCGCGCTTGTACGCAGCAAACGGGTTTTCGGGGGAACGTTGGTAACGGAAACGGGAAGCTATCCGATTCGTTTTCGTCTGGAGCACAACCGTTCTTATATTTTGGAGATTGAGAAGCTATATCTTATGTTCATGCAAAATGGCATGCCGTGGAAAACGATTAATCACCCGTACGCTTATAAATTTGTCGATTGTGTACTGGTTGGAGGAGAAGGCGAGCCTGCCGTCGATGAAGAAATTCACGAAATTACGATCTCGTTGGAGGAATTCGACGTTTTTAAGAAGGTGGATGTTTTTCCACTTTGGAACATTGAACGACTGTCTCTGAAAAACAGTGGTTTCCCAATACCGGCTATAGATCATGTGAACTATGAGCATGTGCTTCCTTTACGTAAAACAGGATCTGAGCACGGCTACCTGATTGACGGAGTGGAAGGCGATATCCGGTATATCAAGCGCACGGAAGAGGAACTGACGATTGTCACGCCTCGTGATAAGTCCGGTGAATGGAATGTGTTGAAGGTTACGAAGCCCGTCCTGACGCGACTTAGTCGTCAGACCTATCCGGTGTTGTCCAATCGGCGGCAGGACAGCTTTTTGGGCCGCTATGCAGGCAAACAGGCTGTGATCGTCCGGGCCAAAGCGGAAATTACGCGTATTGTACATTCTTTTGAAGCTGCACAGGGATTGGAATTGGAGCGTGTGGACATTTGGGGAGGCACAGGCAGAAATGATGTGAGCAAGCTTTTATCCAAATCCCAGACGTATCCGTTAAATCCGTTTGTCAGTGACAACGTGCGGACGGAGGAAGGCAAGCAGATCATGCGATTGGGGTTCAGACACGGTTCTGCGGAAGCTTCGTCAACATTTCCTGCCTATATTTTATCCGACTTGATGAGCTTTCTGGTGTCGGAAGTGCAAATGTATTTCCCGGAGTACAAGTGTGAAGGAGAATGGCTGTGAATTACGTCTGGGATTTGCTTATGCGCGCAAAGGAACAGGAGTTAGATGTTAACAGCTTCCGGTTTGTACCCGCTGTTAGCTACTCTCCGTATATGGAGCTGAGTCTGACCGAGCTGAATACATCCGAGCTGGAGCAGGTGGTGGAAATTAATCCATACTACCGCTTTTATTCTATTTTTCGGGACCTGTTTCCGCCGGATGCTGAGGAGTACCTGGAGCTGAGAGAATCGCTGTTCGATATTATGATACATTTTCTGGCCGAAATGGATTTGTATCAAGGCATGAATCGGCGGGAGTACCATATCCGGTTTGTTCAGCGTGACATTGGGAACGGCATTTTTGGCCCGAAGGTGAGCGAAAGCTTTGCACAGTTAAACCGTGAGGAGCAGGATGCGATTGCCGAAGGATTGCTGCGGCTGTATGAGACGGGGGAAGCTGTACATCTGCTAAAAGAAACGATGCGCCGCGTATTTCACCGTTCGATCATTTATACCAATTGTGAGGAAAAGGACGAATTGCTCATCTATATCGGTCAGGAGGAAACGCAGTTATCACGGATCAAAGCTGATTTAATTCTGGACCTGTTTCTTCCGGCGCGTTTTACGATTGAGCTGTATTGGACACGTCATTTCGGTATTTTGGAGGCAGACCCGACGATGAAAATAGACGCTATTGCCCTCTATTAAGGCCAAATGGCAGAGAAAGGACATGTGAACGATGAACGGACCCTATACATACAAGCTGCTTGACCCGCTCACCGATCGAAAAGGCATTCGCTTCACGGCGAAATACACGCGGGCGGAGCTAGAGCAAATGACAACCTTTCAGCTACGCGGAATATGTGATAAGGAGCGTCTGGTCGAGGGCTTTGCTAATCGTCTGGCACGTGAGGAGCTGATCCGCGTGATTCTGCGGTTTCGGAGTGCAGAGGAGCATCTGCTCATCACACGGCCCAACCCCGGCGGCTTCGAGCGCATCGAATCGGCACTGCGGCGAAATTGGAATGATCGACGGCAGGAGAGCAACGGTATCCGGGTTCCCGCCAAAATCACGCTGTATCAGGGTGTGCGGACAGGTCGAATGGACAATTACCGGATTGAATCCGACTTGCCTTGGCTGAACGCGTCTAATGTGCTGCTGGTGAATGCGGTGGGGGAATTGTGCGGTGTTTTGAATTTGGTAAAGGACGAGGGACGGACAGGCGTATATTACCTTTCCCGCCATCTCGACGCTGAACTGCGGGAGACGGCCAACCATAATTACAGTCTGTTGTTTTTGCGAAGACAGGAATCGGAATATTTTTATAACCTCTACTATGGAGATAAGCCGATGCTGCCATTGAAGCTTCAAGGTCAACGTATTCCGGTGGCAGAGCTGATCATTCGCGGTACCGAAACGACAGATGCAGTATTGGCGGTTGATTTTGGCACCTCGAACACCACGGCAGGTGCATATCTGGATAGCTCCTACGTTACTGCCCCGGATGCAGGCATGAGCAGCACGGTACGGCTGAACGCGATCAATTATGTGTCCTTCCCCGGCCCGGATGGAGCGAAGGGGGATTGGATCGAAGTGTTGCCGACCGCCATTCGTGTCGCGGACTGCTCTAATCCGGAGCATATCGTATACGTATTCGGAGAGGAAGCACTGCGTGGAACGGATGTAGCGGGCAGCCGGGCGACGGTACTGCGGGGCATCAAGCGCTGGGTCAATGACTATAAGCGAACCGAGGAATTAATGGATTCCGAGGGGAATACGGCGACCGCTTCCCGCAGCGAAATTTTAGCGGCTTTTATCCGCTATGTGATTGCGACAGCCGAACAGCAATTCAAGTGCCGGTTTCGTAACCTGCATTTTTCGGCACCCGTCAAGCTACAGCCGCAGTTTATCGAGATGTTTAGCGATATTTTGCCGGATTACCGGATTGAAGCAGAGGACGCGCTGGATGAAGGGCTGGCTGTGCTGTACAACACGCTGGCAGACCAGATGGAACGAGGGACGTTTGCGGACGGTGAGGAATATCAGGCTCTTGTCATTGATTGCGGTGGAGGTACAACGGATTTGTCTTCCGCCCGATTTCGCATTGAGGATGGACGCATTGCCTATAAGCTTGATATTCACACCACATATGAAAATGGGGATACCAATTTTGGCGGAAACAATCTGACGTATCGGATTATGCAGTTCATGAAAATTGTGTTTGCAGGCTATTATGCTGCGGAAACGCGATTGCCTGACACCGATATTGATGCCTTGATCGGCATTCCTTCAGGGGATTTGTACCGCCATGTGGATGAGTTTGGCGTAGATGCTGTGTATGCGGGACTGGAGGAACGTTATCGAGAGGCAGAGGCCATCTTGCCTACGGCGTTCAAACAGTATGAGCATGCCACACGAGATGAATATCAGCGGGTGCTGAGCAATTTTCATCTGTTGTGGGGCGCGGCGGAAAATATGAAAAAGGAATTTTTCTTACGTACAGGTATCCTGCGCAGCCGCTTCGAGTCCGAGCAGGTATTTTCATCCGAAAGTGACCTGAACATAGCCGTGATGGATCGTTGGCTGGTTTCAGTCATAGAAAATGGACGTTTTCGTGATGAATACGGATTGCCTGATGTGGTGTTCAATATCCGTGAAATACAGCAGCTTCTCAAGGCGGATATCTATAATATTGTACGCAAGTTTCTGGATGATTTTTATCAGGAGGGACGCTTGCAGGACTATTCGATTATCAAGCTGACCGGGCAATCCTGCCGGATTGACGTTTTTCGCGAGGCGCTCAAGGAATTTGTGCCGGGGCGCAGCATTGAGTTCCGTCAGAAGGCGGAAGACCTAAGCCGGGTGCCTGAGCTGAAAATGGCCTGTCTGCGCGGCGCTATCCGTTATCTGAACGCCAAAAAAATGGGCACGATTGAGCCTGTCATTACCAATCATATTCCGGCCATTCCGTACACCGTCAGCGCATGGACGCATACTGGGCGCGAGAAGGAACTGATTGCGAGCTTGGAGAGCAACCGTGTGCGCGGCTCTATTTCCAGGCCATCCCATGCGGCCGAGGTGGAATTTTTCCTGACGGCGAACGGCGGCAAGCTACGTCAGCGCCATGTATACCGCAGTCGGCCAGAAGCCTTTGAGCCGATGCCGTATGAGGAAATCGCCGTGCTGTACGGGCGGGATATTCCGCAGGATGATACCGACTCTATTCGCAACGGCGAGACGAAATATTTTGTTTTTGCAGGCAACAGCCGTTGGGGCTTTTATGTGGTGCCGATTACCCGCCGGGATGAATTGCTGCATCTGGGACCCAAACGATTTTTTGCCTTCGAAAACGATCTCTCCGAGCTGGATTTCTTTGACGGCACGAAGTAAGACAGGCCAACAGAGACAGCACACAGCGCGATACGAAGCACTATGAAGTGCGAAATACCATGAAACGACGTGGAATAAAAATACAATATATGGAGGATGTAGTATGTTATACGCAGGTTTTTGGAAACGGGTTTTGGCGAGTATTATCGACAATCTGCTGTTATGGTTCGTATTTATGATTCTGGGTCTGATCTGGTTTGTGATTCAAGCCATTGGGGACAGGGGGTCTTCTTTGGTGGAAACCTCTTTACTCACAGACGGATCGTCCCCTATTTTTACCATGAAGATGGTCGGACAGACTCTGCTTAATTGGGGCGCGATGTGGCTGTATCACGCGATTATGGAATCTTCCAAATGCAGAGCTTCGGTGGGCAAGCTGGCTCTCGGGATCGTCGTGGTAGATGAGTTTAACCAGAGGCTCAGCTTTGGACGTGCCAGTGCCCGCCATTGGAGTAAGTTTATATCGGCCATCATTTTGTGCATCGGCTTTATCATGACAGCTTTTACGGCCAGAAAACAGGCTCTCCATGATCTGATCGCCCGTACCTACGTCGTGGACAAACGCGAACTGGATTATATACTTCGTGAGCAGGCCGAGCGGGGAGCCGGGATGTAGGGAAGGACAGAATTTCTCGCAGCAGGTCTAATCGGGGAGGACTACCAGAATGTATGCAGGTTTTTGGAAAAGGTTTTCAGCCTATTTGATAGATTTTATTATTTTATATGTCAGTACACGATTTATTTCTATGGTCATGTTGATTATGGTAGGATTCGCCTCGTTCTTTAAAGTGAGAACGATTTTAGATTGGGGATCGGACGGGGACTATAGAAGTGTGGGAATTTTTATGGTTACTTTCTGGATCGTTAGTTTTATAACGCTGGGTTGGCTGTACTCTGCCATCATGGAATCCTGCAAGTGCAAGGCAACGGTTGGCAAGCTATCCCTTGGAATCGTCGTGGTAAACGAGCATAATCAGAAACTCAGTTTTGGCCGTGCCAGCGCCCGCTACTTGAGCGGATATATTAATATCTTTACGGTATTTGTCGGCTTTATCATGACAGCCTTTACGGCCAGAAAACAAGCTCTCCATGATCTGATTGCCCGTACCTACGTTGTGGACAAACGCGAGCTGAATCATATCCTGCGTGAGCAGGCCGAGCGGGGAGCCGGGATGTAAAGGTAGATAAATAGATTCTAAGATTTTAATAAATCGTAGTTTTCAATCAGGGGGAACAGCAGGAATGTACGCAGGCTTTTGGAAAAGGTTTTTCGCCTATTGGCTAGATTATTTTATTTTGTATGTAGGTACGATGATCATTGTAGTGCTTACCACTTTGATAGGGACATTAACTTCTTTTATCCCTGCATGGGGAAGCACTTTGTATCCTTCGGTATATGCCTTCCATGGGGCACGGTTATTTTATGAATTGGAAACTATTTCGAACGTACTTGTTTATTTTTCAATAGGCTGGCTGTACTACGCTATCATGGAATCGTCTAAATGTAGAGGAACCTTAGGTAAGCTCGCTTTGGGGATTATTGTCGTAGATGAATACAATGAAAAAATAACTTTCGGACGTGCGAGTGCCCGCTACTGGAGTAGAATCATTACATTTTTCACTATATTTGTCGGCTACATCATGGCAGCCTTCACTGCAAAAAAGCAGACGCTACATGACAAAATCGCTCGTACCTATGTGGTGAACAAAAATTGGCTGGACTACTCGGAGTATATTAAGCAAAATCCACCGCTGACAGAGGTGCCTGTCCCGGCTCCTGCACCCGGCGTGAATCGGTTGTCTATATCTCTAAATAAAGAAGAGCAGACAAAACAGTAATGACGGTGCAGAGCGAACCGGCTGGCGCATTACGTTGCGGCCGCAATGTCGTTACTGAGGTGCTC
Source organism: Paenibacillus sp. 1-8 (assembly GCF_056316205.1). NCBI lineage: Bacteria > Bacillati > Bacillota > Bacilli > Caryophanales > Paenibacillaceae > Paenibacillus > Paenibacillus sp. 1-8. The sequence continues at coordinate 3,940,995 of NZ_CM149995.1, read as the reverse complement.
GACGACACTTGTGCCGAAATCGGCATGGAGAGGAGGAAAACACATGTTAACCCATATCGTGCCGAAGTTTGAGAAAGGCCGTATTCTCAAAACCGAGATGCTGGAAAATCTGCGGGATTACCCCCGTAGTTTTCTGGATATCCGGTATCAGGATTACTCGGATGGCATCATCACCGGGATGAACGTGACGGTTGGAGAGCATTCGCTGATCATTGGCAGAGGCATCGTGAAGTACAGAGGCAGGCTGTACCTGCTGGAACAGGAGCAGGAAGTGCCGTATGCGGCCACGGGGCGGCTATCGGTGTTGAAGCTGCTCTTTTTGGAACAAACAGATCGCCCGGATTTCACCGCTCATCATGCAGATATTGTGCTGGAGGACGAGACCGAGATCGGATTGGATGAGCTGGAGTTGGGCAGGTTCAAGCTCAAAACCGGAGCTGTGCTTCGCTCGGATTATCAGGACTTTGCTGACATGGCTACCGAATTCAATACATGGAGCGATATCCATGTCCCGTTCGCGGGCTTGCATCAAAGTACATTGCGCCCGGAAACGATGCGTTACTTCGCATCGGAGTTGCTTAAAAGCGGCGCAACCGATCCGATGGATTGTATGTTTGCGCTCATGTGCCTGAACCTGGAGGCTGTGGACAGGGAGTCCATTCAGCATTACATTGCAAACCGCAGCGGTGCGGAATACAGGGAATATTCCCATGTGCAGCTTCACAGACAGCTGGTGCTGATCCTGGAAGGAGCCGGGAGGGGGAAGCGCACAGCAGGCCGCTGGCAGGGCGGCGGAGCCGGGCGGATGATTGTGGATTAGTCAATATGTGGAGGAGGAATAGACAGTGAAATATGAGGATGAAAAGATTTTGGATCGGCTCCATGAGATGGAGAAGCTGAAGATGCCTAAAAATATTTTGGCAGGTCCCGTGATCATTGACGGTCAATCCTATGTGTTTGAAGAACGATTTTTCTTTAAGGATCGGTTGAAAATGCATGTTCCCTCTGTTTTGACCCCTATGCCCAAGCATTTGCAAAAGATTAAGTATCCGCATGAGCAGCGTCCGGAAGTCATTTTAACGAATGAATTGGGCAGTGTGGATGTTACCCTGAACCGGGTGGATCAGGCATTACAAGACGAATGGGTGGAACAGCTCACTGCTGGTATGAAGGCAATGATGAAAAATATGAATCCGGCCCATGTATTTTATGAAGAAAAAGTAGAAGAGATCCATGGCAAGCAGATCGGCTATTTTGACTTTAAAAGCCCGGCGCTGGATCAGCCCATTTACCACAATATGTTCTACTTTGAGCTGGAAGGAAAGACGGTTATGGGAACATTTTGTTGTCCTTATAAGCAGTATGCCGAATGGCAGGATATCGCCCTGCAAATGATTCATACCATTCAAACGGTTGACGAGGCAGAAGAGGAGGGATATGAATGAGTAACCCCATTTACACCACGGCTGATGTTCAGGTTGTCCCTTATCAGTTTCAAAGTGTACTAAGTGTTCATCTCATTAAACAGTTAAACGAGCATGTGAGTTTCAGCATTCGTGGAATTGTTTCGGAGGACAAGCTGGATCAATACGTAGAAAAAGCGGATGAAGATGAGCACATCGAGGTCTTTTTAAAAAGTGAAGGGAAGCAGATCCGTCTCTTTCAGGGAATCGTCACGAATATTGCTGTAAAAGCTGTAAATGGAGTACGCGAGCTCACTATTGAGGCCGGTAGTCAAACTTTATTGATGGATATTCGCCCCAAACGCCGTTCCTTCCAAAAAACAGGGGAGTCTTATAACAACTTATTTTCACATATTACAGGTTCATATTCAGATGCAGAAGTGGTTGATGAGGCTTCTCATGGCGCAGCTATCGGTGAATTATTGGTGCAATACAATGAAACGGACTGGGCCTTTGTTAAAAGAATTGCTTCTCGGCTGCATGCTGCTCTAATTCCAATTACGATGCAACAAGGACTGAAATATGTGATCGGTGTCCCCCATTCCAGTGCCCCTCAACCGCTGAACGAACATAACTATTCCATTAAAAAAGACTTGAAGGAGCACAAGCTCATGTCCCGCAACGGACTGCCGGAATTTGGCGAGTCCAACAGCTTGAGCTATGAAGTGACCAGCAACAAAGTTCTAGAGCTTGGTAGTTCCGTCATTTTTCTTAAAAGAACTCTTTACGTAGCCAAGGCGGAAACGACTACCGAAGGAAATCTGATCGTGAATCGTTACATTTTACGGGATGCACATGGGTTAAAATGCCCAACTCACTACGCGTATGATCTGTCAGGTGCTTCTCTGTTTGGCAAGGTAATTGATATTTCCAAAGAAAAAGTGAAAATCAAGCTGGAAATTGATCAAGGCTCGACTGCATCCGGGGCTATGTGGTTTCCCTATTCTACTGTTTATTCTTCTCCCGATGGCAGCGGCTGGTATGTCATGCCGGAAGCAGGGGATCAAATTCGTCTGTACTTTCCGGATGAACGGGAGCAGCATGCTTTTGCCGCCAGTTCTGTCGATCTTGCCTCCTCTGATCCTGTGAAAAGAAGTGATCCTGCGGTCAAAAGCATCAGCACTAAATACGGCAAACAGGTGGTTTTCAAGCCGGGTGCGGTAGAAATTATCAATAGTGGACAAATGCTGATGCGCCTCACAGATGAAGGCGGTATTGAAATTAACAGTAACAAAAAAATAACCCTGTCTGCTCAGGAGGATATCCAAATTACAGGGGGCACCAAAATTATTATGGAGGGGAAAGAAGGCGTAAGTTTTATTCAATCCGGAGCCAAGCTCGACATTATGGACGATGTGAGATTAACCGGGGGTAAGGTGAACATTGAATGAAGCTCATGGAACGGGATGCAGCGTTGCAGGACTTGCTGGAAAAGCACGTATTTACGGAATGGCTTCATGATCTGGCGCTCATTGAAAACAACTTTCTGACACGGCAGCAAGCTATTGAAGAGGAACTTATAGCGGCTTTAGAATCGCTATGCCAGCTCGCTACCGTTCAGCACGAGCAAGGTCGCAAGGGGGATATTCGATATATTTATATCTCCTTGCTTAGAACCCGTGTGATGGAAAATAGAGCTGTTTACCGGATAGACGCCTATGATGAGAATTGGTTTCTGGATGAGGCTGAATGCGCGGTGGAGTGGTCGGCAGACTTTGTTTTCGAGCCTCTGTTCAATCGCATGGCTAAGCTGGAAAAGCTTAAATCCGACTATGCCCGTAAGATTACGACGATGGATATTGAGCAGATTCAACAAATTGAAGCGGTTAAATACCACCTGCTCACCGTTGAGTTTCTCAAAAGTCAGATGCCAGCCTTTGTCGCTTCCCCTTCGCTAGAAAGGATGCCGAAAGCTGACATATGCACGATATTTGCTGGAGAGTATCGAGATGATAGCGAGATATTGTGCCGTTTTACGCGTAAAGGGGAAGTCGGGGAGCGAGAGGGGGAAGCCTCATGGATTATTTTCTCTTAAAGCAGGATGTGCGGTATACCAACGTTCCTATGCTGCGAAAGGTGTTTGAAACGATTGATCCGTGGAAGCTGTATGATTTGCAGCCGGAGGATATTGTCAAGCCATTGATGTTCAACGTGAGGGCAGATGCAGAAAGTATTTTTATCGATTATCTGGAAGGCCCTATTCTTCTCATATCAGATGCTTTAAAAAGTCTTGTCCAGGCCTATGTGCCGGAGCTGCCTATGAAATTAACGATACTTACTCAGATCGAACAGAAGATGCAGAAGAATTACTATATTCCTTTTGTGAAGCGGCTTACTGCCGTACATCCGGAAAGTGAATGGAATTTGGATCAAAGTGTGCTTAAAAAGCTGGTATTACAGGCAGACGCTATTCGGGGCCACAAGATATTTAGAATTCAGGAGAGTGCCGCCCCGATGATCATCGTCCGTTTGGACGTGGCGGAAAGCATATTGCGGCGCGATTATTCCGGGATCGCTTTGGAACAGGTCCGGGTGAAATAGGGAGGTTGAGATAACATGCCAGACGATGAGTATTATGTCGTACGGGGAGCCTGTATGCGTTGTACTTGCGGGAGCCATCCTCGAAAGATCAATTTGCCGAACAGCCACGGCTCTTTTGTTAATGGTAAACCGATGATGAATGAAGGGGATTATTCTCCTGAAAATGTCCCTCATTTTGGAATTTGTAATAGTCCGGAACAGCCGAGTGCCGAAACCGTTTATCTGATCGCTGAAGATGGCTCTACGATTTCTGGAAAGCCATGCATGCCGATGCTGACGGACAAGTGGAAAAACACAAAAGAGCATACGAAGGTGGAAGGCCAGCCAGCCTTGACGACTTCTTCATTTCAGACTTGTTTATATCATGGATTTATCGAATTTCATACGAATGGCCAGCAGGAGGAATAGCTGGAAGGGAGGTTTGAAAACATGATAGGATATGATCAGATTCGAATAGATTCCCCCTACCCCATTCAGGTCTTAAAGGATGTTCAGATCGAGTGGAAGCCGGGTGAGCATGGGCGTATTACACTCACAGCCATTTGTAAGGAGTCGAGTCATGCCACGGCTGCGCTGGATGCGACTTCAGAGGATCAGCTACATGTGTATGCTCAAAAAGAACAAGAGAAAATCAGCTTGTTTAAGGGTGTCGTCCATACGGTGGAGGTTGAGAACCATAATGGAGTATATACACTTACACTGGAGGGAATCAGTGGCTCATTTGAGCTGGATATTGTCAAAAGAAAGCGGTCTTTTCCTGAGGAAAAACAAACATACAAGCAGTTAGTGAATAAGCTTGCTCAAGGCTATGCACGAAGTGATGTGCTGTATCAAACCGGGGAGCAGTCGGTAGGCGAAGCGATTTTACAATATGATGAAACCGACTGGGAGCTTATGAAACGGATGGCGAGTCGTTTACATACAGTGGTGGTAAGCGACATATGGGAGTCCGCAGCGCCGAAGCTGTATTTCGGCATGCCCACAGGTACCCAACGGACGATTCGGGAGAATACGCCTTATACGGCAAGCAAAGATTTAAAGGGCTATCAACAAGCAGGCGGGACGTCAGCCGGGTTACATGACACCGACTTTTTCAAATACGAGATCGAAAGCGGAGAACGGTATGCTCTCGGAGACGAGGTGCAATTTCGCCAGAAAACGATGATTGTAACTGAATTGCGAAGCCGCATGGAAAAGGGTCATTTGCTATTCAGTTATGTATTGGCCCGCGCGGAGGGGATACGCAGCGATTTCATCCCCAATTTCAAAACGATCGGGATTTCACTGGAAGGAGAGGTTCTCGCGGTTCGGGGAGAGGAAGTAAAGCTACGGTTGGCGATTGATAAGGATGACGGGGTATCCGAGCCGCATTGGTTCCCGTTTGCTCCCCCAACGGGAAGTGCGATGTACAGCATGCCGAAGGTGGGAACACATGCAAGCCTGTATTTTCCGGATGCATCTGGCTCCAGAGCGATGATTTTGGGTGCAGTTCGTACGAACGGAGATGGATGTGCGAAAACGAGTGATCCGAATGACCGATATTTTGGTACGGAGCATGGAAGTGAGCTGAAAATGGCCCCAGGTCGCATCCACATCATGGGTGATCCGGGTGGAACGTTGCAGATGAGTCTGGACGATGCTACGGGGATTGAAATTACAAGTCCGAAGAAGCTGACGCTAGAAGCAGAGCAGGAAATCATTCTGAATACGCCGAAGAAAATTATTATTGACGGGACGAGCCAGGTCATGGCGTACCAGACGGGAGGAAGTACGGGGCTTTCGGTAGAAAACGAATACCATGTGCTGGGAGGAAATGTCTGGGCGGACGGAAGCGACCGAACTGCATACCCGCCGTTTGATGATGAACCGAAGGAAGGCGAGCCACCTCCACCGCCGCCACCTCCTGAGCCGTTTAATTGGGGCAAGCTGGGGATGAATATTTTGGGAGGCTTGGCAGTCGTGGCAGCCGTAGCCGTGGTAGCAGCTATTACGGTAGCGACGCTTGGAGCGGGTACGGTGGTCATTGCGGCGGTAGCCGGAGGAGCGCTGCTGGCGGGTGGCTTGGGTGTAGCAAGCTTGGCCGCATCAGATATCGCCCGAGGGGAAGTGAGCGACTTCAGCGACTATGCCCTGACCGGCTTGAAAGAAGCGGGAATCGGGGCGGTATCTGGAGCGATCTTTGGCCCTCTCGGTGTAGGGGGAACCTTACTGAGGAAAGCAGCGATCGGCGGTGTGACAAATGCGGCAGAAAATCTGGCTAGCCAAGTGCTAAGCGGTGAAAAGATTAACTGGGGCTCGGTAGCAAAAGACGCAGGTTTGGGCTTTGTCACCGTGGGCGTACTGGATTCCAAAGTAGGCAAGGCCATCGGCGGATTCGCGGAAAAGGTAGGCAGCAAGGTCACACCTCAATGGATTGGTAAAGGTGTAGATGCAGTTGGAGCAGGCTTTGGCAAAGCTGTAAACAAGCTGGAACAGACCGGCAGCAAGCTGGGCCAGAAGTTCAATGAGCAACTGAGTAAAATGGCAGACGGCCTCAACACCGGGAAGTTGGCCACAGCCAACGGAGCGCCAGTTCCATCGGTTCCGCACGTTAATAAGATGGACAGCGGACCACTTCCGCAGACAGATGTGCAGAAGAATTACAACAAGGTCATGAAGGAAATGGAAGAGGGAGCAGCGAAGAAGATTGAGGGGACGGGTAATGGTGTAAACTCGACCAATCGAATACTTAGGGAAGCAACTGAAGAAGATAAAAACTTAATTGATGATGTCTATAAAAAATTTCAAGCAAGTTCAAAGAAGAAAAATGCAGCAGTTACCAAAGGCAAGCTAGGTAACGATATAATTGATTTACAATCAATTAGTGGTCAAATAGATCCCAAAAACCCATTCCATAAAGGTAACTTTAATAAGCCAGATGAGAATGCTTATGTTTCAAGAGATCCAGTTGAACAAAGAGTAAACGACTCCGAGCAAAAGATGATCGAATATCTTCGAGAGAAATATAAAGATACGCCTGATATTTCTGGTGAGATTGAAATTATTTCGGATAGAGAAATTTGTAGTAGTTGTAATGATATTATTGATCAATTTCAAGAAGAATTCAAAAATATTATAATTACTAGAGTGCAAATAAAAAAATAGGGATGAGGAGTTTTGTTTTATGAATAATGGAAACAAATATTTGGGAGAAAACAACATCGATTCATTTTTAATGTTTCTAAAGGAAAGCTACAGTAGCAATCTTAAGGCTTGTGATGCAAACGATATGATGCAAATAACACAAATCGCAGAGGGTAGAAAACTACCTGAAGCGTATTTGAAATTTATGGAGTGTGCAGGTAGGGGCTATATTATGTTCAAAGGGTCAGACTATACTATAAAAGATATAGAAATATATAAAGAATTAAAGGAGGGAGCAATAGAAGTATTAGAGGAATGTAACTTTAAAAATAGAATAGGTGACGACCAGTTTGTTTTTATGGGGCATCAAGGATACATGTACTGGTTTTTCGATCTAAACGATGGTAGTAACCCTCCAGTCTATTTTTTTGAAGAAAGCTATGATGAGTCAGTTACTCAAGGTGAGTTTATAAAATTGAGTGATAGTTTTTCAGAGTTTTTGATAAAAAAATATAATGGTGAACTTCCACGCTATTAGAGGTAATTAAACAAGAACTATCTGTCAATGAAAACATATTTCGAGTCTGTCTATAACTTTGTGTAAACATGCGCCACAATGCGAGCTAACCGCCCGTATTGTGGTCTTTTTTAGTTTGTAGACTGGTGCAGCGGCTTCTCAAAAGCTCCCCACCCAGTGCTGAATGAACCCATCATTCAACCAATAACACATCTAACCCATGTAATACCCGTATGAAAGTTTCAGCATTTCGTTTGTACGCACATCAACGCTTTAATTTTATAACCTAAATAACGCTTTTTCGTTACGCGAAGCAGGTCGATAGTGTAGGTGGAAATGGTGGAGGTAGGAGAGTGGAGGAGACAATAGATACTACGTCTCCCAATTCGAAACCAAAAGAGAATCTACCTGAGACTGAGGGGACGGGAAATGGTGGCCCGAAACCTAGTGGGGCTGAGCCGAATTTTAGCCCGAATTTCGATAAAAAATTAAAAAAACATGCTCAAGATATCTATGAAACTTCAAGGGATTTAGGTGTTCCAGTTAAAAAAGGGGATAAAGAAGGGATGAAAGAGTTTGTTTCCTCAATTGTAAATGACTCAAAAAATCTCGCTAATTCGAAACCTTTTGAATAGAATACAATCGAGTCTGTAGATGCTTTTGTTAAGGGGGATGCAGTTGTTTTAGTTAATCGACAAACAAACGAAATATTGACTTTCTTAAATAAAAAAGGAGATCGTTTATCAAGTAAGTTAAAATCCGAATTAGATTTGATTGGAGAGTGAGGACGACTATGAATAACTATATAATATCTTTTACAAAAAAGTTTGATTATTTTTTCGAGCAAAAAGAAATCTCAAATATTATTTATTTACATGATGAGGATGATAATGAGAGATTAGATCATGTCCTTTTCCTTGAGAAAGATGATGGTAATGTTATAGGCTTGTATATAAGAGGCATGAATCCGTTAATCTCAGTGAATAGAATTTACGATTTGGATGATTTTAATTTATTTGCAAGTTATGAAGGATTGGTTGAATCTAAGGAAAATATTAAACTCAGAATAGAGTATATATGTTTGTTTTTTAGCTCTGAATATAACGAACTATTAGGTTTTTATTTATCGAATAACGATGCATCCAGTTCTCTATTTGTATTATTTTTACAAGATGAGATTGATGTGAAAAAGAATTGTAGTAAGTCAGACGCTAGTAAGATACTTAAAAATAAGTATTCGACTGAAGGTTATATAACTTACGAAAAAAAGAGTGAGAGTGACTGGGAAGAAATAAAAATGGAATGTCAACAGTAAACTAAACAAAGTTTTCAAATGTACTAGTCTTGATTTTTTTGGTGGGGCTACCCAGTGCCGAATGAGCCCATCATTCAACCAATAACACATCTAACCCATCTAACCCATGTAATACCTGTATGAATATTTTTCCATTTCTGTTGTACGCACATCAAATGCTTTAATTTTATAACCTAAATATCACTATTCCGTTACATCAAACAGGTTGATTATGGTCAGATACCACCATGATTGACCTGTTTTTTGTTATGTTCGCTTTCTCACAGTTTTTTGAAATCAATCGCAAGGTGGATCAAACCGTTACTCGGATCTAGCTTTTATCGAAAATTTTATGTAATCCCTCGCTAATTCTGAAAAAATTCAAGGTTTGTTCATTGCAATTTCAAAACAATAGGTTTATAATTTCAAACGGATTCAAAGGGGCTTATCCCGGAATCCATGGGAATTTATCCTATCTGAGCTTGCGTGTGCATGCTCAAATAAGAATTAAGCGAGGGATTTACAATGAAAACCTGCTGCACTATCCAGGTAGACGAAGACAGTTTAGTTATTGATTTGCCGGAAGAAGGAACCAGGCTGGACTCCCTGCTCGGTGATATTGAGAGCTGTGGTGGAAGTGAAGAGCCTTGGCTACAACTGATCGACAAGGTAATGGGCAACTCATCTGAGACTATACTGACAGGTCAAGTGACGGATGGCGGCGATACGAAGGAAGATCAGACGATCAAAAAACCTCAGGCAGCCGCTCAGGGGTAATAGGCAGATCATACGTTAATACGATATTTTTAACACGATACGATTCACATACATGATCATGTATAAGACTGCTATACCGGGCCGAAGGGCATGGGGAGCAGTCTTTTTTCTAGGCTTTTTAGAAGTTTTAGCATCTTTTTTCATAGTGGCAAAATTCGTCAAATTTCGCAATTTTCAGGTGGGTCTTTTATCCCGAAACCGTGACTTCCTGTTCATTTTCCACCATAAAGTCGAAATGTAACATAGAACTAACTATAATAGTAGTAACATCCATATACAGGTAAGTGACACCTAATGTTGGACCTGATCCTCTTGCGTATAAAGGAGGGGAGCAAAAAGGCGGAGAACAACGTACTGATAAGCTTATCCACTTTATAAAAAGGAAGGAATGTGTAAATGATGAATGAGCAATGGGTCCTGCCAAGGATCGCAAAAAGAGTAGCAGTGATGTTAACTGCGGTGTTACTGTTGACGTTAACGAACGGATTTAACTGGAATGAGCAGACCGCAGAGGCTGCCGGTACAACTCCTGTGGAGCGTTACGGGCAACTTTCAGTGAAGAACGGCAAACTGGTGGATAAAAACGGGCAGCCTATACAGCTCAAAGGGATTAGCTCTCATGGTGTTCAATGGTTTGGAGATTTGGTGAATGAGGATTCCATGAAATGGCTGCGGGACGACTGGGGCATTTCCTTGTTCCGCGTTGCGTTGTACACCGAGGAAGACGGTTATATTGCCAATCCTTCATTAAAAAATAAAGTGAAGGAAGCAATTGAGGCAGCACAGAAGCTGGGATTGTACGTTATTATTGACTGGCACATTCTCTCGGATGGTGATCCGAACATTCATAAAAATGAAGCCAAGGCTTTCTTTAATGAATTTGCAACTCAGTACGGCAATTTGCCAAACGTGATCTACGAGCTTGCCAACGAACCGAACGGGAACGTGAACTGGAACAACCAAATTCGTCCTTATGCGTTGGAGGTATCCCAGGTTATTCGAGCCAAGGACCCAGACAATATTATTATTGCAGGTACAGGCATGTGGAGTCAGGATGTACACGATGCAGCAGATAACCCACTTCCAGACAAAAATACGCTGTACACCGTGCATTTCTATGCGGGTACGCACGGACAATACCTGCGGGATCGTGTCGATTACGCGCTGAACAAGGGCGTGGGCATATTTGCTACGGAATGGGGAACCAGTGATGCTTCGGGTAACGGGGGGCCGTTCCTGAATGAGTCTAAGGTATGGACAGATTTCCTGGCTAGTCGTGGAATCAGTTGGGCAAACTGGTCGTTGGCCGATAAAAATGAAACCTCTGCTGCGCTTTTACCTGGCGCTAACCGTAAAGGGGGATGGCCTGATTCACAATTGTCGGCTTCCGGTAAATTCGTAAAACAAGCCATTCTGGAAGGCTCCAACAACAATACTGGAGGCGACAATAACGGTGGTGACAGTGGCGAAGATGGTAACAATGGTGGAAACAACGGCGGCGATAACGGCAACGGAGGAAGCACACCAGGCGGGGACGATCAAGGGATTGTGCTTCAATATCGCACCGGAGACACGAATACCAAGGATAACGCAATCCGCCCTGAATTTAATATCAAAAACACAGGGAACACAGCTGTCAAGCTGAGTGATTTGAAAATTCGCTACTATTACACGGATGAAAGCAAACAAAGTCAGCAATTGTTTGTAGACTGGGCCAAGGTTGGAAATGAAAAGGTAAAAGCAACTTTTATAACGTTGCCAGAGCCGAAGGCCAAGGCTGACAAATATGTGGAAATTTCATTTACTGATGGAGCAGGTACTATTCAGCCCGGCGGGGAAAGCGGAGAAATCCAACCCCGCATCCATGCTGCGAATTGGAGCAATTTTGATGAAACCAACGATTATTCATATGGTGCTAATCAAACGGCCTTCGCAAACTGGGACCGTGCAACCGTTTATCAACAGGGCAAGCTGGTATGGGGTATAGAGCCTTAAGAAAGAGTGATTATACCCGGAATGAGTAAATAACACAGGACTTTTGGGTCAACTTTTCAAGATTTGGAGTAGAGAGTATGCGTCTTTGGTATATGGGTATTGGAACTTTAGGAGGCAATACGTGGCTCTTTAGATCCAATGTATATACTACTAAAGTACCATATAATATTCTACTTTCGCGCTGCTTGAACTACTTCCATAGCACAGAGGGTTTGGTCCTAATGGACCGTTCCTCAACAAAGAACCCCCGCTTTTTGCCATAACAGGCAGGCGGGGGTTTTGTGTTCCCAAAGCTTAGCAGCTCCAGGTGGAGCCATGTTTAAGCCAAATCAAATGCTTTGGCAAGCAGACGATAGGACTGAACACGCTTATCAAAGTCATGAATGGAGGAAACAACCAGTAGCTCATCGGTACGATACTGTTCAGCCAAGCGTAGCAATTGCTCCTTACACTGATCGGGTGTACCGACAACGCGCCATGATGCAGACTGACGCAGTCGTTCACGATCAAACTCCGTGTACGGATAGGACAGCGCTGTTTTCACCGATGGCAGTGAAGTCATTTCTTTGCCTTGCATGAGTAACAGGAAAAACAAGCTGGCGCTGGAAGCCAACTGTTCGGCTTCTTCTGTAGTTTCAGCGCATGATACAGTAACTGCCGCCATGGAGCGGGGTTTATCCCCAAGAATGGAAGGCTGGTACTGATCGTGGTAACGTGCGGTAGCTTCCACTCCGCCCGGTGTGCCGAAAAATTGGGCAAAAGCATAGGATGCACCCATCATCGCGGCTAATCTTGCGCTTTCTCCACTGGAACCAAGCAGCCACAGCTCAGGAATGGTCGAAATCGTCGGTGCCGCATGAAGCCCGGCAAACCGATGGTCGGCAGGCACGGAATCATGGAAATAATCAATTAAATCGAGAATCTGTTGTGGATATTGCTCGACGGATTGGTACTTACCTTCCTGCAAGGCACGTGTAGCCAGCGGCAAACCGCCGGGAGCACGTCCCAGCCCCAGATCAATTCGGGCTGGATGAAGCGCCTCCAGCAGCCGGAAATTCTCAGCGACTTTATATGCGCTGTAGTGGGGCAGCATAATACCGCCTGAGCCGACGCGAATACGTGATGTATTTGCAGCCAAATGTGCGATCAGCACCTCAGGACTGGAGTGTGCAAGCATTTTGGAAGCATGATGCTCAGACACCCAATAACGGCTATACCCCAGCTTGTCGGCTTCACGCGCCAAAGCAGTTGTATGGGATAATGCATCCTGAGCAGTACCGCCTTCAGGAATATGAGACTGGTCCAATATACCCAGTTTAAGCATTTTGCAATCACCTCTTACACAACTGTATCAAACACAACTCATTTGGTCAAAACCTGAAGTTGGATGGTTTGCAGTTGTAGTTGAATGGGTTGGAGTTTAGGAACCTTTTCGTTATAATGAAGGAAGTGTAGGGTGAGAGAACATCCTTGCTTTTGGAAAGGGGAACGAATTTGTGTTAAGAACACCTTTGGGGCGTGTCCGACTCATGCTCTGGATTCAAGGTATAGCGTATTTGGCGATATTATTCACCCATCAGCCGCTACAAGCTGCGGGCATGACCCAGACGGTCATGGTGATCGGTAACATATACCGGATCAGCTTTCTGCTGCTCCTTGTCGCTTTGATCTATGGCAAAACAGCGCTGAATTGGTCCCTCCGGCGGCCTTTATTCATTATATTTGCATCCTTCATTCCTTTTGGCCTGATCATTATGGATTGGGTGTGGGTGAAAAAATGGACAGGGGATTCGGCAGCAGAACAGCGAGCCGCATCGTAATTTTTAGTATAGGTCGAGTGAGATTCGAGGATTTGCTCCTTAAGCCTCGCAAGCGAGACTAGCCCCGGTGCAGCAGAGAAGAGAGAGCATTGCGCAGTTTGACGCGTGGTGTTTTTTTTGTGCACCGGAAGCTAATTTAATTGAATGCGTTCACTAAAAATTCAGCAGTTTTACGTCTTTGGAAGCCTTCCACCCAATGTCCCGTAAATGGATAAACTTCAATCGTCGTAGGTGATTCAATGCGATTATAAGCAGCAAAAATCGTCTCTGGCATGCAAACAGTATCCTGGAGTCCGACTGATACCATGACTGGAATACGAATGCGATGAGCAAGATTCATGACGTCAAAATAACTTAATGTATGTAGCACCTGCTCCAAATGCTCCGGGAATCGGTTTGCGAATTCGGCAGCTTCCGTCAGCGAGCTGGTAGAATTCATCATACCAAAATCCATATGGCACATATTAGGAATGTCAGCCACCGTAACAGCAGCTTTATCGCTGAGCGCAGCCACCATTAATGCAAGGCCGCCGCCCTGGCTGGCCCCAGAGATTGCAATTTTGCTCGCATCCACATCCGACTGCTCCGACACCCAATCCACGGCTCTAAGGGCATCTGTCGTTATCGTTTTGTAGTAGCAGGTATCTTTATCCAAAATCCCTTTCGTTACCCAGCCTTTAACCGTACCATGAGGATCGTCCAAACGGTCTCCTGTTTCACCACCCTGACCACGTACATCTACGGCAAATACAGCAAAACCAAGCATCAGCCAGGACGAGTAATCCTCAGGATAGCCCTTGCCACCTGTATAGCCATGGAAAAGGACAATACACGGCAACTTTTGATTTCCGGCAAATTGGGGGCGTATATACCATGCATGCAGCGGCGTATCATCCACACCTTCAAAAGTAACCCGTGAGGCATGAATATGAGGATACGGCGTTTCCACTGGTGTTTTGAACGCACGCACGGGCTTGGCTTGTACCTCTTCCAGCGTTTTGTTCCAAAACAGCTCGATATCCTTCGGGGCGGTCAGATCCGGTTGATACTGCTTCAATTCGGCAATTCTTTTTTCAATGATATTCATAGTAAAAAAATCCTCCTTCATAATAGAACGAATATCTACTCAAGCTTTCCCCGGTAAAGTAGACTCTTCCAGTCCTCTCAGCAGCTCAAATGCTTCTTCGTTTGTGCTTCCGCACGTATCTTCATCAGCATGAAATCCACTGCATACGGCTGGACGCTCAGGTTTGCCAAACAATCGGCAGCGGTAATCCGTAGTGAGCTGTGGGCAAGGGACACCAGCCGGTTTTCCATCGGGCATGCCGGGAATAGGGGATGAAATCGTAATAGCAATACAGCACGCGGCGCATCCGACACGACACTCCAGTTGGGGTCACTCCTTATCATCTGTTATTTTTGCAATGTATGCATGAAGCGACTTCAATGAAGCCATAATGTGAGGATGGCACAAAAAAAGCAGGAACACAAGGCTGACTGTAGTTTATACACACTTTGCACACAAGGGTTATAAATAGGGAGGTAGGCACGTAGGATGGTATCAAGCTCCTAAGTCATTGTTCTGTTCATTAGGTAACATTAACCATTTGTGCTCAACGTGTTCAAAAGGAGTTCGAGTGGTTAATAATAGAACACAACGATAAAAACTTAAACGAGGTGACGCAAAATGAGTTGGTTATGGGCATTGATTGTTGGAGGTATTATTGGTTGGTTAGCAGGAATTATCGCAGGTCGTGATGTTCCGGGTGGCGTGATAGGTAACATCATCGCTGGTTTTATCGGTGCATGGTTGGGTAGCTTGATTCTGGGAGACTGGGGTCCTGAAATCGGATCGTTCTACATCGTTCCTGCATTAATTGGTGCGATTGTGCTGGTCGTGATTGTAAGCTTGATCTTCCGCTCCGTTGGACGGAGCAGGGGCTAACACATAAAATATCGATTCCACTAGTCCTTATAGGGCATAAGGGTATCAAATGAAAAGAAGCAGCTTCAGCAAGGTTCACAAATGAGCCTTGCTGAAGCTGCTTTTTTTATTGAAACCGCCTGATATGAGGCACACATAAAACGCCCAACACGATGCACATGCCAATGGTTGAAAACAGGCCGATGGTGAAGATGCCGCCAAGCTTGTCCGCGATCGCACCCACAGCCAGATAACCTACAGGCAGCAGAGCAAAAGAAAACATCAGATCCAGACTGGCTACACGGCAAAGGATTCGGAGGGCACCATTAAGGCAAGGCCAACGAACAGATACGGCAGTTTCATAGGAAATATTACTAATCTCCATATTGAAATCTATTATACGAGACCTCTGACGTAAAAGGTACAGAAAAAAGTTACTGCGAGGATAGATAAAATGAATAGTCTAACTATGAATGAGCCAACCTAGGATGACTTGGATTCCAGAAGTCATATAGCTTACCTTTTGCATAGGAATTATTGGATAAAAGCATTGACATGTAAAAATGAATGATGTACTATTCAATGAGCCAGCTACGTGCTAGGTTATCAAGAAAAAGGAAAAGAGTGTGGTGGTTAACATGAAAAAATTTAGATTTTTACCAGTCGTACTGATCGTAATGGCTTTGCTGGTTTCGGCCTGCGGCAACAACGACAAAGGGGCTAATTCAAATAATGCTTCTACCGGGGATACCGGATCAAATAATGGAAAAGCAGATACAACCGCTATGGCTACTTTGGAATCTGTAAAAGCGAGCGGCAAGCTGCGAATTGGTACGGAAGGTACCTATGCTCCGTTTACCTACCATGATGCTGCTGGTAAGCTGACAGGCTTCGACGTCGATATTGCGACTGAAGTAAGCAAGCGTCTGGGCGTACAGCCTGAGTTTATCGAGACACAATGGGACGGCATATTCGCAGGATTGAACTCCAAGCGGTTTGACACGGTGTTTAATGAGGTGTCTATTACCGATGAACGTAAGCAAAAATACGATTTCTCCGATCCGTACATCGTGTCCAAAGCGGTTCTGATCGTAAGCGAAGATAATAATGACATCAAAAAGTTTGCTGATCTGAAAGGTAAAAAGGCCGGGCAATCCCTGACCAGTAACCTGACTCGAATCGCGAAGAGCAACGGCGCGGAAATTGTGGCAACGGATGGATTCGATCAGGCGATTGGTCTCCTGACATCCAAAAGGGTCGATGCGACCGTCAATGATGGTTTGTCCTACCTGGATTTGAAAAAGCAAAAGCCTGACGCTCCCATCAAAAAGGTAGATGAATCTTTAGATGCTTCACACAGCGCGGCTGTTTTTAACAAAGGTAGTGAAGACTTGATCAAGGAAGTTAACAAAGCGCTGGCTGACATGAAGGCTGACGGTACGTACCTGAAAATTTCCGAGAAATATTTTGGAGCCGACGTATCCAAATAACACACGAATAACCGGAGTCTCGCCATGTCGAACCGAATTTTCGCAAACTTATCTTTTTAAAGGATGTCTGCACAATGGATGATCGCCAGATACAAATTATTATCGATTCATTACTGCCTCTGCTGAAAGCAGGGGTTTCTTTCACGATTCCGCTCACACTTATCTCTTTTGCTCTGGGCTTGATACTGGCGCTGGTTACGGCGTTGGCTCGACTGTCCAAATGGAAAGTACTCAAGCTGATTTCCGGTTTCTATGTGTGGGTGATTCGGGGAACACCGTTGCTGGTACAATTGTATATTATTTTCTACGGTTTGCCTTCAGTTGGCATTACGCTGGACCCTTTCATTGCTTCAGTGATCGGCTTTACGCTCAGCGTGGGGGCTTATGGCTCCGAAATTATGCGTGCGGCTATCATATCCATTCAGGAAGGTCAATGGGAGGCTGGCTACTCCTTGGGGATGACGCGTTGGCAAGTACTGCGACGTATCGTGCTTCCGCAAGCAGCCCGTGTATCCGTACCGCCGTTAGCTAATTCTTTCATCAGTTTGGTCAAGGATACTTCGCTAGCTGCGACCATCACCTATGTGGAAATGTTCAGAACAGCTAACCAGATTGTAGCCACCACGTATGAGCCGTTATTGGTGTATACCGAGGCGGGGGTTATTTATCTGCTGTTTAGCACCGTATTGACCGTGCTGCAAAATTACTTGGAGAAGCGGCTGAGCCGTTTTTCCGTCAGATAAAGGAGATTGTACCGGTGATCCAAATTCGGAATATACACAAATCGTTCGGCTCGCTGGAAGTGCTGAAGGGTGTTAATGTGACGTTGGATAAAGGGAAGGTGCTGGTGATCATCGGCCCGTCCGGCTCTGGTAAAACAACGTTTTTGCGCTGTCTGAATTTGCTGGAGGTTCCCGATCAGGGTGAGATTCAGGTGGGGGATATTGCACTGAATTTTGCCAAAGGAACGAAGTTGCGGCAGGAAAGCATCTTGGCGCTGCGCAAGCGAACGGGTATGGTGTTTCAATCCTACAACCTGTTCCCGCATATGACAGTAGTTCAAAACGTAATGGAGGGACAAGTCACCGTTCAAAAGAAAAATAAGGACGAGGCACGCAAACGAGCATTGGAGCTGCTTAAAAAGGTGGGACTGGCGGACAAAGCGGAATCCTATCCCCATCAGTTGTCGGGCGGACAGCAGCAACGGGTCGGTATTGCCCGGGCAATGGCGGTGGAGCCTGAGGTGCTGTTATTCGATGAGCCGACCTCTGCGCTTGACCCCGAGCTGGTAGGTGAGGTGCTCAAGGTCATGAAGCAACTGGCTGCCGAAGGCATGACCATGGTCATTGTCACCCATGAAATGAAATTTGCCGCCGAGGTCGCTGACCATGTGATTTTGATGGATCAGGGCGTGATTGTGGAGCAAGGTTCACCTCATGAGGTACTTGAACGCCCCACCAGTCCACGGGCTATTCAGTTTTTGAATCGTCTGAGCGGGGAAACAGAATAAAAAGAAGATGGAAAAAGAAGAACCTCTACATGCGCCATTATGGGCATCAGAGGTTCTTCTTTTTATTACGATTTAGAAGAATCCAACTCGTCCTTCAGCTACATTTTTTAACCAGTCCTGCTTACGGCTCTTATCCAGCTCGCCTCGCATACCTTTAATAATCAGCTCAATATCTGTTTTTCCACTCTCATGCCATTCCAGAGCAGTGCTGACATACAACTCGCCGAGCTGGGCCAGAGAAAAGCCGTCAGTCATCGCCGCCGCCTTCTGCGTACCCGCTTCTCCTGCAAAAATAAGGAAGTTGCGCAGCTTGAGATACGCCAGTCGCAGCGCTTCGTCCGGCAGACTGATCTCATAGGCACGGTCAAAGCGACCCGCCCGGTTCATCAGACCCGGATCAATTTTTTCAGGATAATTGGTCGTTCCGATCAGGAAAATGCCCTCCTTGGAAGTAGCACCATCAAGCGTATTCAGGAAAAAGGAACGAACCTCCTGCGGCATGGAATCAATATCCTCAATGACCAGAACCATAGGCGCCAGACGGGTAGCCGCCTCGAACACCTCTTTGACCGATTCACTGGTCGTATACTCCGTAATTTGCCAGTAGGCGGCCGGACCCGGTACGCTGCTCGCAATTGATTTTACAAGTGTTGTTTTACCGTTGCCTGGATGGCCGTATAGCAGAATACCACGCTTGTAAGGAATGTTATAAGTCTGATAGAAAGAACGATCTGCTTCAAAAAACTGATCGAGTGATCGGAAAATATCCCGCTTGATTTCCGCTTTCAAAATCACGTCATCTCGCGTAATTGCGCGGGTTATCGGCTCCGCCTGCCGGGAAAGTCCACGACTTGTGTCGGTAAAGACGGTGACACGCTTCATATTTTGCTTGCGTTCACGACCGCGTACTCCCGCGAGGAAGCCTTGCAGCTCCTGATCGCCTATCGCAAATACGTAATCTTCATTATATACGCCATTATCACGGAAAAAGGGAACTCGCGCCAGCGCGATGCCCCACTTGGGATAGGCGAATACATTATTACGCATCGACAGGTGCACGCCGTATTCTGGGGTCGGCCCGTCATCATCATACTGGATGGTGCGTTCCTCCAAACGATCGAAGACCCGTGCCACATGCTCCAGATCAGGGCTGGCTGAACGAATATCCTCCTCCAGCAAATCCCAATACTCAATATTGGGATCGTCGCTGGCATACAGCTCATATTTTACACCATAGCGGTTATAGAGTGCTTCACTGATGCCGTCGATCAGACGGGCATAAGCGGCATAACCGGTAATGCGCCCATCTGTACGTTCATCAAATTCGTAAATAGCCGGGATGTCTATACTCAAATTATTTGGCTCCTTTCAGGGCGGCCAGCGGCTTACACTTGGCTACAACTGCTGCGAGTCCTGCCCCGGTAACACTTTCAATAATATCATCTACATTTTTGTAGGCTTGCGGAGATTCGTCGATAATGCTTTCCAGCGATGCCTGATTGACCACAATTTCGTCGTCTGTCCCTACACCCAGCGCCCCTGCAAAATCGTCCACACTGACGAGCCGTTTGGTCGCAGAACGCGAACGAATACGGCCCGCTCCATGGCAAATGGAGTGAAAGTTATCCTGACCGCCTGGTAAACCTACCATAATATAAGAGGCTGTCCCCATAGAGCCGGGGATCAGGGCCGGATGCCCTGTCGCCTGATAAGGCCGAGGATTGTCGGGGTGCCCTGCTGGGAGAGCGCGCGTAGCACCTTTACGATGCACAAACACGTTACCGTGATCCGGGTGAGATTCCTCCCAACCATAATTGTGCATCAGATCGTACAAGGTGCGCAACTCGCATTTTGTACCAAAGACATCACGGAAGGCTTCACGCACGGAATATGCGATCAAATGTCGGTTCACCACCGCATAGTTCAATGCCGAGTACATCATATTGATGTAATGTGCAGCCTCGGGATGATCCAGCGGTGCGAATACCAGTCTCGGGTCGGAGGTACCGAGTCCGAGACGGCTCATCGCCTTGGCAATGGCAGATGAACTGGTCTGGCTGACGGCTCCACCCCAAGCCCGTGATCCGGAATGAATCATCACGGCAACCTGACCGTCGAACATACCCCAAGCTTCAGCTGTTTCGCGGTTTTCTTCCGCGATTTCAATCGCCTGAATTTCGACGAAATGATTGCCTCCACCCAGCGTGCCGAGCTGGCGGTGAGCCCGGTGCCATGTGCGATCTTCGACAAGGTTGAGTACCTCCTCATCAAATGAGAACTTACTGTGTTCTACATGGGTGAGTGAGGTGGATTTTTTAGGCGTGTAGCTGTCCGGAATATATTTATTAGGTAATCCATGCAGGCCCTTGCGTACAATATGCTCCAGCCGGATATCTGAATAATGTCCGCGCTGGTGGGCTTCCATCGGCAAATATTTATCAATGGTCTTGACCAGCTTGCGGCGCAGCTTGGTTTCCTTCAAGGCATCCTTGTGTAAATTCGTCAGGTGTACGCGCATGCCGCAACCGATATCGCTGCCGACGATGGAGGGAGATACATAGCCGTCCTCCATTCCCCATACCGCTGTCGTGCCGATGCAGGTTCCAACGCCTACATGCACATCCGGAGTATAGCCCATATAGCGGATACCGGGAATTTGTAAATTGTTATTAGCCATCTCGAACACTTTGTAATCCAGCGAGGAGAAAAGCTGCTGAGAAGCATATACGGTCAAATCGCCAGCCGGAAGCTTCATAAGATGGCTGTAAGGTCCCTTTTCTAAGAACGAGTCTGTTGTGTGTTGTATATTCATATGGTTGGATAGTTCCCTTCTTCATGTAAGTCTAAAAATACATACAAATTAAGCTCTAAAAAGAAAATAAAAAAAGCCGCAGACTTGTCGTCTACGGCTTCCTGCACCGAAAGTGTCATTACACGTCATGATCTATACATCATTAATACGTAAAATAACCTGTTCTTCCAATAGCATTAGATACAAAAAAGCCTGGTTAATCACGCCGTCAGACAGCGCGATGTCACCCATCATGTCGCCCGAACGGGGCCGATGAGACGAAAATTCAAATATGTGGTTTTGTCATGCTGCCTGTCTGTCACCATCATGTAAAGCTCAGTCATGTCTGTCGGCCCCCTTTTCTTAAAGTTAATTGCAATGTTAATGGAAACCTGTGGAAGCTGTCAACCCCAAAAAGAGGAAGTATGGAAAGATGTGACTTTAATCATAGTGAAGTGTGAGTTAGTTCATAGTTCAAATGAACTAAACCTGTTATTGTCTAAATATTCAAATATTCAGATATTGTTGATGATTTACAGGACAATTTTTGTGAGGGGGACGGAGCAAGCATGGAAGGAGATCTCCAGAAGTTTAAGTCCGACTTTTTCAAAGCATTGGCTCACCCTCTGCGCATCCGCATTCTGGAGGTGTTGAGTGAAGGGGAGCGGAACGTAAATGAGCTACAGACTGCGCTTGGTTCCGAAGGCTCTGCCGTATCGCAGCAATTGGCCGTATTGCGCGCCAAAAATTTGGTGAGCAGCATCAAGGAAGGCACGACAGTTGTTTACTCGTTGCGGGACCCGCTCTTGACGGAACTGCTTGCGGTGGCGCGGCAAATCTTTGACAATCATCTGGTCGAAGCGATCTCGTTGCTGGAGGGTATACGGAACGAGAAGTAATGCTACTACAGAAAAGAAGGGTTACAGGGGATGAAGTGGATGGGAAGGTTCGAGGGATATAACGCAGGAGCTTTGCGAAAGGACCTGATTTCCGGAAGTATCGTGGCAATTGTGGCCATTCCGCTCGGTATGGCGTTTGCCATTGCATCGGGAGTAAAGCCGGAATACGGGCTGTACACGACCATAGTGGCAGGAGTTTTGGTTTCACTGTTAGGAGGGTCCAAATTTCAGATTGGCGGACCTACGGGCGCTTTTATTCCAATTTTGCTGGCTATTGTCATGCAGTACGGTTATGAGAACTTGCTCATAGCCGGTTTCATGGCAGGGATTATGCTCATCTTAATGGGCGTGCTGAGGCTGGGAGCGTTAATTAAGTTTATCCCTAAGCCGGTAACGATTGGCTTTACGGCGGGCATTGCCGTGACGATTTTCAGCGGTCAGATTGCTAACTTTCTTGGCTTGCGCGGAGTAGAGCGGCATGAAACGTTTCTGCCTTCTATGGCAGAGCTGATCCATCGCCTGCCTTCACTGAATGTATACAGTATTCTGACGGCGTGTATCTGTCTTGCCGCCCTCATTCTGGTGCCTAAAAAATGGCCCAAGGTACCCGGTTCACTCGTCGGCCTGCTCTTATCCACGCTGGTGGCAGCCTGGCTTTTTCCGGGTCAGGTGGCAACGATCGGCTCCGCATACGGCGCAATTCCGGCATCTCTGCCAGAGCTGCATGTTCCAGGCGTGACCTGGGACCTAATTGTGAAGCTGCTTCCGCCCGCACTTGTCATCGCAATGCTGGGAGCTATCGAATCCCTGCTTTCGGCGGTGGTTGCTGACGGCATGACGGGAGCCCGGCATGACAGCAATCGTGAGCTGGTCGGACAGGGTATTGCCAACTTGCTCACACCGCTATTTGGCGGCATTCCTGCGACGGGGGCGATTGCGCGCACAGCCACAAATATCCGCAGTGGTGCCGTGTCTCCCATGTCGGGGATTGTACACGGCTTGGTTGTGCTGCTTATTCTGGTGGTTTTTGCTCCGTATGCATCCAATATTCCGTTGGCGAGTATGGCTCCGGTGTTGATGGTGGTCGCCTGGAATATGAGCGAGCGCAAACATTTTGCACACATCCTCAAGACGCGGACAGCGGACTCTATCGTACTGGTTGTCACCTTTTTGCTGACGGTATTTACGACGCTGACCACGGCTGTTGAAGTAGGTCTGATTCTGGCGGTTGTGCTGTTCGTCAAGCGTATGAGCAGTACACTTTCAGTGGATAAGGTGTTACCCGATCCTTCTGTCAAGCATGAAAAAGTCGGCGCGCATATGGTTACAGAGCAGCATGATTGCCCACAGGTGGCGATTTATAGTGTGGAAGGACCTCTATTTTTTGGTGCCGCTTCGGCATTGGAAAATTCGGGGATGGGAGGTCAGGCTGACCTCCAGCAAGGGATTTTGCTGCTGCGTATGGGTAAGGTTCCCTTTATGGATATGACAGGAGAATCTAACTTTACCGCATTGATTCAGAAATATCGAAAATCCGGTGGAACGGTGCTTGTTTCCGGCCTTCAGCCGCAGCCTCTGGCATTACTTCACAAAACCGGATGCTACGACATGATCGGACATGATCATTTTTTCGAGCATACAGGAGAAGCCCTCACGGCAGCCATAACACTGGTGGATCGGGATACATGTCGCGGGTGCAGGCAGATGGCTTTTCGGGAATGTGCCGCCCTATGCGACAGATCGAAAGCACTATCAAAACCATCCATTTCGGATGGAGCTGTTCCGGTTCCCATACCTGTAAACAGCGGTAGATAGCCCTCTCTGAACTCTTCTATTGGAGTGCAGAACGAATGCCGAAAAATCTCTTTTATTTTTACGATTAGCAGTGCACCCTCAGATTAGCACCTGCTCGTAAAAACGGAAGAGGTTTTTTGCTTTTCTAAGAAAAAGGAAAAAAATTCAAAGAAATGCTTGTATATCTGTTTTTATGACATTATACTAGATTCAAAAGATACCATTTGTATCATTCTTTTGTTTTAATTTGGCTTTTAATGCACGGATATTAAACTCCTCGATAACTTCTAGCTTCCTACCCTACTTTTTTCTTCACGTTTTTCTCTTACTTTTTCCAAAGCGATATAAGCTAAATTTTAAAATTTACATGCTGTTTCTTTCGGTCCTGCCCTCTTGGCTGTTCACCACAGAATCATGACCTATGGATTCCATGCCAGAATCTATATTTTTTGAAGGAGGTGAGGGCCAAAGGTTATTTTGTGAGCTTTTCACGCAAATGTCGGCAGGTTGTTCTTGAGAACCACAAAACCAATTAAAAGGAGATGGAAAGTATTGATTAAGTCGAAAAATATCAAAAAGACGTTATCGGCTAGTTTTACTGCTATTCTTGCTTTTTCTCTGATTTCTCCGGTGTACGGAGATGCGAGCACAACCACCGCAGCAGGAGCTTCGACCATTTCCGCCAAGGTTTCAGCCAAGTTGAACCAGCAATTCAGTGACAGCGAGTACGTCACCTATCTGGTTAAATTAAAAGATCAGGTAGATATAGAGTTGGTTGCCAAGCATGCTTTCCAAAAGGCTTCCGCAGACCAGATAGCCCCCGCTGCCGCTAAGCTTTCTGTGCGTACAACGGTTGTGAACTCTCTCATTGATACTGCTGAAAAATCTCAACAGCCTGTGGAAGAATACTTAAAGAAGGAGGTCAATAACGGAGGCGTCAAAAAGTACAAGAGCTACTTTATCGTGAACGCGCTTGCGGTAACGAGTACCAAGGAGGTACTGGACAATCTGGCCACACTTCCTGAGGTAGACAAAATTTTACCAGATGAAACGCGGGAGCTACAAAAGGTTGAAATAGATAAGGATGTCCAGCCAGAAGTCGGGGAACCGGCAACTGAACAGGCGGTAGCCGATCAAGCGGCTGTAGATACGGCTGTAACAGAAGAAAGTGCACAAAAATCCGTGGAGGAATCCGTATATAAGGATGCTGTAACGCCGAGCCGGGTGGAGTGGAATATTTCTAAAATTAAAGCTCCACAGGTTTGGGCCAAAGGCATTAACGGTAAAGGAATAGTTATCGCGAATCTGGATACAGGCGTGGATTATACTCATCCAGCGCTGAAAAGAAAATGGCGTGGTCTGAACGCTTCCGGTAAAGTCGTTAATCCGGAACTGAGCTGGTATGATGCAGTTAACGGAGCATCCCTGCCGACAGATTCCCATGGACATGGTACGCATACGATGGGTACAAGTGTTGGCTCGGATAGCAACGGTACGAATGAAATCGGGGTTGCTCCTGGTGCCAAATGGATTGCCGTTCGAGTATTCAACCCGAACACAACAGATTCCATTCTTCTGGACGGAGGTCAATGGTTGCTGGCTCCAGTAGACAAAAATGGCAAGAAGCATCCTGAGCTTGCACCGGATGTGGTGAATAACTCATGGGGTGGCGGACCTGGGCTGGATGAATGGTATCGTCCTGTCACCAAAGCGTGGAGAGCGGCACAGATTTTCCCTGAGTTCTCTGCAGGTAACACCTCTCTTTCCAATCCGGGCGGACCTGGATCTGTGGCCAATCCGGCAAATCTGCCGGAAGCTTATGCCACTGGAGCGACTGATGTCAACAACAAGCTGGCCAGCTTCTCGTTGCGTGGTCCTTCTCCATATGGCGAAGTGAAGCCTGAAATATCGGCTCCTGGCGTAAACATCCGCTCCTCTGTTCCTGGCGGAGTATATGAGGGGGGCTGGAATGGTACATCTATGGCAGGCCCCCATACGGCCGGATTAGCGGCATTGCTGCTCCAGGCCAAGCCATCCTTGACAGTGGATCAACTGGAGGATGTTATTTCGAAAACAGCGACGCCGCTGACAGACAGCCAATATCCAACTTCACCGAATAACGGCTATGGGTATGGCCTGATCGACGCGTTGGCTGCGGTCAATTCGGTACTTAACTAAGAATGATCTGATCGTGCTTTAGAGAGAATTCGGAAATCCTTTTGAGCGGCTCGTCCAGAGATTGCATACACCTGCTAACCGTGTAATGCAACTATTTACGCAGCCGCTATAAAGGGGTTTTCGTACATAGAAAATACAAAAATTAAAAATTCCAAAGAAATTGCAAAAAAATGACTTGTATATCTGTTTTGATAACTTTATACTATCCATAATATATGTTTATATATCAATTTTTAATATAAAATGTAACGATATAACATGTTCTCTCTTCGAAGTGCTCCTGCTTATTCTCCTTGGTATCTGCTGAATTTCTCACTTGCTATTTTAGATTCGCAAACTCACCTATGAAATAAACTCACCTAAGAAAAATCCAAATCGTTTTATACCTCTATATTCTATGAAGGAGGTGGTTGCCCACCATATCATGTTGTGCAGCCCGTAGGTTTGATGTGCAAGGCATGAGGTCTTACTCTTGTACAGGTTATACCAGAAATATTAAACCTAGTAAAAGGAGTGGAGAAGTAATTGATTAAACCTAAACGATTCAAGAAACCGCTATCTATCGGACTCTCTTTGCTTATGGCCTTTTCATTTGTCCAACCCGCTTTGGCGAATAACACACCGGATGGCTCCAAGCTGGAGCTGAAATCAGCCTCGCACAAGGTCACGACCGCGAAGGTATCCCCGAAACTGACCAAACAGTTTGAGGAGAACAACTATGTAACCTATCTGGTCAAATTAAAAGAACAGGTAGACACAAACAAGGTTTCCAAAAATGCTCTCCAGAAGGCCTCACTTGAGAAAATAACGCCCTCCGCTGCCAAAATGGCTGCGCGCAGCCATGTGATCAGCTCTCTACGTGAAACCGCTTCAAGAACCCAATACGGGCTTGAAAATTATTTGGATAAGCAATCGGAGAGCGGTGGAGTGAAGGAATATAAAAGCTACTTTATTGTCAATGCCCTGGCGGTCACAAGCACCAAGGAGGTGCTGGACCATATTTCACAGTTGCCTGAGGTAGACAAAATTTTGCCGAATGAAACACGTTATCTGCAAAAGGTGACGGTTGACAAGCAGGCAGAGGGAACAGCCGCCAAAGCTGCTGAAACAGCGACAGCGGACACGGCAAAATCTGCAACGGCAGAGAAAGCTGTAGAGCTGGAGAAGGACGATAGTAAAACATCGGCGAAGCCCGGCAATACAGGTAAGAACGCTGTAGACCCGTCTACCGTGGAATGGAATATATCACATATTAATGCACCCCAAGTATGGGAACAAGGAATCGATGGAACTGGAATCGTCGTCGCCAATCTCGATACAGGCGTAGACTACACTCACCCAGCCCTGCATCGCAAATGGCGCGGTCTGGACGCGGCAGGCAATGTCGTGAATCCCGAGCTGAGCTGGTACGATCCGCATAGTCATGCGACGCTTCCAGTCGATCAGGAAGACAGTTCCCATGGTACGCATACGATGGGTACGATGGTTGGCTCCGAGGAAAATGGGACGAACCGAATAGGCGTTGCACCTGGTGCGAAGTGGATTGCGGTTCGGATTTTTAATCCGGAAACAACGGATGCGATTATACTCGATGGCGGTCAATGGTTGCTTGCGCCAAGGGATGCTCAAGGTAACCTTCATCCCGAGCTTGCACCGGACGTGGTGAACAATTCGTGGGGCGGCGGACCCGGCCTCGATGAATGGTTCCGACCTGTGGTTCAAGCATGGCGGGATGCACAGATATTCCCCGAGTTCTCCGCAGGTAACACCTCTCTTTCAAATCCGGGCGGACCTGGATCGGTAGCGAATCCGGCTAACTATCCAGAATCCTTCGCCACTGGAGCAACCGATCTCAATGACAAGCTGGCCAGCTTTTCACTGCTGGGACCGTCGCCATACGGCGAGGTGAAGCCCGAAGTTTCCGCACCGGGGGTAAATATTCGATCATCCGTTGCTGGAGGTGCCTATAAAGGCGGATATAACGGAACTTCCATGGCGGGCCCTCATGTAGCGGGACTTGCGGCTCTGTTGCTGCAAGCGAATCATTCGCTTACCGTGGATCAACTGGAAGAAATTCTGGAAAATACAGCTACACCACGCACGGATAGCACATATCCGACCTCTCCGAACAATGGCTACGGACATGGTGTCATTAATGCGCTGGATGCAGTCGGCTCTGTCGTCCAGGGCTTGGGCTCCGTATCCGGTAAAGTTGTAACAGGTGGAGATGATCTGGAAGCGCCTGTTCTGGAGCATACACCGTCTGCTGCGGCATTCGAGGGCATTGATATACCTCTGACTGCTCATGTAACGGATAATGTCGGCGTGACAGCGGTTGAGGCATTTGCCAGAACAGCGGGTACGTCAAACTATGTATATATTCCGCTGGAACGGACCTCCGGCGACAGCAAAGATGGTACATATCAAGCGTCCATCCCGACTTTCTTGGTGGATAGCGCCGGTCTGGAATACTATATTCGCGTGAATGATTACGGCAATAACGGTTTTGAAACCGAAGTGTACAAGGTTAATGTCTCCAAAGGCGTCAAACCTGGCCACACACAAGACTTTGAAAAAGACATTGCTGGTATTAATATCGGTGGACAGGGCAGTGTTTGGAAATGGGGAACTCCGACAAGCGGCCCTAAAAGCGCACATTCGGGTACAAAGGTCCTCGCGACCAATCTCGAAGGCCAATACCAGACCAATTCCAACAGTTATTTTATGGCTCCTCCAATTGATCTGACCGAAAGCCCGAAAGGGGCACTGGTTAGCTTCAAGCATTGGTACGATCTTGAAAACAATTCTGATTTCGGCAAAGTTTATGTGGCAACCCAAAATAGTCAGAATGCATTTGAGCAGGTATTATCGTTTACGGGCACCAGCAACGGCTGGAAAACACAATATCTCGATCTGCGAGCATTTGCAGGTCAGAAGGTATACCTGCTGTTCAACTTTACAAGTGATAATACGGTTGTAAAAGATGGCTGGTATATCGACGATCTGTCGATTCAGGAGCCGGATACCGTTGCACCTGCCGCGCCAAGCAATCTAACTGCCGATGCAGATACGGTCGGCAACGTCTCGCTGGCCTGGAATGCTCCATCCGATGAAGACGTGAAGCAGTACAAAGTGTATCGCTCCACCCAATCGGGCAAAAATTACACTTCGTTGGGTACAACCTCTGGATTGACATTCACTGATACGATTACGGTCGGCGACTCGACCTATCATTATGCAGTGGCGGCCGAGGATTACAGTGGTAACGAGGGTGCCAAGTCGAACGAGGTTTCTCTGAGAGTAGAAGTGCCGGATACGCTGTATAGCGATCAATTTGACGGCAGCTCGGATAACGGCTGGACTCATTCCGGGACCAAGGATGAATGGGAACGTGGCATCCCCAAAGAAGTGGGACCAGAGAGTGCGGTATCCAAACCAAACGTATGGGCAACCGATCTTGATGGAAGCTATGAGAACGGAGCCGACTTTTCGCTAGTTTCTCCAAAAATGAATTTGAATGGTGTAAGGAACGCAACACTGACCTTCAACCACTGGTTTGAAATTGAGGCAGGCTATGACTACGGTTATGTGGAAGTGTCCAAAAATAATGGCGACACGTGGACAGAGCTGGGTAAATTCTCTCACAACACGAGTGGTAAAAAATGGGCACCGGTTTATTACAATCTGGATAGCTATACCGGCAACGAGGTTCAATTCCGCTTCCGTTTGAAGTCGGATAATAGTGTGAACAAAAACGGTTGGTACATTGACGATTTCCGTGTGCTGGGCATTCCAGCTTCGACAGTGACCAAAGATGTATTACCTGAGTCGAATATCAAGCTGGAAAAAGCGGAAGAACAATTCCCGCTGTACAAGATTACAAGCACTGAAAAGAGCGAATTTCAGGAAAAAGTGAAGCCGACGGAAACAGCGGTGGACAGCGGACGTGTCGGTCTCGACAGTCTTCCAGCCAGCGCCACAGTTACCGTACTGGAAACCGGACGTTCGGTGAAAACAGACCCGACTACGGGCAAATACAGCTTCATTCACGTAGCTGGCGATTATACGCTGAAGGCTGAAGCCTATGGGTATGTGCCGCAAACGAAACAGGTCACTATTGAAAATAATAAAGTGGTGAGAGCGAACTTTAGTCTCCAAGCGGTACCTCATGGTACGATTCACGGAGTCATTACCGATAAGCAATCCGGTGAACCGATCCGAAAAGCGAAAGTGCTTGTACTGGAGGATGCACGCATTGCTCCGGTAGAGACGAATGAGGCTGGAGAATTTACGCTGGATGTGCTGGAAGGGACCTATACATTATCCATTGCAGCGGAAAATTATTACAGCGACAGTGTCACGGTCACAGCACCTCCGAACGGTAGTGTGGAAGCGAACGTAACATTGAAGCCATTTATCGGCTTTCAGGGAGGTATCGCTTATGATGACGGTACCGGGGAAAATGCAAGAGCCTTTAACGCCGCAGGCAACTCCTGGGCAGTCAGAATGACACCTGAGTCAGAGGTGGCTCAAGTGACAGGAGCGTCGCTTCTGTTCTGGAATTCAGCCTTCCCGAATCCGGGAGGAACGGCGTTCAAATACTCCGTATATGATGCCTCTGGTGCGGCAGGCGCACCGGGACGTCTGCTGGCTGGTCCATTCGACGGCACAGCCGTTCGGGATGAAACACAGTGGACGACCGTACAATTCCCTGAACCCGTAACGGTTCAAGGCGACTTCTATATCGTCTATACGCAGCCAAGCGCGGGCACGCAATCTCCGGGTCTTGCTACAGACGAAAGTGGACCCAATGCGCTTCGTAGCTGGCAAGGTGTAAGCGGCGCATGGAGCCAATCACCGGAGGCTGAGGGAAATTACATGATCCGGGCGATTGTCAGATATCCGGTTAATGCGCCAACGATTACAACACCAACGAAGGCAACGTATACGAAGGAAGAGACAATTACCGTTACAGGTACTTCCCCGGCAGACGGGGCGGACATCCAGCTTTTTAACGGTAAAGAACTCGCTGGCACAACCAAGGTGAAGGATCGCCAGTTCAGTCTGGCGGTCGATCTTCAGCCGGGTGCCAATCCGCTGAGTGTTCAGGCGGCGGTATACGGCAAGTTGACGGATCGTTCCGAGCCGGTGGTCGTCATACTTGACCAGACTAAACCGGGTCTGATCCTGACTTCGCCGGATGAAGGAGCTCGTACAAATGCGGGTGTCGTCAGTGTAACCGGTACGGTGTACGACGAGTTCCTCACCGACTTGACGATTAACGGTGAGCCAGCCGAATTTGGAAGTGACGGCAGCTTTAACAAGCGTCTGCTTATCAATGAAGGGGAAAATCAAATTACGGTAACGGCCAAGGATCTTGCCGAGAACGTAACGACGGTTACCCGTTCAGTGTATGTCGATACAGCTCTGCCGAAGCTGGAAAATATCAGTCCTGCTGAGGATGTGCGTATCACTCCAGGGCAACCGGTGCAGGTATCCTTCGACAGTGCGTCCGGATTGGAGGCATCCTTCCATGTGGAATTGCCTTTCAATCTGACCACCTTGGCCCGAAACGAAATTCCGCTAAACGAAACTTCGTCAGGTCATTATGTAGGAACTTACTTCACTTCCTCCTCTCTGAGCCTGGAAGGCGGAGTCATTGTGATCCGGGTAAGGGATGCAGCAGGAAATGAAGTGGAGACGGAAGCACCCGGAAGATTGTATGTAACGAAGGGTGGAGGGCAGGACCCTGATCCGAATCCTCCTACCTCTAACGAGAAACCAGTTGCGATCATTCAGGCGAATGATTCAGCCAAGAAGAATAAGAACGTTCAGTTTAACGGAAAAGCCTCACGGGATGTAGACGGTGAAATCGTCAGCTATAGCTGGAACTTTGGCGATGGCGATACAGCGTCAGGCTCCAAGGTAAAGCATAAATTTACCACAGCCGGAACGTATACCGTAGAGTTGACGGTGACAGATAATAATGGCGCAAGCGGTAAAGCTGCGCATACCATCACGATCCGTTAATCAGGTGCATGGAATGTTTCTTTTAAAATAACAACAGAAGACCCACAGCAAGCTACCATTTATGGAGGCTTGCTGTGGGTCATTTTTGAATTGTGGAACAGGTCTGGAAGCGATACAATGAATAGAAACATACAAAGTGAATGTATTCACAATATTATTTTTTTAGACAGGAGAGAATCATATGATTCATTTGGAAAAAGAAAGCGGACGTATCCGCCTTGTGCTGGATGCCTATTTTATGGGAGAGGACATAGTTGTACTTATTTCCGGCGGTGATCAGCCCCATCTGGGAACGATTACAGCAGGTGCTAGACTGGAGCCGATTCAAACCGTTCAATTGCAAGCCCACAAGGAATTTTATATTACCGAAGAAATTGCCGTTGGTTTGCGAAAAGAGTTTGCGGGCAACTTTGCAATTTGCTGCGGGGCGCATTTGGATCATGCAACCAAGGACGAGATCCGAGTGCTGACAGACATGGCTATACAACTGGGAAAAGAGCTCATTGGAGAACTCAAGCAAGCACGCTTGTAGCAACCTTTTTAAGTGAACTCCCGAATGAGTAGATTGCGATAGGGATACTTACTAAAGGGATACTTAAAAAGTAGTGCAAAGCCATCATCCTCAATTTGCACGGATTTTAACGCAGAGGATGGAATTAAACTACGGACCATTACATTAACTGCACGCTGGTCTTTCCTGTTGATTGCTTTGGCTAAGGCAGAGGCAAAGCATCGATTGCGTGCCAATTCGAGATACAGCGGAAAAACGGCTTTGGCGATGGCACGGTGAACCCTCGGCTCAAATGTAAACTGCACCGTAACGGGTGGAATCGTCGTTCCGTTCGTATAATAGAGCATCGGCGGCTGAGCTAAAAAGGAAATAAAGTAGCCGATGCCATTCGTGCCCAGTCCTTGCTTGGCGGCAAATGGAGCTACCGAGCAAAGGAGGGATTTCATCTGATCCAAATTGCCATGCACCACAGCTCGTGACCATTGGACGGCAAAAGCACGGCGGGTTGCAATGGCCTTGTAAAATGGCAGCATGGCGGCGGATATTTTCCTGAGTGTGTCAGCATTTAAGCGTTTGTGAGGCGAACCCCTTCTGCGGGATGTTGCACGATATACCATAGCTCCGACCTCCTTGGCAGGATGCTCTCATGGAGCGCATTTTTCAGTAATAGGTAAAATACTGTATGCTCGATCACCTCGAAAAGTGCTTATGTATTTGTATTATAGGTTGGCGATTCAGGTGTAGCTAAAAAATTTCGATGCTCGGAAGTAGGTAATTAAATCATTAAAAGAAATAAGTAATCAAGTAAAACGATGATTTTATTAGGATTTATAGGGAATAAATCTAGATAATAGAGGAAAAAGCATGGAAATTATAACTAAATATTTGCCTTTAGTCGGAGCTGGATCTGTAGTCGCACTAGCCATACCAATTTTCAAAGGTATTGCGCTAATTAACTCATCTCCTCTTGAAAAGTTATTGTACAAGAGCAACAAAAAATATATGGTAACGCCACTGTCAATTGCTCTAACTGTCGCTACTACTGCTACACTAATTGTCATCATGGGTTTTTTTACAGGTGATATCAAAAACTATAAAAGATTTGAAGGTGATAATATTAGAATCTTCAATTCTTAGCTTTTTATTAATGCTTAATTATTTATGTGACTTTATATTTTGTAGCAAAGAAGATAGGAAGAGTATATTATAAACGGCACAGATATTCAGCTTTACTTTTTAAAAACTACTGATGAGGGGTATATTTTATTGTCTGATAAACCAGACATTTATTCTAGGGATGGATTTAAGATATTAAAGAAACAAGAAGACATACTTAATAAGCAGATTTTTTCAAAAAGAACCAATTCATAATATTGGAGGGGATAGTTCGATCATGAATCTAAAAAAGCATCACACAATGACCTGCACGTTAAATAGCGGCATTAAGGGAACTGTAAACCTATCCAGCAAACAAATACAGAACTGGATAGAATCTTATCGTGTAGGAAGTAAATATTGTGACGACAGTAGGAAAAGAGCATTTTGGATTGAATCCTGAGCTTGTAGCAGACTTTAAAGTACATAATGAGTTTAGTGAGCAGAGGGAACATGTTGCAGCAATACAACCAACAGCAGAAAGCAAAGCCAGTGAACAGTTATCAGAAGCATACAGCCAGTTTAAAACATTAATTCAGGTAGAATGTAAATGTGGAGCTTCCTATATAGAGGAGTCAGCGTATAAAAGGAGTAAATGGGGCTGTAAAGAATGTAGGGAAATTGTGTTTATGGATAGCAAAAAGGGTATGGTGGATACAGTGAAGGGCAAAGCTTGGTATATGACTAATAGGTATTTTGTTGTGAGATGAGCAACTGACATGTGTCGGTTGCTTTTTTATGCTAACCCAAATAAAGAACTTAAATAAAGAAAAATTGACTAAAACACATTGTATATATGTCTGTTTTTTCTTAGAGATTAACATTTAATGTTTTAAATAGATTTTTATGTTGACAACTAGGGAAAAAGTGGTAGAATTATTTCGTGTAATATTTTCAAAAATTTTCTATTTAGGAGAAAACAAAAATGAAAAAGAAAATGGTATTACCAATTTTATCCGCTGCTATTTTAGTTTTTTCTCCGTTTGCTGGACATATTGCAAACGCAGAAAGCGCAGAAAAAATTTTGGAGGGTACAAATGGGCGAGAAATTGTAATACATAAACCCGATGATATATCTAGTTCAAAAATTAATGAACTTGTAAACCGTTTTAAGAAGGGAATTGAAGAGGACAGAGCTGGCAACCAAAAGATAAGTTTGAATAAAAATGTGTCGGAAAGTGTTTATGATAATGCCATTTATGATTACACTATTATAGGTGAAGATTATGTATACAGATATGAAGAGGCCCCAAACAAAGCTCCAGAACTTACAATTGAAAAGCCGGATGTTAAATATTTACCTGAAGGTAAAAGTGACGGGATCACTACTTCTGCGTATGTCATTAAGGACGGCATTGGTGGTAGACAAAACATAGTCAAATCAGGAAACTATTTATCAACTCTGTTAAGGCTCCCGCTTGACTCGCAAGTTGTCCAAGAGACAGCGGCATATAACTATTCTGGTTTCACTTCAGGCGCTTATGAAGCAGATATGGGTTTAGTCTATGATTCTACTGTTGGCCCTGGTTCTCTTGAAAAAGGTTGGAAACCAACAATGGTTGTAAAAAGAAATGGAGTGGAAAGTCATTCTAGCATTGTTGCAGGATATGGGAATGTACAAGCCGCTAATGCCTATTTATCAAATTCAGATGTTGTTTTATATGTGTGGTATAATAACAATGGAAAAGTAAGAATGAAAATTAGCGGTACAGCAACATGTAGGGATGTTGGTTGTTCAGATGGAACAAACACCAGTTTGATTTCTATTATGGAAACTAATAATAGTCTTAATCTTAATACTCTGGATCATTGGAAACTTTTATCGACTGTTGTTTCAACAGATGACAGAGGTAGAAATAAGGGTACTTACTCAAGTATAAAAGTAAATGATGTGGCGGTTCCGAGCAGTGCTTTTAGCGCTCCTCTTCTAGATCATTCTTCCATTACAAGAGATGGTAATAATACAGTTACAATAATAGCTGATCAAAATTTGCGCTAAGAAGAGAGGAAGTATTATGAAAAAGAATATATTTCTTTTGGTGATTATTCTGTTTGCCAGCTCTATTTTTTCAACAAGTATTTACGCTGCCG
Organism: Paenibacillus sp. 1-8; assembly: GCF_056316205.1. Classification (NCBI taxonomy): domain Bacteria; kingdom Bacillati; phylum Bacillota; class Bacilli; order Caryophanales; family Paenibacillaceae; genus Paenibacillus; species Paenibacillus sp. 1-8. The sequence goes on along the minus strand of NZ_CM149995.1, from coordinate 3,905,092 downwards.
GAGAAGCACAAAGGGCTAACATATATGTTAACAATGAAAAACTGGATTTTAATGCGCTTATAGCTTATTCTGGTGTAGCAATGGTTCCTTTTCGTGAAATATTCGAGCAGTATGATATGAAAGTTAGTTGGGATAATTCTAATAAAACAGTGACTGCAAGCAGTCAAGATGGCTCAACTGTCATAAAATTAAGCCAAGATAATAAGACAGCATTTGTAAATGGTAAATCATATTCTTTATCTCAAACACCTTTTTTGGGTGAAAATATTTTATACGTGAACCTTAGGTTCATTAGTGAATCAATAGGTGCAAAAGTGAATTATGATAAACCATCACTTTCTATTCACATAACTCTCCCTAAATCCGCAAAATAATAGAAGCTTTGCCCCGGAAATATTCCGGGGTTATTTTTTTATTTTGAACTAATTTTAAGAAATCAACAGTTACAAACAAATTGCTGGTCAGTCAGTGTTTGAGATTGGACGACGATTGAAGCATGTAAAGGAGAATGATTTGGTGCATGGGCAATTTTCAGAATGGCTTGAAAGCATTGATTTTAACCATAGCACAGCAAGCAAGATGATGAAGCATACGAGCAGTTTGGAAAATCGGAATCGTCTCCGAATTTGGGGACTAGAAAATATTAAACTTCTAAATTTATCCAATTATTATATACCCTGGGATGGTTAAAATCAATAGACCACTTAACTTCTGCGAATATGGACACAGCACTTCCACTCCCCGACTTGGCCTAATTTTTGACTCGATACCATCCCAAATATCGTTAAGGTTGCTTATATGCTACACATCGAATCTAAGGTAAATTCATAGATAAATTACAAATGATTAGGAGTATAACTATTCAATCGCGTAACTTTGTATTGCTTGAGCTGTATTCTGATTTTCCACAATAAACTATACATAAGCAGAATGATGATACCTTTAATCATGAAATGATTACAAACTATCCAAAAAGGTATCTTAAGTAAATATCTGAGAGGTATATGATTTTGTTCCAAAAAATGGTATAATTATGAGCGATAAAGCAATCTATATTACTACTTGTTTCTCAATTACATAATTTATTTAACTATGCATCATATTGTGAGTTCACGCTGAAAGGGTGTTTTATCCATGAAAATTACACCTACGATACGGACAGAAATTCAAACCTACCTGAGACGGAAAGGATTGAGTATGACCAAGTTTGGACACATCGCTGGCATGAATCCGGGTACCGTGAGTGGCATTGTGACAGGCAATCGTTCTATTTCCGTTCACCAACTGGATCGCATTACGTTAGGAATGGATTTACCCGCAGATTATTTCTATGAAAGATATGTTGAAGAGAGAGGTATAGCATCGGGCTTTTGATTTCAACAACAGAATGGCTTAGTGGGCGGTCGGCTAGTCTCCTGAGAAGGAGGTGAGGCCTGTGGAGGTTAAGGATGCTCTGACATTGATGATGATGTTCGGTACGTTGCTAGTTACGCTAATCGGATTAATCGTCACGCTTGTTATTGCATTGAACCAAAACAAAAAGAAATAGACCGCCTACTCTGGTAAGGTAACGGTCCATTTCATGACACAACCTACTGCCGACCGCTCTTCAAAGCGGCGTTGCCAAAGAGTGAGGATGTTAGCGCATCCTTGCTCTTTTTTATTATGAGCTTCTTGACTACATTTTATCATAAGGCCAATAGTATTGATAATAAAGTAAAGGAATATTGCGGTAAAACGTATTGTGAATTTTAATGAATAGTTGCATACGGCTTAAAAGATAACCATCATTTTCAAAATAAGTACTGTCCTGATTTGTAAGATTGTGGTATCCTAGAACGTATATATTGTTATTTTACATATTGGAGTTGAATCAGACAAATGAGTAATTTATACAAAGACCCCCAATCGTCCGATCCTTTTCAGGATACGAGTGGTTATAACGCCCCATTTAATCCGCCCCCACAGCCACCGGCTACGAACAGTAAATCAATTGCGTCTATGGTATTAGGCATTTTGAATCTTATGTTGGTGTTCATGCCTTACATATCGGTTATATTGGGGATAATTGCTATTGTTTTAAGTGCAATCTCGTTCAAAGAAATTCGACGTTATGGTGAAAACGGTAAAGGTATGGCGGTTGCAGGTTTAGTATGTGGCATTGTCGGTACGAGTATCGGCCTTATTATTCTTGCTTTAATTATAGTTTTCATGGTAATAGGAAGAGACTTCAATTCCAATTAGTTTTCCGAAATTTAATGAAATCAGTGAGCTCATACACTTGTACCCTTCACGATTGGGATTCCAGATGCTATGATGAATGGAGTTCAATCAAGGAGAGTGAAAGCTGTATGGCACGTACTCAAACACAAAAAGCGCTAAGCAAGGCGAAGCGCGCCGGAAACTACTGCTCTGTACAGAGCCGCAAAACAAATGGTCATTATGGCGAGATATCGCAGCATGTGCGAATGAAGCCAACCAAGCAGGAACAATTACAAAGAGTCAAGCACAAGAAGCGAATCGTTCAGAGCGACGCTTCTTTTTTTGTCTTCCGTGTGAAAAAAGGACTTGATAATAATTATCATTCTTGTTAGAATGTGAAAAGAAAAAGGAACCCGGTCAGGGGCTCCTTTCCAAGGCACGAATTACTTGGCTTCAAAGGTTTTGCAGTCGGTTTCTTCTGATTTGTGAGTGTGCGCCGGACTGTTGCTTACGATATAAATGGAGCTTGCGCTGCATTTATTGTCTTGAGCCCAGTAAGTACACGAGTTTACTTCACACAAAACGTCTTTTGCCATGTTGTTCATCTCCTTTGATGGATGTATTAGGCTGAGCAAAAAAACTGTCAGGCAAGGTAGGACTTGTCTAACTGTGTTTACCCTCTTGTCGAAAAGAGGGATTTTGCTATGCCTACCTGTACAATATCAAAGGAATTCTTGAATTGCAATGTCTGCTTTTGTTTGCTATGCGAAGCGGACATGTATCTCCTACTATAATTAAAACAAAAGCTGTCCTCCCTGTAGAGCCGAATGTCTCTCTGCCGGAGAACAGCTTTTTGTATTTCCCTTCCTATATAAGGGCACTACAATAATTAGCGAACGGAAGGAATGCTGACGATCGGGTCGATGTCAGCTTCATAATCCACGTCATCGAATTCAAAGCCGAATAGCTGGAAAAATTCGTGGCGATATCCTTCAAGATCGGACAGCTCGTAGATATTGTCTGTCGTCAGCTCGCCCCATATTTTTGCAACCTCTGCCTGTACGTCTTCACGCAATTCCCAATCATCAATGCGAATACGTCCTTCTTCATCTACTGGAGTTTCCGGAGCATACAGACGCTCGGCAAACAGACGGTAGTTCTGCTCCACGCAGCCTTCATGTAGTCCTTTTTCCTTCATCACTTTGTACAAAGCTGAAATATACAGAGGTACGACAGGGATGGCAGAGCTGGATTGGGTAACCAGTCCTTTGGTAACTGCGACGAAGGCGCGTCCGCCTGTGGCTTTCAGCTGATCGTTCAGCTCACGTGCTGTTGCTTCCAGATGATCCTTTGCACTTCCGATACTGCCTTCTCTGTAGACGGCTTGGGTAATATCTGAACCGATATACGAAAAGGAGAAGGTCGTTGCGGAATCAGCCAGTACACCGCCTTCACGCAAGGCGTCAATCCACAATTGCCAGTCCTCGCCGCCCATAACCTCCACAGTCCCATGGACTTCTTCTTCCGTCGCGGGTTCCAGAGTAACGCTGGTGACTTCGCCGGTGTGGAAGTTGACGGTCTTGTTGGTGTAGGGTTTGCCGATGGGTTTAAGCACGGAATTAAACGTTTCACCTGTGCGGGGATTCGTGCGGCGACCGGAAGCGACACTGTAAACCACCAGATCGACTTGTCCCAGCTCTTCGCGAATGACCTTCACCGTTTTGGCTTTGATTTCATCTGAGAAGGCATCACCTGTCACGCTAAAGGATCGGAGCCCTGCTTCCTGAGCAGCTTTTTCAAATGCAGCAGAATTGTACCAGCCTGCCGATGCTGTCCGTGTGGCCGTAGCATTACTAGAACGATATACACCAATTGTATTGGCACGCGCACCGAAGGCGGCAGTAATGCGAGAAGCCAACCCATATCCGGCAGATGCGCCGATCACAAGCACATTACGAGGTCCCTGGATAGCAGGACGGGCCTGTACATAGTCAATTTGCTCCTGAACATGTTGGGCACAGCCCACCGGATGAGCAGTGGTGCAGATAAAGCCACGTGTTCTTGGTTTGATAATCATGTTATTGTAATTCCTCTCTTCTTCTAGCAATCTTCACCCTTACTATTTTAACTTTTAACAATTTTTTTTCAAACGTGGATTTCAGTAAGTATCCATTTTACGAAAAAGTGTATCCTTGCATGGGGTGGCAAGTGCCTAAGGGCCTGCATATGATGCTGTAACGATAAATATGAGAAGGGAGAGAGCTGCTTGAAGAACAAGAGCCGAAAAACCACCAGAAACAAAAAGCCGCTCTATCGTGTAATTGACCCGGACATGAATGAATTAAGTATGATACAGCGCTCGAAGCCACAGCCTGCGGAGAGGGAGACAGAAGCAAGACTTCATCAAGTTGCTTCTCCGCCTCCCCCAATAGTAGAGGAGCCGGAGCTACAGACAGTTGTCGAGCCTGAAGTCCATATCGAGCACGGGACTGAGGTTGAAGATGCGGTTGAAGAAGAGCCTGAGGTTTCGATGGAGGAACCAAAAGAGCCTGAGCCACTGCCTGATCCGATTGACGTCGAGGAAATTTTGAATAATAAAAAAGCGCCGCATGTAAATAATGCTTTCATTTATACAGACGATTTGAGCGATCTGGCTGTAACTGGGGAGAAGATTGCTCCCGGCTCCATAGATTCCAGTAAGATGAAGCCAGAAAGCATCCAAACGGAATACCTGGCAGATTATGCCGTTCATACGATTAAAATAGCCGATGGTGCAGTGACTTCTTCGAAGATTGCCCCGGATTCCATTACGGTGGAGCATCTGTCGGACGCATCGGTGGCAGGCAGCAAATTGCAGGATCGTTCCATTGGTGGTGAAAAACTTCGTGATGGCAGCATCACTCCAGAAAAGCTGGCTGATAAGATTATCAGCGGCGATCATATTGCGAATGGCTCCATTGAGAGCCGTCACTTCAAGCAATGGATTGTATCTCCAGACATGCTTCAAGACCAGGCGGTCACCTCCGATAAAATTCGCAGCGGTACGATTCAATCTAACAATTTGGCTAATGAGGCCGTCGACAGCTCCAAGCTTGGAGACCAGTCTGTCACCACTTCTAAACTACGGGATGGGGCTGTGGATGGTTCTAAAATACAGGCTGGCAGCATTGAGAGCGCACACCTGACCGAGCATGCCGTTAATTCCCGGCATCTGGCCCCTGGTTCGATTAACCGCAAGCAGCTATCCAACGGAATTGTGGGCAAGGAGCAATTGGAGGAAGGTGTTGTCAGCGGGCGTCATCTGGAGCCTGAGGCGGTCACCAGTGCGCATATTCAGGCCGGAGCGATTGAAAGAAAGCATCTGAGTCCTGGCTCCATCGGGGAAGAGCAGCTTGGAACAGGCCAAGTGACAGCCCGCCATCTGGCGGATCGGAGCATTCAGTCCAATAAACTGGCGGATCAGTCTGTAGGCTCGTTGCAAATTGTCGATCAATCCGTCACTTCATCCAAAATATCGGATCAGAGCATTTTACCGCACAAAATTGCCGATGAGGCGGTACTTACCAGACATATTGCTACAGCAGCGATACAAAGCCCTCAGATTTCACCAGAGGCAGTCTCTTCCTTACATCTCCAGTCCGAAGTCATTCGGAAAGATCATATTGCACCGGAGGCGGTTACGGAGCGGCATTTGCAATCCGGGGCTGTGACGAGCGAGAAATTAGGGAAGGGCGCAGTTCTGGATCACCATGTGGCGAATCAGGCTGTCAAGGAAAATCACATTGCTTCGAACGCTATTAAGTCTGACAAAATCGCTGACGAAGCGGTTACGGAAGCCAAAATTGCCGCAGGAGCGGTAACTGGAAATAAAATTGCGCCTCAAGAAATTGCAGATGTACACATTGCACCCAGGGCTATTCGCGAAAACCATCTGGCGGATAACAGTGTGGGTGGAAAGGCATTGCAGGCTCAATCCGTCAGCTCGGCACATTTGGCCTCCAGCTCTGTGCTGAGCGAACATATCGGGAACGGCAGCGTAGGAACCTCGGCCTTGCAAGGGCAGTCCGTTACCGCAGACATATTGGGTGAAGGCGCTGTTCAAACAGGGCATCTGGCGAGTGGAGCGGTATACTCCCATCATTTGCAGGATCATGCCGTCACTTCGCTGAAACTGTCGCCGGAGAGTGTGGCTACGGATAAAATTAATGATTTGGCGATTACAGCGCCTAAATTGGCAGAGGGAAGCGTAACTTCCTCCAAGCTATCCGCACGCTCCGTGCAGCCATGGCACATTACAGATAAAGCAGTACAGAGCAATCATCTGGCTGTTGAAGCAGTGGAAGCGAATCATCTCGCTCCTGAATCCGTCACCTCCAACCATTTGCAATCTGCATCGGTCCAGACCAAGCATCTCGCCCCGGATAGCGTATCCGGTCATGTACTTCAGGCGGAAAGCGTCACCTCGGAGAAGTTGGCGGCTCGGGCCGTGCAAGCGTCCAACCTGGCGGAAAGCAGCGTCGGCCCTGCACATTTGGCTGCGCAAGCGGTACACACCCGGCATTTGGCAGCTGGAGCGGTACAGGAAACTGCGCTGGCCCAGAACGCTGTAAAGTCTACGCATCTTGCGCCCGAATCTATCCAATCGGAGCACTTGCAAAACGGAGTCATTCAAGGAGAGCACATTGCATTGCAGGCTGTGGCTACTCCGGCCTTACAGGATGAAGCGGTCACCTCTGCCAAACTGTCGGAGGGAAGCGTAACTTCTACCAAGCTGTCTGCCCATGCGGTGCAGTCCGGACATATTATGGATGAAGCTGTACAAAGCAACCATTTGGCTGTGGCGGCTGTGGATTCGGCACATCTGGCTGCCGGAGCGGTCACCTCGGTGCATCTTCAGGCTTCCTCGGTGCTCACGAGACATTTGGCCCCGGATAGTGTGTCTGGTCGTGCGCTTCAAGCGGAAAGCATTACCTCCGAAAAGCTGGCGGCGCGCTCGGTACAAGGAATGAACCTCGCGGAAGGCAGCGTCGGTCCTCCGCATCTGTCTGCGCAGGCCGTACACCCCCGGCATCTGGCAGCCGGAGCGGTACAGGATAGAGCGCTGGCAGAGGGAGCAGTGAAGTCCGTGCACATCGCACCGGAGTCCATCCAGCCGCACCATCTGCACATCGGAACGATTCAGGGCGAGCATATCGCATCACAGGCGATATCGACCGGTGCTTTGCAGGATGAGTCTGTTACGTCCGACAAACTGGCAGGTGAGAGCGTGACAGCCGCCAAGCTGTCCGCCCAATCGGTCCAGCCCTGGCACATTACGGACGAAGCTGTGCAAGGAAACCATTTGGCAGAAGAAGCGATCCAATCGAGCCATTTGGCCCCGGAAGCCATCACCTCTGCCCATTTGCAGGCTTCGGCGGTGCTCACGAGCCATCTGGCCCCGGATAGTGTATCCAGTCGTGCGCTTCAAGCGGAAAGCATCACCTCGGAAAAGCTGGCAGCACGCTCGGTGCAAGGAATGAATCTCGCGGAAGGCAGCGTCGGGCCTTCACATCTGTCTGCACAGGCTATACACCCCCGGCATCTGGCAGCTGGAGCGGTACAGGATAGAGCGCTGGCAGAGGGGGCAGTGAAGTCCGTGCATATCGCACCGGAGTCCATCCAGCCGCACCATCTGCACATCGGAACGATTCAGGGCGTGCATATCGCATCACAGGCGATATCAACCGATGCCTTGCAGGATGAGTCTGTTACGTCCGACAAACTGGCGAATGAGAGCGTGACGGCCGCCAAGCTGTCCGCCGAATCGGTCCAGCCGTGGCACATTATGGACGAAGCTGTGCAAGGAAACCATTTGGCAGTTGGAGCGGTCCAAGACAGAGCGCTGGCAGAGGGAGCAGTGAAGTCCGTGCATATCGCACCGGAGTCCATCCAGCCGCACCATCTGCACATCGGAACGATTCAGGGCGTGCATATCGCATCGCAGGCGATATCGACCGATGTTTTGAAGGATGAGTCTGTTACGTCCGACAAACTGGCGGATGAGAGCGTGACGGCCGCCAAGCTGTCCGCCCTCTCGGTCCAGCCGTGGCATATTACGGACGAAGCTGTGCAAGCCAATCATTTGGCAGAAGAGTCCATCCAGTCGAGTCATTTGGCCCCGGAAGCCGTTACCTCTGCCCATTTGCAGGCTTCGACGGTGCTTACGAGACATCTGGCCCCGGATAGCGTATCCGGTCGTGCGCTTCAAGCGGAAAGCATCACCTCGGAAAAGCTGGCAGCACGCTCGGTGCAAGGAATGAATCTCGCGGAAGACAGCGTCGGGCCTTCACATCTGTCTGCGGAGGCGGTACACCCCCAGCATCTGGCAGCTGGAGCGGTACAGGATAGAGCGCTGGCAGAGGGAGCAGTGAAGTCCGTGCACATCGCACCGGAGTCCATCCAGCCGCACCATCTGCACATCGGAACGATTCAGGGCGAGCATATCGCATCACAGGCGATATCGACCGGTGCTTTGCAGGATGAGTCTGTTACGTCCGACAAACTGGCAGGTGAGAGCGTGACAGCCGCCAAGCTGTCCGCCCTCTCGGTCCAGCCGTGGCATATTACGGACGAAGCTGTGCAAGCCAATCATTTGGCAGAAGAGTCCATCCAGTCGAGTCATTTGGCCCCGGAAGCCGTTACCTCTGCCCATTTGCAGGCTTCGACGGTGCTTACGAGACATCTGGCCCCGGATAGCGTATCCAGTCGTGCGCTTCAAGCGGAAAGCATCACCTCGGAAAAGCTGGCAGCACGCTCGGTGCAAGGAATGAATCTCGCGGAAGGCAGCGTCGGGCCTTCACATCTGTCTGCACAGGCTATACACCCCCGGCATCTGGCAGCTGGTGCGGTACAGGACAGAGCGCTGGCAGAGGGAGCAGTGAAGTCCGTGCATATCGCACCGGAGTCCATCCAGCCGCACCATCTGCACATCGGAACGATTCAGGGCGAGCATATCGCATCACAGGCGATATCAACCGATGCCTTGCAGGATGAGTCTGTTACGTCCGACAAACTGGCAGATGAGAGCGTGACAGCCGCCAAGCTGTCTGCCCACTCGGTCCAGCCTTGGCACATTACGGACGAAGCTGTGCAAGGAAACCATCTGGCAGAGGAAGTCATCCATTCGGACCATTTGGCCCCTGAAGCTGTCACCTCTGCCCATTTGCAGGCTTCGGCAGTGCTGACCCGGCATATCGCGCCGGGGAGTGTGTCCGTTCACGCGCTCCAGGCGGGGTGCGTGACCGCAGAGAAGCTTGCACTTCGGGCGGTGCGTGCTTCGAATCTGGCGGAAGCCAGCGTAAGCTCCACACATTTGACCGAGCAAGCCGTACACACCCGGCACCTGGCCGATGGGTCGGTACAGGAATCGGCGCTGGCAGAAGGCGCGGTGCAATCAAGGCATATCGCGCTGGATTCCGTCCAGTCGGAGCATCTGCAAGCAGGTGCCATCCAGCAGCAGCATATTGGCTGGCAGGTGGTGTCGGAAGACGCATTGCAGGAAGAAGCGGTTACGTCTGGCAAGCTTGCAAATGGAGCGGTACAGTCCCGGCATGTGGCAGAGGAAGCCATTGAAGGCCCACACATTGGAGCGGAAGTGATTGACACGCATCACCTGAAGCCAGGCGTGGTGACGATGGCTCAGTTGTCCACAGATATTCATCTGTCGGGACTTTTGCCGGAGGAAGGCGTCAGTGGTGACAGACTTCAGGCGGAGAGTGTATCCCGCCGTCATCTGCAAGTTCAAGCTGTCGACAGTGAGGTGCTGAGCCCCGAAGCCGTGGGACCAGAGCATTTACAAGCCGCTGCAATACAAAGCCATCATTTGGCAGAGCGAAGCATCGAAGGGCATCATCTGGCGGAAGGCTCCGTAGGCTCACGTGAACTGGAGCTGAACGCAGTGAAGCCGGAGCATTTGAGCATCACCCCGGTTCGTACCTGTGCCAATCAGCCCGCATTGCAGCAGTTCGGCAGAGCGCCGTTTCTTTTAAAGGGTAGCGAAGGAGAGACGGAAGTGACCATTATATTCGCAGAGCCTTTTATGAACCCGGACTATACGCTGGTAGCGATGACGAATCATCCTCTCTTTCATGCGACACTGAAATCGCAAACACCGGATGGAGCAGTAATCGTAGTAACCAAGTGGAACGAAACCGCGCATAACTACGGTATTGTTTCCTGGATTGCCATCGGTTAGTGAATATAATTGTGTAAAACTCATAGCGTGCAGACTCATGTATTTTCTGAATACGGGGCTGCACGCTTTTTCATATACTTTTCACACATTTGTTCCACAATTATCCCGAATTCTCCTGATAAGCTAAAGATACTTTAAAGGAGAGGTGATACAATCATGAAAAAATGGACTAAAAATGCAGCAGCCGTATTGACCGTAGTAAGCGTATTGGGAGGAGCAAGCAGCGCATTCGCCGCTACAGCAACTCCAGCCACAACTGCACCAGCAACGAAAGCCCCGGCGGTTACAACCCCGGCTACTAAAGCACCTGCGACAAAAACACCAGTGGTGAAAGCACCTGTTAAAAAAGCTGCAACAGCTCATAAATCAACAACAAAAGCGAAAAAAGCTCCAGTCAAAAAAGCGGTTGCTAAAAAAGTAGCCCACAAAGCAAAAGCAGTAAAAGCGAAGCACCGTACCGTTAAACATCATGTGAAAAAACATCATGTGAAAAAACATCATGCCGTAAAAACAAAAGCAACTGCTCACAAAACTTCTGCACATCATGTTGTAGCTAAAAAAGTGGCTCCTAAAGCTCCTGTTAAAAAAGTTGCTCCAGCAAAAACAGCAGTGAAAACCGCTCCAAAAGCAGCAGCTAAAACAGTAACAACCAAGAAATAAGGTTGGAGAGCAATTCGCTTCCAGCTCGCCTGGCATATACAGCAGCGATTTATGATAAGAAAAGACGGGACCGGGAACGGTATACCCGTCTTTTGTCTATTTTGCTGGGCTTCTGTTAAGCTTATAGAGAGGGTACAATCATCCAGAACAACGGCAAGGGGTTAAGGCCATGACGAAAATAGTAGTCGTAGATGACGACGTGTTCATTTTGCAATTAATATCTGAATATTTGAAAAAGGAATCCTACGAGGTGACTTCCTTTTCCAGTGGCAAAACACTGGTAGAGCATATCCGTTCCGACCGTCCGGATTGCCTCGTTCTCGATATCATGATGCCCGGAGTTGACGGGCTTTCCCTGCTGACTCAGCTGCGCGAATTTACGGAAATGCCGATTATCATGATCTCCGCTCGCGGGGAAGAAAGTGACCGTATTCACGGGCTGGAGCTGGGATGCAGCGATTTTTTAACCAAACCGTTTAATCCTCGGGAGCTGGTTGGCAGAGTCAAAGCGATGCTGCGGCTGACCAAGGCCGGAACCTCTGCACCGGACGATAAGGAGGCGGTAGAGACAGACGGAGATGTATGTCGTGCGGGCAATCTGTGTATTTTCGCTGAATTCCGTAAGGTTACGGTGGACGGTCAAGAGGTGAATCTGACCTCACGTGAATTTGATCTGCTGCTGTTTCTTTCAAATCATCTGGAAAGACCTTTTGGCAGAGAGCATCTGATTCAGCAGGTGTGGAGCTATGATTTTATCGGTGATGTGAGAGTGGTGGATGATCTGGTCAAACGAATTCGCAAAAAGCTGGCGGAATATCACTCCACGCTTGTCATTAACACTGTATGGGGGTTCGGGTATAAAGCAAGGGTACAGGAGCTGTAGCCATGCGTACGATGAGAGCTAAAATATTGCTGTCCCTGTCCCTCGCGATGCTCATTACCGTCTGTATAACGCTATTCCTATTCATCAGGCTCATCGACGACATTCTCGTCAATCAGGCCAAATCCAAGCTTCATGATCAAGCACGCAAAGCGGTCCATATTATGAGCGACGGGGGCTTTGACCGACTGGACAGCGCTGAGTTTAACTATGTCATCAAAGGTGTGCTTTTGTCTGCCGATTACTTTATTTTAAGCACGGATAACCGCATCGTCCATTCCAGCGTCTCCGGAATGGAGGGCAAGAAGATAGAACAATTACTGTTGATCCGGCAGGGATTTTTTGCATCGGTTCATCCGTCTTCTCGCGATCTGGCCTCTACACACGAAGGGGTGGCCGTGCTCCAAGGTAAAAAGATACTGTTTACAAATGAAGAACTGCCCGGGCAGCCTTTTCGCATATTTGTATATTCTCCGTTGTCTTCTTTAAGAGCGCTATATGTGCCGTTAATGAGAACCACGCTGCTATCCATTGTGGCGAGCTTTCTCGTCATTCTCGTCATTGGACTGATGGTCGTTTCACGCTTGGTGCGCCCGCTCAAACGATTGAAAGAGGCCGTAGGCAACTATGAGCCGAATCAACCGCAGGACAGTGATTTTCCACAAGCGGATAAAAGTGAGATTGGCGAGCTGATCGGTACTTTTCATTCGATGTCCACCCGTATCCAGCAGCATCACCACGGTCAAATTGAATTTTTGCAAAATGTATCTCACGAGCTAAAGACACCGTTAATGTCCATTCAGGGCTACGTATACGCCATTCAGGATCAGGTGGTCTCCCAGGACGAAGGGCTGAGTATCATCAAAGTACAGTCACAGCGGTTGATTGACATGGTGGAAAAGCTGCTTCAGCTATCGAGGCTGGAGGCGCTGGATGAAGAATGGCCTGTCTCATTGATTGATCTAAAAAGCATGGCAGAGGATGCCATTCATTTGCTGATGCCAGTGGCTGCGGAACGTTCTGTTTCGCTTCGAGTAGAAGGCGAGGGACTGCATGTGGCTGTTCCGGCTGAACAGTTATTCCGCATGATGCTGAATTTGTTGCAAAATGCGGTTCGACATACCTCTACCGAGGTTGTTATCCATTTGGAGGCGGGAACGATACCGGAGGTCGTATGGGTAATCCATGTGGATGACGACGGAGAAGGATTGACTGAAGAAGAGGCGGAAGAGGTATTTGGGCGATTCTATACCGGCTCGAACGGCGTCACAGGTCTGGGATTGGCTATTTGCCGTCAAATTGCCTCCCGGCTGAACGGGGAACTGATCTGCACACGCTCGCCATTGGGTGGTGCAAGGTTCAGCTATATTCAACGCATGTTATAAATGAGTGCAAGAAATGGTTAAAAATGATCGTTTTTCTGGATAAACATCCCGTGAATGTAACGCAATATGGCAGGTTTTAGGTATTATTGCAGATATAGCTTGACTGGCGGGTACTAAACTGAGTAAAATTAATCGTATATACCTTGACTCTTGAACGTCGTTTTTTTAGATAGTGGTCAATAATAGTGGTTAATAATAAATGAAAGAGTGATGAGATGAACCGCCTTTTGGAAGTGAAGGACTTAACGATATCTTTCAAGACCCGCCAGGGACTAGTGCAGGCCATTCGTGGCGTAAACTTTCATGTCAATAAAGGAGAGACGCTGGCGATCGTGGGCGAATCTGGCTCAGGCAAAAGTGTAACCTCACAGGCTGTGATGAAGCTGATTCCAACCCCTCCCGGTATTTATCAGAAGGGTCAAATTATTTTTGACGGACAAGAGCTGATTCATAAAACGGAAAAGCAGATGCAGAAAATTCGTGGTAAGGAAATCGGACTGATTTCTCAGGACCCGATGACCTCGCTTAACCCGACGATGAAAGTCGGCAAGCAGATCACGGAAGTGCTTTTCAAGCATGAAAAAATATCCAGGGATGCTGCTCACAAACGGGGTATTGAGCTGCTTAATCTGGTAGGTATTCCTCATCCGGAGCAACGTTTTAACCAATATCCGCATGAGTTCAGTGGCGGTATGCGTCAACGTGTCGTTATCGCGATGGCACTGGCTGCCAATCCGAAGCTCCTGATTGCCGATGAGCCGACAACTGCGCTGGACGTAACAATTCAAGCTCAAATTTTGGAGCTGATGAAGGATCTTCAGAAGAAGATTGATACTTCCATCATCTTTATTACCCATGACCTCGGTGTAGTAGCGAAGATGGCAGATCGGGTTGCGGTTATGTATGCCGGACAAATTGTGGAAACAGGTACGGTTAACGAGGTTTTCTATAACCCGAAACATCCATATACATGGGGGCTTCTCGCTTCTATGCCAAGTTTGGACAGCCACGGTCAGAAGCTGGCGGCGATTCCGGGTACACCTCCTGATTTGCTTCATCCGCCTGTAGGAGATGCTTTTGCAGCCCGCAGTGCTTATGCGATGAAGATTGATTTTGAAAAAGAGCCTCCGCTCTTTCAATTATCCGACACGCACTTTGTGAAATCATGGTTGCTGCATCCGGATGCACCTGCGGTTGAGCCGCCAGCAGCGGTAAAGGCCAAGCTTCGCAAGCTGGATAATGCATTTGAAAAGCCGGTTCTGGTGGAACAATACGGCGGTTAGTGTGTAATTTAAAATGATTAGAAAATGAAGAAGGGCTGTTCTCTCCGTGGAAGAATCTACGGTGGGAACAGCTCTTTTGGTGTGAAGCCGCAGGTTGTGGAAGCCTGTGGCTGTTTGTGCTAGCGGGGCAGTTTTTTTACAGCTTGCCGGAACCGGCTTGGGAAGTGACTTCTGCCTTCACGCTGGCGGATGGGGAAATCTTATCGTTCAGCGATGGTTTCCAGCCTACAGAGGAGCTAAGACCCGCGCTGGAGCCTGCATTTACGGCTTGTCCATTCAGGAGAGTGCCTGTGTCGGACAGGGCTGTGCCTCCAAAGACAGTTACGATTTTATCTGCGGACAAGCCATCAACATCGATGACATTGTTTTCAGCAAAAATTTTGGAGGATTTGCCTGCACCCCAGATATACAGTGAAGGATATTCGGAGCGTTTTACATCACCTGTATAGTAATTGTTGTACAGATGGACTTGTCCATACCGTACGCGTGGTGTACGTTGTACTGTGTTTTCATAATAATTGTGATGCAGGGTTACACGTAAAGCCCCTTCATCTGCTTTTTTGCTGTCGCTGTTGCCAATAATCGACGTTTTATCATGATCGTAAAAGTGATTGTAAGAAGCCGTAACCAGATCGCCTTGGTTAATCACATCGAGAAGTCCATCATGATGCTGGTATTCTTGACCGTAAAAGGTACCGTTTCCGCTATCAGGATGAGACCCATCATTGAAGGTATTGTGGTCTACCCATACATGTGTGGCGCCGCTAATTGTAATGGTGTCATATTCCGAATTCCAGTTGCCTGTGCTGCCGTCCGTTGGGTCCCATTGAGGAAAATAATCGTAGGCATCCTGGAATTCAATATTACGGATAATGACGTTGTCTGTCCCACTTTTTAGTTGAAGGTTCGCGCCGTTAATGACGGCATTGCTACCTAGACCAACAATCGTTGTATTGGACGGAATATCAATGACGACACGACTGGCCTGATTTTTCTGTGAAGCTTTACGCGCGTCTTCCAATGTACCGGAAGGAAGCTTTTTCCCCCACTTAGATGGATCATATGCTTTGAGGTATGCGTCAAAATCATATTTAGGGTCCTTGTAATCGTTCAATCCCAATGGTTTGTTATTGTCATCCACGTTGGCGTTGATCGTGCCTTTGACATAAATGATTTTAGGCGTGCTATTGCTGCTTTTGCCCAAAGCATCGACTAATTGCTTGCGATTCGTTACGGTGAAAATATTGGAAGCTGTGGCTGCAGATCCGCCTGTCGTTCCTGTAGAAAAGGCTGCCCATCCGTTCTTGCTGCCGAGCACCTCCTTACCAATATCGCCTGCCGCATGAGCGGGTGTGCCAAGAGGAGCAAGGGTAGTGAACAGCAGAGCTGCTGCAATGCCGAGTGAAAATCTCTTTTTCATAAAGTTACCTCCGTATATGGGGTTAGTGGAGTAGATAAACGAAGGGAGTCCCGGGTGCTCCTGTGGTTTCTACATTTTCTATCATACTTCTTGTTCCAGTATTTGTTAATATAATAAAAGTTACATACTAAAATATTTGTCGAAAATTTTACATAACACAATGCACCCCTACTTTTTTCCATTCATAGCGAAGTTATACTAATGAAAACGTTAACAATCACATGAAATGGGAATTGTATATATGAATATATGGAATTGTTTTTGTATTTTTCACTCGAAAAATCATTATTTTCCGTATTCGGAATCCTCGCTTTCCGTGGAAAAATACTGGGAAGCAAACAAACTTCATGCTATAATGAAAATTGGTAAAAATTACAAATTGTATATGATTGCCTCAACACTAGCAATAGGTCTTACACTAAACAAATGGAGGTGAGCATGGATTAGTTGAGAATGTTAACGATTTCAATCCAAGAGGAGGAATATCAAATATTAAGAAACCGCTCATTTTATCGCAGATTTTGGCTGGCTGCGTTGGCAGTCCTGTTGCTCGTCCCCGCTATGACCGCCTCGGCAGCTTCCTCGTCCACCTCATCGGACAAAATTCATTTTGCCAATAAACAAGTACTATGTATTTAATAATGTGTGGGGGCAAGGACAGCGGATTATACACCAGGCAGCGGGTTACCTGTACGTCTGTGGGATAATAAAAACATGAACGCCAGTGTGAACTATTCCATTAAGGCTAACGGATGAGTAACGCGAAATTCGTTAGCAGCGTGGAATTCGGTACTGAAATTTTCGGCGGTAGCGGCTCTATCAATATCAACAAATGGAATGTTAATGTACAATAAAAATCAAAACAATTCTTATAATGTAGCTGAGGAGGAATGGGCATCATGGCAGAGCACTTAGCAGATATCTTGAAGTTATTGAAGCAAAAAGAGTGGGTGGATTTGTCCCACGCCTTTTATCCTGAAATTCCTCATTTTCCGCTATTCGATAATGTTCAGGTTGACACGCTGTTTACTCATGACGATGGTTTTTTTGTGAAGCAATACTATTTTCCGGGGCAGTATGGCACGCATATTGACGCACCAGTTCATTTTGTGAAGGGCAAACGTTATTTGCATGAGCTTTCCTTGAAGGAGCTGGTTCTGCCGCTGGTCGTTATTGACCGTTCAGCAGCCGTGGCCACTAATCCCGACTATGAGCTTACGGTTGCCGACATTGTGGCTTTTGAGAAGGAGCATGGACGAATTGTCGATCAAGCTTTTGTAGCCTTTCGCAGTGATTGGAGCAAGCGTTGGCCTGATTCGGAAGCCTTTTCGAACAAGGATGCAACGGGAGACGCACACTGCCCGGGCTGGTCGCTGGATGCGCTGCGCTTTTTGGTAGAGGAGCGGAATGTCGCAGCCATCGGACATGAAACGCTGGATACCGATTCCTCCGTTGCTTATCGCAAAGCAGGCAAGCTGGTAGGGGAATATTACATATTGGAACAGGATCGTTATCAGGTTGAGGTGCTGACGAATTTAGACAAGCTGCCTCCGACGGGTGCTGTCATTTATAATATCGTACCGAGCATTCAGGATTCCCCCGGATTTCCGGTGCGTTCGTTTGCTATTTTGCCTTAATCATTTGATACCGGGTTGTTTGAATACGATTATACAATCATCTTGAGCATAAAAGATCGGTTCAGATATATCTGAACCGATCTTTTATGGATTATTCGTGGTAGTGAACAGTGTGCTTGATTGCTCAGTCCAGCTTGAATCTAAATAGTGGAATAGCTTAAGTGATAATAGTGACGGTAGGAGCAGAGATGGTAGGCTGTGTTGTGATGGTGGAGGTCGTACCGCTAAAGTCTGATATTTCTATGACAACTGGAACACCCGGTGTAATATCCACGGAGGCAATGACCAGACTTGCTGTGCTTAGAGTGAATAAGGAACTCTGCTGAATAACTCCGTTAATATAATAATTAGCAGAATCCGTAGCCGTTAATGTCGGCAAAGCAACTACTGGAGCATCAGCGTCATCTACAAAGCTTGCAGCAGGAACGGTTGTTGTTGTAGCTCCGATCATTCCGGCTGTAATCGTTGCAAAAAAACGAGTCACGGCTGGGGTAATGGTCGTGGTTACAGCACCACCGGAGGCTACGGGGGCAGTAGCTACTGCTGTATACACAGGTTTTATGATTGGCATGGGGCTCATCTCCTTTCTTGGATGGTTTGAACCATGCAATGGCTCATAATCAATAAATGAGTGTGAT
The DNA here is from genome assembly GCF_056316205.1 of Paenibacillus sp. 1-8. Taxonomy (NCBI): domain Bacteria; kingdom Bacillati; phylum Bacillota; class Bacilli; order Caryophanales; family Paenibacillaceae; genus Paenibacillus; species Paenibacillus sp. 1-8. The sequence goes on along the minus strand of NZ_CM149995.1, from coordinate 3,886,754 downwards.
CCAGATTCGGAAACGGCATATTAACCTTTATGTTAATAATCAGGGTGGATGAAGGAAGCCTCATTTTACTGCAAATATAGATGGAAGCGATTCACTAATAACGGACTACTGCAAATGCCCAAAACCCTACAGGGTAATGTGCATACAATATCATAGAGATGAGAAAAGGAGGTGTAAACGGCTGGTATGGGCAAACGCGCTTCATCACGAAGAAGGCATGGAAAGCGAACCGCACTTTGCAGATTCATCAGACGTAAGAAATGTAAAACAAGTTGTAAATTCAGACGGAGAAGAAAGACGAGGTTACATTTCAAAAAACATTCGAAGCTGACTATGCATCGGCAGCATAGTAGCGTTCCTGCCAAACGGCGCAGAAGATTAAACCTGACGGGAAAGCAAGGTATGCCGGGTCCGGTAGGGCAGCAGGGTAAGTCCGGCCCGGCAGGAGGGCAAGGCGTAACCGGCTCGCCGGGTGTGCAAGGTCCACCAGGCATTCCGGGTTTGGCAGGAGCGCAGGGTGTACCCGGAGCAGCGGGAGCACCTGGAACTCCGGGCCCGGTAGGTGCAGGGATATCAGGAGCGACAGGTGCAACGGGCATACAGGGCCCGACAGGAACACAGGGAGTATCCGGCTCAACGGGAGCGCAGGGTGTAACAGGTCCTTCCGGCCCGGCATTCGACATTGCAGATATTGAAATTGTTCCTACCGCTGAACGGTATTTTTATTTTGCCCCCGATGATATTCAATCTTCGGTCACGATCAGGGTGGATCAATTCTCTGTTGATGGAGCCCAAGAGGCTTCTCCGCTATTTAATGTCGGAAGTAACAGCTATGCCAATTTGTATATTAACGGGATGATACAAGAAAGCACTCTGTATAGCCTGACGCCTTCTTCGGTGACGATTCATCTCGACGAAGGAGAAGCGATTCACTCCGGTACCCCTATCATTGTGGAAATCGTTCAATTCAGGGCGCGATACAGTGCGTAATACAGCACGCTATACGATGTACAGTTAGTCAAAACCAAAACTGGTTATATGGCGCAGGCTCTTCCATACGGACACCGAGTTGTTCGGCTGCCTGTCTGGACCAGAATGGATTACGCAGTAGTTCCCGTCCTACCGCCACCAGATCAGCCCGACCGTTACGCAAAATTTCCTCTGCCTGAATCCTGTGAGTGATCAGTCCTACGGCAGCAGTCGGAATATCAGCAGCCTGACGAATGGCCTCCGAGTACGGTACTTGATAGCCCGGATACACGCTCGGCACGTCCGGCAATACACCGCCAGTGCTGACATTGATCAAATCTACACCTTGTGCTTTCATATAGTGGGCATATTGAATGGAATCCTGTAATCCATTGCCTAGTGGGCTATATTCGTCAGCGGAAATCCTCACAAACAACGGGCCGCTCCACACCAAGCGAATCTCATCAATAATCTCCCGCAAAAATTGATAACGTCGCTCTTCCGAGCCACCGTATGCATCTTCCCGTTGATCGGTATACTTGGACAAAAAATCGTTAATCAGATATCCGTGTGCCGCATGTAGCTCAATGACGTCTATTCCAGCTTGCGAAGCCCGCTTGGCGGCTTCCTTGAAGGCAAGCACAAGGTTATGAATTTCTTCAATGGACAGCGCATGGGTCGCCCGTTCGCGGTGAGGCAAACCAGAGGCAGATACAGCTGTTTCCTGAGGAAATGAGCCTTTGCGCCCGACGTGCCAGAGCTGGAGGCCAGCTTTGTAGCCTTGATCATGGATGGCTTGTACGACTTTTTGCAGCGGGGCGATGTGCTTGTCGCTCCATAAGCTGAGGCTACCCGAATCTTTCCCCTGCGGGGTAACCGCATGTACCTCAAGCATGACCAGCCCCACCTGTCCAAGCGCCCGGGCGCCGTAATTCAGCGTATGCCAATCGGTTGCTTTTCCATCTTCTTTAGCTGAAACTGTACCCATGGGTGACATCATAATCCGTTTTTTATTTGGTTACATATCTATTTTAAATTAACCATTTCAACTTATAAAATAATGCTATTTTTGATATTAACAATGAATTTTAAGGTTGGGGTGTGGAGACAGGAAGAGCTGCATAAATATTATTTGCAATTTAGTTAGTTATCACTTACTATATGTTTATGAACAAGAAAACACATGTAGATAGCAAGAAGAAGGATATTATGCAAGCAGCTATGCGCTTATTTGCGACCAAGGGCATCGATGGCATTTCTGTCAAAGAAATCGGGGAGGCTGCCGGTGTGACAGATGCCGCGATTTATAAGCATTTTAAGAGTAAAGATGCGATGGCCTTGGAAGTATTCGGGCAGTATTGCAACAGCTACACTACGTTGATTGACTTCTATTGCAAGCAGAGCGGGAGCTTCATTAGCCGTTTTCATCAATTGGTGGACGAGGTGCTTGTGATGCACGATGAAGATCAGTATGGTCTGCTTCTGTTATCACAGCATCATGAGCTATATGTGGAGGCAAGCCAAAGCTCGAATGTCCGGGAGCCGCTAGAGGCGTTAGTCGAATTTATTGAGCAGGGGATTCGGCACGGAGAACTGCCCAAGCAGGATGCCCAGCTATCCGGTACGCTCATTATTGGAGCCATTACACGCTTGTCCGTGTCCAGTCTGGAGGGTGAATTACCCAAGCAGCTTATTCCGTTTGCAACGGAGGTCAAGGAACGTTTAACCGCTTTATTAAGTCAAGGTCAGTAGTGACCTTTTCTTTTTAAATATAAAGTTAGTGTTTTCTAACTAAAAATAAAATATGAGGGTAGGAAGTGGCTCGAATGTCTAAAAAGATATTGGTTATTCAGGGAAATCCGGTCGTTGGCAGTTATGGAGAAGCGCTGGCTCAATCCTATGTAAAAGGAGCGGAGGCTGCGGGGGCTGAGGTGCGTTTATTGCAGTTATCCGCGTTGGACTTTAATCCTAATCTGTTAGGTGGATATCGCAATAAATTGCCGCTGGAACCGGACTTAATCAAGGCTCAGGAATCCATTAAGTGGGCGGAGCATCTGGTTTTCGTTTTTCCGATCTGGTGGGGGAGCTTGCCTGCATTAATGAAGGGTTTCATTGACCGTACCATTATGCCGGGATTTGCGTTTAAGTATCAAAAAGGGAAATCCATGCCTGACAAGCTCTTAAAAGGCAGAACGGCCCGCCTCATTACTACGATGGACGGACCGGGCTGGTATTACCGATTTTTCCAGGGACAGCCTGGGCATCGGATGATGAAGGATTCCACGCTGCATTTATGCGGTGTCAAACCGGTGCGTTCTACTACAATTGCTCTCATGAATAAATTATCAGATCAGCAGCGCAACGATTGGCTGAGCAAGGTCGAGCAGCTAGGACGAAGCATGAGTTAAGTTTTCATGATGAAGGGATCAGCTTCTGATTTTTGAACTGGGCGAACAGATCGAGAAATACGGTTTCGCTGTCGGCAACTTCGTGAAAACCAAATTGTTTTATTTTTGTCGTATCAGTGATCACATCATATTCACTTCCCCATATTAAATCGCCAAATGGCCAAGCGGCTACTTTTTCATAAGGGGTAGGCTGTAGATCATATTTTTGTACCATAGCATCCCAGGTTTCCTTTTGCAGTGGCATCATGTCAGATAATGAAATGGTTTGCACAGGGGCAGTATCCATTCCGAAACATTCGGCAAATTTGGGCCATATATGTTCCCATCTGAAGACATCCCCAATCAGCATGGCGAGGTTCATCGGATTCCCTATGGACAATCCAGCGACCACATCAGGTCTGAGTATCGTCCAAGACCATCCTTTTCCTTGTTGGTGCGTTCGCAAGAAATCTTCTTGATTATAGTAAAAGTTTGGAGGAAGGTGACGAGGATCACTTTCCTTGGCCGGGGTTTTAAACTTCCCCAGATGAGAACCGTACACCTTGGCTCCTTGCATCAAAATAACTCTTTGCAGAGAACCGGATTTTTCTTCCACGGCTTTTACAACATGCTCTAGCATACTTGTATTTACTTCTATTAGTTCTTTGGAGAGAGCCGGAAAGTTCTGATAGGCTGCATAAAAGATATGAGTTACCTCTGGTATCTCCCTTAATTTTTCCTGAATGTCTACCTCATTTAACAGATCCATACTGACATATCGTTCTGGATGCTGGGCTGGAATCGTTCTGGCAATCCCGATGGCGTCCCAATCCTCCAATTGACTGATATGCTCCAAAATATAACTCCCAATAATCCCAGTCGCTCCTACGACAAGTGCTACTTTTTTGGACAGGATACATGCTCCTTTCTGGATTTCAAACGACGCAGGTTTTCTGTTTCTTCGAGTTCTTATCTTTAACATCCCCATGCCAGCTCCATAGTGTGACGATGAGGCCAAGCAGTGTAACCACAGCGGCTACCTAGGGAAGAGATTGAAGCCCCAATGGACTTTCCAGTACTATCCCGCCAAGCCATGCACCCATCGCACCTCCGAGGTTAAAAGCACCGATATTGAGTGCGGACGCCAGATTGGGAGCAAATTTGGCTTTGTCCAGCACACGCATCTGAAATCCGGGCACGGTGCCAAATGCGGCAAATCCCCAGACAAAAATCGTAATGACGGTTGCCAGGGGCTATGGCTTGTAAATGTAAAGAGTCCCAGTTGTCCAAAGAAAATAAAGTATTGGACTCGTTACGTCCCATAAGCTACTATGAAAGAACGAATTAAACTTTCATACACTGTGGTGCAACGTAGGATGCATGAATGGCTAACGGGCAGTTTAGTGCGAACTTGTTCAGGAAGGAAAACACAGACCCGATCTGGAATTTATTTAAATATTATCTTAGGAGGACTAGGCTTATCTCCTTATAACCAATGTATACAAAACTAGGTGGGTGTTCATATGGAAGATGTGTTCAATGCGCTACCAGTCTTAGAGAGCAATCGACTTAAACTAAGAAAGATAACATTAGAAGATGCAGAGGATATGTATTATTACTGTTCTAATGAGGAAGTACCGAAGTACGCATCTTGGAATCCTTACAAAACAATCACAGAAACAAAAGAGGCGATTGAGCGAGTACTTATCCAGTGGAATAATAAGAGCTTGGTTCATTGGGGTATTGAATATAAAGAAAATAGTAGGTTGATTGGTACAATAGAGTTCGCCACATGGGATAGACAGCATAAAATTGCCGAAATTGGATATGCCTTATCACCGGATTATTGGGGAAAGGGTATCGCAACGGAAGCCGTAAGAAAAGTTATTAAATTCGGTTTTACCAATATGGACTTGGTTCGTATTCAAGCAAAATGCTATTTAGAAAATATCGGTTCTGCACGAGTTATGGAAAAGGCGGAAATGTCATTAGAAGGAATTATTAGAAAGGGGCTCTTCATAAAAGGGAGACATCAGGATTTAAAAATGTACTCCATACTAAAGGATGAGTTTCAATCTATATGCTGAACTAAATTTAGTTTGATACACCCATAAGAACAAGCCAGTCGATCCAACTAACGGGACACGATAGTTCAATGAAACAGCGACAGTCTAGGACTTTATTTTCTTGTCCTTGGATGTCGCTGTTTCAATTTCTAGGATCAGTCTAGTACTTATTATATGGAGTCTGTCGGCTTGGCGATTCGAAAAGCCGCGTGGAATAAAGACATCCAGTCTAATAATGATACCGAAAACAGAATACACACCGGATTTTCTCCCCTGTGCAATGCTTTCCCCAATTATATACATTGTGTCTGCACCAGGAATTAGATTTAGGAGGATTCCAGTAAGCAAAAATACTTCATAATTTATGATTCCAAACATTTTGTGAGCACCACCTCTTCATTATGAAATACATTAAAAAACCGCTTTTCACCCCTCCATAGGTCTGGCATGACCTGATTCCTGAAGGAGGGAAAGCGGCTTTTACAATGAGTATACTACGTAGTTACTCAAAAATTCACGATAATCAGCAAAAAACATGGGCAGTCTGCCAGAAAGCTACACACTCAGCGGCGTAATGGTCTCCAGTAAGTGCTACGGCCAGAAACATCAGCACCGAATCCAATCCTAAATATGTGGTCATTCGTTAACACATGCTTCCGAAATCGTACTGATTTCGACCTCCTGTGTCAAATGCCCAAAGGATGGGCCGTTGTCATACACCCGCGGAGCAGGCGACAGGCTTATTCGGCTGCTGCTTTCGCTTGCTCCGCTGCTACGAAGGTTACAGGCTTCATAATCCGGCTCAGCATATCCTGCTTCGGACGATTCCAGGTAACCCAGTCATCCAGCAGCAGACCGCCTGTGTCGCCGCTATTCGGATTCAGGGACCAGTACGTAAAGTACAGGTTGTTGGCACGAATATAGTCTACGAGTGCATTTTGCCATTTCCCCTCAGTAGTAGACAAATCAACATTGCGACCGCCGAATTCACCGACCAGCACCGGAGCTATGTTTTGCTTGCTGATGTAGCCCCAGGTTTGATCCCAGATCGCTGGCAGGTTGGAAGGGAAGGCCGGGTCGTTGAACCATGGCTGTGGAGACACACCAGGGCCGTAATCATGTGGAGAATATACGACACGGTTTGGTACGTCCAGAACGACAGGATAGTTGGCTACACCTGTCAGGTTGCCACCCCACCAGTATTGGCTATTGTTGCCTTGTACATTGTGGTCCACACCTTCTACGAGAATCAGCCAATTCGGATTCACGGACAGAATGGCATTCCCTGCACGTTGTGCCGCCAGACGCCAGTCTGTGGAGACATTGCCTGTACCCCAGCTTGCCTGACCGTGTGGCTCGTTGTGCAAATCCGCGCCAATGACGGTAGGGTTGTTTTTATATCGTTCAGCTAACATTTTCCAGTCACTAATCCAGCGAGTCTCAGGGTACTGGGACGTGTACCACAGCTCGGATTGTCCACCTGAGCCTGGACGGTGACGGTCAAGGATAATCTGAATACCGCGTTGTCCAGCTTTTTCGATCAGCTTGTCCATAATTTGAATCGGAGTTAATCCGACCAGATCAGGATTTTTGGAATAATCAATACTGTCCGGACGGGAACTGGAATCGAACAACTGGTTGCTGTAAGGCAGACGGATGAGATTGTAGCCTTCTTTCTTCACCTGATCCAGCACGTCGTCCATTGAGCGGCTCCACAGTCCATGCAAGGTGTAATTAGGGGTTTCCAGACCGAACCAGTTCAGGCCGTTAAATGCCGCCTCTTTCCCGGATTCGTCTACAATCTTGTTTCCTTGGGTGTGATAATATCCTTTCACACTGGCTGCATCTGCCGAAGCGGGAGTATAGCCATACAGTGTGAAGCCCATTACGAGGGAGGCAATGACGAAAAATGTTTTTTTCAACCCTTTTTTCTTCATGTTTTTTGCTTCCTCCTTTATTTGAATATATTTGTAACCGATTACAATTTTATTTTATGTTCAAATCTTCCATCAAACAAGTTCATAAAATTCGTATATTTCTAAGATTTCTGTACAAGAAGGTATATAATAAAGTGAAATACACTTTACATACAGGTTGCAGAATATATATATTTGAAATCAACACGCCTGACATGCAGAAAAAGAAAGGAGGGTAACCATGGTAACAACGATGAAGGAAGTTGCAGAACGTGCAGGGGTGTCGAAGAGTACAGTTTCGCAGTTTCTGCATAAGAGATACAACTATATGAGTGAAAACACCAAGAAGAAGATCGAGCAAGCGATTGAGGATCTCAGTTATATACCCAATGAGGTGGCACGTAGTCTCAAGCAGAAGAAGACCTTCATTGTGGGTGTTATTTCTTCAACCATTTTATCGAGATTTACAACAGAAGTCGTGCGTGCAATTGAGGATGAATGCCAACTGGAAAATGTCCAGGTCATTGTCTGCAATACCGATGATGATTCGCTCAAAGAGAAAAAGTATGTCCAGTCGATGATTGCTCGGCAAGTGGATGGACTTATCATTTTCCCGACGGAAGAGAACAAGAAATTATATGTTTCCCTTGTCAAGAATGGCTATCCTTTCGTGTTTGTGGACCGAAAAATTGATGAAATCAGCGTAGACACGGTGCTGCTAAATAATGAAAAGGCCAGCGAGCTTGCGGTTGAAGCACTCATTGAGCATGGTCATAACAACATTGGCATTATCACGTTCCCCTTAGGCAAAAAAGCGATCACCACACGAAGTGAGCGGCTGTCAGGTTATCGAAATACGTTGGGCAAACATGATATACCAGTGAATGAAAACTATATCAAAAGCGGCAGGTTGGATGAAATGCCCAATCTTATTGGACAACTATTCCGCATGAAAAATCCGCCCACCGCAATCATCGCTACGAATGACATGATTTTGGAGCAGGTATTGATTTATGCAAAAAATAACCATCTGACTATACCTAATGACTTTTCCTTGATTGGTATAGATGATGTATCCTTTGCGTCTTTTTATAATCCGCCGATCACAACCGTTTCCCAGCCGAGCTTTGAAATGGGGAAAAGAAGTGCGAGGCTGCTGCTGGAGAAAATTGATCAAAAAGAACAGGATCATGAGGAGCTGTCAGAAATCATCCGATTGAATCCGGTCATTAACCACAGAGAATCTGTCCAAAAATTGAACTGAATGATTTGAATAAGTCTTTTTCATCTTTTTGAAAACGTTTTTATAAATTCTATTGTAAAAAGAAAATAAAGAGCTATAATGATCTTATGATTCGAGTCATGAATACCCTTTCATTTATGTATGTTCCTGATTTTAGTGATGATTTGCGATTTAAGAATAGAGGAGGAATGAAGCTTAAACGAATAATGTATGGAGCGAGTTGTGATTTAATTCACAAAAAGGAATTCTGCTTCTTTTTACATTCCCGGAAGGGAAATTTTTTTCGAGTATTACTAAATCGATTTAGTAAGAATGGAAAATAAATAAAAGAAAGTCGGAGATTACTATGGAAATGTTTATGAGTATTATCAGGGAGCCATCCATCATAATCGCGATTGTGACATTACTCGGCCTTATATTCCAGAGGAAGAAAGTATCAGAAATCATTACGGGAACTACTCTTTCTTTCATGGGCTTCACCATGATCAAGGTCGGCGGTGGAATTTTAGGTGGCGTTCTCACTAACTTCAGCCGAATTTTTTCTTATGCGTTCAACCTTAAAGGTGTCGTACCAAGCAATGAAGCCATTATGGCACTGACCATTGATCAGATCGGGGCGGATGCTGCGCTCATTCTGCTCTTCTCCATGATCCTTAACATCGTGCTTGCACGCCTGACCAAGTTCAAGTACATTTATTTGTCTCTTCACTTGATTTTGTTCATGAGCTTTGCCGCTACAGCCGTTATGAAAGGTCTGGGTCTCAGTTCGCTGACTACGATCATCGTCGGTTCTTTGGTAATCGGGAGCTATATGGCGGTGTTTCCTTACCTGCTCCGGAATGCCAGCAAAAACATTATTAAATCGGATGAATATACGATTGCTCACGCTTCCATGACTTCTTACATTCTAGGTACCTATTTAGGGAAAGTTTTCGGCAACCGTGAAAACGACACCGAAAATGTAAAAATTAATGACCGCATCAGTTTTTTGCGCGACCCCAATGTTGCAACGACCTTGACGATGCTTGTGCTTTTGCTGGTATCCGGACTGGTTGCTGGCTCTGATTATGTCAGCAAATTATCGGATGGCAAAGAATATATCGTCTTCATCCTCGAACAGTCAGCTATTTTTGCTGCCGGCTTGTATATCGCAAAAGCAGGTGTTAAGCTGTTCACAACTGAAATTGTACCCGCTTTCAAAGGGTTCTCCCAAGTGTTCGCACCTGGAGCAATCCCTGGTGTGGATGTTCTGGTACTGTTCGACAAATCACCCAATTCCGCGTTGGTAGGCTTCTTGGTCAGCTTCTTCACAGGCGTTGCCTGCGTCTTTCTTTTCCCGCTTGTCGGATTGCCTGTCATTGTGCCGGGGATCATGGCCTGCTTCCTCGCTGGTGGTGCAGCCGCGATATTCGGCAATTCCAGCGGTGGTTTCAGAGGGGCTGTCATTTCCAGTTGTCTTAATGGATTTTTGCTCTGTCTGCTGCCGGCCCTCACTTTGCCGCTCTTTTCTTTTTTGGGTGCCGAAGGGGTAACGTTCGCCGATCCCGACTTTACTACCCTTTCCGGAGTACTTTGGCTTATTTTCCGCTGGTTTTAAACTAAATCGATTTATGAAGTTTTTAAAAATAACTCATCTCAAAAATTTGTGTTCTAAATGAGGAGGAATTATCCATGTTTTTTAACGACCAAGATATTCAAATTGATATCGTTGACAGTAATACCACCCGGAAAGTGCTGGCCCACAGCGACCAACTTATGTATGTCAAAGTGATGTTTGCTAAAGCCCAAACAGGGGAGATCCCGTTGCATAAGCATGTCCATGAACAAGTCACTTATGTAATAAAGGGAAGTTTTAAGTTCATGATCGATAATGGCGAAACAAAGGAAGTCCAGACCGTCAAAGAAGGAGACAGCATCCATTTTCCATCCGATACTCTTCATGGCTGTATCCCACTGGAGGACGGCGGTATTCTGCTAGATGCATTTACACCAGCACGTGCAGATTTTCTGTAAATTCCCTGGAGGGGTTTACGGATTTCAACGGATGAGGAGAATGTACAGCCGCCTGTGCGCAAAGAGGGTGAGCTTGTTAAGGGCCTGACGAAGATTCTGGTGTGGATTAAAAAAAGCCAGCCAGCCGACCATACCTATAACGATTTTCGCGAGAAGCTGCACAAGATGAGAGTCGATATTTATGACGTCTATGAAGGCGACAAGGGTGCTGAGTTTGATCAGTGGCTGGAGCAAAAATGGGCTTCGTTATCCACAAGATAATGTTTGAACCCTGTTATTGAATGTATTTTTAAGGATTGTTACTGGTGATGCAGACAAAGCCTTAACAAGGATAAGGGATTATCTTTGTTAAGGTTTTTTTTATCTTGTTCCCCTTTAAAACCATGTCCTTCATCTTTATGCCGCTGTATATATACTTCGGCAATATGGTACGATGGGATCGGATTATTTTAGTGTACACATGGGAGGGATCAACATGAGCAAGGCGAGGCTGTGTTTTATCGGGGCTGGCTTTCACGCTTCAACGAATATATATCCTGCTGTCATTGGGGCAGGTGCTGAAATCCAAGCGATTGCGACTAGAGATCTAAGCAGATCGAAGACAGCGCTCCAGAGGTTTGGAAGCAGTGGCACACCTTATGACAATTACAAGGCTATGCTGGAGCAGGAAGACTGTGATGGAGTTGTCGTGATTGCACAAGCGGCAGATCATCCTTCGCTCGTACTGGACTGCATTAAGGCTGGAAAACATGTCTTTGTAGACAAGCCACTGGGCTGGAATGCGGAGGAAGCGGCCCAAATTGCAGATGCGGCGGAAGCGGCGGGTGTTGTACTGATGGTCGGTTTCATGAAGCGCTACGCACCTGTATACTTAAAATTAAAAGAATTGATTGAGGGTGGCTCGCTTGGAGCCGCACGCTCATTTCAGGCGAAATTTCTCGTGGACAGTACCCTGTTTTGTAAAACCGGCGAAGATTTCATGAAGCTGGCGGCGATTCATATGGTCGATCTGGTACGTTATTTGTTCGGGGAAGTGGCGCAGGTTACCGGATTTGCGAACGATAACGGTGAGTGTATTTCCCATACGATTGCCCTAAAATTTGAAAATGGTGTAGTGGGCAGCCTATACTTCGCAGGTATGACAGCATGGACACGCGAGAGTGAAGGCATCACGGTAACCTTTGATCACGGTTTTGCGAACGCGGATGAGGTGAATACACTGATCATTCACAAGTCGGAGAGTCATACAGAGCTTCCTTGGAAATCCCTTGCGGAAAACGATACGGTTCTGACACCGTCAGCCTCCGCGATGTCGGGCGGATACCGTGATTTGTACTTGCGCGGTTTTGTTGGTGAAATCGCACATTTTATGAACTGCTGCCAAGAAGGACGGACGCCTGATTCAAGTGGACGGGATAACGTGAAAACGATGGAGCTGTGCGACCGCATTTTGGCTACGCTCCAATAGGATACCTATTTTATATACAAGCTTCGGAGCCTGGACGGTACCTTAGTTTGGGTGATTTGAAAGAAGCTTCGGTTTAACTGTCAGTAGATGGCTCCTGCATTTGTCGGGAGTCATTTTTTTCGTTTACCCTACGACCTTTCTATTTCATAGCATTCCTGTCCATTTTGATTAATCTCTGCTGATAATACGCCAACAAAGACGAACGATGCGATAGAATAGGAAAAGAGAAAGCGTTATCATCACCCATTTTTCTACGATGGTCCAGGGGGAGAAGGCATATGCGTTCAAGGTTCCAACCATTAAACACGTTGCGTAATCAGATTTTTATCGGCTTTATATTGGTAATGCTCATTATGATGAGTGTGGCGGGGGCGTTCATTTATCTCAATGTGTCTCACCTGTTAAAAGACAGTGCCGAGCGACATATTGGTCAGACTGCGGTACAAGCAAGCGGTAGGCTGGATGCATTAATCGGCCAGATGGACAGCTTGACGGAGCAGGTCGCGAATCACCCGTCTGTTCAGCATATTTTGCTGGAGGAGCGCAATGGGGGCAAGGTGAATTTCGGACAGCGTCAATCACTACTGCAAGTGATGCATAGCTATCAGGCATATATGCCGAGTGTCGGCTCGCTGGAGCTGTATACCGCCGAAGGGAAGATGTTGTTTCCGATTAGAGAGGGTAGTCTGGACGAACGTATCGGACAGGCAGACATCCGGGAAGCGAATCAGATGAAAGGAAGACTGGTCTGGATCGGCATTGATCCCGAGAACCAACGGTCGCTGCTGGCGATTCGGCAGGTGAGCCTGGTAGACCGCTGGTTTTCACGTGGAGGATATCTGATTACCCGTATGGAGCGAAGTTATTTTGGACTGAATGGTACGTCAGCGGTCAATGAAGAAGCGGATGAAACCATGCTGCTTGTAGATCGTCAAGGCCAACTGCTGTCGGGTAAACCTATGAACCAGACGGATTTGTCAGGTGTACTGCATAGCAAGACACAGACGGTTCATATTGGGGAGCGGGAATATGTAAAGGCAGTTCAGCAGTCGGAGCGGACGGGCTGGTCGCTGCTGATCCTGATTCCGGTTAGCGTCGTCACAGACGGAATAACGGTTTTACGGACTACACTTATCATTTCCGCGTCTCTTGGTGCCGTGCTATTCCTGTTCATGTCCTTTATACTGTCTACGTTAATTACAAGACCGATAGGTCACTTGATTCAGGCGATGCGCCGTTCACGGGAAGGGGCATTGGCCCTGAATCCAGAACCGGCAGCAGCCGTCGAACTGCGAGAATTGAACGCAGAGTACAACACGATGATTGTCGATATCAATGAATTGATCCGCGTTATTTGCGAGAAGGAGGTTTTACAAAGCCAGACCGAGCTTAAAGCACTGCAGGCGCAGATCAATCCGCATTTTCTTTTTAATACGCTGGATGCTTTTAACTGGTCGCTACAGGAGAAGGGAGAGGAGGAGCTTGCCGGGCTGATGGTGTCCATGTCGCGGCTGTTTCGTTATGTTATCGAACCGGCTCACCATGACTCTTGGGTGACACTCGGGGAAGAAATGGCACAAATCCGGCGTTATCTGGAACTGATGGAGATGCGTCTGGGTGAACGTCTGAGCTGGCAAATTCATATGCCTTCGGAGGCAGCCCAAATTCCGCTTCCTAAGCTGCTGATCCAGCCTATTCTAGAGAATGCCATTTTGCATGGTGTCGAAAATCGCATCGGCAACGGCCGTGTTGAAATCCGTGTCACTCCATCGGCCAGACCGGGTTGGACCAAGATCGCGGTCACAGATAACGGACCTGGAATGACACCGGAGGAACTTGCGGCTGTGCGGGCAGCGCTGACGGAGGGATCAGCCTGCCAGAGCAAGGGGACCGGTATGGGACTGGTTAATGTGCAGCGCAGGCTTGCTCTCTATTATGACAACGAATCTTATCCAACGGACGGTGTGCTGATACATAGTGCTGAGCAGGAAGGAACTGTGGTCGCTTTTGAAATTCCTGATGAATATGGAGGGCGGTAGGAATGAGTGCTTCATCCAAAACCATTGTCATTGTAGACGATGAACAGCGAACACGTCAGGGGATATACCAGACACTGGAGCAATGGGCTGCCGGGAAATACCGGATTATGACATCGGGTAATGGTCTGGAAGCATTAAATATACTGCGAGCGGAGACGGTTCATCTGCTGATTACGGATGTCCGGTTGCCGGAATTCAGTGGGCTGGATTTAATCCGCTCTCTGGAACGGGATTCACGACGGCCAGCGATCATTGTCATCTCGGGCTATGCGGAGTTTGATTATGTCCAGCAGGCTCTTCGTCTGGGAGCCGTCAATTATTTGCTCAAACCGATTGATAAGCAGGAGCTGCTGAATGCGGTAAATGAAGCGCTTCGGCTGGAAGAGGAGCGGCAGCGGTACGAGAAGCTGGACAAGCTGGCTGACCCTGTTCTGCTGGAGCTTGATCTCCAGGCGGCTACTCTTAGTGATCCGGTACGATATGCCTTCACCTATATGGCGGAGCATCTTCACGAATCCATTACGATGGCGCAGACTGCCGCGCATTCACACCTGAATGCGAGCTATTTTAGTGTTTTGTTCAAGGAGCAAAGTGGTTTGTCCTTCAGCGAATATCTGCACCGGCTGCGGATACAACGGGCCAAGGAGCTGCTGCTGCATACCCAGTTGACAATTGCCCAAATCGGCGAGCGTTCAGGCTACCGGACAGATAAATATTTTATTAAAGTATTCAAAGCGACCGAAGGAGTAAGTCCCAGCCGCTACAGACAGCAGATGCGTAAAGGGTCGGAGGACATCCACTGACAGCATAGCATAGGCAGCCCACAACCCAATAAAAGTGGAATTATACCCAATGAGCGTACCCTGTTGGAAGCAGGGATGGAGTGCTAAACTTACAAATGATATCGGTTACAAAAAATATAATTACAACAAACGGAGGTCTAACGATGTCCAACGAGTATGGTTTGTGTAAGCGCTCACAGCGAAAATGGTTTGCTGGGTTGACCCTGCTGCTGTCATTCATGCTGGTGCTATCCGGTTGCGGTGTTGATAAGGATGGCCAAGGGGGTTCCGATGGAGAAGGGGGAAAGATTACGCTCAAAATGATGCACCTGTGGCCAGAGGGAAGCTCAGCACAGCAGAGCAGGCTTGTGACCCAGATTATAGATCAATACCAAAAGGATCATCCGAATGTTGTCATTCAGCAGGAAGTGCTGGAAAACGAACAATACAAAAACAAACTCAAAGTGCTGTCAGCTTCCAATGAATTGCCGGATATCGGCATCACCTGGGCAGCAGGCTTTATGGAGCCTTACGTTAAAGGTGGATTATTTACGCCGATGGATGACCTGTTGAATGGTTCCAAGCTGAAGGAGAAATTCGTACCGGGAACGACCGAAGCCTATGCACTGAATGGAAAAACGTATGCGCTTCCGATCGAATTGAACATTTCACCGATTTACTACAACAAAGCCATATTCCAAAAATATAATTTGAAGGTACCTGCGACATTTGACGAGTTTAAGCAGGTTGTAAAAATACTTGCGGATCATGGAGTTGCACCGATTGCACTGGGCAATAAGGACCGCTGGACCGGCTCGCTCTGGTATATGTATCTGGCGGACCGCATAGCGGGTAACGATACGCTGAAAAAAGCGATTGACGGCTCAGGCTCGTTCGATGACCCTGGTTTAATTCAGGCGGCCTCCGAAATCCAGACGCTCGTGGATATGAATGCCTTTAACAAAGGATTTAACGGCTTGTCCAATGATGAAGGGAAATCCGAGTTTATGAACGACAAAGCGGCTATGTATTTGATGGGTACTTGGGAATTGCCCAATTTTACGACCAATCCCGCCATCCCGCAAGCATTTAAAGATCAAATTGGCTTCTTTAAATTTCCGATGGTTGCAGGCGGCAAGGGCAACGTGAACAGTTGGGTAGGAGGTCCGGGGGTAGGCTTATTCGTCTCGGAAAATTCCAAGGTGAAAGAAGAGGCCAAAGCGTTCGTTGAATACTTTGTAGTCAAATGGGGAGAGCAATCGGTCACACAGGCGGGCGTTATTCCGGCGACGAAGGTGGACACCTCCAAAGGAAGCTTGCCTAAGCTGTATGTTGATTTGCTAAATGAGCTGAATCAAGCCAGCAGCATTACATTGTTCGCCGATGTACAGATGAAGCCGAATGCGGCGCAGGTGCATTTGAATATGATTCAGGCGTTGTTTGGTAAAGCGGTGACACCACAACAATTTGCCGACCAGCATAAGGCTGCCATCGAGAAAAGAAATTGAAATTGACCACCTAAGGAGGTTCGGCCGTGGAAAAGGTCATGTCCAATAAGCTTGTCATTGCTCTGTATGTATTGCCTTCTCTGCTGCTGTCATTCGCCGTGATATATGTGCCCATAGTACTGACCGGCTATTACGGCCTGAATCAGTGGAATGGAATCGGCCCTATGACTTTCGTGGGGCTGGATAATTATCAACATTTGTTCACAGACAAAGCGTTCTGGCAAAGTGCCTGGCATTCGCTGCTTTTGGCCTTGTTTTCAGGTATCAGTCTGATCGGTTATCTGGTCATTGCGATGATTTTGTCAGGAAAAATCAAGGGGGCGAATCTGCTGCGGAAAATTTATCTGATTCCCATGCTGCTGTCTTCTGTAGCGATCGCACAGCTGTGGCTCAAAATATATCATCCAACGAACGGAGTGCTCAATTCCTTACTGGTGTCGGTCGGAGTTCACAACCCGCCTGAATGGTTAGCTAATCCGTCTCTGGTGCTGGTTGCCTTGTTCATCCCGATTATTTGGCAATATGCAGGCTTTTATATTCTGATCTATTATGCCGGGCTGAAAAACATTCCCGAAACGCTGGTGGAGGCTGCCCGGATCGACGGCGCCAGTGCCTGGCAAATTGCGACTCGTATCAAATTGCCCCTGCTGCGCGAGGTGATTAACGTCACGATCATATTGTCCATTGTCGGCTCGCTCAAATATTTTGACCTCATCTACGTCATGACGGATGGTGGACCGAACGGAGCCAGTGAAGTGATGGCTTCTTACATGTACCACCAGGCATTCCGCAGCTTTGATTTCGGATACGGCAGCGCTACAGCCTTTGCCCTGCTGCTCATCTGTCTGATCGCTACGTGGCTGATCCGCAAGGTTACGGCTTCGAGTGACACCATCCAGTATTCATAATACAGTCATGCAAACAGATGAGGGTAACAAAGGACAGGAAGAGGGAGGAACGGATATGAAAACCCAGGCAGCCGCCAGCTATCCGCTTGGAGTCGCTACCCGCGGCAGAATGTTAACTCGGGTCGGTTATGCCGCTTTGTATACACTTTTGATCATCTTGGCGGTGACGCAGCTTTTACCGCTGGTGTGGCTGATGCTTTTCTCACTTAAAAATAATCAGGAAGTGTTTAACCTTCCGCCGTTTGCACTCCCGTCCCAGCCGCATTGGGAGAACTATATGAATGTGTGGACCAGCGGCAACATCGGGCGGTATTTTTTCAATAGTGTGTGGATTACGGTCATATCCGTGGCGTTGACGGTGCTGCTAGCCAGCTTTGTAACGTTTGCTATCACACGTATGCGGTGGAAAGGAAGTCAGCTGGTTCTCGGACTCTTTATGGTCGGACTGATGATTCCGGTCCATTCCACCTTGATTCCGTTGTTCAGTATGTTTCTCAAACTGCATTTAACAGACACTTCACTCTCCATCATCCTGTCGTATGTTGCTTTTAATCTGCCGACAACGATGATGATCTTGCTGGGCTTCTATTACGCCTTGCCCCGTGAAGTGGAAGAAGCGGCCGTTATGGACGGCTGCTCCGTCAACCGGATGTTCTTCCGGATCGTGCTGCCCATGACAACCCCCGTCATGGCAACGACATCTATTATTAACATGATCTATAACTGGAATGAGTTTATTTTCGTCAATACGTTCATCAGCTCGGACGAAAACAAAACACTGACCGTAGGCGTCCAGAACTTTATTGGACAATATACGACCGACTGGGGAGCGATCGGAGCTACATTGATGATCAGCATTTTGCCCATTTTGCTCGTGTTCCTCATCATGAGCGACCGGATTGTTGAAGGGATCGCAGCCGGGTCGGTTAAGGGGTAAAATAAATTCCTCTGATTGGAAGAGCACCCCCTAGTGTAGACATTGGATCAAACCTCTTGGTTTGTCCGATGAATGCTAGGGGGTGCTTTTTTATGCGAGTCTAGTTTGAGTTGATGGGAAATACATGTGTTAAAAGACATGATTGCTACAACTAGAATGTTGTTGCTCATGGACCTTAGTAAAAAATAAATGGTGAGCAAACAAAAAGGATATAAGACAATGTTAATTTTGAATTGATCCATTCGAGTGAATAGATGCTCATCTTCTGGTAAATTTGTAGCTTGTTGTTCACTGGCTAGTTCTAATTGATAAAATCGCTGGAGTAATATTTCAAAATAAAGTGGTGGTCAAATGAACGGGGGGTTGTACCTTTAAATAGTAAGAACATTGTGAATTACTTACCAGACTTGTATGATTGGAGTCTTACTGAAACCGCAAAAGAGCAACATACTTGCCGACCCATAAACGAACTACCTCCATATAACAATTATAAAAAAAATGTGCTGGAGAGGCTTGAGAGTGGGCTATTAGAGCTCCAAATTCTTTAGGATTTTTATATCCAATGATTAAACTGGGAGTAAAAAAATACTGGATAGAAAAAGGATGTAGTGAAACCCAGTATTGTCAACATTAGACCATGCGGGTAATCCTAAAAAGGAATGTTCCATAAAGTCCCTCCTTGAAGTGTTTTGTCTATGTATTATGATATGAAGTAAAGTCGACAAAATAATCATATCAAAAAGATGTTTTGCTGTATAAAAATAATACTGGTGGCCCTTAAAGATGTGTTAGGAGCCACCAGTAAAAACTAATTTACGATATTGTTACATAATGAGAGCCAGCTATACTTTTACTGTATACTGTCCCAACCCCATGAAGGAATTAAAATAAAGGTGAGCCAATCTTTCGATACACACCTTTATTTTGATTAAGAATTATTGTCCAATTAGTTCTAAGATTTGTGTATAAGCATTCCTATAATGATTGGGGCTAGGATCTTCTCCTATTACTTTGGGTACGTCAAAGTCAGACAGCGTGAAATGGTGTTTGGGTTGAACTTCATGTCTTGCTAAGCAACTCTTGCAACAGGACAAGGGACAACCATCAATTGCAATGATGTCACGTCCCGATTTTGCTGTTCTGACAAGTGGTTTGACATCACCACCAACACCAGCAATGCAGGACATTTCAGCGACTTTTTCTCGATCCATTTTTATAGCGATCATGTTAGCGGTTTGTGCTGCGGAGGAACATCCAGAGCATGAATAAACAAGAGGTAAATCAGTTCTTTTCATCTTTGTACACTTCCCTGTTTTTTTCTTTGTGATCCATCACGGTATTTTTGGTCTTAGATGGAACAAATTAAAATTGTTTGTATTTTAACTTAAATTTACAGGTTAGACCGTGATAATAGTCACGACAACATTTTTTCAAAATCTGTTATAGGGCTAACTGTGTGTATACAAATCAGCCAGATCCCCATGTTTAACTTATTTTTTCTAATAGAGAATTAGCCTTATCTAAATATAAATCTGGAGCGTCATCCTTAATCACCATTAAAATTTCTTTGATTGTCTGTTTAGTCGAACCTTCTAATTTCTCCAAAGCTTTACCGTAAGAAATTAATAAATCCTTTGAATTTAAAAGTGTCCGATGGATTCTATCTGCCCAAAATTCTGCATGGGGCAACATCTTGGAAGTACCCAAAGCCAATTTGAATAAACCCTCTTCTAAATCATTACGTTTTGCAATATAAAATATAGTTTCAATAAGATAATCATTCAGAATATTCTCAAATACCTCTATATTGTCCCCCTCGTTTTCCATAAAACGCATTTTATATAGCAAATTAATTTTCTCATTCATATTCTCTTCCTCTCTATTTAACACTACGCTACTAAAGCCTTCTATTATGTTCAGTAGTAATTTATTTTTGAAACCTTCCTTTAGTCGCTTTAAGTGTTTGTTAAGTTGTTTTGTGTCTAGCTGGACTGTACGATCTTGCTTTTAAAATGTAAACCTAAACAATCTTAGGATAATGCGATCAATAGGTTTAAATTGATTCATTTTGGTGAATAGATGCTCATCTTTTGATGGACATGAATTCTGTTATTCGCTGGCGTAATGCCTCTTGAAACCAATCTGGCCAGTTTGACATCGTGTATTTCCTCTCCCGTTGTTGAAGTGGGTGTATGTTAACTCTGATGGGGAGGGATGGCAGGTCATTGTTTTTGTATGGGGGAAAGACTCACTCCTAACTCATGATTCAAGTTGGAATAAGCCTTAGAAAGTTAATCAAGCGTGTTTGTCATGTTTTTATTTTGTACGATCTTGCTCTCACAGTGTAACTGCCGTGTAACACTACAATAGATTCCTTCCGTTTTCAAAGAAAGTTTTTAGCTCTGCTATTCAACTTATAGGTTGGTAGTGACACATTTCAAAAAGTAACATACAAAATATTTCTTAATCATCTTCATCATCTTCATCATCTAAATGAGGGGTAACCGGGTACCCTGACGGATCAAACATATATTCAACGCACGCTTTTTCATCAGAAAGAACAAGACTTATCATATCACCACCACCAAACGGTGATGGTGGTACTTTTATATCAATAATCCAAGATTATCCTTCAACACCTTCAAATTTCTCATAAAAAGCTATTGACTCGCCAGAATTGGAATTGATTACTCCCTCTAATTGGTACTCGTCATTATAATTTCTAGAAATTTGGAGCAATCTGTCTATGGTTAATTTAGTATATATTTTAGGGAGTTTATTTCTATCAATCCCTAATATAGAATAAGAAATTACCTTTTCTTCATCAGAAATAACCAGAAACTCTTCAAAATCCTTGAAGTCTACTTCAACAACCCAAGCACCACCAGTCAATGCAAAAAATTTATCATAATACTGAACAGATTTGTTTGTGTCACTATCAATTGTCCATTGATTGTAGTTATTGTTACGTTTGTTGATGTACTCTTGTGCAACATTTAACGCTTGCAATGCAGAAAATTTTGGATTACTCATCTAAACACCCCCTAAATATTTTGGAATCTGCAGGTGGCCATCCAAATGGCGCCTTACGTCCATTATTCCTCAATTTATAAATATATCGTTCTGTAGCAAATAATTCAGCTCTTGTAAAATTATTTTTATTCTCCATTATTATTTTGTAGACATGTTCTTCTCTTTCTAAGGTACTTTGTTTTAAATATTTATTTTTACCCAATTCTAACCATTGCTTTGCATGTACGCTTTCATGAAAAGCCGCTATTTGGGATGGCTTCTCTCAAAAATACATGATTATAATCGACACGGGTCCTGTTGTGAAAGTGATGTTACGCTCTGCCAGTTCCATTGTTTTACCGCTGTCATTCACAAACGACTTTACATTCGGATTTCTCATTTTGGGATGGCTTTGCATCTTTTCTCCTGTACCGCGTGTTGCACTGGTGGTAAAGGCATGATTTTCATTAGGGTCGGGAAAATAGAGTTGTACTCTTCCTCCAACTTTCGGCATCGTATACCAAGCGTTATTCCCTTCGTCGGAATACGGAAACCACTGTTGCTTTCCGGTGGACTTTGATCACTCTTCCGTCCAGAGATAACCCTGTCAATAGCGGATTATATTGTTTGGCTGACGTATACTTTGAGGGGAGCCAGTGTATAACGCATACGAATGATCCCCTTGTCAAGTTCAATGACAGATCCAGCAACCACCATTTCCTGCCCCTTGAATCGGACAAGCTGACCCAAAGGCAGCGGTTGTTTGCTCTCCACCTCGTAGGTTATATCTTTCCGAAGATTCTTGCTTGCCCCATACGAGGTCGCACCCAGTTCCATCGGCGGGTCCAGTTTAGGCATACCGAACCAGAAAGCAGGTCGAAGCAAGGTCACATCAGGCACCAGTACAGCCCCGGTATGAGAGGCTAACCGCCTAATAAATTGCCAATCGGTCTCTTCGTACTGGATCAGAAACTTCCCCACCGTTTGGCTGCTATGTGCCATATCAATATAATCACTTCCGGGATAAGGAGCAATCACTTGACGGATGACCTGGTCATAGGTTGTGCTAAGGAGCGGAGAGCCAAGCTGAAAGGGAGCGTGATGGGAGAGAGTAAAAGATACTCCAGTAAATACGCACTGAGCAGTAAAGTGTATTGTGGATGCTGTGGAGCCATTTTTAAACGCCGAACCTAGAACAGCAATAATTCATCCAAAAAAGTGGTATGGCAATGCAAAACGTATGTAAATGAAGGTAAAGTAGCATGTGATGCCAAATCAGTCGATGAACAAGTTTTACATTCCGTGTTTGTACGAGTGTTTAACCGGATGTATGAGAACAAGGAAAGATTCATGAAAACGTTGAAAGCCAATATTGAATCAGCACTTTCCAGCAAAGTAGAGCAAAAATCGTTATTAGACATCGAAGGACAGATGCAACAATTGAAATCCGACCTGAAGGAGTTAGTGAATCTCAAGCTGCGAAATCAGATTGATGAGGCCGTATATGAAGAAGAAACAAACAGGCTTTCCAGTGAACTAAACGAGATGCGACAACAGAAGCTGACACTGGAGGAAGAGAATGAGCAGCAAGCAAAAATCAAGGAGCGTATAGATGAAATTATACAAATTCTAAGCTTGCGGAAAGATATACTGGAACAATTTGATGATAACCTATTTAATGCGTTGGTGGAGAAGATCACGATTCTCTCACCAGCGCATTTTGTTTTTAATTTGAAAAATGGAATGAGCATAAACGAAATATTGGACTAATATAAATAGGGGTTAATGCGATCAATAGGCTAACGAATATTTGTGGAGTGCATGACGGGAAGAATCAATCGAATCCCGTCTTTTACTCCTTCCATATAGATAGATTGCTTGTCCTGACTTAGCTGATAGCTTATGGCTTCTTCCCATTCAGATAACAGACGTTGAAATCCTCGTTTTGGCTAATTTTGAATTGATCCATTTGAGTGAATAAGTTTTTTTCCTCAGATGAACATGAAGCCTGTTGTTCACTGGCGAGTTCTAATTGATAAAATCGTTGGCGTAACGCTTCGAGAAACCATTCTGGCCAATTTGACATGGTATGTTTCCCCTCCCGTGGTTGAAGTGTGTGTATGTTAACTCTGATGGGGAGGGATGGCAGTCATTGTTTTGTGTAATTTAGTTGTTGAGTTTTTAATTAGGGTTGATTATTTGGTCTAATACGTTCTTAATTCGCTTTTGCAAATCCTCTTGTTCCTCTTCTAATAATTGCTCTTGAAGAATATCCTTCATATTAAACTGTTGTAGTTCTTGTCTAATCTTCTGCAGAGCATCTGTCTGTGTTAATTTATGAGATAATAAATTTTCGGCTAGCGTTGTATACACGATTATCTTTTCACTTAATGTATTTTTACAATCACGTTCAAAGCGTTGAAATACACTAATAACAATTTCATCTACAGTTACATTTTCTATGTTTATTTGATTGAAAAATTCATTAACTTCGTCTGTCAATTCAGAATAGTACCAACATACCCTCGGATAATAGTCTAACACCTTATTTTCCAACTCTTGTAATACGAAACTTTTACGATAAAATAAATCATTGTATTGCTCAGGGGTTAATTTTTGTTCTTGCTCAATTAAATTAAAATCTAGTTCAGACAATCTTCTGCTTAAATTGTTTTTAACGGTATACAAAACTCTTGGATGAGTTAATAGAATTTCTCCGTAAACCACATTAATTAAAGCTTTGTCTGTCTCACTTCTATTCATCAATCCTTCAAAATCATATAGTGTTCTTGCAATTGACTCTTTACTACTCATCATTTCATCATTTTTATAGTCTTGATAATTCTCATGGATACTATCAATTAATTCTTCATAACTCCAAACCATTTTGTAACCACCTTATTCAATTATTTGGGGGCTATAGTCCCACTATTATTATGAATAACCTCAATTCTAACTTTAGGATACTCTTTGTCAAATTGTTTGATAATTTCATTACAGCTTCCATATGTATCCTTTTCAGTGAAAAGTCTTATACTTCCTGATGCATTATGATTATCACCTAGTTGATCCGCTATATCATTCAAAATTTTATATTCTGTATCCCCGTCTCTCATGTATATATTTCCATCTGCATCTGGAGCCTCGGTTGCCTTGAATTTTGGATTGTCGGGTTTGAAAGAGAACTCTTCAGTTCCAGGTATTTTTTTAGCAGAGCTATGAATTTTACTATGTGCATAAAAGTCTTGCTTCTCAACTCCTGTCACCTTCACTTCTGCATAAGCAAAATTACCTGTTTCTTTGTATTTGTTAGACAATCGGCCTCTGGCATTCGCAACCTTATCAATTACATGTTGATCCATTGCAGAATCAATTCGACTGGTTGGGAATCTATTTACCGTTTCTTGAGCAGCATTTCCTGCACTCTCAGTTGAGTTCGAAGGGTGGGGTGACTTTGGTTTTTCATTTATGATTTTAGGACCTGAATGAACAGGTTCTTTAACGGGTAATTTTAGTGTAGGTTTGGGTTTGAAAAATGAACTTGCCCCCTCAGTGATCCCCACTACACTAATGATATTGGACCAATGGTCTGGTGACAAAGGATCTTCAGGTGTCACAGCTCCACGTATAGCCTCTGTTATTCCAAATGTACCAAAATTGATAGCGTCACTACCAGAGTTACCTTGATTACGTGCGCGCTCCATATAGGCTTGATACAATCCTTTAGGTATACCAAATGACCAATAATCTAAAAATTCACCAATGGAGTTTAATTGATTTTGATACCTTACGTTATTAGTCTGCTCTATGCCTTTGTATAATTCAACTAGGCTGTTTGCTGATTTTGTAGATGCATGTGCCTGATCCATGGCTATTTGGCCTTTTATCATCTCACCATTACCCGTATGATCTAGATAACGATCCCACAAGGACTTAGGCTCTACGACTTGTGGTTTCGGCTGCTGCTCCATGGAGCTATCGTGCTTGGCCTTCCAGCGTTGTCTCAGATCTATAGGAATCTGCTGATACGCATGAGCCATAGCATTTGACTCTTTCAGCAAGTTCTGAACCAGCTCCAGTGGGCCACCGGAATCCGCCACATGACGTGCACTCGTGTACACTTTCCCCAGTATCCACTTGCTATAGTAGGCTTGTCTAGCTTGCTCGTGTTCATATTGACTAATCAATCCCTGCATGGCTAAACCAGCCAAGTGTTTCAGTGGATGTAAACTGCTACCCTCACTGCTTCCAACCGTTGGCGTTCCTTTACTACGAATAGGGATGGCTCCAGTTGCTTGTAACACCGTTGCCGTCACTTTACCTGCTGGCCCACCAAAAGTATTCAACATCACCTTGGCTACGTTCCCCACTGCTGGAATGGAGCCTAATAGCTTGGACACCGTACCCAACAAAGCATTGGCCTGTTGAAGCGCTGCTGGAGTCGTAACTTTTGCTTTAGGAGTGCTGCTCGATGATGCTTTAGCTGCTGATGGAGCTTGTGCAGCCTCATATGCTTTGATGCTCATTAACGGCGGTTCTGGGACAGGAGGGAGGTCAGCTACAAAAACGGGAGCTTTTACCGTACCTTCCTGATAAATTACCGGGGCTTTGGTATCCGTCTCACCATCCAGCACCATGCTACTTTCTCCACCTTTGAGATACAGCGCCGTTCCAGCTTCCAACGACAGTTCCTCACCTGCATGCAGCTTCACATGACCACCCTGAATCTGTACATCCCCCGGACTGTTGATGGTGATGCCCGTATCCTCGTGCAGTGTAATTGAAAATTCACCGGAGGTGGATAGAGTCAGCTCATGCTCAGACATTTCTACGCCGCTACCTTGCACATGTTGCCATACCTTCACATTCGGCTGTCCATTTGTGTGGCGTTGTTGTCGCAGCGAATCCGTTACATAGGCATCCTGTTCGCGGTGTGTTGGCAGATACAATTCCACCAGTTCTCCTACTTCAGGCATATCGTACCAGCCGCTATGTTCTTCGGCGACATAACGGGTGGCTACCGGAAACCAGCAGGCTTTGGCAGGATCTTGCTTCGGATCAATTTCTAGTTGAAGCTGTACAAAATCCTGCTGTACCTTGAGAACCGTCCCTGTCAGCGAAATCCCGGTGGCCTGATCGTTTTCATAACGGGCATAGCGGATATTCTGTTCGGCTTGAAGATCATAACAGGTACGCAGTAAGCCATCCTCTAACCGTGTCACTGCCCGAACGACGACCAACTCTTTGCCTTGTCCAATGGGTAACGTGATAAGGTCACCTAGAGCGTAGTATTGCAGACTTTCAATCATATAGGTGACATACGAGCCAGCACGTTCTCCCGGCTTTTCGGCATCCAGTTCATGGAACGTTTTCCGTACCCGATAAAATACATCCCGTTCCACTTTATGTTGCTTACCTTCTGGCATCCCGAAGAAAACCTTGGGTGAGGCTGCGGTTACCTCTGGCAGGAGTACGGAGCCAAAGCGAGAAGCAAGACGCTTTAAAAAAGCCCAATCCGTCTCCTCATATTGTAAAACAAAAGTGTCCACTTTGGCATAGTCCGTGACCGTATCAATGGCATCTCCGTACTGATACTTACGCACCATCGTAGTGACCAGATCATCATAAGTGCGGTGAATATCTTGATAGGAACGTTTTTTCACCTTGATGTCCATTTGATAAGAATGGGATGCAGCCTCCAGTTCAAAGGTATATACGCCTCGCACACAGTGTACGGACATACGTGTAACAATTCCATGGAACAGTCTTCTTAGCGATTGTCCTTGATCATCCAACTGACGAATCACAATCGGCTCTTGCTCCATATTTTGTCCGATGCATGCGGCTCCCTGTTCTTCGGAGAGCAACCCACTGATATGTAAAAAGGTATGATCATTAATGGTACGTGTTATTTGAAGTTGTTCAATATGTTGTGGCTGAAAAGGACCATAAAAGCGCAGGCTTTCATAGCCGATTCCATCTGACAATACGCTCAAGTGAGTTCATAACTCCTTTCTAGATGTGATGGCTGTTCCAACCCCTAAACGTTAATCCAGTTCCTGTCCGTCATTTTCGATTTGAATATGCCCGCAATATAGACACTGGTGGGTACAGTTTTGGGTTAGAGCGGGCTGACCTTCGATCCTCATGTCGCTTTTCCCGTTCAGCCAAGGCATAGTAAGGACAGGAATACACGGAGCTTTTTTCACTCCATAAATATCGACCATCTCACTGGCTTGTACAGCCGGATTAAGCGGACTGGAGCAATTTCCAAAAGACTTAATGTTCACTCCAGGCACATAATCCCCAATGTTCATCTGTGCTTTATTTTTAACATACACGCCGTGGCTAAAAGGGCGCTTCAAACGGGTAGGCTGTGTACCATAACTACAGCTTAAAATCGCACCTGCCACCACGTAGCTTTTTTTCGCGCCTGTTCCAGGCTGCACATTAGCTTCTTCCATCCGCATTATTCCTCCTTCGTTGCCATTTCCACTTTTTGCACTCGAACACCTGTGAATGGACGGCGTAGCAGACTTTCCGCCACAGCCAGATTGATATAAATATGAGATTCCATCAGGCCAGCGACTCGAAACATTGGCGATACGATTTTCCTGTGTCTGAGTACCAAATGCTTTAAAGTATGGTCGGGGTACCACTCGGTATGTGAGGAAAGACAGTCCAGCACAGGAGGACGCAACACCCAGTACACATCCTGCCTGGCTTGCTGAAAATTGGTGAGTATGGCTGCTTTCCATTCAAGTCCCGGCATATATTTTTCCAACAATGTTTTCATCGGGTCTGAAACCAGCGGCAAAGGGAACTCAAGGAAATCCGGATATACGGTTCGTGGATCTGTATGTACAGCTAAAAATAGGGGAGTGTCCTCCGCCTGAGTTCTGTGATCCGAGAGGATGTCTTCCACCTGCAATGGAGACAGGGAAGCAGGCTCCACCCGATGCTTTATGCGCTCATCCACCATGAGTCGAAAATATCTCATTGTATCCAGTCCCCTTTACTTACCGCGTTTGTTGCCTGTGTAGCCATAAGCCGAGACTGGGGTAGAGGGGGCACTTCCACAGCAACCAAGCCAATGGATTCGCTTAGTTGGTCATCCGTAAAGCTTACCCCGTTTATCTTTGCCCCTGTAAAATCAGTTCTTACTAAACAGGCATCTGTAAATGAAACGCCAGTAACATCGGCTCCTACAAAACAGGCATCTGTCAGATCCGCTCCGTTGAATGAAGCTCTTTGCAGCGAGGCATCTTGGAAATCAGCCCCTTGAAGCTGCGCATTTTGAAAGCTGGCTCCCGGTAAACTCGCTCTTGTAAAATCCACTCCATCCCATCCTAGTGGCTCCCAATCCAACCAAGCATCTGAACCATAATCGCTATTCCCTAAAACGGAGTCCAGTACAGCCTCCCTCAGGGAACAACCGCTAAAATCAGCTCCGTGAAGCAGGCTGTACGAAAAGTCGGTCTCATCTAGCTGAGCTTCTTGCCACACGGTTCCTACGAGAATGCAGCTATGCAATCGACTATGTTCCATCCCGATCTTCCTAAAAGCCGTATAGCGAAAATCCAAGGAGCTGTAATCTCCACCAGACAGATCGACTTGGGCCAACGCTTGGTAGCTGTAGGCCAATTCTTCTTTTTCTTCCATCCAAGACTTTATTACGTTCGCATCCATTGGTCTGCGATCTTCCCGGTATACGGACACACTGTGATCCATATACTCTCCGACACGAATCTCAAAGACTTCTTCACGATCCAGCGCCTGAAACTCTGGTAAACCAACCGCTTGTTTCATAGCCTGACGAATCAAACTAACGACCATAGTATGAAGATGTCCCGCTGCTTCCAACATAATCTGTTCCAATTCAAGTTCGGAAAGGGTTACCTGCTGTTTCAAGGTTTCAGTCAAAAGTTGTTCTCGTAGATGAGTCCAATAGGAAAAAATCCAACTTGCATCATACTCAAACTGAATGGGTTCAGCATCAAGCATCCATAAGGCATCCGTAGCCTCGACAAGATAAACAGGCTTTTGTTCAAGCCATGTGGTACGTAGCATAGAGTAGGTGATGTAACCGATATTATCTTTAAAACCATCTAGCTGTTTTTGCCGAATCAACTGACAAAAGGTGTGAAAATGTTCCACCATATGCTGTAGTCGTTGTACTTGAGTTGCTTTACATTTTAGCGCCCATTCTTTACGAATAAGAGACCATGCCTGATGAAGATTCGCTTGCTGCTGATCTATCGCATCTGTCTGCTTTTCCACTTGTATTCATCCACCACCTTAATTTGACTTCACTTCGCTGCCTTTCATGTCCGCTGAACCGCTTAATTGAATATGACTGCCGTTACAATCCATACGGAGCTGACTACCTGCGGACAGGCTCATCGTTTTACTCGCAGACAGACTGAGATTGCCCCCTGCCGAAATATTCACTTGCTTATTACTCGTGATATGAATGCCTTCTTTATCGTCCAGTTTGATATAAATAGCGCCGTCCTTGCCTGTAACGACCAATTCATTCGGCCCCAGTCGTATTTCCTTGCCATGCGGGGTACGCCATATTTTCATTTGCGGATTGGAAAAATGGTTATGCGTGCTCTTGCGATCTGCCCGTCTCACTGCACCACCCGCCACGCCATCTTCTTCACGACTGCCGGGGAAATAGAGGGAAACCGAATCGCCTTTTTCCGGCATCACATACCAGCCTGTATGCCCCCCAGCACTATACACGGTGGAGTAGTTGAACCAATGCGCCTTATTCAGGTCCTGTGTTTCATCACAATTCAGATGGATGCGTACCTGATCCTGGCGAACGTCCAGCACGATACCACTTAACGAAGCGCCTGCCAGCTTTTCCTGGTAATAGCTTCTTTGCCGCAATCCCTTGTACGAAGCAAGCACATATTGATGCCGCAGTTGTCCCTGACTCATGTCGGTATAGGCCTCGATTACATAGAGGCTGTGTCCCTGAAAGGTTAATTGAGCGCCCAAATCCAGTACCTCATCCGTGTCCACCTCGTAAAAAATAAAATCATTTTCGTTCAGCTTCGTCTGCTCATTTTCCTGAAAATAACGAAACGGCAGCAATTGCTTGCGTACCGTGTAACGAGTATGATCCAGTACAGCCTGTGCAGGACTATCCTCAATCCCAAAATAAAATTTGGGACTGTCAAAACGGGCTACAGGCATTAAGCTCGTATGATACCTGGAGGCCATGCGTCTTAAAAACGCCCAGTCCGTTTCCTGATACTGGATAGCAATCCGCCCGATGGCTTCTCCGCCAGTAGCTCCATCGATGACATCCAGCCCTTCATAATCCTTTCCGATCTGCTCCAGCATTTGAGGAATTGTCATTTTCGTATATTGAAAAGAACGGGTACGTTGCTTAATGTCCATCCGGTAAGTATGGGAGATAGCTTCGACCTCCAGATAGTAAACCCCGCGCACGATTTTTACCTCGACTGAGAGGGCAATTCCACTGAATAGTGGCTTGTTTGCGCCAGATTCATCCCGTTGGCTTACCTCAATGACGGTGTTTTTTTCTGTCGTTGCCACATAGCTGTCCTGCATGTCCTCAGGAATCACACCTGTAAAATACAACCGTGCATGCTCGTTAATTTTTTTCGTTAAGGTAAGCTGCTGGAGATCAACCAGCTCATAAGGGTGAATTTGAATATTGTCATAGCCGAGAATCATAGCAAAGTCATTCCTTTCTCAAACACAGGATAGGAGGGAGGCGAAAGAACAATGAGCGATTGAGTCAGATGTTCTGCTACAGGCATCCACGCCTCCATATTGGATTCCAGACAATTGAAGGTGCCGACCATGACATGCCCCTTATGGATGAACAGCAGCATTTCATTATATAAATTAGCGTCTATACCTGCTGCTACGAAACGGATCTTCCCGATGGATAACCCGGAACGATTCATGGTGAATTCGGTGCCTTTCCAGTTACGAATCGGCTGTACAGACCGTAAAACGTCTGCCATTTGCTCCATAAACTCCGGGAGTTCGTTCACTTCGAGCGACGTTTCTGTAGGATTAAAGGTCATATTGACCGTCCCCTCCAATGAGGCATAAATCACCTCAGGACGGTGCTCCGAAGGATATTTGAAAGTAGCTTGCTCCGTTGGCATAAGA
Source organism: Paenibacillus sp. 1-8 (assembly GCF_056316205.1). Classification (NCBI taxonomy): domain Bacteria; kingdom Bacillati; phylum Bacillota; class Bacilli; order Caryophanales; family Paenibacillaceae; genus Paenibacillus; species Paenibacillus sp. 1-8. The sequence goes on along the minus strand of NZ_CM149995.1, from coordinate 3,855,345 downwards.
CTAAAAGATTTGGGAATATTGAACCCGATTTGCCCATCCCAAATCGTTCTTGGTACCAACGTGAGATGATCATTTTCAATATGAAGTAGCTCTGTTTCTTCAGACATGGAGCTCATCTGCTCCGATTCCTGAGATTGAACTGGAATGGATTTCACATTATCGTTATTAGCCGTTGCATGATCCATAACTTTAGCATTGAGGCTAAGAATGTGCTCGTCAAGGTAGTTCATAGAAAGCCCCCTTTTCATGAAGTACGTGAGAATGTATTTTAATAATTTTAGATAGGAGGAGATATTTAATCATCAGCCCAGCATATGTATTTATCGGTTGAAAGAGAGATTTATTTTACAGAATGGCCCATTCGTTGGGGGATTTACTATGTGTATTTTTGGAAGCAGGTGATATGGGGGGGAAATGTAGAGTAGAAAAAAGCATATAATAGGTGATAAGAAGGAGTATATCCTTTCCATCGTCTCGACACATGTGGAGTGCGTGGTAGTAATATATCGAGATGAGAAGCATTGATATACATTAAGCAATTTGAATATGTTCCTGCATTCAAAAAAACGCTTAAGGGTTGAGTGCTGTTCATTGTTAGTGCCGAAGGACAATTAATTTGGAAGATGTATGGGGAAATAGTAAAGAGGGGCGGCAAAGGCGAACCCCTCTTTTTGTTGCCTTAAATATGGTAGTTTCTTTAGCCTAACAAGGTTATCTTTTGTGCAATAATTTTAGTCATTGCATGTTTGTGAGGAATGCCTGACGAGTTACAGTCGAAAATAACTTCCGAACTATCTTCAATTAACCAGTCGTGATAATGTGTAAGCAGTTCACCAGAGTACCACTTATACGCATTAGGTTCTTTTTCAGGTGGTGGAGCAATAAACGGCTTGTTTACAAACACATTAAAGATATGCAAGCCGTTTGGATTTGTATACTGCTTATAATTTTCAAATATTTCTTTGCGGAATTCCGGTTTTATGTAGTGTAGGACACCACTTGAAAAGATTACGTCAAAATGCGTATCCAAACGATAATCTAAAATATCTGCCTTGAATACATTAACATGGACACCGATTTTTTCAGCAAGTCTCTTGGTTTTCTCTATACCTGCGTCCGAAACATCAAATGCAGTGACATCATATCCATTTCTAGCAAAAAATACTGCGTCTTTTCCCTCACCACATCCAATATCTAATAATTTTATGTGTTTATTGGGGGGCATAAACTGCAAAACCTGATAACACACTTTATTAGGTTCAGTACCCCAGTAATATTCTTGTGTTTTATATTCTTCCTCGTAAATGGTAATCGGTTTATCCTGTGATACATACCCAAGAAGCTTGTCTATGCTTACTTCTAAAGTTCTTGATAACTGAGGTAATAACGAAATATCAGGCATTGTCTGAGCATTTTCCCACTTGGATATGGCTTGAAATGAAAGTCTAAGTATTTTTGCGAGTTCTTCTTGTGTAAGTCCTCTTTCTTTGCGGTATATGCTTATGTTTCTTGCTAATTTTTCCTTCATAAATCCTCACGCTCCTTCATGTAATCCAATTCTATTGGAGTTTGTTGGTACGAACAATAACTTCATATTTGATTTTTTATAATATTCAACCACCAGTTGAGCAAAAAATTTATAACCAAGTCTATAATTTATTACTGATATGTTATCTACGACTCCTTGTTTTTTTACAGAACACGAATAGTCTCGGTCTTCTCTTAAATTAGAAAATAAATTAGGCCCTTGGTATTATTCAAGGGCTTTTTTTGTTCCATATATCCCCATGAATATGCTATAGTGTAAGAAATAAAGAAGATTTATGCATATTTTAGTAGAATAATGGGCTGGGATATTCCCGTTGGTCGTGGGCATATAGTCCTTATGAAAGCTGAATTATTCCAATGAGGTGAAAGTGATTGGCTAAAACGTATTATGCGGAAGGCAGACAAGTTGCCTATGTTTTGAGAGGATTATTTGTTATAGGTGGGCTTGCTATCTACTTTAATATACCTGGTCTACACGAGGCCACTGAAAAACTACTTGTTTTTAGAAATTCAACATTTTTAGGGGGTCAAATATGATTCCCGGAACGCGAAACGAGCCTTAGAAGCGATTCTAGAGGCTCGTTTTTTGCTCGGATTTTATTGCGGAGACTTTTTTAGTGGCCTCTTATAGGAAGACTCTTGTCTTTGGATGTATAATAACTATTGAAAAGGCACATGTAGGTTATTGACTGGTTTAAAAAGAAAAAGACGATAAAGATTGCTAAAACGACTCCAATTATGATAAAAATGATTTTCTTTTTCGTTAGAGAGACTTTTGCAATCCTTCTTATTTTCTCCTTTACAAATCAATGGATAGATTCAGTTAGTTGGACAGAAAAAATGAGGACTAGTAGAATGGAAGTGCCCTGACCACCCTCATCTAAGATAGCTGAACAAGCAAAGCCAAAATATCATTAAGAATTCCTTTTCTTTTTTAAGATTATAAAAATGGGGAATAATGAAATAATACCGAGAAAAAATAAGATTATTGGAACAATACTCGAAGCCTTCGAAGGCTCATTAAAATCGAATTGACCTGTTCCCATTATAACAGCTTCATCTTTGGTGGCTGGTCCAGATCTTTCCGCCTTCATTTCTTTTATTTTTTGGTCAAATAAAGATTTTGAAATTGTTTTATTTGAGCTAGATTCAATATTGTTAACGTTTTTTCCATTACCACTTAGATCTATTACACGCTCTCTTTCTCCTCCTTCAATAAGTAAAGCATTGATTCCATACCTTTCATCATCAATAAGTTTTACCTTTTCATTTTTTGAAAGAGTGGCTTCCGCTGCTAATAAAGAATTTTCAGAATTAACTCGATTACTAATACTGGATATCTTCCATGATCCAGTATTAGAACTTGCATAAATGGTTGCAACTTCTCGATCATTAGTCTTTAACGTAAAAATATATCCTGCAAAATCTATAGCGCTACTATATACATCATCAGTAACCTTATAAAAGGCAGTACCTGAACTTAATTGTGCATTTTCAAAATTTTCTTCCGCTTTAAGTTTATAATCTGATTTTACAGCATTTAAAGAATCAACATATTTCAGTTTGAAATCACTTTCTATGCTCGCTTTGATTTGAGCATCTGGAGTTGATTCATCAGATTGAGCAATGATTAAATTATTGAAGCTAAATAAAAGTATATTAAACATCAATAAAAACGATAAGATTAGCTTTTTTTTCATTGAATAGAGCCTCCCTGAATATAATTGAACTACTTTATTAACATGCTTTTGAATAAGATCGCATCTCAGACTAAGGCGAAGCCTAAGCTAACAATTCAGTAATATACTATTTGTAAATTAATTCACATATACATCACTCAAAGTATTACGCCAATCCCAAGAACTGTTGCTTACAAACTCGTTATAGTCTCTAACTGTGGCAGAACCATCACCTGGATTAATATAGTACACATTTTGTATAGATCTACTTGTATCTTGGTAGTATCCTTTTATAAGCAGAGCGTGCCCACCACCACTAGTCCAAGCGATTGCTGCATTTAAGTTCATATTTTTGTCAATGTTACTAATTATTTCCCCAAAAGAAACTTTAGAACGTATTGGTGTAGATTCTACTTTCCAATTAGCTAGCGCATTTTTCATATCATAAACAGTGCCTGTATTATTAACAGGAGATCCATAAATTTTAGTGACAATCTGTGATTGAGTTGCATTTGCTCCAAGATAATTAGCAAGCATGCTAGATACTGCTGCCCAACACCAATTTGATTTCTGCTGAACTTGTGCAGATACGGAGTTATTTTTGTAGTGTACATAAGCGAGAGCACTAGAGGCAAACAAGGAAAAAGAGAGTAATAAGCATGGAAGAACTAATAATAATTTTTTTCTGTGATTCATTTTCTTTCCCACCTTCGTTTTATTATTTATTTGGACAACATTGAAATAATATCCTATTATAACAATCGAAGTAAGGGATATCTTGTCGAATGAAAAAATATTGTAAATATCTTGAAATTTTGTTATCTTGATTCTGCAATATACTTCAGTGAAGTTTGTCCAATCGCTGTCTATTAAAGTGAAGGTATAATATCGGAGGCTACACGCATGACCAATTGCGAAAAAATAACCTCACCGAATTTCAAAAGTGAAATATGGATACTAGTTTTGAAAAGTAACATAATGCGTGTGATTATTAAGTATCTGTTAAGCTGTTTTAACAGCTCTTTTTTTATTTTTCTTTTCTCAACTAAATAAATCTGCTTGAACAAATTCAAGCAGAAAAAGTTTTTAACCTTCTCGTATACCGGTGATTAAGTCAAACGGTGATGATACCAAGCGTGATTGACAACGACTATTTTCTCATTTCCGAAAATTGTTTCCTTATATCTTTCATAGTGAAGTATTCCAGGTCACTTCCCATGATCATTTCAATGTTACGTATCCACGTACCACATCTAACATCATCCTTTGCTACACTTTGAATAAAAAGGAGATGATAACTTGGATACTCAACTCAAGATACTAAAGAGCGTGGAACATACAAACCCATCTGAAAATACGGCTGAGCAATACGAGAGCTTGGTACAGCAGGAAGACGAACACATAGAGAGACTTAAAACATGCACAAAGCTCATTTTGGATGCGCTAACTATTATTTCTCAAAAGGCAAGCGTACTGCACATGGAAACCGTCAAAGAAGCAGCAGACCATCTTCATATCATGGAACTGGATTTACGAAGAGAACTGTTTAAAGTTCGTTTGAAAAAAAGTATTTTGGCGAACAAAATGAAGCAAATTCAAGCATAGCTGCGTAGGGGACCGGATCGTTCTGAAGAAGCGGAGCGTTCAGCTGAAAGCTTTCTATGAGAAAGCTGCTTTGTTAGCATAAACCGCCACCGGGTTTTTACGTTAAAATATAATCAAAAAAATCTGGGGCAACAGCGATCGGAAGAATGATTCGTTCACGTAGCGCCTCACATGCACATACGTTTTCAATCCAGCCACTAAATCTTTTTTCAATGAAGAAACCCGACATGACCCTTCACGGTCTAATCGGGTTTTTCTCATTTCAATCCCTCCATCCCCGCCCATAAATCTCCACGCCCCTCCCAACACCGCCACCCAGATAGTTACACCCACTCCCAACATCATGTATAGTAAAGTTATGGGAAATAAACATGAACCCGCAATAATCAAGAACGCTTAACCGTACAATATAAAACATGGCAAAAACAAGGAGGAACGTGATGATACAACCAACACAGATTCAGGATATGTTGCAAGCCGCACTGGAGACGGGCGGAGATTTTGCAGAGGTGTTCGTTGAGGACCGTACCAATGGACAACTGGGCATGACTGGGGGAGTCGTGGATACGGCGTTATCAGGCCGAGATTTTGGGATTGGTATTCGGATCATGAAGGAGCATTTCTCGGTGTATGCCTACACCAGCGATATGAGCGAACAGAGCTTGATCCGACTGGCAAAATCGGCAGCCAAGGCCATTCGCGGAGGTGGAGTGCCAGGTACACACACCATTACACTCCATCCCCATGCTATCCCTAACCAACATCCGATTGCGATCATTCCTGACGGTTCACAGAAACACGCCAAGATCGACATGATGAGACGGGCGCATGAGGCGGCAAGCCAGTACGATCCTTCCATCACGCAAACCTCCATTGGGATTAGCAATTCGATCCAAAACGTGCTGATCGCCAATAGCAACGGGCTGTTGGTGGAGGATAGCCGCACGTATACACGCATGAGAATAAGCGCGATTGCGACCGATGGGGACCATAGACAATCTGGTTTCCGTGGGCCGGGAGCGTATGCAGGGACTGAATTCCTGGAGAATCTGAATATTGAAGAAAATGCGAGACACGCCGCTCGTATTGCGTCCACGATGGTCAAAGCGGGATATGCGCCTAGCGGTAGACTACCCGTCGTGATTGAGAACGGCTTCGGCGGCGTTCTTTTTCACGAGGCGTGTGGACACGGGCTGGAATCTACGGCGGTGGCCCATGGAACCTCCGTGTTTGCCAATAAGATCGGGCAGCAGGTGGCTTCGCCGCTTGTCACGGCTATAGATGATGGAACGATTCAGAACGCGTGGGGCTCGCTCAATATAGATGATGAAGGAGCGCCGACACAGCGCAACGTACTCATCGAGAACGGCATTTTAAAAGGATATCTGATCGACCGCATGGGCTCGCGCCAGATGGGTGTACCTGCGACAGGGTCAGGACGAAGACAATCCTATAAATTCGCGCCTGCATCCCGTATGAACAATACGTTTATTGCGAACGGGGATTCGACCCGTGAAGAAATCATTGCCAATACGGAGTATGGGATCTATGCCAAATCGTTAGGCGGCGGTTCGGTGAATACTTCGACGAGCGAGTTCAATTTTGCAGTCGAAGAGGCGTACATGATTCGCAATGGTAAAATTGCCGAGCCGGTCAAAGGCGCGACGCTGATCGGCAAAGGGATTGAAACCCTGCAAAATATTGATATGGTCGGCAACAATCTGGATCATGGTCAGGGGATGTGCGGCTCGGTCAGCGGAAGTCTTCCGGTCAATTGCGGACAGCCGACAATTCGAGTGTCCGAGATGACCGTCGGCGGACGGAAGGGAGAATAGGCGATGAATATTCAGCAATTTCAGGAAGCGTTGTTCACGAAAGGTCGGGAAATCGGCTACGCGGATATGGAAATCTACTATGTAAATGGACGTTCTACTTCGGTAAAGGTACTGAAGGGAGAAATTGACCAATATACAATCGTCGAAAATGGTGGACTTTCCTTCCGGGGTGTCATTAACGGGAAAATGGGCTATGCCTCCACGGAGAAGCTGGAACCGGACGTGATCGACTTTTTATTGGATGAAGCACGCAGTAACGCGGGCATATTGGAGAGCGAGGAACAGGATGAGCTGTTCGCAGGTTCTGAGAGCTATCCTGAGCAGCCTGCCTATGCCTCAGCGTTGGCCGACACGGCTCCTGAGATTCTTATCGAAGCGGCGCTAGAAATGGAGCGCACAGCGCTTGCCGCAGATCCACGGATTGTGATGGCTCGGCATTGCTCAGTCAGCATTCGTGAAAATGAGGTTCTGATTGTGAATACAAAAGGACTGCACTGCCATCGTCGCAAAAGTCTGGCGACCGCTTATGTGTATGTGATTGCAGCAGACCATGACGAGACCGTTACCGGGGGCTGGCATGATTATTCTCTGCGGAGCGTGGAGGAGATCGATATTGTGGATGTGGCGCATAAAGCCGTAAAAGAGGCTGTTTCCAAGCTGGGTGCGCACACGATCCAATCGGATAACTATCCGGTCATTTTCCGTCATGATGCAGCAGCGCAATTGCTGGCTGCGTATACGTCGGTATTTTCAGCGGAGTCGGTGGATAAAGGCTTTTCGCGATTAGCTGGGAAACTCGGGCAAAAGGTGGCAAGCGAACATATCACGCTGATTGATGATCCGCTGATGGAGAACGTTCCCGCAGGCAGTACATTTGATGCCGAAGGCAGCGCAACGCACCGTAACGAGATCATCAAGGACGGAGAACTACGAACATATTTCCATAATCGCAAGACGGCCCGCAAGGCTGGGGTGCAGAGTACCTCTAATGCTTCAAAGGGCAGTTATAATGGTAAAATTGGTGTGTCGTATCATAATCTGTATGTGGAACCAGGCACCTCTACGTTGGAGGACATGATTCGCAAGACGGATCGCGGGTTGATGATCGTCGAGCTGCAAGGACTGCATGCGGGTACGAATACGGCGTCCGGTAATTTTTCGCTGGCTTGTCTGGGATACTGGATTGAACAGGGGCAAGTGGTCAGAGCAGTCAATCAGATTACCGTATCGGGCAACTTCTTTGATGTGCTGCAGCAGGTAGAGGAAGTTGGCAACGATTTGCGTTTTACGGGAAGCTGCACATCCCCTTCGCTCAAGCTGGCTGCACTCTCGATTTCAGGCTCCTAATCACTGGAGCAGCCTTCTTCTTTCCAGACTCACGGGCTGTTCCTAACGTTCCGATTGCCTAGCGATTACAGATGCCTGATGCATCAGGGTATGGTAAAGTAGGAGAAAGTCTTTGAAATATGAAAAAAAAGGCTTGGTTACAGCACCGCGACAGGGTATTATAGACAATAATATATTCGAAAAAAGGTTCGAATTGAATTTTTATTGGGGGATGTATATGAGATATATAAGCACTAGAGGTCGAGTAGAAGCCAAGGGATTTATTGATACCGTACTCATGGGGTTAGCTGACGATGGAGGTCTGATGGTACCGGAGCAGATTCCGACCGTGTCGGCAGCTACTTTGGAGCAATGGGCAACATTGAGCTACAGAGAGCTGCTGCTGGAAGTTTTTGCGCTGTATATTAATGATGAAATTCCTCGTGAAGATTTGGAGCAGCTGGTGGAGCGCAGTTATGCGAGCTTCCGTCACCCGGAAGTTACGCCAGTGAAGAAGATCGACGATTCCCTGTCTATTTTGGAGCTGTTCCACGGGCCTACGTTTGCGTTCAAGGATGTGGCACTGCAATTTATGGGTGAGTTTTATTCCTACGTGTCCAAAAAGCAGAATGAGATCATTCACATTTTGGGTGCAACCTCAGGCGATACCGGGGCAGCAGCCATTCAGGGCGTGCGTGGCAAGGAAGGCATCAAAATCTGTATTTTGCATCCACACCAAAAAGTGAGCAAGGTACAAGAGCTGCAAATGACGACGGTTGACGATGAGAATGTACTGAACCTGTCCGTAAAGGGGAACTTTGACGATTGCCAAAAAGTTATTAAGGACCTGTTTGCCGATCTGGATTTCAAAGGTAAACATCATTTGCGGGCGATTAACTCGATTAACTTTGTGCGCATTTTGGCGCAAACCGTATATTACTTCTATGCCTATTTCCGGGCGCAGGAGTCAGCGGGTACGAAAAAAATCAACATCAGTGTGCCATCCGGCAACTTTGGCAATATTTTTTCCGGCTTTCTTGCGAAGAAAATGGGCCTGCCGATCCATAAGCTGATCATTGCAACCAATGAAAATAATATTTTGGAGCGCTTCGTGAAGACAGGCGAATACAAGCCGGGTGACTTCAAAAGCACATACAGTCCTTCCATGGACATTCAGGTGGCGAGCAATTTCGAAAGATACCTGTATTACTTCCTTGGAGAAGATGCAGCCAAGGTATCTGAATACATGAATAACCTCAAAACCGAGGGACGGATTGTGATCGGTGCAGAGGATTTGAAGCGCGTCCAGCAGGACTTTGAAGCGCTCGGTGCTTCGAATGAGCAGTGTCTGGAGCTAATCAAAAAATACAAAGCCGAGTACGATTATTTGCTGGACCCGCATACGGCTTGCGGTATTGCCGCGTATGAGGCGTATAATGGCGCGGACGAAGTATGTGTGACCTTTGCGACAGCGCATCCGGCGAAATTTGATGAAGCCATTCGTCTGGTGGACATCAAGCAGGAGTTCCCGGCGCAAATTGAACAATTGTTCTCCAAATCGCAGCATCAGCAGGTGGTAGAGCATGACGAGGCAGAAATTGTGCGTCAGCTTGAAGCCTTTTATGTGTAAAAGATCATCCTGACCACGACGAGTTATACCCTCATAGGATGTGAAAAAGAGGCTACGCCCTGTGCGGAGCCTCTTTTTGCACTTTGGCATTCTTGTCATATTCGTGGATCAGCTACCTAGGAGTCGCTTTCACACATAAAAGCAACGTTTCCGGTTCATGCTATGAAGCGGAATGATGATGACCATTTGGTGTATCTGACCCATGCCGTCGTCCATAAATTCTCATTAAAATCAGGCCAAACACCATCCCAATAAAGGACACGCAGAAATGGAGATAATGGCGAGCTCTTTCCCTGTACGCAACCACCAGAAGCTAAGAGCGAATACCACGATTTCACTGGCCCGGCTGGGTGATGATGGTGATAAAGCCGCCGGTGCCCGTGATCATCCCGATTTGGGCAGGGTTTAATCCTTGCTCGTTCAGATAAACGGGGAGGAAGGGTACAAAAATCGCTAGCAGGGCAAAATATAAAAAATTGTATGCCCGCAAAGGAACGGAAGAATTCATAAACGGCGTGACCTCGCTCTGATTTGAGATATAATTTCATTTTGTTCACATTATTGTACCATGTAGAGTAAGGTATATATATCCTTACTTATCTTGAAAAAAGCCTGTAAATCAAGGGATTTTGGTTTAATAATATGACAAGGAATGATAGATTCATAGAGATATTTGATGAAGGGGCCAAAATTTTTTTATGAGTAAATTTGATGTATTTTTATTAAAAATCATGTATAGTTAACTAAATTTTATGAATACATAAAATCACACTCTCAAGAATACGGAATGAATCCGTTCCGTTCTCTCAATAGAGCAACCAAATATAAAAGGAGTGTTTTAGAAAAGTGACCATTATCCGTTCAGAGCAGAGTCAACAGGCAGCAGCCGAATATGTGCAGTCCGTTTTTGAGAAGGTTATCGCTCGCAATCCTCATGAGAATGAATTTCATCAGGCCGTCAAGGAAATATTGGATTCGCTGGTTCCGGTACTGGCTAAGCATCCCAAGTATATGCAGCAGGGGCTTTTGGAACGGCTTGTGGAGCCGGAACGGGTTATTACCTTCCGTGTGCCTTGGGTAGACGACGCAGGGAACGTACAGGTCAATCGCGGCTTCCGAGTACAATTTAATAGTGCCATCGGTCCTTACAAAGGTGGAATCCGTTTTCATCCGTCTGTGTATCTGGGAATCGTCAAATTTTTGGGTTTTGAGCAAATTTTCAAAAACGCCCTGACAGGTCTTCCGATTGGCGGCGGTAAAGGCGGCTCCGATTTTGATCCCAAAGGGAAATCAGATAACGAAGTCATGCGCTTTACACAAAGCTTCATGACCGAGCTGTATAAATATATTGGCCCGGATACCGACGTTCCGGCAGGAGATATTGGTGTAGGCGGGCGTGAGATCGGTTACATGTTCGGGCAATACAAACGGATTCGCGGGGGACATGAAGGCGGCGTCCTCACAGGTAAAGGAATTCATTACGGGGGCAGTCTTACACGTACAGAAGCGACTGGATACGGTTGCGTGTATTTTGTAAATGAAATGCTGCATGCCCAAGGCTCGTCCTTTGAGGGTAAACGTGTGGTCGTGTCGGGTTCGGGTAACGTATCCATTTATGCGATTGAAAAAGCACAGCAGTTCGGCGCTACAGTCGTTGCCTGTAGTGACTCGAATGGCTACATCTATGATCCGGCCGGCATTGATCTGAATCTGGTGAAGCAGCTTAAAGAAGTGAATCGACTGCGCATTAGCGAGTATACCAAAGAGCGTCCGGGCGCAATATATACGGAGGGCTATTCCGGTATCTGGTCGATTCCATGTGATATCGCACTGCCATGCGCCACACAAAACGAAATTGACGAGCACGCAGCACAATTGCTGGTGAGCAATGGCGTAAAAGCAGTGGGTGAAGGTGCGAATATGCCATCCACGCTACAGGCCATTGAAGTATTTTTGGGCAATGGGGTGCTGTTTGGGCCAGCCAAAGCGGCAAATGCAGGCGGGGTCGCGGTTTCCGCGCTCGAAATGTCACAGAACAGCATGCGCCTGTCATGGACCTTTGAGGAAGTGGATGCCAAGCTGCATGATATTATGAAGAACATCTATGCGAATAGCGTGAAGGCGGCTGAGGAATACGGCGTACCTGGGAATCTGGTTGTAGGGGCGAACATCGCCGGATTTGTTCGTGTGGCAGATGCTATGCTGTCTCACGGCATCATTTAACGGATGGAAAGAGCAAGAGAAGCTGAATAGCGTTGTCTGTATGGCTCTCCAGATCTGCTATTGTATAAGTGGAGTGTATGAGTTATCACATAAGTAAGCTATACAAGAAGAAGCTGAGTGCCCCTTGCGGGGGTGCTCGGCTTTTATTTGATAAGAGTCACTTTATTTTTCACAGGGGCTTGATTTATATTCAAAGAGGATGTATATTACTTGATAGATCAATAATTGATAGATCAAAGGTTGGATCGTCAAGCCCAGTGACATGCTTAAGGGAGGAGAGATTGCAATCACCCAGACATCACCCGAGGCTGACTATATTTTTGACATGCTGTTGCTGTTGAGCAAGCAGATTAGCTCCAAGTTTGAGCGTAGTGCAGGAGTCAGTGCATCCAGATTACAGTTATTGTGCAAGTTGTATCAGGTGGATGAGATCAGCCAGACCTTGCTGCAAAAAGAGGTTGGCATCGACGGTGCAGCCGTAACCCGCCATTTGAAGCAGCTTGAAGCGACAGCGATAGTCACACGACGAACCAAGCCGGAGGACAACAGGGTTACGCTGGTTAGTCTGACCGATTATGGACGTGAGCGTATTATTACTTTTAGACAGGAACGCTCGCAGTTTGTGACCCGGTTGCTCCAAAGCTTCGACGAGGCCCAGCGGCACCAGCTAGCCGATATGCTGCAAGTTATGAATGGTCATATGTCCGATATGGACTGACCCCAATTACATTTTACCCATAGGGTAAACAAGGAGAGATTTGAATGAGTAATACGAACACATCCAATATTGTTAAAACCAATGATTTTAAAGAAATCGCACTGGGCCGTCGTTCTGTAAAAGTATACGATCCGTCCGTGAAGATTAGCCGCGAGGAAATGACAGAGATTTTGACCGAAGCGACACGCGCTCCATCTTCCATCAACCTGCAGCCTTGGCGCTTCCTCGTCATTGACAGCCCGGAAGGTAAAGCAACGTTGGCACCCCTCGCGAGCTTTAATCAACGCCAAGTAGAGACTTCTTCGGCAGTTATTGCCGTGTTCGGGGATTTGAACAACTTTGATAATTTCGAGCAAATTTTCGGAGAAGCTGTTGAATTGGGCTATATGTCAAAAGATGTTAAAGAAATGCAACAGGAACAAGTAGGAGCCCATTTTGCGAAACTGGACCCAGCAATCAACAGGGAAACAGTTTTGATCGACGGTGGTCTGGTTTCCATGCAGTTGATGCTGGTGGCACGCGCTCACGGTTACGATACGAATGCAATCGGTGGATACGACAAGAGCAGAATCGCTGAAGCCTTTGGTCTTGAAAAAGATCGTTATGTGCCTGTGATGCTCATTTCCATGGGTAAAGGAATTAACAATGGTCATCCATCGACTCGTTTGCCCATTGATCAAATTGCACAGTGGAAGTAAAAGAAACGAGTTATTATCTATTCGCAATATAAAAAAACAGGCGGACAAAGGAATGTTCCTTTGCTTCGCCTGTTTTTTGCTGTCGTATCACTATATTAGCTTTCCGATGTATTGGCAGGTTCAGTAGCCTCAGGCAGAGGGCTACGAAGTCGCTTGGGCCATGTAATCCGGTGGGCAGTATGGCTAAGCTTCTCATAAAATAACAGGTCTTTCCTGAACAGGCGTATAACCAGATGGAAAAAGAAGCACCCGTTAATGACCAACAGTATCAGGCTGATCAGAACACTCGCCCATGGAGGGACTTGAGGCCAAAGCACGGGTCCACCCAGCACGTAATTCATCCCGAAATACAACCAGTACAAGAGGCTGTAGCGCTTCATGAGCTCCCACAGGGAAATACGTTTTCCTGCCCCCGCAAGATGTATACGCACCAGCCATTTTCCGGGAGTGCGTCCATTCGTCAGGTAAGGAATTAGCATGAAGTATACTCCACTGGATACCCAGAAGGCGGCGGGCACTTGGAGGTATTCCATAACACCTAGCAGACCTGTCCATATGATGGAATCCACGAAAAAGGCTACACCCCGTCTGGTATAGGACACTCGCTTGGTTGTGATGTCCAAATGCTTGTCCAGATGCTCCAGACGCGGGAGAAAACGCGAAAACCATTCGCCCAAAAGAAAGCCAAGCAAGCCGCCCAATGTATTTGCCATCAGATCGTCCACATCGAACACACGATACGCATGGTCAAAAAATCCGTATAGTCCTGTTAGCTGCGTCATCTCAAAGAAGAGGGAAAGGCCAAAGGACAGGATCAGACACCATCCCCACCGCGCACGGAAATAATAACGTAAGAACATACCGAAAGGCACAGTCATAAGAACGTTAAAAACGACCTGGAGAAAAGCGCGTTCCTTCAGCAAATGCAGATAGCTGGAGGGTTGGGAGGGAGAGACGGAAGTCTCCCTGATAATGTCGTGAATGAACTGCAAGGGCATTAGCTGCAATGCGCCTCCGGTTAACGCCGTATTATGACGCGATGCCGGAAGCGGCAAAATCACCAGAAAGAAAGCATTCATTAAGTATAAAAGCAACAGGTAAAGCAGCAATGCTCTCGTTTTATGGATATAACCATGCCTGCGGTACTGTACGATCAGAAAAGGTAGCGTAAACAGCAATGCGGCAAAGGGAAAGGCGAGAAAGGCATAAGAAACAGGAAACAGATACGCTTGAATCATGAGCTGTTTACGCCTGCTTTCTCCGGAACTTCACCAAAGACCAGATGATCAGAAATGCCATGAAAGCCACGCATACGCTGATACTGATGCGATTTTGCGGATCAAGCAAGAACAGGAATGCAATCACCCACAGGCATCCGACTGTTATCGCTGTGATATAAGGAAATCCCCATATTTTGAAGCTTGGCTCCACCGGATAAGATTTGCGCAGCTTCAACTGGGACAGACAAATACAACTCCAGACGAGCAAAACGACAAAGCCCGGTACGGCCATCAGAATACGGAACAGTCCGTCCTGATCAATATAAGCGACCATCGAACCGACAATCAGGATCACGGCACACCATTTGAGACTGTTCACCGGAACCCCATTCGAGGATACCCGCGCGAGTGATTTAGGACCTTCTCCGTTGACTGCCAGCGAATGCAACATACGTGTAGCCCCGTAAATCCCTGAATTGGCGGCAGACAGTACGGCGGTGATCAAGATAAAGTTCATGACATGGGCCGAGCCTTGGAGTCCTGCCGAAGACAGCACCTGTACGAATGGGCTGGTATTCGCATCCAGTTGATTCCAGGGAATCAAGCCGCAAATGATAAGAATCGGCAGCGTATAGAACAATATAACGCGAAAAATAAAGCTTTTAACCACCTTCGGAAGTACCTTTTCCGGATTTTCTGTTTCTGTTAACGTCAGACCAATCAGCTCCGACCCTCCGTAGGAGAAGGTAACCACCAGCAGCGCCGAGAAAATAGCCAGCCAGCCATTGGGGAGAAATCCGCCGTGCTGGACGTAATTGCTCAGATAAGGCGGGGTTTCAGTTGGGATAATGCCGAACAGGATACACCCACCCAATGCAATAAAGATGATAATCATGGCAATTTTAATACCCGCAAGCCAAAATTCAAGCTCCCCGAAACCGCCGACACTCAGCATGTTGACCACAATAATGAAGGCCGCACTCACTAAACTGAGTACCCATAAGGGAACGTCTGGTAACCAGTATTGAAGGAAGCTTCCCGCTGCAATGACCTCAATGATGCAGACGGCCAGCCACATGAAGCAATACAACCAGCCGATGATAAAGGACAGTCGTTCTCCAAAAGCTTTGCGAATAAAATCCTTCATATTCATGTTGGGGTAGACGGTAGCCATCTCGGCAATTGCGCCCATGACGACCAGGAGCAGGAGTCCAGCGAAGACATAGGATAGAATGACTCCAGGCCCCGCCAGGCTGATCGATTCGGTACTTCCTTTAAAAATACCGGTCCCGATGACTCCACCCATAGCCATAAAGGTAATATGCCTAGGGAGCAGTTTTTTGTGCAAAGTGGCTTCATTTGATTTCAATCTGAAATCCTCCTTCATAAAGTCAATAGCTTCAGCATAGCCCAAACAGGGTTGCTTCAATTAGGTTTATACTACATGAAAATATCCAATTAGGAAATGAAAGAAATAGGATTTGGCAAGGAGTTAACCATATATAATTCTACTATGACTAAAATGGGGGGGGATACCTGAAGAGAAATGTGTAGAAGAGCAGTTAAGAGGCAGAATGATGGCGCTGACGATTGCTCTATCTGCGGTCATTGTGCCTTTTATTGCTCTGCTTGGCGGATATTTAAGTGATCATGTAGGAGTATCGCATTGCGGTGAAGGATTAGCTCCGCAATATTCCTTTAGCCCGCACTTGCTTGAGCCAACCAGGAAACTCATTCAGCAGACGGTCGTACAATTCTGCGTCTGTCACGGAGTCAATGTCATCCAAGGCAAAGAAATCTGCATTATCCACTACGCGACCGCGCAGATTATCCAACTTTTGAAGGACTCCGAAATCAGCATGACCAAGACCAACAAATTGCCAGAAAATCGGAGTTTTCGAGCACTTGATCAGCAACTTTGATATTTTTTTCGTTTCATATACGCCACCGTCACTGAAAAAGATAATGTAGGTCGGGATTGTTTCATTTGGTACCTCTTTTGTATATTTTAAAATAATATCCTCTATCACTTCAGGCTCATTGTTACCAAATCCTATATTTCCGTATCCGATTTCTGGGAAATTTCGTTTTACGTAATTCTCGTAATCCCGTTCTGTGACGCTTGGAGCGCGTTTGGCTTTGTTCGCAAAAAACCATACGTCCATTTCACCGTCATCATCCATGCAGGCCGATACAGCCAGAACACGTTCGAAGGCTTTTTGCACGGTTCCCTTAGAGTACAGTTTCGCCATGGAAGCAGAAGCGTCTAATACAACCGCTACTCGTGCTTTTTCACGGTCTATCTGCTTCTTTTGGAGTGAAATTTGTACCTTCTGTTTAAGCAGATTAATTCTTCCATTCACAGGAGAAGGCCCCTTCACGCCGGCTTGATCAGCTGACGGTGCTGCTGGCGATTCCGTTTCCTCTACGGTGACACCATGAGCCTCGGCAAGCGGTTTCAGTCCTCCATTGAAACCGCGTCCAACTGCGCGGAGCTTGAAGCCAGATGTATGACGATATATTTCAGCGAATACGAGTGACGTTTCTTCGGTGGCCTCGGTAATACTATAGACGATATGTACCTGCATTCCTTGAACGGTCAATGTACAGCCAACCACATTGGCAAAAGTACCTGGACCGTCCAGTGTGGCGGCAAACACACATTTTTCCACTCCAGTTCGTTCCAGTTCTTTGAGCGCTATAGTAAACTCAGTGGTTTTATCATTCGGGCGCTGTAACCGTACATGGCCATGCGGGTCAGCGGGTTGATTGTAAAAAATGAAATAGTCATCTGAGGAAACCTTTCCGTTTGTTCCTACCATAAAACAGCTAACATCCAGTTCGGCTGGCGCATGCTCCCATGTAATTTTTACCCGCACTATCTCTTCTGTGCCTAAAGGAGCATTAGCTCCTGTACTTAATACCATTTTTGAACCACTCATGCTGTCAACCTCCTATGTATTTTAAATCTTGTATTATACAAATTGTACCATGGAAATGATTTATTCGCCTTGTTTCGAGCAGGAATTCGAGCAGGATTATTTGTCTCATGGTAGACGAAGTAGAAGATGATATATAATGAGGTTGGTTTGGAAAAATAGTATGGTATTTATGAGCGGAGGCTTTGACAAGTGAAGCAGGATCGGAAAAAGCAGACAGGTTCCCACACCGGGACGGGCAAGGGGCGTGAGGTTGAAGAGCTGAACAAGCTGTTATCCGTATGGCTCCATTCGTCGATCCGTGTCATGGATGTCCGGCACATTCGACTGGAGTCGGAAGAGCTGCTTCAACCGTATCGTCTTCCAGCGCATGCTTTTGTTTTTGTGCTACAGGGTAGCGTGCAATTGGCTGGTGATTGGAAGGATACGCCACATTCAGGGTACGTACTGCATGGCAGCAAAGGCTTTGAACTGAATATGAAACCCTCGAAATGCGGGATAGAATATATCCTTGTACTATATAAAGCGACTTCTCTATCGGGACACACGGTGTATAATCATCCTTCGCTAGCTCATGGTTTTGTACCGCTCTATCCGGTTATACTGTATCAAAAGCTGCAACTACTGGAGCACGCATGGCAGGATCAAGAGGCGCTATCCAAGATACAGGCTCAGGGTCGGTTCTATGATTTTGCATATGAATGTATGCGGCAATTGCAGGAACCGAAGGCTCGGACTTCCGCGCGGGATATCGTGACACAGGCGATTCGATTTATGCAGGTCCATTATGCGGAGTCCATAACGCTGGAACGTTTGGCCGGATTGTTGGAATGCAGTCCGAGACATCTGACCCGGTTATTTAAAAAACAAACGGATTGTAGCCCGATCATGTACTTGATCCAGCTGCGAATGGACAAGGCAAAGGAGCTTTTGCGGAAGACGGATGCCACTCTACAGGATATCGCTGCCAGTGTGGGGTACCCGGATGTCTATTTCTTTAGCCGGGCATTCAAAAAACATACTGGCGTATCCCCGGTTCATTATCGGAATAGCTTATATTCATCTGCTTTTGTGAGTGATACGCGTCTGGATAATCCATTAAGCATGTCTGAATGTTCCATTGATTCGATAAGTGGCGCCCTGCATACTGTTATTGAGGATAATAATCATTATCAAAATTATAATGAAGGGATTTTACGAATGAATAGAAACGCAAGGCATTCCATGGCATTTATTTTATTGCTTAGTTTTACCCTGTTGCTCAGCGCGTGCTCAGGCACATCCAGTCCTACGGGAACGGATGGCGCTTCGCAAGGGAACAATAATACATCAGCGGAACCAACATCACAGGAAAGGGTGCTGAAAGATGCACTTGGACATGAGGTGAAAGTTCCGGCTCAGCCTCAGCGTGTGATCGCTTCTTATCTGGAGGATCATCTGGTTGCGCTGGGTGTTAAACCCGTAGCCCAATGGTCGGTAGGTAAGAATTCAGTTCAAGGTTACCTGCAAAAAGAACTGAAGGACGTTCCTACCATCGCTTCAGATCTTCCGTTTGAGGCGGTTCTGAACTTCAAGCCTGATTTAATCATTATGGACAGTGCGAGCATGGTGGAAGGCGACAAATATAATCAATACTCTAAAATTGCTCCAACCTACGTGGTAGGCAGTAATATGAACAATGATTGGCGTCAAGAGCTGCTGACCGTGGGTGAGGTGTTGAATAAGAGCAATGAAGCGAAGCAGGCATTGAGCAACTACGACAAAAAAGCAGCAGAGGCTAAAGCCAAGCTGAGTCAGACGGTGGGACAAAAAACTGCGGCGGCATTATGGGTAACGGATAAAAACGTGTATGTCGTAAACCAGAATCTATCCAGCGGTGATGTATTGTATAAGGATTTGGGATTCAAGATTCCACAAGTTGTACAGGAGATTTCAAAAACGGCTAAGGCGAACTGGAGTAATTTATCGCTTGAGAAGCTGGCCGAGCTGGATGCGGATTATATCTTTATCGTGAACAGCAAGAACGTAAGTAAAGAAGATATTGTAAAAGATCCTGTATGGGCGGGAATTCCAGCCGTTAAAGAAGGCCATGTATACGATTTTGGTAAGGATTCCAGCTGGTTGTATACAGGTACAATTGCAAACAGTCAAATGATTGACGATGTTCTGAAAAATGTAACTCAGTAATCCAAACGGTAATCAAAAAACGCTACTCATCTTGACGACAGTATGTCGCAGGAAGGAGAGCGTTTTTTTATAAAGAAGATGCCTGCATAGAGCAGACATCTGAGTTTGCTTTTTAGATTAAGATTGCGGAGATACGAGGATTTTAACCTGATTTTTCTCTTTCAGCAGAGCTTCAAAACCGTGTTCAATCACTTCATCGAGCTTAATACGTTTGGTAACCAGCTTGTCCGCAGGGAAATACCCTTTTTCCATCAGGCTGATGACAGCCGGGAACACATCACGGTAACCGATAATACCGGTCATATTGCGCTCTTTCATAACGATGTTGTTAGGCTTGATTGGAGCTTCTTTTTCGAAAATGCTGACGATCATAATTTGTCCGCTGATTTTGGTGGACTCGATCGCTTGAGTCAGTACAGGAGGTACTCCAGTGACTTCATAGGCTACATCTACGCCGCCGTTAGTCCGTTTGTGCAGCTCTTGCACAACATCATAAGCTTTAGGATCAATAACGATAGCACCCAGCTCTTCAGCTTTAGCTTTACGTTCCTCCGAAAGCTCTACTGCATAAATCTCAGATGCGCCCGAAGCTTTCAAAGCTTCAATAACCAGCAATCCGATAGGACCAGCGCCAAATACTACGGCTTTGCCGCCGACTTTCAGTTGGCTTTGACGGACAGCATACAAAGCAACGGCCGAAGGCTCTACCAATGCGCCTTGCTCGAAAGATACGCTTTCTGGAATTTTGTGAACCATGTGTTCGTCGGCTGCGACATATTCAGAAAATCCACCGCCGCCGCCTGCCAGGCCGAGGAAGCCCATTTTATCGCAAAGATTATATTTGCCTTGTTTACATGCATCACATTCTCCACATGCAAAAATCGGTTCTACGACCACACGGTCGCCAACCTGAATCTTGGTTACACCTTCGCCGATTTCGACCACTTGTCCAGAGAATTCATGTCCCATGACGACAGGAGCCTTTTCACCAGTTAATGGATGAGGAGCATCTTGGGGAATGAAGATCGGTCCTGCCACATATTCATGCAGATCACTTCCGCAAATGCCGCACCATTCTACTTTGATTTTTACTTTTCCTGCCAGAGCAGCGGGCTGCTCAATGTTTTCCAATCTTAAGTCTTTTACTCCATGCCATCTCAATGCTTGCATGTCTGTCATCTCCTTGACGAATATATGATCATGTATTGTTATAAAATCAAATGAATTAGGAAACGTTTCCGAAAATTAATATGTCACAATTTTTACACATTGTCAAACCAATTTCATACAAAAAGCACTTGATTTTTGTGTGAATATAATCACTTGTGACTACGGTGCTATATTTGGCTCGTTACTTTATACAAAGAGATTTTGCGAATTTTTTAGGTGAAGCAGAGACAAGAAGAAAACGACTTCAATTTTTCGACACTCATTCTGTGGTATAATATTAATATTGAGACTTTATTGTGGAAAGTCAGAAAACGATTCCGTTCTTGAAAGGATTTTGGGCGTGACAGATCAAAAGAAAGTAACCATAGAGGATGTAGCCAAGCGGGCAGGAGTCGGTATTGCGACTGTCTCTAGAGCTATTAACGATAGTGAGGGCATCAGCCCAAGGACGAAAGCCTTGATTTTGCAAGTGATTGAAGAGATGGGGTTTTCACCCAACACCTCGGCGCAGAGTCTAAAGGTACGTCAGACACACCAAATTGCGCTGGCCGTACCAGATATCCGTAACGCGATTATTCCCGAGATCGCTTGGTCCGTAGAGCAGGCCGCCAAGCAGCATGGTTACCGTGTCGTGCAAATCAATACCGCCGGGAATGCCAGAATGGAGCTTGAAACGGTTCGTGAAGTTAAGAAGCTGCATGTAGACGGGCTCATCATTATGCCGCTGGCGTATCCCAAAATGTTGGTAGATCTGATTAACAAAGCCAGCGTTCCCGTGTCCATTATTAACTATGGCAAGAAGCTGGGCGAAGATGTTAAAGCGGATATCGTCAGTCTGGCCCGACAAGAGGGAAGACTCGTGATGGAGCATTTGCTTAAAATCGGGAGAACAAGAATTGCCTATGCAGGCGCTGCGAAGGACAAAATCGAGGAGAGATACTTCGCTTATGAGCAGTCTCTCCAGCATGTGGACCCTTCACTCGTTTATTTTGGCGATGATTTCTCCTTTGAGACCGGGCTGCGTGCAGCCGATTACTTTTACAGCTTGAAACATATGCCGGATGCTATTTATGCGGTTAACGATATGGTGGCAATAGGGATCGTCAATCGATTTAAGGATTTGGGTGTAAAAGTGCCGGATGAGGTTGCTGTAGTCGGTATTGATAACAATCTGTGGGCTACAGTAACGACCCCTCAGATCAGCTCAGTTTCTATAATGGGGGAAGAGGTGGCTCGGTTGGCTGCGGAACTGCTGCTCAAGCGGATTCAGGAACAGACACCTGGGGATTATGAGCGTGTGCAATTTGAGCCTCGTCTGATCGTGAGGGAATCGAGCGTCTCCGTGATCCGTAAGCCTACGGTTGGACGTGACGCGTAGAAGTCTAATGGAATCTTCCTATCGTTATAACGATGGATGAACGGTCGCAAGCGTAGTAGGCTATGGGTGGATTTTGGGCAATCATAACTACCATTGTTTGTTCGGATAGGAGAGTGAATTCATGTCAAAAGGTAGCGTGTTCGTTTCTGTAGCTTGTACTGCACTATTGCTGGCTGTAACCGTAGGGTGTACAACCAATCCGGTGGAAAAGCATGCTGACGCTGCGCCGCCGTCTGGAGCAAGTGCCGGGAAGCCCAAGCCAAGTGCAGCCAATACGCAGCATACCCGGCAAAGCAAAGAGGAGCTGGTGCTGTCCTTTTATAAGGATTCCTCCCTCAGTGATGAAGCGAAAGTACATCACATGACGGACCATTTGGCAGGTATCCAATGGGGGAAGCTGAACAAAATCAGTGAACATCTAAGCCTGGAAATCATCGAATATCTGTATAGGCAGCGCGCTTTTATTCCATCGGAAAGTTTTCCAAATGTGATCCGAGCTTCTGACGGATTGGATGGAGCTTTAAGCGAAAGCTATGCTGGTCTTATGGGAGATTTGTTTACAAGAGACAGAACTGCGATGACTCGAGCATTGGCAAATATGGACAAAACCAACCGCACACAAGGTATAGGAAGCATCGGGTATGCTCTCAGCTATAGAGAACTAAAGGAAGTCAAGAAAGAGATTCAACAATGGCAGGCAGGACAAAAGCTTACTACGGCAGAGAAGGAAGTCATTCGAGCCTTGTTCGTAAAGCTGGATAATCCGTATTGACGCTGAATGAGTGATGACCACGTGCATAGAAGTATATAAAATGACAGCTACTTCTCTTACCTGAGAAGCAGCTTTTTTGTGCTGTTTTTACATTCTGCCATTATGATTGGGATAAGAGTTAAGTAGGATCAGTAGTTCATCTAACAACTGGTTCAAATAGTCGGGTGATCTTGATCCATGCGCAAGCGCTTGATATCACTAATGGGAGGCAGGCCGAACAAGCGGGCGTATTCGCGGCTGAATTGTGAGGGACTCTCGTAACCTACCTGAAAACCGACATCTGCCGCATC
This sequence comes from Paenibacillus sp. 1-8, assembly GCF_056316205.1. Classification (NCBI taxonomy): domain Bacteria; kingdom Bacillati; phylum Bacillota; class Bacilli; order Caryophanales; family Paenibacillaceae; genus Paenibacillus; species Paenibacillus sp. 1-8. The sequence goes on along the minus strand of NZ_CM149995.1, from coordinate 3,832,127 downwards.
CGCTGATTCGGATAACAACAGGCGGCGGGACTCTTGTAGACGTAATTGTTTTTGATATTGCATTGGGCTCATAGCCGTAACCTCTTTAAAATGACGATGTAGTGACGAAGGACTCATATTCGCTAGTTTGGACAATTCCTCAATACGTAACGGCTTATCATAATCCTGCTTAATCCGCTTTATGACTTCTGCAATCCGGTTTGAATGGCTGTCGGTCATGACCAGTTGTTTTAAGGATTCCCCCTGATTACCCTGTAAAATCCTATACAGTATCTCACGAATGACTAATGGAGCCAGCACCGGAACATCCTGCGGATTTTCCAAAAGATGCACTAGCCTTACCACGGCATCCAGCAGTAGAGAGTTAGTTTGGCTTACATACAAGCCTCGTCTGGAACCAGGCATTGGGCTTATGGGAAAAGCAGATTCCTTGATCAGTTCCAAAACCTGATGCGGATCAAAATTGAGCCGGAGACATAAATAAGGAGCTTCTGCTGACGCTTGAATGACCTGCCCGGAAATCGGCAAATCCACCGACACAACAAGGTAGTCGGATGTGCCGTAATGGTAACTTTCCCCTGCGAGCATCACGACTTTTCTGCCTTGTGCCACAATACATAAGGCAGGTTCATGGACTTGATGTATCGGAACGGTTGTATTTGAACTTCGGACGAAGTGAAGCGAAGGTATGGCTGTAGCGAGAACTCCGTCCTGATTTGAAAATCGTTCTATAAGCCTTGCCAATTCGGCTTGTTTTTCCATGGTAGAACCCTCTATTTTGGTTGCCTCCATCATGACACATCCCTTCTTTGCAGCGTAGCCCGATTTCATTTTTCAGTAGTTCATTACACTTCAAAATATACTTTGATTCCGACATGGATTTCATTACATATTAAGGGTCTTTGGAGGATTAGGCAATAATTTGCTCTGATTTTTCTACCAGCTCAAAACATTATCGTCTCATAATAAGGGTACAGAAACAATGCCAAATGAACAAGTGAAAAGGAAAAACAGCATACTAGCTGGTTCACTGTCCATGGCGATGGTAGAAAGAACATAATCCAGCCATTTGGATTGTGAAGGCCAATGAAGGTGACACAACAATTATTAAGGAGTGGAATAGTCATGGAGAGCAACAAAGCGGAAAAAAGTAATGTTATATATGGTTTTTCAGTCAATTTTTAAACTAAAGGAGGAATAAGCATGTTGGATATTAAAGGGAAAGTCGTAGCTATTACGGGGGCAAGCAGTGGGATCGGTGAAGCTACTGCCCGTTTACTTGCTCACCATGGGGCTCATGTGATATTAGGGGCCAGACGCACAGAGCGATTGGAGGCTCTGACATCCGAGATTCGTTCTAAAGGTGGATCGGCTGACTATCAGCAACTGGATGTGACTAGGAGGGACCAGATGGAAGCGTTCATTAAGTATGCGGAAAAAACATTTGGGCGTGTGGATGTAATTTTGAACAATGCGGGAGTGATGCCTCTTTCAAAATTAGAAGCCCTGAAGGTAGAGGAATGGGATCGCATGATTGATGTAAATATACGGGGCGTTCTGCATGGGATCGCGGCAGGGCTTCCCATCATGAAAAAGCAAGGATTTGGTCAGTTTATCAATATCGCCTCTATTGGTGCGTATAGTGTAACCCCGACTGCAGCGGTGTATTGCGCTACGAAGTATGCAGTTCGGGCGATTTCTGAAGGATTACGTTTGGAGGTGGGTGGAGATATTCGTGTGACGCTGATATCACCGGGAGTAACCGAATCCGAGCTTGCCGACAGTATTTCTGATGAAGAGGCCCGGCAAGGAATGAAAGAGTACCGTCGTATTTCGATTTCGCCTGATGCCATTGCGCGTTCCATTCTGTATGCCATGGAGCAGCCAGCGGATGTAGATGTTAATGAAATTATTGTCAGACCCACGGCAAGTCCGAATTAACGCCATGGCTTCCATGATTCCCCCTCTCTACTCAGATCATTTTTCCCTCCATCCTTTATGGATGGGGGATTATTTATAGGATGAGAAAGACCATCATTCACACCACAGAGTGTAAAAAAGCTGTACCTTTATAATAAACGGGTTTACTTTTACAAATGTTTGTGATAACTTTATTTCGACAAACATCGAAATTAAGACTGGAACAGAAGGGAGCCGAACAGGGTGAAAGATACGACGGAGATGCAGCAAGCTGTAAAAATATATAAAGCACTTGGAGAACCGACTCGTCTCAAAATAGCACTTTTGTTAAAAGAGGAAAGCCACCAATGCTGCTCCGTGCTGGGGGAGAAGCTGAACAGTGTAGCTATTTCAACGCTATCGCATCACCTGAAGCAAATGGCAGAGTCTGGGCTACTGACGTACCGTAAAGAGGGGACGTTTATTTATTACAGCTTGGATGTGGAAGCAGCGAAGAAATATGCCCCGTTCCTGATGACATAAATTTTTTTAGTCTTAATTTCGATATTTGTAAAAATATAAAAATACTATAAGAAAAGAGGCGTTATTTAAAAATGCAGAGTACGTGGAAAGTGTATATTTTGGCCATTGTTAGTTTTTTGGTAGGCACATCCGAATACATTATCTCAGGCATTTTGGATCAGATTGCGACAACCATGGGGATTACGGTGTCCGCAGCGGGCCAACTGATTACAGTCTTTTCTCTTGCTTACGCGATAGGCACGCCGATTCTGATGGCAGTAACCGCTAAATGGGACAGACGCAAGCTGCTCTTGAGTTCCCTCGGATTATTTGCAGTAGCCAATGTCCTCTCCTATGTTCTGCCAGGTTTTGGAATGTTTATCGCCGCACGTATTCTTATGGCCCTCGGGGCGGGGATGGTCGTGGTTACAGCACTGAGCATTGCTGCGAAAATTGCCCCAGCCGGCAAGCAGGCCAGTTCTATTGCTACGGTTACTATGGGTTTTACAGCCTCGCTGATTATTGGGGTGCCGCTTGGGAGAATGATATCTTCTGCATATGGCTGGAAAACCGTATTTCTCGGTATCGCTTTGACAGGAATTATTGCCCTAATTGTTATTGCTATGACGATTCCCCGCTTGAAAGGAGATCGACCTGTCCCCTTACTACAACAGTTTGCTCTTCTGAAAAAGCCTGAAGTTGCTTTGGGATTAGGCATTACCTTCTTTTGGCTCGGAGGTTATTCACTCGCGTATACTTACATCTCACCGTATTTGCTGAATGTATCAGGTGTAGGAGAGGATATGCTAAGCTCAGTATTGCTCGCCTTCGGAATTGCCAGTCTAATCGGGTCAAAAATTGGTGGGTACAGTGCGGATAAAAAGGGTATACCCTTTACATTATTAGGGGGTATGGTGTTGCACGGTATTTCCTTACTCTTACTTCCTTTTGCCGCTCATTCCCTGATCGCAGTATTTGCTTTATTGATCCTTTGGTCGTTCGCAGCCTGGACAACTGGACCTACTCAACAATATAATCTGGTCACACTTGTGCCTGAATCTTCCGGTGTGATGCTGAGTCTCAATCAGTCTACAATGCAGCTTGCTATGGCGGCCGGAGCCGGAATTGGCGGTGTAGTTGTTGGTCAGGTTTCGCTGTCTTCCATCACCTGGTTTGGAGCAGCAGGGGTCGGTATAGCTATTGTGGCTACGTATTTACTTACACGAAGATCCTCAGTTCAAACACAAGTGGGTGTTACGGAGTAAAGTGTATAGATAAGTGAAGAGGAGGCCCAGTGATGAAGGTGACATTGCGGCCTTCTTTGATTTGAATGAGCAATAATATGCTCTCTTGCAGTAAGAAGGCTTATTCAAACGCAATATCAGTAATTTTGCCGCTTTCCTTAAAACCGATATTTTTATAAACTTGATTGGAAACCGAATTTTTTAAATCTGCATATAGCATGGGTACTAAATGCTTATTTTTCAAAATGGAACATAGTTCGGATACTATTGCGCTGGCAAAACCTTTCTTTCGCAAATTAGGCGGGGTATACACAGCATTAATGCGAGCATGTCTCGGCGAGCGGTGAGCAATATTAGCCATGGACACAGGCATGTTATTTACAATCCAAAGATACAAATTTCCTGTCCCGATGGTCTCCTCCGCAACTGATATTTGACTAACCGGATCAACAGAACTGCCTAAAGCATCTTCTGAAAAACCAGCTAGAAACTGGGCAACTAACTGTACGTCCTCTGGGATGGATTGTCGGATCATTCCCTCAACGCCGGAGGGCTTTGTGGATTTAGGGCAGAAATAAGATTCCATGACCATGTGGGTATGTACCTGAGCAGCGTGACGTTGTGCGTAAGCATTTGTGAACTTCTCGACTATTTTGGCATCACCGCATACACCTGATAGGGTGGTTCCTTTTAGATAACACGTTTTGAGGCATGTTGACCCTTCTGACTCACAAATTCGATGGATCAAATTGTATCGAACTTCATCAGCCAAAAATTGATTTTGATTTAATATATCGTCGTTTGGGACTAGTAGCTCAATCATGACTCTGCCTCCTAAAAATGAGTTATGACCTAAACAAAAGTAGAAATCTATGCAGATTCAGTTTTTATATCTACTAGGATTTAAACTTCCGCGCTATAAGCTTCTTATTTTTTTGTCGCCAAATCCATTTTTCGATAAAGTTTTTTTCTTTTCTTTCCTGAAGTGTTTCCTTCATACCCTTAATAAGAAATTCGGATCTTCGCTTGTCGTTTCTGCTAATTTCCCGTAGTTCCTCAATAAATTTATCGTCCATGTCCGCATCTCCGTTAGTTCAGGATTTTCCAAATTGCTAAGCTAGATTATACAGAACATATGTTCCTTTTTCAAGTCTGCGTCTACTCTACTGCGACATGACGGGTATATTTGCAATCGTCAGCATCCCCATTTTTCTGTCTTTACGGTCAAACAGTAAGGTATTTAATTCGTTTTCCAGCGATTTGATCTGTTTGGAAAGGGAGGACTGGGTAACTCACAATTCAGCGGCTGCCAGTGAAAAACTGTTGTATTTGCGGATGGCAAAATAATATTAGAGCTGTTCTATATGCAATGCTATCGCCGCCTTGTTTTTAGAAGATATCCGTTATTATATCATAAGCAAACTAGCAAATTTCTTTAGTTCCTGGGAGGGGTGAGCTGAGATCAGGTATAATGAATACATAAATTATGAATTTCAAATCTTGATGCATTTTGTTGCCTTTTACAGGAGGAACCTATGAGTCTTACAAAGTTAAATTATTTTGTGTCCGTTGCTGAGCTTTCAAGCTTTACCCAAGCGGCCAAAAAACATTATATATCTCAAACCGCAATCAGTCAGCAGATCGCTTCTTTGGAAAAAGAACTTAATATAAAGCTGTTTGATCGTACCATAAATCCCATTCAACTGACCGAAGCCGGACAAGTTTTTTATAAAGACGTCAAAACGATGTTGAGCCAATATCAAAATGCCATTCAAAAAGCGCAGCATACCTATAAAAATCAAAATCGCATCCTTACAGTAGGATATTCCAGTTTTTTCGAAATTCAGCTCATTTCGGATATTGTTGTAAAATTTCAAGAATTGCACCCGGAGGTCGAAATTACATTTATCAAGAAAAATATTGACGACCTGTTGAGTGCCTTGGGTAATGGAACCTGTGATGTTGCATTCGCCACGGATTACGCCTTTGATGAGAATAACAAAAAAATCAAACAGTATCCAATATTTAAAGGCAGCATGCTCTTGGGCGTGGGGAAAAAGCATCCCAAAGTGAATCAGAAAACGATTGAATCCAAAGAGCTTCAGCATGAAAAAATTATTTTTCTGAGTGAAGAACCTTCCTCTCTGGCTTTGAAAGGGATGATTGAAAATTGCCGTGCTGACGGCTATGAGCCTTGTATTATTGAGAAGGTTTCTACGCTGGAAACGCTGATTTTACTGGTAGAATTGCATAGAGGAGTTGCCTTTTTCCCCAACGTGCCTCAAGTTACTCAGGATGACAGAATCTCATATCTATCCATTACGAACTCCCCGCATCATTTTCAAATCGTGGTGGGATATCCGTCCAAATCTCTGAACACGTTAACGGAAAGCTTCCTATCGTATGTGAAAGAGACCATTGTATAGTAGATTGGCAGATACGTGACGCCTCATAAGTTTAACTTATGAGGCATAATTATTTTATGTTATGCCTAGGTGGAGCTTTAATTTAAAATAAAGATAACAAGTCGAGACTAGATTTGTGAAAATAATTACTAATAGACTGAGAGCAAAACAAAGGAGCTGTTGGACATGGCGAATGTACAGGGAAAAACTATTATTACAGGTGTAGATGGACAATTCGGAAGCAGCGTGGCTAAAGGGATTCTCAAAACGGTAGCACCTGAAAGTCTCATTTTCACAAGCCCTAGTCCGGAGAATTTGGAACAATATAGAAAATTAGGTGTGGATGTCAGAAAAGCAGACTTTAATAGCGTGGAATCTATTAAAGACGCTTTTGAAGGCGGGGAGCAGTTTTTCCTGGTTTCGATGCCGATTATTGGAGAGAAACGGGTACAAATGCATAAAAATGCGGTAGATGGCGCAGTAGCGGCGGGCGTAAAGAAAATCGTGTACACGTCCTTTTTGGGTGCAGGGGATGATGAAAACCCTGCTCTGGTTACCGTAGACCATCGTATTACCGAAAAATATGTTCAACAATCCGGCTTGAAATGGAATTTTATGCGTGACAGTCAATATTTTGAATCGTTGCTTCGCTACGGATTGCCGGATGCCCTGAATAAGGGTGAATGGATTTTCAATTATGGAGAAGGAAAATGCGCGTTTATTTCCCGTGAGGATTGTGCCAAAACGGCTGTTGCACTACTACTCGGCAAGGGTGAAGATAATACGACCTATGATGTTACAGGGCCTGAACTGCTTTCACCCGATGATATTGTGCGCATCACTACTGAGATCACAGGTAGACCGCTTCGTTTTGTAAATAAGACGGATGATGAAATGTATGCACTGTGGGATAGTCTGGGCGTACCGAGAAACACAGATCAAGGGATGAAAAATTCACCGATTCCTTGGTGCAGTGATGATATGGTGACTGGCGGACGCGCCCTTCGTGAAGGTCTGATGGCAGTGCTCAGCGATGATGTAGAAAAATTGACTGGCGAAAAGCGCAAAACCATTCGTGAAATGATACAAGAAGCTTATGATCACGGTGAATTGTAATTATAATAGTTAAGGCATATGAAATTGAACAGAGGCCCCTTTCGAGGAGCTTCTGTTTTTTATACTGCGAAAAAGTACATTTAAAACGCATGGCATATTTCATTAAAATTAAATTTAATTTTTTAATATAGCCTTGAAAAAAAGGAAAGCTAGATCATGAATTGGTCTACCACGTTTCCTTTTTCTGGAGTATGGTAACGCGCATTTGTTCTGGTTTGTGTAGTAGGTATTTTGGATTCAGATTCAGAGATTCGGCCAAAGTGGCTTAATGCCTCAGTGGCTTTACAGACCATAAGTGCAAGAATGAGGACGAAACAAAGATAGCCTCTTGATAAAATGAGTTACATCACATATCAGGAGGCTATATTTATGAACAAAATCCAGCACTTTCATGCACTTCACACATCAGAGGAACTTTTATTTTTAGGTAACGCCTGGGATTTGCTATCTGCGGTGGCTCTGGAGAAAGCAGGCTTTAAGGCGATCGGTACGACGAGCTGGGGAATTGCCAACACGCTTGGATTTTTAGATGGAGAGCTTATTGATTTTGACCAGCATGTAAGCATTATTCGGACGATTACTGAGCATGTTCAGATTCCAGTGTCGGCAGATATTGAGGCAGGATATGGGGAGGACACGGCAACGATTGTTGAGCATATTTTAAGGGTAGCCGATGTGGGAGTTGCAGGGATTAATATTGAAGATTCATTAAAACAGCAGAAGGGACTTCGAGAGGTGGGTTTGCACAGTAACTTGTTGTCCAAAATAAGAGCAGCCTTGGATGCTCGTGGGTTTAAAGAGTTTTTTATAAACGCAAGAACGGATACATATTTGCAGATGGATACCCCACTTTCAGAGACCATAGAGCGGGCCAAAGCGTATGTGGATAGTGGTGCGAGCGGAATTTTTGTTCCAGGCTTAAAGAGTGATGAAGAGATCAGGGAAGCTGTGTTTCATATACATGCTCCGCTTAATATTTTATCCTTGCCGGGTCTGACGAATGTCCACCAGCTTCACCAGTTAGGAGTTAAACGGTTTAGCTTTGGAAATGCATTTTCTGATAAGATAATAGTTGCTTTGCAAAAGAACGCCGAACAGTTGATAGAGCTTCAAGATACATCACATTTATATAGATGAGGATGAACTATAGAAAGGACAGAATATTCGATCATGGCTAACCTTAGTCTTTCTTTTGAAGAAATGTGGGAGAAAATTATAGCGTGTGATCGTAAATATGACGGATTGTTTTTTACCGCTGTGAAAACAACCCGAATATACTGCCGACCTTCCTGTCGATCCAAAAAGCCGAAAAAAATAAATGTGGAGTTTTACTTTGATCTGGACACAGTGGAAAAGGCGGGTTTTCGTGCTTGTAAAAGATGCCAGCCCCATACAGACCATTCGCCGTATATCAGGCTTGTACAGAATGTGGTTACCTTCTTGGTCAATCATTACAAGGAAAAACTTGTATTGCAGGATATTGCGGATCATGTTGGAATAAGCTCTTTTTATTTGGATCGGATCTTTAAACAGGAAACCTCCGAAACCCCGCGTACGTATTTGGAAAAAATAAGAGTGGATAAGGCAGCCTATCTTCTAAAAAGTACAGATCTTACGAATCTTGAGATTTGCTATGAGACGGGCTTCCAAAGTCCCTCCAATTTCTATAAGGCGTTTCGCAGCTTGAAGCAATGTTCTCCTAGTGAGTATAGGAAGTTGAGTAAGGAGTAGTTCAAGGAGGTTGTTATCCATTTATGAGCAAGCAATATGTATTGAATTATGTATCGCCGATTGGAGAGATAGAAATACAGGGCACAAATGAGGCTGTATATTCTATCATGTTCTCTGATCGGGATGTGCCCATAACCAGAATTAAGGAAGAGGCTTCACCTCAGGTTTTAGAGGAATGTGCGAGTCAGCTTGACGAGTATTTTAAAGGTGAGCGCCATGAGTTTACGTTTTCCTATGCCTTTGAAGGTACAGACTTTCAGCAAAGAGTATGGAATGCACTGATGACCGTAGGCTACGGTGAAACGTCAGCTTATAAAGATATTGCCCTCGCTATTGGAAATGAAAAAGCGATCCGAGCCGTAGGCAGTGCTAATGGCAAAAACAAGCTGAGCATTGTGATTCCATGTCACCGAATTATCGGTTCAAATCAGAAACTAACGGGCTATGCAGGGGGTCTGTGGAGAAAAGAATGGTTGCTTCAGCATGAGAAGCGTTTTCAGAGATCATAAGGAGGGTTCATGGATGAGAGACATATATTTGAAAGAGTTTAAGCCGGAGAGCTGGGCCAACACGGTTCAGATCTATCAGGAGCGATATGATCAGGTGGATTCGGCTATAAGAGCAAAAGTGGCCGAGAGTAAAATTCCAAAGGAGATTCAGATTGTGCTGCTGCCCGATATGGGCGAATATTTGCTGACTTGGATGGACCGAAAAGTCCCCGCACTCGGCAACGATACACCGTCGGATTATTTGAAAAGCGAAGAAGGGACTAAAGTTTTGAAGGCGGCCATATTGCGTATGCCACGTTAAACAAACCGACCAAAGGAGATACATATGAACAGAGCGCGAATGATGGCTACGATGAATAAACAGATAACAGAAGTAGCGGAAAGCCGTGTGGCAGCTGATTCATTCTTTGTGGATCGCTTTCATGTGGATCGCTTTCATATAGAGGAATGTTATAAGACGAAATCCGAAGAAGCGGCTTTTTTTATCACTATGGCGTCGGAAGGAATCGCGTCTGATTTTGAAGCTTATGCTCTCAAATTTACAGTTAAAAGGCGCACCCATTCCGGGGACGCCTTTTTTATCATATAACATTTGATGAAATGGACAATCATGAATTTAGGTTGCGGCAAGCTCGCTTTCTGTCACCCATTTGTGGTTTTTAACAGGCTCTCCCCCGGTAGTCGGCGTGTAATCAACCATGTACACTGTTGTTGGCGTTGCTGTATCAATGGTGGCCTTTGTCCCCTTCATTCCTTTCATATGATCAGCCGTCAATGTAACCTCAGTGCCCGGTGAATACGGGTCGCTGCCCGCATCTTGAATTTCTTCTTGAATGACCCATTTGTGATCGGTGACTTTCTCCCCGCCTGTCGTAGGAGTATATGAAACCGTATAAGCAGTGGTGGTATAAGCGCCCGTTATGGTAGCTGTTGCGCCATCCATACCTGGCATGTGATCCGCTTTAATTATGGCCTGACTGCCTACTTTGAAGGTCGGGTTATCAGCTGTTTTTAATCCGTCAGGAACTTCATTGGAAGCGGAATGGTTCATGTCGCTTGCAGTATGTTGCTGACTGTTGTTTGCTGTATGTTCTGGTTCTGTAGTGCTTTCGTTACCGCATCCACTCAACATAAGTATGGCAGCAGCGCCAACGAGTAAAGCCCAATGTTTCTTCATCGTCTACAACTCCTTTAATGTTTTTTTTACCCACTCTAACAATATACCCTAGTGGGGTATATTGCAAACGATAATAAATGACGAAAGTGAGGACAGCGTCCTTCAATTATTTCACTCTTGGAACATATAAAAGCTGAACTCAAAAAAGGTACTTTTTAAGTTCAGCTTTTATAGTAATCAATGCAATGCTTATGATCATATCTGTGATCGTATTGCTGGCAGCAGGCATCGTTGCGGCGGTGGAATATTTACAACCAGAACGACGTTTGCTGCAAGTGCTGGCGAATGCCATGTTTGAATATTGGGTTCCCTCTATCACTTTGCTCAGTGTTGTATTCGTGGGTGTGATCGTTCTTGCCATCATTAGAAATGTTTATGCCAAACAGTTACATACGCGCGTGCTAGATCGGGCCTGGCAGGCCATTTTCAATCATGTGGACAAATGAGGACAGAGAGCAACCGTAGGAGATTGGCATAATAGCTGAAGGAGTGGCAGCAATGAATGACTGGGAATCGGGAATCATTCAGGTCGATGGTGAGCGTGCTATTTACTCATCTTTAACGGAAGATCAGTTGTTAGAGACCACTTGGTATTCGTTGGAGATTTCGCTCCGGGGCGATGAATTTCCAACTTCATGGGATAACTGGTCTGAGGAAGGGGAGAGGAAGCGGCAAAGAGAGCATGATCGTTTGTTACAACAGCATTTGTCCGTAAAGCCAAGTTATCGACAGACGAAGCCTTATCCCTACACAGAATACGAATTGAATTGTGGGAAAATATATTCCTATTTCGATCCCAGATCAGGAAATACAGCAATTGCGTTAAAATATAGAGACGAATAGCGATCTTACATAGAGCACACCTGAACCCTGCTCTTTATGTTGGTTGGTGGGGATGTTTGGACGCATAAGGGAGATGTGTTATGGATAAAAAGGCAAAGAAAATACTTATGAACACCTTCTGGTCTTCCGCCGGCTGGAAACAGCACCAGTGCCCTTTTTCCGGTGAGGATTTTGAATATGCCAAAAGTAAGGGCTTGATGTTCGATCCGATCACCATTACACATAACGAGATTATAAACAGGTTACATGAGCTGCACCAGCAAAAGGCTACAAAAGAGCGAGTGGCAGCAGCGTTTTTGCACAGTCTTTCCACGAAAAAGGTTCATTTACGAAGCGCCTTATCGAGCTGGGCATTAACCGCTGGGCTTCCTTTGCACACCTATGGGGAGCGGCCTGTCGTCCTGCCCAATTACAGTAGCTGTGGGGATTGTAATTTTAATAAAATGATGTCCGATAAGGAATACGTCAATGAAGAATTGAATGTACTGAATTTTGAACGAATCAAATGGGGCGGTGTTCGTCTGAATCACCTTCTTTATTGCTGGATGGACCTTGAATTGTCAGTCAAGAAGAGGATGTTCAGGTTTCCGATGAGGATCTGGCTATACTTCATAACATGCTCGAAGCTGTTCAGAACTGTGATGCTCAAAGCAGTGCACGTCAATTGGAAAAGCGCTGGAAGGATGTGTTTCCATCCAGCAAAAACGAGCGTGATGTAGTCATGGAGGTGTGGGGATATGCCGGACTGCTGGTCCCACAGGACACGCCTCGTAAACGACAGAACGGCAATCATGATTTTTATTCCGTAGCAACTTGGCAAGGAGATGACGGATACTCGCAGGAGGCGTTGGACTATTTCTTCGGTACATTTTTATAGAGAAAGTGAATCGTTACGCCACATCTTGATCATGACGATTCCTCAAACAACAAACGTTCTTCTTCCCGACTATGAATGGCATTGACAACCAGAAGCGTGTGGAACTGCTGAAGAACTTCAGGCGTAAGCCCTTCTTCACGGATCCCGGCTTTGAGCTCTTTTACAATGATTCGGAGCAGATCATGATCCCGTGTAAGTTTGACAACAGCCTCCTGCAGCTCCGGTTTTTTCTCGACCATTTCCTGATAGAATCCTTCCTCTTCTGCATCAGCATGGCTGAGAATGCGGGTTTCCCAATATTCGATCAAGTGGTCGGCAGCCTGGCGCGCCACCTTGAATTCTTTTGCTTCGAGTAATTCCTCTACTTCTCTCGTCTTATCTAGAGCGCCAGATAGCCCGCCTTGATGAATGGCATGATGAGCATGCAGTTGACGTAAAGAAGGTCCTCCCATAACAGTTCATCCTTTCTTTGTTCCCTTTTTTAGTACAGTATAGCATAAGAAAATAGCGCTATTTTTCCGGTTAGGATATTCCCCCCTAAGGAAAAGGGAACTCCCTAATTGGTTCAATTTCATATAATACTTAGAATGAAGTTAGAAGATAAAACTTAATCTTGGGGGAATGGTTGATGAATCGATTAACCGAAATAACAGACATACAAAAGATTGTGAAAAAAGGATCAAGGGTTTGAAGGGGATGAGCAGATACATACCCAATCAACATGGAGCCTGGGCCATGCTCATTCTTCCATTTTTATTCGGTTTAGCTGCTTCTCGAGGGGAACTCATTCATATACCACTATTTGTGTGCTGGTTTTTTATCTACTTATTCAGTTTTCCTGTTCTCCAATGGATCAAGACAGGCAGCAGTGAAAGATACCGCAAACCCGCCGTTGTATACGGAGTGATATTACTTCCTTTGTTAATTTCACTGATATGGATTGAGCCTGCCTTGATCTGGTATGGAGTTCTTCTATTGCTTTTTTTTATGGCTAATATTTATTTTGCAAAAACGAAAAATGAACGTGCTTTACTCAATGATATTGTTGCAATTCTACTCTTTTGTTCTTTTATATACCCCGTTATTTATATGGGGGGAGGAGAGGATTGGAGAGTAGCAACAGAGCTATTCTTGCTTTTGGTGCTTTACTTTATCGGAACTGCTTTCTATGTCAAAACGATCATTCGTGAAAGAAAAAATATACGTTACCATTATGCTTCCGTTATCTATCATTTGGTGATTTTGTTGTTTGCTACTTGGTTAAAGTTACCTCTGTTTGTTCCTTTTTTGATTTTTTTGATACGAGCCATATGGCTTCCTAAACTCGGATTAAAAGCAAAACAAGTTGGCATGGCGGAAATTGGATTTTCAATGATGCTCTATGTTTTTGTGTTGTTTTTATACTTCTAAAAGGAGAGACATCAATGATATCTTTGAAAACGCCGCGTGATTATCATACAGACCCGTTTATAGTCATCTGGGAGGTTACACGAGCTTGTGCTTTAAAGTGCCTTCACTGTAGAGCGGAAGCTCAGTACAAGCCTGATCCTCGCCAACTGACACTAGAAGAAGGTAAGAAGCTTATAGATCAAATCGCTGAAATGAATCATCCGTTGGTTGTATTCACAGGCGGAGATCCTTTAATGCGTCCTGATCTGTTTGAACTGGCTCAATATGCAATTGAAGAGAAAAAGCTGTCGGTTTCAATGACCCCCAGTGCCACCCCTAAAGTGACACGGGCAGCGGTTGAAAAAGCAAAGCAAGTTGGGTTATCGCGGTGGGCGTTTAGTCTCGACGGTTCATGTGCAGACATTCACGATCATTTTCGGGGTACTCCGGGTTCTTACGATACGACCATGCGAGGAATTGGTTATTTAAAGGAACTGAATATCCCTATTCAAGTGAACACTACGGTGTCCCGGTACAATCTTCATGATCTGGAGCAAATTGCAGAAAGGGTAAAGGAAATGCAGGCCGTGTTATGGAGTTTATTTTTCCTTGTTCCAACCGGACGTGGCATGGAGAAAGATATGATTACTCCTGATGAGCATGAAGCCGTAATGAAATGGTTGTATCAAATACAGCAACAGATGCCGTACGGCGTGAAGGCTACAGAAGCTCCTCACTACCGGAGGGTTGTACTGCAGGAAAAGCACAGAGCAGGTGAGAGCAGTGTAGCAGACGGACAAAAGAGGGCAGATGTTTTAGGACGTGCTCCTAAAGGCGTAAATGACGGAGATGGATTTGTTTTTATTAGTCATATCGGTGAAGTATACCCGAGCGGTTTCCTGCCTCTTATATGCGGGAATGTACGAAAGGATAGCCTGGCAGATATTTATCGCAACTCTCCGATCATGATCAATCTTAGAGATAAGTCCCTACTTAAAGGTAAATGTGGAGTCTGTGAATTCAAGGCCGTCTGTGGGGGATCCAGAGCAAGGGCTTTTGCAATAACAGGAGACTATTTGGAGAGTGACCCTTATTGCGCTTATATACCCGGGGTTGGAGAGGAAAAGTGTTTTCATGAAAAAAAGTTCTAAAAAAGTCGTTATTCTCGGTGGAGGAATAAGCGGTTTAAGTGCTGCCTTTTATGTGAAAAAGCTGGCTGAGGATAGGCATCTTGAAGTGGAGATTACATTGGTGGAGAAGAGCGACCGTCTGGGAGGAAGGCTGCAAACTGTTCGCCAAAACGATTTTATGATCGAAAAAGGACCGGATGCTTTCTTGGCCAGAAAGACGGCAATATTGGATCTGACCATGGAGTTGGGGCTGGAAGCAGAGCTGGTATCGACAAACCCGAAAGCCAAATCTGCTTGCATTTTGCATAAGGGCAAACTTCATACGATGCCGATGGGCTTCATTCTGGGCATTCCAACGAAGCTCACCCCTTTCATTCGGACAGGGCTTATTTCTCCGCTGGGAAAAGCACGGGCAGCCCTGGATTTAATCATTCCGGCGAAGAAAGGTGATGCGGACGAATCTTTAGGTGATTTTATCAAACGGCGTCTCGGCAAAGAAGTTCTGGACCAGATTACAGAACCTCTGCTGTCTGGAATTTACGCTGGCGATACACACTCTCTGAGCCTCATGTCAACCTTCCCTCAATTTAAGCACATGGAACAAAAGCATGGAAGTCTGATTAAAGGTATGTCTAAAGGAGCTGGGAGAAAGCCGGCTGTACAAGACAAACTGCCGGATATCGCTAAGAAAAGTATGTTTCTTTCCTATCGACAAGGATTGTCTTCAATCGTGGAGCGGTTAAAGGAAAGGCTCGATACCGTACAATTTGTTATGGGACAAGGTGTAGTTGAAGTAAGGAAAGAAAGCGGTTATCAGGTCATTTTAGAACATGGACAAAAAATAGATGCGGATGCGGTGATCTGCGCTGTTCCAGCTTTTGAAGCGGCTAAATTATTCTCCGGTGTTGCAAGCGCTAGCTGGTTAAACAAGATTAACTATGTTTCCGTAGCCAATATTGCCCTTGCTTATAAAAATACAGATCTTAATCTTGCTTTTGAGGGAACGGGATTTCTGGTACCCCGCAAAGAAGGCAAAATGATTACGGCATGTACATGGTCTTCGACAAAGTGGAGCCATACTGCTCCTGAAGGATATACACTTTTACGGACCTATATTGGACATGCAGGCGCACAGGAGTGGATTCAGATGACAGACGATCAACTTGTGGATGCCGCGCGCAAAGATTTGAAAGATTTAATGGGCCTGAAAGCGGAACCGGAATTCGCCGAAGTCAGCAGGTGTGATCGATCGATGCCGCAATATCCGATTGGACACAAAGAGCATATGGCGAGGGTGAGACAGGACTTCGCACAGTATTTACCGGGTGTTTTTCTATGCGGTGCCGGCTATGGGGGCGTTGGAATTCCAGATTGCATCGCTCAAGGGAAAGAAGCGGCTGAACAATTGCTTTCTGATTTTTTATAATCAGGCTCTTTCGACTAATGAAAGAGGGAACCCCCTGATTGGTTCAGCTTTAAGGGAGACGTAGAATGAAAGTTGAGTATAAAATTGAAGTAAGATGGAGGAATGGACGATGAGCCAGTTAACGGAAGAAACATGGGTAGCGGACATTGTGAAGGAAGTACCAAAAACAGGAGATTTGTTCCGTAAACTGCGGATTGACTTCTGCTGTGGCGGGAAAATATCGCTCCGTGAAGCGGCTGCCGACCGAGGTCTCCATGCTGGTGAACTGCTGGCGCAGGTGCATGAAGTGGAGGAAAGTCAGACACAGCAAAAACAAATGCAGCCTTCTTCACTCGAACCAAAAGAACTAATCGCCTATATCCAGGATGAGTATCATACAAAGCTTCGCGAAGAACTATCGGCGCTCACGCCGTATGTAACCAAACTAACGCGGGTTCACGGCGAACGTTATCCGCATCTAAAGCGAGTTAATGAACTGTTCACCTTGCTTAAACAGGGATTATCGGAACACATTCAAAATGAGGAAAACCTTGTGTTTCCGATGATTCAAGCGTTTTTACAGGAATCGACAGTTGAACGGGCAGAAGCACTAAATCCGTATTTATCCAAGTTGCAAGACGAGCATCAAGCTGTGGTGGAATTACTGAAGGAACTGCGCTTGATCACAAACGGTTTTGAGCCGTTGCAGGAGGCTTGTGGTACGCATCGGCTCGTATTGAAGCGGTTAGAAAATCTGGAAGCAGATATTTTTAATCATATTCTTCTTGAAAATTGTACACTATTCGAACGTACGAGACAGGCACAGCAATAACGAAACCCATCACATAATGATGAACTAAACCATTGAGGAGTCGAACATAATGCAAAAATCAACCCAATCGGGGGGGTTAAAGCTTCAAAACATAGCCGAGATGCTGAAGTATGGATTTTCCATACCGAAGTAAACATGCAAATCATGAATTGGAATGAATATTGGTCTCCAATTCAATTATCGTTGCAGGTGGCGCTGTTATCAAGCGTGTTGGTGATCGTAGCAGGCTTGGTTATAGCATGGTCAATGTCCCGATTAGGATCGTTTAAAGGAAAAACGTTCGTTGAAACCGTATTTATGCTGCCCTTGGTACTCCCTCCGACCGTTGTTGGGTTTTTACTGTTAGTATTACTTGGGCGAAAAAGTGGGTTTGGACGTTTTGTGGAGCAATGGTTTGGTGAACCCATTGTATTCTCGTGGTGGGCTGCGGTGGTCGCGTCGGTCGTTGTGGCTTTCCCTCTTGTCTATCGGACGATGAAGGTGGGATTTGCTTCTGTTGATGAGGAGTTGGAAGAAGCGGGACGTTCGATAGGGGCGAGTGAATGGCAGGTTTTCCGATATATAACTTTTCCCTTAATTTTCCCTTCACTTAAAGCTGCCTTTATACTCGGTTTTGCCCGCAGTCTGGGCGAATTCGGTGCTACGCTGATGATTGCCGGAAATATTCCAGGTAAAACCCAAACCATTCCGACGGCCATTTATGTAGCGGTGGATTCTGGTCATCTTCCTATGGCATGGGCCTGGACATGCTCTTTAATAGTCATTTCCTTTATTATGCTCCTATTAACCGGCCAAAAGAACAATTAATCAAGGCCAAAAAGTGCGATCGCAAAAACGGGTCCGCCTTCATAGAAGCTTCCCTCTATTAGAGGGAGGCTTTTTGTATCTTTTTATAGAACGAGGGATTTCCTGTAGCGCTATAGGACATTCCCTAATGGGAACAAACATGGATGAATTACATAATGAGAGTAAGCGAATGAGTCTTCCTTTGGAACTTGCGTTGGGATGATTCATTCTAAAAAGGAGTGTTGGTCATCGATGAAAAAAAAATACAACCTCAACTTTTTTAAACCGATCGAAAGCTATTCGGGAAATTGGTCAATCCTTGAGGAAAAAAATAGAGAATGGGAAAACGTGTACCGTCAGCGTTGGTCTCACGACAAAGTGGTTCGGACGACGCACGGAGTGAACTGCACCGGTTCCTGTAGTTGGAAGGTTTTTGTGAAAAACGGCATCATTACCTGGGAAAATCAACAGATCGATTATCCTTCCTGCGGTGTTGATATGCCAGAATTTGAACCGCGGGGATGCCCGCGTGGGGCTACATTTTCCTGGTATGAATACAGTCCATTACGCGTGAAATACCCCTATATGCGCGGTAAGTTATTGCGGCTTTGGTTAGCCGCCATTAAGGAGCATACGAATCCAGTGGACGCATGGGCAAGCATCGTAGAAGACCCTGAGAAAGCCAAGCTCTACAAATCAGCTCGCGGAAAAGGCGGTCATGTCCGTGTCGCTTGGGACGATGTCCTGCGTCTGATCTCGGCGCAGCTCATCTATACCATTCGTAAGTATGGTCCCGACCGCATCGCGGGCTTTACGCCAATCCCGGCGATGTCAATGATAAGCTACGCTTCAGGAGCCCGATTCATTTCGCTTCTCGGTGGACAGATGTTGAGTTTCTATGATTGGTATGCCGACCTTCCGCCTTCATCTCCTCAAATTTGGGGTGAGCAGACGGATGTACCGGAATCTTCTGATTGGTACAATGCGGGTTACCTGATCATGTGGGGATCGAACGTACCACTTACCCGGACGCCAGACGCTCATTTTATGACGGAAGTACGTTATAAGGGAACAAAAGTCGTATCAGTGGCTCCCGACTTGGCGGAGAATGTGAAGTTCGCTGACAACTGGCTTGCACCACATCCGGGTACAGATGCTGCCGTAGCCCAGGCTATGACGCATGTTATTCTCGATGAGTTCTACAAAGAGCGCCAAGAACCGATGTTCATTAACTATGCCAAACAATATACGGATATGCCGTTTATGATTCTGCTTGATCCACACGAAGGAGTCTGGAAAGGTGGACGTTTTCTACGGGCGAGTGACCTTGGGGATGTATCGCCGCATGCAGACTGGAAGCCAGTCATATATGACGAAGCGGCGGGGGAAATGCTGGTCCCGAACGGTACGATGGGACAGCGCTGGGAGCAGGATAAGAAATGGAACCTGATTCTGGAACGGGAAGATGGAACAAAGGTTGAGCCCGCGCTCACTGTGGAAGGTCATGGCGAGCAATGGGAAGAAGTCGTATTCCCTTACTTTGATAACGCCGGTAATGGAACGTTCAAACGTGTAATTCCAGCCAAAAAAGTACGCTTGGCAGATGGCTCGGAACGTTACGTAGCAACCGTGTACGATTTGATGATGAGCCAGTACGGTGTCGCACGCAATGACAGCCCTCATAACGCCAAGAATTATTACGACGAAGCTTCGCATTATACCCCTGCCTGGCAGGAGAAGATCACAGGTGTGAAGGCGTCAGTTGTGGTACAGATTGCTCGGGAATTTGCTCAAAATGCTATCGATACTAAAGGGCGCTCCATGATTATTATGGGTGCGGGTATCAATCACTGGTTCAATAGTGACACGATCTATCGATCCATCTTGAATCTGGTCGTGTTGACTGCTTCCCAAGGTGTAAACGGTGGAGGCTGGGCGCATTATGTTGGTCAAGAAAAGCTCCGCCCAATCGAAGGCTGGTCAACGATTGCCTTTGCAAAAGACTGGCAAGGGGCGGCTCGGCAGCAAAATGCGACATCATTTTTCTACTTTGCAACGGAGCAGTGGCGTTATGAAGAAAGTGGAACAGACAGCTTGAAGTCACCGATTGGCGGGGATGTTAGTTACACACATCCAGCAGACTACAACGTGCTCGCAGCGCGCCTGGGGTGGCTGCCTTCTTATCCACAGTTTAATAAAAACAGCCTGCTGTTCGCTGAAGAGGCGGCACAATTAGGCAAGAAGTCCAACGAGGACATCATTAATCATTCTGTAGAAGAGATTAAATCACGTAAGACACGCTTTGCTGTAGAAGATCCTGGGGCAGCCGAAAACTTCCCGCGTTCACTCTTTGTTTGGCGGTCAAATCTGATTTCCAGTTCGGCGAAGGGACAAGAGTATTTCATGAAACATTTACTCGGAGCATCCGATGCCCTGCTTGCTCGGCCGAATGAAGAACAGAAGCCTGAGGAAATCGTTTGGAGAGAAGATGTAGAAGGAAAGCTTGATCTGATGGTTGCACTTGATTTTCGGATGACAACGACCCCATTGTATGCGGACATCGTGCTTCCGGCTGCAACTTGGTACGAAAAAACAGACTTATCGTCAACAGACATGCATCCTTTCGTGCATCCGTTTAACCCGGCTGTTAATCCACTGTGGGAATCCCGCGCGGACTGGGATATTTACCGCCAGCTTTCTGAGGTCTTTTCGGATATGGCAAAAGAGTACCTACCAGGAATATATAAAGACCTTGTGACCGCACCGCTCTTACACGACAGTATAGGCGAGATTTCACAGTCGATGGGTCTTGTAAAGGATTGGACGAAGGGCGAGATTGAAGCAATTCCGGGTAAAACTATGCCGAATTTCAGTATTATTGAACGCGATTATACAAAAATTCATGATAAATTCATCTCACTCGGTCCGAATTTGATTACCGGCAAAGCAGGTGCACATGGCGTCAGCTTCTCCGTGGCGGACGAATATGAGGAAATGAAAAAGTTGAATGGAGTTTATTATGATGAGTCCATTAAAGACGGGCTACCGAAAATTCAGACAGCTCGCCAAGTGGCCAATGCAATTCTTCACCTTTCATCCGCGACTAATGGACGGGTTTCGCAAAAGGCTTATGAGCGGGCAGAAGAGCTTCACGGTGTGGAACTCAAAGATATCTCGGCCGATCGGGCAGCGGAAAGAATCACCTTCCAAAGTATCACGGCACAGCCGCGTGAAGTTATACCGACACCGGTATTCACTGGATCGAATAAGAAGGGACGCCGCTATTCACCATTTACAACGAATATTGAACGTCTCGTTCCGTTTCGTACTTTGACGGGAAGACAGCATTTTTATATTGATCATGAGATTTTCCAACAATTTGGGGAATCATTGCCAATCTACAAACCGACGCTGCCGCCAATGGTGTTTGGCCCTCGCGACCGGGAAATAAAAGGCGGGCAAGATTCACTTGTGCTCCGTTATCTAACACCGCATGGTAAATGGAATATTCACTCCACCTACCAGGACAACCAGCACATGCTTACACTGTTTCGTGGAGGTCCTACCGTGTGGATCAACAACGAAGACGCAGAGGCGCACGGTCTTGCCGACAATGACTGGGTAGAGGTATACAACCGTAACGGCGTCGTGACCGCCCGGACCGTTGTCAGCCACCGGATGCCAAGAGGAACGATGTTCATGTACCATGCTCAGGATAAGCACATTCAAGTGCCAGGCTCCGAAATCACGGATACACGCGGCGGTAGTCATAACGCACCGACAAGAATTCATCTAAAACCAACCCAGATGGTTGGTGGATATGCTCAGCTTAGCTATGGATTCAACTATTATGGTCCGATCGGCAACCAACGTGATGTGTACGTTGCGGTACGTAAAATGAAGGAGGTTAACTGGCTTGAAGATTAAAGCTCAAATTGCCATGGTCATGAACCTGGATAAATGTATCGGCTGCCATACGTGCAGCGTGACATGCAAAACAACCTGGACGAACCGCAAAGGTGCGGAATATATGTGGTTCAACAATGTGGAAACCAAACCTGGTATCGGTTATCCGAAGCGCTGGGAAGACCAGGAACTATATAAAGGGGGCTGGCAGCTCCGCAAAGGAAAACTGGAACTGAAGTCAGGGAACAAGCTGTCCAAGATAGCGCTGGGTAAGATTTTTTACAATCCAGACATGCCGGAAATGAAAGATTATTATGAGCCCTGGACTTACAATTACGAGCATCTGACCAACGCCGGCGAGCAGAAGCATTCACCTGTGGCACGCGCGCATTCTGCGGTAACGGGTGAAAAAATGGATTTGGAGTGGGGTCCAAACTGGGAAGATGACCTAGCGGGTGCGCATGTAACCGGTCCGCTTGATCCCAATATTCAGAAAATTGAAGAAGAGATTAAATTTAACTTTGAGAAATCGTTCATGGTTTATCTCCCACGGCTCTGCGAACATTGTCTAAATCCGAGCTGTGTTGCGTCCTGTCCTTCGGGTGCTATGTACAAACGGGACGAGGACGGAATCGTGCTCGTGGATCAGGAAGCCTGCCGCGGCTGGCGGTATTGCATGACGGGCTGTCCATACAAAAAAGTGTACTTTAACTGGCAGACGAACAAAGCTGAGAAATGTACCTTCTGTTTCCCGCGTGTGGAAGCCGGCCTGCCGACAGTCTGCTCCGAGACATGTACAGGACGAATTCGCTACCTTGGCGTTATGCTGTATGACGCGGATCGGGTGCTCGAGGCCGCCTCTACGCAGGATGAGAAAGAACTTTATAAAGCGCAGTGCGACCTGTTCATGGATCCAAGTGATCCAGCAGTGATTGCTCAGGCGAGAAAAGACGGTATCTCGGAGGACTGGATTGAAGCAGCGCAGAACTCGCCGGTCTACAAGCTTGCCATTGAACACAAGCTGGCATTCCCGCTTCATCCGGAATACCGCACCTTACCTATGGTCTGGTATGTGCCACCACTTAGTCCGATCATGAATTACTTTGAAGGGAAAGACTCGATTGAGAATCCCGATATGATCTTTCCGGCTATCGAAGAGATGCGGACCCCTATTCAGTACCTTGCCAATATGTTGACGGCGGGCGACACGCAAACCGTGAAGGAATCCTTGCAACGGATGGCTATGATGCGCTCCTATATGCGTGCCCAGTCTACAGGACAATCTTTCGATGAAAGCCGTCTTGAGCGCATCGGCATGACACCGCGGCAGACCGAGCATATGTATCGACTTCTGGCGATTGCCAAGTATGAGGATCGTTTCGTCATTCCGACATCGCATAAAGAAGGATATTCGAATCCGTACCGGGCTCAAGGATCTGCGGGTTACGGCGACACCATGGGAGACATGGGTTCGGGCTCTGGATGTGACGGCTGTAGTATGGCAAGTTCAATGGGGATGGAAGAGCCTTTGAAAACTGGCAAAGAAATGTATGAAGAAAACTTCTACGGGGGTATTTGGCGTGATTAATGTAGCGAAGCTGTATGAATGCAAGCCGTCATTCGGGTTTTTCGCCCAGCAACTCATGTACCCGGAAAAGCTGGATTTTCATCCGGCTTTTCTGGAAGCATCATTTGATCCGAACCATCCGGCGTATGCGCATGCGAACACCTACTGGTCCCTTATGCAAGAATTCAGTATGGAAGAGATTCAGGAAATGTATACGGAAACCTTTGATTTTCAAAAAAATTGTGCACTATATATGACTTACTTCAAATTCGAAGATGCAAAAGAACGGGGACAAATGTTGGTCAAGTTAAAGGTGCTATATGAGATGTACGGTCTTGAAATGCCAGATGGAGAGCTGCCAGATTATCTTCCGCTCATGTGTGAATTTCTGTATGCCGCCGAATGGGCGCAAGATCCGAAGACGACAGAAAACTTCCGCATGCCAATCGCGATCCTGGAAGACGGCACATATCATTTGCTTAAAGCGCTGGAAAAAATGGAAAGCCCGTATTTTCATCTGGTGAAGGGACTGCGCGAAACGCTTAAAGCTTGCGTAGAACAGGAGGCAGCCGCGCAATGATGATGCTAGAGCAGTTTTTATGGGTCATTTTCCCTTATATGTGCGTGGTCGTCTTTATAGTAGGGCATATTTTCCGCTATAGAAACGACCAGTTCAATTGGACAGCGAAATCAAGTGAATTTATTGAAAAGAAACAATTGATGATCGGAAGCCTCTTATTCCACCTGGGTATAATCCCGGTTATTTTCGGTCACGTGTCCGGTCTGGGCATACCAAAAACCTGGATGCATGCACTGGGTGTAAACGATCATCTGTATCATATTGGAGCAGTTTATGCTGGTGGAATATTTGGAGCGATGACGTTCCTCGGTATGTTGATTCTTACCTCTCGTCGTTTTACAATACGCAGTGTACGCCGTTTAAGTACAGCGTCTGATTTGATTGTAAACGTATTGCTTTTGGCCATTGTATGCATGGGGATGTTCGCGACTCTCGTAACGAATGCGGTACAGCCGGAATTCGATTATCGGGAGACGATCTCGATCTGGTTCCGCGGTTTATTCATATTCCGTGTTGACCCGACACTGATGAGAGACGTACCGATGTCTTTCAAGCTTCATATACTTATGGGCTTTACGATTTTTGCATTCTGGCCGTTTACCCGGCTTGTACATGTGTGGAGTGTTCCGTTGAATTATGTGCGCAGAAGTTATATCCTTTACAGAAGACATAAATCGAATTAGGAAAGCGGGCTCTGCCTTCTTTCCTAATTCTATTAGGAGAGAGCGATGAATAATAGGATGGATTATCAAAGGGAGCTTGAGCGAATACGCGAACATTTCGGTTATGATTTCATGGCGCTTGCTCTTGTTGAACCGGCCGAATATCAATACGTAATTAAATGGAAAAATGCAGCCGGTAATTTAAATGATCGCTTTAAGCGGATTGTGCTGCAATCCGGTAAGGGCATAGCAGGAATCGTGTTTAAAACCGGGAAATCCGTTTTCATTCCATCTGTTTATCAATATGTGGGGGCAGACAACCTGTTTAACTATCCGATCGTTCAATCCGAGAAGCTCAAGAGTCTCGGGGCTGTTCCCCTATGGAATGATGCGCGCGTCGCGGGCGTACTGCTTGGTGGATTTCGGGAAGAACAGCTGATGACCGAAGCCATGATGCGTGATTTGGAAGCCTTGGCGCATAGGGGAATTGGAGAGTTGAACGGGAAGGAAGTGATATGAATTGACATTGTCTGTAGGGACTGGCTCTTTGAGTGCGCTAATGGTGAAGTTGTTTGAGAACAGTACGGAAGCCATTTTCTTTTTTGATAGGCAAGGGAATACCCTAGCCATGAACCCGGCAGCTGAGGAGATTGTGGGCGATGACGTCCTCATTCAACTCTATGAAGGGAAGGACAGAGCTTTATGTGGAACATGCAGGGGCTATACAAGCGAAACGGAGCCTCGTACCTGCCTTGACTGTTATTTCAATATGCCAGAATCCAAGGATTTCGCTTCTTTTCAGGTGTATCTGGAAACGAAGAGCAACGGAATGGTTCCCTATGCCGCTTCTTTTCACACCATTGATTCTGAACATGGAACAAGGGTGTTGATGTTGAGAGACTTGACTCCGCAATTTCAGACGCAGGAAAAATTGTATCAAAACAAAATGATGAAGCATGTCATTGAAGCGCAGGAAAATGAGCGTAAACGGCTTTCCAGGGAACTGCACGACAGCGTAGCCCAGGAATTGATGAGCGCGGTTGTTGAACTACGGGTGTTAAAATACATGACGAATGATGAACAGCTCATCAAAAACATGAAGCAGACTGAAGCATCCATGACGCGATTGCTGGATGATATCCGCAACTTGTCTGTGGAACTACGCCCCGCCACACTTGATGATTTTGGGCTTGAAGCGGCATTTCGTTCTCACTTTAAGAGGGTTGAACAAAGCTTTGGTCTTGTGGTTGAATTTGTGTCGGATCTTCCCCAAAAGCGATATGGTAGTGAAAAGGAAACGGTCATTTACCGTGTCTGCCAGGAGGCTGTTCTCAATGCCTTGAAGTATGCCCAGGTAGACATGGTTAAAGTTTCTTTGACTGAGCACGATCATATGCTTCGTTTGACTGTAGAGGACGATGGAATTGGCTTTGAAAAGGGGAGCAATCCTATTGGAACGGGACTAGGTTTATATGGTATGCAGGAGCGAGCGGAGCTGGTAGGCGGAAGTTTTGGCGTCCTTTCAAATGTTGGTCAGGGAACCAAAGTCTTTTTACAAATTCCGATTGGCCAAGAGGAGGAATAGAGACTTGATCAAAATTGTGCTAGCGGATGACCATGCGATTGTACGAAGCGGATTTTCCATGATTTTGAACTTCCAATCGGATATGGAGGTTGTCGGAACGGCTGCGGATGGCATTGAAGCGTATACGATGGTAGCTAAATATCGTCCGGATATTCTAATCATGGACCTCAGCATGCCCCCAGGCGAAAGTGGATTGATCGCCACAGGCAAGATTAAAGAGGACCACCCTGATACTAAAATTCTGATTCTGACCATGCATGACGATGAAGAATATCTTTTTCATATTTTAAAGAATGGTGCTTCAGGATACGTTTTGAAAAATGCTCCAGATGAGGAGCTATTGCTTGCTATACGAACCATTCATGGAGGTGGGACTTATATCCATCCTAAAATGGCTACTTCTCTCGTTCGTGAGTTCATCAAGAAAGATACGACGTCACAATCAGAAGATCCGTATGAGATCCTGTCCAAGCGGGAACTAGAGATTCTGCCTCTAGTCGCAAAAGGTTACGGTAACAAGGAAGTTGCCGAAAAGCTGTTCATCTCTGTCAAGACGGTGGAAGCGAACAAAGCGAAAATCATGGAGAAATTGAATTTAAGAAGCCGGCCTGAACTGGTCCAATATGCATTAAAGAAAAAAATGCTGGATTTTTAGCCGATGAATGGAGGAAATCCGCGTGCTGGAAAATGAGAAAATGCGCTTTTCCAAACCCGCCATGCGTATTCTTGAAAATGAGCATCGATATTTAATATATCTGATGGATGAATGGCATGCCATTGTACTGTGGTTTGAGCACAGAATACTAGATTTGGAAGAAGGCCGCAAGCAACTGGAAAAGCTGAGAATGCAGATTATCGATTTTATGGTACCCCTCAAGAAACATACCGAAAAGGAAGAAGAACACTTCTTTTCTCTGCTAGGAACCTACATTGGTTTTGAACAGGGGCCGCTCGTCGGTATACAGGAGGAGCATCGTGAAATAGAAGGCTATATCGGTCATTTCCTTCATCAGACGGAGGGCGATTTGAGTTTGCTCACGCTTGATGAGATTCAGGAGGCAGCCAAGAACGCGGGTGAGGCCTTCGA
Organism: Paenibacillus sp. 1-8; assembly: GCF_056316205.1. Taxonomy (NCBI): domain Bacteria; kingdom Bacillati; phylum Bacillota; class Bacilli; order Caryophanales; family Paenibacillaceae; genus Paenibacillus; species Paenibacillus sp. 1-8. The sequence continues at coordinate 3,804,875 of NZ_CM149995.1, read as the reverse complement.
AGTGCTGACTGTACATTTTATAAAAGAAGAAACCGTACTTTTTCCTATGGCTGAGCAACAGATCAATCGGAATGATCTGACCAAGTTATGTGACAAATTAAATACGCTTATCTCTTGAACAGACCAAGTCGCTTCCTATAGAAGCGGCTTTTTATATTTTCAGGGAGTCCCCTGGCAGGTAAAGGGGACTCCCCTATATTCGAACAGATCGGCTAGCGGCTACAATGGGGACAGAAAATTTAAATAAATAATTCGACAGAAAAAACGTTGAAAAGGTGAGTTAAATGATTAGAAAAATGCAGTTGCCGTTACAAACATTGAACTTGATTCTTGGATTCATGGTATGGGTTATCATTTCTTCTCTTATGCCGTTCATTACGGAGGATATTGCTATTCCACCCGGAAAATTGGCCATGGTCACGGCGATTCCGGTCGTGCTTGGTTCGATTCTGCGCATTCCGCTTGGTTATTATGCCAACATCCTCGGAGCAAGAATCGTTTTTCTCGTTAGCTTTATTTTGCTTTTGTTTCCCGTCTACTATATCAGTGAAGCTTCTACGATGATGGATTTAATTATCGGTGGCTTGTTCCTTGGGATTGGAGGAGCTGTGTTCTCGGTTGGGGTGACTTCGCTGCCGAAGTATTATCCAAAGGAAAAGCATGGGTTTGTAAATGGAATGTATGGTATAGGAAATTTGGGAACAGCCGTCACTACCTTCTCGGCCCCTATTGTGGCTACCCAAATTGGCTGGGCCCCTACTGTGAAGCTGTATCTCATTCTGCTGCTTGTTTTTATCGTTTTGAATTTCTTCTTAGGGGACCGTCATGAAGCTAAAGTAAAGACGCCCATTATGGAACAGATCAAAGGGGTTTACAAAAATGAAAAGCTTTGGTTTTTCTCACTCTTTTATTTTATTACATTTGGCTCATTTGTAGCGTTCACGGTATACTTGCCGAATTTCCTGGTATCGAATTTTGAGCTGACTAAAGTGGATGCAGGGATGCGTACAGCAGGCTTCATTGCGATTGCCACATTCTTCCGCCCCATCGGTGGCTGGCTGGCGGATCGGTTTCAGCCCCTGTTCCTGCTGTTAGGTACGTTTACTGTTTATACGGTCGCTGCGATTCTTTTGGCTTTTTCACCAGGGATCACCCTTTATGCAGTAGGCTGCTTGGCGATTGCTGTGTGTGCTGGAGTGGGGAACGGTGTCATTTTTAAGCTAGTTCCATTTTATTTTAATAAACAGGCAGGCATAGTTAACGGAATTGTATCTATGATGGGCGGTCTCGGCGGCTTTTTCCCTCCGATCTTGTTGTCGACGATTCATGCCGTTACTGGCCAATATTCCATTGGGTTCATGCTACTCTCCCAAGTGGCGCTGGCTAGTATGATCCTCGTCATATGGCTGTATTATCAAGGGACACAATCTAATGAATGAGCGTTATTCCAGACAGATCTTATTTAGACCTATTGGTGGCGAAGGGCAGCGTAATCTATCCGCTGCTGTCGTCACCATTATTGGTTGCGGGGCACTGGGTTCCGCCATTGCCGAAACATTGGTAAGAGCGGGCGTTGGGGAGCTTCATCTTGTCGACAGGGATTATGTAGAGATGTCGAATCTGCAACGTCAGCAGCTGTTTACGGAGCAGGACGCCGCGGAAATGCAGCCTAAGGTCATGGCAGCCGAAAAAAGGCTGAAAGCCATACGAGAAGACGTGCGGTTGTACACATATCTCGATAATTTGGATGCCGAGCTTGTTCAAGAACTTGCCAGCAAAAGTATATTGCTGATGGATGCTACGGACAATTTCGAAACTCGTCTACTTATCAACGATGCTGCACTGAAGGCAGGAATTCCATGGATTTACGGAGCCTGTGTTGGAAGCACAGGCGTTGTTTTTCCATTCGTGCCGGGCGAGTCTGCTTGTTTACGCTGCCTTCTGCCATCGTTGCCTGCGATCAATCAGACCTGCGATACGGCTGGAATCATCTCGCCTGCAGTCCAGGTGACAGCCGCCCTCCAATGTGCAGAAGCCATGAAGTGGCTGAGCGGCAGACATGATAAGATGCGCCGCAAGGTTCATCTATTTGATCTATGGGAGAATACGCAGATGGACATAGGGATTTCCCGCATCCGTAACCAAGATTGTCCAACCTGTGGAGAATATCCTACGTTTCCTGCACTGACGGCATCACGTCGCTCGGCGTATGCTGCTCTGTGCGGACGGGATGTGGTACAGGTTCTTCCAGACCCCCATCGTCCGATCACGCTCGATGATGCAGAGAAAATGGGCAGGCTTATAGCAGATAGCGTAAAAAGAACTCCTTATTTCGTTGAATTTTATGCTTTTAAGCATCGAATGATTTTATTCAAAAACGGAAGGCTTCTCATACATGGTGTACGAAGTGTTGCCAACGGTCAGAAACTATATCATCAGCTGTTCGGTTAAATGCGAGATGTAGATACAAAAAGCAGAGATATTTAAAAGAGCTGTCACCGGAGGGTGGCTTGTCCGGTGGCTGGAAGGTGGAAAAGATGAGTGTATTTGAAATCGTGACGGAGCCCATTCTCCCGCAGGCTTATGCGGATTATGTCCTAAGGCCGGAAGCAGGAGCGGTGACTGTTTTTACAGGGCACGTACGAGAATGGACTCAAGGCGTACGGACCTTATACCTTGCTTATGAGGCCTATGTCCCTATGGCCCAAAAAAAGCTCTCGGAGATTGGCCGCGAAATCGAACAGAAATGGGAAGGGACACGAGTGGCAATCGCGCACCGCATTGGCGAGCTTCAAATCGGCGATATCGCCGTTGTCATCGCCGTTTCTTCACCTCACCGTTCGGATGCGTATGAGGCAAATGAATACGCGATCGAACGAATCAAAGAAATAGTTCCTATTTGGAAACGAGAGATTTGGGAAGATGGAACGCAGTGGGTCGGAGATCAAAAGAAAAAGCCGGGGGAGATCAGTCATGATTAAGCTGTACTACTTTGCGGGACTCCGTGAGGTGACGGGAAAAACAGAAGAATTGGCAGATTTGGCGGGCCAAACGGTAGGCGATTTATCCAATTGGATAACAGATCAATATCCGGATATGCCGATCAAGTCTGTGCGGATTGCGATAAACGAGGAGTATGCGTTGTCTACGGATGTATTACAGGATGGAGACATTGCAGCCTTCATTCCCCCAGTCAGCGGCGGCTAATGATAATGATGCTAAACAACTAGAAAGGAGGGGGCGTATGAATTTTCATCCACTGAAAGACACGTTGCAGCGACCGATTCGTGACCTGCGTATATCGGTTACGGACCGCTGCAATTTTCGCTGTTCCTATTGCATGCCCAAAGAAATTTTCGGTGACGATTACGCCTTTCTTCCCCAAAATGAATGTCTGTCGTTTGAAGAGATTCACCGGCTGACGAAGCTCTTTGTATCCCTGGGTGTAAAAAAGATCCGACTCACGGGCGGCGAACCATTAATGCGCAGGAATCTACCTGACCTTGTCTCCCAAATCCTGTCCATTGACGGAGTGGAAGATGTCGGCTTGACCACCAACGGTGTGCTGCTAGGACAGCAGGCTAAGCCCCTCTATGATGCGGGGCTACGACGTCTTAACGTCAGTCTGGACGCTCTGGACCCCGAGCTGTTTGGGCGGTTGAATGGGCGGGGGATTAAGCCCGATTTTATTTTGAAGCAGATCGAATATGCAAGAGAAATCGGCTTTGAGATCAAGGCCAATATGGTGGTTCAAAAAGGTGTTAATGATTCTGAAATTTTGCCGATGGCCGCTTATTTCAAGGAGCAGGGAATAACTCTTCGTTTTATTGAGTTTATGGATGTAGGTAATGACAACGGGTGGAGCTTCAAAAAGGTACTAACCAAAAAAGAAATCGTTGAACGACTTAAGAATGCGTACGAGCTGGAGCCGATGGATCGGGATTACTTTGGAGAAGTGGCAAAGCGTTATCGTTATAAAGACAGCGACGCACAGATAGGTTTTATTACTTCGGTTTCTGAATCGTTTTGCTCGTCTTGCACACGTGCCCGCTTATCGTGCGATGGCAAGTTTTATACATGTTTGTTTGCTTCAGACGGATTTGATTTACGCCAGATGCTTCGCAACGGGGCGAATGACCAGGAACTACTCGATGTAATTACTTCAGTATGGGAGCAACGCACAGACCGGTATTCCGATGAACGTACGGAGCAGACAGCCAACAACAGAAAAAAAATTAGCATGTCCTACATTGGTGGTTGACATTTTATACCATGTAAGTGTGCTATATTTGATGCGATTGCCCCGAAAAAGAAAGCGCAAACATTTTTGTTGGCAAAACTTAAATTCGATGTTATTATGATCTTGGGATTGTTACTGAAAAGGCAAAACCCGAGGCATGGAATTAGATTTCCATGTGTTGGGTTTTGCCTTTTCTTTTTAGAATACAAGCTTTGCGATATCCTGCATGATATGAATATCTGGCCCAGCCATAACGCAGAAAGGTGAGTGATATAAAGCCTTACAAGTGCTGAACAACAAAGATGATGACGTCGACCAACGAATCGACATCCGAAAAATGATGTCATAGGACGTGGTTAACCGACTATATCCATTTTCAAAACGGAATATCAGATCGGTTTGGGAGCACTCAAGATCATTCAGGGAAAACGTAAGGCTTTTGTCTCTTATTATGAATGCGTTTTCATAACATGAAGTTGTAAATCAATACATTTGAATTTGATTTACGACGAAGGTTTGATCGGCTATTACCGTCTTGTGACCTATCTGAATTTCGCCCAGCATCTAAATTTGATGGGATAGGGGGGCAGTTAGATGATCATAACGAAGATATTTAATAATAACGCCATAATAGCCAAAGATTCAAAAAGAGATGAATTTGTTGTTATGGGTCGTGGTATTGCATTCAAAAAGAGTGCAGGTGAACAAGTAGAAGAGCATCTAATTGAAAAGGTCTTTGTGCTTAAACATAAAGATGCTTCAGAGAAATTTAAGTTATTGCTAGAGGATGTTCCATCAGAATATGTTTCGTTATGCTATGACATCATTGAATATGGAAAAAGCATATTAGAAGCACAATTGAGCGATTATATATATGTTTCACTTACGGATCACATGAACAATGCATTTAAAATGTTTGATGAAGGCCTTAAAAATACAAATCCGTTAATTTGGGAAATCAAAAAATTTTATCCCAAAGAATTTGGGGTTGGATTAAAAGCATTGGAGTTCATTGAAGACGAAACAGGCAAACGATTGTCAGAAGATGAAGCAGGTAATATTGCTCTTCATTTAATAAATGCTCAAGTAAACAGCTCCTACAACAAGGTGGCAGATGTTGCTCAGCAAACTCAAAAAATACACGACATCTTGAATATTATTAAATACTCTTATAATAACACCATAGATGAACACTCAATCAGTTATGAGCGATTTATTACACACTTAAGATTCTTCTTTCAGCGATTAAATAAAAAAGAAAAAGTAGAACTGGAAGACGATTTTTTGTGGAGGCAAGTGAAAGCGAAGTACAAAAAGGCCTATGGCTGCATGCTGAAGATCGAGAAATACTTGGACACGGTATTGTCAGACGAGGAAAAGCTGTATATCACGATTCATATTCAGCGTGTGACCCAAAGACAAAATTGAATAACTCTTGGATTGTTACTGGTAATGCAGGCGAAACCAACCTAGATCGAATTCGATCTATTTGGTTTCGCCTTTTTTTATAAATACAAATAAAGGGGAAGTTACAATGAAGTATGAGACATTAGCAAAAGACATTATCAAAAATGTCGGCGGCAAAGAAAATGTGAATAGTCTAACTCATTGTGTAACACGTTTGCGTTTCAAACTAAAAGATGAAAGTAAAGCCAATACAGAGGCTTTGAAAAATATGGATGGTGTTGTCACTGTGGTAAAGAGCGGTGGGCAATACCAGGTTGTTATAGGTAACCATGTACCTGAGGTTTATGAAGATGTTGCTGCTGTAGGTGGGTTCCAGGCAGGATCTTCAGAAGAAGCATCAGATGAAAAAGTGAGTTTGTTTAATAAATTCATTGATACCATTTCAGGCGTATTTACACCAACGCTTGGTGTCTTGAGTGCCACGGGTATGATTAAGGGATTTACTGCTTTATTCGTAGCTTTGGGCTGGCTCAGCAACACATCAGGTACCTATCAAATTCTTAATGCTTTAGGAGATTGTTTATTTTACTTCTTCCCCATTTTTCTGGGGTATACGTCCGCTAAAAAGTTCAATGCCAACATTTTTATAGGTATGGCCATCGGGGCATCGCTCGTTTATCCAACATTTAATGCGACAATGGCTTCAGGCAAGCCATTATATACTCTGTTTAGCGGTACTATATTTGAGTCACCAGTATATATCACCTTCTTGGGTATTCCGGTCATTCTGATGAATTATGCGTCAACCGTTCTGCCGATTATCATATCTACCTATGTAGGCTCAAAGATAGAAAAGTTCTTTAAAAAAGTAATTCCTAGTGTCGTGAGAACATTTTTGGTTCCGTTTTTCACATTGTTAGTTATTGTACCCTTAGCATTGATTGCGATTGGACCTCTCTCGACTTGGGCAGGTCAACTGCTTGGCGCAGCAACCCTCTTTGTGTATAACTTGAGTCCGATTATTGAAGGCATAATCATGGGTGCTTTCTGGCAAGTATTTGTTATCTTTGGATTACATTGGGGACTTGTTCCCATCGCTATGAACAACTTGGCAGTGCTCAAATTCGACCCGATCCTTGCTGCGACGCTTGGAGCTTCCTTTGCTCAGACGGGTGTTGTGCTGGCGATTCTGCTTAAAACAAAAAATGTAAAGCTAAGATCACTTTCCATTCCAGCTGTCATCTCCGGGATTTTTGGTGTTACAGAACCAGCGATTTACGGGATTACATTGCCACGTAAGAAGCCATTTATTTTAAGTTGTATAGCGGCTGCAGTAGGTGGCGGTATTATAGGAATGATGGGCACTAAAGGGTACATCATTGGCGGATTGGGTATTTTCGCGATTCCGAGCTATATCAGTCCGGCAGGAATAGACAGCGGATTTTATGGGGCTGTTATCAGTATCCTGGTAAGCTTTGTATTAGGCTTCTTGCTTATGTTCTTCAGCGGATTTAAAGATGATGAAGTAAAAGAAGCGAACAAGGAAGACAGCACAACAGGAGCAGCTAAAGGAGAAATTTTAGTTAAACAAGAGATTGTGATGAGTCCGTTAAAAGGTGAAGTGAAACCTTTATCTGAAGTCACGGACGAAGCCTTTTCGACAGGGGCACTGGGCAAAGGGATTGCCATTGAACCTTCGGAAGGTAAGGTCGTTTCACCTGTAGATGGCGTATTAACATCATTATTTTCGTCAGGTCATGCGATCGGAATTACAAGTGATCACGGTGTTGAGGTTCTTATCCATGTAGGCAAGGATACTGTGAAATTAAAAGGTCAACATTTTTATCCTAAAGTAAAACAGGGGGATGCTGTTAAAAAAGGTCAGTTGCTCATGGAGTTTGATATGGAAGCTATAAAAGAGGCTGGCTATGTTCTGACCACACCTGTAATCGTTGCCAATACTGCGAATTACCTGGATGTAATTGAAACAGAGAAGAAGTCGATTGAGTATCAAGAGGATTTATTGACGGTTGTAGTCTAATTCTAATTAAATGTTGAGGAGGAATTAAACAATGAAAAACACAACTAATTTGGAATTTCCACAAGGATTTTTATGGGGAGGGGCTACGGCTGCCAACCAATTGGAAGGTGGATATAACGAAGACGGTAAGGGATTGAGCACTGCCGATGTGATTACAGCCGGGACACATACGACTTCCCGAAGAATTACACCTGCATTAGAAGAAGGTATGAACTATCCAAGTCACGAGGCTATTGATTTCTTCCATCACTATAAAGAGGATATCCGATTATTTGCAGAAATGGGTTTCAAGGTCTTTAGAATGTCCATTGCCTGGTCAAGAATATTTCCTAACGGAGATGATACAGAGCCGAATGAGCAAGGCTTACAGTTCTATGATCGTGTATTTGCAGAATTGAAAAAGTATAACATCGAGCCTTTGGTTACGATCTCACATTACGAAGCGCCGTTTAATCTAACTCAAAAATATAATGGCTGGTCTGACCGCAGAGTGGTAGATTTTTATGTGAGATATTGTGAGGTGCTTTTTAACAGATACAAAGATGTCGTAAAATACTGGTTGACCTTTAATGAAATCAATATTTTAACCTTGTCTTTTGGTGCGTTCATGGCTGGAGCTATGATGCCAGAGGGGAATGGAGAGCTTGCTCATGCTACAGTGAAGGATGAGCAGAGTCTGTACCAAGCTTTGCATCATCAGTTTATTGCCAGTGCAAAGGCAGTAAAGCTGGGCCATGAAATCAACAAGGACTTTAAAATCGGTTGTATGATCGCTTATATGTGTTCGTATCCACTTACATGCAATCCGAACGATGTTTTGTTGGCTCAACAAAAGGATAATTTGAGTAACTTCCTATGCTCAGATGTTCAAGTAAGAGGAGCTTATCCGGGATTTGCCAAACGCTATTTTAGAGATCATAACATTCAGATCAAAATGCAAGACAACGATGAAAACATCTTAAAAGAAGGCTGTGTAGATTTTTATACCTTTAGTTACTATTCATCTGTTTGTGTAAGTGCCGACCCAGACCAGGAGAAAGTGGGCGGAAATTTATCCATGGGATTAAAGAACCCTCATTTGAAAGCAAGCGCCTGGGATTGGCAGATTGATCCACAGGGATTAAGATGGTCCCTCAATAACATTTATAACCGATATGAAATCCCGTTAATGGTTGTGGAAAATGGTCTTGGCGCAGTAGATACGGTGGAAGAAGACGGCTCGATTCACGATGACTACAGAATTGATTACTTGAAGCAACACATTGAGCAAATGAAAGAAGCGATTGCTGATGGAGTAGATTTAATAGGCTATACTCCGTGGGGATGTATTGACCTGGTAAGTGCAGGGACTGGTGAAATGAAGAAGCGCTATGGCTTCATTTACGTCGATAAGGATAATGAAGGCAACGGTACACTTGCCCGATCCAGAAAGAAGAGTTTCTATTGGTATAAGAACGTGATAGAAACGAATGGAGAGCAATTGGATTAAATTTTAGTGCCTGATTTGCGAGTGGAGTAGAGTGAAGACTTACATGAGACAATCTTCAGGTAAAAGCTTAGTTTATGACTTCAAAGCAGGTGACCCTCTCCCTGATGTATACAGAGACTTCAAAATGTTAGTGGGCGGTGAAAAAACCAGAAAGCGTTATGCGGCTGAGGTTTTTGGAATCGCCGCTGATGCATACTTTCACCCGATCAAGAATGAGCAGAATGAGATCGAGGCAGTACTGTGTATCACCTATAGTATGGATAATCAAGATCAGTTGAAGAAGCTGATGAGGCAAGCCGAGGATGTGACAAGCAAGCTAATCGAAGGGATTCAGCATGTGGCGGCACACTCGGAGGAGCTTAGTGCGACAGCCGAAGAAATTTTGAGCAACACGAAAAAGGCAGTCGAGGATTCCAGTAACGTGACTGAGGTGGCAGGCTACATTAAGGAAATTTCGGAGCAAACGAACTTGCTTGGACTAAATGCAGCCATTGAAGCTGCCCGCATGGGTGAAGCAGGAGCTGGTTTTGGAGTTGTCGCTACAGAAATTCGCAAAATATCTACGGGCACCAAGGAAGCAACCGGACGGATTGAACAGTCCTTGCAAGCCGTCAGACAATCGGTATATAACATGGAACAAGAAATCACGCAGATTGCAGTTTCCTCCCAAGAGCAAGCCAAGCTTAGCAGAATAAAGAATGAAAAAGGTCTCGCTCTGTGATTTGTGCATTCCGTAATGGAAATGTAGATCACAGGCCGAGACTTTTTTCTAATAGTGATTCATTACGAGTATTGTTTGTTTAACAGTGCAGTATCATAATATTCTTCGAAAGATTTGATTTTATGGTTTTCTAATATATTTGTGTAGTGAGAGATTTTCCTACTTTGAATAAAATAGGAATTAGACCTAACAGCGCTATTCCCACTGCCAATGTTGATAAAAGCAACGTTTTAAATGTTAATTCATGATTTTGGAAGAATTGATATAGAATTAAACTGTTTATCGGAATATTCAATAAAATCCCAGTTAAAACTCCGGGTGCATATCTTTTTAACATGATACTTGCAAGTAAATGCGGAAAAAGTGCATTAACAATCATAGAACCAAGGAAACCAGTAAGAATATATTTAGCCAAACTGGAATTTGGGAAGAGCAAATAAAAAAAGGTCGAAAGATAAGCCAAAGAAGTAATAATAATTATCGCAAAATAAAATAACTAATTGCTCCCCCAATAATCTCCCCTTCATAGAGTCTATTCATATATTCTGTTAAGTTTCATCAACTTCAACGATACCATTCAAATTGTTCATTTTTCAGTGTTTTTGTGGCTATGCTAGGGCTAATGCTCATTGCTCCGATAATGCCACCCCTTATTCGTGAGTTGGGATTAAGAGAAAGTCATTCCGGGTTAATTATGAGGTCCTTTGTCCTGTTGGATGAAGGGCCTTTGTGCATTTTATACACAGCAATACAATAATATGATAATGCGATGCTGCTTTACTGTAATATTGTTATATTTTTGATTATCTTTATTTATACATAACATTAAAATAACATAATGAGTCATTTTAGTGCGCGAACAACAAATTTCGTCATTATTTTTAGTTGTTCAGGACGTGGAACCTATCTCGCTTCCTTAGTACAAGGATTAAAAATAACAACAAATGAAAATAAACATGACAAGAAGAAAGGAATTAAGAACAAGGGGGGGACAGGCTGTGGTCGTTTACACACTACGTCGATTGATTCAAATGATTCCGGCACTGCTTGGTATTGTCGTCATCACATTCATGATCTCGAGGGTGCTTCCGGGTGATCCTGCCGCGATGCTTGGGGTATCACTCCTGCGCCAATGGGCCGGATTAGCGGTGACATCAATCCTCCCACACACATTACGGGATTTTATGTACTCGATACCGCTAGCTCCATTTTAAGATTCAATATAAGGGGTGGAATTTCAACATCTGTAAATCAAGCATACAACATGCAGGGATACAACATTGCGCACAGTCTATGAAAGCGTTTTAATTTGAGTATAGAAATACAAAAGAAGACCTCAGGGAGGATATAAGAATGCTAAAAGTGAAAGCGCTTAGATGCGAACATTTAAATAATCCGATTGGGCTGGGCTGTCTAAAGCCGCGATTAAGTTGGCAGATCGAATCTGACAAAATATATGTTTCCCAAAAACGGTTCCAATTACAAGTATCCGTTCATCCCACTTTTGAATCGCTGATCTGGAATCATTTTTCCTATTCGGAACAATCCATTCTGTTTCCATATGAAGGCCCTCCGCTGGAATCGGGACAAAGATATTATTATCGGGTAAAAGTATGGGCTCAGGGCGCGGGTGACACCGAACCAGAGGAATCGGAATGGAGTGAGTCCGGCTATTGGGAGATGGGACTGCTCCATGAGCAGGACTGGAAGGCACAATGGATCACAGTGAAGGAGCGGAGCATCCATGAACAGTTTCAGACAAGAGCTCCTTTTGCCACTTCCAAGTGTTTTTCGGTTGAGGGAAAAGTGAAAAAAGCAGTCATTTATGCTACAAGTCTGGGTCTGTATGAACTGGAGTTAAATGGACAAAAAGTGGGCGATGCCTACTTTACCCCGGGATGGACGGATTATAACGATCGTGTTCAGGTGCAAGCTTATGACGTGACTTCTGCCGTGCGAGAACAACATAACCGGATCACGGCAACGGTGGGAGAAGGCTGGTATAGCGGTTATCTGGGCTGGCAGAAGCGCAAGGACACCTACGGGAACACGAATGCATTGCTGCTGCAAATGAAGATTAGCTATGAAGATGGCCGTTCTGAAGTCATTTGCTCTGATTCTTCCTGGGAGGAAGCGAGCTGTGCCATTTTAATGTCGGATATTTATAACGGCGAAATCTATGATGCCCGACTTGAGCAGCAACAGGCAGCCGAACATAGCTCCTTGACCGAACGGAAAATGATGCAGGTCGTTCCGTTCCCGTTAAGTCATCTGATTGCTCAGGAGAACGAGCCTGTCCGTGTGATGAACCGATTGAAGCCTGTTGAACTCATTCGAACCCCCAAAGGTGAGCTGGTGCTTAACTTGGGCCAAAATATGGTAGGCTGGCTGGAATTTAAAGTTGATGCCCCTGAAGGTACGGTTCTGAATCTGGTGCACGGTGAAGTGCTGGATCAGCAAGGGAATTTTTACAGGGATAACATTCGTGATGCAGTGCAGCAGATTACGTACATTTGCAGCGGGAAGGGGACGGAGATATTTAGGCCGCATTTCACTTTTCAAGGCTTTCAATATGTGAAGCTTGAGGGCTTTCCGGATGACGTTGCGATTGAAGATTTTACGGGTGTTGTTCTGCATTCGGACATGGAGACGATCGGGGTGTTTGAGACATCTGATCCAAAGCTGAATCAACTTCAGCACAATATTGTGTGGGGGCAAAAAGGGAACTTTCTGGATGTACCGACCGATTGTCCGCAGCGTGATGAGCGATTAGGCTGGACCGGCGATGCACAGATTTTTGCCAGAACGGCCAGCTTCAATATGAATGCAGCTTCCTTCTTCCGAAAGTGGCTGAAGGATCTGGCTTACAACCAGCTGGAAAATGGGGCAGTGCCTTTTGTAGTGCCGGATGTCCTCAAAGGAACCTTTGCCGATAACATGGACAAAACGACGGCAGCATGGGGAGACGCGGCTGTTATATGTCCATGGACCATTTATCAATGCTATGGAGATAAGCAAATTTTAGCTCAGCAGTATGACAGTATGAAAGCATGGGTGGATTATATCCGCGCCCAGGGGAACGAAGAATATCTTTGGGATACCAGTTTGCAGCTTGGTGACTGGCTGGCGCTGGATAGCGAGGAAGGAAGCTATTTTGGGGCGACGGATGGAACGCTGGTGGCAACTGCCTATTTTGCATATTCGACCCATATTTTGGCGAAGACGGCCAAACTGCTTAATCGTTATACCGATTACAACACATATACAAGCTTGCATGAGGGGATTAAAAGCGCTTTCGCGAACCGCTACTTCGATAACGCTGGCAAGCTGACCTCCAATACCCAGACTGCACAGGTTGTGGCTTTGCATTTCGGGTTGGTACCGGAAAAGTATAAAAAGCAAGTGATCCAAGAGCTCGTACGGCTCATAGAAAAAAACGATATGCATCTGGATACCGGCTTTGTGGGTACACCCTACCTATGCCTGGTTTTATCCGACAATGGCTATACGGATGTAGCTTATCAGATTTTATTTCAAAATGATTATCCTTCATGGCTCTATCAGGTTGAACGGGGGGCGACGACCATGTGGGAGCATTGGGACAGCATCAAAGTGGACGGCTCGTTCTGGAGTGCGGATATGAACTCGTTCAATCACTATTCATACGGTTCGGTCGGAGACTTTATGTACCAAAATATTGCCGGAATCGATTTGCTTGAAGCGGGATATAAAAAATCACGATTAGCTCCTAAGCCGCCTGCCAATCTGACTTCGGCCCACGGGAAACTGGAAACGCCGTATGGTGCATTGGAAGTCCATTGGGAAATCGTGAATGAAGAAATGCAGTTGACGGTTCGAGTCCCACATAATACGACGGCTGAAATTACACTTCCTGGAGTTATGGAGTCGGATGCATTACAGCAGACTATTGCCATGCAATATCCGTCGATTCAGAATCCGCCAGTTTATATACCACAGGAGCTGGCCGGGAGAATGGGAATTGCCGGGGAACAGGAGATATTCCAAAAGAACGGAGAGTATGAGATGACGTTCACGGTCGGTTCTGGACAGTACGCTTTCCAGTACAGATACTACCAGGCTGCCCAGGTTCCTGCACATGCAACCAGAGGCTAAATAACATACACTAGGGGTGAGAACTTGATGAATTTAAAGAACAAAGTTTTGTTTAAAACGGCGCTACTGTCCATTTCCTTAGTCCTGACATCAGCGAGTGCCATTTCGGCCATCATACCGATGATGCTGAACCAATTATCAGGAGTTTCCAGTTCGCTGATTGAAAGCGTAGTTACGATTCCATCCTTCTCTATGATGCTGTTTGTGCTGTTGAGTGGTCCGATCTCTTCCCAATTGGGCAAAAAAAATACAGTCCTGCTAGGACTTCTGCTCGTGGTCATCGGCGGAATACTTCCCATGTTCACGACTAACATTACATGGATTCTCGCATTGCGTTTGCTGTTAGGTGCAGGTCTCGGGATGTTCAATTCGCTGGCTGTTAGCTTAATTAGTGATTTTTTTGAAGGAGACGAACGTGCCCAATTAGTAGGCTTTCAAAGCGCCGTTCAAGGGCTTGGAAGCAGCCTGGCTACCTTTGTGGCAGGACAGCTTGCTTTGATCAACTGGCAGTTTGCCTTTTTATGCTATGCTATCACCATTCCTATCGCATTGTTATTCTTTTTTATCATTCCCGAACCAGAGCGTGGGAAGCCTACAGTGGAGCGTTCGGCAGGAACGGGCCACAAGAGCGGCGGGGTATCCCTACCTGTACTTGGGTTAGGAGTTGTACTTTTCCTGTTTATGACCTTCATCATGATTGTGTATACCAAAACAGGTATTATGATTGCTGAAAAGGATATGCCTAATCCTAGCTTTTTAGGAACCGCGTTAACGCTGTTCTCCTTGTCAACCATGATTGCAGGCTTCTTGTTTGGTAAAATATATAAATGGTTTAGAAATTACGCTCCCTTTATCTCCAGTCTATTAACAGCAACAGGTTTTTTGCTGCTGTGGTTTGCTCAGAATGTTACCATGGTTACCGTTGCCATGCTTATCATTGGCTTTAGCTTTGCGTTGTTTATTCCTTATATTTTTACCATATTAACTAAAATCGTGCCTAAAGGCAGTGAGACTTTATCCATTTCAATTGCCATGGTAGGCTCCAATTTGGGAGCGTTTGCTTCGCCTTATGCCATCAAGTTAATTGGCATGCTGTTTGGAAATGAAAGCGCCTCATTTTCATTTCTCGTTTCTGCAATTGTGTTTACGATGGCTGCACTCATCTGTCTGGGAATCGCTATTAGAGGAAAGGGCAGTAAGGCTCAGACGGCAGTTCACAGTTAAGGGGAGTCGTCAGGTGTAGGCAGTTTTTTAACGGGCGGAGAAACGCCCGTTTTTCCATCCTATAATGAAGGAGGAGTCAGTAGTTATGAACCTTCATGAGTTGGATCAGTTGCTGAGAACCAAAACGGAAATTGAGCTTTTACAGCAACAAAATAATCAGGTGATTAATGATCTCTCCGAAGAAGCGGAGAATGAAAGATACTTTGATATAAATCAGAATATGTATCGTATGCCCGCTTTGTTTTTCTTCGGAGAACATAATATTTATATTAGCAAGCACAATAGATTTGCTCCGATGCTAGAGCACATGCATGAATTTATTGAATTAAACTATGTTTACTCAGGTAAATGCAATCAAATTATAGCAGGCAAGGAAATTCAGCTTTGTGAAGGCCAAGTGTGTGTCCTGGATAAGGATGTGCCGCACAGCATCGCTCCTTTGGGAGAAGACGATATACTTATTAATATCTTGCTGCAAAGAGAAACGATTTCTTCCTTGTTCCTACAGCGGTTATCGAAGAAAAAAAGTCTGATCGGCGAATTTCTCGCCAACTCTGTTCTCCAGCATCAGCACCATAATCACTTTATTATTTTTAAGTCGCAGCATAATGAGAACCTTCAATATATACTGCGCAGAATCCTAATCGAATATTTTTCCAGGCAAGAGGATTCAATGGAATTGGTCAAGGCTTATTTGCAAATTGTTTTTGGAGAATTGGTCCGTGTATTGGAAAGCGAGCATAATATTCACTTAAACCAGCAGGAAAATAATATTACAGCTATTCTGAATTACATGGAAGAGCATTATCAGCATTTAAGCCTGCAGCAGCTATCTTATCATTTTAATTACAATAGTACGTATTTAAGTAATAAGTTAAAAAAAGTAACCGGGCTCACCTACACTCAGCTTATTGCCAACATTAAACTCAATGCAGCTTATTCTCTGGTTGTGAATACCAACCTGCCGTTCGAAATGATATTTAAGCAGGTTGGATATAACAGCATGAGCTTTTTCTATAAAAAATTCAAAAAGGCGTATGGTGCCACCCCGCAGAATATCCGAAACAAGCAGTTGAAGGAATGAAGGATATCAAGGGACATCCAATTTTAATTGGGCGTCTATGTGTTATAATATCTGCAAATTCATAAGCACAAGGCTAATGAATGATAGGTAAGGAGGGAAGGACTTATCGTTTGAGCTGAGGGACTGGTACCGCTTTAAAGCCGGAGAGGGAGATTACCTTCAAATCTGCCAGGGAATTTTTAAATGATGGTGCTTATTCCAGTGTCACTAACGATTGCTTCGGTTCTCTGGAAGCTCATCAACGGGCCAAAACGCTGGATCATCCGTTATATCACGAGGCACGTAAAAAAGCGTTGACCGAGTTCGGATTCGTAGAAGAGGCCTTACGCGTTCGCAATATCTAGATTATGTAGCGAGGACATACAAGTGACAGTAAGGAGAATGAATAGGCATACTTTATCTCCGGCAAAAGGGAGGATGCATCCTTGGAAGCGATACTAAGACGGCACTGGCCGGAGTGGAACGGAACGTTGCAGAAACGAACCGGGGGTTGGAATAATACGACGTATTTTGTTAAGGGTGGTATGCGAAGCGGGGTGCTGCGCGTCTACGATACACACAGAGATAGGGACAAAATTGAATTTGAGCATGCAGTTTTGCAGGCACTGAGTAAGCATTCTCTATCATTCAGGGTACCGATGCCAATTCGAACGGTAATGGGAGAGACACTCGCTCAGCTCGAGAAGGAAAGTGGCAAATATGTCTGTCTGTTCGATTACATAGAAGGCAAATCACCACTGGAGCAGGAATCAAGCTTTGCCTATTCCTTTGGCGAGGCTACGGGTGAATTATCTGCTGTACTTGCGACATTCAATCTTGATATGGCTCCAGTTTACCGACCGTATTACGCCTTGCAGCAATCCTATCCATTGTGTAACCAGGAGATAGTTCGAGAGATTTGCCTGCATCCGCCTGAGCCTCTAAAAACTTTGCATGACGAGCTGCGATTGATAGGAAAAGTATATGAAGAGATTACAGATTCGCTTCATGCATTGGAAGAGTTACCGCATCAGCTTGTACATGGGGACTTGAACGCTTCCAATTTGTTAGTAAAGGATACCGATCATAGCCAAGTGACTGCACTGCTTGATTTTGAGTTTTGTACGTTAGACGTTCGGGTCATGGAACCAGCGGTCATCTTATCAGGATTTTTGGGACAACCGGAGGAGACGCAAGCAGTTCGGGATTTTTGCCAGGGCTTTAGTTGCCAAGTTCATCTTTCCCATGCTGAGATTGATGCGGTGCCTGTATTGATGCTGCTTAGGAAGGTAGATGTATTTCTTCATTTCTTGAGTCGCTTTCTGAAAGGAACTGACCAGCCACATGTGTTACAAGAGCAGATCAAGCAGATCGCTGCCGACTTGCTGCAACTGTCTACCAGAAGTAGCTGGATTCAGGAGGAGTTGATCCTCGCAGGAATGGCGTATGAATGAACTTTATCGCAAGGTGAGGAGGAGGCACATGAAATATCTTAAAGATTGCCCGGAACCAGGCATGGGAACGTGGTATTTTGAAATAGATTCAGATGGTGTAGCGTATCGACAAATTATAATCCAAGATGATGGCACTTATATCGCCTCTAATCGCAAGCACGAGCAATATCATTTCTTACTTGCCGAGAAATCGATTGATGACACGGAGCCCTATTATACTAAAATTACAAAAGAAGAGTTTGAAGAAGCCTGGTCCAATTATCTTCAGACCTTCAACAAGGAATGGCATCAAGTCAAAACCGTACTGCCCGTTGGGACTAAGGTAGAGGGTTATATTGAAGCATTTTTTCCGCAGGGCACGCTGATACATATTTTCCAGCATGATGCGGTCGGATTGGCAGACACTCGTTCATATGGGGAAAAGATACCACCTGAGTGGATGTATCCAAAGCATGAGATCACAGCAATTGTAAAAGGATACGACGAGCTGAATCAGTGGGTGATTTTGGATCAAACACAGGTCTTAAAGACTCAGTATGTGGATTGAAGGTTGAGATTAGGACAATGAGAGGGGAATGAACATGCATACTTTAACGGTTGATGAACTGCTGGATAAGGAAAACCATGCATGGGAAGAGGTTAGAAATATCCTGAAAGAAGGCCAAAATCCAAATAGCATTGTATCGGCAGAATCGGAATCGGCTTCGGGGGATACGCTGTACCGTTTGCAGGTGAGTACGAAATTGTATTTGGGAACGGTTGCCTATGAGACAGGAGGGATCGTGTTTGATCACGGCTGGATCACCTTGCTGGGTGCAGGCGGTTCTGGAATTTATGGCAGCTTGACTTCGTGGAACGGACTTCAAGAGCCGGCAAGCGTGCCCGCGCTTTGGGGAATGCTGATTGTGGCCTACGATGCAGCAGGCGGATTTTTTGGACTGAATACAGGGCGGTTCGGTAATGACGGACAAATTTACTATTTTGCACCGGATACGCTTGCCTGGGAACCTACAGAAAAGGCCTATTCCGGTTTTTTTGGCTGGCTGGCTGAGGGGGATTTGGAGCTGTTCTACCAGACGTTCCGTTGGAAAGGCTGGCAGGACGATGTTCGCAAGCTTCAACCCGGTCAGGTGTTTGCCTATTATCCAACGCTGTGGACAAAGGAAGGCAGTGGAGAAACCAGCCGCAAGGCACCTATAGCTGTGGCAGAAGCTTGGGAGTCGGCAAGCTCGAAATAATATAAGTTAATACATGCGTAGCAGTACATTCTGCTCTTGTTACATCGACTAAGCTTCCCAGGGCATATAAATATTTATCGTGCTGTCCTTTTGCTCCAGAGAATGAATATCAGCCCAATACTCGAAATCAAAAGAGCGAGCAGCACTGATCCCCCTATCACGAATTGAGTCATAGGTTCCATCTATTTGGATTCAGGCCCCTTATGAGTGACCTTCACATATTTTCAAGCTGGTATAGCACTTCTTCCATTGTCATTAATCACACAACCTCCTATTCATAACATTCATAATATAACTAGGTAGCCAGTCAACAGACGGTTTAAAATCGATTATACTTATATAATTCAAATGGTATCAGACCAGTCAGTAAAGGTACATCTGCTTGATGAAGCCAATCAGTGTATTTCGGTAAGCAGCATGATAATTTCGTAACCTCACAGATTCTTTCCCGTATAAAGATAAAAACATGATCCGCCCCATTCCCGTCAGGGAAGAAATGCAAACATGTTTAACAAAAATAGAAGTTGAGGTAATGCATCGTATGAATGAGAAATTTATAAATCATGCCAATACAGGATATCGGCTGGCTGAGCAGAAGGCGGTTCAGTATTTTGCATCACTTTATGCACAGGTCAAAGACAAGACTTATGTAACTACCCTGACAGAAGATATTCAACTGTGGAAAAGGAATCATATTCATCATTCTTCATGGCTATCCTTCTTTTCGAGGGCAAAGAGAAAACCTGATACTCGGGATTATCATAGATACATTCAATGGCTGAATTATACAGGCAAATTGGATGATTACCTGGATCGAAGCGTCTCCTATATTTATATGAGGGATCTAGGCAAAGCTCTGGACTCTCCTGACACACATACCCGGATTCAGCGTGCCATTGCTGACATAAAAAAACACTTGATTCAATCCACCCGTGCAAACGGGGAAGACCAACCAGAATTTATGAATTTGGCCGGGTTGTATCGGTGGGCCCAGAAGGAAGGCATAGAAACCGCCACAATTTGGGTGATCAACAAACTTAGGTCCGTATCCTCCCATATTCCCAAGGAAATGGATGCCGAGCAAGCCCAGCGCAAACTAATTAAGATCATTATCGGGGTTATTCTGCATGTGATGGAAGAGATGGACGATAAAGTGTCACCTGTGGAACGTGCTCGCAGACTGGATGAAGCCATCAGACTTGGTTATTCCTATGGTCTAACCTATCCTTTTATTGACGATCTTCTCGATTCTCAGGTTTTGAACGCTCAAGAGAAAGAACAGTATTCCCGTATGATACGTGCTGCGCTTCTCACTGGATCTGTGCCTGAGTTGGGCGATTGGACCGGAAATAATATGAAGTTAATTCAATACATACATTCGGAGCTCTCGGATGCCTTTGAGTATATTAAGGAACATCAGCGGCCGGATACACAGCAAACATTTTTCGAGCAGTCCTATATCTTTTTTCATTCCCAGGATATCGACCGTGTCAAGGACCTAACGCGTGCTAATTACACCAATGAAGAGCTTTATATACCTGTTATTTTAAAATCTTCTTCTTCCCGATTGATTGTCCGTTCCGTGATTGGTGCTCCCGAGGATGAGGGCTTTGAGCAACGAACATTCTTTTATGGTATCTATAACCAGTTGGCTGATGATTTTGCAGATATGGTTGACGATATGAGAGATGGTGCGGTAACACCCTATACCTACTATTTAAAATATCATGATCAGCGTTCGGATCTTATCAATCCCTTTGAATTATACTGGGCGGTTATTTCTTATTTGATCCATAACGTGTATGATTCCGATGCCATGGCCCGTGAGGTGATATTGGATCGTGCAATGAATGGACTCAAACGTTATAAAGAACGTGTAGGTACTGAAAAGTATAATGAAATGATGGAGATTTTTGCATCTGGAAATCCGGAATTCAATCGTCTCATCCAGCAGATGGTACGAAAGGCGGATGATGTAGATTTCTTCGATAAACTGCTTCGGGACCAGATGATTACCCATCTGAAAAACGATTCGAAGGAAAAGGAAGATTTTTTCAATACGTTCAAAACGATCCGCCATCAGATTAACAACCAATTGAAAATTACCAAACCTCACGGGATTCCGGTGATGAAGGAACAGCTTATCGATGCTGCAAATTACAGCCTTGAAGGGGATGGGAAGCGGATACGGCCTATATTAACTTGGGTGATGGGCGTGAATGAATATGGACTTGACGCATCGGCAATCGTGCCTCTTGTGAGATCATTGGAGTATATGCATACCGCATCCCTGATCTTCGATGATCTGCCTTCTCAGGATAATGCGTCTACCCGTAGAGGGCGTCAGACCTTGCATCAGGTGCACAATAGCGCTACCGCGGAATTAACCGGTCTGTATCTGATCCAGAAGGCGATTGGGGAACAATCGTCACTTGACCAGTTCAATGCCGAAACCGTACTTGCTTTGATACAATACTCGGCCCAAAAGGCAGAAGATATGTGTATGGGACAGGCGATGGATCTGGATTCCAAAGGAAAGCAATTGACACTGGAGCAGTTAAATATGGTGTGCTTTTTCAAAACCGGAGTGGCATTTGAGGCTTGTCTGGTGATGCCTGCCATGCTCGCAGAGGTCAAGGAGTCGGAAATTGCTGCTTTGAAGAAATTCGCGTATCACGCGGGGATTGCTTTTCAGATTAAAGATGATTTGCTTGATGTGGAAGGAGATCTGCTCTTACTCGGAAAACCTGTTGGCAAGGATACTGAGAACAACAATTCGAATTTCGTATCCATCCTGGGTCAGGAAGGTGCCAGTAAAGAGATGTGGGAACACTACTGCCTTGCTATGGAAGCGTTGAAAGAGGTACCCCGCAACATCGCTTTTCTTAAGCATTTAATGAATTATATGGTAACCCGGGACCGTTAAAAAGGGATGTACCCCATTGCTTAATATAAGCGATGGGGTATTTTACAAATTTAAGTGTTACCTTTTACGCTCACTCCACGGAATCCATTCGGGTCCAAAGCTTTTCAACTTTTCATCATATCCATTAAAACTTGATATGCAATGGGTAAGGAAGTAAAGCCGTCACGCTCTAAAAAGTGTCCTCCGTGTTCTACTTCGTGGAAATCAGCTTGGATATCTTTCGCTAGTTTCTTGCTGAATGCAAAGGGGACAATCGTGTCATCCTTTGAAGCAATAACTGCACGCATCTTTACTGAATCCATGATTTGCTCATAATCCAGCTTATCAGTTGTAAACTCATCCAATGACGGCAGGGTTGGCACTGGATCGGTAAAACCGGAGACGAAGACAAGACCACTGAGTTGCTCTGGGATACTTACTTGCTGCAAATATCTTAATATGGAAACACACCCCAAGCTATGACCAACAAAATAGGTATCCTTATGTAGAACCTCAATATTTGATAATAAATGCTGGGTCCACTCATGAAGCTGGGGAGCTTGCGAATTGGGCATATCCAATATAGCTACAGAAACGCCATCCTCCTGTAGCTTGTCTTGTAGCCAAGGAAACCAATGATCGGCAGGTGAAGCAGTATACCCATGGATGATATACACTTGTTTTTGATTTTGTAGGTTTGTCACTATAGGTTCTCTCCTATCATCCTGTATTGTTCTTGATTAGTTGATGATATATGTCCCACTTTGGTATAAAGACTACTATTTTAGTTTAGCAAATTTTCCAAGCTCGTGAGCACCTAAAATAATAATCACATTTGTCTGTCCCAAGTTCACTTTCACGGGACTGATATTCTTTATTTTAGCAGCACTGTTATTATTATTACAATATTAAGCGCTTTCTACCGATATATATATCATCACGGTGTAATCTCTTAATTTTTATTGTTTGGGGGATAGCGTTTATGAGAGCAGCGTGATCTATTATACATAGACGACTGGAGGAGTTTTGATGAGAACAAAACTATCAGACAGCACTAAAAAAGTAAACGGATTTAGAGATTTAAAGGTCACGACAACAATGGTCTCCATGATCATGATCAGCTTGGTGGGCTTGCTCATTGTATCGTTGGTAGGGGTTATCGGTATGTATCAAGCTAAAGAGGGTCAAGGTATTTTGTATATGGATCGCTTTCAGCACCAAACGAATATACTTGAAGTCAAAAGTGATTTCTATAATATGCGGGCAAATTATACAAAAATACTCGATAATAAGGAGTACACAGATAAACAGTATAAGCAGGTACAGAAAGGAAAAGATAGCGTTACAACCGGGCTAAATGAATTCTCACAAAGGAATTTGGATGCTAAGGAACAGAAATTGTACGAGGAACTACGGGGGAGTATAGACACATATTATCAGGATATTGAGCAAATCATGACAGTCAAAAAAAATAGCGGAACGTATGACACGGAAGAGAGAGGCCGGATTAATAAATCCAGTACGGCAATTGTTACGATGCTGACTACGATTTCTGATTATAACAATAAGCAATCCGCCAACTTATATCAAAATACGCAAAATGAGATAAAAATGCGCACGATTGTTTTGATCACGGTTCTGGCACTCGTGCTGGCTGTTCTTATCACCATCTCCTTTGCGGCCATTCGAAATATCCGTTTCCGGATGAGTACAATTACGAAATACTGTGAGGAGATTACCCAAGGAAATTTGACGGCAGCACTTGATCCGACCCTGCTCAAGGGAAATAGCGAAATCGCTGTCATTGCACGTGCCATTCAACAAATGACAGATTCAACCTCAATGGTTATTACGGGGGTTATCAATGAGTCGCGCCAAATTAACCAACTGAGTGATCAGACGAATCATAATATGACAGATCTCAATGAGCGGATTAGAGATGTATCTGCCACGGTCGAACAGCTGTCCGCAGCGATGGAGGAGACTTCGGCATATACAGAAAACATGAATCATTCTGCGGATGAAATGCAGCGGGCGGCAGAGTACATATCGGTCAAAACTCAAGAAAGAGCCCAGTCTGCCAATGATACAAGTGTAAAAGCCGAAACATTGAAGCATGCGGCTAGTGAATCCAATAAAGCGGCCAAGGAAATTTACCGGAAGGCCAATGAAAAGATGAAGGAAGCGCTAGAACGAGCCAAGGCAGTAGACCAAATTCGCATACTCTCCCAGTCTATTCTGGAAATTACGGCACAAACCAATTTGCTGGCTCTAAATGCATCCATCGAAGCGGCTCGTGCCGGTGAGTCAGGTCGGGGATTTGCGGTTGTGGCTAACGAGATTCGCAAGTTGGCAGATGGGTCCAAGCAGGCGGTAGACCAAATTCAGAGTGTTACTCAAGAGGTTGTACAATCTGTAGCCAATCTGACGACTAATGCCGAAGAATTGCTGTACTTCCTGCAAGCTCAGGTGGGCAAGGATTATCAGCTGCTTGAGGATACGGCAGCACAATATTACACTGATGTAGTTGAGCATACGAACACGGTCAATGATTTGAACGCCACCTCTAAGCAGGTGAATGCAATGATCCAAACCATGGTGAGAGCTATCCATGAGATCGCAACAGCCAGCGAACAATCTGCCGTGTCTACCCAGCACATTGCTGAGAATATGGTTTCATCGGCGGAAAAATCTCTTGAAGTGGCACAACAGTCTGATCAGGTGAAGGAAAGCGCTGCCCGATTGAATGAACTGGTCGACGGTTTTACAATTTGACGAAGCTAGTCCGGTGAGGGGTATTCCATATGAGGGTTGACTTCATCAGCTCGATAGCCAGAGTCTAGAGGGAACAATACATCCAAGAATTGCAGTTGGGGAGCCGCAAGAAGGCTCCCTTTTTGATTTTTATCCTCTACGGTTGCTCTCGGATTTGTCTACTAAACGAAAACAAAATGCTTAGGAAGGAGGCTTCCAATCAGGAGTCTAAAGCACGTAACTCTTCCTGCTCAGCCTTTTGCATCAGCTTATAAATCTGGCGGGTCGTGTTCACATTCCGCACCGTCATATGCTGATACAGACTGGAGCCGGCCAGTTTCGTCATCCCGCTTTTTGTGACATGTTCTCTGCTGACAGAAAACAGAACGGCCCCGGACGTATACATTACATGGCCGATTCCCGGCTTCAAAGGGAGCTTGTCCAGAACGGAAATATCGTTAATTTCATCCCACAGAAAAAATACATCACTTTTCATCTGTGCATCATTAGACCATTCCTCTGGCAATGCCTCCATAATGGTCTGTATTTCCCCCATATTGCGGACGATGACCCGGATAGGCAAGCTAAAATCCTCCAGAATTGCCTGCTCCAGTTGGAGCGACAGCTCATCGTTGGATTGAACTTCACTGGAAAAAATGATGTTTCCAGAGTTGATGTAAGTCGTCACATGGCCCATGCCTGCCTTCTCAAACGTCTCCTTGAGCTTTTTCATATTAATCTTGTTGTTGCCACCCACATTAATGCCCCGCAGCAATGCAATATAGATCATATAAGGCCCACCTCTCTTGTACAAAAGTATTTTATTAACACAGGGATAGGTATTCAAATAAATACGTGGTTTGATTTTCGCCCAAAGCTATATAGATACTCAAGCTCAGGGGATACAGGAATCCGACTGTCCCAACAATCTATTAATTTCTCCGTTCGGGGTCGGATGTCGTGGTCGTGGAACAGCCCGTAGGCTTGATATCAGATTTTTTATCGATAAAGCAAGCTTTGCAAATGTGGGGATTGATTTGTATCAATAATATAGGAAACTACCAGTCCTTCCAACTGTTTAGTTACTGACGGACTTGTTGAACGAACAGTATATCCTGAAATACTGCCAAAAATGCAAAAACAGGCTAATGACTAGGAGTTTTGACATCATGAAAAACAGTTCAGTATTGAACGTGCTGCTCCCTCAGATCTGGAAGTCTTAATCGACGACACGCAGCATGAGATGGAGCACAAAAAGCGGTTGCTGCGAGCATCTTTGTCAGCTTTGAATTCAGACTTGTTCTTTCTGATGGCCAAACATAACTGATCTATGGCTGCCGCGTGACAAAACCTATAACGTTACGGTGGAGCATGAGGGGAAAACTGCAAAATCCAAAATCTCCACGTTTGAAAACGACGATACCTGTATTACCACCATGCAATTGGGTTAACTCAATAAATTCAAATCTATATCCGGATTCCTGTGTGCAGGAAAGGGAATGCTTACAAAGCTTTTAACATTCGGAAAATATAACGACACCAGGCACCAACTACCCCGTGGAAGGAGTGCCTGGGTCAGCGCTACGCTGAACCGGAAAGCAAAACATGTCAGTGTTCCCGTTGACCATTCGACACTATCTTTTATCATTGACAAAATTGTATTTCTCCGTCATAATCCAAAAATGATAACGATTATCATTATCTATAAAATGTACATACACAAGGAGAATATGTTCTATGAAAAAAGGTTTGAGCGGGATTGTAATGTTGCTGATTTTTGCGCTTGTTCTGGCAGGCTGCGGAGTTGCAAGCAATACATCGGAAAGCCAGACGGCAACTCCGGACAGCACACCAGCCGAAGCGGCTGGTCCTGTGAAAGTAAAGCATAATCGTGGTGAGATCACACTCGACAGCCCGGCAAAGCGTGTTGTCGTGCTGGAATGGACATTTACGGAGGATATGGTTGCGCTGGGTGTTCAGCCTGTTGGTAATGCGGATAATGCCGGATACAAGCAGTATGTATCTTCGGAGGCGGGGCTGGACAGCAGCGTGACCGATGTAGGAACGCGCAACGAGCCCAATCTGGAGGCGATTGCTGCATTGAAGCCGGATCTGATCATTTCCAATGCTGATGGAAATGCAGCTATCTATGATCAACTGAAAGCCATTGCACCCACAGTCGAATTTAGTCTGAATAGTGGTAAAGGCTACGATTATGACAAAATGGTAGAGATATTCAATAACATCGCGGTCGCTCTTGGAAAAGAAGATAAAGCGAAGCAGGTGCTAAAGGAGTTGGATCAGCATTATGCGGAAGTCAAAGAAAAGCTCGCCACTGCGGGTAAAGCGGACTTCCATTATAGTTTGACACAGGCGTTCACCTATCAAAATGCGGCCAGTCTGCGCATGTTTTCGGATAACTCGGTTGTCGTGGGAACACTGGCGAAGATCGGGCTGATTAACGATTGGAAGCCGGACAAGCTTGAAACGTATGGTTTTTCAACCGTGGGCATTGAAGCGCTGCCTGCCGTTCAGGACAGCAACTTCCTCTATATTGTGCAGCCGGACGATGATGTTTTCGGTGCAGTGCTGAAAAGTAATTCGGTCTGGAACGGCCTGAATTTTGTCAAAGAAAAACGTACCTATGCATTGGACAGCAAGACATGGACGTTTGGCGGTCCTGTCTCGTCAAAAGCGTTGGTTGACAACGTTGTTGCGGCGATTACGAAATGAGCCGGGGCTGAGTATTCTGTCCGGTTTATAACTGGTGCATGGCAAGCATGAATGGGGCGGTCTAACCGCTCTCATCCATGCTTTTTTTATAGGCTTATAGAATGGCTGCTATCTCGTTGCATCTCTATTCGTTGTTTCCCCATTTGGTTCATTCTCCAGTTTATTCTTCACCCGTAGCTACAGGGTTCTCCTTATAGCTAATCCAGTTGCTCGTCGACGGAAATCGAGCCTGGGGACATACGCTGCATCTCCTGTATACTATAGGCATCTAGGTCCCGTGTAATACCTTAATTTGTATATACTAAAAACCTATTAAAACAACTGCAAACTTCCGACATATTATCTAAGAGCTTTTCGCTCAATATTCCTCGGGGGGATGGCAGCATGTCACAAAATTCTAAAAAGCGCGTATTCAGATCATCCAGCATTGCGAACACATTGGCCATGGTGTTGTTAGTCATTATCGTTGTCGTCTTTGCAACCTTGGGGACGTTCATGTTTGCAAGCACGCAAAGCATACTTATCAAGCAGCAAGAGGCCATGCTTCAGACCAAGACGCAGGCCATCGTCAGTCAATTCGATGCGTTGTTTAAGGAAAAGGGATCGCTTGTCAAACAAATGTCAACGAACAACCTTTTTCAGCAATACATAGAAACAACCCCATCGGGAGATATGGTGAAAACTTCTCCATATGCTGCGGAAACAGAAGCGACTCTGGCAGCTATCGTAAAGGCAGAGCCATCTTTTGCCGACGCTTGGATTGCCGGAATATCTGGCAAGGGATTCTGGCTTCAGAATGATGGTGCTGCGTCCAAACTGGATTTCGATATCAATACACGCCCGTACTTTAAACCGGCTGTTGAAGCAGACGGTTTATACTACTCAGATCCGTATGTTGACCTCGCTTCGGGTAGTGTGCTCATGGGTATTTTCTATCCGATCAAAGATAACAGTAATCAGTTAATTGGATTTGCTGTAGCTGATATTGCCTTCAAAGATATCCCTGTCCTTATGCAAAGCTATTCGCTCGGAAGCACAGGTTATTCGATTCTTGCATCCAAAACAGGTGATATTTTGTATCACCCCGATCAGACTAAAGTGTTGAAAGAAAAGATTAACGAAAGCACAGGTGATCTTGGGGAGATCGGAAAGAAAATGATTGCCGGTGAGTCCGGAGTACAGCTGATTAATGATAATGGAGAACGTCGTTATATCGGGTATGCAACCAGTAAAGATACCGGGTGGTCCGTAGGTTTAACCATTTCTGAACAAGAGGTGCTCGCAGAATTAAAAGTCTTCACCTGGCTTACCATTGGCGGTTTTGCCGCAGCCACAATCCTGCTGGTTGTGATTTGTTATATAACGCTCCGTTATCTGTTGAGATCAATACCGAAGTTGCTCGCAAAAATCAAGCTGATTGAAAATGGAGATTTAACCGTTCAGTTTGATACACTTTCCAACAACGAAATCGGGCAAATTTCTCAAGGAGTTCACAATATGGTTCAAAAAATTCAAGGAATGCTCCAAATGGTGGGCGGCTCCGCTCAAGTCTTGAATCAGTCTTCTCACGATTTGCAATCCATTTCTTCCAGAACCGTGATAACGATGAACGATACTGCGACAGCAATCAATGAGATAGCCAATGCGACGAACTATCAGTCCATCGAAACGGATAACATTTTACAAAAAACCGGAGCATTGTCCGGCCAAATTGACGAAATTGCCAATGATGCCAAAGCCATAGAAACGATGGTGCAAATCTCTGCCGAGCAAAGCGGAATGGGGCTAGCTGTAGTTGATCAGTTATCCAAATGGGCGGAAGAGAACCACAATTCCACACAAGCGATGTCGTCTATTATTCAGGAGATTGATCTAAGCCGTCACGAGATTTCGAGCTTCGTGGACACGGTCAACCAAATTGCAACGCAGACCAACCTGCTGGCGCTCAATGCTTCCATTGAAGCTGCACGTGCAGGAGAACAGGGCAAAGGGTTTGCCGTTGTTGCCGGGGAGGTTCGCAAGCTGGCTGAGCAGACGGCACTGGCGACACAGGAAATCTACAAGAAGGTACGTGTGATTGAAGAAAAAACCAGTGTTTCGGTTGAGCATACGGCTCACGGCCTGAAAATTGCAGAAGAAAATGCGAGATCGGTGGAGAACACGAAGCAAGTATTCTTTAGTATTAATAAGGATTTGGAAGATTTGAAATTGCGAATGATCCAGATTAGCAACAACACCTCCAAGGTCCACAAGCACAAAGATGAGATTTTGCAGGCGCTGGAAATCATCTCTTCCACCACGGAGGAGAATTCCGCCTCAACCGAAGAGGTTAGCGCCAGCACGCAGGAACAATTGGATAGCATCGAGCAGGTTGCTGAACTATCCAAACAATTAAGTCAATTGTCCAATAAGCTTCAAGACGAATTAAAACAGTTCAAAGTTGAGTAACAAGTCTATTAGGCATGATTTTGACTAAATATTCAGCAAAGCCCGCGATCAGCGCGGGCTTTTTAGCTTCAACAGCTGTTGTGGGGTAGAGGGCATGGTAGCTGGTGCGGGATACAGATAGATTAAACGTATAAACTGAAATTTAGCGGGGTGAAGATATGAATTGCTTTGAAAAAAATATGGTGTCCGTCTGGTACGGTCACTTTGCCTCTGATGATGAGTTATTTGAATATGTTGAGATCAAATACCCGGAAGATGAGAATGAGAATGTTTTTAGCGATTTTTTAAGCGACCATGAAATAGATGATTTTGACGAAGATTTTGCTGAAGGAGTCTTTCTGGTTGACGGGACAGATGATGGTATAAAAGATGTTTCCTATGTTGATTCTTTTATATCTTCACTATTACATGACCTGGGTAAAATAGATGGTAAATATAATTCGTTGTTCTTTATATATGATTGTAATACAAGCGGTTTGCCTGAAAAAAATGGCGAGAAACTACGCTTTTTAGCCGCATATCCTTATTGTATTAACAAATGAGAAACAAATAATCAGGCTCATCTTTTGTTTATGTGGGGAGTAGAGCGAGTTCCAAAAGGATACCTACTGAACCTGAAGCCGGGGTATTTATTGGAGAAGGTGGCGGAGGTGCTATGGGATGATGTGATGGAGGAACTGGACAAGTAAAGGTAAGGCAGTTTATGATAATGAAAATTGGGCTTAACGGATCAACAATTTGCTCCGAAAGAATCGGGGCCTTAAGATGAATCTCCATCTTAAGGCCCTTTTTTGTGCAAAATTGGATTCCCAATTTTTTGAACGGCTGATATACTAAGGAGGCAAGCGAGATGAAGATTAACCTACTTTATCGGGATGAAAAAACGATCGGCGTATGGTTGGAGCGATACGGAGTCGAGGAGCGAGAAGGAATTCGGTCCATACCGGGCAGGAAATGGGTTCCGAACGAAAAAATCTGGACGATTCCGTACAGCATCGCGGCAGCAGAAAGCCTGTTGGAAGCGTATCGGAGCTGCGAGTTCGAGTGCGACGAGCGTTTGAATAAAGAGCTGCCGTACATCCGGGAATGGCTGGATCGGCGGGGAGCGCAGGCCAATGCGGTTCTCTCTTCTTCGGAACGAGGTGAATGGAATCCGGATCGTTGGAAAGAATTGCGCGATGCATTGGTGGCAAGGGGTTACAGCAGCAAGACGATTAAAGCATACATATCGCAAACGGAACGCTTTTTCGCCGATTTGCAAGGGACCGAAGCAAGTATAAATGATGCGGCGGTGCAAAAATATGCGCTGGCGCTGCTCGAAAGAGGCCTTTCGCACGCTTATGTTAACCAAGCGATCAGCGCGCTGAAATTTTACTTTCGCCATGTGCTAAAGCAGCCAAAATCCGCCGCCTATGTTCGTCCGAAAAAGGAGAGTAAACTGCCAGATGTGCTGTCCCTGAATGAGGTCATGCGTCTGTTGAAAGCAGTGAAAAATTCGAAGCATCGGGCTATTCTGTACCTGACGTATACATCCGGGCTGCGGGTAAGCGAAGTGGTGAGGTTGCGTCCCGAAGACTGCGACCGGGAACGGAAAGTGCTGAAAGTCCGTCAAGGAAAGGGCAGGAAGGACCGGCAATCGCTACTCTCCGAAGCGGCTTTTGCGGTGGTCGAGCAGTACATAGGGGCGGAGCAGCCGGAAGACTGGCTGTTTCCAGGGCAGAGGGAAGGCCGCCACCTGACGGAACGTTCAGCGCAGAAAGTGTTTGAAAAAGCGCTGGCTGAAGCGGGCATTCGCAAACAGGTGAGTATCCATTCGCTGAGGCATTCCTTTGCGACCCACTTGCTGGAGAATGGGATCGATCTTCGCTACATTCAGGAACTGCTGGGGCATCAGAGTGTGCGAACGACGGAGCGGTATACACATGTGAGCAGGCGGGACATTGGGCGGATTCAAAGTCCGTTGGATCGGATGGGCGGGCTGGAGGATTGAAACGCAGAAAGTGCGGGAATAAGGAGAAAAGTGCAGGATTCACGAAGTTCGTGAATATGACGAAGAGTGCATTCTTTCGGAAGTTCGTAAATAAGACGTTATGAGACATCATCGTGATATAATCATTGCAAAGCGTGTTAGGGCAGGAGAGATAAAATCTATGGATGACTTTACGAAGAAGCGGATTAATAAAATCATGGAAAAATATATACAAAATGCAGTGCCAGAACATGTGAAAAACCAGATAAAAATCAGTTATAAGATCAGAGGAAATCATGTTACATTAATTGAAGAAAGACAAGGATTCAAAAGTGATCAATGGGTGCAGTTGCCTGTAGCTCAGTTCAGATTAGATGAAAACGAATGGAAAATATATTGGCAAGACAGCAAGGGGAAATGGCACTTCATAGATGACATCGAACCGGATGAAGATTTTGAAAAACAGTTGAAGATCGTAGATGAAGGGCATAACGGACTGTTTTGGGGATAAATCGAAGAAGCCAATGACATCTCATAACATAATATTCAAGCAGCGGCTCCTTTGGAGCCTGGGTCTGCAGGATGGAATTCGAAGAGGGATTTCAGCAGACAACCCCTGACGGGGTTCATGAATACAAGAACGTTATAAGAAATCCCCCCCCAAAAAATAATATCAAAATATCAAAGAGGTTCTTATGGAGAAAAAAATAATACCATTTAAACAATCGAAAGAAGAAGTTCTTCAACTATGGAACAATCAAGTTAAACAATTTGGTGAAGTTACAAGGATAGACATTGAGGAAGAACTAAGAATTGTATATGAGAATTGTTCAAGTGATACAAATGAATTTCTTGGACCGTGGATTACCATGTTAGATGAGTCTCTGCATTTTATTTTATTGCTATATAAATTTTGCTGGAACTCAAGAAAGACTAATGAAGGAATTCCAGTTACTTTAGCGATGCTTTTAGCAAGATCATGTTCCCATATTGTAGCAATTAGGAAATTAATTACTGAAGGGTTAGAAGATTGTGCTCGCACTGTTAGTAGGTCCTTTGTGGAAACAATTGATCTCATGATAGTTTCATTGTTAGATAAGGATTTTTCCGATCAATACTCTGCAGAAGAATTAGATGAGGATGAATTCTGGAAGAAAAATATTGCATATGGAAGGATATATAAAAAGATAGATACAATCATAGAATCAGCAGGAATTGACGAAGAAGAGCGTGATAGATTTCTCAATCATCGGCGTGAAATAAAGTCAGTGTTATCAAGCGCAGTTCATAGTTCAACGACATCAGCATTTCGTTCGATGTTCATACCTTCTCTGAAACATTCTGGAAAACTAAGCACATCTGTCCTTGGCCATGTAAGTGTTCATTCACCAAGTCATTTAAGATTAATAATAATGAATATTTATTATTTTGGTTCAATTTTTATGAAATTGTTAATATCTGATCAATTGCCAATATTTTCGGAGAGCGTTAAGAATAGCAGCGATTTCCAAAGTATATCAGCATCATTTTTTCTTTTGCAAGATTTGGTTACCGAACATTATGAAGAATATTTATTTATGGAAATAGAATTCCCAGAAGAAGAGTAGCAAGGACTTTACGTGTGATTACTCGAAGAAGGCGGGACATCTTATAACATAATATTCAAGCAGCGGCTCCGTTGGAGCCTTGGTCTGCGAGAAGGATTTCGGGGAGGTATTTCAGCAGACAACCCCTGTCGGGGTTCATGAATACAGGAACGTTATGTGTAATTATTGAAAAGATCATGGAGGGGAAATGTATGAAAAAGAAAGAATATAAAGATAGATTAATTGAATTACTTAATGAAGGAATTGAAGAACTAACAACAGACCAAGTAATCCACAAAACGAAATTATTGATTTTTGAATATGAGAAAAAACAAGCGTATAGTACAGAAAATAAGGGGAGACCTTGGACAGATGAAGAGTTAAGAGTAGTATTATCATTTGCACCAACTAAAGAAAACATACTGAAGTTGGCCAAAGGATTTAAACGTAGCTACGGGAGTATTGAACAAATTTTCAGATGGGCTGTAACCACTGATGAAGAAATTATAAATAAGGGAAGAGAAGATGATAGTTTTATAAAACAGATTAGAAGATTGTATAAAGAGATGGGTTGGAAGGCGTAAATTAGAATGTCAATCAATGGAGTGATAACTACACATAACATAATATTCAAGCTGCGGCTCCTTCGGAGCCTGGGTCTGCGGGATGAATTTCGGAGAGGCATTTCAGCAGACAACCCCTGTCGGGGTTCATGAATACGAGAACGTTATATGAAATCACCTGAAATCCATTACTAATCAAAGGAGAAAATATGCTATGGCAGCATAGATAAATAGTAATTCTAAAAGTAATAATGACAGAGATAAACTTATAATTGAACCTGGCAATAGAATTGGAAAATTAAAATTAAGAATGTAAGGTTATAGTCAGGGTGACAAGAGTTTGGTTGTAGGAGAGAGAGGCAATTAAGTAGGTCGTAGGATGAATTAGTATTAGGGAGTGAAGAGCTAAATGCCAAGGCAACAAACCAATATTGAAGAAATGGTCTCAAACATTATAAAACTTCGTGAAGACCTTTCTCCTTACTTGGTTCATTTAACAAGAGATTTTGAAGGAAATGAAGCCAAAGATAATCTAATTTCCATGCTTAATTCTGCAAAGATAGAAGCAAGAAATGTAGATGCCTACTTCAAATATAGTTTAAAACAAGAATTTAAAAAATACTTTAAAGTACTATCTTTAACAGAAACGCCTTTAAAGCAATTGCATCATTTAACTAAGATTCCTTACAAGCGCAAGATAAATCTCAAACCATACGGTATTGCATTTCCAAAAAGCGATCTTATTAACAAGAATGCTGCTCCAGTCTATTATATTTATAATGAGCAGCAAAAAAACTTCTTTGATCATCTTTTAGAAAACTTTATAGAATCAATGCAAGTAGAAGGAGCACAAATAGAGAATTCTGTATTCTTATCTGTCGGTCCCTTCCTAAAACGGATTTATGAACGAGAAGATTTTCACTGGGAAAGAGAATGGAAAGTAAGGGGAGATCTTCTTTTTGATTTCGATAACATTGTTATTATTGTTCCTAATTTAGCGTTGGCAAAAGAGATTTACGAGAAAACGGGTTATGATCAAAATATAATAAATTTTTATTTGATGGAAGAAAATGAATGGCGATTCTTTATCCGTAGTGAATTTATAGATAGGGATGATGGAACTTTCGTCTATATAGATGAAGTGTACTCAATATATGAAGAGATGGAAATAGAGGTAGAAGGGGAGTCAGAGTTTTCAATGAATACGATTGAGACAGTCTTTATTGAAGAAATCAAAGTTCCCAGAACAGAATTTTATAGTTGGTAAAAAAATACAGGCGATATCATATAAATAATATTCACGTTGCGGGCATATGCCCTTGGTCCGGCATGTACCGGACACCTAACATGCGTTGGGTCGTGAATAAGGGAACGTTATACGACATACTAACGAAGGAGTACAGATAATGAAAATATTAGGGATTGAAACATCGGTAATTATTCTAGCGTTGATCTCGGCTTTCATTGGACATCAATTTAATCATAGAGCAAAGAAGCGTGAGATATTTCTTAAAGAGCTTAATACAAGCTACCACGAGGTATATTCCCCTATGTATAGGAGATTAGAAAGAATTAACTCAGAAGCAAATAGAAGTATAAGGATAGAACTAATTTCGGATTTTATCGGCTTCTATGGACAGGATGAATCAAAGATTAGATATATTGGAACGAGTTTTAATTTGGAAAGGTATCTACAATTAGAGGTATTACATAGAAACTATCTCATGAATTCTGGAAGGCTAATTGAGAATGAGTTACTGAAAGCCTTTGAAGAATTTCATATAAGTATGAAGAACGAATTTTGGACTGCACATGACATTATATATGAAGACCATTTGAAATTTAAAAGTGTATCTAATAGAAATATCTTTCTTGTGATGCTTTCAGAATGTATTGTCCTTTTATACAATGTATCTTCATTCCTATTTTACGCGAGTTTAGTTTTTGTTTATTTTACTTTATGGGATAAATACATCCACAAGATCCCTATATCTGATAAGCCAGAGTGGTTTAATATATCAACTGCTTTTTTGTTATTAATTGCAATTGTAATGGTTCATTTAGTTGTGGTGATGTTCTACGCAATGGTAGCAAATAAAAACAAAAGAAGTAGCACCGTTTTAAAGCGAATATATAAAAATATTAAGAGTATGTTTGGCTTTGAAGGTTAGTACGTCGTATAACATTATATCCACTCATCTGAGCCTTTCGGCTCCTCGGTCCCCTAGAAGCAATCGGCAGGGAAGATGATTCAGCGGACACATCCGCACCCACTAACCGCATCACGGCCGGCTCCCGTTGGGAGCCTTAAGTCGGTGGGACGTCGTGAACACAAAAACGTTAGATGAAATACCTTGAAAGGTGGGAAAAGCATGAATGAACTAGCTCATTACTACTCAAGAGAATTGAGTAGAGAGGAAATGGATATTTTATTCAATAAACTTACAAGAAAATGGGATATTTCAAATCATTATTGGTATCCGTTGTATGATACAAAGGCTTGTCCGGTAATTGCCTTTGACTCAGATGCATTTGAGGAACACTTTGGATTTAACAACTTGCGTATTATTTTAAACAAACTAGACGACGAAGTAATTGAGATAAGAGAATTGAAATCTAAAGGATATATCGTTCGGTTGGATACATTTGAACCGTCTTATGAAGGTGTCGGAGAAGGCTATTGGTTTGATTTCAGTATGGATTGGATTATATATTGCTCTCATGAAGGTTCAATAACCTTTGGGGGGGATTGGATAATTAACAAGGTAAAGGATATGTGGAAAGACTGGGACAGACATTTGTTTATGTGAACTCGAAGAAGCAAGGTACTTCATCTAACATAATATTCACGCTGCGGACATTCGTCCTGGGTCCGGCATTCGCCGGACACCCGACATGCGTCGGGTCGTGAATACAGGAACGTTATCTGTAATCGAATTTTATGGGAGGTTAATCATTGATGATTATTTTAGGGGAAAGTTCTGATGATAGAGGAACTCAACTTGAAGAGCTTACAAAACGTATCTTAGTAAGCAAAGGCTATAACAACATAGTTACAAATCATATAGGTCCAGGTGGTGCAGAGATTGATGTTTCTGCAGATTTTTCAAGACCGGGAATTGTAGGAAATCATACTAATCGTTTGATTTGCGAATGTAAAGCGTACAAGTCAGTAATTGATACAACAAGTTGGATGAAATTTTTAGGAAAAGTTTTTATGGAGGAAGTTAGAAACAAAAGTGAGGTACTGGGATGTTTTATAGCTTTATCAGGTGTAAATGGCAATGTGTCAGGAAATTATGATGAACTATTGAAACATAGAAATAATATAACTTTAATTACTGGAGAGAATCTCTTAGAAACTACTAGAGAACTTTACAGTCTTGCTGATATTGAGAGTATTACTCATATTACTAGCAATTTTACAGATAGACCAATTCGAATGATTGATATTTGTTATTATAGAAATTCTGTTTATTTCGTTATTGCATTCAATAATGATGAATACACATTGCTTGACTCAAATGGTGGGATATTAAAGCCAAGTGACGCTCACATTCTTTCAATGATAGAAGAGTCTCTCTCTACAGGTTCTTATGTGAATATAGAAGAAGAACAAAAAGCAAAAAGAAGATCTATATTTATTCAAAAAGCAATTTTGACAGAACTCATGTTAGAAAACGGAGAAGTGGACAAAGAAAAATTAACAAAAAGTATAAATGATAAGTATGTGCCTTGTGAAGAAACAGAGTTTAATAAAGAGATTCAATTATTAATTGAAAAGAAATTTGTATGTTGTAAGGACGTTTTATTTTACATTAATAAAAATACTGATGATATATTTGTTGAACTATTTCGTTTTTTACTGAATGATATTATAATGACCGGCGCATTAGGTTGTGAATACTATGATGGATTGATAACGCATCAAGTTATTCCAAAAATTGAGGAAATACAAAAAGGACTAAAGATAACTGATGATATATTAGAAATTGTAATGTATTTAATAAGAATTTCTCCTACAGCCTTAATAAAATCTTTATATCCAGAGCCAATGATAGTGTCGCATTATGAACAGCAATTAAAAAGCCAGCAAATTGAGTTATTTGATAGAGAATACTTCGTCCAAATGATTTATGAAGGATTTCTAAGTGATTTCAATAACCCTAAATTAAGCAGGTATTTTAGGGAAATAAGAGGAATTGCAGAAGTTGAAAAAAGTCAAATAATTAAAATTAAGAGCAAAGAAAAGCTTTTGTTTAGTAATGAGTGGGTAGAAAGAAAAGCGATCGGACAAATGACAGATGAATACGGAGGACAATATGTTAACTTGCTAGTTTTAGGTAATCAACCAGAACCATGGGAAGAAACGAATAACTAAAAAGATTAGCAAACTAAACAAATTTATTCGCAAAGAAAATTCGACAACAGATAACATAATATTCACGCTGCGGACATTCGTCCTTGGTCCGGCGTTCGCCGGACACCCGACATACGTCGGGTCGTGAATACAGGAACGTTATACGACAGAATCAAATTGAAAAAGAGCCAGAAGGCTCTCAATCTAAAGGTATATGTAATTCGTTATGCAGGTGA
This sequence comes from Paenibacillus sp. 1-8, assembly GCF_056316205.1. Lineage (NCBI taxonomy): Bacteria > Bacillati > Bacillota > Bacilli > Caryophanales > Paenibacillaceae > Paenibacillus > Paenibacillus sp. 1-8. The sequence goes on along the minus strand of NZ_CM149995.1, from coordinate 3,766,310 downwards.
AGAGCGTCCTTAAAACCTTGCAAATAAATTTCACGTTCTAAAATAGCTTGAACAGAAAGCTCAGCATCGTCGTAAAGGAAAAGGGTCTTCTGTATATTCTCTGGTACTCCTTCATGTAACTGCTTGAAATAGAGATTCCGTTCGGATGAGAACTGGTTGTAGCTGGAGTTGTTTTTGTTAAGCTTGCCATATAAAGATTCAATTCGAGTCTGAATCAGTGAATCAAGTAAGACTTCCAAAGAATTATGCATTTTGAACACCATCCAATGTATTTGATTTTATGAATAAAAGTTCAACTTATTAAACATAATTTTATCATATCAAATAATTAAGTCAATACCTGTTGAAGATGTTTTTGATAAAGAAAATATACTTTCATATAATTAAAGAAAAATTCACTCGATGTGTGAAAGGAATATCAGATGATTAGTTATAAACCATTTCAAAAATTATTGATCGACAGGGAGATTAAGAAGCAGGATTTATTGAAAATGACAGGTATTTCGTCTGCTACAATGGCGAAACTCAATACGAACGAATATGTATCATTAGAAGTGATTGATAAATTATGTGCGGCTTTAGGTTGTCAGCCAGGAGATTTATTGGAACATATAGCAGAACAATGAAAGATTAGAATCAAGAATGGATGCTGGTTAATCGAAGAAGTGATTCCATCGTATAACATAATATTCAAGCAGCGGCTCCTTTGGGGCCTTGGTCTGCGAGAAGGATTTCAGGAAGCATTTCAGCAGGCAACCCCTTCGTGGTTCATGGATACAGGAACGTTATGTGAAATCAGCTTAAATAAGAGAGAAAGAGTGAGATAGATGATTCAAAGCAGATATTTATTTGTATCTCGTGCAGGCAAAGTTATAAAGATCGCCCGACCTAAAGATCATAAGCATAAATCTGTTCCTCAATTAGCAGGTGAGGAAGTACTTGAAGTGATCTTATATTACAGGAATAAAGACAGGAAGCCGCATAAACTACTTATGGTGGAATTTGATAGATTCCATTTAGATTCGGACGGAAATTATAAACAGACAGAAGAAGATAGAAAAAGAGCTATTCATAATTTTCTTTCTTTTGGGATGGCTGATTTGCATGAAGAAATAGAAGTAGAAGATAAGCCACTACCTATACCTGTTGCGCCGATAATTCCGACGACTGCTGAGAAAAAATCATTATACGATTACATAAATGAGAAACTACCCAGTTTTTCAGATGATGCTCCTTATGTAGTGGAAAGTAAAATTAAAGCTGCTAAAGAGAAATATGAAGAGTTTAAAAGCATAGCAAAGAAATCAAGCAAGCTGTCTAAGTAGTTCGAAGAAGAAGCAGACATCACATAACATAATATTCACGCTACGGACATTCGTCCTTGGCCCGGCATGCGCCGGACACCCAGCATATGCTGGGTCGTGAATACAGGAACGTTAGGCGAAACTCTCGAAAAACAGGAGGAACTAATGAATACAAATACTGAAACCATTGAACTTACAAAAAACGAAAAGAAGAGTTTTGATTATGGTTATTGGTTTGGTCTACTGCTATTTACACATTCAAAATATTCGATGGTAGATAGTTATTTGAAAGACAAAAAAGCATATCAATTTCATGTTGAAAACCAATGGATTCGAACTAATTCCCAAACGAATGAGTCTAGACCAATTTTATATAGTGATTCGGAGGGGAAGTCTATTATTGAGTCTTTTCAAGAGGATATCAATGAAATGAATAAGTTATTTGCAAATCAGTTTATTGTTTACAACGCTACGTTAGTCGAGTCTTTATTGCAGGAAGCGTTCATCTTTGTATTTTTACAAAAACCTCAGAGGATAAACTACATATATGAACAAATGCCGATTGAAAAAGAAAGACTTGGTTTCTGTTTGAATGAATTTCTCGAATTTGAATCGAAAGAGGTATATTTACAAACTTTGTGCAGTCGTGCAGCTTCAATTTGTATTGGAGGTAAGTTTAAAGATGCTTTAAAACGTTTGGAGAAATTACTTAAAGCTGATATGAACCACGACCACAAAAAAATTATTATTGAACTTACTGTAAAGAGAAACAGTATTGTTCATGAAAATAAAGAATACGAAGTAACTGATAATTATTTCGAGGAAATACAAGAATCGCTACATCATTTATTAGATTTTATTAGAGACAACTTAAAGAGGTTGGGAGTAACTGTGTTTGATCCAATAAATGACTATGGACTCTAATACATCAGCGATAGATTATGTTTGAGCATTCAGAGCAGTCGAGAGAATTGCCTAACAAAGTATTTACGCAACGTCGCCCCCGGCTCCTTGGTCCGGCATGGAAGGAGTTCGGGGAAATGAAGACAGCCGGACACCCAGCATACGCTGGGTCGTGAATACAGGAACGTTATGTGAAACTTAAGAAACGAAGGAGATAGTATAATTGTTCAGCAAAGAAGATATAGTAAAAATGATCAATAGTGAAGAAAATAAAGAAATTGAGTTCAAAGAATCAATTTCAGGCTTAAAAGCAGAAGATATTGTTGCCTTTGCCAATTCTAAAAGCGGCGGAGTAATCCTTATTGGTGTAAGAGATGGAGCTGCTTCTGATGGTAGGCAAATTGGGTCTATTATTGGCTGTAAGGTCAATGACTCTGCAAGACTTACTATTTTAGATAAAGCACAAAGCTGCAGGCCAGCTGTAAATCTTAATATAACTAGTCATGGAATAGACGGAAAAAATATTTATGTGATTGAAATTCCAGGCGGAGAATATAAACCCTATTGTACTGAAGGAGGAACCTATCGTATAAGAGCAGATGGAAGAAAGCGCTCATTGTATCCCAATGAGTTATTATCTTTATTTATGGAAAGTGAAAGAGAAAAATTCATTATGAGTTTTAAAGATGCAACAACTTCAATCGAAACTCAATTAGAAAAAACGAGAACTATAATTGTAGAAGAAACAAGTAAAATGGCATCTACACTCACTAACTTTGAAGAGACAGTTTATCCTACGTTAGATAGCATAGAGAGTAGCGCATCTAGTGCAGAATCGAGTTCAGATAATGTAGAAAATGCTATTACTAGTATTGAAAACAACATTAAAGATATATGGTCAGTTTTATCGCTATCTCTTCATATATTGCCTTCAATTAGATCTAAATTAGATAAAGAGCATAATAAAGATTCTCTTGAATTAATAGTCACTGAAATCACAGAGAAGTATCTGCATAAATATATTGATAATGAAGAGAGTTTAACAGACAAAAAAATAAAAGATCATATTTTCTTTCTTAGAATACTTTTTCCTAGTCTGAGTGAGAAAGTAATTATAGATGTGTGGAATAGGTCTTTGAAGAAAATAATTGGCTCTAGATAACTTGAGGAAGGTTGAAGCATCACATAACAATATATTCACGCATCGGGCATACGCCCGCGGTCCGGCATGGAAGGATTTCGAGGAAGCAGAGTCATCCGGACACCCGGCATTCGCCGGGTCGTGAATACAGGAACGTTATGTGAAAAATGGCGGACAAAACAGGAGGTAACTAATGAACTGGTTAAATGATTTTGTGAGTTCTTACTTTAAAGGGCATAGAGAAGAAGCATATAAGATAAAGAAGGAAAACATTCCAAACAGACTTTTCAAATTTCAACCAATTGAAGATGTAAGAATAAATAGTCTTATACAAAATGAAATTTGGTTCTCAACCCCAAAAGAGCTAAATGATCCGTATGACTGTATGGGTGTTTATTGGGAAGAAGAAGAGTTATCAGATTATTTTAGTGAAACGATTCCCCCTGAGAAACTAGCGAATCTTTCAACCAATGATATTGTGAATAGAACTCTTGATTCCATCCGGGATCATACTAGAATTAGCTGTTTCTCGGAAGAACTTTATAATATGCCAATGTGGGCACATTATGCGAGCAACCATAAAGGAATGTGTGTTGAATACGATTTTAGTTCTTTAGAAGTCGTAGATGACTTTTCTAAGCAATTATTTCCCGTAGGCTATGAGAAAAATCGGTACAATATTACTAATTTAATGAAGTTGAGCTTTCAAAGTCATCCTGACATGAGAATATATTTGTTGTATTTCTTGATGCAACTTAAACATAAAAGTTGGGAGTATGAAAAAGAGTGGAGAATAATGTTAAATGCAGATGACAAGAAAAGTGGTTTGGTAGGATGTCCTGTTCAACCAACTGCTATATATTTTGGACTGAATTGTGAAGGGGCTGAGGCTGTTTCAAAGACAATCAAAAAAGTCTTTAAATGTCCTATGTATAAGATGGTACAAACTAACTCAAAACTCTATCATCTGGAGTTATTAAATCTTTGAAGGCAACACTTCGAAGTCGCTATTCATCACATAACATCATATTCACGCATCGGGCATACGCCCTTGGTCCGGCAGAAGGATTTCGGGGAAGCAGAGGCAGCTGGACACATCCGACTTCGTCGGACGTCGTAAATACAGAGAACGTTATCAGAAAGACTATGAGGAGGGAAATAATGAAGCTATTTCATGGAGAACAAGTCTTAATTAAAGAAAACAATCTATTACAGCCACAAATACATACTCCTCTTGGAATAATTGAATTTTCACTCACAGTTTCTGATAACTTCTATCATCCAGAACAAAGTTATAAACTTAAAAATGGTGGGTCATTATATAAATATTATTATGATTCATTTGATTGTGAGCTAGTTGTCTGTAGACCCAAGCTCAATCTCGCTTTACATCTGACAGTAGAAGAGTGTTGGGGAGCAGTATTTAGAATAAAGCCTTATATGAAAACTCAGATAAGTACGTGCAGCTTTTCTGCTTCTTGGAAAGAGGGTTACAGTTGGACAGATTATGGATCTAATACTGGGGAAGATCTTGAAGCTGTCGAATACGAGAATCAGGTATACCGTTTACACTTGGGGACACAAGACGGGGATATGTTAATGGCAAGAAGAAATCAAGGAGATATGATTCCTAAATCGCTATGTTTGAACTCTGACTTTGAAAAGTACGGTTTTATCTTAAGTTCTGATAAAGGCATTAAAATTCCTATGACACTAATTGATTCTAATGAGATATGCCAAGTACATTTTTTAATTGCTTGGAATAAGAATATCAAAGAGGATGTTTCAACGTGGTTGGCTGTGGACCAGTTCTCAAATGAAATATTAAAGGGAGAAGAAATTTTGTAAGAATCCTCAAAGTTGTCATAGTCCATCTGATAACAAAGTATTCACGCATCGGGCATACGCCCTCGGTCTGGCAGAAGGATTTCGGAGAAGGAGATAGCTGCAGGACACCCCAGCATTCGCTGGGGTCGTGAATACAGTAATGTTATATGAAAGACACACAAATCGATTATTTAGGGAGTGTTCTCAACGATGATTAGGAACATAGAAAGCATAAAACCCATCATCAATAATTTTTCAATCTATAGAATTGAGTGGTTTTCAGACCTTCATTTTCATGTTACTCAAGACCAATATTTTGAGAATATTTCTATACTGCATATAACGTTCTTAATCAAAGAAAATGAGACAACATATGAATTACTTATAAGATTTTCGAACATAGAAGCCTTGCACTTTAAATCTGGAGGAGCACTAACTCGAATAAGTGGCTTTAATATTAAAGATTTAACGAAAAACGGCTATTACCCAATGAAATATGAAGTCGAGGATTACGAGGATGGGATCATCCATTTTTATTGTGCTGATATTGAATTCTTAAGTCTTACTGAGAGCGAATACATTGCTATCTAGAATACAGAAGCTTATTGGATACAGCTCAAGGAAGGAATGTCCTTCATATAACATAATATTCACGCTGCGGGCATACGCCCTGGGTCCGGCATTCGCCGGACACTCAGCATGCGCTGAGTCGTGAATACAGAAACGTTAAGTGAAATTCTATTGAAAGCTATTAGACCAAATAAATGATATAATACAACCAAAAACGTTTGGAGGGATTAACGTGAAGTGGCAAGAAGTACAACAAATCTTTCCGAATCAATTTGTGAAGTTCGAAATTCTTCATTCTGAAGAGAAAGATAATCAAGAATTCATAGATGATGTTGCTGTAATTGGCCCCGTGAGTGATGAAGAAGCAACAAAAGAATTATTGAATAGCAAAGATAGGACCTTGATTTATCATACTTCTAAGGATCGGGTTATTGTGAAAGTTCGGAAGAATGTTGGCTTAAGGAGATATCTATAAATGAAAATTGAATATAGAGATGGATTGTTATTTACTGAAATAACGATTCATTATAATGGGCAAAAGAAAGTAATAAATAATGTGGTTATTGATACAGGAGCAAGTCATACGTTGATTTCACAGGACGAAGTAGATGATATTGGAATTCGAGTTGGCTTAGAAGATGATATTATAACAAGTTATGGAATTGGAGGTAAAGAACACGCGTTTACCAAAACGATAGAAGGGATACAGGTAGGAGAATATATCTTAAGGGATACCCCAATAGACTTTACTTCATTTAGATTTCATAATATTAACGGATTATTAGGGTTAGATATATTAATAAAGGGCAAATTCAATGTTGACCTAGAGCACTTTGAACTCCTACGTTAATGAAGCTGGAAGTTTTTAGTGGGTGTTTCAGGAAGGATAGAACTTCACTTAACATAATATTCAAGCTGCGGCTCCTGACGGAGCCTTGGTCTGCGAGATGGATTTCAGAGAGGCATTTCAGCAGACAACCCCTTCGGGGTTCGTGAATACAGAAACGTTAGGCGAAACCACCAGAAGTAATTCAAGGAAAGGAGAATAATAGAAGAAGATGATAATGAATCATGATTTAGCTGAAACCTTAGAAAGATCTGAAATCAATTATATGATAGATCGGATGATTGCGATTCAAGAACGAGAAGGAAATCCGGAAGGTGTTGAGATAAATAAATTTGGACAATGTACTGCTTTCTATAGTAGAACAATGCCATGGGGATTGTTCAATAATGTGAAGGGATTATTTGAAGAAGCGGTGCTAGACGATGTACTTAGTTTTTATGAGGAACGTGAAAGGAAATTTGAGATTCAGATCATTCCCAGTAAGGTTAATCAAGATGTTTTAAAATTGTTATCCCAGAAAGGTTTTTATCAATCAGGATTTCACACAACACTATATTGTGATTCTTCGGCAATCAATACTAGACAAAACGAAGAAATACATATTAGGGAATTACAAGAAAACGAGTTTGATATATATGCCGAAATCCATTGTTTGGGTACCGGACTCTCATTAGAAGGAAAATCCTATGTAGCTGCAAATAATAAAGTGTTATATGCTCGACGTGGTTGGAAGTATTATATAGGATTTTACAACGATATTCCTGCGGCTGTTGCAGTGATGTATATGGAGGATAATGTTGCTTCTCTTACATTTGCAACGACTCTACCAAATTATAGAAACAAAGGTTTTCAAACACATTTACTTCAGAGGCGAATTAATGATGCTTATAAGAATTCATGTAAATTAGTTGTGAGTCAGACTTCATATTGTTCGTCAAGTCATCGAAATATGGAACGAGTTGGTATGAAGATTGGTTACACTAGATCAACATGGATAAGGGCTTAGTATATGAGGGGGAATTCAGGGTGGCATCGCCTAACATTACATTACCACAGCGGTCGCTACGCTCCCTAGGTCACCAAGAGGGAATTTCGCAGAAGTTTGTTCAGGTGACACATCTAACCGGCTAAGTGGCAGAGCCACCCGGACCTACGGTCCTTAAGCCGATTGGACGTCGGTAATGCGCGAACGTTAGACGAAATAGCCGCAAGACATTAAAACACTTTCATCATAATCACATCTACTCGAGCAAGCAAGCGGAGTAATCCCTTCAGTTATAATTGATCTTTACCACCGAACTATTGGAAGTAGGGGATATAGTTTATTTAAGGTTCTTGAGGCGCATTAGTATTTTATTGTGACGTGAAAATTATTTATATTTTATGGGGGATTAAAATGAAAATTGTTTTTAGAAATTTCGATAATTCTTATTATGATAAAGTTTGTGATTTTTTGATTGAATTATCAAAAGATGACTGTAGACATATAAATTGGAATTGGGCAAGGTGGGAGTGGATGTTTTTCCATCCTGAATTTAATAGAGACTTAATGGATAAGATTGGCTTGTGGTATTGTAATGACGAGTTAGTAGGTATAGCAACCTATGACCACTATTTCGGTGAAGCATTTTTTGCAACTAAACAAGGATTTAGAGAATTAGAAAAAGATATATTAGAATATGCCACTGCTACTTTCAGTAATGAAAATGGCCTTGGGATTGCGGTGAATGACAAGGATACTCACACTCTGGATTTATTGCGCAGTAAGAAATTTATGGAGAATGATCTGACTGAAAACATACTTGAACTTACACTAGAGAATGTTAGCCTTGATTTTATAACTCCTGAAGGCATAATAGTAAAAAATATTGATATAAAAAATGACTTATATAAGCTTCATCATTTGCTATGGAAGGCATTTGACAACGAAGGACCTGTACCTGTTGATGAAGTTACTATGAGTAAGCAAAAAGTAATGTTGTCAGCAACGAATTTGAATTCATTCCTACATATTGTTGCTGAAAATGAAGATGGGGAATATGTTGCATACTGCGGCTTATGGTATAGTCAGAAAACTGATTATGTTTATGTTGAACCTGTATGTACAATTCCGGAGTATAGGCATAAGGGACTTGGAAAAGCAGTGGTTTTAGAAGCCTTGAAAAGAGGCCGCTCCTTAGGTGCTGAAAAAGCATATGTTATTTCTGATAATTCTTTTTATAAGTCATTAGGCTTTCAACAGCATTCACATTATACTTTCTATTGGCATAAAATCTGATATTTCAATCATGGATTTATGGTTGTTCATACCTTTTATATTTAGTACAGTTTAAAAATATTTTTGTCATTTATAGGATACTGTTTGTATGCCCCGACCATATTATATGGTGAGATGCCTAAGACATCCGAGGAAGCATCGTCAACTTAGCTGGAGAATGGTTGGACTATAATCAATTCTTACGCATACGTGTAACGATAGTTTAATATTGAAAGGGTAAATTTGTTGATGATTCAGGGAAGGCGTCTACATCTCATAACAATATATTTCTGCATCGTCGCTAGAGGGATTAGCTGTGAGATAGAATCAAGCGACACATCCAACCGACTAAGTGGCGAAGCCACCCGGACCATTGGTCCTTAAGGCGCTTGGACATCAGAAATACGTAACGTTATGGGAAACCAGCGCTAAAACTATAGTGAAGTGAATATTAAACAATCTATAACCCTATATACTAAAATAATATTGAGGAGAAAATCAGAATGAATAGAAAGTTCATTATTGCTTTAGTCTTTGCCTTTTTAGCGATATTTCCTTTTGTAATGGGACGTCGTGAACACAAGAACGTTATCCGCAACTGCTTAAAATAATGCCAAAACATTTAAGGAATGAAGAAGAATTGGAAGATCTAAATGCTATTTTTAAAATTATCGATGATTGCATTCAGCAGAGAGGCTATAAACTTACAACACCTAAACCTGATTTGAATATTTCTGGAGATACTCTTTATAAATATAGGAGAATTGATCCACCAAGAAAAACTATTTCAACAGTTTGGAATTCAGAAAGAGGATATTTCATGATACAACAAGTATATAGAAGAAGAATAAATGATCGTATGTTCCTAATAAGATTTAAAGAATTGGAAGATGAAGCAGAATTAAATAATGATATGAACAGAATTTTTAGTGACTGGAACGAATAATGATTCAGAAGAATATCTGAAAGTTATTCTTTGGAGAAGCACCTGCGGATAACACAATATTCAAGCTGCGGCTCCTATGGAGCCTAGGTCTGCAAGGTGGATTTCGAAGAGGAAGACAACCCCTGACGGGGTTCATGAATACAGAAACGTTATGAGACATCATCGTGATATAATCAAGGCAAAACGGATTAAGGCAGGAGAGACAGAATCCATGGATGATTTTACGAAGAAGCGGATCAAGAAGATCATGGACAAGTACACCGAAAATGCAGTACCAGACCATGTGAAAAACCAGATTAAAATCACATACAAGATCAGAGGAAATAACGTGACATTGATCGAAGAAAGACAAGGATATAAAAGCGAACAATGGGTGCAAATGCCTGTAGCTCAGTTCAGATTAGATGAAAACCAATGGAAAATATACTGGCAAGACAGTAAAGGGAAATGGCATTTTATAGATGATATAGAACCTCAAGAAGATTTTGAAACACAGTTAAAGATCGTAGATGAAGGGCATAACGGGTTGTTTTGGGGTTAACTCGAAGAGGTCAATGACATCTCATAACATAATATTCAAGCATCGGCTCCTCACGGAATGGATTGTCAACAGTAAATCAAACAACTTTTTTAAGGGCTGCAAGGCGATACTGAATAGGCGTCATATAGCCTAAAGTTCCATGAATGCGATGTTTGTTAAACCAGTTGACATAATCATATAATTCCAGTTCCAGATGACGAAGGCTCTGAAAGTTCATCTGGTTCACGAACTCTGTTTTCATGATTTTATAAGTGGCTTCGGCCACGGCATTGTCATACGGACAGCCTTTCTTACTCAGTGATCGACCGATTTCAAATGTCTCTAAAAGCTCATCCATCTTTTGATTTTTAAACTCGCTCCCACGGTCGGTATGAAACCACTGAATCTGACTCAGATCGCCTTTCACGGTCGCAAAGGCGCGGGAAACCAGTGCTGCATCCTTATGGGGACCAACACTATGGCCAATAATTTCTCGATTGAACAGATCGAGGAGCACACAAATATAGTGCCACTCGTTCCGGACTTTGACATAGGTTAGATCACTGACCACCACACGTTTGCTTTCCGTTTGATTGAACTCGCGGTTCAGTATATTAGCTGGAGCCGCTTCATTACAAGCGGTTTTATGGGGCTTATATTGTGCCACCGTGTAGGTGGAAACGAGCCCTTGCTCTTTCATGATGCGGCCAATGCGACGTCTGGAGACGATCAACCCACGCTCATGGAGCTTCACTTTGATCTTGCGTGTGCCGTAGGCTTTTCGATTCTTGTGAAAGATATCCACAATAGCTTCGGTGACATCGTCTTCAGTGGCTCGTTCTTGGGCGTCATAATAAAATGTACTTCTTGCGATTTGCAGGACGTCACACATTGCTGATACCGAGTATTTATCACGATTATTCTGGATGATAGCTACTTTCGTCCCATGATCAGCGCGGCTTGCTTTAAAATATCCACTTCCATTTTCAGACGCTGGTTCTCTTTTTGCAAAGCGATCAGCTCATTTTCTTCTGATGAGCGATTGTCCTTCTCTTTGAAGGAACCCGTCGCCTGAGCTTGTTTGATCCAGCGATCTAAAGCTGAGGCTGTGAGGCCATATTCCTCCACAAGGGCTGCTCTGGATTTCCCATTTTCATAGAGTCCTACCATTTGTTTTTTGAATTCTGCTGTAAAGGTACGTCGTTGTTGTTTTGGCATTGTAGAGATTCGCTCCTTAACATGATAGGTTTATTCTACAAGCCCTTATTTTTTCTGTCCAACTTAGTGTAGCCGATCCAGGAACTTTGGTATGCGAGGTGGATTTCGGAGAGGCATTTCAGCAGACACATCCGACTACGTCGGACGTCATGAATACAGGAACGTTATCAGAAATCAGTGCTAAGTGTTAGCCAATAAGATATTCAATGAAAAAGAGTGAAATGGGAGGATCTACAATGAAGATTGATTTTGCGATTGAATCAGATTATGAGTATATCTCGTTAAGAGACAAGCACATACATAAGACACTTATAAGACCAAAAATAAAAGAAAATGAAATTCTAATAATTAGAGAATCCAATCAAGAAATAGGTTGGATGAGATACGGATTTTTTTGGGACAACACACCATTTATGAATATGATATGGATAGATGAGGGGTATAGAGGAACAGGTATTGGTAAAAAAGTTGTCCACTATTGGGAAGAATTGATGAAACAAAAAGGATATGAAATGGTTATGACCTCAACACTTTCAAATGAAGAAGCTCAACATTTTTATAGAAAGCTTGGATATAGAGATGCTGGATGTTTAATGCTTGAGAATGAACCTCTGGAAATAATACTGACAAAGGAGTTAACAAAAATTGACGTTGAGTAAATCAAGGAAGGAACTGACATCTGATAACATAATATTCAAGCTGCGGCTCCAATGGAGCCTAGGTCTGCGAGTTGGATTTCGAAGAGGGATTTCAGCAGACAACCCCTTTGGGGTTCATGAATACAGAAACGTTATACGAAATCACAGCTATGAATATATCAATTGAATGTTCTCCTGGGGGCAAATATGAAAACATATATTTACTTTGTTAGACATAGTGAATCATCCAAATCGGAAGGAAATGAAAGAACTCGAGGATTAACTGAAAAAGGAAAGTTTGATTCCCATAGAATAACCGAACTGCTGAAGGATGAAGGAATTAGTGTATTTATTTCAAGTCCATATATTCGAGCAATCCTAACAATTGAAGAGTTGGCACAACAAAGTGATAAAGAGATTTTAGTGTTTGAAGATCTTAAAGAACTTGTATTTTCAAGAGAGGATACGATTATTCCAGACAAAGAAGTATACTCACTCGTAAATAAGATGTTTAAAGACCCGAATTATAAGGAACCTTTTGGTGAGTCCATAAATGACTGTCAAAGACGATCTGTAACAAGATTAAAAGAAATAATAAAGAACTATAAGGGGCAGAAGATAGCAATAGGAACACATGGATTGGTCATGATATTAATGATGAGATACTTCGATGATCAATACGGGTATGAGTTCTTAATGAAAACCTCAAAACCAGATGTATATAGAATGGAGTTCAACGATGAAGAATTAATAGATACTCAAAGAATATATAAAGAAGTGAATTGTGGGTGAATTCGAGGAAGGCTGTGATATCATATAACATTGCATTCAACGCTGCGGGCCGAGGCAAGCTCGACCCTTGGTCCGGAAGAGGCATTTCGGGGGAGTGGATCCACCGGACACATTCAACCGGCTAAGTGGCAGAGCCACCCGAACCTGCGGTCCTTAAGCCGCTTGGACGTCGTGAATGCGAGAACGTTAAGTGAAAGGGATGCAAGACAATAAAAAGATAATAAAAGGAGACAAACACTTGAATCATGCAAGATTAATTCTAGTTGAAGGTATACCAGGATCAGGTAAAACAACCACAGCTCAATATATTAAAGATCTGTTAGATGTAAACGGTATATTCAGCCAATTGTTTCTGGAAGGTGATTTAAATCATCCAGCAGACTACGAATCCGTTGCTTGTATGGATTTAGATGAGTATGAAGCCCTAAAAGACAGGTACCCTGAATTAATTCATGTGATAGATCAATTTACTCTGGTAGTAAAGCAATATAAATTAATTTACTACGGTAAGTTACAACAACAAATATCTATGGAAACACATAAGAATTTAATAGATGAGTTAGCCAGATTTGATGTATACAATGTAACTTTAGATAGATATCAAGAGCTAATAGTTGAGAGATGGCAGGAATTCGTCAGACAAGCTCAACAGACTCACGGAACAGTAATATTAGAATGTTGTTTTATACAGAATCCGCTTACTTTGATGTTTGGACGGTTCAATCTGTCCAGACGGACGCTGACTGATTTTATCAAGAGATTAGAAAAAATAATTCAGCCGTTGAACCCTAAGATAATTTACTTTTACCAAGATGAGATAAGATCGACAATTGATAGAGTTATTCAAGAGCGGACTGATGATTGGCTTAGCCATATTATTTGGTATTACACTGAGCAAGGATACGGCAAAGCAAAGGGATATCAAGGTCTAGATGGACTTTGTAAAGTGTTGAAAGAACGAAAAGAATATGAATTAGACATAATAAATCAATTGAAAATCGATAAATTGACGATTAATAATACTGAATCTAATTGGAATGCTGCATTACAGGAGATAAGAGATTTCTTGAAAGTAACTCAATGAAGGCATCCCTATCATATAACACCGTTTTCCTGCTGCGTCGCTATGCTCCTTGGTCTGCCCGAGGCAATTCGAGGAAGTGGAATCAGGCAGACAACCCTGCGAGGATAAGTGGCGGAGCCACCCGGTCGCATTTGCTCCCTTAATCCTCTCGGGTTCAGGAATACAACAACGTTAGGCGAAAGCCTACTTGTGAAGAATTAGAACAAGAAGAAATGGTTCATTGACAAAATTGAGTATAGAAGAGAGTGCCTTAAATTGAGATCCTCTTCTATATAGATTCTCTTTCAGAAAGCTGGTTGCCTGAACCTCAGGGTAATCGGCTTTATTTGTGAAAAGAGGCAAAGCGCTGGGGAAAGTTATTGCTCTAGCGAATCAGAAATATGGCGTTGGAAAAACGATAGCTGCCTTTAACCCGGGAGCAGGTCCGGCTGCCGCAGGTAAGAAGGTATTTGCTGGTGGATGGGATGCTTAAGGTAATCTTACAGATTCATTGGGCTACCATGAGTCGAATAGTTGTCGTTATCTCTGGCGACATTACTTGTAAAAAGTATGATAGAAGATCGCAGGAAGGCATTTTTCAGCATGATGAGGACGTTGCACTGATGCCAAGAAATATGGAACTGTCGGCAGTTGAAGTGCCACTTGTCAACATGTTGAGCAGGAGATAAATTTTTGCATTTATTTGTATATGGCGCTTGCTTCCATTCCTCTTTAATCGTTTGCTGGCAAGCCACTCAATCTATTGGAAAGTCATTTCAAAAGGAGGGGGCGCTGCTGCTTGAAGGTAGGGAGTGAATACTTATAATACCTTTGTATTATCTTTATGGCTTTTACAATTACTCCGACAGCCTCAGATGAAGTACCGGGCAATCACGATAGTCCTGACGTTTGCGAATTGATATGTAATGGCGTTTGAAGCCTTGTTTGAAGGCAAGAACGTTGAAAGGATGCCTGAATATGCAGAGTGGGAGAATCGGCATATTCTAAGCAAGGGGATACAGAATGAGAGGTTATACTTACAAGGATTACAGGATGGCATTCAGCTCACGGTTTCCTTGCTGAGTCAGTCTATGGGGGCATAAGGCGAAAGCGAAAGGCCGAATGCCCGAATGCCCATAAAGCGTAGCGATCTTAAACTGAACCAAAGCAAGCCGAAGCGACAGAAATACACGCTTCGGCTTGCTTTAATTTGTTTCTTATTTTTATCCCTTACTTCCCACTCACCGACTTAAACCATTCATTCACTTCTTGCGTAATCTGGTCACCGCCATTGGATTTCCAATTGGCTACAAATTGGTCAAAGGCATCGATCGGCAGCTTGCCGTAGATGATTTTGTTGAAGGTTTCCATTTCGGACTGACGAAGCAGGTTCCATTTGGATACCATCGTTGGTGTCGCAGCACCCGTGAAGTAGTTTTGCTTGCGAATGTCTAATTGCGACATGACTACCTTGGCTGCGGCCCAGTTTTCGGGTTTGCGGAACTCGGCCATTTGTTTCTCATAAGGGGTTTCTGGCGTCTTCCCATCAGCCAGTTTAACGAGTGTCTTCATGTACAGATCCGGGATACGTGCCGGGCCAGTCAGGAAAGGGAACTCGTTGGAGAAGTCTTTAATCTTCTCTTTATCACTGGTCGGTTGTCCGTCCACGATGTCCCAATCGTAGCCTTTGGCGAAGCCGTATTCATATTTACTGCCAGCGGCCGGGTTAGCTAGGTTATCGAGTAAATAGTTATAGTACAGAAAAATGGCTTCCGGATGCTTCGCGTCCTTGTTAATCATAATACTGGCGTTGACGCCGGAGTTCTGCCATTTCGTACCGATGAGTCCATCTGGACCTGTTGGAACCGGATAAGCTTTAATTTTCGCTCCAGGTACATTCTTCAACAGATCGGGAGCTGGCCAGTCTGGAATCCAGTTGGCTCCGGGCAGAATGCCTGCGGCGCCTTTCGTCCAGCTCTCCGCAGATTTATTTTCATCCCACAGGGCGGAGTCGGTATGAATATAGCCTTTTTCCATCCATTCACTAAGCTTCGCGAGTGCCTGCTTTGCACCTGGATTAATGGAGCCGTACTCCAGATTGCCATCGGCGTCTTTGTTCCACTGCTCCTGGATCGTGCCGTATGCTCCGAATAACCAATCGAGTGAGCCCATCCAGGTGTTTGTATTATTTTTCAAGGAAATTGCGAGTGGAAAAACTTCATTAGGTGCTAAGCCATCCGGGTTCTCGTTCTTGAATTTATCCATGATATTTTCAAGATCCGCGATGGTTTTGGGAGCTTCCAGATTCAGCTTTTCCATCCAATCTTCCCTGAGCCACAGCAGCGTGTCGTCATTATCTGTGTATTCCAGGATCGGCATATTGTATTTCTTGCCGTCCTTGGTGAAAGGGTACCATAGCTCCGGATGCGCTGCCGCGTGGTCTTTCAGAATTTTATTTGCATACTTGTCGAACAACTCATCGATGGCAATGAATTGACCGGAATCAATAAGTTGATTGGTCAATACCGCATTGGTGGGTACCGAAACGAAATCAGGCAGCTTCTCGCCAGAGGCAATGGCCAACTGAAGCTTTTGTTTGTATTGATCATCATTGGCCGGATACCAGGTATCTTTATGCTTCATGCCCAGCGTTTCCAGCATCCACCGATCGTGAACGTTATTTTCTTTGGTGTCCCCTTGAACGTATTTCTTCGGCATCAACACCGAACTGAACTCAATGGGTGGATCGTATTTCCCTTTTGCAAAAGCAGCTTCTGCTTCGGGTGAACCGACCGCCGCCGGCGTATTATCGCTCGTGGCATTCTCATTGGATGTTTCGCCACTGCCACAGGCTGTAATTGTGATAAGTGCGATGACCATGAGCAGCGACCACCATGCTTTGAATTTGATCATTCTTCAATCCCCCTAAGGTGTATGATCTTTACAAGTGTAACTGTACCAAGTCGGCGGGGATGGCATCTATATGAGTTTTTTAGTTTCGATAGGACTCTATCATGCTATTTATGATGGTCTCTGTACTCCTGCGGCGTGACCCCAAACTGGCGTTTGAACACCTTGATAAAATAAGCAGGGTCCATATATCCAATCTCCATGCTGATTTCATATACCTTTTTGGTGGTCATTTTCAGTTTGTGACAGGCACGATCCATGCGCAGGCGCGAGATATAATCACTTATGCCTTCACCAGTTTCAATCTTATAAATCTTGGACAAATGGGTCGGATGCAGATTGACATGGTCGGCCAGTACACGGAGGGAAACATCCAGATGCAGGTTTTTATCCGTAAAATCCTGAATCTTTCTCACATACTCGGAACGTATGTCTTTGATTTCGTTGGACGTGCCTTCCTTGAGTTTGCCGAGCACACTAAGCGACCATTTTCGCAGTTTACTGATGGTGGAGAAAGCTTTCCCGCTCTGCAGCCACTCAATATCGCTACCCATTAAGGTAGCCAGAGTAAGCCTATTTTGGTGTGCGAGATTGGTGAAAGAAGCCGTAATTAAAAAACCTGCCTCCATACAATGCTCCCACGATTCCGACCATTTCTCATCCAGTTCCTCACAGACGGCTACTATTTTTTCTTCTGCGGCATCCCATTGCCCACTTTCCAACAGATGAATGAAAGAGGGCGGAGTATACAGGACATCCAGGGGGCCTTGCGCTGCGGGCGTTTCCACGTCACTGACCCGCATCACGAATTCGCGCTCATCTCCGACAATTTGCCGGAAATAAGCCGAGGCCCGCCGAAAGCGGTCATATAGCTGTTCTGGAAACGGGAACCACTCGGTGATGACGATGGAGAGGGAACCCTTCAGGAACTGCTTGACCTTAGACTGAAGCTGCACAGAAAGCTTCTCCAGTATAGTTTCTTTTCCAATGTCGGTATCGTTCTCTTTAAGTTGAAGCAGAAACACCAGATATCCATGTTCCTCCTTCACGCCCCAGACTTCCATAAACTCACCCATAATCTCTTCAGCCATATTGATGACTGCATATTCGATCAAGGTTTGATCGTTGTTGTCATAGTGCCTGAATTCTTCTTCCATACGTACAAGCATTAACGCGTAATCTCCGGCGTGGAAGGGCAGATCGTAATTCACAAGTTTCCGTTCCCATTCGCCGGCTGCGAATCGATGTCCCTGTAAGGCTTCAAGGAGCAGTCGACCACGTAAATGGGGCAGATTCTCCCGAAGGGTAAACTGGGTTCGTTTAAGTGAGCTTATGAGCTCCCATTCTGTGTTTAATTGATCAAGGGCCTTTTGAACGGCGCCCATCAATTCATCGTCAGTCGGGGGTTTCAGCAAGTAATCAACGACCTCGTACTGGATGGCTTTTTTGGCGTAATCGAATTCGGAATATCCGGATAAAAGAATACACTTTATTTTTTTGTCACGGACTCTGATCCGTTCGATTAGTTCAATCCCTGTCATTTCGGGCATCTGAATATCCGAGATCACAATATCAATGGGGTGCGTATCGATAATTTGTAGTGCTTCATGTGCTGAGTAAGCTTTATGCACATGTTCAATCCCAAGCGTGTGCCAGGGTTTGGTCATGGAAAGGTTATCTACCCAGTGTGCTTCATCGTCTACGATGATCATCTGCATGTTATTTGTCTCCTTGATGGTTTGTATATATAAGTTGAACGAATGATTTTACACGGGACCACTGCGCGGTCAGAACCATCTTCCAATCGCTGTTATCCCCAGATTTTTTGAATCCCTTACAAAAGGGGAAATCCGGGGATAAGCCTATGCTTCCAATGTAGCTTTCTTTCAGAAAGCTTTTAGGCGAACGCTTCGCTTCTCCAGATTTGTTCTGCCCTCTCCGTTATCGTATAAATGTTTAGTTCAACTTATATCGTTATGATTTTCTTCCTCTGTTGGAATCTCCCAGATGATCTCTGTTCGGAATCCGCCGAGCGGGGACGGCTTGAAAATAAGGCATGACTGATTGCCGAATAGGTGCATGATCCGCTGGTTCGTATTCCAGAGACCACAGCCCATTTCCTCCTGCAGCGACTGCTGCATTTTACGATTTAGAGCTTCCAACTGATCCGGGCTCAGGCCGGGTCCGTCGTCATCAATGTAAATTTTGCAGAAACCGTCCGAGCTTTCCCCGCTAATTCGGATTTCACCAGATGAATACGACTTCGCTACGCCGTGAATGACCGAATTTTCCACAATCGGTTGAAGCATTAAACGTGGAACAGACTGGCTAAGCATATGCTCAGGGATATCGATATGATATTCAATTCTCCCATTGCGCAGCTTTTGGATATCCAAATAGTTGACGAGCAGCTTGATTTCTTCCTTCAAAGAAGACGTTTCTCGTTCCACTCGGGTGGTATAGCGATAGTACGCACTTAAGTTATAAGCCATAGAGATGACCGCTTCTTCATCCTTCATCTGGGCCATATTGATGATATAGCCAAGGCAGTTATACAGAAAATGGGGATTGATCTGCGCCTGCAGCTGCTTCAGCGTAGCTTCCCGGGCTCTGATCTTTTCGTGAAATACATTCTCGATCAGATCTTGAATTTGATGAGACATATCATTAAATCGATGAAACAGAAATGAGAACTCATTCTGATCCTTGCTATGCAGACGTACGGAATAGTCTCCCCACTCCACACGCTGTAAGCCCTGAATCAGCTTTTTGATCGGATATTGAACGTTTCTGTACAGTAGTATTGAAGCGGAAATGCCCACAACAAATAGCAGAATCATAGAGAGATAGAACAGGTTCCGACTGAGTGAAATGGGTTGCAGGATCTGATAGAGTGGGACCACATCTACTAAATGCCAATCCAAATATGAAGACTTTACAGAACTGACCAGATAGTTCTTCCCATTCAGCTTCACGACATCCTGTGTAGTGTCCTCCGAGGAGTGAGTATCCAGATAACGAATGAGTTCTTCGGATAGCTGCTTGTCTGCACTGCGGTTCAGAATGGGCGAATTCCCTTTGTGATAAAAGAAGGGATCGCCTTGTCCACCTTTCTTGTACGTATCCAGCATGTTCTGAATGTTCTCATAACTGAAGCTGGCTTCAATCACCAGGTTGCTTCCCGTCAACATCCCCGGCTGGGCCAAGGAATCGGTAAAGAACCAGTAAAAGGATTGAAGCTCCTCTTGAGATTCCGCACCATGATCACCATATGTCCATTGGCCACTCATATTTCTTTTTAGGTAATTCTCATCATACCCTGATGATCTGTTGTAGTTGGCGATGACATCTTGGTTCTGCTGTGAATACACAGCATATCGGGTGGGCCATATATCGGTGACCCCGGATTGAAGCATCATCTTTTCCTGAATGACATATCGGGTCTGCATCTGGTCATAAAGATCATCCCATATGTTCAAACCATTGAATGCTCTGACATTGGGATCTCTAGAGAGAATAAGACTGAAATCCATCATCTGATTAATGCGGGAATCGATCTGACTGGATAAAAACGTGAGCTGTTTGGTATTGGATATTTGCAGCTCTTTGCTTACGACATTGTAGGTGACATTGTTCGAGTAGGTATACATGATAATAATGGGGATGAACAAAACCACGATTAAGCAGTTTATTTTGGCAAACAGACTAAACCGGGATCGAGCCGTTCCTTGGAATAATATAAAGCGCTTCCATATATTCATAAAAGTCTCCTTCAATCGATATTCCTAACAAAACCATATCCATCCTAACAATGTTATATAGTCAGACCTGAGAATTGCCTGATACTATTTATAGCAGAGATCCTCATTACACACAAAAACTTTTTTTGGGAACAGGAGAGCGCTATGGAGGCTAATATGGAGGCTAACCGGGTGCCGCAGGCGAACATTGGAAGCAAGCCGAATAGAAGAAAAAAGAAAGTCTATAAACAACCATGGATTCTCCACTTGATGGTGTTGCCGGCGGCCATTATGGTTTTTATTTTTTCGTATATTCCGATGTCCGGGATTCTTATGGCATTTCAAGACTATAAACCTGCACTGGGTTTTTTCAATTCTGAATGGGTCGGACTGAAGCATTTCAGGTACATGTGGGAGAATGATTATTTCCTGCAAATAACGTGGAATACGCTGTTTTTTGCCTGCTCCAAAATTGTAATGAACCTGATTATTCCGTTTATCTTCGCCTTATTGTTGAATGAGGTCAGGAAGATGGCGCTCAAAAGAACCATTCAAACATTCGTGTATCTTCCGCACTTTTTGTCTTGGGTTACGCTATCAGGCATTCTGATCGATATTCTGGCCCAGACAGGGATCATCAATCAATTCCTTTCCTCTGTATTCGGCATCAAGCCGATTTTCTTCCTGGGGGATGGCAACTGGTTCCGCTTTACGATCATTGCAAGTGATGTCTGGAAGGAGTTTGGCTTCAACACGATCATTTTCCTGGCGGCACTGTCCGGTATTAATCCGTCACTCTATGAAGCGGCTGAAGTGGATGGGGCGGGGCGCTGGAAGCAGACGATGTATATTACCATCCCGGCGCTTATTCCGATTGGGATCGTGATCGCAACCCTGGCACTAGGCAATGTGCTCAATGCAAACTTCGATCAGATCTTTAACTTATATAGTCCATTAATCTATCAGCAAGCGGATATCATCGATACCTTTGTGTACAGGGAAGGTCTGCTTAGTGGGCAGTTCAGCTTTGCTACCGCCGTGAATTTATTTAAATCGGTTATTAGCTTAATCCTGATCGTGATCTCATACCGACTGGCCTACCGATTCGCGGGGTACAGAATTTTCTAGAAAGGATGACGAGCCGATGTACCATAAAACGATTCCATATCGAGTATTCAGCATATTCAATAATGTGTTCCTGACCATCCTTTCGGTGCTCTGCTTGCTGCCTTTATATCACTTGCTCATGGTATCTCTTAGCGCATCCGCACCTGCCAATGCCGGACTGGTTACGTTCTGGCCGATTGGCTTTACGCTTGAAGCCTATGCCAAGACGTTTGATAATGCCAATTTCCTCTCCTCCTTGTGGGTGTCTGTGGAGCGGACGGTACTTGGAACGGGACTTGCGTTAGTGGTAAATACGATTGCAGCATATGCGCTTTCCAAGGAGACGCGAGTCTTCCGTGCACGCAATATCTACCTTTGGTATTTTGTCATCACCATGTTATTCAGCGGTGGTCTCATTCCGGGCTACATTCTGATTCTGAAGCTTGGACTAATGAATACATTGCTGGCATTGATTTTGCCTGGATTGGTTGCGGTATTTAACATTATTCTGCTGCTTAATTTCTTCCGTACCGTACCCAAGGATCTGGAGGAAGCCGCTTTTATTGATGGGGCAGGGCATTTGCAGACTTTTATCAAAATATATTTGCCCGTCTCCATACCCGTCATTGCCACGGTTTCCCTATTCATGATGGTCGGACATTGGAACTCTTATTTTGACGGGATGATCTATATTCGAGATTCAGAAAAGCTTCCGCTGGCGACATTTATGCAGACGATTATCGTTCAGGCCGACATGTCCAAGCTCGACCCGGAAGCCGTCGCCAATCTGTCCCAGCGAACCATTCGGGCCTCGCAAATCTTTATCAGTGCACTGCCGATCCTGCTCGTGTATCCGTTTCTGCAACGTTATTTTGTGACCGGGATCGTGGTCGGGGCGGTAAAAGAATAATAAATCTACCTATTGAAATAGGGTTTGAAAGGGAGTTACTGAACTAGTCCGAGACTAGGCCATGTAACTTCTTTTTTTGTAACGTAGAGGTGGGGGGAGAGTAAAAACTCAACGCTTAATTTAGTAGTAGTTATAACGCAGCGCTATAAGCATGCCAGCACGAAAAATATCCAGCGTATTCAGAGCCTGCTGGATCACATGGATATGGAAGCTTGAGCACCCTGCTTAATATTCCCTTTTCACCAATTTTTTCTTCGCAAGTGGAACTGAGTGAGTTATCATATATGTAGTTCAGATACTAACTTGAAGGTGCAGTATTTACGAAGTACATAGATTAGATGTTAGTTGAAATACACGCAATGATGAAATGAGGGAATGAGATGCCAGAATATTCTCAAATCCAAACCTATATAAAGTGCGATCAAAGTAATATAAAAGAGATCATGCTTGACTTTATAATCGCATTAAATGACTGTGGGATTAAGGACGCTGAAATAATTTCTGTTTTTAGTGAACTAGAATGGGAGATAGATGAGGATGGCCGTCCTTGGGAAGCGTTAATACAGAACGACTTGGATAATATATGGATGTTTGATGCTGTAATAATAAATAAAGGAAATATGAATTATTATCAAATTATCGACGAGTCAATATTTTTCTCGAATCTCTAGGCGGGATGAATTATTAATTGCTCGGAAAGAAACATGGATTAAAGAACCTTGGTGATTGTATTGCAGGGAGGCGTGTAACTCATATAACATAATATTCACGCTTCGGGCCATTCGGCTCTCGGCCCGGCAGGAGGATTTCGGAGATGTGGAAGCAGCCGTACACGTTGATCTTCCTAAGATAGGAACTATCTAAGGAAGATCAATATCGTGAATACAGAAACGTTATGAGACATCATCGTGATATAATCATTGCAAAGCGTGTTAGGGCAGGAGAGACAAAATCTATGGATGACTTTACGAAGAAGCGGATTAATAAAATCATGGAAAAATATATACAAAATGCAGTGCCAGAACATGTGAAAAACCAGATAAAAATCAGTTATAGGATCAGAGGAAATCATGTGACATTAATTGAAGAAAGACAAGGATTCAAAAGTGATCAATGGGTGCGGTTGCCTGTAGCTCAGTTCAGATTAGATGAAAACGAATGGAAAATATATTGGCAAGACAGCAAGGGGAAATGGCACTTCATAGATGACATCGAACCGGATGAAGATTTTGAAAAACAGTTGAAGATCGTAGATGAAGGGCATAACGGACTGTTTTGGGGATAAATCGAAGAAGCCAATGACATCTCATAACATAATATTCAAGCAGCGGCTCCTTTGGAGCCTGGGTCTGCAGGATGGAATTCGAAGAGGGATTTCAGCAGACAACCCCTGACGGGTTTCATGAATACAGAAACGTCAGCTGAAATTGAACGAAGGGAATAAAAAATGAGGATGCGGGATAAACCGATACTAAGTATTATAGGCATGGGATTATTTAGTCTGACACTAGTGGTGCACATTTGTTTTAAAGCGATAAGAACAATGGATGTAGGGATGGGTATATTATTATCTCTAGTAAATGCCTTATTATTAATCTTTACATTGCTATGGGGGGTATTGGGTGTGATAGAATTTTTAAGAATAAGGAGTTGGATCGAGAAAATAAAGAAAAGAGAAGCGAACGGAGAAATAAATTCAGATGAACACAAGAAAGAAATAAAAATATATCTATTTATAAACGTAAGTTATTTATTACTAGTTATATGTCAATTGGGCTATGTTATTTATAGATGGGATGAGGTGAACGTATAGTATATAGAGCAATGTGATGGCTATCCGAAGGAGAGATAAGCTCCAGCTAACAATGTATTTTTGCACCGGGCTACCGCCCTCGATCTGGCAGAGGAAATTCGGATAAGCAGGAGCAGCTGGACACACCCAGCATTCGCTAGGCGTCGTGAATACAGGAACGTTATAGGAAATCAGCAACATCATAAAAACACATTATAAGTTATTGATCATTTATTACAAAGATGCCTTTCAGCTATCGGACGGTTGAGTTAAAGAACGGGTAGAACTTTGTTTTCTCTTTTTATAGAATTCATATAAAACAAGTGATTGATAATGTGGGAGGCGGTACCATTGAAAACAATCCAAAAGATGTTTGAGCATCTAAATTGGGCTAATCAAAGCATTCTAGAAATATTTCAGAATGTAGAGATTGGGGAGCAGCAGTTAAGTTTATTTACTCATATTCTATATGCTGAACAAATATGGTTAACTAGATTAAAAGGAATGGACAGTTCACAAATGCCTATCTGGTCGGATGGTGATATAACAGTCTGTGCAAAACTTATTAAACAAAATGAAGAAAACTTCAAAACATTTCTCGCTGAAATAGCAAAAACTGACCTGGATAACTTAATAACATACACAAATAGTAGTGGTAAAGAGTTTATGACTTCTATACGAGATATTTTAACTCACGTAGCACTTCATGGTCAGTATCATCGAGGACAGATTAACTCGCGACTTCGAGCAGATGATATTGATCCAGTTAACATTGATTATATTACTTTTGTAAGATAGATGTATCAGATTAAGTAACCCCTTGCTGAAGCACTGTTCTAATTGTTTGCTTGTTGAACTCATGGATAACGTTGCTACGTAAACTTGTAAAATACAATTCAGATATTACGCATTGTTGTTACGCTAAAGAGACACGATATTTAAAAATAACTAAAGTTGGGAAATACAAAGAATACGCTTATATCCTATAACATTACATTTCTGCTTCGTCGCTACCGTTCCTTGGTCGCCAAGTGGGTTTTCGGAGAAGCTTATTCAGACGATACATTCAAACGGCTAAGTCTGACGACCTGATGCTACGCATCTTAAGCCGTTTGAACGTAAGAAATGTGCAACGTTATATGAAATCGGCGGCATATGTTAAAATGATAAAAAGAAGAAATAGGACGAAAAGCTAAGAGGTAGAACACATGAAATGGCAAGAAGTTAGAGAACTGTTCCCTGACCAATTTGTTCTGGTTTCTATAATTAATTATGAGGAAGACAACAAAAAAATAGTAGATGAAGTTGCACCGATTCGCACAATATCAGAAGAAGATGCGAATAAAGAGTTTTTTCAAGTAAAGCCTGGGAACATAGTGTACCATACATCAAATCAAGACTTTGTGATTCACCTCCGCAGAGATCTATTAATGAGAGTGAGACGTAATACTAATGAAAATTAACTATGATGGTCAGTTAATTACAACGTCACTTACCATTACATTTAGAGGAAGAGTATTGTGAATAGATGATGTAATTATAGATACAGGATCTTCACATACTATAATTAGTCCTGATATTTTAGAGGAAATCGGTGTGACTTACGAAACAGGGGATTCAATATATGAAGCATACGGGATCGGAGGAAGTATTCCTTTCTACACAAAAATTATGGACAGGATTGAAATAGGTACAAACAGCATTCAAAATATAGATGTAGATGTAGGCATATTGCCTAAAGATCATAAAGGACTCCTCGGATTGGATATTGATTCGATTAAGTACATACGCCAAATTGTCAGAACGTAAAAAAGTCAGCTTTGGAGTTCTGTAGAAGGTCGCCTCACTCAGCTCAAGTTGATTTTTCCTTGAAGACTGAGTCCCATTAGGAGATCTTTAGTCTGCGACCTGGAGATGTTATAGCTGAGGAGACTAGCACCTAAGGATGAGAAGTTTTCAGTCATTCATATGTGTACTTGTTTTCAACCTTCTCAGGTTGAGTCCTTGTTGACTTCAGCGACCATAATCCAGTGTCTCAACCATACAAGGGCACTATATAAAACACACCAAAAGTCTGCGTGCAAAGCGGGCTTTTGGTGTTGCACGCATGAACGAACGAAACATGATCCGTACCTAAAAGTCGTGAAAAATTCTATGATTCGTGGAATTGCCACTCATCCGTTCAAAGAACCCGGTGACAGTGAAGAGAGGTACACGGAACATTATATCAAACAATTTATGAAAGGCTTCAATAATCTGATATAATAGCTCTTAGTTTAATCCCCCCTTATTATGAAGAAATGGTGAATAATATGCTTTCATTTTCCAGACTAATCAAATGCAAACCCCCAATCCCGTAATTTCTAAGCCAGTCGGTTGAGATTTTTAAATGATATGGGGGATATTGGCTGTGCAAAGAAAAATCTCAAAACATATATCGTTATTATTATTAATCATACTTGTCGGTTTTCCGCAAATTAGCGAAACGATCTATACACCTTCGTTACCGGACATCGCCCGCCATATGGCAGCGAGCAGCAATGCCATTCAACTTACGCTCAGCATATATTTTTTGGGCTTTGCCTTAGGGGTATTTTGCTGGGGCAGGCTGTCAGATTTGATGGGACGCCGCCCGTCGATGCTGTGGGGCATTTTCATCTATGCCATAGGCAGCCTGGGTTGTTATTGGTCTTCATCGGTCGAATGGCTCATGGTATGCCGTTTTATTCAGGCTTTTGGCGCCAGCGCTGGCTCTGCCGTAACCCAAACGATATTGCGCGAAAGTCTGGATGGGGCGAAGCGTCATGCAGCCTTTGCCCAAATCTCGGCCGCACTGGCGTTTACACCTGCAGTTGGGCCGCTTTTGGGCGGATGGGTCGATCAGGCACTCGGCTTTCGAGCGGTGTTCTTCACGCTTGTATTAATGGGCGTGGTCATCTGGCTATATGCTTGGGTACGGTTGCCCGAAACCCGACTGGAGGCGACTCAAAACGTCAGCATGTTGTCCGTGGCAGCGCGGTTGATGAAGGATCGCAGAGTATGGCGCTTCGGCTTGCTCATCGGAGCTGCCAACGGAATTTTGTTCAGCTATTATGCTGAGGCTCCGTTTATTTACATTGATTTTTTCGGTATGAGTGCTGGCACTTTCGGATGTCTGGGTATCTTTGTTGCGCTATCGTCCATTGTGGGGGCAATGCTGTCCAGAAGACTGCTGCCCGCAATTCAAGCGGAACGAATTATTACTCTCGGCTGTGGTGTATCAACTACTGGGGCGCTTAGTCTTGCCTGTCTGGCGCTTTACGGAATCGAAGCCACGCTGATCGACCTTGTGCTCACAGTATCCTGCGTATTCGTCATCCTGCTGGGTATCGGCATGGCCCTTCCAAACTGTCTCAGTATGGCCCTCGTGGATTACCATGACGTCCTAGGGACCTCAGGAGCTATGTTTGGACTCGGCTATTATTTGCTGGTGAGTATAATTACGAGCGGAATGAGTTTGATTCATAACGGCTCGTTACTTACGATGCCTTTATACTTTCTCGTACTTGTTCTGTCCATGCTTTTGGTCAGTTTGATGCGAAGGTCCAAGGAACAACAGGCAGCAACATAGCTAAGCGCTTCTTATGCAGCAAGGAACCATCCGACCAGTCTTCCTTTTGCAATGTGAAGGAAAAACAAAAGCCCGCGTTCAGCGCGGGCTTTTCGTATTTATTCTTCACCAGTAGCCACCGGATTTTCCTCATAGCTAATCCAATCGCTCCAGCTCCCCGGATAGAGTCTCACATTACTAAATCCTGCCTCATTCAAGGCGAGAACATTCGGGCAGGCGGATACGCCTGATCCGCAATATACGATGATCTCAGCGTTCTGATCGAGGTCTGAGAAATGCTGTTTCAACTGCTCTGCGTTTTTAAATGTACCCTTTTCGTCCAAGACCTCTTTCCAGAAGAAATTCACCGCACCGGGGATATGCCCCGCTGCTTGATCTATGGGCTCTTCCAGTCCCAGGTAGCGCGACCGCTCTCTGGAGTCGATCAATATAGGTGAAAAACCTATAGGGGAGCCGACGGGAACCGAACCTTCGGATACACGTCGCACCTCTTGCATACTTGTGAGCATTTGTGGCTGAACGTTCGCTACAAAGGTTGAGGGAATGCGAATCGGCTGGTCTGCCGTGACCGGGAATTTCGCTTCCTTCCATGCACTGTAGCTTTCATCCAGCACATATACCTGCTCATGTCCCAAATAGCGCAGCAGCCACCAGAAGCGGGAAGCCATCATGCCGCCTTGATCATCGTAGGCGATGATGCGTGAAGAGGCGTTGATTCCGGCGCGACTCAGGCGCGCGGCAAGTGTGTCAGCATCCGGCAAAGGATGACGTCCACCATGTTCACCCAGAGGAGCCGTGAGGTCTTCCTCCAGGTCGAAGTGAACAGCCCCCGGAATATGATCCTCATTAAATTGAGCCCGTCCCGCTCCGGCTTGTCCGAGCAGAGAACGGCAGTCTGCGATGATGATATCTGGCTCATATAGTCGAGCTAACAGCCAGCGTTTGGATACGATAGATTTCATAAGGGATTCCGCCTTTCCTTTTTATCATTGAGATCCGTGAATTGAGTATAGTTCATGAAAATGGGTAAATAAGTTAAGAACCTGTCTTAAGTGGGAGCTCGCTGTCGGGCAATTCACTTTGGTGGACGACCTTCTTTTTAAAATCGGTTCCGTATCGGATAAAAATCCATACCCCGAACAGGATGAAGAAGCCTGCGCCAAATTGTAAGGCAGAAAGTTTTTCTCCCAGCAACACCCAGGCTAGCAAGGAAGAAATAACGGGCTCACCGAGTACTGCCATCGACACCGCTGTGGCGTTAATGTATTTGAGCAGCCAGTTAAACAGGTAATGGCCGAACAAAGTGGGCACAATGGCGAGCAACAGGAACAGTCCCCATTCCCGTGGGGCATATCCGGTAAAAGGAATCGCGTTGACTACATTATACAGCGCAAGCGATGTGGCCGCGATGGCGAATACCCAAAAGTTATACACAAAGGCGCTCAAATGCTCGCGCAAATGCTTGCCCATCAGCATATGGATAGAGACGGCCACCATCCCCAGAAAAGATAAGGCATCTCCAAGCAGGGCTTGTCCCGAGGCGTGAAAATCCCCGGCTCCGATCGCCAGCGAGCCAACAAAAGCCAGGCCCATTCCGATGAGCATAGCCCGGTTTGTGCCTGTACGGAAAAACAAAAAAGAACCGAGCATGACAAGGATCGGCTCCAATGTCATAATAACGGTAGAACTTGCAACAGTGGTCAGTCGCAGCGAGCCCATCCAGAGCAAGAAGTGCAGCCCTAGTGCAATACCGGACCAGATGATTAGCATCCATTGCTTGCGAGTCAGGCTAAACAGCTCGGTGCGGTATTTCCAGACCAGAGGCAGCATGACCAGATTGGTCAGGTACAAGCGGTACATAGCGATGACGGACACCTCGGCTTCAGACCATCTTACGAAGATCGAGGAGAACGAAATAGCGATAATACCTACGATGTACAGTAGTTCAAAGGAAAATGACGGTTTGTGCGCTTGATTCATGTGACAGCTCCATCCAGTACGGAGGAAGAATAATACGTGTACGTTTCCTTCCTTCGGTATCTTGAAAATTAGGTTTAATACAGCCCATTATACCGTACCTGACATCTGCGTGGGATATAAAAAGCAGGAGCAGGAAGAAGGATTTTAAGTATGAAGCTGCGTAGAACTTTTGCCGCACAAACTCGTCTATCATAAGTGGAGGTGGATTTTATGAAAAAACGCAACACATTTTCAATCATACTGTTAACTGTAGTGTCAGTGCTGGCTCTGTCAGCCTGTGGAACGAAACCGCAAACCAATAATACCGCAACTCAAGGGGCAGACCAACCGCAGACGCAACAGCCACAAGTTAAACCGGAGCCAATCGCCGAGCCTGAGGTTAAAAAGGGAACAGGTGTATACAACGGAGCCGCTGACCCGCACACGGTTGAAATTGAAACCAATGGTGAAGCCCAGTCTTTCCAACTGGGTGACGGACTGGACACGGTGGTAGCCGGACTTGAGGAAGGCGATTCGGTCGCATTTGAATACAACGAAAAAGCAGTGGAAGGCGACGCGGTTGCCAAGCAACTGATTTTGACGAAAATTGAAAAAACAGAAACTGCAACAGGCAGCACGCAAAACGGCAGCTCCGGTCAAGCAGTAGGCGGTGAACGCCCGAAAACTCAAGCTTTTGAGCTTGGCCTTGAAGGGAAAAAGGAAAAGCAAACCGCTACGTTGGCTGAAGGAGAGGGATATTCACTGTATGTGTTTGACCCCATGTCCCTGTTTCCTGATCAGAACCGCGTAGCCTTGGCTGTAGATGATAACTATTACGCTGAAATTACGAAGCTGCCTTCCGATTTTAATCTGGACGAGCTTCAAAAGGAAGGCGAAAAGGATCTGTCTTCTATGGGCAAAGCGGTGAAAGTAGACAAAGCCAAAGTGCCTCAAGCGCTGACCAGCAGCCGTCTGTTCCTGCAAGCGAACGGTTCGAAGGTCACACGCCAATATATTGTAGTGGAAAATAAAACAGGCGGCTTCATCGTGAAGGTAAACATTCCTAAGGGCGAGCCTGCCGAAGGATTCGAATCCTTCATTTATACATCGCTGGAGAGCCTGCAAGCCAACAAGTAACTCGAATCCGTAATTGCGGGACCTGTACTTTTGTGCTATAAAGGATGAGAGAATAAGATCATTCCGGCTTGCGAAGTCGTATGAAGCGATGAAGGAGTTGTTCGATTTACTATGTCCATCGAAATGAATACACAAGAAGTCATCAACGTGATTAAAAACAGCAAGAAAAAAACACCTGTTAAAGTATATGTAAAAGGGGCTTTGGCTGCCGCATCATTCGGCGAGAATGTTCAAGCTTTTATTTCCGGAGACAGCGGCGTTGTATTTGGCGATTGGGCCGACATCAAGCCTGTACTGGACAGCGTTAACGCTAAAGAAGAAGACTATGTGGTGGAAAACGACCGCCGCAATTCCGCAGTGCCTATGCTCGATCTGAAAGGCATCAATGCCCGCATCGAGCCAGGCGCGTATATTCGTGATATGGTTGGTATCGGTAATAACGCAGTCATTATGATGGGTGCAGTCATTAACATCGGTGTCACCATTGGTGAAGGCACAATGATTGATATGAATGCTGTACTTGGCGGCCGTGTTAAAGTAGGTAACATGTGTCACATCGGTGCAGGCGTGGTCCTAGCGGGTGTTATTGAGCCTCCATCTGCACAGCCTGTTGTGGTAGAAGACGATGTATTGATCGGTGCAAATGCAGTCGTATTGGAAGGCGTACGAATCGGTAAAGGTGCAGTCGTTGCAGCCGGAGCTGTCGTAACCGAAGATGTACCTGAATACTCCGTAGTTGCCGGTACACCTGCACGCGTGATCAAACAGGTCGACGATAAGACCAAATCAAAAACCGAAATCTTGAAAGACCTGCGCGTTCTGTAAGACTGAAAAAAGTTTTTAAATGCACAAAAGGTGAACGATTCCTTGTCAGTGGTATGGACGCATTGACAGCACAATTTAGGGACGAAGCACAACGGACAAGGCTCGGCGGCTGCGCCGGGCTTTTGTCCTTTTGTTCTTTTGTCTGATAAACCTGATAAGTTAGGAAAAGGAGGCGGATCAGCGGAATGAGCACGGTCGATTATCGTTCTTTTATTCAAATACGAAGGGATTTGCATCAAATTCCCGAGCCTGGTTTTGAGGAATTTAAAACGCAGCAATATTTGCTGAATTATTTGGCAACGCTCCCTCAGGAGCATCTGGACATTCGTACATGGCGTACTGCCGTACTGGTGTTGATTCATGGAACGGCTCCTGTGCGCCGTTATGGATATCGCTGCGATATGGATGGTTTGCCAATTGTGGAAGAGACGGGCTATGATTTCCGTTCGACCCATCCCGGCTACATGCATGCTTGCGGTCATGATTTACATATGACGATTGGATTGGGTATTGTTTCTCACTTTGCAAACCACCCGATCAAGGATGACCTGGTCGTACTGTTTCAGCCTGCCGAGGAAGGACCGGGCGGAGCGTTGCCGATGCGGGACAGCGCCGAGCTGGCAGACTGGCTGCCGGATGAAATCGTCGCGCTGCATGTTGCACCGGAGTATCCGGTGGGCACGATTGCAACTCGCCCCGGCATTTTGTTTGCGAATACATCAGAGCTGTTTATCGATCTGAAGGGTACAGGCGGACACGCGGCATATCCACACAAAGCGAATGATATGGTGGTGGCGGCCTGTCAGTTGGTTGGACAATTGCAAACGGTTGTAGCACGTAATGTGAACCCGCTGGATTCAGCGGTCATTACGATTGGCAAGGTCAGCGGCGGTACGAAGCAGAACATTATTGCTGAAACAGCCCGTTTGGAGGGCACCATTCGCACGTTATCCGCCGACACGATGACACTGGTCAAATCGCGGATTGAAGCGCTGGTGCGTGGGATGGAAGCTGGATTCGAATGCCAGGCAGAGATTGATTATGGCTCAAATTACTTGCAAGTGTTCAATGAAGCCAAGGTGACAGAGGAATTTATGAACTGGGTCCGTGAACGGCAGGATGTACAGCTCATTGAATGTGCGGAAGCGATGACCGGAGAGGATTTTGGATATTTTCTGGAGCGAATTCCGGGGCTGATGTTCTGGCTTGGCGTTGATACGCCTTATGGTCTGCATCATGCCAAGCTGGAGCCTGCAGAGGAAGCCATTGGTGTGGCGATTCGTGTATTGACAGACTATTTTACATGGAAATCTCAAAGTTCAATGATAGGCTCTGAGTAAATAGGTTTAATGAAGTGAATGAAATGGAATGAAGTCGAATATTGAGGGAGGGTGTTATGGGAGAGCAAACCATCATCCGATTCGAACGGGTGACCAAGCAATATGACAACGATCCACCGGTGCTGGCTGATGTCAGCTTTGAGATTGAACGTGGCAAATTCTATACGCTGCTGGGGCCCTCCGGCTGCGGTAAAACGACAATTTTGCGTATGATTGCGGGTTTTGCAGAGCCGACGGAAGGCTCGATTTATTTGAATGACAAGCTGATTAATCGTGTTCCAGCCAACGAACGGCAGGTCAATACGGTTTTTCAGGACTATGCCTTATTTCCACATCTGAATGTGTTTGAAAATGTGGCTTTCGGTCTGAGAATCAAAAAGATGAACAAAAAGGCCATTCAGGAGAAGGTTGTGCAGGCATTATCCTTTGTCAATCTGGAGGGCTACGACGAACGGGAAATTTCTGAGATGTCCGGAGGGCAACGCCAGCGTGTTGCTATTGCACGGGCCATTGTCAATGAGCCGGACGTTCTGCTGCTAGATGAGCCGCTGTCTGCACTGGATTTGAAGCTGCGGACAGAAATGCAGTATATTTTGCGTGAAATGCAGCAGCGTCTTGGGATCACCTTTATTTTCGTTACGCATGATCAGGAGGAAGCGCTGGCCATGTCGGACGAAATTTTTGTTATGAACAAAGGGAAGATTGAGCAGAGCGGTACGCCGAATGATATTTATGATGAACCGATCAATCGGTTTGTTGCGGATTTTATCGGGGAATCCAACATTGTACCAGGACGCATGATCGCGGATTATCAGGTGGAGTTTAATGGTCGGCAGTTTGAATGTGTCGATGGAGGATTACGCCCGAAT
This sequence comes from Paenibacillus sp. 1-8, assembly GCF_056316205.1. NCBI lineage: Bacteria > Bacillati > Bacillota > Bacilli > Caryophanales > Paenibacillaceae > Paenibacillus > Paenibacillus sp. 1-8. Next base: position 3,732,085 of record NZ_CM149995.1, on the reverse strand, counting down.
GAACCAATTGAAATTGTCATTCGACCCGAGGATTTGGAGATTACAACCGTTACAGAGGGCAAACTGCGAGTAAAGGTGGATACCCAATTGTTCCGCGGTGTTCACTATGAAATTAGCTGCTATGATGATTCCGGTCAGGAGTGGCTGGTGCATTCTACCAAAAAGGCGGAGCTGGGCAGTGAAATCGGTCTCCATTTTGACCCAGAAGCGATCCACGTGATGCGGTTCGGGGAAACAGAGGAAGAATTTGATCGGCGTCTGGAGGCCTATGAAGAGGTGGAGCAGCATGTCCGGTAATACGAGAGCAGCGTATCTGCTGCCTTACTATTTGTGGATTGTGCTGTTCGTGGCAGCCCCGGTCGTGCTTGTATTTTACTATTCGCTATTTGATGTAGATGGTCATTTCACGTTCAGTAACTATGTACAATTTCTGACCCCTGTCTATTTGAGTATGACGCTTAGCTCGTTTTGGTATGCGTTGTTGATTACGGTATTTTCGCTGTTGGTGGCTTATCCGGCGGCGTATTTGCTGACCCGAACCAAGCATAAGCAGCTGTGGCTGTTGCTCATTATTTTACCGACGTGGATTAACTTACTGCTTAAAACATATGCTTTTATCGGGATTTTTGGTACGTATGGTCCGGTGAATGCTGTGTTGGGCTTGGTCGGACTGGGTGGTCAGCAATTATTGTTTACCAGTTCCAGCTTTGTGTTTGTATCGGTTTATATTTTTGTGCCGTTTATGATCTTGCCCATCTACAACGCGCTGGAAGGACTGAACCCTTCACTGCTGGACGCCGCGCGTGATCTGGGCGCTTCCAAGTGGACGGCGTTTCGCCGAGTTATTTTTCCATTAACGCTATCTGGTGTGCGATCCGGGTGTATGGCGGTATTCATCCCGGCGCTGTCGCTATTTATGATTACCCGTCTGATTGCAGGCAACCGTGTTATTACACTGGGAACGGCGATTGAGCAGCATTTTCTGGTCACACAGGATTGGGGTATGGGCTCTACGGTTGCGGTGTTCCTGATTTTGGCGATGGCGATCATTATGCTGATAACCTCGGGAACGAAACGGAGGGTGCGGCATGGCAAATAAAAACCGGTTCGGGAATATTTATTTGGTGCTCGTCTTTCTTGTGTTGTATGCGCCTATTCTGTACTTGATGTATTATTCGTTCAATAGCGGCGGGACGATGCACCAATTTGAAGGCTTTACGCTCCAATACTACAAAGAGGTGTTTGCCGACACCCGCTTGATTATCATTGTTATAAACACCTTGGTCATTGCGTTGTTGTCCTCTGCGCTGGCTACGATTATTGGCATCATGGGAGCGCTGGCTATTCACCAGATGCAGAACCGTCGGGTCAAAAATACGCTGCTGTCTCTCAACAATGTGCTGATCGTGAACCCGGACGTCATTATTGGCGCATCCTTCCTCATTTTGTTCACGATGGTGGGGATCAAGCTGGGATTTTACTCGGTGTTGTTGTCCCATATTGCATTTAGTGTGCCGATTGCGGTCATTATGATTTTGCCACGGCTTCAGGAAATGAGTCCATCGCTGGTGGATGCGGCCCGGGATTTGGGTGCCAGCCGGATGGATGTGCTGACCAAGGTCATTTTACCTTTTATCAAGCCGGGGATTTACGCGGGCTTCTTTATGGCGCTAACGTACTCGCTGGACGATTTTGCGGTGACCTTTTTTGTGACAGGCAGCGGCTATTCTACCTTATCAGTGGAAATTTACTCGCGTGCCCGCCAAGGGGTTTCCCTGTCTATCAATGCGCTGTCCACGCTCATTTTCCTGTTTACTGTGCTGTTGGTGGTGGGTTACTACTTTATTATGCGCAAGGCGAATCGGAATGGGAAAAAGGAGCCTGCGGCGGAAATGGGGGTACCTAGATGAAGTCGCTTGTGCGCGTGTTTCTGTCGATTTTTATCATCTCGTTCGGTCTGATGGGGGTGGCGGCATGGCTGAACTCCAGTCAAGGCTATTCCGGTGGCAATACGCTGACGGTATACAACTGGGGAGACTATATCGACCCTGAGTTAACGGCAAGGTTCCAGAAGGAGACGGGGATTACCGTCATTTATCAGACGTTCGACTCCAATGAGGCGATGCTGACGAAAATTGAGCAGGGAGGAACATCATTTGATGTAGCGGTTCCTTCGGAGTATGCTCTGGCTAAAATGAAGCAGGAGCACCTTTTGCTCCCGCTGGATCACAGCAAGCTGCCGAATTTGAAGCATGTGGATGCTCATTTTCTGAACCTTTCGTTTGACCCGAAAAACCAATACTCTGTGCCGTATTTTTGGGGTACGGTTGGGATTGTGTTCAACCCGGAGCTAACGAAGGGGATTGATTTTCATAGCTGGGATGGTCTGTGGAATCCGAAGCTGCGTAACAACCTCCTGCTGGTGGATGGTGCGAGGGAGGTTGTGGGTATGTCGCTGAACAGCCTCCACTATTCCTTGAACGATACGAATGAGGCGCATTTGCAGCAGGCTTTAACGAAGCTGGAGAAATTAGCGCCCAATGTCAAAGCGGTTGTCGGTGACGAGATTAAAATGCTGCTGGCAAACGAGGAAGCTGCTGCTGGTGTTGTATGGTCCGGTGATGCGTCCGAAATCATGGACGAGAACGAAAAACTGGATTACATCGTGCCAGATGAAGGCTCGAACCTGTGGTTTGATAACATGGTTATTCCGAAAACCGCCACCCATGTGGACGCGGCCCATAAGTTCATCAATTTCATGATGCAGCCCGATGTAGCCGCTCAAAATGCCGAGTTTGTAGGCTACTCCACACCCAACGAGGATGGAAAGAAGCTGTTGCCCGAAGATATATCCGGTGATGAGCGCTTTTATCCACCATCTGAAATTACGGATAAGCTGGAGGTCTACGACAACCTGGGCAAGCGAATGCTGGCTCATTACAATGAATTGTTCCTGCAATTCAAAATGCATTTAAAGTAAGAGAGTGGCGGGGGCGCGCGGATTCAGGTTTGAGCTTTAAAGGACGCTGCGTGGGCGGATGGTGCTTACCATCGCTGTTAAATTCCGATTTTTTGATTTGAAGTCTAAAGGTGAAAATCGGAATTTAAAGGCGAACGCTTCGCTTGTCCAGCACCATTCCGCCCCCTCCGCTGCGCCGTGCTTAAAGCTTGCACCCATGAATCCCTACGCCGATGGTGAGGGAGTAGTGGAAGAGCGAATAGGCCCTTGAACCACCTGTGCGGGTGGTTCAAGGGCCTATTTTGTTTACTCACCGTGCAAAGCGGTGAGTATTGTTCTTTTCCCCTGCGCCCCACATGCTCAAAGGAATTTGGTGACTTTAAGGTGGGTAGTAGCGAAGCGGGCCATTTGAATCTGAAGAAGCGGTAGCGTTCGCCTTTGCAGGAGGATTCTTACCTCTAAATGTCTTACACAATCCAAGAATCCCCCTGCAACAGCGATCGGAAGATCAAATGGACCGCGTAGCGCCTCCCCCCACCTTAACTCCCCACAATTCCTTTAACAAACCTCTCTATTTTATCCAACCCCTGCTCCAGCACATCTTGTCCGTAAGCATAGGACAACCGAATGTATCCTTCGCCATAGGAGGAAAAGGCATCTCCGGGCACGACAGCCACCCCATGCTCTTCCAGTAGCTTCAGGGTGAAATCCATCGAGCTTAAGCCAAAATGGGCGATGGAAGGGAATAGATAAAAGGCTCCCTCGGGCTTTTCAAGTGGAATGCCCATGTCCGTTAGCCTTCCATGTACATAGTCACGGCGCTTGCGGTATTCCTCGCGCATCGGAAGTGCATCGTCGACACCAACGGTCAAGGCTTCCAGCGCAGCATATTGGCTAATCGAGCTGGCACAGGTCACATTGTACTGATGTACCTTGACCATATGTTGTGTAATTGCAGCAGGTGCAAGCGTAAAACCAATCCGCCAGCCCGTCATGGAGTGCGATTTGGACAGGCCGTTGATGACGATGGTGCGCTCTTGCATACCTGGAAGGGCAGCAATAGACACGTGTGGCGCATCGTAAATCAGTTCGCTGTATATTTCATCTGAAATGATAAACAGCTCGCGGTCTCTCAGCAAATCTGCGACAGCCTCCAGCTCTTCGCGGCTCATCACTCGTCCGGTTGGGTTTGAAGGATATCCGAGGATGACTGCTTTCGTCCGTTCGGTCAAATACGGCTCCAGCACCTCGGCGGTCAGCTTAAAGCCGCTTTTACGGGTGTCAGCCAGCACGGGCACGCCACCTGACAAGCGAATCAATGGCTCGTATCCTGGGTAGATGGGCACAGGCAAAATGACTTCGTCACCGGGTGATAAAATCGTGCGCAGGGCAATATCCAGCGCTTCGCTGGCCCCATTCGTTACGATAACCTCATCCTGTCCACGGTAATTCAGTTCGTATTTATGCGCTACAAACGCCGCTGCCGCTTCCCGTAGCTCGGGCAGTCCCGGATTTGGCGTATAAGAGGTGCGTCCTTCGTTAATCGCCCGGTGGGCGGCTTCCATAATATGCGGAGGGGTAGGGAAATCCGGCTGTCCAATCGTTAAAGACAGGGTTCCGGGTAATGCGGCAACTTTATTGGCAATTTTGCGGATGCCGCTGATTTGAATGTTTTTAACCTGATCGTTAAGCAAGTGCTCCATAGCGTGTGTGCCACCTTTTTCTGTATTAGAACAAGTTTACAATAATTTGATCTCATTATGCTACGGCGGAGCCATTCATTTTACATAATTCAGGTACTGGTTTGACTATTTTATGGTATGTTTAAACATGGAATATATTTTGTAAGCGTGATCATAGCTAAAATTGGGAGGAGCGCGTCTTTTGATGAAACAAGAATACATAGCAGTAACGTTACCCAGGAAATTAAAAAGGTTTGGGGTCGCATGGCTCAGTGTGGCATTGGTGCTGTCGGGTGGAGGGCCGGGGTTACTGTCCGCTGGAAAAGCTTCAGCAGAGCCTGCATCTCTAGTAGAAACGGGGGTACCATCATCACCCACGACTGTAGCAGCCAGTGTATATGCAGATGTCTATGTGCCGGAGAAGCTCCGCATCCATGATATACAGGGAGCAGTCCATCGTTCACCTTATGAGGGGCAAAAGGTAACGGATGTCGAAGGAATTGTGACAATGGTGAAGGGAAGCAGCTTCTTTATGCAGGAGGCAGACGATAAGGTGGATCAGGATGAAAGGACATCCGAAGCTATTCTAGTGTACAAGCCTGGCAGCGGTGTGCAGGTTGGGGATGAGGCACGGGTCAGCGGCTCGGTGAAGGAATATACGGAAAGAACCTACGCCAGCAAGCCGGTAGACCTGACGACCACGGAAATTGTAGCTTCTTCGGTTTCGGTGTTCGCCAAGGACCGTCCACTGCCGACTCCGATTTTGCTTGGAAAAGAGGGGCGTGTCATGCCGACATCTGTTGTAGATAATGACGGAATGACGGTGTTCGATCCGCAGGAGGATGGCTTGGACTTTTTTGAAAGTCTGGAGGCCATGCGTGTAGAGTTGAGAGATGCGCGTGTAATCGGTCCTTATGGTTATGAAATTCCGGTCAGGATTGATAACGGAACGGACACGGGCGAGGTATTGACTGAAGCAGGCGGCTTGATGCTGACCGAAGAAAGTCTGAATCCGCAGCGGATTTTGATCGACGCCAAGCCCGCGGTTCCGTTGAAAACAGGAGATCGTTTTGCGGGTCCCATCACGGGAATTGTGAGCTACAGCTTTAGTAATTTCAAGCTGTTGCCTGAGCGTCTGCCGGATATTGTGTCAGGGGGTCTCCAGCCAGCCAACACACGTCTGGTGCAGGATGATCATAAGCTGACGGTCGCTTCCTTTAACGTGGAAAATTTCGATCCCGGTGACGGAAAACGGATTGATCAGCTCGGACAGGCCATCGCCGAGAATTTGAACCACCCGGATATCGTAGGGCTGTTGGAGGTTCAGGACAATAACGGCGAGAAGGATGACGGCACCACAGATGCTTCGGAAAGCTTTCGGGTGCTGATTGAGGCGATTCGTGCTCATGGAGGGCCGGAGTATGCTTTTACAGATATAGCACCTGAAAATAATAAGGATGGCGGCGCTCCCGGCGGCAATATTCGGGTCGGATTTCTCTACAATCCGCAACGTGTCACGCTGACGGATAAGTCGAAGGGAGATTCGGTTACATCGGTGACCTATGGAGAGCAGGGGCTTTCTCTCAATCCCGGTCGTATTGATCCGCTGAATGCGGCATTTGAATACTCACGCAAGCCGTTGGCTGCTGAATTTGAGTTTGAAGGTCAGCAGGTGATCGTGATCGCGAACCATTTTAATTCCAAAGGGGGCGATCAGGCGCCATTTGGAGGGATTCAGCCACCCGTACGAAGCAGCGAAATACAAAGGGCGAAGATCGCAACGATTGTGAATGGTTTTGTGAAGTCGGTGCTGGCTCAAAATCATCAGGCGAATATCATCGTATTGGGAGATTTAAATGATTTTCAATTTTCCGAAACGCTTGCTTTGGTCCGGGGACAGGAATTGACGAATTTGGTAGATAAGCTGGATGAGAAGGAACGGTATTCGTATATTTATGAGGGGAATTCGCAAACACTGGATCATTTGCTGGTCAGTCCGTCCATAAGTGAATCATCCGTGCTGGATATTGTTCATATCAATGCGGATTTTAGCGCCGCGGACGGGCGGGTAAGTGATCATGATCCATTGGTTGCTCAAATTGGCTTGCCACGCCAAACAGTGGAACCGCCAACAGATGGCGAGAGTGGTCGGAATAAAGATGATGACGATGATCAGCAGGAGAGCAATGGCAGCAACAACACTGGAAACAATAGTAGCGGTAACGCGAGTGGAGCGACGAATAACGGACAGGGTGAGACTGCGAATAGCGGGCAGAATGGTAACGGTTCGTCAGGCGTTAATGTGGTGCAAGCCAAGTCCATAGTAACAGAGCAAAACGGACTGAAAAGAGCAGTCGCACAGGTACCAACCGCTGACATACAAAATGCGATTCGGAACGGGGCGAACGGTACGCTCGTAGTCCGTGCAGGGGAGCAAGCGGATGCTAAGCTATTCGAAGTGAATCTAAACGGAGATGCTTTGGGTGCCGTCTTGAATGACCGTATTCACACCCTGCGAGTAGAAACGCCACAGGGAGGCTATGAAGTAGCAACAGGTCGTTTGTCTGTTCAAAAGCTGGCTGACACCTGGCAGGTGCCTGTAAAACAGATTTCCTTGAGCTTTACGGTTACGCCGAACGAAGGATTGGCTAAACGCACAGATATTCCAGCAGGGCGCAAGCTGGTGCGAGCTGTTGATGTTGTGGCGGAGTTACGAAGCGAAGATGGACGCAAGCAGTCGTTGGCAGGTAGCGATAATTCCGGTAAAGGGTATGAACGTTATCTTCTACGTGTTCCCGCAACGGTAGATGTGGGTCAACTTGCTGTAGTGAAGGTATCCATCAACCAAGCAGGACAGTTGTCCTATCATCCGGTTCCGTTTACCGCTTCTGGTGAGGAACTGACTGTGTATGGACGTTCGGGTGGAACCTATGTCGTGCTGGATGGCGGGGGAGCTAATGTAAGCAGGTCGTTCAGCGATATTTCCGGTCATTGGGCGCAGCAGGACATTACACGCTTGGCTACGCGTCTGATTGTGGCAGGGGCAAATCAGTCAGCGTCCACCGCTAATGAGACTGGTGAGATGGGTTTATCGAACGTACGCTTTGACCCGAATGGTCAGGTACAACGCTCGGAACTGGCTACGATGCTGGTTCGTACGCTTGGACTGGAGCATTCAAATCGCATGGTGACGGGCTTTGACGATGTACAATCGGAATTGTGGTATGCGGATTCGGTGCGTACCGCAGCCGCTGCTGGACTGATCAATGGCTATGCAGACGGCAGCTTCAGACCTGATGCTCCGGTATCGAGGGAGGAGATGGCTGTGATTGTAGAGCGAGTCCTGCGCTTCGCCGGGACTACGGAAGATACAGCGGCAGGAAGTGCCTCAGAGTCATTATCGGATGCACAAGCCATTTCTACATGGGCAGCTCCGGCTGTCAGTACTCTGTCCAGCGTGGGCATTATGAAGGGAGACGGGAAAGGCCGTTTTGCTCCAACTGCATCGGTGACGAGGGCAGAAGCAGCGGCTGTATTATCTCGAACTCTGGATAAGTTGAATTGGGAGCAGTAGTATAATGATTGAAATATCAGATTGATTGACCTTCTGCGGTAGTTAAGTTATCTTTTGTTGGAGAAGCAGCATGAAAAATTTGATTTTATAACTGATGAAGAGGTGAAATGTCGTGAGAGTAACAGCCAAACAAATTTTTGTGAATTTACCGGTTAAAAACCTGCAGCAGTCCATTGATTTTTTCACAGCAATCGGATTTGAATTTAACGCGCAGTTCACCGATGAGCATGCAACCTGTATGATTGTCAGTGAGCAAATATTTGTTATGTTGCTGGTTGAAGAGCGTTTTAAAGCATTCACTACCAAAGAAATTTCGGATGCAACGAAAACAACAGAAGCGATTGTTGCCTTATCGGTGGAGAGTCGAGAAAAGGTGGACGAAATTGTCCACAAGGCTCTGGAAGCCGGCGGAAAACCTTCGAACGAACCTCAGGATCACGGCTTTATGTACGGATGGAGCTTTCAGGATATAGATGGTCATTTGTGGGAGTTCTTTTATATGGCAGAGCAGTAAGGGGACATAAAGCGTATATAGAAACTAAAGTAACACCATGGAAAGTAAGCGATCCTAAAAGGATGGTTTGCTTTCTTTATTGTTATCAAATATCACCGGGGAGGAATCACCATGTCTAATGAAATAGCAGTCTATCCCGTTCAATCTCTGAACGATGCACTGACAGATACACTGACCCGGTTGTTGATCGACGTGGTGGCGGACGGTGCTTCTATTGGATTTTTACCGCCACTGGCTTATCAGGAAGCAGTAGCTTATTGGAAGAGTGTCCTTCAGGATAGTGTAGTCCTGTGGATTGCGGAGAAGGAAGGTGTGCCTGTTGGAACTGTGCAGCTCCATTTGGCTACAAAGGCCAATGCAACTCACCGTGCGGAAATTGCGAAGCTCATGGTGCATCCGTTCGGACGCAGGCTTGGGATTGCGCGTCAACTGATGCAGGCTGCGGAAGAGGAGGCGCTGCGTCAGGGCAGAACGCTGCTGGTGCTGGATACGAGGGTGGGCGATCCTTCCAATAAGCTATACGAATCTATCGGATTTGTGGAAGCAGGCGTGATTCCAGGGTATGCCCAATCGGCTGACGATCAACTGGACGCTACCCGATTTTATTACAAACCACTAAATCCGTATTTGAGCCGCTGCTGATGATTTGGCGAATAACGGTATTATATACAGGTAATAATAGCTTGTTATACGATTTCACATGCTTTTCCGCTTTTATTCGACTGGAAAAGCGAGGGAACGGGAACGTATAATGAAATGAGGACCGTCTAAAGGGTCTCTTTATGTCAATTCGGCAGGTCCGGATTGAAGATCGTAGTATATACAGCGGAGGAATCGAAGAATATGAGGCTGGAGCATGATTTTCTAGGTACCAAGGAAGTGCCGTCAGACGCCTATTACGGTGTACAAACACTGAGGGCAAAAGAGAATTTTCCAATTACCGGCCAACGGCTGCATCCTGAGCTGATTAAAGCCATGGCCATCGTCAAAAAGGCAGCAGCAACGGTAAACATGGAGCTGACCCGCTTGCATCGTCCCAAGGCAGAGGCTATTATTCAGGCAGCTGACGAGGTGATTCAAGGACAATTGCACGACCATTTCATCGTCGATCCGATTCAGGGCGGCGCAGGCACGTCCATTAATATGAATACAAATGAAGTGATTGCGAACCGGGCGCTGGAACTGATCGGCAAGCAGCGTGGAGATTATCAGGAGATTAGTCCCAACAACCATGTCAACATGGCGCAATCGACGAACGACGCTTTTCCGACGGCTGTCCATTTGGCTGTTCTAAGTATGATTGACAAGCTGCTGGTCACCATGAGTGAGCTTCAGGAGGCGTTTTCCCGTAAGGCGAAAGAGTTTGACAGTGTGATTAAAATGGGCCGAACTCACTTGCAGGATGCAGTACCGATCCGGCTGGGACAGGAGTTTCAGGCTTATGCGCGTGTGCTGGGCCGTGATATCGGACGTGTTCGTGCCACGAAGCTGCATTTGCTGACGGTCAATATGGGCGCAACTGCGGTAGGCACCGGCTTGAACGCAGATCGTCGTTATATTCAGCGTGTCGCGGAGGTGCTGGCGGAAGTAAGTGGTTTCCCTGTAGAGGCTGACGAAAATCTCGTCGATGCCACTCAAAACACGGATGCTTATACGGAAGTGTCTGCCGCGTTAAAAATTTGCATGATGAACATGTCCAAGGTGGCAAATGATATTCGCCTGATGGCCTCAGGGCCGCGTGCTGGTCTCGGAGAGCTGAGTCTGCCCGCCCGCCAGCCGGGTTCATCTATTATGCCGGGTAAGGTAAATCCGGTAATGTGTGAGGTCATCAACCAGATTGCTTTTCAGGTCATTGGGAATGATCATACGATCTGTCTCGCTTCCGAGTCTGGTCAGCTAGAATTGAATGTGATGGAGCCTGTGCTTGTCTACAACCTGCTGCAATCGCTGGAAATTATGAAGCAGGGCTTTCATGTCTTCCGCATTCATTGCGTGGACGGAATTGAAGCGAACGTGGAGCGGTGTCGTGAATATGTCGAAAACAGCGTAGGCATTATTACTGCGCTCAATCCCCACCTTGGATATGAGGTCGTATCACGCATCGCCCGTGAGGCGATTACAACTGGCAAATCGGTACGCGAGTTGTGTCTGTTGTATAATGTACTGACTGAGGAAGAGCTGGACATTATTTTGGACCCGTATCAAATGACTCAGCCGGGTATTGCCGGAGAGTCGCTGCTGAATCGGGAATAATATTGCGGAGTTTAGAATGTAGGCAGCTTTGAGGAAAAATGAAGACAGCCCCGTCGAATCCGGCGGGGCTGTCCTTGTGTAGCGAGGGCGTCAACGTGATATGTGGAATGCCCTGCTAAGGAATATACCGCTGCACGCCTATTGTAGAAAAGGGGAAGAGGAATGCTGCTGGAGCAATTATCGGCATATAAGGAATTAGGAATAGGATTCATTGTACTACTACTGTTACTCATACTCATCATCAGGGGACTGGTACGTCGGCGCAGAAATCGGATTTTACGTGATCTGGACCCGCGAAAAATCGGAATTCAGGATATAGATAGGATGGAGGATGGCTCAGAATTTGAGCTTTATCTGCAACGGTTGTTATCTGCGCTCGGCTATAAGGACATCTACAAAACGACCAGTAGCCGGGATTTTGGAGCGGATCTGGTTTTTACAGACCGTGAAGGTGTCAGAGTTGTGATTCAGGCCAAGCGTTATGCTGTACAAAATCCGGTCGGCTTGGGTGCGGTACAGGAAATTTACACCTCCATGCGTTATTATGCGGCAGACAAGCCTGTCGTTATCACTTCCGGACGCTACACGGAATCCTGTAAAACACTCGCTGCTGTTAACGGAGTTAAGCTATTGGACCGCAACGACCTGGTGGACATGATTGATCTGTTCAAGGCTAAACGTCGTGAGGAAGTCATGGATCTCATAGAAAGTAAAGCCGACGTGATTGCCTCCAAATGGAGCAAGAGCAAATGATAAACGGGAAATATTACCTTATGAAAAAAAATGCCTTTATAACCGATATAAAAATGTTGGGGATTTGCAAATTATGCAGAGGTGATATGTCATGAAGAAAAAGGTTCAGTTATTAACATTGAGGTGGGTTCCCATTGTCACTATTTTTGCATTACTGCTGGGAGCATGTGGACAGCCAGTAGCACAAACCAAGGAGCAACCGATTAAGGTAGGAATTGTACTGTCAGATATTGGTCTGGGTGATCAGTCTTACAGCGACGCGGCTTTTCGGGGTTTGGTCAAGGCACGGGACGAGGGAAAAATCGTTTTTGAATATCGGGAAATTTCTGAAACCAAGACATATGATGCTGCTTTTGAACAGCTTGTTCAGGAAAAATCCGATTTGATTATCGGATTGGGGTACATGGTGAAAGAAAGTCTGGAGACCGTTGCAAAAAAATATCCGGATCGCAAATTTGTAATTGTGGATGAAAAATCGGATTTACCTAATGTGGCTTCCATTACTTTTAAAGAAGAAGAGGGCAGCTTTTTGGCAGGGGTCGTTGCAGGAATGGTGAGCCGAACCGATCAGGTGGGTTTTATCGGGGGAGTGGAGTCTCCGCTGTTGAAAAAGTTTGAGGTTGGATATCGGGCAGGAGTTCGCTCCGTTAAGCCTGATGCCAAGGTTACCGCTACGTATGCGGGGGATTTCGGCAAGGCGGAGCTGGGCTCGGAGATCGCGCGCGACATGATAGATCAGGATCGAGTTGATGTGATTTATGCGGCGGCAGGTCTTACAGGTGTGGGTGCGTTACAGGAGGTGCAAAAGCAGCAAAAGTTCGCAATCGGGGTCGACAGCGACCAGTTCTTCATTGCGGAAAAAGCAGTAGTGACCTCAATGATTAAAAATGTGGATGCCGCCATTTACACGGCTGTCAAAAGCTTTGCAGATCATCAAAGAAAATTTACGAACCAGAATATGGTGTTCGGTCTTGCGGAAGAAGGCATCGGTTTGGCGCCTATTCGTGTTTTGACATTGAACCCGGAGCAGCAAAAGCTGCTGGATGACTTGAAGGAACAGGTTAAGTCCGGCAGTCTTACTGTGCCCACCCAATAAATTTTCGTAAAACGGAGGATGATTCCTGATGAAACTGCAAGGTAAACTGGTGCTTAACGCGATGGTTTCCCTGATCGCATGCCTGGCTTTAGTGGCCTATATTATTTTTCAATTAATCCGTATCAACTCGCAAAGTAGTAGTCTCGTTCCAGCCATGCTGAATGTACAGCAGCTCAATGCTTATTTGATTCAGTCAGGACAGGCGCTGCAAAACTACTCTTCTTCTATGACAGAGAGCAACAAAACGGATGTGCAAAATCAACTGGGGCAGGCGGAAAAAACGATTACTTTGCTTTCGCAAGGCATGATGCAGACCGAAGCGCAGCAAAAGCGTCTGAATACCGTTAAAACGAAATTCAGCGAATTGAAGGCTGCGACGGTTAAAGCGATGAGTACGGGAAGCAGTCCTGAATCCAAACGTAATGCGATGCGTGTACAGGGGATCCAGAACGATGTGTTTATGCTGGATATTCTGACGAAAGCACGTTATGACGAATATACAGAGGAATTGACCAAGAGTATTCGTTTTACTTGGCAATTGGCCTTGGCAGGTGCTGTTCTGCTGCTGGTGGCGGTCGGGCTATATAATACATATACATCCAGGCAGCTTGCCCTCAGAACCCGCAAGTTGACGAATGCAGCGAAGCAAATTGCCGATGGAAACTTGACGGTGCAGCTCGCACAAACGAAGGGACGAGATGAGCTGGACGAGCTCAACGAATCGTTCCGGGTCATGATCGGGAACTTGCGTAACATTGTGCTCTCTATTGACCAGGCGGGGAATCGTGTCGATCTGATGGCTCGGGATATTGACCAGCATAATGAGGCCATGAAGGAAATCGTAACACAAGTTAGCACCTCAACAGAGGAACTGGCGATTGGGAGTCAAAAAATTGCCGAGGATCTGTCGACCACCGTTGGCGTTGTGGATGAGATGCAGCAGAAGTTTGAAGCGAATCTGCTGGAGACCACGCAGTCTTCCACCTATAGCGAAGACGCATTACGTGTCATTGAGCAAGGTACACGTGTGATGAGTGATCAGCTGCGCATTGTAGCAGAAAATTGTTCAGCGATGTCCGAGGTGGAGCAGACAGTCAAGGAACTGGAGGCCAATGCAGCCGAGATTACGACGATGACCGGTTATGTATCCGAGATTGCCAGCCAGACGTCGCTGCTGTCCTTGAATGCTTCAATTGAGGCTGCGCGTGCGGGTGAGGCTGGAAAAGGTTTTGCAGTCGTAGCCAACGAAGTGAAAAAGCTGGCAAATCAGTCGGAGTCGGCTGTGAAGCAAATTTATACCGCAGTCGAGGGCATTACGCAGGCTATGAACAAGGTGAAGACCTCTGTGGCGCAAAGTCAGGAGCTATTCCGTGAGCAGGAGAAGGCAACGTCGTCCACCGGGGAATCGTTCACTGAGATAAGCGGCAAAGTACAGCAAATTGCCAGCCAAGTCAGCAAGCTGTCGACGGACATGAATGTATCTCGGGAACTGAGCGTACAGGTACAGCAAGCCATTGAGAACATCAGCGCGATTACCCAGCAATCCGCCGCAGGCAGCGAAGAAATTACCGCCTCTACCGTGGAGCAGAAACGTTCCTTTGAGGAATCGGCTGAGAAGGTGAAAGAGCTTCGTCAGATTCGTGAGGAGATGCAACGGGAGTTGGATCGTTTTCAGGTGGAAAAAACGGGCTAAGCAACACGAATTCAACACATTTTTTGGCTATATGATAGTTACAGGATAAACCCAAAGAAGAAGCCTTACCCATGAAGGGAGGCTTCTTCTTTTTTATTAAAAGTGTCTAATGATTGACAATAATAGCTATCTTTTATTGCTCTTCGTAGAGTTAATAGGCAGGGAATTCCCCATACTGCGTCAAATAGATTTAGGGAGTATATGTTAGCGTGTACGTTGTTGGCAAAGGATGCTGGAAAACGAAGTCCGGAAGGATGAATTTACGGGAATGCTGCGATTAAAGCTTCGATTGATTCTGAAAAATAAACAGACAAGGCTCATTCTGCTACTCACTCTAAGTGTATCACTCATTATTAGTGTGATCGGCTTGCTATCGTATTCGGGATATCGCAAGGGTTTGGATACCGAATTGAACACACCGAACATAGAGCTGCTGCAAATTAATCTGGATGTGACCAACAGGGCATTTCGGGAGTCCGATAATAAGGCGCTGGATGCAGCCTATTCCCCGGATGTTGAGGCATTTGCACGTTTACAAACAGATGGGAAATCACTGTCAAACAACGTTCCCGTCATCAAACGGCTACAGAAATACTTGAAAGCCCTTTCTTCGCATGAAGAGATTCATTCGGCTGAAGTTATTTCTTTGGAAAAGCATGCTCTCGTATCCAGCGAATACGGCTATGTACCCGATTGGGACCAAGCGCCGGATACGACTTGGGTTCCCTGGATTCGGGACATTCAAAAGAAGCCATTACTGATTAAGCGAAGATGGTACGGCACGAATCATGAAAATGGAACGGTAGAACTCCTTTCGCTGGCAAGACCCGTGGTAAAGGATGGGCAGGTCATCGGCGCGGTGCTGATCAATCTGGATTATGATCGCTTTTTCTCCAAGCTGTATATTCATTTATCCAACTCGCAATATGTGTACGATCTGGAGGGTGAGTTGATCTATCCCAAGTTAAAATCGTCTGTACCCCTACACGAAATGGACAAGGTTTTAAAAGAGCTGGATGTGAGTCCCTATGCTTATGTAGAGGTAGGGGGGATGGAGTACATGGCGAACCAGACCTTTTCAGATGTGACGGGCTGGCGTCTGGTATCGCTTGTTCCTATGGACAAGCTGCTGAAGCATGTCAAGCTGGCGCGCAACATGATGTTGTGGTTGGCCCTTATTTCCATATTGGCGGGTTGCTCAGCGGTCTACTATTACAATTATGCGGCGTTTCGTCCTATGAAAAGAATTAATAGCCTGTTGAATTCGGGCTACAAAGGAACGCGCCAAGGCGGATTGTATGATCTGGAGCCGGTAATTGACAAGCTGGTTGGAGAGTTCCATCGCAAATCACTGGTGGTGGAGCGAAGTCTACCGGAGTTGCGTTCCAAATACATGGAAGATGTCATCCAGCGTAGAATGGGCATACAGGAAATGCGTATGAAATGGGAACAGTATTTTTCCGATTGGGACGGCAGCTCTTTGGCTGTGATGATCGTGTCAATCGATCGGTATTCTACCTGGGCAGCAAGCTTTCCAGAGGAGGATAAAATGCTGCTCAAATATGCGTTGAATAATATTTTGCTGGAATGGCTTGAACCTCACTGGAAGGCGGTAAGCGCGCCAGATGAGGAAAGCGGGTTCGTTGTACTACTACAGTTAAGTGAGAGCGAAGATGAAGCTATAACTGGGACTGGGACTGGGGCTGATGCCGATGTCAAAGACAGCATTCTGCTCCGCAAAAGCGCAGACAGGCTGATTCAGGTTGTGGATGAGCATCTTCCCCTGACTATTTCCATAGGAATGGGTCCTGCATTCTCCGATATCCATGAGTTACGTCAGTCATTTGTAAAGGGGAAAGAAGCCCTTGGTTTGCGTTTGTATGAGGGATATGGATGTTCGCATATGAGCACGGACAGCATGGGGATGAACATGGATGTTACAGAGTATTTTAGGCCAGAAGAGCATGCTCATGTTTCATCAGCGGTGGAAAACCGGAATGTGGAAATCATTCGTGCCGTGGAGTCACAGGAAGCCGGGAAAAGTATCGAGCTGATCAGCCAATGGGGAGAAGAACTTCGTCTTCACAGGACCTCCCCATTGCAGGTGTATCTGTCTGTTCATGAACTGATGGAGGAGCTGCTGAAATGGTGCATGACTCATGGTGTGACGCCGCCGGACAAGCTTGTTGATTACCACTGGAATCAGATTCAGACGCTTGATCTTGCAGATATCGAGAAGCAAATGTATTCGATTGTAGCTGATATCGGCGAAAAACTCTCTGGACACAGACAGTCCAAGGAGTTTGTACGTGTACAGGAGATGATCGATTACATGGAGCATCATTTGCATTTAAATATTGGGCTTCAGGAAATTGCAGATCAGGTCCATATGAGCGTGTCATCGGTGAGCAGTATGTTTAAGGAAGAGACAGGTAGCACCGTATACGATTACTTGACTGGTTTGCGAGTGAAAAAAGCGTGTGCATTACTGTGCGAAACACATCTGAAAATTGCAGAGATTGCTGATCAGGTCGGCTACCGGAATGAGAACAGCTTTATCCGTGTATTCCGGAAGCATAAACAGGTGACCCCCGGGAAATTTCGGGAAATCAGCAAATGTTCCAATAGATATGCAGATCCGCCAAAAGGTCGGTATTTTGGGGATTTGGAAGATAAATTCGAAGATTAAGCGATAGCTGTAGCCCCCGCGTTGCGGTACATTGACTTCATGTAAACGCAAATATCATGACCGAAAACGTCTGGGGGTGAAAACGGGTGCACGACTGGCCCAGTACATTTTTTGGAAAAGAGGAAGCGTAATGAAGAACAAGCCATGGCAAAAATATGTGCTGGTTGCGGCGGGAGTGGCTTTTCTTTCTGCCTTGAGTATCAGTGAATATGTGGATCAACACGCTTTGCGTGACCACAGTGGTGCATTTCCTGTGAAGCCCATCACGCTCGTCGTTCCTTATGCGGCGGGCGGCGGTACGGATATCACGGCAAGAGCATTGGCGAAAGCAGCCGAAAAGCATCTCGGTCAGCCGATCATCGTCGTTAACCGGACGGGTGGAGGCGGTTCGGTCGGGCTGATGGAAGGGGCTGAGGCGCAGGCGGACGGTTACACTGTAACGTATCTGGTTGCGGAGCTGACCACACTGCCACATCTGGGACTGCTGCCCCTTACCTATGAGCGCTTTAAACCGCTGGTCCAAACCAATATGGACCCTTCTGCCATCACGGTTAGAGCGGATGCTCCCTGGACGACGGCCGAAGCATTTCTGGAGGACGCTCATGCTCATCCTGGCAAGCTGAAAATGGGCAATGCAGGCACGGGGAGCATCTGGCACCTCGCTGCTGCGATGCTGGAGCAAAAAAGCGGAGTCCGCTTTACCCATATTCCCTATGAGGGAGCTGGGCCAGCCGTTTCAGCGTTGATGAGTGGCTTCGTGGATGCTGTGCCAGTCAGTCCTGCCGAAGTGAAAAAGTATGTAGACCAAGGGAAGCTGCGCATACTGGCGATACAGGCAGACACCATTTCGGAAGCGTTTCCAAATGTGCCGACGTTACAGCAGGCTACTGGGCTGCGTGTACATTTTATCGGGACTTGGAGAGGACTGGCTGTGCCCAAGGATACGCCGGATGAGATTGCTCAAACTCTGGCGGACGCACTGATCAAGGGGACGAAAGATGAGGAATTCAGGGAAGAAATGCGTAAGCATGGATTGGGGCTACGTGTTAAGGATGCAGAAGCATTCGCACGGCAGTTGAAGGAGAGCCATGAAACTTTCGCAAGGTTGATTCCCGAACTAGGCTTGAGCCGCAAGTGATACGGCCTTGTTTTTGCGCTGGCAAAAACGAAAGGGTTGAATGAAGTTATGAAAATCAAGCAAAGCATTGATAAAATTCCGGGCGGCATTATGTTGGTGCCACTGTTTATAGGAGCATTGGTTCATACATTTATACCGTGGGCCGGGGACTACTTTGGATCGTTTACGAAGGGACTAATGACGGGGACGGTACCGATTTTGGCGGTGTGGTTTTTTTGTATGGGCGCTTCCATTGATGTACGAGCTACGGGTACGGTATTACGTAAATCAGGTACGCTCGTATTAACCAAAATCGCAGTTGCTTGGGTAGTGGCTATCATAGCATCCAAATTGCTACCCGTCGGCGGCGTGGAAAGTGGGTTGTTTGCGGGCCTGTCGGTATTGGCGCTGATTTCTTCGATGGATATGACGAACGGTGGGCTATACGCCTCCATTATGCAGCAATACGGTTCCAGGGAAGAGGCGGGGGCATTCGTGCTGATGTCCTTGGAATCTGGTCCGTTAGTGACCATGCTCATTTTGGGCAGTACGGGATTGGCCGTTTTTGAGCCGCAGGCTTTTGTGGGGGCGGTATTGCCGTTTCTGGTCGGGTTCATGCTGGGGAATCTGGATCACGATTTTCGTAAATATTTTGGCAGCGCTACGCATGCGCTTATTCCGTTTTTCGGTTTTGCACTGGGCTGTTCCATCGATCTGAGTGTGATTGTCCAAACCGGCTTACTCGGTATTATATTGGGCATCGGCGTCATTATTATTACAGGCATTCCGCTGATCCTGGCGGACAAATATATCGGCGGTGGCAACGGTACAGCAGGACTTGCAGCCTCCAGTACGGCAGGTGCGGCGGTTGCCAATCCGGTCATTGTTGCGAATATGAAGCCAGAGTTCCTGCCCGTAGCGCAATCCGCAACTGCGTTAGTAGCCGCTTCGGTCATTGTTACCTCTATATTGGTGCCTATTCTAACGGCTTACTGGTCCAATTATGTTAAACGTAAAGGAGAATCGAAGGGAGCAGGCCCTGTAAATCCAGGTGCCAATGTCCCTAAATAAAGTTTGGATGATCCCGGATCGGATGATTCAAGATCATTTCCTGAGTCTCTCCATTACCCGGGAAATGCTTTTGTAGATACATCTTATATTTTCACACCACAAACTTGTCCTAAAACGCTTCCGCAAACATACATATGTAAGCAGAGGAGCGTGATGGAATTGGAAAACAAGGTGCGTCGCTACTATCAGTTAAAGCAGAAGCAAAAAGAAATTGAAGGCGAATTGACTGATTTGCGTAATGACATTACAGCTCATTGTGCGCAGCAGGGAGTGGCAGATTGGGAAATTGGCAGCTACCGGGTCAAAATTGTGCAGCAGCACCGCAAGGAATACGATCATACCAAGCTGTATGATTCACTGCCTGATCCGCAGCTATGGCGCTTGTTTTCCAAACCGGATACTTCGAAGATTACCAGTTTGCTCAAGCTTAACGTCATTGCAGAGGAGCAAATCAAAGATGCTGTTTCTCTCAAAACAGTGACGCTATTGCAGGTGGATAAAAAATAAAAAGTAGAGTAGTAATGTGACCCTATACATGTTGTAGCTGAAAAAGGCTGTTCGGTATACTCCCGGATAGCCTTTTACTGCCGCATCGGTGTGACTTTTTATAAACCAGCCCCATCCAGCCCCAAATAAAATAATGAATACCACAACAGAGAATAGAACGTTTTTGAGCCTTATCCCGTGTATCCTTCTCAGGGTAACCTTTCCTTTAATCCTTGCTTTATGATCTGTTTTACTCTATTAAAATTTGGATCTATAAGAATAATTCGCTATACTACTCAGAGAATATGAGTGAGAGTTAAGAGAGCCATACTTATCCGTACGGAGGAATTAAACTTGGAGACTGCCGTCAGTAAAGTATTTTTATATATATTTTCAATTCTCATTGCGCTAGCTTCCTGTCACGGGTTCATATTGTACTGGATGTGGCAGTTGCCGGAGCTTGAACATGAATCTTCTGATTTGGAAAATGGCTTTGCTCTATTTGCCACAGGTATCGTTTTTGCCTTCATTGCTTTTGCTGTTCACCTGATTCTGCATATCCTGATCTTTGTCCATCTACTTCATCGGAACGACCATCCTATGGATATGAAGAGGTTGCTGTTCCGCAAGAAATCAAGCAACAACGCAATCCTCCGGATCTGTCTGCTGATAATCCTGTTGATTTGGATCGTTTATGCTACCATTGTACATACAATTCCACTGTTTTCGGTCATTAGTTTTACGCTGGTTTTTATCAACTATAGTATTTGGCTGTTGCAATTTTTGACGGAGAGACGAGGCAGGGAGGTTCGGTTGTAGGGGATGTATCAAGGGAACAAGAAAAGAGCTGACTCCCGTTTGTGGTGGGGCCAGCTATAAAAGGGAAGCGCCTCTTTCCTTTTTGCCGAAGCTCCCTGACGATATCCTCTTTCATTTCCGTTGTTGTGATAAGCTCCCCGATCAAAGTCTCCACATAAGGCCAGCAATGCTCCAGCAATAGCTGAAGGCATTCCTGATCGTCCTCCTGCTGATAGCGTCGAATATAATCCTGTAGCTCGATGTCCATCTCCACGCTATATTCAGCTACTTATCGGACAAGCCTTTCCCCAGCCCTTTGAGAAAATGAATGCCAAAACCCATCGCCCGATTTACATCCGGATCATTCATAGCCTTCATGAGATCGCGCAGGCGTGTCTTTTTGTTCTGTTTTAAATGCTCTTCGGCTTCGTTCAGGCCCATAGTAACGCTGCCCACCAGCTTTTTCATCAGCTCAGGGTCGACCTCGGATAGCATGCCGGCTGCTCCCATCAGATTGTTGATGATGTTTGTCACAGGCTTGCGCGTCGCTTGTCCTACAGCGATTTTGGCGATGCTTTCTTTGGCTTTCAGCATAGACTGAGCTGCTTCGAGAAGACCGCTATCGTGCAGCTCACATACAATTTCGAGCGTCTTCTGCAAGGCCGCCCCGTTGTCCGCCAGATCAGCAGTAAGCTGATCCAGCGATTGTTTTTGTCGTTCTTCTTCAGTCAACACACGCTTTCGTACGATTGAAATAGGCTTAGCCATGAGTCCGACCTCCTTATTTTTGATCCACCAGATCGACGTAACCGGGACGATTCCATTTCCGCTCCACTTCAACCCCGTTTTGCGGATGACGCTGTTTATAGCGCGGGTTGATACGTGGCAGCGGATTTTGACCATCTACCTCCAAAATGTGCATCCGCACCTTGTTTTGCTTATAAGCTGGTGTGTTGGTGATTACATCGAATGCTCCGCCAGTTAACAGGTTCACGGCGCTGTCATGGCTGTTGGAGTGCATAGGTACGTAGACATCGGTTCCATGCATCCGGTCGGTGACGAGAACACGCAGCTTTACGGCACCATATGGCGATTCCAGACGAACCAGCGATCCGTCCTTGACTCCGCGTTCCTCCGCCAATTCCGGCGATACCTCCACAAATACACTTGGAAGCTTGAGCTGGATGCCCGGTGATTTGGTCGTCAGATTTCCTTCATGGAATTGTTCGAGCAGTCGACCGTTGTTTAAGGTCAGATCGAACTCAGCCGGGTATTGTTTAGGCGGTACATATTCGAAAAGACCGAGACGTGCCTTTTTATCCGGGAAGTTAAAGCCGTTGGTGTGTAGAAGTGGTGTGCTGCTGCCATCCGGCGATCCCCAGTGAAAGCTGTTCCAGCCTTCCAATACGTCATAATTACATTGGGAGAAAAATGGAGTGAGTGACGCCATTTCCTCAAAAATTTCACTTGGATGACTGTAGTTCCAATCAAATCCCATTTGCTTGGCAAATTGGCTGAAAATCCACCAGTCCGGTTTGCTGTCTCCTACAGGTTTGAGCGCCTCATATAAACGCTGAACACGACGCTCGGTGTTCGTAAAGGTTCCGTCTTTTTCGAGCGAAGGTACGGCTGGCAAAATGACATCCGCGAATTCTGCTGTTTTGCTCAGGAATACATCCTGAACGACGAGGAAATCCAAATTCGCCAGCATTTCCTGTGTGTGGTTGGAGTCCGCATCCACCCACGCCATTTCTTCTCCAGCGATATACATCGCTTTTAGCTCACCTGTTTCAATGGCCTCCAGCATTTGAATATTGTCCAGTCCGCGCTGGCCTGGAATTTGTACCCCGTAGGCCGCTTCGAACTTGGCACGAATGTCATCGTTGGTGACAGGCTGATAGCCTGGGAAAATATCCGGCATCGTGCCCATGTCAGCAGCACCCTGAACATTGTTATGTCCGCGAAGCGGATACGCGCCTGCACCTGGACGCATAAAGTTTCCGGTCACCAGTAGCAGGTTGGCAATCGCAATAGAGGTGTAGGAGCCTGCGATGTTTTGCGTCACACCCATGCCCCAGCAAATGGCAGTGCCGTCGGCTTCGTGAATCATAGTCGCGACCTCAATTAGCGTCTCTTTGGAAATGCCCGTTTCCTGCTCTGCGAATTCCAGGGTGAAACGCTCCAGCAATTTCAAATATTCAGGATAGAAGTTTACATGCTCTTCAATGAATTTTGCATCATGCCAGTTTTGCTCAATGATGTATTTGGCTACAGCGGATAACCATACATAATCTGTACCTTGCTTCGGACGAATGAACAGATCTGCGCGTTCTGCCATTTCATGCTTGCGCAGGTCGACCGAGATCAACTTTTGACCGTGCAGCTTATGCGCACGTTTAATACGGGTAGCCAGCACCGGATGTCCTTCTCCCGGCGCACAGCCGACCAGCATGACCAGACCTGCTCTGGCAATGTCTTTAATCGTACCGCTGTCGCCGCCAATGCCTCCGGTGTGCTGCAGCCCCCATGAGGCGGGGGATTGGCAATACCGCGAACAGTTATCGACGTTATTCGTTTGGAATACCTGACGCGCTAACTTCTGCATCAAATAGTTTTCTTCATTCGTAAATTTGGACGAGGAAATAAAGCCGAGCGCTTTACCGCCATACATTTCTTTAATAGCACCCATTTTGCTGGCCATCAGACTCAGTGCTTCTTCCCAGGTCGCTTCCACAAATTCGTCGCCTTGACGAATTAAGGGGGTAGTCAAACGCTGATCACTGTTCACAAAATCCCAGCCGAATTTCCCTTTTACGCATGTTGAGATGCCGTTAACAGGTCCCTCAGAGGTAGGCTGTACCTTCAAAATTTTGCGGCCTTTGGTCCAAACCTCAAAGCTGCAACCTACACCGCAAAACGTACAGACGGTTTTCGTTTTTTTCGTACGGGTTTCACGCATCGCTGCTTCTGCTTCGGAAATGGCAAAAATACCGCTATAGCCCGGCTCCACTTCCTTGATCAAATCCACCATCGGATTTAATAAGTCTTTATCCATGCCGCTCATAAAGCCTGCTTCACCCAGCATAGATTTCTCCATCAAGGCATTGCATGGGCAGACGGTTACACACTGACCACAGCTAACGCAGGAGGAATCGTTAATTGCGACTCCGTCATCCCATTTGACGCGAGGGCGTTCAGCTTCCCAGTCAAGAGACAGTGTTTCATTGACCTGTAGGTTTTGGCATACTTCTACGCATTGGCCACAGGCAATACATTGATTGGGGTCATATCGGTAGAAGGGATGAGACATATCAACTTCCGTCGGATCAACCTTGGGCTGATATGGATATTTTTGATGTTCAATTTCCATAAGCTCTGCTGTATTATGCAATTTACAATTACCGTTGTTGTTATCGCACACCGTGCAGTAGAGGAGATGATTTTCCAGTAGTCGGTCCATGGCCTCTGTTTGAGCTGCTTTCGCGCGGTCCGAGTGTAAATGAATATTCATGCCATCCGCAGCATGTGTCGAGCAGGAACGCACCAGCTTTCCATCTACTTCGACGATACAGGTGTCACAGGTACGGATCGGATCGACTTCAGGAACGTAACACAGCTGGGGATGGGCGATATTGTTTTCGTTAATCACTTCAAGAATCGTTGCGCTGTTCTTCGTTTTCAGTTCCTGTCCGTTTAATGTAATTTTGATCGTACTATCAGTCACGGTTCAGGCTCCTTTCAGATTTTAAATTTAAAAATTAGGAATAAAAAAACTCCACCATAAACACAAGTGCTCGTGTTCCAGCACTTGTGTTTATGGTGGAGTAGTGACCAAGCTCTAGGTCCTGGAGGCCAATCCGCCATTTGAATATGTATTAATAACAAACAGTACGCACCGTCTGTATATCAATAACTTAGATATGTCATTTTCTGCATGTCATCTCGTGTAACTATAGCGTAAAATTTAAGATAGTTCAACGGTACATTATTATTTTTTTAATTGATAATGATTATCGTTTGAGAAAACGAAAAATCATTGACAAACGTTCCAGGATTGCTAACAATAGGAATGTGATCTATTTCAGAGCAATCGTAAATGGAGTGTACGTGGGAATCGCGTATATTTTATTTGTCGCAGCGCTTGTTAGTTTGATTTTTCTATATCACATGATGTGGGATTCATAAAATCCTGATGTAGATAAATTAACCGGCATTTAGCAGATTCTTCGATATTCATAAGCGAAGAAGTTGTTGTGATGCCGGTTTTTTGGTTCAGTATAAAATGAGTGGAAATGCCGTTCCAATTTAGAGTGTAAAGAGTTTTATTAATGAAGACGGATTGAGGTGAACAGGATGGCGAACCGGAGCGACGATCAATGGAATCGTCCGTTACGGGACTTAAGAATATCCGTCATAGACCGATGTAATTTTCGGTGCCGATATTGTATGCCGGAAGAAATATTTGGCCATGACTATCCGTTTTTGCCAAAAGAAAAAATATTGTCTTTTGAGGAAATTACGCGCCTTTCCCGTATTTTTGTCTCGCTGGGCGTTACGAAGCTGCGTATTACTGGTGGCGAGCCGTTGCTGAGGAAAAATTTGTCCTCGCTTATTCATTCGTTAACTCAACTCGATGGGGTTGAAGATATTGCAATGACGACAAACGGCGTATTTTTGCCTAAATATGCTGCAGCACTGCGAGAGGCGGGACTAAAGAGAGTGACGGTTAGTCTGGATTCGCTCGATGATGATCGATTCCGCCAAATGAACGGGGGCAGAAGCAGCGTAAAGGCGGTGCTGGATGGTATTGAGGCTGCGGCTCAAGCAGGGATGCAGGTGAAAATAAATATGGTCGTGCAAAAGGGCTTTAACGATCAAGATATAGTTCCCATGGCCGACTATTTTCAAAAGAAAAAGCATATTTTACGTTTTGTTGAGTTTATGGATGTAGGCAACACCAATGGCTGGAAATTGGATCAGGTCGTTTCCAAGCAGCAGATCATCGAAGCCATTCACGAGCATATGCCGTTAGAGCCTGTCCCACCCCAGTACAAAGGTGAGGTGGCGACGCGCTACAGGTATCAGGGCAGAGACGGGGAAATTGGCATTATTTCGTCTGTTACGGACGCCTTCTGCTCCACATGTACACGAGCGAGAATTTCTGCTGAAGGCTCCTTGTACACGTGCCTGTTTGCCTCTCAAGGGTACAAGCTTCGCGCGATGCTGCGTTCCGAACAGTCCGATGACGAGATTAGAGCTTACATTGAGCGTGTTTGGAGAGAACGTACCGATCGCTATTCAGAGGAACGGCTGAATCATACACAGCAAGCAACGTCTAAAATTGAAATGTCACACATCGGCGGGTGAGCCGAAGAGCCAGCCTGTCAGAAACAAGGGAGTGGAGCACGTGGAAAAGCCAGCTGAGGTAAAACGTGAGATTCTACGTTATCGTGACGGTCAGATCAAGCGTTTTGAAGACACTGTGGTGACGGAGCATCCTGTGACCATCAAAATCAATCAGCAGGAATTTGCTACCATGGTTTGTACACCGGAGTATGTGGAGGATATGGCAGTAGGTTTTTTGGCCTCTGAAGGCGTCATTCAACGGTACGATGATATCGAAGATATTTGGGTTCAGGAAAAAGAAGGCTTTGTTCATATTAAAACCCGTCGAATAAATGAGTTTTATCAAAACTTCCATTCCAAACGGTACATTACCTCCTGCTGCGGAAAAAGCAGACAGGGCTTTTATTTTATGAATGATGCGAAAGTGGCAAAAAGAATGAATGACACCCATGTTACGCTGTCTTTTGACGATTGCTTCCGCTTGATGAATTTAATGCAAAGCTCGGCACTTACGTTTCAGGAGACCGGTGGTGTTCATAATGCAGCGCTGTGCGACAAAGACGGGATGATCCTGTCCAGAATAGATATCGGCCGACACAATGCGCTGGATAAAATCTATGGGCATTGCCTAAAACATGATATTGTATTACAAGACAAAATCATAGTATTCAGCGGACGCATTTCGTCTGAAATTTTGTTGAAGGTTGCGAAGATCGGCTGTGAAGTTGTTTTGTCCAAGTCAGCTCCCACAGAGCTTGCACTTGAGTTGGCTGAGGATCTGGGAATTACGACCGTCGGCTTTATACGCAGTCGTTCTCTGAATGTATATACGCATACCGAACGGATTGATGAACTGTTTGAATCTAAAATATAATATAAAAATCTTCAATGTACACCGTCATAGTTAACCAGCATGGAATAAAGCCTTTCGGGGTATTAGTTCATGTTGGTTTTTCTTGGTACATATGTGGTGGACATTCACTGTACTGAAAAGGAGGGCATGTTAAATGAACTATCATATTCAAGTATTTGCCGGACTTGCGGAACAGATGGGAGGGCCTATAATTACGGTGCCTACCGTGCAAGAAACGATGACCGTTGCCGCATTAAAAGACTTGCTATCCGAGTGTTTCCCTGAATCAGCAGCTCAGTTGCAGGGTTCTTTTGTTGCCAGAAATCAAGCCTACGCCGCTCCTGAGGACCTCGTGAGTATACATGATGAGATTGCGATTATTCCTCCGGTTTCAGGAGGGTGAATTCTATTAATAGGATAGGTGTATCGATAGAATAGGTGCAAGGGGGCAGATCATATGCAATACCGTATTCAACTATTCGCAGGTATGGCGGAGCAACTTGGTGATGTGATCACGGTAGAACTTTCACAGGGAGCGGTGACCATTGCAGACATTCGAAAAAAGCTGAATGAGCTGTACCCGGAAGTGACTTCACAACTGCCAGGTTCTTTTTTTACCCATCATAAAAAGCTGGCTTCTCCAGATGAACTTGTGCTTCCATCAGATGTAATTGCTCTTCATCAGTCAGCACCCGGGATGGAGACGGTCGTTTCAAAATGTGGTTTATTTGCCATTACGTACGACCCGATTGATGCCGATGAAGTAACCTCAAAGGTGCTCGACCCTTCTCATGGCGCCTCGCTGACCTTTAATGGTACGACTCGGGAATTTACGCAAGGTCAGCGAACGGTGCTGCTTGAATATGAGGCGTATGTCCCGATGGCCATGAACACGATGAAGCAGATTGGTGACGAAATTGCAGAGCGCTGGCCTTCTACACGTACTGCGATTACACATCGGCTTGGCACGGTAAGAATTGGAGAGACGAGTGTGGTGATTGCTGTCTCTGCTGCACACCGCGATACTTGCTACGAAGCCAGCCGCCATGCCATTGAACGGTTAAAGCAAATCGTACCGATTTGGAAAAAGGAAGTGTGGGAGGACGGCTCAGAATGGAAGGGGCATCAGCTGGGTGGCTGGAATCCTCAAAATACCCCAAAGCTTTCGAATAAGGGCGACATTTGAACTTTTAGCTTGTCTGATCAACTTGTAGCTATCAATGGATAAGTATGGAGGCGTAAATCAACGATGTCAGAAATGGACAAAATCCAGAAAATAGAAGTTGCTGCACAAGCACATGCGCATGCGTCTCATGCCCGTTATTCTAGACAGGAATTATTCTCGAAAATTGGACCGACAGGCCAGCAAAATATCCGTAGTAAGCACGTGTTGATGGTGGGGGCCGGCGCATTGGGTACTGCCAATGCGGACATGCTGGTGCGAGCGGGCATCGGACGGCTGACGTTGGTAGACCGTGATTATGTAGATTGGAGTAATTTGCAACGCCAACAGCTCTATGACGAAGCGGATGCCCGTGATCAGATCCCCAAGGCAGTGGCCGCGCAGAAGCGATTGCAGCAAATCAATTCGGACGTGGACATTCGTGCGCTAGTCCGGGACGTCTCGCTGGAGGAAATCGATGATATCGCGGCAGGGGTAGACCTCATCATAGATGCCACCGATAACTTCGATACACGTCTGCTTATGAACGATTACGCGGTCAAGCACCAAATCCCTTGGATTTACGGGGCGTGTGTGGGCAGCTATGGGACAACCTTTACCATCGTGCCAGGACAGACACCGTGCCTGCATTGCCTGCTCGGAACCGTACCGCTCGGCGGTGCGACCTGTGATACGGTCGGTGTGATTAGCCCGGTTGTACAGATGGTGGCGGCTTACCAAAGTGCCGAGGCATTGAAGCTGCTCACTGGGGACGAATCAGCCTTACAGGGGAAGCTGATTTCTTTCGATCTGTGGAACAATCAGCATCAGGCAATCCAAATCAGCGCGATGAAGAAAGCCGATTGTCCAACGTGTGGTGAGCACCCTGTGTATCCTTTTTTACAATCGGAGCATCAGGCTAAAACGGCTGTCTTGTGCGGACGAGATACGGTTCAAATCCGCCCGGCCCCGGGTGCTGTACGTGATCTGAATGAAGCGGCACGTTTGTTATCCCGTCAGGGGGGCAAGGTGGAGCATAATCCATACCTGGTATCCGTTGTTATCGGAACGCATCGAATCGTTCTTTTTCAGGATGGACGCGTCTTAATTCATGGCACGAAGGACATAGCCGAGGCGAGATCGATTTATCACAAATATTTGGGTTGACCCAATAGATTCGACCTGTTATGAGATGTACAATGTTTCCTTATTTTCGCTATCACATTTTCGTCATCTCATTTTGGAATTTATAGGATAGGGGAAGAACAAGATGAAAAAGAAATTTGGGTACATATTCACGTTCGTTGGATTGTTGGCATGGGTTCTGGCTGGATGCTCGTCTCCGGCTGCTGTACAATCGGCACAGTCCGCACCCAAGACAGAACTAGTCGTATCAGCCGCTGCGAGTCTTCAAGATAGTCTGAATACGCTCAAGGGCCAGTATGAGAAACAGCACCCAGATATCAAACTTACCTTTAACTACGCTTCATCTGGTACATTACAAAAACAAATTGAGCAAGGCGCACCCGCTGACGTATTTATTTCGGCAGGCTTGAAGCAAATGAAGGCATTAACCGATGCTTCATTGGTGGAAAAGGATAACGTACTGCTTCAAAATAAACTGGTTGTGGTTGTTCCGCAAGATAAGGCGAAAAGCACAGATAACAAAAGCATTACGCTCAATGATCTGATGGGTCCTTCTTTCCTGAAAGTGGCTGTTGGGGAGCCTACTACCGTTCCCGCCGGACAGTATTCCAAAGAATCGCTGACGAAGGCCGGACTATGGGACAAGCTGGAGCCTAAGATGGTATTCGCCAAGGACGTAAGACAGGTATTGAATTATGTTGAAACAGGCAACGCCGATGCAGGGCTCGTCTATCTGACGGATGCCAAATCATCCGATAAAACGGTCATAGCACTGGAAGTGCCCGAGGAATTGCATGCACCCATCCTGTATCCTGAAGGCATTGTAAAAGCAACCAAACATAGCCAGGAAGCAGGCGAGTTTCTTGATTTTCTGCGGACAGATGAATCTATGAGTGTGTTCAGTAAAGATGGATTTTCAGCCCCTACAGAAATGACGGGAAAATAGAATTCACAGATAAAGGAGGGGGTCCCGTTGGATTGGTCAGCTTTTCTTCCTCCGGTTATCGTATCTGTTAAAGTCGCTGTCGTCGCCAGCATCATCGTCTTTTTATTAGCTACTGTGGTAGCGCGGATGATGGCGAACTGCGCGCCGCGGAGGGGAACCAGCGTGATCGAGACCGTCCTACTTCTTCCGCTCGTTTTGCCTCCCACTGTTGTCGGCTTTATTTTGCTCATATTGCTGGGAAGAAAAAGCTGGATTGGCACTGTCTTCGAAAGCCTATTCCAGCAGACGATTGTATTTACGTGGGGAGCTGCAGTGGTAGCGGCTGTAGTTGTTGCTTTTCCATTGGCTTACCGGACTATCAAAGCAGGCTTTGAAGCCGTAGATCCCGAGGTGGAGCAGATTGCACGTGTGCAAGGTGCCAACGAATGGCAAGTGTTTCGCCACATTACGATGCCCCTTGCCTACCGATCTCTCATTTCAGGATACATTCTCGGATTTGCACGAGGGTTAGGGGAATTTGGCGCTACGCTGATGCTTGCAGGTAATATTCCTGAACAGACTCAAACCCTGCCTACGGCGATTTACACCGCGTCCGAGGTCGGAAATATGACACTCTCTTGGAGCTGGGTAGCGGTCATCGTTTTATTCTCTTTTATCATGTTGATGCTTTCAAATCGACTGGTAAAGGACTAGTCCGTTTGGAGTATGAAACCTATGCAGTCTGCCGATGGGGCAGGCTGTGTTTTATTTTTTCCTGTAATAAAAAATATGTAACAAAGCATGTTCCAAAAATCACTTTCGCTAGTCTCTGTTTTATATGATAGGAATCGGTTATGATGGAAATAGCAATAGGGATTTTAGTAGATTTTAGGAGAGCGGTGCGATATGAGAAGGGAAACGGGTTTTAACGAAATTATTCGAAAAGTACGTAAAGAGCTATTTGGAAAAGGCCCGGAACGCATACATACAACCTTTGTAGATAACATGGCCATCACGATGCTGTATGGAAATTTAACCCCATCCGAAAAGTTTCTGGCGCAAGAGGTTGCCGGGAAAGAGATGGTGCATGCAGCTCGAACCAAAATGGTTCAAAAAATCTATCCCGTACAGTTCAACAAAGAACTGGAGGATTACATGGATTCCCGACTGCTGCACCTCTTTTCGGATATTAAAGTGGAGGAAGATATAGCCATCTCTGTTTTTGTATTTGAGGATACGATTGTTGCAAAATAGGATGAAGGGGAGACAATCTATACGTGATTTCTTCTCCGATATTGATATTGGGACCATTGGTAGAGAATAAAGCATCCGACACAAAAGCCCAGAATAGCCACCAATGCCGCCACAAGCACCATCGCCGAGAACACAAAAGCGACAATACTCCATTGGAACGTAAACCCTACCAGAGCCACCAGCAGAAAAAAGACGGCAAGGAGCTGATTAAATCTTTGCTGTCCGCGGTCTTCCTGCACATATGAGGAAGGGCTTTTCTTTAAAAACAGCTTGGCCACCCGCATCACCGGATTGAAGTTGAAAAGCACACCGAGCAACCCTGCAACAAGTGGAATAGCTAACAACCCATTGGCCCCTGTAATCCAGGTAAAGACGACAGACAGCACAATCACCCATTGATTAGCCCTAACCAACGGACGGGGAATCGAGGCAGGAACCTGATTCATATATATCACTCTTTTCACATCGGAATAAAATAATTGAGATTATTATAACGTAATGGTTGGGGAATAGATAGCTGAAAAATGGTTTGTATGATCATTACTATAGACCCATTACCAAAGACATGGTAGAGTTTTGGTATATATTCGGTAAAGGGGTCAGTTTATGAAAAAGATATTTTTATGGTTGTGTCTAGCAGGGGTCGTTCTATCGGGTTGTACTTCTTCCAAGAGCGGTACCACGAGTACAGAGAGTGCTACAAGTTCAAATGCATCAGGAGGCTCTGCCAGTTCATCTGTACATGAGACGGTAGCAACTGAAAATAAGGGATATCAAGGTAAAATTTCATTTCGCAACGTAGGCTGGGGAATGAGTAAAGAACAAGTAAAGGCATCTGAAGATATGAAGGTTGAGGAAGAAGATCAAGAGTCGATTGCCTATTATTCCAAGATATTGGGACTGGAAAGCGGACTCATGTACTTTTTTGTGGATGATCAATTGGTACGTGCAGCTTACGTAGTGACCGAAAAACATACCATTAAAAATGAGTATATTGAGAATTATAATGACTTAAAAAAGAGCCTAACGGAGAAATACGGCAAGCCTAGCAGTGATGATACCCTTTGGAAGGGAGAGTTATACAAAGATACACCAAGCCAATGGGGAATGGCTGTAGCGACAGGCGAATTGCATTATCAGGCAGTATGGGAGACAGAAGACACAGAAATTTTGCTTGATTTACATGGTGATAATTTCGAACCCGCCCTGAGTCTAGTGTATGACAGCAAGGAACTACAGCATTTGAGTGAGCAGCAAAAGGATCAGGAATTGAAAAAGAATTTATAACAGTGCGAACCCCAAGTACACATGAAATCCCCGGAACATTCGCACCCCGCGCCAGACAAGGGATTCAGCGAATTTAGGGTGTGGTTTTTAACATTTATTGGTGAGTTGAAAAGAGATTCGCGAAAAAGCGTTTACAAAGCCTTGCCGGGTAAGGCTTTGTAACACATGCTGTCGCTCCTTATGTAGGAGCGTGGATTGAAATTTTTAAGGACACCGGACAGTACCAGACAGCTTTATGTCGCTCCTTATGTAGGAGCGTGGATTGAAATCAGACATCCGGAAGTTACGACAGAAATAGGGGGCTGTCGCTCCTTATGTAGGAGCGTGGATTGAAATTGGTAGAACTTCTTTGAGATGAGCGAGGAACAGCGGAAGTCGCTCCTTATGTAGGAGCGTGGATTGAAATAGATCCATTGAACATAGTGGCATAATCATCGCCCTCGTCGCTCCTTATGTAGGAGCGTGGATTGAAATCAGCCAAAAGGAGTTACACCAGCAGATGGAGCGGGTGGGTCGCTCCTTATGTAGGAGCGTGGATTGAAATCCGCAAATGCCCAAAAAGCTTTGATGATATCCGTCAAGGTCGCTCCTTATATAGCAGCATGAATTGAAAACACGTATTCCTCATACCACAGATGAGCACAGCTATGACGTTCCTCATTTTACTTTGAAACATAAAAAAGGTTTGCCTTAGAACTTGGCAAGCCTTTTTTATGTTGGTTATAAAATGCTAATAAACTCAAGATGAACTAACTTTTTTTATAGACGTGGAACTGTTCGGACCACCATTCTAAAAAGTGGAACACAAAAAAGAAGCCCGTTTTAAAACAGACCCCTTAATCTATTCCTGCGTTTAACATGCACAAATCACGCTATTCTGTTTCTTCAAACTGCATTAACACGGAAATGTCCTTGATCTCCAGAGCATGGGCGATCTTTTCAAGCATAAGCAAGTTTACTTCTTGTCGGTCATCACTGCTTAGTTTGGATATCCTTGCCTGTGAAACACCGGATAGTTCTTCTAATTGTTTTTGAGTGATACCTTTTTCTTTGAGAATTTCCTTTAGCTTGATTCTGATTTTTAACATTTGGATTTCCTCCATATATCGTTGACAAAATATGACCATAGGGTTATATTTATTTTATGACCTTAAGGGCATATTCGAGACTGACATACTACAACCCAAAGGGGTGTATCCAACATACCCTTAGCTTTGCTATTGCTATTTTACCAGAATTTCAATGGAGGATGATACCTATGACTGAAAAACGGAAAGCGAATGTGCAAGCGATCAAGGATATTGTACGCATGAATCAGGTGTGGGAGCAGGAAAAGGGAGAGCAAGGAGCAGCAAAGCTACACTATTATCATATTGTGGATGCACTTCATCAGAAATGGCAAACCATCGGTGTCGATGTTTCGGACGCGATTGAGGTTTTTGAAAGAGGGCATAACGATGCATGGACACGGATTATTGAGCCAGCTCCTTGGAACCCTAATTTAACCACTAATGATTTAATTCACCTGCTCAAAATCAGTCCCGAAGCTGTACAGATTCGTCATGCTATGCAAATCATACTGAATACGGTTGAAAGACGCAATGCGTTCATCCGTCGTATCATGAATGTGAATGATCAGGCAATCCAGCATCTGCTCTACCTGATGAAAGACGAATACCTGCGTTATGAGCAACTCTCGAATGAAGCCTTTATGGCGATGTATGCTATGAATCCGGTCGAAGCCTTATCTGTATATTTTCTGGAATCCGTAGATGTGCATATGTACTGGGAATGGTGTGATGCTGGCGGTACAGGCGAACAGGCCATGCAGTATAAGCGTGAGGACCCTCACATGACGCTGATTCAAGCGATTGAAAGAGTAGAAGAGGAAATGTATGCCCGTACATAATAACCCATAGGTGTAGTTGCTACGCTGACGACAAAATGGCTTGGGTGGGCAGTTGGCTAGTCTCCTGCAAAGGATGTGAGGGCTGTGGAGGTTAAAGATGCTTTGACATTAATGATGATGTTCGGTACGCTGCTGGTTGCGTTGATCGGATTAATTGTCACCATCTTAATCGCATTGAACCAACACAACAGAAAGTAGACGGCCCACTTATAGCGAATTTCAAACCCGTTTGTTACAATTCAAGGAAATGGGTATAGACCATACATCATAGAGGAGGACATACATATAAGATGGATATTCAACAAAAGAAAAAAGAGTTGGAGAGAAAATATAGGGGGCAACTATGAGACTACCAATCCCGCAAAGCGTTTTTCCTGAAAAATAACAACATTTATCCTTATTCCTTTTTTGGAGATGCCAGAGAGTCTGTAGAAAAACTCACCCGCGATTTTGAGGAAAAGCAATCCAGCGGCTGGGGACTGAGTTGGCCTGAGGTCAACGGTATTTTGGATGATATCGCATTTCAGTCCGAAGAGGCCCAAAGCTATATAAAGGAATATGGTGAATCTATCGAAGAGATGCTCCAGTTCGAACATACAAACTTGCTTCATGTACCTAAATGTGCCAATGGCGAGACTTTTACCTATATCGGTTCCTTTACCGGATATTATTTTCAAGCGTTTGGGGCAGATTCCGTATATTTATTTTATGATAGAGAATTGGGTAAAGCGGTCATTTGCTTCGAGTATTCCTAAGAGATATAGAAAAAGCTCCCCTGATGGGAGCTTTAAAATTTATTTCTTATTCATCTCCACATCATGCTTTTTGGCAAGTGTGTTGACCTGTTCGCCAAAATCTCGGAATAGCTTTCTACCCTCGCTGAGTTTGGCGTTACTTTCATTGACTAAGCCCATATCCTGTTTTTCCAACGCATCAACCATCATAATGAAGGCTTCCTTTTGAGTACTAGCGGCCTTGATGTAGGTTTCGTGGACGGCTCTTACCTCAGGAGTTTCCGTCTTTACAGCTTCTAGCTTATCAACGAATTTGGTATATTCGGGGATAATGTTGTCTTTTAAAGTATTATATAGTGTTAGATCATCTGTGTATTTATCTCCGGTCACGGATTCATACTTATCAGTTACTGCTTTTTCATCTTGTGCCAAGGGAAGCATTCCATCATTCACATAGGTAATTAAATCTTTTTTTACCGGATCGGTAGAGCAGGCTGCCAAAATGGAAAAGCAACATAATACCAACATAAATACGCTAAGTTTTTTCATCTGTATTCCCCTTTTTATGTATGTTATGGGTAATTCGATGTGACTTGTAGTCAAAAAGAACTATCCATATCATTTTATTATATCGTATAAATAAGAGAATGGTAGGGTTTTTATGGTAAAATAGTGTCGAAACTAAGTTGATTGATCTGTTCATTAAAAATAGGTAACCATATAGAAGCCGATTCGGTGCGAACCCCAAGCGCACATGAAAATCCCGGGTCCTTCGCACCTCGAAACTTGTCGAAAAGTGTTGGATTGGTTATCTATCCGTAAAAGTCAATAGTTGATCCAAGCTTATTGGGCATCAGTTTTTACGGTAATGTGTGGAATTGATATCGTTAGGGTATGAATTACTGCATTTTCGCTGTCGCACTCTATATGAGTGCGTGGATTGAAACCAGTGGACGCTGTTTGATCTCCAAGGGATGGATTACCGTCGCACTCTATATGAGTGCGTGGATTGAAACTTTGACTACAGATGGATATGGAATGGTGTCGCATGTCGCACTCTATATGAGTGCGTGGATTGAAACATAAAAGGGATCGTGGAAAAAATGAAGGCGGATACGAGTCGCACTCTATATGAGTGCGTGGATTGAAACTATCCCCTCTCCTTGGGTAGCTATTAGAGCTTTAGTCGCACTCTATATGAGTGCGTGGATTGAAACATTCCCCGTCTCGCGTAATGATGGAGCTTGGTTTCTTGCCGCACTCTATATGAGTGCGTGGATTGAAATATTCGCCAATTCTTCCTTGCGTTGCTTGTTTAAGTCGCACTCCATATGAGTGCGTGGATTGAAATTTGTGTTTGAGTAGATTATTAATGATATCAGGTGTCGCACTCTATCTGAGTGCGGATTGAAGCACAGCGCACGCTTGAAACTCGAAGGCTCCCTTTTAATTAGGGGAGCCTTTTTCGTCGTGATTTTTAGGGTAGAAAAGTAGACAAGGATTTCCAGTGCTCTGTCCACTGCCTCAGGCATAGTTCCAAAAGCGATGACTTAATTATCACGGATTACAAATAAGAATATTTTAAGAAGTATCTTCCATTAGAACTAAAATTGTTTTATGATAGTGATAG
Source organism: Paenibacillus sp. 1-8 (assembly GCF_056316205.1). NCBI lineage: Bacteria > Bacillati > Bacillota > Bacilli > Caryophanales > Paenibacillaceae > Paenibacillus > Paenibacillus sp. 1-8. The sequence goes on along the minus strand of NZ_CM149995.1, from coordinate 3,695,154 downwards.
ACAGCTTAGAAGTTTTCCAGATGTATCTGGGAATAACGGAAATTTAGTAAAACATTCGAGAGGGGATTTTAGTATGAAAAGGTTCAGAAAGGCAACTTCGGTGTTGCTAAGCACGGTGCTCCTGCTTTCTTTCGGAATGACTGCGAACGCGAGTCAAAGCACAGAGGCTAGAACGGAACAAGCGATTAAAGCGGAGTCCAATGTTCAGCTAACAACTGAAAATGAAAGCGTCATTAAACACTTAACACGGGCAGACAAGCCCGCAAGCATTACAGATTCAGTGTACGCCATTACGGAAAATATCAACTTACAAACACCACAGAAATCTGTTTTGAAAAAGAAAGTTACCCCTTCGCTGAAAGCAAGTCCAAGGTCAGCTAAAGCCGTAGCTACAGCGTCTTCCGCTACATATTCCGGTACGATTACGGAAGAGGGAGGCACACAGTTTTTATATCCGATCTATTTGCAGCCTGGCGAATTGTTGCAGGCCCAGTTGGATGGTCCATTTTCAGCACAGCTTGACTATGACTTACACTTATATGAGTTTGATATGACGACAGGTGACATTAATCCCAATGCTATTGACAATTCCATCTACGGTACTTATTTTAACAATTATGAGCAGGGAGCCGCATCACTTCCCGAAAATGTAGGAACCCGCAACACGACTGGATCTGAAAAGGCTTATGCGATTGCAGTCCATGCCAAGAAGGGGTCAAGTATTAATGATCTTTTCTATCTGACTGTGGATACAAGCTCCAAATATGATGCATATGAGCCGGATGAGAGTGCCTTTCATGCTTACAATTTTACATTTAACAACGCAGGTTCTTCGATTAACTCACGTTCCATCCATTCCGGTATAGATAACGATTGGTATCAAATCACGATCCCTGCGAGCCGCAATTATGATGCATTAAATGTAAAGCTGGATAGCGCTTCGGAAAGCTACGGCTACAAAGCGGAAGTTTATGGGGTGCTCACGGGTAACCAAATGGTGCTTCTTCCGCAAACCAATCACAATGTTTCCTTGAACACGGGAACTTACTATGTGCGAGTGTACACCACAAGTCAGTATTCAGCCGACCATTTGTATACACTAACCATTAAACCGGTACTCAAGGCTGGTAAAATTGAAATTACTGGATATAATTCCAATGGCTATTATGACTATCCAACTTACTCATACGGTCGTCATTATCGTATTAATGGAGGCAGCAGCCTGATCGTGAATGGTGTCGTTAAAACGACGGATGGTCAACTGGTTCCCAATGCTCCTGTCACTGTCGCTTGGCTGGATCAGAACTGGAGCGAGGGCAGCGGTAACCGTACCAGAACGGCTTCTACGTATACGAATAATAACGGGGCATTCAGTGTGACACTTTCCCTTCCACAATCTACAGGAAGAAATGTAGATTATTTGGGTGACATTGGTTCTACGCACTATTATGATCTTACAGGAGTAGCGGCTCAGGTCGACGGCACCTCGATTAGTACAACGGATATTATTTATCTTTTTGCTTACAGTATTAGAAATTAGAAATTAAATCATCTTTTAACGTAGTAGAGTAAAACATAAGAGTCGCTTTTTTTCGCAATGGCTTGCTGAGGCTTTCCATTTTCGAAAAAGGCGGCTCTTTATGTTTTTTTGATTCAGCTACACTACATTACTATATACTCCAATGGTCCTGATATCATATATTACAAATAAAAATATTTAGTACAGTATCTTCCATTAGAACTAGAAGTGTTTTATGATAGAGTCATACAGCCTAGAAGTTACCCTGGTTTATCCGGGGAATAGCGGGAATTCCTTAAACCATTTGAGAGGGGATTTCAGTATGAAGAGGTTCAAAAAGGCTATTGCAGTTATGCTGAGTACGATGCTCCTGTTTGCCTTCGGGATGACTGCGAACGCGAGTCAAAGCACAGAGGGGGTATCGGACCAAGCAATTAAGGCGAAGTCTGATGTTCAGCTAACAACTGTAAATGAAAGCGTCATTAAGCAGCTAACGCGGGCAGACAAGCCGGACAGTATTACTTCTTCGGTGTATGCAATGAAGGAAGATATCAACTTCAAGACACCAGAGACACCCTCATTGAAAAAAGAAACTGTTCCTTCGCTGAAAGCAAGCCCAGCGGCAGCCACAGCTTCTTCTGCTACGTATTCTGGTACGATTACGGAAGAGGGAGGTACACAGTTTTTATACCCAATCTACTTGCAGCCCGGCGAATTGTTGCAAGCTCAGCTGGATGGTCCATTTTCAGCACAGCTTGACTATGATTTATACTTATACGAGTTTGATATGACGACAGGTGACATTAATCCCAATGCTATTGACGCTTCCACCTACGGGACTTATTTTAACAATTATGAACAGGGGGCTGCATCACTTCCCGAAAACGTAGGAGCGCGCAACGCTATCGGATCTGAAAAAGCTTATGCGATTGCAGTTCATGCCAAGAAGGGCTCTACCATTAATGATCCCTTCTATCTAACTGTCGATATAAGTTCCAGCTACGATGCATATGAGCCGGATGAGGGCGCTTTTCATGCTTATAACTTTACCTTTAGTACGGGTGGATCTTCCCTTAACTCACGTTCCATCCATTCAGGCATTGATAACGACTGGTATCAAATCACGATCCCCGCAAGCCGTAATTACGATGCTTTGAATGTAAAGCTCGACAGTGTTTCGGAAAGCTATGGTTACAAAGCGGAAGTTTATGGAGCTCTCAGCGACAACCAAATGGTGCTTCTCCCGCAAACGAATCACAATGTTTCTTTGAATACGGGAAGCTACTATGTGCGAGTGTACACAACAAATCAGTATTCAGCCGACCATTTATATACACTAACACTTAAACCCGTACTTCGGGCTGGAAAAATTGTAATTAACGGTTACGATTCTTCTAAAAATGGCCCTAGTGACTACCCAACCTATTCTTACGGTCGTCATTACCGAGTTACTGGAACCAGTGATTTTACTGTGAAGGGTGTCGTTACTACAACTGATAATTATCCTGTTGCAAATGCGCCTGTTGATGTGACATGGTTGAATCAGAACTGGACTGAAGGCAGCGGCAATCGCACTCGTACAGGCACAGCTTATACGGATCAGAATGGGGCCTTTAGTGTTACCCTTTCCCTGCCACATTCAACTGGAAGTATTCTGGAATATCTGTCTGGAGTAATGAGTTTTATACACTATTACGATCTTTCAGGGGTAGCTGCTCAGGTTACAGGTACTTCGATAATAGACACAGATGTTGTATATCACTTCGCTTACAGTATTTATGTCCGTTGATTAACTGCTTTAATATTTGTTCATTTTTAGGATAAAGCATATATTCATTCCATATGTGCTTTGTCCGATATATATAGAAACAGGGTCACATTACATTATACATACGACTTAGAGTGCCTGTTACCAAATGACAGGAGGAAATAAAATGAATTTTGAGCCCCTTAGAATGCAACAAGCTGTTGTTAACACTAGTAGCTTGCGGATAAATCCGGCAGCAAAGCAAGTCCAATCCCCCCAGCTTTATGAAGGAAAACCCTCTGAGCTCGTTGTTCAAGACTCCGTAGAGATTAGCGAAACCGGTAGGCAGCTGGCTGAAGGAGCTATTGTATCACAGGCTGCTAAGTATTTCGGTACAACCCAGATCAACGATGCATTAAACCGAGTTTTAGAAGGTCAGCCAGAAGAAGTGTCCAATGCGGTGTACAGTATGATTGAATCCAATTTTATCGTCAATGGTACAGTAACAGATGAGAGCCAGCGAACCGTGTTACTGGAGATGGGAGTTTCCCAATCCAAGTATATTGCAGACCACTATATGGAAGGTGATAAGGCCAAAGAGTTCTTGGAAACCATGAACCAGATAGCGGCTATTGCTTTGACACGATCCACTGATCCGGAGACCGGAGATATTAACTACACGACTCCAATAGACCGTCCGTTAGGTGCCCCTGAGGATTATGTCAAACTGTCTGAAGTGATGAAGCAGGCTGATCCCCAAAAATATACTGCGTTCATCAATGACATTAAAGGTGGAGGGAATGGACTGAGTCAGTTGATAGATTTTGCACAAAAGGTTCCTCAAAACCCTAAATGGATTGAGAAATATAAGGAACGCACAGGAGAGATTGCGGAGTTGCTAAATAACACGCGAATAGAGAACCGGTTTGACAAGGCTGATACGACTTCAGCTTCCGCATTTATGAATAGTATGCAAAATATTCTTAAGGAATCTTCCGCTATACAGGACTCTTACAGTCAGAACTTGCGCGGCTTTTTTCGGAACTTGGGCGTTCACGTTAATTAAGGCTTCAAGGCTAATCCCGAGATGTGGAATAATGTGGAATACAAGAATTTATGAATTTTAAATGATGTCGTGCTGTTTACATTACGTTTAGAACGAAGTATAATAACTTCAAAACATACTCGTTGCATTGAGGAAGCACCTCAAACTTAGGCTTAACCGCCTTCGTTTGGGGTGCTTTTTCTATTTTGGCCGAAACGAGTTTGTAAAACTCTTTGAAAATAAAATAAAGCAAGGGAGAAATGTATGTATCCAAGAAATAAGCGAAAGGTAAGGAAGTATAGCAAGTGGGTATATGGATTTTTAGCTGTAATGGTCATGTTAACCGCCCTCCCTATATTTCCAGAGAGGGTATCAGCTGCTACCCAAGAGATCATCGGTGGACCTTTTTGCCAAAATAATTTACCTGGTGGGGGTGACAGTTGGGGGCTATGGTCAGGAAATGGAATAGGAGCAACTGAAGTTTATAGCGGCATGGGCTCGGCAAGATATAAGTGTGAAGGTGTGGTGCAGCCGACAGAACGTTTTGTTGACATTGGAAGATCTATTAAGACATCTGAGTATAAGATTTTTGTTTATATCGAAGGGTCTTACCATACTAATATATATGTATCTAATGCAGCGGCGGGTAACAGTTGGCAGCCTAATGGAACGAATTTATATACATGGACCGATGTCACAAAATTTTATGCCAGTAGCTCTTATCAAGGGAAATGGGTAGAGATCACAGACTCTATTACGTTAAAAGATATTCGGTATTTTAGAGCTATGGGTACTAACCAGCAGACTAGTAATGAAATATCCAAGTTTGGAGTCCGTGTCATTCCCAAATCAGATCTGATGCCTAAACCACCCCAGATTAATGCAGGGGCTGAAGGCCAAGCAAGTACGGGATGGACCAAAGGACCTGTAACGGTTTGGATCAATGGAGATGTGGCACCTGAAGGGCTGAAATACTATGAATACAGCCTAAATGGTGGAGCATTTCAACAGTACACAGGACCCTTTACTATATATGATCATGGTGTAAATACAATCTATGCCCGGACTGTAGACGTGAACAACCAGTACAGTGGTCTTTCCTCCGGGAATGTCAGGATAGACAAAATGCCACCAACGCCACCGATCATAAGTACAGCGGGCAACAGTAATGACTATACCATTTCATTGCAGCCAGGGGCGGACGATTATTCTGGGCTGGCCCATACACAATTTCGCGTGACGGGCGTTATCAATCAAGGTTGGCAAGACTATGGTGGAGCATTCCATGTTAATCAAGATGGCAAAAGCACGGTTTATGCCCGCTCCATAGACAATGTGGGTAATGTGAGCCAAGAAGTAAGCAAGGAAGTCACTATTGATAAAAAGGGACCGACTGCTCCTGCTATCCGAGCTAGCGAGGTGGGTCCAACGATCAACAATGTGAATATTGCTATTGATTCAGGAAGTGATCCTGTTAATGGGATTAAGATGACGCAGTACCGTTTGAGTTCAGCAGGGGAGTGGCAGACATACAATGGCGTTTTTACATTAAACGCGGAAGGGCTGTACGAATTATCAGCACGAACGATCAATAATCTGGACGTGCCTAGTCCAATCGTGACTCAATCGGTCATGATTGACCGGACCAAGCCAACGCCCCCGGAAGTTACGTTTTCCGAGGTGACGATGCCCACCCGATACACCAATAAGCCAGTACAATTTGCTATTTCGGGTGGAACGGATATTTCAGTAGTACATTACGAATATCAAATGGGCTCTGGCAATTATGTTCCTGGTTCATCGGGAGTATTAAATAGTTCTGGCATCGTAAAAGTGACTGCTCAAGCTGTGGATGTAGCTGGAAATCGGAGTGATCCGGTGTCCGCAACATCTTATGTTGATTTGGAACCCCCTACGATCCAACTGACACCGGATTCGCGTGAATGGAAGGATACGAGCATTCAAGTGGGGATACGATATGCGGACCAACATTCGGGGATCGAACCAGCAACGATGCAGTATAAAATCACGAACAGCCCTGATGTACCCGAACATTGGGATACAGCTGCTGATACAGGAATTCAGATTAACCTTTCAAATGAAGGTGAATGGTATGTTCATGCCAAGGTTAAAGATCAGGCGGGTAACATTTCTGAAACGGTCAGCAGAGCACTTCGCATTCAGAAGCAGCCTCAGCCGGCTGAGCTTTCTGCGTCATCCGTGCGAAATACAGAGGTCGATCTGCAATGGACTCTTCCATCGGGCCTTGATGATGGTTACGTCTATACCATCCGAAATTTAACGACGAATGAGATTTGGGATGTTACGCATCCGACAAATTCTTTTACAGACAAAGGGCTACAGGGAGGGCGTCAATACGAATATGAAGTGCGTTCCAGTAATCACGTGGGAGGCAATGCTTATTCCAATCGAGTTCGTGTGTTAACGTTACCTGATGCTCCGGATCAGATCCGATTACGAACCATTTCTCGTAATTCAGCACAAATCATGGCTGATTTTACGCCAGTGCTTTCAGCTGACAGCTATAAGATTACAGCAATAGATGTTAGTACGGGGGAAGTCATATTTAAGGATACTGTTACACAGGATGTGTATAATCCAATTACGGGAATGAAACCAGGCGAATTTTACGATGTTTCTGTATCAGCTATGAATGCCAGCGGAGAGGGTGCAGCCAAGCATGTGTCTTTTTTGAGCCTGCCAGATAGCCCGAGCGGATTCCAAAATGTAACCGTGAAGGACGATGGAATCGACTTGAAATGGAATCGTGTAATTACAGCGGCATACTATGCTCTGGAGCGGGACAAAGCATCTGTTTATAAAGATGTGTATACTGAATTCGCTGATCAGGGACTTCAGGCAGGAACGGAGTATGATTATTCCATTTCAGCTGAAAATGCAACGGGCTTTGGAGATTATGCTCATTTAGGGGTCATCACATTGCCTGATCGGGTAACTACGCTGGCTAGTGTGGAGAATGATGTATATTCCGTCGGTGTAGGTTGGCAAGATGTACAAGGGGCTGACGGATACATCTTGAATGTTAATGATGAGCCAGATGTACGGATTCCCCGAGGAAGCCATGCCTATACTTTTAATGGGTTATCCGCGGGTATGACCGCAAATATTCGAATACGAGCCTACAATCGAAGTGGTAGGGGTGAAGATACGACTATCAACGCATTAACACTACCCACATCGGTTGTACAACTTGTTGCAGTAGATGTTAGGGAACATGATGCTGCCATTGTATGGGACCCAGTCGATGGGGCAACCAAATATAAAGTAACAATTAATAGCCAGGATTATTACAGCACTGAACCACGTGTAGTTGTATCAGGATTAGAAGGTGGACAAAAATACGGTTTTCAGGTGAGCAGCGGTAATAGTGGCGGGTTTAGTCAGCCCGTGCGGGGAGAACTGCTTACGCTTCCACCTCAAGTGCAAAACGTCAAAGTCACAGAGCTAGGGAATGGCCAGATTTTGCTGAACTGGGATGAAACCAAAAATGCTTATCAATATGCTGTAATTCGGAAAGATACTGGTGAAATCTTGGACACTCAGGATACTAGTATTAAGCTCTCAGGTATTCAACCCGGTACGATTTACTCGTTCGGCATTCAAGCTGTTAATACAACGGGCGCAGGAGAGATCACTCCATTTACGTATCGTGCGCTGCCAGGTCAAATACCAGATAATGAGCTGACATTTAAAGATGTAACAGATACCGATCTGTTAGTTACGTGGAAAGAAGCTCCTGGTGCGGATACCTACCATGTATATCAAAATGGTCTGCTTATCGGTCATACAGTCAACTCTAATTTTAAAGTAGATGGCTTGGACAGCTCCACGGTGTATCGTATTACCGTCAAACCAGTTAACACAAGCGGTGAAGGTAAACAGACAGAAGGCGAGGTAGAAACATTACCGTCTCCAGAATTTGCATTTTCGAAAACAGAAACGACCAATAGCGAGTTTATGATCCATTGGGAGTCAGAACACAAAAATGATATTTTCGTGCTCACCAGTGAAGGACAAACAGAATTATATCGTGGTAAGGATCGAAGCTTTATTTGGAGTCAACTTAGAGAGAAACAATCGTATGCAGTTCGGCTTTGGGCAGAAAACAGCCAAGGAGAGCGTACCATTGCTAAACAAGCGAACGGTAAAACAACGGGGAGCACAGAAGCCTCAGCCTCAGGCGGTGGAGCAGGAGGTGGCGGGATCGTCAAGCCAATTCAGCCCGATGTACAGGAGTCGACTGAAACAGCAATCATTCAAGCACCTTCCATCGAAACGAAGCCAAATCACTTTAGTGACATTGAGCGGGCATTTAATAAAGATAAGATTAATGCCCTTGCCGATTTGGGGGTAGTGAAGGGTAGGACCCAAACCCTTTTTGAGCCGAGCAGACCTGTAACACGTATGGAGTTCACTTCGATGCTCGTCCGTTCCCTGAAATTACCGCTCGAAACGGATATGGCTTTAAGCTTCGAGGATATCAATCCATCAGCGTGGTATGTTGATCTATTGAAAACAGCGATTAAAGATCAGGTCGCTCGTGGATTTAGTAACAAGGTATTTGCCCCAGATCGCGTTATTAACCGGGAGCAGGCGGCTAAAATGGTGAACAACGTTATCAAGGCTACGCCACAACAAGAAAGCAATATCTACTCAGATGCCTCTCAAATTGTGGAATGGGCCAGAGAAGATGTACTTGGTCTAACCGAAATTAATTTAGTACAAGGATATCCAGATGGAAGCTTCCGTGCAAAACAGGAAATCACACGCGCCGAAGCGGCTGAAATGATTTATAACATGATTCAAAAAATTCAATAAAAGGAAGGGGGTGGCATTAGCCAGCCCCTCTTTTGTGTATTTACATAAAGGACTTGATGCAGCAAGATTGATTAGGGTTGAGCCCGGAATAGCGATCTTGAGTGGTATAGTATGTTCACATTGATTTTTATTCCGCAATAGCGGGATTTAAATTGGAGTTTCTATAGGCTGGAACGCCATTGATTAAAGCGGTTCTTAACTGAATATAACGTACACCATAATAGGTAGTTGTATTATTCAGTCCAGATGAAAGTACAGTTATTTTATAATATTGAAAAGGAATCTCATTGCTAAATGGGTAAGTCGTTTTTGCAGTAGTTGGCACAGCTTCTACTTCACCTAATCTAAACCAATTTGCTCCGTCGTTTGAACCATGAAGAGAAAACGTAAGAATAAAAGCTTTAAAAGTTGGCTGAGCCAAGAGGATATCATTAATCGTTTTGCCCTCATCTAATTTGAAAATCAATTCTCCACCTTTACCGCTTAAGCTGCTTTCCCAAGAAAGATTATTATCGACTAAAACATTTTTTGGAAAAGTATTTTTGGAATCACCATTTGTCGAAACATTTTCTTCTGCTATAACGACAGGATCAATTGAAAAAGAATAATCGTTTGGGTTCTGACTAAATTTTGTCATGTGGATTTCCTCCATTAGTTTAATTGTTTAATATTGTTGAAATTATCATTTTATATTCATATGAACCTCTCAATAAATGTATTCCCTAATATAAAATACATATCGTAAGTAAGATAAATTCACTCTTGCTTTAAGCCGTAATTTAAGATATATTATTAATTAAATAATCAATCATTTAATTAATGAAAGTTTAGTTTAAAGAGAGGAGAATACATTTGGCAAGACCCGTCAATGAAGAAAAAAGACTGGAGCGGCGTAAACGTATCCTAGAGGAAGCTGTTGTCCTGTTCGCAGAAAGTGGATATTCTAATACCACAACGGCTATCATTGCGCAGAGTGTGGGAGTGACTCCTGGAACCATTTTTCAATATTTCCCTAGCAAAGAAGCTTTATACTACGCTGCTGTCCTTGAGCCGCTTGCTGATATTCAGGCGAAATCGCTTGCTTGTCTACAACAAGAGGGGACGCCGGGCGTATTGATTAAGAACATGGTGGCAGAACAATTCAACCATATCTACTTCTATACAAATGAGTTGCGGCTTGTTCAATCTGTTTTAGGACAACGAATAAGATTCCCTGAACTTACACAGAGGGTCCTTGAAAGTATAAAGGTAATGACAGATGCGATCGAATGCGTCTATGCCAAGGGACAGTTAATGGGAGAATTCAACCAAAGCTTTTCTCCAGCAATGATCTCTCGTGCCTATATCTCTTTCTTAAATGGAGTGGGCTTAACTCTTGGAGAAAGTATTATTCATCATCCCGAGTGGGAAAATCTGAAGGGGCATGCCTTTTATTTGTTCGCACCCATACAACCTAAAGAAAAACTGGAGGAGTCTAAATGAGTCAAACATCATTACAACCCGATCTGACATTTAACGTTCGTGTGAAAAAACGGAAAAAAATTTTATGGAGCCTAGGGATCGTGCTTTTGCTTGTGCTGGCTCTTGTATTTTTTATATCTTATAAAGTAGTAGACACCTTGTTGCACCATCCCAGAGACACTAATGTCAGCTACGGATTGAATATCGATAAAACTCCCTACGAAGAGGTCGAGTTCAAGAGTTTGAAAAATGATAATACAATTAGAGGCTCCTTATTTCCTGCAAGTGGTCTTTCTGGTAAAACAAGTAATAAGACGATTATTGTCGTCCATGGATATACGAGCAATCGCTTAGTCAAAGGGCGGACCCAAAAGTTAGTAGAGCATTTCGTTCCGAAAGGCTACAATGTATTGGCATTTGACCTCAGCTCGCAAGGTAAATCCGATGGTGATTTGATTACACTGGGCCTCAATGAAAAATACGATTTGCTAGGAGCTGTAAGCTATTTAAAATCCAGAGAACATACGGGTGATAACATTGGAGTTATCGGCTTTTCAATGGGTGCTGCTACTTCTTTGCTAGCCGCAAGTGAAAGTGATGACATCAAAGCCGTAATTGCGGATAGTCCTTTTCGTAATGCTGGTCTATTTCTGAGAGAGGGTTTGCCCTTCTTTTCAGGTTTACCTGCGTTTCCATTCAGTTATACATCGACATGGATGGCAAATTGGGTCTTTAAGGTTGATCTTGATTCCATATCTCCTATGGATGCGGTAAAAAAGATGCAGGACAAGCCAGTTATGCTCATTCATGGTACTGGAGATCAGCAAATTAGTTATAAAAATACAGAAATTATTTACGAGTCCTTAAAAGATGACCCTAAAGCAGAAGTGTGGTACCCGCAAAATACGGAGCACATCGATGCCATCAACCATTACCCCACTGAATATTTCAAAAGAGTAGATCGCTTTTTGGATGAGTATGTAGGAAAATAAATTCAATTTAAGAGAGCCAACTAGCGGAGGAACTTGTCCTCACGAAGTAAAAATACCCAATAATATCAAGCATTTTTAGCCTGTAGTGTAGAAAACCACTACAGGCTTTTATTTGCGTGGAATTTGTTTTTTAGATTAGACGGTGATACACCTGAGCTGAGGAAAGCTGCTGAGAAGGCCCTGTTAAGGGCCTCAAGTGGCTTCATATTTCTCCTTATCCATTACCCCTTCTGCTTGTAAAATTCATGGTACAGCTTCATTAATGCGCGCTTTTCAATGCGGGACACATACGAACGCGAAATCCCCAGTTCTCTGGCGATTTCCCGCTGTGTACGTTCTTCTCCTCCGGCTTCAAGGCCAAATCGACCAATAACCACTTCTTTTTCACGCTCATCCAAAATATCCAGGTTACGATAGATTTTACTCTTCTCTATTTTGAGCTGTACCTTATCCACAATATCGTCCGCCTCGGTGCCGAGGATATCAATTAAAGTAATTTCGTTGCCCTCTTTGTCCGTCCCTATAGGATCATGGAGAGATACGTCTTTGCGTGTTTTTTTCAGTGAGCGAAGATGCATCAAAATTTCGTTTTCTATACAACGGGCCGCAAACGTTGCCAATTTGGTGCCTTTCCCGGTCTGAAAGCTTTCAATGGCTTTGATCAGACCGATGGTGCCGATGGATATGAGGTCCTCCAAATCTTCACCGGTGTTATCAAACTTTTTGAAGATGTGAATAAAAAACAAAGTAAAAACAATGAGCAGTTAGCTCTTTATTTCCGGGGGATTTTTGAAATTGAAGAGTTTCCTAAAGGCTCCAATAAACCAAGAAAGCTTGTGCCAAAAGAGGACAAGTTTATTATGATTTAATAGGACAACATCAGATTTGATCGTCATACATCCAGAATGTAAAATATAGGTATCAAATCAAAGGGGACAACTTATACGTGAAATAAGGCAGAGTACACCACAAATAGTTATAGCTGTTATTATGTTCGCAGGTATTGTTTTATTCTTCGAACATTTAGCAGAAGGATCAAATATGTTTGCTAATGTGTCTACAAATTTATTAAGCTCATTAGCAAATAACTTAATGCCTGTGTTTAGTCAGTAATCGCCTTAAGCCATCCAATAAGGATGGTTTTTAATTTATGTTATTTACAAATCACTCCAGTTATCCCGAATCCGAAATAACAGGCTTAAAACGAACGTGTGAGCGTCTCAGAGGTATGTGGATTATATCCCTCCCAATAAAACACCAATTTTACCATCCAGTTGCCCCCATATTGAGGGTGGCTGGATATTTTTGGTTGTCGTGAAACGCGACTTTAGAAGGTATATCCGCAATTATACGGCACTCCATATTTGGAAGTCACAATTCGTTATTGAGCTTTCAGAAGTCGTGTAACCCGAAATCCGAACTCATTTCCAGAACGGGAACCAGTTATGTCAAAGGGGTTCACCAACTTTGGGGAGACTCAAACAGGAATGTCCAAATCTATATTCTCACTCCCTAATTTCGCTGAGTCAGATTTAGAAAAGGGAATTTTTCATTTAACAAATAACGGATGTAAATGTTCCTTCTCATAATGGGATTGTGATAGTTTTTGGGGGACATCTCGATTTTGCGGATCGTGTACAACAAGCTTCAAATGGCATAACCAATAACATGGCATTTGCTGTCGAACCGCCAATTAAGAAAAGGAGCCATTGGATCAGCACGGCTCCTTTTGCTTTAAATTTTATGAATTCATTTGTTTCCTCTTATACATAAAAAAGTAATTGTATACACCACTCCAGCAATGAGGCTTAGTAGAAACGAGGTTGATAATGTTCTGAAAATAAAAGTAGAAGTGGGTACCGTATAAAATTCAAACATACCGTTGACCGAAGAACTCGTTGTTGTTGGCCCTTTAATAAAGGAATAATATATTCCTACAAAAAAACCGTAAGACAAATACTTAATTAGACTTTTTTCAAATTTACTCATTTGTCAGCCTCCAATAATGTTTTTGGAAAAGGAGAATTTTAGTACTATGAAGCCATTCAAAGAACTGTAGGACAAGTCTATAAATATAGCGATCCTAATATCCTTGGAAAGGATGTTTATTGATATTATGTCAATTACGTTAATTTAAATCAAGAAAAAAGAATGCTGATATAATCAGTACCCAATCTTTGATCATTGGCCCTATTGATAAAACCCCTGAAACTCTAGGTTATTGGGTTGATACAAACCATGCAATTCGTGTAAGTACGTATACTGAACCTGCTGTTGCAAAAATTGCAGTGAATACTTCTCTTAAAATGAAAATGGAAGGAGCAATCACAGTAGTGTTAAAGCTGTTTGTAATCATGTCACCAAGTGACACGCCGAAGTTGTGCACAGCGTACAACATTAACATTGCGTTAAATCCAGTCACATCAAGGCTTATGACAGTTTGTCAAAAGCATAAGTAAAAGAGGACTCTATGTAATTTAGAAATCCTCTTTTTTAATCTTCCTGATTCATTCACGTAAAATTGCGTTCAATCGGGGGACGACAAATAAGCCCAAACAGGATCACCTAGGCTCTTTGCTTTGTCTATGCAATAGCATCATACATTTTAAACGAGACGCTATTTCTCTGATTCCTCAAACTGCAACAATACAGATATATCATTACAGGCCTGTTGATTAACCAAAATAAGTAACTTAATTAAACGGACATGAAGTGAAATTTTGAACAATATGCTGAATTTTTACCAACCACTCAACAGGCAGTTTATGAAGAATCAGCAAGCGAGAAAATCGAGCAAAGGAAAGAATGACATGCCTAGGCCACTCCATATGTGCAGCGTCGAACAGCCATTTGAGCAGGACATAGACGATCAAAGCGGAGAATAGTTGACCATAAACAGCATTTTCGGTGGTACCAAACAACGTAGGAATATTGAGGTTTTGCTTAATCCAACGGAAAAATACCTCGATTTGCCAACGTGCTTTGTACATCTGTGCAATTTGTTCAGCGGTGACTTGCATTAAGTCTGTAACCACTCGTATTTCTCGACCCTCAAAGTCCCGGAAAATGACCACGCGGTGGCGTTGCCCAGAACGGCACTGCGGTATCCCTAGCTGGCAGGTGATATCGCGAATAATCGCAGAATCCGGCATCTTTTGGCGACGCAGTGCATGAGGTTTCTCCAAATGAACATTGTCACGAAGCCGAATCACGAAAGATTGTCCATTTGTTTTGTAGTGATCCAGACGCTCCAGTTTTCCATAAGCACGAACCATCACCAAAATGTAATCCGGTTGAGCCAATGCTTCACTTACGGGACCATCATGCTTAGAACCTAACGTTTCAATGACCTGAAGCGGTTGCGCATTTTCAGCCCGTAAAGCCACATGCAGTTTAATCCCTGCTCGCTCTCCATGATAAGGAGCCCAAGGCAAACGCGTTTTTCCCACGGTCATGGTGGTCGAATCAATGAGCAGTAACTCTTTCGGAAAAGGGAGTTTACGGCGTGTTTCCCGGCTACACTTGCGGATAAGTAAATGAAAAAGTCCCTTAAATACGGCAAACGGTACTTCGGCTGCCTTAGTTGAAAAACGGGAATAATGGACGACTGGCAAGCCACTGAAAGCGGCATAATCCACGCCAGAGCGATAGCTATCCCACTGCTCTAAGGCGGCTTGAGTCCAATACCGCAGGAGTTGAAACACCGTGAATTTGCGGGCTGTATCTTCATAGCCTTGTTCCTCAGCTACGGCTTTCACTTTGGATTCGCTAAGGATAGTGGGTAGCAAGTTCTGAAATAAGGTACACTGATTCATGAGGGTCACCTCTTTTCGGAATGGTTGGGTGGTACTTTCCATTACCCGAAAAGGCGACTCTTTTTATCCTATTTTTGGCTAATCAACAGGCCTGGAATATATTCATATCAATGTGGGATTTATGGGTTATTTATAGAAAAAAATGACTAATGTCATATGCATTCCAAAATTTATAATAGTATAATTTCTGGGGAAGGAGATGAATTATGAATTCGAAAGAACTATTAATTAGAAAAGAGTTCTTTGGTTTGCTTTTGTATAGTCAGAAATTGGAAAGATACTTATTGCCGAATAATAAAGAAATAGAGTCAAAACTGATCGATGTGATATTAAAAAGAAGAGAGAACGTTAATTGGGGAGCTGATTTGTCTGAAGAATTGATAGAAGAGTTGAAATACATAGGTATTGAAGGAAGCATAAGAGAATTATTCTCTGAGGAGAATGATCGTTTGATGGCTCCTTTAGAATATTATTTTGATTTCACCAGTAAATGTAATCTTAGGTGTCCTCACTGTTATAATAAAAATCATTTAAACAATGAAACAATGTCAAATGAAGATATAAAAAATATAATTACAGAAATGTATAATTGGGGGGTAATGAGGCTACATCTAGCGGGTGGAGAGCCGACATCTTGCCCGGATGGATTGAATCATTATCTGAAAGTTGCAAGCGATCTAGGCATAGTAACATCAATGGCCACTAATGGTACGCTTATAAATCAGAAAATGGCAGAAATGATAATGCAATATGAACCTTTCGCAGTTAGTGTCAGCGTTGATGGTCCGACAGAAGAATCAAATATGCTGATTAGAGGAAAGGGGAATTACAAAAGAGCATTAGCGGGAATTGAAAACTTGTTAATTGCCCGTAAAAAATTGAACGTTAAAACTGAAATAGCACTTAAACCCACATATACATCTGAAACTTCCTTTGAGACTTTAAAGGAATTCGTTGAACTGGCAATAAATATCGGTGTTGATAAAATCAAGTTTGCTAATCCAGAAAGATCGGTAAATCACCCTTTAGGTCACTATGGTAAAAGAACAGATGGTTACTATCAAGCAGTTGATTATGTCAACGAGTTAGTTAGCTTGTATAAAGGGAAAATGAAAATTACTAATGTTACAAATCCTCAGGTTAATTGTTTCTCTATTGGTATACCTGGTCTTAAAGGTTGCATCGGTGGGCAGGAGTTGCTGACTATCAATCCTGATGGGAGAATTACACCGTGTCTTATGAATGATACTTTATTAGGATATTATCAGGAATGGGATTCTTTAAAAGAATTTTATAATAGATCAGATGAACTAAAACAGTATTTATCCAAAATTCAAAATAATTCAGTATGTAATTTGTGTGCCATATATGAGCAATGCAGAGGCGGATGTCAAGTCAGAAAAATAGTGGAATATGGAGAAATTAGTGGTAGAGATCCCTATTGCCCTAAAAATTTGAAAAGTGAAAGATCGAATGAGATAACCAAAATCAAAGAAATTACCAATTTTTTTAAAACTGTAAACGTATTTCATTCTTTATGATAGAGGAGTACTCCCATGGTAGAATTTCGATTCATATCTTTTTTTCATCGACTTGATGAATATCCTACTTATCTAGCGCTCCCGGCCTTGCGTTTGTCTGCAACGTTACTGAAAAATAAGAATTTGAATGTAAAAAATTTGTCATTTGATTTAAATGAATCACATGAACATATTGCTCATAAAATCTTACAGGAGAACACACAACTCTTGGCATTTACAGGGTATATGTGGACTATTGATAAAGTTAGAACAATTATCGATATGCTTAGGGAAATGAACTTTGAAGGCGAAATAATTGTTGGCGGTCCAGAAGCAAATAATCTCAATTACGATTTATGGGAAGATGTAAGCTTTTGTATTGGTGAAGGGGAAGAATTTCTTCTCCGTTGGTGCGAGGACAGAATCTCCGGTTTTGAACAACAAAAGAAGGTAGCAAGAACTATTCATGACAACCGTAAACATCAATTATTAAAGGAACAGAATATGTTTCATGGGGAACCACTTTTTTCGGGCGAAATGCTTGAAATGTTGGGAGACGATCTCTGTAAAGATTTCTTGTGGTATGAAACTACGAGAGGTTGTCCTTATTCCTGTGGATATTGTGGTCATAAGACCAGAAGTAATTTGGGTTTTTTTGAGGATAGTTTTGTCGAAGAGGAAATAAAGAATATTGGCAAAATTAACTTTAAAGAAGTATTTATAATAGACCCTATTTTAGGTGGTGTACCGAATAGAGGGAAACAAATTCTGAAACTTTTCAAAAAATATGCCCCGGAAACTCAAATTGTTGCATATCTAAGACCAGAATTTATTGACAATGAATATATAAATATTTTATCAACCAGTAATATTAAAGAAATAAGAATTGGGATACAAACGCTTAATCCCGATGTTCCAAAATGGGTAAGAGGGAATGCCATCAACAAAATTTTTGGCGAGCTCCCGAAACTAAGTGATAATTCAATACCTTGGAGAGCTGAATTAATCACAGGCCTACCTGGTGATACCCTAAAAGGTTTGGTTGACTCATTGAAAACTACAATAAATATATTGCAGCCAACCTCTGTTTTTGCATATTCTCTGACGGTTATCCAAGGCACCCCGCTTTATTCAATTGTCGGGCAAACTAATCAGGAAATGTGGATAGACGTTAATGGAGATAATCAAGCCATTTCATCAAGTAGTTATTCGTGTGAGGAAATGGATACTATGCTTGCTCATTCTGATGCTGTTACTAATATTTATAATTATTATTATAGTAAGTTCTCAAAATCAATTAGTTACGAAAAAATTTGCAACATATTGGATGAGAACGTGGAACTTAATGATTATCTCATCTGCGCTTTCAGTGAGAATGAGGAACTTTTAGAAAAATGTAGTGTGTTATTGGAGAATATGGGATGAGTAAATTAATTATTATGAGGCATGGATTATCAGAGGGAAATATAAGCCGCATCATTCAAGGGAGAGGTATTCACTATAAGTTATCAAAAGAAGGATATCATCAAACAAAGCAGATCTGTGGAAATAATAAGGATAAATTCAATAAAGCAGGCATTATAATTAGTAGTCCTACGGTAAGAGCGTTAAATACTTCACTAGTCCTTAACAACATGTTTCATATATCAATTTCTTTAGATGACTCTATTATTGAGTTCGACCCTGGCGTTTTAGGTGAGATTGGTCACAGTGTCGCCGAAAGGGAGTACCCTGAGTATTATAGAATATGGACAAGCCGGGGGGATCTCGATGGTATACCGAAAGCCGAAACAGGTGATGAGCTTCAAGCCAGAGTATTAGTCTTTTTAGAACAATTCATGATGAGCGCTACAACGCAAATTGTTGTTACTCATGCCGGTTTTATAAGATCGATGATTAATACAATTATGAACAGGGACAGAAGGACCGCCGTTGATGTATCACATAGTAAGGTTCATGAAATTTCAAATCCATGGAGCGAAATACCTCACACAAAGATTAAAGAAGATTCGAAAAAAACCATATACTTCATAAGGACCCTCAATAAGCAGTATGTGATGAAAATTTTTTACTCACCTATTAAAGCGTTTGATATATTTCAATATAATCTTTTGAAAAAACAAGAGGATCAAATTGTATTCCCTAAAATGCTCGCTTTATTTCAACGCAAAAATATTGACCATGTCTACACGATCAAAGTGTTTGAATTTCTGGATGGGGAACATTTGTTTGGAGAAGTTGGCGAAGAGATAAAGTGTAAGGTAATTATGGCCACATACGATATGTTTAAATTGTTTAATGGAAAAATGGATTATTCATCTGATAAACTCGTTCCCAACTTATTCGTCAAAATGTACGATGCTTTTAATAACATAGAAGAATCGGAAGTGAAAAATCTAGGTTATTCATTGTTCGGTAATTGTGATTTCATGGAATTTTTAAGTAATGAATGTAATACATTGGTTTATTATGATATTCATAGAAAAAACGTAATTTATGATGGAAAAGTGAGATTCATAGATCTTGAATCGATAGTCCTTTCTCCTAAGGAATTTCAATTGGGAAGTTTAATTACGGCATTCTTTATGCTAGAAAATAGTCAATATCCTTTTGAACGTGTTATGGATATTTGGCCGGAAAAGTATAAATTCATTAAAGTGATCTATATGTCTATCGCTAGATGTTTTTTAGGAGCCGCACATTTCCAAATTAAACTGCAAAATAATACAGGTGATAATTTAGAGAATAAGCAACTCATTTCAAAATACCTGGAAGTTTCAAAAAAATTATCTCTTAAATTGTAATTTTCGGAGGTGGGAATATGATAATTACTTTGTCTGGTTTTGATGGAGTCGGAAAGAGCACTCAAGTAAAACAACTGCTGGATTGGTATAGCCAGCAAGGACACAAATCTTTATCGATTTATTCTTTAAACAACCCAGAAGAGTATGATCAAGATTCTGATTTTGAATATTATTATAATGAATTTGATAAATACGATGTGATTGGGTTACGGTTTTATTTATACTCCAGATTGAATAGAAAGCTTCAAGATAAGGTTTTATTTAATGATGTTTTTAATGACACTGCTCTTATTCAGGAAACAGCCCAAATAGCTAGGGATGATGCTGAGAAATGGATGAAGTATGTTATTAAGCCTCTTCTAAAAAAGGGGAAAACGTTCCTGTTTGACCGGTATTTTTTTGATGAAATAGCATATAGATCTTTATATAACATAGAAGCTGCCTGGATTGAAGCTCTATATAGCGACTTCATAAAGCCTGATTATTCGTTTTTATTGAAGATGAATGTGGAAGATGTAAAAAAAAGAAATGAAGTTCGTGAGGATGCGCGAACGACGCTATTTCAAAATGAAAAAAAATTACATGAGCTCGATGACAATTTGAACTTTATTAAAAACAAATATAACTTGATTGAAATTGATGCTTTACAGAGTATCGAAGAGGTTCAAAAGGTGATTATATCATACATAGTTAGGGGGAGTGTTATTCATGGATAATATGGTTTTTTTGGGAAAAGTTAAACAAAATCTAGATATTGTATTGCAATATATTAATAATATCGAGAATGACAGTTCAATTCTTGTCTATCAGGCAGGCTCGATAATGGAGGGGTTTGGCAACAAATCATCGGACATAGATATTTATGTAATTTGCTCCAATGAATGTCTGAACTCACAAAGCGAGATTAATAGTGAAATGACATCAGAAGTTTCCACGGTGACAAAAGAAGAACAGATTACAAAGAATTTCATACACGAAGGTATCAGGCTAGATTTTGA
The DNA here is from genome assembly GCF_056316205.1 of Paenibacillus sp. 1-8. Taxonomy (NCBI): domain Bacteria; kingdom Bacillati; phylum Bacillota; class Bacilli; order Caryophanales; family Paenibacillaceae; genus Paenibacillus; species Paenibacillus sp. 1-8. Next base: position 3,674,393 of record NZ_CM149995.1, on the reverse strand, counting down.
ATTTTGGACATGGGGAAAATTCGAAGACGCACTTTCCAAACTTAATAATCTCAATATGACTACTGAAGAACATTTATCAAGAATACCATCGGATGTAATAGATTTGATCCATAGATATAAATTTGCCAAGCCTCTTCATAATCCGAAAAAATTCAAATTAATCTTTGAATCAATTGATCTTCAAAAGTTGAATTACTATTTAATGACCAAAGGTATGGAATATTACAGCGGATATCTGGAAGATATTGAAGGTTCGTTATCTTCAGGAGATATTGGAACTACATTTTTTCTCGCAAAAAAACTTCTTAACACATCAGTGGATAGTTTTCTAGCTGCCCATGGTGAAACAAACCCTAGTGAGAAATGGCGCTACAGGAAAATAGAAAGATACGAGAAATTTCATCCGGATTATAAAATAATGGATACCTATCTATTATTGCAATCTGAATCTTTCTACAACGTGGATATTGGAAGATATGTACAGAATATACTATCTGTTTGTCAGGAATTGAATATAATTGCTCAAAAAGAACTGAACAAAATCACATCAGTTCCTGTCAAAAAATAAAATCCCTTGTTAATTTTAAAATATTACTGAAAGGAGGTGAATTAAATGTATAAAGCACCGAAATTGAAAAAAGTTAAGCTGATAGCAGGAATGCAAAACTGCTAATGATACTGATGTAACAAAAGAAGGGGAAATGTATTTTCTCCTTCTTATCACTTTAAAGGGGATAGATAATGTGATATATATAAAAAACATGTTTACACAATATAGAATTATTAATAAAAAAATATATTTATCTTTAAATAATGATATATATGAACTTGATGAAGTCTCTGACTTAATTTGGAATCAAATAAATGGTGTGAATACCGCGCACCAGATAGCAAGTATTGTTTCAGAGCATTTCAAAATTGATCTGGATACAGTAATTAATGATACCAATGATTTTTTAACAGAACTTAAGCTGAACAAGCTAGTTGAAATAATAAATGAATAAAATTAAAGGTAAATTATATTTGCTAGTTTCTCTATTACAGCTATATTTTTTGGTTATTGCATCCAATAAATCCAGCACTATAGCTTTATTTATTGGTTTTCAAATCATCTATTTCACAAATTATCTAAGTGGAAAGATTAGCGATTCCTGTTTCAATGGAGCGGACTGGTTAAGAAGAACGATATACTTTATTCCGTACATTATTGGTGTCGTAACATTGTACAATAATCTTGAACAAGAAAAAAACATAATGCCTTATATTTTCCTTGCGCTGCTCCTGAGTTCCTTATTATTATCGGTCAGAATAAAAGAATTGGCCCCTTATTATAATAAGGATTTCATTTCATTGCTTCCTGTGGTCTCTCTGCGAAAAGCTTTAATAGAGATATACAGCTATATTTTTTCGGCTATTTGGCAAGAAATTTTCTACAAATCAGTGGTTATTATCATTTTATCATCATTTATGAATATTTATTTGGCAGTTGTTGTTTCAGCTATGCTATTTACAATTGAGCACTATTTGCACAGGTTTTCCTCTTCACAGAATCAACGATTAGATTATTTATTCCAATTTATGTTGAGTGCAGTATCTGGTTATTTCTATTTGGAATCGGGTAGCTTAATCGTCCCTATTGTGGCTCATTTAGCCTATAACTTACCCATTTCCTTAACCTTTGCTTACCGGTATTTTATAGTGAAAGTGAGATGAAAATTAAATGATTAAATTAGCTATTGCCACAGCCAAAAGAAATTATTTAATAAATAAAAGGGCATTTCCATGGTCTTATATTTTTGGAAGGTTGGTCATGGGAGTTACCATGATTGTATTTCCTTTTTTTGTGTATACTTACGTGTTCCAAGGCTCAGTAAATGAATCCTATTTGGCTTTAGCAAAGCAAGCAGATTATATGACGTTCGTTACCATAGGAACCGCGATTTATACATTTTCAGTTGCCGTTATAATGAATATATCCAGATCGTTGATGACCGAGTTATGGGAAGGAACAATAGAACCGATACTCCAAACCTCTGCTTCCCGATTGGGTTATTTTCTCGGATATTTAATTGAGCAATTGGGAAGATCCATTATGGAGCTATTTGTGATTATATTGGTAGGCATTATACTGGGAGCAAATATAAATGGATTTAACATTCTAGATGCTGCTATTGTTTTTGTGATATCCTTGATGGCATTTTTTTCTATGGGAATCTTCTTTTCATCAGTAATGTTGTATCTAAGAGATACCTATATTACACAGAATACCCTATTTATTTTCATGAGTTTAATTTCTGGGATTTCTTTTCCCATTCAATATTTACCGCTTTGGGTACAAAAAATTTCCGGATTGATTCCTTTAACTTCTTCCATCTCTTTATTTCGGAGTGTTTTAATTTACAAAGAACCACTACAAAGCCATCTTTCAACAGCTGTTTTTCTGATCGTATCAAGCGCAGTTCTCTTTGTTAGTGGGTACATATGGAGTTTATATTTAACTAAAAGAATGTTGGAAAAAATATTTAGCTAGGAGTTATGATATGATAATTGCAAAAAATATAACAAAAGAATATAGCCTGAACAGGGAAAGGAAAATTTTCTCTAGGCAAAAGCCGCGAAAATTGATAGCGCTGAAAGAAGTGGAAATCATCGTAAAACCAGGTCGAGTAGTAGGACTACTCGGAATTAATGGTGCGGGTAAATCCACTTTAATAAAAATATTGTCCTGTATTATTGATCCCACCTACGGGACGGTTAAAATAGATGATATTGATGCAGTAAAGTATCCGAATGAAGCGAAAAAAAAGATCAATATGATATCCGGAGGAGAAAAAAATATTTACTCCAGGCTGACACCTGTCGAAAATTTGGAATACTTTGGATCACTTTATAATTTGCCTTCGAAATTCATAAAAAATTATATTAAAGAAACATTGGAAATGGTCGGTCTTACTGAAAAGGCGCATACTCCAGTAGAACAGTTCTCTAAAGGGATGAAACAGAGGTTACAAATTGCCAGAGGACTAATTAACAATCCGAGCTATATTTTCTTAGACGAACCCACCTTGGGACTGGATATTTCATTTGCGAAGGAACTACGACAATATATAAAGAAATTAGCGAACAATGAAAATAAAGGCATTCTCCTTACTTCTCATTACATAAATGAAGTGGAAGAATTATGTGATTATATCTATATTATTGATAAAGGGGAGATTATTACACATGGAACGAAAAATGATATATTGAAAATGTCTAAAAATAAATTTGAATTATTCATTACAATAAGGCCTATTTCCAAAAGTACGCAAGAATCGTTGCAGAAATGGGCGGAAAATAATAATATTTCGTTAGATGTTGAAAAGAATTCATTTGATTTTAAACTGAAATTATCTATGCAGAGTAATATCACCTATAAAATATTAGAGGAGCTTAACAAATATAAAGTAGATATTTTCGAATTTGGATTAATAGAACCTCATCTAGAAGATGTTTTATTAAATATATTTGAACTCGGGAAATAGGAGGAGTTGTTATTTTTAGAGTAATCATTGCAGAAGTGAAAAAGCAGCATAAAAATACTTTTCATTCAAAGTACCTTTATTTTTCTTTGTTCTTGTGGCCTATTTTAATGTTTTTTCAAGCCTTTTATTCATATAAACCTTTTGATATCTCGAATAATGCATTTACGCAAAAGGGGATTTTGTTATATCTTATTGTAGGATTTTTAGGCTATGTCTGTTTTTGGTCTTTAGTACAAAGTGCTTGGCAAATGAATCAAGAGAGAGTCAACGGCACTTTAGAGATTGTATTTCTCTCTCCAGCCAATAAATTAGCCATTATGTATGGACGTTCGCTGGGTGCATTTATCGAGAATGTTTGGATGTTTTTTTTATTTGCAATGCTTATTGTTACCCTTTTTAAAGGGTTGACCTTAACAACAATATATTTATTACCCTTATGTTATATTATCCTCTTATCCTCAGCGGTAATTTGGGGGGGCTTAATGAACGTAATTTTTCTTTTTTCAAGAGATTCTTCAGTTATATTCAATATACTTGATGAGCCAATGGTCTTTTTTTCAGGAGTTAGGTTTCCGGCCAGTGTCTTTCCTATGTGGGCAGTCTATGTCTCAAATATGTTTCCGCTTACTCATGTATTATATTTATTGCGACAAATTATTATAGGGGTAGAGGAAAGGGACCTCATAACAAATATAACTTATTTTATTATTACAAATTTAGCTTGTATCTTATTAACAGTTTTTTTATTAAAGAAAGCAGAGAAGCAAATAAAAAAAACGGGGAATTACAATTTTTATTAATACATGCAGGGTTCCTTGTTTCATATTACCTGTCGTATCTCTCATATAATAGTCTATTGTATTTTGGATAACTGAATGGATACAAAGCTAGGCTATTGTTTCATTAAAAACTGCTCAAAGTACATTGGCGATATATAGCCTAACGTGCTGTTGGAGCGTTTTTGGTTGACAGATTGTAATATGAAGTACGACACTTACTGGAAATAATTAAACAAAGGGCCCATGGCCGGATTCGTGTAGAATGAAAGTTACTACGTCCCATTCACACAAGGAGAATCCACCATGAGCTACACTCATCTTAGCATAGTTGAACGTAGCAAGCTAGAAATCCTCCATCAGCAGGGAAAAAGTGCCAGAGCTATTGCTAGGAATTAGGCAGACACCATGCCACGATTAGCCGTGAACTCCGTCGAAGCGCTGCACAAGAGCCTTACCAGGCTGAACGATCTCAGGAAAGCTATGTCCAGCGGTCGCAAGGCCTCGGTTCCCATAGGGAAGTGGACAACACAGCTGGCGACAGTCATCGAAGAGAAGCTACAGGCCACCTGGTCTCCCGAGCAGATCGTGGAACGGTTGCGTCAGGAAGGACAGCGTGTGGTGTGCTTCAAAACCATGTATCGCTAGCTGTATACAGGCCTTTTGGTGAAAGGGGCTCTAACCGTACTTAGGCACAAAGGCAAGCGACAGAAACCAGCAGAAACCCGTGGCAAGTTTACCGTTGGCACACCCATTTCAAAGCGCCCCAAAGTAGTCCGTTCTCGGGAAACGTTTGGACATTGGGAATTGGATACCGTTGTCTCAGGCTGTGGAAAAAGTAAAGGCTGCGTAGCCACGTTTCTGGAACGCAAAGTGCGGTTGTTCACCGCGATTCCGATGCCAGGCCGTACCGCTTTGTCCATGGAGATCGCTTTTGGTGTAGCGGCTTCCCCAATACCCTTCGAAAGCATTCCAAATAGCTACGGCTCGCGTGACCGCGGCAAAGAGTTCGCCTGTTATGCGAACCTCGAAGCTATCCATGGTGCGCAGGTCTATTTCGCTGATCCGTTTTCCTCCTGGCAACGGGGCTCCAATGAAAACGCCAATGGCTTGCTGCGAGAGTTCTTCCCCAAGGGAACGGATTTCGCCCAAATTACGGATGAAGCCTTGGAGAAGGTCCTCCACCTGATCAATCACAGACCGCGAAAATGTTTGGGTTGGAAAACCGCTCACGAATCCTTTTCAGAGGAACTGTCGCACTTGGCTTGACAATCCGTCGGTTGTAAAAGAATTCGATATACAGGTACAAAGGGTGATATCCTTCCTGTGCGATTTATTCTATATTGCTGTAAAATGGTTATGATATAATACTTTTGTAATAGGTTTCAACAGCGAAAGTCAGTTTCATTTGTCATGTAAGCGTCCTTAATGCTGTTGTTCATAAGGGATATATAGCAGGAAATTAAGGAGCTTAGAGCCAGAGAGGACATAATATTCAAGCTTGAATTCCTTGTGAGATACTGGAAGAATGTCACTACTGGAATTTTAATTTATAACAAAAGGAGAACAGAATTATGCGACAAAAATTTTATTATACTCCAACTTTAAGAGGTGAGCCTTCTGAAGCGGAAGTGGCAAGTCATCAATTATTGCTGCGTGGAGGTTTTGTTAGGCAGCTTTCTTCTGGGGTGTACACCTTTTTACCTTTAGGATTAAAAGTTTTACACAGAGTTCAAAGGATTATTCGTGAAGAAATGAACTCTAGTGGAGCTCAAGAGATATTGATGCCTGCTCTACAACCAGCAGAACTATGGAGAGAAAGTGGCCGATGGAATGATTATGGTACTGAATTGATCCGTTTATCAGATCGGCATAATCGTGAATTTGTACTTGGTCCAACACATGAAGAGGTAGTTACTAAGTTAATTCAGGAAGTGAATTCATATAAAAAGCTTCCTATTAATTTATATCAAATTCAGACCAAATTTAGAGACGAAAAGCGCCCAAGGTATGGATTACTTCGAGGTCGTGAGTTCATCATGAAAGACTCGTATTCGTTTGATAGAGACCAGACAGGTTTAGAAAATAGTTATAAAAATATGTACGATACGTACCAGCGGATACTTACTCGTTGTGCTTTGAAGTTTAAAGCAGTGGAAGCCGATTCTGGAGCCATTGGAGGTAATGGATCACATGAATTTATGGTTTTAACGGAAATAGGGGAAGATACGATTGCTACGTGTAATAAATGTAGTTATGCTTCAAATGTCGAAAAAGCAGAATATGCTATAAATTCGTTGGAGAATATTTCATCGGAAAATAAAACAATTATAGATTCTATCCCGGATCAGTCTATTAAAAATATAATTAGGGTACAGGCTTTTATGACTGATGATGGTCCTATATTAGTTTTAGTGAGGGAAGGTTATGAAGTTAATGAATTTAAGGTAAAAGGTATTCTTAATTGTGATTTTAGAATGATGAGTAATGAAGAATTAATAAATTTATTGAATTTTTATCCAGTGTTTATTGATCAAAAAGATAAGAAGAATAACGTTAAGGTAATAGGAGACTTAACTACAGCGGGAATACCCTCTGATATTATAAGAATCAATTTAGATAATGCTTTTAATACTCGAATTAGTAAGGATATATATGTTGACGAATATCATGATTTGCGTAATGTAGTTGTAGGTGATGCTTGTCCACATTGCTCGAATGAGATGGATTTGATAAAAGGTATTGAGGTAGGCCATATATTTAAACTTGGGACAAAGTACAGTAATAAACTAGGAGCTACTTTCCTTAATGAACATGGCGTTGAAAATCCAATTGTAATGGGCTGTTATGGTATAGGTATATCACGTATAGTTGCAGCTATAGTAGAGCAACATCATGATGAACATGGCATCATATGGCCATTATCTGTTGCTCCATTTGATATACACATTATTCCGATTCAAGTTAATAATCAAATTCAGATGAATTTAGCAGATAAAATCTATACAAATTTAACAAAACTGGGTTTTGAGGTATTACTTGATGACCGTGATGAGAGAGCAGGAGTTAAGTTTAAAGATGCGGATTTACTCGGTCTACCTTTAAGAATTACTATCGGTAAACGAGCTGAAAATGGAATTGTTGAAATAAGAGAACGTCATAGTAATTTAACAGAAGAAATAGAAGTGGAACATTTAATAAACCTTGTACAGCAGCGATTTGTAACCACGGATGGATATCGTTATAGCTAAGAATAATGTAACGCCTCTTTGCTTTTGGTCTTTCTCTCTTGTCTCATATATGAGCGCTGGGTCGGAGGGGACTGACCCTATAACGTGAGACAAATTAAAACACCTTCAAGAGAATGCCCCCATGTCGTAAGATGTGAGGAGAAACTTTGGAGGTGTTTTTGCTATGGCAACAAGAGTAAGCTATCCACGGGAAGTGAAAATGAAAGCAATAAACATGAGATTAGAAGGTGTCTCGGTGCGAGAAGTCATGGAGCAGCTCAGCATACGAAATAAGACGCAATTAAAAACATGGATGCGGTGGTATCGCAGCGGTGAATTGTATCGCCTGGAACAACCTGTGGGCAAACAATATAGCTACGGAAAAGGACCCGAGTATGGCTCGGAGGTGGAGAATCTACGGGCTGAAAATCGTTTCCTTAAGCAACAAATCGAAGTGCTAAAAAAGTACAAGGAGTTGGAAAGGAGGTGTCACCTGAGATCGTAGTCGCTTGGATGGTGGATTGTCAACACTAAACTGAACAACTATTATGAGGGCACTTTCCTGGCTTCTACAGGTGTGAGGTACCCGAGTGTACCATGAATACGGTGATGGTTAAACCAGTAGACATAGTCGCGCAACTCGACATCAAGCTGCTCCTCTGATTGAAAATGAGTCTGGTTTGCGAACTCCGTTTTAAAGATTTTAAAGGTAGCTTCAGCTACAGCATTATCGTAAGGACAGCCTTTTGCGCTAAGCGAACGGGTGACACCAAATGTTTCTAAGGCCTGCGAGATCAGCTGGTTATCAAACTCCTTCCCTCGATTCGTATGAAACATCTGGATACAATCCAATCGGACAGAAAGGCTGGCAATCGCCTGATACACAAGCGATGCTGTCTTCCGTGGCCCGCTACTAAAACCAATCATCTCACGGTTAAAGAGATCTACAAATAAGCATACGTAGTGCCACTTCCCAGCCACTCGTACATACGTCAGATCGCTCACGACAACCGCGTAGGGCTCTTCTTGCTGGAACTGACGTTGCAGTCGATTCTGGGTTTCAGACTCGTTGGAACCGTTCTTGGAAGGCTTGTACTGAGCCACGGTATAATTGGAGACTAAACCCTGTTTTTTCATCATACGGCCGATTTTACGACGTGGAGTGTGAATGTCTTTTTTCTTTAACTCCACTTTGATTTCGCGTGTTCCGTAGTTATTTCGACTTGCTCTAAAGATGTCCACAACCGCGTTCTCCATCTTTTGTTCGTTTTCGTTAGCAGCTGGTTCAGGTCTGTAGTAATAGGTGCTGCGTGGTAGTTCCAGGACTTTACACAATGCTGATACCGAGTATTTGTGCGCGTTGTTGCGAATCACATTTACTTTCGTCCAATGATCAGCGCGGCTTGCTTTAAAATATCGTTCTCCATTCGTAGTTGTTGAATTTCTTTGCGTAAAGAAAGAAGTTCATGCTCCTCCGGCGTACGATTCGCCTTTTCTGTAAAAGAACCTGAATTTTGACTCTGCGCAATCCAACGATCCAGTGCAGACGCACTCAAGTCGTACTCGCGAACAATGTTCACCCTTGACTTTCCATTCTCATATAACTGCACCATCTGTTTCTTAAATTCTGCCGTAAATGTACGTCTTGGTTTTGGCATCGTAGATCCGCTCCTTCTTCTGATCTGCTTTTTCTACTAGCCCTTATATTTTCTGTCCAACCAAGTGTAGCCGATCCAAAACAGCCTAATCGTATTGTATATGACCGTCCAGTAAATAATGAAGTTGGATATGATAAAGCTATCAATGATTTGATGTTCTTCAAAGAAATATATGACAAGCAGTTTTTTGAACAAGTAGTCAGTGAAGAAAATGGATATATGAACTACATAAAAACGAGGCTCCAACAAGATACATATACAATATTAGATGATACATATGAAAAGGCTGATATTACAGATTACTTGGATACAATTGTAGGTAAACGGTTATACAAGGAAGAACAAGCAGAGTTAATTAAAAAATTGAATTTACGTGATGGAAGAGATAGGAGATTAAAGAGCTACAGGACAATTAATGAATATTTTAATGAAGATAATATGCCTTACAACATTAGAGGTAAAAATAGAGATCAAAGAAGAGTTTTAGAAAATGGAGATATCAATCCAAACTACAATAAAACTTTTTGGCAACTAGCAAAACATCAATGTTTATAAGTGTTTTTTGACTTTCTTTGCAGCATTTTTGTGGAAAAACCCTATAGTATATAATTACGCTAATTTAAAAAAGGCAGTATTTATAAGTGTTTTTAATCATCTTTGCAACATTTTTGTGGAAAGTGCTTACAAACGAAGAAGCTTTCTGATACATATAAAGGTAAGTTTCACAAATTGAGCCGCATAGGGTGAATTGCCGTAGGCAAGAGGGAAACGGCGGCAGGTCGATGAAACGTCTACGAAGCGTAGCGAAGTGTTTTGTCGAGATGGTGAGAGAGTTTCCCTTTCTTTAGGAGCAAACAGCAAGTTCAAAAGAAGCGTCACAAAAAATTGCAAGCAATTATTCCGTTCCGTCATCCAGTCACAAGTGACTGTCTGTAATTTGGATTTTCTTTATTGTTTATAGCTGCATAAGTAGCAAAAAGATGTGGAAGCTGATTTTGATTCCATTGCTTTGTTGTACATGAATATATAGGAAATAAGATGCTTCGTCTTTGTATGGGAGAAGCACAATAACTGTTATTCATAGATAATAGTACAGAGATTAGAGCGTTAAAATTAATTTTGGGATGCATCTTTACGTTTTCCCATGCAGCAGCATAGACTTACCATAGAAGCGGTTTGTAGATTAGATGTAATGAAGTAGCCGACTTCTTTCTATAATGAGGTGTTAATCATGGACGGTAAAAAATTTGTTCTTATGCTTTTATTTTTTTGCTTGTCGTGCATTATAGGACTAATTGCTAAATCTACGGATTCATCTGGTTACTATTCAATGGATAGCTTATAAAATCAACATTTTACATGGAGGCAGATAATTTGAGTAGACAGACAACTCTGCAAGACCTTATAAACGAATATGCTATTGTAGCAGTCAATTGAGTACAGATGGAATACATATAGAGCCAAAAAGATTCATTATGACAGCCATAATGGATGAAGATTATCCATATGAAGTTGTTAGGACGGTTTCTAGACAATTATTACTGCTCAGACGAGCTAGAAGTGATTTTAAAGCGTGTTTACGGTTAGGGAGTAGTTGGAGTAGGTAGCAAGTTGAGAAGGGTTAGAATTGAAATTAGAACGCTTGAATTATACATATAGCAACACATAGTAAGCACTTTGACAAAAATACATAGCTTAGAGGAACGTGATATTATACATCAGATTATTCAAGGATGTAGCCGTGACATAGGGACAATCTCATCGTTCATACACTATCCATGTGAGCTTAAAGACGGGTGGTGTATAACAATGAAGAAGAATGAATTCACCTTTGTCCCTGTTTTTAATCCAGTATCAGACCAATACATAAATAATGATAAACCATTGCAGAATGTCCTAGAAATTATACTTGAACAAATAAGTAATCAATCAACAAAAAGAGAAGACGATGTGTAACAGCATCGTTTTTTTCTTTATTTATATACAGTAATGAGCATAGGATTTATAATGAACACAAAACAAAGTGAGGTGTAGACAATTGAATGCTTACATAACGGCTATTTATCCAAGAGTATCTACAGGAATGCAAGCTTCGGAGGGTACAAGTTTGGAAGGTCAAGTGGAGATCTGTTTTAATAAGGCGCGTAAATTAGGAATTCAGGAAAATACTCTACATGTCTATCAAGAAGAAGGGTTTACAGGAGAGGACATTGATCGTCCTGCTCTTAACCGTTTGATGCAAGACATTAAGCTAGGTAAAATCAAATCGCTAATTGTGACGCATCCCGACAGGCTGACAAGAGATCTGACCGACAAACTCATTATTTGCCGCGAGCTTGAAAAACATGATGTAGAGCTTATTTTCGTAGATACAGAATATAAAAACACACCTGAAGGCCAGTTGTTTTTTAACATGATGTCGTCTATTGCTCAGTATGAGTTATCCCTAATTAAAAAGCGTACTGTGCGTGGTAGGCTCAGAGCAGTTGAAAAAGACAAAAAAATTATGCCAATGCGTGTAGCACCTTATGGATACGACCTTGTTGATGGTCAGCTTATAATCAATGAAGAGGAAGCTAAATTCGTTCAACTTATCTATCATTGGTATGTTCATGATTCCAAAACGATGAAGCAGATTGGTGAGAACTTATATTTGATGGGCGCTGTTCCTAAACGAGCAGAAAGTAAGCAGTGGAGTGCCAGTTCTATTGGTCGCGTCCTGACTTCAGAAATTTATATCGGTAAATATTACTATAACCGCAGATCAACGAAGAAGATTAAAGGTGAAAAAACAGCATCAGGTAAAGCTAAAAAGACTTACACTATAAGGAATAAGGAAGAATGGATAAGTGTAGATGTGCCTCCATTAATAGATTTGGGAACTTTTGAACTTGCCCAGAAAAAGAAGCGAACTAATTTTACACGTACAGGTCGGAATGTTAAGCACCATTATTTGTTAAGATCGTTAATCAAGTGTAGTCACTGTGGACGTGTGTGGGAAGCAACAAGCTATCCGGGTAAAGCTAAAAACGGTGAGAAGAAGAGTTATCCCATTTACAGATGTGCTAACAAATACCCCAAGAGGTATGGTGAAGGGGTAGAAAAGTGCGATATTCCGGTGATCCGAACTGAAATTCTTGATGAGTATATATGGGGAATAATTGTGAAAGTTCTGAACAATCCTGAACACCTAAAAAATGATCTTTCAAAAAAGGATAGCCATGCTACAGATGAACTCATGAATTTAAAAAATATCTTCGAAAAACAGGTAGAAGAGAAGGAAAAGGAAAGAGAGAAAATAAAGTTTATGTTTAGGAAAGGTGTTATTGAGGAGGATGAATTGGAAACTGATATGACCACTTTAAATAAAGAGGTAAAAAGAATTCAAGGAGAACTTGGACGACTTGAGGAAAAAATATCTTTATTGAATCGGCAGTCGATGTCTGAGGATGTCATTAAAGTGATGGTATCTAAATATCAGGAAGTATTAAACAATGAATTAGCACCAGAGATAAAAAGAAGGATTGTGGAAAATCTGATTGATGAAATTATAATCCGATATGACCATGAAAAGAAACAATTTAGCTTATCCTTCTATGGGTTCCTAAACAGAATGGTGGATGGATTTTCAAAAGATAATTACTTTGTTTATGGAACACAACCTGTTCACAATATGAGCCACTAGTCGGAGGTTGTGTTCAATTAGTGTGTTGCGGGATTGCGCGTTGCCTTCGGCAAACAGCTTCAGGTGTCGGGCTTCCTCTTTCTCAGTCAATGGCTGCGGAAAGGCGTTGTTTTTCACGTAAGAGACGAGTAGCGTCAATTCCTTGATGAACAGAGCGATAGCGCCAAATAGTCCGGGCACGGATGACACCTCCTGAGGTAGTTGCGAACTTACCGGTTTATGGTACCTTACCGGGCTTGTGATCTGTTTATTGTATGTGGGCAGGTGCCCATCCGTGCCTGTACTCCGAAAACTGCTCCGTAACAATTTATGGGAATAGAAAGTAAGGGCATCTTTATTTGGAATGATCATCGTAGGAGATGAAATAGTAGTGACTCGGCAAGGAACGGATGTACATGTTGAAAGGGTAACTTGCAAGACTCTATGAGAAAATTTGATTATACTTAAATGACTTAAGTTGTGAAAAGCAATGGACATGAGGTGGAAGCAGATGATTTTGGTAAGTTCGTGTTTGGCAGGGATGAAGGTCCGGTATAACGGGACGGATAGCTTGGACGTACATATTCAGAAGTTGGTAGAGGAAAAGAAGGCTGTAACCATCTGTCCTGAATTGTTGGGGGGCTTTATGACGCCGAGACCGCCTGCTGAAATTGTGGGCGGGACGGGGGAAGATGTACTGAACGGTACAGCCAAGGTGGTTGAGTCCTCGGGCAACGATGTCAGTGAGATGTACATTAAAGGTGCATACGAAGCTTTGAACATAGCTAAGGAGATTAACGCTACGCTTATTGTTTTAAAAGAAAACAGTCCATCCTGCGGATCAGCCGCCATCTATAACGGGTCATTTGAAAACCGGAAAATAGCGGGTAATGGCGTGACCTCGGCTTTGCTGAAAAAGGAAGGCTTCAAGGTGATATCGGAGGAACTAATATCGGAAATTTTCCTGCATGAGGATATGTAGTGGGTTCGGAGACATGAAAGTAGGATAAAATAGGTTTTGAACTCTCACAGTACTCATGAAAGAAAGACACATGGTGTCAGAAGAAAATAAAGTATTAGACTGCCGTGGCCTCATTAAGCTAACGGGCAGGTTAGCGTAACATTTTGGTTGTAGTTATAATGTTTAATAGGGACATTTAATGGCTCCAATTCATCAGGAGTTACCAATGACCTGTGTCGAAATATTCGAAAAGGGGCAAGTTGTGTGAAAAAGACTGAAAAAATTTACAACACTGCAGTTGAGGCAACTTTAGAGGTAATTGGTGGGAAATGGAAACCTGTTATTCTCTTTCATTTGACATTCGGTAAGAAACGTAATAATGAATTTAGGAGCTTGATTCCCGCAATTACTCAAAAGATGTTAACGCAGCACCTTCGGGAGCTTGAAGAAGAGGGCGTCATCTTACGTATTTCCTATAATCAGGTACCACCTAGAGTTGAGTATGAGTTGACAGACTACGGCTGGAGTCTAAAGGAACTCCTACATCTGATGTGTCGTTGGGGGGATTCGCATATAGAGAGAAAGTACGAGGGAAAGGCTACTGTTCTGGCTAATCCAATGCTTACAGACGTAAATAACAGTTAAGAAACCGACCCAATACAAGATCGGCTTTCTTATTTTATACGGTAGTTTACGGGATGACTTTACGCTTGCGGAAGTCGTTGAAGATGTTCATAAACATTGCTTCGGTATCGACGAATTCGTGAAAGCCTAAACGACGAGCCTTAGTTCCGTCGGCAAAAAAATCGTAATCCCATGCAAACACGAAATCGCCGAATAGCCAAGAGGATACGTCTTTATAGGAATTCCGAGCAAGCCCATGCTTCTCAACCATTTTGTTCCAAAGCTGCTCCTTGTCCTCCATGACAACGTCCAGAGACATCTGCAACGGAGGCGCTGTTTCCATACCAAAGTATTGAGCGATCTTCGGCCATAACTCATTCCAACGGAACAGATCGCCGTTCGTAATGTTGAATGCCTGATTCGCACAGCGCTCGTCGGTCGCCGCCCATACTGTTGCCTTTGCGAGAAGCCCAGCGTCTGTCATCTCCAAGAGGCTGTTGTAAGCTCCCGACTTACCTGGAAACCGCAAAGGTATTCCAAGTTCCTTCGAAATTGAAGCGTAAATCGCTATGACCATTGCGAGGTTCATCGGATTTCCAAGCGAGAAGCCGCAGACTACAGAAGGACGGAGTGCAGACCAAGTCCAAGCCTTACCTTTTTGCCGTTGTTCTAAGAAATCTTGCTGATCAATATTGAACTCAGGAGGCATGTGGTTAGCGTCTGTCTCACGAGCAGGAGTTTTGAACGGGCCGAGATGTGCGCCGTATACCTTATATCCCTGCATCAGACTGACATGTTTCAAGCCCGACGCGATTGGTTCGATCACTTCTACGATGTTCACTAACATGGCGAGGTTCGGTGGAACAAGTTCAGCCCAAGTTTGACGGTCTTGGTAAGCAGCATAAAAAATGTGTGTTACCCCAGTTAAATCGCTTAATTTCTCGTGAAGATCGTCTGTATTGAGTAGATCCGCAGCCACATATCGAACATGGTTGCTAGATTCTCCACCGCGACGCGATACGCCGATCACGTCCCAATCAGGAAGAGAGATGAGGTGATCAATGAGGTTGCGACCGATAACACCATTCGCACCTACGACCAAGGCGACTTTGCGTGTTGTTGTAGATTCATTATTCATAGTGTTTCAGCTCCTTCTGTACTATTCTTTGTATAACATTATTTTGCATCAACTAACCATACATAGGAAGTACGCACTTTAAAGTGACATAAGCACTTTAAAGTAATCGAGGTATATTCAGACGAAAAGAAGTCAGTCAACTCTCTCTTTGCTTTCTTAATCATTATGGTAGATGGGTATACTCGGCTCTAGCTTTCAAAGGTAGTTTAAGTTAACGGGAGACGATAGTTCAAATAATATATAAGACTACCGGCATGATTCGGCAGTATATTCAGCTAACGGGCGGGTTAGTTAGTTTCAATATGTTGTAGTGCTGGTGTATAGCTACATCTATTGATTTTCTTAACTTAGGAGGTTATCAAAAATGCCTTATCCGATGGTCCATTTTGCGATAGCTTTTTTATTAAACTAACGGGCAGAATAGTTATAGCAGTTTTCTACCCTTGTTTTCGGTTGGGAAATGTTATAATTGCAATATCGACATAGTATCTCTGGGATATAAAGGAATTGAAGTATATTTAGATGAGACGAGGTTATAACAATCGAAAGCAAAGTGCCTTTATTTATCGTAACAGGTGCAAGTGGGTCTGGGAAGACATATGTCATCAAGGAACTGCGGAGGATGATGCCTAATTTTGATATTTTTGACCCTGATAATCTTGTTGAATTTATTGGGCACGATTGGGAGAAAATGCGAAATATTTGGCTACGAGTTGCGCTAAATATCGCTCAAAGTGGACGCATGACTATAATATGCGGAACAATGATGCCTTGGGATATTGAAAAATGTGCAGACTTTCCTTTTTTTAAGCATGTATATTATCTAAACCTACATTGTGATGAAGAAACTCGCGAAAAACGTCTACGTGAAAGAAATTGGCCAGAGGAAGAGATTCAAAACCACATAAACTTTGCAAAACGATTGCTTGAAATTGCTGATGAGGTCTATAACCCACCTATGCCTACTATTGATACAACAGATACTGATGTAACCGAAGTTGCCTCTCAGATAAAAGAGTGGGTTCACCAATATGCTTTCAAGTAACGGGAAACTTTAGTTAAATAAACCAAAGGGCAGCTTGCGATCTGGCAGCTGCTCTATTTTCTATTTAGCTAAAGGGCAGCATAGTTGTACAGTGATATGGTGAACAGCATCACAAGTAACGGTAAAGTATAACTATAACGATACAAAACAGGACTACTTTTCTAAAAATTATTGTAGTATACTTTTACACTAATAAAAATGAAAATACTATCATGGATTTTCCGTAAAAAGGAGACGCAGCCATGAATGAAAAAAAACCTTTATATTCGTCTAACCTCGTCATTAGAAACGCATTCGACGACGACGTCAATACGCTGCGAGACGTCTTTCGCCGTGCATCGCTGACAAACGGGGGCGTCCAGGAACTGATCGCCATTCATCCTGAGTGGCTCCTGTGGGACGAAGCGATGATGCCGTTCACGCGTGTCGCTGTTGTTGATGGGCGGGTCGTCGGCTTTGCTTCGGTACGTCCTGTCGACGACTTTCTCGAACTCGAGGATCTGTTCACTGATCCTGACTGGATGCGCCAAGGCGTCGCGAGTGCTCTGATCGAAGACATTGGGCGGCGCGGCATGCGTGTAGAGGTGACAGCCAACCCGCACGCGATAGGATTTTACGAATCCGTTGGCTTCGTCGCCAACGGATTCGCCAACACACAAGGTGGGCCAGCGCCGCGGATGCACCTCGATGTCACGCGTGCTAGACCTTGAACTCATTAGAGATTTAGAACTAAGTCAAATCAGATATCAAGAAGCACTTTTATAATCGCTCCCCATTACGCTAACGGGAAACGTTAGTTCAATGGAACAGCGACAGTCTAGGACTTTATTTTCTCGTCCCAGGCTTCCGCTTTTTTATAGTTGGGGCCAGTCTAATACTTATTTCACGAGATTTGACGTTTTTTATAATTTGAAAAGCCGCTGGGACTAGCATATTCAGTCTAATACTTTATTCTCTTCTGACATTTCTCACGACGATAATTAGTTGGGGCCATCGGGTAAACTCCTTTAGGGAGTATGTCCGTTTGAAATCCATCCGTCGTTATCCCTCCATCTCTCCGACGCGTCACATTGTCATCCATCCGTCATTCGACGCAAAGACACGCGGTTCCTGCCGTGAACCCGTTATCAATTTTGATTAATTTGTCTTCTGTTATTAGCACAAGAATTTTTCATCCTCTTAGCATGTGATAGAGCATGAGGGGAGGTGAATCCAATTGGCTAATACACGTCGTTCAGTAGTAAAGAAAATAACGCAATATAACTCTCCTAGACACAGATGTCACGGTAGATGTCGCAAAGCTTGCTGGTATCATGATCACTGGGATCTTTGCGAGGAATGCAGAAGACGCGATAACGGAAACAATAACAGCTCGCGCAAAAGTAGTGGTAAAAGCAGCGTTGTGAAGAAAGTGAAAAAAGCTTGCAAATGTGGAAAACGATAAATAATCAAAAACACCTGTTAGCGCTTAAAAGCCTTCTCTGTTAATACAAGAGAGGGCTTTTAAGGCTATAAAACCACGCTATAAGCTGTGCCTTTTTTTCTTGGATTTTAGCTAACCGCTG
The DNA here is from genome assembly GCF_056316205.1 of Paenibacillus sp. 1-8. NCBI lineage: Bacteria > Bacillati > Bacillota > Bacilli > Caryophanales > Paenibacillaceae > Paenibacillus > Paenibacillus sp. 1-8. The sequence goes on along the minus strand of NZ_CM149995.1, from coordinate 3,656,208 downwards.
AGAAATTAATTTTTTGGATGGAATAATCCACCTGAAAGTGCAAGTCCTTACACATACACTCTTCATAAGGTTGAATTTTCTCGGTCGGTTGGGGATGATTCTAACACAACAAATCCTCCTGGGCATGGTACCAACTGGGAAGGTTGGGGCGAAGGGCACTGCTATGTCTACTATACAAAAGCAGCTAAATAAAGGATTCCGCAATAAAATCGTCAATTTACGCTAACGGGAAACGATAGCACAATTACAAATAGGCTGCCAGCATCAGCGAAGATCGCGAAATAGATCCATTTCTCAAAAATTAATGAAGAACCTAGATAAAATGAAGAGACCATAACTCGTCGCTATGGTCTCTTTCAGCGGTCAGTAAAATTACTAATTACGAAATTCGCCTCACTCACTTCAACTGTCCGTCAACGCCTACCACTGAACCGTTTGATTGCTTCCTCGGTCACCGGCGCGAAGAGGTTAACAAGATTGCCGTCGGGATCGCGAAACAGCACGGCACGGTTCCCCCACGGCATTGTGGTAGGTTCCTTTACCCACTCGTCGACAAACGGCTTCAAGCGCTCGTATTCGGCATCGACATCGTGGACGTGGAACTCGATGATGACAGTGTGATTGTCGGCCGCCACTGCGGAACCAGCGCCGAACAGTTGCACCGTCTGGGAGTGGCCGATCGCCAGGGTGCACGATGGCATAACGAGTTCGGCAAAGACGGGCGCGGGGCGTTCCGCCGAAACACCCGTGATTTTCTCATAGAACTCGACGAGACGATCCACGTCGTCGGTAATGATGCGTACAGAAGCAAAATTCACGAGATACCATCCTTCCTATAATAAGTGATACAATACCGTATCATATCATTTTGGGCCAAAATACTTCGCATTTATCTCCTACTCCTTTACGATTACTTACTCCGATTATACAAAAACACTACTGACAACAGTATGTCAGTAGCGTTTTATGAAGAAACCATAGGGAAAGAGTGATAGGACTGAACTACTATGAAAATTTATTGCACCAAAGTGTGGAAAAAGGCAGCATTAAAGAAGACGCAGCTCGTTCGTTTTTTTTAAAAGGGGAGAGCGCCTGAATAGCTTTTTATTGTAGCTTATATAGATCAGGAGCCTTCTGGTTTAGTGATGGTAATGGAGTAGCCTAGCCCTTCAAGTCTGCGTAAAGCATGTCGCACAATGGACTGTTCCCTTTGCTTATTGAAGTAGTCTTCCCCTAGATCAACATACATTTCTTTACGAGTTAGAAGGTAATAGGAGATTCTCAACATGGCATGAGCGACTACAATTCCTGCTCGTTTCCTTCCTTTTCGCGCTGCTGTACGCCTATACAGTGCGCCAAGGTAATTCTTAGATCCTTTTACGGAATGAGCAGCTTCGGTTAAGCCTGATCTCAAATATTTATTGCCCTTTTTGGTTTTAGCCGATTTCCTTTTGCCCGCACTTTCGTTATGGCCAGGAACAAGTCCTGCCCAGGAACACATATGAGCTGCGCTTGGAAACTGGTTTTTAATATCTGTACCGATTTCAGCCAGGATTTGTTCGGCCATTCGTATTGATATGCCTGGAATTGAGTCTAATCGTTCGATATCTTCTTGGTAAGGATTTACTCGCCGTGCAACTTCTTGATCCAGCATATCAATTTGTTGAGTTAGAAAGTCGATGTGAGTTAGAATGGTTTTTATCATTAGGCGTTGGTGGGGACTTACGTATCCTTGGAGGGCAAGTTCGAGTTCATCTTTTTTTCGTTTTAGTGTTCGAAGGGCCATGTTGGCCAGTTGCCCAGGATCATCTATACCTTCAGCAATCGCATAAAGCATTTTTTTAGAGGAAACTCCCATAATATCTGAGACAACGGAACCAAGCTTAATATTAGCTCCCTCTAATACTTTTTGGATTCGATTATGCTGTCTGGCACGTTCTTCGATGATACTCCGGCGATAACGAACAAGCTCTCTTAACTCACGTTGATTACGGTCTGGAATGAAACTGGCTTTAATCAGTCCGTGGCGAAGGAGTTGGCAAATCCATTCTGCATCTTTAACATCGGTTTTGCGTCCAGGCACAGCTTTCATATGCTGGGCATTAACAACCAGAAATTCGATCTCTTCAGCCTCAATTAAATTTACAATAGGTTTCCAATAAACACTTGTGCTTTCCATGGCGACATGAGTACAGCTGTGCTCCTTAATCCAGTCCACTAACTTAAGAAGAAATACAGTTTTAGTTGAAAATGTTTGAATCTCCTTTCCTTCAGGTGTCATGATGCATGCAGTAATATTGTCTTTATGGACATCCATACCGCACGCCCGTTCAATAATTACATCCATGCCATTCAACCTTCCTACGGCATCATGATTGGAGACTGGTGCAACAACCAGAATAGGATTAATCTACTATGAGTGCTTCCCAGTGGGAGCAACATTCAGTGGTGCACCGTGGTCGTTGGAGTCAGACTAACGGATGGGCTCTAATCGCACCATAGTTCATCGACCTTCCTCTCCCAGCCGTACTTCCAGTATAAAATACCAAGCAAAAATTTTCATTCTCTGTGGTGCAGCGCTGATTTTGCGCTACATGATTGGCTAACGGGGAACAATAGCTCAACCATAAAACGACGGCAGCCAGCCTAGATGATCGTTTACCGTCGTTCTGCTAACGATCAGGTTAGTGGAATAACTCAATCATTTTAATCTAATTTTGGCAAATGCTCCCTCAGAACGGGTTTAAAGTTATATGGCTGGCAGTCCCCCATATTGTAAATAAATCTTCGCTTAACGTACGTTTTTCGCGTTTTGTTAGCGATTTCGCCAAAATAGGGTCAGAATGGATCGACAGCGTATTCAGTAAAACAGGGCGATCAACCTACCGTGTGCGCAACAATCTTCACAACGCAGCGCTTATCAATTCCTCGCTTTTCACCCAAAGCCGCTCGGCTTTGTTAGCGTCGAGCGCATACGACCTTACGCCGTCGGCAAACGGGTTGGGCGAGTCATCGATCGGCGCGATCGCACAATCTTCGAGATAGTGTCCGCCGATTTCGTCTTTGTCAGCCACGACTGCGGCCCAGACCGACGTTGCGGCTGCCTGCGCGATTTCTTTGAGCTCCGCTGGCGGAAGACCCGCTTCGGCGCGAGCTTTGCCAACGTTCTCGAAAAGACCCTGCAAGTCTTCCTGCGAGAAATGGCGCGGGAGATCGGTAAGACTATTCCCGGGCATCACCGAGGCAGCTCGGATGCCACGATTGCGATGCCGCTTATCGAATTCCGCTGCGAAGAGAGTAGTGGCCGTTTTCGATCGACCATAGGCGACAAATGGGTCGTATGCCTGTTGCTCGAAATTCGGATCGTCCAGGTCAACATCGGCCGCGCGATGAGCTTGGGACGACAGCATCACTAAGCGCCCGTTATCGACGAGCAGCGGCTCGATCCGATTGATCAAAGCGAAATGACCAAGATAGTTCGTCCCGAACTGGACTTCGAAGCCGTCGGTCGTCCGACCGAACGGGGTTGCCATGACGCCAGCGTTGGCGATGATGGCATCGAACCGCTGGCCGGTGGCTAATAGTTTATCCGCGCATGCGCGAACGCTTTGCAAGGATGCGAGATCGAGTTCGATCAACGCTAGGCTGCCGCCTCCTTGCGCCGCGGCGTCAAGGACCGATGCAGTGGCCGTCTCGGCTTTGGCGAGGTCCCTGACCGTGCCGACGACGCTGGCGCCGTGAGAGACCAGTGAGCGGGCGGTTTCGAGGCCAATGCCCGATGATGCACCCGTAATGAGAAGTCGCTTTCCCTTGAGATCAACGCCGGAAATCACCTGATCGGCAGTTGACTTTGCACTGAATTTTCTAGTCATATATTGTCTCCTTTAATTGCGTATTTTTTTATTATGAGCTTTGCTCTTTATTGGCCCGATCTTTGACATACCGATCCCGAGCGCTTCGCTGCATCAGATCGGCAGGTTCAAAGATCACAATACGATCCTTGATCGGCGGACTGCGGTCACGACTAGCGCATGTTAGAATGCTTGGCAGGTGCCCATGCATGGGACCTGCTCGGGACGGTCCTAGATTCCGACACCGCCGGCCATATTGATGGTCTCACCGGTGATGTAGCCCCCATGTGGTCCGGCGAGGAAGCAGACGGCCTCTGCCACCTCTTCAAAGGTTGCAAAGCGACGGATCGGATGCATGTCTAGGAAGGTTTCAAGGGGTGGCAAATGATCGGCCACATCCTTGTTCATGTCCGTGGGCATGGCGCCCGGCTGCACGACATTCACAGTGATATTGCGGGGGCCGAGGTCGCGCGCGATGCCCCTCGCATATCCGGCGAGCGCCGCCTTCGTTCCAGCGTAGTCGGCGACCCCTCTAAAGGGTACGTACTCGCCGAGCAGAGAGCCGATAAAAATAATGCGGCCTCCGTCCGCTAGTTGGAGTGCGGCCGCGCGGGTATTGGCAATTGATCCCATGACATTGACTTGCCACTGCCGATTGTATTTTTCTTCGTCCAAGCCGACATCATCTACCATCTGGCCCTGGATCGCGATGCCGGCGTTGTTCACGAGGATATCGAGTTTGCCGAATTCGGCAATCACCGAGTTAATTAGGGGCTTGGCGGAAGAAAGGTCCGCTTGGTCGCTTTTGATTGCTAATGCACGAACACCCTTGCCCTTCAACTTCTCCACGACAGCCTCAGCCTTTTTGGCCGAAGCCGCGTAGCTGATCGCAACATCCGCTCCGTGATCGGCAAACGCTTCCGCCATAGCGGCGCCAAGGCCGCGTGAGCCGCCCGTAATAAGGACGACCTTGTTCTTCAATGATTTCTGCATGAAAAGAACCTCCTTGTGAACAGCGAAATATCATAACGATCGTTACGTTAAATTATGTTATATAATTTGTCACTCACTGTCAAGCGGTCAATTGCAGGGACGTCAGATGGCGTCATGTTAGGATGATGCGTCGCGCTCCGGCAAGATTGTCCATCAGCCCGGGCCGGGTCTGGCGCCTGATGTGTGACACAAGATCCAGACGGCTGACTATTTCGCCGATCGTGCGCTGACGCAGGTCCTTACCCGATGGGCTGGAAGCGATCTGTAACGTGTGTTATGATAACGTACAGTATGAAAATTGGACATAAACCTTTTTAATATCGACCGTTACAAAATAAGGAGAGGTGATCTGACTGATGGGACGTAACCGCGAATTCGATGTGGATCAGGCACTGGACGCGGCACTTTGCGTGTTTTGGCGTAAAGGCTACGAGGGCGTGTCGTACACCGACCTGACGCAGGCCACGGGTGTCGAACGACCCGCGCTCTACTCGGCGTTTGGCAACAAGGAAGAGTTGTTCCGCCGAGTGCTGGCGCGCTATTATGAGGACTACCTGGATTTCTTCCCGGCGGCGCTGGAGCTGCCGACCTCGCGGGAGGTGGCCGCACACATCCTCCGCAGTTCAGCCGAATTGCATACTCGTTACCCGGATCGCAAGGGGTGTCTAGGAGTCCACGGCGCCTTGGCTGGCTCAGACGATGCCGAACCTATTCGACGTACCCTGATCGATGCGCGTGCGGATGGAGAGGCGTCGCTGCGTGAACGCTTGGAACGGGCAAAGCAGGAGGGAGATCTGCCGGAGACTGCTAACTGTGCTGCGCTAGCTGCATTCGTGCTGGCGGTGGTCCACGGTATGGCTGTTCAAGCCAAGGCCGGCTTCAGTCGGGACATGCTAGAGGCTGTTGCTGAGCAAGCGCTCTCCACCTGGCCTACTAGCAGTTCCACACTTTCCGGAAAGTCATCCTAAACCTTAGTGCAGAAGAATATCGTTATGCAAAACGCAAACTTGGCAGTCATGACCCCGAAGTCTCGGCAATCGGCCACGGTGCCATGGGGTTCCATCAGGCATATGGCTCCGCTGACGAGTAGGACTGACTAAAAACCATTCATCGTGCATATAAACTGCTGTTGGCAAAGCGAAACGGCTGCCGCCGTTATGCTAACAAAGAATGATAGCAGAGGAGCTTACATCAATAGAGTTCCTCTATTTTTATTGCGGATTAAACTAACGGGAAACGCTAGTTTAATAAAACAACGGTAGTTTAAGACTATATTTTCTGGTCTAAGGCTGCCGCTGTCTTTTTTGTTGGAGCCAGTCTAACACTTTATTTTCTCAGTCCACTACTTTATTTTCTTTGGACTCATGGTAAAATCAAGCGCCTTGGTAGCATACAGGTTTACACCTGCGGGCTGCCAAGGCGCTTGTTTGTGATGTGTGCCTATACGCTAGATATACGTCACATTATTTAAGCTTCAAAGCAAGAATCCCCAGATACTCCTTGAGGGCTGTTCCAGTAGTAGCCATGGCTCCGGCAGAAGGGGAGAACTTGGCGGCATATAGTGAAAGATTTTCACTTGCCAGATAGTCTGTCGGATAAGGTACAGCCAACATGCCTGCACGCTGAAATTCCAACGCCGCACGTGGCATATGGAAGGCAGAGGTTACCAAAATGGGTTTGGTGAGCTGATGCTGCTTCAAAATTTGGGACGTATACACGGCATTTTGCTGCGTGTTCAGGGAACGGTTTTCGATCAGAATATCTTTTGCGGGAATACCGAGTCCCAGGAGCTGTCTTTGGGCAATATTCGCTTCGTTGCCACTGTCGCCAAATACCTGTCCACCGGAAAACAGAATAGGTAAGCCCGTTGCTTCGTGCAACCGTACCGCAGTGAGTAGCCGATTGGCCGCTGAACCCAGCAGATTACCTTGTCCGTTGATATCAGGTGTTCCCTCTGTAGCTCCGCCGCCAAGCACAACGATAACATCGCCTTGCACGGTATGAGGCTGCGGGTACTGTTTTTCCAGACTGCTGATCAGCAAATCACCGACCCAATTGGTGGAGGAGCCATACAGCAGTAGTGTGACAACGAGTAGAATGAAAGCAGGTTTACGCGCACGCCTCCACAGCCAGATCACAAGCCCAACCATCACGAGGATAAATAAACCGGGAGGCAGCACGAAGCTGTATAAAAATTTGGTGATATAAATCAAGTGAAGACATCCTCCTATCCTTCAATCTCTATTTTTCTTTTTGGTTTGGTATATTGTAACATAGGCAAATGACCGGATTCCTCTGTCTGGAGTTGTGCTTTCCAATACATATTTTTTGTTTGATAAACTCGTCCTATAGGCGTAAAATATAAAGTCTAGTCATTTTTTTGCATAGAGGAGCGAAAGCAGCATGAAAGAGTTAACGACAGCCAAGCGGATCATGATGATCGCGCTGTTGGTTGTATTATGGGGCATATCTTGGCCCATCTATAAAGTAGCGTTGCAGTTTACGCCTCCACTTTTGTTTGCGGGGTTGCGTACGTTGCTCGGAGGTCTGCTGTTAGGAGCGATTTTAGTACCGAGATGGAATCGCATCCGTTGGAAAGAAAATTGGCGTGTCTACGCTATTTCGGGTATTTTTAACGTGGTACTGTTTTACGGTCTGCAAACAGTGGGGCTGATGTACGTACCGTCCGGCCTGTTTTCAGTGCTGGTATATCTCCAGCCTGTACTGGTCGGCATTTTTGCATGGATGTGGCTGGGTGAAGCGATGTCCGGACTTAAGGTGACAGGTTTGGTCATCGGATTTTTGGGCGTTGCAGCTGTCAGTGTCGGAGGATTTTCGGGACATGTGGCTGTGGCAGGTGTAGTGATCGCTATTATTACAGCCGTGAGTTGGGCATTGGGTACCGTCTACGTGAAAAAGGTAAACCAGCGCGTGGATTCATTGTGGCTGGTCGCATTTCAATGCACACTGGGAGGCATCGTGTTGACAGGAGCCGGAGCAGTGACGGAAAGGTGGTCAGACATCGTATGGAATGTTCCTTATGTGTCAGGGCTGGTATTCGGCATTGTGCTGGGAATTTCACTTTCATGGCTGCTGTATTTTACACTGGTTAACTCAGGGGATGCGAGTAAGGTTGCGTCTTATACGTTTTTGGTGCCTGTGATTTCGGTGTTTGTCAGCTCTTTGGTGCTGCGCGAAACGATTACGGCTTTCCTGCTAATCGGTCTGATCTTAATCGGGCTTAGCATTTATTTGGTGAATCGCAGAGCGAGAGTAGTACAGCAAGCTTGAAAATAGGATATCGTACAAGCAAGGACTCTGCGCAGGTAGCAGGGTCCTTTTTTAGAGGATTTTAACCCCTGTCCGGCGAATTTTAGGAAGAATGAAACGGATTCGGCTGAAATGAAATTGATCTTCAGGGAGGGGCTCAAGCATGATCCAGCTTCAAAATAGCAAACGGTACAAGCCTGCCAAGCGGATAATAGTTGCATTTGTTTTATTGGCAAGTGTGGCAATCGGACTGAACGATGGAGAGTTTGCTCAGGCAGCGGGAACTTCTGCATCTGTGAAGCAAGGTCAGGAAACTGCAAGTGTCCGTGTTTATTTTAACGGAAATATAATGTCGTTTCCCAAAGGAGAGCCATTCATGAACAAGGGACAGGTGATGATTCCTATTACAGATGCAGCTCTGCCAGGAATAGCCACGGACTATGACTCCAAAACACAGACGCTTTCACTCACCAATGGTATAGCCAGTCTGGGTTCCGGTCGAATAAAGGCTAACTCCAATATAGGTTTTGTACATAACAGGAAGGTTACTTACGACGTTTCAGCCAGTAGCATTCATGGAACGCTTTATGTTCCTCTGGTATTTATCAGTGATGTGGTCGGAGGCAAACTGGAATGGAAGAAAGACGAACGAATGGCTAGCATAAGCTATCCTCAGTTGGTTGGGGAGTCGGAGGAAAGCAAAGGCTATTTGCTGGATGCAAGCAGCGGAGTATTGTACCGTAAAGAGGATGGCGGCCGTATCCGTGTGCTCAGTCCAACAAATATCAAATTGAAAGAAGATTATTTTGGCATGACGAAAATCATTTCAACCAAGGTTACGGAGGATGCAGATTTGGTTACGGTATGGCAAGCGTATGGCGAGCCCATGATTAATGACGATTTTTATACGCTGTTCGTCCAGAAAGGAAAGGTACTTCGTCAGGCAAAGGCTCATTATTGGAATTTTAATGCAAACAATATTAAGCTTTATAATGGTAAAGCAGTCATGAACGATGGACAGACCGTTCGTCTGATTGACGCTAATGGTTCTGTAAAAGAAACATGGAATATGGGAAAGCTTTCCGGTCGTTTGAAGGACAGTTTTGCGGTGGAAGGCATGGGCGAGGGATTTATTCTTGCCAGATCGAATGATGAGGGCTTTTTAATATTATTTAATCTTAAAACCCACCAGTCATTGTTGGTGTATGAGTTGCTTCAATTAGCTCCTGAGCAACTGAACGGATTCAGGGAAGATGGTATTAAGTTTATCGGTCAGAACAAAAATGACGGTGAACTGCGCTTCGGGCTACATGATAGTGAAGGACAGCCTCAAACGTTCAATTATGCTTTGTAAGTGGGTTTCGGGCGTCTATCAGGCGCCTGATATCACACAATACTTCACAAATATCCGAATTGTTCACCCCCCTGTACACTCCTTTGTTCATGAAGCATGAAAGGCTTCACTTTTCATTTTGAATACGCTTACATAAAATAAAGGCATACGACGGCGGTGCTGCAAACCATGCTGTCGGTAACGTATACAGAGGGGGAGTGACTCACATTGAATCAGCCTGTGCCTAAGAGTTCCGCTATGCTCACGACAGATTCCCGTCTGAACGGGAGGAGGCTGGCAAGCGGCAGGAAAAACGGATTTTTCCATGAACTGATCCGCAATCGGATATTATTTCTCATGTTGCTGCCGACCTTGATCTTTTTCTTCATTAACTCTTACATTCCTATGGTGGGTATCTATTATGCATTTACCCAGTTTGACTTCAATACCAGCTTGTTCGATGCCAAGTTCGTCGGACTCCAGAATTTTCAGTTTTTATGGCAATCCGGCACGCTGACCAAACTGACATTGAATACGATCGGATACAACGCAGCATTTATTTTACTCGGCAATGTGCTGGCGATTGTGTGCGCGATTTTGCTGAATGAGCTGCGTGGCCGTTATTTTAAAAAGGTAGCTCAATCTGTGATGTTCCTGCCTTATTTTGTTTCTTTCGTTATTCTAAGCGTCATCGTGTACAACATATTTAATTATGACAACGGTTTTCTAAACACGCTGCTGCTGCAATTTGGCGGTGAACGCGTGGATGTATACAACAAGCCGTGGGTATGGATTTTCCTGATTATCCTGTTCTACCTGTGGAAAAATCTCGGCTACAGTATGGTGATTTATCTGGCGGCCATTACAGGCATTAGCGACGAGTATTATGAGGCAGCGAAAATGGACGGGGCCAACATTTTTCAGCGGATCTGGTACATTACCGTGCCTATGCTCAAATCGACGTTTGTCGTGCTGCTGCTGTTCGCGCTCGGCAGTATTATGAAGGGACAGTTCGACCTGTTCTATCAATTAATCGGCAATAATGGGGTGCTGTACAATACAACGGATATTTTGGACACTTACGTGTACCGTTCGCTGAAAGTAACCTTTGATGTGGGTATGGCTTCGGCAGCAGGCGTGTATCAGTCCTTGTTCGGCTTCGTGCTGATCATGACCGTGAACTACATCATTCGCAAGTTGAACGACGAATATGCCTTGTTCTAGAAAGGAGGACCCAAACGGATGGCGATCAAAGAGGATGTATACACCCGAATTTTTCAGATTATTTCTTATGCGATAATCATAATTGCTTCTATTGCTTGTTTACTGCCATTTCTACTTATTATTTCGGCATCATTGACCAGTAATGAGTCGATTATCAGAGATGGCTATCATTTTATTCCACAGGAATTTTCGCTGGAAGGATACCGGACGGTGTTCACCTTTCCTGAAGAGGTGCTGAGGGCGTACGGTGTGACCATTTTTACAACCGTAGTAGGTACGACGTTGGGTCTGTTCCTGATGACGATGGCGGGATATGTGCTGGCGCGTAAAGATTTTAAATACCGGAACGCATTCTCATTCTATATTTACTTTACCACGTTGTTTGGGGGCGGCTTGGTACCCTGGTACATTATGTTGACGAAGTATTTAGGACTGCTGGATACGTATACAGTGCTTATTTTCCCGGGGCTGATGACTCCGTTTCTGATCATTTTGATGAAAAATTTCATTCGTTCGTCTATGCCGGAAGAGCTGTTTGAGTCTGCTAAAATTGACGGTGCGGGTGATTTTAAAATCTACTATCGGATTGTGCTGCCTCTATCTACGCCGGGCATCGCCACTGTAGGGCTGTTTTTGGCCCTGGCATATTGGAACGACTGGTTCTCATCCTCACTCTTTATTAATGATCCACATAAATATCAGTTGCAATATTATTTGTATAATGTAATTAACTCGATGCAGTTTATCGCTCAAATGGGGGCAGGTACTGGCGTATCACTATCCAACGACATGCCGACCGAGTCGACCAAAATGGCAATGGCTATTGTGGTTACCGGGCCCATTTTACTGCTGTATCCATTCGTTCAGCGTTATTTTGTCAAGGGCTTGACCATTGGTGCTGTAAAAGGCTAAAGTGGACACTCATTGGTTTAAAGATGGCATGACGTGCTGACGTTGTGCCATTCTTGACAACATACATTGTAAGCGTTTTATTAAACCCAGCAACCACTTCAAAAGGAGGATTCACATGACATTTACAAAGAAAAGAAAGCAACGCATGTCCATCCTGATTGCAGTTATGGTTATCATGGCGTTATTAGCCGGATGTGGAGGCGGTAGCGGAAACAGTGCACAAAAGGCAAGCGGAGAGGACGATAAAACCCAAAAGGTACAACTGCAATTTTATATGCTGGGTGATGCTCCGAAGGATTTACCTGCTATTGAGACTGAAATCAATAAATTGGCGGAAAAAGATTTGAATGCCACCGTCAAATTTAACTATACGACGTGGACGGACTGGGATCAGAAGTATAAGCTGCTGTTGTCTTCCGGCCAGCCGATTGACCTGATCTTTACCGCAGACTGGACGCAGTATCAGGCGTATGCCAAGAAAGGCGCATTCCTGCCACTTGATGATCTGCTGCCGAAGGCGGCACCTGCCTTGCAAAAATTTGTGCCTCAGGAGATGTGGGATGGCGTTAAAATCGGAGGCAAAATCTACACCGTGCCTGGCACATACAAGGAATACGTTACAAACGGATTTGTATGGCGCGAGGATTTACGTGAGAAATACAACTTGCCTAAGCCTACTGATATGAAGAGCTACGAGGCTTATTTGGATGGCATTCGTCAGCATGAGACTAGCATGAAACCCATCTCCCTGAACAGTGATATCAAAGGGAACCTGCATGACCGTTATTCCGAATTGGTGACGAAGAGCGTGGGTGCACTGCCTTACGGCATTGGTATTAAATATGAGAAACCGACAGAGGTTTATAAATATTGGGGTTCAGATGAGCAAAAAGAAGAGCTGAGCACCTACAAACGCTGGGCCGACAAAGGATTTATCCCTAAAAACGTATTGAACGTAAAGGATACGCTTCAGGATCAGGTGACTTCCGGTAAAGCAGCGAGTATTTTCGGTGACAATCCGACCCGTTTTAATGACATGGTGATTAAGCTCAAAGCGTCTCACCCGGACTGGAAGCTGGATTACTATCCGTTCCCGCTGACGACGGGATTTGCAACTCCAGTGCATCCGATTCATAACGGCTTTGCGATTCCCAAAAGCAGTCCTAACCCTGCACGCGCATTAGCCTTTTATGAAAAGCTTGTCACGGACAAACGCTATAACCTGCTCACGCAATACGGTATTGAGGGCAAAAACTATGAAGTCAAAGACGGTTACTATCAAATGATCGGTAGCGGCAGTTCCAACGGATTCTCACGGGAAGGCATGAATAGCTGGGCATGGCGTAACCCGGAATACATGCTGTTTGATTCAGGCTTTGACCGTGTGAAGAAGATTTTCGCAGAGCTGGATAAAATCCAAAAGCCTGACCTGTTTACCGGCTTTGCCGAGGATTACACGACCTATCAGGCTGAAAAAGCCGCTCTGGAGCAAGTAGAAAAGCAATATCTCTATCCGCTTCAGGCTGGACTGATCGACAACGTAGATCAAGGTCTGGAGACCTTCTTGCAGAAGGCGAACCAGGCTGGCCTGGAGAAAATCCAAAGCGAATATACAAAACAATGGGAAGCCTACGTCAAGGAGAAGGGCATCAAGTAATTGGGCAAGGCAAAGAGGTTTTAACAGTTGGATAAAAGGAAAAAGCAAGTCTCCAGGAAGTTGGAGGCTTGCTTTTTTAATGTCAGTCTAGTGTGACATCATGGAAAGCTCCTACATCATGCATTTAATGTTCTATTACAAGGAGTGATAGGTCACGCTAAAATCAGCAACGTTCCGTTCGCGGAGCGGCCGCATACAGTAGCCAGAACTTTTTACGGAAGCTTTTTTCAGTCTACCTTATTGCGCATTTGCTTTAGAACGGCGAAAATCTGTCGGCGTCACGCCCAAGCTACGCTTGAACATACGGTGAAAATAAGAGCTGCTCGCAAATCCGGTTTGTTCTGCCACGTCAGCTACCGACCAGTCGGTTTGCTCCAGCAGCTCGCAGGCCTTGCGAATGCGCAGCTGTTGAATGACATCTACGATGGTAGACATGGTTTGTTGCTTGTATAGCCTACTGACATAAATCCGCGACATATCCAGCTCTTCAGCGATCTGGTTGAGGCAAAAATCCGGATCAGCATAGGCTTGCTCTATTCGCTCATTAACTTGCCGTACCAGCCGCTCTTGTTTCGTGTTTCGTTTTTCCAATAGGCTGGAGCGGACATGATCAAAGAGCAATTGATATTGTTCGATAAGCTCCTGGGCCGTCTCCAGCTGATCCGTGGATGGCAATTCAGGTATAGATTCGGGAGCAAATCCATTACGTTCACTCATATGCTGAATGGCATGATTCACACTCATCATCAGCCGAGATATGGCTACCTGCACGATGGAAAACGAATATTTTTCCATATGCATCAGCAAGTTCTTGAACATGCCATGAGCTTCCTCCGTATGACCAGATAACAGCGTGTCTAGCAATTTTTTCTCCTTATCCGACGGATATACGTAAGCATTTTGAGTATTTGCGTCAATGGTGTTCTGCGCATCAATAATACAGCCATACCCTTGAAAAAATCGGTGCATGGACGATTCCTGTACCTGACGATACAACAGATGTAGTCGTTCCGGCTGGCTTGCGATGGTGCTATAGGTCAGAGATATACTCAGCTTCAAGTATTCAAGGCAAGCTTCGCGTATCTGGCGCAATAAGGTTTCCAGCAGTACGGTATCTGTATGCTCCGCAGGATCAAGAATGTTGAGCATCAATAGGACGCTGTCTTCGTCGATATCAACGACTTCCACCTGGTACGTCTGCCCGCATATTTCAGAAGCGATATTCATCATGGCGAACTTATAGGGCAACAGGTCAGGACCGCGTTCATTTTGCCACCGGGCATATTCATCTATTCGTAGCAGCACCAGTCGATAGTCTTTATCGAACTGGAATGTAATTCCAAGCTCACGCAACCGCTCCGGTTCCTCTCCAGCAGGAAGCAAATGGACCCCCCGAATAATATTCCGTAAAATGTTTTGCCGGATCGTATACATGCTGTTTCGTTTCTCTGATTCGAGTGAATTCATATGGACAACAATCTGCCCAATGGGGGTATAGAGCATTCTGGACAGTAGCCAGGAAGCCACAAACCCTGCCAATGCAATGACAACGGCAATCAGCAGCATCGCATTGCGGATAACACTCGCCATTTTAATAACGCTTTCATATGGGGCGACACTAATATACTGCCAACCCAGTCCGTCCTGGGAGGTATAAGAAATGAGTGATCTTTTACCGTGAAAATTTTCTACAAAATATCCTGTTTCCTGTTTTTTGACTCGGGTATGCAGCCATAGCTGTTCTTTTTCGTTCAAAGATTCGTCTGCCAGTGTCGCGCCGGATAAAAGTCTGCCCTGATCGTCCAAAATATAAGCCGCTCCGCCTGATGCCGGATTCGTGGCCATTTCCTTGTTCATCCAGGTCGCAGATACATTGACGATCACAGCCGAATTCATCGCTTCGTTCGAGTTGATTGCGTCGTAGCATAAATATGTATAGGAGGCAATGTCTGTGCTGGCTTGATCTGCTCCGGCAACGGAGTCAGACGCAGACAGCAGCGGATAGGTGCGTGGAATAGGTGTAAATGGCTTATAATCCTGATAATGGTCCAGCACGCGTATAATATCCGTGTCAGCCAGTTCACTTTTGCTGTATAACCCGTTTTGCCCCCGTAAGGATGCAATGTAGAAGGTGTCGCTTTTCGGATTATACACATAGATGGATTCAATGTACGGCATAGAATTGAGATAATTGTTCAACTCAGACATGGCAGCGGTTACATCATATACATTGGGTTTGGGATAATACAACAACTTGGATAGGGTGCTGCTGCGGTACATTTGGAAGGCCAACGATTGGGCGATGGATGTCATGTTAATGACCTCTCTGCTTCTCAGTGCCAGGCTACTGTGATTAGCTTCGAATGCCTGCTCCTTCTCCACCCGAATATAATAAAAATAATACACCGTGGTAGATACCAGCAACGTCAGCGTAATACATAACGTGATACTGATCAGCAATTTGCTGTGAAGCTTGTGATGCTTTTTGAAATTGCTCATGTGCGCAGGTCTCCTGTCTATGTGCATATAGCCAAAATAAACCCTAATTATGTATTCATTATACGTGCCTTCCTGTGAACAGGACAGTGAACAAACTGATTTTTTATGAAAAATAATGACTTTCTCGTAAAAAGGCCAGGAACCCGACACGCAAAATCGCTTGCGTCGGTTCCCAGCCTGGGGATTACATAAAGCTTGTCCCAAGTGGACAGCATCGGTAGTATGCAGCCATTTGTACCTGACGGGGTTCAAGCTGTAGGGAGATACCTACAATCAGTCAGGGAACTGCACATTACCTTTCACGATATAGGCTCCGCCTGAGCCATCTTCGGGCAAAGCCGGGATTGTATCGTTCAGTACAACCCCGCGAATGTCCGTAATTCGGATTTTTAGAGGCTGTTTTCCTAAATTAGTCCCCAAAAAGTGGTTGTAGTCCTGTTTTTCAAGATTGATCCATTGACTGTTTTGTTGGACCTCCAGCTTCAAAACGGGATATTTATGATTGCGTACCTGAATGGCTGCCCAATATTGACTGCTGCCTTCTTTAATGCGGTAGGAGACGTTGCCAGTAACTGGAGCTTTGACGACTTTCCATGAGATATTGATTTTTCCATCAATTTGGTTGCCAATTTGGTTAAAAGCATTCGGGGACAGGTCGAGCGCACCACTTGGACCTTCAGGATAAATATCGGTTACGTAGACGGTTGTTTTTCCTTTGGGGCCTTGTACTTCCAGATATGCTCCTGCCAATGCGGCTTTGATCCCGTTATAATTCAGTTGTGTAGGGTTAAGAGCCGTAATTTTTGCATCGGAAGGGATGGGATCAAGTAGTAATGCTCCTCCTGAGTAGCCAGATCCGGTAGAGGTGGCGTACCCCGTGTATGTATCATTCCAAGCAGCTGAAGCGGGGAGAGCGAACAAAACAAGACTTAGCAATGATGCCAGACCAACCGTTTTGAACTTGCGAAATGAAGAATTCTTTTGCATAATTATTTCCTCCTTGCTCATTTAATAGATTCATATATTAAATATAAACACTATATTACATAATATTTCAAATAATACAATAGGTCTTTGAGGCAAAAAGAAAATTTTGTAAATGTTTTTCAACATACTTCTAGGCCTTATTGCATGTTTTTATGGGAATTGCTGAACTGTGCTTTTTTTCGCAGATGTCTGCTCGATCTGATGGTAGGATCAGGAAGATGGAGCTTAATATCAGAGAGCAGGGATGACTGGAGAACCAAAAGCACAAAGGAGGGGTTTACGCATGGGAACGAACGTCTTTTATGTACCGCCAGTAAACTTGATGGGGATTGGATGTCTTGGGGATCTGGGACCGATGCTGCAAGAGAAAGGATTTATGAAAGCGCTTATCGTGACAGATAAATGGCTGCGTCGAAATGGGATTACCGACCGGGTTGTTGCTGTTTTGGAGCAGTATGAAGTTCCATATATCGTGTATGACGGAGTACAGCCTAACCCTACATGTGACAATGTTCACGAAGGAGTCAAGGTATTTCAGGATAACGAATGTGATGTTCTCGTCTCGGTAGGCGGTGGGTCGCCTCAGGATGCTGCCAAAGCTATTGGCATCATTGTCACCAACGGAGGACATATTTCAGAATATGAAGGTGTTCACAAATCCAAACGACCGTCCGTTCCAATTGTGGCGGTGAATACAACAGCGGGAACTTCCAGTGAGGTCACCATTAACTATGTCATTACAGATGAGAAGCGTAAGGTTAAAATGGTCATGGTTGATAAAAATAGTCTGGCTTGCATCTCCGTAAATGACCCCGAATTAATGGTGGGTAAGCCGGCTGAATTAACTGCTGCAACAGGTATGGATGCGCTTACTCATGCGATTGAGGCACTGGTTACACCAGGTGCTTATCCGGTGACAGATGCCACTGCCTTGGCCGCTGTCGAGCTGATATTCCGTTATTTGCCAGAAGCTGTGGAGAACGGTCAAAATATCGAAGCAAGAGAAAAGCTTGTATATGCTGTTTTTCTGGGAGGGCTGGCCTTCAACAATGCGGGGTTGGGATATGTACATGCGATGGCACATCAGCTTGGCGGTGTGTATGACCTTCCGCATGGGGTATGTAATGCAATGCTGTTGCCGTATGTGCAGGAGGCCAATGCGCAGCATGTTCCCCGTAAATTCAGACCGATCGCTCAAGCGATCGGATTCTCGGTCAGAGGGCGAACTGACGAGGAGTGCGCTGAATTTGTCGTGGATGCCATCCGCGGACTGGCGCAGGAGGTTGGAATCCCGAAACGCTTGTCTGAGCTGGGGGTAACGGACCCGGATCTTAATCTGTTAGCCGACAATGCGATGAAAGATGCGTGTGCGCCTGGTAATCCGTTTCAGCCGACCAAAGAAGAAGTTATCGCGCTGTTCCAAAAAATACTGTAAGGCGAATTTTTAACCGGGACTTTTGAACGATATCCTTTAAATAGAATAAGCGAACTATTGTTCTCCTTTTGTTTGTCGTATACAATCGAATCATGCTGATTCAAATAGAGTGATGTCGAACTCTG
This sequence comes from Paenibacillus sp. 1-8, assembly GCF_056316205.1. Lineage (NCBI taxonomy): Bacteria > Bacillati > Bacillota > Bacilli > Caryophanales > Paenibacillaceae > Paenibacillus > Paenibacillus sp. 1-8. The sequence continues at coordinate 3,637,922 of NZ_CM149995.1, read as the reverse complement.
TTGTATGCTGCAACGAAAGGATGTTATGCACCATGATGGGAAGAGCCCATTTGATTATTGGAACCGGGGTCTCCCTGTCGGTATTAGCCTTGAACGGATACGAAGTGACTCCGGCTGCCGTGGCTGCCGCTGTAGTCGGTTCACTGCTGCCGGATATTGACGAGCCTAACTCCATGCTCGTGAGTCGTGCGTTGCCTACCAAAATGCTCAGACTCGTACAGCTCCTGATGCTTGGGGCTGCGGGCTGGGTATTTTTAACCCGTCTGGCTCCGCCGCCATGGAATCTTGTTCTGGCTTTGCTGATGATCAGCGCTTCCTTTATGCCTTCACGGTCGATGCGAAAGGCCATTATCTTTTTAATTGGAATTGGCTTGGCCTGGTATGGAGAAGCCTATGCGCCGTGGAATTACATAGCCGGTTGTCTGCTGATTATCTGTACGCTTGTCCCGCACAGGGGATTGACGCATACGGTGTATGGAACAGTCGCATGGACTGCGTTGCTGTACGGTACAACCCGTCTGCATGGTGACAGCATATGGTTGGCTGGCGGCTTGGCGTATCTGCTGCATTTGTTGGCAGATTCCTTGACGAATAACGGGATTAAGCCTTTGCCACCGTTCAAATGGAAGCTGCGATTTAAGCTGATGAGTACCGGAACGCGCAAAGGGGCGCAGGTGGAGAACATCTGCATTGCCTTGACGGCTTTACTTGTTATTATCGCCTTGCTTCATTATAAGCATTTGATATGAAGTGCTCCAATCGGTAACTCTATTTAACTAAAAAACAGTCAAAGCACGTTATCCGTGTTTTGACTGTTTTTAATAGATTCCAGTTCTCTGGAAAAAGCTTAAGCTCGTTCAATAATTGTATTCAGTGTCGTGCGATCCAGGTTTTGCACCAGCTTGACGATCAGCTCTTTGGCTGCATCGTAATCGTCGGTGTGAATAATGGACGAGGAAGTATGGATGTATCGTCCACAGATGCCTATGACGGTGGATGGCACTCCAATTCCGCTCAAATGGACCTGACCTGCATCGGTTCCACCTGTGGAGATGAAGTATTGATACTTGATCTTGTGCGTCTCAGCCATATCCTGCACGTATTCCACAATCCCGCGATGTGTAATCATACCTGGATCAAATACCCGCAGCAGCGCGCCTTTACCGAGATGTCCGTAAGCGTTCGGATCACCACCCATATCGTTGGCCGCACTGCAATCCAGTGCAAAGAAAACGTCCGGTTGAATCAGGTTGGCTGCCGTGCGTGCACCGCGCAGTCCCACTTCCTCCTGAACGGTAGCCCCCGCATACAGTGTATTTGGCAGTTTGTCCTTTTCCTTATGTAACGCTTCAAGCAGCTCAATAGCGAGGCCTACACCATAGCGGTTATCCCACGCTTTAGCCATAATTTTTTTAGGATTTGCCAGTGGAGTAAAATCACAGATCGGCGCAATGGCTGTTCCCGGCACGATGCCCAGATCCTGCGCTTCCTGTCGGCTGTCCACGCCGATATCCAGATACATATGCTTGATGTCCATAGGCTTGCTGCGTTGCGATTCATCCAGTAAATGGGGGGAGACAGAGCCGACGACACCGATAAATGGGCCTTTTGGAGTCAGCACTTGAAGACGTTGTGACATGATGGCTTGGCTCCACCAGCCTCCAACCGGCTGAAAACGAATCATGCCATTTTCCGTAATACCATTCACGATAAAACCGACTTCATCCAGATGGCCTGCCACCATCACACGCGGTCCGTTCTCTTCACCGCGCAGCACGCCGAAAAGGCTGCCCAAACGATCCTGTACGATTTCGTCCGTATAACCGGATATCCGCTCTTTAACCCATGCCCGCAGCTCTCGCTCATGCCCGGGAATGGAAGGAAACTCCGTTAAAGTTTTAAACAGTTCTAATGTTTTTGATTCCATGATGTTATATCTCACTCCTTATTAATTAACCAGTGGTCGTCATCCATCCAGTATGAATGGATTTGTACGGAATGTCCACGATATCATTTTCCTGACATAACATTTCCCCAAAAAGCTCATAATGATAAAGACCCAAGCAATTCGAACCGCCAAGCGCGAAACTTACAGATAAGGGGTGGTGAATGATGCCAGCTAAATCCGGGCAGCGCGGTTTTCGTACCAATACGTCGCCGCTGTCCATAAATGAGAAGGACTATCAGAGTATTTCACAAAAGCATGAACCTTCGAGAAAAGTATTTGCCAATTGTGTGCGCGCTTTTCTGGTTGGAGGCGTGATCTGTGTGATTGGACAGGCGATTCAGGAGGCTTTTATGGCAGGAATGCACATGTCAGCCAAGGAGGCAGCGCCGCCGACCTCATCCATGATGATCCTGCTGGCGGTCATATTAACCTGCATCGGGGTTTACGATAAGGTTGCCCAATGGGCGGGAGCGGGAACCGCTGTGCCGATTACAGGCTTTGCTAACTCGATGTGTTCGGCTGCGTTGGAATATCGTTCCGAGGGACTGGTGCTCGGTGTGGGCGCGAATATGTTCAAGCTGGCAGGCTCGGTTATCGTATTCGGGGTGGTGGCCGCATTTATCGTAGGCGTTATATACGCCATCCTTGGTGTGGGGGGCAATCATCTATGAGAAGGCAGGGAGGACAAACCTGGAAGTTTGAATCGAGACCGCGCATTATTGGAAGTGCCACCGTTGTTGGCCCGGATGAAGGAGAGGGGCCGTTATCCACAGATTTTGATTATATTTATGACAATATGGAAATTAACGAGAAAACGTGGGAAAAAGCGGAACGTAGATTGATTGAGCATTCTACTGAGCTGGCGCTAATTAATGCCAATTTAAACAAAGAGGAAGTGCAATTTTTTATTAGTGGTGATTTGATGAATCAGATTATCAGCAGCTCCTTCTCGGCTAGCAAGCTGGCCATTCCCTATTTAGGTGTTTTTGGAGCCTGCTCAACATCAATGGAAAGCTTAGCCTTAGCCGCGCTTATTGTGGACTCAGAGGCGGGTGACTACGTGATGGCGGGTACGACCAGTCATAACTGTACTGTGGAAAAGCAGTTCCGTTACCCTACGGAATATGGGTCACAGAAGCCGCCCTCGGCTCAGTATACCGTTACGGGTTCCGGCGCCGCAATTGTGGGACATGCCAAGTCAGGTACGGTGGTGGATTGTGCTACCATTGGACGCGTGATGGATATGGGCATTAAAGACCCCTTTAATATGGGCGGAGCCATGGCTCCAGCGGCGGCGGATACCCTGTTGTCTCATTTTCGAGATACAGGTCGGGACCCTGGTTATTATGACCTCATTGTAACGGGGGATTTAGCCTCAGTGGGGCTGCCGATTGCCAAGGAGCTGCTCAAAAAAGATGGGTACGATATGAATCAGACGGAATTTAATGATTGCGGTTTACTGATTTACGACATCAATAAGCAAAAGAAAGTCATTGCAGGGGGCAGTGGTTGCGGATGCTCGGCTGTGGTAACTTATGGGCATCTGTTGAAGCGGATCGAAAAGGGAGAACTGCAAAAGGTACTAGTCGTGGCGACCGGAGCGTTATTATCTCCTTTGTCCACACAGCAGGGTGAAAGTATTCCCTGTGTTGCACATGCTGTAGCTTTCGAAGCGGGAGGAAAAGTATGATATATCTATGGGCTTTTTTAGTGGGTGGTGCCATTTGTGTCGTGGGCCAGTTGATGATGGATGCGTTTAAAATGACGCCAGCACATACGATGAGTACGTTGGTAGTTGCAGGCGCAATTGCTGATGCCGTTGGGATATACGATCCGCTTATTAAATTTGCAGGGGCGGGTGCAACCATTCCAATTACCAGTTTTGGTAACTCGCTCGTACACGGCGCATTAACTGAATTGGAGAAGGACGGATGGCTGGGTGTCATTACAGGGATCTTTAGTCTGACAAGTGCAGGAATTTCCTCGGCGATTATTTTCTCTTTTCTGGCATGCTTGTTTGTTCGTCCAAAAGGAAGCATATAAAAGCAATGCATTATAGATTAAAACATACAATTGAACAAGCTTAAAAATCAGTCCTTCCGATCTGTATGACGGGAGGGCTTTTTATGTGCCTACATACAAAATGTGCCAAACTGTAGTGCTGGCTCGAACATCTGGACAAGGACTCAAGTGTACTCTGTGCCCACCTTCATGTACAATAATAGGAAACATGTTGCTATCTAGGAGGTTTACAGAGCTATGCCCGTGCGTCAAGAATCTGTGCAGATTGTATCTGCAATCCGTTCTAATCTGGAATCATGTATATTAGGTAAATCCTTTGAAATAAAATTACTGCTAACGACTATGCTGGCGGGTGGGCACATTCTGATCGAGGACGTTCCGGGTACGGGAAAAACGCAAATGATCAAGGCTCTTGCCAAATCCATGCGCGGTGATTACCGCCGTGTTCAATGTAATCCTGATATTCTCCCCAGTGATATTACAGGGGTTTCCATATTTCATCCACGGGATGAGCGCTTTTATTTCCGTCCGGGTCCCGTGATGACCCATATTTTACTGGCAGACGAAATTAACCGGGCCACGACGAAAACCCAATCGGCTTTGCTGGAAGTGATGGAGGAGCGCAGTGTAACCGTGGATGGAGAAACGCATATGCTGCCTCATCCTTTTATGCTGTGTGCTACGCAAAATCCGATTGATTTTGAAGGGACTTATATGCTGCCGGAAGCGCAGCTCGATCGTTTTATGCTCAAAATCAGTCTAGGCTATCCTGATATGGAGACTGAGCGGAATATGCTGCTTCGTCATCAGGAGGGCCAGCCGGCAGATCGGCTGGAGGCGGTAGCCCATATGGAACAGATTGCTGCGATCCAGCAGGAAATCAGAGAAATGTATATGGACGAAGCAATTACGTCCTATTTACTTGATATCGTCCGTGCGACGAGAGAGCATCCTTCGGTACTGCTGGGGGCCAGCCCACGGGCGGCGCTTGCTTTTGTAATGGCGGCCAAGGCGTACGCTTTTCTGGAAAATCGGGATTACGTTCTCCCTGATGATGTGAAAATATTGGCACCCTATGTGCTGGCGCATCGTTTGCTGTTACGTCCCGAGGCGCGTCTCGACAGCTCCAATGCCCAGTCTGTACTTCAGGCTATTCTTCGGCAGGTGAACGTACCCGTACGAATGGAGCGTCCGTAGGGAATGAAGATGGTCAAAAGGAAGCGCAGGCTTCCCCGGCTGTCAGGCCGCATCTGGCTACTGATGGTCATATGGGTGGTATGTCTGCTATATCTGTTGTTTCAGGGTGGCAAGACGTCAGTCATGCTATTGTCCATGGTTACGCTGTTGGGTATTTATTTATGGATCGTCGGGCTGAGCGGGGTACGTCGTGTTCAGGGTTCAAGGCAGCTTTCGCAAGGCTCAGAGTTCGGGGAGCTACTGCATGCGGGAGATCAGGTGCATGTAAAGCTGAGCTTGAGCCTTCCCGGCTTTCTGCCGTTGCCGTATATCATTGTTCGTGAGGTGCTCAAGCGTCATACAGGCGAATCCTGGTCGTTTGAGGACAGTGTTATCCCCAGCATGAAAGGAAGCGGACAGCTTGCTTTTCAGACTCCGGCGTTGGAGCGGGGAAGCTATTATTTTACGGAAACCGAGTGTGTGAGCGAGGATATCTTCGGCCTGTTGGAGCATAAAGGCAGGTTAAACGCACCCAGTGAATTTCGGGTACTGCCCCGCACGGTATTTATTCCCTATTGGCAGTTGAATGACCGTCGCTCGCGGATGTCCGGGCCACAGACCGTCCAGACTCGAACACGGCGCGAAACGACGCAAATTAACGGAGTGCGGGACTATGTATATGGGGACCGTTTTTCACGTATCCATTGGAATGCGACCGCACGTACAGGCAGCTGGAAATCCAAGGAATTTGAGCATGAGACGGTTCCGAAAACGATGCTTGTACTGGACCTACACACAAAACATTATGTAAATGCCGATCAGTTTGAGCTGGCCGTATCCTCCATCGCTTCATTGCTGGAATACGGCGGACGGGAACGGATGGGAGTAGGTCTTTGTACGGCAGGGGAAACGGGCACTGTTTTTCAGCCCAGTGAGCAGATGATGGAACGGCAACGGATGATGCATCATTTGGTAGACATACACACCACTTCCCAAGGCAGTCTTATGGCTGCTGTAGAAAGCGGTGTTCGGCAATTTCCACAAGGCTGCCATTTTGTGCTGATCAGTCCGTTGAAGGATCATCAGGCGTTGGAGCTTCTTCGCTGGGCCGATACCCGGGGGATGACCCCTTGCCATGTCTATATCGGAGAAGGCTCAAGCGAGGGACAGGCTGAAGAATGGATGAGCATGCTTCGTACAAGAGGCATTCAGGGTTATCATGTTCCGGGTCTTGAAGAGCTCCCAACAGTAATGGGGGGAGGGACGCTATGAAAAACTGGCTGAAATCGCTGAAGGGCTCTTGGGCTGTTGCCTTTACATTTTTATGGATTATTATTATTGCCATGCAGTGGGTATCCTTTGCTTCAGACCTATGGCTGAAAGAGACAAGAACGCTGGTATTGGCGACGGTTACGATGCTGGCTTTGGTGAAAATTTTGCTGCCGCTTCGGCCTTGGATTGAATTTATCCTCAAGGCTGCGACGTTATTTTTTATTTTGTACCGGACGCTCGTGTCCTACTCGATCTTTATTCCTTTCGGGGGTTTTACAAACCGTCTGGATCAATTTATATCGAATATGTCTCCGTATATCTGGTTTTCACTGATTGCTTGGCTAGTCATTGAGATGTTACCGCTCATCGTTACGACAAAGCAGCGCATTCTGGTGTTTGTAGGCATTAATATTGCCGCACTGGCAGTGCTTGATTCGTTCACGCCAACCGTGCTGTGGCAAGAAGTCGCATGGATGGTCTTTGCGGGTATGGGGTGGCTGGTGACTCAGCATTTGCAGTATTTTCGGCAGCACTATCCTCAAGGCTGGAAGCACATTCGCCGTTACCCGTATAAAATTGCAGCCAATATTGCGGTGATATTTGCTTTGATTATTATGGCTGGCGTGAATATGCCGGAGATAGGGCCGACCTTAACTGACCCTTACACGGCATGGACCCAGCGAAATAGCTCATCCACCGTGGGTATTAACAATGGAACCGGGGCTGTGAATCAGCGGATGAGTACGGCATCAGGCTATAGTCGGCAGGACAATCGGCTGGGCGGGGGATTCAATTTTGACTATTCTCCGGTAATGACGATCACAACCAATCAGCGAAGCTACTGGCGGGGTGAGACGAAGCGAACGTATTCCGGCACAGGCTGGAGTGATGCAGGCAACGACGACCAGACGCTGAACGATGTGTCGATGACGGCAGAGCTGGAAAATACACAAGAAACACGGCATTCGACCGAGCAGGTCGTTCAGACCGTTACGATGCAAAACGATCAGAGCTATCCGGTTTTGTTCGGCGCCTATTCAGTACATCGTGTTCAATCGGTGGACAGAGACTCGCGGGCAGACGGGTTGCGTTGGAAGCCGGAACAGGCAGAACTGCTTTGGAACCCACCCTCCAGAAGAACGGCTTATCCGAAAACGTATACGCTGGTGTCACATGTGCCTGTGATCCCGGAAAAAGAGCTTCGCACAAAAACGTTTACTGAGCTGTATGGAAAGAACAAGCAGGAAGCCTATTTGCAAATCCCGAATGAGCTGCCGCAGCGAGTGCGTGATTTGGCTCAAAATGTAACGTCGTCGGCGAAGACGCCTTATGAAAAGGTCGGACTGCTCCAGCAATATTTACAGCGAAATTATGCATATACGAACAATCCGGATCTTTCCCGAAAAAAAAGCAAGGATTTTGTGGATGCCTTTCTGTTTGAGATTCGGGAAGGCTATTGCGATTATTACTCCACTTCGCTGGTTATGATGGCTCGTTCCGTTGGAGTTCCGGCGCGGTGGGTCAAAGGTTATGCTCCCGGTCAGCAGACATTTTCGGATGATGCAACGACAGGCGATGATAATGAAAATATGTCTTCCTACTCTATTACCAATGCGGATGCGCATTCCTGGGCAGAGGTATATCTGGGTGAATACGGCTGGGTTCCTGTAGAAGCCACACCGGGTTTTGATATGCCATTGCTTACGGAGCAGGAGGATTCGAAGACACCTGATGCTCCAAAGGTGAAAGATCAGCCTGAACCGGAACAGTCTGCGCAGACACCACAGGCCAATCTGGAGGAAGGCACGAAGATTCATCCGGTAATCATAGCAGCGGCAGTGGCTGTTATTGTACTGTGGGGCGCTTATATCGTATGGCGTAATCGGGCAGATATTCATTTTTATTTGCTGCGTCTGCGTAAAGGAAAGCCGTTGACCCCTGATGAAAAGGTGATCGTCGAAACTGAGCGCTGGCTACGGTATATGCGGAGTAAGGGGTTTGCTCGCACTAGTCACGATACGCTGAGGGAATCGGTCGGCAGATGGTCGGTTGAATCACCGGAACTTGCTTCAATTTTGAATCTGCTGCTGGAGCTGTTTGAACAAGCTCGCTACAGTCCTTCCTCGGTAACTGCCGAGGATTGGCGCAAGGTCCGCCAACAAGCGGCCCTGTTGCATAAGAAAGGTTAGTCCAGACGACAAACTGAACGAAAAGGGCTAAACCATTTTTATTCGGCTCGAATGCTGCCGATTTATAATCTTCTTCATATGCTTTGTAAAAAGCTGTCCGTTTGTTGCGGATAGCTTTTTACTAACCCATATTAATATGGTATAGTTTGTCGTATGAAACTGAGGTGACCGACGTTGTTTGAAATGCTGATGCCCAAATTACGGGTGAATACCGTCTTTGATATTGATCTTGAAGGCTTGTATGCTCAAGGATATCGCGGCATTATTACGGATTTGGATAATACGCTGGTTGGTGCAAAAGCGCCGAATGCGACTCCCGAGCTGGTGGCCTGGTTTGAGAAGGTCAAACAGGCGGGTTTTAAGCTTGTCATCGTGTCTAATAACAATATGGACCGTGTATCCGTGTTTGCTACGCCTTTGGACATTGAATTTATACATGCCGCACGGAAGCCCTCCAACTCGTCTTTTCGTAGAGCCATTCGTATGATGGGGCTTACTTCGGAAGAGACTATTATGGTCGGAGACCAAATGTTGACGGACGTATTGGGCGGTAACCGACTGGGATTGTATACGGTGTTGGTGCTACCGATATCCATTCATGATGAAGGAGTCATGACCCGCTTTAATCGGCGGTTGGAGCGAATCGCGCTCACAAGGTTACGTAAGAAAGGCTTATGGCTTGAGGAGGAAAAGAAGAATGACTGAAAGACCTGACGGCGGAACTGCTGTCAAATGTAGTGGCTGCGGTATCACGATGCAGACCACCAGCCCGGAGCTTCCGGGATATATTCTGGAAAAACTGCTTACACGAGAGCCTGTCATTTGTCAGCGCTGTTTCCGGATTAAAAACTATAATGAAACGTCTTCGGTAGCCGTGGATCAGGATGAGTTCCTGAAACTGCTTAGCCAGATTGGGGACAAGGACGCGCTCGTCATCCACATTGTGGATATTTTTGACTTTGAAGGTAGTCTGATTTCCGGCTTGCAACGTTTTGTAGGCTCTAATCCGGTTGTACTGGCTGTGAACAAGACGGATTTGTTGCCTAAGGTAACGAACTGGAACAAGGTCCTGAACTGGGTACAAAAACAGGCTAAGGAGCAAGGACTTCGTACGGCGGATATCGTTCTGTGCTCGGCAAAAAAAAATCAGGGCTTTGATCGTCTGCTGGATGTAGTATCCGAACTGCGCGGCAATCGGGATGTGTATGTGGTCGGTGCAACAAATGTTGGTAAATCCACGCTCATTAACCGTTTGATCCGTGATCATAGCGATATGGAGCAGGAGTTAACAACATCCCGCTACCCGGGAACGACGCTGGATATGGTGAATATTCCGCTTGACGACGGCAAGCATATTATTGATACACCGGGGATTGTGTATCCTTGGCGTTTCAGTGAAATCGTGTCCCGGCAGGATTTGGGCGCTATTATGCCGGACAAGCCGCTGAAACCAGCTGCTTATCAGTTAGACCCTGGACAAACGCTGTTTTTCGGTGGGATGGCACGGTTTGATTTTGTAGAGGGGCAACACCAATCGTTCACCTGCTACATCAATGGTGGCCTTAAAATTCATCGTACCAAGCTGGAGCGGGCGGATCAACTGTTCAAAGATCATGCCGGAGAACTGTTGTCACCGCCGACACGTGATCAGTTGGCAGATATGCCGGAATGGACAAGACATGAGTTCCGCGTTCCCCGTAAATCTCAATCGGATATTTATATCTCCGGTCTGGGATGGATCAGGGTCAATAGTGAGAACGGGGCTTTGGTAGCGGTTCATGCTCCTCGGGGAATCCGTGTCCTTTTACGGCCTTCGTTGATTTAACGGATGTTGAACCATGTGATAGGGCGGCAAGGAACAGATTCAGGTTCCTGCCGCCGTTCATGTATTTGTGCGGCCTAATATTTTGCAATATGGGGGAGAACGACGATGAGCAGCGGGGAGTCTGGAGTGACCGAACAAGGTCTTGTATTATTGGGCGTATTGGGTGATCCGATCAAGCACTCCAAATCGCCTCTCATGCATAAAGTAGCTTTAAAGGCAGCGGGGATAGAGGGAGATTTTGTTCCTCTTCACGTCAAGCCCGATCAACTGGAGGACGCCATGAAGGGGATTCGTGCTCTGCATTTCCGCGGAGTCAATGTGACGATTCCTCATAAAGTTGAAGTTATGAAATATTTGGATGAGATTGATGAAGGAGCCAGACTCATCGGCGCTGTTAACACGATTGTGAACGACAATGGACGTCTTAAGGGTTACAATACGGACGGGATCGGCTACGTGCGTTCCCTCAAAGAAGAGACTTCGGTCAAGCTGAAAGGTACAAGAATCGCGGTGATCGGAGCCGGAGGTGCTGCCAGAGGTGTGATTCATGCGTTACTGAAGGAACAGCCGGAATCGGTCATTATTCTGAATCGGACACGCGATAAGGCCGAGCAGCTGGCACTGGAGTGGACGACGGAAGCGATCCCTGTGACGGGCTATTCTAACGATGAAGCGGAGAGCGTGCTTGCATCGGTGGATGTGCTGATCAATACGACCTCGGTAGGAATGTCTCCTCTGTCCGACGAGCTTCCGCTAAAAACGAGTCTGATTCCAGAAGGAATCATTGTGAGTGATTTGATCTACAACCCGCTGGAAACGAGATTTTTGTGCGAAAGCCGTGAACAGCGCGGCTGCACCGTGCATGGAGGCTTGGGCATGTTCGTGTATCAGGGAGCGGTGGCTTTTGAGTATTTTATGGGCGTAGCCCCTGCTGTAGACGAAATGAGAGCGGCTGTGCTGAGAAGCCTGTCGTAAGTCGGATTTTACACTAAAATTATGGAATTGCCACATGGCATATGTGGTTATGAAGGAGTTAAGTATACATGTTAACAGGTAAACAAAAAAGGTATTTGCGCTCAATGGCGCATCATCTGGACCCGGTTTTTCAAGTAGGGAAAAACGGTACGAACGAGCATCTTATGCGTCACATTAACGATGCGATTGAAAAGCGCGAGCTGATGAAGGTGCAGATTTTGAACAACTGTCTGGATGACAAGCATGAAATTGCGGAAGAGCTGGCTACGGAAACAGGTTCCGAGCTTGTACAGCTCATTGGGAGCACGATTATTTTGTACAAGGAATCCCGTGATAACAAGCAAATCGAGTTGCCTAGAGGATAAGCACGCGGGGAGAAGACTATGAAAATCGGTATTATGGGCGGTACATTTGACCCGATTCATATTGGACATCTGCTGGCTGGAGAAGCGGCAAGGGATGCCTATGCGCTGGACCATGTATGGTTCATGCCTTCCCATATCCCTCCGCACAAGCATCAGGCGGGGGCGAGCGGCACGGAGCGGCTGGAGATGACGAGTGAAGCGGTGGCGGGCCATTCTGCTTTTGAAGTATTGGATATTGAAGTGCTTCGCGGTGGGGTATCTTATACTATTGACACGATCAAAGAGCTTCAGGAGCTGCATCCTGCTGTGGATTTTTATTTTATCATCGGCGCGGATATGGTGAATTACTTACCTCATTGGCAGGGGATTGAGGAGCTGGCACAGCGAATTTGTTTTATCGGTGTCCGGCGTCCCGGTTTCCAGCTTGCGCTGAATGAACTGCCGCATTATTTGCAGAACAAGGTGCTGCTGGCGGATATGCCAGTGGTGGATATTTCTTCGACGGATATTCGGGAACGTGTTGCGGAAGGGCGCACCATTCGCTATCTTGTGCCTGATCGTGTGCATGACTACATTACAAGGGGCGGTTTGTATGAAGTACAGCCGTGAGCAATTGATGGAGGCTATATCCGGTCAAATGCCTGAAAAACGCTGGAAGCACACCCTGGGGGTCATGCATACCTCGGTGGAGCTTGCCAAGCGGTATGGCGCGGACCCGGATAAGGCCGAATTGGCGGCTATTTTGCATGATGTAGCGAAATATTGGCCCGTTCAGCAGATGGAGGAAATAATTCGCAATCATCCTGAATGTGACCAGGAGCTTTTACAGCATGACAAGCAACTGTGGCATTCTGAGGTAGGATATTGCGTTGCCTCTAGAGACTACGGGGTGGAAGACCTTGAAATACGGAATGCCATTCGCTGGCACACCTCAGGGCGTGTGGGTATGAGTTTGCTGGACAAAGTCGTGTGTCTAGCTGATTACATCGAGCCGGGACGGGATTTCCCCGGGGTCGAGCATATCCGCAAGCAGGCGAAAAAAAGTTTGGAGCAGGGTCTTGTCGCTGGATTTGATTCCACGATTTCACTGCTGCTGGAGAAGAAAAAGGTTATTTTTCCGCTGACGGTACTGTCGCGAAATGATCTGATTCAACAACTTAAACAGAGAAAATCGGAGGTTCATGAATGACCATAACTAATGAGAAATTAATGCAAATTACGGTTGAGGCCGCTGAAGATAAGAAGGCCATGAATATTGTAGCCCTTGACTTGCGGGGCGTATCTCTTGTCGCGGATTATTTTGTAATCTGTCACGGTAATTCGGATACCCAGGTACAGGCGATTGTGACGGAAATTCGCAAACGTGCTCATGATGAAGGTACGACAATCAAAGGGATCGAAGGAATGGATTCCGGTCGCTGGGTTCTGATGGACTTGGGTGATGTCGTAGTGCATGTCTTCCATCGTGACGAGCGCGAATATTATAACATTGAAAGACTTTGGTCGGATGCTAAGGTCGTGGAGAAGGTATGAATCTGATTGCTGGTACTTATGTCACGATTATGGTAGATCGTGAGGTATCCCCCTTCGGCTACTTTCTCACAGTCGGCGATCAGGATGTACTGCTCCATTATACAGAATTGACACGTGAGATCGAAGTTGGAGAACGGCTGGAAGTATTTATTTTTCACGATACAGAGGACCGTTTGGCCGCTACTATGAAAAAACCGTTCCTGTCACTGAGCGAACTGGCAAAGCTACAGGTGGCGGATGTGCATCCGCGTCTGGGTTGTTTTCTGGAAATGGGATTGGGTCGTCAATTGCTGCTGCCGATTCGTGAGTTGCCTGAGAACCGGGATTTGCATCCTCAGGTGGGCGACTATGTGTATGCTATCATGGAGCATGATAAGCAGGGCAGACTGCGGGCGAAGCTGGCGGGTGAGCAGGAGCTGGCTCCGTTGTCCTTCCATGCACCTGATTCATGGCTAAATACATGGGTACAGGCGACAGTGTATAAGCCGCTTCAGATGGGTACGTTCGTCCTGGTAGACGGAGGCGTGCTTGGTTTTGGCGCGATTGGCATGATCCACTCCTCGGAACGCAACCGGATGCTTCGTTTGGGTGAAGAGGTGAAGGTACGGGTCACACTGGTTCGTGAAGACGGTCGGGTGAATCTGGCAATGTCACCGCGCAAGGAAGTGGGCCGTGATGAGGATGCAGATCGGCTAATTGCCTTTCTGAAAGAGCGCCCGGGTGGCGGTATGCCTTATTCCGACGCAACGCCGCCGGATATTATTAAGCAACGGTTCGGTATCAGTAAATCCGCCTTCAAGCGTGCGATGGGCAAGCTGATGAAGGAAGGGCTGGTTACACAAAAGGAAAACTGGACCTACCTGGTGGAGAAAATGCCTGAACCGAAGGACGGGAATGGGGAATAAAGATGGCTTCTTACCGGAAGTTTGCCTATGTGTATGATGAGCTGATGCAGGACATGCCGTACCCGGACTGGCTGCGTTTCGCTCGGCAGGCCTGGGATCAGCATGGTATGCCGCATACGGTGGCAGAGCTGGGCTGTGGGACGGGCTCCATTACGATTCCACTGGTCAACTCGGGCTTCGAGGTGGCTGGCATCGACTTGTCTTCAGATATGCTGGCAGTAGCCCGTCGCAAAATGGAAACGACTACGCAAGGACAGCGTTTGTTCCGTGAGGGTAGTATCCGCTGGGTAGAGCAGGATATGCGGGAATGGAATTTACCGGAGCCTGTGGATTCTGTCATTTCTTTTTGCGATTGTCTGAATTATTTGCTGGAGGAAGAGGACATTGCTGCTACTTTTCGCAGAACGTATGCCGGTCTTAAGCCTGGCGGAACCTTTCTGTTCGATGTACACCATCCCCAGACGTTTGTGCGTTATGATGAAGAGCAGCCCTTTGTACTGGATGAGCGCTCCATTTCATATATTTGGACTTGTGCGTTGGATGCTCCACGCTGTGAAATTGAGCATCATCTCAGCATTTTTGCGAGAGCAGAAAATGAAGGGCGCGATGTATACCAGCGGTTCGAGGAAATTCATGTGCAACGTGCCTATGACCCGGACTGGATGAAAACGGAATTGTCCAAAGCCGGTTTTCGCGATGTGAAAGTATATGCGGACTTTGACTGGGTAGAAGCAGTAGATGACGCGGCCAGATTATTTTATGTTGCTGTAAAATAGCGAAGCTTCATCAAGCGAATATGGGAAAAAGAAAGACGCTTTTCATGATGACATGAAGGGCGTCTTTTTGCATAAGAGCTTTGAAATTATATGTTTACTTTATAGTTCAGTTGAAGTTCATCACCCGGTACACCGCGAATGCCCCAATTCTGTTTCGGTGTCTCGAATATAGTAATTTCAAGATCCTGCGGGGCAATGCCTAAATCGTTAATTCTTTGGAATAGCAGCTGGATAAGGTGCTTTTTAGCCTCTGTTGTTCTGCCTTCAAACACACTAATTTCAATAATGGTGTATGCCTCCGAGCGATCGTGGGCAAATATGAAGTCTTCCTGATTCATAGGAAAAAAACGATGAAACCTTTTGTCGGGGGGATATTGGAACGCATCCACCACGGCGGAGTGGATCACATCTGAAAGTTGCTCCTTGATCGGATTCAGGGCTTCTTTTATTCCGTAAATTTTAATTTGTGCCATGTCTCAGCTCACCTTTCTCATCTCAACTCATCTCAATCTGGCTCGGAGCTAATTATAAAACATTTGCCTTCGTGTGTCATGTAGCAAACGAATGAAGCTGGTGTTTAGCACCAAATGTAGTCCTTATTTGACTTTTTTCGCGGTTTTCAATATAATAGTGCCATTATTAACGGTTAAACAATCGCTGATGAGGAATAGTAGTTTTGTCTGGACATGTAGAGAGCCGGCGGATGGTGCAAGCCGGTTGACAGTGCAAAGTGAACTCGCCTCGGAGATATGCGCCCAACGCAGGAATGCCCTATACAGGTGCTTGTACCCTGTTATTAACCCGCATCGGATCACCTCCGTTATCAGGTGCAAAGGGAGTAGAAGGCGAAGAACGCTTTCTGCTAACTAGGGTGGTACCACGGGAATATAACCTCTCGTCCCTAGCGCTGACACGCTACGGGATGCAGAGGTTTTTTTGTTGCATACCGTTTGAGGAGGAAATGACAATGACAGACACACAGCCGAAGCACGGCTATCAACCGCAAAGTATTGAACCAAAATGGCAGAAATATTGGGATGAGAACAAAACGTTCCGTACCGGGGAAGAGCCGGGCAAACCGAAGTTTTATGCTTTGGATATGTTCCCGTACCCGTCTGGAGCTGGTCTGCATGTAGGCCACCCGGAAGGATATACGGCAACGGATATTGTCTCACGGTATAAAAGAATGCGCGGCTACAACGTACTGCATCCGATGGGTTGGGACGCCTTCGGTCTGCCTGCCGAGCAGCATGCGCTGGATACGGGAGAGCATCCACGTGAAATTACGGTGAAAAATGTTAATAACTTCCGCCGTCAAATCAAATCGCTTGGCTTTTCATACGACTGGGATCGTGAAATCAGCACAACAGACCCCGATTATTACAAATGGACACAGTGGATTTTCATCCAGCTGTACAAGCGCGGTCTTGCTTATGTAGCTGAAGTGCCTGTGAACTGGTGTCCTGCATTGGGAACGGTGTTGGCGAATGAAGAAGTAATTGACGGCAAGAGTGAGCGTGGCGGTCATCCGGTTATCCGCAAACCCATGCGTCAATGGATGCTGAAAATAACGGAATATGCGGATCGTCTGCTGGACGATTTGGAGGAGCTGGATTGGTCCGAAAGCATTAAGGATATGCAGCGGAACTGGATCGGCAAGTCTACCGGGGCAGAGGTTCATTTTCCAATTGAAGGCCATGACAAGCAACTGACGGTATTTACAACCCGCCCGGATACGCTGTTCGGCGCAAGCTACTGTGTGCTGGCTCCTGAGCAGGAATTGGTGGATGTTATCACTACACCTGAGCAAAAGGATGCCGTCAATCAATACCGTGAACAAGCTGCCCGTAAAAGCGATCTGGAGCGCACGGATTTGGCGAAGGATAAAACGGGTGTCTTCACAGGCGCTTACGCGGTGAATCCGGTGAACGGTGAAAAGCTGCCGATCTGGATCGCCGACTATGTGCTGGCTGGCTACGGAACAGGCGCGATTATGGCTGTGCCTGGTCACGATACACGTGACTGGGAATTTGCGAAGCAATTCGGGCTGAATATCATTGAGGTTGTCCAAGGTGGGGACGTGGCTAAAGAGCCATACACCGAGGATGGTCCGCACGTCAATTCAGGTCCGCTGAATGGACTTACGAATGAGGAAGCAATTCCGAAGATGATTGAATGGCTGGAAGCCGAGGGTAAAGGGCAAGGCAAAGTAACGTACCGCTTGCGCGACTGGCTGTTCAGCCGTCAACGCTATTGGGGCGAGCCGATTCCGGTGATTCATCTGGAAGATGGAACGATCAAAACAGTTCCTGAGGATCAACTGCCGCTCGTGCTGCCGGAAATGGATAACATCAAGCCTTCAGGCACAGGAGAGTCTCCTTTGGCGAATGCGACGGACTGGGTAGAAACTATTGATCCCGAGACCGGCTTGAAAGCACGCCGTGAGACGAACACCATGCCGCAATGGGCAGGAAGCTGCTGGTATTACCTGCGCTATATTGATCCGCACAATGATAAAGAGCCTGTATCCAAGGAGAAGCAGCGCGAATGGCTGCCTGTGGATCTGTACATCGGCGGTGCGGAACATGCGGTTCTTCACTTGCTGTATGCCCGTTTCTGGCACAAGGTGCTGTATGATATCGGCGTTGTAGAAACGAAAGAGCCTTTCTACAAGCTGGTCAATCAGGGTATGATTCTGGGCAACAATAATGAAAAAATGAGTAAATCACGCGGTAATGTCATCAACCCTGACGATATTGTGAATACGTTTGGCGCCGATACGCTGCGCATTTATGAGATGTTTATGGGGCCGCTGGAAGCGACCAAGCCATGGAGCGAAAACGGGGTTGAGGGAGCGCATCGTTTTCTGTCCCGCGTATGGCGCCTGTTCGTTTCCGAGGATGGCAGCCTGAACGATAAAATTACAAATGAAGGCGGCAGTGATGAGTTCAATCGGACTTGGCATAAAACGCTGAAAAAAGTAACCGAGGATCTGGACGCGCTGCGTTTCAATACGGCGATCAGCCAACTGATGATTTTTACCAATGATGCATACAAAGCAGACCGTCTGCCGCGTGCAGCAATGGAAAACTTCGTGCAAATGCTGTCGCCGCTTGCACCGCATCTGACTGAGGAACTGTGGCAGTTGCTGGGACACAGCGAAAGCATTACCTACGCGGCTTGGCCTGCTTATGATGAAGCATGGACGGTGGATGCTGAAGTGGAAATTGTGGTGCAGGTGAACGGTAAAATCGTGCAGCGTGCGACGATTGCCAAAGACCTTGACGCCAAAGCGATGGAGGCATTCGCGCTGTCGCTGGACAACGTTCAGCAGGCGCTGGCTGGTAAAACGGTCCGCAAGGTGATTGCTGTTCCAGGCAAACTGGTCAATATTGTTGCGGGTTAATCTGCTTTAAGCCGAAGGAGGCGTCTATCTTTTGCATGTCCTCCTCATACTTGTTGTGTGTGGCCCGTATCAGCTCGGGGAAGACGCTATGCAGGCTGATGTCCAGCAGTGCGAGGGCTTCAGCGGTGATACCTCCGGGAACTGCTACCCTCGCCTGCAACTCGGCTGGTGTCATTCCGCCCTCCGTTAGTAGCTTTCCTGTGCCGATAATCATTTCACCGGCCAGGGCGCATAGCTCCGTACGGTCTATACCCGTAGCCTGAACCGCAGCATGAATCCACTGGTCCATAAAAAAGGCCAGGAAAGCAGGGCCGCAGCTGGAAAAATCCGACGTAATACGCGTATGGGTTTCTTTAACCCGAATCGGCCTGCTAATGTGGGACATAAGCTCTTCCAGAAGGGAGCGATCCTCCTCTGTAATCCGGCTGCCATGGATGCATAGTGAGGCTCCGCTGCCTACCTGGTGGGTAATGCTGGGAATAATTTTGGACACTTTGGCTTTCAGTGAATGCTCCAAGATGCGGATCTGTACCGGACTTGTAATAGAAACGACGATTTGCTCTCCTGTAATGACGTTGCGTATTTCATCCGTTACGGCTTTTGATTCCAGCGGCTTCACGCAGATAAACAGGATATCGCTATCCGCTGCCGTCTCACGGTTGCTTTGGGCAGCATGTAATCCTGGATAACGACGGGCCAGCTCGGCTACCTTGGAATACGTTCGATTGCTTGCTGATATTTGCTGTGGCTTAAGTGCGTTGGAATGAATAAAAGATTCA
Source organism: Paenibacillus sp. 1-8 (assembly GCF_056316205.1). NCBI lineage: Bacteria > Bacillati > Bacillota > Bacilli > Caryophanales > Paenibacillaceae > Paenibacillus > Paenibacillus sp. 1-8. Next base: position 3,618,751 of record NZ_CM149995.1, on the reverse strand, counting down.
ATCAGCAGACTTCCCATGCTGCCAGTCCCGATAAATCCAACTTTCATCGTTCAACGTCCTCCTTTCATACTTTGCGGTAAAGACGCTGTCATTCTTCTTAGTGTATGCACCCGGTCTTGGCCGACATGACGAATTTTATGTCTTAGCATATTAGATCGTGCCCAAGGACGCACCTCTCTTTGGAAAATGGCTCACAGCGAACCGCATGGAGGTTGTTTACATCCTCCGGTTAACGGGATAGGACAGGCTTGCTCTGTTCGAGTGTGACGCTGTATTGAGTGGCTCACTTTCCCTAAATCTATGTGTAGAAGGGGACGAAATGGAAATGAACCGCGTATGGACTGGAACGGCAATAGTGCTTTCCCTAATCGGCAGTGGGCTTATTCTGTTTGCTGGTGGGCAGCGTCCGGAGCCGGAAGAAGAGTGGCAGTTGCTTAATCGTAAGGTAGAGCAGGCTTTAGTAGTAGAGCCGGATCAAAATGAGTCGCAGAGCAATAGCGGCCAGACTCAAGGAAAGCGTGTTGTAACGGAAGCCTTAGGCAAAGCTGAACGCAGTTCGGATGGCGAAGGAGCTGGCAATGTGAAGCGTGGTGCTGTACAGGGTTCTGCTAGTGCATCGGTCGACGGGAACGAAAGCTCCAGTACTGTAAAGCAGTCTGAGGCGACGGATTCTGATTTCGTTACTTCCGCTACTGGCGTTGACAACTCGAATACCACGACGAACAGGACGAATGCAGTGAGCGATCCCGTTGCTTCATCCGCTTCCGGTGAAAAAAAGGTGAACATCAACACGGCGACTGCTGCCGAGTTAATGGAACTGCCGGGGGTTGGAGCTAAAAAGGCCGAAGCGATTCTGAACTATCGTAATCAGCACGGGCCGTTCAAGCGTGTGAATGATTTGGATCATGTAAAGGGAATCGGCGCTAAAATGTTGGCGAAAATGAAGCCTTACGTCAGCTTATAATTACATAAGTAGACGATGTGCAGGCTATCAGGATGGCTTTAGCGGATATATTTACGTTGTAACTTGTGTTTACAGGAGAGATGGATATGAGTGCAGATGTACGCAAGGACTGGGACACCTATTTTATGGATATCGCTTATATGGTATCTACCCGTTCGCGCTGCTCGCGGCGTCATGTTGGAGCCGTACTTGTACAAGGCAAAAAGCTTTTGGGTACAGCCTATAATGGTGCACCATCCGGGGTACCTGATTGCTCTGAGGCAGGTTGTATGATTTCGGAGGAATACGAGGTCGTGCATCGCGAGGGGCTGGAGGAAATGGTTAAAAAGCAGCGCTGCATCCGCACGATTCATGCGGAGCAGAACTTGCTACTGTTCACAGACCGGATTGATCGTGAAGGCTCCTCGGTATATGTGACCGACCAGCCGTGCTGGACGTGTGCCAACATGCTGGCGAACAGCGGTATTGTGGAGATTGTATACCACCGTCCTTACCCAAAGGATGCCGACAAGGTTCGTGCCATGATGGAGCAAAAAGGAATTGCCTTCCGTATGCTGGAGAACTATCATCCACCGAAAGAAACGCTGATGGATGTTATGAATTAAGACATGATAAATTAAAAAGTACACGAGGAAGAACCTCTGACGAAATGCTATTTTGTCAGGGGTTCTTTTTTGTTTTGCGGTTTGAGCACAGAACCCTATTTTTCTACCGGGAGGTGGTTATATTCAAGCCAAACTGGTTTTAAGCAGACCTATCTTAACCCTTACGGTATGTTGGATTACGGGAAGTGCAGGAGCATGCTTGTATTCCGGACGTATGCTGCTGTTGCTCTGGGCGGGTGTCACGCTGATTTTACCTCTTGTAGCTCTATTGATGAAAATTCCAGTCCGGCATGTGGTATTGCTGTGGCTTGTCTTGAGTGGAGGTGGATTCCATTGGGCTTGGCATGATACGCATAATGTGAGCCATATTCCCGAGGCCCTTCATGTATCGGCTTCCAAGCTGGAAGACGAGCCTGTTCAAGCATCCGGATTTATTGCTTCCGAGGTACAGGTAGACGGTGATCGGGCACAATTTGAGATGAGGATTACTGCAATAAGCAAAACGAGAGGCAATTCCAATCCGAATAAGAAGCCTACATCTGCGAGTAGTACCCGTACTGATTCTAAATTACTGCCCAATGACACCTTTCAGGGCGGGGTTGGAAAGAGCGAAGCTATTTCTGAACAGGTTATGGTGTACATCAAGCTGGCTGCCAAACAGGAACAGCAACCTGCGGCAGAATGGCAGCGTGGAGATGCAATTCAACTGTACGGCAGCTTAAAGGCTCCTGCAACAGCGGGGAATTTTGGCGGCTTTGATTACAATGAATACCTGCATACACAGGAGATTCACTTGCTTTTCAAAGGGAATGGAGCCGCTTCGGTACAGAAGCAGCAAGCTTCCCAGTGGAACCGTTACACCTTGTTCAGGTGGAATGATCAGCTTAGGGAGCAATTGGGGCAACGGATGGACTTAGCTTTTGGTTCTCTTTATCACGCAGGATATATGAAAGGACTGGTACTAGGAGTTACGGATGAGCTGGACCCGGCAACGTATAACGAATTTACGCAGCTTGGATTAACGCATATTTTAGCGATATCCGGTATGCATGTGGCGGTATATGCAGCTACGCTACTGTATTTACTCAAGCTATTGCGAGTGAGTCGGGAGACGTCTCTTACGGTCGTGATGGTGCTTATTCCGGCTTATGTACTGCTGACAGGTGCTTCTCCCTCTGTTGTGAGGGCTGGAATTATGGCCATGATCGGCCTGTTTGCAGCCAGACGGGGAATGCTCAAGGACGGACTTAGCATTTTGAGTGTGTCCGCGTTATTGATGCTGCTTTGGAATCCGTATTACCTGCTTAGTGTCAGTTTTCAGCTTTCTTTTCTGGTAACAGCCGGGTTGCTCATTTACATGCCGCTGATGAAGCCGTTTTTCGCCAAATGGCCTCTTCTGATCGGCGGCGAAATTGCGATTACGATCACAGCGCAGCTTGTTTCGTTTCCGATGACGGTCTTCTACTTTAATCAATTCTCGCTGCTATCGTTTGTGGCTAATTTTGTACTCGTTCCACTCATTACGTATATCGTGCTTCCACTGGGTACGGTGGCGATGGGAATCGCCTTTCTATGGGAGGACGGGGCTCGTATCCTTGCATGGCCGGCAGAGCAGCTGAACGAACTGACCTTTTGGCTTGTGAGATGGATGAACGTGGATGACACTTATGTGAGTATTTGGCCGTCTTCCTCCATTCTGTGGGTCATGGCGTATTATGCTGCTTTGTACAGTATTCTGTACTGGCTCAAATCATGGATGATATCTCGAAGGCGAACAGATGAAACTGCTAGCTTGGGGGCAGCACTGGGGAGGGAAAAGGAGAGACTTTCAGCCGGACGCAATTCGGTGGGACAAAGCACATCTGTTCCTATGCCATCACCCATACATACAGGATTAGCGGCATCTGCGGAGTGGGCAGCTATATTGCAGACGGAGCGTGAGCCTGAAGGAGCAGGCAAATATGCACGTCGACAGTGGAATGGTTATAGTCATTTGGCGCTGGCTTTAAGTGGTATTGCCTGGCTTGGCATCCTGTGTATAGGTTACATAACTCCAGGTGGAGGGAATACGGGAACGGTTCAATACCTGGATGTAGGCCAAGGTGACAGCATTTTAATTACAACGCCGGGCGGTAAACATATTTTGGTGGATGGCGGGGGCACGATGGATTTTACGACAGGAAAAAATGCTTGGCGTAAGCGAAAAGACCCCTACGAGGTAGGTGAGGATACGATTGTACCCTTGTTGAAGCAGCGCGGTATACATCGGCTGGATGCTGTCATTTTAACGCATGGAGATCATGACCACGCTGGAGGATTGCAGGCTGTGCTTGACCAGATTCCAGTATCGGCCTTGGTTTTTAACGGCACCCTGACAGACAAGGCACCTTTCCGCAAGCTGTTGAACACGGCTGTAAACAAGCAGATTAAGCTGTACGGTGCGTATTATGGTATGGAGTGGAGACCGGATCAGGATACGAAAATCCGCTTTATTCATCCGCTTCCGCTGCAGGAGGAAGAAACCGGAAGTTTGCCCGTTGTGAAGGACCAAAATCATTATTCCGTTGCAATGATATTGGAGATGGAGGGGGCTTCCTTTTTGTTCACAGGAGATATGGATGATGCAGCAGAATCGCTGTTGCTTTCCGAGTTAGCTCATTCACCATCCCATACCGAAGCAGAGGGGAGGACGGCGGTTGTAAGGCAAGCTGTAGATGTCTTGAAAATAGCACATCACGGTAGCAAGCACTCCACCTCGGAAGAATGGTTATCCTACTGGCGACCGAAGATATCCGTCATTTCAGTCGGAGCTAGCAATACATATGGACACCCGAATGAAGCGGTATTGGATCGTCTATCAGCGGTTGGTTCTGCTATATATCGAACAGATACGATGGGAGAGGTCCAAATCCGAGCGCATCAAGGCAAATTGAGTGTACGGTACAAACATAACCTTGAACATGCGGATACAAGATGAATTGTACAGTTAATGCCGTGATATGCTGATGCCCCAATGGACACGCTTGAACTGTAGCAACGAACAAGAGCGATCCAGGAAAAATACTACAGATATGCTCACTCTTCCATAAAAGGTAGAAAATGCAGCCTTCGAGAAGGGCTGGGCCAGCATTTCAATAGAGGCTTTGCCGGAGATGCTAGGCGATGCCGATTACCTGATGCTGGGGATTAGGGGAGATGGAGTAAATCAGGGGAAAGATATTGAATCTAAAAGCGTGTGGAAGAACCTTTCTGCCGTTAAATCAGGTAAAGTATATCAATACTCAATCGACGATTTTTATTTTCAGGACCCAATTGCCCTGAATTACCAGCTAGAACTCATATCGGATTTCCTGATTTCCAAGAAGTAACAATATGTAAGTTCAATTCGACAGATTCCAGCAGATTTATGTGAGTAAGGGCTAAGGGAAGGTGACTACCTTCCCTTTTTCTGTTATTCTAAGGGAGGATACGCTGGGGAATCTGGGCTTTTTGGTAACATTTTTTTCACTAAAAAAATAAAATTAGTGTCAGACGTCTATCCTGCAACAATTTGCAAAAGGGATACGTCTGTAATATTGCAGGGAGAGGGGGATCCTTTGTGGTAGAGCAGGGACTCATTCGAGCCGCTCAATCGGGCGATCGCGACGCTCTCATTACCCTATTAAGAGAGATAGAACAGCATGTGTACCGTACGGCATATTACATTTTAAACAATGAACAGGACGCCATGGACGCTTCACAAGAAGCCCTCATACGGATTTATTCCAAAATTAACTCTTATGAGGAAAAGGCGCAGTTCAAAACCTGGGTTCAACGCATTGTATCGAACATATGTATCGACAAATTCAGAAGGACGAAGCCCTCGGTATCCATTGACGAGCATGACATGATATTCAACGATCCCCAAAATGTGGAGGCCGAGGTGTTGACCTCTTACCTAGCACAGGATGTTCGTGAGGCTATACAGCAGCTTCCAGAGCACCACCGGACGGTGATCGTATTGAGATATTTGCAGGATTTCTCTTATAACGAGATTGCCGACTCTCTGGATCTGCCGCTAAATACGGTCAAGTCATACTTGTATCGAGCAAGACAGCAATTGCAAGGGATACTTCAGGAATATCAGAAAGGTGGTGTATCAGGATGAAGTGTGGGGAAGAGGTGATGGATTGGATGCAGCGTTATGTGGATCATGAGCTGGGCGAAGAAGAGACGTCCCAATTAATGAACCATATTGCGACTTGCCCGGACTGTGCGGAAAAATTTCACATTCTTCAGACGCTCTCACGCGAGCTGGAGGAATTGCCTGCGGTTTCCCCGTCGTTCAGCCTGGTGGATTCCATCATGCCTCAGCTTGATGCCATTGACCGCGCACGTGAGGAGCAGGGAAGCGCGCTTCAGGAGATGCAGCCTGTAGCTGCTGATTCTGGACCAGGACCGAGACAGCGTACTCAGCCTATACCTTGGTGGAATCGGATGAGCGGGCGAGCTGCGATGGGCGTGGCTGCCGCTGCTGTTGTACTGAGCATTGTGGTATTCAATTTTGAACCGAAAACGGTGCAGGATGCGGAAGGCTCGCTTGATTCCCAGTCGCCTGGAGTGATGAGTCAGCAGGCACAGACAGAAGTTCCAGGTACGGTGAATGGAAGCGGAGGCCGTGATGCAGCTATTGGAACGGATTCGACCAAGCAGTCGTCAAAGCAGGGTCAGGGAACGGACGCATCCCAGCCACCTGTAGTGAAGCAATCTGATCCGAGCAAACTGGATGTGAACAGTGCGGATGATGAAAAGAACCCTTCCACACAGGATGCTGCACAACGTGACGATCAGCGAGCTGATGAAAAAGATTCAACGAAGCATGCGCCAGCGGGACATCCTCCCCGTCAGGATCTACAGCAGGAACAGCCAAGCGCGGATCGTCAGATTACAAAAGAAAAATCTGCCGGACAAGATTCTGCTGCGGATGCTCCTAAGTCCGATGACAAACAGTTAAAGCAGGGAAAATCCGAGCAACAAACGATTGCCCCTGAACAGCAAGGAGAACCAAATGTAGAAAAAGCACCCATAGCGGGTACGGGCACTACTGAAGACAGTAATGACAACAGCACGGCTACTAATGATTCGTCATCGTCTGTCAGTCGGGATATGAAGATACAGGATCGGATTGCTTCAAATGAAACGTCGAATGACACAGCCTCCAAAGGGGTTACCAAGGATTCGGGGACTACGACGGGAGATATGAGCAGCAATACAGCTTCTAATGAACAGCAACCCTCCGTGTCGCAAAACCCGGTACGCAATGAAGGTTTCACATCTAATTCAATAATCTCTCCGGACAGCAATAATGCCTCCACCTTTAGCGCCCAGTTGACGTCTACAGATCAGCTTAATTCACCTGATGGCAGCTATGCGGTGGTCATTGAGGGCAAAAAGCTGAAGGTGTATAAGCTTTCCGACAACGGTGTAGACCGGACAACGCTGGAAGTGCGTACCTTGAAGGGTGCTTGGGTCAAAGGAAGCTGGTCCGAAGACAGCCAAACCTTCATGTATGAGACTGAGCAGGATGGTACAGCAAGTAAATATACGTATACCGTTCCGCGTACTTTTGGAAAATAGTTGCTATGAGGATGGCACATTTTTAAAAGCAAAGAATAGAATATATGAACCGACGTCGTATCCCGACGGCCGAAAGTTTCTAGAGCTTTCTGCTGCCGTGTTGATATAGATGGTGGTGAAGGGATCTTGCCTATAGGCAGGGTCCTTTCGTTTGTATAATGACTTGCCTTCCGACCAGATGTCGGGTACGATCAATGGATGGGGGGTACGGAGAATGGATGCAAAAACAGCCGCTAAGGCTATTCGCAAAGGCGATATTTCGCCAGTATATTTGCTCTACGGCAGCGAAAAATATCAAATGAAGCAGTTTGTCGATATGCTTAAGGAAAAAGTGGTGGAAGAGGAGCATCGTGACTTTGCTATTATTCCCTACGATCTGACCGAGACGCCAATTGAGGTAGTCGTGGAGGAGGCCGAGACTGCGCCTTTTTTGGTGCCAAAAAAGCTGATTATTGTACGGGACACCAGTGTATTTGCGGCAGGCAAGGATGGCGGTAAGATTGAGCACCGCATTGAAGCGTTGCTGACTTATATGGATAACCCGGCTGACTATAGCATTATCATTTTTACGGTTCAGGCTGAAAAGCTGGATGAACGGAAAAAGATTGTTAAAAGGCTGAAAAGTGACGCTTCGGTCATTGCCTTCACTCCGTTGGGGGGAGATGACCTGGTGGCATGGATTCATAAGCGTGCAGGCGAACGAGAAGTCCAATTGGCTGCGGGAGCTGCTGAAAGTCTCATTCAATATACGGGGACCGGACTGCAATCGCTGGCTGCCGAGATAGACAAGCTGTGCTTGTATGCAGGTGCGCAGGGTATCATCTCCACAGCCGATATTGAATCACTTGTGCCTCGCAGCACGGAACAAAATGTGTTTGCGATGGTCGAGGATTTGGCTAATTTGCGACTGGATAAGGCACTCAGTATTTTTTATGAGCTGCTTAAGCAAAAAGAGGAACCGATCAAGATTGCAGCTTTGATCACGCGACAGTTCCGTATTATGCTGCAGGTCAAGGAGCTGATGGGTCAAAGTTATTCCCAGCAGCAAATTGCGAGTCAGCTTAGTTTGCATCCATATGGGGTGAAAGTTGCCGGCGAGCAGGCGCGGAGATTCCGTCCTGAGCAGCTGCGACAGCTTCTCTACGACTTGGGTGAGCTGGATTACCGCATGAAAACCGGAGTTGTCGACAAGGTGCTGGGGCTGGAGATGTTTTTGCTGAAAATGGGCGCGGGGGCTTCGGTCTAACCCGGCCCGTTTGCCGATCGGTTTATTTTAAGCGAGAGTTAACATCGCAGAATCCAATCGTGGTGAACTAAAAAATCCTGATCAGCCAAGGCTGGTCAGGATTTTTTCATTAACGTATAAAAGTAGCTCTTGCTTACGCTTGAGCTGTAAGAGCGTTAAGTTTTTTCGCCAAGCGGGATTTCTTGCGAGCAGCTGCATTTTTGTGGATCAGACCTTTAGTTACAGCCTTGTCCAGCTTTTGGGAAGCTACTTTGAAAGCAGCAGTAGCATTTTCAGCTTCGTTATTCACCAACGCTGTATCGGCAGCTTTTACTGCTGTACGAAGCGCGGATTTTTGAGAAGCGTTCAACGCACGGCGTTTGTCGCTTGTTTTAACGCGTTTGATAGCGGATTTGATGTTTGGCATTACATTCACCTCCTGTAAAGGCATTACTTATGAACACAAACGTTTCACAACTTAAAATATTTTAGCATGCCACACCTCAAATTGCAATAAGGAAACATTCCGGACTGGGGTAGATTACAGGATGAAAATGGATGTGCATAAACCTGCTGGGTGTCTCGCACACTATAACCTGAGATGGTATAAAAGGAGGCGTAAATGATGGATTTGGATTTGCAGAAGTATGCGGTACGTACGGATTTGGCGCTGGAGGCAAGAGAACTGGCGGAACGCAATCAGCCAATGCCGCTGGCGGGCATCAACGAGGACGTGGAGGAAGATAACGGTATTAAAATAACGCGTCTGGATGTACTGAATGAAGAGGGTGCTAACCGTATTGGACGGGTTCAGGGGCATTACGTGACGCTAGAAGTGCCTGGTTTACGTAAAGGTGACACCGGGCTCCAGCAACGGGTAGCCATCGCATTCGCTAAGGAGATGGAGCAATTTATACAAAAAATAGGGATCTCCAGTAAGGCACGCGTACTTGTGGTAGGTCTAGGCAACTGGAATGTCACTCCCGATTCACTAGGTCCGCTTGTCGTTGAAAATTTGATGGTGACTCGTCAATTTTTTGAACTGACGCCTGATCAAATCAATCCGGGTTATCGGGATGTGAGCGCGATTGCACCGGGGGTTCTTGGCATTACGGGGATCGAGTCGAGCGAAATTGTTCAGGGTATCGTTGATCGCACGAAGCCAGAACTGATTATTGCTATTGACGCTCTGGCGTCACGCTCATTGGAGCGCGTCAATACGACCATCCAGGTGGCGGATATCGGGATTCATCCGGGCTCAGGTATTGGTAACAAGCGGCGCGGCATCACCAAGGATATTATGGGTGTTCCGTGCATTGCCATCGGCGTTCCAACGGTATGCTACGCTTCGACCATCGTAAATAATGTAATTGAGCTGATGAAAACACATTTTGCCAAGGAAAAGGCTCCTACGAAAGCAATACTAGGGATGCTGGATGATATTTCCGAGCCTGAGAGACTTGGACTGGTGAGAGAGGTACTTCAGCCGCTGGGACATGATCTGATTGTGACACCTAAGGAGATTGACGAATTTATCGAAGATATTGCGAATATCATTGCAACCGGATTGAACGCTGCCCTGCATGAAGCCGTCGATCCTGGCAACGTCGCCGCTTATACACATTAATCAGGGGTAGTAAAAGCATATTTCATACACAAAATCTCTATCTAGCAGGCATCCTATCTCTTGTAATAAAGAGTGGGATTTACCTGGGGGTGGAGATTTTTTTGTGTTCTAGTAATTGTTCTTCGTTCATAGAGTTGAAGTATAAGAGATTTCCGCTGCTAACTGAACCTATAGGGTTCTGAACATGAGGCGGGCTTCGACGGGACGAAGGAGGACAAGACCCACATGAAAAAAATTCAAACCTGGAACGTCGGAAGATGGAGAAGAAAGGGCCTTGAAATTTTGGCTATGGGACATACGCTTGTGCTGCTTATTATGGGCTCGGCGCTTTTATTTGTTGTATTGGGACTGGGAGGACTGGCGGAAAATCGTTTACAAACGTCACCGGTGTCTTCGATGAAAGGATTTGCAGGCTCGGTTTCCAGCAGTTTTTTTGCGGACATGCTCGGTATGGAAGTACCTCATTTGGCACAGAAGGAGCAACAATCTTCGTTGTCGGGTGAACAATGGTCGCCTTTTGTTTTCCAAATGCTCACAGGTATTAATCCACAGGACCCCAAAAGTCTCATAGCTCGCGAAATTCCTGGGATGTCTGCGGGTACGCCTGTCTTGCTGCGCAAGGGCTCAGGGAACAACAAGGTGGAGGCGCCTACGGATTACCAGCCTGATCAGGGAACGACAGATGCTCCCGGCGGCCCGGACGCTTCTACGAACCCGCCGAACAATAGCTCTACAACGCCAGATCTTCCGACAACACCGGAAACGGACCCTGCGCAAGAAGATGATCCGAGTGATACAGCATCCAAAGGTGCCAAACGTATATTAATCTACCATTCTCATCCGAGTGAGGCATATAACCCTTTGCTCAGTAAAACCAGCTCCAATCCCAATTCTGGCTCTAAATCATCCAATGTGTCGAGAGTAGGGGATTTTGTAAAAAAGAGATTGGAGAAGCAAGGGATATCTACTTTGCATGTGAACAAGGACTATGCCAAAACCGTTCAAAATTACAATTGGAATTATTCCTATAAATATTCGCGTGAAACGGTCAAGGAAGCTTTGGCTGGAAATAAAAGCTTAACCTATCTGCTTGATATCCACAGAGATTCTCAACGTCACGGCAAAACGACAGCAACGATAAACGGACTTTCTTATGCCAAGGTGTATTTTATTATCGGCCATGACAACAAAAACTGGCGCAAAAATGAAGCTTTCGCCGCTCGTATTCATGAGAAGCTGGAAAAGTCGTATCACGGCGTTTCCCGTGGGATATGGGGGAAGGATGGCGGTAAAGGCAACAACGGTGAGTACAATCAGAGCTTGTCCTCCCATAGCATTTTGATCGAAATTGGCGGGATTGATAATACCGAAGAGGAATTGAAACGTACCTCTGACGTTCTGGCAGATATGATCGGTGAGGTGTACTGGGAGGATCAGAAAGCACAGAAAGCGGGTACTAACGTATCCGATACGAAAAAGAGCAACGGTGGCAATTAATTGAGGCGGTGGAAAGGAGGGAATGCAATGTCTGGACATTTTCGTAAAAGAGCGCTTGGATTTGTACTTCTGATGGGGGCGGGAGTTCTGCTCGGCATGCAACTGGCAGGCTCCGGACTGCGTTCTGTATATGGTCCTGAATGGGCCGGGGACTCGGTTCAGAGCAAAGTACAGCAGAACGTTGTCGGATATGAGCAGACGGTTATTGAAGACACACCCGCAGCCGATGCTCGTGCGTATACCCGCACATATAACGGAAATGGGAATGTCGTAATGGACTCCGGAACGGGAGCGGCTACTTACAAAGCTAATCCACAAGAACGAGGTGAGACCGAAGCCACAGGAGAAACTCGCCAGTGGTATTCGACAGCACAGGATGCCAATTTGCAGGGCCAGGAGACACCGCGTGAACTATTGGCTGTCAAGGCAGAACAAACCTCGGTGGATACCATGGCGGACAAAACGGCCGGGCTACTGCAAAACCTGTCAAGACAGGGGATTCGCTGGGTTGTGTCTGTTTTTGACGGAGTAACGGAATAGAAATATTGCTGACCCCCTATACAACTGCTATAATAAGCTGATTGACACTAGGCATTGTGTGGGGGTAAGGCATGACTGACATTTTGGCAAGACAACGTAAAATTCGGAACTTTAGTATCATTGCACATATAGACCACGGTAAATCCACGCTGGCTGACCGGATTTTGGAATACACCGGTGCACTCACATCCCGTGAAATGCAGGAGCAAGTGCTTGATCAGATGGATCTGGAACGGGAGCGCGGGATTACAATCAAGCTCCAGGCAGTGCGACTCACTTATAAGGCCGATGACGGCGAAGAGTACATTTTGAATCTGATTGATACACCGGGACACGTCGATTTTACCTATGAGGTTTCCCGAAGCTTGGCGGCCTGTGAAGGGGCCTTGCTGGTTGTAGACGCGGCACAGGGTATTGAAGCACAGACATTGGCTAACGTATATTTGGCGTTGGACAACAATCTGGAGATTCTGCCGGTGCTTAACAAAATTGATTTGCCAAGTGCCGATCCTGAACGGGTGAAGCAGGAAATCGAGGATGTTATCGGCCTGGATACGAGCGAGACTGTACACGCATCGGCCAAAGCTGGAATCGGTATCAAGGAAATTTTGGAACAAGTGGTCAGAAGCGTTCCTGCTCCGCAAGGGAATCCGAATAATCCGCTGAAGGCGCTTATTTTCGATTCGCATTATGATCCATATAAAGGCGTTATCGTCTATGTCCGCGTCGTGGATGGCAGCATCAAGGCTGGTTCTAAAATTAAAATGATGGCGACCAATAAAACGTTTGAGGTTATCGAGGTAGGAGCCTTCATGCCACGTATGAGCATCGTGGACGAGCTGAACATCGGTGATGTTGGTTTTATCGTTGCCGGTATCAAGCATGTGGGCGATACGCGTGTCGGGGATACGGTGACGGATGCCAAAAATCCAACACCAGAACCGATGCCGGGCTATCGGAAAATTAATCCGATGGTATATTGCGGGCTGTATCCGATCGAAACATCCGAGTATAACGATCTGCGTGAGGCGCTCGAAAAGCTGCAACTGAACGATGCTTCGCTCAGCTTTGAGCCAGAAACATCAAGCGCGTTGGGCTTCGGATTCCGTTGTGGCTTCCTCGGTCTGCTTCATATGGACGTTATTCAGGAACGGATTGAACGCGAATTTAACATCCCGCTGATTACGACAGCGCCGAGCGTTATTTACCGCATTAAGCTGACGAATGGCGAAACGATCCAGATCGATAACCCGTCGAATTACCCGGAAATCGGACGGATTGATCATGTGGAGGAGCCATACGTGAAGGCAGGCATTATCGTGCCTAATGATTACGTAGGTACGGTTATGGAGCTTTGCCAGACCAAGCGCGGTGAGTATGTGACCATGGAGTATCTGGATACGACACGGGTAACTATTACGTACCAGATTCCACTGTCCGAAATCGTGTACGATTTCTTTGACCAGCTTAAATCCAGCACCAAGGGCTACGCCTCCTTCGATTACGAAATTTCAGGCTATCGCCAGTCTAATTTGGTGAAAATGGATATTATGTTAAACGGCGAACAGGTTGATGCGTTATCGTTCATCGTTCACAGAGATCGCGCTTACCATCGCGGACGTATTATTTGCGAGAAGCTGCGTGAGCTGATCCCACGCCAAATGTTCGAGGTGCCAATCCAGGCATCTGTCGGGACGAAGGTTGTAGCACGTGAAACCGTTAAGGCAATGCGTAAAAACGTCCTGGCCAAATGCTACGGCGGCGATATTTCCCGTAAACGGAAGCTGCTTGAAAAGCAAAAAGAGGGCAAGAAGCGCATGAAGCAAGTAGGTAACGTGGAAGTACCACAGGAAGCATTTATGGCGGTACTGAAAATAGATGAGTAAAGCTGCTTGAAACAAGCAGCACCGTATTCAATTTAGTACATCACAGAACGTTGTGTATGAATTGAATACGAATAAGTACCAACAGCATGATCCCGTAGTAGCTTAGGTACACACTCTGTGATGCACCGCAAGATACTAAGGTCCGCTTGTTCCCAAGCGGTATTCGTCCATTCTTTCATGTGGCCTTTGCCGTGCATGGAGAATGGACGTTCTTTATTTGAGCAAGCTAATTGCAACACTTACACTAAAAAATGGCCCATTGTCGGTGGGCAGCAGCGGAGTGAATGGAATCGTTCTGAAGAAGCGTTAGCGTTCGCCTTTACCCCCGGATTTTAACCTTTTAAGGTTATTTTTCAAATTACCACACCACACCTAACAAGGAGGATCGGTATGACCGCATCCATACACAAACATGAATATTCATCCGCGCCTCAAGCGGTTTATCTGCATATACCTTTTTGCACGAACAAATGCTTTTACTGTGACTTTAACTCTTATGTACTCAAGGATCAGCCTGTTATGGAATACCTGTATGCACTGGAACGGGAGATGGAGCATACGGTTCGCCTTCACCCGCCGGGTGAGATTAAAACTATTTTTGTCGGGGGCGGTACACCAACAACGCTGAATCCGAAGGAAATGGAATATTTCCTAAAAAGCGTCCGTACCTACTTCCCGAATTGGTCGGAAGACATTGAGTTTTCCATGGAAGCCAATCCGGGCACAACTGACTTTGAGAAACTCACCGTGATGAAAGAAGGCGGTGTAAATCGGCTCAGCTTCGGCGTACAGGCTTTTCAAAACGAGCTACTTACGGGTATTGGTCGAATTCATAATACAGATGACGTTTATCGTAGTCTGGAAAATGCACGCAAGGTCGGATTGGACAATCTGTCGATTGACCTGATGTTTGGTTTACCGAATCAGACCGTAGAAATGCTGCATGAAAGTGTCAGCCGGGCGCTGGAGCTGGGACTTCCTCATTACTCCATTTACAGCTTGAAGGTCGAAGAAAATACGCTATTCCACACGCTGTACCAGAAAAATCAGCTTCCACTTCCACATGAAGACGATGAACTGGAAATGTATTTGCTTCTGATGCGTCGTATGAAAGAGGCGGGCTATGAGCAGTACGAGATCAGCAATTTTGCGAAGCCAGGTCTGGGAAGTAAGCACAATATGACCTACTGGCGTAATGAGGACTATTATGGTCTCGGCGCAGGGGCGCACGGATATGTTGGCAGAGAGCGCCATATGAACATTAAGGGCATTAATCCTTATGTGGAGGCTACCCGTAACGGACTGCCGCGTTTGGATAGCTTTGAGGTGCCAGCGGCCGAAGCGATGGAGGATTTTCTC
Organism: Paenibacillus sp. 1-8; assembly: GCF_056316205.1. Lineage (NCBI taxonomy): Bacteria > Bacillati > Bacillota > Bacilli > Caryophanales > Paenibacillaceae > Paenibacillus > Paenibacillus sp. 1-8. The sequence continues at coordinate 3,603,432 of NZ_CM149995.1, read as the reverse complement.
ATGGTCGGTTTGAGAATGCTGGAAGGCGTCTCGAAGTCCCGCTTTGAGGCTCAATTCGGTCAGTCACTGGAGGATACATTTACGGCCCCTCTCGGAAAAATGCTGAATGCTGGATTAATCGAGCCGGTCGAGGACGGTTATCGTTTGAGCGAACGTGGTATTTTGTTCGGAAATGATGTATTTGCGGAGTTCATCGGTTCCATTACAGTAAATTCGTAAGTCGTAGGCTACAAAACGGTACGTTTGCACACCATAAGCGGGAATATTCATTTTATAACACAATTCTGTCACGGCAGGGTAAATGGAGTATTGCGATTCTATGCGCAATGTTGTATATTTATTCATTATATGCGGCAAGCGGCAGGAGGAGAGCAAGATGGCTTCAGTGTGTAAAGATGTATTGTGCAGAAGTGCGGTTCCTGAGGATGTGGAGCCTTTATATCAAATGATTAGCGGCTATGCAGAGCGAGGAATAATGCTGCCACGTTCAAGGGAAGTGCTTATGCGCCAACTGGAGCTGTTTATTGTGGCAGAAGTGGACGGCGAAGTCGTCGGTTGTGGTTCTTTATGCAAACTGGGTGATGATTTGGTTGAGATTCGCTCACTTGGTATTTCTGAAGGACATAAAGGCATGGGCATCGGCTCCAAGCTCGTAGAGGGCCTCATTATAGAAGCGCGGCGACAGCGTATCCCTAAAATTATGGCTTTGACCTACGAGGTCTCCTTTTTTATAAAAAACGGGTTTGATGTGGTAAACAAAGAGATTTTCCCTGAAAAGGTATGGACTGATTGCATTCACTGTAGTAAGCAAAACAATTGTGATGAAATTGCGGTGTTGAAAATGCTGAACTGACCTGAGAATATCAGGTCAGTTCGTTTTTGTGCCACGGATAGTGATTCAGCGATTCGTCTCAGTACAGGTGCAATCGTTGAAGTCAAAAAGGTATGGTTTAGTAGCTAATTTTAAGTGAAGGGCCTAACATCAATGGAAAGAATGAAATTACAAAAAGACTGGCTTGATTATGTTAACAGACTACAGGAAAGAGAGCGGCAAAAAATTATTTCAAGTGGTATTACTAATTGGACTTTGCTTTTGGCAGTTATGGGCCTTGCTTATTGGATATATCCAGATATCGCAGCTATTCAAAAAAATTGGAAGACTGTTTTAATTGGGTATGTACTATTCGGTAATACAGCAATTACGCTTTTCGACTTTTTTAACAGTTATTATAGGCAAGGAAAAATAAAGAAGTATGGTTCCCCAACCAGTTCAATTGATATAAAAGGATTAAAAATTTTGTGGAGATATCAGCTAATTATGCTTATATCATTTTTAGGATCAAATGCATATTTTCTATTTCACTCGAAAAATTTTTTGTTTATTCTATATTTTATTCTATATTGTATACGGTATTTATTTGAAACAGTACCTACTTGCAAGCTTATAATTGATCCGCATAGGAAAGGGGAATTTGAAGAGCATTCATCTACCGATGTGAATTCTGAAAAAAGAATTGAAGCCCATAAGCTTCATGAAAAGCTCTTGATAATTATTATCAGGCTTTTATTTAGTGATTTGCTTAAACTCATAATGACTTTATTGCTAACAAGTTATATTTGTACAAATTACAATTTTAATAATATATTGTGGAAACAAATTTTTGATGGTTTAGTTATGGTCATTATTGTAATACTACTTCAATTTTTGTTGACTATTTTTATGAAACGCATGAAAATTGCTTGGCTGGAGAATCTCGAAAGAGAAATTATTGTAAATAATTTAACGGAAGACCAAATAGTTAGTAAATTGAAATTGGGCTATTTCAACGCAAGTAATATTGATAATTACTTTTGAATTGATATATTTTAAAGCTTTATAAGTTGAATTCGAAAAATGAACATAAAACGGAGTAGGCGGAATGGTGCTGTACAAGCGAAGCGGTCGCTTTTGTCCCCGGATTTCTACCCTTATAAGCTTTATTCAAGAAATCCGGGGGCGGTGGCGATGGGAAGCACCATCCGACTGCGCAGTGGCACAATAAGAAACTTTAAAGTTCAGCTTATGTAATTGAAAATACTGATCTGACTTGACAATGATCCGGTCGGTTTGGTATTTTTGTATTATCGGTTAGCACTCATCGCGAACGAGTGCTAATGATTCCATTGAACAATCATGCTATTATGGATAAACATAAGGGGGGATTCGCTTGTTAACCGAACGTCAGAGACTCATTCTGAATGCGATTATTGATGACTACATTCGTTCGGCTGAGCCAGTGGGTTCCCGCAGCATATCCAAAAGGCAGGATGTCGGATTCAGCCCCGCCACGATCCGTAATGAAATGTCGGATTTGGAGGAACAGGGCTATCTCGAGCAACCCCATACTTCTGCGGGACGCATCCCGTCTCATAAAGGCTACCGCTATTATGTGGACCATTTGGTACCATTGGATACGCTGAAGCCTATGGAAACGCGGGAACTAAAAGCCTTTTACGCCGAAAAGCTGAATGCAATGGAACAAGTAATCCAGCACGCATCTGGTATTTTGTCCCATATGACCAATTATACTTCCATCCTGCTTGGGCCGGAGGTTTTTCATACTTCATTGCGTCATTTTCAGCTATTGCCACTCAACGAAACAACTGCTGTGGCGATTATCGTGACCAATACCGGTCAGGTGGAGAACAAGACAGTGGATATTCCGCCGGGAATTTCGATTTCCGAGATGGAGAAGGTTGTGAATTTGCTGAACAACAAGCTGGTCGGCGTGCCGATTTATCAGCTTAAATCACGTCTTTACACTGCGCTTGGTCAGGAGATGGAGAAGCATGTGTCTCATTTTGAGGACGCTATGAAGGTGCTGGATAAAGCACTGGATAATGAATCGGATCAGCGCTTGTATTTGAGCGGTGCGACGAACATGCTGAATCAGCCTGAATTTAAGGACGTTGAAAAGGTCAAACATATTCTCGATCTGCTGGAGGAAACACCGACCCTGCTTAAGCTGATGACGCCTGTCGCCGGAGCGCCCGAAATTCAAGTCCGCATCGGGACAGAAAATGATCATGAAGCATTTGCCAATTGCAGTCTGATCACCGCGACGTATGCAGTAGATGGCGAAGCGTTGGGCACAATAGGTATACTGGGTCCGACACGGATGGAGTATGCGAGAGTTATTAATATTTTGGGTATCCTGTCTAAGGATTTGACCGCAATGCTCACGCAGCGGTTTAAATAGAATAAGACTGCACATGTTGCGGTGCTACAAGTCCGCGCCGGGATACGGTATGTATCCTGCGCGGGTGCATTGCTGCGTGTTTTTGCAAAGTAACAGCAATTTGAAATGAAGTGCGTTATGACTTGAAGGAGGTGAAACATTTTGAAGAAAGAACAAGCGTTCCAAGAAGAAAAACAACAAAATGTAAGCACAGAAGAAGCCACTGAGACGAACCAGCAGGAAGAGCCGGTGAACGAAGCGGCAGCACTGGAAGCCCAAGAGGGTGATACAGAGTTGGCTAAGCTTCGCGTGGAGGCAGAAGAGAATCAACAGCGGTTTTTACGTGCACAGGCAGATTTTGATAATTTTCGCCGTCGTACGCTAAAAGAGAAAGAGGACCTTGCCAAATATGCATCCATGAAACTGGTTACCGAATTGGTGCCTATTCTGGATAACTTCGAGCGTGCGCTGGTAACAGCACCGCAAGGAGCGGAGGCTGAGTCATTCACCAAAGGTGTGGAGATGATCTTCCGTCAGTTTGAGAGCGTGCTTCAGGCTGAGGGAGTGACGGCCATGAATGCGGTGGGCCAACCGTTTAACCCTGATTTCCATCAGGCGATTATGCAGGTGGAAAGCGAAGAGCATGAGGAAGGCATCGTCGTTGAAGAGGTGCAAAAAGGATACATGCTGAAGGACAAGGTGCTTCGTCCGGCTATGGTAAAAGTGAGCATGTAGCTTTTTAATATACATTAGCAATAAATCGTTTGCTTTAACTATTTTGGCCTGAGGGCCTCGCATATACTGAAGGAGGAATTGTCTGATGAGTAAAGTAATCGGTATTGACTTAGGTACAACCAACTCTTGTGTGGCTGTTATGGAGGGTGGCGAAGCCGTTGTAATTCCAAATCCGGAAGGCGCGCGCACAACCCCTTCGGTTGTTGGTTTCAAAAAGGATGGAGAACGTACTGTAGGTGAAACAGCAAAACGCCAAGCAATCACGAACCCGGACCGTACAATTATGTCCATCAAGCGTCACATGGGTACAAATCATAAAGAAAGCATCGACGGCAAGGAATATTCTGCACAGGAAATTTCCGCTATGATTTTGCAAAAGCTGAAATCCGATGCTGAAGCTTACCTGGGCCAAACGGTAACTCAAGCCGTTATCACGGTTCCAGCTTACTTCAATGACAGCCAACGTCAAGCAACCAAGGATGCGGGTAAAATCGCGGGTCTGGAAGTGCTGCGTATCGTCAACGAGCCAACAGCAGCTGCACTGGCATACGGTATGGAAAAATCCGAAGACCAAACAATCCTTGTTTATGACCTGGGTGGCGGTACATTCGACGTATCCATTCTGGAGCTGGGTGACGGTTTCTTCGAAGTTAAAGCGACAAGCGGCGACAACAAGCTGGGCGGCGATGACTTCGACCAAGTGATTATTGATTATCTCGTAACGGAGTTCAAAAAAGATCAAGGCATCGACCTGAGCAAAGATAAAGCAGCTGTACAACGTTTGAAAGATGCAGCGGAAAAAGCGAAAAAAGAGCTGTCCGGCGTACTGACAACGACGATTTCCCTGCCGTTCATTACGGTAGCTGACGGCGTTCCACAGCATTTGGAGTTGAACCTGACTCGTGCGAAATTTGAAGAATTGTCTGAAGGTCTGGTAGAACGTACTTTGGGACCTACTCGTCAAGCGATGAAAGATGCAGGCATGAGTGCCAGCGACATCGACAAAATCGTTCTGGTCGGCGGTTCCACACGTATTCCGGCTGTACAGGAAGCGATCAAGAAACTGACAGGCAAAGAGCCTCATAAAGGCGTAAACCCTGATGAAGTGGTAGCTTTGGGTGCCGCAGTTCAAGCAGGCGTGCTGACAGGTGATGTGAAAGACGTCGTTCTCCTCGACGTAACTCCATTGTCCCTCGGTATTGAAACCGCAGGTGGCGTATTCACTAAAATGATCGAGCGTAACACGACGATCCCTACGAGCAAATCGCAGGTGTTCTCAACGTATGCTGACAACCAGCCTAGCGTGGAAATCCACGTATTGCAAGGTGAACGTGAAATGGCAGCAGGCAACAAAACGCTGGGCCGTTTCCAACTGGGAGATATTCCTCCAGCACCACGCGGTGTACCGCAAATCGAAGTTACCTTTGATCTGGATGCCAACGGTATCGTGAACGTATCTGCTACGGATAAAGGTACAGGCAAGAGCCAAAAAATTACGATCACATCCTCCAGCGGCTTGAGCGATGAGGAAGTAGAACGTATGATGAAAGACGCTGAGCTGCATGCAGAAGAAGATAAAAAACGCAAAGATCTGGTAGAAGCTAAAAACTCTGCGGACCAACTGATCTACTCCGTAGACAAAACGATCAAGGATCTTGGCGAAAAAGCGGATGCAGGCGAAGTTGAAAAAGCGAACGCAGCTAAAGAAAATCTGCAAAAAACGCTGGAAACTGACAACCTGGAAGACATCAAAAAGGCTACTGAAGAGCTGACTGAGATCGTTCAGCAGTTGTCTGTGAAGCTGTATGAGCAAGCTGCTCAAGAAGCACAGGCTCAACAAGCTCAAGACGGCGCAGCAGATAGCAAAGGTCGCGACAATGTCGTTGACGCAGACTATGAAGTTGTTGACGAAGACAAGAAGAAAGACTAAGCCACGAATCGGTGGTGGTAGCATTACGGTACACCGGTGCGTTATAATATACTGAATGAAAAGAAGCAGCGTAGCTGCCTTGATAAATAACGATTAGCCTATGGGTAACAGTTATTTTCAGAATAAATAAGCATATTACGGGTTGTACTGCCTTGAAATGATGGGAAGGTCAAAGCCGGGTCATCCCGTGCCTTTGGCTTTCCTTTTATATGTAGTGCAGACACGTTGTAGGCATGGGGGTGGAACATTGGCTGATAAGCGCGATTATTATGAGGTGCTGGGCGTCGCGAAGGGCGCTTCGGATGAAGATGTTAAAAAGGCTTACCGTAAGCTGGCGCGTCAGTATCATCCGGACGTGAACAAGGCTGCGGACGCGGAAACCAAATTTAAAGAAGTGAAAGAGGCTTATGACGTTCTCAGTGATGGTCAGAAGCGGGCAAGATACGATCAATACGGTCATGTAGACCCGAATCAGGGCATGGGAGGCGGCTTCGGTGGTGGAGCCGACTTTGGTGGCGGATTTGGCGACATTTTTGATATGTTTTTTGGCGGTGGCGGCAATGGTCGACGTGACCCGAATGCACCGCAGCGTGGTAATGATCTTCAATATACAATGACGATCGAATTCAAGGAAGCTGTATTCGGCAAGGAAACCGACATTAACATTGAGCGCACGGAAACGTGTGATACGTGTCATGGTACGGGAGCCAAAAAGGGTACTCAACCACAAACCTGTTCCGTCTGCAAGGGTAGCGGACAAGAAGAAGTGGTGCAGAATACACCGTTTGGCCGGATGGTTAATCGTCGCGCATGCTCCAACTGCGGCGGCTCCGGTAAAATCATCAAAGAGAAATGCACCACTTGTAGCGGTTCTGGTCGTGTGCGCAAGCAACGTAAAATTCATATCCGCATTCCGGCGGGTGTGGATGACGGTGCGCAAATGCGTATCAACGGTGAGGGCGAAGGCGGTGTCAACGGTGGACCGGCAGGTGATCTGTATGTCGTTTTCCGTGTGAAGTCGCATGATTTCTTTGAGCGTGAGGGAGACGATATTTACTGCGAAATTCCGCTAACGTTCTCGCAGGCGGCATTGGGAGATGAAGTCGAAATTCCGACGCTGACCGAGAAAGTGAAGCTGAAGGTTCCTGCTGGTACGCAAACAGGAACATACTTCCGTCTTAAAGGCAAGGGTGTGCCAAAACTGCGTGGCGTAGGTCAGGGCGACCAGCATATTAAGGTGGTCGTGGTCACGCCTAGCAAGCTGAGCGAGGAACAGAAGGAATTGCTGCGTCAGTTCTCTTCGCTTAGCGGCGAGCAGACACATGAGAATGAGCAATCCTTTTTTGACCGTGTGAAGCGCGCCTTCCGAGGCGACTAAGCTAAGTTAGAATCGCGGAGCTTCAACCATGAATCGGAGGGAACTGTTCCGTAATTACGGAATAGTTCCCTATTTTGTTATAGCGAAAGAGTAGAATGAAGCTGTATGATATTATAGCTATGCAAATTCACGTAAACACATACATAACCATTTTTGTATAAGCATATTGGACTATTTAGATTTAACATGAGGTGTGAAAGGGTGAGTTCTATCGAAAAGTCACAGCCTAAGCTGCGTCGGGGTAAACCGCTATTCAAGCTCAGAGGGCTGATTACGCTGCTGGTTTGTCTGGTTATGGCACTGGTGCTCCTGCCTGTAACTTTGTTATTCGCAGAGAGAGTTGAGCATGAAACCGAAATGGGGCTAGAGGAAAGAGCGATGTCCATCGCGCGTACACTCGCCCATACGCCGCTTATTGTCGAGCATTTGCAACAGTCCGGGTCGTCTCCCCCCATGCAGGAGTATGTGGAGAGTGTTTCATCGGCTAATCACATTCAGTTTGTCGTCGTTATGGACATGAAGGGGATTCGTAAAACACACCCGGATGTAAGGAAGATCGGCAAAGCCTTTGTCGGGGGAGATGAATACACTGCACTTCATGGTCATGAGAGCGTGTCTGTTGCGAAGGGAACGCTGGGCTTGTCCATGCGAGCCTTTTCTCCCGTATTCAGTTCTACAGGTAAGCAGGTAGGCGCAATTGTCGTTGGTATTTCTTTACAGGATGTAGAGCGGGCTCAGGTGGGGAACTACCGGCTTATTGCTATCGCTATTGGTATCGGGATGCTGATCGGCACTGGAGGTGCTGTGGTGCTGGCCCGTAAAATCAAAAGTATGCTGGTTGGTCTGGAGCCACCGGAAATCGCACGCTTGCTGGAGGAACGCAGTGCTATGCTGCAATCCATCAAGGAAGGAGTCATTGCGGTGGATGAGTCCAGCCGTATCATACTGATGAATGCGGAAGCAATTCGTCTGTTCAGGCAAGCGGGAATTGAGGATATCTCGTCTTCAGGGCAGGAGATTAACGCTTATTTGTCCGCTTTTCGATTACAAGAGGTTTTGGCGACAGGCACTCCACGAATGGATGAGGACATGGAGCTTGGGGGAATAACCTTGCTCACCACCAGTGTTCCGATACGGGTCAAAGGGGAAATCGTGGGAGCAATTGTAACCTTTCGGGATAAAACGGAGGTAAACCGGCTTGCCGAACGTTTGACAGGAGTGTCCCTGTACACGGAGGCGCTGCGTGCGCAGGCTCACGAATTTATGAACAAGCTGCATGTCATTATGGGGATGGTACATTTGCGAATGTACGATAAGCTGGAGCATTACATCATGGATGCCGTTGAGCATCATCAAGTGGAGATTGGCTCGATTACCCGGCAGATCAGGGACCCGGTGATGGCGGGCTTTGTTTTGGGGAAGCTAAGCCGGGCCAGAGAGGTTGGGGTGAGCTTCGAATTGACTCCAGGCAGTCACTTGCCTGAAACCGATCGAACCCAAACCATTCATGAATTGATAACCATACTTGGAAATCTGTTCGATAATGCAGTGGAGGCAATGGAATCTCTGGACCACAAGTGGATTACCCTGTCCTTCTATTATGAGAAAAATCAGAAGAACGGCTGTCTGACATGTGTAATGTGTGACAATGGTCCGGGTATACCGGGAAGTCTCGTGGAAACGATATTTGAAAAAGGTTTTTCAACCAAGGGAGATTCACGGGGAATGGGGCTTTATCTGGTGATGCAAAGCGTGAAGAGATTAAAAGGAACCATAAAGCTGATTCCGGCCGAGCAAGGGTGCTGTTTTCAGATTACGATTCCATATATTATAACGGGGAATGATGAACATGATTAATGTCCTGATTGTAGAAGATGATCCGATGGTTGCGGAATTTAACCGCAAATATATGGAGCAGGTAGAGGGTTTTCAATGTGGAGGTTGGGCTTCTTCTGTGGAAGAGGCCAAGAAATTTTTGGCTGAACGAGCAATTGATCTGATTTTACTAGATGTATATATGCAGGAAAGCAATGGCCTTGATTTGCTGTCATTCATACGGGAGACAGGAGTGAATGCGGACGTCATCGTGATTTCAGCTGCAAGTGATATGAACAGTGTCAAAAAAGCGATGAATTTCGGCGCGGTGGATTATTTGATTAAGCCGTTCCACTTTAATCGCTTTCTGGAGGCACTTACGGGTTACCGGGAGCATATTAGCATCGTGCGTGAACACAGCTTGCTTTCACAGGAGGAGCTGGACCGTCTCCTGTATCATAAAAGCTCGACTAAGGATTTGGCCCGACTGCCCAAAGGGATAACAAAGTCAACGCTGGCTATGATATGGAATTGTATCCGGCAGCATAAAGCGGTGCTATTTTCCACCGAGGATATTGCAGAGAGTGCAGGGATATCCAGGGTGTCTATGCGCAAATATCTGACTTTTTTGACGGAAATTGAGGTGCTTGTCATGGAAACCATCTATGGTTCCATCGGACGACCTGTTTACCAATATCGTATTTTGCCGCAGGCAGAAGAAATCATGGCCGGTTATAATTTAGGCTCCCTCTAATTACTTTAGTTACAAAAGTGAATTATTAGTTTTGAAACCAAATAAAGCGCTTTCCAAGGTGTAGAATGGAAACATGGTCATCGTTCTTTACTACAAGGAGGGAGCTTTATGGGAAATGCTACAAACCAGGCTGTCATTCAAAAAGGGCAAAAATGGCATAAAAATCCTGCAGATGGAATCAGGATGTTAGGCAGGATAAAAGTGGGGGTTATTCCGCTTCCGCTCTACGTTGTGATTGCATTGGTTGTATACGCAGCTGCGATTACACAAAGACTTCCGAACGATATGTTGGGCGGATTCGCCGTCATCATGATTTTGGGCATACTGCTCAGTGAACTGGGTGCCAAACTTCCGTTGCTCAAGCATATTGGCGGCCCAGCCATTTTGTCACTCATGGTTCCATCGTTGATGGTATTTTGGAATATGTTCAGTCCGTCCGCGATGGGAGCTGTACACACGCTCATGAAAACTTCGAATTTTCTTTATTTCTACATCGCTTGTTTGGTAACCGGAAGTATTCTTGGTATGGATCGCAAAATGCTGATGAACGGAATCGTCAAAATTTTTGCCCCCATTATAGTAGGCTCCATTGCAGCTGTTGCAGCAGGTATGGTCGTGGGGATGGCTTTTGGCTACAGTGCCTATCATACGTTCTTTTATATCATCATTCCCATTATCTCCGGTGGGATTGGAGAAGGTATTTTACCTTTGTCCATCTCGTATGGATTGGTCCTGGGCAAAGATTCGGCGGTATTCGTATCCCAGTTTATCCCGGCCGCGATCATCGGGAACATCGTTGCAATTATAGGTGCGGGTGTTCTTAAGAGATTAGCGGAGAAGAGACCAAATACTTCGGGTAACGGAAGGTTGCTGAAGCTTAATAAAGAAGAAAAGCTAGCCCCTACAAGTTTGGATCAACCCGTTTCTTTTCCATTGATGGGTGGAGGATTGCTATTGGCCTGTACTTTCTTTATCGTAGGTAAGCTGTTAGAGCCGTATCTTCATATTCCAGGACCCATTCTGATGATTTTGGCAGCGGCTATTATTAAATGTGTTCAAATCATGCCGAATCAGCTGGAGCAGGGAGCCTTTCATTTGTACAAATGTATAACGGCAAGCCTGACGTGGCCATTGATGGTAGGATTGGGGATTTTATACGTGCCTTTGGATAGTGTGGTTGGGATTTTGACGATTCCTTATGCCATCACCTGTGCATCGGTCGTGGTTGCATTAATTGTTGCCGGGTATTTTACCGGAAAATGGATTAATATGTACCCGGTGGAAGCCGCACTGGTGACCAGTTGTCGCGGCGGATTAGGGGGCACGGGAGATGTGGCCATTTTGTCTGCATCCAATCGGATGGAGCTGATGCCTTTTGCGCAAATTGCAACCCGTATTGGCGGGGCAGCCACGGTCATTTTAGCAACCTTGTTACTCAATTTATGGAGCTGACGAGTTTTATATACAGACATGAAATTCATAGCTTGAATACAGACATGAAAGGATGGAGAGAAATATGAGTAGTTTATTGGATGAAATCAGACAATTACATGAGGGCGGTAAAATGGAGACCCAACCCAAACAGTTGATTGAAAGCATGGAGGAGCTATCCAAGATATACACACCTGGTGTAGCTGAAATCTGTATGGAAATTGCGAATGATCCAGCTAAAGCGTATCAATTAACGATCAAAAAAAATACGGTGGCGGTCGTATCGGACGGAACAGCGGTGCTTGGATTAGGGGATATCGGACCGGAGGCGGCCATGCCTGTGATGGAGGGTAAGGCGGTACTGTTCAAACAATTTGCAGACGTAGACGCATTTCCAATCTGTCTCAATACGAAGGACCCTGATGAAATTGTTCAAATCGTCAAAATGATCGCTCCTGCCTTTGGAGGCATTAATCTGGAGGACATTTCTTCACCACGCTGTTTTGAGATCGAGAGACGATTGAAAGAGGAGTTGGACATTCCGGTATTTCATGATGATCAGCACGGCACGGCAGTCGTAGTATTGGCGGGTCTGGTCAATGCACTGAAGGTATGCGGCAAGAAAATGGAGGATGTCAAAGTTGTATTTGCAGGTATCGGTGCGGCTGGTATGGCTTGCTCTCGTATGCTACTCAAGGCAGGTGTACGCAATCTGATTGGCGTTGATCGGCAAGGAGCCATTCATCGTGGAGTAGAATACAGCAACCCGCATTGGACAGAGTATGCGAATATGACCAATCCCCATAATCTGAGTGGTAGTTTATCCGAGGTGATTGTGGGAGCTGATGTTTTCATCGGTGTGTCAGGCCCGGATTTACTGAGTGTGGAGGATATTCAGAGCATGGCTGCTGATCCTATAGTCTTCGCCATGGCGAACCCGAAGCCAGAGATTGATCCAGCTTTAGCAGCGCCTTTTGTACGTGTATTGGCTACGGGCCGCTCCGATTTTCCAAATCAGATTAACAATGTGCTGTGCTTCCCGGGAATTTTCCGGGGCGCACTGGATTGCCATGCTACGACGATTAATGAAGAAATGAAGCTGGCTGCCGGACTTGCCATTGCCGATGCGATCAGTCCTGAAGAGCTAAGTGAAACTTATATCATCCCCAATGTGTTTAATCCGCAGGTAGTCTCTAAGGTCCGGGATGCTGTCGTTCGCGCTGCATGGGAGACGGGGGTAGCCAAGGCAGGTAAAGCTCCTGTCGCCGTTCTGCACCCGCAAAAGTTATAGTCTTCACAAACTACTTCCAACCGTTTCAGCCTACTAAACTCGGTGCTGTCTGTTCCGTTCCGCTTTCGTGGAGAATATAAATCCGTGCCAATGAGCAGGATATAGCAAAGCGCAACTGTCTATGTTCTTGAACAGGAGTTGCGCTAAATACCACACAGGGAGTTTTTGGGGATGGGTGAAAAAAATATTTTGGCGTATTTCAAAAGCCCCGAGGAAGCGCAAGGAGCGGCTAGAAAACTGGAAGCTCTCCGGGCAGCGGATGTGTCGATAGACCGATTTAGCCGATATCCGCGACAGTCCACGGGCAACGCTGGATTACCTGTATTTTCGGGACAGATTAGCAGCTTGTCCTCACTAACACAGGGAGTGGACTTTACGGATGCAACCCCGGCGATACTGGCTGCGGCCGATCCGTCTGCCAGCGGAATGAGCGATGGAGGACAGGGTGGACCGACAGGCCGCGATATTTTGTTGACCGCTGTGGTGGATGAATCTATTCATCACCAGGCGATGTCCATCGTGGAGCAGGCGGGTGGAATGCTGTAAAAAGTTTGGAAGGAGCTGTAACCGATGTCCAAAAACAAACGGTTTGATAAAGTGTTGACCAAAACCGAGAAAATTAAGCGTGCGCAATCTGCCAAAAATGAGGATGTTGAGTTCTCGGCAGAGCAGGCAGATGCTCAGGATTTGGAAGCGATCCGGCGTAGTGAAGTAGCTGATCGTCGTCAGCAACGCATCATAAACGACAGCGAGTAGATTTAATAAGACGGGTTATCCCCCATCATTAAGATTGTGGGATAGCCCGTCTTATTTATGTTCTTTCCTCTTTTTATTAATTATCCGCTATATGCTGTTGCGCTAAAAACAAGGGGACCGGAGACGAAAGCAGTAGTCGCAGGCGTGGCCATTATAAGTCACTCCTTCTTTGAATATACTATATTGTATATACTAGAGTTAAGGGTGCTTGGACTAAAAGAGTGGACAACATACACAAGTTCTACAAAAACATTTTGCACTCCGATGATACTAGCTTTTTTGAACTCATGTGCATGTATATAGTACAATATAGAGTATGCATGTGAAATGAGGAGGAAATGAAAACCATGTTGTGGAATGAAATTACAATACATACAACCGAAGAAGCCGTCGAAATGATTTCGAATTTTCTGCACGAAGCAGGTGCGGGAGGGGTTTCCATTGAAGAATCCGGTACGCTGAACAAACCACGCGATACGTCCTACGGACAGTGGTATGATCGGCCCTTGAATGATATTCCTGAAGGACAAGCGACCATCAAGGGGTATTTTGCCGAAGAAGTGGATATGGACGGCATACGTGCGCAAATTGAGCCACGCGTCGAAGAATTGAGAACATTTGATATTGATCCCGGCGAGGTTCGGTATGAGCTGAAAACGGTCAACGAGGATGATTGGGCGAATGCCTGGAAGCAATATTTCAAGCCTTTGCGTGTGTCGGATCGTCTAACGATCAAACCTACTTGGGAAGCCTATGAGCCTGCCAGTGAAGATGAAAAAATTATTGAGCTGGACCCCGGCATGGCCTTTGGCACCGGAACGCATCCCACAACATCACTTTGCCTGAGAGCGCTGGAATCAGTGATTAAGGGTGGAGAAGAAGTTATTGATGTGGGCACAGGCTCCGGCATTTTGGCGATTGGAGCCGTGCAACTGGGAGCGAAGCATGTACTGGCTCTGGACCTTGATCCCGTAGCGGTATCCAGTGCGCGGGAAAATACCCATCTGAACGGACTGGAGGATCGCATTACTATTAAAGAGAGCGATCTGCTGTCTGTACTGAATGCGAGCGATCCAACGCTGGGTATCCAGTTGCCAGTCAAGCTGGTGGTCGCTAATATTTTGGCCGAAATTATTCTGCTGTTTATTGATGATGTGTACAAGGCTCTGGAGCCAGGTGGTATTTATATCGCTTCAGGGATTTGGAAGAACAAAGAAGAGGTTGTCGAAAACGCCTTGAAGGCGGCTGGCTTCGACATTGCCGAAACGTGCCGGGATGAGGATTGGCTGGCGTTTGTGGCGAGAAAGAGGTAACCATGGATTTTTTACAAAATATTTTTCGTGTAAATTTGAATGTTCTTCCATTTTACTTGCTGGCTGTGATCATATCTTTTACGGTGCATGAGTTTGCACATGCGTATTATGCCAATAAATTTGGTGACCCCACAGCCAAGCTGCTTGGGCGCGTGACTTTAAATCCGGCCGTGCATATTGATCTGCTGGGTACGCTGTTGCTGCTGATCGGGGGCTTTGGCTGGGCCAAGCCTGTTCCGGTTAACCGTGACAATTTTAGCCGTCCGCGCCTTATGGGCATTATTGTTTCGGCTGCCGGTCCGCTGAGTAACCTGCTGCTTGCATTTGTCACTACATTGATCTATGCCATGCTCCTTCATTTTCAAGTGCTGCCGGGTATGGAGAACCAGCGGGTGGCTCAGGCGATCTATTTGTTTATCAATGCACTGATCAATTTGAATCTGTTTTTGTTTATCTTTAACTTGATTCCACTGCCTCCGCTGGATGGATATCGCATTGTGGAAGACGTAGCTCCAACTCCTGTGCGCCGTAAGCTTCAGCAGTTTGAACAGTGGTCCATCTTTATTTTTCTGCTTATACTGGTCATTCCGCAGGTTCGGGCTGTAACGATTGAACCTCTTTACATGCTGGCCCAGATGATCTATATCCAGTTTTTGCAGTTTTCTTTTTACATCACCGGATTGTTCGGAGCCTAAGGGCTCCTTTTTTTTTACGAGAACAGATAGGTATTACGCGAATGGAAGAGGGAACAGACTGGTCATACAGGCGCAAAAGATGATATGATGTTGCTTGGTGATTTATTCGGATTTTGTACGGAACGTCAGTGGATAACAGTTATTTTTAGAATAGGTGTGAGAGAGAATGCAGCGTTATTTTATTCCGGCAGAGCAGTTTCTGGAAGATCACGTGATTGTTGCGGGTGAGGACGCGCGGCATATCGCCAAGGTCATGCGGGGTCGTAGTGGTGACAAAATTATAGTCAGTGACGGGGTATCAAGAGAAGCGCTGGCTGCGCTGGATACGATAGAGCAGGATCGTGTGACGGCGACAATCGTCGAGCCGCTGGAGATGACCTCCGAACCGCATGTGCAGGTCACCATTGCCCAAAGTCTCCCCAAGGGAGACAAGATGGAGACCGTTATGCAAAAATGTACAGAAATCGGGGCAGCGGGGTTTATACCGTTTTTGTCCGAGCGTACGGTCGTGCAGTATGATGCCAAAAAGGAAGGCAAGCGACTGGAGCGCTGGCGCAAGATTGTGAAGGAAGCGGCTGAGCAAAGCCACCGTAACCGGATTCCGGAAATTAGCGCGCCGATGACGTGGAAGGAGCTGCTGGCTTCTTTTTCGCAGTATGATTTGATATGCTATTGTTATGAAAAAGAGCAGGGGCGGCAGCTACGGGACGTGATTCAGCCTTTGGCAGGACAATGGACGTCGATGGACAAGCTGCGTGTTCTGCTAGTAGTGGGCCCGGAAGGCGGCTTCAGCGAAGCGGAGAGTCTGGAGGCCGAGCAGGCCGGAGCGCAGTCTACGGGGCTGGGAAGACGCATTTTGCGTGCGGAAACCGCAGGTATGGCTGCATTGGCTTGCATTTTATATGAGTCAGGAGAAATGGGAGGGGTTTAATATGCCGTCAGTGGCATTTTACACATTGGGTTGTAAGGTAAACTTTTATGATACAGAAGCGATTTGGCAACTGTTCAAAAATGAAGGCTATGAGCAGGTAGATTTTGATGAGCAGACAGCTGACGTCTACCTTATTAATACATGCACCGTTACGAATACCGGCGATAAAAAGAGTCGTCAGATCATTCGCCGTGCGATTCGTCGGAACCCAGATGCCATTGTGGCAGTGACGGGCTGTTACGCCCAGACTTCTCCTGCCGAAATTATGGATATTCCTGGCGTTGATCTCGTTATCGGGACTCAGGACCGGGACAAAATTATTCCGTTTGTACAGGAGATTCAAGAGTCGCGCCAACCAGTGAATGCTGTGCGCAATATTATGAAAACGCGCGTGTTCGAGGAAATGGATGTACCTGATTTTGCTAACCACACACGTGCGTTTTTGAAAATTCAGGACGGCTGCAACAATTTCTGCACCTTCTGCATCATTCCGTGGTCGCGTGGGCTGTCCCGCAGCCGCGATGCCGCGAGCATTATGACTCAGGCGCGTCAACTGGTGCATGCGGGCTACAAGGAAATTGTGCTCACGGGCATTCATACAGGCGGTTATGGTGACGACATAGACAACTATGACCTGTCCGATCTGCTGTGGGATCTGGAGAAGGTGGAAGGGCTGGAGCGTATCCGTATCAGCTCGATTGAAGCCAGCCAGATAGATGAAAAAATGCTCGATGTGCTGAATCGTTCCACCAAGCTAGTGCGTCATTTTCACATACCGCTTCAAGCGGGAGACGACACTGTGTTGAAACGGATGCGCCGTAAATACACAACCGAAGAGTTTTACAATAAAATGCTCATGATTCGCAAGGCGATGCCGGATGTGGCGATTACGACAGATGTTATTGTTGGCTTCCCTGGGGAGACGGACGAAATGTACCGCAACGGCTATGAGCTGATGAAAAAAATCGGCTTCTCGGAAATGCATGTGTTCCCTTATTCCAAGCGCAGTGGCACACCTGCGGCGCGTATGGAGGATCAGGTGGACGAGGACGTGAAAAATGCACGTGTGCATGAGCTGATTGAACTGTCAGAGCAAATGCAGTTGGCTTATGCAGAGAAGTTTGTCGGTCAGGTGTTGGAGGTCATTCCGGAAGTTGCGCCGAAAGGGACCGAAGATAGCGGCATGCTTCACGGTTACAGTGACAATTACATTCAACTGGTGTTTGAAGGTTCTGAGGATCTGGTGGGCAAGGTGTGCCGCGTGAAGCTGACGAAGGCGGGCGTTAATGAAAGTGAAGGCCAATTGGTCCGTGTGCTGGAGAATGGACTGCAAACAGCCCTATAATAACTAAAAAAAGCCTGAACAGGCAATAGAGATGGCAAACAAGGGTTTCGCCTTTCCTTACAGGGAGGACGGAATCCTTGTTGCGCAAGGAAAGGGGATTACAGGATGGCAGCAAAAAAGGAAATTTCCGCAGGCGGTGTTGTGTACCGTAAACAGGGGGAGCAGCTTGAAATTCAGTTGATTACCGACCGATACGGCAAGGTCTCCTTGGCTAAAGGCAAAATGGAGCCGGGAGAAACGATCGAACAGACGGCTTTGCGTGAAATTCGTGAGGAAACAGGGCTGAACGGACGGATTATCCAGCATGTAGATATGATTGCTTATACGTATCAGCATCCTGAATTCGGAGAAGTGGACAAGGAAGTTCATTATTATCTCGTAGAGGCACTGGATGGGGATTTACAGGCACAGATTGAAGAAATTAAAGGTGTTGCGTGGCATACGCCTGAGGAAGCATGGCGTCTCCAGCACCAAGGCGGATATGACAACAATGATGTCATTTTGAGCAAGGCGCTGTCCATGCTTGGAATTAACGTTTGATGATGTTGGGAGACATGCGATTCTCCAAACGTGTCCATACAGGTAAATAGCAGACTGGCAAGACAAGCAGAGAGCTGATCACGTTAAACAGGGTTTGGGCATGGGCGACCTTGGCTCCAGGCTCGGCGGATATCCAGGCGGCTGCCATTTCCAGCCCGGGGATCAGCGGCATAAACAGCAACGCCCCGCCTACGTTCAGCAGTACATGGGACCAGGCCACAAATTTGCCGGATACGCTGCCGCCAACAGCGGCAATCAGGGCCGTCACGCAGGTGCCAACGTTGGAGCCAACGACGATGGCGATACCCACATCGGCTGGCAAAGCTCCCGCAGCAGCGAGGCTGATCGCCATGCCGATAACGGCGGCACTGCTGTGAACCAGTGCGGTCAGGCAGGCCCCAGCGGCGAAGGCCCACCACATGTTGGCCGCAGCGTGGTCAAGAAACCAGCGGAACAACCCGGCCTGCTCAATCCAAGGGCCGATTGTTTGCATCACGCGGATACCCGCAAGGATCAGCGAAAATCCGGCAAAGGCGAGGCTGATATATTGTACAGCCTGCGGACGGCTGAGTTGATTGGGGCTGGATGGTGGCCCGGCAGACGCATACTGACGGCTGGAGACAGCCTCGCCCCACAGGACGGCGGCGCTCCAGCAAAGCAACGAGCCGCAGAGCAGCGGAACAGCCAGCTTGCCTAGCTGGAGACCCATTAGCTCGGTGGTCAGGCAGGTACCAATATTGGTGCCGAGGATGATGCCGAGCGTGCGGCCGTAGGTCAACAGCCCGGCGTTGACCAGTCCGATGGTCAGCACCGTTACAGCGGTGCTGCTTTGCAGTAGGGCGGTAATGCCTGAGCTGAACAGCATGCCCCGCCAAGGGGAAACGGTGGCTCGGTTCAGCCAGCGGGTGAGGAAGGGGCCAGCCAAATGCCGGAGGGCCGCTTCCATCAGCTTCATCCCGCCCAAGAAAATAAGCAGCCCACCGCACAGCGGCAAAATAACATGAATAAACACGGGCGTAGCCCCTTTTCTAAAGGTATTTTATGTTGGTGACTGAGGCGCTTCGCAGCTCATTTGATCTTACGAATCCTTAAAATTATGATATTTTTTTGAGTTACTTTTAGCGTGAACCGAAGCATACCGATTCTTTCACAGTAACGCTAAAGCGCTTATGTAACAGCCTATGATCTGTCGAGGACAGCCATGACAAGCATGACCGAGCTGTTTTTTTAGGAAAACGAAAATTTTTATAGAACTTCACAAGCTTTAAAATGTGACGTCGATATAAAGGCGGCAGTAGCGTAGCGGTTCATTTGAATCTGAAGAAGCGTAGCGTTCGCCTTTGCAGGGGGATTCTTACCATTAAATCATTTATAAAATCTAGAGAATCCCCCTGCAACAGCGATCGTAAGATCAAATGAACCGCGGAGCCGCGCCCCATCGAACACCACACTTTTAACACTTTGAGTAATCCAAGAATGGGAGTGAAAGACTTTGCCTTCAGTAATATTGGAACGCAGCCGCAAAAAAAGGCTGGAGCACGCGCACCCCTGGGTGTTTAAAAATGAAATAGCCAAGGTGGAGGGTGAACCGGAGGCAGGTGATCTGGTCAATATCGTAAACCATCAGGGCCGTTATTTAGCGACGGGTTACTATAATCCAGCCTCACAAATTACGGTGCGTGTGATGTCCTACGAGCCGCTGGAAGCGATGGATCAAAGCTTTTTTGCCAAACGCTTCCGCGATTGTCTGGAGCACCGTGAACGTTTTGTGACCGGGGGAGACGCGTATCGGCTGGTATACGGCGAGGCTGATTTTTTACCCGGGCTGATTGTTGACCGTTTTGGCGACGTGTTGGTCGTACAATTATTAACGCTCGGTATGGATCGCCGCAGGGAAGAAATCAGGGACGCACTCGTTGACGTGATTGGTCCTGTCGGTATATATGAGCGCAGTGATGTGTCTATCCGCGAGTTGGAGGGACTGGAACAGACCAAGGGGCCTTTATATGGCGACTGCCCGCGTCATGTTGTGGTAACGGAAAATGGCTTGCATATCAAGGTTGATATCGTTGAGGGCCAGAAGACAGGCTACTTCTTCGACCAGCGTGAGAATCGTGCGGCGATTGCGCCGCTGATGACGGGTTGGGGAGGACGCAGCGGAATTACGCTACAGGAAGTAGCAGCAGAGCAGGGTGACGGTGGCACAGCGGTCATGAAGCCTGTGAACAAAAGCGGCAAGGTTGTGGAGTTCCCATTCTGGGATGGTGCAACCGTGCTGGAATGCTTTTCACATACGGGAAGCTTTACGCTCAATGCCTGCAAATACGGTGCTAAAAAAGTAACTTGTCTTGATATTTCCGAGCACGCGATTGAAAGCGCACGGGATAATGTCAAGCTGAACGGCTTTGAGGAACGCGTGGAGTTTGTCGTGGACGATGCTTTCCAATATTTGCGCAATCAGGTTAAAGGCGTAGAGGAACGCACCGCGCGGGCCGGGGGTAAAGGAGATACTTCCAAGCCGCTGACAGCAGGGGGCGGACGTACCTTTGATGTGGTGATTCTTGATCCGCCAGCCTTTGCCAAAACCAAGAATGCGGTCAAAGGAGCTACGCGGGGATATAAGGATATTAACCTGCACGGGATGAAGCTGGTCAATGAGGGCGGCTATTTGGTGACTGCGAGCTGTTCATTCCACATGCGGCCAGAGCTGTTTCTGGACACGATTAAGGAAGCAGCGGCAGATGCCGGAAAAATCCTCCGTCTGGTGGATTGGAGAGCGGCTGGCAAGGACCATCCCCAAATTTTAGGTGTGGAAGAAGGACATTACTTGAAATTTGCCATTTTTGAGGTGCGTAGCCGGACACAACTGTAGAATTCATACACAGTCAACCGCCTTATAAGGTAGCTGAATAAGTAGATTAGCTCGTTTTATCCATAGATCAGTCCTGTAGAGAAGGCATGAACCAAGCCAACCTGCGGGACTGTTTGTTTTTTTGAGGGAGGATAAAATGCTACAAGATGGCAAACGTACGTTCTTTTCTCCCTTGCCTCATATGCTATACTGTTGAATAGAATGTTGTTCGTTGGAAAGGAGGCCGCATCATGTCGGTTCGTTTGGTAATTGGCCGCTCAGGCAGCGGCAAAAGCACGTTAATCCGCCGTGAAATGACGGCTATGCTACGCGAGGAACCGCTAGGCAAGCCTATGCTGTTACTTGTGCCGGAGCAATCGTCATTTGCTTCCGAGCATGCGCTGCTTACAGAAGCCGGAAACGGTATTCAGGGGACGGTGCGCGCCCAGGTCATGGGATTCCATCGTCTTGCCTATTTGGTCATGCAGGAAACCGGGGGTTCGGCGCTGGTACCTGTGACGGCGGAAGGCAAGAAGATGCTTTTATATAAAATTATTCGTCGTCGCAAGGATGAGCTGAGTTTATTTAAGGATTCGGGAGACCAGTTGGGCTTTGTAGATCGGTTAAATACGCTGTTTACAGAGCTGAAGCAGTACGGGAATGATACCCGGTCTGTACCGGAGCAACTGGAGCGAATGAATGCGGCGGGGGAATCGACTCCGATTTTGCGCGGCAAGCTCAAGGATATCAGTCTGATCTATGAGGATTTTGAAAGAGAGCTGGCGCTTAAATATATTGACGGCGAGGATACGCTGCGTATGCTGGTGGAGCAGATTGCCGAATCTTCCATTGTACGTGGAGCGGATATTTGGATGGATGGCTACCGCAGGTTTACGCCGCACGAATACAAGGTGGTGGAGCAGCTTATGCTGCACGCTTCTTCGTTGACGATCGCGCTGACCTGCAACCGCAGCTACGAGAGTGGACAGCTTCCGCATGAACTGGATTTATTTCATCCTGCGGCGGCTACCTATGTAAAGCTTAAAGGGATGGCAGACGAGCTGATGATCGATACGCAGACACAATTGCTGCGACCTGATCCGCTTCCGAGATTTAAGGACCGTCCGGCGTTGGCGTATCTGGAGGCAGATTTTGAACGGCGTGCGGGGTATCGGAATCAGGAACGACCCATGCGTCAGCAGCAGATGCGGGAGCAATGGAAAGACAAGCAGCCAGAAGAAATCAAACTGTATGCGGCAGCGAACCGACGTGTGGAGCTGGAGGGTGCAGTGCGCGAAATGCGCCGCCTGGCCCGAGATGAGGGAGCACGTTATCGGGAAATGGCGCTGTTCGTACGCCAGATTGAGGATTATGAGCCGTGGGTGGAGCCGATATTCAAACAATATGAGGTTCCGGTATTTCTGGATCAGCGCAGAAACGTATTGCATCATCCATTGGTGGAAATGATTCGAGCTTCGCTGGATATCGTCCAGCGGCGTTGGCGGTACGAGGATGTATTTCGTGCGGTCAAAACGGATCTTCTGTTGCCCCAGAATGGGCGGGTCAGCCGCGAGGATATGGACCGTCTGGAAAACTATGCATTGGCCTGTGGAATACAGGGAAGTCGCTGGACTGACGGACGACCTTGGCAGGCGGTACCCAGCCTTTCGCTGGAGCTGGAGGAACAGGAGCGAAATCGTCAGCGGGACGAAACGCTGGATCTAATGGAGCTGTGCCGCGATGTGATCGTGACGCCTTTACGTGCGTTTGAGAAACGTCTGGGTAAGGCTCGTACTGCACTTGAGAAATGTGAAGCGGTGTACTTGTTGCTGGAGGATGCGGAAATTGGGCATAAGCTGGATGAATTGATCCATCAGGCTGAGGAAGCGGGAAATCCCGAGCAGGCGAAGGAGCATCGTCAGGTATGGGATGCGGTGCTTGAGCTGTTGGATCAGATCGTCGAAATGATGGGTGACGAGAAGCTGGACACTTCTTTGTTTGCGGGTGTGCTGGAAACGGGGCTGATAGAGTACCGTATGGGTCTTGTTCCGCCAGCTCTGGATCAGGTGCTGGTCGGAAACACAGACCGTACTCGTGTAGCTGGTATTCAACATGCCTTTGTGCTGGGTATGAACGAAGGTGTGATGCCAGCTGTATTTCATGAGGATGGCGTGCTGAATGAGCAGGAACGGACCGCCTTGAATGAACGGGGCGTGGAACTGGCGCCGGATATGACAAGACGTCTGCTGGATGAACGTTTTCTTGCGTATACGGCGCTCACGTCAGCCGGAAGCAGTCTGTGGATGAGCTACGCCGTGACCGACGAAGAGGGAAAGTCGTTGTTGCCGTCAGAGTTGGTACGGCATGTCCGTCAACTGTTCCCTGCTCTGGAAGAGCACCCGTTGGCTGCATATCCTTTGCCTCGGGACCCATGGGCAACGCAATGGGAGTATGCTTCCCATCCGTCCGAGGCATTGCCGCAGCTGATCGCGCAATTCCGGCAATGGCGGCATGGTGGAGAGATTTTATCTCCCTGGTGGGAGGTATACAACTGGTATGCGGGCCAGCAGGGGCGTGAAAAGGACAAGCTGCGTCAGTTGCTGACCTCACTTTTTTACGAGAATCATGCTGAAATGCGGAAGGAAACGAGTCGTCGTCTGTACGGCAGCAAGCTGCGTACCAGCGTATCCCGTATGGAACGTTTTGTCGCTTGTCCGTTTTCGCATTTTGCTTCTCATGGTCTTCGCTTGAAGGAGCGCCAAATGTATCGGCTAAAGGCACCGGATATCGGGCAGTTGTTCCATGCGGCGCTCGGAGAGATGGCGATGAATTTACGTAAACGAAACGTGAGCTGGGGTAGTCTCAGCACAGAGGAATGCCGACAAGAGGCGGAATCGACGGTGGAGCGTTTGGCTCCCCGCCTGCAAGGCGAGATTTTAATGAGCTCCAAGCGGTACGGGTACATTTTGCGCAAGCTGAAAGACATTGTGAGTCGGGCTTCGCTGATTTTGGGTGAGCATGCGCGTAGAGGCAGCTTTGAGCCACTGGAGTTGGAGCTTGGTTTTGGGCCGGGAGAAAAGCTTCCTCCTCTGACCTTTCGACTGGACAACGGTGTGGTGATGGAAATCGTCGGACGAATTGACCGCGTGGATGTGGCAGAGGGAGAAAAGGGCTTGCTTTTACGTGTTATTGATTACAAGTCCAGCCAAAAGGATCTCAAGCTGCATGAAGTGTACTATGGCTTGTCCTTGCAAATGCTCACGTACCTGGACGTGCTGCTGAATGCGGCGGAGGAATGGCTTGGCGAGACGGCTTATCCGGCGGGTACGCTGTATTTTCACGTCCACAATCCGATGTTGCAGTCGCCGAATGGTCTTAGCGCGGAACAGGCCCGTCAGGAGCTTCTAAAACGCTTCAAGATGAAAGGGCTATTGCTGGCGGATCGGGATGTGGTTGGACAAATGGACACGGCACTGGACAAGGGGTATTCCTCCATTTTGCCAGTTGCGGTAAAGGCGGACGGCAGCTTTTACAGCAGTGCGTCTGTCGCTTCGCCGGAACAGTGGGATAGCCTGCTGGCTTCGGTACGCGATAATATCCGAACGATTGGGACACGCATGACAGAGGGCGACGTGGCGATTGAGCCTTATCGTATCCAGCAAGAGACGGCATGCACCTTCTGTTCCTTCAAACCTGTTTGTCAATTTGACGACAGTCTGGAGGGCAGCGGCTACAACCAATGGGGGAAACCCGGCAAGGATCAGATCTGGAATCTGCTCGGTCATACACAGGAAGAGAAAGGAGGAATGGACTCATGATAAGTACATCAAGCACCAACGGCATACCCAAGCCGGAAGGCAGTATGTGGAGTGATGATCAGTGGCGTGCGATTTCCGAATCCGGCAACAACATGCTGGTAGCGGCAGCGGCGGGGTCTGGTAAAACAGCGGTGCTGGTAGAGCGCATTATTCGTAAAATCGTCGATCCCCGGCTCGGTTTCAGCGTGGATCGACTGCTGGTAGCGACCTTTACGAAGGCTGCCGCCGCCGAAATGCGCCAACGTATCCGCGAAGCCTTGGAACGTGTGCTGGAACAGGAGCCGGATAGTGAGCATGTACGTCGCCAGCTATCGCTACTAAATCGAGCCTCGATAACGACGCTCCACTCTTTTTGTATGGAGGTCATTCGCAGGCATTATCAGGCCATTCCCCTTGATCCCGGCTTTCGGATTATGAATGAGCATGAGACGGAATTGCTGCGTCAGGAGCTGCTGGAAGAACTGTTTGAGGAAAAGTATGAGGCTAACGATGAAGGCAGCACGTTTCGCAGACTGGTGGACTGGTTTAGCGGTGAGCGTACAGATGATGCGATGTATGTGCTTGTTCAGCGCTTGTACGATTTTTCGCAAAGTCATCCCTGGCCGGAGCATTGGCTGAGGGAGACGGCAGCAGCGTTCCGTGTAGAAGATGTGGCGGCTTTGGGAGAAACTCCTTGGGTCCGCAGCATTTTGGCGGATGCGGCACTTTCGCTGCGCGGAGCAGCAAGCCTGCTGGAGCAGGCCTATGAGACGGCTATGCAGCCCGGCGGCCCTGCGCCCTATGCAGTGACGCTGCAAGAGGATGCGGCGATGGTGAAGGGACTATTGCAGGAGCTGGAGACACAGCCGTGGGCATCGCTGTATGATCACTTTCAGATCGCGGCCTTTGGCAAGCTCAAGCCGGTCAAAAAGGATCAGACCGAGCCTGCATTGCAGGAACGGGTCAAGGCGCTCCGTGAGGCAGCCAAAAAAATGATCACGGATATGAAGGCTTCCCTGTTCGGCAGGAGGGCAGAAGCCTATTTGGAGGAACTGCATGGGGCGGCTCCTCTGATGGACGAACTGGTGGAAACCGTTATTTTATTCGGCGAACGATTTCAACAGCACAAGCAGTCCAAAGGGATGGTGGATTTCGGGGATTTGGAGCACTATTGTCTAAAAATATTACGTCATCCCGACTCCACTCCGCACAGATTGCTGCCTTCGGACGCTGCGCTCGAATACAAGGAGCAATTCGACGAGGTGCTATTGGATGAGTATCAGGATACGAATACGGTACAGGAGGATATCGTCAGACTGGTATCCCGTGAAGAACCGGGTAACCGTTTTATGGTAGGGGACGTGAAGCAGAGTATTTATCGGTTTCGGCTGGCGGAGCCGGGGCTGTTTTTGAACAAATACCAACGGTACGGCATGCAGGAACAGGAAGATGGCTTTTTAATTGATCTGGCGCGTAATTTCCGCAGTCGGGTGGAAGTTGTCGATGCGGTCAATTTGGTGTTTCGGCAAATCATGAGCGTGGATGTGGCGGAAATTGAATACGATGAACGGGCATGGCTGGCGCATGGTGCTTCCTATCCTGAGCAGACGCAAAAGGATGCCACATCCCCATATGCACCTGAACTGCTGTTAGTTGATAAAGGCGGGCGCGGTCTTTCGGAGGCTTCGGAACTGTCCGAAGTGGGTGATGAGTCCGCTTTGCAGGAAAGCGAATTGGCCGAGCTTGCGGAGCTGGAAACGGCACAATTGGAAGCCCGTGCAATCGCGCAACGGATTAAGGAGCTGACGGGAGATACAGGCCAACCGCTGTTGATTTATGACAGAGGGTTAAAAGCAATGCGTCCGGCAGTCTTCGGTGATATTGTCATTTTGCTCCGTTCAGCAAGCGTATGGGCACCGCTGATTGTGGAAGAGCTGCGTCTTGAAGGCATTCCGGCATCCGGGGAGCAGACGACAGGCTTTTTCAAAGCAACGGAAGTTGAGGTGATGCTGTCTCTGCTGCACATTATTGATAATCCGCAGCAGGACATCCCGCTGGCATCTGTGCTTCGGTCACCGATTGTAGGCTTGACCGAGGACGAGCTGGCACAAATCCGGCTGGAGAAGCCGGACGGACTATTTTATGGCGCTCTGCTTGCGGCGGCTGAGGCTGACCCTACACAGGATAGCGAAAATGGAACGTCCAGCGACATGCTGGAATTGGAGCTTTTCGCAGGAGATTCGACAGATGCATCTGATATGGATGACAGGAATAGCGGAAATACGTTGCCTGCCCGACTGCGTTCATTTTTGCACGATTTGGAAGCGTGGCGGCAGGAAGCAAGACAAGGTAGCTTGAGTGCATTGATTTGGCGTTTGCTGGAGGAAACGGGATATCTGGATTGGGTAGGTGGATTGCCAGGCGGCTCTCAACGTCAGAGTAATTTACGGGCGCTGTATGACCGGGCGAGACAGTATGAGACTTCAACCTCTAACCGGGGCCTGTTCCGATTTTTGACCTTTATTTCCCGTTTGCGAGAGCGAGGCGGTGATTTGGGTTCATCCAGTGGCGGTACTGAACCCGATCAGGCTGTGCGCATTATGACGATTCACAAGAGTAAAGGACTAGAATTTCCTGTTGTGTTCATCGCCGGAACGGCTAAAATGTTCAATCAGCAGGATCTGAATGCGCCGTTTCTGATGCATAAGGAGCTGGGATTTGGTCCCAAATATGTGGAGGAACAAAATCGGGTCAGTTACCCGATGCTGCCTAATTTGGCGATCCGTCGACGCTCCCAGTTAGAACTGTTAGCTGAGGAAATGCGGGTACTATATGTGGCGCTTACGCGTCCGCGTGAAAAGCTTATTATGACCGGAACGGTAAAGGATATTGCTGCACGCGCAGCGGGTTGGGCACGTGCCAAAGAGCATACGGAGACGGTTTTACCCGATTATATGCTGGCAGCAGGCCGAAGTTATCTGGACTGGGTAGGTCCTGCGTTGATCCGACATCCTTCTGCTGCTGTACTGAGAGAAGCGGCAGGGGATCAGGAGGGATACTATCACAGGCTGGAATATATGCCAGGCGGGGATTGGCTATTCAGAATCGTAGCTTCGGAGACTCTTTCCGGCTCTCGTTTGAATTTGAATTCTGAGGAAGAGACCGTTAATGAAGAGCGTCAGCAGAAGACGGAAGCATTGAAAAATGCCGAGCCGATCGATAAAAGGTGGCTCTCATCCGACTCCGCATCGGTTAGTCCAACGGATATTACAACAAGGGTTGATTCAGATATTGCCACTGCACTTTCCTGGTCCTATCCGTATGAACGGGCAAGCAAGACGGCGGCGAATACAACCGTCACCGAAATGAAAAGATGGCTGGCGATGCAGGAAGCTGGATCGGAGGATTGGCTGAATCTGTCTTCTTTCCAGGTAGCGGAGTTACCAGAGGAGGTGGAAGATTCTCAGACTGGGGGAAATCGACTACACTTGCGCAGACCCAAATTTATGGGCAATCGGCGATTGACGCCGACGGAACGTGGAACGGTGTACCATACGTTGTTTCTCCATTTGCCGCTGGATGGTGTGATGAGCGCCGAGGTGATTGAGGAAACGAAGGCTCGTCTGTTAAACCAGCGCTTATTGCTGGATGTTCAGGCGGAGGTATTAGATACGGATAAAATATTTCTCTTTTTCACCAGCGAGTTGGGTCGCAGATTGCTGGAGGGCTCCCATGTTCAGCGTGAGCTTCCGTTCACCTATACGATAGGAGCCGCTGATTTTTGGAGCCACAGCTTGCCGTCGATGCTGTCAGCACAGGAAACAGAGTCGGGAGCCGCCGGGGAACAGCGGGAAAGCATGACGTCAGAGCCTGGCCACGATGACAGAGTGCTGATGAATGGGATTATTGACTGCCTGTTTGAAGGGCCGGAAGGGCTGGTTTTGCTTGATTACAAAACAGACCGGGTTTCCGAATATAGGACGGTGCCTCATTTAACGGAGCAATATCGTTTTCAACTGGAGCTGTACGCCCATGTGATCGAAGATATTACAGGTCAAAGGGTTGCTGAAAAGTGGTTGTATTTTCTGGAGGCTGGGGAAAGTGTGCGATTGTAGCTATTTAAAATTTAATGGACGAAATAGATAGGGAGAGAGGAGGAACAGCATGCGGATTTTGCATACGGGAGATTGGCATTTGGGGAGAACGCTGGAAGGGCGCAGCCGTTTGAAGGAGCAGGAGGCGTTCCTGGAAGAATTGGCGAAAATGGCTGACGATCAGCAGGCGGATCTGATTATGATGGCTGGAGACGTGTACGACTCGGTCAATCCTCCAGCTGCTGCCGAGCAGCTATTTTATGAAACGTCTGCCCGTTTAACGGCTGGAGGAAGACCCTTGGTCGTTATTGCGGGTAATCATGATCAGCCGGAACGGGTATCCTCGGTTACGCCACTGGTGAGCCAGCGCGGAATTACGTTGCTGGGGCTGCCCAGCGGGGAAGCGGTGCGGATTCGCACACCGCGTACAGGAGAAATGGCGTGTATCGCAGCCTTGCCTTATCCTTCGGAGTCCCGCCTGAATGAGCTGTTGTCCGAGGACGGAGACGAAACGGTGTTGCGAGAGGCTTACAGCCGTCGTGTGGGGATGCTGATGGCACAGCTCGGTACGGCGTTTCGGCCTGACACCGTTAATCTGTCCATGAGCCACATTTATGTGCTTGGCGGGCTGGAGTCCGATTCGGAGCGTCCGATTCAGGTCGGGGGAGCCTATACAGTAGACCCGTCTGCGTTGAGCATCGGGGCGCAATATACGGCTTTGGGGCATTTGCACCGTCCTCAATATGTGAAGGGGGACGGGCTGATGCGCTATAGCGGATCTCCGCTGGCTTATAGCTTTTCCGAAGCAGGGCAGGCCAAATCGGTCACGCTCATTGACGTGGTCGCAGGCAAGCCCGCACAGGTCGAGGAGCTGTATATTACGAGTGGACGGCCTTTAGTGAAATGGCGTGCACGGGGAGGTCTGGAAGAGGTGTATCGCTGGCTGGACGAAGGGCTGGATGCGGACGCCTTTATTGACCTGGAAATTACGCTGGAGGAAGCGATGTCTCTGGGAGATATTCAGCGGCTACGTAAAAGCCGTGAAGGCATCATTCACATCCGCCCGATGTATCCTGAAATGGCGTCGGCGCAGTTGGAGCATCAGCGCTCAGAGCTGCCGGTTCACGAGCTGTTTCGGGCTTTTTATCAACGGCAAACGGGAGGCGCACAGCCGGATGACGGATTGGTGCAGTTATTTTTGGAGTTAGTGGAGCAGGATGATGCAAGGGACCAGCCCGAGGAGGAGGAAGTATGAAACCGATTCTTCTGAGATTGGCGGGGTTGCAAAGCTACCGGGAGTCGCAGGAAATCCATTTTGACGAATTAACCGAAACCGGGCTATTTGGAATCTTTGGCCCGACAGGCAGCGGGAAATCGACGTTGCTGGACGCGATTACGCTGGCTATGTATGGCAAGGTGGAGCGGGCGGTAAATGGGACACAGGGCATTATGAATCATGCCGAGGACACGCTGTCCGTCGCGTTTACGTTCGAATTGATGTCAGCCCAAGGGCCTCGTCGTTATCGTGTGGAGCGCCGATTCAAACGGGCTGGAGGCGTATCGGTGAATAATACGCTTAGCCGATTTATCGCGTTCACGGAGGACGGCGAGGAAGTGCTTGCTGACAAGGTGCAGGATGTGACCCGTTGTGTGGAGGAGTATATCGGCCTGAAAATGGACGATTTTACACGGGCTGTCGTATTGCCACAGGGGAAGTTTGCCGAATTTTTATCATTAAAGGGCAGTGAACGCAGACAGATGCTACAGCGTTTGTTTCATTTGGAAAAGTACGGAGATCAACTTGCACAAAAACTTAGTCGTCGTGTGAAGGACAATGACGCTGCATTGAAAGCGCTGGAAGCGGAGCAGCAAGGTTTGGGCGATGCAGGTGCCGAAGCGCTTGAACAGGCAAAGCAACGTCTCAAAGAGGCCGTGGCCCATGCAGAGGCTTCGCGCCGCGAGCTGGAACGGGTGACGCGCGAGACGGAGGCACTGAACAAAATCCGTGAGCTGGTTATGGAGCGCAGCCGCCGGGCGAACGAGCTGGAACAACTGGCGGCATGGGAGCCGAACATTGCTTCGCTGGAGCGTAAGCTCCGTCAGGCCTCCGCAGCCGAGGCATTGCTGCCTGCGCTGACAGATTGGAAGGAAGCTGCTGCCGAAGCGGATCAGCGACGGAAGGCAGCGGAAGAAGCGGCGGTGCAGGCGACATCGGCGCAGGAGGCTGCGGTTTTGTCTGTGCAAGCCGATGAGCAGGCTCGGCAAGCTTTGAGTGCGGAGGAGCCGAAGCTGTTGCTTCGAATCGACCAATTGGAGCAGGCGTTGCAACTGGAGCGTGATACAGAAGCATTGCAGACAGAACGGAACCGTCTGGCGGCAGAGCTTGCGCAGAGTGAGCAAACCCTTGCTACATATGCTGAAGAACTTGCCAAGGAACAAGAGCTGCAAGCGCGAGGATCGAAGCGGCAGCAGGAGCTTCAACAGGAATTGAAGCAAAATGAAGTGCGTGCAGATGAACGACGAATGCTTCAAGAGGCTGTGCAACGGCTACAACAGCTGGAGACGGTGGATGAGCAGCTGCGCGAAGTAGAGCAGGAGTGTGCTACACAGGAGCAACGGCTTGCCCAGGCTGATGAACGTCTGAAGCTGACGGAGCAGGAGACACTTGAGGCGGAGGGACGGCGTTCCTCCCTTGCCGCACAGGCGGCTGAGGGTATTGAGAAGCTGCTAACGTTGGAGGCAGAGATCACCACCGATGTGTCCGCGCTGGCTGCCGAGGAAGAGCAGCTTCGCCATGAGCTGCGCGCCGAGGAGCTGGGCCGCCTCGCACAGCACCTTGCCGCCGAGCTGCGCGAGGGCGAGCCGTGCGCGGTGTGCGGCTCGCTGCACCACCCCGCGCCCGCCGCCACCACGACCCACGGCGCGGATGCCGCTGCGCCGGACGAGCTGCACCGCCTGCGGCTAGGCTTGCAGGAACTGCGCCTTACGCTGCGCCAGCAGCTGCACGAGCAGCGTAGCCTGCTGACGCAGCCCACCGCCGCAGACGCCAGCGGCGCGGCCGCCACGGGCGAGCCGGCCGCGTCCACCGCAGCGCCAGCAGCGCCGCGCGGTGCTGCCGCCTGGGCGGAGCGCTGCGCGGCGCTGGAGCAGGCGGCAGCTAAGCTTGCCGCCCGTGCGCGTGCGCTGCCTGCAGAGGCGCACGCGTTACGCGAGGCGGACGCCGCCGGGCAGCAGCGGCGTATTCGCGCAGCCGCCGAGCAAGAGGCGGCTGTTGCAGCGCTAACGCAGGCGCGGAGCAAGCGCGAGGCGTGCACCACGCGCAGCGGGGCATTGCGCGCCGAATGGGCGGCGCAGCTGCCGGACGTCGCTCCGGGCGAAGCCACGGAGCGCTACCGCGCCATGCAGGAGCGCGACGCGCGCGCGGAAGAGCTGCGGTCCCGGCTGGAGACGAGCGTGACCTTCCTCGAAGAGAAGGCTGCGCGTGTTCAGCAGATTCAGCAGGACATCATCGAGGAAGACAAAGTCATCATCGCCCGCCGTACCGGACTCCAAAACAAAGATGATTCGCTGCGTGAAAAAATGGATCGCCTCCGGCAGTGGGTTGGAGAAGGCCATGCGTCTTCCTTGCTGGAAGAAGCAAACTCGCGTCTTCTGGGGCTGAAAAACGGAGCCGAGACCGCCGCACGCCGCCGCGCTGAAGCGGAGGAACGCAAGCAGCAAGCCGTTCATGCTTCGCTGATTGCCCGGCAGGCATCCGATTCGGCAGAAGAAAGACGGCAGGTATCGGAGTCCCGCTGGAGTAGTCGTTTGGAAGCCTCCCTCTTTGCTACGGAAGCAGAGGTCGTGGAATGCTGTCTCGGACCCGATGAATTGGCACGTTATGAACGTGAAGTGAGCCTGCATCGGGAACGTGAAAAAGAGCTGTCCTCCCGTTTAAAACATGTGGAAGAACAGCTGGATGGAGCAACAGTGACCGAGGAACAGTGGGAATCGGCCGCCGCGCAGCTGCGTGATTGCCGTGCACGCGACGAAGAGGCACTCCAGAATCGTGCCAAGGCTGAGCGTGATTTGGAGGATTTGCAGCATCGGCATGTCCGCTGGATGGAGCTGGAGTCCAATCGCGCTCATTTGCGCAGCGAGGCAGAAAAGATGTCCAAGCTCCAGTCCGTTTTCCGGGGCAACGCCTTCGTCGAATACATTGCCGAGGAACAGCTAATGCAAGTCAGTCAGTCGGCCTCACGCCGTTTACGTTTTCTGACCAAGCAGCGTTATGCGCTAGAGGTAGACTCCAGCGGTGGCTTTGTCATTAGTGACGATGCCAACGGCGGAGTCAAGCGTCCGGTATCGACCTTGTCCGGCGGCGAGACGTTCCTGACCTCCTTGTCGCTTGCGCTCGCGCTGTCGGCCCAGATTCAATTGCGCGGCCAATACCCGCTGCAATTTTTCTTTCTGGATGAAGGCTTTGGAACGTTGGACCCTGAACTGCTGGACACCGTTATCACCTCGCTGGAAAAGCTGCATCACGATCAACTGTCAGTCGGCGTGATCAGCCATGTACCCGAGCTGCGGGCTCGTCTGCCGCGCAAGCTAGTCGTTCTTCCCGCAGAGCAGGCCGGAGGCGGCTCCCGCGTGGTTATGGAAACATTTTGAAGCAACGTGACACAGATCACAGATACAGTTTCAAAGTATTGTTATAATACAGATAAGCCGACAAGTTATCATACAGCACCCCGGCGGACGTATGCTGTGGAAGGGAACTTCCCGTCATACGTCCGTTCAGAGGGGCTCTACCAAGAGCCTCCGGGGTGCTTCTTTTTTTGTTTGCAAGCCGGAATTCGCCCAATTTGATGTAACACATAGCCCATTTTTGAATAACATACGGTATACATGCAAGAGCCTAGGAGGAAACAACCATGGAAAAAAGCCTGACGAACGTAAAAGGGACAGCACCGGAAAAAACGGATGCCAAAACACTATGTCAACAGCATATGCACCGCTACGTATGCGTATGGGTGAAGGATGGAACGATGTATGACGGAATTGTGGAGCATGTGGATGATGAAAAAATATATTTGGCAGTTCCAATGGGCGAAGCGGAGAACGTAAATCTCCCTTATCCGCCTAACAATTGCGGCTGTGGCTCCCGTGCTTATGGCGGCTTTGCATCCTACCCACCATATCCGTACCCTGCTCCAGTACCAGGCTATGGCTATGGATATGGATATGGATTCCCGTATAGACGTCGGCGCTTTAACCGTCTGATTCTGCCGCTTGCTGCGCTGACCGCGATCAGCCTACTGCCTTATTATTAAACCCCATTTCTTTAATCGTCCTAGTATGTGTCCTCTAAGTCCTCTTCTAACCATCCATAGTCACTTTCTTAGATGTACAGCTACAGCACAAGCGGCTTACTGACGCATTCATACATCATGACATACTTAAGGCTGCTTCTTCCGCCAAGAAGAAACAGCCTCTTTTTTTACCTATGTCATTCCAAATCTAATCTCAACATGCGACCTACCTCATAACATGCTCTCCGCTATCTCGACAATCATTCTTTTCCAGCTCACTTCTCTATGAGCGACTACGTCTTAAGCGTGTCTGCACGAAGCGGTACTGTCTTTTTCCGGCCCAGATAATTGGTTCCGATCACCCCGGCTATAATCAGTAGTGAGCCAATCAGATGATACACTGTTATCTTTTCTCCAATAAACAAAGCCCCGGCTGCGATAGACACGATGGTCGACAGATTGGTAAATACGCTTATTTTTGACGCCTCTATTTTCGACAAAGCATAATTTGCAGTCAGTGAAGTGATAAGCGAGGCCACCACGCCAAGATATATAATGGACAGTACGAAGGTACCGTTGCTGGACAAGGATACAAATGTGCCCAGTGTCCCACTTTGAATATGGTTAGTGAGCGATATGACCAGAAATGTAATAAATCCGATACCCATCATAAAATAACTGAGTTCCGCCGGACTAAATTGCTTCGAAAGAGAGCGTGCCAAAACGCTGTATCCGGCAAACGCTACACACGTCAGGAAGAGCATGGAGAGCCCGCCCAAATTGGACAAGCTAAAGCTGCTTCCTTTCATGATAAAGATGAACACAACGCCGAAAACAGATAAAAAGATCGACAGCTTCTGTAAAAGGGTCGTTGTTTCTTTTAAAAATAGGGAAGCAATGATCATCGTTACAACGGGTGTGAAGGCATACATAATACCTCCCTCGGCGGAAGTTGCGTGCTGTAATCCAAATGCTTGTAGGGTGAAAAATCCCAACGGGTACATTAGAGCCAGCAGCAGTGCTTTAAATATGGGTTTGCCCCGATAAGACAGCTTGATCCACCCCAAGGCCACCGGAATGGACAGGACTATAAAAGAAGCTGCAAACCGATAGGTCAGCGTATCGATGGGATGAGCATACACTAACGCCATTTTAGTAAATAAAAACGAAAATCCAATAATTGCAGCATTCAGCACCGCAAAGAAATAAGCCAGTTTTAATCCTTTAGTTTGGGTGTCCATAAGTTGCCTACCTCTCTTTCATGCTTCGGGACCATGTTTGTGAACGTCCTCTCCGATGAACTAAAGGTACAACAATGGACGAGCCTGTGGGATATCAAATTATCATAACTGTATCGGTACAATTTTATAAAATGGGGCATCCTTATTATCCATAAAGCATGTTAATATCAACCGTATAAAGAAGTAGCAGAAATAGAAAATGAAATAAGCAGGCAGGAGGATCATTGTGAAAAAATATATTTCGATTCTATTGGATATAGAGCTTAAAATCCGTGAAGGGCAATACAGCTCGGGTCAAAAGCTGCCTTCTATCCGGGATGCTTCAGAATTGTACCAGTGCAGCAAAAGCACGATTTTGCGGGCATATGCCGAACTTGAAAAGAAGCACGCCATCTATTCCATTCCGCAAAGCGGATATTATGTGGTGGAGAACTCCGGAGATTTGCGTCATAGCCATAGCCATATTCAGGCCTCGATTGATTTTGCTTCGGCCTCCCCGGATTTAAACGTATTTCCGTATCTGGACTTTCAGCACTGTCTGAATCAGGCTATTGATACGTACAAATATCATTTGTTCACCTACGGAGATTCGCAAGGACTGGAGACATTGCGTCATACGCTCGTTTCTCACTTGGCCGATAATCAGGTATTTGCAAAAATGGAGCGGATTATCGTCACTTCTGGTGTTCAGCAGGCACTGGAAATCCTTGCAAAAATGCCGTTTCCAAACGGCAAAAAGACGGTTTTAGTGGAGCAGCCGAGCTACGATATTTATTTGCGTTTTCTGGAGGGAGAGAGTATACCCGTCAGCACCATCGCCAGAACAGCGGCAGGTATGGATTTGCAGGAATTGGAGAACCAATTTAAGAACGGGAGCATCAAGTTTTTTTATACCATGTCAAGATATCATAATCCACTGGGGACCTCCTACAACACAGAGGAACGCAAGGCTATAGCCGTATTAGCTGCCAAATACGATGTGTTCATCGTGGAGGATGATTACATGGCTGATTTGGGGATCGACCACCTGTTCGATCCTATATATGCGTACGATCAGACAGACCATGTTATTTATTTAAAAAGCTTCTCGAAAATCATTTTCCCAGGCTTGCGCTTAGGCGTGGTGGTTTTGCCTGAAATCCTGTTAAAGACGTTCAGCGCATACAAAAGATACGTCGACACCTCCATTTTATCTCAGGCCGCACTCGATATTTATATTAAAAATGGAATGTATGAACGCCACAAGCACACGATATGCAGCCTGTATGCGGAACGCATTCGCATTTTAAACCAGGCAGTAGATCGATATAATCAGGACGGGGTGATTGAAGTGTCGGCTGTAAGCTCGGGAGTGTATATGCAGTTGAAGCTACCCCGGACGGTGAACATAGAGCGTTTGGTACAGCGTCTTGCCGCGAGGAAGGTGCTGGTGGTATCCGGTAAAGGATTTTACTTATCTAATTATAAGGAACACGAAAAGTTTTTACGCATCAGTATTTCGCGTGCTCAGCCGGATCAAATTGATGAAGGGGTAAAAGCTATTATAGAGGAAGCGGGGAGAGGGAACTGGTATTAAGCCCCTTTTTCCGTTATGATACATATAGAAACATAGGTATAACAAACCATAACTGTATATGTTCAATTCGGTTGTGGGGAAATACATAACTTTGAATGCCGAGAGCATGGGTTCTGCACTTTTGAACCTGATGATCGGCTCACTGCCAAAGGAGGGTTTTGAATGGACGATCTGTTTTTGAAAATTGTGGATGGAACCATCCCCAGCAAAAAAGTGCTGGAAACCGACAATGTGCTCGCATTTCATGACATCCAGCCTGCGGCGCCAGTACACGTGCTCATTATTCCGAAGAAATATATTCCTTCAATGAATGCTGTGACAGAGGAGGATCTGCCTTTGATTGCGGAGATTCATCGTGTTGCGGTTGAGGTGGCGAAAAAACTGGGTATCGCTGAATCCGGTTACCGGTTGATTAACAACTGTGGTCCGGATAGCGGGCAAGCGGTTGGACATCTGCATTATCATCTGCTGGGCGGTGCCCCATTGGGTGCTTTGACAGGTATTTCGGACTCACATTCTTAAAAATGACAGTGCTTGTCTTTCAGTAATACGGCGTGAATGGAGAAATATGTACCCTTTATTTATTCATTTTTTCTTATAGGTTGACACCCGGTTTCCGTTTCACCTATAATAAAATTTGATGAACCGTGTTATTGCTCTTGGACGGTCTGGTCGGAGGGAGGGAAAACTGGTGTCTGAAACTAAAGTTCGCAAAAACGAGACAATTGATGCTGCACTTCGTCGCTTTAAACGTTCCATTGCTAAGGATGGCGTATTGGCTGAGGTGAAGAAACGCAAGCATTATGAAAAGCCAAGCGTAAAGCGCAAGAAAAAGTCCGAGGCTGCTCGTAAGAGAAAGTTCTAGGAGGATCTAAGCAATCATGAATTTGAGCGAACGATTGAACGAAGATATGAAGCAAGCAATGAAGAGTAAGGACAAGTTCAAACTCTCCACCATTCGAATGGTTCGTTCTACGATTAAAAATCTTGAAATAGATTTGAAACGGGATTTGAACGACAACGAAGTGCTTGATATTCTGAGTCGTGAGATCAAACAGCGAAAAGATGCCCTCCATGAATTTGAAAAAGCCGGTCGTGATGAACTTGCGACAAGCACTAAAGCAGAAATAGAGATCATCGCTCAGTACCTTCCCGAACAACTTTCTGAAGAAGAAATTAAAGTTATTGTACAGCAGACCATCCAGGAAACCGGTGCTTCTTCAAAAGCCGAGATGGGGAAAGTAATGGCGGCCTTGATGCCTAAGGTAAAAGGCCGCGCTGACGGTAAGCTCGTGAACCAAGCGGTTCAGCAATTTCTGCAATAAACCTGCGACAAACAGGAAAGCG
The DNA here is from genome assembly GCF_056316205.1 of Paenibacillus sp. 1-8. Taxonomy (NCBI): domain Bacteria; kingdom Bacillati; phylum Bacillota; class Bacilli; order Caryophanales; family Paenibacillaceae; genus Paenibacillus; species Paenibacillus sp. 1-8. Next base: position 3,565,103 of record NZ_CM149995.1, on the reverse strand, counting down.
CAACACCCTCTGTTTACAGAGGGTGTTATTTCTGTATCTGCCGCGTTTGTCCATAGGCTGTTAGTATAAGGAAGCTTTTTTGTAAGCGTTATCTATAACCATTTGAAACGCGATGTCCATCGGGTGCGTAAAGTACATGACAGCCATCAGGAGTAGCAACATACTCAAGAATTTCACAATAAATCCTGAAAACTGTATGGTATACCTGACAAAATTTGATATGCTGTAACATAGAAAGATCGAAAGGGGGGAGAGTAATGCATAGAGAACATCACCACTCCAGCCGCAAAATGATCTTTTGGACCATGTGGATCATGATATCCGTTTTGCTGTTGCCGTTATTCCATTCGGGATCAGCGGCGGCCGCTGTGAAAGGCGGTGCTGTGTTCGTTATACCGGTGGATCAGGAAATTGAACAGGGACTGGGCAGCTTTATGGAACGCGGCTTTACAGAAGCGGCGGAGTCCAAAGCGGGCCTCATTGTGCTGGATATTAATACGCCAGGCGGACGGGTAGACACAGCGGAAAAGCTGGGCAAGCTGATTAAAGACAGCACGATTCCGACGGTTGCCTATGTAAGAGGCGAAGCGGCCTCTGCGGGAAGCTATATTGCGTTAAGTGCAGACAAAATCGTCATGGAGCCGGGCAGCATTATTGGAGCAGCAGCGCTGGTGGATGGCAGTGGGCAGGCTATCACCGACCCGAAAACGGTGGCTTGGTGGAAGAGCAGCATGGCAGCTGCTGCAGAATCCGGCGGACGTAACCCGGATATTGCGAGAGGTATGGTAGACTCCAAAATTTCTGTAGCTATACCGGAGCTGAACTTTAATAAAGAAAAAGGTCAGATCATTTCTTTAACCAGTGAGGAAGCACTTAAGCTGGGTTATGCGGATCACATCGCCTCTTCAGAACAAGAAGTTATCCAGTGGATGGGCTATAGCACGGATGATGTATTTCACGTGGAGCGGACATGGGCTGAAAAAGCAGCCGAGATATTGACCAACCCGATTGTGCAGACCTTGCTTTTATTTATCGGTATCGCGGGGGTTGTCATTGAACTACTCGTACCTGGCTTTGGAGTGCCAGGAATTTTAGGTGTGCTCGGATTTGGTTTGTACTTTTTCGGCAATTATATTGCTGGCTTTGCAGGTTCCGAGACGTGGCTGTTGTTTATCATCGGTCTGGCATTGCTTATACTTGAAATGTTCATTCCAAGCTTTGGTATTCTGGGTATTTTGGGTTCCATCAGTCTTGTCGCCGGAGTTGTTCGCGCGGCCTACAACTTGCAGCATGCCTTTATTTCTTTGGGTATAGCCTTTGCTGCTGCTGTTGCTGTGGTGGCGATCATTGCGGTCATATTCAAGGACCGAGGGATATGGAACCGTTTTATACTTAAAGAAAGCTTGACGGCTGACCAGGGCTTTTCTTCGGTGGTAAACCGGGAAGTGCTATTGGGTCAGCGAGGTGTGAGTCTGACACCGCTTCGTCCAGCAGGAACCGTGCTTATCGCTGACGAACGTGTAGACGTCGTGACGAACGGCGAGTTTATCGCTACGGATATGCCCATTATCGTATCCAAAGTAGAAGGTGGACGCATTGTGGTCAAGCCGGACACCAGCGTCTGAAACGCGAAAACAACGAAGAATTAGATTAATGGAGGATGATGCGAGTGTTCGAATCGGGTATTGTCAGCGTTTTGCTGATTGCCGTTGTAGTGATTATTGTGTTAAGCGTATTTTTTAGTTTTTTCCCGGTGATGCTGTGGATTTCAGCATTGGCGTCAGGGGTGCGGATTAGCATCATTACACTGGTAGCTATGCGGTTACGGCGTGTAACGCCAAGCCGGATTGTGAATCCGTTGATTAAGGCAACCAAGGCTGGTCTGGGCTTAAACATCAACCAGCTGGAAAGTCATTTTCTGGCGGGTGGTAATGTAGACCGAGTGATCAATGCGCTGATTGCTGCGCAGCGTGCCAACATTCCGCTTGAATTTGAACGCGCTGCTGCGATAGACCTTGCGGGTCGGGATGTTCTGCAAGCGGTCCAAATGAGCGTTAATCCGCGTGTCATTGAGACGCCTACTGTCGCTGCGGTAGCCAAGGATGGTATCGAAGTGAAGGTTAAGGCTCGTGTTACAGTACGTGCCAACATTGATCGACTCGTCGGGGGTGCAGGAGAAGAAACGATTATTGCGCGGGTCGGTGAAGGGATCGTTACGACTGTCGGCTCCAGTAATTCGCATAAGGACGTGCTGGAGAACCCGGATTCCATTTCCAGGACGGTGCTGTCCAAAGGTCTGGATGCCGGAACGGCGTTTGAAATCTTGTCCATTGATATTGCGGACGTTGATGTAGGCAAGAATATTGGTGCCTTCCTGCAAACCGAGCAGGCGGAAGCTGATAAACGGATTGCGCAGGCAAAAGCGGAAGAACGCCGTGCAATGGCCGTGGCGCAGGAGCAGGAAATGAAGGCACGTGTCGTAGAGATGAGAGCGCGTGTGGTTGAATCCGAATCCGAAGTGCCTCTGGCGATGGCTGAGGCACTGCGTGGTGGAAAACTCGGCGTTATGGACTATATGAATTTGAAAAACATTGAGGCAGATACGCAAATGCGCGGTTCCTTGGGCAAACCGAATGAAAACTCGGGAAATGACAACAAAAACCGGGATTAACAACGGGATATAGCCGGTGAATTACGGCAGCAAGGCGGTGAGTTATGAACTTTATCAGCTGGATTTTTGAGCATTTGTATATCCTGATTGTGATCGGCTTTGCGTTGGTGTCTTTTTTGGGCAAAAGCATGAAAAGCACAGAGAGAAAAGCGCCGCCGGGAAAGGGTATGCCTACGTTTGGTGGCGACCACGGCTCTCGCGGCCCTTCGTCACCATCCGGACCTTCCTCCATGGAACACAGACAGGAACGGCGCCAGCCGCAAAGGCAGGATACTGCTGGAGAATTGCAGCGTCAGTTTCCTGATGAACGGCGTGTAGTTATGGAAGCTCGTCGCATGGAAGAACAAATGAATGATTGGACGGAAACAGAGCAGCAGACAAATCGGGATTCCCTAGATAACGGTTCGACTCTGGAGGACCGAATCCGGGCCATGGAAGAAGAGCGTAGATCGGTTTTAGCCCGTCTTGATCGCATATCCAATGCAAGAGAGTCGGGAGAGATTACAGATGCCCCTGAGGGAGCTTCGCAGGAGCGTAGTACAGTAACTGCGGCTGACCTGCGCAGAGGTGTGATTTGGGCAGAAATATTGGGTCCTCCGCGTTCCAAGCGTTATATGGGTGGAGGAAGACGTTAAAAAGACAAGAGCTGTTATCGTTTTATTTGAGCAGTTTGCATGAATGGTTTAGTCCGCCCCGGCTTTAGCTGGTGGCGGACTATTTTTTTGCTAATACATAGGCCAGTCCAGAATAGAAATCAGTTTAGCAGAAAATACTATTATGAACTGACATAAGATGTCACAAACCCGGTAGTAGCAATGGTTTCTTACGTCATTTGTAAGTAAAAAATCTGTCATTGTGTCTAGTTTAATACTGAACTTTCGAAAAAAATACAGAGGCAAAATGATCAAATGTAAGAATATGAATGGAACTTTCCGAAAACGGTTTTCCTTTTTTCGTTTTTATATATAATGTTCTCAAAGATAGTGTTTCTGAAAATTTACTCCAAATTTAGAGAAAATAAACGTAATTTCGAGATGAGATGACCCAGATATAAAAGTATATATTACATGTCTAAGGAGATGGGATGGATGAATAATAGCTTGTTCAGAAAAAAGAGCATTGATCAGTTACTTGCTGCAACGCGGGGTGAAAAAGCACTTAAAAAAGAGCTTGGTGCCTTTGATTTAACCATGCTTGGGATTGGAGCCATTATCGGAACAGGGATTTTTGTTTTGACAGGTACAGGAGCGATTACGGCTGGTCCAGGCATGGTTATCTCTTTTGTGATTGCAGGGCTTGCCTGTTTATTCGCAGCATTGGCTTATGCCGAGTTTGCATCCACCGTTCCAGTGTCCGGTTCTGTCTACACTTTTACATATGTCACGATGGGGGAGCTACTGGCCTTTATTATCGGATGGGATTTAATTTTGGAATACATGCTGACTGCCAGTGCGGTTTCCGCAGGCTGGTCGGGGTACTTTGTGTCATTCCTGAATGGACTCGGCATTCATATTCCACTTGAATTAACTGCTGCACCAGGCGCTTTAAAGGACCAGCCCACCTATTTTAATCTTCCAGCTTTTCTGATTTTGATGGGTATTACGTTATTGCTTTATTTTGGAATCCGAAAATCCAAACGAATTAATAATATTATGGTTATTGTAAAAATTATTGTGATTTTATTGTTTATCATCGTTGCTATTAAATATGTGAAGCCAGATCATTGGACACCGTTTTTGCCATTTGGGTTTAGTGGAGTGTTTGGGGCCGCGGCACTTGTGTTTTTTGCCTTTATTGGTTTCGATGCCGTTTCATCTGCCGCAGAAGAAACTAAAAGTCCAGCTCGTGATTTACCGCGGGGTATCATTTTCTCGCTTGTTATTTGTACGCTTTTATATGTCATTGTTAGCGGGATTATGACAGGGATTGTACCGTTTATGGATTTTGAAGGTGTTTCTCATCCGGTGTCACTTGTCTTGCAGGTTGCAGGTCAGAACTGGGTTGCGGGGATTGTGGATGTGGGGGCCATTTTAGGGATGACCACAGTTATGCTGGTCATGCTCTATGGCCAAACCCGTATTATGTTTGCTATGTCGCGTGATGGTCTGGTACCAAAAGTATTGTCCAAGGTTCATCCTAAATACAAAACTCCATATATTAACACATTGTTTTTTGGTACATTATCTGCATTTATGGGCGGGTTGATTCCACTGGATGAATTGGCGAGTATGGTGAACATCGGCACTCTTTCAGCCTTTATACTGATTTCTGTCGCTGTGATTGTGATGCGAAGAACACAGCCGGATCTGCCCAGAGCCTTCCGATGTCCGGGTGTTCCGTATATTCCGATTTTGGCTATTATTTCGTGTGGGGCGCTCATCCTGAATTTACATAGCCAAACGTTTATCCGTTTTCTGATTTGGCTCGTTATAGGTCTGGCCGTTTATTTTCTATATTCCAGAAAAAACTCTCTTTTGAATCATGATTCCGAAAAATAACAGAACGGCTCTATAAAATCAGGAAAAGACAATCTCGTTTCGATGCTTGAATCGGGGTTGTCTTTTTCATTTTTCATTTTGCAAGTATCCAGACTCTTGCTATGCAAAATCAGGGCTACGATGAATTGTTAGTTTCGTTTCATAAATATGGCGGCTGGATCATAAAGTGTACAGTACAGATATCTGTGGCGCCGGTGTAATGACGCCCATATCTAAGCGGCATCGGCATTGGTTAAAAAACATCGTAGCTGCCATGAAAATGACTATGATCCACCGGATGGTAATAACAGGAGACGAAAATCAGCAGCGTAGCTACCATAAAAACAATTATTAGCCGTTGGATGGCATCGACACAAGAGGAAAAATCAGCAGCGTAGCTGCCATAAAAGCAATTATTAGCCATTGGATAACAATTGTTTTTATGACAGGAAAGGAGATTCCCTCGTATGAGCCGGATGAGCCGCAAACTGCGAAAGTGGGCCAGTGAGACGCTGGAACTTCCGCAGGACATTCTATTTGACCTGCCGCGGTTAACTCTCATTGGCAGCCGCCAGCTTTATGTGGAGAATCACCGGGGCGTCGTGGACTTCACGCCGGATCGGCTAGTACTTGCGCTGGCGCAAGGCAGGTTGCGGGTGACGGGGCGTGGGCTTGTCATCACATCTATTATGCCTGATCAGGTCAGTGTGGAAGGACACATTACGGATATCCAATTGGAAGGAACGGAGGAAGGCTCATGAAACATCCTGCTTTAACTAAGCTGCGTGGCACGGTTACCCTTGCCGTCAAGGGCGAGAGCGTGGAAGCGTTCATTAATCTGCTCACGGAGCATCAAATACCTGTTTGGAACGTGCGGCCGATGGGTACAAGACATGCAGAAATGAACCTTCTGCTGCCGCACGTCTTCCTGCTGCGTCCGCTTCTGAGAAGGACAGGCTGTAAAATGCATATTTTAAAACGCCAAGGGATTCCCTTTATCGCTGCGCGGCTGGCCAAACGTAAATTTTTTCTGGTTGGACTGGCTGTATTCTGGGTAGGCCTGTTCCTGATGTCCTCGCTCATCTGGGACGTTGAAGTAAAGGGAAATGACAAGCTCACAACGGAAGCTGTACTCAAAGCTGCCCGTCAGGAGGGGCTGTATCCGTTTCAATGGAACTTCCGTGTTTCCAGTCAGGACAAGCTTTCGCGTGCACTCATGCAGAAGCTCCCTGAGGCATCCTGGATCGGTGTGGAGAAGCAGGGCACCTCAGTAACGATTCAGGTCGTTGAAGCCTCACAGCCTGTCCCTGCGCCGCTCTACAGCCCGCGTCACCTCATCAGCAATGCAGATGCGGTAGTCACTGAAATTTTTGCCGAGCAGGGTCGTCCTGTCGTGCATAAAAATACACGTGTCAAAAAAGGAGCCATACTTATCTCGGGAACGCTCGGGGATGAGGAAAATCAGCAGCAGGTCGTAGCCAAGGGGGAGATTAAGGGCCTCGTGTGGCATGAGTACGAAATTAGCAGTCCGACGGTGCGACGCAGCAGCACATATACTGGAAACAGTCACGACCGCCTGTATCTGGTGCTGGGCAACCACGCGGTGCAGTTATGGGGATATGGAAAAATCCCTTATTCTGCGCATAAAACCACAGTTGAGCATGACCCGCTGACGTGGCGCTCCTTCCGTCTTCCCGTCGGTTGGATGACCGAAAGCGTGAGGGAGACAAAGATACATGAGGATAAGCTTACGGAAACAGAAGCTCAAAATAGAGGAATAGAAGGGGCACGAGCCGATATTTTAGCCAAATACGGCAAAGGAACGAAAATAATGAGCCAAAAAATTTTGCATGAGAAGAGAGAGAATGGTAAAGTTTATATGAAAGTGCTTTTTGAAGTGGAACAGAATATTGCGGAAGAACTTCCGCTAGTTCATAACCAAGGAGAATGAGGCTATTTGGCAGAACAACAACGCAGCATACAAATTGCATTGAACAATGCGGGAGAAGGACAGGCGCTGTTCGGCCCGCAGGATTCCTTTTTAAAATTGATTGAAGCGGCTGTTCCCGCAAAAATGGATTCCCGTGAGGCGGAAATCAATATTTTTGGTAACGTCCATGAGGTGGAAGTGCTCGAACAATTGTTCGATGTACTGCTCCAGTTAATTCGTAATGGGTATATCCTGACCGAAAGAGACGTCCATTATGCGATTGAGTTGGCAAAAGATTTACGCGCCGATCAATTGCTTGATCTGTTCAAGGGAGAGATCACGACCACCTTCCGGGGCAAGCCGATCCGTGTCAAAACGATTGGACAAAAGCACTATGTAACCACGATAAAAAAACGCGATATCGTATTTGGGATTGGCCCGGCGGGTACAGGTAAAACGTATTTGGCTGTGGTGCTGGCGGTAACTGCCCTGAAGGAAGGCTCGGTCAAGCGAATTGTATTGACCCGTCCTGCGGTGGAAGCAGGCGAGAATCTGGGCTTTTTGCCAGGGGATTTGCAGGAAAAGGTTGATCCGTATCTGCGCCCGTTGTATGACGCGTTGTACGATGTTATGGGACCGGAGCAGACAGCAAAGGCACTGGAGCGCGGGTTGATTGAAATTGCGCCGCTGGCCTACATGCGGGGACGGACGCTGGACGATTCGTTCATTATTTTGGATGAAGCGCAAAACACCACGCCGGAGCAAATGAAAATGTTTTTGACCCGACTGGGCTTTGGCTCCAAAATGGTCATCACCGGTGATGTTACGCAAATTGATTTGCCTCGTGGCAAAAAATCCGGTCTGATTGAAGCGAATGCGATTTTACAGGGGATTGAGGAAATAGGCTTCGTGCATTTTGCACAAGAGGATGTTGTCCGTCATTCTCTGGTTCAGAAAATCATCGTGGCTTACGACCAGGTTGCCGAAAATCAGGGATAAGCCTTCATATCACGAATGTGGAGCTATCAGAAGTATGAAAATAAGCAGCGTAGCTGTCTTGAAAAAGATGATGGAGAGGGATTGTTTTAGATGACCTCGAAGGAATTGTCTAAGGGCAAAACGTTCCAGCATAGAATGAGTGGATGGAAGTATAGCGTGGCGACACGCTATCTTCTGTTTTTATTTTTAGTGGTTCTTTTTTACGTAGGTTTTGCATCCAAGCTGCTTCCCGAGCGCTATGACATTCGAGTAAACCAGCCGAGTGAAAAGGAAATTGTGGCTCCTATGCAGCTTCCCAACAGCAAAGCGACGTTAAAGGCTCAGGAAGAGTCTGCCGAACGGGTACAGCCCATGTATACGATTGTACCGATTCGCAACGATAACCTGATTACGGGTATTCTAGACCGAATTGAACGGCTCAATCAGGACGATCAGGTTTCCAGATCCGATAAAATTTCCATTTACAAGGATGAAATTCCTCAGCGTGCGCGGGAATTTGTGCAAAATTTTGTGAACAATAGCCGTAACGCGGATGCTTACCCGGAAAAGCTGTTGGATGAAGTACTGCAAAAAACAAAAGAGCAAACCTATCGGATTCCAGAGGAAACCTTTATCAAAATTCCGCGTCTCACGTCCGAGGATATTGCCGAGATGCGGCCGGTAGCGCGTGAAATCGTGACCGGATTGATGAACGATCAGATTACGGACGCACAAACAGCCCGGGCCAAGGTGGCCGAGCGGGTCAGTACGAGTACGCTTACCAAGCGCACCTCTCGTGAAGTTGTTCAGGAGCTTGCAAGGCTTGTGATTACGGCCAACAAGTTTTATGATGATACAGCTACGAAGGATGCCAGGGTACAGGCTCGTGAAGATACACCAACAGTCTATATCAAACAGGGTGAAGTGCTCGTCAAGAAAGGCGAGATTATTACCCAGGAAATTTATACCTTACTGGATGAGAACGAGCTTCTAAAGGACAAGATCAACTATTGGCCGCAATTTGGCCTGTTGATGCTGTCTGCGATGCTGGCCTTGGGTCTGTTTATGTATATTCGCCAATTCCAATCACGAACGCGACGTTTCAAGTATAACAATGCACAATTGCTTATGCTGGTGTTGATTTTTGTAATCACGGTGGGCGCAATGATGTTAACCGCCATATTGCAGGACAGTGAACGGTCTTATCTCGGCTATCTGGCGCCTATCGCGCTTGGAGCCATGCTCGTAACGCTGTTGCTCGATATGTCGCTGGCGTTCGTTTGTGCCGTTATATTCAGTATATTGGCAAGTGTTATTTTGAATGTCCGACAAGGACAAATTTTTGATTTTAACTTCGGCTTTTTTGCCCTTGTGGTTTGTCTTGCGGCGATTTTTTCAACGCATCGAGCCAGTCAGCGTTCCACGCTGTTCAAGGGAGCGATTATGGTATGCCTGTTCGGCTCTATGTCCGTCTTTACTCTGGCGCTGATCGACCAGGGCAACTGGACTCAGACAACGACGCTCTATGCGGTAGCTTTTGCTTTTGCAGGCGGTTTAATTACAGCGATACTTGTGATTGGGCTTATGCCATTTTTTGAGTCTACCTTTGGCATTTTGTCAACGCTGAAACTGGTTGAGCTGTCTAACCCGAATCATCCGCTACTGCGCAAGCTGCTTACGGAGACACCGGGTACGTATCACCATAGTGTAATGGTAGGTAATCTGTCAGAGGCTGCGGCGGAAGCTATAGGTGCTAACGGCTTGTTGTGCAGGGTTGGTTCGTATTATCATGACATTGGTAAAACAAAGCGCCCTTCGTACTTCATTGAAAATCAGAATGGCATGGACAATCCGCATGATACAATAGAGCCAAAGCTGAGTAAGTCCATCATTATTGCCCATGCCCGTGACGGTGTGGAAATGCAATTGGATTACAAGCTGCCAAAGCTGATTCGTGATATTGCCGAGCAGCATCACGGAACGACATTTTTGCACTATTTTTATCACAAGGCGCTACGTGAGGCGGAGGAGCAGGGCGTAGAGCCGGATTTTACCGAGGATGATTTTCGTTATCCTGGGCCAAAAGCCCAGTCCAAGGAGGCTGCTGTAGTCGGGATTGCCGATAGTGTGGAAGCGGCAGTTCGTTCCCTGCGGAAACCGACGGTGGATCAGGTGGAGTCGATGATTGAAAAAATTATCAAAAGTCGTCTGGATGATCACCAGTTCAACGATTGTGAGCTAACGATGCGGGAGCTTGATATTGTGGCTCAAACTCTTAAAGAAACCGTGATGGGAACTTTCCATTCCCGGATTGAATATCCCGAAGAAAGACCAAAGCCTGAGAATGGGAAAGCATAACATAATAGGCTTGTGTATGAAGTGCGGCTGGAGCATTAGAATTAAAGGAGCGGTTGGCATGAGCCTTCAATTAGCTTGGAATAATGAACAAAACGATATGGTAATCCACGAATCCTTGATTGGTTTGCTGAACACTCTATTGGAGGAAGCAGGCAAGGTGGAAGGGGTGACGGACGGTGAGGTGGCCCTCACCTTCGTGAATGACGAGCAAATCCATGAACTGAACAGGGATTATCGCGGAATCGATCGTCCAACCGATGTGCTGTCATTTGCCATGAAGGAAACACTGGATGAAGAGCTAGAAATTATCTATGAGCTGGATGACGAAGGACCGCTGGACGATGTGCCGGATGTGCTGGGGGATATTATTATTTCCGTGCAGACAGCGCAAGCTCAGAGCGAAGAATACGGACATTCGATTGAGCGTGAAATCGGTTTTTTGTTTGTTCACGGCTTCTTGCATTTACTGGGCTATGATCATCAGGATGAGGCCAGTGAGGCTGAAATGATGGGCAAGCAAGAAGCAGTACTGGCTCAAGTGGGGTTGACACGGTAATGAGACGTCAGCCTTGGAGAATGACCTTTCGTTATGCCGCAGAAGGCGTGATATATGCTCTGCGCACGCAAATAAATATGCGGATACATGTGGTCATGGCGTTTCTCGTCATTGCAGCAGGCTTAAGCCTGCGCATCTCCCGGCTTGACTGGTTATTCGTCTCTATGGCGATTGCCATGGTAATCGTAGCCGAGCTGATCAATACCGCTGTTGAAGCGGCGATAGATTTAATCTCGCCTGATATCCATCCGCTGGCCAAAGCGGCTAAAGACACCGCCGCCGGAGCTGTGCTCCTGGCAGCGGTTTTTGCTGTAATTATTGGTATATTTGTGTTTTACAGGCCGTTGTTGACCTTGATTAGTCAGCTTTTTTAATGGAAAAACCAAAATAAAAATAGGCGCTTAATCGCGCTGGAGGAAACGAAATGGCTAAGAAACACTTTAAATCAGGCTTTGTTGCGATTGTCGGGAGACCCAATGTAGGAAAATCAACTCTGATGAACCATGTCATCGGCCAGAAAATCGCCATCATGTCGGACAAGCCCCAAACTACACGTAATAAAATACATGGGGTATTCACTACAGAGGACACGCAAATTGTATTTTTGGACACACCAGGCATTCATAAGCGCCAGTCTAAACTGGGCGACTACATGAATCAGACAGCCTTTAATACGTTGGGCGAAGTTGAGGCTGTACTTTTCCTTATTGATGCCTCTGAAGGATTAGGCGGAGGCGACCGTTTTATTGCCGAACAGCTTAAACAAGTAAAAACGCCAGTTATCTTGGTGTTGAATAAAATTGATCGCATTGAGCCGGAAGCGTTGTTGCCCCTGATTGAGCAGTATCGCAAGTTGTACGACTTTGCAGAAATCGTGCCGATCTCGGCCAAAATGGGCAACAATGTGAACCGTCTGCTGGAGCAGGTACAGAAATACTTGCCTGAAGGCCCGCAATATTACCCGGATGACCAAATTACCGATCATCCGGAGCAGTTCGTCATTTCCGAGCTGGTACGGGAAAAGATTTTGCATATGACACGTGAGGAAGTACCCCATTCTATTGCAGTTATGATTGAAGACATGAAAGTGCAGGATAATGGTGTAGTGCATATTATGGCAGTCATTTTTGTGGAACGGGATTCTCAGAAGGGTATCATTATCGGTAAGCAGGGAGCTATGCTCAAGGAAGTGGGAAAACAGGCACGTATAGATATCCAAAACCTGCTAGGCTCTAAAATTTTCCTGGAACTGTGGGTAAAGGTCAAAAAAGACTGGCGTAACCAGGATCGTGTACTGCGCGACCTCGGCTTCCACCGCGACGCTTAAAAGCATGTTATATTTCACACTTTAGTTTCCTTAAGGGATCTTAAAATGGAGTTTTAAATTAGTTGAAACCAGGTATGTTTAGTCTTTTAAGCACCAAAAAAGCCGTTCCGACTACCCATTCACTACCACAGGCAGGAAGTAAAGTTTCTTTGTCTTGGGTAATTCTAAGCGTCGCGTCTTTGCAGCGCTTAACTCTTGCTCTTCCCTTACCCTCATTTCCAGCATTGAAAAAATGAATGCTTTAAAAAAGGTTGTGTAACTGTATGCACGCTGTAGCGGAGCGAAGGATTTGAATCTGAAGAAGCGCCAGCGTTCGCCTTTACCCCTGAATTTAACCCTTTTCATGTTTCAAATACAAATAAATTCAGGGGTAACAGCGATCGAAAGATCAAATCATTCGCGGAGCGTCTCAGCACCGCCTACAGCAACACACTTTTTTTAAACGCAATCCATTTATTTCATCGCATACTTCCCCCCTCCTCGCATCATCCTAATTTTGAGATGCAAACGTCATTTCCGAAGAAAGGATGAATACGATTGCGAGATTTTTCGTGGAAGTATTTTGCGAAGACTGGGGATGTCGGTGCGTATCTGTTATACAGGGAGAGCGCCGTGACACGGGAGCAAGACACAGATGAAGGAGAGTCGGACGAGCATGAAGAAGCCCGTGAATAGTGCAAGCCACTGGCTTCTTCGCGAATGTTTGGGGGAAGAGGCATGCTTTACAGGGTGGAAGGAATCGTCATCCGCAGCATGGATTACGGTGAGGGGAACAAAATTATTACGCTTTGCACCGAAAGCGGCGGTAAGACAGGCGTGCTGGTCAGAGGAGCCAAGAAGCCCAAAAGCCGTCATGCCGCTTTAACGCAGCCGTTTACGTATGGTGAATTTGTATTTTTTCGAAATACCGGCTTAGGCACGCTGAATGCTGGTGAAATTATCCAATCCCACCATACACTGCGCGAGGATATTACCAAGGCGGCTTACGCCTCATATGCCTGTGAATTGCTTGACCGGGTACTACATGATGAGGAAACGGGCACCTTTTGGTTTAAGCAGCTTAAAGCATGTCTGGAAGCGCTGGAGAGCGGAAAAGATCCGGTGATCGTCATGAGCATTTATGAATTTAAAATATTGCAGGCGGCCGGATATGCTCCCCAGCTTGATGCCTGTATTTCCAGCGGACAGCAGTTTGCTGATGAAGATATGTTTATCAGTCCGAGGCTGGGCGGGGTCTTGTGTCGAAGTTACAAGCATTTTGATCCTGCTGCATTGAGTGTGACACCGCGTACGTTGAAGCTGTTACGTTTGTTCGCAAGAATGGATCTAAACCGGCTCGGCAACATTGATGTGAAGGACTCGACCAAGCTGGAAATCAAACATGTCATGCGCCAGTTCATGGACATGCAGCTGGAGGTCAAGCTGAAATCCCGTAATTTTCTGGATCAGCTCGACAAATATGATATGTGAAACATCTTGCTCCCTTGACTGTGCTGCTGAAAACGTGTAATATCCTACTATATATCTCCTTCTGGAGCAGAGGCATTGAACGAGAAAGTAGCGGAGTTTATTCTCTAGAGTAAGCGAGTCGGGGACGGTGTGAGCCTGGCGGGAAATCTTCGTGAACAAGGCACTCGGGAGCATCTGAATGGACACGGAAAAGAGGATTACAGTCTGGCTGGTGATGAAGGACTGCAATCAAGTAGGGTGGAACCGCGGGAGTCAGCTCTCGTCCCTACGTCTGTACAGGCGTAGAGGCGGGGGCTTTTTGCTGTCTCTGGCGAGGCTTGTTGGAAGTTGGCAGCCCTGTACATAGAAGCTTTACGAAGAATGATCACCACCATTTGAGGTAATTTGGAAGGGAAGGGTGTACCATGAATTTTCAGCAGATGATTTTCACACTGCAACAATTTTGGGCTGAGCACAACTGTATTATTGTACAGCCGTATGACACGGAAAAAGGGGCAGGCACAATGAACCCGATGACGTATTTACGTTCGATTGGACCTGAGCCGTGGAACGTAGCTTATGTTGAGCCATCCCGCCGTCCCGCAGATGGTCGTTATGGGGAGAACCCGAACCGTCTGTATCAGCATCACCAGTTTCAGGTTGTTTTGAAGCCATCGCCTGATAACATTCAGGAATTGTATCTGGAGAGCCTGAGCCGCCTTGGTATTAATCCTCTGGAACATGATATTCGCTTTGTTGAAGACAACTGGGAAGCGCCAACGCTGGGAGCATGGGGATTAGGTTGGGAAGTATGGCTGGACGGTATGGAAATTACCCAATTCACGTATTTTCAGCAAGTGGGCGGTATCGATGCCAGTCCGGTTGCGGTTGAAATCACGTATGGTATGGAGCGTCTTGCGTCCTACATTCAGGACAAGGAGAACGTATTCGATCTTGAGTGGGTTAATGGCATCACGTATGGAGATGTTTTCCACCAGCCTGAATTTGAGCATTCTAAATATACGTTTGAAGTATCTGATGTCAAAATGCTTTTTACCCTGTTTAATATGTATGAAGAAGAAGCGAATAAAGCCATGGCGCAGCATCTTGTATTTCCAGCCTACGATTATGTATTGAAATGCTCTCATGCGTTCAACTTGTTGGATGCCCGTGGTGCAATCAGTGTAACGGAACGAACCGGATTTATTATGCGTGTACGGAATTTGGCCCGTCAGGTGGCTGCAACTTATCTGGAGGAACGCGAGAAGCTGGGCTTCCCGTTGTTGAAGAAAGGAGGTGCGGCACATGTCTAAGGATTTGCTGTTTGAAATCGGTTTGGAAGAAGTGCCCGCCCGTTTTATTCCTGCTGCGATTCAGCAGTTAAAGGAGCGTATGACGGCATGGTTGGACAGCTCACGTATTGCTCATGGTGATGTAGAAGCTTATGCTACTCCTCGTCGTCTGGCAGTGCTGGTTAAGGAAGTAGCCGAAAAGCAGGAAGATATTAACGAAGAAGTCAAAGGTCCTTCCCGCAAAATCGCACTTGACGAAGCCGGTAATTGGAGCAAGGCTGCTCTCGGCTTTGCCCGTAGCCAAGGTGTTGATCCTGAACAGTTTACGTTCAAGGAGCTTGGAGGCGTGGATTATATTTACGCGACCAAGAGCAGTATAGGTGTACCGACAGCGGAAGTGCTGTCCGAAGGCCTGTTGCACATTTTGCATGCCATGACCTTCCCTAAATTTATGCGTTGGGCCAGCTATGACTTTAAGTTTGTTCGTCCAATTCGCTGGTTGGTCGCCTTGTTTGGGAATGATATTGTTAACCTGGAAATTGCCGGGGTTCAATCCGGGAATGTGACAAGAGGACATCGTTTTCTCGGGCAGGATACTATTGTAGAAAGTCCGGCAGACTATGTTGAGGCGCTTCGTAAACAGCATGTCATTGTGGATATTGCGGAACGCCAGTCCATTATCGTGAAGCAGATTGAAGCGTTGGCAGCCGAAAAAGACTGGACGATCGCGGTTAAGGATGATCTGCTGGAAGAAGTGCTGTATCTGGTCGAAACGCCGACGGTACTGTTCGGAGGTTTTGATCCTTCGTTCCTCAACATTCCGAAGGATGTGCTGATTACTTCCATGCGTGAGCATCAACGCTATTTCCCGGTTCTGGATCGTGTGGGAGAGCTGCTGCCATACTTTGTTACGGTACGTAACGGAGGGAGTCAATCACTGGATGTTATCGCCAAAGGGAACGAAAAAGTATTGCGCGCACGGCTGTCTGATGCCAAATTCTTTTATGAGGAAGATCAGAGATTGGAAATCAAGGATGCGCTCTCCAAGCTGGAAAGTATCGTTTTCCACGAGGAATTGGGTACGGTTGGAGACAAGGTACGGCGGATTCGCCGCATTGCCGATGCTTTAGCTGAAAAGCTGCGGGTTTCCCCGGATACACAGGAGTCGGTTAGCCGGGCGGCGGATATTTGTAAATTCGACCTGGTAACGCAAATGGTATATGAGTTTCCGGAGCTGCAAGGGGTTATGGGTGAGGACTATGCCCGTAAGGCTGGAGAGAAGGAAGAAGTGGCGAGAGCGGTATTTGAGCATTATCAGCCGCGTTTTGCCGGAGAAACGGTTCCTTCTACGAACGCAGGGGCTATTGTCAGCATCGCTGATAAAATGGATACCATCACTGGCTGCTTCTCCATCGGTATTATTCCGACAGGCTCGCAGGACCCTTATGCGCTACGTCGCCAGGCCGCGGGTATTGTGCAGATTTTGCTGGATCGTAATCTTTCAGCAACTTTGTCTGATGTGTTCAATATTGCGCTTGACGTACACGACAACCTTGGAAATATGAAACGTTCTGCCGATGAAATTCGCAAAGAGTTACATGAATTCTTCGGTTTGCGGGTGAAAAAGCTGTTGTCCGAGACGCTTCGTTATGACGTCGTTGACGCTGTGCTTGCCGCTGGATTTGATGATGTTGCTTCTGTCGTTAATCGCGGAGCTGCTCTGATGAATGCGGTACAAACGGGAGATGCCTTTAAAGCAACGGTAGAGTCGTTTAACCGTGTAGGCAATTTGGCTGCAAAAGCTGTTCATGCATCAGTTAATACGGGTGAATTTACGGAACAGGGTGAAAAAGCGCTCTATGAAGCATGGTACGGCGTTTATGAATCTTATCTTACAGCATTGCAGGAAGGCGATGCCACGCGAGCTTTAGCACTTGCCTCGTCCATTACTCCTGCGATCACAGCGTTCTTTGATTCCGTAATGGTTATGGCTGAGGATGATGCGATTCGTAATAATCGTCTGGCATTGCTGGCCGCCATTGATACAGAGCTGAAGCGTTTTGCTGATTTTTCCAAGCTCGTGGGCTAATCGTAGCTGTAATAGTATGAACAACTTGAAAAAATGGGTATAAATATACGGAACGGTGTAAGAGTGATCTTGCAGCCGTTCCGTATTTTACTCGAATCCGGATGGAGATGGGGGATGCTTGTGGGAATATCCGGAGGTTTATCGGATGTGCGGATCGTTGTCGACGGTGACGCTTGTCCTGTCAAAAGCGAAATTGCGGATACAGCTTCCCGTTTTCAAGTTCAGGTTATTATGGTATCTTCGTATGATCATCTTATCCAGGGCAGCGGAGGCGTGACCATCGTAAAAGTAGACCGTAGCGACCAAAGCGCTGATCTCTATATTGCTAATCATATCCGTCGGGGAGACATTGTAACCACCAACGATTACGGTCTTGCGGCACTTGCTTTGGCTAAAGGCTGTGAGGTTATGTCATTTCGCGGAGCGATGTATCGAAACGATTCGATTGATTTTATGCTCGACCGCCGTCACACTTCTGCCAAGGAAAGGAAAAAAGGACGTTATGGAAAAGGTCCTAAACCGTTTACAACAGAGGATCGTGAAGTTTTTCAACATAAACTGACAAAACTTTTACTCTGCTTGCAGGAGAATGAATAACGGTATCGAATTATATTTACGTGCTAAAGAGATGAAGGTGGTTAACTTGAGTGCTGGACAAGGCAACATACCGGACGATATCATTGAGTCGGTTTTACAGCATCATGATATCGTAGATACGGTAAGCAAGTACGTGCATTTGACCAAGCAGGGGAAGTATATGAAAGGGCTCTGTCCTTTTCATTCCGAAAAAACCCCTTCATTCACCGTGACACCGGATCGTCAGATTTTTTACTGCTACGGCTGCGGCGCGGGAGGCAATGCCATCAAATTTATGATGGAAATCGAAGGACTATCCTTTCCCGAAGCTGTCAGAACAATGGCGGAAGAAAGTCATATCCCTCTCGGCGAATGGCAGGGACGTGAGTCAACGCATCAGCATCCTGAGTTGGACAGGTTGTTGCAAGCGTACGAGCTAACATCTAAGATGTACCATTTTCTCCTTAAAAATACGGAGCATGGCAAACCGGCTATGGAGTATTTGCGGTCACGGGGATTTACTGACAAGATCATTGATCAATTTCAAATTGGCTATGCCCCTAACCGATGGGATACGATCGTCCAGTTTCTGGAGAAGCGTTCTTTCGATCCTGTTGAGATGGAAAAGGGCGGGCTTATTTCTCCCCGACATGAGGGGGATGGGTATGTGGATCGGTTCAGGGATCGCATTATGTTTCCCATTTGGAATCGAAATGGCAAAGTAATTGCCTTTGCGGGCCGTATACTGGGTGAAGGACAGCCCAAGTATTTGAATTCACCCGAAACCAAGCTGTTCAACAAGAGTCGGACCCTGTACAATCTCCACCATGCCAAGAATTCGATTCGAAAGCTTCGCCAGAGTGTTCTTTTTGAAGGATACGGTGATGTCATCTCGGCTTGGGAAGCAGGTGTGCAGAACGGGGTGGCCGCTATGGGCACAGCTTTGACGGAGCATCATGCCACAATGCTAAAGGGACTGTGCGACGAGGTCATTATTTGCTATGATGGTGACCGGGCAGGACAAGCTGCTGCGCTCAAAAATTTTCCGTTGCTGGAAAATGCGGGACTTCACGTTAAGGTAGCGCTGGTCAGCGACGGTATGGACCCGGATGATTTTATCCGGCAATACGGCGGGGAAAGGTTTCAGCGCCAAATTATCGAAAGTGCCGTTTCAACGGTGAAATTTAAGCTTATATATCTGAAAAAAAACCATATACTGCAAGAGGAAGAAGGAAGAATCGCGTATTCCCGCGAAGCATTAAATGTCATTGCACCTCTGTCATCCCCGACCGAGCGGGAAGTGTATTTGCGCGAAGTATCAGCCGAAGTCAAGGTGGATTTTGAAACCTTAAAGCAAGAATGCAATTTATTCCGACAGTCCCTGCAAAAAAAACAGGACTTTGGGGATAATAACGAAAATCGGTGGAATAATGGTAGGCATAAAAACGGGCAGATTGCAAAACCAAATGTCATGCCAGCTTATCATGTGGCGGAACGTAGATTACTCCACTGGATGATGCAGGATGCAGAAACTGCAAAATATGTGGAGAAGCATCTGGGGGATGCCTTTAATATTGAGGATCATGCAGCAATTGCTGCTTATCTATACGCCTATTATGCACAAGGTAAATTACCGGATACGAGCCGATTTATTTCTTCTCTTCAAGACGACCGTCTGGAGAAAACCGTAAGCTCGATTATGATGATGGATGCTCCAGATGTATCGCCACACGTATTGGACGATTGTATTCAGCAGGTGTGCAAATTTCCATTGCAGAAGCAACTGGATTTGAAGAGAGAAGAAATGAGAGCCGCGGAGCGTTCTGGTGATGCTTTGCGCGCAGCACAAATTGTAATTGAGATTATAGCCCTAGAGAGACAATGAACACACAGAGGTCGGATGTTTCTAGGGAGGAGGGAGTCGAAAGATGGCGAATGATCAGCATACTGAACTGGAGACGGAACTGACACTGGATCAGGTTAAAGATCAATTGATTGAGTTGGGTAAAAAAAGTTCCTCTCTGAACTACAAAGATATCATGGAAAAACTATCGTCGTTTGATCAGGACCCCGAGCAAATGGATGAGTTTTATGAGCAACTGGGTGACTTGGGGATTGAGGTAGTAAATGACAACGACGAAGAAGTTACCAGATTGCGTCCAAACGACGACCCGGAAAACAACGACGGGGATGACTTTAACTACGATGACGATCTGAGCCTGCCTCCCGGTATTAAAATCAATGATCCGGTCCGGATGTACCTGAAAGAAATCGGCCGTGTACCGCTTCTTTCCGCTGATGATGAGGTGGAGCTGGCGAAACGGATCAACAACGGTGATGAAGAAGCCAAACGTCGACTCGCAGAGGCGAATTTGCGTCTGGTTGTAAGTATTGCCAAGCGTTATGTTGGCCGTGGAATGCTTTTCCTGGATCTGATTCAGGAAGGTAACATGGGTCTGATTAAGGCAGTAGAAAAATTTGATTACGAAAAAGGATTTAAATTCAGCACGTATGCGACCTGGTGGATTCGTCAGGCCATTACGCGTGCCATAGCCGATCAGGCGAGAACGATTCGTATTCCCGTGCATATGGTGGAAACGATCAACAAGTTGATTCGCGTATCGCGTCAACTGTTGCAAGAGCTGGGGCGTGAACCTACGCCGGAAGAAGTGGCTGCGGAGATGGAGCTGAGCGTGGAGAAAGTACGGGAAATTATGAAAATTGCCCAAGAACCGGTTTCATTGGAAACGCCAATTGGTGAAGAAGATGATTCACATTTGGGGGATTTCATTGAGGACCAGGAAGCGCTGGCGCCTGCGGATGCGGCTGCCTATGAACTTCTGAAGGAACAGCTTGAGGATGTGCTGGATACGTTGACCGAACGGGAAGAGAACGTCTTGCGTCTCCGTTTTGGTTTGGACGACGGTAGAACCAGAACCCTTGAGGAAGTGGGTAAAGTATTCGGTGTTACACGCGAACGTATTCGTCAGATTGAGGCTAAAGCGCTGCGTAAGCTGCGCCATCCAAGCCGCAGTAAGCGACTGAAGGATTTCCTCGAATAGAAGCGTAACATTGCGGACCTTCTGCGGCTTGGAGCGCGCAGAAGGTCTTTTTTTATCCCATGGCAGCCTTGGTGGAGGGGAAAAGCTTGGACCAGGAGAAAAAACGGGCAATACTGTTGCATGAAATTGAACATTGGCGGCGAAGTCGGCTGCTCCCTGAGCAATATTGTGATTTTTTGTCTAACCTCTATCGAGAGGACGAAAATCCGTCACAGAGCCAAAGCCACAGTAGCACCGGGCTGCTTACATATCTTAGAACCGGGCATGGAATCGCCTGGCTTCTTGGTTTTGTCATTATTTCCTGCATTTGTTTGATCGGTTTTTATTTTACCGCTTTTCCGTTGGCAATGCAAATATTCTCGGCATGTGCAGTAACCGGGATCTGCTATGGAGTAGCTGCAGTTTGGCGTTCTTCAGAAAAGAGCATGAGCGCTATGCTGAGTATCTTGGGCAGTGTGATTATGCTGGGTTCAGGGGTGTGGATTATTCAGCTCCACCAGGGTGAACCTAAATTTTGGGTTGTGGTTCTTGTCGGTCTGTGCGGGCTGGTATGGTGCCTTGTAGGCTTAACCCTGCGTATCACTTTGCTTCACTACTGTGGCTTTATTGCACTGCTTTTGGTATATGCAGTTCTTATTGGCCGTTACTGGCCTGCGGCTTCTCACGTGATGCTGGAGGGATTTTGGATTTTGCATGTAGCATTGCTGGTATGGTTAAGCTGGTGGGTACATCGCCGCTTTTCACGTCTGGCTTCGGTCTACTTTGCTATCGGAATGACATTGGTTTTCATGCCTGAAGCAGACATGATCGTGCTGCGTCATCAATCATCGGGAGATGTTGTATTGTACGGCTTATTGAAGTTGGCTGTTGTTGTAGGAATTTTATTTTGGACTCGAAAAAAATGGATTACGTGGGTGACGTCATGAAGCTTTCTCAACGATTACAATATATTATGGAACAACTCCCTGTCGGGAGTAGATTAGCGGATATTGGCTCTGACCACGGGCTGCTCCCTGTGGCCGCGGTGCGTAGCGGCCTCGTAACCCAGGCTGTGGCAGGCGAAGTCAATGATGGGCCGTTGCGTGCGGCTCAAAAGCAGGTCGCTGAAGCGGGTCTTACTGATCGCATAACCGTTAGAAAAGGCGACGGCTTGGCCGTAATTACAGCCGATGAGGTTGATGTTATTACGATAGCAGGCATGGGCGGTGCCTTGATTGCTTCCATTTTGGAGCAGGGGAAAGATAAGTTGGATTCAGTAAAGCGGCTTGTTTTACAACCAAACGTAGGCGAGGATATTTTGCGCCGATGGCTGATCGAGCATCAATGGGTATTGACAGGCGAGCATATCATGGAAGAAGATGGGAAAATATATGAAGTTTTGACGGCTATACCCCTGTCGGATAGCTCTGTGAAGCAGGATGAGCTATACCGACCGTTAGCCCTTTCCGGCAGCTCGCTAGTATTGACGCAGGAGTGGCTGGAACAGCTTGGACCGTTGCTGATCAGAGAGCCCAATGAAGTCTTTTTCCGTAAATGGAAGCTGGAAATTCATAAGCTCCAGAACGTGCTTGCACAGTTGGCGCGGTCAGAGCAGGAATCGGCGCAGCAAAAGCAGGAGCAATTACGTAAGCAAATTGAACAGCTAAAGGAGGTACTTGCATGTTTGCCAAAGGACAAACGGTAATTAGCTATATGGAACAGCTGGCTCCAAAATATTTGGCAGTTCCGGACGATAGAATCGGGCTTCAGCTTGGCAGCCTGCAAAAGGAGATCAAAAACATACTGGTAGCTCTGGATGTCAATGATGAGGTTGTGGAAGAGGCGATCCGTGTAAAGGCCGACCTGATTATTGCCCACCATGCTATCATATTCCGTCCACTCAAAGCATTGAATACGGATCAGCCCGCAGGCAGATTGTATGAAAAGCTGATCAAGAACGATATTGCCGTCTACATCAGTCACACGAATCTGGATACGGCAGAGGACGGTATGAATGACTGGATGGCCGAAGCTTTGGGCATTCAAAGTGAAGGTACGCTGGAGGATGTCCACACGGAGCAATTGTTCAAGCTCGTCGTTTTCGTACCGAAAACACATCATCAACGGGTGTTGGATGCCATACTGGGTGCGGGAGCCGGACATATCGGCAATTACAGCCATTGCAGCTTTAACATTGATGGCTATGGAACTTTTGTGCCAGGTGAAGGCACACAGCCGTTTTTGGGTGAGCCGGGTAAAATGGAACGCAGCGAAGAGGTGCGCATAGAGACGGTTGTACCACAGGGTGTGCGCAACAAAGTTGTTCAGGCGATGCTCAAAGCTCATCCTTATGAAGAGGTGGCCTATGACCTGTACCATATGGATTTGCAGGGCCGCACATTTGGCCTGGGACGGGTGGGCAAGCTCAAGGAAGCCCGCACGTTACGCGAGTTTGTCAATGATGTGAAAGAAGGCTTCAACGTAGAGCATGTACGTGTAGTAGGCGATCTGGACCGTACAATCAAAAAAGCAGCCGTACTCGGAGGCTCTGGCAGCCGTTATGTGAACAAGTCGATTTTTAAAGGGGCTGACGTATTAGTAACGGGTGATATCGACTATCACACGGCTCAGGATGCCCTTATGGCTGGCATTGCCATCATTGACCCTGGTCATAACGCAGAGAAGATTATGAAGCCTAAAACCGCAGAATGGATGCGCAAACGGCTGGAAGAAGGCCGATACTCTACGGAAGTACATATATCCCAGGTGAATACCGAGCCTTTTCAATTTTTGTAAAAGCTTAACTTCTATGAGAAGATGAAAGTGTTTTATTACTTTTAGTCATAGGGGAGAGGTTGTATGCTGCTGAGTCTGCAATCCATGCCTATCCGGGGATGGTTGCTGTTGTTACTTCCCGTCATAACAGCAAACTTACCAGGATGATGAACTGTTTCTGAATGAAGGCATGCCTGATTTTAGTAAGCTTGATATTCCGTTATACGTGGGTCGTTCTACTTATTTTGTGGCAGATGATACGTTACAAAAGAAGGTATACCCGTTTTATTTGAACAAATAAAGGAAGCTTTCTAATTTACAATATTTTTAGGGTTGTGTCGAGCGTGCGTTCCCTGTATACTATGTAATGTTGTTCGGAAAGTTTAACAGACAATCGCTGGCGGTGTGAACCGCGAGAGGAAAGTCCGGGCTCCATAGGGCAGGATGCTGGATAACGTCCAGTCAGCGCGAGTTGAAGGATAGTGCCACAGAAATGGACCGCCGATGGCCGCTTGCGGCACAGGCAAGGATGGAACCGAGGTGTAAGAGACCCCGAGGAACGCTGGTGACTTCGTTCCTGGTAAACCCCATCTGGAGCAAGACCTAATGGGACACAGCTTCTTCGCGAAGCGGCCTTAGCCCGAGGCGTGTCTAGGTTGGTCGCTGGAGCCGGATAGCAATATTCGGCCTAGATAGATGATTGTCGCTTGTAGTGGGAGGGTAGTTCCCGTCTGAACCACGAATAGCACAGAACCCGGCTTACGGAAAACTTTCCACACTGCAACACCTTAAAATGTATGATGTTAACCTTTTAAATGACTGTTTGTATGGAAAACTTGGAATCCAAATGTATTTAATGAATTATAAAAAAGGTCAAGCCATATTCCTTTGGGAATCAGGCTTGACCTTTTTTTGTATACCTTATTTTACGCAGCGTATGTGTATGTTTAGGTCTATTTCATTCTGTTTTTTTCTACTCATTCCCTCTACCGTAAAAACGTCCGGGGATGAGGCACGTAGTCAGCGTAGCGGAGCATTTGAATCCGGAGAAGCGCAGCGTTTGCCTGGAAGCCTTCCATAGAAAAGCTCGCATCGTAAGCATAATCTGCCCCCCCGGATTCCGACCTTTGTCGGAACTTATATGATAAGAATCCGAGGGCAACAGCGATCGTAAGATCAAATGATTCCCGAAGCGTTCTCGCGTGGGTGCCTGAAAACCTTCATCAGCGCACGCTTTTTTCCAATCTTTCCTCCGTATACTTCTTCAACGCCCGATCCAACCGGTCAACCGCTTCAGGAAGCAGTGAAGGATCAGTATGCGTAAAGTTGATCCGCATATGGTTGCTGCCGCTCAGATCAGCATAAAATACTTGTCCTGGCACAAATGCGACCCCTTCCTGAATGGCCAGTTCCAGCAAGCGATCGGAACGGAAACCTTCGGGTAAAGTGACCCACATAAACATGCCGCCAAGTGCATCATTCCACGTAATACCTTCCCATTGACGTTCTTTCATCAGTGTTGTGAGGCGTAGCATACGAGAGTGATATTCGCTGGATACGGTACGAATATGCCCATCCAAATCAAAAAAGTCCAAGAGCTCATTTAAAGCACGTTGATCGATACTACTGGAGTGTAGATCAGCAGATTGTTTGGCCTTCGAGACTCTATTGACAATCGCTTGATCAGCAACCAGCCATCCAGAACGAACACCAGGAGCAACGGTTTTGGAGAACGTAGAGGTGTACATGACATGACTGTCTCCACCTTGCTGCTGGTCAATGGATAAAAGGGTAGGGAAGTTAAGGTTTTCATCAAATTTGAGACGTCCGTAAGGATCATCCTCAAAAATCAAAGTTCCGTATTTACGGCATAGCTCAACAACGCCTACTCTGCGTTCCATGCTCCATACACTCCCCGATGGGTTGGAGAAAGTTGGGATGACATACACGAATTTAGGCTGATATTCCTTGAGCTTGGCTTCAAGATCATCTAATTGCATACCGTTGGAGTCTGTATTTACACTTACAATGTTGGCGCCATAGGACTTAAACACCTGAAGAGCTGCCAAATAAGTAGGAGACTCCACTAATACAGTATTCTGCGGATCAATCAGCACACGCGAAACCAGATCGATAGTCTGCTGTGAGCCTGTCGTCATGATGATGTTATCTCTGGTGACGGAGATGCCTTGGGATGCCATCATGGTTGTAAGGCGTTCCCGTAGAGGAATGTATCCATCGGTTAGACCGTATTGAAGCGCGGTAGTACCGCCGAGACGGAATACCCGCTCATAGGCTTTAGCAACAGCTTCAATGGGAAAAAAGGCGTCGGCCGGAAGACCGCCTGCTAGGGATAACACTTCTGTTCCCTGTGTCAGCTTCAAAATGTCCCTAACGATGGACGAGCCCTGAGTACGAGCCATACCCGAAAATTTGTATTCCAATCCAATCATCTCCTGTGTTCTATACTGTACTATGAAATTTATTGTATTATAACAATAATGAAGTATAACAGTAAACGTCTGAATATTACAGTTGATTGGTCTAATGGAAAGCAGAAAAAACCACCCCTCATCCACATGTGCATAAGAATCACCAAAGCAAAGTTACCCACAATTCTACATGAAGCTTTCTTACAAAACCTAACACGTTATCGCATAGACGATAATATGGCTTTGGAAATTCTAGCAGCTATGAAAAAACATAATAAACAAGCTGATCCGCCAAACATCGGACAGCTTTTGAGCACACCAAAAACGTGTCTAGATCGCCCTTCGCAGCGATCCAGACACGTCTCTCTTTTACCCTGATATGCTATAAGTGACTACTATCATGTTTTTTTCAAATAGAGACTGGTTATATTTTAGGATGCATGTTCAAACTGACTGTTGTATAGATCGGCATAGAAGCCGCCTTTAGCCAGCAATTCCTCATGGTTACCCGTTTCCATAATGTCACCGTCCTTCATGACGAGAATCAGATCGGCATTCTTGATCGTCGAGAGGCGGTGGGCAATCACAAAGGAGGTTTTCCCTACAGTCAGCTGGTCCATCGCTTGTTGAATCAGCAATTCCGTACGCGTATCGACCGAGCTTGTGGCCTCATCCAGAATGAGCATGGGTGCATCTTCAATCATGGCTCTTGCAATGGTAATCAATTGCTTTTGGCCAGCAGAGAGACTGGCTTTGTCGTCCAGCACCGTATCATAGCCCTGCGGCAGTGTTTTAAGGAAGCTGTGCAGCCCCACCGCTCTAGATGCAGCTTCCACCTGTTCATCAGTAACATGCTCTTTGGAAAAGACGATATTCTCACGGATCGTTCCTTCAAACAGCCAGGTATCCTGCAGCACCATACAGAATAATTGATGAATATTCTCACGTGTTAATTGGCTGATCGGGGTTCCGTCAATATAGATTTCCCCGCCGCTCAGCTCATAGAACCGCATGAGCAAATTCACGAGCGTCGTCTTACCGGCGCCTGTCGGACCAACAATGGCAATTTTCTGACCGGCTTCAGCTTTCATGGAGAAGTCTTTGATAATCATACGGTCTTCGTTATAACCGAAACGGACATGTTTGAATTCGACATTCCCTTTGGCGTTGTCCAGCTTCTTGGTCTTGTCGCTCTCATCCGCCAATTCTTCTTCACCTAGAAATTCGAATACACGTTCACTGGCGGCAGCCGCCGATTGCAGATTGGTTGCGGCCTGTGCCAGCTGTGACAAGGGTTGTGTAAACAGACGAATATACACCATGAAGGCCACAATGGTTCCGATCGTTATAGCATGTTGGTTCACCAGCAAAGCGCCCACGACACAGACCGCGACATAACCGAAATTCCCGATGAACATCATGACCGGCATCATCAGGCCAGACATGAACTGGGATTTCCATGCATTTGTATATAAGCGGCTGTTAATGCCATGGAACACTTCCTTGGCTGCTTTTTCTCCGTTATATACCTTGACTACGTTATGACCGGCATAGGTTTCTTCGATATGACCGTTGATCTGGCCAAGCTCCGCTTGCTGTGCTACAAAATATTTCTGTGAATGCTTCATAATCACGGTCATCAGGGAAAAACCGATCAGCGTAGCTACAATCCCGGTAACGGTCATAATCCAGTTCGTATACAGCATCATAATCAAGGCGCCTACGAAGGTTGCCAGCGCGCTGACAAGCGTGCCGAGACTGTTGTTTAACGTTTGTCCGATGGTATCGACATCGTTGGTCACACGGCTGAGCACATTACCGTAGCTCGTAGCGTCAAAATACTTCAAAGGCATATGATTGATTTTTCGGGACAGCTCTGTCCGCATCTTCTTTGTAAGACGCTGTGACACGGTCGCCGTAATGAAGCCTTGGAAATAGTTAAAGATAAGGCCAAGACCATACAAAAGCGCCAAAACAAGAACGATTTTCTGGACAGCACTCACATCAACCCCTGTTACGATTCCTTCCTGGATCAGGTTGGCAATATCGCTGAGCTTCCCCGGACCAATCACGTTGAAGGCGGAACCGACCAGGGCCAGCACCATAGAGAGTATAATCATGGGCACATAGGCTTTGCTGTAGGATAAGAGCTGGCTGATGGTCTTTTTAAAATTATTCGCTTTTTCACCAGCACCCATGCCCCCTGCGGGACCACCACCCATGGGACCTCGCTGTTTCATTTTCATGCTCTGGTTGCCTTCGGTGTGTTCATTCTTATCCATGTACGAGTTCCTCCTTTGAAAGCTGCGAATAAGCGATCTCCTGATAGGTGCTGCAGTTCGCCATCAGCTCATCATGTGTGCCGCTCCCTACAATCTCACCCTGTTCCAGTACGATAATTTGGTCAGCGTCCTTAATGGTGCCTATGCGCTGAGCAACAATGAGTGTCGTAGCATGGTCGGTTTCTTTTTTGAGAGCCGAGCGCAGAATTCGGTCTGTTTTGTAGTCCAGTGCTGAAAAGGAATCATCGAAGATATAAATCTCCGGCTGACGGTAGATGGCACGCGCAATGGACAGACGCTGCTTTTGGCCGCCTGATACGTTCGTTCCACCTTGTGAAATCCGTCCCTGATACTGACCGTCCATTTTTTCGACAAATTCCGTGCCTTGGGCAATCCCTACGGCTGCCTGGATGAGTTTCTCCGAAGCCTCTGCTCTTCCGTTATCGCCGTACGAAACGTTGGATGCCACTGTACCGCTGAAAAGCACGGCTTTCTGAGGGACATACCCGATTTTGTTATGAAGTGCATGCTGGTTATAGTTTTTGACATTGACACCATTTACGAGCACTTCTCCCTCGGTCACATCATAGAAACGGGGAATCAGATTGATTACGCTGGTTTTACCGCTGCCAGTCGCGCCGATGAAGGCAACTGTCTCACCCCGTTTCGCCGTAAAGCTAATATCGCGGAGCACGGGCTCCTCGGCGTCCGGATATTTGAAGCTGACATTACGAAATTCCACCTGTCCCATAACGCCTTTTTCTCCAGCCGTCTCATGCCCGTTCATGATGCTGGATTGGGTGTTCAATACCTCCATGATCCGTTTGGCAGAAATCGAAGCGCGAGGCATCAGGAAGAAAATCATACTAACCATCATAAAGGCCATGACCACCTGCATCGCATAAGAGGAGAATACGACCATATTGGAGAACAGCGCAATGCGGTCCGGCACGGCCGCCCCGTTAATCAGGTAAGCGCCGATGCAATAGATAGAGACACTCAGACCCGACATAATAAAGGTCATACCCGGGCCAATCATTGCCATTAACCGGTTCGCAAACAGGTTTGTATTCGTCAATTCGATGTTGGCCTGCTCAAACTTTTCCTCCTGATACTGATCTGCATTATAAGCGCGCACCACCCGAAGTCCAGTCAAATGCTCACGTGTTACCCTGTTCAGATTATCGGTGAGACGCTGGATTCGCTGGAAACTGGGGAGAGCGAAAATAACAATAACACTTAGCATCAGGATCAAAACAGCCACGGCCGCTCCTGTAGAGGCGGTCCACTGCCAGTTTTTATCCGCAATCTTCACAATAGCCCACACGGCCAAAATCGGTGCCTTGACGATCACCTGCAGTCCCAACGCAACGATCGTTTGAATCTGGGTAACATCGTTCGTGGTGCGGGTGATGAGGCTTGCCGTCGAAAAGCTGTTCATCTCTTCCATTGAAAAGGACAAGGTCTTATCAAACACCATTGCACGCAGACGCATGGCCAGCCCTGCCGCCACCTTCGCCGCGAAATAGCCAACAATAATAGATGCAATCATACTGCCGACTGCACACAACAGCATGTAACTGCCGGGAATCAGCAGTTCCAACATAGGCGTTCCTTCCCTTTGCAGCTTGGTCGTAATTTCCGCCATATAATCAGGCAGCTTCAGATCAAGCCAAACCTGCACAACGATGAAAGCCAGGCTGCAAAGCACGAGCATCCATTCATTTTTCTTGAGATATTTGAATATCTTTAGCATTCTGTTGCTCTCCTTTTATCTGAAAATCTTAGGTGTTTGGTGCAATTTGATGCACCCTGCATGCGACCTGCTTAGGAATTCAACTTTTAGAGACAATAAGCTTAATGAGTCGGATAAATTCTTTGGCATCCTGTTCGTCCAGCTTGCGAAGAATGCTCTCGGTCCATGCGATTCCTTCATTATACTTATCAATCATAAATTGCTTGCCTGCATCCGTAATGAATACAATCACCTTACGTTTGTCGGTGACATCGGTATTGCGTACGACCAGACCTTTCTTCTCCAGGCTCTTCAGCGCCGTTGCTACCCTTCCTGTACTGACGGACAAGTATTCGCTCAAGTGGCCCGAGGTAACCCCGCCCTTATTGGAATTCAGACAGATGAGAATCCCCATTTCACCACGTGAGTAGTGTCCTCGCTCCTCTAATGACGGTTTGTGCTTTTTGACAATATACTCGAATAGTTCTGTCGCTGATGTCTTATAATCCAATGGTCACAACACCTTCTAGCTTTTATCTTATACTATAAGATAATAATGATGCCCGGATAAAAAGTCAATTCGAGAAAATATGGAATACAAGAAGCATCCATGACCATCTTCACGGGAATACATTGAATACACAGCTTCAATCATATGCCAGCAATGATGCGACAGAAAATCTGAATGTCTGTCTGGATGCAAAGGTGGATTTTATCATCAAGCGCAACCAGCGTCGCTAGCCGCCCGAAACCTGGCTGTCTATCGCCAAACAAGACGGAATGTGCTGCGAGGAACGCGACGGCAAATACGTTTATCCTCCAAAGATCCCGACCTGAGGATGGTTTTAATGTATGGATAAAGCTTCCGCCTGCTGTTGATATCGCAGAGCTGGGACGATTAGCTGATCGTGAAGGCATATCCTTTTTACCAGGAGGGGTATGTTATGCAGGTGGTATGGAAAGTAATCATATTCGTATTTCCTTTTCATACACGGCCAAGGATACACTCGAAGCAGGATTGCGCAAGTTATGCCGTTTGCTGGGAGAACTGCTTGACCGCTCGGTCATCATGGAACGAAGGCCTATTTTGTAAGGATATTTGCAATAGGGGGTAAACATCCAATCACAGGGAGCCCCTTCGTAATATGCTGTACTAATTCACCGAAAGGAGTTGCACATTATGAGTCATTGCCCTAACGAACCGATCGTGTGCCCGCCGATCCAATTTGTAAATCATCAATTTTATCCGCAAGTTGTTCCCGTTGTTCATCCGATTGAGATTATCAATCAAGCGCATATTATACCTGTACCCCACCATGTATTTCCAGTGGTTGTAAAGGACCCAGGTGACCCTTGCTGTCATACCCGCAGTCATACTCGCAGTAATGGCAAGCGTCAGGTACGAAGCAGTTCTAAGCGCTAAGAGATTACAAAAAAAGCAGCCATGGAGCGTACCATGGCTGCTTTTTGCCCAAACGGAATCTTTTTACGTTTCGAGCATCTTCAAGAGAGATTTTAACTTGTCACCCAAATGCTGTGGATAGAACTGCAAAGGAACATACGGACGTTGAGCTGCTTTCAACGCCTTATATACATCGATTTGGCCATATCCGAAATATTTGTCATGCCCTGGTGTACCCAAATCAATCACGCTGTTTCTCATCAAATCCATGACCTCTTTGTTCGTCAGGTCGGGGTTGATGGAGCGGACGAGGGCCGCGAGCGCTGATACATGCGGACTGGCCATCGAAGTGCCTGAGAGGGCAGCGTATTGGTTCCCCGGATACGTGCTTGCTATGCTTGCGCCGGGGGCCATAACATCAACATAATCTCCGTAGTTGGAAAAGGAGGCACGGTGCATAGACGCGTCTGTGGCAGATACGGCAAATACTTCAGGATAGGCAGCGGGATAGCCGGGCCGTTCCGTATTATCATTTCCCGTGGCCGCGACTAATACAACATCCTTGTCATAGGCATATTTAATCGCATCGTGCAAAAATTCAGCTTGCGCATAATTGCCGAGGCTCAAATTAATGACCTTGGCTCCATGGTCTGCGGCCCATATAATGCCCTCTGCCACGGAATAAGTGGTACCGGACCCGGATTGATCGAGTACCTTGACAGGCATGACCTTGTTATACCATGTCATGCCGGCAACTCCCTCTCCGTTGTTCACGAGCGCGGATATGATGCCGGCAACATGCGTTCCGTGACCAACGTCATCGTAAGGTTTTTCTTTCGGGCTAACTACGTTGTGTCCCGGGAGGATTTGGCCCTTCAAATCAGGATGGTCCATATCCACTCCCGTATCCACGACGGCTACGACGACATTTGTGCTGCCTTTGGATAATGCCCAGCCCCGGTTGGTTTCGGTGGCTGGCAGATTCCACTGATAGCGGGAAAAGAGCAGGTCATTTGGAATAGAGACATCCGACGCTTTTACGGTTTTTTTTTCATTCGTCAGATACATGTAGTGAGGTTCTGCATATACCGGGTTCCACTTCTGCGAGAAATATTGCTTTAGCTCTTTGAAGTTCATGTTATCCGAATGAAACACATACGTATAACCGAGCTTTCGGCCTGGCTCACAGTTCAAATCTGCTGCGATCTCGCGCAATTGCCGTTGATCAGGATTGTGGCGGAAGCGAACGACAATTTCATTTTCAAAATAATGGCTCGCATTTTCATTGTCATGACCCGTCTTGACGGTAATATCATGCAGTGTGTCGGGATGTACCGATTCGATTTTGTAGCTGCCTTCCTTCGGATAGGGGATCAGGCGCAGGTTTTTGCGCTGATGCTTTTCCACGTCACGAAGCACTTGCTGGCTGACCAGCGCGGCAACGCCGTTTGTTCCGTCAGTCGCTGGCTCTGCCATAACAAAATATTTTTGACCCTCGAACTGAAAGGCTGCGGATTCGTAAGATTTGTTTTGCAGGACGGAACGGCGAGCCGCTGCCAGACTGTTTTTGACTTGAGTGTTATTAAGCAGACGGGATTGTGTCTTTCTGCCTGTGTAGGTTGTGCTCTTCCCGTCGCGTGTATTGATCCACTGTAGCGTGTGAAGATGACTGTGAGATTGCTGAAACTTGCGGGCAAAATGTTTTTTCTGATCAATGGTTTTACCATTCAGTTCACGCATTACGTATTCAATATCCTGTCTGGCGTCCATGCGAGTGATGGTGTCTGTAGCGGACAAGTCCAAAGCCAACATTCCTTTTTTGAGCTGCTGTTCCTGATGTGGCACCATTTTTGCCGTATATTCGGGCTGGGGTGTGTGGCGGTGATCTCGGGAAGGCAGCATCAGGGTGATGACAAGCACCCCGGCGGCTGCTCCGATCAGGGGTTTTAACCATTTTTGCCGAGACATGGGACCGTCCTCCTTGGGAGTTTATGAATTTATGGTTATCGTGAGAAGGTTGGCATGTTTTTATACCTTTCAATCCTTATTTGTGGTAGGATAAATACTGAAAATTACAGCTCTTTCGGTTAGAAGGATCTATTTTCGGGTAACCAATTGATGAACAAGCAACAAATAAGGGGGAGCTGCATTGATGTCAGCAGTCAACGTACAAAAATTATGTGAGTCGGCGCAGGAGAAACTGAAGTCTGCCGTGGAACGGGTGGAAGCATTCCTTAATGAGCATGCACTGCCGGAGCTGGCTATGGATCGCAGTGAGGAGTCCGTACTCTTTTACAAAGGCTTTTTGTCAGATCTCCGCCATGTCCTTGTTTTTTCCGAAGTATCTTATGAAAAGCTCGGTGTGGCTTTGCGCCGTGCCAACTTTGACGTCGATTTTGCGGAAAAGGCATTGTATAACGTTTACCATGACTGCGTGAACAGCTTTTTTTATCCCAAAAATGAATCTTACGCAGAGGACGGTCGCTACGCTTATACGGGACAAGATGCTATACGCTTCCGTAAAACGCCAGTGAATCCCGCCCGCGAAGTGATCATGGACATTACGAAAAATTTTGAAGAATTGCGCGATGATCTTGCTTATTATGAAAGTGATTATTTGACCCAGCGCCGGATGCAGACTCGTCGTACACATGCATAAGTATCTAGCCCGTTGATTTTTTTAATTAAAAACAAAAACAAATGAGACAAGCAAGCCGTTTCCTGTTTGCTTCCTGCCAGTGTGGAGGAGGTGCCGGAAACGGCTTTTTTCGTATGTCACCAACTGCCATATACCGTGGGCGCATAGGTGAACGATACCGGGGGGACAATGAATTCGAGGTGATGATCATGAGCCAAGAGGCCAAGCCAATAGTCAAATGCAGCGTAGCCAATTGTCATTATTGGGGAGAAAACAACTTGTGCAAGGCAGATTTGATCATGATAGAAATTGACAGTCATGCCGGGAAAAAATTTGATGAAGAATATGCGGGCGAAAGCTTCAGCTCAGTCGAACGTGACCAGGCTGCAACTTCTGCAGCAACCTGTTGTCACACCTTTAAACCAAAGTCTCTGTAACAATCCATCCCGCGAATCATTACGTAATTGGAGGTGCAGTGTATTATGGAAGATCATGAAACTGATAAGCATCGAGACGAAGAGAATTTTAGCCGCAAGCGTGTGGATTATCCCCGTCGTATTCATGAACGCTCTGCCAAGCGTCGCAACCATCAAGAGGAATATGCGGCTGAGGTAGCTCCCGGCTCACCAGCCGTGACTCGGCATGAGGACAAGGATGAGCAGCATGTCATAAGCAAAAGTGGACGTATCTCAGGCTATATCGGTCTAGCCGCAGGTATTGCCGCACTGTTTATGTGGTCTATTGTGCTGGGGCCTATTGCTGCAGTGTTGGGTTTTTTTGCTTATGTAAATGGGAACAAAACAACAGGTATTTGGTCGATCGGGCTGGGTGCGCTGGCGACATTAAGCTACTTTGCTTTTATTCCGTTTGTACGTTGATTCCATAAAGGCACGAAAAACCGGGTAATCGCTTGCCTGTCCAAGTAGAAATGATTAAAGCGATCTGTCTGCATCAAGTCAGTACCATGAAGCTCCGCTGTCATTTCGACAGATACGGAGCTTTTTTTCGTTAAAAAGTATGGCAGTACATAACAAAACGTTGTATCATAAGCAGTAATGATAGGCTGTTTGGGATATAACAACTAAAGAAAGTTGGGAATACCACATGCAAATAGATCCGCGCGTGTCCAAATCCATAATCGATACGCAGTTGTTGAATAATATAAGTGCTACAGCACAAACGGGAACAACGGATGCTTTTTCCGGATTGCTCGAGCAGGCAGGCCAGTTGGAGACAGATGATGCTGCAGCTCGTGTCAATTCAGGGGACGTTACAAGGGATGAAAATGGTTTGCTCTGGCTCCAATTGGGACCATCGAGAGGGACAGCTTCGCCATTGGCGGTATATCCTGCTTCCAGCACAGCAACCGATGGGCCAACCAAACCTACGGCTTATGATGATCTAATTAACGAGGCCAGCAATAAATACGGGGTTCCGGTGTCGCTGATTAAAGCGGTCATTGATACGGAATCTTCGTTTAACCCGCTGGTCACTTCTTCAGCCGGAGCCAAAGGCCTTATGCAGCTTATGGATGCTACGGCCCAAGGGTTGGGCGTGAGCGATGCGTATGACCCTGCACAAAATATTGATGCCGGAGTTCGTTATTTGTCTTACCAGATCAAACGTTTTAACGGACAGGAAAATATGGCCTTGGCAGCTTATAATGCGGGGCCCGGACGGGTACAGCGACTGGGCGTGAATAGTGACGAGCAGTTGATGGCTGTGCTGGACAAGCTTCCGTTAGAAACGCAAAAGTATATTACCAAAATTCAGAACGCACGTGAAAAATATACGATTTAAGCCCTGTAGCTTATAAAGAAAAACAAAATTTTAATCAGACAGGTCCGCAGGCAGGATCAATATGGGGAAAGGGTGTCACTGTGTAATGCAGTGGCCTTTCCCTGTTTTGGTCTTTTTTTGTTGTAGAGGCTGCAGGGTAGAAAGGGGAGTTCCATGAAATATTTTGATTATGCAGCGACAACTCCGCCTTTTGAAGAGGTGATTACGACGATTGCAGAGGTGATGAGACGCCACTATGGCAACCCGTCCTCAATGCATCGGTACGGGGAAGATGCGGATAAGCTGCTTAAGCGTTCCCGGGAGGTTTGTGCTACAGCTTTGGGCGTACATCCGGCGGAGATTGTGTTCACATCCGGGGCAACGGAAAGCAATAATCTCGCTATTAAGGGAGTGGCCTTGCAGTATCAGGTCAGAGGCAAGCATATCGTTACAGTATCAACGGAGCATCCGTCTGTGTATGAGGCTTGCAAACAGTTGGCAGAAGTGGGCTTTGAGGTCACATTTTTGCCCGTTGATGCGGAAGGGCATGTCAGTGCAGAGCAGGTTTGTGCAGCTATCCGCAAAGACACGATTTTAGTCAGCATTATGCATGTCAATAATGAGACGGGAAGAGTGCAGCCGCTACATGATATCGGAGCCGCGTTGAAGGAACAGTTCCCGCGTGTACTGTTCCATGTTGATGGTGTGCAGGGTTATGGAAAGCTTCCGGTGGATATCCGGGGCTGGAAGGCTGATCTGTACAGCCTGTCCGCACATAAGCTGCGAGGTCCCAAAGGAGCCGGACTGCTTGTGGTTCGGGAAGGTGTGAAGCTTTTCCCACTGCTTAGCGGAGGCTCTCAGGAGCAGGGATTTCGTGCAGGTACGGAAAATGTTCCGCTGCTTATCGGTATGTCCAAGGCGGTCCGACTGGCAGGAGAGCGGCAAGCAGAGGCGGCGCAGCGTATGACTGCGTGGAGAGATCGGGTAGCCACGGAAGTGAAGACGATCCCTCAATTGCGACTGAATAGCG
Organism: Paenibacillus sp. 1-8; assembly: GCF_056316205.1. NCBI lineage: Bacteria > Bacillati > Bacillota > Bacilli > Caryophanales > Paenibacillaceae > Paenibacillus > Paenibacillus sp. 1-8. The sequence goes on along the minus strand of NZ_CM149995.1, from coordinate 3,528,286 downwards.
GGGAGGAAGCGCCGCACATTGTCCATTTTTCGTATCTGGGTATGAAGGCTGAGGTGCTGCTGCATACGCTGGAGCAACTGGGCGTAGCGGTATCCACCAAATCGGCTTGTTCCTCCAAATTGGCCGAGCCTAGCCGGGTTTTGCTGGCCATGGGTCGCAATGAGGCGGAGGCGTCCGGTGGCATTCGGATCAGCTTCGGCGATGAACATACAGAACAGGATATTGACGAGCTTATTCTCGCGCTCCGCCAGGCTGTGGCGCAATTGGAATCCCTTGAAAGGTGGAAACGTTAAAATGCACTATGATATGCTGTTGCTTCGCTTTGGCGAATTTACATTGAAAGGGAAAAACCGCGCCCGTTTTGAAAAGGCGGTACTGAATCACGTAAAACTGTTGCTCAAGCCGTTTCCCGGCGCTTCTTTGCGTAAGGAATTTGGACGGATTTATGTAGTTCTCGGAGGAGAGCCTTATGAGCAGATCATTCAGGTGCTACAAAAAGTCTTTGGTATCACCACCATCAGTCCTGTTAAAATGGCTCCTGTTGAGCTTGACACGATTATTGAGACCTCTGTAGCCTTGATGCGTGAGTTGAACCCAACAGAAGGAACGACTTTCAAGGTAAATGCTCGCAGGGTGTGGAAAGGATTTGCTCATTCCTCTCATGAGATGAATCATTTGATTGGTTCGCCGGTACTGCGCGAGTTTCCAGTGTTAAAGGTCGATGTGCGCCAACCGGATATCGAGCTACGGGTGGAAGTCAGAGAGCAGGCGGCTTATATATTTAGCGATATTATTACGGCTGTAGGAGGCTATCCGTTAGGTACAAACGGCAAAGCAATGCTGCTGCTCTCGGGCGGAATCGACAGTCCGGTAGCGGGATGGTCCTCCATGCGCAGAGGATTGGAAATCGAATGCGTTCATTTTTACAGCTATCCATTTACGAGTGAGCGTGCGAAAGAAAAGGTTATTGACCTGGCAAGGGTATTGGCGGGTTACGCGGGACGCATCAAGATTCATCTTGTACCTTTTACGGAGGTGCAGACGGCTTTTACACGTACCGGACAGGATAATCTAATGATCACGCTGATGAGACGGTCTATGCTGCGTATTGCGACGATGCTGGCGGAGCGTGAAGGGGCGCTGGCGCTTGTAACGGGGGACAGTCTCGGCCAAGTAGCCAGCCAAACTTTATCAAGCATGAATGTGATTGGGCGTTCGACGGAATTACCGTTGCTGCGTCCTCTCGTGATGATGGATAAACAGGAAATTACGGAAATAGCCAAGCAAATCGGCACATACGATCTATCTATCCTGCCGTATGAGGATTGCTGCACGTTGTTTGTTCCCAAATCCCCAACGACCAATCCCAATTTATGGGTTGTTCAAAAGATCGAAGCCTCTATTCGGGATTTAAATACGTTGATTGAGCAGGCCGTGGCTACAACGGAGACTGTTGTTCTTGAGGCAGATGGAGCTATAGAGGGACGTAAAGAGGAAGTTGTGCAAGAGGATTGGTTTTAAAATCTTTTAAGATGCTACGTTTAGCGGTATACAAAAAGGCAGATCCATCGACTATTGTCGGGTCTGCCTTTTTTTAGATTAGAGATAAGATATACGAGGTTTTTCTTAGGAATTATTTCAAAACAGCTTTTTTTCGGCTGGATATGGCTCTGCGGTTTTGAAGATAGCCTGTGAGCAAAATACCAACCATCACTGTGGCAATGAACAGGACACGCAGCGCGGGGTGTGCGGTAAAGTATGGCTCCAGTTTGCGTTCCTCGGTAATCATATTGGAGGCGGTATAGCCAAGCACAGCCGAGCCCAGATAGATGATCCAGGGGAATTTGTTAATAAGCTTGATGAAAAGAGTGCTTCCCCATACGACAATCGGCACGCTGATCAGCAGACCGAGTACCACCAGTATCAAATGCTGCTGTGCAGCGCCTGCGACGGCGATTACATTGTCCAGTCCCATGGCTGCATCAGCTATAACGATGGTGCGTATAGCGCCCCATAAACTCGTACCGGCTTTGACTTCGGCGTGCTCCTCCTGATCTACCAGCAGCTTGTATGCAATCCAGATCAGCATTATTCCTCCGACGAGTAGCAGCCATGGCACTTGAAGCAGCCAAAGCACGACAATCGTGGCGGCTATACGAATGAGTAGAGCACCTCCGGTACCGTACAGTATCGCTTTTTTTTGCGTTTCGGGCGGTAGCTTTCGGGCGGCAAGCCCAATGACAATAGCGTTATCTCCTGCAAGCAGAAGGTCAATAAATATCACATTAAGCAGTAGCCAAAAAAACTGAAATCCGGACATGTCAATCGTTCTCATCTCCCTGATTAAACAACCTAAGTTCAGTATGCTCTGTTTATGATTAATACCCGTTTTCCGGAAATACGATTCATTATATTGCTGTTTGCTAATCATTTCAAGGATTATGCTCACCAAATCAGGTGTTGATTTTTAATAAATTATGGATATGTCTAATAAAATTATTAGATTCCTCAGTGTACAAGCATACCCTCGTCCTATTTCGCATACAAGTAGGATGGGGGTGTTTGTACACATGGAGCATATCATTTTGCTATTGAAAATATTAATGATCAATTTGGTGTTAAGCGGTGATAATGCGGTTGTTATAGCCATGGCGAGCAAAAACTTGCCTGCAAGACAGCGGAGCCAAGCAATATGGTGGGGGGCGCTCGGCGCAGTTGCCCTGCGCTGTGTGTTGACTTTTGCAGCTGTTATTTTGCTAGGCATACCCTTCATTCAGGCAGCAGGTGGTCTGCTCTTGTTATGGATTGCGTTTAAGCTGCTTTATGAGAATAACGATAATGTGGGGGTAAGAGCAGAAACGACTATATGGATGGCTATACAAGTGATTCTGGTAGCGGATTTTGTGATGAGTCTGGATAACGTATTGGCTATTGCAGCACTTGCAAATGGGGACATTGCGATCATTGTTATCGGTATTGCGATTAGCATTCCAATTGTGGTGTGGGGAAGCAATGTTATTGCAGTCTGGCTGCACCGTTTCCCTGTACTTGTTCTACTCGGATCTGCAATACTGGCCTTCACGGCAGGTGAAATGCTACTGCGTGATCCCAAACTGGGAGCATGGTTAGCCAGGTCTGGGGAAGTTTTACATTCATGGTTACCGGGATTACTGGCCACCATAGCTGTAATAGCAGGATTATATCAGCAGTTGCGAGCCCGCCGCATTTGAACGTAGTTTTTTTGGAAAACATCGGCTAAACTATACATAGGGTTTTTGCAAATGCCGGGGAATCTACTCGTTTTTTGTAAAAGCACTATAAAATCCAGCAAATAAAGGAGACCACGATGAATTCCGGAAAAGAGCGTATGATCGGATTGGGCATCATTGCCGTAGGACTGATTATTTTGTTGGGAAAACTGGGGGTCTTCTCCTTTTTGGGACAATACTTCTGGCCCTTGCTGATTTTAATACCTGGTATTATATTGCATGCGATGTACATGATGCGTAAGGTTTCTCCCATTATGCTGTTGCCGGCCGGGATTTTGTCGGTGTACGGTTTTTTATTTTTTCTCTGTAATACATGGGGCTGGCATCTGATGGCCTATCTATGGCCTTTGTTACTGCTGGGTGTGGCGGTTGGATTATGGGAATATGCTATTAATGATATAACTCTGCCTCGCACTGTATATACAGGGAGCATGATTTTGGGACTAGTTTCGGTACTTCTACTGATTATTAGCATGTTGAGGACCGGAATTATTTATGTGGTTGCAGTTGTATTGATCGGTGCAGGGATATGGCTGATGGTTAACAATCGTACCAAACGTAAATGGTGAAACGACAAGCAGTGCAAATTTATGGCGGTAAATTACGGAACAGCCAATAATGTCTTGCTTTATGACATATTTCAACTATAATATAATGGATATGATAAGAGCGTCGGAATGTTTTCTGACGCTTATTTTAAGGTTTTCACGCGAATCGGAGAGAGAAGCTGCCTGCACAAAGCCTGAAATATACAGAGGGCTGGCAGGGAGCGGGCCTGAAGAACGATTGTTAGCCTTGGATAAGCATTACTTTCAGGATAGAGACACTATTTTGATATACGGAAAGGATATGGATACAAACCATGCATGCAAGAGAGAACATTCGCAATATTGCTATTATTGCCCACGTCGACCACGGCAAAACGACGCTTGTCGACAAGCTTCTTCAACAGTCCGGAACATTTAGAGACCACGAGGCTGTTCAGGAGCGCGCCATGGACTCCAACGATCTGGAGCGTGAACGCGGTATTACGATTTTGGCTAAAAATACAGCTATTACGTACAAAGATTACCTGATCAACATTGTGGATACACCGGGACACGCCGACTTTGGCGGCGAAGTGGAACGGATTATGAAAATGGTTGACGGTGTTTTGCTCGTCGTTGATGCTTACGAAGGTTGTATGCCGCAGACTAAATTCGTACTGCGTAAAGCGTTGGAGCAAAACCTGACGCCAATCGTTGTTGTTAACAAAATTGACCGTCCGGCAGCTCGTCCGGCCGAAGTTATTGATGAAGTACTTGATCTGTTCATCGAGTTGGGTGCGAATGATGAGCAGTTGGAATTCCCTGTTGTTTATGCTTCAGCGCTGAACGGAACATCCAGTCTGGATGCCGAAAAGCAAGACGATAACATGCAGGCATTGTACGAAACCGTTGTGGATCACATCCCCGCTCCAACGGAGAAAGTAGATGAGCCTCTTCAATTCCTCGTAACACTGATGGACTATAACGAATATCTTGGCCGCATTGCAGTGGGTCGTGTAAACCGTGGTATTATCAAGCAGGGACAAGCGGTTACGGTTATGCTGCGTGACGGCAGCAGCAAATCAGCGCGTATTGAGAAGCTGTTCGGCTTCCAAGGTCTGAAACGGATCGAAACCGATCAAGCGGGCGCTGGTGACATTGTGGCTATTGCAGGGATCAAGGATATTAACATTGGCGAAACGATTGCTGATCCAAATCATCCTGAAGCTTTACCTGTACTGAAGATTGATGAGCCAACGCTGCAAATGACCTTCCTGGTTAATAACAGCCCATTTGCAGGTCGCGAAGGTAAATGGATCACATCCCGTAAACTGCGCGAGCGTCTTCTGAAAGAACTTGAAACGGATGTCAGCTTGCGTGTTGATGAAACCGACAGCCCGGACGCATTTATCGTATCCGGACGTGGTGAGTTGCATCTGGGTATCCTGATTGAAAACATGCGTCGTGAAGGTTATGAGTTGCAAGTGTCCAAACCGGAAGTAATCGTGAAGGAAATTGATGGCAAGAAAATGGAGCCTATCGAACGTCTTCTCATTGATATTCCTGAAGAAAGCATGGGCGCAGTTATGGAAAGTCTGGGCTCCCGTAAAGCTGAAATGGTAAACATGATTAACAACGGCACCGGACAGGTTCGTTTGGAATTCCTGATTCCTGCACGTGGTCTGATTGGTTACACTACGAACTTCCTGACTTTGACTCGTGGTTATGGCGTAATGAACCATGCGTTTGACAGCTATGGTCCATTTGTTGGCGGTCAAGTTGGTGGACGTCATCAAGGCGTACTCATTTCAACGGAAAATGGAAGCACTACATTCTATGGAATGATGGGTGTAGAGGATCGCGGTATTCTGTTCCTGGAGCCGGGTACTGAGATTTATGAAGGTATGGTCGTCGGAGAGCATACACGTGATAACGACATCGTTGTTAACATTTGTAAAGAGAAGCAATTGACGAACGTTCGCTCTGCAACAAAAGACGATACTGTTAAACTTAAAACGCCTCGTATCTTCTCTTTGGAACAGGCGCTCGAATATTTGAATGATGATGAGTATTGTGAAATTACACCTAATGCCATTCGTTTGCGCAAAAAGATTTTGAACAAAAGTGAGCGCGAGCGTGCAGAAAAACAACGTAAAACAGCACAAGCAAATTCGTAATTGATGGATTGGTTTTGGCCACAGCGGCGACGCCCGGCAACGGGATGCGCCGCTGTATCTGTTTTAGGATTGTAAACTTGGAGAAAGCTTTATTTCTCAAAACGCAGGAAAAGGTGTTGAAGCATGAGTAATCTTTCTAACGGATTGCCTCCCCGGACACAAAGCGGGAAAAAATCCGCCAAACCGAAAAAAACGAAAAAGAAAAAAAGCTTTTTCAGATCGTTTATGAAGTTTGTTCTGTTTCTGCTCATTATAGGTTTCTTGGCGGCCGGCGGTTACGCCTACTATCTATACAATCAGGTAGAGGATGTTTTGGATACGGGGATTAATAAAGAGGTGCCAAAAACACAATTGGCCGAGGCCAAGCCTTTGACCATTTTGTTGCTTGGAACGGATTACCGCCCTGATCATCCAACATATTTGTCGGACGTTATTATGGTAGCTACACTGAATCCGAATACCAAGTCATCTACAATCGTGTCGTTGCCGAGGGATACGCGGCTAGAACTGGATGGTTATAAACCTCGTAAGCTGAATGAGTACTATCCGGTGTTCAAGGCCAGAGAGAAAGAGTCTGGTGAAGTCGCTGAAGAGCAAATGAAGAAGATGATCGGCAAATATTTGAACATTGACATCGATTATGTGACGGTTATTAACTTCCAGGGCTTCAGAGATGTTGTGGATAATTTGGGTGGCGTAGATGTGACGGTCGACAAAAATATGTGTTACCGTGACAGTGCAGATGGTACTAACATTAACTTGAAGGCAGGAGCACAACATTTGGACGGTGATCAGGCCCTTGATTTTGTTCGTTACCGTAAATCAAACTGTCGTCCGAGAACAGATGAATCTGATGATTTTGATCGCAACCGTCGACAAAATCAGGTACTTCATTCCTTGATTGACCAAATGCAGTCCTTCAGTGCTCTAAGCAAATTTAGTGCAATTATTAAATCCGTTGATAAGAATATGATGACGGATATTGAGTCTCAGCAAATGAAAAATCTCGTACAGACCTATTGGAATATTTCCAAGCAAAATGTGAATTACAAACCGGTAGCGGGAACGTGGCGCAGTCCTTATGTCTATATTGATGAGCAGCAGCTTGATCTGGCCAAACAAGCGCTGCAAGAGGAATTATCCAAAAAGGCGAGCGACAATAATACTGCCTCTTCTTCCAATTCTTGAGTTTGTATCTTACTTCCCTCTTATGTTATACTCGCAGCGAGTAAAAGCTCTTATATGGCATAAGGGGGTTGAGGTATGTCTGAATGGGTAGCACGCAAAGTATATGGTTTTGACATTCATACCCGTTTGCTGTCTAATATCGTTTGTTTTTTTGGTAATGAAATGAATGGAATAAGTAAGGTCCAGTGAGTAATCACTGGGCCTTTTGTGTCTGATCCTAAGGTGTACAGGCTCTAACGGCTTTAATTACCTACCAATTTTTCGTTGTTTAACGCTGTCTCTGGGGTCTTTTTTCAGGGAATCAGCAAGTATTGGGTACCCGGTGAATAGGTATAGGTATGAAACACGAGATTGTCCACGCCGCTTTGGAGGGGATCTAAATGAAGAAAATTTTTGTGCTGGATACGAATGTGCTACTGCATGATCCGAAAGCCATCTTTACCTTCAAAGAACATGAAGTGGTTATTCCAGCTGTTGTTCTGGAAGAAATCGACTCCAAAAAACGCAACGCGGATGAGATTGGACGGAATGCCCGCAATGTATCGCGATTGCTGGATGGATTGAGGGAAGTAGGGCATCTGCACAGTGGTGTTCCGCTTCCGCAAGGTGGGAGGCTCAAGGTTGAATTAAATCACCGGAGCTTTTTGAAAGTTCAGGAGATGTTCGGGGAGGTTTCGAACGATAACCGAATTTTGGCGGTCGCCTTGAATTATCATTTGGAGGAGAAGGAGCTGCCTGAACCGCGTTCGGTCGTGCTGGTCAGTAAAGATGTGCTGGTGAGAATCAAGGCAGATGTGTTAGGACTGCTGACCGAAGACTATTTATCCGACAGAACCGGTGATCTGAGTGAGCTATATCCCGGGTACTCGGCAATTCAGGTGCATCCGTCCATCATAGATGAGTTTTATTCCAATCGTTTTTTACCTATCAAACCACTGGAGCTGTCTTATACGCTATATCCTCATGAATTTGTTATTCTAAAGGATGAAATGGGAACTGGAAAATCGGCTTTGCTGAAAGTGAACCAGGAGGCAGACCGATTGGAGCCTCTGTATTTAAGCAATGAACCGGTGTGGGGGATCAGTGCGCGTAATGCCCAACAGCGGATGGCGCTGGAGCTTTTGCTTAATGATGATATCCCGTTGGTGACGATTACCGGAAAAGCAGGTACAGGCAAAACGTTGCTGGCGCTCGCTGCGGGTCTGCTCAAGGTAGAGGATGAACATCGCTTCAAGAAGCTGCTGATCGCCCGTCCTGTCGTGCCTATGGGCAAGGATATCGGTTATTTACCGGGAGAAAAGGAAGAAAAGCTTCGCCCGTGGATGCAACCGATCTACGACAATTTGGAATATTTGTTTGATGCCAAAAAATCAGGCGATATCGATAAAATTTTGATGGGCTTGGGCAGCATTCAGGTGGAGGCGCTCACTTATATTCGCGGGCGCTCAATACCGGGACAATTTATTATTGTTGATGAGGCACAGAATTTGTCCCGACATGAGATCAAAACAATCGTATCTCGTGTAGGTGAGGGAAGTAAAATTATTTTGATGGGAGACCCGGAGCAAATTGACCACCCTTACCTGGATGCCGCCAGTAACGGGCTGACGTATGTGGTAGAACGCTTCAAGCAAGAAGGGATTAGCGGACATATTATGCTGGAAAAAGGAGAGCGCTCCAAGCTGGCGCAGTTGGCAGCTGATCTGCTGTAGAAGCTCATATCACTATTTATTATCAGGATATTTATATACTGCACAGTATTTTGTCGCAAATAAGAAGACCTCGGGAACATCCCCGGGGTCTCTTATTTTTGTCCATGTATTATTTATGATAGCTATACAAGGTGAAAAAGGCTTAATTCAGGCTCAGTTCTAGCTTAACCTCAAGTGCCCCCGCTATGGTGCGTACCTCTGTGGCCTTGACATAAGAAATGAGCTGCTGCGGATAGAAGCCCAGATCAAAATCCTTTTCCAGCTTGTTACGGGTCGTATCTGGCAACTCCAGCCCGTTAAAGACGAGCCGATCCACATGGAACAAAATCGCATTTTGCGGTTCTTTCTCAACCGTATAGTGTCCCTCTACCCTCAATTTCATGGTCCCCTGTTGACCTTCTACAACAATACGATCCTGCCCGAAGGAAAAGTTGAAGTGATTAAATAATTCATTTTCTGATTTCAGAAAACGGTTAAAATCTTCCTCGCGTATGCTTATCGTAATGACTTTGCCGTTTGTAATCATGGCTCCTTGCTGTTGTTGAATAAAATGAGGCAAATCCTGCATCGCTTGAGCCAGCGCTTTAAAATGCTTGTTCACCTCGTAGACGCCTACATTCTCCCAATAAGCTGTCATTTCGCTGATCAGCTTTCGTAGCGTATCCGGGTCCTTGCTGGTGCTAACACCGGCATTTACACGCTCCTGAAGCAAAACAATGCGCTTACGTTGTTCCAATAAGTTTGTTTTGACCGTTTTCAAATCCGATGAGGCCCGTGTTACCTGTTCTTCCGTTTTTCGCATATTCCGATAATTGGACTCGTATTCCTGAAGCACATCCTGATCGTGGCTAATCAGCAACAAGTAGTAATCGTACAGGGAGAGAAGCTGTTTAAGACTTTTAGCTCCCAGCACTACACTGAGCAGCTTGTCCCTTTCGCCCATATAATAGGAGCGCAGCACGGAACTCGCACGTTTCCTTTGCCTGGTCATCTGCTCCTGCTGGGTGGCGAGATTGCTCCGCAGTTCCTGTTGACGTTGTAAAAGTATCTGTTGTTCCTGACTGATCCGCTCAATTTCATGGTCAATCTCGACGATTGACAGACTATCCTGCAAAATCCGGTTTGGCTCTTCTGAAGGAGCGGCCAGAACAGGACGTGCAGACATGGTGGTTAGTATCAAAATGATCGTTAGCAGAGTACAACTTATCATTTTTAGAGTGGGTCTGTTCATTGGTTTTCCCCTTTTATGTATTCCCTAAAAAAGTCTAACAGTAATATATATGTTCCTTTCTTATTCTTTAACCATTCATTTATTGTACAGCACCCAGAGGGTGCTTGAAACCCGAAACTATATTTGTCCACGTATGAGTTCTTATAGAAATGGAAATACAATTTAGTATCAAATAGATTCTATGAACTCTACGAGAGGCATAGAAATGAATAAACAGCTTTTATACCCTATTCAAATACCGGTAAGACCGGTTCATGAAGACGGTTATTTTAGGATGTTGTTAGGAGGGCTAGAGGCATGACTGCAATAAGACAAGATGCATGGAGTGTTGAAGATGATTTGATATTGGCGGAGGTGACGTTGCGTCATATCCGGGAAGGTGGAACACAGCTCGCTGCATTTGAAGAGGTTGGGCAAAAAATAGGAAGAACCTCCGCAGCATGCGGCTTCCGCTGGAACAGTTGCGTGCGCAAGCGTTATGATGAAGCCATCAGCATTGCTAAAGCGCAGCGTCAAAAACGCAGTTATATTCGCAAGCAGAGTCCGGTTGGTGTATCTCAGGTGGCGGCTTTTGCCACGCGCGATATGGCTGAAGGGGTATACAGAGCGGATGGAACGAGTGAGGATACGTTGTCCATCGACGCTGTGATCCGCTTTTTGCGTCAATGGAAGGGAACTGTACAGGAAACCAATCGACAGATTAAGATGCTGGAAAAAGATTTACGTGAAAAGGAAGAGGAATTAAATCAACTTCGCTCCATTAATGACCGGCTGTCCAAAGAGGTTAACGAGGTGCAAACCGACTATCGTGTTGTAAATGATGATTACAAAGCCCTGATTCAGATTATGGACCGGGCTCGGCGCTTGGCTTTAATCAACGAGGATGAGGAAGAGCTTAAATCCAGATTCAAAATGGACGCCAATGGGAATCTGGAGCGCATTGAGTAGCAAAATTACAGCAGCATATGCTAAATAGAACGTCAACTCGCGCTTTGCTGTAGTTGGCGTTTTTTGTATTTCTCTAGAGTGCATATGATATAGTAGAAAAAAAGATGGAAGCGAGACGATACATAGGTGATTGATATTATTGGAGCGGGTTCGCTCGGATTGTTGTTCGCTGGAAGGCTGGCGGCCTCAGGTACAAAAGTTAGGTTATGGACACGAACGCTTGAGCAGGCACGGATCATTGCTTGTGAAGGGATTACTGTACTTGAAAAAGAGGGACAGGGTGCTGTTCATGTGACTGGAGGAGACGAATTAAAGGCAGCGCCGTTGGCAGATTGGCAACGCTTGAATTCACAGGTTCCGGCACGGTGGATTTTGATAATGACCAAACAGGGGGCGATTGGGGAAGTGCTGGAGCAGATTAAATCTGCGGCTAATACAGAAAGCCATATCGGAATTATTTGCTTACAGAACGGAATCGGACATATAGAACGAATCAGACAAGCCTGTCCTGAAGCTACGGTATACCCTGCGGTAACGACCGAAGGAGCCAAGAGAATGGGAGTAGCATCCGTCGTACATGCCGGGATGGGGGCTACGGAAATTGGCTGTCCGGATGAACTGGAGGAAGTACAGGCGGGGAGTTTCAAACAATGTGTGCTAAATCGGCTGCTTGCAGCAGGATTTGACGTTTGCTTGTCGAAAGAAATCGAGAACGGTATATACCGCAAGTTGCTGATTAACGCCGTGATTAATCCACTGACAGCAATATGGCGAATCCCCAATGGAGAGCTGCTTTCTGATCCGGGTCGTATACAAATGATGCGCAAGCTATACGAAGAGGGCATTCAAGTGTACGAAGCCAATGGTATTCGGTGGGACAGCGCATGGTGGGATCAGATTATGAAGGTTTGCCGGGCAACGGCAGAGAATCAGTCGTCTATGCTGACCGATGTGCTTGCACATTCCATGACAGAGGTTGCTTCCATTAACGGACAGCTGGTGCAGATGGCAGAGCAAGCGGGGGTTACTGCATCAACCCATGCGGTATTATGGCAATTAATTGAGGGCATGCGGCTAAAAGAGAGGTGATCAGTTGAGTCTCATACAAGGTACCATCATCACATTTAGTATTCTTCCCTTTTTTCCGTTTCTGATCGTGTTTGCGGTTTGCCGCTACCTGCTTAAACTGGGGAAAAAGAAGTCATTGCTTATATCTATGGACATTACCACGGCTTTTCTGATACTATCCGTCGCGGCGCTCTTTAATGTCATTTTTGCATCCGGATTCGGTTTTTATTTGATATTACTGCTGCTACTTTTGGCGCTGGGTTTAATTGGAGGAGCCCAAAATCGAATAAAGGGTAAGGTCGATGGGAAAAGATTATGTAGAGCAGTGTGGAGATTAACTTTTATAGCCATGACATTAGCGTATATTCTATTAACTATTGTTGGCATTTTTAAAAATATATTCAATAACATGTGATATAACATGACATGAAAACCCGAAAAATTATGAATTAAGCATGTTTTTTTGAAAAAAAAGCTCAATTTCAAAAAATGTGATGTAGATTTTTTTGACCGCTGGTTGTATAATCTATAAACATATACCACTTTAGAACTAGGGGGAAAACGCTAGATGAAAAGGAAAAGCTTTTTAGTCCTTTTGACACTCGTTCTTGCAGTTGGCGCACTGCTCGCAGGTTGTGGCTCCAGCAAGAACGATAACAATGGCAAGGGCGCACAAGAAAACACCTCGACTACGCCGGCTCCGGCCGACAAACAGATTTTGCGCATTAATCTGGCATCCGAGCCGCCAACATTCGACCCGGCACAGGCTCAGGATAGTCAAACGAACACGGTTCTGAAAACTTTGTATGAAGGTCTCGTGCGTATGGGTCCTGATGGCAAAGAAATTCCTGGCGCAGCTGAATCTTGGAAAATTTCCGATGACGGCAAAACCTACACATTCAAACTTCGTGATAATGCAAAATGGAGCAATGGAGACCCGGTCAAAGCAAGTGACTTCGTATTTGCTTGGCAACGGGTATTGGATCCTTCCACGGCTCCAGCACCTCCATATGCTTACCAATTGTACTATATCAAAAATGCTGAGGGTTACAACCTGAGCACTTCGAAATCCTTTAAGGGCACTAAAATTACAGACTTCAAAGATGTAGGTGTCAAAGCAGTTGATGACCATACATTGCAAGTAGAGCTGGATCACCCAACTCCTTACTTCCTGGGCTTGACTTCTTTCTATACCTTCTACCCTGTAAACCCTTCTGTTAAGGGCAATGACAAGTGGGCGGTACAGAAAGACAAGATGATCACCAATGGACCTTACACTTTAACAACTTGGGACAGCGGTCAAAAGATCGAAGTGACCAAGAGTGAAAACTATTGGGGTAAAGACCAAATCAAGCTGAACAAAATTACGATGTCCCTTGTAAACAGCGGTGCAACAGAGCTGGCTTCTTACAGAAGTGGACAACTTGATTACGCTGGTTTGCCAAGCGGTGAAATTCCTACCGACCAAATTCCGGCTGTGAAAAAAGAATTGCCGAACGAATTTGAGGCTAAAGGGATTGCAAGTACGTATTACTATATATTTAATGTAACTGAAAAACCATTTAACAATGTTAAAATCCGTAAAGCGTTTGCGATGGCTATTCAACGCCAACCAATCGTTGAAAGAGTAACATTGGGCGGTCAAATTCCTGCATACGGCTTTGTACCTCCAGGTATCAAAGGAGTATCTCAAGAATTCCGTACTGAGCATAAAGATGATTACTTCAAAGAAGATTTCACTGAAGCGAAGAAATTGCTTCAAGAAGGTATGAAGGAAGAAGGCGTAACTACACTTCCTCCGGTAACCTTGCTGTATAACTCCAGTGAAAGTCACCAAAAGATTGCTTTGGCAGTCGCTGATATGTGGAAGAAAAACCTTGGTGTGGACATCAAAACCCAAAACCAAGAGTGGGGCGTATTTATTCAAACACGTAACAAGCTGAATTTCCAAATCGCTCGTGGTGGATGGTCTGCAGACTACAATGATCCAATGACATTCCTGGATATGTGGACAACAGGCAACACTAATAATAATTCTGGCTACGCTAATCCTGCCTACGATGCTTTGATTCAAGCAGCTAAGACAGAAACCGATCCAGCAAAACGCATGGAAGATTTCGCAAAAGCAGAGAAAATTCTGGTTCAAGACGATATGGTTATGCTTCCGATCTACTACTATTCAAATGTTTCTTTAACGAAACCGAATGTAAAAGGCATCGCGCTTGACTTTAGTGGAGCGATTGATTTCACAAGAGCGTATATTACACAGTAACTGAAGCTCAATTCTGAAGTTTGATAGTTACTTCGGGATATATATGTGGATACAACCATATATATCCCGTTTTTTTTTGTGTCATGGTCTTTTCCATTATCATGTAACCATGCAAATAGTAGGTTGGACATTCCAATTCTATTTCGATAAAATCGAATGGTGTCGAAAAAAATTTATGGGGGGTGTAAACGGGCAATGACGCGTTATTTGATCAGTAAATTTTTCTATATGCTGCTTTCTTTGTTCATTCTGATCTCTGCGACGTTTTTTCTCATGAAAGCAATTCCGGGTAACCCCTTCATGAGTGAAAAAGCGACTTCTCCTGAGATTCAAGCCCGGTTAATGGAGCAATATGGGCTGGATAAGCCTGTATATGTCCAATATTTTAAATACTTAGGTGATATTGCTTCAGGTGATTTTGGTATTTCCATGAAAAAGCTGAATCAAAGTGTAACTGACATTATTGGACAAACTTTTTCGGTATCGCTTAAATTGGGCTTTGTCGCCATAATTGTGTCGATTATTGTCGGACTTTTGTTAGGTATGCTAGCAGCTTTGTACCATCGCAGGCTTATTGACAACGTAGCGATGATTTTAGCAATTATGGGGATTGCGGTTCCCAGCTTTGTTTTAGCATCGTTGATTCAGTTCTACTTTGCTCAGGAGCTAGGCTGGTTTAATGTCATGGGCTTTGATGGTCCAATGGACTATGTCCTGCCTGTTGTAGCTTTATCCGCTTCGCCAATTGCGTTTATCGCTCGACTAACGCGCTCCAGCATGCTGGAAGTGCTTCATGCGGATTATATTAAGACTGCCAAGGCTAAAGGTTTGAAGCCTGTTACGGTAATGTTTAAACACGTTGTACGTAACGCCATTTTGCCGGTTGTTACCTATGTTGGGCCTATGACAGCAAATATCATTACCGGTTCCGTCGTTATTGAACGTATTTTCGGGATTGGTGGTATCGGTAAAGTGTTCGTAGACAGTATTACGACCCGTGACTATACCATGATTATGGGAGTTACTATTTTTTACGGCATTTTGCTAATGGTGGCACGTTTTATTACTGATATTGCATACGGTTTTATTGATCCACGGATTAAGCTGACCGGCGGGAAGGAGGGATAACTTTATGTCTGTGAAAGACAATGCTGTGAATTTGGAGAAGCTTCAGGTAAAACCGGAAGACTTTCAGAAAATCGGAGCGGATGAAAAGCAGTCTGAAGTTATTCAGCGCGAAAGCTTGTCCGCTTGGCGTGATGCTTGGGAACGGCTTCGTAAAAATAAACTGGCAATGACAAGCCTGAGCGTTCTGATTTTTATTGTACTTGCTTCGATAGTTGGTCCGATGCTTTCGCCATACGATGACCGCACGAATGATTTGTTGAGCACCAATCTTCCTCCTTCGGCGGAGCATTGGTTCGGAACAGATGATCTGGGGCGTGATATGTTTGTCCGTACATGGATGGGTGCCCGAATTTCCTTGACTATCGGTTTGGCAGCAGCAATGATTGACTTGCTGATTGGTGTAATTTATGGTGGAATTATGGGTTACTTTGGTGGCCGTGTAGATGAAATCATGAATAAATTTTCTGAAATTCTGTATTCCATTCCATATCTGCTTGTTACGATCCTGCTGCTGGTTGTTTTGGAGCCAAGTATCACGACGATTATTATTGCGCTCTGTGTGACCGGGTGGATTAACATGTCGTGGATTGTGCGTGGTGAAATGCTACAGCTGAAAAATCGGGAATTTGTGCTTGCTTCCCGTTCGATGGGCGCTGGTGCAGGCCGTCTGCTGTTCCGTCACCTGTTGCCTAACGCTGTGGGCCCGATTATCGTCACACTGACTTTGACGGTTCCAAGTGCTATTTTTTCCGAGGCTTTTCTGAGCTTCTTGGGATTAGGGGTACAGGCTCCTCAAGCTTCGCTGGGTTCAATGATTGAATCAGCATTGACAGGATGGATGTACTATCCATGGCGTATGCTTTTCCCGGCAGGTTTGATCAGTTTGATTATGCTTGCGTTCAACCTTTTTGGTGATGGATTGCGTGATGCGCTTGATCCGAAGCTGAAGAAATAGGAGGTGAGATCATGGTGAGTAGCAACAATTTAATTGAGGTTGAAGGTCTTAAAAAGTATTTTAATGTTGGCAAAAACCGTGTGCTCAAAGCGGTGGACAACCTGAATTTCTATATTCGCGAGGGTGAAACACTAGGTATGGTTGGTGAATCAGGTTGTGGTAAATCTACAGCGGGCCGTACCATTCTTCGCTTATACGAGCCTACAGCAGGTAGCGTGCGCTTTAACGGTACGGATATCTACAAATTATCACCAGGTAAAATGAAAGCTATGCGCCGTGATATGCAGATGATCTTCCAAGATCCGTATGCATCCTTGAACCCGCGTTTTACAGTTTCTGATATCATCGGTGAGGCATTGGATATTCATAATATGGCGGGTAGCCGTGCAGAACGTAAAAAACGGATTGAAGAGTTGCTGGATCTGGTTGGTTTGAACCCAGACCATGCAACCCGCTATCCGCATGAGTTTTCCGGTGGACAGCGTCAACGGATCGGTATTGCCCGCGCGCTGGCGGTTAATCCTAAATTCATTATTTGTGATGAGCCGATCTCGGCTCTTGACGTTTCTATTCAGGCTCAGGTTGTCAACTTATTAAAAGAGCTTCAAGAGCGTCTTGGTCTGACATACCTGTTCATTGCGCATGATCTCTCGATGGTCAAGCATATCAGTGACCGGGTAGCCGTAATGTATATGGGTAAAATGGTTGAGCTTGCAGAAAGCGCGGAGTTGTATGCAAACCCGATCCATCCTTATACGAAAATGCTTCTATCGGCGATTCCGATTCCCGATCCGGAAGTTGAAGCCAACAAAAAACGGATTATTATGCCCGGTGATCAAGCCGGCCCCATTCATACAAATGATGCGTCCGGCAATAAGTCAGGAGCCTATAACCTGGAAAATGCCAAGCTGATCGAAGTGTCCAAAGGACATTTTGTAGCTGAGCCTTACGCCTGATGTTGTTTTATGCACCAACCGCCGAGTATGCTCGGCGGTTTTTTTTGTGAGAAGCTTTGACGCGGACAAGGGCTTTCGGTACAATCAAGCAGTAAGGTTTTGGTGGAGACAGGAGGCAGACCCATGAGAATAATTCCGGAAGAGCTTCGCGGAGGGTCGGCTTTGGCAGAAGATTACATACAGGGTACAGGACGCGCACGCGATTTGTATGAATATGATGTTCTGCATGCCGATGCTTATGCCCAACGAGCGAAGCGACTGGATGAGACGGAGCATCTGCGATTAAACCGTAAGGATGTCGTAGCATGTCTCCGCATATACAATGAGCAATACAACGCACACGAGGCGGTTTATGCTTCATTGGATCGGCTGGAGCAACCAGACGCTCTGGTGGTAGCTGGCGGGCAGCAAAGCGGACTGTTCACAGGTCCGATGCTGGTCGTTTACAAAGCTACTACGATTATTAAGGCGGCCAGGGAAGCGGAGGAACGGCTGGGGCGTCCGGTTATTCCCGTTTTCTGGATTGCGGGTGAGGACCATGACTGGGATGAAGTCAATCATACCTATGTAATGGCGAATGACCCGCAAGCAGTCAAAATCAAGCTCAATAAGCAGCCGGAACGTCGTTCTTCGGTTAGTGCCATTAAGGTCGATGGCGCAGAGTGGAAGCAAGCCATGGCTGATATAGAGCAAAGCTTGCCCGACTCAGAGTATAAGGCTGATATTTTACGCATGATTGAGCATGGTTTTGATGACTCATACGGACTAAGTGAAAGCTTCGCCAAACTGCTGGGACTTCTTTTCGGTGCCTACGGATTAGTGCTGCTGGATTCTGCTGATCCTTCGTTGCGCAAGCTGGAGGCATCCGTTTTCCGTCGGTTGGTTCAGCACAATGATGAACTGGAGCAAGCTTACCGGGCGACTGCTGCACGGATTGTAGATTACGGCTATCATTTGCAAGCAGATGTACATGAAGGCGGCGCGAATCTCTTTTATATCCATGAAGAAGAACGCTTGCTGCTGTTCAAGCAAAATGGGCTGTTCACGGATCGCCGCGGTCAGGTGGCATTTACAGTCGAAGAACTGCTCGAAGAGACAGACAGGCACCCGGAACGTTTTAGTAACAATGTCCTAACCCGTCCTCTTATGCAGGACTCACTATTTCCGGTGCTGG
Organism: Paenibacillus sp. 1-8; assembly: GCF_056316205.1. NCBI lineage: Bacteria > Bacillati > Bacillota > Bacilli > Caryophanales > Paenibacillaceae > Paenibacillus > Paenibacillus sp. 1-8. The sequence continues at coordinate 3,509,681 of NZ_CM149995.1, read as the reverse complement.
CCTCTGTGCTGGGACTAGGAGAAATTGCCTACTGGGCGATTACACGGGATGCCTTCGGCGTGCTGGGGATGCAGATGCCATTACTGCTGCCACGGATGTCCTTTACATTGGTAGAGCCAGGTGTGGAAAAGCATATGTTGAAGTATGAATTGAGCTTTGGCGAAGTTAGAGACGGGCTTGAGGAACGGAAAAAGCAATGGATTGTCACCCACGATCAGCTTGGAATGCAGGAGCAGTTTGCCGGGGCCAAGGAAGCTTTTGTCCGTATATACGAACCGCTGATACAGCAGTCAGGCTTGATTGAAAAAGGTTTACTCCGGCTTGGAGAGACTAATCGCGAGAAGATTCTGGAACAGATTTCCTATCTGGAAGCAAAAGTTCAGGAAGCACTGTTCCGGCAAAATGAATCAGCGCTTCGTCAATGGGATCGTATCGAGTGGTCACTTTTTCCGTTCGAACAGCCGCAGGAACGGGTGTATACGATTTATCATTTTCTAAACCGTTACGGCCTTGGCCTGATCGATATGATTATGGATGTACCTACCGATCTGACGGGTACGCATCGTGTCATTTATGTATGATTTAGCATGCTAACAGCAACAACCAATATGAAGGAGGAATAAATATGACTTCCCAATCTTTGCAAAACAGCATCGTTCACGATATTAAATTGGCACCTGAGGGCCATCTGAAAATTGATTGGGTGGAAGCCCATATGCCGGTATTGAACCGTATACGTCAAGAGTTCGAGCAGGAGCAACCTTTTAAGGGTCTGAAGGTAACCATTTGTCTGCATCTGGAGGCCAAAACGGCCTATCTGGCTAAAGTAGTACAGGCGGGCGGGGCTGAGGTCACGATTACGGGTAGTAATCCGTTGTCCACACAGGATGATGTTTGTGCAGCATTGGTTGAAGATGGAGTTACGGTATTGGCTAAATACAATCCGGACCCGGCTGAGTTTAAAAGCTTGCAAATTAAGGCGCTGGAAACGAAGCCGGACCTTATTATTGATGACGGAGGCGACCTGGTTACTCTGTTGCAATCCGAACGACCTGATCTGATTTCTACCATCCGTGGTGGAGCTGAGGAAACGACAACCGGAATTATCCGCTTGAAGGCGCTCGAAAAAGAGGGTCAACTCCACTTCCCGATGGTGGCCGTTAACGATGCTTACTGCAAATATTTGTTCGACAATCGTTATGGTACCGGGCAGTCAGCATTCGACGGCATTATTCGCACAACCAACCTGGTTGTGGCAGGCAGCACGGTCGTCGTGGTGGGTTATGGCTGGTGTGGTAAAGGGGTAGCGATGCGTGCGAAAGGGCTGGGAGCCAAAGTGGTTGTAACCGAAGTTGATCCAATCAAGGCGGTAGAAGCGCATATGGATGGTTTCCATGTGTTGCCAATGGTGGAAGCAGCCAAGCTGGGCGACTTTTTCATTACGGTGACTGGCAACAAAGCCGTAATTACCGGAGAGCACTTTGATGTCATGAAGGACGGGGCTGTGCTGTGTAATGCGGGGCATTTTGATGTGGAGGTTAGTAAGCCTGAGCTTGCCAAACGTTCCGAATCCATTCGGACGGTGCGTCGCAACATTGAGGAGTACCGCTTCAAGGATGGACGTAAAATGTATTTACTGGCAGAAGGACGCCTCGTGAATTTGGCTGCGGCGGATGGTCATCCTGCGGAAATTATGGATACGACATTTGCACTTCAGGCGCTTGGCTTGAAATATGTGAACGATCGTTATAATGAGCTGGGCAAAGCTGTAATTAATGTACCTTATGAAATTGATGAGCAGGTAGCCCGCTTCAAGCTCGATAGCCTGGGAATCAAGATTGATTCTTTAACAGAAGACCAAAAGGTTTATCTGGATAGCTGGAATGCATAACTTGAGCATTGCCGGTCACGTTGGCCGGGTTCAAAGGTTTTAACGTGTAACACAGGTGTTTGTAAAGGTTGGCATGATGAATGAGACTAAGCCCTTTATTTTCATGTTGTTTCGAAACCTGATGAATATTGTCGGGAGTTCGTCTTCATGGAAAAAGGGGCTTTTTGGCGTGTTATGATACGTGGCAACAATAACAGACATCACCGTACAGATTTGTTGTTTATTACTTTTTGGAAATGTAAAGAAGGTCTTTGATTTTTTAAAGCGAATCTATTATGCTTAGGTGGTGGAAAGTGGGCCAAAGTGGGAGAATGGGGTAAGGGGTGACGAAACCAATGTTTATGGGGGAGTTCCAACATAGCATTGATGAGAAGGGTCGGCTTACTGTTCCGGCCAAGTTTCGTGAACTTCTCGGTGCCTCGTTCGTGGTTACCCGCGGGCTGGACCAATGCCTCTTCGTGTATCCCATGGATGAGTGGGCTGTCATGGAGAAAAAACTTAAAGCACTGCCTTTGATGAAGGCCGATGCGCGGGCGTTTACCCGGTTTTTTTTCTCGGGCGCGACTGAATGCGAATTGGACAAACAGGGCAGGGTAAATTTACCGGGGAATTTGTGCGAATACGCCAAGCTTACCAAAGAGTGCGTCGTATTGGGAGTGTCCACTCGGGTAGAGATTTGGAGCAAGCACACTTGGGAGCAATATTTCAGCCAATCAGAAGAAGCATTTAACGACATTGCTGAGAAATTGGTTGATTTCAACTTTGAATTGTAATTTAGGAGGTCAGCCGTTTGTTTCACCACATTACCGTACTCAAGGAAGAAGCAACACAGGCACTAAACATCAGGCAGGACGGGATCTATGTGGACTGCACGTTGGGAGGGGCAGGACACAGTTCCGTCATTGCGTCACAGCTTGGCCCTGAGGGAAGGCTGATTGCCTTTGATCAGGATGACTGGGCATTGAACAATGCACACGAGAAGCTGTCGGCCTACGAAGGAAAGATTTCATTGGTGAAATCCAACTTTCGCCACTTGCAGGACAGGCTGGCTGAACTGGGATTGCCCGAAAAAGACGGCGTCCCGCAGGTCCAGGGTATTTTGTTCGATCTGGGTGTGTCCTCGCCCCAGTTCGATGAGGGGGAACGGGGATTCAGCTACAATCATGATGCGCCGCTTGATATGCGGATGGATCAGAGTAGCTCGCTGACGGCTTACGAGATTGTCAATGAATGGTCGGAGGCAGAGATTGCGCGTATTTTGTTTCACTACGGAGAAGAAAAGTTTTCACGCCGGATCGCGAAGATTATGGTTGAACGCCGAAAAAACAAGCCTATTCACACCACAGGGGAACTTGTTGATATTATCAAAGAAGGAATTCCGGCTGCGGCACGCAGAACCGGGGGACATCCGGCCAAACGCAGCTTTCAGGCTTTGCGAATCGCTGTGAATGATGAGTTGGGTGCACTGGAAGATACTTTGCATCAGGCAGTAAAATGTCTGGCTCCAGGGGGCAGAATTTCGGTTATTACGTTCCATTCTCTGGAGGATCGGATATGCAAGCATATTTTCAAGGAGTATTTGGCGAAAAGCATCTATCCATCTGATTTGCCTGTTTTGGAGGACAAAATGATAGGGGATCTGAAGCTGGTGAATCGTAAGCCGATTGTGGCGTCAGAGCAGGAATTGGAGCTTAATCCACGGTCTCGGTCAGCCAAGCTGAGAGTTGCCGAAAAATTGTAAATTTAATGGAGAAGGAGAGGCGACATGGCTTATACACGCGGTAATTTGGCTGTAAAAGAAAGAGCCCGTCAGGAACAGGTTCAGCAACAACGGTATCGTGAAACCACTAAAGTCGTTACACGCCGTAGAGAGCTGCCGATTCGGGAAAAGCTGCTGTATCTTTTGACACTTGTAACGTGCATTGTCATTGCTGGTATGCTGATTGGCAGGTACGCGCACATTTATCAAATCAATTATTCGATTAATACAGCGAGCAAGGACATTTCCAAATTACAGACCAATATCGCCCAACTGAAGATTCAGAAGGAACGGCTGGAAAATCAGATTGTACCTACGGCAAAGGAACAGGGATATATCGAGCCGACTAGAGAGCCCATTCGTGTGGAAAAGCAGGCTGCCAATTAGTTAGTTAGGGCATAGCATTAAGCTATGCTCTGACGTACATTTTTTTGCAGAGAGGTTGAGCTATGGTCAAAAGAATAAAGCTTCGCACACTGCTGATAGGGGGATGTATTACCCTCTTTTTTCTTGTTCTGTTACTTAAGGTATTTTGGATTCAGGTCGTGAGCGGGGAATACTGGCATAATCAGGTAGTTACGCAGGTGGAAAGAGACCAGGTGATCCAGCCCAAGCGCGGAACGATTACGGATCGTAAAGGAAATGTACTGGCTACAGATGCCCCTGCCTATACGGTAGTGGTCAACCCAAGCATCATTCAGGAATATGATCTGGAAAACGAGGTCGTAGCCAAACTGCATCAGCTGCTCAAAACACCTGAGGACGAACTGAGAAAGCATCTTTCGGCCAAGGACAAAGGCGGTAACTATTTAAAAAACCGCGAGATCCGTAATGGAGGCTGGAAGGTAGATCCTGAGGTCAAGGTACAGGTGGATACGTTCAAAGAATATTTAAAGGATAAGTACAAAGTGATTGGAGCTGTGGACACGGTTCAGGAATCCAAACGCTATTATCCGGAAAATAAGCTGGCTTCTCATGTTCTTGGCTATTACCGGAAAGACGGTACAGCAGGCATGGGATTGGAAGCCTATTATAATAAAGAGCTCTCGGGCACGGCCGGAAAGCTACTTTATCAGCGGGATCTAAAGGGAGTTCCTCTTCAGGGATCGGAGAGCAATTATGAACCTGCACAAAATGGTAAGAATTTAAAGCTGACGATTGATGACACGATTCAGTATTATATAGAAGACGCTATGCAGGAAGCTATTGCAACATACAATCCGAAAACGATGACGGTTGTAGCGGCAGATCCCAAAACGATGGACGTTCTCGGTATGGCGAGTTATCCTAATTTTAATCCCAATACATACGGGAGCACATCGTCATTGGATTTTTTTCGCAATAATGCAACTCAGTCCATTTATGAGCCAGGCTCCACGTTTAAAATTGTAACCTTGGCTGCGGCAGTTCAGGAAAAGGTATTCAACCCAAATGAAACCTATCAGTCTGGTATGATCCGAGTTGGGGGATGGGATATTCGTGACGTGAGTCGAAATTGGGGAACGTTAACCTATCTTCAAGGGGTTAAGCGTTCAAGTAACGTCGGTTTCGTCCATCTGGGGCTGTATAAGCTGGGCGGCGAAAGGCTGAAGAAATATATCAACAACTTCGGATTTGGTGTGAAAACAGGTATTGATCTTCCGAGTGAGTCTAGCGGAGCCATTACGTTCCACACCCAATACAAATCCGAAGTCGCAACGGCTGCATATGGACACGGACGTGTTCAGGTAACGCCAATCCAGCAGGTAGCGGCTATCTCGGCCATTGCTAACGGTGGTAAGCTAATGCAACCTCATCTGGTGAAGGAAATTACGAACCCGGATACAGGGGAAGTACAGACGATTCAACCGAAGGAAGTCCGCCAGGTGATTTCGCAGGAATCGGCAATACAGACCAGCAGCTATCTGGAGCAGGTTGTGTCTGACCAAGAAATTGGAACCGGGCGTCTTGCTTATATTGACGGGTACCGTGTTGCTGGTAAAACAGGTACGGCGACGAAAGTCGTGGGCAAAGTGTATGACCATTCGAAGGATGTCGTGTCCTTTATCGGCTTTGCACCCGTGAATGATCCGAAAATAGCTGTTCTGATTGTTATGGACGAACCTAACAAATCAGTAGGCGGGGGTACGGCAGCAGCCCCTGTGTTCAAGAAAATCGTATCCCAGTCGCTGCAATACATGGGGGTTCCCAAAACGGGAGCCAAAGCGAATAATAAATCAGATAGTGCTGCTGTGAAAACGGTGAATTTGCCGACGGTGCCAAAATTAACCGGTCAGGTGAAGAAGGATGCACAAAACGCATTGCTCGAACAGGGGATTGCCTATGAAACGGTCGGCAAAGGCTCCAAAATTGTCCGTCAGTACCCGGAGGCAGGCGTTAAAATGAAGCCGGGACAACGCATTTATTTGCTGACCGAGGATAGTGCTAACATGACCATTCCCGACTTTACAGGTGTCTCGTTGCGTGACACGCTGCAAGTGTTGACGCTCATGAAGGTGGGCGTTCAGGTAAGCGGCGAAGGTTATGTTGTCTCGCAAAAGGCACAAATGGTGAGTGGCAAGCGAATCGTCAGTGTGACGCTCCAGCCAGCCAAAGAAACCGTGACCGGAGTAAAGCCGGAGGAAACACCGGACTCGACTACCGGCGTAGCAACTAACCAAACAGGCAGTACAGCAAAAACGAATACTGATACAAAAACCGATACCACTGCGAGTACAAGCTCAAACGGGGATACTTCCAAGGGTGGGGTCTCCGCTGTAGTCGATGAAAAAAGCGCGGCTGCGATTAAAGGCGAGGATAACTGATAGCTTGTTCTAACATCCGTTTTTTTGAATATTCATGAGGTAAGACATGTCATGAGTATTTGGAGGAACGGAGGGGAGCGCGTTTGAAGAAATCTAACGTGACCATGCGGCGCAGGCTGGTATGGGGGCTGCTGGGATTGTTTGTACTATTTGCAGCCTTATCGGTCCGGCTCGCCTATGTTCAATTGGGTAAAGGGGGCGAACTCTCGGCCAAGGCCGAGGAATCGTGGCGCCGAAATATACCTTTTGCCGCCAAACGCGGCGAAATTTTGGATCGGCAAGGTACGGCGCTGACCTATAATGTCACTTCGCCGACAGTCATGGCGATACCGGTACAGATCAAGGAGCCGGAAGAAACGGCGCGCAGGCTGGCGCCCTTGCTAGATATGAGCGAGGATAAAGTGCTCAAGCTGATTACCAAACGAACAGCAAGCCAAAAACTTCAGCCCGGCGGACGAAAAATTACGATGGAGAAAGCGCAGCAAATTCGTGATTTGAAGCTGCCGGGTATCGTTGTTGCTGAAGACAACAAACGTTATTATCCTTATGGCGATTTGGCGGCTCATATTCTCGGGTTTACGGGAATTGATAATCAGGGGTTGACGGGGGTAGAGAAAAAGAACAACAGCAAGCTTCGCGGTATTGACGGAAGCATTGCGTATCTATCCGATGCAGGCGGTCGCCTGATGCCCGGCTCTTCTGAGAAGTACGTTGAACCAAAGGATGGTCTGAACTTGCAACTGACCATTGATAAGTCTGTACAGTCTATCATGGAACGGGAGCTTGACCAGGCTATGGTCAAATTCCAGGCTAATTCCGCGCTGGCCATCGCAATGAACCCCAAGAATGGGGAAATATTGGGCATGGCCGGGCGACCAGGCTATGAGCCTGCACTATACAAACAATATACACCTGAAATTTACAATCGAAATCTGCCGATTTGGATGACATATGAGCCAGGCTCTACTTTTAAAATTATTACTTTGGCTGCTGCATTGGAAGAAAAGAAGGTCAATCTCAAAAATGATCGCTTTTTCGATCCGGGGTACATTGAAGTTGGCGGGGCTCGCCTGCGCTGCTGGAAAAAAGGCGGCCACGGCAGCCAGACCTTCCTTCAAGTCGTCGAAAACTCCTGTAATCCAGGCTTTGTGACACTGGGTCAGCGTCTAGGTAAGGAATCGCTGTTCAAGTATATTCGCAATTTTGGGTTCGGCAGCAAAACGGGCATTGACATGATTGGCGAGGGGAATGGTATTTTATTTAAGTTACCTCAGGTAGGACCGGTAGAGCTGGCGACAACTGCCTTTGGTCAGGGGGTATCTGTCACTCCGATTCAGCAGGTGACGGCTGTGTCGGCTGCGATCAATGGCGGCAATCTGTATAAACCTCACATTACCAAAGGCTGGATTCAACCAGAGACAGGCAAGGTGCTGGAAAAAGTAGAGCCTGAACTGGTGCGCAGAGTCGTTTCAGAGGATACCTCCCGGCAGGTGAGGGAAGCGCTGGAGAGCGTCGTTGCCAAAGGCACGGGCCGTCCTGCTTTTATTGAGGGTTACCGGGTGGGAGGCAAAACAGGCACAGCGCAAAAGGTGATCAACGGACGTTATTCATCCTCGGAGCATATTGTATCCTTTATCGGTTTTGCCCCGGCGGATGATCCGCAAATTGTCGTCTATACCGCTGTGGATAACCCGAAGGGCATTCAATTCGGCGGGGTAGTCGCTGCGCCAATCGTGCAAAATATTTTGCGGGATTCGTTGCTTGCTCTGAAAATACCACCTCGTACCGATCAGATTGCCAAGGAATACAAGTACGGGGAAAATCGAATTGATACGGTGCCGGATTTGGTAGGTGCCACTGTAGCTGATTTATACGAAGATATGAATATGAACTTTATGCTCGTAAAATCCGGGTCAGGCAAGACGGTTGTCAGTCAGGCACCGAAGCCAGGCTCCCGGCTGGAGCGGGGATCAACAATCCGTATATATATGGGGGATTGATAGGTTCTTTTTATACCCATACTAAGATTAACGAGAGAGCAATGGAGGAATGAAAGATGCAGCTTCAACAATTGGCTTCACTGCTGGCCGCCTCCCGCATTGTGGGGGACGATACAGTGGACTGCCGAGGAATCGGGGCGGATTCACGCCGGGTACAGCAGGGAGATTTATTTTTGTGTCTACCCGGTTTTACAGTTGACGGACACGATTATGCACAGCAGGCAGTTGCGTCCGGGGCGGCGGCTTTGGTTGTGGAACGGGAATTGAATGTACCTGTACCACAACTTATAGTCAAGGATGCCCGGTACGCAATGGCGGTTTTGGCTGATTATATGTTTGATTCACCGAGCCGTCGTATGCGCATGATTGGCATAACCGGAACGAATGGCAAAACAACTATAACTTATCTAATTGAAAAAATCTTGAACGATGCTGGAATGAACACTGGACTGATCGGAACGATTCAAATGCGTTACGGTGGTCAATCCTACCCTATGTCCGGTACCACACCCGAGGCGGTAGAGCTGCAACGCTATCTTGGAAATATGGCGGAGCAAGGGGTCCAATGCTGTGCGATGGAGGTATCTTCACATGCACTGGAGCAAGGGCGCGTGAAAGGAACTGATTTTCGCACCGCTATTTTTACGAACCTGACGCAGGATCATCTGGACTACCATAACACGATGGAGGAGTACCGTGCAGCCAAAGGATTGTTGTTTTCTCGCTTGGGAAATACCTTCTCGCGGGATGCGTCGGACAGTAAATATGCTGTTCTGAATGCGGATGACCCGGCCTCATCCTATTTTCAGGCCATAACAGCGGCTCAAGTGATTACATACGGCGTGGAAAAGAAGTCGGATGTGCAGGCATCCCATATCGCTGTAGGTGCCAAGGGAACATCCTTCCATGTCTCTACTTTTAAAGGAGATACCGATATTAAGCTGCGCATGGTGGGCAAGTTCAATGTGTATAACGCCTTGGCAGCCATTACAGCCGCTTTATTGGAAGGAGTATCTCTGGCTGATATCAAGCACAGCTTGGAGTCCATAGCAGGCGTAGACGGACGGGTAGAGCCTGTAGACGCAGGTCAGCCATTTGCAGTTATCGTGGACTATGCCCATACACCGGATGGACTGGAGAATGTGCTCCGCACCGTTAAGGAGTTTGCAGTTGGTAAAGTATGGTGTGTATTCGGGTGCGGTGGGGATCGGGATCGTACGAAACGTCCTTTGATGGGAAAAATTGCTGCTCAATACAGCGATCATGCTTTTATTACCTCGGATAATCCGCGGACAGAGGACCCGGAAGCCATTTTGAAAGACATCGAGCAAGGGCTGATTGACGAAGGTATACCCGCAGAACGCTACGAGCTGATCGTAGATCGTAGAGCTGCTATTCATAAAGCTGTTGAAATGGCAAGCCCTGACGATGTAGTATTGATTGCGGGAAAAGGTCATGAGACCTACCAGTTGATCGGAAAAACGGTGCATGAATTCGATGACCGCATCGTAGCCAAAGAAGCGATAAGGGGTTTATCCAAGTGATGAAAAGAACAATCGGTCAAATCGCCTCCATGAGCGGGGGAACGCTTCACATAGAGGCGGACGCCGAACGAATGGTTGAGGGAGTTTTTACAGATTCACGCAAGCCGCAGGCCCAAGGGCTGTTCGTTCCAATCACGGGTGAACGGTTTGACGGGCATGATTATGTGCAGCAGATTGTGAACGGAGAAGGATCGGCTGCTTTTTTATGGCAAAAGGATCACGGTACACCTCCCGCAGGGAATGCGATTGAAGTAGATGATACTTTGGCGGCCCTCCAGCGTCTTGCGGCCGCATATTTGCGGGAGACGGGTGTATCTGTCGTAGGGATTACTGGAAGTAACGGCAAAACGACGACAAAAGACATCATCAACGCGCTGCTGGGTACGACCTTTAAAGTACACAAAACCGAAGGAAATTATAACAACCATATCGGTCTGCCTTTAACCGTACTGTCCATGCCGCAGGATGTGGACATCCTCATTTTGGAGATGGGTATGAGTGGACGCGGGGAAATTCGCCTGCTGACTGATATTGCCGAGCCTGATGTAGCGGTCATTACGAACATTGGCGAATCGCATTTGCTCCAGCTCGGTTCCCGTGCAGAAATTGCACGTGCAAAGCTGGAAATCGTCAGCGGTCTCAAGCCGGGCGGCTTGCTGATTTACAATGGAGATGAACCGCTATTGCAGCAAGTGCTTGCGGAGCCTGAAACGGTTAAGCCTGACGGCTTGAAGCTGTTCACGTTCGGTATGTCTGCGGATAATGATGATTATCCAACTGGAATAACTACGGATGGAGAAGGCAGTTTGTTCACGACGGCCCAATCCGGCAAGGATGCTTTCCGGCTTCCGTTGCTTGGGCAGCACAATGTTGTGAACGGTTTGGCAGCACTGGCGGTAGCGCGTCATTTTGGAGTGGATGCAGACCATGTGCGCGAAGGACTGTCAGCTTTGAAATTGACAGGCATGCGTATTGAGGTTGTGAGCTGCACCAATGGGCTTACCGTGCTGAACGATGCTTATAATGCCAGTCCGGCTTCAATGAAAGCTGCAATTCAGACGTTATCCGGTTACGAAACGAAGGGACGTAAAATCGCCGTGCTTGGCGATATGCTGGAGCTGGGTCCCGAGGAAAAGCAATTCCATGAGGAAATTGGGCTTTTTGCAGCCAAACATGATGTAGACGTGCTATTCACCTACGGTGTGTTGGGCACGTCCATTGCGCATGGGGCGCAAGCGTCCATGCTGTCTGATGACGTACATGCTTATGAAGATAAGCAAAAGCTGACCCAAGACCTACAAGCTTACCTCCGTGCCGATGATATCGTGCTGGTAAAGGCATCCCGAGGGATGCGACTGGAAGAAATTGTGGATGCGCTGAAGAACGTTTCACTACAGAACTGATGTTGACGAGAGGGAGACTCCCATGGATATTCAATTATTACTGCTGACGATCGTCGTATCGTTTATACTGGCGGTCATTGCCGCTCCAATACTCATTCCGCTGCTGCGACGAATGAAATTCGGCCAGCAGGTCCGGGATGACGGGCCACAAAGCCATCTTAAAAAGACGGGGACGCCTACTATGGGTGGAATCGTTATTCTGGTGGCTTTTACGCTGACCTTTCTTAAGTTTTCGGCGATTAAAAATACGGATTTTTACGTCCTGCTGGTTGCTACGCTTGGTTTTGGGCTGATTGGTTTCCTGGACGACTATATCAAAATTGTATTCAAGCGTTCGCTTGGACTGACTGCCCGTCAAAAGCTATTCGGGCAATTGCTGTTCAGTGGGATCATGTGCTGGCTTCTGATTAGTAACGATCACAGCACTGCCATTGGCATTCCGGGAACTTCCTGGTCGTTTGATTGGAGTGGCTGGTTCTATTATCCGTTCATCGTCATTATGATGCTGGCGATCAGCAACGCCGTCAACTTCACAGATGGGCTGGACGGGCTGCTGTCCGGTACCAGTGCGATTGCCTTCGGTGCTTATGCCATCGTAGCTATTCAAGCAACCTCGCTTCCGGCTGCGGTTTGTTCAGCGGCCATGATTGGTGCTGTACTTGGCTTTCTTGTATACAATGCACATCCGGCCAAGGTATTTATGGGCGATACAGGCTCGCTGGGAATCGGAGGCGCTATAGGTGCCATCGCTATCGTCACCAAAAGCGAAATTTTGTTCATTATTATTGGTGGTGTATTTGTAATTGAAATGCTGTCCGTAGTTTTGCAAGTAGCTTCCTTTAAAACACGTGGCAAACGTATTTTCAAAATGAGCCCGATTCATCATCACTTCGAGCTGTCCGGCTGGTCCGAATGGCGCGTAGTTATTACATTCTGGGCTGTAGGACTGCTGCTGGCAGGACTCGGACTTTATCTCAACAAGGGGTTGTAGACAAATGAATCATCCAGACACATACCGAGATCAAGAGGTCGTTATTATAGGCCTGGCCAAAAGTGGCGTGCAAGTCGCCAAGGTACTGCACCAGGCCGGGGCCAAGCTGACAGTCAATGATAAAAAAGACAGGGAACAATGTCCCGAAGCTTCTGAATTAGAGGCTTTGGGAATTTCCGTTTTATGCGGCAGTCACCCGGAAGGGCTAATTCATCCGGGAGTGAAGCTGGTTGTCAAAAATCCGGGTATTCCTTATACGGCCCCGCCAGTGCAGAAAGCTGTCGAACTGGGCATTGAGGTCGTGACTGAGGTCGAGGTCGCTTATCATCTATGCAAAGCGCCGATGATCGGGATTACTGGCTCGAATGGGAAAACGACCACGACTACTTGGGTAGGTAAGCTGTTAGAGGCATCCGGCATGAAGCCGATCGTGGCTGGTAATATCGGTACGCCATTATGTGAGGCCGCTGTGGATGCCAGATCGGACGAGTGGATGGTGGTGGAGCTGAGCAGTTTTCAGTTAAAAGGAACAAAGGATTTCAAACCTGCTGTAGCCTGCTTGCTGAACGTGGCTGAAACCCATCTGGATTATCATGGTGATATGGAGGATTATGTTGCGGCCAAGGCGCGTCTGTTCGCCAATCAAACGGCGGCTGATACTGCGGTATTGAACTGGGATGATCCCGTTTGTCGGGAGCTTGTGCCCTATATCAAAGCGAAGCTGCTCCCGTTCTCGATGACGGAACGTTTGCAGGAAGGGTTGTTCGCTGACCCGCCATACATACCGGATGTGACGGATGACATCGAACGCAGTATCGTATATCGCGATGCGAGTGGTGTGGTGCATCCGATTATAGGCGTGGCTGAGATTGGTCTTCCGGGCCGCTTTAATGTGGAAAATGCCCTCGCTGCATGCGCGATTGCTATTGCCGCAGGATCGGAGCCGTCTAAATTGGCGGAACCGCTAAGCGCTTTTCGTGGAGTGGAGCATCGACTCGAATATGTTGGAGAACATGCCGGGGTAGCTTATTACAACAATTCTAAAGCAACCAATTCCAAAGCGACGATGATGGCGCTGTCTTCCTTCAAGCAACCTATTGTATTGATTGCCGGAGGATTGGACCGTGGTTCGGATTACGCAGAGCTCGTACCGTCCTTGCAGGAGGGCGTAAAGGCTGTTGTGCTGCTGGGTGAGACTCGGCACAAGCTGGCAGACCGGGCACGTCAGGCTGGAATAGAGCGTATCGAGGTCGTCGATAATGGGGAGGACGCCGCCGCTACGCTCGTGGAGGCTGTGAACAAGGCTGCTAAACTTGCTGAGCCGGGAGATGTTGTATTGCTCTCACCCGCATGCGCAAGCTGGGATATGTTCCAGTCCTATGAAGAGCGTGGACGTATTTTTAAAGAGGCGGCGCATAAATTGTAAGTAGGGGGGTTGGATAAGCCCCTACTTTTATGCAAGGGGTGGCCTCCTGATGAAGCAATCTCGTCCAGCGCCGGATATATGGCTTTTCGTCTGTATTTTGAGCTTGTTAGCCATCGGCATGGTTATGGTATACAGTGCGGGAGCCGTCCTCGCTTTTCACGAGTACGGGGACTCCTACTATTTTGTAAAGCGGCAATTGCTGTTCGCCGGGCTAGGTCTTGTGGCGATGTACTTCACTGCCCGAACAGACTATCGGATCTGGCAGAAGTATGCCAAGGTCGTACTGCTGATCTGTCTCGCGCTGCTGGTTGCCGTACTCATTCCCGGCATTGGTGTAGTCAGAGGCGGTGCCCGAAGCTGGCTCGGTATCAGCTCTTTTGGCATTCAGCCATCCGAGTTTATGAAGCTGGGCATGATTCTTTTTCTAGCCCGCTGGCTTAGCCGCCAGGATTATGATATTAACTCCTTTACGCGCGGCCTGTTGCCCCCGCTTGGACTCATGGGACTGGCCTTTGGCCTGATTATGCTCCAGCCCGATTTGGGCACAGGCACGGTGATGATGGGGGCGTCCATGCTGATCGTATTTACGGCAGGCGCACGTATGAAGCATCTGGGCCTGCTGGCATTAACGGGAGCGGCCGGATTTGCGGCCCTGATTGCGGCTGCGCCTTATCGGCTCCAGCGGATCACTGCGTTTCTGGACCCATGGTCCGATCCGCTTGGTGCAGGCTATCAGATTATTCAATCGCTGTACGCCATTGGACCTGGTGGGCTGGCAGGCTTGGGGCTCGGCATGAGCCGCCAGAAATACAGCTATGTTCCCGAGCCGCAGACGGACTTTATTTTTTCGATTTTGGCGGAGGAGCTTGGCTTTATCGGTGGAATGACGGTGCTGGCGCTCTTTCTGGTTCTCGTGTGGAGGGGAATGCGCGTCGCTATTACCATTCCGGATACTTACGGCAGTTTGCTCGCTGTGGGCATTGTGGGAATGGTTGCCCTACAGGTGGTCATTAACATAGGTGTCGTAATCGGCTTAATGCCGGTGACAGGAATAACACTGCCCTTAATCAGCTACGGAGGCTCTTCTCTGACGTTGATGCTAACAGCTCTGGGCATTTTACTGAATTTATCACGTTATGCGAGGTGAACGTTTATGCGCGTCGTGTTGAGCGGCGGCGGTACCGGAGGACACATTTATCCGGCGCTCGCCGTAGCCAGACAGTGCGAAGAGATTGATCCGGACGCTGAATTTTTATACATTGGCGGTCAGCGGGGACTGGAAAGCAAGCTGGTTCCCCAGGAAAAAATTCCGTTCGAGGCTATTGATATTACAGGATTTCGTCGCAGCTTGTCTGTGGAAAATATAAAAACGATTATGCGCTTTTTCAAAGGGGTCCGCAGATCCAAAGCATTATTGAAAAAATTCAAGCCTGATATCGTGATCGGCACGGGGGGTTATGTATGCGGCCCTGTCGTCTATGCAGCTTCCAAGTTGGGGATACCCAGCATTATTCATGAGCAAAACGCAATTCCGGGCCTGACCAATGCGTTTCTGAGCCGTTACGTGGATACGGTGGCCGTCAGCTTTGAGGGCTCGGAAGGAGCTTTCCCCAAAGCCAAAAATGTACTGTACACCGGGAATCCGCGCGCTACAACGGTTCGTCAGGCTAACCGGGACCGGGGCTTTGCTACCATCGGGGTTCCAATGAACAGCTCGGTCGTGCTCGTGGTCGGTGGCAGCAGGGGAGCAAAGGCCATCAATGATGCCATGATTGCAATGGCTCCGCAACTTTCGCAACTAAAGGACGTCCATTTTGTATATGTGACTGGTGAATCTTACTATGAGCAAACGTTGGACAGTATACGGAATCAGATCGGCTCACTACCCAATCATCTGCATGTGCTTCCCTATATTCACAATATGCCGGAGGTGCTAGCTTGTACCTCTTTAATCGTTAATCGCGCTGGCGCGTCCTTTTTGGCTGAAATCACATCGTTGGGTATTCCATCGATTTTGATTCCATCTCCCAATGTGACGAACAACCATCAGGAGGCCAATGCCCGTACACTTGAAAAGGCAGGGGCTTCGGTCATGATTGTGGAGAAGGACCTGAATGGTTCGTCCTTGTTTCAATCCATTGCGGGGATTATGGAGGATGAGGCATTGCGCAGCCGAATGGCTGAATCAGCATCTGCGCTTGGCAAGCCTGATTCAGCTGATATTTTAGTAAAAGAAATGGAGCGTCTTGCCCGTAAAAGTTAGACCGCAGCGCAGACTGGGCGGTTGTCACACACCGGATGGTATTGACATAAGATACCCTATACATTGTGACCATCACTCAGGCTGCCGGTTGTCAGGTGAGAGCCTTATAACCATGTGGGGCAAGCAACAAGGAGGTTTCAGTACAATGCAGCAATGGATGCCATTATTAGCGGAGCATGATATCGGAAAAGTGCTGGAGCATGAGCCGCTTTCCAAATATACGACGTGGAAGATTGGAGGTCCGGCGGATGCTCTTGTCATCCCGGATACCAAGGAGCAGCTAGCAACCTTACTGCGGCTGGCTGGCGAGCACGGAATCCCGTGGATGCAGTTGGGACGGGGCTCGAACATGCTCGTTTCCGATAAAGGAATCCGGGGCCTCGTGATCAAGCTGGGACCGGGATTTGATTATGTCCGTTTTGAAGATGAACGGATCGTCGCCGGTGGAGGCGTTTCACTAGTCAAACTGTGTGTCATGGCCAGCAAGCAGGGGCTATCCGGCCTCGAATTTGCGGGAGGTATCCCGGGATCGGTTGGCGGGGCTGTCTACATGAACGCCGGTGCCCATGGGTCTGATGTGTCACAAATATTCCAGTCCGCTGAGATTGTGCTGGATACAGGGGAATTGGCTGTGTATGATGCCGAACAAATGCATTTCAGCTATCGTCACTCTGTGCTGCACGAGCAGCGTGGAATGGTGACAGAGGCGGTGTTTCGGATGAAGCAGGGCGACCGCGAGGAAATTTCGGCGGCTCTTGCGGCCTTCAAAGATCGTCGCAGGCTGACTCAGCCGTTACAGCTGGCTTGTGCGGGAAGCGTGTTTCGCAATCCGCCAGGAGACTATGCGGCCCGACTTATTGAGGGCGCAGGCCTCAAGGGCTTAAAGGCGGGAGGCGCTGAGGTTTCCGTACAGCATGCCAATTTCATTGTAAATACCGGTCAAGCGACAGCAGAGGACGTGCTTACCCTAATGAAGCATATTCAAAGTACAATATCATCTCAAACCGGCATCAAGCTAGTTCCGGAGGTTTTCGTAGTGGGTGAGCGGTAAACTCGGAGGTGATACATTGAACAAATTGGTGATTGAGGGAGGCCGTCCCTTGTCAGGCACCATACGTATCCATGGGGCAAAAAACGCGGCACTGCCTATTCTTGCGGCAAGCTTGCTTGCTCAAGGTAAGGTAGAAATTCGGAATGTGCCTCATCTATTAGACATTAAGGTCATGCTGCACATCCTTGAGAGACTTGGCTGTACATGCCGACATGAAGAGGAAACGGTACACGTGGATACGTCGTCCGTCCGAACGTTCCAGATTCCGGAAGATTTAATGAAGCAGATGCGCTCGTCTATCTTTCTGATGGGACCGCTGCTCGCCAGATATGGAGAAGTCTCCATTTACCAGCCGGGAGGCTGTGCCATAGGCGAGCGCAAAATTGATCTTCACTTGGAGGGCCTGAAGGCTCTTGGAGCGGAGATCGAGGAAAAAGAAGAACAAATTACGTTCCGGGCCCGCAAGCTGACTGGAACGGATATCCATCTGGATTTCCCGAGCGTGGGAGCCACCGAAAATATTATGATGGCCGCTGCGTTGGCCGAAGGACGAACGACGATTACCAATGCAGCGAGGGAACCTGAGATTCAGGATCTTCAAAACTTCCTGAATGCGATGGGGGCTCATATTATCGGAGCGGGGACGGATACGATTACGATTACAGGAGTCAACTCCTTGAATCCTTGTACGTATGAGGTTATTCCCGACCGCATCGTAGCTGGGACCGTTATGATTGCGGCTGCAGCCACGCGTGGAAGTGTGTCGTTGACGCACTGTAATCCCTCACATTTGTCCGCTTTGATTCACGTCCTCAGGCGGGCTGGTGTTCAAATCGGCATCTTGAATGATATAATGACCGTAAGCTGCATGAGCCGCCCCAAAGCGGTGGAGAGGATTGTTACCTCCCCTTACCCGTCTTTTCCGACGGACTTGCAGTCTCAAGTCATGGTTCTGCTTTCTCTGGCAGATGGCTTCAGTGTGATGAAAGAGACGGTCTTCGAAAGCCGATTCAAACATGTGGATGAATTGAATGTGATGGGTGCTGATATTACGGTTGATGCGAATGCCGCCTTTATTCGGGGAGTTCCCCGTCTGTACGGGGCCACGGTAGAGGCTACCGATCTACGCGCAGGGGCTGCGCTGGTTATAGCGGGTCTGGCAGCTCAAGGACTTACCATTGTCGAGCAGGTACACCATATTGACAGAGGGTATGACCGGATCGATCGTCTTTTCCAGGGACTGGGTGCCCGAATGAGCCGTCAGTCTCCGGTGCCGGAGCAACTGGATTTCGTAAATTAATGCCTGTAATGTCCCTCCGTTAGCGGAGGGACCAAAGGCTTTTGTGGAGAGAAGCTATGCCAAACGCTCAAATACCTATTCTTAAACAGAACAGAATGAAGAAAAGAACAAGTCGGAAGATTGCCATCCTGCTCATTTTGTTGTTTATCGTACTGCTTGCTGTTCTCTTTTTCCGTTCCTCGTTAAGCCGGGTTTCTGAAATCCGTTTTGATGGTAATGTATTTTCGACTCGGGAACAGTTGCTTAATCGAAGTGGTCTGGCTATCGGCGATCAGTATTTCGGAGTCAGTTCTTCGGGTATTTCCAATAAGCTGCGAGAGATTCAGTCGATTCAACAAGTAACAGTGGACAAGCAGTTTCCAGGAGTTATTGCTGTTCATATTAAAGAGTATGCTACGGTTGCTTACGAGTTGCAGAGTGATGGGAGTCTGCGGGCCATTCTTGCGAATGGGACAAGCGTAGGCGTGGGCAACAGCGGAATTGCGGTTGAGAAGCCCATTTTGACCAAATGGAAATCGGATGATCCCTACAAAGCAAAGCTGTGTGATGCGTTATCTCGGATTCCGGGGGAATGGACAGCCGACATTTCGGAAATCATTCCCGCGCCGATCCCTTCTTTTCCGGACCGCATAAAAATGTATACACGCTCTCAATTTGAGGTCATTACGACGGTTTCTCTGCTGAGCTCTAAAATCAGCTATTTGAATCAGGTGCTGGAAACAGAAGAGCCCGGTTTGGTCACCATGCTGGAGGCAGACTCCTACGTTCCGTTCAAACAGGACACGAGCGAAGAGGGCCAAGAAAAAGATACTACTCAGTGATGTGAAAAAATGCTAGAATTGATTTTATGGGTAATAGACTTGCCTCCTTCTTTTTTCTTCAAATTTTTATGTGACTGCAACCATAAATTGGCTTCTAAAAAATTTGTAGAAAAAAGAGGGAAAGCATGGAGTATGTTGAATATGTACAGAGTGTGTTCAAAGAACGAAATTCATTTTGGAGTCAGGAGGTGCCACAGACTTGAGCAACAATGACATCATTGTTAGTTTGGACATCGGTACATCCAAAGTTCGGGCTATTATTGGGGAAATGAACAATGGAACCTTTAATATTATTGGAGTTGGATCTGCCGACTCGGAAGGGATTCGCAAAGGTGCAATTGTAGACATCGATCAAACCGTGCAATCAATCCGTAACGCCGTGGATCACGCAGAGCGCATGGTTGGTATTCAAATAACAGAAGTGTATGTGGGGATTTCAGGCAACCATATTGGCCTGCAAAATAGTCATGGCGTTGTAGCCGTGTCCAACGAGGACCGTGAAATCGGTGAGGAGGACATTGAGCGTGTGCTCAAGGCAGCTGAAGTTATTGCAGTACCACCAGAGAGAGAAATTATAGACGTGGTAGCCAAGCAGTATGTCGTGGATGGCCTTGAAGGTATTCAAGACCCTCGCGGTATGATCGGAGTTCGTCTGGAAGTAGAAGCTACGATTGTTACGGGAGGCAAGACGCCGATACATAATCTGTTGCGCTGTGTTGAGAAAGGCGGCTTGAGGATCAAAGATTTGGTGCTGCTGCCTCTGGGTGCTGGACAATTGTCACTTTCGAAGGATGAGAAGGTGATGGGTTCGGTGCTGGTGGATATTGGTGCAGGCTCTACAAATGTTGCTATTTTCCAGGAAGGAACGATTGTTGCTACATCTACACTTCCCATCGGTGGAGAATTTGTAACCAATGACATTGCCTACGGACTGAGAACCCTTACCGATCAAGCCGAAAAAGTAAAGCTTAAATACGGCTGCGCTTGGTATGATGATGCGGCAGCCGATGTGGTCTTTAAAGTGACCCGTATCGGCAGTAATGTCGATAAGGAATTCAATCAGCAGGACTTGGCTGCCATTATTGAGCCGAGGGTGCAGGAAATTTTTCAACTCATTCAGGCGGAAGTTAAGCGCTTGGGTTACACAGAGCTTCCGGGGGGTTATATACTTACCGGAGGCACCGTCTCCATGCCTGGTGTACTTCAGGTGGCACAAAGCGAACTGGCCGCTTCTGTAAGGATTGCCGTACCAGACTTTATCGGTGTAAGGGATCCGGGTTACACAAGCGGAGTCGGCATCTTGCATAATGCTATTCGCTACTATCGCGGAAGATCGACCAGCGTTAGCAGCAGCAGCGGTGGAAGTTCCAAGAAGCCGACCAACCGAACCAAGAGCAGTCCGGCTGCGGAAGGCGAGCAAAAGCAGGGGTTGATTGAACGCTTAAAAAACATGTTCAGTGAGTTTATATAACGTTCATTGCTAATTATGCCAATCATGGACGGGCCATCCATGCACATTGAGGGGGAGATGGAATAGTATGTTGGAATTTGATTTTGAAATGGAGAGCTTGGCTCAAATTAAAGTGATCGGCGTCGGAGGCGGCGGCAGCAATGCGGTTAACCGAATGATCGAAAATGGTGTTCAGGGTGTGGAGTTTATCACCGTCAACACAGATGCTCAGGCGCTTCATTTAGCGAAGTCTGAGCATAAGCTTCAAATTGGTGATAAGCTGACTCGCGGCTTGGGTGCCGGAGCTAATCCGGATGTGGGTAAAAAAGCGGCTGAGGAGTCGCGTGAACTCATTATGAACACACTCAAAGGTGCGGATATGGTATTCGTGACGGCGGGAATGGGTGGCGGTACAGGTACTGGAGCAGCTCCTGTCATTGCTGAAATTGCCAAGGAATGCGGCGCGCTGACTGTAGGCGTTGTAACACGACCATTCACCTTTGAAGGGCGTAAGCGCTCCAATCAAGCCGAGCTGGGCATTGAGGGATTAAAAGAAAAGGTAGACACCTTGATCGTAATCCCGAATGATCGACTGCTTGAAATTGTGGATAAAAAGACCCCAATGCTGGAAGCATTTCGCGAAGCGGACAATGTTCTTCGTCAGGCGGTACAAGGTATTTCTGATTTGATCGCTGTACCGGGTCTGATCAACCTTGACTTTGCTGACGTAAAAACGATCATGACGGAGCGTGGCTCCGCCTTGATGGGGATTGGCGAAGCAACTGGCGAGAATCGGGCGGCTGAAGCAGCACGCAAGGCTATCATGAGTCCGTTGTTGGAAACATCCATTGAAGGCGCACGGGGTGTGATTATGAACATCACTGGCGGCAACAATCTGTCTTTGTACGAAGTGAATGAAGCAGCTGAAATTGTAACCTCGGCTTCCGATCCGGAGGTCAACATGATTTTCGGTGCCATCATTGACGAAGAGTTGAAAGAAGAGATTAAGGTTACCGTCATTGCCACTGGCTTTGAAGGTAAACCAAGCCAACCGGCACCGGGGCGTAAACCGGCAGCCAACCCGGCGGCTCCTGAATCGGCGGAAAAGGGTTCTCCTAACTTGCGTCCGTTCGGCAACACTCAGAGCAGTGATCAGCTCGATATTCCGACATTTTTGCGTAACCGTTCACGCAATAATAACAACGATAACTAGATTGAAATCAGATAGCCCGTATTCTCCTTGGAGATACGGGCTTCTTTCTATTTTTTGCATCTCATATTCGATTCATTAGCCGATTCCAATGTAAGAACTCCATTTTTAACATTTCCTGTGCTTCTCCCCTTTCCGACAAAATTAGTCGGTCACCGTCCCCATCGTTAGACAGACTTTGAACAGCATGACTACTATACTTAAGCCTATCCTGCAAACGCTGGGCGGGTGAATCTTTGGTTGTTTACATCGACTTAATTTTTTTGGCCAATTTGTTCATTGATGCTGTACTGCTGATGGCTACCGCGTGGATGAGAAAAATTCGTCCGGTGTGGTGGCGACTGCTTGCTTCGGCTGTCATCGGTGCGATGTACGTGGTCATGATGTTTGTGCCGGAGCTGTCCTTTTTATTTACATTCCTGATTAAGCTGGCATTATCGGTCATTATGCTGTTGGTGGCTTTTGGGTTTGGCAGCATGCAAAAGTACCTTCGTACGATGGGTGCTTTTTATATGATCAATTTTGTAGCAGCGGGAGGAATTCTGGGGATGCATTATTTACTCCAGAGTACGGGGGAATTGTTTAATGGCATCTGGTACACGACTTCAGGTGGAATGTCCTTTGAGCTGAAAATTGCATTCTGGTTTATTTTATGCACGTTTGGCGGAGTGATGCTTTTCTTTCGTATTGTGCAATCTTCAAAGCAGCGCGCGGAAAGGATGAGTGGATTTCTGGGTGAGGTGCAGGTATGGATCGGGCAGGATCATATTGAGTGTACAGGCTTGTTGGATACGGGTAACCAACTTCATGATCCTTTGACCCGGACACCCGTGATGGTCATGGAGGCTGCCTTGTGGAAGGCATATTTACCCTCTTCCTGGCTCCAAAAGCTATCTGAGGGAAATGCGGATCAACTGGTGATGGAGTTGGGAGACGAATCGTTCAACTGGCAGGATCGAGTTCGTCTCGTTCCCTATCGTGGCATTAATCGTAACCATTCCTTCATGCTCGCACTCAAGCCAGATCGCGTAGAGGTGGTGATGAATGGGGCTCGCTATGTGCATCATCGGGTGTTGATCGGCTTGGATGGGGGGACGTTGTCGGCAGAGGGAAAATATCGCGCAATCATTCATCCGGATGTGACAGCACACGCGGAGGGGGCTGCTGAGCCGGACCAGAAGCAGGAAGCACGCTTTGAAGCGCAGGACGATGGTCGTGGACACACGATCAGGTCTGAAGGCAATCAGGCTATGGCTGTAACGGACGAAGGGACGCAGCGAGATTTTGCACCATTTTCAGAAGGGGGAGAATGACATGCGGGAACAGATGAAATTTAAGATGAAAATCAGATTGACTTTACAGTTGCAATATTATCGTATTTTATTTTTATTTGGGTTGAAAAGTGAAGAGATTTATTATATTGGCGGCAGCGAGGCGCTCCCCCCGCCGCTGACGAGGGATGAGGAAGAGTATTTGCTTGGAAAGCTCTCTTCCGGAGATGCTGCAGTACGGTCCATGTTGATTGAACGGAATTTGCGGCTGGTGGTATACATTGCGCGTAAGTTTGAGAACACAGGAATCAACATTGAGGATCTCGTATCCATAGGGGCGATAGGACTTATCAAGGCAGTTAACACCTTTGATCCCGAGAAAAAAATCAAGCTCGCTACCTATGCTTCCCGGTGCATCGAAAATGAAATTTTAATGTATTTGCGCCGAAATAGTAAAACGAGAACTGAAGTTTCTTTTGACGAGCCTTTGAATATTGATTGGGACGGGAACGAGTTGCTGCTTTCCGACGTGATGGGAACGGAAAATGATACCATTTACCGCAATATCGAGGAACAGGTTGACCGCAAATTATTGCATAAGGCGCTGGATAAGCTGACGGATCGGGAACGTCTGATTATGGAGCTGCGTTTTGGCTTGCAGGACGGGGAAGAGAAGACACAGAAGGATGTTGCTGACCTGTTAGGTATCTCGCAATCCTATATTTCGCGTCTGGAAAAACGTATTATTAAGCGCTTACGGAAAGAATTTAACAAAATGGTATGACGTTTGGGTATATTAGGAAGCGATGGAAACGGCGAATAAAAAAACACCCTCAGGAGATAATGTACATTAATGTTGCTCCTTGGGAGGTAAGACAAGATGACCCGAAACAAAGTGGAAATTTGCGGTGTGGATACCGCCAAACTGCCAGTGCTAACCAATGCGGAAATGCGCGAGCTGTTCACATCACTTCAGCAAAATAATGAACGATCAGCCAGAGAAAAATTGGTTAACGGCAATTTACGGCTCGTCCTAAGTGTGATTCAACGCTTTAACAATCGGGGAGAGTTTGTTGACGATTTGTTTCAGGTAGGATGCATCGGCCTGATGAAGGCGATTGATAATTTTGACCTTTCGCAAAACGTGAAGTTTTCCACTTATGCGGTGCCGATGATTATCGGTGAGATACGCCGGTATTTGCGGGACAACAATCCGATCCGTGTATCCCGTTCGCTGCGAGATATTGCATATAAGGCGCTTCAGGTGCGGGATAGTCTGACAAATCTAAATTCGCGGGAACCGACGATTTTTGAAATTTCTGAGGCGCTGAACGTGCCTAAGGAAGATGTTGTGTTCGCATTAGATGCGATTCAGGACCCGGTTTCGCTGTTCGAGCCGATATATCACGACGGGGGCGACCCAATCTATGTGATGGATCAGATCAGTGATGACAGAAATAAGGACGTCTCATGGATTGAGGAAATCGCTCTGCGGGAAGCGATGCATCGCCTGGGCCAGCGTGAAAAGATGATATTGTCCATGCGTTTTTATGAAGGAAAGACGCAGATGGAGGTTGCCGACGAAATCGGTATCTCTCAAGCCCAGGTTTCGAGATTAGAGAAGTCGGCCATACAGCAAATGCAAAAGCACGTGAAGTCGTAGTCTTAAGGGAAGAGAAGCTTGGAAGGCATACCGACAAAAACGATCCTGCGTGGATCGTTTTTGCGTTTACAGGACATTTTTTGGGTTCTCCCTCTCATATAGTGAAATAAAGGATGTGATACGTGTGAGTGCACCGGAAACGTCGGTAAGGGCCATGAAAATTTCCGAGTTTCAAACAAAGGATGTCATTAACATTGTAGATGGGCGACGATTGGGTCAAATTAGTGATTTGGAGATTGATGTACGACAGGGCAAAATCGAGGCCATTGTTGTCCCTGGCAGCAGCCGTTTTATGGGCTGGTTTGGAGGGGGAAGCGAACTGGTCATTCCCTGGCGCAATATTGTTAAAATTGGCTCGGATGTGGTACTTGTTCGATTGGAGGGATTGCATGAGTCGCAGGGTGATGGTGAGGAAAAATTATATATTGAGCGTCAGGAACGAAATGATCGACGGGGATTTTGAGCAGTGATTTTGAGCTGTAGGAATATGTGCATTTGACAGCTATGTGAAGACACGGCGGCGGCTTTTTGGTACACTGGGCAGTAGAGGTGAAAACGAATGGAACCGTTTGTAGTGAATACCGGAGCAACGGGTGTCGCGTCAACGACAGATGGCGCGCATCCCTTGCCAGAGTTGTTATATATTCAATCCTGGGAGAAACAGGTTCGTGGATTGACAGCAGGTTTTACCGGACGCCATGGCGGCGTCAGTGAAGTGCCTTACGAAAGTCTGAATTGTGCGTTTCATGTAGGGGATGACCCGGAGAAAGTTATTCGCAATCGGCAGCTTATTGCGGAGCAGCTCGGATTTGTGCCTGAAGCCTGGACCTGTGGAGAGCAGGTACACGGTAATCACGTTGCTGTTGTAAAAGCTGCTGACCGCGGGCGCGGCTTTGTGGATCGTGCATCCGCTTTTCAGGATACAGACGGACTGTTGACCAATGTACCAGGCATTTTACTGACATCCTTTTATGCGGATTGCGTGCCGTTATATTTTTGTGATCCGGTGCGGCGTGTGATTGGGCTAGCACATGCGGGCTGGAAAGGAACGGTTGCCGAGATTGCGCTGAAAATGGTGCAAACGATGCAGACCGAATATGGATCGCAGCCGTCCGATTTGCTTGCAGCCATTGGCCCTTCCATTGGTACAAAGTCATACGAGGTGGATGAGCATGTGATGAGCCAAATTCGGGTTTTGGAGCATGGTTGCCCGGGTAATGATAAATGGGAAGGCACTGTCTATTTCCCGTTAGGCGGCGGAAAAACGCTCCTTGACTTGAAACAATGCAATCGACACATTATGATGAAAGCAGGAATATTGCCGAGCCGTATCGAATGTACTACCTTATGCACGAGTAGCCGCAGCGATTTGTTTTTTTCGTATCGCAAGGAAGGCGGCGTCACAGGGAGAATGGCGAGCTGGATTGGTCTGGAAGAGAGGTGAGTCCTCCCGTGTCTTTGGAGGAACGAATTAAAGAAGTGAACGCCCGTGTGGAAGCGGCATGTGCCCGCAGCGGACGTTCGCGTGAAGAAGTAAATGTGATCGCTGTCACGAAATATGTTTCGGCAGCGGCGATGGCTTTTGTATTGGACAGTGGCTTGGAGCATGTTGGCGAAAATCGCTGGCAGGATGCTGCGGATAAATGGAGCAAGCTGGGTGATCGGGGAACATGGCATTTTATCGGTCATCTGCAAACGAATAAGGTTAAAGATGTCATTGGAAAATTTGAATTTATACATTCGCTTGACCGGCTGTCACTGGCTCAGGAATTGGACAAGAAGGCGGCTGCTCTTGAACTGAGGGTCAAAGCTTTTGTGCAAGTTAACATTTCTGGGGAAACTTCTAAATATGGTCTTTCTCCTGAGGCGGTGGCCCCTTTTTTGAAACAAATTCGTGAGCTTGAGCATGTGGACGTGATTGGCTTGATGACGATGGCTCCCCATGAGGAAGACCCGGAGAATACCCGGCCTGTATTTCGGGGGCTACGTGAATTGCGTGATGCGATAAATGGACAAGCTTTAACAAGAGAACCTATTGTTCACTTATCGATGGGCATGTCTAATGATTTTGAGGTGGCGGTTGAAGAAGGAGCGACCTGGTTACGGCTTGGTTCTGTACTGGTCGGACGAGAGGAGGATTTCCATTGGGCGTAATGAATAAGTTCATGAACTTCCTGGGACTTCAGGAAGAAGAGGAAGTTGTAGAGCGAGAGGTTATGAATACGCCGGAAGATCAAGAAATTGAAACCCCAAGCTTTGATAAACGTAAGAACCAGAAGGGCAATAATGTTGTCAGCATCCATTCACAGAAAAATGTGAAAGTTGTCCTGTATGAGCCGCGTTCTTATGATGAAGCACAGGAAATTGCCGACCATATTCGTTCCCATCGTACCGTCGTGGTCAATTTGCAACGCATCCGCAAGGATCAGGCGCTGCGAATTATTGATTTTTTAAGTGGTACTGTATATGCGTTGGGCGGAGGCATCTCCAAGGTGGGCAATAATATTTTCCTGTGTACACCGGATACGGTTGAAATTCAAGGCTCCATTACGGAAATACTAGCTGACACTGAACAAGAACTTAACAGAATGAGGTGAGCTTTTCTTGATCGAGGTAATCGGTTGGCTATTTCAGATTTATTCTTACATGATCATTGCATATGTCCTGATGTCGTGGCTTCCTAATGCAAGAGAGAGTGTGATCGGTGATTTACTTGCCAAGTTTGTGGAGCCGTATTTGTCTCCTTTTCGCAGATTTATACCGCCAATCTTCGGGATGATTGATATTTCACCCATTGTTGCGCTGATTGCTCTGCGTTTTGCGTCGTATGGTTTGATGTCCTTAATTAGGAATTTCGTCTAGGAGGACTTATGCGAACTGAGATTTATGAGCATTTTCACCCGGATGAACGGGATTATGTAGATCGCGCTTCCGAATGGATCAGTCATGCGGGGGCTTACCATGAGCAAAAGCTGACTGATTTTTTGGACCCGCGTCAACTGTACATATTGGAGACGCTTGCTTCGAAGGAAGACAAGGTCACGATTAGGGTAGATGGCGGTTATGAGGCATCGGAACGAAAGCGGGCGCTAATAGCGCCCGATTATTCGTATGTGGACGGAGAGAATATGGGTATTCAGGTTCTTTCCGTCACGTCCGATGATCATAAAATTAACACGTTGGAGCACGGGGATTATTTGGGTGCAATATTAGGACTTGGAATCAAGCGTGGAAAAATAGGGGATATTCATGTGCTGGACGACGGGTGCCATGTATTGGTGGCTTCTGAGATCAGCGATTTTATTACGATGCATTTACAACAGGTTCATCGTGTTCATGTATGGACAGAGCTGTTGCCTCCAGAAAATCTGAGAACGAAGGACGTTACATTGGAGCCGTTGGACCTGACGGTGGCTTCTTTGCGTCTGGATGGCATTACCAGTGATGTGTACAAGCTCAGCCGGAGCAAGATTTTAACTCCGATCCGCGCCGGACGTTGCCGGGTGAATTGGAAGGTGGAGGAGAATCCATCCACTTTACTCAAGGCAGGGGACGTTATTTCCGTGCAGGGATTTGGGCGTTTCAAAGTGCTGGAAACAGATGGAATGACAAAAAAGGGAAGATTCCGTGTCAAAATTGGCAAGTTTATATAGCTGGAGGCAGGAATCACGAGCTTTCTGTCGAAAGAATTAAGCTATAGCAAAGAACTGGAACGATTTTGCTCTGTACAGTTTTCACAAAACGGGGTATGATGACCGATAGATGATAGTGAGCGTCGTGACGCGGTAAATGTTTTTTTGTCAATCTTATAGGAGGTGGACGGCATGCCATTAACGCCATTGGATATACATAACAAGGAATTTGCCCGCCGGCTTCGCGGTTATGACGAAGATCAGGTCAATGAATTTTTGGATCAGGTGATCAAGGATTACGAGGGCGTTATCCGTGAAAATAAAGAACTGAGTACACAGCTTTTGAATGTTCAGGAAAAGCTCGATCATTTTTCGACCATTGAGGATACGCTGAGCAAGACGATTATCGTGGCGCAAGAAGCGGCTGATGAAGTCCGTAATAACGCCAAGAAAGAATCGCAGCTCATCGTGAGGGAAGCGGAAAAAAATGCGGACCGTATTGTGAATGAAGCGTTGTCCAAATCCCGCAAAATTGCGCTGGAGGTCGAGGAACTGAAGAAGCAGGCTTCGATTTACCGGGCACGTTTTCGTACATTGGTGGAGGCGCAACTTGACTTGCTAAGTCAGGACGGATGGGAAGCGCTTGAAAATCGTGAACGCGAAGTGCTGGAGCGCGAGCGTGAAATGAAAGAGATTTATTAATCGTCATCCCGAACAGCAATTTCTAGTCCTTGTCAGGGTTGACTTTTACCTTTAAACAGGCTATAACTGTAAATACTATACTGAATATCACGTTATCCATTGTGGGTAATGAGTCGTTATTCAGGCAGCGAAGCTGCTGATTTAATATCCCGATGAATTTAACATTTGGAATTCGTTGATGGGAACGAGTACGTCATGATTTTGTCCCTCAGAGAGTTGGCCTTTTTCCGGTGCAAGCCAACGTTCAGAACATGACCGAAGATCCTCCCTGAGAAGTGAGCTGAAGCGCTTGGATTTTATCCGGTGTGTGTAAGCATTCACCGTTCGCCATACGTTATAATGGCGCCCTGCTGTAGTTGAGTAGGGCTCGGAGAGCCGTAACAGAACCAGTCTTTTTGAGATGGTCTGTTTACGGAATCAGGGTGGTAACGCGAGCACAGTCTCGTCCCTTACAGGGACGGGGCTTTTTTGTTGCTTTTTTTCAGAGAATGCTACACCAACCAATGATGATCAGAGAGGGAGTATGACATTATGAACAGAGTGGATGTCAAAGAAAAGGCACGGTCCCGCGACCTGCGCATTCTGACCAAATGGAAGCAGGAGGACACATTCCGTAAAACGATCACACATCGTGAGGATAAGCCAAACTTTGTATTTTATGAAGGCCCGCCAACAGCTAATGGTAAACCGCATATCGGTCACGTGCTGGGCCGTGTAATTAAGGATTTTGTCGGCCGTTACCAGACGATGAAGGGATATCGTGTCGTACGTAAGGCGGGTTGGGATACCCACGGTCTGCCGGTAGAATTGGGTGTACAGAAGCAATTGGGCATTTCCCATAAGTCTGAAATCGAAGAGTATGGTGTGGAAAAGTTCATCAAAAAATGTAAAGCCAGCGTATTTGAGTATGAGCAGCAATGGCGTGATCTGACCGAAGCTATCGGCTATTGGACAGACCTCGATAATCCATACATCACGCTGGATAATAACTATATCGAGAGTGTGTGGAACATTCTGGCGACGATTCACGAAAAGGGTCTGCTGTATCGCGGTCATCGCGTAAGTCCGTATTGTCCGAGTTGTCAAACTACGCTGAGTTCCCATGAAGTGGCACAGGGCTACAAAGACGTAAAAGACCTGAGCGCCACGGCCAAATTTAAGCTGCATAGCAGTGGTGAATATGTGTTGGCCTGGACGACAACACCTTGGACCCTGCCGAGTCACGTGGCACTTGCCGTCAATCCTGATCTAGAATACGCTCGTGTAAAACAGGAAGACGGTGTATACATCGTTGCCAAAAATCTCGTCGAAGACGTGATTAAAGGCGATCATGAAGTGGTTGGCACGCTGCCAGGTTCGGAACTGGTAGGTCAAACGTATACTCCGCCATTTACTTATTTCCAAGTCGAGAAGGGCAATCAGATTCTGGGTGCGAAGTTCGTAACGGACTCCAGCGGTACAGGTATCGTTCATATGGCTCCTGCGCATGGTGAAGATGATTACCGGGTATGTCGTGAAAATGGCGTTGGATTCATCAATGTGGTGGATCTTCAAGGTAACTACGTCGAGGAAATCACTGATTTTGCAGGCCGTTTTGTGAAGGACTGTGATGTGGATATTGTTAAAATGCTGTCGGAAAAAGGCTTGCTTTACAGTAAGGAAAAATACGAGCATAGCTATCCGTTCTGCTGGCGTTGTGACTCCCCGCTATTGTACTACGCCATGGACAGCTGGTTTATCAAAACAACCGCCATCAAGGATCAACTGATTGCCAACAATAACGAAATCGAATGGTATCCGGGTCATATACGCGAAGGACGCTTCGGCAAGTTTTTGGAGGAATTGGTGGACTGGAACATCAGCCGTGATCGCTATTGGGGCACACCGCTGAATATCTGGGTTTGTGAAGAAACCGGAGAGCAGTTCGCTCCGCATAGTATTGCTGAACTGCGGGAACGTGCGATTGGCGACGTACCAGCGGACTTTGAGCTGCATAAACCATATGTAGATGAAATCAAGGTTCGCAGTACATGCGGTAAATACGAAATGACCCGTACACCGGAAGTGATCGACGTATGGTTCGACAGCGGCTCCATGCCTTTTGCCCAACATCATTATCCGTTTGAAAATAATGAAACATTCGAGCAGCAATTCCCGGCAGACATGATCTGTGAAGGTATTGACCAGACTCGTGGCTGGTTCTACAGCTTGCTTGCGATTTCGACCATGCTGACAGGGAAAGCTCCTTATAAAGCAGTTATGGCGACAGGCCACGTACTGGATGAGCAGGGACAGAAAATGTCCAAATCCAAGGGAAATGCTATTAATCCGTGGGAAGTGATTGACGAGTACGGTACAGATGCTTTCCGGTGGGCATTGTTGTCCGATAGTGCACCGTGGAATAGCAAACGTTTTTCCAAAGGTATTGTAGGCGAAGCCAAATCGAAGCTGGTAGATACGCTCGTAAATACACATGCTTTCCTGACCTTGTATGCGGATATCGACGGTTTTGATCCGGCACAGCATCCGTTCAAGCCATCAGCACACAAGCTGGATCGCTGGATTTTGTCCCGCCTCAACAGCTTGATTCTGGTGGTGGACAAAGCGCTGGCTGTGAACGACTTCCTGAACTCCTCCAAAGCGATTGAGTCGTTCGTGGATGAACTGAGCAACTGGTATATCCGCCGTTCGCGCGACCGATTCTGGGGCAATGGCCTTACAGAAGATAAATTGGATGCGTACCGCACACTGACTGAGGTGTTATTGACGACAGCGAAGCTGCTTGCGCCGTTCACACCGATGCTGGCTGAGGATATTTACCTGAACCTGAGCAACGGGGAAAGCGTTCATCTGGATGATTATCCGACTGCCAATGAAGACCTGATTGATCTGGAGCTGGAACGTGACATGGAGACGGCTCGCCGCGTAGTAGAACTGGCGCGCAACGTCCGTAACGAAACGGGACTGAAAACGCGTCAGCCGTTGTCTGAATTGATTTTGTCCATGGATCAGGATTTTGAGCTGAGTGGTTATGAGGAAATCATCAAGGATGAGATCAATGTGAAACATATTCATGTTGAAACGGACGACAGTGGCTTTGTAGACTTCACACTGAAGCTGAATTTGAAGGTAGCGGGCAAGAAATACGGCAAAAATGTCGGCTTCCTGCAAAACTTTTTCAAAGGAATGTCTGCGGAGGACACTCGTTCGGTTGTAGAAAAAGGAGTGCTGAACGTGGCTTCTCCAGAAGGGGAAGAGTTACAGGTTACAGCCGAGGAATTGCTGGTGGAGAAAAAAGCGAAGGAAGGCTTTGCTTCCGCTTCCGGCTACGGTTTAACAGTAGCGTTGAACACGGACATTACGCCTGAGCTGGAGCAAGAGGGTTGGGTACGTGAGGTTGTTCGTGCGGTGCAGGACTACCGTAAAAAGCTGGATCTGCCAATTGAAAAGCATGTCGCACTGACGCTGGATGTAGATAGTGAGTTGCGTCAGGCGATCGAAAACTTCGATTCGGTGTTGCGTGAGAACGTATTGGTAACCACGGTGACATTTGGCCAAGCCGAGCCTGTGGAACGCGTTGAAGTGAACGGTAAAACCATCGGCGTGCATATTGGGGAATAATTACAAGACCCCTGTCCCATAATACAATAACAGGCAGCATATAAAAACGAGCCTAAGCATTGGAAACGGATGGATGATCTCCGTTACTTGCTTCGGCTCGTTTGCTGCTTTTAGGGCAGCGGGGGAAGGGGGATTGTGCATGACAGCACGATCAAGGCGCAGACAGGGGAGAAGCCGCCAAGGCATGAATAGAGGAAGTACGGGGGTTGTAGCAACAGATCAAAGTACAGTAGGTAATCAGGCTGACCAACTAAGCCGTGTGGAAAAGCTGGTGCGTTCCGTGGCACAGCAGTTGGAACGCACCCGCATTGCTGACTATGCCCTGTTGCTTAACAAGCCTTGGCGACTGCTCTGGCTAAACTTAATATCAGGTCTATCCCGGGGGCTTGGCATCGCGCTTGGTTTTACTTTTTTCGCGGCGACCATTATTTATGTGTTGCAAGTGCTGGGAGCCCTGAATTTGCCGATCATCGGTGATTATATTGCTGATATTGTACGGATTGTGCAACGACAACTGGAGCTAAACACCTACTAGGTACTTGTTTACCTGTTAGGATTTCGTTTAACTATTCGTCTTCGTTCGTATCCGGCTCCAGCTCCAGCAGACCTTCGCCCTCGCCATCATCCAGATAACGCTGATAAATGGAGCTGCGGACAACAGATACATTTTTTCCATATATGTCTGTAGCTACAAAGCTTTCGTAGGGCTCCACGAAGCCCATATTATCATCGTTGGCCTCAATTTCCATATCGTCGTAGCGGTGGATTTCGCGACTTTCAGCCATAGCTGGTGTGTTAGATGTTCCCCAGCTTTCAACGATTTGCCAGGCATCTTCACCATCAAAGCCATTTTGATCATCACGCTCATCGAGGCTTGTTCTGCCGAATGCAGGAGCCAGAAATTCTTCTTCGACCGGGCGTCGATTAGATACTTCCGTTTCAGGGCTGTATTCTTTACAGTAAATGGTATAGGGAACAGCCAGCAGACGCTCATAAGGAATCGGTTTGCCGCTAGCTGCACAAATGCCATAGGTTCCCTTATCCATTGCCAGCAAGGCTGATTCGATACGTTCTAATTGAAATTCGTCATGCTCCAACAGGGAAATGTCCTTGGCTCGCTCATACGTTTCGGTAGCCAAATCGCCCGGATGATTATCAATAGGGGAAAGCTCGCCAGTCTGATCGCGTTGGGAATCACTAAGTCCATAATGATCGTTGTCCTGCAAACGATGCTCAATCTCTTTTTTACGTTCCAGCAGTTCGTTACGCAATCCCTGCAATTGTTGCTCCGTCAATGGGGACATGGAATCCTCTCCTTATTCTAGGTTAAACCTGCGCGTGCGCTATGTCGGTTATGCTCCTTGTAGTTTGCACCGGGAAGACCTCTTTTACATAGGAAATTCTGATCAAATGCGCTGGAGTTGATTTCATTCGTAATCCAGTACCGATAGCTCGCGGGATTCGTGGACGATCTGAGAAGGCTTATGCTACAATAAATGGGATCGACAACGGATATAAGCAGATCGGAGTGACGAAGGACTGTGATTTATTTTGGTATTGCGCTAATTATTTTTTTGATTGATCAGGGAGTGAAATATTTGGTGGCTACGCGTATGGAATTGTACGAGCAAATACCAGTCATCGGCAATTTCTTTTTAATCACCTCCCATCGTAATCGTGGAGCCGCTTTTGGGATTTTGGAAGGCCAACGTTGGCTGTTTATCGTGATTACAATTGTAGTGGTGATCGGTATCATATGGTATTTACGGAAGACGGTTAAGGCCAGGCAGAAATTGCTTCCAATTGCATTAAGTTTGGTACTTGGAGGCGCGGTCGGTAACTTTCTGGATCGGGCTATTTCAGGAGAAGTGGTTGATTTTGCTCAATTCAATTTTGGAAGCTATACGTTTCCGATTTTTAATGTGGCAGACTCGGCGATTGTCATCGGTGTAGCACTAATTATTTTGGATACATTGCTGGAATCGCGTCGGAACAAAGATAATGGCAGTGATAGCATTGAAGGGAAGTCATAGCATGAAAGAAGTAAACGAAAACGGCGAAGCAACAGGTCTGTCTTATGAGGACGAACTTGAGGGTGAATCCCTGGAATGGACAGCGGAATCAGGGGATGCCAAAACGCGTATAGACAAATATATCGCCGAAGAAATGAAGGATGTGTCCCGTTCCCAGATTCAACTGTGGATCGGGAACGGTCGGGTGCTGGTGAACGGCACAGCGATCAAGGCGAATTACAAGCTGGCTGAAGGTGATCGAATTTCATTATCCGTACCTGAGCCGGAGAGTGTAGATATTGTACCGGAAAATATTCCGCTGGATGTTGTTTACGAGGATTCGGACGTCATTGTCATTAACAAGCAACGTGGTCTGGTTGTACATCCTGCACCGGGACACTCTTCGGGAACACTAGTCAACGCGCTCATGTATCACTGTCATGATCTTTCCGGCATTAACGGAGAATTGCGTCCTGGTATCGTCCATCGTATTGATAAGGATACATCAGGACTGCTGATGGCGGCCAAAAATGATCAGGCTCACGCCTCGCTCGCAGCGCAACTCAAGGACCACAGTGTCACTCGCAAATATATAGCGCTGGTTCACGGTCATCTAAGTCATGATCAGGGAACGGTAGATGCTCCCATCGGGCGTGATTCGGGGGACCGCAAATTGTTCACTGTGACAGAGCGCAACAGCAAGCATGCAGTTACCCATTTTCTCGTGATTGAGCGTTTGGGGGATTACACCTTGCTGGAACTTCAACTGGAAACAGGGCGCACACATCAAATCCGTGTGCACATGAAATTTATTGGGCACCCGTTGGTCGGTGATCCGATGTATGGACGTAGCAAAGGGGTCCGAATGGACGGTCAGGCACTGCATGCCGCGGTATTGGGCTTTAAGCATCCCACCACTGGAGAGTACATGGAGTTCAGCAGACCGATTCCTCCCGATATGGAAGATGTATTGGCATCCTTACGCAGTCGGTAAACCATCACAAATTGCATTCGTATTCACAAACCTGAATAATGATTAAGCATAACCGCCTAATTGGCGGTTATTTTTGTTATTGGGAAAGGTATATGTAAAAACAACTATGGATAATTATACAACAAAGATGTATAATTATTTAAGTGCTTCCGGTGGCTCCGGTTGAACAGGTGTTGACACGTGATTTTCAATCTGTCATACTTCTTGTAGTTGCGATGAACTTTGTCCAAAAGATGGCTTGCCATCTTTCACTATGAGAAGCTGGATAAAGAAAATCCTGAATAGCACCTTTAAATCAGTCCCGTGAGGCTGGCAAGGTAACGTGAATGGATCACTGATCAGTGCATCCGCTGCGGCGGTATGTCTTCAGTGTATCCGAGAGATCGGAGAACGGTGGAAGACTGTTCATACGAGACTCCTTGCCAAACTTGGGCAAGGAGTCTTTTTTGTATCCGAACACGGGACCAGGTCTGAAGGGAACATAACCTGAGGAGGCTGGAAGCATGAGTAATGAAACGCATGTACTGATGGATGAAATTGCGATTCGCCGGGCTTTGACACGGATTGCACATGAAATTTTGGAGAAAAACAAAGGTATTGACAATTGTGTGCTGGTAGGCATTCGAACGCGAGGGGTTCATCTGGCGCAGCGTCTCGCTGCAAAAATCGCTGAAATTGAGGGCGCTCCAATTCCATGGGGGGAGCTGGATGTCACAGCTTACCGCGATGACCGGGGGAACAATGCCGAAGCCAAGGGAAATGGAAAAGAGCTTTTGATGAATCCCGCTGACGTATCGGTTCATGATAAGAAAGTCATTCTCTTCGACGATGTGCTGTACACAGGCCGTACCATTCGCGCGGCGATGGACGCATTGATGCACTGCGGACGACCGCAAATGATCCAGCTGGCGGTGCTGGCAGATCGCGGACACCGTGAGCTTCCGATTCGTCCGGATTACATCGGCAAGAATATCCCAACCTCCAAATCCGAGGAAATCGTAGTTGCGCTTCAGGAGACGGACGGTAAGGACGAAGTGACGATCAATCAGAACCGGGGGGAACAGGCATGATTACAACAACCAGTCAACTTAGAGAACGCAGCCTGCTCGGATTAAAAGAACTTAGCCGAAATGAAATCGAGTCCATTCTGGATCGCGCTCATTATTGGGAATCACAGCCGCAAAAGCTGGTTCCAGTGATGCAATCACGCTTTGCGGCCAACATGTTTTTTGAAAACAGCACCCGCACCCGCTTTTCTTTTGAAATGGCGGAAAAACGCTTAGGCGCTCAGGTTTTGAACTTTTCCGCTGCGGCCTCCAGTGTAGAAAAAGGGGAATCCATCTACGACACGGTGCGCACGCTTGAATCCATGGGCATCGACGCAGGAGTCATTCGGCTAAAGCCAGCCGGAGTGCTGCAGGAGCTTGCTGAGAAGGTCAGTGTCCCACTGGTAAACGCTGGTGATGGCAACAACGAGCATCCAACGCAGGCGTTGCTGGACCTATACACGATGCGCAAGACTTTCGGCGAGCTAAAAGGCTTGCGAGTATCCATCATTGGAGACATTCTGCACAGCCGTGTGGCTCGCTCGAATCTGTGGGCCTTACAAAAATTTGGAGCCCAGGTTAGCTTCTGCGCGCCGGATAATATGCAGGCATCTGATCTTGCGGCGCACGCGCCTTATGTACCGATGCAAGAGGCATTGCAGGCAGACGTAGTTATGATGCTTCGGGTACAGTTGGAACGACACGCCGAAGGAATGCTGCGCTCAGCGGATGAGTATCGCGAGCAGTACGGCTTGACAGAGCAAAGAGCAGCCAATCTTAAACCCGGAACGATCATTATGCATCCGGCTCCAGTAAACCGGAATGTGGAAATCGACAGTGCAGTCGTGGAAAGCGAACAATCACGGATTTTCCCGCAGATGGCAAACGGGGTTCCAATCCGCATGGCGGTTATGGAACGGGCAATGAAGCTGTAGAAACTGTCAGCAGGATCGCGGAATTAGCATTGGTAACGGTTAAAGCAAAGCATAACAAGCAGCGGCTAAAGTTGCAGAAAACCTGAGCGGAGGAACCTTTTACATGAACCAATTAATTATGAATGCAAACGTATTGAACGAACAGGGCGAAGCTGAACTGAAATCTATTCTGATCGCGGACGGAAAAATCCTAGCAATCGTAAATGCGGACGCTGGAGTTAGTCTACTCGTGGAAGAAGGGGCATCCGAGCAGGAGAGCCAA
Source organism: Paenibacillus sp. 1-8 (assembly GCF_056316205.1). Taxonomy (NCBI): domain Bacteria; kingdom Bacillati; phylum Bacillota; class Bacilli; order Caryophanales; family Paenibacillaceae; genus Paenibacillus; species Paenibacillus sp. 1-8. The sequence continues at coordinate 3,471,630 of NZ_CM149995.1, read as the reverse complement.
GTCGAAAAAATCGACGCCCAAGGCAAGCTGGTGATTCCCGGTTTAATCGACATGCATGTGCATCTGAGAGAACCTGGCTTTGAATATAAAGAAACGATTGAAACGGGCAGCCGCGCGGCGGTGAAAGGCGGATTTACGACGATTGCCTGCATGCCGAACACACGCCCGGTGACAGACAATGCGGATACGGTTCAGCTGGTACTGAAAAAGGGCCAGGACGCCGGGCTTGCCAAGGTACTTCCTTACGCAGCCATTACGAAAAACGAGTTGGGCCGCGAGCTGACGGACTTTGAAGCGCTCAAAGCAGCAGGCGCAATCGGCTTTACTGACGATGGTGTCGGGGTGCAAAGCGCGCAAATGATGAAGGACGCCATGGCGCGAGCCAAAGCGCTGGATATGCCGGTTATTGCTCACTGTGAAGATAACACGCTTGTTGAAGGAGCAGCGGTGACAGACGGCGAATTTGCCAAGCGTCACGGACTTAAAGGCATTCCGAACGAATCCGAAGCGATTCACGTCGGACGGGACATTTTACTATCCGAGGCAACCGGGGCACACTATCATGTATGCCATGTCAGCACGGAGCAGTCTGTGCGGTTGATCCGCCACGCGAAATCTTTTGGCATCAAGGTAACGGCTGAGGTATGTCCACACCATCTGGTATTGTCGGATGAAGATATTCCGGGGCTGGATGCGAACTGGAAAATGAATCCTCCGCTGCGCTCCCCGCGTGATGTGCAGGCCTGCATCGAGGGACTGGAGGACGGTACGATCGACATCATCGTGACCGACCATGCGGCACACAGCGAAGAAGAGAAGGCAAAAGGCTTGGAACTAGCACCTTTCGGTATCGTTGGCTTTGAAACAGCTTTCCCGCTACTGTACACGAAATTTGTAGCTACCGGACAATGGACGCTGGACTTTCTGGTACGGCGCATGACGGCTGATCCGGCGCGTGTCTTCCGCCTCGATACAGGGCGCTTGGAAGAAGGAGCACCCGCCGACCTGACGATGATTGATCTGGAGCAGGAGCAGGCCGTTGATCCGCAAACATTCGCCAGCAAAGGACGCAACACTCCTTTTACAGGCTGGAAACTTAAAGGCTGGCCAGTGAAAACTTGGGTAGATGGCAGACTGGTATGGTCTGCTGACGAAGTGAAATAAATACAAACCACTAAAAAATAGAACCTTATAGCAGGAAATCATACAGAGGAGTGAGACGGGATGCAGGCAAGATTGTTGCTTCAGGACGGCACGCTGTTTACAGGCACAGCATTTGGTGCGGACGGTGAAAAAACAGGCGAGGTCGTTTTCAACACAGGGATTACAGGCTACCAGGAGGTACTGACCGATCCCTCTTATTGCGGACAAATCGTAACGATGACTTACCCGCTGATTGGCAATTACGGAATTACTCGTGATGACTTTGAATCAGTACGGCCTTATGTTCACGGCTTTGCTGTTCGACATTACGAGCCTGCGCCAAGCAACTGGCGTGCTCAATACAGCGTGGGCGATTTGCTGAAGGAATATGGCATCATTGGCATTAGCGACATCGACACCCGCATGCTTACCCGGATTATTCGCCATCACGGCACGATGAAGGGCATTTTGACGACAGGCAGTCAGCCTGTGGAAGAACTGAAAGAAATGATGGCTGACCTGACGATTGAAGAACTGCGTAATCAGGTTCCATTGACCTCTACACCTCATCCGTATAGCAGCCCTGGCAACGGGGAGCGGATCGTACTGATTGACTATGGCGCTAAGAGCGGTATCTTGCGCGAGCTGAATAAACGGGATTGTGATGTGGTTGTTGTTCCACATGATACAACGGCAGAGGAAATTCGCCGCTTGGACCCGGACGGAATTCAGTTGTCCAACGGCCCTGGAGATCCCAAAGACGTACCGCATGCCGTACGCACGGTGGCTGAACTGCTAGGGGAATATCCGATCTTCGGAATTTGCCTGGGACACCAGTTGTTTGCCTTAGCTTCGGGAGCGGATACGGAGAAACTGAAATTTGGTCATCGCGGCGGTAACCATCCGGTGAAGGAACTGGAGAGCGGACGCTGCTTCATTACTTCACAAAATCACGGCTACACGGTGAATGAGGGTTCGATCGAAGGAACCGAGCTTGAAGTGACGCATATTAATAACAATGATAAAACGATTGAAGGTCTTAAGCATACCAAGTATCCCGCGTTTTCGGTGCAATATCATCCGGAGGCTGCGCCTGGACCTTACGATAACGGCTACTTGTTTGACCGCTTTCTGGACATGATCCGTGAGCACAAAAGAAATCATCCAAAGCAACCGCGTCAGGCTGCTATCGCCGCCGCAGTGAGAGGAGAGCGCTAATATGCCGAAAAATACAGAACATAAAAAAATACTCGTAATTGGTTCCGGCCCTATCGTGATTGGTCAGGCTGCGGAATTCGACTACGCTGGTACACAAGCTTGTCAAGCGCTCAAAGAAGAAGGCGTCGAGGTAGTGCTGATCAACAGTAACCCGGCAACCATCATGACAGACACGAACATGGCGGACAAAGTATACATCGAGCCGATTACACTTGATTTTGTAACACAAATTATCCGACAAGAGCGTCCGGATGGCCTGCTTCCTACACTGGGAGGACAAACAGGACTGAATATGGCGGTGGAGCTGGCTCGTGCCGGAGTACTGGAGCGTGAAAACGTCAAGCTGCTGGGAACACAGCTGACTTCGATTGAAAAAGCCGAAGACCGTGACTTGTTCCGCGATTTGATGCGTGAGCTGGAACAGCCTGTACCTGAGAGCGTCATTGTTACAACGTTAGAGGAATCGCTGGATTTTGCTAACGAGATCGGTTATCCGATTATCGTCCGTCCGGCTTATACGCTGGGTGGAACAGGCGGCGGGATCTGTGTGAACGAAGAAGAACTGCGTGAGACGGTAAGCTCTGGCTTGCGTTACAGTCCAATTGGACAATGTCTGGTGGAAAAAAGCATCGCAGGCATGAAGGAAGTCGAGTATGAGGTCATGCGTGACGGCAATGATAACTGTATCGTTGTCTGCAACATGGAAAACTTTGATCCGGTCGGCGTACATACTGGCGACAGTATCGTTGTAGCGCCGAGTCAGACGCTGTCAGATCGAGAGTACCAGATGCTGCGCTCCGCTTCCCTGAAAATTATCCGCGCCCTCAATATTGAAGGCGGATGTAATGTGCAGTTTGCGCTTGATCCACACAGCTATCAATACTATGTCATTGAAGTAAATCCGCGGGTGAGTCGTTCCTCAGCGCTGGCTTCCAAGGCGACTGGATATCCGATTGCTAAAATGGCTGCCAAAATTGCACTGGGCTACACGCTGGATGAAATCGTGAACCCGGTAACGGGACAAACGTATGCTTGCTTTGAGCCTACTCTGGATTACATCGTGAGCAAAATACCACGCTGGCCGTTCGATAAATTCATTTCTGCCAACCGCAAGCTGGGCACGCAAATGAAAGCAACTGGCGAAGTGATGGCTATCGGACGCACGTTCGAAGAGTCCATCCACAAAGCGGTACGGTCGCTGGAAATCGGTGTACATCGTCTGCATCTTAAGGGGGCCGATCAACTGTCGGATGAGGTACTCACGGAGCGCCTGATTAAAGCAGATGATGAGCGCTTGTTCCTGGTAGCTGAGGCATTCCGTCGTGGCTGGGAGCAGCAGGAAATTCAGGATTTAACGAAAATTGACTGGTGGTTCCTTGACAAGGTAGAGGGCATCGTCAAGTTCGAGGCTAAAATGGCTGAAGAGTCCGAACTGACCTACGAAACACTCTATCAGGCCAAACGTAATGGCTTTACGGACCGCTCCATCGCCGAGGTTCGCAGTCTGGGCCAACCGGGTGGTAGCATGACAACCGAGCGCGAGGTACGTGAGTTTCGTCTGAGTCACGACCTGCGTCCTGTCTATAAAATGGTAGATACATGCGCAGCCGAGTTTGAAGCCACTACGCCGTACTATTACTCCTCTTATGAGGTGGAGAACGAAGTGATTCCATCTAATAAAGAGAAAGTCATCGTACTCGGCTCCGGGCCGATTCGGATCGGGCAAGGGATTGAATTTGATTATTCCACCGTGCATGCGGTATGGGCCATTCAAAAAGCAGGCTACGAAGCAGTAATTATCAATAACAACCCAGAAACGGTATCTACGGACTTTAACACATCCGACCGTCTCTACTTTGAGCCGCTTTTCTTCGAGGATGTTATGAATGTCATCGAGCAGGAAAAACCGATTGGTGTTATCGTCCAGTTCGGCGGTCAAACGGCCATTAATCTCGCAGCTCCGCTTAGTGCGGCAGGCGTGAAGATTTTGGGTACGAGTCTGGAAAGTATCGACGAAGCGGAAGATCGGAAAAAGTTTGAGCGGCTGCTGTCACGTCTGGCTATTGCACAGCCTAAAGGCAACACGGTCATCTCGGTAGATGAAGCGGTAGGAACTGCGCAGGCGCTGGGCTACCCGGTGCTGGTGCGTCCATCCTATGTCCTCGGCGGACGGGCGATGGAGATTGTATACTCCGATGCGGAATTGCTGCGCTACATGGAAGAAGCCGTTAAAATCAACCCTGAACATCCGGTGCTGATCGACCGTTACATGCTGGGCAAAGAAGTTGAGGTTGACGCTATCTGTGACGGCGATACGGTACTGGTGCCGGGCATTATGGAGCATGTGGAACGGGCTGGGGTTCACTCAGGTGACTCTATCGCGGTGTATCCGCCGCAGCACTTGTCCGACGAACTGAAGCAAAAAATCGTGGAAATCACGATCAGCATCGCCAAGGAATTGAAAACGATCGGTCTGGTGAACATCCAGTTCGTCATTCATCAAGACGAGGTGTATGTGATCGAGGTCAACCCGCGTTCTTCGCGGACGGTTCCTTTCCTGAGTAAAGTCACGAATATCCCGATGGCGAATCTGGCGACACAGGCCATTTTGGGCGGCAAGCTCAAGGATGCGGGCTATACAGAAGGGCTATGGCCTGAGAGTAATCATGTCTCGGTCAAGGTTCCGGTATTCTCTTTTGCCAAGCTGCGCCGTGTAGAGCCGACCCTGGGGCCAGAAATGAAATCGACGGGTGAAGTGATGGGACGCGACATTCAGTACGCCAAAGCGCTGTACAAAGGACTCGTAGGTGCTGGTATGAAAATCCCATCTACCGGAGCGATCATCATCACAGTGGCGGATAAGGACAAAGAAGAAGCAGTCGAGTTGATGCAGGGCTTTTACAGACTGGGCTACAAAATTATTGCAACAGGTGGAACGGCGGCTGCGCTGGAGCAGGCTAACATTCCAGTGAAGACGATCAACAAGCTGAGCGAGGGAACCCCGAACATCCTGGATATGATCCGCACAGGTGAAGCCAACTTCGTCTTCAATACGCTGACCAAGGGGAAAACGCCAGAGCGTGACGGATTCCGCATCCGCCGTGAAGCGGTTGAGAACGGCATCGTCTGCATGACCTCGCTGGATACCGTACGCGCTTTGCTGAGAATGCTGGAGACGATTAACTTTACATCCGAATCCATGCCGGTTCTGAGCCACTAACGCGATACGAATAGAGGATGAAAAATAAGTAGTAACAGGAAAGGACATTCATCAGCTTCGGCTGACGGATGTCCTTTATCACGGGCAAATATACCCGAATTGACGTGAAAAGGGGATGCAGGATGGTGAACGAAGCATTTCAGCAGATGGCAGGACGGTTGATGGTCGCGTTAGATTATCCAGATGCGCAGCAGGCGAAGCGGCTCATTCAACAGTTGGAGGGTATTCCCTGTTATATAAAAGTAGGCATGCAGCTGTTTTATAGTGCAGGGCCAGCTTTTGTAGAGCAGCTAAAGTCGAGAGGATACTCCGTATTTTTGGATTTGAAAATGCATGATATCCCCAACACTGTACGGGGAGGTGCGGAGAGCATCACCCGCCTGGGTGTGGATATGTTTAACGTACACGCTGCCGGAGGGCGAAATATGATGGCAGCCGCCAAGGCTGGGGCCGAAGCCGCTGTTTTGGCAGACAGTTCACTTGCCATGCCGCTCATTATAGCAGTTACACAGTTGACCAGTACGGACCAGACAACCATGAATAAGGAGATAGGCATTCCCGGTACAGTACAGGATGTGGTCGTTCGATACGCACAACTGACTCGTGAGGCGGGATTGGACGGAGTAGTGGCATCCCCATTGGAAGTGCCTGCGATCCGCGCTGTATGCGGGCCGGACTTCAAGACGATTACCCCCGGTATACGTCCGGCAGGCAGCGCTACAGGTGACCAGTCACGTGTAGTGACACCCGGACAAGCCATCGCCCAAGGCAGTAGCTACATCGTCGTTGGACGGCCCATCACGGCCGTAGCAGACCCACGTGCCGCAGCGGAACACATTATTGAGGAGATGATCCAAGTATGACTACATTAAATAATATACCCGAGCAAATTGCATCCCATCTGTTACGTATTCAGGCGGTAGCGCTGCGTCCGCAGCAGCCTTTTACATGGACATCCGGCATTAAATCGCCTATCTACTGTGACAATCGCTTGACCATGTCCTACCCGGAGGTGCGCGAGCTGATTGCTGATTCGTTCGCTGCTGTAATCCGTGAGCAATACCCTGAAACCGAAGTCATTGCAGGCACGGCTACAGCGGGGATTCCTCATGCTGCCTGGGTGGCGCAAAAGCTTAATCTGCCAATGGCATATGTAAGAGACAAAGCCAAAGGACACGGCAAAGAGAACCAAATCGAAGGTCGGATCAGTGAGGGACAAAAGGTTATTGTTATCGAGGATCTCATCTCGACTGGCGGCAGCTCCATCAAAGCAGCACAGGCCGTAGAGCAAGCAGGCGCCCAACCGTTAGCTGTACTCGCTATTTTTAGCTACCAGCTGGATAAAGCGACTCAAGCCTTTGCAGAAGCAGGTGTGAAGCTGCAAAGCTTGTCCAACTACACGGCCCTGATGGACGTTGCCTTGCGTGAAGGAACGATTCAGGAGGAAGAGATGGAGCTGCTGCGTTCCTGGCGTCAGGACCCGGCCTCCTTTGGCAAATAAGGCTTAGCATATTGAGTGCAACGGGGCCATTTATTAAAGCGACGCATACTCGTTGCCAACCGTTGTAGATTGTTATAACTCAGGCTGTGTAAATCGAATTCGATCCGGTTACACTAACTCCTACCATCATGTGAAAAGAGGGAGTTCGGATGTATTGGATTTACTACGGCAGACTGTACACGACCAAATTTCAGGCAGGATGTCTGGCAAAAAGGCTGGAGCACGACGGCTGGATGTACGGCTACAACGATCCCCGCGCAGTGGAGGTGTACCGCTCGCGCAAAGGGCGTTATGGCGTCCGATTTATTCCTTAAATTCATAAAAAAATAGAAGAATTTTCGAAACACTATTGACGAAACACAAGAAAATGTTGTATATTAATTAACGCCGCTGTTTTATGTAAATGTAGCGTGAATATACAGATTTTTTTGAGGGCCCTTAGCTCAGTTGGTTAGAGCGGTCGGCTCATAACCGATTGGTCGGGGGTTCGAGTCCCTCAGGGCCCATTCCCTCAAACAACCCTTGCCTAGCAAGGGTTGTTTTTTGTTTGTAGATATAAAGGGAAATAGTAAAGCAACATTAAGTGCAATGAAGAGTTCCCTATGGAAAAATATAGAGGGCTCTTCAGGGTTTCGTTGTTAAAATTGCCGATATGAGTTCTTTTCTAAATATCAGAAAGAAGCACTGCCCCCTATTATGGCAGTGCTTCTTCTCTATGTTTACGAAACTGCTTAAAGCGCCTAAAAAACTCATCAGCAAGTCATCATTTTCATGCTAATTGTTAACTTCACGTTCCGAAGTCACTCTTATTACATACTTAGGACACCTTAATGGTATATACCATTCTTAATTTACCGGTAGCGCCGTAGATTTCAACTCTTCCACTTGTTGCAGAGTAGGTTTGTAGCAAGCCTGAAGTGGAGACGGTCAGATTTCCACTAACTACTTTATAAATATCTCCTGGGTAATTAGACAACGCATAGGCGTAATTTCTCGGCAACTTAGCAGTTCTGTAGTATACTCCGTTAACTTCTACAATGGGAGTAATTTCAGGAGAAGGACCCACGCTCAGAAGACGGAAGTTGCTGGTTTGAACATGACTATATGTATTACTTTCTGCTGCAGATGCGCTAGGGACGATAATACTACCAATAAGTCCCAATGACAACGCCGTTGTTAATAACATTTTTTTAGCATTCATATAAAACTCCTCCTAATTCATTATTCTAACGCCCAAAATATACCATGTTAATTTATCAATTTCATTACATTCGACAAATGTTGTCAAAATAATACAATCAAATCATGCTAAAGACCTATGAAATTATAAAAAAATTAAAACATATAAAATATGCCAAGAAGAATTCACACAAAGGAAGAGAAAGAGCTAGGTGGGATTTCTTCTGTAGTTACTATGAATTTAACTCTATATAAAAAGTTCCTCCGAGAAAACTCGAAGGAACTTTATCATTAGTTCTTTTGAATTGTAGATACAGTCAACATAATGGCGAGGGTTGTACCGCCGCCCACATTCTGAAAAGAATAAGATAACGAGGGTACTCCTCTTAGAGTAACACGATCACCGTCAAGAATGTCTCCGGTAGATCCCATATATATGCCGATGATGGAGTTTCCATTGTCATCCATAATATGCACATTAGCAATGGTTCCAATGTCTGTTTCCTCTTCTTGTACCTGAACTACCTGTCCACTTACCTTCACCATTTTATTCAAATAAGGTGTAATGTTTTTAAACAGATGGCGTGTTGTAATTTTTGAATCCACAGCAGCTTTAGCGGCATTTTTTGTTGCAGGTGTTACAGCCGGGAACAACTCATGATGCTCGACAATGTATTGATAAGTTTTTTCATCAAGGCTTTCATTTTCAACCAGATTAGGAATGATATTAGACATGGCATCCGCTGTTTTCGTATTTTGTGTTACCGAAGAAGCAGGGGCGTTTGCTTGAGAAACAGCATCTATTTTCAGAGAGTTTACCATCTGATCGACCGTTTCTTTACCAATGCTATAATATGAATCTTTGGAAAGAGACAAGGACACAGTGTAAAGCTTTTGATTCTGTGGAACAATGTATTGTGTCAGCACCACAGCTACTCCAGATTGGGGCTGAGTGTACTCAACCTCCAAAATTCCTGCGGTATTATTAAAATTTGGACTACTTTCATATCCCTTGGTTTTAAAATCTTTCATGTTGGTGGTATCTTGTTTGTAATATGCAACTGCAGAGTCCGCTGCTACTTTGGCCGTTGTAACCCCGTCCTGAACAGTAATGTTGATATTGTCGGCAAACTGAACCTTGGGGGCTGGATCAACAAAAGAAGCTTTAATAGTAGGTTGGTTGTAATTGCTGACATCATATTCGTTCCAGGTTGAAGGATAATCGAATGAAAACCCCTCCCCGTTATAGGTTTTAAATTGAAGAGAGTCGGCTGCTGTAGTTACTACGGGAGTACTCGTTTCCTTTGATTCGGCAGTACTGGTGGTAGCGACATCTGAATTTGAATTTCCTTGACCACACGCAGATAACGCTAATGAAAGTAAAAGAATAGGAAAAATTTTTTTGGACATATGTAGTGTAACCTCTTTGTGTGCCCCATCGGTTGGGGGATTTGCTTATTTCATCTCGTATAACAATATTATCGGTTTAATTGCTGGATTATGTAATACCTTGTCAGTTCCTTACCCTTCCAGTAACTCTCTAGCCCCGTTCATGACTAAAGGTATCGTTTGTTCTACGAATGCTTCTGCACTCAGTTGTCTTCCCTCGTGGTTCCAGCTATAAGCTGCCTCATAAATCCCCCAGCTTATCATAATGGCGGCTGTGCTTTTTAACTGTTCATTCCGGCTGGCAAGTCTCTGATCTTCAACCGGCAGGGAAAATAAAATAGCTTGAATCTGCTGCTTAATTTGAACTTCCAATACAGTGCCCAGCGACTGGTAACTTTTCTGGCAAAGCGTGCTCAGGTCCTTATGAAAATCACACAAAGCCAGGAAGATACACTGTATCGTTACGGCATTTAACAAGGTTCGCCCGCTGATTCTGTCTGCTATGGAGGTCATTAGTGTTCCCGTGATAGTAGCTTCGAGGATTTCATATTTATCAGTAAAATGCGCATAAAAGGTCGCTCTATTTAGCGTCTTTGAGCAATTGGCGCGTTCTTTTTACCCGGGGATCATCTTCGTTTTTCTGTATTTTCATGTCCCATAACCTCATGATGAAAATAACAATATCGAAGAACTAAAAAAGGTACAAGGAAAACGGAGTAGGCGGAATGGTGCTGTACAAGCAAAGCGGTGGCGATGGGAAGCATCATCCGTCTGCGGAGCGGTACTATAGTAACTTTTAAGTTCAGCTTATATGCATTTTATCGGGATGCATCATGTAAAGCTTTTACATCATGATAACATAGCAATGCAACATATGTTGTTTAAGCGACTATAGTTACATCATATGAGCCGGGAATAAACAATAAAAAACGGACATCGGAGTATTCAGCCCCAAGTCCGTTCTTCATCCTTTCATCTTCTTGTTCTATGTGTGTCAGTTTACAAGATGGTGTAAATGCTTTTCACCGCTGTCTTGATTCGTTCCTTCCATGCGCATGAGCTGCTTTAAGGCGTGCAATTCCGTACATTTGCTAATTGCCTCAGCGACCAACTTGGCGACCTGACGCGCTCCTTCATCAGAAAAATGAGTATTATCTGTTACGCCAGCGGGGTAATTCGGATGTGCTTTTTCAGGCAAATACATAAATAGCTGCTTGGACCCTTCTTCTCCCATGGCCCGATAAAGCTGCTGAGAAGCTTTAAAAATATCGAGCAGCGGTGTCCGGGTTTCCTCCGCTACTCGCTTCATTGCTGCGGGATAGGCTCCCACAGCAAGCGGATCAGGTTCTCCATCTGTAGTAAAGCGGCGGCGGCTTACAGAGGTCAACAGCACTGGAATTCCACCACGCTCCCGAGCAGACTCGATACATTGAATTAAGTTTTGACGATAGTCCCCGTCAGGATCGGTATAGCGGGTGGGATCTTCTTTTTTCTCATCGTTGTGTCCGAATTGAATAAACAGATAATCACCGGCTCGAAAATCCTTTTCAATATGAGCCAATCGACCTTCCGCTATAAAAGATTTGGTGCTTCGTCCATTAACCGCACGATTGTCCACTTGAACAGACGAGTCAAAATAACTCTGCAAGTGTTCGCCCCAGCCTGTCATCGGTTTTTCGGTAGCTCCTTTTTGGGCTGCGGTGGAGTCGCCAGCGATAAACAGCCTAGATGTTATCCGCTGTCCTTCCGTAACATAGCTATGCTTTTGGAGCCACTTTTCCGCAAGAGCGAGCCATTGCTGGCACTCGCGGTTATCTTCAGCCAGTCCCAAGCCGTGTCGCCCTTCCTCAAATACATGCAGCTCAAATGGAATGCCTTCTCTGGATAATGCGGAAGCCAGCAACAAGCTGTTTTCGACCGGAACGGTGGCGTCATTGGCCGTTGTCCAAATAAAAGTTGGAGGGGTCTGTGAAGTCACTTGTTGATCGGATGAAAAGGCGTGAAGCTGCTCCTGTGTCGGCTGTTCACCTAAAAAATGAGTGCGGCTTCCAATATGCGTATAAGCATCATGAAACGTAATCACGGGGTATCCCAACAGCAGAAGATCCGGTTTTTCCGCCCCTCTGGTGGCGACGATGGAGGCCAAGTGCCCGCCTGCTGAAAATCCAGCCAGACCGACCTGATCCTTAATCACTTGCCAGTCCTTAGGCGTTTGACGAATCCACCTCAGGGCATATTCCACATCCTCCAACAAGGAATCGACCTCAAAGTCTCCGACTTGATAATGCAGCACACCTGCATGGATACCTAAATCATTCAACCACCGAGCTATTGGTTCTCCCTCATGTGGGGCCAAGTGCTCGTAGCCACCGCCGGGCAGTACCAATATAAAAGGGCGAGCTTCATGGGCCGCTGCTGGATAGAGGGAGAGAAAGGAAGTGTCTGCTGGAAATTCTTCTTTTACAATCTGTTCTTTATGACTAACAACGTGTAACATAAGGTACCTCCAAATTCCTTTTTTAAATTCTGCAAGCTAATCCAGATGAACATAAAATGTGATGGGACGGACGTAATGGTATTTAACATTTCTGCTTGAAGAGTGGGCTTAAACTCCAGGTTTGTTTTTTAAATAAATGCACACGTGAAAAAAATGATTTAAACCTTGTTATGAAAGCGCTATAATTTTGGTGTGATGCAAAGAACCAAAGGGGGAGCGCAATGAAAAAAGGCAGGATATTCTACACCATTTTTATTACGATTCTGGTTTTGGGAATAGGGTTGGTGGCCAGCTTCGGCAGCTACATCTATTTTACAACAATTAGCTCGGTTGTGGAAAGGGTTTCCAACAGTAAACAAAGCTACATGACGCAGATCAAAAACAGTCTGGAGCAGAAAATCCAAACGATTGAATATGCTTTTAATACGTATAGTACGACCAGTTCATTTGATGAAGTCGTAAAACATCCTATTACAGAAAAAGATTTTGTAGCGTATCAGAATGTGAATTCGCAACTCAATTATATTGCTACGATGGGATTAGAAGGAACGGAATATTCACTGATTAGCCTGGATCAGAATTGGAAAATTTCCAATGGAAGCCTGTCCTATTTGACGAAAACAGAACGGGAGAAGCTATTTAAAACCTATATCGATCATCAGGATCAGGGGCTATTCTGGATTAAAACAGATAAGGGAATCCGCTTTGTAAATACTTTGCCTGTATTCTCCAAAAAGAAGCAAGCCATTGCGCTGTCGGATATTTCGTTACAAACGTTAAATCGTACAATTCAAGCAGAGGATCACATGGCCGTTTTTATTCTGAATAAACAAGGCGATTTAATGTACGAAACAGAACCCGTTGAACAATTATTGACCACCCAGCAGCTTCAGCACATTTCAGAGGCTACGGCTACACCTGACAATTCAGGCATGTTGACACTGGAAAAAACGAAGCAGCAGCCTGCTCAGCAAGTCATTTATGCCAAGTCTGCTTATAACAACTGGACGTATTTAACGATATTAGATAAAAAGGAGATTTCGAATGCATTCCAAACGACCAAATTCGGGATCATCACGATGGTACTTGTACTTACGTTCTTGATTGTGGTGGTGGCGTATATCATAGCCGTCTATTTTACAAAGCCATTCCAGCAAATTAAACGCAGCCTGCCTAAAAATCCTAATTTTTCGTTCAAAAATGAGCCTTCCAAAAATGAAATTGACTGGATTATTGATTCCATTGACAGCATTGTAACGGAAAAGGAAAGCCTGGAAAGCCTCATTCAGTCCGAAATGCCACAGCTTGAAACCCAATTGATCCTTAACCTGTTTCGCAGGCGTATTTCAACAGAGGAATTGGCACGAAAAATGCCACGTTTGGGCTATCCGCAACTGGAGAACCAAATGTATATTACCCTGTTGATTCAACTGGATAATCTGGGAGATCGGGAGCCCTCGGATAAGGACGTTTTACTGCTGGCTATTAACAAAATCGTAGAAGAAACCATTCCAGAGCAGCAGCGAATGCTTCCCATCATTTTGAACGATGACATCCAGGCGACCATTTTAATGTTTACAGGAAAGAATGAACAGGAAATAAACAAGCAAGTGCTGGATGATGCCACCCTTTTGATTCGAACCGTAAAAGAGTATTTGAATGTATCCATCAGTATCGGCATTAGTAAATCGTATGACAATTTGATAGAAAGCAAGGAAGCCTGTGAGATGAGTAAGCAAGCCTTGCACCACCGTTTAAATTTAGGCAAAGAATCCATTATATTTTATGAAGACATTTCCACAGTCATTTCAGGCCCGGTGCTGCTTCATTATCCGACGGAAATGGAATCACAGCTGTTTGACGCCATTCGAATAGGAGATGAAGAGCAAGTACGTCTAACCGTACATTCCTTATTGGGAGAAATAATGACAAAAAACAATCATTCCATGAACTTTGAGGTGCTGTTGGTGCGGTTTGTGAATAACCTTATTCAATTAGAGCAGCTGCTAGGGATCGAAGTGCTGCTGACGCAGAACAATCATGCGTTGTACCATCGGTTGCTGGACATTCGTAATCCGGAAGAGATCGAGCGTATGCTGGTGGAGCAAGTCATTTCCCCTATGGTAAAAAGCATGAAGGAGAAGACAAACCAGCAATTCCGCTGTCTCTCCGAGAAAATTGCCGCCATGATCCGGGCTGAATATGACCAGGAATTGTCACTGGAGCTCATTGGGGACCGTCTTCATTACAATCCCAATTATTTAAGCAGTATTTTCAAAAAAGAATACGGTACGACGTTCAGCGAATATCTAATGGGCTACCGGCTGCAAATGGGCAAAAAGTGGCTCATTGAGACGGATATGACGATTAAAGAAATCGCCGAGCGATTGCAATATCATAATCCGCAGAACTTTATCCGCTCGTTTCGGAAGAAGGAGCAGGTCACGCCCGGAGCATACCGTAAGATGAAGCAAGCGAATTAAATTGAACTTCACTAGCAATCAAGGGGCAGTTTATCCTTTTACCGCCCCTAATAATGCTCCTTTGACAAAGTGTTTTTGCACAAATGGATACACGATTAGCATAGGAACGGTTGCAACCACAATGACCGCCATCTTAATCGTCTGCGCAGGTGGGATGACATCCACAGAGGTTCCTTCTGCCTGCATACCACTGGAAACGATTACAATTTGGCGAAGCAAGACCTGAATAGGCCATTTGGCGGAATCATTAATATAGAGAATGGCATGCATATACGTATTCCAGTAGGCCACCGCGTAGAAAAGTGAAATGGTTGCAATTGAAGGCATCGCTAACGGAAGCATAATTTTAAAGAAGATGCCAAAATCGTTGCACCCATCCATCTTGGCCGATTCCTCCAGATCATCCGGTAGCGCCTGAAAAAAGTTACGCATGATAATCAGGTTAAATGCATTAATGGCCACGGGAAGGATCAAAGACCAATACGAATTGATAAGCCCCATGCTTTTTACCACCAGGAAAGTCGGAATCATTCCCCCGCTAAACAACATGGAAAACACGACAATGAAGTTAATCGTATTTCGGCCAAGTAGATATCTTCGGGATAATCCATACGCCATAAAAGCCGTAAAGATCATACTCACCACGGTACCGACGACAGTCACTCCGACCGAAACCCCTAGTCCTCTGAAAATCGTTGGGGTCGACAGGATATACCGATATGCATCCAGGGAAAAGGTGACAGGGAACAAAATGAATTTTTTGGCTACCACTTCTTGGGTTGAGGCAAAAGAGCTGGCGATGATATTCAGAAAAGGCAAGAGACAAGTGAGGGCAATGAGAATTAATAATGTACTGTTTACGATGGTAAAAATACGACTGCCCAGCGATTCTTTTTTTAGTGATTTTTGCGCCAAGTGTTTGACCTCCTCGTAATCGTTTACATGTAAACTGTATCAAGAGGGCGGAATTCCGTATATAATCAAATCTTGAGGTGTTCTCCTAAGCGTGGAAAAAAGAGGGTAATCATTAAGTTGTGTAGTAATCATTAGGTAAGGTGAAAAGCCGGAAAATAGGCGGTATATAAGGTTTTGAAAACGCTATTATTTGATGATTATATGCGTAACGCAAAAAATCACGTACTCTTGAAAACGTATACAGGAACGTTTGAAGGAGGTCGAGCTAATGAAAGTTTCAAGTGTCCCCGCACCGAACATGAAACCGAATATGAAAAAGAAAAAGAACAACAGAACGACGGAAAATCTTTTACGTATGCAAAAACATAAGTTGCTGTATCTGATGGTTTTACCCGGGCTGGTGTACTTCATTATTTTTAAGTATTTCCCTATGGGCGGCTTGGTCATTGCGTTTCAGGATTATCAAGCCTTTCTAGGAATCACGGGCAGCCCGTGGGTAGGAATGAAGCATTTCATTCGTTTATTTACCGAGCCCACGTTTTTCATGCTATTACGTAACACCCTGGTTTTGTTTGCGCTCAACATTGTGATCTTCTTTCCATTACCGATCATTTTGGCATTGATGCTGAATGAGGTCAGGAAGCGTGTTTTTAAAAATATCATCCAAACGATTATCTACATCCCGCACTTTATGTCATGGGTCATTATTGTTTCGATTTCTTATGTATTTTTAACCGTAGACGGTGGGGTACTGAATGAAATGATTGCTGCGCTAGGCGGTGAGAAGATCAGCTTCTTAACTTCCCCGGAATGGTTGCGTACCGTTTATATGGGGCAAGTGATCTGGAAGGAACTCGGCTGGTCCACCATCATTTATCTATCAGCGATTACAGTCGTGGATACGCAACTGTATGAGGCAGCAGAAATGGATGGTGCCGGACGTCTCCGAAAAACATGGCATGTTACCTTGCCTGCGATTCGCCCAGTCATTATTACGTTGTTAATTTTGAAAATCGGTAGCACGCTGGATTTGGGCTTTGAGCATATGTATCTGCTATTGAACTCATTAAACCGCGAGGTTGCTGAAATCTTTGATACCTACATTTATACAGCGGGCTTAAAGAATGGACAGTTGAGTTTTAGTACGACGGTAGGACTTTTTAAAGGCGTGGTGGGATTAATCCTGATCATGGGCTCCAATCGACTGGCCAAGAAACTTGGTGAAGACGGCGTTTACTAATGACGACGGGAAGGATGCGGAATGGTACGGTTTGTAGAAAACATGAACAAATGGTGTATGCGCCTGCTCCGGCTGGTTTACCTTAATTTGCTGTGGACGGTTGCGACGATCCTGGGCTTGGGATTTATAGGCGTGGGACCTGCAACTGTCGCTATGCTCAGTATTTTAAGGCAATGGATTCGGGGGAATGAGGAGGTCGCCATTTTCTCCACGTTTGTACGTTACTTTAGAGAAAGCTTTAAAGAAGCGGCGATCATTGGAGCGATTTACAGCCTCGTGGGCTACGTGCTCTATGTGGATATCGTCAATGTCTCGTCCTGGTATGTTCGCGTAGTGACGCTTATTGGTGCCTTTTTGTATCTCATCTCGTTGGCGTACATTTTCCCGTTACTGGCTCATTATGATTGGAAAGGGATCAAGCTGAAAATCAGAATGTCCGTGGTGATTGGGTTTTCGTATTTGCAATATACACTTGTTCTTTTTATTGCGATTGTCGCGCTTTTTACATTGATTCTAGGCTTGTACCCAGGAATTCTGACTTTTGCCGGAGCCAGTATTATCGGTTATCTCGTGATGTGGATGACGCATCAGGTGTTTAGCAAAATAGAGCGAGAGGTTCTGGTGAAAGAGGAAGATATGGCATGAATATACGATCAGAAAAGGAGCAAACACAATGAAAAAAGGGATATCGAGCCTTCTAGCCGTACTTATGGTCATGAGTGTTTTTTTAGCAGCCTGTGGTGAAAAAGGAGCAGGAGATCAAGCCAACCAAACGTATGATCCGAATTCAAAGCTGGAATTAACCTGGTTAAATGTATTGCACACAGCCTCTCCACCTACAGACACGATTAAGAACAAAATTGAAAAATACACGAATTCCAAGATTACGTTCAACTGGGTTCCTGATGCATCGAAAGAAGAGAGAATCACTACAGCGCTGGCGTCCGGTGAATTGGCGGATATCGTGACTCTTACGATGATGACAAATTCTTCAGTTCGAAGTTCATTGAAATCAGGTCTATTCTGGGATGTAGGGAGCTATCTGGACGATTATGACAATTTAAAAAAGATACCTCCCGAAGTTAGAAATGCAGCCTCCATCGAGGGAGTCCTGTATGGAGTTCCCTTCCAGAAAAATTTGGCACGAGCAGGCTTGGTTATTCGCAAAGATTGGCTGGATCGTTTAGGACTTAAAGTACCTACGACCTTGGATGAGCTTTACGAAGTTGCGAGAGCGTTTACAGAAGATGATCCAGACGGTAATGGCAAAAAGGATACGACAGGCTTTGGCGACAGATCTGATCTGCGCTACAGCAGCTTTAAAACCTTAAGCTCTTATTTTGGCACACCTAATGGCTGGAAAGTAGATGAGAATGGCAAGTTTACGCCGGAATTTGATACACCTCAATATTTGGAAACGTTAAAGTATTCCAATAAATTATATAAGAACGGGTATATATCGAAGGATTTCGCCGTAACCGCTAAAACTGATCAGCAGCAGCAATTTGCTCAAGGGAAAACCGGAATTTATACGGGAATGGTGGATATCACAAACTTGAGAAATCTGTCACAAGGCTTGCAAAAGGGGCTTGAGCTGGTGCCTGTAAACAAAATCTCCAATGGAGACGGTAAATATCACATTTGGTCCGAGGGCAGCGGAGTTGGCGGTTTGCTGGCATTTCCTAAATCCGAGGTGAAGACGGAAGCTCAATTGAAAAGATTACTTCAATTCGTCAATGATTTGATTGATGAAGAAGTATTTATGGACATGACAGGTGGTATCAAGGGAACTCATTATGACATTGATAATAAAGGAGCTTTCAGAATTATTAACACCGATTTGTGGCAAGCAGATGTACAGCCGTTTGCAAGCTCCAGACCGAGTGAAGTAACTTACACGTTAAAAGATGCCAACCCTGAAAAGGAACTAGCCAATCAATTAATCAAGGAAAATAGCGAATTTGCCGTTTTGGACCCAACCGTTCCTCTGGATTCTGTAACTGCCAATGAAAAAGGAACTGAACTCGAAAAAATTATTACCGATGCTACGTTCAAATTTATTATGGGTGAGACCGATGAAGCCGGATTTAAAGCTGCGGTAGAAAACTGGAAAAATTCCGGTGGATCACAGATTATTACTGAATACGAAGAAGCGTATAAGAAATCGAAAAAATAAGGATATAGATGTAGGTTGAACATCAGTGTACATGAAGTGCCACTACGCAGGCGGATGGTGCTTACCATCGCTGTTGCCCCCATATTTCTCGAACAATTTATTTAATGTAAAAATCCGGGGGCAAAGGCGACCGCTGATGCTTGTTCAGCACCATTCCGCCTACTCCGTTTTCCAGTGTATTTTTAAGTTCAACCTATAAATCATTTTCGTATCCACAAAATATGAAAGACAGGAGAGAACAAGATGCAAGTGTATAACATTGTAGATTATGGAGCAATTGAGGATGGTAAGACATTAGCAACAGGAGCGATTACGACTGCGATTGAAGCGGCCAGCAATGCCGGGGGAGGAACGGTTTTTGTTCCCTCGGGTACGTATCTGACAGGGGCTATCTTTTTAAAAAGTAACATTGAACTGCATGTAAGCCCCGGTGCAGTTCTTTCCTTTAGTTCCGCTCCGGAGGATTATCCTGTGGTGGAGTCCAGATGGGAAGGCGTTCAGCGGGAAGTACGTGCTTCGTGCATTTACGGGCAGAACCTCGAAAATATTTCAATTACAGGCAGCGGTACTCTGGATGGAAATGGTCAGCCGTGGTGGGAAAAGCATCGGAATCATCCGGAGCAGTTGCAGTACCCCAGACCGAAATTAATCAGCTTTGATCGTTGTCAGCGGGTCACCATTAAAGATGTTATGTTGAAAAATTCCCCAAGTTGGACTGTAAATCCCATCGCTTGCTACAACGTCACGATTGACAATGTGTCCATTCTTAACCCGGCGGATTCCCCCAATACGGACGGCATTAATCCCGAATCCTGTTCCAATGTTCGTATTAGCAACTGCAATATTGATGTGGGCGATGATTGTATTGCGATCAAAGCGGGGACTGAGGATACACAGGAACGGATTCCCTGCGAAAATATTACGATTACCAACTGCACGATGGTGCATGGACATGGCGGTGTTGTACTGGGCAGCGAAATGAGCGGAGATATCCGTAATGTCACGATCAGCAATTGTGTGTTCAAGCAAACGGATCGGGGCATCCGCCTGAAATCAAGACGGGGACGCGGCGGAATCATCGAGGATATCCGCGTTAGCAATATTGTGATGGAAGATGTGATTTGTCCATTTATTCTGAACCTCTATTATTTCTGCGGACCTCGGGGCAAAGACAAATATGTCTGGGACAAAAATCCATATCCAATTACCGATGAAACGCCTTGCTTTAGACGGATTCATTTTTCCGATATCACGGCACGACAGGTTCATGCGGCTGCTGGATTCTTATACGGACTTGCAGAACAATATATTGCTGAAATTACATTTTCCAATATTGATATTTCCATGGCGAAGAATGCAATTCCCGGCCGTCCTGCCATGATGTCAGGGATCGAGGATATGAACAACCGTGGTTTTTATTTAGGCAATGTGAGAGATATCCGTTTTCAACAGGTGACCATTGAGAATCATGAAGGTCCTGCTTTTTATATTGAAAACGGGGAAGGCGTTGAAGTCAACCGTTGTCATTCGAAGAACACAAACCAACCTGAAAAGCTGATTGAACAAGTAACGATACAACCTTCTGAACAAAATATTTTTAATTGAGGATTTTGCAAAAATCCAATAAGCGGCTTTCAATGAACAATATATAGATCGAAAGGGTCTAGTTCGTCTATATATTGCACTAGGGAGCGACTGGAATCGAATTTTGCAAAATCCTGATTTAGGAGGGGCATGGAAGGAGGGGAAACGTGGATAAGCTGCAAGCATTATTGGGAGACCTTCCGGCAGATCGACCCGTTACAGCCACCCTGCTAAAGCAAGAGGAGCAAGAGGGATACCAACTGGAATCTCTCTTGCTGGACATCAACGGAATCGAGCCTGTGCCAGCTTATGTAGCCACACCATTACAAGGAAACGGTCCGTTTCCAGTGGTCATTTTTAACCATTCGCATGGAGGCAATTATACGAACGGGCGCAAGGAACTGATCCATAGCAGCTCTTACTTGCAGCAGCCCTCGTTTGCTAAAACCCTGACAGACATGGGCTATTGCGCTTGTTGTATTGACATGTGGGGCTTTAATGAACGTGGGGGCAAAACCGAAAGTGAGCTGGTAAAGGAAATGCTCTGGCAGGGCCAAGTGCTGTGGGGTATGATGTTGTACGATAACCGTCGTCTGGTGGATTATATGTGTGAGCGTGAGGACATTGATGCTACCCGCATCGCAACGATTGGCATGTCGATGGGGGGCCTGATGGCGTGGTGGCTGGCAGCGTTAGATGAGCGGATACAGGTCACGATTGATATTTGCGGACAGGTAGATGCCCATACGCTGATCGCCAAAAGGGGTCTGGATCACCATGGCTTCTATTCCTACGTCCCTGGCTTGTTAAAGCATTTTACTACGCTGGATATTCAAAAGCGGATTGTTCCCCGTCCACGAATGAGCATAACAGGCCAAAATGACCGAATGTGTCCTATTGAAGGAGTTGAGCATTTAGCGAAGGGACTGCTGGAAGCTTACCAGGAAGCAGGTCACCCTGAGCATTGGCAGCCTGTGATTGCAGGTGGCGGGCATATGGAGACTTTGGAAATGCGAATGGCGTGGCAATCATTTTTAGCCGAGCATCTGTAAATTCAATGAAAGGATTGGGGCAACCATGCTGGTAGGGAAAGAATCCTTTTGTGATTTCCATACGATTCAGGAGGCGATTGCTACATTGGAGCAGTCGTCTTCCAATGAAATGGAAACGCTGTATATTTTATCGGGTACCTATGAGGAAGAGGTGCGGATTTACCGTTCGTATCTTCATATCATAGGCATCGGACAGGTAGACATTCGAATGCATCGGTATGCCAGGGAGCGGGATGAGGCAGGTGAGGAAATAGGAACCTTTGCGACTCCCACTTTATTTTTAGGCGGCAGTCATTTGATCCTGGAAAATCTTATCATTTCCAACACGGCTGGACAGGGAGAAGCCATTGGGCAGGCTGTTGCGGTGTATGCTCATTGTGATGAAACGGTTTTTAGAAACTGTACCTTTCGCGGGCATCAGGATACGTTATTTACAGGCCCCCTGCCTCCGGCACCGAAAGAACGGCTGAAGTTTGGTGGCATCCATTTGAAAGAGCATCATGCGCACTATCGCCAGCTCTATCAGCATTGCTACATCGAGGGCACGGTCGATTTCATTTTTGGCGGGGCGACAGCTTATTTTGAACATTGCGAAATTCGCAGTTTGCGCCATCATGAGAACCAAACGAGCTATGTCACAGCCGCCTCTACTCCCCAGGGACAAGCGTATGGCTATGTGTTCAACCAATGTTACTTAACCGCAGAGCCTGATATTACTCCGGTATTTTTGGGGCGGCCGTGGCGTGAGTATGCCAAGACTGTATTTGTGAATTGTAAAATGGGCGAACATATTGATCCACGGGGCTGGGACAATTGGGACGATGCTGCAAATGAGAAAACCGTTTGTTATCAGGAGTATGGTGTATCCGAGGTTGCCTCGTTGTGTAGGCAGCGTGTTCCGTGGGCGGGTTGTTTTGAAGCAGGAGCAGAAGCGTGGAGCAAGGAGCAGGTTTTTGGTGGAGACGCTTTTTGGAAGCAAGGAGGAGTCATTTCTCATGATGATCCAAAATCCCATATTAAAAGGCTTTAATCCCGATCCGTGTATTGTACGAGTCGAGGATACTTACTATATTGTCGTGTCATCGTTTGAGTGGCTACCGGGAGTACGGGTGTATCAGTCCAAAGATTTGGCCCATTGGGAGCATTGTACGGATATTTTAACGGATCAGGTTGATTTAAAAGGAAACCCGAAAAATTGCAGCATTTGGGCGCCGCAGCTTAGCTACGCGGATAACCTTTTTTATCTGCTCTATACGGATGTGAAGAGCACCAGACGCCCGTTCAAGGATGTTCATAATTTTGTGATGACGGCGCCTGCGATCCAAGGACCGTGGTCAGACCCGGTTTATCTTAACAGTAGTGGATTCGATCCGTCTTTATTTCATGACGAGGACGGACGTAAATGGCTATTGAATGCATTGTGGGATTACCGCATGTTGGACAGCAATAAATCTTCAGGTATTGTCATGCAGGAATACGATAGCAGGCAGCAACAACTTATTGGTGAGCCTGTGAAAATTTTTGATTGCACGCCTTTGAAAAAGACAGAAGCCCCCCATATCTACAAGCAAAACGGATATTACTACCTTATTACAGCGGAAGGTGGAACGGGTACGGGACATGCGGTTACCGTAGCCCGTTCGCAGCAGCTATCCGGGCCGTATGAAGTGGACCCACATAACCCGATGCTTACGTCACGCGATCGTCCTGACTTCCCTTTACAATGTGCAGGACATGGCAGTCTTGTGCAGACGCCAGATGGCGATTGGTATATGGCTCATTTATGTACACGTCCGTTGGAAGGGAAATATGCCATTTTAGGGCGAGAAACGGCCTTGCAGCACGTGTACTGGAATGATGAAGGCTGGTTGCGTTTAACGGCAGGGGGCCATACGCCGCAATTAGAAGTACCTGCACCTATCGGAACCCCTTTCACGGCAGGGCAGAAGCACAGTTTTGTATTCGAAGACTTTTTCGAGGGACCCGTTTTAAATAAAACGTGGAACACATTGCGTATATTGGCGGATGATCGTTGGTGCTCACTGAGCCAGCGTCCGGGCTATCTCCGAATTCTGGCTGGAGAATCCATTCAAAGCCTCTTTCAGCATCATGTGCTTGCCATCCGGCAAACCGATCATCATTTTCGGGTAGAAACGGCGTTGGAATATCAACCTGTAAGCTATTTGCAAATGGCGGGGCTCCTGCTGTATCTAAATGATGAAAATTATCTGTATGCCTATGTCAGTTATGAAGAGGGACAAGGAAAAGTGCTGCGCATGATGCGATGTGAAGCTGATACATTCACGCTAGTTCCCCATGTGATTACGCTTGAGGAGGATTTTCCTGTACATTTGGCTGTAGAAGTCCATGTAACCCAAGGACAGTTTTATTACCATCTCGGAAATGAACCCGCCTGGACTCCGATTTTTGAAAGGCAAAATATCAGCTTTTTATCAGGTGGATTTACAGGAAATTTTGTAGGGATTGCCGCCCACGACATGCAACAATTTCAAGGTAGCTACGCTGATTTTAGCCACTTTCTGTATCATGGACAAGATCATCTCTCCTCTTAAAACAACAATATAACGATTGTGTTGTCTATCTAACATTTTGTACTTTTTGATGATTGCAGCAGGCGGGCCGCCGCTATAACATATAAGTGCAACACATGTTGTTTAAGCAACCGCAGTCATCCGTGGTAACCAGGTGTTATTTTTTATCAAGGTATTTTCTTCAAGCCCCTTTGCTTTGAAGCAAGGGCTTTTGGATTTTTTTCATGATATGAGCTGAACGAAAGATATACATGAAAAACGGAGTAGGCGGAATAGTGCTCCACAAGCAGCCACAGCGATGGGAAGACCATCTGCCTGCGAGTGGCGCGTTATGTACATTTTATAGTAAAATCATCGGAATAAGCGAAGAGGGGGAATAATCCATGAATCCCGTGTTACATCATTACATTGCAGGACTTGAATTTTCCGGGGATCTTTTTTTGGACGTAGAGAAGCTCTTTAACAAACATAACGCTGAAGCTACGTGGGTGCATTGTACGAGGGTAGCCCATGAAGCCAAAGCACTGGCTCTACAATTTCATGCTGATCCGGTCATAGCTGAACGAGCGGGGTGGCTGCACGATATAGGTACTATCATTCCCAATGAAGATAAAGTGGCTGTAGCACAGGCATTACATATCCCCATTTTAGAAGAAGAATTAGCATTTCCGTATATCCTGCACCAAAAGCTGTCCAGAGAGATGACTATTCAGATTTTTGGACGAACGGATGCGGTGCTGCTGGATGCGATTGAATGTCATACCACGCTGCGGAAGTCCATGAGTCTGCTGGATAAGATTTTATTTATAGGAGATAAATTGTCATGGGATCAGGCACACGCTGCGCCTTTTCTACAAGAGATACGCAAGAGTGTAAACAATCATTTGTTAGATGAAGCTATTATGATTTATTTTAACCATGTGTGGAGCAATAAAGAGAAAATGAAGGTTGTGCATCCCTGGTTATTAGCAGCCAGACAGTCTTTATTAAAAGAGCCCGAAGGAGCCGTCACCGATTTATTCGAGTAAGCTCAAGCGCCTTCAAGGGTGCTTTTTTCATGGCTTTTGAGCTTCATCTTTTCACGTTATAGCCTCGCAAAACCTCTAAAAAAACAGAGGCCGCTTTCGTTTCAAATACCTCAGAAGGAGTCAGAAAAGAGAACTTCCGAACGACCGGGAAGCCGCTTATATCCAACACTTTTAAAGTGCCCAAGGTGAGTTCCTTTTGAATCGTCCACTGTGACAGCAAAGAAATGCCCAAGCCTGCTTCTACAGACTCTTTAATAATCTGGTTGCTGCCAAAATTCATAATATGAGCAGGGACAAACTGGAATCGTGCAAACATCTTTTCCGCCGCTTCCCGGGTTCCAGAGCCTTCTTCGCGCAGAATCCATATATCCTCTTGCAACTCAGTTAAACTCACTTGAGATTTATCAGCCAAACGGTGATGATGTGGAACGACGATATACATTTCATCCTCTGCAAACGGTTCAATATACAAATGGTCATGTTGAAATTGTCCTTCAATAATCCCCACATCCAGCTGATTACTAATCACCAATCTTTCGATTTCCTGAGTGTTGCCGATGCTAATGGAGGGCTGAATGAGCGGATATTGACTTCTCATTTGGGCAATCACATGCGGCAGTACATACTCTCCGTATGTGTAGCTTGCGCCAATGGATAGATTGCCTTTTGCCGTATTCATCAGTTCGTCCACCAAATACTGCATTCGAGTATGGAGACGGATAATTTCCTGGGCATGGTGATATACAATTTCACCGGCTTTGGTTAAACGCACATATTTATTACTTCGCTCCAGAAGCCGGGCTCCTACGGTACGCTCCAGCGTTTGAATGTATTGACTTACGGCAGGCTGGGTCATGTGTAACTCTTCGGCAGCTCGTGTGAAGTTTTGTTTCTCCGCGACCATAATAAATACGATTAAAGATTGATCCAAAGCGAACTCCTCCATTTTTATCATATCTGTTTGCTTATGGATACCATTATAATGATTTATTTTTCTTATGGCAAAATACATATTAAGCTTTATGAAGATAGAACTGGAGGTATTCGCCATGAGCAATCACATAAAGCACATGAAATTATCATTAAGTTCCGGTTTACCACAAAAGCGTTCCCCGCACTCTAACCGAAATCGCTTTATCCAGCGTATCTTAGGCATTGGACTGACCATGATATTTGCATTCATGGGGTATGGTCTGAACGAAATACCTGGCTTTCATTATGTAGGCCCTTTGGCTTGCGCCATGTTTCTCGCTGTCTTATACCGACAGCTATGGGGATATCCCGAAGCTTTACGCTCAGGGGTTGAGTTTTCGGCTAAAAAATTGCTGCGAGGGGCTATCGTATTGTACGGGCTAAAGCTCAATATGGATGTTGTCATTCATCATGGTATGGGCTTGCTCCTGCGTGATGTGGGCACCGTCGTATTTTCCATCCTGTTTACGATGTGGCTGGCCAAGCGCTTTAAGGCAGATGCTTCGCTCTCGCTTCTTCTCGGTATCGGGACAGGTGTCTGCGGTGCGGCTGCGATTGCGGCTGTTTCTCCCCTGTTGAAATCCAAGGATGAGGACACGGCTATTGGAGTAGGGCTCATTGCTTTGGTCGGAACCGTATTTGCCATTTTGTTTACTGTGCTTCGACCTTGGCTTCCTTTGACGGATATGCAATATGGAATATGGTCAGGCATCAGTTTGCATGAAATTGCACATGTGGCTTTAGCTGCTGAGCCTGCCGGACAGGATGCTCTCGCGATTGGCTTGCTAGCCAAATTAGGCCGTGTCTTTTTGCTAATACCGCTTAGCTTTATGATCATGTACTGGATGAAGCGAACCGGGAAGATCCACTCGGATGCGAAAATGGAGATCCCCTGGTTTCTCATTGGGTTTGTCATCACAAGTTTGATTGGCAGCTATGTTTTTGGAAAATATATCATTGTTCCCGTGGGTCTGATGAATGGACTTTCTCATATCACCACATTTATGCTAACGATGGCAATGGTAGGCATGGGACTGAACGTGAGCTTTAAGGCCCTGCGGGAAAAAGCGGTGCTTCCTTTACTGGTGCTGTCCATCACCTCGGTCATTCTTGCAGGCTTAACATTTTTAACAGTGTGAATGAAGATACAAAAGAAGTCTCTGCTCGCTATGTAGCCGGCAGAGACTTTTTAGTGCTGCTCATGATAAGATTAAGATATGTGATGACTTATCCGTAACTTTTACATATAATTTGCGTCTATCAAAATGGCGGGTTCTGAGATACTAGGCTGCAAGATTTTCATAAGTGAAAATTTATAGAATGGTAGGGTACATAATGAAGAAAATTTGTTTTTTGGCTTTTTTATTTCTGTTTTTATGGGGATTTCCAGGGGAAACTCACGCTACGTCTTCAAGTTCACATATTGAGCTGAATGGTAAAGATTTAAGTGCTGGGAAGGGAATTCAGACCCAGGAAGTCAAAGGCAACATATTAGTTCCTCTTCGTCTCATTGTGGAGGAATTAGGTTATCGTGTGGATTGGAAGGCCAAGACGGGCACCGTAACTATCCAGGATCGAGATCATCACCTCAGTCTTCAGGTAAATCAAACTATAGCCTCTGTCGATGGTCATCAAATGGGGTTGATGGTAGCTCCATTACTTAGAGATGGAACAACTTATGTTCCTCTTCGTTTTGTATCTGAACAGACTGGGCTTAATGTGACATGGAACAGCAAGCTAAAAACGGTGTTTCTGACTTCCCCGCCTGACTCAAGCGGAAGTAGCGGGTCTTCCCATGGAAGCTCCGATTCTGGTACTCAGGCTATAACTAATACTGTAACTGATGCAGAAGAGAGTACACATGCCACGATAGACCAAATCAGCTTCATGAATCATCAATTGGCAATTACGGTGAATGGAAAAGTAAGTCCTAAAGTCACTACGTTGACCCATGCAGACCGCATCGTTGTAGACATACCTAGTTCTAGGTTCTCCGATGAGTTCCAAGCATCTCTACCTTTGGACAATACGAGACAAGGGGCTTTCCCTGTAGCAGATGATCAGGATGTTTCACAAGTAAGATACTCTTTATTTAGCACAAGTCCCGCGGCGGTACGTATTGTGGTTGACCTGAATAGTAGCCAACCTTTCCATGTGCTAAATGCGGGTGACGGCAAGATTGTCATAGCGCTGGATCAGAAATCAGATGACACAGTGGGGCTAACATCTACCGCGCCTGTTACAGCTACTATAGCCCCTGATACGATCGTACCTGAGCCTGTCATCTCTTCCGACGGACATGCTCAAGGAATCGATGTCTCCCACTATAATGGAACTATAGATTGGCAACAGGTTGCGGCCGCAGGCAAGACATTTGCTTTCATCAAGGCTACAGAGGGGACAACATATCAAGACAATCAATTTTTAGCTAATGTTCAGGGAGCGAGGGATGCCAGCATACTGGTCGGCGCTTATCACTTTTTGAACGCGACAACTACGGATGGTGCTCGTCAGGAAGCAGCTAATTTTGCCAGAGCTTTAGAATCAGCTGGAGGCAGGCTGGACCTGCCGCCAGTGTTGGATTATGAAAATAACCCAAAAGGTCTTTCTCCTGCGCAAATTAGTGAAGTGGCTCATGCATTTTTGGATGAAACGGAGAAGCTTACCGGACGTCTGCCGATCGTGTACACGGGAAATGTTTTTGCTTCCAAGTTTGATCCTACATTTTCTATGTATAAACTGTGGGTAGCCAGATACAGCACGACTCAAAAGCCGACAGCAGTTCCAGCCTGGGATAATTGGTGGGCCTGGCAGTACAGTAGCACAGGCAGTGTTCCGGGTATCCGTGGTAATGTGGATTTGGATGAATTCAATGGAACGATAGATGAACTCCGTTCTTCGCTGGCCGGAGATACTGAATAGCAGAAACCTGTGACAATAGTAAATCCTCGCGAATCCGGTATAGGATCGGCGAGGATTTTTAGCGTCTAATCGTCTAGTTGGGCATAATCCATACGATTTCGCAGATCCGGACAAAGAATTTCTTTCCGTACACATCCAAAATGACATGATCAGGTTTACAGTCCACTACACATCCGTCAATTCTGCCGCGTGTGGTCTCCAGTACAACATATTTGCCAATGACCGATTTTAATGTTTCTACCACATATGGGTCTACAGGGTGTACCACGATGTGATGAGGGGGATGGTGGTGATGGGGAAAAGGCTGATTCGTACTGTAATTGAGCGCTTGATTCGAATTCAATTGCTTCACTCCTTCAGGATTAATTGTGATATCTTATGCTCCTGCCCAGAAAGAGTGTAGGCGAATGCCCAGTCGATGGAAAGAATCATTTCCATTGCCGTTAAGCCCGGTCCATTGGACACCTCTATACATAAGCTATGATGTACCTTGAAATGAAGGAGGAACTTATCCATGGGTGAATGCGAAAGAGGTTGTGGCGGTCAAGTTGGAGGCTACGGAGGTTGGACATCGACAGGGGCTATCCTGGTACTGTTCATTCTGCTGGTCATCATCACCAAGTCGTTATGGATCTAAATTGAAATGAGCGTATTAAATCCCTCACCGGTGTATAGCTGGTGGGGGATTTAAGCGTTTTAAGGGATTCAAGTGACTTGCTTGTATAGTAAAACACCCCAAATAGCAGCTGCCAACTCCTGACGGATGAGTGTCAGGGGTTGCAGCTGTCATAAGAGGTGTTATAGTTTGGTAGACAACAGGGCTTGACGGGTGCAGTGGACTTAAATTAAAGCAATCGCCAACAGGGTGAACAGGCTCAAGGTTAAGATTTGATTACCATATCCATATCCATAACCAGGATAAAAAGCAGACGTCTGAACACGCCCGTTTGATTCTCTTTTTAAGTACACGTTATTGCGATCCACCTTCACGATGGTTCCTTCGTGCTGTTGTCCGTCCATAGTCAAAACACGTACTCTTTTGTTCATACAGCCCAAGCAGTTGTAATAAGCATCCATTCAATCACCCCCTCTTGTACATTCGCATTTTATGAGAGGGATGATGTAACGGTAACGGCTAATATACAGGGAGAGGGCATTCCTACGGATTTATGATCTTATCAGGGTTAGGTCCATTCATGATAAGGGTTAAAGGCGAAGCCGGGATATCCGTCTGTAGGGGCATAGGTTCTTTCCGGGGCGGCCTGCTGGTGCGGGGGAGTATCGGCAAGTCTTACATGTATTCCCGGTTTTTTGGCCTGCTGTTGCTTGCAGTCATTCGGCGGACCGATAATCACAGGCTTTTTGATAGGAGCGAGCGCTTCCTGAATCTTATTCTCATTCAGGCAGTAGGTATGAGCCAGAATATTGCCTGGCGTTAACCGCAATATGTCGGAGCCGAGAATGAATTCGGGCATGGGGGCATTAAAAACCGCTAACAAATGAGTATCATCCATTGTAGCGACCTCGTAGTGCCACCATCCCTGGGGAACATTAACCACTTGACCAGGTGTGATCGGAAAATGCCGCAACTCGCGGGTGAACGGGTTAATCAGTGACACGGTCAATGCCCCAGAGATGCAGTATACCAGCTCTGTGGCATTTTGGTGGTAGTGAGGCTCTATGACGTTGGCTGTGCTCAGGCGAATATCCAGCAGCGATGTATTTACTAACGTATTCAATTGCTGGACCGAAAGCTCGTTAATGGAGTTTTGAGCATCCTTTTGAAACAAAACATTGTCTTTTAAATCATAAGTAAATTGTGCGGAGGGAGAGGTGTAATCCATATATGAATCCACGCGTCGTTCCTGCCTTTCTGCTATTCAAAATTTGATGATCGTACAGCTAC
Organism: Paenibacillus sp. 1-8; assembly: GCF_056316205.1. Lineage (NCBI taxonomy): Bacteria > Bacillati > Bacillota > Bacilli > Caryophanales > Paenibacillaceae > Paenibacillus > Paenibacillus sp. 1-8. The sequence continues at coordinate 3,440,653 of NZ_CM149995.1, read as the reverse complement.
CCTATGCATCCGCCCAATGTTGTGTGCAAGGGATGGTTTCCAACTTACAGGAAATCCATTACAATATAAGGGGGTATAGGGAACCAAAATCCAAGTACAGGAGGATAAAAGCAGATGCAGATGGTATCGACCTTTGAGGTGATACAGTTACTTATTATCATCGTATATTTAGCGATCATTGCGGCATGCATTTGGGGATTTGTTTTATTTGTAAAGTTGGCACACCGGGGGATTCAGGTGATGGATATATACATAGTTGAGAAACGTAATTCGAATAAGAAGACGACAGATTCCTTTCCCGGTGGAACTAGAGAAGAAAAATAGCGAAAAAAGTCACGTTTTCAAGTGGTGTCTAAACATGATCAATTGCTCCTAGTACGCGTCGGTCCGTTACGGCTGGCGTTTATTTGTATTCGCAGTTATAGGACCAGAGCCGGATGATACGTAAATGCGGCTTGTGGTATACTGCAACGGACGTGTGAGAGCATCTTTGTCCGATTCCGTATGTAACAACGCGTCATTTCCGCAGCTAGGCATAAGCTATAGCAGAAGAAACATCATCGGATAAACGCCCCTGAGTTGTACAGGCCGGAATGGTTGTACCGGACAGAACAAGAAAGAGGAGGTTGTCTGGAATATGAAAAAATTATCTATGTTGGTCCTGTCCTGCGCATGTATGCTGGGCGCTGTGTTGTCGGTTACGCCAGGACAAGTACAAGCGCAATCGTCAGCGCTGACGAAAGGGGCTCAGAGTGAGCAGGTGCTGAAGCTTCAACAGCAGCTTCATTCGCTCGGTTATTTCAAAGCCGGTTTTACCGGATATTACGGCTCTCTGACCAGTAAAGCGGTTGCCCGTTTCCAACGGGACTATGGTCTTACACCCGACGGTGTAGCCGGAGCAGCAACGCAAGCCAAGCTGGATTCCTTTGGGAAGGTGCGTTTAACAGCTTTGGAGCAGCTTGCCCGGATTATTTATGCCGAGGCACGCGGGGAATCTTTTCAAGGGCAGGTAGCCGTGGGCGCGGTCGTATTAAACCGTGTGCAGTCCAATGAATTTCCGAGCTCAATTCCGGACGTTATTTTGCAGCCAGGACAGTTCACCGCTGTACAGGATGGTCAATACCGCCTGAAACCGAACAAGACCGCGTATCGTGCGGCAAGACAGGCTCTTAATGGTGTTGATCCGACGAACGGTTCCCTGTTTTATTACAATCCGGCCATTGCCACAGCCAAGTGGAGCAAGAGTCGCCCGGCTGTCATTTCTCTTGGCCGCCACACGTTTACAAATTAATCAGCATATGAACACGTAACTTGTCAGCTGCCAGTTGCTTCCTGTAGTCAGGAGGAGTGGCGGCTTTTTTTCACATTCACAAATTTGTAATATATTAGTGGGGATTTATCTATTTTAATATTAAAATTTCTACATATTTTTCCGATAATCTTAATAGACAAAAATAAGAAATCAAAGGAGTCTTACTGAAATGAGTCAAAATCCTTACAGTATCGAAGTGAATCAAACCATTAAAACGGTACATATGGCGGTGAATGGTGTGTTCAGCCAGGCTGAATATGATAGCTTTATCAAGGAATATGTATCCAAGACTTCCTCCATTCAGGCATCCAGCTATACGCTCAAAGTAGACTGTACCCAAATGGCACTGCTGGACCCGGGAGAAGTAGAAAAACTGAAAGGTTCTTTTGTACGGTATAAAGAAACCGGGTTTGCCAAAGTGATTTTTGGGATCAGCCTTCAACAAACGATTATTAAAATGCAGCTCGGTCGTGTAGCACGTGAAGCGGGTTTAAACAACGTAGATATCGTCGTACAGTAATGTTCTGAAGCGGTGACAAACAGCGAGATGAATGTGTAAGGGGGAACCTGCTGATGAGTCATATTAAAATTAAGGCATTGGGTGTGTATTATCCGTCCCATTCGGTGGACAACGAATATTATATCCGTCATTTTGATGAACAGGGCAAAGATATTCGTCGGTTCATGGAGCATATGGGTAGGAAAAAGCGTTACATTATTGATAGCCCGCATGAGAACGGTTTGACGATGGGGATCGCAGCTGCCAAGAAAGCGCTGGATCAAGCTCAAATGACAGGCCGTGATGTGGACATGATCGTGTTTTCCAGCCAAGTCCCGGAGTCGCTGTTCCCTATGAATGCCCTGTTTGTTCATCAAGCAATCGAGGCCAGACATGACGTGGTTGTCATGGATTCTAACGCGAACTGTGCAGGCATGACAGTGGCAGTCGATCAAGCCAGCCGATCTATGCTGTCTAATCCTGATGCGCGCACTGCACTTATCATCGGTTCAGACTATAATTCACTTGTTTCTGGTCCCGAGGATGAAATTACTTATGCGAACTATGGGGATGCCGCTTGTGCAGTTATTTTGGAGCGTACGGAAGAGGATACTGGCTTTATTGATTCTATGTATTTTACGGACCCAGTCAATATAGATAAAATTTTGTACCCGGCTCAGGGATTAGCGGCAACACTCCAAGCAGATGCCCCCGGAAAATATATTCAGTGGCTTCCGTTCGACGCCAATATGGCATTGCCCCCCACATTTGATCTGCTTGAGCGAATTTTGAAGAAGAACGGATTGGCGCCTCAGGATGTACGGGCTTATTGTCTGTCGCAGTTTTCGCTGGCGAATGTGCTGAAAATACAGGATCATTTGGAGCTGGAGGATGCCCAAATGATCTATGTAGGTGATCGTTACGGTTATACAGGCACCAGTAGCCCGTTCATTGCCTTGTATGAAGGCATTGAATCCGGTCGCATCCGGCGCGGTGATTATGTGCTGTTCTGGACGATTGGAGCTGGATATCAGTTGGTTGCTATGCTGTTTAAATATTAAGGAATATGAAAAAGACCTTGCGGCCGCAGGGTCTTTTTGCGCATGATGCCAAGTCAAATGTAATGAAAGATTATTTTTCGAAGAGAGAGTTTAAGGTTATTTGTTTGTGTTTTGTCCGATTGTTTTGTAAAGTTTATACATTGAAATCCTGAGGAGGGCTTGGATTGCGGACGTTTAATAGCATGATCGCTGGAGTACAAAATGGGACAACACAAAACAGGAGATGAAGGGTCATGAAAATCGAAAATTTATTTTACGGGGATCGGATTAAACTGGCCGCTGTCAGGGGAGAAGATGCGGAAACGATGTTCAAATGGGGAGAGGATGCGGAGTATCTGCGAAATGTGGATACGGATTTGGCACTCCCTTATACGCTGAAGCAAATGGAATCGGAAGGCTCACCCAGTTCGAACGAGGTCTATTTCCGGTTGAGAACGTTGGCAGATGATGTCCTGATCGGATTTGTTGCCATTCACGGGATTGAGTGGAATAATCGGATCGGTCAGTTGGCGGTTGGCATAGGCAATGCGGAATATCGTGGGAAGGGCTATGGGGCCGAAGCGGTGCGCCTCATTCTTCGTTATGCCTTTTACGAATTAAATTTGAATCGGGTCGGTCTGGATGTTATTGAGTATAATGAACAGGCCATTCGAACCTATGAAAAGGCGGGTTTCCAGCATGAGGGCAGGGTTCGTTCTGCTGTTCTTCGTGATGGTAATAGCTACGACCGTATTATGATGGGGATATTATATTCCGAGTGGAATGAAAGCGTTAAAGTTTGATGATACACAATTTGTTCATAAAATATTCCATAACCAGCCTTTTAACAGGATCAAAAGAGGTTTATAGTTAAGATGTCACGTACTGAAATACATCGTTTTTTCGGTATGAGTCAAAACTGAGGAGGAATTTACATGACAAACGTTGTAAGGTCCGTTACTTCACCCAAGAAATTTATTTCTGGCCAGAATCTGCTCTCGTCGTTAAATGACTACATTAAGGATTATGGCGATAAAGCCTTTATTATTTGTGATGAGTTTATACTCGAAAAGGCGCAAAAGGAGGCTGGCGCTTCTATTGAAGCGGCTGGCAATCAGGCGATTTTCGAGAAATTCCAATATGAATGTACTAAAGAAGAAATTGAGCGTAACCGGGAATTGGTGCGCAAGCATGGCGCTAACATCATTATAGGGATCGGCGGCGGTAAAACGCTGGATACCGCTAAGGCAACGGCTTATTATGAAAAGCTGCCTGTCGTTATTTTCCCGACGATTGCTTCTACGGATGCCCCTTGTACTGCCCTCGCGGTCATCTACAAGAAAGACGGCTCCTTTGATGAGTATTTGTTCCTGCCAACCAATCCCGACGTTGTACTGGCGGATACGGGCATTCTGGCAGCGGCGCCTGCACGTTTCTTCGCAGCCGGGATTGGCGATGCGCTGGCTACTTATTTTGAAGCGCGGGCTTGTTATCAGTCTAACGGGGACAACCTGGTACTGAACAAGCCTTCCACCACAGGGCTGGGACTGGCCCGTCTCTGTTATGATACGTTGCTGGAAAATGCCGTGAAGGCCAAGCTTGCGGTGGATCGTAAAGTATATACTCGCGCGGTGGAGGATACCATTGAAGCGACAATTTATCTGAGTGGTGTTGGTGCGGAATCAGGTGGGTTGGCAGCAGCGCATGCGATTCATAATGGCATGACGGCTGTACCTTCACTGCATAAAGCACAGCATGGCGAGAAGGTCACATTCGGCTTGCTAACTCAGCTTGTGCTGGAAAATGCGCCGAAAGAAGAACTGGATACTGTCATCAAACTGGTTAAGGACGTAGGTCTTCCTTTGACGCTTCGTGATCTGGGTGTTGAGGAATTTGTCGAGGCTGAATGGCGTCAAGTGGCTGAAACTGCCTGTGCATCGAATGATACGATGGTCAATATGCCGTTTCCGGTCAGTCCTGCTGACGTGTACAACGCCATCATTGCGGCGAATGCGATTGCAGAATCCTATCAGGGATAGTTTTTTCCTCTTAAGAACGAAAATATTTTTTACCAAACGGGTCTGTCCTATTACGGGCAGGCCCGTTTGGTTTCAGCGCGGACTTATTTCATATCTTATTCTAACCGATATACATGTAACAGATGTAATTAGGAATGGTTACAGCAGGAGGAGATTTGATGTTGGTACATGGTAAAACTCGAAGAGGCAGCTTGTACATCCATATGTCCAGCGGTTTTCACAAAATTGGAGATTATCGGGAAGAATACTCAGTAGCACCGGGAGATCGACTGATGTCGAGACTGACCAAGCGAATCTATACCATTGTATCTGTGCATCTCGGTGAAGAGGCGTACGCCGATATTGATCTGGAAGAAGTGATTAGAAATAGTTAAAGCGCTTGGCTTGGTTAGACCTAAAAAAGCTTCAATTTCACTCATAGAGCGAAGTTGAAGCTTTTTTGTTATTTTAGCGCAGGGTCTCGTTGAGAAGGTCCCGTGTGATAATATTATTTTGATTCATGAATGTTCTGATCGTTGATTGCGAATTGGTTGCGGATAGCTCCTTTCCCCATGTCATGGCATAGGCCCAGGCGGGTTGATTTTTTAATAGATTGGAGCTCGGCAAAATATTACTTTCCCCAATTCCGATTGGCTTTCCTTGTGCAAGCTTAAGCAGTCCGGTGTAATATGAGGCTTTGTAATCATTGTTGTAAATATCAGCTGCGAGAATATCCACTCTGTTTATACCCGGAAAAGTTCGACTGTACGGTGTGCTGTATGCGTTCGGTGCATTCGGACTCCATACCCATAACAGATTATTCAGATGGTGAACATTAACGAAGCGGTCATACATCACATTCCAGAGCTGGACGTAATTTTGTTTGTTTCCCCACCAGAACCAGTTGCCGTTCATTTCATGATAGGGTCTCCACAGAACAGGTACATCTGCGTCCCGCAACGTTTTGAGGGAAAGTGCGACCTCATCAATATCTGCAATCAGTTGTCGATATTGCGGGGTACCCGGCGTGATGTAGCGATTAAATTCAGCCTGACTGAGCTTGGTTTGCACGTTTTTCCACGTTTTGGGTTTACCTGGTAACGCTTGATGAAAGGTAATAGCTACAATTCCGCTGGACTGGCTCCACTGAATAGCACTGTCCACAACACGCTGACGCTGCTCTTGTAAGGCTGCATGGGACTGATTGGCTAGTCCTCCAAACTCATAGCCATGGAGTCCTGCATATTGTCCGCTGATTTGTTGTAACTTGTTGTTTTGTTCATCCGGTGCCTCTAAATAATCATGCTGCCCGGAGATTAGCGTACCCTCCGGCACATTGGAAAGGTAGGTAAGTAGTTGCCTGGCTTTGGCAGATGCCTGGGAATTAACAGGCGGAGCGGCATCAGCTATAATGAACGATTGCTGAGAGACACTGAATAGTAAAACAAGTAGTAGCAGTAGCACCCTTTGTAACCAAAAGCGTATTGAGTGAGATTTCATGGCGCTCCTCCTTTGATGACATCATGATGAAATTACATTTTTTCTTTGCGTTTTCTCAGTTGGTTACCTGCGCTAATGAGGATTATTAGCAAACAGAAGTAGACTAATCGGTTCAATTCCTGTGAATACATCCAGTCTTTTACCAGAAGGAAGCCGAAAATCAACGTAAGCAAGCCCATGGTAAGAACCATTTTGGTGTGCGCTGGACGGCTGCTGCGTTTGGAAATCCAGTGTATGATGCCTAGAACGATGGCTGCCTGAAGTAAAAACATGCCCATTAACATTAAAGTAACTAGAAAGATTGGGGACATCGGTATCCTCCTCCTAAATTACAATCAGATTATGCAGGTTGTAACCGGGATGCGGATCATGGATGTGAATTCAATACAGATGGATAGTTGTACTCTCGTTACGATCATGATTAAGTTGACTAAATTATACCATAACTACCGTCCTGCAATAAAAGGTGTCAAAATACCTACTCTGCCTTGATTCACCATCATACGCTATATTCAGTGAAATATTGACACATAGTTGTACACTTCATAAATATGCAGGTGCAGTGGGAAATATACAGTAAGCATGAGTATAAAATCAATGCGAAATCAGTGGAAAAGTTTGGTATCATTAAGGTGTATTGATAAGGAGGTCATTTACATGAATGAAGATAACCGACCGTTTTCTAGCCCTGTAGATGCTGAAGGAGCCAAAGCGAATTTTGATGCGAACCAGCGGAAGCTTCACTCTGAGGGAGCCTCTGGTTTATGGCGTCAGGTCAGCAATCTGCTTATTCTGGTTGGCGTGATTGCGTTGATTATTATTTTAGGTCGATTGCTCTAAGGATGGCATCTGTGAAATAAAGCCGAGAAGATTATCAGAATAGGGATGTGAAATGGTGTTAAAGGCAGCGTTACTTTTTATTTTGGCTGGCATAGCTGAAATTGGGGGAGGGTATCTGATCTGGCAGTGGCTGCGTGAAGGGAAGACATGGTATGTCGGACTTTGCGGCGGGGTGGTTTTGGCTGTCTACGGAGTCATTGCAACTTTTCAGGTTTTCTCCTCTTTTGGGCGTGTGTATGCAGCATATGGAGGTGTCTTTATTGTCCTTTCCATTGCATGGGGATGGTGGATTGATAAAAAGACACCTGATTTGTACGATATCGTGGGTGGATTGATTTGTTTGGTCGGGATAGCAGTAATACTTTTTCCCCGGACTGGATGATAGGACAAAAAGCCCTTTTTTATTTTTTTGAAAAACATGACTATTGATCTACATAAATGAGCTTCATATTCCGAAATAGAACTTAAGGAGGGGGTTCTATGAACTGGAATCAAATGAAGCTTAGATTGAAATTTGGCCATGCTGCACCGAAGAGTGAAGGGAATTTCTCAGTGGGCATCGTGTGGGGAATCCTGATTAGTATGGTGCTTTGGGTTTCAATTATTGGCTGGTTTATGCTTATTTTCAAGTGATCACTAGAAATCACGGTTTATAAGATTGCTTGGTTCAATGTTGTTGTTTGAGTAACCCATGCCTTATGACCCATGCTTTAATCTGTAAAATCGTTACGCAGCTTGTTCAAGCCACGGCCCACAGCTTCTTCAATCATATCTGTAGCAGCAGGAGTATCGGCATCGAGGTCAGGGATACGATTAAAACCTGGCTCACGCTGATCTAACGACTGTTCAGGTTCGACCTGATCGACGGTACGATTCTTTTCTTGCCAAATGTTTTCTTTCATAATACATCACACGCTCCTTTATGAGTGCAAGCATACTGTATGCTTTATATAAGTATTAACGCTCAAGGCGGCTAAAGCGGCTATAATAATAAAGCCGGGGAGGAAGTTGCTCCCGCCCGGCACTTCCCAAACGACTAGCGATGCTCAATCAGATCAATCGCTCCCAGAACAACATGAGCCAGTCCGAAACCGAGAATGCCTGTAGCCGCAAGCTTGTACTTACTGCTCAGCAACACAGCGCCTGAAGCCGATACTACCGTTCCAAGAACAGCTGGAATCATACCTTCACGCATTCGTAACACCCCTTCTGGTAGTTTGGAAAGACGTTTATTAGTGTAATTCAAATGCGTCCAAGTTATGCAGAAAAGAATTTTTATTATTTTAGAAAAAAATACTTTACAACTTGATGAAATTGTCGTATTATATGTTGGTGCCCATTAAAAAGGTATTTACATAACGAGAACCAGTTTGTACATAAGCTGGATGTTTCTCCGTTACTTGTAAGAGAAGTAAGTATGAAAATAGCGTTCCTAAATTTATGCCGGGGTGGCGGAATTGGCAGACGCACAGGACTTAAAATCCTGCGGTAGGTGACTACCGTACCGGTTCGATCCCGGTCCTCGGCATTCAGAAAAGCACCTGAGATCCCTTGATACATAAGGGATCTTTTGTTTTTGTATGGGATTTTTAGGATCGCCAAAATCAAGAAGAATGAGCGTCGTTTTTGCCGTTGGGGACGGATTGGGGACGGATTCTCGGATCGAACTTATCAAGGTGCGAAGCGGTCTTGCGGCTGAGCCTTTTTGTTACGTGGGCATACGTATCGCTGGTGACTTGTGATGTAGCATGTCTCAGTCGATGTTGAATCTCTTTAATAGATGCTCCTTGCTCTAATAAGTACGTTGCATTCGTATGCCGCAGGCCGTGCAGGGTTACATATCGAAACCCGTTTTTCTCACACCAATCTTTCCACCGTTGTGTCGGTGTAGTATGGTAGTAAGGCTTGCCGTAGCCGGAATGGAATACGAAATTGCGATCGCCACCTTGCCACTTGTCCATCAGTTTCATTTTTAGCTTCCGGCACGCTTTGATGTGAGCGGCCAACTCTTCCATATACCACAGAGGCATGTCCACATAGTCGTTTGATGCTTCGTTCTTAGTGTCCGTTATGTCGGCCTGACCGTCTTCGGTGTTTGATATACTCTCGTCAATCCGCAGCCTACAATTCACAAAGTCGCAGTCATCAATTTCAAGTGCAATTAACTCTCCGCGTCTAAAACCTCCGATAATTGCCGCAAGAAAATACATACGCCATACCGATTTAGTTTCGAGTAGCGCATCAATTACAGCTGTCGCTTCATCTTCTTCGTAGTAATTTTTCCGATCCTTTCGCACCTTCTTATTCTCTTTGCTAATCTGAGGTCGCTTGACACCATCCATTGGGTTTGTTTTTATAACGGTCCATTCAACAGACCGTTTAAAAATGTTCATCGTAACATCATATGCATATTGCACCGTCCGAGACGATAGTTGGTCTTTGCCTCCTCGTTTGTCGACGCGAGCGCCTGGTTTTCGTAGATCAGTAAACAGTTTAACCAATTCCATCGTCGTTATCTCATCAAGTAGTTTGTGTCCAATCTTCGGTAATACGTGATTGTTGATTTTCGAACAATGTGATTTTAGAGTGGTGCCGTTTTTATATTCAATCACAGCATGTTTTGGTTTCCATTCATTTTCGTAAAAGTCCTTGAAAGTCATTTTTGATGGCGCGATATAATTTCCACTTAATACTTCTCGTTTGAAATCCGCCAATTGATCATCCAGATATTCTCTTAATTTTTTCGGGGCTTCCGATAATTTTGCACATTTTACAGACAGTTTCATTAATGCCGGCTCTTCAATTGTGATAGATGTACGTGGTCGGTTGCGGGTGCCGTCAGCATTTAGGCCGAGGTCTACTGTCAACCGCCAAGTATTTTCTCCTCGTTTTTCTATACTTCCTTTAGCCATAGTGAAACTCCTTTCCTAATTTCATCCTGATTCTAACGACCTATATAAGTAAAATCACCTCCTTAACGGGAATGTATGTTCTGTTTTTGGGCATGGAAATACTAACATCATTCCATAATGACCTACTGGATAAATAATTTATGTAGTTCGAGAGGAATTCCGCATCTCAAATAATAATGTGAAATGGATTCGTCGATATATTGATCTATTCCATGTGTAAGTAGCTTCAAAGCGAATATATTGGCTTGTTTCTCATATTTTCCGGTGTTAAAAAATGCATTCTGATCAAGCCGAAATCTGTTTAAACCTGGATGTAGTTGGTCATGAGCAAGTTCATGAGCACAGACCATGCGTTGCCAATTCTCATCCAGGTCATTGTGTATCACTATACATCTCCTTCTCATTTTTCTGTAATACATCCCCTTGGTTGATCGGCCCAAATCTGCATGATAAATAATGATATTCAGGCCATAGGCTGCACCTACTCGTCTTTTTTCTTACGGCCATAGGTCTTTTTGTTTTTGGCTTTTATGTCCCAGAACATAGCCTCCATGACTCGCTTTATTCTTTCTTTGTCATCATTTGAGATTGGTACTCCATCAAACATTATCGGTCCGTCTTCCTCCAACATTGTCTTAAAATCTCGAATATCCTTGGGGGAAGCCCAATCAGGCACTGAACTCAACGAGGAATTAACTGGAATTTCATCCGCATTAGTCATTTCATAGTAGCTATGCTTTTCCAATAATTCAGAAAGGGAAATACCCAATTCATCTGAAATAAGAGAGGCAGTTCCTACGCTCATCGGTCTACCTCCTAACTCATATTGTTCCAGATCATCAATTTCAAGGGCTAAAGATTTTGCAAGTTTCTCTAAACTTACACCTTTTTCTTCCCGTTCCTTTTTTAATATCCATCCAATGCCATAAAAATCTCCTCTGCCTACCAGTTCGTCAATGGATAAGCGGAAGTAATTTGCGACTTTTTCTATTTTGTCGATTGAAGGAGAACTCTTTTCCCAGTTGTATATAGATCCTCTTCCAAAACCCAATTCCTTCTCCAATTTTGGAATAGATATACCTTTCGTTACGCAAGCCGACTTTATATTTTCGACTATGGACACGATCACAACACTCCTTCATAAATGACTGTATAAATACGAAATAAATGTTGACCATTCGTAAATAATCAGTTAATATTGAGACAAAGCTTGATTATTGGCAAAAAAGACAACAAAAAAACAGAGGGTATATAACCCATATTTAAAAAAATCGTTCCCCAACGATTGAATTTGATGTTGCCTTCTTTAAAGATATTAGTTTATTTTCAGTCGAATGTCAATAATTAAGCTGATTATTCAACAAACAATTAGAAAGGAGAGAAAGCCAATTTGACCAATTACACTGAATTCGGCATAGAAGCAAGAAAAATCATGCTTCAAAGGAATATTAAGATGATTCATATTGCAAAAGAATTAGGGGTGTCCTCGACCTATGTATCAGAAATCTTTAAGGGAACCCGCGAAGGAAAGAAACAAAAGCCTATAATTGCTGAAATACTGGGCATCGAAATTGAGGTGACAGAATGAATGTAATTGAAGCTATTGATTACAGGAATCAACGAGTGTTAACAACGTCGCAACTAGCTGAGTCGTATAGAACTGATACTCGTCGGATTTCAGAAAACTATAATCGTAATAAAGATCGTTACATTGAGAGCAAGCATTTCATTGGACTTGCAGGGCAGGAGAAACGTGAATTTTTGAACCATACGCAAATTGACGATGGTTCAAAAAACGCTGCTATTCTTTACCTATGGACTGAAAAAGGTGCATGGATGCATGCAAAGTCACTTAATACAGATAAAGCCTGGGAAGCTTATGAAATGTTGGTCGATGAATATTACCGAGTGAATGAAATGGCTATCAATGTTCCTCGTTCTCTGCCGGAAGCATTGAGACTCGCTGCTGATCTAGCAGAAAAGAACGAAGCACTTCAACTACAGAATGCACAAAAGGAACAAATTATTCATGAATTAAAGCCTAAAGCAACTTACTACGATCTGGTTCTGCAAACCAATTCTGTAGTGGCAATTTCAAAAAATGCAAAAGACTACGGATTAAGCGCCAGATCATTAAACGAGATTCTGCATGATGAGGGTATTCAGTTTAAGCAAGGCGGCTGCTGGCTGTTATATCAGAAATTTGCGGATAAAGGATATACACAAAGTAAAACTCAACTCATTGATGAAACGCGGAGTAAAATGCATACCTATTGGACGCAAAAAGGAAGATTGTTTATTTATGAGCTACTTAAACAAAAGAATATTCTTCCAGTTATAGAACGAGAGGGTGCAATGGTATGACGGCTATTGAACAAGCGATCAATGAAATTGTTGCTGTTCAAGTTGCCGCAGCTGAAAAGCGGTTAATGGAAAGATTGAATATAGCTACAGATAAAAGATTAAATGTGGAACAAGCTGCCAAATATCTTGGTATCTCGGAGAAGTTGCTCTACAACATGTGTAAAAAGAAACAAATTCCGCATAGGAGATTCGGAACTAGGATTGTGTTCAGCTCCGCAGCTTTAGATGCCTGGGGAAGGGAACAGGATAAAGTTAATTATCGGACTTAGAAAGGAGAACAAAACTAAATGACTACACCCAATATTGAACAACTGAATAAACGACTGCCTGATTTAAAGAATGTAAGCACGAATGATTTGATCAATGAACTGGCAACCAGACCAGGGATTGAAAAGATATCCGTTGGATTATATCGACACTTTGAACTTAAAAGAAAATATCATAAAGAACGTTTGTCTGATGAGGATATCTATGTAGAAGCAAAGGAGGTTCTTGTTGTGCTACCCAATCTGAAAAAAGAAGATTCATTAGGAACTGTGGAGAGATTTTGGCAAGAGCGATCTGAGCTTATCGAAAGGTCCCAAAGACAGAGCTAAAGGAGGCGTGAACCTTGTCTTTTTATCATCATCCTGTAAAGAGGGAGAATTTTTTGACTCGTGTCACGGTATCGCGATATTCCATCAACCAATCGACAAAGTTAGGAACTGCATCAAAGACGGTCGAAAGCCAATTAGTTATTGAATTGGATTTTCATAGTAATGATTTTAGTCCCGCAAAATTCGAAGAGTTCATGAGTAAGTTCCAGAACTTTTTGAATGAAAGCTATGAATAGCCTTTAGAAAGGAGACTTAACTTGCAAATTGACATTAACAAAATAAAAGTCAGTGACCGCATTCGCAAAGATTTCGGCGGTATTGAAGAACTAGCCCAGGATATAGAACAAAACGGACTCATTAATCCTATAGTAGTAACACCGGATTATCAGTTGATAGCTGGAGAACGGCGATTGAGAGCGCATCAGTTCCTAGGTCGCTCAGAAGTAACGGTAAGAGTCATGGAGATTAGTGATGTTGAACACCAGCTTCGCTTGGAGATTTCGGAAAACGAACACCGTAAAGAGTTCACGTTTTCTGAACGAGTGGAATGGGGACGGAGGCTTGAAGAGGTCGAACGCTTGAAGGCCAAAGAGCGCATGGCTGGAGGTACGGAAAATTTTCCTGACCAACCTACCGGACAAGTTCGGGATATTGTAGCGGATCAAGCAGGATTTGGTTCCGGTCGGCAGTATGATAAAGCAAAATTTATCGCTGAAAATGCCACACCTGAGATTATCCAGCAGCTTGATGAAGGATTAATCAGTACCCATAAAGCTTTTGTTGAAACCAAAGCTCGTCTGGAAGCTGCTGTTCGCGAAGCCGAAGAGAGGGCCGAACAAGCAGAACAAGAAAAGCTTGCCTTGCAACGTCAGTATAAGGATGCTGTCCCAGTTGATCAAGTAGACGAGGCTGTAGCTGCTGCGGTAGAGCGCCATGAAGAAGAAACGAACGTGTTTATCCGGCAGAAGGAAAAAGAGGCTGAGGTCCAGCTTAAACAACGCGATGAATACTGGAAAAACAAAATCAATGAAGATTTGAAAAAAGAACGTTTAAAAGTTGAACAATTGAAGAGTGGCTACCAGAGAGCTAAAGAAGAGCTGGAGGCTCTCAAGCTTCAACAGCCTGATGATTTTAGCGATCAGCAGGCCGCAGCACAAATGAAGAAGCTCCGATTCGAGGCAGATAGCAACACAATTCAGGTAAGCATCCATGTGAAGCAATTTCTACAAAAGGTTGGAATTACTTCGTTCATGTTGGGTGCGATTGGGAGTGCAAGTAGTTCTGAAAAGAAACGGCTGTCTGAAGGTTTGGACATGTTAGAAGCCTTTGTCGAACAGATTCGTCCAGCCGTTAACGGCAGAAAGGTGGTAGATGCAAATGTCATTGATTAATCATAACCAGCAGCCGGATTACTTGGCGGTTGTAGAAAAGCAACTTCAACTCACAGAGGCCCAAGGCGTGGCTATTCGAGGCTTGTGGGATGGAATGAAGCAAATGCAAGTAGACGTTGCTGAAAAGGTCGAGGAAGTCCAGATGATGGTCCAAGAGGTTCGAGACAGCGTTACACTGACGGATGCTGAATGCTATCAGTTACAGGATGCAGTAAGAATCAGGTCCATTACTCTCGCAAAAGATCGTTACAAGGAGACAGATGGAAAATTTAATGAAACGGTCGGAAAATATCGCCGCATGATTTGGAGTAAGCTGAAAGTTTTGTTCTCGGTTGCAAAGTACAGTCACATCCGGCGCATAGATTTTGATGATTCCATTTACTTTGTCAAAGAGTTTCGTCCAGAAGACTATATCTAAAGGAGTGATCGGCTATGACTCTTCCAGAAATGGCTCGTATCTGGTTTAGTAATCCGTTACAGCATGCCATTATCGTCCGCAACATCCGGCGAAGAAAGAAGGCATTATGAGTATTTTCGTAATACCAGTAGTAACCGATGAAGGAGAAAAATTCACCATCAATAAAGAAGCCGAAAGCCTGATATTTGCTACCTTGGAAATTTATCGAGTTTTGAACAGTTTACACGTAGTAGATATGGAACTTCTGGAGCCGCAACTAACTGATAAGGACAAAGGTAAGCTTGCGCTTCAACGTGAAAAAGATCTTACAGAGCAGAAGTTACAAGCCTTGCATAAAACCCAATATGCGGTTTTGAATGGTCCATGGAGTGCTGCGGTAAGCAGGCAGAAAATGAAGCCATTAAATGAGCAAGCAAGGCAACTAAAGGCTAAAATATCCGAACTTGAAGCGGAGATATGGAGCTGAGAGAGTTGGACAAGCGAAAAGAATGTAGGGTGTTGAGAGCGCGATTGCGGGAACTATACGAGGACAGAATTGACGCTGCTAACTATGGATTACCGTATGACGAGATTCATGCTCAAATAGATTTGCTTACTGCACAGTTGAGTGAGCTGGAGCAATCTATAGATAAGAACGAAGAATATGAAGGCCTAGAGGCTCCTAAGCCATCGGGATACAAAATATCAGGGAAAGGAATAGGGATATGCATGCATTGCGGAAGAGAGGTTTTTTGCAGGACAAAAGTTTCCCGATCCAAAAGAAGAAGGACTTTTCTGTAATTACTACTGCCGTAATCGCAATAGAAAAATCAGAGAAGCCCTGACAAACAATCGTGCTACCAACACGATCATTTAACAAACAATTCAACGGCAGTATATCACGTAATCGAAAAAATGAAAATAGGAGTGAACAAATATGAATTTGAATAATATGGTAAACGAAGCTTTGGCAAACATTCATAGTGAGGGGTTAATTGAACAAATCGTCCGAAATAAGCTCGAAAAAACAATCGAATCCATTGTGGATGATATTTTCAGTAGCTATGGAGATTTTGGAAAACAGTTAAAAGAACATGTGAAACAACATTTTTCTATCAATCTCGGTGCGTTGGATTTACCGTCTTATAACACATTGATTACGCAAGTTATTAAAGAAAAACTGGATGAAATTACTCATGTACAGGGTGTGGAAAAGTTAAAGGAACAAATGGATAGAATGCTTTCTGATGTAAAGCCAGAGTATAAACTATCAGAACTTATTAACGGCTGGAAAGAAAGTGGAAACGAAGATAACGAATATGACGATAGTGATGAGTTCTCTCTTCATATAGACAAGGACTATAGCACATGGATTTACCTTGATCCAGAACCGGATAAGGGTAAGTATCAATGCAAATATGGAATGCTTGTTCGCGATGATGGTACATTATTCTGTCTGAAAATAGATGATCGTGAAATTAAATCAAAAGATATGATGTACGGCTTGCATGGAATCGCAGAGGATTTATTCAAGATTTATGCTCATGGTTCTAAGTTAGTCATTGATGAGGATGAAATAGACCTCTATTACGAAAATAGCGATTGCTAATTTTAGAGCGGAGTGATCCGGTTTGGAACTTGAACCTTATTTTAAAGACATTGATAGATTAAAAGAGTTGGCAAGTGAGTTGTCGGAGGATAATCCGGCAGCTCTCCTTAAAAAAATAGAACTGCTTACACAATGTCACGAACTAACTGGAGAAGTATCAGGGGAATGCGACAGGCAATATAAACTGATACATGTTCAAAGGGATATAGAGTATGCAAAAGCCTATATAAATGCATCAAGACCTAAGAAAGAACGGGCGGAACTTGACACGATAGAGATACGAATGATTGAAGCAGAGGCGTATGGGAGGTCTATGAAGTACAGAAATGAATTTTCAAGCCTCAGAGAAACTATTCATGCACTCAAATTGAAAATGAAGGTCAATTTTGCAGATGGATCAGTCAGGGGGAGATATGGTTGACCAAGTTTACAGTACAGTTAGGTGAAGAAAATGGCTGAAATTAAATGGATCAAGCTCAGTACAGGTATGTTTGATGATGAAAAAATAAAGATCATCGAAGACATGCCCGAGGCTGACACGATCATTGTTATATGGCTCAAGCTAATGACTATGACTGGTAGAGCCAACATGGGCGGCTACATCATGCTGACCGAAACCATTCCATATACAGAGGATATGTTGATTTCGGTGATCAAAAGGCCACTACCGGTTATAAAAATGGCCCTATCCATCTTTGAAAGATTCGGGATGCTGGAAGTGTCTGAACAAGGAGCCTTCTTTCTGCCTAATTGGGAGAAGCATCAGAATGTAGATGGAATGGATAAGGTCAGGGAACAAACTAAAAAGAGGGTTCGAAATTACCGGAACAAGCAAAAGCAGCTTGATTCAGGTGAAAATGATCCTCAGGTTACAGGAAACGCTACAAGTAACGTTACAGTAACGGGCAGTAACGAAACAGATAAAGAATTAGATTTAGAACTAGAACTAGAACTAGAAAAAGAAGGTAGTTGTTGTTTAACGCCTGAGGATGAATTCAATTCCAAAGATGAGGGGATACCGTCTTCCCGGCAAGGTACCGTTCCTGCCACTTCTGAAACAGATGCCGACTCTGGACAGGATGAAATATCATCAACGGACATTGATTATCGCAACGCGGTTGCCAACAAGTACCTTCAGCGCAGGGGAAGGGGGCTTGAAATATCGATGGCTGACGATCTCACCATTTCTGAGCTGCAAGCAGCCGGAATACCACTGACAACAGCGCTAGATGGTGTAGATCAAGCCTTTGATAACTTCAAACCCCAATATAAGCGACATGAAATTGGGAGCATGCGTTACTGTGCCAAAGTAATCTATGCATTACATGAGACACAATTAACATCAGTCAGACAAACAGGGACAGTAGAACTGAAGCCAGATGAAGTGGAGTTTACTCAGCCGGATTCACAGTATACCGAAGCTGATTTACAAAAAATGCTTGCTGAACTAAGGCAAAAGCAGGGAGGTTAACGGCATGGAGAGCTTTCAGCAAGAATTAAAGGCGTTGATACCAGCTCGTTTTTTCGAACGACAAGCTGAAGTAATCCGGCGCATCGATAACCATCCTGAAGTGCAACGCCTGCGGCGGAAGTACCCTGATCGGACAGCAGACTTAACCAGTCCACGGAACTATAGGGACATATCACAGCATCTAGCCTATTGCGATGCTTGCAGTGTATGTCCAGGATTAAAAGACTGCCAGAACGCTCACAAGGGGCATAGAAGTGTCGAGGAGCCTAACCCCGACAACAGCAGCGAGTTAGCATTCAGGTTCAAAAAATGTGAACTCCTGAAGGCTTACGAAAGGCAGCAGGGCATAGGTCAGAGGATCAAGAGTCATTTCATACCATCACACATTTTGGAAGCGACCTTTGATGATATCGAACCAGATCCGCAGAGATTAAGCGCGATCACCGCTGCTGTTAAGTTCTGTAGCACGTTTGTTCCGGGCAAGACAACAGAGGGACTATACCTTTATGGCCCTATGGGAGTTGGCAAAAGCCGGATAGCTGGGGCGATTGCCCAAGAGCTTGCTAAATGTGATGTGGAGGTCCTTATGGTCTATGTGCCGGACTTTTTATTGGAAGTTAAAGACGCTATCGGTTCTAAGACTGAGACCGTAGAACGCAAGCTTGATGCTCTCAGAACGGCTCCTGTACTCATACTTGATGATATCGGAGCTGAGACACTAACCGTTTGGACAAGGGATGAAGTGATAGGTCCTATCCTTCAACGGAGAATGGAACGTTTCCCGACGATTTACACATCCAATTTGACTATGAACGAGCTAAGGCAGCATCTGGCTAACCCCAAAGATAGCAGGGGAGTCCAAGACGATAAAAAGGCAGCTCGAATAATTGAACGGATTGAACCATTTGTAAAAGTCCTACCTGTAGGTGGTAGAAATAGACGGAGGGGATAGTGTGAGTGTGTGTAGAACATGTGGTGGTAGCAGGGTGGCGTACCAGTTTCGTGGCTCAATGATGGTGATGGGGCCATGCCCGGAATGCAACCCAAATGCTAGAAAGGACAGTTCGAAGGAGGAGGTCAGACCTTATGAATATAGTAGTGGACAGCGCATTACTAGCTGAAGCTTTAGAGGACGCAAGTAAAGCTATTTCAGCCAAAAGCATCATGCCAATACTTGGTTGCTTTTTAATCGAAGCCAATCAAGAGGGCTTAACTGTGACTGGCACTGACGATAGGGCAACGATACAGTCGTATGTTTTCGACGAGCATGTTCAAATCGAACGGAGTGGAAAGGTAGTTCTGCCTGAATTGTTTTTGAAAATGCTCAAGAAATTAAGTGGTGACGTTCGGATTGAGTCTAAAGATGGTATGAATGTGATTATCACGTCCCGGAATAAAGAAATCGAAATGGCAGGATTGGACCCCGAGGAATTTCCTCTGCCCCCTTCAATAAATGACAATGAATACATTGAAATTACTGGGAAAGATCTAAAGGGATTATTCAAAAAGGCTATCTTTGCGGCAGACATTGATGGTAAAGGCATGCCTATACTAACTGGAGCAAATGTCTACCTAAAGACCGGGAAAATAGGAATGGAAGCAACCAATAGGTATCGCCTTTCAAAAACGGAAAAGGAAATTGAATCGGGGGATTTTGGTAGTGCTGTGATCGAAGCAAGAGGTCTGGTTGAACTTCAGAAGATCATTACAGATAAGGACGATGTTCAATTTGGCTTTTCAAAGGGGAAGGATGATCAGGTAGTCTATGCCTTTGCTCGCACAGAGAGATTCACTTTTTACTCTCGTGTTTTGGAGGGCGAGTATCCAGACATACACCAGATGGTTATTGTTCCTGATAGTGGTACGAGGATAGAGATAAATAAACAAGAATTTTTGGAATCTGTTGAACTTATCTACACTCTGGCAAAAGAAGAGAAAAATAATATGGTTAGGCTTGATATAACTGAGAAAGAAATAAATATTCGCGGAAAAGGAAAGCAAACGGGTAAGGCGAGCGAAAGTATTGTTCCTATTAAGTTTACGGGACAGGATCTAACCATTTCCTTGAATTCTAAGTATGCTATGGATGCTTTAAAAGCTTTGGATGGGGAAAAAGTCACTTTGGTTTTCACAGGCAAAATGAAGTCTATTTTCATTCTCAGCAGCGAAGATGATCAAAGCGTCCATGTGGTTCAGCCATACAGGACGGTAGATTAAATGAGCAAATATAATGCCAGTAAAGTAATCGTCACAGATGATGGAACACTTTTCACAGTGGCTGAGATAGAGGAATACAACCTTGATGTGACCGGGATCAGCTTCGATAGCCGCATGGAAGGAGAATATTATATAGAGTTGCTTAGGCAGATGCGGTATGGCGAGATTAAGGACTTTAGCTGCCAGCCCAAGTTTACTTTGCAGGAAAAGCCAAAGGTGACGTATATAGCAGATTTTCTTGTTGTTGATCTGGATGGAAGCGAACGAGTAGTTGACATAAAAGGAGCGGAAACGTCTACTTTTAGAGTTAAATTTAAGCTATTTCAGGGGAAATACCCGACTATGCATATTGAATTACTTACAAAATGTCGTGGGGAATTTGTTCCGTTACAGCAAGTTAAAAAGGAAAGATCGGCTCGGAAACGGGCTGCGAATAAACTACTCAAACGTGCAGAGGGGAAGATGAAACATGCCAGAACTGACCGGAATGAAAGTGAAATTTACCGTAATCAAAAATGAGGATGCTGAGAAATATCTTGATGATCGGGATAAAAGTGAGTTGTCCCGCATCCTGTGGAAGATTCAAGAGTTGCGACATCTGAACGGAAAACCAGCTTTGAACACCTATCTTGTAGTGAACACCGATGAAAAGTATGCCGTGGACATTATGAGGATAATGCAAGCCAATAACCATTGGGGGCCAGTAAGTGACTCTAATCAGGCGGAGATGCAGTATGAAGGAGATACGCTTATTCTGCCGGGAACGGAGGAGGTGATTAAATGAAGCACTCTCAGAATGCAATTGAACGTCCAGAGGTAACACAGCGGATCATAGAATTGCTGGACAAGCAAAATGAGAAAGGCCTTAAGAAGTATGGAACCACCATAGACCAGGTATCCGATCAATCATATGACTGGAAACTCATGGCCTTGGAAGAGGCAACTGATTTGATTCAGTACCTCCAGAAAGAGGTTATGCGGCTCGAAAGGCTTCTTAATCCGATCTAAGCGGGAAACAAAAAGGAGCATAGAGGTTATTTCTCCTCTTGCTCCGTTTCATCAACATATTCTATTAAATCATTGACTGATTCCAAACCCAACGCCTTGTATATCTTGTTTAAGTTTTCTGGTGACCACTGCTTAGCCTTATTGTTCACCATGTCACTTATAGTATTTGGTCTAATGCCCGTTTGAATATGTAATTTATACATAGTCCAGTCAGGTTTAGATTCAAGTATCTGATCTAATTTTAAACGAAACATAGCAGCCACCTCTCTTACATTAACTTATCAAAAATAGTTAAACGAATCAAGATTATAATTTTCTTGACTACTAACGAAAATCGTTATATATTAAACCTATCGAAAATAGTTTAACTAAAATAGATAATAAATTGGAGTGAATTATCATTGAGAAAGACATATGTAAGAGTGGTGTTTGGGGATTTCGACTTTTATTACTGGTATCAGGAACTAATGCTGATGAGCATTTGGATAAAAGAGTTAAAGGTTCGTCTGAGCGAACGGAAACAGGCCATTAAGCTCAGAGCGTTCACCGGGATCATCCGGTGAGGTTGGCATGAGCCAAATAAGATCAGGAAAATTTTCCTGAACGTAATGGAGGTAGAATGTTATGAAAAATCACAGTATGGTAGCGGTCTTACGGAGAGAATTGGAAAAATCTCTTCCTGCAACTTTAACCCCTGAGCAAATAACATTGTTGGATCAAGCTGAGAAGCTTTTCGGACAAGCATATCAGGCAGGATACAAGGCAGCTCAACTCTTTGGCGGCGATGAATGGAATAACAACGCCTGCTTAGGCTATGCAATCCTTGGAGCAAAGAAGTTGAACTATACCGAGGACGACACCAAAAAGCTTGTCCGCTCAATTTACACAGAGTTCGACTTCAAGAGCATTGAAGAAGCCAGAACGGTTTATAACAATTCTCCTTATTGAGGAGTTTACACAACATTATAATGTAACGAGCAACATTGTACCGGAACTGAAAAAATGCAGGAGGGGATGAGTTGTGACGGAGCAAGAAGCAGATGAGTTCACCACGGCATTATCCGAACGTTACGCGGAGATACAGAAAAATAATTCTTATAACAACGAATTAATAAATATTTGGAATAATGCTATTGGTACTCTACCACCCGAAATAAAGCATGGCTTTGAAGAAAAATATAATCGCCTTACAAGGGAGAGTAGTTCGTGAAAAAGCTCGACTTGAACAAGCTTGATGAAGAGCCTATCGAAGTGCAGCAAGCCGTAGCGTTCTATGCTTCTCATACGATAAACGAAGTGCGTGTAACAACGGAAGAAAGGTATAAACATTATTCTGTTTTAGAGGAAGTAGGATTGCTTGAACCTCTAAAATCCGTAGTGGAGCCGTAACGGATTAGGTACAAAATATAAGCGTAGGCACAGGAAATAAGAAACTAAATTGTCGGAAAGGTGGCGAGGGGAATGTCCCATCAAACATTTTGGAAGCCCGAGAAAAAGGTGAAGCAAAAGAAGGCTTACAGCAGCCTCGGACAGCGGAAAAAGGATAAGAAACCAGTTCCGGAATGGAAGAAGGACATCCTCTCTCACCACCAGTCACGACGACCTAACACCAAGGAGCGCGGTGAATTCCCGAAGGATGTAATTTCGGAGTTGATTGCCGATTCAAACGGGATCTGCGAATGTTGCAAAACTGCCGAAGCCACGACTACTCATCACGTTTATCCGCGTGGAAGAAAAGGGCGAGGAGTCAAGACAAACGGATTGCGGCTCTGCTGGCCTTGCCATGATCGGATACAAACAAATGAGGAACTGCTGCAATTCTGGATTTCAGCTTTCCGAGACAAATACGGAGATCATTTTTGGTTTGATGAACAAGATTGGGAAGAGTATAACCGCAAACAGGCGGCGAGGAAGCGCATAGAAGCCGAGAAAAAGGAACATCTGGAATCTATTAAGCCAGTGATGGAACTGCTTACTACAGCGGCAGGTAGATCTTTGAAGGTTAAGGAAGTGCGCTTGCTGGAAGCTATGGATGGAAAACAGATTTGTGTTTTTGAAAACATGCTAAATGATATTTTAGGAGCTTCAGCTAAACAGCAAGTGCCTTTTGGATATGGGTATTTTGATGATTGATAACAGATAGCAGAGCTTATAGGAAGATAACCAAAAGCCCACATGCTAAAAAGAAGGAGCCTATGAGTATAGATACAGAGCCTCTAAATTTCATGTCATCAATGTAAGCGTCGCTTGGTTCTGAGTCACCTTTTATCTTCCACGCTTCGCTTGCACGCCATCCCCAAGTGGGATTTCGTTTACTTAAAATACCAAGTGCGAAAAAAATAATTGCAAAAAGAATAAGCATGAATCCCATTTGATCAGCCCCTTTAAGCAAATTATACCAAAAATTAACGATTTGAACAAAGCGTAAGTCAAGCCCCCAAGGGCAGAGAGGACATAACCCTATATGAAAACTGGATATGACAAAGAGTTTATTTACGACGATAAAATACATCCCCTTATGGCTGAAGTCATCAAGATATGCAAAGCCGAGGGAATACCGCTTATCGCTCAGTTTTATATACAGTCAGAGGATGCTCACCCGGATGGAGAGGCGTTATATGTTACGACGAACCTTTACGTTGAAGGCAATACACCTGCCCATATGAAAAAAATGGCGAGTATCGCGAGAAACGGAATTTAGGCCCCATAGGGGACAAGAAGGAGGGGCAGCATGACTCCTAAACGCAAAGGATGCTTCCGGGATAAGGAATGTACGTGTGAATGCGGCAATAAACACGAGTTATACAGCGGTGTAGGGTACAGGACCCTTGTTTGCGAAGCCCATTCTAACGGAAGTGTAGGCGGAGGTTATTACATCCACACGGTGGCGTGCAATAAATGTGGCGCAACCAGTGAACTTGTACTTTAGATAGATCATTTAGGAGGCTTTAGCCCTCCATAAGGGGGAGAGACACAATGCATCCCCTATACCAAAGGAGAGATATACCATGTGGCAAATAAGAAAATACGATATGAAGCATTTTTGGGACGAAAACTATGAGTTGATGGAGCTTATAAAGAAGGTTCCCGAAGAACCCGAGCCAGACTGTATTCTTGAGATTGATGGAAAAAATTATCGTTGGTGTGCTGTCAGTCACAAAGAAAGGGTTTATGGAGTGAAGGAAATCACCTTGAATCAAGATCCAGAAGAAGAAGCATATGGAGATTTCAAATGTCCTTATTGTGGATCTGTTGACGATGATGCTTGGGAACGTCCGGACGATGGCACTGTTGAGTGTGGTTCTTGCGGATCGAAGATTGAATATGAGAGAAATGTGGAGGGCACATATAGAGTTACACCTGTGAAGATGGCAAAGGTCGTAACTCTTTAACACATGGGAGAGGCATAACAGCCTCTTACCCTATACCAAACAATTCAGAAGGAGTGAATGAAGCATGAGTAAAACAATTTTGACTGAAAAGGGTTTTCAAAAAATTCAAAAGGAAATCGACCACATTAAAACGATTAGGATTCCCGATATAGAAAAACGATTAGAAGTGGCAGAACAAGTTGGCGATGAGGAAGCAATTAAAAGCATCAATGAAGAACGTAATTTTTATACTCAGCGCATCCCTTACTTGGAAAATATGCAGGCTACCGCCAAAGTAGTCAAGCCCGAATTCGGAACCTACGCAGCTCATCAACCAGGTTACGAAAGGTTTAAGCAACAAGGCGTACTGGATGATTATGTTTACCAGTCGCTAGTCCACATGGGACATGCATCCCACCAACTATCATGGGCGCTTACGGTGCTCGATCATACAGATGTACCGAAGGAGCTACGGGAAGAAATCAGACAGGTTGTAGCCGCTATACCGAAGCTTCAAGAGCAACTAAGAGCGTACCGAAAGTAATTTCAGCCTCTTACCCTATACCCTACTGCCGCTGCATATCTGCTTCAAAATCCTCTACGATGCCACGTGCGGTGTCTGGAAGCAAGCCACGTACGTTCGTCAAGTAGAAATACATGTGGTCGAAAATCGTTTCATAAGTTCTCATTTCTGCTGCATGGGATTCATCCGATTTAATGTATTCCATGTGGTCCTTGGCAAGCATGCTGGTTTCAACTCTCATAATGCACCTCCAAAGTTTTACTAGAATTACAACATGATATACAGCATTTGTAAATGTTAGATATTTTGCAAGGGTTACCCCCCTATAAGGAGAGTGAATGGATAAATGAAACTTGATAAAGAGCTGAACATTACCGGATATGCACGGAACCAAGCCAAATCAGCGAGCCACACCATTGCAGACCTGCTGAGTCGGATTGATCTGGCATCAGGTATGGTACGCGACGATCTGCTTGAGCCAGAAAAGTACACTAATTTTGTTCTTAACGCTAAGAAGGAAATTAAAGATAGCGTGTCTATTATCTACAGCTATCTACATTTGCAGGATGTCGAAGGTCATTACGATCAGGCATTTGTACAGGCTTCCCAAGGAGGGAACAACTCAGTGGGATAATACACCTCAAACGCCGCGTCGAACGGTTTTATCTGGACGAAGATGGCGAACTGGTTTTTGCACTCTACGAGGATATAGATGGATACGTGCATTACAGATACTGCTCGTTTGATGCGGATAAATACACAATGTTATCGGTTCTGTTTTACAAAAATTTCGTTAGGGAGGAAGAACAGTCATGAGTGAACGGACAATTAATTTTCCGGATGGTTTAGAACCTATGTCAGAAGAAGATTTGCAAACTATTTGGAACAAAGCCGACGATGCTCGGGGTGATCAAGCTCATATGAGTAATGATGTGTTTGATTTAGTTAACGCTCTTGAAGCTGCCTATACGCAAATTGACTCACTCCAGCAGCAGGTAAAGGAACTAGAAGCGGGTAACAAGGCCGCCTGTGAGTCGCGTGAGATTGCAGTTAGAAACGCACGTGAGACATGTATAACCAGCAATCAACATTACGCTATGGCGTTTGAACTCCGCGAGCAGCTTGCAGAGAGGGACCGGACAATAGCCCGGCTCACTGGCGATCTGGAAGCTGCGGAGCTGGCTATAGCCTCTTACCGGGCAGAATTAGGGGAGTAACCCACCAATACAAGTCTGGCTCTCCAGCACATTGCCAGAGAGCCATAGGGTGGAGTATTAATCGAGCTTCACTGCCGACACTACTGCATGTTGAAAATCTGAATTGTCATCATGCAGGAATAAGAGGTCATCCGCCAGCTCCTCGCCCGGCAGTTGGCACTCAACTGACCAGACAGTCCAGCCCTTTGTTACAAAATTATAAAAAAATCCATCTTTATTTTCGATACCGTAGACTTTCATTTTCTCACCTCGCAGCAAGTCTAAAGCGAGGGAGATGGTTAGTCAATAGTTAAAAACCAACAATACAATACGCTCCTGCACTCTGACGGAGCGTTGGAAGGATGATAGATATGATACCAAATTATTATATGATGTGGCACGATCTGCGCGAGGAAATTAACCGTCTTGAAGCAGAGGGGATTGAGGATAACAATCTGGATTTGGGAGACTTGCAGCGGATCATGGACGAACTTGAAATGGACCATAGGGATTAAGCCTATACAGGGTACAGGGTGTCGGTTACACGGCACCCGATCATATCGTGTGAGTGAACGGATTGATAGAAAGGAGCAGGGATATGGAATTAATAGAATTCACTGACGGATCGAGTACAACGGAATTTGTAGGTAAGAAAAGCGCCTTTAAAGATGCTGCTGATTTCTTGGAACAATGCAAACGGGAATGGGATTGGAAATTTGATAAATTAGATTTTGAAATCAAAAATGAGCATGTCCAAGACGGAGCATACTGTCGATATTACCCCAAAATGCCAGAAGATTACTCGCATTTGCGCTTAGAAAGCGGGTATACATTTTGCGAACGGGGTCGTGGCGCATTTGAGGTTTATTTCATACCATTTCGTGATCTATATGAGAAATATACGTATGGGGAGGAACAATAATGACAGATAAACCACGCTTAATAGATGCAGATAAGCTAATCAAGTGGATTGTGCACAATCCAGACTCAGACGGTTTTTTGGAAGGATCATCGTGCGTAAACTCATTCAATAGTTTAACTGATGCAATATCATCAGGGTTGTTTGATCCAGACCCACCACAGCATCCAGATATACAGGTAGGTGAACTTAACTGGGCGGAGGTTTCCAGAGGTTTGTACAATGATTTTGTCGCAGCACAATCCCTTATACAACAAAAGGATGCAGAGATAGCCAATCTACGAATTGCAATTGAAAAAGCTATAGCTGAATGCGAGCTTCATGAAGAGCCAGGAGTCGCAGGAGAGTGTATGTGGCAAATACTCTATACGCACGGAACAGGAGATAAGCTATGAAAGAATGGTGCTTAGAACATCCGTGGATGACTTTTTTCATAATCATTGCCTTACTGGAGGTGATTGGAGAATGGAAAAAACATACGCCTTAACCACTATATTAGCTGCTGTACTGTTGTTTGTGGGTGTAGTCAGTATAGACAGGTATATGATTATAGAAAAGGTAGATCCAAGCGAGGCGAGCATAAAATATGTCAGATAATAACGATGAAAAAAGTAAGCACTTATGAGAAAAGTGCTTACTTTAAGGTTGACTTTATTTTCTGTAAATTAAGCCTTGATATATTGGGTATACTTCATCCTTGCCTTTTTTAATCCATTTATGTAAATAAATATCTCCTGCATAGTCTCCTTGTCTGTAAAATATTGAAGTTGGAACCATCCATTTCATAGACTCTTTGACCGTTGCGCCTCTGATGCCCCGTACCATTTTTGCGTTTTCTTTGGGAGTATATGATCTCTCAGAAGAAATATTTGCTGAAGTTTTGGCTTGTTCTGCAAAACCTAAAGACGGTACAGACAATGCCCCAAGAAGAACTGCGCCAGCAGCCAAAGCGATAATAGATTTTTTCAAAAGTAAAGCCTCCTTAGTTTGTTTATCTTCGTGTGCAAACTATGGTGTAAGGTTATTATAGTGTTTCTATTTACATTTATCTACCAGAAATAACGATTTCACTAAATTATCACATTATATAAAGGAATGATAAATGATGAATGATAATCAAATGTGTATAGTAAATAGTCTTGAAGATGAGTCTTCTGATACGCAAAAGATAATCCAAGTAAACTTTTTTTCGGACATTGAGCAGGAAGATATTCGAAAAACAAAGTGGCTTCTCAGTAAGTATGTCGATATGATTGACGTGATCAAAAACTATGAGTTTGCTCTCCAGCAGATTGAAAACGGAATGTCTGCGTATGAGTTGCTTTCCGCCGAGGGGGCAATTGCAAAACGGGAGTCAGGTCAGGAGTTAACGGCAGATGTAACAGCCAATGCTGTAATACTAAAGGACAAACGGCATACAAATTATAAATTCTATCAATTCATCACTAATAATATCCGTTTCGCCATAAATAATATGAGAGATCCGCATGAGGGACTTGCTGCCAAGCTGCTGTTCATAGACGGTAAAAAATATCTCAAGGCCCAGCAGTATATGGAGAAGGGATACAGAAAAGATGTGCCTGGTATCTCAGCTACGACATTTGCAGATAAACGACGACGAGCGATTGTAAATATAGCAAACAGTCTTAAAATTAATCGGACTTTGGATTTTGTGATTATTGACTATGGACGGGGACGAAACAAGGAAGGCGAAATTGGACTTAGGATGCCAGAAGTAAATTAGACCGTAAGGGCTTAAGCCTTTGCGGTCTTTATTTGTTGTTAGTGCAAGGTAAATCCGTAGTAGGTACGGAGTAGAAAGGATTTACACTTTATTCAGGAACAAATCAAACCCATTTTAGGAGGAACACAAATTATGTCTACACAACCACGTTTCGCATTTCTCAGCTCTGACGGTATTCTACACTTGCACGATGAAGCACATGCAGCCCAGCACGGTAAGCACGTACAAACATCCTTAACGGATGATGAGAGCGGCTTTCCGGTTGTTGAGGGCCAAGGCGTTGTTTACTATGCCGACGAGGACAAAGCTTACATCAAGGGCAACAAGTCGGACGGTAAACTCATTGCCACACCGTCAGTGCTCAAGCAGCTTGCGGCAGAGCTGAAGTAGGTAATTCAACAGTTCACCTGAAAGAAGGCGGCGACCAACTGAAGGGTAGCGACCGTCTATAGTGGGAACCACACCGCTCCGGGCATGGCGGATTATCGGTAGCCGCATGCTATAAATTACCGATCATTAGATAAGAGCAGCGTAAATTCGTTGCTCTTTTTAATTATTATATAAAATTCCGCATCCTTAATGTCGATACAATCGTAAGGAACAATATAGGAGATGAATTTGAATGAAGGAAGAGTTAAAAGTAAATCTATTTGTTTATGTTTTAATACCGGTAGTATTATCATCAGTTATTTGGTTCCCCTTAGTTATTAAATATTGGATTTGGACAGAAATGAAAAATGAATATCATATTCAAGAGGGCTACTGGGAATTCATCGGACGAAATTGGTATAAAAGGCCTAGTAGTATCTCTTGGGATTATCAAAAAGAATACGAAGAAAGACAAGAGAAAGCTGCAGAATAGCGGCTTTTTTATTTTGTTCAGGAAACTTTTCCTTAGCTTTAGATACATATAGTCACAATAAATCGTAGTAAATACGTAATAGAGTAATGATATATTGTATCCATAAAATAACGTAAATTCGAGGTCGCTGAAAAGCGGCCTTTTTGCATTGGAGGAAAGTGATATGACAATCAAATCGACAAGGCGACCTCCGCCAATCCCAGTCAGATCCTCACGTCAACCTAGTAAGTGCTACGGATGTGTTTGGGGGAATTGGACTGGGACCAAACAGACTTGCATGCTGCCATCCTGTGTTCGCACAAATCCGAGAGGAGACAAGCGTCATGAACTTCGTTCAGCCAATCCGCGATTCTAAAAAGCTGGAGGCCATTAAGCAGTACCTGAAGGAGAAGAATGAACGAGACTACATTTTGTTTTTGGTTGGAATTAACACAGGATTGCGGATATCGGACATATTGCCCTTGAAAGTCAACTCCGTCAAGGGAAGCCACATTGTAATTACTGAAAAGAAAACGAAGAAAAGAAAGAACATCCCCATTAGAAAAAACCTTCGTAAAGAACTGGATGCATATATATCCGGTAAATTGGATAGTGATTATTTATTCCCGAGTCGAAACAAAAAGAGAAGATCCGAGGTTGTGCCGATCAGTAGCAGCATGGCTTACAAAATGTTAAATGGTGTAGCACGGAATTTTGGTTTAAAAGAAATCGGCACCCATTCCATGAGAAAGACTTTCGGATACTATTTTTACAACGAAACCAAGGACATAGCGTTACTAATGGATCTGTTCAATCACACCGAGCAGAAGGTGACTTTACGCTATGTAGGCATCCTTCAAGATACTTTAGACGATGTTTTGAAGGATTTTGAGTTGTAGCAGTTCTCTACAATCGGGTAACCGTGAATTCAAAACGGGGAAAGAACAACAAAACAAATAGCATCAAGCACTTTCAGTGTTTTACGAGTTACCGAGAATACGTATTATAGTGAACTAGATTTACATTTTATAGCTGGTTAAGGCTGGTAGTGCCAAGGTATGTGGCGTACAACCGCTCAAACTCATTCGTAACGTTTGACTATTACTGACCTTGAATAGGAATTCCAACTCAATTGCATGAAAGTGGTGATAATTTTGTGAGCAGGAAACAGAATCCGAATCGGAAGAAAGCGTTCAAAATCTGGAAAGATAGCGGCGGGGCGATGAAACCGAAAGAGATTGCAGAAAAGCTAGGCGTCACGCCCGAATCGGTTCGAAAATGGAAGTCGCTTGATCAATGGGAAGGGAAGATGGCTAACAGTAAACCTGGCGCTCCGCGTGGAAATCAGAATGCTAAGGGAAATAGGGGAGGCAAGGGCGGGCCTCAAGGGAATCAGAAAGCTGTAACACATGGATTGTTCCGCAAATTTGAGCCGCAAGATGCTGAATACCTTGAACTTATTGATATAGTGCAGCAAATGGACCCGATAGATATGATCTGGCATAACATCACCCAGGGATTCCGTAAAATCATTTGGGCGCAGCGTATCTTCTTCATCAAAGACAAAGAGGATATGACCAAAGAGTTGAAAAGAGAGAAACCAGGTGAGTATGGAGACGAATACGAATGGGAAATTCAATTTGCTTGGGATAAATACGCTAGTTTTATCAAGGCAGAGGCTACGGTCATGCGTGAGATCAGGGGAGCTATCAAACAATTCCTTGATATTGCACCACAGGAAGATGAGCGCCGATTGAAGTTGGATCAGATGCAGGCCAAAGTTGACAAAACCCGCCTTGAAATTGAGAAATTGAAGAACGGTGATGGAGATACAGAGGATGATCTGATAGAAGATTGGGTAAAGGCGGTGGAGTCTGGTGAATAAAGAGTCTCCGCAAACGAAACGCCGCTTTGTTGCATTCAAAAAGAGAATTCCTGAGTACCGGAAAAATCCGGTACTATTTTGTGTTGAAATGTTAAAATTCACCCCGGACGAATGGCAATCTGAAGTTCTGATGGACGTTGCTGGTACTCCCCGTGTTTCAGTGCGATCAGGCCAGGGAGTTGGGAAAACAGGTTTGGAGGCAGCGACAACATTATGGTTTCTCTCTTGCTTCCCATTTCCGAAAGTTATATGCACAGCTCCGACACGTCAGCAGCTTCATGATGTCCTTTGGGCTGAGATTAGTAAGTGGCAAGAGAAAAGCCCAGTACTCAAAAAGATACTTAAGTGGACAAAGACTAAGATTTATATGCGAAATTACGAGGAACGATGGTTTGCTACAGCCCGGACAGCTACCAAGCCCGAGAACATGCAGGGTTTCCATGAAGACTACATGCTTTTCATTGTGGACGAAGCTTCAGGGGTTGAGGATCGGATCATGGAAGCGATCCTGGGTACACTCTCAGGCGAATTCAACAAGTTGCTCATGTGTGGAAACCCGACTCGGACCAGTGGTGTGTTTTATGATTCTCACAACAGGGACCGGGCAGATTACAACACGCACAAAGTTTCCTGTCTTAACAGTCCTCGGACAAGTAAAGAGAACATAGCTATGCTTGAACGTAAATATGGTAAGGGATCTGATGTATGGAGAGTCCGGGTTGAAGGTGAATTCCCACGGGGGGAATCAGATACATTTATCGCACTTGAAGCTGCTGAATTTGCTAAAGATGAAGTTAAAATTGAACCTTATGGAACAAAGCTATTTGTCGGCGTTGACGTTGCTCGTTTTGGGGACGATGAGACAACCATGTACGCACGTATGGGCGGAAAGGTGATAAAGACTCACTTCCACCACAAGCAGGACACTATGACAACTACAGGCTGGGTATTGCGCCTGGTTGATGATGTAAAGGGCGAACGATCAGAAGTGGATGAAGTTGAGATTCGTATAGATGATAGTGGGATAGGTGGAGCTGTAACAGATAGATTGAACGAAATTAATGAGGAGAAAAGATTGGGTTACGCCATCATTCCAGTTAACAACGGATCAGCAGCCGAAGATGGTCATTATGGTAATCTAGGGGCTGAACAGTGGGGGCATATCAAGGAAATGCTTGAGTCTAACATGAGTAATTATGTTCTCGGCAAGCCGGGAGATTTGCAGTTGCCAGATGATGAGAAACTGATAACACAGCTTACATCAAGGAAATGGCGTATGGGGAGTAATGGGAGGATTTTCCTGGAGCGCAAAGAGGATATGAAAAAGCGTGGACTACAATCTCCAGATAGGGCGGATGGTTTTGTACTTGCGTTTGCGAATATTAAAACTGAATACGGATTTACATTTGGTTAATTTCGAACAACAAGCTACACAATCGTTATCGAAAATAGTAATATAAATTAGGATATTAAATAAGAATGGTGTGATTGCGGTGATAGACAACCTTCATGATTTTAGAAAGGCAATTGTACGCTTTAGTAGTAGTGTTAAATTTAGATCACCTGGAGAAAATTCATCTAACGAGGAATTAGTAGATGCCCAAATTATATCTTTTCCGTTTAGAGACGATTTGCACTGTTCACAATGTGGTGATATTCGGAAAAATGAAATTAGCCCTCTATATCTAGATGAAGGTTTCAATGAACATGATTTTGAACAATTAAGATTAAGAAATAAACGGGTGGGTAATTACGATAAGGACAAACATATAAACGAGGTATATAGGAGGTTGTCACCTTCTTTTTGGGAAAGCAAATGTCTGCAATGTAGTTCTATAAGTCATATTGTAATTCACAATGGGCCACGGGGTCAGGAACTTCTAATTTTGCCGAGTAGTTTTGGCGGATTAAGCACTCCTAATACTCCAAAGAATGTTTCATTTTACCTTGACCAAGCTAATAGATCGCATATTTTAGGTGCAAATAGTGCCGCTATGGCGATGTATCGTGCTGCGATCGAACATATTCTCGTAGGGCAAGGATATGAGAGAAGAATGTTGGGGAATAAAATACAGGATTTGATAAAGGATGTCGAAAGTAGCTCAGCTCCTTCCTGGGCTTATGAAGTTGATACTGAGTTTCTGCAATATATAAAAAAACTAGGAGACTCTGCAATCCACGCAAATGACGGTAAAGTCGAGCAACAGATTCATTTGGATAATGAATTAATTAAGAGTGTAAAAGCTGTAATTTCATTTCTTTTGTTTTCAATATATGAAGCAAGTCATAAAAAACAAATTTTACTTGATAGTCTTAAAACTACTATGAATAAAATAGAAGAAAGATAAGAAGCGTAAATTCCGTAGTAACACCGTAATAACTCAATGATATTATTTAGACATAGAAATATGAACGAATGCTGGAGGCAGGAAAAATTTCCTGACCTCTTTTTGTTGCGTCAGAAAGGAGGTAAAGACTTGGGTGTAAGACAGTGGCTGATAGATTGGTTAGCAGCAGGAAGACCAAAGAACGAACCTGATCGACAGACGGAAAGTTATCCGTTTCCGTTCGGTATCATGATGAGTAAGGGGGGCAACCAACCAGCGCCGAAGCGAACGCCGACCAATTTACGGACTCTATCGGAATCCCCAATTCCGCGTCGAGCAATTAACGTCATAAAGAACGGGATTACAAAACTGAACTGGTCCGTAGCTGCTATCGACGAAAACGATACGGAAAGATATCGCGAGATATGCAAACTTATTGAAAGATCATTACTAAAGCCGAATCCCGGTGACTCCTTTCGTTCCTGGATTGAGCAAATGGTCGAAGATATGCTTGTGTGTAGTGCGGGTTCATCGGAAGTATTGAAAGCTGGCGATCCTCTTAGGCCGTTCAGGATGTATCCGGTGGACTCTTTCTCTGTCGACCTTTACCCGGACTGGGATGGAAAAGACAATTCATGGCGTTATGCACAACGGGTTAATGGACAATATGTTCACTTAACATCTTCCGACCTGATGTATATTCGAATGAATCCAAGAACAAATACTCCTTTTGGGCTATCACCACTCGAAACGGTTTGGGAATCGGTGCAAAGCTTCATTTCAGCTCATCGTTCTGCTGGGAAGCAGGCTTCAAACACGGCAATAAGGAAGTTGATTAATCTCGGAAAGAACACTGATACCAAGGCGGTTGCGGCTTTTCGTGCATATTGGGAGAATGAAGTAATAGGACGTGGGTTGAACCCGATTATCGGGGGAGAGAACCCAAGTGTACTTGATCTAGGGGCTACGGATGATAAGGCGTTGTTTATTGAGTGGCAGAGATTCTTGATTGAAATCGTGGCTATCGCGTTTGATATTTCACCGAAGAAGCTTGGACAAACGAAAGATGTAAACCGTAGCACCGCTGACAGTGAGGACGACGACACGAATGAAACGATCAAGTCTATCGCTGAAAACGTTGTGGAGCATATTAACAATCACATCATCGACGGTATTTTTAAGCTGGGCGGCGTAATTGAATTTAAGTTCCACTACGCTACTTCACTGAAGGATCAAAAACTTAGGGCTGACATTGACGCGATTTACCTTGATCGGAGAACTGTTACACCTGATGAAGTACGTGATGGACTCGCACGCAAGGCACTACCTAATAAGCATGGTGAAGTGCTATTGCAGTCAGGAAAAACATCAACCGTTGATTTAAATAAAACGCAGGAAGAGATACAGGCGGAGAAGGACAAATTGTTAAGCAAGCTTCCTGAAGATGATCCGCCAAACAATAAGGACAAAACAGAAAACGATGAATCTGACACCGCTGAATAGTAGGTGTTATTATTTTGCCCTGAGAGGCGGTGAGGACGTGTTTACAAGATTTGTTTGCAGTGTTGTGAGACTGACATATCCAAGGTCAGTGCCGACACCGAGAAACCGGGCGGAGCGCAGACAACAGAAGTATCACGGAGGGGAGGTGAGAATCTAAATGCTTAAAACGTTGAAAATGAGCAACCAGCGGATGAGAGTTCAGGACTTCAAGTTATCCGAAGAAGGAGGACATCCGAACAAGGTTCCTTTCAAATGTGCTCTTTTCGCAGTTGACCAACCTAGTGATGGCTCACCTCATGGGGCTGGTGGGAAATGTATTCGTATTTCATCAAGTGTTTGCGACCAATATCTTCAAACCTTCGTAGGCATGGCCTTGAATATTGACTACGCCAACGGTATGGCAGACCATGATCCGCGCTTTAAAGTCGCTGTGATTGATAAAGCTTACCGTTCGCTTGATGGGTATGCATGGATTGATGGATACATTTACGCAAAGGATTTTCCTGATGTGGTTGCGACTATTCGTTACTATAATGGTCTGGCGGCTGAGCACAACTGGAGCGAGTATCAGTTTGGCGCATCACTCGAAATGGAAGCTGCTGTACAGGATGCAACGGATATAGAGGATGTATTGGACGTAATTGAGTTTTGTGGCACAGGGGCAGCTATCCTGTTCGCGGATGCCGCTGCTTATAAAACAACGAGCTTTGCTGCTCGTAATACGAAAAAGAACAAGGAGGATGTTGAAATGACACCAGAACAGATTAAAGCGATGGAAGATTCTATGAAGGCGCTGCAAGAGGGAATGACAGCTATTACAGCCAGCGTACAAAGCGTGGTGACGGAAGTAGGATCTATTAAAACCGATATCACCACCATGAAGGCTACAAGCGAAGAAGCCGAACAAAAGACTGCTGAAGAACAAGCCGCTGCCGACCTGAAGGCTGCTCAAGATAAAGCAGATGCTTTAGAAAAAGAATTGAAAGAGTTGAAAGCGGCGGGTGCGACTCCACCAGAACCGGAACGCAAAACATTCAGTGCCTCTGCATTATTGTCCAAGTATGGCAGTAATACCAATCTTACAGCCGGAGCGGAAGTGAATGATTACAAAACCTTCTGTGCTTCCGTCGATGCTCTTAATCTTCCGTCGTCTGAATCATTCAAACTTAAAATGCAGGCAAAAGCACAATTTGCCGAGAAGGAGAGTGTGTAATACATGAATAACCGTGTTGGAGTAGCACAATTCGTTGAGGTTGCTGCGGCAACTCAATTTCAGGGACCAGGTGCAATTATCACAGACGATTTTCAGAAGGAAATCACCGACGTATTGCGTCGCACCTCCATTTTGGACGGGCGTTTAAATTATGTTCCCGCTACAGGAGATATCTCCACTTACTACGAACAAAATACCGTGAATGGCGGTGCATTTATTGATCCGCGTAATCCATCGTCAACCGCAACAAGCAACCAACGTACACCACATGGTGTAAAGATTAAGGCTCTTACAAATGGAGTGAATTTTGGACATTATGACGTAACACTAGGACAACAACAAAACAATTTCCCTGAATTGAAAGCCAAAGATTTGAACGACATGTTGAACGCTATCGGACTTACGCATGGTAGAGCGCTTTGGAGAGGGAATGACACTGGCTTGGCAGTACCGACAACTTTACAATATGTTGGGCTTGCGAGTCAGATTACGAACACATTCACGGTTGGGGCTACAGCTTCAATTGTATCTGCAATCCGAGCGAAGGTGGCTGCAATGGTAGCGAGTGAATTGTACGAACTTATGCCAACAGCTATTTATATCCATCCTATCGCGCACCACTATTTGGAAGAAGAAGAACGGCTTGCCGCAAACAATGAAACGCAAATCAGCAACCTCAAGAAAACGACCGTTGCCGGTTTAGAAGTATTGGCTATTATGACGGCTGCTGGTTTATTGCCTATCATTCCAGAGCCGTTTATTCCATCGGCAGTGAATGCGACAACTGCATCAAATTCAGACTACGGGATCGCAATCGTAACTGAGCCAATGATCGAATATCACTATGTTGGCGAAAAGGGAATCTACCTTTTCCAATTGGGGACAACATCAAACCTGCAAGAGCAGTATGTCGGGATCAAATATGGCGCTCCGGTAGCAAAAGGTCCAAGCTACGCGCATGCATACGGCACGATTGAACGCCCAACTATCACAGCGGTATCCTAATAAATTTTTAAGTCGAAGAGGCGGTTGGTATAACCGTCTCTTTTCATATAGAGAGGAGATGATTCAGTTGGCGAAATCGAATTTGGACAAGCTGAAAGATGCTATTGCTGAAAGCACAGCATTGTTAGCGCAGGCTGAGATTGGTGAAAACGGAGGACAATACCCTCAACAATCGGCAGATGCATTCAAGGAAGCCGTTGCAGCGGCAGAGGTATTGGCTGGCACTGAAGGCGCAGAGCCGAGCCAGTTCGACGCTCAAACAACAGTGCTGAATGATTCGCGTAGTTCTTTTCTGGCTACAAGGATTCCGGCAGTCCGAAAAGTTACGCTTCGTGGTACACCGAGCCAGCGCAAGGGCGCTCACACGATTCATTTTAAAAACGGGGTCGTTAACTTCGTGGATGGCGAAGCACAGTTACCGGATGAACTGGCAGACGAGCTTGCTGATGCTGGCTACGTAGAATGAGTCAGTATCTTGAATTAACGGATAGTGATTTTGCCCCTATAGGAATTAAACTAACTTTGCCGCTGATAACACGAGCATCTGCCATAATCGACGGACGGTGTAGGCGTGAGATTGGAGTCAAATCTTATACTGAACGGATACCTCTTACAGACCAGCAGCGAGGCCACTTGTCCTATTATCCTGTTGTAGAAGTAAAGGAAGTAAAGGGGAGGCCGAAGCAGGGATTGATCGGCAATTTCTTTGGTCCGCCAGGATTCGAAACAATTACTGATACCAGCACCATTGATATCGACAAGGATATTGGTACCGTCTGGTGCGGTTATTCTCCTTTCGGTTCAGCGTATGCTGAGCTAGAAGTGACGTATACCAGCGGTTGGGAGACGATACCTGATAAGGTCAAGGTGGCATGCGGGTTGATCATAGGACAGTTAGCCGGGAACCAGAACACCAATGTCAAGTCGAAGAAGGACTTTGACTATAGCATTGAATACTTCGGCAACAGCATGATTACACCAGAAATTGCCGATCTTCTGTCAGAGTTTGAACATAGGTCATTTAGGTAGGTGATGAAAGTTGTTCTATGAGTTCTCACACCGCCATACGCCGTGTGTGGTGGACGGAAACGAAGATGTAGTGATTCTATCAAGAGAAACCAAAGCGACGACTGTAATGGGCAAAGAATACGTCTATAACGGTGTTTTCTCGCCTGAATCACTCATTAATCGTGGTTCTATGGTGCAGACAGAGGACACGTTTCTCGTCCTAACCTTAAGGAAAACGGTAGATCAGGACAACTACTGTTCTTTGGTTAAAACGAATGCTGTGGTAGAGGTGCAGAGATACCAGCAAACATACGATGCAAACGATAATCCGGTGGGCGATGCTGAATTTACATCTGTCGCTGCTGATGTTGTTTGCTATGCACAGTATGTCACAGCACAATTGCGACGACAGGAGCCGGGCTTGCTGCCAAATACCGTCTTTGTTTTGCAGTTACAGACGAATGTTGATATAAAGCGGCCCGAGGAGACGAGTACAGCTGTTCCTGACCGGATTGTGCTGAGCGAAAAAACATATCGGGTAGATGTAGTCGATAGGACTAAATATCCTAATCTATTACATGTGCAACTTTCTGAGGATCGGATATGATTACGGGCTATGATGCAGCGCGGGCAACTAAAGATCTGGAGAATAAACTTGCAGTTGAAATTACTGGGCTAACGAAACTGGTCATGCTGACAGCTAAAAGCGGTATTCGGTACTATCCAGCAGTACGGGATCATTTGGAGATGCATATGTTTGTTCTGGCTAATCAAATGATTTCAGGCGACATTACCGCTGATTACTGGCAGGCGTGGCTTGAACAATTCGGTAAAGGCTCCAAGATGGCAGACAACAGCCAAAACCCCGGCCTAATAACCTATATGAACTCAGAGGCGTGGAACCGTCTGAGATCCAAAGGTGACCGTATCATAGTAGGTCGTTCCCGTGGAAAGTACCGGGCAATCGACGGCACGATAAAGGATTCGGGCGGGGGCTATGCTGGAGTGGACTTGGAGGAACTGGCGGAACGCGGTGACATTGATCCCTCATTTAGGGCTACGCCGCCAACCTATTTCCTGCGTATTGCAATCCAGTCCAACCGAAAACGGATTTTGGAGGGTATCAGCCGAGTAATCACGGAATTTCCTTATCACAGATATTTCAAGGAGGTGAAGGAGTGAGGTGAGCCTACGGTTAATTGACGCTGTTCAGAGTGCTTTAAAGGCAGATACAGAGCTTATGTCGATGCTGAAACTTACTCCTGCAGCGCCGTCTGCCGAGGTCGTGAAGCGATTTACTAAAGGCATGGAGCCTGAGATAACTGTTAGCAAGGATACAGTGCCACATATCTGCCAATACGTCATGCCAGGTCGATATGCGGCTAATCCGTTAGTCTTTGAAGGCAAGTTCTGCATCGATATTTACGGGAAAACAGCTTATGAAGCAAAGCTCTTATTTGAAAGAGTATTCAAAACCTTACATGAGAAAAGGTTGTTTGCTCAGGAATTTATGTCATACCTTTGTGTGTTGGCTTATGACGCAGATTTTGCTACCGGAATACAAGGTGCAAAAGGCTACAAAGCGATTTTTGATGTGGATTATCTCAGGATGAATTGAGGTGAGAAAAATGGCTGAGGAAGCAGTCCAGCAACCAGCGCAAGCACCGATTGATATCGAAAAACCACTATCGGAGCTAGAAAAATTGATTTCGGAGAAGATCAACCTTGCTAAAAAGCTGGGTATCATGGGGGATTTGGAGCCGATTCAGGGATACAGTGACACCGACGAATATCGGCGTATCGGTGAAATTGATAAGCGTTTATGGGAACTGGTCAAATAACATGATCGGTTCTTTTTGTGTTCACATATAAGGAGGATGAGACTATATGCAACCTTTAGTATTTGATGGCGTGGGGTCAGCGCAGGTCTATGAAGAAGGCGGAAGGCTCAAGTTTCTTGATGATAAAATCACTAAAGTAACTTTGCAATTGCAGTTTGATTGGGACAAAGTAATGGGCGGCGATAGTGGGTATGCATTCCACTATACTGCTAAGGATTTAGGGGATAAAGCTTCTATGGAGGTTCCTCGCTACTCTGATATTTTGGCTGAATTGTCTCAAGGGGCTGAATCAGAAAAAGGCACGGTGCAATTCGATGAAGTAGAGCAAGGTTTTTTTAATGCTACTGATGGCTATAAATTAAAAGCACCCACGAAGTATAACGGAACTTTTGTCGCTAAGAGTGACCGGGTTTACTTAAAAGACACTGACACAGGAGAACTCGTTGAACTGACTCGTGTTGCGTCTACTCCAACAGCAGAACAGTACGTAATTACAGCTGATGGGAAAATTACATCTGATGTTGCAAACGAAGGGAAGTTAATTACCGTTACGTTCAAATGGTCAAAAGATAATGCCACAAGAAGCAGTTTAAGTGGTAAACGCCGTCCGAAACCTTTTAAACTGGTGCATCGCTTTTCATTAACCGATGATCGGAACGGCAAAGAAGTCCCTTGCCAGCTTACTATTTGGAAGGCTCTCGGGGGTGGGACTTTGGACGTGTCCCAAGAACGCAAAAAGCCAACCACCAATACATTGGCGCTGGAGATTATGGAGCCGGATATCACGCCAGAGAATCCTAATGGATATGCTGTAGAAATCATTTTCGGTATCTAATTAATTACTAACCCAACCCTCTACCACTAAAGGTAGGGGGTTACATACATTGAGGAGGAAATTTAATGAGTACAGATAAACAATTGGACAA
Source organism: Paenibacillus sp. 1-8 (assembly GCF_056316205.1). Taxonomy (NCBI): domain Bacteria; kingdom Bacillati; phylum Bacillota; class Bacilli; order Caryophanales; family Paenibacillaceae; genus Paenibacillus; species Paenibacillus sp. 1-8. The sequence goes on along the minus strand of NZ_CM149995.1, from coordinate 3,399,177 downwards.
AACGCTTAATATCGGAACGGAAATTACGCTTGGTAAAGGAATCGTAAAGCACGTTAAAATCGGAACTATTGCTCTGATCCGTCAGGTGCGGCAGCTCATGAGTGGAAATGAGTATAAGTTCTCTTTTTCAATTGGACGTGAAAAATGGGATGCCACAGAAGATCAAGCCGAGGTCGATTGGCCTAAGGTTGAGGCGTTGCATAAAGAAACCTTTAATCTTGTACTGGTAGAAGGACTGACGGAGGAAGAATACGAGAATGTAGACGAAGAGGGCATTAAGGAGTTGGACGGCCTCTTAGAACGATTTCTATAAGGAGTCGTTTCCACCTGATGAAGATTATGAGCCTGACGACGAAGAAGACCAAGAGGTTCCTGAGGATGATCGGGAAACAGACTGGATAGAACTTTGGGCTTTATGCGTGAGTAATGGTATTTCTGATTCAGAATGGCCTAACATGACTATTCCGAAGATCAGAGCGCTGATGAAGGCCAAGAATAGGAATCGTGAATTCGAAATTATCCTACATGGCGGAAAAGTCGAGAACAAAAAACCGAAGAAGGTCAAGTCATTGTCTGATCTTGGATTCTTCCATAAATAAAGTAGAGGTCTCCTGCATGATAGCGGAGACCTCTTTTTCTGTATGTACAGAAATAATTACGTTCAGGAAACTTTTCCTGAGCAATTGAGAGGTGAAAATAGTGGCAGACTTAAATAAGGATGTAGTAGGCGCACGAATAAATCTGGACACCAGCAAGATACTTCCAGCATTCAAGGTTATCGACAATGGAGCAAGAGCCAATGCCGAATCGTTTAAAATACTGAATGCTGAATTAGGTACAAGCGAAAAGAACTATAAGTCTCTCGCCAGTAGCGCGGATAAGTTTGCTCTATCAGCGGAGGAAAGAAGGAAGAAGATTCTTGCTGAATCCGAAGCTCTTGTTAAGCAGCGTACTGCACAGGCAGAATTAAATACCGCTCGGAAGAATCAACTGGATCAGGCAAATAAGATAACCGACGAGAAGCTTAGAGCACAGCAGGCCATTGTAAAAAAGCGTGAGGATGCAATTGAGCAGCAGGAACGAGAGCATCTAAAACGGATGGAAGCCCTTCAAAATAAGGCGACATCAACCGGACAGAAAGCCGCTAAAGTTTCAGGGGCAGGAACGGATGATAAGACGCGTGAACGTGTCCTCATGCAAGAACAGGCTATCCGTATGAAGTTGCAGCAATTGGCTGACAAGGAAGCGCAGCAGGCAAGGAAGAACGCTCAAGATTATGAAAAATTTTGGCTGAACGCATTACGTGCCAGAGAGCAAAAAGAGGCGCAAGTACGAGAGAAGGTGCTTCAGGAAGAACAGAAGATCCGTCGTTCACTGAGCCAGACCGAAGCGCAGATGAAGCAAACCTTCAGTACAACTCCTAATTGGATGAGTCGAGTAGGAGATATGGCTACGCATGCGCTTGTATTCAACACAATGTATGCAGCCATGCACAAAGTGCAGGAAGCACTAAAAGAAGGATTGGTTGGGATAGAATCCAACATGGCGGGTTATATCCAAACAAATGAACATTACTTTTTAGAATATAACGAAGGCACTAAAGAAATGGTTATGAATACCGAAAAGCTTCATGACCAAACAACCAAATTTATTCGAACGGCTCATGATCTTGGCTCGGAAATCATGGATGTTACCGAATCAGCACGTCTGTGGGGCCGGATGTATAAGGACGCAGGTGTTGTTCAGGAAATGGTGCGTAAGTCTACAATGCTCTCGACTGTCGATTTGGTTTCTCTTGAAGGTGCGACTAAATCAATGGAGTCCACTTTTGCTCAATATGGCGTGCAGATTAAAGACAGCAATGATGCAATGGTGCTCGGTGGTCGTGTACTGGACAGTTGGAGTAAAGTAGCGCATGACACAATGGCACCGGCACGAGACTTGGGTGCGGCATTTGAGCGCACAGGTAAGATTGCGGCAGAAACAGGCGTAAGCTTCGACTTTATGAACGGCTTGATTTCAGCAGGTGTTCGTAACACGGCTCTCAGCGGGGAAAACTTAGGGAACATGTGGAAGACAGTCCTGGGTACGATTCGGACCGACAAGGCTGTTGGAGAAATTGAGCGCTTAGGCGTTGCAACCAAGGAAGTCGTTAACGGACAGGAACAGTGGAGACGAGCAGAAGATATCTTGCTGGACCTATCGACGAAAGTCATTGATAAGAATTATGACCTTACAAAGTCTTATGCCGATATCTCACGCGGTGTATATCAATACGCTAAATTAGCAGCTTCTCTGAATGCCGGGGATATTTTGCTTGGTACAGCAGCATCCATCGGATCTACAGGGTCCACAATGGAGTATCTGAAAGTCCAAATGGATACCATTCAGCGTAAAGCAGCTCAAACCAAAGCTTCGTTGTTAGAAATATTCAACAATGCCGGTGATGATGGTTTGAGAAGAACGATCAAGGATGTACTGGACGCTATAGACCAATTACTTATCGGACTCACAAAAGTCCCTTCTGGAGTGTTTGAGGGAACGGCGGCTATCGGTGGGCTACTACTTGCTTATAAAGCGCTCAGTGGTCCGATCATGAACGTGATTGCTGCTGTGAAAGTGTTAACGACCGCAAAGGCTGCGGAAACCGTTGCTATTGGTGCTAACACGATGGCGAATAATGTTAATATTGTGTCTTCTCAAGGAGCGATCCTTTCAACGGTTCAGAGGGTAGCTGCTATAGAAGGAGCTACAGTAGCACAGGGAGCTTTAACGGTGGCTACCGAAGGCGCTACAGTTGCTACAAAATCATTATCTGTTGCTCAAGCGACAGCAACCGTGACGACAGCGGCAGCAACGGCAGGATTGAGCTTACTTGTTGGTGCAATTGCTCTGGTTGCAATGAATAGTGGTAAAGAAGAAAAGGCTGCTCGCGATAGAATTCAGAACTTAAAAGATGAAGATTCGGCATCTCAACAGATGGTTAGCCAATATCAAAGACAGATCGAATTAGTACCTAAATTGGCCAATGCACATCGTTCTCTCGAACAATCTCTAAAGCTCAGCAGCGGTTCGACAGAAAAACAAACCCAAGTAAAAAAGCAACTTGAAGAAGTATCTAAAGCACTGGTTATCACTCTCGGAAAAGAAGGAGCCAAACAACTTGAGGCGGCTGGTTACACGGATGAAGCTGTGCAGGTACAAGTAAATTCTCTAAATAAACTCATTGAAAAGCAGAACGAAGCTCGGAAGAATGTTCTTCGAGACCAACAATCTGATCTACTTGAGCAGCAACGGCAAAAGGTAGAGGAGATAACTGAAGCTACCAAAGAACTCCAACGAGTTAGAGGGATTATTAATGATAAATCCGTTAATTGGTTAGGGGTAGGCGAATTTAAAGAAGATGCAGCAGATCTTGAAGAAAAAATTAAATCGTTAGAACAAGAAAACAATGAGCTTACTTTATCTGTAACAGAAGTAGGCGTGGCTTTAAGTCAAGCATCCATTGAAACTGATCAATTTGCAGGGAAAAACGGAACTGCTGCTGAAAGTGCCAAGGCTCAGGAAGAAGCTCTTGCTGATTTAAGAGAGCAAATTCAGGGGAACGGTACTGCTGTATCAGAAGCCAATAATCTTCTTAATGACCTAACCAAAGGGCAGTCTTTAAATGCTTCTGCTGCCGCAGACTTGATACTTAAATACCCTGAACTTGCAACGGCGATTTACAAAACAGCAGAAGGTTGGCAATTCGAAGAAAAAGCCATCGAATCACTTCGCAAACAAAAAATTCAAAAGGCTATAGATGATCTTAATTCAGAAAAATCTTCTACTTTAAGTGCCAAACTAGCGGCTGATGATCGCTTGAAGATATATAGAATAGAAGCGGACGCAATAAAGAGTTTGGCAGAATTGAAAGCTAGACTCAACGGCGTAGCATCAAGAAGGGCTGAAGAAGTTTTAAAAAATAATAATGTAGTCAACAGCGGAGATGATCTTAAGTATTTTAAAAAATCGTTTCAGGATCAAATTAAAAATGATAAAGAACAACAAGACAAAGCGCTGATTGATGAGATTTATAAAGATTATTATCCAGAAATGAAAAGTTACGATGATAGGATTAAAGCTTTGAAGGGGCTATATAATGATCCTAAATTTGGTGTGAGTTCTTCTGGTTCAAAAAAATCGAAGGGGAGCGGAGGCAAAAAAGGCAAGAGTGATGCAGAACGTGCAGCTGAAAAAGCAGCTAAGGACGCATCTGCGGCACGAAAAGATAGTTATGATAACGATCTTGATAACTTTAAGTACATCGCTGAACGAAATGAATGGTCTATAGACCAGCAGATAGCCGGATACAAACGATTGGGACAGCGGCATAAGCAATTCCTAACAGAAGACAAGGATGCCCTAAAGCAGTGGGGTAGAGACATACAGAAATTGAATGACTCTCGCTATGAAGAAGATGTTGCCAACCTTGAAAAGAAAAACGAACGCATGCGGCAGGCTAACAAGCAAGAAATCGAAATGACCAAATCTTCTCTTGATTTCTATACCAAAGAACAAAATAAAGCCTATCTGCTGCCAGCAAACCGGAGAGAAATCCAAAAGCAAATTTACGATCTTGCCGTCAAGTACAATGAGCTTCGATATCAAAACAGTGAAAAATGGATTGATAAAGAGACTTCCAAAATGGAAATGGCAGGACAAGGCCAAATTGCTATTTTAAAAATGGAATACGATGCTTATATCCGTATGAGTAAGGCTAAAGATCGTACCGCCGAACAGAGTTTTGAATTACAACAGAAAATCTATGAGAAGCGCAAGGCATTGGAAGATGAATTCCTATCCGATTTTCAGAAACGTATTAATTACCAAAAAAGCATGGAAGCCATTTCCGTTTCCGATCAGCTCAATGCATGGACAAAAATGCAGGCTCTTTATAAAGAGGGATCAGAACAGCGGATGGAAATAGATGTACAGGTTCACGACCTGAAAAAGCAACTCCTTGAGGATCAGAAAAAGGTTGCTGCTGAAGCCGCTAAAAAGGAGAAGGAGGCACTCGAAAAGACTCGGGATGAGGAAGTCAAACGGATTGAAGCGGAACGGGATGCTTTCGTCGAAGCTCAGGACGCTAAGATTAAGGCTATAGACGACTTGCTTGCCAAGATGCAGACAGCTAACGAAGACGAGGATTATGAACGTGCAACGGCGGAAAAACAAGCACGCCTTGCCCTGTTACAATCTGCTGTCGGTCCCGAAGGTATTGCCGAACGAAAACAGACTGAAAAAGATATTGAAGATATGCAACGGGAACATAACCGGACGCTTGCTAAGCGCGGACTGGAGGATCAGAAAAAGAAGCTCCAGGATGAAAAAACAGAGAGGGAAAAAGACTACAATGACCAAATTGAAGCGGCAAAGCAACATTATGATGAACTCACAAGCAAGTTCGATGAGTATTCGGATGGTGTTGAATCTAAGGCGGAAGATCTAAAAAATACGCAAATTTCAAAAGAATCTGAAAAGAACACTGAAATCTTACGTCAGTTGGATCAATTCATCTTAGACTATCAGATGAAAATGGCTGAAATAAATGCTACTTCATTGTCTGCATCCTTGGATACAGGTTCCTCAATCTCTGAAAAGGACAGTGACTTGGCGCGATATAATTCCAACATTGATAAATGGTACTCGGCAGGCACTGCTGAGAAGGGCAAGCTGCACGAAGAAAATGCTGCTCTGCGGAATAAGTATGGCATTAAGAAGGACACTGGCAAGCTTCAAAAATTCCATTCTGGCGGGATCGTCCAGGGGGACCGGGGCGCAGAGGTTCCGGTAATCGCAAGAGCTGGCGAGATGTATCTGAACGATCAACAGCAAAATAATCTTTTCAACCTCATAAGTTTCAAAATGCCGAAGCTCAATTTCTCCATGCCGGACTTTTCAATGCCAATGGCTTCTGGTGGTTCAAATCCGCAGCAAATTAGCAACCAGTTCGTAATAAAAACAGGCGATACTTATATTGAAGACGAATCCGCAGCAAAGGTGTTCTGGAGCGAACGGGACAACTTTGTACGGAGGCTGCAAGCGAGGGGAGGTAAGTCTTAATGATCGACGCTACGGCAGATGGCAAGTCCTTTAAATCCATTGGATTAGGGCTTAAAACTCACAATATACCTGTGTTACCGCCGACAAAGGACCATAGCCTTGAGATAGCTGAGAGGGATGGAGAGTTGGATTTTGGTAGCACTTATGGAGCGCGGACAATCAATCTCGAATGCGTTCTAACGGCTGATGACACAACCCTTGATTACCATAGGAGAGTCGCCCAAGTGGCGGCTCTTTTTAATGCCAAAAAAGGGGATATCGTATTCACATTTTCCGACCTGCCGGGAAGGAGATACATCGGTAGATATGCTGGCACGCTGGATATCGAAAAGATACTTTGGGATGGAGAGTTAACCATACCTATCAAGATGGGCGAACATCCATTTCCCGAATCGGAAGAGAACATTAAAGAGGTTATTATCACTCAATCACCGCAAACAGTATCGGTTATTTCCACAGGAGATGAAAGAGCCAGTCCTGTTATCGTCCTGACCAACATCGGCAATAACAACATACGGAATTTCCGTATAGCAAATGAGTATCAAGTAGAATAGGAGGTCTTTATATTGGCAGACATATTACTAAGTAAGTCGAACTGGTGGAAAACAGCCTGTATTAACGCAGCTTTACGCGGAGTGAATTTTGCATCGCCTCAGACGCTTTACATCGCTCTTTACACTTCCGGCCCTACGGATGCAGATACAGGGCAGGAGGTAAGTGGTGGGGGTTATGCTCGACGGCCTGTAACGTTTTCCGAACCTGTTATCGCAGACCGCAGGGCGGTTACATCCAGTACAGCAGACGTATCTTTCCCGATTGCCTCAGCGGATTGGGGGCTGGTGACTCATATCGGCATCCGCACGGCGGCAACTGGAGGAAATTTGGTTTACCACGGTGCTGTCAAGACACCTAGAACCGTCCAGACGAATGACACATTACGGTTTCTTGCTGGACAAATTAAGATCGACGAAGGGTAGGCGTAAAACATGGAAAAAATGTATCCACCAATTGTAAATTCACCGAAGACGGAGCTTGCAGAACTGATCACGGACACGCAAACGGAAATTGCCGTGGCGAACGCTTCTGTACTTTTACAGGGTGAAGGAATTGCAGTTATAGGTAATGGGGATGTAGCAGAAACGATTACGTATACAAGCGTGGAGGACAACGTGCTGAAAGGCTGTGTACGCGGATTTGAGGGAGTAGCGAGGGCGTGGCCTGTTGGCACAAGAGTTGCACGCAACTTCACGGCTGCGGACTTTCGGGCGGTCCAGAATAACATTATGTCACACGAAACTAAACTATCGGATATAACCAGTCCTCCAAGAGCAGAGTATGCAAGTAACGCAGATAAGGCCATAGCGTCCAGTACCTGGACGTCACCAGCTTGGAATATAAAAAAAGCTGACACTGATAATTTTGTCGGATCTTCAGATAATGAATTGGTAACTATCCATAAATCAGGATTGTATTTAATCCAAGCAACAGTTGGGATCTCTGCGTTTAATGGAGGAATTAGAAACGTAAAGATATTAAAAAATGGAACGGAAGATATGGCTTACAATAGCGGATCGCCTGGATCGGCATATTCAAGCCGAAATAATGTCAGCTCCATATCTTTTTTCAATGCTGGTGAATACTTCAAAATTCAGGCCTTCCAAGATACTGGTGGAGATTTAACGATAATGAGTGCGTTGTGTAAACTACAAATTGTCAGACTTTCGCCGCCTTGAAGGGATGAATCCTACCAATCACGGTTGTATACGCCCACTCAAATCCAAAAAATGAATGGTAAGTACTTCATCGTAGATTGCTACCATCACCGCGTCATTTATAGTGACGATTTGGGTATCCCGGTTAGCAAGTGGAGTACTGTTGATTTTGAGTTTGCAGGGTGTCATTCAATCGCGAGCGATGGAGAAGTTTATGTTGTCGATAATACCGGATACCATGAAGTAATTGTTCTGGATACTGATTTGAAGTTCAAACAAAGATTCAGCCAAGTAGGATACAGGCCGCATAAAACAATATACGATCCTGTTACGCAGGCGTTTTACGTGATTGCTGCACCAACAGTTTTCTGTTTCAAGAAGTCTAATGGATCTTTGTATTTAGCCTATCAAAAGACATTACCAAGTTTGATTAACAGCTATGTACGATCTATCCAAATTATAGACGGGGCAATGTATTTTGTTACGGGTTCAAATAAAATCGTGGTCACCAATTATGTGAATGAATCTTTTGATGTTATAAGAGAGATTGCAGTTCCGAATGAACTTTCGGGTATGAATGATATATCCAAAATAGATGACTATTATTATCTTTCGTCCACTCAAAATAGCACAGGTGCCATTGTACCTAAGTGCATAAGGATAAAGGACTTGGATCAATTAGTTTCACATCAGTACGAAGACTTATACAACGTATTGGGTTTTGCTGGCACGCCCTATTTCTTGGAGGTATTCGACGGCAAAATCTTTATAACGGAGATCGGTGATGTATCACGCATAATATCTTTTACAACTGATAGTCTTATTTACAAAACTCACTTTTCTTTTATTGGCGCCAACGACGCAGACATCAAGAGGAGTGAAATGTATGCAAAATGATACGTTATACGCCGAAAGGGTGAGGGGTAATGTTCGGGGGCGCGTTTAATGAATTATCATTCAATGCAGGTGCAGCAGAGGGGAATATAATAGACCTTTCTGTTCATCTGCAAGGGGATAGTCGAATGTACTCACGGAAGATAGAGATAGATGGGGCTGAGAGTGATAACGCTTTTAACCTTATGTCCTTCAACACATCCGAACCAGGTACGATAACAGAATATATTTTGGAGTTTAATTTGGATATGACTGCCGCAGTTTCTTTATCTGGTAATGGTCGAGCGCAAACTGATTTTGTACGTGAATACGCACTAGAGGCTGTGTCGATGTCTGGCGAGGGACGTATGCCTGATTTACAGTATATCCGGGAAAGATTCGCAGAAGTTGTACCTATGTCCGGGGAAGGAAGGATATCGGCAGAGTTGTCGAAATTCCATACCGACTACATTGAGTTCACGGATATGTTCAGGCCGGGAGAGGTAATTGTCATTGACTCAGGAAAATTCAAAATAACGAGAAATGGTCAGAACGTTTCCTATCTATATAACGGAGACTTTTTCGACTTGAATCTTGGGAATAATAATCTGACTTGGACGGACCCAGAGACAGGCCGGACGGTGCTGTGTCGTATTACACATAGAGATAAATTTTTGTATTGAGGTGACTTATGGCGAATCCAACCTTGCAAGTATTCGATAAAAACATGAGACGCGTTGGAACACTGGTTGATAGCTATGATATCCAGCGGCGGCGTAGGATCAACAGCGATTATGAATTAACCTTCATGGTCCCAATGACCTCAGAGGATTACCGTGAAAAAATAGCAATCAAAGGCCACGTTCGAGATGAGCGTGGTCAATTTTATGTTATCCAGTCTCGTAGCCGATCTCGCGAGGGAAGGAAACTGACGGCCAATATTTATTGTAATCATGTTATGTTCAAGCTCAATGATTACAAGTTTCCATATGCGTCTTATATCGCAGAAGCCTATGGTATCCATATCAATCAACTCACAGAGCTGATTACGGCTGCTACGGCTGGAAGATTCAAGTTCGTGATCCACGATACTTTCGACTTGCACGATGTAAAAGATTTCGGGCGCGGGACGTGCCTTGAAGCACTCAATAAAATCATTCAGATGTATGAGTGCGAAGTAGAGCCGGACAATTTCGTTATCAACCTGAGGAAGAAGATCGGGGCCGACAACGGATTACAGTACCGGCTTAAAAAGAACATCGTATCGAGTTCCTTCAAAGATAAAGGCGAGTCGCTTGTGACACGTATGTTTGCTCAGATGAAGGATGGACGGACATTCATTGGTATGGATGCGTCCAAACTGACCGATGAGGAACGGAGCTTGCTATCCGGCGTACCGGGAACCATTGTAAACGGAAAGTTGGCAGTGAACTATCTGATATCGCCATACGCACAATATTGGGCCAGTGAATCAGTGCCGTTTTACGATGGAGAAATAATAGAGCAGGATATTGAAGAACCTGAGGAACTGCTTAAAGCTACTCGTAAGGCTCTCAGGGAGCAGGAAAATGTAACGCTAGAAGTTACCGTATCTACGGCTGACCTATTCAAAATTGACAATACAGAGCCAAAACCACATTTAGGTGACACAGTAATGTGCATTGATCCGGCTATGGATATGAACAAACTCAAAGCCCGGATCACAGAGCTTACAGAGTATCCATATAGCCGAGACAAACACAGTGAGCCTACAATATCTAATGTCAACTTACGGGACTATGCGGATATTATCAGTGACCTGGAGCGGAACAAGAATATTATTAATAATTTGTTTTCCAATGGTAAGATTCGGACGGAAGTTTTTGAATCTTTCGCAAAGCAGGCTGTAATTGATATTGACAACTCAAAGACTGAAATCAAGTACGATCAGCGTGGCGTAATTCTACAGGATAAAACCAATGCTCAGAATCAAGTTATTATGACTTCAAACGGGGTTGTCTTAACAACGGACGGAGGAAAAACAGCAAGGACGGCTATTACAGCACGCGGGGTTGTTGCTGAGCAAATTGTCGGGCAGCTTGGTAACTTTGTATCCTTAGTAATCGGTAGTGGTAATAATGTTACCAAAATAAATACGAACGGAATCAGTGCCGGGAATGACGATTATACCATTGCACCATTCCGTGTAGATATGCAGGGTAATGTCGTGGCTCGTTCAATTAAATTGACCGGACAGATAGACAACTCAGAAATGAATGCTTCAGATATTAGAGCCAGTACAGTTAATGCAAGTACAATACGAGGTAGCAAGTTAATCGGTAACGAGATCGAGGGCGGTATCATTACAGGAGCCTTATTCAGGACGGCTAAAGATGGGCGTCGGATTGAAATAAACTCTACTGGTCTTACTGCTTATAACTCATCTGGTGGAGAAGCTATTTCTTTAGGACAATATAATGATGGTGGAGCTTTGTTATTTATGGATAATGGGTCACCAAGAGGAGCGATTTTTGGTGATTCAGAAGGCTTTCACTTGGGGAACATGGCTGGTGTATATATCAAATCAACGGACGACATGGTTTATTTTGATGGTGAAGTAGATTTCAGTAACGCTACTGTCAGCGGATTAAAGATTGGAGCTTTAGAAGGTCTTCAGAACAAATTAACAAGCCTACAAAATCAAATCGGAGAAATTAATGGTGATCTTTTTAACGGTTTGATTATTAATGCTACTTTTGATCCGAGTACTAGAAATTTAAAGCTATTTAGTCAAGGGAGAACCGTAGTCACTGTCAATATTCCAGCAGGAGGAAGTTCAAGCAGTTCGTCAACTTAATGATTATTGTATAATTTTTGAACCAACGCCAAAATGATTTAGGTTCAGTAGTTCGTAACATTGTGTTTACTGCACCTTCTGCCGATGGTAATATTAGGACATATATACTATTCAGGAGGTACGGTTCATGAAAAAATGGTCTTATTTACTTAGTGGTGTGTTGATCGGTGCGGTTGTTGCTACGGCTGGTAGCTCATTTGCAGATCAAGTTAAATCTTTAGTCGGAGAAAAGGTAGCAGGGGAATATGCGGTCAAGGTCAATGGTAATTCGCTTGTCGAAAATGCCATCGTGGTTGATGGAAAGGCGCATGTACCTTTGAGAGCTGTAACCGACTCCTTAGGAGCGAATTTAAAAGTGGACGGGAAAACAATTCAAATCGAATCGTCGAATACTTCTTCTTCAAAACAAACAAATACTGAAGTGAAAACTTCTTCAGGTAAATACCAAGGATGGCCTGCTTCCAAACTGGAAGAGAGAAAGTCTGAGCTTGATAAATTTGTAACCGATACAGAAAAAGACAAAGGAAACATGGAGAAGTCTCTTGAGATTTCCTCAAAGAAGACAGGATCTACTTCAGATAAATTTGCAGAAATTAGAGAAAATAATATTGAAGAAACAAAGAAAAATATACAAGAAGCTGAAACTAATATAGCTAAATACAAAACTGAATTAGAAGAAATAAATAAGGCTATATCTTCACTTAAATAAAATCCGTAGTGTCACAGCATTATACGTAAAATAAAATAGAGATATAGAAAAACCTCTCCAAGCATAGGAGAGGTTTTTACTCTTTAATAAAGGTGGAGAACAGAGTATGGTTACATTTTATACAGTGGTGACAATATTCTCATTCGGTTTTGGAAGCGGCCTGCTATATGCGTATTTGAAAGTGCGTAAGCTATTCAAAAAAACGGGGTGGAGAAGATGAAAAGGAATGTTGGGATGATCATCGCAACATTGGCTTCTGCAACTTCAATATTATCTCTCGTAGAATTTCATTTTATTGGATTCCTTTTGCTAGTTTTCTTGTCACTGTCGATTTATTCTCATGTCGAATTCAACGATGAGGTCGATATTTTAGGTCATACAATAGACCGTATGAGAGAAGATCTTAATTATTTGTAATTCTCACTTTACGCTTTATCTTACCATGTGTTGTCTGGATTTCGACATTCAATGATTTTTGGTCAAGTGGAATAATTAAATTTTTGAATTCTATAATAGCACCAGGTGTCACTATAATTCCGACTTCATGAAAATTATCGATCCGTTCAGCGCTGCTATAACCGTGGAACTCAAATGAAGAGTTATGTGAAATGCTTTTTATTGTAGTCGCTCTTAGAGACTTATTGTACAGCGTTAACTCAATTGAAAAGCAGTTTTCTGATTCTTCATTAATTGGATTATCGTTCTCATCAAATATTGTAATGGGAAATTTGAATGGTGAAATATTGGAGGTGATCTTTAAAGGTCTGTGGTCTTGATAAAATCTCCATACAGTAAAAATGAATGCGATTATACCCATGACGGAAGATATGTAAAAGTAAATTTCTTTGAAAATGATAAACACCTCTCACTTTTTGTTAAAACTTGATATTCGACACTTTTGTCGAATTTCCCTCTTAAATATCCGTAGTGGTTAAGCAATAAATACCAAATACAATACAAGTATGAAAGCCTCTGATAACTCAGGGGCTTATTTTACGTTTTGAGGAGGTGATGAAACCCGTGGCAAAGATAAAATCTACATTAGATATTCAATTGGATCTAACCAGACCGGTTGAAGAATTGACTGAGGTCATTTCTGCTGTAATTGCTTCACAGCCAGCACGGAGGAAAGAAATTCTTGAAGGGTTGGATTTAGCTGTAGGAAATGCAATAGCTGAGATTCAGGCTCAAGAGGAAAAAGATCAGAAAACAGACGATGATAGCTCAGGAAAAGTTTCCTGAACGGAGAAATGAGGGAGAAGGATGCAAGATCCGCAAGTTGAAACTTTGCAGCGTATCACAAGGGTAGAAACTAAAATCGACAACATTGAAGAGAAGCTTGATTCAGCGATTAATGTCCGAGACATGGCTATCTCAGCAGCGCAATCCGCGAAATCAGCTCACCACAGGCTGGACAAGATCGAGGACGGGCAAAAATGGCTGTGGCGTACTATTAGCGGCACTATTATTACAGCCGTAATTGCAGCGTTATTCGCGTTATTGAAAACATCGGGGGTGTAATCTTGTTTAATCCAAATAAATATACGATTGAGCGGCGCTACATAAACAAGCGCCAGAATGTAAGACCGGGTACTCGCCTCACAAGCGGGAATCCGGTCTTTTTAGTTGCACATGATACAGGTAATCCGGGAGCGTCAGCGGATAACCACTTCACCTATTTCAATGGGCTGGTAGACCGTTCCGCTTCAGCACAGACGTTCATTGACGACAAAAAGATACTGGAGATTATTCCGACAGGCACCGGACCCGATCCAGCGGAAAAGGCGTGGCACGTCTTGTACAACATTAAGCTGGATAACGAGTTGTATGGTGACGACGCGAACGATATTGCCCTCGGGGTAGAATTGTGCTTCGGCGGCAAGATCAACACGCTGGAGGCTTACAAACGCTTTGTATGGTATCTGGCCTACTGCTGCAACAAATGGGGCATTAACCCACGCACACACATACCAAGCCATAAGCAGCTTGATCCTGCCCGTAAGAGGGACGTAGACCAAGCTCTAGTGACGGTCAGCAAGACACTCAAGGATTTGGTGCGGGACGTTGAGGCAGAGCTTAAAGGTGCTTCCGTGGCCCCTGAGGTGCAGGACTTTACGCCGTTGCCTGCATTCGTCGTCCAGTCGCTTATAGATAATTACATTTCACCAGCTTGGTTCGCAAGCCAAAAGGCAGGCGATCAGGAGGGGAAGACGCATTTTCATAATCTGGCCAACAATCTCCGGGCGGCTGCTGCTCTGAACGAAAAGGGCCTACCGCTTCCTGGAGCTGTGAAGTTGTTTAAATCGAACGCACAAGAAATCATTTTCCGCTGGCTCCAACCAGCTTGGTTCAAGGCTAAACAAGCAGGCGATAAGGAACAAATGCAACATTTCAACAATCTGGCTAATTATCTTAGGAAAGCTGCTGGGATCCCAGCACAATAATAAGGGGGAATTATCATGCAAACAATTATCGAAACTGTACAACCATATGTAAGTACCGTCGCTACAGCGGCTATAGGTGTACTCACAACCATCGTGTTAACTGGATTGAACAATGTTAAGGTAAAAGTAAATACATGGCTAGAGGCACGTACAACGGCGGCTCAACGGGAAGTAATCCATAAGATTGCTGGAGAGGGATTCGCTTTTGCTCAGACAGCTTTCAAGCAGGCTGGGGGTGAACGAAAGCTTCAGGAGGCTTTACAGTATGCTTCACTTACTCTTACCAGTCAAGGTATCGTAGTATCCCAAGTAGAGTTAAGGTCTGCAATTGAGAAGGCATATCTGGAGTATAAGGCTAAGACGAAGGCTGTAGCCCTTACTGATTCACAGCCATCAGAGGATGTAGCGCAGGCGGCTGCAAAAGAGGCTATGGCTGGTTTGGCAGCTAAGGTAAACGAACTGTTGGCACAGGCTACCGCAGAAGCGGGACCCGTCAATCCTGTTCAGGTGCAGTCTGAACCTGAGTCTATTCAGGTACCAACAGAAGCAACACAAACGCCCGCTACAGCTGAATAAACTATAAGTAAATGCCCTACTGGCTTCGGCTGGTGGGGATTTTTTTTGTTTTCTTGGTTGTTAAGTAGGGCATTAATTTAACTATATATGCAGTACAGATGTAGGATGGAAACTGGAGGGGGAAGGATTTTTATCTTGAATAGGAACATTTGTTCCTGTATAATAATAGTATAACATTAGGAAACAAATTATTTGAAGTTGATATATTCTGGGTCTTATGGGATAATTATTTGGGTAAATAATCCTATTTGACTGGGGTAATAGTAATGTTAAATATCTATTCATTTCTATGGAATCTACTTTTTTGGGGCAAAACTTATATATTTAGGCCATTAGCATTGTTTTTCGTATTTTTTCACGATTTTGTTAATTGGGTTATAAAAAAAGTTTTTTCTATTCCTACACTCGCGATATTTCTTTTACCAATAATATATATAATATTGTTGGGTTTCGCTCAGGGAATGCATCTAAACGGGATATTAGATATTTTTCATAGTTTTTATACAGTTTTGAACTTTTCTCCTGGTTTGAGTACAGATATTGCTGTAATTAAAACTTTGACTTCTGTTGTTGCATTTGCTATTCCTTTGAGCTTGACATTTTTTTATTTTAGTTACAAAGAACAAAAAGCGCTGGCTATTAGTAATGCTTCTTTTTCTTATGCTTCTGCCCTCGCATTTGTCTTTACTTGTATCATGGCTGTAGCTTTCGGAACTCATTTATCAGTGGCTCTTAAAACTAAATCGTCGATGCCAATCGAAAAGTTAGACGCATACTTTTCAGGCACTATTGGCGTATGGCTCATTTTTTGTTTTATGGCTTTTCGACAAGGCATTATAGTTGTAAAGTTGCATATTTCAAATCTACATGTTAAATCTCAAACAGATTATTCAATTAAACAAATAAAAGAAAATTTACATTGTATTAAATACTCATTTGCCAAATTTCAAAAAAAGATGTACTTCAACAGACTATATGATAATGTGGAGACGCTTTATCAATTAATGTTTTTGTCAATTGATAAAAGTACTTCTACATATTATGATTACTGTGTTAAAAATTGGAACAAAATATTAAGTGACATACATGAGAAGCCTGAAAATCAGAAGTATATAAGTGGACCGAGCTTAACTAAGGGAGATGATCTTTATTTAAATTTGTACAAATGCATTTTAAATAACCAGACTAATCTTTTGATAAAGTTGATAAAATCGCATAGGTTCGAGGATGCTAATATCGCTTTTGAAATGTTAGAGAAGCTCGAGTCAAAAAAATCAGCGTATTATACTGCTTTGCACGAGATTGCTATTTTGAGTTTTAAGCTTGATATATTGGACACTATTTTAATCAGATTGAATAATATAATGGAAACGTATAGACATAAAAACGACAGTGTCAATGATGTCAATATTATTTTTAAACAGCTATTAATTATAGCCATAGAAAATAATGATGTTAAATCCTTGTCAAGAATTGTTTATTCCATGTTAAAAAATTTTAAAACTGAGGACATAAGATTGAAAAATGGGAGAATTCCTATTCCTTTTATGGCAACCCCTGAACAAAACATTCAACAAAATGATTGTATTATTTACATGTTATTTCAGGCTTTAGTAAAAACAATTGAACTTTCCCATTATAGCTGTACTGGATTTTTAATAAAGTTTATGGTCACGAACTTTAAAGGAGATATTATTAAAAGGGTTTATAGTATTGTAATTGATAATTTAATAACTAACAAAAAACAAGAAAGCCCTTATCTTAAAAATAATGTTATTTCTAATGTGGCTGTATCCTTTAATTTCAATTCCACTACAATAAGATATTGTTTTGAAAAGATGTCTTTATTATTATACTGCCAACAAAAATTTGTTTTAAGAAAAGGTATACTAATTAATTTTAATAATACCGTGGAGCCGGTAATAAAGATCTCAGGTATTAAATTTGAAGTAGATTATCTTGTTGAGAAGATTAAAAAGGCTGGAGACAAGTATGGATTATTATTTTTTAGTTCAAAGTTTGTTGATGAGGCAGGAATTGAAAAGGACTTTTTGGAAATTATAAGTGATGATTTGAAGAAAGAGAAGGAGAGATACAAAGAATTTAAACCTAATTCTAAGGAACGAAAAAGAGTACGTAAAGCTAGATGAAAAGTGAAGAATAATTTACTTTCTCAATAACGTATGTTTTAATACACTATAGAAGGGGTGAAAAAAATGGCTAAAATTTTTGATGTTGCAGATTTTTTTATTCAAAAATCACACAGTATAGATATGCCAATCACTCATTTGAAACTTCAAAAACTTTGCTATTATGCTCAAGCTTGGAGTTTGGTATTGAACAATAATAAAAGATTGTTTAATGGTGAATTTCAGGCTTGGGTTCATGGACCAGTTAATCCCGAACTATTTAGGAAATATAAAGATTACGGTTGGGATCCAATTGATTGCACATACAATGAACCAGCTTTAGATAAAAGCGAAAAACGTATCATGACTGAGGTATGGGGTGTATATGGGTCATATGATGCGAAGTTTCTCGAAGCATTAACGCATAATGAAGAACCATGGAAGGAAGCAAGAAAGGGACTTCCTGATGACGCTTATTCAAAACAAACCATAAATGAGGATACGATGAGAAGATATTATAGCGATGTGCTGAAGAAGTCGTGATCTAAAAAGTAAAGTATTTATTACGGCCTGTAACACAAAAATAGTGTCATTGAGTATGAAGACATCCTACTGGCATAAGTTAGTAGGATGTTTCTATGTTTGAAGGGATTACCACACAATTCAGCGAATACCTATCCTGAGGTGAACAGCATGAACCATACATATTATCTTTACAAAATCATCCACACTAATTATACTTTATAACAACGCATACGGAAGCACCGTTGTGCAATCCGAAAGAATAAGTAAAGGAACTGCTGTATTAAAGTCGGCAGCTCCTTTTTTTATTTCCGCAAGAATTTTAATAATAATTCAGAAAATGAAGACAATAAATTACGTGTTCTCAAGAAAACAAAAAAATCAAAGGGGGTAAATTAAATGGATCATGAATATCAACATTCTTGGTCTTGTGAAAAACCAAGTTCCGAAAGCCATGCTTGGTCATATAAACAAGCGTGTGATGCTTGCCAGAGTGAAATTGAAGTGCGTCATGGGGTTGACTACAAAATAACTGATATAGTTTTTGAAGACCTGGGAAGAACGACTCAAACGAATACGACTTGGGATGGTAAACGAACATGGAAATGCACACACACCGTAAAAGCTCTCTACAATATTGTTCCAAGAGGTCGTGATTTTGCATCTTTCGAGGTGATTGAAGACTCGCTTAAAATTACTTACAGAATGAAAAATGTTAACTTTGGTTTGCGCACGTGAGAGTTAGTTCAAAATATGCTTAAATCCGAAAGTATCGGTGACACCCTACTGGCTAAGCTGGTGGGGTGTTTTTACGTTAAGGGGGAGAATGATGAAAGGTAAACTTATTAACGCAATAGCAGCAATTATTTTAGTAGCGGGGGTATTGTGGTGGTTCAGCGAACACGGACAAAGCTCGCCTTTGCCTGCCCCGAAACCTGTTGAAACGTCAAACATACCAACATCGAGCAATCCAGGCGAAACGTTCAAACTGGAGTTTCCCTCAGCAAAGTACCCGGAAACAGCACAGCACATCAAGGAGGCCATAGCAGCCGGGGAGTCGTCAGTATGCACGATTGACCGCGACGGAGCTGATAGCAATCGGGATGCATCTTTACGGGGCATACCCACACGTAAGGGCAAGGATCGAGACGAATGGCCTATGGCGATGTGTGCCGAGGGTGGAGAGGGTGCAGACATAAAGTACATATCACCGAAGGATAACCGTGGAGCCGGATCATGGGTGGGTCATAAGCTGGACGACTATCCGGACGGGACCCGAGTTGAATTTATAGTGAAATGATGTACAGACATATGCTATATTAGATGTAACAGTAACACACCAGTGTATTTAAATTTTTAGTTCTACTTTTACGACTGTATAACCATAACAAAGGATCTAAAAAGCTCTGCCGACCAATTAAGGTTAGCAGAGTTTTTTTCGTTGCAGGAATTACTACATAATTCACCGAATACCTATTCTAAGGTGATCAGCATGAACCATACATATAAAGTGTTAAAGTCGGATATCGAATTGTTTGCAGCTGCATTAAGCCAGGTAAGAGTATATGTGGTGCAGCCGTTGGGAGAGGATTTGATATCGGTTATAGACTATGGTGGCACTATAGAAAAGTTTTCGCCTGAGTCGGTTAAGATTGCCGGAGCGTATTACGTACGGAATCAGTTTGAATTTAGAGTAGATGTGAAAAAGGACTCCGCTGGTATGTAACCAGTATGGAGTCCTTTGTTGTTTATTATTTAGTTGAATACTCGCTTACTTCAAACGTAAGGATTTTATTGAATATTACATAGTCTTTACGGTTGCTGAATGGGCCTTTATTGTTATCATGCTTATTGATGGCATATGAAGCCGATCCAGTTCCGGCCTGCTTGCTTTCGTACCAGGAGATAAAGTCATTGACCTCTTTCATGCTTAGGTCGAATTCTTTTTCCAAACCAGTATCCATTGTTACAACTAAGATTGCACGGTCACCAGTAGGTTGCTCTGGTTTGCTGGGATCAGTAGGTTGGGTTGGTTCTGGAGTAGGCTCAACAGGATTGCTAGGACTTAGTGGGCCGTCAGTGTCAATACTATATATTGATAAGTACTCTTTTGTATTGTTAATAAATTCTACAGAGTGCTTACCATTATCTAAATTAAGTTTCTCAAATTTGATTCTTTTTGTACCATCATCCGGGCCATATAGTGATATTTTTTCAACGAATTTTCCATCAATAAATACATCAACGTCTTTTGAGAAAGACCACCATGTTGTGGAAATAAGTCGGAATTTTGTCCCAGTAAAATTAAACTTTAGAATAGCACCTTCCTTTTGCCATTGAGATGCGTATGTGGATACTCCAATGTTAAACGCCCATTTCCCTCCTAAATATGTAATATACTCTGAATCATATTTATGACGTGTCCATCCAGATTCGGGTTCGTTCAGTGCGTCACCAACAGATGCAGCCATAACTGTGTTGTGATTAAGGCTAGTAAAGAAAAGCAATCCTAGTAAAAAGGAAATTAATAATTTCTTGAACATATTCATTTTTTCCTCCTAATGGTTTAATGACATTAATGGTACATCTAGCGAAAAAACATGTCTAAACATTTATGTCTATATATTCAAAATAAAGTTTAATAGTGGATTTAAATTTTTACTCTCTCTAGTTCACCAAAACTAAAAGATCTTTTTTTGTTTTGCGACAAGCTATGCGATACTTCGACATGACCCTCCAATTAGTATAGAGAAGATTTAAAACTATGGAGGTGTCATATGATAACAGGAATCGCAAAAGGATTTATTGTATTCTTACTGGCAGCTATCTTTTCCGTACAAGGTGTCTATGCTGAACCGGCAGCAATCGACCACCAAGCAGCAGCTGGGTATACGTTGGAGTTCCCAAGCTCCGCTATCCAGAAACAGGGGCACATATCAAAGATGCAATAGCAGCCGGACATTCTGCGGTATGTACAATTGATCGGGATGGAGCCGAGGAAAACAGGAAAGAGTCTTTAAAAGGTATTCCGACTAAAAAGGGATATGACCGTGACGAGTGGCCAATGGCAATGTGTGCTGAAGGTGGCGCAGGTGCAGATATCCGATACATAACCCCTAGTGATAACAGGGGAGCAGGATCATGGGTAAGTCATCAGTTAGATAAGTATGCTAATGGAACTAAGGTGAGGTTTATTGTTAAATAGTAAAAAGCTCTGCTAACCTTAATTTGGTTGGCAGAGCTTTTTCTGTTTTTCAGAAGCAATTTTTGATTAATGTTTTATATATTTTTTCATCAACCTCAATAAGGCTACGCTTTCCATCTTTAAACTGTAGGGCAATCGTATGAACCCCTATTTGTTTAGCGGAAAGACCGGCAAGCAATCCTACTGGGCCAAGCAAGAAACCTCCAACTAAGCCTCTACCTACTGCGCTGGCTGCGCTCTTTGTATGCGTTTCGTCCATAATTTCATATTTTTCAATCGTTTCCTTATCCAAATTAAAGGATGAAAAAAGACCTGTAGATAACATTACTATTCCGAAAGCCTGCGAAATTAATTTACCGTTGTAATCTCCCGCAATCACACGATTTTTAGCACCCATCTTGCTCCCACCCCTACATAAGTAAATATTTGTATTTAGTCTATCAGACCTAGGAATATTTTTCTAGTACAAAAGTTTTAGAAGCGGCAAATAAAAACTCTTGTACAGAACGTGTGTTCGTAATATAATCTGTACATTACACAACAGGAGGCTACATACATGTCTAAAAAATTAGAAGGTAACGGCTTATGGGAAAGCAGCCGGATTATCATACCGGAACATAAGGAGGCTTATTTAAAGCTTATGAAAGATCGCCAGCGCCGGGGTAAACCAGAACTCGACGACCAAGAGATGCGATTGATTGAGCAGGCTCTAATAGACTCTTATAACTTGCGCCAGCCTGTCAGCGTGACTGTTTTTAGCCCGTTTGATGATATATTGATGGATGGTGTGGTTTCGTCTATTAACACCAGTAGAAGGGAAGTAAAGCTGTCTCGTGGGGAAGATGATTTTAGCTGGGTTAAGCTGGAGGATATAGTTTCGACAAACTGAAAATAATTACCTCACATAATACATAAATACTTCCATATAACTTGGTAATTGGATTGCCTCTAACAAGTAACAAATATAGAATTAAAGGATATTTGTTACCATTTATGTGAAGGGGATATGTGTTATGTGGGAGCCTATTAGGTTCTTGCTTTTTTCAACTGCGGAGGCTATGGCAGCTTTTTTCTTAATGACTGCCATGTTCAGATTAAAAGGGATTGACTATGCTTGGCAAGCTCTATTTATAAGCTTGTTAATGAATCTCCAGAGTTACGTACTTAGAGAGGAAATGTCATTGTCATTTCTAGCGCCTGTTATAAACATCTTGTTATTCTCTTTCTTGTTAGCTACAGTCGTAAAGGTACCAATAATATGGTCGAGCATAATATCTATATCAGGCATTTTTTTGTACGGTATGGTACAGGCTATACTACTTGCTTCACTATTTAAAGGAGTTGAAACTGCGCAACTACCGAACACTGACGAAGGGGGTTTACTACAGGCGATAACAAGTGCTTTGGTGTTTTTAATATCGTGGTTCCTTTATAGATTTCGTATTGGATTTACGTTTGACTTCGAGCGGTTGCGTCTAAAGTGGGAACATACTATAGTAGCTTTCCTTGTTCTCATGTCTCTTGCTGCCGCAGCTTTCGTTATGTATGCGGCTGATCTTGTTCTAATAATTCTATATTTCGCTCTGGCGGCTGGGATGTTTTTATATTATGCACTAAAAAAAGAAAGGGAAGAGGGCTGATCGGATGATTGAGCCATTGGCATTGCGGTTGGCACAGCACATCAAAAGCGTAGTACCAGACCATCCAGCCTCTGTTGCAGTTTTAAAGCATGCACTGGCTGTACTCCTTAATATGTTCTTTATTATCGTCTTTACAGTTGTCGTTGCTTTATTTACGGGCAAGGTGAGAGAGGTCGTTTCATTAATGGCCGCATTTGCGTTTTTACGGCAGATGACAGGCGGAGTACATCTTAAAAGTGGTATGGGTTGCGTAGTGGTTTCTGTACTGTTATTCACTGTTTTGTCATATGTGGAGTTTAATCATGTATGGACAACAAGGGCCACAATCGTCAGTATGTTACTCATCCTTTTGTATGCGCCCGCAGGGATCGAGAACCAAACGCGCATACCCCCACGATACTTTCCGTTATTGAAAGTGGCTGCACTTATTGTCGTTGGCTGCAACTTTTGGTTTGTTAATCCCGTTACAGCCGTAGGGTTCTTAGCACAGTGTCTGTTGTTAATTCATCTAAGGAGGTGACACACCATGAAAAAAAATACGGGAAAGATAATGGGATTAAGAAGAAGTACCTACTATGCTTTCGCTACCTGTTTGTCCTCTGTTGCGATACTGACAGTTATGGTTGCGAGTTTAGTATTTGTGTACAACCCAAGCCCGCCTGAAGAGCTAATGAAATAAGCTGGAGCTGACTTTGTATGAACGAAATTACTGAAGGTTTAATTTCTGTCACTAAAGAAATAGAAGGCGGCATAACAAGCATCTTGATCAAGGATATCTTTTTTGGTATGTATAGCGGAGCGATAGACCGTATTATTATTCACACGCAATACAAAACGTATTACTTACATTCAAGTCTTGTTTATTGGGCTAATACGTTAAACAATAGTGGTTACAATTTTATTAAAGCGGATCGTTATTATTTGATTAACGTGGACAATATTACTAGATTGAATGTTAAAAAAAGATGTGTATACTTCGATGTAGGACTTGATGGAGAAACAAAAAAATGTTTTCTTGCATATCACAAATTTGAAACCGTCCGTGAAAACTTGTTGTGTTTGAATTCAAATATTTTATTGACATAAAGAGCCATAGTTGAAGGGCTCTTTTTTTGTCGAAATGTATAATGTAATTTAAATAAAATCATGTGTTATTTTGTCGAAAAAGCCAACTATATTCGACAAAATTCGTAGGATGAATTTATGTTGCCAAAACGCCTAATATTGGGATTTAATAGTAGTATGGTTATGGCAAACTAATATTTGTAGGATTATTGGTATAATCATCTTGTGGTCTTTAAATATAAGTAAACAGGAGGGGATAGCGAAGTGCTTGTCCGATAAACACATGCCATAAAAAAGAGCGAAAGGGCGTGGGAGATAAGCAATTTAAGGAAGAGGTGCAACTATGGATTAGCCATAGTTTTCCCCGAGGGAGAGCCGACAGGCAGGCTCACTCATAGATCAGTTCGTATAGCTCCTCGACCTGACAGTCAAGAGCAAATGCAATATTGAACATTACATCAGCTGACATTTTATCTCTATTGTTGGCCCAATTTGAGATCAATTGTTCGCTGTACCCTGTTCGTTTAGCAAGATCGACTTGCTTCATACGACGTTCTTTGAGTAAGATTTTTAGTCGGCATCTCCCACGGGAGACACGCAAATTAAATCAATCTCCTTAAGGATTTTGAAAAATGTTCTCAACGATTATAACATTGCACATATTAGCAGTAAACCATGACCTTATATACAAAATGAATGATATGAAGGAAGTGCATATATGAAAAAGTATCAAATTGATATACCATGGGATGTTGAGAAGGAAAATGCCGAAATATTTGTAAAATCCATGGCAATTGCTTTTGATATGGAATTGCCAGCAGAAGTTGAGGCGGAGTCCCCCTCATCTGTGTATCACTTTTTAATTTCAGAATAGTTATCACGATTCACAATAAACTGTCAGTGGGGCAGTACCAACACATATAATAGAAGATAATACCCGCAAACCTATGATCGGCGGATGTTGATTTTGCATTTACTAGAAGGCAAAAAGAGCAGTAAGGAATTAATCCTTCTGCTCTTTTTATTGGGGACAAATTGGGGACGAACTGTAGTGTTTTGTATAGAATACAGTCCAAATGAGAACATATACGAACATATAAAAGCCTTGATAATACTGGATTTCGAAACTGTATGCCGTTACAGTATATTAAAAACTCATGACTTAAAATCCTGCGGTAGGTGACTACCGTACCGGTTCGATCCCGGTCCTCGGCATCCTTGATTTAAAAGGGTTTTTTCCGAAAAACCTTGGTTTTTGAAACAGCTTGGGAGAGAACTTTTTATTGAGTTCTCTCCTGCAGTTCTCTCCTTTTTCCAAGGAGGGAACGAGGAGAAGATCGCATGACTCTCATGAAATATTGAGGGCAATGCGATCTTTTTTATTAAAAGATCAGAACAGTGCTCATCGTTGATGCTGAAGATACTTTGGAACTGTATTCCAAGTGAGAATAAATGTTGGCTGTAGTAGAATAGTTGCTGTGTCCCAACCATTCTTGGATTTCTTTCATGCTAATCCCATTGGCGAGTAAGAGGCTTGCGTAACTATGACGAAGATCGTGGTATCGGATTCGACGTAGGCCATGTTTTTTAAGAGTTATAGTAAAGTTCTGTGTAATATAACCGGGTGACGGATTGTCAAGCCAAGTGCGACAGTTCTTCTGAAAAGGATTCGTGAGCAGTCTTCCAGCCCAAACATTTTCGTGGTCTGTGGTTGATGAGATAGAGGGCATTCTCCAAATCTTCATCCGTGATATGAGCAAAATCCGTCCCTTTGGGAAAGAACTCTCGCAGCAAGCCATTGGCATTCTCATTTGAGCCCCGCTGCCAGGACGAGTAAGGATCAGCAAAGTAGACCTGAACTCCATGCGTAGCTTCCAGGCTGAGATAACAAGCAAACTCCTTGCCTCGGTCAGCGGTAGCGGTCTGGAAGGCTCCGGTAGGTACTGGGAAGCGGCTACGCCAAAGGCAATCTCCATCGATAGCGCCGTGCGGTCAGGCATCTTGATCGCGGTATACAGACGCGTTTTGCGTTCAATGAACACTGACCTAATCTATCACATCAGCGGTGGTGGCCAGAGTTCTTGGATTGCTACAGCATAAACAAAGGAAGGAGCCATAATGGCTCCTTTAGTGTCGGTTTACTCAAGCATGTTTCAGCAAATATACCCGCGCTTCATAAGGCCGAAGTTCCATTGAAATAATTTCCGTGAGCGGATCTACGTCGTAGTTGGAGATCAGCAGCTTTTGTTCTTGGAAATCGATGCCAGCAGGAAGCATGAATGTTGTCGGTTTACCGAAGAAGTTCAATACCACGAGCAATTGCTCTTCTCCTAGCCTGCGCAGATAGGCATAGACCTGTTCATGATCTTCCGCCAAAATCATATAGCTTCCATATACGATAATTTCATGCTGGCCGCGCAGCTCAATAAGCTTTTTATAATAATGGAAAATGGAATCAGGATCTTTCAAGGCTTGCTCCACGTTGATATCACGGTAGTTAGGGTTAACGGCCAGCCAAGGTGTGCCAGTAGTGAATCCGGCCTGTAGCTCCGCACTCCATTGCATTGGGGTGCGTCCATTGTCCCGGCCTTTAATATAAATGGAGTTCATAATGGATTCCTCCGAATGCTCGTCAGCCAGATACTCCTTGTACATATTTAGAATCTCAATATCCTTGTAATCACTGATGGAGCCGAACTTTACATTTGTCATGCCAATTTCTTCACCCTGGTAGATGTATGGTGTACCCTGGAGCGTATGCAGCAGGGTAGCCAGCATTTTGGCCGACTCTTTGGGGTAATTGATATCATCGCCGAAGCGGGATAGCATCCGCGGTTGGTCGTGGTTGTTCAGGTACAGGCTGTTCCAGCCTTTGCCATGGAGAGCGGTCTGCCATTTGGAGATAATGGACTTTATGTCCGCCAGCTTCCACGGACGCACATCCCATTTGCCCCCCGGTCCTGAATCAACCTCCATCAGTTCGAAATGGAAGACCATGTTGAGCTCGTTACGGTCCTCGGCGACGTACAGTGAAGCTTCTTCAGGAGTCACGCCAATGGCCTCACCCACGGTCATGATGTCGTATTTCGACAACACCTCACGGTTCATCTCCTGAAGATATTCATGCACATGTGGCCCGTTTACAAAATATTTTCCGCCAAAATGATAAGCGGGGCGGACGCTGCTGCTTTCTTGCGCAACACTGGGTAATTCCGGAACTTTTGAGATTAGATTAATTACATCCATGCGGAATCCGTCGATTCCTTTGTCCAGCCACCAGGTCATCATGTCGTAAATTTCCCGGCGCAACTGCGGATGGTCCCAGTTCAGATCTGGCTGCTTCTTGGAGAAGAGGTGAAGAAAATATTCCCTGGTTTGCTCATCATATTCCCACGCCGGGCCGCTGAAGAAGGAACCCCAGTCATTCGGCTCCAGCCCGTTTTGGCCCGGACGCCAGATATAATAATCCCGGTAAGGATTATCCGCTGATTTGCGCGATTCCGCGAACCAGGCGTGCTCATCTGAGGAATGGTTGACTACTAGATCCATAATCAGTTTCATACCACGGGTATGAAGTCCGTCAAGTAGTTCCTCCCAGTCTGAGAGGGTGCCGAAATCATCCATGATACTCTGGTAATTACTGATATCGTAGCCGTTGTCGTCATTGGGAGACTGATATACCGGACACAGCCACACCACATGAACCCCAAGCATTTTCAAATAATCAAGTTTTGAGATAATCCCTTGGAGATCTCCGATCCCATCGCCGTTGCTGTCCTTGAAACTGCGGGGATAGATCTGATACACTACGCTTTCTTTCCACCATTTTTTATCCATTAGTTTAATCTCCTGTCTCTATATAGATGTGTTATTTAATGGATCCTTGGGTAAGGCCGCCAATAATCCATTTTTGGGCAAACAAGTAGATGATGATCATTGGGGACAACGCCAGCAGGTACGAGGCAAAAGCCAGGTTGAAATCCGTGCTGAATTGGCCCTGGAAGACATACTGCACAAGAGGCAGGGTGTAGGAATCCTGGTTACCGAGCATAACCAGCGGCAGCATGAAATCATTCCAGGTGGACAAGCACGATAAGATGCCGATGGTAGCACTGACCGGGGCAAGCAGCGGAAAGATAATTTTCCAGAAGGTTCCCCAGGTCGAGGCTCCGTCCACGGTCGCTGCTTCCTCCAGTTCATAAGGTATAGAGCGGATATAACCGACATAGACAAAGACGTTGAAGGCTAAGCCATACACGATATACAGAATAATTAGCCCTGGAATGTTGTTCATGTGCAGGTCTGTGGTGACCTTGACTACAGGCAGCATAATAATCTGGAACGGGATGAACATAGCGCTAATAAAATAGAAGTAGAGCATTTTGAAGAAACGCTTATTCATATTCCGTGCAATGGCGTAGGCTACCATAGAGTTGGTCAGCAGGATGAATACTACGGCCGTCACTGTAATCGTGACGCTGTTCCCCAAGGCATTGAAGAAATTAGTCGCTTTAACGGCATTGGCGAAGTTCTCGAAATGCAGGCCGGTCGGCAGTGCAAAGATGGATCGGGCCATCTCCTCAGGATTCTTAAGCGCGATGGCAATAGTCAAGTACAGTGGAAACAGGATCAGCAGAGAGCCGAGAGCGATAATAATCGTCACAGGCCAGTTGGTTGATTTTTTGATCATAGGTCCATCTCTCGTTTCTGCAGAAATTTAAGCTGAAGGGCGGAGATGACGACGATCACGATAAAATAAATCACGGCGTTTGCCGACTGATAGGCAAATTCTCCCCCCTGGAACCCCCCGGTGTAGATTAACAGTGCAATGGATTGCGTGGCGCGCCCCGGCCCACCGCCGGTTAAGGCAATAATCTGATCGAAGACCATCAGGCCGCCCTTCATTGCGAGCACCATATTAATGGTGAAGAAGGAAGCCAGCAGCGGAAAAGTAATGCTCCAGAATTCTCTCCAGCGGCTTGCGCCGTCCAGATTGGAAGCCTCATAAAGATCCTGCGGAATAGTCTGCAAACCGGCCAGATACAGAATGGTGTTGTAAGCGACCCCTTGCCAGACGGCGACAATAACGATCCCGATCCAGGCCCAGTCGTCATTGCCGAGAATGTTCTGCGAGAGGAATTCGCTGCCCAGCTTCTCGCCCCAAATAGGAACGACATTAGAGAACAGGTAGTTGAAAATAAAGCCGACAATCAGCACGCTGAGAATGTTGGGAAGGAAATACACGCCTCGGAAAAAGTTCTTGGCTCTGATTCGGGCGTTCAGTCCCAGCGCAATCATCAGACTGATTACATTGATGAGAATCGTTGTAACAATTGCATATTTGAAGGTGAAAAGGTAGGAATTCAGCACATTCTCATCCTTAAAAATGTTGATGAAATTCTTGAATCCTACATAATCGAAGCTGTCACTGAAGCCGTCCCAGTTCGTGAACGCGTAATAAATGCCCTGCAGTGCCGGAAAGGTGTGAAAGGCAAAGAACAGGAGCAGTGCCGGTATAGTCATCAAGTAAAAGGCAACTCGGCGTTTGGACATTATTTAATCCTCCTTGGACAAGCGAAGAAGAAGGGAAGAGCTGCCCCCTTTTCTCGCTGTTTTCTAGTTTTAAGGGTTATTTCCGGTCAGCAACCTTATCCCACTCCGTATCCAGTTGCTTCAGGTAGGCGTCGATGTCTTTCTTCTGCAGGAAACCTTGGATAATGGTGTCCACCTTCATGGCACCAGGGGTATAATGGTCAGCGAAGTCTGCCAGATTGCCTGAGGTAAAGGCTTCTTTGAAGCCATCCATGGTCGGATCGTCTTGGGTTACGCCCTGCACTGCCGGGAAGGCTTTCTGTTCGGTGATATATTGGCTCACATTCTCAGGCTGGAGCAGGAACTCCACGAATTTCTTGGCCTCATCCTTATGCTTGCTGCTCTTGGAGATGGTCAACAGCGTATCCACACCGGAGATGACTTTGTTCTTCGCCGCATCATTCGTGGCCGGGAACGGGAAGACGCCCAGTTCAATCGCCGGATTGGCCTTTACAATTTCCGGAATGGCCCAGACCCCTTGCAGGTACATCGCGGATTCGCCTTTGGCGAATGCGGTGTTGCCGTCATTGTAGTCTTTGCCGAAAATATCCTTCTGAGCAAATTCCGACAGCTTCAGCTGCTTCTCGGCGATCTCGCGGAAGCTGTCGGCGAATTTCACACTGCCTTCGGTCCGCTGTTTGAAGTAATCTGTGCCGAGAATACTTGGCTCCAGGGAATTGAACGGAGTCAGTGCCGTCCAGGAATCTTTCAGTGTCAGGTAGAAGGCGTTCTTACCGCTGTCTTTGAACTTCTGGGCAACGGCAATGAATTCATCCCAAGTCGTCGGCACCGTAACACCGGCTTTTGAGAACATCGCTTTATTGTAAATGACGCCGCTGGCATTGGCGGAGAATGGAATCCCGTTCAGTTCGCTGGAGCCAGTCAGGTCATTCAGCATCTTGACATAAGCGGGCTGGATACTGTCTACGAGCGGATCGCCGGTGAAGTCCTCGAACAGTCCGCTGGCGGATAGGGTTTTGAAGGTGTCGGTAGCACCCAGGCCAACGACATCGGGAATGTCTTTCTTGGCGGCGCGGGTCTTCAGTACAGTTTCAGCATCTGGCGGATTGATCTGCGAGACCACGATGTTCGGGTTGGCTTCGTTAAATTTGGCGACCAGTTTATCGAACGTGGTCTTGGCTTCCGTCTTGTTCTGGAAGAATTCAATCTTGACCTTCTCGCCGGAGGTGGTGCCGGAATTGCCTGCAGCGGCATCATTGTTTACTGCATTGTTTCCGCAAGCACTGAGTAGAGAGGCGGTCAGCAGGCCGACAGTTATGAGTTTAAGTGCATTTTTCATTGATTAATCCCCCTGATTATTATTTTTAATATGACGTAAACGTTTACGTAAATGGGTAAAAAAAATAATTTTAATTAGAAGCTCCTCTTCCTCGTCCGAGCCAAACGACGCTGGAATTAAACGTTTACCTAATCACAAATTATGATATTTTATTTTCCCATTACGTTGAATAATCATTGCGTAAACGCTTACTTTAGAATCTATCTGTTTTTTTTTCTTTTGTCAATGCTTATTTATTTTTCTACCTCAAAAACATTTAAACTATCCTGAAGTTGGCTAGATAATGTATTCAGTGTATGGGACAAAGCGACAAGACCTC
Organism: Paenibacillus sp. 1-8; assembly: GCF_056316205.1. NCBI lineage: Bacteria > Bacillati > Bacillota > Bacilli > Caryophanales > Paenibacillaceae > Paenibacillus > Paenibacillus sp. 1-8. The sequence goes on along the minus strand of NZ_CM149995.1, from coordinate 3,368,150 downwards.
CCCCAATATGTTCCTGTCGTTGACAAAGCAACTCACCTGCTCGGTAGTAGCCGAGGTCTCCTGCGCTATAGCACTGACATTGTCCATAGTTTCAAGCAGTGTTTGCTGATAGAGCGCGAAACTTTCAATAGATTGTGATACTGCGTTCAGCTTGTTCCTAAATCCCTCGGTGCTTGCTTTGACAGAAGCAAAAATACCGCTTGTCTCCCATGCCGCCTGCATTTGCTGATCATATAACGGGTAGGTCTCAGAGAATTCCTTTCGCATCTTTCACTAGCTCACTAACGGGTATTGCTTCAGCGAGTATCCAATTATTCAGTTTTAGTTGATCTATACGCGATGATCATTTTCTCTCCGTTTATATTCTTGCTCTCGAAGCTCCTGTCTCCTTGCCAAGGATAGCCCCGACATCAATTGAATTACTGCCATCCTCCTCACTTTTACCGATGAGAAATTCTCCTTTCGAGGTTAATAATTGAAGTTCGCCATGGTCTAAATCCATTGCTTTCAACTGGTCCTCAAGAACGGCAGAATCAATATCTACAACCACAATATACCGGGATCCCGCTTCAGCCATACTGCCCAGCGAACGAACCAATTGAATGCTTAATTGCGATGTTTCATCCTCCTGTGAGGGAATCCATAAGCTCGTATTCTCAGTTTCCAAAAAATCATACATCTGATTAGAGAGCTTCTTGCTGATACTGTCTTCGGTTACTGCATAATCATAGGTTGCTTCATTGTACCTGGATAGCTCAATCATTGATGCTTGCAGCTCTGGGTCATAAAACAACTGCGTAGCCAGAGTTTCATACTGTCCTAGTCTAATATCTCAGAGGTCTGTAAAATCATTTGTCTGTTGGTTGCTGCGGCATTATTGCTGATAGTTTCTTTGGCCTTGTTATAGGACAAGACCCCCAGTAAGGAGATAAGAAGTACAACCGTCGCTCCAAATACCAGCACTAGCTTAGCCACTATCGAACTTCGAATATCCCACCCCTTTGCAATATTTAGTAAACGTTTACTGATTTATTCTAATCATTTTTCTTTCACTTGTCTTCAGTTTTTAATTTCAGTTGACAAAGCGGATTTCAAGACGTATATTTTCGGTAAGCGTTTACGTTAATTTTTGCAATCTTCATATGCCAGAACCGAAAACGTTAATTCACTGTTAACCGACAGGTAGGAGATCACATGAACCCCACAATTAAAGACGTGGCCCAGAAGGCGAATGTATCCATTGCCACAGTCTCCCGTGTTCTGCATAATTTAGGCGGGTACTCGGACAAAACGAAGCAAAAAGTAGACCAGACCATTAAGGAGCTTGGCTACCAGCCGAACGCAATTGCCCGCGGACTGATCAACAAGCGTACCCAAACGATCGGCGTGATGTTTCCCGATGTTTCGAGCGCCTTCTCTTCCGATCTACTTCACGGAATCGACGAATTCGCCCATGACCGCAATTACAGCGTGATGGTCTGCAATACCGATCAAGACGGCAAACGCACTCTGAAGTATTTGCAATTGCTGCGCGAGAAGCAGGTTGATGGAATTATTTTCTCCAGTGAGGTGCTCAAGAAAGAGTATTATGACGTACTGGAGAACATGAAAGTCCCGGTGGTGCTAGTCTCTTCCCAAACGGATTTCGCCAATGTGCCTTATGTAAAGGTGGATGACTATCAGGCTTCCTATGACGCTGTCGTGTATCTGATCAGCAAAGGCCACCGTAAAATCGCCATGATCAGCGGAACCAAGGGTGACCCCATCGCCGGTACTCCAAGAGTCGAGGGATACCGCAAAGCTCTGGAAGCGCACGGCATTTCTTTTGACAGCCGTTACCTCGTTTATGGAGACTTCTTATATGAAAGCGGCGGCAGAGCTATGGAAGTACTACTGCGGAAAGCACCGGAGGTTACTGCTGTCTTCGCTGCTAGTGACGAGATGGCAATTGGAGCACTTTCGACAGTCACGAAGCATGGAATGAATGTACCTGAGGACATTTCTATCATGGGATACGACGATCTTAGGCTGGCCCAGATGGTTACACCTCCATTGACTACGGTTCGCCAGCCGCTGTATGACATTGGAAAGGTCGCTTCCGAGAAGCTGATCTACATGATTGAATCGGGAAAAACCGCGAAAAGTCAAATCTTCAACCACTCCATTGTGGAAAGACAAACGGTAAGAACACTTACCTGAGTTTTTCCATCAATTTTACGTAAACGTTTAACCTAAAGCATACCCCAATTGGGAGAGCAGAGTCTGATCTTCACCTATTTCAACCCGGGGGGGCAAAACGACCCGTTCGGTTTATATTGAAGGCGTACGTGCCAAGGATTCACTTGGCAAAGATCTGAAAATTGCATTAGACGGCACAGAGAGCAGTGATAAGTACAGCGGAGACGGATATGTGATTATTCCATACATGGAGTCAGGAACCCATACCGTTACGTTGAGTATGGAAGAGGATGATATTTCCGGAACGATCCGACTACGCGGTGTAACGGCTGGCTATTTTAATGAGCCGTCCGTACGGCTGATGGATGCCGGTCTGGCATCCATGGGGGCAACCATATTGAGTTGGATACAGCCGAGCAGCAATCGGAAGGCCCCAACATGCTTGCCCATGAATACTATCCGAACCGTAGCAAAAAAATGTTGGAATCCACCAAGGAGTCCATGAAGGAATACTACAAATTTAATGCTGCATATGAAAACCTGTTGTTCGGCAGCAAGGCCGATTCATCCGCTGTTGTGTCCGTAGAAGCAGACGGCGGCAAATTGGCAACAAGCAAAGACGGAACTGAGAATACGCTCTGGACAACTGTAAGAAAAAATGACTCGAATACAGGCTTTGAACGATATGATGTACTACATTTGATCAACCTGCTAAACAATGACGACAACTGGAGAAATGCAGCAAATGAGCCAGCTACCCTCCATTCTTTGAAAGTGTCATACGATATCGGTATCACGGAGAAAGAAGCGCCGAATCTGAAAGTCTATGCCGCTACTCTGACGCTGAACATGGTCTGTCACAAGAACTGGATTATACCTGGGATGGTGACATATTGCGGATTGAACTGCCATCACTGCAGTATTGGACAATGATTTATATCGACAAAGCGCCAAAGACGATAGCGGTTCAGCCAATCTTCAATGACGACGCATCTAACCCCCAAAGCCCGTCGCCGACTGCAAGCGCAACTCCGACACCGGCAGCGACCGCAGCCCCCGGATCAACGGGAATAACTGCAGGGACGTCGGCTACGCCCACACCTGAAGTGGCGGAACGAGGTGCACTCGTCTTGCAGGCGAAGGACTTAAGCGGAGTGGTTGATGGGAAAATCACAATCGCGGTCAATGAGGAAAAATACAATCGGATATTAATTCAGGTCGCTGTTGCGGAAGGATTACAGGCAGAGAACCTGCAGCTTCAAGGAAATAACTTCACACTGTATTTCACGCATGACAATATTCCTTAGCTTCTTGAGGAGAACAAAGGAAAATTAACAGCTGAGTCACAAATTTCAACAAGATCGAGCCAAAGGATGCTTTGCTTCCGGGTGTAAAGCCTTGGTTTCCGGCAGGTTCGACCTATGAATTTGAATTTGGAGTAACGACGGCAGATAAAGGAATATCCAGATTGGATTCCTTTAGAAGGCCAGTACAGCTTACCTTAAAGTTTGGAGAACTTGGTGAACAAGGCTGCCGGTCTGATGAAAGGATATACCGATGGAACCTTTGTACCTGAATACAATGCTACCCGGGCAGAAGCGGCACAAACCATAGCGCAATTGATTAAGTAAAGTAGCAAATGATTTGACGGCAGCCGGGCATAGAACTGCTATCTTTGAAGGATAGTATTTTGTTGCCTGGCTATTTTTTAATACCTGTAATCTGGCGATGTTGATCTTCAACAAATTAGAGGTACGAGGGGATGATAAGAATGAGACTGGGAGATATCAGAATTAGGCTTGCAGCCATTATGGCGAGCGTGTTGGTAGTAGCTAGTGCGGGAACATCATCAAGTTATTTGTCTGCAGCCAGTACAGGCAAAATGGTATTTGATGTAACCACGGATAAATCCATGTACAGTCCAGGGGCAACGGTGGAGCTTAGAATTGATATGAAAAACAGAACGGGTCTCGATATCGCAGGCGGCAAAGTGGAGGTAAGAGCGAAACATCTCGAGAACGAGGTGGGCTCTGCTCTGATTAAGACGTATGATCTTAAGAATAATGCTGATCTAATGTTGACCACGGATTGGAAAGCGCCTTCAACAGATTATCAAGGCTATTTAATTGTAGTAGACATTAAGGATGCTGCCGGCAAAATACTTGATTCAGACGCGGTAGGCGTAGATGTATCTTCTACATGGGTGAAGTTCCCGCGTTATGGATATGTTTGGGATTTCGGACAGAATACGAATACGGCTGAGAGAATTGATAAGCTCAAAAATTACCATATCAATGCACTTCAATACTATGATTGGCAGTATCGCCATCACAAGCCTTTGGCAGACAACCTAGATGTATGGAATGATTGGTCGGGACGTATGATCTATGGCGATACTGTACGAAATTATATCTCCCAAGCCAAAGCCGCCAACATGGTCAATATGGAGTACAACATGATTTATGGTGCTACGACAGGGTACGACAAAGATGGCGTTCAGCAGGATTGGGCGCTTTATTACGCAGATGACAACACCAGCGGAAAAGGACAGTTTAGCTTTAAAATGGCGGATTCTTCTCCGACAGGTGTAACTCATTTGTATTTCTTCAATCCGGCTAATACAGGATGGCAGAACTATATTTTCAATCAAGAGAACAAAGTGCTCAAAGCCTTTAATTTCGATGGCTGGCATGGGGACACCGTAGGCGAATGGGGGAAAATGAAAACATCCGATAATCAAACGCTATATGTAAAAGATACGTATACTGGCTTTCTGAACGCTGCAAAAAATGCCATTGGAAACAAGTATCTGGTTTTCAATCCTGTAGGCGGCCAGGGTATAGAGAATGTGAACAAAAGCAATGTGGATGTATTGTATACCGAAATCTGGCCGTGGGATCATGATAGTGAGGGGGTTCAGTATGACAGTTATAATTCCTTGAAAAGGGAAATCGAACAGTCCAGAAAAGAAAGCGGAGGCAAATCCTTGATCGTTCCGGCTTATATGGAATACGATTATGGCAAGACAAACCCCGGCAAAGCTTTCAACACATCGGCAGTACTATTAACGGAGGCTGCTGTATATGCGGCTGGGGGATCACGCATGGAGCTTGGAGATAACGGGAATATGTTAAGCAATGAGTATTTCCCGGCGCAGAATTTATATATGAATGACGATCTGAAGAATCGCACACATAGACTTTATGATTTCATAGTGGCCTACGAAAACCTGCTTCGTGATGGTCAGACGGAGACCGCCAATCGAATTGAGTTGCCTGCTTATGCCAGCAGTTCCAATGGAGAAGCCAATAAAGTATGGGCCTACGGCAAGAAAGACAGCAAGTATGAGATCATTCAAATGATCAATCTGCTAGGTGTGAGCAAAAATGATTGGAGAGCGAATGACGGGACAAAGGAAACACCGACTAAAATTGGCAGCCATGAAGTGAAGTATTATTATTCAAATGATGTAAATTCAGTCTGGCTGGCTTCGCCAGATTCGAGTGATGGAAGAACACAGAAACTATCCTTTACAAAAGGCAGCGATGGCAATGGCAAGTTTGTTAAAATTACCGTGCCATCCCTTGAATACTGGAACATGATCTATATGAGTAGTGAAAACAGCGGTGGGGGAAACGAAGAACCTCCAGTGCAAGGAAAGATCGTTAATGGAAATTTCGAAAATGGAGAGAACGGTTGGACATTTGAAGGAACAGCTGCACATGGTGTGGATTCAACTGACGCTTATGTTGGTGGTAAATATTGGATATGGAATGCAGATAGCTATTCAGGAAAAGTATCACAAACTGTGAGCGGACTGAATAACGGGACTTACACGGTTACTGCGATGGTTAAGCAGAATAACGGCTCTCCTACACTAAGCAGACTGGAATTGACCGGTTATGGAGGAAGCTCAGTCTATACACCGATCCCTCACAGCAATAGCTATAGTAAAATTAGTGGAACTGTGAGTGTAACGAACGGAAAGATAAATATTGCCTTTTATCAGGCGGCCGCGGGGAATACAAATCTACAAATCGATAATGTGGAAATTCTGGCAGGAGGCGAAACTCCCACACCAACACAGGTGGGTTTGGTAAACGGAGGTTTTGAGGAAGGCACCCTGAATGGATGGAAACGACTGGTTCCAATGCAGGTGTGGACACCACTGATGCTGCTGATTCAGGCAAGTATAAGGCATACTTCTGGGGAAGTCAGGGCTATCAGCAGAAAATAGAGCAGGACATTATTGGGTTGGAAAACGGTAGCTATACCGTAACAGCAAGGGTTAAACAGAATACCGGAACGCCTTCCATCAGCAGAATGGAACTTTCCAACTATTGTGGAAATATGGTGTATACCAACATCAGCCACAGCAGTACCTATTCCCAGATTTCGGGCCAAGTGAATGTAACTAATGGAAAAATAAACATTGCTTTTTATCAAGCAGCAGAAGCTAATACGAACTTACAAATCGATGATGTGAGGATTGTGAAGAATTAGCGATAATCTAGAAAAACAAAGTGATTATGAGAATAAGTTTGTTTTTGTAAGAGGCTAGTCGAGATGTGGAAAACCCCGCTTCATTTGGTAAGGGAAGATCGTCGAGATCACTATACCAGTGAAGAGGTGTTTTTTCATAATAAAGTAATTTTTTTTATAACTTCAAACCGAAATCCAGCGGTGAGTGAGTTTTCGCTTTAATAGTTACTTAGTGTCTTGAGACGAGTCATATAAAGTTTTTCTACTTAAATTACGTAGATAAAAAATAATTGATTGAGATTGGATAGGCTACACTTAGTTGGACAAGAAAAATGAGGGCTTGTAGAATGAACCTATCATCCTAAAGAGTGGATCTCTGCAATGCCAAAGCAACGACGTACTTTTACAGCAGAGTTCAAGAAGCAAATGGTGCAATTATACGAGAACGGGAAGTCCAGAGCAGATCTGGTGTAGGAATATGGCCTCACAGCTCGGCTCTGGATCGCTGGATTAAGCAAGTTCAGACAACGGGCTCCTTCAAGGAGAAGGACAATCGTTCACCTGAAGAGAATGAGTTGATGGTTTTACGCAAAGAAAACCAACGCCTCCAAATGGAGGTCGATATTTTAAAGCATATAAACCCCATAAAGCCGTTTGTAACGAAACGGCTATCGCCAATATACTGAACCGCAAGTTCAGCCAAACGGAAGCTAAACGCTTTGTGGTCAGTGATTTCACCTATGTGAAAGTCCGGAACCAGTGGCACTATATTTGCGTGCTGGTCGATCTGTTAAATCGAGAGATTATCGGCCATAGTGCAGGTCCCAGTAAGGACGCAGCACTGGTTTCCCGCGCCTTTGCGACGGTGAAAGGTGATCTGTGTCAGATTCAGTGGTTTCACACAGACCGGGGAAGTGAGTTCAAAAATCAAAAAATGGATGAGATATTTGAACACCTTCAACATTGGGCGATCGCTCAGTATGAAAGGCTGTCCTTACGATAATGCCGTGGCGGAGTCCACCTTTAACGTCATGAAAACGGAGTTCGTCAATCAGATGAACTTCCTAATAGGATGAGCAATACTCTCACCAATCTTCATGTCCCGTTGGATCACAGGCTATGATGAAAATGTAATCATAGTCTGATCTTTTTGTATGATTGAGCAATATCAGTAATATCAAGACTATCTAAGTATGTTACCGACCTATAAAATAAAAGTAGAAGAGTCTTCATCATGGAATAGGAGATGACAATACATGAAACCCTGTGAACCTCTGATCATTTCAAATGGAAGCGGATACAATTTTACGCTGGTTCAAGAAAAAAGCCGAATCGGCAATCCCTGGCTGGGTTGAACTGCGAGAGCGGTGTCTGCGAATTATGAAACAATTGCCTGAAGATGAATGTCGCAGGCTGTATAGTCAGCTTCTTGTGCAGATTGAATTGCATCTGAGTGGCTCCCGTGGGCTGACTGACATCTGCATCGCTTATGGGTTATTTCTTGAAGAGGATTATCCACGAGCATTTATACAAGCTTCGCATGCAGTTTGGAGCTACCAGATGGGTAAAGAAGCGCTCTTGCTCGCAGGAACTGGAAGAGGGGAGCATTTCTACCGAGCGGATTGGTTGACCAATCTCGATAACACCATTTCTCATGCGGCACACGGTGCGGAGATTTCTCCGGATTCAGGGAGATAGTCCCGATATGTTCCTGTGGTACAACAATATGTAATGCCGGAAACAGAGAAACATATCTATCTGGAGAATACGCATCGCAAGCCGCTACACGATGATGAATTGGCACGCTGCTTGGAGAAGGTGCTGGTGCTGTATTAGAGGAATCGGTCCCAGTAAAAGAGCCTTCCGATCCATCAAGATGGATTGGAAGGCTTTTTGTAACTTAACCCATGTTTTATTTAGCTTCTGCCTATCTCATGATGCAACTTTCAAGCTACCATCACCTGCTGACCTCTAAACAATTTTTTCCTTCCATCCATACCGTTTCTTGAGTTTCGGGTCTACTCATATCTTCTTGCAGAAAACCCGTGCTCCTTGGCACCCCACGAAACGACGAAGGCAAGAAGCATAAGGATAAGCAACGTCCACGGAAAAGAGTGAACCCCAAGCGTCTCTAAAAGAATTCCGCCCAGCAAGCCGCCCCCGCCAATGGCCAGATTCCAAGCGGTTACAAGCATAGACTGAGCTACATCTGCGCTCTCGCCCGCCGCTTCGGCCAATGCGGTCTGTAATAAGGTAGCGGCACCGCCGAAGGTCAGTCCCCACAGGGCAACACTTAAATACACGATGGCAGGTTGGTGACTTCCGATTCCTAGTGCCACAGCAGTTACAGCAAAGCCAAGGGTACTCATGAGTACCAATAGACGCAGCCAGCGGTCGATCAATGCACCGATCAATCCAATTCCGGCAACCGAAGTTATCCCGAAAATAAGCAGTACCACATCCGTTCGGGAGGCCAGTCCAGCCTGACTTAAATAAGGAGCGATATAGGTGTACAGAATATTATGCGCCAGCACCCAAACCAAAACGACAAGTAAAATGGGACGAACACCGGCAATCGTGAAAACCTTACTCAGCGGGAGTCGCTGGTGGGTAGTCTGTCCCGGAAAATCTGGAAGTTTCCATAGTACCCAGACGACTAAGACTACCGCAAGAAAGGACATGGTACCAAAAACCGTTCTCCAGCCAACAAGCGCACCGAGGAACGTTCCTAATGGAACGCCGAGGGCAAGAGCCAGCGGGGTTCCTGCCATGGCGACAGCCATGGCGCGCCCTTTTAATGCATCCGGCACCATTCGCCGGGCATAGCCAGCAAGCATCCCCCATAACACACCAGCGGATACGCCTGCAAGGAAACGGGCAGCCAGCGTCAAGATATAGTAAGAAGACAGTGCCGTAATGGTGTTAAACATGAGAAAGCCAATGATACAGAGCAATAATAAAGGCCGTCGTCGCCAGCCCCGTGTTGCGGCAGTCAACGGGATTGCGGCAGCGAGCGAACCGAGAGCATACAACGTGACCAATTGGCCAGCCAAAGCTTCCGATATTCCCAGTCCTTTGCTGATTTGTGGTAATAGACCAGCGGGAAGCGTTTCGGTGAGAATACAAATAAATCCGGTCATAGCAAGCGCCAGCAACCCGCCCCATGGAAGCCCTTTAGATGAAGCTGTATCTCTGGTAGTTTGTTCGGTAAAATTCAGATTTGCATTCATATTCCAATCCCCTTCTAATCAAGCATTACATCTGCTCATAAGGAGCAGGAGTTGTTTTTTATCATAAGGTATGTTTTGATATAACTGAAATACTATTATTTCATAGAGGGAATAACCGTATGGTTATAATAGGTGTATGTCTGTGAATATGAATCATCTTGAAGTGTTTATGAAGGTTGCGGAGAAAATGAATATGACGGAGGCTGCCAAAGCACTGTTTATTTCTCAGCCTGCGGTTAGCAAGGCTTTGATCCAATTTGAAAATACTTTGCAGGTAAAATTGTTTATTCGCGACAAGCAGAATGGACTCGTACTGACCGAAGTGGGAAAAGAAATGCTAAGTTTGGCCAGACAAATGAAGGAGATCGAACATAAAATGGTTCAGCTTGCGTGTCAGGAGAATAAGCTTTTGCGCGGTAAAGTAAAAATAGGCTCCTTCCCGGCGGCCTCTACGAACTTGCTTCCGGAAGCGATCTGCTTATTCCGCTCCAAATATCCCGAAGTCACCATTGAACTGATGGAAGGAAACTCGAACCAAATTAAACAATGGGTGGAGGATCGCACTGTCGAGATTGGAATAGTAGCTTCTCCATTCGATCATTATGACGTCCGCATTCTTGAACACGATTCCATGGTTGCCATCATACCGGAGAATCATCCATTGCAAGCAGAACACAAGGTTTCTCTGGAACAGAACAGGAACGACCTTATCTTCTGTAAAGGAGGACATGAATCTGCTGTATTAAACACCTTGCATGAGCAGCAAATTCCTTTCCAGGAGAGTCTCACGGTCCAAACGGCTGAAACGTTAGTCCACATGGTCCAAAAAAAGCTGGGCATCGGCATTATATCGAAGTTTACGCTTTCCTCGGTGTCCCATTCACTAATCGTTAAAGAGATTATTCCCCGGATTACGCGGGATATCGGAATTATCGCGCATTCCTTTGATGAAGCGACCCCGGCAGCACGTGAGTTTGTAAAAGCGTTGGGTCAGTTATATCGTTCGAGTGAGTAACTTAATAAAAGGGCCTTTGTAAAAGTAAAAGTAAGATATTTCTCTCTGGTAGCGTCATCCATCTTTGGTTTGTATGCTTCATACATTTTAAGATTAAAAGTGATTTGCTCTGGATCGGACCAAAAGCCTGTGCCGAGCCCACCGAGATAGACCGAACCCATGGCCGACAGCTCGGCACATGTGAATCGGGTCACAAGGTTGACCAGAATATCGGCCTGAAATTTCATCAGCCAATTGTTGGAGGAAGCCCCGCCGTCCGTGCGCAGGCCGACCAACTCAATCCCGGACTGTTTCTCAGGACAATGTAACGGTTATTGATATGCATAATTTTGAGGGGATGTCATCGTGATTGGTGTGAAAGATAAGAATTGAGCATTCCGCAATCTTCATCCGAATCTCTGTTAGATCGCTTGCAACCTTTCCATCCTGAACTACGTCAAAGAGATTGTTAATGGCCAGGCGGCCTAATTCAACTACAAGGTGGAACTTACATGAATATGAGAAAAAGCGCATTCGCAGCCATGACCACAGTTTTGCTTCTTTCCTTCTCTTTTGGAGGTCAAATGTTTGCGGCGGGCAATCAGTTCAAGGATTTGGACAGCATAAGCGGCAAAGACAAAATCATTTCCCTTCAAAATCAGGGTTTGCTCAAAGGGGTCTCTGATACGCAGTTTCTCCCCGCCTCTAGAGTGACTGCTGCCCAAGGCATTCAGTTGATCTCCGGCGGATTTCAGCTCAGTTTGGCTGCTATTGATTTTAATAAGGCGCCACAGGCCAGCGGACTGTTCTCCCATGTTAAGGATACAGCATGGTATGCCGAAGCCTTTATCAACGCGCATTATAATGGCGTGGAGATTCCCAAAGATATCGATCCTTCAAAAACTCTGACCAAGGAAGAGTTCACCCATATGCTGATTCAGGGCATGGAAAAAGCGGGCAGCCTGCCGATGATCAAAATTGCACCTGCAACGATTGCCGATGATAGCAAGTTGGAGCCTTCCTATCAAGGCAGCATTCAGCGTTCGCTTGTATATAAGGTCAATAACTTGGATGCCAGCGGAAAGTTTAATCCAAAAAGCGAGATTACACGTGCGGAAGCAGCCATTATGTTGTATAACGCGCTAGAGTATCTGAACGCTCATAAGGCTTAATCCAATGTTCTGAGCCAATCCCTTGATTGTTACGAGGTACCGTGCGGATTTGGGTTTACAGTTACTTGACACGATTATCTTTAATGCTATAATAAGGAAATCGAATTTAGATCCAATGGTAGCTGATTATCGTATGGTTTCTATCCTGGTCCTTCGGCATGTAACACAGGTAACGAATAAATAAGCTGGCTCCGGATGAGGGAGACCAGCTTATTTTTTTGTGAATAAAGCGCCTAAACATTTCGGGACCCATATATCGAGAGGAGACGGGAGTTATGTTTGGTAATGATTGGGATGAAGTTTTACGGGAAGAGGTAGAAAAGCCTTATTTCAATGAATTGAGGTATACATTAGCACGTGAATACAAGATACATAAAGTCTACCCTCCAAAGGAAGATTTGTTTTCCGCACTTAAATTAACACCATATCATCTTACCAAAGCGGTTATATTGGGGCAGGACCCCTATCATGGAGAGGGACAAGCCCACGGCTTGAGCTTTTCCGTAAGACCAGGTGTGCGTACACCGCCGTCTCTGCAAAATATATATAAAGAGTTGCGCGATGATCTCGGCACCCCCATTCCCAATCAGGGCTACCTTGTTCCTTGGGCAGAGCAGGGAGTGCTGCTGCTGAACAATGTGCTGACCGTGCGTGAAGGACAACCGCAATCTCATCAGGGAATAGGCTGGGAACGTTTCACAGATGCCGTCATTGAAGCCATTAATGAGCGTGAGCAGCCGGCAGTATTTATTTTGTGGGGGAGCCATGCTCAGAAAAAAGCTAGCTTTGTGAATACCAGTAAGCATTTGGTGCTGAAATCCGTCCATCCGAGTCCATTGGCGGCTCACAGAGGTTTTTTCGGCAGCAAGCCTTTTTCGCGCACCAATGCATTTTTGATTGAGCATGGAATGGAACCGATTTGGTGGGAGATTCCTAACCGCTAGCACTGGAGGTGAGGACATGCGTCAATGGAAGGGACGTCAGGTCATTTTATATCACGGCAACAACGGTCATACCCAAAAGGTGCGCGGCACGATTGAAAAATGGGATGACACGCACAAGTGCGTTATTTTAGGCCCGAAGATGTTGTCTATTCCTTTTGAAAATATTACGTATATTTCGATGCTCCCTCCCGGGCGTGAGCGCAAAAGCCGTCATCCGGCGAAGCTAAATTCTATCGGTTATGTGATGAGCGTTCCATTGCAGTTTGATAATGCCATTCTTTTTCAATCGGCAGTGACCGTTTGGAAAGAAGACCAGTTGATTGCCTTCAACGCAAAATTGACCAGTCACACGGATTACGATGTTGTTTTGGATGATGGACAAATCTTGTCCAAGGAAGGTCATCAGTTCGTGGTCAGGTCGCTACGCGGAGAACTTTAACTGTTATAATCCGCCTTTTTTTCTTCCTAAGGGTTCAAATCAAGTAGCTGTTTACCGATAAAGTAATGGGATTGTTAATTATATCCTATTTATAGAACTGAAACTAAGGGAGAGAAACGAATGAAACGTATGAGCAAACGGAGTACCTTCTTACTTGCTGTGCTGATGTTTTTATTTGCAACATTGCCAGCGGGTTTGATCCAAGCGGAGGGGAGCACGACCTCCACGGTACAGTGGGACAGTCAAAATTCGACTACATTGAATCTGGGTGGAAGCCCCGCTCAATTAAAAGTGTGGTCATTGACAGAAAAGGGCAAAGAAGATGTTACACAAAAGGCAGAATGGATCTCTGGGGATTCAAGCATTTTAAAGGTAGATAAGGGACTCATTACTCCTGTGTCAAAAGGGCAGATTAAGGTTGTTGCCACATATGAACAGCAAACGGTAAGCACAACGATTACGGTTAAATCGCCTTACAGCAAGCTGCAAATAGATCCATCCGGTCCCATCAATTTGGTGGTTAGCGGAGATTCGAAGCAATTGACTGTCCAAGGTACGCTTACGGCGGGCGGTACAGATAAAATATCCGGTGTGGAATGGACATCCACGAATCCGTCCGTGGCTACAGTGGAAGATGGTCTGGTTCGTCCTCTTGCCAAGGGCATGACTTACATTAAAGCAAGCAAAGATGAACTCAAAGCACAAACGATCGTGTATGTACGATCCTCTTCCCAGGCATTGATATTGAGTCCATCCGCTTCCCAATCGGTCTTCCTGGGTAGTTCACCAATTCAGGTCAATGCGACTGATGTGAACCTTACCGGAGGTAAAGCTGATGTTACCAGCACTGCAGAATGGACTTCCTCCAATCCGCTGGTTGCCACAGTGGAGCAAGGAAAAATTAGCCCATTGGACGCAGGAAATTCGGTAATTACAGTGTCCTATCACGGTTTGAGCAAGACCTTGAAGGTCAACGTATTGTCGACCATTGAAAAGCTGGTATCAAGCAAAGGAAGCTTATCTCTCGAAACAGGAAGCAAAACGGCTCTTCCGAGCATATCTGCTTACTTGGTCAATGGAGCCAAAAAAGCAGTACAATCCGATGTAAAATGGAGCCTAAGCAATGAAAGTGTCGTCAAAATTGCAAACGGTAAGCTGATTGCAGTGAACCCGGGTAGCGCGACACTGACAGCTACATTGGGTGCCATTAAGCTGGATATCCCGGTAACTGTACAATACAAAGTTCTCAAGCTGACCGCCTCCGAGAAAAAGTATGTGCTCGTAGCAGGACAAGAAGTGAGTGTTCCCACGGTAAAAGCACAAATGGCTGGTGGTGGAACGCTCGATGTTACCAATCAAGTAAGCTGGGCGGCTACTACTGCTGCAGTTACAGTAGGAAATGGCAAGGTAAAAGCAGTAAGCGGGGGTAACTCCGGAATCAAGGCTATGTATTTGAATAAATATGTGAAAGTGCCTGTCATCGTGGAAGGAACTATTTCTACGTTAACGCCAAGCTTCTCAAGCGCTGAGATGAATTTGAAAGGGAGTCAATCCGTCAAGGTCATCGGTGTATATACAGATGGTAAAAAAGTTACGCTCAGCAACAAAGTGAAATGGACAACTTCCAATGCTTCCGTGGCGATTGTAAAAGGCTCAGCCATCAAAGCGGTTGGGATTGGAACAGCGACGATTACGGGCACATACCAGGATAAGTCGTTTAATATTGAGGTCAAAGTTACACCTAAGCTGCTCAAGCTGGTATTGAGTAACAAGAACTTGAAGCTTCCTAACGGTTCCTCTCAAGTGCTGAGCGTGAATGCGGTTTATGACACAGGCACAATTGCCAACGTGACAAGTTCAGCGGCATGGACTTCCTCCAAGCCTTCTATCGTACAGGTTAGCGGAGGCCAGGTGAAAGCATTGGCTTACGGAAATTCAAGTATTAAAGTGGTTTATAACGGTAAGACGGTAGCTACCTCTGTCAGAGTGTTAAAATAATCTTCATATATTGCATATATCACTTATGCAAAAATAACCCCCGGTCCATGTCCATGACCGGGGGTTATTTTTCAACTTATTCTACGCCGTCCTGATAATGGTTCTTCCAGTGCTTGTCGCCTTTGTGAGAGAGATCTTCAACCGTCTTTTCCAGCGTTGCCACCAGCTGAGCTTTAATCTCGGAAATGGTATCTCGAAACAGTCTTTCTTCCGTGCCGTTAATTTTTTCACCATACAAAGCCTGAGCGGCTATAAATTGACGATGTTGCTCAACAAAATTGTCAATTGAATGCAGCGCATGCTCCACGTATTGTGAAATGCTGTGATGCTCGCTAGGCAGTTGCAATTTTAACTCCTGTACTCTGTTTAATAATGCCATGATGATCACCTCGTACGTTTTATTATGTCAATAATTATACATCATTTTCGGAAAACTTTCATTAAATATTGATTAAAATGTGATTTTTTTTATGTCATAATTGCATTTTCAATGGTATTAGCCCTTTTTCAGGAATGATTCCAATGTATCTTCAGATTATTATGTTTTAATATAAGATATTTATAATTAAGATATATGCGGTGCTGCGACAACAGTCTTTCTGACATGTTATAATAGGGAAAAGCCCAGTCGGAAAGGTTGTCAGTACGGTATGAAGCTTTTTAAAGGCTTATTTTGGGGAATTTTGATCAGTCTTCTTCTGTGGTGTGCCTTCTTCGGGCTTGTCCGCTGGATATCTCATTGAGTCGGGTTACAGAAAAATAAAGTTTGGGAATTTCCTTGGTTGAAGGTTATTCACCGAAATAGCTTGAAGGGAAGAGACAGATTGAAGAAAAAGTTGTTAAGTTTTTTAACCATAGTGATACTGGCTGCGGGTGTGTACTGGTTTGAAGGAGGCGATCTCCATACAAAAAAGACAGGAGAGAACCAGCCTTCCTCGGCCCAAGTTACACTGCAATTTCCGTCAGGACGTTATCCTGAAACAGCACACCATATCAAGGAAGCGATACGGGCAGGGAAATCGACGGTATGCACAATTGATCGTGAAGGCGCTGATCAAAACCGCAAGCAATCGCTCGCAGGTATTCCGACCCGTAAAGGGTATGATCGTGATGAATGGCCAATGGCTATGTGTACAGAAGGTGGCAAAGGCGCAAATGTCAAATACATAGCTCCTAAGGATAATCGGGGGGCAGGGTCATGGGTAAGTCACCAATTGGATGAGTATAAGGATGGAACGCGTGTGCAATTTGTCGTGAAGTAGTCATGGATTCGAATCCGGGTGTGTGTATCTTAAAATTAATTTTTTTTGCCTGTTTCCTTTTTGGCCTTAATCAACGCCAGAAAAGCAAAAAAATCACCAAGTGTATTGAAGCCGGCACCCAAAATGGCCAAGTCTTCAGCGGATAGTTGATTTAACCACTCCATTTGCTTAGCATCGAACATATTATCACCGCCAACCATTGATAATGTATAGTATGTACTGACGGTGACGAAGGTCAGGGCTCAGGCATACCATTTAAGTATGCCTGTTTTATGTGCAGAGGATGTGTAGAACTCATGTTTAAATTTAATTTTTATACTAAAATTCTCTCCATCGTTATCGTATTGCTTATACCTGTGCTAATCCTGTATGTTTATTCTAATCAGACAACGACAGGAGTGTTACGTAAGGAGCTGAATCAGTCTAATTATAACCAGTTGACTTTTTTTCAAAATCAGGTGAATACGAATATTGAAATGATTTCCTCCTGGCCGCATCTGCTGATTCATGACCCTGATGTAGCCAGTTTTCAAGCGATTTTTTTAAAGGACAAGGTTCTCAATTTGGATGGCATTAACCTTGTCAAACGGATCCAAACCAAGCTCGGACTTCAGGAAAGCTCATCTAATTGGAGAACCGGTCTGAGTATTTATTCACCTTCGCTCGGACGTGTTGTATCAGAAGAAGGAGCCGATTTTTATGATCAGAAAGAATTAAAGCAAATGATTAAAAACGGCTGGCAGGTATCTAAAAAAAAGATGTACGGGAAGGATCAGTTTATATTTTCATTGTATACATTATCCCCGTTTTCTTCACTTGGTAATCCGGAAACCGCTAACACGATTATTAAGGTCGAATTTGACAGCAGCAATATTCAGGACATGCTTGACCGCTTCAAAGGCGATGGACGGAAGGAACCTTTTTATTATAAAAAAGGTGTAGGAGTAATCTATAATCGTACTGCGAATGAAGAGCTGTCAGGCAGGCTGATTACGAAACTGGAGAAGATGGGACTGCATGAAGTTGATAATCTGACCGTGAAAGTTGGAGAAGAGAGTTACCTTGTTCACGCCGTTCTTTCACAAACGATGGGCTGGTATTTGATAGACTACATGCCTTTGTCCGATATGATGTCTCCGATTTACACATCTAATCGACTATTTTATATAACCGTAGTTGGCTTGCTGCTGGTAGGCTTCATTGGTGCTTATCTGCTTCATTCACAGGTGCAAGTGCCGATTCTTCAGCTTGTGCGGGCATTTCGGAGATTAAAGGATGGGGACTATGCTGTTCGATTGAGTCCGAAGGGGAGTCATGAATTTGCTTTCCTATCTCGTCAATTTAATTTGATGGTCGGACAGATCCAGGAGCTGTTTGAAAAGGTTTATGTTGAGAAGCTACATGTGAAGGAAGCGCGTCTAAAGCAGCTCCAGTCACAAATCAATCCACACTTTTTCTATAATTGTTTTTCTTTTATTACAAGTATGGCGAAGCTGCGTAATCATGAGGCGGTCGTGGCAATGGCTCATAATTTGTCCAAGTATTATCGATATACGACAAGACAGGAACGGGATTTGGTACCTTTATCAGAGGAAATCGAGTTTGTTCATTATTATTTGAAAATTCAGCAGATGCGTATGCCACGGCTAACGTTTTCAATTCATGTTTCTTCACAGGCTAACAGTCTGCTGATTCCGTTGCTTGTAGTGCAACCACTAGTAGAAAATGCGGTGCTGCATGGGATAGAACCTCAAGCAGAGGATGGTATAATCCGCATTACAACGGAACAGATCGGCCCATATATGTGCTTGTTTGTGGATGATAATGGACTCGGTTTGGGCAGGGAGGCTATAATGTCTCTGAGATTAGCACTTGACAAGCCGGTAGAAGAGGAAGGCGGCTACGGATTATGGAATGTGCATCAACGAATGCGATTACATTTTGGGGAAGACGCCGGACTGGACTTCTCATTGTCACCTTTGGGAGGACTGCGTGCGGTTTTAAAATGGCCGCTGTTAACAGAAGAAGAGCAGGCGAATAGCCTGATCAAACCTTCGTCAAATTCGAATATGGTTAAAATGGAGGGCCCTGATGGTTCAGATATTACTGGTAGATGATGAGAGCTATGTAACAGAAAGCCTGGCGGCTACGATTCCGTGGGAGGCGCTGGGCATTGAGAGGGTTCATCAAGCCGCTTCCGCATTAGCAGCAGTGGATGTGCTGGAAGCGTATGATATTGATATTCTGGTTACGGATATTCGTATGCCTGGCATGACAGGGCTGGAGTTGATTGTTGAGGTAAATGAACGATGGCCGCATATCCGATGTTTGCTACTAACAGGCTATGCCGATTTTGAATATGCTAAAAAGGCACTTCAGCTTAAGGCTTTTGATTATATTTTAAAACCGGTGGATGATGAGGAGTTTATGAAATGTGTATCCGCTGCCATCGATTCGCTAAAGGAAGAATGGGAAGCTTTTAACAAGATTCATCAATTACAGTATAATCGCAGGACAGATTTTGGTGTGCTGCGCACCCACTTAATGCACGACTTGGTACTTGGACGTGATTTGTCTGTACAGATGATAGAGGACAAGTTATCCCAGTACGAAATCATGTTACGCACGGGACATCCTGCTGGTATGCTACTTATTCAGCTAGGCAAGCATTTTTCTGATATGGATTATCATTCTGTATCCTTAATCGAGTATGCGATTGGAAATATTGCTGAAGAAGTGTTCGCACCCGATTTTCATGTTTGGCACTGTAAAGCGCCACATGATTGCTTAATTGTATTAATAGAAGAAAATTGGAATAACAATCGGGAAAAGTATAGTATGCATCATGAAGAAGAATCAGATTATGCCCCAGAACAGCATGATATGAAGCGAATAACAGAAATTAGTATGAACGAGCATAGTAGTATTTTGCGGGCGACTATCGAAACCTTTCGAAAAAATGTGAGCAATTACTTGAAAGGGGAAATTTACGTCACGGTAACTGGTTGGTTTATGTTCCCAGAGGAGCTGCCTAAGGCATATCAGACAGCGATAAGATCCTTATACTGGAACCATCAGGAGGAGACAGATACACTGCTATTCATAAAAGAAGAGACAGAACAGCCACACAGCTCAGTTAAGTCGCTGGAGGGGCTTTATATGCATCCTACGCTTACTCATCTGCTAGAGTCCAGGCAATGGGAAGAGGCCGAAGCGAAAGTGAGCCGTGTATTTGGAAAAATGGAAGAGGTGGGATATACACGCGAGCATTTATATGAGCTGTTTATTTCGGTGACGAGCGCCTTTATGTATACAGCGCACAAACAAGGACGTTTCATTACACAGATGGATCAAGTAGGCTTCGATCCGTTACATGCGCAGAAAATGGTTCAATCGTTCTCCAACCTTAAGGAATGGATTTTTTCCATGATGAACAAGCTGAAATCGGAATGGTCGGCAAGTGAGCAAAGTGCCAAAAGCTACGTGGTCAAGCAGGTTCAGGAACTCATCTCCCAGGATAAAGGTCAGGAGCTGTCTGTGAAGACGATTGCCGATCAGGTTTATCTACATCCAGTCTATCTGTCTAAAATTTATAAAGCTGAAACCGGAGAAGGTCTGGGTGACTATATCATCCGAATGAGAATGGAGCGGGCTCTTTATTTACTCAAGTATTCCAACAAAAAAATATACGAAATTACAACCGAACTGGGCTATCAGAATCCCCAATATTTCAGTAAAATGTTCAAAAAGCATTACGGAATGACTCCGCATGAATTTCGGGAGCAGTAAAGATGGGACCAATAAAGAAGGAATTAGTAAAGATCAGTTGGGAAAGGTGCAGAAATATTTATTTTGTGACATAGGCTACGTAGAAAAGCCCTCTTATAATAAAAGAGTAGAAAATGATTTTTGAGGGGGAACAATATGCGAGTCCATTCGAAAAAAAAGCTATTGTCGTTGCTCGCCGCAACTATGGTATTAGGAGTAGGTCTTGTCGGCTGCTCAGGAGCGGGGAATAATGAAAATGCAAACAGCGAAGCAAAAACTGAAAACGTATACAAAGAAAAATACAATCCGGAAGTCACAATTTCCACGGTATGGGGCGTAGATCCCGCCTTAAAATTTAAAAATGGCGAATCTATCGAAAATAACGTTGCGACAAAATGGGCTAAGGAGAAATTTGGTATTAATATAAAATCACTCTGGTCTGTCACGGATACGAATGGTTCATTTGCCACCAAGCTGCGTTTGGCTATGTCCTCCGGTCAGGAGATGCCGGACGTCGTTGTACTGGGGACAGAGAGTGAACAGCTGGCACAGGATATGATCGATTCGGGCATGTTTGCGGAAGCGGGTCCATTGTTCGATAAGTACGCTTCAGATTCCTGGAAGCAAGCGATGAATCAGGATGTGAGCGTATGGAATCAGTATAGCCGGGATGGCAAAAAAATGGGTATTCCTGTACTTGATTTTGCTTATAACCACGATTATATATTGTGGGTGCGACAAGATTGGCTGGACAAGCTGGGCATGAAGGCCCCTCATACGATGGACGAGCTGGAAAAAGTGATGGATGCCTTTAAAAATAAAAACCCAGACGGACTGTCTCCAGACAAGGTTATTCCGCTCAGCATCGGTTTCAAAACGTCTATGAACACTTGGATGGGTGACCCGTCCTGGATTTTCGGGGCGTACGGTACACTCCCGCAACAGTGGAATAAAGGCACGAACGGCAGTCTGGAATATGGCTCTGTACAGCCTGGTATGAAGCCGGGGCTGCAAAAGCTGAGTGAGTGGCTGAAAAAGGGATATATCCCCAAGGAAGCAGCATTGTGGGATGAAATTAAAACGTCAGAGCCTGCAATTGCAGGAACAGCAGGTCTCATACCGGGTCCATACTGGATGAGCGGCTGGCCTCTTTATGATACAGTCAAAAATACGCCGAGCGCCGTATGGAAGCCGATCAAGATTCCAGTGGGGCCTGATAACAAAACCATGCGCCATGGGACTCAATACACCAATGGTGTCGTACTGATCAATAAGCAAATGCAGCATCCAGAAGCTTTTTTCACCTATCAAAATTACTTGTTTGATCACTATGCAAATTCTCAACCAGATGGGGATTTGTCGAATGGGCTGTTTAAGGGCTACGACTATGATTTGGATGCGAACGGAAAGCTGTTGCCTAACGACAAAATACCAGGGGGTTATGTAAACTCTATTCGTTATTTGCTGGTTCGTGATGGTGCACGTGTACCTGATGCCCAAATGAAGGCTTTGTTAAGCTTGGCTAACGGCAAAAAAGCGGAAACCCGTCTGGAGAAGGATGTATTGATTAACTACGGAAAAGGTACTCCTGCGGCTGCCAAGGTGTTGATGGAACAGAAGGACATCTCCATGAAGGATCAGTTCACGGGCCCTACTACGCCAACTATGAAGGCCAAAAAGGACTATCTGGATAAGATTGAAAACCAGACCTTCAATGAAATTATTTATGGCAAACAGCCAATTTCGGCTTTTGATACCTTCGTGCAGACGTGGAAGAATGCCGGAGGCGAACAAATTACAAAAGAAGTGAACGAATGGTATAAGAGCGCTGAAAAGTAAAAACGATTGATGTTGTGAAATGGATTAGGCGGGCTGTCCCAAGGTGGACAGCCTTTTTACTACAGCTTCACCAGAATTAATTGGAAATGAATGCGCTATTATTATGTGTGCGAGATAAAGTTTCATTCGTATGGCGAGCTTAAAAAATGATTGCTTTTGTGCCATGTATGTTGGTTTTTTGAACTGTCGGGACAGCGAAAAGGCTTTTATAATTGAAGTATAACATGAGAGTTACAGGAGGAACTGCAATGAGAAGTCTGCAACGTACGTGGCCGTTTCATATCATGCTGCTGCCAGCCATCATTTTCTTAATTGTATTCAGCTACATTCCGATGGGCGGCATTGTGATGGCCTTTCAAAATTACAAGCCTTGGCTCGGCATAACCGGTTCCGAGTGGGTTGGACTGGATAATTTCCGCTATTTGTTTCAACGAGAGGACAGTCTTCAGGTCGTCTGGAATACGCTTATTATTGCGGTGTTAAAGATGTTTTTCAATCTGCTGATTCCGTTTGTTTTTGCCATACTGCTGAATGAAATCCGCAAGGTTGGACTTCAGCGTTCCATTCAGACACTGGTTTATCTGCCACACTTTCTCTCGTGGGTAATCTTGGGCGGAATCCTGATTGATCTGTTGGCTACAGATGGCTTTATGAACCGTATTCTCGGGAGCTTTGGAATCCAGCCCATCTTTTTTCTGGGGGATAATAACTGGTTTCGTTTTACTGTCATTGTATCGGATATATGGAAGGAGTTTGGCTACAACACCATCGTTTTTCTCGCCGCACTGGCGGGCATTAATCCTTCGTTGTACGAGGCATCCGAGATGGATGGGGCGAGCCGCTGGAGACAGACGCTACACATCACTATACCTTCGCTGATTCCGATGGTAGTGGTTGTCGGTACGCTTGCGCTTGGTAATGTTTTGAACGCCGGCTTTGACCAGATTTTCAACCTTTACAACCCGCTAGTATACCAAAAAGGTGATATTATTGACACCTTCGTCTACCGGACGGCGTTAATTAATGGAGAAATGGGCTTTGCCACCGCCATTGGATTGTTCAAATCCGTTATCAGTATGATTCTCATTCTGATATCTTATCGACTTGCTTACAAATGGGCAGGTTACCGCATATTTTGATTCCATTAGGCTGAAAGAGGGAGAGTCATGTATCATAAAACAACGCCATACCGCATCTTCAATGTGTTTAATATTTGTTTACTCGTGATTTTGTCCATCATGTGCATCGTTCCACTGATTCATGTGCTGGCGGTATCATTTAGTGCTAAATCAGCAGCAGATGCCAATCTGGTTGGACTGTGGCCGGTTCAATTTTCATTAGAAGCCTATAAGAAGACGATGAATAACCCCATTTTTCTGCACTCCATTTGGGTTTCTGTCTGTCGGACTATACTGGGAACTGGATTGACGCTTCTTATTACCTTTTTAGCTGCTTATCCACTTTCAAAAGAAACGTCTGTGTTCCGTAGCCGAAACGTTTATTCATGGCTGTTCGTATTCAGTATGATTTTTAACGGTGGTCTGGTTCCATTCTATATGGTTATTCAAAAGATTCATCTAATGGACAGCTTTTGGGTTCTTGTTTTGCCGGGAGCGGTCAATACATTTCTTGTCATTCTCATGTTGAACTTTTTTAGAGGAATTCCCAAAGAGATGGAGGAGGCGGCTCTGATCGACGGAGCAGGACACTTTCGGACATTGTTTAGTATTTTTTTACCGATATCCATGCCATCTATTGCGACGATTGCGCTGTTTAGTATGGTATTTCATTGGAACTCATGGTTTGACGGTCTGCTCTATTTGAGCAATGCAAAGGATTATCCACTGGCGACATTCCTGCAAACCGTAATTATTCAGAAGGACATGAGTTCCATGAGCATGAGTCCCAAAGAGATGGAATTACTTTCTCAAACGACGGTTAATGCAGCGCAAATTTTCATTGGTGCAGCGCCAATCCTCATTGTGTATCCATTTTTACAAAAGTATTTTGTTAAAGGTATGACGCTCGGCTCTGTCAAGGAGTAAACCATTATTGATGACGAAGGAGATGAATTTAATTGACTTATCAAAATATAACCAAATATCCTCCCATTAGCAGTCGCGTTCCGCATATGCTGCATGGAGCGGATTATAATCCGGAGCAATGGCAGCATTATCCTGAGGTGTTGAACGAGGATATTCGGCTGATGAAGCTGGCCAAATGTAATGTGATGTCTGTAGGTATTTTTTCATGGGTGGCATTGGAGCCTGAGGAAGGTATATTTACGTTTGAATGGCTGGACCGTATCCTGGATTCGTTTGCCGAGAACGGAATATATGCGTTTTTAGCTACTCCTAGTGGAGCTAGACCGGCCTGGATGTCACAAAAATATCCAGAGGTGCTACGTGTGGAGGCTAACCGTGTCCGCAACCTGCACGGAGTCCGCCATAACCACTGCTTTACGTCGCCTGTATACCGGGAAAAAGTAGGCATCATGAATACAAAGCTGGCCGAGCGCTATGCGAATCATCCGGCTGTCATTGGTTGGCATATTTCCAATGAATTTGGTGGGGATTGCCACTGTGATTATTGTCAGGAGGCATTTCGTACCTGGGTGAAGGATAAATACGGCACGCTGGATAAGCTTAATCACGCATGGTGGACGACCTTTTGGAGTCATACGGTTACGGATTGGAGCCAAATCGAGTCTCCGGCACCTCACGGTGAAACACAGGTCCATGCCATGAATTTGGACTGGAGGCGGTTTGTGACCGATCAGACCGCAGATTTTATCAAACATGAGATTGTGCCGCTCAAGGCTGCAAATCCAGCAATTCCGGTCACAACCAATTTAATGGAGTTTTTTGAAGGATTGAATTACTGGAAGTTTGCTGATCTGCTCGATGTTATATCCTGGGATAGCTATCCGACGTGGCATGACCGTGAGGGAGATGATAGCCGTCAGGCTGCGAAAGTGGCTATGATGCACGATATTATCCGCTCAATCAAGGGGGGCAAGCCTTGGATGCTGATGGAGAGTACGCCAAGCTTGACGAATTGGCAGGAGATTAGCAAGCTGAAGCGGCCG
This sequence comes from Paenibacillus sp. 1-8, assembly GCF_056316205.1. Taxonomy (NCBI): domain Bacteria; kingdom Bacillati; phylum Bacillota; class Bacilli; order Caryophanales; family Paenibacillaceae; genus Paenibacillus; species Paenibacillus sp. 1-8. The sequence goes on along the minus strand of NZ_CM149995.1, from coordinate 3,342,756 downwards.
GGAATGCATCTTCTATCGTCTTTACAGGCTGTGGCACATGGGTCAGATACAGTCCAGTATTTCCAGTGGCGGAAAAGCCGCGGTTCGAGTGAAAAATTGCATGGTGCAGTCGTCGATCATGTGGGGCATGAGCATACTCGGGTGTTCGGGGATGTGACAGATGTGGGCAACGCGCTGGAGAAGCTGGAGGAAGTTATCGGCACATCTGTACCAGCAGAGGCGGCAGTCATTTTCGACTGGGAGAACCGCTGGGGAGTCAACGATTCACAGGGGCCGCGAAACAAAGGCGTGAAATATGAGGAGACCGCCCAGGCGCATTATTTGGCACTATGGGAGCAGGGCGTACCTGTAGATGTCATTCATATGGATGCTGATTTCTCCAAATATAAACTCGTAGTGGCTCCGATGCTGTATATGGTCCGCAGCGGTGTGGGCGAACGAATCCAGCAGTTTGTTGAAAACGGTGGCATTTTCGTAGCAACCTATTGGTCTGGTATCGTGGATGAACATGATTTGTGCTTCCTTGGAGGCTTTCCGGGGCCGCTTCGTGAGACGCTTGGGATCTGGTCCGAAGAGCTTGACGGGTTGCATGATCACGACCGTAATCATATTATACCAGTTGAAGGCAATGAGCTGGATCTGCAAGGTGAGTATGAAGCTGTAGAATTGTGTGATCTCATTCATACGGAGGGTGCAGAGGTACTGGCTCTGTACGGTTCAGACTTTTATGCAGGACGCCCGGCCTTGACGGTAAACCGCTTGGGACAGGGAAAGGCTTATTACATCGCTTCACGCAACACCGCACCATTCCACAGCCATTTTTACAAAAGCCTGATTGATGGCGCAGGAATTAGTAAAGCACTCGATGTGCAGTTGCCGCATGGAGTGAATACGGCGATTCGTACCGATGGAGTTCATGATTATATTTTTATACTGAATTTCACGCATGAGCCGCAAGAAATTACGCTGGATGGACGAACTTATGCAGATATGCTCGAAAATCATGTGATAGAAGACAGCAAGGTTCAATTGGGTGCTTATGCTGTTAAGGTTCTAAAGACAGAGCGGATTATAAATAGAAAATGATATAAAGTGTGATCGCTGTCGTTTTTCCGAGTGAGGGAACTGGCAGATTTGTCAGAGGCAATGAGGAGTATACAATTCAGATTGGGGATGACTTATGAAAACAAGTAACCGAACTATGGTATTTGCGATGTTGATCTTGTTATCCAGCTTTTTGTATCCATTTGGCTCTGTGGGAGGTGGTGCGGCTTCGGCCGCCCCTGCTTTTGCCAAAGGAGCAGATATTAGCTGGGTGGCAGGAATGGAAGCACAGGGGATGACATGGAAGGATAAAAAAGGGGTTCGCCGGGATGTGTTGCAAATTTTGCGGGACGACTATCAGATCAATTCGGTGCGCATCCGCGTATGGGTAAACCCTGACATGAAGGATTATGCAAGCGGATACATGAATGCTGAAAAGGCAGCAGAACTGGCGCAACGAGCTAAAAAATTGGGCATGAGTGTCATGCTGACGCTGCATTATAGCGATTCCTGGGCAGATCCCGGACAGCAGAACAAACCTTATGAGTGGCGTAATTTCACATTTACACAACTTATGGATGCAGTCTGGTCCCATACGGTTTATGTTATGAACACGATGAAAAGCAAGGGGGTAACACCGGACTGGGTGCAGATCGGCAATGAGACGAACAACGGAATGCTCTGGGATGACGGCAAAGCCTCGGTGAATATGAAAAACTATGCGTGGCTCGTCAATACGGGGAATAACGCTGTAAAATCGGTAAGCAGCAGTACCAAGACGATCGTACATTTAGCTAACGGGGATAACGGTTCCGTGTTGAACTGGAATATCGGCGGGCTGATTGATAATGGAGCTCAGTTTGACCTCATCGGTCTGTCTCTGTATCCGTCTTCTTCTGACTGGAAGGGCAAGGTGGATCAGACGATTACCAATGCCAATAACTTGATTGCAAAATACGGCAAAGGTATTGTCATCAGTGAAATCGGAATGGATTATAATGAACCTGCAACTTCCAAGGCATTTATTGCCGATATCAAAACGAAGGTTCGGAACATCGGGGGAGGCAAAGGCACAGGGGTATTTTATTGGGAGCCGGCTGCAACTCCAGGTTACAATCAGGGCTATAACAAAGGTGCTTGGCAGGCTGACGGTAAGCCAACCTCAGCTTTGGAAGGATTTATAAATTAAGAAGTATGTAAGAGTATATCAAAGAACCTCTAGTTCGCATTCTATGCAGACTAGAGGTTCTTTATTGTTATCTAGGTTTACTTGGAAGTTATAAAATTAGGCTTCCCGGTTCACCTTGAAGAACGAAATGAGCTCTTCCAGCTCCCCGGACATCAATGTAAGCTTGTCAGAAGCCTGGACAATAGAAACCATAGACTCAGCCTGTTCCCCAATGGTTTGTTGAATTTGTTTGCTGCTGTCGACTGTTTTGCTAACTGTCGAAGATAACTCGTCAGAGGTAGCTGACATTTCCTGCGTGCTGGCCGAGATCTGCTCCGTTGCGCTGGATACCTCCTGAATTTGTGACGATACTTTATTAGCCGCATTTAAAATTTCAGAGAACATTTCGCCTGTCTGCTTTGTAACTTCCAGCCCGATGTGAACTTCTTTTGTACCTAGACTCATATCTTTTACGGTTTGTTTAATTTCCTTTTGAATTTCCTCAATAAGCTCTGCAATTTGTTTGGCGGACTCTTGAGATTGTTCAGCCAAATTACGCACTTCTCCCGCTACTACTGCAAAACCCTTGCCTTCTTCACCGACTCTGGCGGCTTCAATAGAAGCGTTCAGTGCAAGCAGGTTCGTTTGGCTAGCAATGCCTGTAATGATGCTTACGATATTACTGATTTCGTTAGATCGGTTTTGTAGCGCATTAACGGAATCAACTGTACTTTCTATTGTAGTGGAGATAGAATCCATTTGAGTGGATAGCTTTTGGGCTACCTGATTGCCTTCAACCGAACGTTTTTCCATGGAATAAGCTTGATCTGCTACGGATGAGGAACTTTCGGCAATGGTTTGGATAACCGTAGACATTTCGTTCATAGCCCTGGAGCTTTCAAGTGCTGCGTGATCCTGAGCTTCAAGTCCCTGGGTTATTTCCTGAATATTGCTGTTAATGATGTTCGTATTCGCACTGTTTTTCTCGCTAATACTTAGCAATTCCTGAGCTGATCCCGTAACTTCTTGCGTCGTATCCTGTACTTTCACCATTGTATCGTTAAGGCGTTTGATCATGGTATTAAATTTTTGATTAATAATGCCAAGGTCGTCTAGACCTGTCTTGATTTTTACATTCAGATTACCCTCGCTCACTTCCTCGATGCCCTTCATCAGGCTGCGAATCGGGGAAAGGGTACGTTTTACCAGCAAATATTGAATGGTTAAGAAAACAGCAAGGAACAGTATGAGCAGGGATACACCGTATAAAAGCAGTTTATGAAGTCCGGCAGGTACCGAGCTTGCGTCTACGTCAAAGTAGATGGCGCTCGTAATTTTACCGCTTACATCTGTAATTGGATAAACAATGGTAGTCCATGTGCCATAATCGTCGGTGTAAAAGCTGCTCAACGCCGATTCTTTCGTTTTTAGCATTTCATTTACGGCATTTACGTTTGCAGTAGGAAGAGGATACATATCCCCTATGTTCATTTTGGAATCTTGGAATGGTTGAACTAGATTTGTAGGAACGCCAATAATGGAGGTTTGGTCTCCTTTTTTTAACTCTGTACCAAATATGTAAGCTTGGGCAACGTTAGGATAAAACGTGTGAATGGAGTCGAGAAATTTGCGGAGATCTTGCTGAACAGAGCCATTATAATCTTTTTCGGTCAAGGCTTGTTGTACTTGTGTTTTATCGACATCTTGTGCCCATTTTTTGGTTAACACCTTAACCTGGTCTTGCAGCTGTGTGGTGAGAATATTCTTTTGAAGTATGTAGCTGGATGTGATGAGAATCGCACCGATTAATACGATGTTAATGAATGAAATCAATAGATTTTTACCAAAAAAGGACATAGTGCTCCACTTCAAGTTTTTCACGTGTTTCTTCTCCTTTAAGTTAAAATATATTTTTAATATACAACCTATCCCTTATGTATTTCGTCAATTTGCTTTCTAAATGTTAGGTATTTATTGAATTTGGAGAATATCGGTTGCATATTAGTGACAAAAACCGACAAAGATTCTTGTTACTTTCATATGGGAAAAATAGGACTTGGAGGAGAAAAGAAAATGGGAGGCTACAGAATAACAAGCGGTGGCTTACAACGAAATAACGTTATGAAACCACCGCTTGTCGGCATGACTATATTATTTTATTATTTGGATAATATTAAAATTCCTGTCACTTATATAAGAAGTGAAATGAGCAGGGGGAGTGAAATAAGCGACAATACGGAGCTAATGACAAAAGCAGATGCGGCCTCCGTTTCCAGCGTTTCATAACGGGTAGCAATCATAGCGGCAACCGCCGAACCGGGAAATGCAACAAGCAGTACAGCTTTGGTTACATCTTCATGGGACAGTCCTATGAGTACAGCGATACCTAGCGAACATGGAGGATTCGGTCAGAGCTTTTTTGGCGATTAAGCGATATCCTACGAGCAAGACGATATAAAAGCCGATAACCCCAAGAAGCAGGGCGACCAGAAAAGGCTATTTTTGAATCAATGTTTCCCTTGATGTCGTCGTAATACCAATAAATAAGTGTGCAGGTAACGCAAATTTGGTTACCAGTGTATTAAGTCCTTTGGAAGAAGCAGAATTAAATGCTTTGAACATACCTGCAAAATAACCAATTAAAATGACAAGAAAATAGGAATTAATATGATAAAAATATGGCCCGTAGCCATAATGTCGCTTCCAATGAAGATGTCCGCCAAATGGCTGGCGGACATCGGGTAATCAATAATTACTTTGCTTGAATGCAAATACAACCTGACGTTGTTCGCTAATCTTAAACCAGGACAGTTTCTTTGCCATTCTGTTTGAACGGTCTATACTTGCAGTCCCACATTGCATCCCGAACCGCTTGGCGGATATCATCGGGCTGGTGACGTGCTACGCCATCCTGAACCGCAGCCTCTGCAACTGCTACAGCTACAGCTACAGACACTTCACGCAGCTCGCTGATTTTCGGCAGCAGTGAAGCACCAGGCTCTGACAAATCAACCATTTGAGCTACTGCATGGGCAGCAGCTGCAAACATGCTATCTGTTATAATTTTGGATTTTACCACGATTGCGCCAAGACCAAGACCCGGGAACACGAAAGCATTGTTGGATTGCCCAATTTCAAACTTAATATTGTTATAGATTACCGGCTCAAAAGGACTTCCTGTTGCAATCAGTGCTTTTCCTTCAGTCCAGCGGATCAAGTCCTCCGGAGTTGCTTCAGCCAGTGGAGTCGGATTGGACATAGGCATAATAATAGGGCGTTCTGTATGCTTGGCCATCTCTTTAACAATTTCCTCACTAAATGCCCCAGTAACACCGGAAGTTCCGATCATAATAGTCGGTTTCACACGGCGAATGACTTCAAGCAGAGGGATTTTCCCATCTTCAGCATGTTCCCAGTCACGGCATTCTGCGGCATCCCGTACATAAGGAACCTGGAATGGGAAAAGACCCTCTGTTTCATTAGTAAGCAGACCTCTGTAATCATAAGCCCAGAAGTTACTTCTTGCTTCAGTTTCCGATAGTCCTTCCAGCATCATGGCTGCACTAATTTGATCTGCGTTACCGATACCCGCGGCTCCTGGACCAAATACCAAAACTCGATGCTTGCTCAGTGGGACTCCGGACAGTGTAACACCAGACATAACGCCTGCCAGCGTAACTGCACCAGTTCCTTGAATATCATCATTAAATGTCAAGATACTGCTTCCGTATTTATTGATAATGTTCCGGGCGTTGACATTGCCCAGGTCTTCCCAGTGCAGTAGCGCATTCGGGAAATAAGACAGTGCAGTTTGAACATAAGTATCAATAAATTGATCGTATTGTTCTCCACGTACACGTTTATGACGATTCCCCATATATAGAGGATCCTCCAACAGCTTCTCGTTGTTTGTACCTGCATCAAGCACAACTGCCAGCACCCGGCTAGGATCGATACCAGCAGCAGCTGTATACACAGCAAGCTTACCGATAGAGATATTAATACCTCCGACTCCCCAGTCTCCGATTCCCAAAATACTTTCGGAATCTGTGGCTACGATCAGGTCGATATCTTCAGGGTCTAGGTTCAAATTCTTAAAAGCCTCTTCAATGCCCGCAAGATTATCAATAGATAAATACATACCGCCTGGCTTGTGATATTCATGACTGTATTCCTGTATAGCCTGACCGACTGTTGGTGTATAAACAATCGGAAGCATTTCGCTCAGGTGCTCAGAGAGCAAACGATAATAAAGGACCGTATTCCGATTAAAAAGATCATTTAACGCAACATTTTTACGCAAATTATCCGGTTGGCTCTGAAATTGCTCGTAAACCCGTTGAACCTGCTCCTCAATAGTTAAAATCGTAGGAGGAAGGAGACCGTCAAGTCCAAGCTGCTGTCGTTCTTCCAAAGTAAATGCTACTCCTTTATTCAGCAGTGGGTTGGCAAGTAGATCCTTTCCGGTTAATTTGGTTTCGATAGATCCGTCTTCCGTAAAATGAAAAGCACGCATTTCCAATTCCTTCTTTCTAGAAAATTACATTTAATTAATCCTTGAACAATTCGTGAATAAGTATACGCCTTATTTTAAACCAAGTGAACAAGTATGTTGTGTGAAAAATAGTTATATAAGTGTTTACATAAGAAAAATTATGAAAATGAAAGCTGCTTTCAATGTTTTTCAAATGAAAATTTCATTTAACTTTCATTTATCTTTCATAATATTTTCGGTAAATCTTGATTAAATGTGGCATTTATCATAGGTCTTTAAGGCCCAACTAAGTATGCATAAAAAATAGCTTAAACTTCATCTTATATAAACGAAGTTAAGCTATTTTTTGGCTATAGGGATGGTTGAGGGTCAAAATTTAATGCTTCGCAGCTTTATCTTTAATATGAACATCAGACATTTAATTTTCCGATGCGATTGACGGCTTCATCGGTAACTGTTGCAGAGCGTCGCATCCAGCTGTTACGCCATTTCAATTGCATTATGATGACGAGGGTAAAGGCACAGAACGTGATCAGGCTCAGACAGATGAAGCCTGGCATATACGAACCCGTTGATTTGTACAGATGACCCAGGATAAGGGGAAGTAAGTACCCGCCTATGCCACCAGCAGCGCCCACGATGCCGGTCATGAGCCCGATTTCGTTGCCGAACCGCTGCGGCACGAGCTGGAATACGGAGCCGTTGCCAGCGCCAAGGCACATCATGCCTACGAATAGCAGCACAACTACCACGGGAAGTGGCGGTAAAAACGCAATGCCAGCGAGCATAATCCCGGCTCCGGCATACAAGTACATTAACATGCGTGAACCACCAATCCGGTCGGACAAAAAGCCGCCTACAGGACGAAAGAAGCTTCCGGCAATCACACAAACGGTCGCAAAATCGGCGGCCTGTACCGCGGAGAGGCCATATTGGGTATTGAAGAAAATGGTCAAATAATTAGAAAGGCCAACGAATCCGCCGAACGTCACGCAGTAAAAGGCACAGAACACCCAGGCATCCCCCTGTTTGAGCACCGAAGCATATTGCGACAGACTTTTTGGTGCTGGGCGGTGAGGGCTGTTGCGGGCAAAAATACTGAACAGAACGAAGACGATTAAGATTGGGATGATGGCTAATCCGAAAACGGCCTCCCAACTGCCAAAATGTTGGGCAATGCGGTTGGCAAACAAAGTCGCAAGGACAGTTCCACTGTTACCGGCACCGGCAATTCCCATAGCCAAGCCTTGGTGCTCTTTGGGGTACCATTGACCAGCCAACGGCAGCGCAGCTGCAAATGATGCTCCGGCCACACCCAGGAGCAGAGCGACAACGTACAAATGCTCCAGCGAATCAACCCACAGCCAGCCTAGCAGGAGAGGGATTATCGTGACAAGCATGCCGATCTGCCCGGTGAGCTTTGGACCAATATAATCCGACATGAAGCCGAACATGAGTCGTAGCAGGGAACCGCCAAGTACCGGTAGAGCGACAAGATTGGCTTTTTGTACAGGGTCCATTGGATAATCATTAGCAATTACAACGGCCAACGGTCCGATCATTCCCCATATCATAAAACTGATATCAAAATACAGAAAGGAGCCAAATAGGGTGGGCTTGTGCCCGCTTTGCCAGAAACTTTGTTTGTTCATTCTCCATCTCTCCTGTTCCTATTTTTGTTCTTTGTCCGCAAAATGTAATTTGAACGTGAAAAAGCCGCGAATCTCCCCTGCCTGGTGTCTGGGGACGATTTGCGGCTTCATTGCCGTAACTGACACACCACATTGTGCGTCAGCTTGATACGATCACGTTCGAGTGATTTTAATCCAGATTATAAAAAACAATGCGACAAATGTCAATATACATAACATAAAAAATAAAAAAAAGACAAAAATGAAGATTATATGTATTGAATATTGACATGACATTCACAATTCATTAATCTTAGGTACATATCGGCACAACGGTGTGCCGACATTTGTGGCAATGGTGCCCTTTTCCTATGAATGGAGAAGGGCTTTTTCTGTCTTATTTTATTCGGAGAATGGGGCTGGTTTAATATGATGAAAAGACTGGTCGTCGTCGGCAACGGTATGGCAGGTATCAAATGTGTGGAGGAAATACTCAATCTGGAGCCAGAGCGGTTCCAAATCACGATATTTGGTGCAGAGCCACATCCCGGGTACAACCGAGTGCTCCTGTCCAAAATGCTACAGGGTGAAAGTTCATTCAAACATATTATTACCCATAACTGGGACTGGTATGAAGAGAACGGGGTAAAGCTGTACGCCGGTGAACGCGTCTGTCGCATTGATGTTGCAGCCGGGATGGTGGAAACGGAATCCGGCATGAAAAAGCCTTATGACATACTCATACTGGCAACTGGCTCATTGCCTTTCATGCCTCTCATTCCCGGAGCCCGGAAACAGGGAGTAATCGCCTTTCGTGATGTGAATGATTGTGAAACCATGGCGAGATATGCCAAAACATACCGCAAGGCCACGGTTATCGGAGGGGGGCTGTTGGGGCTTGAGGCCGCCCAAGGCCTGCTGAATCTAGGGATGGAAACTGAGGTTGTTCATAATGCCCATTATCTTATGAACCGTCAGCTTGACCGGACGGCGGCTGTGCTTTTGCAGCGGAAGCTGGAGCAACAGGGTATGAGATTTCATTTGGCGAAGGAAACGGTCAACATCATAGGCCGAAACAGAGCGCAAGGATTGATGTTTGCGGACGGGAACAGGCTGGAAACGGATTTGGTTGTGCTGGCGGTTGGTATCCGACCGAATATCGAATTAGCTCAGAACAGCGGTCTGACAGTCAACCGTGCCATTGTCGTGGATGATTATATGCGCACAAGTATTCCCGGTATTTACGCAGTCGGCGAATGTGCTGAGCACCGCGGAATTTCATATGGGCTGGTGGCGCCGATATATGAGCAGGGTAAAGTGTTGGCAAAAGTCATTTGTGGTCGTGAAACGGCTCCCTATGAAGGGTCGGTCCCGTATGCGCAGCTTAAGGTTGCGGGGATTCATGTGTTTTCCGCAGGAGACATTCGCGAAGAGGGAAACGAGACAGCGGTGATGGAATATGACGGTATGCGGGGGATTTACAAAAAAGTGATGATGCGCAATGGCGCTGTCACCGGCGCTATTTTGTTCGGAGATACGGCGGAAAGTACCTCGCTGCTTGGAATGGTACGGCGCGGCGCACCGACTGCAGAGCTTACTTCACAAGATAGAGGTGTGAGCAGAGCGGAGGAAGCGGCCGCCGCGCTACCGGAAGAGGAGACGGTATGTGCGTGCAACGGCGTGAGCAAGGGGACTATTTTGCGAGCGATCACTACAGATAAGCTAAAGACCGTGGAAGAGGTGAAGAGCCGGACAAAAGCATCCGGTTCCTGTGGTGGCTGTCGACCGCTGGTGGCTGCACTGGTCAAAAGTGGTTTGTCCCGATCAACAGTTTCCGGAGTTGTAGTTACTCCGACCGCCCAAGAAGTTGTTCCTGTGTGCGGATGTACGCATTACGATCATGATTCGCTTAAGACAGCTATGGCGGCCGCAGTCTGTCGGACTCCAGCGGAAGTCATGTCCAGTCTCGGCTGGACCAGACAGCAGGGGTGTGAATTATGCCGTCCGGCTGTACTTTATTATTTGGAATCTCTCGGGTTGCGGGACAGATCTGCGTCAAGCCAATTAGTCGCAGGTGTTGCGTTCCAGTCCGCCGCACAGAACGGCGGAGAACCAGCCTCTGCGGGTCTGCGTTTTATGGGCCTGAATGCCGAGAATCAGACACTTTCTGAGCCAATCCTGATGCGCGGCGAGGCCTTTGTAGAAGTAGCCTGGATGAGAGAACGGTTGTCGGCTGTCTGGGGAAGCCGCGCGTTGCCGTCGCCGATTGCAGTCGCAGTTTGCCCGGGACCGGAATATCCCGGAGGTGTGCTTGTCCACGACATGGGGTTATCCCGATCGCCAGCAGGCTGGGAGGTTTATGCTGGTGGTCATGCGGAGCATCCGGTTCGCCAGGGACGGCTGCTTGGAGTGGAGGAGAACCTGGAAGAAGCGGTCTTAATGGCTACTGCTTGTTTGAAAATATATCGGCATAACGCACGATATGGGGAAAAAATGTGGGAGTGGATTGAACGGACTGACGTTTTGGTGCTGCGGGAAAGCGTACTCGACGCAGCTCTTCGAAGTGGACTGGCGGGCATGGCGGATAGCCTGCGCGACTACAATGCGGACGGGGTAACTGGTTAAGCAGGAATTGTAGCGATTCGTGCGTGTGCAGACAATAAAGTTGTGAAGAATGGAGGGGGGGAGACTTTATGTGTCAGTCAGGAGAAGGCAAACCGGAAGCAGGGCTACACGCACCGGCAGTGATCGATACACAGTGCCCGTTTTGTAGCGTGCAATGTAAGATGACCGTTAGTACGTGTACGGAGACACTCGCGGGTATCATCCGTACAGTGTATAAGGCGGAAGGAAAACCTAATGCAGCCTCGCAGGGAAGGCTGTGCATCAAGGGAATGAATGCGCATCAGCATGCGACTCATGCGGAAAGGCTTGTACAGCCCCTCATGCGCAAAGCGGGCAGACTTGTTCCGGTCACGTGGGAAGAGGCGATGGATGCTGTAGCTAGCAGTTTCTCTTCGCTACTGTCCACGCAGGGTCCCGATGCAATCGGCATGTACGGCGGAGGTTCGCTATCCAATGAAACGGCTTATTTACTCGGTAAATTTGCCAGAGTGGCTGTAGGTACGCGCTATATCGATTATAACGGGCGCTTCTGCATGTCGGCTGCGGCATCCGCTGGCAGCAAGGTGTTTGGCGTTGACCGCGGACTGACCTGCAGGCTGGCTGATATTCCGTTAGCTCGTTGTATTGTGCTGGCAGGTACGAATATCGCTGAATGCCAGCCGACGTTAATGCCTTATTTTCACCAGGCGAAGGAAAACGGCGCGTTTGTCATCGTAATTGACCCGCGCGCGACACCAACGGCGGCGGCCGCCGATCTGCACCTGCAAATCAAGCCAGGTACGGATGCTGTGCTGGCCAATGCCATGCTAAAGGTCATCGTGGATGAAGGATTTGCGAATGAAGAGTTTATCCGCAAGCGGACTAACGGGTTCGAGCAGCTCTTGACTCATTTGAATGATGTGGATCTGAACGAATCGGCTGTGCTGTGCGGAATTGATCTGGATATGATCCAAAAGGCTGCACGCGCCTTTGGCAGTGTAGGCACCGGCATCGTTTTTACGGCCAGGGGCGTCGAGCAGCAGACAGATGGACATATGGCGGTGCGTGCATTTCTTAATCTGGTGCTGGCCACCGGCAAGATTGGAAGGGAAGGATGCGGTTACGGGGCCATCACAGGCCAAGGGAACGGGCAAGGGGGGCGAGAGCATGGCCAAAAGGCTGACCAGCTCCCTGGCTACAGATCGATTGAGAATGAAGAAGATCGAGTCTATGTGGCATCCGTGTGGGGAGTTGAACCAGGTAGTTTGCCGGGAAAAGGAGTGTCGGCCTATGAAATGATGGAGCTTGTTCATCAGAGAGAAATCCAAGCTTTGTTCGTGATGGGATCTAACCCTGTTGTATCTAACCCGAATGTCCGGCTGGTGGAGGAAGCGCTGAAAAAGCTGAATTTGTTGGTTGTGGCGGATATGTTTCTCACTGAAACCGCGCGGATGGCCGACATTGTTTTGCCTGTAACGTCTTATCTGGAGAATACGGGGACGATGACCAATCTGGAGGGACGCGTTCTGCTGCGGGAAGCCGCGCGGACCGCACCAGGCGAGGCTAGAGATGACTGGAGCATTTTGTGTCAGATGGCTACAAGGCTGAACAAGGGCAGCTACTTCTCGTACAGGGATGCCGAGCATATCTTTGAGGAACTGCGGCTCGCCAGCCGGGGCGGTCCTGCCGATTACTACGGGATCACATATGACAGGCTGCGTCGTGAGGAAGGAGTATATTGGCCATGCCCGTCTACGGACAAAGCCGGTATGGATACGATGTTTCAGGAAACCTTTGCCCATTCCGATCAAAAGGCTGTTTTTACGGTGGTTGAAAGCTGTGGAGCAGGAGAGGAGATATCAGAGGAGTACCCGCTTATTTTGACGAATGGCCGCGTGCTGGCTCACTATTTGACCGGTGAACAAACACGCAGAAGTCCGTCGCTGGCCGCGCGAGAGCTTGAAAATTATGTTGAAATTCATCCGCGTACAGCGCGACGCTGGCATATCAGGGACGGGGAGTGGGTAGAAATAGCATCACAGCGCGGCAGCTTCACCGTCCGTAGCCGGATCAAACCACATATCCGCGAAGACACGCTCTTCGTACCCATACATTGGGGCGGGGCGCAAAATGTAAATCGGGCGACCCGGCCCGATCTTGATCCGTTCTGCCGGATGCCCGGCTTCAAAACTGCTGCTGTACGCATCCGTCCCCTTCACCTGGCTGTAGAATCGATCAGTGCAGATAATGGGAAGTGGTCTCAGTTCTAAAACAGGAACAGTGTAAGTGGATTTTCCTTTTTCTTTGCATAAAAAGCCAGCCCCCTTTGTATGAGCTGCGGGGGCTGGCCTTTTTGATCTGTACAGTTTATGGCCCACAATCACCAGACTGCGTGACACTAATATTATAAATGCAATCGGGTTTCAGATATGCTGGCTCCCGTTTTTATTTCATTTCTGAGCATAGCTTCACGCCAGCAACAATACAAATTCCAGGCGGCCCCGTTTTCCAGCAGCGGTTTGCAGGTATACAAACCCTCCTCTACGGAGTCGACTCGCCCTGCAACGAACAGCCGGACCGCGCCGTTGAGTAGCACTTGATTCGAAAAGGCTATAGGAGCTGTGCCCTGCAGCACTTCCTCCGTTATGCGTAGCTGTTCGGCTGGCGTCCAGTTATGCTCTGGTATCACCGAATCCAGCCCGTACATTTCCGGATCAATAACCTGCAGTGACACCTCGCCGTTAGCAAGCAGGTAAGTCCGGGTCGGCCGGTCGATGAACAGGTCCTCCGATCCTTCGCTCCCCTGGACGATCAGAGCCCTGCGATAATTCAGATTTTGCATAAGTTTCGCCGTCTTATCGAACACGGTATTGTGGAAAACGCCGAATACAATATACGGGGAAGAACCGTAATCAACCAGTTTCTCGGCTGTATTCAGCACTGTGCGAAGCCCCAGCTCTTCGCGAATGGGCCGCAGATCTCGCAGGGGCGCGCACCATTGTTCGGAGGCTACGAACAGTACACCCGTCAGCTTCGCGGCATGAATGGCGGTTTCGCGTGTCATGTTCCCGGACGTTACCCCCATTTCCTGCAGTAAAAGCGGGAGCGTAACACCCCATTTGGGAGGGAGTGGTGCACTGCCATGCATCGTTACTGGTATTCCGTACGAGGCGAGTAGAAAGGCAGTTGCGAAAGTGGCGATAAATGATGACTTCCTGCCATCGTACGGACCGGCGAAATCAATACCTTCCTGCATGGGAAAGCGGTGGGTATATTTACGGCAGACATTTACGAATGCTTCCAGCTCGGCAATACTCTCCATTTTGATGCGTTCCGCGGCAAAGAAAGCTCCGATTTGAGCAGGGGTTGCCGACCGGGTCATAATAAGTTCAGCAGCGGCTTCGGCTTCGGCGTAATTCAGATCCCGGGCGCCTCTTTTGCCGCGTCCAACTTCTTTTAATATTTCAATGATATTCATGTTCAAGCCCCTTTCAGATTTATGCTTTTAGCATTTGCTGTGCTTTGACAATGGAGATGGCCACATCAACGATCCGTTTGCGATCGTTCATCGCTTTTTTACGCAGTAGATCGTATGCCTCAGCTTCTGGGATTCCGTTTACTTCGCCAAGTATTCCTTTCGCCATATCAATCCATTTGCGTTCTTCCAGTCGAGCGGTCAGTTGTTTGCGTTCGCTTTGCCAGTGCTGGCGTTCAAAAAAGCGTTTGGCGCTAAAATGAAGAGCCCAATTCAGCTCATGGGCTGCCATGGAAGGGGTTAGAATGCCGTCGACAGTAACATCGGCCTCACAAGCCTCCGTCGATGACAGTGCTGATTCCGCGCTGCACCACCAGAGCAACGGGACCGCTTTGGTTTGCTTCAACCTGTCGCCCCACATGCTGATCGTGCCGACAGGTATGTTTAGTACCGCCGCATCTGCATTATGGATTAGCTGTTTAATTTCAGATTCATTGCGGCAGGGTAGAGGTAGGTATCCGTTGGACTCTAAAAGGTGCTCGGGTCCTGCCTGCCGTGGGGAAACGGCGTGTGCCTGCTCGGATACATGGTCAGAATGTAAGTGAATTACCAACAAGGAACGCAAGCGGGCTCCTCCTCTCTGTAACATGAAGGGTAGTTAACGATGGTGATGGTATTCATTGATAACAAATATGACATGGGATTTTGTCTGGCTGCCTGTTTTTTTCATCGTTATCAAGTTCAAACGGACTTTTAAACCATTTTGGCGTGTTTTTGACTGAAAATCAATCCTAATTTTGTAGGAGAGTGATATTTTATACGTCATAAACATGTTACATGGTGATAAAATATAATTTTTATAAGATTATGCGTAAGGAATATTGACATCTAACTTGAATCATTATATATTGGCTACAGTACTTTTTAATTCCATACTCTGATGGATACAACGGCGTATTCGATGAAACGGCAATGGAGCCTGTTTTCACATGTGGGAGGGATGTTTTGAATTCCCCTATGTGAAGCAGGCTTTTTATGTTTTGAGGATAGAAATGGAAGGGGAGTGACCTGATGAACTATAACAAAAAGTTAGTGCTGGTCGGCAACGGAATGGCGGGGATACGTACTCTCGAACATTTGCTGAAGATCGCACCAGGCACCTATGAGATTACGGTATTCGGGGCCGAGCCCCATCCAAACTATAACCGGATTATGCTGTCCTCCGTTTTGGCCGGAGGGGCTGGTTTGCAGGATATTGTCATCAACGACTGGAGTTGGTATGAAGACAACAATATCCGATTGTATACCGATGATCCAGTCACAGCTATCGACACGGAAAAGCGGCAGGTGACGTCACGCTCCGGCGTATGCGTCTCTTATGATTTATTGTTGCTGGCAACAGGCTCCAAAGCCTTCATTCTGCCGCTTCCAGGAGCAGACAAGGATGGTGTTATCGGTTTCCGGGATATCCGTGACTGCGAGACGATGATGGAGACGTCGAAGACGCACAAAAAAGCAGCTGTCATCGGCGGCGGATTGCTTGGGTTGGAGGCAGCCAGGGGGCTGCTCAACTTGGGCATGGACGTTACAGTTATTCATATTAATGGACATATTATGGATCGGCAGCTGGATGAGGCCGCTTCCCTTATGCTACGGCGCGAGCTGGAGGAGCAGGGAATGACTTTTCTGGTCAATAAGCGAACGGCGGCTATTACGGGTCGTCGCCGCGTGGAAGGATTGAAATTTGCCGATGGCAGTGAGTTGGAAGCAGACCTGATCGTTATGGCGGTAGGCATCTTACCAGACATTGAACTGGCGGTGTCGGCGGGAATCCCTGTAAACCGCGGCATTATCGTAAATGATTACATGGAAACGAATATCCCTGGTATATACGCCGTTGGCGAATGTGCAGAACACCGGGGAATCACTTACGGGCTGGTAGCTCCATTATATGAGCAGGGTGGTGTGCTGGCTCAGCGACTCGCGGGAATGGAGACTCCCGGCTACAGTGGTTCCGTCACCTCTACAAGGTTGAAGGTGTCGGGCGTAGACGTGTTTTCAGCAGGGAGTTACAAGGACGAGCCGGGAACACGTTCCCTGCGGTATCAGGATGATATTGGCGGCGTCTACAAAAAAATCGTCATCAAGGAAGAAAAACTGATCGGAGCCGTTCTGTTTGGGGATACGTCTGACGGAGCTATGCTGTTTTCTCTGATCAAAAGTGGCGAGTCGGTGGTTGGCCGAGAGAAAGAGCTTTTACTCGGCTTCAATCCCGGTCAACCAGAAGCTGGTGGCGCCATGATGCTGGAGCAAATGCCTGATGACGAAATTGTATGCGGATGTAATGGTGTATCCAAGGGTGACATCGGAGAGGCGGTTGCGGCTGGTTGCCGGAGCCTTGGGGAGATTAAGGCCTGCACGAAGGCATCGGCATCATGCGGCGGCTGCAAGCCATTAGTGGAGGGGCTTTTACAGCTGTACGCAGGCTCCGAAACTGGGGAAGCAATTAAAGAGGGTATCTGTGGCTGTACGACGCTTGACCGGGAAGCGATCATTGATGGCATTCGGGAAATGGGATTGAAGAGCGTCAAAGAAGTTATGAATGTGCTGGGATGGAACGAGCCGGAAGGCTGCACCAAATGCCGCCCAGCCCTCAATTATTATCTTGGTATGCTGTGGCCGATGGAATACGCAGATGAGAAGGAATCCAGATTCACGAATGAACGGTACCATGCCAATATCCAGAAAGACGGCACATATTCCGTCGTACCCCGTATTTACGGAGGAGTTACTTCACCTGCGGACTTGAAGAAAATTGCTGCTGTCGCGGAGAAATACAATGTGCCTCTGGTGAAATTTACGGGCGGACAACGTCTTGACCTGCTTGGTGTGAAAAAGGAGGATTTGCCGGGTATCTGGTCCGAGTTGGATATGCCGTCTGGGCATGCCTACGGGAAGACACTGCGAACGGTTAAGACATGCGTCGGTAACACCTTCTGCCGCTTCGGCACTCAGGACGCTATGGGCATGGGCATCCGGTTGGAAAAGGCATTTGAACGTCTGAATGCGCCATCTAAAGTTAAACTGGCTGTGTCTGGTTGTCCGCGGAACTGCGCCGAAGCGACGATCAAGGATTTGGGCGTCGTCGCTATTGACGGTGGCTGGGGGATCTACGTCGGGGGTAACGGCGGTATTAAGGTACGGGCGGCTGAACTGCTTTGTACCGTTAAAACGGAGGATGAAGTGATGGAATGGACCGGTGCTTACTTGCAATATTATCGTGAGCAGGCGAATTGGAACGAGCGCACAGCCCACTGGGTGGAACGAGTCGGGTTGGAATCCATCAAGCAGGCACTTGCGAATGAGGAGACGAGACAGCAACTGGTGAGCAGAATTGAGGAAACGCTAAGCACGACGACTGATCCGTGGCACGAAATCATTCATGACGAAGAGCTACGCAAGAATTTTGTGCGGCTGCCAGAACTTAAGCCAGTAACGGAATAGGGGGCTGATTACAATGGAGACCAATACCACAACCAGCAGAATCAGGATAGCCGATCTGAACGAAATTGACCGACGTGGAGCAAGGACAGTTCTCATTCATAATACAGAGATAGCCGTATTCCGCCTGAGCGACGGCAGCGTGCGTGCGCTTGAGAACCGTTGCCCGCACAAAGGGGGACGGTTATCTGAAGGAATGATATGTGGATCAGCAGTCCATTGTCCGCTCCATGACTGGAAAATCGACCTATCCACCGGAAGGGTGCTAGAGCCGGATACTGGATGTGTGACCGCTTACCCCACGGAGATTGACAATGAGAGCGGAGCTGTTTATATCGTAATCTAAGGTTTCTGTGTATATTAAGCTGAGCATACAGAAAAGCCGACCCTATTTTCTGGTCGGCTTTTTATCTTCTAAGTATGATTAACGAAGAATCGCTAAACAATTGACTCAATATGTATAGGTAATCTGTTTTGCTCTTCTTATAGTACCCAATTCATCTCTAAATAAACAAAAAAGCCTTAAGTATCAAGGCTTTTGACGTATAGGACGGATGGGGATCGAACCCATGACCCTTACCCTGTCAAGATAATGCTCTCCCGCTGAGCTACCGTCCTTCGGTTATTAGATAATATCATGTATTAACGATAAATGTAAAGTAGAAAAATAGAAATTAGATTGTACTTCATTACCATTTTATATATAATTCAAATTTAGTGAGTTTTCAAAATGAAGCAATGATAAGGGGGAGCGGATGATGGCCGCAGAAATTATAAGTGTAACAACAGAGGAGCAGCTACGGGAGGCAATATTGATCCGTACCAAAGTGTTTGTCGAAGAGCAAAAGGTTCCTCTCGATCTAGAAATCGACCATTATGACAAGCTGGGGGATACTGTACATCATTTGCTGATCTCTGATCATGGTAAGATGGTGGCAACGGGACGCTTGACCTACTATGAGGAAGATACAGCTAAAATGCAACGTATTGCGGTTCTCAAGGAGCATCGTTCAGGGGGTTACGGACGTATATTACTGCTGGCTCTGGAGGAACGTGCGCGTGAGCTGGGGCTACGGCATTCGCTGCTGGATGCTCAATGTCAAGCTGAAAAATTTTACGAGAAGCTCGGTTACGAGACGATTTCAGAAGAACCTTTTGACGATGCCGGGATTCCACATGTGCGTATGCGCAAAAAGCTGTAGGTGGCAGTACAAAGATGCATATAATTCTGCATAGGGTGCATGCTAGTAAAAGTTCCTCCACTATACTATGGATAAGGAGCGATGCAGCATGGCTAATGCAGAACGGGAACAAATTACGGCAGTACGTAAAAACGGTGATGGTGATCTGATGTCATTTCAGACGTCTACCGGACGGGTTTTGGATTACAGTCAGGCTCTAAATGAAATTGAAGCAGGCTCGATTGCCGGGGTCAATGTATTCAAAGCCAAGGATGGAAGCAAGCGGATTCGCGGAGATGCCGATGGAGATCCTACGAATAATTTGGATCAGTTGCCGTTGTTCTGACGTTTATTTCAAGCATCTATCGCTAAGCACATAACTGCACGCAAGTATATGCCAAAGTCGCCGGGCTCTTTTTCCAGTTGGAAACCCGGCGGCTTTTTGTTATTTCACTTTGTATCCAGTATTATTTTTGCTCCGTGCGTTCCAACTCCACAATGTTGTATACGCGCTGCTGTTCCAGAAAGGACATGACTCCAGCCTTTTCCCTGAATTGCTCCATGTCGTCACTATAGTGCATGAGACGAATCCGCCCTTGAAGCAGGATTGGCAAGCTGAGTAGCTCGTCCAACGTCGTATGGACTTCTCCTGCACCCTGTAATTGAACCTCATGCAAAATGCTGCGACAGCCCCGCTCGTGTACCAGTTGATTCAGCAGGCCAGGATCAAAGATCATATCCGCACTATAAAAAAGACGGTCATTAATGAACAGGGAGTAGCTGTCTTTACCGGGGATATGACGGGTAGGAATGAGCTCAACTTCGATGCCAGATATTAAGCTGGTGGATTCACCAGGCGTCAGAACGTTTACCTCAAACACATCCTCCAGCTTGCCAATCATTCCTTGCTGTGACATGCCCCCCTTGAGCGTATTTTCCCATAATGGATGAATTAGCGGTTCTGCGATACAAAGCACAGGTTTGTGACCATGTAGGATATTCATTTGAAATCCAAACTCTTCCAGACCTCCGACATGATCGGCGTGAATGTGGGTGATCAGAATGGCGTCAATTTCGGGCAATGGGACACCCATTTGGTGCAGAGCCAGCGAAGCGGTTGTTCCACAGTCGATTAGCAGCTTGCCTTCTCCACTATCCAGCAGTGCGTTATTGTTGTAATAGTTTTTGGCAAAGGCACTGCCTGTGCCTAGCATTTGTATGGTCAGGCTCATTCGTATTTCACCCTCCAGGCTAAATGTTTATAAATTCTCTACAGTCGTATCTTACCATCGATGCTGTTAGAAATTAAAGATTTTACGCCATATCAAAAACTTTGGACAATTTGTGATGCACAGCGCAACTTGTGGAACTGAGCTAGGTATAAATGTAAGACAGAAGTTATTTAACAGATGATGATGGAGGGATATCTAGCGATGAAGTGGAGAAAAGTTATGGCCCTAGTGATGGCCTTTTCGATAATGGGAGGGACCGTTATTTCGGCAGAATCCGTCAAGGACCAAGTGAAGCTGATTATTAACGGAGAGGTGTCGAAGGATGGCGCGGTTGTCATTGACGGCAAGACGTATGTGCCCATTCGGGATTTTAACGGGATTGTGAGTTTTGATCCGTCCGGTGGAAAGGTTGTTTTCGACCAACCGAATGTACACATGTTCTTGTTCAAGGGCGATACGGTGTTTGGCAACGTGAATAAAGGTAACAAAGTGAAATTCAATGTATTCAGTCAGATTGATACGTTGAAAGCGGATATCTCCGGAGTGAAGGTAGCGATCACCGATCCTGCGGGTAACGTGAAGGATATTCAGTCTCAGGATATCAGCGGAGCACAAAAGGATAACTTCTGGTTCCGTACAAACGACTTTACGTATGATTTCAAAATAGCAGGGAATTACCGGGTCGGTTTCTACATTAAAGAAAGCAAAGACAGCAGCTATACCCTGGTGTCCGAAAAAGTCATTACAGCGATAAATTAGGCATACCACAAATTGACCTGTATCCTTGATCATGTTACGATACGGGGGAAAATAAAACAATTTGAAGGTAGGTATTTCCATGAGTGATCACAAACATGAACACGGTGAAGCCTGCAACCACGATCATGACCACGAACATGAAGAAATGGTTCTTACGCTAACTGATGAAAATGGCAAAGATGTAGAAATGGTGCTGGTAGAGACCTTTGACGTAGAAAATCACGTTTACGCTCTCCTGCTGGAGCGCGGCAATCCTGAAGCAGATGGCATTATTCTTCGTATGGAAGAAGAAAACGAAGAAATGGTGCTTTACAATATCGAGGATGAAGATGAATGGAAGCGTGTTGAAGAGGCTTACAGCGAGCTGGTTGCCCAATACGAATAGTATTGGACCTAACGGCTGTTGCAGCTTTGTAAGGTAACGAAAAAGCCCCCCAAACGGGGGCTTTTTTTGTTAGTACGCCCAGCATGGGCGTCATCTCTAGGGTGAAAGTCCTGAACGGGGGCTGGCGAGCGCCTACCGTTAGCCAAGGGCAAGGGTGTCCACCGTGAGGTGGAATCTGAAGGAAGCTGGAGGCAAAAGCACGGGCCAAGGTACACGAACTGGATTTGAGGCTGTGTCAGTCGGATGAGTCACCTAAACATGACGAAATCCAAAGCCGCCAAGGACTGACGCGGTATACTCCAGTGGTCGCGGGCGGAAAGATGGCACTCTTATCTGGGGAGACCTGTCAGATAAGCAAGGAAAAAAAACTTGTAACCGTAGCCGAGAGGCTACGCTGAACGGACAGGAGTCAGCAGAAGCCATAGTACGTAAGCTGTTGCAACAACTTACGGAAGGGCTGAACCGAAAGGAGAGAGGAAACCGATGCGTTCGCATGAAGAGCAAAGACAGCCGAATATCTCGCAAGAGAGCTGCCAGCAAAGAGAAGCGGTGAAGCCGTCAGGGTATGCTGGAGCGCTGAGTTCTTCGTCGGCACAAGTCGCCCTATCCTCTCGCGAAGACCAGAACAACTTGCTGGAACGAATGCTCGAAGGAGATAACCTCAGGCTCGCATACAAACGAGTGGTGCAAAACGGAGGAGCGCCTGGTGTGGACGGTGTAACGGTAGCCAATCTACAAGTTTACCTGAATACGCACTGGGCAAGGGTGAAAACTGAACTTCTGACGGGAACGTACAGGCCTGCGCCAGTCAAACGGGTGGAAATTCCCAAACCCGGAGGCGGTGTACGGCTTTTAGGCATCCCGACCGTAATGGACCGATTTCTCCAGCAGGCGCTTTTACAAGGGATGAACCCGATCTTTGACGCGCAATTTTCCTGGTATAGCTACGGCTTTCGCCCGGGGAAAAGTGCACATGACGCGGTGAAACAAGCGCAAAGATATATCCAAAGTGGACTTCGCTGGGTCGTGGATCTAGATCTGGAAAAGTTCTTTGACCAGATGAATCATGACATGTTGATGGGAAGGGTGGCGCGGAAAGTGACGGACAAAA
This sequence comes from Paenibacillus sp. 1-8, assembly GCF_056316205.1. Classification (NCBI taxonomy): domain Bacteria; kingdom Bacillati; phylum Bacillota; class Bacilli; order Caryophanales; family Paenibacillaceae; genus Paenibacillus; species Paenibacillus sp. 1-8. The sequence continues at coordinate 3,320,170 of NZ_CM149995.1, read as the reverse complement.
GAGTGTTGATGCTGATTCGTGCCTATCTGAACGCCGGAGTCATGGTGGACGGAAAGCTGGAGCGTAGCCGGGAAGGAACGCCACAAGGCGGCCCGCTTAGTCCGCTATTGGCCAACATTCTACTGGACGATTTGGATAAAGAATTGACGGAACGTGGCCTGCGGTTTGTGCGCTATGCGGACGACTGCAATATCTTTGTGGCGAGTAAGCGAGCAGGCGAACGTGTGATGGAATCGGTAAGTCGGTTTGTAGAAGGAAAGCTAAAGCTAAAAGTGAATGGGGAAAAGAGCGCGGTAGCCAGACCCTGGCACCGGAAGTTCTTAGGGTTCAGTTTCCTGAGCCAGAAGCAGGCGACGATTCGAATAGCACCGAAGAGCCTCAACGCATGTAAAGAGAGGATTCGAGAGCTGACAAATCGAACATGGTCCATTTCCATGGAAGAACGGATTCGCCGATTGAACCGCTATCTGTTGGGTTGGCTCGGTTATTTCCGTCTAGCTTCGGTGAAGACGCACCTCCAAAAACTGGACCAGTGGATTCGGAGAAGACTACGAATGTGCCTGTGGAAGCAATGGAAACGAGTACGCACACGAATCCGTGAACTCCGGGCACTTGGGGTTCCAGAGTGGGCATGTTTCAAGATGGCTAACTCGAGGCGAGGCGCATGGGAAATGTCCCGGAATACCAATAATGCCCTTCCTACTTCCTATTGGAAAGAGAAAGGGCTGAAAAGTTTGCTTTCACGTGATCTGGAGCTTGGTTAACCTTTTGGAACCGCCGTATGCGGACCCGCATGTACGGTGGTGTGAGAGGACGGGGGTTTACCGCCCCCTCCTACTCGATAGCTTTTTTAGGATGCTTGTAAGACCTTCCAGACTTGTTAGGGATCAGGAATAATTAGGAAATGGCGTCCGTTTCAACAATAACCTTCACTTGATGTACGGTACGGTCCTCTGGTCCTTTTACAGGCAGGCCTACTTCCACATGATCGACAATATAATCAATATTGTCCTGCGAAATGACCTCGCCCGGTAGCAAGATGGGAATGCCCGGTGGATATACATAAATGAATTCTGCAATAATGCGTCCAGCAGATTCCTTGAATGGTACCACTTCCGTATCTCCGTAAAAAGCGTCTCTCGGAATCAGGGAGAGCTGCGGGATATCCTGTATTTTTACATCCAGTTCATGCTGCTGACCTGTAGAATAATGAATAGAAGCCAGCTCACGCAGAGCCTTCAATAAAATCTCAATATTCTCTTTCGTATCCCCGGGGGTCACCAGACAGAGAATATTGTACATATCGCTAAGCTCAACCTCGATATTGTAGTTTTCTCTCAGCCAATTTTCCACGTCGTACCCAGTAAGGCCTAGATGACGAATATGAATGGTGATTTTGGTCGCGTCATAATTATAGGTTGCCTCTGTACCGAGAATTTCACTGCCAAAGCAATATAATCCTTCAATCTTGTTGACCTCTGCACGGCAATATTCGGCCAAATCAAGCGCGCGTTGCGCTATTTCATAGCCATTGAGAGCCAGATTGCGGCGTGATGTGTCCAGAGAAGCCAGCAGGATATAGGAAGTGGAAGTCGTTGTCAGCATACTGAAGATCGTCTGCACACGCTGCGGATTGACGTATCCGTTTTTGGTATTCACATTCAGAATCGAGCTTTGTGTCAAGGAACCGCCTAGCTTATGGACGCTTGTAGCTGACATATCAGCTCCCGCTTCCATGGCGGACATCGGCAGATCAGGATGAAAATGAATGAGTACACCGTGGGCCTCATCGACCAGGACCGGCACATTATAGCTGTGAGCGAGATCAACAATTTCTTTCAAATCGGCGCACACACCGTAATATGTCGGGTTGATGACGAGGACGCCCTTGGCGTCAGGATGGCGTTCCAGTGCCCGGCGTACGGACTTGGTTGTAATCCCGTGGTGAATACCAAGATTTTCATCACTGACTGGAGATACGAATACAGGCTTTGCTCCAGACAATATAATGGCAGACATTATAGATTTGTGTACATTTCGGGGTACAATAATTTTATCACCTGGCAAGCAAATGGACATAATCATAGTAATGATAGCTCCACTTGTACCCTGTACACTGTAGTAAGTATAATCTGCTCCGTAGGCCTCTGCCGCAAGCTTTTGGGCTTCTTCGATGACACCCGTAGGTTGATGCAGATCGTCCAATGGAGCGATGTTGATCATATCTATGGAAAAGGCATTATCACCCATAAATTCGCGAAATTCCGAATCTGCGCCCACTCCCTTTTTATGACCTGGGATGTGAAATTGAACCGGGTTGCTCTGAGCATGCTTTTTCAAAGCAGTAAAAAGCGGGGTGTTGCTTTGATTCATTAGTGTTGTCACAACCTTTCGTGCAGGATTTCGACAATCCTGGCAAGTGATAATAGAACAAAATTGAGTATAGCAGTTTGAAGTAGGAATGCAAGCGGTTGACGATGCTTTTATTTGTGAATGAGAGGAGCATGGAGACAACCCGGACTTTATGACGAAAAAACGAAGGCAGAGGATGTGGGACAGATGAAACAAATCGGAAGAGAAAAAAATCCTCGGCGGTTTTGTTCCCCCTTTTTTGTAGAATTATGGGTACTGGTATTTCTGGTTGAATTTATGAAGGGATCTCTTCTGGTAGCTATCCTGCCGGTATATATGGGAGAAACGCTCGGACTGTCAGCCGGAATTATCGGTCTGGCCTTTTCGCTCCAGTATTTTGGTGACAATGCGTTCCGGGCACCGGCGGGCTGGATAGCTGAACGGCTCGGCTACCGGGGAACGATGTCGACCGCGTTGCTGCTTACACTTGTTGCGGTGATCATGCTAAGCGTGTTGACAGAGCCAGTGTGGCTCGTAGTTGCCTGTCTGTTACTCGGTCTGGGCACTTCTCCGCTCTGGCCTTGTGTCATGACTGGAACGACTGAAATGTCCGGGCCTAATAACAGCAATGGTGCGGCGATGGGCACATTGGAAATTGCGTCCATGGGCGGAACAGGAATGGGGCCGCTTGTTATGAATTTCGCTATGGCACATTATGGTCATTCTTACGGAAGGGTGTTTATGATTTTGACAGGATGCAGTATTGTGCTGTTGTTGGTCTCCCTGATGCTGCCCGGACGGAAAGAGTCTGCCGACAACGGAGCGCTGCAACGGAGCGCTTTGGTGTCCTCCGACGGTCTTGCAAATCAAAAGCCGAAGCTACTGGGAGGAATCAAGGAGACGATCATTACACTCAAAACAAAACTAAATGTAAACCCATTAATTTACCCGGCTCTGTTTTTGCAATCGTTTGTTATCGGTCTAATCAGCCCGGTATTGACGCTGTACGCCCGTACGGACCTCGGAATTTCGCCGAATTTGTACAGTGTACTTCTAATTGCTGGCGGCGGGGTAACGGTGCTGGCGCTTATTCCTTGCGGAAAGCTGGTGGATCGGCTCGGAACAGAATACTTTCTGCACGCCGGTTTTTTACTTGCCGGGATTACGCTGTTTTTCTTTTCCGCCGTCCGATCCATTCCGCTTGTGTTTGTATCCGTAGCCCTCATCGGCTTGGGCTATGCGCTCATTTTGCCTGCATGGAACACGTTCCTCGCCAAATTGATCCCAGAAAGCGAGCGAGCGACGATATGGGGTTTTTTTCTGACACTCCAAGGTTCAGGTATGGTCATCGGTCCGCTCGTTTCAGGAGTGCTGTGGGACCGCGCAGGACACACAGCTCCATTTATCATCAGCGGAGTTGTAATGCTGCTCATGTTCGGCTGTCATCTGGCTTTGGCACGTAATCCGCGCAGAAAGACGGCTGAAGCCTGATTGGTAGCTTGATTGGCCAATGCTGGTTACTCTTTTGGGAAAGCCATTCGGTACAGCGGCAGCAAACGCTCAAAAGTGGAACGCACTGCCTGTAGTAATGCAGACCCGTCGCTGGCGAGTGGATCTTCCCGGTCAATACGGATACCACACATGACCTCGGCTTTTTTAACCTGTTGCAGCTTGTCAATGATTGTTTGAAAATCCTTCTCGTCCATTTGCTTTTGCTCCGTACCTTCCGGGGCCATATGATCCATGGACCAGTAAAAATGATCCGGTAGGCTAGTGCGAACATCGCTCAGATTGGCTTTGAGTGCCTGGGCAAACGTGGTTTTGTTCAGGCTTTCATAAATAATCGCGAAAATGATGAACAGATGAGAAGAAAACATCCCTACCTCAAAATGCGGCAACGCCTTGTATCCACGCTTGTTTGCCGCCCAAGCTACCCAGGAATCCTTGGGAGGATTCACTTTGCGCCGTGCATGCTTTGCAACGTGAACGTGCATAGGCTCGCCACACAAGTCCGTCAGGAAAGGAGCCAACTCCGCACCAATCGCTTCCAGTTTGGGTCGAACCTGTTCAATCAGTACCTCCATGCGAGGCTCCAGCCCCGGTATTTCAAAAACATCAAAGTCCTTTGCTGTAAATCCATTGAACGTCATACCTTTTCCTCCTGTAACTGGGTTAAGCCATTTCGTGTGGCGTAATATGTCCGATTATAGCATAACGTCAGCAGGCTTGACCGACTTTAGACCGACTTTAGGCCGGGTTTGGGACAAGCGCATAAGGCAAAAGTAGGATTGTGCGTTGTTACTCATAAAAATAGGTCAAATAACCAAGTACCCTTACATAAAATGAAGTATAAAATAGAGCAAGGGAAGATCAAGCGGGAAAGCCGCAGGCTTGCTGTAGCCGGACTTCTTGAATCGGACTTGAAAAAGGAGGGAATGCCGTGAACAAGGGCTGCGAGGTAGAATATTGCAATCTGGAGCTCCGGTTTAGCCGTCGGCATATCCATAATCTGATCAAGGATTTGATATCGGAAGGGTATTCGTTGTACTGGAGCGAGGATGAGTCGTACCTGGTGCTGTCGGTAAGAACCGGGCGCAAGCTGGTGAAGCTTCGTTTTCAACAATTGCGTACAGGGCACTACAAGTTGGCCGGAGATTATGTGATCCGCGACGCCAAGCTGGCGGAGTGGTTGGAAAAGCTGATTGGAAGCACCCGAGGCCATGCCATTGTCAAAAGAGTTAAGGACCATCATATTTTGGTGGAAAATATTTTGTTCGGTGAGGTCATTCGTCTGGTCGAGGTTACCGGTTTTAAGCAACGCGTTATTTATCAGAAGGGACCAGTGCTGTCAGCGCAGGAGATGGAGGATATGTACTTTTCCAATGAGGGAGAGACCCGACTGCTGCTGCTCAGAATGGAAGTGGATATTGAATTGGAGAGGCTTTTCACGGCAATGACAGAGGGAGATACGGTCAGAGCCGGGAACTGCCATGAACGCCTGCAAGCGCTATCCCGCCAACTGCTGATGATGGAAGCATAATGATGTAGATTTAGTATAACTGAACACCTCATGAAAATGGGGTGTTTTGATCTGCGAATAGACAGGGGTTCACTTCTGATACCAAAAACGTTAAAATAGAATTGCACGTGTTCCGATTCACTCAAAGTGTAATGCGGTAAAGCGGCGATTTAGAATAAAAAATATGTTGCAAAGGATGAGGAACCAGATGGCAAAACAGCAGATTGGTGTGATCGGTCTGGCAGTAATGGGTAAGAATTTGGCCCTTAATATTGAGAGCAGAGGCTTCACCGTCTCGGTTTTTAACCGCTCTCCAGAAAAAACGCACGATCTTATCAAAGAAGCAGAAGGTAAAAAACTGACGGGTACTTTCTCCATTGAAGAATTTGTGAACTCTCTGGAATCACCCCGTAAAATCCTGATCATGGTTCAAGCGGGTAAAGCAACAGATGCTACGATTGAGCAGCTTGTGCCTCATCTGGACAAGGGCGACATTATTATAGACGGAGGCAATGCCTACTTCCCTGATACACAGCGCCGCAGCAAGGAGCTGGAGGAAAAAGGACTTCGCTTTATTGGTACAGGCGTATCCGGTGGTGAAGAAGGCGCCTTGAACGGTCCTTCCATCATGCCGGGTGGACAAGAAAGTGCCTACAAGCTGGTAGAGCCGATTCTGACGGCAATCTCTGCTAAAGTGAATGGCGACCCATGCTGCACATATATCGGTCCTGACGGTGCTGGTCACTATGTAAAAATGGTGCATAACGGTATCGAGTACGGTGACATGCAATTGATCGGTGAAGCTTATCACCTGTTGAAATCGGTCCTGAATGTGAATGCGGAAGAGCTTCATGAAATCTTCACAGAATGGAATAAAGGCGAGCTGGACAGCTACCTGATCGAAATCACGGCTGACATCTTCTCCCAATATGATTCCGAAACAGGCAAACCAATGGTAGACGTTATTCTGGACGCTGCGGGTCAAAAAGGTACTGGTAAATGGACAAGCCAAAGCGCGCTGGATCTGGGCGTTCCATTGTCCATGATCACCGAATCTGTATTCTCCCGCTTCCTGTCTGCTATGAAAGACGAGCGCATTGCGGCAAGCAAAGTGCTGAGTGGTCCTAATGCTGAATCCTTCAGCGGCGACAAAAAAGAATTTATCGAAAGCGTACGTAAAGCATTGTTCGCAAGTAAAATTGTGTCTTATGCTCAAGGCTTTGCACAAATGCGTGCAGCTTCCGATGAATACAATTGGGATTTGAAATACGGAAAAATCGCTATGATCTTCCGCGGCGGTTGCATTATCCGTTCGCAATTCCTGCAAAACATCAAGGAAGCGTATGACCACGATCCTGCTCTGAAAAACCTGTTGCTGGATTCCTACTTCAAAAATGTAGTAGAAACTTACCAAAACGCATGGCGTCAGGTGATTTCCGTAGCTGTATCTCAAGGTATTCCAGTGCCTGGCTTCTCCAGTGCGCTTGCATACTATGACAGCTACCGTACTGAGCGTCTGCCAGCAAACTTGCTGCAAGCACAACGTGACTACTTCGGTGCGCATACGTTCAAACGTGTGGACAAAGAAGGCGTATTCCATCACCAATGGTTCTAATGAAATGGCGAATATGCTAGGATAACAGCAATGAATACAACGGAAGCTTCTTTTGCCCTCTGTGGCGGAGGAAGCTTCCGTTTTTCTTTAGTGGATTGTCTTAGCTTTCGACACTGTGGTATGATAAGAATAGTTATTTTAATACATCACCGCGTCTAAGCTTTGAGTCACGACAAAAAAGACGGGAAGATCCCGTCTCATTTGGTGCAGCATTTTACTGCTCTTGTGACCATTGCAGCATGCCGCCGGTCATGTTAGTGCAGCCTTCATAACCGAGTTGTTGTAAATATTCGCAGGCTCGTTCGCTGCGATAACCGCTCCGGCAAATAAAGATAATTTCACCGGTACGTTCAATTTCCTCAAGACGACTTGGAATCTGTCCGAGCGGAATATGCTTGGCACCGTCAATCATGCCTTCCGCTACTTCTCCTGCCTCACGAACGTCGATCAGTTGCAATTGTTCGCCTGCTTGCAGGCGTGCACGAAGCTCAGAAGGTTCAATCAGGGCGATTTGCGTCATGGCCGGACCTCTTTTCTGAATATAAAATAGGTGACTCGTGTGTTAATGGCTTATACCAAACCTCTTATACACTCTATGTATGATATCCAAGCTATCTGCAAGCTGTCAATCGGGCTAATCCTAAAGGCGGGTATAGATTAATGAATCGCCGGGATGAAGCTCGGGCAGGCTTTGCTTGATATTCAGTGTTTTTCTGGTGGAGAAATGAACATCACAGCTTGTATAATTAACGTAAAACGAGTTGGTTAAAATCCGAAAAGGAGCATGTACATTATGGATGTTATCGTTAGACCTACCCCTTCGTTGCAAGGGGAGATTGGGGCCTTGTCCTCCAAAAACTACACTACACGCTATTTGCTGACAGCAGCGCTTGCCGATGGACAAAGTACCATTTATTTTCCGGCACACAGTGAGGACAGTGATGCTATGCGTCGTTGTATCGCTGATCTGGGGGCAGTGCTGGAAGAGGATGATGAAAAAATAGTCATTACGGGCTTTGGCAGCCATCCTCGTGCTGTGAAGGAGCTCAATGTAGGTAACGCCGGAGCAGTGCTTCGTTTTTTGATGGGGATCGCATCGCTGTGCCCGGATGTTACTTTCGTCAATACATATCCCGATTCGCTGGGAAAACGACCACATGATGATCTGATCGACGCATTGGGTCAGCTGGGTGTACAGGTAGATCATCGTGAAGGTAAGCTTCCGATCCACATTCAGGGCGGTCAGCCCAAAGGCGGCAAAATTCAGGTATCCGGTTCGGTTAGCTCGCAATATTTGAGTGCCTTGCTATTCCTCACGCCGTTATTGGAGGAAGATAGCGAAATTGAGGTGCTGCATGATCTGAAATCCAAGGTGGTTATTGGTCAGACGCTGGAGGTGCTCCAAGAGGCAGGCATTATCATTCATGCAAGTGATGATTATATGTCTTTCCGTGTGCCGGGACGACAATCTTATCAGCCACGCACATATACCGTGCAGGGCGATTATCCGGGCAGCGCCGCGGTGCTGGCGGCGGCTGCGGTCACGAACTCGGATGTCACCATCCATCGGCTAAAGGAGCAGAGCAAGCAGGGAGAACGTGCTATTGTAGATGTGCTTCGTATGATGGAAGTACCGCTGACGCACGAGAACGACACCGTTGTCGTGAAGGGGAATGGCCGTTTGAAGGCCGTTGAATTTGACGGCGATGCTGCAACCGATGCGGTGCTGGCGATGGTGGCTGCGGCTGTATTTGCTGACGGCACGTCCCGTTTTTATAATGTGGAAAATTTGCGGTACAAGGAATGTGATCGCATTACTGATTATTTGAACGAACTGACCAAGGCCGGAGCTCGGGTGGAGGAACGTCAGGCTGAAATTATCGTATATGGCAGACCGGAGGGGGTTGAAGGCGGTGTTGAAATTAACGCGCATTTTGACCACCGTGTTATTATGGCTTTGACAGTTGTCGGTCTGCGGGCACAGAAACCGCTGGTGATCAAGGATGCGCATCATGTTGCCAAATCATATCCGCAATATTTTGACCATCTGACGACGCTTGGCGCCTCTGTAGAGTGGGTAAAATAAAAGTAAGTTCTAAAAGTGGACAGGAGGGAAAAGGATGGCTTTTGAAAATCCGTCAAGGGAAGAGATCAAAAACATTTTGGAACAAGTGGGCAACATTGCGGTTGTAGGTTTGTCTGATAAAGCAGACCGGACCTCGCATATGGTGTCTTATGCGATGCAAAAGCGGGGATACCGTATTATTCCGGTTAATCCTGCGGCAGCGGGGCAAACGATTTTAGGAGAAACTTGCTATGCAAGTCTCGAAGAAGTACCCGAGCCTGTCGAGTTGGTCAATGTATTCCGTCGCAGTGAGTACTGTGCGGAGGTTGCTCGTGAGGCGGCTGCTATAGGTGCGAAGGTTTTGTGGCTTCAACAGGGCATTATCAGCCAGGAAGCCGCTGACATTGCGCAGGAGCATGGAATGACGGTTATTATGGATCGTTGCATCAAGGTAGAGGATTCCATAACCCAAGCAGTACGTAAAGGATAATCTGGACATGAAGAAAAACCTTCGCCCCTATGAAATACGGGGAGAAGGTTTTTGGTGTGTGGAAATTGGGCTATATTATGCTTATAGGAATCCATATAATGTATGTATGCCATTTTTGTGATATTATCTTGGTGAATGAGCTCAATCGACAGTATTGAGACGCTGATCCATATTTCTTATAAAAATGTTTCACTCATGCTGCATCTCCCTTTGTTTCAGAATAATATGGTCCAAGCTGATAAACACGCAAAATATAACTTAAATAAGACGTTTGAATAGAGCTATTCAGACCTGAAAGGCGTATATAAGTATTTTTTATCAAGCAAGAGAATCGCTTTGACAAAAGTATTTATTCGACTTACCATCAGGGATAGAAAGGAGAGGAATGCCATGAACTGGCTCGGATCCTTACAACAGCTTGGTCGGGCTGTCATGCTCCCGACGATGGTGTTACCGGCTGCTGCTATATTACTAAGTCTCGGAAGCCTTCCCTGGTCCACGTGGGGATTTCCAATGGTGTCTGAAATGGCTAATGCAGCAGGGCGTGGGATTTTTTATTTTTTGCCGTACTTGTTTGCGGTTGGTGTAGCACTCGGCATGTCGAATCAGGCAGGTCAGGCAGGACTGGCGGCATTGGCTGGTATGGCTATATATGATCAGGTCACATTGAGATTTGGAAACGGACTCATTCATCCCGCGACGCTCATTGGCATCATTTTGGGTGTCATTTCAGGAGTGGCGTATAACCGCTTCAAAAGCATTAAGCTGCCTGAGGTACTCCAATTTTTTGGAGGGACTCGATTTGTTTTGCTGCTGATTGGCTTGTTCTCCGCTGTGTTCGCAGGACTGATGCTGATAGTGGCACCACTCATTCAGAGAGGATTGCAATTTATAGCAGGTCTGGAATTGAGTCTGGGCGGCTTCGGATTGTTTATTTACGGTATTTTGTATCGGGTGCTGGCGGCTTTTGGCCTTCATCATCTGCTAAATAATATATTCTGGTTTCAACTTGGTACATATAAAACGCCGTCAGGCGACATAGTGCAGGGGGATTTACCCCGTTTCTTTGCTGGCGATCCGACGGCGGGCTATTTTATGTCAGGGTTGTTTCCGATTATGATGTTTGCGATTCCAGCCATTGCGCTGGCGATTATTCAGGAAGCGCGTGAAGATTTGAAACCAAAGGTGCAAAAGACGTTTTTGACTGCTGCACTCGTCTGCTTTTTTACTGGTGTATCAGAACAAATTGAGTTTGCATTTTTGTTTGCTGCTCCTTATTTGTTCCTCGTTCATGCAGTCATGTCAGGTCTGGCCATGTGGCTTACTTTTGAGCTGGATATTCATCACGGTTTTTCATATTCAGCGGGTTTTATAGATTACGTACTCAATTTCCATCTGTCACATAACGCCTGGTTGTTGATTCCGTTAGGCGTGGCGTATGGGCTGGTGTATTATGTGCTATTCCGCTGGGCGATTCGGAGGTTCCGTATTCCCACTCCAGGCCGCGAGGAAGGTTCGGTTCTGGAGGATTGGGCAGGCAATATTCCCTACAGCGCACCGCTCATTTTGGAGGCGCTTGGAGGGAAGGAAAATATTGTTCGGGTGGAAGCCTGCATTACACGGCTGCGCCTCACCGTCCACAATGATCGGCTGATTGATACCGGAGCGATAAAAGCTTTGGGCTCGGCTGGACTCATCAACCTGGGAGGGGGCAACTTGCAGGTTGTGTTCGGGACGTATTCGGAGCTGATTCGTGAGGAAATCGCGAAGCTTATGGAGCGTGATCTTCCTCAAGTGTTGTTCAACGCCCCGGTGCATGGAAAAATGCTGCCGATTCACGAGGTGCCGGACAAAATTTTTGCAACGAAGCTGGTCGGGGACGGAGTTGCTTTTGTTCCCGAACGAGGTGAACTTGTATCTCCGGTGTATGGTACGGTTATGCATCTGTATCCGACCATGCACGCTTTAGGCATCTCTACACGAGAGGGACTTGAGGTTCTGCTTCATATAGGGATTGATACTTCACAGCTAAAAGGGAATTTTACTGCTATGGTAGAAGCAGGCGATACAGTGGAACCGGGACAATTGCTGATCAAATTTGATTTGCAGGCACTGCGGGAACAAGCTCCATCGTTAGTGACCCCTATGGTCATTACGAACCCGGATCGCGTGAAGTCATGGAGCTTTGCTCCGTTTAAAACAGTGAAAAAAGGTCAGGCCTCGGTAATGTCCGTTGTGCTGCATGACAGGAATGTTGGAGGGGTAGAGACATGATAGAAGGCATCGGCGCCGCAGCAGGTGTGGCAATCGGGAAGGCATTTGTCCTGCCGAGCTGGGAGTGGGATTTACCTGATCAAAAAATGGATGCGGTAGATCTCGCAAAGGAATTTGAACGGTTGTATGAAGGGATACGCACATCCAAAAGTGAAATCCAGTTTATTAAGGATGAGTTTCGAGAGATGGTGGGGCCGGAGGAATCCAGCATTTTTGATGCGCATCTAGCTATATTGGAGGACCCTGAATTCATGAACGAGGTTCGTGGAATCATCGAGCGCCAATACAAAGCAGCTGAGGTGGCTGTTAAGGAAGCAATTGACCATTTTGTGACGATGTTTGATCTGCTGGATGATGAGTATATGAAGGAGCGGGCGATCGACATCAAGGATGTGGGGAATCGGCTGCTCAAGCATTTGCTGGGTGCGCCGGAAGTAACTCTTCCGAAGGACACACAGCCTTACATTCTGGTAGCCAAGGAGCTTTCTCCATCTCAATCGGCCCACTTGAATCCAAGCTATGTATTAGGAATTGTGACTATGAATGGGGGTAAAACATCGCATTCCGCGATCATGGCCCGTGCGATGGGCATTCCGCTCGTTTCGGGGCTGGAGAGCAACCTCAATTTGCCTGTCCAGACGGGAGATATGATGGTTGTCGACGGAGACTTTGGGAAGGTTTACGTGAACCCAGAAAAATCCATTATTGATCATTATACGGCATTACGTGATGAGCAGCGCCGCAGAAAAGAACAGCTTCAGGTGCTCGCTTCCGTGGAAGCCGTGACCAAGGATGGAACTGAACTGAGGCTGGCAGCCAACATCAGCTCTGTCAAGGAACTGGAGGTGGCATTGAAGCATGGAGCGCAGGGTGTGGGACTGTTCCGCACGGAATTTTTATATATGGATCGAAACTCCGCACCGGATGAAGATGAGCAGTATGAAGTGTATCGGCTGGTAGCAGGAAAGGCAGGAAACCACTCCGTTGTTATCCGTACATTGGATATCGGCGGGGATAAGCCGCTGGACTATCTTCAACTGCCGGAGGAGGAAAATCCGTTTTTAGGCTATCGCGCTATACGTATCAGTCTCGATTGGAAGGAATTATTCAAGACTCAATTGACAGCTATTTTACGTGCCAGTGCGGCAGGGAATATCAAGGTTATGTATCCTATGATTTCATCGGTGGAGGAGATCCGTCAGGCGGATGCGATCTTGAAGGAAGCTATGGCGGATTTGGATGCGAGAGGACTTGCCTATAACCCGCATATCCAGCAAGGGATTATGATTGAGGTGCCAGCGGCAGCAATGATTGCCGATCTGCTGGCGGCTGAAACGGATTTTTTCAGTATAGGCACGAATGATTTGGTACAGTATGTGCTGGCCGTAGACCGCATGAACGAGCAGATTGCGCATATGTACCATCCATACCATCCGGCGGTGCTGCGGATGCTGCGTATGACGGCGCAGGCTGCTCATCAGGCAGGGATTGATGTGAGTGTGTGCGGTGAAATGGCAGGAGATGAACGTTCCATTCCCCTGTGGCTAGAGCTGGGAATACATCAGCTTAGCATGTCTCCCCAGTCCTTGCTGCGAGTCAAGCATCGTGTACTGAACACGTCCGCAGCAGAGGCAACGTTGGTTGCCCAGGCGTGCTTCAGCATGTCTACCGGCGCGGCGATCGAAGATAAGCTGACCGCAGTTAATGTCGGCTATATTCCGGCCGGGCCAGGAAGCCAGTAATCATGCACTAGCTGTGCATTTTGTTTGGAAATAAAAAAAGCACCTTCAAAACCACATTAGCCATGGTTTTGAAGGTGCTTTTGCTCATTTTATTGGAACTGACTTATTTTTGAGCATTGTTTGCCAACAGATCGCAAAACGCTTTTCCATATGGTGGAAGGTCAGGTGGGCGGCGGGCAGATACGATATGTCCGTCCGTCACGACAGCTTCGTCCTTCCAGATGGCGCCTGCGTTTTCCATATCATCACGGATACCCGGTGTGGATGTTACAGTGACACCGTCCAAAATTTTGGCGGAAATCAGCACCCAGCCTGCATGGCAGATTTGCCCGATAGGCTTTTGGGCGGCGTGAAACTCCTGTACGAGTTGAATCACCTTGGGATAGCGGCGCAGTTTATCCGGCGCCCAGCCTCCGGGGACAAGAATTCCGTCATAATCGCGGCTGTTCAGTTCTTCAAAGGCATATTCCGCTTCAGCAGGTACGCCATATTTTCCGATATATTTTTTACCCTTTTCAGCACCGGCCAAATGCACTTCTGCGCCTTCTTCACGAACACGGTACACGGGGTACCATAGCTCCAGATCCTCGAATTCCTCATCTACCAGGGCGATAACCTTTTTTCCGGCAAGTCTCGACATCTAACCATCCTTTCGTGCGTCACTTGATGACACTGCTGTTTTATAATCTGTACCTTATACATCTTAAGAAAAAGATCGCCGGAAGTCCATTCCTCTGTACGTTCTTGGTAAATAACAAGCTCTTTCAATGCCAGCATCACCTTTCTCGCAACCTGCTAAACCTTTGGTAATTTGTTCATAGCTGCAAACTGTGGAAGGATTTGAGGTCCCAAAGTCGAAATAAAAAAGGGTGTGAAAAATTTTATAGAGTTAACAAATCTTTTATAGACTAGTAGATAGATATATCTGGATTCTGATGAAATCCTCATATAGCTTGATCCTACGTAATGAGGTGGTTAAATGCATAAGCAATGCCAATGTGGTAAACCGATGGGGCTGGAGTTGAGAAATGTGATATATGCGGACAAGGTTGAAATTTTACATGTTCCCGTATTTTCATGCCCTTCATGCTTCTCCAGTGAGGTTTTGCAGCATGTAACGAAGGACATCAAGGAGCTATTGCAAAATTTGGGGAGCAAGCCTACGGCTCGGCGCATTTCCTTTGCCCGTAACAACGAGCTGGCTGAAATTATTCGCAAGCTGGTGCTGGAGGAAGCGGACAATCCCAATGTGGACTGGCAATCCTCTTTGGAGGAGCGAATGGAGCTTCGAATCAACCTGCTGCTGGACCTTTATCGTTATGCGAGAAGTCTGGGAGATGAGGATTGGATGAACGATGTACAGAAAAAATTGGTGCAATTATCCGGTTTTACCAGTGAATCGGTGTTTATGAATTCAAAAAACTAAAAAAAATGAAAATTTTCATGGTCACCATTGGATTTTACATGTTCTTTTTGTTAGGATGTGAATAGGACATACGACAATACGCGGAAAGGAATGTATATCCAATGGCGACGATGACAAAAGTGGCTACTGTTCAACAATTAAATGCGGCGCTGGAAGCGTCATCAGACAAGGCATTGCTTCTTTTTAAACATAGCACGCGCTGTCCGATTAGCTCTGGCGCACATCAGGAACTGGAGTCCTATTTGCAAGGCACTCCCAACGAAAATATTGAATACGGTATCATTTATGTAGTGGAAGACCGGCCGGTGTCCAATGAGGCTGCGAACAAGCTCCAGTTACAGCATGAATCACCGCAGGCCATTTTGATCAAGGGCGGAGAGGCTGTCTGGCATACATCCCATTCGAATATCACTGCGCGTGCGCTTCACGATCATTTGGTATAGATAGAATGAGCGCTGTCGTTGCATAAAGTAGTATTTTGTCGTATCATGGTTCTAATTAGTTGTTCTTGGATTCGGTTGAAAATTTATTGGCAATGGAGAGAAGGAATTTGACGGTAACGATCTATGATGTAGCTCGCGAAGCTGGTGTCTCAATGGCGACAGTGTCCCGTGTAGTTAACAATAATCCTAACGTAAAACCTCAGACACGCAAGAAGGTATATGAAGCGATTGAGCAATTGGGATATCGGCCTAATGCGGTGGCTAGAGGTCTGGCCAGCAAGAAGACAACAACCGTCGGCGTGGTTATCCCTGATATATCAAACTCAATTTTCGCAGAGATTGCGCGGGGCATTGAGGATATTGCGAATATGTATCACTATAACATTATTTTGTGTAATGCCGATAAGAGGAAAGAAAAAGAGATTCGTGTCATCAATACGCTGCTCGAAAAGCAGGTTGATGGACTTCTGTTCATGGGTGGCACAGTAACGGACGAGCATATTCAGGCCTTTCATACGGCTGCGGTTCCTATCGTTCTGTGCGCAACGAGTGATGAGAAAGGCAGCTACCCTTCGGTTGATATTGACCATGAAGCCGCTGCTTTTGATGCAGTGAATACATTGATCCGCCACGGGCACCGTCAAATCGCGATGATTAGTGGTACGCTTCAGGACCCTGCGAACGGCTATGCACGTTTCCAAGGCTACAAGAGAGCGCTGGAAGCAGCAGGAATTGAGTATCAGGAAGATCTCGTGCGCATCGGGAACTATCGTTATGAGTCCGGTGTGGAGGCAATGAAGTATTTCCTGGGCCTCAAGAAAAAGCCAAGCGCGATTTTTGCGGCTACAGATGAAATGGCGATTGGTGCGATTCATAGCATTCAGGATGAAGGCTTGAAAGTACCGGACGATTTTTCTGTCATCAGTGTGGACAATATCCGTATGGCTTCCATGGTTCGTCCGCAGCTTACGACGGTGGCGCAACCGATGTACGATTTGGGTGCAGTAGCGATGCGTTTGCTGACCAAGCTGATGAAGAAGGAAAACGTGGAAAATCCTCGCGTCATTTTGCCGCATGAAACGATTTTGCGGTTGTCGGTTAATTATCTAGACTAGACAGATTTGTTAACAGGATAGACCTTCGATGAGCTCCTTTAATGGAGCTTTTTTCGTGAATACATAGTCTAATGCACATCATTAAACAAAGAATAGAGGGATTTGAGATGAGTCGAATCTATGGATTAATTGGTGCCATGGATGAAGAAATTGAACTGCTGCTTGCTGCAATGACTGAAACTAGTAAGTCGGTCAAGGCTGGAATCACCTATACAAAGGGAGTCATTCACGGTCAACAGGTTGTCGTATGCAAGTCCGGTGTAGGTAAGGTCAATGCTGCGGTAACGACACAAATCCTTATCGATAGCTTTGGAGCGGAAGAAATCATATTTACAGGGGTGGCAGGGGCCGTGCATCCGGATTTAAATATTGGGGATATCGTGATTTCCTCGACGTGTATGCAGCATGATATGGATGTAACGCCTTTGGGTTATGCCAGAGGAGTCATTCCTTATCAGGATACCTCGGAGTTTGCGGCTGATCCTGTTCTTGTTCGTCTGGCTGAGCAAGCCTGTCAATCCATCGGCGATCATTATATTATCGGCAAGGTGCTCTCCGGTGACCAGTTTATCGCCAGCCGTGAACTGGTAGCTACATTGTATCAGGAGATGGACGGTGCTTGTACCGAGATGGAGGGCGCAGCAGTGGCTCAGACAGCCCATATGAACGCTGTGCCTTACGTTGTCCTCCGCTCTATGTCTGATAAGGCAGACGGATCTGCTCACGTTAATTTTGGCGAATTTACAGTAGCATCTTCCCATCGTTCGCATCGAATTGTGGAGTATATGCTGAAGCATTTGGGTTAAATGGCTAGTGGTGTAACATTTAATACATGAACCTTCTCACAAACCGGATATGGTCAAATTGTTCCCGTGATGTGAGGGGGACATCCTCTCCCATTCGGACCATTAGGCAATTCGCCGGGTGGGAGCATATTTCAGGATCATCCGTAGCGTACCAGACCATATCCACCGTTTTCATCAGACGTTCCATCATGCGGCGGTATTCCCATACGGAGAGACCGCTGCCTTTTAAATCCCAATGCCAATAGTACTCGGTCGTAAAAATGATATAGGATTCCAGTTGTCCGTCCTCAAAGGCGACCCGAATCATTTGGCTTCCCAGACCCAGTCCGCGATATTCGTCGGCTACCTCAATCGCTCCAAGCTCCAGCAGGTCCTTCATTCTGGCTTCCGACCAGCGTTCCATCTCATCCGGATAGTGAAAAGTCACGTATCCGAGAATGGTTTCCCCATCATGAGCGATGATAATCCTGCCTTCCGGCAGTCCCGAAATATCCACCAGCGCGTCGAATTGCTCCTTCGGCTTGCGAAAGGCGTCCAGTTGTGGATGCATTTGAAATGAACGCAGTTGATCAGCGGATACGGGGCCTTCTACGTAGATCCTTTGCCCGTTATGACTCAGCGTGTCCAAATGGTGCAGTTTTAAATGCTGCATACATGCGCCTCCTTGTTTACCGTGACCTAGCTCCCATATCCCCTACTTATAGCAAAAAAACAAATAAATGAAAAGGATGGTCGTCACATCCTCACCTATGATATACTGTTTTAGACATAATTTGTTCACAATTAGTCGCTTTTATCAGATGTTAAACAAAGGAATTGACATGCTTGTATTGAATTTGTAAGCGTTATCATGTTCTGTATTATTCTCATTATATCGTGAGGAGGCTGAACGCATGAAGATTGAAGAACTCCAGGCTGTAGTTCCCACATCCAACATGGGCCCGTATGAACAAGCTTACAACCGCTTTCAGTGGGAAGATGCAGAGCGTCATTTTACGTGGTATGAATCAGGCAAGGTGAACATGGCGCACGAAGCGATTGACCGGCATGTAGAGGAAGGGAGAGGTGACAAAACGGCGCTGTTGTATTGTGACGCGAACCGCCATGAAGCCTACACCTTTTCTGAGTTGCGTGCCAGCTCCAACAGGTTTGGCAATGTGCTGCGAAAATACGGCATTGGCAAAGGGGAGCGGGTATTTATATTCATGCCGCGTTCACCTGAGCTGGTCATTAGTTTGCTTGGCATTTTGAAGGTAGGAGCAGTCGTCGGGCCTTTGTTTGAGGCGTTTATGGAAACGGCGGTCAAGGATCGGCTGGAAGATAGCGGGGCGGTGGCGCTGGTGACCACGCATGCGCTTCTCTCGCGCGTACAACGTGAGGAACTTCCGGAGCTGCGGCATATTTTTGTGGTTGGCGATGTGGACGAACGGGAGCAAGGGATTATTGATTTTGAAACGGAAATGCTTACGTCCTCCGAGGAACTTGAACCGGAATGGCTGAGTCGTGAGGATGGGCTGATTATTCATTACACGTCAGGCTCAACGGGCAAGCCTAAAGGCGTATATCATGTCCAAAACGCGATGATTCAGCACTATTATACCGGTAAAATGGTGCTTGATTTGCGTGAAGATGATGTGTATTGGTGTACAGCCGATCCCGGCTGGGTTACAGGAACGTCCTACGGCATTTTCGCCCCGTGGCTGAATGGAGCAACAAATGTGATCCGTGGCGGTCGTTTTAGCCCCGGGGACTGGTACCGCACCATTGAGCGCCACGGGGTGACCGTATGGTATAGCGCTCCTACCGCGTTTCGGATGCTTATGAGCGCAGGGGAGGATATCGTTGACAAATATGATCTCGGAAGCCTGCGGCATGTGTTATCCGTCGGGGAGCCGCTAAATCCCGAGGTGGTGCGCTGGGGCTGGCAGGTATACAAGCAGCGTATTCATGATACCTGGTGGATGACGGAAACGGGTGGCCAAATGATCTGTAATTACCCTGAGCTGCCGATTAAGCCCGGCTCGATGGGAAAACCCTTGCCTGGCATTCAGGCGGCTATTCTGGACGACAGAGGGCAAGTGCTACCCCCTAATCGAATGGGGCACTTGGCGATACGTACACCGTGGCCCTCTATGATGAACCGTATATGGAACAACCCGAACAAATTTCAGGAGTATTTCCGTTTTTCCGGCTGGTATGTGTCCGGTGATTCTGCCTATATGGATGAGGACGGATACTTCTGGTTTCAGGGGCGTATTGATGATGTCATTAATTCGTCCGGGGAGCGAATCGGTCCATTTGAGGTCGAGAGCAAGCTTCTGGAGCATCCCGCTGTAGCGGAGGCTGGAGTGATCGGAAAGCCGGATACTGTGCGGGGAGAGATCATTAAAGCTTTTATCGCACTCCGTGAAGGCTACACCCCCTCTGAAGCCTTGCAGCAGGATATTTATCGCTTTGTCAAAGAAGGGCTGTCTGCCCATGCTGCACCACGCGAAATTGAGTTTAAGGAAAAGCTGCCCAAAACTCGTTCCGGTAAAATTATGAGACGTGTACTCAAAGCCTGGGAGCTTAATCTTCCTACAGGAGATTTGTCTACCATAGAGGATTGAAATGCTCATTTAGTAAGATACAAAAAAGGGAGTCTCCAAAGCCGTGATGGCTGAGAGACTCCCTTTTTGTTGAGCTGATAAAGTGGATTTTCACCAAATATCAGTATTTGTTGCTGTTGTGAGCTGTTATGGACGAACGGCTCCGGAAGGAGCTGATTCCCCCAAGGCATTCATGGAAGTGATGCGGAACCAACCCTTCGGTTTGCTGCCCGCTTTATATTGAAAGCTGGTGGATGCGGTGGAGCCGATGTTTGTAAAAGGCTCCGCACCGCTTTTACTATAATACACTTTATAGCCTGTAATCGCATCAGCAGGCTTTCCTGCACTCCATTGGAGCACTACGGCTGAGCCTGCTGCTTTCGCTTGAGGCTGCCCTGGAGCGGTAGGAATCTCCGTAGGCTGCGCACCCGTTCCATCTCCTTCACCCGGTACAACTGGATTCCCAGGATCAACAGGGGGCACTACAGGTGCTGCACTTGCTTGGGAGCTTGGCCCTGACTCATGTCCACCTACATCAACGGCAGTTACGTAGTAGCTGGAGCTGCTGCCACCCGGGCTGTCAGAGAACACTTTAGAGCCATCAGCCATGACGACCTCACCAAGCCGTTGGAAACTGCCCCCATCCGTAGAACGATATAGGCGGTATCCTACGACATCGCTGTTTCCGCTTGGGCTAAAGCTGATCATAGCTTTGCCGTCACTATAGCTTACGCTAACGTTAGACGGAGCACTAGGATCGGCTCCATCGTCTTTACGCGGATCAATCCGGGTAGGAGCCGTCTTATCTGCATCCTGAGGCAGATAGTAGGACAACGAGTTATGTCGTCTCATCACCTTAAAGGCTTGCTGAAGCTCTTTAATCAATTCTGAGATTGGCTTTTCCCGTCTCCTAACGGTCCGTTCATACAACATATCATCCGGTGTACCATCGCGTGGAATATAATTCACACCTTGGTAGGTAATATATTTGGCACGAGTGACACCATTTTCACTGTTTTTGGGTAGATACTTACTGTTGTAAATATCCGAGCCGTATACGGACGCTGTTCTTGTTACAATACCGTCTGGTCGCTTGAAGCTGTCGGTTTGGAACAAATTCGGCTCCTTTGCGGTTACTTCATTCATGATTTGCGCCCACAGGCGACGTGCCCGCTCTTTTTGTGCTTTTGTTTCGAGCTTATTGACAGGTTGCTTGTAACCAACCCATACACCCAGTGTGACGTCAGGCGTAAAGCCCTCGAACCATACATCGGTATAGGATTGTGTAGTGCCTGTTTTACCGGCAATCGGAATCTTGCCAGCTTGATCGAAATTACGCTTCACCAGTCTGCCTGTACCTTCCGACACGGCTGTACGCAGCATATCCGTCATCAGATAGGCGGTTTGTGGTGTAAAGGCTTGTACAGGATTAGGCTGATGCTTATAAACAATATTGCCTTGCGAGTCCACAATCTTTTCAATCATGTAGGCGTCATTAAATACACCGCCATTTGGAATCGAACCATAAGCATTCGTCAGTTCCTCGACTGTGACCCCGTGGGCCAAGCCGCCGAGTACACCCGTCTGGGCATTGTTATCACTTGGTTCCAAGGTGGTAATGCCTAGCTTCTTGGCAAAATCCCAAGCTTTGCTGATACCTACTTTTTCGTTAAACAACTTGAGTGCTATCGTATTTAGTGACTGATTCAGCGCATAACGGGCCGTAACCAGCCCCTGATAGCGGTTATTGGCGTTTTTCGGGATGTGATACCCATTGCTGCCATCCTTCAAAATAATAGGTGCATCATCCACGATGCTGCCAGGCTGCACGAGACCGCTGTCCAATGCAGGGAGATAGGCGGCAATCGGCTTCATAGCCGATCCCGGCTGGCGTACCATCTGGGTAGCATAATTCATCTGTTCCTTTTGGAAATCCCGGCCTTCCATCATACCGAGAATCGCGCCTGTTTTATGCTGGATTAGAATCGCGGCTGCTTGCTCGTCACCCTTGGTTTTACTTGTGGCAGAGAAATTATTCTTATTCTCTGCAATTTGGCGCATCGACTTGTAGATGCTTTTATCAATAGTGGTGTATACCATATAACCACCTGTTCGAAGCTGCTGTTCAGCTTCTTTGAGCAAATCGTTATCATCCTTGGTTTTGGCATCTGCGCTGGCATTGGCCGCTTGACCCGGATTTGTGACCGACATGAGTGCCTGCGCAGCTTGACGTTCCATCTCCATCATAAGATACGGATACGTGTTATAGGCTTTAACGGTGCGTGGAGCAAGTGACTTTTTGATATCAAAAGCCATCGCCTCATCATACTGTGACTGATTGATTTTATTCTCCTCCAGCATTCGGCTGAGTACCAGGTGCTGGCGGTTGATCGCCCTTTTAAAGCCGGACTCGTTAAATTCGCCCTTACCGTTGTAAGCGGAATAAGAGGAAGGAAGCTGTGGCAGACCTGCCAGATAGGCGGCTTGAGCCACATTCAGCTTACTCAGATCATTCTCGTTAAAAATACCTTTGGCAGCTGCTTTGATCCCAAAGACGTTATAACCGCTAGACCCGTTACCAAAAGGTACTTTATTGAGATAGGCCGTAATAATTTGCTGTTTGCTCAGGAATCGCTCAAGGCGCAGCGAGAGCAAAATTTCCTTGACCTTGCGGTCATCCGTGCGATCCAGATTCAGAAAGACACGACGGGCAAGCTGCTGGGTCAGGGTGCTTCCCCCGGTTTGTACGGATTCATGCAGCGCTTTTTGTTTTATAGCCCGCAGCGTTCCCGACAGATCGACACCTTTATGCTCGTAAAAATGGTTATCTTCAATAGCAATGACTGCGTTAATAACGAGTTGCGGAATCTCCTTAAACGTGACAGGACGTCGATCTTCTTCTGTCCGGAGCTGTCCGATAGGGGAGCCATCATTGAAATAAGCGAAGCCTGTAATGGCATTTTTGTCTATTTCCTGTTCAATCATGGATCTGGAGCGTACAGGCTCGCTTTTCACGATAGAGGCTACATAGCCGGCTGCGGCTCCTCCTGCGAACAGCGCTCCCATAAAACCGATGATGACGACCCACTTTATGACACGGCCGAGCCTCCGCATGGTTGTCCGTAAGCGGGAAGGCTTTGGCTCTGACACATTGTTTTTTTCTTCAACCATTAAGTCTTCCTCCTTTATAACAGCCATTATTATAGCATAAAATTACAAAATGAACCCATATGCTAAAAAGCCTGTCTTTTGGTGTCGTTGACTCTATAAAAGTGGTGTGTTATAAATAGGTCAAAGTAAATATCGTGAAAAGCAGAGAAAGACTTCAGTAGAAGGTGGAATCACGTTGTGCAGAGAGCCGATGGTTGGTGCGAATCGGTAACGACCCTCCTTTGAATTACCGTCTGGAGCTGTCTGGATGAATGGTAGAGCTTTTGCAGATTTGCGAAGCTGACCATAGTAATCCAGTACCGGGTGTAGGCCCGTTATAGGAATGAAGTGAAAGAAACGCTTGTCTTTGGCATACGTTTCTTTAATTAGGGTGGTAACGCGAGCAGCTCCTTCTCGTCCCTTGGGATGAAAGGGGCTTTTTGGTTTGTTTAATATGTAATATTTTGGATAAAAACAGGAGGTATACAGAATGAAGTGGGAAGAAATGAAGCCTGAGCAGCAGGCAGAGGTAGAACGCCAATTAAATGTGATTCAACGCGGTGTGGCAGAAATTGTACCGGAGGACGAGCTGAAGCGTAAGGTTATTAAATCGGTCGTTAGCGGTGAGCCGCTCCAAATTAAATTAGGACTTGACCCATCTGCGCCGGATATTCACATCGGGCATACGGTCGTTATGCATAAGCTGCGCCAGTTTCAGGAGCTTGGTCATCAGGTACAACTTATCATCGGTGATTTTACGGGCAAGATTGGTGATCCGACAGGCAAATCGGAAACTCGTAAGCAACTGACCGAGGAAGATGTCCAGCGCAATGCCCAGACGTATAAGGAGCAGATATTCAAAATTCTGGACCCCGAAAAAACAAAGGTATACTACAATTCCCATTGGTTGGCTCCCATGTCTTTTGCCGATGTGGTAACACTGGCCGCTAAAGTAACTGTCGCACGTATGCTGGAACGGGATGACTTTACGAAAAGATACCAAAACGGCTTGCCGATCAGCATCCATGAATTTTTCTACCCGTTGATGCAAGGGATGGATTCCGTGGAACTCCGAAGCGATATCGAGCTGGGGGGTACAGATCAAAAGTTCAATTTGCTGATGGGCAGAACTCTGCAAAAGGAGTACGGAGTGGAGCCACAGGCCACCATTACGTTGCCACTGCTTGAAGGGCTGGATGGCGTGCAGAAGATGAGCAAAAGCCTGGGCAACTACATTGGTGTCGATGAGGAGCCGAACGAAATCTACGGAAAATCCATGTCGGTTCCTGATGAACTGATGCTTAAATATTTTGAGCTGGCAACAGATTTGAACAATGAGGAACTGGCTGAGCTGGCGGAAGGCATTAAGAACGGTTCAGTGCATCCGCGTGACGCCAAAATGAAGCTGGCTGGAACGCTGGTACGTATGTACCACGGTAAGGAAGCAGAGGAAGCAGCGAAGCAGCATTTTGTGACCGTATTCCAGCAAAGAGCGCTGCCTGACGATATTGAAGAGTTCACTTTGACGGCCGATCATTTGGAAGATGGCGGCATCCGTGTCATCCAATTGTTGACTCATTTGGGCTTTGCGGCTTCCAATGGTGAAGCCAAACGCAGCATTCAACAGGGCTCGGTCAAAATTAATGAAGAGAAATGGACCGATGTAAACGAAGCATACACGCCGCAGGAAGGCGATATTGTGCAAGTGGGTAAACGTAAGTTTGCCAAAATCAAGCTGGGCTGATAAAAATGTGAGATACATGGCGGGAGAGAGGTAGTCCTGCGTTCAATTTAGTCTACATCGCTGGACTTCTCCAGATTCAAATCAGGCCGCTTCGTTGTTGCCTGCCGTTAATCACCTTTATTTTAACAACGCAGAGACATGCATAGTGTTTCTGCGTTGTTTTTATTTCTACTAAAGTAAAAAGGCAGGCTGTGGTAAACTTAGCACAAATGATCAAACAGGCATGTGCAGGATTGTACATAATGGATTACGAAGTCTTGCTAAATTCGCTTGGCGGATGAATCGTCAAACCATGACAAGTAAGGGGAAGAATCGTATGGACTACTTTAAAAGAATACAGTGTGCGATTGAGTTTATTGAAATGAACCTTCGGGAGGAGTTGAAAATTACGGAAATTGCTTCGCAAGCTTGCTTTTCAGCCTTTCATTTTCAGCGGCTTTTTCAGGCGATTTCGGGTTTTACGGTTCAACAGTATATAAGGAAGAGGAGATTATCGGAGGCGGCTGTAGGGCTGAAACAGTCTAATCAAAAGGTATTAGATATTGCTCTTGAATACCAGTACAGTTCGCAAGAAGCGTTTACACGTGCTTTTGAAAAAAGTTTTGGTGTCACCCCGGGAAAATACCGGAACAGTGATATAGATATTTCTCAGCAACACAAGATTAATTTTCTGGATTATCAAAAAAACACCAAAGGGGATTTGGATGTGAATAAGCCGGTAATGCTGCAATTCGATACGATTAAGGTCATAGGCCATGAGTACAAAACAAACCTGAATCATGAGCAGCATTATAATGAGATTCCAGGATTTTATGAACACTTTGGAACGAATGAGCATTTTATGCGTATTCCGAATAAAATTGCACCGGGCATGTCGTACGGTATTGCTTGCTCTTTTCAAGATAATGGTGAGTTTTCATTTGTGATTGGCGAGGAAGTTGAGGGAGAATCGGAAGATTTGGCAGAGGGGTTTATCTATATGGAGATTCCTGCAGGAAAGTATGCCGAATTTAACGCTTCAGGTCCGAGTGGCCGGGTTCAGGATGTGCGAAACTATATCTACGGTACATGGCTCCCCAATTCTAATTTTGAGCGTAGGGAAGGACCTGATTTTGAAATCACTGACGTGATGAATTCCTCCTTTCCCGATCATTTGGATATTAAGGTATATATACCGATCGAATAAAATGTTGCAAGCTGCACGCTACAGTAACACGAAAAAAGCACCCGAACGAGGTTCGGGTGCTTTTCGATGCTATCACAAGGATTAGCGGTTGTAGAATTCGACGATTTGTTTTTCGTCGATATCTTGGGACAATTCGCCACGCTCAGGCAAACGGATGTATTTGCCTTCCAGAGCTGCGTCATTGTACTCCAGGTAAGCTGCCAAGTGGTTGCGGTTTTCCAAAGCTTCTTTGATGGAAGACAGGGAACGACTTCTTTCACGAAGACCGATCACGTCGCCCAGGCTTACTTGGTAAGAAGCGATGTCAACTTTTTTACCGTTCACAGTAACGTGACCGTGTGCTACCAATTGACGTGCGCCTGCACGGGAGTTAGCAAAGCCAAGACGGAACACGAGGTTGTCCAGGCGGCTTTCCAGCAAGAACATGAAGTTCTCACCAGCGATACCGTGCATGTGTTGAGC
Organism: Paenibacillus sp. 1-8; assembly: GCF_056316205.1. Taxonomy (NCBI): domain Bacteria; kingdom Bacillati; phylum Bacillota; class Bacilli; order Caryophanales; family Paenibacillaceae; genus Paenibacillus; species Paenibacillus sp. 1-8. The sequence continues at coordinate 3,293,693 of NZ_CM149995.1, read as the reverse complement.
TTTGTTGAACAAAGTGCGGAATTGTTTTTCACCCAAGCCGTACATGTGACGCAGCTTTTGTTTTTCTTGAAGCTGCATACCGTAGTTGCTGATTTTTCTCCGTTGGTTTGCACCATGTTGTCCCGGAGGGAAAGGGCGTTTCAATTCTTTACCTGTGCCGCTCAGGGAAATCCCCAGACGACGGCTCAATTTAAATTTAGGACCAGTGTAACGTGCCATTATAGAGTTAACTCCTTCATAATTAAAATTTGAGTTGGGGCTCTCTTTGCGCTCCAATTTGTTCGGCGCTACCAATCAAGGTGATGCGCACTACTGACAGAAAAGTTCAGCCGCTGTCCTGTTAGCAACAAATAAGATGAGGGTGACACAAACTGTTACGCCCAAAATTTAAGATCCGCACAGTAGATAGTTCTGCCGTACAGTCTTTTTCATTAATATATACTATATGTAATAGTGGGTCAATGTCAAGAAGAGAAAAAGAATGAAAACGTCAAAATTTGTCGATAGGGCTTTAGAACTAAAAAAGGGGGACGAATTTCTGAAAAATGGATGCAAATTTCTGGAGTTAAGAGTAAAATAGGTCATATTATAAGCTATAGTGGTGTGTAGCCGCTGTCTTGGTACAGCTAACTTTGCTGTAAAGGAGCGCCTTAATATGTCGGACTTTTCAACAACGGATCAGCAAACGCTTGACGGTAAAGCAGCTCAGGCTAGCGGTGCTCCGCTGTTTGATGATAAAGAATATACGTCTTTTGCCTGGCTCCAAAACATGGATATGACACCATTTGATTTCCCCTATATTAATCAGCTTCTTGTCCAAGGATATCGGAACTGGTTGCAGCAGAGCAATGGTATATCGTGGATTAATGAAGAACAATCCGCCGTTTTTAATTTTACAGGTGTTCGGGTTGCAGGTAGGGAAGAGGATGATGACGAGGATTTGGAGCTGGTCGAACGTTGCTGCTTGTCCAGAAAAATGGAAATAAGTCAACGCAAACTTCGGGACGGAAGCCTTGCATCTGTGTACATGGTTCCTCTATTTTGCCGTAATCATAAGGGCGAGGCTTTTGCTGCTCTTCGTTTTACACTGTCTGCTCAACATTCAGTTTCCGAGCAGGACGCATTATTGGCGGCAACTTTGCATTTTAGATCCTGCTTTTATACGAGATTTGAGTATATATTTATGGAAGATATCCTGGGGATGCAGGAACGGAGCGACCGCGAAGGCAGGCGACGCTCTATTTTATTTCAGATTGTAAAGCGGATGCATGACAAGATTGATGTTGAAGGCGTGCTGGACGAGGTATTTGGCAGCATAGCTTACTTGTTTCCGCATGTGGATATCACGTTGTATATGAGCCAGGATCGGCACAGTCGTAATCCGCAGGTCAAACCTTTGTTATTGCACGAGCGGGACGAGGATGTATGTGTGCGTGCATTTATGAAAGGCCAAATGGCTGTAAATGAGCCTGTAGGTACAGAAGGAGAAGTGACCGAAATCGGCATTCCTTTACGTGGCAAGCAAGGCGTATATGGTGTGTTTCATATGATTCTTCCATCAGGTGCCGAAAGCATGAAGAAAGTGGATGTGGAGCTGATCGCCATGATGGCGGACACAGCAGGCACCGCATTTGAAAATGCAAAGCTGCTGGAGCAATCCAATGTGCTCATCCATGAGTTGCGTCTCATTAATGAACTGGTTCAGCGCTTGAATCAAAGCCTTAAGCTGAATGAAATATTCGAGTTTGCTGTGCAGGAATTATTGAAAATGTTCTTGGCTGACTTTTGCTGTATTGTGCAACTTGATCAGGAAGGAAATTGCTTTAAGGTCACGTCAAGCAACGTAGAAAGTTTGAGGCTGCACAGTTACTCTGGCGAGGATGGGTTTGCAGAGCTGATACGCAGAACAGGAGAGCCTGTCATCGTGTCAGATTACAGAATGGAAGGGAAGATATCCTCCGATTTTATGGATATGACCGATTCCCTTTCTTTGATGGCGGTACCTATGAAAACTAGCGGTATACCGAGAGGGGCTATTTTATTGTCCAGCAAGCTCCCTCACTTTTTTTCGTACGATAATTACAAAATGTTGCAAATGCTGGCCCCCCATATCGGTTTGGCGGTAACAAATGCCATGCTGCATGCTGAGGTACGGCGTCTGGCCAATATGGACATGCTAACAGGTCTGTATGTACGTCATTATGTGGACAAGGTGATTCAGCGACATCAGGAGAAAGATTTTTGCGGTTCTCTCATTTTGGTGGACATTGATCAGTTCAAACAGGTGAATGATACATACGGACATCAGACAGGTGATCAAATATTGAAAAGCGTCAGTGATATTGTTCGTTCGGCGACCCGTAGCGAGGATGTATGTGCCAGATGGGGCGGTGAGGAATTGGCAATTTATTTGCCACAGCTCGGAGTACAGCAGGCGCTGGAGTATGCGGAAAAAATCCGCTATCGCGTACAACATGAAACCCAGCCTCAGGTGACCGTTTCCTGCGGGATTGCTGAATGGAACTGGCTGGATGAGCAGATCAGCATTGAATCTTTATTTTACAGGGCGGATATGGCTTTGTATGAGGCGAAAAATGAAGGTCGCAACCGGATTGTTATTGATCATGTGGGCAATGCCTAGAGAATGTTCCTTATGGAATGTTCTCTTTTTTTGCTGTGCATAACCTTTTGTAGTCAGGAAACCCTATATCAATAACAAACTCAAGAGGTTATATCAGGATATGATGGGCGGATGATTAAATGCATTGGAGAAGAGAGTGGAGTATGCTGGTTTGTATGTTGCTCATGATGTGCTCGTTAAGTGGATGTACACTTGCAGAACAGCAAAATGCGCCGGATCAGATTTTTAAAAGAGCCGTTGCAGGGATAGCGGGCAAAGAAACGTTAACGTTCAAAGGTCAGGCTGGTGTCATAACCAGAAATGGTATGCTGGTGGATAAACAGTTCGCATATCATGGTAAGGTGAGCAATCACGATGAACTGACCATGCATTGGGGTTCTGCGAGGGCTTTTAACAAGCAGTCAAGCTATGCTGCACTCGAACAAGGCGCATCCGGGGATGAGGTAACACAGGAGCGTTTTCTTCGTTTGGATGGAAAATGGATTGCCGTTACATCCAGTCGTATAGCTATGAATGGAGTAGGGACGTTAAATCGTTTTAATCCGATTCAGGAGCTGGAGGAACTGAATGCACTGAATAAAACCATTCGTATAGAGGCCGGGGCCGCGCGGGGAACCTGGGTAGTGAGGATTGAGCCAGAATCGTCCTCGGCCAAGCGATGGTTGAAAGACCGTTTAATGAAAGAAATGGATGCCATAAATCCTCACCTCTTGCAAGCAAACATGAAGCAGAACGGGAAGAATCAAGAGGTGCAGCAAAAGCTGAATCGAATATGGGCGCAGAGTCGCGAGGATATGAGTAGCCAATTAGAACATTCTGATGTGCATGCTGTGTATCATCTGACGATAGACCGCCAAACAGGCTTGCCCCTGAAGTTGTCGTCGGAATGCAAAATTGCGCGGCAGGAGGCAAATGGAGAGGGGCATGAGGAAGCTCTGATTACCAGAGTTGCTTTTGAGGGCTACAAGTAACGCAACGGGCATGATACAATGGACTTCGAATTAACCGTTGTTCAAAAAGAATGTAACAAAGAAGGAGAGACAACAAATGAAAGATCCCAGAATACTTAAACTGGCAGAAAATCTGGTAGGTTACTCTGTTGAGGTACAGCCGGGTGAGAACGTGCTGGTTGAAATGATCGGTACAGAGCGGGACCTGCTTAACGCTATTATTCATGAGATAGGCAAAAAAGGCGGCAACGTTTTCGTTCAGCTCACGGATCGTAAGGTACAGAGCGCCATGCTTCGTCATGCGACAAAGGAAATGGTGCAAACCTGGGCTGATATAGACCTCAACCGGATGAAACAAATGCATTGCTACATCGGGATTCGCGCTGGCGAAAATGTCAATGATTTGTCAGATGTGCCGGAAGACAAGATGAAATTGTATAATTCGATTTATCAGCATGCGGTACATAGCGAGCAGCGGGTGAAGCATACGAAATGGGTAGTGCTGCGTTATCCGAATGACAGCATGGCGCAATTGGCGAATACGAGCACAGAGGCGTTCGAAGATTTTTATTTCAATGTGTGCAATCTGGATTACGCGAAAATGGATAAGGCGCAGGATGCGCTGGCTGACCTGATGAACCGGACAGATAAGGTTCGGATTAGCGGACCGGGCACAGATCTGAATTTCTCTATTAAGCAAATCGGCGCCATCAAATGCTCCGGTCAATGCAATATTCCAGATGGCGAAGTATATAGTGCTCCTGTTCGAGATTCCGTTAATGGAACTATTAGCTATAATGCACAAACGCTGTACAACGGTATCACCTTTGAAAATGTGAAATTCCGCTTTGAGAATGGTAAAATTGTAGAAGCAACGAGTAATGATACGAAGCGGTTAAACGATATTTTGGATTCCGATGAGGGAGCACGCTATATTGGCGAGTTTGCAATTGGGTTCAATCCGTATATTTTGCATCCGATGAAGGATATTCTGTTTGACGAAAAAATCGCAGGCAGCTTGCATTTCACGCCGGGTCAGGCTTATGAAACAGCAGATAACGGCAACCGTTCTTCGATCCATTGGGATTTGGTCTTGATTCAGCGTCCGGAATACGGTGGTGGTGAAATTTATTTTGATGATGTTCTGATCCGCAAGGATGGCATTTTTGTACTGCCTGAGTTGGAGCCGTTAAATCCCGAGAACTTAAAATAACGATATCTATCCTTGCTGAGAAAACGATTTCAATGTATTATAATGGATGAGTAATGATACATGATAATCCAGTAAAGCGAGGGATCTCTATGTCTAATAGTAACGCGGCGATTGTTGAAATTGCACAGACAGCGAGCAAGTTTACTTCTTCCATCGTCCTTCATTCCGAAAATAAGTATATTGACGTGAAAAGTATACTTGGCTTGTTTACGACATTAGTCAGCAGCCACAGCTATGAGCTGCACGTCCATGGACCTGACGCGGAGGAAGCCAAGAAAGCGATCACTGAAGTGTTCCAGAAGCACGGGCTACACATATCGGTAGCCTCCTGACTATATTCTTGGATCAAAAGCATCCCTACCTGTAACTGTAGGGATGCTTTTTTTGTCAGGTTCTTGTATTAGCCTGCAATTTGGTCTAATATTAAGGTTAGAACGTCTTGTGCGACATTGAGAGATAGGGGGGAAGAATCCATGACTTCATCTGATTTACAGGAACAATTGAATATTAAGGCTATTAATCTGCTTCAAGATGACGCAGATAAAATAAAGAAGCTTATTGAAGTACAGATGGAGAATCTGGCAACCCGTTATTGCCCTCTCTATGAGGAAGTGCTGGATACTCAGATGTACGGATTTTCCAAGGAAGTGGATTTCGCGGTTCGCGTCGGCCTTCTTCCGGAAATGGTAGGTAAACAGCTGGTCAGTGAGCTGGAACGCAATCTGGCTATTCTATATGAGGCCATGAACAATAAGGCCAATTAGAAAGACGGTTTCATTGATGAGAGCATGCGGGGTTCGAGAGCATGCTTTTTTTGATGCCTTTACATATGAAGTGATATCAGAAGATCAAATGAACGTGAAGCGGTCACTACCATCCTAATGCACATTTTAAAACCTTGAAAGGTGTTTACACAAGGAAGAAAGATACACCTAACAGAACATACACAACCAGCAGCATCAATCCCTCATACCAGTTGGTTGAGCCGTCCTGGGTAATGGATTTGGCGATAAATACAGCGACAGCAATGGCGACCAGCTCAATCGTAGTAAAAACGATATTCATTGTATTTCCCATGAAGTAGCTGACAAAAATCAACACAGGTGCAACGAATAACGCAATTTGCAGGCTGCTGCCGACTGCGATTTCGACAGATGCGCCGATTTTGTTTTTCATCGCCAGCAAAATGGCTGCGCTGTGCTCAGCCGCATTACCGATAATGGCAACGAGGAATGCACCCACGAACAATTCGCTGAGTCCGAACTGGGTCGTGAATACCTCCAGTGTTCCAACAAGCCATTCGCTGACAAAGGCAACCATGACGGTAGCGATTACCAGGTAGCTAATGGATTTGTTTCTGGACCACACAGGAGCATGCTCATGCGGCAATTCTTCGTCCTTTTGTTCAGTCACGTCAGATAAGTAGTCTTTGTGCGTAATCATCGAAAAAATAAGCCACGCAATATAAGCCACAATCAGTGTGCCCGCGACAATCAGACTGAGCGTATCCGATTCACTATCCGTAATGACATGTGTATTTAGAAATACAGCCGGAACGAACAGGGCAATGACCGCCACAATCATCAACGAACCGCTTAAACCAGCCAGCGATACATTAAAGTTTTGCACTTTGTATTTCAATCCGCCAGCGAACAGGCTTGCTCCAAGCACCAGCAGCAGATTGCCGATGATTGAGCCGGTCAGACTCGCCTTCACCATATCGTAAAGACCTTCTTTGACGAGAAAGATGGCGATGATCAGTTCGGCTGCGTTGCCAAAGGTGGCATTCAAAAATCCGCCCAGACGTTGGCCTGCATAATGTGCTACGCTTTCGGTGGCTCTGCCGAGAAACCCGGCTACGAACACGACAGAGATTGCGCAAATGACGAATTGGGCGATCGCGTTCCAATGTGTGTAATGAGCGACTGCACTGAAAGCAAATGTCGCGATAAGCAAAGCGGGAGATAACCATTTTTTCAATGAAAAGCACCTCGATATCAATGGATGTGTACAAGTTTGATGAATGCTGTCACTTGTACTGATTTTCTAAATTAATATACCCAAAATGATATAGGTTGTAAACGAAAGTTGTTTTTCATACGTAAGGTTTGCATTTGCAGTGGCAGAGGCTTTACAATACAAATAGAGGATGGATGAAGGGGGACATAGGTCATGGCAGAGCAAATTCAACAACTGGAAGCAGGAAACATCAAGATTTCCAACGATGTCGTAGGTAAAATTGCGGGGATGGCCGCACTGGAGACGCCCGGTATTGCTGCAATGTCAGGCGGCTTATCCGAAGGCTGGGCCAAAAGACTGAGTGGTAAAAATGTGCAAAAAGGCGTATCAGTGGAGGTTGGACAGTTGGAAGCTGCCATTGATCTTCGCATTATTGTGCTCTACGAAACACCAATTCATGAGGTGTCCCGAATTCTTCAGCAAAATGTGCGGGAAGCTGTCGAAAGCATGACAGGTCTGCGGGTTGTGGAAGTGAACGTAAAAGTAGAGGGTGTCGCTTTCAAGGACGACGCGGTGTAAAAAAGACAAGGCGGGTACATCGACGTTTTTCGCCAGTTTTATACATGAAGGGGATTTCCCCGCGAAGATATGGATGAGAACACAAAAACTGGCGATTTTTAGAAACGCCAGTTTTTGTTTGTAGATAAGCTGCAGCCTATACCGCCAGATTGAACACATGTATATACATATACAAAAGAACTTCCAAAACCACCGTTATCGGTGATCTGGGAAGTTCTTTTTTTAACGGGAACGGTTGGTTCTCCGGGTTTGAAAACGATTAGGGACTTCGGTCCGAACTGCTACTCCTGTAGTACGTTCCTGTACTGCCTGCTTGGTGTTTTCGCGGGAGATGCTAAGCATAATTCCCATGGAGAACATCGTAACAAGAAGGGACGATCCACCAAAACTGATAAAAGGAAGCGTGACCCCGGTGATCGGAATAGTCTGGGTTACACCGCCGATATTAATGAACGCCTGGATAGCGATCAGTCCCATAATACCTGTACCTACCAATGTCCCAAACGGATCATGGCAACGCAAGGCGATAATCATCCCTCGCCAAATGAAATACAGGTACAGCATCAGGAATATCGCGGTTCCAATGAATCCAAATTCTTCACCAATCACGGAAAAAATAAAGTCATTAAACGAGTTAGGCAGATAGTGAAGCTTGATAATGCCCTTGCCAAATCCTGACCCACTTAGTCCGCCTTCTCCTATAGCTTGCAAGGATTGTACGAGATTATATCCAGTCCCCAGTTTATCTTCCGTAGGATCGAGAAAGGCCTGAAAACGTCCGACTTTGTAATCTTGCTTGGCTGTGGCTTGTCCATCTGTTGTTCCAGAATTTCCCCCAAACAACGAGCCGATACCAAAAACGAGGGCCGCGCCCAGTAAGAGCAGACCAATCGAAGCCGTAATATGCTTGACACTGGCTCCCCCGGCATAAATAATCAGGCCACTGGTGGCTACCAGGATGAAGCAGGAGCCAAAATCCGGCTGAAGCATAATGAGTCCTGCAACAAAGCCTACAATGACGGTCACGGGTATGTAGCCGGTTCGTAAATCTCTAAAGCGATCCCCTTTTTTGACAATCAGCGCGGATAAGTACAGGATAATGGATATTTTTGCAAGCTCGGTTGGCTGGAAACCAATACTACCAAATCTGAGCCAGCTTTTTGCGCCGTTAAGAGAGCCTGTAAAAAGAACGATGATTAGCAGTAATATAGTTATGAAAAATAAAGGTACAAAAAGCTTTTTATATTTTTCCATCTTAATATTCATAGCTACCAACATAATAAAAAGTCCAAGTACAGCAAATGCAGATTGACGCTTCACAAAATATAAAGAGTCAAAATTGTATTCTTTATTCAGCAGAGCTACGCTGGAGCTGGCGCTAAATACCATGATTACACCGAATCCAACCAGCAACAAGGTGAGGATCAGCAATTGGAAATCCGGTGTGCCTCTTCTTCGAGTCTCCGGCTTCGTATTTCTCATATCAGCTTCCCCCGGTATTCGCCGCAAGGTATGTCTCGCAGACGTTTATCATTATTATTTTATCGTTTATCCATTTAATCATAGTATGTTTGGAGGGCTTCTGCAACCTCCATACTGCAACGGATATCGCAATAATTCCATATCTGCTACAATAGAATACAAAATAAGGTTTGAGAGCAGTGGCACATTCGTTATGAATCTGCAAGAATTTATCGGGAAGCTGCCCGGTGTTTTAAAAGGAGAGGTGAGCAATATGACACAACACACGACAGATAAAACCTGGTTTGACCAGCTACAAGACCATATGGTGGAATGGCGCAGATATTTACATAAAAATCCCGAAATCTCTTTTCAGGAAAGCAAAACCGCAGCCTTTGTAGCGGACAAGCTGGAGAGCTGGGGTATTGAGGTTCGCCGTCAGGTAGGGGGACACGGTGTTGTAGGTACGATTCGTGGTGCCAAACCCGGGCCTGTCGTCATGCTGCGCGCCGACATGGATGCTCTTCCGATTCAGGATGAAAAGGAATGCGAATATCGCTCCAGCGTAGACGGAGCCATGCATGCTTGCGGACATGACGGGCATACGTCCGTTTTGCTCGGAACGGCTTACTATTTCAGTCTGCATCGGGATGAGCTGGAAGGAGAAATACGGTTGTTGTTCCAGCCTGCGGAGGAATTGTTGCCCGGTGGCGCGGTCAATGTACTAAAGGATGGCGTGCTGGAAGGAGTGGATGTTATTTATGGCATCCATCTATGGACACCGTTCCCGGTCGGAACGGCTGCGAGTTGCGCAGGGCCGTTGATGGCGGCGGCAGACGATTTTTATATTGAAATTACGGGCAAGGGTGGTCATGGCGGTATGCCTCAGTCCACCCATGATAGTGTGGTAGCGGGCTCAGCTCTTGTTATGCAGCTGCAAAGCATCGTGAGCCGTTCAGTGGACCCTTTGCAGCCTGCTGTGCTGACGGTGGGAACAATTCAAGCGGGAGCTGCACAAAATGTGATTGCGGAAACATGCCGCCTGAGTGGGACGATCCGTACGTTTGACGAGGAAACCCGGACGGTGATGAAGGATCGGCTGCATGCGGTTACGGAGCTTACAGCGGCAACTTACGGAACAACAGCCAATATCCGCTATATTATGGGATACCCGCCTGTTGTAAATGATACGCACGAAGCTTCGCGTTTTTTTAAGGAAGCAGGACCCGTTTTCGGAGAGGGAAAAGTTCAGGAAGCGTCGAAGCTGATGCCTGCCGAAGATTTTGCTTATTATTTGGAACGTGTGCCGGGCTGCTTTATGTTCGTGGGAGCGGGTAATCCTGCTAAAGGAGCCGTTTATCCGCATCACCATCCTAAGTTTGATTTTGACGAGGACGCGATGATTAAGGCGGTTCGTTTGTTTATTGCGATGTCTACCGGATATGCTGCGGAGCGAAAAACAGAAAATTCCAGCCGCTAACAGCTAACGTGAGCTGAATCTGGATGAGCTGATTCGGCGTATGAGCAGAATGAAATGGGGTACCCTACTCTTGAAAAGGAGGGAGTACCCATGAAAAAGGTTCAGGAAGTTATGACTGAAAAATGTGTAACAGTTACCCCGCAAGACAATATTTATGAAATTGCGCTCAAAATGAAGGATAACGACACCGGTTTTATCCCGGTTGTAGAGAGCGAAGGCAGTGACAAGCTCATCGGTGTGGTAACAGACCGTGATCTTGTCGTTCGCGGTTATGCGGGCAAGCATTCCGGCTCTAGTTCGGTCGACGCAGTGATGACGACAGGTATCCGTACAGCTCAAGCCGACATGTCGGTGGATCAAGCAGCCGAGCTGATGGCGGAGCAGCAAATCCGTCGTCTGCCTGTAACGGAAGGGGATCGTTTGATCGGGATTGTTTCGATTGGCGATCTGGCCGTACGTAATATTTTTGCAGACAATGCTGGAGAGGCGCTTAGCCATATTTCCGAGCAGGTTCACTAGGTTAAAAAAGCAAGCCTAGCATGAATGACCAAGGAGTTCAACCCGCATAGGGGTTGGACTTCTTGCTATTCCGGTTGATCTGCGAATAAACGGATAAACTGTTTGTTATATAGAATTTAAGATGATGCGTTATAGATTGACGGGAGGTACTTATGAATCCGGATCACCCTTGTATTGTACAACGCGATTTTACCGTTTTGCTGGAAATCGGACTGCCCGCTTCGGAGCATGCACGTTCACAGTTGCAGGTCTATGCGGAGCTGGTTAAAAGCCCGTCCGCTTTTCATACATATCACATCACTCCATTGTCTCTGTGGAGTGCGGCTGCCCTTGGGTGGAGTGCCGCGGATGTTCAAAATAGTCTACATTCCATGTCCCGCTGGGATATTCCCCGTGATTTGTTAAAGGATATTGAACAGCTCGTCTCCCGTTACGGGACGTTGACGCTGTCACGGGCGAGAGCAGAAAAAGAGGGGCGTTACAGCACGGATACTGCTGATCTGGACAGTATTGAGCAAGATGTAACTATAGGCATGGAGACGGATACAGCTTACAGGGTTACAGCGGTCGACCGCTTGATACTGACGGCGGACAGCCCGGCTTTACTGGATGAACTGCTGCTCAAGCAGGATCTTGGGCAGCTTGGTTTACTTCGTGAGAGTGAAGTGACCGTGTCGGTTCCGCCAGAAAATCGGGGACTGCTCAAGCAGGAACTGACCCGACTTGGATTTCCGGTCATTGATACGGCAGGCTATCTTGAGGGGAATCAGCTCTGTTTTTCTCTGGGTCAGGGACCAACGGAGCTGAGGCTTCGTGATTATCAAGTGGAGGCGGCTGATGCGTTTGAGGGGGCTGACGGTCTGGGTGGCAGCGGTGTGCTGGTGCTTCCATGCGGAGCGGGGAAAACCGTGATTGGTATGGCGGTGATGGAGCGTCTCCAGTGCGAGGTACTTATTTTAACCTCTAATACGACATCTGTTCGGCAATGGATTGAGGAATTAAAGCTAAAGACGGATATTCCTGTTGATTCCATTGGAGAATACAGTGGGCAGAAAAAGGAAGTGCGTCCGATTACGGCGGCGACCTATCAGATTTTGACGCATCGCCGTACCAAAGATGGGGAATTTGAGCATATGAAGCTGCTGAGCGAGCGCAAATGGGGGCTGATAGTATATGATGAGGTGCATTTGCTGCCCGCGCCAGTATTTCGAGCAACGGCGGATATTCAGGCTACCCGCCGTTTGGGCTTAACCGCAACGCTGGTTCGGGAGGACGGGTGTGAGCGGGATGTGTTCTCCTTGATCGGACCGAAGCGGTACGACATGCCATGGAAAGAGCTGGAGCGACAGGGCTGGATCGCTCAGGTCGATTGTGTGGAGCTGCGGCTTCCCATGTCGGCTGCACTTCTGGAGCGCAGTATGCGTGCTGAAGGCAGGCAGCAGTACCGGATCGCCGCCGAAAATCCGGCCAAGCTGGAAGCGGTGCGCAGCCTGATGCAGCAGCACAAGGACATGCCCACGCTTATTATCGGGCAATATTTGGATCAATTGCGCACAATGGCTCAGGAGCTGAACGTGCCGTTGATAACCGGGTCAATGAGCCAGACAGAACGAGTGCGGTGGTTCGATGCATTCCGCAATGGTACGATTCGGACCTTGCTGGTGTCCAAGGTGGCGAACTTTGCTGTGGATCTGCCGGATGCGGCCGTGGCTATTGAGGTATCGGGCAGCTTCGGCTCCCGCCAGGAGGAGGCACAGCGGCTTGGCCGCATTTTGCGACCGAAGACTGGTGAAAATAAGGCTTATTTTTATACACTGGTGACAGAGAACAGCAAGGAGACGGATTTTGCAGCCCGCCGTCAACTGTTTTTGATTGAGCAGGGCTATGAATATGCGATTTGCAGATTTAGCTCGGGGGAGGTTATCGGGAACCTGGATGATGAGGCTGAAGCTGGCGGAAAGAAAAGGGAGGCGTGATCAAAAAAATGGGCGTAACGAACACGGAAGGTGGCTGGAAGAAGCTTGCATCGGATGAGCTGTTAGTGCTACGTCGATGTTTTATCCGGCACGCGGGACAGCCCATGAAGGAAGAAGAGCCATTACGGCTTACCAGGGGAGCGCTGAGCGGAGCCGAAACGAAGCTGGCACTGCACGGACTGCGCGACCGGGGCTGGCTGGAGGCGGTTACCAAATCGTGGGGCGAACGAATGTTATATATTCCGGTTCATCGGCTGCCGGATTTGTACGAAATGCTGTTGGAGCAACGTCAAAGTACGATGAAAGCGATGGATTCGGATCAACTGGTGACGGTGCATGAAGCGATGACGGGACTGGAAGCGGAGCTGTTGCATGCGTTATCACGTATTGCAGTGCAAGGAGTTCCGTTGACAGCGAAAGGGACTATTCATAAACGGTCGCTGCAAAAGCTAAATGAGCTGACTCCCTTTCATCCGAAAGGTTTGACTGGACTTGGGCTACAATATGCGCACGCCGAGCTGTATCCGGTGCAAACGGTGGTGATGATGGACCTGCTGCTCAGCTTGGGTCTGCTGGTGAAGGAAGCTGCTTCTTTTCATGTTCAGGAAGCGGGGCTGGCAGCGTGGGTTCGCTTGTCCGCTTGGCAAATGCGCAAGCATATTCTTGTCACGCTCATGGAAAGGTACGGCAAGGCCGAAGCGTCTATGCAGCATTTTCGTTATATGCTGTGTGTGGCCTCCACTCATGCGGGATCAGAAGGCTGGATTCATATCGGGCCGTTGCTCCAATGGATGACTCAGACAGGACTGATTTCGCAGGAGAGTCTGAGCAGATCGGATCGTAAAAGCGGTGATTATCTGGAATTTTCTGCTATACATACAAGCCCCGTAAGGATTGAGGAAAACACGGCATCTAATTTCAATCTTAACGGACAATACATGGATATGGTTAGGGGCTGGGTGACAGCGCTGACCGCCTTTGGAATGGGTGATTGGGGTCTGACCACGTCGGGAGAACTGTGTTTTCGCTGGAGCGTGCCAGCGCTGGATATGCTTCGTTCCGATGATGAGAAGGATGCGGTTCAGGAGCGAGGTACCTTTTATGTACAGCCGGATTTTGAAATATTGGTGCCGCCGGATGTAGCTTATGATGTGCGCTGGAAGCTGGGATGCTTCTGTGAACGTGTGACGGGGGACCGTATGGTGGTATATCGGATCACCCGAGAAAGTGTTACAGAGGCGATCGAGCTGGGGATGGAGGCTAAAGCCATTTCTGCACTTCTCGATAAGTATAGCCGGACAGGCGTGCCTGACCATGTACGCGTGGCAGTGGAGCAGTGGGCAGGGGATGTGGGACGGACAGCGTTTGCAACGGTAACACTTTTGCGCTGTGGTACCCGAGAAGACGCAGACACTGCTGCACGTCACCCCGGGCTGGCTGGATTGCTTGAACGGATCGGCGAAAGGGACTTTATCATTCCGGCACGTTCGGCTGCCCAAATCCGCAAGACGCTTGCTACGATTGGGTTAAGTCCGCGCCGGGAGCCGGAGGGGGGAGACGAGCTGGTTCACCGTTATCCGCTGGTTGCGGAAACGGAGGGAATTTGTCCGGATAGCTCCGACAGCACATTCAGGGCGGTGGATACAGAAACGACGAATGGCGAAACGGCTGGCGCAATGGTGGCGGACTCGAATCATGAATGGCCGATATTCTCACAAGAGGGAAGGGCTGGCTTGGTTTACACGGGCCGAACGTTACATTTTTATGAACGGGAGTATACGCTACCCGACCCAGCCGATTATTTTCCAGAGAAATCGGCAGTACCTGCGTCATGGACGAAGGAATGGAGAAGCTACCATGCCTCCACTGCCCGGCAGCTTATGGAACAGGCAATTCGCTGGCAAGCGGCGGTAGGGCTGCGAATCGGTGAAAAAGAAGTCAAATGGATACCGGAAGCGGTGATTTCCGGTGAACCGTGGAGTGTGACTGGCTGGTATGCTACCGGAATGGACGGTGAAACGTTGCCCCGCACGACTTTACAGCCGGGGGAATGGTCGGATATGCGCCTGCTGGTTCCTTTTACATAGAAGAGCCAGGATGTGCATGAAACTCCTTCTTCTCAAAAGAAGGATGTGGTATGATAAATGAGTCTACTTTACCAGTAGAACTTTATATAAAGTGAGATGAACATTCATGAGCGTAGCCGAATTGAATACGGTCAATATGGCAGAAGTGCTTATTAACGCCTATGAATTGGGCGATATGGTCAACCGGTCCTTTGAGGTATCGGATTATTTATATTGGAAACAGCGTGTGGAATTGAATCCGTCGATTCAGGCGTGTGTACGCAAGCTGGATGCCAAAAAAGAGCTGTTCGCGGAAACGGAACGTTTTGGGCATTTTCACCCAAACTTTCATGAAGCGAAGGATGCAGTGCAGGCTGTCGAACTAGAGCTTGAACAATTTCAGGAGGTTCAGGAGTTCAAACGGGCAGAAAGGGCGTTGGATGATATGCTCCATGCCATGTCCGAAACGATTGCTTATTCTGTGTCTGACACCATTAAGGTGCCGAGCAATGATCCGAACGTGAAAAAGGGTGGCTGCGGTAGCGGAGGCAAGTGCTCCTGCGGATAGGCCACAGGGATGATATCGAATGGAGGGGAGATGAAGCGAATGTTTGCCGAGCGGACAGGGTACATCATTTGGGTAAGCGATATCAAGGCTGCCCGCAATTTGGAGAAATACGGGAATGTCCACTATATTTCGAGGCGTATGCATTATGTTGTCATTTACATGAATGCAGATCGGGCAGAGGATACCGTTAAAAATATTCGCAGGCTTTCCTATGTGCGCAAGGTCGAACGCTCCTTCCGAAATGAGATCAGGACGGAGTATAACGACGATAAGGAAAAATTAAAAGAGTATGAAATATAATCTTTAAATAGTGTGAATTTCGATTTTTCTTAAAAAAGTCGGCCCTTGGGCTGGCTTTTTTTTATGAAGTCAGGACTTTTGCATAATAGTCTTAATGCTGATAGACCTAAAATTATCTTTAAAAATTAGTGATAAACTTCAATTTTGTAACTTGTAGTCCCGGGTCTATTGAGGTAACATATGAATATATTGGTAGATATAAAGACCTATCTGGTGGGGAGAGTGATCCCGTGCGTGACAAGGCAATGCAGCGATGGAGTACATACGAGCCGTTCTACGTAGAGATGGGCGACAAGAAGGTCGCCGATATTGTGATTACAAATCATGCGAAAACACGCTACTTAGACCGTATAGAACAGAAACAGTCCGAAACGAATCATATCGCCGCCTGGCTTTGGGAATGTCTAAAGCAAAACAGGATGGAGTCCTATTATCACAATGAAGAGGATGTATATTTAATTGATGGTGACCTGGTGGTCGTAGCCGAGTTTGGTGAGTTGCCTGGCGAAATGGATATTGCGGGGAACCCGCTCCACAAAATGATTGTCATTACCTTTTTGGGTCGGATGTCAGAGACCATTGAACTGCGGGATTTGAAGTCATACTATTCCTGGTTGCGCCATTCGCGGCGTATGACACTGATGAAAAGCACGCGCAAGCGGAAATAGACGTTGATTTGGCGGAAGGCATATCGTCAAGTATTTTATCTAGCGGAAGTATGCAGGAATCAACTGCATACTTTTTTTATTGTATAGCATCTATAATAAAAAGCCCCTAATTTCAGTATGTTTTCTTGGAAATTCTTCGACAGACGTTATTCTTATGTTAAAATAAGAACATCAGAGGGGAGAGGGCTGTCAGTATGAACTTTCATCAGCTACATATTTTTTATACGGTAGCGGAGCGGGGGAGCTTCTCGGCAGCGGCACAAGCGCTGCATATGACGCAACCTGCCGTGACGATGCAAATTCAGTCTTTGGAAGATTATTTTGGTACGAAGCTACTGCATCGGTCCACCAAAAAAATCGAGCTGTCGGAGGCAGGAGCGACACTGCTGCCTTTTGCGAAAAAAAGCATGCAGCTTATCCGCGAAGCTGATGAGGCGATGTCTGCTTTTACTCACATGCTGGAGGGAAGATTACATATTGGGGCAAGTCTTACGATTGGCGAGTATATTGTGCCGAGAATGCTGGGGCCGTTTGGTCAGGAGTACCCTCATATACGTATGGCGATGAATGTGATGAATACGACTCAAATTATGGATGATATTTTAAAGCATCAGTTGAATTTGGGGCTAATTGAGGCACCGATTCAGCACCCGGATATCGTGGTGGAACCCGTGATGCAGGATGAGCTGAAGCTGATTGTTCCTTCGGGGCATGTACTGGCCAAGGCCAAGAAGGTAGTTCTGGAGGACGTGTTTAAGCATCCTTTTGTAGCAAGAGAAAAGGGGTCAGGTACAAGGCAGGTGATAGAGGATGAGCTGAAAAGCCGTGGTGTTGATGCGTCCCGACTTTCCATCGTTATGGAGATGGGCAGCACTGGGGCGGTCAAATCGGCAGTTGAGGCTGGATTAGGCATTACGATGCTATCGCCTTCTTCGGTGAAGCATGAGGTTACACTCGGATTGCTTAAAATTGTAAATATTTCCGATATCACCTTCAAACGCGAGTTTTATGCCATCCATCTGAAATCAGCACTGCTGCCGATTCCGGTGGTAACCTTTCTGTCATTCTTGCGTCGTCATGATCAGGGAACGGATGTGTCCGGGGATACGGTGAACGAGCTTGCAGAGATGAAAGAGGAGGAGAATGCGTAATGGAGGAGCATACGAATTCGGGACGATACGATTTGCACACTCACACTCAGGCATCTGATGGAATGCAGCCACCAGCGGACAATGTGCGTTGGGCCAAGGAAAAAGGACTGGCAGGGGTTGCAATTACGGATCACGATACGGTAGCCGGGCTGGAGGAAGCTCTTGAGGAAGGGCGGCGATTGGGCATTACAGTGGTGCCGGGTGTGGAAATTAGCACACGGGCGGGCGGTAAGGATATTCATATACTCGGTTATTTTATGGATTACCGTAATGAAGTTTTTTTGGAACGGTTGGAAAAGCTACGTCAGGCGAGGGATGCCCGCAATGATCTGATTTTGAGTCGGCTGCGTAGCCTGGGTGTGGAAATCACACTCGATGAGGTGGTAGCTACGATGGGCAGACCGCTGGCGCCGGATGAAAGCATTGGACGTCCGCATATGGCGGATACGCTGGTACAAAAAGGCTATGCGAAGGATATGAGGGATGCGTTTGACCGTTATTTGGCAGAGGGAGCGCCCGGTTATGTGTCTGTGCCCCGAGTGAAGCCTGCGGAGGCCATAAGCTGGATTCGGGAAGCAAGCGGGGTACCTGTGGTGGCTCACCCTGGATTGTATGGCAATGATGAGCTGGTTCGCTCCATTGTAGAGGAGGCAAAGCCTGCGGGCCTGGAGGTGCGACATTCAGACCATGATGCGGAGGCTGAGAGTCGATACGCCGCGATGGCGGCACACTACGGGCTGATCCCGACTGGGGGCTCGGATTTTCATGGTGCGCGCCAAGGCGTCATTTTTCACGGTGATCTGGGCAGCCGCACTGTGGAGAGTCAGGTTGTGGAGGAATTGAGAAAGGCTGCTGTTGGACAAAAGTAAGTGCACATATTGGCTAACACTAATAGCCCCTTGTTCTGTGCTTGCACACATGAAGTGTGGTTTGCACAAGATAAGGGGCTTTGGGTCGATTCAAGGGACTTGTCCGCTATGCTGTGTTTGGAGGCGGGCGTTCCTGAATGGATAATGGTTTACAATATTTTCCGGTTAGTTTCAGCCGTTTTTGATGCGATTCGGCAGCTTTTTGACCAGATCCTCATTGGGTGTGATAAAGAGCGTACGCTGATGATCATAGATGACAAAGCCGGGTTTGGCTCCGCTAGGCTTGCGCACATGACGGATTAAGGTGGCGTCTACGGGCACGCTGCTGGACTGTTTGGCCTGGCTGAAATAGGCAGCGAGCTGAGCAGCTTCCTCCAGCGTTGCATCTCCGAATTGCTCGGCGCGAATAACGACGTGTGACCCCGGAATATCCTTTGTATGCAGCCACGTGTCATTAGGCCCGGCTAGTCGGTTCGTTACATATTCGTTTTGCAAGTTGTTTTTGCCGACCAGCAGCTCGATGCCTTCAGATGACGTATATACGTGTAAGGTTGGACGGTCAGTTTTCTTCTTTTTCTTCCCTTTTTTGACCCGGTCTCTAAGATAGCCTTGTTGAACCAGTTCTTCACGTATTTCCTCAATATCGTTCATGGAGGCATGAGCCAGTTGCTGTAGGAGATTGTCCATATACCGAATTTCTTCGTGTGTTTTCTCCAGTTGTTCATCAATGACAGCCAGGCTGTTTTTATATTTATTGTACTTTTTGAAGTACCGTTGCGCATTATCCGATGGGCCCAGCAACGGGTCCAGCGGGATGGTCATCGGACGCTGTTCTTCATCATAAAAGTTGGTGAGCGTCACTTCCTTGTCGCCCTTCTTCACTTCATGCAGCGAAGCGAACAGCAGCTCCCCATAAATGCGAAATTGATCGGCATCCTCCGCCTCAGCTAAATCCTGATGCAGATGGTCGAGTTTTTTTACGTTTTTACTCCGTTCGTTTTGCAGGAAGCGCAGCAGGTCGCTGACCTTTTGCTTGACCGTATCCCGTTCTGCTTTTTCACCGAAAAAGTCCTCCATACACTCACTGATCGTAGTGTATTCTTTGCGCTCTCCTTGAATCAACGTGAGGGGAATGGCTGAAAATATCACTTTTTCCTGTGCGTTCAGACCGGATACTGGCTGAAAACGATGATTCCGCACGTCGTCCATGATGTGACTGAATGTATTCCACAGCGGACGATAATCGTCAGCAGGTGCTTCGTTGGAAACTCGGGTCAGCATCTCCTCGGCAATGAGGGGACTCAGTCCAGTAAAGGTGTTCACGATCCAGCGTTTGGGAGCTTCTTCGGCTTCGATAGCTGTCTGATATGAGGATGCAAAAGCCGTTTCTTCCGTTTCCAGCGGATTCAGCTTGTTTTGTTCAGGAGGCTCCGTGTATTGAAAGCCTGGCATGATGATCCGATAGCTGCTGATGGACGGTGTGACATGATGGATGCCGTCCAGCATAACGCCTGTTTCCGGGTCAAGCAAAATAATGTTGCTGTGTCTGCCCATCAGTTCAATGATAATCCGCTTGAGTGAAATATCCCCCAGCTCATCGCGCTGACGCACATCCATGTGAATAATACGTTCCATACCTACCTGAGTAATTTTCTCGATGATACCACCTTCGCAGTGCTTGCGAAGCAGCATACAGAACATAGGGGCCTCCGTCGGATTGAGAAAGCTTTGTTCTGTAAAATGTACACGCGGGAATGTCGGGTTGGCCGACAGCAGCAGCTTGACGCTCCCACCTTGAGCCCGCAGATTCAGTAAGATATCGTGATCGTTCGGCTGATGTATTTTATTGATGCGCCCGCCCCGGATGCCTTGCAGCTCGTGTACGATAGCGCGGGTTACGATTCCGTCCAATGCCATAATGTCTGTTCTCCTTTGAAGCAAATATTTTTGCCTTCCTTCTATGATACATAACTTTGGGACAAAACTTAAGCGGCATTGTGATATTTCAGGTCCTGTCCGAATAGATTGAATCTAGAAAGTCTGTCCAGCTTATCAGCATTCGTGGCACAAAAACGCAATAACGGGCAGCCATCCTACGCACTACCGACGGAAACGGACTATCTGACCGGGAGGGAATTGGGGAGAATGGAACAAGCACACTGGCACCAATTAAGCAATGAACAGCTTTCAACAAGCCTGGAAGTCGACCCGAAGCAGGGTCTTTCGGAGGAACAGCTTGCGGAAAGAAGAGAAAGGTCGGGATGGAATGAGCTGAGCGAGGGGAAGCGTGTCTCGCCGATCCTGCTGCTGCTGAATCAGTTCAAGGATTTTATGATGCTCGTACTGATGGGAGCCACACTGATATCCGGCCTGCTCGGCGAATATCTGGATGCGATTACCATTATTGCTATTGTTGTGCTGAATGGAATTCTTGGTTTTGTGCAGGAGTTTAGAGCGGAACGTTCACTTCGAGCTTTGAAGCAACTGTCCGCTCCGACCGCTAAAGTACTGCGGGGAGGCAAACGGATTCAGATTCAGGCCAGAGAGCTGGTACCGGGTGATATCGTGCTATTGGAAAGCGGCGATCGTATTCCCGCGGATATAAGATGGCTGAGCACGAACGGCTGCGATGTGGAGGAATCCGCCCTGACTGGCGAATCGGTTCCAGTGAGCAAGCATTGCCGCCCTATTCATGCCGCCGAGGTACCGCTGGGAGATCAAAAGAACATCGGCTTTATGGGCACCATGATAACCAGAGGTACAGCTCAGGGGGTCGTTATTCGTACAGGTATGAATACGGAAATGGGCAAAATCGCAGACTTGATCCAAAATACGGAGTCTCAGGAGACCCCGCTACAGCACAGACTGGAGCAACTGGGCAAAATTCTGATCATCGTAGCACTGGCGTTAACGGTGCTTGTCGTCGTTGCAGGTATCCTGCATGGACAGCCAGCGATGAGTATGTTCCTGGCCGGGGTGAGCTTGGCTGTAGCGGCTATACCGGAAGGCTTGCCTGCCATTGTGACGATTGCGCTCGCCTTGGGCGTGCAGCGTATGATCAAACGCAAGGCGATTGTGCGTAAGCTGCCTTCCGTTGAAACGCTCGGATGTGCGTCTGTCATATGCTCCGACAAAACGGGTACGCTGACCCAGAACAAAATGACGGTTACCAAGCTATGGGTGGACGGTCGCTTCTGGGGAGTGACGGGAGAGGGCTATGACCCGCACGGACATATTATGGACAGGGATACTCCTGCGGATCTCAAAAACGGACAATCACTTCGCAGACTGCTGCAAGCAAGCGTGCTGTGCAACAACGCGGAAATTGTTCAAGCCGACATGGATGAGCTGCGTTCGAAAAAGAAAGCCAAGGAGGCGACGCCGACCGCTGTTTGGGAGCTGAAAGGCGATCCGACGGAGGGGGCGCTTGTCACGTTAGCCGCCAAGGGCGGGGTTACGCGTCAAGGGCTGTATGAGCTGTATACACGGGAACGCGAATTTCCTTTTGACTCGGAGCGGAAACGGATGTCTGTACTTGTACGGCATCAGGGAGGGCAGATCGTCTTTGCCAAAGGCGCGCCGGATGTGCTGTTGGGTCAGTGCTCCTACATTTTATGGGAAGGAAATGTCGTTCCCCTGACGGGCACGTTGCGCCAAAAGGTGCTGGCAGCCAACGAAGGAATGGCCTCAGAGGCACTACGTGTACTCGGCGTCGCTTACCGGGATATCCGCTCGCATGAGCGTGTCGTCTCGGTGGAAGAGGCTGAGAATCAGCTCATCTTCATTGGCCTCACAGGCATGATTGATCCGCCGCGCCGAGAGGCCCGCGAAGCCATCGGCAAGTGCCGACGTGCAGGTATCCGCACCGTGATGATTACGGGCGATCACGGTACAACGGCCGAGGCCATTGCGCAGCAGCTAGGCATTTTTCAGCGCGGCTCGCATGTGCTGACTGGACAGCAGCTGTCTGTGATGGATGATGCGGCGCTGGACAAAGCAGTTGACATTGTCTCCGTGTATGCACGGGTGTCCCCGGAGCATAAGCTGCGGATTGTCAAATCGCTGCAAAGACGTGGGCATGTCGTAGCCATGACCGGAGATGGCGTGAATGACGCGCCAGCGATCAAGGCGTCGGATATCGGTATTGCGATGGGCATTACGGGAACAGACGTGACCAAGGAAGCGGCTGCGCTCGTGCTCAGCGACGATAATTTCTCGACGATTGTAGCGGCGATTGAGGAAGGGCGGAACATTTACGAAAATATTCGTAAATTTATCCGTTATCTGCTTGCCTCCAATGTCGGTGAAATTTTGACGATGTTTTTCGCGATGATGGCCGGTCTGCCATTGCCGCTACTTCCGATTCAGATTTTATGGGTGAACCTGGTGACCGACGGGCTTCCGGCGATGGCTCTGGGTGTGGATCAGCCGGAAAAGGATCTCATGGAGCACAAGCCACGCGGCGCGAAGGAAAATATTTTCGCCCGCCGTCTCGGGTGGAAAATCATTAGTCGCGGCCTACTGATCGGCTTATGTACGCTTGCGGCTTTCTGGCTGACGCTGCGTATCGCGCCTGATGACGCAGGACAACTGGTCAAGGCACAGTCGGTCGCCTTCGCTACGTTGGTGCTGGCACAGCTCATTCATGTGTTCGATTGCCGCAGTTCCCGTTCTATTTTCCACCGTAATCCGTTTCAAAATAGTTATCTCGTACTTGCCGTGCTGTCATCGGTAGTACTGATGCTGGTGGTTATGTACGTACCTGTGCTGCAACCTATTTTCAAAACGGTGCCGCTCGGCTTCCGCGAATGGGCGCTTTCCATTGTCGCTGCCGGTATTCCGACCTTCCTGATGGGGGCGGGAAGCGTATGGGGCGGCAGACGCAACCATCGTCGTGGCGGACATACCCGCTTAGCTCCGGGACGTACGAAGTTTTCGGCTTAAGCTTCCGGCTCTACTCGGGTACAGACACCCATGTATCACTTCTCCCTTTTTGCTCTGTATGCTATCATGGAATCAAAGCTTCATAAAGGAGCATGAAATTAGCAGCAACGACGGGGGGAAGCTATGGAATTCACAAAAATGCACGGATTGGGT
Organism: Paenibacillus sp. 1-8; assembly: GCF_056316205.1. Classification (NCBI taxonomy): domain Bacteria; kingdom Bacillati; phylum Bacillota; class Bacilli; order Caryophanales; family Paenibacillaceae; genus Paenibacillus; species Paenibacillus sp. 1-8. Next base: position 3,270,196 of record NZ_CM149995.1, on the reverse strand, counting down.
AATGATTTTATCGTTTGGTTTGGGCATCAGGAATTGCCTTCTGACGCTTCGGAATTGGCTGTTCGGCTGTGTGACCGACATTTTGGTGTCGGCGCTAACGGTCTGGTATATATATTGCCATCTGAAAAAGCGGATTTCTGCATGCGCATTATCAATTCGGACGGCTCGGAGGCTGAGCAATGTGGAAATGCCATCCGTTGTGCAGCCAAATATGTGTATGACCGCAAGCATATCAACCGTGAACAGATTACGATCGAGACGCTGGGTGCGGGTGTGCAGAAGGTTGAACTGACTGTAGAGAACGGACTTGTGCGTATGGTGAAGGTAGATATGGGAGAGCCGATTCTGGAGGGTTTGAAAATTCCTACTACGCTGGATCTGGCTAGTGTCATCAACCAGTCCATCGAAGCTGGAGGCAACGGCTTTCGTTTTACAGCTGTATCTATGGGCAATCCGCACTGTGTCATTTATGTTGAGGATGCGCCAAGCTTTGATCTGGAAGCCTGGGGGCCGAAGCTGGAATGCCATCCGTTGTTCCCCAAAAAAACAAATGTTGAGTTCGCTACGGTACGAAGCCGGGACCAAATTGACATGAGAGTATGGGAGCGGGGAGCCGGGCCTACGTTGGCATGTGGAACTGGAGCCTGTGCTACGCTTGTAGCGTCTGTACTGAACGGATACAGTGACCGCCGCGCGATTGTCAGCCTAAAGGGCGGCGATCTGGATATCGAATGGAACGAGAATGACAATCATGTATATATGACAGGTCCGGCTGAGGTTGTGTACGATGGTCGTTTGTCCTGAAATAAGCGAATATAGCGAGGGATAAAGAATGATATAGGTAAGTGTGATGAAGACCTTAGCGGGTCTTCTTTTTTTCGCCTTTTTTCGTGTGAAATGAAGGGAATACGGGGAGCGAAGCAACATTCTGTCTTTTTTTGACGTCTGAACCATGTATAATATAGAAAATGAGAAAACGATAAGGAGGCCGTTCATGGTGCGGAAATTTCGTTGGATTTCAGCGTTTGCAGCCCTTATATTTGTAGTCGCCGCGCTTCCGGCTCAGGCCGCGATCGTTCCTGCTACTGCGGAAAAAACGACTGATAAGCAGGTCGGCTCGCTAACCCCTACTGTCGTGAAACGTTTGGAAAAGGCAGTACAGGAACTCATCAGTACGAAGACGGCATTTCAATTTGACGATGTGACGGATATGGGTAAAACCTGGATTGTCGAGGGCGGACTGGAGGATGGAACAGCTACGTTTCAGACGGAATATAATAAGGAAAAAAACAGAGTGGATTCTACAACCGTTCGATATAAAATAAGTAGCTTGGCAAAGGCGATGGACGCGCCACTCAAAACTAAAGTGCTGAACAGCGCCAAAGCGTTTGATAGCAAGCGTCCCATGCAATTTGAGGCATTCTGGCGGGTCAAATCCCCTTTCCAGTCTAACAAGCCTTCGAATTATTGGGTATTCTGGGGTGCAGGGGAAAAGGCTTCCTCATTATACGTTGATGTGGATCGCGGCAACAGCATCACCATTAATGCCGACTACCCGCTGAAGCAGGTGGACCCTGTGTTGCTAAAGCGTGCGGCGAACAGCTTCAAGCGCGTTAGCGGACAGCGTATCACGGTGCAGCATGCTTCACGTTACAAGGACGAGGCAAAGGGGCTTTCTTATTGGTCGTTTGAGGATGCAAACGAGGCGAGTGAGGTCAAAATTGGCGCAGTAACCGGCAAAGTGCTGGCTGTATCCACCTTTGGGGTGGACTGGAACGATGACGCGGATTTCAAAAAGTCGTTTGCCAGCCCGAAATATACGGCCTCTGAAGCTTTGAAGCTGACTAAGCCCAAGGTTCAACTGTTATTTAACATCGATTTATCCGATTATAATGTGGGAATCCAAGGAAATGCATATACATTTTCCAAAAAGCAAAAGGGAACGCCCTCTATTGTGGGTAAAGTGAATAAAAAAGGAACTTTTTATGCATTCTCTCTTCATTCTTCTGGTGGGAAATTGCAATAAATGTAGTAGAAAATAGCAATGATGAGTCAAGTTGCTTCGCTCCTGATCGCATAATAATGGGGAGCGGGGTGGCTTTTTTTGTTTTTGGCTTATGTTTGCAGTCTCTTTATGTTACATTAGTATGAAAATAAAGAGCGGGGTGGAGAAGAGGATATGAAACCGGATTTGCGTACTGTACTGGATCGTGAAATTATTGTCGGAGACGGCGCAATGGGAACCTTTTTATATCAGCTTGGATTTCCGGTAAATACGTCTTACGAAGAGCTGAATATTACGTCGCCTGACGTCATATCAGACGTGCATCGTCAGTATTTACAAGCGGGAGCACGGTTGCTGGAGACCAATACGTTTTCTGCAAACGATTATAAGCTGGCCCGATTCGGGCTGGAATCCAAGGTGGAAGAAATTAACCGTGCCGGGGTGAGAATTGCCAGAGCAGCGGCTGGCCCGGAGCATTATGTGGTGGGTGCGGTAGGTTCCATATGCGGTGGCAAACGGCTTAATATATCCAAGGCAGAGCTGGCACGTAACTATGATCAGCAGATTGATGCACTTCTCTCCGAAGGGGTAGACGGCATTTTGTGCGAAACGTTCTATTCGCTGGATGAAGTGCGCATTGCGCTTCGTGGTGTACGTAAATACAGTAGCATTCCGGTGATTTGTCAGTTCGCGGTCGATCAGGTTGGTCGTACACAGGACGGCTTTTCGGTGGCGGAGGCTTTTATGGTGTTGCGTAATGAGGGGGCGGATATTCTCGGATTTAACTGCCACTCCGGTCCGCAGGGGATTATGAGCGTGATGGAGCAACTGGATGGTCCGCTGTCTGTACCGCTGTCGGTATATCCTAATGCGGGTCTGGCGGATTATGTGGATGGTCACTATGTGTATGGTGCATCGCCTGAATATTTTGGGGAATGCGCCGCTTCCTTCGTAGAGCTGGGTACGAGAATCATCGGTGGCTGCTGCGGTACCACACCAGAGCATATCTCAGCCATTTCTAAAGCTTTGAATGGTTTGCAGCCTCCTCCGCTGGCTCCAAGAGAGTTACTGCCAGATGGGCCAGTCATTGTGGCTGAGCCGGAACAGATTGCACGTGAAGGGGAACGGGGCAACGGTAGAAACGCCAGCGAACCCAACATTGTGGAATTGGTCAAGGAACGGCATACGGTCATTGTAGAGCTTGATCCTCCGCGCGATCTGGACATTACGCGGTTCATGCAAGGGACACAGGCGTTGAAAGCGGCCGGGGCCGATGCGCTTACGCTGGCAGACAATTCACTTGCGGTTACTCGCATGAGTAACATGGCGCTTGGACATCTGGTGAGCCTTGAAACGGGCTTGCGCCCGTTAATTCATATTGCCTGTCGTGACCGTAACCTGATTGGTACCCAGTCCCATATGATGGGCTTTGATGCGCTGGGCATTGATCATGTATTGGCCGTTACGGGAGATCCGGCGCGGTTCGGTGATTTGCCGGGTGCCAGCTCGGTGTATGATATGACTTCTTTTGAAATTATACGTATGATCAAGCAGTTGAATGACGGTATCGCTTTTTCTGGCAAGCCACTCAAGCAAAAAGCTAATTTTGTGGTGGGTGCCGCCTTTAATCCCAATGTCAAGCATTTGGGTAAAGCTGTGCAGCGGCTGGAGAAGAAAATTGCTTCCGGTGCGGATTACATTATGACCCAGCCCGTTTACGACCGCGAACTGATTATATCCATGGCGGAACAGACTCGTCATTTAGAGGTGCCGATTTTTATCGGTATTATGCCGCTGGCCAGCGGGCGTAATGCGGAGTATTTGCACAACGAGGTACCCGGCATTCAGTTGTCCGACGAGGTTCGTGCGCGTATGTCTGGTCTGGAGGGTGCAGAAGGCCGCGCAATGGGCGTAACCATTGCCAAGGAGCTGCTTGATACGGCGATGGAGCATTTTAACGGTATCTATTTAATGACTCCATTTATGTTCTATGAAATGACGGCTGAGCTGACTTCTTATGTATGGCAAAAATCCAGCCGTGTGCAGGCCCCCTTGTTTCGACTATAATAATCAATTACAATAGTATAATGGATGTGATGCCGATGTCATTGAGTATGACCGGATACGGTCAAGCCATCCTTCATTATGAAGGCTGTAAAGTGCGCTTGGAGCTGAAATCGGTGAATCACCGCTATTGCGAAGTGATGATGAGGATTCCACGCGAATGGACTCGTTATGAAGATGGCTTGAGAAGAACGGTTCAACAGCAGATCAAGCGCGGCCGTGTCGACGTCTTCATTCACAGGGAACGTGATGAAGAACAGATACTCGCCGCACGGTTGAATGACACTGTAGTGCAGGCTTACTTGCATGCAGCGGAGCAGCTGGCGGATCGGTACGGCGTGAAGGGAACGTTGGGTATAAGCGATATTCTTGCGTTGCCTGACGTTCTGGGTGAGCCCGGTGAGGCTTGCGATGGAGAGGAAGAGGGCTGGGAAGAGCAGCTTCAGCAAGCTTTGAATGAAGCATTGCAAGGACTGCTGGACATGAGAAGACGAGAAGGCGGGCATTTGGCGCAGGATGTGGAATCCCGCATTTCGCGTCTGGAATCCCTGCATCATGAAATGACGGTGCTGGCTCCTCATGTTGTGAGCGACTACCGTAACAGGCTAAAACACAGGCTTACTGAGCTTCAGGACGGTTCATTTACGCTTGATGAGCATAAATTCGGAATGGAGATTGCTTTATTCGCGGATCGCAGCAGTATTGATGAGGAGCTTACCCGGCTTCAAAGTCACTTTGGGCAATGCAGGGGATTGCTGCTGTCGGACGAGCCAGCCGGCCGCAAATTAGATTTTTTAATCCAGGAAATGAACAGGGAAGTCAACACGATCGGCTCTAAGGCCAACCATCTTGTGCTAGTTAATTTAGTCGTGGAGATGAAGGCGGAGCTGGAAAAAATTCGTGAGCAGGCTGCAAACATCGAGTAGCTACCTGGTAGCGGCACGGCTGCAATAGTCACATGTATAGGGGGAAAGACCTGAATATGGCAATCAAATTGATCAATATTGGCTTCGGCAATATCGTGTCGGCCAACCGAATTATCTCCATCGTCAGTCCGGAGTCTGCTCCGATCAAGCGGATTATACAAGAAGCCAGGGACCGTCATATGTTGATTGACGCTACCTATGGCCGCCGGACACGGGCTGTTATTATAACGGACAGTGATCATGTGATTTTGTCTGCGGTGCAGCCGGAAACGGTCGCTCATCGACTATCCACTAAAGATGATGACAATGACGAATAAAAATGGAGTGTACTATGGCTAAGGGATTATTATTTGTATTATCCGGACCTTCGGGTGTCGGCAAAGGAACGGTAGGCAACGCACTGCGTGAAAAACTGCCGGAATTGACATACTCCGTTTCCGCGACAACCCGCTCGCCCCGCACGGGTGAACAGGACGGAGTTAACTACTTTTTTAAGTCGCGTGAACAGTTTTTGGGTATGATTGAACGGGATGAGCTGCTGGAGCATGCAGAGTACGTCGGTAACTATTACGGCACTCCGCGTGATTTTGTAGATCAGACGCTTGCGCAGGGGAAAGATATTTTTCTGGAGATTGAGGTTCAGGGAGCGCTCAAAGTGAAGGAGAAATTTCCTGATGGCATTTTCATTTTCCTGCTCCCGCCTTCGCTGGATGAATTGAAGGACCGGATTCGGGGACGGGGTACAGAAACTCAGGCAACCATTGATCACCGCATGTCGGTAGCTGTGGATGAAATGAATCTGTTGCGTCACTATGATTATGCGGTTGTCAATGATGAGATTGATTTCGCTTGTAAACGAATAGAATCCATTATTATCGCCGAACATTGTAAGGTCCATCCATAAACGAGGACTTTACATATGCCAAGCGTATTTAAAGAGAAAGTTACTATACAAGCTGAACTCGAAAATGTACACTGGAGTTCAGCTTGTATAGTCCCAAAACTACATGAAGAGGTGTCTATTCGTGCTGTATCCTTCCATTGATGAATTGATGAAAAAGGCAGATAGTAAGTATTCGTTGGTTGTAGCGGCTTCACGCCGTGCCAGACAGTTGCGCGAGGGTGAAAAGACGACTCTCAAGAATCCTAAATCCCACAAGCAAGTTGGAGTGGCGTTGGAAGAGATTTACGCGGATCATCTGCGTCTTGAAAGCGGCGAAGACGAATAAGAATTATAGACAATTATTATAACCGGGCGCAATGCCAATTCCTTTGACAACCGCAAGGTTGTTATTTTTTTCGGTCAGGGGGAGTTAACGATGTTAAAGGGGAAAGTCATTATTCTTGGTATTACCGGCGGTATTGCCGCTTATAAAGGGGCTGCGCTGTGTAGTAAGCTAACGCAAAAGGGAGCCGAGGTTCATGTGATTATGACGGCATCGGCGAAGGAGTTTATTACTGAGCTTACGCTTCAGTCGCTCTCTCGTAATCCGGTATACAGTGACACGTTTGATGAAAGAGAACCGTCCGTCGTATCCCATATTCATCTGGCGGACAAGGCGGATCTGGTGTTGGTTGCTCCTGCAACTGCGAATATTATCGGGAAAATGGCGCATGGACTCGCTGATGATATGCTGTCTACAACGCTGTTGGCTACGACAGCACCTATTATGGTAGCACCTGCTATGAACGTGCATATGTACACTCATCCCGCAGTAATGCAAAATATGGAGACGCTCGTATCCCGCGGTGTCATGATGATTGAGCCGGGTGAAGGATTGCTGGCTTGTGGTTATGTTGGCAAAGGGCGGCTGGAAGAGCCTGAAACCATCGTACAAACGGTGGAACGATTTTTTGAGCAGCAAGTGCAGGAAAGTCAGGGTGTCACTAGTAAGTTGGAGCCACGCTGGTTTGGCGGAGAGACTGTGGATTCGGGTGGATCATCGCAAGGCTCGCTGCTGAATGGCGATGAACGGCTGCTGTCAGGCAAAAAAGTGATTGTAACTGCTGGAGGCACGATCGAGAGGATTGATCCGGTACGTTATATAACGAATGATTCTTCCGGTAAAATGGGCTTTGCCATCGCAAAAGTGGCTCAGGAGTTGGGTGCCGATGTGCATTTGATTGCTGCAAATACAAGCGCGGAGCCTCCTGTGGGCATTTCGATTGAAAAAGTTCAGTCCGCTGACGACATGTATAGCGCTGTGCTCAGACAGTGGGAAGAGAGCGATTTGGTCGTGATGGCTGCTGCGGTTGCAGACTATCGACCGCGTGAGGCGGCACAGACCAAAATTAAAAAGAAGGATAGTACATTTACACTGGAGTTAGTGAAGAATGTCGATATTCTGGAGTCACTCGGACGCAGCAAGAAGCATCAATTTTTAATCGGCTTTGCTGCGGAAACCGGGAATCTGGAGACGTATGCCATGGATAAGCTGGAACGGAAAAATTGTGACCTTCTCGCAGCTAACGATGTAACTGCTGATGGAGCAGGCTTTGGCGTCGATACGAATGCTGTACAAATTTACGACCGCGGAGGGATGGTAGAACGTATTCCTGTGCAGTCGAAGGAAGAAGTAGCGCGTAAGCTGCTTGCGATTGCGGCTGAACGTATGGGCGGGGTGTTGCATTAATGGAAATGGGCAATTTAGTTGCCAAAGTCATTGTCGATGTGCCCGCCAAGGATACGGATCGTACTTTTGATTATCTGATCCCGGAGTCGATGCGGCCATGGATTGAGCCGGGTAGCCGAGTTGCAGTGCCGTTCGGCAAACGGACGGTGCAGGCTTTTGTCATCTCGGTAGTACCTGCTGAGGAGCCGCCGAAATATCGGATGAGGGCGATACAGGAGCTGCTGGATTTGGTACCGCCCTTGTCTCCGGATCTGGTAGAACTGGGTAAATGGATGAGCGAACGCTATGCCTGCAATCAGATTATGGCGCTGCAAGTGATGATTCCTACAGCGTTAAAGGGCAAGGCCGAACGTTATATTTCTATCGCTGAGCAGCATGAGTTCACAGATCATTCGCCTGCTGCTGACGTTTTGAATTACGGTTCAGAAGCGGATACACATCGAACCATGCGGCCGGATATGAGGGGAGAACCCGAATGGGCTCTCCTTATCGATGATGGCATGAGCGACCCGGCTGAACGCCAGATTGTCAGCTTTATTCAGGAGAAGGAGCAAGTCCCGCTTCAGCAGCTAAGTCGCCGTTTCCCCGAAGAAGCGGAGGTTATTAAATCGCTGTTGCGCAGGGGGGTGCTTCAGGAGAGTCAGGTTATTAAAGACAAGCTTGGCAAGAAGACCATGAAAGCCGTGGATTTGGCTATCAGCATAGAAGAGGCATCAGCGGCGCTGGAACAGTTTTCGGCCAAAGCGCAGCGTCAGCGGGAGGTACTTGCTTTTTTGCTGGAACGTAGCGAGTTTCTGCCTCTGCCGCTGAAGGAAGTCATGACCTCGCTTAGTGTATCAGCCGCAACGGTCAAGGCGCTTGAGGATAAGGGCTATGTGGTGCTTGAGGATGTAGAGGTGTTCCGCGATCCTTATCGGGGTAGAAACTTCAAACCTACGCAGCCATTGCCGCTCACCGAAGAGCAGCAATACGTGTATGAACGGATCATTCGGCAGTTGGATACGCGTGAGCAAGGAGCTTATTTGCTTCATGGAGTTACGGGCAGTGGTAAGACGGAAATTTATTTACAGACGATTCAGCGCTGTATCGAGCAGAATCGTCAGGCGATTGTACTGGTTCCGGAAATATCGTTAACACCACAAATGGTAGAGCGCTTTAAAGGTCGCTTTGGCGATCAGGTGGCGGTGATGCACAGCAGACTGTCCGGGGGCGAACGTTACGACGAGTGGCGCAAAATACGCGAGGGTCGTGTGAAGGTGGCGATTGGCGCTCGCTCGGCTGTGTTTGCGCCTTTTCGTGAACTGGGTCTTATTATTATGGATGAGGAACATGAAACCTCCTATAAGCAGGAAGAGACACCCAAATACCACGCGCGTGACGTGGCCGTACGCAGAGCCCATCAGCATGGGGCAGTGGTTATTCTTGGCTCGGCTACGCCGTCGCTGGAAAGCTATTATGCGGCTCGCTCGCAAAGCAGTGACGAGTTTGCGCCGCTGCTGCTTGAAATGCCGACTCGCGCACTAGGAAACTCATTACCCGAGGTGCATATCATGGATATGCGCGAGGAACTGCGTGCTGGCAACCGTTCCATGTTCAGCCGCGCATTGCATAACGGAATCGCAGAGCGGCTGGAGCGCAAGGAACAGACAGTATTGCTGCTGAATCGGCGCGGACATTCCACGTTCGTCATGTGCCGTAGCTGCGGCTATGTGGCGGGTTGCCCGCATTGCGATATTTCGCTCACATATCATCAGCGTTCGAATAATTTACGTTGCCATTACTGCGGCTATTCTGAGCCCGTGCCTCAGGTCTGCCCGGAATGCGGTAGTGAGCATATTCGCTACTTTGGCACAGGTACTCAGCGAGTGGAAGAGGAACTGGCAAAGCTGTTTCCCGGTATACGTGTCGTGCGGATGGACGTCGATACAACGACGGAGAAAAATGCCCATGAAAAGCTGCTCAAGCAATTTCGTGATAAAAAAGCGGATGTACTGCTCGGCACCCAAATGGTTGCCAAAGGACTGGATTTTCCCGATGTGACGCTGGTAGGTGTCATTACAGCGGATTCGGCGCTTAATTTACCGGATTTTCGGGCTGCGGAAAAGACATTCCAGTTGTTAACACAGGTAGCCGGACGCGCCGGACGGCATCAATTGCCCGGAGAAGTGTTCGTGCAAACCTATACACCGGAGCATTATTCGGTTATTCACGCGAGTCGGCACGACTACGGTTCTTTTGTCAGGGAAGAATTGAAACACCGCCGTAATCTGCATTATCCACCGTATTGCCGTCTCATTTTGGTGACCTTTTCTCATGAACAGCTCCCGGTACTGGTTCGACTGGCTGAGAACTATTCAGCCACTCTACAGGGGAGGGCGAGACAAAGGGGCTGGTTCGGCAATATGGATCGGCTTACATCGGATGTGCTTGACATTTTGGGACCTGTAGCTTCACCGATTTCGAGAATCAAGAATAGATACCGATTTCAATGTATGATAAAATGGCGTGGAAATATAGACGCGATTGGTCTGGCTCAGCAGGTGGCTGATGAAATGGCGGAATCCGCACAGGCCCAAAAGCTGCTGATCAGTCTGGATGTCGATCCGCAAATGCTTATGTAGCGTATGCGCAAAAGTTTTCGGCACAGTTAATGCGGACAAGCCGTCCGTACATAGGATAATGTAGCAGTCGCGCTTGTTGTGAATACGACGAAGCTTAAATGAAGGATAAAGAGGAAGGTGTTCTATTGTCATGTCAATTAGAATTATAGTGTTGGAACCGGATGATGTGTTGCACAAAGTAGCAAAGGAAGTTACTAAAATCACACCTAACGTGCAAAAGCTACTCGACGATATGGCAGATACCATGTATGAAGCGGAGGGAGTGGGTCTTGCTGCTCCGCAGGTAGGTATTTTGAAGCGACTAATCGTTGTGGATGCTGGAGATGAGCACGGTTTAATTAAAATGATTAATCCTGAAATTGTGTCCGAAGAAGGCGAGCAATTTGGTGCGGAGGGCTGTTTGAGCATTCCTGGCTTAAATGGTGATGTGCGTCGTGCCGAGAAGGTTACTGTCAAGGGGCTGGACCGCGATGGTAAGGCGATTACAGTGACAGCGACAGGATTGCTTTCTCGTGCTTTTCAACATGAAATTGACCATTTGGACGGAGTTTTGTTCACGGATATTGCGGAAAAAGTATATGAGGTTGCTCCGGAACAGCCAGGACCGAACCGTCAGACAGGAGAGTGAGGTTCGATGAGTCAAGACATTCGTATCGTCTTTATGGGCACGCCGGATTTCGCTGTGCCTTCGTTGAACATGCTGCTGGACAATGGCTACAACGTAGTCGGTGTTATTACGCAGCCGGATAAGCCGCAGGGACGGAAAAAAATATTGACGCCTACGCCAGTCAAGGAAGCAGCGGAGAAGCGCGGGTTGCCCGTGCTTCAACCGACCCGCCTGCGCCAGCCGGAAGCGGTGGCTCAGGTGGCGGAGCTGCATCCTGATCTGATCGTGACAGCGGCCTATGGGCAGATTTTGCCTAAATCCGTATTGGATTTGCCCCGTTTTGGCTGCCTGAATGTGCATGGTTCGCTGCTTCCCCGTTATCGGGGAGGGGCGCCAATTCAGCGTGCCATTATTAACGGCGAAACTGTTACGGGCGTGACGCTGATGTATATGGCGGAAGGACTGGATACTGGCGATATGATATCGCGGGTTGAGGTTGCTATTGAACCGGAGGATACATCCGGTACGATTTTTGAGAAGCTGAGCATAGCTGGATCGAAGCTTTTACAGGATGAGCTGCCCAAGCTGCTGGCAGGGCAATCGGGTCGTACACCGCAAAACGATGATGAGGCAACCTATGCCCCGAACCTGAACCGCGACGATGAGCGTATTCCTTGGAATGATAGTGCGCAGCAAATATACAACCGGATTCGCGGGCTGGTTCCGTTTTCCGGTGCATTTACGCTGTGGGAAGAAAATGTTTTTAAAATATGGGCGGCTGAGCGGCCTTCCATCCATAGTGATGCAGCTGGTGCAAATGCTCCGGCACCCGGGACAGTTCTGCAATTGACTGCCCGTGGCATTGAAGTACAGACGGGCAATGGTACCATGTGGCTGACACAGGTGCAGCCGGCAGGCAAGAAGGTTATGGAAGCCGGGAACTTTGCGCGTGGCGGTCAGATGAAGCCGGGCACGGTGCTCGGGTGAGCGGCGGTCACTCCCGTCAGGGAGGCCAAGGCAGGGAGGCTGGTGCCAGAGCAGGCAAGACTCGTAACCAGACGGCTAGGGAAGTTGCGTTGGACGTGCTGACGGGAGTTGAGCAGGAGGGTGCATATAGCAACCTTGAGCTAAACCGTCGGCTTCAACAGGCGGGTTTGTCCGCGAGTGACGCTGGCTTGGCGACGGAACTTGTATACGGTACAGTTGCACGCCGAAATACGCTGGATTATTTTCTGAACAAGTTTGTTCAGAAAGGAACGGCCAAGCTTCAGGCTTGGGTACGTTCGTTGCTGCGAATGAGTGTGTACCAGATCGTATATCTGGATCGTATCCCGGATCATGCAGTCGTTAGTGAAGCAGTTACCATTGCCAAGCGGCGTGGACACCAGGGGATTTCGGGGATGGTCAACGGCGTGCTGCGCAGCATGCTGCGTGAGCCGGACAAGCTTCGCATTCCTGACGGGCTGTCAGCCGAGGAACGGATTGCATTGGAGCATTCCCATCCACAGTGGCTGGTTAAGCGCTGGATCAAGCAATACGGTGTGGATATTGCGGAAGCCATCTGCCGCGCTAATAATGAGCCACCTGCGGTCAGCGTGCGGGTGAACACGACAATGACCAGTCGTGATCAACTCTTGAACGAGATGATTGCGAAAGGGGTGGATGCTGTTCCATCGGCGGTTAGCCCTTACGGAATTGTCGTTCGCAGCGGCGGAAATATGGCGCTCACTTCCTGGTATACAGACGGTTTGCTGTCCGTGCAGGATGAAAGCTCCATGCTCGTCGCCGAGGCGGTTGCGCCTGAGCCAGATATGCTGGTACTGGATTGCTGCGCTGCTCCGGGCGGCAAAACAGCTCATATGGCTGAGTTAATGAAGGATCAGGGCCGGATTATCGCCAACGATCTGCATGCTCACAAACATCGGCTAATCCAGGAACAGGTAGATCGGCTAGGGCTGGATGCCGTGGAAACGGTCACCGGGGACGCACTTGAGTTGAAAAATCGTTATGCTCCGGCATCATTTGACCGCGTCTTGCTGGACGCGCCATGCTCCGGTTTTGGAGTGATCCGCCGCAAGCCTGACTTGCGCTGGAGTAAAACTCTCCAGGATGTTCGTGACATCACGCAGCTCCAGCATGAGCTACTGGACAGCGTAGCTGAGCTTTTGAAGCCGGGCGGTATTCTGGTGTACAGTACATGCACAATTGAACCGGATGAAAATGAGGGACAAATCACTCGCTTTTTAAGTAAGCATCCCGAGTATGAGCTGGCAGAAGGACATTCCTTCCCAGACGTAGCTGACGGCATGGACCATGCTCAGCCAGGCTCGGTACAGCTGTTGCCGCAGCATTTTCACAGCGACGGATTTTATATCGCGCGTCTGCGCCGGGTGAAGTAGTTCGTAAGAATCCCGCAGGCAGTCAACCACCAACATTTCCACATTCCGCCGGATATCATCCGGCGGTTTTTGCATTGAGATGAAAAATTTTTACCCCCTCCGGGATTTGTGCTAAAATAGGAAGAATGAAAAACACTGTCTGTGAGAATTAAACAGAACTTAATGAAGAAGGAACGGGTGCAAACATTGATGAAACCTTTTATATATGATTTAACTCTGGAGGAGTTGCAGGACTGGGCCAAGCGTAATGGCGAGCCTGCTTTTCGCGGAGGACAAATTTTTGACTGGCTGTATGTAAAGCGGGTCAATGATTTCAGTGAGATGACGAATTTGTCCAAGTCGCTAAGAGAGAAGCTCGAGGACCAGTTCAGCTTTGTGACGCTTCATGAAATTACAAAGCTGGAGTCGAAGGACGGTACGGTAAAATTCCTGTTTGGTCTGCATGATGATCATGCTATCGAGACAGTTATTATGAGACACAATTACGGAAATAGTATTTGTGTAACGACTCAAGTGGGCTGCCGGATCGGCTGTACATTCTGCGCTTCGACGCTTGGGGGACTCAAACGTAACTTGACTGCCGGTGAAATTACCGCGCAGGTCGTTCAGGCACAGAAAATTTTGGATAAGACGAATGAGCGTGTGAGCAGCATCGTCATTATGGGCTCGGGTGAGCCTTTTGAAAATTATGAAGCGACCATGACATTTTTACGTACGATGATTCATGAAAAGGGCCTCAATATTGGTCAGCGTCACATCACGGTGTCGACCAGCGGTATCGTGCCGAATATTTACAAATTCGCGGACGAGGATACCCAGATTAATCTGGCAATATCCATTCATGCGCCTAATGATGCGCTTCGTTCGAAGCTGATGCCTGTAAACCGGCGTTATCCTTTTCAGGATGTTATGGAATCGCTTCGTTACTATCTTGCTAAAACAGGCCGGAGAATTTCGTTTGAATATGCCTTGATTGGCGGAGTGAATGATCAGGCGGAACATGCCGAAGAACTGGCGGACGTGCTGAAGGACATGCTGTGCCACGTCAACCTGATTCCGGTTAACCATGTACCTGAGCGCAAGTATGTGCGCACATCGCGCAGCGATATTTTCAATTTCCAGCGCATTCTTGCCGAGAAAGGCGTCAATGTGACGATCCGGCGTGAGCAGGGTCATGATATCGCCGCTGCGTGCGGCCAGTTGCGTGCAAAGCATATGGAGTTGGGGTGAGACCATTTGATCAAAACAGTTCATGTCAGCCACGTCGGACGTGTGCGTTCGGTGAATGAGGATTCTGCCTGGATCAGGCACTTGGAGCAGGGATATATTCTGGGAATTGTTGCCGATGGCATGGGCGGGCATTTGGCCGGTGATACGGCCAGCCGCCTCGCGGTAGAAACACTTGCCGCTGATTTGGCGACGCTGGAGAGCGGGTTATCCACGCATTCTTTGACAGCGGCGCTTAGCGACGCTATTTTGCATGCTAATGAAGTTATCTTCCAGACGGCTGCACACGATGACAAGTATCATAATATGGGGACAACGGTTGTAGCCGTTTTGCTAAACGATGCCTCCGGGATTATCGGACATATCGGGGACAGCCGTGCCTATGTGATTTCTAATGGAGTGGTACGTCAGATTACGGAAGATCACACACTGGTCAATGAGTTATTCAAAAACGGTCAGATCAGCAAGGAAGAGCGGGAGAACCATCCCCGCCGCAATGTGTTAACACGGGCGCTGGGCACTGATTCCGAGGTGCAGGTGGATATTGACTCCATTTCCCTGGAAAAAGGAGATGTGCTGTTACTGTGCAGCGACGGGCTGAGTAATCTGGTGACGGAGGAGCAAATTAGTAAAGTAGTAGGTGCCGCCGAGAACCCTCTGGAGGAACGAGCGGATCGTCTGCTGCATCTGGCGCTGCTTGCCGGAGGCGACGACAACATCACGGTAGCTTTGTTTGAATTGCCCGATGACACAGCTTCATTGAGTGAAAAGGGGTGTGACGCATGATCGGGCACCTGCTTGGGGGAAGATACGAAATTATTGAGCGCATCGGCGGCGGCGGTATGGCGCTGGTGTACAAGGCTCAAGACATTCTGCTGAATCGTAATGTGGCGGTCAAGGTGCTGCGTCAGCAATTTGTCCATGATGATGAATTTATTCGCCGGTTTCGGCGTGAGGCGCAGTCTGCGGCCTCGCTTTCCCATCCGAATGTGGTCAGTATTTATGATGTCGGCCAAGAGGATGAAATCCATTATATTGTAATGGAGTGCGTAGAAGGCAAAAATCTGAACGAAATTATTAAGGAACGTGCCCCACTGCAAGTGGATGAAGCGGTACGGATCGCTTCTCAAATTTGTGATGCACTGGAGCACGCTCACCAAAATCAGATTATTCACCGGGACATTAAACCGCATAATATATTGATCGGGCGCAACGGACGGGTCAAGGTAACCGATTTTGGGATTGCTAGAGCTGTCACGTCAACGACGATTACCCAGACAGGCTCTGTGGTGGGCTCTGTCCATTACTTTTCACCTGAGCATGCGAAGGGAGTCGTCACCGGCGAGAAATCGGACTTATATTCTCTAGGGATTGTCTTATACCAAATGCTGACGGCGCAGCTTCCTTTTCTGGGAGAAAGTCCGATCAGTGTAGCGCTCAAGCATCTGCAAGAGGAATTTGAGGAACCGCGCAAAATTAATCCGTTGATTCCGCAAAGTGTAGAAAACGTCATTTTAAAATCCATGCGTAAAAATCCGGAGGAACGTTATCAATCTGCGGATGAAATGCTAAAGGATTTGGAGACATGTCTGCTGCCGGGACGCCGTAATGAATCGAAACTGGAATTTACACATTTGGATGACGAGGATCAAACGCGGGTTATTCCGGCTATTAAGCCTCAGCAAATGGGAATGTCCTCCCGTGGAGACGACGAGCCTGCCCAATCCGGCGATTCTGAAAAGCTTCAGAGCAAGCAAACGGCTAAAAAAAGTAAAAAGAAGCCGATCTTGTGGATCACGCTGGTGCTCGTGTTGCTTCTTTGTATGGGTGGCGTAGTGTACTATGTGCAAAATTTGCTCGTCGTTCCTGACGTTGTAGTGCCGAATGTGTTGACCAAGACCGAGGACCAGGCCAAGTTGTTGATCAGTCAGTCCGGGTTGACCGTTAAGGACCCGATTAAGCATGAATATAAGGACGGGGTTGCACCCGGAGTTGTTTTCTATCAGAGCTATCCACAGGAATCTGTGGTTAAGAAGGGAACAGAAATTGAACTGAAAGTCGGGGTTGCCAAGCCGCTGACTCCGATGCCGGATGTCAAAGGGCAGAGCTATGATGCTGCTGTCAAGCTGTTGACCTCCCAGCAGATCAAGGAGACACAGATTCAGCGGAATGAGCAGTTCAGTGATCAGGCGGTGGGAACCGTCCTAAGTCAGACACCAGCGGCGAATGAGTCCTTTGATAAAGATACGGTACAGGTGGTGCTGACGGTCAGCAAGGGCGCTGCTACCGTGAAAATGCCAAATCTGGTGGGCAAGACGCAGAAAGAAGCGGAAAATGAGGTCAAAAGTGCTGGATTGAAGGTTGGCTCGGTCAAAGAGGAATTCAGCTATGAGCAGGAAAAAGGCAAAGTAACTAAGCAGTGGCCGTCAGAGGCTGGCAGTGATTTGCCTCCAAATACGGAAATTACTTTTTATGTAAGCACTGGTTATCCGCCAGAAGCGATTACACTGCCATTTAATGTGCCAGTTGCGCCGAAGGAAGAGGGTAAAAACAGCAAGATTCGTATCACTTATACGGATGCACGTGGAGAAAACCAGGAATGGGGAAGCCGTACGATTAATACGACACAAGTGTTCACTATTAATCTGTTGCTGGCTCCGAACAAGGACAGTGTTGTCTCTGTATACAAAGATGGACAATTTGTCGATACGTATCCCGTTTCTTATATTGACGCGAAGAATGGAACGGTGACGATGCCTCAAATCGCTCCGCCTGCTGGAACTACACCGACGGATACGCCAGAAGGTACTTCTCCACAGAATGGCAGTGGAAGCGGCGAACAAGGGAATAGCGGGGATACTTCAAATGATAGTGATAATAACGGGGGGGACTCGATCAATCAGGATGGCACCGAAGGTAATGGTGAACCGTCCGCTCTTGCCCCCGAAACGGGCTCCACGGGCGTAACACGTGGTGAGTTTGCTGTTAAACACACAAACCATTCAGGTAAGGAAACGGGCCTCCACAAAAAATAGGGTTAAGTCATTGAGGCTGTAAAGCACCAGTAATCTTGCCGGAGGTCAGTATACTATCCGTTATTCGCTTTCACTATTCGAATTTTGGAACTTAAACATATAAAGGAGGACGGCTTACACATGCCTGAAGGTCTGATTGTCAAGGCGCTCAGCGGATATTATTATGTCTCCAGTCTGGATCAGAATGGGCGGCCGGTATCCGGCGAAGCTACGGTACAATGCAGAGCACGCGGAATTTTTAAGAAAAAAGAGATTACGCCGCTTGTCGGCGACCGGGTCGTTTACGAACTGACTGAAAACGGGGAAGGTATGGTTAATGAGATTCGGAAGCGCACGACGGAGCTTATTCGCCCGCCAGTGGCTAACACTACGCTTGCCGTACTGTTGTTTTCCCTGCGTGAGCCGGATTTAAATCTGCCGCTGCTGGACAAATTTTTGGTGCATATTGAGCACGCCGGGCTGGATACGATTATCTGTTTGACAAAGCGCGATTTGTATGAGGGCAGTCCTTCGGAGGATGAGACGGTTTTGGCTGTTCAGGAAATGTACCGGAAGATTGGTTATGAGGTGCTGGTGACCAGTGCCCGTACCGGGGAAGGTACGGCTGAGCTTAAGAAGCTGTTGGCTGGTCAAATCAGCGTGTTTTCCGGGCAGTCAGGTGTTGGGAAGTCGTCCATGCTTAATGCGTTGGAACCCGGCTTAACGCTGGAGACGAGCGCCATTAGCAATAAGTTGGGCCGGGGACGGCATACGACTCGTCATGTAGAATTAATTCCACTCGACAATGGCGGTTTTGTAGCAGATACACCGGGTTTCAGCCAACTGGATTTCCTGGAGTTGGGTGTGGATGAGTTATCTCCATGTTTCCGTGAATTCCAGTCGTATGCAGAAGGATGCAAGTTCCGGGGCTGTACCCATATTCACGAACCTGGCTGTAAAGTGAGAGAGGCCTTGGCAGAAGGACATATTTCGCAGGGCCGATATAATAACTATTTGCAGTTCTATCAGGAATTAAAAGAAAAAAAGCGGAGGTACTGAGCATATGTTAAAAATAGCACCGTCGATCTTATCAGCTGATTTTGCCTGCTTGGGCAGTGAAGTTGCGGAAGCTGAAGCAGGAGGAGCAGACTGGATTCATGTGGATGTCATGGATGGTCATTTTGTATCCAACATTACCTTAGGGCCTCCTATCGTTCAGGCTATTCGTCCGCATACGAGTCTTCCTCTGGACGTTCATCTGATGATTGAGCATCCTGAACGTTACATTGGCGATTTTGTGAAGGCAGGAGCTAATATCGTCACCGTTCATGCCGAGGCTTGTGTTCATCTGCACGGGGTCATCCATTTGATCAAGCAGCAAGGTGTTCTTGCGGGTGTGGCCCTCAATCCGGGCACTTCTCCATATGCGATCAAGGAAGTGCTGCCCAATGTAGACATGGTTCTGGTTATGACAGTTAACCCTGGATTTGGGGGTCAGTCTTTTATTCCGGAGACGCTGGATAAAATCAGACAGATTCGCACATGGTTGAATGAAATCGGCCGTCCAGATGTACATATTGAGGTAGACGGAGGCATTGCGGAGGAGACGGCACCAGCCGTATTTGAAGCAGGGGCTGATGTTCTGGTGGCTGGTAGTGCGGTATTCGGCAGAGCGGACCGTGGAGCGGCTATTGCGGCTATTCGGGACAGTGCAGCTCATACGTCCAAGTGAAGCTGACCGATGCGCTGTGGATGACGGTAGCGAGTATGGTGACAGGTGTGATCCTAAGTTGCTTCTCACTGGTGAAGGCTCCTTGGAACGATCTTCTTTCACTCGTTGCCGTTCTGATTGCGCTGTTTTATTTTCATACTCTCAGCATATCTGTATGTTCGTGGACTTGTCTAATGGTATAGCATGGGATAGATGTGCATAAATATGGTTACATGAGCGGGATTCTCATGTAGCCTTTTTTTGTATGGCAACAACCCTTGACAGGTTGCATAAACTACAGAGAACGGATGCACGAGGATGATGGGGAGGGTGAAGCATGAAGTTTTATACAATCAAGCTACCAAGATTTCTGGGTGGATTCGTCAAAGCCATTCTGAATACATTCCAGAAAAGCTGAATTGCACGTAACGTACACACAGGATGCAAAATGAAGAGCAAGGTACACAGGGCATGCTTCCCGGGCACAACGACAGACAGGTAGCTCGACAGCAAACGGCAGGACCGCGCGGGAAGATGCCTGACATTTTGACATCATGGACCAGATGGATGTAACATTTTGAATAACCAAAAAAGCACCCGTTTAAAACGAGGTGCCTTTTGTTTATAACGTTATTTTTTTGCGACTACACGCGAGTTACTTTACCGGCCTTCAATGCACGAGTGCTGACATAAACGCGTTTCGGTTTACCGTTAACGAGAATACGAACTTTCTGTACGTTGACGCCCCAAGTACGGCGATTACGGTTGTTAGCGTGAGATACGTGGTTACCGGTGCCAGGCTTTTTGCCTGTTACAGAACATTTACGAGACATGATTCCACCTCCTATTCTGAAAATAACCAAGTTCCGTATGGAACGGGTCGCTCTTCAGGCCGACTGGGTCAGTCGGACTTTGTAAGTCACTAACCTGAACAAAACAATACTTATATATAATATCATAGTCAAAAAAGCTCCGTCAACCGATTCAAAAACTTTATTTATTTCTCTTACGCATTATAGTACAATATGGGATAGCTATTGCTGTGAATATTCTTGTAATAGTTGGAATGTGAATTCTTATTCCAGTCATGCCGGACAGATCAGAGGCGGAACCATATTTATCATTCCAGCCGATGTTTCAGTGTCGGGTGGTTGACTGGTTTTTCATATATAGACCTGTGAAAGGCCGACCAGGCCGTGGGTACGATAAGCTTACGAAAGTGTGACATTCGTATTCGTTGTCTGGCTTTAGTATAATTCAATTGAACCTGTCCGCACAGATGAACATGACGATGCGGAAGGTTGATGGCAAAACAAGTGTATTAAGCTAGGAAGGGGAATTCTCTTGAGTAATCGTTCTTTGAATGGAACAGATTTTACCGCAATGGTTTTAGCCGGGGCGGAACAATTACAGCAGCATGCGGAACACGTCAATTCACTTAATGTATTTCCGGTGCCGGACGGTGACACAGGAACTAACATGAATTTGACGATGAGCGCGGGCGTAACAGAATTAAAGAGGGGGGATTCTTCCTCCATCGGTGTCATGTCCGGCATATTATCCAAAGGTTTGCTGATGGGAGCCCGCGGCAATTCAGGGGTTATCCTGTCTCAGTTGTTCCGTGGCTTCAGCCGTTACGCTGCCCCATACGAGGAACTGAATACCCTTCAGTTCGCATCGGCATTGCAGAGCGGGGTGGATGCGGCCTACAAGGCGGTGGTTAAGCCGGTGGAGGGTACAATTCTTACCGTGGCGAAGGAAGCGGCCAAGCATGCTGTGTTTTTCTCACGCCGGACAAATGACATTACTGAACTGATGGAAGAAGTGCTTGCCAAAGCGAAGGAAACGCTTGCCATGACCCAGGACATGCTTCCGGTACTGAAGCAAGTAGGGGTTGTGGACTCGGGTGGACAAGGACTTGTGTATATTTATGAAGGGTTCATGCAGCATCTTGGAAGCGGATTGGTGACAGCTCCAATTGTAAAAGGGGAGAATGTACGCACTGCTTATGCTCCTCATGTATCTGAGAGTCCGACGGCGCAAGTGATTGCTCCTTCACCGGATGCACCGATTTCGGCGCAGGCGAAGCTTGAAACGGAAAATATTGAATTTTTATATGATATGGAATTTTTTATTAATCGACAATTGGGAGAAGCTCAAGGTACGGACTTTGATGAGGAAGCCTTCCGGAAAGCATTATCTGTGGATGGAGACTCTATCATTGTTATTTCTGACGATGATGTTATTAAGGTTCATGTTCATTCCAAGGCTCCGGGCGAAGTGTTGAATCTGGCGCTACGTTATGGGGAAATTACACAGATTCGTATTCTGAATATGCGCGAGCAGCATCGTGATTTGTTGTCTGCGGGTATGGATGGCGCTCCTGAGCCTGAGTGGTTTGCTGAAATACCGACAGAGCCTGCACGTGTGGAGGAGCCATCTGAGCCACCGGCTCATGAGCTGGCACCCTATGGTTTCGTAGCAGTGGCTTCAGGCGAAGGGATTGCTGATATTTTCAGAAGCTTAGGTGTGGATGTTGTCCTTTCCGGTGGTCAGACGATGAATCCAAGTACGGAAGACTTTGTTAATGCGGCTCGCTCGATTGCGGCTCAGCACATTTTTATCCTGCCGAATAATTCCAATATTATTCTGGCGGCAGAGCAGGCCCGTGAACTGCTGGAGATGGAGCGCCTGGTGTCGGTTATTCCGAGCAAGACGATTCCTCAGGGTATTGCTGCGGCATTCGCTTTTCAGGAGGAAGAAGCCTTTGAGGCCAATCAGGACAGCATGCGGGACGCGGTCAGCCGCGTGAAATCAGGGCAGGTAACCTATGCAGTACGGGATACGACGCTTGATGACCTGCACATTACGGCCGGCCATTATATCGGTATTCAGGATTCCAAAATTGTAGCGACTGAAGAACAATTAATCGCAACGGCTCGTCTTTTGCTGACCAAAATGTTGGTGAATGGTGATGAGATTGTTACGATTCTCACAGGTTCGGATGCGAAGCAAGAAGATACAGAGCTGCTCGTTGCATGGCTTGAAGAAAACTATTCGGATGCTGAAGTGGAAGTTCATGAAGGCGGTCAGCCGATTTATCCTTACCTGTTTTCGGTGGAAACTTGATGGGCTGTAGAGCGTCCATAGAAGCTCACCACAAAAGGAGGTCTGATCGATGAGTAACACCATCATTGTGACCGATAGCACGGCTGATATTCCGCAGGAGCTGGTAGACCGTCTCGGGATAGTCATTGTGCCGCTGACGGTGATGTTTGGAAACACGACTTACCTTGACGGCATTGAGATGTCTGCCGCGCAATTTTACAGCGAACTGGTACGGGCTGATGAGCTACCTACGACGTCACAGCCTTCACCAGCCCGCTTTTTGGAGACATTTACGACGCTGTTGGAGCAACATCCCGAGAGCCAGATCGTTTCCATCCATTTGTCTTCTGGCGTGAGTGGAACGTATCAGTCCGCTCTGCTGGGTAAATCCATGCTGGAGAAGCATGAACATAGAGTGACCGTGGTGGATTCCAAATCAGCTTCATACGGATACGGCATGCTAGTGGTCTATGCGGCAGAGCTGGCGGCTGCCGGGCAATCCCCAGCTGATATTGTTCGGGCTGTGGAACGTCGTGGGGAGCGCCGTTGTTTGTATTTCCTGGTGGATACCCTGGAATACTTGCAAAAAGGCGGACGTATTGGCAAGGCAGCGGCAATGGTTGGCACCCTGCTCAATATTAAGCCGATTCTCTCGATGGACAAGGAAGGTATCATTTATTCGGTAGACAAGGCAAGAGGACATAAAAAAGCGACAGCAAGAATCATTGAATTGCTGGAGCGGGATTTAAAGGGCCAAAAAATTAATATTGCTGTAGGCCATACGGCAGATCGTTCGGCAGCAGAAGCGTTCGAGGCACAGTTGGCAGAACACTTTGAGCTGGGAGATCGAATATATACTGAACTTGGCGCTGTTATTGGGACCCATGTAGGACCAGGAACGATTGGCATTTTTGTATGGCCGGCCGGAGATGAGAGGTAATATGCTGCAATTGGATCAAATACCTTTAAAACAAATACATGGCGTGAGTGCTCTCAAAGAAGGAGAGCTTCACGCTTTTGGCATTTCTAACGTGCAGGACATGCTGGAATACTATCCGTTCCGGTATGAGGATTACCGTCTGCGTTCGCTGAGCGAAGTGAAGGACGGAGATAAAATTACGGTGCAGGCTAAAATCATGGGCATTCCGGTGCTTCAGCGTTACGGGCGCAAATCAAGGTTGACTTGTAAATTGATGGCCGAGGATTGGATGTTTACAGCAACGTGGTTTAATCGGCATTTCATGAAGGAGCAGCTAACCTCAGGTCGTGAAATTGTGGTGACTGGTAAATGGGACCTCAAACGGATGCAAATGACTGTTGCAGATTCTGAGTTTCCCGATAAAGGAGTCGCTCGTTCGGGGACGCTTCAGCCTGTGTATTCCGTAGGCGGCAAGATTACGCAGACCTGGATGCGCAAGACGATGAACCAGACACTCCAGCAGTTTGGTGAAATGATTCCCGAAATTTTACCGGAGTCACTTGTACGTAAATACAGTATAATGCCGCGTAAGCAGGCTATTGCAGGTATACACCAGCCTCAGGACAATCGAGAGGGACAAGAGGCCCGCCGCCGGATGGTGTATGAAGAGCTGTTTTTATTTCAGTTGAAAATGCAGGCATTCCGTGCGTTGAACCGCGGCCGGGCAGATGGGGTTGTACATACAGTGGATAATGCCACGGTTCGCGAATTTGTAAGGGCCTTGCCGTTTGAGCTGACGGATGCTCAGAAGAAAGTGGAGCTTGAAATACTGCATGACCTGCGCTCGCCTTATTGTATGAACCGTCTGCTTCAGGGGGATGTTGGGTCAGGTAAAACAGTTGTTGCTGCCATCGGTTTGTTTGCTACGGTGCGTTCCGGTTTTCAGGGGGCGCTGATGGTGCCAACGGAAATTTTGGCTGAACAGCATATGCGGTCGCTTCACAAGTTATTTGAACCGTTTGGGATTAGTGTGGGGTTGTTGACGGGCAGTACGACCGGGAAGAAGCGTAAGGAGCTACTGGCTTCGCTCCAGATGGGTCTGCTGGATATTGTGGTGGGCACGCATGCCCTTATTCAGGAGGATGTATATTTTCGCCAGCTTGGGCTTGTTGTAACGGATGAGCAGCATAGATTCGGAGTGAACCAGCGTAGTGTACTGCGCCGTAAGGGCTATAATCCCGATGTGCTGACGATGACGGCCACACCGATCCCGCGTACGCTGGCGATCACTGCGTTTGGGGATATGGATGTTTCTACGTTGTCAGAGCGGCCAAAGGGGCGTATTCCGATTTCTACGTATTGGGTAAAGCATGATCTGATGGATCGTGTGCTCGGACTTATTTCCCGTGAGGTGGATCAGGGACGGCAGGCTTATCTGATCTGCCCGTTGATTGAAGAGTCGGAGAAGCTGGATGTACAGAATGCCATCGATTTGCATATTCAAATGCAGCAGGCTTTTCCACATTACCGCGTTGGGCTACTACATGGACGAATGACTCCCGCAGAAAAGGAAGAAGTTATGCGTTCTTTCTATGCGAATGAGGTTCAGTTGCTCGTTTCAACGACAGTTGTGGAAGTGGGGGTAGACGTCCCCAATGCGACGCTAATGATCATTATGGATGCGGATCGTTTTGGGTTATCCCAGTTACATCAATTACGTGGACGAGTTGGACGGGGAGCACATGCCTCGTATTGTGTACTGATCGCTGACCCTAAGTCGGAGGTTGGTCAGGAGCGGATGAAGGTTATGACTGATACGGACGATGGTTTTGAGGTAGCTAGACGTGACTTGGATTTGAGGGGGCCGGGTGACTTTTTCGGTACCAAGCAAAGTGGGCTGCCCGAGTTTCGGTTAGCAGATATGGTAGCGGATTTTGAGGTGCTGGAAAAGGCCCGTGAAGATGCGACTGCTCTGATCGCGGACTCGTCCTTTTGGACATCTCCGCAGTATGAAGCATTGCGTGGCTATTTGCAAAAAGAGCAGATTTTCCAGGGTGATCTTATCGACTAATACACCTTGAATCATGAGGTTGTTTTTATAGTTTTAAACAGATAGGCACAATGGACAGGCTGGCCGTCATATATTTGGGAATGACCGAATGATATGGGAGGTGCGGTAACATTGAGCTATCAGCAATATGGAATCAGTCCGCAATTGGTGGAGCGGATTAAGTTGAAAATGAAAAATCGTGTGCTTAAGGAGCGGGTTAAGCAGCAGATCGAAGGCGTGACCAAGGTGGACCTGCAAAACAAAGCCAAGGTACGTCAACTTGTGAAGTCCACTTCTGCTATTTTGAACGAGCGGCTGACGGCTGCACAGGAAGAACAATTGACGGCCTTCGTACTGGCGCAAAAAATCGATCCGTCGAATACGTTCCATCTGATCAAGTTGTGGGGGATGTTTCGTTAACAGGACATACGTAGGATGTTCTAAAATCTCTCTGAATGCTCGATGCTCATCCAAGCTGAAAAAGGATTGCCTGATGTCAGGCGGTCCTTTTTTGCTTGTTCCTCTATTTCCCGATTGTTTTCTGTTCAGTATAGTGTATTCCGTAGCCTTCGTTCGTATTTAATTCCCCGGGTAATAGACTGGGTGGTTAATAGAGAGATTTTATTTGTAATGACCGCCAATTTTGACGGATCGCTCCAGAGCCTGCCCCGCGTTTGTTAACGACGATGCACGCATGATGATCGCCTGACCATATCGATCCCTTAAGGTGTCTGTTACTTTTTCCAAAGCTCGGGATCGCTCCTGATCTTCAAAAAAGTCCAGCTGGTACAGCTGATCATCCATCAAGCCGCTTAAAGTGACACCCGCACGCTTCACGGGCATATGGTTCCAAAAGGTATAGAAGATTTTTTTTACGGTTTCATATATCTTTTCGGTGCGGTTTGTAGGATCGGGCAGCTTCATCTGGCGGGAAAAACCAGTCGGCGCCTCGTGCGGACTGCATATACAATGAACGGTCACAACCGAGCCCATATATCCTTTGCGGCGGGAGTCCCGGCATACCTCTTCTGTCAACTCAAGCAGGATAGTCTCCACCTCCGCAGGCTGGACATAATCCCGGGGCAGGGTCATCATATGACCGATGGATTTTGGGGGCGTATCCAATGTTTCCGGCTTGACCGGACTGTGATCCAGACCGTTAGCAGTTCGCCATAAAACTTCTGCCTGAATATCTGACTGCTTGCCGAAATGAGACCGGAATTTGTCCTGAAGCCGGGGTAAGGGAGTACGTGCGATGTCTCCAATGGTATGCAATCCAAGCCTCTCCAAATGCCGTTCCATGCGCGAGCCAATACCGAACATACTGCGAATCGGCTGAGACCATAGCAACGCTGCAATGTCGGATGGAGGAAGGACAAAAATACCGCTTTCGTTCTTCTTGGCCCATATATCTGTCGCCATTTTAGCGAGCATTTTATTGGAACTGATACCGATACGAATCCATACCCCTGTTTGTGACACTACTTTTTGTTGAATTTCACTTGCGATGCTCACCGGATCTCCGAACAGGGAGCGGCTTCCGGTTACGTCCAGAAACTGCTCATCAATACTGAAAACCTCAACCAAATCCGTATACTCGTTATAAATTTCTGTTATTTTTAATGAGACGTCGATATAATGCTGCATGCGCGGGCGTACAATGGTAAGGTCAGGACATTTTCTTATCGCTTCTCCCAGACGCTCTGCTGTAGATATACCGTATTTTTTAGCCAGTGGACACGCAGCCAGGATAATGCCTGAACGCAGCGAAGGGTCACCGGCAACGACTAGCGGCTTATGCTGGTATTCGGGATTGTCGGCTTTCTCAATGCTGGTATAAAAGCTTTGGCAGTCTGCTAAAAATATAGTTTTTTTTCCGCGTTCGTTCAATGTTGCAATCTCCTTTCCAGATGTCTGCTGATCGTTTTTCCAAAATATTCTTGAATGTAAGTTCATATAGTAGTATTATATACAGAACAAGTGTTCCTAATCCAAATGTATTTTCTGGAACGTTATTGTTTACGTAAAATCTAACATGGCGTATCATATTATCTTGAACGAAGACATGTGGAAATGAATGCATATTGAGGGGAGAAAACCATTTTTATGAACCCAAAACGTCGACCATCATCTCAAAAACGCAGCAGGTGGCGTATTTTTGGCAGAGTTTTGCTGATTAATATCAAGTGGTTCTCGCTTGCGGGCGTATTTGGGGTCCTATTTGCAGGAGGCCTTATATCCGGTTATGTGGCAGCGCTGGTTCATGATGAGCCTGTACGATCACGTCAGTTGATATATGAAAAGGTAAATGAGAACGCTCTGACCAGCTTTGTATTTTTTAATGACCAGGTAACCCCGGTTGGCCGAATGCGCATGGAGGAGGATCGGCAGCTTGTGGACCTGAAGGATGTCCCCCAATCCATTGTAGATGCCCTTATTTCAACGGAAGACAGCCAATTTTATGAGCATCAGGGTGTTGATCTAAAAGGGACGGCTCGCGCCGTCAAACAGAAGCTTCTGAACGAAAATCGCCAAACAGGTGGCAGCACACTGACACAGCAGGTAGCCCGGCGAGTTTTCCTCAGTCTGGATAAGACGGACAGCCGTAAGGTGAAGGAAATGCTGCTTGCACTGCGCATGGAACGTTTTATGAGCAAGGATAAAATATTAGCGGCATACCTAAACAAAATGCCGTTTGGCAATGGCTCCGCAGGTTACAATTTGTACGGGATCAAGTCGGCTTCGTTAGGGATTTTTAATGTAAGTGATCTACATAAGCTTCATATTGCTCAAGCGGCTTATTTGGCCGGTCTTCCACAATTGCCATCTGTTTATTCGGCTTTTGACGGTAAAGGGAAATTTGATGAAGAAGGCTTCAACAAAGCTATGGAGCGCCAGCGTGTCGTGCTGGGAAGAATGCTGGCAACAGGTAAAATCACATTAACGGAATATAACGAAGCACTCCAATTTGATATTAAAGCTACTCTTGCACCACATCGCGAGAAAAGCTACAATACATTCCCTTATTTGATGCTGGAGACGGAGCGAGAGGCCGCCCGGTTGTTGGCGCTCCAGCAAAATCCGGATATTACAACAGCTGAGATTTCCAAACCTGAGCATGCTGAACTCCTTCAAAATACACGGGAAGAGCTGCAACGATCCGGTTATCGAATTTATACAACGATAAATAAGAAAGTTTATAACGATATGCGGCAGATTGCATCCAATCCGCAAAACTTTTCTCCATATAGTAAGCAGAAGGGGCTCGAGCAGATTGCAGCCATCATGATTGATCATAAAACGGGGGCTATACTCGGTATGATCGAGGGTAGAGACTTTAATACTGAGCAAATGAACTATGCAACCCAGATGACGCGTCAGCCCGGTTCTGCCATGAAGCCTATTGCAGCCTATTTGCCTGCTTTGGAAAAAGGCTACACTCAGCCTGCTGGTCTTATTGATGATTCGCAAATTGTATTGAAAGACGGACGTAAAGGCTATCATATCCCTAAAAATTATAACAGACGGTACGAAGGACTGATGACAGCCCGCGAAGCACTCAATCGGTCAATCAACATTCCTGCGCTGAGGTTGTTTTTATATGAAGTTAAAATTCCAAACGCCTGGAATTTTGTTCGTGCCCTTGGGATTACAACGATTCAGCCGCAGGATGAACATGCTCAGACAGGCGTTCTGGGTGGGCTCAGCAAGGGGGTATCTGTCAAGGAACTGACAGCGGCATACGGCACGATTCCTAATATGGGCGTATACAATGAACCCCATTTGATCAGTAAAATTACGGATGCCGACGGCAAGATCGTTTATGAATTCAAACCGCAGGCGAAGCGTGTATATTCCCAGCAAACCGCGTTTTTGATGACAGATATGCTCAAAACGGTTATATCGGACCCGAGGGGTACAGGCAAACGTATACAAAATGCTTTTAAAAGCTACGGTACCATTGACATTGCCGGCAAGACCGGTACGACACAAAACTTTGGCGATGTGTGGTTCATGGGCTATACCCCGGATGTTACACTCGGCGTCTGGGCAGGTTACCGTCAACAGGTTAACACCCTATCTCAAGAAGGGCACTCCAGAGCACAATCGGTGTGGGCGCTTATCATGAACGAGGCGGTCAAGGATCAGCCCCAGCTTTTCAAAAATAAGCATTTTACACAGCCGGAAGGTGTTGTGAAAGTTACGGTCTCCAGCCTTACAGGTAAGCTGCCGGGAAGTTATTCCCGTCAATCCGGTCAACTCGTGACAGACTGGTTTAACCAAAAATACGTGCCAACGGAAGTCGGGAGGGAACAACGACCACGTTCATCCACACCTGCCGTGCCGTCCAAACCGGATATAAAGGATAAAGCAGCTCCGGAGAAACAAGAACCTGCAACGGATCAGAAGGAGATTCTACCAGAAGAAACAGTACCTTCTGATCCTGACACAGAAATAGATACGAATGGTGAGAGTAATGATTTGCCAGCAGCAGATAGTTCGCAGCCATCTGTTGAAAATAAGCAGGAGCCTCCTTCTGAGCCAGAAACCCAGAATGAAGCTCCAGAAAATAAACCTAGCGAAGCTATTCATACCGAAACACCCGATCAGCCGGAAAACTAAACAAAAGGGAGCGGCCTAATTCAAAATGCCGTTCCCGACAATATTGACGGTGGTCTGTGGGTGAAAGCGAACATTAGGGTACTCTTTATTCCATTCCAGACCTTTCCATAAGGTCGGGTGATGGGCAATCAATTGTCTGCCGATGCCAAAGTTGCCAAAGGCATCACAACCGCTTTTTTGAAGCATACGGATAATTTCCTCCGCATCCTGGGTCATGATTTCCGAAAGCTGACGGTTCAGGTACGATGTCTTCTCCATCTTTGGAGAGATAGGGAAGAACAAAGTCCTGTCCTGGATCAAGCATAGGGGGAAGCAGTGTTTCTAGCGTCACTTCGGGAAATACGCACATTTCCTCCAGGCTTCGGATTTTTTCGTTATAAATTCGCCGATTAAGAGGCTGCCTACACTTTTCTTGTTCATTAATTCTCCAGCTGATCCTTCTACTATAGCTACCTTTACATGTGAGGTTGGGTGATCCGGCTCCCGATACAGGACATCCAGATATGGATACAATCTTTTTGGGCCAAGCTTGTGCCATACAAAGTAACTCCATATTTAACGCTTCGTCGCTATACCTCGTGGCTGCAAGTCTAAATCATAGAAAAAGAGTCGGGTGAGTCTGGAAGAGGGGAATGGCAGGCATTCCGCGTACAGGCTTGCTTTGCGTCTTATCGTACAGCGTGTGGCTGCCATGCAGATGAGTATGGTCTGGACGCAGGTACAGGGACGGGGAATCTGGAGGGGTTGTTCGCTGAAAAGGGCATTCGTATGGCAGGTGTGGATCAATCGAATGAAATGCTCAAGCGTCCTGCCGTAGTAAATTTCCGCAGGTCGAGACGAGGCTGGGAAATCTGATGTCGATTCCTTATATGGACGGGACCTTTGACTTTGTGGTCAGCAGTTATGCCCTGCATCATCTGACAGGTGAACAGAAAATACTCCTCTGTCGGAAATGCAACGCACGCTTAAACCTCATGGACGTATTTGCATCGTGGATCTGATGGTGGATGTAGCGGAGCTGCTGGAAGCGGGGGAAAAGGTGTCCACGCCAGGAAAGGAGGAATCCAAGCTCCCAGTAAATTGTGCAGAACGCCCCCAATTTTGCGGCTTCCTGGCATATTACAGGGCGACTGGACCAAGGCAGCGGCATGGCTGCAAAAGCTAAGCACTGGCAATCCAGCTGCTCTTACTGCTGCGCAGGCCCTGCAAATGGCTAAAGTCAATGTGGCCAAGCTTAAACTTTGAGCACAAAACCGGCACACTTGAGGTGGGGAAAAGGCGGATATCATTCTGATAGATATGCAAAAGCCGCATTTACAGCCAATACACCAGATAGAGTCACTGCTTGCTTACAGCGCAAGCGGTGCGCATGTCAATACGACAATTGTGAATGGGCGTGTGCTCATGCGAGGAAGACAGTTGCTAACAATAGACGAGAAAGAGGTGCTTACACAAGCAACGGTACGCGGAAAATGCATCGTGCAAGGATTGTAAACGAGACTACATAGTCGAGTGGCTTTGGGTCACATCAATTCCCAAATAATGTCCCAGTTCCCGTCGAACCTCGCTGCGTGCAAAGGAGGAAAGCATGAAAAACCGCTTGTGGTAGCCACGGCATACATACAGAACCTCCACGCCTTCGTGATTCCGCGTTTCGTTGTATATTTTAACTCCCTGCCTTTTCATTCGCGCCTTTGTCTCCGCCAATTGAACAGCTACACGCTGTTGCACCCCGGTCAGACTACGAACGTACAGATCGGGCATTTTTAAGGCAGAGGCATTCAGAATGCGAATGTCCCGCTCCAGCACATCCAGCACGAGGGTCAGAAGTACACAAGTTTTGATCAGCCCTGCGTCTTCCTCGGAAGGCAATGGGGCCTTATTCTTGTTGTCCAGTATCTTTTTCATAAGAAATCTCCTTTACTCATAACAGGAATATAATTATAATCAGCATACAGAACAAATGTTCTTTTTATACTTCATCATAGAAATTATTCCTTTGCCAAAGCAATCATCAATTATTGGAAAGAAAGAAGGTATACATATTGTCACGCTCGTTATATGCGACGCTATTGCTGCTAAGCCTCATTTGGGGCGGATCGTTTTTGTTTATCAAGGTATTATTGCTTCATCACGTAGGGCCTTGGACTATTGTATTCCTTCGTTCCAGCTTTGGCCTCATTTTTATTGTTTTGTTGATGCTGGCCATGCGCAAGCCATTTGAATTCAGAAGTATTCCATGGAAATCGGTTATTCTCGTAGCTCTGGTGAACATGGTTTTGCCATGGGCCTTGATTAGTTTTAGCGAGACCAGAATTGCTAGCAGCATGGCCTCTGTATTGAATGCCACCACGCCAATCTGGACCATGTTGGTCGGACTTGTCTTGTTCGGAGCTATCTTTCATCGAATGCAGTGGTTTGGAATGGGACTCGCTTTTGTAGGAATCGTTATTTTACTGGGTATTAATCCTGTATCCATTATTTCTGTCGACCCCGTCGGCTTTGGATGTATGCTGCTTGCGACTCTCTGCTATGGCTTTGGAACGCAACTGTCCAAACGGTTTTTATCCAATCTGTCGATGTATCAGGCAACCTTTGCGACACTATTGGGTGCGACGGCAGGGGGCGGCATCATGACGGCAATTGTGGATCGACCTGATCTGTCGGTCGTCTTCATCCCCGGTATATTGGGTTCCCTTATAGGGCTGGGGGTTTTGGGATCGGGAGTAGCTTATATTTTGTTCAATTATATGATTTTGCGGGGAAGTCCGGAATTTGCCTCCTCGGTGACTTATTTTGTACCGGTGAGCGCTATCGTATGGGGCTTTTTGCTTCTGGATGAACACATCGGCTGGAACGTTCTGACCGGGCTGATCCTCATACTCGGAGGGGTCTTTATGGCCAACCAGCGCAGAACAGTCAAATTAGCCGGATAGTATCACTGAAAACCTGCATAAACCAAACTATAATGCACATTGTATGTGCATCCGCCAAACCTTCGGTATAATGCGGTTATTCGCACATACAATAAAGCATGCTCACACATAAAATAAAAATATGGTGCGGCATAAAAAGCAAGCTGTTTAGCAGGTGGTAAGGTGTGGTATAATAAATAATAGAATTACATGTACCACAGAAATGTCGGAGTTTTATTCCACAAAAGAAAGGATCAGGATACCATGTGTCCCCGAAGGATACTTCCCCAAAGGACGATTTGGAAACGATTTGATCTGTCTTATACTTAGCTTTTCCGCGGAGTAACGTCAAGTTGCGAAAGCCAACTCTGCGGAAGAGGGGATTGTACATGCGAAGGACCAAGTCCTCCAGGCACATCTTACCCGGTAGCTTCCGTAAGAGTGGGTTTATCCACATCAAACTTACGAGAAACCGAGGGAGCCTGTATGAGGAAAACTTACGAATCTATCGTGAACAATGGAGCATTAAGGCAGATTGCTGTCATGCTGCTCGGAACATGCATTTTAGCTTTTACGTATTATCACATCAATGCTCAAAATCATTTGTCAGAAGGCGGATTTGCGGGCCTGGCTCTGCTGGGACATTA
Source organism: Paenibacillus sp. 1-8 (assembly GCF_056316205.1). NCBI lineage: Bacteria > Bacillati > Bacillota > Bacilli > Caryophanales > Paenibacillaceae > Paenibacillus > Paenibacillus sp. 1-8. The sequence continues at coordinate 3,236,727 of NZ_CM149995.1, read as the reverse complement.
CGCATTTGGCGTGTCTCCGGCTTGGAGTATGCTGCTGCTTGATATCCCCGTCATATTATTGGCCTGGGTACTGAAGGGCAGAAGATTCATGCTGCTGGCATTAATCGGGGCGGTCGCCTTTTCCCTGTTTTATGCAGGATTTGAAAAGTATTCGACGCTGGTTATAGATCTGCACGGCAACTTGCTGGTAGCGGCTCTGCTTTGCGGAGTGCTTACAGGCTTGGGAGCCGGGATCGTACTTCGATTTGGTGGAGCAACCGGGGGCGATGATATTTTATCCCTGCTGATCAGCGAGTGGCGTGGATGGAAAATCGGTAACGTGTTTATCGTTAGTGACATCATCGTATTAGGATTATCGCTGTTGTATCTGCCTGTGAAGGAAACAATGTTTACCATACTGGCTGTGTGGCTCGCCGGAAAAATAATTACATGGACGACAACGTTCCAACTACACCGACCTGTGAAAAAGGTACTGCCTGCGGCTATTCCAGCCCAAAAGGTAGTTGCCAAAACAGTGCCGGTCGTCCACAGCCTTCGTCAATAAGGAAAGGGTGTTACGTTAGAAGAGAAATCTTCCTGCGTAACACCCTTTCGCTGTATGCAGGCTTCAGCAGGAAGGCTTCAAAGTAGAATGAATACGTCCGTTCCGGTCATGAATAATCGCCAAAATCTGCTGGCGGTCTACTCATTTTTGAGCCTCGTCCACCGCTTCATTTTTGTGCTTGAAGGTTGAAGCAGGCTCGTCATGTCCTTCTTCCTTAATAGCCGAGCGGTCCTCATGTGGCACGACATGAATAGGCTCCTGAGACCCGGAAGAAGCGGAATCATTGCCTTTCCCATTTCCGTTTAAATGCTGTTTTTCATGTTTTTTCTGCTTCCCGTCTCGTTCAACTGGATGATTATCGTTCCATTCCTCGGCTTGAGAGGTTGCAATCGCAATGGAACGTCCTTCTTCATAGCCGTCACGAAGTAGTGCGTTAGCAATATCAACGGCTTTTTCCTGCACACGCGGTTCCAGATTTTTCATAGATGGGGGGTAATCATGTTTGGTCCAAGGCATACCCAACACTCCTTATAGCAAATGATGTATTATGTATTACCCGCTGTCCGCTTAAACAAACGAAAAATCAAAGAAATGAATATATTGTAAAATGTATTTGGAGAAAAAGCGTATAATGGTGTGCAGAATACCTGAAAAGGAGTGGAGCAATTGCTTGCCTGGAGTTTCGTCTTTATGCTAACCATCATTATACATACTACAGACAGCTTGACCTATGCCCTCCGTCTTGGCGGTTTACGAGCGCGTAGAATTGGATTGGCCTTAACCGTAGCGGGCATGCTGCTGTTGGTTTCGCGCACCTCTAATATGGCGCAGGGACCTTTACTGGGAGGTATGGTCGATCAGGCGAAGGCTGCCATACGAGCGGGTGGGGCTAATGTTAGGCTGGAGCTGTACATGCACGGGGTTCTACTGGCAGCAACCGTCGGGACCATGATCGCTATTATTTTGTATCCGACCGTGGTACGCATGTCGGCCAGATGGATTCTGCATCTGGAGCATACCGGCTCTATTCCTGCACTGGTGCGTCATTTAATGATGCACAACCGCTGGAAGCATGCAGGCTACTACATGAAGCGTCCAACCGGGTCCATGCTTACCTCGCTGTTCAGGGGAGCGATCCCCAAGCGCCTGATTACCCTGAATATGACTGTGACCGCGATATATACGACTGGAGTGGTGTCTGCTTTATACGCATCTTTCCTCTGGCCCGCTCAAGGGACGACAATGTCGATGTCATCAGGTCTAATCAATGGTATGGCAACGGTGCTGCTGACCCTGCTAATTGATCCCAGATTGGCAGTATTGTCTGAAAAAACGCTGCGCGGGGAGCTGCCTTTGAACCGTATGAACAGCATGTACGGCTGGATGATCATCTCGCGTCTGGGAGGCACGCTGCTTGCACAGTTGCTATTGGTGCCGCTCGCATTCTGGCTTGGGTGGATTATGGGCTGACGGGAAGTACATATACTGATTTAATTCAAAAAAGGCTGACCCGAGGTCATCTGCGAAAGATGATTTCCGGGCCAGCCTAAAATATTTTTGAAGTCTATTTACTTTTCAAATAGTGACTTATAGGCTTCATAGCCTTCACGTTCCAAGTCTTCCTGAGGCACAAAACGGAGAGCGGCGGAATTAATACAATAGCGCAGGCGATCTGGACCCGGGCCATCATCAAATACGTGTCCCAAATGGGAGTCGGCTTCGCGACTGCGGACCTCGGTACGAATCATAAAGTGGCTGAGGTCTGTTTTTTCTTTGACATTATAGCTGCGTAACGGACGAGTGAAGCTGGGCCAACCACACCCTGCATCATATTTATCGAGCGAGCTGAACAAAGGCTCTCCCGATACGATGTCCACATAAATGCCTTCACCCTCATGGTCCCAAAACTCATTTTGAAAAGGGCGCTCGGTCGCGTTCTTTTGTGTTACTTCATATTGAATAGGTGTCAGTCGCTCTTTCAAATCAGATTTATCGATTTTACCTGACCAATTTTGCTCAATAAAATCTTCACGTCCAGAACCTTTACGGTAGCGCTTGTAATGCGCGGGGTTCTTCTTATGATAATCCTGATGATATTCTTCCGCTTCATAAAAGGTTGCCGCAGGCAGAATCGGTGTAGCAATGGGGTTGTCAAAACGGCCGCTTTCACCCAGCGCTTTTTTGGAAGCTTCTGCCTTGATTCTTTGTTCTTCGTTATGATAGAAAATAGCTGTTTGGTAGGACGAACCTCTATCGTGAAATTGTCCACCTTCATCCGTCGGATCAATCTGCTGCCAGAACAGCTCTAACAATTTTTCATATGGGAAGACTTGCGGATCAAATGTAATCTGTACGGCTTCTACATGTCCCGTTGTTTCGGAGCATACCTCTTCATAGGTCGGGTTTTCCGTATGTCCCCCTGTGTAACCGGATATTACCTTTAAAATGCCGGGCAGTTCCTCGAAGGGGGAAACCATGCACCAGAAGCAGCCGCCTGCAAAAGTTGCCTTCTCCACGGTATTTGGATGGTTGGTGCTCATATTTGTCACTCCAATCTGAGAAAGTTTCAATTAGTTGTTATTTAAATAGCTTACAATTAAATTATATATGACATGTCCGCAAAAACCAATAGAACGACAGAAACAAACCAGCTTTGCAAATTACTCTGGACTAAAAAGCCAACACCACTCTACATCCTTACAGTCCTGACGGCAGGCTCACAGAGCTATGATTTATGGGCACGTTGAAGCCTCCTGCGGTAGAGCACAAAGCCTCCGCCTACCAGTGCTGTATACAGCAGCAAAACGAGCAATCCAGTCACAGGATGTTCTGCAATTGTACCGCCTGCATAAGCGTATACCGCAATTGCAGGAAGCTTGCCAATGGCTGTACCCAGCATAAAGCTCCAGAACGGAAAGCCTGCGACCCCGGCATATACATTTACCGCTGCCTGCGGGATGATCGGAATCAGGCGGGCCAACAGCACAGCAGCAAAAGGTTCTCGCTCCATGACCCGATTCAAGCGCTCCAACGCTTGAATTCGCTCCAGATAAGCCCGTCCTTTGTCACGGAAGAGAATACGGACCGCGCCGTAAACGACCAGCGCAGCGAATGTAGTGCCAAGCCAGCAGATCAGAGCGCCTTGCCAGGCACCTGCTGCATAAGCAATGGAAGCGATAATCAGCTTGTAAGGTACAAATGGAATTAACGCGAACAGAAACGCGAGCAGCAGCAGAGCCGGAAAAGAGGTTTGCTTGTTCGCCCAGGCGAGCCAATCATCTTTGTAGATAAACGCGATGCAGAGCAGCGAAACATAAGCCGCAGCGAGTAGCCATTTTTTCATTTACATACCTCTTTCAATATCCCTGTTCGGCCTGTCGCTTATACAGAAAAAAAATAGGGTTCACATTCCCAATAATGTGTGCTATACTGCCACTAACAGAATAGTTCCCAGAGGGGAGTAGCTCAACGAGTAAAGTCGTCATTACGGGATTTTAAAATCCCCGGCTTTATTGGCAACGTAATGTTGTAAGCGAGACCTTTGCCAGGATTTTTGGAATCCGGGTAAATGGTCTTTTTTTGATGCTAAATTTGGGTCAAGCGCCGTTTCCGGATTCCGTGAAATGGCGCTTTTTTAGTATAAAGCGCAGAACTATGTACAGTATAACAAATAAATAAAGAAGGTGGGAGAAACGTATGGATTTTTTGTCAATCGAGTTTTTGACCGCATTATTGTCCATCATTGTCATTGATTTGGTGCTGGCTGGTGACAATGCGATTGTGATTGGTCTGGCAGCCCGTAATGTCGAGAAGGCCAATCAAAAAAAGGTCATTATTTGGGGGACGGTCGGCGCGGTTGTCATTCGTGTTATCGCTACTTTGCTGGTCACGTACTTACTGGAAATTTACGGCTTGCGTTTAATCGGGGGGCTTGCGCTCATCTACATTGCTTACAAGCTGCTGGTTGAGGAGAAAAAACATGAAATCTCTGCAACCAATCAAATGTGGGCCGCGATTCGTACCATTATTATTGCTGACACCATGATGGGGCTCGACAATGTACTTGCCGTTGCGGGAGCAGCTCATGGAAATATGTTGCTTGTTATTTTGGGACTGGCGATTTCCGTTCCGATTATGGTATGGGGCAGTACAATTATCTTGAAGCTGACCGAACGTTTTCCGATGGTCATTACAATTGGAGCTGCTGTACTGGCCTATACTGCTGCCAAAATGGTAGTGGCCGAGCCGCTGATTGCACATTGGTTCACGAATGGGGTCGTCAAATACGGATTTGAAGCTCTGGTCGTTGTTCTGGTCGTAGCCATTGGAATGCGTGTTAAAAAAATAAAAAGTGAAAAAACAAGAAAACAAGCGCTACACGCCTAAGCTAAGCACACTGAAATCATCGTAGCTGAAGCTGGACGCTCATGCATAGAGGCTGTTCCGTCAGGTCTAACTGGATCGGGGACAGCCTCTTTTTTTTGCTTGTCAGCGGACTTCCATGTAAACTAGACAACAGAAGAAATGAGTCATCAGAGGTGGGTATGATATGAATAAGCAAACGAAAACAAGAGTAGCTATTGCAGGTCTGGGCGGTATTGCCCGCAAAGTGTATTTGCCGCTGCTGACTGCACACGAAGGTGTAGATATTGTAGGTGTCATGAACCGTTCGCAGGAGCCGGTTAGTTCCATTATGGAGCAATACAGGCTGCCGAGAGGAACGACGGATGTAAAGGAAATGCTGGCATGGGAGCCGGAGGCTGTATTCATTCATGCTGCGACCGAAGCCCATTTTGATCTGGTTATGGCGTGTATTGAAAAAGGTGTTGCGGTGTATGTAGATAAACCGCTGTCCTATGATGTGCGTCAAAACCTGGAAATGACCGCGTTTGCGGAGGCACAAGCTGTGTTGCTGGCGGTCGGCTTTAACCGACGTTTTGCCCCGCATTATGTAGCTGCTAAAGCGTGGCTGGAGGAAGCAGGAGGTTTCAGCCAATGCGCGGCGATCAAGCATCGGACGGGATATGGTCCGAGACCTGCGGCACAGACGGTTTATGATGATTTGATTCATATGCTCGATCTGCTATTGTGGCTGGGTGGCGATGATTATGAGCTGCTGCACAGCAGTCTGGACACGACGAGTGAAGGATATATGAACGCTGCTTTCGGGTCCGTACGTTTGGGAAATGCCTCCGGTAGCTACAGTATGAACAGACAGGCAGGGGCTGACATTGAGAAGGTGGAGCTGCATGGTGCAGGTCGTTCCGTCGAGGTGACCAACATGGAACAGGCTATTTTTATGCAAAAAAATAAGCCGCCATTGTCACAATCATTCGGAAGCTGGGACACGATTTTGGAAAGACGGGGATTCACTGGAGTGGTAAATCATTTTCTGGAGCATATTCATCGTCCAGAGGAATGCAGTGTACGTGCTGGCAGGGTGCTGGAAAGTCATATGTTGGCGGACGAACTCATTAGCCGTTTGGATGACTAACACAAAACGAACGACAGCCGTCAAGGTTGTCCAGACATCTAGAAACAGATTGAAGGAGAAATGAACGAATGGAAGAGTACAACCGCGGTAAACAGCTAGAAGAGGCTATCATCGAAAATTATAAGCAGGAAGAGGATATGATGATCCTTGTGTTTGCGCAATGGTGCATCAATCACGGGCTGGAGCCAGAGGAACTGTATCGTGCAGCTTATCCGCAGCAGGATAGCAATGAGCGTCTGCTCCGAGTACGTAAGCTGACCGTATCGCGTGAAGAAGCGGGAGATATCCCGCTGGACACAGTATTAGGAGTACTGTCTATGTTCGGAAATGAGGACTTGGCGATGGTCGTATCGGAAGCGGCTGCCCAACTCCCGCCGGAACGGAAATAAGGTCCTCCAGCCGCATGTACTCAGGACGTTGTTGAAAGAGAGGGTAAGCCGATGATGGATGGTATAACCGCACCAAACACCTGTAAAGGGTGTGAAAGGGACATCGCTATTTCGGAAGAGCAAATTACCAGAATTATAAACAACATGAGGCTTGGAATGGAATGTGTGACCGATGATGTGTACAAGACCAGACTGTTAGCCTGCTCGCAATGCGATGAGTTAATGGGTGGGCATACGTGCAGGATCAGCGGAAGTATTGTCCGTGTACGTGCTCTGGCAGTCAATCAAAATTGTCCCGGCTATAACGGCTCTCACTGGCATGGGATATCCTTGAAATGAATAGGCACACACGATCATGAGTTAAAGTGGTCATACCATGGTCTGCCTTGAGGGCAGACTTTTTGGTTTAGGTGGAGCTATGGCTTAACGATTGACAAATAGAAGGCGATAAAATATATTAAACATGTAAAACATTTTTGTTTAATTATTAATATTTTTATTTACTATTAAGCTGTTACATTGGATGATTGTAAACGTTTAGATGGAAAAGAGATCAGCTACGCCATATTTTTTTAATTTTATGAAAGCGCAATCATTGAAGTGTATGATCCCCATGCACTTTACTATTTTTGAGGAGGGCTTGTCATGAAGGGTTCTATTGTTGTCCACACGGATTGGGAGCAAGGCGTTATTAATAAAAATATTTACGGACAATTTGCCGAGCATCTTGGACGATGTATTTATGAAGGTTTGTGGGTTGGACAGGATTCCCCGATTCCAAATACGGACGGGATTCGCAATGATGTGGTAGAAGCGCTCAAAAAGCTAAACATTCCTGTGCTGCGTTGGCCGGGAGGCTGTTTTGCCGATGAATATCATTGGAAGGACGGCATCGGGCCGAAGGAAAATCGCAAAAGAATGGTCAACACGCATTGGGGCGGTGTGGTGGAAAATAATCATTTTGGCACCCATGAGTTTTTTCAGCTGTGTGAGCTGTTAGACGCAGAGCCTTATATTTGCGGGAATGTTGGCAGTGGTACGGTGCAGGAAATGTCGGAGTGGGTAGAGTACATGACATTTGACGGGGAATCCCCTATGGCCGCATGGCGGCAGGAAAACGGGCGTGAGCAGCCATGGAAGCTCAAATATTTTGGCGTAGGTAACGAAAACTGGGGCTGTGGCGGCAATATGCGCCCGGAATATTATGCCGATCTGTATCGTCGTTATCAGACGTATGTTCGTAACTATGGAGAGAACCGGATTTATCGGATTGCAGGTGGGGCGAATGTGGACGATTACCGCTGGACTGAAGTGCTGATGCGTGAAGCTGGGCATCTTATGGATGGCTTGAGTCTGCATAACTACACGGTCCCGGGTACCTGGGAAGCGAAACGGCAAGCACTCGGTTTTGACGAAGCGGAATGGTTCGAAACGATGAAAAAATCGTTGCACATGGATGAATTGATCACTCGTCATTCTGCCATTATGGACCGATATGATCCTAACAAACGGGTTGGAATGATTGTGGATGAATGGGGGACCTGGTTCTTGACCGAGCCGGGTACAAATCCGGGCTTCCTGTATCAGCAAAATACGATGCGCGATGCACTTGTAGCCGGACTGCACCTGCACATTTTCCACGATCACCATGACCGTGTACAAATGACGAATATTGCCCAAATGGTCAACGTTTTGCAGGCTATGGTTCTGACCGAAGGGCCTGCTATGCTACTGACCCCGACATACCATGTATTTGAAATGTTCAAGGTGCACCAGGATGCACAAGCGCTTGCTACCCATGTAACCGTAGGCAATTATGAATATGATGGTGATTCCATTCCACAGGTGAGTGTATCTGCGTCCAAGGCGCAGGACGGATATATACATGTGAGTTTGTGCAACGTTCATCCGGGCGAGGTGGCTTCCTTGAATCTGGAGCTGAGAGGGCTGGAAAACGTTAAGCAAATTAGCGGTGTTGTACTCGCCAGCGACGATATGCAGGCACAGAATACCTTTGACCAGCTGGAGCATGTGAAAACGGAAACCTTCACGTCCTTCCAGCAGCAAGGTCACAGCCTGGATGTTACACTGCCACCGATGTCGGTAGTGATGCTGACGATTGCACCGTAGAACCTTTATAAGCTCAGAAGAAGAATGATTGAGAAATGGGAACAAACAAAACCTTGATGGAGCCAAGAAAGGCTCTCTCAAGGTTTTGTTTTGTTCCCAATATTACAATTGCTCACGGTGGATCACTCTGAATTCCTTGGGCGACATGCCGAAGCGGGAGCGAAATACGCGGTGAAAATACGTATAGTTTGCAAAACCGGACGATTCGGCTGCCTGTTCCAAAGACATGGGGCTGAAAATAATGCGCTCCCTCGCCATGTTGAGCCTGATATCCAGTGTGTACTGCATAATACTCGTATCGAATGTTTCCTTGAACAGATGTACAGCTCTGGATACGCTGATGCCGATGTGTGAGGACACGTCATCCAGCTTAAAATTGGAAGAAGCATTTTCTTCGATATAATTTTTAATCTGATAAGCGAGATAATTATGATGGGTGGAAGTCGGATGCTCGGACAGCATACGGTCAAACTCCAGGCAAAGAATGCGCATGTAATAGCTTGATATTTCCGGATAAGGATTAGAAATACGCCGCTGCTCCATCACAAGCTGCCGAAATAGGCCAAGCAGGGCTTCGGTAAGCTGAACCTTGATGCGGTTGGGTCGTTTGTGATGGTGCCACCACTCATCTACCCAGGAGCCTCCAAAAAAAATGTGATAATCTCCGCTCTCCACGACCTGTTCCCCCATTGGATTTAACTCACTGTGAATGTCCAGCTCATAAGGCTCGGTAGGATTGAACAGCAGTAGGTCACCCGCCTCAATCCGTGTCATTTCCCCGTTAATGCGGGCCTGGCAGCGTCCGTCTGTTTGTAGACGAAACAAATAATTTTTGATCCCTTCAGGCTGGTTCGAATAAAAAGGCTTACGATGGAAGGAATAGCCTGCGGTTAGAACCTGACAAGGCTCGACGATAGACATGATGATGACTCCTTTGGGCATATGGCTGCTTCAAATATTGACCAGATTGTTCATGTTTTAATCATATTATTCATTTTAAACGAAACGGAAATAGAATACTATTGTGTCTGTAAGGCTTATAGCAGAATACAGAACATGTTGGAGGCCAGGGGGTGTGACGACGTGGAACGAATGAAGGCCGGGATTATCGGCTGCGGTAACATTAGCGCGGTATATCTTGAAAATCTCCAAAACAGTCCGCTTATCGAAGTGGTGGCCGTGGCTGATTTATTGGAGGAAAGGGCCAAAGCGAGGGCCAATGAATTTAACATTGAAAACGCATACAAGGTAGATGAATTGCTTCGCCAGCCTGAGATTGAGCTTGTATTTAATCTAACCGTGCCTGGCAGCCATGCACTGACGGATATGGCGATATTGGAGGCAGGCAAGCATGTGTACAGTGAAAAGCCTTTGGCGGTTTCCTTGGAGGATGGCAAACGTGTTCTGGATCTAGCCAAGGCAAAAAACCTGCGTGTCGGCTGCGCCCCGGATACATTTCTTGGGGCGGGTATTCAGACTGCACGCCATGCTATACAAAACGGAATGATTGGGCAGCCCGTAGCCGCTACTGCCTTTTTTATGGGGAGAGGCCCCGAGTGGTGGCATGCTGATCCGGAATTTTTCTATGCCGCTGGAGGCGGTCCGATGTTTGACATGGGACCTTACTATTTGACGTCGCTGATCCATGTGCTGGGTCCGATCCGGCGAATCAGTAGTTCAGTGGGCATTCAGATTCCTGACCGTCACATACATTCTGGTCCCAAAAGCGGCACGCCGCTGCGGGTACAGACACCAACGCATTTGGCCGGAACGATGGATTTCCATAACGGACCCATTGTAACGCTCATTACCAGCTTTGACATTCAGGGGGCGTCAGATCTGCCACGTATTGAAATTTATGGTACGGAAGGAACCTTAAGTCTGCCTGATCCGAACTTTTTTAACGGAGATGTCAAGCTTCGCCGATCTGGAGAGGAAACCGCAGAGCTCGTGGAACCTTTATTTGAGTGTGGGAAGAACGAACGCGGAATAGGCGCGGATGAGATGGTGAGAGCCATTCGCAGTGAAAAGAACCATCGTGCCAATGTGGAGCTTGCCTATCATGTATTAGAGGCTATGCATGCTTTTCAGCGCTCCTCATTGGAAGGTAAGCATATTACGTTGGAAAGTACATTTGAGCCAGATGAAGATTTGTATCATGGTACAGACATAACGGTTCATCCATCCTAAATGAAGAGGTGAAGGGTAATGGCTAAAGTAGGATTGCAATTGTACACAGTAAGGGAAGAGCTTGAACAGGATTTTGAAGGTACGTTGCGCAAGGTAGCTGAGCTGGGCTATAAAGGGGTAGAATTTCATACCTTTTTCGGACGCAATGCCAAGGATGTCAGAGCGCTTTTGGATGAACTGAATCTGGAAGTTGTCGGAACCCATGTACAATATACCCGTCTATTGGACTATTTGGATGAGGAGATCGCTTATCACAAAGAATTAGGGAATAAGTACCTGATCGTTCCTTATTTAACCGAGGAGCAGCGCCAGTGGGATGAGCTTTTTGCCAACCTGAACCGAATTGGTGAAAAAGTGAAGGAACAGGGCTTGATACTGGCTTATCATAATCATGATTTTGAATTGACGGAAAAAATCAATGATCGTCCAGTATTCGATGCTTTATATGATGCGGTTTCGGCTGATTTGTTGCAGGTCGAAATGGATACTTGTTGGGTATACTACGGAGGCTATGATCCTGTGGAATACATCGGACGTTATCGTGGACGCCTGCCTATCATTCACTTAAAGGATATGGCACGTGACGAGCAGCAAAAAGCAGTTACCGTAGAGCTTGGCAAAGGAGAAGTGCAGCTTCAGGCCATTACAGATGCCGCTATTGAGGCAGGCGTGGATTGGGTTGTTGTGGAACAGGATTTCAGCTCAAATCCTCCAATCGAAAGCATTGAAACCAGCTTTAAGTGGCTCCAACAATACGCAGCTCAGGGAGGAAATATTCATGTCTAAAACACTCAAAATCGGAATTATTGGTTGTGGGGGGATTGCCAACGGCAAGCATTTGCCTAGTCTTGCCAAGCAAAAACGTGCAGAGATCGTCGCTTTCTGTGACATTATTCAAGAGCGTGCTGAGGAAGCGGCAGAAAAATTTGGTGTTGAAGGTTCACAAGTTTATAGCGATTATCGGAAGCTGCTTGAAAATAAAGATATTGAAGTCGTACATGTATGTACACCCAACGACTCGCACTCGGAAATTACGGTAGCCGCGCTTGAGGCAGGTAAGCATGTGCTGTGCGAAAAGCCGATGGCCAAAACCGCCGAGCAGGCTCGGGAAATGCTGGATGCCGCAAATCGTACAGGTAAAAAGCTGTCCATTGCGTATCAAAACCGTTATCGTAACGACAGCCTGTATCTGAAGCAATTGGTCGAGCAGGGAGAGCTTGGCGAGATTTACCTGGGCAAAGCCATTGCTCTGCGTCGCCGGGCAGTTCCGACTTGGGGAGTATTTCTGGATGAAGAGAAGCAGGGTGGTGGTCCGCTGATTGATATCGGGACGCATGCGCTCGACCTGACTCTCTGGCTGATGGATAATTACAAGCCTAAAAGCGTGCTGGGCTCAACCTTCCACAAACTCGGAGATCGTAAAAACGCGGCGAATGCTTTTGGACCGTGGAACCCTGAGGAATTTAAGGTGGAGGACTCTGCCTTTGGCTTTATTACCATGCAAAATGGAGCCACTATTGTGCTGGAATCCAGTTGGGCACTGAACGTTGTAGAATTTGGCGAAGCGAAGACGCTGTTATGCGGTACTGAAGGCGGAGCCGATATGCAGGATGGTCTGCGCATTAACGGGGAGAAGAATAGTCGCTTGTTTGATACGAAAATTGATCTGGACGCAGGCGGTGTAGCCTTTTACTCTGGAGAAACGGAAAACGAAGCGGATCGCGAAGCCCGTCTGTGGATCGAAGCCATTCTGGACGATAAAGAGCCTCTTGTGAAGCCCGAACAGGCGTTGGTGGTTACTGAAATTTTGGAAGCTATCTATGAATCGGCTCGTACAGGAAAAGCTGTCTATTTCGATTAAGATTAAGCCCGTAAGCAACCGAATAGGCCATCATTATAAGATAAGCAGCTTCTTTCACATATGATACAGGGAGGGATTACGTTTGAAACTTGGAGTATTTATGGTATTGTTCGGCGGACGTTCATTGGAAGAGGCTCTGGACTATGTAGCATCCCAAGGACTGGACGCAGTAGAAATCGGTACAGGTGGTAATCCGGGCGATAGGCACTGCAAGCCGGATGAACTGTTGGACAACGAAACAGCGCTCAAAAACTTCAAAAAAGCAGTAGTGTCCCGTGGACTGACTATTAGTGCGCTCAGCTGTCACGGCAACCCGCTCCATCCGCAAAAGCATTTGGCACAGGCCGATCACGAAACGTTTCTTAAAACGGTTCGTTTGGCGGAAAAGCTGGAAGTTCCTGTTGTAAATACCTTTTCCGGCTGTCCGGGTGATCATGAGAATGCGAAGTACCCGAACTGGCCAGTTGCGCCGTGGCCCAATGATTTTCAGGAAGTGCTGAAATGGCAATGGGAAAATAAGATTATCCCTTACTGGACCGAAGCTGGAAAATTTGCAGCGGATCATCATGTCAAAATCGGGCTGGAGTTGCACGGTGGCTTCTCCGTTCATACGCCAGCAACCTTGCTTCGTCTGCGTGAAGCTGTGGGAGAAGTCATTGGTGCCAATCTTGATCCAAGTCACATGTGGTGGCAGGGGATTGATCCGGTACAGGCGGTTCAAATTTTGGGCCGGGAGAGAGCCATTCATCATTTCCATGCCAAGGATACGACGATTGACCCGATTAATGTGAATAAATACGGTTTGACCGATATGCAGGATTATACGAAAATGCTAGATCGCGCATGGCAGTTCCGTACCGTCGGCTATGGGCATGATATCAAAACCTGGGCGGATATTATTAGTGCTCTCCGTCTGGTGGGTTACGATTATGTAGTGAGTATCGAGCACGAGGATGGTCTGATGTCCGTCGAGGAAGGCTTTACTAAAGCCGTTCACAATCTTCGCCAGGTCCTTATTGAAGAACCGCTTAGCGAGATGTGGTGGGTCTAACCTAATAGGGGGAAGTATTGATGATTAACGTCACCATTTGGAATGAATTTTTGAACGAGAAGCTGAATGATGAAGCCAAACAGGTATATCCTGATGGAATACACACGGCATTGGCTGATGGCCTGTCAGACGAAGGATTTGCCATTCGAACGGCTACATTGCGTGATGATGCCCAGCATGGTTTGGGAGAAGGAATCCTGAGTTCCACAGATGTGCTGCTGTGGTGGGGGCATAAAGCACACGATCAGGTAAGTGATGAAGTTACAGCCCGTGTTGTAAAGCGGGTACAGGAAGGCATGGGCTTGATCGTGCTGCACTCGGGACATTTTTCCAAGCCGTTCAAAGCCCTGATGGGAACAAGCTGTGATCTGAAATGGAGAGTGGCAGGCGAACAGGAAATTATTTGGTCCGTCAATCCGTCCCACCCTATTGCGGAGGGCATTGACGCTAAAATTCTGTTGGAGCACGAAGAGATGTACGGTGAGTTTTTTGATATCCCGACGCCGGATGAATTGGTCTTTGTCAGCAATTTTGAAGGTGGAGAGGTGTTCAGAACCGGTTGTACCTTCCGTCGTGGCAGTGGTAAAATATTTTATTTCCGCCCGGGTCATGAAACGTATCCGACCTATTACCAGCCCGATATTCTGAAGGTTATTGCTAACAGTATTCGTTGGGCTTATCCGACAAGCATTGTTCAACCAGTTTATGGTAAAAGAGAACCTGTCAGACCTCTCGGTGGTATATTGGTATAATTGCCATTTATTGATTCCGATAAGCTTGATATTGAACAGACTGGCAGGCGGAAATCTCTTGAGATTCCGCCTGTTTTTGATTTAACGTATTTGCCATATACCTCTTATGCAGGTTTGTTGTATAATCAGCTGTGGTCATGGCAGCTTTATCGGTTTGGGTATTAAATTAAGAAGAAAGTGTTTTCTTTCGGGATAAAGTATGCTAAAATGATATATACTAACAAAAGGAAAGCTTTATCAAACCGAAATGCTAAAGAAGGTGAAAAATATGGAGGGTCAACCGCAACTTGCGAAAATGTGTCCGCGTTTTGAAAGTGCCTTTTCATGTCTGGGTAAGCGCTGGAACGGACTGATTATTCAATCTATGATGAGCGGTCCCAAGCGTTTTAAGGATATTTCCAATCTGATTCCCACAATGAGCGATAAAATGCTGTCTGAGCGGATGAAGGATCTGGAGAATGCAGGGATTCTTACACGTCATGTATACCCGGAAACTCCTGTCCGCATTGAATATGAGCTGACGACCAAAGGCCGTGCACTTCAGCCGGTCATGGAACAGATTCAATATTGGGCCGAGGAATGGATTAGATGAGTATCAAGCCGAATAAACGTTTTTCATAGCAAAACAGCCTTTTCCTAGGAAAAAGGCTGTTTTTTATTTTGTAATACTTAATAGCCTTTGGCGCGGCCTGCGATTGAAAATAATCCGGTTGCAGTACGACGGGGGACACGGGTTTGAATTTCAAGCGCTGCCATACGGAACGTACCGAGGCAGGAATGGCAAAGTCTTCCTGCATAAATTGGGGAATGGCAGGACTCGCAAGGATAATCAAGCTGATTATAGGTGGTGGGAAACTTGCCCGCTCTTACCCAGTCTGTGAGCAAATCCATAGGTGTGCCGGTTGCTTCACTAAGCTGGCGAGTATGAGTAGCGGGATGTTTCCACAAATAATTGGAACAGCGATCATAAAATAAATTTTCTTCTTGGATACAGGTATTGCAGAGGTTTCTAAGATTTTGCCGGAAAACGGAACCACATTTTGGGCAATTAGCAGTATGTATATCCATAGAAACCAGTCCTTTATATCGATTTATAGTGAATATTCAAAATTTATTAGTTACATATTACTATGACTTTATACCTATATCAATCTTTATTTAAAGAAACGACGTTTTTTAAGTGTATGTTAAAATCTGTATTGACATAACCTTGTTACTTATGTATTATCACTTACATAAAGTTACTAATTGAGAAAAATAAATCGATGAATGATAAGGAGGTTTTCACATGATGCCATCCTTGTTTTTAGCCCACGGATCACCTATGCTTGCTATTGAACAGACAGAATATACTGCTTTCTGGAGCAGTTTGGAAAGAGCATTCGCCCAAAGGCTATTGTTATCTTCACCGCCCATTGAGAGACGCAAACATTGACAATTAGTTCGATAGACGGCATTTACGATACAATTTATGATTTTGGCGGTTTCCCACTGGAGCTGGCGGCCAAGTTGAAAGAATTATATGAGCAAAGGGCATTGATGTACAAACAGACCGGGCGCGAGGGCTGGATCATGGGTCCTGGACACTTCTGCATCGTATGTATCCTGAGGCGGGTACCCGTTAGTTCAGATTTCCGTGAATCCGTTTCTATCACCAAAAGCACAATATACTATCGGTGAAGTGTTGCGCGGGCTATTTAGGTGGAGGGGGAGTGTGAAATTAAGGGGGCTGTCCCAAAAGCCCTTAAAAAGCATATCGAAAAAGAACAAAAACACCGATATGTTCAAAAGGGACGAAGCAGAGGTTTATCCTGCTTCGTCCCTTTTGCGTTTTTCCGTCATTGCGGCTTTTTTGAGCAGATTGTGGGCAAGGCAAAGCCACCCGACCTCCAGGCTTACTTTTTGCAAGCCGCGAAGCAGGAACCTTCGGAAACCCCGATTGTTTTTTATTTGTCCAAACACGCTCTCGGGCTCAGTCATGCGCCGAACGGAAAGGGTGTATCCTTCCTCGCTGCGCAGTCGTTCCCGCATGTCGTTTTTTTGCCGCATATAGGTCAGACTGACGGCAATCTCCCGGTTGCCCTTGGCTGTGGTGCATTTCGCTTTTAGGGGACAATCGCTACAATCTTCACTTCGATAATGGCGTGTCCGAATCGTGTAGCCGCTCTCCGTGACCGTCTGGCCTTCGTATCGAAAACGTAACATTTTTCCAGCCGCACAGGTCCATGTATCTTCCGTTTCGTTGTAGCTCCAGTTGTCCACTTTGCCTATCGCTTGCTTCCAGGCCCTGGTTTTCTCTTTGTGGTATGTCCCGTATTTGACGATCGCTTGGATGTTGTGCTCTTCGAAATAGCTGTAATTTTCTTCGCTTCCATACCCTGCATCGGCAATGACCATCTCTGGTCGTCTCCCGAGTGATTCTTCCAGATGTTCCAAATGGGGCTTCAAGCATTTCGTATCGGTAGGCCGCTGATGCACGCTGTAACCGAGCACAAACTGGTTTTCCGTGCCCATCTGCACATTGTATCCCGGCTTCAGTTGACCATTTCGCATGTGATCTTCCTTCATTCGCATGAACGTCGCGTCCAAATCGGTTTTGCTGTAGCTATTGCGCTCGCCCGCGGTTTCGATCTGATGCTCATACTTTTGGAGCCGCGGCAGCAAGTCCTTGCGTAACTGGCCCACGGCTTTCTTTAAGGTTTTGTTTTTCGGTTTTTCTTGCAAAGCTTCCTCCAGTTGTTGAACCGCGTTTTCCAGCTTTTCTGCCGTGAGCGAGGAAGCTTCGCCAAGCTCAGGAAGGTCTGTACCCGCGTGGAGCGCATCTTCTTCGCTTTCGGCCGCTTCGATGGTTTGGAACAGGGTATGTACTTTTTCTTGCAGCTTGGCCTGATGCTTGACAACGGCCTTTTTCCAGACGAAGGTGTACCTGTTTGCATTCGCTTCAAACTTGGTTCCGTCCAGAAAGTAGTGTTCCAAGGACACGTATTGCTCCTGAACAAGCAACTCCAGTACATGGGTAAACACGGTTTCCAGCACCTCTTTCATCCGCTCCGAACGGAAGCGGTTGATGGTACGGAAATCCGGTTGTTGCCGCGCAGCGAGCCACATGAACATGATATTTTCGCGGACGGCCTTGGCGATTTGACGGGAAGAGTAGATGCGCTGGGTGTAGGCGTAAATGATGATTTTGGTGAGCATTTTAGGATGATAACTATGACGGCCACCGCCAGGATACGCAGCGTTGAAAATGGAATCACTCAGGCGGTTGACTGCGTCGTTTACCACACGGACGATGTGGTTTTCGGGGATATCTGCCTCTAAATCCATTGGTAAGAAAAGTTGATCCATGGTATATTGAATGTACAAAGAAACCGTCTCCTTTCGAATGGTTGGGTGGTACCTCCATTTTACCAAAGAACGGTTTCTTTTTGTTTTACAATTTGGAGAAAAGGGCCGTCCCCAGCCAATTTTATGACTTTTGGGACAGCCCTCTTTTACATAAAATAAAACAAATAATTTAGATCCGGCAAATCTCACGCGGGCACAGTTCACAATGACATACACCTTGTAGCATTTCCAAATCCTTGACAACGATCATGCCATTATCATATTCGACTGCATTTTTTTTGCGCAAATCACTCAGCATCCGGTTTACACTTTCACGGGTGGCACCGATCATATTGGAGAGGTCGGTATGAGTAATTTTTTTATGAATAAGAATATGCTCGCCGTGAGGCTCTCCATAGGTGTTGCACAGGCGGATTAGCGTGGAGCATAGAGCACCTGGCTTGCCGTACATCATCAAATCGCGAAACTTGGTCTGGGTAATACGGTGGTGGGACCCCATCCATTTCATAAAGTCAATGGCAAAATCACAGTGCTGGCAAATGAGCAGCTCCAAATCCGTATGATCGACAACACCGATATCACTGTCCTCCAGAACTTCGGCAGAAAAGGAATGCTTGGTACCGAAAAATGGATCAGCTTGACCAACAAGATCGCCGCTTTGGTACATATATAGTATAAGTTCCTTACCCTCATCCGTTGTTTTTGTGACTTTCACGCGTCCGCGCTTGATATAAAACAGCTTATCTGCTGTATCTCCTTCCCAGAATAGATGCGAGCTTTCTGGCATGACCCGATCCTTCATCATCACTTGCAGCCGGTTGAAGCTGGTCTCCGAGAAGCAACTGGTGTTGCCGCGGGCTTCCATTACGTTTGTAGGGTTTCTCATCGTCCATTTCCCCTTTGTTTCCTATGTTTTTATCTGCAACTTGATCAATTCAAATTCATTATATACCTGTGCTATGCGTTTTTGGGGTAAGAAGAGGGGGTAAAAGTGGCAGAATTCCAAACTTTGTGATTTAATTCACTTCTTAAAATAAAATTTTAAATACATTGTGAAAAAAATCACAATATATTTTGAAAAGCTGTGTTACGATCAGTGCGTGAACAAGAGATAGTACACGAGATAACAGGAGGATGAGGGAAATGGCTGTTAAAAACGAGGTTATCCAAAAAGAGCAAAGCGCTGAGCAGTATATTCAAACGCTGATTGACCGGGGGAACCGGGCACAGCAGGCTTTCATGAGTATGAATCAGGAGCAGATTGACGAAATCGTACAAGCTATGGCACTCGCAGGAATGGATAAGCATATGCACCTGGCGAAGCTGGCTGTTGAAGAAACAGGACGCGGTGTGTACGAGGACAAAATCACCAAAAACATGTTTGCAACTGAATATGTCTATCATAGTATCAAAAATGAAAAAACCGTCGGTGTCATTGAGGACAATGATTTTGACAGTTTTCAAAAAATAGCAGAACCGGTCGGTATCATTATGGGGATCACTCCTGTGACTAACCCGACTTCCACTACAATGTTTAAAGCGTTGATTGCCATTAAAACACGCAACCCAATCATATTCGGTTTTCATCCATCCGCTCAATCGTGTAGTGCGGAAGCAGCTCGCGTTTTGCTTGAAGCAGCCGTCAAACATGGTGCTCCGGCCGATTGTATTCAATGGATTGAAGCTCCTTCGATGGATAAAACCAATGTACTTATGAATCACCCGGATGTGGCGCTGATTCTGGCAACTGGTGGATCAGCCATGGTTAAGGCAGCATATAGCTGTGGTAAACCTGCACTAGGTGTAGGTCCTGGTAACGTGCCTTGCTTTATTGAAAAAACAGCAGACATCAAGCAGGCTGTGAATGACCTCATCCTCTCCAAATCTTTTGATAACGGTATGATCTGTGCTTCCGAGCAAGCGGTTATTATCGAAGAGCCAATCTTCGAACAAGTGAAAAAATTGATGATCGCTAACGGTTGCTACTTTGTAAATAAAGAA
This sequence comes from Paenibacillus sp. 1-8, assembly GCF_056316205.1. Lineage (NCBI taxonomy): Bacteria > Bacillati > Bacillota > Bacilli > Caryophanales > Paenibacillaceae > Paenibacillus > Paenibacillus sp. 1-8. The sequence continues at coordinate 3,216,967 of NZ_CM149995.1, read as the reverse complement.
GAAGCAGCTAAGCTCACTCAGGGAGCTATTAATGTAGAGAAATGTGCAGTGAACCCGGCCATCGTCGGACAGTCCGCTGTAAAAATCGCTGAACTGAGCGGCATCACAGTACCGGCAGGGACAAAAATTTTGGTCGCTGAGATTGAAGGGGTAGGAACGAAATACCCATTGTCCGCAGAAAAATTGAGTCCCGTACTGGCTTGCTACAAAGTGAAAAATGCGGAACAAGGTATTCAACGTGCTGCCGAAGTCGTGGAATTCGGGGGCATGGGTCACTCGTCCGCTATTCACTCGCAGGATGAGGATGTTATCGCCCGGTTCGCAAACCGTTTACAAACAGGCCGTATCATTGTAAATGCACCTTCCACACATGGTGCGATCGGTGACATCTACAACACCAACCTTCCATCGCTGACACTCGGTTGTGGTTCGTACGGACGTAACTCGACTTCGTCGAACGTATCGGCAGTCAACTTGATTAATGTGAAAAGGGTGGCGAAACGTACGGTGAATATGCAATGGTTCAAAGTACCTTCCAAAATTTATTTTGAAAAAAATTCGACTCAGTATCTTACTAAAATGCCTGATATCACACGTGTAGCCATTATCACAGACCCTATGATGGTGAAACTCGGATATGTGGATCGTGTCATCCATTATTTACACCAGCGCCAAACACCAGTAGCTATCGAAGTGTTCTCGGAAGTAGAGCCAGATCCGTCGACAGATACAGTAGAACGTGGTACTGAAATGATGAGACGTTTCCAACCGGATTGCATTATTGCATTGGGCGGTGGTTCGCCGATGGATGCAGCTAAAGGCATGTGGTTGTTCTATGAATACCCAGATACTGATTTCAACAATCTGAAACAAAAATTCATGGATATCCGCAAACGGATCTACAAGTACCCACGTCTGGGTCAAAAAGCGCAATTTGTAGCCATTCCTACAACCTCGGGTACAGGTTCGGAAGTTACGTCGTTCGCAGTTATTACAGACAAAAATCAGGGCAACACGAAGTATCCGCTGGCTGACTATGAGCTGACGCCTGATGTGGCAATTATTGACCCAGTGTTTGTATATTCGCTGCCTAAAACGGCTGTAGCGGATACAGGCATGGACGTTCTGACACATGCCATCGAGGCTTACGTGTCTGTAATGGCTAGTGACTACACAGATGCTCTGGCAATTAAAGCCATTCAACTGGTATTCCAATACCTGGAGCAATCGTCTCTGACTGGCGACAAGCTAGCTCGTGAAAAAATGCATAATGCTTCCGCACTGGCAGGGATGGCGTTTGCCAATGCGTTCCTAGGAATTAACCATAGCCTTGCGCATAAATGGGGCGGACAATATCATACAGCCCACGGCCGTACGAATGCCATTTTGTTACCACACGTCATTCGCTATAATGCGAAAAAACCGACAAAATTTGCTTCGTTCCCTAAATATTCGCACTTTGTTGCGGATGAGCGTTATGCAGAAATTGCGCGCATACTGGGACTGCCTGCCCGTACGACTGAAGAAGGGGTTAACAGCTTGATCGAAGCAATCCGCAAGCTGAACAAAACACTTGGTATCGAGGAATCGTTCCAGCAAATCGGCTTTGATGCGAAGGATTTTGAATCGCGTGTGGATTATCTGGCTGACCGCGCTTTTGAGGATCAATGTACAACTTCGAATCCGAAGCTGCCGCTGGTTACCGAATTGGCTGATATATACCGTGATGCCTTCTACGGACGTTTTGACCAATAATATAATAGGTACGAAGAGGCTTGTGACTAAGCATTTTCCCGTTCAATACCAACGCAGGCTCTCTATATAGAGGGCCTGTTGGTTTGGGAAGGGGGGTGAACGGCAAGGATAAAGGTACGGGCGTGAAGCTAGGAAAAATAAAGTGATAAATATCACCTGTATTGTGATTTTTGTCACATACTACACTCTATCATTATTCTACAATAAGGGTGTAAGAAAGGTCCCGACACTGAGCGTAAGACATCGGTGAAAAGGCCGGGCTCGAGACACTATTTAATTGTGAAAAAAATCACAAGTCCGGAAGACCAAACAATTTGGAGGGATTTACATGTCGGTGATTGAGAGAGAATTACAAGAGCAACAATCTGGTTGGAGAGGCTTCAAAAAAGGCAAATGGACTAAAGAAGTTAACGTCAACGATTTTATTGAAACCAATATCTTACCTTATGTCGGCAACGAAGAATTTCTGGTTGGCCCTACCGCCAACACAACTGCACTGTGGGATATTGTATCCGATCTTACCAAAAAAGAGTTGGCAAACGGCGGCGTGCTTGATGTAGACGTGAATACGCCATCCACCATTATTTCACATAAGCCGGGCTATCTAGACCGGGATAAAGAACAAATCGTCGGTGTACAAACAGACGCTCCATTTAAACGCTCCTTGCAGCCGTTTGGTGGAATCCGGATGATGATCGACGCTTGCAAAGCCTATGGCTTTGAAGTACCGCAAAGCATTGTTGACATCTTCACTCATATTCGCAAAACGCATAATCAGGGTGTATTCGACGCTTATACTGATGATATGAGAGCAGCTCGTAAAGCGGGTATTATCACTGGTTTGCCAGATGCATATGGTCGTGGCCGTATTATCGGTGACTACCGTCGTGTAGCACTGTATGGTACAGATTTCCTGATTAAAGACAAAAAGGCTCAATTGAAAAGCCTTGAAGTGGATTCAATGGAAGAAGACGTAATCCGTCTGCGTGAAGAAATTTCCGAGCAAACTCGCGCTTTGAACGAGCTGAAACAAATGGCTGCTGAGCATGGTTTCGACATCTCAAAGCCTGCTAACAACGCGAAAGAAGCTTTCCAATGGGTATATTTTGGCTATCTTGCAGCGATCAAAGAACAAAATGGTGCAGCAATGTCCTTGGGACGTGTATCTTCCTTCCTTGATATTTATACTCAACGGGATATGGAAGAAGGCACAATGACAGAAGAGCAAGCACAAGAATTGGTCGATCATTTTGTTATGAAACTGCGTATTGTTAAATTCCTGCGCACACCTGACTATAATGAACTGTTCAGCGGAGACCCAACATGGGTAACTGAATCCATTGGCGGTATGTCCATTACTGGAGAAACTCGGGTTACTAAAAACAGCTTCCGTTTCTTGCACACCCTGTACAATTTGGGAGCTGCACCGGAGCCAAACCTGACTGTACTGTGGTCAGAAAAATTGCCTGAAGGCTTCAAAAAATATTGTGCCAAAGTTTCTATTGAAACTAGCTCCATTCAGTATGAAAATGATGATCTGATGCGTCCGATTTATGGCGATGATTATGGTATCGCTTGTTGTGTATCGGCAATGAAAATCGGTAAACAAATGCAATTCTTTGGTGCCCGTGCCAACTTGGCTAAAGCTTTGTTGTATGCCATCAATGGTGGTGTGGATGAAAAATCAGGTGCTCAAGTGGGTCCTGAATATCCTGCAATTACAGGTGAAGTGTTGGATTACGAGGAAGTGCTGAGCCGCTTCAAGCCAATGATGGAATGGTTGGCAAAACTGTACATGAACACTTTGAACGTTATTCACTACATGCATGACAAGTACAGCTACGAACGGATTGAAATGGCACTGCACGACCGTGATATTGTCCGTACGATGGCTTGTGGTATTGCTGGTCTGTCCGTTGCTGCCGATTCCCTGAGCGCCATTAAACATGCGAAGGTTAAACCGATCCGTAACGAAAAAGGCATCGCCATTGACTTTGTGATTGAAGGGGAATATCCTTGCTACGGTAATAACGATGATCGTGTAGATAACATCGCAGTAGAACTGGTAGAGTCCTTCATGGGCATGATCCGCAAGCACAAAGCTTACCGGAATGCGATTCCTACTCAATCTGTACTGACCATTACTTCCAACGTGGTGTACGGTAAGAAAACAGGTACAACACCGGATGGACGTAAGGCTGGTGAACCGTTTGCACCAGGTGCGAACCCAATGCACGGACGCGACAAAAAAGGTGCTTTGGCTTCCCTTAGCTCCGTAGCTAAGTTGCCTTACGAGCACAGTCTGGATGGTATCTCGAATACCTTCTCCATCGTGCCTAAAGCACTGGGTAAAGAAGAAGAAACACGCAAAACGAATCTCGTTTCCATGATGGATGGTTACTTTGGAAGCCATGCGCATCATCTGAACGTCAACGTGTTTGCTCGTGAACAATTGCTGGATGCGATGGATCACCCAGAAAACTATCCACAGCTTACGATTCGTGTATCGGGTTATGCCGTTAACTTTATCAAGCTGACTCGTGAACAACAGTTGGATGTTATTAACCGTACTTTCCACGGTACAATGTAACAAAGCTTTACGTATCATATATTATAACGACGCACGCATAGCGGATGCGGGAAGGAAGATGCAACATGCTGAAAGGTCACATACACTCATTGGAAACCTTCGGGACCGTAGATGGTCCCGGCATCCGCTTCGTGCTTTTTATGCAAGGATGCTTGTTAAAATGTCAATATTGCCACAACCCGGACACTTGGGCTTTAAATGAGGGCAATCCAATGACACTGAAGGAGGTATTGGCTGAAATTGAGCCATATTTAGCCTACTACCGTTCTTCGGGAGGCGGTTTGACCGTATCCGGTGGAGAACCGACACTGCAAGCTCATTTTGTAGCAGAGCTGTTCAAAGAAGTGAAGCAACGCTGGAATTTGCACACGACGCTGGACAGTAACGGTTTTAATGACGCAGGCCGTATCCAAGAACTGCTGGACGTAACGGACTTGGTGTTGCTGGATATTAAGCATATTGACAACGACAAGCATATTAAGCTTACAGGCAAGTCCAACGATCGTATGCTAAGTACGGCACGCTGGTTGTCTGAACAAGGGCGCAAGATGTGGATTAGACACGTTTTTGTACCGGGTATTCATGATGACGAGCAGGATCTGCTGAATTTGGGTCGATTTATAGGAACATTGAACGGAGTCGAAAAGTTCGAAATTTTACCCTATCACCAAATGGGTGTATACAAGTGGGAAATGCTCGGCAAGGCGTATCCGCTGGAAGGGGTTCCGTCCCCCACAGAAGAAGAGGTTCAACGGGCTTACCGTCTCATTGAAGAAGGCCGCATGGAGACCGCAGGGATAAATGTCGTCGGCAGTTCGTCATAATGTTGAATGGTCATTAAATTACTTTCTGGTTATGAACCGCCGCCCATCAGGTCAGATGGGCGGCGGTTTTTTGTTATAAAATTTCTTGCAGTGACAGGAGGAAGTTCCCTTTTTTTCATGTTCAGCAAAATTCCCAGCAACTTTTGGACAACAGCCGCGTCTAATAGTATGACTTTTTACGGGAATGATAATAATTTGGTAATAGAAGGAGACAGAGAATGAATTTCAAGAAATGGACCATGCTCACCGCGCTTGCGGTAGCTCAGGTGGCCGCAGTAGCCCCTGTAGGAGCAGAAGCAGTATCCACTGTTCAATCCACCGATTCGGTTAGCGGACAGCAGGCTCAGGCCAATGTCACAGATTCCGGCGTTCAGAATAGCATCGGGGGACAAGATAACACTGGAACACAAAATGACACGGTGACACCTGATAACACAGGCGTATCTAATGATCCTTTGTCTGGCTTGCCGACGGATACAACCAACGGATCGAACGTATCCAATGATGTATACGGTGGAGACGGAACGATCACCAATCCTGGTGGTTCTCCAACATCCATGAGTGCAAATCAACTGATTTTGTATTTGAACAGCGCAAAAATGGAACAAAACGGACAGGTGTACACAGCGACTCAGCCGATGACAGTCAAGGACGGTGTTTCTTATGTAGCTATCCGTTCGCTTGTCAGCCGCGTCGGATTACAGTTTAGTTATGACACTGCTACCAAGGAAACCGTTATCACCCAAGGTACAAACGTGCTGCGCTTCAAGACTGACAGCAAGGTTTACACGGTTAACGGTGAAGCTAGACAAATGAAGGGGCCGGCATTCCAGCAAAAGAACGTATTTATGGTGCCATTGACGTCTATTACACAGGCCTTAAATATTCCTTATACTGTAAATAATACAACAAAACAGGTTATTATGGATTTGAATCAAAAGCCTAAAGCTTCCTTCACGGTTCAGCAAAAAGATATCTATGCGGGCGAAACCCAAGTTACGTATTTGACGAAGGAATCTTCTCCTACAGGTCTTCCGATTGTGAATCAACGTTGGGAAGGCAAGCAGGACGTATTTCAGGAGCCAGGTACATATGTAGTTACCTATTCCGTTCTTGACTCCGCAGGGAACTGGAGTGATCCATACTCAGTTACGATTACCGTAAGACCGCCGAATCAGCCACCAGTGGCTCTGTTTACAACAGATAAAAAAGAATACAAAATGGGTGAAAAAATCACGATTACCGATCTGAGTACGGATGATGAAAATGCGATCACTAAACGTGATTGGGTGAATAAGAAACTGGCATTTTTCGAGCCGGGTGATGTGACCATTACGCTGACCGTGACTGATAAGCATGGTGCAACAGGTACTGTAAGCGAAACGGTTAAAATTACGAATGAATTGCTGTACAACGAAGATGATTTTAACAAAATCTTCACGCCTTTTGGTGATAAATACAGTGTGGACGGCAGCCAGGTGCCTACGATGGCTACTATACCTTTGACCAGTACATCTTCACCACGTCTTCTGATCCGTGCTAACAGCCCGGAACGTGTATTCCAGGATGGGATTGTGTATCAGGAAATGGGATCAGGCAGCACACGTGTACTCGTCCATCATGTGAATGAAACGGGCCGAGATGTGAAAATGTACGTAATCGCGACCAACAATAATATTACTGCTGCTAATATGAACGTCGAAAATTCCGGTTTTGCCGGACCATCTGAGTTTGCAACCGCTGCGGGTAAAATTTCGATCCAACGGTACTTTCAATCTATGCAGGATGGAAGCAAACGCTCCAGCACAGTCCTGAATCCGGGCGAAAGCCGCGTTATTTTACAGGATCTGAGTGCGCAAAAAATTAAGCAAAAACAGGTTATTTCTCTCTTGTCTGATCTGTATACAGATCAACCGATCCAATACACAGTTATTGTGCTAGATGCAAATGTAGATCCACTTACCGTAATGCCTACCTTGGCAAAACTGCCGAAGGATGGAATTCATAACCGCGGAACATACGCTAATTCCGATATCTCGCTTGAATATACAGAAGAGGTTGGTAAAACAGCTCAGCGTATCGTTCTTGGAGATAATAAGACTGACCCGAACCTGATTGGTACGGATGGTCTGGACGGTTCTTCTGCCTCCAATGCGGGTAACTTTGGTGTTGTATACAAAATCAAGCTGGATCATGTAGCGCCGTATTCCCTGATTACATTTAACCCGCGTGGTGGTGAATACTCCGGCTATGCTATGGTGAACAATCAGGTCGTGGGTATCCCGACGAACGGCTCCGTATGGGCTCCAAATGAGATGAGTGTACTGTATCGTACAGGTCATATCGAGGAAAGTGTAGAGATGTATTTCACTGCTGCTGCGGGTAGTAACTTGCCAGTTTCCGTAGTAGTTATGCCATTACCAGCTATTAAAAATTAATATGAATATCCGGTTTTGTTTATCGGTTAGACCGTAGGGTCTCATCATTCACCGTTTAAAGTCAGATCACTTACAGAATAAAGGCGTTCTCCTGCTGCGGATTCGGTTCCAGTACAGGAGAACGCTTTTTTCTTTATCAAGAGCGCGAATATCTCTTATAACTTTGACTTTAATCGTGGTATAATAAGTAGATGCAAGCCTAAGCCTGCATCAGAAAACCTGAAACTATAGACAGGGGAGGGTGAAACGCATGCTGACAAAGGATGAGATTATCACAACAATGTCCGCTCAGGGGCTGCGTATTACGGATCAGCGCAAGACGCTGGCCACGTTATTTTCCGAGAATGAAGGGTATCTGTCCCCCAAAGACGTTTATGAATATATGGGTAAAAAATACAGCGGACTCAGCTTCGACACCGTCTATCGTAATTTGCGTGTAATGCAGGAATTGGGTGTGCTGGAGCAGGTATCTTTTGAGGATGGAATGAAGTTCAAGGTGAGCTGTAATGAGCACCACCACCACCACCATATGATTTGCTTGAGCTGTCAGAAAACATTACCGATCTCTTTCTGCCCGATGCAGATGACAGATACGATAGATCAGTTTCAAATCGTTGAGCACAAGTTTGAAATTTTCGGCTATTGCAAGGAATGCCAGGGAAAGAACGGGCACGCAGAAGCCAATTCTAAAAGGGGATACAAGCAGGCGAGCGGTCACACTCACAGCCACGTAGGCTACTGAAATGAAGATTACCACACGAAGAGTGGTTCAAGCTCCGATTAAGTTATACCGATCCTATATTTCACCATTAAAGCCACCGACCTGCCGCTTCTATCCGACGTGCTCACAGTACGCGCTGGAGGCGGTGGAGGTGCATGGAGCGCTCAAGGGCTCCTGGCTGGCCGCCAAACGTATAGCGAAGTGTCATCCCTTTCATCCAGGCGGTGTAGATCTGGTGCCTCCTGCTAAAAAGAGGGCAAATAGATCTGACGAAGATCGTTTTGCTGATCGTGCTGGGAAGGGCTTGACTTGACATAGCTATGCGCGTTTGGTTATATTTTGGATAATACTGTTTTCCTGCGAAGGGATGAGTAGGGTCAACCGTCCAGTACAGAGAGCCGGGGTTAGCTGCAAACCGGTCTGGAACGAAGCCTGAATATGGTCCTGGAGGAACCTTTTTCGAGCGTGTTTGCCACCAGTTCAATGGTGATAGGGCGAACGACCGTAAGGGAAAGGCGTGATCCAGCGTTAATGGGCGGTCAGAGTGACCGGTGAAGCCTGTAGTCTGCGAGGATACAGGAAATTTGGGTGGTAACGCGTGAGGTGACTCTCGTCCCATAGGGACGGGGGTCTTTTTTGTGCCCAATTAGTGTGAAAAGCACGAATTGGAGTACCAAATTCAAGGGAGCATGTCTTATTTCGCTACCCTGAACAAAACAGGAGGTAATACACATGTCCAATGAGAAAACATTTTACATTACGACACCGATTTATTATCCAAGCGACAAGCTACATATCGGTCATGCGTACACTACGGTAGCCGGAGATGCAATGGCACGCTACAAGCGGCTGCGCGGCTACGAGGTGCGCTATTTGACAGGAACGGATGAGCATGGTCAGAAGATTGAGCAGAAAGCGAGTGCGGCTGGCAAAACACCGCAACATTTTGTTGACGATATTGTGGCAGGGATTCAGGATTTATGGCGGAAGCTCGACATTTCCAATGACGATTTTATCCGTACAACGGAAGAGCGTCACAAGAGTGTAGTACAGGAAATTTTTGATCGTTTGCTCAAGCAAGGGGACATTTACAAAGGCGAATATGAAGGCTGGTACAGCATTCCTGACGAGACTTACTACACAGAAACTCAACTGGTTGACGTGGTGAAGGATGCGGAAGGCAATGTAGCTGGAGGTAAAAGCCCGGACAGCGGACACCCTGTAGAACTGGTCAAGGAAGAGAGTTACTTTTTCCGTATGAGCAAGTATGCTGATCGTTTGCTGCAATTTTATGACGAGAACCCGCAGTTTATCCAGCCGGAATCCCGTAAAAAAGAGATGATTAACAACTTCATCAAGCCGGGGCTGGAGGATTTGGCTGTATCCCGTACAACCTTTGACTGGGGTGTTAAGGTGAAGGGTGATCCGAAGCATGTCGTATACGTGTGGATTGATGCGCTCTCGAACTACATTACAGCCCTGGGCTATGGTTCCTCCAATACCGAGCTGTACGATAAATTTTGGCCTGCCAATGTGCATATCGTAGGGAAGGAAATTGTACGGTTCCACACGATTTACTGGCCAATCATGCTGATGGCGCTGGATCTCCCGTTACCTAAAAAAGTATTTGCACACGGCTGGCTACTCATGAAGGACGGTAAAATGTCCAAGTCCAAAGGTAACGTCGTAGACCCTGTAACGCTGATTGACCGCTATGGTCTGGATCAACTTCGTTACTACTTGCTGCGCGAGGTGCCTTTCGGCGCGGATGGAACCTTTACACCGGAAAGCTTCGTTGATCGGGTCAATTCTGATTTAGCGAATGATCTGGGCAATTTGTTGAACCGTACTGTAGCGATGGTAGACAAATATTTTGAAGGCAAGGTTCCGGCTTATGAAGCGAATGTAACAGCATTCGACGGGGCTTTGGAAGAAATGGCAACAGTGACTTACAGTAAAGTGGAAGAAGCGATGGAAAACATGGAGTTTTCCGTGGCGTTGACGGCGATTAGTCAATTTATTAGTCGAAGCAACAAGTATATTGACGAAACACAACCATGGAACCTGGCCAAGGATGAGGACAAGCGCCGTGAGCTGGCATCCGTTATGGTGCATCTTGTAGAAAGCCTGCGCATTGCGTCTATTTTGCTCCAACCGTTCTTGACCCGTGCCCCGCATAAAATTTGGGAACAACTGGGCATCAAGGAAGGCGAACTGACTGTATGGGACAGCGGGAAGCAGTTTGGTCGCATGCCGGAAGGAACGCAACTCGTCAAAGGCAATCCCATCTTCCCGCGTCTGGATTCAGAGCAGGAGGTTGCTTTCATCGTGGAAGCGATGACCGGCGGCAAGAAGGCGGAGGAAGCTACTGTGGAGGTTCAACCGCAGAATGCGGCGGTGGAGGGCCAAGAAGCGTCAGAGGCGAAGGAAGAGATTGGTATTGAAGACTTTGCCAAGGTAGAACTGCGCGTCGCTCAGGTTATCGCCTGTGAGCCTGTAAAGAAGGCCGATAAGCTGTTGAAGCTTCAGCTTGATCTTGGTTATGAGCAACGTCAGGTGGTATCGGGCATTGCCAAGTTCTATACGCCGGAGGACATGGTTGGACGCAAGGTGATTTGTGTGACCAATCTCAAGCCTGTGAAGCTGCGCGGGGAACTTTCTCAAGGAATGATTTTGGCAGCATCGCACGGAGATCAGCTTACGCTAGCTACAGTACCGGAAAGCATGCCTAATGGCGCGATTGTAAAATAAATAAAGCTCGTCATGAGCGTATGTCTTTCGGCTTGTACGCCGTGGCATACGCTTTTTGGGTTGCAACATATTTGGTTGCTTCCTCACGTATGTTTTAGTAATAGGGCTTGTTTGCTCGTGTTTACTTAAGACAGGCGGGAGGAAATGCTGATGACGGATGTTAACGCCGGGCTGGCGATCATAGCGGGACTGGTTTCTTTTTTCTCACCTTGCTGTTTGCCACTGTACCCCTCTTATTTATCTTATATGACGGGAATGTCGGCACGTGAACTGGCCGAAGGGCGGCATAAGGCTGAGGTACGTTATCGTACGATGGGACATACCCTAGCTTTTGTACTGGGCTTTTCCGTAGTGTTCTATTCCTTGGGTGCAAGTGTAGGGTTGCTTGGAGAATGGTTTGGCAATTATAAGGATACGCTAAGGGTAGTTGCGGGGCTATTGATCTTAGTGATGGGGCTGGTATCTCTTGGCGTGGTACGGCCTTTGATTTTGATGCGGGAGCATAAGCTTCGTTGGACATGGAAGCCTGCCGGTTATGCCGGTTCCTTTGTAATCGGAATCGGATTTGCGGCAGGCTGGTCCCCCTGTATCGGTCCCATGCTGACAGCTATTATTGCTTTGGCGGCAGTAGAGCATCATACCTGGTTCAAGCTGGTCACAGGCTACGCGCTTGGTTTTGCGATTCCATTTTTTGCATTGGCTTTATTGGCCGGCTCTGTTCGTCTATCCTCGCGTTACACGTCAATTATCGTCAAAACAGGCGGTATACTGCTGATCATTACCGGGATTTTACTAGTAACAGATCATATGACGGATGTAACGCTGTATTTACAGCGGATAGCGCCGAATTGGATGCTGGTTATGTGAAATATTCAATACGACTTAATGGAAAATGTTCAAAAATGCGCTCTGTGATAAATTCTCGCAGTGCGTTTTGCTGTTCATCGGGATAAACGTATTTGTTCTGTCCCCAACGGCCCCATTTTTTCTTGCGTTTTTCCATGTCCATTTCCAGCTTGGTTTTTGGATAACGCTTCTCAATCACAGCCTTGGACGTTTTGGTAAAACGATGCTGGATCAATTCGAACGTCAGATCATTTGTGGCATCCTGAGGCAAGGTTTCACTCAATTTGCGCAGCAGCTCGCCATATCCTTCTTCCCAGCCGTCATACCAGATGATCGGCGCAATAATAAAGCCTAGCGGATAACCGGCTCGGGCGATTTTACCTGCCGCTTCAATGCGTTCCTCGAAGCGCGAAGTCGCAGGCTCAAATTGTTTAATAACATAATCGGAATTAATGCTAAACCGGATGCGAGTATGTCCATTATGCTTAATATCCAGCAGTGGATCAACATGATGATATTTGGTAACAAAACGCAGGCGACCCCATTCTTCGTCTGCCATAAAACGAATCAATTCTCCGAGCGATCCGGTGATATGCTCCAAACCAACCGGATCAGAGGTGCAGGCTGCTTCAAAACGAGTTATTTCGGGCGCACGTTCCTCGATGTAGCCTTTAGCTGCCGATAAGATATCATCGGTATTGACATAGACGCGTATATACGGCTTTGCCCCTAATGTCGTTTGTAAATAACAATAGTGGCAGTGTCCCATACATCCGGTCGAAATGGGAATGGCATATTCAGCAGAGGGCTTGGACTGGTCAAAGGTTAGCGTTTTGCGAATACCGACGACCAGCGTTTTTTTCGCCATTCTATATTTTTCAACTTCGGTTTCGCCCGGTAAATTGGTAATCCGGTTATGGGATGTGGTCATACGATACGGAATGTCTTTGACTTTTACCCAATCCATAATACGCTGACCCTTGGGATAATTCAGTGCGTCCGGCTCAAAGAATACCAGATCAGGCAGGAACGGTTTGGTTCCTTTGGCTTTGACAGGAGTACGCTCAAGCGTGGACATGGGTAACGCTCCTTTCAGGAATAAATATCCAGTAGTAGCTTGGGTGTCCAACTCTAACTCATGCCATAAGGAGAACGATACAGGGACGCTATTAGTGTGCCCTGCTTAAATTGAACAAATCGTGGCAATAGCTGTGAGCGGGGGGATGAGACTTGCCAATAGGCAATGATAACATGTATCATTACATATGTAGGTTCAACGCAGGAAATGAAGGCGGTAAGCGCCCGTTCAATAACAGAAAAGAGGGAAACAAGTGCCAACGCCAAGCATGGAAGATTATTTGGAGCGCATTTACCAACTGATTGATGAGAAGGGATATGCACGTGTCTCGGATATCGCAGAAGGTCTGGAGGTCCATCCTTCGTCCGTTACCAAGATGATCCAGAAGCTGGATAAGGACGACTATCTCGTATATGAGAAATATCGGGGATTAATTTTGACACCCAAAGGGAAAAAGGTCGGCAAACGGCTGGTTGATCGCCACCAGTTACTAGAGCAATTTCTGGGTATGATTGGGGTCGAAAAGGACCTGATCTATAAAGATGTGGAAGGTATTGAGCACCATTTAAGCTGGGATTCCATCACCCGCATTGAGACATTGGTCGAATATTTCCGCCGGGATGAAGATCGTTTGCGCCAGCTTCACGATATACACAAGGAATTGAGTGGTGATTCCTGACAGGCATCGTCCGTAAGGACAGATGCTTTTTTATTTGTCCCTACCGCAACAAATACCCGGGTATTAGCGTCTATCCATTATATAGCAGGACAAGACAGGGTTAAAAATTAACGGGTTAGCGGAGGATTGTAATCATATGAATTGGAAGAAAACATGGACACTGGCTGCGGGTTTACTGCTGGCGGTGCAGACGGCAGTTGTGCCTGGAGCGCAAGCGGCTCCAAACGGAGAGATTGAAATTATATTGGACGGGCAATTGCTGCAAAGTGATGCGTCACCGTATATTGTGCAAGGAGCCAACGTAACGATGGTGCCTTTGCGAGTGATTAGTGAGGGATTAGGCGCTCAAGTCAACTGGTCAGCATCGTCCGGTGCGGTAACCATCACAGCGCAGGATAAGAACATCTCTATGGAGAACGACGGACAGAGTGCTACGGTGAATGGCAAGTCAGTTCGATTGGACGCATCTGCGCGTATGACCAGCGGAAGAGTCATGGTGCCGCTGCGTTTTGTTGGGGAAGAGTTGGGATTAAAAGTGGACTGGCAGGCTACAGAGCGAGTCATTACGTTAAGTAGTGGTGAAAAAGGTGCCTCCACAGGCGGAACAACATCTTCCGGTGGCGGCTCCAGCTCCAATACGTCCACACCTGACAATCAGGGAAGTGTAGGTACGAATCAGGGAATCGATGATGATGAGCAGGCGAGCGTCATTTCTCCGTCTACTTCAACCAATGAGGGCAGCTCCAATTCTTCGCAGGGAAATGTCGTGCAAGTGAAAGCTTCGACTTCCATGCGCGGGGCTTGGATTTCTACGATTAACGGGGATTGGCCTTCTTCTGCCGCCCGAAGCAGCACCGAGAAGCAAAAGCAGGAATTTACCAAAATGCTTGATGATCTGCAGGGGATGGGTATTAATGCGGTTTTTGTTCAGGTCCGGGCCAGCGGTGATGCGCTGTATCCGTCCAATCTTGTGCCATGGAGCAAGTACCTGACGAACACCCAGGGGAAAAATCCGGGCTATGATCCTTTGAAATTTATGATTAGCGAATCGCACAAGCGGGGGATGGAGTTTCATGCCTGGTTTAACCCTTTCCGCGCCAATTCTACAGGAACGACCAGTGGTTTAGCTGCAAACCATGTGGCTAACCAGCATCCGGATTGGATCGTTAAGAATGGCAGTCAACTCTACATCAATCCGGGAATTCCTGCTGCTCGCCAGCATGTCATTGATGCGATTATGGAAGTTGTGGATGGATACGATATTGACGGTGTTCATTTGGACGACTATTTTTATCCATACAGCGGCACTTTTGATGATAATGCGACCTTTAAAACGTATAACGCTAACAAAATCTCTGACAAAGGCGACTGGCGGCGAGATAATGTGAACAGCTTTGTCCGTGATCTGGGCAAAAGCATTCATGCAAGCAAGTCCAAGGTGCAGTTCGGGATTAGTCCTTTTGGTGTGTGGCGCAACAAGTCTCAAGACTTGACCGGATCAGACACCAAGGCTGGAGTTACAGCGTATGATACGACGTTTGCGGATGTACGTACCTGGATTAACAAAGGCTGGATTGATTATGTAGCTCCACAGATTTATTGGAGTATCGGTTTCCCGGCTGCTGGCTATGACAAGCTTGTGGCATGGTGGTCCAATGAGGTCAAAAATTCAGATGTTAAGCTGTACATCGGACATTCCCCCTATAAAATCGGCACTCCTGAAAAGGGTTGGCAATCCGCCGAAGAGTTGATTAAGCAACTCAAGCTGAACGAGAATTATAATCAGGTTAAAGGGGATATTTATTTTAGCGCACAGCATTTACGGAAAAATCCGTACGGACTCATTCAGCTACTTCAAAATTATTATCAATAATTATGTAAACTGGATCATATAGGTTCTAAATAAGCCTTCGTTCTCATACATAAGCAGTAGAACTGCTTACTCCCAAGAGAACGGAGGTTTTTTGATCTATGCTGATCAATGCTGTGTTCCAGGGTGGAGGGGTTAAGGGTATATCGCTGGCGGGTGCAGTCAAGGCTGCGGAGGAGCATGGAATTGTATTCAACCGCGTAGCGGGTACATCTTCAGGTGCAATTGTAGCTGCTTTGTTGGCGGCAGGATATTCGGCAGATGAAATGAAAGCCGTGATCGAGAAAACCCCCTTGGTCAGCTTGTTACGGCGTTCTCCGGTGTTTAACATCAAATGGGTTGGACCGGCAGCTCGTATTTTTCTAAAAAAAGGACTGTACTCCGGAGAAGCATTGGAGCATTGGGTGCGGGAGCTATTGCTTGCCAAGGGAGTGCGTACGTTCGCGGATCTGCCTCCCGGCAAGCTGCGCATTATTGCTTCAGACATAACGAACGGACGCATACTGGTTCTTCCTGAGGATATCAAACGTTTTGGTATGAATACCTCTTCACTGGAGGTGGCCAAGGCCATTCGGATGAGCACAAGCATCCCATATTTTTTCGACCCCGTTATGCTAAGACTTGATCCTTTGCACACGAGAGGGAAAAAATTCTCACAGCAATTTGTGTTTGTAGTCGATGGGGCATTGTTAAGTAATCTGCCTTTATGGCTTTTTGATGAGCCTGTAAACGAGCAAAAGGCTAAAACTATTCCAACAGTAGGTTTTCAGATGGTGGGCAAAACGGGAGCCGAAACGAAGGTTTCTTATATACGGGGACCGTTGACGATGCTGCAAGCTATTTTTGATACGATGCTATTAGCGCATGATGAGCGTTATATTGAGCAGGAGAATCGATATCGGACGATTAAAATCCCGACGCTGGGCATTCGCACAGCACAGTTCAACATTTCTCTTGAGCAGAGCAATTTGCTGTATGATTCTGGTGTGCAGGCAGGAGACGCTTTTTTCCACAAATGGAGCATCACATCTTACCAACAGCAGTATAACAAGTATCAATTAATGAAGGATACGATGTATGCCATGAAATAATAACTTGTTAGTTGGAGGTGTAATCAAAAAAGGAGCCATTCCCGTCATTTTCACTACGCGGGTGATGGCTCCTTTGTGTATCATGTTAGAATGTGATCGACTAATGATATTTAGGTTGTTCTTCTTCATTTTTGCCCTTAGAACCTTCAATAACATGAAAAGGATACGCTTTGCGCTTGCCTGTAGTCTGCTGCTTGCGTGTATTTGCTGTTTTGGCCATAGTGCGTGCAGAGGGTTTAATCTTGGGAGTACGGGGGCGTCGTCCTGGCAAGTATTTATACAGCAGAAATATAACTGCAAAAATAAGGACAGGTATCAATAAATTCATAAGAAAGCCCCAACTTCCTCTCCATACCATATCCACAATCCCATATGCGCCCAAGGCAAGGGTAAGCCAGAAAATAACCGCATGTCTGTTCATCATTCAATCATCCTTTCACAGGATCAAGGACCGAGCTGTTAAAGGTCTCCTTTACAGGTACATTTTCCAACTCGGCATCCAACTCCAGCATACGCTTGAATGAAGCAATGGATACCTCTACTTGATCATCGGTCGGTTCTTTGGTTGTCAGTAGTTGCAGCCACAGACCGGGGTATCCCAAATAACGGAGTACCGGAACCTCCCGCAGGGCATTGGTCAGCTTGAGAAATTCAAAGGAAAGCCCCAGCACGATTGGAAGCAGCAAAAGCCGCTGTCCCATACGCTCCAACAGATTATCATACGTAAACAGGGAATATACGAGTACCCCGATGATCACCGTGAGCATAATAAAGCTGCTACCGCAACGGTAATGCAGACGACTGTATTTTTGCACATTAGCAGGAGTTAGTTCTTCACCTGCTTCATATGCTGTAATCACCTTATGTTCCGCTCCGTGATATTGGAACAGTCGCTTAATCAACGGAGTTTGGGAAATCCCCCACAAATAACCCAATAGCAGAATTAGCTTAATCGCCCCTTCCGCGAGGTTATGCAGAATCTGGTTGTGAAATAAATTCCCGAACAGGAAGTTTTCCACGATAACCGGAACCAGAGTCAAGACAATTTTGCCAAACAAGAAGGATAAAATGCCGACCGCCGCCACGCCGATCATCATACTCAGGCTCCAGCGAGATTCTTCTTTTTTCTTTTGTTCAGCGCGTTCTTCCGGGTCCACTTCATCATCGGCGTAGGCATCGGCTGAATAGTTTAAATGCTTTGTACCCTTGGCGCTGGAGTCGATGATGCTTACAATCCCCCGTAACAACGGGATTCTGCGAAATTTGGACACCCAGGATTGCTCCTTGCGCGGTACTTCCAAATATGTGATTTCGCCAGTCTTGCGGCGAACTGCCGTGACATTGACACGCTTGCCGCCGAACATGACACCTTCAATGACTGCCTGACCACCGTAGCTTACAGGCTTGGATGCTTGTGACAACCGTCTCACCTCTCTTTACACGTGCTTTTTATATATTGTATCGAATTTGGAAGGGAATATCTAGTTGTGGGAAAATGAGAGGTGGCATTTAGGCCGCTTCAAGCGGTTAAGGAGGTCGCTCCAAGCTCGGATCATCCTTCCGATCGCTGTTATCCTCGGATTTTTTGATTTTGTAAAAGATGTAATGGTAAAAATCCGGGGATAAAGGCGAACGCTACCGCTTCTTCAGGATGATTCCGAGCTTTCCGCTGCTGCCCACCTCTCGATTTGCCTTGGTTGGGGGAGGGGAAGTTGGACTTCAAATGCTAAAAAGGCACGTTATTAGTTTGATGTGTGCTTTTATTTCTATTTTTTCAAACGCTATTTAATAGTGAAAATCGGGTTGGCCTTACAGCCAGAAGGCTTTTAGTCTTTTTTAGCTTGTACCGAATTTAAAAGCCTTACGGTTGGGAAAAATTTGCGAAGCTCTTGCCTCCGTAGTAAAATTCCTGTATCAACATTTGCTAAAAGTCCGATTTTACTGGCTTTAACCTTAACAAGTGATGTATTTAAATATGGTATCAATGCTTGGTCTGCGTAATTAACCTTTTTAACGCAACAAGTGATGTGAATTTTTAGACTCAGAGCTTTTGAGTGGTTGAACAATAAATGTAAATATGTTTCTTTTCTAATGCTCGTTGTGGGTGTTGAAAAGCAAAAAAGTTGGCTTAACCACATAAAGCAGCGGAGAGAACGGAATCGTTCTGAAGAAGCGATAGCGTTCGCCTTTGCCTCCGGAATTCTAGCCTTTGGGGTATAAATCAGAAATCTGGAGGCAACAGCGATCGGAAGAATGATCCGTTCGCGTAGCGGCCACATACACACGTAGTAGAAGTCATAAGCAGTCTTCGCCACACAACCCCCTCATCATGTAACAACAACTCACCAAGTTCAGTGTTAAACTCATCCCCATCAGAGCATACTACCTAGCAAAATGGATATGCACGAATCCATCGAAATGCAGCCTTCTTCATGCGCCAATAAAAGTCATCCTTTTAGCATGGAAAAGTTTTGCATCTTGAAAGGGGATCAAACAACATGAGTGAAACCTACTCCATACCCAATGCAGGCCATGATCAGGAGCAGTCTCCCGAATCTCAGGATCAACGCGACCATAACAATAATAACAGCCGTAGAGGCAGGCAGCAGTCGGGCAAAATACATACGCCGCTTATTCCTTTTGCACTCGAATTGGGCTTTTTTGCAGGCTTGCTCTGGGGATTACTGCGCTGGTTGTTTTATACATTGCATTTTACGGTAGTCGCACCGGGCTTTTTGGCAGAGCCTTTTTTCAAGCATTCGTTCATGAAAACGACGGCGGGGCATCTGGTGGGTTTGCTGTTTTTTATCGCATTATCAGTTGTAGCGTCGCTGGTGTACACATTGATGTTTCGTAGATATAAGGGGCCTTTGCCCGGCATCGTTTACGGTCTGGTCTGGTGGGTTATTTTATTCGTGTTGACAGGTCCCAAGCTCGGGATGATGAATCCGCTTCATCGTTTGACCTGGGATTCCATATATACGGAAATTTGTGTGTTTATACTGTGGGGACTGTTTATCGGTTACACCGTTGCTGTTGAGTATACGGACGAGAGAAAGCGCGAGCCTGAGAAAGCAGGGGACTGAGCGCAACAAAAACTTCTCAAGCGGCTATCGCCTGTGTTAAAATAGCATTTGGTTATTTGACAGAGGGGAGCGGGATGAAAGATGAAGAATGACCGGGTGTTAAAGCTGCGGCAGGCGCTGGGCGAGCATGATCTGCGGGCTATACTGATCACAAGCCCTGTCAACCGCCGATATTTGACAGGCTTCACCGGTTCGGCGGGTTATGTGCTGATTACGGAATCTCACAGCTATCTGCTGACCGACTTTCGTTATATGACGCAGGCTGCCGAACAAGCGGAAGGCTTCACGGTGGTACAACATGCTGCGCAGGTCATGGAAACGGTGAAAGAGTTGCTGTCCTCCCATCAGATCGGTGAAACAGGCTTCGAGCAGGACCATGTATCTGTTGCGACGCATAAAGCTTACAGCGAAGATTTGTCACCTGTTACATTAATTCCAGTATCGGGAATTGTTGAAAAGCTGCGGGTGTACAAGGATGCGGAAGAGCTGGAAGTGATGCAGCGAGCGGCGGATTTGGCAGATGCTACATTTGCACACATTTTGCCTTATATCAAACCGGGTGTCAGCGAGCGTGAGCTGGATCTGGAAATGGAATTCTTCATGCGCAAGCAGGGAGCTACGTCTTCCTCATTTGACACGATTGTGGCATCCGGGGTTCGTTCGGCACTGCCTCACGGTGTAGCCAGCTCCAAGCTGGTACAAGCGGGCGAACTGATTACGTTTGATTTCGGTGCGTTGCTGGATGGCTATTGCTCCGATTTGACACGTACAGTAGCCACGCAAGGGGATTTGTCACCGCAGCTACGTGAGATCTACGATATTGTGCTCAAGGCGCAGCTTCACGCGCTGGAACATATTAAGCCGGGCATGACGGGCCGTGAAGCGGATGCACTGACTCGGGATATTATTGCAAGCCATGGCTATGGAGACAATTTCGGACACAGCACAGGTCATGGTCTAGGTCTGGAAGTCCATGAATCGACGCGTCTCTCGAAGGCAAGCGATGATATTCTGGAGCCCGGCATGGTTGTAACAGTTGAACCAGGTATTTATGTACCTGGATTGGGCGGCGTACGGATCGAGGATGATATCGTTATTACAGATAGCGGCATCAAGGTATTAACACATTCAAGCAAAGAATTTACAGTCGTTTAATAACGATAACAGTCCTGTAGGAGGGGTATTTTAGTGATTAACGTTAATGATTTTAAAACAGGTTTGACCGTCGAGGTAGACGGAGATATTTTTACAGTACTGGACTTCCAACACGTAAAACCGGGTAAAGGTGCGGCATTCGTGCGCTCCAAGCTGAAAAACCTGCGTAACGGCAACACTGTTGAACGTACATTCCGTGCGGGTGAAACGATTGGCCGCGCGCAAATTGAAAACCGTGGTGTGTCTTACCTCTATGCGAGTGCAGACGAGCATACATTCATGGACAACGAAACATACGATCAATTCACACTTTCCAGTGATCAACTGAAATGGGAACTTAACTTCCTGCAAGAAAACATGAATGTAAACATCATTAGCTATAATGGTGAAATTCTTGGGATTAACCTGCCTAACAGCGTAGAGCTGAAGGTGATTGACACTGAGCCGGGTATTAAAGGCAACACTGCTACAGGTGCTACCAAAAATGCTAAAGTTGAAACAGGACTGAATGTTCAGGTTCCTTTGTTTATCAACCAGGATGATGTATTGCTGATTGATACACGCGATGGTAAATACATTTCCCGCGCATAGAATGGTCTAGCTTCTTTATATCCTCTGTCCTTGTCAAGGACAGGGGATTTTTTGCTATGAACAACTGTTATTAAAAAACATTGGCTCCACACAGCACTTTCGTATTATACTGTACTAAAGTTATGCCGTAGGATGTCACGTTCAAAGTCGGTTGTGCCATCTCAAGGTTACATACTGCTGAGTCTGAGGGAGTGAATGTCGTTGTCTTTGTATGTCATGAAATTCGGAGGCAGTTCCGTCGGTGATACGGAGCGCATGAAACGTGTGGCAAAACGCGTTGTTGAGAAACAGAGTGAAGGGCATCAATGTGTAGTTGTTGTTTCCGCAATGGGAGACACAACTGACGAACTGATCGACCAGGCCAAATTGCTGAATGAGCAGTTGCCTGCACGTGAGTTGGATATGCTGATGACGACTGGTGAGCAAATTTCGATTGCATTGTTGTCGATGGCTATTCAACAGTTGGGACATGAGGCGGTATCGTTTACAGGATGGCAGGCTGGTTTCCGTACGGAATCCGAGCATGGTCGGGCGAGAATTACGGACATCCAACCTCAGCGGGTACTGGATGCACTAAGCAGCAATAAGATTGTCGTGGTTGCGGGTTTCCAGGGGATGTCTGCTGAAGGAGATATTACGACGCTGGGACGTGGTGGCTCTGATACGACGGCGGTTGCACTGGCGGCGGCGATCCGGGCGGATGCTTGCGAAATTTACACAGATGTGGATGGTATATATTCTACAGATCCACGAATCGTAAAGGTTGCCCGTAAGCTAAAAGAAATTTCCTATGATGAAATGCTGGAACTAGCCAATCTGGGTGCGGCAGTATTGCATCCACGTGCGGTAGAATATGCGAAACATAACCGGGTACCGCTGATTGTGCGGTCCAGTTTTAACCATAATGAAGGAACGGTCGTAAAGGAGGATGCAGTAATGGAGCAGGGCGTGGTAGTCAGTGGGATTGCTTATGATAAAAATGTAGCAAGAATCAGTATTTTGGGCGTAGCCGACACTCCTGGTGTACTGGCGAAAGTATTCGGAACGCTGGCGGGAGCCAAAATTGATGTAGACATTATTGTGCAAAGCGGTGTTGAGGCTGGCAAAGCAGACTTTTCCTTTACAGTGGCTCTAACGGATCGCGAAGCAGCCTTGAAGACGTTGGAAGGCATTCGCACAGAGCTTCCATACCGTGAAGTGACGTCTGAAGAAAACCTCGTCAAGGTATCCATTGTAGGAGCGGGCATGGTTAGCCATCCAGGCGTTGCAGCGCAAATGTTTGCTGTGCTAGCAGACCAAGGCGTGAGCATTAAAATGGTAAGCACATCTGAAATCAAGGTATCGTGTGTGATTGAGGCAGGCAAACTCCATGAGGTCATTCAGGCGTTGCATACAGCGTACAATCTGGATACTGAGGAGCAAGCATTTGTGGGTGGACCTCAGGATCGTCGGTAATTGAATGGGAATATTGCGCCTCCTATTTATAGTTTGATAATCATAGAATATAGCAATAGGTTAAGAGGTTGTCTTTTCAGCGAGTGTCAGGCTGAATGGCAGCCTCTTTTTTAGTGTAAATCTATTGTTTTTGTTCCAGGGTATCCCTTAGCGGTCAAGGCTTCGGGGTGCCTTTTTTGATTTATGCAGTTCCCGGAAGGGGCTTTAGAGGGCGGGGAATATGTTTGCAGAAAGCCGATAGGAGCTTTGAAATTAACGACTAGGTTTTCAATATATTTTCGGCATAAAAAGCGAGAGTCGGCCATAGACTTGTCTTAAAGAAAAAGGACAACTGTGGAGGGGGCGGCATCGGTATGGAATGGCTGGAGTTATTTCCCGAACCGTTGCACGGTATACTCGGAAAGCTTCCGGAAACGGTATTCAAGCAACTGGAAGAAATTCGGGTCCGGGAAGGAAGGCCGCTGGAAGTTAATACGAATGGTGAACATCATTTTGTAACGTCCGCCGGTCGGCTGACTTTGAACCATATGGAAGCCTATAAGCCGGACCGGGAGGATGCCCACCGTTTGCTGGATTTTATCAGCAATCATTCCCTGTACACCATGGAGGAGGAGCTTCGCAAAGGGTTTATTACCATTCCTGGGGGGCACCGGATCGGGTTGGCAGGAAGAACTGTCCTTAGCCGGGGGCGAGTGGAGCATTTGAGGGATATTAGCAGCTTTAATGTAAGAATTGCCCGGGCAATTCCCGGTATAGCGGATCGCATATTGCCCTATGTAGCGGATCGGAAGTCCGGTAAAATCCTTCACACCCTCATCTTGTCCCCACCTCAGCATGGCAAAACAACACTGCTTAGGGACTTGGCCCGGCAACTAAGCTACGGTGGGCTGGAAAGCAACGGGGGACGACGAAGCGGACTCAAGGTAGGCATCATAGACGAACGCTCGGAAATTGCCGGCAGTCACAAGGGCATCCCCGGTTTTGACGTCGGACCTCGAACCGACGTATTGGATGGATGTCCGAAAGCAGAAGGCATGATGATGATGATTCGTTCCATGTCGCCAGATGTGCTGATCGTCGATGAAATCGGACGACCAGAGGATGCCGAGGCGGTGCGTGAAGCGCTCCATGCGGGGATCGCAGTCATTGCTTCCGCACATGGGCGCGATGTAGCTGAAATGGCGACCCGGCCTGCTTTTGCCGGATTGACGACAGGACAGGAGCTGTTTCAGCTTTACGTCATGCTGGAGCGGACGAGCCGGGGCGTCTCCTTCCGGCTGGCAGATGCCAAGCAGCGTAGGCTGACGCTGCCCGGAGAAGGGCAGCAAGGAGGTATTTCCTATGCTTAAGCTGCTGGGAGCCGCTTTGGTTATACTCGCCGCTACGCTGGCTGGCTGGCAGCGGGCAAGGCAGTTTGCACTGAGGCCGCGGCAGATCAGGGAGCTGATTCTCGCGCTGCAAAGGCTAACCACTGAGGTTTCCTATGGGGTGTCCCCGCTGCCGGATGCCTTTGCCAAGACGGGAGAGCCGTTGCGGGAGCCGCTGCGAACCTTATTCCAGCAAGCCTCACACTGGATGCACCCCTCCTTTGGGCTGACCGCCAGAGAAAGCCTGCATAAAGCGATTGAGGCCTCGTGGAGCCGCTCCAGCATGCAGCAGGCCGAGAAGGAAGCGATGCGGCAGCTTGCTTACAGTCTCGGAACCAGCGACCGTGAAGACCAGATCAAGCACATTGCGCTAACCATCCAGCAGCTAACTCATGAGGAAGCACAGGCGCAGGCGGATCAGGTGAGATACGAGCGCATGAGCAGAAGCCTGGGACTGCTGATCGGAGCATTGATCGTCATTTTGATCTATTAGCGGGGTGCTCGAATGAATTTAGAAGTGAACGCTATTTTTCAGATTGCCGGAATTGGCATTATTATCGCCATGATTCATACCGTACTCAAGCAAATGGGCAAAGAAGACATGGCCCACTGGGTGACGGTTATCGGCTTTGTTGTAGTGCTGTTCATGGTGGTACGAATGCTGGATAACCTTCTGCAAGAGATCAAATCTATCTTTCTTTTTCAGTAGGTGGACACATGGAAATCATTCAGGTGGTCGGCTTCGCCCTGATTGCCACAGTTCTTATTTTGGTCATTAAGGAACAGAAGCCGATGTTTGCCTTTCTAATTGCGACAGCCGCGGGAATCGTCATTTTTTTACTGTTGATTGGCAAGATTGGGTCCGTGGTTGCTGTGCTGGAGCGTCTGGCAAGGTCATCGGGCATGGATATGATTTATTTTAAAACCGTTCTGAAAATTATCGGTATCGCTTATATTGCCGAATTTGGAGCGCAGGTGGTTCGGGATGCGGGACAAGACGGAATTGCCTCCAAAATTGAGCTTACAGGAAAGGTGCTCATCATGGTGCTGGCAATCCCGATTATCAGCATAATTATTGACACGATTCTGAAGCTGATGCCCGCCTGAGGGGGTGATGCCATGAAAAGGCTGGAGGGCATGCCGAATCTCAAAGTGGTGGTCATTTTGCTACTATGCCTCTGGTGTGCCTCGGCTGCGGTTATCTTTGCAGATACACCTACGAATGAATGGATCAGACAACAGGCGGAGCAGATGCCCAAAGATGAGGTAGAGCATTATTGGGACGGGCTGATGCAGCAATACGGCGGATTTTTCCCTGATCAGAAAACGCCTTCCTTCATGGACATGCTGCTTCCGGGCGGTGAAGGGTTCAGCATTAAGGGTGTATTGAGCGCCATAGCCGACTTTTTCATCCACGAAATCCGGGTCAATGCCAAGCTGCTCGTCACCATTGTCATGCTCAGCATTATGAGTATGGTGCTGGAAACACTGCAAAGTGCTTTTGAAAGTAATCAGGTCAGCAAAGTCGCCTACGCGATTGTGTATATGGTCATTATCATCCTGGCGATTAACAGCTTTAGTGTGGCGATTGGTTATGCAAAGGAAGCCATTGACAGCATGATTCACTTTATGATGGCGATGCTGCCCCTGCTGTTTACCATGTTGGCCTCGATGGGCAACGTCGTAACGGTTTCGGTCACCCACCCATTAATTGTATTTATGATCAATACGGTCGGGACGGTCATTCATACGCTGGTGTTCCCGCTGCTGTTCTTCTCGGCGGTGTTGTATCTGGTCAACTCATTGACAGGCAAATACAAGCTGACCCAATTAGCCGATCTGCTGCGCAACGTCGGAGTGGGGGTGCTGGGGGTCCTGCTGACCATTTTTCTGGGTGTTATTTCGGTACAGGGCTTGACGTCGTCTGTTACTGACGGATTAACCATTCGAACGGCCAAGTATGTTACAGGCAGCTTTGTTCCGGTGGTGGGCAAGGCGCTGGCAGATGCGACAGATACGGTTATTTCGGCTTCGTTGCTTGTGAAAAATGCCATTGGGCTGGTGGGAGTCATTATTATTCTGTTCCTCTGCGCTTTTCCTGCCCTCAAGATTCTGACGCTAGCCCTGATCTATAAAGTCACAGCAGCGATTATGCAGCCTTTGGGAGATACGCCTATTGTGGAATGCCTGGATGCAATCGGTAAAAGCATGATTTATGTCTTCGCAGCGCTGGCGGCAGTGGGGTTAATGTCCTTCCTTGCGATTACGATCATGCTCGCGGCAGGCAATATGACGGTCATGATGAGGTGAGTGAATGATCGACAATCAAACGGGGGGAGGGGAGTAACGTGACCTGGCTGGGAGGCTGGCTTAAGGAACTGGTGCTGATTGTACTGCTGGCTTCTTTTATCGATATGATCTTGCCAAGCCGTTCCATGGAAAGGTATGTCAAGCTCGTACTCAGCCTGCTTATTCTACTTACGCTACTCTCTCCGGTCGTGCGTTTGCTGAGTACCAGTCCTTCCGAGCTTCTGGGACGCGCGTTTGATCTTCAGCGCCAAGCAGAGACAGGTAAGAGCGAACCGACATTGGAGGAAATTTTGGCAAAAGGCAACAAGTTGAAGCAGCAGCAGGAGCAAAGTTCCATGCAGTGGGCTGGTCAAGAGGTCGCCAAGGAAATCAAGGGACAGTTGGAGCAAAATACCGGGTTAGCGATTCAATCGGTTCAGGTTACGCTTGCTCAGATGAAGCAGGAATCGTCGAATCTGGAGGCTGGAACGGGAATTCAATCTGTAGTGGTTAAGCTGGCGAAGCAGCAGGCTGGACGTGAGGAGAAAAGCACGAATCATCCGCCAGGTGCGGACTCCAAGCCGATTATGGTAGAGCCTGTAGCTGAAAAAGCAGTAAATATCCACGTAGAGCCAATCCCTGCAAAAACATCGGATCAAGAGAAGGGAGCGGCGGAGAGGGCCAATAGCAGTGCGGAAACCTTTGATGGTGAAAAGATAGCGGACACGCAAACCTTCGGTCTAATTACGGAGCTACTGCACGAAAGATGGGGAATCGACAGCAAAAATGTTCAGGTGCTTTCTTCGCAGGACGGTACACATGAATGGTAACAGGAGGTGAGCAGAAATGGGCAAATGGATGAAAAAGCTGGAGCAATGGATGGGCGGCGGGGCAGACGGACCCAAAAGGTTCAATTCATTTCGCTGGCTGCTTATTCTCGGTCTTATCGGGGTCGCGATCATGCTTTTTAATTCGTTCGTTAATGTGAAAAAGGTGGACCCGGAAAACGTGGGGCGGGAGCCGCCTGGCGTGATGAAAAATGAACCCGCCCTTCAGACAACGGCGGGTGAGGAAAATTCCTTTGCCGGAATTGAGAAGGTATTCGAAGATAATATGAAGCAGATGCTGGAACAGATTGTTGGTGTAGGGACAGTCGATGTCATGGTTACGGTAGACTCCACCGAGGAAGTCATCGTACAGCGTAATGTGAAGGATATGCAGGAAGAAAATAACGAGACGGATGCCAATGGCGGTCAGCGACATACCACTCAATATACACGCGATGGAGAGATTGTCACCTATGAATCGTCAGGAGGTCAGCACACCCCGATTGTTACCAAAAAAGTAAAGCCTCAGGTGAGGGGAGTGCTCGTTGTGGCCATGGGAGCAGAAAATCCCACCGTGAAGCAGCTGATTGTGGATGCCGTACAGAAGGGGCTCAATGTGCCTTCCTATAAAATTTCAGTCGTTCCGCGCAAGCAGGGATAGATTGAAATCATAAACAGAGATAAATGAAAAACCTAATTTAATGATATTGGAGGACGGAACATGAATAACAAAAGACAAACCGTTTGGTTGGTGTCCATGCTGAGTTTAATGGTCGTGCTGTCTGCGTACTATCTGTTTACGGAGGACTCCAGCCCGGCTAACCCGCCTGTGGCGGACAGTGAGCAAGTGAGCAAGGTTAAGCAGGATACCGCCCAGGAAGCGGCAGGCAAGGCAGAAGAGCAACTGAACGAGCTGAAAGTGAATGAAGTGGTGACCAATGGAGAAGTAACCGGAGAGGGTACTGCCTCTTCTGAGAAGACGGACACGGCTGCCGCAACTGATCCTGCTACCGAATCTACTACAGGCGAAAATAAAGATACGGCCGCTGCCCCGGCTACAGAGTCTGCTAAATCGGATCAAAATACTACTGCTACCGCGCCGGATACGACGTCAAAAAGTGACGATAAAACAGCATCCACCGCGAAAACGGACCAGCAGGTGCTCGATCAGGTGGCAACGGAACAAGCCGCGAAGCCTACAGCCGCTGCCGTTATCGACAACTACTTACTGGAGCGGGATGTGGCAAATCAAAAGAAAAATGACGAGCTGACGACTGCAATGAACGATAGCACTGCCAAGAAAGCCGCGGAAGCACAAAAAGAATTGCATGTGCTGGAAGACAAACAGGCGAAAATCACCGGAATTGAGGAAGAGCTTCAGCAGCAGTTCGCCAATGCGGTGGTCCGCGAGGAAGATGCCGATAAATACAAGGTAGTGGTTCTGAGTGAAAAACTGGATGCTAAACAAGCGGTAACAATCGTCGATAAAGTCATGAAAGAATTGAATGTAACACAGGACAAGATCAGCGTCCAGTATGTTACACAATAAGACAAAAATCGAGAAAAAGCCCGGATTTCTGCACATTTCCGGGCTCTTTCTATTTTTAATGATTGTGATATAATACATAAAGCTGTTTCAACAATGTTATCAGCAACCGGCAAAATGCTGAAGGAGTGATTAATAGAGATGTTCAAATTAAGCGAGATTAAGGAATTGATCAAGCTGGTGGATGAAACGTCTGTACATGAGCTTGAAATTGAAAATGAAGGAACTCGCCTGTTGATCCGTAAACCGGGCAAAAGCGAGATTGTTACGGTACAGGCTCCTATGGCAGCACCTGCTTATGCAGTGGCACCACAGGCTGCTATTCCGAATCCACAAGCACAGTCTGATGCAGGACATACATCTGTTGGGGAAACCAAGGAATATGGAAGCAATCTACATAAAATCGTATCTCCGATGGTAGGCACTTTCTATAGCTCTTCATCCCCAGATACGGCTCCGTATGTGAGTATCGGCAGCAAAGTGGGCGAGAAAACAACGGTGTGTATTATCGAAGCGATGAAGCTGATGAACGAGCTGGAAGCTGAAGTGAAGGGCGAAATTGTGGAAATTTTGGCCGAAAACGGACAGTTGGTCGAGTATGGCCAGCCATTGTTCCTTGTGAAACCGGAGTAAGACGCTTGCTTGTACCCTTTTTTGAGGGTTCAGCCAGACTGCTCCCAGGGAGGATAAAGTCATGACATTTCAAAAAGTATTGATTGCGAATCGTGGAGAAATTGCGGTTCGTATCATTCGCGCTTGCCGCGAAATGAATATTTCAACGGTTGCCGTATATTCGGAAGCCGACAAGGACTCGTTACATGTGCGTCTCGCAGATGAGGCTTACTGTATCGGACCGAAGCTGTCCAAGGACAGCTACCTGAATTTTACGAACCTGATGAGCGTTGCGACATTGACTGAATGTGATGCGATTCATCCAGGTTATGGATTTTTGGCTGAAAACGCCGACTTCGCTGAAATTTGCGAATCTTGCAATATTACGTTTATTGGTCCTTCTCCAGAAGCGATTAACAAAATGGGGGATAAGGCTGTCGCCAAGCAGACGATGAAGGATGCCGGGGTTCCGGTCATTCCGGGTTCGGACGGGCTGGTGGAGGATTTGCAGGATGCCATTACCATTGCTCGCGATATTGGCTATCCCGTGATTATCAAGGCCACAGCAGGTGGCGGTGGTAAAGGTATCCGTATCGCTGAGGATGAAGATAATCTTATTCAACAAATCACTACCGCCCAGCAGGAAGCGCAAAAAGCTTTTGGCAACGCGGGTGTATATCTGGAAAAATATTTGACCGGTATGAAGCACGTGGAGATTCAGATCATAGCGGACAAGCACGGCAATGTTGCGCATCTGGGCGAACGGGACTGCTCTGTGCAGCGCCGTCGTCAGAAGCTGCTGGAGGAAGCTCCGTGTCCTGTACTTTCGCAGGATGTGCGTGAAGAAATGGGTCAGGCAGCCGTTCGTGCGGCTTTGGCTGTACAATACTCCGGTGCGGGAACGCTGGAATTTTTGCTCGGACCGGACAATCAATTTTATTTTATGGAAATGAACACACGTATTCAGGTAGAACATCCCGTAACGGAGATGATTACCGGTGTGGATTTGATTAAGGAAATGATTTTGGTCGCTGAAGGGCATCCGCTTTCCTTTACACAGGAAGAAGTCACCATCAGTGGATGGGCGATGGAGTGCCGTATTAACGCCGAGGACCCTGATCGCAATTTTATGCCTGCACCGGGTAAAATCGGATTTTATCTGCCTCCAGGCGGTCCTGGGGTACGCGTAGACAGCGCAGCTTATCCGGGTTACAGCATTCCTCCTTATTATGACTCCATGATTGCCAAATTGATTGTGTGGGCGCCTACACGTCAGGAAGCGATTGCCAAAATGAAGCGGGCTCTGTCCGAGTTTGCTATTGAAGGCATACCAACAACGATTTCTTTTCATCAACGTTTGTTGGAGCATCCGACCTTCGTCAAGGGCGATTTTGATATTAAATTTTTGGAGGAAAACGAAGTTTAATCGGTATATTTCCTCAGTTTGTCATAATGAACGCCAAATGATATAGTATGGATAATAAGTGAGCATGTCTGCTTTGAAATCCAAAGCTGAAGTGAAACTTATTTTGACCGAAAGGTGTTGAAGGTATGAGCACAGTGCCAACCGAATTCGAGCGTACAGAAATTGGGGAGATTCAGATTGCCCCGGAGGTTATTGAAGTCATTGCCGGACTGGCAACCGTTGAGGTGCCGGGCGTAGCGGGAATGAGTGGCGGATTTGCAGGCGGGTTTGCCGAACTGCTGGGCCGCAAAAATTTATCCAAAGGTGTAAAAGTGGAAGTCGGACAGCGTGAAGCAGCTGTAGATGTCTCCGTCATTATCGAGTACGGTAACCGTCTGCCTGAGGTGGCTGCTGCTATTCAGCACAATGTTAAGCGTTCTATTGAAACTATGACAGGTCTTAATGTTGTTGAAGTGAACGTGCAAATTCATGATGTTCAATTCAAAAGTGCCGAAAAAGTAGAAGAGCCGGAAGTTCTGGGCGCCGGACGGGTTAAATAGAGCGATACTTTGTACAAACCCCCGACCCTTAAGGGTCGAGGGTTTACTCTAATTTAAGGAGGCTGTGCGTTTCGTGGCTAAAGTTATGGACAGACTTCTGCTGTTCTTGTACAGCTTAAGTATCGGAATTATTTCCATTCTCGCCATCCTCCTCCTGAGCGGGGCCATTCCGTATGCCTTAAGCATTCAGGATGAGCGGATTGTGTGGTTTACCAGCCTGATTATTGCAGGAGTGCTGCTGCTTTTGAGTCTCCGGGTTTTCTATATCTCCATTCGCAGGAACCAAACGGTACAGCATTCTATAGATCAACGAACGGAGTACGGTGACATTCAGATTTCAGTGGATACCATCGAAAATCTGTGTCTCAAAGCGGCCTCCAGATTTCGTGGGATACAGGACCTTAAAGCACGTATTCGCGTGCTGGAATCGGGACTTGATATTACGATTCGGGCGGTTGTAGACGGGGAAAGCTCCATTCCGGTGTTAACCTCCGAGGTACAAAAGGGGGTACACGACCATGTGGAAGAAATTACGGGAATTCCTGTGTCCAATGTGTCTGTGTACATCGCCAATGTTTCTCAGTCACCAAGCTTTAAGAGTCGTGTGGAATAGAGGTGATTTTCCCTGATGCCCTGGAAAGAAATATGGGGAAGTTACAAGGGCCGGATCACGGGAATTACGGCCGGCATTTTTTTCGGGTTTATTTATTTGTGGGCAGGCTTTTGGAATATGTTGTTCTTTGCATTGATGGTGTTCATCGGATATACGCTAGGAAGACGTAGTGACTCAGCGCTAGGTTCCCTCCTCCCTTGGAAGGAATGGAGCGACTGGCTGTCGCAGCGTTGGCGTCCTTTTAAATGAACCCTGTGATACGCTTTCTCCAAAATAGAGCTGTAGCTTCTTTGCGCCCAACGTTTTGGAGGATGCGTTCACAGGTTTTTTTGTGGAATTGGTTAAAATGAAAAAATAGATACAGGCAAGCGTAGGAGGCAGGGCATGAAAAGACGTCTAGCAAGGGAAATAGCGGTACAAAGCATGTACCATATGGAAATGAATGAAGTGGATGCAGCAGCGGCAGTAGATATGTTGCTCCAGGAAGCGGCAGAGGATAACGAAGCGGAAGTCGTCATCAAAAATGCAGCAGTGTTAAGGGCTTACGTATTGGAGCATGTGCGGGGTACCTGGGAACACAAGGAAGCGATTGACAAACTTCTGGTGGATTATCTTAAAGGCTGGCAGATCAGCAGACTTTCACGCGTGGATCGCCAAATTTTGAGACTGGCGGCATATGAAATGATTTTCCGTGAGGATGTGCCGGCTAAAGTCGCAGTCAATGAAGCGATTGAATTGTCCAAGCATTTTGGCACCGAGGAGTCAGGTAAATTTGTCAACGGTGTTCTGGGACGGATTATACAAGAGCTGGAGCAACTGAAAGCAAGGTTTTAAGTTGAGATTATTTTACTCAGGTTGGGGAGTGGTTGAACATGTCAGCACCGATCATTGATGGCAAACAAATCTCTAAGGATATTCGCGCAGGCATTCAGCAGGAGGTCGTCCGTCTGAAGGAGCACAACTTTCAGCCTGGACTGGCTGTCGTACTGGTAGGTGAAGATCCTGCTTCTCAGGTGTATGTTAGAAACAAGGAAAAGGCATGTCATGATCTCGGTTATTATTCCGAGGTACATCGGTTGGCAGCAGATACTTCGCAGGAAGCGTTGCTGGAACTGGTGGACAAGCTGAATCACCAAAGTAATATTCACGGGATTCTGGTACAGCTTCCGTTGCCAAAGCACATTCATGAAAAAGCAGTCATTGACGCTATTGCAGTCGAGAAGGATGTAGATGGATTCCATCCTGTGAACGTGGGGAATCTGGTTATCGGTGATGATAGCCTCCTGCCTTGTACTCCTGCTGGAGTCATTGAGCTGATCAAGCGTGCCGGGGTAGAAATTGCAGGCAAGCATGCGGTGGTCATTGGTCGCAGTAATATCGTGGGCAAGCCGGTATCGCTGTTATTGCAGCGCGAAAATGCTACGGTGACCATGTGTCACTCTCGTACGGCCAATATAGCCGAGCTGAGTCGGCAAGCGGATATTTTAGTTGTTGCCATTGGCAAAGCCAACTTTATTGATGCTTCGTTCGTGAAACCCGGAGCGGTGGTTATTGATGTAGGCATGAATCGTCTGGAGAGCGGAAAACTGGCGGGTGACGTTGATTTTGAGAGCGTGAAGCAAGTTTCTGGTCCGATTACGCCTGTTCCCGGCGGTGTAGGTCCGATGACGATTACTATGCTCATGCAGAATACGCTCGTAGCGGCCAAGCGGTCGCACGGTTTGGCATAAGGGCGGTTGCCTGTGGCTGAACAGCGTATTTTCTCTATTAAGGACCTGAATCGCTATATCCGGATGAAACTGGAATCGGATCAGGTACTGTCCGACGTATGGATACGCGGAGAAATTTCTAACTTTACGCATCATTCGAGCGGTCACATGTACTTTACGCTCAAGGATGAGGGCAGCCGCATTCGTTCGATTATGTTTGCGACCCATAATCAGCGGCTCCCCTTCGTACCAAAAGAAGGTACGCGTGTTATTGCCCGGGGAAACGTATCCGTGTACGAACGGGATGGACAATATCAATTTTATGCGACTCAAATGCAGCCTGACGGTATAGGAAGCCTCTACCTCGCTTATGAACAGCTCAAGCAAAAGCTGGATGCAGAGGGGCTATTTGATACTGCTCGCAAGCGTAATCTGCCTGCTCATCCGGCAACGATTGGTGTGATTACGTCACCGACTGGAGCGGCTGTGCGTGATATTATCACTACGCTTCAACGGCGATACCCGCAGGCTGGAATTGTGCTGTATCCTGTGCTTGTGCAAGGAAAAGGTGCCTCTCCCTCGATCGTCAAGGCAATTGAAGCCATGAATCGTATGCAGGAGGTTCAGGTGTTGATCGTCGGACGGGGTGGTGGCTCGTTGGAAGAACTGTGGGCGTTTAATGAGGAAGCGGTTGCGCGCGCCATTTACGCATCGGTCATTCCTGTTATTTCGGCGGTTGGACATGAAACGGATTTTACCATTGCCGATTTTGTGGCCGACCTGCGTGCGGCAACGCCGACCGCAGCGGCTGAGCTGGCTGTGCCTCATCAGGGAGAGCTACGGGATCAGCTTCTCCAGCGGGAGCAACGGTTGCGCAACGCCCTCCGACAGCGGCTGGAAACCAGCCGTGAACGGTTGACCCGGCTTCGGCGCTCACCGGTGCTGCTGCACCCGCGCCGCTATATGCTACAGCATGCGGAGCGGATGGATATGTTGCATCAGCGGCTCATTCGGGCAGCAAGCAACCGTTCGCGCCTGAACGCGGAGAAGAATGCGCGTATGCGTCAGGTGCTGGAGCGGTTTAACCCGCGCGAACAAATCCGGTCGGCCCGCAAGCAGACAGATGCGGCACAGCGTCAGTTGGAGTCTGCAATGCGTGCTATTACCAAGACGGGACGGCAGCAGCTACACGCGGGTATTCGTCAGTTGGATGCGCTTAGCCCGCTCAAGGTCATGTCGCGAGGCTATAGCCTTGTGTATGATGAGCAGGAGAAACGGCTGATCAAGTCGCTAAAAGACGTACAGCCGGGGGATTCCATCAAGATTAAAGTGAGTGACGGGCAGTTGGACTGCCAAGTATGGGGAATGAAGGAGGACGCGAAGCACGGTGGCGAATGAAACGGAATTGAATTTTGAAGCGGCTATGGCTGCTCTTGAAGAAATTGTCGGACAACTGGAGCATGGAGACGTTCCTCTGGAACAAGCCATTGATTTGTTCCAGCGTGGTATGAAGCTGTCTCAGCTTTGCAGTCAGAAGCTGGAGCAAGTTGAACGTAAAATTGAAATGATTGTGGAAGAGGACGGAGATTTGCGCAAGAAGCCTTTCGGCGGCGGATTGGATGAAAATGGTGGTGAAGGCGTTGAATAGACCATCGTTCAAGGAATATTTGACCGGGACGGTGGACGAGATTTCGTCTGTATTGACCGACCAATTCCCAGCTCATTGGAGCATTCCCGCCGTTCTTCGTGAATCCATGAATTATTCACTCACCGCAGGTGGAAAACGCCTGCGGCCTCTGCTTGTGATCGCAGCTGCCGAAGCATTCGGCGGAAGCCGGGAGGCAGCGTTAACCGTAGCATGTGCGGTAGAAATGGTACATACGTACTCCCTGATTCACGACGACTTACCAGCCATGGATGATGATGATTATCGCCGGGGCAAACTGACGAATCATAAGGTATACGGTGAGGCGGTTGCTGTACTTGCAGGGGATGCATTGCTGACCCACGCTTTTTACAGTGTCGTACAGGCGGGTCGTCGTCACGGAATTTCATCCGATGCGCTGCTGTCCATCGTGGAGGAATTATCCGAGATGAGCGGAGCGCGGGGCATGGTGGGCGGTCAGGTCGCGGATATGTCCGGCCAACAAGGGATGACGGGAATTGAGGAACTGGAGTATATCCATCTCCACAAAACCGCTGATTTGATTATTTTCTCTTTGCTGGCTGGTGGACGGATCGGGGGAGCGGATAAGGGTCAATTAGAGGCGCTTCGCCGTTTTGGCCGCGATCTGGGACTGGCATTTCAAATTCAGGATGATATCCTGGATCTGGTGGGCGATGAGAGCAAGCTGGGTAAAAAAACGCAAAGCGATGTTGAACAGGAGAAGGTTACGTATCCGTATTTTATCGGTATGGAGGCTTCCTTGCGACAGGTGGAGGAACTCACGGCTTCAGCTAAAAATGCGTTAATTGAGGGCGGTATACCTGATTCTTCGCGTTTGCTGGAGATTGCCGATTACCTGATGAAGCGAGATCATTAGCTGGGGTAGGTCTGTTTTGACTTGTCTGCGTTTAAGCATGACGAAAAAGTGTGATATAATACTTGTTAACTTTACACACAAACTTGAAGGAAAGCGGGGAGATATGCGTGCTGCTTCCACACATAAAGCAACCAGGCGATCTGAAATCACTGTCGGTTAAGGAGTTAGATTCTCTAGCCGAGGAAATCAGGAGCTTTTTGATTGAGAAGCTGTCCGTGACTGGGGGGCATCTGGCATCGAATCTGGGAGTGGTTGAGCTCACAATCGCCCTGCATTACTGCTATAACAGTCCGAAGGACAAAATGATTTATGACGTTGGGCATCAGGCCTACGTGCACAAAATATTGACAGGGCGAATGGATCGTTTTGATACCCTCCGCCAACGTGATGGACTTTGCGGTTTTGTAAAAAGAAGCGAGAGCGAGCATGATGTTTGGGAAGCTGGACATAGTAGCACTTCTCTGTCGGCCGCGATGGGAATGGCTTTGGCTCGTGATTTGAAGGGTGAGGACAATAAAGTCATTGCCATGATCGGGGATGGAGCGTTGACTGGAGGCATGGCCTTCGAAGCGTTGAACCATATTGGACATGAACGTAAAAACTTGATGGTCATTCTGAATGACAATGAAATGTCCATAGCGCCGAACGTAGGGGCAATGCATAATTATTTGAGCAAAATCCGCTCGGACCGTCATTATTTGCGGGCTAAGGATGAGCTGGAAGTTTTGCTGAAAAAAATACCTGCTATCGGTGGTAAACTTGCTAAATCGGCTGGCCGTGTCAAGGACAGTCTTAAATATATGATGGTGCCAGGCGTGCTGTTTGAGGAACTGGGGCTGACGTATCTTGGTCCGGTGGACGGACATGATTTGTCCAAGCTGATTGAAACCTTCCAGCAGGCGGATAACGTCACTGGCCCCGTGTTGGTGCATGTTGTAACCACCAAGGGTAAAGGTTATAAACCTGCGGAGGCAGATTCACATAAATGGCACGGAATCAGTCCATACAAAATTGAATCCGGTCAGGTACTCAAAGCTGTGGGCAATCCGATGTATACGGAAATTTTCGGACATACGCTGATTGAGCTAGCTGAGCAGGATGAGCGTATCATTGCGGTTACACCTGCTATGCCTGGTGGATCAGGGCTGGTGCCGTTCAGTAAGGAATTTCCTACACGCATGATTGACGTCGGCATTGCCGAGCAGCACGCAGCTACCATGTGTGCCGCCTTGGCAATGGAAGGGATGAAGCCGGTATTTGCGGTATACTCCACTTTTATGCAGCGTGCTTATGACCAAATTGTACATGACATCTGCCGTCACAATGCGAACGTGATGTTTGCGATAGACCGTGCCGGTTTTGTCGGGGCAGATGGAGAAACCCACCATGGTGTGTTTGATGTAGCGTTCTTGCGTCATATCCCGAATCTCGTGCTTATGATGCCCAAAGATGAAAACGAGCTGCGACATATGATGAAAACAGCACTTGATTACGACGATGGCCCGATTGCTTACCGCTATCCGCGTGTTAATGTGGTTGGTGTGCCGATGGACAAAGAATTGCACGCTATACCTATTGGCAGTTGGGAGCCTTTACGCAAGGGTGAGGGCTTCGCTGTAATCGCTTCAGGGCCAATGCTCCAAGTGGCGACAGAGGCTGCGGACACGATGAAACGAGAAGGTTTGCAGGTGGGAGTTGTGAATGCCCGTTTCCTCAAGCCGTTGGATGAAGATATGCTGCGTGAGCTGGCTCGTCAGCATACAAAGCTGATCGTATTAGAAGAAGCTTCCGAAGCGGGAAGCTTGGGTAGCGCCGTGCTGGAATTTTACGCCAAAGAAGAAATACAGGATGCACAGGTGCGCCTGATGGGGATTCCCGATATGTTCGTGGAACATGGCTCGATCAAGGAGCAACGCGCCGAAGTGGGTCTTACCGTTGAAGCCGTATGCCTGAAGCTTCGCAAATGGGCTTCCGAGCCAGCGTATGGCATGGGACAATCGGTATAGGGGAAATGAAGCGAAAACGATTTATTTATGAAAAAGTATGACGAAAGCAGCGTAGCTGCCTTAAAGGGAGATTAACATGTCTGTTCCGAAGGAACGCATTGATGTATTACTTGTAGAACAAGGCTTTTTTGAAAGCCGCGAAAAAGCCAAAGCCGCCATTATGGCAGGTTTGGTACTGGCCGACAGTGAACGGATCGAGAAGGCGGGTATGAAGGTACCACGCGACAGCGAGCTTAAAGTAAAGGGTGCAGTGCATCCGTATGTAAGCCGTGGAGGATTGAAGCTGGAAAAGGCTATTCGTCAATTCGAGCTGGATATGAAGGGCAGGACGATGCTGGATATCGGCTCATCCACCGGAGGTTTTACGGACTGTGCGCTTCAGCACGGAGCAGAGTATGTATATGCCATTGACGTGGGATATAATCAGCTGGACTGGTCGCTTCGTAATGACGAACGGGTATGCGTAATGGAGAAAACGAATTTCAGATATATGACACCTGCGGATTTGAACGGTCCTGTGCCGAATTTCGCAAGTATTGATGTTTCTTTTATTTCGCTGCGAATTATTTTACCTCCATTGCTTGCGTTGCTGCATCAGCCTGCTGACATTGTGGCTCTGATCAAGCCGCAATTTGAAGCCGGGCGTGAAAAGGTGGGGAAATCGGGTGTTGTTCGTGATTCCGCAACGCATAAAGAAGTGTTGCAAACCATCCTGACGTTCTCGCATGAGCTAGGACTTTCGCTGCAAGGATTGGCTTATTCCCCTATTACGGGTGGGGAAGGCAATATTGAATTTTTGGCGCATTGGCGTTTGGATAAGTCTGCTAGTGTAGACCCGCAACATGAAAATGTTGATTTCCGTCCGTTAATTGACCTTACTGTTCAGGAAGCAGGTCAGACCTTCAATAATGGTCCGTCGCGTAAGTAACATTCAGGGGTTCTCAAGAGTTCTGTGAACTTAAGGGAACCTCTTTTTGGTGTGGGGGATTGATCAACGAACTCACGTTCGCATATAATGAGATATACAGGAGAAAAGGGATTTTACCTTCTGTCCTAGAATATGTCCATGAGGTGATCGATTCATGGATACGCGATATGATACGGTTATCATTATTGTGATCGGCGTAATATTAGCGGTATGGGCATTTTATGGCCTGCGCACCTGGTTAAAGGAGCCGGGACCGCTTGTGTTAAAGACGATACCGATTAACGAGGAGATGGACGAAGGGCCTGCTGTGGATTTGCTGGAGGACGCGGGTTATGAGCTGGTGGGCGGAAAGATGAAAATACCGCTTGCTTTTAAAGTGAATGGACATACCGTGTATAGCCGTTTGTTTATAGACTATGTGGCTGTGCGAAATGGTTCAACATATATGGTCAAAACGTCACGCCGCAAGAGACCGATGGAGTGGAATGGTCCTGATTTGCGGGACAGGCTTCTGCCTTATCTACTGCTTTATCCGGGCTGTGCGGGCGTATTGTACGTTGATACGGACGATCAAAGTATCCGCCTTATTACATTGGTGGAAGACATCGAAGAAGAGGAATATGAAGAGTAATCCATAGGAGGATTTTATGAAGGGTCAACGACATATTAAAATCAGGGAAATTATTTCACAACGGGAAATTGAAACGCAGGACGATCTGGTGGAAGCTTTACGCAAGGCTGGTTTTCAGGTCACTCAAGCTACCGTATCTCGGGATATCAAGGAACTGCTGCTTATTAAAGTTCCGATGGATGATGGCAGATATAAGTATTCGATGCCCTCAGATCAGCGATATAACCCAGCGCAGAAGCTGAAACGTACATTGGTGGATAACTTTTTGCACATTGACTATACCACTAATCTGATCGTGATGAAGTGCTTGCCGGGGACGGCAAATTCGATTGCAGCATTACTGGACAACATTGAATGGTCTGAAATTATGGGCACCATTAGTGGCGATGACACCATTTTGATTATTTGCCGTTCGGAAGAGAACAGTGAGGCTATTGTGAATCGTCTTATGGGCTACATTTCCTGAACAACATTTCTCAGGCTTATTAGACGTTTGAATTCGTACATCATAGAGGTGAAAGAACGATGCTGGTCACTTTATCTATACGAAATTTGGCAGTCGTAGAGGCTGTCGATGTTCATTTTTATAAAGGGTTCCACGTATTGACTGGGGAAACAGGCGCGGGTAAATCGATCATTATTGATGCTCTCGGTCTGATTGCTGGAGGCAGAGGTTCCGCTGATCTGGTCCGTTATGGGTGTGATAAAGCAGAAATGGAGGCGCTGTTTGAGCTTCCTGTGAAGCATCCGGTCTGGGCAACGCTAGAAGAACAAGGGATCAAGGCGAATGCGGAAGAACATCTATTAATTCGGCGGGAATTGACCGTACAAGGCAAAAGTTCATCGCGGATTAACGGACAAATGGTTAATTTAACGATGCTGCGCGAGGTAGGAGAGCAGCTCGTCAATATTCATGGTCAGCATGAGCATCAAAGTTTGCTACGCGCAGACCGCCACCTGACG
Source organism: Paenibacillus sp. 1-8 (assembly GCF_056316205.1). NCBI lineage: Bacteria > Bacillati > Bacillota > Bacilli > Caryophanales > Paenibacillaceae > Paenibacillus > Paenibacillus sp. 1-8. Next base: position 3,176,038 of record NZ_CM149995.1, on the reverse strand, counting down.
TTGCTGGATACGTTCGGTGATTCGGTCATCGGTCCGGTCAAAATGCTCTACAGAGAGCGTTATAATGCTTTTGTCAAAGCGGAAAAAGAAGTGCGGGAGCTGCAAAGCTCCAGTCAAAAAGCCTACCAGCTATTGGACATGTACCGGTTCCAATTGGAGGAAATTGCTGCTGCTGAGCTTAAATTGGGAGAGGATGAATTATTGGCAGAAGAACGGGTCAAGCTATCCCATAGTGAGAAAATGATGGATGGGATATCAGGAGCCTACGAGCTGCTAAGTGGCAGAGGCGGACTGGACATGATTAATAACGTGTTGTCCAGGTTGAATGATGTCCAAGGTTACGACAGCAAAAGCCTCCAGCCCATTGCGGAGCAGATTCAATCTGCTTTTTACCAGTTAGAGGATGCGGCGTTCCAATTACGCTCATACCGTGAGGATATTGAATTTAATCCGGGCAAGCTGCATGAAGTGGAGCAACGGCTAAACCAAATTACCGGATTACAGCGAAAATATGGTGATAGTATTGAGCAGATTTTGGAATACTATAGCCGTATTGAGCAGGAAACCGATATGCTGGAGAATAAGGATGAGCGGCTGGAGCAGTTAATTGCCAAGCGGGATGAATTGCTTTCGGATTTGCTCCAAATTGCAGAAGAGCTTACAGAAGCGCGTGAAATTTGTGCTGAAGAGCTGGCCGAGCAGGTAGAGCAGGAGCTAAAGGATCTGCAAATGCAAAGAACGTCACTCAAGGTACGTATTGATCCGATTGAAGATCCGCGCGGATACGAATATAAAGGTCGGCGGGTACGGCCAACCAAGCAGGGCATTGATAATGCGGAGTTTCTGATTTCGCCGAATCCGGGGGAGCCGCTTCGTCCACTGGGCAAGATTGCCTCTGGTGGTGAGCTGTCCCGTATCATGTTGGCGATGAAAAGTATTTTTGCCCGTCATGATCAAATTCCGGTACTCATTTTTGACGAGGTGGATACTGGGGTCAGTGGTCGTGCGGCTCAATCCATTGCGGAAAAACTGTATCGTTTGTCTTCCGTCTGTCAGGTGTTCTCCATTACTCATTTGCCGCAGGTGGCATGTATGGCGGATCATCAGTATCTCATTGAAAAAAATGTTCATGACGAACGTACAATGACGCAAATTGAGGCGTTAAACGAGGACGGACGTGTGAAGGAATTGGCGCGTATGCTGGGCGGCGTGGAAATTACCGAAAAAACTTTGCATCACGCACAGGAAATGCTGAATCTGGCGGAAGGAAAGAAAGCCTGAAAAGAGCGGCTGGCGTAATGATTAACAGTTATAAAAGCCTGGGGGCAAGGTTACCTTATAGGTACGCAATTGGCGACCACCTTTACTCGTCAAGCGAAAGAAGCAAAGGGAGCGTGACAGCCATTGAATTTTTACTCCAGGATCAAATTGCTCGGTCTTTTGCTTGTTTTTCTTATTTGTTGTATCGGTAACGCCAAGCCTGTGCATGCAGCGCTGCCTCCACAAGCTTCTCTGGAATTATTCGGTTCCCATGTAGCGAAGACGACTCAAGATAGCGTGATTCCCGACTTGAAGGTGTATCCAGGGGGTCAGACGATTGGGGTCAAAGTAAAATCTTCAGGGGTGCTTGTTGTTGGTCATCATGTCATTCAGGAAAGTATGGACCGCAAGGTGTCACCTGGAGAGACAGCCGGGATTCGTCTCGGTGACCGGATCACCCATATGAATGGCAAACCGCTGGATAGCCTGACAAGGGTAGCGGAGGCTGTAGAGGAAGCAGGCAAGAACAAAAAGCCGCTCGACATCACGCTTTGCCGAGGGGAGCAGACGATTTCCACCAAGCTGACACCAGCTTATGATCGCGATGACAAAGCTTGGCGGCTTGGACTGTATATCAGGGACTCGGCTGCGGGTGTAGGCACCTTGACCTTTTACGCACCGGATCAGGGGGTATACGGGGCCTTGGGGCACGTTATCACCGACATGAATACCCAGACCCCCATTGTTGTGGGGAGCGGGGAAATAGTACAATCCAATGTGACGTCAATTGCGAAAAGTCAAAGTGGTGAACCTGGGGAAAAACGCGCACATTTTCTCAAGGATCATCGGGTGTTAGGTAATATTGAACGAAACACGAACTTCGGAATTTTTGGGAAGATGTCAGATGAGCCGCAATATGGTTTATATTCCAAGCCGATTCCTGTGGCACTTGCGAATGAAGTAAAGGAAGGACCCGCAGAAATTTTGACTGTATTGGAAGGTCAGCAGATTCAGCGGTTTCAGGCAGAGGTCGTACACATTTCTCAACAGGATAAACCGGCAACCAAAGGACTTGTTATTCGTATCGTAGATCCAAAGCTGCTGGATAAGACCGGGGGAATTGTACAAGGGATGAGCGGAAGCCCAATTATTCAGAACGGCAAGCTCATCGGGGCTGTGACGCATGTATTTGTTAACGATCCGAAATCAGGCTACGGCTGCTTTATCGAATGGATGCTGCGCGATGCAGGAATCATGCAGAATAACGTAAGCTTCAAATCATCCTCGAATCTTAAGGCGAGCTAGTGGCCTTAAGATTTTTTTGTCGAAAGCACAAGAATAAGCTCGTAATAGCAAGTTAAAGAATTAATTATAATGGAAACAATAAATAAAATAAATAAAAATAATTTTCGACAGAAGGAATTCATAATTCGATGTCGAAATCATATACTCCGACAAGAAATATTTATTTGCTGTAAACTGATATCCTAACTGAAGAACACTCAATAAGGAGGAAGTACATTGCAAAAAATTGAGGTATTGTTGGCTGATGACAACCGGGAATTTACGAATTTGCTTGCCGAATATATTTCCGATCAGGAGGATATGGAAGTTACAGGAATCGCCTATAATGGTGAAGAAGTGCTCCAACACATGGCAGAATCCCGCAACGTACCTGATGTACTTATTTTAGATATTATTATGCCTCATCTGGATGGTCTCGGTGTATTGGAGCGCTTGAGAGAAATGAACCTGTCTCCACAGCCGAAAATCATTATGCTGACTGCATTCGGTCAAGAAAATATTACGCAAAGGGCCGTACAGCTCGGGGCATCTTATTATATTTTGAAGCCGTTTGACATGGAAGTGCTTGCCAATCGCGTTCGTCAATTGGTGGGGCCACAATTAGTCAGCAGCAGTCCGGTGACCATTTCTTCCATGCGTTCTAATGTGGTTCCAATGGGGAAAACTAAAAACCTGGATGCCAGTATTACGGCCATTATCCATGAAATCGGTGTGCCAGCTCACATTAAGGGTTACCAATATTTACGCGAAGCCATTACGATGGTGTACAATAATATTGAAATTTTGGGTTCTATCACCAAAACATTATATCCGGCAATCGCCGAAAAATTCAAAACGACGGCATCTCGCGTGGAACGCGCCATTCGTCATGCTATCGAGGTAGCATGGACACGTGGCAATATCGACAGTATCTCACACCTGTTCGGTTACACCATTAATATCAGTAAGTCCAAGCCAACGAATAGCGAATTTATTGCGATGGTAGCTGATAAGCTGCGGATTGAGAATAAGGTGTCCTGAAAGGGTCGGGATGATTGATCCGAGATTAGCTATGTTGAACTGATAAACTTATATGTAGCATATCAATTGATACCGTTATTTATTGGGATTGTAAAAATCCAATAAATAACGGTATTTTTGATACTGGTGAAGGCTATTGTTTCATCAAAAAAAGACTGGGTAAAAGGCTCAACTGTATAAAGGTTAAAAGAAAATAAATGCTATATGAGGCTAACGCAGTAAATATGCCAAAATGATTAGAACAACTAAAGGATTCACACTAAGTGTAATTCCGGCAACGGCTAGTCTGCGACCAGAAGAAAATTTTCTTGCAACCATACCAAGTTACTACGCCTACGCTATTTTAGGGATGATCATAGAATGAGTAAATGAGGTTTTTAAGCATTCTCCTCGCTATATGGCGGAACTATTGCTCGAGATCAACATAACACGTTCCATGCTGTTTATAAAACAAACCTGAATCAGCTTCACTAATCATCACAAAGTAAAATTTTCCCTTTCGGATACAGTTCTGAAAAATATCTTTAATTTGATATAAACAATGTGTCGATTTTTGTCGATATAATATTTACTATAAAGAGATTGAGGGGCGAATATATGAAATTCAACATCCGAACAAAATTGTTATTAGGTTTTCTTACGGTTATTGTTTTATTGATTCTCATAAGTACAGTATCCATCTCAAAAATGAAAAACTTAGGTGACACATCGATGGAAATTGATAGTCATTGGATGCCGAGTGTGACTATTCTGGGAACTCTAAACGGTGATGTTTCCGATGTTGAGCGGCTCTCATTGAATATAATTGTAGAACGTGACCCAGAGGAAGTGAAAAAGGTTGAAGCTGAATACAATCAGGTTTTGAAAAAGGTCGAGAACGGCCGAAAAACATACGAGAAATTAATTGCTACTCCTCAAGAACGTGAAATGTATGATGATTTCTCCAAAAAATATTCAGAGTACCTGGATAAATTGCCAGAAGTGATTGCAGCGGGCAAAGCTAACGATTATGCTCAATCAAGCATTCTTCACAAAGAGTCTTATGCGCTATGGAATAACGCAAACGATATGATTATTAAGCTCATTAAATTGAATGCAGATGGATCAAAACTGACTACGAAAGAAGCAGTTGACAACTATATTTCAGGTAGACAAATGGTCATCGTTTTAAGCGTTGCAGCAGTCGTCTTGGCGCTGGTGATTTCTATCCTCATAGCGCAATCCATATCCAAACCAATCTTGCGAATCAGTCGCGCTGCTGAGAGAATAGCAGCAGGCGACCTGACGGGCGAGGAAATAACAGTGAAGAGCAAGGACGAGATCCATGCCTTGTCACATTCTTTTAATGCAATGGTCCAAAACCTGCGCCAACTGATTCAATCGGTTAGTAAAACGTCAGAGTTGGTAACTACTTCCTCAGAGGAATTGACAGCCAGCGCAGAACAAAATAGCCAAGCTTCTGCACAAATAACCGAGACGGTGCAAGAAGTAGCTACAGGAACGGCTCAACAGGTGGATATGGTTACGAAGTCATCCCAAGCTATTGAGGAAATGTCTATCGGTGTTGAACAAATTGCCATACGTGCGCAAAATGTATTTGCATCTGCTCAGGATGCGGCCCACAAATCAGCTGAAGGTAACCAATTGATTCAACAGGCTGTTACACAGATGAACGCCGTAAATCATTCGATGAATGGACTGGCTGATCTTATGGCTGGATTGGGAGAGCGTTCCGACGAAATTGGCAAGATTATTGATGTGATCACCAATATTTCAAGTCAGACAAACCTTCTTGCCCTGAATGCTGCAATTGAAGCAGCCCGAGCAGGAGAACACGGTCGCGGATTTGCTGTAGTTGCGGGTGAAGTGCGCAAATTGGCTGAACAATCGGCTTATTCTGCTCAACAAATTACGGAGCTTGTTGGGTTGATTCAAAAGGACACTGCCCATGCGATCGAGGCTGTAGCGTCCAATGGAAAAGATGTCATGACAGGTCGGGAAGTCGTACAGAATGCAGGTGCATCCTTTGAACTGATTCAGGAAACCGTTAATAAAGTAGCGAGTGAGATTGAAGAGGTATCCGCTGGGTCGGAGCAAATGTCTGCAAGTACGGATGAAGTTGTAGGCTTTGTCAGACAAATTTCAGCGATTGCTGAGGAAGCCGCAGCCGGAACACAGCACGTGTCTGCTGCAACACAAGAGCAACTGGCATCGATGGAGGAAATTGCTTCAGCTGCAAGAAACCTGTCTACCATGGCAGAGGACCTGCAAGGGCAAATCGGCAAATTCAAAGTATAATTCAGATCAACATAGATCAAGCTGGAACTCAGCAGAGACAGTGTAGGTTGTAATAGCCCGCTGTCTCTTTTTATTTTGTGAGGGGTGGTACAAGGGGCACATTGAGTTGATTGCTCTGACCAAGAAATATACGGAACGGGGACTACCATGTGTCCATGAAAACAGAAGGAAGCGGGTGACCCAAGAGATTATTAAAGACTTCGGATCGTTCGCGTTGCCATTTTTTATACCATTTGAAGATGGAGAAGTGCCGACAGAGCACAGTTTATAAAGTAGAGAATGAATCTAACTTTGAAAAAAGTTTAGCTAGGAATTAATTCTTATTATCCAAGTCATACATTAGAATCAATGAAATTGAATGCTAAAAGCTCATCCCGAATTTTGAAAGTGGGATGAGCTTAGATTTTTTGGTAGTAAATTAGAATGTAGTCCAATGAATTGTTTTAATAATGAGGCTTCAATTGAGAAATAGATGTGTTCTGCTATAAGCAAAGTGCACTATTTTAGCATGTTCCATGAATGTTTTCTTGAAGCCAGAATAAGGGATTAATAACGTTTTTTTCTTTGTGCAATTTAAAAAGAACAGCGCACTACTTAAAAGTACCTCCATTATTCATATTTAGGGATAAATTTAGACATTGCAAAGTACAATTGAGTCCTTGATGTATTCTTAAATGTCTAAAGTTATAGATGGCAAGTTCGTGAAGAAAAGAAAAGCAATAAGTTCTGTACGTCATATCATTACGACCATCCCACTCAGAAATTTGCTCTCTAAAATCTTCTAATATTTCGTCAATAGAAAATTCATGCTTATTTGCGGATTCTAAAAGTGTTAGCAGACCGGCCAATATTTCTTTAGGATGTTCTTTTAAATACTGTACATATTTCGGAATGACACCTTTGTTCCCCATGAGCAAATCAACTGTAAAGTTGTTGCCTTCAGCCCAAAGTTTGAACTGTTGGACCTGCTTCAGGTTCTCTTCATCTAACCCATGCATCCAACTTAAATCAGCATAGTAGGAAATGTACTTTTTGGCTTCTTCATACTGTTCTCTCTTCTGAAAAGCTATAGATTTCATTAAATAAGTATAGCCGTAATAAAAGACAAAAGGATGCTCTGACACCAACGGCTCGCACTTCTTTTTACTTTCCAACCTGCGTACCTTTTCATTATAAATTGCTTTTACAACAACTCGAAATTCATCAACGTAAGTCTCGACTTCTTCCCACTTATGCAGATTAAAAGATGTACCTGTTAATTTGTAGTACCCATCTAACTGGTAATTGATAGGTAAGCGGTCGCGAAACGGTGCAAACCGGATTGCTGCCTCTCTGTTCTTTTCCAAATCGTCTCCAAGTGTAGCACGAAAAAGTCTATAATGGCTTATGGCTAGACGCTCTGAATGCTGGTACTTCTCATTTTCAACCACACATTCGTAAAAAGGAACGGCTTCTTTCTGCTTGCCATTACCATGTAATTCTTCTGCAATTTCAAATACCAGTTCAATCTCACTTAATTCTTCCAACATACGTGATAAAACCGATTTCAAATTGTCTATCTTGCCAAGTTCTACACAACGTAACAAAAAGGGTTTTACTCGACTGCGATGAGGATTTCCAGTGACAAAACACTCATCTACGTATAATTCATATAGCCAGCCTTCTGGTTGATCTAATGTTTTTGCGATGACATCCATATATCTTACTGATATAGGCTTGATACGCTCAATATTGAGTAGTTGGCTTAGGTAACTTGCAGTTATACCTGACAGACGAGCAAAGCTTCTTATTGTACATTTTCTCTCTTGCAGGCATTTTCGGATTTCTAATCGAATTGCTATGACACCTTCCACTAGGGATCCCTCCTAAAGCTGAACATGCAACGCTGATTACTCCAACCTGATCTTTTTATGTACAGATTGATTATAGAATTTCTTCCAAATACATGTCAATTATATCCAAAGTGAATATTCTGTAAATCAATATATTCCAATGCTAATTTTTAATAACTTAATGGTAGCCTAAAAACAAGGAATTATTAAAATACATAAACAGAAAAGGTGAGTCTTTTGAATAATAATAAACATCCTGTAACTGATTTTGGATGGGCGATTAAGTAGAAGTTGGTTGAAAGGCATATGGATCAACAGACCTTTTGCAAGACTTATCAAATTCCGACGTCCCGCTTATCGAATCTAATCCATGGAACTCGCAAAGCTAAGCGATATAGGCGATTAGTAGCTGAATTGCTTGGTATTGATGATACATTTACCAAATAGGAGTTCGAAGGTAATTCGTTCTACATATTGAAAAGAGGAGTGTTATATATGATAGAGAATCCACACAAGCTTAAAGTACGTTCCCATTCTCACCATTGCCTATTCTGTAATAGTAAAGAGTCGATCGTTCTGTATAGAGGAATTGTGATTTGTGCCGAATGTTATCTGAAAGTCACTAGGAAGCATTGAAAAAGATAGCCCAATAACCGCAGATGTGTTAATATATTGATAATTATGGTAAATGATGAATACTTTATGAATAGGTCATCCTCTTGGGGGTGACTGTTTTTGTTTGTATTTTGCAGAATTTAAACAAGGATTGGGAATATCAATGTAAGTGATGATGTAAAGTCATACTCAGTGAATGGGCCTTCGATGCAGCCTACTATGATGGCAGGGGATCATATGGCTGTGGATAAGCATTATTATAAGGAGAACGATTTCCATAGAGGGGATATTATCGTTTTTCAGAAGGATGATGTACAATTTGTAAAAAGGCGACTTACCTAACATGCTTAATTTCCTACTGAGAAGGTGAGTCGGATGTTGTACCGGAGGGTATGATTTCTGTGTTGGGAGACAATCGGATGAACAGTACAGACAGTCGTTTTCTCGGATATATTTCAATGAATAAGGTTATTGCATTGAACGGGATTCCGTTAGACGAAATAAAATAAAGCTTGTATTATACGGGCAAGTGGAACTAACCCAAATGAATTTAAAGCAAAGGCGGGGATGAAGGCATGTGGAATAGTCTAACTTGGGTGATCGTCGGCGTGTTGTTGGTGGCGTTGGGTTGGATTGTTATGGCATGGCGTGGTCGCAGCAGCAACAAGCAAGTGAATGAACAGCGGGGCAGTAATGTCATTGAATTTCATCCTCGTAAGCCTGTCCGACAATCCCGCATCGGGAACGTGTCCAAGTCTAAGGTATCTTCCGGTTCCCGCGAGAATACAGACGCAACAGGGATTCAAGTCCAATCTGGGTTTGGACTGTCTGACTCTATCCAGGGCACGGGCAAGCAAAAATGCTCCTTTTGTAAAAAAGAAGACAAATTAACCTTTTACGCAGATGACAATGGTTCTCTGTATGGGGTATGCAAGGATTGCAAGCACAAGGCGGAACGGCAGGATATGCTGCCACTTTAGCCTATGCAGACGATACGGAATCGGTAGAGTATTTTGAAGATCATTAAAAATCCCCAACCGTGAGTTAAACGGCGGGGATTTTTTTGTTATATCTATATATTTATCGAAGCTGTCTGTCGATCAGTTCCTCCAGCGCATCTGCGATATGATCTGGTCCATAAGACAGCTCTTCCCGGCTTAAGCTCAACCAGGCATGACGCTCGTCCATATCAAAGGCAGTCTCCAGCCAGCCGGATAACCCTCTGCCTCTGCGATCTACTTCGACAAGCACATGTACGCCTTCGGGCTCCAGCTGCATAATCAGTTCCAGCTCCTCGATATCGCGTGCATATTCCGATCCGGGCGTAAATTCAAATTCCTGCACGTACGGAACACCGCGTCCCAGCTTGGGATGACGTTCGCAGGTGGAGGAATGGAATCGGAAACCCAACAGGTGAACGGCCTCAAACACCGTACTCATATAGGGATGCGGCTCGATTTTGAGCGAGTCACGGTCGGTAGGGTCCAAGGCCATACCGATGTCTAATGCTGTATCCAGCCATACGGGCTGTTTGGCATGAGTGACAGGTGTTTCCAATGGCAACCAAAAAGAAAAAGGGATTTCAAGCTCCTGTCCTTGCTTTAAATGAAAGCCGTCGGATACCTTGACCCGAGCGATGCAGCAGGTAGAAGTGGTTTTCTTGTCATCGTGCTCTTCGATATATTCTGTTTTGAGTTCGATGTCAATTTTGCCGATTTCCTGATCAATTTTACCGCCTTTGATACGCATGATGCCACTAAGCTCTTCGCCAGGGACATACACGGCCTGGTCCACCAATGTATCGACTTTAGCTGAACCGATTCCTGCGCTTGCCAAGATTTTGTTAAAAAAACTCATAAGTAAGCCCCCCGATAATATCATGGTCATGGTGTTTATACGAAAACTAAAAAACTTGTACAGCTTAACAGGATATACGGGGCAATTGCTCGAATCGTTCCAAAAAATTGCAAGAAAAAAATCCGCTGATTATCATGCCTGTATCGCAGTCTGACGGCAAATTCTCCGTGCTAATCGCAGTTCACTTTATGGGGTGGTATGAAGCAATTACGGCAACGCGGTTCATATGCCTCAGAGTCGCCGATCATTACGATGGGCCCTACAGTGGAAGGCTTTCCGTTCACCATACGCTGGGTATATACAGCTTCCGAACTTCCACATACGGCGCAAAAGGAAGCTAGCTTTTCGATGTCATCTGCCATGGCGAGTAAACCGCCTACATATCCGAATTCCTTACCCCGGTAGTCCAGATTGAGTCCATCTGCAATCACGTGCTTACCACAGTAGGCTAACTCCTCCACTAACATCATAATATGACGGCTGAAAAACTGTACTTCGTCAAAGGCGACCACATCGGCATCCTTCGTTTCTTCCAAAATCCGCTGAACGAGCTCATCTGTGAGCTTTTTCGGAATGGAGATGGCGGGCAGTCGATATCCGATGCGGCTTACAATTTCATCCTTGGCGTAGCGGTTATCTTCAGCCGGTTTGTAAGCGACCACCTTACGGTGTCCATATTGAATTAATTTTTGACAGCGGCGAATCAGTTCGCCGGATTTTTCGCTAAACATGGGGCCTGTAATGATCGTAATTCGTCCTGTAGGCAACGCGAATTCCCCTCTCTGTAACATGCGCATAACGCTGTGAATCTATTATTCCCGAAAGAAAAGGCCATTATAGATTACCATAATGTGCAGCAAACAGACTAGAGAAAATATATTGTTTTTCGACATGTTATTGTATATCTATTCTTTGAGCGTAAATGTGGACGTCATTGCCCTGTTGCCGTGAGCATGATATGGTGAAGTATAGTGGAATAAAGGGAAGAGGGGACAGGCATGAACCAAAAAGATACGGATTATAGTGCCAAAATAGAAGCATTACTGGAGCAAGGGCTGGTAAGCCCACAGGCAGAGGAGTTGATCACGGAGCTGGAGACAGAGCTGGACCTTCTTCGCAAGCAAAATGAATCCTTTCGCAAAGCGCTACGGGCCAAAACAGCTCAAACCCCAAGGATGTCTACCAAGTTACGGGACGCCTTGTATGAGTAATTTACAGCAGATGCCGGGAACGGGTTGTTAGACGGCCTATAGTCTATGCATAAACACTATATTTTGTACAGAGAAATAAAGAGAGTACAATAAGCTATATATAATCAATGTTAAATGGAGGAGAAGCATGACTATACATTGTGATGTCGCTATTTTGGGCGGAGGAACCGGAGGGTATGTTGCAGCGATTCGCGCTGCCCAGCTCGGCAAGGAAGTCGTTATTATCGAAAAGGACAAGCTAGGTGGAACCTGTCTGCACCGTGGATGTATCCCAAGCAAGGCATTGCTGCGCAGTGCGGAAGTGTATGCGACGATCAAGGAAAGTGCGCAATACGGCATTGAGACCTCGGGAGCGCAGCTTGTTTTTCCCAAGGTACAAGAGCGCAAGGAAGCCGTTGTAGAGCAGTTACATCAGGGCGTGCAATTTTTGATGCGTAAAAATAAAATCACGGTGCTGAGCGGCAAAGGTCGCGTGATTGGACCGTCGATTTTTTCTCCAAAAAGCGGCGCAGTTGCCGTGGAGCTGGAAGATGGCGAGATGGAGACGATTGTTCCCGCCCATCTCATTATTGCAACGGGATCACGTCCGCGTGTGCTACCCGGATTGGAGCCGGATGGCGAATTTATTTTGAGTAGTGACGAAGCGTTGACGATGGAAGAATTACCGGCCTCTCTGATTATTGTAGGTGGTGGCGTTATTGGCGTGGAATGGGCTTCCATGCTGAACGATTTTGGCGTGGAGGTTACGGTGGTCGAGGCGGCGAATCGGCTTATTCCAACCGAGGACGAGGATATTTCGCGTGAAATGCAGCGCCTCTTAACCAAGCGTGGTGTCAAGGTGCTGACAGGCTCGCAAGTGCTGGCTGAAACGTACGGCAAGGATGAGGAAAGCGTACAGATTGACGTGCAAAAAGGGGACGAAACCGAAACACTCAGCGCTTCCAAGCTGCTCATTTCGGTAGGTCGTCAGGCGAATGTGGAAAATATCGGACTGGAAAATACGGATATCCGCGTAGAGCGTGGCTTTATCTCGGTTAATGAGCATTTGCAGACGAATGAGCCGCATATTTATGCGATCGGGGATTGCATCGGAGGCTTACAACTGGCGCACGCGGCGAGTCATGAAGGGCTGCTGGCAGTCCATCATCTGGCCGGCGAAGTGGTTCATAGCGTACCGAATCATCTGATTCCGCGTTGTATTTATACACGTCCTGAGGCAGCTAGTGTTGGCCTGACAGAGCAAGAAGCCCGTGAGCGTGGACATCAGGTGAAGACAGGGAAGTTCCCTTTTCAGGCTATCGGAAAATCGCTGGTGTATGGCAGTCGGGACGGCTTCGTCAAAGTGGTTGCTGATGAGGAAACAAATGATATTCTCGGTGTACATATGATCGGTACACATGTGACGGACCTTATTAGCGAGGCGGCTCTTGCGCAGCTGTTGGATGCTACGCCGTGGGAAGTCGGACAGCTTATTCATCCGCATCCAACATTGTCGGAGATTTTGGGAGAAGCGATGCTGGCGGTTGATGGACAGGCGATAGGGATATAATTTATCTTAATAAATCGGTGCTTTTCTTTTTGGGGAGAAAAGGATTATAATGGGGTTAGCCAGAGTTTAGTACCAGGTTTTAAGACAAGATGGTACTAGGTGCTGGTAGTAGGATGTTTGATACTTAAGGAGGTGCCTCAATGAGTTCAAAAGGCGCTGTAGACGCTGGCTTCAGACATGAACAGCTGGGACTTACTAACGGACAAGTTATTGACATGTACAGATATATGCTGCTCGCAAGAAGATTTGACGAGCGCAACATGCTCCTGCAACGGGCAGGGAAAATTAATTTTCACGTTTCCGGCATTGGACAGGAGGCGGCACAAGTAGGTGCGGCTTTCGGGCTGGATCGGGAGAAGGACTATTTTCTTCCCTATTACCGGGATTACGGATTCGTGCTTGCGGTTGGTATGACGCCACGCGAACTGATGCTGTCGGCATTCGCCAAGGCGGACGATCCCAACAGCGGTGGTCGGCAGATGCCGGGTCATTTTGGCAGTAAACGGCTGCGTATTGTGACAGGCTCCAGCCCGGTGACGACGCAGGTTCCACATGCAGTGGGGGTAGCGCTGGCTGCCAAGATGCAGAAGAAGGATTTTGTATCGTTCGTTACATTTGGGGAAGGCTCCAGCAACCAGGGAGATTTTCACGAAGGCTGTAACTTTGCAGGCGTACAGAAGCTGCCAGTCATCATTATGTGTGAAAACAATCAATATGCGATATCGGTTCCGGTTCATAAGCAAATGGCGGGCAAGGTGAGTGACCGTGCTTTGGGATACGGATTCCCTGGAATTCGGGTCGATGGTAACGATGCGCTGGCAGTGTATGCAGCCGTCAAGGAAGCGCGTGAACGTGCTATTCGTGGCGAGGGGCCAACGCTTATTGAAGCGATGATGTACCGCCTGTCTCCTCACTCCACCTCGGATAACGATCTGGCTTACCGGACCAAAGAAGAAGTGGATGAGAACTGGGCCAAAGACGGCGTAGCCCGTATGAAAAATTATTTGCTGGAATGCGGCATTTGGGATGAGGCCAAGGACGCGGATTTGTCGGCTGAGCTGCTGCTCGAGGTCAAGGAAGCGATTGAATATGCGGATAATGCGCCTTTTCCGAAGCCCGAAGATACGCTACTGCATGTCTATGCTGACAGCGATGGGGAGGGCCGGTAATTATGGCGGTTATGGAATATATTGATGCGATTCGTCTTGCCATGAAGGAAGAGATGGAGCAGGATGAAACGGTTTTTGTGTTAGGTGAGGATGTTGGTGTGAAAGGTGGTGTCTTTACGACCACCAAGGGTCTTATGGATCAATTCGGTGAGCAGCGTGTCATGGATACGCCGTTGGCAGAATCGGCTATAGCTGGTGTTGCCATTGGTGCAGCCATGTACGGAATGAAGCCAATTGCCGAAATGCAATACTCGGACTTTATGCTCCCGGCAACCAATCAGATTATTAGTGAAGCAGCTAAAATTCGCTATCGCTCTAATAACGACTGGAGCTGTCCTGTTGTGATACGTGCGCCTATCGGTGGCGGTATTTTTGGCGGCTTGTATCATTCACAGTGTCCGGAATCTATCTTTTTTGGTACACCGGGTCTGAAAATTGTAGCTCCTTTTACCGCGTATGATGCCAAGGGACTGCTGAAAGCAGCGATCCGCGACCCTGATCCGGTGCTGTATTTTGAGAACAAAAAGTGCTACAAGCTGATCAAGGGTGAAGTACCTGAGGACGATTACATTGTTCCAATTGGCAAAGCCAATTTGCTGCGTGAAGGTGACGATATTACAGTCATCGGATACAGCCAGCCGCTGCATTTTGTCATGCAGGCTGCTGAGGAGTTGGAGAAGGAAGAGGGCATTACCGCACATGTTGTGGATTTGCGCACACTCCAGCCGCTGGACCGTCAGGCCATCATTGAAGCTGCAAGACATACAGGCAAGGTACTCATCGTGCATGAAGACAACAAAACGGGTGGCATCGGTGCCGAGGTATCCGCAATTATTAATGAGGAATGTCTGTTCGAGCTGGATGCGCCGATTGAGCGTCTGTGCGCTCCAGACGTGCCTGCAATGCCGATCAGCCCGCCGATGGAGAAGTTTTATATGTTAAACAAGGATAAGGTTAAGGAAGCGATGCGCCGTCTTGCAATGTATTAATATGGAGCGGATTGGACGAAAGCATTCCAAAAGTGTAGCGGGGGCAGCGGTACAACGCGCCCTCCTATGATGTTAAGGAGTTGAAAAAATGTCAGACCAAACACAATGGACCGACGTGACCATGCCCCAATTGGCAGAGTCGCTTGTATCGGCGACAATTGCAAAATGGTTGAAACAACCTGGCGAAACGGTGGAGCAATTCGAGCCGATTTGCGAGGTCATTACAGATAAAGTGAACGCGGAAATTCCATCGACATTGGATGGTATTATGGGTGATCTGTTAGCAGAGGAAGGTCAGACGGTAGCTGTTGGAGAATTGATTTGCCGTATTCAGACGAAGTCAGCTACACCTGCTGCATCAACTGGAGCGACATCCGCTGCACCGGTACCTCAGGGCAACGCACAAGCACAATTCCAGCAGGGTACTGCTTCGGATCAATCCATGCGAGGACGGTTTTCCCCGGCGGTGCAAACACTGGCTGCTCAGCACAGCATAGACTTGAATCAGGTGACAGGCACGGGCATGGGCGGACGAATTACCCGTAAAGATGTGCTGAATTATGTACAACTGGGGGGATCTACTCAGGCGGGAGTGTCTGAACAGCCGACTGCGACGACATCAGGACAAGGCTCTCCTTTTGCCGGAAGACAGCAGTCCACCGCTCAGCATAGTATACCAATTCAAAATATGGACCCTGCTATTCCGGTTCGTAACAGTGGCATTCATTTGACGGAGGCTCCAAAAGCTCCTGTGATCGAAGTTGAGGGTAGCAACAATAACAGATCGGAGTATTTTATTGATGTTACACCGATTCGCAGTGCGATTGCCCGCAATATGCGGCAAAGTGTCTCGGAAATTCCACATGCCTGGACGACGATTGAGGTGGATGTGACCAACCTGGTGATGCTCCGCAACAAGATCAAAAACGAGTTCAAGCAAAAAGAAGGCATCAATATTACGTATCTGGCTTTCCTTATGAAAGCAGTCGTGAATGCCATCAAGGAATATCCGATCATGAACTCGGTGTGGGCTGTGGACAAAATTATCGTCAAAAGAGACATCAATATTTCATTGGCCGTGGGTACTGAGGATTCCGTTCTTACCCCTGTTATTAAAAAAGCGGACCAGAAAAATATTGCTGGATTGGCTCGTGAAATTGACGATTTGGCACGTAAAACCCGGGAAGGCACGCTCAAACTGGACGACATGCAAGGCGGAACGTTCACTGTAAACAACACAGGCTCCTTTGGTTCAATTTTATCTTATCCGGTGATTAACTATCCGCAGGCTGCAATTCTTACCTTTGAATCCATTGTCAAAAGACCAGTGGTTATTGATGATATGATTGCGGTTCGCTCGATGGCTAATCTGTGCTTGTCGCTGGATCATCGCATTTTGGATGGAGTGATTTGCGGACGATTCCTGCAACGGGTTAAAGAAAATCTAGAAGGCTACACCTTGGATACAAAGCTTTACTAATCATCCGAACAGTTGGGTAAATGGACGGAGAGGAAGTGATAGGCCGTGAACAGACGACCGCTTGATGTAACCTATACGAATAGGGTGGAGTATGCATATGCATGGGATGTCCAGAAAGATATTGTAGGGAAGCTGGATGCGGGAGAGGTGAGGGAAACGCTTATGCTTCTCCAGCACCCGCCGACCTATACGATTGGCTCTCAGCAACATCCCGAGCATCTGCTTCTCACACCGGAGCAGTTGAAAGCTCAGGGAATCAGCGTCTTTCAGATTGACCGCGGGGGAGACATTACATATCATGGACCGGGACAACTGGTCGGATATCCTCTGATTATGCTCGGCAACCGGGAGGCGCTTGACCTGCACGGATACCTCCGGAGTCTGGAAGAGGTGATCATTCGGTTGCTGGCGTCCCATGGTATTGAAGGAAGCCGCAAGCCTGAATACACAGGGGTATGGGTCGGGAATCTTAAAATCGCGGCCATAGGAGTCAAATTCAACAAATGTAAGCACCGTCGCGGCTTTGTGACCAGTCATGGTTTTGCCTTCAATATCAAATCAGGGATACAGCATGAGGGCTTTCAAGGTATCGTTCCATGCGGAATTCAGGAATACGGAGTGACTTCATTGGAGGACTGCACACAGCAGACCTTTTCAGTGGAGCAGATTGCGAAGGAGATTGTACCTTACTTTGAGGAGCAATTTTCATTTGCGGCGGAATGGCAAAGTCATTCCCTCTAATAAAGCAAAGGCGGGCTATTCTGTGATGTACACGGAAGCCCGCCTGTTTTCTGCGCCACAGCTTGTCCGCCTACAGCCTCCATGAAGCATGGGGACGGCAGAATATCTTGAGAGCGCAATTCATTATAATGGCATAATCAACGGCTCAATCACCATGAACAGCGTAGAGCCAATCATCGCGGCGAGCATAATGTAGATGAAAAAACGAACCCATTTTTTGTTCGGCATGTGTAACTCCTTTAGGATAGGTTTAAGTCAGATACAAGACTATCTATCCGTATTGTAGCGTAAACGGGAAAGAGAGGGAAGTTCAATGACAGCAAAAGTAGTGAAAGAACGAATCGTACAAGAATTTATGGAACTCGTACAGGTGGATAGCGAAACCAAGCACGAGCAGGAAATATCGCGTGTTCTGAAAGAAAAATTCAATGCACTCGGGCTGGAGGTAACAGAAGATGATTCCCGCGAAAGAACCGGACATGGTTCGGGTAATCTGATCGTAACCTGGAAAGCGGAAAGCGCGGAGCAAGCACCTAAATTGTTTTTTACCTGCCACATGGATACCGTTACACCAGGCAAAGGCATTAAGCCGCAACTAGGTGAGGATGGATGGATTCGCAGTGACGGTTCCACCATTTTGGGGGCAGACGATAAGGCAGGGATTGCCGCTTTGTTCGAGGCGATTCGTGTCGTGCGTGAGCAGAAAATTCCCCATGGACAAATTCAGTTTGTGATTACGGCAGGTGAGGAGTCCGGTCTGTTCGGCGCGCGGGCAATGAAACCGGAATTGCTGGATGCGGACTTTGGGTATGCATTGGATTCCAATGGTGAAGTAGGCTCCATTTGTGTGGCTGCGCCAACGCAGGCTCGTATTGAAATGAAAATTACAGGAAAGTCCGCTCATGCAGGTGTAAATCCCGAAGATGGCATCAGTGCCATTCAAGTAGCCTCCAAGGCCATTTCCAAGATGAAGCTGGGACGGATTGATAAGGAAACGACCGCTAACATAGGCAGCTTCGAGGGCGGCGGAGCAACGAATGTGGTATGCGATTTTGTGTTGATCCGGGCGGAAGCACGCAGTATTGTGCAGGAGAAGGTGGATCATCAAATTCAGCATATGCGTGAAGCTCTGGAAACTACCGTGCGCGAATTTGGTGCACAAGGCGAGTTCCGGAGCGAAGTCATTTATCCGGCATTCAGCTTTACGGAGCATGATGAAATTGTGCAGGTTGCTCAGCGTGCTATACAAGGGCTGGGACTGGCAACGCCGACCTTCCATTCCGGTGGTGGCTCGGATGCCAATGTATTCAACGGACTGGGAATTCCAACGGTGAATTTGGCTGTTGGCTACCAGAACATTCATACGACACAGGAAAAAATCAAGGCAGATGATCTGGTGAAGGTTGCCGAAGTGGTCGTAGCCCTTATTCAAGAGGCGACGAAGTAAGACTCGCACGATACACATAAGGTTCAGGCTAAAGACAGGAACAGCGTTCCCTTGTCTTTAGACCTGAACCTTTTTTGGAACCACGAGCGAGGCGATCGTGGCAGTGGAGCCGTGTTCCTTTTGCCATTGCCGCAGGAGGGCTTGAATCTGCCAGGCTTTGCCGACAATATGGAGAGTGGTTTCGGTACGGTAGCTTTTCATTGGCGAATCTCCTTTGAACAGGGAAATTTGTTATAATACCACCATATGTTCGAAGTGGACAAGTTATACTAAAGTTGGCGATAGTTAATGAAAAGATAGATGATGAAGGAGGAAACATACTGATGAATAATCAACAGAACGATCCAGTGAACGATCTATTGAACAATCCAGACCGCAAGCCTTATTCCAATCCTGCGTTGGAGGAAAAAACGGTATCCACGCAGCCCATTTTTGAAGGAAAAGTGATTACGTTGCAGGTGGACACGGTAGAGCTTCCAGACGGTTCCACGGGTAAGCGTGAAATCGTGAAGCATCCGGGGGCGGTGGCCGTGTTGGCGCTGCATGAGGGGAAAATGCTGGTTGTGGATCAGTACAGACAGGCGATGGGCCGCTGTGAGGTGGAAATCCCGGCAGGTAAGCTTGAGCGGGGAGAGGACCCGATGGAAGCAGCGGGACGCGAGCTGAGAGAAGAGACAGGCTATACTGCCAAGTCGCTGAAGCTGCTGCACTCCTTTTATACTTCCCCCGGATTTGCGGATGAAATCATTCATCTCTATGTGGCCGAAGAGCTGGAGTTGGGAGAAATGGAACCGGATGAGGATGAATTTCTGGAGCTGTTCGAGGTGACGCTGGAGGAAGCACAGGCGCTCATTCGTGAAGGTCGGATTAGTGACGCCAAAACGATTCTGGCTGTCTATGCGTGGCAGCTTCATCAACACACAGGGAGCTTTTAAGCGGTATGAACGAAAATACGGTGAAACTTACAGATTACTATGCTGACCTCCATATTCATATCGGAAGAACGGAAAAGGGAGCTCCGGTCAAAATTAGTGGCAGTCGTGACCTGACCTTTGCCAACATTGCCAAGGAGTCATCCGGTCGCAAGGGCATCGGACTGATCGGGATCATTGACTGCCACGCACCGAACGTACAAGAGGATATCCACGCTTATTTGCATACGGGTGAAATGACGGAAATCAGCGGTGGTGGTATCGCGTACCGGGATACGGTTGTGCTACTGGGAACGGAGCTGGAGATTCGGGCGGAAGGTCGTCCCGAGGCGCACATCCTGGCCTATTTTCCCCATTTGGCGGCGATGGAGGATTTTACGCAATGGATAGCTCGGCACATGAAAAATGTCAATCTCAGCTCGCAGCGTATCTATGCCCCGCCACGCGAGCTACAGCAGCAAATTTACGGTCGTGGAGGCATTATGGTGCCAGCGCATGTGTTCACCCCTCATAAGGGCATATACGGAAGTTCTGCGGCCCGTATGGAGGAACTGCTGGATATGCAGCTCATTAGCGGAGTGGAGCTGGGGTTAAGTGCGGATTCGTCTATGGCGGGATTGATCTCGGAGCTGGATCGTTTCAGCTTTCTGACCAATTCCGATGCCCATTCGCTCGGCAAAATTGGACGGGAGTACAACAAATTATCCATGGCAAGGCCGTGCTTTGATGAATTCCGAATGGCTTTGGAGCGTCAGGAAGGACGACGGGTGTCTGCCAACTACGGATTAAATCCAAAGCTGGGCAAGTACCATCGTTCCTACTGTCAAAGCTGCGGTACGATTATGGACGAGCAGCAGATGGCGGATGAACGCTGTCCTGCCTGTGGTCATACCAAGCTGGTGCGGGGCGTACTGGATCGGATATGGAGTATTGCTGATCGTGAGCAGCCCGTGATTCCATCACATCGGCCGCCATACATTTACCAGATTCCACTGGAATTTATCCCCGGTCTGGGCAAAGCCAAGCTGAACCACCTGCTGAATGCGTTCGGAACAGAAATGAATATTTTACATGAAGTCACACAGGAGGAACTGGCGGCGGTTGTCGGAGACGCGTTGGCAGAGCAAATTGTCCTTTCCCGGGAGGGACGGCTTTCCCTCGTATCCGGTGGTGGCGGGACATACGGCAAAATAGCCAGGTCCTAATAAAGTCTTGTCCCGATAAAGTCATGTCCTATTAAAGTCATATCGGGGTCTGCTTGTTCATAACCATTAAATATCTATGCCGTTGGCTTGGCACATCACTCGTGAATCTTCTTTTGCAGCGCAAGCTGCCCTGAACCCTAGCCATCAGCCGTCGGATTACGGTTGTTTTTTGGACAAACAAGCAGATGAAAGGGGCAGGACGTCGATGCAGTGGTTTCGTCATACGTTAAAGGATCAGACGCCGTATTATGTTTTTTTGGCCGTGCTGTTTCTGGTAGGAGTCGTTTTTGGTGCACTGATGGTGAACGCGCTCTCGCTGGAGCAGCTACAGGATTTGTCGCGTTACCTAAAGGATTTTTTTGTGACGGTCAATCAAAATGAGCAGGGCTTTACTGGTTCGCAAGCGACCTCAACCTTTTGGGATAGTGTGTCTCTACATCTAAAATGGGTCGGTTTAATCTGGGTATGCGGTCTTTCAGTCATCGGTCTTCCTGGCATTCTTGTACTGAATTTCCTCAAGGGTGTGTTGATCGGATTTTCCGTAGGCTATATGGTGGGGCAATATTCGTGGAAAGGGCTGTTATTTTCCCTCGTCTCCGTGGCTCCCCACAATTTAATCGTCATTCCGGTGCTGCTCGTGTGCAGTGTGGCTGCGATGACCTTTTCCATTCATATGATCAAAACTAAAATACTCGCTACACGGCCATCTGTTGGCATGCTTCGTCCTTTGCTGTCCTACGCAGGGCTGACCGCTGCAATGATGTTGCTCCTCGTTGGTAGCGCGTCCTTTGAAACTTGGGTCACTCCAGTCATGATGCAGTGGGTTACTCCCATGCTGACTGCCTCCGTGTCTCCCTGACCCCGTTTCAAAATGTTTGACTTTATTTGTATAGACCCCCTATAATAATAGGAGTGAAAAAAAGTGCAGTGGGCAGTAGCTTTTGCAGGGGGAGGGAGACACATGGAAGCACGGATCGAAAAAATTAAGCAGCAGCTGCAATCCCAGGGCTACAAACTAACGCCTCAGCGGGAAGCCACCGTCAGAGTTTTACTTGAGAACGAAGATGATCATCTGAGTGCGGAAGATGTATTTATGCTCGTTAAAGAGAAAGCTCCCGAAATCGGTCTGGCAACCGTATACCGTACCCTAGAACTGCTAAGTGAACTGCACGTCGTGGAGAAAATCAATTTTGGTGATGGCGTTGCGCGTTATGACCTGCGCGGCGATACGACCAAGCATCACCACCACCATTTGATATGTGTGCAGTGCGGCAGTGTGGATGAAATACTGGAGGATTGGCTTGGACCGCTGGAAGAGCGTCTGGAACGGGAATATAATTTTACCGTAGTGGACCACCGTTTGGACTTTCACGGCATTTGTTATCGTTGCAAGACGAAGAACGATACGACAGCCCAGAAATTTTTGGGTAAAACCAAGAAAAACAAATCTTAGGATTAATAAGCTGACAACCCAAGCTCTCACCGACGAAGACGCGTTCGGGGAGAGCTTTTTTAGTTGGGGACTTTTTTGGTTCGGGATCTGCTATACGACATTAAGCGGTATAAAAAGGAACAGCTTGTCATACCCTTCCATAGAGAGCCTTAACAAGGCCTATAATCTGGAAAAGGCGGCTGATTCATATGGTACTATCGTTGCGGAGAGGACTAAAATGGCTGCGTCTGTTCATACTGTTCGGGGTTTTGGCATGTATGTTCTACTATAGCCTCGGGTTGTTTAGGGATTGGATTACACCTGTGGATCATTACCGGATACCGGAAGGACATGCAGTCAAGGTATTCGGCGGGCAGGAATTATCCGACGTACCCGAGTATAAGACGGCAGTGTCGGAGCGTCTGCGTTTCTTTTACTGGTATGGAGAATAGTCCATGTAGACGCTGAGACTGATCCGATTGAACCGTTGTATGCAGGACAAGGAGACTTCTGGAACTCATGAAAATGTATATTCAACCTTTTGTTCGATATATGGAAGAGGAAAAGGGCTTGTCGCCCAGCACATTGGAAGCGTATCATCGGGACGTACAGCAGTTTGTCGAGTTCGCTGAAAGCTGCGACATCGAGCAGCCGGACCATGTTCAACGCTCTCATCTGGTGCTTTATTTGGGACGCTTGAAGGAACAGGGAAAAGCCGCGGCGACGATTTCGCGCAGCGTAGCCTCTATCCGCTCCTTTTTCCATTTTCTCATTCGGGAGGGGATTACGGGTCATGACCCGTCTGTTTTGCTGGAGCTGCCGAAGGCCAACAAAAAGAAGCCTTCAGTGCTCACGCAGGATGAGATAGAACGTCTGCTGGCAGCGCCGAATGTTTCCACCCCGCAAGGGGGACGGGATAAGGCGATGCTGGAACTGCTGTATGCGACAGGAATTCGCGTATCCGAGCTGATCGCCCTGAACATACGTGATGTACGCACCGATCTGCGTTTCGTCCACTGTGGAGGCGAGGCGGGCAAGGAGCGTGTTGTGCCGATCAGCCGTGAGGCATCGCAGTGGGCACAAGCGTATATGGATGAGCAGCGTGCGTTGTTGCTGCGATCCGGGCAGGATGAGGAATCTCGGGTAGTAGAACAGGAAGCCTTGTTCCTCAATGTATCCGGTCAGCGTCTCAGCAGACAGGGCTTTTGGAAAATGATCAAGAAGTACGGTCAGGAAGCAGGCATAAGCGGGGATATTACACCGCATACCCTGCGGCATTCTTTTGCGGTACATATGCTGGAGGGCGGAGCGGATTTGCGCTCCGTACAGGAGATGCTGGGCCATGCCGATCTGTCCACGACGCAGGTTTATGCGCAGACAGCCAAGCGAAGTATGAAGGAAGTCTACGAAAAGCATCATCCGCACGGCGGCAATCGTCCGTCCAGCGACAGCAAGGAGCGCATGTGACGACGATTTACCATAGTCATCGCTGTAGTAACGATCACAGCAACTATAACTAACGATTGTACAAGACAGGAGAGATATTAATGTCAACAGCCAACCAAGCAACGATTCAGGAAGCAGCAGATTATATCCGTGCCAAGAGCGGAATCCGTCCGGAAATTGGCCTTATTTTAGGCTCGGGTCTCGGCATTCTGGCCGATTTGATTCAGGATGGAATTAGTATTCCTTATCAGGATATTCCCCATTTTCCCGTATCGACGGTAGAAGGTCATGAAGGAGAATTGCTGCTAGGTACCATTGAAGGTCGCGCTGTAGTTATGATGAAGGGCCGCTTCCATATGTATGAGGGCTATGGCCCGCAGCTTACAGCTTTCCCGGTTCGGGTCATGAAGCAATTGGGTATTCAAAGTCTGCTGGTGACAAATGCGGCAGGCGGTGTCAATACGTCTTATGAGGCAGGCGATCTGATGGTTATCTCGGATCATCTCAATCTGACCGGACAAAATCCGCTGATCGGACCGAACGATGCAGCTCTGGGCGTTCGCTTCCCTGACATGTCGGAGGCATACAGCCGTCGCTTGCGCGAGATTGCCAAGCAAACCGCTGCTCAGCAGGGCTTCAGCTTGCAGGAAGGCGTATATGCCGGATTGCTGGGTCCAAACTATGAAACGCCTGCTGAAATCGTTATGCTGCGCACACTGGGTGCAGACGCGGTGGGAATGTCCACGGTGTCCGAGGTTATCGTAGCCCGTCATGCAGGCATTGAGGTGCTGGGCTTCTCCTGCATCACGAATATGGCGGCAGGCATCTTGGATCAGCCCCTGTCCCACGATGAAGTAATGGATACAGCAGAGAAGGTACGTGAGAAATTTTTAAATCTCGTTTTGGCGATCATTCCACAAATGTAGATCGTTATATCCCAAGAACCCCGTTTCCGAACGCCATCTAAGGCCGTAGGAAAACGGGGTTTTTTGCGTACTAATCATTTGGTAGCCCCTAATGTGGTGGGGGTGTACCGCATACTGTCGTGTTCGCCTTTTCTGCTATTAATAGTCTATGCCGTTCCTGTACCTTAATCACAATAACGATGAATATGATCCAGTAGATGGCCAGAGAATTTAGGAAGCGGCTGTCTGTAATGTTATTTAACACGATGAATAAGAAGAATACGGCTGCTGTCAGCCATGTATACATATCGGTTTTACCGATTCTGAATTTAAATAAAGTGGTTATGACGAGTGTAATGGTTGCCAGCAGTCCCGTAAGGCCGATATCGATCCACAGATCCCGAAATCCGCTGTGGCTGCTTGTCAGATCAAATCGGATTCCATTGGCATAGATGCTAGGCCGGTTGGCCCAGAAGGAACCGTAGCCATGACCAAACCAGTAGTGACTTTCAATGGCGCCTGCAATTCCCTGCCAGATTTCTGTTCTTCCAGTCAAGGTTGTTGTCTTGCCAAATTCCGATGCAATCGCATCCCCGTAACTTAAAGCGAACACGAGACTCAAAAGCACAAGCAGGCAGGAACTGCTAATGAAGAAACCACGCAGCGCAACGCTTCGGATTCTTTTGAATAGCAATATAAAAAGGATGAACATGAACAGGGAAGAAGTCAGCAGCAACGAAGTAGTGGATTGGCATTTGATAAGCAGTAAGGCATTCACCAAAATAAAGCCAACATGCAAAGCTTTGCGTGTTCCCCTGAAAAAATAAATGACATGTGAAACAAAACATAGCAGAGAGAGCGTTCCCAGTGTGTTTTTATGACCGGAAATGCCTTTCCACAGCCCTGTATGTTCGACGCCCCCATGAATGGCAAAGGAGGGAACGAGCAATACCGCCAGTAGATTGAGTATGCTCAAAATACTTAACGTAATGACCAACAGGCGGATGCAGCCTTGCGTTGTATAATGGGTAACCAGATAAAGCCCAAAGGTGGAAAAAGCAACGAATTTAAGCACCATCAGCATGGATGAGGCCTGTTCCTGTTCAGCCCATAAACAGGAGAGAGTTATGTACATCATGAGCAAGGTCAGCAACGGATTATCAGCCAAGGTTGCAATTAGCGGCTTTAGCGAGGGCAGCAGCATCAGATAGCTAAACAGCAGGATGAGCAGAGAAATTGAGATCACTCTCGGAGACAAGCCCTGACAGGCATAAGGAATCGAAAAAGCCAGTAAACCGGTCACTGTAAGGACAGTCTTCACACATTCACCACCTAGATACGATATGTATCTATTTTATACAAAACGTATCTTTTTGTACAATAATAAAAATGTATTCGCATATACTCAATCCATATTCAGAGAATAGAATCCTTCAGCCCTGTCTGAAAGAAGATATTTTCGTTGTTTTCAAAAAGTGGAGGTGTTGGGGTGGCGGATCAGTATACAGATCATTTGAAATTGAACTTGAGTAGCTTGGGTGGTGTAAGCTTGAACCAACGGCAACTGGAAGAAAATTTTAAAAAGATTGATAAAGAATTCAATCAACGTAGTGTGAATGTCAGTTGGTTTGGAGCCGCAGGTGACGGTGTTCAGGACGACACGGCCGCTTTGCAGCAAATGATCGATAGCACGCCTGACTACTCCATGCTTCGCATTCCCGGTGGTCGCTATAAAATAACGTCTACCTTGCATATCCGCAAACAGGGTATCCGCTTTTTTGGTACGCATAAGGGCAGATATCGACAGGGTAAGGGGGTTACATCCATTGAATACTATGGCACGGGTCCATGTTTTCAAATTGGGGATGAGAGCCTCCCTACATTCAGTGGCTTTCAAAATGTACAATTCCACGATTTGTCGATCCGATACGAGGGTGCCGTAAGAACCGCATTAAATAATCCGTTTTCCCAGGCGGCGAAGCGTGGCTATTATGGCAAAGGTACTTTGGGGATTCAGGACTGGAAGGGCGGGGGAGTTGTACTGGATAATGTCTTGATCGAGCATTTCGAGACTGGTTTTTGGGGTTATGAAAGTGATGTGGATTTTTTGGTGAACGCGGAAATTAACTATAATAAAAGAGGAATTCATCTGGAAAACAGAAGCTCGCAGTTTACGAGTCTTGGGCTATTAACCATGGGCAATGATACAGCGCTCGATCTGAATAGCTCCAACGGGGCCAGATTTTTGGCCAGCCAGCACATAAAGGACGGAAGCTCAAGTGATATTCCTATTCGAATTGATGATTTTATGAATGCCGAATTTATAGGCTGCTGGTTTGAGGGGCTAAGCTTAGAACATAGGGTGACGGTTCCGTCTTTTATTCAAATTGGTGCCACGAAGGAGACGAAGAATGTTGCTCTTCGCGACTCCATTTTAGCCATCGCGGACAAATTCAGGGACAAAAACGACGACAACTACTGGTCAGTATGTGATTATTTTGTAGATGTGGTCATTGGTAAAAAAATTTTAGTGGATGAGGTGGGTGGATATCCACGCAATTTGAGACATCTGGTTTCCTTTTCCGGCAGCTCATCCACGCAGCAGGTGACGCTTCGTTCGCATCTGGATTTCAATTACGTGGATAACCGTTATTATAAAAACAACGGGACAGGGCAGGCCTTGTTGCTAGTGGAGAAATATTCGAATAACGGGATCGAGCATTTGGATGAAACCTTTGTCAAAGCCTATCTGGGAGCAAGACAAAATATTCCCGCAGGTAGTTGGCAGAAGGTAAACTTCAACCAGATCAGCTATGATGAACTGACCGAGTTTGAGGCGACGGGCAGTCGTTGGAGGGCCAAACAAGCCGGGAAGTACAGAATACAAGCCTATATTTCGACCGATCCTCAAGCGGATGGCAACCGTACACGGCTGGCGCTCCATGTGAATGATGAACAGGTTGCCGGCAGTTCGGCGTATGCTTATCTCGATGATCGGGTGATTGGCGGGCTGAACTACAGCGCCTTGAGTGGAACGATTGAACTGAAGCTGGAAGCCAATTCTTTTATTGATATACGGGTGTTTAGCCAAAACAAAACGGATATTCTGCCAGGTGGAGGTATTACGTATCTTACCATCAGCCGAATTTAGATTGCTTTAACAAAGCATTTCATATTCCCCTTCTTTCATTTCATATTTGAAAATCCGCACCATGCTGACTCAGCTTGGTGCTATTTGATGTTTTCAGGTGTATGGAATATTTTTCTTTCATTCTGACGACAATGGTTAGCAGCACGCGAATAGGCTGGAGGACTACATAACGGGCTCCGGTGCTTTACGCCAATATGTTGAGGAGGGAACCGATTGTGAAGAAAAAAGTGGTAGCGTTCATCCTGGCTTGTCTGGTGGCCTTGACTGCTGTCCCCGTCGGCGGTTGGGCCGAGGAAAGCAAACCTGAAAGCAAGCCCAAGGAGGGTTCTGCGGCTGAGCTTGCTCCCGAGGCTCTCTCGGCGATCCTAATGGATGCGGATACGGGTACAGTTATCTATGAAAAAAATAGCCGTGAAAAGCTACCTCCGGCGAGTATTACTAAAATTATGACCATGCTGCTGACGATGGAGGCTATTCAAGATGGCAAACTCAAGCTGACCGACAAAGTACGGGCCAGCGAATATGCGGCTTCGATGGGCGGATCGCAAATTTTTCTGGAGCCGGGAGAAGAAATGACGGTCGATGAGATGCTTAAAGGAGTCGCGATGGCTTCCGGCAACGATGCTTCTGTGGCGATGGCTGAGAAAATTGCCGGCTCTGAGCAGGCCTTTGTCGAATTGATGAATGCCAAGGCGCAGCAGCTTGGTTTAAAGGATACCCATTTTGCCAATTGCAACGGTTTGCCGGTAAAAAATCACTATTCTTCTGCGCATGATATTGCGGTCATGAGCCGTGAACTGTTGAAATATCCCCAAATTACGAAATATACAGGAGCGTATCAGGACTATTTACGCAAATCCTCGGCCAAGCCGTTTTGGCTGGTGAATACGAATAAGCTGGTTCGCTTTTATACTGGAGCGGACGGGCTGAAAACAGGCTACACAGGGGAAGCGAAATTTTGCCTTTCCGCTACGGCCAAGCGTGATGGTATGCGTGTAGTCGCTGTCGTACTTGGCGAACCGAATACCAAAACACGTAACAATGAAGTATCCTCCATGTTTGATTATGCATTTTCCCAATACACGATGAAATCAGTGTACAAGCCGGGTGACTTGCTGGGAAGCGTAAAAGTCGAGAAGGGTGTACTGCCGGAGCTGAAAATTCAGGCAGATCGTTCCTACAGTGTGCTGGTGAAAAAGGGTGGAACGAAGGATACGCTGCGTCATGAGCTGCAACTCGCTCCAAGTCTGAAAGCTCCTGTCCGTGCAGGTGATCCGGTTGGCAAGCTGGTTGTCTATCAGGATGGTAAACGGCTCAAGGAGTTTAATATAACCTCACCCGTGGCGGTGGAAAAGGCTGGATGGTGGAAATTGTTTAAACGTACCATGTTGAACCTGTTTTCTTTGTAGATTTTAAGGGGTTTTCTTCTAGTTTTGTCGGAGGGCAGGAATCGTCTGCGGCTGCGTAGAAATCCTTGTCCAAGACCGGGAGGAGAGTGAGTAAGCATGAACCTGCAAATTGAAATGGAGCATCACCGGGGGGTGTTGATTGTAAGACTGTCCGGTGAGCTTGATCACCATACGTCGGACATGGTCCGTATGCAAATGGATGAAGCGATTCAGCGCCGCCAATGCGAGCATATCGTGCTCAGCCTGAAAAATCTCCAGTTTATGGACAGCTCCGGCCTTGGCGTTATCTTGGGACGTTACAAGCTGATTAAACAAAAGGGCGGCAAGATGGCTGTCTGTGATGTCAATCCGCCGATACACCGACTGCTGGATATGTCAGGCTTGTTTAAAATCATGCCTGTATATGAAAACGAGGGAAATGCGCTCACGGAATTGGAGGTGGTGTCATGAGGGAAAGTACGGGAAACAATTTCATGAGCTTGCAATTTGCCGCCAAATCCGAGAATGAAGCGTTTGCCCGCGTCGCTGTCGCTGCCTTTATTTCCCGGCTTGATCCGACGATGGACGAGCTGAGCGATCTGAAAACCGTGGTGTCCGAGGCGGTGACGAACAGTATTATTCACGGCTATGACAGCGATCCATCCGGAGTCGTGACCATCAAGGTCGGGATTGAAATGGACGTGGTTACACTGGTGATTGAAGATGCAGGAAGAGGGATCGAGGATCTGGAGCTGGCGAAGCAGCCACTGTATACCTCCAAGCCTGAACTGGAACGCTCGGGCATGGGTTTTACCATTATGGAAAATTTCATGGATGAGTTTGAAGCAGTCAGTGAGCCGGGCGGAGGCACGTCGGTCCGGATGAAGAAAAGGATTGAATCCAAGAAAGCTTTATATAATTAGGGGTTGATCCTATGGAAGCAGGAGGAAAAAAAACTTCGAACAGCTATTTGGAGGATGCAGAAGTCAAACGGCTCATTGCACTGAGTCAATCCGGTGATAATGATGCCCGTGAGACGCTGGTCAATAGTAATATCCGGCTCGTATGGTCTGTCGTGCAGCGCTTTATGAACCGGGGATATGAACCTGACGATCTTTTTCAGATCGGCTGCATCGGTTTGTTAAAATCGGTGGACAAATTCGATCTAAGCTATGAAGTCAAATTTTCAACGTATGCGGTCCCGATGATTATTGGGGAAATTCAACGTTTTCTGCGCGATGACGGCACGCTTAAGGTTAGCCGCTCCCTCAAGGAGACGGCCAATAAAGTCCGCAAAATGAAGGACGAGCTGTCCAAACGGCTGAACCGTTTACCTACGATCAAGGAAGTCGCAGATGAACTGGGAGTTACACCAGAGGATGTTGTTTTTGCTCAGGAGGCTAACAAGCCGCCAACCTCGATTCACGAAACGGTGTTCGAAAATGACGGCGACCCGATTACGCTCATGGATCAGATTGCAGATGAATCGCAGGAGCGATGGTTTGACAAGCTGGCGCTGAATGAGGCTATCGGCGGGCTGACTGAGCGGGAACGGCTCATTGTATATCTGCGTTATTATCGCGATCAGACCCAATCAGAGGTCGCAAGCCGGCTTGGTATTTCCCAGGTGCAGGTATCGCGGCTGGAAAAAAAGATTTTGCAGTCGATTCGCGATCAGATTGCTCAATAATATCGGTGAGGATTTTTGCTAAATCCTCATGCTACGTAATTCAAAAGGGTATTCCCAATCCATGTTAATGGTCAGGGGTACCCTTTTTGCGTGGAGAAACAGAAAGTGCACGGAATATGTTTCTCGGCTTCGCCTCATACTAACCAGTAATTACGAGGATAAGGAGGGGATCGGATGACTCATAATCCGGCTCCTACAGTGGCTCCCATAGTCTATTTACGTCTCCGCAGTCGTGTACGCATGTTACAGGGGCATGACTTGCATTTGGGGGATGTAGCCCATCTGCTGGCAGATCCCGAATGGGAAAACGAGCTGCTGGAGCTTGTTCTCAAGCGGCCGCAGCAGCAGGACGGCAATCTGATACTGGTGGATATGCTGCAAATCATTTCGAAAATTAGAGAACGCATTCCAGGTGTCGTCGTGGAATCTCTCGGCAAGCCGCATGTGCTTGTGGAAATCGTGGAAAAGCCGCGTAAGCCGTCCAGAATATTGTTTGTTCTGGTATGGGTGCTTCTGTTCTTTGGCTCTGCGCTCACGATTATGAATTTCCACGCTGACGTCAGCATGATGGAGGTGCAGGTGCGGATTGTTGAGATGATCACTGGACACAAGGATGAGCATCCATATCTGTTCCAGATTGCGTATTCGATCGGTATCGGCTTCGGCATGATTGTGTTCTTTAATCATTTATTCAAAAAAAAATGGAACGAGGAGCCGACGCCGCTGGAAGTGGAAATGTATCTGTATCAGGAAAATGTGGATCAGTACGTTGTGGCGGAGGAATATGAAAAGATGGCCCGCATGCATACGAAGGATAAGCGTCGATGATGATGTATGTGCAGGGTGCACTTCAGATCATTTTAGGCATCGCCGGAGGCGTTGCGGTGGGTGGTGGCGTGATCGCACTTTTTATTGTGCTGGATATGATTCCCCGGCTTGCACAGCTTACCCGTACCTATAACAAATCACGAGCATACGAAAAATCTATGATATTGGGTTCAGTGGTCGGAACGGTGTCCGATTTTTGGAATATATGCTTACCGTTGCCGGGCGTACTTACGTGGATTCCGGGGTTGTTTTGCGGAGTGTTTATCGGTTTACTCGCCGCAGCACTGACGGAGGTACTGAATCTCTTGCCTATACTCGCCAAGCGGCTCCATATGACCGTGTATATGTTTGGCCTGCTGATGGCGATGGTGCTGGGTAAGGTGACGGGTTCGTTTTTTGACTGGTTCGTATACAACCGTTAATAAGGAAAGTGAAGGGGGCAAGAGATATGGAGCATAGACCGGATCAAGAACATCAGGAGGATGGAGCCATCGGGAATGAAGGTCATACTGCTGGCAAGAAAGAGATGAGCCCGTGGAAAAAAAGGGTGGCACAGGAGTCAGCACATTTTAAGCACAAAAAAGAGAGTGAGCGTTCTGATAACGTAGAGGAATCCGTCCTTTACTGGCAGGGTAAGGATGATATATCGCCAAGAATGAAGGATAATCAGGAAACACTCAAAACAGTAATCGGTCTGGGAGAGACCTTTGATGTCGTATTCAGGGAGATGACACTAGGCGGGCGTCATATCGGCTATCTGTTTCTGAATACCTTTGCCAAGGACCTGGTCATGGTTGAAGTGCTCAAGCGGCTCACCTATCTGACACCGGATGATCTGTCCACGGACGGACTGCAATCGTATTTTGAAAATTATATTCCGCATATTCAGGTGGAAAAAACAGACAAAATGTCGGTTGTTATCAACAAGGTGCTGTCAGGATATAGCGCTTTCTTTATGGAAGGTGAGCGCTTTTCGATCATTTTGGACACCCGTAATTATCCGGTACGTAACCCCGAGGAACCGTCACTGGAGCGCGTCGTACGTGGTGCCCGTGACGGCTTTACAGAGACGATGCTGACAAATGTGGGTCTGGTTCGCCGCCGCTTGCGGGACCCCGGCCTTAAATTTGAGGCGATGCAGGTTGGTCGCCGCACCCGAACCGACGTATGCTTGGGCTATATTGATGATATCGTGGATAAAGTGATGGTGGAAACGGTACGCGATAAAATTAAAAACGTTAATCTGGACGGTATCCCGCTGGCGGATAAGCAATTAGAGGAGACGATTATTAATAAAGGCTGGAATCCATATCCATTAGTGCGGTATTCGGAGCGACCAGATGTTGTGGCTTCGCATATTATGGAAGGGCGACTCGTTATTTTCGTTGATACCTCACCCAGTGTGATGATTTTGCCTACCACCTTTTTTGACCTTTGTCAGCATGCAGAAGAGAATCGGCAAACGGCCTTTATGGGGAGCTATTTGCGCTGGGTTCGCTTTATAGGGATTTTTGCTTCCATGTTTTTGCTTCCAATGTGGCTGCTTATGGTCATCAATCCTGAGCTAAAACCGGCGTTTCTCGATTTTATTGGTCCTCAAAAGGAAGCTCACCTGCCGCTGATTGCCCAGTTTATCATTGTGGAGCTGGGGGTCGATCTCATGCGCATGGCGGCTGTCCATACACCGACACCACTGGCTTCCGCGATGGGCTTGATCGCCGCCATTTTGGTCGGGGATATTGCGGTCAAAACGGGACTTTTCGTCAACGAAGTTGTGCTGTATATGGCTGTGGCTGCTATCGGGATGTTCGCCACGCCGAGCTATGAATTGGGATTGGCAAATCGGCTAATCCGGCTGGTTTTGCTGATCGCTGTGGCTATTTTCCACGTTCCGGGCTTTGTCGTAGGCACGACACTGATCATTTTAATGCTGACGCTGCACCGGTCATACAATTCTTCCTACCTGTGGCCGTTCATTCCTTTTAATGCCAAGGCGATGGCTTCCATCTTGTTCCGTATGCCTGTACTGAATGCACCTAACCGTCCGTCATCTAACAAAACGCGGGACAATACACGCATGCCGGGTACGGATGCAAACACGGATTCGAACTCTGGCAACGGGCAGGAACATTAATATAAATGATCTGCATAAAAATCCATTCTTGTTGATGCTTTTTTTGCTATACTGGTGTTAACATTCGATGGAATATGACTTCTTGTTCCAGAAAGAGAGGCGCCAGAATATGTATTTGCATGGAAGCAGTAAAATTAACAGCACTGGACATTTGGAGATTGGCGGCTGCGACACGATCCTTCTGAAGGAGCGTTTTGGAACACCGCTATATATTGTAGATGAACAGTTAGTACGCCAGCGTTGTCGGGAATTTATAGAAGCTTTTCATGAAACCGGGTTGAAGTTTCAAGTCGCTTATGCAAGCAAAGCATTTTGCGTAATGGCGATGTGTGCTTTGGCTGCAGAAGAAGGAATGTCGCTCGACGTCGTTTCCAGTGGAGAGCTGTTCACCGCGCTGCAAGCTAGATTTCCGGCAGAGCGAATCCATTTTCACGGCAACAACAAAACACTGGAAGAAATTGAAATGGCGTTAGATGCGAAAATTGGTTGCTTCGTGGTCGACAGCGAGATGGAACTGCATTTGCTTCAGGCCCTTGCCTCTGAGCGGAAACAGCAGGTAAATATTTTATTGCGGGTTACACCGGGGGTTGAAGCGCATACGCACGAATATATGGCCACAGGCCAAGAGGATTCAAAGTTCGGTTTTGACATTGCGAACGGTACAGCACGCCATGTGGTGGAGCAAGCTATCAGGCTAGATCATCTGAACCTGCTGGGGGTACATTCCCATATCGGATCGCAAATTTTTGAAGTTAACGGCTTCCAAATGGCTGCCGAACGGGTTGCCGCTTTTTCCAGGGAAATCAAGGAACAGCTTCAGTTTTCTTTCAAGGTTATTAATCTGGGTGGGGGATTTGGCATTCGTTACACAGAAGAGGACACGCCACTGAAAATTTCCACCTATGTACAGGCTATCGGCGAAGCCGTAAAAACTCATTTTTCCGGGCTTTATGATGAGCTTCCAGAAGTCTGGATTGAGCCGGGACGCAGTATTGTGGGCGATTCAGGCACAACCTTGTATACCGTAGGCAGCGTCAAGGATATCCCACAGGTGCGCAAGTATGTCTCGGTGGACGGCGGAATGACGGATAATCCGCGTCCAGCGCTATATCAGGCGAAGTATGAAGCCATGCTGGCTAACCGGGCGTATGATGCAAACGAGGAGACGGTATCCATTGCGGGGAAATGCTGTGAAAGCGGCGATATGCTTATTTGGGATGTGGAGCTGCCGCGTCCGACCAGCGGGGATTTGCTCGCTGTTGCTTCAACCGGAGCCTACAATTATTCCATGGCGAGTAATTATAACCGGTTACGTCGACCAGCGGTTGTATTTGTAAACAATGGTGAGGCTGAGCTGGTGGTGCGCCGGGAAAGCTATGAGGATATCGTTCGGAATGATGTCGTGCCACAGCGCCTGGTCCGTGACCAAGCCGGTTCATCGGTTCATCCCAACGCCAAGATTACGGTTTCTTCCTGATTTTTGATACGCGTGACGAAGTAGACCATTTAGCCGGAAGTGATATACTGGGGATAATGGTCTCTTTTTTTTGGACAAGGCTTTGCTAAGCGCGGCAATTCATAGTAAACTGGAACTTGATGCTATTTAGCTTTCAAAACAGGTTGAAAAGGAGCTACAAACAATGAAAAAAGGTAGAATAGATCTTGAAAACGGCGGTATCGTCGAAATTGATTTTTTTCCAGAAGAAGCGCCAAACACGGTTGCTAACTTCGAAAAGCTGGCAAACAGCGGTTATTACAACGGCTTGAGCTTTCACCGTGTAATTCCAGGCTTTGTTGCCCAAGGTGGTTGTCCTAATGGAACAGGCACAGGCGGTCCTGGATACACGATCGACTGCGAAACAGCTACGAACACAACGAAGCATGCCAAAGGCGTTCTGTCCATGGCGCATGCAGGCCGTAACACAGGCGGAAGCCAATTCTTCATCTGCTACGCTCCACAGCCGCATTTGGATGGAGTACATACTGTATTTGGTCAAGTGACCAAAGGTATGGAATTCATTGATGCTGTAAAACAAGGCGACAAAATGAAAGAGGTCAAAGTATTTGACGCGTAATATACCGTTAAATGCATGATCTTTTTCTATAACGTTACACCTAAGCCGTTCTGTCTTTCGACAGGGCGGCTTTTTGTTGTCTTTTGTTTGACAGTTTGCTGATTTTCGCATTCACGCAGGTCTTAAAGTGAAGAAAATCACATTCGAAAAGTAAGTGTTGTGATAGCCTTTTCATAAGAATGCATTTTCCATTTTTTATATGAGTATTCAAGCTTAGTAAGGGTTGCAAAAGAAGGGGGTTTATCACATTGTCTATTTTAACGAGCACAAATCGACTCGGATTTTTTGAAATCCGGATGGAGTCCATTGGTGGACTTGGCGCTAATCTGGCTGGTAAAATGCTGGCTGAAACCGGGGTGCTTGGTCTGGGGCTGAATGCTTCAAATTTTTCGTCCTATGGTTCGGAAAAGAAGGGAACCCCGGTCAAAAGCTTTGTCCGTTTTTGTGATCCCGGGGTGGATATACGCGATCACAGTCCGATCGAGCAACCGCATGTGGTGGGCATTTTTCATGAAACATTGTACAAAACGGTAAATGTCATCAGCGGACTTCCGGCGGACGGGATCGTTGTGGTCAATTCCACGCGTCCAGCAGAGGAAATACGGGCTGATTTGGGACTGGTATCCGGTACGCTGGCGGTGGTGGATGCGATGGGCATCGCCCTGGAGGAGCGGACGAAGCTGAATACGTCCATGCTGGGTGCGCTGTTCCGCGTCTGTGATTTTTTAGATCCGGAGGCGATGAGATCGGTTATTCGCAGTACCTTTGAGAAGAAAAATCCACAGTTGGTGGAGCCTAATTTGCGTACGTTTAACCGTGGTTTTGAAGAAATGGAACTGCACGTATATCCGGTTACTGATGGCGCGCAGGATCGGGTTTTTGAACGTCCGCAGCCCTTGCTGGGGTACGAAACGCAGCCATCAGGGGGCGTTATTGCGACTCAGGGGAACAGCATGACGAGAGATGTTAGTGGTTCACGTCAGGGTTATGTGCCTGAATATGAAGCTGATAAATGTACGCATTGTGCCAAGTGTGATTCGATTTGCCCGGATTACTGTTTCGTATGGGAAGAGCAAGCAGACAAACGCGGAAGAATGCTGCCATTTTTGCAAGGGATTGATTACCAGTATTGCAAAGGTTGTCTGAAATGCGTAGATATTTGCCCATCGGGGGCATTAAGCTCGCGCCGTGAGCAATGGGGATGGGCAGAGCAGCATCGGGTTGCCCACCAATTTCCGGCATATGAAGGAGGTGGCGTGTAATGGCGAAACTGGAGGAGGAACTCAAGCAGACAGGCGCTGCGCAGGTGACGACGTTCGAATCCGGCAATGAAATGGCGGCTACAGCGGCTGCGCAGATCAATTATCATATGATGGGATATTTTCCGATCACACCATCGACCGAGGTGGCGCAGTATCTGGATCAAATGAGAACGAGAGGCCAGCATGACATTAAGTTGGTCGCAGCAGACGGTGAGCATGGATCGGCAGGGATATGCTATGGTGCTGCGGCAGCGGGAGCGAGGGTTGTGAACGCAACAAGTTCGCAAGGCTTCCTGTATATGCTGGAGCAGTTGCCTGTGCAGTCCGGCACTCGTTTTCCTATGGTTATGAATCTGGTGACCCGAGCTATCAGTGGCCCGCTGGATATCCGTGGGGATCATTCGGACTTGTACTATGGTTTGAATACGGGCTGGGTGATTTTGACCGCAAGCACGCCGCAAGCTGTGTATGATATGAATATCATGGCGCTGAAAATTGCAGAGCACAGCGATGTTCGGTTGCCTGTGATGGTCGCGTATGACGGTTTTTACACGTCCCATCAGAAGCGTAAAGTGCAATATTTTGCCGATGCCGAAACCGTGCGCAATTTTGTGGGTCCTAACCCGAATCTAAATTATCCGAATATTTCGGATTTCGACCATCCGGTCACGGTGGGTGCGCATATGAACGGCGATGATCTGACGAATAATCATGCTCAGTTATCCAAGGCATTAAAGCTGTCAGAAGGAGTATATGAGCAGGTAGCTGCGGAATATGCCGCACTATCGGGTCGGGAATATCCGATTTTGGATCTCTATCATATGGAGGATGCCGAGGTTGCGGTATTCTTGCTGAATTCGGCAGCTGAATCGGCCAAGGATGTAGCTGATCAGCTCCGCGCGCGCGGCATTAAGGCCGGTGTCATTCGTCCGAATATCATTCGGCCGTTTCCTGCCGAGCAGCTGCGCGAGGCATTGCGCCATGTCAAGGCGCTGCTGGTGGGTGAACGTGCGGATTCGTACGGCGCTGATGGCGGTAATTTGACGCACGAAATCAAGGCGGCCTTGCAGGAGGACCCGCTGAACCGGACGCTCGTATTGTGTCGCATCTTTGGCTTGGGCGGCAAGGATTTTTATGCGGAAGACGCTGAGGCATTCTTCCAGCTTGCTATTGAGACGGCGGAAACCGGGCGGATTGAGAAGCCTTTTGATTATTACGGGCTTAATCCGGGCTCCCCGGACAAGGTCATGCCGCAGGTCATGCAGCCGCCACGGGGCGATGCGTACCGTACGGGTCTCATTCAGGTTACGCCGGATGAGGTGACCGGGAAGCTCAAGGTCAAGGTACCGCCGCTGCGTTCGCTGACGACCAAACCACGCCGTCTTACGCCGGGTCATGGGGCGTGTCCAGGCTGTGGAGCGCTGTCTGCGCTGGAGCTGTTTTTCAAAGGCATCGAGGGAGATATCGTCGTGCTGTTCCAGACAGGTTGTGTATACGTGGTGACAACAGGTTATCCGTATACGTCGCACAAGCAGCCGATGATTCATAATCTTTTTCAAAATGGGGCTGCTACGCTCTCTGGAGCGCTGGAGGCTTACATGGAGATGAAGCGCCGCAATGAAATTAAGATGGCGGATGATCCGACCTTTATCATGATCAGTGGGGACGGCGGGATGGATATTGGTATGGGTTCTGCAATTGGTGCGGCTCTTCGTAATCATAAGCTGATCATGCTGGAATATGATAACGAGGGGTACATGAATACAGGCTCGCAGCAATCGTACTCGACTCCGGTCGGCCATATGACGAGCACGTCAGGTGTAGGGAAGATGCAAAAAGGCAAGCAGGGCCATCACAAGGATACAGTGCAAATTATGGCTGCCTGCAATATTCCATATGCCTTCACGGCAGCCGAAAGCCATCCGCAGGATATGCTACGCAAAGCGGCCAAAGCACAATGGTATGCAAATAACGTGGGGACCGCCTATGGTAAAATCCTGTGCGCCTGTCCACTGAACTGGAAATCCGAGGATAGACTGGGTACCAGCATTGTGGGGGCTGCTGTGGAGTCTTGCTTCTTCCCGCTGTACGAGATTGAGCAAGGCAGTACGACGATTACGTACAATCCGGAGGACAAGGGAAAACGGATTCCAGCCGCAGAATGGCTCAAATTAATGGGCAAAACAAAACATCTTCTTAAGGAGGAAGCCACGCTGGCTACCTTTGAGCAGGAGATTGAACGCCGCTGGAATATTCTGAAAAAGAAACATGAAATTTCGGAGCTATAATCCATTTTTTTGCATAATACAATTTGAACATTGTTATAAGATGCTGCGGTACCGGTTCGATCAAGATTCTTTGCGCTTGTTGCGCGAAGAATCTTTTTTGTCGTTTATGGGATGAAGCATAAAAAATCAGGTAATGATTTCCGATATAGGAGTGGAGGCCTACGTGATGTTGAATTAGTGCTTTCTCTGAATTTTAAGATGCAATGAGGTGCAGGTATGATTAAGCTGAATACAGTTGAGATAATCGAAATTATAAAGAAGCAAATACCCAAGGTCATGAAAATCACGCCAGTGGAATTGAAATTTACGGATGACTTTGGACGGACTTCCCTGGCAGCGACGGATCACAAATTTACGCTGACGAACCAGCATTATTCAGCCAAGGTGATGGATTGTGTGCTGGAAACGCAGGTGCGTCCCATTTTAATGTGCGAGATTATTTATTTTCTGAAATGCGAGTTTATCGACGGGCATGTTGATGTACGGCTGGATTACGATATATGCACGGAGGGTGGCCGCGGACCAACCGCTTCAGCGGTCATTACGTTCGATCATGCTACGCAGCTTGGAATCGAAGAACTGGCCGATCTGATAGATCTGGCGCTTCACATGAATGATAGAGCCTGGTTTGAAGAGCTTTCCAGCCAATATGTCAAAACAAAAGCAGAAGCGTTTATCAGATAACTTGCTTTTTTTAGAAGTCGGTGCTAATATACGTAACAAGTTTAATGCTAATTCAATTGAATAAAGCAAGATCCTTCGGGGCGGGGCGCAATTCCCCACCGGCGGTGATGACGTGTCTGTAAATCGCTTCTGCGATGAACAGCGCGGCTTAGTCCGTGACCCGGATGCTGAGCGATCAGCAGAAGGTGGACCTGGTGCAATTCCGGGACCGACAGTATAGTCTGGATGGGAGAAGGATACGAAGCGCATGTGCATGACATGACATGTGCCGATATTTAGCATACGTAATGGTACGTACGGCTTATTTCGTTGCAGGTAGCAAACGGAAGATTGCTTGTTCTACAAGCTTTCGTTTTCGCACGCGCTCTGAGCGTATTTGGTTGTATGGTCAGTCATGCTTTCTATTGGCAAACTTATCATTCATGTGGTCTCAGGATGTATATGGACTGCGCTTGTATACTGCAAATTTGACTCTCATCACCCCCCATGACGGATATTATCCGGACTGGGGGGTTTTTGCGCTTACGCCTGATGAATTAGGGATAAACTGAACTTTAGATGGGAAGGAGTGAAGGCATGTTTACCGGATTGGTCGAGGAAGTGGGACGCATTCAGCAGATTTCCAGAAGCGGAGAAGCGATGGTGCTGGGCATTGCGGGTTCTGTGGTATTGGGCGATTTGAAAATAGGAGACAGTGTTTCCGTGAATGGTGTTTGTCTGACCGCAACACAGGTGGGTACTAAGGATTTTAAGGTTGATGTGATGCCTGAAACCTTCCGCAGCAGCAATCTGAAAGAGTTGAACTCCGGTAGCCGGGTCAATCTGGAACGGGCTATGGCGGCGAACAACAGGTTTGGAGGGCATATCGTGCAAGGACATGTGGATGGAACGGGCACAATTCGTCGGGTGACATCAGACCAGAATGCGGTTGTGTACGAAGTTGCACCTACAGATCAGGCAATATTCAAATATATTCTTCTCAAAGGCTCGATTACACTCGACGGCATCAGCTTGACGGTTGCCCAGCGCACAAGAGATACCTTTGCCGTATCTATCATCCCCCATACCTTATCTGAGACGGCCTTGCAGGCCAAACGTGAGGGAGACACCGTCAATATTGAGTGCGACATTTTAGGTAAATATGTGGAGCAGCTTTTGAATTACGGAAGATCAGCGGCGACGGAGGAAACGGAGAAAGCTCCTATGAGTCTGGATTATTTGGCGAAACACGGCTTTGCCTGATCCACAAGAAATAAGGAGGAAAGCGTAATGGAAAGCGGAAGCAGTGAGAGCCATTTAAATATAGTGGCTGACGTAGTGGAATATGGTGTGTTGGAGGAGGAAGTGGAAATTCGTCTGGATTCCATTGAAGAAGCGCTGGAGGATCTGAAAAACGGTAAAGTCGTGATCGTGGTGGATGATGAGCAACGGGAAAACGAAGGCGATTTTATCGCTCTGGCTGAAAAAGCGTCCCCCGAGGTCATTAATTTCATGATTACCGAAGGCCGCGGGTTGGTCTGCGTACCGATTACAGGGCAGAGAGCCGAGGCACTGGAATTGCAGCCGATGGTGGAGCAAAATACAGATTTCCACGGTACAGCCTTTACGGTGTCGGTAGATCATAGAGAGACGACAACGGGGATTTCAGCAGCCGAGCGTTCTTTGACCGTGCGTGCGCTGACCGACGAGAAAGCCACAGGGCTCGATTTTCGCAAGCCTGGTCACATGTTTCCGCTGATTGCCCGCGATGGGGGTGTTTTGCAGCGTGCGGGTCATACTGAGGCGGCTGTCGATCTGGCCCGACTCTGCGGCTCCAAACCCGCCGGGGTCATTTGCGAAATTATAAAGGAAGATGGGTCTATGGCCAGGGTGCAAGATTTGGCAGTGATCGCCAAGCGTCATCATTTGAAGCTGATCAGTATTCAGGATTTGATTGATTATCGTCGTCGTATGTCATTGTAAATAATTTAAAAAAGAGAGGTTGATTGATATGGCACGTTTTCTGGAAGGTAATCTCGTATCGGATGGTTTGAAGTATGGTATTGTGGTGGGCAGATTTAATGAGTTTATTACAAGCAAGCTGTTAAGCGGTGCAATCGACGCGCTTCAACGGCATGGAGTGAAGGAAGATGAGATTGATGTAGCCTGGGTGCCAGGTGCTTTTGAAATTTCACTGATTGCTCAAAAAATGGCTGCAAGCGGTAAATACGATGCCGTTATTACGCTGGGTACGGTGATCCGTGGTTCTACCTCGCATTATGATATCGTCTGCAATGAAGTGGCCAAGGGTGTGGCGGCAAGCAGTCTGAAAACAGGTGTGCCTGTTATTTTCGGTGT
Source organism: Paenibacillus sp. 1-8 (assembly GCF_056316205.1). Classification (NCBI taxonomy): domain Bacteria; kingdom Bacillati; phylum Bacillota; class Bacilli; order Caryophanales; family Paenibacillaceae; genus Paenibacillus; species Paenibacillus sp. 1-8. The sequence continues at coordinate 3,133,508 of NZ_CM149995.1, read as the reverse complement.
AGTGACGACGGAAAACATTGAGCAGGCTATTGAGCGTGCAGGTACGAAGGCTGGTAATAAAGGCTGGGATTCTGCACTGGCTGCGATTGAGATGGCGAATCTGGGCAAGCAGTTTTAATTTTGCGAATACCTGAATAGAACGACATAACTATAGCTGGAAAAAGGGATTGGATTGTTAAGCAAGGCGATGACGTATATACTACAGAAAGAGGGATTGATAAAGTCGAGCATAAGTGCTAACGGGGAAAGGTATTGTTGAATGATGATTGGAGTAAGGCAGGGGGAAGCACATTGACAGTCGTAAATTACAAGCTGGAAACATTCGAGGGTCCGCTGGACCTGCTGTTGCATCTGATTGATAAGGCCGAGATCGATATTCAGGATATCCCGATTAGTGATATTACCGATCAGTATATGGCTTTTTTGCACAGTATGCAGGAGCTGGAGCTGGACATTACGAGCGAGTTTCTGGTGATGGCGGCGACGCTCTTATCCATTAAGAGTAAATTGCTGCTTCCCAAGCCACCTGTAATGGAATATGATGATTTGGATTTTTATGAAGAAGAGGATTATGATCCACGGGATGAACTGGTTCGCAAGCTGGTGGAGTATCGTAAATATAAAGGGATTGCCCGCCATCTGAGTGAGCGTGAATGGGAACGAAGTCTGATCTATGGCAAGGAGCCGGAGGATTTGAGCGCATACCTGCCCACCGAACCCGCCATTCCGGTGCATGGGCTGCATGCAAGCGATTTGGTCGCGGCTTTTCAGCGTGCGCTGCGCAAAGCAGAACGACGTACGACGGTAACCCGTATTCACCGGGATGAGATTTCGGTCAAGGATCGTATTCGGCAGGTCATCGGGGCGTTGGAGATGGTAGGAGCGGGGGGACGACTTTTGTTCTCCAAGCTGATGCATGAGGATATGTATCGGCATGAAGTGGTAGTCACCTTTTTGGCTATCCTCGAACTGATGAAAATGAAGCAGATTTTCTGCTATCAGGAGAAGCTTTTCGATGATATTGTAATGGAGTGGAGAGGGGATTTACGGGTTAATGGATTATCTGAAGCTGAAATCAATTATTGAGGGACTGCTGTTTCTCGCGGGAGAGGAAGGGTTGTCCGCCAAGCAGATCGCCGACATTGTAGAGCAGCAGCAAGAGCTGGTTGAAAAGGGTCTGGAGGATATGAAGCAGGACATGGAGCAGGGAGGAAGAGGTCTGCAAATTGTCCGTATCGCCGGGCACTATCAGCTTGCAACCTTATCCGAACATGCACCTTATTTTGAAAAGCTCGCCTACTCTCCGGCACGTGCCTCGCTGTCGCAAGCGGCCTTGGAGACACTTGCCATTGTGGCCTACCGCCAGCCCATTACAAGAGTTGAAATCGAAGATATTCGCGGTGTCAAATCTGAGCGGGCCATACATACTCTGGTCAACAAGGAGCTCATTGAGGAAAAAGGGCGGGCTGAGGCTATCGGACGGCCGATTTTGTACGGTACGACGAAGTCATTTCTGGATTATTTTGGTCTGGGCTCTTTGGCGGATTTGCCGCAGCCTGAGCTGTTTGAGGACTCGGATAATTTGGAGGAAGAGACACAATTGTTGTTCGAACGTTTGGAGAGTAATCACCCGGATATGAACGATACAGAATCTTGATGCCTGACAGGAGCCTGTTTTACAGGTTTCTCTTCATTGTTAAAGGTTCGAAATTTAGAAAACAGCCAGTCCTTGCGTAATGGGGCTGGCTGTTTAGCGTTTCAGGATGCATGTTTTCCGGGTGAAGGGTCATACTATTTTTGCCATGGTATATCTATGTAGAAAAAAAAGGAAGGGAGGACTCGCCAGTGTGGAAATGGATCGGTATCGCCATCCTCGTCGTCTTGTTACTTGTGCTGGCTGTTCTGCTCTCCCGTATCCGATTGAAGCTGGATATTGCCAAGCATGATAATGATGACCGGGCGCATCTGGAGATCAGATTTCTGTACGGGTGGATTAAAATAAATTATGACATTCCGGCTATTTTGCTGGCAAGTTTGCAGAAAGGGCTACTCTATCGACTCGATCGCAACAAAAACATACATAAAACCGATGCTTCTATTGACAGCGGCACCATCGATAAAGAGAAAATCAAGCGATTTATATACGATGTTCGGATTCTGCTGAAAGGAACGCGTTCCTTTCAGCGATGGATACGTCATACGCTATCCCATGTGAAAATGTCGAAAATGGAATGGTCCACCAATATCAGTCTTGCTGACGCTGCTTATACGGCTACCTCTACCGGTATTCTCTGGGGACTGAAAACGTCACTGATCGGTTTTGCCTCCAGCTTTGTGCGTATGAACTGCACGCCCAAGCTGTTTGTTGTGCCCTATTGGGTGGATCGTCTGCGTTTTACTACCACTTTGACCTGTGAGGCAAGTATTTCACTAGGTTATGTGGTTTATTCGATGCTCATATTGGCCTACCGCATATGGCGCGTACCGGGCGGTCCAGAGGCGTGGAAGCGCGTATTCTCCAAGAAACCAGTAAAGCATGAGGAATAATGAGCCATACATATTTCCTTGAACCCCTGCGCACACTAGCGAAAGAAAAGGCAGTCTACGCTTGAACAAAGCAGAGGAGGAATAATCATGTCAGATCACCCGATTCAAGGGCTCATGCAAACCGCGATGGAGAACATCAAAGCCATGGTGGATGTGAATACGATTGTGGGAGACGCGGTAGAAACACCCGATGGTTCCGTTATTTTGCCAATCAGTAAGGTAGGATTTGGTTTCGCAGCCGGGGGAAGTGATTTTAACGTAGATGAAGAGGCGCTTCATACTTCCTCGGCGTCGGGTAATCATAGCGGGAAGGAAGGACATCCTTTTGGTGGCGGTAGCGGTGGTGGTGTATCTATTCAACCGATTGCTTTTCTGGTTGTCGGCAAACAGGGGGCACAAATCGTTCCATTGGACAATCAAACGCATCTGATTGAGAAACTCATCGACTCCACACCATACCTGATTGATAAGGTTCAGTCTATCTTCCGGAATGCAGGCGGCGACTTGCATACTTCACCCTCAAAGGTACCTGTAGATGTCACTACTGATCACAGTCACTCTGGCCCGGCTTATTTGTAACTGTTATTGAATAGGATTATTTGCACAGGAGGGTATTCCAAAGTCAGCTATTGGCTAAGGAACACCCTCTTTTTTACATACACCCAGCCATAATAATTTTATGCACGAATATACTGTCTTCCACCGATGCTCGCATGTATACGAGGAGTGTGCACGTCTGTAGGGCTCGGCTCAAGTTCTTCTTGCCGGTTTCCCCCAGAGGCAAACTGTGACAGATAGACAAAATCGGGGTAGATCACTTCATTTGTCAAATAAGCAGAAGTGGTGAACCCCGGTCGCCGATAACGATTGAGGGAGTCGATGATGCCTTCCGCTGTGTGGATGCCAATCCCGTGACCATAAAACGAGTTTTCCCTTAGCTTGACAACGTTTTCTCCTTTCCACTCCGGCGTTTTGGGTGATACATCGGGATTGTTAAAATACAGAATATCACCAGGAACGGCCTTGTGAATCCCCTGCTCCTGTATGAGTCTGAGATCACTGTCATAGTGCCAATCATACAGCAGCATATCGGCAAAAATTCGGTTAAATTCACTTTCCAGAATGGAATCCAGCACTCCTTTGTAGAGCACAATGACCATAGCTGTCGCACACTCAAAGGCATATTTATGTCCATTTACAAAAATATCTCTGATCCCCTGCGCTGGTGTAACACCTGCTTTAATCTGAAATCCGCCTTTCTCCGTCAACTCCCAAAATTGCGCGTTGCTGCGTGCGGTATCAAAGGTGGCAAAGGATACACCGCTTCGATTCAAGGCTTCCGCTGCCTCGACAATTCGGCTTCTTAAGATCGTTTCAAACTGTTGCGGCTGCATGTAGTACCTCCATTCATTCATCATGTTTAGTAACTATTATATATATGTAAGCAGGAGTGCAAGTTGCCTGGTTTGCTTCAAAAAGTAAGCTAAAAAGAGGGACGATACACCATATCCCTAGAGGGATTTTCTGCTATAAAGGTGGACATACTTTGAACAGCTTGGACATAGAATGGTACAAGACTTGCTCAAAACCGGAGGAATCCAAATGTTCAAAAGAAAGCCAAAAATCTACGCGGGATACGGCAAGCTTTTGCCCAAGATACGCGCATTTGTTTTGCTGCTGGCACTGCTGCTCGTCCTGACATTGCCGCTCACAATGCTGAGTCCGCAGGCTGCTTGGGGAGCAGTGAAGAAGGAGGAAGTCCCACCAGCTTTGACTACACATGCTCAGGCTTCCTCTCTTATTGATGTCACATCAGGAAGAATCATATATTCCGCCGAGGGTGACCGGGAGCTTCGCATCGCCAGTCTAACCAAAATCATGACCGCGATCGTAGCCATTGAACATGGACGCTTGCAGGACCGGGTAAAGGTGAGTCCGACGGCTTATGCCAAAGAGGGGTCCTCGCTTTTTCTCCAAAAGGGTGAACAAATGACACTGGAAAATATGTTGTACGGCTTGATGCTTCGTTCCGGTAACGATGCGGCTTCCGCCATTGCGGAGCATGTGGGAGGGACGGAAGAAGGATTTGTTCATTTGATGAATGAGAAGGCGGTTCAGCTTGGACTAAGCCATTCTCACTTTGCTAATCCGCACGGACTGGATGCCGAGGGACACTATTCCTCTGCCAATGATATGGCCCGGCTTACCGCTTATGCACTGCATAATCCAACCTTTGCTCGCATTGTGAAAACGGAGTTAAAAAAAGCACCCAATCCGAATGAATCTTGGGATTATTCATGGCATAACAAGAACAAGATGCTGAGGCTCTATGAGGGAGCTGATGGTGTGAAAACGGGTTTTACGAAAAAAGCGTTTCGCTGTCTGGTCAGCTCAGCCACACGGGACGGTCGCCAGCTTGCTGCTGTTACCTTGAATGACGGAGACGATTGGAATGACCATGCCCGCATGCTTGACTATGGTTTCCGATACTATCCGCTCATTCCGATTACGGACAATCAACAGCCGATTGATGGTTACCCGCTGCTTACAGGCGCAAGCTTTGCCTATCCATTGCATGATGGGGAGAAGGTGCAGCTGCACAAAAGACTGGTCCTGTATAAAAAGTCCAAGTCTAACAGAGCCGACGCATCCTTCGGTTTGCGGGGACGTGTCGAGTTCCTGCTGGAAGGTAAGCTTATTGGCTCCGTTCCTGTGTATGAAAAAGGCAGTAAGCTGCCCGCCCGGAGCACAGTACAGCCACAACAGGAAATTCCGACGGCACAAGCTCCTGCAACTGGCGGCAACCAAGAGCGCACATGGGCGAGCGGATGGAACGATATTTTAAGAAATCTGTTCAGAGCATAGGGATTACGTCACATTCATTGGTGAAAGGGAGGGATCGGTCTTGATTCATCTCATATGGGTGGCCCTGATTTGTATTGGATTTGTGTTTGCCGCCGCACAGGGAAATATTGAAGTGGTGACCAAGGCGGCATTTGACGGGGCGGCTACGGGTGTCACGGTATGCTTTGGGCTGATTAGTGTGCTTGTGTTCTGGATGGGCATGATGAAGCTGGCGGAAGATGGGGGGCTTTTGCAGAAAATATCCAAACTGCTCGCCCCACTAGTTGCTTTTCTGTTTCCTGATGTGCCGCGTAATCATCCGGCTATGGGGTATATCTTGTCCAATATGAGCGCTAATCTGCTTGGCTTGGGAAATGCAGCGACCCCCATGGGCATCAAGGCGATGCAAGAGCTGCAATCACTCAATCCCGACAAGCAAACCGCTACGCCCGCTATGTGTACGCTGCTCGCGTTGAACACGGCCAGCATTACGCTTATTCCGACCACCCTGATTGCGATTCGGCTCAATTATCATTCCGCCAATCCGACCGAAATCGTAGGCACGACGCTGGTGGCGACTGCGATAGCCACCTTTGCCGCGATTGCGGCGGATCGCTGGTACCGTAGCCGGGAGCTGCGTCGCCCTCCAGCCAGTCCACCTTCTACATCATCATTGCCTCCACAGAAAACACAGGCACCACAGGGCATACCGTTTACTGCGTCCTCTCCGGCTACGCCGCCCGTTTCTTCACCTGCCGTTCCGCGATCAGGAATGACGGCTGCCAAGGGCAGAAACACCACTTGGAAAGGATGAGGGAGGCATGCTTTATTTCATTAATCTCGTATCGACTTGGGCCATTCCGGTTATTCTTGCCTTTATTCCTTTATATGCATATGCCAAAAAGGTGCCAGTCTACGATTCCTTTGTGGATGGAGCCAAAGAAGGCTTCTCCACGGCCATCAGTATCATTCCTCACCTCGTAGGCATGATGGTGGCTATCAGCATTTTTCGAGCGTCCGGCGCTCTGGATTACCTGATATCCTGGGTAACGCCCTGGATCAAAAGCTGGGGCGTACCCGGTGAGGTACTGCCATTAGGACTGTTGCGCCCGTTGACGGGCACCGGCTCGCTTGCGTTTACGACGGATCTGATCCGCACGTATGGCCCGGATTCCATGATCGGTCGTATTGCCTCCACGATTCAGGGCAGCACAGATACGACACTCTATGTGCTGACTGTATATTTTGGCGCGGTAGGTATTCGAAATGGACGTTATGCCTTGAAGGTGGGGCTGTTTTCAGACGTGGTCGGTTTTGTGGCAGCCATTGCGATTTGCCTGCTTGTATTTTGATTCCTGCATTGATTTGTGAACGGGGCTTGTGATTTTGTTCATGGATGGGTATCATTAGCATGAGGTGAATTAGCGAACATGGAAAGATTGCAGAAAATATTGGCTCAGGCTGGCGTAGCTTCCCGACGTAAATGTGAGGAGCTTATTCAGGCGGGCAGCGTGGAAGTGAACGGGGTTACCGTAACAGAGCTGGGAACGAAGGCAGACCCTGATCAGGATATAATTACGGTAAAGGGCAGACCGATCAAAACCGAAAAAAAAATCTACTTAATGATGAACAAGCCTAAAGGCGTAATTACGAGTGCTTCCGATCCGGAAGGCCGTAAAATCGTGTCTGACTATCTGAAAGGCGTTAAGGAACGCGTATATCCGGTAGGTCGTCTTGATTACGATACTGAAGGGCTGTTGTTGCTCACTAATGACGGCGAATTCGCCAATCTGCTCACCCATCCGAAGCATCATGTGCCCAAGACGTATGTGGCGACAGTCAAAGGCGTTCCACACGGAACCGAGCTGGACAAGCTGAAAAAAGGGATCGTGCTGGAGGATGGCATTACCGCACCCGCTGAGGTAGAATACAAGGATGTGGACCCGAACGGCAAGGAGTCTGTGATCCAGATTACCATTTATGAAGGCAGAAACCGTCAGGTCAGACGGATGTTTGAGGCCATTTCCCATCCGGTCATCAAGCTTAAACGGATTGCCTTCGGTGATCTTTTACTGCAAAACCTGAAGCGTGGTCTGACGAGACCCCTTACCAAAGACGAAATCAACCGTCTCATTCAACTTGCACAGTCAGACAACACGAAAAAGAAACGGACAGGACGGGGGTCATAACCCCGGCCTTTTTGGTGTAAAGAGAGCTGAATGAACAGAGCAAGGTTTGACCGGACACGGGAAAATAGTAAAATAGAGAGAATGCTTTTTTTAGCGAAGGGGCTGGGAATATGTCAGAACATAGCAACCGCATATTAATTGTAGATGATGAAGAACGCATTCGCCGCCTTCTGCGGATGTACCTGGAAAAAGAAGGATATGAAATTGATGAAGCTGAGGATGGCGAAATTGCACTTCAAAAAGCGACTGCAAGCGATTACAGTATTATTCTGCTCGATGTGATGTTACCGGGGATGGATGGAATTGAAGTTTGCACACGTCTCCGTCAGACCAAAGCTACACCTGTGATCATGCTGACTGCCAAAGGCGAGGAAGTGAACCGCGTACAGGGCTTTGAAGTCGGGGCTGATGATTATGTGGTCAAGCCCTTTAGCCCGCGTGAGGTGATTTATCGGGTGAAGGCGATTTTGCGCCGTTCGTCGGAAACTGCTTTTTTGACCAAGGAGACGGTGCCGAGCAACAGCATTGTTTTTCCGAATCTTATTATTGAGCATGATGCTCACCGCGTAAGCGCAGGTGGGATCGAAATCAGTCTCACTCCTAAAGAGTACGAGCTGCTCCATTATTTGGCTGTATCGCCGGACAAGGTATTTTCGCGCGAAGAGCTGCTGAAAGATGTATGGAATTATGAATTTTTTGGTGATCTACGCACGGTGGATACGCATGTCAAACGGCTTCGTGAAAAGCTGAACAAAGTATCGCCGGAGGCAGCCGCTATGATTACGACGGTTTGGGGCGTCGGCTACAAGCTGGAGGTTCCAAAATAACGTGAGCTTCTGGAGATCGCTGGTAGGCAAGCTATGGATCACCATCATTTGTCTTGTAGGCTCTGTGCTTATTTTTCTGGGACTTTTTTTGTTGCCGTACATCAACAGGAATTTCGCGGCTTATGAATCAACGGAGATCAAACATTTGTTCACCTATACATGCATTGTCGGATTTTTACTGACGACTTTTTTTGCTCTGTTTCTTTTTACTAAAATTACGCAGCCTATGCAGCTGTTGATTCAGGCGGCGAATGCGATCCGTGAGGGAAGGTATGATACGCGGCTTTCGCTGGTAACGAGTGACGAGATTGGCGAACTGGCGAAAACTTTCAATCATATGTCTACGGAGCTGGAGGCGACGATCCGCAGTCTGAATGAGGAGAAGAATCATCTGTCCAGCGTGCTGAGAAGCATGTCTGATGCTGTTATGACCTTCGACAGAAGCGGACAAATCATTTTGACGAATCCACCTGCGCAAAGTCTGCTGGATAGATGGAAAAATATGGAGTGGCAAGAGCACGACCAGGAGGAATGTGGAGTGTTTGTACCCGGGCCATTGCTGCCGTTGTTCCATACCGTTATGGACGGGGGAGAGGACGGCGGAGACTATATTCATGTAAGACAGGGCTCCTGGTCGGTGCAGATGGCACCGTTGTACACAGATAATGTAATTCGTGGCGCTGTGGCTGTGCTCAGAGACATCACGGAGGAAGTCAAGCTGGAGAAGATGCGGAGCGATTTTGTAGCCAATGTATCCCATGAAATCCGTACACCGCTTTCCATGATGCAGGGCTACAGCGAGGCCTTGCTCGATGGAATGGCTGGCTCACCGGAAGAATCCGAGGAACTGGTACGCGTCATCCATGATGAATCGTTGCGTATGGGAAGGCTGGTCAAGGATCTGCTTGATCTGGCTCGAATGGAGGCAGGTCATACAGACATACATCGTCAGGAAGTAGATGTGAATGAACTGATCGAGCGTGTTCATCGTAAATTTACGGTGCGCTCAAAGGAACAGGGGCTGACGCTCGATTATCATGAGCAAGGCCAGCATTTACTGCTGCCCGAAGCAGATGAAGACCGATTGGAACAGGTACTGACCAATTTGCTGGATAATGCGTTCAGGCATACGCCCGGTGGAAAAAGTGTTACCATTAGTGCCGATCGGATTTTGGGGGAACGGCATGAGCTGATCCGCATTCGGATTAAGGATGAAGGTGTGGGCATTGCCAGTGAGGATCTGCCTTATATTTTTGACCGCTTTTACAAGGCAGACAAGGCCAGAGTGCGAGGCGTGGACAAAGGAACCGGGCTGGGGCTTGCGATTGTCAAAAATATTGTGGAGGCTCACGGAGGCTCTGTCACTGCTGCCAGCGTATTGGGAGAAGGGACAGAGTTCACTATTTTGCTGCCGATCTCCAAAAAACAAAGTCGGGCTTTGCAACAGGGCTTATAAGCCAACAGCAAAATATACCCCGGTTCGCAGGCATCCTCGGAAGAGGGTGCTTTTTGTTGAAAAATCAACATTTATCTTGTTCAACGTGGAACATTCAGCTTCTCAGAACAGGTAGGTCTAATGCTGGTCACGGATACGGGTCGTGGATATATAAAAAAAGACGCCCGGTTCGCCGGACGCCTCTCTGATTAGGCAAAGCTTGTTAACATTATTCAGCACTGCTGACAGCTTAATCGAGTACCACTTCTTGAGCGGTATTCAGTTCCGGCAAGCCAACCAGTTGGACCAGCACGTCTTTAGGAACGGCTTTATCAACAGTCAGAATCATGATGGCTTCACCGCCAACAATTTTACGTCCTACCTGCATGGAAGCGATATTCACGCCGTTCTCCCCGAGCAGAGTGCCGACACGGCCAATAATGCCGGGTTTGTCATTGTGGGAGATGAGCAGGAAATGCGCTTCTGGTGCCACGTCCACTGGGAACTGGTTCAACCGGACGATACGTTCGCCATAGCCTGCGAGCAGGGTACCCGCTACACGTTGCTCCTCGCCGCTTTGCGTTTTGAGCGTGACGGTAATCAGGTTGGTAAAGCCCTTGGTAGCCGGAGCCTGTGACACGACAAGATGGATGTCACGTGTTTTGGCAAGGTGAACCGAGTTTACGATGTTAACATCGCTACCCAGATGGCGACTGAGCACACCTTTCAAAATATAACGTGTCAGCGGCTGTGTATCTACAGAAGACAGATCACCTGCGTAATCCACCTGGATTTCACGTACAGCCTGATTTGTCACTTGAGCGGCAAAGCTACCCAGCTTCTCGCCAAGCGAGAAATACGGCTGCAATTGCGTCATCACGTTGGATGGTACCGGAGGCATGTTGACCGCATTTTTGAACGGCTCATCACGCAAAATGTGCAACACCTGCTCGGATACGTCGATCGCTACATTCTCCTGAGCCTCTACTGTGGATGCACCTAGATGCGGTGTAACGATAATTTTCGGATGGCTCAGGAAAGGGTGATCCTGTGCTGGTGGCTCCGATTCGAATACGTCAAAGGCTGCGCCGGCAACGATGCCTTCATCAATGGCTTCAACGAGAGCCATTTCATCGACAACGCCGCCGCGGGCACAGTTGATGATACGCATCCCTTTTTTCATCACTTCAAACTGCGGACGGGCAATCATATGCTTCGTTTCCGGTGTTAACGGTGTGTGTACTGTCATGAAATCCGCGTTGCGGATAATTTCGTCCACACTTGCCAGCTTGATGCCCAGCTTCTCAGCGCGCTCTTCCGTCAGAAACGGATCATAGCCGAGAATGCTCATGCCGAAGGCTTTGGCACGTTTGGCTACCTCGCTGCCGATGCGTCCCATACCGAGTACGCCAAGCGTCTTGTTACGCAGCTCAACACCGAGGAACGTTTTACGATCCCATGTACCGCCGATGGTTTTAGCATACGCCTGTGGAATATGACGCGCCAGAGCCATCATCATGGCAAAAGTATGCTCACATGTCGTAATTGTGTTGCCGTCAGGGGCGTTAATGACGATAATTCCGCGTTGTGTTGCTGCTTCCAGGTCGATGTTATCCACTCCGACACCGGCACGTCCGACAACCTTGAGGTTCTTACCTGCTGTCATGATACGTTCGATTACCCGGGTTTGGCTACGAACGAGCAGTGCATCATAGTCACCAATAATTTGAACCAATTCGTCCTCGCTAAGACCTGTGTTCTTGTCCACCGTGACATCGTCTGCATCCATCAGTTGCTGGATGCCCAGGTCACTGATCGGATCGGATACTAACACTTTAAACATTTTGGTTTCCTCCTCAAAGTTAACTTCTTTTATGGACAGGATGTACTTCAAACTAAAATACATTCCATAAAGAACGTGAAAAAACTTGAAATGCTTCTGAAAGAACAGAAGATTGCGGATAACACTAACGTGATAACGCATTGACGCAGAAAAGGAATAAAATAGCATTATGCACCAACTGACGGTTAAAAAGGTCATATGCAGAACCGCTTGGCGGTTTCCGGGCATCAAAAAAACTCCCGAATCACATACTATCTCCATAGTAAGGGACGAGAGTTTATCGTGGTACCACCCTAATTCGCAGCCGTTTCGCAACGGACTGCCTTCAGCGGTCATAAATATGACCGAAAGGATAACGGTTTTCTGCCGATTGCATCTAATGCCGAGATATGATCCCAAGGCTTCGGTGCAATAACTCAGGAGCGCTGAAAGTAGCTACTTCGCCACCGGCTTCCACCCAAGCACCGGCTCTCTGAGGACGAAATCAATACCTTTTCTCCATCATTGTTGTTGTCGCTAATAATTTTTTCATAATGTATCATGGCTTACATGGACATGTCAATAGGACATGTGACAGGTGTGGACACCAGGCTAGATAAATAGCTACAGAATGCAGAATAATAAGTTTTAAGCCTTCTTGAATCCGTTCGACTTTTTGGCTATGATGCTTAAGAAGACTATGCAGAGGACTAACTAACTATGAAAAAGCTTAAAGTGAAATGGAAAAGAGCGCAAATTCATGAATTGAATGACCGCTTGCTGCTTTACAATTTGTATCTAACCCAGGGGCTGACCCTGTTGGTCGGCGCCATCTGGATTATTTTTCAGAAAAGAAATGTGCTGGAACTGTTTGCGTGGCCGAACAGTTTACATGTTTTATGGTGGGGGTTGGGACTGGCTGCGGCTATGCTGCTGGTGGACCTGCTCCTGTCGCGGGTGATGCCCGAGGATGCTATGGATGACGGGGGCATTAACCAGATGCTGTTCCAAAACCGCCCGATCTGGCATATTGTATGTATAGCAGCCATCGTTTCCATTTGTGAAGAACTATTGTTCAGAGGGGCGATTCAGTACAGCTTTGGGCCTTACTGGACAAGTATCTTGTTTGCGGTCATTCATATCCGGTATTTGCGGCATTGGATTCCGACAGGCTGGGTTTTTCTGAGCAGTTACGGTTTGGGCTACATATACGTGCAGACCGGTAGCCTGTGGGCGCCGATCATTTGTCATTTTGTGATCGACCTCATATCCGGTTTAGCGCTACGTTTTCGGAGGTATGAAGCATGAATCAGGAACTTAGCAGAGTGCAGACTTACGGCAGCCGCCGAAATGGACGCAAGAGCAAGGAAGAAAACAGTCCAAAACCGGTTCGCTCCCGTGCTTCACGGCCCGCACCGGAATTAGTTCAAGTTGCTGCTGCACCGGAAGTTGCTGTGACCATGGAGGATGATGCTCCTGTCAGCGAGTACCGGACACGGGCAGAAATGTTTCCGTCCCGCCGTATCCGGGTGAGCAAGTGGTTTTTGAATTTTTTGAGTACACTTTTTGTGCTCATTACAGCAGCATTGCTGTGGTGGGGCATCAAAGGGGCACCGCCCATTAGTGAAATGCTCTGGTAATGATAAGCCAGTGTGATCGCTTGTGCTTACGCCAAAAGAGCCTCCTTACCCGTATGTGACTTGCGGGAAATGGAGGCTCTTTTAGCAATCGTTCAGGATCGAGAATAGAAGTACCAAACACAAGGGGCTGTTAGCTGGCAGGGACCTCAATGCTTTGCGGATCGACAAATTGGTAACCCTTTTGCTCCAGACGAGTCAACAGACTATCCAGCGCTTCTGCGGTCCAAGGTAGCTCATGCATCAAAATATTGCTGCCCAGATGTAATTGTTCTGTCACATTTTTGAGAAGTGCATCGGTTTTATTCGGCTGACTCTTTTTCATCGTCCAATCAAGCGAACCGACGGACCATGTCATGTACAAAAGTCCGTTTTCTTTGGCAACTTTGCGGCCGACATGCCCACCTGCGCCATGAGGAGGACGGAAGAACACCGGCGTTTGACCCGTTGTATCCTTAACAATTTTTTGCACCGATTCAATTTGTTTCTTCACTTCGGCCTCGGATTTGTTCTTTAGCACGATGTGATCCCAGCTATGGTTGCCAATGGGCTGCCCACGGTCATGAATGAGTTTGAGTAGTTCAGGGTGCTCCTTCACACGGTAACCGTTTACGAAGAAAATGGCTTTCGCCTTGTGCTTGTCCAGTATGTCAATGATTTTGTTGATCATGATCGCTTCCTTGGGACCGTCGTCAAAGGTCAGCAAAACAACCTTTTTCTCAGCCCCTTGCTGGTTAGGGACCACGTTGTAAGCATTGTCCAAATGGTATGTTTTGTTAACGTTAGCCGTAGCCGTTGAATTTGTAGCCTCGTTGCTATCGGCGACGGTCTTGCCAGTTTGCGGTGATGTTTGGACCGTTGAGTTGTTACCGTGATTACTGCCTGCTTGCTCACTGTTGTTGGTTGGAGAAGAAGCTACGCCCTGCCCTTTGTCTGTGTTGTCACTGGTTTCAGACGTTGCCGGGGTCTGGTTATTGCTTGTGGCTGCCGATTCCGGCTTGGCCGCAGTGCAAGCACTTAGCAGCAGACATGCGGTCAACAAAATGGCTGCTGTTTTTGTACCCATTAATTCATCTCACCTTCCTGTATTTATACCGTATGAGTTTGTCTCTGCTGACGAACACTATGCTTGATTCTACCACAAAGGGAGGTTCTAATTGTGAAAACATCTTCATTTTTCCTGGGAATCGTTTTGGGCGCAGTGGCGAGCACTATGATCTCCCGTAACCGCAGCATGTTAGGCTTATCTATGGACATGGATGGAAAAAAAGGCGGTAATCTGGTTCAAAAAGCCCGTACCAAAATGATGGACGCGGCGTTCCCCGGAATGGGTGATATTACGCTTAACAAGCAAGACACCCATAAGGATCACGATCACCGTTCCACAACAGATAAGACAGCTCATAGCACCCATACAGCCCAAAACAAAGAAGAAAATATGAAGCTGATTAAAGATTTTATCAGCACCAGTCCCGATGTTAAGCGTGAGGTCGAGCAAATCCTGAAAGAAACTCATACAGCCGTACCGGGTTTGTAACCCGGAACCTCTATTCCGAATCATTTTGCGGCTTTTTTGTAAAAGCCGTTCAAATGATTCTTTTTTTTATCATTTTTATTGCGTGCATTTACGATTATAAAATGATAACATGATTACATAGAACCATTTTCATCACAGGCACCATAAATGCATCATAATCTGTTAATAACACTCGGCTGCCAGGAGGAGGGTCCAGTATGAAAATAGAAAGATTAAGCCAGGACAAGATACGGATTTTCCTTACCTTTGACGATTTGAGCGAACGCGGTATTCAAAAAGACGACATGTGGCAAGAGATTCCAAGAGTCCATGAGCTGTTCACCGAAATGATGGATCAGGCATATAGTGAGCTGGGCTTCGACGCCACGGGACCGTTAGCTGTCGAAGTATTTGCGCTTCCTGCTCAGGGCATGGTAGTTATCGTCACTCGGGGGAAATACGACCACCAGCAATATGGTTCGGGTCCCGATGATGAGCTTCCGGAGGAAGTCTACGAAATGGAAGTTACGCTGGAGCACAGCGATTCCATCGTCTACGCGTTTAGCGATTTCGAAGTACTCATAGAAGCGGCTCACATGCTCCGTAGCAACACTACGGATGCAGGTAAGCTGTATCATTATAGAGGAAAATGGATTCTGCATTTGGAGCCGGAAGAAGTGGAAGAGCCCAAGCTTGCGGCCTTGATCGCGGTTCTTGCTGAATTTGGGGAAGGCTCATCCGTAACACCGGCAATGCTGGAGGAGTATGGCAAGCTGGTTATTCCTGAACAGGCGATTGACGTCATCTGCACTCATTTTGACAGCCGCTCTTAATGGGGCTTAAAGAAAAGTAGTATCGAAGTGACTTTGTCGGCTCTGCGCTGAATGCAGGGCCGACTCATTTTTATGGAGGGATGATCGGTGCTTCTGTTTTCTGTTTTAGCGGCAGCAACTGCGCCGGGTCTCGCCTTATTAATGTATTTTTACTTGAAGGACAGATATGAATCTGAGCCGCTTCACATGGTTATCAAAGTGTTTTTGCTCGGCTTTTTGGCGGTACTGCCTGTCATGATTTTCCAACGTGGGCTGCTGCTTTGGCTGGGGGATCACACGTTAATTCAGGTGTTCGGCATTTCGGCCGGAGTGGAAGAGTTTTTCAAATGGTTTTTGCTGTATCACATTATATATAATCACACCGAGTTCGATGAACCTTATGACGGTATTTTGTATGCCGCTGCAATCTCCCTTGGATTTGCAACCGTTGAAAATCTGCTCTACGCATGGGCGGGCCACGCTTCTGTTAGTATGATGCTGATGAGATCATTGCTTCCGGTATCCGGTCATGCAATGTTTGGAGTCATGATGGGCTATTACATGGGGAAGGCCAAGTTTTCACAGGACTGGAAAAGCAAATATATGTTGCTTCTGTCCTTGGTGCTTCCGTGGTTCTGGCATGGAATATATGACCTGATTCTGACGACAATTTCGCATGACTGGATCTGGTTTATCATTCCTCTGATGGCATTTCTCTGGTATGGAGGGATGGCGAAAATCAGTCGGGCTAACAACCGATCTCCATTTCGACTGTTCAAACGGGAAGAAAAGGTTAATATGTAACAAATTGGGGCACACTGATCTGACAAACCTGTTAGAGAAAGAGGTGTCTTTTTTTTGCGTATTAAAGTGAGAATACATTGTAAAAGATGTGGTGAACGTTTCGTGCTGAGAGGACGGATGGAGCAAGGGCGTATTCAGACCGGCTTTAAGCGCTGTATCTGCGATAACTGTGAGTTTATTGTCGAAGTTATGGAAAACCATGCATAAGAGAGCATTCTTCTTGTCACACTATCGGTAGTGTACTTGAAGAAAGGAGACTCCCAATATGTATAGACGACTTAGTACTGTAATGTTTCCGATTGTTACCCTGATTATGATAGGAGCATTTGTGTGGGGTTATCGGGAAAGCCAGATGAGAAAAGAGGTGTCTCTTCAGGCGAATAGCATGTCGATTAAAGCGGAAAATCAATATCAGCGTGCGTTTCATGATTTGTCGTTTCATATGGATCAGCTGCATTCACAACTCGGGAACGCTATTGCAGTTCACAACACGTCACACGCCATGCATCGCAAATGTCTGATGAACGTGTGGAGAATTACGAGCGAGGCTCAAAATGAGGTTAACCAGTTGCCGCTCAATGTGATGCCGTTTAATCATGCCAAGGATCTGTTGTCGCATCTGTCCGCATTTGCGTATCAGACATCTGTCCGTGATTTGGATCACGAGCCTTTGAATGAGAAAGAATTATCGAATCTGAAAACGTTATACAGCAATTCCAAAGAAATTTCGAAAAATATGCACGAAGTCCGGCAAAAAGTTCTCAGCAAAAATTTGCGTTGGATGGATGTCGATACAGCGCCAGGCTCCCAAACCGGGCCTAAGGACAACACCATTATTGACGGCTTCCAAACCGTAGACAAAAAAGTAGAGAATTATAAGGAGCTGGATTGGGGACCATCCGTAGCTAGCATCTATGACAAGCGTTCTGTGAAGAAGCTGAGTCTTCCTGCTGTGAACGCGGAGCAAATTAAGCGGAATGCGGCTGAATTTACAGGGAAACCGGAGAGCCAAATCCGTGTCCATGAAAATGGTAAAGGAACGGAATGGGCATCTTATACAGCTACCCTGTATAACAAACAGAAGCCTGTACTCACCATGGATTATACCAAAAAAGGCGGCAAGCTTATTTCTTACCATGATATGAGAACGGTTGGGCCGAAAAAATCAACTCGCAATGAGGCGGTCCGCTATGCGAGTGAATATCTCCAACGTAAGGGATATCCGGGGATGAAGCCTGTTTCTTATGATGAAAGTGGAAATTTAGCCAACATCACATTCGCCACTCAAAAAGGGGATGTGATCATCTATCCAGAAAAAATCACAGTTAGATCCGGTCTCGATAACGGGCAAGTGATCGGTTTTCAATCGAGTGACTACGTGTACGAGCACAGCCGCCTCCGCCGTATTCCGAAGGCTAAGCTGGATGTGAAGGCAGCAAGTGCGAAGCTGAACCCTGAGTTTCGTGAAACTTATCACCGGAAAGCGCTGATTGAAAATGAACTGTCCAAAGAGGTTCTGTGCTATGAATTTGGTGGAAAAATCAACGGTTCCATTTACCGTATTTACATTAACGCTGATACGGGGATGGAAGAAACGATTGAGCTAGTTAAAGATTCGGACGAACCGGCTTCAGCAAGTCATGTTTAATTGTAAATAGGGTAAATACGTAAATATGAACCATTAGTCACGCTAAACCTCCTTTATGAAGGAGGTTTTTTGTGCTTTTGACATAGGTACAACAAATATAATGTTAAAATGGGTACAAAGTCGTGGTATTATATACCTTATTACAGCTTTTAAATGGACAAGGATGGTGGGCGGTTTGTTTCCTAAAATTAATGATGTGCTATACATACAAGTGGCTGGTACCGATCATACGGACGAACATTTTGAATTTAAGTCGCGTATTGCGGAAGAGGAGTCCCAGAACTTTCTGATAGAGGTACCTATGTCTCAAACGAGCGGCCATCTGAAAAAACTGTTTTTGGGAGAAGAACTGTCGATATTTTTTATGAGCGAGGGCGGGATAAAAAACTATTTCAATACCCACGTTATCGGCTTTAAAGAGGATGTGCTCCGGATGGTCCGCATTCACAAGCCTGCCCCAGACAGCATCAGTAAAATTCAGCGTCGAAATTTTCTACGGGTTCAGGCCAACCTGGAAATAGCGGTGAAGTATGGATCAAACGAATCAAGGTTTGTAGCTGAGACGCATGATGTCGGCGGTGGAGGCGTTTCTTTTCAGACTCAAGGCTCACATCATCTGGAAGAAGGTGAATCATTGTCCTGCTGGATTCTGGTCCCTTATAAAAATGGAACTCAGGAGCATGTCCCGTTCCAATCCGAAATTGTACGTATTCAGCAAATGGAAAACGGTCGCAGGCTGATCATGCTGAAATATGAGAAAATTGCTGACCAGGAGCGTCAAAAACTGATTAAATATTGCTTTGAGCGTCAGTTGGAATTCAGGGGGAGATAGCAATCATCCGAAGGTTTTCTTTTTTTGTTAACCTGCCGCTCATTTTGCATCAACTCTGAATGTGTGGTATAATTTTCACGTCGCAGGCAATGCCTGCTTTTTTCTTGAGGTTAGGTTAGGAGGAATTACCCGTTGGCAAGGCAGCATGGATCTTCAATTAATAAAATAAATGTAGCCATTGATGGACCTGCTGGTGCAGGGAAAAGTACGGTGGCCCGCTTGGTAGCGAAAGCACTTTCTTATGTTTATGTAGATACCGGAGCGATGTACCGGGCAGCAACGTGGTACATGATGCGCAGGGAAATTCCGGCAGATAATGTACAAAAAGTGCTTCAATATGTGCCTGAGTTGGTGATTGAATTAGTACCGGACCCTACAGGCCAAAAGGTTTATTGTAACGGGGAAGATGTAACGACAGTGATTCGTTCGATGGAAGTGACAGGCAAGGTGTCACAGTATTCGAGTATTGCGGGGTTACGTTCGCGTTTGACTGAAAACCAGCGTGAAATGGCCGCACGTAAAGGTGTCGTTATGGATGGTCGCGATATTGGAACTACTGTGCTTCCTGATGCTGAAGTCAAGGTGTTTATGACCGCAAGTGTTCAGGAACGTGCCTCTCGCCGGTTTAAAGAACTGAGCGGAGCTGATGATATCACTCTGGAGCAGCTCGAACGTGACATTGCGGCGCGTGACAAGCTTGATGAGGAGAGGGAGGTATCCCCGCTTCGTTGCAGTGACGACGCTATCGTTCTGGATACGACCCATATGGGCATTCAGGATGTCGTCGATACCATTGTATCTTACTGCACCACGGCGAAGGATGGAGAGATCAGACAATGATATATGCTGTATGCGTCCGTATTTTGCGTCTCATATACCGCTTTCTGTTCAGACTTGAGGCGGTAGGCAGGGAAAATGTTCCTGCTGAGGGCGGAGTACTGTTGTGTTCTAATCATATTAGTAATCTGGACCCTCCTACAGTTGGCATTTTGCTGGATCGAAAGGTTCACTTTATGGCGAAAGCCGAGCTATTTAATACTCCTGTACTTGGTTCGTTGATCGACAAACTGGGAGCTTTTCCGGTCAAACGCGGTGGTGTGAGCAAGGAATCCATTAAGCTGGCTTTGACCATTTTGCGTGACGGCAAGGTTATGGGGATCTTTCCCGAAGGCTCCAGAGGAGCCGGGGGAATCGGTAAAAAGGGTGCTGCCAGCTTTGCGCTGCGTAGTGGAGCGGCTGCCGTTCCGGTCGCCATTGTTGGTGATTACAAGCTTTTCCGTAAAACGAAAGTGATATACGGCAAACCTGTTAATTTGGATGCTTACCAAAAAGGTGCCGTTATCGAAGGAGATCCGCTTGAGCTGGCAACAGAAGAGATTATGTCTCGTATTCGTACAATGCGAGAAACCGGCGAGCCTACGAATAACTGAAAGGCTTGCATGAATTGTGCCTAATCTCGGAAAGCTAGAACAGAAGTTTAACAATGTTTTGAACTCTGCCATGCGCAGGTTTAAATAAATGGTTTTTTTGAATTGAGGAGGGTATTGACATGTCGGAAGAAATTAAAAATCAAGAAGCTGCTGAAGCGGCAAATCAAGACGAGCTCGAACAAATCGTTTCCCTGAAAAAAGGTGATACCGTTAAAGGTACAATCGTGAAATTGGAAGATAACCAAGCGGTAGTAAGCATTGGATATAAATACGATGGAATTATTCCAATTCGCGAGTTGTCTTCTGGTTTGGACAACGCAGAAGAAGCAGTACAAGTAGGCCAAGAGGTTGAAGCTAGAATTATTAGCATTGACGATGGCAAAGAAAAACTTGTCCTGTCCAAACGCGCAATCGACAGTGAAAATGCTTGGGAAAAGCTGGAGCAGCTGTTTGAAAGCAAAGAAGTATTTGAAGTGGTTGTTAATGATGTCGTTAAAGGCGGCATCGTTGTAGACGTGGGTCTGCGCGGATTTATCCCTGCATCCATGGTAGAACGCCATTTCGTTGAAGATTTCAGCGATTATAAAGGCCGCACGTTGCGTGTTGTCGTGAAAGAGCTGGATCGTGAGAACAACAAAGTGATCCTTTCTCAAAAAGACGTTCTGGAAACAGAATTCGAAGCCAACAAGCTTAAAGTAATGGCTGAGCTGAAAGAAGGACAAGAAATCGTGGGTACGGTTCAACGTCTCACTCAATTCGGTGCTTTCGTTGACGTAGGCGGCGTGGATGGTTTGGTTCACGTATCTGAAATTGCCTGGACTCATGTCGACAAGCCTTCCGATGCGGTTTCTGAAGGAGAACAAGTAAAAGTGAAAGTCCTGAAAGTGGACCCTGAAAAAGGAAAAATCAGCCTGAGCATGAAAGCTGCACAGCCTGGTCCTTGGGAATCTGCTGCTGGACAATTTAACAATGGTGACGTTGTAACAGGCGTTGTTAAACGTCTGGTTAACTTCGGTGCATTCGTTGAAATCGCTCCTGGCGTGGAAGGTTTGGTTCATATCTCCCAAATTTCCCACAAACACATCGGAACTCCACAAGAAGTTCTGGAAGAAGGACAAGAAGTTAAGGTTAAAGTTCTTGAAATGAGTCCTACTGAAAAACGTGTAAGCCTGAGCATTAAAGAAACTGAGGAAGCTCCAGAAGCTGCTCCAAGAGCAGAAAGAGCGCCACGTGCATCCCGCGCGCCTCGTGAGGAACTGAACAATCCGAACGTTTCTTTGAACAATTCCGGTCTCAGCATTACGCTTGGCGAACGTTTTGGCGATAAATTGAACAAATTTAAATGAGTTTGAATCAATACACTTTATAAGTATAACGTACACCATCGGCGGACCCAGAGGGTTCGCCGATTGTTGTTACGTGACAATATCGCTAACAGGCATGTTTTTTGCTATGATGATAGCGGAAGAATTGACAGGAGGAGTGAATTTATGGCAAGACCCGTTGTGGCTATTGTCGGTCGTCCGAATGTGGGTAAATCCACCATTTTTAATCGGATTATCGGGGATCGTTTATCCATAGTGGAAGATAAGCCTGGAATCACCCGTGACCGTATTTACGGTATATCGGAGTGGAACGGTAAATCCTTCAGTATTATTGATACTGGCGGCATTGAGATTGATGGAGAAGATGAAATCTTGAAATCCATCCGGATGCAAGCTGAACTGGCTATAGAAGAAGCAGATGTGATCGTATTTATGAGTGATGCAAAGGCAGGGATTACGCAATCTGATGAAGAGGTAGCCCAAATGCTATATCGTTCGGGCAAGCCTGTTATTGTGGCTGTAAACAAGGTGGACAATCTGGAACGTGCGGATCTGATTTATGAGTTTTATTCCTATGGATTCGGCGACCCCATTGCCATTTCCGGTAGCCACGGTATAGGTATTGGTGACCTGTTGGATGCGATCACGTCCAATTTGCCTGAGCTGGAAGAGGACATTTATGATGAAGATGTTATCCGTGTTGCCTTGATCGGCCGCCCGAACGTAGGTAAATCCTCGCTCGTTAATGCCATTCTGGGAGAGGAACGGGTTATTGTTAGTGACATTGCAGGTACAACGCGTGATGCAATTGATACGCCTTTTGAAAAAGACGGTCAGAAGTATGTACTGATCGATACGGCGGGTATGCGTAAACGTGGTAAAGTATATGAGACAACAGAAAAATATAGTGTGATGCGTGCAATGCGTGCTATTGAGCGTGCAGATGTCGTGCTGGTCGTTATTAACGGCGAGGAGGGCATTATTGAGCAGGATAAGCACATTGCCGGTTATGCTTATGAAGCGGGTAAAGCCTCACTGTTTGTTGTGAACAAATGGGATGTCGTGGACAAGGACGATAAAACGATGCGCCAGTTTGAAACTAAAATTCGCGATCACTTTCTGTTCATGACCTATGCTCCGATTGTGTTCTTGTCTGCGAAAACAAAGCAGCGCTTGCAAAAGCTGCTCCCTGTTGTCCAGCATGTGGCACAGCAGCATGTCTTGCGTATTCAGACGCATTTGCTGAACGATGTTATTTCCGATGCGGTTGCGATTAATCCTCCGCCAACTGACAAAGGACGCCGTCTGCGTATTAACTACGTGACTCAGGTTGCTGTTAAGCCGCCTACGATGGTTGTATTCGTCAATGATCCGGAAATGATGCACTTCTCTTACGAGCGTTATCTGGAGAACAAAATTCGCGCCGCCTTCAACTTTGAGGGAACTCCAATTCGTATCTTTACACGGCGCAAGTCTGACGAAAGTTAGGAGCGAATAGGTTGATTTTACAGATCATTGCCCTCGTACTCAGTTACTTGCTTGGCTCTGTCAGCTTCAGTCTGCTGTATGGAAAATTAAAAGGGATCGATATTCGTCAGCATGGAAGTGGCAATGCCGGCGCGACGAATACGCTGCGCGTGCTAGGAAAAGGCCCTGCCATTCTGGTACTGCTGCTGGACGTACTTAAAGGGATTGTTGCGGTGCTGATAGGGCATTGGCTTGGCGGAAATTCATCCTGGTTACCGGGTTTGTGTGGCATTGCGGCGATTGCAGGCCATAACTGGCCGGTATATTTCCACTTTCGCGGAGGAAAAGGTATTGCTACCGCTATTGGTGTATTGGTCTCGATTGCCTTACCCCCCGCATTGTATGCCGGAATTATTGCGATTCTTGCAATCGTAATTACGCGCTATGTATCCCTTGGCTCGCTGATTTTTGTCATTTTGACACCTTGGATTTTACTGGTACTTGGTTATGCATGGCCGTTCTTCTGGACGGCTCTGGTCATTTGTGTGTTTGCTGTGTGGAGACACCGCACCAACATTGCCAAGCTGGTACGGGGGAAAGAAAACAAGCTTGGCTCCAAAGGAGGAGATCGTCTTGTCTGAGAAAATAGCTGTGCTGGTCGCGGGCAGTTGGGGAACAGCACTGGCTTCCGTCCTTGCGGCCAATAACAACGATGTCTCTGTCTGGACGAGAAACGAACAGCAAGCTACTGAAATTAATGAGAAGCATACGAATGACCATTATTTACCCGGCTCCATCCTGTCTGAACGGATTATGGCTACAACCGATATGGAAGTTGCGGTGTCTGGTGCTAAAGCAGTGGTGATCGTAGCTCCTTCCGCTGCTGCGCGTCAGGTAGCGCGTAGTCTGAAAGCATTCTTTACCAAGGATATGCTGATTGTCCATGCCATTAAAGGCTTTGAAACGGAAACACTCAAACGTATGTCCACGGTAATTTCAGAAGAGCTGGAGGTCGCGGAGGGTGATATTGCCGTGTTGTCCGGTCCGAGCCATGCGGAAGAAGTGGTGCGGAAATGCCCCACGACGGTTGTAGTAGCCTCGTCAAATGAGAAGGCTGCACAGGCTGCACAGGAGATGTTCATGAACTCCTATTTCCGCGTATATACGAACCGGGATTTGTTGGGTGTAGAGCTGTCCGGGGCGTTGAAGAACATTATCGCTTTGGGCGCGGGTATGTCGGACGGACTAGGCTTCGGAGATAATGCAAAAGCGGCTTTGCTGACCCGTGGGTTGGCAGAGATTACCCGTGCCGGAGTAGAAATGGGAGCCAATCCTTTGACCTTTGCCGGGCTTGCAGGCATCGGCGATTTGGTTGTTACCGCAACAAGCCGTCACAGCCGTAATTGGCGTGCAGGCTCGCTGCTTGGGCAGGGGCGAAAGCTTGATGATGTGCTAGAGTCTATGGGCATGGTGGTAGAAGGCATTCGGACGACAAAGGCAGCCTATGCGATCTCGCAAAAGCTGGGCGTTCAGATGCCTATTACCGAAGTGCTGTACGGGGTACTGTTTGAAGGGCGTGATGTCCGTAAGGCCGTCGAGGCGCTCATGGGTCGCGACCCGAAAACCGAAATGGAAGTCATGCCCTTGCAAACATGGGAACAATGGCATTCGTAAGGGCTTAGCTGCACATATAAAACTTACAAAAGGCTGTCTCGCAAGTAGATTTTATCTACGGTGGAGACAGCTTTTTTCAGTTAGGCGTATGGCATGTCTTTTGTAAGCTTAATCACCTTTGGTCTCCATCATTCATACACTGAGTTGAGTAATGGCGGAGGAGGGGAGAATGTGAATAAAAACTTTCCGAAAGATGCGTTGAAGGCCATTAACAAAAAAGGTGGCAAAAACATATCTGAAAATGCGGTGAAAAAGCTGGCAGGCACCGTGAAGGCGGACACGCTTCAAAGTGAAGCGCAGTTGCGTCAACTGATAAAGCAGGTATCTGCGATGGCCAACATTCCGGTATCGGAAGATACAGTAAGGGATATTGTCGGTGCCGTCAAAAAGAGCGGAATGAATCCTTCCAATATGGAAGCGTTGATGAAGATGATGATGAAAAAATAAAAATTACAGTCGTTTACCGGCTGGTTGTATTCTCCGTGAACCGGACAGGTTCACGGTTTTTTTATTATTCCAGCAGATTCTCGGCTGTTCTCTTATGCATAAAATGTCGAACTGCCATACGTAACATGTTATAATGGTGCCCAACAGGAAACGGGATGATGGACTGAAAGGGAGGAAACAATGTGAAGGAGGCTATATCTTCGCTGCGATTGAACAAGCTGCCTCACGAGCTGACAGCTGCGCTGAGCAGCTTGGCGGACAGTTGGGCGTCTATTGCTGTTCCGTGGATGCTGGGAGGAAGCTGTTCGCTGCTTGTGCAGGAGGTTGAGCTGGATCGACTGCCCCGAGATATTGATATTTACGCAGATATTCACGCAGCGAAGCAGCTCCATGCGAAAGCACCGGGTGTATTGATCGACCGACAACAGGTAGATCGTAGTGGTTCGTACGTTTCATTGCTGAGCCATTATGAACTGGAGGGATTTCCAGTTGAGCTTGTGGGTGGTTTCGAGGTGCTGTGTGATGGAGCTTTATATCGATTGGAGGTCGAACGGTTGCTGTGGTCGGCTGGAATCCGGCTTGATCTGGGGCGCTCTTCACTGCGTCTGATGCCACTCAGTCATGAGTTGTTATTTAATCTATTACGAAATCGATCCGACCGATATGAGGCGATAGCGGACGCCATGAAGCGGGATCCGCAGCGACATATAGTGGTGCTGAATCAACTGCTGATCAGCAACATTTGGACAGATGACCAACTGGCTAAGCTGCAAGAGCTTTTGCCTTGGCCCGAGTTGCATTACAGAAGCTGAAAGGCTGTAATTGGCGGGTTTGTGGTTGCTACAAGAATGGAGGACCGTTCATGGATGTGCAGATTACGTTTAAGCCGTCCGGCAGGCGCGTACAGGTCGGTCAAGGCACGACATTGCTCCAGGCCGCACGTAAAGCGAACGTGTATATTCCAACCCGTTGTGATGGAAAAGCGGCCTGTCTCATGTGCAAGGTGAATATTTCACAGGAATGGGCTGTACACGCAGGCCAGCCAAGTGATGCAGAGCGCCGCAAGCTGGGACCTCTGCTGGATGAAGGCATCCGCTTGTCCTGTCAGGCTCGCGCCCAGAGTGATGTTGAGGTGACGATACCGGAGGATAGGCTCAAGGCGGCTGTTCGGCGACAGCTTGAGCGTCAGGCGCAGGAAGACGAACTATGGTGAAGCTTAAACCTAAAGCCTAAACTCAAAGAATAAGAAACAAAGGATGTTATCCGACGACTATGAAGCTTATATCCCCAAGTGAACCCTCAAAAAAGTGTTCTCAAAATGGGTATGAGTTGCATAGAGAGTCAGAGAAACATCCTTTTTTTATTATAAATCTAGCGTCGAAGTCATGGGGAAACCCCGCTACGCATATATTAGGTGAGTGGACCCAAACGTAAAATATCGTTTTGCAGTAATCGCTGTGACGAACTCTATTTTTTTCAAAAACCTGAACATATTTTACGGAGGGGATACATATGATGGTATCAGTCCAAATGCATGTACGAGTTTACGCCGTTTCGCCGATTCCATCAGTCTCCTGAATCTCGGCGGCGGACGACTTCCGGGCATTTTAAAGGCTGTTCTGCCGCATCTGGGATCAAGCAGTTGGTTGAACACGAAGCGGATGCTCTTTAAGCATTTTTCCTTCGGAGACTTTTGAGGAGGGGATTTCATTGGAGAAAGTGGACATTTTTAAAGACATTGCCGAACGCACCGGAGGAGATATTTATCTTGGGGTCGTCGGCGCAGTCCGAACAGGTAAATCAACGTTTATCAAGCGGTTTATGGAGACAATTGTTCTGCCGAACATTACAAGTGAGGCGGACCGTGCCCGCGCCGTAGATGAGCTGCCACAAAGTGCGGCAGGGAAAACGATCATGACGACGGAGCCTAAATTCGTACCGAATAATGCTGTCCAGATCAAAGTAACGGAAGGACTGGATGTGAATGTCCGTCTGGTCGACTGTGTAGGATACGCAGTAGAGGGTGCGAAGGGGTACGAGGATGAAAATGGCCCGCGGATGATCTCCACGCCATGGTTTGAAGAACCGATTCCGTTTCAGGAAGCGGCGGAGATTGGCACGCGCAAGGTCATTCAGGAGCATTCGACGCTCGGTGTTGTCGTCACGACAGACGGCACGATTGCGGAAATCCCGCGTAGCTCTTATGTAGAGTCGGAAGAGCGAGTCATTGAGGAGTTGAAAGAAGTAGGCAAGCCGTTTGTGCTGGTCATCAATTCCACGCATCCGCGCAGTGATGAAACACTCCAGCTTCGCAGTGAGCTGGCTGCCAAGTACGATATACCAGTCATGACACTCAGCGCGGCGACTATGACGGAAGATGATGTTACAGGCGTACTTCGTGAAGTATTGTATGAATTTCCGGTGCATGAGGTGAATGTGAACCTGCCGAGCTGGGTCATGGTTCTGAACGAAGAGCACTGGCTGCGTAGCAATTATGAAAATTCCGTTCGCGATACGGTTAAAGATATTCGACGCCTGCGTGATGTAGATCGAGTGGTTGGCCAGTTTATGGAATATGAATTCATCGACAGGGCCGGATTGAGCGGGATGAATATGGGGCAGGGTGTAGCTGAAATTGATCTGTATGCTCCCGATGAGCTGTATGACCAGATTTTGGTCGAAGTCGTCGGGGTAGAGATTCGCGGCAAGGATCATTTGCTGCAAATGATGCAGGATTTTGCCCATGCCAAACGGGAGTACGACCGCTTTGCCGAGGCGCTGGAAATGGTCAAGACAACGGGATATGGCATTGCCGCGCCGTCGTTGTCCGAGATGGCACTAGACGATCCGCAGTTGATTCGTCAGGGTACAAGGTTTGGTGTGCGGCTCAAGGCAACAGCACCTTCCATACACATGATCCGTGTCGATGTGGAATCGGAATTTGCTCCGATTATCGGAACAGAGAAGCAAAGTGAGGAGCTTATGCGCTATCTGATGCAGGATTTTGAAAATGACCCGATCAAAATTTGGGAGTCGGACATTTTCGGACGCTCGCTGCATTCCATTGTGCGTGAAGGCATTCAGGGCAAGATTGCAATGATGCCGGACAACGCACGCTACAAACTTCAGGAAACGCTGGGCCGCATTATTAACGAAGGCTCAGGTGGTCTGATTGCCATCATCCTTTAAGCGAAAGTAAATGAAAATCGTGTAAGAAACAATAACGCAGAGAGCTATCCGCTCTTTGCGTTATTTTGATATGCAATTGTTGCATTTTGTCATATGAGATCGGAAAATATTTTTATATTCATAAAACCTATTTACATACTTGGTTTAACGCGATATATTAAGTATCAAATTTGAATCATTTTGTTGAATGAACGAGGGGGAAACGAAACATGAATACCCAAAAAAACAAGAAGCTAGGACTAGGATCTATGATGCTGCTGGTGCTGGTTTTGCTGGTCACTGCATGTGGTGCGCCGAAAACAGAGAGCGGTGCTCAAGGGACAAGCAGTACAGGATCGAACACAACAGATGCCAAAACAGACAGCTTAAATTTAAAAGGCAAACGGGTTGCATTAATTATGGAGTTTAACACAGGCACGTTCTCTCAGCAGTATGTTCAGGGCGTGGAAGAGGAAGTTAAGAAATTTGGAGGCACGTTGACCAAGTTTGTAGCAGACAACGACAAGGCAAAAATGGCCTCCCTGCTTGATAGCGCGATTAACCAGCAGTTTGATGTCATATTGACGGATCATGGTGATGCGTTACTGGAAACAGGGTTGAAAAAAGCGGTTTCCCGCAATATCCCGGTTATCGTCTTCGATGCTGCGGTCAACGTTCCAGGGGCTGTCGTGCTTTCACAGGACGACCAAAGCATGGCCGAGCTGACGCTGGAGCAAATGAAAAAGGATATCGGTGGCAAAGGTAACATTGTAAAAGTGTGGGTTGCCGGATTTGCACCGATGGAGCGCCGTCAAGTTGCTTACGATAAGTTTTTGAAAGCCAACCCGGACATTAAAGAAATTGCAACTTTTGGCTCAGCTCAGAATCCAGCTTTGGACACCCAAGCCAAAATGGAGGCTGTGTTGAAACAATATCCTAAGGGTGAAATTACAGCGGTCTGGACTGCTTGGGATGAATTTGCTAAAGGGGCAGCACGCGCCATCCAGCAAGCTGGACGCACGGAAATTAAAGTCTACGGCATTGATATGAGTGACGAGGATCTGCAAATGATTCAGGACCCGAAAAATCCTTGGGTAGCTTCGGCGGCTGTAGATCCGACAGATATCGGACGTGTACAAGTGCGCTATGCATATCAGAAGCTGCACGGGGACAACCCGGAGGAGCAAGTGGTATTGAAGGCGGTATATGTGCAGCGCGAAGCATTGCCGGATAAGCAAATTTCCACATCCGAGCTGTCTCAATATGTAAAGGGATGGGGCCAAAGCGAGCAAGGCTACAAGGATTGGATGAAAGAATATGAAACGGCCAAATAAATTTTAGGATAAAGCACAAGGCGCGCTTCGGCGCGCTTTTATCATAAGCAGGCGTGAGGGAGGTACCATGAGTTCACAAGTGTATACACTGGAAATGAAGAAAATCAGCAAACAGTTTGCTGGTGTGGATGCGCTACGGTCCGTGGATTTTACGGTGCATGGCGGCGAAATTCACGCTCTGCTGGGCGCAAACGGAGCAGGTAAAAGTACACTAATGAAAATTTTATCCGGCGCGTATCGTTCCGATCAGGGGAGCATTGTTGCAGGAGGCAAGGAACTGAGCATTGGTTCGCCGTGGGAGGCGAAGAGAGCGGGAATTCACTGTGTCTATCAGGAAATTGATTCAGCGCTTGTGCCGCAGCTGAGCGTTGCGGAGAACATTGTCCTGGATGATTTGTCTGCACCTGAAGGACGCTGGTGGGTTGCGCCGGGTTCCATGCGCAAACGTGCGCGCGAGGCGTTGGAACGGCTGGAGGCCGATATTGACGTAAGGCAATACGTATCTGAGTTGACGTTGGCGGAAAAGCAGCTTGTGCTTATTGCACGTATTTTGACACAGCAAGCGAATACGATCATCTTCGATGAGCCTACAGCGCCACTCAGTGAAGAAGAAACGCGGCGTTTATTCCGTACGATTCATACGCTCAAGGCAGAGGGCATTGCATGTATTCTTATCACCCACCGATTGCCAGAGGTCATTGAACACAGCAACCGTGTTACGGTGATGCGTGATGGAGAGCGAGTGTTCACCGGTACATCCTCCGATTTGAATGTAGGCGACATCGTTACGCATATGCTTGGTAAAACATTTGAGGAGGAATTTCCGAAAACGGATGCTTCTATCGGTGAAACGGTGCTGGAAGCCATAGGGCTTTACAAGGGATTACGAGTTCACGGTGTCGATTTGGAGGTCAGACGCGGGGAAATCTTGTCTATCGTAGGTTTGGTCGGTGCGGGTAAAACGGAGCTCTCCCGGCTTCTTACAGGCGCGGATAAGCCCGATAAGGGGAAACTGGTCTTCAAAGGTCGTTCCATTCGTCTGAGAGAGCCTGCGGACGCGATCGTTCAGGGGATTGTGTCCATACCTGAGGAACGGCGCAAGCAAGGTGTATTCATCGAAGAGACGGTAGAACGAAACCTTAGTCTTCCGCTATTGGGCAAGTTGAGTGTACTTGGTTTTATCAGTCGTCGCAAAGAACGTACGAACGGTAGCGAAGTCGTTGCTTCCCTTGGCATTAAGACGCCATCTCTGCGCCAGAACGTTAAATATTTGAGTGGCGGGAATCAGCAAAAGGTTGCGATAGGTAAATGGCTGCATTCCGGGGCAGAAGTGCTTGTTTTTGACGAGCCGACCAAGGGTGTGGATATCGGGGCGAAGAGTGATATTTTCCGTATCATTGGTGAATTGGCTGCTCAGGGAAAAGCGGTCATCTATTTAACCTGTGAATTTGCTGAGGGTATCGGCATTGGTGATCGAATTGCAGTGATGTATGACGGGAAAATAATAAAGGAATTTGCGCGGGGCGAAGTGGAGCAGGAACAGCTTCTGTTGTATGCCAGCGGCGGTGAAGAGGTGCATTCATGAAAGAAAAATGGTTAAACGTCTCCTTTCGTTATGGGGCTGTAGTCGTAATTATGGGTGTGTTGGCGTTTTTTTCAGCCACATTGCCCTATTTCTGGACGTATGATAATTTGATGGACATTCTTGGCTCTATTGCGATTGTGACTTTTGTCGCAATTGGTGTGACATTGTCTCTCATCGTGGACGGTTTTGATCTTTCGGTCGGTGCTACGGTGTCTCTAACGACCGTCGTTTCGGCTTCGCTGATGGTCTGGTATGAGCAGCCTGTTGCGGTGGTTATTATCGTATCTTTGTTGATTGGAGCGGCTGTCGGGCTTCTGAATTCGTGGCTAATCATCAAGCTTCATATTCCGGATATGCTGGCCACCCTTGCGATTATGTACATTATAGATGGCACTCATGAAACTTATGCTCAGGGTTATACCATTTATAATCATATGCAGTTTCCTGATGGTAGCAAGGCACCAGGGGAAATATCTCCTGCTTTTCTTATTCTGGGACAAGGGAAATGGCTGGGTATCCCGATTTCGGTTATTTTTCTGCTGTTAGCGGTAGCGGCGGTGCATATTTTCTTAACCTACACGAAGCATGGGCGTCAAATGTATGTGACTGGAGGGAATAAGGAAGCAGCAAGATTATCGGGTATACGCGTGAATAAGGTTCAAATGCTTGCTTATGTTGCTTCCGGTGTATTTGCAGCCATTGCCGGGATTTTGTATGCTTCTCGTGTAGGTTCTGGTCAAATTGGTGCTGGCTCTCCTTTGCTTATGGAGGCGGTAGCGGCGGTTTTTGTCGGTTTTTCGGTCTTTGGAGCGGGTAAACCGAATGTCATGGGTACGTTTATCGGGGCGGTTCTGATCGGGGTATTGGTGAACGGCCTGACTATGATGAATGTGCCGTATTTTACCCATAAAATCGTTAAAGGAGTTGTGCTGGTGCTCGCGCTGGCCGTCACTTTTTATGTGCTAAACCGTCGCCGTACTTGAAATTGTCTGTGGACTGTATTACTATAAACCTTGTTCCACGCAAGAAGGGTGCCATAAAACGCCAGTTTCGGCGATATTGTCTCTATATTGCGGAGGTTAGGTATATTCTATGTATATTTAACGGCGAAACGGAAACAGATGATAACATTATGGAAGGCATATGCCGCCCGGGTTATTTTATACAGGCGACTTCATATCGGTTCTACAACACCGATAACCTTAATGCTGGACTACACTTGAATTGGGAGGTGAATATTATGAATAAAACGGATTTGATCAATCAGGTTTCCGAAAGCACTGAATTGTCCAAAAAGGACGTAACTAAAGCCATTGACGCTGTATTCGAAGCGATCTCCGGAGCGCTGCAAAGCGGAGACAAGGTACAACTGGTAGGTTTCGGGAACTTTGAGGTTCGTGAACGTTCTGCACGTAAAGGACGTAACCCGCAAACAGGAGAAGAAATCGAAATTCCTGCGAGCAAAATTCCGGCATTTAAACCGGGTAAAGCGCTCAAGGACGGAATTAAATAAGATTTCTTACATATTCCCATTGCGCTGAAAAGACCGTGAATTTGATTCACGGCCTTTTCTTTTTGTCCTGCTATTCCGTAGCAGATGCAATGCGAGACGAAGAAGGGGAAGCGGTTTTGTCGTTCCGTGAGGCATAGGCGATCAGCACCAGCGGTTCACCCGTCAGCTCGGCAAATTCATGCTCCAGCTGCTGAAGCTGCTCTACTTGGGCAGGGCTCAGATTAGCGGGACGATAGTTTTTCATCAGATTCGCTCCTTTCGTTATCGGGGGCTGCACGGATAGTATGGCTCGGGACGCGGTAATTGTTGCAGTTAGTGTCCGAAGCATGTAGTTGACAAAACAAGCTCGAATCTCCATCATAAAAAGTATAGCTTCGGCTCTCAGGGGGGAAATGGATATGGAAGATAATGTGACGGGTAGCAGTGAGTACGTTGTGATTAAAGCAAAAAGCAACGGATGTCAGGTTTTTGGTCTGACAAGAGGCCAGGATACACGCCTGCATCATTCAGAAAAATTGGACAAGGGTGAGGTGCTGATCGTTCAATTTACCGATCATACCTCTGCTATTAAAATTCGCGGCAAGGCCGTTGTGATGACCAAACACGGAGTCGTGGATACGGAGGATTAAAATGCAGGCATAGCCTGCTTTTTTTTGTTGTACAATGAGAGTGAGGACCTTTACCGTAGCAAACCCATAACAGGGTAGGGGTCAGGGGAGGCTCTGATGAAACCTTGGATTGTGCTAGGTGGCTCAATTCTTATAACCACTGCTGCTGCTGTACTGCTTCCATCCTTACAGGCGTTGGATTCTGGAACCGCAGCTGTTCGTGAGACACAGGCGACGATATCGTCGCAGCAGCGGGTGCTGCTGACCGATGACAATCTGGTGGACACGCTGAAGGAGCTTCCTTTGACGACACCGATTGCCAGCGTAAGCTGGGAACGTTCAGTCCTGACTCTGGATGTAAAGCTATCCAAGGAAGAAACCGCCCCGCTTGAAATCTATCAAAATATGGCGGAGATTGCCGCATTTAGTTTTTATGGAACGACGAATGTAAGGCAATTACTACTTCGGGTAGTAACGCAGGACGAATGGTCAGGAGAACGGCATCTGCTGCTGGCATCTGACATACGCCGGAACGAGTGGACGAGTGAAGCGCTGGATCAGTTGAGAAGCCGGGAAGGTGCGGACTTGCCGGAGGAACTGAAAGTCCGCTTCCGTATTACGGTAACTCCAATGTGGCAAAGCAGGTTTAATGGTGTATATACAGATTAGGTGTTTCTGTCATTGGACCTACACTACTTTAGTCGCGAATCATTTTAAATTGTGATATAATATAAGGCATTGCAATTATTTGAGTACACCAGAAAGTCATGGCTCGGAGGCTTAGGATGAAACCGTATCGCGTACCCCAATTAGCAAGGAAATATGTGGAATACGACATGATTCAACAACATACGGAAATGCCGGCTTTTCCTGACAGCCGTACCCGCCTGTTGTTTATGTTTTTGAACCGGAATGCGCAGGAGTTACATACAAGCGAGGATGAACTATACGCGCTGGTCACCTCACTCGTGCAGATGGGGCTGGATACACATGATATGATTGATACTTTATCCGGCATACGGAGTCCGGAGGAAATGCGTTCCAGACAGCTTAAAGTGTTGGCCGGGGACTATTTTAGCAGCCGCTTTTATCAGTTGCTCGCATTGGCAGGTCGCATTACAGCCATTTCGAAGCTGAGTGATGCGGTGTGTGAAGTGAATGCCGGTAAAATGAGCCTGTATTGGGAGATGAAGCATTTTCGTCTGAATGCGGCACAGTATTTAACTCATATGGTTCGTTTTAAAAAGGAGCTTTTTCTATCCTTTACTTCACTTGTGGCAGAACAGGATCGGGAAGCTTGGGAGCAGCTTCTCAACGAATTTGCCCTCTGTGATACGCTGGCAGAGGAATGGGACAAGCGTGCAGAACCGGACAAATCCCGTTTCGGATATATGTTCTGGCATGTTTACGGTAAAGGTGACCAGCACGAACGGGAGCTGCTCTCAGAGAATAGTCCAGACGCGGATGCATGGCGCAAGCTTGTTCTGAAGTACAAGGCCGAGGACGCTGTACTGGACAAGCTCCGAACGGCTGCTACACACATCCGGCAGATCCTGTCAGATGATCAAAATACGGGGATTGAGGAATTCGAACGCATGCTGGGGCCTTTCCTGAAGCTGCTGAATAGTCCACACCCGGTTGTGAGGGAAGGTTAGGTGAACGTTATGGGATCAAGCGACACCAAGCCGAAAGAGCAATTCGTTCACGGCGTGTTTGAAAGCATCGCAGGTAAATACGACTTGATGAACGATATACTGAGCTTTCGCAGACATAAGGCTTGGCGTAAATTTACGATGAAAAAAATGAATATGCACCATGGGGATACGGCAATCGACCTATGCTGTGGTACATGTGACTGGACGCTCGCGATGGCGCGTGCAAGTGAAAGTGGTCACATCGTAGGACTGGATTTTAGCCAGAACATGCTGAATGTAGGCGAGCGCAAGATTGCATCGGAAGCCCGTGAAAAGCAAATCACGCTTGTTCAGGGTAACGCGATGGAACTCCCTTTTGAAGACAATTTTTTTGACTGCGCAACGATTGGCTTTGGTCTGCGTAATGTGCCTGATCTGCGCCGCGTTTTAGAGGAAATGCAGCGTGTCGTCAAACCGGGCGGGCAGGTCGTATGTCTGGAGTTGTCCAAGCCTACATGGCAGCCGTTCAAGGGGATTTACTATTCATACTTTAAACACATCTTGCCCATGCTCGGCAAATTGTTCGCCAAACGTTATGAGCAATACAAATGGCTCCCTGATTCGTTGGCGCTTTTTCCGGGAAGGGATGAGCTGGCTGGCATCTTCCGTGAAGTCGGACTAAAGGATGTACAGGCTCATTCTCTCACTGGAGGCATTGCGGCATTGCATATTGGAATCAAGGAGAGTCAGCATGTTTAAGAAAATTGCTATTTTTTTGGAAATGATTAAAATTGAACATACGTTATTTGCGCTCCCATTTGCATTTATGGGGGCTGTATTAGGGTCAGTTATCGTGACAGGCACGCTTCCTTCATGGTCACAGATCGGATGGATCTTGCTGGCTATGGTCGGCGCACGTAGCGCTGCTTTTGGCTTCAATCGCATGATTGACCGTGTAATTGACGGGAAAAATCCGCGTACGGCAGGGCGTGCCATCCCGGCGGGGCTGCTCAAGTCGAGCGAAGTTGTGATTTTCATCATCGTCAGTTTGGTACTGTTGTTCTGGGCATCGTTCAAGTTAAGTCCGCTGGCGTTCAAGCTGTTCCCGCTGGCCTTTTTTATGCTTATTTTTTACTCTTATACCAAGCGTTTTACTTGGCTTTGTCATATCGTACTCGGTCTGACAATCGGATTGGCGCCGTTGGGCGCGTGGGTTGCCGTGACGGGACAAATCGATTTAATCGCTATCGTATTATATCTCACGATTGCATTTTGGACGGCTGGTTTTGACATTATATATGCTTGTCAGGATATTGATTTTGATCAGAACGAGGGCGTTTATTCCATTCCTGCCCGCTTTGGTGTGTCGGGTGCCCTTAATATCGCTCGGGTATTCCATGTCATTACGGCGATCGGATTTATTGTGCTGTTCTTTATTACAGATTTAAGCTGGTGGTATCTGGCGGGCATGATTATTTCGTACATTATCTTATTCTATGAGCACTATATCGTATCTCCGAAGGACCTGAGTCGTTTGCAGACGGCGTTCTTTACGATGAACGGTGTACTAAGCATTGTCGTATTTGCTTTTACACTGATTGATTTGGTGGTGCGTCAATACTTATGAATCATAATCAGGTGAGCAACCATCAAGGCAAACGAATCGTTATTGGCATTACAGGCGCGAGCGGAAGCATTTATGGAGTACGGCTGGTAGAAACACTGCTGGATTTGCAGTACACAGTTCACCTGATTGTTTCCAACGCCGGCTGGCGGGTACTGAAAGAGGAATTAGGCTGGAACGTAACTGACCGGGAGGGGGCTCTGAATGACAAATTCGGGGGCCGTCCCGGTTCTCTTGTATACCATCCGTTCACGGATATTGGTGCTTCGATTGCGAGCGGCTCCTATCTGGTGGACGCGATGGTTATCATGCCCTGCTCGATGGGAACGTTGTCCGCAGTGGCGCACGGCTCGTCCGATAATCTCATGGCGCGAGCAGCAGACGTGATGATGAAGGAAGGCCGTCCGCTCATTCTGGTGCCTCGTGAGACGCCGCTACATGCCATTCATTTGGAAAATATGCTTAAGCTTGCAAGGCTCGGGGTCAAAATGATTCCGGCTATGCCGGCTTTTTACTTTCATCCTAAGACGCTGGATGATATCGTACTGTTCCTCGTAGGCAAAGTTTTGGACAGCTTGCGTATCGAACATCAACTGTTTACGAGATGGGGGGATTCCGATGCCGATACCGGACACCAAGACGATCACAATCGGAAAAATTAAATATACAAACGCTTGGCCCATTTTTCATTATTTTAATCCTTCACAGCTTCTCTATCCGGCGGAACTGGTTTCTAAAGTCCCGGCTGAATTGAACCGAAGTATGCTGAAAGGAGATTTGGATATCAGCGCGATGTCCTCCTTTGCTTATGCATCCGGTGCCGAGGATATGCTGCTGTTGCCGGATCTGTCTGTCAGTGCAGACGGTCCTGTGAAATCCATTTTGCTGTTTTCACGCAAGCCGCTGGATGAAATCAAAAACGGAACGATTGCGTTGACGAATACGTCTGCTACATCCGTGAATTTGTTAAAAATTTTAATGGAGAAGGCGTGGGCAGGCCAACCTTCCTATTTCGACTGCGAGCCGGATCTGGATTTGATGCTGGGGCAGGCGGATGCAGGGCTGCTAATTGGAGATCACGCGATCAAGGCATCCTGGCGGCGTGATGGCCTGTACGTTACCGATCTCGGAGAAGAGTGGAAACGCTGGACAGGGTACAGCATGACCTTTGCCGTATGGGCAGTGCGCCGTCCTTTTGCTACACAGAATCCTGATGCGGTGGCTGGAGTAGCAGATGCCTTTCGTGTCAGCAAGCAGCGCAGCCTGTCTGATCTGACGTCTGTTATTTCTGAAGCCTGCAAGGAAATTGGGGGCCTGCGGGATTATTGGGAGCGCTACTTTACTAATCTGTGTTATGATTTTGGAGAGAAGGAACAAAAGGGCTTAGAGCTTTATTTTCAGTATGCACATGAACTGGGGCTGCTTGACCGACGAGTGAAGCCGCTTCTCTGGAGTGACAATACGCTGACACGGGTGAAAGAATGAAACGATTGGATTTGTTCGGTTTATTAAAGAAGGATATGAACTTCATAGAAGAAGAGCTATACCGCAGCATCGACAGCACGGAGCCGTTGATTAATGATACGTCGCTTCATTTGCTCAAGGCGGGAGGCAAGCGTTTGCGGCCGGTCTTTGTGCTGCTGGGAGGCAAATTTGGGGAATACGATCTGGACAAGCTCAAACGCATAGCAGTACCGCTGGAACTGATTCATTCTGCTTCCCTCGTTCATGACGATGTGATTGACGATGCGGAGATGAGGCGCGGCAAGCCAACCGTGAAGTCCAAATGGGACAATCGGGTGGCCATGTACACCGGAGACTACATATATGCACGTGCGCTTTCGATAGTTGCAGGACTGCCGAATCCGGACATTCACCGGGTATTGTCCAAGGCGCTGGTGCAAATGTCCATCGGTGAAATGGAACAAATCCGCGATTTTTTTAATGTCGATCAGAGTGTACGTAATTATTTGCTTCGCATACGTCGTAAAACGGCATTGTTGATTGCGGTCAGTTGCCAGTTGGGAGCTATGGCTTCGGGTGCGCGGGAAAGAGTGAATTCCCTGTTGTATACTTATGGCTACAATGTGGGGATGGCTTTTCAAATTCAGGATGATTTGCTGGATCTGTGTGGCACGGAAAAAAAGATTGGCAAACCGCCGGGCAGTGATATGAGACAGGGAAACATTACGCTTCCGGTCATTTATGCACTTGGACAGCCTGAGCTGCGCGACGATCTATTGGCTGAAATCAGTCGTATTCAGGCCGGGGACGGGCAGGGAGATGCACGCAAAGCGGTGGATATAATTAAAAAAAGTGAAGGAATCGCTAAAGCGGAAATTCTCGCCGACCGATATATTAAAAAAGCGCTACACGCGCTGGACTTACTACCAGATGTCAAAACGAAAAAGACGCTGCGCGATATTGCTTATTTTGTGACCCGCCGCTCCTACTAAAGTTGTGTTTTGGGTTTGCTATGACAAAATACTTTAATCGTTTCCAAGCTTTCTGTTACAATACAGTTTAGTACTGTATAAATACATTAGATTGGATTGGGAGTGAGCCGATGGATCGTACGTTTTTGATGGTTAAACCGGATGGAGTACAACGTGGACTAATTGGACGTATTATTAGTCGTTTGGAGGACAAAGGCTTCAAAATGACGGCTGGCAAACTTGTGCAGGTATCTAGAGAACAGGCGGAACGGCATTATGCGGAGCATGTGGGCAAGCCTTTTTTTGAAGAGCTTGTAGGCTTTATCACTTCTGGCCCTGTATTCGCCATGGTTTGGGAAGGGGATAACATCGTTACCCTGTCTCGCCTGTTGATTGGTAAAACACAAGTGACAGAGGCTCTTCCGGGCACGATCCGGGGAGACTTTGCTGCACATACACCGTTTAACCTCATTCACGGTTCAGATTCACCGGAGAGCGCGGAACGCGAGATTGCAAATTTTTTCACGCCGGAGGAATCGGTTCGGTACGAAAAAAGTGTGGCGACCTGGGTGTAAGGATAATCTCGTATGAAGAAGGATGGTAGCATGACGGATATGGAACTGGGTCAGACGGACCCCGATTACACAGCGTTTATCCGCAAAATCAAGGACAGCACAGGTATTGATCTTGCACAATACAAGGAAGCACAGATGAAAAGGCGGTTAACGACGCTTCGCAACAAAAACGGGTTTGCCAGTTTTGTTTCTTTTTATGATGCCATGATGAAAGAAAAGCCCCTGTTCTATGAATTTCTGGATCGGATGACGATCAATGTTTCAGAGTTTTGGCGTAATCCCAATCGGTGGGAAGTGCTGCGGGATACGATTTTGCCACAGCTGCTTGCAGGCAAGCAGAAGCTCAAGCTGTGGAGTGCGGCCTGCTCGACTGGTGAGGAGCCGTACAGCTTGGCTATGGTGCTGGACGGCAAGGGAATTTTGGGGAATTGCTCCATTACGGCTTCTGACATTGATGACGGCGCACTGGCTAAGGCCAAGGAAGGCAGATATTTGGAGCGTTCGCTCAAGGATGTGCCTGAGCAGGTAGCCAGCAAGTATTTCAAGCCGGATGGTGCAATGTATCGGATTGATGATCGTTTGAAGCAGGCTGTGAAATTTCAAAAGCAAAATTTGCTGCTGGATCGGTTTGAGGACGGCTATGATCTCATTATCTGCCGTAATGTCATGATTTATTTTACGGAAGAGGCCAAGGATAAGCTGTACCAGAAGTTTGCAGCTAGTCTTCGTCCTGGCGGTGTGCTGTTTGTCGGCAGTACAGAGCAAATTTTTACTCCAAACCAATATGGTCTGGAATCGACGGAAACCTTTTTTTATCGTAAAAAAGCATAAGCCCGTACATACAGCCCATTGTTCGTAGCTCGTTGAGTTCTAACAATGGATACGTTGGCTATTGGCTTATCAGGAGCGCACGTCCTTTGGCTTTGATCAAAGGGCGTGTTTTTTGTTTATCTGCACTCTCGTGGCTTTTCTTGTCAAAGAAAGGTGCGTATACTATAATGAAGCACAGTTAAAGATTTTAGCGATGCACAGTTTAACAGTTTAAAGGGGGAACGTGTCATGAGTTTACGTTACTTAACCGCGGGGGAAACGCATGGTCCCCAGCTTACTGCGATTGTAGAGGGCATGCCGAGCAATTTAAAATTGGATTTTGAAGAATTGAATTTTCAGCTGCACCGTCGTCAGAAAGGGTATGGACGGGGTCGGCGTATGCAGATTGAAAAGGATACGGCTAACATTGCCGGAGGCGTTCGTCACGGGTATACCACAGGTGCGCCGATTGCCCTGATTGTGGAAAACAACGATTGGAAGCATTGGCAGAACATTATGAATATTGAGCCCATCGAAGGCAGTGACGAGGAAAAGCGCCGGGTTCACCGTCCGCGTCCGGGTCATGCAGATCTGAACGGCGGATTGAAATACAATCTGAAGGATCTGCGCAACGTGCTGGAACGCTCCAGTGCCCGTGAAACGGCGATTCGTGTCGCATGCGGCGGTTTGGCCCGTCAATTGCTGGCAGAGTTCGGAATCAAGGTGGCTGGGCAGGTTATCCGCATTGGAGAAATCGAGGCTCCATACCGCGAGTTGCCGATTGACGAGCTGATTGCTGTGACAGAAGCCTCTTCGGTGAGAGTGACCGATCTGGAAACGGAAAAGAAAATGGAAGCCTACATTGACCTGATCAAGCAAGAAGGCGATTCGGTTGGTGGCGTAGTGGAATGTATCGTGGAAGGTGTTCCGATCGGTCTGGGCAGTCATGTTCAGTATGATCGGAAGCTGGATGCACGCATTGCCCAAGGAGTCATGTCCATTAATGCGTTCAAAGGCGTGGAAATCGGTATCGGCTTTGAAGCTGGAGAACTGCGTGGTTCGCAGGTGCATGATGAGATTTTACATGATGATGAACGTGGATATCACCGCCGTACCAATCGTTTGGGCGGTTTCGAGGGTGGCATGACCAACGGAATGCCTGTCGTGGTTCGTGGCGTGATGAAGCCGATCCCGACGCTGTATAAGCCGCTGCAAAGCGTGGATATTGATACGAAGGAAGCGTTCACCGCTCAGGTTGAGCGTTCGGATGCATGTGCCGTACCAGCGGCAAGTGTGGTTATGGAGCATGTTGTAGCCTGGGAGATTGCCAAGGCTTTGCTTGAAAAATTCGGCGGGGATTCCATTGAAGAGATCCGTGCGAACATTGCATCCTACGAAGAACAACTGGGACGGTATTAAGATGAGTACGCTGACGGTACAACTTGGGGAACGTTCCTATCCCATTCATATCGAACGTGGACTGTTGCATCGGGCAGGAGCGTTGTTGAGCGAACGAGGAATTGCGCAAAAAAGTCCATTGTTGATTGTCTCTGATGAAAATGTAGCAGCTTTTTATTTGGCGACACTGGAGAGCAACCTTCAGGCAGCAGGGTACAAGACGGTTTCCATCGTCGTCAAGCCGGGTGAAAAGTCCAAATCGCTTACTGTGTATGAGCAGGTGATTACAGCAGCTATCGAGGGCGGTTTGGATCGCAATTCAGCCGTTATCGCACTTGGCGGTGGCGTAGTGGGTGATCTGGCCGGATTTGTGGCGGCTTCTTTTATGAGAGGTGTCAAATTCGTACAGATTCCAACTACGATTCTTGCGCATGACAGCAGCGTGGGCGGCAAGGTCGGCATCAATCATCCTTTGGCTAAAAATATGATTGGAGCCTTCCATCAGCCGGAATTGGTATTGTATGACGTGGATACGTTGTCTACATTACCTCCGCGCGAGGTATCCGCCGGGCTTGCTGAAATGATCAAGCATGGCTTGATCTGGGATGCTGATTTTGCCCACTGGTGCCGCGATCATGCGGTTGACTTGCTGGCTTTGGATGCGGCAGCTCTGGAGTACGGTCTGGAAAAGGGATGCTCCGTGAAAGCCGAAGTGGTGTCGCGCGATGAACGTGAAAACGATTTGCGTGCTATTCTAAACCTCGGTCACACCATTGGTCATGCAATAGAGGCGATTGCGGGGTATGGTGAGTTTTTACACGGGGAAGCGATTTCTATTGGTATGGTCGGCTCTGCACTTCTGGGTGTGAAGCTGGGGGCAGATCCTTCTTTGGTAACAGAAACGAGGGATATGCTGACTTCGCTTCGTCTACCGACTTCTCTTCCCGCTCATCTCGAAACGGATCGTCTGCTGGATGCGATGATGCATGACAAAAAGTTTAAGGAAGGCAGTATTACTTTTGTCGTCCCACGCAGCATCGGGCTCGTGGAGGTAGTGAAGGATATTTCCGTCTCTTACATCCGACAAGTAATTGAACAGCTAAAAGAGGAGGCGTAACGATGTACAATCGTGGAATTCGTGGGGCGACGACCGTAGCGAACAATGAAGAAAACGAAATTTTGGAAGCCACATGCCTACTGTTGGAGGAAATTGTGTCCCACAATGAAGTGCAGCCGGAGGATATTAGCAACGTATGGATTACGGTGACCCACGATCTGAATGCTACTTTCCCGGCGAAGGCGATCCGCCAGCTAGACGGCTGGGATATGGTTCCGCTTATGTGTTCGTTGGAAATTCCCGTAGAGGGCAGCTTGCCAAAATGCATCCGTTTGATGGTACAGGTGAATACCGTTAAAACACAGCGGGAAATCAAACATGTATATTTGAACGGAGCGCAGACGCTAAGACCGGATTTGGCTTCCCAAGAGAAGTAATCGCCCATTTTTAAAGTTGATGGTTGCCAAAGTAACATCGTATGAGATATAGTGTGTGTAGCAGAGTTGAGTAGAGTTAGCCAGAGACAGAGTTGAGATGAGAAGAGTGCAGTTGAGCCAATTCCATATAAAGATTACAGAGACCAGCGGTAGCGGGTAAGCCTTTGTCCACGGAGAATGTTTCTGGGGGAAGTGCTTATTTGAAGTAACCCAGGTTATACAAAGGGATGAGTCTATACTTTGTATATTTGCTGTAGTCATTTTGATATGGTAGCATTCTTATAATTTCAATAACTGACAGCCTCTACCTTCCGGGTGGAGGCTTTTTTATATTCTCTTCTTTGGGTTCTGCGCCAATTTGGAAAGGAAGTGATCTCATGTTAACGCCGCATGTGGAGCAGGTGATAACGATGGCGAATGAATTTAACCTGATTCCTGTGTACAAAAAAGTGCTGGCCGATATGGAGACGCCGATTCGGATTTTCCGTCGGTATGCTGAGCGGGATCGGGCCTTTCTGCTGGAGAGTGTAGAGGGAGGCGAGCAATGGGCGCGACATTCATTTATCGGGACCGACCCGTTCCTGATGGTTTCCGGCAAAAAAGGCCGTTTGATTCTGGAACAGCATGGTAAGCGACAAATATTAAACGACAAGCCGCTTGAAGCGCTCAAGGCGTTGCTTCGCAAGTATCGTAGCCCGAAGTTGAAAGAAATGCCTCCATTTACAGGCGGGGCCATCGGATTTTTTGGATATGATCTGCTGCAATACTATGAAAAGCTGCCAGAGCATTCAGTAGATGATTTGAATATGGATGATATTCGTTTTATGTTCTGCGATCAGGTTATTGTCTTTGATCATGTAAAACAGCAGATTTTGCTGGTCGGCAATGTTCATGTAGGCGAAGGCTTCCGCGATGAGGACATTCGCGCTGCTTATGCCGAGGTGGAACGCAAGCTGGAGGCAACGGCGCAGTACCTGCGTAAGCAGACA
Organism: Paenibacillus sp. 1-8; assembly: GCF_056316205.1. Taxonomy (NCBI): domain Bacteria; kingdom Bacillati; phylum Bacillota; class Bacilli; order Caryophanales; family Paenibacillaceae; genus Paenibacillus; species Paenibacillus sp. 1-8. Next base: position 3,089,085 of record NZ_CM149995.1, on the reverse strand, counting down.
CCGCCAGAGACATTGGGAGCAGCCTCGATTCCTGATGATGTGGAACTGGGTGAGATTCAATCGAATGTGACGAAGGAGCAGTTTATTTCAAACGTGGAGCAGGCGAAGGAATATATTCGCTCCGGTGATATTTTTCAGGTCGTGCTGTCCCAGCGCTTTCACATTGATACAGATGCCTCTCCTTTACAAGTATACCGCGTGCTGCGCACGATGAACCCGTCTCCGTATATGTATTATTTGAAAATGGATGACGAGATCATCGTGGGCACTTCGCCGGAGGCGCTCGTCAAGGTGGAAAATGGTCAGGTGGAGACCCGTCCTATTGCCGGAACGAGGCCGCGTGGCGCGACGGAAACAGAAGATATAGCGCTCGCTGAAGAGCTGCTAAAGGATGAAAAAGAACGTGCCGAGCATCTGATGCTGGTCGATTTGGGAAGAAATGATCTGGGACGTGTATCTCAGTTCGGTACGGTCAAATGCGATACGTTTATGGAAATTGAACGCTATTCCCACGTGATGCACATTGTATCCAATGTATCGGGTAAGCTGCGCGAAGATAAAGATTTCTTCGATGCGTTCCTGTCCTGCCTGCCAGCGGGGACGGTATCGGGGGCTCCAAAGCTGCGGGCGATGGAGATTATTGCCGAGCTGGAGCGGGAAGCGCGTGGTCCGTATGCAGGAGCCATCGGATATTTGGGCTTCTCGGGAAATATGGATACTTGCATTACGATTCGTACGATTGTGTTTAAAAAGAACCGGGCCTATGTTCAAGCGGGTGCAGGGATTGTGTGGGACTCGGTTCCGGAAAGCGAGTATCAGGAGACGGTGAACAAGGCCAAAGCGATGCTGAAAGCGATCCGCACGGCTGAAGCGATGTTCCCGGCGACGGTACAGCCCTACAACAGCGTCATCAACCAGGATTATTTGTACACTCCGTAACATACAAAAATCTGATTTTGAGGAGGAGACGACGATGGAACGACATGACATTATGCAAGTGGGGTTAAGCCGGGTCATTGAGGGACAGCATCTTTCACGTACGGAGGCCCGCAGCGTGATGGAGCAGATTATGATGGGGAGTGCCACGCAGGCGCAAATTGGTGGGCTGCTGACGGCTCTGCGCATCAAGGGGGAGACGGTGGATGAAATCACCGGATTTGCCGAAGCTATGCGCAGCTATGCCAGCCCGGTGCAAATCGGAGAAGGTGATACCCATTTGCTGGACACATGTGGAACCGGAGGTTCGGGTATTCACAAGTTTAATATTTCCACGATATCCGCTATTATTGCGGCTTCGGTATCTGTACGGGTAGCGAAGCATGGCAATCGCTCTGCAAGCGGACGTGCCGGGAGCGCCGATGTGCTGGAGGCCCTAGGGGTTAATATCCATTTGACGAGTGATCAGGCGCGGTCATGTCTGGATCGTATCGGCATCTGCTTTTTATTTGCGCAGTTGTACCATCCGTCTATGAAGCATGCTGCCGCTCCACGCCGGGAGCTTGGAGTACGAACGGTGTTTAACATGCTCGGGCCCTTGACGAATCCGGCAGGTGCGGATCGGCAGTTGTTGGGCATTTATGACGCGGGAAAAACGGAAGTTATCGCTGAGGTGCTGAATCGACTCGGCTCCAAGCGGGCCATGGTCGTCAGCAGTCTCGACGGATTGGATGAAATCAGCATTTCGGCACCGACACGGGTATCTGAGCTGAAGGACGGTCAGGTTCATACGTTTGAACTTAACCCGTCGGATCTGGGTTTGCAGACGCACCGTCTCGATGAAGTGCTGGGTGGAGACGCGCAGGTTAACGCCGACATTATAGGTCGGATTTTGAACGGGGAACGCGGAGCTTATCGGGATGTCGTGTTAGCGAATGCCGGCGCGTGCATCTATGTATCGGGCGCAGTAGCTACCTTGACGGACGGAGTAGCACGGGCGGCGGAAGCTATTGACTCGGGGCTGGCCCTGTCCAAGCTGGATCAATTAATACAGGCAACGGGGGAATATCAATATGTATCTTGATCGAATTGTAGTGACGAAGCGACAAGAAGTGGAGCAGCTTAAGGAGCATTTTCAAATCAGTGAAGCCGAACGATTGGTTGCCGATTTACCCGCGACAAGAGGATTCGAGGATGCTATAGCTGTGCGCCGCAACCGTCCACTTGGACTGATTGCCGAAGTGAAGAAGGCTTCCCCCTCCAAAGGGTTGATCCGCCCGGATTTTCATCCGGTGGATATTGCACGGGCATATGAGGAAGCTGGAGCTGATTGCATTTCTGTCCTGACGGATGTGACGTATTTTCAGGGAAGTCCTGAATATTTGCACCAAATTCGTGAACAGGTAAAGATTCCGTTGCTGCGCAAGGATTTTATCATTGATGAACGGCAAATTTATGAAGCTCGTCTGCTGGGAGCGGATGCGGTACTGTTGATTGCGGCTATACTGGAGCCACGTGTTTTGGGGTCATTTTTACAGATTGCCAAGAACCTGGGGCTGGACGCATTGGTAGAGGTGCATGACAGTGAGGAGCTTAAAGCTGTACTGGATCTGGGAACAGCAACCTTGATTGGCGTGAACAACCGAAATCTGCGGACATTTGAGACCCGCCTCCAGACGACAGAGGAGCTGATCGCACTGATTCCTAAAGGAGTTACGTTTATTAGCGAAAGCGGCATTGCCGGGCCCGAAGATGTAAAGTATTTACATTCGGTAGGCGCACACGGCATCCTGGTTGGAGAGCATCTGATGCGCAAGGATGATGTAGGACAGGCTGTAGCCGATTTGATGGACGGGGTTAAAGCATGAACAAAACGGGCGTAAAAATTTGTGGACTTCAAAGCGTTGAAGTGCTAAAATCTATGGTAAACTTACCGGTCGATTATATAGGTTTTGTGTTTGCCGACAGCAAGCGCCGGATTGACGGCGCACAGGCTGGAGAGCTGCTTCGCGTATTGGATGAATGGACCCCAGGCAGCAGACCGCGCAGCGTGGGCGTATTTGTGAACCCTGATGATACACTGTTAAATGATGTCATGGAGAAAGCACCATTAGATGTCATTCAACTGCACGGGCAGGAGAGTCCGCAGCGCTGCCGGGAGATCAGGGAGCATTTTGGCGTACAGGTATTCAAGGCATGGTCTGTGGATAGTAAAGGGCAGACGGTGAAGGGCGAGACAGAACGCCCGACGGACGAATTGGATGCCTATGTCGGGACGATTGACGCTTTACTGCTGGATACATATGATCCCTTGTATGGTGGCGGCTCCGGCAAAACGTTTGCGTGGGATCGGATTCCTGCTTATCAGGCTTGGACCCAACAACATGGAATTCCTATGTTTGTAGCCGGCGGGCTGACTGCCGATAATGCGGAAAAGCTGGTTACCGAGTATCATCCCGAAGGGCTGGATGTGTCCAGCGGTGTAGAGACGGATGGAGTCAAGGACATTGCAAAAATCACAGCATTCGTAGAAAGGGTGAAGCAGGCATGACACAATTACCTGATAACAACGGACGTTTTGGAACATTTGGCGGACGTTTTGTACCGGAAACGTTGATGAACGCACTGATTGAATTGGAGGAATCCTACCGGAAGTATGCGGATGATCCTGATTTTAACGCTGAGCTGAACGGACTGCTGAAGGATTATTCGGGCCGGGAAACGCCGCTCTATTATGCGGAGCGTCTGAGTCAGCATTTGGGCAAGGCTAAAATTTACTTGAAACGCGAAGATCTGAACCATACCGGAGCCCACAAAATTAATAATGCGCTGGCGCAGGGACTGCTGGCGAGGCGTATGGGCAAGCAGAAGGTCATTGCTGAAACAGGCGCAGGCCAGCATGGTGTTGCGACGGCGACTGTCGCGGCATTGCTCGGACTGGAGTGTAAGGTGTTCATGGGAGAAGAGGATACCGTACGCCAGCAGCTAAATGTATTCCGTATGCAACTATTAGGTTCAGAGGTCATTCCGGTTACATCGGGCACACGTACACTCAAGGATGCCGGGAATGAAGCTTTGCGGTATTGGGTGAGCCATGTCCATGATACGTTCTATATTTTGGGCTCGGCGGTCGGACCACATCCGTATCCAATGATGGTGCGCAACTTCCAGCGTGTCATTGGCGACGAAACCCGCCGTCAAATTCTCGAAAAAGAAGGCAGACTTCCAGATGTCGTGGTAGCGGCGATCGGTGGCGGAAGTAATGCCATCGGTATGTTCTATCCTTTTATCGAGGATCACGAGGTTGCTTTGCTTGGCGTGGAGGCGGCTGGAAAAGGCGTGGAAACGGAATTTCATGCAGCAACGATGAGCAAGGGAACGCAAGGTGTCTTCCAAGGCTCGATGAGCTATCTGCTTCAGGATGAATACGGACAGGTACAGCCTGCGCATTCCATCTCGGCGGGATTGGACTATCCCGGGGTTGGGCCGGAGCATTCGTATTTGAAGGATATTAAGCGGGCCAAGTATGTTCCAATTACCGATCAGGAAGCGCTGGATGCTCTCCAATTGTTATGCCGCACGGAAGGGATTCTTCCGGCATTGGAGTCGGCACATGCAGTAGCGCAGGTCGCTAAACTGGCACCTACCTTGACGGCGGATGATATTATTGTTATCTGTTTGTCGGGTCGCGGTGACAAAGATGTGGACTCCATTATTAAGCATTTGGGAGGAAATCCGTCATGAATTTAATTGATCAGGTGTTTGGACGCCTCAAAAATGAAGGCAAAACGGCATTAATTCCTTTCCTGACGGTAGGCGATCCGGATGTGGACACGACGGTAGAAATCATTCGACAGCTGGAGTCGGCCGGAGCCGATATATTGGAGCTGGGCGTGCCATATTCGGACCCGCTGGCTGACGGACCTGTCATTCAGCGTGCGTCTGAGCGTGCGTTGAAACGGCAAATCTCGATCCGCACATGTATGGAGACGGCTTCTTTGGCCCGGGCGGCGGGATCAAGCCTGCCTTTTATTTTGTTCACGTATTATAATCCTGTGTTGCAGATGGGCATGGATGCTTTCTTTGCAGGCTTGCAGAAGCATGGTATTAGTGGCCTGATTATTCCCGATCTTCCGCTTGAGGAAGCAGAAGAGCTGGGAGGACGGGCGGCAGAGGTTGGTGTGCATCTGATTCCGTTGGTGGCTCCAACTTCTGAACAGCGGATTGAACGAATTGTCCGTCAAGCACGCGGATTTGTGTACTGTGTATCCTCTCTTGGGGTAACAGGGGAAAGAGCTTCCTTTTTTGAGGGTATAGAGGGCTTTATCGCGCAGGTTAAACGACATACGGATATTCCGGTAGCGGTTGGGTTCGGTATCTCTACTAGGGAGCAGGTAATTCGTTTTTCGGACATTTGCGATGGAGTTGTCGTGGGAAGTGCCATTGTGCGTCAGGTGGAGGAAGCAATCCCGCTGCTGGACGATTCTGCGCGCAGAGAAGAAGGACTTTTGCAAATTCGCAATTTTGTGGCACAATTAAAGCAGTAACTGGCGTCAATATAGAAAGCAGCAAATTTAGTTTTGAATGGATTAGAGGAGGTAGGAGCATGCGACCTAAACCGCATATTGTACATTTGCCGGTATATCAGCCTGGTAAACCGATTGAAGATGTGAAGCGCGAGCTGGGACTTGATGAAGTGATTAAGCTCGCCTCGAATGAAAATCCGTACGGCAGCTCTCCCAAAGTATTGCAAGCCATTCAGGAGGAATTTGCGAACATTAGTGTATATCCTGACGGCAGCGCGGTAGCTTTAACACAGGCACTGGTTAAACATACGGGCTTGAAAGAGGATCAGTTTATTTATGGCTGTGGCTCTGACGAGATTATTGCGTTGACTACGCGTGCTTTTCTTCTTCCCGGGGAAGAAAGTATCATGGCCGATCAGACCTTCTCTGTGTACAAGAGTAATGTGGAGATTGAGGGAGCGGTTGCTGTTGAGGTGCCTTTGCGTGACGGGGTGCATGATCTGGAGGCTATGTTGTCTCAGATTAACGACCGTACGAAAATAATCTGGATCTGTAATCCGAACAACCCGACAGGCACGATTGTACCTGAAGCAGAGCTGATCGCATTTTTGGATCGAGTGCCAAAGGATGTTTTGGTCGTACTGGATGAGGCGTATTTCGAGTTTGTGACAGACAGCACGTATCCAGACGGTATTCGTTTGTTACCGGCCTATGAAAATCTGCTTGTATTACGCACCTTCTCCAAAATCTATGGCCTAGCATCGCTTCGCATCGGATACGGAATGGGGACTGCGGCAACGATCCGCATGATTAATCAGGTTCGTGAGCCGTTCAATACTTCGCGGGTAGCACAGGCTGCAGCGATTGCGGCGTTGGAAGATCAGGATTTTGTGCAGGAATGCCGTGACCGCAACGCAGAGGGCAGAGCCTATTTGCAAAATGAGTTGAAGCGCCTTGGACTGGAATCTTTTCCGGCACATGGAAACTTTATTATGCTGAATGTACGTCGCCCGTCGGGTGAGGTATTTCAGGAGTTGCTTCAAAAAGGCGTAATTATTCGCGCTGGTCATTACAAATATCCGACATACATTAGGGTGTCGGTTGGATCACAGCCGCAAAATGAGTGGTTTATCCGTGCGCTGGAACAGGTCCTGGGGGCGGAAGCGGCGAAAGCGCGTCTATAATTTCCGCAGATGGGATTTGATAATTGATGAAGATTGCCATTTTCGGCGTGGGACTGATCGGTGGGTCCCTTGCGCTTTGTTTTAAAGGGAAGCCAGGCATTACCGTTGTCGGTCATGCTCATCTTCCCAAACTGATGGAGCCGATGTTGAGCCGTGGTGTCGTGGACACCGTGACTCTTTCGGTTGAAGAGGCGGCAGAGGACGCCGATTTTATTTTTTTATGCGTACCTGTCGGCTTACTGGAGCATTACTTGGAGTTGTTAAGCAGGCTGCCGCTTAAAGAGGGTTGCATTATTACTGATGTAGGCAGCACAAAATCGTCGATTGCTAAAAAAGCGTCAGAAATCTCTTTACGTAATGCTTATTTTATCGGTGGCCATCCGATGGCCGGCTCGGAGCGTTCCGGTGTGAAGGCTGCTTCCGCATTGTTGTTTGAGAATGCCTACTATGTACTTTCCCCGGCAGAGGGTGTGCCTGAGGAAGCATACAGTTCACTGGAGCGTCTGTTGAAATATACAGGAGCTCAGGTTGTGCGTGTCCAGCCTGATATGCACGATGACATTGTCGGGGCGATCAGCCATCTTCCGCATATTATTGCAGCGGCGCTGGTGAATCAGGTGCGCAAGCACAATGACGAAAATCCGTTGTACCGTACGCTTGCTGCCGGCGGCTTCCGCGATATTACGCGAATTGCTTCCAGTGATCCGATTGTATGGCGGGATATTTTGCTGAGCAATCGTGATGTTTTGCTAGGTCTGCTGGAAGAGTGGAACGGGCAGATTGAGCGTTTTACCCATTTACTGAGAATACAAGACGGAGAGGGAATTGCTGACGAGTTTTTGATGGCGGGGCATTTCCGCAGTGAGCTACCGGAACGCCGCAAAGGTGTCATCGTCTCAACGTTTGATCTGTATATTGATGTACCGGATACCCCGGGGATTATCGGCCGAATTGCAACAGAGCTGGGGGACAACAGCATTAACCTGAGCAATATGCAAATCATCGAAAGCCGGGAGGATGTTCCCGGTATTATGCGACTTTCCTTCCGCCAGGAACGGGACTGGGAGCGCGCCAAGGCACTGCTCGATTCAATGAGCTATAAAGTGGTGGTATAAAGGGGAAAGTGTGATTGTTGGTTAAGCAGGTTGAGACGCTTCGCTACTGACCGCCTTAAATGCCCCACACTTTCTGGGAGTGAAAGTAACAGGAAAGATTTAAAACGGGCGTGAGATCCTCTTCGCCCGTTTTTTTGTTATTTTATGGCCTGAGAGCCCAGTTGAGGTGATATAACTGGGTAAGTATATTTTCTTTGTTATATAAGCTAAATTCGAAAATTTTATATAAAAAACGGAGTAGGCGGGATGGTGCTGGACACCAGTGATGGGAAGCACCATCCGACTGCGCAGTTGGCGCCTTACGAAACTTTCCAGTTCAGTTTAGTATATGAGTTCAAAAAAAAGACCACCCGGGTAAAGCCCCGGGTGGTAGCTGCTCTTATGGAGTAGCTGAGTAGGATAGGAGTGGAGAGAAACCATACTGTACTTTTATTATATGTATACGTTTTCATTTTGTCAATGTTTTTTTAAAGCGTTTTCTTTTGGGTAATTATTCTTTACCAGCGTATTCAAAAGGGATGGACTTAAAGTTATGTCACTTTAACTTGAAAAAACTTAAAATTGGTCGGAAATTCCGTATATCGGAAACAGCTGCTAGCGTTATGTAGCCTATGATGGAAATCATGGGGATTTTGGACTTTTTTACTGACGACTATTTTGTGGTACAATGGGTAAGTCCATTTTGGATGTTGAGAAATGTTGGGGATAGCACCGTTATTGTTGGCACTACATAGGGTAAGAAAAAAACAAATGTTCCATGATGCTGTTTCATCCATTTGCGCAGAGTGCGCAACTTTTTTTGGCCTGTTCGGTATATATAGACAGAATCGAATGGGAGAACAGCACATGTATGGGCGAGGAGGGTCTCACTCGGATGATGACAGATTCCCAGATGATTCAGGAAATCAAACAAGGTAATGTTGAGGTTTATTCAGAATTAATGAGGCGGCACCAACGTAAAATTTTAGCTTTTGTTTACCATATGCTGAAAAGTTCGAACCTGGAAATGATCGCTGAGGACTTATGCTCGGAGACGTTTTACAAAGCGTACCGGAGCCTGCACTCTTTTCGCGAGGTAGATGCATCGTTCTCCACATGGTTATATACGATTGCACGTAATACGGTGCTGAGCGAGCTTCGCAAGCATCGTAGCGGTCAGGTTCCATTGGAGGAGAGCGGTTATGTGCCGGTTGCTCCATTGGATGTGATTCCAGAGCAGGCCGTCCTTCGCGGCGAGAAGGTAGAGATGGTTCGTGAAGCGATCAACAGATTGCCAGAGAAGCAGCGGTCTGCGCTGATTTTGCGCGAATACGAGCAATTGGATTATCAGGAGATTGCTACGATTTTGGGGCAGACGGTCAGTGCGGTGAAATCGTTGCTTTTCCGGGCCAGAACCAGTGTGAAGACGCAGTTGGAGCCTTATTTTTTTGAGCCTCTCTATGAGGAAAACGAAGGGATGAGCAGCCAATGAAATCCAGGGACACTGAGGATTTGTTCGCTACAGGCAAAAATGTATCGAAACAAGACTCGGAGCGCAGACGAGCCAAAAGCTCGTCTGCCGGATGGGAGCATGGTTCGGAAGAAAATGAGTGGAATTTGTCAAAAGAAAGTCGATCCGCTATTCGCGATATTTCCTTTGAGATAACAGATGAGCAGGCAGAAGCTATGAATCGCAGGGTCATGGATCGAATTTATGAAGAGTCACCGTGGCTTGTTCCCGGCGAGCATCGGCGTGCGCGTGTGAACCCGGCAGCCCGTAAGTATATGTCCGTATGGATCGCCGGCTTTTTGGCGGTATTTTTGTGTAGCTTTTTGTTTTTGAACTGGAATGGAAGCTCCTCTCAAGAAAATCCTCCTCAAGCGGCACTTGTCATGGATACAGGTATTTTACCGACAGGCTTGCTGGAAACTACAAGTACATCTCCACAATATCAATACCACATTAAAGATATGAATAGTGGCATTATGGACCCGCTGGTTGCAAGCATTGTTCCTACTTACCCGCAATATTGGATGTTGTTGTCTGTGTTGGCACTTGCGCTTGCCTTATTTTCTTTGGGCTGGATTCATCGTGCGAGACGGGTTAGAAATTAGCAGCACGGCTGGGCTCCAATACGGATTCATAACAATGCCTGAATAACTAAATAGCGGAGGAAACAACACGATGCTTATTGGCTTGATCAGACATGGATTAACGGATTGGAATGCGGTGGGTAAAATCCAGGGCCACAGTGATATTCCGTTGAATGAGGAAGGGCGCCGGCAGGCACGCTTGCTGGCAGAACGATTAAAGGATGAGCCCTATCATTGGGATGGTCTTATTACAAGCAGCCTTTCCAGAGCGAAGGAGACGGGGGAGATTATTGCTTCTGTTCTTCACCTTCCTATACTTGAGCCGGATGATCGGCTGAGAGAACGCGCTTATGGTCAGGTCGAGGGCATGACGCAGGTCGAGCGTGAGAAGAAGTGGGGGAGCGACTGGCATCTGCTGGATCTGGGACAGGAGAGCGATGAAGCTCTTCAACTTCGAGGGTTGGCTTTTATGGAGGCCATTTGGTCGGAAAATCGGGACAAGAACCTGCTGGTCGTTTCTCATGGCGGTTTTTTGGCTAATTTGTATAAGGCTTTGTATCAGGAAAAGTTTACGGAACGAATTGGTAATCTGTCACTGAGTGTTCTCCAGCGTGAGGATACGGATTGGACGCCGCTGTTGTATAATTGCACCAGACATTTACAGGAAAAAAGCGATTGTAACTCAAAAGGTTGACGAAAGACCACGAATTTCTACTCAGCGTAGAAGCCGTGGTCTTTTATTTTTTAATTATAGCTTTGTAAAAAAGAGGTTTAGAGTCTGAACATTCCGTCAAAGCTGTGGGTACAACAGGTAAGAATCAATTCCGGATGACAGTCCAGTGACGAGGCGATGGAACGATGAATCTGGCGGATATGCTGACATTTGCGGATATTGTGCATTTGAACAGAATTGCGGTGTATTACGAATGTGACTGTAAGCCCAATTCCAAACATGAGCTGATCCAGGGCATTTTGACAAAGCTCGGCAGCAGCAGTTTTTTTGAGATGCAAGTCAGGGAGCTAAAGCTGTCAGAGGTAAGGTTTTTGAACACACTGCTATTCGATGACCGGCCTTATTTCAGTATGGAGGAATTGATTGCGGTTGCCAAACAATCTGCCGAGGAGGATGGGGATTCCGATGAGCGACCGCGGGACATCGTGGCCCGTTTACGCAACAGTGGCTGGCTATTCAACGGTTCGACGCATAATACGAGGTATTTGTATCAAATTCCGTTGGACATGAAGGAGCGTTTCCGTCGTGTCATGGTGCAAGACTTGCAAAACGGAATGATCCGGGTAAGTGAGCCAACGTCGTACCGGGATGAAGGACATCTTTTGGCGGAGGATTTACGACTTTTCCTTCAGTATATGGAGCAGCATGAAGTTCCGCTTAACCCCGAGGGGGCTTGGTATCGTCGCAATCAGCAGCAACTAATGGAGCATTTGCACATTGCGGAGCCACTTCTGGGTAAAGGAGGCTGGCGTTTCGGATATGGTTCCTCCTTTAAGTTTTATCCCGACCGAATGGCACTGCTGTATGATTATGCACGTCACTCCAGGTTTATTGAGGAAAAGGGGGATCGAGTTGTGCTGACGGCAAAGGGGGAGGCACACAGGGAGTACGCGATCGAGGATGAGATGATACAGCTATTCAGGTTTTGGTTAAGATTGTATAAGGGAGCCGTTCCCAATCTACTTTCTCTGGTCTACTGGATAGGAGAATGTGCCAGGCCCTGGACGTCCTCGGAGTCGCTTTTTGTACATATCGGCCCGCTGATCAGACCGTTCTACTATGATACGCCCCGTTCGGTTTTTGATCAGAGAATTATACGAATGATGCTGCACTTGGGTATGCTTCGTCTGGGTGAGCATTCGACGGGGCCATCTGTACAGATGACCGCCTGGGGCCTGAATCTGGCAGGGGAGTACCGCATTGGGAGGAACGACCCGGGTATGCGGCTCCATTGACAAGCAGCATACATGTTGATAGAATTCACCCAAAATGAGAGGGTGAAGTTGATGCTGATTCACTATAACGGGAACATGCCACAGCTCCATTCATCTGTCTATGTGGCAGAAGGAGCAAAAGTTGTCGGAAAGGTAACGATCGGCCAAGATTCCTCAGTTTGGTTCAATGCCGTACTGCGCGGGGATATGGCGCCTGTCATCATCGGTGAACGCTGCAATATCCAGGACGGAGTCGTGGGACATGTGAACACGGACCAGCCCCTGGTGCTGGCGGATGATATTTCGGTGGGACATGCTGCGATTATCCATGGCTGCATGGTAGGCAAAGGCACTTTAATCGGTATGGGGGCCATTGTACTCAACGGAGCTGAGCTTGGTGAATATGCTTTAATAGGAGCAGGGTCGGTCGTTACGGAAAATGCCAAAATACCACCCTATACTCTTTCTCTCGGTACACCTGCCAAAGTAGTGCGAGAATTGACAGACGCAGATTTGCAGCGGATGTCACGGACGGCACTCAACTATGTGGCGAAAGGAAAAGAATATAGGATCTCTTAAACTCATGTTGGAGGTGCATCCTATGGATAAAATGAAGGTTACTTATGAAGTAATGTTGGGCCTGTCTGCTGAAATGGTTTTGGACGAGGCATTACGTAAACACCGGAGTGAAAAGCTCTACAAGGATATTGATGAGGCGCTGGCCTCCGGGGATGAAGTAGCTTTTCGTCATCTTACGGATGAACTGAAAGCGATCAATTGAGCCGTTTCAGGAGATCTGATCCTGGGTAACAGACCCATTGGCAGTACAAGACCATAATCATCAAGCCTGACCGTAGCAGCGGCCAGGTTTTTTTGATACGCTTTTATATGATATAGTCTTTGTAGATGGAGCCTTTACGGGGCATCTATCGTATGAACGGAGGATGAGGACGTGTCGTTGTCTTATTTGTGGAGCCGGTCGTTCTTGACGAGCCGGCCTTTTTTGTGGCTGCTGTTCTGGTGTAACCTGGTCGGAACCGTGTATGGGTACATATGGTATGGAGGGCAATTGGAATATACGCTAAACTATTACCCGATATGGCAGATTGTATTTGTGCCTGATAGTCCGACGGCCAGCCTGTTTTTTACGATTTCTGTATTATTCCTGCTTTACCCTCCGCGCCTGAAGGGCTTGAAGGTCATTCGCCAGCTGATGGAGGCGTTAGCTGTGGTTACGAGTGTAAAATACGGCATCTGGGCCTCAGCTATTATTTTTTGGGGTGTCGCGCAGGGCGGGCATATGATATGGCAGGATTGGATGCTGGTAGCATCTCATACGGCAATGGCAGTCGAAGCCTTGCTGTTCGTTCGTTTTTTCACCTGCAAATGGGCGGGCCTGTGCGTAGCAGCTTTGTGGACACTGCTAAATGATACGGTCGATTATACATTTGGCATATATCCGTATCTTCCGAGGTCGCTAACGGATGATGTACCACAAGTGCGTACTTTTACCTATATGCTGACCCTTTTCAGTATCGCAGCTTCATGGCTTGCCATGTACGTGCGCAATCGAGTGGCATTATTTAATTGAGATGCAGCTTAAGTTTACTAAAAGTAGAATTAAAAAATCCACTTGAATTAACCAGCTAAGTCATTCCGGATGAAGTCAATGAATAAGCAGCCAAACCGGGCCTGGGAATGAAGAAACAGGAATGGAGAAATAGGGATGAATATTGTTATAAATCAAAAAGAATATATTTAAAAAAGGCATTCGTGATGATCAAAAAATAAGAAAAAACTTTAATCAATTGACAAAACAAAGTTTCGGTTTTGATTTTGAAGTTTGGTACCAATTGGGATGTTGGGGTGATCAATATATCCCCTATGTGCTTTTAGATGGGGACTGTGTTGTCGCCAATGTATCTGTAAGTCTGATGAATTTTGATTTGTTAGGTGAAAATAGAAAGTATATCCAAATCGGAACCGTAATGACGCATACTAACTATAGGAATCAAGGTTTCAGTCGTTTTTTATTAGAATGTGTGTTACAAGATTGGTATGACAATGGTGATGCTATGTATTTGTTTGCGAATGATAGTGTAAAGGAGTTTTATCCTAAATTTGGATTTGTTCCAGCGCAAGAATATCAATTTAATCGGAAGGCATCCATGAACAACCGGGACATTAAAGTCGAAAAGTTGAACATGGAAGAGATGTCGGATATAAAGCTATTGAAAAGTAAAAGCGCTGACTTAAATCCATACTCATTTTTTTCTATGAAAAGCAGTGAGTGGTTGGTTTTATTCTATGGCACCTCATTTTATAAAGATAATTTTATATATATTCCTCAATATGACACGATTGTTGTTGCGGATTTTAAAGGGGATACGATGAATTGTTACGATATTTATGGAGCGGGCGAGATCCCTATGGATATGATTCTGTCAGCAGTAATGAGACAAGATACGAAAAAGGTTGTTTTTGGTTTTACTCCAAGAGAACAGGACGGCTGCGAAATTTCACTGTTGGAACAGGAAGATACCACGCTATTTTATAAGACTAAAAATCAAAACATATGTAAACAAAATAAACTGATGTTTCCTATTTTGTCCAGGGCATAAACTGGCTTCAAACGTTTCGACCAAAAGCCGAGTTCTAGCCCCCGTAGCCTTGCCATACAGTAAGGTGAGGAGGGATGTCCCATGGATTGGAGTCAGGCGTTTCGTGGTGTCCTGCGTGTTGTTTCGGGAGTTGTGTTATCTATGGTTTTGTTGCTTTCCGTATGTTTCCCTCCGGGCATTGCGGAAGCGCGGGATCAGCCCAAGTCCACCAGTAATGCAAAGGAAATAGAGGAGCTAGATCGTGCGGCTGCGGTATTGTACCGGGATGTAATGGATGGAAATATTGAAAAAGCGCGCGCGGATGTAGCGGAGGTAAGCCGATGGTTCAGCACGGGTCAGGTACAGGCTGCACTGTCTGTGGAGGCTATTCATGCTTTGTCCGGCAGTATTCTTGAGGTACAGCAAGCTACACAATCCGTGCAAGCATCGCCGGATGAATGGGTGAAGGCCGCTGCCAATTTGCGACTTGCGGCAGATGCGATAGCGCATCCCCGCCAGCCATTATGGCAGCAGTATTACAAAATTTTAAAAGAAGATGTTAGCGGCTTAAATAGCCAGTTTGCTAAAGGAAATATGAAGGGTTTCGCCGCCGGAGCAGCAGTGCTGGAGGATCATTACGAGACGATCCGAACGGCGGCGCTGATCAGCGGCAAAACAACCGAGGTTGTTCGAACGGATTCATGGATTTCTTACGTTAAGGGATTGGGGAACCAGCAAAATGCGGATGCTTCAGCGATTAGAGGGGCACTGGATCAGGGAAACCCGACATTCAATGCCTTGTTTGGACGTGAAAAAGATGCTACCGCACTGGCTCCATTCATCCCGCATGAAAGCGAGCGCCGAGCAGAACTGGCAATCGGCTTGACGATCCTGCTGACCCTGGCTTATGTGGGTTACCGTAAGTATCGATCCGGTTTCTCTGGTTAAGGCTAAATGCTGCCACTTGCCCGGATTTCCGGGCTATTCCTCTTTGAAGCCCTCCCCGTGTACATCATGCACATCCTGAATGATGATGAACGCTCGTGGATCAACCGATTTCACTATTTGATGCAAACGCCGTATTTCCTGACGGGATACGACACAGTAAGCAACATGCTTGGTCTGCTTGGAAAATGCACCCATAGCCGGAATAATAGTAACACCGCGATCCATATCCCGTGTAATGATATCCGCAATATCCATCGTATGATCACTGATAATCATAAAGGCTCTGGCGGAGTAGGCCCCTTCCTGTATAAAATCAATGATCTTCGATGCGATAAACACAGCGACCAGCGTATACAGGATTTTTTCCTTAGGTATGTACAGCAGCGATGCACCGATGATGACGATATCGATCACCAGCAAAATCCTTCCCATACTCCAGCCAAACTTCCGGTTCAAAATACGAGCGATAATATCCGACCCGCCGGTGGTACCGCCAAACCGGAATACGATGCCTAGCCCGGCCCCGAGCGTAACCCCGGCATATAATGAAGAAAGTATAAAATCGTGCTCGGTCTGAAACGTGCCCATCCACCCGAGGTGAATCATTTTTTCAAACAACCACAGAAAAAAAGTGAGCGCCCCGATGCCAACCCCGCTATAAATAATTTGCTTGCCGCCAAGCATCTTCCATCCGATTAAAAATAGAGGAATGTTCAGGAGCAATGTGGAAAGGGATGGGGAAATCGAGAAAGCATAGTTCAGCAGCAGGGTGATACCTGTGATGCCGCCTTCCATCAGCTTGCTGGGTATAATGAAATAAAGCAGGCCGAATGCATAAATAGCAGTGCCGAGCACAATGGGTAAAATGATTTTAAGCTGTTCAATAGACCTCGATGTTTTCATATAATCCCTCACAATGGCAAATTGGGATGAACGATTGGATATTGATTTTGGAGCAGATCATAGATCCTTATGTTTAGTATACCTTTTTACGGTAGCTTTAAAAGACAGACCATTACAAGATGTGAGTAATTTCACATTAAAAAAATATTTGTTTTCAAATGTGCTTTACGATAACATATGAATAAACCTGCACATTAGAGGAGATTGTGTTTCATGGAAAAATCGCTTGATGAAATTCAACGTGAGGTAGACCAATATATTTCCCAATTCAAAGAAGGATATTTCAGCCCGCTGGCAATGCTGGCCCGGATGTCCGAGGAAGTCGGGGAGCTGGCCAGAGAAGTCAATCATTCCTTTGGCGAGAAACCGAAAAAAACGGATGAGGCCGACAATTCGATTGAGCTGGAGCTGGGAGACATTTTGTTCATCACGGTCTGCTTTGCAAACTCGCTGGGTATTAATTTGACTGATGCTCATGATAAGGTCATGCGTAAATTTAACACACGTGACGCGAATCGCTGGACCAAAAAGGACACCGATTAGGCGTTTTGTACATATGCTGTACCAAACCGGTTACCCGGAGGTGCGGTGTCATGAAGGCGGAGGAATACGTTCAGAAAGCTTATCAGTGTATTTTACAGAACGATTTTGAGCAGGCCGTGGAATGGTTCGAAAAAGCGATTTCCGCTCAGCCTGATCATGCGGAGCATTATTTCCGCTGTTCGGTCACCTATGCCCGTAGCGGGCGGATAGAGCAGGCGCTTGCTTATGCGGGCGATGCGGTTCGTCTGGCCCCGCAGCAGGATGAGTATCTGCTGCATTTGCATACGTTGGAGGCCAGACAGCAGACGGAGAAAGCCAGAAAGATGCTGGATGTCGATAAAGCTACGCCACAGGTGCGCAGAGATGCAATCCTGCTACTGGAACGGGCAATTGTCCTTGATCCGCTATGTGGTGACGCTTTTATGCTGCTCGCATTGGTTTATGCTGAAATGAATGAATATAAGCTGGCTGTGCAGGCTGCTCGTGAGGCGGCCGCTTTGTTTCCTCACAATGAACAGCTTGCCAATCTCATGAAGAAGTTATGCCAGCAAATGAATGAACAGATCTAGCACGAATTGATGCGTAAGGGGTTGTAAGATATGCCAGAGCAAATAAAAGTGGCTGTCGTTGGAGCAGCCGGGCGTATGGGCCGTGAGGTTGTCAAAATGGTTCTCCAGGATGAAGAACTCCGGCTGGTAGCCGCAGTAAACAGAACGCACGCCGGCAGTGATGCCGGCCTTCTCGTTGGACTTCCAGAAGCGGGCGTTGCTATTGTGGAGGATGTGGAGCAGGCTTTGCTGGATAGTCGTCCGGATGTGATGGTCGATTTTACAGGTCCTCGTTTTGCGTACGCACATACAGTGCTTGCCATCAAACTTGGCATTCGTCCAGTTATTGGGACAACAGGATTTACACCGGAACAGATTGACGAACTGGACAAGCAGTGCCGGGAACAGCAAATGGGCGGTCTGATTGCGCCTAACTTTTCAATAGGAGTTATTTTGATGATGCGGTTTGCAGCTCAGGCTGCTAAATACTTCCCTCATCTGGAGATTATCGAATATCATGGCGACCAGAAATTGGACGCGCCATCGGGAACGGCAATTAAGACCGCAGAACTCATCGCTGAGCAGCGACAGGAGCTGCGTCAAGGGAACCCGGAGGAGGAAGAAACGCTCGAAGGATCACGCGGCGGCTACTACCAAGGGTTCCGTATCCACAGTGTCCGTCTTCCTGGTGTATTCGCACAGCAGGAAGTTATTTTCGGAGGATTTGGACAATCCCTCAAAATTCGTCAGGACTCCTACGAACGGGCAGGCTACATGCCCGGCGTCAAAATCGGCATTCAAAAGGTAATGGAGCAAACTGGACTTGTATACGGTTTTGAGCATTACATTGATTAAGAATAACGCGAATGAATTGACGAACGGAATATAGAATGAGGCAGGGGGAATTTCGAATGTTCAAGATTGCATTTATAGCGCATGACCGCAAAAAAGATGAAATGGTTAACTTTATAACCGCGTATGAGCATGTTTTTACAGGACATCAATTGTATTCAACAGGTACAACGGGTCTGCGCATTATGGAGCAAACGAAGCTTCAAATTCACCGCTTTATGTCAGGACCGCTCGGAGGTGACCAGCAGATCGGGGCCATGGTTGCGCAAAATGATATGGATCTGATTATCTTCCTGCGTGATCCGCTAATGGCACAGCCGCATGAGCCTGATATTAGTGCACTGCTGCGTCTGTGTGACGTGCAGGGTATTCCTTTGGCGACCAATGTTGCGACTGCTGAAATATTGGTCAAGGCGCTGGATCGGGGCGATTTTGCTTGGCGTGAGCTGGTACATAAATATAAACCAGGCATTGATCAGCAGGGTGATATAAAATGACACTGGACATATTGATTTTTGGAGCTCATGCCGATGATGCTGAGATTGGGATGGGAGGCACGATTGCCAAGCATACTGCCGCTGGTTTAAAGGTGGGCGTATGTGATTTGACGCGTGCTGAAATGTCATCCAATGGTGATGTAGATACCCGCATGGCAGAAGCCGAAGATGCTTCAAAAGTGCTGGGCCTTGCTGCACGGACGAATTTGGGACTGCCTGATCGGGGTTTGTATATAACACCGGAGAATGTAGCCGCAGTGACCGCAGAAATTCGGCGTCATGCGCCGAAAGTCGTATTTGCTCCCTACTGGGAGGATCGGCACCCGGATCATGTCATGTGCAGCAAGCTGGTGGAGGAAGCGGTGTTTAACGCCAAGCTACGTCGATTTATGCCGGAACAGCCTGCGGTGCTAGTGGAGCAGTTATATTTTTATTTCATTAACGATATCGGCAGAACGGATCTGATTGTGGACATTACGGAGCATGTTGAAGCCAAGGAGCAGGCATTACTAAGCTATGCTTCCCAATTTCAGGCTGCACCGGGTAAAGACACGGTACCCACGCCATTAAACCAGGGGTATGCTGAGCGTGTAAAAGCCCGTGATTCGTTGTTGGGTCAGCGCAAGCTGATTTCGTATGCAGAGGGCTTTGCGTCCAAAACGCCTCATCTGGTTAAGCTATTCACATAAGGGATATAAAAATCCTGACACATAAACGATAAACTAAATCCGTTCGTGTAACGATTATAGATGCGTACTGTATTTGGTATGTCACCAACATTGAAAAGTCATCACCGGTAAACGGAAGGGGGCAGCTTAACTTGAATGACAAATTGAAAATCGGAATTACCTGTTATCCGTCGTTGGGCGGTTCCGGCGTAGTGGCTACAGAGCTGGGCAAGCTGCTTGCCGAAAAAGGACATGAGGTCCATTTTATCGCCAACAGCATTCCATTTAGATTAGGCGGGGAATTCCAAAAAAATATTTTTTATCATGAGGTTGAGGTTAACGACTATTACGTGTTCAGATATCCGCCTTATGATCTGTCGCTGGCGACCAAAATGGCTCAGGTCGCACAAATGAAAAATTTGGATGTACTCCATGTTCACTATGCCGTACCGCATGCGGTATGTGCTTATTTGGCCAAAGAAATGGTGGGCGACCATCTCAAAGTGGTAACCACGCTTCACGGCACGGACATTACGGTGTTGGCGCAGGATGAATCGTTGAAGGATCTAATCCGGCTGGCGATCAACAAAAGTGACGCGGTAACAGCGGTTTCGAAGGATTTGATTCGGGAGACGATAGATGTGCTCGAGATTACAAACCCTATTGATTTGACCTACAATTTTGTGGATAAACGAGTGTATTATCCGCGGGATGCAACTGCGCTGCGGAGAGATTTTGCCCAGCCTAATGAAAAGATTATGATGCACATTTCAAACTTCCGTCCGGTCAAAAGAGTGGGAGACGTGCTGGATATATTTGAAAGAGTGCAACGAAAAGTACCTGCAAAGCTGCTGCTGGTTGGGGAAGGACCAGACCTTCCAAAAATTCGCTGCAAAATCGAAAGCTTGGGCTTGCAGGATAAGGTATTCTTTTTGGGCAAGCAGGATCAGATTGCTGAAGTGATTTCCATGGCGGATGTGCTACTGCTTCCATCGGAAAAAGAAAGCTTTGGACTGGTTGCACTGGAAGCGATGGCTTGTGGAGTACCAACGGTTGGTTCCGAGGCAGGAGGAGTGCCTGAACTGGTTGTTCACGGGAGTACAGGTTATCTTGCTGAAATCGGCAATACCGAGGCGATGGCGGAATATGCGGTGCAGCTGTTATCGGACGAAGCGTTGGCAGAGCGTTTTCGTGAAGCCTGTCTGGTGCGGGCTCGTACCGTATTCTGTGATACGCTGATTACCCGTCAATATGAAGAAATATATTACCGTGTGTTGGGACGCGAGGTGCCGGATCTTAAACCGATCAGCGTTTAAGAAGGCGGACTCGCGTCCGTTTTTTTATGATAAGTCATTTGTATAATAAGTCTTTTGAAAACTTTATAAGCAAAGGGGGAAACCCTGTGAAAATAAACACTTGGCAATATGCCGACCTAGAAATGGCTATTCATGGAAAAAAAGTTATCCATACACTAACCACAGCTGGCTACGAGGCTTACTGGGTCGGCGGTTGTGTGCGGGATGAACTATTAGGACGCTCTATTCATGATATGGATATGACCACATCGGCTGAACCGGAACAGGTCATAGCACTGTTCCCCCATGTCATTCCGACTGGAATTCAGCATGGGACGGTTACGGTGATGCAGGGTGGGCATCCGTTCGAGGTGACCACTTTTCGAACAGAGAGCGGTTATACCGATCATCGCCGTCCGATAGAAGTCTCTTTCGTGAAGGATATCCGCGAAGATCTGATGCGGCGGGATTTCACGATGAACGCGATTGCAATGGATGAACATGGGAAAAGGGTGGACCCGTTCGGAGGGGAAGCCGATTTACGCGCCGCTATTGTTCGTTGTGTGGGACGAGCCGAGGAACGATTTGAGGAGGATGGGCTGCGTATGCTACGTTGCATTCGTTTTGCCTCCGTATTCCGGTTCCGTATAGCCTATAACACATGGAAAGGCATGATCCGTCGTAAAGAGGGACTTCGTTACATTGCGATGGAACGTGTGCGTGTTGAGCTGGAAAAGATGCTGGCCGGGCCGGACCCTTTGCGTGGACTGGAAATGCTGTATCGAAGCGGCTTGCTCTCGTGTACGAAGGTTCCGGTTCCCTGGGAACAATGCGAAGCACAGGCGCTCAGTGGAATGGTACAACTGCCGGAAGAACTGCGGTGGGGGTTACTGTTGCTGTCTTGCAGACTCACCTCAGAGGCAGCGGACGAGTTGTTAAGAGCATGGACTTTCTCCAACGCTGTACGCTTACGGTTGGTGCATCTGTTGGAATGGGAGCGCGAGTTAACGGACAGTGCTGTGTCGATAGCAGACAGTTCCACTTTGGTGGCGGGTGAAGGAACCAACGATGAGGCGCTACGCCGTAGCTGGATTCGACTGTTAATTAAATGGGGACGGGACACCTCGTCTGACTGGCTACAGCTTTATAAGTCATTGCCTGCTTCGTTTCGTGGATTACCCCTACGAGCAGAAGAGCATGTAGCGAAAATGGCTGAGCTGGCAGAGGCGTGGACTAAGGAAGCCGCAGTTGTTCATATCAAAGATTTAAATATTACTGGAAATGAACTGGTTCAGGCGATGAATCGACCGGGTGGTCCTTGGCTGGGTCAGACGATGGGACGACTTTTGCTGGCTACCGCCTGCGGAGATATTCCAAATGAATTAGAAGCATTGCTTCAAGAAGCGAAACGGGTGATGAGTAGTGAATAATCATGAAAGACTGTTAGGCATACTGGACGAAGATACATCAGATTATGTATCCGGAGAGGAAATCAGCCGTCGTCTTTCGGTCAGCCGTACAGCCGTATGGAAGCAGATTAACAAGCTGCGTGAGCTGGGCTACAACATTGAAGCTTCCTCGCGTAGGGGTTACCGGATTGTGTCCCGACCCGATCGGCTGGAAGTCTCCAAACTGGCATATATGCTAAATACCCAATCGTTTGGACAACGTATCGTTGTGCTGGACTCGACGGTCTCTACCCAGCAGGATGCAATGCGTCTGGCAGAAGAGGGTGCGCCGCAGGGGACGGTAGTGCTGGCGGAGGAACAGACGGCAGGCCGGGGACGCTTGGGCCGAAAGTGGTTTTCACCTCGGGGCAAAGGCATCTGGATGAGCATTGTATTGCGTCCGAACCAGCCCTTGGCCTTTACTCCGCAGTTGACGCTGCTTACAGGCGTAGCGGTATGCAGAGCCATTCGTCGGTTGACGGGTGTGGAAGCTGGCATCAAGTGGCCGAATGATCTGCTTGTTCATGGTCGCAAAGTGTGCGGTATTCTGCTGGAATCTGCAACAGAGGATCAGCGGGTCCGTTACTGTATTGCAGGTATCGGCATTGATGTTAATTTAAATACAGAGGATTACCCGGAAGAGCTATCAAGGTTGGGGACATCCCTGAAAATAGAGGCTGGTCGCGAAATCGATCGTACTGCAATGATTGCCGCCGTGCTGGAAGAGATGGAGCAGCTAGGTGCGTTATATGCGGATGAGGGCTTTCAGCCAGTCGCGATGCTGTGGGAGGCGCTATCCGTGACAATGAATCGCTTCGTGCGGGCACATACGGGACAAGGGAAAGCGGTAGAAGGTACTGCCGTCGGTTTGGACCCTTCCGGTGCGCTAGTGGTTGAAACGGAGCAGGGAGAGCGAATACAGGTCGTTTCCGGTGATGTACAATTGCAGGGGTAGCCTTAGCTAAGCATAGCGAATATAATTGTTCTTTGTTCTATGCAAAACTTCACGTGAAAAAGCTGATGTTTTTTGTTATACTGTGCAGGAGGCGGCATCGGACGGTCCGAGCTGCACTCCGGGGCATATGCTCCAACACTGCAAGCAAGTTAGACCATCATAACTTCATTTGAAGGTTACGTTGGATTCTGCTCTGAGCCGAACAGGACCGAGACAGAAGGGGCGATCTCAAAATGAGTGTCTTTTTTGGCTGTTCGGACCTTTTGATGACGCAATTGTACAGGCGTTCATAAAAGGTTATTTTTTGTGCCAAAAAAAGATGGAAGGGAGCCATTTACCATGGCAGTAAAGCAAGCACTGAACATTGTGAAAATGAAAAAAATGAAGCAGGAGGGCATTCCGCTCAGTATGCTGACCGCCTATGATTATCCATCGGCTAAAATAGCTGAGGAGGCGGGAATCGATATGATTCTGGTTGGTGATTCGCTGGGCAACGTCGTTCTCGGCTATGATTCGACCATTCCCGTAACACTGGATGATATCGTGTATCATTCCCGAGCGGTAGCGAGAGGCGCGGAGCATACATTTATTGTAGCGGACATGCCGTTTATGACATATCACGGCAGCGTATCGGAAAGCCTTCAGGGCATCCGCCGTCTGATGCAGGAAGGACATGCGCATGCTGTCAAATTGGAGGGCGGCGCAGAAATTGCCGACGTCGTAAAAGCGACTGTTCAGGCGGGTGTACCCGTGCTGGGTCATATCGGCCTTACACCGCAGTCGGTCAATCAGCTTGGCGGCTACCGCGTTCAAGGCAAGGACGAAGCGGACGCACGGCGGCTGATGGCAGATGCCAAGGCGCTGGAGCAGGCGGGTGCCTTTGGCATCGTGCTGGAGCTGGTGACCGAGGAAGTAGCAGCGGCAATTTCCAAAGAACTGTCCATTCCGACCATTGGTATTGGCGCAGGACGCGGATGTGACGGTCAGGTGCTTGTTTATCACGATCTGATTCAATATGCATCGCCTTATTACAGCAAACGTTTTGTCAAAACCTATGCCGATGTCGGCGGCTTGATCCGCAGTAGCATTGAGCAGTATGTGAGCGATGTGAAGGGGAGAGCCTTCCCGGCTGCTGAGCATGTGTTCAGCGCCGACGACAGCGTTATAGAGGCTCTCTACGGCCACAAGAAAGGTCAGGAAAAGGCGCAGGTGCAAGAACAAGAGAAACAAGAGGAACAAGCTAAGGAAAAGGTGGAATCCCGGTCATGATTATCGTAAGAGAAGTGGCTCAGCTGCGGCAGGCCATTGCTGAACGCCGACAGCTCGGTGCAGACGGAGCAAAAGTGGAACAAGGTTCCGCTGCTATACGGCCACATACAGTCGGCTTTGTGCCGACGATGGGGTATTTACATGAAGGCCATGCGAGCTTGATGCACAAGGCGCGTGTTATGGCAGATACGGTGGTACTCAGCATTTTTGTAAATCCGATTCAATTCGGGCCTAACGAAGATCTCGACAGCTACCCCCGCGATGAAGCGCGTGATTTGGAGGTGGCGCGGCGCGAAGGCGTGGATATCGTATTTTTGCCAACTGTAGCAGAAATGTATCCACAGCCAACCCGTACGAAAATACGCGTATCCGCTTTGACGGATCGGTTATGTGGTGCTTCCCGTCCAGGGCATTTTGATGGTGTGACCACCGTTGTTGCCAAGCTTTTTAATATGGTAGGGCCTGATCTGGCCTTCTTCGGCATGAAGGACGCACAGCAAGTAGCGGTGCTCCAGCAGATGGTGACCGACCTCAATATGAACGTGACCATCGTCCCTTGTCCTATCGTCAGAGAGGCCGACGGTTTGGCCCTCAGCTCGCGTAATGTGTATTTGAGCGCGGAACAGCGGGAGCAGGCGTTGGTGCTGTCAAAGTCACTGCGCAAGGTGCGTGAAGTGAGCGAAGATGATGTGCAGAACACGTTTACGATCCGTCAGTTATACCAAATGGTGGAGACTACGATTACTTCCTCACCATTAGCTGACATTGACTACATTGAAATCTTAACCTTTCCAAGTCTGGAGCCCCTTCTTCCCGAGCAGCGACTAAGTGATGTCGAAGAAGACATCATTGTAGCGCTGGCTGTAAAGTTTGGGAACACTCGACTGATTGATAATATGAGAATACAGAAGACGGAGGTGCTTTCCCATGTTTAGAACGATGATGAAATCCAAAATACACCGGGCAACGGTTACCGAAGCCAACCTTAACTATGTGGGCAGTATTACTATTGATGAGGATCTGATGGAGACTTCCGATCTACTGGAGAATGAAAAGGTTCAAATTGTGAACAATAACAATGGAGCCCGGCTGGAAACTTACGTTATCCCTGGACCGCGTGGTAGCGGCGTGATTTGTCTCAACGGCGCAGCAGCGCGTTTGGTGCAGCCTGGTGATACAGTCATTATTATTTCCTACGCTTCCATGTCGAATGAAGAGGCCAAAACATACAAACCGACCGTTGTATTCGTCGATGAACATAATAAACCCGCCCAAACGGCGAACAAGGAAGTACACGCTACGATCATGTAATGAATGGGAGTGCGGATGAAACCCGTCCTTTAAGCGAAAAATGTGAGTGTATTAATCCATCTTTCGTAAGGGCGGGATGCACATGTTCCAGCATGTATTCGCAGAAATGAACAGCATGTTAGATGATATCGTGAAGCATTACCCATCAGCCCAGGGCTCCCGCAGGCAGGAGTTGCTACAGCACTGGAGTTTGCTGCGGAGAATGAGTGACGGAATTATGGATGAATGGCTGGCTTTTGAGGAAAAAATGGTTCGCCTGCGTGCTGCAGGTTTTTCCGCGGAGTCTGGTATGTCTGACGCTGAGCTACCTGAAAAGGAGCTGCCAGCTTTTACTCGGGGTCAAGGGTATTATCGACTGCTCATGTATCCTGAGGCCATCCGCCAATTTGAACAGGTGCTACAGCATTTTCCGAACAGTTGGCAAAGCCAGATGTATATGGGGATGGCGTTTTTCCAACTGGAGGACACAGCGGAGGCTGTACGCCATTTTCAGAAGGTACTGCACCTAACAGACCAGCCCGGGCTGAAGGCGGTCATTTATAATGCGCTGGGCTGTCTTATGGCGAAGCAGGCTGATGTAGAGGAGGCGCAAAAATGTTTTGCTCTCGCGCATCAGTTCGATCCTGCTTTGCCCGAGCCGTTGCACAATATGGAAGCCTGTTTGTCCGGTGTCGGAATGCTTCGGTACGACAGCTCCATGATGACATGGCTATAGTTGTCAGACACCGAGCGAGACGATGCATACCCACCTCCCCAGGCGGCGTGTGCATCGTCTTTTTTGGCTGTCTTAATTTCCAAACAGGCGATCTTCTGCTATGCTGTTATACAGAGTTATTATTTTTGTATGTGTCAAAAGAAAGGATTAAGCCCGAATGAAATTTGCGGTATTGGATTTTGAAACGACAGGCACCCAGTCCGCGGATGACATCATTCAAGTCGGACTTGCAATTATAGATCATGATAACAGCATTTCCCGTGTTTATGGTTCTTATGTGAACCCTGGCAGATCCATTCCGCCTTTTATTACCGGGTTGACCGGGATTACAGACGATGACGTCAAGGATGCTCCTGCGCTCGAAGAGATGATGATGGAGCTTGTGCCTATGCTGGACGATGTCGTGCTGGTCGGTCATAATGTGGCGTTTGATTTTAATTTTTTGCAAAACGCTTTGGACCGGTGCGGATACTTGCCGTTTACCGGCAGAATTTTGGATACGATGGATTTTCTGAAAATCATGTTTCCATCGCTATCTTCCTATCAGTTGGGTTTTGTTTCTTCTGAATTTGGGCTGGCACATGACCGACCTCATCAAGCAGACAGCGACGCGTTGGCTACGGCTGAGGTGTTTTTAAAATGTTTGGATGAGCTTCACGCGCTGCCTTTGATTACGATACAGCGGCTCAGTGATTTGTTCGCAGAGGAAGACAGTGACCTCGGATGGTTTTTGGACGGGGTGCGTGAAGACAAAGAGCATGATCCTATTCAGGATTTGGAGGGTCATCAGTTTTTTCGTCAGCTTGCACTGAAGGTGGAGGATTGGACGGAGCTAAATGTCCCTCGCAGAGAGGACGACCCCAATCCGCTGGCAGGTATTTCCTTTGAGGAATACATGGATGATGTGCGAGACAATTTACGTTCATCCTTGAGCCAATATGAGGAGCGCGAAGCGCAGACGCAAATGATTGAGGGCGTGAATCAGGCGCTGAGTGAAGACAAGCACCTGTTGATCGAGGCGGGTACGGGGACAGGCAAGTCCCTCGGTTATTTGCTTCCTTCGCTGTATCACAGTGTGAAAAATGGACAGCGAGTTATGGTAAGTACGCATACGATCAACCTGCAGGAGCAATTACGCGAGCGTGATATTCCGATGCTGATCAAGGTGATCCCGTTCCCGTTCCGGGCTGCCATTTTTAAGGGCCGGGGACATTATTTGTGTCTGCGTAAGTTTGAACATAAAATAAACAGAAGAGACTTCGCAACGCCGAAGGAAGATTTAATTACAGCCGCCCAGATGATCGTCTGGCTGACGTTGACGGAAACCGGCGATGATGAAGAACTCAATCTGAGCAATCGTGGCGGAGATTTTTGGGAAACGGTGGGCAGTGATTCCGAGTCCTGTCTTGGTCGTTCTTGTCCATGGTTCCGCAAATGCTTTTATCATCGTGCGCGCCATGAGGCGGGAATAGCCGATGTGGTCATTACGAATCATTCCAAGCTATTCACGGACGTAAAAGCAAGTCATCAGCTATTGCCGAGCTATGAGCATCTGGTCATTGATGAAGCACATCATCTGGAGGAAGTCGCTGGTAAGCACCTGGGCATGCATATGAAATATTTCACACTCGTGCATACGCTGACCCGGTTGTTCAAGGACAGCAAGAACGGACAATTGCCTTCGCTGCGTCAGCAGTTGGCAAAGTCGGGGCATGAGAAATCGACGGAATGGGCCTCTACCATCGACCAGTTGTATCCGCTCGTGCTGGAAATCAAGGAGACTTGGGATTTGCTGAGCGACAAGCTGTTTGGCATGCTGCCGGAGCGAAGTGATGCGACACCGGGTGAAACGGGGCAATTTTCTTCCCGTCTCAAGCCATCGGCCAAGCCTGCCAAGTGGGATCAGGCGGCTGCGCTGGAAAATCAGCTTTATGTAACGATGAGCGAAATTTTGCGCAAGGGCGACAAGCTGATGCTCGATGTGAAGGAAGAACATGACGATTATGCGGCTGACAGCCTCATTACGGATATTACGGGGCTGCTCAAGGATTTGGCAGGCATTAGGGAAAGCTTGCGCTTTTTTATGCGGCTGGATGATGAAACGACCGTATACTGGCTTGAAGCGAGCGGGCAATTCCGCAGCAAGTCGCTGCAATTTTATGCGGTGCCCGTCGATGTGAGCCGTCAGCTGAAAGAAATGTTTTTTGACAAAAAAAGAAGCATTATTCTGACGTCTGCTACCTTGTCGGTGGATAAGTCGTTTCAGTACATGACCGATCAGCTCGGCTTGCAGGAGGCCGCAGATCAAGGGCGGCTGATGACTACGCAGCTCCCGTCACCCTTTAACTACAGGGATCAGGTGTTGCTAGTCATTCCAAGGGATTTCCCGAGCGTGAAGGGCAGTGTAGGAGATGAGCATTTTGTAAATATGCTCGTCAGCTCGCTAGGCGCGACTGCTCAAGCGACGCGGGGGAGAATGCTCGTTCTCTTTACTTCCTACCGCATGCTCCGGCAGGTGTATGAGCCGCTTAAGGAGGCGTTGTCTTCCAGCGACATCACCGTGCTGGGGCAGGGCGTGGACAGTGGGAGCCGCAGCAAGCTGACCCGACGTTTTCAGGAGGCCAAAGCTTCCGTGTTGCTGGGAACCAGCAGCTTCTGGGAAGGCGTCGATATTCCGGGCAAAGCGCTGACGTGTCTGGCCATCGTGCGCTTGCCGTTCCAACCGCCCAATCACCCGCTGCTGGAGGCTAAAAGTGAGTTGCTCCAGCAGCAGAAGAAAAATCCTTTTATGAAGCTGTCTGTTCCACAGGCTGTCATTCGCTTCAAACAGGGATTTGGACGTTTGGTACGTACAGCGAGCGACCACGGGGTCGTTATCGTTTACGATACGCGTGTGATCGAATCCTATTACGGGAAGCACTTTTTGTACTCGTTACCGGGACCAAAAATGGAGCATATGCCGACGGAGCAAATGGTGCCCCGCATCGCCGAATGGCTCCAATCCGCCCCGGAGACAGAGGCATAACGGACGGACATCTAAACGTGTCCGTTACAATTAGGGGGAGCAAGTATGAAATCAGAAAAAATTTCAGAGGCTGTTGTACGGAGGTTACCCGTATATTTACGTTATCTGAATGCACTGCACAAACGGGAGGTGGCTACGGTATCTTCCCAGGAGCTGGGACAAAGACTGGATCTGAATCCTGCTCAAATTCGTAAGGATCTTGCGTATTTTGGAGATTTTGGCCGTAAGGGTGTCGGCTATGATGTTACTTATCTTATCGAGAAAATACGCCATATACTGAAAATCGACCAGCAAATTAACGTGGTATTGGTCGGAGCAGGTAATCTGGGGCAAGCCCTTTCGAATTATAATGCTTATTTAAAAGACAATATGAAAATTGTAGCGGTATTTGATGCTGTTCCAGATAAAGTTGGAACCAGGATCAATACGCTGGTCGTACAGCCGATGGATGAACTGGAGGTGACAGTGAAGGAACAAAACATTCGGATCGGGATTATTACCGTACCGGATTTTGAAGCACAGCATGTGGCTGACAGGCTCATTGAGAGCGGGATTGGAGCGATTTTGAACTTTGCACCCACGACTCTCAAGACACCGGCAAACATTCGGGTACATGCCACAGATTTTACAACGGATTTGTTAAGCCTCGCTTATTATTTAGAGAACGGAAAGGAAGATACACAACATGACAGCGAATAAATGGATGATTAAAAACGGCTCCTTTGCCGTGAACAGACCGGAAGCCGGGGTAATCCACGGCTATATGATCGTGGAGGATAGCCGCATCACCTACATTGGCGAGACTTTGCCAGCGGGTGAGGAAGAGACGAACGCGATTGACGGTAACGGGCTGCTGTTTTTACCTGGCCTGATGAATACACATGGTCATGCGGGGATGTCACTGCTACGTGGGTATGGGGACGATCTGGCTCTCCAAGTATGGCTACAGGAAAAAATGTGGCCGATGGAAGCCAAGTTTACGTCTACGGATGTGTACTGGGGTACGTCCTTGTCCGTGCTGGAAATGCTGAAAGGGGGTACAACGACCTTTTTGGACATGTACGTTGATATGGACGAGGTGGCTCGTGTAGCTGAAGAGTCCGGTATCCGTGCCAGTCTGATGCGTGGAGTGATTGGACTATGTTCGGAGGAAGAGCAGCGGATTAAGCTCGCTGAGGCTGTGAACTTTGCGCGTAACTGGCATGGCAAAGCAGACGGTCGCATTACGACCATGCTGGCTCCGCATGCGCCATATACGTGCATGCCTGCGCTTATCGAAAAATTCGTACAGGCAGCGCACGATCTGGATTTACCGTTGCATACGCATATGTCCGAAACGATTGCCGAAGTAGAGAAAAACGTACGCGATTACGGCTTGCGTCCAGTTGCACATTTGGATAAGCTCGGCTTTTTCTCCCGTCCTTCACTTGTTGCCCATGGCGTTTATTTGAATGACGAAGAAATAGCTTTGCTGGCTGAACGTGGTGTAGCGGTTTCGCATAATCCGGGCAGCAACTTGAAGCTCGCAAGTGGTGTGGCAAGAGTGCCTGACCTGCTGCGTGCAGGCGTTACTGTCTCTCTCGGAACAGATGGCCCCGCCAGTAACAATAACCTGGATATGTTTGAGGAAATGCGTCTGGCTGCACTCATTCACAAGGGAGTATCTGGCGACGCAACCGCAGTTTCTGCGGGTGAGGCGTTGCGTCTGGCAACGGAGTACGGAGCGAAGTCGATTGGCTTGAAAGAGGTAGGAGTGCTGGCAGCAGGCAACAAGGCAGACTTTATCGCGCTCGATCTGAATCAGGCGCATTTCCTGCCGCGTACGGATCTTATTTCCCATGCTGTATACTCTGCAAGCGCCAAAGACGTGGCTCATGTATGGGTAGACGGTCGTCAGGTTGTGAAAAACGGTGAGTGCCTGACTATGGATGAGGAACGTATCAAGTATGAGGCTCAAGCCGCCTTTGAAGGGCTGCTGTCGCGCTAATTCAGGTGTCACATCCCCTTAGAGAGGAAGCACAGGTTTGAAAAATAAGAAAAAATGGATAGCGGTGGCCGTTCTGGCCGTCATACTGATCCTGGTCAGCATTTTCTGGTATTATTCCTATGTTACTCAAGACCAGGTGACTGAGAGAAATGCCGCTATCGTAAAGGCCAAGCAATCGGGTGGACTCGTCAGCACGACGAAGACGTGGAAGTCTGTGTGGGATCAGGTAGATTGGGTAGTTCAAGGGGAAAATGCTCAGAACGAAAATATTATGGTGTGGGTCCCTTTTCAAAAAGTGGAGGGCCAACCGAATGTACCTGTCACAGATAATAGTGGTGTTCATACCGAGCTACTGAAAAACGGAGTCGACGAGCAAAAAATGACGGCGATGATTCAGCAGCAGCTTCCGGGTGCAGATATTGTGAGTCTTCAGCCGAGTGTGTTTAACGGTCAATATGTGTGGCAGCTGTTTTATGATGACGGCAGTCATCATTACTATACCTTTTATCGCTTCTCGGATGGGGGATCGGTGGGGATAAAGTATACTTTGCCCAATTACTAGAGTGATGTGAGGAGTGGCTGATGGTGGTTTGGGAGTGTTGGAGCATTAGAGCGCTGCGTGGTCCATTTAATCTTACGATCGCTCCGCTTCTTCAGATTCAAATGGCCCACTCCGCTGGCTGACCGCCATGGAGCCACTCCAAACACCATCTTTTTATCAAATGACTGTATTCCTGAAACGAATGTGCAGTTCGGATTGAATGTGAGACTAAACAGACGCAAATACGATTATTTTCGTATTTACGTCTGTTTATTTTTTTGTTTGAGTAGTGTTTATCATAGATGTACATAAAAACGGAGTAGGCGGAATGGTGCTGGTACAAGCGGTAGTGTTCGCCTTAAAAGCTTTCCGTAGGAAAGCTCGCTTCGGAAGCATCACCTCCCCGGATTTCTACCCATGTGTGCTCATTCAAGAAATCCGGGGGCAAAAGCGATGGGAAGCACCATCCGCCTGCGCAGTGGCTCTGCATGTATCTTTCAAGCTCAACTTATATCACTTGAATTTCCCTTAAACAGGTTAAATATGAAGTCTATTACATAGATCATAATAATTTTTTCCTTAAAATGGTTTAATTATAGGTGCAGACTAACGTAACCCATAATTTTGTGGCTATGTTATCATGACTACTTGTACAAAAAGGAGATTCATGGACATGGGAAAAGTGGATGGAAAAGTTGCATTAGTAACGGGTGGAGGTCAAGGGATTGGACGGGCTATTGCTTTACGCCTGAGCCAAGACGGCTTCGCAGTGGCGGTTGTAGATTTAAATGAAGAAACGGCGCAAAGTGTTGCTGGTGAGATTACAAAGGCAGGAGGGCGCTCGCTTGCCCTTAAAGTCGATGTTTCCAACCGGGATCAGGTTTTTACCGCTGTAAAGGAAGCATCTGAGAAGCTCGGTGGCTTTGATGTCATTGTAAATAATGCGGGGATTGCTCCCGCCAAGCTATTGGAGGATGTTACGCTGGCTGATTTTGACAAGCTGTTTCATATCAATGTGACCAGTGTACTTTGGGGCATTCAGGCAGTAGCCGCCAAGTTCAAGGAACTGGGCCATGGTGGTAAAATCATCAATGCCTCTTCTCAGGCAGGCCATGTTGGTAATGCCAATTTGGGCATTTACTCCGCTACCAAATTTGCAGTTCGTGCCCTAACACAAACCGCCGCTCAGGAATATGCCCAATATGGTATTACAGCAAACGCCTACTGTCCTGGCATTGTACAAACGCCAATGTGGAGCGGCATTGATAAAGAAATTACGGCATCCAAAGGCGAAGCTACAGGCGATGCAACCAAGGAATTCGGCAGCAAAATTGCCCTTGGCCGTCTGTCTACACCAGAAGACGTATCCGCCTTCGTTTCCTTCCTGGCAGGCCCCGATTCCGATTACATGACAGGACAATCCCCTCTGATCGACGGCGGGATGATGTTCCTTTAAAGCTTTAAAGGTTGTACTATGAGGTAATAATCAATCCTCTATATACAGTGTAAGGTTAGCTTACAGTATGAGATCTAATTGCTATACGAAAATCTTTGTTTACGCCTAAAAAAACTAAATAACAAAACAAAAAAGACGTAAATACGATAAATTTCGTATTTACGTCTTTTTTCACTGCCACTCCGCGAAGCTTGGCTGAAAGCCAGCTAAGCATCTTTACCTACCCAACTTCCCTCCTAAGGCAAATTCATCTTTATGGCTGTGCAGTAGCGGAGTGGAGGATTTGAATCTGAAGAAGCGATAGCGTTCGCCTTTGCCGCCGGATTTTCCCCATAAGAATCTGATCGAAAAAAATCCGGCGGCAACAGCGATCGTAAGATCAAATCATTCATGGAGCGTCTCCCACCACCATAACCAAAGATTTTGCCCACTCACAACTCCCCCACACATTGCCTTCGATATTAGATATACGTTATGATATACTATATTTTATAAGTGATAGACAAAAATGATAGAAAAAGACTTGCGGATCACTGTAGATCATGCAGTCAGGTTTTTGTTGACATTCGTCCCGTGTTTCTTCTGGGTTTCACATTTTGAGAGGAGGATGTTATTTGAAATTGCGTGCAGTTCCTATCGTTGTTGCGGCGGTTCTGGCAGCATCGCTGTTGTTTGGAGGATGGTTCATTTACCGTCAGGTTACAATGCAAAGTCCTCTGGAAAAAATGGTATCTCAATATCCCGGCGTGACAAGCGCTCAAATAGATATTAAACCGGATCAGGTTGTATTGAATCTGGATCTCAAACCGCAGGCAGATGTGGCCGGATTGGTCAATGTAGTTAAGCAAAAAGGACAGTTCATCATCGGTAGCCGTACTATTAAGCTTGACATTGCAGATCATTCCAATCCAGCGTTGAACCAGTGGTGGTCTGAGGCGATGTTTCCGGTAGCGGAAGCGATGGAAAATAAAAAATACACCCAAATTTCATCTACTGTTGAGCAGATGAAAAAGAAAAAATCCGGTATCGAGGCCGATACCGATATGGATTCTAACAACGTCTATATCCGACTCAGTGAAGGTAAAGCGACCAAGTTTATCGTTTTGCCACGTCAATCTCAGCAAATGGGGGTATGGCCTAATGCCTAGATGGATCAAAGAAGCACTAATCGGCATTGTGCCGGTGACCATTATATTTCTTGTTTTTATCGGGGTGAATATCATTCCCCTTCTGATTGCTGGCGTGATGCTCAGCGGCTTGCTGATGCTCATGCATGCGCGTGGCGGCTTGGCAGTAGGGGCCGGGCAGGAGCGCAAGCGTAAAAAAAATGGCCCGGACAAGTTGACTTTTGAGGAAATCGGCGGGCAAGAAAGCGCGAAGCAGGAGCTGCGCGAAGCGCTGGATTTTTTGAATCGACATGATGAAATTTCCAAGTTCGGCATTCGTCCATTAAAAGGTGTTTTGCTCACAGGCCCTCCGGGAACAGGAAAAACGCTGATGGCGAAGGCAGCGGCACACTATACCAATTCCGTATTTGTTGCCGCCTCAGGTAGTGAATTTGTTGAAATGTACGTGGGTGTTGGTGCAGGTCGTGTCCGTGAGCTGTTTCGGGAGGCCCGCACTCGTGCAGCCAAGGAAAAGAAGGAAAATGCGATTGTTTTTATTGACGAGATCGACGTTATTGGCGGTAAGCGTGAGGGTGGACAGCAGCGTGAATATGATCAGACTTTGAATCAGTTGCTGACAGAAATGGATGGCATTTATTCGGCAGATACCCCGCGGATTTTGATCATTGCGGCAACAAACCGTAAAGAAATGCTGGACAGCGCCTTAACGCGTCCAGGGCGTTTTGACCGTCATATTCAAGTGGATTTGCCTGATAAGAAGGGCCGTCTTCATATTCTTAAAATTCATGCCAAAAACAAACCGATTCAGGAAGATGCGAATCTGGACAAAATCGCTGAGGAATCTTACGGGTTTTCCGGTGCACAGTTGGAGAGCGTCATGAATGAAGCGGCAATCTATGCGATGAGACAGGAACAGGAAATGATTGCGCAAAAGCATCTGTCGATGGCGATTGACAAGGTGATGATGGGTGAGAAAACGGATCGTGAATCAACGCTGGAAGAGAAAAAACGTGTAGCGATTCATGAACTGGGACATGCTATTATGGCTGAAATCGTTCGTCCGGGCAGTGTCAGCCAGGTAGCGCTCAGCCCGCGTGGGAAAGCGCTCGGCTATGTGCGGCACAATCCACAGCAAGAGCATTATTTGTATACCAAGCAGTTCCTGGAGGAGCAGATCATGATCTCGCTCGCAGGGGCTACGGCGGAAGAAATGTACTATGGCGGTCGCAGTACAGGCTCTAGTAACGATTTTGAGCAGGCGCTGAACATTGTTCATACGATGATGACTTCCGGTTTGACTTCACTCGGCATTATTAATATGGAAATGGTAACAAAAGAAGAGCTCATGCGCGAAAATGGTGAGATTATGGACGACCTGCATAGCCGTACTTTGGAGTTGCTCGAAAAGCATCGTCCAGTGTTCGACAACTCTCTTGACATCCTCATGAAGGAAGAAACCCTGTCTGGGGATCAATTTAGATGTCAATTTAGTGAAAATGCTTTATTACCAGCATAATTTTTTATGCTGGTTATTTTTTTTTACTTTTAGTCCGTGCTAAGATATTATTATCTATTGGGACATAAACATGTATTTTTCGACAAAGAAGGATACAATATATGAGAGTGACCAGGAAAGGGTGGAGTAAAGAACCATGCAATTTAAAAAAATCGGCGTCATCGGCGGCGGCACCATGGGACAGGGTATTTCTGAAATGCTCGCGTCCAAAGGAATTGATGTGCTGCTGGTAGAGCAGACACCAGAGAAACTAGACTACGCCTACAATATGATTGAAACGAGTCTGGACAAACAACTGGAAAAATGGGCGATCACACAAGCGGAGAAAAAACTGATTTTATCCCGCATCCAGAAAGTTTCCCATTTGGCTGAGCTCGGCAGCTGTGACATGGTCATTGAGACCATTACAGAAAATCTGGACGAGAAGAAAGCTGTTTTCCAAGAACTGGACTATGTGTGTCCAAACAACATTATTCTTGCAAGTAATACATCCACGCTGAGCCTGACAGAGCTTGCCAGCTCGACCAAGTATCCTGAGCGTGTTATTGGTATGCACTTTATCTATCCAGTATCCCGCATTGACCTTGTGGAAATTATTCGTGGCTTGAAAACTTCAGACGATACGTTTGAAAACACAAAAATATTTGTTGAAGAAGTAGTGGAGAAGAAAGGGGTTATGATTTATGAATCCCCAGGCTTCGTAACAAGCCGTATCATCTGCCTGCTAATCAATGAAGCAGCTCACGTTCTTCAAGAGGGTGTCGCTTCTGCTGAAGATATCGACGATGCTATGCGAATCGGCTACAGCTTCCAAAACGGTCCTTTGGAAATGGCTGACCGCTTTGGTCTGGATTCCGTTTTGGCTGCTCTGGAGCGCATGTTCCGTGAATTCGGCGAATTGAAATATCGTCCGTCCATCGTCCTGAAGAAAATGGTGCGTGCAGGTAATCTGGGCGTGAAATCGGGCGAAGGCTTCTTTAAGTACGACAAGGATGGTGACCGGGTATGAAAATTCTCGTAATTAATGCAGGGAGTTCTTCCCTGAAATACCAGCTGTATGATATGACGGACGAATCCGTTCTGGCAAAAGGATTGGTCGAGCGCATTGGTATGGATTCATCCATCTTGACGCATAAGCCAACCAACAAAGAAGAATACACTGAGGTTAGCGAAATTCTGGAGCATACTACAGCGATCCGTAAAGTGCTGAATGCACTCACAGATGCGGAACATGGTGTAATCTCCAGCACTAACGAAATTCAGGCTGTGGGACACCGCGTTGTTCATGGAGGCGAAATCTTCAAACAGTCAGCGGTTGTAACGCCTGAAGCGAAGAGTGAAATCCGCCGCTTGTTCGACCTTGCGCCATTGCATAACCCGGCTTCCATGATGGGTATTAAAGCGGCTGAATTGAATATGCCGGATGTACCGCAGGTTGTTGTATTTGATACCTCATTCCATCAAACGATGCCTGAAAAAGCTTATATGTACGCCATTCCAAGAGTGTTGTACAATAAGTACAAGGTTCGTCGCTACGGCGCACACGGTACTTCCCATGATTATGTAAGCAAAGAAGCTGCCAAATTCATAGGTCGTCCTTTGGAAGAGTTGAAAATCATCACTTGTCACATCGGTAACGGCGGTAGTGTAACAGCGGTTCAAGGCGGTTTGTCCGTAGATACTTCCATGGGTATGACTCCACTGGAAGGACTTATGATGGGGACACGCAGCGGTGATTTGGACCCGGCAATCGTGCCTTATGTGATGAACAAAGAAGAATTGACGGTCAATGAAGTCAACTCCATGCTGAACAAGCACAGTGGACTTTTGGCTATTTCCGGTATCAGCAGTGATATGCGTGAAATCACGGAAGGTATGGAAAAAGGCGAAGCTAATTCTACATTGGCATTTGAAATGTATGAATACCGTCTGCGCAAATACATTGGTTCGTATACCGCGGCAATGAACGGAGTAGACGTGATCGTATTCACGGCAGGTGTAGGCGAAAACTCCGTCGTTCTGCGTAAGAGAGTGTTGGAGCAACTGACATTCCTCGGTATCGAGCTGGATGAATCGTTGAACGCTATTCGTTCTGGCGAGCCTCGCCGGATTACAACAGCAAATTCGAAGGTTGATGTATTGATCGTTCCGACGAACGAAGAGCTGGTTATTGCCCGCGACACGTTCCGTCTGGTTCAGTAGTTCGACCCGAAGTTTAAACTTTATGCATACGGAGCTATCACTTAAATAGGTTCCGTATGCACCAAACAGCGAGAGCAAACAGCCTGACCCAGGGGGAAGGGCTGTTTGATTTTCGGTTAAGAGGAGAGACGGTCATGACGAATAAAAGTACGATTGCCCTAGTGGGCCGCCATGTAGGGGAAACGGTTACAATCGGCGCTTGGGTCAATAATAAACGATCTAGCGGTAAAATCCAGTTCCTTCAACTGCGCGATGGTACCGGATATATTCAAGGGGTTATCGTGAAAAGCGAGGTGTCCGAGGACATTTGGAATGATGCCAAATCCTTGACCCAAGAGAGCTCCCTGTATGTTACCGGAGTTGTGCGCGAAGAACCGCGTAGCCAATCCGGTTTTGAATTGACGGTAACGGGCATTGAAATCATTCATTTGACAGAAAACTACCCGATCACGCCTAAAGAACACGGTGTAGATTTCCTGATGGATCACCGTCACCTGTGGTTGCGTTCTGCTAAGCAACGCGCGGTTCTGATCGTACGGGCGGAAATTATCCGTGCCGTACAGGAATTTTTTAATGGCAATGGCTTCACAAAGGTGGACCCGCCGATTTTGACTCCTTCTTCCGCAGAAGGCACAACTGAGCTGTTCCATATCAAATATTTTGATGAGGATGCTTATTTGACACAAAGCGGACAGTTGTATATGGAAGCGGCTGCCATGGCGCTTGGCAAAGTATACTCGTTTGGTCCAACGTTCCGTGCGGAAAAGTCCAAAACACGTCGTCACCTCATTGAGTTCTGGATGATCGAGCCGGAGATGGCTTTTGTAGATCATGAGGAATCTTTGCGCGTACAGGAGCAGTTTGTGGGTCATATCGTACAATCAGTGCTGAAAAATTGTGCAAAAGAGCTTGAAACGATCGGACGCGATGTTTCGAAGCTGGAGCAAATTCAGGGAGAATTCCCGCGCATTACGTATGATGAGGCGATTGCTTTCCTTCAAGGTGAAGGATTCGATATCCCTTGGGGCGAGGACTTTGGCGCTCCGCATGAAACGGCTATTGCTGAGAGATATAACAAGCCAGTGTTCATTACACATTGGCCGACTCACATTAAGGCATTTTATATGAAGCCTGATCCAACTCGTCCAGAGGTTGTACTGTGCGCCGATATGATCGCTCCTGAAGGCTACGGCGAAATTATCGGCGGTTCCCAACGGATTGATGATCCGGCCTTGATGGAGGAGCGTTTTAACGAGCATAACCTGGCGCGTGAAGCTTATCAATGGTATATGGATCTGCGCACCTACGGCACCGTTCCGCATTCCGGCTTTGGACTGGGACTGGAGCGTACGGTAGCATGGATTTGTGGACTCGATCATGTACGTGAAACGATTCCGTTCCCACGTATGCTGTATCGTCTGTATCCGTAACCAATGACAGGATCATTCGACAAGACATCAGCGGCAGAGTGGGCGGAGGGAGTAGCCTTTGCTATGGAAGCCGGAATGGTCCAGATTCCCTATGCCCTGCTCAAGCATTACCAGACGCTTCGGCTGACGGATGGCGAAATGCTTCTGCTTATGCAGTTGCTTGCCTTTAAACAAGCCGAACGCAATGAATTTCCAACCTGGGAGCAATTGCAGGCCCGTATCGGATGTACAGCGAACGAAATTGCACTCCATTTCAGCAAGCTGATGAAGGAAGGTTTTCTGCGAATTGATACTGTGGAGGACCGCAACTCGTCCGTTCAATTCGAACGCTACAATCTAACGGGGATGTACCGTAAGTTGGCGGAATGTATGATACCCGAGCGCACGGAGCACAACGATGACGATGATATTTTGTTTGCTGGGAAACCGGATGTGCTAAATGGTATATCGGAATCTTCACCTTCAGAGGAACGGAATTTGTTTACGATTTTCGAGAAGGAATTCGGCCGACCGTTGTCACCGATGGAATACGAGACGATCACCAGTTGGGTGGATCAGGATCGTTATCCCGAGGAGCTGATTTTGCTCGCTTTGAAGGAAGCGGTGTTTGCAGGGAAGGTACATTTCCGGTATATTGACCGCATTTTGCTGGAGTGGAGCCGCAACCGTGTCCGTAATGCACAAGATGCAAAGGAATACGCTCAGCGTTTCCGTGGCGGCGGACGCAGCTAAAGCGATAGACCGAGGTTTTCAGGCAGCAGAAAGATTTATATGCTTGGTTAAAGTAACTAAAAGCTAAACGTATGTAAGTAAAATATTCTAGCATACAGCAGCTTTAGCGATAAAGGACACGCCACTCCAACAGGAGGGTGTGTCCTTTTTTAGTACGCCCAGCATGGGCGTCATCTCTAGGGTGAAAGTCCTGAACGGGGGCTGGCGAGCGCCTACCGTTAGCCAAGGGCAAGGGTGTCCACCGTGAGGTGGAATCTGAAGGAAGCTGGAGGCAAAAGCACGGGCCAAGGTACACGAACTGGATTTGAGGCTGTGTCAGTCGGATGAGTCACCTAAACATGACGAAATCCAAAGCCGCCAAGGACTGACGCGGTATACTCCAGTGGTCGCGGGCAGAAAGATGGCGTTCTTATCTGGGGAGACCTGTCAGATAAGCAAGGAAAAAAAACTTGTAACCGTAGCCGAGAGGCTACGCTGAACGGACAGGAGTCAGCAGAAGCCATAGTACGTAAGCTGTTGCAACAACTTACGGAAGGGCTGAACCGAAAGGAGAGAGGAAACCGATGCGTTCGCATGAAGAGCAAAGACAGCCGAATATCTCGCAAGAGAGCTGCCAGCAAAGAGAAGCGGTGAAGCCGTCAGGGTATGCTGGAGCGCTGAGTTCTTCGTCGGCACAAGTCGCCCTATCCTCTCGCGAAGACCAGAACAACTTGCTGGAACGAATGCTCGAAGGAGATAACCTCAGGCTCGCATACAAACGAGTGGTGCAAAACGGAGGAGCGCCTGGTGTGGACGGTGTAACGGTAGCCAATCTACAAGTTTACCTGAATACGCACTGGGCAAGGGTGAAAACTGAACTTCTGACGGGAACGTACAGGCCTGCGCCAGTCAAACGGGTGGAAATTCCCAAACCCGGAGGCGGTGTACGGCTTTTAGGCATCCCGACCGTAATGGACCGATTTCTCCAGCAGGCGCTTTTACAAGGGATGAACCCGATCTTTGACGCGCAATTTTCCTGGTATAGCTACGGCTTTCGCCCGGGGAAAAGTGCACATGACGCGGTGAAACAAGCGCAAAGATATATCCAAAGTGGACTTCGCTGGGTCGTGGATCTAGATCTGGAAAAGTTCTTTGACCAGATGAATCATGACATGTTGATGGGAAGGGTGGCGCGGAAAGTGACGGACAAAAGAGTGTTGATGCTGATTCGTGCCTATCTGAACGCCGGAGTCATGGTGGACGGAAAGCTGGAGCGTAGCCGGGAAGGAACGCCACAAGGCGGCCCGCTTAGTCCGCTATTGGCCAACATTCTACTGGACGATTTGGATAAAGAATTGACGGAACGTGGCCTGCGGTTTGTGCGCTATGCGGACGACTGCAATATCTTTGTGGCGAGTAAGCGAGCAGGCGAACGTGTGATGGAATCGGTAAGTCGGTTTGTAGAAGGAAAGCTAAAGC
This sequence comes from Paenibacillus sp. 1-8, assembly GCF_056316205.1. Classification (NCBI taxonomy): domain Bacteria; kingdom Bacillati; phylum Bacillota; class Bacilli; order Caryophanales; family Paenibacillaceae; genus Paenibacillus; species Paenibacillus sp. 1-8. The sequence goes on along the minus strand of NZ_CM149995.1, from coordinate 3,047,278 downwards.
TAAAAGTGAATGGGGAAAAGAGCGCGGTAGCCAGACCCTGGCACCGGAAGTTCTTAGGGTTCAGTTTCCTGAGTCAGAAGCAGGCGACGATTCGAATAGCACCAAAGAGCCTCAACGCATGTAAAGAGAGGATTCGAGAGCTGACAAATCGAACATGGTCCATTTCCATGGAAGAACGGATTCGCCGATTGAACCGCTATCTGTTGGGTTGGCTCGGTTATTTCCGTCTAGCTTCGGTGAAGACGCACCTCCAAAAACTGGACCAGTGGATTCGGAGAAGACTACGAATGTGCCTGTGGAAGCAATGGAAACGAGTACGCACACGAATCCGTGAACTCCGGGCACTTGGGGTTCCAGAGTGGGCATGTTTCAAGATGGCTAACTCGAGGCGAGGCGCATGGGAAATGTCCCGGAATACCAATAATGCCCTTCCTACTTCCTATTGGAAAGAGAAAGGGCTGAAAAGTTTGCTTTCACGTTATCTGGAGCTTGGTTAACCTTTTGGAACCGCCGTATGCGGACCCGCATGTACGGTGGTGTGAGAGGACGGGGGTTTACCGCCCCCTCCTACTCGATAATATTTTTTTCGGAATATGCAGGGGGAGGAAATTCTCCGGCGTCTATAGTATTGGGAAGGGGGAGAGCGTCATTGATATAGAGAGAATCATTGAACGAATACGGTCTGGCGACCGGCAGGCGTTCCGTGAAATGGTAGAGCTGTACAGCAAGCATGTGTATCATGTGGCCTATTCGGTACTGCATGATAGCAAAGAAGCGGAAGATGCCGCGCAGGAAGCGTTCGTTCAGGTGCATAAGTCTCTCCCCCAGTACCGGAACGAAGGCTTTAAAACGTGGCTGACCCGAATTGCGCTCCACAAGGCGCTGGATATCAAGCGCAAACAGGACAGACGGCCCGCAGAGCTTATAGATGTGACAGAAACCCTCGTACAGCTCCCTTCCCGGGATGAGGATGTGCTGGTCCGTCTGATCCGCGAGGAACGAAATGTGGAACTATCGCAAAAAATTGCCCAACTGCCCCAGCAGCATCGGGATATTATCCAGGCCTATTATATGCAGGGCAAAACATATGACCAAATTGCGGAAGAGATGCAGTTAGCCTTAAAAACGGTGGAGTCCAGACTCTACCGGGCACGGCAGTGGATTCGAAATCACTGGAAGGAGGAGGAATGGCAATGACTGACCAACATGATAAACCGTGGACTGAAGGGCATATGAATGACTGGCACGCCTATATTACAGGAGCTTGCACGACAGAGGAATCTGAACGACTGGAAAAGCTTCTGCTGGAAGATGAACAGGTGCTGGTTTTATATCTTGCCGCACTGGAGCAGTTAGAATCGACATTGGACGATTGTTCTGCCTGGATGGATATGGAGCACTTCACAGATCAGGTAATGGCTGCTCTTCCCGATATGGAAGCAGAAGCGAGTCAAGTGATTTTCAAAAAACGTCGTTGGTTTGAAAAGCCTGTGTTTCACTACGTTGTTGCAGCAAGCCTGACGTTGATCTTGCTGTCCAGTGGTGCTTTTGACAAAATGATGCCGCAAACCAGTGGTAAACCGGTTCCTCCGAAAGAACGCGTCTCTTACAGTGAAGAGGTCATGCGGGCTACGACAAGCTGGCTGGACAAATTAAAGCCCTAAAATAAATTAAAGTGGCAGAAAAAAGGTTTAATTCAAACCTCCAGATGAGATTTTATCAAAATCCCAAGATTAGAAAGGAAGTGTAGCGGTGCCTTATACGGAACGAAGCAAGCTCCTGGCATTTCTGTTGAACATTATTCCCGGTGTGGGACACTATTACTGGACCAGAAAAGCCAATGCGTTTGTATACACCATTTTGTTTTTCGGATGTCTGGCGGGAGGATTATTTTTTTCGGTGGTTTCAAGCGACGAAATGCCTTTATTGGCCAGTATGTTTGTTGCCGCTCTTTTTTGGGGACTCAGTATGCTGCATATCATTATTAGCTTGTTGCGTTATGATCCTCGTGCAGTCGCTGCTCCATATCCCCCTCATGCAGGCCCCAATCCATATGGCTTTTACTCTCAAAGTAGGCCTTATGGAGATGCAGGTTTAACGGGAGAGGTACCGAAGGGTGCAACAGACGCAGATACGGATGCACCGAGAGCAGAGATGGGTTATGGTGCAGGCTATAACTATTATGAACAAGGACACTACGGTGTGGCAGGATCGCCTGCTTTTCAAAAAGGATCGGACAATGAACGTTTTTTCACCATATTGCTGTCGTTCATCCCAGGACTGGGACACTTTCATTTGAGGCTGATGCAGCGTGGTTTGTCTTTCCTGATGTCCTTCTTTGGCTTTGGAGCGATTCTCGTTTTTATTACCAGCATTACAAACGAATCCGGATTTTTGGCGTTTGCGGGCGTGCTGCCGATTATTTGGCTGTATTGTATGTTTGATGCAGTGCAGCATGTACATCGTAAACAAGCGGGAGAAATTCTTCAGGATCGGACCTTGTTTGAAGAACTGGAGCATGGAAGAGTCGAGGGGCGGCGTAGCAAAATGCTGGCTACCATTCTATCGGTATTTCCCGGGGCGGGACATATGTATATCGGTCTGCAAAAACGTGGTCTTCAGCTGATGCTTCTGTTCTTAGGCGGCATTTACGTGCTGGATGTGCTGCATTTGTCCCTCTTTTTGTTCCTGATTCCGGTGGTCTGGTTTTACAGCTTTTTTGATGCATTGCAGCAAGTAAGTCGTTATGGACGGGAACCGTTGATTGACAAGCCTGTGATCGGTATGTTTGCACAATATCACCGTTGGGTAGGCTTGGGGTTGCTATTGCTGGGCGCCTATTACATCTTGATCAACGTACTTGTTCCCACTCTGGATCGTCTGTTTCCGAACAGAGAGATTTATAATTTGGTTGACATGTATCTACGGACGATCATCGTATCCTTATTGTTGATTGGCGGTGGTATTTGGATGATGATCGGTAATTCCAAATCTAAACGGGTAAAGGAGAAACAATAGGATGGATACTGAGTTTTCAAAGAGTGAGGCTCCCTTTAAGGGAGTCCATCATCCTCATAGCGATAAAGGAGGCTCCACAGGCATATTCGGTACATCATCCAACAAAAGCAGCTCCTCCAAAACACCAAACGCCCCGGCAGGGGTATGGAAGGTCGGGAGACTGTCGATGGGACTTTTTCTGGTCTTGTTGGGAGGGGTAACGTTTGCCTCCAAGTTTTGGGGAGCGGGCATATTGGATCAGGCATTGACGTGGTGGCCTGTCGTTTTTGTTCTGCTGGGACTCGAAATTTTAATGTATACGGCGTGGAAAGGGACACGTGAGCGCATTCGTTATGATCTGTTCAGTATGTTTATTACGGCGGTCCTGGTTTTTTGCTGCATCGGATTTGCTGTGGTCAGTTCACTGGGACTTACTTCGCAAGTCAGGGATATGATGAGCTCGGTTCAGGAAACAAGGGTCCTTCCTGATTGGCATGAAAAACTGCCTGTCGGAGTGACCAAGGTGATCGTGCAGGGGGAAAATCCCTATGCGGTCAAAATTGACGCAACCACCTCACCGGAGGTGCATGTGTTCGGAAGTTATGTCTATACAGGCAACGAGGATGATTTAAAAGAACAGGAGCTGTATCAGACAAAGCATATCGGAGATACGCTGTATGTGCTACTGAGCCAAATCCCGACACGTTTTATGCAACCCCAGCATCAGCTCGACGTTACGATTGCTGTACCCGAGGGGATTACGGTTACCGTGCGCGATAGTCAGGGAAATGTAATTGAAAAATAGAGAGACTCTTCGGCTCCGGCTTTACATCCTGCGTCATTCACGCGATACTAGAAGGAGAAGCTTCAATAGAAACCCAAAGTGCTTGTGAGCTGCTCATTTAGTGAGTGAGAACCTGCGGGTGGACATGGGTATGCTGAATCTGAATGTAAATGCGAATGTGACCAGGAAAGAGGGAGAAACCATGATACCATTAAATCCTGATACGCTTACCGGGCGTGAAAATTATAAGCTGTTAAGCGGAAGCATTATTCCAAGGCCAGTCGCCTTTGTGACGACACTGAGCAATGAAGGGGTGCTGAATGGTGCGCCGTTCAGTTATTTTTCCATCGTAGCTTCCGAGCCGCCGCTGCTGTCTGTGTCCGTGCAACGTGTCGATGGGGTGTCCAAGGATACAGCACGTAATGCGATGGAGCAAAAAGCCTTTGTCGTTCATATTACGGATGAGGACAATGTGGGCGCGGTGAATGTGACGGCTTCCCGTCTGTCGCCGGAGGAAAGTGAAATCACACTAGCCGGACTTACGCCGATAAAAAGTACAAAAATCGCGGTTCCTGGCGTGGTTGAAGCGAAAATACGCATGGAATGTGTCCTGGAGCAGGCGATACCGCTGGGGGGCACAGAGGGCGCACCTGCCTGCGATCTGCTGATCGGGCGCGTGGTGCAGTATCATTTGTCCGAGGAAGCGTATCAAAATACATACATAATCGCCAAGGAGCTGCGTCCGGTGAGTCGTTTGGCCGGCAATGATTATGCAAAGCTGGGAGAGCAATTCAGGCTGGAGCGTCCCCAATAGGGGGCGTTGCTTTTTACAGCATAAAGGGTTACGATTATAAAAAAATAGCACGGGAGCCTGCGGAAGCAAGCTGAGAGTACGACTATTCTGTCGTAGACCGTATGAACCTGTTGGATAATGCCAGCGCAGGGACCTTAGTGTAGGAACACTCTGCTTTTGCATAGTGTTTTTTTGTTGTTTCATACACTTGAGCATGTGCATGCTGAAAACCATATCTCTCGGCTGGAAAGAAGCGCAGGCTCCTGTCATCAAAGGAGCAGGGTTCGTTTGATATTGAAATTCATTTTACTTTATACCCAAAATCAGATTCAGGATGAGTGGCAGAATTGGAAGCGGCAAGGTGTTGTCAGGGGGCTACAGCTATGACCCATACGGTGCACAAAGCATTGACCATTGCAGGCTCGGACAGCGGAGGGGGCGCGGGCATACAGGCTGATTTAAAAACCTTTCAGGAGTTGGGCGTGTACGGCATGTCTGCCCTGACGGGAGTTACTGCTCAAAATACACGTGGTGTACAAGCTGTTCATCCTGTCCCTGTTGCCATGGTGGAAGCTCAATTACAGTCCATAGGTACAGATTTACCACCTGATGCCGTTAAAACGGGTATGCTCGTGAGTGCTGAGGTCATTCGTCAGGTGGCCGCGCAAATTCGCCAGTTTCGGTGGCCTAATGTTGTCGTAGACCCGGTAATGATCGCCAAAGGCGGAGCTTCTCTACTTCATGACGAGGCAGTGGAAACGCTAAAATCGTATTTGTTACCGTTGGCGAAGGTAGTCACCCCAAACTTTCCGGAAGCGGAAGCGTTGACAGGCTTAACCCTCTCCAGTCGTGAGGATGCGAAGGAAGCCGCTCGAATGCTGGCTGATTTGGGGACCAGCTACGTGATCATCAAGGGAGGGCACAGCACGGAAGCGGAACGGTCCGTGGATTTGTTGTTCGACGGGCGCGATTTTACCGAACTGGATGGGGCAAGAATTCATACCCCGCATACCCATGGAACGGGCTGTACCTTTTCGGCGGCGCTGGCGGCTGGATTGGCGGCAGGACGAAGTGTACCCGAGGCGGTGCAGACGGCCAAGGCTTTTATACAGGCGGCGATTGAGCAGGGCTTGGGTATCGGCAGTGGGCATGGACCGACGAACCATTGGGCATGGAATGCACGCTGGACAGGAGAAGGAGCGTCTGTATGGAGCAGGGCAATGAGGGAGGAACAAAGCGATGCCAAGAGTTGATATAGGGCGTATGCGGGAGCATCTGCGTCTTTATTTGGTCATGGGGAGTATGAATTGCGGCCGTGATCCGCTGATAGTTTTGGAGGAAGCGTTGCAGGGAGGTGTGAGCCTTTTTCAATTGCGTGAAAAGGGTGCAGGCTGTCTGACGGGAAGTCGCTTGCACGAGTTTGCTCAAGCCGCCCGGAGGCTGTGTCATCAGTATGACGTTCCATTTCTCGTCAATGATGATGTCGAGCTTGCCTTGGCTGTGGATGCAGATGGCGTCCATCTCGGACAAGATGACGAGCCGGCAGACCGCGTTCGCTCCCGAATGGGCGACAAAATCATCGGCGTATCGGTACACCGCCTAACAGAAGCGGAGCAGGCGGTACGCGCTGGCGCTGATTATGCGGGCGTAGGACCGATGTTCCCGACTCGTTCCAAGCCGGATGCACATCCTGTGCAGGGACCGGAGCTGGTCCGCAGGCTGCGTGCAGGTGGTGCTAGCCTTCCGCTGGTAGGCATTGGTGGTATTACAGCGGACAACGCTGCCAGCGTCCTACAGGCTGGAGCGGACGGCATAGCGGTCATTTCAGCCATCTCATGGGCAGAAGCCCCCTGTGAGGCTGCACAAAGCCTGAGGAGCATCCTTTCTCGCAGCGTGCTATAATTACATGAAATGATCAGAGTTTATTTAAAAGCAGTGCAAAATAATATGCCGGGATTGTGATAGGATATGGTTGTCTGCGACGGCTACCATGCGGGCGTGCTTTTTAATGAGTTACAGCTACGGGCGAATACTTGTGAGTAATGGTTACCAAGTAAATAACTAGAGACTCTATCCCGCTTATATAATCAGGTTGATTCCATAATGATAGAAAGGCAGTCCGGGACTTTATATACACGTCCAAGGCTGCCTTTTCATTTAAAAAAAGAGAACGCTCCCCCGCTTTCGCTTAGGCTACGTTCTCTGTGTTCACTTTGCACTTTCTAATTAAAGCAGGCTCAAGTATATAAGCTGAACTCGAAAAATGAACATCAAAACGAAGTAGGTGGAATGGTGCTGTACAAGCGAAGTGGTCGCTTTTGTCCCCGGATCTCTACCTTTATCATAGGTTTTATTTAAGAAATCCGGGGGCGGTGGCGATGGGAAGCACCATCCGACTGCGCAGTAGCACAATAGGTAACTTTTGAGTTCAACTTATATATCAAGTTGCTCTTCAAACTAAAGTCTCAGCAGCAGGGAGCGGTACGTCGTTTCAAACAAAAATTCAAACGCCTCCAGATGCTTTTTAGCTTCAAACACATCACGCCCCCACGCATAAATGCCGTGGTTGCGCAGCAAGATCCCCGGCACCTGATCATTCAGCACACCCGGCACCAGTTTGGCAATCGCAGCAATATCTGCGTAATTCGGCAGCACGGGAATGTCAATCGCAGCATTTTCCTCCCAAATGTTTAAAGCCTTAATGAGTTCAATGCCTTGTACAGGTACAGAGCCACGTTCCCCGTAATATTCGGAAATGAGATTGTTAAAAACAGTATGCACATGGAAAACGGCTCCGCAGCCTGTGAGGCGGTAAATTTCGCAATGAATCAGCGTTTCGGCGCTCGGCTTGAGGTTTGTAGCTTCTACCGCTTTTCCGTGCTGGTCCACGAACAGAAAATCCTCCGGTGTCCGCTTGGTTTTATCCTTGCCGCTGGCAGTAACTGCAAAATAAAATTGTTCAGGATGAAAATCCCTGATCCGTATCGACAAATTGCCGCTCGTGCCGGGGAACCAGTTGCGAGATGCGAATAGCTCCTTGACATCAGCGAGTTCTTCCAGTGCGCGGTGTTTTTCTTCCAACGTAATGTCTGCCAAGCTATAGCTCATTTACAGCACCCCTTGCTCCTGCTTTTGCTTTAAATCCTTAATAATGTCGTCAAATGTTTCAAAGGGCACGTGTGGTACGCCTAGCTCCTGGCACTTTAAAGTCAGGTGCGAGCGGGAGTACACGAGGTCGACAATTTTGGCTCCTTCAAAATCCGTCAGGCTGTCCCCGATCAAGATTCGTTCGTACTGTTCGGCAGGGTATTGGCGAATCACGGTTGTTTTGCACATACCGCAGTCGTTCGTACACGGTTCCTGACATGTATGCGGCCACGTAATCTCAATATGATTCCCCGAGAAATTGGCACCATTGCAGTAAACGTGATCCTGTGGAATGTCGAAAGGCTCCAACAGAGGATCAATAAAGAAATCAATACCGCCGCTGGTGACAAAAAATTCAATATCCTGTTCCCGTACATAGTCCAAAAAACGGGCAAAGCCCTCGCGTATACCAGCTTGTCCAAGTACATAAGAGATAATTTCATCTTTTTGCGCCGAGGGCATCAGAGCGAACATGGCACCAACGCCTTCACGAATAGACGTGTGTCCGTTCACGATATCATGCATGATGGCCTCACAGCCCGCAGGCTGAAAATGCTTCATAATGGCGACAATATTGTCGCTGTTCGTAATTGTCCCGTCAAAATCGCAAAAAATGACAGGTTTCTTCGCTGTACTCATCGTTCTCCTCCCCACGTGTCGAGCGCGGATTGCAGCTCGGGGTGCGTGCGGGCGTATTCCGGCAGCGGCACAGCCAGACGCACGGCTTCAATCGCCTGCACAAAGGCGCGCCCACCTGCTTCGGTGCCGAGCGGATGGCCGTGAATACCGCCCCCGGCGTTCACGACAACATCTGTACCGAAATCACGCACAATTAACGGCACCAGTCCGGGGTGAATCCCTGCGGATGGCACAGGCATGCTGGCCTTCAGCGGCAGCTCAGGGGTTATCAGCTCATCGCGGATCGCCATGTTTTCCTCACGCGGCATCGTAACCGAGCCGTAAGGAGAAGGGAAGAGCACGAGGTCGGCCCCTGCCAGTCGCATGAGCTGACCGAGCAGCACCGACGCCGAAATACCATAATGCGGCGAAGGATAAGCAGCACCCGCCAACGATGGGTGGGCTGCAATCGGCACCGAGATAGCGGGATCGCTGCTCAGTTCATGCAGCACATCGTAGCCGTAGGCCAGCACGTTGAACAGCAGGGCATTTGCGCCTGCGTCGATGGCCTTGAGGGCTTGCGCTTTGAGCTGTGAGGTTGGTCCAGTTAAATTAGCGGCGTACAGCAGCTTTTTACCGGTTTCACGCTCAGCGGCTTCGGCGGCTCTGATGCAGACTTCGACGCGTTTTTCAATCGGCGTCAGCGTATTTTCAAATAAAATCTCGTCGTCCTTGATCAGATCGACGCCGCCCAGGGCTTGTCGGGTAAACTGCTCGCGCAGCTCGTCCAGATTAAGGCCAATCACCGATTTGAAAATGCTCATAAGCAGTGGACGGTCATACACGCCGAGCTGCTCACGCAAGCCACTGATGCCGAACTTCGGCCCCGGAAAAGCGGAACGGAATGCTTCCGAGAAGCCCAGCTTCGTCAGCTTGATACGGCCGTCCATCGAAATTTTGCCGAAGACCGTCACCAGCAGTGCGGGAATGTCCCGGCTGAAATTGACATCCGGGTAAGCGATGGTCAGGTCGGCATACCGTTCACCGGGACCTCCATCGTGAACGTCCACGGATTGAACCGAGCCGAGATGCTTTTGCATTGCGTCCCGCTTGGCTTGCGGAAGCTCGGTCCAACTACCCACCGTCATGCCGATGGCAATGGTTTGGGCCTTTTTGTTAAAATCGGCTTTGTCATCGTATACCCGGTAGGTCGCTAAGCAATAGCTCATTCAATTCCCTCCTTTAGTACAGCTCCCATTTCACGGGATCGTTCAGCACAACGCTGTACCGCCGCAATTACCGTTTCGTAGAAATCGCCTTTGTCCAGTGTATCCAACGCCGCTACCGTGGAGCCGTTGGGTGACATGATTTTGTGGCGCAGGGCAGAAGGCTCCTCCCCGGTTTGTTGTACCATGCGTGCCGCTCCAAGTGCGGTTTGCACCGTCAGTTCGTGCGCTTGCTCAGGAGTCAAGCCACCACGGATTCCCCCGGCAATCATGGCTTCCATCAAGTAGTAGACATAGGCAGGACCGCTTCCGGAAATCCCGGTCAAAACATCCATTTTCTCTTCTTCTATAACCGTCACCGTACCCACAGATTCGAATATTGTAAGCACGTTTTTACGCTGGTCTTCGCTAATCTCCTTGGAAAAGCTGATGCCTGTGGCTCCCAATCCAATCGAGCTGGATGTGTTCGGCATCGTCCGGGCGATGGGCTGCTTGCGACCGAGCAACGTTTGCATCGTACGAATGGACAGTCCGGCGATCACCGAAATGATCAGCTGTCCATCGGACAGGAGCGGGCCGAGCTGTCCAAGGGCTTGTGCAGCATCCTTGGGCTTCATGGCAAGCACAATCACTGGAGAACGGCGCAGCAGCTCAATTTTGGCGGTATCCTCAGTTTGGAACAACACCCCATATTGCTGTTGAAGTTCCTCCAGGCGAGCCTGATTGCTACGGTTGATGACGGTAATACCACCACGTTTGACAACGGAACGGGCCATCATCCCGCGAATAATAGCCTCTGCCATCGAGCCTGCTCCGTAAAACGTAATTTGCTCTTGAATTAAAGCCTTTGTTTGTGACTCACACATGGTTTCATAACCTCCAAGGATACGGATTGATAAATAATATTATTCCCTGATTTGTCCAGTACCGTACACACGATATTTGGTTGAAGTCAGCGCAGGCAGTCCCATTGGACCGCGGGCATGTAATTTTTGCGTACTGATCCCGATCTCGGCACCAAATCCAAACTCAAAGCCATCCGTGAAGCGGGTGGAGGCATTGTGATACACGGCTGCCGCGTCCACTTCTTGCATAAAACGTTCGGCATGAGCTTCATCTGCGGTCACAATACACTCCGAGTGCATTGTACCGTAACGGGCAATATGCTCCAGCGCTTCGTCCAAATTGTCTACTACCTTGACGTTCATAATGTAATCATTATACTCAGTGCCATAATCCTCTTCCGTGGCTGGAATAGCCCAGGGAGCCAGTTTCCGTGTCCGTGCGCAGCCACGCAGCTCGACCCCGGCTTCACGGAAGCGTTCTGCCAAACTCGTCAAATGTGCCTGTGCATAATCCGAGTGAACGAGCAGGGTTTCCATGGAGTTACATACGGACGGTCTTTGTACCTTGGCGTTCAGCGTAATGGCCTCAGCCATTTGTGTATCCGCCGTAGCGTCCAAAAAGGTATGGCATACGCCAGCTCCGGTTTCAATGACAGGCACAGTAGAATTCTGAACAACATTTTGAATAAGCGAGCGCCCGCCGCGTGGAATGATCACATCCAGCAAACCGTTCAGCGTGAGCATTTCATTGACAGAGGCGCGGTCTGAATCTTCAATGAGCTGAAGCGCATCGCGCGGTACAGCAGTTGTGTCCAACGCCTGTTGGAGAACTTCAATGATTTTGCGGTTGGAAAATAGGGCCGCCGAGCCACCGCGCAGCACAACCGAATTTCCTGTTTTCAGACACAGGCCCGCAGCATCTACCGTCACATTAGGACGCGCTTCATAGATGATGCCGATGACACCCAGCGGCACACGTATTTTCTCAATACGAAGGCCGTTTGGACGTTCGATATGCTCGAGCGTGTCACCGACCGGATCAGGCAGCTCCACAATTTGGCGTAAGCCTTCGGCGATGGACCCGATTCGGTCCTCGGTCAGCTTGAGGCGGTCGAGCAGCGATTCCGACGTTCCTAGTTCCCGTCCACGCTCCAAGTCGTTTTTGTTCGCTGCAATCAGCTCTTCCGTATGATTTACCAGTGCTTCAGCCATGGCGAGCAGCGCTTCGTTTTTTTGTGCTGTCGTCAGTCGGTTCATGACCCCGGCGCTTTTTTTGGCCAGAGTTGCTTTGGCGCGTACTTCACTAAACTGGCTTTCATCTGTTGTGGCTGTGTTCGTCGTTAATTCACTCATGTTACGGCCTCCCCGTATTTATAATGTAATCCATTCATCCCTGTGAATCACCTCAAGGCGGTGAATGGGACCGATCTTGCCCACAACCTCGCCGCTTGGTAATCCTTGTACGCTTCGAAGCTGCCCATCGTCATAATTGACGATGCCGCGCCCCAGCACCTTATTTTCCGGCCCCAGCACCTCAACGACATCTCCGGCATGAAAGCTGCCTTCCACGCGCCGTACGCCAACGGGAAGCAGGCTATGACCGCCATTCACCAGCGCTTCCTCAGCTCCCTGGTCTACATGCACCGTACCGAGCGGCGTCGACATGAAGCCGAGCCATTGTTTTTTCATCGGGAGGGAAGAGAGGTGGGTGTCAAAATAAGTCCCCGACCCATGTCCCTCCACGGCTGCATCCAAATCGCCGTCTGCGTTGACGCGTCCTACAAACACAGGCACACCGCCGCGTGTGGCGACTTTGGCAGCTTCGATCTTGGATCGCATACCGCCAGTCCCTACGGCTGACCCGGAACCTCCAGCCAATGCATAAATTTCCTCGGTAATCTCGTCGATGCGTTCAAAACGTACGGCGTTCGGATGCTTGCGCGGGTCTGCCGTATATACGCCATCGGTGTCCGTAATGATAATCAGATGCTGCGCTTTGACCAGATTGGCGACCAGCGCAGACAGCATATCGTTATCACCAAATTTCAATTCGTCAATGGATACAGTATCATTTTCGTTAAAGACCGGAATGACCTGCTGGCGCAGCAGTTCTTCCACAGTCATTCCGGCATTGTTCATTCGTTTGCGGCTCAAAAAGTCACTGCGTGTCAGCAGGATTTGCGCGATCACTAGGTCAAAATCTTTAAAAGCCTGCTCATAGGCCTGCATGAGAAGAGCTTGGCCAACAGCCGCTGCCGCCTGCTTTTCATGCAACAGTTTGGGCCGAAAGGGGTACCCAATCTCCCGAAATCCGGCGGCTACTGCGCCTGATGTAACCAGCAGCACTTCATGGCCTTTTGCACGAAGCAAGCTGATTTCCCGGGCAAAATAAGCGATGGCTTCCCGATTCAAGCCACCTTCCACTCCAGTTAGAGAGCTACTTCCGATTTTAATGACGATTCGTGTTGACAAGACGTCCACTTCCTTAATTTGTACTCTTTTTGATATACAAAAAAACTTTCATCCTTTATATGCAAAGGACGAAAGTTTGTGCTTCCGCGGTACCACCTTCATTGATGATTCATGATCATCCCACTTGAACCTGTTAACGGCAGGAACCGCCTGACTACGCAGGGCGCTCGGGGATAGGAGTTGGGAGAGGGTCCAGGTAAATTCTTGCAGCCTATCGGAATTTACTCTCTGAACAGGACGGGTCTCTCTTAGTAGTCCCTTCAACGCGCTAAATGATATTGGTAACAGAATACCATGAAAAGGTCTGGTTTGGCAAAGAGGTTGTAGCTGGAAAATACGGCTTAACCAAACAGGCTCAGCTTGCCAATTCGTTCAACCGCCTCGGTCAGTCGAGCTTCCGAGCTTAGCAGCCCCGCCCGCACATATCCTTCGCCGCCGTTACCGAAGCCGATCCCCGGAGCTACAGCTACCTTGGCTTCCCGCAACAGCAGATCGGCAAAGGAAGCCGAAGTATAGCCCTGCGGCACAGGCAACCAGCTAAAAAAGGAGCCGCTTGGGCGCGTCGCCTTCCAGCCTATTAGCCCAAGTGCATCATAAAAAGCGTTACGGCGCGATTTATAGCGTGCAACCAGCTCGCCCACGCAGTCCTGCGAGGACGTCAGAGCGGTCGCCGCCGCTGCCTGAATACCGCCAAACAGGCTTACATACATATGATCCTGTAGCAGATTAATCATCGAGATAATTTCGGCATTGCCGAGCGCGAAACCGACGCGCCAGCCCGCCATATTGTACGTTTTGGACAGGGTATAAAACTCAATCCCTATGTCCTTGGCCCCCTTGGCTTGAAGGAAGCTCACTGGACGTTCGCTGTCAAAGCCAATAGCACCATAGGCAAAATCGCTGGCAACCACAATACCATTCCGTTTCGCAAATTCAACCGTGTCCTCATAGAAGGAAAGAGGTGCAGTGGCTGAGGTCGGATTATTCGGATAATTGAGGAACATCAGCTTGGCTCGGCGGCGGTTTTCCTCGGAAATAGCCTCATAATCGGGCAGAAAACGGTTCTCTTCCTTTAAAGGGAGAAAGGACATTTCCGCTTTAGCCAAGGCTACGCCAGACCAGTAATCCGGGTAGCCGGGATCAGGCACGAGACACACATCGCCGGGATTGAGTAAAACTTGCGGTAGCTGCACCAAGCCTGTTTTTCCGCCAAACAGGATGGCGACCTCAGTTTCCGGGTCGAGTGTCACACCGTAATCCTCCTGATAGCGATGTACAACGGCTTCCTTGAGAAAGCTGTAACCGCGAAAAGGCGAATATTTATGATACAGCGGGTTATCCGCTGATTCTTGCAAAGCTTTTACAATATGAGGTGGGGTAGGTGTATCCGGGTTCCCTTGTCCAAGATTAATGACATCATGCCCTGCCGCAATTTCACGGTTTACATTTTGTACGAGTGTGGCAAAAAATTGAGTTGGTAACTGTTTCATCACATCAGCGGAGGGGATGGAAAAATTACTCATCATTTCACACGACCTTTTGGAATGGTTTGAGGATTAATTTATCATGATTTAACCAAGTTGTATAGAGGGGATTGGTCTTATGCGGTTGCGTGGCCGAGTCTGATCGGGCTATGATGGGAGAAAATGCCGGACAAGTGAGCATCGGAAGCTCCGGTTCACAAGGAGGATGAACGATTTTGACGTATCAAGAAGCTCAGCCGTTCAGTGTTGCACTCATACAAGCTCATATTGAGCTGGGGAATCCCCCGGAAAACCGCAGTCATATTCGTACGTTAATGGAACAAGCGGTGACAGCCGAGCTAAAGCCGGACCTGATTGTACTGCCAGAAATGTGGAACACGGGGTATGCGCTGGACCGCATTCATGAGCTGGCGGATCAGGAAGGAATGGAAACCCGCGAATGGATATCGGCATTCGCTTCTACTCATCAGGTGAATGTGGTAGCCGGATCTATCGCGGAGAAGAAAAGCGACGGTCATGTGTACAATACGATGCTCGTTTTTGACCGATCCGGTGCAGAGGTTGCTTCGTATTCCAAGATTCATTTGTTCCGGCTTATGGATGAAGAAAAATATTTGCAGCCTGGCGAGGAAAAGGTTTTATTCACGCTGGATGGAGGGATTCAGGCGGGTGCGTCGATCTGCTACGATATTCGTTTTCCCGAGCTAGCCCGCAGTCTGGCCCTGTCTGGCGCAAATGTGCTTGTCGTACCTGCGGAATGGCCACATCCCCGGCTTCATCACTGGCGTACGTTGCTGACTGCACGGGCCATTGAAAATCAAATGTACGTCATCGCCTGTAACCGGGTAGGACGCAGTGGAGATACGGATTTCTTCGGGCACTCTCTCATTATTGATCCGTGGGGAGAAATCATTGCCGAGGGCGGAGAGCAGGAGGATATCATCACAGGAACAATTGAGTCAGCCTTGGTGCAGGACGTGCGTGGGCGTATTCCAGTATTCGAGGACCGTCGTCCTTCTCTGTATGACCGTTAAATAAATATTACTATTCCTGTTTCAGATACAGCCCAAAGGTGTATTATAATAGTATCCCGACACCAGGAGGTTGATAACGATGGATAACCAAAGTAGATCCGAACTGGCAAATAGGGATGGCCTGTCACGGCCGAGAGGCTTAAATAGACAGGTTGTCGGCAATAATCACGAAATGGGCTATGATCAGGATAAAAGTCCACCAGATTCAGGGCGACCCTGATCACGATAAGGCGAGGACAGGCACTTTGGGATCACACAGCACATTGGAACTGAGGTAGGACAATCTTGGGAAACCAGGGCATGAGACCTTATGGAAAGAAGTGATGCGGGATGGATAAAGTGGAGTTTCCGAGCAAGGTTAAGGTAATCAGGCGAGGCTGACATGGAATTCAAGGGAACATGAAATAAGGTTCGTTGAAACCAGGTGGAGCAGCATAGCAACATTGTAATCGAACCTAATGGAACTGAACATTAAATGTGTAATGTATAGGGGTGTAGCCCCGGGACCGTCTTCTTCTCTGGCTTTGGCCGTGGAGGAAGACGGTCTTTTTACGTGAGAACTACTTTTGGGAAAGCTGTTTGACCGTTTCGCGGAAGGTTTCAATAAAAGCCTCGGCGGCTTTGGATAAATAACGTCCATTCCGATATGCAATGGCTAGTGTACGGCTTGGCGTCGGTTCAGCCAGGGGCAGTAATGCCGGAACAAACTCGCTGCTCGCGGCCCGGGCGATAAAACGAGGCACGAGTGTCACCCCCATCCCTGTCGCTACGAGCGATTGGAGGGTTTCCATATTGGTGCTTTCAAACACCACATTTGGCTCAAAGCCCGCTTGATGGCACAAGTCCATCGTCAGCTTTCGGAAGCCTTGCCCTTTTTTCAGGACGACAAACGGTTCGTCTTTCAGCTCTTCCAGATGCACTGGCTGTGGCTGGTCACCGTTTTTGCGCAGAGCCAGCGGGTGACCCGGGGGAACAGCGAGATCAATCCATTCTTCACCGATAGGCACATAGGAAAGTGTCGGCTCTACTAACGGGAGAGAAAGCAGGCTGAGATCGGTATCGCCGCTGGCTGTTTTTTTCTCCAGATTCATGGATGAATCCTCGACCAGAACAATTTCAATGTCCGGATGAGCTTTTTTAAATACAGGCAACACATGTGGCAGCAAATGGGAACCCGTGATAGGCATACTGCCGACGACGACCTTCCCCTTGCGCAGCTGAGAAATATCGTCCATTTCCTGCCGGAGCTGCTCGACTGCATCGACGATCTTTTTCGCTTGTTCCACAAAGCTTGCTCCTGCATGCGTTAATTCCACCGCACTTGTATTGCGTTGAAATAACAGGACCCCTAGCTCTTTCTCCAGCTTGGACAATTGCTGGCTCAGGGAAGGCTGAGCAATGTGCAGTTTTTCTGCTGCACGTGAGAAGTTTTTTTCCGCTGCAATTTGCAGGGTGTATTGAAGCTGTCTGAATTCCATCGAATTTCGGACTCCTTTTATCATCGTATCTTATAAGATTTACCTATTACATCATAGAGTGATTATACAATATTTCAATCAAAATCCCAATCCGAATTAACTCCATGTGTCACAATTTTTATATAGATGAAGCGTTTTTTCGTAAATAGAATCTTTTCTGACGGGCGATGGGGAGGATGCAAGCTGGAAAATCCCTATGCTGGTCATACCCCTGTCAAGTAGACAGATGAAAAAAGCTAAGCTGCCAGCGCGCATCGATATTCAATCGGTGCGCGTTGCTTCAGTTTGGCTTGAAAGCGCTGGTAGTTGTAATAGTACATGTATTCTTCCACCGCTTGCCGAATCTCCGCTTCTGAATTACACTGTTTGAGGTACAGCTTCTCTGTCTTGAGATGCGAAAAGAAGGATTCGATGCATGCGTTATCCAGGCAGCCACAGGGTAGCTTGTAAAGCTTTCATTTCCCCCAACGTCTCATTTTGCTAGAGCAGACACAACCCGATCCACGGTCTGGCATATTTAGCTAGCGGATCTGGGAGAGAATTATGGGTTTTTGTTGGTTTTAGGCAACACTTCGACTGTGATTTCAGCCCATTTGACAGAGCCGTACGGTGAACTACCTCCCACGAATACATCTGGACTTAGAATATTGACCAAATAAGTACCAGGTTTTCGAATAACGATAGAACCGCTAAAGGATTTATCCTGTTTGAGCGGGATAACGGTCTTTTTTTCAACTTCAACAAAATTGCCGTTCTGAAATGCTGCCACTCCAAAAGAAACTTCATTACTTTCGAGATACGTAGCTGTCACGACTCCAGCAATTGCTATTGGATCTCCAGCCTTTACATGGAAGTATCCCTGAGTCGGTTTGGTAAAGCGGATGTCTTGCTCGTTACCGGCATGGTTGTATCTGATAGGAACGGAGGACGGGTTTAATACTTTGCGATGGACCATTATCTTAGCAGATCCTTTATCATTGGTGTGAATTTCTAATGGATTTGGGCCGGGGCGAAGTTCTACTGAATATTCAATCCGCTGAAATGTTCTTCCATTCATTATAATCGGCTTTCCAATGTTTTTTTCTTTTCCCTTTAACGTGCTAATGCTACCTCCAATGGAGCTTGTCATGCCACCGTCTCCTGTATTTACCAAAAGATAAGCATGTCCAAACTCTTTTTGCACTAATGCGCTGAAAGTGATATTTTCTTTATCCGTTGTATACGTTGGGTGAAGCACTTTGACTACTTTATCGTTCCAGGCCCAGTGCATGACTCCATTACTCCATGTATAGTTTATTCCCATCTTAGACAGGAGTGACACCGGAATATACAATTGGCCGTTTTTTATAAACGTTTTAGGGATTGACTCATCCAGCGCTGTCACTGTTCCGTCGAAGTAACTTCTGTAAATCTTTGATTGGTTAGGCATTAATCGTAATGAGGAAAAAGGTACCGAATTCTCAGCGTCAAAATCCGCCCACGTGCTGCCTGTCTTTGCATCCCGCTTGATGGTTGCCAAGTGAGCTGTCTCCAGCCATCTGAACGGGAAATACAAATGATTATTTTTCTTCAGCAGGGGAGTGGCCTTTATGGAGACGGAATCCAGCGATAAGGAAGATTTGTTCAATCCGGCAGTCAATTGATGCGGTACCAGATAGAACACAGCCGCATCCTCTGCTACAATGGGAAGATTGGAAATTGAATTCTCCGCATAACTCAGGGCTGTTGGAAGTATGCCAGAAATAAGAAGACAGGAAGATACGAGTAGAGCAACAATAATTCGTCTCATGGAATAAACACCCGATTTCATTTTTTTATCATATATACCATAAAAACTTAAAAAAAGTTGTGAAAGACACGATCTGTCATTCTTACCCACCAGCTTTTTGGAAAAATATTCGTTCTTTCAAAGGGGACCCTAAAAGCAGCCGCAAACAATTCTATGAACATTAATTTTAGATATTTCACAGGCCCCAGGGTTCTGGATTATCTAGGGAATTGTCTGGCTTGCTTTACTGCTCTAATAAGTTCCTCGTTTCGAGGATCAGCTTTATAATTGTTCACCACCACTGCATGAATTACTGCTGGCACCCAACCCATACAGCACAAAATGACATTTAAAAATGCCTGCCAAGGCTTTCCGCATAGAATGATAGCTAATGGGGGAAGAAAAATAGAAAAGAAGTACTTCATAATAACACTCCTAATTTATATTTAAGATAACAATCAATAATTTTATAAAAAGTATATATGACCTGGCAAATATTTTCTATTAATATTCACAAAATAGTCCAATCGGATTATACTTAACGCAACGGATACGGAAGCACCATTGTGTAATCCGAAAGCATCGGTGACACCCTACTGGCTTAAGCTGGTGGGGTGTTTTAAGTATTCTATAATTAAAATTCATTAATAGCTCTATAACATTATAAAAATATGTTAAAATTTTAAGTGTAAAAAAGAACATAATTGTATAATAATTCAATTTGTATTATTATTGTAAATATTGGTTGGCCAACCATACTTACTAAAAATAAAACATAGAGGTGCTAACTTGAAAAGAATAGCTAAGTATTTTGCCGCAATTTTATCCGTTATTTTATTATTTAATATTATTGGCTTGACTGCAACTTCAGCTGAAGAACTCAATCATCAGTCTGAAGAAGTTACTGAAGAATATGACAGACAATTGGATAAAGTATATGAAGAATACAAGGAAAAGCAATCTGGCGTTCAATCCGAATTTGACCAAAATCGCATTACTCCGTTTGCTGCTCAACCAGCATCAATTGGTCATATAATTAGGTTTACAATACAACAACTTTTCAAAAGAGGTAGTTCTGTTGCTGTTCAAACCACAACAAGAAATGTTATTACAAACTTAACTAAACATGCCATTGAGGAAGCTATAAAAGACGGAATTACTACCCTTATGATCGACAACCTGCTTGAAGGTAAAGCGTCCGGTATGCGAGCAGTTGAAAAATATGTTGATATCCAAACAGGAGCTCGTGTTGTTTATGACCCTAATAATAAAGTAATAGCCATTTTGGATAATAGTGCGAATGATGTAATTACAATTTATAGCGATAACGGTAAGGACACTATTAATTATCGAGTAAATGTGAAAAAGCGTTGGTTTAAATCTATGTGGAATTTTAAATAAAGAGGAGAGAACAATGGCTATTCTTAAAGACAAAAATGAAGAAGGGACATGTGTTGAATTTACATTCAAATATCATATCCCTGGAGAACGTGAAGGGTGTCAGCTCAACTTTAAATACTTTAAAACGAATAAAAAGATATACGATTTGGATTTTGGGTGGACAAATATCACTCTTAAGAATTATATTGAAGCCACATCGCAATTTCCCGTAGAAAGTTTAAATGGATTGTACTCATCATTCGAGAAAGATCTTTATGAGTTAAGCTGGGAAGAGCTTGACTCTGGTACACTATACAAGCTGAATTTTTACGGTTCCCAACAAGACTTCTGTCTTTTTGCTACTAAAGAAGCAATAAGACAGTTCGGCGTCGATTTGCAGGCGGATTGGGATCAGGCTCCATTGCATTAAACTTAAAATTAAGGCTCTGCTAGGTAACTGGCGAGTCTTTTTTGTCGCTGGAGGAATTACCACATCATTCACCGAATGAATGACTGAGGTGATCAGCATGAACCATACATATAAAGTGTTAAAGTGGGATATTCAAACTGTTTTCAGTTGCATTAAGCCAGGTAAGAGTATATGTGGTCCAGTCGTTGGGTGAGGGGTTGATAGATACTGTAGACTACGGCAGTGCAGTGGAAAAGATTACACCAGACCGTTCCAGAATGCGGCGTGTAGTGGTCAGTTCATGCGTGGCATCGCCAACAATCAGTTGTTTGACCATAAATTTATCTCCTCCCTTATAGTTTAGAATACTATACATTCTGTTAAAGTGGAGAGATCATCCATTTTATTACCCTGATGTTCTAAATCAATCTTCTGTCAATGTGCTTTACATAAAACTTATATCTATTTTATACTAAGGATATAACAAACATTATTTTGAGCGGTGTCATGCGACTTATCTGCTATTATGTTCAAAAACATACACTTTTCCTAAGTGCAAATCTGTATTTTACAGAATTCTTTTGCATTTAGGGAAAGTGTTTTTTGTTTTTTGTTTTTTGATGGATTGTAATATGAAGTGCGACACCTGCTGGAATGCGGTAAATATGTATTTTTTGCGGCAGATGCTGGAGTTGACATTCAGAAAATGGGATTTTTTGTGAAGCTAGTCACGTTCTATTCCCACCGATGTTGCTAGAATAATACATGTACGGTACAAGCTGCTGACAACGTGGAGTCCAGAGGGACAAGGGAAGAAGGGATGAGTCACGGACGAATTATTACTGCGTCTGGCTGACGGCAAGGAATGGACGCATACGGAAATGACGGAGCTGCTGGCACGTCTGGAGGAAGAACCGACGGTGCGGGCACAGTTACGAAAATTGGCAGCTCGCATCAAAATGGAGCGTTACGGCAAAGGTGTTTTTTTACGTGGATTAATTGAGTTCTCCAGCATATGTCGCCAGGACTGCATGTATTGTGGGCTACGTGCCTCGAATAAACAGGCGGCTCGCTATCGTTTGCGACCGGAAGAAATTTTGGCCTGTTGCGCGGAGGGGTATGAGCTGGGATATCGGACCTTTGTACTGCAAAGCGGCGAAGATTACTGGTTCACGGCAGCACGGCTGGCGAAGCTGATTCGGGAGATCAAAAGCCGTTTTACCGATGTGGCGGTTACATTGTCTATTGGTGAACGGGATGATGAAACCTATGAGCTACTATACAAGGCGGGGGCGGACCGCTTTTTGCTACGGCATGAGACAGCTTCACCGCATTTGTACGCCAAGCTGCATCCGACGATGACGATAGAAAGCAGGCGCAGTCGACTGCTCGCGTTGCAGCGAATCGGATTTCAGATCGGGGCTGGATGTATGGTGGGGTTGCCCGGACAAACGAACAGTGATTTGGCAGACGATTTGGTCTATTTGCACAGTCTATCGCCGGATATGATCGGGATTGGTCCGTTTTTACCGCATAGCAACACGCCGCTCCGGGATGCCGGTCAGGGAAGCATGGAAAAGGCACTGGATATCGTTTCGTTGTCCCGGTTGGTCGTCCCAGACGCGCTAATTCCAGCATCCACGGCGATGGGAACGATTCATCCCCAAGGCCGGGAGAAGGCGCTTCAGGCAGGAGCGAATGTAGTTATGCCCAATTTGTCACCACTCGCGGTGAGGCCGAAGTATGCCATTTATGAAAATAAAATATGTTTGGGCGATGAATCTGCCCAATGCAGACATTGTCTGGAGCTGCGTATCCGTGGAGCAGGGTTTGAAGTCGATATGGGGCGTGGCGATAGTCTGAGGGTACAACGACAGCTTATGAGTCAATAGAAGAAACAGTAGTTAACCATAAGGATTTTGCGAAATCCTCACCATAATAAGGGAGATGGATCTACGTGAGTGAAGTACGGGAGAAAGTGTCGGCGGATTTCATTAATGAGGCAGAGATTATGGCAGCGGTGGAGCAGGGAAAGCAGGAAGCAACAGATCGCAACCGTATTTTAGACATTTTGGAGAAGGGAAGAGCTTGCCGGGGGTTGAGTGCAACTGAAGCGGCGGCTCTTTTGCATGTGGATGATCCTGAACTGCTGGAGGAAATGTTTAGATCCTCACGGGCGGTGAAAGAGCAGATTTACGGCAATCGGATTGTGCTGTTTGCCCCTCTATATGTAAGTAATCACTGTGTCAATAACTGCGAATATTGCGGCTATAAGCATACCAATGACAGCTTTACCCGCAGCCGTTTGACGCCGGAGGAACTGGTCAAGGAGGTCAGAGTGCTTCAGGAGTTGGGGCATAAGCGCCTCGTACTGGAAGCGGGGGAAGATCCGCTCAATTGTCCGATTGATTATATCGTCGATTGTCTGCGTCAGATTTATGAGGTTAAAGTGGACAATGGCAGCATACGCCGAATCAACGTCAATATTGCTTCCACAACCGAAGAGGACTATCGGAAGCTGGCAGAGGTAGGAATTGGTACGTATATTTTGTTTCAGGAAACATATCATCGTGAGACTTATAGCAAGTTCCATTTGCAAGGTCCAAAACGTAATTATGATTGGCATGCAACGGCTATGGATCGGGCCATGAGCGCAGGTATAGATGATGTGGGTATCGGTGTGTTATATGGTCTGTACGATTTTCGCTATGAGACTGTGGCGATGCTGAAACATGCTGAACACTTGGAAGAAGTCTTTGGCTGTGGTCCTCACACGGTTTCGGTTCCGCGGTTACGTCCAGCTGAAAATGTGGATCTGGAGCGCTATCCGTATTTGGTCGACGACGAGGATTTTATGAAAATTGTGTCCGTTCTCCGACTGGCTGTACCTTATGCAGGTATGATTTTGTCTACACGTGAAGAACCGGAATACAGAGACCGTGTTATTGGTCTGGGTGTGTCACAAATTAGTGCAGGTTCAGCTACGGGTGTAGGGGCATATGCAAAACAGGATACGGAAGATAAACCTCAGTTCGAGGTCGGGGATCATCGTTCGCCGATGGAAATCATTAAAAGTCTGTGTCGTGGAGGATATATGCCAAGCTATTGCACAGCCTGCTATCGCGAAGGAAGAACCGGAGATCGGTTCATGGAGCTTGCTAAATCAGGGCAGATTCACAATGTATGCCAGCCGAATTCGCTGCTGACTTTTCAGGAGTTCCTGTTGGATTATGGAGATGAAGAGGCACGTGAGCTGGGAGCTGAAGCCCTGCGTGATAATTTGGAGCGTATCCCGCATGAGTCGGCACGCCGTTTGACACTTGATAAGCTGGAACGCTTGGAAGCGGGTGAGCGGGATTTGTATTTTTAGAATATCGATCTTCTCTTTGGAATTGGGCAAATAAAAAGCAGCCGCGTGAGAGTCAGCGCGGCTGCTTTTGCGTGTATGGGGTGGAATTTGTTGCTTCAATGATTCATCTCATTCAGGAATGGCTGCCAGCACCAACGGCTTGCTCCCATGCCAGCATAGCGGATGGGAAGCATTCGATGGCACGGGGGAAGACTCCCTGAACATAGGCGATGAAAATACCATAGTTCACTATGGGTACCCCGGCGGCTTCCGTTTCTGCCATCCGGTGAAGCATGGTACGTCGATTGAGCATACATGCCCCGCAGTGAATAACCAGCGCATATTCGCTCAGATCGGCAGGAAAGCTGGAACCGGATGCGTGCTCGATGATGAGACGTTTACCTATCGTTTGACGGAGCCAACGAGGGATTTTCACACGACCGATATCGTCAGACTGACATTGGTGCGTGCAGGCTTCAGCAATGAGTACGCGGTCACCATCCTTGAGACGGTCAATGGCTCTTGCACCTCGTACGAGTTCGTCAAGGTCACCTTTATGACGGGCGAACAGGATGGAAAAGGAAGTCAGGGGCACATCCTTGGGAGTGTCTGCTGCTACCTTCATAAAAGCCTGTGAATCGGTAATGACCAAGCGAGGCTTGCGTCCCAATTGCTCCAGCGTTAGTCGTAGCTCATGCTCTTTGGTCACTACGGCGATGGCGTCGCTCTCCAACGTATCACGGATCGTCTGCTGCTGTGGCAGAATCAGTCGGCCTTTGGGCGCAGCTTTATCGATCGGAACGACCAGCACGACAAAATCGCCGGGTGACAGCAGGTCACCAACGATACGGAAACGATCCTCATTTTGGGGAAGGGCATCAATGATGGCCTTTTTCAGTTCCGCGTCTCCCCATAGCTTAGAGGCACTGAAAGGAATGAGGGGTAAATCCAGTTCAGCCTTTAGGGTTGCGGTCATTTCCTCTGCCTCTACCAAGATGTCCGTCTTGTTTAATACACCAATGACGGGAATCTTCTTGGCATGCAGCTTTTCGAGTAGCCCATGTTCAAATGCGCTAACCCCAACAGTAGCATCGATGATTAGCAGCGCCAGATCCGTGCTATTTAATATTTCTAGCGTTTTGTTGCGGCGCAGCGCTCCGATCTCACCCTCATCGTCCAGTCCGGCGGTATCCACCAGAACAATGGGGCCAGCAGGGAGCAGCTCCATCGGCTTGAAAACCGGGTCCGTGGTCGTTCCTCCTACGGGAGATACCACGGCGGCGGGCTGGCCGGTCAGGGTGTTCAAAATGCTGGATTTGCCAGCGTTGCGGCGACCGAGCAGGGCGATGTGCGGTCGGTTGCTACGGGGGGTATCATTCATTCCCAAAGTGAATTCCTTCTTCCTGCCCTGGAATTCCGGGCTTAGTTACTGTATAGGGATGACACAATTGCTCAATGCGCGAGCGTGTCAGCAGACCGCGTTCTTCGGCAATATCCTCCGGTGCGCGGCCCTGGGCAATGGCTGCTGAAGCGATGGAGGCAGCTTCATCATAGCCAAGCTCCGCGACCAGCGCAGAAGCCATCACAGCGGAGTTACGCAGGTTAGCTGAACAGCGTTCCTCGCTTACGATCAGACCGCGCACACATCGTTCCTCGAACAGCCGAACCGCGCCGTCCAGAATATGTAGCGATTCCAGCAGCGATTCGGCAATCAGCGGCAGGAACGCGTTCAGCTCTAGCTGCCCGGAGGCAGCCGCCATCGTAATCGCTGCATCTTCGGCTATCACGCGCAACGCCGTTAGCCCGGCCAGCTCAGCCATCACCGGGTTAATCTTGCCGGGCATAATGGATGATCCGGCCTGAACTGGAGGCAGAGTGAACTCGCCAATACCGCCGAGAGGACCGGAGGCCAGCAGGCGAAAATCGCCTGATATTTTGAACAGGTTCACAGCGGCGGCTTTGAGCAGACCGGATACCTCCACAAAGACATCCATATTCTGAATCGGGTCCATCGGGTGGTCACTTCGGGATAGCCCAAAGCCAGTCTCGTCCGCCAGCTTCTCGACCATCCGATAGCTGTAAGCGCGGGGCGCATTCATGCCTGTGCCAATCGCCGTACCGCCAATAGGGATTTCCCGCAGCCGTTCCTCGGCTTTGTATAGGCGCCAGCGGTCACGTGCCACGGCCTTTGCGTAAGCGCCAAAGCCTTGCCCCGCCATCATGGGCAGGGCATCCATTAGCTGTGTGCGACCTAGCTTGAGCAGATCGGCATATTCCGTTTCTTTGTGCTGTAAAGACTCCTGTAACGAAGCCATCGCGTCACATAAAGGACGAAGCAGTCGAATGGCCGCAATTCGTAATGCTGTCGGATAAACATCATTCGTGGACTGACAGCAGTTCACATCATCCAGCGGATGTACTAGCTCGTACTGTCCGGGTTTTCCACCAAGCCGCATAATCGCCAAATTAGCAATGACCTCATTGACGTTCATGTTGGTGCTGGTGCCTGCACCGCCTTGCAGGGCATCGACTGTGAACATATCCAGATGCCGTCCGGCGAGCAATTCATCGCAGGCGTCTATCATTGCAGCTGCCCGGTGGGGAGGGAGCCGTTTCTGCTCACAGTTCACTTGAGCGGCTGCCTTTTTTACCAGCACGAGAGCGTGAATCAGCTTCCGGTTCACGGGTCTGCCGCTGACCGCAAAGTTGTTCATCGCACGTGCGGTATGAATGCCGTAATAGGCGTTGGCGGGAATCTCCATTTCCCCTAGCGCATCCCGCTCGGTCCGCGTATCCTTTTGCAGAGGAAGGGCTTCAGTCATGTCAGAGACCTGTTGCCGGAATGCGCGTCATATGCAGTAACTGGCGTGCGCTCGCAGCTCGCTTTTCCTCAACACGAGCCTGAATCAGATCCGGCTCAACCAGCTTGAGGGCACGTGTTGGGCATTTTCCAATGCAGGCGGGACCACCCTCTATGCCTTCACACAGATCACATTTGCTGGCAATCATTCGTTCCTTGGGCTGCAAACGCCCTGACACATTGGTGTACAGTCCATCCTGAACTACAGGCCGCCCGTCCCGATATTCGGGTACCATGGTAATGGCACCGTAAGGGCAGGCGATCATACAGGTTTTACAACCGATACAGCTCTCACTGTTAATGAGAATACAGCCGTCCGCGTTCGTAATGGAGCCGTTCGGACAAGCGTTGGCGCAGGGGGCATCCTCACAGTGACGGCATTGGACAGGGGCAGTGACCCCAATGGATTTAATAACCTTCAGACGTGGGTGAAAATGAAATTCGTCATCTGGCGAGATAAAAGGGTTACCTGCTGAATGTGCGATGACACATGCGATTTCACAGGTACGACAACCGATACACTGATCGGGATCAGCTAAAACAAAACGGTTCATACAACTCGACTCCTCTCTAACTAACGACAAAATACAATGGATACAGGATGAACACGGACAAGACTCAGTAGCCTCTTATTAAGCATGGAGAGGCAGGATTCCGCCATGGTTCACCCTTTTAACTTAACGTGCTAATGAATGGAGTTACCTGTATTCTCTTTAGCGGGAGCATCACAGCTACGGCTTTGCTTGCCTGGTCCGCGCTTTTGGAAGGTTGTGTGCAGCAGATGATGCGATACATGACCAAGCGGCTCACCTAAAAATTCATCGTACAGCTTAATAATGTGAGGATTTTCATGCGATTTTCGCACCTGAAGCCCCGCATCATGTCCATAAATAGAGGATTTTCGTGCACGGTAAGCTTCAATCCGGTGTTTTTCCAGCATGAGCTTGGGTTGACCGCCACCGCTAATACATCCGGCAGGACAGCCCATCACCTCAATAAAATGATAATCACATTCGCCTGCCTGCACACGATCCAGCAGCCCGTAGGCATGTTGTAGCCCCGCGACGACCGCTACCTTAAGTTGTAGCTCGCCCACCTGAACCTCAGCAACTCGAATGCCTTCCTCACCGCGTACAAAATCCAGTTGGAGTTTCGGTAGCTTTTCATTCGTCAGCAGCTCGTAGCCTGTACGGATGGCGGCTTCCATAACGCCTCCGGTTACACCAAAAATGGACCCTGCTCCTGAATAACGTCCTAGCGGTGAATCGAATTCTTCATCTGGCAGATTCATAAAATCAATGCCGCTTTTCTTGATCCAGTATGCCAGTTCACGCGTTGTCAGTACCTCATCCACGTCACGGTAGCCGTCGGATTCCATTTCAGGACGATCACATTCGAATTGCTTGCAGGTACAAGGCATGATCGCGACGCTATAAATGTTCGCAGGTTCCACCTCGTCCAGTTGTGCACCATAGGTTTTGACCAGCGAGCCTAGCATTTGCATAGGTGATTTGCAACTGGATAGATGGTCCAACAGATCGGGATATTCAATTTCGGCAAACCGAACCCATGCCGGACAGCAGGAGGTAAACATCGGTAGCGGCCCACCTTCGGTTACACGACGAATCAGCTCGGTGCCTTCCTCCATAATGGTGACATCAGCTCCAAAGTTGGTGTCATATACCCGGTCAAAGCCCAGACGTCGCAGAGCTGCGGCCATTTTACCTGGTGTGAGCGTGCCAAATGGCATACCAAATTCCTCCGCGATTGAAACGCGAATGGCTGGAGCACATTGGACGATCCGAAA
Organism: Paenibacillus sp. 1-8; assembly: GCF_056316205.1. NCBI lineage: Bacteria > Bacillati > Bacillota > Bacilli > Caryophanales > Paenibacillaceae > Paenibacillus > Paenibacillus sp. 1-8. Next base: position 3,018,827 of record NZ_CM149995.1, on the reverse strand, counting down.
CTGTCCCGGTTTCGTCATCATGTCGGTTACCTTATTCAGGCTACCGCTATAATAGGCAGCGAATAGCGGTTCTCCGATGTCAGCAGGCATATCGCGCTCACGCATACGCTCCTGTCGTCTGCTTGCGGCTTCCTGTGGAGATGAATCTGCCCAATCGGATGCGTATACGCTGCATATTTGTACACACTGGCCACAGATCACGCAACGGTCTGCATTCACGGTTTGCGGCTCTCCGGGCTGTCCTTCTATGGCATCTACCGGACAAACCCCTGCACAGCGTCTACACCCGGTACACATACTGGGGTCAATATGAATAATGGGTTTGGTGCAATCTGTCGTCTCCATACAAGGAGCCGAAGAGGCATTGTTAGTTGTTATGGACATCTTATTTCTACCTTTCTGCGGCTGATTTTGGCCTTACAGGCGAGGGAAGAAGACTTCCCGCCGACGCTCGGGAAGCGGATCGGACTCGACTATAGCCAGCCGTAGTACATCGTTTGGACAGGCTTCTATACAGGCAGGCTGTCCTCCGTTTGTGTCTGCGCACAGGTCGCATTTGCCTGCTGCGGTCCGGGGGAGAGCCTTGTGAGCGGCACGGTCGGTCAAGCCGGGCTGCGTCATGACTCGTCCTTCCCGGTAAACGGTAGATACCTCAATGGCCCCGAAGGGACAGGCCAATACACAAGAGGTACAGCCGATGCACAGCTCCTCATCAATCATGACCACACCGTTCTCCTGTCGAATGGCCTGAACCGGACAGGCATGTGCGCAGGGCGCATTTTCACAATGCCGGCATTGAATTGGCACATATGTGCTTCCGCTACGCACCACATACACCTTGGGCACTACCGGCACGTTGACAGTACCAATAGAAGCGCCCACGTTGTTACTCTGTCCGTGGACGGCGAAGCAGGCCAGCTCGCACGCTTTGCAGCCGATGCAGTGTCCGGCATCTGCGACCACAAAGGAAGAAGCGACAGCGTTTGTTCTACTGGCTGCTCCCATTCTACTCGTCAAAGCTGACCGGGTATTTGCCGAACTGTGCAGTATGTTCCGCGTGCCGCTCATCTCGTCACCTTATCGGCTAAAACGGCTTCCTGGACGTTCATCTGTTTACGAATCCGTTGGTACGATTCATGTACATCACGTTCGGCCTGCGCTTGGTCGACGATCCGTTCCAGCCGGATGGCGCAGTATTTTAATTCCGGTGTTTTGGACACCGGATCAAGAAAATCGGCGGTCAGCTCGTTACATGCTCCAACCCACCAGTGATAGGTCATGTAGGTCGCACCTTGTAGCACACGGTCAGTGATTTGTGCCCGTGCCATAATGCGTCCCCGCCGGGAGGATATGGCGACAATTTCGCCATCCAGAATGTTCAGATCTGCTCCGTCTTCCGGGCTAATCTGAATAAAGCCAGGCTCATCAGACAATTGGCGTAGCGCACGGCAATTGCCAGTCATGGTACGCACGGAGTAATGGCCTACCTCACGAACCGTAGATAAGACAAGCGGGAATTTCTCATCCGGCTGTTCTTGCGGTGGACGCCATTCGCAGGCGAATAGTCGGCCTTTGCCACTAGGTGTAGTAAATTGATTCCCTTTGTACAAATACGGTGTACCTGGGTGATCCTCTGTAGGGCAGGGCCACTGTACGCCGCCTTGTTCCTCCATTTTTTGGTAGCTTGCACCGGCGAATAACGGGCAAAGGCTTCGCATTTCATCCCAAATTTCCTCTGTGTTTGCATAGGACATAGGGTAGCCCATTGCGGTAGCAACCTCGCTAATAATGGCCCAGTCCGGCTTTACGTCACCTTGCGGCTCGACCGCTTTGCGAATGCGCTGAAAGCCGCGGTCTGCCGAGGAATACACACCATCATGCTCGCCCCAGGAGGTAGAAGGGAGGATGACATCGGCGTGCAGCGCCGTTTTATTCATGAAAATATCCTGCACCACGACAAATTCCAATTGGTCTAGCGCTTCACGTAACTCGGCGGCATTCGGATCACTTTGTACAGGGTCCTCGCCGAAAATATAATAAGCTTTCAGTTTGTTCTCCTTCAGGATGAGGTGTGGCACCTCTGTAAGGGGATATCCTTTTTTACGCGGCAGCTCAACACCGTATGCTTTTTCAAACTTTTTGCGAACCGCGCTATCCGTTACATCCTGATAACCAGGATATACATTTGGCAATGCGCCCATGTCGCAGGAGCCCTGGACATTGTTTTGCCCCCGCACAGGCCCAATCCCCACATTCGGCTTGCCCAGATTTCCGGTCAACAGTGCAAGAGAAGCGAGTCCCTTTACCACGTCAACGGCCTGTGAAAATTGACATACACCCATTCCATACAGAATTGTAGCGGTAGGGGCCTTTGCATATTCCCTTATAGCTGCTCGAATGTCAGCCGCCTTGACCCCCGTAATGCCTTCTGCATATTCGGGCGTATATTTTTTAATGCTTTCTACGTATTCGGCAAAGCCTTCTGTATTTGCTTCCACATATCGTTTGTCGTACAGTCCCTCATGTACAAGCACATGACCAAAAGCATTCACCAAAGCCATGTTCGAACCGCCTTTTAGAGGTAGCCACATATCTGAAATGCGTCCAGTTTCAGTCATGCGCGGGTCGCATACAATAATTTTGGCACCTCTTTGTTTAGCAGCTACAATGCGTCTTGCGACGATCGGATGTGTTTCGGGTGCATTATATCCAAACACGAAAAGGAGATCCGAATGTTCAATTTCAGGAATAGAGTTCGACATGGCCCCATCCCCGAGTGAGTATGTCAAACCAGCCACAGAAGGGCCATGGCATACACGAGCGCAATGGTCAATATTGTTCGTGCCAATGACCGCCCGCATGAACTTTTGCATGACATAATTCGCTTCGTTTCCCGGACCGCGTGCAGAGCCCGTTCCCATAATGGAGTCAGGTCCGTATTTTTCCTTAATTGCTGACAGCCGTTCGGCAGTATATTGAATGGCTTCCTCCCACTCCACTTCCTCCATGACTCCATTTTTGCGAATCAGGGGCTTACGCAAGCGTGCAGTCAGAATTTGCGGGTCATTCAGAAAATCCCATCCATAGTGTCCTTTCAGACACAGTGTTCCTTCGTTTGTACGACCACCAGCCGGCTCTGCGCCAATTACCTGCCCCTCGTCCACCAGCAAATGAAGCTGACAACCGCTTCCACAGTAGGGACATACGGTTAATACCTTGTCTGCCATGTGTGCAGCACCTCTTTTTATATGAAATAGATGAAACTCGTAACATAAAAAAAGCCAATACAAAAATGCCGCTTTACGCTGCATCCTGTACTGGCTTATCCGCGAGCGAGGAGACAAACTCCTTCCCGCTAATCCAACCGGTGTATGTGTTGTAGTTCAAGAGTAATGATAATATGTCCGTCTCCATGGACGGAGGGGCAGACCTCCCAGGTGTAAGTGAAGGGACTGCCGAGTGTTTTTTCCGCTTCGCTCATAAACTCCTTTTCCAGATAAGGACGAAGAACGCTCCAATATTCCCTGACCTTGTCCTCGGCCCCTTCATGAACGAGAATTTCAGACAGGTTGGACAAGGTGCCTCGAATTTCTACCGTAATCCGGAGCGGCGACTCCAGTGAGACCTTGACGTTGTCCGGTCCTTTTCCCCGGTAATGCTTGACAATACAGACGGCCAGCTTTCTGATGCGCTCACGGTATTCCCATTCGGTATTCAACATCTGGACAACTCCGCTTCGAATCAAAATAAAAGCGTGCTTGCCGCACATGCCAGACAGCCTGTGTAGCTGATTTGCGGCAGAACGCACCCGTCCCGCCCAAGATGGTCTGCCTAGCACGGCGTATCACCCTTCTATGGTAAAACAGGTTGACCCGGAAAGATGTGAAATTCATTACACTGAGCCAGAATTTTACATAGTTTAGATTGGAGGTAGGTGTGCTGGGAATTTAGTGGAACCTCACTGTTATAGTAGGTCATTCTCAGTCCTTATAGTTTATAAAGTATATCAACTCTAATAAGCTTACTTCACCAGGCTGAGCGTTTCCTTTTTATTCTTGATATATTTGATCAATCTTATCGGGTACTAAGGTAAATGAGAAAGAAATCATGCACTGACTTTTTGTTGGTGTTTTCGTACGAGAAAAATTGAACATCTACACTACCTCTTTCATAGCATGTAGCAGTTGATAAAGAGAGGTGGCTACTGATGGAAATACCAATAACAGGTTTTGTTGTACATTCCGGTGATTCCAACTCCAACCATTCGCACAAGCTTTTCATTACTTCGTGGGACGGAAGACCAGTTAATGTTCACGTACATCCTTTTAAAGGGAATACTTCATTTGATGTTGGGCACTACCACCATTACGCTGGAGTAACAGAGCCGGTTCCAAGTGGCGTTCCGCATGTTCATCATTATTATGCAGAAACATCATTTAACGAGCAACATAAGCACATCATTAGAGGAACAACAGGACCAGCAATTCAATTGGCAGGTGGTGGGCATTACCACCATTTTGAAGGGTATACAACGGTAAACGGTAGAATCCCTCACGCCCATAGGTACGGTGGAAATACTGGAGATGAGGAAGGATACCGGCAGCAATCCATTTGAAAAATTCATCCAATTGTATGATCCAAACTTTATGTTATTAAGAGAAACGAATTATAGTAACGGTAACATGGACATGGTGACTCAACTTGTTCAGCAATCTATCGAAGGAGAACGAAATGACGAGTTGTTTTATGAATACCTGATACGCGGGTTACTTATAATCGGCTTTACGCTAAAAACAAATAAAATGAATCCAAATGGATGAGCTGCTAAAGCTTGTCCTTTCTTATCACTCTCTACCGATACGCTGCAATAATTCAGTCTGAAGCAGGCGGATGCCAAAGATGAGACATCGTTACCAACCTCACCCCCTCCTCATAACATTCCAAGCGTGCTTATAGGTTAAGACTATCACTTATTCTAAAAAAATATTTCAATTACCTTTGTCATACAGTTAGTGCGGTATGAACATTATGTGTCATGTTTTTGATAAGTTGAACTCAATGAGCTTCATAAGCTATTTGGCGATAGCCACTATATTCGCTTCTCTTTTGGCGTATACTTGGTGGATTCCTGTCATAATAGTTTTTCCTAGATCGGCTAGTTAACTAATTTTTTTAATTTCATATGGCATTCGCCCTTTCAAAGCTCCTCTGCGGACATATTATGGGAGAGGAAAGGGGATGATTATGAAAATGATCAAGAAAAGTTTATGTGACCGTTTGGCCAAAATCGTCGGAGGCACTGGTATGGTGGTGAATGGGGTATGTGTGGTGCAGCGTCTGCGGAATAACCTCAATTTAAGAATTTTGGGACGCCGAAGTAAATCACCTTTGACCATACCATTCTTGCTTTCTTTTGAATCCAAAGACAGCAAAGGGAGAACTTTAAATTTGGGAGAAACAGTAATCCTGGAGAGTGAGATTAATCCTTTTGTATCGCAGCTCCGCAAACATGGGATCATTGTTACTGCTATTCACAACCACTGGTTATTCCAGAATGTGTGCTTCAAATATATTCACTGGGAAAAAGTAGGGGACCCTGCCACGTTTGCACGAAACAGTACTGAGGCGGCTAAAAAAGTGGGTATTCTTTAATTACCGCAAGAGAAGAGGGGAATTCGGCCGCTTCTCTCTTGTCTTTCTATATATTTGGCTTCAGTTCGCTTATATCGTTAAACTCCCTCGAAATGATTGTACAGAACATGTGTTCGTTTTATAATCTGTACATAATACACTAGGAGGCAAACGTGATGGGAAAGAAACTTGAGGGTAACGGAATATGGGAAAGTTCAAGGATTATCATTCCAGAGCATAAAAAGGGTTATTTGCGTCTAATGAAAGAGCAGTAGCATCGAGTCAAGCCAGAACTGGACGAGCAGGAAACGTGCTTGATTGAGAGAGCGCTAATTGACTCCTGCAACTTGCGCCAGCCTGTCACGCTGGTCGTTTTTAACCCGTTTGATGATGAGAAGCTGCGTGGTATTGTAACGATAATCAACACTGCTAGACGCGAAGTGAAGCTGTCTCGCGGCGAAGATGATTATAGCTGGATTAAGCTGGAGGATATTATATCTGCAAGTACATAAAAGGTCCCCAGGTAACCGGAGCTTTCTTACGTCCTTTATCAAGTTGAAAATATGTTTACTATTTAATATTTTTCGTATATATTAATATTTGGAAATTTGTTTTTTCATAAATTTTTCCTATAGAGCTAGATTAAATTAACAGAGGAGATTACTTCAATGAGCATTTCATTAAGAATAGAACGTAAATCCGGTGGTGAGCCAATCGAGTTTGTAAAAGGTGAGATCACTGGCTTTACTTATAAGAATAATAGTTCCATAAACCTTTCGCTAAGTCTCTAAACTTGGCTCATTCGCTACATATTCGAAGCAAAATTCCGCTTCATTCGCTTCCTCCAGTTATAGTCAATGCGGATAATTCCAACATGGTGTATACATGGGCAAACACAGAATATAAACCTGATAGTAAGGATTACTATCGCAAATGTAATATCCAAATCGTTAGAAATGAAAACACAATCCGAGATATTACGTTTACACACGCTTATGTAGATAAGTATCAAGAACAGATTGATACCAGCAAAGAGATCCTTGAGTTTGAACTTGTTTTAAAACAAAAAGAAGATCAATTGGGAAAAATTCAATACAGTCCTCAGTTAGAACCTAAGGAAACAAGAGAAAAGGATCAGTCTGATGTCTCGCAAAAAGTACTGGAAGGTGCATATAGTAAGAATATGTTAGCGTATGCAGGAAATAATACTTTTCCGTTTGAAAATCCTATGGTAGAACTAGAAAAGACTTGGGTGCGAGGCGTAGAGAAGGTAAAAGATTCGACAGATACTGTAATACATTATCCTGATCGTAAAGCATTTACATTGGTAGCTGTTCCTATAGCTCGAAAGAAGTACGGGGACATCACAGCCAATTTACTTCAACATTCACTTGATTACAAACCAGGACATTTACACTTTAACGAGTGGTCGTATGAGGCGCAGCAAATTAAAAAATCTAAAGAACATAATATGTATGTAATTGATAAAGCAGTACAAAAAGCTAACGACAAGAAAGTTAAAAGTTTTTCAAGTTATGGGTCTATTGCAATTGAAAGTGACAGAGATTTGTATAATGCTTTTCACAAAATGAAGTACAAAATAGATGGAACATATGTAAACGGGCAATGGAAAATTACTACAATATATTATGATATATATAATTTCGAGTATAATTTTAAACAAATGTTTACTGGGGACAATAAACTCGGTTGGGCTGCGGCCAATCTAACAAATTTAATGGAATCATGGGGAACGCTCAATGAGTATACATCTTATGTTACAGTAACTGATACAAGAAAAGCTTGGAAGTGAGGTGTGAGTTGCAGATGAAGCGTAGATACATCTTTATCTTAATCTCTCTACTAGTTTTAACTACAACTTTAATTTTCCTAGCGAATTCTGGAGACGATACGATACACAAGTACCCTTATGGCAAAGATACGTTAGAGTTTTTTGGAGATGGGACTTTTCAGATTTACAGGGGAGGAGGATCGGGTGAGCCTCCAATACTATACACTCATCAAATTGAAGCTCCGAATTCAGTGATTGATAACGTTCTGTCTTATAAAATAGAAAAAAATATTGTACATGTGGTTGGTGAAAATAGCTTCATTAAATTGGATTCAAGTACCAACACGTACGAGCAAAAGAAACGGATTTCCGACTTTACTTCCAAAGATAGAGAGATATTTAATAAATTAGTGGAAAAATAGAAGCTATCATAAGCAAATGTGGTAGCAAGGGAGCTTTAACTTGTTCGATGCAAAGCAAACCTAACAAATTTAATGGAATCATGGGGAACACTAAATGAGTATACGTCTCATGTAACAGTAACTGATACAAGAAAAGCTTGGAAGTGAGGAATAAATCGCAGATGAAGTGTAGATACATCATTATCTTGATTGCTATACTAGTTACAACTACTACTCTAATTTTCCTGGTGAATTCTGGGGATAATACGATATATAAATACCCATCAGGCAAAGATACCGTAGAATATTTTGGTGACGGGACTTTTCAAATTTTTAGAGGGGGGCCGGACGACCCTTTAATACTTTATAATCATCTTGCTGATCCAACGGAAAATACTGTTGATAATATTGTGTCATATAAGATAAAAAAAAATATCGTATATGTGGTTGGTGAAAAAAGCTTCATTAAATTGGATTCAAGTACCAACACGTACGAGCAAAAGAAACGGATTTCCGACTTTACTTCCAAAGATAGAGAGATATTTAATAAATTAATGGAAAAATAGAAGCTATCATAAGCAAATGTGGTAGCAAGGGAGCTTTAACTTGTTCACAAAGGCTTAAGTTAACATGCGGTTTAGTTGAGTATGAAGAACTATATCAAAAGTATATACAAGCAAAAATGCTGACTCTTGATATTAAAGATTTACCTGATAAATTTTGTCGACTTCATAATTTTGAGCGATTACGTTTTAAAGATGGCACAGAGGTTGATTTCGTGATTGATACAGGCACAGACAGGGTATACAGACCGATATATTGATGTCAGGCTTAGTCTGCTGACACGAGACAGGTCTATTGTCATTGCAAAAAGTAAACCCATATATACCAACGTTTAGCCCATATTGCTTTAGCCAGCCTTATAGGCCAAGACTATCACTTCTATAGATATCATATCTTAGACCAATCAGACATCCCGTGGTATATTGTTGACATCCAAGAGAAAGCCGTACAGCCTTCTCTACACTAGGTTCGAAAAACACAGGGGTGAATTATGATGAGCAAAAAGACCATGTTCGAGAAAATTTGGGATAACCATGTCATCTATCAGGAAGAGGGAAAGCCGAGTATTTTGTACATTGACCTTCACTTGGTACATGAGGTAACCTCGCCACAGGCGTTTGAGGGGCTTCGTCTGAGCGGACGCAAGGTGCGTCGTCCAGAGCTTACGTTTGCGACAATGGATCATAACGTGCCGACAAAGGATCGCTACAATATTACGGACCCGATTTCCAAGCAGCAGATTGATACGTTGACTCAAAATTGTCGTGATTTCGGTGTCACACTGTATGATCTGGATACGATTGATCAAGGTGTCGTTCACGTTATGGGGCCGGAGCTTGGTCTGACTCATCCGGGTAAAACCATTGTTTGTGGTGACAGCCACACCTCCACTCATGGCGCGTTCGGAGCGCTCGCTTTTGGTATCGGAACCAGCGAAGTAGAGCACGTCATGGCAACGCAATGTCTCCAGCAAACAAAAGCAAAAACAATGGAAGTTCGCTTTGTGGGCCGCCGCAAGCCGGGTGTGACAGCAAAGGATATGATTTTGGGTGTCATCGCCAAATACGGCACGGATTTCGCTACCGGTTATGTTATTGAGTATACAGGGGAATCCATCCGCGAATTGAGCATGGAAGAGCGCATGACCGTGTGCAATATGTCCATTGAAGGCGGAGCCAGAGCCGGTATGATTGCACCGGACGAAACAACCTTCAACTACTTGCGTGGACGTGAACATGTAGCGCAAGGAGCTGCTTTCGAGCAGGCGGTTGCCGAGTGGAAAGAACTCGTAACAGATGAAGGCGCTGAGTTTGACGTTGTGCTGGAATTTGATGTGGATTCTCTTATTCCGCAAGTAACCTGGGGTACTAGCCCGGGCATGGGTACAAATATTTCCGCTACTGTACCGATTCCGGCAGAATTGCCAACAGAGAATGAACGCAAAGCTGCTGAAAAAGCACTTGAATATATGGATCTGAAGCCAGGCACACCGATCATAGATATTGCTATTGATTATGTATTTATTGGCTCGTGTACCAACGGGCGGATTGAAGATTTGCGCGCTGCGGCCGAGGTAGCCAAGGGCTACCAGGTATCCGACAGGGTAACGGCAATCGTCGTACCCGGCTCAGGACGTGTGAAAATTCAGGCCGAGCAAGAAGGATTGGACGTCATTTTCAAGGATGCAGGCTTTGAGTGGCGTGAAGCGGGATGCAGTATGTGTCTTGCAATGAATCCGGACGTGCTTCAACCGGGACAGCGCTGTGCGTCGACCTCCAACCGTAACTTTGAAGGACGTCAGGGACGCGGAGGACGGACTCACCTCGTATCTCCTGCGATGGCGGCCGCTGCGGCGATTCATGGACATTTTGTCGATGTACGTGACTGGAAGTTCAAGCAGGAAGCAGTAGTCCAATAGGATACGGAGGAGGAATTTACAATGGAAGCATTCACAACTTTAAAAGGGATTGTAGCACCGGTGGATCGGGTGAACGTAGATACAGATGCTATTATCCCCAAGCAGTTTTTGAAACGAATCGAGCGCACAGGGTTTGGACAGTTTCTGTTTTACGAGTGGCGCTTTGATGAAGCGGGAAATATAAATCCTGAATTTGAACCGAACAAGCCTCGCTATGCAGGGGCATCTGTTCTGATCTCCCGTGCCAACTTTGGCTGTGGCTCCTCACGTGAGCATGCGCCGTGGGCGATCATGGATTACGGATTCCGTTGCGTAATCGCACCGTCTTATGCGGATATCTTCTATAATAACTGTTTTAAAAATGGTATTTTGCCGATCAAGCTGTCTGAGGAGCAGGTAGAGGATTTGTTCCAGCGCACGGCAAAGAATGATAACTACCAATTGAACGTAGACCTGGACGCAAAAACAGTTACCGACGATTATGGTCTGCATATTGATTTTGATCTGGATGAGCATCGCCGTCAATTTTTGCTGCAAGGTCTGGATGACATTGGCCTGACGCTCCAGCATGAGTCGGAAATTCTGGCTTATGAACAGAAGCGTGCTGCGAAGCAAGGCGCATAATTCCAGCTCTGTATGAGTTTGTAGCATTAAAATGAACTGGCTTGTTGGACAGAAAGCCCGTATTGGCAACTCTTTTGCCTGCGGGCTTTTGTCATGTCATAAGATAAATTGGTAAATAAGGGGTTGACGGTTCGACTCAGCATGGTATGGTAAATGTAAAATGGTTGAAGGACTATGGCTATGCAGTAGCACAAAAAATACATATCAAAGTTAGGGGAATGAGGATGAAGAAATATGGTTGGTTGATACTGGTGGCTATTCTAATTGGAGCGTGGCCGTCCGCCTCTCATGTGAATGCGGCTGGAGCAGATTTGTTTTTAGATGGAAAGAGGATAGAGGCGCCCGCAGATGCCAAGCCTGAAATGGTCAATGGAAAAGTGATGGTTCCGCTGCGAGTCGTTGGTGAACAGCTTGGATACCAATTTAAATGGGAGCCGCAAGCCTATAAAATCTCAATCCAAAAAAATAGCACAGATATGTCCATGTATGTGGGTCGTACGTCGGCTGACGTAAATGGAAAAACGGTTAATTTGGATGCACCTCCTGTACTGCGTGGTAACTCCACCATGGTTCCACTGCGTTTTGTCGGGGAGCAAATGGGGCTGAAGGTGGATTGGAATAATAAAAATAAATCCGTAAATCTCAGTCAGAAAGTGACAGCCCAGCAGACAGAAAAACAGCCTCAATCCCAAAAATCGTCACCAACGCAGGTGAAAAACACAAGCACACCAAAATCGTCTACGTCAACGACGACAATTACCAATCTCACTGGATCAGACAAGCTTTCACAGGATGTACTCGCATCATCCAAGCAGCAGGATACAGAACAGCTAAAAGCAAATACGCTACTGGTGCAAAACATTACCTTTCAAGATGAAGCATTACAGATTTCATTGAACAGAGATGTAACGCCCAAAGTGACCAAGATGACGGGACCTGACCGCATAATTGTAGATATGGCAGAAGCGGCGCTGACGTCGGAGCTTTCTCAGCAGTTTCCGGTTCGTAGCGATGGATTACGAGTGCTGACGAATATTGACAGCAGGGATGTGCAGGAAGTCAGGTTTGCCCCCGCCGATGGACAAAAGGGCGGCGTCCGTATTGTAATTGCTTTAAACCAGGTACGTGATTACGAGCTTTCAACTAACAGCACAGGTGAAATCACACTTCAGTTGCGTGAACGCAATGTTGATCAGGCTGTGACGCCAACCAATAGCGGCGGACGGAAAATTGTCGTCATTGATCCAGGGCATGGTGGCAAGGACCCTGGAGCAGAAAGTATCACTGGAAGACACGAGAAGGAGTTTACACTGGCTGTAGGGTTAAAGGTCAAGCAGCTTTTGCAAAATGATCCTGACATTCAGGTAGTCATGACCCGCGATGGAGATACGTATCCTACGCTGGATGAACGCCCCCAGCTTGCAAACGAACAGCAGGCAAGCGTGTTTGTTTCGATCCATGGAAACAGTATGCTAGCCTCCAATAAAGGAAAAGCCAACGGTTCTGAAACCTACTATGCACGTCAGGAAAGTCTGGGACTGGCAACAACGATGCATAAGCATCTTGTAGCAGCTACCGGATTTAAGGATAACGGGATTAAGGTGGCGAAGCATATCGTGACAAGAAAAGCCCAAATGCCAGCCGTGCTGCTGGAATGCGGCTACCTTAGTAATCTGTCTGATGAAGCGGCCATGTTCTCGGAAGAAACACAGGAAAGGATTGCGGAAGGGATTGTTGATGGTTTAAAGGAATATCTCGGTACTGCGATTGGCAATGACACGAGTGATTCTATCAACCCATAATTTTGAGAATTTTAAATTAGATCGTATAAAACTCACCAAAAAGCTGCTTTTCATCCCTAGCTATGTTTAGGGAGAAAGCAGCTTTTTTTTGTAATCCGATCAATGACTTTAGCCGCAAAACGAATGAACTATATTTTTAGTCAAAATTCGACAAAAATAGTTCTTTGGCACGTATATTTCTGTTATGATGGAATATATTCGCAACTTTTGGTGTGGAATAACGTCTAAAAGGTTGTCTGATATTACATAAGCGCGTATATCAGGTCGCCGCACCGGAGCATGTGGCAAAAAAATTATGAATGGAAGGGTGACGAATGAAGAAATTTGGTTTTTTGTTGTTATTATTTGTCTTCATGTGGGCGGTTCCGGGTTATGGACATGCGGCTTCGAGTGGAACACAAATCTATCTCGACGATCAACAGTTAAGTGTCCCGAGCGGTGCTAAGGCACAAGTAATTAGTGGAAATACAATGGTTCCGCTACGCGTAATTTCTGAAAATTTAGGTTATGACGTGACATGGAAGCAGCAGGCGCGAACCATAACGATTGAGAAGGACAGTACCTCGATCCGAATGATAATCGGAAGCAAGACGGCGACTGTCAATGGAAGCGACATTAGTCTGGATGCTTCGCCTCTGCTGCGTTCCAATTATGCCCTTGTACCGCTTCGCTTTATCGGCGAGCAAATGGGACTGGACGTAAAATGGGACAGTAGCTCCAAGTCCGTAAAATTATATACCCGCATTAGCGGGTCGGGAAACGGGGAATTTACTCCTCCTAAATCCGGGAATAGCAGCACAGATACTGGAAGTGTAACTGTACCAACGAATAATGCCAGTTCAGGTGTAATGCAGATACAGGGAATCAGTTTCAGTCAAAACCGCTTAACCATTACAACGACGGGTGCAGTGAAGCCAAAAGCATTTACAATGACAACCCCTGATCGGGTGGTTGTGGATTTACCGGCTACTGCGTTTGCTGACAGCTTTGGGGATCAGCAAAAACTGGACAGCAACTTGAATGGTTCACTGGATATTCAGGATGAAGCGGATGTATCCGGTATCCGCTATGCTTTATTCCAAAAGGAACCTTCAACGGTTCGCGTTGTGATTGATCTGAAGCATGCCATGAATTACACCGCATACAATGACGGCTCGAATCGTGTAATCGTCGATCTGGCATCGAAGGATTCAGTTAATACAACACCTGATTCTACTTTACCAGATGGCTCACAGCCGGATGATACACAGAACTCACCAGTTAACAGCAATGGCAAGAAAGTCGTTGTTATTGATGCCGGTCATGGAGCGAAGGATTCCGGAGCCGTTGGGATTTCGAGAAAAAATTACGAAAAGACCTTCAACTTGGCTATGGCTCTGAAAGTAGAAAGCATTTTGAAGCAGAACCCTAAACTTGAGGTTGTGTTGACACGCAGCGATGATACGTTTTTGGAGCTTAAACAGCGCGTAAAAGTGGCTGAAAATCTCAATGCCAACGTATTCGTGTCCATTCATGCCAACAGCAGCGGCAGCACGGCTTCCAACGGTACAGAGACGTATTACCAGCGTAGTGCAAGCAAAGCGTTCGCCAACGTCATGCATAAGTACTTTGCTCCAGCGACAGGTTTGACAGACCGGGGCATTCGTTATGGCAATTTCCATGTCATTCGGGAAACGACGATGCCTGCTGTTTTGCTTGAGGTAGGATATCTCAGTAATGCGAAAGAGGAAGCCACACTGTTTGATGAAGATTTCCAAAACCGGGTAGCTCAAGGGATTGCAGACGGCATCACAGAGTATCTTGGTGTAAAATAAATCTTCAACAAATCGCTTGCCAACGTCAAGCAAGGAGGGGGACATAGTATGAACAAGAAAATCGTAATCGCAGGTCTGCTGGCACTGTTTGCTATTGCAGGTGCAGGCTGCGCTTCCAAGCAGACAGACGCTCCTGCGGCTCCAACTCAGGAAACGAAAACGTCTGCGGCGCAAAATAGCACGCCAGAACAAACGGCCCCTGATGCATCGACTCAGACTGCTGAAAATAACGGAGCGAGTCAGACACCTGCATCCTCGTCAACCGAGCCTGCAAGCACCAAGACGAATACGGAAAAAACAGGAGACCGCCAATCTCAGCAGATTACGGTGTACTACACCGATACACAAGAGACAGGCTTGAAGGAACAGAAAAAGGAAATTACCTACCCAAGCGAGCTGGAAAAATTCCAAAAGACGTTTGAAGCTCTGCAAAAAAGTGGGGATTCTGCTTTGATACCGTTATGGTCCGACAAAATTTCCGTGCACAAGATCAAATTGGACAATGGAGCTTTGACGTTTGATATTTCCCTGCCGGACGAGGCCCGTCTGGGTGCGGGCGGCGAGGAATTGGCTATCGACGCTTTGAAGAAAACGATGTTCCAGTTCAAGGAAGTCAAAACGCTGGATTTGCTCGTAGATGGTCAATCCCTGGAATCCTTAATGGGACATGTAGACCTGGAGCATCCGATGAACCGTTAACAGATCAGACTGTATGAAAATTTCTTGGGAATTACACACTTTTTACGTGCAATCTGTGACAGTTAATGATAATATAGGAGTGTATTTCTCGCCTATGCAGGCAGTCATGCACAAATAGTATTCGTTTCTTTCCGGATGATTATTTAGAGTGACCGTCTTGATGCGGGCTATCCCGTATCAAGACGTTTTTTTTGGTAGGAGGTAGGATTCCGTGAATGCAGCAACCGCACGTCATATATTGGACACCATCGGTACAATGTTTCCGGATGCCCATTGTGAGCTGAACCATGATAATGCTTTTGAATTAACGATTGCTGTGTTATTGTCCGCTCAATGCTCCGATCAGATGGTGAATAAAGTAACGGCAGACCTGTTTCAAAAATACAAGACACCCGAGGATTATTTGGCTGTTCCCATAGAAGAGCTGGAGCAGGATATCCGCAGAATCGGCTTGTACCGGAACAAGGCTAAGCATATTCATAACCTGTGCCGTATATTGATAGACCAGTACGGGGGAGAAATACCGTCTGAGCATGATGAGTTGGTCAAGCTTCCCGGTGTTGGGCGCAAGACGGCTAATGTCGTTGTGTCCACCGCTTTTAATGTACCTGCCATTGCGGTAGATACGCATGTAGAGCGTGTTTCCAAACGACTCGGCTTTGCGGGATGGGACGATTCAGTGCTAGAGGTGGAAAAAAAGCTGATGAAAAGGGTGCCTAGGGACGAATGGTCCTTGACCCATCACAGAATCATTTTTTTCGGTCGCTATCACTGCAAAGCGCAAAATCCTCAATGTCAGGTATGTCCGTTGCTCGATGTATGCAGGGAAGGCAAGAAACGTATGAAAACGTCCCGGATCAGGAAAGATAAGGAACGTAGAGCTTAAAGACCCGACAGAGATTACGAGGGTTTAACCATTTAAGTGTAGAAAAGGATGAAGAGTATGAAATGCATTTCGGTATATACAGACAATTTTGAGGCTTTTTCCGATATTTTTGAGCAAATCGTAACATCGGAGTTTGCTGAAAATGAAGAACGCGAGCTTGAAGGAATTACGGTTAGCCATTCTGGTGATGTACCCGAGCATTATCTGGAGCGTATGTCTCAGAAGCCGGAAGTAGTCGTAATGAAGGACAAATCCCGCGGAATTACGATTTTGCAGCATGGTCAAGTCTTTGAAATTTTGCTGCCAGTGCTTGAGGCGGCAACCAATTAAGTTCAATTAGCGGGCATGCTTGCATGTTCCGCCGTAGGCGGCTCGGCTGGTCTAACCAGCCTGAGGGCGCATGGCGTGCACAGTCCTTGAAGTCTATCATGGACGATTCCACATATCTCAATATGAAATGTTCAATTACATCTTCTGAGGAGTTATTCTTAATGAGCATTTATGATTACTCAGCCGTTGCAATGAACGGCAAGGAAATCGCCCTTAGTGATTTTAGAGATAAAGTCGTGTTGATTGTAAATACGGCCAGCCAATGCGGGTTTACATTCCAATATCAGGATTTGCAGCGTCTGTATGATCACTATAAGGATAGAGGTTTGGTAATTCTCGGCTTTCCGTGCAATCAGTTTGCCGATCAGGAGCCAGATTCCAATGACAGCGTGCATACATTTTGTACCTTGAATTATGGGGTCGCATTCCCGATGTTCCAAAAGGTGGATGTACGTGATAAGCAGGCTCACCCGTTGTTTACATATCTTGCTTCGTCGTTGCCCTTTGAGGGCTTTGATGAAACGCATTCGGTTGCCAAAATACTTATTCCTTTAATTCACGAGCGTCATCCTGAATACTTGGCGGGAGATTCGATCAAATGGAATTTTACGAAATTCCTGATTGATCGGAACGGGAAAGTGGTCAAACGCTTTGAAGCGACGACTGATCCTCTGGATATGGAAGAGGATATTGAAGCTTTATTATAATGACCGTTTTGGACAGAATGAAACGAACTATTTTTATGATTGATGAAAAGGCGGTTTCCCCAAAGTCGTGCATTTGAGGGTAACGCCTTTTTTTTACAACTTTTTAATTGTGATGATTCTCACAGCGACTTAGGAATGCTACAATAAAGCTATTTGAGGCTTCTAAGAGACAAGGAGTGGAACTGTAGCTTATGATGCAAACGATTACAGGAGATACCGGGGAAGAATGGAATACGATAGAACGGCTGCGGGATTTTTTGCGCACAGCCGGGGATGGGGAAGGAGCAAAAGCTGTAGCTGAATTGCTGGAAAAGGCGGAAGCAGAGGAACTGACCATTGCATTTTGTGGACATTTTTCGGCTGGGAAGTCGAGTTTAATCAACAGTTTGTGCGGCAAAACAGTGCTGCCGTCCGGGCCGATTCCTACGAGTGCTAATGTGGTATCCATCCGTTACGGACGTTCGAGAGCGCTCATTCATCCGGCCAAAACATTAGAAAACCAGGAGCCGGAGGTACTGGAAACCTCTCTGTTCGAGCTGGCTGAATATTGTAAAAATGGCGGAGCTTATGAATCGGTTCAGGTATGGGAGGATATCCCGATGTTGGCTGGCGGAGGGGTATTGATGGATACGCCTGGTGTTGACTCTACGGACCACGGTCATGCGCTTGCGACACATTCAGCTTTACACTGGGCGGATATTGTTTTTTATGTGATGGATTATAACCATGTCCAATCGGAAAATAATTTGTCCTTTGCCAAAAGCCTGTCAGATTGGGGCAAGCCGTTATATTTGATTATTAACCAAATAGATAAGCATCGAGAGCGAGAGCTTTCATTTACACGTTATCGTAGTGAGGTGGAAGCCAGCTTTCATGCATGGCAGGTTAATTACACGGATATACTGTTCACTTCCTTGAAAGAGCAAAACCATCCTTGGAACCAATGGAAAGGGCTGCCATTGCTGATTAAAGCACTGCTGGAGCGAAAAACAGAGCTATTGTTGTACAGTTTGGTTTCCTCAATGCGCCATTTGGCGGATCAACATGTGGAAGCTGTACAGGCTGCTGCGGAAGAGGAACTGAACACGTTGCTGGAAGAGGCAGGCGGGGAGGAAGCCATTTCGCGTCTGGATACGGAACTGGAAATCTTGCAGCAAGAGGACGAACACTGGCAAATGCTGCCGGAGCAGGAGCATAAACGGCTGCGGCAAGAGCTGGATCATGTACTGGAGCATGCCCATTTGACACCTGCGGAGCTGCGTGAGGCGGCGGGCGAATATCTGGAGAGCCGCAGGCCGGGCTTCAAGACCGGGTTGTGGTTCGCCGGAGGAAAGACGGAGCGAGAGAAGGAGGTGCGTTTGGAACGACTGACTGGTATGTTGGCTGATCAGGTAGAGGGGCAGTTGCTCCCCCACGTTCGAGAGCTGCTGCGTTCCTGGGGGGACGGGCATGGTTTGTGGTCGGCTGCGCTGGAGCAGGAGCTGGAGAAAATTCGTCCTGTGACGGATCGGAGACTGATTGAGCAGACGGTGAAAGAAGCAGCGTTGTCGCCAGAGTATACGCTGAACTATTGCAAGGATTTGCGCAGCACCGTCACGGCAGATTGCCGCCGCAAGACGCTGGCGCTGGCAGACCGCCTGCTGGCACAGTTGGCTGCGCAGGCCGAAGCTCGCCGCGCGGCTCTCGCATCCGCGCGCACCGAGCTGCTGGCGCAGGCGGACGCGGCAGGCCGTTACCGCGCCCGCCTAAGCGCCTCGGCTGCGCACGCCACCGCGCTGCGCAGTCTGCTGCCGCAAGCTGCTGTGCCCGGTGCGTTGCCTCGCGCGGCAACGCCTGCGCCTGCGGCGGAAACCGCCGCTACGGCCTCGGCGGTTTCCGCCGCGTCAGCGGGCGCTGCGCGTACCGCAGCCGCTGGCGCAGGGGCCGCATCGACGCAGCCGCTGGCGGGCACGGCGGTAGCACAGCCCACCGCCGGAGGCCGCCGCACGCGGCTGGATGCAGCAGCGTCCCGGTTGGAGGCCGCCGCTGCATTAGTGAGTCCGTACCCTGCCATGCAGGCGGTGGTACGGGATTTACACGCCCGCGCCGCTGCGCTGGAGGGCGGGAGGTTCACGCTGGCGCTGTTCGGAGCGTTCAGCGCCGGGAAGTCCAGCTTCGCCAATGCTTTGCTGGGCGAAGCGGTGTTGCCCGTATCGCCGCATCCGACGACAGCGGCGATTAACCGGATTATGGTGCCCGCAAGCCAGGAGCGCCATGCCACAGCCGACGTCCAAATGAAATCGTTGGACGTTTTGCGTGAAGACCTTAAATACTCGTTCCGTCTGCTAGGACTGGGAGAACCGGGTGTGGAGGGATGGCTGGATGCCGTACATGCGTTGTCGCCGGAAGGTATTCACCCTGCCGGACGGCCCCATTACAGCTTTTTGAAGGCCGCCGCAGCCGGGTGGACAGAAGCTGAAAGCTTGCTGGGCCAGCAGCTTCAAGTAAATCTGGAGCAATATCGGGACTTTGTTGCCTCCGAGCATAAGTCATGCTTTGTAGAGCATATTGACCTTTATTATGACTGCCCTTTGACCCGTCAGGGGATCGTGTTGGTGGATACGCCCGGAGCGGATTCAGTAAATGCGCGCCACACAGGCGTAACCTTCAATTATATGAAGCATGCGGACGCTCTTGTATTTGTCACCTACTATAATCATGCGTTTACCCAGGGAGATCGTCAATTTTTGAACCAATTGGGCCGTGTGAAAGAGACGTTGGCACTGGATCAGACCTTTTTTATCGTCAATGCAGCGGATCTCGCTTCGTCCGAAGATGAGCTACTATCCGTGACCAAACATGTGCAAGAGCAACTGCAAGCAAACGGGATTCGTAAGCCGCGTATTTATCCGCTGTCAAGTATGCTGGCGCTGGAAGCAGCCGAGCAGGGAGAGGCTTCGCTGCGTGCGGCTTCACGTTTTGATGCGTTTGAAAATGATTTTTCAGCATTCGCAGCCGAAGAACTGGCCGGATTGTCCATTGCGTCCGCCATGCAGGAGCTGGCGCGGCTGCGGAGCCGATTAGAGCAACACGCCGTCGATGCCAGGTATAGCGTGGAGGAACGCGAAGGGCGGTTGGAGCGATTAACCTATATCCGCGAAGAACTGGAGCAAACCCTCTTGAGTCTGTCTGACAGCAGCGGTGCAGCCGTGCTGTCTGGGGAAACCGATGAACTGCTGTTTCACGTACGCCAACGGCTTGCTTATCGGACTGGAGAGTTTATGGCGGAGGCGTTTCATCCGTCTGTCCTGCGGGAAGGCGTGGGCGATCTTCGCTCAGCCTTTGCATCCTGTGGCCGTGAACTAATGCGCCTGATCGAACTGGAGCTGTCACAGGAATTGCTGGCAACCACGCTCAGGCTGGAAAAAACGGGACAAGGCTTGGTACGCAAGGCCGTACAACGGTGCGTAGAGGATATGAACCATCAACTGGAAGGACTGGATTGCACGGTTCCTGAACCCCGAGAGTGGGCTGTTCCCGAACTGATTGAAAATTCCTTGCAGGAGTCCATCCATTGGAAGGAATATTGGAACAGCTTTAAAAATCCAAAGCTATTTTTTGAAGGAGCGGGTCGCGCGGGTCTGCAAACCAAGCTGGAGCCGGTGCTGCGCGAGCGAATTGGGGAAGCTGTAGAGCAACAGCGAGAACAACTATCCTCTTTTTACATTACGCTGGTGCAGGAGGAACAAACGTGGCAGACGGCTCTGCTTCGGGAGCAGATGCTGGAGACGATTCGTGGTATGGAGCATGCACTTACGGGTGGTGAGCAGCCACAGGTTTGGGAAGAGCTTGCTAGTCGGATCGCCGCCTTGGAGAAGGAAGAATCTCTGAGATAAAGTATATAAATATGCACACAAGCATAGCTTTCATCAGGACACCGGGTTGCGGGACAACCCGGTGTTTTACGCATACTCCAAAAAGAAAGCAATGTTGAGCAATCAGCCATATTCAATGATAAGAAAGCGATTTAATTTGCCTAATCACCCGTCAATTGCGAACCTGCCTGAAAACGGCCTCTTATCCTCTTTGCCGCCTTGGAATGCGAATGGTAAACTTCACTAAGCCATATAACAACGTCGTGCAACTAATGGAGGGACTTGACATGGATGTGCTCAGGCAATTGCAGGGCTTTTTTCGTGAGAGGAGACATTATCTGTTTCTTTCCATTCTATGCCTTGCGATAGCGACGGCCCTGGGACTGGTGTATCCAAACCTGCTCCAACGGCTAATTGATAACGCTATCATCCCCGGTGACTTCGGGAAAGTCCCGGCACTGGCTCTAACTGTGCTGGGCGTAGTGATCGTCAAAGGCTTTATGCAATTTTTACACGGATTTTTTGGTGGACGACTGGGTAACTATCTGGCCTACCGACTCCGCAATGCTTGTTATGAAAAGCTGCAATTTTTGTCCTTCAGATATTATGACACTGCCAAAACTGGCGATCTCATGTCCCGTTTGACGGGTGATCTGGAGGCGATTCGCAACTTTATCGGGTTTGGTTTTGCCCAACTCCTCAATGTCGTACTGATGGTCGTATTCGGATCTATGATGATGCTGTACATCAACTGGCAGCTCACTCTCTTTACGATGATCAGCATGCCTCTGCTGCTCTTCGTCACGTTTAAGTTCGAATCCCGAATTCACCCCACCTTTCAGGAAATGCGGCTTGCACTAAGCGCCTTGACGACAGCGGTGCAGGAAAATATAACAGGTGTGCGCACCGTCAAATCTTTTGCCCGCGAATCATATGAGGTTGAAAAATTTTCAGTGCGAAATGAGCAGTACAAAAGTAATCAAATTCAAGCTGCTTCCCTGTGGAGTCGTTTCTTCCCCGCCATGGAGCTGATTGCTTCTGTCAGTGTGGTTCTCCTGCTGGGCATGGGGGGCTATCTGGTTATTGAAAAATCGCTGACTCTGGGTCAGCTTGTCGCTTTTTTTAGCTTAATTTGGTACATTATCGGTCCCATCTGGAACATTGGCTTTCATATCAATAACTATACGCAGTCCAAAGCTTCAGGTGAACGGGTCTTGGAGCTTCTGAATCAACCAGTGGATGTTACTGATGAAGCTGATGCGCTGATGCTTGATGCTGATGAGGTAGAGGGCCATGTTACATTTGAACATGTCACCTTTGCTTACGGGAATAAGCTACCCGCTGTGGTTGACATCAACCTGGATGCGCCCCCGGGATCGGTTATCGGTATTTTGGGCGGAACGGGATCAGGTAAATCCACTATTATTCAACTGCTCATGCGAGCTTATAATGTGAACGCAGGCAGTATCAAGCTGGATGGAACGGATATACGACATTTAAAAATCCGTGATTTACGTGCTCAAATTTCTTCTGTGTTTCAGGAAACGTTCCTGTTCTCATCATCCATTCGTAACAACATCGCCTATGGACTAAGCCATGTCAGCATGGATGACATTATACGTGTATCCAAGCTGGCTCAGGCACATGAATTTATTACCGAGCTGCCATTGGGTTATGACACTGTCGTCGGTGAACGGGGACTGGGGCTGTCCGGTGGGCAAAAACAACGGATTGCCATCGCACGGGCCTTACTCAAAAATCCGAAAATTCTGGTGCTTGATGATGCGACCAGCGCGGTCGATATGGAGACGGAGCATGAAATCCAGACTGGTTTTCAGGAGGTTATGCGGGGACGGACGACCTTTATTATTGCTCACCGTATTTCTTCACTTCGTCATGCTAATGAAATTGTAGTGCTGGAGGAAGGGCGAATAGTTCAGCGAGGAACGCATGAACAGCTCATTGCGACCCCAGGTCCATATCAGGATGTGTATCATATTCAATACGCCGACTACATAGCCCAAGCTCCTGACGGTGTATCCGAAAGGCAGGTGAGACCATGAATGTACCCGCTGAAAAAGCCAAACCGCTTCAAAAACCAATGAATGAGCGATTTGTGTACCAGGATGATGATATCATCGACAAACCGTTTAACTGGTCGGAATTCAAACGGTTGCTCGCATACATGAAGCCTTATGCCCGGCAGATCCTACCGATCCTTCTGGTCATGATGATTCTCGGTACCATCACCAAGCTGACCGTTCCCTATCTGATCAGTCTGGCCATTGACAAGGCGATTGCTCCCACATGGCCTGCACTGCCGAGTGTAAAATTACTGCTGCTTATAACCGGAGCTGTGCTGTTGCTATATTTAATTCAATGGGCAGCCAGTACGTACCGCATTAAATTCACCAATATTATCGGTCAACGTGTCATTTACGATCTGCGTGAGGATCTGTTTAAGCATATTCAGAAGCTTTCCTTTAACTTCTTTGATAAAAGACCGGCTGGCTCTGTCTTGGTGCGTGTTACGAATGACATCAACTCACTTCAGGATCTATTTACGAATGGTGCGGTGAATGTCCTGATTGACTGCGTACAGCTCACTGGGATCATTGTCATTTTGCTACTGATTAACTGGAAACTTGGTCTGGCAGTGATTGTGACTGTTCCAATCATGTTTTTGATCTCTACCAAGCTGCGTGTGCGCATCCGTCGTGCCTGGCAGGAAGTACGTATGAAGAATTCCCGTATCAACTCCCATCTGAATGAGTCCATTCAGGGTATCCGTGTGACACAGGCGTACACGCAGGAGCAGGAAAACATGGCTTATTTCGATAACATGAACAGCTCCAGCAAGCGGTCTTGGGATAAAGCTTCCGCCATGAATCAGGTTTTTGGACCGCTCATTGATATTACCGGAGGCTTGGGCACGCTTGTGCTGTTCTGGTTCGGGGCGCATCTGATTCAGACGGATCAACTTACGGTAGGTCTGCTAGTTGCGTTTGCCAATTATGTGGGGAACTTTTGGGACCCGATTAATCGACTGGGACAAATGTACAACCAGTTGCTGGTTGCGATGGCTTCGTCGGAAAGAATTTTTGAGTTTATGGATGAACAGCCGAATATTGCGAATAAGCCGGGAGCCAAAGACCTGCCGTCCATTCGCGGCGATATTCATTTTGAAGAAGTTGTATTTGAATATGAAAAGGGACGTCAGGCGCTTAAAGGCATTAATCTTTCTGTCGAGGCGGGTCAATCCATTGCGCTTGTCGGGCATACCGGATCTGGTAAAAGCACCATCATTAATCTGCTCAGTCGGTTTTATGACATTACATCAGGGCGGCTCACGATTGACGGCCATGATGTGCGTGATGTAACGGTGGAGAGCTTGCGTAGTCAAATTAGCATCGTACTTCAGGATACGTTTATTTTTTCAGGTACGATTCGCGATAATATTCGATTCGGTCGTCTGGATGCAACGGATGAGGAAATTGAAGCGGCTGCGAAGGCAGTTAATGCTCATGAATTCATCGTTCATTTGCCGGGCGGCTATGAAACGGAGGTCGAGGAGCGGGGCGGTATGCTGTCCATGGGCCAGCGCCAACTGTTATCCTTTGCCCGCGCATTGCTCGCTAATCCGCGAATTCTTATTTTGGATGAAGCCACAGCGAGTATAGATACAGAAACAGAGCTGAAAATTCAGGAGGCTCTTCAGGTGCTGCTGGATGGCAGAACCTCCTTCATGGTTGCTCACCGTTTGTCCACGATCCGGAATGCCGATCATATCGTCGTGCTGGATCATGGGCAGATCCAAGAAAGTGGGAATCATGAACAATTGATGAAAAAACATGGAATTTATCGGGGGCTGGTGGAAGCACAGTTCAGATTTTTGTAAAAAAAAGATCAAAAAATCGCGTTTTTTGTAAATTTAAATGCGGAGCGCTATTGCAATCTTGGAGCTAAACCCTGAAAATAAAGATGAAAAGAGATCAGAGCAATTTCGTCAGAGGGGGAAGAGTTCAAGATGTGGGGTGCTCCTTTTTCTGCCGGGGCTAAAAAGATGCTGCTGCTGGGTAGCGGCGAATTGGGAAAAGAAGTCATTATTGAAGCTCAGCGGCTTGGCGTGGAATGCATTGCTGTAGACCGTTATGAACTGGCCCCAGCAATGCAGGTTGCCCATCGTTCTCATTGTTTGGATATACAGGATGCTGAGGCGTTGAAGGCACTGATTCGCAAGGAAAAGCCCGACATAATTGTACCTGAAATCGAAGCTATTGCTACGGGTGCTTTGGAAGAATTGGAGCAAGAGGGATTTCACGTAGTTCCAACGGCCCGGGCCGCCCGTCTTACGATGGACCGGGAGGGTATTCGCAGACTTGCTGCTGAGAAGTTGCAAATTCCGACTGCCGCCTACCGCTTTGCAGATGATTTTGAGCAATTGCGGTCAGCGGTTCATGAGCTGGGCACGCCATGCGTGGTCAAGCCCTTGATGAGTTCGTCGGGGAAAGGGCAGTCTGTATGCCGGACACCCGAAGACGCTGAATCCTGTTGGAATACGGCGCTGGAAGGCGCACGTGCCAAAACAACACGTGTCATTGTTGAAGCTTTTGTTCCGTTTGAGAGTGAAATTACGTTATTGACCGTCAGATCAGTATCGGGTACGACTTTTTGCCCACCGATTGGCCATATTCAGAAGGATGGGGATTATGTCGAATCTTGGCAACCTCATGGCATGACGGACAAGCAGCTCTTGGACGCGCAGGACATTGCCCGTACGATTACGGATGAACTGGGTGGTTACGGATTGTTTGGCGTTGAGCTGTTTTTAACGGCTGATGGCGTCGTATTCAGTGAAGTATCCCCCCGTCCGCATGATACGGGAATGGTGACGATGATTACGCAGGATTTGTCGGAATTTGCGCTTCACGTGCGGGCCATTCTCGGATTTCCGATACCGTCGGTCACACTGCTAACTCCTGGGGCTTCGGCTACCTTGAAGGCAGAACGAGCTACACGAGATTTTGTAATCGGTGGTCTGCATGATGCATTATTGCTTCCCCGGACACAGGTGCGAGTGTTCGGGAAGCCTGAAACCAAGCCGGGACGCCGGATGGCTGTAGCGCTTAGCGCTGCGGGAGATGTGGAAACAGCACGGAAGACGGCCAAAGAAGCTGCCAATATGCTGAAAGTGGAGGTAAATCATGTCTAACAATGTGATGATTCCAGTACTGACAATTCGTTCCGTAGAGCTTGGCGATTGCGAAGCCGTAACAGGACTGCTAAGAGAAGTCGGTTATCCGATGACTTGTGCTGTGATGAAAGAAGTTATGGGAACTACGCAGGAGGACTATCAAGCGAATATGATGGTCGCAGAAATGGATGGTCGTGTTGTCGGCGTAATCGGCATGCATACGGCTCAAAGCCTTGCTTATCCTGATCCTGCTGTACAAATCACCATGCTGGTCGTGAGCAAGGAGTATCGCGGCGAGGGCATCGGCAAGCGCCTGGTGGCCTGTGGTGAGGAGTGGGGTCGTGCGCAAGGAAGCTTCCATTTGTTCATTACCGGAGCGAATAACCGCATCAAACAAATAGAGGCCCAAGCATTCTACAACCGAATCGGCTTTGAAAAGCAAGGCTACCGTTTCAGCAAAAAGCTTAAATAAAAGTTCTGACAAGCCCGGATTATATTCAGAGCCTCATTAACCCATAGATCAGTCCCGTTTAGGCTATTGCCGAGCGGGGCTATTTTTTTTCCAAATATTATACCATTGATCCTGCTATGAAACATGATATACTGCTAGAGAAAAGATTACAAAGTTGTAACCAGGCGAGTTCACAACAAGATATTATACAACAAGGAGATGACGAAATGAAGAATATGTTGAAAAAAACACTGGTGATGGGAAGTTTAACCGCTATGTTATCCGCAGGATTCATCGTTCCGGCATCAGCTTCACCAGCCGACGATTTGTCTGCCCAACTACAACAATGGTTCCAAGATAACGGATATAAGGTGAATACCTCTAAGGGAACGACTACGATTACGAAGACCGTAATTCAGGATTTGTCCGGACAGGATAAAGCAAAGACGAAGACAAAGACAAAGAATCCTTCTTCCGACAAGCAAGTAGCAAAGCCAGCTAACCAAAAAGGTTCACAGCCTGCTACAAACAAACAGCCGAAATCACAAAATACGAATTCAGGAGCGGGTCAGTCCGCTGGGTCGGCTGCACAGCTCAGCAAGTCCCAATTTGCAGCAGAAGTAGTCAAGCTGGTGAATAACGAGCGTAGCCAAAAAGGTTTGAGTCCACTCGCTTCTAATGCGAAGCTTACCGAAGTGGCCTTGGCCAAGGCAAAGGATATGAGTACAAACAATTACTTTTCCCATACATCCCCGACCTACGGCTCACCATTTGATATGATGAAGAAATTCGGCGTTACTTATACGTATGCGGGTGAAAATATTGCGATGGGACAACAAACCCCGCAAGAGGTTATGAAAGCCTGGATGAACAGTCAGGGACACCGTGAAAATATTTTGAAGGCAGAATTTACACAAATCGGTGTAGCTTACTACAATGGATATTGGGTACAGGAATTCACACGTAACTAAAAGTCGATAATAAAAAGCGCTTCAAACGTCATTATGTTTCTCATGTATACCATTATACTGACAATTTAAAGCTAATTTTAAGGGCCTGCTGATACGTTCAGCGGGCTTTTTTACGTTGTTTTCCCTTCTAATAGAATAATGCGCTTACCTATTACTTTTGCTTATATGCAAGAACAGGTATAAGTGCTGCAAGTATAGTATGATAACACCAAGCTATATTGATAACTAATGACTTATGGGAAAGTCAGGTGAACGAATGAGCTACGAAATTGTGCATGAAGGTGCTTTTGCTATGCTCAAGGTGCAGTTGAACCCCGGAGAAACGATTAAAGCGGAGATGGGAGCTATGGTTTCCATGTCTTCCAGTGTGGATATAAAGGGGACTGTGGATGGTGGATTGTTGCGCGGTTTAGGCCGGATGCTGAGCGGGGAGAAATTCTTTTTTCAGGAGCTGAGAGCATCTCGAGGGCCAGCTGAAGTGCTGCTTGCTCCGGCAAGTATAGGTGATGTGCAAGCGGTGGAATTGGACGGTACGTATAGACTTTTGGTGCAAAAGGATGGCTTCCTGGCGTGTACGGAAGGCATTGAGGTCAGCACCAAAATGCAGAATCTGATGAAAGGATTGTTCTCGGGCGAAGGTTTTTTTATCGTTGAAATCAGCGGTCGCGGAACAGTATTTTTGTCCTCTTACGGGGCCATTCATCCGATTTATGTTGCACCCGGAGAGGAGCGTATTATTGATAACGCTCATCTGGTGGCATGGCCGGACTATATGGATTACAAAATTGAAAAAGCGTCCAAAGGCTGGTTGTCCAGTGTAACGAGCGGAGAAGCACTTGTATGCCGTTTTCGCGGCGAGGGGACGGTATTGATCCAAAGCCGAAATCCGGGCAGCTTCAGACAATGGATCAAAAGCTTTATACCCGATAGCAAGTAGTTTTTCGTTTATGTAGAGGTAAAGGATGAGCTGTACGAACCAAAAAGGCGTAATGAAAAGGATGGCTAAATGCCATCCTTTTTAACATACTTATGTAACTTTCTGCTTTCTTTTTACATGTATGCTTCATAACACTCAGAACAGTTTATTTGCAAAATGATATGAGAAGCTTTATGTTTATTTCACCAAGGATCAGGAGGGAACACAAGTGAATTCATCAAAATGGATCTGGCGGTCTGTCGGTTCCGTGTCCATCGCCGCCACACTGCTATTATTGTACGGATTTATTGCCGCAGTAGGAAGTATTACGGCCCCCGAGCCGCTCGCTAGCACCAAACCTGCAAATTCGGGTTCATCACAAATACAAAATGCGCCATCCGCTGCAACTCAGGTGGGGGAGTTTAGGGTAGCTGCCATAGGAGATTCGCTGGCAAAAGGAACCGGCGATGACTCGGGCAGTGGTTTTGTACGACGGTCGGTAACCTTGTTAAATGATCAGGAAGGCCATAAGGCTCAGCTCATTAATAACCTTGGCATTAACGGGCTGACGACTCAAGGACTTTTGACCAAACTGGATGAGCCTGGCGTGGCTTATGTGTTGAAAAAGGCTAATGTTATTATTGTGTCCATTGGCGGAAATGATTTGTTTCAGGGGGCACAAGCTGCCCAAACTGGCAAAGAGCCACCTACGCTTAATGGCTTGCGCAAGGCTCTGCCTGATGCAGCCAAGCGTTTGCAAAAAGTGCTGATAAAAGTCGGAAAAATCAATCCGAAGGCTAAAATTATATACGTTGGACTATATAATCCATTCAGTGACCTGCCGGAAATGAAAATTCCGGGAAATCTCGTCGTGACGGAATGGAATCTGGCTGCTATGGCGATTACCGATCAAAACAGTAATATGACGCTGATTCCAACCTTCGATTTATTTCAGCAAAATTTGCCGGTTTATTTATCCTCTGATCATTTTCATCCTAACGGACAGGGCTATCAGGCAATTGCTGAGCGTATCGCTCAAGGGTTTGCGGTAGCAGCGGCCAAGGAAGGCGACAATACGGGGGATGGACAACAGTCCACGAGCAGCCAACCCGCTGATGTGAAGAAGGGAGGGAACAAGTGATGGGTATTCAATCTGCTGACAAGACCGAGACCGATGTAGTAAGGGCTTCGACAACCACAGATGGAGCATCCGTCTATCATCCCGACAATCAGATCCGCAGTGCAGACGGAGGCAGAAGCGACAACGAAACGGTTCTCTCTGTTCAGCACGTCAAAAAGCGTATCGGACGCAAAATGATCATTCATGATGTAACCTTCGACGTACGTGCGGGTGAAATTTTTGGCTTTCTTGGTCCCAATGGAGCCGGAAAAACAACAACCATCCGTATGCTGGTCGATCTGATCAAGCCTACGGAGGGCACTATAACGGTATGTGGTCATAATGTGAACCGTGATCCGGAGCAGGCCTTGCAGCATATCGGTTCTATTGTGGAAAATCCGGAGGTGTACAGTTACCTGACAGGGTGGGAGAATCTGGAGCATTTTGCCCGGATGCAGCCTGGTGTGGATGAACAGCGTATTCGTGAAGTGGTGGAGCTGGTGCGGCTGGATCGCCGTATTCATGATAAGGTAAGTACGTATTCTCTCGGGATGCGTCAGCGTCTCGGTATTGCCCAGGCCTTGCTTGGCAAACCCAAGCTGCTTATTCTGGACGAACCGACAAACGGGCTGGACCCCAAGGGGATCAAGGAGATGAGAGCTTTTATCCGTCTGTTGGCGGCAGAGGGCATGGCTGTATTTGTTTCCAGTCATTTGCTTAGTGAAATCCAGTTGTTATGTGATCGTGTGGCAATTATAAGTCGGGGAAAGGTGCTGGCTGTTGGTGGTGTGCGGGAACTGGTTGAGACGCACTCGCACATGGCCGTATGGCAACTGGAGCCTCGTGATCAGGGCCTTGCCCTATTGCAAAAAAATCCGCATGTGCGAATTATTACGAATGCCGATGAACTGATTGATGACAGCATTGTTGCAGGCAGCGGAGCGGATGCCATTTTTACTGAAATGGACGAAGAACATATCGCGGAGCTGGTCGTACAAATGACGGCTTCCGGCATTTCCGTTAAAGGTGTAAGCAAAATCAACCCTACACTGGAGCAGCTATTCCTGAAAATGACGGAAGGTGAGATTCTTGAATAACATTTTACCGCTCGTACAAAATGAAACGCTCAAAATCATCAAGAAGAAACGATTTTATGTCATTTTACTTGTTTTGCTTGTGCTTGTGCCGATTTTTACGTACGCTCAGATGAAGGTGGCGGAAAATAACCGCGAAAAATTCGGCAATGACTGGCGACTGGAGCTGCGTCAGGCCATTACCGACAACCAAAATTCGCTGGGCAGCGACCGGGTTCCGGAAGAATGGAAGACCTACAGGCGAGTATTTGTCCAACAAATGCAATATTATCTGGAAAATGACGTGAACCCGAATGAGCCAAGTGGCGTAACCTTTACCAGAGAGTTTATGGACAATTCCATTAATTTGTTCGTTCCATTGCTTATTATGGCTATTGCCTCCGATCTGGTTTCAGGAGAACGAACGACGGGTACCATAAAAATGCTGCTGACCCGTCCTGTCAGGCGGTGGAAGGTACTGCTGAGCAAGCTGCTAACGCTATATATGTTCGTTTCGCTCATCATTTTGGCTGTGTTTGTGATTAGTTATCTTATATCGGGCTTGTTTTTTGGCTTTCGCGGTTTTAATGTTCCGGTATTTACGGGCTTTCAAATTGTTGGATCGACGGTGGATATGTCTGCGGTACATGCGATCCCGCAATGGTACTATCTGATGCTACAAGCCGGATTAATCTGGTTCGTCAGTCTCGTGGTAGCCTCGCTTGCCTTTATGGTATCGGTGCTGGTACGCAGTACGGCGGCAAGCATTGTGGTAATGATGGCTGCGCTTATTTCAGGCACAATTTTAACGAACATGGCCTCATCCTGGCAGAGTGCCAAATATTTATTTATGGTCAACCTCGAATTGACCGATTATTTATCAGGAAGCCCCGCCCCGATTGAGGGGATGACCTTGCCGTTTTCTTTGGCTGTACTGGGCATTTGGGGGGCTGCGGCGCTGATTGTTTCATTCGCCGTCTTTACGAAACGGGATATATTGAATTAAAATGGACAAGGTAAAAGAAAACATCTGTTTGCATTTTTGGTGAAAATCATCGAGAATAAGGCAAAACACGGTTACGATTAGACAAAGGGGGAGCATGAATGGTCGACAAAATCGACTTGTCTGCGGGAGCGTCCGGCACTCAGAACGGAGCTTTGGAATATGGCGTGGACGACATTCAAGTGCTCGAAGGGCTTGTAGCAGTTCGCAAACGGCCGGGCATGTATATTGGAAGCACCAGTTCTTCGGGACTACATCATTTGGTATGGGAAATTGTGGACAACGCGGTTGATGAGCATCTTGCCAAGTTTTGCTCCCGCATTGACATTACAATGCATAAGGACGGTTCCGTTACAGTAACAGATAACGGGCGTGGTATTCCTACGGGAATGCACAAAACAGGAATCCCAACACCACAGGTAGTATTTACCATTTTGCACGCCGGAGGTAAGTTCGGCGGTTCGGGATATAAAAAGTCCGGGGGTCTGCACGGTGTGGGCGCGTCCGTAACGAACGCTCTTTCGGAATGGCTTGAAGTGGAAATTTACCGGGACGGCAAGATTCACCGTCAGCGGTTTGAATATTGGCAGGACAAGAAGGGCGTGGAGCATGTCGGGGAACCGACCACAGGCCTTGAAGTGCTGGGCAATACCAACAAGACGGGCACCAAAATTACATTTAAACCGGATATTCGCGTATTCCAGGCAGGCATTCATTTCAACTACGATACGCTGGCCGAACGGCTTCAGGAAATTGCTTTTCTGAACTCGGGTCTCCGTATCCAGCTTAAAGATGAACGCAGCGGGAAGTCGGATGAGTATTTTTATGAGGGCGGAGCGAGTCAGTTTGTCGCTTTTCTGAATGAAGGCAAGGACGTGCTGCATGACGTCATTCACTTCAATGCAGAGAAGGAAGACGTTGAGGTGGAAATTGCCATTCAGTACAATGCAGGTTATACCGAAACGATTGCTTCGTTTGTCAACTCCATTCCGACACGGGGCGGGGGTACACATGAAACGGGCTTCAAAACCGCTTACACCCGTGTCATGAATGACTATGCGCGACGCACGGTAATGCTGAAGGAAAAGGATAAAAATCTGGAAGGCAATGATTTGCGAGAGGGAATGATGGCCGTAATCAGTGTCAAGATGGCTGAGGTTGAATTCGTCGGCCAGACAAAGGATCAGCTGGGTAGCGCATCCGCACGCAGTACCGTGGATGCGATTGTATCGGAGCAGATGCAGCGTTTTCTGGAGGAAAATCCGCAGGTCGCGCAAACGTTAATCAAAAAGGCAGTACAGGCGTCCAGAGCGCGTGAAGCAGCACGTAAGGCTCGTGACGAAATGCGTTCCGGCAAGAAACGCAGTGAAAGCTCTAATCTGAACGGCAAGCTGTCGCCTGCGCAGTCCAAGGATTTTACACGAAACGAGTTATTTATCGTGGAAGGTGATTCGGCTGGAGGATCGGCGAAGCAGGGACGGGATTCCAAAATTCAGGCTATTTTGCCCTTGAAGGGCAAGCCGATGAACCCGGAGAAATCCAAGCTGGCGGATGTTATGAAAAATGATGAGTACCGCGCGATTACAGCAGCAATCGGGGCGGGGGTAGGAACAGAGTTTACGCTGGAAGACAGCAATTATTCCAAAATCATCATTATGACGGATGCGGATACGGACGGCGCGCACATTCAAGTGCTGCTGCTAACGTTCTTTTATCGGTATATGAAAGAGCTGATTGATGCGGGACGCATATTTATCGCTCAACCGCCATTGTATAAGATAACCCGGAAGTCGGGTAAGCTCGAAACGGTACGTTATGCCTGGACTGACGAGCAGCTTGATAATTACTTAAAGGAATTTGGACGGAATTTTGAGCTTCAACGCTATAAAGGACTCGGGGAGATGAATCCTGATCAGTTATGGGAAACGACGATGAATCCCGAGTCACGTACCCTGCTGCGCGTCCAGATTGAGGATGCAGCCAAGGCTGAACGCCGTGTGTCCACATTGATGGGCGACAAGGTTGATCCGCGCAAGCGCTGGATTGTGGAAAACGTAGATTTTACGGAATATGTAGAGTAGTGCTATCAAATGAGGTGTATACATGAGCTTATCGGAGCAATTTTTGCCAGCTTTTCTGGAGGAAGTGGTCGGTGACCGCTTTGGCCGATATTCCAAATATATTATTCAGGATCGAGCGATACCCGATGTGCGGGATGGATTAAAGCCAGTACAGCGCCGGATTTTGTACTCCATGTACGATTCCGGCAACACACCGGATAAAGCATATCGGAAATCTGCCAAAACCGTCGGTGATGTTATGGGTAATTATCACCCCCACGGTGACTCGTCGATTTACGACGGAATGGTGCGGATGGCGCAGCCTTGGAAAATGAGTCACGTACTAGTGGACGGTCACGGCAACTGGGGTTCCCAGGACGATGACCCGGCAGCCGCTATGCGGTACACGGAGGCCCGTCTGTCTCCTATCGCGATGGAAATGCTGCGTGATATCGAAAAACGCACGGTTATGTTCAAGGATAACTTTGATAACTCGGCAAAGGAGCCGGTTGTGCTGCCTTCCCGCTATCCGAATCTGCTAGTAAACGGCTCCAGCGGAATTTCGGCCGGATTCGCGACTGAAATTCCAACGCACAGCTTACGTGAGGTCATTGACGCCAGCATTGCTGTGATGGAAAAGCCGGATATTGAGCTGGAAGAGATTATGACCTTTATTAAAGGTCCTGATTTCCCGACGGGCGGACTGATTATGGGTGGCGAAGGCATTAAAGACGCTTATCGCACAGGTAAAGGGCGTATTTATATCCGTTCCAAAACGGAAATTCAGTCTTTGCGCGGAGGTAAGCAGCAACTGGTCATTACGGAGATTCCATACCAGATTGTTAAATCAAGGCTCGTAACCGCCATGGAGAATATCCGTCTGGAGAAAAAGGTGGAAGGGATTGCCGAGGTTCGTGACGAGAGTGGACGGAACGGTTTGCGAATTGTGGTGGAACTGAAGAAGGAAGCCGATGCGGAAGGGATTTTGGCTTATTTGCTGAAAAAAACCGACCTTCAGGTGGCATACAACTTCAACATGGTAGCCATTGTGAACAAAGCGCCGCATCAGCTTGGATTGAAGTCCATTTTGGAAGCATATATCGCCCATCAACGCGAGGTTGTCACACACCGTATCCAGTTTGAGCTGGAAAAGGCGGAGGATCGTGCCCATGTGCTGGAAGGTTTGGTCAAGGCGCTGAACATTCTGGATGAGGTCATTGCGGCCATTAAAGCTTCCAAAAATCGCCAGGACGCGCAAAATAATTTGCAATGGATGTTTGGCTTTAGCGAACGTCAGGCTGATTCTATTTTGACCTTGCAGCTGTACCGTCTCACGAATCTGGAAATCACTACGCTGGAAAAGGAATTAAGTGAAATCCAGAAAAAAATTACCCAGTACCGTTCTATTTTGGAAAGTGATCGCAAGCTGATCAGTTTGATCCGCAAGGAACTGCTGGAAATCCGTGAGAAGTACGGCATTGACCGCCGTTCAGACATACAGGGTGAGGTTGAAGAGATTAAGGTAAATCTGGAGGTCATGGTTGGGGCAGAGGACGTATTGCTGACGCTTTCCAAAGACGGCTATGTGAAGCGTACAGGTATGCTGTCCTTTACCCGTTCCGGTGGGGAGCGCTCAGCTTCCGGCGTTAAGGAAGGGGATTATGTCACCCAGTTGCTTGATGTCAACACACTGGATGTGTTACTCGTCTTCACTCAACGCGGACAATATTTCTTATTGCCTGTGCACCAGGTGCCGGAGTACAAGTGGAAAGAGCCGGGAACTCCGATTGTTAACGTGATTCCGTTAACCAAGGATGATCGTATCGTGAGTGTTATTCCGGTCAAAAACATTGAGGAAATCGGCAAAAGTCTGGTGTTTGTAACAAAGAAGGGCCAAGTGAAGCGGACAGAGCTGACGGAATATGCAACGAAACGTTCCAGTGCTGTAGCAGCCTGCAAGGTAGCAGGGGACGATGAAGTGTTGTCGGTAACGCTAAGCGACGGCACCCGGGATATTATGCTGATTACCCGTGCGGGGATGAGCATACGCTTCAAGGAGCAAGAGGTTAATGCGATGGGCCGCGTCTCGGCAGGTGTTAAAGGTATACAACTGGCGGAAGGCGATGAAATTGTCGCAGCGCTGTGGGTGGTAGAGGATGAAGGAGAAGTACTGGTGCTGACTGAGTCCGGTTATGGCAAGCGTACGCTTCTACTGGATTATCCTGCTCAGGGACGAGGCGGTAAAGGAATCACCACCTTTGAGTTCAAGGAAGGTAAACGAGTACGTCCGAACGGAACTCGGATCGTGGCTGCCTTCTATTGCCGTGAAGCTATTCAATTATTTGCGATCACTGCAGAAGGGCAGACGATGTCTTTCCTTTCGGAAAAAGCTCCTTTGACCGACCGCAAGGATACAGGCAAGCTGCTGGCTCCTCTGGAGAAGAAGGACGAAATTGTGAATGTGCTGCCGCGTAGTGAACCGCTGGCTTCCCAGTCCATAGAATAACAGGAAAGTCAAGCGCTTTTTAGCTCGAAAAAGAGAGGTCCTCTCGTGCCATTCCGGCACGAATGAGGACCTTTTTGCCGTCATGCTGTCGAACCCTGAGCAGCCTCCAAAACCGAAGTGAGACTTCCTTCCCCTTTTCAATTGATGCTCCAAAAACGGCAGGAAACCAGGGCTGAATGGCGAAAATTTAATGTGATGAAATACAATCCGGACGGTGGCCCATACGGTAACTTTGATGCTTTTACTGACCCTGTTATTCAAAGGAGTGAGGCAAAATGCAAACGACCGAATTTGCGAAAATCTGGTCCAGAATGGCTAAGGATTACAAGGTTCATATGGAGCAGCAGTTGGCTCCATCATTGACTGAGGCTCAGCTTACGGTGCTGGAGGTTCTGAACGAATACGGCCGCATGAAACCGTCTCAACTGATCCCGTATCTCGCAACCACACCTGCGGCGGTTACGATGCTGCTGGACCGGATGGAGCGGAATCGCCTGGTCACCCGCTTTAGAGACGTAAAGGACCGTAGAATCGTATGGATTGTTATTTCGGATCAAGGGAGAGAAGAAGCTGAACGGGGATTGCAGATAAGAGATGATTTTCTGGGCTCTGCACTAAACCGGATTTCGCAGCATAATCAAAATTTGCTGGTTTATCTGTTGGGTAAAATCACCACAAAGACGAAACCGTCTGCATCGGCAAGCGAGGCAAAGGGAGTAAAGGAACAAATAGAGCGAGCGGAGTAAGCGGAACATCAGTTGAATGAAAAACGGCTTACATGAACAGACCGTCTCTTTAATATTCTAAATAAAAATGCGCGGATAATGCTGGCCAAATGGGCCACATATGTCCGCGTTTTTTGTGCTGAAAAAACACATTCTGTAGCTGTTGTCACTTTTTTAAATGACTTGTTGTATCCTGCAAGTTTCAGATGTTCTTTTCAATACCTAATGTCTGTTACAGGGGTGAATGTTGACATTTACATATAACATGATAAAATTAGTTATACATAAATAACATTTCGTATACGAATAATTGCTTTAATATGTATATGGAATGTGAATTGGGTAATGGGAAGAAGGATGGTTCCAGTGAGTGACAGAGAGGAAGACAGACTTGAGGTGTACCGGATTATTCAGTCGGTAAGGGAGGTTAACAAAACGATATTTTATGCCTTCTGGAATGAGGAGCAGCATTTGGAACTGACAGCCGTTCAGCACATGGCTTTGGCGATTCTGAATAAACGACCCAATATCGGGTTATCCGAGCTGGCAGACATAGCCCATATGGGGTGTAGCTCCATGAGCGGGGTGGTTGACCGCTTGACCAAGGCAGGATATATCGCTCGCGGACGGCATGAGCATGATCGTAGATCCTTAGTGCTGACGCTTACCCCGGAAGGAAAAGACATCATGCAAAAAGTAGACGCCATGTGGATGGAGCGCGTCTTGCCCATTCTGGACATCCCGAAGGAGCATCTGGAGATGGTTCTGGATACCCATAAACAAATGATAATGAAATTGACACCGAAGGGAATGAATCAACTTGAGCAGTCCTCAAATGACACTACCAGGTAATGTACGCAGAGCACCCATTGTGGCCGCTCTGTTGATTGGCGCGTTTGTTGCGATTTTAAACCAGACGTTGATAAGTGTGGCTTTACCGAAAATGATGAGTGATCTGAATGTAGATGCCAATGTAGCTCAGTGGCTTAGTACGGGCTTTATGCTCGTGAACGGGGTATTGATCCCGGTGACCGCATTTTTGATTGCGCGTTTTTCCACACGTAAATTGTTTATTAGTGCGATGATTATCTTTTCAATCGGCACGCTGTTATGCGCTATTGCGCCCAGTTTTAGCATATTGCTGATCGGACGTCTCGTTCAGGCCGCGGGTGCGGGTATTATGATGCCTTTAATGATGGTCGTTATCTTGAACATCTACCCAATAGAGCGTCGTGGGCGGGCGATGGGAACGCTGGGGATTGCGATGGGTTTTGCTCCAGCCATTGGACCAACCTTATCCGGTTATATAGTCCAGCATTATGACTGGCGGGTACTGTTCTGGATCATCCTGCCGATTTCAGTGATGTCGATTGTGATTGGATTTATTTTTCTAAAAAATGTAACGGAGCAATCCAAGCCTAAGCTGGACATTCCCGGTATTATTTTGTCTACGCTCGGTTTCGGCGGACTGTTATACGGCTTTAGTGATGCAGGAACATCGGGCTGGGGAAGTATTCCGGTCCTGTCTACACTTATTGTGGGGACGATCGCGCTCATTCTGTTTATTGTTCGCCAACTGAAGGTTGATGAACCTATGCTGGAGTTCCGTATCTTCAAATATGATGTGTATAGCTTGACGACAATCATTAATGTCATTGTGACGATGGCTTTGTACGCAGGTATGATATTACTGCCGATTTATTTGCAAAATATTCGCGGATTTTCACCGATTGAGTCCGGTATGCTGATGTTGCCGGGGGCGATTCTGATGGGGGTGATGTCTCCTGTAACCGGAGCTATTTTTGACCGGATCGGAGCACGATGGTTGTCTGTGATCGGTTTGTTGATCATGGCTGTGACGACTTGGGAGTTCACACGCTTGACCGAGACAACGACCTACATGACGCTGCTGGCTAATTATACGGTTCGGATGTTCGGAATGTCATTGCTGATGATGCCGATCCAAACGGCCGGGTTGAACCAGCTTCCGCAACGATTGAATGCGCATGGTACTGCGATGAGTAATACACTGCGTATGATTTCCGGTTCAATCGGAACAGCAATTCTGGTGACGGTGATGTCGACTCAAAGCAGCAACCGTCTGACGAATATTGTTGCATCTGAGGGATTATCTGTTACAAATAAAGCAGAGATGCTGGCAGCAGGCAACCAGGCTACGATTTATGGTATCAACTCAGCCTTTATCATTGCGACGCTGTTGAGTGTGACGGCCCTGATTTTGGCATTTTTCATCAAGAATACGAATGCTCAAAACGCTCGGCCCCGTCAGCAGTTGGTGAACAGCAAGAAAGGGCAGTCTGTGGTCTCCTCGTCATAAGGACGGGAGGGCTATCAGATTTTTAACAAAAAAAGAGCCCGTAATGCATGTTTGTTTGATTACATGCGTTACGGGTTCTTTTTGTATATGCCTGCTCAATTTTCAGCTTTGATCATGCTTTCATAAAGCGATTTGGGCCACTCACTCCATGGGAATTGGGCTGGAGGGAACGAGTGGAAGCTCATGTGCTCCTTGCTAACAGGATGCGGTGCCCCGGCAAGCAGAGACCAGAGCGCCAACTGTTGACCTGGGCGGCTCAGGCTGCCACCGTATTTTTGATCCCCGTATAGAGGACAGCCGATAGCCTGCATCTGTACACGAATCTGATGCGAGCGTCCGGTGTGTAGGTCAATTTGTACAAGACTGAGCCCATCTGCTTGCCCAAGCACTTGGTATTCTAAAATGGCCTCCTTGGCCCCGGCCGTACCAGGACGAACTGCCTGAACCGTGTTAGTGCGGCTGTCCTTTAGCAGATGATGGGTCAGACGGCCTTGTGAGGCCGCGGGAACACCGTTTAGAACCGCTGCATACATCTTGCGGAAACTACGGCCTCGAACCGACTCTGACAGCCGAGAAGCGGCTTTGGACGTCTTGGCAAAGATCATGGCACCGCCTACAGGCCGATCCAGTCTGTGAACCAGTCCTAAAAAGACATTACCAGGCTTATCGTGTCTGATTTTGAGGTCTTCCTTGAGTAAAGACAGCAGATCAGGATCACCGCTGGCGTCCTCTTGTGTCGGAACGTTGACAGGCTTTACAACGGCCAGAACATGGTTGTCCTCATATAGAACAGGGATATTCGGCTGTGCGTGTCCGTGCCGGGTAAGTTCATCTGGAGTCATAGGAGGAATTAAGCCTCCCAGCGTCCGAGAATACCACAAGGCAGATTCAGCCCCGAGCGGGTAATCGGCAATCCGATTTCACCAGCGCTGATTTGACCGCCATACTTTTGTTGCATCGTCATACTCAGCATGTTGCGCAGTACGGTAGGCGAAATCCCTGTGGTATAGGAGTTAATCAGCATGAACAGCGGTTGATCTGAAATGATACTCATGCAGGATTCCAGGAACGGATACAGGCTTTCTTCCAGCTTCCATGTTTCTCCGCTTGGTCCGCGCCCGTAAGAAGGAGGGTCCATAATGATCGCATCATACCGGTTTCCCCGGCGTTGCTCCCGCTGTACGAACTTGAATACGTCGTCTGTGATGAAGCGCACCGGACGGTCGGCTAAACCGGACAATTGCACGTTTTCCTTCGCCCATTGCACCATACCTTTGGCCGCATCCACGTGGACAACACTTGCTCCAGCATACGCTGCGGCAGTAGTGGCTCCCCCCGTGTAGGCGAACAGGTTCAGTACCGAAATCGGTCTGCCAGCGCCTTTGATTTTATCCATCATCCAGCTCCAGTTCGCTGCTTGCTCCGGAAAAAGACCGGTATGCTTGAAGCTGGTCGGTTTAATGTGGAATTTAAGCGGCCCGTAGCTGATCGTCCAACGCTCGGGAGTAGGCTTCTTCATATCCCAGCTGCCGCCCCCGGAGGAACTGCGGTGGTAATGTCCATGAACATCGCGCCACTCGGCTGTTTCCTGGGACAAAGGCCATATAATTTGCGGATCGGGCCGACGCAGGACAATATCGCCCCAACGCTCCAGCTTTTCGCCGCCGCCTGTATCTACTACTTCATAATCTTTCCATTCTTGTGCTACATACATGTACAATCCATCCTTCAGCAGTCAATTCAGGATTCCGGCAGTCCTCTGCACAAAAATCCCCATATGGAGTCTATTGTACAACAAACCTCAGCAACAATCGAATGATTCCATGGAGAAGCTGGTGCTGACCGTTATAGGTCCCAGCATTTTTTGTCGCTTTATGGCGGTTAGTGATGTGCAAATATTTGTTATGTTGCAGAATTGTTTATTTTCCAAATAATTTATATTATGAGGAATTTAAAAATCATTGACATTTTTCAAATTTATATTTTATCATGTAAATAAATAGTTATATGTTACGTTTACTTGTTAAACAAAACATCCTGCATTACCTCGACGTTATCTTATCAATTTCATTTATGATACTGAAATCTTTAGCTATAAATCTAAGGTTTCAGTCCACTTCCAGTTTTGCCTACTTCTAAGATCTCACACTTAAATTTAAAATACTTTACTCACACTACGAAACGCTATTCCATAATTCTATTCTATTTTAAAGTTTATTTTTTATTAAATTGATTTTTTATTAAATTGATTTTTCTACTGTCGGCTACAACGATTTCCGTACATATGCACGTTAACGCTTGAATCGTGGAAATATTTTTGTTTTGCCACCTCCTTGGGCAGGAAAATGGGTTTAATAAAGTACAAACATACATAGCAGTTATACAGACGCGAAGAGTCTATTGAACGATCGCTAATATTTGAGGTTTGTAAAAGAACGAGGCCACTTCGTCTACAAATTTTTCCAAATATTTATAATTTAAGAATACGCCTAACTATGAATTGTCAAGTGTTTGTATAATTTGGGTGGAGGTGAGCTCAATTAGATAGAGTTTTATCATGTGTTCATGGGTACGATGAGCGTTCACAATTTGGAAGGTTGGTGTATATTTCGGACTCCCAAAACAAGCTTCGAATATCAGTGTTTGTTGTCAGAAAGCCGGACCGGGTGCGTACCGAATCTTGTAATCGGTAATTTGTCGTCCAACATTTCAAGTTGAACCTTGTCGGAAGGTACGTATGATGCTTTCAATATGTGAAAAAATCCGCGATATAGGATATTTTTTACGTCGATTTGAGCAGACAGTAACGGAGCATACAAGATTGTCCCATTTATTCAACGAGATGCCAGACGAGCTCATAAAAACTCAGCGATAAAGGAGTATGTATATATGGTGAACGAGTATTCAGGGACAGAATCAGCCCCTGACCGGCACAAAGCTCATGTCAGACAAAAACTAGTCAAGATGATCGGAAATGTGACCCAACTTAACGAAGATGAAATGGAACTGCAAACGCATTTTTTAGAGCTAGGGCTGGATTCCATTACTCTATCTCAAGTCCGTCATAGCATTAAGAATACATTTGGATTTGACATACCTATCAATGAGTTTTTCGATACGCTGACCACGTTGGAATTGTTGACGAATCATGTGGCCGAAAGAGTAGTTATTCCCATTGAGTCTTCAAATCAGAAGGTGGTAGAAAATCCTTTAGAGATGCCGGGTAATGGGATAGAATATACGGCCCCCGATGTGTTACATGCGAGCGAAAAACCGGACCTTTCGCTATCCACGCCTGTGTATACGGCCGAGAAAGCAGAGGTTCAAAGTAATCTAGGGGCTACCGCATATTTGGGTTTAGAACGAATTCTGGAGCAACAGCTTCATTTAATGACACATCAGCTTGAGGTGCTGCGGGATCATACCACAACACCTGTGAACGCTACCGCTATATATCGCTCCGAGGCGGGGGTACCGTTTTCAGAATCAGTAGATAGTCAACATGCTGGAATATCTCAAAATGAAGCAAAGCAGGAGGTCGCAGCTGTGCTACCGGTACCACCGGTCTCGAAGCCGGATGTTTCTGAACCTAAGTCGTTTACGCCATATAAAAAACTGGATGTCAAAGCTCAGGAATGGCTTTCACTACGCCAGCAGAAACATCTGCAAGAGCTGATTGAACGCTATACAGCTCGTACAAAAGGTACCAAGCAGTACACACAGCGATATCGGTCTGTATATGCCAATAACCGCAATGTAGCTGGATTCCGTCCTGTTTTGAAGGAAATGGTGTACCAAATCGTATCTAAACATGCAGATGGGTCAAAGATTTGGGATCTGGACGGCAATGAATATGTCGATTTGACGATGGGGTTTGGTGTGAATTTGTTTGGACACAATCCGATTTTTATTCGTAAAGCGATTGAGGAAGAGCTGAAAAATGGTATGTGTGTGGGCCCAATGTCCAACATGGCTGGACAGGTTGCCGAGAAGATTTGCCGTATGACAGGCGTGGAACGGATCGCGTTGTACAATTCCGGCACCGAGGCGGTGATGGTTGCGCTTCGCTTGGCGCGTGCCGCCACCGGACGAGCCAAAGTCGTCCTTTTCGCCGGCTCGTACCATGGTACGTTC
Source organism: Paenibacillus sp. 1-8 (assembly GCF_056316205.1). NCBI lineage: Bacteria > Bacillati > Bacillota > Bacilli > Caryophanales > Paenibacillaceae > Paenibacillus > Paenibacillus sp. 1-8. Next base: position 2,975,314 of record NZ_CM149995.1, on the reverse strand, counting down.
GATGGGGTTCTGGCGCTGGGCAGTACAGGCGACAATAAAGAGCATTCTACGCCTCTGGCGCCGGGCATATTGCAACATATGGTGGACGACATCGTCGTGCTCCACTACGGGACAGAGGAGTCATTGGATTACATTCGTACCCATGGGCATGAGCTCGCTGCAGTGCTGGTAGAACCGGTGCAAAGCCGTCGTCCTGATGTTCAGCCTAAAGAATTTTTACAGGAAATTCGTCAGATCACGGAGCAATCCGGTACCGCCTTTATTTTGGATGAAGTAATTACAGGCTTCCGGATTCAGCCGGGAGGGGCCCAAGCGTGGCTTGGCGTGCAAGCCGACCTTGTGACCTACGGTAAAATCATTGGCGGCGGACTGCCCATCGGCATCGTCGCCGGAAAAGTCAGCTTTATGAATGGCATCGACGGAGGGATGTGGAGCTTCGGGGACGATTCCTATCCACAGTATGAGCATCAGCGAACCTTTGTAGCGGGAACCTTCTGTCATCATCCGCTGGCTATGGCAGCATCCTTAGCGGTGCTCAATCAATTGGAAAAAAGAGGTGAAGAGCTTCAAAATCAGCTGAACAGTCGCACTTCGGTGCTGGCAACAGAGTTGAACGGTTATTTTAAGGATGAAGATGTGCCTATGAAAGTTGTTCACTTTGGTTCACTATTCCGCTTCGTGTTCAAGGGCGATCTGGAGCTGTTCTTCTATCACATGCTGGAAAAAGGCATTTATATTTGGGAGGGACGGAATTGCTTCTTGTCCACGGCTCACACCGAGGAAGACATTGCAAAGATCGTGCAAGCAGTCAAGGATAGCGTAAGCGGGCTTCGTCAAGGGGGCTTTTTACCCGACCCGCCGCCGAACGGAAGCGGCCCAGGTCCGGCAAAGCATCCTTTAGCTGTATCCGTGCCTCCGGAAACGGTGACATTGGGCGCTCAGGAAACTGTTATTGCACTGACCCCGGATCAAAAGCAGCTTTGGTTCGCCACGGTTTCAGAACGAAGTGACTCACAATCTTTACATGAAACCGCTTTGCTACGTTTTTGTGGACCGCTTCAGCCCGAAGCTTTTATTGAGGCAGTCCATACCATTGTGAACCGCCACGAAGCCTTACGTACCTTTATGAATGATGATGGGGAGACACAGGTAATCACAGCTGCAATGAAGATTAACGTTCCGCTGCATGATTTTAGCGACTGTTCGCCAGATGGACAGGAACAGCACGTCCGAAATTGGCTGGCCAAGGATAGCACAATTCCGTTCCCATTAGTACCTGATCAGCCATTATTCCATGTCCAATTGCTGAAAATATCAGCTGTAGAACACATTGGTGTATTTACCTTCCACCATTTGATTGCGGACGGCTGGTCGATGGGAGTGTTCATGCGGGAGTTAGAGCACATCTATTCCGCGTTAGTCCGCAATGAAGCTGTTACTCTACCCGATCCGGTATCATTTCGGAACTATGCCGTTTGGCAGCATGATCAGTTGAGGTCTGGAGGAGAGGAGGCTGTTACGTTTTGGTCGGCTGTACTAAAGAGGTCTCTGCCTGTGCTAGATTTACCTTCTCCGGTGCGTGGGCTACAGATGCCATCTTCCCAAGGAAGCAGACATACTTTGGTTCTGGAGGCACCGTTAGTTCAACGGCTGAGAAACGTAAGTATCAAACTCGGAAACAGTTTATTCATCACCCTTTTATCCGCATTTCAGCTTTTTCTGCATCGCCTGACAGGCCAAAAAGAAGTGATGGTAAGCGTACCGACAGCAGGACAAGCGCAAATGGATGCTTTTTCGCTGATTGGTAACTGTGTGAATATGCTTCCGGTCATTAGCGAAGTGTGTCCTGACGTTTCATTTCATGCATTTGCTCAAACGGTCAAACACCGGATGAATGAGCTGGAAGCCTACCAAAAATACAGCTTTGCGGCTCTGGCCCCACTAGGATTAAAACATTTGCCGGTAATGAACGTTGTGTTTAATATGGATCGACCGATTCCTCGTTTTCACTTCCATCAATTGGATGTAGAAGTGCTTGAAAACGAAATATCTTTCAGTAAATACGAGCTGTTTTTGAACGTTACGGAAGTACAGGAGCAGTTGCGCCTTAACTTTGACTATAATACAGATCTTTTTCAAGAAAATATTGTTAAAACGTGGTCAAAATACTTCCTTCACCTGTTGCATTTAATTGTGGAGAATCAGGAAACTCGTGTATCCTCGCTTTCCTTACTTGATGTTGTGGGACAGGAACGGCTCCGGTCTATATGGGCTGATTACGCCGATTCTAACGGTAATTATCCTTGCGTGCTTGATGCATACAAGCAGCCGGTGCCTGCCGGAACAGCAGGGGAGGTCTATCAGACTTCGGCGGTCACTGGTATTTTGGGAACGACCCGGGAATGGGCTTACGTGGAAGGTGGGGGCAAGCTCCTACATATCGGTCATTTGGACCGAAGTATCTGCATCCGCGGACATCAAGTGAATTTGGAACAACTGGAGAAGCATCTGCTTCAAACTTTCCAACTAAGTGATTGCTTGATTACCCCGCAAACGAATGAAGCCGGTGAAGTATTGCATTTAACCGCCTATGTTGTGGCAGCCGCTTCAAAGCCTTGGGAAGAATCCGAGCTGAAGCAAGCTGTGAATAGACTCCTTCCGGATTATACGCGCCCTCGTTGGTGCATTAAGATGGATCGTATTCCTCTCTTAGCAAATGGAGAGCCGGATCTACAGGTGCTGCGAGAAGCGGGAAAAGCAAGTGTTAATACAGCAAAGGATGTTGGTTCTGAGGTACAAGCCGCTGAGGAGAAGCTGACGACTATTTGGAAGGACGTTTTGAATGTGTCCGAATTTAACCGTCATGAATCCTTTTTCCAATTGGGTGGGGATTCGCTAAAAGCGACCGTCATCTTGTCCAAAGTGAACAAGGAGTTGGGTGTACACATCCCACTCAGCCGCATTTTTGATTTGCAAACGATCGCCGAACTTTCTGCATTTATTGTCGGAGGGCAGAAGCAGACAAATGAATCGATTGTTCCTGTGCTCCTCGAACCTTTTTACCCGGTGTCTTCAGCCCAAAAAAGGATGTACGCACTGGATCAATTGGGTGGCGGAACAGCCTACCATATTTCAGGTCAGCTCCTCATAGAAGGAGACTTGGAAGTTTCAAAGTTTATTGAAGCTACTAGGGAAGTTATTTTAAGACATGAGTCCTTCCGGACATATTTTGAATTGCAGGCTGGGGAGATTGTACAAAAAATTAGGGACACGATAACGTTTGAGATACCGTTCTCACGGATTCCCCAAGAAGAGGCAGCGCAGGCACGAATCTCGTTTATTCAGCCCTTTTACTTGGATAAGGCCCCTTTGCTCCGAATTAAACTGTTCGAACTTATCCAGGGCGGTTTTATGCTCCTGGTGGATTTGCATCACATCATTGCGGACGGTTTTTCTATGACCATTATGATGGGTGAGATCATCCAGCGTTATCAGGGCAGAGAGCTTGCTGACATTCAGCTTCATTACAAGGACTTTGTGGCTTGGAAGCAGCAGCAAATCACTAGCAGTAAATGGAAGGAGCATAGACCATATTGGTTAGGGGCCTTGAATGGAAAACTTCCCGTTCTGCAAATGCCTACGGACTTTTCGCGACCGCAGACACAAAGTTTTGAAGGGGACAGTTTGACGGTCACATTGGATGGGAAGTTGGCAAAATCCTTATACCAACTAGCCCAAAATACCGAATCAACGCTTTTCATGGTGCTTTTAGCAGCGTATAACGTTTTGCTGGCCAAGTATTCGGGTCAAGAAGATATCATTGTAGGTTCGCCTGTGGCTGGAAGAGAACATGTGGATACGCAAGCGATGATCGGGATGTTCGTCAATACACTGGCGCTACGCAATTACCCGCATTCGACACTGACGTTCCAATCCTTTTTACAGGAGGTCAAGCAAAGCACGTTGTTGGCACTGGAGCATCAGGAATATCCATTTGATGAACTGGTAGATCAACTTGAACTGGTTCGTGATGTCAGCCGAAATCCTGTGTTCGATACGATGTTCAGTTTGCAAAATGTCGGGATGGACACTTTGGAGGTCGAGGGGGTCCGATTTAAACCGGAGGAATATAATGCTGGCGTAGCGCAGGTCGATTTTTCATTGCTTGTGACTGAAGAACAAGATCGAGTGACCCTTGTCTGGGAATATGCCACTAAATTATTTAAGTCAGGGACAATCCGGAAGCTGGCAGGGCATTATATAAAGATTTTGGAGACAATCACACAGGATAGCGGATTGCGATTGGCTGATATGAATGTTTTGTCTGATCGTGAAGAACAGTTGATTTCAACAAGGTTAAATGAAATGTCTACACTTAAAACACTAGGAAAAAGTAGACATATTGATTATTCGGAGTATCCAAATCATTATGCATCTGTGCATTACTGGAGAGCATATTTGAAGGATTACGAGGGTCAATCCCGTTTGCCGCAGGCGCGAATGAAGAGAACATGGAATCGTCAGAACGAATGTCATGATTTTAATTTGGATGCAAAAATGACAGCCGAGCTGCAATCCATTGCCCAGGAATATGAGGTAACAATCCAAATACTGGTACAAACGGTGTGGGGGATTCTGCTGCAAAAATATAACGGTGCGGATGATGTGGTGTTTGGTAGTGTGGTTTCAGGGGTCACATCTGTGGTACCAAATGAAGAGCAAAATATCTATCTGAAAACAAATACAGTACCCGTGCGCATTAGCATACGTGACAATAGTCGATTTTCGGAAGAGATTAAGCAACAACAAATGCATGTTATGGTTTCCCTTGCCCATAATGCGTATTCACTCCAAGAAATAGAGGCAATGGCAGAGCAAAATCAGGAATTAATTAATCACGTCCTTATTTTTGATCGTGTATCAGTAGAGGAAGGAATTCAGCAACTGGGTGATAGCGATGTGGATCGCTTTTGTATTGACGAAATCGATTGGATGAAGCAGACAAATTATGACTTTAATCTGGTTGTAGTGCCGGGAAAAACGATACAAATGAGAGCTATTTATAACTCCCTGGTATTTGATCACGAACATATGGAGCAAATTCAGGGACATTTGCTGCAACTGCTGAAGCAAGTGGTGCTAAACCCGGATATCCTGGTGAATGAACTGGATATTGTGACGGAACAGGAGCGCGAGCAAATTCTGGGTGTTTGGGGAGATACGGTGGTGGAGTATCCAAGCGAGCAGACAATTCACGGTTTGTTCGAAGCGCAAGTCTTGCAAACACCAGAACAGGTAGCCTTGTTCTTTGAGGGAGAACAGCTGACATATCGTGAGTTGAATGAGCGCGCCAATCAATTGGCAAGAACACTCCGTTCTTATGGTGTCCAGCCAGAACAGCGAATTGGTCTACTTGTGGAACGATCTATTGAGATGATTGTTGGTATACTGGCAGTTCTCAAAGCAGGTGGTGCTTATGTACCGATAGACCCGGAATATCCAGTAGAGCGTATTCATTATATGCTGGAGGACTTCGATGCGCAGATTGTACTGACACAACAGGCTTTTACTGAACGAATATCTTTTAACGGGACTATTCTTGCACTGGATGATTCCAGAATATATAGTGCAGATGGCTCTAATTTGATGATATCCACAGACAGGGTGGATCATCTGATGTACGTCCTATACACCTCAGGAACGACTGGACAGCCGAAAGGGGTCATGGTCACCCATCGTAGTGCAATTAACACGGTGAGCTGGTTTTCGGAACGTTACGCAATAAGTGGTGGACTTGGTATGATCCTGACAGCGGAATTTACATTTGATCCAAGTATTGAGCAGATCTTTGGGACGTTGCTGCATGGGGGCAAGCTGCATTGTATCCGGCGTACAACGCTACTGAGTAAGCAGCTACTGACCGAATATATTAAGACTCATAATATCGGGGTACTAGACATTCCGCCAGCCCTGCTGAGAGCATTTTTATCTGAAGATTCCAAAATAACTTGCTTGGATACGTTAATCTGCGGTGGTGAACGGTTGGAAGATTCATTAAAGGAAAACATAGTGAGCAAAGGATACATTCTGAATAATCATTATGGACCGACGGAAACAACCATTGATGTACTGGCTTCCGTGTGTGAACCAGAAATAGCAGTAAATCTGGGTAGACCTATTCACAATACGCGCGCATATATTCTGAACGAGCATGGGAAGCTTCAACCAATAGGGGTAATTGGTGAGCTATGCATCAGCGGTGTAGGCGTAGCCCTAGGGTACCTGAACCGACCGGAGCTGACGGCTGAAAAATTTGTGCCAAATCCATTTGCTGGCGGAGAAGCGGATTATGAACGGATGTATCGGACAGGCGATTTAGCCCGCTGGCTACCGAATGGGAATATAGAGTATTTGGGCCGGGTTGACTATCAGGTGAAAATTCGGGGGTATCGGATTGAATTGGGTGAGGTTGAGGCCAACCTGATGAAGGTGACTGATGTGCAAGAGGTCGTCGTATTAGTCCATGAAGACAATCAAGGACAAACCCAACTGGTTGCCTATTATGTAGCTGAACAAGATGTGGATGCGGGTGAATTGCGCAGCTTGCTAGCTAAGGAACTTCCAAATTATATGGTGCCTGCATACTTCGTACAGTTGGAGCATATTCCGCTGACCTCGAACGGAAAAATTGATCGGAAGTCACTGCCAACACCGGAAGGCAGCCTGCAAAGCGGAGCAGATTATGCTGAGCCGCGTACGGAGACGGAATCGAAGTTGATAAAAATATGGCAAAATGTGCTTGGGTTGAATAAAATTGGTATAAAAGATAACTTTTTTGAGATCGGCGGACATTCTCTACGTGCGATGACGCTGGTTTCGAAGATTCACAAAGAACTTAACAAATCCATCTCATTACGAATTATTTTTGAAGCGCCGACAATTGAACAACTGGCGGTAGTGCTTAAAGATCTCAATCAGGTGGCGTATGTGTCGATTTCGGTGGCGGAAGAGCGCCCATTCTACCCGCTGTCCTCGGCGCAAAAACGGATGTATGTGCTGCAACAACTTGATCCTAACGATGTGAATTACAATATGCCAGCTGCGCTTCAGGTGAATGGACCTCTCGATGTTAAAAGGTTAGAAGAAGTGTTTCATCAGTTGATCTCACGTCATGCCACCCTCCGTACTAGCTTTGCAATGGTGGACAACAAGCCGATGCAGCGGATTCACGATACTGTATCGTTCGAGGTCGAGTATAGCAAACTACAAGAAAACCGTGCCTTAATGGATATGCTTGCTGTAGGTGCGAACATAAAAAAACGTATTCGTTCTTTTGCGCGTCCGTTTGATTTACAATCCGCTCCGCTGCTACGAGTGGGATTATTGGATTTGGGCGTACAAGGAGCAAAAAAAGTACCGCAGCATCTGTTGATGTTGGACATGCACCATATTATTTCGGATGGCGTATCAACCAATGTTTTGACCAATGAATTAGTTCGCTTGTACAACGGTGAAAAGTTATCTCCATTGCGGATACAATATAAAGACTATGCCGTATGGCAGCAAAATGGAGTGCAGCAGGGCTGGTTAAAACAACAGGAAGCGTATTGGCTGGACACCTTTGATGGTGAGTTACCCGTCTTGAACCTGGCGACCGATTTTGCTCGTCCAGAGGTACGTAGTACAGCAGGGGCTACAGTGGAATTCGAATTGGACGGGAAAGTCAGCCAGCGCCTGAAAGAGCTGGCGGCCCAAACAGGCTCGACACTGTACATGGTGCTACTGGCAGCCTACACAGCATTGCTGCACCAGTACACCGGGCAGGAGGATATTATTGTAGGTAGCCCGATAGCCGGACGACCACATGCGGATCTGGAGCCAATCATTGGAATGTTCGTTGGCACGCTGGCTATGCGTAATTACCCAACCGCAGGGCAAACATTCCGCAGCTATGTGGAGAACGTGAAGAAACACGCATTGAAGGCGTACGAGCATCAGGACTATCCATTTGAGGAACTTGTGGACAAACTGAAGGTGAAGCGTGACATGAGCCGCAATCCGCTGTTTGATACGATGTTTGTATTGCAAAACACGGAGCAAAACGAGTTGAAGCTGGCTGACCTAAGCTTCCGTCCATATGGGATGGAGCAAGTTCCGGCAAAGTTTGATTTGACGCTGGAAGCCAGTGAGGGAGAAGCGGGTATTCAGTTCGGACTAGAGTATGCGACATCGCTATATCAGCGGGAAACAGTAGAGCAGATGACGCGCCACTTTGTACGGTTGGTGGAGACTGTTGTGGTGAACCCGGATCTCACACTTGGAGAACTGGAATGGGTTACAACGGAAGAAACGGTGCCTGTCCTGAAAGAGCATCAAGAACGGCAAAAAGCATTACGTTACTGGAGCAACTATCTGGCGGGGTACGAGGAACAAGCCCATTTACCGCAGGCTACAAAGCAGAATCAGACAACATATCAGGCGGAGTATGTAAACCTGGATCTGGGTATGGAGCTGACCACCGGAATACGGCGAATCGCTGAGCAGGAAGAGGTATCGGTCAGTACGTTACTACAGACGGCATGGGGGATTTTACTGCAAAGATATAACGGAACTGAGGACGTCATGTTCGGCAGCGTTTATTTAGATGGGGCGGCTGATAGTGCAAATACAGAAACAATGACGGGAGCATTCATAAACACGATGCCCGTGCGTATCCAAGGCGGAGAAAACAGTTTGTTCACAGAATTAATGAAGCAAAACGAAAAGTTACTCAAGTATGCACATGTGCATGCCACATATCCACCTCATGAGATTCCGGAGCTATCTGAGCTCATGCAGGAATGGATCAATCATAGGGTCATTTTTGCAGATGTTCTGGTGGAGGAGGAAGTGGAGCATCTGAGTGATGGTGAAGAATTCGACGCCAGCCTTTGGACAGCTAAGTTAACGGGGGCAACGAACGACGACTTTAATCTGGTGGTGTTGCCAGGAAAAACGATCCAAATGAGCTTTAGCTACAATGCATTGGTGTTTGACCGTGCGAGTGTAGAACAAATTCAGGGCCATCTAGTACAACTGCTTGAGCAAGTGGCGACGAACCCAAATATTCGGATAGATGAGCTGGATATCGTGACAGAACAGGAACGCGAGCAAATCCTGAGAGTATGGGGAGATACGGCAATGGAGTTTCCGCGCGAGCAGACGGTTCACGGTTTGTTCGAAGTGCAAGCGTTGCAGACGCCAGAGCAGGTAGCCTTGTATTTCGAAGGAGAGAAGTTGACCTACCACGAGTTGAACGAGCGTGCCAACTCACTGGCACGGGTGCTTCGAACGCAAGGGGTGGGACCCGACAAACTGGTGGGCCTGATGGTGCAGCGCTCGGCAGAGATGATTGTCGGTCTGCTGGCTGTGCTTAAAGCAGGCGGTGCTTATGTGCCGATCGATCCTGAATACCCGTCAGCAAGAATTGAATATGTGCTTGGAGACAGTGGAGCTACTGTACTTTTAACTTCCCGTGATCTGGTTGAAGGGCATAGCTATAGTGCCAACACTTATTTTGTCGAAGATGAAGAGTTGTACCAAGGGGAAACAACGAATCTGGAAATAACGGCTCAGCCAGATCACCTGGCTTACGTAATTTATACGTCAGGCTCGACTGGTAATCCCAAAGGGGTCATGCTTCAGCATCGGTCGGTTCTGAACTTTATAACTGGGATGCATAGAGTCTTTGACATCGCAGCAGACAAAACAATTTTATCGCTAACGACGATTTCCTTTGATATTTTCGTGCTGGAAACAATCCTGCCATTGCTCAGTGGAATGACGGCCGTGATTGGTGACTACCGTCATCAGACAGATCCGCAGGAACTTGGCAAGTTGATCGTCGCTCATCATATCGATATGCTGCAAATGACGCCGTCCCGGCTGCAAATGCTACTTGATCATGATGAAGGCGCTCATGCGCTACAAGGTGTACAGGAGATTTTAGTCGGGGGAGAGGCAATTGCGCCGAAGCTGCTAAAGAGACTGCAAACTATTAACGGGCTGCGTATTTATAACATGTATGGTCCGACAGAAACGACGGTTTATTCGACAACCCAGGAATTGACGACTGCGAACCGGATTGATATTGGACGCCCCATCGCTAATACGCAAATATACATCATTGGGGCGCACGGAAAATTGCAACCGATCGGTATTCCTGGCGAATTATGTATTGGCGGGGAAGGTCTCGCGCGTGGATATTGGAATCGGGAGGAACTAACAGCAGAGAAGTTTGTGAACAACCCGTTTTCACCAGGAACACGAATGTACAGAACGGGGGATATTGCCCGTTGGAAGCCAGATGGTAATTTGGAATTTATTGGTCGGATTGATCATCAGGTGAAGATTCGTGGATTCAGAATTGAGCTTGGCGAGGTTGAATCACAAATCTTGAAAATGGAAGATGTGCAAAAGGCCATCGTGCTGGCCCATGAGGACAAGCAAGGAGAAAACCAACTGGTCGCCTATTATGTGGCAGAGCGGGAAGTGAGTGCAGGTGAATTACGTAGCTTGCTGGCTAAGGAGCTTCCAAACTACATGGTGCCTACGTACTTTGTACAACTGGAGTATATCCCGCTAACCCCGAACGGCAAAATTGATCGGAAGGCACTGCCAGCACCAGAGGACAGATTGCAAGGTGGAATAGAACAGATTGCACCTCGGACGTGGGTGGAATCGAAGCTGGCGATGATCTGGAAGGAAGTTTTAGATTTAGAGCAGGTCAGCGTGAAAGATAACTTCTTTGAAATTGGTGGACATTCTCTGCGAGCGACGACGCTGGTTTCGAAAATTCATAAGGAACTGAATAAGTCGCTTCCACTACGCAGCATTTTTGAAGCACCAACCATTGAGCAGTTGGCGGAAGTGATGGACAGTCTGGATCAGCTGGCGTACGCGTCGATTCCGGTGGCGGAAGAGCGCCCATTCTACCCGCTGTCCTCGGCTCAGAAACGGATGTATGTGCTCCAACGATTGGAATCGAACAATGTGAACTATAACATGCCGGCTGTGCTTCAGGTGAGTGGATCGCTTGATGTGGAACGTGTGGAAGAAGTGTTTTGTCAATTAATCGAACGTCATGCATCCTTGCGTACTCGCTTTGAAATGGTAGAGAACGAACCTGTGCAGTTCATTGAGGACAGAGTGTCGTTCGAAGTAGAATATGCGAAGATACAGGTAGAAGATGCCCCCCACGATGTTGTACACGGGCAGGCTGCAAGGCAGAAGGTGCAGGAGCAGATTCAAGCTTTTGTGCGCTCATTCAACTTAGAAACGGCTCCGCTGCTGAGGGTAGCTTTACTGGATATTGGCGTACATGGAACGATGCAAGAAGCGCAGCATCTCTTAATGTTGGATATGCATCATATTATTTCGGACGGTGTATCAGCAGGGGTGCTGACCGACGAGTTTGTACGCTTGTACAGCGGAGAGGAGTTGTCTCCGCTACGGATTCAGTATAAGGATTATGCCGTATGGCAGCATAATGAAGCGCAGCAAGCGTGGATAAAACGTCAGGAAGCGTATTGGCTGGACACCTTTGATGGTGAGTTACCCGTCTTGAACCTGGCGACCGATTTTGCTCGTCCAGAGGTACGTAGTACAGCAGGGGCTACAGTGGAATTCGAATTGGACGGGAAAGTCAGCCAGCGCCTGAAAGAGCTGGCGGCCCAAACAGGCTCGACGCTGTACATGGTGCTACTGGCAGCCTACACAGCATTGCTGCATCAGTACACCGGGCAGGAGGATATTATTGTAGGTAGCCCGATAGCCGGACGACCGCATGCGGATCTGGAGCCAATCATTGGAATGTTCGTTGGGACGCTGGCTATGCGTAATTACCCAACCGCAGGGCAAACATTCCGCAGCTATGTGGAGAACGTGAAGAAACACGCATTGAAGGCGTACGAGCATCAGGACTATCCATTTGAGGAACTCGTGGACAAACTGAAGGTGAAGCGTGACATGAGCCGCAATCCGCTGTTTGATACGATGTTTGTATTGCAAAACACGGAGCAAAACGAGTTGAAGCTGGCTGACCTAAGCTTCCGTCCATATGGGATGGAGCAAGTCCCGGCAAAGTTTGATTTGACGCTGGAAGCCAGTGAGGGAGAAGCGGGTATTCGGTTCGGACTAGAGTATGCGACATCGCTATATCAGCGGGAAACAGTAGAGCAGATGACGCGCCACTTTGTACGGTTGGTGGAGACTGTTGTGATGAACCCGGATCTCACACTTGGAGAACTGGAATGGGTTACAACGGAAGAAACGGTGCCTGTCCTGAAAGAGCATCAAGAACGGCAAAAAGCATTACGTTACTGGAGCAACTATCTGGCGGGGTACGAGGAACAAGCCCATTTACCGCAGGCTACAAAGCAGAATCAGACAACATATCAGGCGGAGTATGTAAACCTGGATCTGGATATGGAGCTGACCACCGGAATACGGCGAATCGCCGAACATGATCGGGTATCGGTCAGTACGTTACTACAGACGGCATGGGGGATTTTACTGCAAAGATATAACGGAACTGAGGATGTCATGTTTGGCAGCGTTTATTTAGATGGGGCGGCTGATAGTGCAAATACAGAAACAATGACGGGAGCATTCATAAACACGATGCCCGTACGTATCCAAAGCGGAGAAAACAGTCTATTTACAGAATTGATGAGGCAAAACGAAAAGTTACTCAAGTATGCACATGTGCATGCCACATATCCACCCCATGAGATTCCGGAGCTATCTGAGCTCATGCAGGAATGGATCAATCATAGGGTCATTTTTGCAGATGTTCTGGTGGAGGAGGAAGTGGAGCATCTGAGTGATGGTGAAGAATTCGACGCCAGCCTTTGGACAGCTAAGTTAACGGGGGCAACGAACGACGACTTTAATCTGGCGGTGTTGCCAGGAAAAACGATCCAAATGAGCTTTAGCTACAATGCATTGGTGTTTGACCGTGCGAGCGTAGAACAAATTCAGGGCCATCTGCTACAGCTGCTGGAGCAAGTGGTGGCGAACCCGGACATTCGAGTGCGCGAACTGGATATTGTGACGGAGCAGGAGCGTGAACAAATTCTGGCGATTTGGGGAGATACGGCGGCAGAGTATCCGCACGTGCAAACGATTCACGGCTTGTTTGAAGCGCAAGCGTTGCAGACGCCAGAGCAGGTAGCCTTGTATTTCGAAGGAGAGCAGTTGACCTACCGCGAGCTGAATGAGCGCGCCAATCAATTGGCAAGAACGCTACAATCTTACGGTGTGCAGTCAGATCAGCGAATTGGTTTACTTGTTGAACGTTCTGTTGAGATGATTGTAGGCATATTGGCAGTGCTCAAGGCGGGTGGTGCTTATGTGCCGATTGATCCGACGTATCCGCAGGAGCGAATCCAATACATGCTGGAAGATTCCGGAGCGAAATTGCTGTTGACGCAAAGTCATTTGGCAGAAAAAGAGATGTTCGAGGGTCAGGTGTTGATTCTGAATGAGGAAACATGGGTGTATCACAAGGATGGTTCAAACCTGGATGTGGTAAAGGGTCCAAATGACCTGGCGTATGTGATTTATACGTCGGGAACCACAGGACAACCCAAAGGCGTTATGCTGGAACATCGAGGATTGTGCAATCTGAAAACGTATTTTGATCAAACGCTACAGATTATCTCATCAGATCATGTGTTGTTATTCGCCAGCTATTCGTTTGATGCCTCCTGCTGGGAAATCTTCCAGGGACTATTCAGTGGAGCGACCTTGTACATGCCGACTCAAGAGACGATTTTGAATTATGAGCGGTTTGAGCAGTACATGTCGGAACACCGAATTACGGTGGCCACACTCCCACCTACCTATACGGTGTATCTGGAACCAGCACGTATGCCAGACTTACGCATTTTGGTCACGGCAGGCTCAGCAGCCTCAATAGAGCTGGTGCTTAAGTGGAAGGAGAAAGTGGCGTACTACAATGCTTATGGCCCAACGGAAAACTCGGTCGCCACATCGGTATGGTCCGTGTCTGAAGATCCGCGAGCTGAGGATCTGATTACGATCGGGCGTCCTCTACCGAATCATCGGGTGTACATGGTGGATGTGCATGGTCGTCTAGCACCAGTGGGCGTAGCGGGTGAACTGTGCGTATCCGGTCCGGGGCTGGCGCGGGGTTATCTGGATCGTCCGGAGCTGACAGCTGAAAAATTCGTGAAAAATCCGTTTAGTAGCGGAGAAGCAAGTTATGAGCGGATGTACAGAACGGGTGACTTGGCAAGATGGATGCCGAATGGCAACATTGAGTACTTGGGCCGGATCGACCATCAGGTGAAAATCCGAGGGTATCGGATTGAATTGGGCGAGGTCGAGGCGCAAATTCTGAAAATGGAAGCTGTGCAAGAGGTCATTGTGCTGGCAAGTGCTGAAGACCAGGGGCAAAACCAACTGGTCGCATACTATGTGGCAGAGTGTGAAGTAAGCGTAAGCGAACTGCGCAACACATTGATGGAAAAGTTACCTAATTACATGGTTCCTTCATACCTTATGCAGTTGCAGTATATGCCCCTGACTCCGAATGGGAAAATTGACCGCAAAGCGCTACCCGTACCGACAGGGACAGGCAGTTGGAATGAAGCATACGTTGCCCCGAGAAATGAACTAGAACAACAACTTGTAGAGCTTTGGCAAACGGTGCTTGGTGCGGAAAAGGTAGGCATTGACAATAACTTTTTTGAACTCGGAGGTCATTCTCTAAAGGCTATACAGCTTGTCTCTAAAGCACAAGAAAGAGGTATCTATCTAGGAATCCATCAGGTATTACAACATCAAACGATTCGTGTTTTGTCTGATTTGCTGCAAGCTGAACGTTGTGACACACACCATAACACATCATGGGTTACCAGTATCACAGAAGCTGAACAGTGGATTAGCAACACTTTTGATGTACGAGCCATGCTTCAATTTGTAACGGTGGATGAGCAAGACTATCTGCTTTTGCAAGTGCATCCATTCCGAGCAGAACAAGTAGATAAGATCGTGGCTTCCATTCCGTCTCATGTGCATCCTGACCTGCACCCGCATTACATTATGCCCAGGGGTGGAGATGATACAGGTCAATCGATTGAAGCTATGCTTACAATGATTAAAGTAACAGCTGATGAACAGGAAAAAGTTCTTCACTTTTATTCAGAGGAATGGATTTCCAAAATCGCTGAAATGAATGCAACTTGGAATGGTAGTCTGCTAAGCTCAGAGAAGATCGGGCAGTTTCCGCTGGCACCTGCTCAACATTATCATTTGCAGCATCCTGCTTCTTCTGGCACGATGATTCGTCTGGATCACTATGTAGATAAGCAACGTCTGTCCACAGCTGTTCAGCAGCTCATGCGTAGGCATGAATTACTGCGAAGCGTGCTTGTTCAATCGAAAGGAGTTTGGGCATGGGAAATACAATCAACCCCGGAGAGCTTATCTTTACCTATGGTGGATCTATCGACATATCCGATACAGACCCAGCGTAAGCTTCTTTCATCTATTATGTCGCATCTTTATTTTGAACCGTATGAGCAGATGAAATCTTTGCAATACCGAATTGCATTGGTCCGCTTAAATTTGCGGGAACATTTATTGCTTCTGCCATGCTCACACATTATTTTCGATGGCACGAGCAGCATGATTTTGGAGAGTCAGTTACTTGAAGAATATGGGAATACACAGCTGGAGCATGCAACAGAGGTATTCCACTATATGGACTATGTCAAACATATCCGTCAAGGACCACAGGGGATAAGTGATCAGCAAATTGTTGAGCAATATAAACTCCAGTCATTTGTTGAAAATAATAGTCAAATCTATGATTTAACCCGGGAATTCAAATATGGCCAAATGACCACGTATCAATGGGATATAACACTACCGAATATTTCAACGCAGAATGGGTCTGTAAGCCTGTGGAATATTGCGCTGCACATGGCGTTCCAATTCTTTAGTATATATTTCCATCAGTTGGAAGTCCCGTTATGGTTAACGCAGTATGGAAGACAATATGGGGATCGGAATTACTTTGAATCTGTGGGAGAATACATCGATCATATTCCCGTGTTACTCCATAAGGAAGAAATGCTATCTTATGACAAGTTGATCCAAAGACAATTAAACGTTGCTGCAAATCATCATTTAAACTTCTTTAATCTAATTTTTAATGAAGAAATGGAGCCTATCTATCCACAAGCAAGCAATATGTTAAAAAAGGGACTTGGACAATTACCAATCGTGTTCAATTACCTGGGAGAAATGCAAGAGGCCTCGAAGATGTTGAGCGCCTTAAACAGAAGTACGACGTTAGTTGACGGAGAAGAAGTAATTTTCTTTGAAGCTGCCCATACCGGAACAGCGCTTCAAATCTTTCTGCGCCTTCCCTATGAGGAGAACCATGAGGATATCTATCGAATATTGCAATCTGCTAACGATAAGATTATTTCTGACCTGGCCATACGGCAGTAGGGAGCTGAAAACGTGAATAATTTGTTTAAAGACAGCCGTTTCGTCCGATTTTTTGCTTCACGCACCGTGGCAAATATAGCGGATAGCATTTATTCCATTGTATTGTTATATTTTGTTCAGCAATCGACCCAGTCAGTGGCATTTACCAGTTTCACGTATGCGGCAGTATCTACAGCATCTATTTTTAGCTTTTTTGTTGGCCCTCTCGTAGATCGTTATTCACCCGCACGCTTGGCCAGCATTGCTTTGTTTGCGCAGGCGATATTAATTTCGGTCGTTCCGTTTCTTATTCAAGACGGGATGACCAATTTAGTAGTTATCCTCGTGATCGTTTTTATAGCGTCTTGCTTTTCCATGCTGTTCTATCCAGTTAACAGCAAAATGCTGCCTCAGCTCGTTCGTGAACCAGATTTAATTATCAGGGCGAACACCATGATTTCATCGTCGGATCAGATCATTAATATCACCGGTTATCTGGCTGGAGCTTCGCTCATTATCGCTATGGGCATGAAAAACACCTTTTTACTGGCCAGCGGTATGCTGTTCCTTGCAGGTGTCGTATATATTAGACTCAGCAAACAACTCGACACCCATTCAACGGAAGGGACACATAGCGAGGGCTCGCTAAAGTTAGGGCCCTATTGGAGAGAACTGAAAGAAGGCTATACCTTTGTAAAACGCCACACCTTTTTGCGAATTATGTTGCCTTTTTTTACACTTGCCAACTTTTCAATGGCTTTCCTGATTATCACCATGCCCTCCATCGCTGTTAATTACGGTTCGCCCATCTATTACAGTTTGCTGTATATTTCTTATTTCATCGGCATTTTTATAGGTTCTTTTCTGGTAAATGTGCTTAAAAGAAATGGTCTTACCATTGCTGCTGCGTGGGTAGCTACGGGACTTGCCATTTTCCTGTTTTCCGTGATGCCCCAGATGTGGATGAAACTGCTGGCTGCCCTGCTAATAGGTGCTTTTACAGGCATTATTAATGTATTGCAAATGTCTTTGATCCAAATTATTACCCCCTTACCGCTGTTAGGACGTGTAATCGCCTTTACGAACACCCTCTCGAATGCGGCCCTTCCGCTGGGAGCTTTGATTGGCGGCGCGTTAGCATTACGATTTGCTCTGCCTGAGGTCTTGTTTATCAGCGCTCTGTTTACCGCATTGTCTGGATTAATCATGTTCTTCATCAAGGCAGTTCGGCAGTTTGAAATCCCATTAGAAAAGGCTGGGGGGGTAGAGCATCCTCATGTACCAAATGAAGTAAGTTAAAAGCCTGAACGTCTGTTTTTTATTTGAATTAGGTGATCCACTCTGTGTGGTAATTTCCTCATAATAATGCCAAGTCCGAAATTACAGGGCTTGGCATTATTTAATATGTCATGACTACTAGGACTTACGTGCTTGTTTATCTTCAGCTTTCAGATCAAAAAAATTTTTTTGCCAGATACACTTGTAATTAGAGCGCTTCCATATTAAAATGAAATCAATCCAACTTGTACGTACAACTAATCATTTTTCATCATAATCATAAGAAAAATATTAGATTGTACGTACATAATATTTTATCTATGAATACAGCTGCAACTATACTTATTTCCTGACAGGAGGAATTTTAATTATGAAACCGTTTAAATTTTGGTTTGCTACAGGAAGTCAGCATTTGTATGGACCCGAGACGCTCGATCAGGTACAAGAGCATTCTCGTCAAATTGTAGAGGGATTGAACCGTAGTGGTCATTTACCGTTTGAAGTGGTACTCAAGCCGGTTCTGACGAATTCCGACGCGATTCGTCGTCTCATTATTGATGCGAACGGAGATGACCTGTGTGCAGGGATTATTACCTGGATGCATACATTTTCTCCGGCGAAAATGTGGATTGCTGGCTTGACGCGTTTGGCAAAGCCTTTGCTGCATCTGCATACTCAATTTAACCGTGATATCCCTTGGGATAGTATTGATATGGACTTTATGAACCTGAACCAATCCGCACATGGTGACCGTGAATTTGGCTTTATCGGTGCCCGTCTGGGTGTAACTCGCAAAGTCGTCGTAGGCTATTGGGAGGAAGAAGGCGTTCAGAAACGCATCGGCGGCTGGATGTCCACGGCTGCTGCTTATAGCGAAAGCCAAAATCTCAAAGTAGCCCGTTTTGGTGACAATATGCGTGAAGTAGCTGTAACCGACGGCAACAAAGTATCTGCTCAGGCCCAGTTGGGCTGGTCGATCAACGGCTATGGTGTGGGTGATCTGGTTGAGGTCGTTAATAGCGTGTCACAGGGGGATATCAACTCTCTGTTCGAGGAGTATCACGACCTGTATGAGTTGTCCGCAGAAGCCAAGCAACCGGGTGCAGTACGTGATTCTATTTTGGAGCAGGCTCGTATTGAGCTGGGCTTGAAAAAGTTTTTGCAGGATGGTGAATTTGGAGCCTTTACAACAACGTTTGAAGATCTGCATGGTCTGAAACAACTGCCTGGTTTGGCGGTTCAGCGTTTGATGGCCCAAGGTTACGGCTTCGGCGGCGAGGGTGACTGGAAAACGGCAGCGTTGACGCGTCTGATGAAGCTGATGGCTAACAATGTGGATACTTCCTTTATGGAAGATTACACGTACCATTTGGAACCGGGCAATGAGCTGAATTTGGGTTCTCATATGCTGGAGGTATGTCCGACGATTGCTGTGAACAAACCGCGTATTGATGTCCAACCGTTGGGTATTGGCGGCAAAGCCGATCCGGCTCGTCTTATTTTTGAAGGCAAACCGGGTAAGGCGCTCGTAGCATCTATCATTGAGCTGGGAGGACGTTACCGTCTGATCATTAACCAAATCCATGCTGTGGAAAATAAAAACCAAATGCCGAAGCTGCCTGTAGCCAGCGTGTTGTGGAAACCAGAGCCTTCGCTTGAAGTATCTGCAGAAGCATGGATTCATGCGGGTGGAGCGCATCATACGGTGTTGTCCTATGCTGTAACCACTGAGCAATTGCTGGATTATGCAGAGCTGACAGGTATTGAAGCCGTCGTTATTGACAACAACACGAACATCCGTCAGTTCCGTCAGGAGCTGCAATGGAATGAACTGTACTGGCGTAATAAATAATGGATGCAATGAATAACAAGCTTCTTGTTAAAGCAGCTTATTCATAGGTTTTATCAGCGAACGGGGCTGTCCCAAAAGCCCTTAAAAAGCATATCGAAAAAGAACAAAAACACCGATATGTTCAAAAGGGACGAAGCAGAGGTTTATCCTGCTTCGTCCCTTTTGCGTTTTTCCGTCATTGCGGCTTTTTTGAGCAGATTGTGGGCAAGGCAAAGCCACCCGACCTCCAGGCTTACTTTTTGCAAGCCGCGAAGCAGGAACCTTCGGAAACCCCGATTGTTTTTTATTTGTCCAAACACGCTCTCGGGCTCAGTCATGCGCCGAACGGAAAGGGTGTATCCTTCCTCGCTGCGCAGTCGTTCCCGCATGTCGTTTTTTTGCCGCATATAGGTCAGACTGACGGCAATCTCCCGGTTGCCCTTGGCTGTGGTGCATTTCGCTTTTAGGGGACAATCGCTACAATCTTCACTTCGATAATGGCGTGTCCGAATCGTGTAGCCGCTCTCCGTGACCGTCTGGCCTTCGTATCGAAAACGTAACATTTTTCCAGCCGCACAGGTCCATGTATCTTCCGTTTCGTTGTAGCTCCAGTTGTCCACTTTGCCTATCGCTTGCTTCCAGGCCCTGGTTTTCTCTTTGTGGTATGTCCCGTATTTGACGATCGCTTGGATGTTGTGCTCTTCGAAATAGCTGTAATTTTCTTCGCTTCCATACCCTGCATCGGCAATGACCATCTCTGGTCGTCTCCCGAGTGATTCTTCCAGATGTTCCAAATGGGGCTTCAAGCATTTCGTATCGGTAGGCCGCTGATGCACGCTGTAACCGAGCACAAACTGGTTTTCCGTGCCCATCTGCACATTGTATCCCGGCTTCAGTTGACCATTTCGCATGTGATCTTCCTTCATTCGCATGAACGTCGCGTCCAA
The DNA here is from genome assembly GCF_056316205.1 of Paenibacillus sp. 1-8. Classification (NCBI taxonomy): domain Bacteria; kingdom Bacillati; phylum Bacillota; class Bacilli; order Caryophanales; family Paenibacillaceae; genus Paenibacillus; species Paenibacillus sp. 1-8. The sequence continues at coordinate 2,954,755 of NZ_CM149995.1, read as the reverse complement.
ATCGGTTTTGCTGTAGCTATTGCGCTCGCCCGCGGTTTCGATCTGATGCTCATACTTTTGGAGCCGCGGCAGCAAGTCCTTGCGTAACTGGCCCACGGCTTTCTTTAAGGTTTTGTTTTTCGGTTTTTCTTGCAAAGCTTCCTCCAGTTGTTGAACCGCGTTTTCCAGCTTTTCTGCCGTGAGCGAGGAAGCTTCGCCAAGCTCAGGAAGGTCTGTACCCGCGTGGAGCGCATCTTCTTCGCTTTCGGCCGCTTCGATGGTTTGGAACAGGGTATGTACTTTTTCTTGCAGCTTGGCCTGGTGCTTGACAACGGCCTTTTTCCAGACGAAGGTGTACCTGTTTGCATTCGCTTCAAACTTGGTTCCGTCCAGAAAGTAGTGTTCCAAGGACACGTATTGCTCCTGAACAAGCAGCTCCAGCACATGGGTAAACACGGTTTCCAGCACCTCTTTCATCCGCTCCGAACGGAAGCGGTTGATGGTACGGAAATCCGGTTGTTGCCGCGCAGCGAGCCACATGAACATGATATTTTCGCGGACGGCCTTGGCGATTTGACGGGAAGAGTAGATGCGCTGGGTGTAGGCGTAAATGATGATTTTGGTGAGCATTTTAGGATGATAACTATGACGGCCACCGCCAGGATACGCAGCGTTGAAAATGGAATCACTCAGGCGGTTGACTGCGTCGTTTACCACACGGACGATGTGGTTTTCGGGGATATCTGCCTCTAAATCCATTGGTAAGAAAAGTTGATCCATGGTATATTGAATGTACAAAGAAACCGTCTCCTTTCGAATGGTTGGGTGGTACCTCCATTTTACCAAGGAACGGTTTCTTTTTGTTTTACAATTTGGAGAAAAGGGCCGTCCCCAGCCAATTTTATGACTTTTGGGACAGCCCCGTTTTGCGTATGTTTTACCAAGCATAAAACACTTTTTTGAAATTAACATTTGACAATGAGAATCATTATCAAATATTATTTGAGTAATAGGGAATAAATGCATTCCATATGTCAAACAAAAGTGAGGGATGAACTTGGGTAAAATCATGATTGCTTATGCCAGTATGACTGGTAATACAGAGGAAATCGCAGAATTGATCGCCGAAGGCGTCCGCCAGGCAGGACATGAGGCGGAGTTGAAGGCTTCATATGATTGCAGCGCGCAGGAACTGCTCGGTTATGACGGATTCCTGTTGGGTGTATATACATGGGGAGACGGTGAGCTTCCTGATGAATTTTTAGATTTTTACGAGGAACTGGATGAGCTTGATCTATTCGGTAAAAAGACCGCTGTATTTGGCAGCGGAGATACATCCTATACACAATTCTGCGGCGCGGTTGACCTGGTAGAGGAAAAAGTCAAAGAACGCGGCGCAACTGTTATTCAGGAGAGCTTGAAGATCGAATTTAACCCACTGGACGATGAGAAGGAAAATTGCCGGGCTTACGGAAGACAATTTGCACAGGCTGGTATTGGGGTGTCCTGAGATGAGAGCGAGGGATAGGTATGCGCAATAGCGATAGCTTAAGCGGCTTTCCTCTTCTGCACGACTATCAGCTTGAGGAGATGTGGAGAACTACGCAGTCTACCCGTCAATCGCAGGGAAAACGCGGGCGTGAAGGCTGGAATTGGAGGCAACGGGTTCAATATGCGGTAGGGCATGCGCTAAATGAATACTTCGAAATGGAAGTAGAGGTGCGGCGGGAAATCCCCGTCCAGTACGTGCTGGAGAAATGGTGGCCCAAGCAACCAACCGGCTTCGAATCGTTGTTCCATTACTGGGAAGTTAAAAATAAAGTGTCAGGCGAGCTGTCTAAAATTTGTGCGTTAAATAGGGACTTGTCAGTGCCGGTGATGTTGTATGAGCAATTTTGCACGTCGGTCCCTGAGCTTGAGGTCGACATTTCGCTCATTGTGCAGGCTGCCTGGCAACTGTCAGCTGGAGCCGATTCCTTGCTGATTCAGAAATACATCGTGGATTATAATCCCAACGTTATTCATACATTTCAACATTTGACGAATGTTTTTTGTTACTATGCATTTGGCGCTCTTCCGCAGCTTATTGAGGTCTACTGTCTGCTGGAGGGCAAAAAAATCCGCCTTATCCCGGGCCCTACTTCTTTACAGCAATCTCTGGATTACGTTTGGCTATTGCGGGACTCCAGAGAGGATGTACACGCGACAACAGAACGATGTCGTTGCGGAGCCTGCCTGGGGGAACAACAATCACAGGGCAATAGCAACAGGCTGGATAAGAACAAAAAAGAGCAGCAGGAGGCCAAAAACCGTAAAGAACGGTCATGGGGACCTTTGCTTTTCTCTTAGTGTATTCTTTGAAAACCTTTAAATGTAATTAATACCTTTTCGTTGAAAGAGCCTTGTTTCCCAAGGCTCTTTTTTATGAAAATTTTTTTTGAAAACTGAAAATTTATATTGCCTGAATAGATAAATGTAACTATAATATTTCAATGTACGATATTTATATGAAAATATTTAAATATAAAGGAGACGATGTGTGAGCATAGACAAGGATTGCCTATGTACATAGATAATGTTCTTTCTTTTGCATGGTAATGCTGCCATGTGCTTATTTTACGTTCTCGGTTTGGTTTGATGGCCTAATATTTCGAAATTAAAATATTAGCGTTGAATAATAAAATTTTTTGGACAACAGGGGTGGAAGAAGTGAGTAAGAAAACCGTACTGCCAATTCTCATCGTACTGCTCATTCTGAGCGGTGGAGCCATTGGCTATTATTATTGGTATCAGGCAACACACTTTGTTAAGAGTGACGATGCGCGCATTCAAGCGGATCAATATAAGGTAATGCCGCAAATTTCCGGTGAGATTACACACATTGATGTGGAGGAAGGCGATGTTCTTCAGCGTAATGAACCGATTGCGGAGCAGGATGTATCGGGGCTGGATTCCAGCATGATCAGTAAATCCGTACTGCGTGCGCCGATCAACGGTACCGTCATTAAGATTTACTCGAAGGAGCATGAAATCGGTTCTCCGGGCAGTGCTGTTGCAACCATGGTTGATATGAACAGCCTGTATGTCTCCACGAATATTGAAGAAACCGATATTGACCGCATTAAACCGGGACAGCTTGTTGACATCACGCTTGATGCTGCAGGTGACAAGACGATCCAAGGCAAAGTTCGCAAAGTGGGCGAAGCCTCAAATGCGGTGTTCTCGCTCGTTCCTGCAGTGAACACAAGTGGTAACTTTAACAAGGTGACCCAGCGTGTGCCTGTAGAGATTGCCTTGAACAAGCCGAAGGATATGAAGCTCATTCCAGGAACGAACGTGGAAGTTAAAATTCATACACCTTAAAAGGAGGGGTCCATGTGGCTGCCAATGAAACTGCTGCTGCTCCTTCGACAGATACTTCCAAAGAACGCTGGCTTGCTTTTTTTGCCATCGTTTTAGGCGCCTTTGTCGCCATTCTGAACAACAGTCTGATCAATGTCGCCATTCCTCGATTGACGACGGACTTAGGATCAACGACGACACGTATTCAGTGGGTTATTACAGGTTACACGCTTGCATCTGGTGTAATCGTCCCGATTACCGGATATATGGAGCAGCGCATCGGATACAAAAAGTTTTTAATACTTGCGCTCAGCGTGTTCTCGCTGGGAACGGGAATATGTATTTTTGCATGGAGTGATTCTTCCCTGATCGCAGCACGGGTGCTGGCTGGTCTGGGAGGCGGTGTCATTATGCCGCTGAGTATGACGATTATTTACAAAATCATGCCGCGTGAACAAATCGGTATGTCCCTTGGGATATGGGGGATCGCCGCAATGGCGGCTCCAGCCGTTGGACCTACACTGAGTGGCTATTTAATTGAATGGCTTAACTGGCGTTTCTTGTTTATTGTCAGTGTGCCGGTAGCTTTATTTGCAATTTTAATGGTTATTCTTCTGATCAAGGAGCCGCCTAAAGTAAAACCAAAGCCGTTTGATTTACCTGGTTTTTTGCTGGCCGCAACTTGTGCAGGAACACTCTTGTACGCATTGACAAACGGACAGCATGATGGCTGGACTTCTTTTAAAATTGTATCTCTACTGTTCGTCGCCTTCTGGGCGCTTGTCTTTCTCATTTATGTAGAAAGCGGAAAAGACAATGCTGTAATCGAAATTTCATTATTCAAAAATTCAAAATATACGATTAGTGTCATTGCCTCTAGTTTCGTCATGATGGGGATGTATGGAGGAACTTTTTTGACACCGTTGTTTTTGCAAAATATTCAGCATGTGTCACCGATTGATACTGGAATCATCCTCATTCCACAGGCGATTGCAATGGCGGCTATGATGCCGATTGCAGGGAAGTTATTTGATAAGTTCGGCATTGTACCTCTGGGACTTGTTGGTCTGACACTGACCAGCTTTATGACATACCATTTGCATCAACTTACGCCAGATACACCGCATATTTGGCTGGAAACCGTAATGGCATTCCGGGGTCTGGGAATCGGTATTTGTATGATGCCATTGTCCACGGTCGGTATGAACGCGGTTCATCCGAGCAAGGTAGCGAATGCGTCTACAGCATCCAATCTGGTGCGTACCGTTGCAGCATCTATGGCCATTGCAGTGCTGACAGCGATTATGCAAAGTCGTTCTGCAGCTCATGCCCAACAAATTTCGGAGACCATTACACCAGACTCGGCTCATGCGCTGCAAGCGACGTTGGGCAGCTCTTGGGTGTCATCTATAAGTGGTTTAATCACGCTGGATGCCACATCGAGAGGGATTGGGGATACGTTCCTCATTTCATCCATACCGCTGTTTTGCACGATTCCACTGATCTTTTTGTTTATTCAAAGGAAGAAAGCAAAGACACAGCCGGAGGCTTAATCAAAAGAACTACAAAATATCGACTGGATGGCTTACATTATTTCCACGGACAGAAAGAAAGGGAATTATCATGAAAATATTGAGAGTAGAAAGTACATTAGCGGCCTTGGTGCTCGGCGGCGCAGTGCTGGCAGGCTGCTCCAGTAATAGCGGAGCGGCACAGGATATGGTCGTTCCTGTCAAGATCAGCCAAGCGCAGCAGGGTATCATTGGGCAAGGGAACATTTATACAGGAACGGTAACACCTTCGGAGACGGTGAATATTGTGCCAAAAGTGGGTGGTAAAGTAGTTGAACTGCCTGTGGATATTGGCTCAGAGGTCAAAAAAGGTCAAGTGCTGTTCAAGCTTGATGACAAGGACATGCGGAATAATGTAGCGAAAGCCCGCGCCGCCGCCGCCGCGGCAGCAGCAGGAGTGGGCTCTGCTCAGGCCTCCCATGAATCGACGATGGTTCAAGCCAACTCGGGCGTAGTACAATCCAAAAGCGGCGTGATTCAGTCCCAAAGCGCAATCAATCAGGCGCAGGGAGCCATTAATCAGGCTACTACAGCCGTAGAACAGGCGACACACGGCGTCTCCTCGGCCGCCAATACAGTGAAGCAAACGCGGCAAGCGCTGGCGGATGCTCAGAAAAATGTGACACGTACACAAAGCCTGTTCGACGCGGGTGCGAGTACCCAAGCACAATTGGAACAAGCAAAAACAGCCGTTGTGAACGCTGAAGCGGCATACAACAATGCGCAAAACGCACAGGCTAATGCCCAGGACCAACTGGTGGCTGCTCAGAAGGCGCTCACTACGGCCCGTAACAGCTACGATTCAGCAAAAAACAGCTACAGTAATGCTAACAGCGGCTACAGCAATGCACAAAATCAACTGAAGGTATCTCAAAATACAGCGGTTATCGAGTCCAGCCAACAGTCTCTCAAGCAGGCTCAGTTGAATGTGAGCATTGCTCAGGACGCACTCGACGATACAGTGATTACATCACCGATTAACGGTATTGTAGGTACGAAAAATGCAGAAGTAGGCGAAATGGTATCCGCACAGGCTCCTGCGCTGGTCATTGCCAACCTGAGTACAGTTAATACACTGATCTATGTACCGGCTGAGCAGATCAACAATGTAAAAGCGGGCGACAAGGTACAGGTACGTGTAGCAGCCTCCAATATTGTGACAACAGGTACAGTTAAAAATGTAAGCCCGTTGGACGCAAGTGGAAAAGGATATCCTGTGAAAATTTCGGTGGCTAATCCGAACGTGAAATTGAAATCCGGTATGCTGGCTGATATCAGCTTTGTCGCTGCAAATGCGCAAGAAGGTATTGTTGTTCCTACCGCAGCGATTCAAAAGGATCAAGGTAAGCAATATGTATACGTTGTGAATGGTGACCATGCGAAACGCAAGGAAGTGAAGACGGTGCAGACGACAGGCTCACAAACACTGGTTACCAGTGGCTTGAGCAACGAAGAGAATGTAATCGTGAATAATCTGGCGTTGCTGTCTGATAACTCACCGATCACCATTAGCCAATAATTCGGCTTCAAAATCTCTTGTATTATATAGTAGAGATTTATTAGGGAGTATAAGCGCAGGGCAGACCGGAGCAGTTTTACCGGGCTGCCTTGTTTAATTTCATTGCGCACATTTTACATAGGATTGATGTCGTTAGGGGTCTATTTTTGACGAACATTGGTATGATAGGATAGACTAAACTGGAAATAGATAGTTTACGAGATAGGGATTTATTACATTTTCAGATCAGTGATCGGAGGTATTACGAGATGGAAGTAAAGCTGGTTGTGGATTATGAAGCTTATGAGAATGGTCAAACGATGGCTAAGTCTATTGAAGAACAGGCAGGTAAGCCAGAGAGCGCGGAAATTACAGATTTGATTATTGGAGACTGGGGCGGAGCCTATGAACAATCGCCGGAGGATTTTATTCCGGTACTGGTAAAGCACAAAGATCAATTTCCGAAGCTGCGTAAGCTGTTTATCGGGGATATGGAATATGATGAGTGTGAGGTTTCGTGGATTAACCAGACGAATCTGTCTCCGCTGTTGGAGGCGTTTCCAGCATTGGAATCCTTTTATGTCAAAGGAAGTCAGGACCTGAGCCTGGAACCGTTGCGGCATAGCCATCTTCAGGAATTGGTTATTATTTGCGGAGGTTTGCCTGCGAGTGTCCTTCAGGAAATTCGTAATGCCGAGCTGCCTGAGCTACGCAAGCTGGAGTTGTATTTGGGCGTGGATCAATACGGCTTTGATGGTGGCCTGAAGGATGTATTACCGTTCCTGAACGACAATCTTTTTCCTAAGCTTACCTATTTGGGGCTGAAGGATAGTGAAATACAAGATGAAATTGCGATTGCTGCGGCAAACGCACCTGTGATTGGACAACTGGAGGTACTGGATCTGTCTCAAGGCACGTTGTCTGATAATGGGGCTGAGGCACTGCTCGCTAGTGAAAGTATCAAGGGGCTGAAGCATCTGGATTTGAGCTATCATTATATGTCTGATGAAATGATAAAACGTTGGAAAAGCTCCGGACTGTCTGTGAATGTGGAGGATCAGCAGCAAGCGGACGAGGAAGATGATTGGCGTTATCCATCGTTGACCGAGTAATCCATAAAAAGGACTCTTTACGATCGAAGCTTATTCAAAAATTAAAGTGAGGCGGCTTTATGGTTGGGATATCAGACAGCAATATCAGCGAGCCGTTTATTTTGTTCGGCAATCCGGGGAATCGGCGGACCACAGGACTACAGGAGGCGCGAAGCAGATTGAAGCTGCCGCCCGCTGTTGAGATTTCCTATAAAAATGTGCTGGAAGCCATCCATGAGAAGCAAAGTCTGGGGGAGTTGTTGGCCCGAATGGCTGCACAGGCTGCGCCAGACAGCGTAAATGCTAGTGTTTATGTGCAAGAGAGCATTCGCCAGTTACTGACGGGAAGGGCGGACATTAGTCCGCTGCTTCGTCTGGATGCACCGGGTGAAAGCTTTGAGGTAGAGCGTGAATTGATCGCTTTGGGCGCCTCGGATGCAGAAGGAGACGATTCTTTGTTGCCGTGGGCGGAATTAGCACATAGCCCAGGTATATTGGCGTCAGAGGCGCGAGGCCTGCTGGAGCAGCACGGTCGTATTTGGCACCCGGCACAATGGTTCCGGGGCTATTGCCGTCTGCTGGCGTGGCTACGGCATGAAGCAGCCCTGCTATGGCCTTCGTCGCGCTGGATGAATGATCCGGCGGAAGTGGCTGTGATGTTCGACAAACGGCGTTGCAGCATCGTATTGGACAAGGCGGGTATAAGAGTACCACCTGTGCTTGTATCATCAGAGGGTACCTTTCGTAATGTTGCTGATCTGCACGCGGCGATGAAGGAGAGCGGGGCTCACCGCCTGTTTGTGAAAATATTTTGCGGGTCCGGTGCTTCCGGTGTAATGGCCTATCAGGTGCATCCGCGGACACGGGCAGAGCTGGCAGTAACCACCATTGGAACGGAAACCATACACGGACAGCCTGTGTATTACAATGCGGGACGCTTGCGCCGTTATACGGACAAGCAGGATATTCATGCCATCCTGGGCTGGCTATGCTCGGAAGGGGTGCATGTGGAGCGCTGGATACCTAAAGCGAGTCTGAACGGACGTGTTTACGATGTGCGCCAGCTTGTTTGCGGATCAGAGGCTTGTCATGCCGTTTTACGTTTAAGCCGAAGCCCAATTACGAATCTGCATTTGCGCAATGAACGGCTGTTGCTGGAGGACGCCGGGTTGCTGCAGGATACGGTAAAATCGGTTCGGCAAACTGCGGAAGCCGCAATGAGCGCTTTTCCGGCGTCTATGGTTGCTGGGCTGGATGTGCTGGTTCCTGCGCATGGTGGTCGTCCCTACGTGCTGGATGTAAATCCTTTCGGCGATCTGTTATACCGGGTGAAACATCAGGGGTGGAATCCATATGAATGGGAAATGCTGCATCTCCCCAATGGGACTGCAACTTTGGAAAGGAAAGACTTATTATGACCGATATGAACCAGATTGTCGGTTCTCATGATATTGTCATGATTACGCTTGACACGCTGCGTTACGATGTAGCCAAGCTGGAGGAAGAAAACTGTCCGAATCTATGTGGCTCCGGGCCGTGGGAAAAACGCCATACACCGGGCAGCTTTACCTATGCTGCACATCATGCGTTTTTTGGCGGATTCTTGCCTACACCGGCTAATACGGATAAGGCTTCTCACATACGGCTGTTTCATACTAAAGATACGGGACTGCGTACACATCCGCATACGTGGCTGTTTGATGCACCGGATATTGTATCCGGGCTGGCGTGTGAAGGTTACCGGACTATTTGCATCGGCGGTGTTATTTTTTTTACGAAAAAAAACAAGCTTGCCAAGGTGCTGCCGGGGTATTTTCAGGAAAGCTACTGGCGTATGACCTTCGGCGTTACGAATCCCCGTTCGACGGAGCATCAGGTGAATCATGCCCTAAAGCTGCTGGAGAAGGCGGACCCGGCGCAGCGGCTGTTTTTGTTCCTGAATGTATCAGCTATTCATGGCCCTAATCACTATTTTCTGGAGGGCTCAGCCAAGGATTCGGTGAAGTCTCAACGCGCAGCCTTGCGTTATGTGGATGGGCAGCTTGGACGTTTGTTCGACGCATTACGAGAACGGGGGAAGACATTTTGCATGGCCTTTTCCGATCATGGTACGGCTTATGGGGAAGACGGCTACGAAGGGCATCGTCTGGCACATGAGGTAGTATGGAATGTGCCTTACCGCGAATTTGTATTGTAGGGAAAAAGAAATGATAGACTGCACTGGTAAAATGTAAAGAAATCAATCCAGCGCGAGGAGGGAGCAGAAATGAAAGCCATGAATCTGAATCATTCGCTTCTAACGGGAGCAGGAGCCAATACCCCTGCGGGGCTGGACACAAATTCGACATCAAGGTCTTCATGGCCTGAGAATCCTATTGAATGGGCACGCACGATCCGTGAAGCTCCCTACCGTTCCTATTTGTACTCTTACCCGCATAAAACGGCCTATCGGTCGTTTGATACACCGCTCTCACTGCAAGAATTGTGGGAGAAGGAGGAGCTGGAGAGCTATTTTTTGTATATGCATATTCCGTTTTGCGCGGCTCGTTGCGGGTTTTGTAATTTGTTCACTTTGCCGGACAAGCGGCTGGATGTGCATAAGGAATATGTGGATGCACTTGAAAGACAAGCCCGACAATGGGCGCCAATCCTGGGCGGTCGGCCTTTTTCACGCTTTGCCATCGGCGGCGGTACGCCAACCTTGCTGGAGGCTCCTTTGGTCGAACGATTGTTTGACATTGCGGAGAATATAATGGGCTTAGACCCGGAGCATGCTTCCATTTCGGTGGAAACGTCACCGGATACGGTAACCGAAGATCGGCTGGAGGTGCTCAAGCGCCGCCGAACGGACCGTGTCAGCATGGGAATCCAGAGCTTTGTGGAGTCGGAGAGTGCGGCCATATACCGCCCTCAGAAGCCCAAGCTGGTACGCGAAGCGCTTGCGCGGCTGGTAGAGTACGATTTTCCGCTGTTGAACGTGGATTTGATCTATGGTCTCCCCGGTCAAACGGCAGAAACCTGGCTGTATTCTCTGGAAGAGGCGTTATCATACGAACCGGGTGAAATTTTTATTTATCCATTATACATTCGGGAAAATACGATTTTAAAGCCGGGCTATACCGGGCTGGAGCATGATATTCGTCTGAGCTTGTACGAAGTAGCACGTGAAAGACTCCAACAGGCGGGATATGTGCAGTACTCCATGCGCCGTTTTGCCAAAAATGAGGATACACCCGGCAAGGAGTTGCTGCCATATAGCTGTCAGGAGGAAGGCATGGCCGGTCTGGGCTGCGGTGCGCGTTCTTATACGCGTAATGTCCACTATGCCAGCCGATACGGTGTTAGTGCAGCGGCAACGCGCGGAATTATTGCTGATTATGTCGCCGCCGAGCGTCATGATCTGGCTGATTACGGCTTTATTTTAAATGTGGAGGAGAGCAAGCGGCGTTTTATTCTGAAGGCACTTCTCCATCGTGAAGGTCTGGAGCTATCTGCTTACGCCGCGCGCTTCGATGCGTCTCTGGCGGATGATTTTACAGGAATGTCCTTGCTATTGGAATCTGGTATGGCAGTGGTTGTAGACGACACACTGCGACTGACCGAGGAAGGAATGGCTTATTCCGATGCGATTGGCGACTGGATGATTTCCACGGCAGTACGCGAGCGGATGGAAGGCTACGTAGGCGCATGAGAGCAACCCTATATTATCGTGGCTCGTTGACTTCCTGTAACTATGCTTGCCCTTACTGTCCGTTCAGCAAAAACGTGGATAGCCGTGAGAGATTGGACAAGGATCGGACGCAGCTGGAGCGTTTTGCCGATTGGGTACGGGAGCAGGGAACTTTGGGGCATCGACTCTCCATTTTTTTTAACCCGTATGGAGAAGCTCTGATTCATTCCTGGTACCGCAAAACCATGATTGAGTTTTCCCATATGGCGCATGTGGAAAAAGTGGCTGTGCAGACGAACCTGTCGGCAAAGCTGGACTGGGCTAAGGAACTGAATCCGAGAACAGCTGCGCTGTGGGCTACGTATCATCCAGGAGAGACGAGGGAGCAGGCATTTATATCTCAATGTATAAAGTTAATTGAACTTGGTATTTCCTATAGTGTCGGCACCGTGGGACTGAGACAGGCTTTTCCCGCTATCCATTCCTTGAGATCACAGCTTCCGAAGGATGTTTATTTGTGGGTTAACGCCTATAAAGATCGGCCTCACTATTATACCGAAGCCGAGATTGATGAATTAACGGCTATAGATCCCTATTTCCAATGGAATTTGCATGATTATAGTAGTCAGGGTCGGGCGTGTCGCGCTGGAGAGGATGTATTTTACGTACAAGGTGATGGGCGTGTAAAACATTGCTACCAGGATCGGCGAGTGCTGGGTCACTTGTACAGAGATGGCCTTGAAGGACTAAGTGCCAAGCGTCCGTGCCAGATGAAGGAATGCGGCTGTTATATCGGGTACATTCATATGGAGGAGCAGCCATTTCGGGAAATGTACGGCAGTGGTCTGCTTGAAAGGGCGCCCCAGGTTCCGGTATTCTCAGTTCCACACATTTAGCTATGTCCTATAGAACGCAAAAAAAGAACCGACCCTTGCATCAAGCGAAGGTCGGTTCTTTCGTTTCACTGCATATTCTGTTAGATGTCCCTATGCGTTATTCCATCAAGTCTGGACAATGGCAGTGATTTCTTCGTCCAGATCCAGTCTGACTTGCTCGCGATAGGCACGGATATTGTACTCGGAATGCAGGTATCTCAGGATAGCCTCGATCATGTTGGCTTCCACCAGATACTGGCTGCGACCCTGTACATGGACTTCTGCCGAGTATCCTGTATCCTCTTCCCAGCTTAATTCTACTGTCACATCAGTGGGCTGGACGCCTTTTCGTTCAGCCATATGCAGACAGATGGCATTGACAATTTCATCCATACTTAAAATCATAACTTAGTAACGTCCTCCACGGGAATCATCAGGTCTGCGACGATTTTTAATGGCACGGTAGATACCTACTCCGACCATGATCAGGACGTATATAGCGAGAATGTTGACCGCAAGGCCAAGCAAGCTGCCCAGTGCGCCCATATTGCCGAACAGTCCGCCGAAGAGCATACCTGCCAAACCACCCAGCATCATGCCTTTCAGGAATCCGCCGCCACCGCCAAGGAATCCACCCGTTCTGCTTGTATTACCCGCAGTTGCACTGGATTTGGTGCCACTATCGGACTTATTGACACCGTTGCTGTCAGTGGCCTTACTCGGTGTAGATTGGTACGTTTTTTGCCCGGATTTAAATCCGCCGCCTCGCCTCGCGTCGGCTGTAGATGGTGCGACCATAACAATCAGCAGGGTAAAAGCCATCATCAGCATCATCATAGTTCTCAAAGTAAATGTTTTTTTCATGTAAATATAATCCCCCTTGGTATGTTGGTTTGATATAGGTCAAACAGCCGCTTACCAGTAATACGAAACGGATAGAATAGGGTTTCAATAAAATTTAAAACATTCAAATTTTATTGATATATAAAGCCTATGCATGATTGGACTAAGCATTCAGTCTTATGGTTTAAGTGAAAATGGATTAGTGTCCGCTTTTACATCTCCGGCGAGCAGCATACGCAGTACCATTTGGCACCACTCCAGACCCGCTTTGGCATTCATAAGCCCTTTTTGCACGAGAATGTAATCGCCGAAGCTTTTGCTGCCAAAATGCAGATCCTCGTCGGGAATGTCGTTCAGAATATCCTCAAGGTGCCGTATTCGCTCAATAAAATGACGCTTGCGTTCCTCCAGCATACGGTTGGCACTGCTTTTGTCCGTCAGCCAGAGACAGAACAGCCGCAGGCTTAATTCGTCCCGTGTGACAGGAGCGGCCAGTGATTCCTGGGACCATTGCTGAAGCATATGGATTCCCTTGTCAGTTATGGTATACATTTTTTTATCAGGTTTGTCGGACTGCTGAATCCAGCGGGAAGCAAGCAATTCCTTGCTTTCCATACGCGCGAGCAGTGGATAGATCTGACTGTGCTTGGCCTGCCAAAAAGGCTGGATACGCAACATCAGATCATAGCCGGAGGATTCTTCTCTGGCGAGAAGGCCCAACAGACCATACGATAGTAAATTCATAGATTTTATCTCCTTCATCCATCTTAGTAACGGTTATAACGGCTCTGCAGCAGGTGTCCTGCCGCAACATGAAAAGTGTACACTGAAACTGTATGGTTTGACAACTTTCAGGTAAGCCGTTCACAGGTTAGCCAAAATTAGCTCCGGTCAACATACACTCATATGTGCTTATTTTCATAAAAAAGAGGTACCTTCAGATCGTATTTTACGACCTAAAGATACCCTCTTTAACGTTAATTATGGGACTTTTATTGCTTATTTCCATCAACAATCAGCGTTAACTCCCCGGTGTCCGGATGAATGACCATACCGTGTACAGGCGCATTAGGCGGGAGAAGAGGGTGGTTTTTAATAAGCTTTACGGTACTTCTAACCCCTTCCTCAATGTTGTCAAAACCTTTCAGCCATTTGTTCAGCTTAATTCCCGAATTTTCCAGCGTATTCAGCACCTCTTGCGAAATTCCACGCTCCAGCATTTCATTGATCATGTGGTCGGCATTCAGCGCGGCCATACCGCATTCGTAATGGCCTATGACGAGCACTTCATCCGCTTCCAACTCATACAGGGCAACGAGCACACTACGCATAACGCTTCCAAAAGGCTGGGAGATAATCGCACCCGCATTTTTAATAATTTTGACATCACCATTGCGCAGATTCATGGCTTTGGGCAGCAGTTCGGTCAGACGCGTATCCATACAGGTAATAATGACCATTCTCTTATTAGGGAACCTGCCTGTACGATAGGCTTCGTATTCTTTGTTTTCCACGAAAACGCGGTTGTATTCCAAAATCTCTTTGATGTGATCCACGATTGTTCCCTCCGTATGCTATTTAATGTTGAACCATTTTTTTGCAGCAGACCAGCATGGAAGAAGCCTAACTCCGATCTACACAGACCGATAATCAGGATTTACCCCTTGACAAATAGTACTATCTGACGGTTTTTCAAAGCCTTCAGGAGCTGGTCGCAAATGTTGTGTGTTGATTATACTTTTTAATATAAGTATCATCAAGTATAAGAAGTATAAAGTTTTATCCATTTTTAGATAAAGAGGTGACCTCGATGATGGCGCAACAGACGTTGGATCAATTGGCAGCTTTAAAAGAATTAGCACACAAAATCAAAAGTTATGGTGAGGCCGTGGGCTTGATGCACTGGGACTTACGGACAGGTGCTCCGCGCAAGGGCGTTGACATTCGTTCGGAAACATTGGGGATGCTGTCCACTGAAATGTTCAAGCTGGTTATTTCGGATGAAATGGGACAACTGCTGCAATTTTTTGCCGCAGAAGACAAGCTGGAGCAACTGGAGGACAATGATCGCAGACTGGTGGAGGAATGCCGCAAAAATTATGAGCTGAACCGTTCCGTTCCGGCTGACCGTTACCGGGAATACAGCGTACTCGCTGCTCAGGCGGAGAGCAAGTGGGAGGATGCCAAGGAACATAGCGATTTTGCCGGATTCGAGCCTTACTTGTCTAAAATCGTAGACATGAAGCGTGAGTTTATCGGTTATTGGGGTGTCAAGGACACGGAATATGACACGCTTTTGGATCAATATGAACCGGATATGACGGTAGATAAGCTGGATGCTGTGTTTGATCGTCTCAAAAAGCGTCTTGTGCCGCTATTATCTAAAATCCAGGCTTCACCAAACCAGCCGGACAAAAGCTTTCTGGATGGTGTGTTTGATGTGAAGCAGCAAGAGAAGTTCGGCCTGTTCATTTTGAGACAGATGGGCTATGACTTCGACGCAGGTCGTTTGGATGAGAGCGTGCATCCTTTTGCGACAGGATTAAATCCGGGTGATGTGCGCATAACAACACATTATTTGCAAGATGATGTGACTAGTGCAATTTTCAGCTCATTGCATGAAGGTGGTCATGCGCTGTATGAGCAAAATATTGCGCCTGAGCTGGCAGGATCGCTGCTTTCCGAAGGAACCTCCATGGGGATTCATGAATCTCAGTCTCGCTTATGGGAAAATATGATTGGACGCAGCCGTGCTTTTTGGGATCGGTATTATGCTGACCTGCAAAAGCATTTTCCAGACCGTCTGGCGAAGGTTACAGCAGAGCAATTCTACCGGGCAGTCAACCGTGTGGAAAATTCACTGATTCGTATTGAAGCGGATGAGCTGACATATAACTTACATATCATTATCCGCTATGAAATTGAAAAAATGCTGTTTAATGAAAAGCTGGACGTGAAGCGCCTTCCAGAAGTATGGAACGCGAAATATAAGGAATATCTGGGACTTCTCCCGCCGGATGACGGCCATGGCGTTCTTCAGGACGTTCACTGGTCCGGTGGTGATTTTGGTTATTTTGCTTCTTACTCGCTTGGCAATATGTATGCAGCGCAAATTTTGGCGACACTGCGCAAGGAGTTGCCAAATCTGGATGAGTTGATTGCCGCTGGAGAGCTTGAGCCAATCAAGCAATGGCTGACCGAACGGATTTATCGTTACGGCAAGAGCCGGACGCCGTCCGAGTTAATTGTAGCCATTACGGGTGAGGATCTGAACCCGGATTATCTCGCCGACTATCTGGAAGAGAAATATACCTCCATATACAAGCTGTGATTTAGAAACTCTAAAGTAAACATATATGCATCTACCCCGCGTTCCTTGGGCGAACGCGGGGTTTTTGTATGAGATTAACGATTATATCGACAGCCGCATAACAATATATGAAGTCTATAATGCAAAAAGGTGGGGAGGGAACAGGGATGAACATCGGCGCTCGTTTCAAAGCTGTGGCGGCTGCGGCACTGCTCGGATTGCTGCTGCTCGGCGGGTGCGCACCCAAAGGGGAGCAGACGATTGAGATCAGACTGGGCGAAGTAGCCCGAACGGTCTTTTATGCGCCACAGTATGTAGCCTTGAGCCAAGGGATGTTTGCTCAGGAGGGACTGGATGTCCAACTGGCGACGATTCCCGGTGGCGACAAGACGATGACGGCGTTGCTGTCTAATCAGGCGGATATCGCGCTTATCGGTGCGGAAACATCTATTTATGTGTATCAGCAAGGGGCAGAGGACCCCATTATTAATTTTGCCCAACTGACGCAGACAGACGGAACCTTTCTGTTTGCCCGGCAAACGCAGGGTAGCTTTGACTGGGAAAAGCTGAAAGGGCAAAATTTTCTTGGACAGCGCAAGGGCGGAATGCCACAAATGTCGTTGGAATTTGCACTACGCAAACACGGCATTGATCCACGCAAGGATTTGAAGCTGATTCAAAATATTGATTTTGCCAATGTTGCCTCTGCTTTCGGTTCCGGTACAGGGGATTATGTGCAGTTATTCGAGCCGCAGGCGTCTATTTTTGAAAAAGAAGGCCGGGGACGGGTAGTGGCCTCCATTGGTGTGGAGAGCGGCGAGCTGCCTTATACCGTATATATGGCTAAACAAAGCTATCTGAACGAAAATGGCGAAGCCGCACAAAAGTTTACGAAGGCTGTATACCGGGCACAGCAGTGGATTGCCACGCATACACCTGAGCAGATTGCCGAAGTCATTACGCCCTATTTCAAGGATACCGATCTGGCGGTTCTGACCAGTAGTGTCAAGCGTTATAAGGAACAAGGTACCTATGCTGTGAACCCGATGATTGAGGAAAAAGAATGGAAGAATTTGCAGGATGTCATGACTTCGGCGGGCGAGCTGAAAAGTCCGGTTGCGCTGGATCAACTGGTGAATCGAAGCTTTGCAGAGAAGGCGATTGCCGCAGGCTCATTGGGGAACTCTGATCAGCTTGTAAAAGCGGGAACAAATGGAGCCGCAGATACAGGCGCAGACGCCGGAGGCTCGCCATGACCGAAGAACGGAGTTGTCTTATTTCGGATGCAAGGGTCCCGGTGGTGGAGCTGAAGCAAGTGACGCATGTGTATGTAACGGATCGGGAAGCTTCGCTGGCGGTTGAGAATATTGATTTTTCCGTAGAGACAGGGGAGTTTGTCAGTTTGGTCGGTCCAAGCGGTTGCGGCAAAACGACGATCCTATCCATGATCGCCGGGCTGCTGCGTCCAGCGGCAGGCCAAGTCATGTTACAAGGTCAGCCGGTAAGTGGCCCGAGTCCGGAGGTCGGGTACATGTTGCAGCAGGATTATCTGTTTCCGTGGCGTACGATCATGGATAATGCGCTGCTGGGTCTGGAACTGGGCAACCGGGTAGATGAGGACTCGCGTGAACGGACCCGACTGCTGCTGGAAGGCATGGGGCTGGGAGGAAAGGAGCATCTGCACCCGTCCCAGTTATCCGGGGGGATGCGCCAACGCGTGGCGCTGGTACGGACGCTGACGACCAATCCAGGGCTACTGCTGCTGGATGAGCCGTTCTCCGCGCTGGATTATCAGACCAAGCTCCAGCTGGAAGACCTGATTGCCGAAACCTTGCGTGAGCGGGGGAAGACGGCTATTTTGGTCACACACGATTTGGCCGAGGCGATTGCGGTCAGTGACCGGATTATTGTGCTGGGCCGGAATCCGGGCCACATCCGGCGTACCTTTGAAATTCCGGATTCGATCCGGGAAGTTCAGCCTTTTTATGCGCGCGAGCAGCCGGGCTTTAATGGGCTTTTTCATGAAATATGGGGTGAACTGGAGGCTTCGGGAGCAAAGGAGTGAGTCAAAGGATGAAGGGCGAAGGAGATCGACTTGGAGAACGCTGGATTCAAGGGCTGTATCAGGAGTATCAACGCAGCAGACGTTCGGAGCGGCGGTTGGTAACGGGTGTACAGACAGCTATTTTAGTGTTTTTATTCGTGTTGTGGGAAGTTGCGGGCCGGATGAAATGGATTGATGTACTGCTGTTTAGCTATCCAAGCAAAATATTTTCCCAAATTGGCAAGGATGCGGTCAGCGGCGAGCTGTGGGGGCATGTTGGTGTCACGGTTGGAGAGACGTTGGCGGGTTTTTTACTTGGGACGCTGCTGGGAACACTGCTGGCTGTACTGATCTGGTGGTCGCCGTTTTTGTCGAAGGTACTGGACCCCTATATGGTCGTCTTCAACAGTATGCCCAAGGTGGCGCTGGGGCCCATTTTTATCGTCATGTTTGGAGCCGGATTTACCGCTATTCTAATGACGACCCTCTCGATTACGGTCATTATTACGACGTTAGTCGTGTACAACAGCTTTCAGGAAGTCGATTCGAATCTGATCAAAGTGGTTCGCACGTTTGGAGGATCGCGCCGTGATACGTTTCAAAAGGTGATTTTGCCTGCGTCCTTTCCGGCAATCGTCTCTACACTGAAGGTGAATGTCGGCATGGCCTGGGTTGGCGTGATCGTCGGTGAATTTCTGGTGGCTAAAAACGGGTTGGGTTATTTGATCATCTACGGCTTTCAGGTATTTAATTTTACGCTGGTGATGTCCAGTCTGCTTATCATTGCCGTTGTAGCAACACTGATGTATCAGGCGGTCGTGTATGTCGAGCGTCTGTTGCTGTCTGATCGTCCCCAGCGATAAGAATCATACTTCTATACATTTGTGTAAAACGTGAAAATAAAGTACCATGAAAATGAAAATGATTCAAAATTTACGAAAACAGATTTCATCCAGAGAGGACAGAATTTTTTCATGGGCTTTCGTACGATTAAAACGGCTATTGCCGCATTAATGGCCGTACTTATTGCGGATGGTTTTGGCATTCATGGAGCCACCTCGGCAGGGCTTTTGGCTATTTTGGGGGTGGATGTCACGCGCAAGAGGAGCCTCCGTACCATTTCGGCGAGATTTTTTGCATCCGTCGTGGGGCTTCTTTTTGCTTGTGTTTTGTTTGTTGTATTCGGATTCCATGATTGGGTACTGGCAATATATATTTTAACGGCGTTTCCGGTCATTGTACGGGTTGGCTTTAAGGAAGGAATCGTCACGGGTTCGGTCGTGGTTTTCCGCGTGTTCAGCGGTGGTGTGATTGATATGCAGGTGCTGCTGACCCAACTGTGTCTGCTGGTCATCGGATTAGGGTCCGCGATGGTCGTCAATTTGGCCTACATGCCGCGCTCCGATAACACCATGCAGCAAATCCGGCAGGAGGTAGACCGGACGTTTTCCATTATATTCAGAAATATGGCCAATACATTACGCAGTCCGGCATACATATGGGATGGCAAGGAAGTTATAGAGGCAAACAGCGTCATAGCCAGAGGGGTGACCGAGGCAGGGCGTTCATTGGAAAATCAGATGCTTCGTCCGCAAGAGGGCTGGAATGTGTATTTTTATATGCGCAGGGAACAGCTGGAATCCATTCAAAATATGATGCAGTTGATCTCGCAGATGTACCAGCATATGCCGCAGGCCAAGCTTCTGGCCGAGCTATTCGATCAGCTCAGCAATGACGTTCTGGCCGGACATTATACGGGACAGACGGAGAAGTTGCTGGAGCAGGTACGTGAGGAATTCAAAAAAATGGAGCTCCCCTCAACCCGGGAGGAATTCGAAATTCGTTCGGCATTGTTACAACTTACACATGAATTACATCAGTATTTGAAAATCGCCAAAAAGGACAAGGCCCCCACTCCAGTCAAAGCTTAGAGTCGAGGGCCCAAACTGAAAAGCTACTGTCTAACGAAGGACAGTAGCTTTTTCTTGTTCAGTGATGACGGGCGGAGCAGGAAGGGGGCGTTTGTGCCGAATTCGACCTGCGATCCATAAGGCAACGGTGATCAGGCAAGGATAAAGCATGGCCCAGCCGACAAAAGGAAACACCACAGCAGTCGAGATGAACGACACCCAACTGATGGCTACACCCCAGCGATTACCTCGTAGCAGCTTGATACCCGCAGCACACCCGCCCAGATAGGTCAGGATAAAAGTGGCGTTGGGGAACTGAATCAGGTTGGTGAGTGAAACAGTACCGCTACCGTAAAGGGACATAATGACGACGAAACAAAGGGAGAGAAACACGATACCCCCAATTGGCGTATGAAAGCGTCGGGATAAGAGACCCATCCAGCGGAAGGCATGGCCTTGCCGGGATAAAGCATATGCGACGCGTGAAGCAGCACCCACATAAGCAATAATCGTAGCTGTACATATAAAGATGCCTGTCAAGCCGGCTATCACCGCGCCCCACGGACCAATGGCCCGGCTAATCACCCATACGAGCGAAGCGTCCGATCCGCCTGCAAGGTAGCTTTGCGTCCCGACTGTAGCCAGTGCAGTAAGAAAATAAAGCAAGCCGACGATAACGGCTGCAACGGTGACACCCTTAACAGCCGCCCGTTGTGGATTGGTGAATTCCTCCGACAAATGGGAGACAGCCTCCCAACCGATGAAGCACCAGAACAGAATTGCTGTCGCCTGACCAACAGGAAGCCAGCCGTGCGGAGCAAACGGTGTGAAGTGTACCGATTTCATTTGTGGCAGCGCTGCGGCAATGGCGAAGATAAGGACAGCAACGATAGCAATGACAACGGCGATCTGAATACGTCCCGCAACCTTCATACCGATCCAGTTAATGATCAGTCCAACCGCCAGCATGGCGGCAGCCAATCCCATCCGGCTTCCCTCTCCCCAGCCCATGGCGGCGGTCATATAGCCAGCTCCGGTGAGTGCGGCAACAGGCGCCCCAATCGGAACTGACATCAGAAAAAACCATCCGATATAAGAGCCTGCACGCGGCGAAAAAGCCAGCGAAACAAAATGCGATACTCCTCCAGCGTTCGGGAATTTGGCGGACAACAGTCCCATGGACAGAGCCATCGGCAAGATGAGCAGGGTCATAAAGCCCCACGCCAATAGGGAGGCCGGACCCGCCATTTCGGCGGCAAGACCGGGCACAATCAATATCCCCGAACCCAGCACCGCCCCGATATATAGCGCAATGGCCTGTGGAAGACCAATGGTGGATTGCAGTTTATGTTCATTTGTCATTCAGGTAAGCCTTCTTTCTCTTGTCATTTCCTTCAGCTTATCAGATAATCAATCTATCGGAAAAACGGAATATAACGATGGCTTGCATCGAAAAAAACGATCGAAGGAGCAATTTATGGAATCACGGCATTTGTTTACGTTTTTAAATGTGGTTGAGGCAGGCAGCTTTACCCGGGCGGCGCGTATATTAGACTATGCACAATCAAGTATAACTGCCCAAATTCAGACGCTGGAGACGGAGCTGGGCACGCCTCTTTTTGACCGCATAGGTAAGAAAATCATGCTGACAGATGCCGGACGACGCTTGCTGCCCTATGCGCAGGAAATTTCCAAGATGCATGCCCTTGCCAAGGATGCGCTACGTTCGGAAACAGTGCTGACGGGCACGCTGAAGATCGGAGCGCCAGAGTCGCTGGCGGCTTTCCGCCTGCCGAGCTTGATCCGTGAGTACAGGGAACAGTATCCGAAGGTGAAAATCGTGCTTAAACCGGGAGAATGCTGGGAATTGCGCGATATGATCCGCTCAGGTGAGCTGGATTTGGCCTTTTTGCTTCAGCCGGAGACGGAGGATAGAGAACTGAATGTCACTACACTCATTCACGAGCCGATGGCATTGGTCGCGCCACTGGGTCATCCATTAGTTTCCTATAATAACGTGGAGCCCGTTGACTTAAAGGACGAAACTATTTTGCACACAGAGGCGGGCTGCACCTATCGTATCCTTTTTGAGCAATATTTGAATAGACACGGTATTTTTGCAGACCCGAGTCTGGAGTTTTGGAGTATAGAAGCGATCAAGCAATGTGTCATGGCCGGATTGGGCGTTGCGCTGCTTCCGCTGGTTACGGTGCAAAATGAATTGCGTGAAGGGAAGATGGAGCGTTTAAGCTGGGATGACAGCGAACAGCAGGTGGCTACCCAAGTTGCCTATCACACGAAAAAGTGGAAATCTCCGGCGCTCAGCGAATTTTTACGGATTGTCGAGCAGCATGTAACACATTGGCGTGCATGAGTTCAAGCCGTTAGAGCATAAGCTTATACAAATAATATTTTTTCCTTTTCGCCTATTCACTCAACATTCGCCTACTTCCTGCATACATATGTATGGAATGATTGATTGTATGGAGGAGGTTCAAGAATGGCATTGAGTCATAAAAATCGTAGAGAGATTATTACAAAAGCGATCTGCGGTAAAGGTCGCAAATTCTCTACCGTAACCCATACCGTAACTCCGCCTAATAATCCTACCAGCATTTTGGGGGCGTGGATTATTAACCACCAGTATGAGGCTATGGCGGCTGGAGACGGCATTGAGGTCGTGGGGACGTATGATATCAATATCTGGTACTCATACGATAAAAACTCGCAGACCGATGTGGCCAAGGAAACGGTGTCGTACGTGGAAAATGTGCCGCTCTCGTATCTTGATCCGAAACACCGGGCGTCTAC
Organism: Paenibacillus sp. 1-8; assembly: GCF_056316205.1. Classification (NCBI taxonomy): domain Bacteria; kingdom Bacillati; phylum Bacillota; class Bacilli; order Caryophanales; family Paenibacillaceae; genus Paenibacillus; species Paenibacillus sp. 1-8. The sequence continues at coordinate 2,931,811 of NZ_CM149995.1, read as the reverse complement.
AGTGGAAGTATCCGCCGAGGCGACACAGGAGCCAAGCTGCGTTGAGGCGAGTGTGTCTTCAGGGGGCGGCAGCGTAATGATCCGGGTCGAGCGGGAATTTGCGGTGGAGCTAGTGGCGGAAACGAAGATTGTTGTAGAAGTATTCCCGAATGGCAGCAGTGACGATTTTGACAAGGACTATGATTTTGGAGCGGAAGAAGGGGACTATGAGGAGCTCGACCCCGACCTCATCGACGACGAGCTCTGACGAAGTAACCAAAAAGAGGGCCGCTTTACTCTTTGCGCCGGCTGAGACTGCGTAGAGGGCAAAGGCCCTCCTTTTTGTTGTTATAAGGCCCTCCTTTTTGTTGTTATAGGGAAGGGAAATTTTCCGGCCGTCCGTAATCTGGTAGGGAGGGGTAAGATGATGCAGCAGGCGGGACAGGCGCTTAGACGCTTCAGACAGATGCCGGATGATGAAAAGCAGCGCAGGCTGGAACGTTCTGGCATATCGGTTCGCTGGATTGACGACAACGCAGCAGATTTTTCGGTAGGCTATGTGGTGCAAATCCATCAACTGCGAATGCTGGAAATTCGAAGACGCACGATTGAAGGACACTCCAAAATCCTCGCTTATGATCCGACTGTGCTGGATAGCAGTTCTCAACTGTCCATCAGAATGGAGCGATTGGCTGTACGTACTTTGTACACACTCGGCCTCGACAGTGGTGAAGTGGTGCTGACACTGCTGGGCGAGCGCAGTTGTCAGGTGCGTGAAGTCGTGGCCCAGCCATGGCTAAATGATAGACGTTTAGATGCGCTATATGAAGCCGCAGCTCGCGAAGAACAAGGCCTTCCAGCGGCACAAGGGGATAAGCAGCTGCTAATCGGGATGGACCCTGAATTTGTGCTGGTCCGCATGCCGGAAGGACGGGTCGTACCGGCTTCACGATATTTGGGCCGCCTTGGCGTGGCAGGATGCGATGCGGTTACGCGCCGGGGGCGGACGTTGTACCCGGTCGCTGAGCTTCGACCCACGCCAAGTGGCGATCCCGCCCTTTTACTGACTCATCTACGGCATGCCTTTGCGGTTGCAGCCCGTCGCATTGACGACCGTACGCTGATTTGGCAAGCGGGCGGGATGCCGCAGTCGGGTTTTCCGCTGGGAGGGCATCTGCATTTTAGCGGAATTCCGCTGAACGGGGCACTGTTACGTGCGCTGGACAATTATTTAGCGCTGCCTTTGGCGTTGTTAGAAGATAAACGCGCAGCTCGGCGCAGACCGTATTACGGCAATTTGGGCGATTTTCGTCGCCAACCGTACGGAGGTTTTGAATACCGTACGCTACCCAGCTTTCTCGTTTCGCCGCAGCTTGCGAAGGGCGTGATTGGAATGGCATTTCTCATCGCGTCTCAATATCCGCGTTTGCAGCGCAGGCCGCTGGATGAGGAAGAGGCTCATAGAGCGTTTTATGAAGGAAATCGGATCGTGCTGGGGGAGTATATGAAACCTCTTATTTTGGATATTGTTTCACTGGATGTATATCCGCAATATAAAGCTTATGTCGGTCCATTGCTGGACAGCCTGCGTCAGGGAAAACAATGGGATGAATCGCGGGATTTGCGTCCGTTCTGGAAGCTTTCGTAAAATGTGTGACGTTGTTTGCGATGCTTTCATGTTATCGACTGTCATTTTTGCTATAATGAAAGGTAATGTAAGTTTAAACGGAACATTGTATGGGGGTTAGTAAAAGGTATGGCCAAATATACACCGATGATTGAGCAATATTTATCGATAAAAGATCAGGCGCAGGATGCGTTTTTGTTTTTCCGCCTGGGGGATTTTTACGAGATGTTTTTTGATGATGCGATTCTTGCATCCAAGGAGCTGGAGATTACACTTACCGGACGCGAGGGTGGCGGCACGGAAAAAATTCCGATGTGCGGCGTGCCTTATCATTCGGCGGAAAATTACATACAGCGCCTTATAGAAAAGGGCTATAAAGTTGCCATTTGCGAACAGATGGAGGATGCCTCGGCTACGAAGGGGATGGTACGGCGAGATATTGTCCGTGTCGTCACTCCGGGTACGGTAATGGAAGGCAAGGTGCTGGGTGACAAATCCAACAACTACATGGTATGTGTCACCGAGACGGACGGGATGCTGGCACTGGCGGCTTGCGATTTGTCCACAGGTGAGCTGTATGTGACCTCTGTACCAGATTCGAAGGAATGGCTATTGGATGAAATTAATATTTATGAGCCATCAGAAATGCTGGGGGATGGTCATCTGCTCGATTTTGTGACCTCCCGAATGTCACCCGTAGGACGGCGTGTTGTATTCACAGCCTGGGACAAGTCTAAGGATGATCTTGTGCGTAGTCAATTTGGTGAAGCAACGTGGGCCAGACTCAACGAGGAACGTAGGCATTGTGTATCGCGTTTGATTGCTTATTTGAATGAAACGCAAAAAAGATCGTTAGGCCAGTTAACACAGATTTCTGCTTATGAGCCGAACCATTTTATGATTCTTGATCCATTTACCCGCCGTAATCTGGAACTGGTGGAGACGGTTCGTGAGCGCTCCAAGAAGGGCTCGTTGCTGTGGCTGCTGGATCGGACGGAGACGTCGATGGGAGCGCGGTTACTGAGACGCTGGATCGACAAGCCGCTACTTAGCAGTAATTTGATCGAGGAACGGCTGGAAGCAGTGGACAAGCTGTACCATCAGTTTATTTTTCGGGAGGATGTGCGTGCACAGCTCAAGGAAATTTACGATCTGGAGCGGTTGGTTGGGCGAATTGCCTTTGGCAGCGCCAATGCACGCGACCTGATTGCACTCAAGCTATCATTGACCCGGATTCCGGCTTTACGTGAGCTGTGCGCGGAATCGGAATCGGAGACACTGCGCCGAATTGCCCAAACGCTGGATAGCTGTACAGACTTGTGCGCGCTGATTGAGGAAGCCGTGGCGGACGAGCCGCCTGTTTCCGTAAGGGACGGGGGTCTCATTAAGGAAGGCTACCATCAGCATCTGGACGAGCTGCGGGAAGCTAGTGTGAACGGCAAGCGCTGGATCGCCGAACTGGAGGCGAAGGAGCGTGTAGCGACTGGTATTCGATCGCTCAAAATCGGATACAACAAAGTGTTTGGTTATTATATCGAGGTAACCAAATCCAATCTGGCTTCATTGCCGGAAGGACGTTATGAACGGAAGCAAACGCTGGCGAATGCGGAACGTTATATTACACCGGAATTGAAGGAAAAGGAATCTCTGATTTTGGAAGCCGAGGATAAGATGGTGGACCTGGAATACTCTCTCTTCTCCGAGCTTCGCAGTAAACTAAATACTGAAATTCCACGTCTGCAAAAGCTGGCAGAGCGGGTGGCTGAAATTGACGTGTACCAGTCACTGGCATCGGTCAGCGCAGAGCGTGGCTTCGTGAAGCCTGAGCTGACAACCGGATATGATTTCGTGGTGGAGCAGGGGCGACATCCCGTTGTGGAAGCCGTGATGAAGGATGGCAGCTTTATCGCCAATGGTACGGCACTGGAAGAAAAAGACGCGCATATTTTGCTGATTACCGGTCCGAATATGGCCGGGAAAAGCACGTATATGCGTCAGGTCGCGCTTATCGCAATCATGGCGCAGATCGGCTGCTTCGTTCCGGCTGCACATGCCAAAGTGCCGATGCTGGATCGCATTTTTACGCGCATCGGTGCGGCGGATGATCTGATTGGTGGACAGAGTACGTTCATGGTGGAAATGGCTGATATTCAGGTTATGACAGACAAGGCGACTCCGCGAAGCCTCATCATTATTGACGAGTTGGGACGCGGTACGTCCACTAGTGAAGGGATGACGATTGCGCAGGCGGTCATCGAGTTTGTGCATGATACGATCGGCTGTAAGGCGCTGGTGTCTACGCATTTTCATGAGCTGGCTCATTTGGAGCAAAGCCTGTCCTCGCTGCGGAATTACTCTATGGCAGTACAGGAAAGCGGCGACAAGGTGAATTTCCTGCGCAAGCTCATACCGGGTGCGGCCAGTAGCAGTTACGGTATTTATTGTGCCCGTCTCGCAGGTTTGCCAGATAATATCATTGAACGCGCGAACGGACTGTTGCACGGCTTTGAGCACGCAGCTGCCCAAGTGACGGCAGGCACCGAGGTTGTTGCAGCAGCGAAGGAAAACGTTGTAAGAGAAGCTGCATTGCAGGCTCCATTTGTGTCACAGCAAGCCAACGTTGTAAAAGAAGATACTCAGCAGGAAGTGGAAGATTCCAGTGTGCTGGATCATACAGCTACCGGAGTCGTACAGCTGTCCATTTTCGGAGAGCAAGAGCTTGCTCCTGCCAAGCCGCAGCCAGAGACGGCCGAGGTTAATCCGATTGTGCGCCAGATTTTGCGCAAGGTGAAAAACGCCGATGTCATGAACATGACACCTTTGCAGGCGATGCAGTTGTTAAATGAACTGAAAAACAAGGCTAACGGCCTGTAGTTCACGATATGATATTTCCAGTTTTTCATCACACTTTGAGGTCAGGGGGAGGTTAAAAGGATGTCTAAAATTCGGGTACTGGATGAGCATATTGCCAACCAGATTGCTGCCGGTGAGGTTGTGGAACGTCCAGCCTCCGTCGTGAAGGAACTGGTGGAAAATGCGATTGATGCGGGCGGTACGCGCGTAGATGTATGGGTTGAAGAAGGCGGACTGCAAAGCATCCGGGTGACGGATAATGGCAGTGGCATTGAGCCTGAGGATGTGGAAACGGCGTTCTATCGGCATGCGACAAGCAAAATCGGACATGGACGCGATCTGTTCCAGATCACGAGCCTGGGCTTCCGTGGAGAAGCGCTGCCGAGTATTGCGGCTGTATCGAAAGTGGAGCTGCTCACAGCAGCCGCAGATGACGGACGTGCCCGCAAATTGATTATTGAGGGCGGCAAGCTGGTACTGCACGAGGATGCAGCCGCCCGGCAAGGGACGGATTTTACCGTCCGGGAGCTGTTTTATAATACACCTGCAAGACTGAAATATATGAAAACGATCCAGACGGAGCTGGGGCACATTTCGGATGTGCTTTACCGAATGGCGCTTTCGCACCCGGAAGTTGCCTTCACTTTACGACATAACGGGAATACACTGCTTCAAACGCTGGGTAATGGTGATTTGCTTCAGGTGATTGCTGCTGTTTACGGAACTTCTGCGGCCAAATCCATGCTGCTGCTGGAAGGAGAAAGTCTCGATTACCGTATTAGCGGCTATGTCAGCCGCCCGGAGTGGACCAGATCGAATCGAAACGCCATCTCAACGGTGGTGAACGGACGCTTTGTGCGTAGCTATGGGCTGAATCAGGCGTTGCTTAAGGCATATCATACGCTGCTGCCGATCAATCGTTTTCCCCTGGCTGTGATCCAGTTGGAGATGCATCCTTCACTGGTAGATGTTAACGTTCATCCCGCCAAGCTGGAGGTGCGTTTCAGCAAAGAAGCAGAGCTGTTTCAGTTGATTGAGGATTCGGTAAAAGCTGTTCTAGGACAGCAGGTGCTGATTCCGAAGGCAGTCAAGCGCGAAATCGGCGGCAAGGATAGCGGCTCGTTTGTGCAGGAGCAGTTTCATTTCTCGAAGGGAAACGGTATGGAAGGAAATTCTTCTGCTGGCGAGAGTCAAGTGGAGGCACAGCCGCTTACCGGATCTTACCCAGAGGGCCGTGACCCTCGCCAATCTATTCGGTTGGATGGAAATGAGGAGAACCGTGGGCATGGGGCGGATCGTGAGCAACGTCAAGATAGGGAGAGGCTCCCTGTCATTGGTCGGGTGAACCCGCCTTCTGGGCAACGTGTCAGTGACGAAGAGCTAGATGCAGATTTTGTGGATGGAAACGATGGAAATGGCGTTAGAGGGAGCGCTCCATTGCCTGATGGTGCTGCCGGGCAGACGCCCGATACTCAAGAGATACAAGGAAGTAGAGCCGTATCGGGCTCATCTTCCTTGTGCAGCGACGGAGTACAGGAAGCGGCTGCTTCTGTGGCTTATCGGCCTTCTGCACCGGGTGCAGGAAACGCTGTGGATTCCCGCTATTTCACGGATCAGAAGCCACGTCAGTCACGACTGAATGCAGAGCAGTTGGCGGTGGTATCGGGTGAGGCTCCCGAGCTGCCCGCTTTTCCTGAGCTAAATTTGATCGGTCAGCACCATGGAACCTATTTGATTGCGCAGAACGATCAGGGGCTGTATTTAATCGACCAGCATGCAGCGCATGAACGAGTTAACTACGAATTTTATTATGAAAAATTTGGAAATCCTGAGGCCGTATCGCAGGAGCTATTGCTGCCGATTACATTAGAGTTTACGCCTTCAGAGACGGAAAAGCTGAAAACAAGGCTACACTGGTTTGAGCAAGCGGGAGTGTATTTGGAGCATTTTGGCGGTCAAACCTTTCGGGTTAGCTCTTATCCTTACTGGCTTCCTAAAGGAGAAGAAGCGGATATTATTGAGGAAATGGCAGGATGGGTACTGGATGAAAAAGCAATTGATCTTGCTAAGGTACGGGAGGCAGCCTCGATCATGTGCTCCTGTCGGGCTTCGATTAAAGCGAACCAGAAGCTGACCGACCGACAGGCTGTCGTATTGCTGGAGCGTTTGGCGACGTGCAGACAGCCGTACACCTGTCCGCATGGGCGACCTATCGTTGTATCCTTTTCCACATATGATTTGGAGAAGCTGTTTAAAAGAGTAATGTAAGGGAGTTTGTACATGTTGCAGGATCGGGAAAACCGTAAAGAAGAAAGGCAGGCAAGGCTTCGGAAGGAACAAGCCGATTTACTGGTGACGACGGGGGATTCTCCCTCGGCTGAGGTCGTGCAGCGGGCGGAAATGCTTGCAGCCGAACTGGGGGTGCTGTATGCCCCCCGTCGTGGTATATCGGTAGCAAGGCTGACTGCTGCTCATAAAGTTCGTCAGGCGCTGGTGCTAGTGCAGGGCGGGGTGAGGCTGATTAGTCCGGAACAACCACCGATGACTTTTCACCCAAGTATGGGCTTTATCCGCGCCAAGCGGGTGTTGAAAGGGGAGCCTGATCCGATGTTGACCGCCGCTCGGCTCGTTCCGGGGGACACCGTGCTGGATTGCACCGCAGGACTCGGAACGGATTCCCTCCTGTTTGCAATTGGAACGGGAAGCTCTGGACAAGTAACCGCTGTGGAAAGTTCTTTTCCTGTCTATGCTTTAATCAAGGATGGAATGAGGCATTACCGTTCCGGTAACGAAGCGGTAGATACGGCATTTTCCGGCATTGATGTTCGTTTTGGTCATCATTTGGACTATTTGCGTAGCGTGCCGGATCGCAGTGTGGATATTATCTATTTTGACCCGATGTTCCGTGATCCGTTGCTCGATTCCAGTGCCATCGGTCCATTGAGAGGGTTGGCTAACCCGGATGCGCTGGATGAGGAAAGTATTGCTCAGGCAAAACGGATTGCAAGGAAAACAATTATATTGAAGGAAAAACGGGGCAGCGGGGAATTTGCCCGCCTCGGCTTCCGTGTGGAGCAACGGGGCACAACGAAAACAGTGTACGGAGTGATTGATATTGACAGCGGCATCTAAGCCTAAACTACTTGTTCTTGTCGGCCCGACAGCGGTCGGCAAGACGAAATTAAGCATCGAGATGGCACGGCAATTTGACGGGGAAATTATTTCCGGAGATTCCATGCAGGTGTATCGTCATATGGATATTGGAACTGCCAAAATTTCCGAACAGGAAATGGAAGGAATTAAGCACCATTTGATTGATATTCATGAGCCGGAATACCCATATTCGGTAGCTGCATTTCAGGAAGATTGCCGTCGCCTTATACCGGATATTCATGCCAGAGGAAAACTGCCGTTTATCGTAGGTGGGACTGGTTTGTATGTGGAGTCTGTCTGCTATGAATACCAGTTTTCCGAGGTGGGAGCTGATGAAGCTTTTCGTCAGGAACAGCTTGATTATGCCGAGCAATTTGGAGCCGAGGCGCTTCATGCGCGACTACAGGCGGTTGATCCCGAAAGTGCACGTCGTCTGCATCCCAACGATCGTCGCCGAGTCGTTCGAGCATTGGAAATTTATCATGTTAGCGGAACGACGCTTAGCTCTCAACTTGCCAGTCAAAAAAAGGAATCTCCTTATCAGCTATGCATCGTAGGTTTGACAATGGATAGGCAAATGCTATATAAACGTATTGAAGACCGAATTGACGGGATGCTCGATCAAGGGCTTGTTGCTGAGGTAACCTCCTTAATGGAACGGGGAGTGCGAAGCGATGCCATCTCCATGCAAGGTCTAGGCTATAAAGAGATATCCTCCTACCTGCGAGGAGAGGTGTCTTTGGAAGAGGCGGTGACTTGGCTGAAACGGGATACGCGTCATTTTGCGAAGCGGCAGCTCTCGTGGTTTCGCCATATGAAGGATATCCAGTGGGTAGATGTCACTGATTTCGGAAATTTTTCTGCTCATGCAGCCCGAATACACGAAATTATAGCAGGAAAGTTCCGGACAGACCTTGAATATACTTCAAAACAATCCAAATGATTATTGGGGGTACGGCTAAAATGAACAAGTCCATTAATATCCAAGATACGTTTCTGAATCAATTGCGCAAGGATTCTATACCGGTAACGGTATACCTGATCAATGGATTTCAGGTGCGGGGAACGATTAAAGCATTTGACAACTTCACAATTGTTATCGACTCCGATGGAAAGCAACAGCTGATCTACAAGCATGCTATTTCCACCTTTACACCGCAGCGCAATGTGTCGCTTGTACAGCAACAGGATAACGCCAGCGATAACTGATTACGGCCTGACGGACGCCCGGGTTGATGAAACTTTTCAGGCGTCCGTATCGTCTAACCGTATAGGAATGTGACCGGGAGCAACCTGAACAGGGTTGTTCTTTTCATTCCGTTTGCTTTCATGCTGTCGACATGAAGCTATATACGTTCTGCAACATATGATTATTCGCGAAAGGGAGTCAGGGGAATGCCAAACGATTCATTGTCCAGATCCGGCAATCGCAATAGAAACACACCTAAAGAGAAGCCGAAGGGCAAGAAAAAGAAAATTACAGGTAAGCGAGTTGGATGGACGCTGTTTATTACGGCGGCGTTAGCCATATTTTGCGCGCTTGGAGGATATTTGTTTGTCATGGTAAATGGCGAAAAAATTTATAAGGCCAATCTAGACAAAATTACAGTGAATGAGACATCGAAGGTTTACGATCGTAACGGCGTGCTCATGGGCGAGCTGTCCGTGCAAAAAAGCGATCCTGTCACAAGTAAAGAAATACCAGACCTGCTGAAAAAGGCCTTTGTGGCAACTGAGGATAAACGGTTTTATGAGCATCAGGGTGTCGATATTTGGTCCATTGGCCGGGCGGCTGTTAAGGATATCGTAGCACGTTCGGCAGTGGAGGGCGGCAGTACGCTGACCCAGCAGTTGGCGAAAAACCTGTTTTTGACGCGTGACAAGACCTTTTTCCGTAAAGCGACCGAAGTATCCATTGCGATGGCGCTGGAGCGGAATTTGAATAAAGATCAAATTATTACGCTTTATCTGAACCGTATTTGGTTTGGACGTTCTTACTCCGGTATCAAAGCGGCGTCGGAAGGCTATTTTGGAGTGTCAGACTTAAATGAATTAAAATTATGGCAGATCGCTACATTGGCAGCTATTCCAAAAGGGCCTTCCAAATATAATCCAATTAGTAATCCGGAAAACTCAAAGGAACGACGTGCAGTGGTTCTCCAGTTGATGTTCGAGCAGGGAATGATCGGCAAGCAGGAAATGGAAGAGGCCAAGGCTGTAGATTATGATTACAAGCAGCCGGAAAAAGTTCAAAAGTATCAGAATTTTATGGAATATGTGATGAATGAAGCGGAGGAAGCCCTGCCAGAAGTCAGCGGAGACGACTTGATCGTTGGTGGATATAAAATTCATACGACGATGGATGCTCAGGCCCAAAATGCGTTGGACCAGGCGATGGCAGATGATGATATGTTCGAAAAAAGTCCGGACGATCAGCCTGTTCAGGGCTCCATGGTCATCATTAACAACCAGACGGGCGGAATTGCCGCGATGGCACCCGGACGGGATTACAAAAAGGGAACCTTTAACCGCGCAACACAAAGCCGTAGACAGCCAGGCTCGGCCTTTAAACCTATCGCGGCGTATGCGCCGGCTCTCGAATCTGGCAAATTTACAATGGATACACCTTTGAGTAATGAGCGACAGAGTTTTAACGGGTACAGCCCGAAAAACTTGCACGGTTACTCTTCGACCATCAGTATGACTGATGCGATTACCAAGTCTGAAAATATCCCGCCAGTATGGCTGCTGAACCAAATTGGTGTGGAAAAAGGAGTTCAATTCGCGGAGAGCGTAGGAATTCCGATGGACAAAAATGATCACTCGCTCGCTATCGCTTTAGGTGGATTAAGCAAAGGAACGAATACCCTTGAAATGGCACAGGCGTACAGCTCTTTTGCCAATAACGGACAGTTCCAAAAGGCTTATTCCATCAAGGAAATTAATGATAGTGATGACAAAACGGTTTACACTCACAAAGAAGAGTTTAAAACCGTAATGAGCGAGAAAACAGCTTATGAAATGACGCAGATGATGCAAAATGTCGTCAATAGCGGTACTGGTCGTAAAGCCCGTATTGATTGGCCTGTAGCCGGTAAAACGGGTACAACCCAGAGTGGAATCAGCGGTAACAGTGGCAACCGTGATATCTGGTTTGTCGGTTATACGCCGGAATATACTGGTGCGGTATGGATGGGCTATGACAAGCCGGACAGCAAGCATATGCTGAGAAATTACAGTGGGCAGTCGGCAGCCTTTTTCGGAAGGGTCATGGGTGAAGCCCTCAAGGGGCACCCGGTTACGCAATTCAGCCAGCCGAAAGGATATGAACCGCCAGTTGAGCAGAAGCCAGATGAGCCAGTTCAGGCTACCGCTCCAAGCGGACTGAGCGGGTCTTATAGTCAGGACACCCAAATTGTATCGCTGTCCTGGAATGCCGCGGCGGGAGATAATATGCAGTACCGTGTGTATCGCAAAGGGACTTCTGATGCTGGCTTTACTGCAATTATGGAGGCAATGAAGGGCACGAGTGGTGAAGACACGTCTCCTATAGCTGGAAACACGTATGAATATTATGTAGTAGCTTATGGGACGGATGGAAAAGAATCCGAGGCTTCCAATACTATCCGTGTGGAAGTTCCGGCAGAGACCACTCCGGTAGATCCTCAGCAGGGAACCGATCCGAATCAGAATGGAACATTACCGGATAACAGCGGGACTACAGATGGTCAGAACGGCACCGATCAGGGGAATACATTCCCTGGAGGTACCGATAATGGAACCAGCCCGGAACAGGTTCCGACGACTCCTGGAGACACTAGCGGAAATGGCACTGGCAGTCCAGGCAATAATAGTGACTCCGGCACAGGAAGTGACACGAATCAGGGAAATGGTCAGACTACTTCACCGGATACAGGTATTTCTGATGAAGATACTATGGTAAATCCAGAAAATACGGATACATCTACGACTGGAGTCACAACGGATGGAAGTCAGGAAAGCAATTCCAACGGTCAGTCGAACTCCAATCGTGGACATCGCAACCGAAATTAGAAGGCATATGTTGTATGCAAGTTGAATTTATCTCAACCAAAGGTATTCTCGGACCATTTCATGGTCTGAGAATACCTTTTTTGCTGTGATGAAGGGAGTTATTTTTGAGTGTACAGTTTAAATATGGTAAGCTGGTTTTACCAATGTTGGAGAGGAACATCATTATGAAGCGCAAATTCGGAGACCGGGCCAACTGGCGCAGAATAACGAACCGCAAGTTTGCTTGCCGGTATGTGGAAAGTGACGTGTTTACAGGATATGTGACCTTGTATACCATTTTGAGTCTCAAGGAGCCGTTATGGAAAAGCTACGGCGGTCATACATTTTGCATAGCGGATAAAGGTTATTCCTGGTTGCAATATTATCCGAAGGGTGAGCATTATGTTGTGACTGCCATGTTCGACAATCGGGAGCAGATTGTGGAATGGTATATTGATACCTGCCGTAATCAGGGTGTGACCGATCAGGGAGTTCCCTGGTTTGACGATTTGTATTTGGATGTGGTGGTACTTAAAAATGGCGAAATCTTTTTGGTGGACGAGGATGAGCTGGAGGATGCGTTACAGCGCGGGCATATCTCGACACAGGAGTCAGAATTGGCTAATCGTACGGCGGCTGACGTTTTACGACGAATAGATGCCCATACATTTCCCTATTTTAAAATGTCGCTGAAACACCGGGCAGACTGGTTTCACAATGGTGATTTTAAGAGGGATCGGTGAAGGTTTTGCAGAGGATGAGAAGGACTGGGCGAAAAGAATCTGAATTAAAAAGCAGGCTGAGCCGCCCAGAGAAAAAGTTTACAGCAGCCAAACGTTTTATACTTTGTCTGCTGGTTATTTTTATGATCGGTTTGGTATGGGTGGGTATTCGATTTTGGAATATGAATAACGCAGCCTCTACCACTCCGCTTAAGCAGGCACAGGTAGGTATTGTACTTGGGGCTTCCATGTGGGGAGCAGAGCCAAGTCCGGGGCTTAAGGAGAGGCTGAACGAAGCCTTGCAGCTATACCGCAACGGGACAGTGAAGTATCTGATTGTAAGCGGGGGATTGGACAAACCGACTTACCCCTATACAGAAGCTGAGGGGATGAAACGCTATTTGGTCGACAGAGGTGTTCCAGCGCAACATATTGTGTTGGAAAACCATGCGACCAGTACCTACGAAAATCTACTGTATAGCCAGCGCATCATGCAGGAGTATGGTTGGACCTCGACTGTGATTATCACACATAGCTATCATGGCCAACGGGCGCTGGAGATTGCCCGATTTTTGAATTTGGATCATCCTCAGATGGCTCTAGCGGAATCTAAAGTACTGAATATGCCGCTTCATCAGTCGAGAGAGGTACTGGCTTACGCCAAATGGTCGCTGCAACGGTGGTGGCTTGGTGCCAAAACCTGGGTGTCCTGAAACGTACAACGTTTTCTCATAGAGGTCTTCTCCATAAACAAAATGCTTTGCAAAAGCTCCCGTTGCTTTTGTGCTAATAAGGACATGCCGGGCCGAATACATTAGTAGGGTAAGCTGTGCCTGAAGAAATGTTGAGGTGATGGATGCATGAATGGACGGGGAATCGCCGCGGGCAAGCGGACGGAGGATAGACCTTCCAGGCAAATCAATGTCGTGCTGCGTAGCCCGGAGCCGATAGCTTCGGTAAATGTTGATGAGACGGATGCAGCAACTTCGACCAAGTCGCAGGCGTTACCGCAGTATCTTAGTCTCTATCAGGAAATTCAGAAGGACCTCGATCATCTCGTCGGTCTGGATAACATCAAAGAACTGGTATTTGAAGTATATGCTTTTTTGCAAATTGCCCATATGCGTACCGATGCGGGGCTGTTGAGTAATGCGCACGTATACCACATGATTTTCAAAGGAAACCCGGGTACGGGGAAAACAACGGTAGCACGCATTATCGCTAAAATGCTGCAAAAAATGGGGGTACTGAGCAAAGGCCATCTGATTGAGGTGGAAAGGGCTGATTTGGTAGGCGAGTATATTGGGCATACCGCGCAAAAAACGCGGGATCTGGTCAAGAAGTCTCTGGGTGGAGTGCTGTTTATTGATGAGGCATACAGTTTGGCGCGGGGAGGAGAAAAGGATTTTGGAAAGGAAGCTATTGATACCTTAGTAAAATCCATGGAGGATCAGAAAAATCAATTTATTTTGATCCTTGCCGGATACTCGGGGGAGATGGACTTCTTTTTGCGTACGAATCCTGGCCTGCCTTCCCGTTTTCCCATCCAGCTTGATTTTCCGGACTACACCGTGGATCAGCTAATCCAAATTTCTGAAATGATGGCCAAAGAACGGGATTATATTCTCATGCCCCAGTCCATACTCAAAATGAAAGAGTATCTGTTGAATGAACGCAACGACAGTCTTCATGCATTCAGCAACGCGCGTTATGTCCGCAATGTGATCGAAAAAGCGATTCGGCATCAGGCTGTCCGGTTGCTCAATCAATACAGGAGCGGGCAGCCGGGAAAGCAGGAACTGATGACACTGCGTCCTGAGGATTTGAAAATGGACAAAAGATAGGCGATAATAGAAATCTGAACCACATCGAATTGTATAACATCAAACGGGGGCCGGCCTGAATATCAGGTCGGTCTCTGTGCGAGAGTTAACATGGAAAATAAAGGAGCAAACAATATGGCGAACTCCACTTATGATACACAAACCGAAATGCAGGATAAGGCGGTACTGGTCAGTCTGATTACGGATGAAGTCAAGCGTTCTGGCATCAATACAGAATACTCTCTGAATGAACTTGTGAAGCTGGCTGAGACGGCTGGTGTTGAAGTGCTTAGCGTTCTGACCCAGAACAAGGAAGTGAAAGATTCCAAATGGTTTATCGGCAAAGGTAAGGTAGAAGAACTGCGTGCGGCTGCCGAGGAATTGGGCGCGAATACGGCTATTTTTGATCAGGAGCTGTCGGGGGCTCAGGTGCGTAATCTGGAAGAAAGTCTGGATCTCAAAATTATCGACCGTACGCAGCTCATTCTGGACATTTTTGCCCAGCGTGCGAAAACACGGGAAGGTATTATTCAGGTTGAGCTGGCGCAGTTGTCCTATTTGTTACCCCGTTTATCTGGTCACGGCAAAAATCTGTCGCGACTCGGCGGCGGTATCGGAACACGTGGTCCCGGTGAAAGCAAGCTGGAGACAGATCGCCGTCATATCCGTGATCGTATCAGCGATTTGAAGCGTCAGTTGGAGGAAGTGACCCGACATCGGTATTTACACAGAGAGCGCAGACAAAAGAGTGGTATTGTGCAGGTAGCGCTTGTCGGCTACACCAATGCGGGTAAATCAACGCTGTTAAAGCAACTGACGGCGGCTGATGTATATATTGAGAACCAACTGTTTGCAACACTGGACCCTACCTCCAGAACGATGGAACTGCCGAGCGGAAAAGAAATTATTCTTACAGATACGGTTGGTTTTATTCAAAATCTGCCTCATGATTTGGTTGCTTCTTTCCGCGCTACTCTGGAGGAAGCGAATGAGGCCCATCTTATTTTGCATGTGGTCGACGCTTCCTCGGATATGCGTGACGAACAGATGAAAGTCGTGGAAACGATTTTGGAGCAACTGGGGGCTGCGGACAAGCCTCAGATCGTACTATTTAATAAAAAAGACGCTTGTACTTCTGAGCAACTGGAAATGCTTCCTTCCGGCGAGGGCTATTTGAAAATCAGCTCATTCGACGAAAGTGATCTGTTGCGTCTTCGTGAGCTGATTCAGGAGCATCTGAGCGGAGATACGCTGAGATTCCGTATTCCGGCGGAACGTGGGGATCTGACATCGGTGCTTTATCGGATCGGGGATGTACTCCTGACCGAGTATGATGGCAATGATGTCATTTATGAGGTGGAAGTTCAGCGAGGTGAGTATGAAAAATATGGTCATGCCCTCAAAGACTTCACAGAAGGTTAACATCTGATGACGTTTTTAGGTCAATTCAATAATAATGCACGTCATTCAAAGCGACGATGATATAACATCAATAGCCTAAGGCTGCGTAAGAGAGAGGGTCAGAAAGGTAAAATGGTAGTTTTTAGTCCAGAAATCCAACAAATTCAGGAAACAGCAGAGCGCAAAATACAGGAACGGCTACAGCGTATAGATCATATTGTAGATGCAAATCAGTGGAAGGTTATTCAGGCATTCCAGCGGAAGCAAGTGAGCGATTTTCATTTTGCCGGCTCCACGGGATATGCGTACAATGACCGGGGGCGTGAGGTACTGGAGGAGGTCTACGCCGATGTGTTCGGTGCCGAGTCGGCGCTGGTCCGCCCGCATTTTGCCTCGGGAACTCATACGATTGCCACTGCTTTATTCGGCGTGCTGCGTCCGGGTGATGAACTGTTGTATATTACGGGGCAACCGTATGACACGCTTCACAAAGTGATCGGCAAGCCCGGCGACGGGACCGGGTCATTGCAGGATTTTGGTATTACTTATCGAGAAACTGCACTGACAGCCGAAGGTAAAGTAGATTGGACAGCGGTGGAGGCTGCAATCCATGCCAATACGAAGGTGATCGGTATCCAGCGTTCACGTGGCTATGATTGGAGAGCTTCCTTTAGCGTGGCAGATATCGAGGAAATGACAGCCCATGTAAAGGTGATTAAACCTGACGTTATTGTCTTTGTGGATAATTGCTATGGTGAATTTACCGAAAAGCTGGAGCCTACTCAGGTCGGTGTCGATTTGATGGCAGGTTCACTAATTAAAAATCCCGGCGGCGGCATTGCCGAAACGGGAGGATATATTTGCGGTAAACAAGAGTATGTGGAACTGGCGGCCTACCGCTTAACTGCGCCTGGAATCGGTGGAGAGGTAGGAGCTATGTTAGGTACTACGAGAGGCATCTTTCAGGGCTTATTCCTCGCCCCAACATTGGTTGGTCAAGCGGTTAAAGGAAGTATATTTGCAGCTGCGGTCTTTGAGGAAATGGGCTTTGAAACAAAACCTGCCTGGCATGAGGAGCGCACTGATTTGATTCAGGCCATTTCTTTTAGCGGACCTGAGCATTTAATTGCTTTTGTTCAAGGAATTCAGCGTGCCGCCGCCGTGGATAGCCATGTGGTACCGGAGCCGTGGGATATGCCGGGCTACGAGCATCCGGTTATTATGGCCGCAGGCACTTTTATACAAGGAGGAAGTCTGGAATTATCTGCAGATGCTCCGATTCGTGAACCCTATATTGGTTACATGCAAGGGGGCTTAACCTACTCTCATGTGAAATATGGAGTGCTGATGGCCCTGCAAACGATGAAAGAACGTAAATTATTGTGAGTTTTTCTAACATATTATTGACACTTTGCATCAGCTAAATGTACAATAAGGTGAAGAATAGATCACTGGAAGGTTGATGACAAATGGGCGACGAAATTCGCAGAAACATGGCCTTATTTCCAATAGGTATTGTCATGAAGCTAACGGACTTGTCAGCACGTCAGATTCGTTATTATGAACAGCATAACTTGATAGTTCCTGCCCGTACGTCGGGTAACCAACGTCTTTTTTCTTTTAATGATGTAGAGCGTTTGCTTGAAATCAAGGCGTTGATTGAGAAGGGTGTTAACATTGCGGGAATTAAACAAGTCATGAATCCGGTCACCAAGGAATCGGAAGAAGCGACGGTTATTACTGCAGATACGGAAGTCAAACGCCGTGAAATGTCCGATACCCAGCTTCACCGCTTGCTGAAACAACAGCTTGTGGCAGGTAAAAGACCAGGACAGGTATCCCTGATCCAAGGTGAATTATCACGTTTTTTCAATAAGAGATAATGTATAGCCTGCATTTTTGCATACTACCGTTTTACTTGAAGACCAGACCTCATTTATTTAAGACAATTACGGAACAGCTACTTTGTATATAGTCGCTACAGAAAGGGAGAGGTTAGTGTGAGTTATACCAGAGAAGATATTCTTCGGATTGCCGAAGAAGAAAATGTTCGTTTTATTCGTTTGCAGTTTACAGATTTGCTTGGTACGATCAAGAATGTAGAAATTCCGGTTAGCCAGTTGCCAAAAGCGCTGGATAATAAAATGATGTTTGATGGTTCTTCCATTGAAGGTTATGTGCGCATTGAAGAATCTGACATGTACTTATACCCCGATCTGGATACATGGGTAGTATTCCCTTGGGTAACCTCGGATCGTGTAGCTCGTTTGATCTGCGATATTTATAAGCCGGACGGAATCCCCTTTGCTGGAGACCCGCGCGGTATTTTGAAACGTGTACTTAAGGAAGCCGAAGAGATGGGTTATACTTCGATGAACGTTGGACCTGAGCCTGAATTCTTTCTGTTCAAAACCGATGAAAAAGGCGAACCGACTACAGAATTGAATGACCAAGGTGGATATTTTGACTTGGCACCGATGGATCTGGGTGAAAACTGTCGTCGGGAAATTGTCCTTAAGCTTGAAGAGATGGGCTTTGAAATTGAAGCGTCCCATCATGAAGTTGCACCCGGTCAGCATGAGATTGACTTTAAATATGCAGATGCAATCAAAGCTGCCGATCAGATTCAAACGTTCAAGCTCGTTGTTAAGACGATTGCACGTCAGCACGGTCTGCACGCCACCTTTATGCCAAAACCTTTGTTTGGCGTGAACGGCTCCGGTATGCACTGTAACCAATCGTTGTTCAAGGACAATGAAAACGTATTTTATGATGAATCAGACGAACTCGGATTGAGCCAGACGGCCCGCCATTATATGGCTGGTATTCTCAAGCATGCACGTGCGATGGCAGCAATCACGAATCCAACGGTGAATTCATACAAACGTCTTGTACCGGGTTATGAAGCTCCTTGTTATGTTGCCTGGTCTGCCAGTAATCGTAGTCCGATGATTCGAATTCCGGCATCTCGTGGTCTGAGTACCCGTGTCGAAGTTCGTAATCCTGACCCGGCTGCGAACCCTTATCTGGCGCTGGCTGTGATGCTGAGAGCCGGTTTGGATGGCATCAAACGTCAAATGGCTTTGCCAGCTCCGATTGATCGTAACATCTATGTTATGTCTGAGGAAGAACGGATTGAAGAGGGTATTCCAAGCCTGCCTGCGGACTTGAAGGAAGCTTTGTCCGAGCTGATTCGAAGTGAAGTTATCTCGGATGCTTTGGGTGACCACGCGCTGGCTTACTTCTACGAGCTTAAGGAAATTGAATGGGATATGTACCGGACACAGGTTCATCAGTGGGAACGTGATCAATATTTGACGCTTTACTAAAACATAGAATCCCTTGGCGCTCTAAGCGTTGAGGGATTTTTAATTTGGGGACAGTGAGTAAAAAATATAAATCCGATATATAGTTGCCCCAAAATGCCCCCAAACTTTTTATGGATTTTGGAATTACTCTACCATCAGTGCGATACATTACCAGATTTAGATCGTACCTATACCTTTTGTCCAAACAAGTGGAATCCCGTCACATCAGTAACCCATTTTTCATTCGGGGTGTCATCGCATTGAAAGAGTAATTGCCAATGAAAGAATTACATTGAGGACATTGCCTGAAATTTTAAGTGCAGCAGATATTACTCAATATTACTCAATATTTAGGTATTTCAAAAGATCGTGTATATGAATTACTCAAGATAAAAGAGGATACCGAATTTTTCAATTGGAGGTACTAAAAGAATTGCAAAGGAAGAGTTTGTGAATTGGATCGAAGCCCGTAAGCAAGAACATCGGTGTATTAATGCCATGTTGTCTTGTCTCTTTTGGCTGATTGTGTTTGATGATTTTTTTGAGCGTTTGTAACATCCTAAATAATCAAAGAAGAGAACCTGTATGAGTTGGGGCACGATATTGGACACGTTTTTCCATGATCCCAGGTTTTCGAAAAGAAAAATTGGCGGTAAATGGTATTTTCCAGCTCGTGAAATAAGAGCTTTTTTGAAATATGGTTCTTAGAGCAATAAACACATTATAAGGAAACGAGCGAAAAATATTTACTTAGAATAATACATAAAATATTACAAATAAACATATAATTGTATTGCCATGCTGTTATAGCAAATATAGAATTATATTGTTGGTTACAACTGAGTGAAGGGGATATGTGTTATGTGGGAGCCTATACGGTTCTTGCTATTTTCTAATGTTGAAACATTTGCGGCGTTTGTTTTAATGCTTACTATTTTTAGAATCCGAGCTTTAGATTTTGTCTGGCCTGCCTTGTTTATCAGCCTAATCATGAATTTGCAAAGTATGGTGTTGAGAGAAGAAATGTCGTTGTCTTTTTTTGCTCCGACTATAAACATTATATTATTCACATTATTGATAACTACTGTTGTAAGGATGCCCATTATTTGGGCAGCTATTATATCCATTACAGGTACGTTTTTGTATACGCTGTTTCAAGCAATAATCATAGTAATGCTCTTTGGTACATTGACATCAGACATGCAGACCTCTCCAGAGGGATCGTTAGCTCAAGCTGTAACCAGTGCATGGGTGTTAGCTATATCATGGTTGCTATTTAAATTCAAAATAGGCTTTACAGCAGATTATGAAAGCTTGCGTTTTAGGTGGGAACATGTACTTGTTGTTATTTTAATAATTGGGGTATTAGCAGCTAGTACATTTATGTTCTACGTCAATAATTTTCCTTTGAGTATTTTATTTATAGCTTTGGCATCTGGAATGTTCCTGTACTATGCGCTAAAAACGGAGCGTGATTATTATAAAAAATCTTGATTCTATCGCTCTTGATATTGCAACTCATATCAAAACAGTTGTACCGGATCATCCAGCTTCTATTGCAGTTTTAAAACATGGAATAGTCGTTGTGATTAATACAGTTTCAATCATTTTGTTAACTATTGGTATTTCATTTATTACGGGTAAGGTGCAGGAAACTGTACTGGCGATGATATCTTTTTCTATACTGCGTCAAGTTGTAGGAGGAATACATTTAAAGAGCAATATAGTGTGCATTGTTGTATCTACAGCTTTACTTACCGCCCTGTCCTTTGTGAATTTAAACTATAATTGGACAGTTATTACTTCGATATTAAGTATAATACTTGTCTTAGTTTATGCTCCGTCTAGAATAGACGGGAAGACTCGTATACCTAAACGGCACTACCCATTGTTAAAAATTTGCGGAGTTGCAATAATAACACTTAATTTGTGGCTGGCTTTTCCGGTGGTAGCTGCTAGTTTTTTTGTTCAGAGCTTAACATTAATAGAGAGGAGGTGCGAAAAATGAAAAGTCCTAAATTTAGTAAATTTAAGATTGGCATGTACTATAATGCTGCCATATTACTAACTTCACTTGCAGTTGTATCAGTGAGTACAGCGAGTTTGTCTTGGATTCACAGTCCCGAACCACCTGAAGAACTGTTGAAATAAAGTGGGAAATATATGAAATGCTAAACTTAACCGTCTCAGCTGATGATTCTCGAGGTATTTAACAAGGGCGAAAACATACCAGTAGACAAGGTTCTTTTCATATCTAAAGGACGTAAGAGGGATCAGATTCTAGTTCACACATTCGAAAAAACATATTACATGATCGGCACCCTAAGACATTGGGAAAGCTTCCTGAATAATAATGGGTTTGTGGACAGAAGCAATACTCTGAATGTGGAAAAGGTGAAATTGTTAATGGCATTTTCAAAGACGCTTACTTTGAATGTGAATAACAAAAACATCGAAGAGGTGTCCGATCTCTTATCACCGATTTGACGAGGGTATAGAGGAAATGGGTTTCATTAATTCGAACATAATCTTCACTGGAGTTGCTACTAGATAGCGGCTCTTTTTTTGTCAAAAATAACTCGGCTTATATTGTCGAATCATAAGAGACATTCATCACCCTGATTTTTGTTCATATGTCCCTAATTTTAGGAATTGATATAGGTAAGAGTTTCGAATTTCAAGCCCCTTATTATTGGTTGAATTTCCGTTTTACACTATAATGCGGCACAAAAAAGCGGGAAGAAATCCTTCCCGCTTTTCGCTTAAAAACAATCATTAACGTCTGCGTTGTCTATCATTTACGCTAAACAGATTAACGGCCAGTGCATTACCTCTAGCGCGCGCAATAGCTCTTTGATTTGAACGGATCGATAATCCTCTTCTTCTCACATTACGTTTGAAATGTTTTTTACACATGATATCACCTCCTTTCACAGGAAAAGAAAAGAAGGTACGATGAATCTTAGAAGCGTTTATGATTCCGCTTACGGTTGCGCTTGGAAATTTTGATGTTCAATGCATTGGTGGCTAGTGCGTTACCGCTTCTTGTTTCGGCAGCAGCGGCTTGAAAGACTTTTACGACCAGAAATTTGTTCTTACCAATACGATGCTTATACGTTTTGACTCTATTTTTGATCATCTGCATATCTCCTTTGCTAAGGTCTACTTTATTCATATGTCAGTAGCACTAACAATGTATCAGCATAAATCTATTAAAACCAAAATGAAGCTATTACCTATGACCCTGATATTTAGAAACTAATAAAGTATAAAGGTAAGGAACGCAAAAAAACTCATGCTTACCTGCCTTATCCTTACCAACTTTACGTTGTAGGAAAAGTTACAGTAGATCAGCACGAGCAAAATGATAAAAGTGAAGATAACAAACGGGGAGAAGTATATTACTTACTATAAAGGGCTTTAAGTTTTTTCTGGTAATATGTTTCCTGCTCAAGAATGTGATTCATTTGTTCAGAAAGCTCTTTATATGCTGGACTGTCCTCTGGGTAGTTATTTCTTTCGGAAAGTACAGCTTCAAGTTGCTTTTCCAATGATTTAAAATGGATAATTATTTGTATGTAATGAATGCGATCAAAGGTTGTTCTGGTTGAATTCTCCTTAGCATACACATAATCCATTGTTGGACCTGTAAAACCTATTACGATAAAAGTCATAATAAACACTGAAATTATAATTTTTTTCATTTAATCTCTCCTTAATAAAACTATAAATATTAATATACCATATTTATCCAAAATAATTACAAAGTTCTTTTTGACCCCCCAATAAGCAGAACAGTAATTGCAGATATATACCGATTAATCCATGGGCTATCAAAAGGGAAAAGGATAGTAGTGAGGTAGATTCTATGTAAATAAGATCAATACAAAACCGGCCTGCTATGGGCAGCCGGTTTTGTTGTAGCGGGAAGAATAACGGGGCTGAAAAATGAAAAATCAGTGGAAGTCCCGGAAGAGTCCTACAACCTTGCCCAAAATACTGACGTGCGTCAGGCGAAGCGGTTCAAAGGCTGGATTTTCCGGTTGAAGTCGGATATGATCTTTTTCCTTGTAAAAAGTTTTAACAGTAGCTTCGTCCTCGTCCGTCATGGCGACGACAATGTCGCCGTTATCGGCTGTCTGCTGCTGACGTACAATGACATAGTCTCCGTTGGCAATACCAGCCTCAATCATGCTTTCTCCTACAACAGATAACATGAACATCTTATCCTCACCAACAAAATGCTGGGGAAGAGGAAAGTAATCTTCAATATTTTCTGTTGCTGTAATCGGCAAACCGGCTGTTACTTTGCCGACGACCGGAACACGACTAATAGAGTAATTAATCAAGTTGCTGTTATCCGATTCGTCTTGGCCGAGTAACTCGATAGCCCGTGGTTTCGTTGGATCACGACGAATCAGGCCCTTTTTCTCCAAACGATCCAAGTGACCGTGAACCGTAGAACTGGAGGCCAATCCGACAGCTTCACCTATTTCGCGCACAGAAGGGGGATACCCCTTTAGACGCACTTCATTGCGGATAAATTCAAGAATGGCCTGCTGGCGGCTTGAAATCTTAGACATACCGTATCAACCCCATTTAGTAACGTTTGGGAAAATTATAGCATAGAACCTCCGTTCGTACAAACATAAGTTCTAAATAATCCCTAAAAAAATTACGAACTTTTGTTCTCTTTTCTATTGAACAAAACAAATGTTCGTGTTATATTGTGAAAAAATATAAGAACGAACGTTTGGAGGACGCAGCCAATGATGAAATATAGCACATATCAAAGTATTTTTCCAATGAATTTAGAAAAGATGCATAATATCCGGAATGAGAGAAGGGCACAGCTTGTACGGACCATTTCCAACAGTCTTCTGCCCAAACTTCTTATTCTGGTTATCGTTGCCTGGATCGCAGGTGCAGGTGTACTGACAGTATTCGCGGCTCCTTCGGTTTCGAATGAAGAGGTGACCAAACTTATTGTACAACCTGGGGATACATTGTGGCAGATTGCCTCCAATCATAAACCGAAACGAATGGATACACGGGTATATATAGAAGGAATTGTTCGGATTAACGGACTGGAAGATCGGGGAGTGCAGGCAGGCCAGATTTTAAAGCTTCCGTATTTCTGATCTGAGCTTGTCAGAGGACGTAATGAGGGAACCTTGACAAGCTCTTTTCTACATGTCAAAGTGTATTATATCTTTGCTTATATGGAGGGGACAGAATTTGGATATAGACAGCTTGGTACAGCGCATCAATGAATTGGCTCGCAAAGCAAAAGCCGAAGGATTGACGGAAGAGGAAACAGTAGAGCGCGCCAATCTTCGGGAAATTTATTTGGATAATATTCGCCGTAATTTCCGGCAGCAACTTGATACGATTGAAATTGTGGACGAAGATACGTCGAAGGGAAATGGTGGGCTGACGCATTAATGTTGCTAAAGCGGCTTAGCCCGCGTAATTTGCTTTTCGTTTTTTAGGTATCTATTTTTGGTATCTATATAGATTAGGATTGGTGGCAATGGTTTTTACGCAATATATTTGGGAAGGGAACTGAGAGATGGCCCGGTCATTTGAAAGAAAAGTTCGCAAAAACACAGCGCATTTGAATAAATCGCGTAAAAAGCAAGGTATTCAAACCATTAGTGGTGCCGGTTCTGCAATGGATATTTTCCGTGGACGTAATTTTACCGTGCCAATCATGCTGGCTGGACTTGCAGTTTTGTACATGCTCATGAGTTATTTTTTGACTAAGACTGGCATGCGGGGAATGGACTGGCTTGTATTCGGTTTGTATTTGATGCTGGCTGTTATCTTTTTCATCCGTCGTCCTTATTTGAAGGTTGGAAAGAGCACGCTGTATATGCTGAAGGGTGGCAGAGAGCGTCCAATGACAGCAGAGGATATGAAAGCCATCAAGATTGAAAAGGGTTACGTAACGGTTGAAAGAAAAGGTAAGGGTGGCAATTTTATTTTCACAAAATCACTGGGCCGTTATGATACGGATGCCATTGCAGAGCGGCTTGAGAAGTTTGCGCTATCTAATCAGGTTCAAATAGACAAAAAATAACGACTTCTTTGGTACGAATCGTTTAAATTGTCTGTCGGCTGTAGCCTCTGTAAATAAGGTCGCATGATGTTATCTCATATAACACATCGCGGCCTCTTGCTTAATATGGGCACATTTGGAATGCTTGTAGACACAACAAGGCAGAACAGGCGTACATATAAAGTGGAAAGAGAGTGGATAATTCAGATGACGATTCAGGCGGTAATGTTCGATCTTGATGATACACTTCTGTGGGATGAGCGCAGCGTAGAAGAGGCATTTGACGCGGCGTGCCAGACAGGTTCCCGGGAAGCAGGCGTTGATCCGAAGGCTTTGGAAGAAGCAGTCCGCAAGGAAGCGCGTGCTTTGTATGAGTCTTATGAAACCTTTAGTTTTACTCAATTGATTGGTATTAATCCGTTTGAAGGATTGTGGGCGAATTTTACGGCAGGAGAGCAGCCTGAATTCCGGCAATTGGAACAGTTGGCCCCTGCTTATCGAAAGGAATCTTGGCGTAGAGGTCTTCAAAAGCTGGGGATTGATAATGAAGAGTTGTCGCAAAAGCTGGCAACCCAATTTGCCTTGGAAAGACGCTCCCGCCCCCATGTTTATGAAGAAACGTTTGAGATTCTGGAGCAGCTAAAAGGGCAGTATAAGCTGCTTTTGTTGACAAACGGTTCCCCTGATCTACAACAGGAAAAGCTGGATGGCGTTCCGCAGCTAGCTCCATTTTTTGATCACGTTGTTATTTCAGGTTCGTTTGGTAAAGGAAAGCCTGATCCGTCTATTTTCCGGCATGCTTTGGGACTTCTCGGTATTGAGCCTGAACATGCTTTAATGGTGGGGGATAAGCTGACGACTGATATTCAAGGGGCTCTGGCGGCAGGTGTGCACTCCGTGTGGGTGAACCGAAACGCCAAAACTAATACTACAGAAATCAAGCCAAAGTTCGAAATTAAGCATCTGTCCGAATTGGATGGGATTATTCAATCGTTTAAGTAAGTGCTTTTCGGCTCTTATTTATAGTAACAAGCCAAAAAACTCCCTCCGCTCAGATATCTCAGAGCAGAGGGAGTTGCTTTATCCACATTAGGATGAATTCGCTATTATAGTATTATGCCTTAATAAATGATGAATCTTCAAACGGCTCGGCAATCCAGCCATTTTCTTCGATGAACAAACGTACTGCGACGATCTTCTGATTTTCCATTAAGGTAAAGAAGTGAGGAATATTTTCTGGTACGGAAATAACGTCACCCGGTGAAAGCTCAACATTAAAATAACCGATTTCTTCAGGGCCTTTAATGATGAAAATGCCTTTGCCTGCCACAATAGCACGAATTTCATCTTCAGTATGCGTATGAATTTGCTCAAACTTGGCAAGCAGCTCATCCAGGTTCGGCGTTGCTTCGGACAAGGTGATAACATCCCATATTTTATACCCGCGACGGGCGGCTAAATCCTTGATTTCGGGTTCGAAAGTGCTTAGAACAGCCGCTTTTTGCTCATCCGTCAGGATAAAGTTTTCTTGCAGCTCCCCGGCCAGCTTGGAAGCATCCCAATGCTCGTACAATACCTCTTGGCTCTCCAAAAATTCACGTACCTTGTCTTCATTGCTAATTCGTACATTCGTATTGCGTATTAGGATTTCAGCCAACGGTTATCCCTCTTTTCCACTTGGTTTAATGCTGTATATAGGATACCATGTCTTGAATCGTTGTACAATATAGGTTTGTAACAATTTATACTACAAACTGTAAAAATGAATATCGAGAGTGGCTTTATGTACGGAAGAAGCCGTATAAAACGTATGATTTTACTTCAATCTATCTAAATGATACGGTTTCTGCTAAACTAGGATTTAACGTTTTGCGGGGGGTGGAAAGATTTTGGATAAAGTTAGCTTACAGGATGCATTACAAAGAAGAATACTCATTCTTGATGGGGCCATGGGCACCATGATCCAGCAAGAGGATCTTTCCCCCGACGATTTTGGTGGGGAAGAGCTGGAGGGCTGCAACGAGATGTTGGTCTTGACCAGACCGGATGTCATTCAAGGGATACATGAAGCATACTTGGAGGCCGGATCAGACCTGATTGAAACGAATACTTTTGGAGCGACATCCGTTGTTTTGGCGGATTACGATATACCGGAGCGTGCCCGTGAGATTAATCTGGTTGCAGCTAAATTGGCGCGTAACGCGGTGGATAAGTACAGCACACCGGACAAGCCTCGTTTTGTTGTAGGAGCCATGGGACCGACGACGAAAACATTATCCGTGACAGGTGGTGTTACGTTTGCGGAGCTGATCGAGAGCTATGAAGAGCAAGCCTTGGCGCTAATTGAAGGCGGCGTGGATGCCCTGCTTTTGGAGACCTCGCAGGATACGCTTAACGTCAAAGCTGGAAGTATTGGAATTCGGCAGGCTTTTGAACAGACAGGTATTGAGCTTCCGTTAATGATTTCGGGAACGATTGAACCGATGGGAACGACTCTGGCAGGTCAGAATATTGAGTCTTTCTGCATTTCGCTGGAACACTTGCACCCGGTGTCGATTGGGCTGAACTGTGCTACAGGACCGGAGTTTATGCGGGACCACATTCGCTCTCTCTCCGATATGTCCTCAGCAGCAATTAGCTGTTATCCAAATGCAGGTTTGCCCGATGAAAACGGTCAATATCATGAATCACCTGATTCATTGGCCCGTAAAATGGCCGCTTTCGCCGAAAAAGGCTGGCTGAATATCGCGGGGGGGTGCTGTGGTACCACGCCTGAGCATATCCGGGTTATGAGTGAACGTATGGCGCAGTTTGAGCCGCGCCCGCTGGAAGGTCATCACCCACCGGCTGTATCGGGTATTGAGCCTGTATATATTGAACAGGAAAATCGTCCCTATATGGTTGGTGAACGAACAAATGTTCTCGGCTCCCGCAAATTCAAGCGTTTGATCGTGGAAGGCAAATATGAAGAGGCATCTGAAATTGCCCGCGCTCAGGTAAAGAGCGGAGCGCACGTCATAGATATTTGTGTACAGGACCCGGACCGCGATGAAATGACGGATATGGAAGCTTTTTTGAAGCTGGTCGTGAATAAGGTAAAGGTTCCTCTTGTAATTGATACCACGGATATTCAGGTCATTGATACCGCCTTGCAATATTCGCAAGGGAAGGCGATCATTAACTCCATTAATTTGGAGGATGGCGAAGAGAAATTCGAGAAAATGGCACCTCTTATTCATAAATACGGCGCGGCTGTTGTTGTTGGAACCATTGATGAACGTGGTCAGGCTATTTCACGTGAGGATAAGCTTGAAGTGGCAAAACGTTCTTATGATCTGCTGGTGAACCGTTACGGTCTGGCACCCGAGGATCTTATTTTTGATACACTCGTATTTCCCGTGGGAACAGGTGATGAGCAGTACATCGGTTCGGCCAAGGAAACGATTGAGGGGATTCGGATTATTAAAGAGGCACTTCCAGGGGTTCACACCATTCTGGGTATCAGTAACGTGTCCTTTGGCTTACCGGAGGCGGGGCGTGAAGTGCTCAATTCCGTCTATTTGTACGAGTGTACCAAAGCAGGCTTGGACTACGCGATTGTAAATACGGAGAAGCTCGAGCGTTATGCTTCGATACCAGAGCATGAACGGAAGCTCGCCGAAGACCTGATTTATAAAACGAACGACGAAACTTTAGCCGCTTTTGTGGCTGCTTTCCGTAATAAGAAAGTGGAGAAGAAGGAGAAGGTGTCCAACCTGTCGCTCGAAGAGCGGCTGGCTTCCTATGTAGTAGAAGGCAGTAAGGAGGGACTGATTCCGGATCTGGAGCAAGCGCTCGCCAAGTATTCTTCGCTGGAGATTATTAATGGGCCGCTGATGAAGGGTATGGAAGAGGTAGGCCGTCTGTTTAACAATAATGAATTGATCGTTGCAGAGGTGCTGCAAAGCGCTGAAGTCATGAAGGCGTCGGTAGCTTACCTGGAGCCGTATATGGAGAAAAATGAATCCTCGGTAAAAGGTAAGATTTTGCTAGCTACGGTCAAAGGCGATGTGCATGACATCGGTAAAAACCTGGTGGAGATAATTCTATCCAACAATGGTTACCATATTGTAAATCTGGGTATAAAAGTACCACCAGAACGCATTATTGAGGCTTACCGTGAAGAAAAGGCCGACGCGATTGGCTTATCCGGTTTGCTTGTTAAATCGGCTCAACAGATGGTGTTGACTGCACAGGATTTGAAAAATGCGAATATTGATATCCCGATTATGGTTGGCGGAGCTGCTTTGACGCGTAAGTTTACCAAAAACCGTATCCGTCCAGAGTATGACGGACTGGTCGTCTATGCCAAGGATGCTATGGATGGTCTGGATATCGCGAACAAGCTGATGAATCCTGAGTCCCGTAAGAAAATGGCTGAGGACATGGAGGCCGAGCGAGAGGCGGAAGCTGCGACGATCGTGGAAACTAAGCAGTTGCCTAAGCTAACCCGGGCGGTTCGCTCTAACATTGCTCAGGATTTACCTGTTTATTTGCCGCCGGATACGGATCGTCACGTACTGCGCAACTATCCGCTCAATTATATTTTGCCTTATGTGAATATGCAGATGCTGATGGGGCATCATCTTGGTTTAAGAGGAAATGTAGAGCAGTTGCTGGCTTCGGGGAATCCGAAAGCGACTCAGTTGAAGGAAACCGTAGACAGCATCATGTTTGAAGCCGTTACAGACGGGATTATTCAGGCACATGCCATGTATCGTTTCTTCCCTGCACAGTCCCAAGGAGATCAGATTTTGGTCTATGATCCAGCGGATACGAGCAAGGTACTGCACACCTTTACGTTTCCACGCCAACAGGTAGAACCTTATCTGTGTCTGGCTGACTTTTTGAAGTCGGTGGAATCCGGAGTTATGGATTATGTAGGTTTCATGGTCGTTACGGCGGGTCATGGTATTCAGCAGCTTTCCACGCAATGGAAAGAAAAAGGCGATTACTTGCGTTCTCATGCGCTTCAGGCAGTTGCTCTGGAAGTGGCAGAGGGGTTGGCCGAGCGGCTTCATCATATTATTAGGGACAGTTGGGGCTTCCCGGACCCTGCCGATATGACAATGAAACAGCGGCATGGTGCCAGATATCAGGGCATACGGGTATCCTTTGGTTATCCGGCTTGTCCTGATCTGGAGGATCAGGGGCCGTTGTTCCAACTGTTGAAACCTGAGGATATTGGCGTTGAACTGACAGAAGGGTTTATGATGGAACCGGAGGCTTCAGTATCAGCCATGGTGTTCAGCCACCCTCAGGCGCAGTATTTTAACGTCGAAAAGGTATAACACCTTTATCAGTGGGATAGCAAAGACCCTCCGAGCTTCGGAGGTTTTTTGCTGGTCAGCAGGAAGAAGGTTAAAGTCATGGAATTTTATTTTCTCGGCACGAATGCAGGTGTGCCAACGATCCAGCGAAACGTGGCGTCTATCGCACTCCGTTTGCTGGAGGAACGAAGAAGCATGTGGTTGTTCGATTGCGGCGAAGGAACTCAGCAGGAGGTACTGCGTTCGCCGCTTAAGCTAAGCAAGCTTGAAAAAATATTTATTACCCATTTGCATGGAGACCATCTCTTTGGTCTGCCGGGTCTGCTCTCAAGCAGGGCATATCAGGGAGGTACGACACCGTTGACGGTATACGGGCCGCCCGGATTAAAGCAGTACATCGAATTATCACTGGGAATCAGCCAATCCCGTATCAACTACCAACTACATATTGTGGAGCATACGGGAGGAGTGTTGTTTGATGACGGGCAGTTCCGTGTGGAGTCGGCTCTGCTGGACCATCGTATTGACAGCTACGGCTATCGTATTGTAGAGATGGATAAGCCCGGCAAGCTCAATCAGGAGCTGCTGGAGCGATACGGAATCAAGCCCGGCCCGGTGTATGGCAAGCTGAAGCGTGGAGAAAGCGTAGAGGTGGAGGGTGGAGTCATTCTTCATCCTGAGGATGTATTGGGTACACCGAAAAAAGGGCGTATCATCACCATTCTTGGTGACACGCGGCCTTGTCCGAATACCGTAGTATTGGCTCAAGATGCAACGGTTGTCGTTCATGAAGCTACTTTTCTGCATGAGTTGGCGGATACGGCGTATGAATATCATCATAGTACAGCACTTCAGGCGGCGGAAGCAGCTAAAGCGGCAGGTGCGGGCCAATTGATCATGACGCATTTTAGCTCCAGATATAAAGATCAGGAGCAGCTTCAGCCGTTGCTGGAGGAAGCGCGGAGTATATTCCCCAATTCATTGCTGGCGGAGCAGCATGTGCTGTTACCGGTGCCCGATATCGGTTCATAAACGGTTAGTTATAAAAGATAGACGTGTATGGGTACCGGGGCTTGCTCCGGTGCCTTTGTTTTTCCTGCGAAATTATTTTCCGGGAAAGCGCAGGATGCGACAAGAGATGAGGGTGACATATGGATGGGGTCGAATGAATTTGTACTACCACATATGGAGGCGTGCCATATTCGGTTTTCTATATATCGAATTTTAAGCATTTTGTATTTTGAGCAGGGCCAGGAAATACAGGGAATTTCCCTTGTAGAAAAGGCATCTTCGATGGATTTCGACGGAGATGTAAGCTTATTCTCTGGGAAAGGGACGGCTTTTAGCGAGGAATGGCATTATTTTGAACGGTTTATCAGCAATTCATAGACTTCATACGTATTTTTGACTTAAGATAGATAAGATGAAATGGGGAGACCAACTTATTTTATGACCTGAATGGTTAAGGTGATTAAATACGAGGGTGAACATCATTCATGGGATGAATTATAATTTCAATGTTATTATGAATTGATTTGAAGTGCGGGAGGGAATTACGATAAAATCGTTACTAATTGATCTGGATGGAACATTGTATCATGGGGACCGGATGATCAAAGGTGCGGATCTGCTCATATCCCAATTGCGCACGAACCAGATACCTTACGCTTATGTTACGAACAATGCTTCACGCACACCCGAGTCGGTGGCAGAGCATTTGGTCGGGATGGGAATTGATGCAGTTAGCGATGAAGTATGTACTTCGGCGCTGGCGGCTGCACAATATGTTGCACAGCAAAGCCCTGGAGCACGTGTATATTGTATTGGTGAAACGGGATTACGTCAGGCGCTTACGGATGCCGGATTGCAGCTTGTAGAGGATCACCCTGATTATGTGGTGCAGGGGATAGATCGCCAATTTACATATGATAAGCTGGTTGCTGCCATGCGCTGGATTCGGGAAGGGGCCATTTTTGTTTTGACGAATCCGGATCTACAATTGCCTTCACAGGATGGACTCACGCCGGGGGCAGGAACGATTGGAGCTGCGATTGAAGCGGCATCACAGGTAAAACCGATAGTCATTGGCAAGCCTTCAAGTGTATTAATGAACTATGCGCTGGATCGCTTGAACATTAGAGCGGATGAAGCTCTTGTTGTGGGCGATAATATGCTTACCGATATTGCGGCAGGTGCGGCGGCAGGTTGCAAAACAGCTCTCATACTATCGGGTGTTTCGACCCGCATTAATTTGGACGAACATATACGTGTCGTTGGAGTAAAGCCTGACCTGATTTTTGACAATCTGGATGAATTGCGGGATTGGCTTCAGGAAGAGTGTAAGTAATAGTAAATATACATTTTAAAAAAATCTGCAAGAATCAAAAGTGATTTGCAGCTACGAAAGGAAAGATGTTGACATGCCGGAACTTCCTGAGATGGAGAATTATAGAACGCTATTGTCAAAACAAATTTTGGACATTCCGATTACTGGAGTGACGGTTAACCGTGTGAAATCCATTAATACCGATGTGGAAACGTTTGAGAAGCAATTGTTGGGAACTACCGTTGTATATATGGAGCGTCGAGGCAAGCACTTGATTTTTCATCTAAACACGGGCGGGCGGCTTGTGCTGCATCTGATGCTGGGAGGACTGCTGTATCTGGGAACAGAGGAGCAGCGTCCTGACCGTACGGTTCAAATTGAACTGGATTTCAGTGGAGTAAAGCTTTATTTTATCGGGCTGCGCTTGGGTTACCTGCACCTGCTGACGGCTAAAGAAACAGAAGAGGCGATGTCTGAACTCGGACCTGATCCGCTGGATCGTCGTATGACACTGGAAAAGTTCACTGCACGTTTGAAGGGACGTCGGGGTATTTTGAAAACAACGCTCGTAAACCAGCATGTTTTTTCCGGTATCGGTAATTGTTATTCAGACGAAATTGCTTATATCGCTGGATTTACACCAGGTTCCAAAGTACAAAACATTGTACAGTCGCCAGAAAAAGTGGAAAAGCTGTATCATGCTACGCAATCGGTGCTTCGTGAAGCTACTGCGGAAGGCGGTTATATGGAAATGCCTTTGATGGAGGGGGATACACTAACGGGCGGTTTTGACCATCAGTGCCGGGTGTATGACCGTGAAGGAGAAGAATCGCCAAGTGGCGGGAAAATTGTACGGGTGGAGCTGGCGGGGAAAAAAGCATTTTATTGCCCGGTACAGCAGCATGATGCCTAAATTGCTGATCGGTTCTCATGTTAGTACGCGTGGCGGTTTTTCCAAAGCCGCTGCGCGTGCACGAGAGCAGGGAGGGCGTTCTTTTCAATATTTTCCGAAAAACCCGCGTAGTCTCAGGCTAAAGGAATGGAATGCGGCTGATGCAGCCGCTTGCAAAGCTTACTGTGTAAAGCACGAACTCCAATCTATTGCCCACTCGCCATATCCTGTTAATCCAGCCCACGGACGCGAACGTGGTCAGGAGCTTTATGAACTGACAGTTGCTTCGTTGCGGAATGATCTGGATATTGCTGAAGCCTGTGGCTCCAAGGGGATTGTCGTTCATTTTGGTCATACCCATGCGTCTGACCCGCTGGAGGGCTATCGGAATATCATTGGTTGTCTTGATGATGTGCTGGAAGGATGGAAGGGAAATGCTAAAATACTGATTGAAAATCAGGCGGGGGATCATGGTCCGATGGGAACCACACTGGAGGAAATGGTACAAATTCGCCAGTTGTGTCAATACCCTGACAGCATCGGCTTTTGTCTGGATACCTGTCATGCCTATGCAGCAGGATTGTGGAACGGTGGAAGTGATGAGGCGTTGATCGAAAAAGGGGATCGTCTTGGCTATTGGCCAGCCCTGTGCGGAGTTCATTTGAACGATTCCAAATACCCGTATGGCTCAAGAAAAGACAGACATGCGCGTGTTGCGCAGGGATGTATTGGTCTGGAGGGCATGCGATGGATGACGGAACAGGAGCCTGTAAGGGGCATTCCAGTCGTTTTGGAAAGTGAAACGGGACCTGATGGGACCCATCGCGAAGATATTCAATTAATCCAAAGCTGGCAGTAATACTGTTTGGCGGATGTACTTCATCTTTAAGGATTAGGGAACTTGCATCCTTGGGAAAAAGGAGGAGATGTTATGCATTTGTTTATGGACGATTATCGGCCTTGTCCTCCGGGCTTTAAGCTGGCAAGGGATGCGGAGGAGTGTTTGTTATTGCTTCATGAATATCCGATTTCGGTGTTATCGCTGGATTATGATTTGGGGCCGGGTCAGCCAACGGGGAAAGATGTAGCTGCTGCCATTGCAGGGAAGCAGTTGTATCCGCGTGAAATTTATTTGCATTCCTCCAGTGCGGAGGGCAGACGCGCCATGTATGAGCTACTGTATGCCAACAAGCCGGAAGGTGTCACCGTGTATAACGGCCCGGTACCAGAGGAACGTATGCGTGAGATTAGAAAAGAGTTGGAACGATGAAGGAACTGGGACAAAAGGAGATAAGTCGTGCCATATGGGAGGGATGCAAGCTGGCTTTGTTTGTGTACACTCCCATGTGCGGAACCTGCGGGGCGGCCCGGCGGATGCTGGAGGTGGCAGAGCATTTGCTCCCCGAAGAAGTCGTGGTGCAAAGCAACATTAACTATATTCCCGAACTGGTGCAGGAGTACCGGATTTCCAGTGTTCCTGCGCTGCTTTTATATAACGGAGAGAACGAAAATCCTGAAATCATTTACAAAATGGAATCTGTGGAACACTTGCTGAGCAGGATAAGGAGCGTTGTGGAATGATATCCATTAAGAACATTACATTGCAGCGGGAAGATAGACGAATATTGGACGATGTGAGTCTTGAAATACGGGAAAATGAACATTGGGCCATTCTGGGGCGTAACGGCTCTGGTAAAACAACATTGCTGGAAATGATGACAGGGTATATG
This sequence comes from Paenibacillus sp. 1-8, assembly GCF_056316205.1. Lineage (NCBI taxonomy): Bacteria > Bacillati > Bacillota > Bacilli > Caryophanales > Paenibacillaceae > Paenibacillus > Paenibacillus sp. 1-8. Next base: position 2,896,595 of record NZ_CM149995.1, on the reverse strand, counting down.
TTTCCAAGTCGCGGAACGGTCGAGGTGCTTGGACAAACGTATGGTCAATGTGACGTGCGGGAAGTACGCAAGCAGATCGGATATATCAGCCAGACGTTGCTGGAGAAATTAGCTTTAAAAGATCCGGTATGGGAAGTGGTTGCTACTGGAGCGTATGCTTTTTTACGTTTTTATCAGGAGATTCCAACGGAGACAAAAGAAAAAGCCGTATCTCTTCTGGAGGGGATGAATTTAGGTGCGCTGATGAATCATCCGTTGGGTACTTTATCTCAGGGGGAACGCAAAAAAGTAATGCTCGCCCGTTCGTTGATGGCGGAGCCTCGTTTGCTGATTATGGATGAGCCTTGCGCCGGGCTGGATCTATTTGAGCGGGAAAAAATGCTGGTTGAAATTGATCGGCTTCGCAAGAGGGATTTGTCAGTGGTCTGTGTAACCCACCATATTGAGGAGATTGTTCCCCTCTTTACCCATGTGGCACTTATCCGTGATGGCAAGGTGGCAGCAGCCGGACCGAAAAAAGAGGTTTTAACGAAAGAATTGATTATGCATACCTATGAAGTTCCAGTTGAGCTGGATTGGGATGGAGACCGTCCCTGGATTCGGGTGTGCACTGGAGGGTAACGTTATTTTGGAGGAAATATATATGAGTACAGATGAACAGGGTGAAACCGCTTTGTCATCATCAAGATTTGTTTGCACGGCTAACCATGGGTTTGCACCTTATGCCCAAGAAGAGCTTAGAAGAATGTTTGGCTCGGTGAAAAGCACAATACTTTTACCTGGTGAAATTTTTCTGGCTACATTACCTGTGGATGCAAGTGAAGCTGTGGGAACGATTACGGGTCAGCCGCCAATGTTTTTGCGTCACTTATTTCCTGTGCATTTTCAGGAGGAAGGAACGAACTTGGCTCAGGTGATGGAACGTTTGGTTTCTTTTATCCGTAACCGCCGAGAACTGATAGATCAACGCGTTTCTTTGCAGGTGCGCAAAGGAGCTGACAGTAGTTGGGCTGAAAGCGCAGGTGCGCTCAAGCAGGCTTTAAGTGAGCAATTAAGTGATCTTCCTATGGAGCTTACGGTGCAGGGAGCAGAGGTTATTGTGTCCGTTTTTGCGGATACGCATACATGGTATGCAGGTGTGTCGCATCCTCAGGACAATCTATCGGATTGGAGCGGAGGCGCAGTTCGTTTTCAAAAAGAGGACGGGCAAATCTCTCGTGCCAAATTCAAGCTGCTGGAAGCAGAAGCGACGTTTGGCATTGATTTTAGCGCTTTTCATCAAGGACTGGATATCGGGGCGGCGCCGGGTGGATGGACTTCCTTTTTGCTGGAGCGTGGACTCAAAGTAACGGCGGTTGATCCGGCAAAGATGGAGCCTTCGTTGATGAAGTATGCCAATCTGACTTTTTTGCGTAAAAATGCGAGTGAGGTCAAATTCAAAGAAAATACATTTGATCTGCTGGTCTGTGATATGAGTTGGAGTCCAAAGCAGATGGTAAGGCTTGTCACTGATTTGCTGTATAGTTTACGCAGCGGTGGTACTGCCATCGTAACGGTCAAGCTAATGCATAAAAAGCCTTTGGCTCTTATTCATGATGTGATCGCTTCGTTCGAGCAGTCTGGCATGCAGATCCAGCGGGCCAAGCAGCTATTCCATAACCGGGATGAGATTACATTGTATATGATCAAGTATGGAAAATAATGCTTTACAATTGGTATAGGTGTGCTATATAATAAACCCAAATTGTTCCTTAAAAATACAATAACCACGTTTAAATAAAGGGAAAGCATCCCGCGAACATCGTTTTCATGGTGACATGAAGATTGTGTTTTTGCGGTAGGCTTTCCCTTTTTTGCGTTGTTTGCTTATAGAAAGGAGGCAAGAGAGATGAAAAAACAATCGCATTTGGAATACGGTTCGGTTGTGGGTGAGCGTTACCGGATTGTCCGTACGTTGGGTACGGGAGGGATGAGTAGCGTGTTTATGGCAGAGGATTTGAAGCTGCCAGGTAAGCAATGGGCTGTGAAGGAGTCCGTTGCCAATCCGCAAATGATGAAGATTGTACGCGCGGAGGCTGAGATGCTGATTTCGCTGAGCCACCCACGATTACCGAGAATTGTTGACTTCTTCGAGCATCCGCCATCCGGGGCGGTATATCTGGTTATGGACTATATTGAAGGAATTACGCTGGAAGCGTACATGAAGGGTTACCAAGGCCATATTCCGCAGGAGCAAATTGTTCCATTAGCTTTGCAGTTGCTGGATGTGCTGGATTACTTGCACACTCGCCAGTCCCCTGTCATCTACCGGGATCTGAAACCAACGAATATTATGCTGACACCGGAAATGGAATTTAAGTTGATTGATTTTGGCATAGCGCGGAGCTATAAGGCTGAGATGAATCAGGATACGGTAAAGCTGGGCACGGTGGGCTTCGCAGCCCCGGAGCAATATGGAGCAGGCCAAACGGATGCCCGTTCAGACTTGTACAGTTTGGGAGCGTTGTTGTTGTATCTCTGTACAGGTGGCAAATATAGCGAATGGACGGCCGGAGTAGAAGGATATATTCGTGGAGAATTACCTCGTCATTTGATCCCGGTGATTCGTAAGCTGCTGCGTCATCATCCAGGAGAGCGATTTCAGTCTGCCGGAGAGGTGATTGGGGAGCTTCGACGCAGTGCTGATTTTCAGCCTGCTCAACAAGGAGTGTCCGTTGGCGATGCTTCTATCGAATATGGAGGTACAAGGGTTGTAGCTGTGCTGGGCGTGTCTTCTGGTTCTGGTGCAACGCACACAGCGATTGCGGTGAGCCACTATCTGGCCCGAAGGTCCCGTTCAGTGGCATTGGTCGAACTGCATAGTACAGCCAAAGCATTTGCCCGGCTTCAAGAAGTGGTAGACGGAGTACCCGTTGGGCGATCGAGCTCAAGCCGGCGCTTTGAGGTAGACGGAGTACACTATTGGCGCCAAACATCCCGTGCCGATGTCATTGCGTTACTGGGGGGCTCTTACCAATTTATTGTGCTGGATTTGGGGAGCAGGCAGGATAATGAGCGCTTGGAAGAATTTTTGAGAGCCGATTACCCGTTAGTGGTCGGTTCTGGAGCCGAGTGGAGAATTCAGGATATAGCAGGACTAGCTCGTTCTCTCCAGCGCCATCCGCAGCATAAATGGAATTACTGTTTGCCGCTGGCAGCAACGGAGGCTGTACGCAGGCTGCGTAAGGAATTGGATCACGACAAAGTGTTTGCTTTACCATTCCATTCCGATCCATTTGAGCAAGAGGACGAGATGGATCAGGTGCTGGATGAGCTGTTTCGTGGAGCCATTCCCGATACGCGAAAGAAACGCTTTGGATTCCTCAAACGCAGTCAGCGCTAGATAAAAGGTATATATCAAAAAAGGCAGGGGAGAAGTTGTGTGTCCAAGCTAAGAAAAAGCAGTAAGCAAAAGCTTTACGCCGGTTGTATTGGTGCGGGTATTGTTGGCGTTGTCTTCGCGAGCTACCTTATAATTAACACCCATCAATTGAATGATGTCAGGAAGCAGGCCGAAGCAGAGGCAGCACAAAAATGGAAAGGCTATGAGCAAGAACAACGAACGGCGAAAAAAGGTTGGGTTGTCGTTCGTGACATTTCTCCGGGTGAGCAGATTACACCTAGTGATTTGAAGGGAATTACGGTTCCTCGCTCTCAGGCTCCAGCCAATTTGGTTGCGGGTAAAAATGAAGCTTCCGGCAGCACGGCTAAAATTGAGCTGAAAAAAGGGTCTGTGCTTACATCAGCTATGATTACTGCCGAAGAACCTACGCCTAAAGACTTACGTAATCGGGAGCTGAAGGTGGTGGTCCTCCCAAACAGCCTCAAAGCCGGAGACGAAGTAGATATTCGTATTCAATTTCCGACGGGTCAGGATTATATTCTGCTAGCCAAAAAGAAAATTTCCAAGCTGGAAGGTTCCGTCATCTGGGTTACGTTGAATGAACAGGAGATATTATCGCTTTCGAGTGGGATTGTTGACGCCTATCTGCATAAAGCATCTATCTATGCATTAACGTATGTCGATCCGCAATTCCAGCCGAAGGCGATTCCAACCTATCCACCCAATTCGAAGGTGATAGAGTTAATGAATAGTGATCCTAATTTGATCCGCGTTGCTGAACAAAAGCTGTCCAAGCAGTTGCGTGAGTCTCTTGAAAATGCACTTAGTTCGCCAAACAATGTAATATCGACACCTATAGAAAGGAGCCTGAGTGAGGAAGTTGCGGCACAGCATGCGGGAGCGAATGCAGGTGGAGCTTTGAATGAGAACACAGGTACAGGGGACGGATATGGAAACGGGCCGGATGCCAAAGAACAAGCAGACATCTTGACGCAGAGCGGAAGCTCTGATCCATATGGTAAATAAATCAGAGAAAAGGGACAAAAGTATGAAAACTTGGATATTTGCCGGGCTATGTGATAAAAGCGATACCTTGTTATACATCAGCAGTATATTGGCAGCATCCGGTCAACAGGTATTACTTGTGGATGCCACGCTGCGGGGACAGTATCGGTACAGCATAGGGATGCTTGACAAACCACTTCCCATTGTGCAGTTTGGCGATTTTGATGTCGCCACGGGTTTTACATCTTGGGAGGATTTGCATATCGCCATGATGGCTGATCGGAAAGCAGGGTTGACTTATGACATTGTTATTCTGGATGTAGAGTCACCTGATTTCTGCCCCGTGTCTGTTTGGCAAGAGGCCGAACAGCGGATTTGGGTCAGTGACTATAGCCGGATGTTAATGGACAACGGACAGGTGTGGCTTGAACGTTTGTTCAGTCAACCTGATTTTCCGAAAAATCTTGTTTTTCACAAGTTATTTATGCAAGCCGTCGATTGTGGTGTGGAAGAGCCGTATTTATGGGAATACATGAACCGCTTTCCGGCCTCTTGGCAGCAGGAGCCGTATATACTGCCATGGGATGAAGGGCATCTTGCCCTGAAGCTGGAAAATGAGCACAAACAACAGCTCAAGCTTAAGCCATTGTCCAGAATGTATAAGAAAGAACTGAGTCGTTGCATTGGAGAATTAATGGGTTGGGAACCCAAAGAGAGCCGTCATGCGTTAAAGCGTGCGGAAAGGAGGAAAGCATGAGTACTATTTTGTTTTGGAGCCCGGTTAAGGGAGCGAGTGGAAGCAGTTCTTTGGCGGCATCCATAGCTGTTACTATAGGTAATCTTTATAGAGGGCGACTGCTGCTGACCCATTTGGGGCGCAGACATAACGGGATTGAGTCGGGATTTCCCATACAAGAACATCGGATGGACGATCCAAGCTTACAGCTTCAGGAGGGAGGTTGGGATGCTCTTGCACGATTAGCCCTGCGAGGGACATTGTCCAGAGAAAATATTCGCAATTATACGACGCCTGTACTGGAGCAGACTCTTGATGTGCTTGAGGGGACCTCAAGCTTTGGAGCCGCGCCGCCACTGTTATCCTCTGCTCTTGTACGAGCAGTGATGGATACGGCGGATCAGTATTATGATTTGACGCTTGTTGATGCAGGGAGTGGGGCAGGATGGGGAGCTGTACAGCATGAAGCATGTGTACGAGCCAAGCTGGCAGTTCTTTCGCTGACTCAAAATATGAGAGAACTGGATGCCTACTTTGAATCTGTATCTCCATTATCCACTTATTCGGAATTGCCGCTATTGATCGTGCTTGGGAAATATGATGTGCATTCTCAAGCGAATGTGGCGAATATTCGCAGGAGATATGGCTACAAGGGAGCACTCCATACCGTTCCTTATAGCACCGAATTTATGGATGCGTGGAACCGCAGAGACGTGATCGGTCATGTACAGCGGGATGTGCGAAGCGGGAAAGAGAAGGATCGTAAGCTTTTTATGCCTGTGGGATGGGCACAGAGCATGCGTCAGATCAGCAAGGCTATTCTGGAGACGGCAGAGTCCGATCTTCGGCTCAAGGCTTTGGAGAGGGGCGCTTAAATGCTGTCCGCTCAAATGATTAACGGGCTGATTCTTACCTGCATCATTCTGTTGTGTATCATACTGGTTATCGTTAAATACCGAGGGAGCCTTCGCTTGCGGCATTCAACCATGCAGGTAGCTCCAGAGAGTAAAGATGCCACATTGGAGGCGCTGATGGAGTATATCAAAAATGCGCTGCACGAGCTAAGTCATAGTCAGATGGCGGATGCCGGATTACATGAGGAGGAATACAGGCGGCGTATCCATCAAAGGGCCGAACTGCGCAGGGCGTTAAAGGACTGTGCCAATGGCAGCAGTGGAGACAAACGTTTTGTGAAAAACCTGATGGCTGAGCTGCTGATTAACGGTTATGGCTTGAATGAAAAAATCGTTGATACCGTTATGCCATTCTCCAGACCAGAGCTGTTTAGCGTACAGGACCAATTCGAAATTGTATTTTACCAATATCAGCAAAAGTTTGGTGTCGATGCCCTGTCTCGCTTGCTGGATACTTATGATTTGGCGGAAATGAGATATTCGCAGCAAGATGAAGAGGATGGAAGCTATCATATCACGGCAGAGGATATCCGCTATATCTATGACTGTGAGCATCGCCCTCTCTCCTTTCTGGAGAAGGTAGATATTATTGTGCAGCGGATTTATCAGCACTATAAAGGCTTTTCCGTCATTGATGATATTCGTGACCAGCGGATCGACGGTGTCAGTGGGGGCGTTAGCGGTGTGCCGGAAGGCGGAATCCCTGTATCGGCCGATTGGCCTCAGGATCAATATGCATTCGAACCAACATCTGAACCGATAGCGAATGGTTATGAGAGTGTGTGGATTTTTTATAAAGGTAAGACCATCCACCTTTCGTTCCTTTCCTTCGGTTCAGAGCGGGAGCTTAAAAGGGTGTGCCAAAATATTTACAAATACAACTATCCGGGGCAGCTTTCCGAAGCCAATGGTTATAAGGTGAACGAAATGAAGGATGGGTCACGGGTTGTTGTGGTACGACCTCCTTTTTCAGAATCGTGGGCTTTCTTTGTCCGTAAATTCGATATTCAAAGCGCATCGCTCGAGCAATTAATTAAGGGAGAAAATGCTGAGTTTCCGATACAGTTACTTTCTTATTTAATGAAAGGCAGCCGCATCACAGCAATCACCGGAGCGCAAGGCTCAGGTAAAACGACGTTGCTGATGGCGATGGTTAAGCATATTTACGCTTCGTATACGCTTCGTGTGCAGGAAATGGCCTTTGAGCTGCATCTGCGTAGCATTTACAGCCGCCGTAGCATTCTGACCTTTCGGGAAACGGATCATATTTCAGGGCAACAAGGGCTCGATTTGCAGAAAAAGACAGATGGAACCGTCAATATCCTTGGTGAAGTAGCGAGTGACGAGGTAGCCGCATGGATGATTCAAATGTCGCAGGTTGCCAGTCTGTTCACCATTTTTACCCATCACGCCAAAACCTTTCGTGATCTTGTGTTCTCCCTTCGTAATTCACTGCTCAAAACAGGAGTGTTTCAGCATGAAGGTATTGCTGAGGAACAGGTCGTTCATGTCATTAACTTTGATGTGCATCTCAAGCGTGATGCTGAGGGACGGCGATATATTGAACGGATTACGGAATGTGTGCCGCACGATCCCGATCATACAGATTCAGACTCCAGCTCTGCATCGAGTTATAGCTACCGTCATGTTATGGAATATCGGAATGGGAGATATATGGCGATGGAGCCCCTGACCATCAAAAGCACAGAAGAAATGTGTGAACAGATGAACGTCAAGGATGCCGGAGATTTTCGCAGATTCCTGACTCGCTATTGGGAGGAAGCCTATGAGTCTTAAAGAAATTTCACTGTGGGTTTTGCTCATTTCGAGTGGGTGCTTTGCGCTTCTCTACGTGACTTTGTGGTGGTTGCGCAAGCGTAATGGTCATGCAATCCGCAGAGGGCGAATTCATTCTGTGCGAGAGGGACGGAAGGGAAAGGCAGTACTGCAACGGCAAATGCAATCTGCAATGCACAGGTTGTACACGATAGGCATGAGATTTCCTGTTACATCCGGGTATATCACGAGTGTACGTAAACGATTATCCGGTTTGCACGCCTACGATGAATATAAGCTTCGCCTTGAGACGATGAAGATGACGTTGTTCATTTGGGGGGCTTTTGCTTGCAGCGGCGTTGTGTTGCTTATGATGAAACCGGGGATAGAGTTTGTCATACTGGCTCTGTTATGCGGAGTGGTGATTAACAGTCTCATCTTGGATATGGCGATTAGCCGGATGGAAAAAAGGCTGCTTGCACAGATGATCGAATTGTTCGCCAATGTACGCCATCATTATCATCAGCATGGCATGGTGGAGGAGGCAATATCCGAGGCGGCCGATTTGGCAGGGGCTGAGGCTGGAAGGCATGCGCGACTTATTCATGAGGCGCTGACGGACGCTGATCCGCACGAAGCGCTGGAAAGATACTATGAGTCCGCTCCTAATCGGTTTTTAAAAGCATTTGCCGGTATCTCGTATATGGTAATGGAGTTTGGTGACCGGATTGAAGAGGGAGGCTCCATTTATTTAAAGGGACTTGGCAGTCTTGCGCGCGAAATCCAACTGGAGCTACTGCGGAGAAATAAACTGGACTACCTGCTCAAAAGCTTAAATGTGATCGCACTTGCACCTGTTTTCTTTACAATGCCAATCGAAAGATGGGCAAGGTCCAGCTTTCCATCTATGGATGAGTTTTATCAGGGGAAATGGGGCTTTATCACGAAATTGTCCGTCTATATTGTAATTATAATATCTTACTTCCTGCTCCAAAAGCTGCAACAGACCGACGAGACTGGATATCGTGCGGGCAAAGGAAAACGGGTCTGGGAGCAAAAGCTGTACCGTTTCCCCATTATTCGTAATGTGGTGGATGCTTTAATTCCGCGACAGCATATGCCTTCTTATTTCCAACTGACTCGGCTGCTAAAGGAAAGTGGTGCAGAGGTTAAACTGGAGTGGCTGTACATACGCAGAATCGCTCTTTTTATCGCAGGATTGGTGCTCAGCATCAGTACGGTATTTATTTTACATCAAGCTGAGAAAACACATATCCTTTACGCTCCGGTTCAATCGGGACAAATGTTCGGGCGTTTGGGTCCAGCGGAGGAAAAAGAAGCTTTAAAGCAGAGTGAGATTGATCGTAAAATGATGCATGCGCTAAACATGAGGGCGGACAGTACCTATGAGCAGACGTATGCAGCGCTGGAGCGGGTTTCTGGTGGCAGATCTACTCCGGAGCAGCTTTCCGAAAATACGCGTCGTATCCTGCAAAAGCTGGGAGCGTGGAACGCGGAATATATCAAGTGGTGGGAAGTGCTGATTAGTTTGGTTGCCGGGTATGTAGCCTATCAGATGCCTATGCTTTTATTGTATTTGCAGCGAAAAATGAGGCGCTTGGATATGAGGCATGAGGTTTACCAGTTTCAGACGGTTATTTCGATTTTGCGAGCCATGGAACGAATGTCTGTTGAGGAAATATTGGAATGGCTGAACCGTTTTTCGGTTATTTTCAAAAGACCTTTACAAAAATGCCTGCTTCATTATGAGCACGGGCCTGAGGCAGCACTTGACTTGTTAAAAGAAGAAGCGCCACTGCCCGAATTTCAACGCTTGGTGGACAAGCTGCATCTGTCTTTGGGCAAAATTACGATTCGAGAGGCTTTCGACGATTTGGATTCCCATATGTCCTACTATTTTGAACAAAGAAAACAGGAGTATGAAAAAATTATAGATAGCAAGGCCATTTGGGGAAGGTTGATAGGTTTTGCTCCGATGTACGGTCTTATCTTTTTATATTTGGTCATTCCTTTGATCGGTATGAGCTTTGTCCAAATGGATAGCTATTACGAGCAAATACAAAAGATTCAATAACAGTTCTAATACGACTATTACGATATAACAAGCTAAGGAGAGAAAAATAATGAATAACGCATCAACAGCCTTAAAAGTAGCTGCTGGCATATTTTTGACCATTGCACTGATCACAATTGTAGTCATTTTGTTCATTTCAGCACAGGAGGCGACCAAAACGGCACAAAACAATTTTGCCGATATCCAGACCGAGTTGTCTCAAGCCTCATTTACGGTGTATGACGGGACAACGATCAGCGGGTCCCAGGTGACCAATGCACTGCGGAAATTTCAGGGCAAGGACCAATTCGGGATTCAGATTAAAACTGGAAAAAACATGGCAGGTCAGTGGTATGGAAATGCGCTGAACATTAGCCCTGACAGTGAACAGTATGGAGCGGTGAACGGTGGAAGTGATAAGACCGGAAAAATAACGAATACGCTGAATGAGAAAGAAAACGAATACGTAAATCCAAGTGGTAAATTCAAGGCTGAAATCGTCAAGGATAAATCGAATGTTGTACGCGGGCTATTGTTCACTCAATCCTAAGCTCCACAGTAAGGATATCAATTGTAAGGGAGATGGGTAGCATGTCTGATCACGCTTCAAGTATGCTGCGGCTTGGTGTGTCAGTTACGCTGTTTATAACCGCATGTGTAGCGGCAGCAGAGTTGTCCAGTCAGATGGGCACTACACTGGAATTAAGATCGCAGCAGGAGGAACATTCCGAGGGCCGTATCAATCGTATTTTAGAGGTGAGTATGCCAGAACGGATCAAAGGCACTCAAGTTATGCAGGCAATCCGTATGAACTTGCAGGACGGCATTCCTGTCCAGGTCGATGGTACAGTGTACGATATGTATTCTGAACCGTTCGAGCCCGATGTAATAGCCCTTGATGCTTCCTCTTTATATTCCATGCATCCACAGCGTGATCAGTATGGAGATATACAAACCATACGTTTTGAGAAATTGGGGGAGGATTGAAGTGGTTCAATCAATATCCAAGCTGTTGGGGGCATTGCTCGCTGTCCTGCTCTTGTATATAGTGCCCGCAGCCCAAGCCGCTGAACGGCAGGACGATATATCCGGGTTAAATACATATCATTCAACCGTACGTTTTGTTGATATGGTGAGGACCAAGGGATATATTACACCAACGATGTACGACGATTTTATGCGCGAGCTGGATCTGACGGGAAATACGTATGAGGTTGAATTGGAGCATATGCACAAAAAATATGTACCTGACTATGCAGATGCGGCGAGGCCGGATAGCTTTCTCGGCTACTATTCCTCCGTATATGACGGTTACTATAACCCGCAAATCTTGCCTGTACTGTTTCCAGACAGTCAGCAGCCAAAGTCAGATCAAACACGTCGGTATACCATGATGTCAGGAGATTATTTTACAGTGCGGGTGCACAATACGAATCGCACTCCTGCGGACTTGTACAAATCATGGCTTCTTGGTGGGGCAGATAGCGGCAAACCGGCGGTTACAGCTTCTTACGGGGGCATGGTTCTGAATGAAGATTACTGATTTTGCAATTATATTTATCCTGCTCTTTTTGCCCTTTGGCGTGGTTAGTGACCTGCGGGTGCAGAATCAGCGCGAAGTACAGCAATTGGAAATGAAATATACCTCGGCCCTCCGTACGGCAGTTCAGGATGCAGGTGTCGTGCTTTCACAGAATGAACGTCAGGAACGGGAGGCTGGGTATGGCTCGGACAAGTTTTTTCGTGTAGATAAAGAAGAAGCGCTGCACACCTTTCTGCATACCCTTTTTCTTAATATGGGAATTGATGGAGATCCAGTGGCACAACGTGCACTATTGGATTATATGCCTGCCCTTATGGTTCTGGACTATGACGGCTATTATGCGTTTGCTTCCGAATCTTACACAGATGAGCATGGACAAGCTGTCCAAGGACCCAAATGGAGTGAAAAAAAACCTTATGCTTACGTTGATTCAGTAGGTAACAGTGTTGGATTTACTTTGGACAATTATGTACACGCCTATGATGCTCGGAATCACAGGTGGGTAGAGGGCTTTCAGAAGGAACTTCAGGGACAGACAACGATCTCGTTGCTTAATGACCCGGAAGCTTTTGAGCAAGTACGACGTTCCACCATTGTCCACAGCATTCAGGAGGATCTGGGCCGACTTATTAATCTCCATAACGAAAAGGCAGCACATAATGGTGTATCCTATACTTTCACGCTACCGCTCATCTCACAAGAGGAATGGTATAACACGGTAGATGATGTGGGGCTGATGGCGTTTATCCAGGGAATCCCGGTTGGAGACAGGTACTATAATAACTATGGGTTTGGTGGCGGAAGAGTCGTGAGGAAGCAAGCCATGATCGGCGGCGTAGAGCCGGATACCGGAATGAAATATTTTTACAGAGATTCTTGTCCAGCTCCATTTAAAGCGACAGAGCGTTTTACGGATGAAAAATCTGCGGCGGCCGCAGGGTATTTTGAATATAAATGTTATAATGATTATAAATAAATCTTTAAATAATCTTTAAATAAATCACTCCCACGAGTGGTTTTTCTTTTTTTTAAAGCAGGCAATATCAAAATCCTTCAAATTCACCCAATTTCAATATTCCGATAAGGCTGCTGAATGTGCTACAATAAGGCTTTGAAAGAAATGCATATGAAATAAGAACAGTCGGCATTGCCGATGACAATAAGGAGCCAAAAACAGCTTATGAGTTTATTGACTGTAGAAAATGTATCCCATAACTTTGGGGACCGCGCATTGTTTAAAAATGTATCCTTCCGATTGCTCGGAGGGGAACGTGTAGGTTTGGTGGGAGCCAATGGTGTTGGTAAATCGACACTGATGAACATTCTGACCGGAAAATTGCTTAAGGATGAAGGCAAAGTGGAATGGACTCCACGTGTACGTTATGGGTATCTGGATCAGCACACCAAGCTGACACCTGGCAAAACAGTGCGGGATGTACTGAAGGACGCCTTTCTCCCGTTGTTGGAATTGGAAAAGGAAATGATGCAGATCACTGACAAGATGGGTGAAGCTTCTCCCGAAGAACTGGAAGTGCTGCTGGAAGAGATGGGTGAAATTCAGGAACAACTGGATATGGGGGATTTTTACCTCATCGATGTGAAGGTTGAAGAAATGGCGAATGGATTGGGCCTTTCCGCGATAGGACTGGATCGGGATGTATCCGCACTTAGCGGCGGACAACGGACCAAGGTGCTTCTTGCCAAGCTGCTGCTGGAAAAGCCGAATGTGCTGCTGCTGGATGAGCCTACCAACTATTTGGATGTAGAGCATATTGAATGGCTTACACGCTATTTGAAGGATTATCCATATGCGTTTATTCTTATTTCTCATGATACTGAGTTTATGAATCAGGTTGTGAATGTCATCTATCATCTTGAATTTGCTAAAATGACCCGTTATTCAGCCAACTATGAAAAGTTCCTTGAAATGGCGGACCTGAACAAAAGCCAGCATATTGAAGCTTATGAGAAGCAGCAGGATTTTATTAAGAAACAGGAAGATTTCATTCAACGTAATAAGGCGCGCGCCTCTACGTCAGGTCGGGCGAAGAGCCGTGAGAAGCAGCTTGATCGAATCGAGCGCATTGATAAACCGGAAGAAGCGGCTAAACCAACATTCCAATTTAAAGAAGCACGTGCGAGTGGAAAAACGGTATTTGAGGGTATTGATTTTGAAATTGGCTACACCCATGCCCTGTTGCCTAAAATGTCCATGACGATTGAACGTGGCGATAAAATTGCGATTGTGGGCTACAATGGTGTCGGTAAATCGACATTGCTTAAAACCATCCTGGGAAAAATTCCGCCAATCAGCGGCAAGACCTATCAAGGGGATTTCTTGCAGCCAGCTTATTTTGAGCAAGAAGTACGAGCAGAGAAAGTTACACCGATTGAGGATGTGTGGAATGAATTCCCACACTTGAACCAGCATGAAGTAAGAGCGCATTTGGCGCGTTGCGGATTGAAAAATGAGCATATCACCCGTCCACTATCCGCGCTCAGTGGTGGTGAGCAGGCCAAAGTCCGCCTATGCAAACTGCTAATGCGGGAAAGTAACTGGGTGCTGTTCGATGAGCCTACCAATCACTTGGATATCAAAGCGAAGGATGAGCTGAAACGTGCCTTGAAGGAATACAAAGGAACGGTATTGCTCGTATCTCACGAACCGGACTTTTACGAGGATTGGGTAACCAAAACGTGGAATGTGGAAGAATGGTCAAGTAAAGTCAACTAAATATCCAGTTCTGTACCAAGCTTCACAAGAAGCGGGGTTTGCAGGAATAGGAAAATATGCTAAGCTATCTTTAGCTGATACAATAAAATAGTTACACTAGGGGAGCCGCCCATGCGGCTGAGACGGAATAAACGGATTTCGGACCCTTTGCACCTGATCTGGGTTATGCCAGCGTAGGGAAGTGAGCGCCGTACAAACGAGGTTACGAAATCATTACTTTGTTTGTACGTGGGACGATATACGTATACGGATATAATGGTCCGTTCGGTTATTGGACGTACGTTAAACCACTTCCTTTGGGAAGTGGTTTTTTTGCGTTTTCGTTCGTGTTCATATGTTCGTGTTCATATCCCGTGCCCCTTCATTTTTTTGCTGGTAAACGTGGCTAGTCCATGCCGTATAGCACGATATGAGACTGTAAAGATACAGGGTCAGCTTACAACCATTTAGTCTATTGTGAGGTGAGAATGAGATCGAATTGCACGTAATTACGATGGAAGGCGATTCCGATGCACATGCACATACTGCCCAAGTGGCTGCTGCTATTCATCCGTATGTTCATTATGTACACGTGCGGTTGAAGCAGAAGGGTGCATCTGAACTCCTTGCATTGACCCGCAATATGGCAAATCTGGGAGTTACTTTACAGCAAATTGCAGTAAATGACCGAGTGGATGTTGCTTTGCTTACCTCCGTTGGAGCTATCCAGCTACCGGCTAACGGATTACCTGTTGGGGATGTCAAAAGTATACTTCCAGAGGGTACGCGCTGCGGGGTGTCGGTGCATTCTTTGGAGGAGGCACAGGCTGCCGAACGGGCAGGAGCGGATTATGTACTCTATGGTCATGTGTATGAGACTCACTGCAAGCCTGGTGTTACTCCACGAGGTATAGCACAGCTTGAGCGCATATGCAGGCTGCTGAGCATCCCTGTAATTGCTCTAGGCGGCATACAACCACGCCATATTCCCGAGCTGTATACTGCGGGTGCAAGCGGAATTGCGGTGATGTCCGGCATCTGGGAGGCTGAGTCCCCCGTTGCGGCTGCGATGGCGTACAGGCGAATGGCGGATCGGGTAGTTCACAGCCTGAAGTGGTGAAACGGAAGTAGGACGCTGCAAGCAGAATCGTTAGTGGAGAGGAGAGATGGAACATATGCCAGAGATAAAAACAGAGGCACAAGCTATTGGACACGCTGAATGCTTGGTGATTGGTGGAGGTGTCATCGGTAGCTCCATTGCTTATCATATGGCCAAGGAGGGACGCAGTACGATATTGGTGGAACGATTCATTCCGGGCGAGGGAGCCTCAGGGGCTGCGGTTGGGATGCTGGCAGCAGAGAGTGAAGAATTCACCGACCCGGAGTTGGCACAGTTCGCTCGCACAAGCCGGGATGCATTTCCCGAGCTGGTTCGTGACCTGGAGCGTTTGTCCGGTGTTGCGGTGGAATTCCGAACAGAAGGATTCGTGACTCCCTTCCGTTCGGAAGCAGAGGGGCAAAAACGCTGGAATGCGGCTATTGCGCGAGAGGGTGATCATCCTGTGTGGTGGGATGCCAGAGAATTGGCCCGCCGAATTCCAGGTTTGGATGGTCAAGTGATCGGGGCTATATACCGATCAAAGGAGACACAGATTTCTCCTGCCCAGCTTTGTCGTGCTTATACGGGGGCAGCTATCGTACTGGGAGCAACAATATGCTCTGGTACACAGGCGGAGCAACTCGTAGTACAGAATGGGCGAGTTTGTGGCGTACAAACAGACAGTGGTTTTTTTTCCTGCGAACAGGTCATTATTGCTGGAGGCTTGGATAGTATGAGACTGCTGGAGCAGGTTGGTTTTGAATATCCGCTTAATCCGGTCAAGGGTGAGGCTGTTGCAGTCTCCTTGAAGGATCATCCATTGGAATATACCATTTACGCCGATGATATTTACCTGGTGCCCAAGCGGAATAACGAGCTTTGGATTGGGGCGACGAGTCTGCCACATCTGTATGACAAAGAGGTCACCATTGGAAGCCTGGAGGGGCTGCTGGCCCGTGCTTCTGCCTGGCTGCCTCGCGTCCGTGAAGCTTCTTTTATACGCACTTGGGCGGGCTTGCGTCCGCAGGCAGTAGCGGGGCGTCCTTGTATTGGGCCTGTTCCCGGCGTAGAAGGAGTATATGCCGCGGTCGGGCACTACCGGAACGGTGTGCTGCTGAGCGAAGCTACCGGGCGTGCGATTGCAGCGCTGTTAAAAGGGGCTGGTGTGGCTGAGCTTGGAATAAGCAGCTTTTCTCCTGAACGTATAAAGGAGGCAAGCAAATGAAGCTGACGATTAACGGTCAGAACATGACATTTTCCAATCGGATCATTCATGTGGATCAACTGCTGAAAGAGCTGGATTTGAAAGTAAAAACTGTGGTGGTGGAGCTGAATCGTCACATATTGACTCGTGAAGATCATGATGAAGCGGTACTGAAGGATGGAGATAGCTTGGAAATTGTACATTTTGTGGGAGGCGGTTAATCATGTTAACGATTGGCAAAGCATCTTTTACGTCAAGGCTGCTATTGGGTACAGGAAAATTCCCCGATCTGGATATTCAATCCAAAGCTGTGGAAGCTGCGGAGACCGAAATATTGACGTTTGCCGTGCGGAGATTAAATTTGGAGGAACGGGATAAGCAACATTTTCTGGATACGCTGGATTTGAGTTGTTATACGTTGCTGCCTAATACGGCAGGAGCGACGACAGCGGATGAGGCAGTGCGCATCGCTCAGCTGGCGAGAGCCTCAGGTCTGTGCGATATGATTAAGGTGGAGGTCATTGGGGATAGCAAGACCTTGCTACCTGATCCTTTTGAAACGCTCAAGGCCAGCGAAAAACTGCTGGAGGAAGGCTTTATCGTGCTGCCTTACATATCGGATGATGTGATTCTTGCCAAAAGGCTGCAAAAGCTTGGTGTACATGCCGTTATGCCTGGAGCTTCACCCATTGGTACCGGACGCGGTTTGCTAAACCCGTTCTCATTGGAGCTAATTATTGAACAAGCGGAGGTTCCGGTTATCGTCGATGCGGGCATTCGCTCACCTGGAGATGCGGCAATGGCGATGCAACTGGGGGCTGATGCCGTACTGTTGAATACAGCTGTATCAGGAGCTCAGGACCCCGTAAAAATGGCTGAGGCGATGAAGCTGGCTGTTCGCGCGGGCAGATACGGTTTTGAGGCGGGCCTGATTCCTGTAAAACGTTATGCCTCGGCAAGCAGCCCGACAGAAGGCTTGGTTCAGGCATGAAGGCGACTGAAAAAACTGGTGTGCAAGTACAATCAAATGATCGTTATTCCAGACAGGAAAGATTCGCCCCTTTCGGGCCGGAAGGACAACGTCGTCTGGCTTCATCCCACGTACTGATCATAGGTTCTGGAGCGCTGGGTACCGGGATTGCGGAAACGCTCGTTCGTGGAGGCGTAGGCACTGTGACCATCGCAGACCGGGATTATGTGGAATGGAGTAACTTGCAGCGCCAGCAGCTTTTTCAGGAGAGTGACGCCGCAGAGAGGTGCCCCAAAGCAGTAGCTGCCCAGCGAAGACTAAAGGAAATCAATTCGGAAACGATCATACATGCACATGTACTGGATGTTGGGGTAGAGGAATTGGAGGAGCTGATTCAGGGAGTGGACCTCATTATGGATGCCACCGACAACTTTGATACCCGGCTACTTATGAACGATATGGCACAAAAGCATCGCATTCCTTGGATTTATGGGGGATGTGTTGGCAGCTATGGTGTAACCTATACCATTTTACCAGGGAAAACGCCTTGTCTTCATTGTCTGCTTGGAGCTGTACCGTTCGGCGGAGAAACCTGTGATACCGCAGGAATTATACCACAGGCGGTGCAGATGGTCACGGCCAACCAGACCACGGAAGCCTTCAAGCTACTTGGTGGATACCCGGAGGATCTTAGGGGGAAGCTGCTTTCGTTTGATCTGTGGCAAAATGAGTATGTAGCGATAGCAGTAGACAGTGTCAAAAAAGCGGATTGTCCTTCTTGTGGTACTCATCCGACCTACCCTTATTTGTCGGTAGCCCATCGCCAGAAAACAGATGTACTGTGTGGCCGGGATACCGTTCAAATTAGACCCGCAAAGCCGATACAGGTGAATCTTAAAGAAACAGCAGACAGACTGGCTTCTTTGGGAGAGGGAAGAGTGGAGCAGAATCCGTTTCTGGTTTCTTTCAGTCAGGGAGCGCACCGTTTAGTTATTTTTGCAGATGGAAGAGCCTTGATACACGGAACGAAGGACGTAACAGAAGCAAGGAAAATCTATCACCGCTATTTAGGCTAAACCGTAAAAGCAGGAAGTCTTCCCCCGGGGAATGATTTCTCTGCTTTTTTGTTACAATATAATAAATAATGCTTAAATAAGTTTGTATCAATTACGTCTGTATCCATTTCGCAGTTCTATGTCCAAACACAGGTGGGTGAGAAGAATGAACCCGTTAATTTTACTCGTGAATGGGAATGAAGCATCTGCTACTACGTACGTGCATCAGTTGAAGCAGGAAGGCTATCAGGTTGTTTACGCCCGCAATGTAGCGGAGGGAGAGTCCTATTTAGACGAAAATTCTGTGAATTTGCTGCTGCTCAATATGGAGAATGAGCAGGCCAATACACAAGGCTTGATCCGCATCATGCAGCAAAATGATCCCACTGTTCCCATGTTCGTAATGACCTCATCAGACGATGAGAACCATATTGTTTCCTGTTTTGAGCAGGGAGCACACGATGTGATTGTCCAACCCTTTTCCCCTAAAGTGTTTCAAGCCAGAGTGGCTAATTTATTGCGGATTTTTGGTACTGCACGTGATGTGAAAAGGCCGATACAGGCGGGTGATTTACATATTGATAGTGGAAGTAGACTGGTAAGCAGAGGCGGACAGAAGCTGGAATTAACTCCGAAAGAATTTGATCTTTTGTTTCATCTGGCTATTCATCTAAATCAGGTTTGCAGCAGGCAGCAAATTTTGAAGGATGTCTGGAAGCATGATTATATTGTTGATACGAACGTAGTAGACGTGTATATCAGGCATTTGAGAGTCAAGGTAGACAAAGGACAAAGATTCAAAATGATTCGCACGGAACGAGGCATCGGCTATTCACTCAGAACACCCCCTGAAGTAGAGTAGTAAAGTATGGGGAAATATAAAAAAAGCCGAGACCCAGAGTCCCGGCTTGAAAAGGCTAAATCAAATGAATGCTACAGCACGCGGCGTGCTTTGATGTATGTTCTTTTCCAGTTGCTGGAGTTCAAATCGGAGAAAGTAACCCCGGGTCTGCCGTATGTGTGTAAAATTTTACCTCCGCCTACATAGACCGCTACATGTGTAATGTTGCGACCTGTGGCGCGGCTACCGCTCGAAAAGAACACGAGGTCGCCCTTTTTCAGATTGGACTTGGATACGGCATGTCCAACTTTGGATTGTGCAACAGAGGTACGAGGCAAGTCGACGCCATATTTCTGAAATATGTGCTTCATGAAGGAAGAGCAATCAAAATTGCGTGTTGTGCTTGTGGAAGCACCAAATTTATAGGGAGTCCCCAGATATTTTTCACCGTAGTTAATTACTTTTTGACCTGCAGAAGTAGCGGTGGCAGCTTGAGCCGTATTTGTTCCCTCTAATGCAAACGTTCCAAAGCCGATAGTGGCTGCCATTCCTGTGATAATTGCCTTTTTTATGATTTTATGCATGTTCATGTTGTAAGTACCTCCAGAAATTGATTTGTATAATATTTTGCTGAGCTGCTAACTAACTGACAGCGTTGAGTATAACAGCTTTGAAGCCGCCTAATAGTTGGAAAAATACTCTCAAATCCTTGAGGGACAAGGCTTACACGCCAATTATTAAAAAACGATTAAAAATTACAATTTGTAAAAAATATCGAATTTCACAAATCGGGATAAATGATAAAACTCTTGATTAGCAAGGGTTTTAAGCAGAAAAAATCCTTTTACAAAGGTTACAATAATGTCATAATCAATCTTTGCTTTGGATCACAAGCAGCAGTCCACTTTCGATGGAAATCGTCCCTTTTGGAGCGATCAGTTGGTTGCTGACACCGCGTGATTGTCCCATTTTAAGTGTGGCATTGTGCAGTGGATACATAAACCCATCCAGCTCTATACCGGTTACTTCGGCAGTCATAGGAATGAGAGATGTATATGTATAGCCCATAGGCTCAATCTCCAGCGTGGATCCAGTGAGTTCAATATAGTTATGGGCGTCCATAATGGCACAGCTTATATGATGTTGCATCGCACGTACCAATATTTGAACATTAGCCAGCGTATGATCCATCCGCGTACCCGTAACGCCAAGCATAAGCACATGCTCTGCCTGCTCATCCATGGCAATTTCCAGAGCAAGCTCTGTATCTGTCAGGTCCTTGAGCACGGGATCGCACGAAAGCATACGTTTACTTGCGGATTCAACCCGTGACTTTTCCTCAGGTGTTACTGAATCAAAGTCTCCTACAGATACGTGTGGCGTAATGCCGTGTTCGATCAGGAAAAGGGCACCTTTATCTGCACCAATAATAAAATCGCCGGGTTGTATTTGTTGTAGATCTTCCTCGCCAAGACGGCCGCCGGAAAATACAATCGCGCGCTTCTTCGTCATATTCAACATCCTTTCTGTCTGTCATACATCTACATAGCTCATCAGCTTATAAGTATAACGCGTTAAATATGGCTTGCACAATTTTGGAGGGCATAGCTACAATGGAACAGAAAAAAGGAATGTACGCGCATTAGGAAGGAGAGACAAATGATTAACGTTTTGTTTGTGTGTTTGGGTAATATTTGTCGTTCGCCGATGGGGGAGGCGGTACTGAGACATAAAGCGCAGGAACGGGGACTGGGTACAAAAATTCGGGTAGACTCGGCAGGAACAGGGGACTGGCATATTGGGAATCCCCCGCATAAGGGAACGCTAAACCAGCTCAAGCTGCACGGAATTAGTGAACATGGCCTAGAGGCGCGGCAAATGAAAGGTCATGATTTTGAAGCGTTTGATTATATCGTGTGCATGGATGACTCCAATGAGCGAAACATACGCAAAATCGCGGGCGGAGCAGAGGCTGACATATTAAAATTCATGGATCTGCTGCCAGAAGAAAAGCTGAGAGAGGTGCCGGACCCGTATTTCACCGGGAATTTTGAAGAAACATACCGATTAATGGACGCGGGATGCAATGCCTTGCTGGACAAAATCATAGAAGAAAAGCTATAATGTGAACGACAGAAGACGGCAAAAAATGCCGTTTTTCGTTATCCAGTTTTGAAAGCGTATCCAATATACAAAAAAAGAGGAAAGAGCATAACGACCCACTCTGGTCGACAAATGCCCAATCCTCGGTAGTCTCTGTAGCCTTGGAAAAGCTTCACTCAGGCACGATCTAAAAAATACATTAGCGCGTCAGGCAGCTCATTTTGCCAGAAGCCCCACAAATGCTTGCCGTCCTTTTCTCGATAGGAAACCTCGGCGTTCCGTTCGCGTAGCAAATCTGCGCATTGGCGGTTAAGCTCTACAAAATTGTAAATGCCGGTGTCGCTCTCAAACGCATCTTCTTGAAGACCAACCGTCATCCACACCCGCAGATGGGACAGATCACTTTCACGAGCGATAATTTCTTGTGAAGCTTCATAGTAAGCACCGGACAGGCTGATAATACGATTGAACAATTGGGGATACAGCAAGGCCAAATGCAGAGACACACTGCCTCCCAGTGAATCTCCAGCCAGAATCCGGGACGATGCATCTCTTCTTATAGGATATTTCTGTTCCACATAGGGAATAATCTCTTCTGCAAAACAGGCGGTGTACGCCTCAAAGCGATTGCCAAAGGGAGCATACTCCTGAGTTCTGATTTTCGTGTTGACTTCGACGCCGACGATGATGAAAGGCTCAACGCCTTCGTCCAGAATGAGACGATTTGCCTGTGTTGCAATACGGCCAAAATTGAAAAATTCCTCCCCGTCCTGACAATACACGACCGGGTAGCTCAAAATTTCATTATAGCCGGGCGGCAAATAAATACGGAGTGTTCTGGTCTCGCCAAGAAAACGGCTGTCTATTTCGTCTTTTAGGATGGTTCGTTTCAAATACCGGGAATCCGTCATTATTTGTCACCTTTCTGGAGTATAATTTTGCATTCAGGATCACAATAAGTTAAGATTACCCTGATTGCAATAGATGTTTAAAATTTCAATCATGTACTAAGCTGTTATAGTAAAAATTGTTCCCTGTTACACACACAAAAATGTGGCAAACTCAAAAAAAATAACTAAATCTTTGACGCAAGCAATATAACAGGTGTATAATAATCCTATAACAGCGGAACTTGATATTCAAATTTTTTTGTTGAGGTGAAGAAAATGAGCAAGGTTCCTTATGAAGTGTACACAGAGGAAGTTAAGGCTCTGTCCGTGCTTTCTCCGGATGGTGAAATTATCAGTAAAGATAAATTGCCTAAACTTACAGATGATCAGTTGAAAGAAATTATGTATCGTATGGTATTTACACGTACTTGGGATGATCGTGCCGTTAACTTGGGTCGTCAAGGACGTCTCGGCTTCTACGCTCCGGTATCCGGACAAGAAGCAACAATGATTGGTAGTGAATATGCACTCCAAAAAGAAGACTTTATTGCCCCAGGCTACCGCGATATTCCGCAAATCGTATGGCATGGCCTGCCATTATATCAAGCATTCCTGTATTCCCGTGGTCATCAACATGGCGGCCAAGTGCCGGACGGTGTTAATGTATTGATGCCGCAAATCATCATCGGCGCGCAAATTTTGCACGCTATGGGTATTGCAATGGGATACAAACTGAAAAAACAAAAACAAGTCGCCATTACATATACAGGTGACGGCGGTTCTTCCGAAGGTGACTTCTACGAAGGCCTGAACTATGCTGGTGTTTACAAGCTGCCAGTTATTTTCTTTGTACAAAACAATGGCTACGCAATCACAACTCCATTTGCGAAGCAAACGGCTGCTCTTTCTATCGCTCACAAAGCGGTTGCTGCCGGTATCAAAGGCGTGAAAATCGACGGAATGGACGTACTCGCAGTTATCAAGGCTGTTCAAGATGCTGCTGAACGCGGACGTAACGGCGAAGGCGCAACATTGATCGAAGCTGTAACTTACCGTTTCCGTCCACATTCTCTGTCTGACGATGCAAGTAAGTATCGTTCGAAAGAAGAAGAAGGCGAATGGAATGCAAAAGATCCGATTGCCCGGTTTGCGAAATATCTTGAGAAAAAAGGTCTTTGGACTGAAGAAGATACAGCTCGCGTAAAAGAAGAAGCTAAAGCGAAAGTGAACGAAGAGATCAAAAAAGCCGAGAAAACAGAAAAAATGACCATTTCCGGCCTGATCGACAGCATGTTCGAATCTACGCCTAAGCATCTGGAAGAACAAAAAGCTGATTTTAAATAATTGAGCTTGAAATAAATCAGAGAGACCGGGCGGCATCCCGATCCGGTCTATTTTTCAATTGAACCTGAACTGAAACTGATCTGTCAATGTTTAAGGAGGAAATGAAGCAAATGGCACAAATGAACATGAAAGAAGCGATTCGTGACGCACTGCGCGTAGAGTTGAAACGCGACCCTAACGTCCTGCTTTTCGGTGAAGACGTAGGTCATGTAGGTGGTGTATTCCGCGCAACAGAAGGTCTGCAAAAAGAGTTTGGTGAAGAACGTGTATTTGATACTCCGTTGGCGGAATCCGCAATCGGGGGTCTTGCTGTGGGTCTGGGTATCCAAGGTTTCCGCCCTGTAGCTGAAATCCAGTTTGTAGGCTTTATTTTTGAAGCACTCGACCAAATGGCAATTCAAGCATCCCGTATGCGCTACCGTTCCGGTGGACGCTACAATTCTCCAATCGTATTCCGTACGCCTTTTGGCGGCGGGGTTAAAGCGGCTGAGCTGCATACAGATTCCCTGGAAGGACTTTTGGCTCAAACACCTGGTATCAAGGTTGTTGTTCCTTCCAATCCTTACGATGCAAAAGGTCTGATGATTGCGGCTATTCGCGATAACGATCCAGTATTTTTCATGGAGCATTTGAACCTGTATCATGCATTCCGCGCTGAAGTTCCTGAGGATGATTACACAGTTGAATTGGGTAAAGCGAACGTAGTTCGTGAAGGCTCCGATGTTACAATCATTACTTACGGTATGATGGTACACACTTCGATTAAAGCTGCTGATGAGCTGGAAAAAACAAAAGGTATTAAAGTCGAAATTATTGACCTGCGTACTGTTAGCCCAATTGACATTGATACAATCGTGGCTTCCATTCAAAAAACAAATCGTGCCATCGTTGTTCAGGAAGCGCAAAAGAGCTCTGGCGTAGCTGCTGAAGTGATTGCACAAATTAACGAAAAAGCAATTCTGCATTTGGAAGCACCAGTTCTGCGTGTGGCAGGTCCAGATACCGTTTATCCTTTTGCTCAAATTGAAGATACTTGGTTGCCAACGCCAACACGTATCATTGATGCGGTTAATAAAGTATTGGAATTTTAATTAAAGCACACCGTAAATTTGGGAGGTTTTAAACGTGGCAAAATTTGAATATAAATTCCCGGAGCTGGGTGAAGGTCTTCACGAAGGCGAAATCATCAAGGTGCATATCAAGCCCGGCGACAAAGTAACAGATGAAGATATCATCATGGAAGTACAAAACGACAAGGCTGTAGTTGAAGTTCCATGTCCGGTTAATGGTACGGTTCAAGAAGTATTTGCCAAAGACGGAGACATCTTTAACGTAGGTCAAGTCGTAGCTGTAATCGATGCAGAAGGTGAACTTCCTGAACAAGAAGAAGCACCGGAAGCACCAGCTGCTAGCTCTGAGCCAAGTGCTGCTGCACCAAGCGGAGCTGCAGGTCCAGCTAGATTTGAATATAAATTCCCGGAGCTGGGTGAAGGTCTTCACGAAGGCGAAATCATCAAGATGCACATCAAGCCCGGCGATAAAGTAACAGATGAAGATATCATCATGGAAGTACAAAACGACAAGGCTGTAGTTGAAGTTCCATGTCCAGTCAATGGTACGGTACAAGAAGTATTTGCCAAAGACGGAGACATCTTTAAGGTAGGCCAAGTTGTGGCAGTAATTGCTGCAGAGGGTGAGCTTCCTGAACAAGAAGAAGCACCGGCTGCCGCTAAACAAGAACAGGATGCTGCACAAGGCGGGGCTAACACAAAACCAGCTGCAACTAACAAAGACGTGCTGGCTACTCCTAGCGTACGCAAATTTGCACGTGAGCAAGATGTAAACATCGCTCAAGTGAGTGGCTCCGGCAAAAATGGTAAAATCACTAAAGAGGATGTAGAAGCTTTCAAAAATACTGGAGGCCAAGCGGCTGCACCAGCAGCGAAAGAAACAACAAAAGCACAAGAACCAGCTAAAAAAGAAGCGAAAGCTGCAGCGCCATCCGCACCAGCAGCAGACCCACATGCTGAGGAAGAGCGCGTACCATTTAAAGGTATCCGCAAAGCTATTTCCAATGCCATGGTTAAATCGGCTTACACGGCTCCGCACGTTACGATTATGGACGAAGTGGATGTAACCGAGCTGGTTGCTTTCCGTACTCGTATGAAACCTATTGCTGAGAAGAAAGGCACAAAAGTAACATACCTGCCATTCATCGTAAAAGCTTTGGTTGCCGCTTCCCGTCAATTCCCGGCTCTGAATGCCTCGATCGACGAAGAAGCAAACGAAATCGTCTACAAAAAATACTACAATATCGGTATCGCTACAGATACAGACAACGGCTTGATCGTTCCGGTTATCAAAGATGCTGATCGTAAGAGTATCTGGATGATCGCTGATTCCATTCGTGATCTGGCTGTACGCGGTCGTGATGGAAAATTGGCTGCAAACGAAATGAGAGGAGGCACAATTTCCATCACTAACATCGGTTCTGCAGGCGGTATGTTCTTTACTCCAATTATCAACTTCCCTGAAGTTGCGATTTTGGGAACGGGTCGTATCAGTGAAAAAGCAGTTGTGAAAAACGGTGAAATTGTTGCCGCTCCAGTTATGGCTCTTTCTCTGAGCTTTGACCATCGTATTATTGACGGTGCAACTGCTCAGAACTTCATGAACTATATCAAACAGCTGCTCGCTAACCCTGAGCTGCTTGTTATGGAGGTGTAATCAATGGTAGTAGGAGACGCTTCTCTGGATATTGACACATTGGTTATCGGTGCGGGTCCTGGCGGCTATGTAGCTGCCATTCGTGCCGCACAATTGGGACAAAGCGTATTGATCGTTGACCAATCGGAGCTGGGCGGTGTCTGTCTGAACCGTGGATGTATTCCTTCCAAAGCTTTGATCTCTGCAGCTCATCAATACGAAGCTGCCCAACATGGCGAGTCTTTCGGTATTACGGCTGAGAACGTAAAAGTTGACTTTGCTAAAACACAAGAATTCAAAAACAGTGTTGTTAAGAAAATGACTGGCGGCGTAAGTGGTCTGCTTAAAGGCAACAATGTTGAAGTTTTCAATGGTGAGTGCATGTTCATCAACGAAAACGAAGCGCGTGTATTCAACGAACATGAATCACCACGCTACCGCTTTAAAAATGCCATTATCGCAACAGGTTCCCGTCCAATCGAATTGAAGCCATTCCCATTTGGCGGACGCATTCTGTCTTCTACAGAAGCATTGGACCTGCCTGAAATTCCGAAAAGCCTGATCGTGATCGGCGGTGGATATATTGGTGCAGAGCTTGGACAAATGTACTCCAAATTCGGTTCCAAAGTAACGATTATTGAAGGTATGGATACTGTTCTTCCTGGCTTCGACAAAGACATGACTTCCATCGTTGCGAAAAGCATGAAGAAAACAGGCATTGAAATCTTCACTGGCGCTAAAGCGGAAAGTGCGGAACAAACAGATAAAGACGTAACGGTGAAATTCTCCGTTAACGGCGAAAGCAAAGAAGTAACTGCTGATTACCTGCTTGTAACCGTTGGACGTCGTCCAAACACAGACGGCGAACTGGGTCTGGACCTGATCGGTTTAGAACTGGATGAGCGCGGAATGGTGAAAGTTGACCACCAAGGACGCACTAGTATTCCTCATATCTTTGCAATCGGCGATATCGTTGCTGGTCTTGCTCTGGCTCACAAAGCTTCTTACGAAGGTAAAGTGGCTGCTGAAGCGATCGCAGGCGAGCCTTCTGTAGTGGACTACAAATGTATGCCGGCTGTCGTTTTCACAGATCCAGAATGCTCCAGCGTAGGCTACACAGAGGCACAAGCCAAAGAAAAAGGCCACAATGTCAAAGTTGGCAAGTTCTCTTATGGAGCAAACGGTCGTGCCGTTTCCCTGAACGCTGCTGAAGGCTTTGTGAAAATCGTAGCTGACGCAGATACGGGTCTGGTACTGGGTACGCAAATCGTAGGTCTGGAAGCTTCCAACCTGATTGCTGAGCTGGGTCTGGCGATTGAAATGGGTGCTACACTCGAAGACATCTCGCTGACTATTCATGCTCACCCAACATTGGGCGAAATCGTTATGGAAGCAGCAGAAGTCGTGCTGGGTCATCCGATCCATGCATTGGCACCACGTCGCTAATCCGGATTCATTATCCCGTTTTTGGTTTTCATACATGAAAAGAGAGGCAAGGAGCGCTATATCTGCGTTCTTTGTCTCTTTTTGCATATTTTAGGATTTTCAGGACGTCCATGAAAATTCACACAGTAGATAGTCAATAAAGCGTAGTCCATGATAAACTAAATATAGATATGGGTGCAGAATAGCAGGTCTTTTCTAGATTAGAATTTGACACTGCGGGCATTGAATACTGGATAATGTCGTGAACGTGATACGTTTTTAACGTTTATATACGTTCGGATTTTATGAATGCCGATGTTTATTCATGCTTAAAGGAGAGAAATAAAATGCGCAATTACTTGGATTTGCTGGAGGATATATTGGAAAATGGAGTGAAAAAGGAGGACCGTACTGGAACGGGAACACTCTCTGTTTTCGGAAGACAACTCCGCTTTGATCTGGCCAAGGGTTTTCCCTTGGTGACAACTAAAAGAGTACATTTAAAATCCGTCATCCATGAACTACTGTGGTTCTTACGTGGAGATACCAACATTTCTTACCTCAAGGAGAACGGAGTTACCATTTGGGACGAATGGGCAGATGAGCAGGGGAATCTGGGCCCCGTATACGGATCTCAATGGCGTGCGTGGGAAACAACAGACGGACAACATATTGACCAGATTACAAATGTCATTGAAGCGATTAAAAACAACCCGGATTCCCGACGACATATCGTCAGCGCTTGGAATGTGGCTGAAATCGATTCAATGAAACTCCCGCCATGCCATTTCGTATTTCAGTTTTATGTGGCCGGAGGGAAGCTTTCCTGCATGCTGACCATGCGTTCAGTCGATACCTTCCTTGGTCTTCCTTTCAATATCGCCAGTTATGCATTGCTAACGCATATGGTTGCACAGCAGTGTGGTTTGGAGCCTGGCGAGTTCATTTGGTCAGGTGGGGATGTGCATATTTATTCAAATCACATGCAACAAGTGCATACGCAGTTGGAGCGTGATCCTTATCCATTGCCTCAGCTCAAAATCCTTCGTAAACCGGATTCGATATTTGATTATACGTACGAAGACTTTGCTTTTGAGAACTATGAATATCATCCGGGTATCAAGGCGCCTGTCGCAATCTGATTTTTGGGGGGGCTGTGAGTTATGAGCATTTCGATGATATGGGCTATGGCACAAAACGGCGTCATTGGCCGGGATAACAGTCTTCCTTGGCGCCTGCCGAGAGATATGGCATTTTTCAAGGAGCAGACCATCGGTAAAACCGTACTTATGGGGCGCAAGACGTGGGAATCCTTTGGCGGAAAAAGCCTGCCAAAGCGGCGTAACGTTATTTTGACCCGTGATCAGAGCTACCTGGCAGAAGGCGCAGAAGTGATCCATTCCCTAGAAGAAGGACTCCAATTGGCGGCGCAGGAAGAACTGATGATCATCGGCGGCGCGGAGATTTATTCACTGTTCTGGACACATGCTGATCGGCTAATCGTCACCAGGATTGATGAGAATTTCGAGGGAGATACGACTTTTCCTGAGTTGGATTGGAACGGCTGGTATGCAGTCAGTGAGACTCCAGGTGTCAAGGATGAAAGAAACCCGTACGACTACCGTTTTGTCGTTTACGAGAGGACGAAGTAAGATTGGGGTACATTTGACCTCGCTCATTTGAAAAATTAATGAACCATATAAAAAATCCTTTTGGCTGTTGATGCAGAAAGTTGCATAAGTTTTCATTACTTTTGCGCTGTATTGTGATACAATAAATCAAATTCAACGAGAATAGACCCTTTCATGATACAAACAGACAAATTCGAATTTGACTTAAGTTCGGATGGATGAACGGGGTTCATAAGCGAAGAGATGGGGGAACGTAACATGTCTACACCAACTGGATTTATGGAATACACACGACAGCTTCCTACAGACCGGGATCCGGCAGAGCGTATTAAGGATTGGGAAGAATTCCATAAGCATATGTCCGAAGAAGAGCTGCGTACCCAAGGGGCACGTTGTATGGACTGCGGAACTCCTTATTGTCATACGGGGATGGACATCATGGGAGCGACTTTGGGCTGCCCAGTTCATAATCTGATTCCGGAATGGAACAATCTCGTATATCGCGGTTTGTGGAAAGAAGCGCTGGATCGGTTGCACAAGACGAATAACTTCCCGGAATTTACCGGGCGCGTCTGTCCTGCACCATGTGAAGGCTCCTGTACGGTCGGCCTGATCGGGCAATCTGTTACGATCAAGACGATTGAGGAAGCTATTATCGAAAAAGGCTTTGAGGAAGGCTGGGTTGTCCCTAATCCGCCGGAGAAGCGTACAGGCAGACGAGTGGCTATTGTCGGCTCGGGTCCGGCCGGACTGGCTGCTGCTGCACAGCTTAATAAAGCAGGACACAGCGTAACTGTGTACGAGCGCGCGGATCGTGTTGGCGGGCTACTGATGTACGGCATTCCTTCCATGAAGCTGGACAAAAAGGTTGTTCAGCGTCGTGTGGATTTGCTGGAGGCGGAAGGTATTCAGTTCATTACGAATACCGAGATTGGAAAGGATATTCCTACCGATCAGCTTATTGCTGAGTATGATGCGGTTGTACTGTGCGGTGGTTCTACGAAGCCGAGAGAATTTAACATTGAAGGTAGCAATTTGAATGGCGTTCATTATGCGATGAATTATTTGAATGGAACTATCAAGAGCTACCTGGATTCCAATCTGGAAGATGGCAATTATTTGTCCTCCCAAGGTAAGGATGTTATTGTAATCGGTGGCGGTGATACGGGTTCGGACTGTGTGGCTACTTCGTTGCGTCATGGTTGTCGAAGTGTTACACAATTTGGTACGCATGCCAAAGCTCCTGTGGAACGTGACCCGATTGCCAATCCTTGGCCACAATTTCCGAATGTGTATACTCTTGATTATGCACAGCAGGAAGCGAAGGCGATATTCGGGGAAGATCCGCGTGAGTTCTCCATCATGACCACCAAGTTTGTAGGTGATGAGAACGGTAATTTGAAAGAGCTGCACACGATTCAAATTCAGCGTATTGTGGATGAAACAGGTCGCAAGATCTACCAGCCTGTTCCGGGTACGGAGCGCATATTCCCGGCACAGATCGCTCTCATTGCGATTGGATTCGACGGTCCTGAGCAAACAATTGTGGAGCAAATTGGTTTGGAAACCGATCGTCGTTCCAACGTTAAAGCACGTTACGGGAAATATGTTACGAATGTAGATAAGGTTTTTGCTGCTGGTGATATGCGTCGCGGCCAAAGCCTTGTTGTGTGGGCCATTAATGAAGGTCGGGAAGCCGCACGTGAGGTCGATAAATACCTGATGGGCGCTACCGTTTTGGTGTAGATACAGCTCTATATTAGTTACCAGTCAAAGCTCCATCCTCGGATGGGGCTTTGTTGCGTTCACGAGGATTGTCATGATCAGGGTTGTAAAATGCGAATGGATAACCATTGAGTTACGAAATTTTTCCGAAACAGCATTTATTATCATTGTTTTATAAAGTTTGTGAACTTAACGTTAAATAATATGACTTTATATGATTTCATAATCTTTATTTCTGTTTTCTACAGCGATCATAACATAAAAACAGGGGTGAAGTGTAGCTTTTTTATTGAATAATGAAATTATTTTGCGAAAATAAAGATGAAATTCAATTTTTATGTAATATAAAATAACATAAATATAACTCATTTTGTTATATGAAGAGTGATTTAAGTGAGACTTCATCTAAATCATCCATATAAGTCGAACTCAAAAAGGTATAGGGAAAACCGAGTAGGTGGAAGGGGCTATACAAGCGAAGTGGTGGCGATGGGAAGCATCATTCCTTCGCACAATGGTACTATAGTAACTTTTAAGTTCAGCTTATAAAGCTCTTTTACATGGCCTTATAGATAATGAAAGTAGCTACTATCATTTCATGGCTTCGTTAATCATCACCTGAGAGTATGATTGTATCTATGGTATAATACACGTATATTGTTGAAGCGCTAATGGACAAAGGAGCTTTCGCCAGGAGAAGGCTCCTTTTGCATGAGGCCCTGCCTGTATTTCATTTACCTCTCGTTTGTTACGTGTGAGTTAGGGAAGGGAAGCAGAAGGCCGTCAGGAAGGAATGGAATACGAATGAAGACGTTGATTATTGCTGAAAAACCGGATATGGGGCGCACCATTGCGGCTGTTATGGAGCCGAGGGCTAAAAATAACCGTACCTATCTGGAGGGGGAGAAATATATTGTAACTTGGGCGATCGGTCATTTGCTGGGTCTTGCTGAGCCGGATGCATACGATGCCAAGTACAAACGCTGGAATATTAAAGATCTTCCCATTATCCCTGAGCAGTTTAAAATTGTACCGAATCCGAAAACAAAGGATCAGTTAAAAATAATTGGTGAGTTGGCCAAACGCTGCAATGCAATCGTGAATGCTTGTGATGCAGGGCGAGAAGGGCAATATATTTTTGCGTTGATTCAACAGCAGTTAAAGCTTCGTCAGCCGGTCAAGCGACTGTGGATCTCAGATTTAACGGCAGAGAGTATTGCGGCAGGCTTCGAGCGCTTGCGAGATGCTTCGGAGTTTGAATTTCTGACTCAGGCTGCGCGGGCACGAAGTGAAGCAGACTGGTTGATCGGTATGAATGCCTCCAGAGCCTTTACAACACGGCATAATGCGTTGTTATCGGTTGGACGGGTGCAGACCCCTGTGCTGGCATTGATTCATGATCGTGAAAAGGAAATTGAGGCGTTTCAGTCTCAAACCTTTTATGACGTGTGGGCCGAGTTTAAGCAAGATCAGATCAAGTACAAAGGTGCGTGGCAGGGAGATCGGCTCACCAAACCGGAAGAAGCTGAGGCGATAGCAGCCGCAGTTCGCGGAAAAACAGGTAAAATCACCAAATATGATGTGAAGCAGACCAAGGAATATCCGTTCAAGCTGTACGATTTGACGCTGCTTCAACGCGAGGCGAATGCCAAGTATAGTTATTCAGCCAAAAAAACACTGGATGTAGCACAAGCGCTTTATGAGCGGCATAAGGTCATTTCCTATCCGCGTACTAATTCCAACTATGTAACGGAGCAAAATATAGACGGTATGCACAAGGCGCTTCGTATGCTGGGCACAGGTCCTTATGCTGATCTGGTACAGCAAGCGAACCCTAATTTGGTCCATAAACAGAATAAAGCTGTCTGCAATCCATCCCGTGTTGAGGATCACCATGCTATATTACCGACGCTGAAAAGACCGGGAACACTCAGCAAAGAGGAACAAAATGTATATGACCTGATAATCCGCAGGTTTTTGTCACATTTCTTCCCGCCTGCCGAATATAAAATGCATACCGTGATGACTCAGGTGGACAAGCATCTGTTCAAAACAAGCATTAAGGAACTTCTGTCCTTGGGCTGGAAGGTAGTTCTGAGCAAGGCAGATCAGGATAAAGGAAAAAAGAGCAAAGCACCGAAGAAAGAGGAAGAAGAGGAAACGGACGAATGGACGGACAAGAAGTTTGAGATTGATGCAGGTCGTCCGGTGGATTGCACTCGTGCCGAGATGAAAGAGAAAGCCACGCAGCCGCCTAAAAGCTACACTGAGGGCACGTTGCTTAAAGCCATGGAAAGCGCAGGCAAGCAGATGGAGAACGAGGAACTGCGCGAGGTTATGAAGGATGCGGGATTGGGTACGCCGGCGACACGTGCTGCCACGATTGAACGGTTGAAGAAGGTTGGCTACATTGAAATGAAGGGTAAAAAGATCCTCATTACGGATAAGGGTAAAATGGCTATTGACCTGATTCGTCATGCGGGGGTTGACCTGCTTGCCTCGCCGGAAATGACAGGTCAATGGGAACGCCGTTTGCATCAAATTTCCAAGGGGGAAGCTGCCCAGGAAAAGTTTATGGATAACGTTAAAAAGTTTACCTTATCCATCATTGACAAGGTGAGGCAGCAACCACCGGCTCCAGCAAACGCATTTGGTGAGGAAGCAAGAGGCAGACGCTCGGGTAGTAAGGTAGCCGCCCGTAGTGCAGGCGCAAGCAGCTCTGGCGTGAGGGCAGCGCGAGCTTCGTCCGCCGAGCCGTCGGGCACTTCGCCGGGCCAAAGGCAGACTTTAGGCAACTGCCCGCGGTCGAATTGCGGCGGGAGCATTATCGAAGGCCGCAAAGGATATGGATGCAGCCACTACAAGCAAGGCTGCGGCTTCGTCGTCTGGAAGGAATATGCTGGCAAGCAGATTACGGAAACGATGCTCAAGTCTCTGTTGACGAAGGGACAGACACAGTTGTTATCTTTTAAACGCAAGGATGGTTCGACCGTCAAAGCAAGAATTGTTCTGAATGAAGCAGGTACAGGGCAACTTAGCGTTCGTGAGGAAAACTGATACAGGTACAGAGTATGATTTTCGACAGCTTAAAAAAGAAGGCCTTTTCTAGCTGCCATCAGATGATTTCTGAATTCATCAGGAGTCATCTTTTTTATGTTTCGTACACCAAAATTCCCCATAAGAGATGATTCTATAACATTTTATTAAACATTTGTAAGCTTCCAACCGATAAAACAAATAAGGGTTATGCAAGAGTGTTTTTTTAGGTAGTTTATAAAGCAGACTCTATGCATAGCGTTCAAAAAACTTCCCAAAGCGGACTGTGCAAATCAGGAAGAAAAGTTGTGTTATGTGCTTTAAAACGTGAAGGCAATCGTTTCACATGAAAACTTTTTTACGGGAGATGATGGAAGGATCGTGGAAGAGAAAACGGTAAATGTGGCAGGCTCACTGCAATTACGCAAGCTGGGCAACTCGGATTTAAAGCTGTCACCGCTGGGGCTTGGGTGTTGGCAGTTCAGCAATGGAAAAGGGATAGTCGGGAAATTCTGGCCAGTGCTGCGGCGGGAGGATATACGGCAAATCGTTCAGACCAGTTTAGAAGGTGGAGTTAATTGGTTTGATACCGCCGAAGCATACGGTGGCGGACAGTCTGAGCAGCTACTGGCCGGCACGCTGAATGAGATCGGAGGACTGCTCGCGGAACAGGCGAATATCGCTACGAAATGGTGGCCTGCCTTTCGGACCGCAGGCAGTATCACAGCAACGATTGATGAACGTATTCGCCATTTGGATCAACGGACGATTCACCTCTACCAGGTGCATTCGCCTTACTCCTTTGCTTCGGTTGGCGCCGTGATGAATGCGATGGCTAAACTGGTTGCGCAAGGAAAGATTAAATATGTGGGCGTAAGCAACTTTTCCGCGCAACAAATACGTGAAGCCGATCGTGTGCTGCAAGAACACGGCCTTCGCCTAGTTTCGAATCAAGTGAAA
This sequence comes from Paenibacillus sp. 1-8, assembly GCF_056316205.1. Lineage (NCBI taxonomy): Bacteria > Bacillati > Bacillota > Bacilli > Caryophanales > Paenibacillaceae > Paenibacillus > Paenibacillus sp. 1-8. The sequence goes on along the minus strand of NZ_CM149995.1, from coordinate 2,861,463 downwards.
TACAGCCTACTCGACCGGAGAATCGAACAGAACGGAATTCTGGACACGGCCAAAGAACTCGGCGTGGCGATCATCGCATACTCTCCGCTAATGCAGGGGATCTTAAGTGGGAAATTCCATAAAAATCCTTCTCTGGTCAAGTCGATCAAGGGTCCGCGCAAGTGGACGGCGGCATTCCGGGATTCGGGGCTGCGGAGATCGAAGCCACTGATTGAAACATTGGAACAGCTGGCTCAACAATATAACGTGACGCCAACGCAGATTGCCCTGAATTGGCTGATTAACGCTCACGGAGAGAATGTATTTGCGATACCTGGGGCTTCAAAAGTACATCATGCCGTGGAAAATGTGAAGGCGATGCAGTTTACCTTGACAGTCGGTGAGATTGAGATGGTCAGCCACGTTTCCAACCAAGTGCTGAGATCAAAGTGATCATGGCTCAAATAGTGGAATATTCCGTTCTTCGGGGTGCTACGCTTTGTGACTAGACCTTGGATATATCCTCCGCAGTAAGCTTACTTGCTCTTAATCAGTTGGAGAGGGGGTTCCCTCTTGTTTTCCTGGTTTGATTTTGGCTTTCTCTTAAAAATGTTGGAAAAAGCACGTTTTACTCTTCCGAAGTTGCACTCCAACTGTCCTTCACTCCCCGTGTACACTCACGTCGCTATTTTCGGCGAAACATCGAATGCGAGAGAAGCTTTGAAACGTCATTTTTAGGTGGATCACAAATCCATCATTTTAAAAAAAGCTAAGCCGCTAAAGTTGTGCAGGTTGTTATCTCTGAATCTTGGGGGTGAGAAATTAAGTAATATGAACTGGAGTTGTCGGATGACAGGAATTTAGTGGCTTGCTGATGTGTTTTAATCAGCAGCTAACAACGTATTGTAAAACTATATCAAGGTAAATGTTTTGAGAACTCAAGGTCAGCTCCTACCGAATGCAGGAGGAAGAAGCATAAGAGCATGCTCAAAAGATGTAAAAATATACGAATGTATTTCCCGTTAATCGTAAACACCTCGAAAGTGGTGGACACAAAGCCATGGGTCTAAAGCTGGATTAAACAGCCATGATTGCCAGGTTGCCGAAGGAAACCGGGCGAAGTCTGCTGTCTGTTCCTGTGCTTTTATATATGGGAACAGGCTTCTTTTATTTGTAGGAGTAGAACGCATGAAATGATTAACAATAGGAGGTAATTTTATGCAAACGAGCGTAATAAGTGTCAAGGAGTATCCGTTAAGTTCCTATCAGAAAGATATATGGTTCGAACAGTGCATGTACCCAGCGAAGCCCATTTACAATATCGGTGGGTATGTTGAGGTTAAAGGAAACCTAAATACGGCTATTATTAGGCAGTCCATGCAGTTATTAATCAGGCAAAATGATTCCCTCAGTGCCCGTTTTATCGATAAAAAGGGAGAGCCTTATTTAACATTTTTGCCGGAAGCTGACTATGAAGTTCCGTTTCATGATTTCTCGGTGAAGGAAAACCCAAACTCTTTTTGCATCAATTGGATGAAGAAGGAATTTTTAAAGCCTTTTCAACCAGAGGACTTCTATTTTCAATTTGTTTTGTTGAAAGGTGCCCCGAACACATACTTCATTTTACTTAAAGTTCATCATTTGGTGATCGATGGATGGGGATTTGCTCTCTTAATCAGTCAAATGTTTGACAATTACAATAAATTGGCGCAAGGAAATGGCGAAATGAACAGAACGGTCTATTCCTATGCCGATTTTATTTCCGATAATCAGAATTATCTGAATTCTCCGGCCTTTTTAAAAGACAGGGCGTTCTGGCAGAACAAATATCTGACCATTCCCGAGCCTCTGTTGAGCAGAGGCATGGATATCGATGATGGTGACGGCGATTCCGTTTGGAGTGATCGGCGAACCTTAACTATAACCAAGGCGTTATACAATCAAATGATTGAATTTTGCAAGGAGGAAGGATGCTCGTCGTTCCATTATTTTTTAGGCATACTGTTCCTATATTTCAGCAGGATTTGCAATCGGAACGAAATGGTGATCGGCGTCCCGGTTTTTAATCGGAGCAAAGCGAAATATAAGCAGACTATGGGACATTTCGCCAACGTGCTGCCGCTGCGGATCAGCCCCGAGAAAGATATAAGCTTCAAAGAACTGATCAAGAGCATCAAACGTGAGCTTATGCAATGCTATCGTCATCAGAAAATGTCTTTCGGTGAAATTTACCGGGCGGTTTACGAGAATAGCAATGAGAAAGGCAAACTGTTTGATATATCGCTTTCTTTCGAAGAACAGGAAACGAGAGAAGCATTGATCGGCGCAGCAAGCCGGATTGTAAGTATGCCGCATCATCATGAAAGAAATGCACTCAATCTCCTGATATGGGGACAAGAAGGTGAAGCGGATGTAGCCGTTAATTTTGACTATCAGATACAGGCTTTTGAAAGATTCATCCCCATTGAGAACGTTATCTCCCACTTTGAATATTTATTTGCTCAAGTCATGGAGCAAAGTGAAACTCTTATTTCGCAAATCGAAATCGTGCCAGAGGAAGAAAGGAGTACGCTAGTTCGCGGTCTTAACCATACGGAGGCGGAATATCCGAAGGATCAAACGATCCACGGGTTGTTTGAGGAACGAGCGAAGCAAAGAGCAGATCATCTGGCTTTGGTCTGGGGAGAACAAACGCTGACCTACCGGGAGCTGAACGAGCAGGTGAATCGGCTGGCCATTGTCTTGAGAGAGCGTGGAGTGAAGCCGAACGATATCATCGCCATCATGGCGGAGCGTTCCATGGAAATGGTCATAGGCATCCTGGGAACACTCAAAGCGGGCGGAGCCTACCTGCCGATAGATCCGAATTATCCGGAGGAACGGATTCACTACATGCTGGAGGACAGCGGCGCGTCCATTGTACTGACGCAAAAGCATCTCCGGGACAAGCTCACCTATCACGGGGCCATCATGGACTTGGATGACGCAAGCCTGAGGTATATAGAGCTAGACCGTGCCAATCCGGAGCCAGTTAACAATCCGGAGGATTTGGCTTATATCATTTATACCTCGGGATCTACGGGGAAACCCAAAGGGGTCATGGTAGAACACCGGGGAATCATCAACCTCCAGCATTTCTTCCAGGAACAATGGGGCGTGGATGGATCGGACCGGATGCTGCAATTTGCCAGCAGTTCGTTTGATGCCTCGGTTTGGGAAATGTTCACGATTTTGCTGGGAGGTGGAACGCTGTATCTGGTTTCGCGGGATATTATTAATAATCTGAATGAATTTGCACGCTTCATGAACGAAAACCAAATTACGATTGCGCTGCTGCCGCCTACCTATCTGGCAGGGATTGAGCCGGACAGGCTGCCGACGCTGAAAAAACTGGTGACAGGCGGATCAGCGATTACCAAAGAGCTGGTTATGCGGTGGAAGGACAGCGTGGAGTATATGAACGCCTATGGTCCGAGCGAATCGAGCGTAATTGCAACCGCGTGGACGTACCGGGGAGAGGATATGGGGTATCCATCGGTACCGATTGGAAAACCGATTGCCAATACTCGAATTTACATTATGGATACACATCAAAAGCTGCTGCCGCTGGGAGCAGCCGGGGAAATGTGCATTGCGGGAGACGGATTGGCCAGGGGGTATCTGCACCGGCCGGAGCTGACGGCGGAGAAGTTTGTGGCGAATCCTTACGAGGCTGGAGAGAAGCTGTACCGGACAGGCGATCTGGTACGCTGGCTGCCGGACGGGAATATCGAATTTTTGGGAAGAATCGACGATCAGGTGAAAATTCGGGGCTTCCGCATTGAGCTGGGTGAAATCGAAGCGCAGCTAATGAAGCATCCGCTTGTCCGGGAAGTGGCGGTGATCGCGAGGGAAGACAAGCAAGGCGAGAAGTATCTGGCGGCGTATTTTACAGCAGAGGGCGAACCGGGAGCGGAAGAGTTGCGGGAACAGCTTATGCAGGAGTTGCCTGATTATATGGTGCCGTCCAGCTTTATGCAGCTGGATGACATGCCGATGACTCCGAGCGGAAAAATTGACCGAAAGGCATTGCCCGAGCCCGATCTGAGCGTGAATGCAACGGAGGAATACGCGGCACCGAGAGACAAAATAGAGGAGATATTGGCTGAAATATGGGAAAAAGTCCTGAAAGTCGAACGGGTAGGCATTAAGGATCACTTTCTGAATCTGGGGGGAGATTCTATTAAAGCCATCCAGATCGTGTCCAAGCTTCACGATTATAAGCTAAAGCTGCAACTAAAGGAGCTTTTTGACCATCCTGTGATTGAACAATTGAGTGCCTATGTACAATCTGTCGAACATACTGCTTTTCAAGGAATGGTAACAGGGGAAATTATGCTCACTCCCATCCAAAGCTGGTTTTTTGAGCAGCCTTTTGCAGCAAAACATCACTTCAACCAGTCTGTTCTGTTACATAGGAAACAGGGCTTTGACGAAAAGGTGTTAAGAAAAGTGTTCGATGGCTTGGTGGAACACCATGATGCTTTGCGTATTGTAGTGCGTGAGAAGGCGGGACAGGTGGTTCTGTTCAACCGGGGCACGGAAGGCGAACTATATTCGCTGGAGGTAAAGGATCTTACAAATGATGATATATATGATAGCTCCGTAAAGGAAGAAGCCGCCCAGCTTCAGTCCCGCATGGATTTAGAATGTGGACCTCTGATGCAAGCGGGCTTGTTCAAAACGAAAGACGGTGACTATCTGTGCGTAAGTATTCACCACCTGGTGGTTGACGGGATTTCTTGGCGGATTCTTTTTGAGGATATTTCTACAGGATACCGACAGGCGGAGAAGGGGGAAGAAGTCACATTCAGAGGGAAAACGGACTCTTTCCTGGCATGGTCTGAACAACTTTATACGTATGCCGGCAGCGGGGAGCTTCTGCAAGAAATCACGTATTGGTCCGAGCTGGAGCAGAATGAAATCAAGCCAATTCCCAAGGATCATTCCGTTCATGGCAGAAAATATATGGATAGCGATCATATCGAAATCGTGCTGGATGAAGTTGAAACCGCCAAGCTGCTTAGAGAAGTGAATAAGGCTTACAATACTGAAATCAACGATGTTCTTTTGACGGCATTGGGAGAGGCTATTCGGGAATGGACAGGAGAAGATAAGGTGCTTGTTAACCTGGAAGGACACGGACGGGAAGAAATCATTCAGGATATGGATATCAGCAGAACCGTAGGCTGGTTTACCGCCCAATACCCTGTGATTTTGGATATGGCAGGCGTCAAGAACGTGTCTTCCCGGCTTAAAGCCGTTAAAGAAAGCCTCCGGCGCATTCCGCAAAAAGGCATCGGCTACGGCATTTTAAAATACCAGACGTTCCCTCGGAACGAGGAAATCTTAAGGTTTAATTTGCACCCTGAGATCAGCTTCAATTACCTGGGGCAGTTTGACCAGGATATCGATGCCGATATATTTACCATCTCCGATGTTCTTGCCGATGAGACGATTTCACCCGACATGCAAAGACCTTACTGCTTGGACATTAACGGAAGGGTGACTGATGGAAAGCTGCGGCTGAGTTTCGCCTATCACAAGCACGAATATGAAAAGGCCACGCTGATCACAGTGGCAGAAGGCTTTAAGCGCAATCTGGAGCAAATTATCGAGCATTGCGTATCACAGGAATATACGGAACTGACAGCCAGTGATGTAAGTTCCAGCAACATTACGACGGCGGAGGTAGAAGAGGTATATCGCGCGCTGGGGGATTCTAAGCCCAATATCACGGATATTTATACACTGACCCCTATGCAGTCGGGAATGCTCTACCACTTTCTCAGAGAACAAAACTCTCATGCGTATTTTGAGCAAGTCGTAATCAGTTTGCAGGGTAAGATCGATAGAAGCTTGTTTGAGCGTGCTTTCCAGCAGGTGATTCAAAGACACGATATTTTGCGGACCGCCTTTGTTTATGAGAAGGTGGAAAAACCGGTTCAGGTCGTTTTAAAGGACAGATCGGCTGAAATGTTTTTCGAGTATATTTCCTTCTTGACGGAGGAAGAGAAAGAAAACTATCTCCAAGCCTATTTGGACAAGGATAGAGAAAAGGGCTTTGACCTCACCCGGGAGCCGCTGATCAGATTTGCCTTGATTAGAGTGAGTGCCGACAGCTACCGTTTCATTTTGAGTTTTCATCATATCATTATGGATGGATGGTGTCTTGGCATTGTATTTAAAGAGCTGCTGGAAATTTACAGTGCGCTTCATAAAGGAAGCATACCGCAATTAGGCACGGTGTATCCTTATCGTCAATATATTCAGTGGCTGGAACAAAGGGATGACCGGGAGACGGCGGATTACTGGGAGAATTATCTGACAGAGTACGAACAGCCAGCGCTGCTGCCTAAAATCAAAAGTGGTATAGCTAATCCGGGATACATTCAGGAGGAATACGATTTTACGATAAATAAGGAAATGAAGGCGAGTTTGGAGAGAATCGCAAGAGAAAACGGCGCCACGTTAAGTACGGTGATACAGGCCGTATGGGGAATCCTGCTGCAACGGTACAACAATACCCAGGATGTGGTGTTCGGAACGGTTGTCTCGGGAAGACCGGCAGAAATTCAAGGCGTTGAACAGATGGTAGGGCTGTTTATCAATACGATTCCTGTCAGAGTCCGGGCAGAGAAGGAAGAAAGCTTTTCAGCCCTGGTTGCCAAACTGCAGCAGGAGGCATGGGCATCGGAGCAGCATCACTATTATCCACTGGCGGAAATTCAGTCGCGGACCGCCCATGGAGGCGGATTGGTGCAAAACCTGCTGGCCTTTGAAAACTATCCGATAGAGGAAGCTGACAAAGGACAGGGTGACCACGGAACAGATTTGAGGATTCTGTCCACAAAGGTCTCCGAACAGACGAATTTTGATTTTAATTTCATTGTTGTGCCTGAGAACGATTTGCAGATTAAATTCCGCTACAATAGCTTGGTCTATGACAGAGGCTTTATGGAGCGGGTAGCCGGGCAGACTAAAATGATCATCCGTGAAATCATCCGTTGTCCAAAGATGAGGATTGAAGATATCGAGATCGTACCGGAGGAAGAGAGCAGCGTGCAGCTCCGTGATTTTAACCGCACGGAGGCGGAATATCTAAAGGATCACACGATTCAGGGACTGTTTGAGGAACGAGCGAAGCAAAGAGCAGATCACCCGGCTTTGGTCTGGGGAGAGCAAACGCTGACCTACCGGGAGCTGAACGAGCAGGCGAATCGGCTGGCCATTGTTTTGAGAGAGCGTGGAGTGAAGCCGAACGATATCATCGCCATCATGGCGGAGCGTTCCATGGAAATGGTCATAGGCATCCTGGGAACACTCAAAGCGGGCGGAGCCTACCTGCCGATAGATCCGAATTATCCGGAGGAACGGATTCACTACATGCTGGAGGACAGCGGCGCGTCCATTGTACTGACGCAAAAGCATCTCCGGGACAAGCTCACCTATCACGGGGCCATCATGGACTTGGATGACGCAAGCCTGAGGTATATAGAGCTAGACCGTGCCAATCCGGAGCCAGTTAACAATCCGGAGGATTTGGCTTATATCATTTATACCTCGGGATCTACGGGGAAACCCAAAGGGGTCATGGTAGAACACCGGGGAATCATCAACCTCCAGCATTTCTTCCAGGAACAATGGGGCGTGGATGGATCGGACCGGATGCTGCAATTTGCCAGCAGTTCGTTTGATGCCTCGGTTTGGGAAATGTTCACGATTTTGCTGGGAGGTGGAACGCTGTATCTGGTTTCGCGGGATATTATTAATAATCTGAATGAATTTGCACGCTTCATGAACGAAAACCAAATTACGATTGCGCTGCTGCCGCCTACCTATCTGGCAGGGATTGAGCCGGACAGGCTGCCGACGCTGAAAAAACTGGTGACAGGCGGATCAGCGATTACCAAAGAGCTGGTTATGCGGTGGAAGGACAGCGTGGAGTATATGAACGCCTATGGTCCGAGCGAATCGAGCGTAATTGCAACCGCGTGGACGTACCGGGGAGAGGATATGGGGTATCCATCGGTACCGATTGGAAAACCGATTGCCAATACTCGAATTTACATTATGGATACACATCAAAAGCTGCTGCCGCTGGGAGCAGCCGGGGAAATGTGCATTGCGGGAGACGGATTGGCCAGGGGGTATCTGCACCGGCCGGAGCTGACGGCGGAGAAGTTTGTGGCGAATCCTTACGAAGCTGGAGAGAAGCTGTACCGTACGGGCGATCTGGTGCGCTGGCTGCCGGACGGGAATATCGAATTTTTGGGAAGAATCGACGATCAGGTGAAAATTCGCGGCTTCCGCATTGAGCTGGGGGAAATCGAAGCGCAGCTAATGAAGCATCCGCTTGTCCGGGAAGTGGCGGTGATCGCCAGGGAAGACAAGCAAGGCGAGAAGTATCTGGCGGCGTATTTTACAGCAGAGGGCGAACCGGAAGCAGATGAGCTGCGGGAACAGCTTATGAAGGAGCTGCCTGATTATATGGTGCCGTCCAGCTTTATGCAGCTGGATGACATGCCGATGACTCCGAGCGGAAAAATTGACAGGAAGGCATTACCCGAGCCTGAATGGCAGGGAAGCGACCACACAGTCAGCAGCCCAAGAAATGACGTTGATTTGAAAATCCAGAAGGTATGGCAGGAGATTCTCGGCATGGAGTCGATCGGAATTGATGAGCATTTCTTTAGACTGGGTGGCAATTCGATCAAGGCGATTCAGGTGGTTTCGAGGCTGGCGCTGGATTTTGAAGTGGGCATTAACGACATCTTTCAATATCCGACGATTCGGGCCTTGGCGGATAACATTAAGTATTCCAAAGACAGATTAAAACAATTCGTGTACGCCTTACGGGAAGCGGCAGCTTCTGGGGAAAACGGCGTACCTGGTGTTGTCTGGAAAATGCGCGAGAGTCTCAAAGAATACCAAAAGAAAAATCAGGGTTATGAAAATATCGATCTTTCTGAACGGGCTGACTACCGTAATGTTCTGCTGGTAGGAGGAACAGGGTATCTGGGAATCCATATTTTGTTTCAACTGCTGCAAAATACGGAATATAAGGTGTATGTACCTGTTCGGGGAACGAGTGACAATGAGGCGCTGGAAAGACTGTGGGCGAAGCTGAAGTTCCATTTTGGTCTTGAGCTTGGGGAGAATGCCTGGGAAGACAGAGTGTGCGTGTTTTGCGGAGACTTAACCCAGGACTACTTTGGACTGAGCCGGGAGCGCTATGAGGATTTGGCCGGAAGCATTGATGCGATCATTAACTCGGCGGCAAATGTGAAGCATTTTGGACATTACTCGGAATTTCAGGCGGTCAATGTGGAAGGGAACGAAAGACTGATCAAATTTGCTGGCACAGGGAAGAAAAAGACCTACAATTTCGTTTCCACCACCAGCGTAGGTAGTGGCTGGATAGAAGACCAGAGCAGCATCATGTTCACAGAATATGATTGCAATGTCGAACAAAGCTCTGATAACTATTACGTTATGACAAAGCTCGAAGCCGAGAAAGAGATTGTTAAAGCAAGGCAACAAGGGCTTGATTCCAATGTGTTCAGAGTCGGGAACCTCGTATTTGATTCCAATTCGGGGATCTTCCAGGAAAATATCTCGGATAATGCATTTTATTCATTGGTAAAGTCGATGATCACACTTGGCCGGGTCCCCGCAATTCAAGATAAAACCATGAACTTCTCCTTTGTGGATGAGGTGGCCAAAGCAGTTGTACTCCTGTTCGACCGGAAAAATTTAATCAACGAAACCTATCATCTGTTTAACAGCCATCAGGTTAGCATGATATCTTTTTCCAAGCTTTTGAAGCAAGCGGATATAAATGTAAAGCCAATGCCAGTGGAGGATTTTACCGAATACATGTTTGAAAAATACGATGAACCAGAGACGGAGCAGGAGGTTGCCCGGATTCTTGTTCATTCCAACGTCTTCTTTGAGGGAGCAAGCAAAACGTTGTTCATGACGATGAACAAAAAGACTGATGGTATTTTGCAGGCGCTGGGGTTTGAGTGGTCCAGGCTGGACGGTCAAAAAGTGAAGCTGATGATGGATCATGTCAAAAAAGTAGGGTTTATGTAAAATAATAGAAGGGAGGGAGGGAGAAAAATGGATGCGATTAAACTGGCGAGCACCTACTTTTTCGGAACTGAAGATTATATTTTATCCAATTGCATAATCGCAACGGTTACTTTTAAAAGAAGAATCGACGCTGAAAAATTGTTTTCCAGCTACAGCTCACTCATCATGGACAATCCTTTGCTGCAAGCCAAAAGGGTGGAACAATTCGAAAAAGACACGTTTGTATGGGGGCGTTTTTCTCAGGAAGAGCTGGAACATTTTCTGGAGGCAGAAAAGGTGAAGCTTTCCCAATATTTTACGGAGGAGGAGGTACTGGCTCAGTACAGACCGACCAATGTCAGACTTCCGTTTCGTATTTACCCTATAAATGAATATACAATGATATTTGCGATGAACCATGCAGTGGCTAATGGGCTGAGCTTGGTTTTCTGGATCAAGAGATGGCTGGAATATTACTCAGGCGAACCAGATTCCGAGCCAGAAAATAAGGCGGCAAAGGGCGACGTCTCCAAAGACAGGCTGTTGCGTATGAAAAGAAGATTTTCCGCTTTTATGTGGATGCCGGTTTTTGTTGCAGGTTTTATGACCAGGGTTAGGGGAAAAGGGACAGGCGCTGGCGAAACCGTTGATTTGAGTTACGGCAGAAGGCCGGAGCAAGGCGGCGGTTATGTCAAAAAATCGTATAGATTCAGCAAAGAGGAGACTGGTGAGATTTTACGGCGATGCCGGAGCCTAAAAATGACATTAACCGAATACATCTGTTATCGAATGACTGATGGACTACTACAGCATGCTCCCGGCAAGCAACGCGTGTTTGTCTCCATGCCTATGGATTTGAAGTTTCTGCATAACTACTCGCCGGAAACTATGCACGGCAATTACGTCGCAAGCCTTCCAATGCAATTTTTCCGGGATGGAAATTTGGAAAAACAGGTGAAATCCGCGTTCAAATGGTTCAAAAGGGGGGTTCCTTATGCGTTGTCGCTCTTTTTTGCTTCGTTTTCCAATTCATATCGGAAATATAAACAACAGTGTCTTGAATTGGTTATGAAAACAATGCCTGAAAGATTCCCCCTGTGGAATTTTACCATCACCTTGTCCAATCTGGGAGTCATATCGTATCCGATTATGGAGGAATGGGTGGATACCATCTATTTTTCCATCAAAAACCAGTCGTTATTGCTCACAACGGCTACGCTTTCGGGATGTTTAATGATGGAGCTCAGCGTATTGGAGAATCTTTACGATTCGGAAGAAGTCTTTGGTCTTTTTGACCGGATTTTATCCGTGGAACCTTTGTTTGATGGTTATCCCCCTGCCAAGTAGATAAATAAAAAAAAACTAAGCAGCCAGCGCGTGCCGATACTTAATCGGCGCGCGCTGTTTGAATTTGACTAAAATCGTTGGTAGTTTTAAAAGTAAAAAAATATCCCCGCCAAGTTCTCTCTAGCCTCATGATACCATGTGGACTTTTTTGAGTGTCTACTTGAAGGGGATATTAGCGGTGCTATCTAGCCGAGAGTCCTTTTTTGTTGATGCAATTGAATGCTTTCGTGTATCACTCGGGGTACTTCTGTTAGCTTCTGTATCGTATACATTACGGAGTTAACGTTTTTTTGCAGCTCTACCATATTGTAAACCCACTCCTTGGCCTGCTTGAGGTATACAGCATGAATGCCTGTCGCAAGGGCGGGTGATACATCGGTGCGCAGAGAGTTACCAATCATCCAGGTGATGCTTCGATCAAAGCTATTCATCTGGATAATTTCCTCCAGAGCCTCGACATTTTTATGCTGACGAATGTAGATGCGATCATCAAAATAGTTAGCCAGCTTCATCTGTTCAATCTTCTTTTCCTGAATGACCTGCTCACCGCCGGTGTACAGATGCAGGGAATGTCCAGCTTTTTGGAGCGAATTTAACGTTTCGACCATCCCGGGATACGGTTCGATTTCCTGCTCGTACACACTTCGCCCAAGTGAGCGAAGCTCCAGCTCTTCCCGCAGATCGGTACGGCGTCCAAACTGTTCCGAAAAAAAGTGGTACGTATCAATCAAAGACTGTGGAAAATGCTCGCTGGCAAAGCCTACCTGATGCACTCCAGCTATATCAATTTCGATTTGCTTTTCACGAATTGTATTTTTCGTCAGGTTATGGGCTGCAAACCATTCCTGAAGCAACTCGAAAAAGTGGTTGAGAATAAGATCGAAATACTTATTACAGTGGACCAAAGTGTCATCAAGATCAAATAAAATATGCTGCTTCGGATACGACATGTTGCATGCTCCTTCCAAGCCAACGCTTTAACGATGTTCGGTTATAACTGAGGATACAGTTCAAATTACAGTCCGATATAGGATTCCAAAAATACCTGTAAATCAGCCGCTCCGTCGGGGCGAATGCAGAATTTTTCCTTGTGATAACGTCCAATATGGATACGGAGCAGACCAGCTACTCGTAAAATCATCATATCAGACATGAGTGTGTCTTCCAATCGGCTCAAATCATGACGCATATCTTCGAGGGATTTAGGGCCTTGAGCCACATAACGCAGAATCCGCAGACGTTGTGGGTCATTTACCGCCCGGGTCAGCCGAAGCAGGAGTGTAGGAGGTTCTTCCTCACTTTCTTCGGGAACGTCTACCGGATACTGGATCAGCAGCATACGGGTATAAAAACAGTACGAATTAATCGGACGATTATGGACGACCGGAAACAGAACAACGGTATCCAAATCTTCCATATGAGGCACGATCAGTCCGGCTGTAGCGTATTCAACCAGTGCTTCCGGCTCCATTTTGCTCAGCAGCATGCGTTTCTCTGCAGCATCTTCCTCTGCCAGCACACGCAGTTCGCTTTCCATGGCCCGGAAATAGTCCCGATCCCATAATTTGAGGAGAGGGGCGTACACCTTGCGAATGCGCAAAGATTCTTCAAAGGTTAAAAAAGGAACATGCGGTACAATCAGCTCGAACATGTCTTCATCCGGGCCGTTGTCCAAATAAGCGATATAATCGGATATTTCATCCGATTCCGGTCGAAGCAAAGCCCAAACATAAAGCGCGTCATAATCGCTAAAAGGGCAATCCTGCGCCGTAGTAAGCTCGGAGCGCACTTCGTTTTGCAGCCGTGCATCCACCTTGTCGATCCACTCGTGGCCCAAGTCCATGTCGTGTACCCACTTTTTGGTTACATAGGCCATAAAGCTGCCGAGTAATTCGTAAATTGGAGAAGTGTCTATTTTAATTTGATAACTCATGGAATCAAATGCCTCCTATTCTGTCTTCGAGCCCAGAGCGGTGAACGTAATTAAGCCCGTCCATAAGCACAACATGAGCCTTTTGAAATTGCTCACTTATTTATTATGGCTTGTTCTGCTGGGCATTGTCCACTATAATATATAATAGTGCGCTGTGACGTGATTCGGTTCGGATTGAACATACAAGGCTCCCTAACGATGCGGAGTCGGTTACTTATCAGACAGGCTTTCCGTAAAATCGTCATCTTAGATGGCGATTTTTTTCATCCTTTCTTTTATGCACTAAAAATACCGGAATTTGCATGTAGCTTGGTTGTGTGTGCGTGACTGCTATACATAGTAATAAGAATATCTATTTATTATGGAATAAAATCCAAATAATTCCTTAACATTCATTTTACTTATTGATATTTTATTATGTTATATCTGGAGGAAGCATAATGTCGTCGTCCATGCGGGTGCATTACTTTATCTTAATTGCGGTTATTGTTGTGGCCGGACTGTGTCAAGGGCTACTGCTGCCGATTTTGTCTATATCTTTGGAACAGATGGGAGTTTCTTCTTCGCTGAACGGAATGAATGCCGCAGCGTTGTATATTGGTTCATTTGCTATGACGCTGGTAGCTGAACGGACATTGGGATGGTTGGGCTTCAAAAAGCTGATGGCTGGAGGGCTCGTGCTTGTACTCTTTACGATACTGCTATTCCCGCTAATCCCCGATATCCGGGTGTGGTTCATACTGCGATTGCTAGTCGGAATCGGGGACAGTGCATTGCATTATTCTGCCCAACTGTGGATACTGCTGGTGACTCCGGCAGAGAATCGTGGGCGCAACATTTCTTTTTATGGCATGTCCTACGGTCTGGGGTTTGCATTGGGGCCGCTTGGATTGTGGTTACTTGATTACGGGATGCTGGTTCCATTTGCAGTGCTGGCCTTACTGTGCTTGCTCGTTCTGCTGCTGGTGCTCATCAAGCTGCCGGATTCCAGACCAGAAAAGCTGGAAACCGAGGCGCGTCCAGCACAAAGATTCCGGCGCAGCTATAGCTGGGCATGGTACGCGCTGCTGCCTGCATTTTTGTACGGTTATATGGAAGCCAGCCTGAACAGCAACTTTCCGGTATATGGTCTTCGCATTGGCTTTCATACCGATGAGATTGCCGCGTTGCTGCCCTTTGTCAGCTTAGGTGGATTAGTACTTCAACTGCCGCTAGGTATATGGAGTGATCGTTGGGGCCGTAAAAAGGTGCTTATAAGCGTAGGGATAGCGGGTGGATTGATCTTTATGTTGATACCGTGGAGCGGCAATCATTTTATGCTGACATTAGTATTGTTGGCGGTGGCAGGCGGTTTGGTCGGCTCCTTTTTCTCCCTGGGGCTGGCCTATGCCGCTGACTTGCTACCCAAATCGTTATTAGCCGCCGCCAATGTGCTGGCATCCTTTCATTTTAATCTGGGAAGTGTGATTGGACCTAACATTAGCGGGACGCTGCTGGACTATGGAACCCAAGGCAGCATGTTTCTGGTTCTTGGGGGCAGCTACGTCGTTTTTGGGTTGTTGGGATTGTTATTCCGAAAAAGAATATCGACGGCATAAAACTGCGGTTTGCATGGTATTTGTTTCACATTTACTATAAACTATAGACAGTATTGATGGCGGACAAAGGGGAATCACAAAGATGATCAGAATACAGAAGCTGACCAAGCAAGTGGGGCCTGAACGGACCCCGTTACTTCGCGGAATTAATGCTGAAATTCACCCGGGCGAACTGATAGCCGTAGTGGGACCGAGCGGAAGTGGAAAAACCACACTGCTGCGCTGTCTTGCTTTGCAAGAGCCATGGGAGGAAGGCAGTCTGATGGTGGACGGCCATGATGTGCTGAAATCCGGATGGACGGGCAAAATGAAAATAAAGCGGGAATGGGCATACCTGGAGCAAAATCCGCATTTAAATATGAATCGGACCGCTCTCAAAAATGTGCTGATCGGCAGAGCGGGTCAGACTCCATTATGGAGAATGGTGACCGGAATGGTGCGTTCTGACGATTATATGGGAGCAATGGACGTGTTGGAGGAGCTGGGCTTGCTGGATAAGGCCCATGACAAATGTGACAAGCTTAGCGGCGGTGAGCGGCAACGGATAGCGACTGCACGAGCGCTCGTTCACGGAGCCAAGGTTATTTTGGCTGATGAGCCTGTAAATGGACTTGACCCGACTTCAGCAGCTCATGTGATGGATACCTTCCGAAAGCTGTGCTCAGACGAACGGGTGACCGTAATCACCGTACTGCCGCTGGAAATGGCTGAACGCTTTGCTTCACGCATATGGGGATTGAACGGCGGCGAACTCGTATTTGATATTCAGGGCAGACGACTGACACAGGTGGAAAAGAACAAATTGTGAAGGGGACGGCAAGTGAAGTGAAAATGATGTTGTTGAGAATATTAACCGGTTGCTGTGCATCACTGCTCCTTGTTGGATTTTTAAGCGGCTGTAATGTCATTAGTGACCCGATTTCGCTGATGCAGTCACCGATGATGTCTGACGAGAAACAGCAGTTGAATGGTGCAGTGGTTACGCAGCTTGGAATGGTGCAGCCTCTGCGCCCGAATGACCCCGATGACCCGACGCCGATTCGTACGGGGGATCTGAACAATGATGGTACAGACGAAGCGGTACTTTTTTACGAAACGCCAGATGAAAGTGTAAAAATACACGGAGCGTTGTTCGAGGATCAGAACGGAACGTGGGTAAAGAAGCTGACGTTTGACGGAGAAGGTACTGTACTGGAGTCGTTCAAACTGGTTGATGTAACGAATGATGGCACGCTAGATATTGTAGCAGGCTTTTCCAGCGGGGATAGCGGTGATGGTAACGATCAGAAGGGACTTATCGTGTATTCTTATACCGGAGGAACTTTGGAGAAAATATATGCTACTGGTTATACGGACTTCGTCGTAGACGATTTTAATCATAACAAGATGGACTTGAACGGGGACAATTTGAATGACTTGACGATTATCACGCTGCGCCGTAATGAATTTTTCACGGTCAAAACATTTCAATTCAGCGGGGGAACGTTTAAAGAAATCGGTTCGCTGGATTTGGACAGTCAGACGCTTAGTATCTACAATGTCGTCGCTGGTAAGGTAGCCGATGGCAGGCAGGGTATCATTATAGATACCAAGATTGCCCAGACAACTACGGTGTCCAACGTTATTGTGATGGACCATAGCAAGCTCAAAAAACTTGATCTCATGGATGTGACCTTTAAGGATGCTACCATTACTAGCGGTGATGTGGATGGTGATGGCATTCTGGAATTTGGCAATCTGGAGAAGCCGAAAGGATGGTCCAACAGGCCGCTGGATGAAGTCCCGTATTTTGTCTCGTTCTATCAGTGGGATGGTGCAAAGGGAACGATTTTCAAACAGCAACAGTATCGCGACTCCAATGATCAGATCTATTTCAGACTACCGAAGGAACTGCACGGCAAGGTAACCATTGATCCGAAAGTATCAAAGAAGGACAGCTATTTGCGGTTCATTCTGGACAATACAGACAAAACGATTGCAGAAATTAAATATTTCTCGTTGTCGCAATGGGAGCGAAACAATGAAGGATATAGCCAGTTATGGCGAACCAATGCACAGGTGATTGGAATCAAGCGATCCAGTGAGCTGGAACCGCGTAAAACCATTAAAAACAAATTGGGGGAAAGGCAGGTAGAATAGAGTGAGTAAAGTTTTAATCATGGAAGACGAGGAATCCATTCGCAGCTTTATCGTTATAAATTTGAAACGAAACGGTTTCGAGGTGTTGGAGGCGTCGGATGGGCATGAGGCTCTTAATATTTTGAACACGGTACGGGATATTGATATCGCGTTGCTCGATGTAATGGTGCCGGGCATGGACGGTTTCGAGGTCTGTCGAAGAATTCGGGAAACGAATGAGCGAATTGGTATTATTTTTCTAACGGCGAAGGTTCAGGAGCAAGATAAAGTATATGCCCTGTCGGTAGGGGCAGATGATCATGTCAGCAAGCCCTTCAGCCCGACGGAGCTCATTGCCCGTATTCAATCGCTGCTGCGGAGGGTAAATGTACACCGCGAGACGGCAGCCAAAGTATCCTTTCAGTCCGGTCCGTTCACGCTGGATCTGATTGCCAAGCAATTTAAGAAAAACGGGCAGCTGATTGAGCTGACGCCAACAGAGTTTTCCCTGATTCAATTTTTTCTTGAAAAAGAAAATACACCGCTCAGCCGGGATGTTTTGCTTGACCACGTGTGGGGCAAGGAATATATGGGCGATCCAAAAATCGTGGATGTGAACATCCGGCGGTTGCGTCAAAAAATTGAAAACAATCCTTCTGAGCCCGCCTTTTTACAAACGGTTTGGGGACATGGATATAAATGGAAAGGTCAGGCTCAATGATTAAAAAAGGAATTCGCAGACAGATTGTGCTTCACTATTTTTTTGTGGTGTTCTTGGCGCTTCTGTTGGTAGAAACCATTTTCATGTTTGCAATCCGGGGGTACTACTACGACACGATTTATAAACACATGGAAAGCCGTATTGAATCAGTAGGTGAGTTTGCACCTAAATTCAAAGACCCAGAACAGTCTTTGCAATCGTATTTGTTGAATACATTTTCTTTGCCCAACACGGAATTTCAATTACTCGATGAACAGGGAAATGTAATTGATAACTCGACGAACTTTGCGGCAGATATAAGTGTGCAAACGAGCGATGTGCCACAAGCGTTAGCGGGGGATACGGGTAGCTGGATCGGCAAGCAACCGGGTACGGGGCAACAGGTGATGGCGGTATCCAAAAAACTGGACAATATTGTCGGAGATCAGGTCTACATTGTACGGTTTACCACCTCTCTGGAAAAGGTCAACGACAAGCTGTTTACGATTACGCTGTTTTCCCTTGGCATCATGGCAGTTGTACTAGTTATTGTATTTGTGGTCAGTACAGGTCTCGCTAATTCCATCGTTAGGCCAATTAACAATATTCGCGATGTATCAGCTCAAATGGCGCAAGGACGATTCGATACACGTATTAAAGGCGATTATCGTTATGAGTTGGGTGAGCTGGCTTCGACACTAAACTACATGGCGCAAGAAATTGTCAGAACGAATCAAATCAAAGATGATTTTATTTCATCCATATCTCATGAACTGCGCACACCGTTGACTTCCATTAAAGGCTGGAGTGAAACGTTAGATTCCGGCACCTTTGACCCAGAGGAGACGAAGATTGGGATGCAAATTATTTCCAAAGAAACAGACAGGTTGATCGGTCTGGTGGAGGAAATTCTCGATTTTTCCAAGCTGGAGCAAAACGCAATGAAGCTTGTCATGGGAACAGTGGATCTACGGGAGCTTCTACAGGAAGTTATGCTGAACGTATGGGCAAAAGCGGAAATGAAGCATATTAAACTCCAACTGGACTCGGAGAAAGCAGCATATCTGGTTCATGGCGACGGCAACCGTCTGAAACAGGTGTTTTTAAACATTGTGGACAATGCCATCAAGTTTTCGCATGAAAGCTCTATTATTTTTCTGTGTCTGCAACGGATCGCAGACAACATCGAGGTATCTGTGCAAGACACAGGAATCGGGATTAGCGCGGAGAATCTTGCCAGAGTAAGAGACCGCTTTTTCCAGGTAGACCATCAGAATGGTGGTACGGGATTGGGATTGGCAATCTCACAGCAGTTTGTGGAGCGCCATCAAGGGCAAATGCTCATCAAGAGTGAATTGGGAGCAGGCACCACCATTACAGTTTCATTGCCTGCATTACAAGCTGAGCAACCCGCAGAGTCCCCGCAACTCACTCAAGGCTAGTTATGTAAACAGCCAGCACCTCACTATAGCGGGGTGCTGGCTGTTTGACGTTTTTCGTTCCATTATGAAGTAAAACCTTCAGCGCGCAAGCGTGTGTTGCGCTCATAAGCTTCTTTCAGCATGCGGGCCGTTTGTGGGCGTACCGCCATTTTCCCGAACACTGTTTCATTCGGTCCGATAACCATAATCTCACTCGGGTTACCCTTGATGATTGCACCGTCACGAATTATAGCACCTTCCCCGATAATCGCGTGCTCAATATGCACATTACGTCCGATACGGGTGTTAGGCATAACGATACTTTCCTTAATAGCTGATCCTTTACCTACCTCGACGCCGCTAAATACGACGGAACGTTCGATTTGACCTTCTACTTGGCAAGAATCATGTAGGAGGCTGTCCAATGAATCCGTTTTGCTGTTAGATAGCTTGTGTGCGCTCAACCTTGTACGGCGTTCACGCGTATACATAGGCCAGTCTGTCCGTTGCAGGTCAATAGCGCAATCCTCTTGCAACAGATCCATATGTGAATCCCACAGGCTTTTAACGGTACCTACATCCTTCCAGTAGCCTTGAAATTCGTAAACATACAAGGACTCTTGATCCGCCAGCATTTTAGGAATGATGTCTTTACCAAAATCATGACTGGATTGCTCATCCTCGGCGTCCTCCACCAAATACTTTCTCAAATAATCCCACTTAAACAGGTAAATCCCCATAGACGCCAGGTTACTTTCCGGTTTTTCTGGCTTCTCGGCAAATTCTGTGACACGCAAATCCTCATCGGCACTCATGACTCCGAATCGGTGCGCCTCATCCCAAGGCACTTCCATAACGGAAATCGTAGCCACTGCACCTTTTTCTTTATGGTAGTTCAGCATTTCACGATAATTCATATAGTAAATATGATCACCGGATAAAATAAGCACATGCTCCGGGTTTTGGCTGTCAATATATTCGATATTTTTATGAATGGCGTCTGCCGTTCCCAAATATTCAGCGTTGTCTGTGTTATAAGATGGAAGTAAGGTAACTCCATTGTCGTTCGTTTTGGTAAGACCCCAAGGAGATCCATCCCCAATATGCTCGTGCAAGGATTCCGCCTCATATTGCGTCAGCACACCTACAGTATCAATGTCTGAATTAACACAGTTGCTGAGAGGAAAATCGATAATTCGGTAATGACCGCCAAAGGGTACGGCGGGTTTTGCAATCGTTGAAGTAAGGGGAGCAAGACGGCGTCCCTCTCCGCCTGCCAGCAGCATGGCAATGCATTCTTTATTAAACATTTCGTTTCCCTCCCGGTTTAGTTGTCTGTTGTAGTACATACATAAACGGTATGGGGTGCTCTTGAAACCATCAGGTGTGTAAGATCCCCCAAAATTTAAGGTTTATTTCTTTCATAGTCATTTTTCTGTTCATTGTGGCTAGAATGGGGTAATAACTCAAGTCAGCTTTGACCGGAAAGTAAATGTATTTCCGAATCATACATTTTGTACGAAACAAACATATAAAGGTGGTGGCGTGATGACAGACCAAACTCTCCCGCAACAGGCTGTATCGCCGGAAGATATTTATTTGTTTCACGAAGGAACGCTTTATCACAGCTACCGATCTTTGGGTTCCCGCCTTACTGTGGAGAACGGAGAACAGGGCGTCCGTTTTACGGTCTGGGCTCCTCATGCTCTCCATGTCGGGCTTGCTACAGATCGTAACAACTGGAATGGGGAACAGGATTCCTTATATAGAGTTCCCGAATCCGGCTTTTGGAGTCGTTTTTTTCCGGGAATATCCCAAGGAACTTTTTACAAATATCATATTACGGGTGCAAATGGTGAACGTTTTCTAAAAGCAGACCCTTACGCGGTACGCGCAGAATTGAGGCCGGCAACGGCTTCCGTGGTTGCTTCACTGGAGGGCTATGTTTGGAACGACGCGGCTTGGCGGCGTAAACGGAGAGAGCCTTATGGAAAACCCCTTCATATATACGAGCTGCATTTGGGCACTTGGAGACAAAAAGAAGACGGTACATTTTATACATACAGGGAAATGGCTGAGCTTCTTGTGCCCTATGTAACGGAAATGGGTTATACGCATATCGAGCTTATGCCGCTCAGTGAGCATCCGTATGATCTTTCCTGGGGATACCAGCTTACCGGATATTTTGCGCTGACAAGCCGTTATGGGGAACCGCATGATTTTATGTACTTGGTGGATCGTTGTCATCAGGCGGGCATTGGGGTGCTTATGGATTGGGTTCCGGCTCATTTCGCCAAGGATGCTCATGGTTTGAGACTGTTTGATGGATCGCCGCTGTTCGAATACGCGGACCCGCTAATTGCAGAAAAGCCCGGCTGGGGAACGCTGACGTTCGATTACAGCAAGCCGGAGGTGCGTTCTTTCCTGATATCCAATGCGTTGTTCTGGATGGATGTGTACCATATTGACGGCCTGCGCGTAGATGCTGTGACGAGTATGCTGCGGCTGGATTTTGAAAAGCAGGATGGTCAATATCGTTTTAACTCCAAGGGTGGCATTGAAAATGAGGAGGCTATTGCCTTCCTTCAACAACTGAATGAAACAGTATTCCGCTATTATCCGTATGCGCTGATGATGGCAGAGGAGTCCAGTGCCTGGCCGATGGTGACTTCCCCGGTAAGCGATGGAGGACTCGGCTTTAATTACAAATGGAATATGGGCTGGATGAACGACACACTTGATTATATCGAAACGGATTTCGATCAGAGATCCGAGCGCCATAATTTGCTGACGTTCCCCATAGCCTATGCATACAGCGAGAATTTTACACTGCCGTTGTCGCACGATGAGGTCGTTCATGGTAAAAAGTCGCTGCTTGATAAAATGCCGGGTAGCTATGAACAAAAATTTGCCGGGCTTCGAGCGCTTCTCGGTTACCAAATCACCTCACCGGGTAAAAAGCTGTTATTTATGGGAGGGGAATTCGGCCAATTTATCGAATGGAAAGATGAGGAGCAGCTTGACTGGTTTTTGCTGGATTATGGCAGCCACCGTACGCTGCACGCTTTTACGAAAGCGCTGAATCATTTGTATATACAGGAAAAAGCATTATGGGAGCTAGATCATTCGTGGGATGGTTATCAGTGGATTGAGGCAGAGGACCGTGGGCAGAGCGTAATTACGTATCTACGTAAAGGTAAAAAACCGGGAGATACACTGGTCATTCTCATCAATTTTCAGCCTGTGGCAAGAGAGCACTACCGAATTGGTCTGGAAAAATCAGGCAGCTATATCGAGTTGCTGAACAGTGATCATTCGGACTTCGGTGGTAGTGGCCAGTTGAACACCGAAGTGTTGCGCACGACGAAGATCCCTTGCCATGGACAACTGCACAGCCTGGAGGTGACCATTCCGCCGCTGAGCGTCGTTATATTGAAGAAAGCATCCCGGAGGGCTAAAAAGGCGGATTAATCCATGTTACAACTGGTTTAAAATAGGATTGAGGTCATTAAGGAGGAAGCATATATGAAGATTCTATTTGCAGCAGCAGAAGCACATCCATTTATTAAAACAGGCGGGTTGGCTGATGTCATTGGCGCACTGCCGAAGGCCCTTCTTCAGGCAGGGTGCGACGTCCGAATCATTTTGCCTAAATATGCGGGGATTCCCGATACTTATAAGAAGTTACTGCGTCCGGTAACGGTCAAGCATGTCGCTGTAGGCTGGCGTGATCAGTATTGTGGAGTAGAGGAACTGACGCTGGACGGAATCAAGGTTTATTTTATAGATAATGAATATTACTTCGGTCGTGAAGGGATTTACGGTTATATGGATGATGGCGAACGCTTCTCCTTTTTCAACCGGGCGATTTTGGAAGTATTGCCTGATTTGAATTTCCAGCCGGATATTTTGCATTGTCATGATTGGCATACCGCGATGGTACCGTTACTATTGAACGCTAATTACCGTCATTTGGCCTTTTACAGTGATATTCGCACCGTGTTTACGATACATAACCTGCTGTATCAGGGGGATTTTCCATATGAGGTCTTAACGGAACTGCTGAATCTCGACAGTAGCTATTTTACCCCTGAGGGTGTGGAGTATCATGGCAGACTGAATTTTATGAAGGGCGGACTGACCTACTCGGATCATGTCACCACAGTAAGTCCTACCTATGCAGAGGAGATTCAGACAGAATTTTACGGGTATGGGCTGGAAGGGCTGCTGCGTAAGCTGGGAGAGCAGGGGCGTTTATCGGGTATAGTGAACGGAATTGATACCAAAAGCTACAATCCTGTTACGGACAATCGTATTTATATGAAGTACCGCACCAGTCTGGTCAAGAAAAAGGAAAACAAGATCGGTCTGCAAAAGGAACTGGGTTTGCCGGTACGACCGGATGTGCCTTTAATTGCGATGGTAACCCGACTTGTGGATATGAAGGGACTGGATCTGGTAACAAGGATACTTGATGAGATCATGTACTATGATGATATTCAGTTTGTCGTGCTAGGCACGGGAGATCCGGCCTTTGAGCACTGGTTCCGGGAAGCGGCTGGACGTTATCCCTTGAAAATGTCGGCGCAGCTGGCATTCAGTGAACCTTTGTCCCGTAAAATTTATGCTGCAAGCGATATGTACCTTATGCCGTCGAGGTTTGAGCCATGCGGAATCAGCCAGTTGCTGGCGCTTCGCTATGGTAGCATTCCCATTGTACGGGAAACGGGCGGTCTAAACGATACCGTACATGCTTACAACGAGTCTACAGGCGAAGGGAACGGTTTTAGCTTTAAAAACTACAATGCACATGATATGCTGCATACGATTCGTCGTGCGGTTGATTTTTATCGCCAGCCTGAGCATTGGTCCAAGCTTACGAATACCGCTTTTGCAGGAGAGTACAGCTGGGATGTGTCGGCGGGAGCGTATCTGGATATTTACCGTTCACTGATTGGGAACGAATGAACAGAGTGTACTGGGGTAAAAGTGTTCAAATGATGCAGAATTGACAATGTACAATGGAAAAAGGGCATTCCTCATGAAGCCAATAATGGCTGGGGATGCCCTTTTTTTGATGTGATCAGTCGCCTCCGCCTCCACCACAGCTGCTTCCGCATGAGGAGCTACTGCTGCACGAGGAATGGCTGCCGCCGGAATCACCTGAATCGTGATGAGATGAGCCTCCATCATGGGAGCTACCGTGGGAAGAGTGATGGTGCGAGTGATGCGTATCCCAGTTCGAGCAACCGCTTGCAGAGCTACAGCCTGAGGAGCTGGCTAATGCGGCACTGCCCGTAGCATACGGATGCATGTGCAAGGCAAACTGATGAGGTTGATACCAGGAATACCATACGACGGCCAGCAGCAGATAATCGATTTGCAAATAGTTGACCTTCGGTAGCCGCTTGCCATCTGGATCATCCACTGCTTCATTCACCCGATTACGCAGATGGTCCACAATTCTCTGAACCGCTTGCTGTGTCTGCTGAGAAATGCCCATGCCCTCCTGCGTATTCCAACGGTCGCCTGCTGGCTGCCCGGAAGCTGTCAGCTTGTAATAGTGTGCAAGCTCGTTATTCGGCAATGGATGATTAAAAAAAGTTCCCCACAAGCTCGCGCTATAGCGGTTCCAGCCAAAGCATTCCACATACAGCCAGTCAAACCATGCCCGTTCATCCGGCATCGGCTGTAATCCGGAATGAGGGGCGTGGTGAAGCATACGGCCAAAGAAGGCTTCCGAGAATTGCTGGTATTCCCGCGTAAACATCAGCATTTCATGCCACAGTTCATCCACATCTGGACTAAACATCGGCACCCGATTCATAATCGCGCATAGCATAAAATACCGTTTTAGCTCATTCCAGCGCCAATCGTATTCCTGCTCCGTCAGGTGAGGATGGGCTTCCACCACACGCTGCCTGACACTATGAGCGTAGGAGGCTGGAATAGATCGTTCCAAAAGCTGCATTAGCTCTATAATTTCCTTATGACGTCCTTGTTCAAGGGAAGAGGGAGACGGGGAGCTTAGGAAAAATGCATTACGGCGACGTGTCCGTCGATGTCCTCGGTTCCTTCGGTATAATGCGCGGAATAAAAACCAAAAAAAGATGATGTCGACCACAATAAACCACGCCCAAAAGCTACTCATATTATTCATAATGACTGCTCCTTTGTGGGAACTGTAATTTACATGCTGTGAAAAATCATAAAATAGTGCTATAACATTCATTGCATATTCATGCATATTCATTTATAATGACACAATCTTATTTATTATAAAGAATTTAAGGAGAGAAAAAAAGATTGAAAAAGCTATATCGTTTTACCGCCCTGGTTTTGACGGCGGTTATCTTGCTGTTGGCTGGTCTTCCCATGCTCACTGCATACGGAACGGAAGCAAAGGCTAAACAGAAGCTTGTACTTGGCACAAGCGCAGACTTTGCGCCGTATGAGTTTCATAAGGTAATTAACGGGAAGGATACCATTGTTGGCTTTGATGTTGATATCGCCAAGGAAATTGCCAAGGATCTTGGCGCGGAGCTGGTTATTGAGGACATGGGCTTTGACTCGTTGCTGCCTGCTCTGCAAAGTGGCCGCGTAGACTTGGTTCTGTCAGATATGACACCGACGGATGAACGCAAAAAGAGTATTGATTTTTCGGATGTGTACTATCACTCCAAGCAAGTGATTATGGTACGCCCGGAGGATAAGGACAAATATGCGACGATGGCTGCTTTGAAGGGCGAGAAGATCGGTGCACAAAAGGGGAGTATTCAAGAGGAAATTGCTCAGAAAGTGCCCAATGCCTCAGTAACCTCACTGGACAAAATATCCGATCTGGTGCTCCAGCTTCGGACCCAACGTGTGAATGCTGTAGTGATTGAAGACACTGTCGCTAAAGGGTACACATTGGATGGCACTGTAACGCTTGCCAAGGCGGTGCCTGAGGATGCAGGAGCAGATACAGCTGTAGGTATTCGTAAGGGAAATACTGAACTGCTGGCATCTGTAAATAAAACGTTGGCTCGGCTGAAAGCAGACGGGGCTATTGAAAAGTTTTCTACAGAAGCGAGTGCGCTCTCTGCGGATCGACAGGCTTCTTCCCATAATATTGTGGATATTTTCTGGAAATATCGCAGTTTATACGCTACGGGTATCGGCTACACGTTGTTGCTGTCTGCCCTCGGGGTACTATTCGGATTTATCATTGGTCTGATCATTTCTCTGTTGCGGATGAGCGGTGTACGCATCATTGAGTGGTTGAGTACAGCGTACGTGGAGGTACTGCGTGGCACACCTATGCTGGTACAGCTTATGATCATCCATTACGGGGTTGCTTTGACGCTGGGCGTCAATTTTTCGCCACTCCAGTCCGGTATTATTACGTTATCACTGAATAGCTCGGCATATCTGGCTGAAATTTTCCGTGCAGGTATTCAGGGAGTAGACCGTGGTCAGATGGAAGCAGCCCGTTCACTCGGTATGGGACGAGGCAAAGCTATGCGTCACGTCATTTTACCGCAAGCGTTCAAGTCCGTACTGCCTGCCATCGGCAATGAGTTTATTACGATTATTAAAGAATCATCCATCATTTCTACCATCGGTATGGTGGATATTATGTATCAGGCCCAAGTCATTAAGAACATTACCTACGAAGGACTAAGTCCATTCTTAATCGCGGCCGCTATTTATTTTGTAATGACATTCAGCTTGTCGAAGCTGTTGGGTTTATGGGAAAGGAAGTTGAGAGCCAGTGATCACCGTTAAACAACTGCGTAAATCGTTCGGCAAAAATGAAATTTTAAAAGGCATTAATGTAGATATTGCCAAAGGCGAGGTTGTCGTCGTCATTGGACCGAGTGGCTCGGGAAAAAGTACATTTTTGCGTTGTATGAATCTGCTGGAGCAGCCGACTGACGGGGAGATTCTGTTTGAGGGTGAGTCGATTACGGCTCGTGGTCACAACATTAATGCGACTCGTGAGAAAATGGGGATGGTGTTCCAGCATTTCAATCTGTTCCCGCACAAAACGGTGCTGCAAAATCTGACGCTTGCGCCGACTCAGGTTAGAGGCCAGGCAGCAAAGGAAGCGGAGAAAATTGCGTTGGGGCTGCTGCGCACCGTTGGACTTGAAGACAAAAAAGACACCTATCCAAACCAGTTGTCCGGTGGACAGAAACAGCGGATTGCAATTGCACGTGCCTTGGCGATGCAGCCGCATGTGATGCTATTCGATGAGCCGACCTCCGCCTTGGACCCTGAAATGGTCGGAGAGGTGCTGGACGTGATGAAGAAGCTGGCTGAGGGTGGCATGACGATGGTCATCGTAACGCATGAGATGGGCTTTGCCCGCGAGGTAGGTGACCGGATTATCTTTATGGATAACGGTCAAATTGTGGAGCAAGGTACACCGGAGCAGGTTTTTGGTACTCCAAGCCATGATCGTACTCGGGATTTTCTTGCCAAGGTTTTATAAGAAATGAGCTTTTAAAGCTATGAAGCAAGCCCTCCACGACGGAAGTTTGACGGGAGGGCTTATTCTTTTTTTTGTCATATCCTTTCAGATTTTTATTACCTTTTTCGATTTTTTGATGACAAAATTGTAACGGATATAGTATGATGTTCAAGGTTCCCAACAATTTCATGCAGATTAGGTTACAAAATTGTGATACTATGCAATGAGCCAAAACTTACCGGGGCAGCAAACAGCCAGACAGACGCTGAATGCGGGACCCAAAACCATGGGAAGTGCGGGGGACGTAACAACGGCAGTCACTTCTGATCCGTCTTCATACGAAGGGATGGAAGGTGCCTAGGGGTGAATTGCATTAAGCATAGGGCTTCTCCTGAGTCCGAATCCGACAGCTAACTTCGCAGGCATATTAGAGGAGGTACATATCTTTTGAAACATCTGAAACGTATTGGAAAAACAATGAAATTTGCAGTGCTGGCCGCAGCTATCGCAGGATTGGCACAGACAGCAGGGGTAGCTGACGCCGCTTCGCTTCATACCGCCAGGGAAGGTGATACCTTCTTTTTGCTTGCTCAGCGTTACGGGGTATCTGTAGAGGATCTGCAAAAGGAGAACCCGGATGTTGCTGCCAGCAATATATATGCAGGAGTACAAATTAAGGTTCCGGATGAGAACAAGGTAAAGGTCTCTTCGGATTCGAAGCCTCAGCTTTTGTCCGAGAAAGAGCCAGCAGGTGACGGTCAACAGGTTGAAGCATGGGGCAAAACATTTAGCTACAGCAAAGTAGTTGACGTGAAGGCCACAGCGTATTCCGCAGCAGCCTGTGAAAATGGAAAATGGGGAGCGGTGGACTATTTCGGAAATCCGCTTAAGCTCGGTACGATTGCTGTAGATCCAAGCGTAATTCCTTTAGGTACGAAAGTACTGGTTACAGGCTATTCCCATCCAGGGCTGCCGGATCAATCTTTTGTAGCGGTAGCACGCGATAAGGGCAGCGCCATTACAGGGAAACGGATTGATATTTTCATTCCGGGTAGCCCATCTTTTGTGAATGACTTTGGTTTTCAAAATGTGAAGCTGTACGTCATTGATAAATAGACTGTATAAGCCAATGAATTATATTTACATAATATATATTATGTAAACCAATATCAAATAACTTAATCGCCGATCCTAATTCATATGGGCTTTGTCGAATAAAAAAGGGCTGTCTTGACGAGCAGAATGCATCTGCTGGTAAGACAGCCCTTTTACTATTATTTCCGCTCCGAGGTGTGAAGTAGCCGTGGAACCGTGACAAATTTGTAGCCCTTGGCTTTCAGCGACTGAATGAGACCCGGCAGGGATTGAACTGTGCCTTTCAGGTTGGAGCTTTGACCTCCACCTGCGTGCATTAAAATGATGGAGCCTGGTCCGGTAGCAGGAATTACATTACGCTGAATTTGTGTTTTACTCAGTCCCTTCCAATCGAGGGAGTCTACGTTCCAATTTACAATCATGTAGCCGTGACGACGCGCCCACTGGATCTGAGGCTCCGTTATTTCACCATAGGGCGGGCGAATCAGCTTGGGTCGAAAGCCGACGGTGGCCTCCAAAATATGTTCTGTTTTCTTAATCTGGTTGCGAAAGCGCTCCGGTGAAGCCTTCCTAAAATCCGGGTGGGTATAGGAATGGTTGCCTATGGCATGGCCTTCACGTATGATACGGCGAATCATGCCCGGGTGTTTTTCCGCACGGTGACCGACGATAAAGAAGGTGGCTTTGATACCATTCGCGTGCAAAATGTCCAGAACCTGCGGCGTATACCGGGAATCGGGCACGTCATCAAAAGTTAGGGCAATTTGCTGAGTATGCGGGCCGCACATTTTAAAAATATCCGCATGTTTTTTTCGAAGCATGGCTAATGTAGGAGTGGCTCGTTCTCTGCTCTTATGTGCTAAAGAAGCAACAGTCGCTTCCTTGGGAGGGTTCGTTCCAATATCGGGAGGCGCATCCGCGTGAACGGGAAAACTCGAAAATGCTAGTAACAGTGCCATGATTGGCCATATTCCCCTGTACGGCATATGTATCCCCCTTTCCGTGCAGTGGTACCTTCTTTCGCTTTCATTTATTATGTACCTGACATGTTGAAATTATGCCGCTGAACAGGTTAGACTATTGAGTGGCTGAGTTGAAATGCAGCACAATACGGATGTAAGTGCAGATCACGAAGCTAAACGCACATATTCTATTAAACCTGACCGAAAACAACAGCATTTTCGCAAGTTTTAGCCTTTTAATGGATTCGGTATCCAGTGATAGCTGGTGTATAATGAGGTTGGAATTCATATTGTACAGAGTTGGAATTAAAGGAAGGATGGATAAAAGTGACCGACTTGTTTACTCCTTATCAATTAAAGGGACTTTCTTTAAAAAACCGGATTGTAATGCCCCCTATGTGCCAATATAGTGTGGAGGCCAAAGATGGAAAGCCAAATGATTGGCATCATGTCCATTATGTTAGCCGGGCAGTAGGTGGTACCGGGCTGATTATTGTGGAAATGACGGCGGTCCACCCGGATGGACGTATTACAGATCATGATCTGGGCATTTGGAGTGACGAGCATATTCCTGCATACCGTAAAATAGTGGAAGAAGTCCACAAGTACGGTGCCAAAATCGGAATTCAATTAGGTCATGCCGGACGAAAGGCTGAAGATGCCGACTTGCCTGTTGCACCGTCCTCGATTGCTTTTAGCGATCGTTTCAAGGAGCCGCATGCTTTGACGACAGTCGAAGCCAGGGAGCTGGTTCAGGCTTATAGGGAAGGCGCGCGCCGCGCGGTGGAAGCCGGGTTTGATACGGTAGAAATTCATGGCGCACACGGTTATCTGATCCATCAATTTCATTCACCTTTAACGAATACCAGAGAAGATGAGTATGGACAGGATCTATCGCTGTTCGGTGTTGAAGTGATTCAGGCTGTTAAAGAGGTACTTCCGTCTGATATGCCTGTGTTGATGCGGATATCCGCCAAAGAGTATGTCGAAAACGGATATAATGTGGAATACATAGCGGGCACAGGGGAACGATATCGTGATGCAGGTGTGGATATTTTTCACATCTCCTCTGGTGGCGAGGGGCCAATTGGTTCTAACGGCGGTCCATCTGCGCGAGCGGGATATCAGGTGGATTTGGCACATAAAGTACGTGAAAAGCTGAATGTTCCTGTAATCGCTGTCGGTCTGCTGGACGATTATGAGGATGCCCGGCGGGTGATTCAGCAAAAAGAAGCTGATCTGGTAGCGATAGGACGCGCTATGCTGCGCGATCCGTATTGGGCGTTGCATGCATCGCGGGATCTGAAAGTACAGGCGGATATCCCGGAGCCATACTTGCGTGGTTTCTAAAATGCACTTTATCAGATAATATTTTTGAAACTCTATTTGCAAAGCTTGCGTAAACATGTGTACAGAGCTTAAAATTTAAGCATTCAACTCTAGGAGGAACTTCACATGTCTATTTTCAAACGTTTAAGAGATCTTACGATGTCCAATATCAACTCCATTATTGACAAGGCCGAAGATCCAATTAAAATGACGGATCAATACATTCGTGATATGCAAGAGGACTTGGAGGATGCAGAGAAAGCCGTAGCCGCTCAGATTGCCATTGAGAAGAGATTCAAACAGCAATATGAAGAGCAGGCCGCTTTGGTGAAAAAACGCGAAGAGCAGGCTCATACGGCAGCAAAAGCGCAAAATGTGGATCTGGCTCGCCGCGCGTTGGAAGAAAAGAAATCTGCTGAGCAAAAAATGACCGAGTTCAAGACGGGCTACGAGCAGAATAAAGCGGCAGCCGATAACCTGCGTGGTAAGCTGGATGAAATGCGCAGACAACTGACGGAAATGAAGAACAAGCGTGAAACACTGGTTGCCCGTTATAATGCAGCCAAAGCGCAAACAGAAATTAACAAAGCGATGAACGGTTTTAGCTCCGATACGGCAACTGCCGGACTGAAGCGTATGGAAGAAAAAATGCTGCAAGCAGAAGCGCATGCTGAAGCAAGCAACGAAATGTCCTCTAAGGAAAAATCGCTGGATGAGGAATTTAAGGAGCTTGATAAGAAAAGTGCCGTGGACGATGAGCTTGCCGCTTTGTTGAAGCAATACGATAATAAATAAGGTTATAAGCATGGCCGCCTGCGTGGCTGCAAAGGAAGCGAAGGGGAACCGTTTTCTCCTTCGCTTTTCCCTGCCCGGAGGCGTGAATCAACATATATGAAGGTCAAGAAGATGTGGAGGATGGTATGAAATGCATTTTTTAGAAACGATGAAAGCGATGCTTGTATGGACTGGCGCCGGTGCCGTTTTGTTGTTCGTATTGATGTACATTGATTCTTTATTTACGAAGTATAAGGATTTTGCAGAAGTGAAAGCCGGTAATATGGCCGTAACGGTACGGTTAATTATGAAGCTGTTTGCACAAGGGTATATTTTGTCAAGCTCGATTGCTACAGCTAACAATTTGCTGGAGGCGCTTGTGTATTCTGTGATCGCCTTTGTCATTCTGTTTGTTTTGGAAGTTATCGTTCGTCTGTTACTTCGGTACTGGGCACAGCTTGATCTGGATAAAGGTACGCAGGAAGGCAAAATTGGCTTTGGTCTGTTTTCAGGTACGCTGCATCTGGTTGGTGCTTTGATCATTGCGGCATGTTTCTAGGCTAAAGAAAGGCAGGGGGAATCATCATGGGTGTATGGAAACGAGTTTCGAATCTGTTTGCCAAGCCGGAGCCGCCGAAAGCGGAAAAAAGTATGCTTCATTTAAATCCGGGCGATATCTGTGAAGTGTCGCTTGTCACATATGAAGTGGTAGGCCGAGTACATAATCGTGCTCGGAATGCCGTTGTTTTGACGCTTCAGGATGGTAATCAAGTCAGCTATCTTCACATTGAGGAACGGGAAACGCTGCAATTTGGACTGTATCAGGCCATCGACGGCAGACTGGACAACCCGGAGGAAGTGCCAACGATTCTGGAGCTGGATGATATAACATATCATTTGGAAGAGCAGTATTTTGGGCATGTTACGGTTATGGGCCGTGCTCCTTTTCGACAGGGTGGAGAGCAGCACGTTTGGCAGTATCAGTCAGATGATTACCATTTGCTGCGTGTAGAGTGGCAGGACGGTCGCTTTATGCTATATGAAGGAGAAGAAGTAATTACCGGAGACGTCAAGGTTATTCGGGCAAGCTAGGAGAGGGTGACACATGGGCAAACGCACCTGGCAGTATGCATTAAAGGTCATTGTGGCGCTGAGCTTGTTCGTATCCGTGTTAAGCGGCTGCGGTGCGCCAAATGTGAAAGATACGTACCCGCTGGAATCGGTTAGCGGCAGCGGCAATTCGACCTCGTACGTGTATCGCGCCGCAGGTAAAACGGTCCCGGAAGTGGCGGAGGAACTGAAAGAACAGCGTGAACCGGAACAAATGTCGCCGCAGAGCAATGAGCGGATGTTTCTGGTGTACAGCGATGAATGGTACCATTTACAGCAAGATCCAGCCAAGAAGGAAGACACATTAATTGAAATTGACAGCAAGAAGTATGTCGAGCAAAATTACAGTTCCAGCTTTCTAAAAGGATACTTAACGGCAACCGTACTGGATGCTCTGTTTGATTCGTTACGCGGATCTGGCTCTTACCGGGGGTATTCAAGCAGAGATGTATACCGACCTTCTCAGGGCCAGTATCGTGCACCTACGGTGCAGGAGAAGAAAGCGATCCCGCCGATTACGGTGGAGCGGAAGGGTTCCGTTACCCGCAGGGGTAAGGGGTCTGATTCCAGTGTCGGTTCCAGCGGAAGTCTGTTCGACAGAGGCTCCAGCAGCAGTTCACCGAGCAGGGGCTCGATTTCACGTGACCAGGGCAGCAGCGGCGGTTCCAGCATTTTTGATTCGCCGCGAAGATCTTACAGCAAGCCTAAAACACGCAGCGGTTCAGGTAAAATCAGTCGACGAAGCCGACGATGATGGGGTCAAGAAGTGTAATGATGATCAAAATTCTAAAATAGCACCTGCCAAAACAGCCTGGGTATGAGATTCCGGGCTGTTTTTTTGCGCATAGAGACTGGCCACGACCCAATAAATACTGTCCGCATTT
This sequence comes from Paenibacillus sp. 1-8, assembly GCF_056316205.1. Classification (NCBI taxonomy): domain Bacteria; kingdom Bacillati; phylum Bacillota; class Bacilli; order Caryophanales; family Paenibacillaceae; genus Paenibacillus; species Paenibacillus sp. 1-8. The sequence continues at coordinate 2,827,639 of NZ_CM149995.1, read as the reverse complement.
GCCAGATAACGGTTTTAGCGTTATAACAGAAAGAGAGTATTTTTCAGAAGAACGGAGTGAAGATATGAATCAGGTACAATTAAATTCGGATAAATTTCAGCGCAAAGCGGTTCAAGTGGAAGAAGCGCAAAGAAGAATAGCTGCTCATGTTAAACAGGGAGAGCGGGAGGATGTAGGACTGGAGCAGGCCCATGGACGTTATTTGGGGATGGATTTGACCGCACCACACCCATATCCCAGCTTCCGTCGTTCAGGCATGGATGGATACGCCATCCTTGGTTCGGACACTGAAGTCTGTTCGTCCGGTCAGGAAATCTGGCTACGCGTGATTGATGAAATTCCATGCGGCACCGTATCGGACAAGCGGGTGGAGACGGGCTTGGCGGCGCGCATCATGACAGGAGCACAATTGCCTGAAGGGGCAGACACGGTTGTTATGCTGGAAGCAACACAGCTACGTGAGGAAGATGGACAGGTATATGTCGGCCTGAAGAAGCGCATGGAAATCGGCAAAAATGTAACACCAATCGGCCATGAGATTCAGGAAGATCAGCTTCTACTCAGCAAAGGAACCTGTCTGGGGGCAGGGCATATCTCGGTGCTGGCTACCTTTGGTGTGCATCGGGTACCCGTCTACAGGAAGCCACGGGTGGCCGTTTTTTCCACAGGTTCGGAATTGCTTGCCGTGGATGAGCCGTTGCAGCCGGGGAAAATTCGGAACAGCAATACATATATGCTGGCTTCACAAATCAGGGAGGCAGGGGGGGAGCCGTTCATCCTGCAAGCCATTCATGATGATTTGGATCTCGCCCGTGCTTCTGTACGTGAAGCGATAGCTGCCTACGATATCGTCGTCACGAGTGGCGGTGTATCGGTGGGGGATTTTGATATTATGGGCGATCTGGTACGACAGGAAGATGTGGATATGCTGTTTAACAAGGTCACAATGCGTCCGGGCAGTGTGACTACAGCCGCGGTCATTGACGGTAAGCTGTTATTTGCACTTTCTGGCAATCCTGGTGCGTGCTTTGTAGGCTGCGAGTTGTTTGTGCGACCCACCATCCAAATGATGCTGTCTTCAGAGCAACCGTATTTGCAAACCTGGACGGCGCAGTTGGGGGCAGATTATACGAAGGTGAATAATTTTACCCGTTTTGTACGCAGCTCCCTGGAAATACGCAATGGGCAAGTATACGCGATTCCTGCGCGAGTAGATGAATCCAGCGCCATGGTGACGATTAAGGACACCGACTGTCTGATCGTGATTCCTCCGACAACAGAAGGCTTGCGTGCAGGGGAAGAGGTATGTGTGCTGGTGCTTCTAGGCGGTCATGTGACGTGAATAGGATAAATCCGTATGTATGTCAGGTCGTCGGATTCAAAAATACGGGGAAAACGACCTTCCTCGGAGGGTTGATTCGTTATTTGCGGGAGTCCGGGCTACGCGTAGCTGTGATCAAGCATGATGGACATGAGTTTGAGATGGATCATGAGGGAACAGATACGTACAAGCACCGACAAGCGGGAGCCGAAGGCGTAGCCATTGTTTCAGGTGGAAGAACAGCCATTATAGAGGAGCATAGTCGGCCTGTCACCGGACTAATCCGGCATTTTCAGGCATACGACTGTGTATTGCTGGAAGGCTTCAAACAGGAGCATTATCCAAAGCTGGTCATGGTGCGGGAACAATCGGATGCCCAGCTTACCACTGAGCTGACAAATGTACAGGGAGTAGCGGTTTGGGTAGATCAAACGTATTGGGCACAGAACCATTTTTCGGATAAAACGATACAGATATTTCCCGCCGCTGCCAACGGCCCGGCAGGCCGCTGGTTACTTGGACAGATTCAGAAGCAGAGAGAAGGAGTCCCGGATGAGCAGGGCTGAGACATCAATTGGCTGAGTCGGTTAGAGTCTCTACCCGCCGTTCGATCGCCTGGGACATGGTTTTGTCAGTCAGGTGGGCATAGACTTCTGTTGTTTCTGTCGAAGCGTGCCCCAGCTGTTCCTTTGTTTTGTAAATATCGTTTTGCAAATAGTAGTCGGTGGCAAAGGAATGACGGAGCTTGTGAACAGTCAGGTAAGGCTTGCCGAACCGTTTGGCGTACTTGATGATCATCGCCTGAATCGCTCTTTTAGTCATACGTTTGCCTTCTGTACTGCCGTTAGGACGCGCGACAAAGAGAGCTTTTTCTTTTTTTGGAGCGCGGTAACGGACATGTCTCAGGGACAAATAAAGTGCGAGATCATCTTTGGATTGCTCGCGGAAATACACCGGAGTTTTAAAGGTTTCGTCGTTATTGCCTTTACGGTACACATATAGTAATTTATTGTTTACATCCAGATCGTCCATATTCAGATTAACGATTTCAGATACGCGCAGGCCCGAGTTTAGAATGAGACTGGCAATGCAGGCGTCCCGTTCCTTGTTCAGTTCATAGGAGTACAGTGCCTGCTTATTATCGGCCATATCCTGTCCATAGCCTTCATAAATATAGCCGATAAATTCAAGCAGCTCTTCCTCCTCCAGTATCTTTCCTTTGAGCTTGGCGGCCGTGTCCTTGGGTTTATGTATGCGCTTGATTTCGACCTTGGCCATAATGTTGCGCTTGAGCAAAGGATAAAAGTTTTCATCCTCAGCGATCTGGCTCAAATAATGAAAAAGGGAACGCAGGGACGAAAGCTTACGTGAAATCGTAATACGGGAGTTGGAGCCTTCACGCTTAGTCGATAGGAACAAACGGTAGCCTGTAATGCTATCCATATGGAGCGTCTCCAATTCTTCCAGCGTAACTTGGGCGTTCGTCTCTCCGGCAGACAAGCCTTCTGAGCGAAGCCATGTAAAAAAAGCTTCATAATCACGCACATATTCCAGCAATGTGGAAGGGGACAGATCGGGCAGCTTGTAATCCATAAATTGCTGCACGTACCATGGTAATCCTGGCATTTTTTCGTCCAGTTTGCGCCGGTCGATAATCTTTTGTATATTCATTGGGTTCCACCTCGTCCGATCATAATATATGTATTTTAGCATATTTTGAACAGCACCGGATGGAAGGGAAGATGGAATGCGAATCGAAGTAAAGAACGAACCGATCCATCAAGAGAGGTGAAAATATGGGGTATGACATTCAGTCGGAATTGAAGCTGTCCATAAAAAGTGCACCGGAGTCGCAGAGGAACATTATTGTGCAGCTCATGCAATTTTATTTATATGATTTTACAGCCTATCTTCGAATTGATGTTACTGAAAACGGCACATTCCCGGCTTACCCGGACTTGTATCAATACTGGACAAGCGGTGAACAGAAGCTGCCTTTTCTGATCTGGAGGCAGGACGTTCCCGTAGGTTTTGCGCTGGTTGACCGAATGTCCAGCAATCGGGAGGCTGACTACTACATGGCTGAGTTTTTTGTGCTGCGTCCTTATAGGCATAATGGGGTCGGGACGTGGGCGGCTCATGAGCTGTTTGAACGTTTTGCTGGGCGTTGGAAGGTGACTCAGATGAGCACGAACAGGCCAGCGCAGTCCTTTTGGCGCAAGGTGATTGGCAGTTATACGGATGGGGAGTACAGGGAGCAGACTCATCCGGTACGAGGGAATATAAGTCAGTTTTTCAATACCTGAAAAATTCAAAACTGTGATTAACAACAAAAATGAGTCGGGGAGAGTCTCCTGTCGGCTCTTTTTTGCGTTGTCAATTTAAGTCTTCTATCCATCCATACAGTTATTTGTAAAATTCATATATATCTGATTGGAATTATAAACAATGTGACATTGGCTCCAAAATGCAACGTATTCATAACATTACCCATAAGATTGGAGAGTGCTTTCAAGTGAAACGAACAAGTCGATACGCAAAAATGTTAGCTCTAACCCTGTCGCTGGTGCTGGTATTGTCGGCATGCTCAGATAATGGAGGAGCCAATTCTACGAATACGGGGGCAAATGCAGCGGGAGGCGGGCAAGCCGCAGAAACCTGACCTATGCAAACATTTGTTGGTCGATTTTCACTCTAAATATTTCAATATATGAAAAATTCACAATAGTAATATATAAAGGTATCAACGCCCAGGAGAAGGATCAAACCCACATTGTAAACCACGGAGCAAGTGATGATATTAACATAATCTTGATTTTTTACACAAGGAACCGAGAAAAAGATGACGAATCTATTGACCAAGACAAAATGTAAGCGCTTTATAAAAAAGTAATTCCTGTTGCATTTCATTGATAACGACTGGAGGTGAGGCCGAGAGAAGCATTGATCAGACTATGTTGGTTGGAAATACAATGATAGGAACGAATCCGGAATCGGCTGATTCTTTCATCTGGAAATGACTCGCATATTCAAATGAAATTGGAGAAGGAGGTTAAATTCAATGACGAAGGCAAAAAGCAGGTTTAGGATCGCGTGTCTGGCGTTAGTGGTAGCGGGTGCTTCCTGGACGGGATTGATAGCTCCGACACATGCCGCTCCAAGTGATGAGTATACCTGGAAGAGTGTGGTCACGGGTGGAGGTGGCGGTTTTGTGCCCGGTATCATTTTTAATGAGAAGGAAAAAAATCTGATCTATGCCCGTACAGATATTGGAGGTGCTTATCGCTGGAATCCCGCTGACGAGAGCTGGATTCCGTTGACGGATTTTGTGGGCTGGGAAGATTGGAACAAAAATGGCGTGGATGCGTTGGCTACCGATCCTGTTGATCCGAACCGTGTATATATAGCTACAGGTACGTATACCAATTCATGGGACAAGCAAAACGGACAGATTATGCGGTCGACCGACCGGGGCAATACGTGGCAGACAACGAAGCTTCCTTTTAAGGTGGGAGGCAATATGCCAGGCCGCTCGATGGGGGAGAGGCTGACGATTGATCCCAATAAGAACAATATTTTATTTTTCGGGGCACGGAGTGGTAATGGACTATGGAAAAGCACGGATTACGGGGCAACCTGGAGCAAGGTAAGCAGCTTCCCGAATCCGGGCACGTATGTTCAGGACCCTTCCAATGAGTACACCAGTGATATCGTCGGTTTGGCCTGGATTACGTTTGACAAAAAGACGGGCTCTTCCAGCAAAGCTACACAGACGATTTATGTGGGGGTAGCTGATAAGAATCAAAGTGTCTATCGCAGTACAGATGGCGGGACAACCTGGTCTGCTGTAGCAGGGCAACCTACGGGCTATTTGCCACATCATGGCGTGTTGTCATCGGACGGCAACCTGTATATCTCTTATAGCGATGGAGCAGGTCCATATGACGGGACAAAGGGTGATGTGTGGAAATTGAATACAGCTAGCGGTCAATGGACCAACATAAGTCCTGTTGCCAGTAGCAGCACGGACAATTATTTTGGATATGGTGGACTGACAGTAGACGCGCAGAAACCGGGTACTCTTATGGTGGCTACGCTGAATTCCTGGTGGCCGGATGCAACGATTTATCGCAGCACCGACAGCGGGGCAACCTGGAGCCCCATTTGGGAATTCGATGGTTATCCAACTCGCAAGCTGAAATACAATTTGGATATAACAGCTGCGCCTTGGCTGACTTTCAATGCCAACCCTGCTCCGCCGGAAGTATCGCCCAAGCTGGGCTGGATGATCGGGGATCTGGAGATTGATCCATTTAATTCAGACCATATGTTATACGGCACAGGAGCTACGATTTACGGCTCCAAAAATTTGACGAACTGGGACAAGGGCGGTAAGCTGGATATTTCGGTAGCAGCTAAGGGGGTAGAGGAAACTGCGATTTTGGATCTTGTAAGCCCTCCAACCGGTGCACCTTTGGTGAGCGCAGTAGGGGATGTCTCCGGTTTCAGACATGACGATCTGTTCAAGGCTCCAGCTAAAATGCTGGATAATCCCACTTTTACAAGCAGTGAAAGTATCGATTATGCCGAGCTGAATCCAGCTTTTATGGCGCGGGTAGGCAAAGCAGATTACCAAAAAGATCCGAATGCCAAATCCATCGGCTTCTCCAATGATGGCGGAGCAAACTGGTATAAAGCGAACAGTGAGCCTTCCGGCACAGTTGGAGGGGGAAGCATAGCCGTTGCGGCCGATGGTAATGGCTTACTCTGGAGTACCTCGGACAAAGGCGTGTTTTACTCCAAAACAGGCGGCAACTTATGGACCCCAAGTACAGGGATTCCAGCGAATGCGAAGATTGCCTCAGACCGGATGAATCCTAACAAATACTATGCGTTTGCCGCCGGAAAAATATATGTGAGCACCAATGGAGGCGTATCGTTCACGGCTTCGGCGGTATCAGGCTTACCAACAGAAGGTAATGCCGATATTGATGCAGTACGTGGAGCAGAAGGGGATGTATGGTTCGCTGGGGGCTCTGAGGATGGAGGGCCATACGGCTTGTGGCATTCCAAGGATTCCGGCGTTACGTTCACCAAGCTCGCTAATGTGCAGGAGGCAGACTTTGTAGGCTTTGGTAAAGCAGCACAGAATCGTACCAATGCAACTGTATTCATCGTTGGTAAAATCGACGGTACACGCGGATTTTATCGTTCGGACGATGCTGGCGCAAACTGGGTACGCATTAATGACGACAAGCATCAATATGCACGGGTGACGACCATTATCGGTGATCCCCGAGTTTATGGGCGTGCTTATCTGGGAACGAATGGCCGCGGTATTCTGGTGGCGGATCGTGTGGGTGGTGATCAGCCATCTACCGGGCAAGCAAGTATTACACCAACGACTGCAACCTACGGAGTGAATAACAGCAATACCGATATTACTGTCAAGCTTACACTTAACGGTAATACGCTGGAAGCCATCCAGCAAGGGAACGTGGTGCTGAACAAAGGTGAAGATTATACACTTAGTGACGAGACAGTCGTTCTTACCAACAAGTATTTATCTAAACTTCCTAAAGGTGAGACCACGCTGAACTTCCATTTTAGTACAGGCAATGATGCGTTGTTCACGATTACGGTGAAAGGGGATACGCCAAGTGAGCCGGGAACAGGTGAGGGCGTTCTGAAGGTGCAAACCTTTAATGGGAATGTATCCGCCACAAGCAATACAATCAGTTCCAAATTTAAAATAACCAATACGGGAACTTCATCCGTTTCCCTAGCAGACGTTACATTGCGTTATTATTACACCATCAATGGGGAGAAAGCGCAAAATTTCTTCACGGATTGGTCAAGCATCGGTACAGAGAATGTGATTGCTAGCTTCAAAACACTATCCAATGCGAAGCCAGGGGCAGATTCTTATGCAGAGATCGGTTTTAAGTCGGCTGCGGGTTCTTTAGAGCCTGGTCAAAGTGTGGAGTTGCAAACCCGGATATCCAAAGTGGACTGGAGCAATTATACACAAACCGATGATTATTCCTTTAATCCCACAGCAAACAGTTTACAAGATTCCACTAAAATAACCGCTTATCTGTCTGGAAGCAAGCAATGGGGGATAGAGCCTTAAATCTTAATAAGAATAATCCTAAGTCAAAGTCAGCCACTCTAATGAGCGAGCTGGCTTTATTTTCGATGACATTGTTGCCCGTCAATCTTTTTCGGAAACAAAGCAACGACAAGTTGAAAACACAACCAACAGAGATTCAAATTAATTTTATATAATTATTTCACTATATGAAAAATTCATAATAGTAACAAGATTCTTTCTCGCATACAATCTCCATAAAACAAACACACCACTTTAAGTAGAAAAAGGAACACCAATGGGAACGTACGTTCTTTTATCCGTGAAAAAGAAACGCTCCTGTCCTCAGACAAAAAGCGTCTCTAATCCAATTTTTATATTTATACACCTCAGACAAGATGCCGGGATGCTGAAATCAACAGCGTCATCGTAATGACATTCACAATCGTAGAAAGTAATACTGTCTGTGCCGCAAAATCGGGTTCATTTTTATATTCTTCCGCCAAAATACTTGTGTTAACGCCGGTAGGCATACCCGATGCAATGAGCAGCGCTTGAGCGGGAATCCCCTTAAGACCTAGCAGCAACACTAGCATAAAACCGACCATCGGACCAGCAATCAGACGTAGTACCATACTGATGTACACGGCTGTACGGCGCAAACGAAAGGGGTATTGCACTATTTGTGCTCCCAAAGTAAGCAAAGCAACGGCAACCATCGACTGGCTAATATAATTCAAAGGCTCAGCCAGTAAATTAGGCAATGGACTATGCAGCAGATTTAGAAGCAAGCCTAGCGCAAGCGCGTAGGGAACAGGCATTTTCAGAAAATTAATTAAAATTTTTCGAGTATTGGCCTTGCCATTTTGCACAACAAAAGTACCGTATGTAAATGTGACAAAGCTTTGAAAGGTCATAATCAGTGCTTGAACGGAAATGGCCAGCGGATCACCTTTGAACACCAACTGATTGATTGGCAGACCATAATTTCCTGAATTATCTAGCATAACACTGTTTGTAAAAGCTCCTCGCATTCCAGGGCTGTATTTCAGAGATCTGGCGACGGTTGTGCTGATTACGTACAGAATAGCTATGTACAAGGCATAAAAAAGCGAAACCTCACCCATGAGCATTAAGGATATTTCCGAGTTATAAAGACCCGTAAACACAACTGCGGGGGTGATATAGTAAAAATTGATTTTAGCTAAGGTGTACAAGTCCAGTCGGAAAAAATATTGCATAATACAACCAAAACTGATAAGTACAAAAATAGGTAAAACAACGTCCAAAAGAATGGTGCCGAACATGTCTGTTTCATCTTCTTTCTATTATGCGAATGTAAAGGCTGATTCTTAAAAATGCATGTGTAATTCTCATTATACTGTGTAAATAGGTTAGGCGTATAATAAAATTTTATAGTGGTTTTGGCAATCTGGACTGCAGCTATAGCGGTGTCTCACACATTAGTTAAAGAAAAGATAAAAAATCAGCTTAGAGAAGCCGTTAATACGTCTAGGGACATTTGAGCCCGGTCTTTACTATAAGGAGGAATTGCATCATGAGAAACACTTGGACAGCTTTACTAGCGTGTATACTGGTCTTGGGATTGGCAGCGGGAACCGCTGAAGCCAAGCAGGGACGCGGAAATGATCAGGAGAACAAACAGGAAGCTAAGACGTCTGTTAAAGACGGGAATGAAAAGAGCGGGGAAGAGATAATCGATCCCCATGACTCAGACAATGATCAGTCCAAAAAACAAAAGGACAAAGCATCCGGTAAAAAGGATGAAAACAGTAAAAAAGACAAACACGCAGAAATCAGAAAAACTGAACCTGTTGCAGTAACGGATGATACATACGGGGAGTCCAAAGACCATAATGGTCACAAGGGACGCAACGGTTACAAGGGTCTGCTTAACGCGGTAGAAAATACGAAGGATAAGCCGGCAGGAGCGGTTATTGCGAATCTGCTGCTTACGAAATACCCGGACCGTTTGACTCCGGAGCAGGTTGCTGAACTTGAATTGATCCGAAATTCTGGTAAAGCACTGACTGAGGCGGCTGAGCTACTGGCTGAAAACGGAAATGTGACAGATGCCGTTTACATGCAGGAGGAGGCGGTACTGGCTAATGTGTCCGATCTGGACAGCTACAAAAAGCTGGGTGAATTCTCGAAGAAGGCCGGACGGCCGTCGGGTATGAAACTGTTCGTGAATGGTGAAGAATACGATGCCAAACCGATTAACCGCAATGGGACCACACTTGTTCCGTTTAGAACAGCTTCCGAAGCTTTGGATGCAAAGGTTTCCTGGGATCCGAAAGAAAAGGCTGTTACTGTCACCCGTAACGGCGTGTCCGTCAAATTATTTGTTAACAGTCCGAAAGCATATATTAACGGTCAGCCGTATTCTATCGAGCAGCCAGCATCCATAGTGGATGGAACGACAATGGTACCTGTAAGGGTAATCGGAGAGGCCTTGGGGACAAATGTTAAATGGGAGCCTGAGAGCCAGTCCGTTGTTGTATACGAGCAGCCAACAACACCTGCATCAACATCATAACGTGCTGTAAACAAAACGTGCTGGTCCTGTGTACAATTAAATAGAGAACACTGAGAAAAGGGAGTGGCATAAATGGATTTAGGATTAACAGGAAAATCTGCCTTTGTTGCAGGTTCCAGTAAAGGACTCGGAAAGGCAAGCGCACGGGAACTGGCACGCGAAGGTGCGAATGTCGTCATTTCCGGACGGAATGAAGCAGATCTTCAGCGGACGCAGGCAGAATTACAGGAAACAGCGAGTGGCCGCGTTGAATATGTAGTTTGCGATGTAACAAAACCTGAACATATTTCCCTGGCCATCCGCCGTACAGTCGATTTGTTTGGCACCGTCGATATTTTGGTTAACAATGCGGGTGGTCCTCCTGCGGGCACCTTTGATGATTTTACAGATGAAGTTTGGATACAGGCCTTTGAGCAAAATTTACTTAGTCATATCCGGTTAATCCGTGAGGCGTTACCATATATGAAAAAACAACAAAGCGGCAGAATTTTAAATATTGCTTCCTCCTCAGTTAAGCAGCCGATTCCGGGCCTAATCATTTCGAATACACTACGTACTGGGGTCGCTGGATTAGCGAAAACATTGTCTCTGGAACTAGCTCCTTATAATATCCTGGTACATACTGTAGCACCGGGGAGAATAGCAACCGATCGCGTTCGCAGCTTGGACGAGCATCGAGCTGAGAAAACCCACCAAACGACGGATCAGGTTCGCAAACAAGCAGAAGAGGGCATTCCATTGGGACGGTATGGAGAGCCTGAAGAGTTCGGTAAAGTCGTTGCTTTTCTGGCGTCTTCAGCTTCATCCTATTTGACAGGCAGTACCATTCTTGTGGATGGCGGGATGATTAAATCGTTATAAAAAAATAAAGAAGCGTGCCAGCATCAGGTTTAATTGGTGCTGGCACGCTTTTTTTAAGTTATTTAGGGAGTTAAACATCTTCATTCATTGTCGATCAGCTCTCGCGGCCTGGAATCTCGCAACCGTCGTCGGTACATACACCACCACCTGCATCATGCTTGGACGAGCTGGCGCTTATCATAGTGAAAGGTGAGCGTTCGTCCCATGCTTTTTGAAGCGCATCATAAAATACGTCCTCCGGCTGAGCACCAGAAATAGCAAATTTTCGATCAAATACAAAGAATGGCACACCCCGAACACCCAACTCAGCGCCTTCAGCTTCATCGGCTCTAACTTCATCAGCAAAGCGGTCACTCGCTAATATAGCAGCGGCTTCCTTCTGATCCAAACCAACCTCAGCTGCCAACGCTGCCAGCACTTCATGATCACCCGTATGCTTTCCTTCGAAGAAAACAGCCTGGAATAAACGCTCGCTCAGCTCCAGCATTTTGCCTTGTGTTTGAGCCCAAAGGGTTAGGCGGTGCGCATCGAGAGAGTTTGTCGGCACCATGGCATGAATATTGTACTCCAGACCCGCAGAGCGTGCGTTTTCGTTCATACGATCATTCATGGCCTGAGCCTCTTGCAGACTGACGCCATATTTGGCTGACAGCTCTTCATTGATCGTTTTACCACTATCTTTCACAGCATCCGGGTTCAATTCAAAGCTCTTGAACGTCAATTGCACCTCATCGCGGTGTGGGAATTGCTGTAATACTTGCTCCAAACGGCGTTTGCCAATATAACAGAACGGACACATATAATCAGACCAAACTTCGATATTCATCAGGAAAAAGCCTCCATGTTTACGTATTTTATTGAGTAACCGGGAGTGGGCCTGCCCACTTTAGAATGTGCACAAAGGTGAAACTATATTAGTTACAGAAATAATTATAAAGCTAAAGCATTCAACATGCAAATAATTAATGCTTGTCAAAAAATAAATGCTGTGATATTTTATATGTGTAACCGGTTACACATTGGAGCTGAAACTACACAATGACAACAATTAAACAGGTCGCCAGCTATGCAGGCGTTTCCGTAGCAACCGTATCCAGAGTTATTAATGAAACCGGATATGTGCATGAGGATACACGTCGCAAGGTTGAGGCCGCAGTTAAGCAACTAAATTACAAACCCAACGAAGTTGCTCGTTCTTTGTACAAAAAGAAATCCAGATTGATCGGCCTGCTTCTACCGGATATTACGAATCCTTACTTTCCTTTGTTAGCTCGTGGGGTGGAGGATCGAATGCAGGAAAATGATTTTCGGATTATTTTCGGTAATAGTGATGAAGATCGCCAAAAAGAATTGGATTACATGGATACTTTTGTTCAAAATAATGTCGTTGGTGTCATTTCATCTACAAATGATCCCAATGCTGATTGCTACGCCAAGTTGAAAATCCCTGTCGTTTTTCTTGATCGAACTTCCAATGACAGTCCGTCCGTATATGCGGATGGTGCTCATGGCGGTCGACTTGCAGCGCAGGAAATCGTGGCCCGTGGTAGCAAACAAATTACGGTCATGCAGGGCCCGGCGCATATTCGTCCGGCACAGGATCGTTTTCGCGGGGCGGTTGAAGAACTTCAGCAATCGAGTATTGCCTATCATGTCGTCAAGACGACGTCCTTTTCGTTCAAGGAAGCCGAGCTGTGGGCCAAAGAGCTGTTCAGCAAGCATCCGGATACGGACGGAGTCATTGCGAGTAACGATATTGTGGCTACAGCGGTGATGCATGAGGCACATAGATTAGGAAAGAAAATCCCGGATGATGTTCAGATTATCGGGTTTGATGATATACCATTAAGTAGCTTGTTATTCCCGCCATTGTCAACGATCCGGCAGCCCGCTTATGAAATGGGATGGGAAGCAGCAGGTTTGCTGATTCAATTGATTGAGCAGTCACAAGCAACGAAGTCTAGCGTACCTAATCTTCATTCGAGCATACTTACCCATTCAAGCATACAATTGCCCGTCAAATTCATTGAACGGGAAACGACTAGAAAGGTGGATTATCATGGCTAAAATCACGATTATTGGAAGTAGCTCTATGGATCTTGTAGTGACTTCATCCCTGCGCCCCGGCGCAGGAGAAACGGTGCTGGGTGAAAGCTTTACAACCGTGCCTGGAGGGAAAGGTGCCAATCAGGCAGTAGCCGCAGCTCGTCTCGGAGCGGACGTCACGATGATTGGACGCGTAGGGGATGATCATTTTGGTCAACAGATTTTACGGAATTTTGAAGAAAATCATGTTCAAGTTGGCTATGTGAAACCGGTTACACATATGGAAAGCGGCACAGCACATATTGTACTGGCTGAGGGTGATAACAGTATTGTTGTTGTAAAAGCTGCGAATAATGAAATAACTCCAGCCTATGTGGAGGAAGCACTCAATGTGATCCGAAATTCGGATATGGTGCTCATTCAACAGGAAATACCGGAGGAAACGGTCGTATACGTGAGCAAAATTTGTGCGAAGTATCAGGTGCCGCTATTGCTGAATCCCGCTCCGGCTCGTGAGGTGGAAGCAAGTGTGATTGAGAACGCGACATACATTACACCAAATGAGCATGAAGCCGCTATTATGTTCAAGGGCCAAAGCCTTCAAGAGGCTCTGCGTCAATATCCGAACAAGTTGTTTGTCACAGAAGGCAGCAACGGTGTACGGTTTTTCGACGGAGAACAGGAGGTCGTTGTCCCTACTTATAAAGTAGAAGTCGTGGATACGACAGGTGCAGGGGACACATTTAACGCTGCATTTGCGGTGGCGCTGGCTGAGGGGAAATCGATGGCAGACAGTGTGAAATTCGCCAATCGTGCTGCATCGCTGTCCGTTACCAAATTTGGGGCACAGGGTGGTATGCCAACGCGGCGTGAAGTGGAGGAACAATTATAATATGAAAAAACATGGAATCCTGAACAGTCATATATCCAAGGTACTGTCGGATCTCGGTCACACGGACTATATTGTCGTGGCCGATGCCGGCTTACCTATTCCTGAAGGCGTTACCAAAATTGATTTGGCTCTCAAATTGGGCGTACCGTCCTTTCAGGATGTCGTTGATGTAATCGCAGCAGACATGGTGATCGAAAAGGTAACGTTGGCTGAAGAAATTAAACAGGGGAATGAGGAAGCTTTACAGTATATTAGCCGCACATTTGCAGGGGAGCAGTCAGAATATTCGCAGACCGCGGCGCAAACCGCTGCCATTGAGTTTTGTTCGCATGAGCAATTCAAGGAGTTGACCCGTCATGCCAAGGTGGTCATTCGCACAGGAGAAAATAAACCGTTTGCCAATTGTATTTTGCAGGCCGGGGTTTATTTTGGATAAAGCCTATTTTGGATAAGAAGGAGGGAGCAGCATGCAGATTCAAATGAAGGGAATTCACAAAGCCTTTGGAACCAATCAGGTACTGAGTGGTGTAGATTTTGATCTCCGTGAAGGAGAGGTTCATGCACTCATGGGTGAAAATGGTGCAGGTAAATCAACGCTGATGAATATTTTAATTGGGCTGCACCGCCGTGATGAAGGAACAATCATCATTGACGGTCAGGAAACCTATTTTGCTAACCCTAAAGAAGCGGAGCAAAAGGGAATTGCTTTTATCCACCAGGAGCTGAATGTGTGGCCGGAAATGACCGTGCTGGAAAATCTGTTTATTGGGAAGGAAATGACATCCAAGTGGGGATTTCTCGACAGCACCAAAATGAAAGCGCTAGCAAATGAACAATTCGCTAAGCTTGCAGTGAATCTGCCTTTGAATGGTGAAGCAGGCGAGTGTTCCGTAGGTCAACAGCAGATGATTGAAATAGCCAAAGCATTGATGACGGATGCCAAAGTAATCGTAATGGATGAGCCGACAGCCGCGCTAACTGAACGGGAAATTCAAAAGCTGTTTGAGGTTATTACTTCCTTGAAAAAAGATGGTGTTTCTATAGTGTATATTTCACACCGTATGGAGGAAATATTCGCAATCTGCGACCGGATTACCATCATGCGTGACGGGAAAACCGTGGATACCCAAGCGATTCCCGATACGAATTTTGATGAGGTTGTACGGAAAATGGTTGGCAGAGAGCTGACTGAACGCTATCCAGCGAGAACGCCTGCTTTGGGAGAAGTGGTGCTGGAGGTCAAAAATGCCTCGCACAAAGGTTTATTTAAAAATGTGAATTTTACCGTGCGATCCGGGGAAATTGTAGGCTTTTCGGGCTTGATGGGTTCGGGACGGACAGAAATTATGCGAGCGCTTTTTGGATTGGATGCTTTGGACAGCGGTGAAATCCATGTGCGGGGAAAAAAGGTAGCTATCCGCAAGCCGGATGACGCGGTTAAGCTGGGAATCGGCTTTATTACAGAGGACCGCAAGGATGAGGGTTTGGTGCTGGATTTTTCGATCCGGGAAAACATGGTGCTGCCGAATTTGTTCAGCTTTACGTCAAAGGGATTTATTTCAGGCAAAAAAGAGCTGGAATTTGTTAATACATTAATAAAACGCTTACAAATTAAAACCCAATCGGGCGAAACAACGGTTCGCAGTTTGTCAGGTGGTAATCAGCAAAAAGTCGTTATCGCCAAATGGGTGGGGATTGGCCCAAGCGTACTCATTCTTGATGAACCGACAAGAGGCGTGGATGTAGGTGCCAAACGGGAAATCTACCAGTTGATGAACGAGCTGACCGAGCGTGGAGTAGCGATCATCATGGTATCCTCAGAACTTCCCGAGGTGCTCGGCATGAGCGATCGTATTGTCGTGGTGCACGAGGGTAAGATCAGCGGGGAGCTAAGCAGAGAAGAAGCCACACAAGAACACATTATGACGTTAGCTACAGGAGGACAGTAATATGACAACTATGAATGAAGCAAAAGGTAGCAAAGGCTTTCAAATGTCGCAAATCACACAAAAGCTTGGCCCGTTGTTAGGACTCATTATTTTGGTTATCATCGTATCGGTCTTAAATCCCAGCTTTTTGGAACCGCTTAATATTTTGAATTTGTTGCGCCAGGTATCCATTAATGCGTTGATTGCGTTCGGTATGACCTTCGTTATTCTCACAGGTGGGATTGATTTGTCTGTTGGCTCGATCCTAGCTCTATCCAGTGCGTTTGTCGCGAATATGATGCTGGCCGGGTTCGATCCGATTTTGGCAATTATCATTGGCTGTGCGCTGGGTGGCGTCATGGGGATGATTAATGGCTTGATGATCACCAAAGGTAAAATGGCTCCGTTTATTGCTACATTGGCGACGATGACCATTTTTAGAGGATTGACGCTGGTCTATACTAACGGTAATCCAATTACAGGACTCGGAGACAGCCTTGTATTTCAATTGTTCGGCCGTGGTTATCAATTTGGCATTCCGGTTCCGGCGATTACGATGCTCATTACCTTTGCAGTATTGTGGATCATTTTGCATAAAACGCCGTTTGGACGCAAAACGTATGCCATTGGTGGTAACGAGAAGGCTTCGATTGTATCCGGTATTAAAGTACCGCGCGTGAAAATTTGGATTTACTCTCTGGCTGGAATGCTATCCGCGTTGGCGGGTGCTATTTTGACCTCACGTTTGAACTCGGCGCAGCCGACAGCAGGTACTTCTTATGAACTGGATGCCATTGCGGCTGTCGTACTGGGTGGAACAAGCCTGTCAGGGGGACGCGGACGAATCGTAGGTACGTTGATCGGTGTACTCATTATCGGGACGCTGAACAATGGCTTGAATTTGCTGGGAGTGAACTCTTTTTATCAAATGGTGGTCAAAGGGATTGTAATCGCCATTGCTGTATTGATTGACCGTAAGAAATCTGCATAAACCACCTAATCTGTATATAAGGAGACCACATATATGAAAAAGCTTACATTAATTATGACAGCCTTACTGCTCCTGCTCATGACAGGCTGTTCTCTGGAACCGCCGGAATGGGCGAAACCTAAAGCAGCCGCGAACTTGAAGGATATTAAAATAGGCTTGTCCATCTCTACACTGAATAATCCATTTTTCGTCTCTCTCAAAGATGGAGTCGTTGCAGAGGCCAAAAAACAAGGATTGCAAGTCATTGTCGTCGATGCGCAAAATGATTCGGCGAAGCAAAGCAATGACGTGGACGATTTGATCCAGCAAGGCGTAAATGCGTTGTTAATTAACCCGACAGATTCGTCGGCTATCTCCACGGTAGTTCAATCCGCGAATGCTTTGAACATCCCGGTCATTACGCTGGATCGTTCGGCTGACAAAGGGGATGTAAAAGCGCTTGTTGCTTCGGATAATGTAGAGGGTGGACGCATGGCTGCCAGATACGTGATTGATCAAGTTGGAAAAGGTGCCAAGGTCATTGAGCTGGAAGGCGTACCAGGTGCGTCGGCCACCCGTGAACGGGGCAAAGGCTTCCACGAAGTAGCGGATAAGGAATTGAACGTTATTGCCAAACAGTCGGCCGATTTTGACCGGACCAAGGGTTTGAATGTCATGGAAAACCTGCTGCAAGGCAACCCGGACGTTCAGGCGGTATTTGCCCATAATGATGAAATGGCGCTTGGGGCAATTGAAGCCATTCAAAGCTCGGGTAAAGATATTCCGGTGATCGGCTTTGACGGCAACGAGGATGCACTTAAATCTATTAAGGAGGGCAAGCTCACGGCGACCGTGGCTCAGCAACCCGAACTGATTGGACAATTGGCGGTTCAGGCAGCACAGGATGTACTCCAGGGTAAAACCGTGAAAAAATCAATTCCTGCCAAGCTGGAATTAGTGGATCTGAAGAAATAAAACGGGTATATGACCTAACATATTAAGCTTTCGGACTGATGCTGTAATGCGCATCAGTCCTTTTTCGGGCTATTCTACTATGACGATACATACACATAAATGGGAGTTTTTAATTTTGGTGTTGTAAGAAGTAGCGGTAAAAGATACAATAACAATTGTATGATAATGAGAATCACTATCATTTTTTGATGTATACACTTAAGGAGGACATCATCTTGCAACAAAGTAACAGGATAAAATGGGGTATCACACTGTGTCTCGTGGTTCTGCTGACGGTTGTACTGGGTGCTTGTGGAAACGCAGATAGCGGTAATCAAACCAACGGAAAGACTAGCACTAACGACTCTTCCGGGCAATCCCAAACGGTTGCCATGCGTGAATATACAGATGCCACGGGCAACAAGATCAATATCCCTGTAAATCCGCAGCGGGTTGTCACAACGCAATATTTGGATGCTATGCTGGCCTTGGGAGTTAAGCCTGCAGGTGCTGCTTCCCATTTGTTGGAAGGCGATTATTTAAAAGGTAAGATTGACGGAGTTGCGGATATTGGGAACCCGACGAATGTAGAAAAGGTGCTGGAGCTACAACCAGACCTGATCATCACAACAGAATATACCACGCCAGAAGTGAAGGAGCAGATGGAGAAAATTGCTCCAACCGTAGTCGTTTCTTTTGGAGAAGGGGATGTATTCAAACAACTGCGGAACGTCGCAGCCGTACTGGGTAAGGACAAGGAAGCAGAACAGTGGATCGCTAACTTGGACAAAAAGGCTGCCGAAGGACGGAAAAAGCTGGCTGGAAAATTCAAAAAAGGTGAAACGGTTACGATTTATATGGCCTACGATAAGAATGTGTTAAGGGTATACGGAGCGCGGAATGTAGGACATGTCATTTATCGCTCGCTGGAATTGAATCCTCCTGAGTACATACGCCAAAAGCTGGCGAAGGACCCGAACTTTAATTTTGTTTACGATAGCATCTCGATGGAAAAGCTGCCTGAACTGTCAGGGGACCGAATTATTATGCTGGTTTATGATGAAGCGAGCAAGGACGGCATGCTCAGGGAGATCGAGCAAAGCGCATTGTGGAGAAATCTCCCGGCTGTCAAAAACCACAAAGTATATTTCATCAAAGCTGACCCATGGTTTACGTACTCACCGCTTGCTATCGACCAATCGCTGGATGAAGCCGTTACCATGCTTTCCACCGATCCTAAATAATCACTCGAAATAAGAAAGGAAAAGCCATATACATGCTAAGACGATTTTTTGAATACTACCGTCCTTACCGGACTTTGTTTATTATCGATTTCTCTTGCGCCTTGCTGGCAGCACTGCTGGAGCTGGCATTTCCACTTGCCGTCAACCGGGTGGTCGATGATTTGCTGCCTAGCGGGAACTGGAGGTGGATTTTATATGCCTGCCTAGGACTTCTTAGTATTTATGTAGTTAGTGCCGGATTAAATTACGTGGTTACCTTTTGGGGCCATAAGCTGGGGATTAATATCGAATCGGATATGCGTAAAAAGCTGTTTGATCGAATTCAAAAGCAATCCTTCCGTTTTTTTGATAATAACAAAACAGGGCATCTCGTCTCCCGTATGACCAACGATCTGATGGATATCGGGGAAATTGCTCACCACGGACCCGAAGATTTGTTTATCGCGCTGATGACATTGGGAGGGGCCTTTGGCATCATGCTCGGCATTAACTGGAAGCTGGCTGTGCTGACGTTCATTATTGTGCCGCTTATGATTTACTTGTCCTTATATTTCAGTCGTAAAATGTCTGCGGCTTTCCATCGTATGTTTTCAGATATCGCAGATTACAACGCTCGTATTGAAAATAACGTCAGCGGTATCCGCGTCGTTCAAGCGTTCTCTAACGAAGCACATGAAATGGAACGTTTTGCTGAAAATAACGGACGCTTCCGTAAAACGAAGCTTGTCGCTTACCGCATTATGGCCTGGAATTCCTCGATTAGTTTTATACTGATGAAGCTGGTTTCATTGTTTGTGCTTGTATGTGGAACATGGTTTGTTATTGAGGGGCAGATGACCTATGGGGAATTTATCGCATTTGTGATGCTGTCCAATGTATTTCTCGCACCAATCAAACAAATTAACTCCGTTATTGAAACGTATCCCAAAGGCATCGCCGGCTTCCGCCGATATCTGGATTTGTTGGAAAGTGAATCGGATGTAGAAGATTTGCCTGGGGCCAAGATCGTTACCCATCTCAATGGAGAGATCCAATTTGCAGGTGTAACGTTTGGTTATGAAAACAAAGACAAGGTATTGCGTAAAGTGGACCTATCCATCCATGCGGGAGAAACTGTAGCACTGGTCGGCCCTTCAGGAGCAGGTAAAACGACGCTTTGTAGTTTGTTACCACGCTTCTATGATGTGGAGGAAGGCAGCATTACCATTGATGGTATGGATATCCGTGAAATGAAGCTGGAATCGTTGCGCTCCATGATTGGTATCGTACAGCAGGATGTATTCCTGTTTGATGGAACGGTTCGTGAAAATATTGCTTATGGCAAGCTCGATGCTTCGGAGGAAGAAATTTGGGATGCTGCCCGTCGGGCTCAGATTGAAGACCTTGTTCGTTCCTATCCGGAAGGTCTGGATACGATGATTGGTGAACGGGGTGTAAAGCTGTCTGGGGGTCAAAAACAACGTTTGTCTATTGCGCGGATGTTCCTCAAAAATCCGCCTATTCTTATCTTGGATGAAGCGACATCGGCACTGGATACAGAGACGGAAGCTGCGATTCAGCAGGCGTTGACAGAGTTGTCGCAAGGACGCACAACGCTCGTTATTGCGCATCGTCTGGCAACGATCAAAAACGCCGACCGCATTATCGTGGTTGCCGATCAGGGCATCGCCGAGCAAGGTAGACATGAAGAATTGCTGGCGGTAAAAGGACCATATAGCCGTCTGCATCAAGCCCAGTACGGCACCTAAATAGAATAGTATGAAAGGTCAATAGAGAGAGGAATGAATTTTTTTGAAAAAGAAAATGTGGATTGCAATGATGCTCCTGTCATTTATTCTGGCTCTGACCGCGTGCGGAGGAAAGACGGAGCAGGCTGACGGAAAGCAGAATCAAACTTCTGCCGAGCAGAAGTCAGCGGCAACGAAGACAATCAAAACGATTCATGGTGATGTTACAATCCCAACTCATCCTCAACGGATCGTCGTAGATATGTATCAGAATGATTTGCTAGCTCTTGGTATTCAACCCGTGGGGAGTGTTAAGTATTATTTGGACAATCCGTTTTCAAAGGATCTTGTACAGGGCATTACAAGCATTGGAGATCGCGGTAGCGTGTCCTTTGAAAAGGTACTTACTCTTCAGCCGGATTTGATTCTGATTGGTTCCAAAGATGCTTCTGAATATGAGAAATACAGTAAAATTGCTCCAACCATCGTCATTCCTTATGGAACGTACAAGGATGTGCATGAGGAACTGACAGCTTTTGGTGAGCTGCTTGGAAAAGAGCAGGAGGCTAAAGCGTGGCTTGCCCAATACGATCAGCGGATGCAGGCTGCACGTGACAAGTTGAAGGGAATTATTCAACCTGGAGATACTTTCACCGTAATGGAAGCTTCGGATAAAGAATACTTTGTATATGGTGATAACTTTGGCAGAGGAGGGCAGGCGGTTTACAGAGGACTGGATTTGACACCTCCGCCACTTGTCCAAAAAGAATTATTAGGTGAGACTCAATGGAAATCGGTATCGAAAGAAGTTATTAATCAGTATGCCGGCTCTTATATTTTTCTGACGGTTAACAAGGAAACTGCCGGTTATACAGGGGACAGTATATGGAAGTCACTGGATGCCGTCCGAAATGGCGAGGTCTTTGAGTTACAGGAGGATCGATATTGGTACTTTGACCCGATTGCCATTGTAGGACAAGCAGAAGAAATAGCAGACATGCTCGTCGAGCGGAATAAAGAGAAGGCTTCACAGAAGTAGTTACTCAGGTGTTGCTGGCAGCCCTTTGGTATTTATTTATGCCAAAGGGCTTTATTTTTTCACAAAATTGCAGGGCTTCACGGGTTCGTCGAAATTTACTATTGAAGCCATTGTCGCATTAATTTACAATAGTAAAGATTGGATGATAATAATTCTCATTATCAAACGCCTTCATGAGCACAGGTTTGTGTGAAAGCCTACATACTATTCAACAGTAAGGGTGAAAAATAGTCATGAAATTAACAGATTCATCGGAGAGTCCCGCCCAGAGTAACAATAGCCAGCCGCTGACTCCATTCCACTCACGGCCATGGGCGGCTTCGCTCATCTTAACAGCCGGGCTAGCCCTTTTGGCGTTCGGTATCGCTCTATCCCTATCTTTTGGTGCAGCTCCTATTAGGCTGTTTGAGGTATGGAACGCAGTCTTTCATTTTAATCCTGAAATACAAAATCATCAAATTATTTGGGAAATCCGGCTACCACGGATTTTGGGTGGTGTGTTGATCGGAGTCTGCTTCGCTGTGGCGGGGGCGATTATGCAGGGGATGACCCGCAATCCGCTTGCTGACTCGGGCTTGCTTGGATTGAATTCGGGAGCCAGTTTGGCGATGGCGATTTGTTTTGCCCTTTTTCCCGGGTCATCCTTTTTACAGTTAATGCTGTACTCCTTTGTTGGTGCTGCCTTAGCTGTTGTGATGGTATATGGTACAAGCTCCATATCCAAGGCTGGACTTACGCCAGTACGCCTTGTATTGGCGGGTGCAGCTGTAACGGCGTTGCTGTCTGCCTTGGGTGACGCGATCAGCTTGTATTTTAATGTCGGGCAGGATCTAGCCTTCTGGTATGCAGGGGGACTTAGCGGAACCAAATGGGTGCAACTAGGAATTGTCTTGCCTTGGGTTGTGGCGGCTTTCATCGGCGCGCTTATGCTGTCACGGTCTATTACGTTGCTCAGCCTCGGGGATGAAATTGCGCTCAGTCTCGGTCAGCGCACTGGTATTGTAAAGGTACTTGGGATGATCTTGGTACTTATTCTGGCGGGGGCGGCAGTGTCGCTGGTAGGATCTATCGGCTTTGTAGGTCTGATCATTCCTCACATGACCCGCAAGCTGGTAGGTGTCGATTATCGCTGGATCATTCCTTGCTCGGCCATTATGGGAGCTTTGCTCATCGTGTTTGCCGATCTGGCGGCCCGTATGATTAATGCACCGGAGGAAACACCAGTAGGCGTGCTTATTGCCCTGATTGGGGTGCCATTCTTCCTTTATCTGGCTCGTAAAGAAAGGAGAGCGCTGTAAGATGAATAACATCACGACTGGAGCTATTGCCAAAGCAGGTCACCGTAAAAAAATCCATGATTGGATCGTTGTTATCGTTCTGCTCATTCTACTCATTGTTGCATTCACCATTAGTGCGAATACAGGAACCATTCGACTTTCGCCAATGGAGCTTTTTAGAACCTTATTTGGGCAAGGGACTCCACAGCAGGAATTAATCTTATTTGAATTCCGATTGCCACGAATGGTTATTTCCATTTTGATCGGTGCAGGTCTGGCTGTTTCTGGCTGTATCATGCAAGGAGTTTCACGTAATGGTTTGGCGGACCCTGGTATTTTGGGGATTAATGCCGGAGCCGGGCTGATGGTTATGCTGTTTGTATTGCTTTTCCCAACGATGCAAACAACGAATTCATTGTTTTTACTACCTGCCCTTGCGCTGATTGGATCGGGAGCGGCAGCTATTCTGATCTATGCGCTTTCTTACAAAAAGGGTGAAGGGATTTCTCCGATAAGGTTACTGTTAAGCGGAATTGGTGTAGCGGCGGGGATCAGTGCCGCGATGATCATCATGACCCTCAAGCTTACGCCTGAAAGTTATACGTTTGTTGCCAGTTGGCTGGCAGGAAGTATATGGGGGTCCAACTGGAAATTTGTAATGGCACTGTTACCTTGGCTTGTTGTGCTGTTGCCTTTCGCATACTACAAGGCCAATGTAATGGATGTGCTTAATCTGGGGGATCAGATGGCATCCGGGTTAGGTACATCAATTGAAAAAGAACGCATCCTTCTACTCGCTGCTGCGGTTGGATTGGCCAGTTCCAGCGTATCGGTTAGCGGTGGAATCGGCTTCGTCGGTTTAGTCGCTCCGCATTTGGCGAGAAAGCTGGTGGGGCCGAAGCATAAGATGCTGTTAGTGGGCTGTGCATTGGTCGGGGCACTGTTAGTGCTTGTGGCCGATACGATCACACGATCCTTACCTTTACAGAAGGAAATCCCGACAGGTTTAATTGTGGCCATTATTGGGGCGCCATACTTCCTGTATCTGCTGAGTCGCTCCAAGGGATAATCTTGCGAAGAAATCATAACTTACTCATTAAAAGCTATACACGACAAAATAACCTTCAGCCCCACTTCCTTAGTGGTGTTGAAGGTTATTTTGCATTTAAAATTTAAGCAATCGCATTCTTTCATATCAACGGGAAGTATTCAAGGCATGAGAGGTTTGATGCAGCTCTCTGATCATTTTATGCAACGTGTAATTTTCCTGACGCGTCACGCCGTGTTGATTTTCCTGAATCAGCAACTGATGGATGTTTCGTTTTAGAATTTCACTTCGACGTTCCAGCATTTCGGTACTCATAAATAAATGAACACTCCCTTTGTCATGAATAAACCTACATTTTTGAAATGAGCATAAGCTGAAAATAAGTTTGTCTTTCGACTTCTTTAAGTATAGCGTGCTGAATGATGAAGGGAAAACGGAGCGAGACAGCAAAATTCTTTTTCACATCTCCCACGTCCCGTCGATGGCTACTCACCCCGTAGGTTCTTAGATATGCTTCCTGATGCTGGTGATAACTGGAGCTAAGACGTAATTAGCTAATTGAATAGAATTTGACTGCCGTGTATTCATTGCAATAAAGAGTAAGATGCAATGACACTTTAGAAGTGAGGAGATACAATAATGATTATTTTAAAATCGGATGAAGAAATTGAGATCATGAGGGCAGTTGGCCGAATTGTCGCAGAATGCCATGCTATGTTGGCCTCCATAATCAAGCCAGGTATCACAACCATGGAAATTGATCGATTGGTGGAGGAAAAAATACGTTCACGGGGTGCAGAGAAACTGATGAAGGCGTGTCATCAAAGCTTATTCCTGGGCATTGAGCAAGCCGTTGTTGGAAATCGTACAGGTGATATCGGATATGCAATAGATAGTCTTGCTCAGCATTATGAATACGGAAATGTTAGGGAGTTTACTGGCCATGCCGTTGAGCCTATGCTGACATTAGGTAGTTGGCGCTATGTTTTCTCTCGGCTGCTAAACAAGGGAAAGGTGCTTTATTTGTGCTTGAAAACCGCTTAAAAAACAGCGTATAATATAAATTATACGCGGTTTAGGTTTAAATCGACTTTCATTAGCCCTCACGCATTAGTTGTCGATTGGATTGTCGATAAAAATTAGGCGAAAATGGACGTTTTATAGCATATTTGGTATTTGGGAATATGAATCGAAGCGGAGGGAATCAGGATGAAAAAAGGGATACGACAAATGGAGCCGGATACGATAGATGATATTGATGAAGTGTATGCTGAGGAGCTGGAAGCTTTTTTGATCTGGATGAAGGATGCGGGATATACGATACATACGCAAAAAAACTATACGGGGGATGTAAAGCAGTTCTTACGTACGCTGCATGAAAAGCCACTTGATCAGGTGAAGAAAATTCATGTGATGTCGTATCTGTCTAAAGCGCGGGAAAGTGGGGCTGGAGATAGTACGCGGAACCGGAAGCATGCGGCGGTAAGTAGCTTTTACAAAGCGTTGCAGGAATTTGAATTGTGCAGCACGAATCCGGCATTTGGAATTAAAAAAGCAAAGACCGAAAAGAATCGTATGCCCGTCTATTTGGATGAAAAGGAAATTCAGCCGTTTTTACTCGCAGTGGAGGGAAAATATGCAAATCGCAACATGGCTATTTTTCTGCTGATGGTATATATGGGATTACGGGTGGGAGAGGTTCATTCTTTGAATGTCTCGGATTTTAGCAGAGAACGGCGCACACTAGATGTGTTTGGTAAAGGGCGCAAGTGGCGTACGCTTCCGGTGCCGGAGGGTGTGTGTGATATTGTGGAACGTGCGTTGGAGGAAAGATTAACGCCGTGGAGGGGGAAGGAGGACGCGATGTTTGTGTCGCAAAAAGGCCGCCGTTTGGCGGTGCGCTCTATTCAGCAGATTGCTACGGAAACGTTCGAGCGATTCCAGCAGGATAAGAGTGTGGAACGTCGGGTATCTTACTCCAGTCACAAGCTGCGCCATACGTTTGCAACGATGCTTTTGCGTAAGGGTGCCGATCTGCGTACCGTGCAAGAGCTACTGGGGCACTCATCCATCCAGACTACCACCGTATACACGCATGTCACGGATCGGGAAAAGGAAAAAGCGATGGACAAGTTGGATATTCAGGTACCTATGATGGAATTAAAGAGTTAGGGCTAATAAGAGAAAAAGGGGAATAAAGTGTTCAATAGTCAAAAGTAAAATATTTACAGGGATATGGTAAGCGCATTAGGGGGAATAAAAAAATTAAGTTTACATAATAATTATTATGTAAACTTAATGGAGTGAAACCCAATTTCATAACTTCATATCAACGAAAAATACCAACATATTATATTCGTTTTAACGATTATTAGAGTTGAATCTACAATTGTTCTTACACTTTATCTTCCGGAGGAGATTCAATCATCAGGCCTTCGATATGCTTCCGGCCTAGAAGCTTCCGTTTTTTACGGTTTTCCTTAGTTTCCAAAACGATGTCCAGATCATAGTCGTCGGGATACAACTCGGTAGCTGCAATATGAAGAATAAGCCTCTTTTTGTTTATGGTCAGCTTTTGTCCTTGGATCAAAACCCCGACATTGCCTCGTTCATCTTCGGTTTTGTACACAATTCCAGTCCGGTTCAGGTAGGCTGCGTAAACACTGTCACCAAGGGCAAATGGCTTAGGTCCGGCAGTGTGTTCTTGTTTCACCTGTTTTGTGGCTGTAGGCTTTAAAGACGCTCTTTTAGGAGAGAGTTCACTTATTGTGTTCTGCTTTACATCATCAGAAGCTGGTGGAATCACAAATGATTCCTGTGTATTTTGAGATGTCCTACCCGCAGAAATAGCCTGAGAACGGTCAATAATGCGATTCCACATCCCCAGCTTCAAGGCAATGGCGTATGCGTAGCTTTCCCCGGCCTCGCCGATCCGAAGACGATACAAGGGTTGCAGCGTTTCGGTATCAAACTCCATACGAGCATTTTGGAATCCCGGTGTCTTTTCGGCAAAATGCTTAATCTCGCTAAAGTGCGTGGTAGCCACTACGGTTGCTCGGCGGCGGTGGAATTCTTCCAGCAACGCGATAGAAAGGCCCACACCTTCGCCCGGATCGGTTCCAGATGCCATTTCGTCAATCAGGATCAGAGTGGAGTTGCCCGCTGTTTCCAAAATACCGATCATGTTGCGGATATGTGCAGAAAAGGTGCTCAAGGCATGCTCGATGCTTTGTCCGTCTCCGATATCTACCTCAATTTCCTCAAATACAGCCATTCGGCTGCCTTCCGAAACAGGTACCAGCAATCCGGACTGCACCATCAGGGTTAACAGGCCGACACTTTTGAGGGCCATCGTTTTTCCACCTGTATTGGGTCCGGTAATGATGATTGAGGAGTAGCCTTCACCGATTGAGAAATCAAGTGGAACCATGGAATTTCCCATGAACGGGTGACGTGCCCTTCGAATGTCTATAATTCCGTCAAGGTTAAGCTCGACAGGCACAGCATCCATCGTCAAGGCATATTTGGCTTTGGCTAATAAAAAGTCGAGAATGCCTACCGTCTCTGTGTTGATGCTCAGCTCCCGGTTGTATGACTCAGCGAGTGTCGTCAGGTCTCCCAGCACTTTCATTTCTTCTTTTGATTCTTCCGCTATGTTCGCACTCTGATCGTATTGAAGACTTACGATCTCGGCAGGCTCAATGTAAACCGTTTGACCACTACCTGATTCATCCAGCACGTTGCCTTTCACCTGTTTGCGAAACTCTTTTTTGATCGGAAGCACGTAACGGCCACTGCGCTGACTGATCATATTTTCCTGCATGATGGATCGGTGACGGCTGGTGAGAGAATCGAGTTTCCTTTTGATCCGTTCTTCCGTGACCGCAATTTTTTTGCGGATTTTAGCCAGTTCTTTACTGGCGGTGTCCGTCACTTTTCCTGAATAAATACATCTTTCAATTTCAGACAGAAGAGGTTCCATACCATACATGGAAGATGCATAGGCACTGACGCTTGGAGCGGCATTCGACTTGGAAACCATATATGTTATCAGTTGAATGCAACTTCTGATAAATTGGGCAATGTGAGAAAAATCGCGCTCGCTGAACAAATATCCGGTTCCCAGCAAGTGAAGAATGTGTTCCATCCCTTCCAGGGAGGGAATGGGAACACTTGCACCGTGGCGAATGAGCTGCAAGGCTTCGGTCGCTTCGTCAAGGCGGATCTTGATCGTACGTATGTCTGTAATTGGTTGCATAGAAGCGGCATGGCGCTTACCAAGGTAAGAAAAAGCACATTCGGAAACTCTTGTTTTGATCCGGTCGTATTCCAAACGCTGCATTGTGGTTTCATTCATTAATAAATCTCTCCTTTAGTGTGTGATTTTGGGATTTTTTAGAAGCTTTTCTGTAAAATAAAAAAGGGCGGAGAATGAACAAATCGTTCATTCTCCGCCCTGAAGGAAAGAGGAAATGTATCGTCAAATAAGCCTATAATCCAGCTTTTGCAGCTCCAATTTATGCGTCCCCAAATCATCCATGAGTAAACCAATTTGTAAGCTAATTAGCCCATGAATAGGAGGTGTATAAAGGAAGTTCACAAAATCTGAAAACAAAAAAACCGCGCTGAACACAGCACGGAATAAGGCCTAGAAGAAAATAATCCCTGAGGCGATTTATGATATCCGCATGTTCTTAACTAATGTCAGGGTAAAAACACAGTAGCAAACAAACCTGTCCCGGAGGGCACAAGCGCCTGAATGGTCTTCCCTGAATATGAAGTTGCTTAGTTAAGAACGTTCACCGACATCAAAATCTCTCCCTTGATTACAGATATATCCACACTATACGATCAGTCAGCACCGAAGTCAAGTCTAGCTTCTTCTAAATCTCTAAAACGAAAAAGATAAACGAGCATCGGGCTTCTTAAATTCGGTACAATGGTGATCATGAGGACCTGTTTTTGCTTAACAATAAAAAAAAGTTAACATAATATATATTGTGTTAACTTAAATGTTGTGAGCAAACACGAATATAGAAAAGACAGCATGAAGGAAGAGAATTATAAGTCGTATGAAATCATAAAGAAACCGGCCTTGGGGGATGGCAGGTCATACTATACTTCCATTCCACTAAGGTTCGGTTTCTTGTATTACTCAGATTCATCGACTACGACAGCTTGTGCAGGTTGTCTGTCACGAAGCAACGGTACCAACAGCATCGCTCCGACTAAAAACAACCCGGCACTGACAGCAAATACGATAAACAGGGAAGACGCATGCTTGATCGTCCCGCCAATACTCATACCGACGACCATCATCCCAGTGAACAGGGAGAGAGGGCTCCGCCGACGCGGCCGATGAAAGCTGCTTCGGCATTTTTCATCATCATGGTGTTGATGCCGATATGAATGCACGGATAAAATAAGCCGCTGAATAGTGGTAAACGGACTCAATATAAACTTGTTATTTGGAAATTATATCTAATTCGCAAATTAAGTTAACATAATAAATATTATGTTAACTATAATGTGTATCTTGATGATGAGGACTTGAATCCGATGTACGTTTTAAATCCATAGTGATATAATTACGCGTACATGCCTGAAAAGGAGCGTATGAAACGCAAATGAACTTTCAAGTGGACTTTTTATCTTTTTTTGTAATTCAGGTGGACGGAAAAGAAGGACAGGGCGGTAAATCATACAAGCATTATGCTACGATGGATGACTATGATTATGACGAAAGCGATGTTAAAAAATTTCTGGACGGAGAATTTGCCCGCATTAGCAAGCGAAAGGTCGAGAAAAATCCGAGCACAGAGCAGGCACCGACCAAAATTGGCCGCTTTATCGTCGAACCGGAGCATGAACTGAGCAGTAATCCCAATTTCAATATGTTCGCCCGGCTGCGGGCAGCAGAGGATAAGGAAGATTTTAAAAATGCCTGCGACGATCTGGTGCGGATGTATCTGGATACGAGCGCGGTACGCGGCGGAGCGCTGATCATTGTACAGGCTACCTTGAATACACACTCCGATGATCCCTTTATTTTTGTGCTCAAATGTGATTTTGAACCTAAAATTGCCCGGATTACCGAAAGCAGTTTGGTCAGTGAGGTCGAAATGGCCATTTCAGCCCGTAATATGAAATCTATCATGTATCCTTACATGCTGGAGGAGGGGATGAACGATGAGTGGGAGCTTAAAATTCACCAGTCCTCGCATGCCCGGTATTTTGAGGATTTTCTGAAATTTGTGACCTATGAGCAATCCATGCCAGAAATCGTCAATGAGCATGTCATGGGCTTCGTCCAGAACTATGTAGAGACGAAATGGCCGGATGCTTCCAATGAGGAAAGACAGCAAGAGGAACGTGATCTGGAGCTGTGGGCAGCCAGTGAAAAACGGGATTTGCAAGGGAAATGGGAACCCCTTCAGGTCGTAGAAGCTGCACAGCATATTGTTGAGCTAAAGCCGGAAATTGAAGTTCGCTTCAAGCTGGATGATACGGCTGTACGTGGACTGCTGTCCGACTTTGGGGCCAAGCTGCATATTACGAAGCTGCACGACAGGTACGCGCTTATCATTGAAGGCGATGCATTTACGTTTGAAAAAGGCTTTTCACCGATTGAGCTTCTTCAACCTGAATCGTTCGAAACGGTGGCTGAGCGGCTGAAAGAGAAACGCCTGCAAGAAGACGAGTTTGCCGATGGCGATACGCCGCCTTGGTAATCTGAGTAAACTGTTTGCGATAAGCTGAACTCTTATATGACATAATCAAAGGGCCTCTCAACGGTATTTTCGCCGCTGTGGAGGCCCTTTTTGTCTACAATTTCAGTTCGTTCATCTACAAGTTGAGTTTACTGATTTGATCTTTCAGCTTGTCCGCAGATTGGTGTAGCCCTTGACGTTCCTTGTCATTCAGTGGAAGATCCAAAATTTCACGTACCCCGTTGTGATCTACGATACTTGGAACACCCAGATAAACGTCAGACACTCCGTTATAATCTTCCAGCAAGGTGGACACATTAAGTACCGATCCTTCGTCTCCCAGAATGGCGGCTACGATCCGGTCGAGAGCTAGCCCGATGGCGTAAGAAGTCGCGCCTTTGGCATCTATAATTTCATAGGCTGCATTTTTGGTGTTTTCAAAAATCTCATTTTTCGTTTCTTCGCCCAGCTCCAATGGAGTTCCTGCGATGTTGGCCGTGCTCCATACAGGCAGTTCGGAGTCGCCATGTTCTCCAATAATATGGGCGTGGATGCTGCGAGGGTCAATGCCCTTTTGCTTACCAATCAAATAACGGAAGCGTGCGCTGTCCAGCAGCGTTCCCGAACCGATAACTCTGCTCGAAGGCCAGCCACTACGTTTCCAGGAAATGTAGGAGAGAATGTCCACTGGATTGGTTGCGATCAGCAAAATGCCGTGTGTGTTTACCTTGACGATATTATCAATAATGCTTTCAAAAATTTCGGCATTACGCTTGAGCAAATCAATGCGTGTTTCTCCCGGCTTTTGTGATGCGCCCGCTGTAACAATGATGATATCCGCATCACGGCAGTCTTCATAATCACCTGCCCACACTTTGACACCGCCGAGAAAGGGAAGCCCGTGGTTCATATCGAGCATTTCCCCCTGCGCCTTTTTGACGTTTACATCGATAAAGACAAGTTCTGACATACGTTGGCGTAGCAGGAGGGTGTAACCGGTCGTTGTACCGACCGCTCCCATGCCGACAATGGCCACTCTGCTTCGTTTGTAAGGTTTTAAGCTCATAAAATCCTCATCTCCTTCTCGGGTTGAATACCTTTTCATTTTTTAATAATACAAATTTTATCTTTCCAACTTAGTTTACCGTATATATGCCCTCCACTGCAAAGAAATATGACATTTCTCCTTGACTTCAAACAGAGACTCGCTAATAATTAATCGAATGGTAGGGACACACAC
This sequence comes from Paenibacillus sp. 1-8, assembly GCF_056316205.1. Taxonomy (NCBI): domain Bacteria; kingdom Bacillati; phylum Bacillota; class Bacilli; order Caryophanales; family Paenibacillaceae; genus Paenibacillus; species Paenibacillus sp. 1-8. Next base: position 2,795,731 of record NZ_CM149995.1, on the reverse strand, counting down.
TAAAGCGTTGCAGTAGCAATATTGGCGTAGGACATTATGGAAAGAGGATTATGATTATGGACTTATTTCGAAAAAAGACAGGGATGCTCCCGCAAGGGGAAAACGGAACGACGGGTCACTTGAAGAGAACGATGGGCGCCTTCGATCTGACTATGCTGGGTGTAGGATGTATCATCGGTACCGGGATTTTTGTGATCACAGGCAAGGCAGCAGCGGAAAATGCGGGTCCTGGCCTGATGATTTCCTTTGTTATTGCAGGAATTGCCTGCGTGCTGGCAGCCCTGTGCTATGCGGAGCTTTCATCTACGGTTCCCGCAGCTGGCAGTGCTTATGCGTATAGCTATATTGTGTTTGGGGAAATTCTGGCCTGGGTGCTGGGCTGGGACTTAATTCTGGAATACGGGGTGGCGGCTGCCTCTGTGAGTAGTGGCTGGTCTGCTTATTTTCAAGGCTTGCTAGCCGGCTTCGATATTCATTTACCACTGGCTCTAACCGCAGCCTTCAATTCAGCCAAGGGAACCATTATTGACCTGCCTGCTGTGTGTATCATTATGTTGATCACACTGTTGCTGAGTCTCGGAGCCAAGGAAACGGTCCGATTTAATTTCATTATGGTTTGTGTCAAAGTCGGAGTCGTGCTGCTGTTTATCGGAATCGGAATTTTTTATGTTAAGCCTGCTAACTGGACACCGTTTCTCCCCTATGGTTTTTCCGGTGTTTTGAGTGCTGCGGCAATCATATTTTTTGCTTATTTGGGCTTCGATGCCATTTCAACGGCAGCAGAGGAGGTACGTAATCCGCAACGGAATATGCCCATCGGTATTATTTCCTCGCTTGCGATTTGTACAGTGCTGTATATAGCGGTCTCGGTTGTACTTACTGGAATGGTACCTTATACGCAGCTGGGGGTAAATGATCCTGTTGCGTTTGCTTTGCGCTTTATTCATCAAGATTTTGCGGCAGGATTGATTTCTGTCGGTGCGATTGCCGGGATGACCACGGTTTTACTCGTGCTGTTGTATGGTCAGACACGGCTAATCTTCTCGATGTCCCGTGATGGTCTGTTACCGATATTTTTTTCTAAAATCAATCCCAAAACTCAAACACCCATCCGAAGTACCTGGCTGGTCGGAAGCATCATTGCATTGGCTAGTGGATTTTTTCCATTACATGCACTGACGAACCTGACGAGTATCGGAACCCTGTTCGCTTTTGCCGTTGTATCGGTTGGGGTGATCGTTCTGCGGAAGAGACGTCCGGATTTGAAAAGAGGCTTTAACGTACCTTGGGTTCCGTTGCTCCCGCTTTTGAGTGCCCTGGTTTGCGTCGGTTTGATGCTTCAGCTTCATATCAGCACGTGGATTGGATTTTTCGTGTGGCTTCTGCTGGGTTTGCTGATTTATTTCTTCTACGGATATCACAAAAGTTTGTTAAATCGTAAATCCTAATAGGTATAAATGTTAAAAAGCCGGCATCCTGCACGTATGTGAAGGGTGGCCGGCTTTTTGGTATGAGCATGCGAAAAGTGTCACTTAGGGTCGTTTATGGTATAATTCTGTTTCAGATAAGCTTTTGGCACGGGATTACCGCATGCCATCGAGGGAGGATTTTATATGAAACTGCGCTGGCGTGCGCTTCTAGGGGGAGTATTGCTGCTAACAGGCATTCTGCTGGCTGGCTGTTCTTCCGAACCTACAGAAACCGTAACCAAACCTCAGATTGAGGAACCGGATGACCAGGGACAAACGATAACTATTAATCCACCATTGACGCCGAAGGTGGGCGATCCCAATGCCAAATATGTAGTTCAGACACGAATAGCTGATTTCCATCTGATTGATGATACCAAAGGTTTCGTTTGGGGAGTTACTCGTAATGAGCTTCGGCTCTATTATACGCATGATGGCGGAAAGACCTGGAATAATATTTCTCCTTCCGAAAACGTTCAATTTCAAGACAAGCTTGAATATGGGAAGGATATTAGCTTTACCGATTCCCGGCACGGCTGGGTTGTCCGTCAAAATCTGGACAAAACCGCAACCGTCATCCTCAGAACCGCTGATGGGGGACAGAGCTGGGACATTTCAGCGCTTCCAAGCGGGGAACATGTGAGCGCGATTCAATATGTAAATCCATCTACTGGATGGATTATGGCTTCTACAAACCTGAATGAACAGGATCAACAAAAGTTGTTGTATCATACCACTGACGGAGGAGCCACATGGCAGAAGGTTGCGCAAAGTTCCGGCATGTCATCCAATGAGTCAGGCTTGGGCTTACCCGATCAGGGCAGCATGGCGGGAATGGGCTTTGATGGCAACAAGCAGGGTTTTGTTACGATTAATCTGGATAGCAGTGTTAAGCTTTATAAGACTTCGAATCAAGGGAAGACCTGGACTCCGTTAGCCAATAAAATGAATGGTTGTCCTCAAGCAAAATCCGAAGCTCCACAGTCTCTTAATGGAAGTAGTTCCTCGTACTGGATTCCTGTTCTCTGTTATTTGGATAGCGGCACAAAATATAGCGGACTGTTTACTGCTGATACAGGCACGCAATGGAACAATGTGTCTTTGGGGCTAAGCAGTAAAAGAAACTCCATTATTCCCGGCCGCACCTTTCTAAATGATAAGGAAGGGTGGATCGTAACCCCAACTGGAATGAGCCGAACAATAGACGGGGGCAAGACGTGGACAACCCTTATTGTCAGCAAAGTGCTGCCATCGAAGCTAAAGGATTACCCGCGATCGGTCAAGCTCCGTTTTGCTTCTTCTACGGTAGGTTGGCTGCTTTTGGAACGATTGGATGACAAGAAATCACTGTTACTTAAAACGACGGATGGCGGTGTCAACTGGAGGATCCTATAACCTTCACCAGGGTGATTGTCCTGTGCTTTTCCCCTCATTTTGCACGTCCTCAAAAAAAAGGTCATGCAGATCTGGGAAGAGGCACAGGGCGTTTTATTTTTAAAAAACTTAAATTTTATATGACAATATGTGAAAAAAATCACAATATACCGGATGAGTCGCTGTTATACTGAACCTGTAAACAACGATAGGAGTGATAATCATGAGAACGAATCAGGATCATATGTTAACTCAATACTACCTTCAATTTTGTTACACTTGCCAGGATGCCTATGGTTGCACGACTGAAGAGGATTGCAAGCAGTGTGCAGAGCGTTATGCGGAAACAGAAGAAAATGAAGTTCTGGATGAGACACAACGTTATCTCCAGCTTGTACATGTATAAACAGATGCACCATTCTGATATCGCCATATATTGAGCCTCCCGGATCATTCCGTGGAGGCTCTTGGCGTTCTTGAGGGTTGCTAACAAATTTGGGCAGGAACGTACATATACTATTACAGAAAGCTTAGGTCATGTGAGGATGCCCGGCCGTTTCCCTGTGGAATGCCTGGCGGAGAGGAGTGCGGTGCATGGGATTTGAGTCATTATGGATGTTCGATTGGCTGGGTACGGTGCTGCCCGTTTTTTTCGTAGTCGTGTTAGGTATTATCGTACTGTCTGCGGGCAAGGAAGTCATGGAATGGAGCCGGAATAAAAGGCAGCCTGTATTGACGGTTGGTTCCCGAATTACGGCCAGAAGGACGCATCTCCAACAGAGGCGGCAGGAGGAGCAAGGGACTCGTACCTATACTTTCTATTATGTAACCTTCGAGGTGGAGAGTGGCGACCGGATGGAGTTCAAGGTAAGCGGGGAAGAATATGGTCAATGTGCCGAGGGAGATGAGGGACGGCTTACCTTTCAGGGTACACGGTACATCGGGTTCCAGCGACTTAATCGCTATAGCTTGGAACAGGTTAAAATGTAGACAGCAGCTCGTTCTCCCGTTCATTCATGGGTAGCCCCCTGCAATACAACAGGCCAGGGGGCTGTTCTTGTTTCTTGTGCAGCACATTTTGGTACATATATACTAGGGAAGTATATAGAGGAGGAATAAGCCATGTCATTTGAGGGACAAGTTGTTATCGTAACAGGAGCGGCACATGGAATCGGAAGAGAGGTCGCTTTGGCCTACGCTGGCAAGGGTGCCAAGGTCGTATTTGCCGATCACAATGGGGAAGAGGGGGCCGCTGTTGCGGCTGCGGCACGGAATGAAGGACATCTGGCAATCTTTGTTCCCTGTGATGTGCGTAAGGAGGAAGATATTGTTGCGCTGATCCGTGCCACGGAAGAGGAATATGGCACCATTCATACGCTGATTAACAATGCAGGCGTGTTCAAATGGAAATCTCCGTATGATTTAACGGTTGCGGAATGGGATGACATTTTGAATACGAATGTACGCAGTTGCTTTATTGCGACACGAGAAGCGGCCAAGGTGATGAAACGCAATCCGGAAGGCGGCTCGGTGGTCAACATGACTTCGACACGGGCTTTCATGTCAGAACCGGATACAGAAGCCTATGCAGCGTCAAAAGGAGCCATTGCCGCCCTTACACACGCGATGGCCATATCGTTAGGAAAGGATGGCATCCGGGTCAACTGTATTAGTCCGGGCTGGATTGAGACAGGGGATTACGGACAACTGCGCCCCGAAGACCATCAGCAGCATCCGTCTGGTCGAGTAGGAACCCCTGCCGACATCGCACGAGCGTGTCTGTATTTAACCCAACCCGGCAACGATTTTGTAACAGGTACAAATCTGGTGGTGGACGGCGGGATGACGCGTAAAATGATTTATGAGCCCTGAAAGTCAGGCTGAACAGGGGCGAACTTAATTTTCATATAAGGATACGTTACTGTAGGATAGTCCCGAATTTCGGGGCTATTTTTTTGTCTATTTTTTTCGCTGTCGCTGTCACCCATTGGGCATTTGTACCATACAATACGATATATGATTGAGCAGTAAGGAGGAGAGACGTTGGCTGTTATTAATGTCAACTCAGAGGATGTAAGGACACTCGCCCGGCTTATGCGGGCAGAGGCCGAAGGAGAAGGAGAGCAGGGAATGCTCATGGTCGGCAATGTCGGTGTTAATCGGATTTTGGCCAATTGTCTGGATTTTCAGGGAATTCGCCTCATGAATGACATGGTGTTTCAAAGTCCCGGCGGATTTGAAGCTACCCAAAAGGGGTACTTTTATCAAAGAGCCCGTGACCGTGACATTCGTCTTGCCCGGCGTATCATTAATGGGGAAAAAATCCGCCCGGCTTCGAATGCATTGTGGTTTTTCAGACCTTCCGGAGAGTGTCCGGGTACCTGGTATAACCAGACTAACACTGGGCGTTTTAAAGCGCATTGCTTCTTTAGCCCGACTGTACAGGATTGCCCTGCCGTCTATTAATGCGTAACAACATGAGTTTGGATGATTTAAAACCATTTTAGGAGGAATTAACATGATTTCACAACAAGCTTACCGTCCTGTCTCTTATCCTACTGGCGGCGGGTTTCCCGAATGGCCTAGGTTGGCTCCAATGGGAACTATGCAGCCCATGAGCGGCTTTCCCCCTCAAGTCAATAGTGGTAGCGCAATGACACCGACTGGCACAGTGGTACAGACTCAGACTCCACAATATGAGCAATCTTATATTGAAAATATTTTGCGCCTGAATCTGGGCAAAACGGGTACTTTTTATATGACCTATGAAAATAACCGGGAATGGAACGCGAAAATTTTCAAGGGTATTTTGGAAGCGGCTGGTCGTGACCACATTATTATCAGTGATCCTTCTACCGGAAGACGTACCATTCTGTTGATGGTGAATCTGGACTATGCAACTTTTGATGAGCCGCTGCTGTACCAATATCCTGGCGTCATGGGTAATCCGGGCTCGTCCCCGGTTCGCTGATGTCTTCATATATATAGTTTATCCCCCAATCCTCTGCCTTACGGCGGGGGATTTATTTTATTTACATTCTTTCTCAAATATAGTAGCTTCCCTTGTGGTAAGAGGCGGAAAATGGCGATTTCCGGTCAAAATGACCGCGTTAGCCGATTTTTCTGACATACCTTGCGGATTGACTGTGTAGTGTATAACTATATAATTGAATATAAGCTGATGAATGGCTTCGTCATTCATGCGAAAATATGGCTTGTGAAAGCCGGAAGGAGTGAATGTGTTGGGAAGTTGACGCTGCTTATGATGTGTTATCGTTCTGTTTATGATGAAATTATCCGAAGGAGGTGCGCCTGTCTGCCGTAATGACGGCTGATGGGGAGCATATTGAGTGACCCTTTACCGAGTATGTTTAACTTATTTATTGTTTTTGCATTAGTATTATTGAACGGTTTTTTTGTATCTGCAGAATTTGCAATGGTGAAAGTCAGAAGCAGCCGTATTGACACATTGGTAGAGGCGGGCAACAAAAAAGCCGTATATGCCGCTAATATATTACACAATTTGGACGCTTATCTGTCTGCCTGCCAGTTGGGCATTACACTGGCTTCGCTGGGACTGGGGTGGATCGGAGAACCGGCCATTGCACATTTGATCGAACCTGTATTTACAGCCGCCGGGCTGGGACCGGTATATGTACATGGTACTGCTGTGGTCATTGCATTTATTGTGATTACGATTCTGCATATTGTGCTGGGTGAATTGGCGCCCAAAACAATAGCCATTCGTAAAGCTGAAACCATTACGCTGTATTCGGCCATGCTGATGACTTGGTTTTACAAGCTGATGTATCCATTCATATGGGCGTTGAATGGCATGGCGAACAGCCTGCTGCGTTTATTCCGTCTGGAGCCGGTATCCGAATATGACGATTCCGCGCATACGGGGGATGAAATACGCATTCTGATGAAAGAAAGCAATAAGAGCGGACTAATTGATAATACGGAATTGGCGCTTGTTGATAATATATTTGATTTTACCGACACGACCGCTAGGGAAATCATGATTCCGCGTACCGAGATGATCTGTTTGTACAGCAATGAGTCCACAGAGGAAAATCTCGCGATTGCGACGGAGAGCATGAGAACCCGTTATCCAATCTGCGCCGAGGACAAGGACCATATTATTGGCTTTATCCATATCAAGGATCTTCTGCGGGCGAACAAACTGGATACCCGTACGATGATCCGTCCGATTCTTGCCGTTCCTGAATCTACGCAAATTAGTGATTTGCTCAAACGCATGCAGCGTAGCAAGACACAAATTGCGATTCTGATTGATGAATACGGTGGTACCTCAGGTATGGTAACGCTGGAGGATATTATGGAAGAGATCGTTGGTGAAATTCAGGATGAGTTCGATCAGGAGCGTCCGGGTTGTGAGCAGATTAATGACGAGGAATTTTCCATTGACGGTATGCTGTTAATTGATGAAGTGAATGATCGCTTTGGACTGGATCTGGATCATGAGGATTATGATACAGTAGGGGGCTGGCTGTACTCGCATGTTGAGGTCATCCCCCCACAGCCGGGTCAGTCTGTAGAATTTGAAGGTTGTCTGTTCGTTGTAGAAGAAATCGAGAACAAGCGGATTTCACGTATCCGGCTGTTGAAGCAGCCAGTCCTTATGGAGGAAGCGGGAGTCTCGTAAATCAGGATTCACCAGATAAAAGAGTAGACATTCTATAATTGAATTATTCTTGAAGCGACCCTTGAACGATAGAGGGTCGCTTTTTTTGATTTTGGCTTCTTTACACATGAGACATGAATTGATATGATGAGCTATATTATTGTCAACCTATTATATTTTTATTTGGTTGACAATTAAAAAGGGAATTTCTCCTGAGTAACGTATCTATTAGCATGTTCATTTAAAATAGGGAGGTATAATGTATGAAATGGTCCAATGAGGTTACGGATTGGTACTCGCTGGCAGAGAAAGCGATCCACGGCGGCAATGTGACACTCGAAGAAGGGTTGGCGGTGCTGGAAGCGGACGATGAGGAAATTTTACCGATTATGCAAGCTGCATTTCGGGTGCGTCATCATTTTTACGGTAAAAAGGTAAAGCTCAACATGATTATGAATGCCAAAAGCGGTCTGTGCCCGGAGGATTGCGGCTATTGCTCACAATCCATCGTATCCACGGCACCTGTCAGCAAATACAGTATGCTGGACAAGGAGTCTCTGCTGGCCGGAGCCCGTGAAGCGTTAGCGAGGAAAGCAGGTACATATTGTATCGTAGCTTCCGGCAAGGGCCCAACGAATCGAGAGTTGGATCAGGTAATTGAGGCGGTACAGGAAATTACCAGTACGATGCCACTTAAAATTTGTGCGTGCCTGGGGATTCTCAAAGGAGATCAGGCCCGCCGGTTGGCAGAGGCGGGAGTCCATCGTTACAATCACAATTTAAATACGAGCAAGGCCAACTATCCGTCCATTACAACCACACATACATACGATCAACGTGTCGAAACGGTTAAAATGGCTCAATCTCACGGGATGTCACCATGCTCCGGCGTGATTATCGGAATGGGGGAAACGAATGAGGAAATCGTCCAAATGGGTTATGCGTTAAGGGAAATCGGTGCCGACTCCATCCCAGTCAATTTCTTGAATCCGATCCATGGAACCCCGCTGGAAGGAGCAAAGCGTACATCTCCGATCAGAGCATTAAAGGTACTGGCGCTGTTTCGGTTCATTTGTCCATCCAAGGAAATTCGTGTCGCAGGCGGACGGGAGCTGAATTTGGGGACACTGCAACCCTTATCCCTGTATGCAGCCAATTCGATTTTCGTAGGCGATTATTTAACGACAGATGGACAAGAAGTCACAGCCGATCATCAAATGATTGAAGATCTGGGGTTTGAAATTGAGATGTGTGCTCTTCCGGCTGTATAATAGGAATTGTACAAACTTGGAAGGGAGCGTTGAACGATGAGCGAAAAAGTATTTATTAGTCCGGGTAAATATGTGCAAGGGAAAAATGTGATTGATAAAACGGGTGAATATGTCAAGCCATTAGGTCATACTGCTCTGGTTATTGCCGACAAGCTGGTATGGGGTATCGCAGCCGACCGGGTAGTGAAAAGTCTGGAACAGGCGGGGATTACTTCGGTAAAGGTAGAATTTCAAGGGGAAGCGTCCAAAAATGAAGTGAACCGGATTGCTGATCAGGGACGAAGCGGGCATGTCGATATTGTCATTGGTGTAGGCGGCGGCAAGACGCTGGATACCGCCAAGGCGGTTAATGAGGTGCTAGGTTCCTCGGTTGTGATTATTCCAACGACAGCCTCTACGGATGCTCCAACCAGTGCGCTATCTGTCTTGTACACGGATGAGGGCGCATTTGATACGTATTCTTTTTTCAGTAAAAATCCAAGCTTGATCCTGGTCGACACAAAGGTTATTTCCCAAGCACCACCATTGTTCCTCTCTTCCGGCATTGCGGATGCGATGGCAACATGGATTGAAGCTCGTGCCGTCATCGAGGCTCGGGCTACAACGATGGCTGGTGGCTTGCCAACCTTGGCAGCCGAAGCGATTGCGGCCAAGTGCGAAGAGGTTCTATTCGATTACGGACTGCAAGCTTATGAATCCGTGAAGCGCAAAGTGGTTACACCTGCGCTTGAAGCAGTGGTAGAAGCCAATACGCTGCTGAGTGGACTAGGATTCGAAAGTGGTGGCTTGGCAGGCGCACATGCGATACACAACGGTTTTACCGTGCTAGAAGGGGATATTCATCATTTGACGCATGGTCAGAAGGTGGCTTTCGGTACCTTGGTACAGCTTGCGTTAGAAAAAAGACCTTTGGCCGAGGTGGAACGGTATATCGATTTTTATCTGAAGCTGGATCTGCCCGTCACGCTGGAGGACGTCAAGCTCCAGGAAGCCTCCCGCGAGGATCTGTACCGTGTAGCTCAGGCGGCGACGAAAGAAGGCGAAACTGCTCATAATCTGCCATTTGCAGTAACAGCGGACGATGTGCTGGATGCGATTTTAGCCGCTGACCAGTATTCTCTTGCTTACAAAGCTAAAATTGGACATAAGAAGTAACACCAATACAATATGAAATACACGAAGAGGTCGCTAACAAGCGGCCTTTTTCCATTATTTAACTTGCAGCTTATGTTATGATTTTTACAGTACATAATTAGGAAATGTCGGAAGTATATCTACGGCTAGCCTAAAACTTGAGAGGAGTAGAGCAATGGCAAAATGGAATGTAGAAGATAATGGAACTCAGTATGAAATTGAGTACAAGCGTAGCCTCGGCGGAGGGAAAATTATTGTGAATGGAAGCGTACAGAAGGTTAAAAGCCAGAATGCTTTTTTGAATTTGGTCGATTTCCCCATCAGATTGACGAATAAAGCTGTAAATGTTGTCGTCATCGGCAACAAAGCGGATTTGGCCGTGGATGGCGTATATCTGGGTTCCAATCAGCCTTACGTGCCCGTGTCTAAAGTTCCCGGCTGGAGTTGGGCTTTTGTAGTGGTGAGCTTGGTCATAGGCTGGCTGTTTGCGGGTATCTTTGGTTTGTGTTTTGGGATATTGGGCAGCATGTTTTATGTAAAATCTTCTTTATCCATGCACCAATCCACGAATCGAAGAATCGTAAGCTGCCTTATTGTCTTTTTAATCATCAGCGTGGTACAAATTGTTTTTGGAATTTCAGTAAATCAGTGGCTTCGTAATTTGTAAAACGTTTGTGACCTAACCCATTGAATGAAGAAAAAAAAGGCTCCTCCGCATGAAAGCATGAAAGCGGCGTGAGCCTTTTTTGTCTTTTTAGATTGCCCAGTTTCCTTTGCGGAAGATGGGTTCCTCGGTACCGTCCTCGGTGACGCCGTTAATGTCCATTTCACCTGAGCCGATCATAAAATCGACGTGTGTCAGACTGGAATTCAGGCCGTTGGCTGCCAACTGCTCCTGAGTCATGTCCTTGCCGCCTTTGAGGTTAAATGCATAGGCATTGCCGATGGCCAGATGGTTGGAAGCATTTTCGTCAAACAACGTATTATAGAACAAAATGTTCTTATCCGAAATGGGGGACTGGTGAGGTACAAGAGCGACTTCGCCCAAGTAGTGGGAGCCTTCATCCATTTCAACGAGATGCTGAAGAGTCTCCAAGCCTGTTTCAGCCTGCACATCGATAATACGTCCGTTTTCAAAGGTCAGCGTAAAGTTGCCGATAATATTTCCGCTGTAGCTGAGCGGTTTGGTGCTGCTTACTTTGCCATTCACTCCGGTTTTGAGCGGGGCAGTAAACACTTCCTCGGTAGGCATATTGGCTACGAAGGTATGTCCTTGCTGATTGACGCTTTCGGCTGCAACCCACAGGTGATCTTTAGCCAATTCGATGGTTAGATCGGTACCTGGGGCCAGATAATGCAGCTTTTTATAGCGTTTGGCATTCAAAATATCTGATTTACTGGAGAGTGTTTTCAAATGCTCTTTCCATGCTTCTACCGGGTTATCCAAATCCACACGCACAGTGCTGAAAATAGCTTCCCACAGCTTATCTATTTGTTCGGAAGCTGGCAGATTCGGGAATACTTTGGCAGCCCATTCTTCGGAAGGGTAAGCAATCAGAGCCCAACTGAATTTGTCGGCCATTTGAAGTTCGCGGTATTGGCGCAATTCATGTGAACGCACACGCTGAGCCGCAGTAATGCGACTGGACGGGATACCTTGAAGTAAATCCGGATTTTCTGCTATGATATGCAGTACCGCTGCGCCGTTCTCGACCTCTTCGGTCATTTCAGCCGCGTACCATTTGGGAGGAATATTAAAAGTCTCATCAGGAGCCAGTTCATATTGCAGGCGAGTGATGGCTTCGTCGCTCCATTTTACCTTAACCAGCTTGGCTCCGACGGTATACGCGGATTTGACAATAAGCCGCACAAGTTCAGCGGACAGGATGGGAGCATGAACGATGAGTGTTTGCCCAGGCTGGACATTAGCCCCCACCCGAACAGCTAACTCGGCATATTTTTGCAATTTTTGTTGAAAATCTGACATGTAACTTTCCTCCATTTCACGAAAAGGCCCTTAACAGGGCTCGGGGTTGCCTGCGCAGTTTTTTTGCAAATTCCACACACGGCTTATATATTGTACAATGTAACGAAAAGGTTCACAAATCCATTTTGGTACATTTTGGCGAAAATGAAAGGGCGGATAGATGAATGACGGATCAAAATGCACCTCAGGAAGTACATATTCAGCAGGCACAAATGACTAGAGATGAGAATGGTGCATACTTGGGTCAGGTCGTGTTTGGAGTTGATGGACAGACCTCTGTATACGAAATTACGTTCCACAGCAAAAGGGGCAAGGAGTGGGATTACAGTCTCCATTTTGCAGGGGAGCCACGGGTAGAGGAAGAGATGCTGCGTATGGATGCATGGATTGAAGAGAACGATGATTTGTTTGATTATTTGCTTGATGCGGCATGGAGTAAATTACCTGAGTAATGTAAACATGGTCTATTTTCGTGACAAGCGGATTATATTTAGCAGTGTCCGCATAATCTGCCGACATGGGGGAAGCCTATAGGTCGATAATGACAGCAAATTCCATGTGAATGGGGAGGATGACGGTTTGGCAAATCATCTGTTCACCGAAGGAATGACAGCAAATGAAGAGGCTGCTCCCGATCTTCTGAGCTTACGGACGCTGTTTGTAAATGTGTGTTTTATCGGGGAGCCGGGAAGTCGATCCTGGGTACTGGTGGATACGGGGATGGCGGGGTTTACAGACTCGATTATTCGCTTGGCTGAGGAACGGTTCGCTGGCCCTCCCGTTGCTATTGTGCTCACTCATGGGCATTTTGATCATGTGGGATCAGTCATTGAACTGGTTCAGCATTGGGGTACCCCTGTGTATGCGCACTCGCTGGAGCTTCCTTACTTGACGGGGATGAAGGATTACCAACAACCTGATCCCAGTGTGGGTGGAGGTCTGCTGTCGAGCGTTTCCTTTTTATATCCCAATGATGCCATTGATCTGGATGATCGCATTACCCGTCTGCCTGAGGATGGCCGTGTGCCCGGTGCGCCTGGGTGGAAGTGGCTGCATACACCTGGACATACGCCGGGTCACATATCGCTTTTTCATGAACGCAGACGGTTGCTGGTAGCTGGAGATGCTTTTATTACAGTAAAACAGGAATCGGCGCTGGCAGTTATTTTACAGGAAAAAGAAGTACACGGTCCGCCTGCATATTTTACGACAGATTGGCAGGCTGCGCAGCGGTCAGTGGAACTGCTGTCCGGTTTAAAGCCGGAGATTGCTGTTACGGGACACGGTCACTACATGCAGGGTAATGAGCTGACGACCCAGTTGGAACGACTGGCGGAGGACTTTGAGCACACGGCTGTACCCAAGCAGGGGCGCTATGTGTAGTGACGTGGAAAGGACGATGCCTTACGGGGCATCGTTTTTTTGGGTTGGCATGGAATTTTTTTGCTCAGCATGGTATAGTCAAGCCAAAAGCTAACGCTTTCATTAACCATCGTCATTCATCAAGGAGGATTTTTGATGACACATCAGCATGCTGCAATTGGTGACCTTTATTATGGAATACCGGCGATTCGCCTTAAATTCGGGCGTTATGAAGCGGTAGCCCTGCCGGGAAACGGCGCAAATCTGATTTCTTTTCGTGACAATGAGACAGGATATTCATTTCTCCGCGAGCCAGAAGCTGACAGCATAGAGGCTTTTAAACAAAGTCCGTCAGTCTATGGGATTCCTTTCCTGTATCCTCCGAATCGGTATGAGGATGGCAAATTCCTGTGGAATGGAGTTACATATGAACTGCCCATCAATGAAACGGCGACCCACAACCATTTGCACGGTTTTTTACACACCGTCCGGTGGGAGGTTGAGGACTACGGATCTGGAGAACAAGGCAGCTATGTGGTAATGAATCAGCGTGTGAGGGAAGGACATCCCATGTTCCGCTATTTGCCGTTCACCTTTACCATCAAGCTAACATACAGCCTGGACGAATTTGGACTGCATCAGCGTTATGTGATCCACAACGAGGGTGATCAGCCGATTCCAAACCTGTATGCCTTTCACACGGCAATTCGGGTTCCATTCGTACCGGAGAGTTCGCCGGAAGACTACAAAATTAAGGTTACCATCGGTGAGCGTCGCGAGTTGACGGAGCGGTTGTTAGCCACAGGACAGTTCCAGCCATTGTCACCGGAAGAGGAATTGCTGAAGACAACGGGAGTGAGTCCCTATTTTGCATCGATGGACAATCATTACACGGTAGCTCCGCAAAATGGACGCAACTATATGGAGCTGACACACAGTAAGACAGGCGCTACTCTCGTATACGATGTAGGCACGGCCTATAAGCATTGGATGATCTGGAATAACAAAGCGAACAAGGAATTCATCTGTCCTGAGCCGCAAATGAACATGATCAATGCACCGAATCGTCCGGACTTGCCTGCGGAGGAGATCGGGTTGATTGCACTTGCTCCAGGCCATATTTTTGAAGCAACCAGCCGTTTGTATTGTGTTACACCTGCACAATCGAAATCCTAGCCTATATTTTATCGGAATAAGCCTGTATCGTGTCCAACGGTGCGGGCTTTATTTTGTTGATGGGAGAGGTGGAGAAGACAAATATTACAGGCAGAAGTCTGTTTAGTGAGGAAAGGAACATGAAAAACAGGTTGCAGGATGGCAAGCCATCATAGTATGATACGAAACAGGAGATGATCAGATGAATCAGGAAATGATGCCTTTTCAAGCCGTCAAACGCAAGCAAATCGCTGATGAAGTGGCTGAACAGCTGCAACGAAAAATAGCTACTGGTGAATGGGATGTGGGTACAAAAGTTCCGACAGAGCCTGAGCTGATGAAGCTTTTTGGAGTAGGGCGTTCCACGGTGCGTGAAGCGGTCAGCGTTCTCGTACATGCCGGTTTATTAGAGAAAAAACAAGGACACGGAACCTTTGTATGCCAACCGACGACTTCCCAGGAGCCTCTGGATTACCGACTGAGTCGCGCTGAAATAATTGAAGTCTATGAGGTACGGAGTGTGTTGGAGCTGGAAATTGCCAGACTGGCTGCTTTACGACGTAAGGATGAAGATTTACGCTTGATGCGCGAGGCGCTGGACCGTCGTGCCGTGACATTGGCTGCTGGAGATTTGAACGGGTATCTGGATGCGGATATCACTTTTCACTTGGCTGTTGCCGGAGCTACACGTAATAAAGTGCTTACAGATGTGTATCGCAGCTTTGTAGAGGCGATTCGGAAGGCGCTGAAAAATCTCGTAACCGATCCGGCGATGCAAAATCCTTTTACACTTCAACATGAGAAAATATATGAAGCGATCCGCGATCAGGATGCCAAGGCTGCCGAGCTATACAGTATTCAGCATTTGGATGGCACCAAGCTGGAACTGCAAAAGCATATGGGAAATTCATAATTTTTTTAATCTTAAACATCAGATGATCGGATGAATAAATTGAATTATAAATCTTTTATATCGAACATCTCCTAAAATAAAACCAAAGGTGGGTTCTGAATGCGCAAAATATGGGTGTTGGACACAACGTTAAGAGATGGAGAACAATCACCAGGAGTTAGTCTGACCAGTACAGAAAAGGTGGAAATCGCCCTTCAACTGCAAAAATTGGGCGTAGATCGGATAGAAACCGGTTTTCCGGCTACCTCGCCAGGTGAGATATTCAGCATGCAGGAGATTGCCAAACAGGTTACCAACTCAACCTTGGTTGGTTTTGCACGTTCGAAAGAGCAGGATATAGATGCGGTCAGAGAGGCACTACGGGGAGCGGAGGACGCCTGTCTTCATCTGTTTTTGGCTACCTCACCCATTCACCGCCAGCACAAGCTGCGAATGGATAAGACGAAGGTACTGGAGACCGCAGCCGCAGCCATTCGTTATGGACGAAAGTATTTTGATAAGGTGGAATTTTCGGCGGAGGATGCCAGTCGTACTGAGCTGGACTTTATTTGCGAGGTCGTGGATATGGCGATCCGTGCTGGAGCAACGGTCGTCAATCTACCGGACACCGTTGGGTATGCTTCGCCGGATCAGTTCGGCGAAATGTTCAGAATCGTAAAAGCCCAAGTGCCGGGCATCGAAAAAATACAACTCAGCACCCACTGTCATGATGATCTCGGCATGGCAACAGCTAACACACTGGCGGCCATCCGTAATGGTGTAGATCAATTTGAAGGCACAATCAATGGCATCGGGGAACGTGCCGGAAATACACCAGTGGAGGAGGTCGCGCTGGCTCTTGATACCAGAACCGATCTTTATGATGCGCAAACCAGTCTGGTTCTGGAGGAATTGTATGCCACCAGTCGCCTGGTGAGCAAACGCACGGGGATGTCCGTACCGGGGAATAAGGCCATTGTTGGAGCGAATGCTTTTGCCCACGAGTCCGGTATTCACCAGGACGGGATGCTTAAGGAGCGTACGACATATGAAATCGTGTCCCCGGAGCGCATCGGCTTGAAGACGAGTAAGCTTGTACTCGGCAAGCACTCGGGTCGGCATGCGTTCAAGGAAAAGCTGGCGGACATGGGGTTTGATGCTTTGACAGAGGAGCAGCTTCAGGAGGCGTTCCGTAAATTCAAAGCCTTGACGGACAAGAAAAAACAGGTGCTGGATGAAGATTTGCTCGTCCTGCTGGATGAGAGTCGCAGTGCCTCCCCACAGATTTACACGCTGGATTCCATCCAGGTATCCTATGGCAATCAGTCGGTTCCAGTAGCATCCATTCGACTGATTAAGCAGGATGGGACAGCTATTGATGAAGTGGCGATGGGCAACGGCTCCGTAGACGCGATTTTTCATGCTATAGACAAGGCCAGTGATGAAGAAGTGGAATTGGAGGATTATTCGATTCAATCTGTAACGTATGGTAAGGATGCTCTCGGAGAAGTGCATGCTGTTCTGAGACAAGGAGAATACACCGCCCGTGGAAGAGGCACAAGTACAGATATTTTGGAAGCCAGTGCCAGAGCTTACATCGACGCGCTGAATAAGCTGCTGGGCAGAAAAGAGGTTCGAGCTAAGGGCAACATCACCATTAGCTGAACCGACCTCCCTGGTATGTCGCTGACGATACATTCCTCCTCCGGCCTAATCGTAAAAAAGCGCTTGCAAAATATATGATAACCTTTGAAATTTAATGTATAATAGGCAAGGAAGTCACCATATTTTGTCTGAATTACATAGGCCAAGAGGAGGAAATGAGTTGAACTACCGCATCGAAAAAGATACGTTGGGTGAAATCAAAGTACCGGCAGACCGTCTGTGGGGAGCGCAAACACAGCGCAGCAAGGAAAATTTCCCGATTGGCTCGGAGAAAATGCCTTTAGAGGTTATTCAGGCATTCGCAGTGCTCAAGAAGAGTGCAGCGATCAGCAATTATAAGTTGGGCAAGCTGTCACAGGAGAAGCAGGACGCCATTATTTATGCGGCGGACGAAATTCTTGCTGGACGGGTCGATGACCATTTCCCATTGGTTGTATGGCAGACAGGAAGCGGCACGCAGTCCAATATGAATGTGAACGAAGTGATTGCTCATCTTGGAAGCCAATGGCTGCAAGAGCAGGGACAGGATGCGAAGCTGCATCCCAATGACGATGTGAACATGTCGCAAAGCTCGAATGATACGTTTCCGACGGCACTTCATGTAGCGGGTGTCATTGCAGTGGAGGATCACTTGCTGCCTGCTATTGATAAGCTGAAAGAAACCTTCCAGCAGAAGTCAGAGCAATTTAAGGATATTATTAAAATCGGACGTACTCATTTGCAGGATGCCACGCCGCTTACTCTGGGTCAAGAAATCAGCGGCTGGTATGCCATGCTGGACAAAAGCAAGCGAATTATCATCGACACGGTGCAATATATGAAGGAGCTGGCGATTGGCGGTACAGCCGTGGGCACGGGTATTAACGCTCACCCAGAGTTCGGTGACCGAACCTCTGCGGAAATTTCCAGCTTCACCGGCAAAACGTTCACGTCCGCACCCAACAAATTCCATGCGCTGACGAGTCATGATGAAGTGGTTGCCGTACACGGAGCAGTTAAAGCACTCGCTGCTGATTTGATGAAAATCGCTAACGATGTTCGCTGGCTGGCAAGCGGTCCGCGTAGCGGCTTGGGTGAAATTACGATTCCTGCTAATGAGCCAGGCAGCTCGATCATGCCGGGCAAGGTCAATCCGACCCAGAGCGAGGCACTTACGATGGTCGTAACGCAGGTCATGGGTAATGATGCCGCTATCGGCTTTGCTGCGAGTCAGGGGAATTTTGAGCTTAACGTGTTTAAGCCAGTCATTATTTATAATTTCCTGCAATCCGTGAATCTGCTAGCCGATTCAATTGTTGCCTTTAATGACAACTGCGCGATTGGTATTGAGCCGGATCTCACTAAAATTGAGCACAATTTGAACAATTCGCTGATGCTGGTGACAGCATTAAATCCGTATATCGGATATGAAAATGCCGCTAAAATTGCCAAACTTGCGCACGCGGAAGGATTGTCTCTCAAAGAAGCGGCTCTTCGTAGCGGCTTGCTGACCGAGGAACAGTTCGATCAGTATGTCGTACCGGCGAATATGATTCAGCCCAAAGCATAAAGCGCTGAGAATTTCGCAGTTCAAGTCCTATAAAATCAAAAAATCCAGCTCATGGAGTGCTGATTCGCACAGCTCATGAGCTGGATTTTTTGATTTTATATATATTTTTTCATCTGGAATTAGTATTCTGCGTGATTTGAGGGTATATAGATAAAAGGCGAAAAAATGAACATCTATTTTCAAGATAGGAGAAGCCGTCGTATGGAACAGACAACCGTTATTAATTTTATTGTGCTTTTGCTGTCCGGCTTACTGCTGGTTGGCGTACTGACTACCAAATTTTCCAGTCGTTTCGGCATGCCCGCGCTCGTATTGTTTATTGCCGTCGGCATGGTGCTCAGTCAGTTTATTTATTTTGATAATGCGTTTATTACGCAATTGGTGGGGATTCTCGCGCTCATCGTTATTTTGTTTGAAGGCGGGATGCAAACGAAGTTTGCAGATGTTAAGCCAGTCATTCGACCTGCGATGTCATTATCGACGCTTGGCGTCATTATTACGACGGTGGTCATTGGCGTTTGCGCCAAGTTTATTTTAGGTGTGAGCTGGATGGAATCCATGCTGTTCGGCGCAATTGTCGGATCGACGGATGCGGCAGCGGTGTTTTCTGTTTTAGGTGGTAAAAACATCAAAAAACGAATTACATCCACGCTGGAAGCAGAGTCCGGCAGTAATGATCCGATGGCCGTATTCCTCACGGTAACGTTGATTGAGCTGATCCATCACCCTGAGCAATCCATTTGGGTACATATTCTACTATTTTTGTGGGAAATGGGTTTTGGTCTGGTCGTTGGTTTTGTGCTCGGACGCATAGCTGTATATGCCATTAATAAAATGAATTTTGATTCATCCGGTCTGTATCCTGTGATGGCGCTGGCATTTGCGGTCTTAACGTATGCGGCGGCATCTTTACTAGAGGCAAGCGGCTTGCTGGCAGTATATGTCATGGCCATCGTGCTGGGTAATTCGGACCTGACCTACAAGCGGTCTATTATTCATTTTAACAACGGCTTCGCCTGGATGGTGCAGATTATGATGTTCGTTCTGCTCGGGCTATTGGTCTTTCCCGATCAATTGCTGGGCATTGCGTGGCAAAGCTTGGCGCTCTCCTTCATTCTCATGCTCGTGGCTCGTCCAATAGGCGTGTTCCTAAGCTTGCTTTTTTCCAGGTACTCTGTGCGCGAGAAGACACTGTTATCCTGGGCAGGACTGCGGGGGGCGGTACCTATTGTACTAGCAACCTATCCTTTACTGGATGAGATGGATGTAGGACCCTTGTTTTTTAATGTTGTATTTTTCGTCGTGCTAACTTCTGCGATTATTCAAGGTACCACTATTTCGTGGCTAGCGGTGAAGCTTGGCTTAATGGATCCTAACGAAACGTCGTCTCCTTCACTGCTGGAATTAGTTTCTCTGGGAAAAACCACTTCGGAAATCAACCACATTCAGGTACAAAAAGGGATGTCGATAGCGGGCAAAGCGATTCAGGATATACAGTTGCCTGAAGATATTTTATTCACCGCTATTATTCGAGAAGAGCAAATTATAGCTCCGAGAGGCACAACTGTGATTAAGCCGGGAGATACCCTGTATGTGCTCAGTCCGAAGCTCAAGCGACAACAAATGAAAGAACTGTTCATGCTGCTTGAACCAGAGGCAGTACCATAAAAGAGATTGCAATGCAAATGAAACAAGGTTACGACCCACGTGGTTTCTAACGTAATTTTCCAAACAGTCCTTCACATTGATGTGGAGGGCTGTTTTATTGTGTTCTTTTTCGGTATGATGAATCTGTTAAAAAATTGACACTATCATTCTACAAAATTAGTTTATGATATTGTCGTTAGATGTCGCTGCCGATCTGTTACCCTCTGAGGATAAGAATCAGCAGCATGGCTGTCCTGAAAAACAAACTCTATCAGCTCATTGAGAGAACAGTTATATTCAAGACAGAAGTCAGCATACAGGAGAGATGGCGAATGAAACCGGAAGTCTTGCCACAGCGTGCAACAGCTCGCAGGCAGAAAAACAAAAAAAAGAAACGAAAAGGAAAATTTGGTCGCTTTATGGGGCGGCTTTTTATTGTATTACTGCTCGCTGGAATCGGGGGCGGCGCGTGGCTGTTTTTAACACCATCTGGCAAGGACATGCGCTACTTGGCTGCGGATACGCTGATCACTACACAACATCGTCACTGGGCAAAATATTTTATTGGTGAAGCGGAGGCTCAGAAGCGAGTGGCTGAATATTCGGCCCGTTTCGAACAGATGGGCGAGGAGAAGGACAGACATACGATCAAGCTGCCTGATCTGACACCGACCAAGGTGCAGCAAACGCCGCTGGTTGAAGTAGAAGAGGTATCGGGCCGCAATTATCACGGCTATGTAATGACAGTGCATGACCCGACTAAAATCAGACTCGGGGTTCCTGCCAATATAGGCAAGGGAGAAAGAGTATCCAGTATGGTAGAGCGCTTGGGAGCCGTTGCAGGCGTAAATGGTGGCGGCTTTGCCGATCCTAACTGGAATGGGAATGGCTTTAAGCCGATCGGCGTTGTTATTTCACAAGGCCAGCTATACTACAACGATATGGGAAAAAACGCTTCTGCCCAAATCGTAGGGATTGATAAGCAAGGCAAAATGGTGGCCGGGCATTACTCGCTGTCCGAGCTAGCCAAAATGAACGTGCAAGAAGCGGTTACCTTTCAGCCACGCCTGATCGTGAATGGTAAAGGTCTTATTCGCAATGCAAGCGAAGGATGGGGAATTGCTCCCCGTACGGCAATGGGGCAAAGAGCAGACGGCGCGATTATTTTTGTGACCATCGACGGTCGTCAGCCGGGTTACAGCATCGGTGCCAATTTGTATGATATGCAAAACATTTTACTTAAACACGGAGCGGTTATCGGTGCTAATCTGGATGGTGGATCATCGACTGTGCTCGTCAAGGATCATGCCATTGTGAATAAACCTTCTTCTGAATACGGCGAGCGGTATTTACCGACAGCGTTCCTCGTATTCGAGCATCCAGAGACCGTCAGTATCCCGAATATCTGGGAGGGTTTGAATCCTGGAGATATTGACGCAGCCAAGAAGAGATAGAATTTGAATACAAAAGCCCATTAAAGTGAACGGAGACTGGTCATGGAGTTAAACCGGGGAACATTTCAGCGACTGCTTGCCGCCTTGTTTACACTATCCATACTATTCACAGTTACACAGCAAGGAGTGGTGAACGCTGCCGAACAAAAAGCCACACCGACACCAAAAACGCAATCAACGCAGTTAACAACTATTGTCGTAAACGGACAGCCATTAAACTCAAAGGCTGCACCTATGCTGATCGCCGGAAAGCTCATGGTTCCGCTTAAACCCTTTGCCGAAGCTGTGGGTGCAACCTATCATTGGGATGTCAAAAAGAAGCTGGTTACGCTACAAAAGTGGTCGGAACCTGTGCAGTTGAAGGAACCATCACGTAAGAACCAGCAACAACTTACCTTTGAGGTTTCAGGTAAAGAAGTATATATACCTCTCCGTGATGTGTCGTTTGAGTTGGGTTATACGCTGGAAAAGACTGGTCCGCAGATCCAGGTGCAACCACCGATCCAAGGTAAAATAAAAGAACAGATTTATGAGGGAGATTTGGCGGTTGCGCGCGAAGCGTTAGTTCGTTTAGACAGACGCTCTGCTCATCCTTATATTGATGTTCATTTTCCCAATACTGAAATCCTGGCGAGTATTTATTTGTTTCCTCAAGGAGAAGCATTGCGTTATTTTATAATTAGTGGAGATGTGTTGAGCCTGGTTGAAGTGAAAGACGGTTTTCCGGTTGTCACCTATCAAGGGTATGTAGGAGAGCCTTATAATAAAAAGTTCACCATGGATTATGACCCGCTGGAGCGTTTTTTGAATAATAAAGTTAAAAATCAGTGGGGAACATACCCGAAACTAAATAAGCCGCTGGTCTATGAGTTTACTACAGGATGGGGAGACAGCAGCACCACTTATTACGGGCGTATTACTATGGATCATAAAGACGAGTTGCTGGGGACTGTAGTAAATTTAGGAACTGAACTCCCCTCTGATACCAAGCAGATCATGAAAACCTTCAAGCTGCCGTGGGAATCACGGACAGATGCCAAATAGGCGATGGAATAAAGTTAAAGTTGGACTTAGAAATTAAAGAACATAATAAGCGCGTACCGTGGAAGTGAAAAAACGACTTCCCGGTACGCGCTTTTTTTGATGAAATTTAAGCTTCATTCTCTGCTTCGAGAAATACAGAAATCAAAATACGTGCGTTGTTTTCTCCAATGTTTTTGGCATAATGCGGAATGGCTGCTCTCCAGCTAAAGGAATCTCCTGCTTCAAGGGTAGCCGAATCCTCGCCTTGCTCCACATATACTGTGCCTTCCATAACAAAATGAATCTCATCGCCCGCATGAGCATGCTCTTCTTCCGTGGAAGAGCCTGGCGGCATGTCCACCAGCATCATTTTGACGTTACCCTGCCCCCCCAAATGGTCAATCTGAAGCTTATTTTTGCCATAAACGATTTTGCGGCGCTCATCCTTCCGAATCACCTGCATTCGTTCCTCTTCTTTGAGCAGCAGAAAAGCGAGGGGTACCTTAAGTGCATTAGCGATGCTGTCCAGTGTAGCAATGGAAGGGGAGGTTTTATTGTTTTCCACTTGACTCATAAAGCCTTGAGATAATCCGGTTCGTTCGCATATTTGCTGGATGGATAAATTTTTACGTTTACGCGCGGCGCGTATATTGCATCCTATACCCATAGAGCCTTCCTCCTTCAAGGGAATATAATGTATACTAATTTATTATTTATTATACCAAATATTTTATTGACAGACTATAGTTTCTTATGATAAATTCACATTACAAAATAATTATTCCTATTACTAATAATTTGAGTTGGGTATCTTGTTTTTGGCGAACGGAATTGCTAAATTTCAAATGGGGCTAGGCAATGTGGCTGGCTGGTTTTCCAGTATTGGTCAGGGAGCAGGTTATGAGCTGGATATTGCCTTTATTCTGGTAGCTCTGCATTTAGTATTTGCGCCGACGACTCGTTTGTCACTGGATTCTTTGTTTAGCCGCCGTACCTCAACAGAACAGTAATTTATCATTAGCTTAGTCCTCCAATCCACGTAGAAAGAGGGAAATCTCATGACAGCACATATCCATGACAACACCAGAATCGGGCAGGTTTCATTAAAGGTTAGTAACTTGGAGCGCTCTATTCAATTTTATACAGAGGTCGTTGGTTTTCAACTGCTGCGTCAAACGGCGGATACCGCTGAATTGACAGTCGACGGAAAGCATCCGCTGCTGACCCTTAAGTTTATTGAAAATGCAGTTATTCTTCCACGCCAATCCGCAGCCGGATTGTATCACTTTGCTATTCTTGTACCGAACCGCGTGGCTCTGGGCCTGTCACTGCGTAATCTGCTTGCTCATGAGATTGAAATCGGACAGGGGGACCATGATGTAAGTGAAGCTCTGTATATCCATGATCCGGATAATAACGGGATAGAGATCTATGCGGATCGTCCTCGTGATCAGTGGAAGAAAGATGCTAACGGATATTACATTATGGGAACAGATCCTGTGGATGCAGAAGGCTTGGTCGCTATTTCCGAGAACCTACCTTGGCAAGGGTTACCCGAAGGAACGGTAATTGGGCATGTTCACTTTCATGTGTCTAATTTGCTCAAGGCGCAGCAATTTTATTGCGATGTGCTCGGTTTTGATATTACATGCCGCTATGGCTCGTCTGCTATGTTCGTATCCGCAGGTGGTTACCACCACCATATGGGCTTGAATATATGGGCAGGGGAAGGGGCGCCCCCAGCTCCCGAGCATGCTGCAGGCCTGGATTATTTTGAACTGATTGTGCCGGATCAGAAGGAACTGGAGGCCGTTGTCGCCCGTTTGACTGCGGCAGGATATGGAGTGCAGGAACGCGATGGTGCCAAGTATGTAGCTGATCCGTTCCGCATTCATATCAAACTGGTTAATGGCCAAACCATTTAACATATCAGGTAAGTAAAAGAAAAGGGTATTCCCGTAGGCCTTGAAAGGCTGGGAATACCCTTTTTTCGTAAACTAGAACAAGCTCCAATCCAAATCTCGCGACATGGTCTCCAGCAAGTGTACACCCGCTGTACTGTTGCCCATGCGGTTCAGAGAAGGTCCGACCAGTCCAATGCCATATCGTCCGGGCACCATCGTCATAATGCTGCCAGACACGCCACTTTTGGCGGGCAGCCCGACCTGAATGGCGAATTCTCCGGATGCGTCATACATGCCGCATGTGGTCATAAAGGTTTTGGCGATCTGCACATAGCGGCGGGGAATCAGAGGTACACCCGTGACCGGATCACGTCCATTGTAGGCTAATACAAGTCCCAGGCGCGCCAAATCCGTACAGTTCAATTTTACAGCGCAATGCCTGAAGTAAACCTCCAGCACATCCTCAACATGTCCGCGCAGAATTCCCTTTTCCATCAGAAAATAGGCAAGAGAACGGTTCAAATGGCCTGTGGCAGATTCCGAATCGTAGACATCCTGGTCATACTCCAGCGTGTCATTACGGGTAAGCAAACGGAAAAATTGCAGGACACGGGCAAACTTCTCTTCGGGACTGTTTCCGCGAATCAAAGAGGACACGGCGATGGCTCCGGCATTAATAAGCGGGTTAAACGGGATGCCCGGCTCGACCAGCTCCAGCTTCAGCATGGAATTAAAACGGTCTCCGGTAGGCTCCATACCAACCTTGGAGAAGACAACATCTTCACCATTATCCATCAAGGCCAAAATAAGCGTGAATACCTTCGAGATGCTTTGCATTGTAAAGCTTATTTTGGTATCTCCGGCTACCACGGTCTCGCCGATTCCGTTCATCACAACAACACCCAGCGCGTCGGCCGGGGCTTTGGACAATTCGGGAATATACGCTGCCACCTTGCCATGAATATACTGATGACGGCTTTGTTCCACCCATTCCGGCAGTTTAGTCTGTAATCTCTGCCACTCCGATGTCATTTCTTTTCCTCCAGTCGAGTAACCATCCTGTGGTATTGTTATTGTGGAGCAAGATGTGATAGCTATACGCCTATTCTAAAGATATTTCTGGTCGAAAGACAAGCTTTACTTGATTAAATGAAAGGAGGTCGTTGATTTGTCATCTGACAATGAACCGAATTTTGATGGAGACTATAATGAGATATCGAATGGTCGAAGACTTAGAGGTTTCGTACGTAGTGTGCTGGAGCAGGCAGTAGCCTTATCAGACAAAAATCCTGAATGGGCTAATCCTATATTGGAACAGTGGGCAAAC
Organism: Paenibacillus sp. 1-8; assembly: GCF_056316205.1. NCBI lineage: Bacteria > Bacillati > Bacillota > Bacilli > Caryophanales > Paenibacillaceae > Paenibacillus > Paenibacillus sp. 1-8. The sequence continues at coordinate 2,769,870 of NZ_CM149995.1, read as the reverse complement.
GATGTGGAGACAAGCAGAAATGAGCGTCTGCAGCATGAGCGCACTCGGGAGAGGCATGTGCATCTATTGTTCTCTCAATCAGCCGCTGGCTCCATGAAGGTATGCCTTTCGGGTGCAGGATTACGACATGAAAGTATTGTGCTGTCTTTTAATGATCAGTTTTCCATAGGGCCTTTATGGAAACTGGGAACACCAGAAGGACAAGAGAACCGTCACAACTGGTTGGCTGAACGGATGGTGCATTATGAGTCTTTCCATTACGCGAATTGGGATCATCGTATTGAACCGATGATAGCGACTCTTAGTGAAATTCCTGATGATAAGTCGATCACGATCTGGTGTGGCTCTAATGCTGACGAGCAGGCTGGATTACGTTTTGCGCTATATCTCCTGCGTAACAGAGCCACGCCTATTCGGGTCATTAATGTCACGGATACCTTGGAGAGGGACCCAGATGATCGCTTATATACTGAAAGTCGATACCCTGTATCCATGGGCGTGGTGCATTCAAAAGAAATTGAACGCTTCATTAAGCGAAGTGAACACGAATCTCATGTTGTGTCTATCGAAGACCGCCGACGATACGAACGGGAGTGGCTGGAGCTTAATGAGCAAGAGAGTGTACTGAGAATATGGGACAATGACCGTATTGTTCATGTACCGGATTATTATTTTGATCAGGCTTTGCTGGATATGATTGCCAGGCTACAGTTAGAGGGTAGTCAGGAATTTGTAAATACCGGAAAAATAATAGGTGAAGCTTTAACGCAGTGGTCGCAGCCAAGAAGCGACACTTTTTGGGAATACCGGATTCAACAGTTGATCGCCCATGGCAGACTTGACTTTCAGGGGATGCCGGGAATGATGAATCGCTACGCTGTGAAAATTAAGGAGTAAAGCGAAAACAAAACAAATAAAAAACTGCCGACGGGATCGACAGTTTAGTGTAAGAACCTTCTAATGCATCAGGTTGATGTATCAGGAGGTTCTTAGCTATGTACTTGGAATCAATAGTAGTTGCTTGAATTCAATGAACTTATGATAGCAGGCAACAGAGCAATACCAATAATAATATAAATCACGACTACGATAGCGGCCCAAAGAAGAGCTGCTTTAGCATAGTTTGCTTTGCTCGGATTAGTAGAGCCGCTGAAAGCCCACACAAACAGCATAATAAGTCCAACTACCGGAATAGCCAACAGCAGCATGCTAATCATCCACTCCTTGAATGATACAGGAGGCGGGTAAACAGGTGCTGGTCTGGATGGTGCTCCTTGTTGATTGTGTTGCGGGTTAAACTGGTTAGACAATTCGATCTTCTCCCTACGTAGGTTTAGTATGTGGTGCATTTCCTGTATTGACCAAAATATCATACATTATATGACAACCATCAACAAGCGAAATTCCGTAAACAGTTGAATAGAACTATTACCTGAATAAAAATAGGGCTTTTAACCCTGTTGACGAACCTGGAATTATATATTATTGTATTGATATTAACATTTTGTTTTTATCATTTAGTTAAAATAAAAGAATGTTTACATAGGCTGTTTTCGCTGCTTGATTTAGAAAGCGACTATTACCCATATATGAACAGGCAGGTGACGCAAGTGACAGATATATCGAAGCACAATCATAACGGCTTGTCGGAGGAACAATTTTTGGCTGCATATGATGCCAATCAGTATGAGCGTCCATCGGTAACGGTGGATATGCTGCTTTTTACCGTGATGGATCAGCTCCAGCACAATTACCGCAAACTGCCGGAGAAGACACTCCAGCTACTTCTGATCCAGAGGGGGGAGCACCCGTTTCTGGGACAATGGGCGTTGCCAGGCGGCTTTGTAGGGATGGATGAAAGCCTGGAAGAGGCTGCACGACGTGAGCTTAAGACAGAAACGAATGTAGACCGGATTTATATGGAGCAGCTATATACGTGGGGAGATGTAGCACGTGATCCACGTACGCGGGTCATCAGCTGCGCTTACATGGCATTGGTAGATCACGATTCACTGGAGGTACAAGCCGGAGATGATGCTGCGGATGCCCAATGGTTTGAGCTGGACTACAGTGTGGCTCAGGAGACACGGACGAATCAGCCGGAAGGTTACAGATGGGAACAAGACATTGATATTACATTGAAGCATGGGGACATTCACCTGTCAGCCAAAGTAAAAGTGACTGAAATTCTCAGGGGAAAGACCATTGAGGTTAAGCGAGAAGTGCTGGAATCCCAAGGAATTGCTTTTGACCATGCCAAAATTATTGTGTACGGCATCGAGCGTTTGCGCAGCAAAATAGAATATACAGATATTGCTTTTCACCTGATGCCATCCCTGTTTACATTGAGCGAGCTTCAACAGGTATATGAAATTATTCTGGGTAAGGAGCTGTTGGCCGCAGCCTTCCGTCGCAAAATAGCCGAACTCGTGGAAGAGACGAATGAATATAGAAAGGCGGCTGGACATCGTCCGTCCAAGTTATACCGCTTCAAGCCCCGGTCGCGTTTTATGTAGCATGAGTAATATGAAATGAGGAATTAACGTGGAAAAGTTTACATTTTTTTATCGCAGTCAGTCGCCATTTTCGCAATGGTATCCCTCTGTGTTTATCGTGGATGGATTGGAATTCAACTGCGCGGAGCAATATATGATGTTTAAAAAAGCACAGCTTTTTGGGGATGAAGAGGTAGCCAGCAAAATTATGCAAGCATCTACTCCTCGGGAGCAAAAAGCCCGTGGCCGTAGTGTGCGGGGATTTGATCAATCCTTGTGGGAGGCGAATTGCCGACAATTTGTGTACGACGGCAACTACGCCAAATTTACGCAAAATCCGAATTTGCTTAAGCACCTGCTCAAAACGAAAGGAACTACACTGGTTGAAGCCAGTCCGACGGACACGATTTGGGGTGTAGGATTGGCTGAAAATGATGCCCGCATACGGAACCGCAAATCATGGCGAGGCACCAATTGGCTTGGAGAAATATTGACGAAACTGCGTGAGGATGTACTGCAAAAGGAGGAATAGCCATGATGAAACATACCATGAACCCCCGGAGCAACCGGGATGCTCGATCACATATGGCGCAGGAAACGCTATCTATTTTGGAGAATGGATATTATACGAATACCAAACAGGCACAAGTGAATATTGCACAAGAGGTAAGCAATGCCATCACAGGCTCGAAGCTATATGCACCGTCTCAGCTTGTGGCTGTAAAGAAAGAGGCGGAGGAAAGAATAAAAAGCATATTGGGGCCTTCTTCCCGCGTAGACGAACAGGCGATCATTGCAAAGATGGAAATTACGGGAGAAAGTACATTGCAGGCGGCATACAGACTCCAGGTCGAGGAGAAGCTGGCCCACGTGGCGTGTTTGAATTTTGCATCAGCTAAAAACCCGGGGGGCGGATTTCTCGGAGGCAGCCAGGCCCAAGAGGAAAGCTTGGCTCGTTCGTCAGCGTTGTATCCTTGCATTTCACAAATGGAAGAGATGTATCAACATAATCGGAAGCTGCGGAGTTGTTTTTATTCAGATTATATGATTTATTCGCCTGAAGTTCCTGCATTTCGGGATGATCAGGGAACATTGCTGGAAAAGCCGTATCAAGTCGATTTCCTGACCGCCCCTGCTGTTAATGCTGGAGTCGTGCGAGAAAGGGAGCCAGAGCAGGTGAATCGGATTGGTGAAGTGATGTTGGAGCGTATTCGTTACATACTCAGTTTGGCTGCGCAAAACGGGGTAGAGCACCTTGTGCTGGGAGCCTATGGCTGTGGGGTATTCCGCAATAAGCCGGAAGAGGTTGCTGTCTGGTTCAAGCAAGTGCTCGTAGATGAAGGATATGGATTGTTGTTTGACCGGTTTGTTTTTGCGGTACTGGATCACACAGCGGGGCAGCGTACCTTGAACGCCTTTAAACACGGTCTTTCCTAAAGCTGGGGGATGTGTTTCAAGAACCATATATAGTGATAAGTTATCAAAAAGGAGAGTGCTGAATGAATCCAAATCCAAACGTCACCTGGCATGCGTCAGACGTTGACAAGCAAGCGCGCCAGCTTCTGAATGGGCATAAAAGCCCGGTACTTTGGTTTACAGGGCTGTCTGGCTCGGGAAAATCAACGGTATCCTCCACACTGGAAAAAGCATTATTTGCACGAGGCATACACACGTTTATTTTGGATGGGGATAATGTTCGGCATGGTTTAAATCGCAATCTGGGTTTCCTGCCCGCTGACCGCAAAGAAAACATCCGTCGTATTGCTGAAGTAGCGAAGCTGATGTCACATGCGGGGGTGCTAACGATTTGCGCTACGATCTCACCTTATCGTGAGGATCGTGAAATGGTAAAGGATGTTTTACAGCAGGAAGGCTGTTATGAAATCTATATCCAGTGCAGTCTGGAGGAATGCGAGCGACGTGATCCCAAAGGCATGTACAAGAAGGCAAGAGCCGGAGAAATACGCCATTTTACTGGTATTGATGCGCCTTACGAGGCACCTTTGGAGCCTGAACTCATCGTATCCACTGAAGGCCGGGAGATTACCCAGTCGGTTCAGGATATACTGGATTTTCTCGACAGGGAGCAGCTGTTGCTCTAATCTTCGTCAAACCTTTTTCAAATCTTCCTGAAATCTTCATTATCTAAAATGGAATTTATGGTTAAATAGAATAGACCTCTCGATCTTGAAGCCGTCTGAATTTCCCCCAGGTTTTTTCAGATATTCGGCACCAGAGGCGGGAGGTTTTTTGATAACAGCACATAGCCAACCAATTCATTCAAGAGGTGATTTCAATGATGAGTAACCAACCAACCAACCTGACTACCAGCTGGGGCGCTCCTGTCGGTGATAATCAAAATTCCATAACGGCTGGATCACGCGGGCCTACATTGATTCAGGATGTGCATCTGCTGGAAAAGCTCGCGCATTTTAACCGGGAACGTGTGCCGGAGCGCGTGGTTCATGCCAAGGGCGCAGGGGCGCACGGATATTTTGAAGTCACTAATGATTTATCTGCCTATACAAAAGCAAGCTTTTTATCTGAGGTGGGCAAGCGCACACCGATGTTTATCCGTTTTTCTACGGTTGCCGGTGAGCAAGGCTCGTCCGATACGGTACGCGACCCGCGTGGTTTTGCGGTGAAGTTTTATACCGAGGAAGGCAACTACGATCTTGTAGGCAACAACACACCCGTATTTTTCATCCGGGACGCTATCAAATTTCCGGACTTTATTCATACGCAAAAACGTCACCCCCAAACTCATCTGAAAAACCCTAATGCCGTTTGGGATTTCTGGTCCTTATCTCCTGAATCGCTGCATCAAGTAAGTATTCTGATGTCCGATCGCGGCATTCCTGCTACACTCAGACATATGCATGGATTCGGTAGCCACACGTTCAAGTGGGTCAATGCCGAAGGGCAGGCGGTATGGGTGAAATATCATTTTAAAACAGAGCAAGGCGTACAAAATCTCGATGTAGATCTGGCTGCCAAAATTGCCGGTGAAAACCCGGATTATCATACCGAAGATCTGTTTAATGCCATTGACAAGGGCGACTTCCCTGCATGGAAGCTTCATGTACAAATTATGCCTGTAGAGGATGCGGACACATACCGCTTTGATCCATTCGATGTGACAAAAGTATGGTCTCAAAAGGATTACCCGTTGATCGAGGTGGGACGCATGGTATTGAATCGTAATCCCGAGAACTATTTTGCAGAAGTAGAGCAGGCAACGTTCTCTCCGGGTTCGTTCGTTCCCGGTATTGAAGCATCTCCGGATAAAATGCTGCAAGGACGCCTGTTTGCCTACGGAGACGCACATCGCTACCGTGTAGGCGCAAATCACAATTCATTACCGATCAATCGACCACATGCGGAAGTACACAACTATCAACGTGATGGTGCATTGCGTAGTGACGACAATGGTGGCGGATCGGTCTATTATGAGCCTAATAGCCTCGGTGGGCCGAAAGAGTCTCCAGCGCACAACATCGCTCCTTTTGAAGTATCGGGCGAAGCTCAAAGTGTAGCTTATGACCATCATGACCATTACACTCAACCGGGTGACCTGTACCGCTTACTCAGTGAAGAAGAGCGTGCGCGTCTGGTCCAAAACATCGTAAATGCGATGAAGCCGGTGGAAAGTGATGAAATCAAGCTGCGTCAGATTGGACATTTCTACAAGGCTGATCCTGAATACGGACGCCGTGTAGCCGAAGGTCTAGGCTTGACCGTTCCTCAAGGCGAGTAGAGGTATCTGCAAACTCCTAACAGAAAGCCCTGTGTATAAATATAAAAAAGGATGTCCCAACGCCACGTACATGGTGGTGGACGCTCCGCGAACGGAACGTTGCTCCAATCGCTGTTGTCTCCAGATTTATTGAATCACACTACGCGGTGTAAATCTGGAGACAAAGGCGACCGCTACCGCTTTTCCGCAATCGTTCCGTCCTCTCCGCTGCTTTTAGGTGTGCCAATCTTACAAACCGAAGGAAAAATTCTAAAGCTAGAAAAGCCGCAAGCCTCCAATAATCCGAGGTTTTGCGGCTTATTTTTGTGTGTTTTGGTGTTTAAAAATATAATGATGTAAAAAAGCTGTTATATCCTATGCAACCGAGGCAAGTAGATCATAAGAAACAGTGACCGTCCTAATGCAAACACGATAAAGGACAGCCAAAGTCCATGATTCCCATAATGAGGAACGCACCAGAAGAGAGCGATCAAAAAGCAGACCAATGAAATCATCATAGAATTACGGATGGGGTACGTTACCAACATCCCCGTGAACACACCGTAGAATACCAGTCCCAGTCCGGCAGCTAGCGGAAAGGCCACAAGCCAGCCATTGTAAGGGGCTGTAAGGCTGATCACCGTAGCATTATCCGTAAACAGTGAGATAAGCGGCTCTTTCAGTGCCAAATACAATCCTCCCGTCACTACGCTGGTAACCAGCGTCCAGAACCAGGACAAGTGGATAACTCTTTGGAGCATTTTACGATCCCCGGCACCCCGAGCCTGCCCCGTCATGATGCTGCTGGCGTTAGCAAACCCGTCAAAAAAGTAAGCTATAATGTAGTGGATCTGCAACAAAATAGCGTTCGCTGCCAACTGATCGGTTCCAAAGCTCGCACTGCGCGCCGTAAACAGATTAAACATCGTCAGCAGACAGGCTGTACGAATCATGAGATCAAGGTTCGTCGCCATGACACTTTTCAACTCTGAGACTCCAAACCATCCTCGCCAATTCATCGGCCCGCTTCGCTTCCATTCTCTCCAAATCGATGAACGGAACACCAGCACAAGACCAAATACACATGCAAGAACTTCCGCAATCAGAGTAGCGCTTGCTACACCAGTGACATTCCAATGCATAATCTGTGTAAATACAATAGCTAATACCATATTGATTACGTTCATCGAAATTTGCAAAAACAATGTCGCCTTCACGCGGGACAAACCCATCAGCCAGCCGAGCAGCACATAGTTCACCAGTGTAAGAGGGGCTCCCCAAATACGAATGTTAAAATAAATCGCTGCCTGCGCCGCCACATCTTGAGCAGGATGGATTAACTGTAGAGAAGCTAGCAGGATCGGCTTTTGCAACACAATGAATGCCGCACCGATGAGTAAAGCGATCGCCAGTGGGCGCATGAGAGCGGCTATGCTCTGGCCGTTATTTTGTGCCCCCGCGGCTTGTGCCGTGAAAGCTGATGTGCTGACTCGCAGAAAGCCAAACAGCCAATATAAAGTATTGAAAATGAGAGTACCCACTGCTACACCGCCTAAATATGCAGAATAGCTCAAATGACCGATTACTGCTGTATCCACCGCACCGAGCAGCGGGGTTGTAATCGTCGAAATAATTAAAGGGATAGCTAAAGCAAGATAGGCTCGGTGGGAAGGCAACATGTTGAAAAAACCTCCAGTAACGATTGTGTATAGGGATGGCGATCCGAATGAAATAATGCTTCTTTGGAAAAATGCTCAAGCACACTGCCATCTTTCATGACCATGATTCGATCACTCATAAAGTGCACAGCCGCCAGATCATGGGATATAAACAGATAAGCCAGCCCAAGCTCATCCTGTAAATCCTTGAGCAGATTCAAAACGGTGGCTTGTGTGGTCACATCCAAACTTGCTGTTGGCTCGTCCAATACGATAAAATCCGGCTCTGTGCTGATGGCGCGCGCGATGGTTACACGCTGCTTTTCCCCACCGCTGAGCTGATGTGGAAACTTATCCAGATAGCTGGCTGGAAGCTTTACCATACCAAGCAGATGTTCTGCTATATCCCGACGTCCTGAGGGCATACCCGCCATAAAGGAAGGAACATAGTACTTGAGCTGGTCCAGTGGTTCCATCAGTGATTGCAGGATGGTTAGTCTGGGGTTCAAAGCCGCAGCAGGATGCTGAAATACCGCACCCAGCCTGCTGCGAATCCGTTTTAATTCGCTCCGCTTTAACCCCCGGATAGACTGTCCATCCAGTCTAAGCTCACCTTGATCAAACGGGTCCAATGTCAAAATACAGCGAGCGAGTGTGCTTTTCCCACTGCCACTTTCTCCGACGACGCCCAGACATTCTCTGGGTGAGATCGACAGTGCAACATCTTGTAGCACTGTTTTGCCTCCCGCGTAAGCCTTCGTCAAACCGGAGACGGTAACGACAGGATTAGACGTGTCTTGCCGCTGAGCGCAGGTGGCTTGATCATTCATGTAAAGCGCTCCTTTCCGATGCAATCTGTTCTTCGGTGCTGTTGTATGGCAAACGTGCTGGAGCGCCCGGAGACAGCGGCGGAATAGCCGCCAGTAGGCGACGTGTATACGGGTGGGCCGGATGATTCAGCACCGCTTGCGTTTCGCCAGTTTCAACCAGTGAACCTGCACGCATCACTGCGATTCGATCCGCATACTTGCGTACATGCCGCAGGTCGTGAGTGATCCACAAGACGGAAATGCCTGTTTCCGTCCGGATTTGGTCAATGAGCTGGAGCACCCGATGAGCTGTGAGCGTATCCAGCGCGGTTGTTGGCTCGTCCGCAATGAGCAACTTCGGCTCCAGCAGCAGTGCAGCCGCAATAGCCGCCCGTTGCAATTGACCGCCGCTGAGCTGGAACGGATAGCTGCGGTACACACGCTCGGCGGGAAGCTGTACGCGCTCCAGCACCTCGATACAGCGCTGCTTACGCGCCTTGCGATCTTGTTTGCCGTGAGCGCGCATCAGCTCGTCCAGTTGGCTGCCCACACGTAGAAAGGGGGTGAAGGCCCCGTGATAGTCTTGAAAAATGTAAGATATTTCACTACCAAGCAAGGAGCGTCTTTGTTTAGCGGATAGGGCTAGCAAATTATTGTCCTTCCACGCAATGATTCCTTCCGCTGTAACAGAAGAGGGGAGCAGGCCACCAATAGCGAACGCAGTCATGCTTTTGCCGCTACCGCTTTCGCCGGCAAGTGCAAACCATTCCCCCTGACGAACGGCAAGTCCCAGTTGCTCTACAATTATTTTTGCTTTTGATCGAATCGTCAAGCCTTCAATAGTCAGCCGCATGTGCAGTTCACTCCTCCGTCCGGGTTTTGACATCATAACGGTCGCGCAGCTTGTCTCCAAGCACGTTCGCCAGTAGCACTGTTAGCACGACAGCTATCCCGGGAACCAGCATTAGATGGGGAGCCATTTGAAAATACACTCGTCCTTCATTCAGCATGGTGCCCCATTCGGGTATTGGCGGCTGTGGACCTAAGCCCAAAAAGGATAGGGAGGCAATCATTAAAATGATTTTGCCAATATCCAGCGTAGCCAGTACCAGAACATTCCCAATTGCATGGGGGAGAATATGCCGCATGACAATCCGCAGAGAGGAGGTACCCGCCAGTATGGATAACGAAATGTAATCCTTTTGCTTTTCAGCCAGAACGGTACTGCGCACCAGCCGTGCATAACCAACCCATTTTACCGCAGTCACCGCGAAAATAAGATTCACTAAGCCTGGTCCGAGCAGGCCGCTCAGTACAATGGCAAAAATATAATCAGGTAATGTCATGAAGGCATCGACCACCCGTTTGAATACACGATCCATCCAGCCTCCAATAAATCCTGAAAGCAGACCAAGAGGAACCCCGACAACCAGTGAAACGACCAAAATCAACAAACTGGTTCCGACAGTCGTCTGAACTCCTGCTATCACTCTCGATAACACATCTCTTCCCAAATGATCGGTTCCCAGCCAGTGCGTAGCGCTGTTCGGTTGAAGCCGATTCCCCATCTGGATACGATACGGATCTTGCGGAGCAAGGAACGGAACGACTGTAATTGCTGCAAGAATGAGCAGGATGGAGAGCGACACGATCCATGCTTTGGACAATCGTGTCCTGGTGAGCCGCCTGTTTTCCGCATGTACGGATTTTATCATGATAAACGTTTCTCCTTCAAAGCGATTTCAGGATTGACCCAACGGTAGGACAGCTCTACCAAGATATTGATACATACAATGAACATGGCCATAAATACGGTATAGCCCTGAATAATGGGGTAATCTCTCGCGGCAATAGCATCTACAATCCATTTGCCCAGCCCCGGATAGGCGAATAGCACTTCAATCACGACCGTGCCTCCCAGTAGGCTGCCTATACTCTCACTGAATACCGTTATGAGTGGAACAAGACTGTGACGGAACATGTGTCTGAAAAAAATGCGAACTGGGCTGATTCCACGGGCTTGTGCCGCTTTGATAAAATCTTGCCCCGAGCTTTCAATCAAACTTGCGCGAATCATTCGTACATAGACGGCCGCCATTGCCAATCCCAAGGTAAGGGAAGGGAGTACCAAATGAAAAACGGTTCCTTCACCCATAGACGGAAAAATGCGCAATTTAACCGCAAACCACTCGATAAACAAAAGCCCCAGCCAAAAACTAGGAATCGAGGAACCGATTAAGGCAAACACACGACTGGCACTGTCAATCCAGCGATTACGGTACAGCGCAGCCATCGTTCCCAACGGGAGAGCTATCAGCAGCATAATGAACAGAGAGCCTCCGGTCAGCAGAAGTGTATAAGGCAGTTTTTCCATAAACTCTGTAAATACCGGACGATGGGTTAAATAAGATTGTCCAAAATCAAACTGAAGCAACTGAACCAGCCACTTACCATATTGCACAGGTAATGGCTGATCCAGCCCCAGTTGGCTGCGCATATCCGCAATTTGCTGATTGGACACTGCTACATCATCGACTCGGAGAATGCTCCGGACGGGATCGCCCGGAACAAGCTTAAGCAGACAGAAGCTCACAAAGGAAAGAATAAGAAAGAACAATACAAGTTCAAGAAACTTTTTGGCGATGGATTTGAGCATGCTAGTTCACATCCAGGTCCTGGGTCAGCAGGTAGTATTCACTTTGGCTTGTTACCCAGTTAAGTACGTAATTGCGATAGGCCACTACGTTGTTGGGATGGACCAAAAAGGATTGCAAATTTTCTTGGTCAATCAGCGTGACAGCCTCCAGCGCCAGCTTGTTGCGTTGTTCCTCATTCACGGTTGTGTTCAGTTGTGTAATCATAGCCTCCAGTTCTGGTACACGCACACGCCCGTAATTCAATGCTCCCTCAGGCATGTAAGCCGCGTTCAGAAAATAGCTTGCATCACCGCGCGGGGCTGTAATGCTACTGTAAGTCGCCAAATCCCAATCCTGATGAGCGGCAAGATATTCGTCAATATTATCAACCTGACGGATATCAATCGTAATGCCAAGCTCCTTAGCGTTAGCTTGAATCAGTTGTGAAATGAGTGGAAGCTCCGCTCTCGACTGGTAAGTTAACAATGTGAGATGAAGTGGCTTGCCGTCGGGGTTCGTAACTTTTCCGTTCTGCACCGTATATCCAGCTTGCTTGAAGCCTTCTCGTGCGGCATTCAAATCAAACTTTTTCGTAATATATTTCGGTGAAAAAGGAAAGTCGGACAAGAACGGGCCTTGAGCAGGGGTTCCCTGACCAGACATGATACCATTGGCAATCTCATCCCGATGGATCAGGTTATCGAATGCTTTACGCACAGGCGTCTTTTTCAGATCAGTATTGTTCATATTGTAAATAAGTTGATGCGTCCGCAGACTAGGAAGAGAATCAACCTTAACGGTGGAATCAGCTTTCAGCAGCTCCAGACTTTCAATTGGCGGACGATACACAATATCGGCAGTTTTGGCTTGAAAAGCAAGCTGACGTGCATTGGCGTCTTCGTTAAACATGAACTTCGCATGCTTCAACTTTACTTCACCGTTCCAATATTGATCGTTGCGATCCAAATTCAGTTCACTTCCGGCACGGAAACTGACAACCTTGAACGGTCCCGTTCCTGATGGGAAGTCACCTGTAGCTGTGGTGTCTATAATAGCGGTATTCGGATGAACCAGCTCAGATACAAATTCCGGGAAAGGCTTGTCTGTCGTAATACTCAAAATCTGTCCGTCTGCATGAATATCACGGATATGCAGCGCATTTTTGACCGATGGATTGAGCTTCTGTGCTCTTTCCAAGGATGCTTTGACAGCAGCGGCATCGACGGCTTTACCGCTATGGAAATTCACACCCGGTCGGATGTTAAAGGTCCAGTGCTGTCCGTCCTTGCTGTTCCATTTCTCTGCAAGCCAAGCTTCCAGCTTGAGATCCTTGTTCACTTTGATCAGTGTTTCACTTACTCCAGCCCGAACGGCTGTGTAATTTACATCCGCATGAGGATCTATAGAAGGGCTTTGCACATTGAACAATAAGGTCACACTTTTATCTTGTGGTGCAGCCGATGGAGAGGGTGAAGCTGATGGAGATGAAGCGCAGGCTGCCATTATCACCGCCATTACCGCAGGTATAAATAGTTTAAAATACGTTCGCTTAAACAACAGGGAATCCTCCTTAATAGTAATCGTAATTTTTACACTTTACTTCATGAATCATATCGTAACCAAATGGGGGAGCTTTGTAAATATGTAATTGTATGAATATGTATATAGAGGTATAAGAAAAAGGCTGCTTAACCAATAGTGAGTTGGTTAGCAGCCTTTAAGTTTTTTAAGATATTTTTAGTTTGAGATATAAAGAATTTATTAATTAATGCATGGGAGCTTTAGCAGTGCCATGCTCAACATGAACTCTGCGGATGAAAAACGCAAGGATCAACCCGATCACACTGATGATCATCGCAAAGAAAAATGAATTCTGAGATCCGATTGCCATGGCATTGGCCATTTCATTTACAGATTCAGGCATACTGGATTGGCTCAAATAGCTGTCCATGCCTTTGGAGAGAATGCTTACCGCTACGGCTGTACCGATTGCACCAGCGACTTGTTGGAGCGTGCTCATAATGGCAGTTCCGTCCGGATACAGATCCATGGGTAGCTGGTTTAGGCCGTTTGTCTGAGCAGGCATCATGATCATGGAAATACCGATCATCAGGCAGCTATGCAGGACAATAATGAGTACAATAGCTGATGTCGTCGTAATGCCTGACAGGAAAAACAAGACAGCGGCAACGATCACAAGTCCCGGAATAACGAGCCATTTTGGACCGAATTTATCGAACAGGGAGCCCATGATGGGTGACAACAGACCGTTGATAATTCCGCCAGGCAGAAGCACCAATCCTGCGGACAGAGCTGACAGGGCCAGCCCTTTTTGCAAAAAGAGCGGGAGAATCAGCATTGTAGAAAGGATCGTCATCATACACAGGAAGACCATCACAACGCCGATAACAAACATCGGATATTTAAAGACGCGCAAATTCAACATCGGTTGCTTCATTTTCAACTGGCGTACAGAGAACAGAATCAAAGATACCAAGCCGATGATCAGAGGGAGCAAAACTACCAGACTAGCCCAGCCTTCGCCGCCTTCTCCGGATTTACTGAAACCGAACACGACACCACCGAAGCCAATGGAAGACAACAGGATAGATGGAATGTCAATTTTCGGCTTTGTAATCTCCGAAACGTTTTGCATAAACAAGATACCGCAAATCAGCGAAAGAATCAGAAACGGAAGAGAGATCCAGAAAATCCAGTGCCAGGACAGATTTTGCAGCACCAGACCCGCAATCGTAGGTCCAACCGCAGGAGCAAACATAATAACCAATCCGATGATCCCCATAGCTGCGCCTCTCTTTTCAGCCGGGAAAATGATCAAAATGGTGTTAAACATCAACGGCAATAAGAGCGCCGTACCGACGGCTTGAAGAATGCGAGCGATCAATAACACCGTAAAGCTTGGTGCTAATGCAGCAACGAGACAACCCGCAATAGAGAACAGCAGTGATGTGACGAAAAGCTGTCTTGTCGTAAAGGTTTGAAGCAGCAAGCCCGATACAGGTACCAAAATACCGAGTGTCAGCAGAAAGGCCGTGGTCAGCCATTGGGCTGTTGCTGTTGTAATGTGCAAAATCTGCATCAAATCATTCAGCGCAATGTTCAACGCCGTTTCACTGAACATTCCGATAAAGCCGCTAAGCAGCAGGGCAATCATAATAGGCATCACCTTGAATGTCTTAGGATCAGATGGAGCGCTTGTTTGACTCATTGTACTCATGTTGTTTTTGTTCCTCCAATAAATTGATGGGTATTGAATTATAACGATCGGTCTATATATAATAAACATGAAGTTATTTTTTTGTCAAAATAAAAATTGTAAATATTATATTAATGAAGGATGCTGTATATGGCTGCTAAACCCGAATCATATGAAAATATTGTACAAACCGCTTCGAGGCTCTTTTTTCATCAGGGCTACCACGCTACCGGACTCAATCAGATTCTTGCGGAGAGTGGCTCACCGAAAGGCTCGCTTTATTATTATTTTCCACGTGGCAAAGAGGAATTGGCTTTGGAGTGCATCAGAAGAGGGAATGAGTTTATTAAGCAAAAGTTGAAAGAAACGCTATCAGGGAACGAGGACCCTGTGCTCGCTATACAGGATTTCATCCGCAATACAGCGGAGGAAGCGGACCAAACGAACTTTAATGGCTTTATGCCTATGGGATTTTGGGCTGCTGCGGAAACTTCCTGCATCAGCGAATCGTTACGGCGTGCCTGTGTGAATACGTTTACAGATTGGCAACATATCTATATGGAACGTCTTCAGACAGCGGGATGGACGGAGGAAAAGGCACATAGTCTGGCGGTACTTATTATTTCCATGCTGGAAGGCGCCTTAATTCTGGCCCTTACTCAGCAGAGCAGCGCACCTATTTATAATGTAGCCGATTACATTCCACAGCTGATCAAATAAAAAAGGATATGGAATTGCTTCCTGGCTGACCAGCTTTGAGAGCCGATTTTCTTGTTCGTGAGAAAATCGGTTCTTTTTTATACGCAAGTGACACGATTTAACTCAGATTACCAGCACCAAATGATGAAAAGTATGGTAAAATAGAATGAATTTGATTTTGCAGTAAAGGAAGGGTGAAAGCAAGTGGCAAAGGCGAAGGTGGCCAAACGGCCTACCCGGGATGAATTTGTGCTGGAGGAAATCGGGAACCAGCTTGCAGAAGCACAGCAAGAGCAATCCGAAGTCGTGTTGACCGTATGGGGACGTCAAGAAACAACCCGCGGGCAGATCGTCAAAATGGACCCAAGAACGGGCAGGGTTCATGTAGAGAATAATGGTGAAACGGACAAAGTTCCTTTTATGGACATTATGAGTGTAAATTACCCAAGAGATTAGTGGGGGATTTGTCTATAAGATTACATAATATTAAGGAATGAAATCATGACAAAATGGGGCTCCCCTTTTTCAATCTCCGTCAGATGACTATTACGAAAGCTTGGAGAATTTCGGAAAGTAACATTTTACAATACCAAATAAAAACACGGCTTTCCAAGGTTACAGAAGCCCCGGAAAGACGTGTTTTTACGTAAAATATTTTTGTATGTGCCTATGTAGATTTAACAGGAGTAGCATGATCCATACGCGCTTCCGCCTTCTTCAGCACCTTACGGTCAAAGATGAAAGGACCGAACGGCAGCAGCGAGGCAATCAAAGCAATAAGCCCTTGTAATACCGTCAATTTGCGAAAAATCAACATGGCTACAATCGCAACTACATAAGCCACGAACAGTACCCCATGGATCATCCCCACCCAGCTTACCATTTGCGGCATCCCGGCTGCGTATTTAAGCGGCATAGCGATACATACAAGCAGCAGATATGAGACCGCTTCAATATTACCAATGACGCCAAACGTCTTAAAAGTATTTTTAAACATGAATAAACCTCCCTATTCTTATTCCTATTACTTAAAATTTAATATAGCCTATAAAACGCTTTGGTTAAACGTTAGAAAGTTACGATATATCGAATATTTACAGCTTTTTCTTCGTTTTAGAGGATAATACCCCGAAGATATGTCTGGATTTTCACATTTACATGAATGGATTTAAAGCTTAGACTGGGCTTTCTGAATGATGAGTTGTTTTAAAGGATGCGATGATAAAATGAGGAGGCTGCGTATATGACTAGATCCACAGATCGATCGGTTGCACAATCTACAGTATCAAATGGAGATCAAGGTTGGACATGCTCTCACGAATGGAATATCGCAATTCTTAGGTTGTGGGATGAATATGCGTTAGCCGCGCAGCAAGGAGGAATAACAATGAACCACTCCCAGTAAGAAGATTGATTCCTCTGTCATTTTAAAGATAAACTATGGAAAGCATATGTTTGCTAAAACGGTATAGCTCTATACAAGGCTATTTTAACGTGGGAGGTGTCATAGCGTGAATCAAATCTTTAGTGAAATCGCGGGCTCCAGTACGTGGAATAATGTGGATGAGATTCATAAAGGCTGGTCAAAAGATATGAAATACTATGTTCAAACCATCGACAGTAGAGAATTGTTGCTGAGAATGGCGGATATCACCCAATATGAAAAGAAACAACGTGAGTTTGAAGCTGTAAAAAAGCTGGATCATATAGAGAGCATTTTAATGTCCCGGCCGCTTAATTTTGGGATTTGCAACAACGGACAGTCCGTATACTCCTTATTTACCTGGATCAAAGGGGAAGATGCGGAAAAGGCCATTCCCATGTTAAACGCTACAGACCAATACCGACTCGGGGCTCAAGCAGGAGAAATATTAAGAAAAATGCACAAAATCCCTGCGGAGCAAGATCAAGCGCCATGGGCCGAATATTATAATGTTAAAATCAACAGATATATTACAAACTATAAAGCATGCGGCATTCCCTTTAAGGGAGCCGATCAAACCATTAGCTTTATTGAGCAACATCGCCATCTATTAAAAAATCGTCCCCAGACATTTCAGCATGGAGACTATCATGTGGGAAATATGGTAGTTATCCCATCTGGTGAACTGGGTATCATTGATTTTAATAGACTGGATTATGGCGATCCTTGGGAGGAATTCAACCGTATTACCTGGTGCGCAGGTTTAAGTCCCTTGTTTGCTTCAGGTCGTATCCACGGTTATTTTAATAACGATGTGCCTGATTTATTTTTTAGATTAATGGCACTGTATATTGCGAGCAATCAGCTTTCATCGATCCACTGGGCAATCCAGTTTGGTAAAAAAGAAGTGGACGATATGGTTCATCGAGCTGAAGAGGTTTTGGAGGCGTATGATTACTTTCACACCTACATACCCAAATGGTATCTGCCCAGTTTCCTTTCCCTGTAAACATGAAGACCGCCGCTCCTGGGAGTGACGGTCTATTTTTGCATACATGATCTGT
This sequence comes from Paenibacillus sp. 1-8, assembly GCF_056316205.1. Taxonomy (NCBI): domain Bacteria; kingdom Bacillati; phylum Bacillota; class Bacilli; order Caryophanales; family Paenibacillaceae; genus Paenibacillus; species Paenibacillus sp. 1-8. Next base: position 2,752,133 of record NZ_CM149995.1, on the reverse strand, counting down.
CTCCTCCAGTTTAAAATATCGAAGGGAAAATCTGATGAAAAAAGTGTATAACGAACGGGAAATTATAGACATGACCATTAAACTGCTTGAACATACTTCGATATATGAAGACCAGTATGAGCAATATGTAAGTCGACCTTTCCGTACGGATTTTTACGATGATCTTAGTCCGTATGTGCAAGTTGGCGAGCGGGGCTATACTCTTCTCATGTACGAAAGAGGAGTGCAAATGCTGAACAAGCCTACGAAAGATGTAGAGGATGTGATTTATTGGATCATCGAAGATACGATTCACATCATTGCTCATCTGAGTCTGCTTCGCAAATATAAAGTGGATAACATAAATACTCATTTAAAATATACCAAGGAGATCACGAAGGAGCTGACAACTGCAATTAGTAAAGCTTTTTATGAAATTGGAGGAATCTATCAGGAATGGCATGAAGCGAATAGAAGGGGAGCACTGGAGAACCCATTAAAGTAAAACAAAAACTTAAAGAAACAGTTGACAATCACTCAGGTAAAATTTACACTTTAAAATTAGTGATAATGATTATCAATATCACTAATTTTAAGTATGTTTTGCACTTACTATATTTCAAAGGAGATTTACAACATGCATCGTATGATGAACAAGAGATTTCACATGATTTTATGTGCACTATTCGTAATGATCTTCGTTATTTCAGGCTGTGGGAATGCTGGCAGTTCCTCTGATTCATCTGCTAAACCCGCGTCGTCCACGAAGGAAGAGGTAAGCAGGGATTCTGATACGCGTACAGTCTCTACGATAAAAGGAGATATTAAGGTGCCCGCTAATCCTCAACGGGTAGTAGTGAACTGGTATGTTGGCGATGTATTGACACTAGGGATTAAGCCAGCGGCAGTAATGGGCTGGAAACAAGAAACGATGCCTTTTTACGATAAGTTTAACGACATCCCCAATATTGAAAAGTGGGAAACTGAGGAAATTATGAAGTATGATCCTGATCTCATCATTACATATGATACAAAGGATTATGATAAGCTGTCTAAAATTGCGCCTGTTCTTGTGATACCTGAGGATAAAATGACCTCTCTAGAACGTTTGAAATTCCTTGGTCAGGCCACAGGACATGAAGCAGAAGCGGACAAAGTGATTTCACTGTTTGAAAGCAAGCTGAGTCAGGCCAAAGAAAAACTAAATTCCGACATATTCAAGGACAAAACGTTTAGCATTTTCGAGGACTGGGGCAGTGGCTCCTACGGAATTTATTATGAAACAGGCTCACGTGGAGGAACGTTGCTTTACAATTATCTTGGACTTCATAAACCGGAAAAGCTCAACACATTGGTTAAAAATTCCGGAGAGAGGCGAGGTTCTTTATCCTACGAGGTAGCTGCTGAATACTTTGGAGATTATGTCCTTTGGTTTAAGCAGGAGGGCAAGGAATCTGAATATGCAAAGACAAAAATCTGGAGCAGTATCCCAGCCGTTAAAAACGGACATATCATCGAAATTCCAGCGAAATATGCAGGACTGTTCTATTATTCGGACGTTGCTAGTATGACGGGACAACTAGATTATATTATTAGCAAATTGCTGGAACAGGCTAAGTAACGATGCAAAATTGACCTACTAAGGGTGTAATCGATGTCTACTCACAAAGAACCAAATAAAAAAGGAATATTTCATTTTATAGGCTACATGATCGTGGGCGTGTTCCTGCTCCTGGTGGTTACCGCAGCATCCATTACCTTTGGTGCTGCGGAAATGAGCTTAAAGCTGGCGTGGGGTGCTATATTTCAGTTTGATCCCAATATTACGGAACATCAGATTATTCACACCTTGCGTTTTCCGCGCACTGTGGCAGATATCATTGTAGGGTGCAGCTTGGCTGTATGTGGGGCGATTATGCAGGGAACCACTCGTAATCCACTAGCGGATTCGGGACTCATTGGCATAAGTTCAGGCTCGACATTTGCTATTGCGTTATGTATGGCCTTTTTGCCTGGTCGCACCTACGGAGAAACCATGCTGTATTCTTGCCTAGGTGCAGCAATCACTACGGGCATTACGTATTACATCGCATCTATAGGCAAGCGAGGAATGACGCCTCAGCGACTGGTGCTGGCAGGAATGTCCATCTCCATGCTTTTTGGCGCGTTTAGTACGTTTATCGCTATTAAGTATGAGATTGGCCAAGCACTTGATTACTGGTCTGCTGGTGGTACAGCCAGTGCCAAGTGGGGTGAATTAGCTTTCATTGCGCCACTGTTTGTAGTGGGCTTGGTCTGTGCCATCGCGCTTTCTCCCTCAATTACGATTTTGAGCTTCGGGGAGGATGTGGCATCAGGCTTGGGTATTCGTGCGAATAGGATTAAGCTGTTTTCAACCTTAATTGTATTAATTTTAACGGGGTTATCGGTTATTGTGGTCGGCCCTGTTGGCTTCGTTGGTTTGATCGTGCCACACATTATGCGCCATCTGGTCGGAACGGATTATCGGTATATTATCCCGGCCTCAGCTTTGTATGGAGCAGTCTTTCTGTTGGCGGCGGATTTACTCGGACGACTGATCAATCGCCCTCACGAAACACCGCTTGGCATTATTTTTGCGTTGGTGGGTGTACCCTATTTTCTCTACCTTGTGCGCAAGCAGAGGAGGGAGTTTAGTTGAAACTGTCCCGTAATACCAGGGGGATTAGCATTATTTTACTGTTAGTAGTGCTAACGCTGCTAGTGGCTGTACTCAGTATGAATGTTGGGAAAATGAACCTTTCTCCACTCGAAGTTTTCAAGGTCATCATTGGCGAAGGAACGAGCAAGCAGAACCTGATCGTGTTTGATTTTCGATTGCCACGTATTGTGCTTTCCATATTGGTAGGTATTGGCATGGGGATATCAGGCTGTATTATGCAAAGCTTGCTCAAAAACGACATGGCCAGCCCGGGGACACTCGGCATCAGCTCAGGCTCAGGGTTATTTGTACTTATGTATATTACGTTGTTCCCTAGTGAAGGATTGCTATCGCCTATTCTTCTTCCAGGACTGGCTTTTGCAGGCGGCCTTACGGCAGCTTTTTTGATTTTTATGTTTGCTTTCAGGCGGGGAAGAGACATATCGCCTACGGGCTTAATTTTAACCGGTGTCGCTATGGGCAGTGGCTACAGCGCATTATCTCTGATGTTGACACTCCGGCTAGACAAGCAACAGTATGACTTTGCTCTGAGATGGCAGGCTGGAGACCTGTGGGGGGACGACTGGAGCTATATTATGGTGCTGCTCCCGTGGGTGCTTATCACCTGCATTTACGTTTTTTACAGGTCTAACACACTCAATACGTTGAATTTGGGGAATCAGACGGCATCGGGACTGGGTGTAGCGATTAAAAGGGAATTTATCAGCTTGACGATTGCAGCCGTGGCGCTCGCTTCTGGTAGCGTGGCACTTGGCGGAAATTTCTTTTTTGTAGGCATGGTCAGTCCCCATCTAGCCCGCAAGCTAGTAGGGCCTAATCATAAGCTATTACTACCTACGACGGCATTGGTTGGAGCTCTCGTCATTTTGATTGCTGACACACTTACTCGGACGATTAGTTTTGGTGCAGATATTCCAACCGGAATTATTATCACCATACTGGTTACCCCTTATTTCCTTTACTTGCTGTCGAAAGCCAGTTAAATGCAGATAAATGAAAAGACGCTAACTCATGTCCATGCAAAAATACGACAGGGTTAACGTCTTTTTTATTGTTCTTTGGGCGATTCTTCATTGTCATAACTCAATTGCCATTCAATTCCGAACTTATCTTTAAGGCTGCCGTAACATTTGCTCCAGAATGTTTCTTGAAGTTCCATGCTTACGGTTCCTCCTTCTTTTAACTTATGAAAGTACGATCGAATTTTCTCTTCGTCCTTATTGACGATAGCGAGGCTGATGTTGTTTCCGGCTACGAAAGGCATACCAGGAAAAAAGTCTGAAAACATGACATTACTACCATCAATTTGAAGCCGCGTATGCATGACCAAATTTTTGGCTTCTTCTGGTAGAGGATAATCGGGATTGGGCGGTGCTTCACCGAACGTCATGATTTGTGGTTTTTCTGTACCAAAAACCTCTGCGTAAAACTCTGCTGCCTCACGACAGTTTCCATTAAAATTAAGATAAACATCAACAGACATGTGTTTCACTCCTTTATGGCTAATTCCTTCACAGGCTAAATTCTTATCTTTCATTATTAACCTGTACATTAGCAAAAATACCACGTGTTCATAGACATTCTAACGCAAACTTTTAAGGGGTATCGCTAGCGTCTTTTTTATGAAATCCTCGTATTGGAATTAAAGTAACCCGCAAAAAGGCTGCTTGTCTTTAAGCAAATTATTTTGCGGGTTAAGATTATTAAGATTATGGATTGACTAAAGGGAAATCAGGTTTGGAGTGGCTGGATGATAGAGCAGATGTCGTGAAATATCGCCGGGATGTTGCACAAAGAGTGGCCCCCAAACTGGATTTGCATCATGCATCAGCTTCAACAATGACATCATCCGACTAAATATCACTTGCAGATCCGCTTCGTGTGAAAGACCCTCGGTAATAGCGGCTGCCACTACATGCGCGGCGTAGAAGCCTGTGCGGTGCTCATCGGTAAGCGAGCCGGTAGTTTGCAACAAAGTACGCAAAAATGCGACGACGCTTTCATCCTCGTTTCTCCAGTTTTGGATTTCATCCAGACTGTGATTTTCAAGGCTTGCGAGTTTAGTCTTCATAATGGCTTCAGCCACAATTCGTGCAGAACGTTTTGCCGTTTCAGCGTCGATTGCTCTGCCGTTAAGCTTAATACTCGACAAATCCTTGTCGGTTTCAGATTCAATGACATCTGCCCATGCTCCGGCATGTTCAAATTCCAACAGTGCGGTGGCGTAAGCTCCCAAGTATCCTCGCAAAATATCTGCGGCGTGCGGATCACCAGACGGTCCTTCATTTCGGAGTTGGGCTCTTCCTGAAAAAGCGGCATTCATGCCCCGGAAATAACCGATTAAACCGATAGATGCTGCTGGGCCAAGATTCAGCACACCCAAGATATCCGAAGCGGTTTCGTCGATACGGGAAGCCCAATAATTCGGTAATCCTTGTCCGATATTTTCGCTATTCAATCTGGTTCTGACGACATTAGACAGCTCTTGAAGCAGGCCCAGGTCAGCATGCAAAATATCATGACCGCATACTTCATGCGGGATACTGGACCAAGCCAATAATCCAGTTGTTGCATGGGCCGGGGGAAGATTGACGATAGCCGCTTTTACTTTGAATACGGCTGTGGCGTCAGCAGGCCACGTAAACGGGCCACTTTCCGGTTCCCCCCATTTCACAAGTGCCGGGATAACGCTAAGATCCGGCTGTTTTATTCCTGCACGATCTTCCGCACTAAGAAAACCGTCATAAAGGTCACTGACAATCTCCTGAAACGCATCGGTCGCAAGGGCATTATAACCTTCTCCGTTTTGCAAAATGCTCTGGGCGATATCCAGCATAAGTCTAGCTGTACTATTTCTGTTTGGGTCCTGGAGCAAAATCTCAGTGAATCCCTGTTGCCCAAGCTCTTCCAGTACTTTAATAAAAGGGAAGGCAACCGTTTCCTGATAAATTTTTGGAAGCTTGGCTTTTGCCGCATGCAGTCTTCCCATCAGTTGATGATAGTCTGTAGGATCTGGCGGTCCTTGAAGATTGGAGAGAACAGCCTTTTTTACATTTTCGATACAAACAGACATGTTGGATACATCCGGTTTGGTAACAGTGGTGATGCGATTTCTTTCCAGCATTCCTTGCATAATTATATTACCTCCTGAATTTTTTTGAATTAAATTACGACAGGCTGCTCCGTATTCCACAAATGCTTCACTTGACATTTTCCATCACTAAACGTTAAAAGAAAAAGATCCGGATTCTTCATATCCTCCACAACAAAATCCGGTGCATAGTGACGCAACAGAAGCGTTATGATCAAGCGATGGGAGACGAGCAGAAAGGTCTGTTGACCGCTTTTCAGCAATTCTTCTACGAAGTCAGTAACCCGACGGATAACCATTTCATCCGATTCTTCTTCGGTAATGCCTCTTACCCCTTGTTCTCTAAGGCGGTTTCCAGGTGGACCAAGTTTGATTTTTAATCTTTCTTCGATGATTTCCGCAGTCTGCCAGGCTCGCGTATATGGACTGGAAATCAAACGGTCTACATGCAGTCCCTCCATTCGGGACAGAAAATCCGTCAACTGTTCAGCCTGGTTAAAGCCCTCTGGACTGAGTGGAGCATCCGGCTGATTACCAGTCCCAATACCATGGCGAGCCACGTATAGCTTTACATCAGTACTCATTCAACACTCCTCCTTTTTACATTAAATTACTTCTTAGGGAATTTTAGAAAAATCTTTCTTGCCGCCCAGACTAACATGTGTGATCTTTCACATGATTATGCTGTCCTTTTTTTGGCACCTAATTTTGCGAGGTGAAAATCTAAAAATACAAATGTAACAAACGAGTAAAAGCTACTTATCACAGATTTAAGTAGATCAGGACTGCTTTACAAGAACATTTTCAATTTATACGCTCAATTTTTAAAACAAATGGGCATTATGTACAAAGTAATGGTATGATAGCTTAGTTAAATCTGAACGACGACTTTTGAGGTGATCATATGGGTGGAAAAAGCAAGGGCGGCGGGACCGGCAGAGGTACAGGTAGTAAGGGCTGGACACGCTGGAACAAAACCGCGAAGCCAGTAAGGACAAAAAGCGCTTCTACAAGCGCACCGGGAAGCAAAGCGGTAGGTGGCACAAAAGGCGGCAGTGCCAAACCAACAAGGAATAAAAGCGGCGGCAACAGTAGCAAATAAGCCGGGAAAGTATAAGTTGTCGTAAACGGCGAACATCTGATTAAGCAAGAACAATCAGGTGTTTTTTTAATTATTTTACTTATACTCGCATATTACAATCAGAAGCAGGTGAATCGTGAGAATTAACAAGTACATAAGTGAGACAGGATTTTGCTCACGTCGGGAAACCAATAGGCTGATTGCAGCAGGGCGAATTACAATTAATGGCAACGTTTGTGAAGCGGGCGCGGAAGTAGAGCCACAGGATATCGTGCTGATCGATGGCGAGGCTATTCCGGAGAATCATAGCGAACCTGTATATTTGGCTCTGAATAAGCCTATAGGCATTGTTTGTACCGCAGCGGAACAGGTGGCAGGTAATATTATTAGTTATGTTAACTATCCTTCGCGGGTTTTTGCCATTGGCAGGCTGGATAAAGCGTCAGAGGGACTCATTCTATTAACCAACGATGGAAGCATTGTCAATCAAATGATGCGTTCCGAGCATGGTCATGAGAAGGAATATGTAGTGACCGTAGACAAGCCCGTTACAGACGATTTCACGGGAGCTATGTCTCGCGGCGTTGAAATATTGAACGTTATAACCAAACCGTGCAAGGTTGATCGTACAAGCGAATGCGAGTTCCGCATTATTTTGACGCAGGGGCTGAATCTGCAAATTCGCAGAATGTGCAAGGCTTTGGGGTACAGAGTGCTAAAGTTGGAACGTGTTCGAATTATGAATATTACCTTGGATCATCTGGAACGGGGCCAATGGAGACTTCTTGAGAGGGAGGAACGGGAGTTACTTCTTTCTAAGTTGAAATGATGGATACAACGAAATGGGTTCCCAGTTAGATTCAGAGACTCATTTGAAGAAACAATCGGTATCGACAGCCATTAATCTGGCAAATGCCCCGAAACCAAAAATGAACGAAATGATTTTTGGATATAGATAAATACATTTACGGTTTCATAGAGAACCGTTATAAAAAATGGACTCTCGTAGTTCCAAAATCACCATATAGCGAGATGATTTGAAATTTGACGATAAGTCCACTTCTACTCATATGTTAGAGGCTAGCTACTACTCTCATTGCTTCCGAGTAGGCTTTATATTTATTCCATTAATATAGATCAATAGTTAAGATGCGAGTTACTTTTCTAAAGGTTGCGGTCTACGATCAAGTCCTTCTTTTTCTCAATAAGATAGACTTCGGGAGTTTGAATTCCTTTTGTTTCTGTTACTGAATTTGTAAAGAAAAATAAAGGGTTCGTGTCGTATTGTTTTTGGTCGAACTCAATCTCCGTCTCTCTTGTTATGGCGGTTAAAGGAACTTGATATGTCTCCATCGGTTTGAGCCCACTATTTAAATTATCTTGCTGGTTATGGTACTGACGAATAATAAAAGCCAACGTCCGCAGCTCGTGATTTCTATTAACAAACGTTATGGATTTCCAAAAACCATAGGGAACTTTAATTTTGCATCCCGAAGGACGATGAATTCCGCAATACTCCGTGTCCGTACCTTTATTAACTGGCCCTGTATTGACAATAAATTTTTGGTCAGGTTCCATATATTCAATTAACCACTCCTCCAGGTGTTTCCACACTCCCGTATTAAAATCATGATGCTGTAATGCAATATTAGCCCAACAGAATGAATCATCATTTGCCTTCTGCGCTTGCTCCCCCCAGCATACATCATCTCGGCGAGTAAGGTGACCTTTATCCCAATCATTATTACGGTACACCTCCTCTCCCACTTGATTGTGCTCACCGATACGTTCGTCATAATGCCAATCGTCATTTTGGCGTTGAATGCTGCGATGTTGGGATTGGTTAATGATGGCCAACGAGTATGCAGCGAACTTGGTTTCCTTATTCATGACAAGCGAGAAGTTGGTAAAGTCGAAAATTTCCCCATTATTTAATGCATTGTTTTTCACGGTACCCGTAAGTGTAGGGTAGGCAATTACATAATCGCTGCCTAGAAACTGAGGGTCATATCCTTTTGTAGCTGTTGTCATCGTTGTAAACTCCTTTTGTAATTTAATCTGACTGGGTTGTGTTTATTTTCCCGAAGTACAGTAAAATTTCTTACCAGTACTCCACATTTAAATTAACCAAACAGCACTTATATACTCATTCAAATTATGGATTAAGCAGAGTGAGCATAATAAATTGCAATAAAATATACACTCGGTGTGTTACTACCTTATTAAGTCATCTAAATATGAAGCGAAGCTTTATTTTTCTCTAGACTAATTTTGCAAGATATTAACAATAATTATATTATAAAAATTACATAAATATACAAAGTATTGTTTACACACTTTTGAACAGACTTTACAAGGCAGTTAAAAGAAAAAACAAAGGAGAATGATGTATGTCACAAATGTTAGATGCACAGGCCAGAGAAAATGGAACAAAATTTCTGATTTATCCTCAAGATAAAACCGTACCTGGCTTTGAGATCCCCGAAGTTGTGTATATCAATTTACCGCCTGGAACGATCCAAGCAGGACCTGAGGACGACCGAATATATGTGGTAGATGCCCTAAACAAAAAACCGTTTAGACAAGTGGGGCCTTTATCATACCGATACCGTTATGAAGGACCGCATAACCCAGCTATTCAGCCTAATGCCCAAGGACATTTCGATCATGTACGTCCCGGTGAACGGGCCTTTTCGGCTGCAACGATGTATGCAACAGTTCGTCGGGTACTGGAAATATGGGAGGATTACTTTGGACGGGAAATTCCTTGGCCCTGGTCTTCCGGCATTCCCAAGCTGCTGTTGATCCCTTTGGTAGAATTTCAGAATGCTGTATCAAGCACTGCTGGTTTTCTTGAGTTCGGATTTCCAACTAGAGAGCTGGAGAATCCGTATTGCGAAAATTTTGACGTGCTTGCACATGAGATTGGTCATACTATAAAGTACTCAGTTATTGGAATTCCCTCTCGTTCTAATCACACCGATGAATACGACGGACACCATGAAGCATTTGGTGATTTAGTATCCATCGTTTCCTGTTTACATTTTGATTCTGTTGTTGACCATCTTTTGAACAGTACCAAAGGCAATTTGTTCTCCAGAAACGAGTTAGCTCGTGTAGGAGAGTTGAAAAATGGACGGGAAATTCGGTTAGCATTTAATGATAAAAAGATGCATGATGATATGAGCAGAGAAGAACACGATCTATCCGAGCCTTTTACAGGTGGGGCATTCGATATTCTGGTCGAAATTTTCCAGCGCAATTTAATTGAACGCGACTTAATTTCTCAAGAGCTTGGTGATCTTTCCTCTCATGCCGATGGTAATCAAATACCTGGAGTTCAGGAGAAATTCACTACCAAATATCAAGGTAAAGAAGCTGAATTTAAAGATGCCCTGCTTGATGCCCGTGATAAATTTGGCAAGTTGATGGCGACCGCTTGGAGTAATACGTCCAAGAATGATTTACACTATGGAAAAGTTTTAGGGAACATTCTGGATGCAGATCGACAACTTTACAACGGTAAATATGAACGTACTATACTTGATTGCTTTGATTGGCGGGGGATAACTACGGGAACTATGCTGGAGCCGCTGCAATTTCAAATTCATGTGGTGGACGAGTTAGTAACTGTATGACCCAAATTTATATAGCACGACACGGGGAAACGGAAGGTATTCTGGCAAAACGTATGGAATCACGATTGGATTCACCGCTGACAGATATGGGGTTAAAGCAAGCTTTTGCATTAGAAAACAGGTTAAAGGGTATACAGTTCGCAAAGATCTATTCCAGCCCAAGTCAAAGAGCGGCTCGAACAGCTTCAATTATAAAAGGCAATCAGAGCATTGACATTATACTGGATGACCATTTGTATGAACTGGATATTGCGGGGTGGGACGGGCGAACCAGAGATGACGTTGCTCAATCTGATCCTGTTTTGTTTGAACAGTTTACAAATCACCCTGAGTTGTTTCACCCTGTCCAAGGAGAAAGCTTTCAGGATTTGCAGAAACAGATCATAGCTTTCGTCACATTGATTCAGGATAGACACGCTGAAGAAACGATACTGATCATTTCTCATTCTGGGGTCATTAGAATGATTCTTGATGTTGCAGAATCCAAATCTTTGAGCGAGTATAGGAACCGTCGTAGTATACCAAACGGAAGCTTAAGCATTGTTAGGATTGAGGAACACGTGGCGGTAGTAGAGCTTGAGGCTGATATTCAGCATCTGCAAGATTTAATAATGGCTTAAGAATTTTCAGCCAGATGTACTGAGAGATACAAGTGCAGTTCGAGAAGGAGAGACAGGAAAACAGCCTGAGGCAATCTTCTTTTTTAGGAAGATTGCCTTTTTCTATTTATATGTCCTTATTTCATGAAGACTGGGGCAAGTCTCAGGCACAAGTATCCCAAAGCTCCATTAATTTAGTTATGGCTGCATCAATGTTGTCTAGGGACACACCATCTCTGGCTTCCGTAGATATACCTTCCAGGAAGGTAATGAATAGTGTGGTTAACATGCTAACATTTGTGGATTGTTGAAGTTCTCCGTTCTTGGTAGCTCGCTCAATACGAGCATATAACTTGTTCCTTGTCACCGCTTTTTGCCTGATCAATAGTTCTCGAATATGAGTGTTTTCCGGCGAACATGTATTTGCAGACAATACGACTAAACAACCCAAGGGACGGGTCTGCTCAGTCTGCATTATTGCTGAGCGTCTGCAATGGTCAGTCAACTGGTCACTGTGTATGCCACCGGTTCCTTAATGGCGAGCCATCCCTGTAGCTATAGTTACCCGCCAATGGCGGAGGCGTCCGCTGTTACTTCTGGCTATCTATAGCGTCACCGCTATTTCTTCCAGTTATGTACTGACGCTGGCTGCCCGTCTGCTCGCAGGAAGTTTTGGCTGGAGTTCTATGGGGTATGATCGGCGGTTACGCTCTTCGCATGGTATCTGCTACAGTGAAGGGGAGGGGGATGGCAGTTGCCATGGTTGGAACGCCTATCGCCTTGGCTATTAGTGTCCCTGCGGGAACGTTTCTAGGGAGCCTCATGGGTTGGCGTTCCGTTTTTTTGAAATCATGTCGCTACTGACAGTTATACTGATCGCGTGGGTGCTTTGGAAGGTGCCGGACTATCCGGGACAGTCCTCCGATAAGCAAGCTTCGATCTATGAAGTCTTCCTTACACCGGGGTTTCGGCCCATACTTTTGGTTGTTCTGACCTGGATGACAGCCCATAATATTCTCTATACTTATATTGCTCCATTTCTTGCCGCTAATGGGATGAGTGAGAGACTGGGGCTGACGCTGGGTTTCTTTGGCATTGCTGCACTCGTAGGTATATGGATAACTGGCGTGTTCATCGATCGTTGGCTCCTCCGTTTTAATGTGAATTTTTCGAGTTCGGATTATATAGATGTTGAGTTTTAAAACTTGTGTGAGTTTAGAATATTAAATCATTGATTGTAAAGGCTTGAAAGTATAAGTCATTCTTTGGGTTCTATCCTGCGGGGTAGGGCTTTTTCTGGTTTGTTCTATTTAGTAAATAGTCTATGCTTGTTTGGTGGAAATTGGCCAGTCTAATTAAAATCTCCGTTGGAATGTCTATATCACCGCGTTCATAATTGCTGTATATCCGCTGGCTACAATTCAGATAATCGGCGATTTGAGTTTGAGTTAAATCCTTATCTTCGCGTAAATCTCGAATCCGTTGATACATCTTGTTCACCTCAAAATAAGAATATCTTAGCGAAATAATCGCTATTGATTTTTAGCGAATATTTCGCTAAGATTAGTTAAAGGATTAATAATACATATCAAGAAGGAGTAGATCATGAGTATCTTGGAGAACTTTTATTACGGAAAATGTAGCCCAAGTGAACGGATCAAATCGAAAGACACTGAGTTTGAACTGGTTTTACAGAGAATAGCCGATGCTGAGGGAGCCCTCAAAACAAAATTGCCAGAACAGGATTACAAATTAATTGAAGAACTTTCGGATTTACAAGATGTTTTAATTTCCTTATTATCCGCTTCCGCTTATATTGAGGGTTACAAAATGGGGGCACTAATGATGATTGAAGTATTTGACGGGAAAGAAAGCTTAATATAGGTAGGTAGTTCAGAAGAATGAAAGAGTCGATTATAAAAATTTTTGAAAGGTAACTCCTTCATGTGGAGTTACCTTTTTTATTTCTAAAAGGAGCTATCCTGCCGGATAAGGCTTTTTTTGTTTCGTTCTGTTTAACAAGTAGTCTGTGCTTGTGTTATGGAAATCAGCTAGTTTGGTTAGAATTCTCGTAGGAATATCAACATCACCGCGTTCGTAATTGCTATATATTCGCTGACTGCAATTCAAATATTCAGCCATTTGGGTTTGAGTCAAATCTCTATCTTCACGCAAATCTCGGATTCTTTGGTACATCTTACTCACCTCCAAACCAAGAATATCTCAGCGAAATAATCGCTATTTATTTTTAGCGATTATTTCGCTATTTATCCGGAGGTTTTCATTTAGATTTAGAGGAAGAAGGAAGTCGAGAGCGTATCTATTTATTGTTTGATGTAATGATTTTGAGACTCAATATATTTATGGGAGTAAATTAACTGAAATAAGGTATATTCTCATGAATATTCAACGGAAGATGAGGAGTTAAAGGGGGACTTCTTTATACTTAGGAGGGAGCTGTATTGGATTGTCAACAGTAAATCAGACAACTTTTTTAAGGGCTTCTTGGCGATACTGAACAGGCGTCATATAGTCTAAGGTTCCATGGATGCGATGCTTGTTGAACCAGTTGACGTAATCGTATAGTTCGAGTTCCAAGTGACGAAGGCTCTGGAAGTTCATCTGGTTCACAAACTCTGTTTTCATGATCTTGTAGGTGGCTTCAGCCACAGCGTTGTCGTACGGACAGCCTTTCATACTTAGCGATCGACCGATTTCAAACGTCTCCAGAAGCTCGTCCATCTTTTGATTTTTGAACTCGCTGCCACGGTCGGTATGAAACCATTGAATCTGATGTAGATCACCCTTAACGGTCGCGAAGGCACGGGTAATCAGAGCAGCGTCCTTGTTCGGGCCTGCACTATGACCAATGATTTCTCGATTAAACAGATCCACCAGCACACAAATGTAATGCCATCGGTTCTGGACTTTCACATATGTCAAATCACTGACGACGAAGCGTTTAGCTTCCGTTTGCTCAAACTCCCGCTTCAAAATATTCGCCGTCGTTGCTTCGTTACATGCCGTTTTATGGGGCTTATATTGTGCCACCGTGTAGGTGGAAACGAGCCCTTGCTCTTTCATGATGCGGCCAATGCGACGTCTGGAGACGATCAACCCACGCTCATGGAGCTTCACTTTGATCTTGCGTGTGCCGTAGGCTTTTCGATTCTTGTGAAAGATATCCACAATAGCTTCGGTGACATCGTCTTCAGTGGCTCGTTCTTGGGCGTCATAATAAAATGTACTTCTTGCGATTTGCAGGACGTCACACATTGCTGATACCGAGTATTTATCACGATTATTCTGGATGATAGCTACTTTCGTCCCATGATCAGCGCGGCTTGCTTTAAAATATCCACTTCCATTTTCAGACGCTGGTTCTCTTTTTGCAAAGCGATCAGCTCATTTTCTTCTGATGAGCGATTGTCCTTCTCTTTGAAGGAACCCGTCGCCTGAGCTTGTTTGATCCAGCGATCTAAAGCTGAGGCTGTGAGGCCATATTCCTCCACAAGGGCTGCTCTGGATTTCCCATTTTCATAGAGTCCCACCATTTGTTTTTTGAATTCTGCTGTAAAGGTACGTCGTTGTTGTTTTGGCATTGTAGAGATTCGCTCCTTAACATGATAGGTTTATTCTACAAGCCCTTATTTTTTCTGTCCAACTTAGTGTAGCTGATCCATATTTAATATATATAAGTCATAGGTCATAGGGATTAAGTCGTCTTATTCTTATAACAATTAGGAATAGAGAGGGTTTTCCATAAATTTGAATCATGCTATTATGTCTTAACGAACCTAAACCGAGGTAAATTATGACAACAATTAAAGTGACACCTGAACAACTTATAGCCGTCTCTCAGAAATTTGAGCTTGCACAGCAAACGGCGATGCAAATGAATAGTCAGTTATCGCAGCATATCTCGTTTATGGAACGATTTTGGGAGGGCATAACGAAGGAGCAATTCTATTATAGATTTCAAACATCTCAGAAGAATATGGCTGACTTTGTTACACTAACAGATTCTATTGCAGAAGAATTGCGCCATCATGCGGATAAATTCAGATTAGCTGATCTGATGGAAGCAGGCAATCTTGACGCGGCTTGTTTACCTCCTCCACCTAATACGTGTGCTGTTCCTACTCCAGATACACGAAATGCATTTCAGAAATCGGCAGATAGCTTAACTGAACTAGGTCAGGATTTTGTAAACGCTAATTCGGTACGTTATGAGAAGAAATTTGATTCAGTCTGGAGCTTCCTAGATTATATGTCGTACGGCATTCCGAAGGGAATGTATCAAGGGTACATGGAACGGGCAGCTAAACAAAACGATTCATGGAATGACATGCTCAATTTTGGTACATTTGGAGCTTCGGGCATGATTCAGGGAGCATTTAATCCCAACAATGCCTGGTCAAAGGAACACTGGGCTAATATGATCGGTACAGCAGGATTGTTTGGAGGAGTTAGTTCAGTAATCAAACCCAAGATTAGTTTAAAATCATCGATTAAGTATGAGGGGGCAGTGGACTTACGACAAATTTCTTCGGACGGTTTGCGTAATGAATTGCCATTAACAGATGTCCAGAAAACGGAGATTATCCAGTATACTAAATCGTTGGATTTTCCCGAAGATAATATAATAATGAGTAGACCTGGTTTTTATGATGATTGGAATACAGGTATGATGTACGATAGATTTATTATAAATACAGATGTATTACCAGCAGAGCATACAGGAGTTGGAACCTTAAGTGCTAACTCGCGTGTGTCAGCCAAGGCAACGATTGCACATGAAATTGTGGGACACTATGAGGCATATAAGGCAGGGAGAGCATTTGAATTATATGATGTTACTCCAGATACATTTAAAAGAAATTTTGCTCTAGATGAAGCCCAAGCTAGTATAAGAGCAGCAAGGTTCGCTCCCGATTTAACATCAATAGAAAGGATGACGTTACTGAGGGATGCCATAACCCGATTAAAAAGTGCTGATTTGCGTATACGTGATGTTAAGGGAGAACTTTATATTGAAGAACGATAAAGGGGCAACGTTTAAAATGGAAAAAATAATGGACATTAGTTTAACTTTTGAGTCAAAAGATGAAGGTACAATTATAGTAGGAACAAACAAAGGATTAGATCATTTAACTTACCCAGAAATAAAAAAAATCATAGGTGATAAAATTCTTATTAAATACGCAGATCAAAATGCGACGGTATTAAGCGTTAGCTCTGTTCAAATTTCAACTTCAATGGCTGAAAGGAAAAATATTGGAATATGCGTTGGTAAGTTAGCATCTCCTGATCTTGTTCAAGTGGGGGCAAGTATCTACAGTTTGGAAGATTAGTTAATATATTGTATTATGAGGGATCCAGGAAGAATTAGAACACATGAATTTGTTGCTGTTTAAAGGAGTAGTAACAAATTGATATCTCTCCATTGGGTAAATTAACACTAGGCATGTTTTGGTCAATACTTACGTTAAAAAGACGGTTTCCCCTTTTGGGGAAACCATACTCTTAATTTTTTTATGTGAGAAATTGTAGTATTTATCCCTCTTTGTTATAGGAATTTCTTCATTTCATTAAATGCTAACTCCTTGTGACCTGCTTGGCAGTGTTGCTCACCACCCGTTTCTTTAGTAAATACTTTCGTTGTAATGGACGCAGCATTGATTAATTCTTGTTGGATTTGTGCGAGTCGGTAAATAGGTACGTATTGATCATCTTCTCCAGCTAGTAAAAGAACATCTTGATTAATGAATGCCCCAATGCCTTGCATCGTGTGCTTTTCGAAATTTTTAATGAGATCAAAAGGCGTTGCTTCACCGGTGTTTTCCATCCCTTTGGTAATCTTCCAATGTAAATCAATATTGTGAGTCATCATCTTTTCAAGTAAAGAATTCACTTGATCTACTTCATTACGATCGACTAGCTGCACTATGCTCTGGTAAGTTTCTTCTGGCATTCCCATTTTTAAGGCATCTAAACCACAATAGAAAATGTTAAAAGCAACTACTTTATCGATTCTCTTTTCGAAGGCTGCCGCACGCATAGCTAAATACCCTCCCCAAGAAGCACCTACGAGGCTTACACGATCTAATTTGAAATAATCAATCACCGTTGATATGGGCTTTTCCCAGTTGTGAATGAATTTTAGGCCGTTTTTTAATGCAGTTCCTTGGCCTGGACCATCAAATACAATTATATTGTAATGAATTCCCTTCATAAATTTCATCATTTTAAGCATCTCTTCCATGTAAGAATCATACCCACCAAAGACAAGTAATGTTTTCGTAGCTCCAGGCGCCAACAATTTTACAGCAGGAAGATAGGAATCTTCATAGGGAATCTTGTAGGATTCATAATCAAAATCATGAAAGCCTTTATAGAATGTTTCTCTATATTTTTGATACATTTTTTCTTTATTGGGGTCTGTAGGTGGAAGATAAAATTCTGCAGCTTGATAGTAGACTGAGGCTAAGTCATAGTCCTTGCTATCTTCGCGTTTCTTTGCAAAATGGAGCCAAGCTTCATACCAGCTATGGGTATCTTTTAATTTCGGAATCATTTTTTCCAAGTCAGCTTGTGCTCGATCATCTTCTTGATAATAATCATTGATAAAACGATTAATTTGAAGATTGAATTGTTCGTTATTGACATATGATTTAAACATATATTTTCCTCCTTCAATTTGGGTATGTGCTTACTATAGAGTATAGTTACTACATAAAAAATAATTAGAATCGCATAATCTGTAGGATATCTTACACGGCATATATGAAGTGTCCGAAAACTTACACATAAGGAGCAAGTGGTTGAATGGATGAAGATATCAGAATTTACAAAACAAAATTGGCTATTGAACGAGCACTCATTGAATTACTCCAACAACATGATTTTAAAGATATTACGATCAAAAAAATTTGTGATCAAGCTCTTATCGGACGTTCTACTTTTTATAGTCATTATTTGGATAAGTACGACTTGCTAGAAAAAATAGTTAAACAGTATGCTTCTGATTTTAAAGTTGAGATTGAACAGCGTTTTGATTCTATGGAAGATGGCAAGGTGGCAAATGCTATAGAACTTGTAACCGATAGTATGATTAAAAATAAGTTTGAAATTTCAACATTGTTAACTGTTCATGAAGTATCAGCTGATTTACGTAAAGAGTTTGAACAAATCTTGTTTAGGACTTGCTTAGATTATTTAAAGCAACAGAATTCTTCAACCTCGATCGCATTGGAGTATTTAGCAGAACTCTATGCTGCTAACTCAATGATGTCTATTCAGTGGGTTTTGAAAAATGGCAAAGATGCTAACATCATTCTTCTTTTAGATCAAATGCAAGAATATATTTTTAATCAATTAAAGTCTGATTTATATACAAGTTAGCACGCGTGGAGTGATGTTTTTATGAATGATATATCATTAGATGGGTTGCAGGAATAAACAACGAAAATCAATTTTGTGAAATGTAAAATAACACTTTGTTAAAATTCAATCACGAATTAACAAAGTGTTATTTTAAATAATCCTTCGACGCTCACAACAGCGTTTTACCAAAAGGTAGATTGCTGGAACTTTAACTTTATAATCCTTTGGTAAGACCTAATATCTGATCATATATATCTGCATTACTTAATCCCCCGTGATAACAAACTACGGATGCAATGTCGAGATCTAAATACTTTTTCAATGAGAGCCGAGCTGCATTCATATCCGGTGTGGTCGGAGCATGAATTCCCCCGAGAATGCCGTTTACACTGTACATCGAGTCCCCGGCAATGAGAATCCTACTTTGCCTTAAATAAAGGCTGATATGACCAGGGGTATGCCCAGGTGTATGGATGACTCGAATTCTGCCGCAAAACGGCAGTTCCTGACCATCTTTTAAGGTATCATCCACTTTGCCCTTCGGGGGATTCTCAAGGTGACCATCTTTTAAAAGAGGGACCTCCCCCTGAATATACGGCTTATCCAGTTCGTGTGCATAGACTTTAATATTATTGCCACACTCCTGCAAAATCTCAGGAAGACAACCTATATGATCCACATCCTGATGCGTCAATATCACAGCTTTTAGTTTGTCAAACGACACGCCTACCTTTTCCATGGCCACGCGCAAATCTTCAATTTGCCCGGGGAATCCTGTGTCTATTAAAACAGCCATTTCTTGATCCCACAAAAGAATGGGGTGAATCATATTTCCATGAAAATCTAGCTGAAGCATTTCTACTCCCTGTGAAATTTCCATAATATCGGGCCTCCGTAAAATGAAATTGCCGCCCATGCGGCTCGCCGATTCAATAAGACACGAAGGGATCGCGTGGTTTGTTGAATCGGCGAGTGTTAAT
Organism: Paenibacillus sp. 1-8; assembly: GCF_056316205.1. Lineage (NCBI taxonomy): Bacteria > Bacillati > Bacillota > Bacilli > Caryophanales > Paenibacillaceae > Paenibacillus > Paenibacillus sp. 1-8. The sequence goes on along the minus strand of NZ_CM149995.1, from coordinate 2,732,678 downwards.
AATGCTAAAATAGGTTCATGGGGCGAATCCAACTCTGTAGCGTTGCCGTTCCTTAATGTCAATGGATACGGTGCGAATGGACGTAATAGGAATAACAAGCGTCTGATATTGCGTAAGGTATTTAACGAACTTGTCGTCAATCTGATCCAATATCCCGTCGCATGCATTTGTCCCATCTATAAAATGAATAGTTACTTCCTTGCCTTGTAAGCTTGCTAACATGATATCACCTCGTATTATTTCTTGAAGTTTCTTGCGGATCATTAGGTTTTGAGCATACACTACAAAGAAGTTATCACTTGATCAATAACACCATATTCCAGTGCCTCCTGAGCGGACATGTAAAAATCCCGGTCCATATCTTTTTCGACTTTTTCAAAAGATTGCCCGGTCCGTTCAGCTGTGATACGGGTTGCCTTTTCACGAGTCCATAAAATTCGTTTTGCGCTGATCGCAATATCACTGGCCTGCCCTTGTGCGCCTCCGTGCGGCTGATGGATCATAATTTCACTGTTCGGCAGCGCCGAACGTTTCCCTTTGGCGCCCGCCAGCAACAGGATCGCGCCAAACGAAGCAGCAAATCCCGTACATATCGTATGTACATCGGGTTTGATGTACTGCATCGTATCATAAATGGCAAATCCTGCGGAAGTAGAGCCACCCGGGCTGTTGATGTACATGTAAATTTCTTTTTCCGGATCTTCTGCCGCCAGGAACAATAATTGAGCAATAATACTGTTAGCCAAATGATCGTCGATGGCTGCCCCTACAAACACAATACGATCCTTTAGTAGTCTGGAATAGATATCGTACGATCTTTCACCTTGAGCGGTTTGCTCGACAACATAAGGAACATAAACACTCATTTTTGATACCCCCATTTTCTTGGTTCAGTTGATTTCTCCTTGTAAACGAACCGAGGTCGTAAAAAGATACGGAGGTTTCAAAGGGAAAACGATTTGCGTAAATGGTGTAACTTTTATAACCACTTGTTCGTTTACATTGGAGGTAGCAAATGGCTTTGCTTTAGAAAAGGGCAGAATAAGACCGTGGAGGAGAAGGCCTATGAAGATAGATAATTCTATTCAAATGACAGACAATATAATGAACATTGAGAACTTGGAGGAATTACAGGCGGTCCTGAAACGTTACTGTCTGTCGCTTACGAAATCAAATTGGGATGCGGAAGAATTGGCTCAGGACACTTGGGTAAAAGCATTAGGAAAGCTAAATAGCTTTGAGCATACAAATCCCAAAGCGCTTTTGCTGCGGATTGCTAAGAACACCTGGATTGATGATATACGGAGAAAAGCAGTTTACACTCGGATATTGAATAAGGAACAAGCGAAAGTAACCGTACCGGATAATGAATCTTTTGAAATCGAGATAGCGTTGCAGTCCTTAATGAATCATTTATCTCCGCTTCAGAGAACTGTATTTTTGCTGCGAGATGTATTTGGCTATTCGATTAATGAGACATCCGACATGCTCGAAACAACGGAGGGAGCTGTAAAAGTTGCACTCCACCGGGCACGAAAATCGCTTGGAGCAGTCAAGGAGGATCTTCTCAAAGGAGAGTTATCCTTACCGGAAAGTGAAAACTCGAAGACTTTTCTAAGGGCGTTGACGGCGGCATATCAGATGGGAGATATTGCAGCAATGGTTATGCTCTCCCATCAGGATGCAATGGAGCCGGACGTGGTGATCGGAATCGTTAATAATAAGCTGACCCGAGGTCTCGCTTCAATAAAACAAAATACCATGAGTATGATGGCGGCGTAGTTTGGGAAGAGAAATGCGGAGCTGATCCTAGTGAAGATAAGAATCCCATAGTCTTATATCATGCAATGACACGGATAGGAAAAGAGGGCTTCCGTACAGAGAAAATGATAAAAAAATCAAGTGGATTATCATTAAAAATGGAACCCCAAGATAAACTATTAGGTTATTATAAGGTGGGAGACCTAGCAATAGCGACTTTGATAAAACTTGGAGAAAAAAAAGAAGAAATATCTGGATGAATGCATTTAATTTAAACTTATTTCAACTCAAACCATGAGGAGAAATAAGTTTATTTGTATCTAATGGGGATAAACCAAACAAAGAGGATACGTAATCAATCGATGCATGGGACAAGCACATTGCGAATTTGTCTAGCAAAGCAATCTACCTGAACGAAATAAGTAATATCTTCTTTGGATTGGCCGAATTGATTAAAAAGTACATCGTCTGTTTCCTTAACTACCTTGGCCATAATTTTTATCATTTCATCTTTATAGTCAAACACATTTTCGGTTGCATATAGAAATTTGCTAATATGATTCAAGTGTGTTGTATCGCCATATTGATATTCGCAAAATCCTCATCTATAATAATTTTCATCTTCCTTGCTGTTCCACAGGTTTTGGGCTTTCATGTTTGTGATATGTCTAACAAGTGATTCCTCCGTATTAACAGCTAGAAACAAGGTGACAAAATCGCTATCTGTCCAAAAGCACAAGCGTAAACCTTCTCCTTCTTCACTTCTTCCAGCATGCTTTTAAGATCATCGAGAAATCCTGCCCTAAATCTTTCCTCAAATTCATTCAGAAAATTGCTCATCTGGTTCATATACTCCTTTATGAGTTTTATGCTTGATTATATTTTACATTATTTAGATTGTCATATTTTTCTAATTAAAATTAGTTAGGGCTTGTTCAACTAACTGGCAGAAAAAAATGTTTTAGAAATCCTTCCATTTGTTTTAAAAAAGTTGTTTAATTGCTAAATCAGTGTGTAGAGATATTGGTATTAGTTTTAATGACCAAAAATATATGTCGCATGATACGTCTACCATCTGAAATATTTTTATTTCGGAGGGGAACAATATGTATAAGGAAGAAAGACTGCCTCAAAACGCAAAAGAAGGCATATTATTTTTATTGATTATTTCAATTATTTCAGTGAACACGATCGCCCCGATTATTATGGGGTTGGAATGCGGCTTTAGTAAAGAAAATTATTTAGAAACGCTAAAGATTATTCCGTTTATGTGGATTATCGTTGTTTTGTTTAGTAAGATTGGTTGCAGGACCGTTAGTGGGGAAGATGATACCCAAATTCGTAGGACAAACAGATGGATTCAATGCTAGAGTTTTATTGAATACTTTATTGAATGTTACGGTCTTATCTATTCTTCTAACCATTATAGGAACTTGGGTTGGTACGAAACAAATAAGCCTAGAACCTTTTCAGAACTTCTTTCACAGTTGGTTTAGAAATTTTGGTGTAGCATTTTGGATTGAGCTATTGATTGCTCAGCCAATAGCAAGATTTGCAATGAAAAAAATACACGCAAGACAGGCTAGCCAAGAGAGAGTGTAAATCCGTAACACGATACCAAAGTCATAATAAAAAACCGCATAACAACGTGTTTTTTCGTAAATCGGTAAGTTACAAACCATGTAAAAAAACGCTTGTCCCAGGCTGGAACCAGCGCTTTTTCGCGGTTTTGATTACGGACTTTCGTCAGGTCAAGCAGGCCGGGTTGGCGACTTATTTCCTAAAATGACGCATTGCCGTCCGTTCGCCTTTATTCTTACTGGGCCGTTAAAATCAGCGGTCCGTCCGACGTAACTGCGATCGTATGTTCATATTGCGCCGACAACTTGCCGTCGGCCGTTCTCGCCGTCCACTGATCGTCGTCGATCGTGATACGGAACGTACCTTCGTTGACCATCGGTTCAATCGTAAACACCATGCCTTCCTTTAACCGAATGCCTTTGCCAGCTACGCCGATATGCTCGTAGCTCGGCTCCTCGTGCAGGCTCCGCCCGATCCCGTGCGCCAGCAGATCGCGTACGACCGAAAACCCGTTTGCTTCCGCATGCTGTTGAATCGCCGACGTTATGTCGCCGAGCCGGCCCCCGGGGAGTGCCCGGGCGATCCCCAGATCCAAACATTCCTTTGTCACCTTCATTAGTTTTTGCGCTTCCGGCCGGATATTGCCCACCGCATAGCACCAGCACGAATCGCCGAACCATCCGCCGTATTCCACGACGATGTCGAGCTTCAGCAAGTCGCCGTCCATAAGCGCACGGTTCGAAGGAATGCCGTGGGCCACCACATCGTTGACCGAAATGCAGGTTTCGGCGGGGAAACCGTTGTAGCCTTTCGTAAACTGCTTGCCGCCCAGCTTGGTGATGTGTCTGGCAACAAAGTCATTGATTTCCCGGGTGGTGATCCCAGGCTCGATCAGTTTGGCCACCTCGCGGTAGCAGTCCGCAACGATTTGGCTCGCCGGCTTCATCTCTTCAATTTCCCTAGGTGATTTTAAAATGATCATCTTTGTCTATTCGCTCCTTATCAATTCTATAATTTTAAAAATCGGGCGATATCCCTGGCCTCCTCGTGCAGCTTTCCGCGGCGAAGCGAAAGCGAGGCGCAGCCGACCAAGGCGGCCAGCAGCATTTCCGCGCGCTGTAGCCGATACGGCGGCTCCGCCGCGTTTCCGCCGGAAGCGGTAGCCCCGTCCGCCGCACGACCGGTTTCCAGCAGCGCGGCAAGCGGCGCGAGCACTTCCCGGCGAAAGGCGGCCGAGAGCGGGGCTGAGCGCGCTTCAGGCAGCGAAGCAAAGCCCTCACCGGCCAGCTTATGCAGCAGGTACAGGGCGTGGTCCTCCGCCCAAAGCTGCAGCAGCCGGATGCCGGCGGCGGCGACGGGGCCAAGCTCTGCGGCAGCGGCCGTTTCGCGGCTTCCGCTTTGGGAATCCGCAGCAGCCGAGTTCCCGGTGTCCGCCGCAGCAGCCAAGCCGAAATGCCCGCCCGCCGGTGCCTCCCCCGAAGCCGAAGCGCGTGGGTCCTTCAGCCATCCCCCGGCCCGCTCCAACGCGTCCCATAGCAGATCGTGGAGCAAATTGCCCTTATTGCTGTAATAATGGTATACCGTGCCATAGCCAAGTCCCGCCTGCACGGCCACATCGCGGATTTCCAGTAAAGGCCCTTTATTCAAAAACACATCGGCAGCGGCTTTCCGGATTTGCGCCAGACGCCGCAGCCGGATCTCTTCATTTTGTTCCTTCGTGCGTGGAGACATCTCGTCCGTTCACCTCTTTTATTTTTTGACCTACTCTTATGTCAATATAAAACATCGGCTTGCGAATAACAAGAGTCGGGCAAACAAAAGTCCCGGCAACACCTCATAAACGAATGAAGATCAGTTATATATCAGCTCAATTTTAATGGTTTGATTGTACTGATATCATTTAGCTGGTCCCAGGTGAGCAGAAGTTATGCTATACTTGCGAAGTAAAAGGGGGTGCCTACTGATGGAGAATCTATTGGGATTGTCTGTGACTTCTTACACTCATGCAAAGCCAATTATTAGGAAAGCGTTACTTTGTATGGGGCGAATCAAATTTTAACGCTGAACAAGCTTTTTTAATATTTTTGGCTTTGCACCTTATTTTAAAGAATCAAAATAAGGGGCGAGCAAAATTGAGATATACGAATGCTACAAAAGTTTTACCTCAAAAACTAATTATGGAAATCCAAAAATATATTCAAGGAGAGACTCTGTATATTCCTAAGCCAAAAACGGAATATATGGATTGGGGAAGTTTGAGTGGCGGGAGACGGTTGCTTGAACAGCGAAATGCTGCAATCAGAAATGCTTTTCAAAATAGCAGCAGTATCGAGCAATTAGCTAAGGAGTTTTTCCTCTCTACCGAAACCATTAAGAAAATTGTTTATTCACATAAAAAGTAGATGGACATAACGTGATGAGCTTAGGGCGTGACCGGATGATCGCGGTGAAAAACCAATCCGGTCACGTCTTTTTGTTTGGCAAAAGATTTGATCCCACCGCCGATAGGTACAGCCAACGTTCACCCAATCGGTAGTTTATCGTTTCCAGTTCTTCGTATTACCTCCCACATCCAGATTCCTAAATATTTTTATGGCATTTCATTTTCTATTCCAAAGGTTGTACTTCATTTTTTACATTATTGTTTTTATGTCAAAAATGATTCTAAATCGTTGTTTTCATTTATAAAGTTTATTTTAATCTTTAAAATATGAATATAAACGATAGCAACAATTGAAGGGAAATATGTATTGATTAATTGTCATTAAAACAAGAAAGTGAGGAAACGATTACTATGGGGGAGCAAAAAAGTAGAAGTAGACATCTCATTGATCCAGAAATTATCAGTGCAGTTGATTTAATACCAACAACCGATCTTACCGAATCTACACTAATGGAAGCACGTAAAAATCAATCTCAAATGATGCAACAAATAGATGTAACGCAGATGTTCCCTATTACATTAGAAAAAAAGGTTGTGCCAAGTTATTTTAGTGGTCCAGATATTCAAATAGAAATCATTAAGCCCAAACAATCCAAGCATCATAAGATGCCTCTATATTATTCGATACACGGAGGCGGGATGGTCTTAGGAAGTCCAGTCGTGGATCGTCCTGCTAATGCATCTCTTGCTGCACAACATGGTTTTTGTTGTGTATCTGTGTACTATCGCCTAGCACCAGAGCATGTACAGCCAAGTCAGTTACAGGATTGTTATTCGGGCCTAAAATGGTGTATTGAACATGCGGAAGAATTAGGGATAGATACTCAGAAAGTTGCCGTTGGGGGCAGCAGCGCTGGCGGCGGTTTGGCGGCTGGCCTAGCCTTGTACATTCGTGATCAGAAGGAATTCGAAATCCATCATCTAAGATTAATGAGGCCCATGCTAGATGATCGCACAAGTACCGCACCAGAGCATCCATACGCAGGAGAGTTTATTTGGACAAAACAAAGTAATTATTTTGGCTGGAAATCTGTATTGGGGGATGAACCGGGTCAGGAGGAGGTAAGTGAGTATTATGTGCCAGCCCGTGCTAAGTCATTGGCCGGGTTACCACCGACTTATATAAATATAGGTACCATTGATTTATTCATTGATGAAGCCTTATTTTTTGCAAAACAACTGGCCTTTGATGGTGTCTTAGTGGAATTACATGTCTATCCCGGGTACCATCATATATCTCCCACGTTTCCAGATGCGCATTTTTCAAAAGAAGGGGCCAGAACAAGTGAATACGCCTTACTGAAAGCTCTAGAGATATTTGATATAAATTCTAATGAGTATAATGCTAAACGCTAATAAGATCCTAATGCAGTAAATAAAGCACTGATGGAGAATATTCATCAGTGCTTTTCATATCTACTTATGATCTGAATGCGACCTCCCTCAGCGTGTCAATGTCGCCAAGGCGATTGCGTTAAAACCCAAGTTGATCGTGTTGGATGAGTCGGTGAGGGGGATGGATAATAGTGTGCTACCTGATGTACTTGATACTTTTTAACAATGTATTAATTCTAATCTGATATTATCTTTTTTCATCCCTTCCGACTTTTACCACCCATTTAGGGTAAAATAGTACCAAGCATAAAATCTAACTACGGAAGTGGTGATGTCCCATGACAACGAGCAGCAAACCGAATAGACTAGCCAAGGAAAAATCACCGTATTTGCTACAGCATGCTCACAATCCAGTAAATTGGTTCCCTTGGTCAGATGAGGCTTTTGAAATTGCTAAGCGTGATAACAAGCCTATTTTCCTATCTGTCGGCTATTCCACTTGCCATTGGTGCCATGTAATGGGGAGAGAATCTTTCGAGGATGAAGAAGTAGCTGAGGTATTAAACCGGGATTACGTATCCATTAAGGTGGATCGTGAAGAACGTCCGGATGTGGATCATATCTATATGTCCATCTGTCAGACGATGACGGGGCATGGGGGCTGGCCACTGACGATATTGATGACGCCGGATCAGAAGCCTTTTTTTGCGGGTACGTATTTGCCCAAGGAGCAGAAGTTTGGACGTGTCGGACTGTTGGAGCTGCTGGACAAGGTGGGTATCCGGTGGAAAGAACAGCCGGAAGAGCTAGTGGAGCTGAGTGAGCAGGTGCTTACCGAGCATGAGCGGCAGGACTTGCTTGCAGGTTATCGCGGTGAACTGGATGAACAGAGCCTGAATAAAGCTTTCCATGAATACAGCCACACCTTCGATAAGGAATATGGCGGCTTCGGGGAGGCTCCCAAGTTTCCTTCTCCGCATAACCTGTCTTTTTTGCTGCGATATGCACAGCATACGGGGAATCAACAGGCACTGGAAATGGCAGAGAAGACGCTGGATGCGATGTCACGGGGCGGAATCTACGACCATGTAGGCATGGGATTCTCACGATACTCCGTGGACGAGAAGTGGTTGGTGCCGCATTTTGAAAAAATGCTGTATGACAATGCTCTGTTGGCCATTGCGTATACAGAGGCTTGGCAGGTGACAGGCAAGGAACTGTACCGACGGATTACAGAACAAATCTTTACATATATAACAAGGGACATGACGGATGCAGGTGGTGCCTTTTATTCGGCGGAGGATGCGGATTCCGAAGGAGAAGAGGGGAGATTCTACGTCTGGGACGACTCCGAGATAAGGGCTGTACTAGGCGATGAGGATGCCGCCTTTTTCAACGATTTATATGGGATTACATCTTACGGAAATTTTGAAGGCCACAACATTCCAAACCTGATTGATATCAATCTGGAAGCCTACGGGATCAAGCATGACTTGACTGAGCAGGAACTGGAGCAGCGGGTTAGTGAGCTACGCGCCAAGCTGTTTGCTGCCAGAGAGCAGCGGGTTCATCCTCACAAGGATGACAAGATTTTGACCTCGTGGAACGGGTTGATGATTGCTGCTCTGGCGAAGGCGGGACAAGCTTTTGGAGACACAAAATATACAGAGCAAGCTCAGAAGGCTGAGACGTTTTTGTGGAACCATTTGAGACAGGAGAACGGACGGCTGTTGGCACGTTATAGGGACGGAGAAGCAGCTTATCCCGGTTATGTAGATGATTATGCTTTTTATGTGTGGGGCTTGATCGAGCTATACCAGGCGACCTTCGATATAGAGTATCTGCAACGGGCGTTGACGCTCAATCAAAATATGATCGACTTATTCTGGGATGAGGAACGGGACGGATTATTCTTTTACGGGTCAGATAGTGAGCAGCTAATTGCCAAGCCTAAAGAAATCTATGACGGAGCCATTCCGTCGGGTAACAGCATCGCGGCCTATAATTTTGTGCGGCTTGCACGACTAACGGGTGAATCTCGATTGGAGAGCTATGCAGCCAAGCAGTTTAAGGCTTTTGGCGGTATGGTTGCTCATTACCCGTCAGGCTATTCGGCGTTGCTCAGCTCGCTGCTGTATGCAACAGGAACGACAAAAGAGATTGTGATTGTAGGACATAGGGATGATCCGCAGACCGTACAGTTCATTCAGGCGGTTCGAGCTGGATTTCGGCCGAATACGGTCGTTATTTTGAAGGATGAAGGACAGTCGGAGATGGCAGATACGGTTCCTTATATTAGTGATTACGAACTTGTGGATGGCAAACCAGCCGTATATGTGTGTGAGCATTTTGCCTGTCAGGCACCTGTTACCAGGCTTGACGATCTGAAGGCATTGTTGGATTAAATTGAATAAAGCAAGCAAACCTAATCCCCTTGAGAGTAGCAAGCATATGGTGATTTTCGAAAATGACCCTATGTTAGCTACCTTCAAGGGGATTATTTTCATGTTAAGAGGTAGGTATAGTGAGATGAAACTAATATTTTCTTAACATGTGCTACGCATTTTTTTTAATATTTTTTAGGTATATTATATCAAAGAACCGGTTCCGATCAGCCTTGCTCTATTCAAAAATAAGTACATATACCTATTTAACTAGCGTGTTTATATCTTTTTATGTACAAGCGTTTTAGCAGCAGATGTGAAAAACGTGAAAGAGAGTCTGTCGGGTGATTGTCATCATCGGCAAGACGAAGAGGTTCACCATAGGTTAGGAAATCCGTGATGAAATGGAGATGTTCATGAATGAAGAAGTTTTCGGAAAAGAAGTGGCTAGTCGCAAGGATTTTCAGCAAGAATTTTAAAACGAAGCTCATAGTCGCCTTTATTGCATTTCTGATTTTACCGTCCATGATCGTGGGGGCTTTGTCGTTTGAGAGCGCCAGTCAGCAGATTCGAAACCAGATTGAAGAAAGTGCCGAGCAGGCGATCATCCGCACTAATTTTATTATTGATAGTACTATTGAACCCAAAGTACATGACGCAGAATATTTTGCGGAAACACTAAAAGGAAATCGGGTAGAGACGGAGGAACAAGCGGCCAAACTGGAAGAGTTTTTCAAGCAATATGTTACACTCCATCCTGATGCAGAATCCATCTATTATGGTACGAAGGACGGTAAATTTACAACCTATCCACAGAAGCAATTACCGGATAATTATGATCCACGAGTCAGACCTTGGTACGATGAAGCGATAAAGGAACAAGCAAAGACAGTGATTAGTTCTCCCTATCTTTCGGCAAGCTCGAAGCAAATGACGGTTACGGTGTCCAGGGCAACGTCAGATGGATCGGGTGTTATTGGCATTGACCTGAAAATTAGTGGTATTAAAAAGACGTTGAACAATATTAAAGTAGGTCATGAGGGTTATGCCATATTGCTGAACAGCAACCATACTTACATTGTTCATCCGACGAAGGAACCAGGCACCAAAATTGCAGATATTGAATCACGCATGTTTCAGAGCGATACTGGTGCATACGAGTATGAGTATGAAGGCCAGCCCAAATATATGAACTATGCGACTAACAAGCTGACTGGCTGGAAGATAGGCGGAACGCTGTATTTGTCTGAAGTCGATGAAGCAGCACGACCGATTTTGATCAGCACTTTACTAACCATCGTTGGTTGTCTTGTGATTGGTATTATCATCGTTTATTTCCTGATCCGTTCCATCATCAAACCGATTTTAAAGTTAAAAGAACAAGCGGTAAATGTGAGCGCCGGAGATCTGACACAGGACATTCAAGTAAAGAGCGAGGACGAGATCGGAGAATTAGGAGTGGCTTTTCAAAATATGCAGGATAACTTGCGATCTGTTATTCAGAATGTAGGGAACAGTGCAGAGCATGTTGCGATTTCTTCGAATGAACTGACAATAAGCGCGGAACAAACCAGTGCTGCAAGTGAGCAGGTGTCCCAGGCTGTGCAAGAAATTGCCAGCGGTGCAGAGAAGCAGACTACAGGGCTGGAAAATAATTCGGTGGCACTGGATGAAATTGCACAAGGGATCACCCAAATCGCTGAACGCTCGATTTTGGTAGCCGATTTGGCTAGACGATCTGCCTTGCAAGCCGAGGAAGGACGAAAGTCTGTGGAGCAGACAGGCGAGCAAATGAATTCCATTCATCAATCAGTAGAGCGTTCCAACCAGATGATTCAAACCTTGCAAGCCCGCTCTCATGAAATCGGTGAAATTACGAAGGTCATCGGCGATATCTCCAATCAGACAAACCTGCTGGCCTTGAATGCAGCTATTGAGGCAGCCAGAGCGGGTGATCATGGAAAAGGCTTTGCCGTCGTTGCTGATGAGGTGCGCAAGCTGGCAGAGCAGTCTCAGACATCCGCCACACAGATTGCCACCTTGATTGCCGAAATTCAGCATGAAACGGAAACAACAGTGAAGACGATGGACAGGGTTACGACTGAGGTGCAGGATGGACTGCAAATTTCCAAAGCAACCATTGTCAAGCTGGGTCATGCGATGGAAGGCATTCGAGAGACAACGCCTCAGGTAGAGGAGGTCGCTGCGATTGCACAGCAAATATCAGCCAGTGTACAAGAGATTGCGGCGACAGCCAACGAGCTGGCGACGATTGCAACCGGTAATGCCGCCACATCTGAGGAAGTTGCCGCCTCCTCACAAGAGCAGCTGGCTTCCATGGAGGAAATATCAGCTTCTGCACAGTTGCTTTCAACGATGGCTGCTGATTTGAAGGTGATGATCAGTCGTTTCAAATATTAAAACGAGCTTGAACCCTATGGGATCTATAGTACAATGAATGCTCGGGACAGTTCTTTAAGCCTTAAGGCATAAGGAATCTGTCCTGAGTTTTTTTATATTTTCGATATATCTCACAAAACATGGAGGATTATAAGGGGGCGAACACTTGGTTCGAGAATTAGTGTTATATGCTATCTTGATATTATTGTTAGTTTTGATTTTTCAGCGGCAGCTTGTTCGTCAGGCGATCACAGGTGTTTTTTATGGAGTGGCAGGAATTCTGTTCTTATATTTTGGCATAAGTGATAAAACACTGCTGACCTGCGTGCTGGAGCTAGGGATGGGTCTAATGTTCATGACTCTGTTTGTGCACGCTTTAACCACCTCTAAGTATTTATATGGACAACGTTTGTTAGACAAAGATCGTGATCTGCTGAATTTACTTCGGGTTCAACCTGGTTTTACCTTTAGGCTGGAGAAAAGTGGTGATGAATTTTATTATATGCTGCTTGAAGGTGAATTGCTGGAGCGCGTGGGTCTGAATCCGCAAGTCAACCACAATAAAAGGGAGCATGTGAAGCGTCTCGGGGACATTTTGGAGCTTTCCTCTGAAACGATGGAGCAGCTTAGTCAATACTACAAACAGGCCTGGTTCGGTGATCGGACCGTATTTGAATTGGAGTTTTGGGAATATTCGGCTCTCATTACCTTACATCCGGTTAGGGAGGACGGGAATACCAGGCATGTTATCGGTCACGCGTTGGATATTACGGAGTATAAAGCCTCTGAGCAGAAGAGAAAGGAGATGGACGAGGCTAACCATGCGAAAAGCGTTTTTTTGGCTCATATGAGTCACGAAATTCGCACCCCGCTGAATGGAATCATCGGTCTGTCAAAGCTGTTAAATAAGACTAAACTGACCGCCGTTCAAAGAGATTACCTCCACAAGCTTCTCGCCTCCTCGCGTACCCTTTCATCCATGCTCAGTAACGTATTGGACTTTTCCAAAATGGAAGCCGGCAGTCTGGAACTGGAAAAGGTAGAATTCGAGTCGGAAAAAATGCTTCGGCATCTCGCAGATACCGTTGGAACTTTGCTGGAACATAAGGAAATAGAGGTCGTATTTATAACGGACCCGGCATTACCAAAAAGGTTCAAGGGAGACCCGCTTCGCATGGAGCAGGTGCTTTTAAATCTTCTGACCAACGCCATCAAGTTCACCGATCAGGGGCATGTATTGTTACAGGTAAAAATGCTAAGCCAGCAGGACGGACGGGTAGGCGTTTCTTTTATGGTAGAAGATACGGGCATAGGAATTTCCGAGACGTGTATGGACAAGCTATTCATTCCTTTTACCCAGGCGAGTACATCAACCAGCCGCAGATATGGGGGCTCTGGGCTGGGGTTGGCCATTAGCAAGCATTTGGCTGAAGCTATGGGCGGGAATATAGAGGTGAAAAGCCGATTAGGAGAGTACAGTCAATTTTACTTTAATGTCGAGTTGGATACTAGGGAATTGAATGCAGGAAGCACACGAATAGAAAAACAAATAGCCGGCAAAGCCTTGATTGTTGCGCAGCATGAACTGGTGAGATACAGTTTGAACGAACTACTGCAAGATTTGGGGCTAAACACATTCACTATTTCATCCTTTCAAGAAAGTGTGGATGCTTTTCAAAAGGGTGAGCATTTTGATTTTATTATGATTGATATGGGGATGGAAGGCTTTAGAGAACTGGCCCCCCGGAGGCAATGGCTTCAAATGCTGGATAGGCAGATAACTCAGATCATTGGACTTACAACCGTGTTTCAGATGGAAGCAATAGCTGTTGGGGACATGGATCATGTGGTGGATGCCTTTTTGTCCAAGCCCGTTACCCGGAACGCTCTGCTGGAGGTTCTCCGCTGGAAGAAGGAACAGTCAGTGTCAGCAGATGATATTATTCTGGAGGCTCATGCGACGATGATTTCTCGTAATGAGGTGTCGGGCATAACACAGAAGTATCAAATCCTTATAGCAGAGGACAACGAGATTAACCAGGTGGTGATTACCGAGTTTTTGACAGAGCGGAACTTTGGGGTGACGATGGTCACGAACGGAAAAGAACTAATAGAGCTACTGGAGCTGCGTCACTGGGATATGGTGCTGCTTGATCTGTATATGCCGGAGATGGATGGTTTTGAGACGGCCAGACATATTCGAAGAAACAAAGCCTTTAACAGGCTTCCCATTATCGCTTTTACCGCTGATGCTGTGCAGCATGAACAGGAAGTTTGTCTTCGTGCCGGTATTAATGCCGTGCTGCTCAAGCCTATCCATGAACTGACCTCTGCTAGAGTGTTAGCTAGCTGGATCAATTTAGCGTGGCTACAAGAATTACATGGTATTCACGCTGAGCAGGCGATAGCCGCTATGGATGGCAAGGTGTATATTTTTCAATTTGCCCTTTACAAATGGATTCAGGAATACCAGCATCTCGATAAAAGAGTTGTGAGAAAAATGGACAATGGGCAGTTATCTTCTGCTCTTCGATTAATCCACTCGCTTAAGGGAGGAACGGGGAACCTGTGCGCACCTGAGTTGCTGGCAAAGGTGATAGAGCTGGAAAAGGCATTGAAGCGCAGCAATGAAACCTCAACAGGAGAACTATATCCAGACTGGAAAGAGCATCTGAGCACGGTTCAGAAGGATATTAACCAAATCAAGTCATCACTTCCCTGGAGCTGACCGTGTTATTGCAGAAATTTGTAGCCGATTCCCCAAATGGTCTTGATCAATTGCGGTTTCTTAGGGTCTTTTTCGATTTTTCTGCGTAAATGGTTAATATGTACGTCCACAGCCCTCTCATTAATAAAGGAGTCTGTGCCACGGAGAGCCTGAATCAAGGCATATCTGCTGAATACAATTCCCTGATTCAAATAAAAAAGCTTCATGAGCTCAAATTCCGAATATGTTGTCTCCACCATCTGACCATTAACGGTAATCATTCTTCTCGCTAGATCCAATGTAATGCCCGTTTCAGCTTCGGCTTCAGGTGCAAGGCCTCTTCCTTGCAAGCGCGTGATTTCAATACGACGGAAAAGAGCCTCCATCCGTGCTTTTAGCTCTTGCATACTAAAAGGCTTGCAAATATAATCATCAGCTCCCAACGTAAGTGTACGAATGCGCTCTGATATGTTGTTTTCTGTAGAAATCACGATGATGGGCACATCCGTATGCTTGCGTATCAGTGGGCAGGGATTCACGCCATCCAAATCCGGAAGCAACAGGTCCAGCAAAATAATATCGGGCTGTACGATCTCAAGCTGGGTAATGCCCTCAGACGCTTGTTCCACTCGAGTAACGTTGTAGTCTTCTCCTGTTAAATACAAGGAAAGGGTATCTCCCAGCATATTGTCATCTTCAATAATTAAAACATTAGACATATTGATGTTTCCTTATCTATTTTTAAATTTTCAACGTTCTTTCTGATAGAGTAACCCCCTTTGGACAGTCTGTCAAAAGATCAGGGGGACCGGGTCAAACCCATAGCCTAACAGAACGAATTCATATCTTTTTGATATGGAAATATACTATTTTTGATATTTTTAGCTCTATTCCGACATTTTTCGTGGAAAATTAACAAAATGCCTTAAGCCTTAGACCCTCGATTACAAAAATTTAACAAAACACATCAGAATCATGCATTGACTTCAAAAATAATTATGGTATTTTATTACATAGGAGTGACATCTACTGATAGAGACCCCTTAGAAACCCCCACCACTTAATCTTCTGGAGTTTAATTTACTCTCAATAGGCTACTCTGCATTTATTTATCTGTACTCTATTCGTTCCCGTGATCGTACTCATGATTCTTTGGTGTGGCTACCCCTTTGCGATTCAGTCTGTCTTCTCATTTTAGATTACATATTTACACTTTTTTTGCTTTCCATGCTTGTATTTTTTCAAATCATGTCAGCGGGAGGACGAGAGATTATGAACACATTCGAAGCACTGGAGTCCAATGTAAGATCCTATTGCAGAAGTTTTCCGGTTATTTTCAACAAAGCGAAGAACGATGTGCTGTACACAGAGGCAGGAGAGGGATATATCGACTTTTTTGCCGGAGCAGGGGCTTTGAACTACGGGCACAATAATGATTTCATGAAAAACCGGCTTTTGGATTATTTAGCCTCAGACCGGATTATGCATGGTTTGGATATGTTTACGACGGCCAAACAGGAGTTTATTGAATCTTTCTCCGAGCGTATTCTCCAGCCCAAGGGGTTGAATTATAAGCTGCAATTTTGCGGTCCGACTGGTACTAATGCGGTGGAGGCGGCATTGAAGCTTGCGCGCAAGGTGAAGAAAAGAAATGGAATTTTTGCTTTTATGGGCGCGTTTCACGGCATGTCGCTAGGCGGTTTGTCTGTTACCAGTAACAACTCCATGCGAGAGAGCGCCGGTGTATCGTTGAATAACGTTACCTTCATCCCTTATAACAGTACGTTTAACGGCTTGGATACCATTTTATATATGGAGCAGCTTTTAACGGATACCCATTCCGGGGTGGAAAAGCCAGCGGCCATCATTCTGGAAACGGTACAGGCTGAGGGCGGTATTAACATCGCGGATACAGAATGGCTGCGTGATTTGCGGCAGCTGTGCGATGATCATGATATTTTGCTGATTATTGACGATATACAGGTTGGCTGCGGTCGAGTTGGTTCGTTCTTCTCGTTTGAGCGGGCGGGTATCGTTCCTGATATGGTTGTTTTGTCCAAGTCAATCAGTGGCTATGGTTTGCCGATGTCCCTGTTGCTGATCAAGCCGGAATTGGATATTTGGAGTCCTGGTGAGCACAATGGCACCTTCCGTGGAAATCAGCTTGCTTTTGTCGCTGCAAAGGCAGCGCTGGAGTTCAGGGATACGGTAGGGCTGGAAGCACAGGTGAAGGAAAAAGAGGCGTTTGTCCAGCAATTTTTGCGTGAACATATTCAAACCATCGATCCTCTCATTGAAATTCGCGGCTTGGGTCTGATCTGGGGAATTGATGTATCCCACCTGGGAGAAGCGTTCGCCAAGGAGGTTGCTACTCTCTGCTTTAGTAAGGGCCTCATCATTGAGCGGGCTGGACGTAACGATACGGTGATTAAAATTATGCCTGCGCTAACGATCAGCTTGGAAAACCTGCGTGAAGGCTGCAACATCATTAAAGAAAGCATGGTTCAGGTGTCCAGCACACTGGTTACTTTGTAAATCTTCATAGGCAGGTATTTCGAGCAGCATTATAGGCGGCCCTGTATGGGGAAGTATCTCGGACAAGGCAGGGGTGCAACGAACATTTATGCTGGCGTGGATTTTTGCTGTGCTTAGGGGCTGTGGTCTATGTATTAGGCTTCGTGCTGAATAGCAGGGGAAAAGTCGTTTCCGTGCAATCAGAACGCAATTCGTAATAATTCCTGATTTGAAAATTAAACTCAAAAAAAGCCCCCTGGTCGATAGACTGCCACATTCTGCGTCACAGCAGGTGGCAGCTCCAACCAAGGGGCTTTTTGCAATACAATTAAGAAGTAACGGTTTGCGCGTATCTTTGCGCGGATTGCTCAAGCTCCTCATCGGTCAGAACCCCAGCGCCATATTGCACGAAATAAGGGAGCAATTTGACACCAATCATATGGCTTGTACCTTCAAGAGGTCTCAACAGCTCTTCGATCGTGTATTTGTTCCGTCCGTCATGTTGATAGTTTTCCTCTACACTAGCGGCAGACAGAGCAATCAGTAACTCTTTGCCTTGCAGCTTGCCGCCTTCGCTTCCATAAGCCCAACCGTAAGTCAGAACCGCATCTTCCCATTTTTTCAGCAGGGAAGGGGTGCTATACCAGTAAAAAGGAAATTGCAGTACGATACGGTCATGCTGCTCCAGCAGTTCCTGCTCTTGAGCTACATTGATTTTCTCATCCGGGTATACTTCATACAGGTTATGAACGGTTACACCCGATTGCTTTTTGAGCTCCTGGACCCATCTTTTGTTAACGCGGGACTCCGCAAGATTAGGGTGGGCTACAATAACAAGTGTTGACATAAGAAAAACATCTCCTTCAACTTATTTTATGTAAGTAAATTACGTTATTACTTGTAATTATTATAGTTCCAGCTTATATTCTTGTCAAATGGCTTCTCTTTAAAAAAATAAATCCCCGGCAAGCGAGTGCCGGAGAAGTCATCCTGTGAGTATTCTCTGTCGAATTAGGCAATATGATTGAGCGAAACTATCTTATTCTTACCAGAACGCTTGGCTTGATATAGATAGTCATCCGCTTCCTGAAAGAACGCATCTTTGTTCATTTCTTCTGTATAGCTTTTCAGACCAATGCTTACGGTTACAGAAATGTTTTGCTTTTTTTCGTAAAAGGTCATCTTTTCCACTTCGTGCCGGATGTTTTCGGCGATTTGATAAGCTTCTTCAAAGGTATGCTCGAACATCAGGATGGCAAATTCCTCACCACCATAGCGGGCCGCAATATCATTTGCTGTAATCTGTTCTGTGATGATTTGCGAAATGCCCTCCAAAATTTTATCTCCGAACTGGTGCCCATAATTATCATTAATTTTCTTGAAATTGTCAATATCCACTAACGCGAGATGAATAATGGCGCCTTGTTCGGCATATTCGAGTGCTTTTTCATAGAAGTTCTGAAAGGACAAATGATTGTACAGCTTGGTTAACCCGTCGGTCATCGACATTTTGCTTATAATCGCGTTACTGATCATCAACTCCTGTTGGGCGCGTTGTGTTTTGTACAAATCCACTAACAAATCGCGGCCGCTTGCCTGAATAATAAGAGCGATAAAGGTAGACATAATCAAAAATGTCGGAATGGCCACGATATCAAAGCTCGACAAGTAGGTGCGGAATGATCTATCTACTGCCAGCAACAAAAAAAACACAACCACTTGTAATACAAAGGAAAGCCATATTAAGCGGCGGTTGAAGAATAGGACAGACGAGAAGATAGGTAACAAGCACAATGCCGTGATAATTCGGATATCGTAGTTTAGTCGAATGATCGTCCAGCAAATGACCGTGCTCGCAATAAACAGAATCACGAAAGAATACCTATTACATTTAAAATGAGCTATTTCTGCAAGCAAGTTGGAGCCGCTCATGATCAGCGTCGGAACAATAAGGGTTTCAACGTAAAATTCATAAGGCGAAGCGTGGTAATCAAGAAACAAATAGCAGCCCAACTGGGCGATAAAATGTACGGCTATAATCATCCAGTACAGTAATAACATTTTGCGTACCCAGCGGGCTTGCTTCATCTTGTAATCCATGGTTTGTGTAAGCCGTTTTGTCTTGGTCATGATGTCACCACACTTAATATATCTTTAGCCATTCTCGTATTATAAGATACTATGTGATGAAGTTGAAGCTAATTTTTTAGGGGTCGATTTAGGGGTCAATGTACTTGTCAGCCCAGTAGCACTTTAACCTGATGGATAGCACCATCTCCTGCAACCGGTAGAACATTGTCCGTGAGGACAGTTCCATCTATCGTGACTGTAGCTACACCTTTGGATAAATGTTGTGGATTCGTGATTTGGATCACGTAGGTATCGCCACGGAAGACGCGAGTGATTGTAAATTCGTCCCAGGCGGCAGGAATGCACGGATCAATACGCAGACCATCCCATTCCGGCTGAATGCCAAGAATAGACTGGGTAATGGCTACAAAGTTCCACGCCGCTGTGCCGGTCAGCCAGGAATTTTTCGCTTCGCCTTCACGAACGGCATCCTTGCCCGCAATCATTTGCGCATATACATAAGGCTCGGTGCGGTGGATGTCGCTGATGTCCTCCAGGTAGGCAGGAGCAATTTTGCTATACAGCTCAAAAGCGCGATCTCCACGGCCAATCACGGCCTCTGCCATCATAATCCACGGGTTATTGTGACAGAAGATGCCCGCATTTTCCTTGTACCCTGGAGGATAAGAGGATATTTCACCCAGATTGATGTAATAGCGCGAATAAGGCGGATTTTGCAGCACAATGCCATAGGGAGTCTCCAGTCGATCCCGTGTAGAGTCGAGCGCTTTTTGAGCCTGACCTTCCTCAACGCCGATTCCGGCCATCACGCAAAAACCCTGAGGCTCAATGAAAATTTGGCCTTCCTCACAATCCTTGCTACCGACTTTATTCCCATAGTGGTCGTAGGCTCGCAGAAACCAATCCCCATCAAAGCCATGCTCCAACGTGGCGGTCCGCATCCGATCCACATGGGCCTGGGCCGTGGCTGCTTCGTCATCTAATCCTCTACGCTTGCACAGCTCAATAAAATCTGGCCCTGTATATACGAATAGTCCGGCGATGAATACCGATTCCGCTATGCGACCCTCCAAATTTTGCGTGGTCTGATAGGACTCATCCGGTGTAGCAGAAAAACAATTCAGGTTCAAGCAGTCGTTCCAGTCTGCCCGGCCAATCAGTGGGAGACCATGCGGGCCGAGATTGTTAACTACATGATAAAAGGATCGCTTCAAATGCTCAAACAGGGTAGCGGTATGCTCTTCATTCCCATCGAATGGCACCTGTTCGTCCAATATGGAAAAGTCCCCCGTTTCTTTGATATACGCAGCGGTGCCAACAATTAGCCACAGCGGATCATCGTTGAAGCCGCCACCGACCTCGTGGTTTCCTTTTTTGGTTAAAGGCTGGTACTGATGATAAGCCCCGCCGTTATCAAATTGAGTGGAAGCGATATCGATAATCCGTTCCCGCGCTCGCTCCGGTATCTGGTGGACGAAGCCGAGCAAATCCTGATTCGAATCCCGGAAGCCCATACCACGCCTGATGCCAGATTCGAAATACGAAGCGGAACGCGACATATTGAACGTAACCATACATTGATACGGGTTCCATATATTCACCATCCGGTTCAGCTTGTCGTCGTGGCTCTGAATGGTGTATTTGGAGAGCAGGTTGTTCCAATAGGCCCGCAGCTCGCTCAAGGCTCGTTCAACATCGGCTTCATCCGCGAATTGAGCAATCATGGCATGAGCCTGCTTTTTGTTAATCACGCCAGGAGATTCCCATTTTTCATCCTCCGGATTTTCCACATAACCAAGTACAAAGTTAAGACTCGTTTCTTCACCTGGCTCCAGCGTGACTTCGATGCAATGCGATCCTACAGGCGACCACCCGCTGGCAATAGAGTTAGAGGCTTGCCCGGCGGTGACGGTTTGCGGCTGATCCAGCCCGTTGTATAGTCCCAGAAAAGCTTCACGGTCTGTATCGAATCCTGCCATTGGACGATTGACAGAGAAGAAAGCATAGTGGTTGCGGCGCTCACGATATTCCGTTTTGTGATAGATGACGGAGTCCTGTATTTCAACCTCGCCCGTGTTCAGGTTGCGTTGAAAATTGGTCATATCGTCATAGGCGTTCCACAGACAAAATTCCACGAAAGAAAAGAGCTTGATCTTTTTAGTCTGTGCAGAGGTGTTCTGAAGCTTGACCTGATGTACTTCTCCATCAAAGGACAGCGGTACAAGAGCCAACTGCGTCGCCCGGATATCGTTACGTTCACCCATAATTGAAGTATAGCCAAGCCCATGTCGGCACTCATACAGATCCAGCTCCCGTTTGACCGGCATCCAGCCTGGTGTCCAGTAATCCCCGTCATCATGAATATAAAAATAGCGACCACCGTTATCGACAGGAATATTGTTGTATCGGTATCGTGTTAAGCGACGTAAGCGCGCATCCCGGTAAAATGCATAGCCGCCAGCTGTATTGGAGATCAGTCCAAAAAAACGTTCGTTGCCTAAATAATTGATCCAGGGATATGGGGTTTGAGGGGTGTGGATGACATATTCTTGGTTAGCATCATCGAAGAAACCGTACTTCATGGCGCAGAACTCCTCTCGAATTTCAAGAAATAAGGCCAGACACATTATTATATTCAAACATGAAGCTGCTCTTCCTAAAAGAAGCGGTTTCCTGCCTGATGCAGAAGATGCTTGATTTCCCCGACCTTGTTTCTTGAATTTGCAAAATATTTGAAATGGGTAAATATACCTTTTTATGCTAAAATGAAAGAGTAAGGACTCAGCATGGCAGGAGGTTGCAAGGATGGCACCCATCACATTGTTTTTCATTCCATATGCGGGCGGATCGGCATCGGTCAGCTTCAAATGGAAAAAGCTGCTGCTTCCGCAGATTAAGCTTGTCCCGCTGGAGCTGGCGGGCAGAGGTATTCGTTCCGGAGAACCGTTAAAAGACAGCATCGAGGAAATGAGCGAGGATTTATTGCTCAAGATCAGTCAAGAAATAGCCCCCGGCGATCCTTATGCCATATACGGTCACAGTATGGGAACGATGATCGCATTCGAGCTGTATTACAAGCTGGTGGCTGGCGGTTATGGGAAACCTACTCATCTGTTCGTATCCGGTGGACGGGCACCGCATGTCCCGAGAGATTTCCCGTGGGCCCATGATCTTCCCGCAGAGCAGTTCAGAACGCATTTGCAGCGGTATGGTCAGCTTTCGGAGGCCATTTTTGACAATCGCGAATTGTACGACTATTTTATCCCGGTGCTAAGAGCTGACTTCAAAGCTGTTGAGACGTATGAGTACACGGCCCCAGCCGTACCTTTGAATTGTTCGGTCACAGCCTTGACAGGGCTGACCGATAACACAATGACCTTGCAGGATGCGGAGGCGTGGGGGCAGCATACGGATCAGAATTTTCGTATTTTCACCTTTGATGGAGGGCACTTTTTTATTCATGACGAGGTGGAGAGGATTACACAAATCATTAATGAGACCTTGGAACGAAGTGCTGTGACAAGCAGAAAGCAACATTAAAAAGAAGAGGTGATTTGAAGTGACTGTAGGCGTATTGGCACATTTATTTGGCAAGTTGCCTTATCGCGAGTTGGCTGCAAAGGTAGGCGCAGCGGGCTTTACTCATGTTCAATTGGCTCCGTGGAGAGCGATCAGTGATGTAGACTTTAAAAAACCGGGAAAGTTCAGTCCGGGATTGGCACTGTCTATCGCGGAGGCATTCCGTCAGCATGGAGTATCCATATCGGTGCTTGGCTGCTATTTGCATTTTTTTGAAAAGGATGAGGAACTTTTACGTGAAAATGTAGAGCGCTTTAAAGAGCTGATCCGATACGCAAGCCTGTTAGGGGCACCGATGGTGGCTGCCGAAGTCGGACGTAATGAGGATGGAAGCCCATATACGGAACGAGACTGGAAGGTTGTAAAAGAAGTTGTGCGCGAATTAGCGGACGAGGCGGGAAAATGGGGCGTGTTCGTCGGATTGGAGGCCGCTAACGATCATTTGGTCGGAACGGCGGTAGAACTGGCTACCTTGCTGGAGGAAGTACCGTCATCCCAGATCGGCGTAGTGATAGATCCGGGCAATCTGCTGAAAACGGAAAATCTGGCAAGACAGGATGAAGTCATCCGCGAAGCGTTTCAACTGCTGGGACCCCGGATTATCGCGGCGCATGCCAAAGACCGGCGTTTGTCATCGACAGGTGAGATCGAGACCGTACCGCCGGGCTTTGGTGACATGAACTATGGTCTATACATGGAGCTACTGGAACAGTACAAGCCTGGGGTTCACATCATTATGGAAGCCGCGCAGGAGCACCAGATGGCTGAATCCAAACGTTACATCGAGGGCCATCGCTTAGCGGCTCAGAAGGGGCAAGAAGTACACACATAGTAATATTTTTCTTTCCTATTCGGGAATTGCTCAGGAGATTTGGAAGCACTTTTCCAAGTCTCTTTTCTTTAGCTTTGTTTAACCCTGCACTACCGCCACAATCACAAGTACCCAGCTTGCTAAAAAAGCCACCCCGCCAATCGGGGTAATCGCTCCGAGCTTCTTCACACCGGACAAGCTAAGGGCATACAAACTGCCGGAGAACAGGAGAATGCCTGCTAGCATTACCCAGCCTGCGGTAACAATCAGAGACGAATGGACCAGATTTCCTGCAACGGCTCCGAGCAGAACCAAGCCCAAGCCGTGAGCAATATGATATTGGATACCTGTCTGGAATATGCTCATCATATCTGCGGAGAGTCTTTTTTTCAAAGCATGTGCTCCGAAAGCTCCCAGAGCTACGGCTAAAAACATTATTATACAACCAAGCACCAGTAAAATTTTCATATTATAACGCCTCCCTGTAAAATCGTACCGATTTCCCGTGATTTCGTCAATTTTTATTACTAAACCCTAAACATATTGATTTTTTCGACTCTTATTTGGCGGTGGGTATGGTATATTTTTTCCAGGGCCAATGTGAAGCGTTTGGAGCTAATGGACAGCGTGTCCTCCACCTTTTTGACGGGAAAGTGAGGTGATGGTGCTGTCTTTTTGTGCTGTCGTTTTTCGGAACAAAAGCTTGTGTAAAGCCAAAATTAATATTAGAGAGGATGGATGCAAAAGTGATCAGCAAAAAATCCGTGTTCAGGAAATCTGTGTCTATGGTCATGTCAGCCATTTTGGTGCTTCCGCTAACTTTGGGCATATTTCAGGCTGAACCTGATCGTGCATCGGCTGCAACACCGGAATCGACACGCTTCCTACAAATGTATAAACAACTGAAGGACCCGGCCAGTGGATATTTTTCCAAGGAAGGTATACCTTACCATTCGGTTGAAACCCTGATGAGCGAGGCCCCGGACTACGGACACTTAACGACCTCGGAAGCGTATAGCTACTGGATGTGGCTGGAAGTGCTGTATGGCCATTATACCGGGGATTGGGGACATTTGGAATCGGCATGGGATAACATGGAGAAATACATCATTCCTGTTAATGAGGGTGACGGCAAGGAAGAGCAGCCTACCATGAGTAACTACAACCCGAACAGCCCCGCCACCTATGCAGCAGAATATCCGCAGCCAGATCAATATCCAAGCCGTCTGAGTGGTCAGTATAGTGGTGGCAAGGACCCGCTGGATGCAGAGTTGAAGGCAACCTATGGCAACAATCAGACCTATCTGATGCATTGGCTGCTGGACGTGGATAATTGGTACGGTTTTGGCAATCTGCTGAATCCGTCTCATACAGCGACCTATGTGAACACCTTCCAACGCGGGGAGCAGGAATCGGTTTGGGAAGCCGTCCCGCATCCATCGCAGGATAATCAAAAATTTGGTAAAGCAAATGAAGGCTTTATGAGCCTGTTCACCAAGGAGAATAATGCTCCTGCACAGCAATGGCGCTACACGAATGCCACCGATGCGGACGCACGGGCGGTTCAAGCCATGTATTGGGCTAAAGAGCTGGGGTATGACAACTCCGTTTATTTGGATAAAGCAAAAAAGATGGGGGACTTCTTGCGGTACGGCATGTACGATAAATACTTCCAGAAAACCGGAAGCGCTTCCAATGGAACCCCGGTAGCTGGTACCGGCAAGGATGCAAGCCATTATCTAATGGCATGGTATACGTCATGGGGTGGCGGACTGGGTCAAAGCGGCAACTGGGCTTGGCGGATTGGCGCCAGTCATGCGCATCAAGGCTACCAAAATGTAGTCGCAGCCTACGCCTTGTCCGATAAAGATGGCGGATTGATTCCGGCTTCGCCAACAGCAGGACAGGACTGGGCGACCTCGCTGAAGCGCCAACTGGAATTTTACAATTGGCTGCAATCCGATGAGGGAGCGATTGCAGGGGGAGCAACGAATAGCTGGGATGGTGCCTATAAGGCGTATCCGGCAGGCACGAGTACCTTTTATGGCTTGGCTTACACGGGGGCTCCGGTATATAACGATCCACCGTCCAACAACTGGTTCGGGATGCAGGCATGGCCAGTCGAACGGATTGCTGAGCTGTACTATATTTTAGCCAAGAAGGGGGATACTTCTTCCGAGCAGTTTAAGATGGCTAAACAAGTGACGGAAAACTGGATTGCATGGTCCAAGAGCTATGTATTTGCGAACGAACGTCCTGTGACGGATGCACAGGGCTATTATTTGGACGCACAAGGCAAACGTATTCTGGGTGGAAAAAATCCGAAAGTGGCCACAACTACAGCTAAAGGTGAGTTCTGGGTACCGGGCAAACTGGAATGGAGTGGAAAACCGGAAACGTGGAGCGGATTTGCCAATTACAAAGGGAATACCAATCTGCATGTGGTAACGAAGACTCCGGGGCAGGATACGGGAGTGCTGGGCAGTTATGTTAAAGCGCTTACTTTTTTTGCTGCTGGAACGAAAGCCGAAAAAGGTGATTACACCGCACTGGGCAAGGAGGCCAAGGATCTGTCCAAAGCTTTGCTGGATGCTGCTTGGGGCTACAATGACGGCGTAGGCATTACAACGAAGGAAGACCGCGAGGATTATTATCGTTATTTTACGAAAGAAGTGTATATCCCGAACGGCTGGAGTGGTAAAACAGGACAAGGTAACACCATTCCTGGCGCAGATGCTACCGCATCTGATCCGTCCAAGGGTGGTAATGGTACGTATTCCAGCTATACCGATATTCGGCCTAACATCACTAAAGATCCGCAATGGTCTTATCTCAAGGACAAATACACGACCTCATGGAATAATCAGACGAAAAAATGGGACAAAGGCGCTCCGGAATTTACGTATCACCGTTTCTGGTCCCAAGTCGATATGGCGACAGCTTATGCTGAATATGATCGCCTCATCAACGGTGGTGGAACAACCGAACCGACGGCTCCCAAAGCTCCAGCCAATGTGAAGGCAAACGCCGGGGATGCTCAGGTAACACTGACCTGGAGCAAAGCGACGGGAGCAGACAGTTATACCGTCAAGCGCTCTACAACCAGTGGAGGACCTTATGCCACGGTAGCCACAGTAACAGACAGCACTTACAAGGATACAGGAGTGGTGAATGAAACCACCTATTATTATGTAGCAAGTGCGACCAATTCCCTGGGAACCAGCCCGGATTCTGCCGAGGTCAGCGCCAAGCCGACAGCAGCACCCGTTTCGGCTACAGGAGATGTGATTGCCCAATACCGCGTGGGCGACACGAACCCGGGAGATAATCAGATCCGCCCGCTTTTCCGTGTTGTAAACAAGGGGAAAGAGGCTGTTGATCTGAAGAATGTCAAGCTGCGGTATTATTATACAGTGGATGGCGACAAGCCGCAGGAATTTCATTGTGACCATGCACAGCTCGGTAGCGGCAACGTTCAGGGACGTATTGTGAAGCTGGATAAGGCCGTGACGGGGGCAGATTACTATCTGGAAATCTCCTTTGGAGCTAGTGCGGGAAGTCTGGCAGCAGGAGCCAACACAGGGGATATTCAGGTTCGCTTGAACAAAACGGACTGGAGCAATTATAACGAAAGTGATGATTTTTCCTATGATGCGACCAAAACGTCTTATACAGATTGGGACAAAACGCCTCTGTATGTGAACGACCAACGTGTATG
Organism: Paenibacillus sp. 1-8; assembly: GCF_056316205.1. NCBI lineage: Bacteria > Bacillati > Bacillota > Bacilli > Caryophanales > Paenibacillaceae > Paenibacillus > Paenibacillus sp. 1-8. Next base: position 2,705,354 of record NZ_CM149995.1, on the reverse strand, counting down.
GGGGCTGGAGCCTTGATTGTAAAATAAACTTAGTGTGAGGCGGGCGCAATGCGAGGGTGTTAAAACTCATATTGCGCTCGTTTTTTGTGCTCGTTTTTGTGATTGGTTTCGTGGTACACTAAGAGTGCTACATCAATACATACATGACTGAGGTGACCTGAGACATGAACGACAATTTGGCACAGGCTCTAAATGAGCAAATGAATTTTGAATTTTACTCCGCTCACGTATATCTGGCAATGGCTGCTTATTGCTCCAGCGAAAGTCTGGATGGGTTCGCAAACTTTTTTCTGGTACAAGCTGAAGAGGAACGGTTTCATGCCATGAAGCTATACAAATATATTAATGATCGCAGAGGACGCGCCACACTGGCAGCATTACCTGAGCCTAAAAACAGCTATGATTCCATGCTGGATGTGTTTGAGCACGGCTATAAGCATGAGCAGCAAAATACGCAGAAATTTTATCGTTTGGCTGACTTGGCTCTGGACGGACGCGAGCATGCAACGATCCATTTCCTGAAATGGTTTATTGATGAGCAAGTCGAAGAGGAAGCTCTGTTCGACAGTGTGATCCAGAAGCTCAAACGGATTGAAAGAGACAGCAACGCTTTTTACATGCTGGACAGTGAGTTTGCCAAACGCAGCTTTACAGCTCCTGCCGAATAACAAAGCATACATGTTGCGTTTGAATGCCATGGATATGGGCAGCATTTTATTAGTCTAGAAAGTAAAGGAGCCCGGTTTTCGGGCTTTTTTGCGTTGACTTTGATCCCTGGATTTTCACTTTTCGAGGGTTATTGTTATTTTAAATATACTTATAGAAAAAATTAATTTGTCGCTGGATGGTGAGCGTGCTACAGTTATGTTAACTTTTATATCTGATTAAATTGATAGGGTTAATTATTTAGTGATTCACGCGCATTATAATAGCACTATAGGGAGGCGGGTTAGTATGAGCGAAATCTATCGTCTGGCACAACAGGAAGATGCAGAGAGATTGCAGTACGTAACTTATGAGGCGTACGAAACAATTCGGCAGTTGGAGCTTAAATGGCCTGCCGCTCAGGCAGACATTCCTCTCATTCAGGAGAATATTAAAAATAATGACTGCTACGTGCTGGAAGTCGATGGCGTAATTCAGGCTACAGTAAGCCATCTCAAAAATAGAGCTCTTAATTTTATAACGGATCTACCATTTGTCATGTGGTTTGCCGTTGACCCGGTTGCTCAGGGCAAGAGCTACGGACGCAAGCTGCTAAACTGGGTAGAACAGAATATTATCCGTGATCAGGTGGGAGCTCCTGCCGTTACGCTGGCAACAGCCGAAAAGCATCCCTATCTGCTGTCTATGTATGAGCGTTGGGGGTATGAGCGTATCCATGAGTTTGATCATGGTACAGGAGACGGAACGATGCACTTACTGCGTAAAGTTGTGAATCCCCAATTATTTGAAACGTATATTCGTGAAAAAAACGGAGCAGAGACTGCTAACCGCAATTAGACCTGATACCCGGGATAGGACGAAGCCGAGGGTACGGCCAGGTGTTACAGGGGGAGCTAAGGGGGCTTTATGACCAACTGGATTACGGTCACACTGACCGTTTCCGTGCAGCCGTGACCCAGCGCTCCATATCCAACTGGCTATCGATGTATGGAGTGAGTGACATTGGCTACTCATTTACAGAAGACGAGGTTTCCGGCAATCCTTGGGACGATTTCGAGGTCTTGTGGAGACAATCCCCGCTGGCATATGTTAAGCAAATAAATACACCACTGCTTATTTTGCACGGGGAGCAGGATCTTCGTTGTCCCATTGAGCTGGGAGAGCAGCTATGTACAGCACTACGGCGATTGGGTAAATCCACGCAATTTGTCCGTTTTCCAGGCTCAGCCACGAACTTTCACGAAAAGGGCATCCGCAGCTTCGTGTGGAACGACTGCAACGCATTACAAATTGGTTTGTCAAGCACCAGATATAACACAAAACCCGTTTCTTACACTTACTACACAGAAATTTTTACAAAAATTCACTAAAAAAATACAAACTATGCCTAATTTTTAGATAAAGAGGGTATTGTTTGTGTGTATAATATACTTATACATTATATCTTCATACTACTTTAATTTACCTTTCTATTTATAATAAAATAAAAACATTAATAAATAGCAATTTTTTCTTATTAAAGGAATTTAAAAAGATATTGACACTTTTCAAGTCCATACTTATTATATAAATAAAATATATCTCATTTAATGCTTACTTATGGAAAAACATCCTGTATGACCTCAGCAGTTTCTCATCACACTCATCTATGATGCTGAATTTTAGGTCCCAAGCCTGAAATGCCAGTATACTCCAAGGTTTTTTACACTTCCAAGTCTACTCACACACCTGATTTTTGATCTCAATCACACCACGAATGGAAACTCCATAACCAATCACTTTTACATGTCGATTACTGTTTTTTGGCAATTCGTTTTGTTTCTTTTTGCTGTATCTATCTCCATATCTCGATATTTCCATACATATGTACATTAACACCTGAATCGTAAAAACATTTTTGTTTTGCCACATCTTTGTGGGGAGGAAAGGGGTTTCGTATGAATCGCATGGCTTTAGTTTTTCCGGGACAAGGGTCTCAGTATGTAGGAATGGGAGCGGCATGGCAGAGCGGCTTTACAGAGGCGGATCGCTTGTTCGAAGAGGCTGCTGATATTTTGGGATATGATCTGAAAGCTTTATGCATGGAAGGTCCGATCACCCAATTATCCAGGACATTCTATACTCAGCCTGCACTTCTTACGATCAGCGTCATTGCATTCCGGCGTTATATGCACGAAATCGGGATTATCCCTGAATTTTCAGCAGGTCATAGCCTGGGTGAATATTCAGCTCTGGTAAGTAGTCGTGTTCTCTCCTTTGGCGACGCTTTACGACTGGTACAAGAGCGGGGGCGTTTCATGGAAGAAGCCGCTGAGGCAGGGCTGGGCAGCATGATTGCCATTCGCGGAGCTGAGTTGAACGTCGTGGAAGAATTCTGTCGTCTGCACTCCACAGTCGATCAGCCTGCTGTCATTGCCTGTTACAATTCACCTAACCAGTGGGTCGTCTCTGGTCATCTTACGTCGGTAGCTGTGGTAGCTGACGAGTTAGAACAGCGGGGAGCCCAAATTACCCGCTTGCAGGTTAGCGGTCCTTTTCATAGTCCGCTTATGCAGCACGCTGCGGACAGACTGACCGCAGAGCTGCAAAAATACACTTTCCATGAAGCGCAGTGGCCCGTGATCTCCAATGTGACCGCTCAGCCATACCCTGATGTAGACAGCATTCGTCAAGGGTTGATTTTGCAAATGACTCACCCGGTTCGGTGGATTCAAACCATGCAGTATATGGCGAATCATGGCGTGAAACAAGGCATCGAGTTAGGTCCACGAACGGTACTGAAAAATTTGGCGAAGGAAATGAACACTACCATCGAAGTACTGTCCCTGGACAGAGACTTGGATCGCGTTGAACTGGTGCGCCGTTTCTCGATCCGTGATTGGGTAGCCCGTTCCCTGTCACTGGCGGTGTCTACCCCCAATGCCAATTGGAATGAAGATGAGTATCGAAAGGGTGTTATTTTACCTGTTCAGAGACTGGAAGAATTACTGCGAAACTCAGAATCAGGCAGCAGTCCACCTCCTGCTTCTGAGCTAAGACAGGAAATACTGGGGTGTATTCGCCTGGTGTTGCAAACCAAACAGATCGACGAAGGAGAGCAGGAAGTAATGCTAGAGCAATTGAGGAGGGATCAGGATGGAGCAATTTCAAACTTTAATTGAAATCATTCAAGAGCGCGCGAGCCGGGATGAGAACGGAATCACCTTTATTTCCGGTGATAAACAAGAGGAATACGTATCCTACAGTAAAATTCTGGAGCAAGCATCACAGGTACTTCATGAATTACAGGAAAAAGGGATACAACCTGGGGATGAGCTGATCATGCAGATCGACGACAATCATACCTTTGTGAATGTATTTTGGGGTTGCCTACTCGGTGGAATCGTCCCTGTTCCTGTAAGCATAGGGAATAATGATGAGCATAAAATGAAACTGTTTAAAATCTGGGATACTCTATCCCGCCCTTATATGATTGCGGATGACAAGGTATTGAAGCAGTTGGAAAAATACTCGCACCAGTATGAACTGCTGGATTCCTTTGAGCCTGTTAAAAAAGCGACTTTTTCAAGCCATGCATTCGATTATTCCAGTCAGAGTAAAGGTGTAGTTCATGCATCCAAACCGGAGGATTTGGCTTTTATCCAATTTTCCTCAGGCTCTACAGGTGATCCTAAAGGAGTCATGCTGACACATGAAAATCTGGTTTACAATATTCGAGATATCGCAAATCAAACGGGTATGAGCTCCAAGGATGCTTATTTGGGCTGGATGCCGCTTACGCATGACTTGGGATTGATCGCCTTTCATTTAACCTGTGTGATCGCTAATGCCAAGCAGCTGATTATGCCGACGGCACTTTTTATCCGGCGCCCGTCCTTATGGCTAAAAAAAGTATCGGAGCATAAGGTGACTCAAATATGCTCTCCCAATTTCGGATATAAATTTTTTCTCGATCAGTACAAACCTGAAACAGCAGCTAACTGGGATTTATCAAGTGTGCGTATGATTTTAAATGGAGCGGAGCCCGTATCTGTAGAGCTTTGCCATGTATTTATGGATGCGATGAGCGTTCACGGCTTGAATAAAAATGTGATGTTTCCTGTCTACGGATTGGCAGAAGCCAGTGTGGGTGTTTCTACTCCCCCTCTGGACAAAGATACCTTTATTCCGATTCATTTGAATCGGCAGCAGTTACACGTAGGTGAGCCCATAGAAGAAGTAGACAAGTCCGACAAGCGGTGTCTTACTTTTTTGGATTTGGGGTATCCGATGGCCAGCACCTCTGTCCGCATTTGCGATGAACAAAATCGGGTGCTGGAAGATGGTGTGATTGGACACACGCAAATCCGTGGCAAAAATGTGACCGCTGGATATTACAACAACCCAGAGGCTACTGCGAAGGTCAAAACCGAGGATGGCTGGCTCATCACCGGAGATTTAGGGTTTATGCGGAATGGCCGCCTCGTTATTACGGGTAGAGCCAAGGATATCATTTTCGTGAACGGACAGAACGTTTATCCGCATGACATCGAGAGGATTGCCGAGGAACTGGAGAACGTAGATCTCGGAAAAGTAGCTGTGTGCGGTGTACATGATGCGCAAACCAGGCAAGATCATATTGTTGCCTTTGTCATGCACACCAAAAAGATAGAGCATTTTGTGCCACTTGTACAAAAACTGAAAAGTCATCTGAATTATCGGGGTGGTTGGAATATTCAGGATGTAGTTCCGATCCGGCGTATCCCTAAAACAACCAGTGGGAAGGTTCAGCGCTTTAAATTAGCCCAAAGTTATGAGCAGGGCGAATTCGATGAAATACTAACAACTCTGGCCGAGGCCACTCAAACCCTGCAAGCTGCTGAGCGTGCAGTCTCGCCTCAGGGAGAAATAGAACAGAAGCTGATTGGAATCTGCCAGGATATTTTAAATGTAAAGTCGATTGGTACGGACGACAGCTACTTTGATATCGGAGTAACTTCCTTGCAACTCGTTCAGATTGTGGACCAGTTGGAGGATCAATTAGGGGTTCATATTGAAGTGACGGACTTCTTTTCCTATCCGACCATCGCCAAGCTGGCAGCGTATATCTCCAGTCAGGGCCTAGGCAGCGACGTGGCTGCAACAGCACAGCCCGAAGCCAAGGAGGAAGCAAATGACCGGGATATCGCCATCATCGGCATGTCCGGCAAGTTTCCTCAAGCGGAAACACTGGAGCAGTTTTGGGCGAATGTGTCATCAGGGGCAGACAATATCGGCCCGTACAGCGATGAAAGAAGAAAAGACGCCGAAGCTTTCATTTCCCGTCTGAATACGGAAGGTCGAAATATGCAAATCGCAGAAGGTGGTTATCTGGACGAAGTAGATAAGTTCGATTACTCCTTCTTTAAGCTAACTCCGCGGGAAGCCTCGCTAATGGACCCCAATCAACGGCTATTTCTACAAACCGTCTGGAGCACGATTGAGGATGCGGGGTATGGTGGCAAGCAGCTGGCAGGCCAAAAGGTTGGCGTGTATGTTGGCTTCTCCAAAACCAGCTTCGAATATGAGCGTTTGTTGTCCGAGGTGGAACCGGGCGCGCTGCCGAACTTTGCCATTGGTAATTTATCGTCCATTATTTCCAGTCGGATTGCATATTTGCTCGATCTAAAAGGTCCGGCGTTAACGATTGATACAGCATGCTCTTCCTCACTCGTAGCGGTGCATCTGGCTTGCAAGTCCATCCTCAACGGAGACTGCGATATGGCACTGGCAGGCGGAGTAAAGACGATTTTACTGCCTCTGAAAGCAGGCATTGGCATGGAATCCTCTGATGATCGGGCACGCGCCTTCGACGATCAGTCAGACGGAACGGGCTGGGGCGAAGGAGTTGGAGCGGTTTTCCTGAAGCCGCTGCGTAAAGCGGAGCAAGACGGTGACAACATTTGGGCCGTAATCAAGGGAAGTGCCATCAATCAGGATGGCAGTACGATTGGTATTTCCGCGCCGAATGCGCTGGCTCAAGCGGAAGTGATTTCGCAGGCGTGGCGTGATGCACGGATTGATCCCGAAACGGTGAGCTATATCGAAGCGCATGGCACCGGGACCAAGCTGGGCGATCCGGTCGAGATTGACGGCATTACCAAGGCTTTCCGCAAGCATACACAGCGCAAACAGTTTGTCGCGATCAGCACGGTCAAAACGAATATCGGCCATCTCTACGAAGCCGCCGGGATTGCGGGCTTGATCAAATCCGTACTGTCCATGAAGCATCGGCAGATTGCACCGCTTGTTCATTTTCGCACGCCAAACCAGAAGATCCATTTCGAGGAATCTCCGGTATATGCCAATACGAAGCTGAGGGAATGGAAGACGGACGGCTTCCCGAGAAGAAGCGGGCTGAGTTCCTTTGGATTCAGCGGGACAAACTGCCATGTGGTGCTAGAGGAATACATAGCAAAGACGGAATCGGATAAATCCTCTACGGTCAGCAACAATGGATCATCACCGCTGCTGCTGACCCTTTCAGCGCGGAGTGAATCCGCTTTGCGCGAGTTGGTCGAGCGGTACGCAGAACGGTTCGGACGCGCGGAAGAGCTCGTGATGCAGGATATATGCTATACGGCTAACACAGGCAGAAGCCATCTGAATCACCGGATTGCGGTAACTGCCGCAGGAGCGGATGCGCTGAAAGCGAAGGTGCTTCAGTTGCACGAACAAGGCAGAGCCGTCGAAGGCATATACACCGGGAAAGCGGATAGAACAGGTGGCGCAGAGACGGTCACTGGAAGCTTGGACATGTTGCAATCACTGGAGCAACTGGCTGCCAAGTACGTGCAAGGAGCGCAGATCGATTGGAATGCACTATATGCAGGTAAGCACTACAAAAAGGTTTCTCTGCCTACGTATCCATTCGAACGTAAAAGATGCTGGATTAACGTGCCCGAACAGGTTCGAACGGAACAGAAGGTACCCGTTCATGAAAACTCAACAGTAAAGGAGTCTGGAATTATGGGGAACGAGTATTTAGCGTCGGCATCGGTTACCGATCAGCACAAATCATCTATTCTTCAAAAGTTAGCGAAAATGATCGGTAACGTGTCCCAGCTCAGTCTGGAGGAACTGGAGCCACAAGCACATTTTCTGGAGCTTGGGCTGGATTCCATTAATTTGTCCCAGGTTCGCCACAGTATCAAGGATACCTTCGGACTGGACGTTCCGATGAACGAATTCTTCGAATCGTTGACCACGCTGGAGCTGTTAGCTAGCTACGTAGCCGAGCGGGTGAGCATTTCCACTTCTGCTGAAACCCCGGTTCAGTCTGTGGAAAATCGTCCGGAAACAACTCTGAATCAGGTTGAGCATGCAACTCATGCAGCTTCCCTGTTAACCCAACCGTCTTATGAATCCGCCGTTCCGGCTGCCGCATCCGTTTATGCTATAGATACGGCTGGGCAAACACGGGCTCAAAGCTTCCCAATCGTTACAGCTCCTGCGGGTGTAGAGCGAATTTTGGAGCAACAGCTACATCTGATGTCACAGCAGCTCGATGTTCTCCGGCATCAGCCATCTGCATCCGTAATAGCTTCCGAGCCGTTTAGCCCGGAAACGGGCGTTTTGCCCTCGGCAAGTAGAGAAAGCGCGCAGATCATTCGTACCGAATCCAAGCAGGAAGTCGCGGCTGCATTAGCACCGGCTCCATCCGTAAAGGCTGTTCCCAAGCAAACAGGCAATGAAGCCAAGCCGTATACGCCTTATAAAAAGCTGGATGTTAAAGCACGCGAATTGCTTTCGCTCCGTCAGGAACAACACCTGCAAGAGCTGATTGAACGCTACACAGCCCGTACGCGTAGCACGAAGCAATACACCCAGCAGTATCGGTCTGTATACGCCAATAACCGTAATGTGGCTGGTTTCCGGCCTGTTTTGAAGGAGATGGTGTACCAAATCGTATCCCAACGTGCAGACGGTTCAAAAATTTGGGATCTGGACGGCAATGAGTATGTCGATTTGACGATGGGCTTTGGAGTAAATCTGTTTGGACATAACCCGGCCTTTATCCGTGAAAAAATTGAGGAAGAGCTGAAGAACGGTATGTGTGTCGGCCCGATGTCCAACATGGCCGGGCAAGTCGCCGAGAAAATTTGCAGGATGACGGGCGTGGAACGGATTGCGCTATACAATTCCGGCACGGAGGCGGTCATGGTCGCGCTCCGTTTGGCACGGGCTGCTACGGGACGGGCTAAAGTTGTCATTTTTGCCGGCTCGTATCACGGTACATTCGACGGGGTGCTGGCACTGGGCAGCGCAGGTGACAACAAGGAGCATTCGACACCTCTGGCTCCAGGTATCTTGCAGCATATGGTGGACGATATCATCGTGCTTCATTATGGAGCAGACGATTCCCTGGATTATATCCGCACCCATGCGCATGAGCTGGCCGCGGTTGTAGTGGAGCCGGTGCAAAGCCGCCGACCAGATTTTCAGCCTCAAGCCTTTTTGCAGGAAATTCGCCAGATTACGGAGCAGTCGGGTACTGCCTTCGTTTTTGATGAGGTCATAACAGGCTTCCGGATTCAGCCGGGAGGGGCCCAAGCGTGGTTTGGGGTGCAAGCCGACCTTGTGACCTACGGTAAAATCATTGGCGGTGGGCTGCCCATCGGCATTGTTGCCGGGAAAGCCGCCTTTATGAACGGGATCGACGGAGGCACGTGGAGCTTCGGGGACGGTTCCTATCCAAAGCATGAGCAGCAGCGAACCTTTGTCGCAGGAACCTTCTGCCATCATCCGCTGGCAATGGCTGCATCCTTAGCGGTGCTGGATCATTTGGAGAACAAAGGCGAGCAGCTGCAAAATCGCCTGAACAGCCGTACCTCGGCGTTAGCAGCGGAGCTAAACAGCTATTTCACGGACGAACATGTACCTATGAAAGTGGTTAACTTTGGCTCCCTGTTCCGCTTCGTGCTCAAAGGCGATCTGGAATTGTTCTTTTATCACATGCTGGACAAAGGCATCTATATCTGGGAAGGACGAAACTGCTTCTTGTCCACGGCCCATACCGAGGAAGATATTGCGCGAATCGTACAAGCGGTCAAGGATAGCGTGAACGAGCTGCGTAAAGGGGGATTTTTACCGGACCCGCCCCCCAATGGAAACGGCCCAGGGCCGGGCAAGCAACCTGTACCTGTAACCGTACCTCCAGAGGCTGAAGCAGTGGGTGTTCCAGCAACCGTTATTGCGCTGACTCCTGATCAAAAGCAGCTCTGGTTTGTCTCTGTCTCGGAACGAAATGACTCTCTATCTTTACACGAAACCGCCTTGTTGCGGTTTCATGGTCCTCTTCAGCAGGAGTCGTTCAACCGGCTGTCCAGACCATCGTGAACCGTCATGAAGCCTTACATACCTTTATGAGCGGCGATGGGGAAACTCAGGTGATCGCTCCTGTGATGAAAGTGGAAGTCCCGCTTCATGATTTTACCAGTCACCACCCGGATGAACAGGAACAACATATCCGGGCATGGATGATCAAGGACAGCGAAACCCCGTTTAGATTGATCATGTTTCTGGTCAAGGATATTCGCCAGTTTGAGATTCCTTCAAAGGAGATTGGAAGAGTAACCCCTTCCCACAATTCATAAGCCACGCATGCAAAATGTCAGGTCCTCATCACAGGGCCTGGCATTTTTAGTATGTCTGGCTTCGCCACGTCGAAGCAGGTCTTTTTGGTGCTGGTGTTGGAGCGCCGTTTATGGTTATCATAGACGAAGGTATGAATCTATCGTTTATATTCGGATACAAAAGGAGATACAAGATGGCTGAACCTTTAAAAAATATATACACGGAGGATTTTCTTCGCCTGTTCGGTGAAAGAGTACAAACGGCGTATAGCTCGTTTGATACCCAGGGATTTATCCATCAGGTCATGGACGAATCGTGGAATGAGCTGGAGCTAAAAGCCCGGATGCGGCGGATTTCACTAACATTGGGGACGTTCTTGCCCAGTCGTTATGAAGAAGCTTTGGCTGTCCTTTTTGCCATAGACGAGCATTGCAGTGGTTTCCCGTACTTATTTTTCCCGGACTTTGTGGAGGTGTATGGACAAGGGGAGGAGCATTGGACGCTTTCCATGGAAGCGCTGGAGCGTTTCACACAGAAGTCATCTGCGGAGTTTGCCGTCAGACCCTTCCTGCTGCGCGAACCGGAACGGATGATGCGCCAGATGACGGTCTGGGCGGGGCATCCAAGCGAGCATGTCCGCCGTCTGGCCAGCGAAGGCTGTCGTCCGCGACTGCCGTGGGGGCAAGCGTTGCCCATATTTAAGCGCGATCCCGCTCCGGTATTGGCCGTGCTGGAACAGTTGAAAGCCGATCCCTCACTGTATGTACGTAAAAGTGTAGCCAACAACCTGAACGACATCGCCAAGGACCATCCCGAAGCAGTCATTGCAACAGCTCAACGATGGAAAGGCACGCATCCCGACACCGACTGGATTGTACGCCACGGCTGCCGGACCCTGATTCGCAAATCCATCCCCGAAGTGATGGCAATGTTCGGCTATGCGGATGAAACGAATGGGTCCCCGTTAGTCACGGAAGCGTCTTTTACTGCCGATCCGGCTGTGTTAAAGCTCGGTGATAGCTGTGAGCTAAGCTATACGCTTCAACTTCGGGAAGGTGACCCGGTGCGAGTACGCATCGAATACGGCATCGACTTTGTGAAGGCAAGAGGACAAGTCTCGCGTAAATTATTTTTGCTTTCCGACAAAAATGTACCCGGAGGAACCCTTCTTACAGGTACGCGAACACACCGTTTCGCAGACCTGACGACCCGCCGCCATTATCCAGGCGCACACCGTATTACACTGCTTGTGAACGGACAGGAAGCTGCATCTTCGGAAGTGGAACTCCAGTTTTAAAAGCTTTATGGCAGCAGAGAGAAAGAGTCTGAAACCTGGCTCTTTCTTTTTGTCGTTCGCTTCTACGGACTTTATTTTTTTCAAAAAAATGAGTCTGGTATTAGAACCTGGTACTAAGACGTGTTATAATAAGATTAGATCGTGGCTCTCATCTTATGTATAAAGGGGAATGTACAATTTGACAGATCAACAGCAATGGCTTGCGCCTGAATATTACAATATGACTTCGGAAATGGAACACCATGACGCTAGCAAAACAGCACTCAAGTGGTTAAGCGAAACAGGAGACTACGAGGAAATCACTTACGGGGAGCTGCTGAAAAAAGCTAATCGACTGGCTGGAGGACTCGCAGGACTGGGATTTAACAAAGGAGACAGGGTTCTGGTCGTAGTACCACGTCGCATTATTGCGTATGTGATTTACCTAGCATGCTTAAAGCTGGGACTTGCCGTTATTCCTTCTTCCGAAATGCTTCGGGCCAAGGATATTGCCTATCGACTTCGCCATTCGGAAGCGCGCGGGGTGATTGCCTGGACCGGAGTAACAGGTGAAGTGGACAAAGTAGACGGGGATTTGCCTTCTCTGGATTACCGTATCTCGGTTTCCAGCGACGACACCGTAGCTGAACCCGGCTGGCTGGAGCTGAATGAGCTGATGGTTGGACAGGAAGATACCTTTGAAGCTGTGAAAACGCACCGGGATGACATGGCAATTCTGGCCTATACCTCCGGTACCACGGGAAATCCTAAAGGTGTCGTACATAGCCACGGCTGGGGATTTGCCCATCTTCGGATTACATCCCCTTGGCTGGATATCCAGGCCTCGGATACGGTATGGGCTACAGCTGCGCCAGGATGGCAAAAATGGATTTGGAGTCCGTTTCTATCCGTATTGGGAAATGGAGCGACCGGATTCGTATATAATGGTTCTTTTCGTCCGGGTCGCTATTTGCAGTTCCTACAGCAATACCGGATTCAAGTGTTATGCTGTACCCCAACGGAATACCGGATTATGGCGAAGACGGATGGGTTGGATCAATATGATCTGTCCCAACTGCGCAGCGCAGTTTCTGCGGGAGAGCCACTTAATCAGGAGGTCATTAACAAGTTTCAGGAGCAGTTCAACATTACGATTCGTGACGGTTACGGCCAGACGGAAAGCACTTTGATTATCGGTAATTTGAAGGACGCGCCTTTGCGCACAGGTTCAATGGGAAAATCCATTGCGCCAGGACTGGTTGAGATCGTAGACGAGGACGGTGTTCCGCTGGCTACGGGCCAAGTGGGCGATATTGCAGTGCGTGCTGATCTACCGGCATTATTCCATACGTATTACCTTGATCCAGAGCGCAAAGGAGTCAGTGTCCATGGAGACTATTTTGTTACAGGAGACCGGGCGCGCAAGGACGAGGATGGATACTTCTGGTTTGAAGGACGCGGTGACGATATCATTATTAGCTCCGGTTATACCATCGGTCCCTTCGAAGTGGAGGAAGCGCTCATGAAGCATGACTCTGTACAGGAGTGTGCTGCCGTAGCCAGTCCTGACGAAATCCGGGGACATATTGTAAAAGCCTACGTTGTACTCAAAGCCGGAGTAGAAGGATCACCGGAGTTGGTGAAGGAACTGCAACATCATGTGAAAGCATCGACAGCACCTTACAAGTATCCAAGAAAAATAGAGTTTATTCAGGAGCTTCCCAAAACCAGCTCGGGTAAAATACGAAGAGTGGAGCTGCGTGAATTGGAGAAGCAGTCTGTACTGTAATTGTAGATTGTAAATATCATAAAATTCGGAACAGGAGCGTGGAAAAATGAGTTCATTTGAAGCATTGCTGGAGCAATATGCAGAACTTGTCGTAAGAGTAGGTGTCAACATCCAGCCCGGACAGGCGTTGTTGGTAACTGCACCACTGGAAACTGTTGAGTTTACACGCCTGATTGTCAGCAAAGCCTATGAAGCAGGCGCTAAATATGTACAGGTAGAGTTTGAGGATGATTCCATTACACGTAGTCGTTTTGAACATGGTGACGAAGCCAGCTTTGATTACTACCCTGCTTGGAAGGCAGAAATGATGGAGAAATTCGCCGAAGAGGGTGGAGCCACGCTAACAATCAAGGTGCCGAACCCGGATCTGTATCAAGGCATTGATCCGCAAAAGGTATCGCGTGCAACGAAGGCGGCGGTAACGGCGAGAGAGGGCTTCTCCCACTACACCCGAAATCATAAAATCAGTTGGTGTCTGATCAAAGCACCGACGAAGGCTTGGGCCGATAAAGTCTTTGCCGATGTGGCGGAAGAGGACCGAATTCGTGTCATGTGGGAAACTATTTTCCAGATGAATCGTGTAGATGGCTCCGATCCCGTCCTGAATTGGCAGAAGCATCTGAAAAACCTTGAACAGCTGCAAAACAAGCTGAATCATAAAAAATATAAAAGCCTGCACTACCGCGCACCCGGAACAGATTTGAAAATCGAACTGGCCGACGGACATATTTGGCGCAGCGGTGGTGGTGAAAACGAGCGTGGAGACTACTTTGTGGCAAATATGCCGACAGAAGAAGTTTTCACAATGCCTAAACGTACAGGTGTAAATGGTTATGTCACCAGCACGATGCCGTTAAATTTGAATGGACAACTGGTCGATCGCATTACATTTACCTTTAAGGATGGCAAAGTTACCAAATATACAGCGGAATCCGGCGAGCAACATCTGACTCATTTGCTGGCTACGGATGAAGGAGCCAGTTATTTGGGTGAAGTCGCGCTGGTGCCGCACGATTCGCCGATTTCCAATCTCAATCGCATCTTTTACAATACAGGGATTGATGAAAATGCCTCCTGTCACTTGGCGCTCGGCAGTGCGTATCCGTTTAACCTCGAAAAAGGAACACAAATGAACCGGGAAGAGCTGCTCCAGAACGGTGCCAATGTCAGCCTGACCCATGTTGACTTTATGATTGGCTCTGCTGAGCTGGATATTGACGGCGAGCTGCAGGACGGAAGTACAGAGGCCGTATTCCGCAAAGGAAATTGGGCGATTTAATCCTTTTCTCAATCTCAATTAATAGCAACCCGCAAGCGATCTCATTCGTTTGCGGGTTTTTGTATATGCTAAATATCAAACTGCGCTTGTATTGCGAAATATAAAGTGCTAAACTAAGTTCAAACATAAATTTAAACATCGTTTTAAATTATGTTTAACTTATAGGATTCTGGTCTATTCAATCCGCTCTGATTGGACCAGGTAAGAGGAGGAGAAGTATGAATCACGTAGACAAAAAACAGCAAACCAAAGAAAAAATATTACACGCTGCGCTTGAATTCATTAAAAAGGAAGGTTTTGAGGCGGTTACAATCAGGAAAATTGCCGACCTGTCGACCACCAATATTTCTCTAGTTAATTATTATTTTGGCTCTAAGGAAAATCTGCTCAGTGAAGCCATTGAAGTAATATTAAGTGGCTTTCAGCACACTTTTTCTATTTTGGACAATACAGCGATCCCGCCCCAAGATCGACTGAAACAATTTTTGTTTGATTATTTACAAGTCATTCGGCAATACCCGGAGCTTCTCTCACGAGTCATTGTCATGGGTAGCACGCCCTTCACATCCCAACAGGAATACGGAAGGTTTTTAAACATGATGGGATTCCCCAAAGTGCAAAGTACGATCAAGGACTTGACAGGTGAGCAACGGCCAGAGCGATTGTTAGCGATGATGCTGCAAATATTTGGGGCTATTTTTCTTCCCGCATTGATGAGCCCGATTCTTGAATCCGGAGCGGCTGTGGAAATGCCTTCAATCGAGGAACAATTAAACCTGTTGTTTGAAAGATATTTTGATAAATGAGGATTTTGCAAAAATCCTGAAATAATAAATGACTGGAGTGAATACTATGAATTTTTTGAGAAAATACTGGCAGGACGCAGGAGCTATCATCGGTGTGATCGTATGTATTGGTTTACTTATGAACAGAGCCATTTTTTCGGATATAACAGGAATTTTATGGTTGAGCTTTGTAACCATACTTTTTCATCAATTTGAGGAGTACCGCTGGCCTGGATATTTTGCCGGTCTATTTAACAACGTCATGTTTAAAAGTGAAACCCCAGATCGGTACCCCTTAAACACCCAATCAGCCATGATTATTAATGTGGTGATTGCCTATGTGTTTTATTTACTCCCGATATTATTTCCGCACGTGATATGGCTTGGACTCGCGCCTGTTTTTATGGGCTTCTTCCAGGTAGTCTGGCATGGCATTGTTGTGAATATAAAAGCAAAAACCTTATATAATCCGGGCTTGTTTACGGCAGTCTCCCTCCATGTTCCGGTCGGAATCTGGTACATTCACGATATTGTCAAGTACAATGCACCCACCGCAGCAGACTGGATCTGGGGGACAATCTACTTTGCTTTTGCTGTATATATCTTCATCATAAAAGGGAATATGTGGTTGAAAAACAGCAATTCTCCCTATCCTTTTTCTCAACAACAGTTAGGATCGTACTATCGTAAATAGTGTATGTTGGATGATCTTCAATGTCCTTGTTTACAAGTTGGAAACAAGTAGAGGTATTCTGGAAATTTGGTTCGGTTACACTTGGTTTGTATCTCATTGAAACAAATAAAAGAGTCGCTTCCGTAACCATCCCGGAGGCGACTTATTTTTCTGAGTGATTACTATTGCATTTTCGTGCAGTGTCGTATATATTGGATTTAGTAATTGATCAATCACTAATCTGAATCTGTGTTGAACAAAAGGATGGAGATTTCATGACCAAAGCTACGTCAACATCATTAAATCGTCAAAAGGAAATCATCTCCGCCGCCATTGAAGTGTTTGCGGAGATGGGTTACTATCGTGCGACAACAGCCAAAGTTGCTGAACGAGCCAACATTTCTCAGCCATATGTTTTTCGTTTTTTCGCTACCAAGGAAGCTTTGCTTGTTGAAGCGTTGAAGGTTTCATTTGCACGCATCATAGACTCTTTTCACCGAGTTATTCATTCGGTCTCGTCTGAACGGCTAGAGCAGGAGCTTATTGCAGCTTATTCGCAAATTATGGTGGAATACCGCAATGAGATCCTTTTGCAAATGCAGGCGCAGACGATTCACGAGGACGTGGTTATGAACGTGATGCAGCAGGAATTACGTAAAATTCATGCGACGGTATATGATGCTTTTCGCCAGGCAGGTATTGATCAGGCATTGGAAAGAACGATGCTTTTTCTGGCCAGAGGCATGCTGTGTAATATCTCAATGTCGCTGGATCTGCCCGAGCTGATGAAAATAAACGATTAGTCTCGTTTATTTTAATAGTTAGTAATTGATCAATCACTAACTATTGTTTTATCGCATTTTTGTTATTGATTAGTCACTAAATAATTCTATTTAAGGAGTGTTCACAATGAAAAAAGCAATCGTATTAGGTGCAACCGGAGGAACTGGATCGGCAATTCTACATGAACTTCTCAACAGAGGCATTGAAACCATCGCCTTCGGCCGTTCTTCCGATAAGCTCCAGCAATTACAAGCGTCATTGGGTCAGCCAAAGCATCTGTCTGTTTATAAAGGCGATGTATTCGATGCGAATCAGGTTAGTGACGCGGTTAAGGATGCAGATGTCATTTTCCAATGTGTGGCTGTTCCATACCACGAAATGGAGACACGCCAGCTTCCTTTGGGGGAATCCGTCATGGAGGCAGCCAACCGTTTAGGTAAGAAAATAGTCATCATAGACGGAATTTATCCGTACGGAAAGGCATTGACCCCATTGGTGAATGAGGAACATCCCAAAAACCCTCATACCCGTAAGGGAAAAGTCAAGCTGGAATTTGAAAAGCTTATATTCAGTTCCCGCTGGGATCATGCACGGCCTATGATTGCAAGATTGCCTGATTATTACGGACCTACCGCCAACAAATCCTCTTATTTAGGATTAACTATGGAGGCTGTGGCTGCTGGAAAACAGGCTATTTTCATAGGAGGATTGAATGTCCCCCGCGAATATGTATATCTACCTGATGTGGCAGTGATGATCGTGGAATTAGCTAGCCGGGAAGAAGCTTACGGTCAAAATTGGAACATACCGGGGGCGGGTGTGATTTCCGGCAAAAAGCTTGTGCATATTGCACAAAAAGCAAGTGGTAAAACTAAACCTGTCTTTCCACTGCGAAAAACTGCACTTCGTCTGATCGGATTATTTGATCCTGTGATTCGTGAAATCGTAGAGATGCTATATCTGACCCAAACACCTGTTGTGCTGGATGGTAGCAAATACGAGCGTGTTGTAGGCCCTATACCCAAGACCCCTTTTGAAAAAGGCATAACGGATACAATACTCTCATTAAAAAAACGTCAATAAAAAAATCTATAATGGGGCTTTATCAGAAAATATACTTTCAAGCTATGAAAGCCGCGATCTATGCGGTTTTTTCTTTTTTCACTTTGACTATATCAGGTATACTCGTTTGTACGCCTGTGAACACAAACAACCAAATAGGTTGACAAGGAGAGCATGCTTCGTTCGAAATTCAAGCCACGGACAATGGTTCATTAGCCGATTTACAGAGCTGGGCTCAAAATACGGACATCAATATTTAGGTACTCTTCAATCAGGAGATGTGATGCAGCATTATTTACGTAAATCTAATCCCGATGAAGTGAAGGAAGAACAAAGCTTTCCATGGGCTATAAGCCATGAAGAATTACAGACAACACTGTTCGCAAACGGGAAAATAACGTTACTGGACTCGGCCCGCAGATGATCAAGCATGTTATGAAAAAGCATAATGTGCTTTCACTTCCGCAGCTTATCGAGCTGGCGCAAGAGCAGGGGATCAAGCTGGTGTGGTGGCCTGCACCATGACCATGGACCTGCTAGGACTGCAGCAGGAAGAGCTGATGGACGGTTTGGAATATGCCGGAGTAGTTGCCTACCTGGGGGATGCTTCGCAGGGTAAGGTAAATCTATTCATTTAGGATGTCCTTATTATTTTTTTTGTTTATAATATACCTATACATGTATATGATTAAATCAAAAAGGAGTGTAAACCTGATGGATTACAATTATAGTGATGAACTGAAAACACGCCTGAGAAGAATTGAGGGTCAGGTGCGTGGGGTGCTTCGTTTAATGGATGAAGGACAATCCTGTAAGGACGTAGTAAGCCAGTTATCTGCCGTACGCAACGCATCCGATAAAGCGATTGCCCAGATCGTGGCAGAGAATCTGCAACGTTGTATATTGGAAGAACAAGAGGCTGGTGGTGCTACAGATAAACTTGTTAAAGAAGCGATCCAGCTTCTCGTAAAAAGTCGTTAAGGAGGTCATCTTATAAGGAGCTGTAGTCTGACCTGAATCTCCAGAATAGGTAGGGCAATATTATTTCCCAAAATTATTGCCCTCAATCCATAAGGGATGCTGAACATAAGTCCCTAAAACTCGATAAGAGCTGCTTGAGCAGAGTGAGTTAACGTATTCAGGGTTAAGCGGGTAATCGAAACATCATCGGCGTTTATTTTGATTAAATCTTTAGAAGGATCGGCTTGCGAAGTATCGTTTGTTCAATGGATTCACCCTGTATTTTTGGAGTGTGGTTTTGGATCAATATAGTAGAAGAAACATTGTAAATACCGTTTTTTATTAAAATATTTGTTTCATTGGATGCTAAAGCTTCAATTAGAGAAAGATAGTCACCCGAGCCATCAGCGGCTACAACAGCAGACGGGGAAGAAGCAATAGATGGATAGATGGGTCCAAAAGCAAACCTCCAAACGTTTTTACATGATCAAAATATCTGTTGATTTTTGTATGACGAACCCGTAACATTAGAAAAAAATATATCGGGAGCCTGTGGAAGCAAGCTGAGAGTACGACTAAGCCGTCGTAGACCGTGTGAACCTGTTGGATAATGCCAGCGTAGGGATATAAGTGTATACATATGTATAGGCCAACAGTCTTTCACAGGTTCCTGAAGAAAGAGGGTTGGTTTTTTATGTTAGATCAAATGGCTTTATTGCTACAAAATATGCGGGATATGAATCCGCTCGTTCACAATATAACCAATGTGGTCGTCACCAATTTTACGGCAAACGGACTGCTCGCGCTCGGCGCTTCACCAGTTATGGCATACGCCAAAGAGGAAGTCGCAGATATGGCCCGAATTGCGGGGGCGCTTGTACTTAACATTGGTACGTTAAATGAAGAACTTGTAGAGTCCATGATAGTGGCTGGTTTATCGGCTAATGAACATGGGGTACCTGTGCTGTTAGATCCCGTGGGTGCGGGAGCGACCCCATTTCGCACAGCCTCCGCTCTCCGGATTCTGGATCGGGTCAAGGTGGATATTGTTCGCGGTAACGCTGCTGAAGTTGCACAAATCATTGGTGAAGACATACAGATTAAAGGTGTCGATGCTGGAGAAACAGGCAATTTGAATATTTCACAACTTGCAGTCAAAGCAGCCCATCAACTGAATACAATTGTTGCAATCACCGGCAAAGAAGACGTCATTACCGACGGCCGTATAGGGTGGATCATTGAGAACGGCCATAGCATGCTTACCAAAGTTACGGGAGCTGGTTGCCTATTAACTTCGGTGCTTGGCGCTTTCGCTGCTGTCGAAAACGACAGACTTACTGCTGGCATGGCAGCACTTGCCGTATATGGCGTTGCTGCTGAAATGGCAGCAGAACGAAAAGGTGGGGAAGGACCAGGAAGCTTTCAGATCGAGCTACTTAATATGCTGTTCGCGGTAACGCCGGAAGATGTGCGCCAGTACGGTAGGGTGCGCGCATTAGAGCAGATATTCTGAACACAAGAGTATAGAAGGTGAAATGAACCACTGTTTATATAGAAATGGACAGGTGTAATAACCCGTAAGGAGAAATAACTTCTTGCCGGGAGGTGTATGTATGGAGGTATTCGTCACGATTGGTGTCAAATTGATCATCAGCTTTTTTGGTTTGTGGATTATTGCTTTTATTACAGGGCGGAAAACCCTCAGTCAGTTAACACCGCTCGATTTTTTAACGTCATTGGTTTTAAGCGAAATTGTGGGGAATACACTATACGACGATAAGGTGAGCATTGGGCAGCTTTTGTTTGCTTTGGCACTGTGGTGCGCGCTGTCCTATTTTTTTGAGAAGGCAACGACCCATTTTGTAAGATTTGGATATATGGCGGAGGGCCGGACTGTGCTGCTCATCGATAAAGGCAAGGTTAATCAAGAAATGCTAGAAAAATACGATATTGAGTATACACAGTTACTTTCCATGCTTCGGCAGCAAAATATTTTTTCTCTTCGTGAGGTCAGGTACGCCACGTTGGAAACGAACGGCTCACTATCAGTCATGCGCAAACCCGAATACGAGCCGCCAACCGCTCAGGATATGGGGATTGGTGTGCAGCCCGATTTCTTTTCCGTTACGGTCATCGATAAAGGAAAGCTGCTGAACGAATCCATGAGGGGCAAGAAAATCGATATGGAGCAGATTAAAGCAAAGATCCGGGAGCAAGGATATGGTGATATCGACGAGATCGCCTATGCGGAGTATAGCGAGGATGGAACACTGTACATTGTTCCGATGGGAGAGAAAACCTAATTAGACCAGGTTGGACCAGGCATAAATTATCTTTTAGTATCCGCGCTCAGCGCGGCTTTTTTTATGTATACAAGTCCAGTTCTTGGCTTGGGGCAAGAGCTTGTACTATTAACCTAAACATTTCCTTTAAATATTCCGATAACATTTAAATGAACGCCTATTGCTTATGCTAGGCTGACAAGGCTGGATTACAATAGGAGGATTTTGTAATCTTACCAACTGGTTTGACAAATACATATTGTTATCAAGGAGTGCACAGATCATGAAAAAGAAGGGATTGCGCCAATGGATGGCTCCGTTCGCAACGGTTACTCTGATTTTGAATACGGGATATGGCATCTGGGGTGGAACGGATGTAGCGGCAGGTGCGTTGCCTACACAAGAGCATAGCTGGAATTTGAAAAATCCGGGTATAGAGCAGTCACATGCAAATGTATTAGCAGGTCAAGGGCGCTATGCGAAGGTTGGTTCGGGTACAGGCGTGACTACGCTTACAGAAGTAGATGGTCAAAGAACCTATATTAACGGAATTATAAAAACGTTGGCGAACCAAACAGCTGCGTTGAGTATTGTATCTGGAGAAGTAAGCCATTTGACAGCAATTCCGACAGATACAACAAAGATGAACTTGTCTTGGACAAATCCGACGGACACCAATTTTGACCATGTAAAGGTCAGCGTCAGCAAGGATGTATATGTAGATAACATCAAAAGTAATTCTTATATGATGAGCGGCTTACAGCCTGATACAACATATAACTTTCGCGTGCAGACGGTGGATAAGAGCGGAAATGAATCTCAGGGGACTACAATACAGGCCAAAACGGCTTCTGTTGCTCCTGTAGATAAGACACCTCCAGGAGAGGTGAGCGGGCTGACAGCGACGAATGTGGGTTACAACGCTTTTACTGTGAATTACATTTTGCCCAAGGATGCTGACCTGAGCCAAGCGATTATCTATCTAAATGATAGGGAAGTGCAGCGAACCTTAGGTACGTCCTACACGTTTAGTGGCTTGATCGCTTCCACTAACTATACCGTAACGGTCAAAACAGTGGATAAATCCGGAAACGTATCTGGGGGGGTTAGTATTCCAGTTACAACCCCAACAGTCTCCGTCGATACTTCGTCCGTGCCAGATGTGACTGGAGCGACAGTGACGTCCGTTGGTAATCAGAGTATATCCATTTCCTGGACGAGACCCAGCGGGACTAGTACAGCTAGTCTATATCTGGACGGGCAACTGATAACAGATTCATCAGGAACGACATATACGTTCACGAACCTGACAGCAGCTCGGTCGTATGGAATTACGATTAGGTCCAAGCGGAGCACAGGTGCGTTGTCCTCTGGCGTGAAGCTGAGTGCGACGACTAATTCGAGCTCCAGTACGTCGGAAGTAACCAATCTTGAGGTAGACAGCAAGGATGAAACCTGGATAAAAATCACCTACGATATTCCGAGTGAAGCGCAGAGGGTGAAAATATATGTTGATAATGACTATCGTGGGGCTACAACCTCTGAGTCCTACAATATTACGAATTTGCGTGCAGGACGCTGGTATGTAATTAAGGTAGTAGCAGTAAAAAGCAATGGAGGGGAATCTTCAGGTGTGAGTTTGTCGGAACGTACGGATACTTCCTATTCGTCTTCGTCGTCTAGTTCATCAGACTATGAGGAAGCAAGAGATTTGATGAGGACTGCGGAGAATAACCTGAGTGCATCCAGTTGGCGTGCTGCCAGAGACGCAATTAGTGATCTGCCAAGCGGGTCGCGTAAAAGTGATCTGCT
The DNA here is from genome assembly GCF_056316205.1 of Paenibacillus sp. 1-8. Taxonomy (NCBI): domain Bacteria; kingdom Bacillati; phylum Bacillota; class Bacilli; order Caryophanales; family Paenibacillaceae; genus Paenibacillus; species Paenibacillus sp. 1-8. Next base: position 2,682,393 of record NZ_CM149995.1, on the reverse strand, counting down.
GGATCGACTGGAAGCTATTCGCAATCGTGTGTTTAATACCAGCGGTTCATCAACCACGACAAGTACAGGTACAAGTACAAGTACAGGTACAACAAACTCTGGCTCAGCGTCCGTGTACTCCAACAATGCGGTTGCCCCATACGCAACTTCATTCATCCTGACACCAGGAGCTAAATATGCTTACGTGGATGGTCGCGCTATGTCGATAGATCAGGCCCCGCACATCATAAATGGGGTGACGATGGTTCCGCTACGTTTTATCAGCGAACGGGTGGGCTACCAGGTGAATTATGAAAGAGGGACCAAGCGGATCCTTATGAATCGCCCTACTGAAGGCAAACAGGTGATACTTCAAATTAAGAATCCCAAGATGGTAGTATATGAGCTAAATATATCCCGGAATTCCTCAACTCCCATCACAGCCCCGATTATTGTTAAGGGCTACACATTAGTTCCACTAAGAGCCATTAGTGAGCTTTCGGGCTACCAAGTGAATTATAGCGCTGCATCCAAACAAATTACGATTACAAAATAAATGCTTTTGTAAAAATGGTTCCAAGTAAAGAATCTGGAACTCAGCTTGTCGAGAAACCCGGTCATTTCCATGACGTTGGGTTTCTCTTTTGTATAATCAGGTCAACCAGAGTTTTCTGGGGAAAGTGAATTAGATCTTGTTTATGAAAATGTTGACCCTGGATTTGGAATCGGCAAGGATTATGAAGGAGGCCGAGTTACCTAATTCTTGTTTGCCCTATCGTATATGAGGTTTATGCCCTTATGTACGATTTTTTATTTGTACCGATAACTTCGTTAATCAGTGTTGTCTTATTGCCATTAATGCTGTCTGTTTTTTTCTATTATCTTCTGCGCCCATTGGTAGATTTACTGGAAAGACATAAGTTAAACCGTTCTCTTGCGATCATACTCATTTATTTCGCCATTGCAGTCATTTTAGCTCTCTTTATTGTAGGTATTTGGCCTTCCATACGTAATCAAATGATCAACCTCGTGGATAATGCACCCAGTTTATTTAGTGCATTAAGTAATAAGGTTCATGAATTAGAACAGAATGGGGCACTTTCTGCCATTTTTCCGGGCGACGTTAATCCACTGTCACACCTTACTGAATACTTGAATAAAGGTTTCTTATTAGTTACGGATTATGTAACCGGTTTGTTTGGTCTTGTTTCCAATGTTACAATCGCATTGTTTACGTTCCCTTTAATCCTTTTTTACATGTTGAAGGAAGAGGGGGAAATCGGTCGCGATATGGTCACTTGTTGTTATTTTGTTGGCCCAGTAAATACAAGACAATATCATTTCTCCTTATGTATTCGGTAAGCAGCTAAGCGTTCACTCTTTGACAGTGATTATTCTTGTACTGATTGGTGGGGATTTAGCAGGAATTACAGGAATAGTGCTGGCTATCCCTTTTTATATGATTATTAAAGTAATAGTCAGTAAGGTGTACTTGCTTTTTTACAGAGAAAAATGGGAACATTTATGATTGATATTGACTATTTAGCATACTAAAATTCATTTTTTGCCCAAACGTACACACGTTCTCGCCCATGTGTACGTTTTTTTAACTTCATCATTTTGTAAAATGGCTTGAGAAATATTGAGAAATAGTCTTACTTATTTTTAAAAAAAGGTACAAAATGATAAAATATAAATATAATGCTTTTTTGTACGCATATAAGTTAGAGGTGGACTATGGGCAAACAATCCAATGAACAAGACCAAGAAGATGTAGACTTAAAGATCTACGATGGAGAAAGTGATCGACTTAATATTTCCAGAGTTCCGATTATATTATGGATCGTTTTCATCTTTATCGAAGGAATGGTTATTCAAAATATATCTACACCATTACCATTTCGAAGTCTATTGTTCTCTCTGGCAATAACTTTGCATGTACTTTTGTACTGGCATGTTCGTAAAGTTCTACATTATGGTTCATGGATTTATTTTATTATTCAAGCCGGAATTATCTTTTCAAGCGCTTTTCTTCTTCCTGCCAGTTTCCCAATTGTACTGGTTGGATTAATCCCGATTTTAATTGGTCAAAGCATAGGTATATATTATCAAACAAAAAAAGTTGTATTGGTGTTTTTTGGTTTCTATCTTCTTTTTTGTCTTGCTATGATATGGCATCGCGATGGTGAGAACTCCGTGCTGTTTATTGGGTTGCTCATTCTTATTGTTATTATCGTAGCTGCATATTCTATTCTTTTCTACAAACAAGTCAATGCGCGGATTCGTACCCAAAACTTTCTTACTGAGCTGGAGCTTGCACATCAAAAAGTGGAAGAGCTTACGTTAGCCAACGAGCGGCAGCGCATGGCCCGGGATTTGCATGATACACTGGCTCAAGGTCTTGCTGGCCTGATTATGCAGTTGGAAGCCGTAGATGCCCATCTGACACAAGGTAGCTCACAGCGAGCCCACGAAATCGTTCAGCAGTCCATGTCCCAGGCACGCAAAGCTTTGGCTGACTCACGAAGGGCTATAGATAACCTGCGTTCAAAATCGGCTTCGGAAGTGGACTTTGCGGATGCAGTCCGGGAAGAAGCGCAGCGTTTTACAATGGCTACCGGCATTCGAACAGTACTGGACATCAAGATTAAATCCTCGGTATCCAGGTTGTTGATTGAGCATGGGCTACACATCATAAGTGAATGTCTAACGAACGTAGGCAAGCATTCTTATGCCAAGAACGTATGGATTAATATTTTGGATCAACAAGATAAAATTACTATGGTGGTCCGTGATGATGGAAAAGGATTTAATCCAGATCTCATTGCCAGACGATCAGGACATTACGGACTCATAGGCATTCATGAGCGTGCGCGTCTACTGGGTGGAACAATACAGATCAACAGCACAGCTCAAGAAGGTACGTCTATTAAAGTGGAGGCACCTCTTACCAAAGGAGACATAGCATGAAATTTAAAATACTAATCGTAGATGATCATTGGGTGGTTAGAGAAGGGCTAAAGCTTGTTCTAGAGACAAATGACAGCTACGAGGTTGTGGGTGAAGCCGAAGATGGGGCGACAGCTCTTACCCTGATTGAGGAACTTCAGCCGGATGTCATCCTAATGGATTTATATATGCCTCAAATGAGCGGGTTGGAGACAATGAAAGCTTTAAAAGAAAGACAAAATGACACACCAGTTATTATCCTGACTACCTATAACGAGGATGATTTAATGATTCAGGGACTCTCCTTGGGGGCGAAAGGCTATTTATTAAAAGATACCAGCCGTGAAAATTTGTTTCGGACTATTGAATCCGCTTTAAGAGGAGAGACACTTCTTCAGCCGGAAATTACAGCAAGAGTTTTTGCTAAAACAAGTGAGAAAGAGGTCAAGAGTGAGTTGCATGAAGATACTTCAATCCTGACCGAGAAAGAAAAGAACATATTACAATCTGTTGCACAGGGACTTAGGAGCAAGGAAATTGCGTTCGACATGGGGATTTCGGAGCGGACGGTGAAAGCACATTTAACGAACATTTACAACAAGCTCGGTGTCGATTCCCGATCCGAAGCGGTAGCCGTGTCTTTGGAACGAGGCATTCTGCATCTTTAAAATTGGTGAATAAAAACATATATTCATTTGAATAGTAATTGTAGTCTTATTCATCAAATGCAGTAATTGATGTTGAACCATTTTTAAGGTCTCCGGGAATCAGGAGTCATTCATACGAGATTAGAGGGAACCCGAAGAGACCGTGTGAAGAGGCTTATGACGCATTCTTATATTAAAGTGCGTCTTCGACATTAACGGACGGGTAGATAACTAAAATATTGGAATAATTATTAAACAAGGCAGACCGGAGAATCGGTCTGCCTTGTTTTAATTTTTTATCGTCACTGAATGCATTCGTGATCAGCGGATCGCCTTAAGGCGGAAGGTAGAGCTGGTGAAATCCCCTATTAGATCCGAGACCACAAGCCCAATTCTCATTAGACGGTCACCTCCAAAGATTTCGCCATCGAACGCTACGCGGAAGGGGGAGGCGCCGTCTTCCGCCAAGGTATTAACTGCATGATCTGCAGTGTTGTCCGTCGCCCCGGTTTCGATTTTATACTTTTTCTTCGGGTCAAGTCCTTTTAGTGTTAATCGCCGGATTGGCCCATTCGGTTCAGCCAGTACGCGGAAGTAAGAGACAAACGCTTCCGACTTGTCCTCGCTAACGAACATCCAGGCCGTATCACCTCGGCCTTCAAATGGGCTAAGAAGCCGATACATGTCCCCTTGCTGTACAAGGGAACGAATTTCCTTGTACTGGGCGATTTGTTTGGCAGCAAGCTCCTTTTCTTTCTTTGTAAATGCAGTAAGGTCAAGCTCGTAACCAAAGTTTCCACTCATTGCCACGTCGCCGCGTATGGCGAGGGAGGTGATTCGTCCCACCTGGTGGTTCGGCACGCTTGATACGTGTGCCCCCATGGTGCTGGCCGGATACACGATGCTTGTTCCGTACTGGATAGCCAATCTTTCAATCGCATCGGTATCGTCGCTGGTCCATGTTTGCGGCATATAGTAGAGCATTCCTGGATCGAACCGTCCGCCACCTCCGGAACAGCTTTCGAACAAGATGTCCGGGAACCGGGAAGTCAAGCGTTCCAGAAGATCGTAAAGTCCAAGCATATAACGGTGTGCGGTTTCCTTTTGCCGTTTGCTAGGAGTTGTAGCCGAAGCAATCTCCGTCATATTACGGTTCATGTCCCACTTGACATAAGTAATCGGAGCGATTGAGAATACGGAGCTAAGCGTATCGTACAAGTAATCGCATACTTCTTTGCGGGAGAGATCGAGCACCAACTGGGATCGGCCTTCCGTCCGTCGCCGCCCCTCAGCATGCAGGCACCAGTCAGGATGGTCACGGTATAGTTCACTATCAGGAGATACCATTTCCGGCTCTACCCATAAGCCAAACTGTAATCCTTGTTCATTAACCCGTTTGGCCAGGTCGGCAAGACCGCCAGGCAGCTTGCGGCGGTTCTCAAACCAGTCCCCAAGCGAATTGTCGTCATTATCGCGTTTGCCAAACCAACCATCATCAAGAACAAAGAGCTCAATACCGAGGGGTCCCGCTTCCTTAGCAATCGCCTCGATTTTATCAGCATCGAAGTTGAAATAAGTGGCTTCCCAATTGTTTACAAGAATCGGACGTTCTTTGTCACGATAACCTCCCCGGCACAGACGTGTACGATAGAGTCGATGATAAGTGCGAGACATGCCCCCAAGACCTTCTCCGGAAAAGACCAGTACGGCTTCAGGGGTCTGGAATGACTCACCCGCTTCAAGTTGCCAGGAGAAGTCAAAGGGATTGATCCCGATACTTACACGGGTCTGGTTGAACTGCTCTACTTCTGCCTGTGCGACGAAGTTGCTGCTATAGACCAAGCTGAAGCCGTACACATCACCACGATCTTCAGTTGCATCAGGACGAAGCAGTGCCAGAAAGGGATTCATCTGGTGACTGCTGGAGCCCCGACGGCTCTCCAAGCGGACGGCACCGGGTCCGAGGTCACGGCGCTGGATATGCCGTTCCCGTACCCAGGCACCGGACAGGTAGAGAGCTTGGTAGTTGGAATCGGCGAAATCGACAGAGGCGCTCATGGCTTGCTCAATATTCATGATAGTGCTTCCAGTATGCTCAAACAGGGTAGACCGGGCAATAACACTGTAATTCGCAAATACAGTATAGAGCAGTGTAGCTTTAAGACCCGAGTTTTTGTCCTCAAGGATCAGAAAGAGGGTTGCTGCTTCATCATCCGACTCGGTATAGACGGCAGGAAGTCCTTCGAGCTTTGGTTTACCCGGTACAATGCGGTAACCAGTATATTTCAGCTCCGTAATTCGGGTTCCGTCCGCAAGTGCAACCTGGTAGGCGGGCTGACGAAAGTCGCTTGTTCCATACTGGGGATATTCCTGGGGAAGCGTGTCCAGGGAAATCGTACGGTTGGAAGGAACGGGAGTGGGAGAGAAAGAGCAGCGCTCCCTAAGTTCCAGTATACTTGCTAGACTTTTGTCATGATGAAGTCGAGCTCCCCAATAGACATGTGCGGGATATCCTTCTACAAGCTGGATAATATAGCTGCAATCCTTGGACTGCAGGTGAAACAAACCAAGCGTCTCGTCTACATGAATGTTCATGGTATTCACTCCTTGGGGGTTCATAATTTGTGTTCACATAAGGATATTTATCAATGACATTAAGACTTTCAAATGCTGATTTTAGCTGTTTTGGCACGAGCTCTCCCGTATGACAAGCTTAGTCCCGATCACGCTGTGCGCAGGTGGTTCACGTCCCTCAAACCGTTCAGCGAGCAGTTGGACGGCAGCCTTTCCCATCTGTTCGGGATAGGCGTGCACAGTAGTTAGCGAAGGCTGTACGAAAGCCGCCATCTCAATGTCGTCGAAGCCGACGACTGCCATATCCTCAGGTACCTTGACTCCAGCTCCATGAAGGGCACGGAGGGCACCGATGGCGAGCGGGTCGCTTGCAGCGAAGCAGGCCGTCGGTCTTTCCTGTTCGACAAGTAGCTCGTTCATCATCCGATAGCCATCCGCTGTAGTCCAAGCGCCTATACGGACGAATTCAGGATTGTACAATCCCCGTTCCCGCATGAACCGTTCAAAATAATGCGCCCGTCGCTCTCCGTCGCTTTTACCGCCGATAAACCCGATTTGTCTGTGACCAAGCTCCAGTAAATGTCCGAGTGCCTGATCAACAGCTTGCCGGAAATGGAGGCGTACGGAATCGTACTCCAACTGTTCATGGTACTGGTCGACAAGGACAATGGTGTTCTTGTTGGGATGCAGCTTGATCACCTCTTCAGGATCGACGCCGCCCACGACAATCAGACCGTCCGTCTTCTGCAAGCTGACGATGGAAGAGCGGCCTCGCAAAGTCTGCCCCAACGTCAGGCCAAGCTCTTCACAGCGCAGTTCAATTCCACGGCGGATCGAGGCATAATACGGATCGTCCCGTTCCTCTTCAATGGAACACCACAGCAGGAGGGAGACCGTCTTCCCGGCACGTTCCGTGTTCCGCTTTAATTGCCTCAGCCGGGAAGGCTTATACCCAAGCTGTTCAGCAATCGAAAAAATTCTGTTTTTGGTGTCCGGGCTCACGGCCAGTGACAGATCATTATTTAAAACCCTTGAAACTGTTGCGGCAGACACACTCGCTTCGCGGGCAATGTCTTTAATTGTTGCCAAAGAGCTCACACCTTTTTAGTTAATAATTTTACTAAAAATCGACTTTACCTTAACACATCCCATTGATACTTTCAAGATGGCGGTTGAATTTTTAAGCTTACTTGTGATCTACTGCTGTTCGGATTAGTTGTGTTAACATGCTGAATATTCTCTTGATGACGGGGGGGGGTTCAACTTGAATATTCTGTCACTATGCCTGCAATTGCGACTGTGGCCATTTCGTATACGTGGGAGAGGATGTAGTAGCTTTGATAGCTAGATTTTTTCGGTTTCGGAGTTCGCTTTTTTTCAAGAGGAGCCGAGTCATGATCTGCAGCCGTGAGCTGGTCCACAGACATCTGTTAGGAGAGCGCCTAAAAGGAGCATGTCGTGTTTTCGTTCGATACAGAGAAAACAAAAAGATCGATATTTTCCACCTCAATAGATAAAAATATCCCTTTTTTTGGATTGTTTCTCTTTATAATGAAAGCGCACTCATAACAATCTAAGGAGATGGTATGTTTTGACACGTAACATAACTATGATGTAACTGATTACTATCAGGTGGACCCGCAGTATGGGAGTCTGAACGATTTCCGCACCTTGTTGAAAGAAGCAGACGAAAGGGCGTCAAGGTGATCATGGACCTTGGAAGGCGAACATTTAAATCCGTATGCTATTCGCATGATCCGTGTTTCATAGCAAAAAGCTGCCTATGATGCAATAAACTGAAACAGTCAATATATCGTTACGCACTCTTATCAGACGATTTCGGGAACGATGCTATCTTTGTGTTTTCGTTTGCTAAAGTGGTACCTTAATAAGGTAAACGTTGCGATATTCCATCTGTACGAAAAGGCAACATGATTATGAATAGTTATGTGTGCTTTTTTTGAAATTTACAGCAAAAGGAGTCTACCAAAATGAATTTGTATTTAGAGATCCCGGAGCTTGATAGACATTTTCCTTTCCGGAGTTTTATTAATAAAGGCGACGTACTTTGCTATCCCCATTGGCATAAAGAAATTGAAATTATCTATGTTACTCAGGGAACCTTGGATCTGGGAATTAACGATAATTCGATACGCATGAAACAAGGTGAAATTCAATTTATAAATGGTGGTGATGTTCATTATTTCTTGGCTTCTCCCGACAGCGAACGGGTGGTTATTCAATTTGATTTGAGCTTTTTTCAAGAAATATCCACATTAAGCGATCAGAAGCGTCCTCTAAGAGATATATTTACAGAGATGGAGCAATCAAGCTGGAACTGGCCAGAAGAAACAGCAGCTAAAATGCTCCCGCTGATTCAAAGCATTTATGATGAGAACGCCAACTGCAAAGAAGGTTGTTCCTATATGATCAAAGCCAAACTGTTTGAGATGTTGACTCTCATTTTGCGGGAAGTGCCGAGAAGTACGAAGCCTAGACTTCGCGAAATCTCTGAAAGTACCTTAATACAATCCAAGGACATACTTTGTAAACTGGAACGTATTTTTGAGTATGTGGAATGCCATTATCATGAAACCATTTCGCTGAAGAATGTAGCTGAATATATGGGTTTCAGTCCCTATTATTTCGCCAGACTGTTTAAGAAGAATACAGGGATGACCTTTGTAGCCTTTTTGCATGAATACAGACTGAATAAGGCCAAATGGATTTTGCTGAATGAAGACAATCCAATCACTGAGGTCGCAGAGGCTGCAGGTTTCAGGAGCGTGAAGACGTTTCATCATTTCTTTAAGGAAGCGACAGGAACATCACCATTGAAATACCGCAGAGCAATATTCGGGAATAAAACGGCAAGAAATGAGGAAGAAAGTTTTTCATGAGAAATATATGATAGAGCTATCCAACTAAAATTTTATCGTGCAGTAACCCATCTGCAATCGATTTTGATCCGTGAGCAACCGCTTTTAATGTGGTGCGCTTAAATCAGGAGTGAAAGGAAAATGAAAATGGATAATCGGATATATAATGTAGTCATTATCGGTTATGGAGGCATGGGAAGCTACCATGTTCAATTGATCGAACCTATTCAGCAGCTTGCCATTGGCGGTGTATATGATATTGTTGATTACCGGATGGAACTCGCTGCAGCTGCTGGCTATAAAACCTACGCCAGTCTGGATGCCGTTCTCGCCGATCAGGCCATCGATATTGTTTTGATAGCAACGCCTAATGATGTTCATAAAGAAATCGCGATTCAGGCACTGCAAGCTGGAAAACATGTCATTTGCGAAAAGCCGGTTACGATAACGAGCGCGGATTTCTTGGATATTGTTGAGGTAGCGAAGAAAGAAAATCGCGTGTTTACGGTACATCAGAATCGACGATGGGATGAGGACTTTCGGATTATCAAAGATATGATTGGCAAGAAGACCGTGGGCGAGCTTTTCCAGCTGGAATCGCGGGTTCAGGGGGCTAACGGCATTCCAGGTGACTGGCGGCAACTGAAGGCGTACGGTGGAGGAATGCTGCTGGATTGGGGAGTCCATCTGTTGGACCAGCTGCTTCAGATTACGGACAGCCAAATCGAAAGCGTAACTGCTACCCTCAGCTATATTTTGGGAACTGAAGTGGATGACGGCTTTACCAGCTTTATTGAGTTCAAGGACGGCCTGACAGCAGTTATTGAAGTGGGTACAACCAATTACGTAAAGCTGCCGCGTTGGTATATTAAAGGAACCGAAGGAACCGCAGTGATCAGGGATTGGGACTTGAGCGGAGAGATCGTTACCCGGAATCCGGATGTTGCTCATGTGGAACCAAAACCAATTCAAGCAGGTCAAGGATTGACAAAAACGATGGCGCCGCCGTCTGAGGAATCCACCCTTAAGTTCCCGATTGAAAAAATACCTGTTGCAGCGGAAAGCTTTTACGAAAATGTTGTCTCCACCATCGAAGGAAAAGCGGAGCTTGCGATCAAGTGTGAAGAAGTGCATCGTGTGCTGGTGCTGATTGAGACGATTTTTGAGGCGGCTGCAACTAAAAGCGTGATTCGAAGAACTATTTAAATCAGTTCTATTTTTCGACCCGCCTAAGACAGATTTTTAATAGGATCTTATATTTTGAGAACCTATGAAAAACATTGAATCTTAAAGTTTCTCATAGGTTCTGGAATCAAATGAAATTACATAATTTCACGTCTTGAACAAGATCTTAGGGTTATAAAGGATAACATTGCTACTGCGAGGAAAGCGGAAGAAAAATTGCCTGATGCTGAATCCGCAGCTAGCATGGTTGATACTGATAACAGCAAACCCGATTATACACAGGATAAACCAAGCAGGGCAGAGAAGACAAGGCTTTCCCGCCGCCCAAAGCGATTCCAACGTTACCCATTTAGTGTCGCCTCCTCTCCAGTGTTACTACCTAGAAGAGTAGGGATTGCATAAAGGAATGCACCCGGTTTTGCTTCAACGGACAAACATGCATTCATAAAAAGTCGCCATGATGTGGTTGCCCTGTCAAGTAGACACTCTTTAGTTTACTTCTTTGGGCATCTAATGATAAAATACAGAATGAACGTTCAGTATTCATGAAAGCGAAGTGGATGGAATGAACAAAAAGCAGCTTCAAACCGAGCAAACCAAACGCAGGCTTGCCGAGGCTTCCAAAGCGCTGTTTGCCCAGAAGGGATACAAGGCAACCTCGATCGAGGACATCGTGGCGGCGACAGGCAGCAGCAAGGGCAACATCTATTATCATTTCAAAAGCAAAGAAGGGCTCTTCCTCTATCTGATTGATGAATGGAATCGGGAATGGGAAGAGAGTTGGGCATCCAATGAGCATTTGTACCAAACCTGCACCGAAAAAATATACGGGCTGATGGAACAGCTTGTGTTGGACGATATGAATCACCCGCTAACGAAAGCGGCGGATGAGTTTTTTACGGGGGAGAAGAAGGAAAACGATATTGAGGAACGGATCGATCAGATTCTGAAGCATCACATCCAATTTAACCGGCAACTGGTACAGCAAGGAATCGAAAACAGGGAATTCAAGGCGGATCACGCGGATCGGCTCGCCATTATACTGGAAAGCACTATTATCGGTCTGAGCCAGCTATCACGCGAACTGGAGCCGGAGGAGGCGCTTACGCTCTATCGCCAGGCGGCTGACGTGTTCCTGTACGGCATCTCTCGAGGGGGAAAGTAAGCTCAAGCCTGCAGGCCGATGGTTGCCGGGAAGCAAGACGTATTTTGAAGAAACATGGAGGAAGTAATCATGGCATTGCTAATACGTAACAGGGGCGCATTGCTGCTGTTGATGTTTAATATTTTTCTAGTATTTACGGGCATCGGCTTGGTAGTGCCTATTATGCCGGCCTACATGGATTTGTTGCACATTACGGGCACGACGGTAGGCCTGCTGGTGGCGGCGTTTTCGTTCACCCAGTTCCTGATCTCGCCGATCGCGGGCCGATGGTCCGATACGTGGGGACGAAAAAAGATAATTGTCATCGGTATGCTATTTTTCGCCGTATCTGAATTTATGTTCGGCGCCGTAAATGCACCTATCCTGCTGTTTGCGGCTCGAATGCTTGGGGGTATCGGCGCGGCGATGATCTTCCCAGCGGTGATGGCGTATACGGCCGACATTACGTCCGAAGAGGAACGTGGCAAGGGCATGGGACTTATTAATGCCGCCATTACGACCGGATTCATTATCGGACCGGGAATCGGCGGATATATCGCCGAATACGGAATCCGGGTACCATTTTATGCGGCGGGTATTGCCGGATTACTTGCAGCCATCATCACGCTAATCATTTTGCCGGAGTCTACTCGCCTAACCGGACAGCAGAAAGTTATCGCTGCAGCGGGCGCGGCGAGGGCGAAAGGCCCGGGGCTGGTTACCCAATTGCTCCGCTCCTACCGTGAGCCGTATTTCTTCAGCCTGATCATCGTTTTTGTCATGGCCTTCGGACTGGCTAATTATGAAACCGTGTTCTCGTTGTTCGTCGATCACAAATTTGGTTTTACAACCCGGGATATTGCATTTATCATTACGTTTGGCTCCATTGCGGGCGCGGTTGTGCAGGTTTCCTTGATCGGCTGGCTGTTGAACCGCTTTGGTGAGAAGAAGGTTATCTCGGTATGCCTGTTCTTCGTTGCGTTGTTCATCTTGTTGACGTTGTTCGTCCACACGTATTGGCTCATTTTCGTCGTGACTTTCATCGTATTTCTAAGCATGGATATTTTGCGCCCAGCCGTCAGCACGAATATGTCGAAGCTGGCCCAGGACCAGCAGGGCTTCGTGGCAGGCCTGAACTCAGCATATACCAGCCTTGGAAATATCGCAGGCCCGATCGTAGCCGGGGCGCTGTTTGACGTGAACATCAATTATCCATACGTTTCTGCCGCAGTCGTGCTTGGCCTCTGCTTCCTTCTGTCCCTTCGGGGAACGAGGCCAGTGGGCCAGCTCAAGGAGAAAATGTAATCATGGAAGGAAAAGCGAAGTAAAGACATTGAGCAAATCGAGAAGGGCGGAACCGGCAAAAAAGGCTGAAATCCCTGGCAAGCCCATGCCAACTGGCCAAGACGGCCAAGCAATGAACAAACGGCTTCGGCTTTGGAACAAACACCAGAAATAAGATACTATAGAAAACCAAAGATAGACTCAGGAGTACACGATCACAGATACGGATAAAGTGCTTGAGATTACAAAAGAAGGCAGTAAAAAATTCACACGTACACTAGATGGACTTGCAAAATCATAGGAAGTATTCGACTAAATTCAATTGAAATAATATATTGATCCATTTCCTTTACGAAAAAGCTGTCATGTTTGTATAATAATATTTGTACGATATACTTTCAAAACTATTCTAATAAAACTGTTGTTATAGGGGAGACGCTTGTATTCCGTAGGACAACAGTTTTTGCGTTACCCGCTTTTGCTATAGGGGAGTTCTTACATTTACTATATATGTAACTTAATAGGTGGTAACACACGTAGATTACCGCTGGCCATGTATTAATGTTAGAGTTGCTGAAGCCTTCCTACCATCCAGCTTTCCCAACCGCACTCTACTTACACTGTGAAAGGTAATAAAGGTGGGCCTCAAGAAACAAGTCCTCGAGGCCCGTGCCGACTTATGCTCTAACTGGCCAAAAGACGTCATGTTACTGATGACGGGACTCATGCTGCGCTGGACCATGAGGGTTAATGGGGCGGACAGCCGATCATTATGGGAGTTGCTCTACGATCATTTGAACGAAGCGGAGACAGATGAGGTTACCTTATTTTTAATTCTATTGTTTCACAAATAGGCCATCTAACACCAGGTGGCCTAAGAAAATCTTTTTGTTGTGACAAGTAAAGATAATAAGATTTTTTCTTTCTTAATGAATGTTTAGCCCTCCCAAGAGTGAAGAAAAATTAGAAGTTATAAAGCAAAGCTTTCTGAGGGGATGGAGATTCCAAAGGAATTAGAAGGGGAATTTAAGTTTGCCAGACAGAAGTCTAAACTAGCTGGAACAATTCGAGGCTCTTTCTTTGTAATTAAAGGAGAATATTAAAGTAGGAAATGCGTATTTTGCTTGGTAATAGGAACTGCTTGTCAGGGAGAAAAATATAGTTCATGGAGGATCCGAGCATAGCTCGGTTTTCCTTTTTAAGAGACCAAGTTCTTGTCTTATGCCCGTGACAAGAACTTGGTCCCTTTGGAGGACAAGAAAGATAGGCTTAATGCCCGACTTAAATTCCGCGATCGCTGTTTTTTTTACAAGTTTTTATAATGGTTGACGTCCCCATGCAGTATAATCTCAGCAACATCATCCGTGATATCGATTCTTGAAAGGCTAGTTGGAAGGATTTCAGGTGATTTCCATAGCTGCTTCATTTCGCTTCCGGCAAAATGAGCCATCAGCATCTTGACTACAATGGTATGCGTAACAATGAGCACCGATTTCCCGGGGTGTTTCTGCAGAACTTCATTTAAGAATCCAACGGCTCTGTCATGCACTTGCGTATACGTTTCGCTATCAGTTATTGCAAACTTCTCAGGGTCATTCCAAAAAAGATTCCATTGCTCAGGAAACTGGGCCTCCACGTCAGCGTGAACGTGTCCTTCCCAAATCCCAAACCCCATTTCCATCAGCGCTTCGGAAGTTTCCAATGGTATATTCCTGTCCCCGCAAATTAATTTTGCTGTTCGCATTGCTCGGGGACTCGGACTCGTGTAGACAATGTCTAAGGGAACAGCATCCAAGGCGGTTTTTAAGCTTTCAGCCTGACGAACTCCGCGTTCTGTTAAGGGAGAATCTTCAAAACCTTGCATGCGATGCACAACGTTCCATTCCGTTTCACCGTGTCGCGTCAAATAAAGTTTTATGCTCATAAAAATGACCTCCATCAATTTTGGCATCATTGTTAACATCATTAATGCCACGTTTGAAAATAATGAAAATTTTTCATTACAGAAAATTATAACACTAAAAATAACCTGCGGTATAGAAAATGAATTCGGAAAAGTCATCAACAAAATCAGGAGATGGATAAGGAATTCCCGATTGCTTGATGGCTTCTTTTGCAACAATGTAGGTGTTGGTATATTTCACTGCTCTCTCTCATTAAGCTAAAGTTAGGGGCCTGATTACTCTAAAAGCGGGGACGAAGAAGAGAAAAATATTGATAAACTATCTATAAAGGAGCCAACTTGCTGTGGAGCCACTGAAAAAGTTTGTCTTTTAGAAAAAAGTCACTCAGTTCTTTAAGAAAGTTGAAGAAGTTGTATCTATTTTGACTTATAATGAAACCATCACGAAACGTGAAGAGAGCGGATGATTTAGCAACAAATAACCTGATGTTGAGTCCTTATGCGATACTGTTAAAGAAATTCATATCACAGTGAAGGGATGATAAGTGTTGATAGATCACAATAATCTTGAAGAGTATCAAGATCCAATTAATTATGATCTTGAATTTGGCGGCGATACAAAAAAATACAATTTCTATCTTGAAGTTGCTAGATTGAACCCGGGAGAAGTTTTAGAACTTGCATGTGGTACAGGATTAACAACAATTTATTTATCAAAGTTGGGGATTAATATAACAGGTGTTGATATTTCTTCAGCGATGCTTGCATATGCGCGATTTAAAGCTCAAGGTCTGCCTGTGGATTTTATTGAAGCTGATGCTCGTACGTTCGATTCTGAAAAGCGTTTTTCCATGATTTATTTGACAGGAAATGCATTTCAGGCATTTTTGAGTGATGAAGATCAAATAGCCTTACTCGGAACAGTCTACAAGCACTTAGAGCCAAATGGGATGTTTGTTTTTGAAACACGTAATCCCATGGGGACCGATTTATCAAACCAAGAGGAAACAATTTGGGGAGAATTTATCGATAGGGCTGGAATTAAAGTCAAGGTATCTGGAATACAATCCTATGATTCAAGAAACCATATAATGCATTGGGTCACTTTCCGTGATTGGGGATCCAAGAAAACAACTTCACGAATTGCATGTCGTTTTACTGATAATGATACGCTTAAACGTTTGTTAACTAACCACGGCTTTAGTATAGAAAGCCAATATTCAGACTGGGATAAAACTCCGTTCACTTCTTTATCCTCTTCCATCATTAGTGTTTGTCGAAAAATACAAGGTGTCTAATTCCGATTTGAAGAGGATAGATATGGTAAAACAAGGAGCATAAGACGAAGGGGAAGGGTTAATCTGACTACTTTTCTTTAGTACATTTCTTCCTAATCTATCTATGTCGATAGACAGGTTAAGCTAACAGGGAACGACAGCTCAATAAAAACGAGAATTTCTACAACATGAACGTTTTCAAAAGAGACTAAACAACCTAAGTCCCTACGAATACAGGACTCAGGCTGCTTAAATATGGCTTTTTAATAACTGGCTACTTGACAGGGGTCACTTCAATATGGAGGGCTTTTGTTTTTATAAGTTGAGATAAGTATTAGACTGCACTCAAATAGAATAAACGGCAGCTATGGACGAGAAAATAAAATCCTAGACTGCCGTTTTTTTATTGAACTATCGTGTCCCTTTAGTTCAATCCTTTCCTTTTCATAAAAGTTGTTGTGCAAAGCTTTCTGCCGTTGAAATCATGTCTTACTCCAAGTCACTTTGTAAAATTCTAATCCCCACCGAGTTCAATCGTTTTCGTGGCGACACGGTAATGAAATTCCCGATCATGCTCCACGAATACAATGGTCGGCGTGTACTCAAGCAGCAGCTCCTCAATTTGCATCCGGGAAATCACGTCGACAAAGTTGAGCGGTTCGTCCCAAATATGCAGATGAGCCTCCTCACATAGACTTCTCGCGATCAGAACCTTCTTCTTCTGCCCGCCGCTAAACGCCGATATATCCTTCTCAAACTGGATGCGGGCGAAATCTAGCTTACGCAACACGGCCTTAAATAAGCTTTCGTCAATTCTGTGCTCTGCTGCATAATCGGAAAGCGTTCCTCGCAGATGAGAAATATTCTGGGATACATAGGAAACGCGAAGCTGCGGCTCCCGCTGAAACGTACCTGTAAAGTGTAACGCCTCAGCGTTGAGCAGGCGGAGCAAGCTAGACTTACCTGAACCATTTGGACCTGAAATTGCAATCCGATCTCCTGGTTCGATCGTCAGACTAACGTTCTTGCAGACTGCTCTTTCCCCGTAGTAAATCGTGACGTGATCCAGCATGGCCAGTTCCGATTTGGGATACACGAGCTGAGAGATCGCAAGGCTTTCTGACTGTTCGATATTTCGGAGCAGTTTCGATTTTTCATCTAAAGCGGCGTGTTGCCGCTGTTCGATGGATTTCGAGCGTTTCATCATTTTTGCTGCCTTATGCCCGACGTAACCCTTGTCAAGCTTGGAGCCGGAATTTCGTGTGCCGTTTTTTGATTTTTCGGTCTCGAAAGACCAGCCGCTAGTACGTTTAGCAGAAGCTGATAAACGCTGTATGTCTTTGTACAGCTTTTCGTTTTGTGCCATTTCGAACGTATCCTGGCGAGTTTTGTTCGTCCACCAGCTGGAGAAGTTGCCTTTTTGAATTTCGATATTCGTTTTGTTGATCGATAGAATATGATCCACGCAGCGGTCGAGAAAAGCCCGGTCGTGTGAAACAAGAATAAAACCGCGCTTCGTATTCAGATAATCGGCGACAAGCTTGCGTGCGTGCAAGTCGAGATGATTGGTCGGCTCGTCGATGAGCAGAAATCGATTGTCTTGGATGAATAGCACGGCCAGCAATACCTTCGTCTGTTCTCCTTGGGACAGCGATTCGAATGGCCGGTATAACACGTCTTCTGAAACCTTAAGCAGGTTCAGTTCGCGCATCAACTTCCAGCTCTCATAGCTTGGCACGATCTCTTCGACGACGTCTAAGGTCAAATACTCCGGGTGTTCGACGGGAAACGGAAAATAATCAAAGGCGACTGGTGTGGAGATCGTACCGCTGTATTCGTACTTCCCCTGCAGCAGGTTTAAGAACGTCGTTTTCCCCCGACCGTTTCGCCCCGTAAAGCCCAACTTCCAGTCTGTATCAATTTGAAAATGAACATTTTCGAATATGGGGTAATAGCTGCCTGGATAGGCAAAAGTAAGATTGGTGACCTGAATGGCGGGCATGGCAATCATCCTTTCGTTTGGAAATAAAAAAGAGCCGCAAGAAAGGTGCTATCTTGCGACTCTAATCCATACGAGGAAATACAGCCCCATTCCAAGGGGCTGTATGACTGTCCGGAGAGGGAGCGCAAACGAAACGCAGACCTTTCTTGCAGAGATGAAATAAAACGACCACAGCCGATCGCTGAGTCCGTTCTTTTCGTGATCTCAAAGCAAGAAAGTTCTACATGTATCCGTTCAACTCCCGTCATCAAATTACATTCAGTTTATCACAATAGTAATTTAACTACAACCTGCGTAGTCCCGTTTAGGCTGAAGCCTCCCCTAGGTCGACATGCTCCTTAGATTGATTACTGTTATTCAACTATCCTGCTCGTTCGTATTAGGTTAATAACATATGGGTTTTTAAAATCCGTAGCGTTATAGCAGCAGAACCAATTTAAGATACAAGTATGAAAGCCTCTGATAACTCAGATGCTTATTTTGCGTGTTGAGGAGGTGATTAAATCCATGGCAAAGATAAAATCCACATTGGATATACAACTGGATCTGACCAGGCCAGTTGAAGAATTGACTGAGGTTATTTCTGCTGTCATTGCTTCGCAGCCAGCACGTTGGAAAGAACAAAAGCCGCGTTTAACGCGGCTTTATTATATGGGCGTGCCCAGAGGCACGCATTATCTAGTTGGTGAAAGTCCAACCCAAGGAGGGGCCAAGCCACCTTTGTAGCTAGGATGCCTGCGCATGGCGAAATCTGTGTGTAGAAGCGCATTGACGAAAGTACCGGTCAGAGACTGGGCGAGCAACAATCCAGGCCGCAACATCAAGTGAATCCTGCCGCGTCGTCAAAAAGGCCCTGCGAAGGGGAAAAGAGGGTGCCGAGTCTCGCTATAATAGACGAAGGCCAAGGAAACTGTGCAGAATTTGGAGCAGCAGTGAAGAACCCTCCGGCGTATAGGGAACGGCATGGGTTGAAAGATAATGCAGTGAACTGGGGAGACCCTCCCCCACACGGAATTTTTTTAGAAATCCGTAAAGAGACATTCTATAAGTCCAAAAGACGAAGTGAACCGTCTGTGGGAAGGGAGTCCGAGGGGCCCATAGTACCGAAGAACCCAAGGACAACATAACCTTGGGGAGGGAAGGGGCCCTGCTTTGTTTATGCTTTTGGATGAGGTACGAGTGAGTGAATGCCAAACGGCTAACGACACCAAAGGAAAAAGTTCAACAACTCCAAGAAAAGCTAGGTCATGCGGCCAAGGAGAACAGCAAGCGTAAATTCCATGCGCTGTATGACAAGGTGTATCGGTGGAATGTTTTGTGGGAAGCATGGAAATGAGTGAAAGCCAACAAGGGGGCTGCAAGAATAGATGCTGTGACGCTAGCGGATATGGAGGAACAGGGCGAAATACGTGTGAGCAAGAGCTAAAAGAAGGCGACTACCACCCGCAGCCCGTACGACGACACTACATCCCGAAGAAAGACGGCAAGCAAAGGCCACTGGGTATACCCACCGTACGGGACCGAGTCATACAGATGGCAACCAAACTAGTCATTGAACCCATCTTTGAAGCAGACTTGGGGAAGTATCCTTCGGATTTCGCCCGAAACGAAGTGCAAAACAAGCGCTCAATCGAATCCGGAAAGTCTGTAACCGCAAAGGAAATGGGTACAGATGCGTATCCATGACAGGCGGATACTAAAATTAATACGGAAGTGGCTTCATGCGGGAGTCATGGAAGAAGGAAACGTAAGGTGTTCCGATTTAGGGACACCGTAAGGTGGAGTCATTTCACCGCTTTTGGCGATATCTATCTGAATTACTTTGACCGACTGTGGGAGAGACATGGGAGGGAAATCGGAGAGCTTACGAGGTACGCAGACGATTTTGTGGTGGTCTGTAAAACCAAAAAGGATGCTGAACATGCGTATGAACTCACACGCAGGATCATGGAACGTCTGGAGTTAACGCTACACCCGACCTAAACTCGCATTGTAGGCTTATGGACAGGAGACGAAGGATTCGACTTCTTAGGAATGCACCACCGAAAAACGAAAGCAGAAACGTCTCAAGGGAAGATATACTACACCACGCAGCAGTGGCTAACGAAAAAGGCAGAGGAACGAATCCGGGAGGTCGTTAAAGAAAGATTGGCACCCCCGAACATGCGTTCAAGATCGTTTTCGGAACATATAGAATGGCTCAATCCAAAGATTCAAGGATGGAGAAATTACTATTATACGAACTACAGCCAGAAGAAAATGGCTGCGTTAGATTGGTATATTCTGCAACGCTTAACACGGTGGTATGCGAAGAAGAAACAACGTGGGAGATGGATAGGATCACGGTCGGAGGTTAAATACTTGACCATCCAATATGGATTGAAAACGCTGTTGTAATCTGCATGCACATGAATGACAAACATCGGAAAGCCGTATGAGGGAAAACCTCACGTACGGTTTGATGAGGAGGGGCTGGTTTTGAACCCAGCCCTTTACTCTAGATACAACTTCTTGTCCTTTCCAAACGACAAGAAGTTGTAGTGTTTTCCATATATGGACATAACAAAGATGTGTTTTCCGCAATAAACAGCCCGAGAGGCTGTGATATATGAATTCAACAATGAAGCTTACTGGGCGAGTAGCATCATTCGAAACCTTTCGCGATCGTTTCCAGGTACTCCTCGATGGGGACGGATCTCCGCAGCGCAAGCAAATTGTTGCCAGCCTCTCCGACGACCGTCCGGAATTGACGACTCGCTCCCGTCGCCTGAGCAGCGATGGCGTCCACGATGGTTTGCGGGTCGAACAGGGCGCCGCTCTCGGCAGCCCCGGCCATCAAGGCAGTGACCTTGTCCATCAGGCCCTCGTACGCAGTAATATTCTCGTCCTTGCTCCAGCGGATGTTGTTTTGAAAATTGTTTCCACTTGAACCGCCTTGCTCGATGAGACGCAGCTCGATGTTAAGCGGCTTAAGCTCGTAATAGAGTCCTTCAGTCAAGCCTTCCAACGCAAACTTGGACATGTTGTACAGCGAACCGAGCGGAACGGCCGTCGTAAAGCCCATGAACGAGCTGATGTTGATGAACATGCCGCCGCCCATGGACCGGAAATGCGGCAAAAACTTGCGGGTGACGTTGATCGGCCCGCGGACGTTCACGGCGAACTGCCAGTCGATTGTATTTTCCTCCGCCAGCTCCAACGCCCCGTAGACGCCCATGCCGGCGTTGTTGACGACGACGTCGATCTTCCCGAATGCAGCGATCGCATCGTCGACGGCGGAGTTCACTTCCGCTAGGTTCGTGACGTCGAGCTTGAACAGCTTGATATTGTCGTAAGCGGTGAGTTCCGTTTCCTTCTCCGGCGTGCGCATCGTCGCGGCGACATTCCAGCCAAGCTTCGCAAAATGAATGGCCGTCAGCTTGCCGAGCCCCGTGCTGGTGCCTGTAATGAAAATCGTCTTTTTCGTAGTCATTTTATGATTTCCTCCCGATTTAATAATTTAATTCCGACCAAATTGAACGTTCATTCTACTTTGACAATGATGTATTGCGGACAATGGGTTAATCGAACTCGAAGCCCGTTGGCGAAAAGAAGCAGGCCGAACTTAGCCGTTCCAACCTTTTTCTTTGCTCACCGCGTTCCAGCAGACCAAGATTGCTTGCTCAGCGACGTCGTCCGTCAGCTCAAGCATGTTCTGCTGATGGCTCTTCAAGAGATAGACGATAGAGCCGTAATGCATCTGCACCATCATGTGCGGATCAAGGGAGACGAAAAGTCCTTCTTCGACCGCCCGGCGGTACAGTTCTTCCAACGGCCCGCACCAGCCGCCCTTGTAGGCTTCCAGCTTGGACTGCTCATAAATATAAGGCGAGAACGAGTACTGCTCGATGAACCGGAATCCTTTCGGGTACTGCTTGCCCAGCTCGATCACGCTGCGCCACGCCCGGCGGAATCGTTCCAGCACGGACTCGGCTTCATTCATGCCCTTCGTGACGAACTCGCCGTTGAACAGCACTATGGCTTTATACAGCTCGTTGATGATGTCTTCCTTGCTGCTGAAGTAGTGATAAATATTCCCGGTCGAGACGCCGGAATCCTTCGCGATCAATGACATCGACGTCGCCTGCAGCTCGCGGTCGATAATCAGGTGCAGCGTCGTCTCCAAGACGGCCTTCTGTACTTTGTTGTAGCGCTCGAACATCGGCGTGCCAGCCTCCTTTCCTCGGATTAGATCGAATGATCGATCTAATCATGTTGTAGAGCGCCGCCTTTGTCAACCCTTCAGCGGCTAGACGGTTCCAGATGCTAATCACGGCTTCTTGTTTCAATCCCCGTATGAATTCGCAATGGAGGTTAATGCCTTTCTCAATACAAAGTGATCGGTAATTGAAAGTAGCCCTCAGTTTTTCCTCTTTGTTTGCTGCTCGCAGGCGGACTATGGGCTTTACCTGCAGTTTTAGAAGGATCTGCAGCTGTATAATTTTACGCACCCGCCGGGAACGATATTTGACGGCGGCCATCATAATCGGCTTACAAAGCAAACCTGACTTCAGAGCTACGATGCGCCGCTTTCGATATTGGAGGAGCTAAAGATATACAGTCTATCCATAGTCAATGATAATCCAAATGAGGAATTAACTTGTGAGCCATACACGTGCAAATACTTCATCAGAACTCTTGTTCGAAACATATAAACTCAATGACAAACTTACACTTTCAAGTCGAATCGTCATGCCACCGATGACCCGTCGTTTTTCTCCAGATGGTATCCCTGGGCCAGATGTAGCTGCTTTTGTTTAAGTATGGCTTGGATGGGGGGTAGCTCTGCAAGCATGAAGAAGGGTAGGGCTTAAGAGCATTCCTCGCATGTACTGCTGAATAGTCATTGTCGGTTAAGCGATACAACTTGGAAAAAGTGGATGCAGATAAAAATGTAAACAACTTATTATTTTTAAACTGGTAAAAGCGCGCATATATATAAGACGCAAATAAGAAATTAACGAGGCCAATCCGTCGCCAAATGGGGTAATGAATAGTAACTTCAACCCAAGGTGGCGATGAACATGAAAAGCGAAGAAATCGAGCGATTGAATACAGCGATGAAAGAAACATCAGATAAACGTCTTTACGAAAGGTACCTGGCCGTCCGTCTTCGTCTGGAAGGGCACTCGTTTGCTGAGATTAGCGATCTGCTTGGTCGCGTTCGTCAAACGATCAGCCTCTATTGGCAGAACTACCAAAAGCATGGTCTTGCTGGTCTGGAAATGGATCACTCTCCCGGACAACCGCCTAAACTCACGGAGGAACAGCGTAGTCAGTTAGCCACGATGCTCGAACAGCAGCAACCGACGGATGTGGGCTTTGAAGCTCGTTACACCTGGACACTCCCGCTGGTAGCGGAATGGATCAAGCGGGAGTTTGGCATTATCATGAGCGTACGCGGGATTAGCGCGATGCTCAAACGGATGAACTTCAGCTTTACCAAAGCAACCTATACATTAGCCAAAGCCGATGAGGACGCCCAAGAGTTTTTTCGCAAACACACCTTTGCCAAGCTCAAGAAACAGGTTGAGGCGGAAGAGATCAATCATTTGCTCTTTGAAGACGAATCGATGATTCGTTCCTATCAGGCGCTGCAATACAACTGGTTTCCGCGCGGTAAGCAACGCCAAGTGCCAACGTATGGCAAGCATGAAGGAGCCAAGCTATTTGGAGCGATCAACTACGAAACCGGACAGGTCCATCATCGTGAAGAAGAAAAAGCCGATGTAGCCGCCTTTATTCGGTTTCTGCAGGATCTGCTATCGGCTTACCCGAATGGGAAGCTCGCTCTCATTCTGGACAACAGCCGCATTCATCATGCTACCGGGCTGCAGCCTTTTTTGAAGGAACATCGCGCTTGCACTTGGTCTTTCTACCGCCATATAGTCCAAACCTGAATCCGATTGAAGGCCTGTGGCTGTGGCTTAAATCCGATGTGGTCAACAACGTCTTTTTTGAGAAATTCTATAAAATCAAGCTTCATGTCAGTCAATTTATGAAACGGATTAATAAGCATCCGATGGAAACGATAGATCGTCTACTTGTCAGGTTATGATCTTAATTGCGTCTTATATAGTGTATGACACTAATAATATTTGACAAGGTAATATATTGTCGGACGACAAGAACATATATACAACAGCAATATTCGATTTCAATCGGAACGTATGCTGTTAGCTTTATGTATTCAATACATATGTACAAAATACAATGTAATATTTAGTAGAATATAGTCTCAATTTGTTTTAATATTATTAAGGACTTAAATAATGTGTCACAAATAAGAAAGGATTTTAACTGTGAGTATGTATTACCACATCAAATGCCCTCAAGGAGTTGAAAGTAAATATTCTATATTAGTATTTAACGATAAAAATGAACCTTTTATGCCTCTAACAGACTTTTATTTCTATCAACAAAAAAGAATTAGTGAGAGTTCTGCATTATCTTATCTCGTATCATTGGAAAGGTTCTTCACATGGCTTTGCAGAAATAGTAATTTCCAAGGGAAAAGGGTTAATTGGTATGACAGCCATCATGCTTTAAGGGCATCTATTGAAGATTACTTAATCTACGAGCTAGGTTGTAAATTGAGGTCAACAGACGACTATAACTTCGTTATTAAAACAAAAAAAAGTCCTCAAACTATCAATCATTTCTTAGCTGCACTTAAAGCATTCTATAGAACCGCGTTGCATTTAAAAACATATTCTTTTCAGAATCCTCTCATTGATGTAAATTACAGCATTTCAATTGCAGATAACAATGCTCCTAGTATACGTATTAATAAACCACGGTTACCTAAAATAGCTGGGACAGAAACACCATATCAGTCTTCATATAGAAGACAGTCTGAATCGTATTTTAAATTAGTTGCAGATGAATGGAAGCCTATTATTATCGCTGATGAGGATCTTCCCTATATCATCTATAGGGCTGGTTCTTTGCTAAATTGGTCTCTTCGGGATGAAGTAATAATTAGAATGCTTTTTGAAACAGGAGCTCGAATTAATGAAGTTCTTTCATTAACAATGGGCGATTACAGAAGGCGAAGAAATCAATATGAAATTGCTGCACAAAATAAAGGCAGCGAAAATAAGAGAATAAAATTTTTGAGGTTCTCAAAGGATACTTTGAAGTTGTTCATTAGATATGTAAATGGAGAACGGAAATTATACTCACACTGTAAACAAACTTTTCACAAACTTTCAGATAATGATGAGATTTTTTTAACTAGACATGGAACACCGTATAACTACAATGCTTTTTATTCACAATGGATTAAAATCACTGCAAAGGCTAACATTAAAATAAATATTCATAAGACTAGGCACTGGTTTGTTACCAATATGATTAAAAGTATATACGAGATGTCTAAAGATAGCAGTGAAATAGAAATCAAAAAAAATGAATTAATAAATTATATGAAATGGAAGTCTTCCGACACAATTAAAGTATATGAGCACTATTTCAGTGAAGCAGCATTCAGAGATATTCATGAGACGATGGCGAAAAAAATGAACGAACTCGAAAAAGAACATTTGGTGAAAACTCGAATCACTAAGAGTAAAAGAGAAAAAGAAGAAATTACTCCAGTTTCAGTGGAAGATGAATGGATTCAAGAATTATACAAAGGGATGGATGACTAGTGACACAGGAGTTGCTTGTAACAAAAGAATGGTACAACAAATTAAATGGAGTGATTGACGAAGAAATCCTCACTCTGAAAAATATAGAGAATGATTTTTTATGGGATTTGCTCAACAAACAAAGCTTTAATTATATTTATAAATACTGTCTAGGTAGCCCTCTGGCAAATCATTTCTCCTTAGCTGTGTTGTGTGCCACGGATCGAAAGTTGTCACCTGCATCAATTAACAATATGTTAGCTAGCTTAAATGTACGTTTTAGGGATATCTTCAATGCCTTTAAACTTACGGAAGCGGCAGAATTAAATTACTCACACATTCATGATTATTTGTCTGGATCAATCTGTGAAGAGCATACAGATAGTCAACGAAAAGCTTTCATTTCTTATTACAAATCGCTTTTATTCAATGTATTAAAATGGACTAAGAGTAGAATTCCAATGGATAAACAGAATCATTTTTCTGAGTTTTTCTTTCCAGAATTTCCTTTTGACAATAGAGATTATTCATTCCGAAACCGAGCAATTAATTCAGCACAAAAGAAGCGTAAAGATGAGTCTTCAGCTGTAGCACCTTTGTTACCTTCGATTCGCGCTCAATGCCACATTAGGTGGAATCAAATCAAACGTTTACGTGAAATTACTAACAAAGCAATTGCAAAAGTAGAAGACGAAAAGTTACCTTTACCATACTCATTTAACTATAAGGAATCTGAATATTTGAATGAATGCCTCTATTTCGAATTAAATAGAGATAATCAAGGGGAGTATTTTTTGGAATTTGTGAAATCAATAGATCTCTCCGATGGCGCCCCAGGAGAAGGACTATGGTTTTTCGAATTACTTAAAAATCGTCTATTAGGGGCATGGTCTAACCAAGCATCGACTGAGAGACTAAAAGAAGGAGTGGAATTTCTAGAAAATTGGGGGCATGATACTCAAGAAAATAGACACCCTTTTCAATCAAGAAATAATGGGGTTTTGACTCAAGGGTTCTCATTGACCAAAAGTCAGAACTTAAATAAGTCTAAACTATTTATCAATGTAGAGCCACTGTATATAGCATGTATGTTTGCTGTATTTGCATTAGATATTCAATCATTCTCTGGAGCTAGAATGAATGAAATTTTACAAGTAAGCCATGATTCGGATTGTTGCGTCATCATTGAAGATAAGAAACAATCTCCTCCTAAAAAAAATTATATATTTCGTTTAATACCAAAAGGAAGAGATATTGAAGAAAATTATTATATGCCTGAAAGAGTATTTAAATCATTAATAATGATATTACGAGAATTAAAGGATCACTATAATTCTGACAGTCTTCCAACTGTAAAATATAGCATAACGTCTCGTCAACATATCATGAAAGACAAGAAATATGTTTTTCAGTACCACAACCAACATATTAATCAGTTCACACTTAATTCTGTTATTAGGTTTCTAACACATGGATTAATTATACAAACTGAAGAAGGAAATCAAGTAATTCTTAAAACGCATCTTTTGAGACATGCCTTCGCTACTCATATGGCTCAAACGGAAAAACTCCCAATAGATATAGTTAGACAATTATTACACCAGAAAGACGAAAGTGTAACCGGTTATTATGCCGCGCCAACTCAAATACAAATATCAGATACTATTGAAGATATACAAGATAATTGGTTATCTTATATTGATATTCACCAAGGCATTCAGAGGAGTCCAGAAGAACTCAAAAATGCCTATGATGAGTACAAAGAAAAAGTAGGTACTGTTTCAAAAGTCGTAGGTGGTATCTGCACTATTGATGCGGTATGCCCAACAAAAATGGCATGTATGGGATGTGCAGCAAAAGTACCTCAGCCTGAGTTCAAGAGTGAAATTGAACAATATTATAACTGGGCGAAAGATAGTAAAAAGCATTTTGAAAAACATGGATTAGAAGTAGAAGCGAAAAAAATGAAGCTAGCAATGAAAAGAGCACAGCTAGAAATTAGAGAAATTGAAAGTATGGAAGAGTACATTAAGGATGAATCGTATGAGCCAAAAATTCAATTCTAGGAAAAAAATTCAAAAACCTTGGTTGAATGAACTTTACACTTTACGGAAAAACAGAACTTTTGAACTTGGTAAAGCAGCTATAGACGAATTATTAAAACTGGGAATCCAAATCTCTTATAGAAAGATTTCTGAAATGTCAAAAGAGTTAGATAAAGAGAAAAAAGGAATACATCCTAATTCTATTAAGAGTAATATTGCGCTGTACAGTTATTACGAAGAAAACACTCAATTAAAAAGAAAAACAAAAAAAACACTTTCAACTTCTTTTAAAAACGAATTAAGTCTAAAAAATTATACTTCAATTAAAACCAATAGAGATCTCAAATCTTTAAAAAACAGATACATGAAACTCGAAAAAAATGAACTTGTTGAGTTACTAATCAATGCGGAACAATATATTGCTGAAAATAACCAAAAATGGATAGTTACACAATTTGAAAGTTTCATAAAAACAGAATCTAATAGTTAAAAACAATAAACTTTAGCTAATTATCTCCTAGTTGATTATTTTTGGTGTGCCTGAAGAATGTGGCGGCTTTAAGTGCCCTTGCCCTTGATCCCGTCACAATCTTCAATGTTCTTCAAAGACTATGTTAGTGCTGCTAGATGCGGTAAAACTCGTCTACGAAGCGACTACGGAGTTGGGTTTTTGAAAGGGGATGCGAAACCAGAATCACGGCAGGGTAGCCAACAATATTTTTATGTTTCCCAAACGTTCGTTGGCCATTCTTTCACTATTCTTAAATTTTTTAGATCAATAAGTTTATTTTCTAAAAAAATAAATATCCCATCAATCTGTTGAACAGAAGCGCAACTTCCATATTTATCCATAAATTCATTACAAAAATCTATGAGTTTGAAATCTCCTGATGCTAACGCAATTCCAATCTCAGATCGCATAAAAAATGATATGAGAAGATATTTCTTATGATTCTCGTATTTCAGAAATTTCAAATTCCATTGGTCTTCTTGCCATTTAGAGAATAGCATTTCCGCAAAATAACCATAATTAATTGCATTCTCTATTTTCCTTTGTCGATCAAATGATTCGAGTTCATTAAAAACTAAAATATGGTTTGTATAATCTTCATAAAAAAAATCTCGATCATCAAAGTTTAATATTCGTGAACTTTCCCACCGATTGATCGTAAGATCAATATAGTCATTTGCAAAAACAAAGCCTATCTCTGATTCCTTTAATAATCTCTTTAGGTCATTTATCAGTATACGAGGGTTAAATGAACTATTTTTAATTTTTATTTGAAACACAAATGAAATTGACTCTTGTCTATTTTCTTGATGAAATTCCTGAAACCATGCATAGAGTGTTTGCAATTTATACATAACATTGGATTTTTGCTGATCATTTTCATATGCGAAGGTCTTTACCTCAACAACAGCTTTTACTTCCGATAATTTATCCTTAAAAAGCGCTTCAGGTTGTTTTGATGTTAGCCCACCAGTTCTAGCATTATCAAGGGCTTTCTCGAATGTATAATTAGTACCTTCTAAATTATTTATTATTTTAATTAGTAATTCTGCATGCTCATAATCATATTCTTTTA
Organism: Paenibacillus sp. 1-8; assembly: GCF_056316205.1. Taxonomy (NCBI): domain Bacteria; kingdom Bacillati; phylum Bacillota; class Bacilli; order Caryophanales; family Paenibacillaceae; genus Paenibacillus; species Paenibacillus sp. 1-8. The sequence continues at coordinate 2,653,269 of NZ_CM149995.1, read as the reverse complement.
GATTCTTTCGAGTAGCCTTTAGATCCAGAGCGTTCAGACAAATTATTTGTACTCCCATTTTAATCACCTAATCTTATGTTGTTTTTGATATCTACCAATAAATTATATAATAAAAAGACAATGCTTGTCATAACTAAACGTTCAATGCTTGCATTGCTCATCAATGTTAAGCAGTTGAACATAAAACTCTATGAGAATCTATAGTCATTCTTTACTTGCTCTTTATAAAAACCACAATAATTGAAGAGCTTGCTTATTCATTTTCATGGTAATAAAATTAATCATATACATCTAAACAATAATCATATCAAGGAGTAAATAATTTGACGCAGACAGATAAGTATATACGAATTGTGAGATACGCAAACGAGCAGTTTCAGTTAAAAGAGTTCATGCTTTCAGAATACATATATCACGGTGTTGTCAACTACAGCGATCTACTAGAAATTCAAATTGATTGCGACCCGCTTTTGACACCAAAATCCTCGACTGTAGAGGCTTGTTATTGCCATTTCTATCAATTTGACACAAAAGCATTTGGACCGGAAGGGATAATGGGAATGAGGGAGGGTCATAACCTTAACATTGGTTACATGCCGGCAGATCAGCCTGTTTATGTCCGTGCAGTGAATGAGAAGGATCAACCCTTTATGAAGTATTATAGAATGGCAGAGAATCCGTTTGATCATACAATGTACAGGTTTGATGAGCAATCTACTACCGACAAATTCACCTGGGTTAAAATGAAATTGAGTGATGCTGTTGAACGTAATAAGGAGTATCTGAAGCACAACGAGGTTTTACCTGAAAAATTAAGCGAAATGTTGCTGACCACTGATAGTAAAAACACACTTGTTGACGTCGTGCGCAAAGACTATAGCTATTCATTCCACAAAAAATACCCACCAACTAAAGAAGAGAATAATAAATCATTTTTCAACAGACTTTTATTCAGATGATTTTTTAATCAGAAGAGGACCTACCCCAATATGGTTAGTGAACTTAATGAACCCTCAATAAAATCATCACCGAACAAACTGCATGTTGCCTTACTGAGCTGGAAGTCACCATTTCAATCTCGATTCATAATTGGAATTCTACGCTACATTTGGCTGGTGTAGTTCTATACGATATGACAGGCAACCAGAAGAAAGATTGACTGTACGAACATCTTGGGATACCAGATAAACTCGGCAAAGGCACCCTTCATTGTTTTGAGACTAATCAAATAATGGGCTTTGTATCAAGATTTACAAACAAAAAGACTATAGAGAGCACTTACATATTCCATCTCGTACCTCATAACGCGAATGGCCAGCTGCAATGGCTATTCACTAAATCCATGCGGTCTTATATATAATCTTTATGGGGTCACTGCTAAAATCAAAATTGAGGGCGAAGTTAGCTGCACAAACGAGGTTAACGAAAACGATCATCCGGAGATTACCGAAGAATGGGTAATTGAAATGCTCTCAGCAATACGTACAGGAACCAAGTGGCCTGAACAGATAGATGAGGTATGGTTCTCCCCAACTCACGGTAGAAAGCACTTTAAACTATTAGGTCCCAACACGGAGTTTAAAATAACATGTTTGCTCGACAAACAGACCTAAACACTGGGCTAGTCACATCTTACTAAGCAGCCATCTTAATGAGTGAAGCTATTATTTCAAAATAAAATTTAACGTATAGAGGGTATCTTATGGCAACTTTAAACAACATTAGAGAATCCACATTGTAAAAGCTTTTTTAAATTACTGTAAAAGAAAAGATTCAAATGATGACGATTTTTTTCAACTCTATTGTCAACGACTCAACTATTCATTGCAAAAAGTAGTAGAACCTCTTGATATTGATGAGACGCTTGATTTACCACTCAATTTTCAGATGGACACTATACTAAAACAGGGACTCTATGTTTGAGGACAAAAAGCATGGGACCATGATATGACAGAACAAAGCATTGTTTAAGCCTGAACGATCAAGCCTATCGATCAGGCTTAAACATTGATGATTTACTTTCTCTTCAAGACGATGACTTTCAAAATATGGAGTCACGGATAAGAATAACTCATAATACGGCTCATTCATTCATTGGAAAATCCATATTCTTTTCCCGCCCTACATTTGGTCCGGAGATATCCTATCTCGTTGGAGGAGCCGATGCTGACCTTACCATGGATCAGACTTTAATAGATATTAAGGTTAACTCAAGGCTTTCATTCGAAAGTTATCCTTAGCATCAACTACTCACATATTATATTTTGGGTCATCTTACCCCAGGGTATACAACTCAAATATCAAGACTGGCTATTTGGGCCGGACGCAGGATACGTTGATGATGAAACTAACCAGTCGGCTTTCATCTTTCATATGTTTGCCAAATCGCTAGTACTCGTAAACAATTCATTGGCATCGGCAGCTGCACTTGAACCTTCTAAAAGTGCAGTTTGATCTGCATATCTTTTGAAACGGTTTATGGTAGCTTGATTTTGAAGTTGATTTTGGACTTAACCGCTGCATTTATTCTGAATGAAAACTGTGGTTCAGGTGGGAGTCCAAATGATAGATAAACTGGTGTGACTTAGTATAATTTGAATCCATCACTTCGTCGTATGCCTAATATAAATATTTACCTCTTGCATAAAGAACGTGTGTTCGGTTTATAATGTATACAAACATACGTTCTTGAATGTACAGGAGTGATTTCAGTGTTGGCTAAGCAGCGAACCATTATGCTCATCGATATGCAGTCGTTTTATGCTTCAGTCGAAAAGGCAAAAATGCCTCAATACAAAAATAGACCACTCGCCGTCGCAGGCGATCCAGCTAGGCGTTCTGGAATTATCCTTGCCGCTTGTCCATTAGCCAAAGCTAAGGGGGTATCTACCGCGGAACCACTCTGGCAGTCTCTTCAGAAGTGCCCAGAACTGATCATTGTAAAACCTCACATGCAAGAATACATCGAAGTATCCACTCAAATCATGTCCATTATTGAGGAGTTCACCGATCTGGTCGAACCGTACAGTATAGACGAATTATTCGCTGATTTTACAGGGTCTATGCATCTATTCGGTAATGATCCAGTCGATTTGGCCAAGCAAATTCAAGACAAAATCTATAATGAAACAGGCGTTTACGCGAGAGCTGGCATTGGTGAAAACAAAATCATTAGTAAATTATGCTGCGATATGATTGCTAAAAAAGCAGAGGGGGGGATTTTCCACTTAAAGAAAGAGGAGTTACACCTCCATATTGGAGATAAGCCCATCCGCGATATGTGGGGAATAGGCTCAAGAATGGAAAAACATCTGTGGAAGATGGGCATCCGAACCATTAGAGACCTGGCGAATACGCCTCTTTCCAAATTAAGAAGTCAGTGGGGTGTTAATGGAGAAGTCATCTGGCGAGTCGCAAATGGACTCGACAATTCGCCAGTAACCGTCAACACGCACAGTACACAAAAAGATATCGGAAACGGAATGACCCTGCCTCGAGATTACACAGAGGCTTGGGAGATCGAAGTGGTTATTCTCGATATCTGCACAGTAGTATGCAGAAGAGCCCGCCAAAAGGGACTGATGGGTAGTGTCGTATCCGTAAGTGTGTCTGGAGCGGATTTTGATCACCCCACTGGTTTTCACAGGCAGGTTAAACTGTCTGATCCTACAAACATAACCGTTGATGTATGCAAGATAGCCAAACGCATATTCCATCAACACTGGGATGGGCAACCTGTGCGCCGTGTAGGCGTATCCCTGTCTCAATTATCCAACGCGGATACATATCAACTATCTTTTTTTGATGATCAAGAGCAGAAACGGGCCATTGATCAGGTGATGGACGACATTAAGGATCGATTTGGCGACATTGCCATTTTACGAGCGAGCTCCATTACGGCTGCCAGTCAAGCGATAGATAGGGCATCTAAAATCGGGGGGCATTACAAATGAGCAAAAAACTGGAGGCCAATGGATTATGGGAATCGAGCCGCATGATGCTTCCACAACATAAAGAACGAATTATACAGCATCGTACTCAAATTCATTATCAAGCGAAACCGCTGATCCATGAAGATGAGTGGGAGATTATTGCTCAACATATAGACATGTCGCTCACTTATACATTGCAAGCCACCTTTGAAGTGTTTCATGAGTGGGGCAATCGGTATATACACGGGATCGTCACTTCAGTCAGTACTTTTGGAAAGAAAATCAAAATTGAAATGGAGAATGGATTTGAATGGGTCGATTTTGATCAATTGGTCACTGTAAAGCTTGAAGAAGGAGGTGTGCAGGATGAGACAAACTTCTGAGGAACTTGCACTCGTGAAAAGGCTGGTAGAGCTCCCCTATCTTTTAGGTGCTTTGGAGGTAGATAAGCATAAAATATACGCTTCAAACTTCAAGATGAAATCTGTGTATGTTGACTACTTGGACGGTACCCAAAAGAAAATTGCTTTAGAGATGTACAAATCAAAACAAAGTTTAAAGGAACATCATATAAGAATCATTGATGAGCAGAGATCCGAACTGAGTTTAACAGTAAATTATTCCGTAAGAGGTTACATTCATAAGATGACACTATTGTGGAGCAAAGTGAAAGTGGATGTAACCCTAATGCTTACTGAACATATGAACGTTGATATTACTGATTTGCCCCAATGAGCATAGAGTTCGAGCAGAATACGGTATATAACCACATCGGGTGGATATAATACAGTTAAAACCATTGTTTTCTTCTCCCAAATGGGTAAACCGACCTTTGAGTTGAAGGGTCGGTTTTTTTGTCTCAATGTAACATTCAATTATTATGGCAGAGTGTCATTTGCACATGAATTGTGTTATCCTTTGGGTAAATTGTGTCACTCTTCTAACCGAGGTCAGGAAGAGGTTCGATTGAAGAGTTTGCTACTTTAGATGAAGAAAATCATGAACTGCTCACCACATTAAGTTATCTCTATGGGGGGATTAAAATGAGTAAAACGAATGAAGAGTTTATTAAACAACAGCGAGTTGGCGACCTCCCGAAAGTGAAACTCATGGCTCCTTCGTCAGATGGTGGTCCTGATCGCGAAGTGACCGTTGTTTACCAGCGAAAGGCAAACTATGGTACGCCGTCATTCCTCAAAGATAAATAAACGATTTTTAATGAAAAGCCAGTGTTTAAATGCTGGCTTTTTCTTTATATGTGATAACGAATTTATCAAGTCATGTTGATTATTGCCTCAATCAATCCATTTTGAAATAGAAAGCTTTTCAACAAGATAATTCTTAATTGCATAATAATAGTTTAATACGTGGTGAATTATTATAGAACGTAACAAAATTAGAAGTTCAAGCAAGTGTGGACCACTTAATTTTAGAACTCATTTAGCTTGATTAAATAATGCTAGGTGAAAGGCAACAACAATTGCTAAGTTGAATTGAATTCTACAAGTTTAAATGAATAATTTAGTACGCTTAAAAATCTGATTGGATGTTCTGCTCAATAATGGGGAGCATCAGCCAGTACTCCATAGTAGAAATATTTCCATACAGTTGGCATATTAAACCATATAAAATGAGATTAAATACGAGGAATATAGATGCTGATAGACACATTTATCCATATTTTACGACTAAATTCTTATACGCACTACTCTTTACTTTGAATAAAAACATAAATTCTGTACAGCTGGCAACAGCAACAGGGATTAGTTTGCAATGTCGTCTCAGGACATTCAATTATACGAAAATGGAAATCTACACATTGTATTCTGATCCACGAAATCTCATTAATAGTATTTTTTTCTCAGCCAGCCGTCCAGGTGGCTTTTATTGTTCTATGAAAAACAGAAATAAATTCATGTAACTATAGTTATAAGAAATATGGCGGAAAGAGTGTTGCTCTTGCCGCCTTGATTCTAAGGACTCAATAGTATTTCACTCACAAACATACATCAGACAAATGATTGTAATTTAATTGTCGAGGGACAAGAACTTGTACCGATTGCCACTTAGATGAATATCTAAACGTCGATCACAAGCACTTAAAACCTAATTAAGTACCACAGTACATGAAAATGTTCACATTGTATGAGCCAACGGACATGATTGAAAGGTAAACAGGGACTAGACATAACTGATTTGCCCAAATAAATAGGGATAGAACCGCGTAATGTATACAACTAAGTAGTGGGATTTTTCACTTAGGGCAAGCTGAACTGAAATGACTTGCTCAATAAGCAAAACCCATAACGTATCAAAAATTGCTTCTGACGGAACTTAACAATGATTTAGATTTAGAAAATGTCGAAGGACAAAAACATATTCCCATTTAAAGTAGCTATCGGAAACTCGATGTCTAATTCATTACCCTGTGTTAAAGGTCACCTTATGGTTGATAAAGAAAAACCGTTATCGGTTAAGCGGTTGGTCAATGGCCGAAAAAGTATCCAACTAAATCACATTGAGGCTGAAAAAGAGATGCATGCAGTAAATCTTGACAGATTCTCTGTGCGTCTAAGCACCGGCCCTGTATCGTAATCCAAATCTAATCCCCCTTTTTTAGTAAAAGGAGGATTTTTTGATACTACAGAGATTTCTTTCTCATTTCTTCTTTGACCCAAATTAAAATATCTTCTGTTGTCCGCAAAGCAAGAAGGGCATCGTTCATTGTCGTTACTTCAGGTAAAAGCTGACCATCCACCTTCGGAGCTTCATGGGTGTGCGCGCCCAGATCACATGTTAGCGAATAAAGGTTATATACCAACATGAATCTAGGATAATTAAATTTACCCGCATTCTCAAAGACTATGTTTTTGTTTGCACTGCCTTGAGGTATGTTGGAGGCTACAGATACATTGTCGATATTAATATCAGTGCTGATGTTTTGCAAACCTCTAATCCATGAAATGGAGCCATCATCTTTAAGTTCTGAGAATAAGCCTGTTAAAACATTTCTGCAAGAGGCGATACAAGGGACTGCATTTCCGTTAGCATAATTCTCTACAGCTTCACGATAAGAGTTTCCTATTAATGGATATCGATTATCGAGCCATTGGGATAGTATAGATGGGTTTCTGGTGTTTGTTAATGATTGTTCTGTGAAAGTGGTGACTTTCAACTTTTTGTCATCAACAACGATATCCAGGTTAAGAATTTGAAGGTTATTTATAAATACCTTAAAGTCAGAAATAGAATTACTTTTGATGAAGTCCAGAGTGCTCTGATCATTGTAATTCATGCCTTCTAATGCTTCTTTATAGGTGTCGAACCTATGTGTCCACCCATATTCCCTTCTCCTTGCTACAGACAAATTTTCGGGGTTCGGAGGAAAGATATCCTCAAGGTTAATCTCATCCACAATTGAAGAAAGAATGCGATTCAATTTTTCGGGGTTTGATCCATTATTGTACGATTGGTCAAATAGTAGTTTAATCCCAGAGTAATAATCCTTAAACCTCAAATTCTCGTTTTCAAATCCCCGAGAATAATCATACGGAGTCAACAAGCCCCTTAGTGATTCAAAGTACCCTTTCTCTCCGGAATTGGAGAGAATTCGTTGCCATGTAGAATTGCTTTTGATCGGTAAAATGATCTGGTTTGACAAAACGCTTGCCAATTTTGATAGAGCAATATCCTCAAATGTATCCATATTCAACCTCGTTTTCATTTTGTTTAGATTGTGTGATTAAATCTTAAGTCATTATACCAAATATACCAAACTTTACTTGCAGCAATATAGTATTTGTCTATCTGACCTTTGCAGAGAATCAGGAATATAGTGAAGGGATGAAGCAATACTTAAGCAGATAGGTGCTTCATATTTTCCTCGATCGTTCGGTTATTGAATCTTTCACCAATTCTATGAAAAAAGTTTACCACTCGAGTTTATGTAAGAAGATATGACTCATTAGGTTTAAAAATATGGAGTGATCGAGATATTAAGGTGAAGGTCAATGGAAGTTTGGAATCTAGCTTTATTCATTATTTGGTTGGAGATAGCAGGGAAGAGAAATCAGCGTAACACCGTGGAACAAAATTGTATATTTGTTGGGAAGAATATAGCTTACACAATTCTGTAACCTGCATTATAATACTTACTGAAGTACGAGAAAGATAGGGACAAAACTTGAAGTAATATAGTAAAATAATGAAATACTGTCGTAAAATACGATTTTTTAACATTTTGCCACTATTGGGGGGACATGAAAATGAGTAGCGCTAAGTTGTGGGTTCGAAATATGTATACCGGTGTTGGAGGCGGTGCCTATACCGGCGTTGGCGGAGGGATGTATACGGGCGTCGGGGGCGGTGCTTATACCGGCGTTGGCGGAGGGATGTATAGAGGTGTCGGAGGCGGCGCTTATACTGGGGTAGGTGGCGGGCTGTATACGGGCGTCGGGGGTGGCGCTTATACTGGAGTAGGTGGCGGACTGTACACCGGCGTCGGAGGTGGATTGTACACTGGCCCTGGTGGTGGTATGTATACTGGTCCTGATTCAAACCCATATGTGGCTATTCACCCACCTTGGCCGTTATTTGTTGTTGAACTTCGGAAAATGGGTATGTTATCAGAGGCCGAAGTAATTACAAAGACATTAAGGAGTATTGGTTGGAGTATTTAGTAGTAGCTCGCAAATTATAAGAAAATAACATAAAGGCACAGTGCCACAATTGATATGTTCCCATCATAGTAGACGGTAGAAAAACAAAAACTTCTACGACTATACATGATGGGAGTTTTTCTAATGCCTAAAAGAAGCCCTACATCCCTGAAAATGAAACTTTATGTCGTGCGAGGGTGACTTGAGTGCATGTCCAATCCTTTGTTAAAAAAATTTTCCGGTTTCATTTGGTTATTAGGTTAGGATCGCTGAATAATTAAAATAGCCAGTCTACAGAGACAAATCTAGAGCATTGGGGAGCAGTTACCTTTTATTGGGCACTGTTTCGTTAAAACATTTCCGGATAAACAGTGGGTTCTTGTCTCGAGCAAAGGATAAGAACTTGTACCGATCGCCGGAATGGACAATAACATAATCACATTAGACAAGACTTTATTAGGGCGTGTCTGAAAACTCATTACTGCGTCAATTTGAAAACGTTATCCACGCACACAATCATCCAGGTAGAGAAAATATACCCAAATTAACGAATTTATGAAATAATCATATCTATGGTTGTATTATTCCAAAAAGCTAGGAGCATAAAAGCAATGGATAAAGCTAAGGAGTATCTCAGAGGATTGCAGTCAAGGTATCCAACTATGAGTGATATGGCGGATTGGGATCAGGTGATAAAATATCGTCAGAAGCAGATATCGGCCACTGATCAAGAGATAAGTAGTTATTTGGATAAGGTCAAAGGACTTACAAAAGCTGAATTGTTTGAAAACACAATGCGTAAATTTCTTCTTGACCCTTTTTTGGAAATTCTTCCGAATGAGGTGTATGTTGTATTAAGTAATATACATGTTGGGTTATTACCAACCTTTTTAATGAATGCAACTGCACTAAGAACACCAGATGATGAACAATTAATTGTAGTTCATTCACATTTATTTACCGCATTATCACAATTTAATGAAGCACAATTATTGGTTGCAAAATTAATGCATGTAGAAGACGGGAGAATTGTAGGTGAGGGAGTAGGTTTCATGGAAGAAATATACAAAGAAATCGTTAATTGTTTCAGACTTCCGAACTATGCCCTGCGAATGAATAAGCTCCCCGCTGTGTTACCTGAGGATTTATATTTATTTTCTTTATCAAAGACGTTTTTACAAGAACTTTTCATAATTCTTCATGAATATGCCCACATTTATCTTGGACACTTAGACGAAGTTAAAGAAATGTCTCTCAATAAATCAAGTATCGAAACTCCAGATATCTCGGTGTATGTCCGGAAACAACACATGGAACTAGAAGCAGACTTGCAAGCGTTTCGTTGGTTACAAATTGCCTGTAAGAATCCCAAAATGGAGGGGGTTCTCGGAGGTTTAACAGTAATGCCAGTATTAGCCTTAGAAACATTATTGATAATGCACATGTTTGAAGTTAATACAGATTCTTTTTATCAGGATATTCAATACTCTTCTGAAACTATTGTCGGTCGTAAGTTAAATAGACGATATTTTGATACGATTCGAGTTGTAAAGGCGCTTTCATTAAAAGATGATATAGCACAAATAAGACAACATCCATTAGCGTTAACAAGATGCATGCATGTTTTCACACATATCAAAGACGAATTATCAAATAGTGACAGAGATTTTGTTCAACAGATGTTATACAATATGTGTTCTTATGAAACCTTTAAATTGACGGACTTAAACTAATGGGGAACGATAGCGTTATGAAACAAGAAAAAAGCAGCCGACCAACGTATCGGTTTAGGGCGAAACTAGATATTGCTTCAAACACGTAAACATAGCATAATTTTACAAGGACCAAATTACGAGGAGCTTGTAAAAGATGCTAAGACGCCACGAAATCAAAGACCAAGACTGGGAACGAATTAAAGAACTATTGCCAACCGAAAATAGAGGCGAGGGCAGACCTTTGAAATCTACCGGATGATGCTTAATGGCATGCTTTGGAAAGTGAAAACCGGTGCTGTCGAGGGACAAGAACTTGTACCGATTGCCGAAATGGACAAAAACATATTCCGATTACCGATTAGATGATCACCTAAATAATACACATGTAGTTAAAACCTCAATAACACCATGATGCATGACAGTTTTTCACATTGTTATAACAACTCTTTTAGGAGAGGCGAACAGAGGCGGCTAGGTATGTCCATAAAGCGAATTTTTGGTACTTGAACAAGGTGTGATATAAAACAATGTCGAATCTATTTAAATAAATAATTGGGGTATGGAGATGATAGAAAGGTGGAAGATTTTGATAGAAACAAAACGTCTTATAATTAGAGAAATGGTGCAGTCCGATTATGATGCATTGTGCGGAATATTGTGTGATGAGGAAGTAATTAATGCAGGAGTTCGATGTCTTAACGGATTACGGTAACAATTACGTTCCTGAAATACACGACCCCATTGTACTTGAGAAAGCTAGTAAACATTTTGGGATGCCCGTGAGTGAAGTAGATGAGATTTTTATGGCTAGAGCAATGCAATTACCATAAATAATCATGGACCGAAGTACGAAAATACTTATCTCATAATCAAGATCTTCTTCTGAGAAGATCTCTTTTTGTTCTGGATTGATGCAAAAGCCCTAATCGCACACCTAAAAGGTAGTAAAGTATATCCTTTCGACAGCTGAACCAAACATCAGGTCATTCGATTTACACGACATGGATCAGTTAAGGGTTCTTCGCGGCGGGACTTAGTATGAAATTATCATGTTGACATATGAAATGAGAATAACTATTATTTAATCAATACGATATAATCAAAATGATAATTACAAAAGAGGGGATCAGCATGAATTTACTAGTGATAGGAAACGGTTTAGACAGAGCTCATAAATTACGTACATCTTATGAAGATTTCCGTCAGTACTTATTAGAACAATACCCTGACTCTAGTGCAGAAGATTTTATAATCCCTGAGGACCGTGAAAATGCGGATGGAGAGAAAATTTATAAAGATATTGAAGTGGTATCGTACTTACTACGGCTTGTTTCTACTGTAGAGGGAGACGAATGGAATACTTTAGAAAACTCTCTAGGGCGTCTAAATTATGAGGAGATTTTCGATAGCCTATTCACTATGCTTGATGAGGATGGTGATCCTGATCCCTTTAAAAACTCACACAATGCAGAGGTTCTTTTTTCGGGGCTTATTGAGCCAACCCTAAGAATAGCTGATCTTTTCTCTGAATGGATAGATACGATAAGGATTGATGAAGTAGAAAAAAATGATGATTTTTCTTCTTTAATAAATCCAAAAAAAGATCTCTTTCTTACATTTAACTATACCTCGACACTGGAATCTGTATATGGAGCTCAACGCGTCTGTCATATCCACGGTGAACAAGGTACTGAACTAGTTTTTGGACATGGCAATGATGAAGATTATACGGAAGATTATATGGATAAATACACTGGTGCAGAAGAAGCCTTACGCCGAATTGATGAGTTGCTTAAAAAAGATACAATGAGTGCAATCATAAAAAACAGAGCATTCTTCGAAGCTTTGAAGAAAGAACCTGTGGAAAAAGTATATTCCTTAGGATTTTCTTTTTCCAAAGTTGATCAAGTTTATGTCAAAGAGATATGCAAGTGTTTACCCGAAGACGTTATTTGGTATTTGAATGACCATAATACTCCCGAAGAACGTGAACAATTTCAAAAAATTATATTATCGTCCGGTTTTCGTGGTAGATTCAGTACATATCATATTTCTTGCTAACAGGTATTATTCATTTCGACCTTGTTGTATTGCAACGTATAATCCAATTTAAAGAAACTTCATCACATCTTAAGTCGCTATTATAGCGACTTATTTTTTTACAGACTAGGACGAAGTTATTTAATGTGATGTTGATATTGACACAAGAATGTATCAGGTTTTTGCTCATTTATAGGGATTCAAATTTGACTCCCCTAAAGAAAGGGAAGTAAAAAACCGATATAAATATGTTATCCAGCAGTAATATTATCCCAAAAGATTACAGAGTACAGGAGGAAGCACATGAAAGATAAATTAAAGGGTTTACTTATTGGCGTGGGGATCGGTTCGTTAATTACCGGAGCAACCGCTTTTGCAGCAGGAGGCAAGATGATCGAGGTCTTTTATAGCGTAAAAGATATTAAAGTAGATCAAATATCAAAAATGCCAGAAGGGGACATGCAGCCTTTCCTATATAAGGGAAGTACTTTTGTACCTCTAGCTTTTGTTAGTGACGCATTAGGACAACCGGTGAAATGGGATGCGAAAAACAAAACGGTTCTTATAGGTGAAAATGGAGATGAGATTGTATCTTATCCTGGTAAAGACATTAAACCAATTGAGACTCAATCCAGATCTTATTTCAACAGCCATTCCGTTGAATACGGGGGCGAGAGTATTAAAGACAACAATGGACATGAGCACGTTAACTATCATACATACGTTTTTGCAGCTAATTCAGATAACTGGATTTACAACAATTACAATTTAAATGGGGACTATAAGAGTTTTGTAGCAAAAGTGGGACTACTAGAACGATACAAGAACTCACTCAACTCCGTCACATTAACAGTGTCTGTAGATGGAAAAAAAGCATATACACGCGAATTTAAAGCTGGAGATGTATCGGTTGAAATAAAGATTGATCTTGAAAAAGCAGCTAACTTACAGTTTAAGGTTTCAACGGAAAACGGGTCCGATATGTCAGGGTTAGGAATTTTTGACGGTTACTTTATCAAATGATGTGCTACAGGTAGATATTTTAATCACGGGCATTGTTAGTTACGGGACATATAGAAAGTATATGTGTCTGTTACCCGTTTTGCAGACCATGTAGTATCACTTAGTTTCCTGCCTATATTAACGGTTATAATTAATACTCAGCTTGTAATTAAAGGGTCTCATTAAAAGGAGAAAGTTTCATGAAAAAGAAAATCAACATAATAACAAGAACTGTACTGGCAGCGGCACTTACGGTAAGCATGATGGGCAGTGCTGCAGCAAACGCGAATGCAACCACTTCGCAATTTACCGACGTGGAATCAACCCACTGGGGCGCCAGCGCCATTACCAAAGGTGTTTCCAAAGGCTATGTCGATGGGTACACAAACGGTACATTTAAGCCAGACGCCAGCGTCACACGCGCAGAATTCGTGAAGATGGTGGTCTCAGCCATGGAACTTGAAACCATACTAGCAAGCGGTAAATGGTACACTGAGTACGTTGACGCTGCAAGAAATGCAGGCCTATACACATCTGCTGATTTCAACAATAGCGAGGCGGCTTGGACGAAAGTCATGACAAGGGAAGAAATGGCACGCGTTGCAGCTCGTGCAATCGGAGAAACGACAAAGGAAGATGACAAATGGATGTACCTCGCTACGAAAGCAGGTCTAATTAAAGGCGTTGGTATAGGACAGATCGCTCCGAAAGGGCTGACCACACGTGCGCAGGCAATCGTTGTTATCGAACGCATTCTATCCAAGAAGACAGGCATTTCCCTTGACGTCGATAAGTATGCGGTCGCCAGTGCTGAAGTCGCATGGCATGGTACGAACATTTTCTCCGTAATGCCAGAATTGTGGGTAACAACGGAATCCGATCTGAAAATAGCTAAAAAGGCATCCGTTGAAGAAATGTGGAACGAAGAACGTATGACCATCACGTCAAAAGACGGACTGTACCAAGGTAAGCTGGACGCACTTATCGCCATCGACCTTGCCGATCCCGAAGACCCGAACCTTGGTTTAATTAAGCCGATCAATACGCTCAAATGGTTCAATGGCCATCCTAATACCAAGACCCACCTGATGGTAAAAGACCAGAAAAACAGTTACGTTTTGTATTTCAAAGGTGGAACGGTATTTAACAAAGATCCTAAAAGATATAATACTTATGATCATTTAAAGTTCCGTGTCGATGGATTCGATAGTCCTGATTTTGATGCCTTTGCCGATAACGGTGTGCTGAATATGGCAGCCAGTCTTTACCGCAATAGCCTGTTTGACATACCTGGTGTCATAATCCCAAAAACGGGCACTGTGCAAAATTACAGCAATCTGGAGATCAGACTGCAAACCCCTGCTGGTGGATGGTGGTTCAGTCAAACACTTCCCCTTAGTCTGAGAGGAACACACCATTTAGGTGATACGCCTAAGTGATCTCTAAATGGTGTGAGTAGTTTGAAAGGAAGAATTAGAATATAACAGGTAAAATCATGTTATAGGGATTAAGTCCTTATGTTATGTAGGAAAGGGAGGGATAACACGATGTCAGAGCGTAAAGGAGAAGAAGAAAGACAATTGCTAAAATCTGAACTTCTAGAGGAACTTAGTGATGTATTTTTGTTGTTTGAAAACCTAAAAACCTTGCATTTCAGTCCATTGCAGAGAGAAAAAGATCTCAGTTGCGAAGTTTAAGAGATGTTGAGATAATGTTTGTGCGAGCTCAAATATGCAGTATAAGAGTGGTCGCTCAAAAGGAAAATAAGAAGTCGCTATCTCTAATTTAGCGGCTTTTTTTATTTAACGGAGGCCAGAAGTCTGAATTTTCTTACATAAAATAAACATACGTTCTTAAAGTACAGGAGTGAGTTGGCTAAGCAGCGAACCATTATGCTGTTTAAATTTTTGTGGAAGAAGAATATGCGAGTATATTTGCGTATTTAGTCATACAGACTATTAGTCAAAATACGGATTTTGTGTAATAGTCTTAGAAAAACCGCATAGTGCCGCGGGTTTAACGATCCATGTTATTTACTGCATTACGCATCTCTTCATCAGTTAGGTGTGTGTATATCATTGTCGTTTGTATCGACGAATGTCCTAACTGATTCTTTAATCTGGGTACATCGTTATTTTCCAGATGATATCGTGTTGCAAAGGAGTGTCTGAGCGAATGCACCGTTAACGAAGGCTTTCCAAAGGCTATTGCATACTTTTCAACGAGTTTTTCGATTGATCGTTGTGTCAAACGCCGGCTTTTTCCTTTACGACCTACAGGAGCTGCTATGAACAAATAGTTCTCGTGTTTATCAGGTACATATTTTGTTTCTCTGATCTGAAGATAACTTTCTAAATCTATTAATGCCTGCCTGCTAAAGTAAACATATTGTTCTTTATCACCTTTGCGTATCACTCGAACTAAAGCTTTATTCATATCTAAATCATCCGTATTAATGCCTGCAACCTCGGATAATCTAAGCCCAGAACCCAATATCAACGAGATAATTGCGGTGTCACGTTCACGGTTAAATTGATGAAACGAAAAGATCCGTTTATTGTTTTTATGCTTTTCGCCAAAATCATGGGCTACAAATTGTCTGAACAATTCAAAGTCTTCTTCTCTTAGAATTTTTCCTTCAATGCGATTTGCGATAGTTTCCTGGCTTTCTTTTATAGTATTCAAGTCCATCTTGGCCATAACATTTCGTTGGAGATAAGGCTTTAGATCGTGGGTTTCAGCCTTATTCTGCAGGTAATCGAATAAAGATTTTAGTGAGGACAATTTTCGATTAATCGTAAGCTTTTTGTTTCCCAACTGATAATCTAGGAATGACATAAAGTTTTCCGCTTCACGAATGGTTAATCGTTCTAATGTTTCTAAATGTATTTCTTTACGAGTTGATGAAGTTATATTCTCAACGATGAGCCAATCAAAAAAGATAATGTAATCATGGCAATAATTAAGAAGTGTCGTTGGAGATAACTTTCGTTTTTTACTATCGATAAATTCTGTAACGTACCAAGGTAAATCAGATAGTTTATCATCAATTCGTTGCATATAGTGCATTTTCATTTGTTTATCCATATATGTACGTACCTCCATGTTTTCAATATATCTCATCTTTATTTATTCGTCAAATTATTATTTTACGTAATTATTAATTGTTCCTGATTGAAGAACACCCACTTATATTAATGTTCTTGTTCCCAGTTTCTCACCAGAATAAAACGACGATCGTTTCCCAGGTAGAATTACTGGGAAACGATCGTAAAACTTAAGTGGATCTAATTAAATTCGTACTGCAGTATTCTTGCTCCCCATCCAATTACATCAGGTGGGAAGTTGCTATGTTCTTTTAAATAAAAAACACTTGTAAAAGGAGGACTCGAAGGTGCTCCCCCCCATTTCACCTTATAACGAAAAGAACTTTCATTTCCAGACATTCCTATTCCAAGTTGTCTAAAGCCTCTCTCAGTACAGTATTCTCTTACAAAAAACATAACGGCATCTGAAGCATACTGGGCTTTAGCACTATAAAATGCAAACGTTAGCAGAGGGCACTTCTGTAAATGAAAACTTAATGTAGCGAATCCCATCAATCTACCATCCTGTAAAACTTCTACTACGTATGTATTGGGGTCTCGAATAAAGGCATTCAAGTTTGCAAACAACGCTTTACTGAGAGGGTCAACTTTGTGTGTGCGCATAAAATCACCAAGAATATCTAGGTGTTCGTGTGATAGAAGCGCAATCTGTTGTAAATTAACAACCATACGCCGTCGCGTTGCCATTCGTGCATCTCGTCGAGCAGCTTTAGTTAGAGGAGCATTTAGATCAATGACCATATCTACACAAAAAGGATTTGGTTCTGCCCGGTCAAATAGTTTAAATGACTCTCCAATAATCTGTTCAAAGTCTGGAAGTACAGGACCGAAACACGCTAATGCTTCAACTGTTGATTTATCGAACCATCTTCTTACAAGTTCTTGTATTCCTTCTATTTCGTTTACATTATTGCCTCGCAAACAATATCCATTGATCGTAATCATCCTTCCATCCCAATAATATAAAATTCCGTTTTCTAGATAGGGTTCTCCGAGAACCAATGACATTAATGCATGACAATGATCCACCATATATCCATATTTAGAAATTTTCTCCTCATCAATTCCTGTCAGCACTGTTCGTATCCCCTCTCCGCTCTCTAATCCAGTAAAAAGGTAACATTAAATGTGGTTGAAATTTAGCTTTTTCCTTTTTTAATCTTTCAAATCCGCTGTCATCCATGGCACTAAAAATTTCAAACTCGTTTAAGTAACGAACAAGTTCTTTACGAAAAAATGATTTTATACCTTGAATATGGGTTGTTAGATCTGTTTTTCCTATAATAAAACAATAACTTTGTGACCTAAGTACAGTTCCAAATGAATATCCTACTAATCTTCCATCAACCCAAAGTGTATTTCCAGTCAATTTAAGTTTATTGTAGTTTTCTATCGCCAGTAAATCAGTTTCACTCGACCATCGCACACTATTATACTCCGGTGTGTTTGGCTCAAGTTTTTGAAGTTTATGAGTAAGCCAACTTTGAAGTAGTTCAAGACACGATTTTGCATCAATTTGATCAAAAACACGTAATTCTAATTTATGATTACGAAGCAATTGGTGAATGTATTTACGTCGCTTAGCGAATGATTTTCCAGGCATCAACAATTGTTTATTTCTATCATATAGATACTCATGAGCGATAAGCTCGGATTCATACAGAGCGCTATCTACAACTGACAAATAGATTGGGTCAACACAGAATATGAAGGGTTCAGTAGAGAACTTGAATCCCGCTTGTTCTCTTAACTCATGCATTATTTCAAAACAAGATTGTAGAGGAAGGCGATGATGTTCTCGCCCCATAGGTGGGAAAGGCATCCAGACCTCACCCTCGCTTTGCACAAATATACACAGATGATCATCAATAATTTTCCAGCATACATCAGCCGACGGAACACACCAGCTTAGAAAAAAAACATCAAAGGAATAGTAACTTAAGGGTGAAGAAACATGACTTGCAAATGCTTCAAAAATTGCTCTATCCTCTAGTTTAAACCGTTGCAACATCTCGTTAGGACGACTCATGCCGTATTTCTCAATTCCTTTCAGCAAGTAAACTTAAAATTTCCGGACATCGATTACTCAAATTCTTCATAGCTAACTGAATAGCCTTTTTCACAGAATCCCTGTCATCATGTAAAAGGATTTTCAATACTTCAATGGCCTTTACAGCAAACTTAGCACTATTGGCCGCTTTAAATACCATCGCTATGTTCCATCGCACCATTTCATCTTCTTTCTTTACCCATTTATGTAACCTATGTAATGTTACATCTGGATAATAACGTAGGAGTCCATCTCCTATAACAAATGACGCAAGATTTTTTTTCACGTAAGCATCATTATCAATTAGCAAAGGCTCCACAAGATCAACCAGTGGCTCTGCTAATTCTTCCACTCTTGATTTAGCTGCGAACATAGCAGCAAGAGCAGCCGCTCGGCGGACAGTTCCACATTTATCATGTACCCATTGTTGCAAGATTGGGTAAAACAATTCGAAATATGAACGAAGGACTTGCCCACTTGCGCTTGCTACCCATTCACGGACCTCCCAATTGTCACTATCTGCCAATCGGTAAAAAACCTTATTTATTTCCAAAGGGTTTATTTGGTATTGATCAGCAAGGAGCAACACACCAATTTCTTGTCCTGTTGCAATATCAGAATTTGAAAACGCTAACCCGATTTTATATGTTTCGTCGGGTTCGTTCTTTAGTTTGTTACGAATAACTTTCAACGCATATAGCTTAACGGCTGAGTTAGAGGTTTTAGCATGATCGGTGCTTTGCATGTGTAACAAATCTAGCATTGTTTTTATCGAGTTACTTTGGAAAGCATTAAGAAAAGCGTCCTCCCAACAGTCGTCTTCCATTTATATTCCTCCTCGGATAACTTCCACATTACAAAATCAAAATTAGAATGGAGATGAAACTGCACCTCCATCAATAATGAACGTTTGACCAGTTATATAGCGCGCACGATCTGAAGACAAGAAGACGATCAAATCAGCAACTTCTTCAGAAGTCCCCCAACGTCCAAGCGGAATGTTTTCGGGAATAGACTTTATCAAATCCTCATGGGAGATACCTTCTAGATCGGCGATCCGATGACCTAAGCTATTCTGACCTTCCCACATCGGGGTCAGCGTTCTCCCAGGTGCTACAGACATGACAAGGATGTTGTGACGAGCAACCTCAGTCGCCAAATCTTTACCAAAGACCACAAGAGCAGCTTTCACTGAGTCATATGTAGCGTTCCCACTAGGATCTTTAATGCAGCTTGAAGCAACGTTTATTATACGCCCCCACTTTTGCGAAATCATATAGGGTATCACATACCGACACGTTCGGACTGGCGCCAGCAACCCGATCTCAAGAGAACTCAACCAATCATTATCATCTGCCTCTAAGGTCAAAACCGGATTAACTTCCGATGCATTGTTAACTAAGATATCGATCCGCTGAAAGTACTGAAATCCCTTCTCGATAAGGTTTCGACACATTTGGGAATCTTTCAGGTCACCTGTGATGATGAGTGTTTGAACTCCATACTCTTTAATCTCACGTTCAACTAGTTCCAACTTTTCCCTACTTCTGCCTGTCAACACTAAATGAACGCCTTCCCGAGCCAACTCCAATGCAGTTTCTTTTCCAATTCCACTACTGGCTCCAGTAACTACCGCAACACGACCTCTCAGGCCCAGTTCCATTGTCATTATTCCTCCTAACAAAGTTGATAAGTGGCCAAGAAATTATTTTTGCAACATACATTTATTTGTTCCTTTAATTTCAAGATACATGTTGCATTTTAATTCTATAAAGAAATACTATCTAATGTGTGGTGGCCGTAAAATATTTAACATATTTTTCGCCTGTTCATAGCTCTCATCTAGAGTATTTAGTGGAAGAATACTTACATTCGTATCTGGGTACACCTCGCAAGTGGATACATGATTCAAAACTTGATCTGATGACTCAGCTTTCGCAATTAGGATACCCACCGGTTGCCCAACCGGATTTTCATCAAATACTTCTATATTGGACCAGTGATTCGTTTGGGCTAGAACCGTACGGCGCGCGATATCTTTTTGCGCTGCTTCTGGTAATAGAGGGCTGAATGGCTTTACTACTTTGCGGGCCAAAAAGTAATATTCACCTTCTCGTCGCACTGATTCCGGTGGGTGAGATAATTTCTCTATTTCTTCCTTGGGCATGATAGTTTCACCTATATAGTTGTGAATTTCTTCAACAAGTTGCTTGAGTGGGATTACAGGTGAAGTTGACACATACGAATAGGGAAAAAGTGGGTCTGCCTTTATCTGATTGTCAATTTCCTCGACTGTGTCAGCATTGAGCGCCATATACGTTTTTAGTCCATCAGAGGACTTGAAAGAGTAAAATAGCTTACCCTCCTTAAGCAGTTTCTGCTGGTATGCAATAGATTCAATCCGATGTATAAGCATTGCACCTAATTCCTGAGGGTCTTGAGTTTGCCGCTCAGTCATTTCAATAAAAAAACGCATCCCTAATCCTCCACTTCGTTATATTAATTATTCAACGTATTGTCCATCAATGGACGAATCCATAGACCCGTCCGCGAAAGATGCTGGAGCTCATTTTCTAACGGCTGAGGAACACGATAATTGTTCTTGTTGTAAAATGCCTTTGAAATATTGTCCACATACAGACGTCCCATTTCTGTCCAAACAATGGTTTCTGCTGTATCCTCGATCAGACCTATCTCAATTAATTTATTGATACTTTCGCCAAATACATCCATCATTTCTACTTTAAATTCAGATTTAAAATCTTCTTTTCGAATCCCTCTACACTTCATTCCTAACACCATAAAGCGCGACATAAGATCATATTCATCGCAAACTTTACCTGCTACAATTGGTAACATACCACTATTGATTGCCTTTTTGTATTCTGAGATGGTATGGTGATTACAATATATAGCATTGTTAATAAAACCGTATGCACCTGGCCCAAGACCAATATAGTGAACTTGTGGTGCAGACCAATGATCCAATTCATAGCGTGACTCAAAACCAGGCAACGCAAAATCATGGCCGCTACTTGCACAAGAAGCATAGTGAATAAAATTATGACGCTCCAAAATGTCAAATGTTATTCTGGAAAGTTGCATACTGTACTCCTCGTTGCCTTGTAGTGGTATTAGCCCTGCTTTAATTTTCCTACTTAGGAGGTTCTTTGGATCATCATCAAGAATCAAACTGTATGTGCTTATGTGAGTAACGCCCAACTTCATCGCAATGTTTAATTGCTCAATCCAGTGTTCAGGTGTTTGACCAGGCAGGTTAAACAATAGATCGATACCAACATTGTTTATTCCTGCATCAAAACATGTTTTAATAATCCTAAAGGAATCGTCAACCGAATGGTGCGACCCGATTAATTTAAGCATTTCCTTATCAAATGACTGGACGCCAAGACTAATTCTATTGATTCCAGCTTCGGCATAATCGTAGATGTGTTTATCAATAGTACTAGGGTTAACCTCCATTGATATTTCGGTCGTCCCATTTATCGGGAATACCTTCCTAAGTTCCTCAAGAATTCGTGATACATGTTCACCACTCAATACGGATGGCGAACCCCCGCCCCAATAAACAAATGGCACATGTTTAACGTTTAACAGTGACTTATACAAATTGATCTCACGAATTAAAAAATCCACATACTCTCCAATTTGATCATCCTTTACTACATACCTATTGAAAGGACAGAAAGGACATATCGCATCACAAAAAGGAACATGAATGTAGATTCCCATTTGCTTGCATTTGTTTCCAGACTTTTGGCCTATTATTGCATCACTGCCTAGGGGGTTAATATTGGCAGGATACCAACGGACATATTCCGTATCTCGTTCTGGGTACTCTTTCCACCACCAAACCGACATACTAATTCCTCCCATTCATATCATAGCGATTTGTTCGTAAATCTTGAAATAGAACTGTCTTTCCTCTTTGATTCAGCACTAAATTGTTGGGTGTGGAAACCCGTACGCGTACGGGCTCCAAAATTCCAGCTGAGATAACGTCTTGAACATCGATGGATGACCTCCTGATGTTATCCTCAATTCGAAGTAACGTTCGTTCTTCTACGCCACTTTCACAAAGGATCACGCATTCTAGTTGATCCATTCCATTATGATTAGTTAGAATCACCTGACATCCTAGAAAATCAACTATCTCTTCCTGAATAGAACTAAATATTTGCTGGGAATGCAGCTTTGTACCATCTTGTAGATAAATAGTCTGTTCACATCTCCCTAAAAACTTGAACTTCCATCCAGGTTGACCGCACGCACATTTGGATTCTAAACAGCGGACACGATCACCTAAACGATAGCGAATTAGAGGTGTTCCTTCACGTCGTAGAGTAGTTACAACCAGTTCACCTTCGAGGCCTTCTTTAAACTCACTTGGACCGAAAGGAGTAATTAATTCAGCGAACATATCTTTCTCATGTAGATGTAAACCTTCCATGAATCCGCATTCAACACCCAAACTATCTGTTTCTGCAGCTCCGTATAAACTTATAACCTGTGCTTTCCAGACGGATCGTAAAAATTCTCGTTGACTTTGCTGCACTTCTTCTCCGGACAAAATAATAAGACGTACCTTTGGTAAGGGTGGACATCCGCCCGACTCCAACCAACTAAATGTCAATCTGCAAATATTACCCGGAGCTCCCATAAGTACGTCAGCTCCCTCGTTTACGATGAACGAGGTCGTATCACGGTCATCCATATTGATGCCAAGGGGTATAGCAAAGCATCCAATTCTAATCAAGCTTTCTAAAAAAATTGACCCGATTGACCAAACCCCAAAGGGCTGCAAAATCGCAACCCGATCCCGTTTATTAATTCCCGCGATTTTCAAACACTCGATGTTATTATTAATTGCTCTTTCCCAGTCATTCGTTGTATAGTAGATGCGTTTTGATTTTCCGAGAGTCCCACCACTGAAATGCACACGTGTTACATTTTCTAAAGTTCGTGCTCGTAAATAGTTAGCACTATTAATAACGTCATTGCGTTCAAGGAAGGGCAATCTAGAGTACGCTTTGTAATCAAGTTTCGCCAAGTCTCCTACATAAACATCGGAATAATGGTTCTGGTAAAATGGGGACTTCTTGATAACACTCTGTATCAATTTGTGAATCTCTTCTTTGGGGAACATGAAAAAAACTTCACCTCACATTATTTATTTATTTATTGGATCGGAGAATATTTCATCGGTTCTAGCAGTTTTATGTTGATTGTACCCCAAATACAAGGGGTGATCTTTTTGTAGTATTCAATAAGCCTGGGATCTTTACGTAGAATTTCTGTTAAGTCACGATAATCTTCCCAATTCGGATATTCGTAGATGTCATAGAATGTACCGATCTCTCCCCCCACGAAAGTTTCAGATAAGAACATTGGCTTGATACCATATTCTTTAATTATTGGTAAAAAGTATTTCTCATGAAGATCATGAAATTCTGAACTTCGTTCAAGCCGTATTGTCCCTGTAACCAGCTCAAATACTTTATTCATTTTCGTTCCCTCCTTTTTGTTTTATGGTGTTGCCATAATGAATAGAGTATGGTGTTGCCATAATGAATAGAGGTTTGTTTGTGTAATATAGGTCTAACTGATGCATTAATACCCCTTTTATATAGTACAATTGTGGTACCATTCCCGGATTCATTTGCCATGAAAATACATACGAACGTGTTTCATGAGGCTTTAACTCAAATCTTACAAAAGTCGGGAATGTCGGTAGTCTGTAATATTTTGTTGATTCTATTCGCAGTCCTCCGTACCCCACGACCGTTCTTGAAGAACGATTGGAAATTATCATTTTCTGTTCTAATCGCTCTTTAAAACCAATTCTTTCAGGACCTTTTACTTCGCATTCCAACACTGCGTCTTCTGGTTCATCAGCTATTCCCCCACATCTTGGACAAAAGAGAGCATTACGGGCGTCTCCAGTAACACGATGCTCAAACCTTACTTTTTTCACTTGTGAATTACAATTAAAGCACGATTTTCCATATACCATCTGATTTATAATCTGAGCATATTCAATGTATAAATCTGGCATCCAAATGGTACTTATGGATGCGGCGCGTTCTAGAAGATTCTCCACTGTCTTTTTTTGTATTTGATCAATTAACTCCCGAAGTTTTTTATATTCGCGAAGCACTTCTCTATAACCACCTAAGTCATAGTCTAATTTCCCCATACTAATAGCTAACCTATCAATCTGAGCTAGAATAGAAGGAGTTTCGTTATGAATTTTTTTTCCTGATAGATGTCTTTGTAATCCCGTAAGCCACGACCGAGCTGTTACGCTACCCCGAGGAAAATCAAGATCCTCCTCAGATTTAAGTTCAATGTAAAGGAGCTCTTCTCCAATCGGCTCCCAACTGTAGATAAATAATCTAGCTGATCTTGTTCCATCCCTGGGTATGCGGGCGAAATATACTTCTTGTCGGCACTGCGCACTCACAAACGGATATGCATTGAAGACTTCATCCGGAATCTCAATTTCAGCAAAAGTTGTCCCAGCAAAATACACCTTGATCTGGTGCTCCTCAATCCACTTTGCTTCCGCTAGAGTATCTCTTTTACTTACAGAAGACAGTGAAGGGTCACCAAGCAGAACAAAAGATGGAAAATCTATCTCAAAATATTGCAACCAACGATTTACAAGACGAGTGGCTTCACCAGCTGTGTAGCCATTCAAAAGCAAATTTTGTAATAAGCACAGTTCAGCATCTGGGCCATATTTAACCATGTAGGAGCTGATATAAATGGAAGCATAGTTTTCTAAAAATGTAAGTGCAGTGCTAACTTCCAACGGCAAAAGTGTATCGTTCAATCGCACTCCCATACACGTGTTCGAGAGGACAATCCTTGCCTGTATTTCTGTCGCCAAAAAGCCACGCTCACCGAAATTGCATTTCGAAGCGAACTCACAAGTCATACCTTCTGGTCTACCGTTAGAAGATTTTCCACAAATAATGGAGTCGGCCAACATAATTACATCTTCGGTGCCGTGAGCAGAAATTGCTACGGTTTCTAAGGAACGCTCGTCCATCCAGCTTAAAGCCTCGTCATACATTGCATTTGCACGAGTTAATACCTTCCAATCTTCTCTTCCTATAATTGTTTTTCGTGAACGTGGTAACATAGTCAATTGCCCACTTGTCTCCCCCTTTAGCCAACTTTTAAGTAGCAGCCAACTCAATTGGGCATCTGACTTTGCCACTAGCAATCCTACAGAGCAGTACTCTGAAATTTGTTTATGAACTAATTCATAAAAATTATGTGTAGCGAGACTGGGATCTAATAAAAGTAATACAAACTGTGGCTTTGCCTCTTCAAGTATTCGTGATATTTCGCCTAGATCTTCAACTTGTACTAATGTTGAGCCACTTGCCAATGATACATAGTCTACAAGGTCAGAGTATGAGGAAGAACGGACTGAAACTATCAGTTTTCGTGGATTTTTCGAAATACGTTCAACAGGAATATCCCACCTGCTTTTCCAAGATTGCAACTTCATGCGGAAATAGCCGAATGGATCGTATAAAGGTAAATAATCACATAATCCACTTTCGTACATTTCTACCCAATCAATCAATCCTTGTCTGTCTTTCACTAAGTGATACAATCCTCTTCTCACCTCCTTCTTTATAAACACGCTTCACCAACTTCTAGACATAGCCTCTATAAAGCAACACGAATTCAATTTCTTATCAAATTAGTATCCTTTGAATGCGAAGAGCCCTTGATCAATCCATCCCTCTGGAGTCTTGATCTTTTCTGGTAATCTAACCTCTAGCGACCAGAAAGATCCTTTCATAACTTGCTCCAGATTTTCAGTAATTGGCAACCAAACATATAAATACTTAAACCAGTAATGTCGGTTACAAAGTTGAGCTATAAGGTTCAGGGCCTCTACTTGCCGATTAACATCTTGATGCACTATATCCAAATATATTTCTAGGGAACCTGCGGGACGATTAATCTCCCACACCCCCCCTAATCCCAATGGTTTATTTGTTCTCTCTTCGTGGAATGTCAGCAAGAACAATGATTCATTACGAGCAGCCGCTAACCATTTAGGTACTTCCTCAATATAAGATGGAATTGCGTATCTAGTGTAAGTAATCGTTCTCAGTAGGTCTGACGTTCTGCGATTGGCTACAATTAAACACACAATTTCTTCATTAGCTAATCGATAATCCATATGATTTTCATCTCCTCGATCTTACTCAATCGATTGGGCTGTATCACCGTTATAACGTTGCAAGATATACTTCTTCCAATTTTCCTCTTTCCCATGGTAATTGCTATTGAAGGTTTCTTTGTTCAATGAATATACATGAATATCGGAGTAACCCCTGACGTGAATACCGTCAGGAATCTTTCCACAGAAATTTGCACCTAAGCGTTCATTTATAATCTTAATACCCTCGTGATAATCTCCATATTGCCCGTAGATGTAGCGCATATTCCAATGGTTAAATACAAAATTCATTACTGCTAAACGAATATCCGTGCCGAATCCTCTTCCTCGATCTTCAGGATTGACTAATACTAACCCTAGACCTACAGATCTTGAATACCAATCTAACTGGTTTACCTGCAACAGGCCGAGTGGTTTTTTAGACGTCTTCTCTTCCACAAAAAAGTTCCGGCGGTCGGAGGTATTTGCTAAAAACTCTTTTCGTACTTTTTCAATATTACTTGGAGCTTGTGCCACGCCATATGCAAGGTTTGAATCGTTGGTTGAAAAAGATTTGGCTATAGCTAATTCATCTTCTGGTTCAAATGCACGAACGATCGTAATAACCCCTTCAATCATAATTAAAAGCCCTCCATCAGTCGCACTTTTGTAGCTGGTAAAGCTAACGTAGCCTAATACCATAATTTCCAAAATGAAAGGAAACTAAACAAAAATGATCACATTTGTTGAACTACTTATAAGCAGGCTATCCAAGACAGCTATGTTGTGTTCCATGTTAACTTTATTTACACAGTTGAGTTAAAAAAGTAGATAACATCCACGACTTAGGATTTTTCTACAATTAACGTTGCACTTTATTTTAGTCCCGCTGTTCGCTTAGGCACCAATACAAAAAGAGCAACTGTTACGCCAGTTTACTTAACTTCACAATTTAACAGTCTTATGTGTGGATACACTTTAAGTCCCCGCCGCTATTCACCGGGGTACGAAGCAAAAAACCATGCTAATAACAAGCTAATGCCAAATCTACACTGAGATGCCTTACCAGCTAGACATTAAAAAGATGTCGGTAAATCTCGACGTCGTAGAAATTTTTTATTTTCATTTGGATGAGGTAGAGAAGTCGTATATCTATCAAAGGAAGTAGCTAGCTCCATTCATGGATAGATAAAAACTGAGAAGCTAAAATTTCTTTATTGAATAAAAATTCAGACAGAAGCAAGATATTATTCGCATACAATTCAAACCATTATTTTCCGTTGAAGTAAACCTTATAGTTTTAATGAACTTTACTTTTACACTTCCTCTGTTACTTCAATGAAAAACACAGCCGATTTGATACAAGCTGCTGTCGTGTTGTTCAGTAGTTGATTTTCGTGGTCTTTAATTCATTAGATTGAGTGAATGGACGAGATCTTAATCCTTCACTCGAGTGAGATCGGTACCTTTAGGTAAAAACTCTCAAAGAAAGCCGTTTGCATTCGCATTGGAACTCCGTGGCCAAGACAAATACGGATCAGTAAAATAAACGTGCAGGTTATGAGTCGTTTCCAGATTGACATAGCATTCAGACTCCTTTACTAGATCAGCCGTAGCTGTGAGGAAGGTCACTGTAGGGTACTGTGAGATAAATAAACCGTAGCGCAATCTCTATTGACAATGCGGTACGGAAGCATTATAAAAGCGGTATATAGGCGTGTTTTGGGTGCAATTAACTTAGCTGCGCGCCTGCTTCGGTGCGGAAACGTTCAGTGATTTGCTCCAGAGACCACGTTGCCTCAAGTTTTTCCTCCAGTGATGCAGCCGAGGCGCCTGAGCATTTACTAGGAGAGATAGAAGCCTTACGATGCTTCTCATAAGCGTTCTGAGCTTAATCTACCTGATAGGGATGCGATGCAACAAATCGTGGAAGGATGTCTACGGAGTTCCTTTGCAATGGATCGTGAGCTTTGGCCTTGCTTGTAGAGGAATTCTAGACGCTAACTTCTTTTTGCTCTTGTTACTGCTAAATGGATCATCGTATTCTTTTACAATCAGCTTATCTAGCGCTTGATCATGTGTTTCTTGTTCACGAATATACTTTCTTACCGTTGCTTCAGCTTCTCGAAAATCATTAGCGAACTTTCCCTTTAGATATCCCATAAACGTTGAGACAGCAATTTTTGGTGGAATTGCTACTAACATGTGAATATGATCGGGCATCATATGACCTTCTATAATTTCTACTCTCTTGTACTTACATAAACGTCTGAAGATTTCGATTAAATTTTTTCTAACTTGATTATAGATTTCTTTCCATCTATACTTCGGGGTGAATACAATGTGGTATTTGCACATCCACTTTGTGTGAGCTAGGCTGTTGCTCTTGGTTGCCATCTAAGACCATTCCTTTCTTTGAGCCTGAACATCTCAATTTTATCGGAATGGTCTTGGTGGTCAAACCCTCGATCCCTTCACCCTCATAGCGGGTGTTTTTTTGTTTCACGCGTTTCAACCACTCAACTGACTAAAGCCATAACAAAAAAGTCGCCAGCATAGCTCAGCGACTTCACTCTTTACCGTAAAGGCATAGTATATTTTTCTACGATTTGATTAAATAACAGATTGTTTGTTGAGAGAAGTTTTTGTATTTCATCAACAGTCCAAAATTGAGGTGTTTCCTTTGACAAAGATTTTGCTAAGCTTAACAGAGCATCCTTTAGTTGTTTTAGCAGTACTTCATTCATAACTCTGCTATCTTCAGAAGGGTGAGCATTTTCAAACGTTTTGGTGCCCCTATGAAACATGATAGGAACGTACTTTTGATCAGTTCCATATTTATCGTTATGCCATTGTATAGAATGAAGCAACTGCTCCACTTCTGATCTAGAAATTTTGTCATTAGTACTATTATTTTTTGCCTCAATGATAAGATTTACTCCGTTCTCCATTCTCCATAGATTATCCGGTCCATCACCCTCTTCTTCCTCTGGCATCTGAGATGTAAAACCAAGAAACTCTCCAATTTGGTGAACACATACTTCAAAAGCATAGGATTCGACGTCTGGGGAGTATAGTAAATCAGCAGACAAGGTTTCTATTGCAATAACTACATCTGTTCCATTAGAAAATTGTTTTAACCACTTCAAAACAATATCAGCTTGTCGTCCTTTAACTTTAGTCAGTTTAGAATAGGTATGTGCTTGCGGTTTTAATACTTTCGGCGAAAGACTTCTTGCTTTTACCTGCATATCAGTAGCACCAGTTGGATTAACTGGTGCTATCAAAGTCGCACCCATCTGCAGGTAATAAGCCTCATCAATTTTGCTCAAAGAATCTTTATGTGTTTTCATTACATCTCGTATGACACCACACGCATCTTCGTAAAAATCATCACGATATTTCATTAGTGCTGCTCGCTCTGTTTCTGCAATATTAAGCAGATGAGATGTCGCACTTTTATCGTCTGGTTCAGCATTCAGAATCATGTCCTTATGATATTGACGCCATTCCGGGTCGCCTATTAAACATGTTTCAACTGCTCCATGAATCTCCTTTAAAGCCTCTTCACAAGATGTCGGCTTGTGATCACCAAATAACTCAAGGCCAAAATCAATTTGCGTTCTTGTAGCAGGATTAAAGAAAGGACGATTTGTATCTACCCCAATAAAATTGAGCAATGAATTGTCTAAAATAAAAACTGCACAATGATCACTTCCTGACCTTACAGCTCTACCTAAACCTTGCTCAATTGTCTGAGCAGTCTGAGCATTTAAAAAGGGAGATCCCTCTCGAACAATTGAGATATAACGCTCTCGTGCGGAGTATGCACTCGGTTTACCATCCAAAACGAGAATTCGACAAGAATCCCCCGCTAAATCAACCCCATCGTATCTGTTTAAAAATACCATTAGATTACCTTTTGATTCCTTTAGGGTATGAGTTGCAGCAAGAATATTGTCTTTATCGACAATAGTTGGCTTAAACTTAGCCCATGATTTTGCTTTTTTACTGTTTGGAACAATTACTACAACATTATGTGTCTCAGCATATTTTGCTATAATTGGTCGCATCATTTCGTCAGTCAAATCAGCAAAATATCTCTTCGGTGCAACAATTAATCGCTCGCCTGCATCCCCTTGATTATCAGCCTCCAAAGGGGTCTCCACAGAGCTTTTTTCAATACCGAGTTCGGTTATTAGTTCTGTGCTGTTGTTGAATGTTGCTGACAAAATAAATCGATGCTTTGCGTTAAAGAATGAAGGAATTCTTTGCACAGGAATCTGTATCGGTGTGATTTCAATTTGGCTACCGCTAATGTAACATTGACTTTTAGATAATTCATCACCAATAATACCCCACGTGTATAGAACAGTTTCATCCTCTGCTGCATACAATTTTTGAAGGATATTAAGAACCGAATCTTTATGTTGTCTCCAAACCCAGTAAGGAACAAGCCGCGAAACTGTAGAATCTCCCGATTTTATGGAAGTTAGTGCACCTTCACCTTGCTCACGAATCGAAGATTCGAAAAGATTATACAACCTGGAGTAGGCATGATGTTTCCTCTCGATAAGAATCGTACTTTGCTGACGTGCCTTCCTGATACAACTATGCGCATCATCAATAACTAACGCTCCGACCTCTTGAATGGATCGATAGCCATACCCTTCTACTCCAAAAATGGAGCGACCGTTAAACATTCTCTCGAATGTGGTTATGAGAATTGCTTTTCCATTCAAAAACTCAATCGGGAACTCCGCTGCCTGACCTTTTTCTTTAGTAATTGTAACTACTGGTATGTTATGAATTGCCGCTTGCTCAAGAGCTTGCTGGACAAGTTGTTTGTCCGGACAAAGATAAACAACAGGTCCAACTCCTTCGTTCATCTTTGAAAGAAGCATCAACTGACCAATTAGGGTTTTTCCCGCGCCTGTATTTAAGATTCCAACAACGTCTCTTTGTTCTCGTTTGTTATGCCACAGCTTTAAAAAATCCTTTTGAATATCGCGAAGGTAGTCATATCCCTCTTGGTGAATCAAAGTCTTAAAAACTTCTGTTGGGTCTGTAGGCCTTTGGAGTCCACCGTTATTTCCGCCTCTTATCTTATTTCTGAACAAACTCATATGAACCATCACTCCTATTATATTAGTTCTTTTGACAGTATAGCTTAAACTATATGTCGAAATTTGTTATAACATGCTGTCGTATAATAATAGTGTTGTATGAGTTTATTTCCAGTGTTCTTCTCTCTATATCACATTCAAAAAATCAGTACAAAATAGACGAAGGTGCTAATCTAATAAAGATTTGCGATTGCGTCTAACTTTAGCATATTACTGAAATAGCCTGTTTGTTTGAGACAGAATTGTAAACTAAAATTTTTGATTTTCCTTTCTACTTTTCTTCATCAAACCAGACATCACCTGTTATTTCATTGTTTTCAACTGTAAATAAACCATTAAATACTAACCTCCCGTAAAACTTTTCTGATTCGTATGCGAAGAGTTGTTTTTCTCCTCCGATTAACCAAACAATTCGTAATTGGTTTTCTGTTAACCATTTTTGCATTATGTCCTTATTTATTAGTGCATATGACGGTCCTTCGCCCCTTATATTTGGATCACAAAATACTATTTCCCCTTTTCTATTTAACCATTCTCCTGAATTTGATTTTTGAAACAAACCTAAGTCGCTTATTATTTTGGGAGAAGGCATATAAAAACGGATTGAGTCTTCAATGGAATGGTCTACACTTCCACTTTCCCATTCATACTCGCAGATAGGAACATGATATTGGACGTTAATTTCGATCTCTCTGTCTTTACTATAAATCCATTCTGATTTAGATAAATCTTGATAGAATGGATGCCAAGGATATTCTGCAACATATCCTTGGTTACCATTAGAGGAGATACTTGTAACATATGGATCTCTCAAATCTTTATTGAACATCTCTTTTTTTAAAGTTTTAAAATCATCATTATGAATTATCAAAGAATTAATTCTGAACCAATACTCTTGCTCAGGATTATTTCCATTTTTTATTAGTGGCCGCTGAATTCCTTTTGTGAACCCTTGAAGAACAAGCCATGGGGTGTTATCTTCATGACTATCAACTGTCAATATTTCACTAAAAGGAGGGACTATACATCTATCCCAGAGCCAATCCATCTTTAGATTTAAATCATCTTCTACAAAACTGAATTTGTATGGCTGCCACCAAATAGCTCTATCTTGTTCTTCCCAACTTTTGTCTCCAGTTTTCCTAACCCAAAGTGTGGGATCAATATCACGTTTACGAATTTGCCATGGTCCTCTAAATACTTGATCATCCAAATCGCTATATCCCCGATCAATCCATTTAAGGTTGTCAGCCATTCTGGCTAGAAGCTCATGAAATGCTATCCATTGATATTTTTTTCCTATTCTTTCGATCGTTCCGCCTTCCCTTCCATAGCGGTTTGAATAAATTTTCTCAAATTCGGAAAAATACTGGTTTGACCAACCTAACTCATGACTTCTTTTGTAAACCCATCTTTGAGCCCATCTTCTACTGAATACTGCAGGTCTGTTATTACTCAAACCATTAATCCATCTGAATTCTTCTTTATCAACATCACTAAGACTATTGATCATATCGGTCTTAAGAACATCCCAGGAATCTTCTTCTTTATGCTCTACAACTTCATTATCATTTTTATCAGTTTCTTCCCATGATTTATCAATATATTGTGCGAGCCATTTTTCTAATCTTTGTTCTCTTCTTTTTTCGGTGAATAGTTGCCTTTTTAAATAATCTTCGTATTTATTTCGAAGGACATTAGGTAACTTCTTAGAGAATTTAAGCTTTAAGTCTAATCCAGTCTCCAGTTTATATTCACTGATTGCTGTTGAAGACCAATTATGAATACAAGACATTGTATAATTCCCAAAATCATTAAGGTATCCCATGACCGATCTTTTTATAGATGATGAATGACTATCCTTACTGATCTTACTAATTTCTTCACTTGATGGATTTTCTATTGGCCAATCACTACTATAAGGTGGCCTAAAAACAATCGGTTTGTCTAAAGGATCTTGTACATATCCTTTATGATAAGCAAATTCATTAATTCCTCTAGCATGATCTCTCAACAAAAGATTAGGATACGGTCTATTTTCCTTAAATTGATGATTAAAAACACACTGTGAAATATCTTTAATTATTTGCTCATTATCCAGATACAGAACTGCACCGTACACCGAGGCATATAGTCTCTCTTTGACATAAAGATCATCACATTTCTCGTACTTGTTAATAAAATCAACTATCATTTCAGGAATATGGTACAACACCCGCGCTAATGATTTTGTTGCTTGATCTCGTACTTTTCTATTTGTAGTTGAAGTCATCCACAATAACACAGTTGCAAGTAATCTCAGTTTATTCGCTTCTATCCCCTGAAATTCAGCATACATTGCCCAATCAATTAATGTGCGTATAACTGTTTCTTCACCATATTCATCCTCGGTACGATCATTGGAAGCAATATAGGTTGACCAAAAAACATCTCTTTCAGGCATTTTTAGTTCAGATAAGATTTTATTTAAATAATCTGCATTCCAGGGATGATCCTGTTCCGTTGATAATGCTAAAATAATGTCAAATACATTGTCATTATTACGCTGCATATAGTTCAACATTTCACTTGTTTTATTTGAAATTGATTTGCCTGACCTCCATAAGATTACATTTTTAAATGTCTTATTAAAAAACCAGTTATACTGGAATTGATAATGGTACGTGTCCTCATCGTCAATCTCTATATCTATAAAATCAAGAAATTCTTTGTTGAATTTTTCTGGTATGCCTATTCCTAGTGCCTCAATTATTCCACTATACGTATATCTGTTTTCTTCACTTATAATGATTCCGATCTTACCCTTCGGTAAGAACAATTGAGCTATATCTTCTTCTGTAACACAATTCTCAATTAAGTGCATAGCAATCGCATAGTCACTAAAGCGTTCGTATGTAAATCGAACAACTTCAATACCGCGGTTATGAATTCCTTCTCCTGGAGTGACATCAGTTGCCAGTATGCCTTCATCAATTAGTAAATCTAATAGAGGCTCGTCATTCCCTGATTTATTATCAACTTGTCCTATAAGCGATCTGGCCTTACCAGTTGGAATTCCAGATATTTGGTTAGGATATAGCTCTTCCACGAATATCCGTAGTGCTTCTTCAACTATATATTCATTGCTCCTATACCTTTTTTTTCTTCTAATAACATATTCAGCACTTTTTAGATAAAAATAATATACATTATGAAACCCGTTTAACCCTTTCGGAAACTAATCCTCTCCCATTGCTTTTAGAGCTTTACAACATGTTTTTAGAAACAATGGGTTAGTAAATTCAGGATTTAATATGGGGGTTCCAGGTTTGGAAATACCCTGTTTTGCAAGATATTTGAACGCAGCTCTATGTTCATAGCCTTTAAATCCATTATGGAAAAATTCAACCAAATTATTTGTATCTTTTGGTATTAAGAAATCTTTATAAGTACTTCTACAGCTCAGTATTATAGCAATGTGTGGAAATGACTCAAGTTCGACTAAAAATTGAATGATTTGATCACGCCAGCCCTCTTTGAAAATGCCTTCATTTATAGCGTCTATAATAATCAAAAATCTTGTATCTTTACTTTCTCCTAATGAATCTAACGCACTTAAAACAGTTCGATAAGAGTAATT
The DNA here is from genome assembly GCF_056316205.1 of Paenibacillus sp. 1-8. NCBI lineage: Bacteria > Bacillati > Bacillota > Bacilli > Caryophanales > Paenibacillaceae > Paenibacillus > Paenibacillus sp. 1-8. Next base: position 2,617,811 of record NZ_CM149995.1, on the reverse strand, counting down.
TATCAATCCAAGCTCTGAGCATATAAAGTCGAAAGGATTTCCTCCTGAGTAATGTTGTCCGAGTAAAAATAAAGTAGGTAGATCGTTACTAAGTCTGCTCAAGGTAAGATCACACAATAGGTGTGACTTCCCCATGCCTGCTTCTCCAGTCAGTAACGCTGCCTTTGTTTTACCTGCTAATGTGATCTTATCGTTTAAAAAATAATATACCTCCTTAATACCGAGATACATAACTCCAAGTTTTTTTGTTAAATCACTAAGTTTCTCTTTTCGTGCTTCATCATTCTCATTTTGCACACAAGTATATACAATATCATGACATTCGCTCATTTTTTTGTTAAGATCATTACAAAGGTTCAACAGTATCTCATATTTTTCATAAAATGAATTTCCTGACTGTACAGTGGAAAATTCATTTAAAAACCCCTCTAAACATTTACCTGCGTCAATCAAATTATTTTCAAAAGTATTAAAAAGATCAAGTTGATTTTTTTGAATCCACATAAATTCTTCATGAATTTTACTTATAGTACGTATCTGCCCATTTTTTTGTTTTTTCCATTTTTTTGTATCCCCTATACACTCAAAACTATTAGCTATTGCAAGGTCGACATGAAACTCTGGACTAAACCGCTCTCCCAATGCTACTTTTGATTTTTCTGCAATTCTAGAGAAAATATTCGAAGTCAAGACAGGCGTATTGAACCAGTAGAGCGCTCTCCCTGATAAGTCTGGTCTATCCACTTGCAACATCTGGCTTAACTCGTGCTTACACCAGTACAAAAATTCAACATTCATTTTTTTGTCACTTGAAAGTTTACTCCACTTTTCAACATAGTACAGCCACTTATCCCAGGAAGAGTTGACGAGCTTATCTTTAATTTTTTTTCGGCTATCTGTCCAATCTCTAGGTAAACAAACATAGTACTTTGTAAGATTGGGGTGTTTCTCTAAAGCTGTTTCAACTGATTTAGAAAGTTGATTCCATTGATTGTCTGACAACGTATTTAAGAAGAACTTGGCTTGCCAAGCGTGTTCAGTTCCATCGTTTAATTTCCAATAGCACTCTACACCCGCATCACCTCCATCCCCTTCTTTCCTAACAAAAAATTGAGCATTATTCGGGGGATTCAAATGGGCTAACTGACAAACAAATTCTTCAAAACCCTTCTCTTTACTACCATCGTGTTCTCTTATATTCGCGAAATTTCGACTTATCATTTATCCTCCATAATACTTAAATTTTTGAATTAAAAGTTTGAATACGACTATATTAACAAAATTTCTTTTATTATTCGAATTTATACTTTATTTATTTAAAAGAAAGAAAATTGTTAATCTACATATAGTAGAACTGAATATGATAATTTTATATGTAAGGTCTATTTCTAATGAAAATAGAAGAACCTACTTAAAAACTTTCACTCTGCTAGTACTTGTAATTGGAAGCGTCCAATTCACTGGATGTACAAGAATATTGGCAATATGTAACCGAAAATGCTAAGAGCATGGAACAAAAGCAAGTGGAAACTTTTACTCAAAAGATTGTCGCATTCACTAGCTGGTCAGCACACAGAACTGCTAGCAAAATTCAGGCCCAGTAAATATCAGCACTCTTGTCCAGTGGACATGAAGCATCCAAATGAGTTTAATTTTCCCCCTAATATTGAAAAAGAGAATGATGCTTCTTCAGTGAACTACTCCAATTACGAACCATTTATGTAACAACTCCTTGAGGTTGTTGACGAACCGAAGGAAGAGCGACTTGTCGGCTTAACTGAAAGTACCTCAGAAGTGCTCCGTACACAAATCATGACGATGTCTTTAAACAGAACCGATAGAACCGATCAGGCTCTAAAAGACCACTTTCAGTATTTTATATTTTTGCAGGGTCCATTTCATAAGCGTTATCTCCGAATAATTGCGCTACTCTCCTGCTTCGTTTTATCTTTAACTTTTAAAACTTAAAAAACATGACTCTAAAGAGCCATGCCTTTTAAATATTCCAGAATTGTAGACAATGCATGAAAGTTGATGTGGACCATTAACAGCAAATAAATGTCGTTGAATAATTAAATAGCCATCATTTTTCTTGTCTCCATCCTGTCCCCAGAGACTACGAGGCATAAAATTATCCTTATATTTCATCCGCATCACCTTAGAAAAGAATTCTCCATAAAATCATCCTAATCAATACAAACAAAATCAAATTCTTTAAGCTCATCAGGATTAAGTGATAGGGGATTTACAGAAGAACCCTTCAAGCTTACTTAAGTGTTACTCTAATAATAAAGCTATCTTATTTCTAAATTCTTCAACTCTCTATTCCAATTAAAATATCGTACAAAATAGAATTAAGATTATTACGATAATTTATTTTTTATACAATAGAATTTCAGAAAATTCTTCAAATATGTATTTCCAAAACGTTATAAAGACAACAAAAAAAATTGTTATTATCACTGTTGAATATTAGAAATTCCCTTCATTGTTCGATTCGTAAAAATGTTTCAGAAAATAATTTAAGTTTGGCGCAAGAACTGCTATTAATATGCTGGGTGCAACTAGTGGTGGCATCTTTTCTTTAATATTATCGGCTTTATACGCTTCCATGAGGTTTTCAATTTTCCATTTTGAATATAGATCATGCTCAATCAGATATTCTGTTATTATATGAATTTGAACTTCATGAAAGCCATCTAACCACTTGCCTTTTTCAGTTTTCATTGAAAATTCTCTATTTAGAATGATACGAGCCTTGCTATTGAATCGCCTATGTATAAAAATTAGAAATACAAATAGGGCTATTGCTGACAGAACAGGTCCATAGGCTGACTTTTCTGTCCAAAACCAAGCACTTAACGCAAGAATAATTAAAGGAAGACTAGAGTGTACGAAATTAAATAAGTCCAAAACAAGAAGTTCATTTTACTGTAGATTAATTTACGTGCTCTAACTTTTTCAGTATAAAATATAAGCAATTTATTCTTCATTTCTTTACTCACCATTATATATTTTTAAATTAACTAAAAGAATACAACTATTTCAATAAGATAGACTGAATTATCTTAAATTCCTCAAATTATCAATTGTTTTAAGTATATCTTGAACAAAGCTTTCAACTATTTTAATTTCTTCAAGACTTCTATTATATAGGGCTTCATTTATTCGATCAAGAATTTCTAAGGTTTCTTTATTCTGCAGCTTATTTTCATACGAGCTGAATAACTCTGATGGAGTAATATTTAAGGCTTCGAGTAGTTTTTCCAAGGTATCTAATGATATGTTCCTCTCCCCTTTTTCAATCCCACCAATATAAGGCTGTGGGAGATCTACTTGTTCTCCTAAATTAGCTTGTGTCAATCCTTTTGATTTCCTTAAAGATTTTATTCGTGCGCCTACAAAAGCATTAATTTTTATCATAAGTACAATCACCTCTCACTTAAGAGTAGGTGTACTTATGTATGAAATAAATATACTCAAACTATATATTACCATTAGTAATTATATAGTTTAAGATATATATTTTACTTAGAAAAAATTAAATTTCTTTAGGAGTGTACTTCATGAGACAATTACCTCATCAAATAGTTATAGAAAATGTTCTCCAAACTAAAATGAGGGGGAAAATTGCATACCAAAGTGCGTTTCCATCCTCAATTGCTATGCATTCAACCTATGTTAAACCATATAACGACCCAACTGGAAAAGGATATCAACGGCCAGTTGATCCGAAACGTGTCGATGAATTTGCACTATACCTTTCCAAAGGTGATAATGCATTATTTACACCAATTCTCTTGAATGCATCTGGTATGTGGGAATTTACATCGTATGACTCTAGTAGACCTATGTTTGGAAGATTACTTTGCAAGAGTAAAGCTTCTGTTCTGGACGGACAGCATCGACTAGGAGGTATTAAGCGTTATACTCAGGAAACGCATTCAGAAATTAATGTTCCCTTCATGGTTTTTCACTATTTAGATGACGATGAAGAAATCGAATTTTTCGATACTATTAATACGAAAGCGAAAGGGCTCGGAACTTCTCTCAGTAAATTTCTGAAAAGAGAGCACGATGAATTAAGCTGGATGTCTACTGAACTATTAATATTAAACGATAGTCCTTTCTATCATATAGGTAGTATCACAGGTAAACGTAGTAAAGGAAGACATATTACTCTTCAGAATCTTTATCGTATGTTGAAGTATTTTTTCAAAGACACTGAAGTTACTAACTTATCAAAACACGAAAAGGTGGATATTGTTCTTGCATTCTTTAATATAATGCGTCAAGAATATCCTCATGAATGGTTAAACTACAAAGAATACAAACTTACTCATATCGTATGTTTGGATGCATTAGCAATGGCTGCAACCAAAATGCTATTTAAATGTAAAAAAGAAAACTCAACAAAAATAGACCATCAAGAGTTTATCAAGTCAGTGAAACGCTTGAAAAAGATTGATTGGTCTATAGATGGTCCTTTTAAATATTTAAAAGGTATCTCAAGTTCTAAGACTTTAGCTTCAGAATTATTCGATATTATGAATTTAGAAAAAGAGAGTTAGAAGATCTAAGTATTGGTATAGGTTCTGAAACAGTTTCCTATACCTTTATGATCTCTTTAGTTGTTCTTTGAAAAAGCGACGACTAAGACATGATCTATATTCCAGATTTACTACTTATATAATCAGTGAATATTATGTGTCACAACATATAAAAACATTATTTTATCAAGATTTAACAATGATAATAACAAACTAAAAGAAATACGAGTTTTGTGTACATATCTGAGAAAAACCGCGTAGCACCGCGGGTTTATCGATCCATGTTATTCACAGCATTACGCATCTCTTCATCTGTTAAGTTACCTGAAAGATTAGGCACATCCATCCAATCCGCATCAGATCGGGTGCGGTACAATCGCAGATTTTCTTCAACACTGAGACTTCCGCATGATTGTCTCCCTTGCGAGGGGAATTTTGGGAATTTGTATTCCATTTTTCATTAAGGCTTAGTGATCCGATCGCAGCAATATTATCGTGGCCTTTTGACATGAGAAAAAATGCTCCTTTCAGGTTTGGAATGCTATTGGTCATCCATACAAGTTATTGTTAGAAAATATCTAGAATAAAGCTTCTAAGGTCACCTGTCAGTATTATCAAATATCTCGCCTTCAAGTTCTTAGTCAGTGGTAAATCCCGGGTTCCTCCTGCTGTTCATTAAAATATGGCTGAATCGGTTTGGCTGCATGATTTTCTCTGAACTTATGCTTGTACACTTCAAAATCCCAAGTCTTCAGAAATTTCTCTGCTGCAGCATGGCCCGATGACAGTAAGGTATGCTTATCCTCCTCCGTCAAATCGAACTTCGTCGTCGTTACTTTTCCGGTGGGAATAAAGACGGTTCGTTCTTCCGCATGCTCATCCACATGTCTTTGATCGTGGGCCTGCAGCATAGTTTTGAACATTCCTTTGAGTAAAGAAACCGGGCCGTTGATATCCACGGATTGGGCATACGTACGCTTTTCTGACAGCCGGAAGCCAAAGGTTGGCCACCGTGGAATCCCATCCACATCAAATAGCCAGATCGGATAATTACTGAGCATTCCTCCGTCCAGCATGTAATACGGTTTCTTCTGCAATGGCGTATGCCATATATAAGGCTTAAAAAAGAAAGGCAGTGTTGTGCTCATCCGTACAGCCGCAGCAATTGGAAATTCAGATGCCTTCAGCCCATAATGAGGCAAATCATTAGGGAAAACTACGATCTTCCCATTGCTTATGTTCGAGGCGATAATCGAGAGCTTTCCTTCAGGAAGATCTCCAAACGTTACAATGTTCTTTCGCTTCAGCCAATCCGTCATCACTTGCTCTAAGATGTGGTTGCTGTAAATGCCAGAGTTCAACATTAACGGAAGGGCCTTATTTAAAAAAGGCAGGCTGTTCATTCCTGTCCGCCCGAGCAGCTTCATATAGTCCAGCGAGCTCATCAGGTTCCTAATTTCAGCACTGCTGTAACCGCAGGCCAATAAAGCTGCAACAATCGCTCCAGCGGATGTCCCCGCAAGTTTTTTCCAGGTATATCCTTTGGCCTCCATCACCTCAATAGCTCCCACAAAAGCAATTCCCTTGACGCCCCCGCCTTCAAAGACTGCATCTGCCTCCACTTGCTCATCCTCCTATTACAAATAAAATATTTATTTGTAATTATGTGTTTTGTACACTGAATTATGCACTTTAAGGAATTGTAGTTTTCTTCATAGTGAAGGCTGGTAAAATATTGATTCATAAGGTTAGGCTATATGTGCTGGCAGAGGGCCAGGATCTAGGATCAAAATTATAGCACATGTTCTCAATTGAACCAGATTTCGAAAGAGTTTTGTGTATATGTATAAAAGCATATTTTTAGATCAGCTTTTCAATCCATTGGAACACATCGATAAATCCAAATTCCATAGCCGCAGTTTTAAATGTTGACCCCTTATTTTGTATGTCTATATGCAGTTTTGTAAGTTCAGAATCTTTTACATTTTTTTCATTTAAATTCGATTCGGTTTTTGTTGATTGTAAACCTGTTTTATCCTCATGTATTTTAGGGTTATTAGCGGCATAACAATAACAGTTGATTCCCCCTTTTAATCCAAGCGGATCTCCGCTCACCCAACGCCCCAGCCACGGCGTATAATACCTCGCGCTATGGTATTCCAGTCCGCTCTCCTCATCCCGCTCCATACCCGTGTAGCGGTAACGCTTGGCGGCGCATTTGATGGCGGCGTTTTTGGCTTGAAATGCGGTTGTGCCGAAAGGATGGTACTCTTCGTAACTGATGACCCTTGCCGCATCATCCAGTTCCTATGGGCCGAGCCGAGATGATTGTGCAGATTGTGCAATTGGTAACGTACCATTTGGGCAGGGCTGGTCCGGCCCATTGGCTTGCCATCAAGCTGAGACTGATACTCTCCAGTCCGGCATCCGCGCCGCTGTGTCGCTTAATAAGTGTAATGCCAATCCTGAAGCGGATCATTGTTCTTGCGCTTCGTTTCCAGCCGGCTTAACCGGAAGTTTTCTTTGTCATAATAGAACCGGGTAACTACATCGTTTCCGTAAACGATCTTGCTGCGCTGATCCTTTTCGTTGTAATCGATTTTTTTTATATACGGAGTGGTATTAGTATTTCCGGCATGTAAGACGCTTTGGCCGTTTAATAAGCCTGCCTCGTTATAGCCCGGAATGATAATGCTGCCGTCCGGCGCATCCTGCCTGGTGATTCTTCCGAGCACGTTCGTTTCCTGAGTAAAAGTAAAACCAGCTAATTCAAGGTCTGCGGCCAGGTTCGGACCGTCCCAATTCACTATGCTTTTATAATTTTGAACAGCTTACGGGTGGTGGATTTTGGCTGTCTCCGAAAGTCATATTCGGGCATTTCGAGCAGTCCGCCGGTGTCGTAAAGCCGGATGATTTGTTTCCTGAGGTTTTTTCAGCTCGGGGTTACCCTCCACTTCACCATCCCCTCCTATCCTTGCGCTCCGTAGGCCGATGGAGAATATCATAAAAACGTATTCATGACATCTAGTTTGCTCTACTAAATTGTTGCCTTCCAGAGGAAAAAAGAATAAAAATAGTGGCTGATTCACAATCTTTTTGCACTAAAATAGTTGGAACTAATCTCAAAAAAAGTTATATTAGGATATATATATTATCCTTAGTATAAGAAAAAAAGGAGGAATACCTAGATGGATGTACGAAGCAGTTTGCAACAAGGATGGAAGGTGGGCTTATGTTTGTTGTTATTGTGGGTATGGATGATGGGGGCTGTAACAGCTGGTGAAGCCGGAGCCCAACCGGTTTTCCCGGGAGCCGTGGGATACGGGACTGACACTCCGGCAGGCCGGGGCGGAAAGGTAATCAAAGTGACCAACCTGAACAATGACGGCCCAGGCTCATTTCGTGCGGCATTAGAAACCAAGGGACCGCGGATTATTGTATTTGAAGTCGGCGGTGTCATAAATCTAGAAAAGGAGCGTCTTGAGCTGAGAGAACCCTACGTGACCATCGCAGGTCAGACGGCCCCCTCCCCTGGCATTACATTCATCAAGGGAGGTTTGCAGATCAGAACGCATGATGTGTTGATGCAGCATGTCCGGTTTCGGATGGGTAACGGTGACAGCACTCAAGGTGCAGGCTTTGAGCCAGATGTGTCCACTTACGGAGCCTCCGCTTATAACATTGTCATTGACCATTGCTCCTTTTCTTGGGGAGTGGATGAGAACATGTCCTTCTCAGGTCCTCGTACCAGCGGAACCAAGGCGACCACCCACCGTGTAACCCTCAGCAATAGTATTATCGCCGAGGGTCTGTATAATTCCGTTCATGAGAAGGGTCCCCATTCCATGGGCACGCTCGTTCACGATTACGTCCAGGACGTGGCAATCATCGGAAACCTTTATGCCCATAACATGGAACGTAATCCGTGGTTCAAAGCATTCTCGACGGGCGTAATTGTTAACAATGTCATTTATAATCCGGGAAAATGGGCTATTCGACTCGGATTCGTGGAGAATGAATGGGCGGATACGGGGATCAAACCGGAAGGCCCTAGAGTCAGTATCGTCGGGAATTACATGCGGCATGGAGTAGATACGATTAATGGGTTAGGAATTGTCGGAACGAACAGTAAAAGCGGCTGGGCTTATCTCAAAGATAATCTTGCTTATGACCGTAATGGCAAGTCAATCCCGCTGACTTTTGGCGGAATCAAGGAGCTTGACAATCCACCTGTTTGGGTTGAAGGACTTGAAGCACTAGCTGCCTCGGCAGTAGTAAAGGAGGTCACTGAGCATGCAGGAGCAAGGCCGAAGGACCGGGATGCAACAGATCAACGAATTGTCTCCGATTTTCTGACTGGTCAAGGAAAGATAATTGATAGTCAGGAAGATGTAGGGGGATACCCGGATGTTCCAGCGACCTACCGTGCTTTAAATGTACCTGACCACAGCATTGACGAATGGTTGTATCAATTTTCAGTTGAGTTGGAGTAGTCCTTAATGCTCTTCATATTGATTTCCCTGAATAGGACATTTCGATAAACAAAGTCCACTTTCAGAGTTTCATGCACGTAAAAGGATATTTAATATTTTGATTTTTAGGAGTAGGTATTATGTATTTGGTAATTGATATTGGCGGTACATTTGTGAAATTTGCCATAATGAACTCAGGTGGAGACATCATCCATAAGGATAAATGCCCTGTGGGTAAGACTAGTCTTGAAGAATTGAAAACGGTGCTATATTCCATTATTGATAAACAGGACCTTTCTGAAATTAAAGGAATTGCGTTAAGCTGCCCAGGAACGATCGATGTAAAAACTGGCGTGGTATATCATGGTGGCTCTCTTCCATTTTTGCATGGAGTGAATCTGGCCGAGCTAATTCGGAAACGCTACGGCAAAGAGGTATCTATTGAAAATGATGGTAAATCTGCTGCCCTTGCTGAGTTATGGTTGGGTAGTGTTAAGCATGCAAAAGATTCCATCGTTCTGGTACTTGGCACTGGGGTAGGTGCCGGTATTATTGTGAATGGTAGCCTTCTGCGCGGAGTCAACTTGTCAGCAGGAGAGGTTAGCTACGTAATGGATCACATGGACTCAGTAACCTGCGAGGCTACCTTCTTTGGACTAGAATGCTCTGCTGTAGCCATGGTACAAAAGATTGGCGAAATTAAAGGTCTGGAGGACCCGTCAAACGGTGAAGCAGTCTTTGAGTTCATAAATTCAGATGACCCGGATGCTACGAAGGTTTTCGATGAGTACTGCCTAAAGGTAGCTGCACACATTATGAACCTTCAGTATATTCTCGACCCAGAATTATTTGCCATCGGAGGGGGGATTAGCGCCCAACCCATACTGATTGAGCGCCTGAAGTGGGCTCTTGGAGAGATCAAGAGAGTAAATCCACTGCACATGGCGAATCCGAAGATTGCTCAATGTACTTTTCAAAGCGACGCAAACCTGTATGGCGCGCTCTATAACTTTTTTATTGAAAAGGAGAAAAAGCTCCGCGAGTCTCAGGCCTAATTATCGAAAGAATAAGGTAAGTCAGGTCTCTTGTCTTACCTTATTCTTTTTTAAATAGAATTATATGACGTACGGTGTTCAGGCGGTTTTGCTCACAACTTCTGTTGGAAGCGAAAAACGTCCATTGATATTATTCCGATCAGCTGGACTTATCCGTGGAAAACGTCACAATAAATTCACTGCCTTTGTCTGGCTCACTGTTTACCTGGATTTTCCCATTACATAAACAAACGATACGATAAACCAACGCAAGACCCAAACCATTTCCTTCTTTTGATCTGGATCGATCCCCTTGGTAAAACTTTTCAAAAATATGTTTTTTTACTTGTTGAGTCATGCCAATACCGCTATCCTTGATCGAAACAATGATCTCTGTTTCCCTCTTTATTAAAGTTACTTGAATGCTGCCGAGCGGGGGAGTAAATTTAATAGCGTTTGATAACAAATTGATCCAAACCTGCATGAGCAAATTTTCATTTTGATAAAACATCGTTTTGGGAAGGTCCAATATTAATTCAAGTTCCTTATCCAACCACGTCTTTTCGAAATAAAGCAACACTTGTCGTATTTGCTCGTCTAGGCGGTAAAGCGTTTTATCAGTGACTTTGTCTTGATTCTCCAGCTTGGAAAGCCTCAAAATATTGGACGACAACGTGCTAAGCTGCTTGGTGCTATCGAGTATCGTCTGAATATATTGCAGTCGTTCATCATCTTCTAACTCATTATCCTGTAATAAAGTCGCATACCCTTCAATTGCGGTTAAGGGTGTTTTAAACTCGTGAGAGATATTGGCAACGAAATCATTTCTCATCATTTCAATGTTTTTCAGCTCGGCCACCATTTGATTGAAGCTCGTGAAAATCTCCTCAATTTCTTTAATTTGAGTGTCAGCATTCATCTTCACATGAAAATTTCCATTTGCAATTTCCTTGGAGGCATAATTAAGCTTCATCATGGGTGTAAGAATTTGCTTTCCCACCAGGGATGTAATGGCGGTACCAATAACGAGACTAAGTGTTAGCGCTAGCACAAAGGAGAAGGAAAGGTTAAACTCCATGTAATAGAATAAGTCCGTATTCGATACCAAGAAGACAATGGAATAGGTTATAATTCCGACGACGACAAATATACCAAATACAATGAATACAAGGCGGTTCCTTAAACCGACTTGTTTATTTTTTATGGTTTTCTTCATTTTTTACCACCTTGTATCCTAAGCCGTGTACGGTCACAATTCTAAAGTCTCGATTATCCTTTAGCTTCTCCCTGATCCGATTAACGTGCACATCCACCGTCCGCTCATCCGATTCGGTATCCATCCCCCATATTTCATCCATCAAATTTTGCCGGGTAAATGTTTTGTTAGGATAGGACATTAATTTATAAAGCATGTAAAACTCCTTTTGAGGCAGTTGAAGCTCTTTTCCATCATAAGCTACCGCCAGGCTGTCATAGATTAGACTGGTATTTCCGCATATAATTTTGTGCTCCGCTGCAATTTTTGAGCGTCGTAAAAGGGCGTGAATTCGTAACAGCATTTCATTAACGTCAACTGGCTTGACCATATAGTCATCGGTACCGACCAGAAATCCTTGTTTTTTATCATCAAAGGTATCTTTAGCCGTTATCATCAGAATGGGAATGGTCAGGCTGTACTCACGTACCAGCTTAGTAAACTCGTAGCCGTCCATATTCGGCATCATTATGTCGGAAATGATCAAATCAATATGTTTGTGGCTCATGATTTTAAGCGCATGCTCTCCGTCCGCCGCAGATATAGGATTATAATTATTTTTCTTAAGAATTGTGCAAAATAAATGCTGTAACTTTATATCGTCTTCAACAATCAGAATATTAAACATAAACAACCTCTCTTCTTTTTTTGCACATAGTGTTATTTCAAAAAAATTTGTTTTTATCATAACGCTTAAATATTAACTTTTTATAAAGGAGTATGCTTGCGGACGACCTTCGGTCATAGGACACTTGAAACGGCGCATTCAGCCGTTATGGAAGGGTTACCGCACTTCATATTTGAAACCGTCATACCTCCACGTCAGTTTGAAATGCGCCGAAGTTAATAAAAAGTTTATAATTTAGTTATATTGTAACAACAAGAAGAGCATAAATGGAGGTTTAATAATATGATCAGCAAAATGAAATCATTTATACGGCGCATGAAAAAAAGGACCAAAATAATACTTTCAATACTTATTATCATCGCGATCTCTGGCGGATTCGTTTTAGGAAACCAGTTGATTTATATAGAAGACAAGAATTATGTACCAGCTGCCAATTCCGAAAATTTTCGGCTGGCCCTTTCCGTAAGCCCTTTTTCAGGCAGTGCTTTTAATAATGGATACACCTATTCTGCAGGAGAATTAACAGCCACCAACCGTGAGGAATTGGAAAAAATGTATATTGCCGCTGGGGCAACGGAAATGTACGCAAGAATCGCAACAAAACGTTATCCTACAAAGGACAACCTTGTCAATGGTGAGGAGGATTCCAATGCAAACTATCATACTTTGGAGCAAGGGTTGGAGCTGGCCCGACTGGCAGCAAAATTGAAAATACCGCTTAATCCTGAAATCATGGGTGCCTATACCTATATGGACATGGAGCGGCAGCAAGCTCCGAATTTCGAAGAATACCCGGAGATCTATGCGCTGCAAAAGGGAAAACCCTGGGAAGAACTGAGCTTGGATGAAATGGACGTTGTGTTGAAAGCCTACGGAAAATTTGTAGCGACAGAAATTCTGAAAACAGGGGCCGCAGTTGAGAATTGGAATATTGGCAACGAAGCCAACTTTGGTTTTGCGGGAGTAAATATTGGACTGAAAACAGCTGTTAACGAGAAACTGCAAAAAGTGCCTAGCTTTATGAAATATATGCTTCCTATAGTTGGGACCAACTGGCTTAAAAATAACGTCTGGAAGTATAACGCAGTACAAATGACTGCAGTGGCCAATGGCATCAAAAGCGCGTATACGGATTTAGGCTTAGATTCCAGCAACATCAAGTTCTCCACGCATATCGCAACCGTCGTCTCGACAGTGCATAATGCAGTCGCGTATTTCAATACATTGAAGGAAAACGGATTTCCAATTGATGTTGCGGGAATCAGCTTTTATCCCAGCGCACCAGGGGTTTACATCGATAAGATGGTCATGTATAAGAAAATCGTTACCGCTATCAATGAGCAGGTCGGCCTCCCCGTGTTTATTGCTGAGTTTTCTTATCCTTCAGGTAAGGTGGAAGGTCCATTCGCTGGATGGTCAAAAACGGTCAAAGGGTATCCTCATAATGAAGAAGGGCAAGCTGCTATCTATCATGATGTTATCGCATGGGGTAAAACACATGGCTTAGCAGGCATCCGGTACTGGGCTCCTGATTACAGAGGATGGGGGAGCATGTCTATGTTTGATTACACCGAAAAAGGCGCCAAAGCAAAGAGTATTTTAGTGGAAGCTCTTCAAAGCAAAACACCAGAGAAAAAGTAAGCTTCTTGAGCGATCTACCCAATGAACTTGATTTCCAGATAAAAAAACCGGAGGGGCTGCTTGTAAAGTAGCCCCTCCTTTACAATTCAAAGTATCTAATAATTCAAATAGTTTGTCCTGTAACAAACTCAAAGTGATAACTACCAGATCCAACTAAAATCGGTTTGTCAGAATGAATCAACCATATTTCCGCTTCAGTATTAACAGGAACTTCAACATCCATTGAAAATATATTTTTTTCAAACGACCATTTTGACTTGATTCTTCCATAAGCTGACTTAAATGAAGCTTCCACCCAAGAAATGCCACCAATTAATTCTGGTTTTATCATAAAGCGTTTGTATGCTGGTTCAATCAAACGAATCCCTGCTAAATTTTGATACATCCAGTCTCCAATAGATCCATATGCATAGTGGTTAAAGGAATTCATGCCTGATTCATCAAAGTTTCCATCCGGATTGATCGAATTCCATCTTTCCCACATCGTAGTTGCGCCCATGTTAACTGTGTAAAGCCATGAAGGAAAATCTTCTTTCAAGAAAACTTCACCAGCCAATTGATGGTATCCATTTTCTGATAGCGTTTGGCATAAGTATGGTGTTCCTAAAAAACCTGTCACTAAGTGATTATCGTGTCGTTTAAGATTTTCTACCAGTGATTTCAAAATTCTTGGGCGATCCTTTTCTTCCGCTAAATCAAAGTGAAGCGCCAAAATACAACCGGTTTGCGTCTCACTGACTAGACGACCCTTCTGCGTAATATACTCTGCTCTAAAATCTGTGATAATTCGTTCATATAATTGCTTATATTTTTCAGCATCTTCATTTTTACCTAATATTTTTGCGGTTTCTATCAAGAGAGAGGTCGAATACGCATAGAACGCGGAAGCGATGAAGTATACATCGGTCGCACCTACACGGTCGCTACCTTCCTCTTTATCCAGTGCCACCCAGTCGCCAAACTGAAATCCTTGTTGCCATAATTCTGGGCCTTCTGTTTTGCTATGGATATACTCTACCCAATCCTTCATGCTTTCATATTGATTTTCTAAGATGCGTCTATCCCCATAGACAAGATACATAGTCCACGGAATAATCGTCGCTGCATCCCCCCAGCCAGTCGCTGCATCTGTTTCACCTAAAATATTGGGCACAATGTAAGGAACCCCGTATTTACGAGTTTGTTCTGTAGACAAGTCTTTTAACCATTTCGTAAAAAACAATGCTGTGTTAAAGTTAAAAGCTGCTGTTCTAGCAAAAACTTGGGCATCACCTGTCCAACCTAAGCGTTCATCACGTTGAGGACAATCTGTTGGAATATCTAAGAAGTTACTTCTTTGACCCCATTCAATATTTTTTTGAAGGCGATTTACTTTAGCATTGGAGCAAGTAAACGTTCCCGTTTCTTCCATGTCAGTATGCAACGCACAGGCAGTAAAGTCTTGTATATCCCAAGTATTCACCAAGCCATCAATAGCAATGTACCTAAAACCATGAAAAGTAAATCTAGGCATAAACACATCCTCTGAACCACTACAAATAAACATATCATCCGGTGCAGCTGCACGTAAGTTTTCAGTATAAAAGTTGCCCTCTTTGTCAAGTACTTCAGCATGCTTGATGGTTATCTTTGTACCTTTTGGTTGCTTTAATTTGCAGCAAACAAAGCCAGTCATATTTTGGCCAAAGTCTATGACGGTCTCACCTTTAGGAGTAACAAGGTTTTTTATCGGTTTGATTTTCTTAGTTATTTTGACTTGCTCATTTTCTTGAGCGACTAGAACTGTTTTTGGAAAACTGTACAACTCAACTTCGCCAAATTCAGTTTCACTGATTGTTTTATCAATGCATTCGCCAAGATACATTTCGCTTGTTATGGTTTCACCAGTAAAGCAGGACCAGCTGTTGTCCGTTCCAAACTCTTCAATTGCACCATCTTCATATTCTACCCTTACATATGCAATTGCTGCGATCTTATCTCCATAGTTGTTTGGCGAAGATTCTAAGCCAAAAATCCCTTTAAACCAACCGTTAGCAACCGTCATATCCAATTTGTTATCTTCTTTAGTCTGTTTTAACAATTCCGTAATATCATAGGCTTGGTATTGAATGCGATGATGATAACTGGTCCAACCTGGTGTGAAATAGTAGTCACCTACCTTGTTTCCATTCAAGGATAGCTCATATACACCTAAAGCAGAAGCGTAGATGCGTGCCTTGGCAACCTCGCCTTGTACTTTGAAATATTTCCTAAAGATTGGTACTTCTTCTCTTCCCTCGTTGTGCACGGTAATCCAATCGGCCTTCATATTTTTGTAATCCATCAAGCCTGTTTCAAAGTTGCTTGTAATTGATGCTTTTTCACCATAATTATTCAAGACTTCAAGCATTACCTGATAAGTCGTTAACGGTCGTAATTCATCTCCAGCATATTCAACTAAATGAGAAGCGTCCGACTGGCAAGCGCCTGAATCCCAAACTAATACCTCATTAGCTTTGACAACCATTCGATATTCTTGCTGTTTCACTTCTTGCTTTGGCGAAGTCATTGTCCAACTAAAACGTGGTTTTTCAACATCTAAGCCGATGGGAGCTTGGCGATACTCAATCTTAAAATCATTAATCGTAAACATGTCTTCGTCCCCTTTTCATCTATGCTTTAATTTTTCTGACCAAGAAAAGTCCTAAAATAGCTAGGGTAATTAGCAATGTTCCACCATTGATAAACACAGCGATCATAGGCTCAGCTGTTTTAATGCTTGATAAGGCCAATAGTCCATATGGCGCTAAGAATGAGCCGATATTTGCACCGACTAATAAAATTGATGTATTAAATGTTTCAGATTTCTTGGGCGATAAAATGCTCACTTGGTTAAACAGGAATGGGATGAACAATGAGAAAGAAACTCCCACTAAAATAGAACCAAAGGCAACGACATAGAGATTTGAAATACTAGAAATTAAGAAGAAACCTAATCCCATTAAAAACAAGGAAGTGTGCAAAGTATATTTGTGTAGTTTAGACTGAACAATACCGAACAAGAAGCCGGTTACCATACTTGCGAGTTGCATAATACTAAAAATACTGCTTGCACTTGTTTCTGATCCAAGATGATAAGTCGTTAAAAGTGTCGCAAGCTTGACAAAAACAGCATTATAAAGAATGCATGCGATGATCAGGAAAAAAGCATAGCCGATAATAGCTTTATTGGTTTTAAACGCTTGTGGCGCTTCCTCCTCAACTGTTGAACCATAAGATTCAGGTTTGGGAACAAACATCATAAATAGCACCAAAATCGGGAAAGCTAGTGCATAGACAAGAAACGAATAATGCCAACCAAAAGATAATAAATACCCTGCTAAGAACGTTAGTAGAGCTGCGCCTAAACCTTGGAATGCACTCTGGAATCCAATCAGTGTCGCACGCTCATTTCCAGTATAAAATGATGAAATCATACTGACGGCAAGTGAATTCATCAGTCCAAACCCAATTCCTAAACCTGCTCTTGAAATTAACACTAACATGTAATTATTAACAAAAACCGGAATTATACCGCAAACTCCTGTAATAATTAATCCAATGATAATTGTTTGTTTTTGACCAATTTTACGAGCAATAAAACTACTTAACAAAACAAAAATCATAACCATAAAAGAAGGTATCGTGGTTAACAACTCAATGGATGATAACGAATAACCACTAAACGATTGGCTCAATTGTGGTATTGCTGCACTTATCGCCGTTGACGAAGTTAATATTAATGAAACAGATAGTAGAGAAAATTTCATTAAATTGGTGTCTTTTTTCATGTGCTTTTCCCCTTGCCAGTTGTTTTTTTTACAAATTCTGTTTTTTAATCTCCTATGCTACCTCCTGTTAGCGCTTACATAAGTTTTAACTCATTTACTGAACTTTCACCATGTCAAAAAATTAGATGTTGACTGTCAAAAGCATTAAAAAAGCAGAGTCACACCGTTTTATTTAGTGTACCCCTGCTTTAGAATCCTTATATGAAGTTAATTCCCAGTCATACATTAGCGATATTCGCTAGGTGTCATATGTGTGTATTTCTTAAATAATTTAAAGAATGACGATGATTCGTTATAACCGACACTCAACGCAATTTCTTCAACCGACATATTCGTTTCTTTCAACAATTCTTTAGCTACATTTATTTTTTTTCTGTTTAATAGGTCTTTGAAACTGCTTCCGGTTTCCCTTTTCAGCTTCAAGCTTAGATAACTTTTGTTATATCCAAAGGTTTTAGATAGATCATCTAGCGAAACCGAATTATAGTGGCGATCAATGTACGCCAACATAGAGACCACTTCCTGATTCACATCTTTATCTATAGACTGTAGGTTATTTTTTTCAAGAATGTTGGTTAATTCGATCAGTATCAGTGATAGATACAGATTAAGTGCCTTCTTTTTGAAGGAATACTCGGAGAAATACACACAGAATAAATGATTCATTAGCCCAGTCAACACATCGCTGCTGGGATTAACGAATATAAGAAAGCGGTCATGCTTCTCATTTTTTTTTGATGCTGAAAGCATAAACTGTGTCACTAAATTATTGCTATTGGCAAGATTGGAGATGATGTCTGTCATAATTGTCTCCTCTTTCAGCAACACATTTAGAATAATGTCATCTTTTTCTGTATCCTCAATGCTGTGTGGTGCATCACGGTCAATTAACAGAATATCTCCTGCTGATAATTCGATTCTTTCATCGTTAATTATCTGTATACACTTACCTGAATAGACATAGTTCATTTCGACAAAATCATGCGTATGCATTCTTACCGGAGCGTAGCGCCGATGTTTACGAATGATTATATTCCCTTCTTGAAATAGTAGTTCTCTCGATACTTTAGGAATCAGTTTATCATCAAAGGGAACTTTTAAGTCATTGACACTCACACCTGTTCGTTTTTGTAATGTTTCGACATCCTCTTCTTTTTGCAACAAGGCATCTAACTCTTTAATATTCATTTTTACCTCCCAAAACAAACAAAAATTGGTTCCGATAATTTACTGTACCTCATTGCCCCATGCCTATTTTTTATTCGTTGCACATATGACACATTTATCTCCCTAGACCGAAAGATCATTTTCAAGCACGCAAAAACCCGGAACACTTTTGCAGCCGTGTTTCGGGTCTATCTGTCTCCACTCTTGTTCATCTCGTCAAGTAGGTATTAAGATCAATCATTTTTCCTCTGATTTCTACGTTCCTCCAAGTCTTTTGCAATCTGTGTTTGCTTCTCTTCCGTCAGATCAAACCAAGCAACACTCGCTGTGAAAACGATTACAATTGCAGGTATAACTCCCATTAAAACTTTGAGGCCTGTCAAGGTTGTGCTGCTTTGCTCCACGCCAGGCTCATAGCCGATCATAACTAACACCCCGGCAGCAATAGCACCAGATAAAGCTGTGGCGAAGGTTTGTAGAAATCCCATAAATGAACCCATAAACGCATTGACGTTGATCCCTGTCTTCCATTCCGTGTAATCCATAGCCGCAGGCAGCATTGTTCCTTGAGCAGGACTAGAGAACCCGGTGAACACGCCGGAGATTACCCCGATCACCAGAAAAGCGATAATACCCGCTGGAGTGCTTGGAATTACCAGAATGGCCAGCATTGACAATACAGTCACAAATGTTCCAAGGAGTACGTTAGCCTTGACGCCAATTTTTTTTGTCACCATCGGACTTAAGACGGCTCCAATCATAACTGGTAAAATGGATACAATACCTACGGTAACCACCAAACCTTCATTGCCAAAAAAATATTTAAAGTAGTGTACCATAACGGCTGATCTGATCCCATTAGCCAAATTCAAAGCTAATACGTAAATATAAACGATAATGGCATTTTTATTGGTAAAAACTGCAACAAGCATCTCTTTTAATGAAGGTCTCGCCTCATCTTTACTCGACGTAACGATATATCTCTCTTTCAAGTTCAGTACTTGAAACAGAGAGACCAGAATCGTAATGATACCGACCACAAGCATCAATAAAGAAAATCCTCTGGCATCGCTTCCGCCCCCCAGAGCTTTATAAAGCGGCTGAGCAGCGATTGTAACAAACATGGCTCCAACCATAACAAGCATATAGCTGTAAGTGCCAATAGATACCCGTTCATCAACCCGTTTCGTGACAGCAGGCATAATAGCTGAGCTTGGCGCCGGCGTAATCGCAATCATAATACTGTATGCAAGGTAAGTTACCGTAGCATAGATAATTTTTCCCGTGTGGGAAAGATCAAAGCTGGTAAAAGTCAACCAACCAAAAATGGCGGTCGGAATACCTAGAATGAGCATCCACGGCTTATACTTTCCCCAAGGCGTAGTCACTTTATCTACAAATATACCAAACATGGGTGCCAGTACTGCATCAATGATACGAGCGACCAGAAATAACCCTGCGACATAAGCAGGGGAAATTTTCATGACATCCGTATAAAAGAAGAGCAAAAACATTGAGATCATTTGGAAATGCAGGGTGCCCGTCAAGCCACCGATAGAACAAGCTATCTTTTCCCGGAGTCTAAGCTTAGGTTCCTCATGTTTAGTTTCATTGATAACGCTTTCATTATAGGCGATTTCTGCTCTACTCATTCTGATTCCCCCTATTATTCTGAGGAGCGGGCAAATGCCACCCGCTCCTTCCAACCGAATCTAGCAACTCCGGTTAAGAGTCTGAATAACCGTAATGAATAAATTCTTCATTTCTTCAGGTGCTTTACCTAACACCTCGCTAACCGAAAGCTGTCGGGCAAACTGAATCATCGGATGATTCAGCATTTCCGGTGCATATTGATTTAGCATTTCCAATGCGACCGGCTCATCCATAATCTCACCCAACGTGGAATCCGTAGAGAAGCGATCTTGCTCCAGAGAAGTCTCGGTCTCATATTCGTAGGTATAGCTTCCGGAGCCCACTTCAATTGGCTGCTCCCGCTCAGGAAGCTCCAAAATAGCAGTGGTATTGGCCGGTATCTCCACTTCAATACGAATCATATTATTTTGACAGGACCATTTGCTCACAATCCGTCCGTAAACGGAATGAAGCTCTGCTTCAACAGCAGTAATTCCTGCAATAAATTGTGGCTTGATCAGAATCTTTTTGTATCCCGGCTCCAGTGGATTGATGCCCGCCAGCCTGCGGTACAACCATTCCCCTATTGAACCGTAAGCGTAATGGTTTAAGGAGTTCATGCCTGAGACATCAAATTCGCCATTAGGCAAAATGGAGTTCCAACGCTCCCAAATGGTGGTGGCCCCTTTCTTTACGGCATATAACCAGGATGGATAATCTTCTTTTAGAAGCAGTATGCCTGCCAGATCATGAAGTTGATTTTCCGTCAAGGCATGGCACAAATAAGGAGTTCCTACGAAACCGGTGGACAAATGATTTTTGTGATTGGCGATGTTGGTTTTAAGCGCTTCCAGAATACGCTCGCGGTATTGCTCATCCGCCAAATCAAAATATAAAGCCAGAACGCAAGCTGTCTGTGTTTCACTGACCATTCTGCCAGTCGCCGTAATATATTCCCGGTTGAAAGTCTTCTTAATATGGTTATAAAGTTGATCGTAAGTCTGAGCGTCTTCCTTCTTGCCCAGAACCTCTGCTGCTTGGCATAAAAGACGGGTGGAATATGCATAATACGCATTGGCTATCAGATACTGATCTGTTGCCCCTGTCCGATCGGCGCTTTCCTCCTTATCTAGCGCAAGCCAGTCGCCATATTGATAACCGGACTGCCATAATCCGTTGCGTCCGCAGCGTAAAGTAATATAATCGACCCACCCCTTCATGCTCTCGTATTGCTCCTTCAGGACTCGAACGTCACCATAGGTTTCATAAAGTACCCAAGGGATAATAACTGCCGCGTCACTCCAGGCAGCCGCTCCATCCTGATCCCCTAAAATATTCGGAACGACATGAGGAACCCCATATTCCGGCGTTTGCTCTGAAGCAAGGTCATGCAGCCATTTGCTGAAAAATAGTGCAACATCCATGTTGTAAGCGGCGGTTCGGGCAAAAATCTGAGCATCGCCCGTCCAGCCCAGCCGTTCATCTCTTTGCGGACAATCTGTTGGAATATCAAGAAAATTACCTCTTTGGCTCCATTGAATATTGCTTTGAAGCTGGTTTACCAAAGCGTTGGATGTAGTGAAGCTTCCCGTCATAGCCATATTTGTATGAAGCACGCATGCTGTGAAGTTTTCCAGACGAATATCTTCCAGCCCTTCCACACAGATATACCGGAATCCGTGGAAAGTAAAGTGCGGCATAAAGACTTGTTCCTCACCGTTGCAAATAAAATGATCGACCGAAATAGCTTGACGAAGCGTGTCCGGGTAAAAGTTCCCTTCCTTATCCAACACCTCTGCATGCCTGATCGTAATTTTTTGCCCAACCTTCCCTTTTACCTTTATTTGCACAAACCCGGTTAGGATTTGCTCAAAGTCCAGCACTTGCTCTCCTGCTGGTGTCGTAATCAGCGTTTTGGCGGCAAGTCTTTCGGTGATCCGAACCGGCTCACTCTCCTGGGCGATGATGCGGTTGTTGTCAAATGAAAAGGAGTCCACCTGCTCCGGCTCCTGCTTTGGATAACAGGAATCAATGGTTTCACCCATATAAATTTCGCTGCTACGAATACTCCCCGTCGCTACCTTCCAGCTTGTATCCGTTGAGATGATTTCAGAGGTCCCATCCGTATAAGTGATATGCAATTCCGCCAATGCGGCTACACGGTCTCCATAATGATTAGGCGTACAAGTAAAACCAAAGATGCCTTTATACCAACCGTTCCCCACGATGATTTCCAAACAATTTTGTTCATGCAGCATCCCGTCAGTGTCATAGGTTTGATACTGCAGTCTTTTTCTATAATTGGTCCAACCAGGCGCAAAATACGTGTCGCCCACCTTTACCCCGTTCAGCCTAATTTCGTAGACACCAAGGGCCGTTGCGTAAATACGCGCAGTGCGTACGGTTTTGCTCACAGAAAACTCTTTTAAGAAGACAGGACAAGCGGTTTCTTCCGCGGGAAAACGATGGGTAATCCATTCTGCCTTAAAATTCGTTCCGTTCAATAATCCTGTCTCAAAGCTTCCTTGCACAGTCGCATGGTTCTCTTTGTTATCCCATACCTCTACCTGAACTCCATATCTGGTGGAAGCAGCAAGGTCCGGCCCGGCATATTCTACATGGATTGATGTATCGCTTTCCAGCTTACCTGTATCCCAAATGCTATTCCCATCCGTGGTAACTTGAATCCGGTAGACCTTTTGTCGGACATTTTGTTCCTCAGAGACCAGCTTCCAGGAAAAACGCGGCCTCCTTACATCCAGGCCAACCGGATTTTCACGATATTCCGTCCGCAAATCAACAATCTTCATTAATGCAGTACTCCTTTTCGTTTGGATTTACATCAGTTTGCGCCGTTAACTGCCTGCAAAATACTTTCTAGTGCCTCTTCCGTAAAGACTCCGTTACTCATCGCTACGGCGGTGCGAAGATGTGTAGCTTTCATCACCTCATTCACATTCATACCCAGCATTTTGGTGCCATCCCCCTCCTCTGAAGGAGCTGATGCAGCCAGCATGGATTTAACAACCTCTGCCCCGGCAGGATGCTCCATCAAATCGCCAAACGTTGAATCTCTCGTGATAATTTTTGGGAGTGGAACAGTTGATTCCACCTCTATACTTTCTCGAAGCACAATCTCTCTGGAGGATTTGCCTATCAGAATTTCAAAGGTGCCTGTCTCTACATGCCAATCCTTTAATTGGACGTTATAATAAGCAAACGATCTTTTATTCAACTGGAAGGTAACCGTTTGCGTCTCTCCCGGAAGAAGAAACAGCTTTCTAAAGCCCTTAAGCTCCTTCTCTGGTCGAATAACCGTACTCTCCGTATCTCTTACATAAAGCTGGACGATTTCTTTTCCAGCTGCGGGACCTGTATTTTTCACCGATACACTTACGCTTAGCATCTCATGATCCTTAATGTGCCTTTGGTCAACTTGCAATTGACTGTACTCAAAAGTAGTATAGCTAAGTCCATATCCAAACGGGAACAAAGGTTTCACATCCCTTGTATCATAATGTCTGTAACCGACGAAAATTCCTTCTTTATAATGAACTTCATGTTCATCTCCAGGGAAATTCAAATAGGAAGGATTATGTGCTAGCTTCTGCGGGAAGGTCTCTGCCAGTTTACCGCTAGGACTGACGACACCAAACAGCAAATCGGCAACAGCTCCTCCAGTTGCCTGACCACCGAGATACCCTTCCAATACCGCTTTCACCTGGTTTAGCCACGGCATCTCAACTGGAGATCCATTGCTTAACACTACGATGGTATTCGCCTGCACTTTAGACACAGCTTCGATCACGGCTTGATGATTTGCCGGCAGCTTGAGATGGTTCCGATCAAAACCTTCGGATTCGTGCCTCGCCGGAAGCCCTGCAAAAATTACAGCTATTTCAGCTTGTTTGGCCTGTTCCACTGCTTCGTGGATCATTGCCTCATCGATTTCATCATGGTTCATAGCATATCCGTCAGCATAAAGCAGGTTGGCGTCATTTCCCGCCAGCTTTTTCAGTTCATCATAGATGACATCCAGCTTGGTTGTTTGAATAAAAGAACTGCCCGCCCCTTGATATCTTGCCTGCTTCGCAAAGCCCCCAATCACCGCCAAAATTGTTCCTGGTTTAAGCGGAAGCATGTGATCTTCATTTTTCAGGAGCACCATGGATTCTCTTGCTGTCTTCCTAGCCAGCTCATGGTGTTTCTCTGGATCATAGACGACTCCGGCTTTCTTGTTCTCCGCTGCTTTGAATACCAATTTGAGTATGCGTCTTACCGCCTGATCAAGCATCTCTTCCGGGAGCCAGCCTGACTTCACTGCTTCAATGATTTTGGCGACTCCACGTCCCCCACTGGAAGGCATTTCGATCTCCAGGCCAGCTTCTAGATCTGCGTCTCTTTCAATCGCTCCCCCCCAGTCGGAGATAACTGCTCCCTCAAATCCCCATTCTTCCTTCAAAATATCAGTCAACAAGGTTTTGTTTTGGGCGCAAAATTCGCCGTTCAATCTGTTATAGGCAGACATAACTGTCCAAGGTTCAGCCTCTATGACAGCTTCCTCGAAGCTGGCCAAATAAATCTCCCTTAAAGTCCTTTCATCTACAACCGCATTAATAGACATTCTCCGGTATTCCTGATTGTTGGCGGCAAAATGCTTCAGCGATGTACCAACACCTTGGCTCTGAACCCCCTTGATGAAGCTTGAAGCCATTTTTCCCGACAAATACGGGTCCTCCGAAAAGTATTCAAAATTTCTTCCACACAAAGGAGAACGTTTGATATT
This sequence comes from Paenibacillus sp. 1-8, assembly GCF_056316205.1. Lineage (NCBI taxonomy): Bacteria > Bacillati > Bacillota > Bacilli > Caryophanales > Paenibacillaceae > Paenibacillus > Paenibacillus sp. 1-8. Next base: position 2,592,837 of record NZ_CM149995.1, on the reverse strand, counting down.
TGCCCCAGGTCCAAGCAAAATGGATACTTCTTCTGCCTGGCATTCCTCGCCAATCGCCGCTCCCATTTCTGCAATTAGATCCTCATTCCATGAGCAAGCCACGCCGGCGGCTGTAGGGAAACAGGTAGAGGGAACGCTTTTGTTTAAACCGAGATGGTCAAAATTCCCTTCCTGCTTTCTGACTCCATGTGGCCCATCCGTCATCATAATAGAGGGTATACCTAATCGCTTGATATCCTGTGTATTCCAAAAATCTTTACCTGAGCATAAGCTTGCTTTCTCCTCTAGCGTCAGCTCGCGTATCAATTCATCAATTTTGTTATGCATTGCTTCTTACGACTCCCTTCACTTGCATAGTATAAGCAAGTTAAATTGTAAGGGGTTTCTTGAAAACATTATGGTATTTTAATTTTGTATATGGTATTTTAATTATTGAATTAAATTAAGCGCTTACAATATAAAATTTAGTTTTAAAATTGATTCCAGTTCGAATTTTGTAGAAAGGGGATTGGCAAATGGATTTTTCCCAGGGTTCTCTTTCCTTTATCAGCAAACGACTATCCTTGATCTTCCGATTATCAACTTTTTTTGTGAATCCAATGGGTGATATTTTATGGGAATATACCCCGAATCGTAGCTTGAACCCTTTCTACCAAAACAAGAGAAAAAACTTATTTGAGGTATTAAACTTTGATCCCGCGAAGCCTTGTGAGTTCCCCATCCTTCAGAAAAGCTTCTATCTGGAAAACTACATTCTGATTAGTTTAAATCAAGGAGGCCACTTTCAAGGTACAATATTGCTCGGACCTTCTATTTCATCTGCGCTTGCGAACTCGAAAATTTTGGGAATAATCAACGATCTACATCTGGGCGCTCAACGAGAGCAGATTCTAAACTATTACCATACCGTCCCTGTAATTCCACGTGATACACTGTTGGAGATTTGCACCCTAGTTTTTCACATGGTTACGCAAAAAATGATTTCGCCAAGAGAGATCATTAATGAAATAAATACGTCTTTGAGCTCTGATTTAAAGTTTAATATGGAAGCCGAAACAGCCAAAACGCGCCAAACCAGTGATTTTCACCAAGACCCGTTACTGGAGAAAAAGCTATTCAATATTATTAGAGAAGGTCGTATTGAGGATTTGAAAAACTTCGGCAATGATTTTGGCGACAAGGTCGGGGTACTATCCAAATCCAGCTTTATCCGATCAAAAAAAAATCTTGCAATCACCTCCATTACACTGGCTACCCGTTCCTCCATCGAAGGGGGCGTTTTGTCCGAGCAGGCGTTTAGCCTCAGCGACCTTTTCATCCAGCGGCTCGAGGAAATGAATAAATCGGAGGAGATTGACCAATTTCTTGTGGAAGCCCTGTTAACGTTTACGCAAAAGGTTCGGCAAGCAAAGGAACGTCGATATTCAAAGACGATTACCACGTGCCAAAATTTTATCCACAACCACCTATACGGTAAAATCAACCATGAACAAATTGCAAATTACGTTAAATTAAGCCCAGGTTATCTTTCCGTTTTGTTTAAAAAAGAAGTTGGCGTTTCTGTAAACGAATATATTCAACAAGCCCGGATCGATGAAGCCAAAAATTTGCTAGCTTTCACGGATAAGCCGATCACGGAAATCGGCGCATTGCTCAGTTTCACAGATCAAAGCTATTTCACGAAAATATTCAAAAAAATGACTGGTGTGACGCCAAGAAAATATCGTGAAAACCCACATACACTGGAAACAAGTTAGGAACAAAAAGAAGTCTAAAGTGTATCATAACCCCCAACAAAGAACCCATTATCCTAATGAGTTCTTTGTTGGGCGCAAGTCGTGAGCTGTTATTTCACGGAATAAGAGCCGTCAATCGAGAGTTCCACGCCTGTAATAAAAGAAGACTCCTCTGATGCTAGGAACAGGACAGCGTTACGATATCCTCTGGTTTGCCTAGACGTGGAAGTGGTGTCTGGGATAGAAACTATTGATTCAAATTTCCTCCTTAAACAAATCTGATATCATCGGTGTCTCAATGTATCCGGGATGATTAGCTATTTTTTAAATACTTTTTTAATTCATATAAAATTGGCTTTGCGGATAATGTTGATCCATCTGAGTCCATTTTGAATAAAGACATAGGTGCCCAATGATTAATACTTAAATCTGGAGCCCACGGACGTATCCCACTAACGCCATTTTCTCTACCCCACTTAATAAAATCTATAGTGAAACGTGCCTGATCTTTTTCAGAAATCTCATATCCAGGTATAGGAGTATCCCAATCAGCAAAAGGACCGCTAGTTATTGCTTCGGAAGGATATGCATATTCAGCCACAAAAATTGGAAGCTTTAATTCATTGTAAGTTTCAGTGATCATATTTTTTGTGTAATTCACTGGATCTGTAAAGTGACTCATTGAAGTGGGGTAAAAACTAATACCAACTTGATCTACGTTGTATCCGTTTTCTGCTAACGTTTTAAAGTAAGAGGTCATAAAATTTGTGTCGGCCATAGCTGTTGTAATGTGTGTGGAAAATTTCGCATCCGGGTCTACTTTCTTAATTCCATTGGCTAGTGCAGCCATCATTTCCCCGTTATAATTCCAGACATTTTCTTTTAACCACTGAGCACCAAAAGAGGGTGATGTATACATATCCTGTAGTGTTTTATTTTCTAATATAGGGTTTACAGCTGTCTTAAGACCCACACTCACACCACCAAAACCAAAGTTGGCCTCATTACCTATGTTCCAGAATTCAACCTCACACCCTGAGTTTACTACTTCTTTAGCCACTAACTCTCCGTATTGATACAACACATCTTTCATTTCTTCTAGGTTATATTCACTCCAGGGCTTGTTGGGTTGAGTAATTTCAGGATAGTCTTTGAAGTTAGGTGCCTGCTGGGAAAATGAATCCATATAAGTGTAAGCTACCATTATTTCTGGATTCACTTTTAGACCCAGTTCTTTTGCAATTTTACAAACCTTAAGTCCAGATTCCAAAGACAGCAGCTCAGCGTGCTCTGGATCAATTGAAACGTCTCCATCGTTATATCTCTTGGTATTAATACGAACAAACATTTCATTAGAACCTATCCGCCTATATAATCGCTGCAGCTCTTTAGGAGTTCTAGCAATGTTGTTCCCATACTTGAATTTATAGCCTTGCTTCAAGGTATCCGATACGCCTTGACCAAGAGAAAGCGCCATTCTAAAATTATTACTTTCTATCTCTTGTGATTTTGATTTAGCAGGCTGAGCGTATATTCTGGAGTCAAATCCCATTAGTAATAACACGGTCACCAAAGTGGAAATCAACATTTTTTTCATGTCATATCCCTCCTAATTAATGAAAAGGCTCAATACTGAAAGGAAAAATAAAATAATGTATGTGACCAATGACCGATACGATGAAATGAACATTAACGAGGTGAATACTAAATTATTGTATTTTTTTAATGCTTCCCCCTTCCAGTTTTTCTTACTAAAAGTTCTGTTCTTTAATTTCCACCTTGCTACCAATGTATACCAATGATTTGTTAGCGCTTACATTATTATTTTTAACTCATTTATTCAACTTTCACCATGTCAAAAAAATAGATGTTGACTGTCAAAAACATTAAAAAAGCAGAGGCACATCGCTTGCTGCGATGTGCCTCTGCTGAAACCTTATAACCGACATAAATTCACTCAAGTGTGAAACCATGCGACATCTATTTTCTTTTGTTGCAATCTCGAATCAGAGCGTAAGACCGCCGTCGGCCACAATTATAGACCCCGTCATATAACTCGAACCATCCGAGGCCATGAAAGCAACCAGTTCAGCCAGCTCTTCTGGCTCTGCATAGCGTCCGATTCGCATATTCGGGAATTCTTCTGGTACATAACCGCTTTCTTGCAGTGATTGAGGAACAGCCGCTGTTAAGGTTGTAGCCACTCCCCCAGGACAGATGGCATTTATGCGAATTCCTTTTCTCACATACTCAATTGCAGCCGCTTTTGTTAAACCTGCAACTCCGTGCTTGCTTGCAGTGTAGGCAGCTAAACTGTGCTCGGCACGAATTGCGGTCGTAGATGCGGTATTAATGATATGACCGTAGCCTTGTTTCTCCATCACTTGAAGGGCATATTTCATTCCGAAGAAGATCCCTTTCAGGTTAACATCAATCACGCGCGAAAATTCTTCTTCCGAGATCTCATGAAAGGGTTGGAATTTTTGCAAAATACCAGCATTGTTAAATGCCACATCAATTTTTCCATAAGTTTCAATTGCTTTCTGTATATAATTCTGAACATCCTCACCTCGAGATACATCAGCTTGAACAAAAACGGCCTCCTCACCATTTTTACGAACAAGCTCCAGCGTTTCTTCTCCTGTAACAGCATTGAAGTCAACCAGCACTAGCTTGGCTCTTCTTGCTGACATCAGCACTGCGCTTGCCCGGCCAATTCCGCTTCCTGCACCTGTGACGATGATGACTTTACCCTCAAGCGAAGCATCGTTTTTTCTGGAGGAAGGAGCAGCGTGGGTTTGTGGAGTCTTTTCTGCTACAAACACAATTGAAGCCAAATCATTCTTAATTACTTCTAGTGTAGAAAGGGGAATGTTCACTTGAGGAAGGGCGACCAGCTGATCCAAAGTGAAATTGGAGGCCATCTTAAATGTTGGTTCACTTACAAATTCAGGTAAATGTTTTTGCAGTACAGCGAACGCTTCTTCATGGTTTAATAGATCACCAATTTTAATATTTTCATTGTAGGCCATTGGGCTCATCCTCCAGTAAAGTTAATATATTTCTAAAAAAATGATATTATATATATCATCATGATAGTAATACTATCATTTTTGAAAGTGAGGATGCAACTTTACTTCGTGAACCAAGTAAAAGTTAATCCATATGCTTCGCTATGTTTAATACGGACCTGTTCATTGACAAGCAACAGGCACCTTTGCTAGCATGATTGAAGCTGAATCCTGTAAGGAGGTCTTCCTCATTCAACCTAGTCAAAGACTTGAACATGAGCGCAGCAATCTGAGAATAAAGCGGCGCATAAATATTATTGAAGCAGCCCAGATCGTTTTTACCAATAAAGGGTTTGAACAAGCCACGATGCAGGAGATCGCCAAGGAAGCGGGTTTGGGTGTAGCTACCATCTTCCGCTATTTCCCTAAAAAGGAGCAATTGATCGTGTCCGTTGCTTCCAGGATTGTCCAATCCGAGTTTGAGGTGTTATCAGAAATTGTCAGGGGTAAAGGCAACTGTTACGACAAGCTGGACAGAATCTTTGGTGCACTCATCTTTTTTCAGAATACAGAGCATCAACGAAACTCTAAACTTATTGAAGCATTTGAATGTTACGTTGCGATGTCAAAAGAACCTCTGGAAGATATAGAAATCTACCAGGCACAATACAACAAACTGATCGCGCTTTTCAGTGAGCTTGCTCTACTTGGAGAGCAAGACGGCTCTGTAAGGACGGACCATATGACTGCCGATACCATCATTACCATGATGAACGTTTTTGGGAATTTTTCCAAGAAAATGGCTATGCTGAATGGCATTGCCGCATTTCATACACAGGTAGAAGAGGCAGAACAGTTCAAGATCCTGAAGAAATTATTCCTGGACCAATTAAGAGCTTAAACATCGCCTTTGGGCTTTAGATTGGCTTTAGGTTATCGCGGATTCTCAAACTATGAGACCAATGTGAAGCACATATTGAACAGGATATCCTACACTATTTTTGTTGTTTATGTACTGGACTACGTATTTTGTAGAGAAGAAAGTACCTAACGCCAGTAAAGGCTGGCAAGGCACTTTCTTCATTTGCGTATTTTTTTGGAATCTCGTTTTCCACACGAAAAAGGATGCTGCATGTTCAATGCAGATCCCTGTTCCTTATACTCATCTTATTTCCGGTGTTCATCCCATATCCGGTCTGCACGAATCAACGCTTCATGTATGGATATATTGCCAGCGATCGCATCCTGCACAAGTTCATAGAAGGCATTGCAAAAGCTAAGGGGAATCCCGTCCTGTCCCCAATAATACTCCATACCATAAAGTTTGATCATCTTCGGATCATGAAGCAGTTGCTCCACCTCTTGCTTCAGCTCAGAGGACTGATGTGGCATCGGCTCCTTGGTGACTGGAGCGCCGCTCACCGCTTGCAGGTACTTCGGATATTTAAAAGAAGTGCAAGAACTGCTCCATGACCTTTGCCTTCTCCGGGTCGGCAGCAGCCAGCGAGGACATGACCCATTCTGAAGGCTGTGGTAATCCCAGAATATGGAATCCCTCCTGACGGTCGGGAACCGCAACCGGACGCTGCCGTTCGGTAATTCGGAGAAAATCGTGTTTTTCATAATCATCCTCCTTTTTTTGTCTATTGGAGGACACAACATGAATAACGATCTTCATCTGTCTGCAGACCCTTTCCCACTCGTTCGGGACATCGGATGGAATAAAACTGATAAGTTGTACACGCATCCAGATCGGATATTGGGTTATGATGTTTTTCTATTCGTTGCCAAGGGCTCCATGCAAGTAATCGAAGATGGAGTAGAATATATTATTGGAGAAAATCATCATTTGATTCTGAAAAAAGGCCGCCATCACTGGGGACTATAGATGACAGAACTCGGTACCAGCTGGTACCGGATTCACTTTAACCTCCCTGACGAGGCTTGTGACAACTACAGGGAACATTCGCCTATTCCCGAATTGGAGTACTATGGTCCGGAACACTATAATTACTGTATTCCATTGCCGAAAAATAGAACCTCTAGCCTGCAAGTTCGTCTCGCAGCTAGAATAGAAGCACTGGTTGCTGATTACCGTACGCCTGGATCGCACAGTTTGACTCATGTCAACTTGAGTGTGTGTCAACTGTTTCTCGAGCTGCAACAGGCGATGAGCGAGCGGAGCAAAATCGGACGAATTAGCAAGACAGATACGGTTGCCGGTCGTGTCATAACTTATTTACTGCATCATACCGAGGAAAATTTTGATTCAAAAAAAATCGCCTCCCATATGAACCTTAATTACAGCTATTTATCGGCTGCGTTCAAAGAGCAGACAGGTCAGACCATCGTGGATACCCACACTAGGCTGTCCATGAACATGGCCATTGAATGGATGCGTAATAGTACGCTTAATATCTCTGAGATTAGTGCTCACCTCGGTTATCATAATCCTTTTTATTACAGTAGAGTTTTTAAGAAGGTTATAGGAGAGTCCCCATCTTCCTTCATGTATCATCTCTATAAGCCATAGCGGACATTGAAGAAGTTGCAAGGAAAAAACATTGTCTTGATCGGCTTCGTTGAATTTTAGACCACTGTTATTTTTAAGCGAACTCAATCGAAAATTTACCCAACCAGTGACTTTTAAATTGCAGATACACCGCGAATTCCTGCCAATCGTAACATTCCATGCTTGATCTTTTTGTTTTATATTGAACGTGTATTGCTTCAAAGGTTTAATTCAACATGTCATTCCAAGTCAAGGAAATGAACATATCTATATTCTCCTTGATTGGAAATGAAATAGCTTTCTCTAATCAGGGCATATCTCTTTGTGGGGCGCAACTTGAAGTATGTTAATGTTTACTGATGAATAGAGGGATTCAGGAATTTCCGTGCCCTATAGGTGGGATCATATCATAGTAAAAAGAGCCTTGGACCACAGTTTCGGTCAAGGCTCTTTTTACTACAGTTGAAAATAGCGACTGCAATGCACCGACTTGTCAACCTTTCTGCACATTATGGAATTTACGACATTTTTTTCAGACGCACGGATAATGGTAAAGGATGGCTGATCGTTCTCTCTTCTTTCTCAGACTTAGTGGGTACGTCTAGAAGGACGTGACAGCCATCTGTCACTAGGCTTATGCTTCCACCTGCCTCATGGATTATGTCAAGCTTGTTTGCGCCTTTTTCCTTGGGATAGAGCACCGTCAGGAATCCGTCTCGGGCATCTGCAACCGCACGCACGTAATCCATCATGCCAGCCTTCTCGTCGCCCCGATCATAAAAACGGGTGGAGCGCCCGTGCTCCAGAGTGATCGATTCAAGCGGACTCAGAAACACCGTTTCCAGATCTGCATCATATGCCCCTTCCGAATTCACTCGACTGCCGTCCGTCCAAGATTGTGTGGCTGCAACGGGCAGATTGAATAGCACCTTGCCTTCGAAGTCCAACACCTCATCATGAATAATATACAGGTCTGGCTCTCGTACATAACTCACGTGCCGAATGTGCCTTCCTTCGCCTTCAGGGTTGGCAATCTCGATACTGATCGAGTCCACATCTTCCCCCAGTTGAACATCCAGCACACGGCTGGTCTTCGGCACATCCACCCATCCGCGCTCCAGACTGTAGGTTCCGGCCGAAAGATTGATCATGCCACCGTCATATGGCGACACTACCTTTTGTTTGGTAGCGAATTGGAGACAGGCATGTGAATAAGAGCTGATGTGCCAGTTGGTGCTGCTGTCAAAGTACCCTTCAATTCCCGAGTCCATTACCAGTGGAACCGAGTTTTTGTAGAGTACAAACGAACCTTGATCCAGATGCCCATGGGCCACAGGCTCCGGACTGGACATGATGGCAAAATAGCTCTGCTTCAAGGTGCCGAAATGCTTGCGAAAAATATGGATGCCCGCATTTGGAAAGGCACTCGCCGATTCCAGTTCAAGTGGCTTTCGGGGCGTATAACGGTCCACTTGGGATAGCATATTTTCCAGTATGATCGCTTCTCCCCATAGCTTCTTAAAGGGTCGACCCGCAGCCATCCAGGTATGAAACATCCGGTCCGCCAAGTCCCGGTCAATCTCAGCGATTACTGTCATAAAAGCCGCATAGTAACCAAACTCCTCGCCCCCGCCCAAGGCATGATCACCGAAGGGAGGTGTGCCGATCCGGCCATCGAAATACGCATACCCTGGTGTCTGTATATCTACGCCATAGCTGAACATGCGCAGCAGTGGTGTTGTTCGGAACCAGTCTTCGCCTGTTACATTCTTGAGCACCAGGGCATAACCTGCGAAACGTTCCAGGGCGGCATGATGATACCGGATGGATTCTGGCCAGGAACCGTCGGGATTCACGTTCAATGCCAGCTGGGCCTTCAGAATGGTGTTGGCATTGTTCAGCCAGGCATGGCGATTCGGAAAATCGCTCAGTACCATCATCATGAATCCCGTCCCTACACACATGTCTGTCTGCCAGTTGCTGCATCCACGCTGGGCTTCATATGGGGGCCATTCCGTCCTGTCCCTCAGATCCAGCATATACCTGAGCATGTATTCCACCAGCGCATAGAACCGCTCTTTCTCTTCGGCATCGAAGACATTTGCTGACCGAATCAGCGAATAACTTGCCGCGATGGCGCTCAGTAGCCGTCCACCCTGCACAGCCCCGTAACAGTCGCTACCCTCCGGTCGCAGGTTCGTTACGAGCCAATGCTCTGCCCCCTGACAGAAATCATTCAAAATATAAAGCATCGCCAGCTTGGCTTTCTCTGCGTAGACGGCATCTCCGGTCATCGCGTATCGGATTGCATCGCCCTGCATGGGCAATTGAAATCTTCCGCCAGGCAAGGAGGACTTGCGATGAAAGAAATACACGAACTCTCCAGCAGGCTCACCTTGCTCATCCATATAGGAGATCTGCACCTTAAGCCCCTTTTTCAGCTTTCCATCCAGCTTTGCAGCGAATGTCAGTGTGCAGCCCATCCCACCTTCCACGTCGAATGCCCGTTCATACGTCCAGGCTCCCTCATCATTGGGGGTCGGGTTGCACATATAAAGCGAGCGTCTGGAAACATCTTCGGCGCTTCCGGACACCTGGGAGGAAGGATTGTCAGCTTCTGCGGAACGCATACCACCGCCGCAGTAAGGATACTCCGACTCCCATTTCAACACAGGCTGTCCCTTGAGAACCTCACCTTTCCAGAAGCTGGGCCCCGTCTCCCCTGAGTCATATCCGCCGTTTCGGATGTTTAGGCTACCGCCGCTTGCTGTAAGAATCTCCAGATCGTCGATCCATACATGCCCAAGCCCTTCCTGCTCATTCTCCTCTGCGGGCAGGATAAAGGATATGACCGCCTTGACCGCGCCTGAAGGCACCTTGAAATTGATGATTTTGTCCGTGGAGCTCCACAGGTAGAAATGACGGTTCAACTCGGCATAATCCGTGACGCCCTTCATGATGCCAGAGACTGCTCTCTTCAGATCTGCCAGATTGTAGAGCTCGCTCAAACGTTCCATCTTCTCATACTGCTCGCGAATCGCCGAATTAGAGTGAATCACCGATTTCAGCTCATCCATAGCCTCAGCATTCAGGTAGAGTGAAGCGTCCGGTTCGGCATCCGTCCGCAACCGACGCGAATGACGGAACTCTCTCAGACGGTTATAAACATTAACGATCCTTCGAGCTAGCTCTTCTCCACCATCCACAGTATTGAAACGTCCCACTTCTTTCCTTAGCGCATCCATCGATTGAATCAGCTGACTGCCTGCTTCGGCGTTATATTCACCGATCCCTTCGCCAAGTTCCACCTCATCCAGCAATTCATTGGCCTTCTCCAGAACATAGGCGGCCTTCAACGGGAGCCTCGTTTCCTTCATGCATCATATCCTGCTGCTCGAACCATTCCAGGGCCGGTTCCAGCCCGTAATGTGCATATACGCTTCGTTCTTCCGCAAAAGGAGGAACCATCGTATACCTTTGTGTAGCAAACCGGATTGCTTCTTCCGAACGTGGAACAATAAATTCCCGATTCCGTTCAAAAGGTAATTCGGCCCTGTCTTCCAATGCCAACTTCGCCTGGCGCAGCGTATCCTCCAGTGCCAGCTTGGCTCCGTCGGTGAAGAATTCTCCCCGGCTCTCAAGCATCTTCTCCGCTCGCCTGGCCAACTCGCGGAGCTCATCGCGATTGCTGGAATTCGATGTCATCTTGACATTCCGCCTTTCTCTATTTGTATCGAAAGCCTCAAACATCTGGAAAATGTGTCAGTTGGCCATACAGCCATGGTATCGACTTTTCTCCAGATATCTCGTGTGAGCCGGAATGAATGTGGTAGTCGAAATTATCTTTGGCTCCCCACATTCTGTAAGTATATTCCAGAAAAGTTGCAGCCTGCCGCACTTGCTTGACTGGAAAGATCGGGTCCTGTTCTCCCGACTCCACGAAGAGCGCACGCGGGGCTATGATCCCAGTTAACTCCGGCTGCTCTGCATCCAGCAAAATGCCCGGCAGGTAGTTATCGATGCAGTGATGCATCGCTAGAATGCTGCCCTGGAACGTATTCGTCCAGCCGCACAATACTGTAGCCTTAACGCGTTCATCGAGCGCAGAAGCATATGCAGCGACCAGACTTCCTCCCGAGAATCCAAAGGTGCCAACCCGCTTCGCGTCCACATCGTCACGTCCCAAGATATAGTCCATGGCACGCATTGCTTCATACACTCTCATGCCCGCCAGCGTCCTGCCGTACATCAGCAGCTGAGAGGATAGCGTGCCACATGAACTGTAATTAGGTGCCGATTTCAATTCCTCCGCCATTCGCCGGACGCCGAAGCCCATGATCTCTGGAACCACAACAAGCATTCCCTTCCGTACCAATTGCACGGCGAATCGATTGTGGATTCCCGGGTCAGCCAATTCAGTACCATCAGGCTCCAAACCGACCGCATCAAGATATCCGTTCCCATGACCATGACAAGCAAGAACGGCAGGCCAAAGGCCATTTCCCACCTTCGGAACAAGCACAATCACGGGTACATGCACCGCCTCCATCGTCGTATAGGCGATTCGTTCGAGTATAAAATCACCATAATCTACCCGAGCCAGCACGACAGGATCAAGTGGATGGTCTCTGTCAGGGAATGCGCCTAAGGCTTGCTTCAACGCGGTACGCAGCTGCAACTGACGATCAGCCGGAGTGCAATGCACCTGTTGTCTCTCTCTTTTTCTTCGCAAATCCTGTTCCTCATATAACTGCTTCAGCCATGCATCTGTGGTCCAGTCCACTGTCTTCTGCCTCCGATCCATTCAAAAACTCCCCTTCATGCACCAGTTCCTGATGACAGGCCTGATTTCCTCGGAGGCCCGAGGTTGCAGCACCCTTATCTCCGTCTCCACGCAGACATCCATTGTCTCCCAGCCGTATTTCTCCAGGGATAGCACAACCGGCTACACCTCTCCCATTTGTTATCCATTTACAAGCTATGCTCATCCGTGCTTCAGCGTATTTCTCCAATACTCCTTGGGCGTCACACCGAATGTTTTCTTGAACAGCGAACTGAAATAAGATGTATTCGGTTTACCAACCGTTTTCCCGATTTTCGTAACCTTGTCAGCACCCGCGAGGAGTAGCTCCGTTGCCTTCTCCATTCGGTAGCCGACCAGATAATCGTTAAAATACATGCCTGTGGCGCATTGTATCCCACTGCCTTTAACCATTGACCATTATAAGCAGGGACGAAACCTGTAGCGCCTTCTCCCCAAACTTTAGGACCTCCCAGTTTTTCTCGTTACAGTTAGGAGTGCCTTCGTAGGTTTCATATTTACTCTAGCATCCAGTATTTGATTTATATTCAAAAAAATCAAAATATGCTTTTTTAGATCTTGTATCCAAATCTTGGGTACATATCCCTACATAAGCTCCAGTAAACCCCAGTTTACCCCCGTATTCATCAGAAAGTGTTCCAAAGTTAAGCGGTGTAGTTACAGCAGTCCAATTGTTCCCATCAGGAGAAGCATAGAAAACAAGGTCTCTATAAGATACTTCAACTTTTAAAAAGTAACGTTCCCATGTATTTGAAGAAATCTCCATGGAAGAAATCTCATCGTATACGCCTTGTCTTGAACACACTACTCCGACACAAACACCCCTGATTTCATCGTGACTTATCCGTAAATAATAGTAGTCTTTGTCATCGTAATAACATACCAGCCCGGCCATTTGCATATAGTTATCGGGCTCAAATTCTACACAAGTAGAAGCTGAGAAACAAAAATGTTGGACCGAACGTGCAATCAGGCTTTGATCATGAAGTGACGATAATGACTCTCTTCCTGTCAAACGTAAATATCCTTTTCTCTCGTCCAAGGAAACCCAGGATGAATCAAAAGGAACCCGTAAACTTTGATAAATAATATTCAGTTGACTTGCATCAAACTCATCCCGCTCTATCAATGGTGGAAACGAGCAAGGAGCTAGCACGGGTGCCTTAACTTCAACAGCGGGAAGTTTTCCTCCATGCGCTAGCTGGAGCCAACCATCATCCGTCCATTCACAACGCTGAATAGCTGTCTCTCGTCCGAGCGGATTGTCAGTACGTGTACCGGGAATGGGACGGGTACAGAGGTGAGCCATATACCACTCCCCGGTTTGGGTTTCAACCAATGAACCATGACCTGCCTGTTGAAAAACATAATTAACATCGTGAGCTGTTGTCATCATAGGATAGTGAGGATCTGTCTCATAAGGTCCTTCTAATGTTCTAGATCGGGCCAGAGTCACCATATGATTTGTCCCTGTACCCCCTTCTGCAGTAAGCAGATAATAATATTCTCCCCGTTTATAAAGTTGTGGCCCCTCTGTCACTCCAACAGTAGTTCCCTTATAAATTTCATGGATTGGGCCCGTCAATCTCCTTGCGTCAGGATTATACTCCTGCATAATGATTCCAGAAAAATGAGTACGATTCTTCCTGAAATCCCATCTCATGTTCAACAGCCACTTTCTTCCGTCATCATCATGGAACAGAAATGGATCAAATCCACTTCCATTTAATCTGGTTGGGGGAGTCCAAGGACCATTAATATCCTTTGCCGTGATGATATAGTTATGCAAATCCTTATGAATGCTACTGCGTGATTTTACATCTGTAAAGATCAAATAATACGTACCCTCAGCATAAGATAAAGCGGGTGCCCAGATAGACCCAGAGGCAGGATTTCCACGTAAATCGACTTGTGAAGACTGAGTTAATACCCTGCTTAACAATCGCCAATGTATCAAATCTCTAGAGTGATGAATTTCCACACCCGGAAACCATTCAAAGGTGGACGTCGCAATATAATAGTCATCCCCTACTCTTAAAAAAGAAGGATCGGGATGAAAGCCGGTTAAAACAGGGTTGTGAATGAACTGTTGCATGATAACCTCCATCGATATGAAATAGTTGTAATTTAACCCTTCACTCTATTGACTGTGCTTTGCACCCGATGTAGTTTCTTTTCGGACAAGATTCCCGTCCCGGTATTCTGCTAAATCAACGGTTATGTTCATATCTTCGATAGAATTGACATTGATGATTTGTGTTCTGCCGTCTTTCAGAATAATCTCAACAGTATCTGCATCTAAGCCATTTACCATATCAATCATGCTAGCTGACTCATGGGGTTCAATAATCGTGATGTATCTGGCCGTTTTGCCTGTCGTTCTGACGGCATAGGTTTTGCGTCTTTGTGATTCATCCCCCGGAAAGGCATCTGCACCCACTAGGCCCGTGAAGTGCACAGCATTTAAACCTGTTAGATCAAGTGTTATTATTCCGTCTAAATCGTGATTGATCGGACTTGCAGGGATGGCATATGGATACTCGATGCCTACGATCGTAACTCGGCCCCCCTCATAATCCTTACCAATTCCAAATCCGTGGTCCACATTTTCATAAACAAGATCTAATTCACTTAAGTTCACATGTGTGCCATTGGCTAAGGTAAGGTAAGCCTCCCCCCAGAAAAGGCCCTGCTTGGTCTGTTCTGGATACTGCTGCTCATTGTAAACGGGTAGATTTCTCACTCGCAAACGAAGCTGGTGGACATTCGTAATATCCAAATCACATTTTCCCTCGCCCAAAATCCAGGCTCCGAACATGCCTTCTGCCTTGATCTCCCCATCTGTTTCAACTTGGTAGATAAGCGGAATGTTATATCCATGAAATTCTGCTGTCCGACCCAATATTTGTACCGTTTTTTGTGGCCATGCGGTATAAACATCCATTTTTAACAGCCCTGGTGTATTATAGAATGTTCGTGTTCCGCGTAAATCTTCTCCTTCACCGAATATAGTTTCAAAACTCGCCTTGCTAGTTCCACTGACATTATACCAATGGCAATCCGTCACAAATTGTCCGTCTGACAGGGGATTTTCAGTATATTGACTCGTGTGCTTGATGTATTCGGAGTAATCCGCTTCTAAACCTTTGAAACCTTTGATTTGTAACAGGCTGTCGTACTGGTGTTCTTGTTCACTCTTTAGAAAGTCAAATAACACAATATAATCATCAGTAACTGCCATTACCCTTTTTTGAATAATCGGCTCTGTAAATTCAGTAAGTGCTCCGTAGGCAGGCGGGTTTGGAATTTCCGGCAGGGAACTGGCGTTGTATTCCGTTCTCTGGGCCAACGTTTCATCATCATCATAAACCATGCCCCCATAGGGAGGATAAGCCCATTGAGAAGCAGTCTCTATAGCAACTGCTTGTAGTGCCTGCCCGCTGTAAAACAATAATCGCCTGGAGTCGCTCGGCACCTGCATTTTCTCATCCACCGTAACCATATTCTTTGTAATTGAAGTTTGCACATAGAACTTATACATAAAATGTCCGTATCCCCACCAAACATGTTCAGGATTATAGAAGCTGCGACCATAACGCATCACGGAAAGCAGATTTGTCCGGTCATAATGCCCATGGGCATACCCGTGTGATCCATAGCGGATGACCGCCTGAATTTGCTCCTCAGGTTTTCTATGGTCCGTTTGGCTCCTTAACATGGCAATCCCTATATTGTCAGCGTATGCATTTTGGCCTGTTAGCTGCGATGTATATTCAGGTAATTCAGCGTGTCCGAATATGGGGTCAGCAATTGGGTTGTGATGGATGACAGGGATATATTCAGGATTCTTATAGTAGGAGTAAGCCAAATCGAAAGTAGAGCCAAAATGGACTCCATCCAATTTTTTCTCATCGGAGTCGCTAATACCAAAGATGACACCACGGTGATCCAAAAATGGAAGAGCTGCATCGAATAAATCCTTAATTCGCACGTAGCTTTTATGGTTACCGCCCCATTTTTTGTTACACATTCCAAATCTAAATTCAAAATCCTCACCTTTATAGGTACTGTGAACCTCGTCATTAAAGGGCACTGGGAAATGTGTATGTAGAATATTAATCCCAAATGGAAGCAAGGCATGAGCAGTATGCATGAATATGGAGGAAACCCATATGTTGTATCCTACAGAACATTCATGCCACCAGCCGTCATTAAATACACCGTAACGCAGTTGTTCAATCAAACCTCCTGGACCAAAAGCGAACCGGAGCGTTCGTTCAATATCCTCAAGTGAGAGCGCACAATACATAGCTCCCAAGATTTCAGACAGCAACCAATTGGAAATATGGCCACTCTGTATGTGATGATCTAGAATATCCATATAGATTCGGAATGTTTTTTCGACTTGTCGATGTTCTGCTGGAGTAAGAACTCCGCTATCATGAATGATGTCATATGGAATAGCTAAATGCTGAAAAAAATGGCCTTCTTGCACATAACTTTGGCTACATCCCTTTTTCTTCTTAGGATAGCCTGTTTCTTCATCTATAAAAAAACGTAAAAACGCGGCCACTTTTTCTGCATACTTTATGTCCTTGGTAAGAGCAAATGCATATGCGGCGGACATAATGCCATGTTCTTCAGCTGTATCATAGCAATAATCCCTTTCATCTACTGGTACAGGCGGCTTTACTTCCCATGCTTCTGCATCTGCAATTATTTTATCAAAACCAGGTTTGAACTTTGGATAATTATCGATCTTGGCTCGTGTTTCACCCCACTTTTGCTCATTATGATAAATATAAGGATGTGGTAATCTTTTTAATGTCTTCAATTCGACTTCGACAGCACTTCCGCTGTCCCCATTGGCCGTAAAACGCACAATTGTATTCTCATGTCCACCCGGTACTATGTTTTCATGGAGAGTGAGAGAGATAGTAACCTCTTGTTCGGCATCCGCATGAAGTACAAAATCATGTGGAGTAATTTCAGCAATCAAAGACTCCCAACCTTCAAAAGTTTGACTTACATTGACCAATTGTGTGTAATCTGTACAATTATATACGTTCAGCGTGTAGGCAATCATGTCGCCTGTATTGCCAGACTTCCCGCGAATATCTGATTGTACTGAAATTTTCTCTCCTCTCACTAACTCAGCTGATATTAATTCGGCGTTTCCATGCAGTTCAAAACTCTGCAAGAATCTCCATATGTTCGCCTTGGCTGACTCAATCTCAAAATCAGACAACTTGATTCTTAATTCATGTATTCTAGTACCTGCCAGGCGGATTGTTGTTTTGACAGATCGTTCGTCTGCAAAATGAGCCTTTATCATAATTTCGGTGGGCTCCATATTTGTAGATATGCTTAATTTAAGACCATACCACCCCATAGCATCTAGAGCAGAATCGTGGCCCCTCTCAAAACCAATAGGATACCACCCTCTTGCATTCTCCGGTGCACGATATGTTAAGAGTAGTGGTTCCAGCAAATTGTAACCATTCGTGCTCTTTTTTCCACTTACACTCCAGTCATTCAATAGGTTCATTTTTGTTTTCAATGGTTCACACTCCCTTAAATCTCAAAATGCATAACAAAAAAGTAATTATATGTTCAGCTTAACATTCAACATTCCCTTGGAAAATGAACTTATTTAATGATCATCTGCGGTAAATTTAAGGTATAACAGATTCGAAAAAATCTTTTTTAGAAATCATGATTTGCTATATTGAAAGAAGCCATTCGATTTAAATCATGTCTTCAAGCACGTAAAAACAAACAAGCCGCTCTAAGCGACCTGTTTGTCAATGTAGCCATTATTAGCTGTTTATGAATTGACGGATATTTTTACTACCTTCGTCACAATTCCATCAGGGAGTGTATATTTGAAAGCAATATAATAAACTCCCTCTTGTTCTGCTTTCGGACTCCAGGTAAAGCGTCCGTCTTTGACCTCATAGCCGCTTTTTTCATCCAGATTGGTATCGACTATTGTCGGATTTACGTCAGCAGCACGCAGGTTAAAACTAACTTCATCTCCCACTTTGACGCTTTGATCCATCAAATTAATTTGTGGCGGCTTATAGGGTTCTCCTACTGCCGGGTTAACCTCGACACTTATAAAATTTTCGACTGGAATTCGATGGAATGGATCCGTCGCTGTGGCGGTAAAAGCATAACTACCCGGCATAGCGGGCGTCCAGGTGATCTGGCGGGTTGCTTCATCCAGCGAGGCTCCTTCCGGTAAACCGTAGATACGGTAGGAAATTGGATCCTGTTCCAGGTCCTTTGCCAGCGTATCGAGCTGGAGTGGCATCCCTGTTTTTTGATCGGTTAGCACGGACTGACCATCAAGATCGACATTGGAAACACGTACGCGGTTGGTGTTATTATCGTCATCGAGGCAAGTCAGAGCAATTCCGGCATATATCTCTTTGCCCATCGCTACGGTGTAAGACGATTTGGTAGCATAGGTCCAATTCTTCCCGTCCTTTGAATAGGAAGTATAGAAAGTATCTCCTTTTCGCTCCAGACGGATAAACAAAGGTGCAGCTTTGAAATTCTGATCCAGCGTCCAAGAGCCCTTCTGCGTCTCATCTTCTTTGCTGCGGTGAGTTAAAAGGACTCCGTCCCCATTGGAAAACAACCTGAATTGGACGTTCACATCGTCATAATTCAACCGTGGCATCATCATAACGGAAGCATACGTTTCAGGATTGGCTGTACGGTCAAAGCCATCGACCTTCATTGTTACACTTCCGTCTCCAATGATTTTGCGGTACAAATAGGTCACGCCGTTATGCTTACTAGCGACGCCTTTTGTGGAAATAGCTGTTGGATTTCCGTCCTGGTCCAGCTGTGCCTCCCCGGAGGCTCCACCCAGATTGGCAACCTGCCACCCGGATTTAGCTTCCTTCACAGGTGGATTGAATATAGGTGCTTCATTCGCTTTGTAATGGAATATGATGATATTTTTATTGGATTTGGTAGATATCTTAATTTTTTTGGTTTTCTCATCCGTCAGCTCATAGCCTTCATGCATGGGGGCTGTTGCAGTAAAAGAATCACCCGCTTTTACAAGGGTACGGTCAATTCGGATGATATTGTCGCCCGCTTTATAAACAGCTTTTGCGGTTGCAAGCTTGGAACTTTCCTTGAGTATCTCCAAAACCACCGTTTGGCGTGGCTCCACCTTGATATGGAGAGTTTCACCTGAAGCAACACGGTATTCCTTGCCTGTCATTAAATCACGGGCCTTTGTTACACCATGGGTTTCCAATTCGTAGACTTTTCCTTTTTGTCCAACAGCCGGATCATCGGATGACATATTCATGCCAATCAGATAATTACCGTATCTGACCTGATTCAGACCGTCATAACGGATATGTCTGTATTTTTTCCCTAAAACGCCGTCATGCCGATAATTCGCTGTATCATCCTCGTATACGTACATGTCCCCCTGATGGGTAGCTTTGACGTTCGCTATACGGTCCACCTTATCGGTCGTTAAATGGATTCTTGTAAAATCGTTATACTTCCAATTCTCACGTCTCCAGTTAAAAGTTACATATCCCCGCTCCCCTTTGTTCTTGAACACAACAGCTTGAGAATCGATATCTGCAAACGCGAAATCAGAATGTTGCTTTTCCATTGGGAAATAATAACCGTTCTGTCCTGAGCGCTGCTGGCGAGCCAGTTCGGCGAAAGCATTGAAACTTTTCATAGTCTGCTGTAGCTCGACCAACTGGGTGTATACATGGGGTGTATTGGTTTTCAAATTATCTTGAATAGCATCATATGCAAATACCCGGTTATCCTCAACGTAGCGAATCCCTCGACGGATCGCGCCATCACTTCCTACTTTCAGCGCCAAATACGGCAATATTTGATATTGTGTAAACAACCCATACGTATTTTTGCGAGAAGAGGCCACATTTTCATTGACCAACTGAATGGTTCCATCCGCTGCGACTGCATCATTTAAATAATAGTCGAACGATTTCACCGCCCCCAAGGCCGCGTTCGTGATCAGATTGTGGACCTTGTCGTCTCCTTCTGTTAACTCAGCGTACGTATCCAGCCAGGTCAGCATGAGTGAGCCATAATCTCCGGCAAAGCCGCCATGGCTGGCCCCTGCCTCTAAAACCTGATTGTTATCGCTGGAAAACCATTTTTCACCGTCCACCATTTCTTGAAACTTATACTTGATCATATCATAATCACGGTCATCGTTTGGAGGAATAAAGGCCTTATATTTGTCGGTCAGCATAATGGAGGATTGATCTACTTTACTTCGTTCCATCGACTGGATCAGTAGGGTAATCGCTCGGTTCGTGGCGTAGGAAAATCCATTATCCTGATTTACTGTACCTGCGCGGCTGGCCGGATCATAAAAATCCTGTTCACTATTTGTATCCATATAATAGATATTCAGTTTGCCGAACATCTCAATATAAGCCATACGACGGGTAACTGATTTTTGTCCGGTCATATTATTGTCAATCGTTTCGTCCAGATACTCATTCAAACGCTCCTTGGCCTGCTCATTGCTTCCGTTCATGATGTAATTGTACACACGAATAAAGCCGGACATCATGCCATCCGTGCCATTACGCAGTAGTGGCTTCTTTTCTCCTTTACCGCGTATGCCAGTTCCATTCAAATCCGCTCCAATCCACTGATAAGCGATAGAACCCGATGTTGGAACACACCAGCCACCAATGTTGTCTTGCGCGCGGGTGTAAAAATCCATTAGTTTGAAAATACGGTCCAGCATTTCATCACTATGATAGTCAGCCCCGGACCATTCATTCATGTAAGCGTTCGCAAATATTTCAACACCAATCATCGGACTCCAATTCTGATAATTAATCGCTCGACTTGTATAAGCTTTGGCCCATTGCTCCTTTGAATATTCAGGATGCACAGGCTCGTTTTTACTTAATCTAGTTACCATGGCTCCTTCGAGGAATGCATTGTTGGGCGTTTTGATCCTCTCATATGTTGGACCATATAGCTGCCAGGATTTCACTTCATCCAATATCGTAAGCGTCTGATGCAAAAGCAGCCCATAGGCATCGTAGGTCACACTATTCACTGTCTGAGTGGTATCTGGTGTTACTGCCAGATCAGATTTTGCTGAGGTAGTGCCGGAATCAGATGCGGAAGAAGCCACTGCTTCAAGAGATTGGATTGGACTGATGAGGTCGGCTTCCTTCACATCACTCGATATTTCGACATCGTATACAGAATCCGTCACCACTGTGGCCGAGGCTTTAGGCTTGGCTGGTTGACCTTCAGGAATACGCCCGTAAGGAATATCACGATGGAGTTCAAAGTATGGCTCCGTGTGGGTCGATGCTGAATATAGAAATTTGCTATTTTGCGTCTGTTTCGTTTGCTCACCTTTACCATAGGCATCATATACTCCTGTGCTTGAAACAGATAAGGTTACCTTACCCGTACGGTTATCAACCAAAGCAGAAGGAATGATATAGGTGGCGTAATAGTACCTGCCCAAGAAAGGGGCGCCTTTCTGATATCCGTTATCCAATTCAGGGACTTCTGTGCCATTCGCCGGCTTAAGAATTGAAGTGCTGCCGTCCGGTCCTTTGACAAACAAATCTCCGCGATCCTGCTGCGTACCATTGAGTTGTATTGTCAAATAGTTTTGTGAATATGGATCGGCTTCCAAAGTGAATTGTACATAACCACCAGATATTTCTGTAGCAGAAGGCCGGATATAACGATATGTAAGACCATCGCCAATCCCTCCTCCAGTCAGCAATCCGCCGGTACCTTTGTATTCAGGCTCCGCCTTGGTGTCTATACCAGCCACCGAGTTTTCATGCTTGAAAGCATGAATTTGCTCCGACTGGGAATCACCCAACCATACAGTATCCATCACTTCCTCACTCAGTAGCTTGTTCTGTGCATCATTTTGAGCGAATACCTCACTTCTGTAGGGTATCGCCATGGTCATTAGCATCGAAAGGATTACCGATAAAACAACAACCTTTCTTCTCATTCTTCGTTTCCTCACTTACATCCCTCCCCGTTTATTTGATAACGCTTTCAACAAAAAAGATGATCCCTTCCTTCATTACTTCTCTCCCATCATTTTCACATTTAATGTATCATATGGACTCACATGGATACATGAACTTTTTTTAGAAATAACCGCATCTTTTTTATATCAAGGTTGGTGCTTTACAGCCCGCAATTCTGTATCCCATTTTTGATCCGCCTGCTTCATCGCTGCCTCGACAGATATGTTTCCAGTTACCATTTCCCGAGTCAAATCATAGAAC
This sequence comes from Paenibacillus sp. 1-8, assembly GCF_056316205.1. Lineage (NCBI taxonomy): Bacteria > Bacillati > Bacillota > Bacilli > Caryophanales > Paenibacillaceae > Paenibacillus > Paenibacillus sp. 1-8. Next base: position 2,570,446 of record NZ_CM149995.1, on the reverse strand, counting down.
CAATTCCTAAAGCGTGGTGGCAGCTCATTCTCTCCCCACCACATATTCATCTGACGGGATTGGCCCACATCAGGATCTTTCATAATCTTTAACACCTCTTGCATCGCCTCGGAATGATTCGATGCCATGGACGTATTCGTTGCTGAGATTCCCCCGACAGCATTCAAATACTTTGGGTATTCCTCATTACTGTAGAAAAAGTGAAGGAACTGAGTTATAATTTTCCGTTTTTCCGGATCTTGAGCAGATTGAGTGGACATAGACCAGCCATTAGGAAGGGGAAGTGTGGCTACGTTCACATGACCCTGCTCATCAGGAAGTGCGAAAAATCCAAACTCGAAGTCAGGATCGGCTATAGCCAATTGCCGAAACATCCACGGCCCAGAATATAGCATAGCCGCTTCTCCTGATACGAGTGCAGTTGTCACCTGGTTATCAGCAGTTGTAATAAAGCCTGGTGACACATTTTTCTGTTCCCAGAGCAGTACCAGTTTTTTCATCGCTCGGGTTGGTCCGGGATCTGTCCAGCTCACTTCACCACGGTTACGCTTGGCATTCCAATTCGGATCATGTATGTAAACATCGTCGATCAGGAACTTGTTGACCCAAAAGGACATATGCCATCCATCTTTGCCCCCAACCACTAGTGGAACCATGCCATGCTTTTTTAATTTTTGACATGCTTCCAAAAATGCCTCCCACGTTTTCGGAGTTTGATGAATACCCGCTTTATGGAACATCTTTTTATTGTAAATGATGCCATTAGGAAAAGGGAGTGCCATCGGCGTATTGTAAATTTTCCCGTTGATTAAAGGAACGCTTGGGAACTTATCCGTCAGCTGTCTGGGCATTTCCGCGATCAGACCTGCATCTGCAAACATTTGCGTATCGCGAACCTCTACAAGATCAGGAAATTCTCCGACCGCATCTTTTAACTTAAGTTGCTCTGCGTATGTACCACTCCAAGTATCATTCATTTCTTCAATAATAATATTCGGATGTGAGCGTTCAAAATCAGCAATAATGCTGGAAATTCCCATCTTATGTGAATTATCACCGCCAGCATACATCACCGTAAAGGAAAGAGGCTGTTCCCTCTGATTCTCATTCAGCTGGTTACTCACACCCGTCGTATCTGCGCAACCGTTGATAAGCATAAGCGTGATTAGAGCAGAAACTAACAAAACAAAGTTGGTAGTATGCTTCATCGGATACGCTCCCCTTTTCTGCCTAATGTTCGATCTGCAAAGTCATAGTCTGTGACAACCACAGACTGATGGACTTTACGCTTTGCGATGTATCAAGAGAGTTGTCTGGCACTCTGCTTATATTCCTGCGGCAATTTTCCAAATATTTTTTTGAACATGTCACTAAAATGACGGGCATTATTATATCCAACTCGATCTGCAATTTCATAGACCAAAAGATCGGTCTGCATCAATAGCTGGAGAGCATGTTTCATCCGTACCTGTGTGACATATTGCTTGAAATTTTCCCCGGTATGCTTTTTGAAAAAGCTGCTAAAATAATAAGGATTCATAAATACAATCGTTGCGATAGACTCCAAGGTGATATTTTCCATATAATTTTCTTCAATATATGCTTTGGCATGAACGAGCTGTCTCAGCTCCTTACTACCGTTCTTTTCCTTAATCTGTTTGACGATCTGATCGATCACCAGTTCCATCTCCTGTCGAAGGCGGGCATAGGAAGGAAAGCTGTTCCAACGGTCAAACAGGAGGTGAGAATCACGTTCGGGTGAATCGCAAGACAAACCCGCTCCTTTCAATTCCTGTTGTATCATCATATAAGTGGCGTAAAGGAACGATACAACAGTATTTGGGCTGAAACGGGCATGTTCGACTGCGTCCAACAGTTCAGTCATCAAGGCAGGAAGTCGCTCTGCTGATAAAGTCGCTGTTTCAGCCACCAACTGCTTACGGAGTTCCGTCAAATGTACTTCGACATTGCAATCAGATATTACTTTCTGATATATAAGCACATTACTATGAGCATCAAAATATTTGGATTTTAATGCTTCGGCAGCCTGCTTACGGGATACTCCAGCTTTCGTAATTGTCGTTTGCGGCAAACCAATGCCTACCCGCAGCTCAAGCTTTAAACAGGAACGGACTTGTTCATAAACATGTTGAGCAACAGCAAGCGGCTCTTCAGTTCGGTCGTGTTGGAGAAAAATCCCATAGGTATCTCCTTTACGAAAAACAAAGCTTTGAGCATATTTGGTAACGGTTTCATGAATGATGTTGGTAACGGCGAAATCCACCAACTTACGCTCCTGCTCCTGCCAACGACTGTTGTCCTCCGATAGCCGATCCAGCTCGGCCAAGCATACTGTGATATATTTGCTGTCTGTCATTACCCCAAGCGGAGCCAATTCCTCCGCTGCCTGTTGATCACCGTCCGTCAGCCGATCAAGTAGCTCGGAAATGTTACGGTAACGTTGCTGATTCTCCAACTGATTCAGCATCTCCTGATGACGTGCACCTTCGGCTTCCTCCCGGATCAGAAGTGCCGTGCGCTGCATAACCTGCTCCAACTGATTTTTGTCCACAGGCTTTAACAAATAATCCAGTGCCCCGTATTTTACAGCATCCTGCGCATATGAAAACTCTTGGTAGGCACTGATGAAGACAACTTTAACACCCGTTTTTTGAACAGAAATCTTCTTAAGGAAATCAATTCCAGAGCAACCCGGCATACAAATATCGCTAATAATGAGATCCGGACGAAAAATATTGTACTTTTCCAGCAGCTCATTGCCATCGTGGGCTTCTCCTACAAACTCTATACCGAACCGGTCCCAAGGAAGTAGCTTTTTTAATCCTCGTAATATAATCGGCTCGTCATCCGCTATTAATACTCGAATGTTTTTCATCTTCCTGCTCCTCCTTCTTCAAGGGGAATACCATCGTAACCGATGTACCCAAATTCGGATTGCTCTGAACCATCACACCATAGTGGTCCCCACAGACCGTACGAATCCGTGCATGAACATTTTTTAAGCCAATGCTTTTTCCAGTTGACCCCTTTCCGTCCGCCAAATGCTCCCGAAGACGAGTTAATTTCTCCTCTGACATGCCAATGCCGTTATCGTATATGGTGATTACCAGCTCGTCATCATCCGTTCTTTCCAAAGTGACCATCACGATTCCCTTGCCACCCTTAGGACGAACTCCATGCTGCACCGCGTTTTCGACCAGCGGCTGTACACTCATTTTTAGTATAAATCTGTCCAGCAGCTCTTCATCCCTGATATCCATGCGCAGCTCAATCCGGTAATCGAACCGAACTTCAATAAGATGAAAATAGTCTCTCAAATGCTCGAACTCACGCCGTGCCGTCACCCACTCCTCACCGTAGTCAATGACATATTTCAATTGGTTTGATAATGCGTGAATCATATCTGCAACCTGCTCATCATCATTGGCAACAGCACTCATCCGAATCACTTCAAGAGTGTTGTATAGATAGTGAGGACGAATCTGACTTTTGAGGGCATTTAGCTCCGCCTGCTTGTGTTTAATTTCAGCAACGTAGGCGTTCTGGATGAACAGCTTGAGCCTTGTCACCATCACATTAAAGCCTTCGGCCAGTCTACCCATCTCATCCCGGCTAACCACAGTCATGCTTGTTTCTAAATTACCAGATTCAACCTTTTGCATATGACGAATCATTTCAACAATAGGGTTCGTAAACCTGCGTGAAAACCAAAATCCAATGAGGAGCAATACCAGTAAACAAATGCCCGCTGTAAAAGCTACCTTAAAGGTAATCTGATGTATCGGAGCAAACATGCCTGACTTGGAAATGAGTCCAACCACCTTACCATTAACGAAAGGTACCGGCTCTGTAAAAACGAGCATTTCTCCGCTTCGTCTTACCGCATAATCATCAAAACGCTGTCCCAGTCGATCACTTCGGTTAGAGTATAAAATATTGCCCCGTCCATCGACCAGATACACCTCGTCTTGTTCTCCCAGTTCCATCTGTCGAAACAGATTATCTAACACATCGACACTTACATCCATATAAAGGGTTCCCATCACTTGGGGATCCTGCTCAGCCCTCCCAGACGTATCAATCAGATTACGTGCAAAGGTGAGTACCTGTCGATCAGAACCATAATACATCTCCAGATGAGGCGGAAAAACAGCCATCTTCTTGGGCTGCGTCTGTAGAATATAATCCCAACTGATAAGCGGGAAAGGCTCATTTTCATTAAAGACCCGACTACTGCGGGTTTGTTTGAACAATTGCCGATCCGAAGCTCGCCTGAAAAAAGTACTTTGGATATTCCGATTGGTGTATAGCGTAGATTTGAGATAGTTGTCGATAAGACTTGCCCTGACCGAAAGGTTATCGTGCATATCCTGCTTGGCAGGTGCTGTCTGCTGCATGGAATTTACCATGTCTGAGCTGACATAAATGGTTTTGGATATTTCGTTATATTCGTTAAAAATATCCTCTACGTTCTTGCTAACAAAAAGCATCGTTTGGGCGAATTTATTGACCGTGTGCCGTTCGACCTGTGCAGTGGACTGGTTAATAGCCAGCATTCCCAGAACAAACAGCGGTATCAGGCCGACAGTTAGAAAGGCCAGCGAAAATTTAAAAAAAATACTGTGTATAAAGTCCCTTCGTTTTCGCATGAGCTCCCCCCGTTCAGACCACGACCAACCTAATATTTGAACTCCTTTCCTTTCCCTAATCATAGCATTTTGGCATATAAATAAAAAAGCTTTTCGAAGCAGGCACTGTCAAGACAACGTTTCTTTCAGTCAGCCACAGAAACGTCAATCCTTCATTTCATGAGACTTGCAAAATAGATGGATCTGGATCGCCTTTTGCTGGATATAGGCAAGGCCATGCAGGATCAATCGCCCGCACAGCCCTGTTTCGCATATTCTTAACAACCCATTTATTGGCCCTGATTATCCAAAAACTTCTGTGCTTGCTCTATGACCTGTTTACGAATATCCTCCAATCCGAGTGCTTGCATTTCCTTATTCGCTTCAGTTGCTCTTTGTCTCCAGTTGGCATCCAAACCGTTTTTCAGCACAGGTTCCAGCTCCGTGTACTTCGGCTGAACTTTAGCGATTTGTGTTTTCACTTTTTCCGTGTTGAATGTAAAACCAGCTAGAGGCAGTTTATAATACGTATCGTCCTTTGCCGCATATTCCAAATACTTGGTTGTCTCTGGATCATTGGACGCATTAATTCGCGACATTACCGGATTCCATGTCAACTCATACATCGGAAAGACATAATTGGCGCTCTTGTCAGTTGTTTTGAATTTGTTATCCCCCACATCCTGCCAATGCTCACCTTTGATCCCAAGCTCGAATAGATCGTGATTTTCCTGCGAAGCGAACAACCAATCGAGGAATTTCATCGTACGATCTGCATTTTCCGACGTCACTGGCAGCGCGATGAAGTTCCAGGCTCTATAATCGGTACCGATCGCTCCTTTTTCCATATTACGAACACGCTTGTCATAGACAAATGTCTCCAGCTCGGCTCCCGGTATAGCAGAAGTCAAGCGATCCTGATAGGAAGATGAACTATTAAGTGTTCCCTCCATCGCCCCCAATTTGCCCGCTGTAAGTAAGAGAGCCGGATCTTTTTCGGACAAAACATCCTTCTGTATAAAGCGATTCCATTTTACAAATTGGTCATAAGACTTATAGAAGTAATCGGGATCGTTGTAGGGGGCTGGGAAGCTGCTAAATGCGGAATCCGGGTCCCCTATGGTTGTAGCACCCAATACCTTTTTCCCATCTTTGGATAAAATGATGTTAAATGGAGCGCCTGCACCTGGCACCGTGGGCACAACATGCGTATACTTTTCTTCTGGCGCAAACATTTTGAAGAACCCACGTTCTCCTTTGTTACCAAAAGGAATCATACTCGGATCGTTTTGCTGTACCTTTTCCAGATAAACTTCCAAATCATCGTAGCTTTGAATAGGTTTCAAGCCATACTTTTCTCGCAAATCCTTACGAATATAAATAACCTCAATATCGTAAAACAGTTGAGTGAACGGTACAGTGTACAAATGTCCATTTACTTTGTTACTTTCCAGAAATTCCGGTGAGAATGCTTTCTTTAAACCGGGATAAGCGTCATTATTAAAATATTTGTCCAGCTCAAGATAGTATCCTTGGCTGATATTTTGATACATGTTCATCCAGGGAGCATCAAATACGACATCAACAGATTCGCCGGCAGCCATTTTCAGTTTCACCTTTTGTTTGTGATCCGAGCTTGGATTCCATTCTATATTCAGTCTGGTCTTAAGCGTATCCTTCGTTCTGTTGTTAAATTCGGTCAATACTTTTTCCATATCGACTGGCTTCTCACCAAAAAGCATGACCTTCAGTGTGACGGGACCCGTTCCATCGCTGGACTGGCCCTTGCTTCCTGAACAGGCAACCAGCGACATACTCATGAGCAGAATCATTGCTAATATCAGTGATATCCCCTTGTAAACTCGTTTCATTCCCTTAACCCCTCTCATTTTTGAACAATATGTTATCCTTTTACAGCTCCGACCATCAACCCTTTGACAAAATACTTTTGCAGGAACGGATACAGGAAGATAATCGGGCCAATCGTGACAACTGTTGTAGCCAGTCGAGTGGTAAATGTAGGAACCACATATCCGGGTAGTGTCACTTGTGAGGAAATCTGATTGGCAAAATCAGCATTGCTCATAATGCGCATAATCAAATATTGCAGCGGGAACAAGCTTTCGTCTGAAATATAGAGCATTGCTTCAAACCACTTGTTCCAGAAAGCCATTGCATAAAACAGTCCCACTGTGGCAAGCGCAGGCAGTGAAATAGGCAACATAATTTTATAAAAAATATAAATATCATTGGCTCCATCTATTTTGGCCGACTCTGCCAGCGATTCATCAATGGATCGGAAAAAATTCCGCATAAGAAACATATTCCATGGACTGATTAGTGCAGGGATAATAAGCACCCAGATAGAATCTTTCATATCCAAATACTTGGAAATCAGTAGATAGTTAGCTACCAGTCCCCCATGGAACAGCATGGTAAAGTACACATAGAAGTTAATCCAGTTTCGGTATTTCAGTGTTTTGACCGCCAACGGATAAGCCATAGCACAAGTCATCACCATTGCCAATACGGTACCGACCACGGTTACAAAAATGGTTACACCATAAGCTTTATAAATAGTGCTGTCCTCAAAAATCAGTTTGTAGGCATCTAGTGTAAATTCGCGGGGCCATAGGGTATACCCGTCCCGCAAGATCGAACTCTCTGAGGAGAACGAACTGCCGATGACTGTGATGAACGGGACAAGACAGTAGGCAGCAAACAAGATCAATGCTAGATAGATAAACGCTTTCAATACTCGATCGCTAAAACCTTCTTTTATCATGGTATCGCCTGCTTTCCTAGAAGAGTGCTGAATCAGGACTGAATTTTCGTGCAACCTGATTCGCCGTGACGACAAATATGAGCCCGATTACCGATTGGAATACACCTACTGCAGCCGCCATACTCATATCTCCCAGGTCCATGAGGGCTCGGTAAACATACGTGTCAATAACGTCCGTTGTAGAATACAGAGCTACATTTCGTCCAACAATGGCAAAGATCATACCAAAGTCACCATAGAAAATGCCTCCCATAGCAAGTAGCAGCATCAAAATCATCGTCGGTTTCAGTAAAGGGAGTGTAATATGACGAATTTTCTGCCAACGACTGGCTCCATCAATGGAAGCCGACTCATAAATGTCCGGGTTAATCCCCGAGATTGTAGCCAAATAGATGATTGAACCGAATCCGGCTCCCTGCCACAGCTTGATTAATACCAAAATCATTGGCCACATGGCAGCTTCATTAAAATAAGAAATAGGTGCGATCCCGAATAGTGCTAGTGCTTTGTTCAGCATGCCTGTTTCCGAAGACAACAGGGCAGTAACGAACATCGCAATGACGGTCCATGATAAAAAGTTCGGCAAGGTAACAATGGTCTGAATCGTGCGTTTGAACCATTTTCCCCCTAGCTCGGATAGCATAACCGCGATAGCTACTGAAGCTAGCATGCCACACATAATAAACAGAGTGTTCAAAAAGAGTGTGTTAAAAATAACCCGTATCATTTCGTTGGACTGGAAGAAAAATTCGAAATTTTTTAACCCGACAAATTCACTACCTGTAATACCTTTAACAGGATTGAAATTTTGAAAAGCAATGACGATTCCTGCCATAGGAAGATATGAGAATACCAGCAACAACAAAATACCCGGTAAGGTCATGAGATACAGAAAAAAGTTTTTGTGAATCTCACCCAGCCAAGAATCAGTTTTTTTCCCTTTGTTCATGTCTCGCGGGGATGTTGACCTAGTGACCGTAATTTCTTTCATCCCTCTACCTCCTTCACATAATACTTAATAACTTTCAGCTATCATCCAAGTAATTTCAGTAAACGTTTACAATACTTTAAATTAACAATATCATGTGGATTGGATTACGCACATGAAGTTTTTTAAGTGCTGACTGCCAGATTTTAAATTTCTTGATAAAAAAGCTATAGTTTAAATACAAAAGTCCTGAAGTAATACGAGAGCGTATCGCTTCAGGACTAAAGAAATATGTTGATTTTTCTGAATGTAAACGGATGGATACGGTTCATTGCTGTAAGTGTTTCCAAGAAAACCAAATCGGTTATGGCGAAGTGTACGCGGGATGGCAGCTACTTGATCCCACTGCCTAATCTCGTTCCATGCGCGAACAGCTTCTTTTCTCTGTTACGTTACCTCATTTGTCAAAGAGATAGAAGGCGTTAGCGAACTCTGGAACAGGACAAGCTCCGCAATGGGCCAGCCACTCTCCTGTCGTCGAATGGTCGTAGTTAATCCGCTCGGTTGGCTGCAAGTTTAGGAACACAATCGGCGCTTTATTAATTTGATGTACAGGAATACAGTTGAGCTGGTCGCATGAGTGGCAGCATGGCAGAACCAGATCTACAATACCGTAATTATAAACCTCGCCCCACTTTGTCATCTGCTCCTCTATGAACTTACCAAACCCAATCAAACGTTCACGAAACAGTAATACTCCGTACACGTGGGTCGACGATTACCATATATACAGATCATTTTCCTTTAGTTTAAAAACGGCTTCGATAAAATAATAATCACCGTAAATGATGGAGTTATGGTGCTCCTTGTTATGATAAGCGGCTGATCCGTTTTTCAGGATACAGTCGCAATCCCTAGACCAGTCGGTACGAGTCTTATCCAATGCTTTTAGCATTTTTAGTGCTGCTCCGAGATACAGGTCTTTTTCAAGAGGCCCTACGGCCTTGGAAATCTCAATTAATCCACAAGCTGCAATAGCGGCTGCTGTAGAATCCTCATATGCGGGTTCTTTTGGCTGCCTGAAGTCGACCGGAATAATTCCGCTTTCTGGAATGTTAGCTATAAAATAATGCGCAATGCGCTTGGCAGTATTCAAGTATTCCTCTTTGCCAGTATGCCTGAAGCTCATCATAAAGCCGTATAGCCCCCAACTCTGGCCTCTGGTCCAAGAAGACCCTTCTTCGTAGCCCTGCCCACCATAAGTTTTCACAACCCCACCATGGAACGGATCGAATTCAACGATATGATTCACGGAGCCATCTGGTCTTACAAATGTATTCATGACCGTATCTGCGTGCTTTATAGCGATCTGCTTAAACCTTGGATCACCGGTTTCTTCTGTTGCCCAATAGAGCAATGGGATATTGAACATACAATCAATAATCGCCCAACCTCGCGTATCTTCTCCATTCAGATCGTTCCACGCCCGAATGAATTCTCCGACCGGGTTGTACCGCCCAGCCAGCAGATTAGCTGCATGCAGTGCTCTTTTTCTGGATTCCGGATTTTGAGTGACTTTATAGTTCGCGACACTGGTTGGCAACCACATAAAACCAACGTCATGATGCAATCCATAATAATCCTGAAAACAAACGTCCAACTTATTTTCCAGAATATTTGCAAACTTCTTGTATTTCTCCTGTCCGGTTTCGTGATACATCTGCCACATCATGCCACCCCAAAATCCGTTAGTCCACCAGTTAATTCCGTCAGTAACTGTATGGGTGGGGTTATCAATAGCTCGATCATCATGTACTCCGTTTATCGTAGTATAAGGTATTTTAGCTTGGGATTTTTCACTAACCCAGTCCATTTTATCCGTAATTTTTTGAATTACATCTTGTACCCATACATTTGCTTTGTCTAGTGTAAACATTAAATAAATTCCCACTTTCCATTTAGATTTTTTTGGTGGTGAACATTTTTCATTCAACAGGTGCATCAGCATGTTTCGGAAATTTTCTGATGCCTTGATATTGGGCTAGTGAAGTCAATCTGTTATTGGATAAATAACTCTTAGGTATATTGCTCAAAGAGTTTTCCCCATTCTGCATAAAATTCAGGGGTGAGGCGTTTCCGATCATTAGTTGGAATTATGTGGTCAATGTCCTGTTCAATAATGTCATGTCTCGCCGTGCCAATCAGTTGCTTGCGGAAAAAGTGTGCAACCGTGATCACGAGATCCTGAAATTCAAGATTGCCTTTAATGAAGAAATGATCCCCGTTTTTAATCTTGATGAAAGTCGCATTATCCAGTTTCGCATACAGTTTTTCGGATTCAATGATCGGTACAATTGCATCCTCTTCACCATGAATAATCAGGAATGGCGGCATATGCTCATGAATATGAGTCATGGGACAAGCCAAATCGGCCAGTTCCTTGTGCTCGTGAATGTTCTCTAGAGTAGCGCCGATCAGGGCGGCTTCTGCGTCATTTCCGTACTCGGCGAGCGCAATAAGATCCATCCCACCCGATACCGAGCAAGCGGCTTGAACCGCGGTGGATATTTCTCCTTTTTCCCATGGAGAATGATCACCCGATGTACCCAGCAGTGCCGCCAGATGTCCACCAGCTGAATGTCCCCATACTCCGATCCGCCCGGGATGTATACCGTATCGCTCAGCATGCGCCCGAATCCACTGAACTGCATCCTTTAAATCTATAATCTGGGCTGGAAAAATAGCCTGGCTGGAGAAGCGGTAATTCACATTAATCGCTACAAATCCTTGCTGCGCCAGAGAGGCATTCCACACCTGTCCTCCGTAATTCTGCTTATCCCCACCATTCCATCCCCCGCCATGAATATACATCACAGCAGGACACGGAATGCTTACCGGCTTATCAGGTATCAAAATATCAAGCGACAGTTCCACGCCGTTCACCGTTTTATAAACAACATCTTTCAATGCTGTAAATCCGCTCACTACCATCATATTGCACCCTCTCCTTGTTTTGTTAGAGTTCCCTTTTCTGAACGCTCACCAAGCGTCCCTTCCTGCGTAGATTCCGGGTCTTGATCGTCCTTGCGCAGTGTGAATACAGCGATGATTGTGAATATTAAAGCAATTCCGCCCATGAGCACGTAAGCCTCATTAAAGCCTATAGTGTCATAAAGGTTACCGATGACTGGTGAATATATCGTTTGTCCCAGTGCAAGCGAGAATTGAAACCCGATTAGATAAAGAGTCGACGAGACACGCGAGCTAAAGTGAGCACTAATATATTTAAATATCGAAACAAGCAGGATCGGTAGTTCAATGCCGCTAATGAGCTTGACAAAAGACAAGCCGACTGGAGCGACCACGATGCCTGCCAACAGCAACCGAATAATCATTAGGGAGTTAGCTAACAACAGACCTCTTTTGATACCTATTCTGACCACGATTAACGGAGCCACGAACAGCATGCCTGCTTCAATGAACACCTGGACGGAATTCAGATAACCGTAAAATTGATTGCCGGTGGCTGCATTCGTAAAAGAGGCAGCATAATGAATCGGAAACTGCTGCTCACAAACCATATAAAATGTCGGAACCGAAACCACATACACGACAAAGGCCCAGAACTTACCTGACTTCAGAAGCGCCCATATATCATTTATTCTGAAAGGCTCTGCCTTCTCATGAGCCGTCTCTGCTTCTTTTTGAGGATCAATCTTCATGACCAGCAACAGGAGCAGGAGAATAATCCCCAGTAAAGAACCGATGACAAAATTATAATTAGGATTCATGTTCATTAAAGGCCCTAAGAAAAAGGACATGGCCGCGAAACCGATAGAGCCGAACATCCGGACTCTTCCGTATTCAAAACCGTAGGTTCTTGCCACACGGTCAGCATAGGATTCTACCGCTCCCCCACCTGCCTGAAAAGCTGCGCCGATATATAAGCCACCGATAATTGCCCCAAGCAGTGGACTGAATAGCAGCAGCGGTTTGTAAACAAATATAAAGAAAGGACCGGTAGCTACCGCCAAAAAGGCGATGATCCATAATATATTTTTCTTCAATCCGAACTTATCAGAAATAATTCCGTATATAGGCTGTGCAATCATAGCTATAATTGCGTTTGCAGAGAATACAACACCAATTTCTGTTCCTGTCAATTTCAAAGAGGAACTTAACCATATTGACAGCAAGGCAATTGCTGTAGCCTGAACTGCAAAATATAAAAATACAAATCCACTGATTGACCAGTAATTACGTCTGGCAATGCTGCTCATAAATGATCATCCTTCCTGTCTGCTCACACTTGTGTCGTTCGCTTTCCTCGTCCTGAAATAAAACGGTAAAACATCCTCAGAATCCGCGTGGATTGCTTTCTAACGGATTTTAATCATAGCCAAATGATTGTTGGAAAACAGTCTTCTATCTATGTGACATCGATATCAGAGTTACACATAGATAGGATATAGTCTTGACATACTAAGACTAGACCGTGGGTCGTTCTCGTATCCGTTAAAGCGTTTTCAGTATAGCATGAGAAAAGTCGAAGAAGTTTTGTTATGTATAACAGAAATAACGTTTTATTTCACTTGTGATAAAGCTAACAAAAATGCTACACTGTTGAAAAATCGACTTAATGTAGGAGAGTTAACATGGCACTTGGTTTTGAACCTGTCCCTTTTCAGGGACTACCCATTGTTTGGTCGGATTGTCATGTTTCAAGCAAGCCCAACAGCGGATTCTATCATTGGCATCAATGCTGCGAGATTTTAGTCATTTATAATGGCAACGGTACTGTCGTCATGAATAATCAGACTCAGCAGATTAAGAAAGGCATGCTCTTTGTGTTTCAACCATTTGAAATTCACAAAGTTTATGCTAAAATTTCTGAACATTGTCCGTATAAAAGAACCGTTATTCATCTAAACCATTTGTATATTGATCAGTATCTAAGCAGCTTTCCACATCGGCGGGAATTATTTGACCGTTTGTGCTACTCAAGTGTTATTGAACGTGCTTTTGATTTGGGAAATGATTTAGATTTTTTTACCACATTCGTGGATGATTATGAGCGTATAGCGCACACAGACAGAGGAGCTTCGCAAGAGGAAATTACCATCTTTATGCTTCGATTCCTCAGCGCTATGGAAAAGTTCATTCCCTCGTCCGGCACAAAGCCTTTGCTGACCTGGCGCAAGGAGGAATATTCAGAAATTATAATGAATTGGATTGAGACTCATTATATGGAATCCGACATTCTAAATAAGTTGGCAAACGAACTCCATTTGACAAGGTCATATGTATCTCGTCTGTTTAAGAAAGAAACAGGCAGCAATCTGACAGAATATCTCACCGCGAAACGAGTCAAAGTAGCAGCCCACTTGCTTGAAACGACATCGTTTCCCGTAGAAACGATTGGTAATAAAGTCGGTTTTCAAAATATCTCACATTTTATCTCCTGTTTCAAAAAAACCTACCAGGTTACACCTCTGCAATACAGATTAAACACAAAAAAAATTGACCACTAAAATGATCGTTGCCGTGATATGACGAAAACGGAGCAAAAAACAAACCCACAAAAAAAAATAAGCTGCTCCGGTAGAATTCCGGAAGCAGCTTGTAGTTCAAGTCTTTTTCAACCCGAAGTGGATTACTTTTCAACAACTATAGGGGAATTGATTGTTGCCTCAAGTTTGTTTCCAGGTGTTTTATTAAGCGTCAGTATGGCTAATACCGTAGAGATCAGCACAATAGTACCCATCAGCATGTAGGTTTTAGGAAATCCGAGTGTTTCATACAGGTGTCCCGCAATCGGTCCTATAATAACTACTCCAATGTAATTTATCGACTGATAACCGATTAAATACATGCTGGAGGACAAGCGCTGTGAGAAGGTTTCGGCAATATATTTAAAGACAGAAATCAGAAGAATAGGCAATTCAATGCTATGCAGTAGTTTCCATATAACTACTTCGGATATAGTGGTGGAAAAGCCCGTGCCCAAGATGCGGATGCCCATAATTGCCCCTGCCAGCAACAAGCCCCGTTTGGCACCGATCTTATTCACAACAAATGGGATTGTAAACATAAAGAAGGCCTCACCGAATATTTGCACGGAATTGAGATATCCGAAAAATTCATTTCCCTGCTTCTCAGACGGAAACAAAGACACAAAAAAACGCGGAAACTGCTGGTCCATGACAAAAAATATGCTGGCAACCCCGAATACGTATATAATAAAAAACCAGAATTTCTTTAATTTTAGTAACAAAAACACATCTTTTACTTTGACCGGGTCTTTATCAATGACAAGCTGCTCCTTGATCTGATCAGGTATTTTTATCCATAAAAGCATAAAAATCGTGATGAGAGCAAAAATGGAAGCGGTCCAAAAATTTAAATTCGGGTCTATATTGAATAGTTTCCCGGCAAAAAAAGCTGCGAAAGCAAAGCCTAATGAGCCAAAGCTTCTGACTTTCCCATATTCAAAACCAAACTGACGTCCACATTTTTCAATATAAGATTCGATCGCCGCAATCCCTGCGGAGAAAGCAAAACCGATAAAAAGACCGCCTACCAGCATGCCAACGATCGGCGTCCCACTTAACAAAGGACGATATACATAGATGAAAAAGGGAGCAATCAGCAGCGTTGCCCCAGAAATGAACCACAGAACATTTTTGCGGTAACCGAGCCTGTCCAGGAAGTACCCGAAAACGGGCTTGAAGGCTAAGGCAAATAATGCATTAATGGAAAATACTGTACCTATTAAGGGCCCATTGAGACCGATTGTCTCCCCGAGCCATAATGAAAACAACGAATAAGCCGCTGCCCATGCAGCCTGAAAGAAAAATAGAAAAGAGCTTAATTTCCAAAATAGTTGCTTGTTAATGGGTGTCATTAGATTATTCCTCCGCATAAAAATAGAAATATACATCACGGATAAAAACGGAATAAACTGTTTCCAACAGAAAACACTGACAAACTCATTTGGCTATGTTTATTATAGCAAACTTGAAAACGTTATCAAGCATAAAATCACAGTTTTTTTATAATTAAGTTTTCCTTTTTGGGACCTGCTCTTCCCTTTTGGACGAACATCACTACATGTGAAATAAAACGTTATTTTTATCATACAAAACAGAACTTTTTGGGCCTTTTTCATGTTATGATGTAAGCGGTTTAATAAATATTGAACAGGTCTATGAAGTGAAATTCCTTAAAATTGAGGTGTACATATGATTAATTTATCCATTGAAGTACAAAGTGAAGATGGAACTATACTCGCAAAAAATACGGACGCTGAGGAGATAAATTTGGTTTATAATCATCCGTATCAATTGGGCGATTCGATTGTTCTAAGAAGCTCTAAACCCCATGTTTATTTGTACATCCAGTTGGATGACGCGATGAATGAGGCCTTTGTCTATTTATCTGGGCAAGAATACCAGTATATTATACCTTTTGATGAAAAAAAAACTTCCTACTCCCCAAGGTCATTTACAGGTGAAATGCACTTGTTGTCCGCGCGGGTTGCAAGCGTAGAAGAAATCGCGTCCTATAAAAATCTTGCGAGGAATGAGTATGATCAGCATACAAATACCTCATTGTTCCCGCATGCTTCGGCCAATGTCGAAACCCGTGGTGAAGCGGTTTTCGCTGCCAGAAACGCAATTAACGGCAATACAGTGACATTTTCACATGGAGGCTGGCCCTTCGAGTCGTGGGGGATTAACCAGCAGGAAGATGCCGAATTCACCATCCATTTTGGACGCCATGTTGAAATTGACAAGATTGTATTGTATTTGCGGGCCGATTTTCCGCACGACAATTACTGGGAGAAAGTTTCGTTACATTTTTCTGATGGCAGCAAACAAGTGACGCAGCTTATTAAGTCAGGTAAAGCGCAGACTATACAGCTTGAGCCGAAGAAAGTGGAATGGGTAAAGCTTAGCGAACTGATTAAATCCGATGATCCGGCTCTATTCCCAGCGCTTACACAGTTCGAAGCCTATGGACACGATGTATGAGTACATGAAAAGGCATTATCAGCTTGGAATTAGTATGAAACGTTCTACCAAGTGACGTTCTTTGTAGATATCCCGATCATATTTCGGAGGCACTCGGCGGTTTTCTTACCTGGAATCACGGGGATGGCTTGTTGATCTTCCAAAAAGGCTCGAATCGCATTCGTATCGTAAGCTCGGTCGGCCAAGACTTGCTTCATGGTCAGTTTCATGGCTTTAAGCATTTCGAATCCATGGACGGAATCATAGGCCTCGCCTCCGGTCAATTCGAAGCGAAATGGATTTCCTAACGCATCCACCACGGGAGCGTCCGCTTGCTTGCTGTGCCCCCATACTAGTGAACTCGCACCATCGTGGCATCTATCATCACACTTTCCTCATCGGAATCCAGCGAAACGTCTTTTAACAATTCGTCCCAAATCCCCGCTTTTTGCCAGCGTCGAAAGCGGGTGTAGACGGATTTCCAATGGGGAAAGAAACACGCCAAGGGGCACCTGAACGAGCCACCCATAGCATAGCATTCAACATGATTCGATTGTCCACTGCAGGACGTCGTCCTTGTGATTTTCGTTCAGGCGGAAAAAGATCTTGAATCTGCCGCCATTGTTGATCTTGAATTTCATATCATGTACTCATTAGATGGTTTTAACCAATATATCCCTACTTAAACACTTTGAAGACACGCCCTAATGGCTAATCTTAAACTTTGCTCATTGGATATTTACATTTCGATCACTCCTTATAGGATTTAGTTTAATTACATTATATACATAGTAAAAATTAAAATCTGTTGTAAATTTATTAGAATGAAAGCCCGCCAGATCAGTGATTTGATCTGGCGGGCTTTCATTCTATTTACTTAACTAAGGTGAACGTGAATAACTTACCACGTTACTTCATGTTTAAATATTCAAGCTTCATTCTTGAAGCCTCATTCGATCCTTTAAATACAATATATATCATATAGTTTCCATTAACGCGTCCCCCGGCTAACCCCTCAGAAGAAATAACATTTTGACTTTTTTCCGTAAGCTTATAAGTTGTGAGGCTACCTGTATTCTCAACTGGAATGGTGGCTGATAAACTGCCTCTGTCTCCATTGCCAGCACCATTGTTTTAGTCTTCAGGTTGTCCTTTTAAAGGACCCGAGCTACTGGCGGCTCTAATTTCAAGTGTGCCTGCCCCTGTGCTTTAATGTTCACCGTGCTAACATCCTTAAATGAAGTATACGGCAAAGAGGCTATGGCATGGGGTACCAGTGAGATTTACATAGCTGTTCTCTCTTGAACTGTTTATTACCAGGACTTCGCTTGCCGTTTCAACAAGCGAATGCCGTTTACGCCGAGCTCGACGGCATCGCCCGCGGCATCGCCTGTTTCAATATCCGTGTAGGACCGGCCGTCCAATTCGACGCGCTGCGGCGTGCCTCCGAAATTCTGGATAAACACGAAGTCGGCCGTTCCGTTCGTCCGCGCCTGCGCCGTAACGCCATGAGGAAGCTTTGTATCGATTACCCGCTCCAGGCCGGCCTCTTCAGCCAATCGGCCATAGAATGCGTCCAGGAAATCGTCCTTGAAGCGGGTCGCCATGTAATAGGCGCGGCCTTTGCCCAGTCGGTTCACCGTCAGTGCGGGACAGCCTGCATAGAAACTGTCCGTGTAGACGCCAAGCACTTCCGCACCCTCCGTATGGATCAGCTCGCAAAGTTCATGCGATTCAAATGTTCCTGCCAGCCCGAGCGGATTGTCCGCCGCCAATACGACGCCGTTGCGATCATGGTCGTACAAGCCCTCGATCTCCTCCGCCCAAATGCCAAGCGTGTTGCGTAGCGGTCCCGGGAAACCCCCGAGGTGGCAAAGATCATGCTCGTCGACGATGCCGGACCAGTACGTCGCGACCAGCGTCCCCCCATTCTCGACGAAAAGTTCTAGCTTCTTCCCCGTTTCCTCCCGGCACAAATATAGCATGGGCGCGACGATCAGCTTGTACGGCGCGAAGTCGTCCTCGGAGCCGATGACGTCGGTTGGCACGCCGTGCGACCACAGCGCGCGGTGCTGAGCGTACGCAGTCTCTTCGTAATGGAGACCCATGTTGCGCGGCCCTTGTGCATCCTTGATTGCCCAACGGTTATCCCAATCGAACAGGATTGCCGCTTGCGCGGGCGTCGAAGTCCCGACGACCTCGATCAATCCCGCTAGCGTCTGGCTAAGCTCCGTGACATCGCGGAAGACGCGCGTATGCTCGTGACCGACATGGTCCACGACTGCGCCGTGGAATTTCTCGCTGGAGCCGCGGCTTTTGCGCCATTGGAAGTATTGGACGGAATCCGAGCCGTGCGCCACGGCTTGCAATGAGGACAGTTTGTGCATTCCTGGCTGCTTTAGCTTGCTGACCGGCTGCCAGTTGGTCAGGCTCGGCGTGCTTTCCATCAGCAGGAACGGCCGCCCCTTGATAGAACGAAACAGGTCGTGATAGAACGCGACGAATGCTCCCAGTTTGCCGTTGTCTTGATGCTCATGCCACGTCGGGTAAGCGTCCCAGGAAATGATGTCGAGCAAATCTCCGAATTTACGGTAGTCCAAACCCTCGAACATATGCATGTTTGTCGTGACCGGCAACGCTGACCCTGCTTTCCGTATTGCTTCGATCTCGTACCGGCAGAAATCGATCGTTTGGTCTGTCACGAAGCGGCGCCAGTCGAGATTCTGGCCATGTACTGCGGATTCGCCGTGCGGAGCAGGGGATTCGATCTGCCCCCAATCGAGGTACGTATGCGCCCAGAACGTCGACCACCACGCATGGTTTAACGCCTCAAGCGTGCCGTATTTATTTTTCAACCACTCCCGGAAGGCGTCTTGGCAATAGTCGCAATGACAATCGCCGCCGAATTCGTTGGAAATATGCCATCCTACGACCGCCGGATGGTCGCCGTAACGCTCCGCCAGCTTCCGGTTGATGATGGAAGTCTTCTCGCGGTAAATCGGTGATGTATAGCAGTGATTGTGACGCATGCCGTGCAGGTTGCGGATGCGATTCGCTTCGACCCGCCGAACCTCAGGATACTTCTCCGACATCCAAGCCGGACGTGCGCCACTCGGCGTCGCCAGCCAAGCATAAATACCGTTCGCTTCGAAGCGCTCGAGCATCTGGTCCAGCCAATCGAAGGTAAACGTGCCTTCCGTCGGTTCGAGCGCGGCCCATGCGAATATGCCGATCGACATGACGTTGCAGCCGGAAAGCTTCATCAGACGGATATCTTCCTCGAGCACCTCTGGATAACGAAGCCATTGATCTGGATTGTAATCGGCGCCGTGCATCATGACGGGAAGCTTGTCGCTGACGGGTGGGAATACTTGCGTGTTCTTCATAGTGTCTATCTCTCCTCGTGTAATGGTGAATTATGGACAAAATCGGGCATCTACCTACAAAAATGCAGCTAGATCTTGGAATCGAACGAATCCGTTTGAACTTATCGTATTTGTGCTGCTAGGCAGGCATAGTTATTCGTCTGCTTTAAACACCGGAATGATGCGCAAACCGAATTCAATTTCTTTTTCATCCAGGCGATATGGCTGGAGCAGCTCCGGACCGCAAGAGTTCGATCCAATCCCGCTCATCTTGTAATCAAGATGGATAAACGTTTCTTTACGCTTGGTAAGCTCATGGAGGTGCCCCGCAGCCGCAAGATCGTCCATGCCATAATGCCCCGCATTGAACGAGAAGGCCTCATCCCCTTTGAAACGAAGGCCCATGCCTAGTGCATTGGATACAGTGACCCATTCTGTTCCGAATCGTGAGCCGTTTTCTTGCGGTTTAATGTAAGGAACGAACATCTCATCGACTGTCGTCAGGTAATGCCCTTTCTTTACGCTTCGGCGTTTGTCCATATAGCTCTCATGCGGGCCGAGTCCGAAGTATTCTACTTCCTCCATGCCGGCAGGCATCGTGAGCTGAAGCCCGAAGCGAGGCAAATACAACAGGTCCTCCTTCACGTTCGCTTTTACGCACAGCGCGATTTCCCCCGTCGCCAACACTGTCCATTCGGCGTTTCCTGAGAGAATGGTCGGTACGCTATGGCCGCCCAATGAGAAGGAGACTTGAATGGTGACCGAACCGTCCTCCTGCTTCCAATCCGCGCGATACACCTTTGCGACCACCCGATCAAATCCGGCCTCAAGCCACTCTGCTTTCACAAAGCGGTCGTTATCGGTCGGTGCGCGCCATACGGTGAAGCCGACCGGACCTTGGATAAGCGGCACGCCGTGCCGAGAAATCGCCGTGAATGCTCCCCTGCATAAATCGAAGCGATGAACGAAATCGAAGCCTTCGATCGTCAGTATCCCATCCTCTTCCCGCGCCGTGATGCCGGGCCGGTCAGCGGAAACGACGTCTACTTTCTTCTGGATGACTGGAAGCTCGAATTGCTCGAACGCAATTTCGTGCCCCAAGCCGCCCCATGACGTCTCGCGGTTCAATCGATATGAGATCGTCAGGAAATAACGGCTCTCCGATTCCTTGGGCCAGCATACCGGGATCGATATCGTTTCCGTTGCGTGCGGCTTCGTCGACAGCCCTTCGAGCAGGCCTTGCCCCGCGACTTGGCCGTCCTTCTCGACCTTCCAATGGAAGATGACGTGGGATAAGTCGATGAAGTCGTAGAGATTCGTGACATCGAGCTTTCCTTCCGCAAGCGCCTTTGCTTCCACGCGAATTGGAGCGATCACTTGCTTCAGCTCGAGCAGACCGGTATGCGGCACGCGGTCCGGCGACACGAGTCCGTCAATGCAGAAATTTCCGTCATTTGGCCGATCCCCGAAGTCGCCTCCGTAGCCGAAGAAAGGTGTGCCGTCCTCCGTCCGGGTCAAAATCCCGTGATCGCACCATTCCCAGACGCAGCCGCCCATCAGCTTCGGGTATTTATATATGACGTCCCAGTAATCCTTCAAATCCCCGGGGCCATTGCCCATCGCATGGCTGTACTCGCATAAGAAGAGCGGCATCGTAGCCGTTTCGTCCTTCGCATAATTCTCAATATACTCGATCGATTCGTACATATGGCTATCCATGTCCAAACACCTCGTTTCGGTGCTGCCTTGATGGCGCGGTGCGGCGCCTTCGTAGTGAATCGGACGGGATGGATCGCGCACCTTCGTCCACTCCGCCATCGCGATATGATTGGCGTCGAAACCAGATTCATTCCCCATTGACCAAATGATGACGGACGGGTGGTTTTTATCCCGTTCGATCATCCGTTCCGCGCGTTCGACAAAGCTGTCCCGCCAGGCTGGATTCTTCGTCAAGGCATGGTAGGTTCCCGTCGCGGGCAGCACCCCATGGCATTCCAAGTCCGCCTCGTCGATGACGTAAAATCCGTATTCGTCGCAAAGCTCCAAAAATTTCGAGTCGTTGGGATAATGTGAAGACCGAATCGTGTTGATGTTATACCGCTTCATTAAGACAAGGTCTTGAACCATGTGGGGAACGGGAATGGTCTGTCCCAGCTCGGGATGGGAGTCATGCCGATTGACCCCCTTTAGCTTGACGGCCTGTCCGTTAATCCGAAAGACGCCGTCCTTGATTTCGATTTTGCGGAAGCCGACGCGGAATCGGAGGACTTCTTGTCCGGAGTATACGAGTAACTGGTACAAATAAGGACATTCCGCATTCCACAGCACCGGCGCTTCGACATGGAACGCTAGTATACCCTTCCCGTCGATCGCCGCCGATTGGAAGCCGACCTGCTTACCGTCCGTGTCAAGTAGTTCCGCTTTTACGCCAACAGGGCCAATCGTCTCGATTTCGCAGTTCAGCACAGCCCAGCTGAAATCGCTCGCCAACTCTTGCTTGTTGTAGACATCCCGAATGTAATGCGAATCGCGTGCGAGCAAATAGACGTCCCGGAAAATACCCGAAAATCGCCAAATGTCCTGATCCTCTATATACGAACCATCACACCACTTTAAGACCATGACGGTAACCCGGTTCGATCCCGTTCGCAAGACGTCCGTCAGATCGAATTCCGCCGGCATCCGGCTTCCTTGACTGTAGCCGACAAACTGGCCGTTGACCCATAGGTAAAAACATGAGTTCACGCCCTCGAACACGATGAACGGCTTCTTCTCCTCCCAGTTAACCGGCACATTGAAGTCCCTGACATAGACCCCCGCCGGATTGTCGTCCGGCACATACGGCGGATTATACGGAAAAGGATAGTGGATGTTTGTATAATGCAGCTGGTCGTACCCGTTCACTTGCCAGCAGGAAGGAACAAGAAGATCGTCCCATCCGCCGACATCCGCACCTTCCTCATAGAACCCGTTTTCAACCCCCTGTACACTGGCATGATAGCGGAATTTCCAGCTGCCGTTCAGCGTTTGGTAAAATGGAGATCGCCCTCGCTTCCCCTCCATCGCCCGCCGCGTATCCCCATATGGAATAAAATACGCCCTGGATTCTTCGCGATTGATTTGCCTTACACCCAAGTCCTCCCAATACGACTCGATCTTAACCATAATCCTCCACGCCCTTTCGTCCTTTACGCTCACCACTCGTCCACGCTTCGTCCTTGTAATCGATACTTGCTTAGTTATAATGAATGCCTAATGATCTACTTGCAGGCAAGCAGTCAAAGCGATCGGCACGGAGTGAACAGTGGTGAGCCAGCACCGCGTCGTAAGCCTCTACCGTCGATACGATTTTATTGTATTCGGTAACTCATCCAGCATGATTGAAATGCGACAGGATGATATCGACGGAAAACCCAGCGGAAACATCTGATACCCGATCGCGATAGGCGTCAGCGTGTGCATTAGAAGCAGGGTTTCATTCTCCCTGATATCACTCCAAATCTGTGCAGGTTCATGCTCTCCCTCTCCTCTCTCCGCTATGTATCCATTATAGGCTAGCGTAATGAGTCTCGAGAATTTAGCCTAGCAACAATAACCCATACTTTTTCACCGATCTGTCGAACCATGTATTTTCCCTCAGAACAAAAAACAGAAAACCCCGTTATGATTCAACTGGGGTCTCGATCACACATGCAGCTATTCAAATCTTGTGCCTCTTGCTCGTAAAAAGTACCTTTCGAATAGTATGAGTCAAAACGAAAGAAACAGTCCCCATTCCAAGGAAGGGGGACACATTTTTCCAATAACTTAATTTCGATGTCTTTAGCTTAGATCCAAAGATCTTGTTACTTTACAGCATCGGCTTTCTTAATAAGTTTGAAGTCGTCAATGTTTCCCCACTGCCCGCCGGGAAATTTTAGATGGGCGCCAATAGTCAGAGTTCCATTTGTAACTACAATATTATCTATTGTTGGATTAGACCATTGTCCGGTATTTGTAAAACTCTTCCTCTTACCTCCAGCAAAAATCTCAGATATCTCTTCTTCTCCTCCGCCGTAGACCCAAGCAGATAATTGATAGGTGCCATTTTTAATCCCTGTGATAGTTTGGGAAACTTTGAATTCTGTGGCTGTTGGTCTCCAATAGTGTAATGCTAATGTGCCGGAGTGTACGTCAATATCTGTGCTAACCGCGTCTGTATCCCCAGTAACCTTCCACGGTTTTAATCCCATCTCAAAGCCAGGATTTTGAATCATACTTGTGCTTGGCACCACAGTAACTTTGGAAGAGTCAGTAAAACCCCCATCATATGAAACCACCGATATGGTTGCTGTCCCAGCAGCAAGTCCGGAAATAGTCCCATTATAAGGATGTACCTTTACAATATCAGGATTTGAGCTCGTAAAAGTAATTCCTTTATAGGTTGCATTAGCAGGATTGATGATAGCATTTAGCTTACTAGTAGCACCTACTTCAATCGTTTCGGTATGCTTATCCAGAGCTAAAGATTGCACAGGATACCGATTATTTTCAACAGCACCGTCAATAAATGCATCTAATGCCAATGAGGGCGTACCGTCCGGGTCCCATGCAGATTTAGGATACCCAAAATAATTCCCCTCAGGTGCCCAATAAAATACACCCGTTCCCAAATCGTTCGGAGCTGCATGTAATTTATTTTGAACATTTACAAGCATGTTATAAACACTATCGGCATCCTTGGCAACTTCCCCCCCGACTTCAACAATCATGACTTCCTTCCTATATTTTTCTGCGAGTTTATTCATGTTTTCAGTTAATTCATTAATTGAGGAAGTAAAAACCGAATCCGGATAATAAGATAAGCCAATGATATCATAATCGCTATCTTTAAGACCGGCTGCAACCAGACCGGCATAAAACGGTTCAACGCCATTTTCTGCTCCGCTTGCTCTATGGATGATAACCTTAATCCCAGGAAAAACCGCTTTGGCTGCGCTCGATCCGGCTTGAATCAGTTGAACGAGGTTGGACGTATTGCTATACTCCCCCAAGGGATGCATCATTCCATTATTAATTTCATTCCCGATTTGTACCCACTCCGGTGTTACGCCTGCTACTTTTAGAGCATTCATCACCTCAGAAGTGTATTCCGATACATGTACTTTTAATTGATCTAAATTATCGTTGGCCCATGCTTTAGGTGTTATCTGTTTTCCCGGGTCAGCCCAAGTATCACTGTAGTGTAAATCAATCATAACCCTAAATCCGAAGGCGCTTACACGAGATGCTAATGCAACTACTTCTTCTGTACTGCAATGACCATTGGAAGGATCATCAGACGGATCAACAAAAGCCCGTATTCTTATGGAATCAATTCCGTGATCCTTTAAAATCTGAAGAAGATCTTGCTCTTCCCCATTATCATTATAGAATTTATAACCCAGGGCCTCTAATTGTGGCAGCCAGCTGATATCTGCGCCTTTGGCGAACGAGTCAGGGATAGATGAAGCGCTTACCTTTGTCGGTAAGATAAAGGCTGTCATGGATATAATCATTGCAAACGTAAGAATCATAGCAATTATTCTATTTATCATTGTACTACCTCCTTGTTTTATTTGCATCAATACATCCGTATTGAAGCGCTTTCACAAACCTCTATAGATCACATCCCGTTCCACGCCAACTGGATCGTCCGCTTGGGATTTCAGAATCCGCCGATTCGGGTAGTTCCAAATTCGCAACCTGATCAATTCACGCGCTCCGCTTTAATCGCAGCATGTCGTCCTGCACCCAGTCTTCGCAAAACGTACCTCCTGCGCTTCGATTTCGTCCACAAACGAGATATCTATCCCTTTTAAAAATTCGAAAGTTGCCATTGCTGTACCCGCCTTTCGTTGAAAAAAGAAAGAGGGAATGACTCCCCCTTTACGTTATTTCCCTTCTAAGAAGGCGTCGATCTGGCTTTGCAGTTCCGCCTGCACTTTGTCGATGCCCGCAACTTTAAGTTGTTTGATCAGCTCGGCTTGACCCTTCTCCAAATCCGGAACTAGGCCGTACTCTAACGGAACGCCGTATCGTAACATCACGTTGCCGATGCTAGCCATTTCATTCTTTACCTTCTGGTCGTCGAACACGAACGTCTCAAGCGGATAGTGATAAACTTTCTTCTTCCAGTCAGCTTCCATATTCGTCGCTTCCTGAGGGTAGGAAGCATCCGTCCGATTGAGTGCCGAATTCCACCCCCAGTAGGAGAAACCGGTGAAATTCGCTTGGCTCGCGCCTGGTTTAAACTTGTCGTCGCCGACCGGCTCGTAGTGCTTGCCTGCGATGCCGTACATCGTTAAATCATGAATTTGCTTGTCGTTCTGCAATAGGTCGATCACCATTAGGGAACGCTCTACATGCTTGGTCGTCGCATGAACCGCCATGCCATTCTGCGTCGAGATGGAAGCCGTCTTCTTCTGATTCGGGGTGAGATCGGCGATAGCCATGTCGGCATCAGGAAGCGCACGACGAGCCTCGGCCAAATCGAAGCCCACAGATCCGAGATTGCGTTTGTACGATGCGGCCTTGCCAGCCTTCATTTCCTGCCAAACGTCGTTCTTGCTGTTGACAACGTTCTTGGACCAACCACCGTTATCGGCCAAGTCCTTATAATAAATGAGCAACTTTTTGAATTCCGGCGTATCATAAACGTTAAAAACTTTGCCTGTTGCATCGTCGAGCTTATAAGCGAACGGGATGTTCGGATCTACGAGTTTCCATTCGTTATACTGCTCGAGCAGCACATTATCCAGCTCGTTCCATTTATACCCGCCGCCCGCCGCTGCGGCGAAGCCGCTCATCCCTTTTTCGTTCTTCGAAATCGTCTTCGCGTAGGCGGCAAACGTCTCGGGACTGGTGACTGGCTCAAGATTGTACTTCTTGCGTAAGTCCTCACGAATCAGCAGAACTTTGTCCATAATTTCTTGGTTGTTGTTCGGCACCATGTACAGCTTGCCCTTAATCTTCGCCTGATCCCAAGAGAGCTTCGGCATCGCTTTCCATGTCATAGGTGCATTGGATTTCAGCAGTTCGTCGGTCAGTTCGTAGAAGCCACCATTCAGCGCCTGATTGGAATAAAATGCCCAGTTCGCCGTGAACACCAAGTCGAAATCATCTTTCGCTGCGAACCTGAGTGGATATTTCTGCGACCAATCGGACCAGTCGAGGAATTCGACATCGACTGTCGTGTTGATCTTCTTCTTCAGCAGTTTGTTCACCTCACCGAACACTTCGTCGTAATCCGCCGGCTTGGCGCCCAGCAGCAGCATTTTCAGTTTAACCGTGCCGTCGTTCGCGCCGTCTGTACCGTTCCCGTCCCCCGAATTTCCATTGTTACCACCGCATGCGCTAAGTAGCGTACTAAGCAACAGCACGATGACAAGAAGCAACATGGCATTCCTCTTCTTATGTTTCATGATCCATACTCCCCCTAATTCAGATAATGGCATTGATGTGAACGGACATGCTATTGATAACCAAGTTGCCCTGAGATCATCCTTTCACTGAACCGACAGTCAAGCCTTTGACGAAAAAACGCTGAATGAACGGGTACGCGATTAGGATGGGTCCTGTCGCTACAATGGTCATCGCCATCTTCAAGCTTTCGGTCGGGATACTTAAATTGACGACTGCCCCCGATTCCATCATCGCCTTGCGCATGCCGTCCATATTCCCAAGCATGCGATAAAGATAGTACTGCAGCGGCATCAAATTCTCTTGCGAGATAAAGAGCAGCGGGTTATACCAATCGTTCCAGTAACCAAGCGCGATGAACAATCCTATGGTCGCCAGTGCCGGCTTCGACAAGGGGATGATCAGCTCGATAAAGATCCTAAAATCGCCCGCTCCGTCAATTTTAGCAGATTCTGTAATCGCTTCTGGTATATTACTCATGAACGTCTTCATGACAATGATGTAAAACACATTCATCAATAAGGGAAGAATCAGTACCAGAAAAGTATCCTTCAGGTGCAAGTATTCAACGACGAGCAAGTACCAGGGGACAAGTCCACCGTTGAACAGTGTCGTAAAGAAGAAGTAGAACGAGAAGGTTCCTCGCCATTTGAAATCCTTCCTAGCCAGAACATAGGCCGTCATTGCGGTCAAAAACAGCCCGACTACCGTCCCGATGGCGGTCACCCCGATCGTGACGGCGTAAGCCTGGATCATCTGTGAGGGATATTTGAACAGAATACTATACGCTTCGATCGAGAAGACCGTCGGAAACAACTGAAAGCCATTCTCAATAATGCTCTTCTCCTCTGTCAACGAGGAGGACACGATCAAAATAAAGGGCAAGATGCAGAACAAAGCCAGAATAGTAAGCGAGACGTAACCGATAATATTGAGCAATACACGATCGGCAGACACGCGTCTTCTGCCTACCGCTTGGGCGACTGGGCTCGTATTTATCGTAGACATGGGCATTTCCTCCTTCTCTTAGAATAATGCACGGTCTTTATCGTATTTGCGAACCGCGTAGTTGGCAATCATGATGGTCACGAAGCCAAGCAACGATTGGTAGAAGCCCGCTGCGGCCGACATGCCGATCTCATTTGAGCTCATCAGCAGACGGAAGACAAACGTATCGATGACATCTGTATTTGAGAATAAGAGACCGTTGTTGCCGATCATGTTGTAGAACATCCCGAAATCCCCACGAAAAATATTGCCGATCGCCAGCAACACCAGGATAATCATTGTTGGATACAGGTTTGGCACAGTGATTTTCAGGATTCGCTGGAAGACGTTGGCCCCATCAATTTCCGCCGCCTCGTACATCTCGGTATCGATGCTCGTGATGGTAGCCAGATACATAATCGTCCCGTAACCGAACGCCTTCCATGTGGATACGATGATCAGAATGAACGGCCAATACGCGGGGGTATTGTAAATGTCGATCGGCTCCATGCCCAGCTTCGTCAACATCGCGTTAATAAACCCGAAGTCGTAGCTAAACAAGTTGAATGCAATGGCGCCGACGACAACCCACGAGATGAAGTAAGGCAGGAAAAACACCGTTTGAGTCAACTTTCGAAACCACTTCCCCCCCACCTCGAACAGCAGGATCGCGGCAAAGATTTGCACTACGTTGTTCACGACGATGAACGCGATATTGTAAAGCGCGGTGTTGCGTGTTACGCGCCAGGCGTCGCCTGACTCGAAAAGGAACCGGAAATTATCGAGACCATTCCAGGGGCTCCCGAATACACCGCCGTCGAAGTTGAATTGCTTGAACGCCAATACGATTCCCGCCATAGGCACGTAGGCGAACAGAAAAATAAAAAGTACGCCTGGCGTGAGCATCAGTAGCAGGGTTTTATACTTCCTGACATCGCTCCAAAATCCATGCAGGTTCATATGCTCCCTCTCCTCTCTCCTCTTTGTCCCCATTATAGGCGAGCGTTATAGGCCTTGAAAATTTAGCCAAGCAACAAAAAACTATACTTTTTCACCGATCTGTCGAACCGTGCCGTTTACCTCCATAAAAAACTACACTGCCCCATTGATTAACAAGGCCGGCTGGAACCAAACAACAGAGATTTCAAAAGAAGCATAATTATCTAATAAACATTTAAAATAAGGTCAGTGAGTTCATTGATTAGGCGTAGAAAAAAAGACCCTCGGTCATGATTCGACCGGGACCTCAATCACACATATAGCTATCAAATTTTGTGCTTCTTGCGGTATTCGCCCGGCGTCATGCCCATTGCTTGCTTGAAATTCCGGTTGAAATAAATTATATTCTTATAGCCCATCTGATCAGCGATTTCATAAATTTTCTTCGTCGGGTCTTTGAGCAGCTCGCACACACGATCCGTCTTTAGGCCGATCAAGTAATCGCTGAAATGTGTGCCCGTCTCCTCTTTGAATAACTGGCCCAAATAGTTCGCAGTAAAATCTAAATGCGCCGCGACTTCCTTAAGCGTAATTTTCTTCTCCAGGTTATTCTCCACGTATCGCATGATTTCTTCAATTAGTTTGCGCATCTGCCTTTGTCCCTTGATGTACAGCATCTCAGACAGCTCGAAGAATCCCCTGCGAAGCCAAGACAGAATGTCATGCACCGTCTCGAATTGAAACAGTACGTCTGGTTGGCGCGATTCCCATTCCAGCAGCTCGTATAAATTTTCTTTTCGCTGCTGAAGATCGGCATGCAGCTTGGACGTCATGCGTATGATAAGCGCATACACGCCTTCCTTGCCAGTCAGTGTCACATCCTGTTGAAGCAACTCCATCAAACAGTCGTCAATTGTGACCAGGTCGTAGTCCAAGATCGCCTCGAGCATTCGATTGACCTTCTCTTCCATGCACTTGCCCGGCGTATTTTGAGAATGCGCCTCGATCACTCCTTGAATGATTCGATTTTTGCCGAGCAGCCATTTGGCGCCAAGCGCCGCCAGCGCCTGTCGAAAAGACTCGTGGAGTTCCGTCTCGTTGGATGCGTTACGACCGACGCCGATCGTGACCGTGCGAGAAGTGCTTCGATTCACATGTTCGACAAGCTCCTTAAGCAAGCTATTGAACCTAGACTCCGGCACGGCTGCAAGAATCACGAATCGGTTTCCCTGCCCCTCGATGACGGTACCGAGCCTGATGTCCGCTGCAAAAGTCTTGATCGTCCGGCTGATCTTTCGAATCTCTGCGCGTTGCTCTTCCAGCGGAAGGTTGCGCATCTTCCATTCTAAGTCGTCAATTTCCACGAGCGCCACGGACGTCCCCTTCTCCAAATAATGCGCAAGCACGCCACTAACGTGCGATGTGGCCGGCGCGGGCGTTCGTTCCTCAAACCACCTTAGGAGTAGCTCTTCGTTCACGAGCGACAGGGTTTCCGTAAAGGAACGATCCTGCTCCAGTTCTTGCTCGATTTTCGCGACCTGCTCCGTCAGTATGCGAAATAATTCTTGGTCTTCGACCGGCTTCAGCAAATACCCTGAAGCATTGATCTCGATCGCTTCCTTGGCGTAGCCGAAATCCTCGTGGCCGCTAATAAATACGATCTTAACCTTCGGATGGATCGTCTTCGCCTTCCGGGCGAATTCGGTTCCCGTCATGATCGGCATTCGAATGTCCGATAAGATCAAGTCGATCGGTTCGGATTCCATGAGCTTCAATGCCTGAAAACCGCTATGGGCCGTGCCCGCTACGCGGACATTCAGCCCACTCTCGAGGACGCGTCGTCGTAGCCATTCGAGGTCGACCACTTCATCATCAACTAGCAACAGATTAACACTCATGTACATGCCTCCGGTCGTTTCACTCATTTACGCACTATGCCTGAATGTATCATACCTTTTCCCCCCGAAGGACAACATGGCGGTCTTCAATGAAAACGGATACAAATTCACGGTTACTGCCGTGGTTCGCCGCCCTGCCCATCCTGATGCCAAGCCGGGAGCAGAATCCGAACCGTCGTTCCTCCTCCATAAATGCTTGCGATCTGGACGCCGTAAGCATCTCCGTATAACAGCTTGATGCGATCGTCGACGTTTTTGACACCGTAACCGCCCTCTTGCCTCGGGTTGTTTAGCAATCGCTCCACCGTATGGGGCTTCATGCCAATGCCGTTGTCGATGACCTTCAACTCGATAAGATCGCCAATACGACACGCCTTAATCAGGATCGCGATCGTATCTCCGAACCAAGCGTGCTTAAAGACGTTCTCCACGAAGGGTTGCAGGATCAGCTTAATGACCGGCACCTGCAGAATATCGGGCTCGACATCGACATGCATCGTAAACGCGTCCGCATATTTTACCCGTTGGATCGCAAGATAGGTCGTTACTTGTTCCAGCTCTTTCCCCAGCTCAATGCAGACACGGCCTTGGTTGAGGGTGAGACGGTAAAAACGGGAGAGCCCTTGCACCATCTCCGTCACCTTGTCCGTCTCTCCGAGATTCGCCAAGCTTCCGATCGTCGACAGCGTGTTATAGAGAAAGTGAGGATTGATCTGCGCTTGCAAGGCCTCCAGCTCAGCTTGTTTCTTTTGGATGCCTTCGATATATACGCTATCGATTAAATTTTGGATACTACTGGCCATCACGTTGAACGCATCGGCGATTTGTACAAACTCGTCATTGCCGGAGAATTGTATCCGCTTTAGAAAATTTCCTTCCTGGAACGAACGAACAAGGTTGACGATCCTCGACATCCTACGCCCGGAAAGGCGGGCGACGATATAGCCAATGAAGGCCATGACAACAAAGCTAATGGCACATACGGTGATGATGATTCGCTGTAACCTACCCGCATCCTTTGACAAGTACGAATTGGGCACAAGCGTCTCGATTACAAAATCAGTACCTGGGATCTCTTCCAGGAGGCTTAGATACGCTTCGCGCGAGGCGTTTTGTTCGGCCATTCCTCGATGGTAAAGCGATATGCCAGTGGAACGGTCGACCAGACGCAGCGTAATCCCTTCTTCGAGCGGAAAGGCCACGAAATCGCCCAACAGGTCTTCGAGTGACACGGTGATACGCACATAGCCGATTTCGGTCTTATAATCGGCATACGATACCAAACGGCGAAAATGTGATATATTACCAAGTTTACTGTCGGTATCGATTTGCAGCCAGATGTTGTCCCGTTCCGTGGCTTGAAGCGAACGAAACCACTCGGAATGGGAAATCTCACCGAACGGCAGGATATAATAATCGTTTTGCGCGATCGGCTCCGCGAGGTTATCGCCACTCACAATGTTCAAATCGCTGTTCAGTGTATAAAGCATAAGGCGAATATCGTTCCCAGATAGCTGCAGCGGCGCTGTCATCTGCGGGATGATCTCGTCCAGCATCGTCCAGTAAATGTCCAGCGGATCTCCCTTCTTCTGAATGGCGTGCTGGAACGCTAGGCTGCCGAACAGCGAATCGGACATGCGCTGAATTTCGTCCATCTGATAAAGAATATTGTTCCTTGTCTGCTCCATACCGGTCCGAATATTCGTCTCAGCCATCTCCGTCCGCGAATGAACAAGCATCGAATACGAAATATAGCCGATCAACACGTCCGTAAGCAACACTAGCAGCAAGTAGGGGACCATCATTTTATAGGTAAAAGGCACATATGATTTCACCGGTAAGTTCCTTTCCCATTCCTCGTTCTAATAATAAATATCACCATGTTCTAACCACAAGTTCTATTCGATTCCGTGACCGCTTGTTTCGCCAGATAATCCTGACCTCTCCTCTATAAAGCGGCAAAAAGAGAACCCGAAGTCTCTTTTCGAGTTTCCTCACCAGCAGTTGCAGGCCAATGTCGGTCTTCTGGTCTTTTGAAGGTGTGTTTGAATACGGCCAAGCCCATAGCTGCACTTGCTGCTTCTTGCGTTCGGTTCGTATCTTACTCTTCTTCCCACGTGCCTCTCGGTAAGCGTTATAACCCTGAAGGCCACATCTATACATTCTTACTGCGTTAGGTTTTCTGCTACTAACATAAAGGGCGTAGGTCTCCAAAATGTCCTCCATCCGA
This sequence comes from Paenibacillus sp. 1-8, assembly GCF_056316205.1. Classification (NCBI taxonomy): domain Bacteria; kingdom Bacillati; phylum Bacillota; class Bacilli; order Caryophanales; family Paenibacillaceae; genus Paenibacillus; species Paenibacillus sp. 1-8. The sequence continues at coordinate 2,537,213 of NZ_CM149995.1, read as the reverse complement.
GCTACAACTCGCTACTGGATTTGGCAGGAATGCACCACTGTTTTTTCAAGTGAGACTTAAGCTTTGTTTTTTTACGTTGTCCGAATCGTTTCCCCTCCCAGCGCGATAATTCGGGTTTCGATCTCGCCGATCACTTGCGAAGGGGCGTGCAGGCTTAATTTTGCTTTCAGCACTCCTCAAACTGATTTCAAAACCTGAGTATATATTATATTAAATGCATTATATTGCTTTTGCTCTCTACAGACAATAAAGTTGTGTACAAGTGAGTAAAATACAAATTCTTTTGCTTGTGTAAGCAGCTTGTATAAAGAACAATAACCAAAAAAATCCAAAAATTTCTTTCATCTATAGCATTTATTCACAGTCATCCAATGGTTCTGTACTATGATCTAAAAGGTTCTCACAGTTACCCGTAATTGTACGTAATAATTAACCTTAATACTCATAGCGTTCACTTTGTTTCTGTTCTTGAGTTCTTTCCCACTCTTGGATAGTCGGATTCTCGTGATATATAAAACTACTGGATCAGGAAATCTATTGATTAAGTTCATTGCAAATGTTGTCCACTGTAATTCATTATCAAGAGCAATATAAGGACTAATATAGAACGGGAATTTAGGTTTGAATCCTTCACAAAGTTAACGATTTTGAATAGCAATTCCCTCCACCCTCACGTTCACCACGACGATGGATAACCCTGTCATATTGATCACATCTTCCATTACATTTTGTTGTAATTTTCTGGTCACTTCATGGATAGGACATCCGTAATCAACGACAACTTTTAGATCAATAGTTGTTTCATCCGAGCTAATTTTTACTGAAATTCCTTTTTTAATATTTTTTTCATTCATACGTTTGTTTGCTTCTTTCGAAAACCCTCCGTAAATTGCTGAAATTCCTGGGGTCTTCAATGCGGCTACACCAGTAATTTGGGATACAACATCATCTGATATTAGAATGCGACCGTGCTGCTCGTTTTCAGTCATACGACTCTCTCCTTTGGCATCGTATAAAATTTGCTTTTACTGCTTTTGATTTTTAATATTTTTTTTCCTTACTGTTCATTGTAGTACACTCATATAAGAAAAAAATCGTACATTAGGGTAAGAGACTAATGTACGATCGGGTAGGTGCTCAAGCAAAGCTATGGCCTTACTCTTTTGTATCCGTTACAAAGACAATGAGCTATCGTTGTTTGTATGCATTTCTTTCTTATGCTTCCGTTTCAGCTTCAGTTGAGCTACAACCATATAAAGAGTCGGAACTACAAACAACGTTAAAATGGTTGAAAAAATCAGTCCGAATATAATGGTCGCTGCCAATGGCTTGAATAGAATTTCTCCCATCGTAGCAATCGGTATCATTCCGACGATCGCAGTTAGCGAGGTGAGCAAGATCGGACGGAAACGGGCAGAGCATGCCATTAAGATGGCTTCTGTTAATTCGGCGCCTTCACGCCGTGCATCTTCAATAAACTCGATCAATACAATACCATTACGCACGACGATACCGGCAAGGGAAATGATACCCATGATACTCATAAAGCCGATTGGCATACCTGTAATAAAGCTACCAAGCACTCCTCCTGCTGCTGCCAGGTACACAGTCGTCATTATAATGAGCGGTGTGGAAACCGAGTAAAACTGCATGGTGATCAAGAGCAGAATGAGAAAAACAACGATAACGGCTAATTTGCCCAAATCCTTAAACAAATCGGACTGCGTAGATGTTTCCCCGTCCATTTCCCAAGTGTACCCCGAATCGAAGTGTGTACTTGTAAGCTTGCTGCGGATGTCCTGGGTGAGCTCCGAAGCCGTACGCCCTTTTGCATTGGCTGTAATCGTTACCGTCCGTTCCAAATCATAGCGGTGGATTTGCTGAATGGAAAAGTCCGGTTTCATCGTGGCTAACTGGGATAACGGGATCTGCTCTCCTCCCGCATTAGTGACACTTAGCTGTTGGAATAACACCTCAGGATCATGGTTAGGTTTATCCATGTACATATTGATATCCAGCAGTTCCTTACCCGTGTCAAAGTCCGTGACCTTCACTCCGTCACCCATTAGCAACAAAGTGCGGGTTAAGTTGGAATAGTTGACCTGATATTTATCCAAGGCCTGCTGGTTGACTTGAAAATTCAAATTATAGCTTTGCATCCCCATATTATCGGTCACATCTACAGCTCCAGAAGTCCCCGCAACGATTTCTTTTATTTTTGTGGTCATCGTTTGCAGCTTACCAAGGTCTTCTCCTTTAATACGGACAGACACTGCACTGCCGACTGGGATACCTAATTGAGGAACACGTATACTTATTAATGCTGCTGGATATTTGGCTTGCAGCGTACTTGTCCAACTATCCACTGTTTTTTTGATATCAAAGACTCCCTCTTTACCAACAACAGCAAGTTGTCCGTGTACCGCGCCCACGGAGCCACTACCGGCTACTATATCGCTGTACATTTGAGGTGCTCCACCACCTGCCGTTCCTGCCAGATGTTCTGTTTCTGGCTGCTTTTTAACCCAGTTCTCAATCTCAGTTATAACCTGATTGGTTGCCTGCAACGACGTTCCTTCTGGCATCGTTACGTTGATTGTGGCATCCGGTTGGTCCGATTCAGGAAATAATTGAATGGGCACAATAGCAAGCAGTCCATAAGCTGCCGTACCAATCATAAGACCAATAAGCGCAGTGAAAAGTGGTCGACGCAGTATTCTCGGCATCCAGTTTTTAGCGTATACATTAGAGAGGGACTGAATTTGATTGCCAAGGAGCCCTGGAGGCTTGGTCGGTTTGCTACGTTCTCTACCTTTATGACGGTTATCGTACCATTGACGGAAAATAGGAATGATCGTAAGCGACATAATCATGGAGGCCAGCATCGTTAACGAAATAACGGTAGGGATCGGTTGAATAAAGTCTCCCATATTGCCCGGCAGAAATAAAAGCGGGGCAAATGCTGCAACTGTAGCCAGCGTGGCTGTAATGATCGATAAGGATACTTCCTTCGTTCCTTTAATTGCCGCCTCCGTAGCATCTTCCCCAAATTCAGAGCGTCGGCGTTCAATGTTGTCGTTTACCACAACGGCATCATCAACCAGTATCCCCAGTACGATGATTAATCCGATGACTGAAATTTGATTCAGTGTCGTTCCTGTCATCGGCAAGACAATAAAACCGATGGCAATAGAAACAGGGATAGCCAACGCCACGAATGCAGAGGTCAGCAAGTTTAAACCTAATGTACAAATCACAATAACCGATGCAATAGCAATCATCATCTCTTTGGACAGATTACCAAAGATTTCACTTACACGATCATTTTGAGCGAAGAGTAGTTCAAAATGTACATCTTTAGGTAAGCTACTCGCAAGCTCGTTGATTTTGGCTGTTGCCGCTTTGGATACCGTTGGTACGTCTGTGCCTGTATCTCCACTCAAACTGATTGAAATAGCAGGCTTGGTATTCACATACGTATAACTCTCCGTTTTTTTAAAAACAAGCGAGGCTGCACCTATATCCTTCAAGGATATAGGGAACCCTTCTTCGTTGCTTGAAATCTGAACGTTATTTAAAACATTGGGATCAGTTGAAGCATCTACCGTCAACTGATACGTACGCTGATTGAAATCCAGACTTCCTGTAGGTACTCTATCGTTTTCATTTTTAATGGCTTGAACGACCTGTTCCCAGGAGATGTCGTATTGCTGCATTTTTTGAGTGTTCAGGCTTATCCGTACTTCTTGTTCTGGAATTCCTTGAATATTAACTTTTGAAATACCTGAGACCGTTTTTAATTGATCTTTCCATTTAATCATCAATTCATTTAACGAGTATAGATTCTCAGCTTTATCAGAAGTGATTGCGTATGACCCGATGAAGGAGCCTGCCATACTATCATTGATAATGGGCTGCATCGCATCGTCCGGAAGCTCAGATTGTGCATCTTGTACTTTTGTACGAAGATCGGCCCACACTTTTTTCGGATCTGCCTCATCCAAAGCTTCTATACTTATACTGGATTGGCCTTTAGAGGAAGTGGAAGAAATCGTTTTGACACCTTGCACTTCTTTGATTTTCTGTTCCAATATCTTCGTAATGGTTTGTTCGATTCTTTCAGGTGAGGCCCCTGGATACACGGTTGTAACACTGGCTGACATAGGAATAACGTCAGGCATCTCCTGTTTAGGTAACGATGCAAAGTTGTAAATCCCTAGCAAAATGCACATGCCAAAGAAAATAAGTGTGATTTTCTGTTTTTTAACGATATATTTAATCATTCGGACGACTCCTCCGATTTCACAAGTACATCATTCCCAATTAAATCACCATTAAATAGGGTTCCTGCACCTTGCGTAACGATTTGATCGCCTGCCTGTAGCCCAGAGACAACTTCGAGCTGATTATTAGTCACTTTCCCCAGTTTAATCGCTGTTTTAACGGCCTTTCCATTTACAGCTTTAAAGACATACGGGTCATTTCCCGTACTAATTACAGCCTCTACGGGCACTAAAAGCGCTTCGTTTTGATTCATGCTTTTGGATGCACTAATGACTTGACCAGGCTTCCAATTCAGTTCAGGATTGGGAATGCTAACTTCCACATTGATGCTTCCCGTTTTGGAGTTAGTCGATGGATAGATCTGAGTAACGGTCCCTGTTCTAATTTCATTATAAAGTGATATATTTACTTTTTGGTTTTTCTTCCACGATAGGATTTCGCTGTCCGGTACGGGAAGAAGTACTTTTAAAGTGCTGATATTTCCGATAATAAACGCTTCACTTCCGCTGGAGCCCAACTGCCCATCAGATATCTTTTTCTCAATCACAACACCAGCTATAGGGGATGTTAATGTGGTTTTCTTAAGCGCCAAAGCCGATTGCTCATAAGCGACCAATGCATCCTTGTAGGAAGCCTGAGCCTGAGCTTTACTGGCTAGCCCTTGTTGCTGAGTAGCCCTAGCCGATTCCAACCCTGCCCTAGCCTGATCTACACCATCCGAAGCTTGTGCACGCTGTTCCTGGGAAGCCCCTGCAAGCAAAAGGGACAATTGCTCTTGCGCATCACTCAAACTTTTTTGTGCGTTGGTTAATTCAAGCTGCGCATTCTCATTTTCCGTTAATGATACAGCCCCTGCCTGAAATAGGCTTTGCGTCCTAGCGGCATCTGCCTTTTTCTTGTTATAGGTATTGGTAGCCGCCGTAACTGCATTTTGCGCCTGTACAATTTCCTGTTTTTTGGCACCGTTGTTTAATTCCCGTAATTTGGATTGGGCTGAATTAATCTGGGATTGTGCAGTATGAATACTCGCCTGTGCCGATTGAACAGAAGCGTCTGCTTGACTAACACCGGCTTTCGCCTGATCCATAGCTGCCTTGGCCCTCGCAAGCTGCAGTTGATAAGTGGATGTGTCCAATTTCGCGAGGACTGTCCCTTTATGTACCTGATCCCCTACTTCAACCGTTGTATTTAAAATACGTCCATCCGCTTCAAAGGAAACCGCAGTTTGATTGCTTGCCTGCAATGTTCCCGCCAAATTAAATTCATTAGCCAAAGGCTGCATCTTTACTTTTTGAATTTGTACCGGCTGACCAGATTTTGCAGTAGTATCCTCCGAAGCGCTCGAGCAACCGGAAACCACCATGGCGAGGGTTATTCCCGTGATTAGCATTTTGATTCGTGTTCTATTCAACAATTTCATCCTCCTTGACTTACTTCTAAGCGGTTACCAGCAATCTACGAGATTAACTGGATTCTTTCTCTTTTCATGGTACAACAGTTAACAAAAAAAAAAATCGTACATAAGGGCAAGCACCTCATGTACGTTTGGGCAAATCCGAAATAAATATATGTTTTTATTCACCAATTTTAAAGATGCAGAATGCCTCGTTCCAAAGACACGGCTACCGCTTCGGATCGGGAATCGACACCGAGCTTGTTGTAAATGTTCGTTAAATGTGCTTTCACCGTCCGCTCCGAAATCCCCATGTCGAACGCAATTTCCTTGCTCCTAAGTCCCTGTGCAACAGATTGTAATATGTTCTTTTCTTTCTCGGTCAGGATTGAAGTATCTTCATGCAACTCACTCTTGACCTCTTTCTCACTTGTTTTAGCAAAAACTCTTGCTGTAATTTCCGGCTGAAGAAGTGTCTCTCCTCTTAAAGCGGATTCAATAGTCCGAAACAAATTTTCACGGCTGGTATCTTTTAATAAATAGCCTTTCGCCCCCAAGGAGAGTCCCTGAATCATTAAATCATCCTCGTTATAGGTAGTCAGGATAATAACTGGTGTGTCATTTTGTCTTTCTTTTAAAGCTTTCATTGTCTCCAACCCGCTCATTTGAGGCATATATAAATCCATTAGGATGACATCCGGCTGAAGTTCCTCAATCAGGGTAAGAGCTGTCGCCCCATCTTCGGCTTCACCCACAACCTCGTAGCTGTCATTTGTCTCTAGAACAAGCTTTAGCCCTTCTCTAACCACCCAATGATCATCTACGATTAGTATTTTAAATTTCATGCTATGTCTCCTTTGGTAAGAGGTGCCTCCACTTTAATAGACGTACCTTCTTGAGCTGTGCTGTTGATCTGTATTGTTCCACCCAGTAGACGCGCACGCTCATGAATGCCTATGAGTCCGTAATGTCCTGATCGTCTGGCAATGAGATCTGGATTAAATCCTTTTCCATCATCACGGACCACCATAGTAATTTTATCTTGTTGATCCAAAATATTAATCCATACGTTCTTGGCATAAGAATGCTTGCCTACGTTCGTTAGACATTCACTTATGATGTGTAGCCCATGCTCAATCAACAACCTGGATACCGAGGATTTAATCTTGATGTCCAGTACTGTTCGAATGCCGGTAGCCATTGTAAAACGCTGCGCTTCTTCCCGGACTGCATCCGCAAAGTCCACTTCCGAAGCCGATTTTGAACGCAGGTTATCTATAGCACGTCGTGAGTCAGCCAAAGCCTTGCGTGCCTGGGACATGGACTGCTGAACGATTTCGTGGGCTCTCTGTGAGCTGCCTTGTGTCAGATGAGCATCTACGGCTTCCAACTGCATAATCAGGCCAGCAAGACCTTGAGCCAGTGTGTCATGCAGGTCCCGCGCCATGCGTTGCCGCTCGTTGGCTAACGTAAGCTCCTCCACTTTTTGATGTGCAAGCTCCAGCTCATTGAGAAAGTTTTGGGTACGAATCCGCGCATTGACTTGTTTGTAGAAAAGAATAGAATATGCAGCTACGATAATAACGATAAGAATGAGCAACCCAATAAACAGCACGGAGTTCTCACCATCGCGATGCCATATCATAGCAAGACAAAAAAGAAGATAGAAACCAAAAAACACCAATACAACTTTTTTTGTTTGATAATATATACCTATGCTTTGACCAATTAAAATCGGGATTAATCCAACCAGTACAATTGGGAAACTGGCAGGAAGAAGAAAAGCGCTTGAAAAGATAATTCCGGCTTGAATAATAAAATAAATCCATGAACCATAATGTAGAACTTTACGAACATGCCAGTACAAAAGTACATGCAAAGTTATTGCCAGAGAGAACAATAGACTTCGAAATGGTAATGGTGTAGATATATTTTGAATAACCATTCCTTCGATAAAGATGAAAACGATCCATAATATAATCGGAACTCTGGAAATATTAAGTCGATCACTTTCTCCATCGTAGATCTTTAAGTCTACATCTTCTTGGTCTTGTTCATTGGATTGTTTGCCCATAGTCCACCTCTAACTTATATGCGTACAAAAAAGCATTATATTTATATTTTATCATTTTGTACCTTTTTTTAAAAATAAGTAAGACTATTTCTCAATATTTCTCAAGCCATTTTACAAAATGATGAAGTTAAAAAAACGTACACATGGGCGAGAACGTGTGTACGTTTGGGCAAAAAATGAATTTTAGTATGCTAAATAGTCAATATCAATCATAAATGTCCCCATTTTTCTCTGTAAAAAAGCAAGTACACCTTACTGACTATTACTTTAATAATCATATAAAAAGGGATAGCCAGCACTATTCCTGTAATTCCTGCTAAATCCCCACCAATCAGCACAAGAATAATCACTGTCAAAGGGTGAACATCAAGTTGCTTACCGAATACATAAGGAGAAATGATATTGTCCTGTATCTGCTGGGCCAAAAGAATAACGATAAGTGACCAGATTGCCACAGACGGAGACTGAATAAAGCCAATAATAACAATAGGGATCGATGATAGAATAGCACCTACAAAAGGAATGAAATTCATAATCACCGCAACGACGGTTAATAACAATGCATATGGCAGTCCTATCAAAAGAAATCCTAAGTACATTAACACACCAAGCGCCAAGTTAATAAGTACCCTTCCCACGATAAAGCTGCTAAGCGCGCTATCAATATCATCCAAAACCTCATTTGCAGCGATTAGAAAGCGTTTAGGAACAAAACTGACCAATTTGCGACCGAATTCCCCCCCTTCCTTCAGCATATAAAAAAGGATTAAAGGGAACGTAAACAATGCGATTGTAACATTGGAAACAAGACCAAACAAACCGGTTACATAATCCGTAACTAATAAGAAACCTTTGTTCAAGTATTCGGTTAGGTGTGACAGTGGATTAACGTCGCCCGGAAAAATGGAAGAAAGTGCACCATTCTGTTCTAATTCATGAACCTTATTACTTAATGCACTAAATAGACTGGGTGCATTCTCCACGAGGTTGATCATTTGATTACGTATGGAAGGCCAAATACCTACAATAAAGAGAGCTAAAATGACTGCAATGGCGAAATAAATGAGTATGATCGCAAGAGAACGGTTTAACTTGTGTCTCTCCAGTAAATCTACCAATGGGCGCAGAAGATAATAGAAAAAAACAGACAGCATTAATGGCAATAACACAACGCTGATTAACGAAGCTATCGGTATAAATAAAAAATCGACTAGTGTGCACAAATATATAATGATGAGAACAAAAATGATACCCATACACCATTTAAAAAACTTGTTTATTTGTGGAGAGTGATTAGGCATTAAAAATAATCCCTCCTGCCTTCGCATTTTTAATGAACAATTTTAACTTCTTCAACTGACCACACCCTCTAACATAATAAAAAGAAAATTTCCATTATTAACACCCTGCTAATTTACTTTGGTTCCCCCTATTCATCTTAAATGGAATACTGAAATAAAAAATCGTACATAAGGGCATAAACCTTATGTACGATTGGGCAAATTATTTAAAATTTTTGCAAGGTTCTCGGAAGGTCTCTATCTTTAGATGGATGCTTAAGCATATCTTTTCTCAGCAAACTCATTAGAGATTTGTTGAGGCATTTTTCCTCATAATCCAGAAAATCATATTCATTACCAACAAAATTTCCAGAAACTAGGCAATCTTTATTGATCGCACTTGCAGGCTATGTGGTTGTGTCCTTTTAAGAAGGAGCTTCGTGCGAAGCTTTCTAAGTTTCTTTATTGGGTCAAGGAGCAATTAGAAATAACAGTCCTCTTGGCAGATTCTGCTTCTTACTCTGATGAAGTTGATAATCTCGGAGTATTAATTGAATTAGCAACTAACGGGGAATTTAGCGAATTCTCAGATGAAAAATTTGTTCAATTATTGAAACCTGATAATCAGGTAACTATTTAAACCAGGCACAGTGGACAGATTCTTACGCCTTTCAGCACTGCAAAGCAATAGCCCTTACTCACTTTTAATGAGATTGCTCCGTGGTCGTCTTTTGAGTTCCGCTAATTTTCCAATGATACGAAAACACCCGATACGGTTGTGAGCCGACCGGGTGATACGTGTCTTGGTAGAAAAATGTTACTTTAATTAGTTTTGGGGGCCAAGTTCAGATACGGGTGAAGGTCAACTCCAGTCTCACTGTGGTTATCTCTGAGACTAGGTTTAAGGTCCAACTTTGTGTCATTTCCCTTTTAAGGGATAAATATATGTCTGGTAAAAAAAGCACCTGAAGAGTTGCATTCTGAAGACGGTAACCAATTGTACTGGTTGTTCATAACCCCCTCAAGGATAGAGACTATCCGATGCTTAATGAATGAAAAAAATGATTTAGATGGTCGGCAAACGATTTAGGATTTTCCATAGCGGCGAAATGACCGCCTTTATTCGCTTTCTCCCAGTAAGTAATATTATAAACGCGTTCTACCCAGCTTCGGGGAGGCGTGGGCAGCTCCTTGGGAAATAAGGAAACCCCTGTTGGAACAGTAACACGCTGACCTTCGGTGAAATGCAGTGGCATTTTGGTACCTTCAGTATATATTCGTATGGAAGAAGCAATTGAATTGGTAAACCAGTAAATCGATATGTTGGTGAGGATATGATCAAGTGAAAAAGACCTTTCCATATCTCCGTCACAGTCACTCCAACCTTGAAATTTTTGCTTCGTCGCTATACCTCGTGGCTGCAAGTCTAAATCATAGAAAAAGAGTCGATATCGGACCATGTTTGAAAGATATCTTGTAAAGCATGATATTGATCCATTTCAAACCATGGAGTTATGGAGTATAGAGGCGATTAAACAAACCGTTATGAGTGGGCTTGGATTTTCTTTTTTGCCTTATATTACAGTTAAAGAAGACGTGGATAGAGGAAAACTTAAAGTTGTAAGTCATTCCGAAAAGTTCGATCCGATATACTCCCATATGCTGATTAAAAAGAAAAAGTGGCTATCTCCAACAGTGAAAGCTTTCTCTGAACTTGTCATAAAGTCGATCCGTGAAACGGATAACGAGATCGAAAGATCAAGATGACCACCATTTGTTGGATAATTGGTATTATCTACTCGAATCGTAATATTCTTTTTGCCATTGGCTGCATGAGATGTCGTACCAGGTAATGAAATGACATCTGAGTAATGGTATTCGGAGGACAGTAAATAAACGGCCTTCATGCCGGATCATTCAAAAGAGGCCGTTTTTTTCACGTGTAACATCGCTGATCCCTTTTCGCTAAACTCCGTTTGTTATGATTGTCCATTACAAAAATTGACATTTCACATGAAAATAAGTAGTATAATTAGAAACAATTATACTGTAAAAGAGGCCTTTTCTCATTCCCCTCTATTCAATTCCTGATCCTACCTATTTTAAGGAGTGAAAATGCTATGTGTGCACGAACGCTAAAAGCGAATACAAGGTATGTAATCGGTAACTATTGCAAATGGATCGCAGTTGGTATGATTTTAACTTTCACGGGATGCCCGCTTGCATCCGCCGCTCCTTCACCCTCATCCTCTAGTAAAACTAGTGAACCCACGTCCTCCCTAGTTACATTTCAATTGCAAGAGGCTACGATTGCTCAAATGCAGGAAGCGATGAAGTCAGGGGCACTGTCAAGTGTCGAGCTCACCGCCCTGTACCTTAACCGGGTATATGCCTATGATTCTAGTGGCATTCGGCTGAATTCCATCCCTGTTCTGAACCCCGACGTACTGAAAGAAGCCGCTCAGGCTGATCAACTAAGGGCACAAGGTATTAAAACCGGGCCTCTGCAAGGCATCCCCTACACGGTTAAAGACAGCTACAAGGTTAAGGGACTCACTGTCGCCTCTGGATCTCCGGCTTTCAAAAACCTGATGGCAAAGGACGATGCCTTTACAGTAGAGAAGATACGCAAATCCGGTGGGGTGCTCATTGGTAAAACCAACATGCCGCCAATGGCAGCAGGGGGAATGCAAAGAGGCGTTTATGGCCGTGCTGAAAGTCCGTACAATTCAGATTATTTGGCTGCAGCCTGGTACTCTGGCTCCTCTAACGGATCTGGCGTATCAACAGCCGCCAACCTCGCTGCCTTCGGTATGGGGGAAGAAACGGTATCCTCTGGAAGATCACCAGCATCTAACAATGGTTTAATTGCCTACACGCCATCGCGGGGCCTAATCTCCATTCGGGGGAATTGGCCGCTCTTCCCTATACGGGATGTCGTTGTCCCACATACGAGGACTGTCGAGGACATGCTCCGCTTGCTTGACGTGATCGTTGTAGAGGATAAGATCACCAAGGGCGATTTCTGGCGAGAACAGAAAGCCGTTCGGCTCCCTTCTGTCAACAGTGTCCGTCCCAAATCCTATTTAGAGCTGCGAGACATTCAAGCTTTGAAAGGCAAACGCATTGGCGTTCCGAAAATCTATATCGGTAAGGACCATGAAACCACAACTCCGATCAAATTCAGACCTTCGATACAGGCATTATGGGAAAAAGCTGTAAAGGATTTAACTGCTCTTGGAGCTGAGGTTGTGGAAGTTGACTTCCCCTTGCAGGCGAACAGCGAGAAGGACCGGGCAACAGCGAAAACACCTGAGGAACGTGGTTTGATGCCGGCAAAGTGGGTTGAAAAGGAATTCGGGTTGCTTAATCCTTATGTAACTGAGGAATTCCTTAAGAGTGTGGGCGATCCGAATTTCCCGTCATGGGCTAATATCGACCCTGCAACCGTCTTCCCGAATCCGCCCGGTTCGGTAGATGCCAAACGTGGCAGAGACCTTGGCCACTATGACGTATTCATTGAAACCATAAAAAAAGGCGTCACCCCTTACGAACAAATTCCTCAGTTTCATGAAGGACTACAGGGGCTTGAAAATGTACGAAAGATTGATTTTGAAAATTGGATGAAGCAAAACAACCTTGATTTTATTACATTCCCGGCAAATTCGAATATCGGCAAAGCTGACTCCGATGTGAATGAAACGTCCTATGAGGAGGCTTGGGAGAATGGCAACTATTTCTCCAATACGAATTTCATTCTACGCGAGTACGGGATTCCAAGTGTATCTGTGAGTATGGGCGCTATGAAGGATACCGGTATGCCCGTTAATCTGACGATGGCAGGTGCCGCATACAGCGATAATGACCTGCTTCGTTACGCTTATTCCTATGAGCAGGCGACCAAAAACCGTCCTATTGCAGCACGCACGCCAGCGCTTGAGGATGAAACCTTTTCCTATAACCCGCAAACTGCTCTCCCACCCTCTAAACGTAAGGAAACAGGAGCCCCTGCACTTAAGTTGAATGCTTCGATCAAGGACGATGTTCTCGCTTTGGAAGGTTCAGTCACAGATCAAAGCGATATCGCACAGCTTAAAGTTTATGTCAATGGCATTCGTGTCGTTACTACAGAAGATAAAGCCAATTGGTCAGCAACGCTTCCAACTACTAAATACAAACAGGGTGGTACCTCCCAAGCCGATACGCTGCATATTCTCGTGCTGGCCAAAGATATTTACGGAAATACCTCTGCTCAAGTCAAGTCTGTCACTTTACCCCAATGACGAAGGACATCATAAAACTCACTATAATTGCGGGTTCCCTGACCGTAAGGTTCTCATTAGGGAAGCTATCGCTGCAGCTGGCCTGAGCGACGGGATAGTTGAGCTTGACGGGCTGGAGGTTGGTCAGATGAAGCTGCAACTTCCAGCTCTTTAAATTCCAATGCAACTTGGTATGCTTTAGCCTTGCTGTCTTGTTCATTGAACTATCGTTTCTCGATAGCTCAATCACTATTTGGATATTTGTTGAATAGGAACTCTAATATATCTTTCAAATAATCTTCGGAGAGGCTATGTATAAATCATTGTGTTGTTTTGAGAATAATATTATTATGCTTCATTGAACTACATAGAATCGCAGCAAGGGAAACCGTCGATAACTCATAAAGGCTCCTGATTATTGTTAAAGTACACCCCCAAATTAAAATCATTTGATTTTTTTTGGGGTGCTTTGTGTCATGGGTAGATAAAAGGACGAACAGGGTAACCGCCCTTTTATCCATGACAGGTTGCATTTAATGCCGTCCATTATGATAAAGGCTCTTACTTGACGCATTCAGCCATCACAATATTTCGATATACCCTTCTGTTCCATGCACGCGAATTCGTTGTCCATCTTTTATCAGTTTGGTAGCATTTTCCACCCCGACAACTGCTGGTAAGCCATATTCACGTGCGATAACGGCTCCATGGGTCATCAGTCCACCAACTTCGGTGACTAGGCCTTTTATGGATACAAACAATGGTGTCCAGCTAGGGTCAGTAAAGGAGGTGACTAATATATCTCCATCTTCTAGATCAGCATCTTCCATGTTTAAGATGACACGTGCTCGTCCCTCTATAAGTCCGGAAGAAACAGGTAGACCTACAATAGCTTCGGCTGGGAGGTTTTCTCGTTTGTACTCACCCGTAATGATTTCACCGTCAGACGTGATAACACGTGGTGGAGTTAGTTTTTCATATAATTTGTACTCGTCTTTTCGTTTGCTAATGATCTGGTAATCTAGTTTATTTGTGCGTACGACTTCGTGAAGTTCTTCAAAAGTGAGATAGTATATATCTTCTTTTTCATGAATAACGCCCGTTTGTACGAGTTGTTCGGCTTCTTTCAGTAAAGCCTGCTTATAAACGAAGTAGCGATTAATCAATCCATATTTTGGATATTCACGATAACCGATAAAATTCCGTATGAGGTCGATCATTCGTTTTGTTTCTTTGGCTTTTTGTTCACCATCCGGTAATTGCTTCAATCGATCTAATAACTCTTGTTCTTTTTTCAAAGCTTCCTGTCGCCCTTGCTCAAATTTCCGATGGCTAGCATTAGGCTCAAAGTTTTTGATATTACTAAGAATCATGGGGACAAGTGTAATTGGTTTTTCACTCCAACGAGTTCTCGAAATATCGATTTCACCGGCACATCGCATTCCGTATTTGTTGAGATAAGCATAGAGAGCGTCTTGAGTTTCCTGTCCACCATCGAACTTAACCAGTTCATCCAAAAAATTATCATCTTTTACATGTTGTAAATAATCAATTACTTCCGGATAAGGACGAATCACATCTGCGACATCCAATAGCGCCAGACCCATTTCCGAAGTAATGTTGTTTGGTACAGATTGAGAAAGTGTATCTGCTGCGTTTTTTTCACCTAACCACTCGTACATTTTTTCATTGATCCATGACGAAGCATTCATAGCAGTCATAAAAACCTTTGAACTTTGTGGGTCAAATAAGATCTTCTTTAATTCCTGGAGATCTTCCAGAATAAAATCAAATAAATCTGCTCCTGATTTCGTTTGGATGTTTTGTTTTAATTCTTCTATCGATGTTTGACTGTTCTTAATCAAATCAGAAACGATTGCCGGATCGTTTTCGATTTGTGCTTGAAAACCTGCAGACGACAACCCTTTATTGCTTTTACCGGGACTCCGTTCTTTTTTATCATTTGGTAACGATTTTATAAAATCTCGCTTGATTATGGTCATAAATGCGTCTTTTATGAGCGGATCGGATTGGCCCAGGGTATTTAAGAAAGTTTCTCTGCTGACAGGTGAAGCCAGCATAGGTGTAACATCAACAAACAACCTTCCACCGGCTTTACGCATGGGTGCAGGAGTTATTAACAGGTAAAAAGACAATCCCAATGGTTTTATCGGGTCAGTCATCATTTGTTGATGACCGACAGATACATAAACGTGATTTTCTTGATCATTCGATTCAGGGATCGGGTATAAAGTCGTGATTGGCCGACTCTGGACAATATAAAATGTATCATCAACCAAACACCATTCGATGTCCTGGGGGTAACCAAAATAAGCTTCGATCTGTCTTCCGATGCGTGCCAGTTGTAAAATTTGTTGTTCAGTAAGTGTTTGAATCTTTTGCTGATCAGGATCGATCTGCTTTGTCTCTGTTCCGCCTTCTTTTCGTCCATAGATAGCCAATTTTTTGGTTGCTATCCTCTTATCGACGATTTGCCCTTCCTGTACTTTATAACAATCGGCAGATACCAAGCCAGAGACCAGTGCTTCTCCAAGTCCAAAACTGGCATCGATTGATAGCAGCTTTCGGTTAGAAGTAATTGGATCAGCGGTAAATAAAATCCCTGAAGCCTGTGGGAAAACCATCCTTTGAACGATAACGGATAAATAAACTTGACTGTGGTCAAATCCGTTTTGCATACGGTAGATTACCGCGCGATCCGTAAATAGAGAAGCCCAACATTTGCTAATATGCTGCAAGATCGCTTCTTTGCCAATGATATTTAAATAGGTGTCTTGTTGTCCAGCAAAAGAGGCATGTGGTAAATCTTCAGCAGTCGCACTAGAACGCACTGCATAAGCATGTTCATCACCAAACTGGGAGAGATAGTGAGTAACTGCTTTCACAACATCGGAAGGAATTTCTACTTCCATAATGATTTGTCGAATCTTCCTGCTGATTTCACCAATTTGATCTCGATCTTCTACTTTTAGCATGGTTAGTCGATCCAACAAAGTATGATACGTTTCGTTTTGTTCGATGGCTTTTTGATATCCCACTGTTGTAACACAAAATCCTTCTGGTACTTGTACTCCTTCAATTTTTGATAATTCCCCTAAATTTAATCCTTTTCCGCCAACGAGCAAAAGCTGCGCTTTTTCCATTTCCTGAAAACCGAGAACCAAAGAACTCATTCAATATCTCTCCTAACCATTAAATTGAGAAAAAACATTTGACAAGAGTTTACCGGCATGGTACAATTAAAGTGTAAGATGCAATAATTATGTCAATTTAAAATGTAAAATTCGTAATCTGATTATATCATCGTGTCTGTTTATATGCAATATAAAAGAACCTGATAAAACTACGAGGCCACAAAAACTTGTGTTTTTCTGGTGAATAACCATAAAGGACAAAACAAAAGACGACCCTTATCCAGATATTTGGATAAAAGGTCGTTTTTTTGCTGTTCCAGAAGGTCTATGGATCCGTTATTTTATTTCATCAGTTTCAATATTCTCTTTAGGTTTACAGTGAAAATGGCCATGGCACCTTGTACTCCATGCCAATTAGACCCGAGGAAGACGCTACGTCATACCCGTGTCTGTGTTTAAGCTCGCTGTTCTTTGCTTCGATTTTGTAGCGTTCTTTGGCTTTCTCCTTGAAGTACTCATTTTCTTGAAATGCCATTTGTTCGGTATGCTCGGCAGATTTAATACTCACGGAATAGGTTTTGCTTTTTGCTCCTTCTTTGCAGCACCCTTCTCGGAGTGGACATCTTTTGCACTTCTCTATATCGAAGTAGTACGTATCCGTTTGATTTGCGCCGACCCTTTTTTTGCCGATTCGCGCTTTCCGGATTGCGATGTGGCCAGCCTTGCAAACATACATGCCAGCATCTTTATTGAAGAGGAACTCATCTTCTTTTTTTCGGGCACCTTGAGTGATGAGCGGGTTCAATTTGGCGAGTTGTTCAAGGTCATCTGCGACGGCTTCTTTTAACAAATTAAGCGGTTCTGTTAACTTGGGCAGCGCACAGACACCGCCTTCTGCTTCAATGACATCCATAAGCTTCTGGCAGTAAGCGATTTCATCCTTCAGCACATCGCTCGTATTCTTCGGCGGGAACTTGGCTTTGAGGGATTCGTCGACTTTATAGACAGCCTTTGAAAATCGCTTTTATGAGAAGGTACTTGAACATCCGAGTAGGATCGACCGCATTTCTACCGTTGTCCAGACAATAGTTTACGTTCAATTCATCATATACAAACGAGAAGTCAACGAACTCGTTGATTTGCCGAAGTATATTATCCTTGGGAATCACCTGATTATACAGTTCGATATACGAGCTTAAAATTATCGTTTGTTGCTGTTGAATCATGGTAGACACCTTCTCCCCTTGGATGTTTTCATTATACAGAAAAAGACGCAGTTTCTCCAAATTTCTGGAGTGACTGCACCTTTCTCACATCACAGGGACTTTTTCAGTGGCCTCTAAAACTACCCAGGTTTTTTTTGGATTTCCCCGCTTTTCCACAATAAAAAGCCGCTAATCTTCACGTTTCTAATTAGCGGCTTAAAAAATACTAATATTGCTACTTGAGGTGTAAATGAAGTTATCAATGGTAACTATAACTAACGTCTAGACAGTCTCATTTCCCCAAATACTTACCAGATCATTGATTTGAAGCGACAGAACCCTTAGTTCTCCACCAATGGCATAGAGTTCTAGATCTCTACTTTCCATGTCAGGGAAAATCAAATCTGAAATGATTGTTTTCCCATTATTGCCGAAGACCTCGACACTTGACCAATCTACGTAAATGCTCAACTGTATTCGTCCATGCTCTGGCTTCATAGGGGCCTTGTGTATTGCTGTGAAATCGGAATGAAAATCAATGGCGCTCGACTTCGTCCGATCAACAAACAACTCCCCATTCGAGATATTATATCCAATAATCGTCTCCTGATTGGAAGACTTCCGCACTTTGAACCCGAATTCCACAGCAGTACTGATTTCAAATTCTGCAATAATTTCTGCCTTTGTAGCAGAAATATCAGACAACACGTTCATACCTGGCTTAATCGTCAAGTCTTGCAGAGACAAAATCGGTTTTCTAAGCTGACTTAATTCACTTATCGGTGCTTGGATTAGGCGAAGTCCCTCCGGATAAGTCCTAAGCTGTAGCTCACGGGGAATTGACATCTTGCCACGCCATTCCTCTGAAGGTAGCGTGGTACCATAACGCCAATTGTTCATCCAGCCGACCCATAGCTTTCGACCGTCCTCGTTTGGAATGCCATTCCAGGTCACGGCCGCGTAAAAGTCTGATCCGTAGTCTACCCATTTGATAGTATCGTAAGATTCCAACGTTTCATCCAGAGTAAATGCCTTACCGTCAAAGTTGCCTATGAAATACATCATGCCAGAACCACCTGCCGGTGGTTCCGAATCGTCTGGATTCACACCATTTCTATCCCCGACGCTTAGCATCAGGATCCACTTCGAGGTATTAGGATCCTCATCCACTTGGATTTGAAATATATCAGGACATTCAAATATCCCTCGGTGGATATGCGGAATGTCGGAACCGAATTCGCTTGCAAAAGACCATTCTTTAAGGTTTGGAGATGTGTAAAATTCTACACGGTCTCTTACGGCAAGGACCATGATCCACATCGACGATTCATCATGCCAAAACACCTTCGGATCACGAAAGTCTAGCGTTTCCGTTGGGAATAAAACCGGGTTACCTTCATATTTTGTCCAGGTTCGACCTTTATCCTTGCTGTAAGCAATGCTTTGCACCTGCGGCTTGCCGGGCCGAGTCCTGTTGCCCTCATTCGTATAAATGGCAACCAAGCCTGTTCCTTCTTCGTTGAAAAATCCGCTTGTATTGTGCTTATCCACCACCGCGCTTCCCGAGAAGATCGCTCCGTCCTCTCCAGGCGGAATTGCAGGTGGGAGTTCGTCCCAATGCAGTAGATCCTTGCTTACCGCATGCCCCCAATGCATGCGGCCAAAGTCTGGCTGCGTATCATGGGGCGTATGCTGGTAGAACAGGTGGTACTCTCCTTCATAATAAACCAAGCCGTTGGGATCGTTCATCCAATTTTTCTCAGGTGAATAATGAAATTGAGGCCTGTATGTCTCCCTATAATAACTGTTTCGTGATCCTTTTCTGCTGCTATTGTCATTCGTTAGGTGCATGTCTTTAATGGTACCCACTCTCCTTTTGATTGATAAGGTATTTAACGGCCCCTACCACCTTTTTTATGTTTCAGCCTTGATCTTTAAGATATCTGTCATAGCCTTTTTGTTTGATTTCCAGCCATTTGTCCAGTCCAAGTCTGGTAAGCTCGGCCTTATAATCCGCCCATTCTTCTTCCACTTTGCCCGTTTTGATCCATTCCGCCCGTTTGCGGTTAACGTAAGCAAACAAATCGGTTTCAAGTGTGGAGATCTGCTTCTGATCCTCCAGTGAGAAGAAGACTTTCGGGAAATTATGGTCAGCCTTCATATAAGGAACAAGTCTTTCCTTTATGAGCTCGAGCCGCCCCACTGCATCGTCGGGCTTGGTCGTCACGGTTCCGTAATACTCATCAAGAACGGCCAATGGACCACCGATATTCGTTTTTTGCCGCAGCTCGACAGGGGCAGTTCCCTTAAGCGGAAGATGCTTCAGCATATGACTCGCTTCATCGTATTTAAAAATGTTCTGCTGAGTTTTGTCGCCGTAGGTGCCCCAGTTGTCCTGTACGGACTGGATAGGATCATACAGCTGGTCAATCCATTTTGCCGTAAGCTCAAGATTTTTGTTGTCACTGGTAATCACCATTCTCCCCCGGTCAAAGCCGAGATTGTTCGTGCGGGTCACATTGACTTTACCGCTTGGCCCCGCGAGCGGATTCATCAATTCATATTTATCGTTGTCTCCTGAAATATTCGCCTTATCCCATTGAAAGTAGAGACCATATTTTTCACTCTGGCCTTTGGCCAGATACGTATTATAATCCTGCTCGAAAGACTCCTCGTCGATCAGGTTCAGTTTATATAGCTCATTAAGGTATTTAATCCCGTCTTTATAACCGTCCTGATCGGCGGTGAAGACCACTTTCCCTTCATTGGTCACTACAGTATGATCGCCGTTGTCCCCAAGACCAAATGATCCGAACAGAAAATTCAGGTCCTCATTGCCGTTATTGAGTATAAAGGACAGCGGGATTTCATCCGCTTGGCCATTTCCGTTAGGGTCGCCATTTTTAAATGCAAGCAGAACTTTTTTTAAATCCTCAGTAGTTTTTGGCATTTTAAGTCCCAGCTTTTTCAGCCACTCCACATTGATCCATGGCATGTCGTTTACAGAATGAATGCTCTCCTTCTCAGAACCCAGCTCTTCAATCCAAGGAAAGGCATAAATGTGCCCGTCCTGTGCGGTTATCATGGATCTGTACTCAGGTGCTTCCTTCAATACCTTCTGAAGATTCGGCATATATTTTTGAATCAAATCCTCTAAAGGGACAATGGTTCCATCCTTTCCGAGGTTCAACAAATCGTAATCGGAATATCCGGCATCCAGTATGGCATCTGGAAGATCTCCGCTGGCAACAGCCAGGTTTCTTTTTTCAATGAAGGAATCGGAGGTGAAGTTGGTAAAATCGATATGCACACCTGTTTTTTCTTCCAGTCTTTTATAAATCAGCTTTTCATTTGGATCGGAAGGTGCCAGCGGCGAGCTTTGAGTCATAAAATGCAAGGTAACTTTCTCTTTAAGCGGCAGAGTGACATTTTCCAGTTTGTAATCTTCGGATGCAGCAGAATTATTTCCTGAACCGCCGCATCCAGCAAGCAGCGAAGTAGAAAGTACCAGCACGGACAAGGTTAGTAATGTTTTTTTCATCTCTATTCCCCCGATTTGTTATTTGATCGAACCTACCATGACACCCTTTTCGAAATACTTTTGGAAGAATGGATACATAACAATTAAAGGCAAACTTGATATGACAATGGCAGAGTATTTAATCATTTCGGACAATTTTTTAAGCTCCGCTTGCGCCAGCGCATCGGCAATCATACCGGGCTGAACCTGATTCTGTATCAAAATGGAGCGCAGCACCAGTTGAAGCGGAAACAGCTTCGGATCATCCAGATAAATCATGGCGTCGAAATAAGAATTCCACTGTCCGACAAAAGCGTATAAAGCTAGAACAAAAATAATAGGCTTCGACAACGGCAAGACGATTTTAAAGAAAATACTGAGCTCAGAAGCTCCGTCTATACTTGCTGCCTGGAACAGCTCTTTGGGAAGCCCCTGGAAATAAGTCTTTGCCAGAATAATATTGAATACGCTGATCGAGCCGGGCAGAATAATGGCCCACACCGTATTCAACATACCTAAATCCTTAATCACCAGATAGGTTGGAATCAGACCGCCACCGAAAAACATCGTAATCAGGAAAAAGATCATAATGGGCCGTTTCCCAACCAGCCCTTCAATCGCAAGCGGGTAAGCAGCGAAGACGGAAAAAAATACAGTTGCGAACGCAAAGGCTGCTGAATAAAAAATGGCATTAATAAAACCGCGGATCATGGCACCGTTGCTTAGGATTTTGGCATATCCCGTGAGTGTCCAGTCTGATGATGTAATGGCAAACCCTTTGGTAATCAGAGTATTTGGAGTTAAAAAGGACGAAAGCACCACATAAATCAGCGGTAACAGAATAGCGAGAACAAACAAACCAAGCAGAATATAATTGATGATGATCAGAATCCGGTCCTTCCCGGTGTAATGAATATCCATAAATACCTCCTTCTTTAATACAGCCCTTCCCCTTCGTTCAGCTTCTTGACGACGGTATTTACGAAAATCAGCAGGACCACATTAATCACGGAATTGAACAACCCGATTGCCGTAGAATAAGCATAATCGCCGGATTGCAACCCCACCTTGTATACATAAGTCGCGATGATTTCCGAGGTTGGCGTGTTCAGAGCCGTCTGCATCAGGTAAGCCTTTTCATAGCCGATCGACATGATGCCTCCTGCAGCGAGAATGAATAGGACGGCCATGACGGGTTTGAGAGTTGGCAGATCAATGTGCAAGATTCTCTTCATCAAAGAAGCTCCATCAATTGTTGCAGCGTCATGCAGCTGCGGGTCCACATTGGCCAAGGTGGCCACATAAATGATAGAGGACCAGCCAGCGGTTTGCCATATACCGGACAAAATATATACCGTTCGGAAATAGGCGGGATCAGTCATAAAAGAAATCGGCTTGCCGGTGAAGGTTGTTACCATAGCGTTCACTATTCCAGTCGGCGATAGAAAAACAAACAGCATGCCGGCAACAACAACAACCGAGATGAAGTTAGGTGCGTATACAATAAGCTGAATATTCTTCTTGAACTTCGCTCCTCTGATCAGATTTAGCATCAAAGCCAGAATGATGGGTACTGGGAAACCGAGAATAAGACCGTAAGCGCTTAATTTAAGCGTATTCATTAAAATGTCATAAAAATTTGGCGACGAAAGAAACCGCTGGAAATGTTCGAATCCAATCCATTCGCTACCCATGATTCCTTTTCTTG
This sequence comes from Paenibacillus sp. 1-8, assembly GCF_056316205.1. NCBI lineage: Bacteria > Bacillati > Bacillota > Bacilli > Caryophanales > Paenibacillaceae > Paenibacillus > Paenibacillus sp. 1-8. Next base: position 2,514,332 of record NZ_CM149995.1, on the reverse strand, counting down.
GACTGAAATTTTTAAACGCAATGATCGAGCCGTACATGGGAACATACTTGAAAATGACGGTAAGAATTATGGACGGAACCAGAAACAAATACAATATATAATTTCGAACCATATAACTTAGCCAATGGTTTCTTTTTTTTGCTTCCGAAGCCTTAATACCCCTTTTTTGAACGATCGAGTTTGCCACTCTTTTCCCCCCTACTGCTCACGGCTTGTTATTAAAGACAGTTATAAGCCATGTTATGTCATCTCTCTGACATAATTCTGCAAGATGTTTTGCAAATGCCTTACTGGTAATTTCCCCACCTCCAACAGAGACTAAAAATTTACACTTCCCCAAGATGAATGGGTTTACATTTTACATTTGAACATTTTTTCTCTTACAATTTAACAGGTGCGCATTGAATAAGTCAATACATTTCGGCAACTAAATCCATTTTAAATGCATGATTCGAGAGGTATGTAATATTTCAACACCAAATTCCCTAAAAATGCATCCAATAAATGAATAAATGTAAACCTGTTTTGTTCATTTGAATAATTCATTGTTAAAAGCATGAAAATACTATATATTTAGAAATATGAAGAATCTTAATTCAGGAGAATAAGGTGGAACAATATGACTAGAAAGTCAAAAGTTACTATCCAAGACATTGCTGATGCCTTGGGAATTTCCAGAAACACTGCATCCAAGGCGCTTAATGGAGTAGAGAATATTCCTGCCGTTACGAGGGACAAGGTGATCAAAAAAGCAGTGGAGCTTAAATACAAACAATTTTCTTATATGGAAACAGCCTCTGAAAAACAAGGCAATATCGCACTTTTGACCTGCAATCTTCCCAATAGCTCACATTTTGGATCGATGCTGATCAGCGGGCTGGAGAAGGAAATCAGCAACCTGGGCTATACTTTATCCATTTATTTTATCCGCGAGAACGATATCAATACCATGACCCTACCCGGTAATTTTGATCCTTCGAATGTGGCTGGCATCTTCTGCATCGAAATGTTCAGCAAGGAATACAGCAAGCTGATCACGGATCTTGGCATTCCAACCATTTTTATTGATTGCGCTGCGGATATGATGTATCCAGAATTGAAAGCGGATCTGGTATTAATGGAAAATCAACACAGCACATACTGTGTTACTCGGAAATTAATTGATCATGGCTATGAAAGCTTCGGTTTTGTAGGCGATTACAATCACTGCAAAAGCTTCAATGAACGCTGGACCGGGTTCAATAAGGCCCTAGCAGAAGCCGGAATCACCCTGAATCCTGCCCATAGCATTGTAGCGCCGGACCGCAACTTCTTTAAAGAGATGGAGCAGCAATTGGATGCCCTGAGGGAGTGCCCCTCCGTCTTTATTTGTGCCAATGATTTCATTGCCATCAGCGTGATAAAATCTTTGAAGAACAAGGGAATTAAAATCCCGGAGGATGTTGCTGTCTGCGGGTTCGATGATGCTTCGGAATCCCGGGTTGTCGAGCCCCATCTTACAACCGTGCATATTTACAGTAGTCAGATGGGTATTATTGCAGCCGAAATGTTATTGTCCAGAATCAAAGACAATACCAAGCCGTACCGAGTTACCCATGTTGCAACGGATATCGTATACCGGGACTCGACGCCTGTTCTAAACTAAATCTACCAAGAGGTGAATCAATGTGAAAAATGACGGAACGGTTCTTTGTGTGGGCGAGCTGCTTATTGATTTTTTCTGCACAGATATTGATGTCAATCTTGCCAAGGGTCAGCATTTCTCCAAGCAGGCCGGCGGTGCTCCGGCAAATGTAAGCGCAGCCGTAGCCAAGCTCGGAGGAAAAGCGTCATTCTTGGGGAAAGTCGGAGCCGATCCCTTCGGTATGTACCTGAAGCAAACTCTGGATGAGCAGCACGTGGATACGTCCATGCTCCTTTTTGATCCGGCAACGCCGACTACACTGGCCTTTGTTTCCCTTACCGCTAACGGCGAACGGGATTTCGTGTTCAACCGTGGAGCTGACCGTCAACTGTCTCTGCAGGACATTGATAGAGAATGGACCCGGCAGGCTGCCATTCTGCATTTTGGCTCGGCAACGGCCTTGCTCGCCGATCCTTTTCGGGAAGCGTATTTGTCTTTATTGGACGAAGCGAAGGCCAATGGGCAATTCACCTCCTTTGATCCCAATTACCGGGGGGATCTTTGGAAAGACAGGCTGGAGGAATTTATCGCATTGTCCAGAAGAGGAATACACAATGCGGATTTGGTAAAAGTAAGCGAAGAGGAATTAAACATCATTACAGGGCTGGCTGACCGCAATGCTTCATTGGATCTTTTGCATGGGTTGGGAGCCAAGACGGTGGCAGTTACCTTGGGGAAAGAAGGAACCCTCATCTCAAGCGGTGTCTCCCGTTCGCTAATCGGCAGTATTGCTGTCAAATCGATCGACTCTACCGGTGCCGGAGATGCCTTCGTCGGAGCTATGCTGTATCAAATCAGCCAGTTGAGTCAGCCTAAGGTATTTACCTCCAACGCGAAGCAGCAGCAGGAATTTGTGACACTTGCCAATCAAGTCGGCGCCATCGTGTGCACCAAAGTTGGAGCGATTGCAGCCTTGCCGTCGTTGGAAGAAGTTAATCGTTTCGTAGCGCAGGGTGAATCAAGGATTGAAGCATAAGAACAGCAAAAGGTGTCCGACGATCCCTAAGGTCGCTGGACACCTTTTTATGTAGAGATTCGTCATTGATTGGAAGATGCTGCTGATCAGGGCACCTTCCAATCAATGACGGGAAGCTTGGTGAAAATTAAAATTTTTTATTTATGAGCGGCAGGTTATGCAACAAAGTCTCTACAAATAGTGTGGCTGTAGTAAGTCGATGTACACTTAGCCTGATTATTTTCTGATTTTGCTGATGAAAAACGGATATTCAGGGAACACTTTGTATGCATTTTTTTGTACAATATGATACTTAGTATTACTTATGTATTCTTCCAACATTTCAACGGGTGTATATTTTAAACTTGCCATAAACATCAAATGTCCCCCTTGCTTTATTAAACTAAAACACGAATCTAAGCATTTTTTGAAGTCCCCTGTTTCATTAATAGCGGACCCAATTAGGGTTACAATATCAAAGGCTTCTTGAGGCAAATCGGAATCGAATATGCTCCTGCATAAAACCCTTGATGGATTCGGATGCTGCTCCCTCTGTTGTCTATACTCAAATATCTCGCAAATACTTTCGTCAATATCAATGCTGGTTAAACCACCTCTTCCTTTAAGCCAATATCCAAGGTAATCGTCCCAATCTCCAGTTCCGATACCAACATTACATACTTGGATTCCATCAAAAATATCGAATGTCTTCTTTACGTAATCCCTTGTCACCAACTCTGTGTGAATGCACTGTGGAGAGGAGTTCCATTCTCCCGCATCCGGTCCTTTGAGTTCCAGATAATATTGCAATAATTCTCATCATTCATATTCATTGATAATGCCTCCATCATTAAGGTATGTTTGGTTTGTTCAATTCCATTCGCATCCAGAGCAACCGTTCATTGACCTCGTCGATCTTCTTTTCATTGTATTTTTTTATAGTAAGGGCAATCTTGTCAAACCTTATAGGCCTGGATATATTATATAAGAGGGTAATAGCTTTAAATTCTGTTTCGCTTAATGGATACTCTGTTGTATAGCCTTTCATGTATTCTTTAAAGCGCATATCCATAGCCTGCACATGCTCTTCATCAAACCATTCTGTTTTATAACACTCATACGTGAGAAATATTCCTTCTTGAATACAATCCGAGATAAAGGCATCACTCCCTGAGAGATTATAATCATAGATTCCTACAATGCTGTCCTGTGGATTAACAATAAAATTCGCCGGCGAAAAGTCTCCCTGGACTTGCCCCGTAGGTAAATGATCATAGAATTCCTTTAGCTTCCTTCTATTGTCGTTGTAAATGCTCCATATTTCCTCTATCGCTTGTCCTGCTTCTTCCGTATCCTTGAATGAATTATATAACCACAGTGCATTAGTGTAATTCTCATCGTACTCCTCTTCTGCTGTGAACGGCTCGTAAAGCCGCCAAGGACTTACCCAATCACATTTGATTTGGTTTTCAAAAGCTAAGCGATGCATTTTGCCTTTCATTTGTCCAATTCGATTAAATACGAACAAAGATTGCTCTTCCAACTTTATCCCCTTTCCCAATTGATATTTGCTTGGAATGTATTCTTCAACCCATACATAGTAGGTTTCGTCCTCAATCATAACCGCTTCTGCAAATTTCCCGCTTAAGCTTGGCAAGAATTGTGGTGTCACAATCCCTTCTTTCCTGTATATGTCCGCCAAGCGTTGCCAGGAATGAATCCTCAAAGAATCAACGTAGGATGAGGAATACATTTTAATAACAATCCTTAGCTGGCCACCAGCCATTGCAAAGCTTATATATCTTTTTTCATTCGATCTGGAGTTGTTAATAATGTGAATTATTTCACATTTTTCAACAAAGAATAATCTTAATCCGCTTTGTATAAGTTCTATGTCATTCATGTTCTAGGATACTTCCTTTCTTAAAAGCCATAAGATAATTATAACCTAATTAACCAATCCATTGAAACTACAACTCGCATCGACAAAAGTTTTTGTGAAAGTGCTATACTGGTTTGTCCCCTATCATTAAAATGAGCCTTTTGATACTCCAGTCAAGTAGATATCTTTGGTTGAGGACTTTGTGTCGATGTATAATGAACCAAGCAGGATTAAGTATTCTTTCTCTGAAAATAGATCCTATAATTAAAAAAAGTTTGTGTCGCTGTGCGGCGACACAAACTAAATCCATAGAGATACAAATGTCATTATTTAACCAACCTTAATCTTCATCTTTATGTTTTAGTTTCACTTTAACTTCATTAAAAAAAGCTGTTGTATCCCATACATTGAGACCAAAGTATCCTTCTTTATAGGTTTGATCTTTTGTGTCGATAACTAATTTATTGTTCAAATAAACCTTAGTGATATTGCCTTGCGCTTCTACTTTGAGATGATAATCTGTATTGGGCTGTAAATCCAGTTTTCCATCATTGTTATATGTTGCAATTTCATATCCGGTCCCATCAACAAATTTAATGAATTTTACAACATTATTTTTTATATCCACATTTGCTGCATACGAATTCTTTGCTGTTAAGTCAGAACGAAAAACCAACGAACCCGCTCCAATGGAATTGTCTATCGAATCTTTTTCGGAATCACCGGGGTGCGAATCTGTATCTGGCACGTTTATATTGGCTTCATATACAAAATTCCTGCCGGTCACTTTTGATACTATAAAAGCATCCCCCTTACTCTGTCCCTGTTTGCCATGAATGGTGTCCGCCCACTTCCCGTTAACGGTGGTCCAACCTGATAAGTTTGATTTAAAAGAAGAGCTTTTTTCTTTCCATACACTCTTTAGAGGATATAGGTCCAAAGATTTCAGCTTAACATTTCCGCCCTTACTATAGATCTCTAGTCCTTTGCTTGCAGAATCCGCGAATATCTGATCGGTAATCACGGTCGTACCATTATTGCCGAACACTTCTACAGCTGATCTGTCAACAATAACCTGTAATTTAACCGTGCCGTTATTAGCATGTAATGGTCCCTCATGCTTGCCAACTACATTACTTCCGTAATCGAAACCTCCTGAATGAGTCCGATCAACGAATAATTGCTCGTTGTAGACATCATAACCTACAGTAGTATATTCCTCACTTCCTTTACGGATTTTGAAGCCCAATTCTGTTGCTTCAGTATCCGATACATCAAACACAGCGTTCAATTCAAATGTATCTTCTGATAATTTAGATAAAAGATGGCTATTACCTGATATCGTTTGATTGGTATACGAAATGCGATCCCCTCTGTCACGAATGCTTTTTAGGGAAATAGGGGTTTGTTTTAAACGTAGACCCTTTGCGGTTTGAGTGAGCTCCATCTTCCGCGGCAGTGTTGTTGAACTTCTCCACGTTGAGGTCGGCGTATCATTGGCATACTGCCAATTGCTCATCCAGCCGATCCAATATTTTTCGCCATTTTCCCCTTCTAATCCACTCCAATCCACAGCAGCATAATAATCAGCTCCATAGTCAGTCCATAATACTTTATCGGAAGTATTTTCATTTTTAAACGTTTTACCGTCAAAGCTGCCTACAAAATACTGCATGCCCGACCCGCCTGCCGGAGCACCATCATTTATACTTACCTGTAGGACCCACTTTCTTTTTGAAGGGTCGCCATCAACCGGCAACTCGACTAACGTGGGACATTCCCATACTCCGCCGATGCTACCGTTTGTGGAAGGAATCCACTGTCCGGAAACAGCAGACCAATCTGTGAGGAGGCCGCTTTGTTTCGCGTCTGTTTTCTCCGGCTCTTTTGCAACCTGGTCAACTTTATCCGAAATGGCCCCTTCATTATAAGCATTAACATCATCAATGTTGATATGACCGTAACCATCTTTTGCATGGTCTACTACCTTGATATATAACACTTCGCCAATATAATTGGACGCGTCCCATACGTATTTTGAATATTTTTCCTCATTAAATCTTGTATTAGCCTGGCGGATCAATTCTTGATCGTCGGCTGCTCTGACCAATGATACATAGGTATTGTCGCCATCATCGCCTGCTCCTAATAACAGATTGATTTCACCGGAACCACTTAATTTAAAATAGGAGGAATGCAGTTCACCCGTTGCTTCATCTCCCTTGTGAAGATTGGAATATCCCCACAAGTGATAATTCCCCTCATGTCCGAAGGATCCACCCCAATAAGTCGCTTCACTGGATACATGATCATCCGAAAAGGCATCACCCTGGGTCACAGTCCATCCGGTTAAATCGCCTGTTTCAAAATCATGATTGGTGATTTCTTTCTCATCGGTCATGATATTTCTACCCAATTGAACATGCTGAAATATCGCAGAAGAGTGCAAAAGATGTAATCCAAAATGGCCGGACAGGAAGGTTGCATCATCGATATCATGAATGAGATTTCCGTCCAGATACATCTTTATATTTGTTCCTAATGTGCTCACTTTTAAATCATGGCTTTGATAAGTATCCAGCGTTACTGTGGTTTCGGCCAGAACCGTTCTATTCCCGTCTTCCATTTTCACGATTTTCACTTTATCGTTTAAAGCATCGATACTCGCCATATATCCATTTTCCGCATCAGCATCCGCTCGGAAAATAAGTGATCCTGTTTCATCTCCTCCCTCTGACAAATCAATAATCGCATTATATATAAAGTTATCCCCGGTCTTACCACTTATGATAAAAGCATCATCTGCAGATGTACCGCTTTTTCCCTCCATGGTATCTTCCCACCGGCCGGTTACAGCCGTCCAATTAGATAGGTTGGTTGCAAAGTTAGAGGTATTCTTGAAATTTACATTTCGGAAGGAAGCTGTTGAATTCCAGGCGGTCAGACCGTAATAACCATAATCAAATTCAGTATCAGTTTCTTTAATTACAGACTGATCATCTACAAACACATGAATGTCATGACCATATACGTCCACCTGCACGTTGTAAGTTGATGAGGTTCCCAGGGTTAAAGACTTGCTTGCAATTTCTGTATTCGATCCATCGACATTCTTATTTAAAGTAACGACATCATTTTGGGCGTCCAGGCTGACGACATAACCGTTTTTCGCATTCTTGTCAGCACGAAAAACCAGACCTCCTGAGCCTTCCCGGCCATTCTTTTTATTAAGGGTAATATCTCCCTCATAGGAGAATGAAGCGCCTTCCTGTGAGGACATAGCGTACGAAGTGGTATCCAGACTGTTGGCCTGTATTCCGTTATCTTCACCAAATTCACTTGCATAGGTCCACTGTTTTAAATTGGGCGAAGTATAAAACATTACTTTATTCGCTGCGGCCAAAGACATCACCCATTGTCTGGAGTCTTCATGCCAGAATACTTTAGGGTCTCGCCAATCCGATATTGGGGGATCCGGCATTACTGGATTTCCTTCATACTTAGTCCAGGTTCTGCCTCTATCTAAGCTGTACGCAATGCTTTGAACCTGGCCGTTATCGCTGGAATGAGTAAAGATCGCAACCATCGCTTCTTTGCCGAACCCTGCTGTATTGTTCCAATCGATCACGGCACTTCCCGAGAAAATCTGACCGTTTTCATCCGGATATAACGCAATCGGTAAATGTTTCCAATGGATAAGGTCTTTGCTCACCGCATGACCCCAATGCATCGGCCCCCATGCCGTTCCGTACGGATGGTACTGGTAGAACAAATGATATTCACCCTTATAATAAACCATTCCATTCGGGTCATTCATCCAGTTAGCCTCGGGGGAAAAATGAATCTGATTACGGTATGTTTCATCATAATAACCAGGATCCGCTGCAAAGGCTGGAGTTAACGGTAAACCAAATACCATAAAGCAAATAAGCAGCATACTTAACTTCCTCTTCACCATCTTTCACATCCTCTTTTAGTATTTTGAACTCCAAGTGATGTTCTTGTTATTAAAAATAAAGCGCTTACATTTATCTCTATAGCTCAATACCTTATATTTACGCTGTTTTGGTCACAAAAGTCCGGACAAGGATTGCCGAAAAAACGGGCTTACATGAAGCCACGGTCAGCAGGGCGGTCAGTGATAAATTTATGCAGACGCCTCGCAGATTATTCGAACTCAAATTCTTCTTCACTTCCTCCTTGGCGTCATCGGACGGAGATGCAGCTTCATCGGAGAGTGCAAAAAAGCGTATCAAAAAGTTGATAGATGATGAAAACAAGCGTAAAGTGTCATCGGATCAGGCTATTACCATCCTGCTGGAAATAAATAAAAAAGGGCCCATGGCCGGATTCGTGTAGAATGAAAGTTCCTACACCCACATTCACACAAGGAGAATCCACCATGAGCTACACACATCTTAGCATAATCGAACGAAGCAAGTTAGGGGAAGTAGCTGACGTCGTTCTGGTTGATTACACCAGCTACGTATCCTCCAATTTACTTTCCACCGTAGCGCTGGAATTTTCCGATACCCGTTTTCAGCACGCCCCTCCAATCCCTGTTCTGTCCATCGTTTGGCCCGGAAGGACAGCCTCGCGTAGAGTCAGGTTGTCGGCGGTATTGGGGTACAACTTCCACATGTCCATGCCTTAGAGCAGCAAGCATTAGAAGCCCGCTCGCTGGCACCCCTGCCATCCGGTAAGGAAACGGTTGCGTATCAACAAGGTTTTGCCCAAATGTTGCAGTTGATTGTGCCTGGAGAAATACCGCCTGCCTGGCCCAAGCTATCGCCTGATTGAATCGGTGCAGCATTCGTCCAGCGTTTCAAGAAACTGCCTTGGAAAGGGCTAAACTGTATGGAGACGTATTGAAAGAAGTGCAAGCCTATCTCTCAGGAAAATATGCCACGCTGCTCAGATGCCATCCGGCGGAACAAAGGCTACAAAGGTAAACTATATCCCCCCGGACTGCAAAAGAGCTTTTCACCTTCTGCTTGTCTCTGTCTGTTTTACAACAATGGCAAGCAGGAGGTGAAAAGCTTTGACGATTCTTGCTAATGCTTCCTTTATCAGTCTATCCGTTGGCATTCTACTTCTGCTCCGCTTATCTCGGCTGCTGTTTCAGGGGCTGGCCGACCTCATGCAGCACCAGAAAAACCGCAAGCTGCTGATCGGTCAACAAATTCGCTCCGTGCAGCAGCCAAAAAAATAGAAATGTTGCGGGCTACCATTGGCTATACCATATGAATTGCCAGTATTTTATAGGTCATTCAACGGTGGCCGTTTCTAACCAGAGCGCAGTTGTACTGGTGCTAATATGCTAGGATAGGCAATTAAATGCTTGTTCAATGTCTTCAATTATATCTTCTATATTTTCTAGACCGACTGAAATGCGAACCATTCCCGAGTCAACCCCAGCAGCTTTTAATTGTTCATCATTTAGCTGACGATGAGTTGCACTTGCTGGATGTAAAACACAAGTACGAATATCAGCGACATGAACCTCATTGGAGGCCAATTTCAAGGAGTCCATAAATGAAATCGCATTTTTCTTGCCACCTTTAATAATAAAGGAAATCACACCGCTTGCACCCTTAAGATACTTTTGGGTTAAGGTATAATTTTTATCAGTTTCTAAACCAGGATAGTTTACTGACGTGACTTTATCGGAGGCTTGCAAATATCGTGCTACTTTAAGTGCGTTTGAGCAATATCGCTCCATTCTTAAAGCCAACGTCTCCAGGCCTAAATTTAACAGAAAAGCTGAATGTGCCGCTGGATAGACACCATAATCACGCATGAGCTGCATTCTTGCTTTCACAATAAAAGCACTATCACCATAGGATTCCGTATAAGAAATGCCATGATAGGACTCGTCAGGCAAGACAAAGTCAGGATTCTTTCCGTTGGTCCAATCAAATTTTCCACCGTCTACAATTACTCCCCCGATTTGAACAGCATGACCATCCATATATTTGGATGTAGAATGAACAATAATATCTGCTCCAAATTCAAAAGGTTTGCACAATATAGGGGTAGCAAATGTGTTATCTATTATTAGAGGTACCAAATGGGCATGCGCCACTTTTGCGAATTTTTCGATGTCCAATACGTTTAATGCAGGATTAGCTATTGTTTCTCCAAACACGGCTTTCGTATTTGGTTTAAATGCTGCATGTATTTCTTCCTCACTAGCTTCACTATCCACAAAAATACATTCTATACCCAGTTTTTTGAGTGTAAAGGAAAACAGATTAATAGTTCCTCCGTATACTTGTGCAGCACTAATTATGCTATCTCCAGATTCACAAAGATTTAGTATGCTAAGCAATATGGCTGCTTGCCCCGATGTCGTGCAAAGGGCCCCGATCCCTCCCTCCAAATCTGCAATTTTTTCTTCTACAGCCATAACGGTTGGATTCCCAAATCTCGAATATAATAAACTTTTCATTGGGTTATCAAACACCGCACCAACCTCATCAGTAGAATCATATACATATGTCGTGCTTTGTATAATTGGCAAAACGCGTGGTTCAGTGTTTTTAGGTGTATAACCTGAATGCAGACATTTTGTTTCATCTCGCATAGTCATTTCTCCTTATCTTAAGTGATTTATCTCAAGATTAACCTTTTTGGCGATCCTGTACAAAAGCGTTTACGTTTACTAAGCAGCACCTCCTTTGTGGGCTGTTCACCTCACATTCACAGCGACCTGCCTGGCATGAGCCTTGATTTGTTCAGTGGGTTGTTGGTCAAGGCCACCCTCATGAAGAAGTCGCTCTCTTGTCCAATCAAAGCAGTAACAAACAGGCACATCCATACTGAAGATTTTCGCCGCTTTTTATTCTTCCTTTACCTTGGTACCAAACCAGTCTTATTAATAATTTTATATTAACCAATTGAATGATCGGATTATACTTTTTTATCGTCACCTTCGTCAAGCCTTATTGGCCTTCACTGCGACTTTGGAAGACAAAACGGATTCGATTTTTTCACGCTTTTTTAAAATGCAGGGTAAGACGGGGGATTACTTCCCCGGACTCCCCGTCAAACCGTGCATGCGGATTTCCCGCACATGGCTTTCCTCCGTTAGTTCCCCATCTTCAGGAGTGAGTTTCCTTCATTCGTCGTCGAATTAATTATTTCACTCCTGAATTAGAAACGTGGGGTGAGTAAACATCTATTAATGAAGTTACGCTCCCTATTCTCCATCGCAAGCATTCCACTCTTGGGCTCCTTCTTCTACTCGATAAGCTGTGAATCCCTGTTTTTGAATATAATCAACAGCTTGAGATGTAAGAGAGCAGTAAGGGCCACGACAGTATGCAGCAAGCTCTACATCGGCTTTATTTATTGTTTTTAGGTATTCCTCCTCTCTACGCTTTCCTTCCTGCTGGAAACAACAACTTGAACTTGTTGTTTTATCGAAACTATAACGCTTGTTTTTACGCTGATTCCTGGCGCTGTAAGCTCATGATGATCAAGGATATGGCTAGTATCGTAAGGATGATTCCGAGCAGTTGGAAACCTGTAGCACTGAATGTATCACCCATGACGATTCCAATCAGCAATGACGATAAAATGGTACCCAGGTATCTCGATGTATTAAAAATACCTGATGCGACGCCGATCATTCCTTTTGGCGTGCTTTTGAACAAGGCTGCTTGCATGCCGACACCATTCAGCCCGTTACTAATGCCAAATGCAGCTAAAGCAAGGATTACACTGACAACCGGGGAAGCTTCATCCAATGTCACGATCCATATCGACCCGAATGTCATCAACACTGCAGATACAATCAAAGCTGGTCTTGGTCCCGACTTGTCTATCCAATGTCCCGCGACTGGAGATACGATGAGCGAGCACAAGCCCAGGGTTAGCATGAGAATTCCTGTATTAAATTCGTTGACATGGCGTATCTGTTGCAAATAAGACGGAATGCCAAAAAACAGAGCGTAAAAAAGAATGTTAACCAGTATGAACTGCACATTAACCCAAGTCATTGCGGGATATTTAGCGAAGGCCCGCAAAGGAATAAAGGGTGTTGACGTTTTTAATTCGTGTCGTATAAAAGTCACTAGTGCAATAAAACCGATCCCCCCTGTTGTAAGATGCCATGTTGAGATATGTCCGGTTGATTTGACCGAAAGTAAACCAATCAGTAGAGCCACCAAAGCTATCGCAAACAACAGGATGCCTGGGGCATCAATCAACCCTAACCATTTCCGAATGGACATGTTGCTAAAAGTGGATACCCTCGGCTCGTCCTTGGGGATTGTTCTCCAGGCTAACACAAAGCTTGCCGCAATAAACGGAATATTAACAACGAAGATGCTAGGCCAGTCCCACCAATGAATTAATAAGCCACCGATAAAGGGTCCAATTGCTGCTGCTCCGGACAGGAATATCGCCAGGACCGACAATGCAGTTGCTTGTTTCTCGGTAACATAAATTCTTACGATCGCCATTCCAACGGCAACCATCATGCTTGTGCCGATGGCTTGAACGACGCGGAATACGATGAGCCACGAAAAGCTGGGTGATAACGGAGCTAATATGGATGAGACGAAGGATACAACAAGACCGGTAAGGAATATCCTCCTGCGACCGAACAAATCGCTAGCCTTGCCCATTACGGGTTGAGCTACGGCACTCGCAATGTAGAACGAAAAAATAATCCATGAAACGACTGTAAAATCGAGTTGATACACATGTTGCAGTCTTGCAATTGCCAAAGAAATCATGGAGGAATTTAATGGATTCAGCATGATTCCCAATCCAATGGATATCATTAACCATTTGTTTCGAGCATCCATTTTCATTTTGATCTCACCTCCTTGCTCTGCTGTCATCTTACTTGAAGTTCGATATTTATTCCAACGCATTTTGTGCTATGATTTAATGGATCTAAAGGAATAAGGAGATGGTGAGAAATGGAGCTTCTTCAACTACAATATTTTCTGACAGTGGCCCGATGCGAGCATGTTACGGAAGCTGCGGGAAGGCTGCATGTCACGCAATCCTCACTGAGCAAAACGATTCAACGGTTAGAGGAAGATCTGGGAGCTCCTTTATTTGACCGAATTGGGAGAAAGCTACGACTAAACGAATTCGGAAGAACCTTTCTTCGCCGAACCGAAAAAGCCTTATTCGAATTGGAACAGGGAAAGCGGGAAATCAGTGACCTCTCCAGCCCCGAACAGGGCACTCTCCAATTGGCGGTGACCACGGCAAGCACATTGCCAAGCATCCTGAGGGAATTTAGGAAAAACCGGCCACATGTTCAATTTCATGTACAAATGGTAACCTTGCGGGAAATGGCCTCGCTTCTTCATCGAGGAGAGGTCGATTTTTGTCTGTCCTCCCCTCCCATCCAAGGTGATGATATAGAATGTCAAATGCTGTTCGCTGACCCCATCGTTGTAGCCGTTCCCTCTAGTCATCGGTATGCGGAGCGAAGCAGCATAACGTTAGCAGAGCTTAAGGACGAGTGGTTTGTGGGTGTGAAGAAAGGATACGGTGTTCGTGATCTGGCGGACTCTGAATGCCAATCAACCGGTTTTGTACCCAAGTATGTATACGAAGGAAATGAGCCTGCAAGGTTAACCGCACTTGTGGAGGCGGAGATCGGTCTCGCATTTATACCAAGCACAGCAAGAAATCCACAAGAGCGCATTAAATATCTCCAAGTAGAGGATCATGCACTGGTGCGTGAGATTGCTTTATTGTCACACAAAAGCCGGTATATTTCGAAAGCGGCTCTAGAGTTTCGCAGAGTTATTGTAGACTATTTCGGTGCGATGTCCAAAGAAATATATTAATTAACCCTGCACGCTAGAATCCCTGGAAGTGGCGGTAGCACTGAACAAGAACTTGTATCGTTAACCAAAAAAGCCGCCAATACGGCGACTTCATAAATCTATCTGTCGTTGTCCTCCGACAAGTTCGTATGGAGTGGTGGTTTTTGAACGATAAACCTCTTCCTCCTGTCGAGATGGCCAAGCAAATCAGCATGCTGTTGGACCATAAATTGTGAATCTGGAGCGAAAAGAGTAGCAGACTATATGTCTGCTGCTCTCAAAATGATTTATCGGGACCAAATACAAGATTGGCGGACTGCTTGGCTTTCTCAATGACATTCATGACCTTCTCGCTATGTTCAAGCATAACCGAGACTTTTTCCAAATCTTTTTCTCCGATGATACGGTCAAATTCAATGAATTCGTCATACATACGATGCGGATGATCTTTCAGGTCCACCCGAATTGGCGTTTCCTTATTCAGAGTGTAATCAAAGCTGTCGCATATATTAGCTGAACTTGCCATGTGTATATAGCCCTTATTGCCTTGAATGTTCACTGCATTGGGGGCTGTACTATCTTTTGAACCTATGCAGACACACTTGAAATCACCGTAATCCAGCAGCAGCATACCTGAAGTATCAATTCCACGCTCCATGTTCGCCCAATACTCCACCTTCTTAGGGCTCCCGAAGAAACCAACAACCAAATGAATATTATATAAATTAATATCCATCAAGGCTCCACCAGACATTTCCGGACTAAACGCAGGCTGGATTACTCCCGCTTTGAAAGCCTCATACCGAGATGAGTATTGGGAATAGTTGCATTCAACTATTTTGATCTCACCCAGCTTAGGTAGATACTCCTTCATTGACAAATAATTTTTCAAATATTGATTCGTTATGGCTTCCACCAATACCAGTTTTCTTTGCTGAGCAATTTCTTTTAGCTCTAGAAGTTCTTGCAAATTGGAAGTAAACGGCTTCTCACAAATGACATGTTTACCACTCAATAATGCTTCTTTGGCATATGAATAATGAAGATGATTAGGCAACCCGATATAAACTGTATCCACATCACTATTCATCAGCATCTCGCTGTAATCCGAATAAATCTGAGATATTCCATATTTATTTTGCAAATCCAGTAATTTCTCCTGGTGGCTAGGTCTAGAACAAATGCCCTTTAATAAAATGGTGGGGATTTCCTGAATAAAGCTCAATAGATCCCCTACGATCATCCCTGCTCCGACAATTCCCAACTTCATTTTAGCTACACTCCTCTATACCTTTTTCAAGTATTTCCATAGTAGTTATCGTTTCTTCGTCTTTAATCACTTTTTCTTTACCAAGTACGATTGACTGATAGATACCGTAATGCTCGGGCTGGTCGATGCCGAAATCGGCGTGTCCCTTAGGCATCTGCAGGTAAGGATCAACTTTCATCTATTGCTTTTCGAATATCATAATCATGTATATCGATATCCAAAGCCATTCCAAGTGCCAGCTTTGCCAGCTGACTTCCAATATATGGACCCATAGTCAACCCGGATGCTCCAAGTCCGTTTGCCGCTATAAGGCCATCCCACCCAGGAACAGCGCCTATCACCGGAAGAAAACCGGGTGTAAAAGGACGGAAACCAACTCTTACCTCCTGAAAATTGCTGTTTGCTAAACCAGGTGCCAATTCTAGACCTTTATTCAGAATTTCCTGCATCCCACCTGCTGTTACTCTCGTATCGTAACCTTCGATTTCATTTTCGTGAGTCGCCCCTATTACGATCTTCTGTTTATCAAAAGTCAGCAGGTATTGGTCAGAAGGCGGCATGATTACAGGCCAAGTGCCCGTGTCTTGCCTATTAGGAACCTGTAAATGCATGATTTGTGCTTTTTGAAAACTAACCTTAAAGTGAATGCCCAAAGGCTGTAGCAGTTGATTTGCCCATGCACCTGCACAAACAATGACTTCGTCAGACGAGAAGCTATTTGCACCGACTGCTACTCCTGTTACATGGTCGGATTCATATTGAAGCGCAGCATCCCCATGTACAAGGATGGCCCCGTTTCTTTGTGCTGATCGGAGCAACGCATCGCGCAGCGCACGACCATCTATACGGGCGGCACCACTAATATGAACAGAATGATAACCTTCTACTAACAAAGGAAACCGTTCATGGGTTTCTTTTTCATTTAGCCGGGTAATTTGACCAATTTCCGGTGCATCCACTTGTCGTATGCGTGCCCGCTCTTCCATCTTTCTGATTTTCTCCAGATCATCATGGATACTAAGAGCACCCACTTGAGCATAGCCTGTTTCTGTTTCTCCCTCGCTTTTGAGTTCTTCAATCAGTCCGGGGTAAAAACGTGCACCAGCTTTTGCCAGCCGGTACCAAGCCTGATTGCGTCGTTGTGATAGCCAGGGACAGATAATGCCAGCAGCGGCATCAGTAGCCTGTCCTTTATCTTTGCGGTCTACAATAATGACATTAGCACCTATTTTGGCTAACTGATATGCTGTTGATGCCCCAAGAATCCCTGATCCAATTACGATGACCTTCTTCATGATTACATTCCTTTCCTAAATCACTGTATCCATTATAACAAATACTGCATGAATGCATAATATTAACAATTTATTGCAATTGAGATAAATCTGTTAGACGAACATCAACATCGGCTCCGCCAGCTTCGTAAAGTCACGAAGGGCAAGAGCATTTTCCCGACCGATGAAGCTTTGCTCAAGATGCTTTACCTGGCTACAATGGACGTCGTTCGCAAATGGACAGGTCGGGTTCAACACCGGGGACAAATGCTACTTCAATTGTCTATTTTCTTTCCAGACCGCGTAAGTCAGCACTTGCGATAAGGGGTATCCCCCCCACTGGTAACGTATTCCAAATGAGTTTACACAAAATTATTGACAGACCCTGAAAATATGATATTTCTGCTCTTCATATAAAAAGAGTCGAGCAATTCACAATATTCTGTGAATCGTTCGACTCTTAATATTTTTTCATAGTGGAGGGGTCTTTTTCAGTTTCACTTCTTCCATAAAGCTTCTAAAGTCTTTAACGATTTCTTTGGATTGGGTATGGTGTAAATAATGCCCTCCTTCAAGCTCCACTACTTTTCCATGTACAGAATCTTTTATCTGTTCTTCATGTTTTGGTGTCCAGCCTTCAACATCCGTATTATTTTTTTGTAAAAAGAATATAACAGGAAGATTTTTAGGGAATTTAAAGTTTTCAGCGGATTTAAAATTATTTTTTAAATTTTCTCCTTCGCTTATAATATTTGGATTCATCGAGTTCTTGAGAGAAATCATTCTAATTTGTTCTCTCGTTTCATCATCTACTTTAGGTGCAACAAGTTGGTCAGGATTTAGTTTCATTAGTAATCTGTTAAAACCTGAATTCTTAATCAGTTTATAGGCTTCTGTTGGAAACTCATCATCCATGCCACCTTGCGTTGGAAAACTGCTATCAATCCCAACAAATGCATGGACTTCTTTTTCGTATTTGTTCACATATTCTAGTCCGTAAATGCCGGCAATGGAGTGACCCATCAGAGTGTACCGGTCAATATTTAGTTTTTGTAAGCACTCATGAATTTCAGCTACAATATTTTCAACGGTTCGTTCTTTTTCGGTTACATCACTTAATCCATAACCAAAAGGCTCAATCACGACTACTTTGTAAAATGGAGTTAGCTGCTCCACAAGTGGCTTAAAATCTATACCTGGTGCTCCTGTTCCATAACCTGGTAGCAGCACGATCGTTTCTTTACCCTTTCCTTGGATTAAAACATTCATATTTTTTCCATCTACTGGTACAAGCTGACCATAGGGTTCTATTTTTCCTTTCTCCAATTGGTTGCAGATAATATTAACTGTAAAAACAATAACCAGAAAAACCCCAATTGCTGTAAGCATTATTCCTAGTGATTTAAGTATAAAGAAAAGCGTTTTTTTCATCATTTAATTCCTTCCCTAACGTTTCATTTATTTGCCAAGCGGGTTACTCGGCCTTTATCGTCTCGCCCTGTACAGGAGCAATGTCATCCTTCCAATGAATGTTGATCGAACGAGACTTGAATAGATCCGCACCATCTGACACCTGAAAATGAAGATGCGCTTCGCTAGAATTACCTGAATTACCAAGCAAACCAACTTCATCGCCGCTCTTCACCTTATCTCCAACCTTTACTTTAATGGAGCCGTTCTTCATGTGAGCCAGTACGCTATATTCCCCGCCATGATCAATGACAACCTCATTCCCCGCAGGTACCTTCTCGTTCATAACGCCGACAGGCTCGTTATCTGGAATATGATTTACGACTGATACCACAGTACCACTTGCCGGAGCAAGAACAGGCTGGCCGAAGGCATAATAGCTTTCATTTTTCAGCCGATCGCCTTTATACGAATGGCCATCCTTGTTCTGTATAATGTCATAGGCGTATCGCTGACTTTCATATTCATAATGATAATTAACCAGTGCATTTGTTCCTCCCCATACAATAAACCAGTCCCCTTTTAAAGGCCAATCATATTTGATTTTGCTCAGGATATGATCTGTTTTTGGGGAAGGAGAAAGTTCCTTGGCCTGAAGACCTGATATCTCTCCCTTTTCATCAAAAACAGTGGTCAGTCCCATTTTCCCGGAATCGCTTATCCATGTACGCTGATCGCTGCCATTGAATTGGATGACCGACGCCTGCTTAAACGACTTGACCCCTTTAAGAGAATCAGCAGCCTTGCTTACAAAATCAGCTTCGCTGACCTGTTTTTTAAACTCATCACTAAAGTGGTCATACACCTCAGCATATTTGCCATCAAGAAGCTCTACCGGGATCTCCTCAGGCTTCAACGTTTGAGTATTTGTGCTTGTTTTTTCAGTTTTTTCTTTCGGAATGTCTGCTGCCACTTCCGGATTTGCTCCTCCACATGCCGTGATCAGAGCAGCAAGCGCACCCATGACCCATATCATTTTGCTATAGTGGATGATTTCCATTCTGTGCTTTCTATTTGGTCTCTTCATTCCACACCCCCGCAAGTATGTTTGTTCATAATATGGCTTTTGTCTACTCATTCTAACAAACCACTCTTAGGTCCCGTGTAACCCTACTTTAACTGTGTCTTAACTCTTATCCATGGCTACAGTCAACAATTAAGCTTTCGTTAAGACAACATCATAAGTTCACACTAAAGAAAGCATGATATGATGGTAGGAAAGATTACTGTGAAGAAAGGAACACAAGCATGAACCATGCGTCAATTTTACTTGTCGATGATGAGCACTCCATTCTTGAACTCTTGCTGACCGTACTCCGTAAGGAAGGCTACACGAATGTAGACACGGTCATGACAGGTGAAGCAGCGATTGCTGCCTGTGAAGAAAAAATATATGATCTGATCCTATTAGATGTCCTTCTGCCTGGACGCAGCGGAATCGAAATTTGTCCGTTTCTCCGTCAAACGACGGATGCTCCCATCATATTTCTTACGGCTCGGGAATCTGATTTTGATAAACTGACCGGTTTTGCCGTTGGTGGCGATGACTATATTACCAAGCCGTTTAATCCTTTGGAAGTTGTGGCACGTATACGCTCCCAGCTACGTCGTTACTTGGCAGCGAATCGTGCAATCAGACCATTTGGATCTGAGCAACCCACCAGTAGAATGAATGTTATTTATGATTACGGGCGTTTTCAGGTCGATGAAGCAGCGTGCGAGCTTCGCGTTGAGCAAAAGCGGGTAAGCTGTCCCGCGCTTGTCTTCCAATTATTGCTTTTCTTATGTAAAAACCCCAATCGTATCTTTAGCAAAAGCGAGCTATATGAATCGGTATGGGGTGAAGAAGCGCTGCGTGATGACAATACCGTCATGGTTCATATTCATCGCATCCGGGAAAGAATTGAGCCTGATCCCGCAAACCCGAGCTTTATCGTAAATGTTAGAGGATTAGGCTATAAGCTTGTACAAGCGGAAATAGGGAGCTCCCAGCGATCATGAACATCAAACGGAGGCTAACCATACGATTCGTGCTTCAACTGGCTACTGCCGGCGCATTCGTGCTTCTCATTGTTGCGGCTACGTTCTTTTGGGCTTTACAACGTGTTATTGATATCCGCATCTCCAGTGACTTTGCTTCTGTGGGATTAAATCAGCTTGTAGAGTCCTCCGAAATAGACAAGGATGGCATTCATTTTGATCCCCAATTGCTAGAACAGGTCAAGAAAAATGGAGGATGGCTTCAAAGTCTTGATGAGAACGGCCAGGTGGAGCAGTCCTATAACACACCAAAAGATGTGCCGAAAAGCTATGCACCAGGCGAATTCGTCTCCTATTGGACAGGCGATCTTCCCTTCCCTTATGGGCTGTATCTGTGGGTACAAGAGAAGGATGGTCGTCCCTTCACTCTTCTCTATGGCGAGCCTAATCATCTAGGCCCGTTATTAAAAAAAATAAGAAGTCAGGGGATACTTTCCTCTAATGGATTACTGGTGCTGCCTACTGATGTTACCGACCGGCTCAAACAGCTTGGTGGTTACGTTCAATTGCTGGATTCAAAAGGCTCTGAGCTTGCCTCCTACAATCGGCCCGCATCTGCACCGACAGCCTATACCCTTTATGGACTTGCTCTTCGTAACATGTACAATGAAAGATACGGTTTCCATTTGACATCCACTTATGATAAGGAAACAGGACATACCTGGGTCGTTAGTCTTCCTAATAGCAGTGGCTATGCCATCGGCAATAAATGGCTTCCGCCTGAGGAAGAAAGAATAATACTCATTGCCATGCTCGCCATGTTCACAGCTATTTTTGCATCCTTTCTGCTTCTCTCGTTATGGCAGGCGCATCGCTTTGGAGTTCCGTTGCTTCATATGCTCACCTGGCTCGACTCGCTTGGCAGGGCTGTATATCAGGAACCTGTGGATCATAGAGGCATTCACCGCAGCCGAATGCGTTCAGGAAAATGGAAGCGTCGTTACCGCATTTTTGTCGATGTGATGCATTCGATTGATAAGCTATCAGGTACTCTGCAGAGAGATCAGACACTGCGTCAGCAAACCGAAAGCCTGAGAGAAGAATGGATTGCCGGGATAACCCATGATCTGAAAACACCGCTCGTTTCAATTAAAGGCTATGCGCACCTGCTGGCTGAACCTCAATATGATTGGACGGTGGCGGAGGTTCGTCAATTTTCCAGCACAATGCTGGAGAAATCTGCACATATGGAGATGCTGATTAATGATCTTGCGATGACTTATCGGTTAAAAAGCGGCGCCCGTCCGCCAGAATCCGAGGAGATTGAACTCAATAGCTGGCTAGAGGACGCATTAAAGCAAGCGGCTGCCGACCCTTTTTATAAAAAAGAAGCCATTTTGTTTCAGGCCGCTCCTTTTGACGTAACCATTAGGCTGTATACTCCTTGGCTGGAAAGAATCATTAACAATTTGGTAGCCAATGCTCTGCTGCATAATCCGCCGGATACGGTACTTATCGTCTCGGTTATACCGGGCGAAGGTGGCAAAGGACTCACCATTCAGTTCGCTGATAATGGCACGGGAATGGATGAAAATACAGTAAACCGATTGTTTGAGCGTTACTACCGGGGAACCGCTACCTCTGCGGCGGTGAATGGAACAGGACTTGGCATGGCTATATCCAAAGGGCTGATCGAAGCCATGGGTGGTCAAATTACGGTGGAAACAACTTTGAGGAATGGCACTGTCATTCGCCTTAGTTGGGAAGAAACTGTTGCTGGAAACGGAATAGAAAAGGACATTAATGAAAACTTGTGATCACAAACTAAAAATCCCCTTCCCGAAAAGCGAGGCGAATCCGAATGAGGGAAACGCCTTGGCTTGCCGGCAAGGGGTACTTTGTCTATGTCGTATACAGGTTATACTTTTAAATCACCGTCATAGGTAGCAATCGTTTTGTATAGCTCCGGGCGGCGGTCACGGAAAATACCCCATTCAATCCGCCCCACTTCCAGTTCATCCAGATCAAATTCAGCAGTAAGCACTTCCTGATCGGTACGACCAGCTTCTGCAATCTTGTTACCCTGTGGCCCGGCAATAAAGGATGAGCCGTAGAACGTGATACTGGAGTCCTCATCTGTTTCCATTCCAATGCGGTTGGAAGCAATAACTGGCATCAGATTGGAAGCAGCATGACCGAGCATGCAGGTCTGCCAGTGATCCTTGGAGTCAATGGAAGAATCCTGCGGTTCCGAACCAATGGCTGTTGGATAGAACAATATTTCTGCACCCATCAGCGCCATACAACGGGCAGCTTCGGGATACCATTGATCCCAACAAACGCCTATTCCAATTTTGGCATATCGTGTATTCCATACTTTAAAGCCGGTATCACCTGGATTAAAATAGAACTTTTCCTCATAACCGGGACCGTCCGGGATATGGCTCTTGCGGTATTTACCCAACACTTCACCGTCTGCATCAATTACAGCAAGACTGTTGTAGCGGGCGTAATTTTTTTTCTCATAAAAACTGATTGGCAGCACAACCTGCAATTCTTTGGCAATCTTCTTAAAATGGTTAACCGCCTTGTTATGCTCCAGCTCGGTTGCATATGCAAAATAATCGGCCTTTTCCTTCTGGCAGAAGTATGGAGTCTCGAACAATTCTTGCAATAAAATAATCTGTGCACCTTGTGCAGCCGCTTCACGCACCAGCTTCTCAGCTTTTCTTATGTTTTCATCAATGTTGGTAGAGCAGCTCATTTGGGTTGCCGCTACTTTTACTTTTCTCACGTCAGTCCTCCTCTTGGATGTTTATATCATTTATTGATTCACAGCAGGCATCTGCTGGGTAGTGCAGTGTACGTTACCGCCTTCACGGATAACCGCCATGCCGTCCACGGTACGAATGGTGCGGTCTGGAAATACATTTGCCAGCACCTGCTCGGCTGCGCGGTCGCTTTCAGCCGCAGTGCCGCCAAACACTGGCAAAATGATGCCGCCGTTCACAAAATAGAAGTTGATATAGCTCAGCGTCAACCGGCCGTCTTCATAATCCACGCGCGGCGGTTGCCCGATTTGGATCACTTCCAGCTTGCGGCCTTTTGCATCCGTTGCCTGCTCCAGAATACGCAGGTTTTCCTGTGTGATTTCGTAATTTTCATCCTCAGGATCATCGCATACTTGCATAATGACCTTGCCGGGAGCAGCAAAGCAAGCAATATTGTCCACATGACCATCCGTTTCGTCGCCACTAAGTCCACGTTTCAGCCAGATAATCTTCTCAACGCCTGTATATTCGCACACATACCGTTCGATTTCTTCCCTGCTTAATTCCGGATTGCGGTTCGGATTCAGCAAACACTCTTCTGTTGTAATTAATGTGCCTTCGCCGTCTACGTGCAGTGAGCCGCCTTCCATCACAAACGGCGCATTAAACCTCGGTACTCCAAGCTTGTCCAAAATTTGCGGCGCTACCTGATCATCCAGGTCCCACGGAGCGTATTTGCCGCCCCAGGCATTAAACTTCCAGTTCACACCTGCCAACTGTCCATGCTCATTCGTTAGAAAAGTAGGACCGTTGTCGCGCAGCCACGCATCGCTATGCTCTATTGGAAGCAGTTCCACCCGTTCCCCGAGCTCAAGCGATCGGACGCTCTCCAGATCATCTGGATTTACAACCACGGTAACTGGTTCAAACTCAGCCATGGCGCGTACAATTCCAGCGTAGCCCATGCATACATCGGCATGCATATCCGGATAAACCATGGAAGACTGTACAGGCCAGGAAATATACGTACGTTCATGCGGTGCCCATTCAGGCGGCATCTTATAATGTGAATCCTTAATTTGCATGTATTGAAGCTCTCTTTCTTCATCATAATATTGAGTCTTATCTGTAGCTGAAAAACGTTGTCTAATAAAACGACGGACAGACTCCGTTCCTATCATACAATAATATGATCTTTGTCTCAATCAGATCGGAAAAGTTTTGAACGGATTCCATTCAAGTTAAAAATGAATTACATTGAAAATGTGATCGTTTTTATCGTGTCGCCATCAAAACCCTTAACCGTGAATTGCACTCCCTCCAGTATGCCGTAGGATGGAGGAAAGTTTTCCTTTGGCAGCGCTATCGAACCGGGGTTCAACACAAAGATTCCCTTTTCCACATCCGCTACCGGAATATGGGTATGTCCCTGAATGAACACATCCCCTGTTTCCAGTGGTGGCAAGTTACCCATGCTAAAGCCATGTCCGTGCGTGACATAGATACGTCGACCTTCATGGTACAATAATGCATAATCGCCCATCATCGGGAACTCCAGCAGCATCTGATCCACTTCTGCATCGCAATTACCGCGAACTGCTACTGCAATATGGGACTTGTACTGATTCAGTACAGCCGCCACTTCCGCCGGATTATACCCTTCCGGTAGCCGATTACGCGGTCCATGGTACATATAATCCCCGAGCAGGACAAGGCGGTCCGCTTTTTCCTCCCTGAACTTTTCCAATGCCAGTTGTAGCCAGTGTAGCGAGCCGTGAATATCCGATACAAACATAAGTTTCATAATGGTTCATTCCTTTCTCAATATACGTGCTCATTACCGTATCATAGCCTTTCTGACAAGCGCTCGTCAGTAATAAAATTATCAGCTAAAGGCTTGATCGTGATAAAAAAACTAAGCGACCGCTTCCCTGTACAATAGCAGGAAGCGGTCGCTGTATAACATCCTTTTTTTGTTGAATTGCTGCCTTGATCAAGCAAGCAGCATCTTATTTCCGTCGCAAGTTTGCACCATTGGTCGAAATAACATCTTTGTACCAATGGAACGATTTTTTCCGGTATCTTTCAAGTGTGCCGCTACCGTCATCATGACGATCTACATAAATGTAACCATAGCGTTTTTTAAGCTGAGCGGTCGATGCACTGACAACGTCGATGCAACCCCAAGACGTATAGCCCATAACTTCTACTCCGTCGTCAATGGCTTCCCCAACTTGAACCAGATGATCATTCAGATAGTTGATCCGGTAGTCATCTTCAACGGTTTTCTCGCCTTGTTCGTTGGTGATAAGTTCATCAACGGCGCCCAAACCATTTTCCACAATAAATAATGGTTTTTGGAAACGGTCATAGAACGTGTTCAGCACATAACGCAATCCTTGAGGATCAATTTGCCAGCCCCACTCGCTTGCCTCAAGATGCGGATTGCTGACACCACCGAGGATGTTGCCTTCACCTTTCGTTTTTTTAGCTTCGTCAGCCGTCTCACAAGTACTCATGTAATAACTGAACGAGATAAAGTCAACCGTATGCTTCAAATCTTCTGCATCGCCTGGTTCAAAGTGAATAGAGATTCCGTTTTCTCTAAAGAAACGTTTCATGTAGCCTGGGTATTGCCCTCTGGCATGAATATCAGCAAACGCCATGTTTCTGTGGTCAAATTCCATCGCAGCAATCACATCGTCCGGATTAGGT
The DNA here is from genome assembly GCF_056316205.1 of Paenibacillus sp. 1-8. NCBI lineage: Bacteria > Bacillati > Bacillota > Bacilli > Caryophanales > Paenibacillaceae > Paenibacillus > Paenibacillus sp. 1-8. The sequence goes on along the minus strand of NZ_CM149995.1, from coordinate 2,488,531 downwards.
GTCAACGGATAAGTAGGCATACTCAGCACCATACAGCCGATTTTGAAATCCGGGTTGATTTGATGACCGATTTTTACCGCTCTAGCACTTGCTACAAGCTCATGGTGAATGGCTTGATAAAGATCCTGTTCACTAAGTTGATCTTTAGGTGTGCTAATGCCTCCGCTCATGAATGGAGCTTCCAGAATGGAATTGATTTCATTGAAAGTCAACCAGTATTTTACTTTATTTTTGTAGCGGTTAAATACAGTTGTAGCATAACGCTCATAAAAACCAACAAGCTTACGGTTCACCCAACCATCGTATTCTCTGGACAGATGTAAAGGTGTTTCATAGTGAGATAATGTAACGAGTGGTTCAATTCCATATTTGTGAAGTTCATCAAACAAATCATCATAAAATTGCAAGCCTTGTTCGTTCGGTTCCAGTTCGTCGCCTTTAGGAAAAATCCGTGACCAAGCGATGGAAGTCCGGAACACTTTGAAACCCATTTCTGCAAAAAGTTTAATATCTTCTTTATATTTGTGATAGAAATCAATACCGATCAACTTCATATTATCTTCTGTTGGTACATCCGTAACTGGTCCCCAACCACCACGAGGGGTTACATCCTGAATAGACCAGCCTTTTCCATCTTCTTGATAAGCGCCTTCGAGCTGGTTAGCAGCAACTGCTCCGCCCCACAGGAAATCTTTTGGAAACTGTGTACTCATATTCTCTCCGCCTTTACTATTGTGTTATAAAATACTTCTATATCAATACTAAGTTTTGTAACGCGTTTCATGTCAAGTATTTTTTTGTATTTTCCTTACTTCTACTTAAGATATCGCCGCTTAAAACACAGATGACCCATAAAAGAGTCGCTTTTTTCAAAGCTTCCATCTTAAGGGTCATTGTTCGCCGCATGACATACTTCCAAAAATTCGTTTAAAGATGTCGGGTAATGCGCTTCCTTTTCCAATTGCTCAAGCACAAAATAACTATTTTTCCAGGGGCGGGTCTGTATGAATATCGCTGTCTGGTTCAGTGCTTATCCAACGCGTAAAGGTTACTTGAAAACCTGCCCGGGTCGGCGCACATATAAAAGGACCGGCCTGTTGCCCGGATTCGTAAGGAAAACGTGCCACACGCACGGTGCGCCAGCCATGATGATCTGTTCGTGCTCTAATGACCACTGCATCCTGAATTCGGGAAGCACGAATCGTGACATGATCCCCTACCCATTCAGGTACAGGAGATAATGACCAATCGGAATAGCCGTCTGTGACAACCACCGCCAGTTGAGGAATTCCATCATTTAATTCAATGCCAGCTTTAATCCACTTTCCTGGTCCTTGATGCAGCATGATTCCGGCCTGATCATAAAGCTCAGTAAATGAGTCCAACTGAAACGTGACCTCTATAGCAGAATCCCTCTCCCATACTGCAAGCAGAGAATGTCCACTACTGCGTTCGAATCCATATAAGGTTTTTTCCCAATAATCGCTGCCTTCGCTGGCTTCAACTTGGAGGAACTGGCCTTCTTGCAGGGATAACACAGGAGGGTTAGTCCAGATTCCTGCGTTCCATGAAATTACTTTTTGAGTCATTGATCTCATCCTCTCTTGCTTAATAGAGCAATACCCTAATTCGTATCGCTTTTCACAAAAATCTCTGGCATATGTTCTTGGGGTATATCTTTTAGACAACCGTTATAAATATCGTCCAACAGAGTCGGGTTGGATAATTCTCCATTTGATCTGCTTTAGTTGTTCTTCCCTTATCATATCACAGGGAAAAAAGGAACTTATCCATCAAATTTGGTATTTCCTACAATCAGGTATCCGTCAACAATACTACCCGCTCCCGGGAAATTATCCTTGGGACAATTAACAATCGCGAAGGTTTTGTCTTCATCATTCCTCCCTCCGTACTCATGTAAATTCAGCGATTCCAGATAATATAACGTAAATTATCATGCTATACTATTTATATTGAGCAGATTCCAGTGTGGCATCTCCGGGATAAAATCAAATGAAAAAGGGGGAACTCTAGTGGAAACTATGGAATTTATAGCATTGATCGCTTTGATCATCTCCGTCATTCTTTTGATCAAAGTCTACAGCTTGCAAGCTCGACTTAATGATTTGAAATCCGATGTAGAGCGTCTTGAGAATCGTTCTGGAATGTCGGGAATATCACTATCTGGCCCAACCGCTACTGCACCACCATCTGTGCTAGACACAGTAGTTTCGGAGGATGTCAATGAAAGACTGCTCCTGCTGATTAGAGAAGGCAAAAAGATTCAGGCGATAAAAGAGCTAAGAGTAGCTAAAGACCTCTCTTTAAAGGAAGCAAAGGACTATGTAGATGGCTTGGAACGCCTCTAATAATGAGATCCAAATAATTCCGCCGAGGTAAAGGATTGCAACAATTGCCTCGGCAAGAGCTTTAGAAAGGACGACGAAATAAGATGAGTGTGAGCAAAACGAACGCAATGCGAATATTGGATGGTCAGGACGTTAACTACAACATGCTGAGTTATGAGCATCAGGATGGAAAAATAGATGGTATGAACGTAGCTGAGAAAATTGGGAAATCCCCGGAAGCCGTTTTCAAAACGTTGGTTGCACATAGCAAACAACATCTGTTTGTTTTTGTGATTCCTGTACATAAAGAGCTTGATCTCAAAAAGGCAGCTAAATCAGCGGGCGAGAAGAAAATCGAAATGCTTCCAGTCAAAGAACTGCAAAAGCATACCGGGTATATCCGGGGTGGCTGCTCTCCCATAGGAATGAAAAAGCTCTATCCTACTTTTATTGACCAACCCGCAGTAGAGTTGGAAACTATTGTTGTGAGCGCCGGAAAAATTGGAACCCAACTGGAGTTAAGTCCGCAGGACTTAGCCCGGCTCATTGATGCACAGTTTGCGGATCTGACTCAGAAAGCATAAAACCCCCCAACAATTCATAAAATCTTTATGCGGATTTTCTCTAATTCTAAGATAGATGAAGCTTCAACTTGGAGAGGAAGATCAAATGATGCATAATGATTCCCTGAAAAATGCCCGTGTGCCGCAGCCCATCAGAAGTGATGGTGCTGGAGGCATTGATAAGGGTCCCCGTGATGTGATGAGGGATTTGCAAAATCCCGACATGCTGGTTCCGCCCGTAACAGATAATGGACTCATTCCGAACATGAGATTTTCTTTTTCAGATGCTCATATGCAGTTGAATCACGGTGGATGGTCAAGAGAAGTAACCGTAAGGGAGCTACCCATTGCCACAACTCTTGCCGGAGTTAATATGAGTTTGACACCGGGCGGCGTGCGCGAACTTCATTGGCACCAGCAGGCGGAATGGTCTTATATGCTGTTGGGGAGTGCCCGTATTACTGCCGTCGACCAAGTAGGAAGAAATTTTATTGCTGATGTGGGCCCTGGTGATCTCTGGTATTTTCCACCCGGCATTCCACACTCAATACAAGGTCTTGAGGAAGGCTGCGAATTTTTGCTGGTTTTTGATGACGGCAGCTTTTCTGATTTGAACACTTTATCCATCTCCGATTGGTTTGCACATACTCCAAAAGATGTACTGTCTGCCAATTTTGGCGTTCCTGAAGCTGCTTTTTCATCCATCCCTCAAGAACAAGTATATATCTATCAGGATGCTGTTCCCGGTTCAATCCAAAGTCAAGCGGTTTCTTCTCCCTATGGTACGTTGCCTCAATCCTTTAAATATGAATTACTCGCTCAGCCTCCCATCAAAACGCCGGGTGGAAGCGTACGAATCGTCGATTCCTCCAATTTTCCGATATCCCAAACGATCGCCGCTGCTCTTGTTGAGATTGAGCCTGGTGCAATGAGAGAAATGCACTGGCATCCCAATAATGACGAATGGCAATACTATCTTACCGGGCAAGGCCGAATGACTGTTTTTGGCGGAAATGGCGCGGCGCGCACATTTGATTTCAGAGCCGGGGATGTTGGATATGTACCTTTTGCTTACGGTCATTACATCCAAAATACAGGCTCAAGCACGCTATGGTTTCTTGAAATGTTTAAAAGTGACCGTTTTGCAGATGTTTCCTTGAATCAATGGATGGCACTTACGCCGACAGAGCTCATTCAGAGCAATTTACATGTTGGCGCAGATGTGACCTCTAAATTGCGGAAGGTAAAATGGCCCGTCGTCAAGTATCCTGGTTATTCTTTTTATCCAAAGGATGAACTCTGATTGCGCTACTACGCTGGGTGAAACCGCAGGTGACTTATTGTCACAAACCCTTAATGTAGGCTATCCATTAGTTCCATATCCGATGCTCATTTATTGGTATTGTAACGATTGCCCGATACCGCTTTAAATTCAATGCATGTGGTCCTTCTGGATGGCGTACATATTATGTTCAGGTTTTTCTTTCTCTCACATGCTAAAGTCATACTATTTATGCGTTATTATTCCATTATCAGGGGAGTGGCTTAATTATGTTTAAAAATGAGATTTTAACAGGCTCACTACAGGAGCGCAAACAGATCGTAATCGACGATGTAGCAGCGCTGGGCTACCCTTACAATGAGTACGATCAGGGGCGAAAGGTCGGTGCTTATGCGGCTATGTCACAATTTTCCAAGGGGGATATCAGCACTGGACTTGCCTACGTCAACATTCATTTGGATCGGAACAAAGACATGTTCTGGGGAATTAACGTAATGGAAGCTTATATGAAGTATAAAGAGTATTACACACCCGCATTAAAGGATAAAGTAAAAGCAAAAATGCTCAGTTTTAACATTTTGAATGCCGATGGGACTGCTCTGTTGGGAAATACAGAAAATCAACGGCTTATGTACGCGGCAGTCGGGGTTGTTGGAGCGGAAGAATGGCCAGATTATCCGGTGAATTATGCTACCATCGCCAGAAGCTATCTGCTGTCCGAACTTCCCACAATTACAAAACAGGGGTACTTTGAATACGACTCCCCAACATATTTTATCCATCATGTAGGACCGCTATTGTTCATTACCGAACACTTGAAAGATGCCACATTGCAGAATATGGCCAAACTGACGTTAGAGTGGTATTTTGCCAGTATCGTAGGGGAGTGGCTGCATGGGTACTGGGTGACCAGTCAGGCCAGAACATATAATGCGCAGCAAGAGCCGGGATATACACTCGATGAGAGTGCAGTGCTACTGTGGATGTTGTTTGGAGACAGTCGCAAGCCGATATATCTCGGCAATGAAACCAATCTGAAATTTACCACGATTCCATTTACGGTTGCGGACTACGAGTTACCAGACATTTTCAAGAGTATAGCGACAGCCCGTTCTATAACTTACACACATAAGGAACGGATGCCTAGAAACAGTAACAAACCGTATAAGACAAGCTACATCACCCCAGATTACGCCGTATTCAGTCAAAAGGACAATCGGCTCGCACAAAACCAGCTTCATCGTTGGGGCATCAAATGGGTGGGAGATACATACAGTGACGAACCAAATACGTTCTTCATGAAGCAACACTTCAGTGAGCCGATTAACTTGAATCCGTCCAACTCGGAATATTGGATTGGCGGAACAAATATGGAGGAAGTGCTTCAGGACGACGGTGCACTCATTGCGGTATACAATATCACAAATTCAAATACATGGATCGACGGCCCTGTTTCATATAACGGAATCAAAGCAACGATCGAACAGGACCCATTCAACAAGAACGGCTGGGTGTTCTTCCATACAGGTAAAATGCTGATGGCTGTCAGGACGGCACAACCTTACGAGTGGCCATATGACACGGAATCGTGGAAATACGGAGGTTATCAGAGCGCCTTGCGAAGTGACGGGGCAAAAAATGCGGTCATCGTTGAAACAGCACCTCTTATGGACTACACAGGAGGTTCTTGCATTAGAGAGCTTGACTGCTTTGCTGAGGCTGTGCTGACGAAAACCGTAGTGGATTTCAGCGGTATTAACGATACCAATCCCCGGGTCTATTACAAAGGATTAACAGGTAAAGAGATGGAAATCGTATATGCCACCTCACGTAAAATTCAGGGTGCAGAAGTCAATTATGCTAATTGGCCTCTGCTGGATGATCCGTGGATGCATCAGAATTATAATGGAAATAAACTCGATTTGGTTTATGACAGAGAGAGACGGACCTATGATTTCAATAACTGGAAGGTAACATCAAGCATTATGTAAAGTGTCTGTCGCCAACTGACAAGGGCGTCGCAACCAGGCTGTCAGATCTGTTTGAGACGCCCCTACATTTACTTCCAGGTGCCTACATGGGTTTGTACAAACTTCTCGAATGAAATCGGGCTGCGCCCGGTGATACGCTCCACGATATGGGTAACTTGGTCTTCACTTCCGTTTCACGTATCCTTCTATCCAATCCCGCCACTCATAAAAATCAATCCAAAATCGACAGCGTCGTACGCACGACATCTTTAAGTACCTCAGGGCTTGCGCCTGTCTTGGCGGTAAATGTCAACGATAGCCGGGCATGATTTAGAAATCTGGTGATCGACCGTAGCTCAGACTCCGCGGAATGAATCTCTACTTCTTTATGAGCACGGACCAGGGCGTTGTAGAAAGCAAGCTCAAGCCTTTCTGTACTCGCAGATATAAAAACTCTGATTTCATGATGATGCGGAGCCTGTTCAATAGCACTGTTCATTATAAAGCATTCCTTGGATAGCTTGGGGTCCGTCAAAACCCTGACAGATTGATTAAAAATCATCGCTATGGCTTCCTTAATGCTCCTTACACAGAAATAGCTGCAAATACGCAAAAAAACATCGTATCGGAATACGATGTTTTTTTGTCGTACGAATTTAGGTGGTTCAGCTTGAAGCTATTCATCAGAATCTACATTATGGTAAACCTGCTGAACATCCTCCAAATCTTCTAATGCATCAATCAACTTGTCAAATTGAAGCTGTGCATCTTCTGGAAGAGTAATATCATTTTGGGCAAGCATGGTAAGTTCGGCCACTGTAAATTCTGTAACTCCTGCCTGCTTGAAAGCTTCCTGCACAGCATGAAACTGGTCAGGCTCAGCATATACGATAACAGCCTCATCCTCTTCGATGATGTCACGCACCTCTACATCTGCCTCCATCAACAGCTCCAACACTTCATCTGCGGTTTTACCTACCAAACCAATAACCGCCGTTGAATCAAACATATAGGCTACAGATCCGCTTACACCGAGGCTACCGCCATTTTTAGTAAAAGCAGAACGTACATCAGATGCCGTGCGGTTTACGTTATTGGTGAGTGCATCTACAATGACCATAGAACCATTTGGTCCGAAGCCTTCATAGCGAAGCTCAACATAGTTTTCATCTCCGGCGCCTTTTGCTTTTTCAATCGCCCGGTCAATAATCGCTTTCGGTACATTGTACGTTTTTGCACGTTCTAGCACGACTCTGAGAACCCGATTGGATTCAGGATCAGGCTCGCCCTGTTTGGCTGCTACATAGATTTCTACCCCAAATTTAGCATATATACGACTCGTATTAGCATCCTTGGATGCCTTTTTTTCTTTAATATTGTTCCACTTACGTCCCATAATATCCCGCTCTCTTTCTATATGAATATACACAACGGTATTCATTATATCCTTGTATATTATATCTCCTAAAGGACGCTTGAACAAGTTCAAAGGATTTAGTGATAAAAATTGCGCTGTTTGCGGCGGAAACCAATTCTCAGGCATTTCGTCACTGACACTCAATAGCGGGGTTCCTTGCTCGTTCAAAATTCGGATCATTTGATGCGGATCAATGGCTGCAAGCTCACTTGTCCTCTTATGCCCACTGGGCGCCGCAGCATAACAGTCTTTTAATCGTAACATGGGACGAAGATGACATGAGCAGCAACAACAAAATCCCGACTATGATTATAGGGAAAAGCAATCATTTCTCCGTGCTGCGCATGATCGAACAATTATACGGATTGGAGCTGCTGGGCAAGAGCAGAACGGCACCGCCGCTTAATATATGGACAACAGGCTCATAAATGTCTAATATGATGGTGGAGTATGACTTGAAGGAGATAGATCATTTGGATGTACTACACAAAAAGCTGAGCAATAATCATGAAATAACGATATACGACACCACAGAGCTGTATGGCGAAAAGGGATTATTCCGGGTGATGCAGTTTTCAAATGCAGCCGTACAAGGCGCGGTGGATTTGAATCATCCGCAACGCATTCTGTTCGAATATCCGAGAGCCATCATCCATCTGATGGAGCTGAACGATCCGTCATTTGAAGACGTGTTTGTGATTGGGCATGGTATAGGTACGATTGCGGGTCATTTTACAGATAAACGCTTCAAGATTGCAGAGCTGGATGCACAAGTCGTGGAATTCAGCCGAACATTCTTTGGATACGACAAGGACAACGTGACCGTTGGTGATGGACGTCGCATGTTGGAGAAGGAAGCGCCGGATGCATATGATTATATTATTTTGGACGCCTTCACAGATCAGGGAACGCCGCCTCATTTAATATCCCGGGAATTTTTCAGGATGGCCAAAGAAAAGCTGGATTCCGAAGGCTCCATGATCATGAATGTAATGGGCAAAAGTGAGCATGATCATCTGATGAAATCCATTCATACAACGTTGCGTGGGGAATTCGCTTATGTTACAGCTTTCTCCCTCCCCTCGGAAGGCGCTGCCGACATTCAAAATATCATTATGATAGGTCGGGACAAGCCAATCCGGTTTCAGGCACGTCATATGGCAGGCTTTTATGAGATTGCCCTTGGAGAAGGTCACATTCTACAGGACACAGATATGTAATGCTTGTACAACAATTGTTGGTAAAGATACGCCCAAACGATTGTAGTCCGGGCGTATTGGATTGTAGAACCGTATAGGGTGCCGGCTTGTAATTTATTAAGCCGAGTAACTATTGCTGAATAAGTTCCAATATCCGTCGCTCTACATCTTGGACATGAATGGTTTCTTTGTTGCTGGTTCTTCGCTCCACTAACTCTATTTTCCCGTGCTCAGCATCTTTACCAACGACGATGCGCACGGGAATACCCACTAAATCCGAATCTTTGAATTTAACCCCGGGGCGTTCCTCCCGATCATCCATCAACACTTCCACGCCGAGATCCTGTAGCTGGTTATACAAATCCTCGGCCATCTGCATTTGCAAGCTGTCTTTAACAGAGATCGGAATAATATGAACTTGAAACGGCGCCAGCGCATGGGGCCATATGATTCCGTTCTGATCGTGATTTTGCTCCACAATAGCAGAAAGGATTCGGGAAATGCCAATGCCGTAGCAGCCCATAATCATCGCCTGATCTGTTCCGGACGCATCCAGAAAAGTTGCACCCAGCTTCTCGCTGTATTTGGTGCCCAGTTTAAACACTTGTCCAATCTCAATCCCACGATGAAACTTCAACTTCCCTTTGTCACAGCGAGGACATGGTTCCCCTTCCATGACGTTGCGTAAATCCGCCACATGGCGAAGATCCATATCGCGTCTTGGATTCACATGCCGATAATGGGTTTCCAGCTCGTTCGCGCCTGCGATGCCACTGGACATTTGAACGACGGCGTAATCCACCCACACAGGGATCGTCAAGCCGCATGGGCCTACGAACCCCGAGGGGGCTCCAGTCGCCTTTGATACGGCATCTGAACTTGCTATTTCGAATTTTTCACTACCTAAAATATGTTTTACTTTCACTTCGTTGACCTCATGATCTCCCCTGACGACTACAGCAATGGGTTGATCGTCACTCATATAAATCAGTGTTTTGATCACATCCTGTGGCTGTATTTGCAGCGATTCAACCAGCTGATCTATCGTGCGCAGACCTGGAGTATGAAACTTTTCCATTTTATTTGCGGCAGTTAATGCTTCTGATTTTTCCATGCTTCGTGGTTCGGCCTTTTCAAGATTAGCGGCATAGTCACAGCAATTACAAGAGGCAATCGTATCCTCTCCAATGTCAGCCAGCGCCATAAATTCATGGGTTCCGCCTTCGCCACCAATAGTACCCGCATCTGCTTCTACTGCACGAAAGTTCAGGCCACAACGGGTAAAAATGTGTTGGTAGGCCTTGAACATGGTCCAATAGGCTTGATCCAGTCCTTCCCAGCTCGTATCAAACGAATAGGCATCCTTCATCAAAAATTCCCTGCTACGAAGCAAGCCAAATCGTGGACGTCGTTCATCCCGGAATTTGGTTTGAATTTGATATAGCATTACAGGTAATTTTCGATAGGAGCTCACTTCATTCCGTACTAATGACGTAATGACCTCTTCATGAGTAGGACCCAAAGCGAATTCCCGATCATGCCGGTCTTGAAGACGTATCAGCTCTGGACCGTACATATCGTATCTCCCCGATTCTTGCCACAGCTCGGCAGGCTGCAATGCAGGCATTAACAGCTCCCCAGCCCCTGCACGATCCATTTCATCCCGTACGATTTGCTCCACTTTCCGGAGAATGCGTCTTCCAAGTGGCATGTAGCTATACACTCCGGCTGCGAGTTGCCGGATCAACCCTGCACGCAGCATAAGCTGATGACTGATCACTTCGGCTTCTGCGGGCGATTCACGTAATGTTGTCAGTAATAATCGACTTTGGCGCATGTGTGGCTGCCTCCTTGTATGGACGATAAAATGTACGCAAAAAAGACACATCCGTCAGGGACGAATGCGTCGTGGTACCACCCTTAATTTGACCATATCCATAGTATGGAACGGCCCTTCATCAGATAACGGCGTCTAACCGGTAACGGTTTAAAATACATTCCGCTACAGCTCACAAGGCAGGAAAACGTCCATTCGCGGCGGAGAAACCTTTCAGCCCATGGGTTTCTTCTCTGTACGGCGATTGTTGAACCTTTGATCCTTGGTCTACACTATTCCTGTATATTACAATTTTTTGTTATCTTACACGAAACGAAAGCCGTGGTCAAGGAGCTTTTTTGGAATTCATCCAGGACATGAAACGGTTCAGCGAACGTGTCAACACCCCGTCATTGCTTCTCAAAAAACGACGACGTATCTCACGTTATTCATCAAGCAACCTGCTCCTTATACCATTCTGAATGGACCTCGAACATAACCTGAACAAATACTGGTTTATATATCTTTCTTTTTAAAATACACACCCTTATAAACCACAAAGTTTTGCGCATACCTGCCATACAGCTCGTTGAACTTGGAACGGAGTGTATTCGAAGAGAGCGTGTCTGAAACTGTCCGGTCGGTTTGGAGCGTTAATGCGGCACAACTGATTCCAAATTGACAAATTTGTTCCATCGGATAGCCTTGAATAATTCCATATATCATTCCGGCAATAAAAGCATCGCCTGCGCCCGTGACATCAACGATCCCTTGAACAGGCTGCACGGGAATTTGTCCGTGAGTTCCACCTTGAGATGCAAATAAGACACTGTCTACACCACCAGTAAGAATGACATGTTTAACTCCGAGCTTATGAAAAACTTGCACCGCCTCCAGCATCTGCTGATCATCAGTTATCTTCAATCCCAAATAGGCTTCTGCCTCCACAACATTACATACCAGCCATTCTACTCCATTCAGATTACGGGGCAGCTTTCTCATTTTGGAGGCCGATACAGAAGAAACAACCAACGGAACTTGATGTTCGTGGCATAATCGGATTGTGGAAGCAAGTACGCTCGCGGAAAAATTGGTATCCAGCAGCACCAATCCGGATGAGGTGATTAAAGGGGCATTATCAAGGATAGCTGAGGCACGGATCTGGTCGTAAATCTCCATTTCTGCAGTTGCTACAATCATTTCACCCTGCTCGTTCAGCAGAGCGGTGTAGACCCCGGTAGATGGTTCGCCTTTGACTTGAAGAGGGACCACGTGGATGTAACGGTTGGACTGTTCAACTACAAATTCACCTTCCGCATCATCTCCAACTGCGGTCAGGAGACTGACCCACTGGCTCAGCCGTCCCAAATTTTCAGCCACATTCCGAGCTACCCCTCCGCAAGACTGCTGTCTGGTGCTGCTTGGATTGGAGGTGTGAAGCCGAAATGTACCTTTAATCCTAATTTTACGGTCAATATTGGCCCCCCCGATACATAATATATGTTTTCGAACAGGCCAAGGCTCGTTCTGGCCATTTTTATTGAGCTGTTTAAAACTCATTACTTGACTCCTTTCGCGAGTCTGTTCGCATTGGATGATATATTTTTAATTAATTTACTTTCATTAAAATTGTTAGCTTTATAAAATGTCGCTTTATAAAATTAGCACGTTTCCAATCTCAAATTCCTGAGAATAATGTCGAGTTCATCAAATTAGTCCTTAAGATACACAAGGCTAAACACAATTCAAAAAAAGCTTGTTTAAACCTTGTTATGAGATAATATAGTATTTTTCAATATCTATGTTTTTGCAATACATATCTTTTCACTTATTTGTATCATAATATAACAAAATGTTCACGTAGCCAAACAAAAAATCGCCCGTGGTAAAATGGAAGTGCTACCGTCCACTTTAAAAAGAGCGATTTCATTTAGAACATCTAAGATCAATTCAATCATTGCATGATGACTATTTTAACATAAATAAAGCGGCTCCATGAGGGGGTAAATCTGCAGACAATTCTTGCTCTAAAGTGCCCAGATCCACACGGTTCCATAAGTCTCTGCCACTTGTCTGTCCTTCAATGCCAAGGTCTTGCAGCAATACACAAACCCGCGAGGCTTCATCTCCAGCATTAAACAAAGCCGCATATATGTGACCCTCCTCGTTATGCGAAGTCCAGACGATATGCTCATCCTTTCTGTACACCTGCTGCGCATCCAAGCCGTTGCGGTGAGCATCCAGCACCTCTTCATTGGTCAGCAGAGAAAGTGTCCATGCATCGTTATCACGCAGTTCTCCCCCAAACATCAGTGGGGACCGGAAAATACTCCACAAGATCATCATCGTCAGTTGTTCATCCTTCGTAAAGCGTGTCCAGCGGTCATGGCTACCGGAATCTACAGAATCTACCGAGCGAATACCCAGATGACCCAGTGGCAGCATGTCGCAATCCGGCCAGTGGCCCGGGCCCACGTGCTCTGCCCACTTCTCGCAGCGCTCAAACATGCCGTGCAGCAAAGGCCACACATCCCAAAAATCGTCGGTCATGCGCCACATATTGGCGTTGGCGATTAATTCGGATGCATGCTCCAGCGGTGCCGGACCTGGCGACAGACTCAAAACCATCGGACGTCCGCATTGGGTGATGGCCTGCCTAATCAATTCAATTTCCGCCAAGTGAGTACCATAGAGTCGGGAAGCGGCAATGTCATCCACTTTGACAAAATCGACACCCCATTCCGCGTACAGGTCAAACAGCGAATTATAATATTCCTGTGCGCCTTCCTTGGTAGCATCTACCCCGTACATATCTGTATTCCAGGGACAAATGGAGTTGGGATGCGCAATCTGTCTCGCTGTTGCCTGGGTTCCCAAAATCGACGTATCCTGATGCACCGCCTGTCTCGGAATTCCTCTCATAATATGTATACCGAATTTCAAGCCCAGACTGTGCACATAATCCGCAAGAGCCTGGAAGCCGTGCCCGTCCGCTGCGGAAGGAAAACGATTCGCCGCTGGAATAAGGCGCGAAAATGAATCCATTTCCAGTGGAACGAAAGAACGATACTGTGAAGATACAGCTCCCGGCTCATACCACTGAATATCTACCACGATATATTCCCAACCGTATTCCTTCAAGTGCTCCGCCATATACTGCGCATTTCCCCGCACTTCTTCCTCACGCACTGCTGCGCCGTAGCAATCCCAGCTATTCCACCCCATAGGCGGTGTATGCGCTGTCAAATGATGCTTCATTTCGATTCATCCTTTCATCTAAGACAACTAATCCTGCTGCCAAAATCCACCTCGTCACTACGGTACTATTATAATGTAAACACTTACTTTTGTCGCTCGTCACCTGCTCCTTTATTTTCCATTCCCACTTTTTATACAAATATGTTGACTAACTTAAAGAATGTGGTACATTTAAAATTGTATGTTAAAAAACTTTGACTTGAATCAGAGGGTGATTTTACGTGTGCGAGCATGCTTATCGAATTTTGTTGTTTTACAAATATGTCAATATTGAAGATCCTGCCACCTTTACGGCAGAGCATCTGGCTTACTGCAAGGAATTGGGCGTGAAGGGAAGAATTTTGATCGCTCAGGAAGGAATTAATGGCACACTGTCTGGTACGGTAGAGCAAACCGAGCAATATATCCGTGATTTGCGCGCCAATCCGAAATTCCACGATATCGTTATTAAAATAGATGAGTCTGACAGTCATGCGTTCAAGAAAATATTTGTACGCCATCGTCAGGAGCTGGTGACGTTGCGCCATGAGGATGAGCTGGACCCCAACGTAATCAGTGGCAAGCGTTTGTCACCGAAGGAGTTTTACGAACAGCTTCAAGGTGAAGATGTGGTGGTGCTGGACGGACGTAACGACTATGAATATGACATCGGTCATTTTCGTGGTGCCATTCGTCCGGAAGTCGAATCTTTCCGTGAATTTCCACAGTGGATTCGCGACAATATGAGTCGGTTTAAGGACAAGAAAATACTGACATATTGCACGGGTGGTATCCGCTGTGAGAAGCTGTCCGGTCTTCTGATAAAAGAAGGCTTTGATGATGTGGGACAGTTGGATGGTGGCATCGTGACCTATAGTAAGGACCCGGAAGTACAGGGGCGTCTGTTTGATGGTAAGTGCTATGTGTTTGACGAACGAATCTCGATCCCGATCAACCATACGGATGAAAACGTTGTTGTCGGTCATTGCTTCCATTGTGAAACGTCGAACGATCACTATATCAACTGTCCGGTGTGCAATCTCCAGCATATCGTATGTCCGGACTGCGAAGAGCAGCATCAACATTATTGCTCTGATGATTGCCGGACCAAAGCGGAAACTGCGGCTTCTGCGTAAGTATAATTCAGTAAGATCATTAGTTTCATAGTAAAAAAGGGATGTTCCTACTAGCCTTTCAACATGGCTGTGGACATCCCTTTTTGTTGTACACAAAAATATTTGCTGGAAGCTTCATAGTGTATTCCTATGGCCTTGATCGTATTTTCATCTTGGACGGGCTCGAAAGCTCCCTCTTATAATGGAAAAAGTCATTACAGAAAGGATTGGTGGATTTTCATGATTCAAATTGTACTTTCAACCCTTCTATCCGTTATCGTTCCGCTGTCCATTCCGGTAATCGCCGGGTTTTTACTCGGCAAATTTATGAAGCTGGAAACGAAGCCGCTCTCGACTTTATACTTATATTTTTTAAGTCCCGCAATGATTCTGGACACGCTACTGAAGGCACAGCTATCCTGGCATGAAGTGGCGCAGACGGCCGCTTTTTCGATCCTGAATCTGCTGCTGTTATGGGGAATTGCACAGATTGCAGGAAAAATGTTTAAGCTGAGCGTCCCGGAAACAGCCGGACTCACCCTAGTCTCCACACTGACCAATAGCGCGAATTATGGCCTGCCCCTAATTTTACTTGCCTTTGGGCAGCTTGGTTTGGACAAAGCCTCCGTGTATGTCGTCATCCAGATAATCCTGGTCAATACGATTGGAGTTTATTTTGCGGCCCGCTCTGAGTTTTCCGTCCAAAGCGCCGTCAAGTCGGTATTTTCACTTCCCGCGATCTATGCAGCTCTGCTGGCGATGGGGCTTCGACTGTTGGACTTGCACCTACCCTCCGGCATTCGAGCGGGCGTTTCGATGATTGCTGCCGCCTATTCTCCGGTTGTACTGGCGATTCTGGGCACCCAAATGGCTTACGTAAAAATATTCAAGCTGGAGCCGTCCATTAAAAAAGCCAGCTACGCAGGACTGACGATCCGACTGCTGCTCTCCCCGCTCGCGGCTTGTCTTGCCATGCTGGTACTCGGGATTTCGGGACTTTTGTTCTCTGTCCTTTTCATTCTGGCCTCGATGCCGGTTGCGGTGAATGCCGTCATTTTAGCAGAGAAATTCAATGCATCACCAAAGCTGGTATCCACCTGTATTTTGTGGAGCACACTTGCCTCATTCCTGATTTTGCCCGTTCTGATTATGATGGTGGCAGGGTAGATCCGAACAGATACAGACTGAACCCTCTAAACCATAGAGAGCCATGCCCGATCCTGTCTCCACTCCACCTCCACTGTTGTTTCAAAAAAATCACTAAGGGTTTCGCTGCTCAGAATATCTGTCGTTTTGCCTTTGGCAAAAACGGTACCCCGGCGAATCAGAATGGTATGCGTGTACATGGGTAGAATTTCTTCTATGTGATGCGTGACATACAGCAAATTCGGCGCACCAGGCGACTCGGACAATTGACGGATGCTGGTTAGTAAAGCTTCCCGGGAAAAGAAGTCCAGTCCGTTACACGCCTCGTCCAAAATCAGCAGCTTGGGCGAGGCCATTAATGCGCGGGCGATAAGCACCTTTTGTTTTTCTCCCTGTGAGCAGCCCTGATACAGACGATCCACGAGGTGAGCGCAGCCTAATTGGGTCATGAGGTGAACTGCCTGTTCATAATCCGTATTCGTCGTCTGATCGTAAAGCCCGATAGAAGCAAATTTGCCACTAATGACGACATCCTGCGTGCGCTGGCTACCATTGATTCTTTCCTGTAAAGAGGAACTGACCCAACCGATGGATTTGCGCAGCTCTCTCAGATCCACTTCCCCGAAGGTGTGACCCAGGACACCGACACTGCCTGTAGTTGGCCATATGTAACCATTAATCATGTTAAGCATCGTTGTTTTACCTGACCCATTCAATCCGAGTACAGCCCAATGCTCACCTTCGGCTACTTGCCAGTTGATTTGATCCAGTATCGTACGGTTATCTCTTTTCCAGCTTACATTGTCCAGTTCAATGACAGAGGTCATGGCTGTACACTCCTTCTATTCATCATATCATCAGATGTTTATGAATGCAGAGAAAATCATCTTTACTACGTTTATCTTCTATTTAATATAAGGATAGCACAGGGTTACAGGTTGTTCAATTTCAAATTCATTGTATAGAATTCTTCATACTAACTAAAATCAAATCTATCATTCTTTATCAATAGGATGTTCGATTCTATCCTTATATTCATCAAAATAAACATTTCCATCAGAACTGATTACGGCATAATTGATATTTTCAATAGAGAATCCCTTCTTTTTCATCTGCGAAAGTAGCCACTCTGTTGTGATGTCATTCTGCTTCAAATTGGCATGAATGATGTTCCCGTTCAGCTCAAGCACGGCATACTGGACATCTTGAATATTAAATATATTTTTTTCTCTTAACTCCTGATTCAGAGTATCGAGCGTAATCTTAAGCTTTCTCATGTTGTTCTCCAAAATTTTTCCTTCTTGAATCAACACGGTTGGTTTTCCCGAAAACCAATTTCGCAGTTTCCGGTTCTTCATTGCAAAAACCATCAGCAAATAAGCAATTCCGGTAAAGGTAAGTGTGGCTGTTAGTAAGTTCCAAATGCTTATTTTGTCATTAAAGGAAATATTCGCGGTGATCGCGCCCAATGTAATGGCAGCTACAAAATCATGATAGGTCATTTGCGCAATGGTGGGTTTTCCCAATATACGTGCTATAAGCATCATGATGGTAAATGCTAATACAGACCTTAACATTGTTTCCCATAACTCCATACACCAAGACCTCAGTTCTCATTGTTTTCATATAGCTTTTCCAATTCCACTTTTTTCATTACATCGAAACAAAATCTGGTATATAAAAAGGATGAATTCATGGAACATTCATCCTTTGATTTCTACATATAGTCTGGCTTTATGTTATTTAAGAAATTCATTCTTCGTCATGAAGTTTTTGCTTTCTTAAGGTCTTTATCTTTGATTTTATCTTTGACCGGGACGATGATTTTCTTCTTTTCATTGGCAAGTCGCCAATACCTTAACACTTTCCGATACATAGACTTATCTTTTAATTGGTTAAAAATATACGGGTCTGGCTTCGTATTCACCTCAATAATCCACGGGGTGAAACGGTGATCCAGTCCGATGTCCACTCCAATTTGCCGGAAATTTGGATATGTTTTTTGTAGATGTGTCGCAATGGTGATGCCCAGTTCATTCAATTTTTTTACCAGTTCAGCCTGCTTGCTTTTGGTTAAATGGGATTCCAGCAGTTGCTCCAATGCCATCGGCGTGCCGCCGCTATGATAATTCGTCACGATTTTGCGGGGATGACCGAGCCGACCAATAATTCCGGTAGATTCCCATGGCCCTTTTGCATTGCGCTGCACCATGACCCGGATATCAAAATAACGCTTCTGATGCCGCAGTAAATGGATGCCTTTTTGAATGAGATAGCTTTGCTTGCCCGTTTTCTTCGACAAACTGGTAAACAGGCCCTCCAAACTTTTGAACTCCAGACGCTTTTCCTCATACTGATAGGCAAAACGTTGTCCTTCCTCCTGCTCTACTCTCATCACACCTTTGCCAAACGTGCCTCGCTCAGGTTTTACATAAACCATGCCGTATTGCTCCAGCATCGACTTCAGATTTGCTTTGTTGTATTTCCGGGTATTCGGTATAAAAGGCTTGATGCCGCGATGCTGGAGCAGCAATTTGGTTTTGTGCCACTTGCTACGCAAGGCCTGCGCTTGTGAAGATTTCACTTGCCCCTCTCCTCTCTGCTGTCAGGGTAGAACGCTCCTGTATGAAAAGAACAATCCATCGTATGCACCAAATCCCCATCCGAAAGCGCCATCAGCCCTATTCCGCATATAAATGGACGACTGGCCTTGCCCGATCGAAAGCGCCTGTCCGTACATACAATAATATAAGACGCCGAACGCGTACATTTTGCATAAATAGGGAGTGAATAACATGTCAGCGCAATCGGATGGGCAACGGAAAGGTTCCCTAACGATAGATGTTCTGATTCCTGCAATTGATAAGGATATCGCCACGCTTCCACTGGTGATTGACAGCCTGCGCCGTCACGTGCAGCACCGGATTGGAACCATTTATATCATTTCACCGCAAAGTGCCGGACTCCGCCGTCTGTGCGTACGCAAGAAGTGTACATTTGTAGACGAAAAGACCGTTTTGCCCATCACGAAAATGGATATTCGCTACGGAACAACGCGTTGGGATCGCTCAGGCTGGCTGTATCAGCAATTGCTTAAAATGAACGGTGACAAAATCAGCAAAGCTTCTTTTTTCCTTGTCATTGACGCAGATACCGTTCTGATTCGTCCACATGTATTCCGCAAAGACGGCAAAACGATATTTTACTATCGCAGCTGGAGTCAGCCGGAGTATTTCCGCACCTACCACAAGCTGATGGGCGTTAAGGCCCCTTCACCAAAGTCCTTTGTTACCCACTATATGCTGTTTGAAAAAGCGCGGCTCACCCGGCTCAAGCAAGTCATTGAAGCCCGCCACGGGATTCCCTGGTACAAAGCGATTATCCGCAGTATAGACCGGACGAAGCAGTTTGGATTTTCTGAATATGAAACATATGCCAACCACCTCTACAGCAGTGATCCCTCCCGAATGATTTTACGCAAGTCACTCAATAAAGGGCTTCATAGTCGAGCGGACTCCCTGTCACAAAAACAACTGGATGCATTTGCTAAAAGCCATCGTTCCTTATCCTTTCATCAACGCAAGGTGTACCAGTTGGCAGCTAAAACAAAAACGGAAGCATCTGTGAAGACGAAAGCGCTCATCAGGATTCCAAATCATGATCCAAAATGGATCTGAAATCGAAGGAGGAAGCGCCTGTGCGCATTGTTCTGTTATGCGGCGGTGCTGGAAAACGGCTGTGGCCGTTGTCCAACGATATCCGCTCGAAGCTGTTTCTCCGGCTGTTGCCTGCCCCGGATGGGCAGAAAGAATCCATGCTTGGGCGGGTGTATCGTCAGCTTGCTGTGGCCGGACTGGATGCCTCTGCCCTGCTGCTGGCTCACCGGAATCAGGTAAATCTGGCCTTTCGCCATACGGAAAGCCGTCTGCCTGTTCTGGGCGAGCCTGCCAAGCGGGGCACCTTCACCGCTGCTGCGCTCGCGGCTGCTTATTTGCACACCAGAGGTACAGGATTGAACGAAATCCTCTGTATCGCTCCGGCCGATATGTTTGCAGGAGAGGATTTCTTTCACAGTGTGGCAGCGCTCCCCGACCTGCTGCTCGATAGTGGAGCTGATCTGGCCATGCTTGGGACAAGGCCCACCCATCCCTCTGACCAATACGGCTATATCGTGCCGGATCAGGAGATAACACGGGCGCATAAGGCTTCTTATGCGTTGGTTGCCCGCTTCACAGAGAAGCCGGATCGCATCGGGGCGCAGCAGCTCATTAGCCAAGGTGCATTGTGGAACTGCGGCATTTACGCTTTTACGCTGAGATATATGCTGTCCTGTATGAAGCGCTGCAATTTGCCGCTGAATGATAAGGAGCTGCGCGCAATGTATGACGACCTCCCTGTTCGCAGCTTCGACGAGGAGGTCGCCGAGCGTGCCGAACATGCCGTTGTCCTGCCTTACGATGGTGAATGGTGTGATATCGGAAGTTGGCAGGCGTTAACGGAACAGCTCGGCAGCCGGGTCATCGGGCGTGGACAGATCAGCGGTCCCGCTGATGGGACGCATATCGTTAATGAGCTACCCTATCCGCTTCACGTTATTGGCGTGGAGCATATTATCGCTGCTGCCAGTCCTGACGGCATCCTCATTGCCGCCAAGGGCCATGCCCACGCGATAAAGGAGCAGCTAGGAGCGCTTCCGCTATATCCTATGCATGGTGAAACCGCCTGGGGCAGCTATCGTGTGCTGGACGAGTTCGATCACCGCAGCCTGAACGATATCCTGGCTATACGCTTGACGGTACTGCCAGATCAACGCTTGAACGGCCGTATCCACGGCAGCGGGCTTAAAGTGTGGACGATCGTTTCCGGTCGGGGAGAGGTCATGCTGAATGGGGAACGGTTTTCGGCGGCAAGCGGCTCCGTGTTCAGCATTCCAACGGATATGTATCATACCGTCAGGGCAAGCCTGGATACGTCGCTGGAACTGATCGAGGTACGCTTGGGCAACAGTCTGGTGAGTGCCTTCTATAAGTCTGATTCCTGACGACACTACAGTAGGACTTACTAACGTAACTACTCCTTCATGAAACCACCAAACAAATAATCGCTTCTGTAGTAAGGGGAACCGAACTTCCCTTGCTTCAGGAGCGATTTTGCGTTGTAATGTTTTGCCTGGCTAGGTTACACCTACACCTCTGACCTGAGCGGATAAATATACTTCGTTAGTCTTAATCATCCCTGCTTCTCTCAAAAAATGCTGTACGATCTGCATTTGATAATTTATGCGCACTTTCTTGGGCAGACTCCAGCCTGTTTCCACGGTAACCGAGCGTGCTCCTAAAATACGGGCTGCCGCCGTTCGAGAGGAACCTGGAAGCTCGCGCAGCCGAATGTTGAAATGTTGGTCTTTCACCTTGATGGAACAATTCATTCGCTTTATAATCCGGTGCACCGTAGGGACCGCCGGATTGCCGCTATTGGTAATCAACGTCTGACCAAGCACCTTGGCATCCTTTTGAGATAATCCGTTGGCTTCGTGCAGATCCAGGTACCATTCGGGTCGATGCTTTCGTGCCAGTTCGAACACAGCCGCTGCCAACGGTTGCGTGGCCGCTTTCTTTTTCGTACGCGGAAAGGTCCGGTTCAGATCAGGCACACCTCTGATCCGCTTGCGGTAGGCCACCTGGTTCACAATGGGTATGATCATGAGCTTGCCTTGGCTGATCCGCAGCTTCTGTTGATTCAACAGCCCCACCAGCTTCTCAGCGGCCCGAATGCTTGCGATTTCCATGCCGTGTATGCCCGCAACCACCATCACATGCGGCCCTCCCTGTCCCTCAGTCGCTATATAATAAGGAGTAGCCCAGGGGGAACCCTTCCCAAGCATATGCTTTTTGACCCTCATTCCCTCCACCTCCGTTTAGGCTCTCGATGCCCTGTTCTTCTATCCTTCCTGGCGGATGATTTCACGGTACAGCTTCAAATATTTATCAGTCATCTGCTTGTTGGTAAATCTTTGCGTGACATACAAGCGAAGCTTGGCTGGAGACGGATAGTTTTTTTGCCGCACCTTTAGTACCATCTGACCAACCGACTTGCAAATCAGCTGTGGAAAGCCTGCCAGCACCTCGGGAACCGATCCGTTTTTCAAAGCCAGCACAGGTGTCCCGCAAGCCATCGCCTCCACCATCACAAGTCCAAACGGCTCTTCCCACAATGTCGGAAACAACAGACACTCCGCGTGCTTGAGTAGCTTTTGCTTCTGTTGGCCCCCCACTGCTCCTATATAACGGATATTGGGATTGCGCTGAATCCGTTTTTGAATCTCCTGGCGAAAAAAAACCGGAGCTTTGATCGGCCCGGCAATCAGTAGCCTTTTTCCTGTTTGTTCTGCAACCTGAATGGCCTGCAAAACGCCTTTATTCCGTATTATTCTGCCCATGAACAGCAAATAGTCTCGTTTCTTGCTGCTAAATTCGTAATCATGTGTGTTGATGCCGTTATATACATAATAGCCTTTTCCCTCGCCCATCAACTGCCGTGCCCGCTTGCTAACATATACCGGATTGTTGCCATGCTTCTTCACAGGAAGATGAACCGTGGATACTGCCGGACAAGGGAGCTTCCTGTTTCCCATAGCCGAACGAAAGGTATGATCATGAATCATTTGCGTTCCGGGAGGCATGTGCCGGAGTACGAATTGGGGGATTTGACCATGCTTCAAGCCCTTGGGATAGGTAATCAACCGGGCGCTGCTCTTACTCCCACGGGCGGCAAAAAGAGATACATGATGTCCCCGTTTTACCAGTTCCTCTGTTAATTCATACACAACCTTTTCCGTTCCGCCCTTAATGGAGGGCACCGGCTGTGCATTTGGAAAGTTAGAAATGACCTGAACAATGGTCAGACGTTGGCCTTTGATCGTTTTATCCTGCTTTGGAGCCATGTGAATTCCCCTTCCTGACCAGAAATACAGTGTGACTATTACGATAAGACGGGAGCTTGAGCCTACTCCCGTACAAGTTATAAATGTAGTATATAGGTATGTATATTTTGCATCATTGCTTGTGCGAATCGTCTTCAAGTCGGTTTTTGTCATACAGGCCCAGTGATAAGGGGAAGCTGCACATTTTGTCAATCCAGAATTAAGGAGAAAATTCTCATCGTTTTCTAATAAATCAGGGCAAAGCGTTGGGGTAACAGGATTTTAACTTTGAGTGGTAAATTCCGGATATTTTATTTATGTTATTGTCATTTCAGGACATCAACAAAATACGAAATAACGGAGGAACATCATGAAAAAACATACTACTAAAAAATTATGGATGGGCATTTGCGTTACGATGACATTGGCTTTCAGTGCAGGCAGCTTCGTTGTAGGACCAGATACCATTCATGCGGCTTCCGCGAACAAAGCTGATCGGGTTATTGCTACGGGTTCCGAGTTCATGGGCGTACGTTATCAGCATGGAGCGCCGGCAGGCAGCACAAATTCTTTTGATTGCTCTTCCTTCACTCAATATACTTTTGCACAAAATGGCATCGAGCTTCCACGCTCGTCCAGACAACAATCGACCGTTGGTACCTTTGTGCCACGCAGCCAGCTTCAAAAAGGCGATCTAGTCTTTTTCTATTCACCAATTCACCATGTAGCGATTTATATGGGAAATGGCAAGCTGCTGCACACGTTTGGTAAAGGCGGCGTAACAATTACCGATCTGGACTCAGGATGGTGGAATTCCCATTACACTACAGCACGCCGTGTCCTCTAGGACAGGCCCTGGAAAGGCTGTTTATTCATTCACTCACACTATACTAGAATCAACAAAAGGGCTGTTCCGCGAGTAGATATGTCTACTCGAGGGACAGCCCTTCCTGTTGCCTCTGTGGCAGTGTGACGATGACCTCGGTTCCTTTTCCCTCCACACTTGCCATACGTATCGTGCCCTGATGGGCATCTGTAATAGCCTTGGCAATGGGTAGCCCAAGCCCCGTTCCTCCCGTTTTACGGTGTCGGGAGCAGTCTACCCGGTAAAATCGTTCAAACACTCGCTTGACCTCTCCCTCAGGTATGCCGATTCCAGCATCCTTGACTCGAATTTGGACATGCTTTGCCTCTGTGGACAAAATGATTTCAATCTCATCCGCGCTGTATTTTAGAGCATTGTCGAGCAAGATAACCAGCAACTGCTTCATTTTGGCCAGATTGGCATCCAACCAGATTTCCGGTTCATCCGTAAAAATAGTAATTAGCCGATCATGTACTGTCTTGAGATGAGCCACTACCTGCTGACAGCAGCCAACTAGCTCCATTCGTTCATGCGGTTCGGTATTTCCCTGCTGTGAGGAAGCCAGTGCCAGCAATTGCTGTGTCATGGTGCGCATCCGCTGTGTTTCTTCATAAATGGATTGAATGGATTCCTTGTAGATATCCTCATCATGCGTGCCCCACCGTCGTAGCATGTTGGCGTAGCCCTCAATAATCATAAGCGTCGTATTCAGCTCATGCGAGGCATCAGAGACAAATTGCTGCTGGCTTTGAAAGCTTTCCTCCAGCCTGCCCATCATTCGGTTGAAAGTAGCCGTCATTTGGGACAACTCGTCTTGATTATGACTGCCCACGGGGATTTTTTTAAACTTCAGACTTCTTTCAATCTCCTGCATCGTCTGGATGCTGCTCGAAATAGGCAGCAATATGGCGTTCGCCAAAATCGTGCTGCCTACCAGACTAAGCAGCATAGCACCTACGGTTGATGTGATTAGAATTGTATTCAGAATATCGAGATTGTTTTCGAGCGCATCCCATTTTTCCACGATTTCCAGCGTTCCCTCCTGATTGCCCTCCGGGGAGAGAACCGGGAGATGGATGACCAAAATTTTATGACCTTGTACATCCGTCAGCTCCGAGCTTTGAGAAGGGTTAAAACGTACATTACCCAGCTTGAAGCGGGACTGGCGGCTGACTTCATACAATAAGCGGGATTTCTGATCAAAAACTCTCAGGATCGTATCCCCTGAAAGCTCGTCCTTTAGCTTGGGGCTCCACGCATTTTTCAGGATCATGGTCGGACCGGCCTCGGCAATGATTTCAGTCCATTTATTTTGCAGCACTTCTCTTTCATTCCGGGTCGCAATTTTGACAAACAGTAAATGAACCGTTACGTCTACAAACAGGAGAATAGAGAGGGCTAAAATAGAAGCAAGCAAAGTAATTTTCGTACGCAGCTTCAATGGTCTTCCTCCCTGATGCAATATCCTACACCGCGTACGGTTTTGATCAGCTTCTTTTTGTAGCCATGGTCGATTTTTTTGCGGACATACCGGATATACACATCAACGACATTCGTATCGCCGACAAAATCAAAGCCCCACACGTCCTGAATAATCTGATCCCGCTGCAATACCTGGTTTTGATGCTCCATGAGGTAGAGAAGCAGGTCAAATTCTTTGGGCGTTAACTCCATATGCTTCCCTTCACGCACCACAGACCGTGTCTTTCGGTCTAACACCAGACCATCGACCTGAAGCGGGGACGGAGGCTTGTTCGCTTCATGTGGAGGGATAGCCACAGACTCTGGTTGATGTCTCATGCTGGCCCGCATCCGCGCCAACAGCTCCTCAATTTCAAAGGGCTTCGTAATATAATCATTCGCTCCCTCGTCCAATCCGGAAACCTTATCAGTTGTTGTGTTACGCGCGGTTACCATAATGACAGGTGTAAGTGTGTCGACTTTCCGTATCTCCCTTAACACCTCAACCCCGTTCATCTCAGGCAGCATTACATCCAGAATAATAATGTCCCAGGTGCGCGTCAAAGCCTTATCCAGTCCTTCTCTGCCGTTTTGGGCGATTTCGACCATATAGCCTTCATGGGATAGCTCCAATTGAAGCAGTCTGGAAATTTTCTCTTCATCATCGATCACCAGCACCGACTTCTTCACCGCAAATCCACCTTTTTTCATAGAAAAAATAAATGATAAATGGAAATGACATTCATTTTTCATTTGATTTTAAGCTTTTAATGTCCGATCCCTATATAATATAACTTTGTAATTCAATTTTTTGATATTAAGGAGTATTTTATTCATGCTAATTAATGTAGACGTTCACCTTTAAAATGCTCAAATTAAAAAACGGGTCATTCCAAGAACTTCATTCTTGGTCGACCCGTTTGTTTTTTTATCCCTGTGTTCGTACGCTTGCACTTTCCGGCTATGCTGTCGATTTGGAGCGGAGAGGTGGCATATGTTCTTCATAACGCTGATAAAACCAGATACAAGCCGCCATCCAGCTTCCGCTCATAAAATAACCCCCCAGTACATCGCTCGGGTAGTGCACTCCCAGATAAATACGGCTTATCCCTATAGTAACAATCAGTAGCGTGCTGACCGCAACAAGCAGGATACGACCCAGCCTGGATGAGACATGCTTCCATATGAGAAAAGTGAGCGCTACGTACATCGTGAATGCGGTCATGGAGTGTCCGCTGGGAAAGCTGTAGCCATTGGCTTCAATAATACGATTAATCTCGGGGCGTTCGCGCCGAAATAGCATTTTTAGTACGGTATTCAGCAGCACTGAGCCCAGCACAGCAACGGCTAAAAATAGCAGCTCTCTACGATGTCCCAATACTCTGTACAGTACAATCATGGCGATCACCAGAATGATAATAACCGGAACCTCGCTCCCTATGGTGGTGAAAAATTCCATGATGCGAGTCATAGCAGGCGATTCCAGTTGTTGCACGGCCGTAATAATTCTAAGGTCAAAATACCGCACTTGCTGGTCGCTGACCCACAAGGCAATTAAACCGAAAACGAGCGCACATACTGCGCAGGTAAGTAATGCCAAGGAAATAGGCAGCTTCATTTGCGTTTGCTTCATGATGTTATTTGTCCTCTCCGTAATATTCGTTTCGTAATAAAATAAAACGGGTGTATTTCATGCCGCTTCGCTTGTACAGTACCATTCCGTCTACACCGTTTTAAATGTGCATTTTCAGCTTATATAGTGTATTTATTTACTGTACCCATATTTCGTTTATCCCTATCATGAAGGGGGTTATGTTTTAGAGTAAAGTAATTTCAGCTTTTTAGCAAAAGAGCGTGGAGTCAGCCTGTGATACGAAATCAGTTCTCCGTTAAAAATTACTTGGAATACACCGTAAGGTGTCGGAGACAGTTCCATCAGTTGTGGACGGTTATCCATAAGAATGATTTGGGGCTGTATTCCCAAAAGTTCGGCCGCTTCGATCACATTCTGTGTGGCAATCTCGAGATACGGGCATTGACGGGTTCGCAAGATGGTCAATCCTTGAGCAAAACGCTCCAAGCGTTGGGTCCAGTTATCAGGAAAATACGGATCAACGAATGTTGGATCAAGCTTGTATACATATAACTGAAAAGAATAAGGTGCTTTGTCTACATGCTGAAATCCGCTTTTCAGAAAAATGTCAGGACTTGGTGCCCATGACGTGTCCGTGTTGGTTACTACAGCCACTCCTTTTTTGCCCAGTTTCACTGCGTCCTCAATACAACGCTGAATGAGCTGAGTGCCTATACCCACTCCCGTCACGCCAACCCATAAGCAATGAATCACAAGGTAACCGTCTGCATGAACAGTTCTCCATGCCTCTTCTCCCGGTGCATATTCGACAAATCCAACCGGCTTGTTATCTTTTCTTAGTTGTATGTAAGTCAGACCACGACTGAGTTCCTGTACTGTCCAATTCACCTTTTGAATATATCCCGGTGCTTTTTGCATGCTTCTCATGCAGTAACAGCCGTTCTCTCTAATTTGGTTCTCCTGCCATTCAAGGGTTGAAATGTTCATATAACCTCTCCCGACTTTAAAAATCTATACTATAAAAAACGGATGAATGTTATATAAGCTGAGCTTAGAAGTTATTTTTCAGCTTATATAACATATCCCCCCTAATTTTCCAGGTGGCCTGACTCAAGAGAGATGGAGCTGATTAGTTCAATAAGAAGAGGACCGAAAATGAATAAATGCCTCCAACCTTAACGGTTCAAGAGGCATCTATTCATGATGTGACTAAATATGTGTAGGCTAAAGCCACTATATTCGTTCTAAGTTGTTGGGGTTACTTCGCCGAGCTTGCCCTTATCCTCTGCTTCCTCCGTTGGATAGCGTCTACGGAACCATAGCGACTGGAGCAGCAAAAAGGTACCACTTACCGTCCAGTATAACGGCATGGCAGCAGGCGCGTTAAAGGAAAAAACAGCCATCATGATGGGCGAAAGATATCCCATGATCGCAAACTGCTTGCGTTGCTCAGCCGTCATTTGAAGCTGGGATAGCTTGGCCTGTGCCAAGTAAACGACTGCGACGAAGATTGCCAAAATCCAGTCCGGCTGCCCGAGTCGGAACCATAGGAACGAATGAGACGCCAATTCCGGGGTAAGCCGGATGGCTGTGTACATACCGCTCAATATGGGTAGCTGAATGAGAATAGGCAGACAGCCAATATTCAGCGGATTAAATTGATGCTCTTTGTAAAGTGACATCATTTCCTGCTGCATACTCTGCTGGCTGGCAGCATCCTTCTTATTTTCGTACTTCTTCTTAATTCGGTCTAAGTCGGGCTGCATAGCGCTCATTTTGCGCTTCATCCCCTGTTGAGCACGAGTTTGGCGCATCATAAGCGGTAGTAACGCCAGACGGACGATTAACGTCAATGACATGATCGCCAGTCCAAAGCTTCCGCCAAACCATTGCGCTAGTTGCTGAATAAGCCAGGATAGCGGGAACACCACATAATGATTAAAAAATCCGGGTGTCTGTGCATTAATCTCCGCAGCATTCGCGCCGCAGCCGGAAAGCAGCATAACCACCGCCAGCGCTACCATAATTCCAAATATCCGTTCTTTTTTACCCCAAAAGGTGAATCCCTTGAATCGTTTCATATGTTCCTCCTCGTTGATTGGCTGTGCCATCGTTCAACGAGGGGGAACAATCTGACGCGTCTTCATCCGGCGCTTCCTTCCGCCGGATATGACGTGCCAGCCGGACAGGCATGTCCTGCCCGCGGGCAGTTAACGGCATCAGCGGAGAAGCATGCGACCGCACGGCCCCGCCTTCTATCCAGCACTCGGGCACACTGCCGTGCAAATGAGCGAGATATGCGTAGGTTACCGTACACAGCAAGCCGATCGTAAATAAGTAGGGGAGCAGGTCCTGAAGCTCAAACAAGGGATTCACCTCCTTCGGTTCGTTGCTACGATTATAGCACGAAACCAGGCAAGCGACTATTACATTAGAAAGAGATACAACAGGTTGTCGTACTACTGAATTTAAGCATCCCTCTTACTCAAAAAAGACTGAAAATGAAATGGATTATGAAACTTTTGGTTCTTTTTACAGTCTAATCAAAGGATGGCTTACCAAAGCCTTACACCCAATTTAACTATTAAAGGAGCAAGCATGAATGAAGAAAACGATACATAGCTCATTGCTAACAGGATTGGCGATAGTCAGCATCGGGCTGCCTTTGACTGGCGGTGGTTTTGCCTTAACAGCAAGTGCAGAGCAAGCGACGGTCTCTATGAGCAACGGGGCTTATAGTTCTCCAATCCAAGCGCCTGTGATCAAGCCCTCCTGGTCTTTTCCCGTTATCCCAATCGATAGAAATCAGGTTCCAGATCAGGCGGTTGCGGTTGCGGAAAACGGTAAGGCGTTCGCAGTGGATTCTAACCACAGACTGGTTGCCCTTGAAGGTACTTCGGGACGGAAATTGTGGCAATATGGAAATCAGCTTACCCCTGTTTTGATTCATAGCAATGACACCATTTACGGAATTACACAGAGCGGTTCCGTCTATGCCGTTACAGAATCAGGCAAGAAAGCATGGACCACTTCATTAGGTTTTACTAAGGCAGATCATATTTATAGAATAGACTCTACAATATACATTACACAGTCGGAGCAAACGGCTGCCGTTGATGCTGCCAGCGGCAAGCTCAAATGGAAAATCAGTGAGGATAAGGACTCGTACCACGGTCTGAACAAGTTAATGGAAACCAACGGTGTCCTCATCCGCAATTATAACGTACAGGGCAGCCTAACCTTTGAACAGATCAATGCATATGATGCTAAATCTGGCAAAAAGCTTTGGGAAAGCTTCAGAACTTCCTTTCCACTAACCGTTAAAGACGGGGTCGTCTACTCTGTTGTCAACACGTTTATGATTGATGACGATCCAGTAAACAGAAAGATTACGATAGCACAGTATAATCTCAAGACAGGAGAATCCAAAGGAGAGCGTCAATACCGCTGGACTGACCCTGAGAATAAAGACGGTATCTTCCGATCCGGAGGCATTCATGGCTCTGCTTTTCTGGACGGCAAAGACCTTTATGTTTTTCAGGGAAATACACTGGCTTCCTATGACTTCTGGAACTACAAGCCAGACAGCAAACCTGCTCGCAAGTGGTCGCAAAATGGCTATGAGCAGCTTGTTCCTTTATGGTCCATTCATGAAGGCCGCATGTTCTACCAAGATTTTAGTACGGGCGGACTGATTGCCATGAAGCTGGCTTCCGGGCAATTCATTCATTATGATTACGGTGATAATCCAACCATTCAGGCTGACGTATTCGGCAAAGGGGTCTATGTTGGACAATCAGATGGCGTGTTTCATGGTTATGACCTGATGACCTTGAAACCCGTGTTTACCGTCAACATTGGATCACGCTCCTTCGGTCCAACGCTCAAATCCGGCGGAATGATATTTATTCAAAGCGGCAACCATCTGCATGCTGTCAAGCTCCCTGCTTCTTTAAAATAATTTCAAACCTTAACGAATAGCAAGCATACGGTTCAGGGCCAGCACAGCATCCTGTCTAACCTGATCGTTAACACGAATCACACCCACAGGCTCTCCACGGTCAATCTGCTCCATCGCCCACAGCAGATGTGGAAGATCAATCCGGTTCATCGTCAGGCAGGGACACATATCGGGATTGAGCGATTCAATTTGCTGTTCGGGGTACTGCTGCCGGATACGCTGCACGAGATTCATTTCCGTGCCAACAGCCCATTTTGTCCCCGGTTCTGCCGCATGGATCGTGTCGATGATGAATTTCGTGGAACCTGCGCAATGTGCAAGCTGAACAACCTCATGTGAACATTCAGGGTGAACGATGACCCGGATGCTCTCGTCGCGCTCACGGATACGATGGATATTCTCGACCGTAAATTTTTCATGAACAGAACAATGCCCTTTCCATAAAATAATTCTCACGCTTGCCGGGTCACGTTCCGTCTCCAGTTGATCGGTCATTGGATTCCAGACGGCCATTTCATTCAGCGGAATGCCAAGATCGTAAGCTGTATTACGGCCCAAGTGCTGGTCTGGCAAAAACAAAATGCGTTCCTTCTGCTTCAGTGCCCAATCCAGCACTTGCTTGGCATTCGAAGAGGTCACCGTAGCCCCGCCATGCCTCCCCACAAAAGCTTTAATTTCTGCTGTGGAATTCACATAGGTCAGCGGAATGATCGTGTCGCCTACCATCTCCTGCAAATGCTTCCACGCCCGTTCTGTCTGCTCCATATTCGCCATATCTGCCATCGAGCAGCCTGCGCGCATATCCGGCAGTACGACCGTTTGCCGATCCGTAGTCAGCATATCCGCTGTTTCTGCCATAAAATGTACTCCACAAAACACAATAAACTCCGCGTCCTGATTTTGTGCCGCCATTTGGGCAAGCTGTAGGGAGTCCCCTGTCATATCAGCAAACTGAATAACTTCATCCTTCTGATAGTGATGGCCCGGAATAAGCAGCTTTTGTCCCCATTTTTGCTTTAGTTGGGCGACACGCTGCTCCATATCAGCAACCGTCAGTGTCTTATAATACTCTGGCATGAGTCCACGATTTCCTTGTAAAACGTCAAGCATAGACATTTGAATCCCTCCATTATCTCTGCGACTGTCTGACCCGTCTTCCCACGAACAGACAAGCGCTGTGTGTACATATATGTTTACAAGTGTCTTGACACTTATATTTACACATGCCTACAATAATCTCAAGGCTTTTTGGATGGAATTATTTTTAGCAGGGGGAGATTGGCCATGATTTATCTGGACTATGCCGCTTCTACACCGATGTGTGACGAAGCTTTGAATATGTATAACACATTAAATAAGGAAATGTTCGGAAATGCCAGCAGCCTCCATGATGCGGGCGGTCAAGCAGCTTATGCACTGGATTATAGCAGACAACGGATCGCAGACATGATTGGAGGTCAAAAGGAAGGAGTTTATTTTACAACAGGAGGAACAGAGTCTAATATGCTGGCTGTACAGTCCATCCTAAAAGGATTGCCGCAGCATAAAAAGCACTGGATCATGAGCGCCCTGGAACACCATTCGATGTACAATCTTGCTGCTTTGCTGGAGGTGCAGGGCTATGAGCTGACCATTGTGCAGCCGGACAAGGAAGGACGAATCACCCGAGATGTCCTCTTACCTCATCTCAGAGAAGACACCGGGCTTGTATCCATACAACACGCCAATTCAGAGACCGGACTTATTCAGGACATTACTGCCTTGTCTCCCCTGCTACGCGAACGGGGGATTTTGCTGCACAGCGACGCGGTGCAAACCTTTGGCAACATTCCAGTTCATGTAGATCTGCTAGGGGTGGACGCTCTCTCCATATCGAGCCATAAAGTGTATGGTCCCAAGGGTGTGGGGGTGGTATATCTCAGACCGGGAACGCCGTGGCGCCCTGTGTATCCTGATACACTGCATGAAAACGGATTTCGCCCCGGAACGGTCAACGTTCCCGGGATTGCGGCGTTTGTTGCGGCAGCGGAAATGATGACAGAACAATTGGAACTGCATCAGGAACGATATGCCGCGCTGAGACAGTATTTTTTTACCAAAATTCAGGGAAGATCAATCCCGTTGCGTTTGGCCGTACAGGAAAACAATAGGATTGCCAGGCTCAGTCATATTCTGGGATGTTTTTTTCACGGTTATGAGGGACAATATGTTATGCTGGAATGTAACCGTAGCGGTGTCTGTATATCCACCGGAAGCGCCTGTGCCGCCGGACATCACGAGCCTTCACCTGCTTTACAGGCGCTTGGAGCATCCGATCGGGAGGCATTGCAATTTATTCGTATTTCCTTCGGAAGAACAACAACCACCGGGGATCTGGATGTGTTGGTGGATATTTTAACAGACCTGACAAGCAGACAAGAAAGGAGCTTATCCCGTTGACTGAATCTTTAAAACGGATGGGCACGGAACGCCGCGAACAGCTATTACTGTGGCTTAAGAGCGAATCCCCGCTGACCGGGAGCGAACTGGCACGCAGGGCTTCCGTCTCCAGACAAGTAATCGTACAGGATATTTCGCTGTTAAAAGCAAGCCAAGAGCCTATTCTTGCGACAAGTCAAGGATACATTTATATGGAGCCAGCAGGTCAGGCTGCCCCTCCAGCCTCACGTATTATCGTGTGCAAGCACCGACCTGAACAGACAGAAGAGGAACTAAAGCTGATCGTCGACTATGGCGTAAGTGTACAGGACGTTATTGTAGAGCATCCGGTATATGGTGATCTGACTGCTCCGATTCGGGTTGGAACCCGCAAGGAGGTGGACGATTTTATCCGCAAAATCAGCTCCACCCAAGCGACTTATCTGTCACAACTGACCGGAGGTATTCACCTTCATACCTTGCACGCCCCGGATGAAACTAAAATTAATGAAGCCTGTGCTGCATTGGAGAAAGCAGGCTTTCTAATAGCGGACTAGCTTGCAGTGTTATAGCAGCAGATAGTAAATACTATGTAGTCCCTGTCTCGCATGTGGAGCGCACTCTGCGCTCCGATATAGGGGCTTACAGGATGAAAAATAATCTCCTAAAAAGATAAAAATCCCGGCCCCCTCCATACAAGGGAATCGGGAACGGATTACGTTAACTTAATTTCGAGCAATTCGTATTTGATGACAGCCATAGGTGCATTTACATGAACGATACTGCCCACTTCTTTACCCAAAAGCTCCTTGCCTAGAGGGCTTTCATAGGAAATTTTGTTATCCAGCACGTCCGCTTCCGCAGGACTTACAATTTTGTACTCCAGCTTCTCAGAAAATTCGATGTCATTCAGAATGACTGTCGATCCGATGCTAACGGTTCTAAGATCCAAATTACTCTCATCCACGACCCGGGCTTTGGTCAGCATCTTCTCCAATATGAGAATCCGGGTTTCCATAAACGCTTGATCGTCCTTGGCTGAGTGATACTCACTATTTTCTTTCAAATCGCCGTAGCTGATCGCCAGCTTAAGCCGTTCGGCGAGTTCCTTGCGTTTGACAGTCTTCAGTTCCTTAAGCTCATCCTCCAGCTTGGTCAATCCCTCTTTAGTCAACAAAACTTCTTCATTCGACATATTTTATCTACAACTCCTATTTGGCTGGCTTTATTGTAGTTTAACCTATATTGGAGCAACATGCGAAAAGAAATTATAGGGTAATAGGAGTCGAGGTCACTCAGACAGGGTTATTCTTACAGTAACCAACACTTTCTTGTTCGCATATTATATGAATATAACGGCATTTTGAATGAGCACGCGCAGTTCCGTTGTCCTTATACCTCACTGGCATAAAGGACGGGCAAGGACAACATATAGCGGGAGGAAGATTCAATGACTTCCTTAGGAAAGAATGGAAACCGTAATCGCAATCAAAAATCCAAATCATCCCCTAACCCCAATGGACAAAAGAAAAACGGGTTAAACAGTAACTCGGCTATCTTCTCCGCCCTGCATGGAAAAAATGTGGAGGTCATCGTAGCAGCCCTATTATTAACAGGAAAGCTACATGTCGATTCCGTTACTTTATACAGACAAGCAACGCTGCTTGTGGGATTAACGGGAAAATACAAAACATTAGCAGCAGACCCTTCCAACGTCGATAACATGGTGAAATTTTTAAATGATAACGGGAATATGACGCTGGATCAAGTGATACAAGCCTTTCAAAAGAAAATGCAAAAGTAATATGCCGATTACGAAAGGGGTTATTTGTGGTGAGTGAGCTTGCGCCAAGTGAGTTTGATGGAGAGCATTTTGCAGAGTTTCTTATTATTACAATTCTGATTGTTTTATTCTTCTTTGGCTCCACCAATATAGATAATCTCTCGGCTCAACCAACTCAATCTTAAATATGCAGGTCCCCGTTCCCGGGGGCTTTTTTTGTAATAATACCGATATTCGGGATGAGAACCGATAGACAGACATATGAAACGACCGAATAAGTAAAAAGAGCATCTAGCGACTCTCAAAAAGTCAGTAGATGCTCTTACATTTAGCGTTCTTTCACTTCAACGATCATCGTTTTGCTAGAAGTTTCTCCTGATTCATTGACGAGCTCGGCCCGATACTCATAAGTGCCCGATTTGTGGCCTTGGATGTCTGTGACTGCGCTTTGGGCCTGCGGCGTTTGGTTCCGCAGCTCTTGCGTGTCGATCAGCTCCCCATTTTCATATAAATTGTATTGGGTCGCATTCGTGCCCCACCACATGTTCATAGCAACGGTGTAATTGCCGTCACCATCCCAGTTGTTGTGAGACAGCACCGGAATGCCGGGCGAAGCATCGGTCACTTCGACGGTTAACGGGTCACTCACCGTTTTACCAGAAGCGTTGATCAGCTCAGCGGTGTACGTATAAGTGCCATTTGCCTTGCCCGTTACCGGGATGACTGCGTTCTGTGCCCCGGGGGAGGCGGATTTCAACGGTTGAGTCCCGATCAACTCGCCGTTTTCATACAGCTTGAGTTCGTCACCGTTCGTACCCCACCATAGATTCATGGTGATATTATAATCGCCGTCCTTCAATCCGGTATTCTGCCCGTTATCATGGGACAGTACAGGTTTGCCAGGCACTTCGCCTGCAGCGGCTTTCCGGACTGTAACGGTTACTGGATTGGATACGATGGTTTTACCTTCAAAGGTTACGCTGGCCGTAATTTCGGCGCTCCCCTCTTTTTCTGCCTTAATTTGTCCATACGTATCGAGGGTAACAGACTCCTGACTGCTGGCATACTGAACGGAAGCATGACTTAAATCGGCTTTGCTGCCATCCGTGAGCAACCCACTGAGATGTGTTACTGCTGTATCCCCAACATTGAGAGTTGTTTGATCCAGTGAAAGCTTGACTTCTTGCAATGTCGCCCCTGCCTGAGCTGTAAAATCATCGAGACCACGAGGCTTTAACTGGTAGTCCCCTTTGAAAATCGCTGAAATCCCCTTAATCTTCACTTGCTGTCCTTCTTGATATGGAAAAGAGGTCCGTGTTACGCCTGTACGTGCATCCACACGCACATGGTGGCTTACCTCGCCGGACACCGCATCAAATTCAAACGAACCGACGGGAGTCGCGTCTGCTACATTACGAATAATGGCTTGTGGAAGCTCGACCAACTGCCCTTGGTTAGCATCGCTTAGTTCGGTGATCTGTAGAGCTTCCGGAAGCTGTCCTTCGCCTGTTTTTTCAATGGCCACCGGATCGGTCAGCTCCAGCTCGCTGTTATACAGCGTCAGGGTTGCCGTAACCTTCACCTGATCGCCTTGGTGAAAACCGCTTTGGTTTTGATATACATAAATACCGCCGCTTTCATCCTGCATATAAAAGGCTTGACCGCCATATGCACCTGGCTCGGTCGTCACCGTACCTGCCAGTGTAACCACTTTGCCAGCCGGGAGGCTCCGTGCTTCTGCAACACTGATACGAGCCGGAACAGTATTCCCTTCCTCGGGCAACGGCTGAGTCGGAACATCTGCCAGCACGACCGATTGGGTCAACAGGTTGCTGCCGTTTTGTCTCAGCCTAAGACTGGCCGAACCGCTGGTTCCCGGCTTAATCCGTACGGTGAGGTCTTTGTAGGCATGTCCCTTGCTGTCGGACTCCAGGCTGAATGCTCCGCTATAGCCGTACGAGGTCGGCCAGGTGCCATCCTGGTTTTGAATCTGGGCTACCTGATTGCCGCCCGCTACATAAATGCCTGCGCTGAATCCACTAATCGTGGTATTCGGAGCCAGTTGGTCCGCAGTAATTCGAATTTGAAAAGGCTCTGCATTCGGTAGCTGATCCTGACGAACGATGCTGTAAACAGGCTGCGTACTGGCCGTAGAGCTACCATAGGCTCCGGGCTTGTACGTCTGCTGATCCCACCACTTGTAGCCTGCTGCGGGAGCGGACCAAGGCTCGGCTTGTGGCTCCGTCGAAGCCTGCGGCTCCTCAAAAGGCAGCAGTGCTGTCGGCTGATCAAGCTGCAAGCTTTTCACATCCGTCAGACTGGTGTAGTTCTCCTTCTTGGATAACCAATCGACGATATTAACCAGCAACACGGCATCATCCTGCTCCTTAAAGCCGTCATACGTCGTCTTCTTGGTTCCTGTCTCTTCGCGCAGATATTTTGGCGTCGCATCTTCAACAGGAGATGAATCCCCCAGAAAGGCTGCTTTACCGAGTCCTACTTTGGATACGGCTGCATAGGGTCCTTCCGGTATGCCTCCTCCGTTATAGACGCCCTGATCTACCGCGTTGCCCCAAGCCTGATTGGTTTCAGGGAGATATACGATCCCCTTGGCTTTCGCCGGGTCGATAATCGCCAGTGTTGATCCTGCATGCATTGCCACATTACTCACTCCAACTGTAATGCCGAACGCCTGCGCTGGCTCGACAATCTGATTAGCGGTAATATCGCCTAATGCATTGTAGCGAAAACGCACACCAAACTGGCTGCCCAGCCAATCTGAGCTGACTACGTCCTGCATCGCTGCCGAGCTTCTTTCTTCCGCGCTCATTCCCTTGGCAGGATCTTCCCATGCTCCGCGACGGTAACCGTTAATACTCTCTGATCCGTCCCAACGGTTCTTGTTCCGGTCCGCATTATAATGATCTCCAATGAAGAAAATGCTGTTGCCTGCTTTGGCATACTGCTCCATCGCAACCTGTTCGCTTTGTTTGAAAGGAATATTCGGCTCTGCCGTCACAAATACATCATAATCCTTCAGATCATTGTAAGTAATCGGCGTAGATTTACGAAGCTCATGCACATCATAGCCGTTGCTTGCAAGGGCTTGGCCAAAGTCTGAAAATCCACCATCAATCACCCAGTCTGCCGCACCGGCTGTCTGTCCGTGTGTATTATCGAACAACACCTTTTTACCAGCGTTTTCATTGACCACTTTGGCTGCAATGAAAGGGGCCGGATCAGCCGGACCTTCTGCCGATGCCGGTTGTATGCTGCTCGCAACACCAGCGTACAATGACAAAGTGAATACCATAGCGGTTGCATATTTGAAGCCACGGGATGTAAAACTGCGAAAGATTCCCATTCTATTCCTCCTGTTTGTTGGTTATGGCCCCCGATGAGGGGGATCAAATACAAATTCTAGCATTCATTTATGTTCGGACATGCGATGTTTTGTAAATGTTTAGGAGTAATGAACAGGAAGGAAATTCCAGTAAAAAAGATATACCGTGTGCAATAACGTGATGATCGCAAACAGGACTTTTCCGGTGGCTCTGGCCTTCCTCTCTCCTGTAATCAGCCTTGCGCTATTCACGATCAATACCCATACGGCAATTAGGGCTGAAATCAACGGAAGCGTGCAAATCCCCCAGATATACCAGGCGGGATAGCCATATACAATCTGACTGTTACCATAAATAAACTGCACGCCGAGAAAAATCGTATTAAGTAACGCGATGAATGCAAGGGTGGAAGAAATGTGAGCTTTATTTTTGCGGATAGCTCTTATCACATACCTTACGATCCAAATCAGCAGGGTTGTGATGAAAAACAAGGAGGCGGCAGCGTAGCTGACAAGTAATGTCCAGGTACGGTGCCAAAGTGTCGTCTGCTTCATGGTCTTGCTATCCGGGGCGATCATCATCCATGTACCGTTTTGCTGATACAGCAAAATTTTAAGCTGTCCTCCCTTTTCCGCAAACAGCCCATCGCCTGCCGCTTGAAAGATTTTGTCCGTTGTTTCATTTTCATTCGGGTACTCTCCGTTGACGATCAACGTGTGATCATCCTGAATGCTAACGGTGTATTTAATGCTTCCCAGCATCCGAATCCATTTGCCCCAACCATGAACGGGGTTCAGACTTACCTGATATACTCCCTCAACCTCTGGCGAAAGCTTCACTTCCGTGGCAAAACGAGCCAATGATCGAGGAGCAGCCTGCGACTCTGCGGGCAGCAATTTGGCTATCGAATTTATGACTTCTCCATGAAGCAGGGCGCCCGAGTCAGCCGCATTGATGGTCACAAAAATACCTATTTTTCGGGATGGAATCAGTACCATTTCGGAAATAAAATCATCAATTTCCCCTGTAGCCCACAGCATGGGTACTCCCGTCTCCAGTTGACCGCGAAAAAATCCGTAGCCCACGCCATCCAGACGCGCATCAGCTGCAAATTGCTGTGCATGCATGGCTTCTGCGGTTTGTGGCTGGAGCACCACCTGTTCCCCATACTTTCCTTCATTCAAATGAGTGATCAGATAATGTGAAAATTCATTTGGCGTGACGTTTAGCGCCCCCGCTCCAGGCAGATTGATATAAGAAAAAGGTTGCTTCTGGTATACTCCATCGTTCCACTGATACGATTGAGCCAATGCCGGATTATTTAGCGGCAAATCCAGTGTCGCGCTAGGCATATCCATCGTCTGGAACAGATGTGTACGGAGGTAATCATCCAGTCCTTGACCGCTCACTTGCTCCACCAGATTACCAACCAGCCCGTAGGCCACATTACTGTAGTCATACTGAACGCCGGGCTTACGAATGGGAGGCTGATTTTGAAAATAGGTACTGAGATACTGATCTGTGGGCAAAGAGCCTGCTTTGGTCGGACTGTTAATGCCATACACCGCTTCGTCCAATCCAGATGTGTGTGTCAAAAGCTGATGCAGATTGAAAGGCTGATTTTGAAATTGCGAAGCTTTATAGCTTTTGAGATAGTTGTTCACGTCCTGGTTTAGATCAAGCTTGTTCTGCTCTACCAGTTGCATAGCGGCGGTTGCACTGAACGACTTGGTCAGCGAGCCGACGGGTACAATCGTCTTGGTCGGGTCGAAAGCCGTCTTCTGCTCCAGGTCCGCATATCCGTACCCTTTGCTGAAGTAAATCTGATCACCTTGGGTCACAACGACAGCGGCCCCCGGAATATGCAATTTTTCCAGCTCCGTACTCATGATTTGGTCCACTGTCTTTTCCAATTGATTCGGCGTTATGCTGCCTGCTGCCCATGCCAGATCAATGAGCAGGTTCCAGAAAAACAACGATGCTATGAATGCTGATAGGCAACAAATGCCTTTTTTCTTCATGTGAAGTACCATCCTTACGTGTGAAGTTGGCTCATTGATTGGACGGTGCGGTGATTGCATAGCGGAGCAGATGTTTCCACTCTGTATCGGAGCCACCAGCATGGCGCTATGGAATCATCGCACTTCCCATAGCGGGAGTACAGATGATAGAGCGAATCCTGATCGAATCGCGTAAGCCGTAGGCTTCTTACATGCTCGATCAGGATTCTGACAAAGCATAATTAACGAATTTCAGACAAATCATCGACCATTGGTTTTGATGAGCCAGGATGAATCATATTTTGTGCCCTGTTCCGGGTTATGTTTTGTATTGCGGCACGAATACTTTTTACATTTTCCTCGATAAAGCCGGGTTCCAGCACCTCATAGTGACCGCCAATCAAGGTGTACTCTGCATAGCTGCCTTGTGTAGCGTTTTTCCATAAAAGTCGGTTGTCTCCTGTTCCCTTCACCGTTTCTGATCCAACCGCGACAAAGCCGTGAATATTCGCCTGAACGGTCTCTGTATTCAGAAGCTGGTTGCCATACACCGCGTAAGCAATCATTTTACACTGGTACGTGTCATTCAACAGCTCACGGTAGGATTCGGGAACCTGTTCCAGCATGACATGAATCTCCTGCTCTGTTTCTTCCTCTGTGATGGACAGGGCTTCCGTCCTTTTGACCGAATCGAGCATCAAAATGTCGGATACAGCATGACCTTGACGCTCCAGCGTGTCGGCAACCTTATGCGCAAGATTACCGCCCATAGAATAACCAAGCAGCACATAAGGACCTTGCGCTTGCGTGCTGACGATCAAATCAACATACCGTGCCAACATTTCCTGCTCATCCGCAGCATCATCTATGAACTCCAATCCATACACAACTGCGTCCTGATCCAGTTGTTTCGCAAGCTCCGCGAATGACAGCCCGTATCCGAGCATTGGCGGAAAGCAGAAGATGGAGACAGGACCGTGTTCATTCAACCGAATGATTGGACTATCTGCCTTGGATTCCAAATCTGATTTCAATAATGCGAGTGCCTGCTCTTCTATGGTTGGGAACTCCAGAACACTACGGATTGGAAGCTCGATGTCTGTAGCAAGATGAACTTTGCGCACAAGCTCCAGCACCTTCAAGGAATGTCCTCCCAACGTGAAAAAGTCATCGTGGACACCCACTTGCGGGATATTGAGCACTTCCTGCCAAATGGTTGCCAGCAACTGCTCCACCTCGGTTCGCGGCGCCACATATTCTGTACCTGTGTGCAGCGCTGTGTCTGGCCTAGGTAACGCTTTGCGGTCGATCTTGCCGTTGGTCGTCAGCGGTATGCGGTCCAACTGTATAAAAGCGGACGGAATCATATAGCTTGGCAGAGCCGCGGACAATGTACCACGGATTTCATTTACGGTCGGCTGTTCATCGGCTGTAAAATAACCATACAATTGCTGCTGTCCCGCTCCATCCCGCAAAGCGATGACAACACTCTCCCGTACGGACGGCACACTTGCCAGTTGCGCCTCCACCTCGCCCAGCTCAATCCGGTAGCCGCGGATTTTGACCTGATCGTCGATCCGTCCGACAAACTCGACATTACCGTCAGGCAACCAGCGGGCCAAGTCACCTGTGGCATACATTTTTTGCCCGGGTGCATACGGATGGTCTATAAATTTCTCGGCAGTCAGCTCTGGACGGTTCAGATAGCCTTTGGCCAAACCTGCACCTGAAATGAACAATTCTCCAATCACCCCGACAGGCTGGAGTTGTTTATCGCTATTCAGGATATATGCTCCCGTATGACGGATCGGTCTGCCCAGATGTACCGCTGTTCCCGGCTCGCAAACGGCAGCCAGCGCATCAATGGTCGTTTCTGTCGGTCCATAATGGTTATGCAAGCTATACCCTTTTATAACGATTTTTTCCTTCAATGAATCTTCAAGCCGCTCACCTCCGCAAATTAACGTATTCAGGCAAGGGATTTTCGGTTCATCGGCTAAAAACTCTCTCATGAGCACGGGAGGGATGTCTAACAGTCCAATTTCTTGGCCCGTGATATATTCCAGCAACTGCTGCTTACTCAATAGCGTTTCACGCCGGATGCAATGCAGCTCACCCCCATGAAGCAGCGCTCCGAAGATTTGCTCCACACTCGGATCAAACGTATATTCTGCCGTTAAAATCAACCGGTGTCCGACATGCGCCGCATAACGCTCAGCAAACCAGCTCACCGTGTTGGCTACACTACGATGGGCGACCATAACCCCTTTGGGCTGTCCTGTCGTTCCTGAGGTGTACAATACATACATGAGCTGCTCCGGCCCGGTAACGGCCACTAGGTTGGAGCCGTCTTGTGCGTAGGCCTGAGGATCATCCAGCGCTACGATAACTCCATCAAAGGAAATGCGATCTGCAAGTGCCTGTTGCAGTAATATGATGGGTGCGCCCGAATCCTCCAGCATATAACGAATACGATCAGCTGGATATTCTGGATCGATTGGCACATAAGCGCCGCCTGCCTTAAGAATGGCCAGCAGGCCGACAATCATTTCAATGGAACGCTCTGCCAGCAGCCCGACACGCTGATCAGGCTTCACCCCTTGGCTACGCAGTGTTCTCGCCAGCTG
The DNA here is from genome assembly GCF_056316205.1 of Paenibacillus sp. 1-8. NCBI lineage: Bacteria > Bacillati > Bacillota > Bacilli > Caryophanales > Paenibacillaceae > Paenibacillus > Paenibacillus sp. 1-8. The sequence continues at coordinate 2,445,463 of NZ_CM149995.1, read as the reverse complement.
ATTGGCCCGTTCGTTTAACTCACGATAGGTAAGCTTTGCATCCTCGAATACAACAGCGATGTGATCCGGTGTACGTGCAGCCTGTTGCTCAAACAACTGGTGCAAGGTATACCTCGTCATGTCATCCGCTATCGTATTTGGTGAAGCACCTCTGTTAAACGCGTTCAGGATTTCAGACTCTTCCTGCGGTGTTGCCAGTTTAATTTCGCTTACAGCGATGTTCGGGTTGACTGTAACCTGCTCCAGCAGATGAATAAAGTGCCCGGCGATTCGGCGAATATCAGCTACATCATAAACCTGTGTGTTATAGCCAAAGCTGAGACGCAGCGCCTCACCCGGCATCACTGCGAGATTAAAATCGTAGTTCGTCTGCTCAAAAACCGTTACATTGTCAATCTCGAAAGGGGCCTCGTTATTTTGGCCCAACTGCTCGACCTGTTCCTCCACCGGATAATTTTCAAACACCATAATATGCTGAATTAGATCCTGCTTCTGGTCGGTCAATGCCTGAATTTCAAACAGCGGATACATATCGTACGCATGAGAAGCCAACGCCTGCTCCTGCATTCTCTTCATGACTTCTGCAAAGCTATCCCCTGCCTCGCTACGGATACGAACTGGAATGGTATTAATGAACAAGCCAATAATATTCTCGACCCCGCTAATATCCGATGGACGGCCTGAGACGACACTGCCAAATACGGCATCACTGTGGTCGTTATATTTTTGCAGCATGATCCCCCATGCGGTTTGTAATAACGTATTCATGGTCACCTGATACCGCTTAGCCGTCTCCTCCACCCGGGTGGTCAGCTCACGCTCCAAATCCGTCACCCAATCGCTGGCTGTGTAGCCTTCACTCCTGCGACCGGATTTTACAGCAGGTAGCGCTGTTTGTTGCTCATACCCGGACAAATAGCTGCTCCAGTAGTCGGCTGCCGCCTCGCGATCCTGCGCTTCCAGCCATTCAATAAAGCTGCTGTAAGGCACTGCCGGTGCCAGCTCTGGCACTCTGCCCTCCTGAAGTGCTGCATAGCTTTCAAACACTTCTTTATTTATAAGGGACAGACACCAGCCGTCCATGACGATATGATGGAAGCTCCATACAAAATGATAGCTGTCTTCTCCGGTACGTAAAATCGCTACACGCAGCAGGACATCCCGACGCAGATCAAAGCCCCGTGCTTTATCCTCCAACTTAAAGCTGTTCACCCAGGTATCTCTTGTATCCACATCCAGCTTGCGTAAATCTTCATATTGAAAGCCGCAATCCCGACTTCGATACACCACCTGCAACGGTTCCGTATCCCGGCCAAAATAAAAATGTGTACGCAGCGCCTCATGTCGCCGAACCAGAATATTCAGGCTTTCTGCAAAAGCCCGAATGTCCAACTGACCTCGCATATCATAAGAAACCTGCTCAAAATACGCATCATTCGCGGCTGCTTGACTATCCAACTGGCTGTGAAACAGCATCCCTTTTTGCATCGGGGTCAGTGCATATACATTGTCGACCTCACCCGCGGCACCCATTTCAGTTAACAGGCTGTCCAAGCCCTCCACACTCATTCCTTTATAGGAAATATCACTTGGGGTCAGCTCCGGGTGTTCTTTATGGATGCAATGCGTCAAAATTTCACGTAGACTCGATTCCAGTAATTTCGCCAATCGCTCTATCGTCTCTGGTCGATAGCTGGTACGGCTATAGCTAATCGTCAGACCCAGCTGACCTCCCGAAATGATGCCGCCAAAATCTAACGTATACGTCCGAGCCATTGTCGGGCTCAGTGGCATCCCACCCCCATATGAGGATGATTGCAGGTCGTTCCCTTTCATATCCTGATCGAACTGTCCCAAATAGTTAAAGCTGATTTCGGGATCTGTCGTAAATATGGCTGGAGATGTCTCCAGTGCCTGTGTCTGGCGGTCGGCTAAATATTTCAGTACACCGTAGCCGATCCCTTTTTGCGGGATGCCGCGCAGTCCTTCCTTCACATGCTTAATCCGTTGCGAAAGAGCAATTTCTTCCGGCATATTAAGCAAAACAGGATATTGGCTCGTAAACCACCCTATGGTTCGGGTAATGTCTACCTCAGGTAAAATAGCTTCGCGTCCATGCCCCTCCAGATGTATCAGGAAACGCTCATATCCGCTCCACGCTTGCAATGCCATCCCTACCGCTGTCAGCAACAGATCGTTAACCTCGGTGTGGTAGGCACGATTGGCCTGCTTCAGCAGCTGCTCTGTCTCCGCACTTGTCCATACAGCGGTAACCGACTCACTGTCACCAATCAACGGCTTTTCGTGCTCATGATGCCCGTAATCCTGCGGCAAGGGAGCCAGCTTGGCTTGTGAAAGCTCCTCCCAGTACGAGCGCTCACGTTCCATGGCTGGGCTATTGGCATAAGCGTACAGCTGCTGGGCCCACGTTTGGAACGAATCCGTTTTATGAGGCAACCGAATCATCTGTTCTCCCTTGGAGGCTTGCTCATAAGCAGTCGCCAAATCCTCGAATAAAATGCGCCAGGATACCCCGTCCACCGCCAAATGGTGAATCACGACCAGCAGATGATCTCCATCCGGGCAACGGAACAGCCCCAGCCTCATGAGCGGCCCTTCGCTTAGAGAAATGCCGGATTGAATTTCATTGCATTTCGCTTCAACCATCTTCGCCAAATCGCCCTCGTTTACATCGCTGTCCCTATAATTAAAGATTTCCAGATGGTATGGTTCGCCTTCCTCTATACCACGATTCCATGCCGTATACCCGTTCTCCGACGAACGAAAAACCATACGCAATGCATCATGGTGCGATGTAATCTGATTGATCGCCTGCCGAAGTGCCTGTTCATCGTAGCCTTCTTGTCGATAAAGCATGACAGATTGGTTAAAATAGTGCGGCTCTGCCGTTGGCTGTTCAAAAAACCAGCGCTGAATCGGTGTAAGCAAAACAGATCCTGTAACCTCTCCCTGCTCTGCTATTCGGTTAACAGGCTGAATAAATTTGCTTAGTCCGGCAATCGTCGGGTATTTGAACAAGTCCTTCATTTCCAGCTTGTATCCAGCCTGAAACAATCGGGACGACACTTGAATGGCCTTGATGGAGTCACCACCCAGATGGAAAAAGTTATCCTGTATGCCCACTCGCTGAATCCCAAGAATTGCCCCCCAGGCGGTAGCCAGCGCTTGCTGAACATCCGTCTCAGGTGCCACATAATCCATGCCTGTATCGACGTTATGCTCCGGTGCAGGCAGGGCCCTGCGGTCTACTTTACCATTCAGCGTCAAAGGCAGTCTGGAAAGCTGCACAAAGTAGGAAGGCACCATATAGCCAGGCAGATCCTGCGACAAAATGTTACGTAAGTCGCTGGCGCTCAGTTCGCTGTCTGTTACAAAATAGGCACACAGCTGTTTTTGCCCGTTATCGTCCTGCCGCACGGTAACAATCGATTCCTTCACTCCTGCAATCGTGGACAAACGGGTTTCTATTTCACCCAGTTCAATGCGGTAGCCGCGAATTTTGACCTGCTCATCCATTCTTCCCTTGTACTCCAACACGCCATCTGCACGCCAACGCACTAAATCGCCTGTACGATAGCAGTGCTCCCCGGGCCGGAACGGACTTTCTATAAACTTTTCCGCCGTGAGCTCCGGGCGATTCAGATATCCAAGTCCCACACCGTCACCACCGACGATCAGCTCCCCCCAGGCTCCGATTGGCTGCAGCTTCAACGAACGATTGACCACATATGTGGTTGAATGATCAATCGGACGCCCAATGGGAATAGCTTGGGCTTGCGGTTCTGTAATGTCATAGATGGTGGAAAAGGTGGTGTTCTCCGTCGGCCCATAAATATTGGCCAAACGAAGCTGCGGGTGCTCCTTCAGCACACGATTGACGTGTGGTATGGACAACACATCACCACCCACAAGCAATTCCTTCAGGGAGGAAAACACTTCAATAGCTTGCTGTGAATGCTGATTGAATAAAGCTGTGGTCATGAACATAATGTTAATACGATACTTGTCAATCGCCTGTTTAAGCTTGGCCGCGTCCAAGATAGTGTCATGACTTACCACATACAGTTGACCCCCATTCAGCAGCGTTCCCCAGATTTCAAACGTGGAGGCATCGAACACAACTGCACCCATTTGCAGCATACGCGTATTTTCGTCAAGTGAGGCATAGCTTTTGTTTTTCACCAAACGCACGACATTGCGGTGATCGATCATCACGCCCTTTGGCTTGCCTGTCGTACCAGAGGTGTAGATCACATACGCAAGATCCGAGGAAGATCTCTCCATTGGAATAACAGCAGATTCATCCACATGAGCGTAAAGTTCAGATTCGCTACTCCATCGTTGTTCATCACTCAAATCTATGATCGGAATGCCTGGTTCAAAAGGAACCTGCTCACGTCGCTGTGAAAGTAACAGCCTAGCACTGGAATCCTCCAGTAAATAACGAATACGCTCCTCAGGATATTCAGGATCAATGGGAACATAAGCCCCCCCAGCCTTTAAAATCGCCAGCATGCCGACGATCATTTCAATGGAGCGCTCCGCCATAATCCCTACTCGCTGTATCTCTGGCTCGGAGCCGCGCCGTATCCCGTGGGAAGCGAGTATACGTGCCAGACGGTCGGAGCGTTCATTCAGCTCGCGGTAGGTGAGCTGTGTGTCCGCAAAGGTGACGGCCAGCCGATCCGGTGATTGTGCGGCCTGTTCCTCGAACAGCACATGCAGCACTTGATCACGTGGATACGGATAGCCTGCTACTGTATCGTTGAATTGCTGCACAATCTGTTCTTTTTCACGAGACGAAACCATTTCAATAGCCGAAAGAACGATATCCGGCTGGTCTATAACTGCATTGATAAGCTGCTGCAAATGTACAGCCAGTCGTTCGATGGTTTCCCGTTTGTACAGCCGGGTTCCGTATTGAAGACCGCAGGCAATTTGCTTCCCATCCTCCAGCGCGAACAGACTCAAATCAAATTTCGCGGTATTTTGTTCACTCGGATAGGGTGTCAATTGCAAGCCTTCCAGCTGCTGCTCCTTTTGCTCCAAATTTTGCAGAGCAAACATGGTATCAAATAGCGGATTACGGCTTAAATCTCGATCCACGCCCAGCTTGTCCACCAGCTCTTCAAACGGGTAGTCCTGATGCTCAAAAGCTTTCAATGCGTTTTCCTTGACCTCCAGCACATAATCGCGGAAGGTTTTCCCGCCTTCCGGGTAATTGCGGATCGCCAATGTATTCACGAACATCCCGATCAGGCTGCCAAGATCAGCATGGGGCCGTCCCGCAATCGGCGAACCGACGATAATATCCTCCTGCCCGCTGTAATGGCTAAGCAAAGCCGTATAAGTAGCCAGCAACACCATATATAATGTCGATTCTGTCTGCGCCGCGATGCTTTTTAAACCCTCGCTTTGCCGTTGATCAAGTGTAAATTCCAGCAAATCTCCTTCAAAGCTTCTCACCGCCGGACGTGGATAATCGGTTGGTATATCCAGCACGGGTAACTCTCCTCTGAAGGTATTCAGCCAATAGCTTTCCTGCTCCAGGTAGCGCTCACTTTGCTGCTGCTTCAGTTGCCAAGCGGCGTAGTCCTTATACTGAATGCGCAGCGATGGCAACGTGTCGCCTGCATATAAACGGATGAAGTCCTGAATCAGCACATTTATAGAGGTACCGTCGGAAATGATGTGGTGCATATCCAGTAGCAAAATATGATGCTCTGGACCTGTTTCAATCAGACCAGCCCGGAACAGCGGAGCCTGCGCAAGATCGAACGGCTGGACAAAGCCATGTACCAGCTCATCCGTTTCCTCCTGGTCAGCTCCGTGGGCATGAATCAACTCCATACGAAAAGGAACCTCGTCATGTACTCGCTGGACAGGTTCACCGTTCATGGTCTCAAAGCTTGTACGCAATGTTTCATGGCGGTCAATAAGCTGGCGGAACGCATTGTCCAGTGCCTTATGATCAAGTGAACCTGTCAGTGCCAGAGCACCAGGGATGTTATAGCTAATTCCCGCTCCGTCAAGCTGATTGAGGATATACATCCGTTTTTGTGCCGAAGATACCGCATAAAATGGCTTTTTCTCCGAAATAGGGATGGATTCATAGGCGGTTTGCTCCAGTGCTTCAATAACCTGCGCAAGCTGTTCAATCGTCGGGTGCTGAAACAGGTCCTTTAGCTGCACATTTTTATGCAATTCCTTATGGATGAGCGATATGACATGTGTCGCCCGCAGGGAGTGCCCTCCCGCTTCAAAAAAGTTATCCTTAATCCCAATGCGCTCAAGCTCCAGCACATCTTTCCAGATGCTCGCGAGTTGTACTTGTAATTGATTTTGAGGGGGTACATATTCTGTGCCTGAGTTTACACTTCCCTCCGGATGCGGCAACGCCCGGCGATCCACCTTGCCGTTAGGTGTCAGTGGCAATTGCTCCAGCCGCACGAAATACGACGGCACCATGTATCCCGGCAGTTCCTGGCTCAAAGCGCTTCGCAGCTCACTTGCCGCGGTATCCGCATGGGTCACCACATAAGCGCAGAGCTGCTTTTGACCCTGCTCATCCTCACGTGCAATCACGACGGCTTCACGCACCGCTTCCAGCTTCAACAGCTGCGCCTCCACCTCGCCCAGCTCGATCCGGTAGCCCCGGATTTTCACCTGTGCGTCGATCCGTCCCTTGTATTCCAGCGTCCCGTCCGCATTCCAGCGCACCAGGTCGCCTGTGCGATAGCAGCGTTCTCCGCTGCGGAACGGACTGTCGATGAACTTTTCAGCCGTCAGGTCAGATCGGTTGCGGTATCCACGTGCTACACCATCGCCACCGACGATCAGCTCTCCCCACGCCCCGACAGGCTGGAGCTGCATCGAACGGTCCACGACATACGCCGTCGAGTTATGGATCGGGCTGCCAATCGGCACCGATTCCGATTGCACGCTGGTAATCGCGTGCGTGGTGGAAAAGGTCGTGTTTTCCGTCGGGCCATAGCCATTTACGATACGCAGGGACGGATGGGCCTCCAGCACCCGGTTAATATGCGGTACGGACAGCACATCACCGCCGACCAGCAGCTCCCGTATCCCCTCGAACAGCGCTAAGTCTTGCTGGGACAGCTGATTAAAGAGCGGTGCTGTCAGCCACATCGTTGTAATAGCGTGACTGCGTATGGCTTCTTTAAGCTTCGGCGCATCCAAAATGACATCCTGACTCACCAGCACCAGTTGTCCGCCGTTCAATAGCGCACCCCAAATTTCAAAGGTGGACGCGTCAAAGACGACGGCCCCAGTCTGCAAAATGCGCGTGTCGACATCCAATTTCGCGTAGTTTGTATTTTTCACCAAACGCACGACATTGCGGTGTTCCACCATGACCCCTTTAGGCTGACCTGTGGTCCCCGAAGTGTACATGATGTAGGCCAAGCGATCAGCAGCGGTCGCCTTCGGTTGTTCTCCAGCCGCGTAAGCCTGCTGTATCTGTTCTGCTTGTTCTGGGTGTGTAGTTGTAGTAGAAGCAAGCTCAGGACTAGCGGAAATGAAATAGAGCGGGTTTAAGCAATCCACGTATCCTATGTCAGCCGTGTAAGTATACGTCCCGTGCTCATTCGGTAAAACAGGATCAAAACGATCAGCATCATTCGTTCCATAGATTGTGGAATCGCTCAGGTCGAGCACCATTCCCTTAAAATCAGCGGGCCGATGTTCCATTCGCTGCACCAGCAGTGTTTTTGCATCGGAATCCTCCAGCAAATAGCGCACGCGCTCATCCGGGTAATCGGAGTCAATCGGTACATACACTCCGCCTGCTTTGAGAATCGCGAGCATACCGACGATCATCTCCATCGAGCGTTCAGCCACAATGCCGACAGTCTGCTCGGTGCAGATCCCCTGCTTACGTAATGTATGAGCCAGACGATTGGCCTTTTCGTTCAATTCTCCATAGGTCAGGCTGTCTCTTCCGAACACTACCGCCACCTGCTGCGGTGTCTGCTTCGCCTGTTTCTCGAACAGCTCATGAATGGACGCATGACGTGGATAATCCGCAGCTGTATCGTTGAAGGTATGAACCAGTTGCTCCACCTCTTGCTCTGACAGCACCTGTGCTGTGGAAATTGCCAGCTCTGGCTGATGCAAAACAATGGTGTATAACCGCAACAGCTGCTCAACAAAGCGTTCAACCGTCGCCTCGTTATAACGGTCGCTATTATACTTCACATTCAGAGAAACAGCTGCATTTTCCCATTGAAATTGAAAATCCAGCTCAGACTGTACATGATTCAAAAAATCAGAAATATGGATATTTCGCAGGGACGCCGTGGTGTGAATAAGAGGCTTTTCGTCCTCGTTACGTGGAATTTCAAGCCCCTCCGAATAGTTCCAAAAAGGAATATTTTGGTGCTCAATAGCTTCGCTGACGGAGGTTTTGATTTGAGACAGCAAGGCTTTGAAGGTCGTGGTGGAATCGAGCGTGTTTTTCAGTAAAAGTAGATGGTTAATCGGCTTTGTAGCACCGTTGCCTGACTTGGCTACCGGAATGCCCAGCAGCACACGTTCCTCACCTGTGTATTTATGTAATAGGCTTTCTACTCCAGCAAGCAGAACCATAAACACAGCCCATGGAGCGCCACCTGTTATAGACGATATTCGCCCGGAAATTTCAGATGGAAATGTGAGCGTGTACGTATGGGAATTTGAACTCGTTGCAGTTGTATCCTTGGACACGTCGTTGGTGTATGGCAGACAGATGATATGATCCTCAGATTCCAGCTTATGACTCCAGTAATTTTTTTCCTTCTCAAATAAGGCTTTCAATGACATCCCTCCTGCTTTATGGGGCCTGTGCCCCGGTTGGAATGGTGCGTTGATACGTAAATGACCGTTGTGTCGGAAAAATAATACTTTGCAGGCAAGGGCAGTCGGACAAGCCGCCGCCCTCTGCACACGCAAAGTGAAATCATTGCCTTTTAGAAAACGGATTTAGAAAACAAAGTCGATGGAATCCGGTGAAAAGCCTTCCGGCTGCTCGTCAGAGGTCACCTGAATATCGCTTAACAGCAAATCCGGGTTTGCCCCTACCTGTGACAGAATCGCTATTAAATCTCCCGTTAATCGTTCGATCGCGTCTGCTCCAAACAGCTTCGTGCAATATTCAAAGGAACCTTTGATCACCCCGTCTTCATCACTCATGGACAAGGTTAAATCGAATTTGGAGATGCTATGCTCCTGAACATACGGACTGAAGGACAGGGTCTCAAGCTTCGTTTCCTGCGACTCCGTGTTTTGCAGTACAAACATGGTGTCAAACAACGGATTACGGCTTGCATCCCGCACTACATCCAGCTTTTCCACCAACTCTTCCAATGGATAATCCTGATGCTCGAAGGCTTGCAGCGTGCGATCTCTGGCTTCCAGCAAGTAGTTGTGGAATGTTTGGCTGCCCTTCGGCTGATGCCGGATGGCTAACGTATTGACGAACATGCCGATCAGTGGCTCTAGTTCAGGCAACAAGCGGCCTGCTACCGGAGTACCGATAATCAAATCGTCCTGACCGCTGTATTTGGACAACAGAACGGTGTAGGCGCTCAAAAGTACCATGTACAGCGTACTTCCGGTCTGAGCCACAATTCGGTGCAGCTGCCCGGATACATTCGGGTCCACTGTAAATTCATACAGCGCACCCTCGAAGCTGCGAACAGCAGGTCTTGGATAAGCAATCGGCAGATACAGTACCGGTAATTCCCCTGCTAAATGCTCCAGCCAGAAGTGTTCCCGGCGTTGGTATGACTCACGTTGCATTTCCTGCTGCTGCCACACGGCATAGTCCTTGTACTGAATTTGCAACGGCTCCAATTCCCGTCCCTCGTACAGCTGTACCAGCTCCTGTACGATATTGCTAGACGATACACCGTCCGAAATAATATGGTGCATATCGTACATCAGAAGGTGGCGCTCTGGTCCGGTTTGAATGAGACGGACACGCAGCAGTGGTGCCTGCCGAAGATCAAAGCTGCGTACAAATGACTCGATATGCGCTTGGGCTTCGGATTCACTGGCCTGTAGACGCTCTACTGCAAACTCAACCTGATCGTAAACTCGCTGAACGACCTCGCCTTCCACCATTTCAAAGGAAGTCCGCAACGTTTCATGACGGTCAATTAACTGACGGAACGCAGCCTCCAGTCGATCGGCCTGGAGCGGACCTTCCACCGTTAACACACCCGGCATGTTGTAGCTGACATCCCCACCTTCCAGATGGCTCAAAATATACAGTCGTTTTTGGGCCGAGGAAACCGGGTAGTACGCCTGTTTCGACGCAGCAGGGAGCACCGTATAGGTGTCTGTGCCGTGCGTAGCTATGAGCTGGGCTTGCTGCTCAATGGTAATGTGTTGGAACACCTCACGCAGTGTAATCCGGCTATCCAGTTCCTGATGGATTTTGGCCACCAGCGTCGTTGCCCGCAGGGAGTGTCCGCCCACGTCAAAGAATGAGTCGGTAACTCCTACGCTGGACAGCTTCAATACATCCTGCCAGATTTGGGCTAGCTTGGCTTCCAGCGGCGTCCGCGGCGCAACGTACTCCAGGCCTCCTTCAAGGCGTGCTTCCGGTGCAGGCAACGCTTTGCGGTCGATTTTTCCGCTCGGGGTCAGCTGGAAGCGATCCAGTTGTACCACATACGTCGGGATCATGTAATCCGGCAGCTTCGGCTGCAGCGCGTTTCGCAGCTCCGGCAGACTCAGCGACCCTGAGGCTACGATGTAAGCACACAAGTCCTTGTGTCCGTCTTCGTTTTCCCATGCGGTGACCACCGCTTTCTGAATGCCGTCTACGGTCAGCAGCTGCGCTTCCACCTCACCCAGCTCAATCCGGTAGCCCCGGATTTTCACCTGGTGATCGATCCGGCCCAAATACTCAATGCTGCCGTCTGGCAACCACCGTGCCAGGTCGCCCGTCCGGTACATCCGGTTGTTGTGGGCATCTGGAGCTTGCTCAGCTTCTAATGAGGCTGAGGCGAACGGATTCGGGATAAACTTCTCTGCCGTCAGTTCCGGCAGATTCAGATACCCTCGTCCTACACCTGCACCCCCGATATAGAGCTCACCTGCGATACCGATCGGCACCAACTGTTGTCGGGTGTTCAAGATGTACACGGACTGGTTCGCTATCGGCGTTCCGATGGATACCGTGTGCTCCCCTTTTTCCAGCAGCACGTTCAAGGCTTCCACATCTTCGATCGTATAAGTTGTCGCATCTACCGTCGTTTCGGTCGGACCATACACGTTGGTAATCACCGGGCGGTACCCGGCCCACTTGTGCAGGAACACGTTTACCAGCTGCACAGGTAATGCTTCGCCACCGATCAGGTAGTGCTTCACTTCCGGCGCTTCCGTCACGTTGACGCTTTCGTTCAAAATATGCAGATGCGCAGGTGTGCCGTCCGACAGATCAATCCGGTGCATGCGGTAGTAAGCGATCAAATGCTCCCCGCTCAGGCTTACGTCACGGGATACCACATGCAAGGTGTGGCCTAATAACAAGCTGGCAAAGATTTGCTTCACCGAAGCGTCAAATACAAACGCCGACAGCCATGCGACATGAAGCGGCTGTTCATAACGGCTGTATACTCGTTCCAATAAAGCATCTACCAGATTGCTGACACTGCCCTGCTCGATCATGACCCCTTTCGGCTGGCCGGTTGTACCTGACGTGTAAATCATATAGGCCAGGTTATGCGGGCCGGCGACAGGCATCAGATTGCTCGCATCCTGTCCGTCCAGTTGAGCCTGAACGTCCTCGTCATCAAGGACTACAACTCGAACTGTGGATGGCAAGCTGAGCGACAGGTTGGCGACTCTGCTTGTAATCACGACCTTTGCCCCACTGTCTTGGAGCATGTAATCGATGCGCTCCTGTGGATACATCGTATCCATCGGCACATACGCGCCTCCGGCCTTAAGTACCCCCAGAATGCTCACCAGGATATCCGCAGAACGTTCCAGCAATACGCCTACTGGTTGATCCGCTTCGATCCCTTCTGCCCGTAACAGACGGGCCAATCGGTTCGCCTGCTCGTTCAGCTCGGCGTAGGTCAGCGCTGTGTCCCCAGACACGACTACTATCCGCTCAGGGCTACGCTTCGCTTGCTCTTCAAACTGTTCGCTGAGCGAACGACCTTGTACCTGTCCGTGTCCAGCTCCACGCACGCTATGCGCGTTCGGGTCGTTGAACACCTTCAGAATCCGCTCGGTTTCTTCTGCAGTAATCAGTTCCAGTTCACCCAGCTTCGCATCCGGGTTCGCCGCCACGGCTTCAGCCAAACGGATGAAATGACGCGTCATCCGTTCCACGGTTTCTCGTTGATACAATGCTGTCGCATACTGCAATCCGAACTGGATGCCTGCTTCTTCCTCGCTGGCTTCCAGCGTCAGATCAAACTTCGCTGGCGTATGCTCCAAGCCGTATGGACGGAAGCTCAGGTCCGCCAGCTTCAGTTCGCCTTCCTCGGTGTTTTGCAGCGTAAACATCGTATCGAACAGCGGATTGCGGCTCATATCCCGCTTCACGTTCAGCTTTTCCACCAGCTCCTCAAACGGATAGTCCTGGTGCTCGTAAGCTTGCAGGGCACGCGTCTTCACATCCTCCACGTAGCTGCGGAAGCTTTGCTCTGCCGTCGGATAGTTCCGCAGGGCCAACGTGCCGACGAACATTCCGAGGATCGGCTCCAGATCCGCATGTGGTCGTCCTGCAATCGGTGTGCCGACTACAATGTCCTCTTGGCCGCTGTATTGATGTAAGAGCGAGGTATACGCCGCCAGCAGCACCATGTACAGCGTGGAGCCTGTTTGCGCCGCCAGTTCTTTCAGGCGTTCGCTGACTTCACGTTCCAGTCCGAACACAACCGTATCGCCTGCGGTACTTCGCACCGCCGGACGGGCAAAGTCCGTAGGTACATCCAGCACAGGTAGCTCACCCCGGAAGGTGTCGAGCCAGTACGCTTCCTGACGCTGCATCCACTCCTGATGGGCTTCGCTTTGCTGCCACACCGCATAGTCTTTGTACTGAATCCGCAATGGTGATAGCTCTTCATCACCATACAAGCGGACAAATTCATCGGTCAGTACCCCCATGGACACGCCATCCGAGACGATATGGTGCATATCAAGCATGAGCAAATGCTGCGGTTCTTGCTCCACTCCTTGTACACCCAGATCCACCAAGCCTACCCGCAGCAACGGAGCGGTTTTCAGATCGAACGGACGTACAAAGCTCCGCACCAGCTCTTGCGTTTCCTTGCTGACCATCGTGTCCGTATCCGTAATAGTCGACCCCTCTGCCTCTACCTTTGCATATTCCACCTCGAATGGTACAGTGTCCTCAATCCATTGCATCGGCTCACTGTCCACCAGTTCAAAGCGGGTACGCAAGGTCGCATGGCGGGCAATCAGTTGACGGAACACGTCTTCCACTCGTTTCACGTCCAGCGGGCCGCTCACTTGCAGCACAGACGGCATGTTGTAGTTCACATCATTCACATCGAACTGATGCAGCACATACAGTCGTTTTTGCGCTGAGGACAAGGGGTAGAAGCTGCGTTCTTCCGTCACCGGAATGGACGCGTACGCCACTTGATCCAGACTCTCTATAACCGCTGCCAGCTGTTCAATCGTTGGCGCTTCAAAAATGCTGCGTAATGGAATCGGCTTGTTCAGCTCCTTGTAAATCTTCGAGGCCAGCGTCGTTGCCCGCAGCGAGTGTCCGCCAATCTCGAAGAAGTTTTCCTTCACGCCAACCTGTGCCAAGCCCAGCACGTCCTGCCAAATTTGCGCCAGCTTGGATTCCACCCACGTCCGTGGTGCGACATAGTCGGCTCCACTTTGCAGGCTGCCTTCCGGTGCTGGCAGTGCCTTACGGTCGATTTTACCGTTTGGTGTCAGTGGCATGTGCTCCAGCTGTACCAAATATGTGGGTACCATATAGTTTGGAAGCTCCTCGCCCAGGAAGCTGCGCAGCTCACCTGCGCTCACTTCCCGTTCAGCAACATAGTAGGCGACCAGTTGATTTTGCCCCTGCTCGTCCGCTTGTGCCAGTACGATGACCTCTTGCACGTCTTCCACTTTCAGCATTTGTGCCTCGACCTCGCCCAGCTCAATCCGGTACCCCCGGATTTTCACCTGATGGTCGATCCGGTCCAAATATTCGATGTTGCCATCCGGCATCCATCTCGCCAAGTCACCTGTACGGTACATCCGTTCATAGCCTGCTTCGCCACCTGCAAACGGATTCGGTACAAATTTCTCAGCCGTCATTTCTGGACGATCCAGATAGCCACGTGCCAGACCCGGACCAGATACGCACAACTCACCCGCTACGCCCACAGGCGCCAGATGTCCATGCACATCCACCATGTATATCCGGTGATTCGGCATAGGACGTCCGATCGAAATCATCTGTCCTGCTCTTTCATCCTCGGATACCGACCATGCCGACGTCGCTACCGAGTTTTCCGTTGGACCGTAAGCATTGTAGTATGCTACCCGATTCTTCCACTTGTAGATCAGCTCTATTGAAGTGGCTGAACCCGCAGTGACCAGAATGCGCAGGTTTGGCATCCGTTCCGGCTCCAGATATACCGCATAGGTCGGTGGTAACGTCGCCGACGTAATCTGATGTTCTGACATGTAATGCTCGAATCTCTCATAGTCCAAAATCGTCTCTGACGTTGGCACAAACAACGTGGCTCCGCAGAACAGCGACTGGAAAATTTCCCAGCAAGCCGCATCAAACGAATAGCTGGCGAACAGCAACGCATGATCCGACGTGCTGATCCGGAGCACCTGATCAAAATACGTTTTCAGATTGCACAGCCCCTGATGCTCCAGCATAACTCCCTTCGGTTGACCCGTGGTTCCTGACGTATAAATCACATACGCCAGATCGTTCGGACCGGACAACGGCTCCAGATTGGAACCATCCTCGTGATACACCGTCTGTGCTCCATCCAGCACCAGCACATGGCCCTCGAAAGCTGCTTTGTCCACCAGATGGCTTTGCGTTAACAACAGCTTCGCACCCGAGTCATCCAGCATGTAACGGATACGCTCTTCTGGATACGTCGGATCGATTGGGACATATGCGCCCCCGGCTTTCAAAATCCCGAAGATGCCCACGATCATGTCCACCGAACGCTCGGTCATCAGACCCACCAAACGATCTTTCGTCACGCCTTGACTACGCAAGGTACGAGCCAATCGATTCGCACGTTCATTCAGCTCGCGATAGGTCAACTGCTCTCCTTCGAAGAACAACGCTGCCTGCTCCGGTGTCTGTGCCGTTTGCGCCTCGAATAAGCCGTGAATGGTTTGCTCGCTTGGATATTCAGCCGCCGTGTTGCCCCAAACGCCCAGAATTTGCTCGCGCTCCTGCTCGGTTACCATATCCAGCTCATGCACTCGTATGTTCGGATTCGCCGCCACTTGCTCCAGCAGCTGCACCAGATGGCCCTGAGTCCGTTCAACAGCTTTACGATCATATCGCTTCGCATTGTATTCAAATCGGATTTTCATCGCTTCCTGCGGAATGACGACCAGATTGAAGTCATAGTTGGTTTGTTCAATCATGCCTGCATTGCTAATTTCAAAATCCGACTCCGCACCTTCGCCAAGCTGCTCAACCTGTTGCTCCACCGGATAGTTTTCGAACACGATAATGTGGTTGATCAGGTCTTGCTTTTGCTCAGTCAAGGCTTGAATTTCATATAGCGGATGCGTTTCATAAGCTTGAGAAGCCAGCGCTAGCTTCTGATTCGCTCTTATCATGTCGGCAAAGGTGTCCTCAGCGCTACTGCGGATACGTACCGGAATGGTGTTAATGAACAAGCCCACCATATTTTCGATGCCCGGAATATCAGCCGGACGACCAGACACTACGCTGCCAAAAACAGCGTCGTCACTGCCGTTGTACTTGTGAAGCAGCAAGCCCCATACCGTTTGCAGCAATGTATTCGTGGTCACGTGGTGCTGCTTGGCAATGATTTCGATGCGGCCCGTCAAGTCCTTGCCCAGATCGCACAGCACATGCTCGAATTGCGCACCTTCGACTTTGGCCCCTACTTTTCCGGTTGGAATCTGGGTTTGCTGATCATAGCCGGACAAATAACGGTTCCAGTATTCCGTCGCAGCCCCTAAATCCTGTGCTTCAAGCCACTCAATATACTGACTGTATGGTGAAACCGGGGCAAGCTGTGGATCTCTATGCTCCACGGCTGCAAAATAAGCCTCAAACACCTCATCCGTCACCAGTGCCACACACCAGCCGTCCATCAAAATGTGATGAGAGCTCCATACGAAATGGTAGTCCTCGTCACCTGTCCGCAAAATCGCCACGCGCATCAACGCATCCCGAGATAAATCGAAGCCGGTTGCCTTGTCCTTGCGAATAAATTCCTTCACATATGCGCTTCGCTCCACATCATCCAAATGACGCAGGTCTTCACATCTGAAACCAATATCCTTACGGCGGAAAATGACCTGCACAGGCTCATCTTGCCAACCGCTGTAGAAATTAGCTCTAAAAATCTCATGCCGCTGCGACAAATGATTCAAGCTATCTTGGAAAATATCCGCTTGGAAGCGTCCATGCAAATCAAAGGTCGTTTGTTCAAAATAAGCTCCTGACTCTGTATCCATCAGACTATGGAACAGCATACCTTTTTGCATCGGCGTCAACGCATATACATTTTCCAGTTCGCCAATGTCACGGGTTTGTTCTACCAATTGATCCAGTTCAGCCATGGTTACATTTTTAAGCATGACATCGCTTGGCGTCAGCTCCTGCTGTTTGCGTCCTGTGCAATGCGTAATGATTTCCTGCAAGCTGGTTCTGAATTCTTTGGCTAGCTGCTCCATCGTTTCACGGCGGTATTCCTGGTTGCTATAGCTGATCGTCAATTGCAGTTCGCCTTCTGAAATCAGTCCGTTAATGTCCAGCGCGTACGATCTTGCCGCATGTGCGCTAAGCTCTGCACCGCTGGAGTAAGGAGATACGCCAATGGATTGATTTTGCAAATCTTGATCAAACTGTCCCAAATAGTTAAAGCTGATTTCCGGTTCGGTTACAAAGCGTTCCTGCTCACGTGCTGCAGACAGGTATCTTAAAATACCGTAGCCGATGCCCTTTTGCGGAATGCGACGCAGCCCTTCTTTCACATTTTTGATTCGATGTGAAAGGTCTTGCTCCACGCTCATATCCAGCACAACCGGGAATTGAGTCGTAAACCAGCCAACGGTGCGCGTAATATCCAGCTCTGGCAAGATGGACTCTCGTCCATGACCTTCCAGGTTGACAAGCACTCGTTCGATGCCCGCCCAGCGATGAATAGCCATTCCTAATGCGGTAAGCAGCAAATCGTTCATATCCGTGTTGTAGGCACGGTGCGCCTGTTTTAACAGCTGCTCCGTTTCCTGACCTGTCCACGTGGCAGTAATGATCTCGCTGTCCCTATTCAAGGAATAGGACTGTGGCTGGTCTTTTGGAAGCGGCTCATACATTCCCTGTTCAATTTCCCGCCAGAACACGTGTTCCGATGCTACTGCCGAACCGTTCGCATATTGAGACTGTTCATCAGCCCAAGTGCGGAACGAATCCGTTTTGTGCGGAAGACGAATGGCTTGTCCGTTCAATGCTTGCTCATAGGCTGTCGTAATATCCTCGAACAAAATGCGCCAGGATACTCCGTCCACCACTAAGTGATGAATAGCAATCAGCAAATGATCTCCATCTGGGCAATGGAACAGCCCCAGCTTCACCAGCGGTCCTTCGCTTAGATCAATCCCCGCTTGAATTTCATTCGCTTTGGCCTCGATCGCCGCGGACACCTCAGCCTCATTTCTGAAGTCCGTCCGTTCCAGCGTATACAGCTCACCCTCACCAATCGCGCGGTTCCATGCTTCGTATCCGTGTTCGGTATGACGGAAAATGGTACGTAGCGCGTCGTGATGGCTAACCATTTGATCCATCGCCGTGCGTAGTGCCGTTTCATCGAAACCATCCTTGCTGTACAGCATGATGGACTGGTTATGATGATGAGCTTCCGTCAGATTTTGCTCAAAGAACCATTGTTGAACGGGTGTCAGCTTCACATCGCCGACTACTTCGCTCTGATCCGCCAATCTTGTAACCGATTGGACTCTCAGCGCCAATGCCGATACCGTTGGATGACTGAACAGGTCCTTCATATCCAATCGGTAGCCTGCTTGCAGCAAGCGGGACGATACTTGCAGCGCCTTGATCGAATCGCCGCCCAGTTCAAAGAAGTTATCTTGCGTACCCACGGCTTCCACTCCAAGCACTCCGGCCCATACCGTAGCTAATACCTGCTCGACCGTTGTCCGTGGAACCACATAAGCAGCACCCGTATGGATACTTCCTTCCGGTTCCGGCAAGGCCTTACGGTCGATTTTGCCGTTGCTCGTCAGGGGTATCGTCTTCAGTCGCATCAAACGTGCAGGCACCATGTGCGCTGGCAGCCCTGCTTCCAGCTGTGCCTGTACCTCCTCGATCCGCAGCTCGGCTTCTCCGGTGATGTATCCACACAAATACTTGTGTCCACGCTCATCCGTCCGGTCGATCACTACCGCTTGACGCACACCCGGCACCCGCTGGATCGCCGTTTCAATCTCGCCCAGCTCAATCCGGTAGCCCCGGATTTTGACCTGATAGTCCATTCGGCCGATAAAGTCCACATTCCCGTCCGGCATCCACCGCGCCAAGTCGCCTGTGCGATACAGTCGTTCGCCTGGTACATACGGATTCGCTACGAATTTTTCAGCCGTCAGGTCCGCACGGTTCAGGTACCCGCGTGCCACCCCGGCTCCGCCAATGCATAGCTCGCCCAGTACGCCGATAGGCACCGGATTCAGCTGGCTGTCCACAATGTAAAAGCGTGCGTTCAGCCACGCCTGACCAATCGGCACACTGCCGCTGCTTGGCAGCTTCGACAGCTCTTCGTCGTAGAAGCTGGAGTCAATCGCCGCTTCCGTCACGCCGTAGCTGTTAATGATGCGAATGTCTGCACCAAACCGTTCTTGCAGCACCCGGTAATCCGTCACGCTGCAGCTGTCCGAGCTGGTGATCAGCAATTCCAGACTGCTCATGTCCAGTCCAGGTTCATGCACGTGCTGCATAAACGGTACGATCAGGGCCGGAGTCGATTCGAACACCGTAATTTGGTAATCGTGAATCCAGCCGTACAGACGGCTTGGATCAATCCGGTCGTCTTTCGGACAGATGACCATCGTGCCGCCGTTGTACAAAGTCCGTGCGATATCCCCAACGAACACGTCGAAGGAGAAGCTCGCCAATTGTAGCAGTCGTACCGGGAACTGGTTCAGACGATAATCCCGGCGGTATGCCGCAGCCGTATTCACCAAGCTGCGATGCTCAATCATGACGCCCTTCGGACGTCCTGTTGTCCCGGAGGTGTAGATCACATACGCCAGATCCTGCGGTTCGTTAATGTGATTGACGTCTGTGGTATCTCCGGTGTACAGCGACTCATCGTCCAACGCCAGTACGGTATGCAGACGCAATCCCGTTGTTACTGGTTCGAATGTAGCTTTGCTTTCATCCAGCCAGACCTGTGCACGCTCCTGCAAGCCCGTTTGGGTCAGCAGTACCGTGGCACCGCTGTCTTCCAGCATGAAACGAATACGCTCAGACGGATAGTCCGCATCCAGCGGCACATACGCGCCTCCAGCCTTCCATACCGCCAACACACCCACCAGCATGTCCACCGAGCGTTCGCTTAAGATGCCGACAATCGACTCACGTCCAATGCCCTCACTCCGTAATTTACGAGCCAGCTGGTTCGCACGTTCGTTCAGTTTGCGGTACGTAAGCTGACGCTCCTCGTACACCACCGCCACGTGATCCGGTACAAGCTGCGCCTGTTCTTCCACAAAGTTATGGAATAAAGCTCCTGCTTCAACAGCAGCAACATCCGATACCCCTACATCTCCAAAACCGTAGATGATTTGTGCTTTTTCCTCGACGGGTACCATATCCAAAGCTGCCAGTGGCTGCTGCGGATAAAGTGTAATCGCACGAACGAGTTCGGTAAAATGCTTTGCCAATCGTGCGATGGTCTCAGGCTTGTACAGCGCCGTGCTGTATTCCAGACTGCACAGAATGCCTTCCGGCTGCTCCACTGCATCCAAGGTTAGATCAAATTTGGCCGTATTATTCTCCGTCGGATACGGCTTAAAGGTCAGACCCTCCAGCTCGAACTCCTGCTGCTCAAATGTTTTCAACTCAAACATCGTGTCAAACAGCGCATTCCGGCTCGTATCCCGCGTTAAATCCAGTTTTTCAACCAGTTCTTCAAAAGGATAGTCCTGATGCTCATAAGCGCTGAGCGCATGCTCTTTGACCTCTTGCAGGTAATCAAGGAATGTTTTGTCGCCAGACGGATAAATGCGGATCGCCAACGTGTTGAGGAATACGCCTACCAGGCTCCCCAGTTCCGCATGTGGTCTTCCGGCAATTGGCGTTCCGACGATCATGTCTTCCTGCCCTGAATATTTATGCAAAAGCGTGCTATACGCTGCAAGCAACACCATGTACAAGGTTGATCCGGTTTGAGCAGCCAGCTGTTTCAGCTGTTCACGGTCCTCCTCGCTGATCGCAAAATCCAATCGAGCTCCTTCCAGACGCTGTACGGCTGGTCTTGCAAAATCCGTTGGCATATCCAGCGCCGGAATTTCACCAGCCATTGTTTTCAGCCAGTAATTTTCTTGCTCACGAAGACGGTCACTTTGCATATCTGCGTGCTGCCAAGCGGCATAGTCCTTGTACTGGATGCGAAGTGGCGGCAGCTCCTTGCCTTCATACAATTGAGAGAACTCCTGCACGATAATTCCTGCAGTCACGCCGTCCGAAATAATATGGTGCATGTCATAGAGCATTACGTGACGCTGCGGTCCGCTTTCCACCAACTGAACCCGCAGCAACGGCGCTTGTGCGAGATCAAAGGCGCGTACAAAATCCAGTACGTACTGCTGTGTCTCTTCTTCGCTTGCCTGCACATGCTCGACGTGGAATTCGACGTTTTTATCAATCCGTTGAACGACCTCGCCATCCACCATTTCGAATCTGGTTCGCAGGGTTTCATGACGGGCAATCAGCTGGCGGAAGGCTTGCTCCAGTCGCGTTTTATCCAGGGAACCTTCAATAATCAAAGCTCCCGGCATGTTGTAGCTAACTTCTCCACCTTCCAGATAACTCAGAACATACATCCGTTTTTGCGCTGAGGAAACTGGATAATATGCGCGCTCCTCCACAACAGGTATGGATGCATACGTTTGCTGTGTCTGTTCACCCATCACCTGTACCAATTGCTCAATCGTCGGATATTGGAAAATATCTCGCAGCGCCAGCTTGTGATGCAGCTCCTGGTGGATTTTCGCCACCAGCGTTGTTGCGCGCAGAGAGTGTCCTCCCACTTCAAAGAAGTTATCCGTAATTCCAATCTGCGGATGGTTCAGCACGCTTTGCCAGATATGCACAAGCTGTTCTTCCAGCGGCGTCCGCGGCACAACATACTCCATGCCTCCTTCGAGGCGTGCTTCCGGTGCAGGCAACGCTTTGCGGTCGATTTTTCCGCTTGGGGTCAACGGGAACCGATCCAGTTGTACCACATACGTCGGAATCATGTAGCCCGGCAGCTTCGGCTGCAATGCGTTCCGCAGCTCCGGCAGACTCAGCGGCGCTGAGGCTACGAGATAGGCACACAGGTCCTTGTGTCCGTCTTCGTTTTCCCATGCGGTGACCACGGCTTCCTGAATGCCGTCCACGGTCAGCAGCTGCGCTTCCACCTCGCCCAGCTCGATCCGGTACCCCCGGATTTTGACCTGATGGTCGATCCGGCCCAGATACTCGATACTGCCGTCCGGTAACCATCTCGCCAGGTCACCCGTACGGTACATCCGATTGGCGTGAGTGGTTGCCGCTTGTTCGGCTTCCAGATAGGCGAACGGATTCGGGATAAATTTCTCTGCCGTCAGTTCCGGCAGATTTAGATAACCGCGTCCCACACCTGCACCACCGATATATAACTCGCCCGCGATGCCGATCGGCACCAGCTGTTGTTGTGTGTTCAAGATGTACACGGACTGGTTCGCCAGCGGCGTTCCAATGGATACCGTATGTGCACCTTTTTCCAGCAGCACGTTCAAATCTTCCACGTCTTCCATCGTATAGGCGGTCGCATCTACCGTCGTTTCGGTCGGGCCATACACGTTGGTAATCACTGGGCGGTACCCGGACCACTTGTGCAGGAACCTGTGAACCAGTGGTACAGGTAACGCTTCGCCACCGATCAGGTAGTGCTTCACTTCCGGCGCTTCGGTCACATTGACGCTCTCGTTCAAGATATGCAGATGCGCTGGTGTACCGTCCGACAGGTCAATCCGGTGCATGCGGTAGTAGGCGATCAATTGCTCCCCGTTCAGGCTTACGTCACGGGATACCACATGCAAGGTATGGCCTAACAGCAGACTCGCAAAGATTTGCTGTACCGAAGCGTCAAATACATACGCGGACAGCCATGCAATTTGAAGCGGTTGCTCATAGCGGTTGTACACCCGTTCGGACAACGCATCCACCAGATTGGTGACGCTGCGCTGCTCAATCATGACCCCTTTCGGCTGGCCAGTTGTACCTGACGTGTAAATCATATAGGCCAGGTTGTACAGGCTGGCTACAGGGATCAGATTGCTCGCATCCTGCGTTTCCAATTGTGCTTGAACAACCTCGTCATCCAGAGCTACAGCACGTACGGTGGCTGGCAAGATGAGCGCCGAATTGGCGGATGTATCTTCTGCACCTGTGATGGTCGCTGGTGAAGCATTCACCGTTACACCAGCATTTTCGGTTACTGGCGTTTGCAGGCTGTTGCATTGGCCCACGGTAGCTTTGGACGTAATCACGACCTTCGCCCCGCTGTCTTGGAGCATGTAATGAATACGTTCCTGCGGATACAGCGAGTCCATGGGCACATACGCGCCTCCGGCTTTCAGTATCCCGAGGATGCTCACCAGGATATCCGCAGAACGTTCCAGCAATATGCCTACCGGTTGATCGGCTTCTACCCCTTCTGCCCGTAACACACGGGCTAATCGGTTCGCCTGCTCGTTCAGCTCGGCGTAGGTCAGTGCCGTGTCCTCGAACACCACTGCTACCCGCTCAGGGTTGCGTTTCGCTTGCTCTTCAAACTGTTCGCTGAGCGAACGACCTTGTACCTGTCCATGTCCAGCTCCACGCACGCTATGCGCGTTCGGGTCGTTGAACACCTTCAGAATCCGCTCGGTTTCTTCTGCTGTAATCAGTTCCAGTTCACCCAGCTTCGCATCCGGGTTCGTCGCCACGGCTTCGGCCAAACGAATGAAATGTCGTGTCATCCGTTCCACGGTTTCTCGCTGGTACAACGCGGTCGCATACTGCAATCCGAACTGGATGCCTGCTTCTTCCTCGCTGGCTTCCAGCGTCAGGTCGAACTTCGCCGGGGTTTGCTCCATGCCATATGGACGGAAGCTCAGGTCGAACTTCGCCGGGGTTTGCTCCATGCCATATGGACGGAAGCTCAGGTCCGCCAGTTTCAGCTCGCCTTCTTCGGTGTTCTGCAGCGTAAACATCGTATCGAACAGTGGATGGCGGCTCATATCCCGCTTCACGTTCAGCTTTTCCACCAGTTCTTCAAACGGATAATCCTGATGTTCGTAGGCTTGCAGGGCACGAACTTTCACATCTTCCACGTAGCTGCGGAAGGTTTGCTCCGCCGTCGGATAGTTCCGCAGGGCCAAGGTGCCAACGAACATTCCGAGGATCGGTTCCAGATCGGCATGTGGTCTTCCCGCAATCGGTGTCCCGACCACGATGTCCTCTTGCCCGGTGTATTGATGCAGCAGCGCTGTGTAAGCCGCGAGCAGCACCATATACAGCGTCGAGCCTGTGTGCGCCGCCAGTTCTTTCAGACGTTCGCTGACTTCACGCTCCAATCCGAATACGACCGTATCCCCTGTCGTACTCCGCACGGCCGGACGGGCAAAGTCGGTTGGAAGATCCAGTACGGGCAGCTCACCCCGGAAGGTGTCAAGCCAGTACGCTTCCTGACGCTGCATCCACTCCTGATGGGCTTCGCTTTGCTGCCATACCGCATAGTCTTTGTACTGAATCCGCAATGGTGATAGCTCTTCACCACCATACAAGCGGACAAATTCATCGGTCAGTACCCCCATGGACACGCCATCCGAGACGATGTGGTGCATGTCGAGCATGAGCAAATGCTGGGATTCCTGCTCGTGTCCTTGTACGCCCAGGTCCACCAAGCCTACCCGCAGCAGCGGCGCAACTTGCAGATCAAACGGACGTACGAAGGGCCGCACCAGCTCTTGCGATTCCTTGCTAACAAGTTGTTCGGTATCCGCAGCCGCACCCTCTGTCTGTACCTTCGTATAATCCACCTCGAATGGTACAGTCTCCTCAATCCATTGCATCGGCTCACTGTCGACCAGTTCAAAGCGGGTACGCAACGCCGCATGGCGGGCGATCAGTTGACGGAACACGTCTTCCACTCGTTTCACGTCCAGCGGACCACTCACTTGCAGCACAGACGGCATGTTGTAGCTCACATCGTTCGGATCGAACTGATGCAGCACGTACAGTCGTTTTTGCGCTGAGGACAGTGGGTAGAAGCTACGATCTTCTGTCACCGGAATGGACGCGTACGCCACTTGATCCAGACCTTCAATAACCGCTGCCAACTGTTCAATCGTTGGCGCTTCAAAAATGCTGCGCAATGGAAGCGGTTTGTTCAGCTCCTTGTGAATCTTCGAGGCTAGCGTCGTCGCCCGCAGCGAATGTCCGCCAATCTCGAAGAAGTTTTCCTTCACGCCCACCTGCGTGAGGCCCAGCACGTCCTGCCAAATGTGCGCCAGCTTCGCTTCCACCCACGTCCGCGGTGCGACATAGTCCGCTCCGCTTTGCAGGCTGTCTTCCGGTGCGGGCAGTGCCTTGCGGTCAATTTTGCCATTTGGACTCAGCGGCATTTGCTCCAGCTGTACAAAGTACGATGGCACCATATAGCTTGGCAGCTCCCGGCCCAACTCACTTCTCAGATCGCTGGCTCCGAGCTCTTGCCCGGCGACATAGTACGCCACCATTTGTTTTTGTCCCGTTTCATCCGCACGAGCCGTGACGACGGCTTCTCGTACCGATTCCACTTGGAGCAGCTGCGATTCGACCTCGCCCAGTTCAATCCGGTAGCCCCGGATTTTGACTTGATGGTCGATCCGGCCCAAGTATTCGATGTTGCCGTCCGGCATCCATCTCGCCAAATCGCCCGTGCGATACATTCTCTCATACCCGGCTTCGCCACCTGCAAACGGATCGGCAACGAATTTCTCGGCCGTCAGCTCTGGACGGTTCAGATAGCCTCGGGCTACGCCTACACCGCCGATGCACAGCTCACCCGCAACCCCGATCGGCTGCAATTGCTCCGTTCCTTCCTTTACGATGTACAGACGGATGTTTTGAATCGGTTTTCCGATTGGAATGACCGAATATATTTCATTAGGCTTGCAATCGAAGTACGATACGTCCACCGTCGCTTCGGTCGGTCCGTACAGGTTGATCAGCTTCGCTCCGGCGATACCCGACACGAGGCGTTGGAAACGTGCGACATGCTGTGGTGGCAATGCTTCGCCACTGGCAAAGACATGTCGCAGCGTTTCCAGCTTCGCTTGCATCACTTCCCGTGGCTGCTGCTCCACGTACTCCAGGAACGCATGCAGCATGGCAGGCACAAAGTGCATCGTGCTCACGCTATCGCGGGCAATCGTTTCTACGATGTCCTCTGGATTCTTTTCTCCGCCAACCGACAACAAGCTCACCTTCGAGCCGACCATCGACCACCAGAACAGCTCCCACACCGACACGTCGAACGTGAAGGCTGTCTTTTGCAGGATCGTATCTTCGGCACTCAAGCCGTAACGACCATGCATCCACAAAATCCGGTTCAAAACAGAATGGTGCTCAACCATAACACCCTTCGGTTTTCCCGTGGAGCCAGAGGTATAGATGACATAGGCTACATGGTGCGGCCCGGCCAGCGGCTCCAGATTGGAGCCATCTTCGTGGTAAATGTCATGGCCATCCAGCTCATGACGATCCAGCACCAGCACCTTGCCGTCAAAACTCAGTGACGCTTGCTCGGCCAGATGCGATTGCGTCAGCACCAACTTCGCTTCCGAGTCCTCCAGCATAAAGCGGATGCGATCCGCCGGATATTCCGGATCGATTGGCACGTAGGCTCCGCCTGCTTTGAGGATCGCATAAATGCCTACGATCATGTCCAGCGAGCGTTGTACCAGAATGCCCACAGGCTGATCCGGTTCAACTCCTTCCGTACGCAGCGTCCGCGCCAGACGATTCGCCCGCTCGTTCAGCTCGCGGTAGGTCAACGTCTCTGCTCCGAACAGCACTGCCACCTGATCCGGAGTTCGCGTCGTCTGTTCTTCGAACAGCGTACTTAACGTCTGATGCTGTGGATAAGTTGCTACTGTATCTCCCCAAACCTCAAGGATTTGCGCTTGTTCTGCTGGTGTCACCAATTCCAGCTCATTCACGCGAATATGCGGATTCTTCACGATTTGCTCAATGACATGCAATACATGTCCTTGCATACGCTCCACGGTAGCCCGATCGTATACATTGGCGTTATATCTGAACATGATGCGGAAGGTTTCATCTGGCATCACAATCAAGTCCAGATCATAATTCGTTTGCTCGACAACCTCTACATTCGTAATTTCAAAAGCGGACGGACGAACTTCACCAAGCTGCTCGACTTGCTCCTCTACCGGATAGTTCTCAAATACCATAATGTGGTTAATCAGATTTTGCTTCTGCTCCGTCAGCGCCTGAATCTCATACAGAGGGAAACTGTCGTATGCTCCCGAGGCCAGTGCCTGTTCCTGCGTTTTCCGCATCACTTCCACAAAAGTGGCATTCCGTTCACTTTGAATCCGAACCGGGATCGTATTAATGAACAAACCGATCATATGCTCTACGCCAGCAATATCTGTCGGACGTCCAGATACGACACTACCGAAAATAACATCCTCATTGTTGTTATATTTCTGCAAAATAAGGCCCCACACGCTTTGCATCAGCGTATTAATCGTCACCTGCTGCTGCTTCGCAATCCGGTACATGGCTTCGCTCCACGTTTGATCCAGCTCCACCGTTATTTTTTCAGAAATATATTCGCTGGTTTCACTAGCTGTAGTGGATGGAGCATTTTCCCTGCTGTCCACGGCTTGATCTTTTAATGAAGCATCCGAGCCAGGTAACAAAGTCTGCTGTTCAAAGCCCGCCAAATAGCTGCTCCAATAATCTTTTGCCTCACGTTCATCCTGACGCTCCAGCCATTCGATATATTGGCCATACGGTGTGACCGCAGCAAGCTCCGGCTGCTTCTGCTCCAGCAGCGCAAAGTACGTACCAAACACTTCACCTGTAACGAGCGATAAGCACCAGCCGTCCATGACAATGTGATGGAAGCTCCATACCAAATGATACGTATCTTCATCTGTCTGCAATACCTGTACGCGCATGAGCGCATCGGTACCGAGATTAAAGCCCCGAGCCTGATCCTGAAGCTTGAACGCTTGGATATACGCCTTCCGTTGCGCTTCCTGCATTCCACGCAGATCCTCGAAGGAGAGGTCACTATCTTTGTGGCGGAACACGACCTGCAATGGCTCCTGATTCTGCCCTGTCTCAAACATATGGAAATTCGTACGCAGTGCTTCATGCCGCTGTGTCAGTAGATCCAGACTCTGACGGAAAACAGCAACATCAAAGCTGCCTTTTTGATCAAACGATGCTTGCTGGAAGTATGCGCCTGACTCCGGCTCCATCAAACTATGGAAAAGCATCCCCTTCTGCATTGGCGAGAGCGCATAAACATTTTCCAGCTCACCCACAGAAGCCATTTGCTCCGTCAATTGTTCCAGCTGCTCCAACGTCAAGCCCTTGAACAATACATCGCTTGGTGTTAGCTCACTCCGCTCTTTAGAGGCACAATGAACGATCACTTCCTGCAAGCTCTCCTGCAGCAATTGTGCAAATTTTTCCACGTTTTGTTGATGATATACCTTACTGTCATAGCGAATTTCCAACGAAAGCACGCCCGCTGTAATCATTCCGTTCACATTCAGCGGATGCTCCAAAAGGGTACTGTCGCTCATCGGCTCTCCACCTGTATGTGAAGACAGACCGATATCGCTATTTTCCAAATCCTGATCGAATTGTCCCAAATAGTTGAAGCTAATTTCAGGCTGCAAGGTAAAGGAAGGATTGGCAGCATGCTGAGACATATATTTCAGAATACCGTAGCCAATGCCCTTATGCGGCACATGACGCAAGTCTTCCTTCACCCGCTTGATTCGCTGTCCCACTTCTACTTTTCCGTCAACATCGAGCAGCACCGGATATTGGCTTGTAAACCAGCCTACTGTACGTGTGATGTCGATATCTGGAATAATGGCTTCCCGACCGTGTCCCTCCAGATTGACCAGCACGCGCTCTTGACCGCTCCAGTTGTACAGTGCTGTGCCGAGTGCGGTTAACAGCAGATCATTGACCTCTGTGTTATACGCACGGTGTGCTTCCTGAAGCAGTAGTCGTGTTGCCTGCTCGCTCCAAGCCACGGTCACAGTCTCACTGTCTCTCAGCGGATAATGCTGTCCTTCCGCTCTCTCTTGATCCTTAGGCAACGATGCGAATTCCATTTGCGCGAGATGCTGCCAGTATTCACGTTCAGCTTCGATCGCCGGACTATTCGCGTATCGGGACAAACGCTCTGCCCAAGCGGAGAATGAATCCGTTTTGTATGGCAGACGAATGGCTTCTCCCTGAACGGCCTGTTCATACCCGGTTGCAAAATCCTCGAATATAATCCGCCATGAAATGCCGTCTACGACCAAATGATGAACCGCGATCAACAAATGATCTCCATCCGCGCAGTGGAACAATCCCAGCTTCAACAGCGGTCCTTCGTCCAGACGAATGGAACTTTGAATGGCATTCGCTTTCACTTCAATCGCCGTCACTACATCTGCGGAGTCTCCTAGGTCTGTCAGATCAACAACGTCCAGACTGTACAGCTCGCCTTCGTTCAAGCCACGATTCCACGCTTCATAGCCCTGTTCGGTCTGGCGGAAGATCATACGCAAAGCATCATGATGCTCAGTCACCTTGGTCACCGTTTGACGCAATGCTGCTTCGTCGAAACCTTGTGCTCTATACAGCATCACCGACTGGTTGAAGTAATGCGGCTCTGCTGAGGATTGTCCAAAGAACCATTGCTGAATCGGGGTCAGTTGGACCGCCCCGGATACCGCCCGTTGATCGGCTGTACGGCTGACCTTGTGTACATGACCGCTCAGCAGTGACACGGAAGGATATTGGAACAGGTCCTTCATTTCCAGCTTGTAGCCCGCTTGCAGCAAACGGGAGGATACTTGAATCGCTTTGATCGAATCTCCACCCAGATCAAAGAAATTGTCCAAAATCCCGACTCTCTTTGCCCCTAATACGGCCTGCCAAATGGAAACCAAGGTCTGCTCCAGCGCTGTGCGCGGCTCTACATAATCCGCTCCGCTTTGCAGGCTGCCCTCCGGTGCCGGCAGTGCTTTGCGGTCAATTTTACCGTTCGGAGTCAAAGGCATGTTTTCCAGCTGTACGAAGTACGAAGGCACCATGTAGTTTGGAAGTTCCTCGCCCAGCAAGCCACGTAGCTCACCCACATTCACTTCCCGTTCTGCGACATAGTAGGCGACCAGTTGATTTTGTCCCTGCTCGTCTGCACGTGCCAGCACGATAACCTCTTGCACATCTTCTACTTTCAGCATTTGGGCCTCGACCTCGCCCAGCTCAATCCGGTATCCACGGATTTTGACCTGATGGTCGATCCGGCCCAGGTATTCGATGTTGCCATCCGGCATCCATCTCGCCAAGTCACCCGTACGGTACATCCGTTCATAGCCCGCTTCTCCAGCCGCAAACGGATTCGGTACGAATTTCTCAGCCGTCAGCTCTGGACGATCCAGATAGCCGCGTGCCAGACCCGGCCCGGATACACACAGCTCACCCGCTACGCCCACAGGCGCCAGATGTCCATGCGCATCTACCATGTATACCCGATGATTCGGCACAGGACGTCCGATGGAAATCAGTTGCCCCGCTCTCTCGTCTTCAGATACCGGCCAGATGGACGTCGCTACCGAGTTTTCCGTTGGACCGTAGCCGTTGTAGTACGCCACTTGATCCTTCCACTTATACACCAGCTCTGTTGAAGATGCTGATCCGGCAGTGAACAGAATACGCAGGTTCGGCATCCGCTCTGGCTCCAGATATACCGCATAGGTCGGTGGCAAAGCGGCCACGGTGATTTGATGATCCGCCATATATTGCTCAAACCGCTCGTAGTTCAAAATCGTTTCTGTCGTTGGCACGTATAACGTGGCTCCGCAGAACAGCGCCTGGAAGATTTCCCAGCAAGCCGCATCAAACGAATAGCTGGCGAACAGCAATGCACGATCCGACGTGCTGATCCGGAGTGTCTGATCAAAATACGCTTTCAGATTGCACAATCCGTGATGCTCCAGCATAACGCCCTTCGGCTGCCCCGTTGTACCCGACGTATAGATCACATACGCCAAATCATTCGGACCGGACAACGGCTCCAAATTGGAATGATCCTCGTGGTATACCGTTTGCTCTCCATCCAACACCAACACATGACCATCGATAGCTGCTTTGTCCACCAGATGGCTTTGTGTCAACAGCAGCTTCGCACCCGAGTCATCCAGCATGTAACGGATACGCTCTTCTGGATACGTCGGATCAATTGGCACATATGCGCCCCCGGCTTTCAAAATCCCGAAGATGCCCACAATCATGTCTACCGAACGCTCGGTCATCAGACCTACTAGACGATCCTTCGTCACGCCTTGATTGCGTAAGGTACGAGCCAGACGGTTGGCACGCTCGTTCAGTTCGCGATAGGTCAACTGTTCTCCTTCGAAGAACAACGCTGCCTGCTCCGGTGTCTGTGCCGTTTGCGCCTCGAACAAGCCGTGAATGGTTTGCTCGCTTGGATATTCAGCCGCCGTATTGCCCCAAACCTCAACAATCTGTTCGCGCTCCTGCTCGGTTACCATATCCAGCTCATGTACCCGAATGTCTGGATTCTCCGCCACTTGCTCCAGCAGCTGCACCAGATGACCTCGAATTTGCTCTACACTTTCACGTTCAAACGCCTGCGCATTATAACCAAAGCTCATGTGGATGGTGTTACCCGGCATTACCACCAGGTTAAAGTCATAGTTCGTCTGCTCGACAGACTCGACCCCTGTAATGCTGAAGCTGGATTCTTCACCATTACCTAATTGCTCAATTTGTTCCTCTACCGGATAGTTCTCAAAAATAAGAATATGATTGATCAAATCCTGCTTAAGCTCCGACAACCCCTGAATTTCATTCAGCGGATACGTATCATAGGCATGGGAAGCGATAGATTGCTCCTGATTTTGCTTCATCACGTCTGAGAATAAGCTATCCTCATGACTGCGGATGCGTACAGGAATCGTATTAATAAACAGACCGATGATGTGCTCCACATTTGGAATATCTGCCGGACGTCCAGATACCACGCTGCCAAACACCACATCATCTGTGCCATTATATTTTTGAAGCAAAAGGCCCCAAACGGTCTGCATCAACGTATTGATCGTTACCTGATAACGCTTGGCTATGCGCTGAATGCCAGCCGTTAGATCCGCGCCCAAATCAAAGTCCAGGCGCTCCGCCTGATACTCCGTTTTGCCCTGGATTTTTGCCTGTGGCAAGCGGGACTGTTCCTCATACCCTTCCAGAACCTTGCTCCAGTAACTCGATGCGGCCTGACGATCCTGCTGTTCTAGCCATTCGATATACTGACTGTACGGCGTTACAGGGGCCAGTTCTGGCTGCTTCTGGGCCAGTATCGCAAAATAACTCGCAAACACTTCGTTTGTCACCAGCGACAAGCACCAGCCGTCCATCACGATATGATGGAAGCTCCACACAAAACGGTACGCATCCTCACCCGTACGCAAAACGGCGACACGCATCAAAGCATCTTGTGCCAGATCAAAGCCTCTCTGCTTGTCTTTGCGCGTATATTTGAGGATGTACTCGTTTTGCTGCTCTTGCTCCACATCCCGCAGGTCCTCTACATATAACTCACTGCGCTTATTGCGGTACACGACCTGCAGCGGTTCATCCTTCCAGCCGCTGTAGAAATTCGTACGCAGTGCCGTATGCCGCTGCACCAATACATCCAAACTTGCCGCAAATGCAGCAACATTAAAGTGTCCTCGCAGATCAAAGGATGCCTGTTCAAAATAAGCTCCCGATTGCGAATCCATCAGATTGTAGAACAGCATACCCTTCTGCATCGGCGTCAGTGCGTATACATTTTCCAGTTCACCAGTACGTGCAGCCTGCTCTGCAATTTCCTCCAGCTCACCATTTGTCAGACCCTTGAAAGACACATCACTCGGGGTTAACTCCGGCTGGTCCTGAGCGACGCAATGCGCAATCACCTCTTGCAAAGCGGCTTGCAGCAGTCCCACCACCCGTTCCAACGTTTCCTTGCGATATTGCTTACGGCTGTAAGCGATCGTCAAGCGCAGCGTCCCCTCCGAGATCATCGCGTTCAAATCGAGTGTGTGTGGCAAAGGTGAATTCGCATCGTCAGTCTCACCTACACCATAGGAAGACAGCGTGATGCCGCTATTTTGCAAATCCTGATCCACTTGTCCCAAATAGTTAAAGCTGATTTCCGGTTCTGCTACAATTGTACGCTCTTCATCTGCTGCGGTCGCATGGGACAAGTAACGCCATGTACCATACGTCAGTCCTTTATGCGGAATCCCGCGCAGGTCTTCCTTCGTTTCCTTGATCCGCTGTGCCAGTGTCATTCCCTTGCCCGTTTCCAGCAGCACCGGATACAAGCTCGTGAACCAGCCTACC
Source organism: Paenibacillus sp. 1-8 (assembly GCF_056316205.1). NCBI lineage: Bacteria > Bacillati > Bacillota > Bacilli > Caryophanales > Paenibacillaceae > Paenibacillus > Paenibacillus sp. 1-8. Next base: position 2,412,306 of record NZ_CM149995.1, on the reverse strand, counting down.
GTACGCGTAATATCCACCTCTGGTAAGATCGCTTCCCGACCATGTCCCTCTAGATTCACCAGGACCTGTCCCGCGCCTGTCCAGTTATGCATCGCCAACCCTAGCGCGGTCAGCAGTAAATCATTGACCTCGGTGTTGTAGGCGCGATGTGCCTGCTTCAAAAGCTGCCGGGTTTCGGCTTCGGTCCACTCCACCGTCAGCACTTCGCTGTCTGCATTCAAGGAGCCCTCATAGGTAAAATCCTTAGGCAGCGGCGCGGCTTCCGCTTTGGCCTGCTCCAGCTGCTGCCAGTAGACTTCATCCGATGCAGCCTCAGGACGGTTGGCGTAAGACGACAACTCCCGTGCCCATGTTTGGAAGGAATCCGTTTTATATGGCAATCGTACAGGCTCGCCCTTGATCACTTGCTCGTAGCCTGTGGAGAAATCTTCAAACAGTATCCGCCATGACACCCCGTCCATCACCAAATGGTGAATGGCTATCAGCAAATGATCGCCCTCTGCTGTGCGGAATAATCCCAGTTGCACCAGAGGTCCTTCGGACAGATGGATGCTGCTTTGCATTTCGGTTGCCTTCGCTTCCAGCGCTTCCGCATAGGTTTCCTGTTTACGGTAATCCACTGTTTCCAGCGTATATAGCGCGCCTTCCTCTACACCGCGTGTCCAAGCCTCAAAACCGGACGGAGCCTGACGGAAAACCGTACGAAGCGCATCATGATGTTTCACAATGTGATCCACAACATGGCGAACCGCCGTCTCATCAAAGCCCGCAGCGCTATAGAGCATGACTGCCTGGTTAAAGTGCTGCGGACGCTCGCGCTCCTGCGCAAAGAACCAGTGCTGGATCGGAAGCAAAGCGGTTTCCCCGCTCACTTCTCCTTGATCTGCCATACGACTGACCCTATGCATATGCGGTGCCAGTGTTGCAACCGTTGGATACTGGAACAAATCCTTCATGTCCAGCTTATAGCCGGCCTGGAATACACGGGATGCGATTTGAATCGCCTTGATGGAATCGCCGCCCAGATCAAAGAAGTTGTCCAAAACACCGACAGTCTGCAGTCCCAGTACCGACTGCCAGACCCCTACCAGAGCGCGCTCTTGCGCGGTACGCGGCTCTGCATAATCCGTTCCGGTTTGCAGGCTACCTTCTGGTGCTGGCAGTGCCTTGCGGTCAATTTTTCCGTTCGCACTCAGCGGCATCTGCTCCAACTGCACAAAGTACGATGGCACCATATAGCTTGGCAGCTCTCGCCCCAGCTCACCTCTCAGCTCGCTGGCTCCGATCTCTTGTCCAGCGACGTAATACGCCACCATTTGTTTTTGACCTGTTTCATCCGCTCGGGCCATAACTATGGCTTCTCGTACAGACTCCACTTTCAGCAGCTGCGATTCGACCTCGCCCAGCTCGATCCGGTAGCCCCGAATTTTGACCTGATGGTCGATCCGGCCCAAGTATTCGATGTTGCCGTCCGGCATCCATCTCGCCAAATCGCCCGTGCGATACATCCGCTCATAGCCTGCTTTACCGCCTGCAAACGGGTCGGCTACGAATTTCTCTGCCGTCAGCTCTGGACGGTTCAGATAGCCGCGTGCTACCCCTACACCGCCGATGCACAGCTCACCCGCAACCCCGATCGGCTGCAATTGCTCCGTGCCTTCCTTCACGATGTACAGACGGATGTTCTGAATCGGTTTCCCGACCGGAATGACTGTATATTCCTCCGTTGGCTCGCAATCGAAATACGATACGTCCACCGTCGCTTCGGTTGGGCCATACAGGTTGATCAGCTTCGCTCCAGCCAAGCTCGACACGAGCCGTTGGAACCGTGCGACATGCTGTGGTGGCAACGCTTCGCCACTGGCAAATACATGTCGCAGCGTTTCCAGCTTCGCTTGCATCACTTCCCGTGGCTGCTGCTCCACATACTCCAAAAATGCGTGCAGCATGGCGGGTACAAAGTGCATCGTGCTCACGCCATCGCGGGCAATCGTTTCTACGATGTCCTCTGGATTCTTTTCTCCGCCCACCGACAACAAGCTCACCTTCGAGCCGACCAGCGACCACCAGAACAGCTCCCACACCGACACGTCGAACGTGAAGGCGGTTTTTTGCAAGATCGTATCTCCAGCATTTAATCCGTAACGATCATGCATCCATAAAATCCGGTTAATCACCGAGTGGTGCTCGACCATAACACCCTTCGGTTTTCCAGTGGAGCCGGAGGTATAGATCACATAGGCTACATGTCGCGGCCCGGCCAGTGACTCCAAATTCGAGCCATCCTCGTGATAAATGTCCTCGCGATCCAGTACCAGCACCTTACCGTCGAAGCTCAGCGACGCCTGCTCTGTCAAACGCGATTGCGTCAGTACCAGCTTCGCTCCCGAGTCCTCCAGCATGAAATGGATGCGGTCCGCAGGATAATCCGGATCGATCGGGACATAGGCTCCGCCTGCCTTGAGGATCGCGTAGATGCCTACGATCATGTCCAGCGAGCGCTGAACCAGAATGCCTACCGGCTGATCCGGTTCAACGCCTTCCGCACGCAAGGTGCGTGCGAGACGGTTGGCCCGCTCGTTCAGTTCACGGTAGGTCAACGTCTCCGATTCAAACAGCACCGCCACCTGATCCGGTGTTTGCTCTGCCTGTTCCTCGAACATCGCACTTAACGTCTTATTCTGCGGATAAACTGTGTCCGTATCTCCCCAGACCTCAAGGATTTGCGCTTGTTCTTCCGATGTTGCCAATTCCAGCTCATCGAGACGAATATGCGGATTGTTCACGATTTGCCCGATGATATGGTCGATGTGGCCTTGGATACGTTGCATGGCAGATCGGTTATAAACAAGAGCATTGTAATCCAGCAAAATGGAGATATCTTCGTCAGGCACGACAATCAGGTTAAAATCGTAGTTGGTTTGCTCTGCAATTGCTACGTTGGTAATGGAGAAACCAGCTTGTGCGCCCGTCTCACCGGAACCGCCCACCTGCTTCATCTGCTGCCCAATCGGATAGTTTTCAAAGACCATAATGTGATTAATCAGATCTTGTTTTTGCTCGGTCAGTGCTTGGATATCATACAGCGGGAACGTGTCATATGCCCCGGAAACCAAAGCCTGCTCTTGCGTGCGTTGAAGTGTTTCGGCAAAAGTGGCATTTCGTTCACTGTAAATACGAACCGGAACCGTGTTGATGAACAGGCCGATCATGTTTTCCACACCTGGAATTTCTGCCGGACGACCGGATACAACACTACCAAACACGACATCCTGATTATTATTGTATTTCTGTAAAATAACGCCCCAAACGCTTTGCAGCAATGTATTAATCGTTACCTGCTGCTGCTTCGCAATCCGGTTCAAGGCTGCGCTTCGTTCTTTACCTAGCACAAATGACAGCTTTTCCGAAACATATCCGGAATTTGAAACCGCACCGCTTCCGTCTGTACCCTCAACCTTTGCAATCACGGATGATTGTGCGTTCTCGCCAGGCAACAAGGTCTGCTGCTCAAAGCCCGCCAAATAGTCGCTCCAATAGCGGGTCGCTTCCTGAGCATCCTGCCGTTCCAGCCATTCAATATAGTCACTATACGGCTTGACAGGTGCGAGCTCTGGCTGCTTGTGCTCCAGCAAGGCAAAATATGCACCAAACACTTCGTCCGTCACCAGGGACAGGCACCAGCCGTCCATCACGATATGATGGAAGCTCCATACAAAACGGTATGAGCTATCACTCGTACGGAAGACGGTTACGCGCATGAGCGCATCCTTGCCTAAATCAAAGTTTTGAGCTTTATCCCGGGCCACAAATTCAGCTACAGCGTCTTCACGCCCTCTGACATCCTCATAACGGAAGCCCGGATTTTTATAGCGATATACGACCTGCAACGGTTGACCATGCCAGCCGCTGTAGAAATTCGTGCGGAATATAGCATGTCGGCTTGCCAGCAAATTCAGACTTGCCTCAAATACGCTCGGCTCAAAATGGCCCTCCAGATCAAACGTCGCCTGTTCAAAATACACTCCTGATTCTGCGTTCATCAGACTATGGAACAGCATACCCTTCTGCATCGGCGTTAACGGATACACATTCTCCAATTCCCCGACCGCCTGTGTCTGCTCGACAATCGTGTCTAATTGCTCCAGTGTCAGACCTTTTAGCAGTACATCGCTCGGAGTCAATTCGGACCGTTCCCGCGTGACACAATGCTCGATCATTTCAAGCAGGTTTGCTTTTAACAGATCAGCCAGCATTTGGACTGTGTCCTGACGGAAGGCCTTGCCGTTATACCGAATGTCCAACTCCAGGATGCCGTCCGTTACGATCCCGCCCACATCCAGAGCGTATTTCATCTCCGTCCGATCACTAACGACCGATCCAATGGGGTAAGGAGACATGCGAATATCGCTGTTTTGCAAATCCTGATCAAACTGTCCCAGATAGTTAAAGCTCACTTGTGGATCGGCGTAACCTCCATCTGTTTGACCAACGTGCAGAGCATCTTCTTGATGACCAACGGCCTGGCCGGATTCACTCAGATGTCTCCACATACCGTAGCCAATTCCTTTATTCGGAATATGACGCAGGCTCTCTTTGACCTGTTTGATACGTCCAGACAAAACTTGTTCACGACCGATGTCCAGCAGCACCGGATATTGACTCGTAAACCAACCCACCGTACGAGAAATATCCGTATCCGGCAAAATGTCCTCACGTCCGTGTCCCTCCAGATTGATCAGGCTACGTTCATGACCGGTCCAAGTGTACAGCATCATGCCCAAAGCAGTCAGAAGCAGGTCGTTCACTTCCGTGTTATATGCGCGGTGCGCCTGCTTCAATAGCCGTTCTGTCTCTTCTTTCGTAAGCTGGACGACCACTGTATCTGTGTCAGCCAAGGTAAATTTGCCATCCTGCGCTTGATCCTCAGGCAACCGTGCTTGCTCAGCCAAAGCGGACGCGTTCAATTGCTCCCAATAGGCGTGTTCACTTTCCATTGCCGGACTATTCGCATAATTGGAAAGACGTTCAGACCAGGAACGGAAGGAATCCGTTTTGTCAGGCAACTGAAGCACTTCTTGATGGACGGCTTGTTCATAGGCTGTAGCCAAATCCTCAAACAAAATACGCCAGGATACCCCGTCCACGACCAAATGGTGAATCGCCATCAGGAGATGATCTCCATCTGCACAATGGAACAAACCCGCTTTAAAAAGTGGCCCTTCTTGCAGTTGGATACTGCTTTGAATTTCACTGGTTTTCGCCTCAATTGCCGCGCTGAGTAAAGCTTCATCCGTCAAATCCCTAAAGTCCAGCACGTTCAGGTGATACAGCTCGCCTTCCTGTAATCCGCGGTTCCATGCTTCATAGCCTTGCTCGGTCTTGCTGAACACCATCCGCAGAGCATCATGATGCTCTGTCAGTTTGTCAAGCGTCTGACGCAGTGCGGATTCGTCAAAGCCCTGCTCCCGGTGCAGCATAACCGCCTGATTAAAGTGATGCGCGTTCACTTGCTCCTGTTCTGCAAACCAGTATTGTATCGGCGTAAGCGCCACTTTCCCCGTAACCTCGCCTTGCTCGGCTGTTCTCTTCCCCGCCAAACGCAGATGCGGAGCCAGCTCCTTTACGCTCGGATATTTGAACAAGTCTTTCATATCCATCTTGTATCCGGCTTGAAGCAACCGGGAAGAGAACTGAATCGCCTTGATCGAGTCGCCGCCCAGATCGAAGAAATTATCCAGTGTGCTGATTTGTCCAGCGCCGAGTACCGTTTGCCAAACATCTGCCAACGCCTGTTCTGCTGCTGTTTGCGGTGCCACATACTCGATTCCGGTCTGAAGTCCGCCTTCCGGGGCAGGCAGTGCTTTGCGGTCCACCTTGCCGTTAACCGTCAGTGGAATCTGCTCCAGATGAAGGAAATAAGACGGTACCATATAACCCGGGATTTCCTGAGCAAGCTGATTTCTCAGCTCCCCTGTATTCCATTCCCGATCAGAGGTGTAGTACGCGCACAGTACCTTTTGTCCAAACTCATCTTCACGTGCCAGCACAACAGCTTCCCGAATGGAATCCATATTTAACAACTGAGTTTCAACTTCGCCCAGCTCGATCCGGTAACCGCGAATTTTGACTTGTTGATCAATCCGTCCCGCGTATTCCAATGTGCCATCTTCACGCCAGCGAACAAGATCTCCCGTGCAGTACAAGCGATCTCCGTCCACCCACGGATTGGAAAGAAATCTCTCAGCCGTCAGCTCAGGACGGTTCAGGTAACCACGTGCGACTCCATCTCCGCCGACAACCAGTTCACCCCAAGCTCCGACCGGCTGGAGATTAAACGCTGTATCCACAACATACGCCGTCGAATTGCGAATAGGACGTCCGATCGGCACAGAATCAAGCTGCTCTTCCGTAATAGGATAAGCCGTCGAAAAAGTTGTATTTTCCGTTGGCCCATAGCCGTTAATTATGTTCATGTCCGGATTATCACGTAGCACCCGGTTAATATGCGGTGCAGACAGCACGTCGCCTCCGACCAGCAAATACTTCACATCTCCGAACAATTGACTGTCCTGCTGCGAAAGCTGATTAAATAGCGGTGTGGTCAGCCACATCATGGTGATGCGATGATCCCGTATTGTCTCCTTAAGCTTAGCTGCGTCCAAAAGATCATCCTTATGCACGAGTACAAGCTGACCGCCGTTCAGCAGCGCGCCCCAAATTTCAAACGTAGACACATCAAATACAAACGCGCAAGTCTGCAACATTCGGATCGATTCATCGAACGGCACATAATCCGTATTACGCACGAGGCGTACAACACTTTGATGCTCAACAACTACGCCCTTAGGCTTGCCTGTTGAACCCGAGGTATAAATAACATAAGCAGCATGATCACCCGCTCCATCTATCCCCAGATTGGAATGATCCTCACTGTAGGACTGATCATCATTCAGATTGACAATCTGTCCGTCAAAATAGCAACGGTCCAGTAAATCCTGCTGAGCCAGCAGCAGTTTGGCTCCCGAATCCTCCAGCATATAACGGATACGGTCTTCCGGATATTGAGGATCTACCGGCACATACGCGCCTCCAGCCTTCAAAATAGCCAGCGTTCCTGTAATCATATCCAGCGAACGCTCCGTCAGAATACCGACAGGCTCATCGGCCTTCGCCCCGGCGGCCCGCAGTGTATGCGCTAATCGGTTAGCCCTCTCATTGAGTTCCCGATAGGTCAATGATTGATGGCCCAAAGCTACAGCAATATGATCCGGCGTGCGCTCAGCTTGCTCCTCAAACAGTTTTTGGATCGTCAGATTGCGCGGATATGCAGAAGCGGTGTCATTAAACTCTCCTGTAATCTGTTGTTTTTCCGCCGCTGTAACCAATTCCAGCTCCTCAACGCGAACATTCGGGTTGAGCGAAATTTGCTCCAGCAGACGCGCAAAATGTCCATGCAGACGCTCAATGCCTGTTTGATCAAAGCTGAGCGTGTTATACATAAAACGAATCTTTATGCCTTCTCCCGGCATCACGACGATGTTCAGATCGTAGTTGGTTTGCTCTGTAGCCACCACGTTCGAAATCGTGAATTTATCCTGGCCATCGCTTCCCAGTTGCTCTACCTGCTGCTCCACCGGATAATTTTCAAATACCATAATATGGTTGATCAAATCCTGCTTCTGCTCGGTCAGTGCCTGAATTTCATACAGCGGGAAGGCGTCATAGGCATTGGAGGCCAGCGCCTGTCGCTGCGTTCGTTTCATCAAGTCTACAAAGGTCTCGTCCTTTTCAGACTGCACGCGCACTGGAATCGTATTAATGAACAATCCGATCATGTGCTCCACACCCGGAATATCGCCTGGACGACCGGACACAACACTGCCGAACACGACATCCGGACTGTTGTTATATTTTTGCAACAGAACGCCCCATACCGTCTGAATCAGCGTGTTGATCGTCACTTGATTTTGCTTCGCCACACGTTCAATCTGAGCGACCAGCTCCGGCCGGAAGTCACATTCCAGTTCTCCGGCAATATATTCCCCGGCCTGCATAGATTTGGGCTGTGTTTTTTGCTGCGGAAGCGTAATTTGCTGCTCATAATCCGCCAGATACCCGCTCCAGTATTGCAGGGCCGCCTCACGATCCTGACGCTCCAGCCATTCAATAAAGCGACTGAACGGCGTAACAGGCTCCAGCACTGGCTCTTGAACCGCACGAAGTGCCAGATAGCTACCAAATACCTCCTGTGTCATAAAAGACAAGCACCAGCCATCCATCAAAATATGATGGAAGCTCCAAATAAAGTGGTACGCTTCATCCCCGGTTTGCAAAATAGAGACACGAATGAGTGCATCCTCAGCGAGACGGAATCCTTTGGCTTTATCCGCAAGGGTAAAAGCTTCAACACGAGCTTCACGTTCCAATTTTTCTAGTCCGCGCAAGTCTTCGTAGTACAATTCTCCGCTGCGATTACGGAAAACGACCTGCACAGGCTCATCTTTCCATGAACTGATAAAGTTCGTCCGCAACGCCTCATGACGCTGTACGAGCAGATCAAAGCTTTTGCCGAAAGCAACCACATCAAAACGTCCGTTCAACTCAAAGGTTGCCTGCTCAAAATAAGCTGCCGAATTCTCATCCATCAGACTGTAGAAGAGCATGCCCTTTTGCATCGGTGTTAAGGCATACACATTTTCCAGCTGACCCATTTCTCGCGTATCTTCCACCAATTGCTCCAGCTCATCCAGCGTTACGTTGTTTAACAGGACATCACTTGGTGTCAATACCGTTCTTTCCTGGGCGACACAATGATGAATCACCTCACGCAAGCCGGATGCCAGCAGCTCTCCAAGCCGTGCAATCGTTTCATGACGGAATTGCGTTGTGCCGTAACGAATAGTGAAGATCAGCTCGCCATCCTCGATCACTCCATTGATATCCAGCGCAAAATCCATAGCCGCGTTTATGCTGACAGGCACACCGATGGAATAGGCGGAAGGCTCCAGATCATTGCCTTTATAATCCTGATCGAATTGGCCCAGATAGTTAAAGCTGATCTCTGGCTCGACCTGCAATTGCACGCTTGCTTGCGCGAAAGCATCTGCATTTGACAGGTATCGCAAAATACCGTAGCCAATGCCTTTTTGCGGAATATGACGCAGCCCTTCCTTCACCCGTTTGATCAAACGAGCGGTATTTCCGCCTTGTCCCAGACTTCCATCCAGTACAACCGGGAACTGGCTCGTAAACCAGCCGACCGTCCGCGTAATATCCACATCCGGTACAACGGCTTCCCGTCCATGGCCTTCCAGGTTGACCAGCACCCGTTCGGAACCAGACCAGTCATACACGGCTTTGCCGAGTGCAGCCAGCAACAGGTCATTCATTTCCGTGTTATACGCGCGGTGAGCCTGCTTGACTAACAGATCCGTTTCCTGCTTCGTCCAGCGGACAGTAACAACCTCACTGTCTCCAAGCAAGGCATGATCGTTGGCAAAATCCTTCGGCAAAGGCTTCGCGAGGCTGGCTTCTGCTTGGTCGATATGCTGCCAGTATGCAAGCTCCCGCTCTATCGTCGCACTATTCGCGTAGGCTGACAGCTGTTTGGCCCAGGTCTGGAACGAATCTGTTTTATGTGGCAGTCGAATGGCTTTGCCCGTTTTACCTGCAACGGCCTGCTCATAACCGGATGCCAAATCCTCCAGCAAAATACGCCACGATACGCCGTCCACGACCAAATGATGAATGACCATTAATAAATGGTCGCCCTGAGCGCATTGGAACAGACCGAGCTTCACAAGCGGACCTTCGCTCAAATGAATGCTGGCTTGAATTTCACTCGCCTTGGCTTCCACAGCGGTGGATTCGTCTTCAACCCCGCTGAAATTTACAATTTCCAGTGTATATAGCTCGCCTTCCTCTACACTGCGGTTCCAAGCGGTGTAGCCATGCTCCGTCTCGCGGAATACGGTACGCAATGCATCATGATGCTGGACAATACGTTCCATGGTGCAGCGCAACGCATCTATGTCAAAGCGCCCAGCTCGATACAGCATCATCGCCTGGTTGCTGTGATGCAGGTCCACCGGCTGCTGCTCGAAGAACCACCGTTGAATGGGTGTCAGCTCCACTTTGCCTGCTACATCTTCCTGACTGGCGATCTTGCCATCTGTGCGAAGCAAAGGACTGAGTGACGCTACCGTCGGATTGCTGAACAGGTCCTTCATATCCAATCGGTAGCCTGCTTGCAGCAATCGGGACGATACTTGCAGCGCCTTGATCGAATCGCCGCCCAGTTCGAAGAAGTTATCTTGCGTACCCACGGCTTCCACGCCGAGCACTCCGGCCCATACCGAAACCAATACCTGCTCGACCGTGGTACGCGGTGCCACATAGGCTGCACCCGTATGGATACTTCCTTCCGGTTCCGGCAAGGCCTTTCGGTCGATTTTGCCGTTGCTGGTCAGTGGTATCGTCTTCAGTCGCATCAAACGTGCAGGCACCATGTGCGCTGGCAGCCCTGCTTCCAGCTGTGCCTGTACCTCCTCGATCCGCAGCTCGGATTCTCCGGTGATGTACCCGCATAAATACTTGTGTCCACGCTCGTCCGTCCGGTCGATCACTACCGCTTGACGCACACCCGGCACGCGCTGGATCGCCGTTTCAATCTCGCCCAGCTCGATCCGGTAGCCCCGGATTTTGACTTGGTAGTCCATCCGGCCGATAAAGTCTACATTCCCGTCCGGCATCCACCGCGCCAAATCGCCTGTGCGATACAGTCGTTCACCTGGCACGTACGGGTTCGCCACGAATTTCTCCGCCGTCAGGTCCGCACGGTTCAGGTACCCTCTGGCCACCCCGGCTCCGCCAATGCACAGCTCGCCCAGTACGCCAATCGGCACCGGATTCAGCTGGCTGTCCACGATGTAAAACCGTGCGTTCAGCCACGCCTGACCAATCGGCACACTGCCGCTGCCCGGCAGCTTCGACAGCTCTTCGTCATAGAAGCTGGAGTCGATTGCCGCTTCCGTGACGCCGTAGCTGTTAATGATGCGAATGTCTGCACCAAACCGTTCTTGCAGCACCCGGTAATCCGTCACGCTGCAGCTGTCCGAGCTGGTGATCAGCAATTCCAGACTGCTCATATCTAGTCCATGTTCATGCACATGCTGCATAAACGGTACGATCAGGGCCGGAGTCGATTCGAACACCGTAATTTGGTAATCGTGAATCCAGCCGTACAGACGGCTTGGATCAATCCGGTCGTCTTTCGGACAGATGACCATCGTTCCGCCGTTATACAATGCCCGCGCGATATCGCCGACGAACACGTCGAAGGAGAAGCTTGCCAGTTGCAGCAATCGTACCGGAAACTGGTTCAGACGGTAATCCCGGCGATACGCCGCAGCCGTATTCACCAAGCTGCGATGCTCGATCATGACCCCCTTCGGACGTCCCGTTGTACCGGACGTGTAGATCACATACGCCAAGTCCTGCGGCTCGTTGATGTGTTCGACATCCGTGGTATCTCCGGTGTACAGCGACTCATCGTCCAGCGCCAGTACGGTGTGCAGTCGCAGTCCCTTTGCGGATTCGGATGCTGCTTCGCTGTCAAACTCCGAATCTGATTTCAAGCTTAAGCCTCCATTAAGGCTGTCTCTTTCCATCGTTTCAGCGCCAGCCGCTGTTTCCAACTCGCCCTCAGACTGCCCTCCGGCCAAGGCCTGTCGGCTTTCCTCCAGCCAACCCTGTGCACGCTCCCGCAAGCCGGTTTGCGTCAGCAGCACCGTCGCGCCGCTGTCCTCCAGCATAAAGCGGATACGCTCGAACGGATAATCCGCATCCAACGGTACATATGCACCTCCAGCCTTCCATACCGCCAATACGCCGACCAGCATGTCCACCGAGCGCTCACTCAAAATGCCAACAATGGACTCGCGCCCAATGCCTTCATTCCGCAGTCTTCGAGCCAGTTGGTTCCCACGCTCGTTCAGCTCGTGGTACGTAAGCTGCCGCTCCTCGTATACAACCGCCACGTGATCCGGCACAAGCTGCGCCTGTTCTTCCACATAGGCGTGGAACAACCATTCTGATTCCTTTGCATCACTCCACGCAGATACGCCTACAGAACCAAAACCGTCGATGATTTTCGCTTTTTCCGCAGCAGTTACCAGCTCAAGCTCATCCACCAGCGCATCCGGTCTGTTTATCGCTTCTTCAATAATATGCAGCAAATGCTCACGGATTTGCTCTACAGCTGCGCGTTCAAACACCTGCGCGTTGTATTCCAAATAGACATGGATTTCATCGCCCGGAACAACCGTAATGTTGAAATCATAGTTCGTTTGCTCCGACACGGAAGCATTTGCAATCGTAAAGCCATTCGTGCCACGGCTGCCCATTTGCTCCATGCGCTGTTCCACTGGGTAGTTTTCAAACACCATAATATGGTTCACCAGGTCCTGTTTTTGCTCTGTCAGGGCCTGAATTTCATACAACGGATAGGTTTCATAGTCACGGGAAGCAAGCGCCTGCTCCTGTATCTGCTTCATTAACGCAGCAAACGTAATATCTCTCTCACTGTGAATCCGTACAGGAACCGTATTAATGAACAATCCAATCATTTTATCGATGCCCGGAATATCCGCTGATCTGCCGGATACAACACTGCCAAATACAACATCCCGACTGTTGTTATACCGTTGCAGCACAACGCCCCACGCTGCTTGCAGAAGTGTGTTGACCGTCACTTGCTTCTGCTTGACCAGCCTGTTCATCCGTTCCGTCACTTCACGACCCAGCGTAAACGAAAGCTTATCCGCTTCATATCCCTTGACGTGACCGTCTAGTTTCTTCGCCTGCGGCAGCACTGTTTGCTGCTCGAAACCAGCAAAATAGTCACTCCAGAACCGTTCAGCCTCTGCGTTGTCCTGCCGCTCCAGCCATTCAATATATTCACTGTATGGCGTTACCGGGGCAAGCTCCGGCTTGCGGTCTTCGAGGATGGCAAAGTACGTATTGAAGGCTTCCCCCACAACCAGGAACAAGCACCATCCGTCCATCAAAATATGATGGAAGCTCCACACAAAACGATAGGACTCCTCGCCTGTACGTAAAATAGACACCCGCATCAGCTCGCCTGAGCTGAAATTAAACCCTTCTACCTTGTCACGCTCTGCAAAATCGGCAATGTACGCGTCCAGTGCCTCTTGCTCCAGTGAACGTACATCTTCAAAACGGAATCCGGCATGTTTGTGGCGGTACACCACCTGTAAAGGCTGCTCATTCCATCCGCTATAAAAATTCGTTCTGAATATTTGATGGCGCTCCACCAGCTGATTCAAGCTTTCGGCAAAAGCCTCCACTTGAAAGCTGCCTTGCAGATCAAATGTCGCCTGCTCAAAGTACGCCCCGGATTGCGGCTCCATCAAGCCGTGGAACAGGATGCCTTTTTGCATCGGTGTTAACGAATAAATGTTTTCCAGCTCTCCCGCAGCAGCCGTCTGCTCAACAATATGATCCAGCTCTCCAGCCGTCAGTCCTTGGAAGGATAAATCGCTTGGTGTCAGCTCCGGCAACTCTTTTGCCACGCAGTGAGCCAGTACCTGACGCAAGCTCTCCTGAAGCAGATCAGCCAGCTTTTTGATTGATTTTTTCATGAACGTTTTGCTGCTGTAGCTGATCGTCAGTTCCAGCGCACCGCCCGTGATCATGCTGTTCATATCGAGGGCATACCGTTTGGTCAGTGTGTCACTAATGGATGCCCCGATGGAATAGGGAGACATGCGAAATGCATTATTCTTCAAATCCTGATCGAATTGTCCGAGATAGTTAAAGCTGATTTCCGGCTCGGCGACAAAAGCGGCTTCCCCTTCCCCACCAGCAGACAGATATCTCAAAATCCCGTATCCAATTCCTTTATGCGGCAACCGACGCAGCCCTTCCTTGACATTCTTGACACGCCGTCCCACATTCCGGTCCTCATCCATATCAAGTACAACCGGGAATTGGCTGGTAAACCAACCGACCGTACGTGTCATATCCACGTTCGGCAAAATAGCTTCCCGCCCGTGCCCCTCCAGATTTACAAGCACCTGACGGATGCCTGCCCACTCATGAATGGCGGTGCCCAGAGCTGTCAGCAGCAGGTCGTTCGCTTCCGTATTGTAGGCCCGGTGTGCCTGCTTCAAAAATTGCTCTGTTTCTTCGACCGTCCATGCCACGGTCAGTGTGCGGTCATCTCGTAGCTGAGGCTTGGCCTCGGATTTGCGAGTGTAATCCTTGGGCAAAGCTGCTTGAGTGGCTCCAGCTTGCTCAATCTGCTGCCAATACGCACGCTCCTTCTCCAAAGCCGAACTGTTCGCATAAGCTGATAGCTGATCCGCCCACAGACGGAAGGAATCCGTTTTATTGGGCAAACGGACAGACTCGCCCCGTAAAGCCTGCTCATAGCCGGCTGCCAAATCCTCCAGCAAAATACGCCAAGACACACCATCGACCACCAAATGGTGGATCGCCACCAGCAAATGATCTCCATCGGTGCAACGGAACAGACCGAGCTTTACCAAAGGGCCTTCATTCAGACGAATACTGCTTTGAATTTCGCTGGCTTTGTTCTCCAGCAAATGAGCAAAATCAGGCTCATTTGTAAAATCCACCACTTCGAGACTGTACAGTTCTCCTTCTTGTACGCCACGGTTCCATGCTTCATATCCACCGTCTGCATTCTGACGGAATACGATACGCAAAGCGTCATGATGCTCGACAATGCGTTGCAGTGCCTGACGAAGCGCCGTTTCGTCCAAACGATCCTCACGGTGCAGCATTAAAGCCTGATTATAGTGTTCAGGCTTGGACGGCTGCTGCTCAATGAACCAGTGTTGAATCGGTGTCAACGCCACTGTTCCACTGACTTCTCCTTGATCAGAAACGCGGCTCACCCGCTGCACCCGTCCATTCAGCTCAGCAATCGTCGGATACTGGAACAGCTCCCTCATTTCCAGCTTGTAACCATTTTGCAGCAGTCTTGAAGACACCTGGATGGCCTTAATCGAGTCGCCCCCCAGATGGAAAAAATTATCTAGTACGCCAATATGCTCGATACCCAGTACAGATTGCCATACCGATACCAACGTCCGCTCCACATCAGTTCGCGCTGCTACGTAATCCTCACCGGAATCCACGCTTCCCTCCGGTTGCGGCAACGCTCGACGATCCACCTTGCCATTCGGTGTCAACGGCAATTGCTCCAGCTGCACGAAATACGACGGCACCATGTAGCCCGGCAATTCTTGGCTCAAGGCGCTTCGCAGCTCGTTTGCCGCAATATCCGCATGGGTCACCACATAAGCGCAGAGCTGCTTTTGACCCTGCTCATCCTCACGTGCAGTGACGACGGCTTCACGCACCGCTTCCAGCTTCAACAGCTGCGCTTCCACCTCGCCCAGCTCAATCCGGTAGCCCCGGATTTTCACCTGCGCGTCAATTCGTCCTTTGTACTCCAGCGTTCCGTCTTCACGCCAGCGTACCAGGTCGCCCGTACGGTAGCAGCGTTCTCCGCTACGGAACGGGCTGTCTACGAATTTCTCGGCCGTTAGATCCGGACGATTCCGGTATCCACGTGCCACCCCGTCGCCGCCGACGATCAGCTCACCCCATGCCCCGACAGGCTGAAGCTGCATGGAACGGTCCACGACATACGCCGTCGAGTTATGGATCGGACGCCCAATCGGCACCGCTTCCAATTGCACGCTGGCAATCGCATGAGCTGTAGAAAAAGTTGTATTTTCCGTCGGGCCATAGCCGTTGATAATCCGCAGGGACGGATGAGCCTCCAGTACCCGGTTAATGTGCGGTACGGACAGCACATCACCACCGACGAGCAACTCTTGTACCCCCTCGAACAGCTCCAGATCCTGCTGGGAAAGCTGGTTAAAGAGCGGTGCAGTCAGCCACATCGTTGTAATACCGTGGCTGCGTACGGCTTCTTTAAGCTTCGGCGCGTCCAAAATGACATCCTGACTCACCAGCACGAGCTGTCCGCCATTCAGCAGCGCACCCCAAATTTCAAAGGTGGACGCGTCAAAGACAACAGCCCCGGTCTGCAAAATGCGCGTGTCAGCATCCAATTGTGCATAGTTTGTATTCTTCACCAGACGCACAACATTGCGATGCTCTACCATAACCCCCTTGGGCTGTCCGGTCGTGCCCGAAGTGTACATAAGATAGGCCAGTCGATCCCCAAATTTACCCGCTTGTGAAACCTCATTTTTCAGATTTGTATAAAGGGTATAATCCGCATGATAAGCCTCGTTTTGCTCCCATTGTACGGTATTTATGTCTTGAGAATCCTCTGTCCCATATACGCTGGCATCACTCAGATCCAGTACGAGTCCGCTGTAATCCTCCGGTTGCTGTTCCGCACGCTGCACCAGCAGCAGCTTCGCGCCTGAATCCTCCAACAGGTAACGTACACGTTCGGCCGGATAATCAGGGTCAATCGGCACATATGCGCCGCCCGCCTTGAGGATCGCCAACATACCGACGATCATATCTGTGGAACGCTCAGCGACGATACCTACAGTTCGCTCGGCAGTAACACCGTACCCGCGCAGCGTGTGAGCCAGTCGATTTGCTTTTACATTCAGTTCGCCATAGGTTAAACGGGCGTTTTCGAACACAACCGCTGTCTGATCCGGTGTACGCTCCGCCTGTTGCTCGAACAGTTCATGAATGCCTGCTTCAAGTGGATATTCCACCGCTGTAGCATTGAATACGTCCACGATTTGCGCCCGTTCTTCCTCACTGATCAGCGACAATTCCTGTATCCGCTTGTGTGGTCCCTGCACCATATGCTCCGCCACACTCAAAAATTGTCGAATAATTCGAGCAATCTCCTGCTCACTAAACAGCTCGGTACGATAATCCAGGTACAACACAAGACGATCGTCATCCAGCATTTCGACCATGTGAATATCGAAGTCGTTCACCGTATCTCCGCAAAAATCGTTATCCACCTGCTGAATCGCTTCATCAAATCGGGAGAAACTCAGTGTACGGTACTGAATGGAAGCGCCAAACAGACGCTGAATGTCCATACTGCTTTGCTGTTCACGCAAATCCTGAATAATTTTGTTGTACGGGTAACGCTGATGCCGCAAAATTGACGCCTGCTCCTTACCCACACCTTGCAGGAAGGTCAACAACTCGGATTCCGGTTCGACCAACAGACGCGTAGCTACGGTGCTGACGAACATGCCAATCGTATCCTTTTCCTTCTTAGACGTACGATTGGCATAGAGTGTACCCACGGTTAAGTCCTGCTCTCCCGTCACTTTATGCAAATAAATATACAGAGCGGCCAGGAAGAACGTAAAAATACTGATTTTATGCTCCTCGCAAAAAGCCGTAACACCACGATACAATTCATGCTCCAGTATAAAGCTCTCCCGGCGTGCAGCCGTGCTCAGTGTCAGCGGGTTATACGATTTTAAGCCTGTGGTCTCTGGCAAATCGGCAAACTTCTCCGTCCAGTACGTCTTATCCTTTTGATAGCGGTCAGATTGCTCATAGCTTTGCTCTACCTGAATGAAATCCAGATAAGGATTGCCTTTGGTCGGTGTATCTTCACCTGTGTCGTGCACAATGTTCATATAATGCGCGGTAATTTCATTAACTGCCTGATTCATGGACACGCCGTCCGAAATAATATGGTGCATTTTAAAATTAAACCAGGTTTCTTCTGCCCCCAACTGCAAAATAACAAATCGGTACAGTTGCGAATCCAGCAATGAGAACGGCTGTGGATTATGACGCTTTAACCATAGATCAGCTTCCTCCGGGGTAACTTGGAGCGTTTCTATGCTTTGCGTCGTAAACGGCTCTACATATTGATATGGAATACCATCCTGAGCCGTGATTTTGATACGAAAAGAATCGTTTTGCGCAATTACCCGGTTCATTGCTTGCTGCAATGCATCTATACGAACAGTTCCCCTGATTTTTACAGTTGCAATAATCGTCGACGTGTTCCGATTGGGATACAGAAGCTCCGTATACCAAATGCGTTGCTGTGGCTGGCTTAATGAAAACAATTGAACATCATGCTGGGTCATCCGTCTCTCTCCTCGTAAAATAGATATTGGTAAAAAGAAACCTAGCATATTTATGCGGTTTGTTCCTCAGGATGCTTTCGAAACTGAAGCTCATACAGCTCCGCATAATGACCGCCCTCGGCAAGGAGCTGGTCATGGGTACCCTGTTCTTTCAGCTCGCCTTCGGCAAGGACACAGATCGTATCCGCCCGCTCAATCGTAGACAATCGATGGGCAATGACTAATGTCGTACGATCCTTCATCAGCTCATTTAAGCCCTGCTGGACTTCATATTCCGATTCTGCATCCAGGGCCGAGGTCGCTTCATCCAGCAGCAAAATCGGTGCATTTTTGAGCAAAGCACGGGCAATCGCGATCCGCTGTCTTTGACCGCCGGACAAGTTGGCTCCGCGTTCACCGACAATGGTGTCGTAACCCTCCGGCAGCTCGGCTATGAAGCCGCTGGCATAGGCCGTTTTGGCCGCTGCCTTCACTTCATCATCTGTGGCATCCGGTGAGCCAAAACGGATATTATCCGCTACTGTACCGTGGAACAGCGTAGCCTCCTGTGGTACATAGGCCATCAAATCCCTGACCGCATCCAACCGAAATTCTCCTGCCGAACGACCACGGACCCGCAGCACACCCTCATCCGGTGGGTAAAAGCCCAGCAACAGCTTCATGACTGTGCTTTTGCCACCACCACTCGGGCCGACAAGCGCGGTTACCTGCCCTTCCGGCACGATCAGGTTCAACCTTCGCAGCGTTGGACAGTCCGGCTGATAGCCAAAGGTGATGTCGTGCAGCTCCAGCGCAGCCGGAACTTGTTCAATGGCGTGGCCTGGGCCCACGGTCTCGACATCACCATAAGATCCCTTAGGTTCACTGGCTGATAAAGCTGCCGCCTCCGGGCCGATAAGCCCAGTCCGCAGTCCCTTCTGTTTCGCCGCTGGAAAGTGCTCCTCTTCCTTCGGCTCATCCAGAATTTCGCGGATACGCGCCAAACCCGCCAAGGAGTTTTGCAACAATGATATAGCCGCCCCCAGTTGCAAAAACACCGTGGAAATACCGCTTTGCAGCTGTACAATCTGTCCCAGTACTCCCAGCTCCATTTGCTTCTGCGAAACCAGAATCAGTCCGGCGACAAGCACACCGCCCAGCGTAATGAATTCAATTATAAAATTGCACATATCCTGCAAGCCCATATGACGTCCCTGCCGGATGCTGATGCTGTTTATGTCCTCACTTGCATCGTTACAAAGGCCTCCTACCTTTTTCCGCAATCCAAACAGCTTCACTGTCTGCAAACCGGAAAGCAAATCACTCAACCGTTCCGTGAACCTGCTCATCCGTCCCTGTAACTCTTCACTCGTCTGTCGCATCTTCTTCGCGAAATGAGAATTGACCCAAGCTGAGGCCAGCCCCAGTAAAACCGCCATAATCCCAAATCGCCAATCCAGCGCCATCATAATGACCAGTGAGCCAAAGAAAAGCGAAATTTCCAGTATAATCGAGCGAATATGAACGGTGTAAGCCTGCTCCAACGCCTGTACATCGTTCGTCATACGGGATACAAGATCACCCGAATGTCGTTTTTCGGCCTTTTCGTACGATAGCTTGACGATATGCCCGAATAGTCTCATCCGTACGTCGGCAATCGCCAGCTTCACACACCGCTTATACATGTAGCTGCACAGCGGGGAAATAAGACTTAATGCTAAAAATGTACCGCTGACCAAATAAACCGCCCGGTATAGCTCCTGCACATCGCCATCAACCGCAAAATTCAGCAAATAATGCACCACAAAGGAAAGTAAAATCGTGATGCTGGCATTGGTCAGACTGTTGCCAACCAACCCGGTAAAATACCATTTCCGGTGCGGCTTCATCAGGGACATCAACTGCTTAAACTCATAAAACCCCTGCTTGAAGGTCACGCTTCTCACTCCTTTCCTCCGGCATCGAATTACCGTTTTCCATCGTATGCTGATCCTCTTCGAAATTTTTCAAATACAGCTTTCGGTACACACCGTCACGGCCTAGCAATTCCTCATGGGTCCCCGATTCCACAATGCTCCCCTGATCGAGTACAATAATCCGGTTCGCCTGACGTACGGTTGACAGTCGATGAGCAATGACCAGTACCGTCCGGTTTCTCATTGCCGCATTCATCGCGATCTGCACCTGAGCCTCCGACTGGCTATCGAGCGCTGAGGTTGGCTCGTCCAGTAGAAGCAGCGGAGCATTTTTCAGCAATGCTCTTGCTATGGAAATACGCTGCTTTTGTCCGCCGGACAATCCGCCTCCCCGCTCGCTCAAAAGGGTTTCATAGCCCTCGGGAAGCTGAACAATAAAATCATGCGCATGTGCCGCTTTCGCCGCCTCGACAATTTCTTCCCGGGTCGCCTCCAGACGTCCATATCCGATATTTTCTGCAATGGTGGCTGGAAAAAGCGACGGCTCCTGAGATACCATCGAAATATGGTTGCGCAGGCTTGTTAAATTCCAATCTGTCAAGCTCTTTCCAAATAGTTGAACGGTTCCAGCATGCTCTCCCGGTTCATTAAATCCGCAAAGCAGCTTGAAAATCGTGCTTTTGCCGCCACCGCTGGCGCCGACAATCGCTACCGTTTCTCCTTGTCCTACCTGGAAGCTAATATCCTTCAGCACCGTGTTCCCTTCGTTGTAGCCAAAGGTCAAATGCTCAAAGCTGACCACAGCAGCGTCACCAACGTCATCATCGCTTTCTGCTCCGCCTGCCTCGCTTCCACTAGTTTGCTTGGCTTCCCTATCTGCATCGTCTTGCAAACGGCGGGCCTTATCCCCTCGATCTTGACCGACTGAAGTGATTTCGCCGCCTTGACGTTCATCCGGCCAATCCAGTAGCTCAAACAAATGCTTAGCCGCTCCCCCTGCTTCCTTCATTTGCGAGATGATCGTCGGCAGCATTGAAATGGGCTGCAATATGAACGAAATCAGATATAAAAATAGGACAATGCCTCCAGCATTCAGCTCTCCATGTTGAATCAGGTATCCTCCGTACACAATGACCAAAATAATCGGTGTTGCCAGCATCATCACACCTACCGGAGTAATGAACGCATAGCGTTTTTCCAGCCGCAAGCCGCGCTTGACGACCTCCTCCATAATCACCATATACTTCTTCAACAGCACAGCCTGCATATTGAATGCCTTGACGATAGGAATTCCTCCGATCGCATCCTGCCCCACCGCGTTCAAATGAGCCATTTTCTCCTGAAGCTCCTCGGAGTATTTTTCAATCGGCTTGCTCATCAGTGATGTTATGATCATTCCTACAGGCATGAGCGCAAGACTTGCCAAAATCAGTTTCCAGCTTGTCAGTAAAAGCAACGTTAACGATGCCGTAAACACAAGCGGTAAATAAAACAGATTGGCAAACTGCTGGATAAAAAAGTTCTGTAACACCGCCGTATTGTTTGTTAGACGGGATACCAAATCTCCGGTGAACTTCCTCTCCACGCTGGAAATCGGTAAATCGCAAAACTTATGTACGAGGTCGCCTCTCAAGTCCCGCAAAGCGCTAACGCTAAATCGCGCTGAAGCGTACCTCATCACAAACTTACAGGGCATTCCAATTAGCGTCATACCAACAACCAGATAGATCATGTTCTGGGCGGAGGAGAATGTCCCCTGTGCCATTTGCTCAATGGCCTTACCCAAAATAATGTCTATGGCTGCCAAACATAAGGAGGCGATCACCGTTATGAGAACCCATAGATTGTACGGTCTTACATAACGTGCGAGTCTCCGAAAAGCAGAATTAGATCGAAACAAAGACATCCCTCTTTTTCGTTGCTCACACTTTCGCAGTGCGAACTTTTTTAGTTGCAATGGACACGGTGAGATAAACTCTGGCTCTGGATGTAGGAGTGTTTGCGTGGAATGAAATCGTTCTTGAATTATGCTGGGAATTGCATCATGGTGGTGGGTTGGCTGTTGGATTGTTACTGAGATGTTAATCATGTTGTGTATCGTGGTGTATCGTGATGTGTGGGGCATTTAACTCTGTCTGAATCGTGGTTGTAGAGTATTGGTGCTGTAAGATGTATGAGCTGCGGTAGCGGGGTTCAGAGCTGAAGATGCGGACAAAATATTCACGACTGCGCTTATAACTTCTTGCTCTTGTTCATGGATGAAAAAGTGATTGCCTTCGAACATTCGCACATCTATGGGCGATGTGGTGTGTTGCTGCCAGGCATGGAGTGAATCAGTCGTCACCTCATGATCCTTCATGCCGCCTAAAATGGTCATCGGACAGGCCAATGAACTCCCCGGTTGATAAACATACGTTTCGCACACCTTAAAATCTGCACGCAGACGAGGCATAATAATTTGCATTAACTCTGCATTTTGCAGTACTTCTTCGGGTGTTCCCTGCATCAAACGAAGCTCTTCGGTGAAAGGTTGATCTGCTAAATCATGGAGTTGTTTTTTGGAATACGGAAGATGTGGTGCGGATTTACCGGATACGATGATATGGACAGGCAAAGTCCCGGTTTTGTTATACAACTGCCGTGCTGTTTCAAATGCAATCAGTGCTCCCATACTGTGTCCGAAAAAAGCAAACGGCTTATGTACGTATGGAGCCATAGCGGGAATCAACGATTGCACGATGTCCTGAATGGTGTCCATTGGAGCCTCTGTTGAGCGGCTTTCACGTCCTGGAAGCTGTACAGGCAACACCGTAATGTCAGGCGCAAGTCTAGACTTCCAGGAATTAAATATGGAAGCGCCGCCACCGGCATAAGGGAAGCAAAATAGTTGGAGCTTCTCAGCCGGATGGACCGCAGTTTTCGCAAACCAAGATTGTGACCGAGTCGTCATATGAATTCCTCCATCCTCTATGCAGTTCAGGATTTTACAGCAAATCCTTATATCGCTTTTTTTCTTCCAACACTTTCTAGCTATTTTTAAATATACAAACTTTAAAACCGCTTGGCATGGGACAAAAGATCTAACTTGATAGAGTTCATAAAAATAAACAAAATACATATTATGCTATTTATTTTCAGACTTTAAAAGCAACAATTTCACTTTTTGCATGAATTACCTGCCGATCATGATCTGTTAATTTGATTTAAAACGAGGTTTCAAATTTTCATGCTTTTGTAAAATCACAATGATGATGATTTGCAATAGACGCCGAAAGCCTTGTGCTACAACAATTTTACCTTTACATGCCATTAACATAAATGTAACAAATTCAGCCTGATATTATCCGACAAATTCCGCCTTTTTCCGCAACAGCCTTTATCTTCCTATTTTATGGGATTAAATTTCATCAAGCTCACATCAATCAAAATTAATAACTCTTTAATTTTTTAATAAATAATATTGTTTTATAGTTCAATAGAACCAATTTTCATGAAATTTTTTTTGACTCTCCGTCTAAAAATTGCAGTTCAGATTGAATTGTTCTTTCCTGAAGCTATGAATTTTCTTTTCAAACTTTAATAGAAACGTTTTTATCTTCCTTCAAAAGTGTCAATTTTCAGGAAATTTATATCTTTGGTTCTGGCCCTTCTGCAATCGGTAAACGAATCGGAAACACCAAACAGCAAGTCTCCATGTGGTAAGAGACTTGCTGTTTTTAAGCTTTTATGACTTGGTCTTTGATGTAGCTGTGAAGACTTAAGAGGATGCGGCTGCAGCGAGCGTACCGGAAGAGTCAGCCGTATGGTGAATACTCCGTACAAAGCGGATCGTTTTCGTTTCCGAGTGCATCACGACCGAATGGGTTTCCGCTCTATGACCAGGGAGGGAACGAACCCCTTGCAGCCACTCGCCCGGTGTCACGCCAGTAGCCACAAACATTACGCCTTTACGTCCGACCATATCCTCCATGGACAATAAAGCCCCCGGATCAGCAATGCCCATACGTTTGCACCGTTCGATCTCTTCTTGATCATGAGGCAACAGGCGACCTTGAATCTCTCCACCCATGCATTTCAGCGCTGCCGCAGCCAGCACACCTTCAGGCGCTCCACCGGAGCCGATATGCAGATCCACACCGCTATCCAGGGATGTTTCAATTGCACCCATTACATCTCCATGCCCAAGCAGCTTGATCCGAACGCCGCTTTCCCGCAGCAGCTTGATGATTCCGGCGTGACGTGTACGATCCAGAATGGACACGGTAAGTTCGGACAAGGATTTACCCAATATCCGTGCGGCCTTTGACAGGGTAGTCGGAATCGGATCATCCAGTGACAGCTTTCCAGCCAGTGCCGGGCCTACGGCCATTTTTTGCATATACATATCCGGAGCATGGAGCAGACCACCACGAGGAGCAGCAGCAATGACCGAGAAGGCATTGTTCAATCCGTTCGCCACCGTTTCGGTTCCCTCCAGCGGATCGACGGCGATGTCTAAGGCCGGCCCTCTGCGATTGCCTACTCTTTCCCCGATATACAGCATGGGAGCCTCATCCATTTCTCCTTCGCCAATGACGACCGTACCGTCCATAGATACTGCGTTAAAATGAGTGCGGATGGCTACCGTAGCCGCCTCGTCCGCGCTGTTCTTATCTCCACGTCCTATCCATTGCGCTGATTGCAGCGCTGCCGCCTCTGTAACCCGAACGAATTCCAATGCCAGTTGACTCTCCATACCTATCCCTCCACCTCTTCTATATATAATTGTTATCCTATAGCAAATTATTATTTATAGAGCAGCTTTGCTGCTATTTATATATCTATAACACTCCTGTATCCTACAGCAACTATTATCTATAGAGCAGCTACGCTGCTATAACATTTTGATAATCAAACCCGCTGTTTCTTCAATCGCTTTATCCGTGACATCAATGATCGGGCAACCTAATTCCGTAAACAGGGATTGCGCATACGCGATCTCTTCCTCCACCCGCGTCGATGTAGCATATTGCACATTGTTGGGCAATCCCATCACCTTGAGTCGCTCACTGCGTATTTTTAACAGCAGCTCCGGCTGGATCGTCAACCCAAACACCCGACCATGCTGTACATCCTTTAACTGTGCGGGTGGGGTCAACTCCGGTACAATGGGAATGTTGACCGTTTTAAAGCCTTTATGGGCCAGAAACATCGACAAAGGGGTTTTGGAAATACGGGAAACGCCAAGCAGTACAATATCTGCTTTGAGAATGGCGCTCACATCTTTGCCATCATCATATTGAACCGCAAAATCCATGGCTTCCACACGGCGGAAATAATTATCGTCCATCCGATGCAGCAGACCGGGTTTTTCCTTCGGATCATCATGGAACGTATCGGCAAACGCCTGCATCATCGGGCCCATGATATCGACAGCCCGCACATTCAGCCGGACAGCCTCCTCTTTCATTGCTTCTCTCAACTCCGGCTGTACCAGCGTATAGGCTACAAAGCCTTTACGCTCGGCCACCTCTTCCATCACCCGACTCAGTTCGTCTTCATCTCTTACATTCATAAATCTCTTGATCTCTGTGTCCGGTAGCTCAAATTGGCGCATGGTCGCCCGAACGACGGCTTCCGCCGTCTCGCCAATCGAGTCTGAACAGATCGCTATAAAATGACTGCTCGCCTGAACCATTCGATTCCTCCCATTAATCCTCTGCTACCATATCGAGCAACATTTTGATGATATTTGTTTTCGTAATGCGTCCCACGACTTTCCAATGCTCTCCTGGTTTGTCGGAGTTGGAAGGGACGACGACAGGCAAACTGTCAATTTGACGGGCAATGATTTTGCGCGCTGCCTCCAATACAGTGTCTTCCGGGAAAACAGTGACGACATTCGCCTGACGGGTCATTACGAGACTGACAGGAATGGTCGCTGCATTGGGATTACCTAAAGTAACCTTGAGCAAATCCTTGCGGGAAGCTACCCCTGCCAAATCTCCGTCTTCATCAGTGACGATCAAATTGCTCACATTTTCCAAAAAAAGAGCTACGACAGCTTCCTGAATCGTTGTTGTTTCGCGTACGATGACTGGAACCCCGTGAAGATCGCCGACCTTCATTTGCAAGAGCCGGAATTTTTCCTCCCGGTTCGGCGTGCCCCGTTTTCCGACAAAATAACCAACCTTGGGCTTCGCATCTATATAATTCAAAATACCCAGCTTGGATAGGTCGGTCCGAATGGTCGCCTTGCTGAGATTGAGCATTTCCGCAATCTGATCACCGGTAATCGGGGCATGCTTTTGTACGATGTTTAAAATTTCTACTTGTCTTGCCGTAAGGTCGATGATGAACGCCCCTCCTTTTTTTCCTTGCTATCTGATATTGAATATAATACGTCATATATAATTAAAAATCAACCTATAAAATTATATAAAACATCACATATATAAGATTAAAGCGGTTATTGATGGTTTTTTATCGTTTAAAGCACTTATACCACACTAAAAAAAGCGGATACTTCACATCCTGCTCTTTCGAGTAAGACGAAGTATCCGCTCCTTTATTCGTATCTTAAAGCATCAATCGGACGCAGCTTGGACGCCTTCCGCGCCGGGTACACTCCAAACAGCACACCAACCCCCATGCAGCACAGAAAAGAGTACAGCACTGGTTCCATCGTATACACAATCGGCATATGGACAAATTTCTCCAGCAGCTTCGCGCCCCCAAGACCCGCCATAACGCCAACCAGTCCGCCCATCAGACTGAGAAAAACAGCCTCGGCCAGAAATTGCAGCATAATATCACTGCGCTGCGCACCAATCGCCTTGCGAATCCCGATCTCCCTCGTCCGTTCCGTGACAGACACCAGCATAATATTCATGATACCAATGCCCCCAACACCAAGCGCTATTGCAGCGACGCCGAGCAACAACATATTCATAACCTTGTCTACACCTGAGACCGTTTTTAGAATCTCCGTTTGGGTCGTGATCTGAAAATCATCGCCCTCTGATGGCTTCAGCTCATGCCTGACACGCAGCACCTGCCGGATTTCAGCACTTGCCTGATCGATCTTCTCCTCCGTTGTTGCAGAGACATTCACCTGCTGAATGCTCATATTGCCCAGCCGTTCCATCCCCGTTGTAATCGGCACATATACCTGCTGCCCGCTGTTGCTCATATTGGAATTGGAATTTGTCAGCACACCGACCACCTTAAAAGGAAGCTGCTTGATCATGATCGTCTCACCGACCGCCCTGGAAGCATCTGGGCCAAAAATATTACGGGCCGCATCACTCCCAAGCACGGCCACATTCATACGTTTATCCACTTCATAGTGGGTAAACGACCTGCCCTGAGCGAGCGACAGCTTTCTCACGTGAACGAATGCCAGCGAAGTCCCCTCAATTTGCCCGCTGACCTTATTGCGGCTCCACGTAATATCCGCATTGGTCATTGCACTTGGAGCTACCTCGGCTACGGCTTTTTGCTCCTCTAGCGCAGCGATATCCTCCAGAGATATTCCTTTCGTCTGACTGAACGACATGGAGCTGGACCCATCATATGGGGCATAAGGATAAATCATGAGCAAATTATTCCCCATACTGTTAATCTGCGACGTAATCGTGGCCGTAGAGCCTTTACCGATGGCTACAATCGCGATTACAGCAGCCACCCCAATAATAATACCCAGCATGGTCAGCAAGGATCGCAGCATATTGGTTCGCAAACTGTTGAGCGATACCCGGATAATTTCCCGAAATTTCATGCCTTCACTTCCTCTGCCGCCATTCTTCGGTTCCCAACAGGCTGATCCTCTTCAATCCGTCCATCGCGAAAATGAATCAGACGCTTGGCGTATTCTGCAATCTCCTGATCATGCGTAACGAGCACAACCGTTTTGCCCTGGTCGTTCAGACGCTGAAAAATCCCCATAATTTCAACGCTTGTTTTGGAGTCCAGTGCGCCTGTCGGTTCATCCGCCAAAAGAATGACCGGATTGTTCACAAGTGCGCGCGCAATGGATACCCGTTGCTGCTGACCGCCTGACAGCTCATTCGGCTTGTTGTTCATCCGATCGCCCAGCCCCACGCTGGTCAGCGCCTCAATGGCACGCAAGCGCCGCTCCTTGGCTGATACCCCGGCATAGATCATGGGCAGCTCTACGTTATCCAAAGCTGTGGCCCGCGGAAGCAAATGAAATTTTTGAAATACAAAACCGATTTTCTGATTACGGATAATAGCCAGCTCATCCTCACGTGCATCCAGTATGGAATAACCGTCCAAATAAAATTGCCCCGAGGTAGGCAGATCCAGACAACCGATGACATTCATCATCGTGGACTTGCCTGATCCAGACGGTCCCATGATCGCAACAAAATCACCGTCAGCAATATCAAGTTGTACCTCACGCAGGGCATGAATTTCCTGATCCCCGACCTGGTACACTTTTTTCAAATCCTCAATCTGAATGACGTATCTCATACCTGTTTAAAAGCCTCCCTGCATACCGCCCATAGCGGAAGGGTCCGGCGGAGGTTCAGGAGCAGGCACAATAAGAGTGTCACCCTCCTTCACACCCGACTTGAGCTCGACTCGATCTGGCGTGTAAAATCCGAGTTCTACGGGCTTGAATGTGCGCGCGCCTGGATTTGCAGAGTTATTAGAGGAAACATACACGCCGTCCTGTCCCCCCTCTGATCTTAGCGCAGTCGCTGGTACGAACAACACATTTTTGTGTACCCCCATAATAACAGCGACATTCATAATCATGCCCGTTTTCAGCTTGCCCTTCGGATCATGAACAGACAGCTCCATCAGATAAGTCGTCATGCCTTCATCTGTGGATGCCTCCGGTGAGACAAATTGCACCTTCCCAGGGAACGACTCACCCGGATAAGCATTGGTGGATAACACCGCTGAAAGTCCTTTTTTCACCTTTACAATATCGTTCTGACTAATTTTCGCAACAATTTTGAGATTGTTGGAGTCCGAGTTGTTCATAACGATAAAAGGAGCCGTCGGACTGGTTCCGACATCCCCGTTCACCTTTAAAATGACTCCGTCCCACGGTGCCGTGACCTGAAGCTTGTTCAGGTCATTTTTTTTCTGCTCCAGCTCGGTGGCC
Source organism: Paenibacillus sp. 1-8 (assembly GCF_056316205.1). NCBI lineage: Bacteria > Bacillati > Bacillota > Bacilli > Caryophanales > Paenibacillaceae > Paenibacillus > Paenibacillus sp. 1-8. The sequence continues at coordinate 2,383,174 of NZ_CM149995.1, read as the reverse complement.
AGTCTTCTAACCTCAATCCGTGCGGATTGGATATTGGAGGCATCGGCCGGAACCTCAGTTTTGCGAAGCTCAGCCATAGCCGATCGATAGCCAATTTCAGCGTCTGCGATGGCATGACGTTTTTGCGACATGATTTTGCGGAATTGTAAATCCAGACCGTCATAATCTGTCTGTGCCTTATCCAGTGCTTGCTCTGCCTGCTCCATTTCACTGTTAGACACCGCCCCGGCATCATGTAAAAACTTTTGATCTTCATATGCCTTACGTGCCTGCTCCAGCTGCTTTTTGGAAGCCTTCTTCTGACTTTCCGCTTCTTCCAGCTCAAATGATTCCTGCGCTGTATCGACAGCCATTTTAGCCCGAAGCACGTTCGTCTTCTGAATTTCAATATCCTCCGCCTTCGGCCCCTTCTCCAATTCAGCCAGCTTGGATTTGGATATTTCCAAATTATCGGATGCGCTCTGGATCTGCATCTTAATTTCAGAGCTGTCCAAAAGAGCCAGGACTTGTCCTTTTTTCACCTTGTCTCCGGCCTTCACGTTTACCGCCGCCAGCTTATTTTCGCCTGCACTTGTGAAATTCAGCTTTACTTCCTTGGAAGCCTGCACAGTACCAGACGTATCCAGCTTCTCGCTCACATCCCCGCGCTCCACTTTAAGCGTCTCGTCCTGAACCAATGGTGCAGCCTGCTCTTTGGGCAGCTTCAAATACACTGCTGTTCCACCCCCGCCTATAACCAGCAGCACAACCGCGGTCCAGATCCACTTTTTTCTCCGTTTTCTTCGTAACTTTAATAATGCATCGTTTAAAACCGCTTCTGCCAACTTTGTTTCCTCCTTATGTGCTCCATGGCTTGCTCAACGTGTACTCATTCTGACTCAGCTCAATCGCCAGCTCTTCCATTTGCCGTTCAATCTGGTCCACCTTCAACTGGCTATTTTTCAGCTCCAGCTCGATAATTAAGCCTCTGGCCCACTTTTTGCGGGACAGCTCCAGCCCCTCTTTTGCCGTGCGCAGACTTTCTTCCAGTTGAACGTATTTTTTTTGGTTTTCCTTGACCGTGGCATATAAATTGCGGAGCGATTCGGCAAAATCCTTTTGTCCCTTGTCCAGCTCCTCCTTGGCTGTATCCACGTCCATTTTGGCTAGATCGTAAGCACCTGCACCGCTGTTAAAATCGAAATATCTCACATTGAGTTCCGAGGTCTTGATGCTATCCTCCAGCTTCCACAAGTTCGGATTCATATCCATCAGCTGTTGTATATGTATTTCGATATCCAGCTTCTTCGGTTCCTTGTACACTGGTCGATCCACCATTTCATAGGCTGTTCCGTTAGGCTGGCCCATCAGAAAATTCAGAGCGTCACGCGATTTTTGCAGCGCAATTTTTCCCTGCTCGACCGTCTGCTCCGCCTGGCTTCTGGCCTGTGTACTCTCGTTTTTCGCATACTCAGACAGCTTGCCGCGCGCAAATTTGGCGAGTGCAATCTTTTCCTCCGCTTGAGCAATTTCAAGCGCTTCCAGATCATTTTTCACCTGATTCTCTGCCACGAACACGCTTTGATAGCTTTTCATCACATTAAAATAAATCTGATCCTTGGCGAACTGCGCCTGCTTTTTGCTGGCTAGATAGGATAACGTCGAAGAGTTATAATTTCTCCAGGATGACTCATCACCAACATATTCACCATCTATAAAATCGACGAATGCATTTCCCAGATCCTTTTCCGCATTTTTCAGTTCCATTCTGCGACGCTCCACGTCCCGCTCGGCGGTACGCGTGTTGTAGCTATTCGTCTGTGCCCATTCCGCTGCCTGCTTGAGCGTTAATGGAGGTAAAGCCTGTCCCGTTACGGAGGCGGTCTTCGATGTAACCGCAGCAGACGAAGTTCCTGATATACTTGCTGACGTATTTCCTGTTGAACTCCCTGCTGCACTATCAGCCTGAACGGTGGAAATCAAGCCTGACGACATCGTCAAAACGAGCAGCGTGGCAGCCACTTTTTGCTTCATAAGATGAATCTCTCCCCTTTCAGTGAAATCTTTCGAATTATTTCCATAGATTTCGACATAAATTTCCACAGTCTATCCGCCACCTAATTGTACTTTCAGGTTAATGTTGGTACAAGGTGTCAAATCAATACATTTTTGTAACCTTTATTTCAGCATATTGTCAATGCAAGCTGTTCTCTTGCAAATCAGATATAAAATGAACCTGTTTTTACCTGAACTTCACCTAATTTTCAGCTAATTTTAAGGAAACCAACAGCATCTATTAAGGTTGGGAACATATACTAGAGAAAGAATAACAGCCGCTCACTGGGAGGGTTAATAGATGATAAAAGAATCTCGCATGACAACTACTAACGAACCGTCTGATTTGTGGATGACCCGATTTTTACGTGAATCCGAACAGCAAAAGAAACAACTGATCCGGGAAGCCCGGAAAAATAACGATATACCGCTTATAAACAGTATTTCTTTCCACCTTGCCCAACGGAATCAGCAGCATCTGATCAGCTAGGGATGATTTTAATAGAGATGAATCTCGCTTCTAACCTAAAATGCCGATCAACGTCGCTTGGATGCGTACGTGATCGGCATTTTTAGGTTGTTTCTATCTATTCGTCTTCTGTCATTCCTTGAGAATCATGCAGGTATTTTTCCAGCGAAATTCGTCCGTTCTCCATAAACTGTATACCTTCTGCTTCCAAAAGCAGCCTTTGTAAAGAAGCTCCTTCATCGTCCTGTAGCGCGATTTCTCCCAATCGATTTACGACCCTGTGCCAGGGCAAGCGGTACTTGCTGCTAAGCGTATGCAAAATACGCACCACCTGACGCGCCCCTCTCGGACTGCCTGCTTCCGCTGCAATTTGTCCGTAGGTCATGATTTTCCCCTCAGGGATGGACTGGATTATTTTTAATACACGAGCTGTAAAAGGCTGCATGTGATCGTCGAATCTCCTTTCCCCTAGCCGTAAACTGTGGTCTTCACGTCTCAAAACAGTGCTGACACCATACAACAAAACCATTCCGGCTCTCGCGCTGTTTTTCTATCATTATAGCACCCACAGTCTTCGGTTGGCGAAGGCTAGAATCCGCTTAGACCCTGCCTTTTTAAATCCTTAGCTACTAGACGTGCCAGTTCCTTTGCTCCCGCAACATTCGGATGCAGCGTGTCACCGTTCATATAGAGGGCAAGCGTGGCTTGCGGGCCAATGGAGGTAAAATAAGCTGAGCTGAGCACGTTCAGATCGACCAAAGGCGTTTGTTCCTCTTGAGCCAGCGCTAAAATAGAGCTTCTATACCATCTATTTTCAGCAGTGTGTACATTGTTGGCGTTAAAATCCGTAGCTCGCCCCTGCGGTGTTGACAGGATTACGGTTGCCCCCTTGGCCTTGACCTGCCGGATCATATCCCGCATCCATTCCTTAAACTCCGCTTCGCTTTCGTTATGCTTCGGGTTGGTGTCATTAATGCCCAACTGGAGAATGAAATAATCCCCCGGCTTAATGTATTTGACGATGGCCTCGAGCTGACCGTCATGATGAAAGCCCCTTGCAATTTGACCACCTGACGCCATGTTACGGATCTGGAATGTATTCGGATTTACGAATTGTGGCAATAACTGACCCCATCCGGCCTGCACGCCGCTATCCAGTGGATAGTAATTGCAGACGGTAGAATCCCCGCCGATGTAAATCGTCCGATTCGTAACGGGGTTGTTAGACAATCGCCTGATTTCCAATGCACTTATTGCAAAAGAGGTGCCCTCTTTACCTTCAGTCATCAGCAAATTCAATTGCCCATCGGTCACGGGAATTTGAAAACGGTCCTTCGCTCCGTCCCCCGTCATATTGATGACCTGATAGACTCCCTCGGCGGCAACGCTCGCTCGGGTCGTATTCCCTAGCGTGACCGACACCTCATATAGCCCTGGGGCAAGGTCCATATCAAATGTATTCCCGCTTTTCGTACCGGTCGTCAGAAACCGTACCGCATCACTAGCGACACCAGTACCCGATGCTCCCACATTGCGTACGTTCTCGGGTGTACGAAAGCCATAACTGCGCGTCGCATCGTATCGCAGGGATGCGTTCACCCCGGTATAGCCTGATTCCACTGGCCCCGCGCCAAAATCAAATTTGTAATCGCCAGCCGCTCCATACGCAGGCGTAGTCCCATTCAAGCCCGGCGTACTACATAATAAAGCGACCAAAAGCATACGGGTCATTCCTTTCATCCACTTCATATCATCATTCCTCCTCCAAAATGTAGAATACCCTAAGGACGTTTCAACTCTTTTGTAAGCGCATACATAAAATTACGTTCTTTTACCTCATGGATACAGGTTTGTGCCCATTTGATTCCTATGCAGGCAAGAGCCTGCTTATTCATCCGATCACTCCCTTTCAAATCAATCGCATTCTTAAACATTATAGAATAAATGGGTATATTATGTAAATATCCCAATGTGAATGAGCCCCGCAGATATTCACCTGCGGAGCCTCGTACAGAAGGAACCTTTTTGAAATTTAATTCATTTACAACATTACATTAATCTCCAACCAAAATTCCATCGAAGCTCTCTGGACCTACCCGTATCGTACCCAGCAGGTTCGAAGAAACAAAAGCGGTGTAAACCAACTGTGGCGTAATCGGCGGGTTAAAGTCATCAGCCGAGAACGCGATGACCTGAGGAGCCGTTATACTTAAACTAAACGTAGACGTTGCCGAATAAACGAGAGGATCGGTTGGCAAGGTCCCTCTTACAATGGTGATCGTAATTCCTACTAAAGCGAGTGGCAGTTGAACCGACAGAGTCCCTTTAAGCAGAACCCGTGCCGTGCCTGTAATTCCCAGTGTGTTTAATCCGATCTGTCCAAACAATTGCGGCGTATTCAAAACGGTGATCGGAATGGAAATAGAGTTTGCAAATGAGGCATTTTGAGATGTTCTTCCATCAATAAATGTTCCCATGGTTTTTCCCCCTTTCTCTACCAGATACTCATAGTCTATGAAAAGATGACTTATATGCTTGGACTAAATAACTTGCTAAACACACAACTTTCTCTTTATAGGCGAATGTACAGCCCTTTCCCTGACCCTATGAATACACTAAACCAACACTGGGAAAAGGAGCGATGTAATGTCTAGGTTTAAAGCCACCTTAAGGGGGAGTCATGAAGTACCTCCTGTCAGAACAAATGCCACGGGAAATGCGGAGTTTCATTACCAAAAGGAACGTCGACAATTAAAATTCGAACTTACTGTACGCAACATTTCACGTGTAACCCAAGCGCATATTCATCTGGGTCGCAGAGGTGAAAATGGTCCGATCGTAGCTGTCTTGTTCGGCCCTTCAAAATTTGGGATCACGGTCAAAAGAGGCGTTGTTAGCGGCGTGCTGCGTGCATGTGACCTCGTCGGTCCACTCAGAGGCAGAACCATTTATGATTTAGTTTGCCAAATCAGAGAAGGCAATGCTTACGTTAATGTTCACACCGTTCGGCATCCAGATGGAGCCATTCGCGGACAGATCAGACGTTGCAAGTAACCACCATATGACGAAAATTAAATATGAAAAAGAACTTTCATAGCCACCTTGAAGTGCTTACATGCACCTTTTATGTGGATTGAAAGTTCTTTTTTTTCTATTCCCCGTCAATTCTTAACAAAAGTTAAGAAGTTCATAAGCAAGGAAGCTGCCAGTGAATGAGGAATGGTTGCTCAGCGGTATCCATACGGTGCAGGACGGAATGCGGGCGTTTGCCAAGCTGGATTCGTTAAAGGAACGTCCGCATGCCATCATGAGAACTAACGATTTTGTGGCATGTGGTATTATCTCAGCCGCCCGCAGTAAGGGCTGGAATGTTCCGTACGTTGTATTGGCAGTTGAATGGCCAGTCTACCTGCTAACTCCACCTATAAACTAGCCCATTAACAACGTATAAACGATTCCGGGCCCGTGTACGCCGATAGTCAAATCATTTTCAATATCCGACGAACGGCTGGGTCCAGTAATAAAATGAATCCCTGCGGGCAGTTGCTCGCGCCCGACTTCGTCAAAGCAGCATAAAATCTCGCCCAGCCGTGTTCGCAAGCGCTCCACCGGCAGGATAATGATCAGTACGGTAGGCAGCAGGCTGACCGCACGGCCCTTCTCCGGCGAGGATAGCACCGCCACCGATCCGGTGTAGGCAGCGGCTTCGTCGGCAATCACGATGCCGATATCCGCCTCGGCGGCGCGGGCCTTCCAGTCCTCGACTGGATCGGTGTTCCACACCGATAGACGGACTTCCGGCAGCGCCGATTCCAACCGGAGCGCATCCAGATCCGGCTCATTCTGCCGGACGATATAGGCCGCTCCCAGCTCTCGCGCCTTGCGCGCGATCCAGTCTGCCGTCTGCTCCAGATCCGGCAGACGCACAACATGCCCGCCAACACTGGTAAAGTTGGCGGTAAACTCTTCGATGCGCTGCTCCGAGCTCCATTCGAATTCATGCCAAAATGCAGGTGCACCGCGAAACGGCTGCACGGGCGGCTCCGTCTGTCGCGGACGCTTGAGCTTCGTTGCGATGCCATCCATAAAGCGTACCTGCTTGGCGCGGGATTCCGCTTCCATTTGATGGAGCCACGCTTCATGGGCCACCTTTGTTTGCGCAGAAGGTCTATTCTGTTCACTCATGCTGCCTGCCTCCTTTACTTCTATCCGCCAAAATCTTCTCCATTCGGCTATGGACATCCGATTGCATCACGGTGCGTTCTTGCTCCAACTCATGCTCCAGTGTTTTCCATTGCTGACGGAAGGATTTTTTCGCCAGAGTCGGAGCCACACGGTACGTATTCCAGCCCTTTAACGGGCCAACCTTAAGGGTGATTTCTCCCTTACGGACGACCGCTTTTTGGGCAATCTGCCCAAGCCGAATCGCTGCTGCGAATCGCTTCGAGCTGGAAACCACTGTCGCGAACCCCTTCATCCCCGCCGTTTCCAGCTTATCTCCTTGTCCTGCCTCCACCTTGCGTCTACGCAAATAAACCAGCATATCATGCAGCGGTATTTTGACCGGACAAGCTTCATAGCACGCACCACACAGGCTGGATGCACTCGCAATGTCGTTCCACTCTTCGATGTTGCCATGCAGGGCAGGCGTAAGTACTGCACCGATAGGGCCGCTATATGTCCCACCATACGCATGTCCGCCAATGTGACGGTAAACTGGGCAGGCGTTCAGGCAAGCCCCGCAACGAATACAATTCAGCAGCTCCTGAAACTCAGGATTGCCTAGCTGAAGCGAGCGACCGTTATCTACGATAATGATATGCATTTCCTCCGGCCCATCGGCATCTTGACTGCGTCGTGGGCCTGAAATGCCGGACATATACATCGTCAGCTTCTGTCCGGTAGCGGATCGTGGCAGCAATGTAGCCATAACCTCCAGATCCGTCCATGATGGAATAATCCGTTCCATACCCATCAGCGTAATTTGCGTTTTGGGCAAAGTGGATACCATCCGCGCATTGCCTTCATTTTCAAACAGTACCATGGAACCCGTCTCTGCAATGGCAAAATTACAGCCTGTCATGCCAATATCCGCCTCCAGAAACTTTTCACGCAGCTTCTTGCGGACAAAACCAGCCAAAATCGTCGTATCCGCAGACAATTCCTCCCCCGCTTCTTTCGACAGCAGTTCGGCAATCTGATAGCGGTTTTTGTGAATCGCCGGAATGACGATATGGGATGGGGCCTCTCCTGCAAGCTGAATAATATATTCACCGAGATCACTTTCAATCGTCTCGATATCCACGCCCTCCAGCGCCTGATTCAAATGTAGCTCCTCGGACACCATCGACTTGGATTTAACAACAGACCGAGCCTGATTGTGGGTAGCAATATCCAGCGTAATCCGTACCGCATCTGCTGCTGTATCGGCAAAATGGATATGCACCCCGTTGCCCCGGGCATTGTCCACAAACAAGTTCAAATAATAATCCAGATGAGCAATGGTATGCAACCGAATTTGACGGCCCCGCTCACGCCATTCCTCCCAATTCCCATGCTGCTCTGAAGCCGCCTGCTTGCCGTTACGCAAACGCTCCGTTGTGAAACGAACCGCATTCCGCAGAAAATCGTCGTTCAGGGCCAGCTCGGCGCGTTTTTTGACCTTTTGGCTCATCGAATGTGAATGTACAGCGGTCATGCGTGCTTCACCCCTTCGTACAGCAGCTCAGCCAGATGCATAACCCGAACTGGCTCTTTCCGATACCGGAGATTTCCGGCAATGTTCATTAGGCAGGCCATATCCAGTCCGACCAGTACCTCGGCTTCCGTCTCCCTGATATGGTCCACTTTTTCAGTCACCATCGCTCCCGAAATATCTGGCATTTTCACCGCAAAAGTTCCGCCAAAGCCACAGCAATCCTCGGCAAAAGGAAGCGGCACCAGCTGCAAGCCCTTTACGCTGGCAATTAGCTGCATTGGCTCCTCCTTCACGCCCAACAAACGGGTACCGTGGCAAGACGGATGGTAGGTTACGGTATGCGGAAAAGACGCGCCCACATCGGTCACGCCAAGCACCTGCACCATAAATTGCGTAAACTCATACATCTTTTGCTCCAGTCGCCGCGCTGAGTCCAGCCATTCCGACTCATCCTTGAACAACTCCGGGTAATGATGAATCATATAAGTGCAGGAACCGGAGGGCGATACGACAAAGTCGCTGTCGTCAAACGCTTTCAAAATCGTTTTTGCTGCTGCCCTCGTTTCATCCCAATAGCCGCTGTTATAGGACGGCTGTCCGCAGCATGTCTGCACCTTCGGAAAATCCAGTTGAACACCATATCTGGCAAGCAAATGTGCCATCGCTTCCCCCACCTTGGGATAAATCGCATCACTCAGGCAGGTAATAAATAAAGATACCTTCATACGGAACACCCCTTCCGTCCATGGAATAGCTATACTTTATAACTGAAAAGTTACCTTTGGTGCCACTGCGTAGTCGGATGGTGCTTCCCATCGCCACCGCCCCCGGATTTCTTGAATTAAGCCTTTCATCAGGGTAGAAATCCGGGGACAAAAGCGACCGCTTCGCTTGTACAACACCATTCCGTCTACTTCGTTTTATGTGAATTTTTCGAGTTCAGCTTATTCGAAAAGTAAACGCTTTCTAATTATCTTGATTGTTGTACTTTTTCCTGTTGAGCTGTCTTAGTTAGTCTAACGTCACTATGTTTGAACCGATACCTACTCACTACCAAAAAATCCACTTATGGAGGATACCAGCGGAGCGGTTCATTTGAATCTGGAGAAGCGTCAGCGCTCGCCTAAAAGCTTTCCAAAGGAAAGCTCTCATCGTAAGCATAAGCTTGCTGCGGGATTCTCATCTATACATGTTCTACATCATCAGAGAATCCCGCTACAACAGCGATCGTAAGATCAAATGAAACGCAAAGCGGCCTCCACCTCGGAAACTCCCCGCTTTACACAACCGTAACTGGAATCGACAGCTCTGCCAAATGACTGCGAATGGGGTCCGACAACCGCGAATCCGTAATAATCTCGGACACCTGCGACAGCTTCACGACATGCGTAAACGCCTGCTGCCCAAATTTGCTCGCATCTGCCAGTAAAATCACGCGGTCTGCAATGCTGACCATTTTCTGCTTCAAACGGGCTTGCAGCTCATTCGATTCACTAATGCCCCGATCCAGATGCACTCCCTGACTAGAGAAAAACAGTTTATCCACATAATAGGATTCCAACGAGCGCTCTGCGAGCGGGCCTACAAACGACAGCGAGCGTTGAAGCAACTGCCCTCCCGTCGAAATGACCTCGATTTTTTCCTTACCTGCCAGCTCTGTTGCTACACGGATCGAATTCGTCAATATCGTCAGCGGAATATCCGGCAAAATCGACGCCATATACCAGGCCGTTGTGCTGGCGTCCAGCAAAATACGATCATGCGGCTGAATCTGCTTGACCGCTTCCTCGGCAATCCGGCGCTTTTCCTCTGCGTTCATAATTTCCCGTACCGCATACGGCGTTTCGGGCTGCTCGTTTTTGACGCTAACCGCTCCACCATGTGAACGGCGCAACCGTCCCGCCTGCTCCAGACGGTCCAGATCGCGGCGGATCGTTTCCTCCGTTACTTTGCACAGCTCACTCAACTCCGACACACGTATGCTTCCTTTTTCATTGACGAGCTGTACGATCATCTCATATCTTTCTGCGACCAGCATGGCAATCTCACTCCACATCTTTAATGTACAAAAAGTCCCGCCACCCGCCGGAATCGTCCGTAGGCATCCTCCCACGCTTCCGACTCAGCAGGTTCATACACCTCTACGGAAATAGAATCCGCGATGACCCGGCGTGCTTCCCATATATCGGCGAACTTTCCCTGTGCCATCCATTGTACCGCAAGATTGCCGATTGCGCTTGCTTCGGCGGGTCCAGCCCACACGGGTTTTTGAATCGAGTTGGCCGTCCATTGGCACAACAGCCGATTTTGAATCCCCCCGCCGACCATATGCAACCCGTTAAACCTTTGCCCTGACACCCGTTCCGTAAGCTCCAAAACGTAACGGTACTTCAACGCCAGACTTTCCAAAATACAGCGTGTAACCTCTCCCGGTGTCTCCGGCAAAGGCTGCCCGGTATTACGGCAATATTGGCGTATGCGTGTTTTCATATCCCCGGCATGCAGAAACAGCTCATCGTCCGGGTCGATCCAAGAAGCGAACGCCGGAGCCTGCTCCGCCATGTGTACCAGCTCAGGAAAGGAATAAGAGGTTCCTTGACGCTCCCACTCTCTGCGTGCCTCCTGTAAAATCCACAAGCCCATAATATTTTTAAGCAGCCTGTAGGTCCGGCCTACCCCGCCTTCATTCGTAAAATTAAATCTCAGCGTATCGTCGTTGATCACGGGCTGCGGGGTTTCCGTTCCCATCAGGGACCACGTTCCGCAGCTTAAATATGCAAATGACCGCTCCAACGCAGGCACGGCAGCCACAGCCGATCCCGTATCATGTTCCGCGACCGCAATGACAGGAATCGCTTCGATGCCCAGATCAGTCATGACCGAAGAACGGATCGTACCGGCGGCACTTCCCGGCTCCAGTACCTTTCCAAACCATGAACGGGGAATGCTGATACCAGACAAAAGCTCATCATCCCAGTCCTGCTGCAACGGATTATATAACTGCGTGCTGGTCGCATTGGAAAACTCATTAACCATTTCACCCGTCAGAAAATACCGCAGCAGATCGGGAATCATCAAGAAATGCTCTGCCTGCTCCAGCAACGGCGATCTCGTCTTTCGCATAGCAGCCAACTGATACATCGTATTAAATGTCAAAAACTGAATCCCTGTGCGCTGAAAAATAAACTCCTTGCCTAGTCCTTCCTGGACTTCCTCCATCACCCCGTGGGTATGCCAATCCCGATAATGATATGGGTTACCCAGCAATTCTCCGGTTTCCCCAATCAGTCCAAAATCGACCGCCCAGGAATCAATCGCCAGGCTGGACGGGTTCACTCCCATGTGCTTGGCTTTGAGCAGTCCTTGCTGAACCTCGTGATACAGACGCAACATATCCCAGTGCAGACGTTCCCCGACCTTGACCGGATCATTCGAAAATCGATGGATTTCCTCCACCTCTATACGTGAATCCGTCAATCGTCCGAGCAGAACTCTGCCGCTGCTTGCCCCCAAATCATATGCGAGGATGCTCACCAGCTAGCACCACCCTTGCCTCTTTGCAAAATCTGCGTGCCATAATCAGACGCTAAATAGGCTTTCATCGGATCAGCGGGTAGCCCTTGCTCCTCACGTATTGCCTTGAGCAATGGTGCAACGTCGAACTCAAACGCCTTGCGCACGGCATCCTCCGCACCCAGCACATCCTGACGGCTTGCCGCTTCTTCCACCTCTGCATGATTGATCAGCAATGCCTTCGCATATTGAGTCTGCACATTCAGCACCGAGCGAATCATCGCCGGGATTTTTGGCTCAATATTGTGTGACTGGTCTATCAAATAAGCAATTTTGTCCACCGTATGCCGAATATCCGCATCTACATCCTGAGCCGCATTTAAAATTTGATAAAAAATCAAGAACAGCTCGTACGGATTCGCGGAGCCCACGATCAGATCATCATCCGCATATTTGTAGCTGTTAAAATGAAAACCGCCCAGACGCTTCTCATCAACTAGAAACGCAACAATATGCTCCACATTGGCTCCCGGCAGATGATGCCCTGTATCCACCAGCACCTGTGCCTGCGGTCCCAGCTTGGTCGCGTAATTGTACGCCATGCCCCAGTCGGCAATATCCGTATGATAAAAGGCTGGCTCGAACGCCTTGTATTCAATCAGCATGCGCATATCAGGCGTGAGCGCCTTATACATTTCGCTGAGTGCTTCCAGCATCCAATTTTTCCGCTTACGGATGTCTCCCTGACCGGGATAATTCGTTCCGTCTGCAAACCACAGGCTAAAATCGTTGGAACCTGTTTCCTTCGCAATATCCACGCATTCCAGCAGGTGGTTTGTTGCCTTGCGGCGGATTGCCGGGTCTACATTGGTGACGCTGCCGAGCATGTAATCTTCATCCTGAAACAGATTCGGATTAACCGCCCCAAGACTTAGCCCTAGGCTTTCGGCATGACTGCGAAGCTTGCCGTAATTGTCTACTTTATCCCAGGGTATGTGAATGGCAACGGATGGACATAAGCCTGTCACGGCATGAACCTGTGCTGCATCCTCCAGCTTTTCGAACGGATCACGCGGCACGCCTGTTTTTTGAAAGACTTTGAAACGTGTACCTGAGTCGCCATAGCCCCAGGAAGGCGTTTCTATGCTAAGCGCTTTCAGCTTTGTTTTTACTTGCTCCAGGTCAATACCTCGTTGTTGCTGCTGTTCCTCGAATAAGGCGTACGCTTTGTCACTCATCGTGGTTCCTCCTTGGAAAGTGAAGTGAGTTATGGGGAGGCGCTTCGCGTGCGGATTGTTCTTCCGATCGCTGTTGCAACGGGATTTTTTCATTTTATAACACATGATAAGGTTAAAATCCCGTTGCAAAGGCGAACACTTCGTTTCTTCAGAACAATTCCGCCCGCTCCGCTGCTGACCACCCATAAAGTCACTTCTATTTTAAAATGTTAGTGTGTATATAAAGGATGCGAACACGTAAATAAGTCGTATAACTTATTTACGTGTTTTTAGCTAATTAACAAACCCTTCAGTACTATGGTCATGTGGTCTGGATTAGTTTAATGGATTAGTACATTAAATTAGTTCGGTTTTGATCCTAAGTGTTGAGCCGTTCAAATGGGCTATCGCTTGCTGAGGTTCATTTTAATTCAGTCAGCTCTTGTTTTCATCACGTGTAGCTCTATTGGCTACCTCTCTTGGCTTCCTAGCGTGTAAAGGCTGCGGGGACACCGCCGTCGATGGTGAGCATACAGCCTGTCGTTTTCTCCGCCTTGGATGAGGCGAAAAAGGCAATGCCCTCTGCGATATCCTGTGGATAGATGTTTACCAGCAACGTCGTTCGCTTGCGGTAGTGTTCCTCCAGCTGGTCTGGCTCGATGCCGTAGGCGGCGGCGCGTTCGTTGCGCCAGTTGGAGTTCCAGATGGCGGAGCCTTGCAGAATCGCGTCCGGCAAAATCGTATTTACCCGAATGCCGTATTCGCCGCCTTCTGCGGCAATACAACGGGCGAGGTGCGCTTCCAGCGCCTTGACCGAGCTGTAGGCCGTTACATTTTTACCCGCATAGACCGAATTTTTCGAGCCAACGAACACCATGCTGCCGCCAAGTGTCTGCTCCTTCATCAGCTTGAACGCTTCCCGTGCCACCAAAAAATAACCTGTGCCCAGCACATTTACATTCAAATTCCATTCCTTTAATGATGTTTCATCGAATGGACTGGAGGTAGCCAGCCCCGCATTGTTGACGATGATATCCACACCACCATAGGTCAATGCGGTTTCCGCGTAGGCGGCCTGAATCTGCTCCTCCTGCGTCACATCCATTTTGACTGCAATAGCGCGGTTTTCTCCGTAGTGGTCATTCAGCTCGGCGGCCACCTTTTGCGCGCCTTCCAGATTCAGGTCGGCCAGCACGACGTGTGCCCCTTCATCCACCAGACGGCGTGCGGTTGCACTGCCGATTCCGCCTGCACCGCCTGTAATGAGCGCGATTTTGCGCGAAAATTCCGCTTCTGCCGGAGCAAGCGACAGCTTATACAACTCCAAGGGCCAGTATTCCACGTTATACGATTCATTTTCACTAAGCGAAACAAACTGTCCTAACGCCGTCGCACCCCGCATCACCGCGATAGCGCGATGATACAAAGCGCCACTCACCTGCGCATTACTCCAGCTTTTGCCTGTGTTAATCATACCGATGCCGGGGATTAAAATCACACGCGGCGCGGCCTCAAACATAACGTCTCCCTCATGCCGATTGCGTTCAAAATAAGCTTGGTACTGCTCCTTATAGGCTGCGATACCCTCTACAAGCTTTATTTTTAAACCCTCAACATCCTTCACGTCCGGTGTCCAATCTACAAAAAACGGCACCACCTTGGTATGAACCAGATGATCCGGGCACGCTGCCCCGACCTGTGACAATACAGCAGAATCCTGACCATTTACAAACTCCAGCACGTCCTCTGCATCATCAAAGGTAAGGATCATTTTCTTCTCATCACTGACCGCTCCCCGAACGGATGGCATGACGCTAGACGCAATACTGCGGCGTTCCTCAGGAGTAAGCGCTTTATATTTTACGCCTCCAAACGACTGTTTTTCCTCTTGACGAGCTTTAATATAGCTTTCTGCTGCTTGAATAATTTCGATGGTTTTCGCATAAGCTGCCTCGGAAGTTTCTCCCCATGTAACCAGACCGTGCTTTTCCATCAATACCAATTCTGCTTGCGGATGATCGAGTACACCTTGGGCAATCATCTTGGACAGCTTAAAGCCAGGACGAATATAAGGTACCCATACAAAACGGTCACCGAAAATCTCTTTCGCAATGTCCTTGCCGTTATGCGCACAGCACAAGCTGATAATTGCGTCCGGGTGGGTATGATCCACATGTCTAAAAGGTAAAAAAGCGTGCAATAGTGTCTCAATCGAAGCACGCGGATGCTTGGCATCTATCATACAATTCGCCAGATACGCGACCATATCCTCGTCAGACATATCCTCTCTTTCGAACAAGGGACGGATATCCTCCATACGAAGCCCTGTAAAGTTATGCGCTTTCATCGTAGCTAGATCGGAACCGCTGCCCTTGACGTACATTACTTCTACTTCACGCCCGCGAAAATCCTGTACCGTCGTTTTGGCCGAAGTATTGCCGCCTCCCCAGTTGCACACACTTCTGTCCGTGCCGATAAGGTTAGAGCGATATACGAGCTGTTCCAGCGTGTTTTTTTGCTCAGATGCTTGTGAAGAATTCCACAGACTTTGTACCATAGGAAAAAGACCTCCAAGTTCAGTTTTAGTTTTGAATTACTTTATTACAGTGGTTATTCTTGGTTTATGGAGACTATAACACTTTTGTTTTCATTTGAAAATAATAAATACAAAAATAATCAAAAATAAATTTTAATTTTGAATAACCTGCAAGACGGATACATCGATCTGTGGGGCTACAGGTACTTGCGGTCAGTACGCTGCTGTATAAGCTTTAAAATACAATAAGACCGTGCCGGAATCGGGTTGTGAGAACCTTTTTCGGCACGGCCTTTTGGTAGGTAAATCACTTCATTGCCACGCATATTGCTACGAATCGAATACGCTCTGTTCCAAAGGAAGAAGACTCAGGGAATATCAAGTCGTTTTTTAACGACTGCTGGTACACCTGCAGCCATGGTAAATTCGGGTATATCATCTTTAACAAAGGCCCCACCGCCAATTATAGACCAACAACCGATGTGACGTTTCTCCCGTACCGAGGCTCCAATGCCGATATAGGCTCCCTCATCTATAGTTACATTTCCTGCCAGATTCACACCGGGAGATATGGTTACATAATCTCCAATAACCGCATCATGACTGACGCTAACACTCCGATTGATAATTACATGATGTCCGATCTTAATATTGTCCGACAGGACAGCCCCCTCAAAGATCATGCTTCCCTCTCCAATGGTATTTCTTCGAGACAAACGAACATGGGGGTGTATTAGCGGGGCTGCGATACGAAATCCCGATTGAATTGTATTATAAGCGAATCGCTTCTTTAATGCCGGGTCCCCCACTCCGGCGCATAGGAGCTCTACCTCATGTTTTAACACTTCAATATCAGTCAACGTCCCCAGTACAGGAACGCCATCTACCACCTGACCTTTCGTCTTAGGCCGTTCGTCTAAAAAGCCTACCACTTGAACTCCCAGCTCTTCACATAACCAATTAATCTCCCTGGCATGTCCTCCCGATCCCCAAATGACAATTTTTCTCATCTCCTTTTTTCTCTTCCTACGCTCCGGAGCACTTTTACAATTCTTTGAACGATTGTCTCGTCCAACTCTTCCCACAAGGGTAGGCTGACAATATGTTTTGCAATATACTCGGTAACATCAAGCGTAGAATGGGGATAGCTTCGGAACTGCTTCTGCTGATGGCATGCTGGAGAAAAGTAGGTTCTGGCTTCTATGGAATTAGAGGCTAATAATTCAACAACTTCTTGATTGCTGTGGGAGCCTGGACTAAGGATGGATATAAATTGGTGAACCACTGATCCTTGCAGTTTTTGTATAGACCATCCTCGTTCTAATAAGCCTGCTTGGCGCAGTTCTTGAAGATAATATTGGTAGATTGTCTTTCTATTCCCCCGTACAGCCTTGAATTGATCGAGAGTGGCTAAAGCGATAGCAGCGGTATACTCGGATATCTTACTGTTAAGACCTTGGATGACAGATTCCCTGCTACTGGAAAAACCAAAATTTCCCGCCTGACGAATTCGCTTTATGAGATTCTGATCCACACTATATACTAGGCCACCCTCTCCAATACCGAAAGATTTGGTGGCATGAAAGCTGTATACGACGGCTCCTCCGAAGCCTTTTCCGAAATGTGTGGCTTCCTCCGGAGTTATAGTTCCAAAACTGGCAGCAGCATCAATAACTACCGGAATTCCTTGCTCCAGCAGCTTATTGTATACGGATAAATCAATGGCTGTACCGAAAGTGGCATAAGGAACGATTACCGCAATCTCATCCCCCAGCAGCTTGACTGTCTGCTCTAACTGCTCCCTGTTCATTTGCCAATTCTCCGGTTCAATGTCTAGGAAGTAGGGTTCAAGCCCGCACCACTCAGCAGCAAGTGGAGTGGCAGCAAAAGTAAAGCTTGGCATAACCGCATATTTGCCCTGGGGTCGCTTACTTTGAGAAATTGCCAAAATCAACCCGATGGTAGCGTTATGAACGGTCACTGCTGAACCGGTTCCATCAAACATTTGATTAATGACTTGCTCTTCAAAACGTTTATTTAGGGGACCATAATTGGAGTAAATCCGAGTCTCTTCTATTTTCTCAAAATTAGTAATAAATCGTTCCTTTTTTACTAAATTAGGCCGTAAGAAGGGAATTTCAAACATGATCCAGCCTCCTTCGCACATGGGATAGTAAAGCCAGAATGTTCAGTCTAACGTGGTTAATATCGTTTCAATTCGCTCGACATCTGAAATAAATTGTGGGAGACCCTTTATACGTTCATGATAAGAATGAAGAGCCGTTTTAAACAAATCGGTAGTATCCAAAAATCCGTCATCTCTTGAGGCAATCATAATATCCAACCATTCCGTGAACGCCTTTGGACCAAGTGTTTGATTATTTTGATTAGGATGTATTCGAAAATAGCTTAGCTCTTCAGAAATATAAACGGCTTTTCCTTTGGATAGTAAAGTCAACCAAGAAGCTAAATCATTAAGAAGAGAATACTGTTTTCCTTTATATACTCCAAACCGTTCGATAAGATCTGTTTTTTTAAATAACACTGTCGTGGGTTCACCAATCACATTTAAACACCGGGTTAATGCAACGTTTGCCAACATTTTTCCGTCCATGATTCTAGTTTCATCGTATAGCCTTTTCGTTGCATAGTTCGCTGGGATAAAAGCCCCTGATTCATTCATGGTTTGTCGATAACTGGTAACGAGTGTGATGTTTTCGAAGTTTTCAAAAAAATAGATCATCTTTGCTATTTTTTCTTTATGAAACATGTCGTCATCCATCAAGTAATTGATGTATTCCCCTGATGCTAAGTCGAAACATTTGTGCCAATTTTCAAGAAAAAGATTCTTCTCATTTTTATGATATTGAATTTGGGGAAACGAATCTAAAAAAGGTTCAAGCATCTCTTGTACTTCAGGAGTTGTACTGTCATCACAGATAATGATTTCGATATTCGGGTAAGTTTGTTCCAATGCACTTTCGAGGGCGATTTTTAGTGTATGAGGTCGGTTATATGCAGGAATAACTATACTTACTAATGGATGTTCCAAGTTCCTCCACCTTTCTTTTGCGCTTCTTCTTGAAGTACTAATGAAGGTGCCTCAAGATACACACCTAAAAAGTGATGTATTCATTGGTTTCAACGTGGGTAACCTTTTGCTCACATACACATACATATATATTACTGGAAAATAAAATGATGATTAAAAAATGGAACGGTTTAACCAAAAATCCCGTCTGAATCGACACTTCGCTCTCGTCGGTGTTCAAAACCCGTAAAGGAGAATGATCATGCCACTGGATTTCACTCCACTATTGACAGCTCATATATTTGTATCAAAAAAGATTTTCAAGGAAGATTTAAAGGAATTAATAGAGAAGTTAGAAGAAAATCACATCACAGTGACTTTGTATCAGCCTGATGATCCAATAATAGAAAACAGCGTTCACAAACCGCGAGTCTACGTTTCATTGGGAGAAGAGTGGGGAGAATTTACAACACTAAAATTAATGCCTTTTCACGAAAAAAAACGCTGGTTACACTTCCAATCACCAGACGAAATTCAACCCATACATTTATTTTTCTGCTGGCTCAAAGCAACAGATCCTCTCCCGGAGAATAGGACAATTCCTTCAACTCAATTTTCTTCAGACACTCCTTTAGTATCCGTATTTACTGCCAGTTACAGGTCAAAAGAAAAAATTCAGCGACCTTATCAATCCTTGTTGAAGCAGACTTATCAAAATTGGGAATGGGTAATTGTGGATGACTCCGATGATGAAGATGAGACATATAAGCAATATTTACTCCCTTTAGAGGATCACCGTGTGCGGAGATATCGCCAAGACTCCCGCAATGGCTATATAGGGGCCATCAAAAGATACGCAGCAGGCCTATGTACAGGAGAAATTTTGGTAGAAGTCGATCATGATGATGAGCTAACTCCTGACTGCCTAGAGAAAATCGTTAAGGCATTTCAACAAAACCCTGAATGTGGCTTTGTATATGGGGATTGTACTGAGGTGTATGTGGGGAGCAATCATGCTCATTGGTATGGCTGGGATTGTGGTTTTGGTTACAGTGTTCATTATCGAGTCTGGCTGCATAAAATGAACAGATGGCAAAATGCACAAAAACATACGACTATTAATAGCAAAACCATTCGTCATTTGGTCGGTTTACCCAATCATCCCCGTGCGTGGACGAGAGACTGTTATCATCTGATCGGAGGCCATCGCAATGAACTGCTGGTAGCAGATGATTACGATATGCTGGTTCGGACGTTTCTTTGTACTAACTTTCTATACATCCCCGATTTGTTATATATCCAATATCGTAACGAAAATGGAAATAACACTACATTCCTCAGAAATAAGCAGATTCAGGTTCTTGTAGGGGAACTAAATAGATGCTATTTTCAAAGAATTCAAATGAGATTGAAAGAGCTTGGTTTACCAGAGCAATTGCCTTATCGTCGTATATGGGAGACTTCTACAGATGATCCTGCCCGGAAATCTGCTCACTTTCTTCAAGAAGACACTTCCAGATCGTCAATATTGTTCCCTATTCCCTATTCCAGTCCTGAAAAAGAGAATATCCAATTATTAAAGAGTCTTCAAGAGGGCATTGAAAACAACTTTAAGGAGACAGAAATTGTGGTTGTAGGCCGTGTTCCCAATGAAGTTGAAACCTATGCTTCCAAAGCTCCCATGGGAGCCATACGATGGTGGCCAATGGAGCCAAATGATTCATTAGAAACTTGTATTCAATATGCAAAATTTATTGCGTCCTGTAAAGAAAAGGTGGTTGTATTGCCGTAATTTTCAAGTAGGATGATCAGACATTATTTCTACAGTTAGCGCGTGCCGACACTCCATCGGTGCGCGCTGTTTAAGTTTCCCTTGCGCTGAATTCATTTAATCGTGTGTTGTACGCTTGAGACGTGTACTGGAAACCCCTGCAAGCTAACAGGCGTGAACACCGTGTAACCCGCATAGTTCTTCAATCAAATGGTAAGGTAAGCATTTACGTGTAACTGACCCTTTTTCCTCTTGTTACCACAAGATTTTTTTCGAGTGTTTACTTGAGGGGATAATACCAAAATGGGACTTCGACAAATTTTTTTCAGCGTTCATACGACAAAAAATGACCCAAAGGTTATAAATAACCTTTGGGTCATCTAAATTTACATATACCTTAACCTTAAGGTTAGAGAATGCCTTAAGACCCTTACGGTTATGCAGGTCCTTCCTCACCTTGTGGCCCTTGAGGTCCTTGGTCTCCCTGAGGTCCTTGGTCTCCCTGAGGTCCTTGGTCACCTTGCGGTCCTTGATCACCTTGTGGTCCTTGGTCGCCTTGCGGTCCTTGAACACCTTGAGGTCCTTGGTCACCTTGCGGACCTTGAACGCCTTGAGGTCCTTGAACTCCCTGAGGTCCTTGGTCACCTTGTGGTCCTTGATCACCTTGTGGTCCTTGATCACCTTGTGGTCCTTGAACGCCTTGCGGGCCTTGATCACCTTGAGGGCCTTGGTCTCCTTGAGGGCCTTGGTCTCCTTGTGGTCCTTGGTCGCCTTGCGGGCCTTGATCACCTTGAGGGCCTTGGTCTCCTTGAGGGCCTTGGTCTCCTTGCGGGCCTTGAACGCCTTGTGGTCCTTGGTCGCCTTGCGGGCCTTGGTCGCCTTGTGGTCCTTGGTCTCCCTGAGGTCCTTGAACTCCCTGAGGTCCTTGAACTCCCTGAGGTCCTTGGTCGCCTTGCGGGCCTTGGTCTCCTTGTGGTCCTTGGTCTCCTTGAACGCCTTGTGGTCCTTGGTCTCCCTGAGGTCCTTGGTCGCCTTGTGGTCCTTGGTCGCCTTGTGGTCCTTGGTCGCCTTGTGGTCCTTGGTCGCCTTGTGGTCCTTGGTCTCCTTGTGGTCCTTGGTCTCCTTGAACGCCTTGTGGTCCTTGGTCTCCCTGAGGTCCTTGGTCGCCTTGTACGCCTTGAACACCCTGAGGTCCTTGGTCTCCCTGAGGTCCTTGAACTCCCTGAGGTCCTTGGTCGCCTTGCGGTCCTTGGTCACCCTGAGGTCCTTGGTCGCCTTGATCTCCCTGATCACCTTGAACGCCTTGAGGTCCTTGGTCACCTTGCGGTCCTTGGTCTCCTTGAACACCCTGAGGCCCTTGATCACCTTGCGGGCCTTGATCACCTTGTGGTCCTTGATCACCTTGTGGTCCTTGGTCGCCTTGAGGTCCTTGGTCGCCTTGAGGTCCTTGGTCACCTTGCGGTCCTTGGTCTCCTTGAACACCCTGAGGTCCTTGGTCGCCTTGTGCGCCTTGAACACCCTGAGGTCCTTGGTCACCCTGAGGTCCTTGGTCGCCCTGAGGTCCTTGGTCTCCCTGAGGTCCCTGGTCGCCTTGAGGTCCTTGGTCGCCTTGAGGTCCTTGGTCGCCTTGCGGGCCTTGATCACCCTGAGGTCCCTGGTCGCCTTGCGGACCTTGAACTCCCTGATCACCTTGAACGCCTTGAGGTCCTTGGTCGCCTTGTGGTCCTTGGTCTCCTTGTGGTCCTTGAACTCCCTGATCACCTTGAACGCCTTGTGGTCCTTGAACACCCTGATCACCTTGAACTCCTTGAGGTCCCTGGTCGCCTTGCGGGCCTTGAACTCCCTGAGGTCCTTGGTCGCCTTGAGGCCCTTGATCCCCTTGAGGTCCTTGGTCACCTTGCGGTCCTTGAACACCCTGATCACCTTGAACGCCTTGAGGTCCTTGATCACCTTGTGGTCCTTGATCACCTTGAGGTCCTTGGTCACCTTGCGGTCCTTGATCACCTTGAGGTCCTTGGTCACCTTGCGGTCCTTGATCACCTTGAGGTCCTTGGTCACCTTGTGGTCCTTGGTCACCTTGTGGTCCTTGGTCACCTTGTGGTCCTTGGTCTCCTTGAGGCCCTTGATCACCTTGAGGTCCTTGGTCACCTTGCGGTCCTTGATCACCTTGAGGTCCTTGGTCGCCTTGTGGTCCTTGGTCACCTTGAGGTCCTTGGTCGCCTTGTGGTCCTTGGTCACCTTGTGGTCCTTGGTCGCCTTGTGCTCCTTGATCACCTTGAACGCCTTGAGGTCCTTGGTCACCTTGGACTCCCTGAGGTCCTTGGTCACCCTGAGGTCCTTGGTCGCCTTGTGGTCCTTGGTCACCTTGTGGTCCTTGGTCTCCTTGCGGTCCTTGAACTCCCTGAGGTCCTTGGTCACCTTGGACTCCTTGAACTCCCTGAGGTCCTTGGTCTCCCTGAGGTCCTTGGTCGCCTTGAGGTCCTTGGTCTCCCTGAGGTCCTTGGTCGCCTTGAGGTCCTTGGTCTCCCTGAGGTCCTTGGTCGCCCTGAGGTCCTTGGTCTCCCTGAGGTCCTTGGTCTCCCTGAGGTCCTTGGTCGCCTTGAGGCCCTTGATCACCTTGAGGTCCTTGGTCGCCTTGTGTTCCTTGAACGCCTTGAGGTCCTTGGTCTCCTTGTGCTCCTTGAACTCCTTGAGGTCCTTGGTCGCCTTGTGTTCCTTGAACACCCTGAGGTCCTTGGACGCCTTGTACGCCTTGAACACCTTGTGGCCCTTGTACGCCTTGAGGTCCTTGAACACCCTGAGGTCCTTGTACGCCTTGAGGTCCTTGAACACCCTGAGGTCCTTGTACGCCTTGAGGTCCTTGAACACCCTGAGGTCCTTGGACGCCTTGATCGGTTCCTAAAAGTTCATCAGAAACTAATCGGTGGGCAGGCACCAATTGCCCAAATGCATCTTTACCCCAAACAGAAATTTGAGTCTCATCCTCTGCTGCTCCGCTTGTGGTAAAAACGAATTCAAATGCATTGAAATTTGCAAAATAGTTCCTGGTTACAACCGCATTTGGTCCCACTGGTACTAGTTCTTGCACATATAATGTTCTGCTACCGTTTAAAATAAAACCCTCGATCAAAACAGTAGAAGAATTTACAGAATCTCGGTTATCGATTTTTACCGTGACCAGTTGGGTGGGTCTAACTCCATTAACAGGATCGTTTGCAATGGGTCCAGTTGATAATACTGCCATTAAGATACTCCCTCCTTCCTAGTAAAAGTAAGTCTTTCTTGTGAACAGTGAGATCTTTCTCAATATCCTGTTCCCTCTATTTTATGTCTCAACCATTTGATATGATTGTGGTTTTATCTCTGTAAATTTGTTGAGTTTTAAGACTCTAGTTGCTCATCCGCAACAATGCGCTGAACATCAATAATTACACCACTCCCATTTTTTCCCCAAACTGAAATATCAGTACTTTCTTCTGCAGGACCGCTTGTAGTAAAAACGAATTCATATGCGTCGAAGTTCGCTAGATAATTTCTCGTAGCAACTGCATTGGGGGCTAAAGCTATTTGTTCTAGTACATACAATGTTCGTAAACCATTTAAAATGTATCCTTGAATTAAAACAATTGAAGAATTGACTACATCGCGGTTAATTATTTTAACGGTAACCTGCTGAATAGGCCTGGCCCCACTAACAGGACTATTCTCAATAGGTCCAGTTGATAATACTGCCATTAAGTTGATCTCTCCTTTACTATTTATTAACTACAAATCCATATTGTAAAAAATGATATATATATATTGAACTAAAAAATATATTTAGGCTTATATCCACTATATTATTTTACGGTTCAATCTATATAGAACAGAATAGGGATTAATGTAGCTCCATGTATCATATTAATAATGTGTTACATATGATTGTTTGTTTACCTATTAAAATAAAAATAGATATCTATCTACTTATGGAAGCCTTTTTAAATTCCGGGGACATTAATAGGTAGTGACCGAGCATTAAGTAAGCTGATTCATCCAATTTCATTTCCAACCATAAAAGGATAAAGGCACCCTGAGAAAAAAGGTGCCTTTATCCTTATAAATCTACAACACTCTAACAGATTTATTTTTTAATTCCTCGAATTGTTCCAACCTTTGTTTCTCATCCCATAAATAATGAAATCCCCATCTATTTGCTGTGTCCCCTTCTCGCAGTCCTTGTTTTAAAGTCGAGAAACGTGAATTTAGATAGTCGAATCCCAAGTATTTATAGTGTAATAATAAAATATCATTATTGGATGGCTTTATGACGTCCCCTGTAGGTGAAGCAGTATGCCTGCCAGGACTAAAATTTATTTCTTGAATCGCATTTGGATTAAATATTTGAGGCTTATCGTAGGTTTGACTTCTTACACCATTCCTTACCGTTTCATGTAATGGTTAGGGTGATAGAAATGTTCATCTGCGTCACAGACAATAACCCAGTCTGCCTTTCCTCTGCTTCCTTTCCAAAATTGATTGAATTTATCTTGTGCTGATTTCACGAGAGAATTACCTTCTATTTCGAATCTATCTATAACAACTTTGGGATTTTCCCTTAACATGGATACAGAATTATCAGTTGAGTCATTATCGAAAATATAGTATTGATCCGCTATATTATCATAGTGCTTTAAAAAAACGGGAGCATTTTTTCTTCATTCCAGCATAAAGCATATACATGTATTATCACGTGTTCTTCCCCTTTCACACTCAAAGCTTATGGATCGACTTGCTTGATAATATATTCAATTTATATTTGTAGAGTTCAAGTCGTGGAAGACGAGCTTTTCGTTAAGCGAGTATGTAAGAGATGATAAATCATATTGTAGCTATTATGGGAATCATTTTACCTCCTTTGAAAATGTCGTCTTGAGTGTCAAACCTCCCCCGTTCGCCCCTGACACTCACGATATTGACTGGGCGTATACCCTGAATACTCCTTAAATTTCCGATAAAAAAAGCCCAGACTTTCGTATCCCACCTCGTATGCTAGTTCGCTAATATTCTGGTTTGTATGGCGAAGTAGCGTCTCTGCGTACAGCATACTGGAAAACACCTCAAATGGGGAGGTATGCTACGGGATGGAGCGGATAGGTTCTGGGAATTGTACGATCCCTATAATAAAGCCTTTTCACCCTACGGCAGTTATTTGATTCAACAGCTACTGTCACGCGTGGAGCTGCACCCCAACCTATTTAATTCGTAAGTATAAGCTTTAAAATATAATAAGGCCGTGCCAGAATCGGGTTGTGAGAACCTTTTTCGGCACGGCCTTACTATTTGACTAACTACTCGTCTGTTCGCATCACTTCGGCAAGCAGCTCATACGACCGCAGGCGCGCTTGATGATCATATATATGGGATGTTGTAATTAGCTCATTGGCTCTCGTCTGGTTCATTATAAAATCAAGTTTTTGCTTAACCGTGTCAGGGCTACCGACTGCAGAATACCCTAGCATATTACCGCGAACTGCCTCCCTCTCCTGCTCACTCCAGAGCTTCTCCATGTCATCTACTGGTGGCTTTAGTTTCCCGCTCTTCCCACGTATCAAATTGAGGAATTGTTGTTCTTGTGAAGTGAAAAGCCACTGTGCTTCCTCATCAGAATCTGCAACAACCACATTGACACCGATCATCACATACGGCTTATCCAGTGCCTTCGATGGGCGGAAATTGCGATGATACAGCTCCAGAGCCTGTAACAAATGAGCCGGGGCAAAGTGGCTCGCAAACGCAAACGGCAACCCAAGCTGACCTGCCAGCTGTGCGCTGAATCCGCTTGATCCCAGCAGCCAGATCGGTATATCCAGCCCTTCTCCAGGAACCGCCCTCACACCCGGCACTCCCCCATTCAGCGCTGGATTCAGATAGGAACGCAGCTCATTTAATTGTTCCGGGAAGTCTTCTCCAGTGCTGTGCAACCCTCGCCGTAACGCCCTCATGGCAGGCTGATCCGTGCCCGGAGCCCGACCAAGTCCCAGATCAATCCGTCCCGGATACAGCGACTCTAACGTTCCGAACTGCTCTGCAACCATGAGCGGAGCATGATTAGCCAGCATGATGCCGCCCGAACCTACCCTAATCCTGTTCGTATGTGCAGCTACGTGCCCGATAACCAGTGAAGTAGCTGCGCTGGCAACCGCCTGCATGTTATGATGCTCCGCCAGCCAGTACCGATGATATCCCCATTGCTCGGCATGCTGGGCAAGAGCAACGGTATCGCGGAAGGAATCGGCAGGAGTGCCGCCTTCAATGACGGGTGCAAGGTCTAATATAGATAGTTTAACGTTCTGAATAGTCATTTTTCAATAAACCTCCCTGTAATTGTATCGCTAGTGAAATGCTATATCACTGATGAAGTAAACGCCTGTCCCATTTCCTTCACCATCACATGTAATCGGGAACAATGCTCCCTGTCGGAGCATTGTTCCCGATTCCCCTCACCACCTTAATTATTTGACTTATCAATTGATATGTCAAATATAATAATGTGTCTAGTTATGAATTGCAAATGAATTAAATTTTTATTTTTTTTTGAGAAATAGTTTACTTTTACGAAAATCACCTCTATCATACACTTAAATGGATAATCATTATCCACATTAGCCTGATTATAGATTTTGAATGTAAAGAGGTGATGCTGATGCATATGAAAACAGGCGTCGAACAATCTGTCTACGCCCTTCTTCTACTCACGATGCTGCCAGACAAAGCGGTTTTACCAGGAGAAGCCATCAGTCAGCAATTAGGTGCTTCGCCCACTTATTTTCATAAGCTGTTACGAAAATTGGTCAGCTCCGATTTGATTACTTCTGTACCCGGAGTCAAAGGCGGGTTTAAATTAAAGAAAAAACCTGAGGATATTCGGGTATTTGATATTTATCTTGCGATCGAAGGACAACAGACACTCTATTCTTCCAGCGGTATTTACAACGATATGCTTGAATTAAAGGATGAAGATCAGTGCTGCCTGCTGACAAATTTGATGGAAGAGGCGGAAATGTCCTGGAAGGCAGTTCTGAAAAGGGTAACCATCGCATCATTATCCGCTGACTTTTATAAAGCAGGTTATGCTTCCAAAATCACTTCTTTGGAGAACTGGATTCAGGAAAAAATGGTTTTGTAAAGAATTTGAAATAGCAGAAAGGATCATGATCATGAACGATTATTTAGTAAAAGCTCTTGCCTACAACAACCAGGTCCGGGCTTACGCCGTCAGAACAACGGAGACGGTAAGTGAAGCACAACGGCGTCATCATACCTGGCCAACAGCATCGGCTGCATTGGGACGCTCCATGACAGTCGGCGTTATGCTCGGGGCCATGCTTAAAGATGAGGATAAACTGACGATCAGGATTAACGGCGGCGGCCCTATCGGCACTATTCTTGTCGATACCAATGCCAAAGGAGAAGTTAGAGGTTATGTAAAAAATCCGCAAACCCATTTCGACCTTAATCATATAGGGAAGTTAGATGTCGCCAGAGCAGTTGGAACAGATGGAGCGCTGATTGTATCCAAGGATATCGGATTAAAGCAGCCTTTTGTTGGACAAGTCCCCCTTATATCAGGTGAGCTGGGTGAGGACTTCACCTCATATCTGGTCCAATCCGAACAAATTCCTTCTTCTGTTGGAGCCGGGGTGATTGTCAATCCTGACAACTCCATTCAGGCGGCTGGCGGATTTATTATTCAGCTAATGCCGGGTACGCAGGAAGAGGTAATCAGTTTTATTGAGAGACGCCTTGAGGCCATTCCGAGTATTTCCTCTATGGTCATGCAAGGACTGACGCCGGAGCAGATACTTGGACAGATTTTGGGAGAAGACAATATTAAAGTATTGGAAACCATGCCTG
Source organism: Paenibacillus sp. 1-8 (assembly GCF_056316205.1). NCBI lineage: Bacteria > Bacillati > Bacillota > Bacilli > Caryophanales > Paenibacillaceae > Paenibacillus > Paenibacillus sp. 1-8. The sequence goes on along the minus strand of NZ_CM149995.1, from coordinate 2,355,012 downwards.
TGCAATTCCATTGCCCCTGCTCAGAGGAACGAGTTTCGAATGCCATTATCAGCTTAGGTAGTGAGGAAATAGCAGATATGATCCATACCGATGGACAGGCCGAAATACATTGCCATTTTTGCAACGAGCATTACCATCTTACCCAAAAAGATCTCGAAGGTATGCTGGAGACTGCTACTTTATAATGGTAGAGGGGGTATCCACAACATAGGTGGATCGCTTTGCAGTGCCTGTACTAGCCCAAAAAGAGACTACTCCTTGCTAACAAAAATCTTTTAAATGAGAGCTGTTCCCCAAGGTAGTTTTTGCTACTGAGGGACAGCTTTTTTCCTTTCATTAATAGAGTGCATAGTTTTACAGCCCCACACTCCCTCTACCCCGATGCCCCCGATTGTGTCCCTATTTGAAACACGGTAGACGTATTCATGATGCTAGTGCTAGTGTTATATTATTCCATATCATTGAGTGAGGTGTACTATGTCTAAAAAAAGATGAGCATGAAATTCTGGCTTATTATGATGGCGGTGCAGCAAGAGCGAGTAAAAGCACTGCAAGAAGCGGCACGTGTCTTAAAGAAGGGGGGAACGCTGATTACTTCAGCTATATCCAGGTTTGGCTCACTGCTGTGGGGATTATCTGTGTATGGCGAACACAATACCATTGTGGAAGAAGACGCGTTCATGGATAGGGTCAGACAAGATCTGACGGATGGCCAGCATGTGCGCCCTGTGATTTATCCCTCTTTTATCGCACGCTCCTACTTTCATACACCAGACGCCATGCGTGCAGACTGGCAGACGGCTGGATTGCCGGAGCCACGTGGAGTGGAAGGACCCGGTTGGACCAGCGCCAGGCTTTGAAGAGAAGTGGACGTTCCCTGCCCATCGCAGCCGTTTGTTGGCTATAGCACGACAGGTTGAAGAACAGAAATCCATTATCGGCATGAGTCCGCATATGCTTTCGGTAGGTACCAAGCCATAAAGCCTTGAACCTTTAAACTGTGAAGGAGTAAGTTTATGACAAAACGTAATAACTATATTTTTAAGTCTGCAATCCTTCTGATCGCAGCTATTATTGGAATCATTTATATTGTAAAACTGGATACCTCATTTAAAGATGTCGTCATGGATCATATGAATACATCCAGGATCACTTCTATTTTCATTAGCAGGTCACCAGATTATACAGACAAAATTGTAAGAGATAAGCATGAAATTCAAAACATCATGAACAGCTTCACCCAAATGAAATTCAGAAAATCCAGTGTATTAGATAAAGGTCTTACTGCCACATATATGATCACCATCTTCGTAAACCATGAAAACAAAGAAGATTCATTTGGCATAACGCTATACGACCAAAATTATATTGAAATATATGATGGTACAAAAACCAAAAATCGGCTTAATTCTTATAAAATCACCAATGAATATGACATAGAGCCCATTCGTAAGCTATTTAAATAATAAATCGAGTCTTGTCGTCAATGTCAAACCTCACCCACCCGCCTCTGACACTCGCGATATTGACTTGGCGTATAGCCTGAGTACTCCTTAAACTTCCGATAAAAAAAGCCCAGGCTTTCATACCCCACCTCGGACGCTATTTCGCTGATGCTGTGGTTTGTATGGCGAAGTAGCGTCTCCGCATGCAGCATACGTTGGGTTTGGACAAGCTCCCGAAAGGTTTTGCCTGTCTGCTCTTTAAGCAAATTCCCCAGATAATTAGCGTTAAAACTAAATGCCGCCCCCAATTGGGGTAGCTCTCCCAGATGTCATGCGATAAAATTGACAATAAAACAAAAAAAAGTCCCCCTGCATCAATGCGTTGCATGTAAAAAAATGCTCCTAAAAAGGAGCTTGTGCGGATTGTACGTACTCAGGATCAGGGTATCCAAATGGATCTGACAGGTAAAAAAGCAGGATGCGGCGCCAAGGATGGCAAAATCTTTATCCACACTATACCGGACACCTGACGCGCGTGTAATGTCTACCTTTCCAGCCGGGCATTCAAAAGCTGATCGTATCCGAATTGCTGGCGCGTAAGCTCCTCCTTGCGCTGTTTTTCCAAAGCTTTTTCCCCCAGTTCCCATGCTTCCTCCGGCTTCACTACAAATACGCCATCGTCATCACCCAAAATGAGATCACCCGGATGTACGCTGACCCCAAACAGGCTAATCGGCGTATTCACCTCTCCCTCCAGTTCCAGTGTACGTGTAGTCAAGGCACTAACCCCTTTGGAAAAGACGGGAAATTGCAGCTGGTTCAAGACACCAACATCTGTGACACAACCGGAAACAATCACTCCAGCCAGTTGTTTTTTCATCGCTACATAGGCTCTAAATTCTCCCCAACAGGCTCTGGCGTCGTCACCGGACATATCGACAACCAGCACATCACCCGCTTGTGCCAATTCCAGTGCATGACGAACAGCGGCGGAGTCCAGATGGGGAAGCCTCACTGTAACTGCATTTCCCAACAAACGAATGGGACGAAACAACGGCAGCGCCCCCTGCATACATCCAAAATCCGTGAAATGCCCAAGGGTAGAAGCACTAACATGCTGATAAAGCTCCAGCAGTTCCTTCGTCACACCCTGAACCCGAGGTTGAATCCGAAACATACAAACCAGCTCCTTTCGTGATCTAACCAAAACTCACACTATACATCTAGGAATCAAAGCAGGCAGAATGGCGCTTAGGCAAATATTCAGTTTACTGTAACCCAAACATCGTAGCCCACACTTAGCTCGTACAATGTATCTTCGGACAGGTAGGGCAATAGCTGCCCTTTTCCTTCATCAAACGAAGACCCTTTGGCGTACGGCATCCATTTTCCTCCCCTTTCCATGAGGAATAAACATCGGTGTTCCGTACAAAGGATCAGGAATGACTTGGCAGCGCAGTTGGAATACCTTCTCCACCGTCTCTGCGGTCATGATTTCTTCCGGCTTTCCCTGCGCGTAAATGCGCTTATCGTATACCGCAACCATATGGTGCGCATAGCGACAAGCCAGATTCAGATCATGCAGCACCATGACAATGGTCCTCCCTTCTCGTTCATTCAGATCAAACAGAAGGTCCAAAATCTCAATTTGATGCGTCATGTCCAAATAGGTCGTCGGCTCATCCAGTAAGATCATATCCGTCCCCTGCGCCAAAGTCATGGAAATCCACGCACGCTGGCGCTGCCCGCCAGATAAGGAATCTACCGGACGATCCGCAAAAGCCTCCAATTGCGTCGCTTGCAGCGCGTTTTGTACCTGTGCTTCATCCTCTGCCGACCACTGCTTCAGCCAGCTCTGATGTGGATATCTGCCCTGCTTGACCAACTGATACACTGTCAGTCCTTCCGGCGCTGACGGTCCCTGCGGCAAAATGGATAGCCTTTTGGCAATTTGCTTGGAGGGTAACTGGGCAATAGCCTGACCATCCAGCAGCACCGCTCCCGCCGCAGGCTTCAATAGCCGGGCCATGGCACGCAAAATCGTCGATTTTCCACAGCCATTGCTGCCTACCAGCACCGTAATCTTTCCCTCCGGAATTTGCAGGTCTAGCTCTTGAATGACCGGGTCTGTCCCGTAGTTAATCATCAGGTCCTTCACCTCTAAACCCATGCAGCTTCCCTCCCATATTGTGATGTCATCTATTTCAATCATGTAAACATTCCAACTCTGGCTTTAATGCCGATTTCGGCGCTGGAGCAGCAAATACAGGAAAAACGGTGCACCCACCCCTGCTGTAAAAATGCCTGCGGGAATATCAATCGGATAAAAAGCCGTACGGGCCAGCAAGTCGGCGAGATACACCAGCAATCCCCCTACCAGTGCTGACACCAGTGTCAGGCTCCCCATAGAGCGGCCTACTAATCTGCGCGCAATATGCGGCGCGATTAAACCCACAAAACCAATCGCTCCCGCAACTGCTACTGCAGTTCCAGCAAGAATCACACTGAGCAGCAGCAACATCACACGATGCCGCTGCACCTCCACTCCCAAGCCGGTAGCCACATCATCCCCCAACTCCTGTGTGTTGAGGCTGCGTGAAAAATAGAGCACCAAAGGTGTGCAGATCACAATAGCGATCAGCATGGTATATACGTTATTCCACGATGCTCCATACACGCTGCCTGTCAGCCAAATATAAGCCTTGCCGGCTGTAAAGGACGAGCTCATGACCAGCATAAGCGTGGTGATCGAGCTCATGGCAGAAGCCAAACCAATCCCCACCAGCACCAGTCGGATTGGGGTTACTCCGTCCTTCCAGGACAATATATACACAAGCAGCGATACGACCAACGCTCCAGCGACAGCCGCCACAGGCAGCCATTGAATGCTCAAAACAGCTCCCCCGTAAGCAATGAACGTAACTGCCGCTACGGATGCTCCGCCTGTAATCCCGAGGATATCCGGGGATGCCAACGGATTGCGGATAATGCCCTGAAGCACCGCTCCCGCGATGCCCAGAGCCGCACCAACCAGCATGCCCGTAAGCGCTCGCGGAAACCGCAGCCTGTACAAAATAAAATCATAATCGCCTGAGCCACGCCCCCATATCGCTCGAAGCACTTCCCAAGGGTGCACATACGTATCTCCCCAGCCTACACTAATCACGCCAATGATCAGTAGCGCCAAGGCCAGTCCACACATCATCCATAGTGCTTTCTTTTCCAGTTGGATATGACACCTGCCGCTCCTGCTGCGCAGCGTCACATAATGCTTCGTACTCATGCCGTCTCTGCCAGTCCCATGCTTCAAATTCACACGCTTCATTTCCACGCCACCCCTTTACGGGCAATGTAGACGAAAAAGGGAACCCCGATCAAAGCTGTAATGACGCCAATCGGAATTTCCTGCGGCGAAATCAGCACTCTGGCTGCGGTATCCGCCGACACCAATAGCAAAGCACCCAGTACCGCCGAAAAAGGGGTAATCCAGCGGTAATCCGCACCAACCAAAGCACGCGCCACATGCGGAATGATCAGACCGACAAAGCCAATCGCCCCCGCAATAGCAACAGCGCATCCAGCCAGCACCACAATAATCAGGCCCATCACGCATTTTACCCATAAGATATTTTGCCCCAAGCCCTTCGCTACATCTTCCCCGGTCACGAGCAGATTCACCGCTCTACCCATAAACATCGCCGAGATCCCAGCCACTAGCATAAAAGGAAATAAAGGATGTAGCATCTCCAGCGAACGTCCGCTGACAGAGCCTGCCATCCAGAACAACACATTTTGCATCCCCGTTTCATTCATCACCAAAATAATTTGGATCATCGACATAAACAAAGCGTGAATGGCAGAGCCGGACAATACAATCTTGACTGGCGTCAAACCATCCCTGCCTAATGATCCGATGACGTACACCAGAACAGCCGCCAGTCCTGCGCCGATCAAGGCAAAGCCCATCAGAGACATCATGGACTCGACCGAAAACGCGACGGAAGCTATGGAGACGAAGAACAAAGCACCCGCATTGATACCGAACGTACTGGGCGAAGCCAACGGGTTGCGGGTAAGTGCCTGCATGAAAGCCCCTGCCATCGCCAAGCTCGCGCCTACAACAGCAGCAATGACCGTGCGCGGCAAACGTTCGGTATGTATCAGCACATGCTCTACATTTTGAGCATCATAATGAAATAAGGAAGAAATCATAAAATTTGGATTAATTAGCGTTCTACCCATCAGTAGGCCAAGAGATAAAGCTCCTGTCAACAAAATCAGGCATACACCAAGTCCAATCCATTTTCTTAAATTTGTCGTTAGCATCATTGCATAGCCTCACTCTTCCAACAGCCTGGTACAACATAAAAGAAGGATGAGAAATATAACCCCTCACCCCTCTGCTATATTTCCGTTGTTTTTTTGTCATGTAGGTTTATGATTTCAAATCATAAATTTTATAAAGATCATCCAGCATCCGATTCGCGCTCAGATAACCTCCAGCCAAATTCCAGTTCACCTCGTCGACCTTAAAAATGCTATTTTTCTTGTATGCATCAAGGTTTTTCCATAGAGGATGATGGGTCCAGGCTTCAACATTTTTTTCAATCGCAGCCTGATCCTTACCGGAGTTAAATACGAACAATGTATCTGCATTCATATCGGGTATGCTTTCCTTGCTGTTGACTTTGATTCCCCACTTGTCTCCTTCTTGCGCAGGAGGGCGGGTAAAGCCCAGCTCCTTCAGAATTTTCCCGGCATAGCCCATATAATAAATACGTGCATGGTCCGCGCGGAAATTAACAATGGAGGCCTTGATCGGCAGACGGTCACCCATTTTCGTCCTGAAATCCGCTACACGCCGATCCCAATCCGCCAGCAATTGTGTTCCTTTGTCCTCCTGATTCAGCACTTGTCCGATCAGTTTTACGGTTTCCTTCCACTCATATACTTCATTGACGGCCACAGTAGGGGCAATTTCCGATAATTGCTGGTACGTCGCCTCGTTACGGAATCGGGTTGCAATGATGACATCCGGTTTCAGGTTATAAATCTCCTCCAGGCTCGGCTGTGTTTCCAACCCAACCGTGGGAATCCCTGCGAGATCCTTTTTTAAATAGTCATACACGGGCTCCGTTCCATGGGACTCCACAATCCCCACAGGCTTTATACCATAAGCGATCATAACATCGTTGGCTCCGTTATACAGCGTTACGACCCGCTTGGGTGTCCCCTTAATCTCGGTTTTCCCCAACGCATGCTCAATGGTACGCACCGAATCGGTTGAAGCTGGCCCCTGTGTATCCGTCGTTCCTTTATCTGTTCCAGTCGCTCCACCGGAATTCGCACTCTTACCCGCGCCTCCAGCTCCGCAGCCTGATAAAAGCAGCAATACAACCATGAGCGCAATCCATATACTCCCCTTGCCTGATGCTCGAAACATTTCTCTATTCCCCCTATTTAGATCGCCAATGATGATATTGATTCTCATTATTAATTATAGGGAGGGGGGCTATGATGAACATGGACGTTAGCGTCCTTTATTTGGACGAATCAGACAATAACAACGTTACCATTTTGTCCAATAACAGGTCGTGAGACAACGAAGTATAGCATGTATACAGATGTCGGCTATCGCACATATGGTGGACTGCTCCGCGTTGCACCGCCTTTAGTTTCTGCCATTCAGGAGAGCGCCACAGTGCCAGACATTCTTGCTGAATCGTTTGTTCTTCACAGGCATTTCCATAATGGCGGAAACACGTCAGTATGATGCGATCCGCATCATATTCAGCCAGATCGTCCACCGTCACCTCACGGTAATGGGCAATAGCCTCCACTCCCGCAGGCATAGCCAGCTTTAAATCCCCGTATAGCACCGTTCCCACATTCCGCTGTCCATACACACACATTTTCTGGTTCCCCACTCCCACGATTAGCACACTCTCCCCGCCGAGCTTTTGCCTGAGCTTTCGGGAAATCGTTTCCGCTTTCGTTTCATATCGCTCCAGCCATTCCACCGCTTCCGTATCCTTGCCGACGATCCGGGCGATTGACTGAAAATGAGTACGCCAGTTTTGGAAAAAGGGTACAGTGACGGTGGGCGCAATCTGCTCGTACATTTTTTCTTTTTTCGACTTCCCAAAATCTCTGAACTCACAGGTTAAAATCAGATCCGGTCGGGCTGACATCAGCCTCTCCAGATCGGGCTGTACCTCACCCACCGAAATGGTATTGCGAAAGCCTTCGGTGACAGGATAAGCCTTGTTGATGACCGCTGCATACGGCTCAATGCCCAATGCAACCAAATGTCCGGTTAACAGATGCTTGAGCGAAGCGATTTTATCCGAATACCGGATTGTATTCACATAAGCTGAGGGAGAGCGTCCAGTCGCGGCTTTAAACTTGCGGCTAAAATAGAACTCATCGCTAAATCCGGCACCGTGAGCAATAGAACGAAAGGAATCACGAGTGAGCACCAATGCCTGCTTCGCATGATTGATACGAATGTCCGTCAAATATTCCATCGGGCTTTTGCCGATCAATTTTTTGAACATACGCGAATAATAATCAGGGCTCATTCCTGCCAGCTCTGCCAGCTTATCCCGCGTAATATCCGAAGCATAGTGCTGTTCCATATTATGGAGGGTCAGAGTCACCGCCTGCTGCACATCGGGCTTCTGATCACGGCTGGTATGCTGAAACAAGGACATCAGCATTTCCTGAAATACAATGTTGGCCTTCATTTGGTCCCACACGCTATTACAATGATGCTTCCTCTTGATCTCTTCGACCATATCCATCACAAAGCGAAAGTGGGAAATGATCCATTCATGCGGTCCAAGCGCTGGTGCGGGTATGTAACGGTCCGGCTCCCCGGACGGCTGTAATGCAAGAAAACGGATGATGTAATAATCCGCCGGAGCGCCGGACAGCATATGGAGCTTCATGACTGCGCCGGGGGCGAGCATAAAGCCCTTTTGACGGTAAAGAGGATACGTCATTCCATCAATCGCTATATCCCCTTCGCCTTCGTTGAACAATAATAAGGTATGAAAAGACGTTTCTTGCCGGGAGGAAGAGCGACCAGAACACACATGCTGAATATCTTGCAGTTTATAAAGAAATGAAGTAAAAGATTGGTCTTGAGTATTCATTGCTCCCAGCCTTTCTATATATCGAGAATTATTCTCATTTATGTGAGAACTCATTTCATTATATATAGACTAGGTCGGATTTTGCAAAATGGAATTGCGCTAAAGCTTATAAATGATGAAACGGGTTCTGTATACGGCTTTGACCAGATGGCATGCTGCCGGGTACGCCGGACTGCTCCAGCAAAGGTTTAACCAGCAGCTTGAGCGGCCAGTCCGGCTTTTCAAATAAAATATGCTCGATTTCCTGACGAACGGCAGCCTTGAAAGGTACGTGGTGAATCGCTTCTTCCAATTGATTCTTTAGTACGGACCATAAAGTGGACTCGTCTATACCATGAACATCGGAAAGAGTATCTATAATGGCGTACAGGTTGACTTGAATACCAAGGGTTTGCAGGTAGAACAACAATTTCTTCGGTGTTTCATTATATAGGCTGTTGGAATAGCCAGGCCGGATTTGGTATTCAGGATCGGCAATCCCCTGCTCTGTCAGCCAGGGCAGATGCAGACGCACCGAGTCATGGTCACGCAGCAAAATGTGCTCGATCTTGCCGTTTTTCCAAACCAGCACACAGTTTTGCCCATGGATTTCAGGCATGAGACCGATCCGATACAAGCGCAGCATGATTTCAAAAAATGTCGAGCATACTTCACCGAACAGTTGTTTTACCGATTCTGCCGTGTCCGGAAATCCACGCTCAGCGGCCCATTCCCGGAAAAAATGATGCTGGCCTGCGGCCAACGCAGACATGGGGATAAGACGAACGGCCGGATCATGGATCAATTCGTGCGGATAAATACGCGCCATCGCTGCCAGGTGCCGGGGTGGATCATCATACAGGCTGCCATTTTCCGGCATATAGGCCCACCAGGAGCCTTCATCGCATAAAAATAAGCGTTCCTGAAGCTGCGGGTCACGTGTCTTGGCTTGCTGCAACATGGCTTGTCCACGATCCCCGTTGATCAGCTTCACCGCAGGGAGATAGCGGGATGCCCCCAGCGAAAATACGCCCAACGGGAGCTTGACATAATTCTGTCCGCCATCCTTGGGAGACAAAGAGCGTACAGATGAGGTTGCCTGAAAAGCTCCAGCCTTCACTTCCAGTGGAATCCATACTTTGTCCGCCTGCTCGGCATGCAAATGTTGTGGGAGCATATATGTGAGCTGCCACGGATGCACGGGGATTGCAATATAATCCGCAGCTAGCCCGCGTTCCTGCATTTCTTGCTCTACTAGCTCACGCTCAGAGCTGGACAGAAGAAGGTCGTCTGGCTGCTGCCCATCGAATGGGCGCTGTGTGTCCGATGCGACTGTCGCTGCTACTGTTTCTGTTTCTGTTTCTGTGTCCGTAAAATGAGGACCTTGTGCGATTCCCACTCCGGTCATCACCGCATCCTTTCGGAGCGCTACCCAGCTCAGCGTGATGTCTTGCCCAAATTCAGCGATATATTTGCGATAGTCCTCATAGTTCAAGCCCGTTTTGGCCTTGGATGCGGGGTGGAATGGACGATCACGCAACGAAGAATACTGCTCCAATCGTTGAAAAGCCTCCGAGGGCGATTTTTCCAGTATATTTTCATCCGTCAGTCCGCTATCCAGCGACCATGTAGTCTGCTCAACCGTTTGCTCCAACAACTGGACAAACCTTCCCACTCCCTCCTGTTGGCGGTATTCTTCATCCAGGCATCTCTCAATCACACGCTGCATCAGCGTTACGGGGTGAAGAAATTCTGCACCAAATCCACCATCCTCTGACAGCCGCCGAATTTCATACACTCCACCTGCTCGCAGATAACGATAGGGTTGAACCACCGCAGCTTGTACAGGAAAAACGAGACTGTGCTCCTGCTCCCGATCCACCCACCAGCGGTAAAGGCTCATAGAACGGCCGTTTGGAGAGGTTTCCCCCTTTGGCTCAGCAATAGCTTCAGGATCGGCAAAAGCAAATAGCTCGCCTAATTCGGGATGGGCAGCAGCATAGTAGCTTTGCCATTGCGGAATAGACAACAGTTCAACATCGGCATGCTCCCAAAATCCTTCCGCCAGCAAGGTATTGATAAGATCCTGCATGACATGGTTTTCAGCCTGCTTTTTCTTCTGCAAAAGTGTGGTCTCTGTAGTCTCTGTGGTCTCTATCGTCTCTATATCCTCCGCGCCCGTTACACGATCCATATAGTAAAAGTGTGGATGTGGATGGCTGAGAAAATCATGATGGGAAATCGTCCAGCTATAAGCTCCCGCAATGTGGAACAGCAGAACATCCCCAATCCGCAAATGCTCCACATACACTTCATGCGCCAACACATCCTTGGGGGTACAAAGCTCACCCGCGATGGTCACTGCTGTTTGTCGCCGCTCTGTGCGCGGAAAAGGATAACGCCATTCGTCAACAGCAATCACCTCAAAAGGCTGGTTATGCTGCCATGACACCGGCAATCGAAAGTGATGGGTTCCCCCGCGAATAATGGCGTAATGCTGGTCATGATTCGTTTTGAGGTCGATCACTTCTGCCGCATAATACCCGCAGTGCGCTACCATATAGCGCCCGGACTCAAAAATGAGCTGGATGCCGGGAATGCGGTATTCCTCCCACACTTGACGCAATTCCTCCATAAAATCATCCCATTCGAACCTGCGCGCCAGATCGGTATACGAAATGCCGAAGCCGCCGCCCGCATTCAGGTAGCGGATAGATAGCTCATGCTCCTGAATCCAGCCCTGCACACACTGCAAATACGTAGCGACCATTCGGGCATGCAGCCGGGCATCCAGATTGTTGGACAGAGAGTGCATATGGAAGCCCTCCAACTGTACATACGACAGACTCTGGGCCAGTCGGATCGCTTCTGGCACCTGAATTTCGTCGATACCAAACTGAGTGGGCCGACCGGACATCGTGATGCTCGCCTCTGGCAAGGTACGCCGCAAATTAATACGCAGCAAAATAGATACACGCTGCTGTCTGCGCTCCGCGATCCAGCCGATACGCTGCAACTCATGCAGACTTTCGGCATGAATCAGCATCACCTTTCGCTCTAATGCTTCCTCAATTTCGGCGTCCTTTTTCCCTGGACCTCCAAAAATAATCGGCACGTCGGCTGACACTTCGCGAATAGTCCGAATTTCTCCAATAGATGCAGCTTCGAAGCCCTTTACGATGGGAAGCAGGCTGGCGATCAATTGAGGATCGGGATTGGCTTTGACTGCGTAAAACAAACTGCAATCGTCGGGCAAGCTGCTCACACAACGTTGTGCCCGTTCTCTCAGTGCGCCCAGGTCATATATATATGCGCATACCGGCTGCTGCTCTTGCTCCCGTGTTTGCTGGATAATTTTTTCCACATATGGAACGATCTTCTCTCCAGATAATACTGTAACAAGCTGACTCATCTTCTTCCTCCTTTGTGTTGAGTGCTAGCGTAGGTCAGACCTTCTTTTTTGCAAGGCGCGAAAAGCAATTCCCCGCTCATCACCCAGTACGAAGGCATGAACCCCTTTTTCTATCCATACGCTGTATTCCCCGTCCCTGCGCGGAATGGCGCAATACGGAATACCTGCTTCCCGTGAGGCTTCAAAGACCCGCTGTAACCCCTTCTGTACAATCATTGCATCGGTCTGCCACGGCACCCCGTACGATTGGGACAAATCCGCTGCTCCTTCCAGCACCATGCCAATGCCCGGTACAGCTAAAATATCCGCGATGCGTTCCACACCCAGTTCGCTCTCAATCATGGGCACCAGCATAATCTGTTCATTGGCTCGCTGCATGTAGTCCACCAGATTTCCTTTGCCAAATGCGGCAGGTCTGCCGCTGTTTAGGCTTCGCTTGCCCTCCGGGCTGTATTTAGCAGCCTGAACCAGCATCTTCATCTGCTCCCTGCTTTCCACATGCGGAACGACGATCCCCTGTGCTCCGCTATCCAGCACGCGCAGTATTTCCTTGGCATCGACCTCGGGCACACGCACCAAGGGCGTGATTTGTGCGGCTTCCGCAGCACGGATCATATGCTCCACCGTCTCGGGATTGACCATGACATGCTCCATATCAATGATCACAAAGTCATATCCGGCATGTCCGATCATTTCGACTGTAAGTGCCGCCGGGATGGAAGCGATGAGGCCAACGACCTCCTGTCCTTTCCGCAGCTTCTCCTGAAGCCGATTTACAGTCAGCATGTCGGCTCCCGGTACGCATACAGCGGGTTAATCCCCGGTTTGAAATGAAGGTCCTCATCCCCAAGCAGACGTCTTTTCATCAATTCTTCAATCTGTACAGTCGGGGCAAACAGATCAAACAGGCGGAATCGCTCCTCATGCTGAGGATGCTGGCGCTGATAATCATGAATGACCTGTGCGGACATTTCCCAAAAGCGCTGCTCGTCCAACTGATAATGTTCGGCCAGGAACATCGCCAGCTCGGCGGCTGCAATAAAGAAAAAAGCATCGTAGGAAAAGTCACGTACATCGTCCGGGTTACTTGTTTTAATAAACGAATTGCGGTTAATCCGGGCATGACTTGGCGGCTCAGGATGAAGATCGGGGCATTTCTCCGGCTCTGTCAGATGCTTCACGGAAAACCGGACGCCATCATGAAAATCCTTAAGAGCCACCCGTGTCGCTTGCCCGTTCCGGTGGATCAAAATGATATTCTGACCGTGGGATTCCATGCCGATTCCATGCGCATACAGCATATGAATAATCGGCGATATCGTGGCCTCCAGCACACGCCGGGTCCATTCCTCTACGCCGAATTGCTGTACCCACGGATCAATAAGCGGTACCCCGTTTTTTTGCACATAACATAGTCCGTTAAAAGGAATCGCATCCTCATCCGGCTGCAAATACCCGTGGATGCTTTCCCGCCAAACCGTCCCCAGTGAGCCGTAGGTTTTCGCCTGACGGTATTCGGGCAGCTGCTCATAGTCATACGTGATACCCAAAACCTCACGCAAAACAAAGAATCCCTGCTGTGCGGCGTATTCATCGTGTTCCAGCAACCCATACAGCCAGTCCGTGATAAGCGCTCCGTTCAGCACCGTATGTCCAGCCATGATCCGACTGGTCGAGGTGTTCGTAATGCTCAGCGACAGCTTCACATACGCACGCTCCGGTGTCGTCCGGTTGGACAATGTGCGGATCGACTGCTGCGCCTGATACACATCGCTCGCTTCACCGAGCCACACGATCCGCTGATCCACCAGCTCCTGATGAAACCGGGGCAAAATGACCTGCTGCCATTGCCACGGGTGGACAGGCATGAGCCGATAGGCTTCCGGTTGCTGACCGTAGCTGGTTAACAAGGCTTGGAAGCGTGCAACTTCGCTTTCTCCCAACTCTTGGCGAATAAATGCTTCATACTCAATCGCCTGCGACTGCCCTGCCCGGCTATGGCTTTTGGCGATGGCCAGCCAAACAGGACGGAGCGGCTGCTTGAACTCGGGACCATACAGCTCATTATCTGCCAGCGTAAAGCCGATTCTGGATTTATAGCATGGATGGTAGGGATGCCCGTCCCCCAAATTGCCCTCCAGCTCATCATATCGACGCTGGTCATCCGCCAGAAATGGCGCGTTGAAAGAGCTTTGCGCCTGTACATCCTTTAGCAAGGTCTGCTCCAATTCCTCGATGAAGCGCTGGAGTCGTTCACCCTGCTGTGCGGCGCTGAGGACTTCATTTGCAAAATCAGCCAGCATGGCTGTCCTTTCGCTTCCGTCTGTCCCCACTCGTATGATTGGAACAGGTACCAGCCGAATGCGCCCAAAGCTGTTCATCTGTTTTCCGACAGAACGGTATTGGACAGGGCGACCTGTAATGTCCTTGCCGGACAATATAAAATGTTGATCGCTGTTATCCACGGAATCGCTGTAGGTGTCATAAGGCAAAATTTCTTCATATAGCAATGCCTGAATCAGTTGGCGGATAATACGCTGCTCGACCTCCATAAAGGTATCCGAGCGGAGCGCCTGAATAAAGCGTTGAGTGGTCGAAGCATGGCTGACGGGAGCTTTAGAAAGGCTGCTTGTGGAAAAGTTATGATTCGAAATGTTGGTTACAGACATGAAGTCACCTCACGAAAATGAATTGGATTAGGGATCGGGATAAACGACGGCGTATCCCCTCTGGACTGAAAGCAGCTTGTAAAATTGGCTTTGGCAGGCAGTGTAGGTGCGGTCAATAAATCTTGGATATAGGCGACTAGACGGGGGCAAGAATCAGCATCTTGCTTCCGTAATTGCTCCAATACCTTGCGTACCACCCTCCAATACTCCTGCTCACCGTGCTGCTCATGAACCGCAAGGGCATGAATCAATGCCCCCAAATGGTTAACAAAGAAATAATAACGGGTACGCATCCATGGCTCTTCTGCGCCGTACAATACGGGACTGTCCTCAGCAATCAGTGAACCCACCCATCCGGCTTCCTCGGCCTGTTCACGCACAATACTTACGCCCTCCAAATCCCGCACATAGTAGCATTCCGGCCATCCGTCCTGTAGGGATAAAAGCGAATTTTGTACATGGGCTTCGAAGGCGATACCCTTCACCGCAAGCAAGCGCAGCATAGGCACCATGGATATGTGAAGATACCGCTCCAGCCAAGCTAACAGGTCAGGCCGTTCTCCGTTTTTACTCGGGTAATTGTTCCGAATCACTGCGATAAGCCGCGGCTCCTGTTCACCCGGCAACGACTCCAGCAAGGAAGCCACTACATAGGTGTATTCAGGGTTCAGGTCCATCGGTCGATAAAGAACCGTAAACTGGTCAGACAACTGCTCCAGCTCTTGAACCATCGTTGTTCCTCGTTCTGTTGCCGCCGCGCTATGCTCATGTCCTGCGTCATACTTTGCAGTAGTCGTGGTGACCTGTGAAAGCCCTGCATCCTTAGTAGACTCAGGAATCTCCGTCCGTTTCACTACCTCATTCGGCTGGAAGCATACGCGGCTGTATCCCGTTTCTGTCAGCACCTTGAAGGACTCGGATTGGATATGGGACGACCAGTCGGCTGAAAGCTCATGAATGACCTTCGCAGCATCCAAAGTACGCCGAGCCTGCTCCTGTGTATTGTCACGCACAAGATTGGTAATCCGCACATGCAGCGGCAGCTTATAGCCGTTTCCGGTTTTCAAATCCCATACTGTTCGTATCGAAGAAGTCGGATAAATGACAGGGCCTAGCGCGCCCAAAGGAATCAACACCCGCTGACGCATCAAACTTTGAATGTGAGATTGCCGCAACACCCGCTCGGCCTGCCATGGATGCATGGGCAAAATGCGATACCGCGCCAGCTCCTCTCCCCATTGACGCCGAGCATGGAGCAGTACAGACGGGTCAATGGCATCCCTGCGATACTCTTCACCAATCCATTCCTCCTGCACGTTATCCTCATGAACCGCGAAATAATACAACGGAAACGCCGCACCCATCTCGGGACTGTATAACGGAAGCTCATAATCGGCAAAACCCTCCGTGCTTTTTGGAAAAGGATGAAAAGGGTGTCCGATCAGCAAAGACTGCTCTGAGCGCACATACGTCAGGTGGACTTCTGTACTTGAGAAAGACTTTGGCTTGCTCTCGCCTGTGGTCTTCGTATGGTGATCCATAAAGAGCGTCATTTTGTGCATGCTGTTACGAATACGCTGCTTCATCTTTTGCTGCTCCGCTTCCCGTTGCTCGGGCTTGGCGTGATAGCTCATCTCGTCCAGCAGTCTTTGTATAATTCCATCCATATCCAGTGACCTGTGAGTCCCTCCTTCTTCCACCTCGTACCAATTACTCCCATACACATGTTGTCCGGTTGCAGAGAAATGGTGCAGGGTCCCCGTGATGTGCAGCCCGAACCGGGGTAAAATCACCTTTATTTTCGGTGCTTCCCCTTTGATCCTTGGGTCAAATTGTCGAGTTTCCCGCAGATAGCTGTTGACCAGGGCCCGCAGTGTCGCTTGCTCCGCCCAGATCCTGCTTTCGGACAGCTCTCCAGCGATAGTGGAAATCTCCGTTGATTGTGTCAGCATGTATTCTTCCTCTCCCTTCCTGTTGAAACCTTGGGTGTAGCCGCAGACGCTTTCGCTTCCGGGGTATCAATGGATGTACGACGCTCTCCTTTTTTACGAAGGAAGTCAGGCGTCTTCAGGAAAAAAGCGGCGGGAATCGTGAGTAAAATCAATATACTCATCCCGATAAACCCTTCCCTGATCGCTTGCAGCGTTCCCGTTTCCACCGAATAGCCCGCCACCAGAAGCTGAGTCTTGCGAACTTCAAAATAAATCGAAATCACAACCATTCCAAGCGAAGAGGTCAGTCTGCGCATCACATTATTCATTGCCGAGCCTTGGGCTACCAGCTCATCGGGGATCGCATTCAACCCGGCCGTTGTGGCAGGCATATTCGACAGACCCAGCCCAATTCCCCGTAGCATCATGAGGACGAAGATCATCCACAGCGGTGAATTCATCTGGAGCATACCGAGCATAGCCGTAGCAGCACATGTGATGATAAGTCCCGTTCTGATAATTCCTTTTGGCCCCTTGTGATCTAATTGCTTGCCCGCTATCGTGACAAACCACCCTGTACATATAGCGGAGGGCAAAAACACAAGTCCTGTCATCATGGCGTCATAGCCATACACATTTTGAACAAGCATCGGAACCAAAAAAATGCTGCCGAACATTGCAATCGCCTGTACACTCGCCACGATGACGCTCAAGCTGTAGGTCGGTATTTTGAAAATGTGCACATTCAGCAATGGCTGTTCCTTCACCAGCTCCATTCGCACAAACAGAACCAGCAAAGCCGCACCTGCAAGGAACAGTAGAATATGCAGCGGGGCAATTAGCTCCGCAGCGGTCGTTGTTCTACCAAGCGCAAACAGAATGAACCCCACCCCCAACGTAACCGTTATAAATCCGCTGCTGTCAAAGGTACGCGATGGATTGCTACGTGCCGCTGTTAAATAACGTATCCCCAGCAGCAATCCCAGCAGTCCGGTCGGCACATTCATGAGGAAAAGCACCTGCCAGCTACTTAGTGACAGCACAATTCCTCCCACCGTAGGCCCAAGCATCGGAGCCGCCATAATCGCAATCCCCCAAATTCCCGTAACCTTACCGCGTTCCTCCTTGGGAAAGGCTTCAAATATCAGCGCCAGTGACAACGGAATCATCAGCCCACCCGCCATCCCTTGCAGCCCCCGACAGAGGATTACAGCAGTAAGTCCCCACGATAACGAGCCGAGCAAGGAACCTGTGACAAAGAGCGCAAGTCCGCTCAGATATACTTTCTTTTTCCCAAAACGATCTGCCAGATATCCGGTTAAAGGCATCGTCATACCCATCATGATTAGAAAAATAGTGATGAGCCAGCTCGCCGTAGCAGCGTTCGTATGAAATACTTTAATGAAGGACGGAATCGCCGGGTTCAGCGAACTGTTATTCAGCAAAACCGTAAAGGTGCCGAGCATCACCGTGATGACGACCTTCCATTGCTCGGACACAGCCCGTATTTTCATACCTCGGCCTGCTTAACCATGACCGTGCTGCAACCCGGCATAGGCCACCTGCACCGGAGTGGTCAAATCGAGCGTATGCAGAGGACGTTTGTGATCCAGCAGCTCCCTGATCGCTTCAATCACCACCGGATGATTATGACCGAGCGCTAAAGTTCCGGCCCCGGCCAGGCAGTCGTAATAGATTTTTCCATCCATATCCTTGACATGGATGCCCTCTGCTTCGGCGATGGCAATAGGGATACGGCGGGGGTAGGATCTGGCATTGGATTCCCGTGCAGCCTGACTCTCCAGATAACGGGTGTTTTGCGAGATAGCAGTAGTAGCTTTTGGCAACTCGATCACTCCTTTGATATTGATAATCATTTTCAATTAATTCACCTCCTTATTATATGGAATAAATATCCTGATTCCATGGACATTTAAGACCGGGTTTTGGACAAAAACTGTTTTTAATTCCTAAAATAGAATAAAAAACCACAATAAAAATCGTCATTTCGACCATTTCCACTGTGGTTCTTTTGCATTTCTTCCTGACAGAATCAGGAGTGCGGTTTTGTGTATGAAATTTTCGCTATAGCATCATGCAAATGGATGGATTCTTCATTTCGGCACTCCACCGTGAAGGCACGAACGGCCTCTAGCTCAACCAGATCGGCAGCAATCAGCCGCACCATATCTTCGACAAAACGCGGATTTTCGTACGCTTTTTCAGTTACTGCCTTCTCGTCCGGGCGCTTGAGCACCGGATGCAGCGGAGCGCTGGCATTGGATTCCGCTGCATCCAGCAGCATGACCTTCCAATCCTGCTCCAGCTTGTCCGGCTCATCTATATGCGCCTCCATAGTTACCACGCCCCGCTGATTGTGGGCACTATACTCGCTGATTTCCTTGGAGCACGGACACAAGGTGGTTACTGCCACCGTTAAGCCAACCACGGTACGACTCCCCCGTCCTGCCTCATAGCTGATTCGGATCAGCGTCTCGGCATGGTTCAGTCCCGTCTTTTCCAGTACAGGGGAGCGCCGTTCGTAGAACCAGGGGAACGACAGCTCCAACTCGGCCCGTTCCTGATTCATCCGCACAGCCAGACCTTCCGTAAAACGGGCCAGCTGTGCCAAATCCGTCGTTCCGCCCTGCTGCCGATATTCCTCCAAATGCTCTGTCAGACGGCTCATATTGATCCCTTTAGTCTCACGATAAAGCGAGGTTGTCAGCTTAAAGGTTGCGATGCTTACCTGTGACGAAGGGAGCAACCCCGCCTCCACGATAATGGGATGCTTTACTCTGGCAATGCCCACCTGTTCGATATCGAACAAATAGTTGCGTTTCTCATTTTGCAAATCGGACATGTATTCCTTCGTGGTGGGTTTATCTCCCGGGATAGGGTCCACCGAGCCGAACAGCCGATGGCGCTCTGCCTTGGAAGGCAGTTCCGGGGTTACTCTATCTTCTCTCACATTGATGACTCCTTCAATTATGATTTTCCAAGGTGACAGGATGCTGCTCCAGCGATTTTTGCAAAGCCTGCCAGCCCATCAAGGCACAGTTATGACGTCCTCGGAGCTTGTGAACACCCGACAAGGAAACGGCATCCTCCAGCACATCCTCATCCGGCTCTGCGCCTTCCTTGATCATGGAGGTAAACTGTTCCAGCAATTGACTGACCTCCCTTACAGACTTTCGTTTGACCAGTTCGGTCATCATGGAGCAGGAGGCCATACTGATCGAGCAGCCTGAACCTTCGAATTTGATATCCTGAATGCAGTCGTCTTGCAGCAACATATATAAAATCATGACATCTCCACACGTCGGATTTTTATACGGAAGTACGATAGCGTCATCATCTGCAAGCTTGCCATAGTTTCGCGGTTGCTTGTAATGATCCATAATGGTTTGCCGATAAAGCTGTTCCAGCATTACGCTACCCCCTTTTAATAGTAATAATTACGATTAATTTATATTACTACAAAAACACCGCAAGGTAAACCTCGCTTCCCTCACGGCAACACAGTTGAATAGCGTTCATTCATGAGCTAACGTGAGGGTAGAACTTTTTTACGAGATAAAAAACGAACCTGCAGGAGGTTGTTTCCTTGAGAAGTGAACATGAAATGCTTCATACCATTCTCGAATTTGCCCAAGAGGACGAACGGGTACGTGCCGTGATTATGAATGGTTCACGTGCCAATCCACATGCTCCACGGGATATATTTCAGGATTATGACATCGTCTTTCTCGCATCCTCTGTAGGCAGCTTTGTTCAGGATCGTCGCTGGATCAACAGTTTTGGAGAATTGATTATCATGCAAACGCCCGATGAACACATGGAACCCGTTCCGACTTACCGTGATCGCTTTGCTTTCCTCATGTTATTCACGGACGGCAACCGTATTGATCTTACACTCTATCCTGCGGATAATATCGCCAATTTGGAGCGAGACAGCTTAAGTGTGCTGCTGCTGGATAAAGACGGACTTGTAGAGCCTTTTCCACCGCCAAGCCTTCAAGATTATATAACAGTACCTCCAACTGCCCAAACCTTTGCAAACTCCTGTAACGAGTTCTGGTGGGTCAGTACCTATGTGGCTAAAGGATTATGGCGACGGGAGCTTCCTTATGCCAAATTTATGTTGGATCGGCCTGTAAGAGATATGCTTCACTTGATGCTGGAATGGCATATTGGTATACGGACAGACTTCGCGGCAGATCCGGGTAAGCAGGGAAAATATTTCGAGCAGCACCTTGAGCCTGAACATTGGACTGTCTACGTCCAAACGTTTGCGGATGCAGATTATGAACAAATGTGGCAGGCTCTTTTTAGGATGGGTGACTTATTCAGAGAAGTAGCCCTGGAGGTGGCGAATCATTATAGTTATGAATACCCGGCTCAGGACGATCAACGTGTTACACACTATCTCCATCACGTACAAGCTCTGCCAGCAGATACGAAGGATATCTTTTAATGAAAAGACCAGTCAGACATAATTTATATGTGTTGCTTTAGCCAGTGCGCTGTTCGCTCCGGTTGCGAGATCGGAAAATGATGGGCTGCAGGAAGATCCCGCGTGTGCAAGGAACGGAATGGCTCAGGCAGCTTATATATCTGATCCTTCACCCCCCACAGAATCGAAACTTTCTCCTTGGACCGCGCTTCGTATATTTGGGGAGCGAATTGGAAGCTATTTGACCTCGTTAACATGGCCAGCGTTTCCGCAGTCGTCTTTCTTACGCGCGGGGAACGCATTTCTTCAAGAACATACGTAACGTATGTTGGCGGGATATCTCCCAAGCTCTCAAAACATGTCTGCGAAAGCAATTGCTTTTGTAAGCCTGGCTCGCTGAGCCTGCCCAGCACACTCTCCGTAATTCGTGCACTCCTGTACCTAGGCGGAGCGGTATGCAATACAGGCTGCAACAGATGCAAGCTGCTGATGTGCTCAGGTACGCGTTCCCATACTTTAGCAGCCAGCAGTCCGCCGAAAGAATGACCTACAAGGCGGATCGGCGTTTCAAAAGCCTGAATGGCCTGTACTAACGATTCAATATGGCCTTCCAGTGCATCCTCCTTATGATGGTATGGAGAGCGTCCAAAGCCGGGAAGATCCACTAGGCAAACCGAGGATTCAGGAAAATGTTCAGCCAGCGGTATCAAGCAATCCGCCCCGCTTAAAGTACCGTGAACAAACACTATCGTTGGATTTTCATTTCTCGCCTTTTCCACCTTTCGCTCCAGTGTAGCTAAAGGCCCGCGCCTGCTGCGGACATATCCATCTGTTTCCGCATGGGAATGAATAATTCTAAAATCAAGATCGGTAATAACAAATGGGAAAGTGCTGGAATTCACCGCATGTGACAGCCCGGATTTATGGTGAATCCGCCGCGTTGCATCTAATGGGTAGTCCACGTCCACGATAAAATCGAGTGATTCCTTCGGGATACCCAACTTTCGACCA
Source organism: Paenibacillus sp. 1-8 (assembly GCF_056316205.1). NCBI lineage: Bacteria > Bacillati > Bacillota > Bacilli > Caryophanales > Paenibacillaceae > Paenibacillus > Paenibacillus sp. 1-8. The sequence continues at coordinate 2,332,952 of NZ_CM149995.1, read as the reverse complement.
AGTGGAGTACCCAGTATCTTGGATAGCCAAGCGGGTGAAATCGAACCTAACGGTTTACGGAGCCGAAGCTCCTTCGCCATATTCGTTCCCAGCTCTATCATCGTCGGGCTCTGTTGCCTTTCATCCATCAAGTAGTATGTTTCATTGACAGGGCGCGGTTCCTTCGCAAGAGCGCTGATAAATTCGGCCGCATGATCTACGTGAACCAGTGGAAGCCAATGAGACTTCCCCCCGGGAACGAGACCCATGAGCTTGCGTGCTGTAGAAGCCACGAGAATGCCGAGTCCACCGGTTTGAGGCGTATCCCCATGCTCAGAGTCACCAATGACAACGCTCAAATGGATAACCGAAAGCGGAAACCCTTCCCTGTGCGCCCCCTGCCGAATATGCAAATCAGCCAGAAACTTCATACGCTCGTATGGAGGTGCTTGTTCCAATTGAGCGATGACAGGCTCCGGGGCATTCCAGTTATGATCATTAAAAGGGCTTTTGAACCCAACCAAATGGATAAAATGTCGTAGCCCCTTGCTCGCATGAATATGTGTAGCCAAAGTTAGCATTTCTTCTGCCGCTTGTAGAAAAGCCGCTCTCGCTTCCTCCTCTCCCAGCAAAATGTCCATCGGACCTCCTGCGTGAATCACCACATCTGCGGTCTCAACCCGCTTTCTGTCAGAAGGATTCAGTCCCAGAGCAGGTATGCTTAAATCACCAATAACCGGCGTTAATTTCCCGGTATGCCAGGCTGTCTCCAAACCCATTTGCCTGCACATTCGTTCCCATTTCTGCTGTGAACGAACAAGAACGGTAACGGTGTGCTCCTCCCGGGAAAGCTGCCGTAGCGCATGCATGCCGATAAAGCCTGTACCACCCGTGATGAAAATATGTGCCATGAAAATAACCTGCCTTCTATATTTTAGTACCAATCAGTGCTAATGATGATTAAAAAAAATCACTTTAGCAGAAACGCTAAAGTAAATTTTAAATTTTCTAGTATGCTCGGGTCCTGGCTTGCATGTTGCAGAAAAAGTGCCCCCTCAATGGCCGAGACGATGAATTGGGCAGTCGACCTGGCAGGAAGTTCAGTCTGAATCTCTGATTTCTTCATTCCCTCGTTCAGCAACATCTCCACGGTGGTGATTTGGCTTTGGAAAAATTGGCTGACTTTATCCCGAAACAAGGGGTTATCCTTGGGCATCTGCGTATAAAGAGTAATAAATGGACAGCCGCCCAAACAATCTGTCTCTTGTTGTGTCAGCAGTTGAAGAAGGATTTCAAAACGTTCCTGAACAGACTGATCCTTACGCGAAGCAACCTCATAAATCATCTCGTTATACGTTTGAATCAGTTGATCCAGAATGGCTGAAAGCAACTCTTCCTTACTTTTAAAATAGTAGTAAATGTTCGTTTTGGATACGTTGCTTACAGCCACGATTTCATCCATACTTGTCGTATGATAGCCTCGGGTCAGGAACAATGAAGTGGCAGTGTGCAGAACAACATCCCGATTCGTCGTTTTATTTTTCTTCATCATATTTAGCACTATACGGTACTAATGAATGCTTGTCAAACTTCGCTTGATTAGGTCTGCCGAAATATTATTTTTCAGTCAGGACCCGATCACCGCTGCTCGCAGGCTGAGAGATCACCAAAAACTCAACATCCTCATTCGTTTCGTTAAACATTTGATGAGGGACCAAAGAAGGAATCTCACAGCCTTCCTGAGATCCTAATTCGATTCGTTCACCATCCACTTCAAGTATATACCTGATAAAATAAAGAAGAATTGGCGTGCATGATGGTGATAATGTCTGACCTCGTGTGTATTCCCGGGCATACGCTCATGAATAATACTCAAATCTTTATTTTTCACCAAACGCCAACCATCACATTGATCTCCCCATATGTAATGTTCGGCATTGTTTTTACTTATTTTCAAACTGAACCCCTCCTTTTGCGATTACTGATTCATTTTAAGCCTGTATTTCTACGGCTACAATCTTATTTTCATCCAACAGAACGAACATAAAAAAAAGTCCGACTTACCGGACTATTTTTTTATATATCTGCCTCTATAATTTCCTCCAGCTTAATCCAGCTAAAATCCTCTTCCCCACGGGACAGCTTCACTTCCCGCCGACTCGTGTTAATCACCGTCACAAACCCGCACAGCTCCTCGTCATCAAATGGATTGAATACCCGCAGCGTAATGGGCTTCCGCTCGTTATAGGAAACGATGATCGCCTGCTCAATCTGCTGCATTTCCTGATCGTCCAATGTCGGCTTGCCGCGTCTCCCCTGCTCCTTCATCAGTCGCAAATAAGCATCCCGATGCTCAGGCAAGATCATGCGCGAGCTTTCCCATATGCCGTTCCCTTCAAGCTTTTTCCCCATCGTAAACGCCTCCTATGCTGTTCTGGTTACCGGATGCCATGCCAGTACCTGATCTAATCGAAAAACGCGTGGCTGGCCTGTCTGAAAACAGGTGGCCCGTATCAAACCGTTCCGCACACGATGCACCTCAATGCGTCGCTGAGACAGCTTGCCCTTTCGGTCCATATACACGATTTCCACGATCTGTCCCACGTATTTTTCCAGCATGCTCCTTCACTCCTTATCAGAACGTTTGTTTGTATTATATGCGAACATGTGTTTGATTATCAATGTAAAAAAATCCCCTGAGAAGATTTGGCTTTCTCAAGGGAATTTTTACATGCATAACTATAATAAAATGAGCTTAAAAGCTGCCTGTTGCGCCACTACACAGTCGGATGGTGCTTCCCATCGCTATCGCCACCGGATTTCTGGAATTAAGCCTATGATCAAGGTAGAAATCCGGGGACAAAAGCGACCACTTCGCTTGTACAGCACCATTCCGCCTACTCCGTTTTAAATGTGTATTTTTTAGTTCAGCTTATATAGAATTTATTACTTAAAGTTTATCAAAAAACTCCTGAACTAAACGTTTTGAAGTAAATTTGGGGCAGCCTAGCACATTCATCATCAGCCCAAATCCTACGCAAATGATTGAAATCACCACAGAAGCACCTAAATTTTCGAATAAATAGTCACCTAGCATCCATCCCGCTACACCACAAGCTAGAGTAAATACAACCATCATAATTAAACACGTTACAGGTACAAAAAGAAGAAGTAGACAAACGATAAAAATCCAAGCACCTACCCACCATTCTCCATCTGGCCACCAAGTTCTATCCGCCCATCTACCAACGAGTACAGAAACAAACAGGATTTCGAATAGAACAAATCCTTCTGCTGAACCTGCTGTTTTGTAATCTCTAATCCCCTCTGCAACTTCTTTTCTGATACTCAAAACCAACCACCCTTACATATGTAATTAATAATTTATATAAATGAACTCTAACCTATCAATGAAGCTTAGAAAATTTTAAAATACACATGTTAATATTATACATACAATATAGCACACACATTAAGAGAAAACATAGCAAGCCTCCAAATGATTAGAGGCTTGCCACTTGACGTTTCCGATTAGACTCACCAACCCGTATCTCACTTTAAAATTCATAGGTGGACAGCTTAATATCCTCTTTATTCAAATCTTTCAGCGGATAGGCTGGGCCATTCCAATAAGTCAGAATATCAACAGGCTCGTTAGCACTATACTCTTGTAAAATAAGAGATAATTCAGGTAACAAATGTGAAAGCTGGTATGAGCTTGTTATAAAATGATACTCTTCCGGGCTTTCACATTCTTCAGCTCTGTAAAAAACAAAGTAACCCTCGGTGTTGTCCCCGATGAGTACAATATAACGAGCAAGAAAAATAATTTCACCATTGGAAAAGGGAATGGAGTGTGTCTCATTAGGAATTAAATCCGTTTCCAGCCCCTCTATACGCGCGGTAAGTTCACTGTTAAGAGCATCTATTCTTTCTCGTTGCTCGCTAATGAGGTGTTCATAGCTTACAGGGACAAGCCCTCCTTTCTTAATCGTAGTGATCAGTTCATCGATAAATACTTTTTGAGATAAAACCCGATTGCTCATCCTATTCATCTCCACATTCATTTAAATCACAGCCCTCTTACTCATTTTCAAGATGCTTTATATTTATGTAAATTAAATCTTATGTCATAGAAATGCTCTCTTGTTCAACTTATGGATTGCAGCCATCATCATGAACAGGTACGGTTAAATCGATTAATCAACTACCAAATATTTTTGTGATTGCATTCACAACTCTCTCCATTTGAAATGGTTTAACAATAAAATCCTTTGCACCTGCCTGAAATGCTTTGATAATCGCTTCTTGCTGACCCAAAGCAGAGCACATTAAAATTTTAGCCTCGGGATCAAGCCCTATAATCTTTTCAACAGCCTCAAGTCCATCCATCTTGGGCATATTGATATCCATCGTGATTAGATCGGGACGAAGGTTCGAGTATTTCAAAACAGCATCATACCCATTTTCCGCCTCCGCAATAACAGAGTGACCCAAATCCAAAAAAATATCCTTAAGTACAGATCGCATAAATAAAGAATCGTCGACGACTATAATTGTTGCCAAGGTTAATCTCTCCTGTCGTTTTATATATCGTACTTCTTCATTCAGATGCTGACTGCTGAACAAAATGCATATCCAAGTTCAATATCGGTGAAATAATAACTGAAGTTAATAGAAAAAATCTGTAAAAACAAAAACGCTACCATAGGATTACAAACGGAATTTCAAACTAGATACTATTGAATTAGTTTTCAAAAAATCGTTTCACAATGACGTAAATTATTTCTCTAGGGTGAAGATCACAAAGTACTAGGTATCCACTGGAACCTTTGCACTATATAAGCTGGACTTAAAGTTACCTATCGCACCATTCCGCAAACGGATGGTGCTGTACAAGTGAAGCGGTCGCTTTTGTCCCCGGATTTCTATCCTCATTATAGGCTTTATTCAAGAAATCCGGGGGCGGTGGCGATGGGAAGCACCATCCAGATGCGCAGTGGCACGATAGGTAACTTTTGAGTTTAGCTTATATAGACATAAAAAACTGACACCGGAGTCGTTCCAATGTCAGTTTACAGTCTTATTCATTCAGAGCCTTTTTCAAAGCCTCCATGTTGTTTTTCATAACGCCAAGGTAGTCGAGATTCTTCTGCTTGTCTTCATCCGTCAGTCCTTCGAGCGGATTCAATACATCGATTTTTGCACCGATTTCAGTAGCTACGGTCTCAGCGACCTTTGGATCAACAAGGGTTTCAAAGAAAATCGTTTTAACATTATTCTCTTTGGCAAATTTGATAATACCCACCAGCTTGTCCGGTGTAGGCTCTTGCTCCGGAGATAATCCAGAAATTGGTACTTGGGTTAGACCATATTGCTTAGCCAAATAACCAAAAGCAGCATGCTGGGTAATAAAGTCTTTACGTTTTACATCTTTCAGACCTGTTTTGAACTCGGTATCCAGCTCTTTCAGCTTGGCGATGTAAGCATCAGCATTTTTTTCATAATCAGCTTTGTTTGCAGGATCGGCTTTTACCAGCCCTGCTTCAATAGACTCTACTTCCTTTTGGGCCAAGACTGGATCAAGCCATACATGAGGGTCCAGCACATGATCGTGAGCATGGCCTTCCTCTGCGTGCGCTTCTCCTTCTTCCTCAGCAGTACCTTCCATCAGGTTCAGCCCTTTGCTTGCTTCAACCACAACACGCTTGTCGTTAGACGCGCTGCTCAAAGCCTGCTCTGCCCAGCCTTCCACGATACCGTTATATACAAAAACGTCAGCATCCTTTACCTGTGCCATATCTTTGGCGCTTGGCTCCCAGTCATGCGGCTCAGCACCAGCAGGAATCAGCGCGGTTACATCAGCATGATCTCCAGCGACCTGCTTTGTAAACTCATACATCGGATAAAAAGTGGTAACCACTTTCAGCTTTTTGCCGCTGTCCGTCGTTTGTGCCTGATTCGGCTCGGTTTGGGGAGTGTTGGTAGCTGCATTATCAGATTTGGCTCCGCAGCCAGACAAAATAAGTGCTAGCCCCGCAGACAATACAAATGATTTTTTGAACCATATATTCATGTTCATAGCTCCTTTATTTGTTTGGTTTTTCAGAATACGAACTGTTTCATTCACTGGCGTGCTGCTTCTTCTGCCGGGAAGCCTGCTGCTTACCCAGCTTGCGGACCAGCTTTTGAATACCGATTCCCACGATCAGGAATAATAACAGCACCATGGCAATCGTCCCCCCTGGGGGTGTACTCAGTTCATACGATGCAGTTAAACCCGAAAATACCCCGATCAATGCGGTCACCATAGATATCCAGATGGCTGCGGCAAAGCTCGGTGCAATTCGAATCGCCAATGCAGCCGGTAACACGATCAGTGAGGAGACAAGCAACACACCGACAATCGGCATTGCAGCGGCTACAATCATCCCTGTCAAAATGCTAAACGCAAATGAAATGGATTTGACAGGAAGGCCGTTTGTCTTCGCCGTTTCTTCATCAAAGGTAATCTGATACAAAGGACGCCGGAATACGAAAAAGAAAATACCCCCGATCACAGCCACTGCGATCATCAACATCAGCTCTGTCTGATTGACCGCCACCACTGAACCGAACAAATAAGCGGAAAATCCTTTATTAATACTCTGATTCAGGTTCATTAAAATAACAGCCGTCGACAGGCCGCCTACCATAATAATGGCCACAGAAATCTCACTGTACGTTTTATAAGACCTGCGGACGTATTCAACGATAATCGCTCCGATTATAGCTACGATAAAACCAGTTATCGTCGGATTAATGCCCAGATAGGCACCCGCTGCCACCCCTGCCAGCGATACATGCGATAGCATGTCCGCCATCAGAGCCTGACGCCGCAGCATCAGGTACACTCCAAGCACCGAGGCCAGCAGTGCAATTACCCCACCGGCACAAAATGCCCGCTGCATGAAGTCGTAGTGCAGCATTTCCATCCGCCATCTTCCTTCCTCTCAAGCTCAATAATACGATCCAGATAATGTTGCACTTCCGATAGTCCATGGGTAACCATGACTACGGTTCTTCCATATTCCTTAACCTGCTGATTCATCAGATCGTAGAAGTGATGGCGGCTTTCCTGATCCATCCCGGTCGTGGGCTCATCCAAAATGAGCAAATCCGATTCCTGAGCGAGCGCTCGTGCCACACAAATGCGCTGCTTCTGTCCACCGGACAGCTCGCCGATTTTACGATGACGCAAATCCCACATACCTACCTGACGAAGCGCCTGCTCTGTCAAATCATGATCCTCGGGCCGCATACGGCGCAACCACGAGCCATGAGTGTATCTTCCTGAACGGACAAATTCCAGGATGGTACTTGGAAATCCGCCATTAAAAGCAGCAATTTGCTGCGATACGAATCCGACAACGAGCTTCTTACCCTCACCTGTACGGTCGGACATAAACACCTTGCCCTTCCAAGGCTGAAGCAAACCGAGCAACAACTTGAGCATTGTCGATTTGGAAGCCCCATTCGGCCCGGTAATGGCCACAAATTCGCCAGAAAAAATTTCAACATTGGCATCCACCAGATTAGGAACGTCCCCGTAGCCAAATGTAACTTGTTCCAGTGAGGCTAATAACATGACGCAGATCTTCCTTTCCTTTAAAAAGCCTGGAGCCATCTGAACGATTTACCTCCGCGCAGATTCTCCAGGTCGTTTATTCTCATGAAACTATCTACCGTAATTATTACGATTAGATAATAAAAAAACAAGCGTTGATAAACGTAACCTTTACGCATTAGCAAGTTTAACAGTTTAGGAAAGGTTCGTCAATGTTTTGCAGGTCCAATATTCAGTATATCCTGATATACGTCTCCTAATGTGGAACCCGGTTTGTTTGATGATTCCTGCACATAAGTCGTCACGCCCTGTTTGGCAAGCTCCTCACATGAGCCGAGATTTTTGTCGTTAAAGGCACTCTTCCAGCCAGGTGAGCGTGGGATTTATGTTTTGACGGATTATGTTTTGACGGATAAATGCCGCTCGTTCCTGACGTCATGAACCAGTCAATGGTTTTCGGCCATTTCCAGCTTTCTCAACCGTTCTTCGATCTCGGAAGCAGAGAAATTTTCGCCCATAACAACCGCTACATCGTTCACCTGCTTTTGCGGGCGAATCGGAATGATTTCCAGCTCCCGGTAGGCAAACTGGAACATCATCTGACCCTCTGATTCCAGAAAACGCACAATTCCTTTGGCTCGGTAAATTTCAGCAGGCAAACTGCGGAACAACTGTTCAAACTCGGAGCGTGGCACAGGTTGTCCAAAGAAATGCGTATGAACAACTACATGGTCGTAGGAATGATAATGCTCCCCATGTTCGTGGTTATGATCGTGCTCATGGTGATGGTCTGCATGGTCATCATGAGCGTGAGCGTGCAGATGATTTTCTAAATGATGATGATCATTTCCGCTATCGGCCGTGGACTCCTTTTGCCGCGAAACGTCCATACGATCCTCTCCCTGAATGGAGAAAAAAGTATCCGCGTCCACGTCGCTCCGTTGCGTGCTCACCGTCAGCGCATACGGATTTAATTCTTTTACGAGGGCCTGTGTCTTCTGCAACTCCCCCGCAGCCAATAAATCGGTCTTGTTAATAATCAGCTTGGAAGCGCATCGAAGCTGATCCTGCATCAAGCGATGTGACTTGCTTCTCTCGTTGCCCGAGGCAAAATCCAGAAATTGACGCGCATCCACCACCGTAATAACGGATTGTAAAATCATTGAGGAATAGATGGAGGCATCTGTCACCGCATCTACAATTTCCAGCGGATTGGCCACTCCGGTACATTCAACGATAATCACGTCCGGCTTATATTCCTCGGCAAGATTCATCAGCTCCACGCCTAAATCTCCGCGAATGGTACAGCATATGCAACCACTAAGCATTTCCTTCATGGGAGCCTGACCGTTCACCAAACTGCCGTCCAAATTAACATCACCCAACTCATTCATCAAAATAGCCGGCTTGAGCCCCTGCCCTTTATAATAAGCCAGCGCATGCTGAAGAAGAGTTGTTTTACCGCTGCCCAGAAATCCGGATAAAACAACAATCGGTATCATAAAATCCTCCTTGTCTTTACAACGTTTTAATAAGGATCGTACCGTAAAAATTTCCTTCTTGCAATCGTTTAGTGATATTTAATAGTAATAATTACGATTAATGAGCATAAATATATATGAATACGTTCGGATTTGTCAATATAGGGGGTGATTCAAGCACGATTCAGCGGTCATGTTTGTCCCATTGCAGGCATAGGATGTAGACAAGAACCCTTATTCCCAAGGAGACGTAGAATGAAAAACAGTACGCTGTTGAAGATGCTGCCTTTTATGATTCCGTTTGCCTTTCTCATCCCTGTGCTTGTTACGCTATCTCCCCGGTGGATTCGTTCGTTAGATACGAGTCAGCTACAGCCGTTAAAAACGGTATTTATGGGCATCTTTCTGGAAGCTGTCCCGTTTCTCCTTATCGGCGTGCTCGTCTCATCCCTTTTGCAATGGCTCGTACCGGAAACATGGATTCGCAAAATAGCGCCTGCGCATCCTGTGCCGGGTGTCCTGCTGGCCTCCTTGCTGGGTCTACTGTTTCCCATCTGTGAATGCGGCATGATCCCTGTCGTTCGCCAATTGATGCTCAAGGGAATGCCTGCCTATATGGGCATCACCTTTATTTTAAGCGGGCCGATTATCAATCCTGTGGTGATGGCTGCGACGATGATGGCGTTTCCTTCCCATCCCGAGGTCACTGCCGTTCGAATGGGGCTGGCCTTTGTCGTTTCTGCAATCATCGGGCTGATCGTGTATGCCTTTGTGCGTGTGCATCCGCTCAAACGGTCGTTGCTCTCTTTTAACCCGCAAAAGCAGAGCAACCAGACTCATCGGCATAATCGCACATGGCGGGGCTTTTTTGTACATGCTGGCGACGAATTTTTGGACATGAGCAAATATCTCATTATCGGCGCGTTGCTGACAGCCTGCATCCAGACCTTCATCCCGCGTGATGAAATGCTTTCGTTAAGTGGTGGAACGGCTGGCTCGTACGCCTTTATGATGGGCTTTGCCTACGTCCTGTCGCTATGCTCCACCTCCGATGCCTTCGTCGCTACTGCTTTTTCGCATACCTTTACACTGGGTCCGCTGGCATCCTTTCTTGTACTCGGCCCAATGCTGGATTTCAAAGGCACGCTCATGCTGCTAAGCACCTTCCGCACCAAATTTGTCGCCGTCCTGTGCTTGCTTATTGTTTCGCTTGTCCTGGTGGGCTCTATAGCTGCTGAATGGTTATTGGGGAGGTGATTACGAACGTGAATTCAACCTTTAGCATCCGCTGGCAGTATGGCATGCGCTCCTTGCTCATGATTGGATTGGCTGTGTATATCATCACATTGAGTCAATCGAATTCCCTTCATTACTACTTGGCTCCGCAAATGCAAAAGCTGCTCCTGCTCTGCCCCATACCCCTGCTGTTTATCGCCTTGGCTATGGCGTGGCACGGCATAGCCGGGGAGCAGGAAGGCGAGGATTTATGTGATTGTGAGCATCCGTTGCCACAAAGCTGGGTAAAAAAAATACTTGTATACGGAATGCTGCTCATTCCGCTGCTATTCGGTTCTCTGCTGCCCAATCAGGCGCTTGGCAGTGACATGGCGGCCAAAAAAGGCATGTCCTTCACGTATCCCAACCCGGAGATCCGACGCAAAACAGATATTCAGACCACAAAAGCACCGGAAGTCTCCATGTTATCAACCGTATCTTCTACTCCAGCTTCACTCCCTTCAGGGGGAAAATGGAGTCAGGAAACGCTGGATAAGCTGTTCGTTCCACCTGATAAATACAACGTAGAATTTGCCGAGCTGGCGAAACGTCTTTACCAGCAGCCGACCATACAGATCAAACCGGAGATTTTTTCCGAAACCATTGGAGCCATCGAATTGTATAAGCACGCTTTTGAAGGAAAAAAGGTGCAGGTGACTGGCTTTGTCTATAAAGACGGCAGCCTGCCGGGCAATGGTCTGTTTGCGGTAGGAAGATTCCTCGTTATGTGCTGTACTGCCGATGCCATGCCTTTCGGGATCATCATCCAATCCAAGAAGGCACCGTCCTTTGACAAGGATACGTGGGTGACTATTGAAGGAACATTACATGCCACACAAAAAGACAATGTACCCGTACTCGAAATTCGATCCGAGAAAATAACTGCTGTCGCGCAGCCGGAATCCCCCTATGTTTATACTCAGGCCGACTCGGTAGCCACCTTTGATCGCTTGAATGCAGTACACTAAACTTATTAAGGAGGAAGAATGATGAACAAGGTTCCTGTGATTTTAATCAGTGGTTTTCTTGGAAGCGGCAAAACAACACTGCTTCTGCGCTTGCTGGCCCATACCCGCCAACTTCCGCTCCGTCCCGCTGTATTAATGAACGAAATGGGTGAATACGATGTAGACGGTGCCATTATTTCTGAAGAAATGCCCGACGTATCGGTCGAGGAACTACTGGAGGGCTGCATTTGTTGCAGCAAAAGAAATGAACTGGCAGGCGCTCTGCACACCCTGCTCAGTCAGGAGCCGGATCTGATCTTCATGGAAACCACCGGGGTTGCCAACCCTGAGCAAGTGCTGGAAGAGCTTCGCTCCCCGCTGCTGGCAGATCGGCTGTATCTGGTTCACAGCATCAGTGTTGTGGACGCTAAGCTTTTTCACGAATACAACAGCCGCTTCACCGCGGATAAGGAGCTGGTTCGGACCCTGCACGGACAGCTGCGCACCGCAGACTTCATTGTGGTGAACAAGACGGATGTCGCAAGTAGCCGTGAAGTGTCGAAGGTCGTCAAAAGCATCCGCAAGCTCAACGATACGGCCAAGCTGCAAACCGCTGAATATAGCCGGGTTGACCTTGAACCACTGCTAGAGCCTGTTCTGGCCTCCGTATCCGTTGCCGCAAAACCTGTACAGGTAACTCAACCCACATCAGCACAGGCGCAGCGAACCGATGCAGCAGCAGCGTCCGTTCCTGTTTCCTCCAAAAGTATCGGACGACCTGGCAGTATCTCCAGAAGTACGGCATTCAAAGTCATTTCTGCGCACAGTCATAGCCCTAACCACGATGCCAACCAGCCCCATTCGTTTTCCCGTCTGGAGAGCTTAACGCTGCATCAATATTCTCCACAGCCACTTGAAAAGCAACGATTGGAAAGCTTCCTGACCGGGCTCGGTTCCTCGCTGCTTCGGGCGAAAGGCTATTGCGTGCTTCCGCACGAAGGTACGATGCTTTTGCAATTTTCAGGCAGTCACCTGGAGTGGCAACCCACAGCGCTCCCCGTGAGTCAGGGGTATGTCACGCTCATTGGAAAGCAGCTCGACAAAGCATCCATTGCCGACCAATGGGAGCAGTGCTTTATTTCGCTTTAATCGGTACATCTGCTTTGATATAAAAGAAGAACCCTCCACTTCTGTCGGGGGGTTCACTCATTAAGACTTCTTACGTAATTAATCCGTACAACGGTCACAATAACCATGAATCTCATCCAAAACACCAATATCCACTAAGAGTCTTCAATTTCGATTGTGTAAAATGATTTGTTGTTCTCATTTGCGTATGTAACTATCTGTAGATAATAAAAAAGCGATGTTCACGAATTATTTGTATAATCCGCGAACATAACGCTCGTCTTGTTTTAAAGGTTATATTTTTTGTTAAAGCGATCCACACGTCCACCGATATCCACGTTTCTTTGTTTACCAGTGAAGAACGGGTGGGAAGCGGAGCTGGTATCTACACGGATAACCGGGTATGTGTTGCCGTCTTCCCATTCCATCGTTTCTTGGGAATACTTAGTGGAAGCACTCAGGAAAGAGAATCCACAGCTAGGGTCCAAAAAGATAACTTTGTTCAATGTTGGATGAAGATCTTTTTTCATATTATTTCACCTAAGCTTTCATATTATTTTATTGGTTCAAACTCATACGTACTGGCGCAATACTCCATCAGTTGGCAAAAGGAACGATTATGCCCCAGAAAAAAAGACGACAGATCGTAACGGTTGCGCTCAGGTTCGTAAACGACAAGCAAACGATGCCGTATATATCGCATCGCCCATTGCACGAACGCCCCCGATCTTTCGTCAGCCTTCATCGTTATATAAGCATATAGTGAATGGTCCTCCGGCTCGTCCCAAATGCTGACACCAGCACAGGAGAACTCGGTAGCCACGTGCTTTCGATTCAAAAGGCAAAGCGTACCATGCAGCTCGGCATCTATCGTACAGCCATGAAAAAAGGCCGTTGCTTAGGTGCAAACTTTATCTTTGGACGCTCTATCCACTGGACTAATTCAAGTTTTCGCCGGTTCCATAACGCAGGCTTTTGCAAACTTAACACGATTTCTTCAACATGAAGTGGAGAGACCATGCCATGGCTCCTTTCATGAAGCCCTATATTCAGTAGAATTCAGGCTCCCTTCAGGATGCAAAACAATTCAGGTTGCTATGTAGCAAGCCCCAAATTATCTAGTTTCACGATGGATCGTGTACTTTTTCAGACGCGGAGAGTATTTTTTCATTTCAAGACGCTCCGGATGATTTCTTTTGTTCTTGGTTGTTGTATAATTGCGATCACCAGATTCGGTGCATGCCAAGGTAACAATTACGCGCATTTCTCTTCCTCCTTAAATGGAATACATGGTATTCAATTACAATAGTAATTTTTACGGTTAGTTCCATTCTATAATTCAGGGTGCTCTTTGTCAACCTTTGACTGACGGTTTATCGCTTCTTCTACTGTATTCCAGCGATTACAGTACTGTGCCAGCTTCGGATGAAGTTCCAATGGTTCGGTCGAAAGCACCAATCTGACGTTTCTGATCCATTCATCGAACGATGCATAGGATGCACACAAATTTGCAGTTTCAGGATTCATATACAGAAAAAGCGGGGGAGGATATTTTTCCGCCAGAAAACGGATTGCTGCTTCAATCGGCGTATACTTTTTGCGTTTACCTTCCCAGCTCTCGATTACAACAGCGCTCAAAGCCTGCTCTCGCTGCCACTCCCCAAGGTCGTCCACCCGCTTGTAATATGAGCGAACCGGCTGCTTCCACATTCTCCTAACTGTTTCCTCATGTAACGGGTATAGTACCAGCTTTTTAAAGGATAGCGCAGCTCCCGTTTTAGCAAAAATCTCCAGTTCCCTGGCTGTAATCTGCTCAAACGTATCATAATAGATCATAGTCCCTTTATGCGTCTCGACTGGAGGCTCATAGCCATAGGGTACATATTGAAGGTTTCTTGTCATGCCGGACACTCCATCCTTCCGTAGATGAACTTTTCCTTCTATATTATACCCTTGTTTTGGCATGAGTTTGCATAAAATGTTTATCCTTGCTGGGCAGCAGTCGTATTGCGGCGTGGGCCCCGGCGAAACTGCAAAGCGTAAAGTCCCATGGTTGCGAGCGCAATCAGCGCAAGAACTGTAAATATATTACTAAAATTGAACACCTGCACGTTGGATACGACAGGATTCAGGTGAAAGGTAGACGAGCTATCTAGCGTTTTACCCAAAATACTGGTCGTCACTGCACCGGAAATAAAATTCAGCAGAGACAGCAGCCCCATTCCAACACCAATCTGATCCCTCGACAAGGTACGGGAAATCGTATTAGACATGGCAATCTGCATAAAGGTTTGACCTACGTTTCCGAAAATGAGCAAAAATAAAATGAGATACGGAGACGCGCCAACAAAGGTAGACAAGCTGATAAAGCAGATAAACATAAACGTAACTGCCGTGTAGACTAGAAATGAATTTCCTTTGCTATCGGCCAAACGCCCACCGCTTTTACCAAGCAACGCCGACGCAATGGCCGCCGGAAACATAATCAATCCAATCGTTGCAGGTGTAAGCTGATTGAGACTGTTCAGAAACTGCGGCGCCAGGTACGGCAGCCCAAAGCTGACCCCTGCTCCCAAAAAGGCTATAAGTAATCCGTAAGAATATTGCTTGTTGCGGAACAGCTTGGGCTGAATGAATGGATCTTTAGCGGTGGCGATCCGCCATATAAACAGAGCAAACAGCACAATACCGACCAGAAAAAATATAATACTGCTTTGCGAAATGGAAAGCAGTAAGAAGGCTACCGTTCCGCCCAGCAGCAATCCACCCAGAAAATCAAATTTCTGATTCTCTCCCCGCTGGTCGTCCAAATATTTGCGAAAAAACGGCAAGGCGATAAGCGGCAGCATGGAAATAAGGAACAAAAAGCGCCAACTTGCAAAGCCTGTAATCAAACCGGATATAATCGGAGCCAGTGCCGTACCCAGGGCCAAGCCAATTGCTGTAACGCCCAAGGCGCGTCCTCTTTTTTCAGCAGAGAAATAACGGACAGGAACGATCATAGCCGTTGCCGGGATGACAGCAGCCCCTGCGGCCTGAAGCAAACGGGCTACAATCAGCATCCAAAATTGATTGGCCAACAGACCAATAAGCGAACCTAACGCAAAAAAGATAATCCCAAACGTCAATAAATCCTTGAGACGGTATTTGTCCGCCAGCTTACCGTAGGTCACTGAGCCAACCGCATACACAATCATATAACCGGTTAACAGCCAGCTCACATCGGAAGCACTAATATGGAACTCCTGACGAATCACAGGCATGACTACATTAAACATAAAGGCGTTCATCACTGAAAAAACAAGTGTGAAGGCCAACACACGCATAAGCTTATCCGCATTGGGATAAGTTTGTTCTTTTATCATCTGGTCTCTCCCTCTCCTGTAAAAACTATCTATGCTGCAATAACTCAGATTTTGAATACCCCTATCCGGGCAAATTTCTATATATATCCGTTCAAACGCGGGCGTTCGCAGGACGGTAATCGTGAAGTATTTTTTTCAACAGACCTCGAAGAGTCTCTGACTCCCCCACAGATAACGTTTCGCCTACCGAGCTTTTAACTTTCTCAACCGTATGCTCAGCCACCTTGTGAATTTTCAAGCCTTCCTCAGTCAAATAAATCTGCTTCATACGCGCATCTTGCGGGTGACTTTTGCGTACTGCCCAGTTTTTCTTAACAATCCCGTTCACCAGGCTGGTGACGCTTGATTTATCAATAAGCAGCAGCTTTTCCAACTCCGTATTGGTCACTCCAGGCGACATTGCCAGTATATAAAGCGTCTGCGATTGCGGGGAGGTAAGCCCCAAAGGACGCAACGCCGTCTCAATCTCGCGCCGGACTGTTGTGAAAATCCATTTAATTAAATACATCGTG
The DNA here is from genome assembly GCF_056316205.1 of Paenibacillus sp. 1-8. NCBI lineage: Bacteria > Bacillati > Bacillota > Bacilli > Caryophanales > Paenibacillaceae > Paenibacillus > Paenibacillus sp. 1-8. Next base: position 2,316,659 of record NZ_CM149995.1, on the reverse strand, counting down.
CTCTCTTCCTCCCAAGGAAGACAAACGGGATACACCTCACTTCCCATGTGGTTACTAACCTCCATAATCATTGAATTTTAATAGTTTGAATTCCAACTAATCTTAAACAGTCACCTATCTAGTGTCAATACTTTGGTCGTTTTTAAGTATATTTTCTAGTTAGTCTTATTTAAAATCTTATGTTAGCAAAGAGACGAGCCCAGTAAGGGAAGCCCGTCTCTTTGCTTGTTGGTTCATATATAATTGCTTGTACATGAGAAACCATTGGAATACGGCTTAGTCTGCGGTTTTCACTTGAACCAGCGGGTACTCTTTTCCATCCACCGTAACTGTACTAGCATCATCTAGTTCCAGTCGTTGCCAAATGGTCAGCAGTGTGCGATAAGGATACTGCTTCAGGTCATACTCGGTTGGCGCGTCAGCGTCCGTTCCGGTTCCATCGGTTGCCGTACCGCTCCCCACTGTAGGAGTCCCTGACGTCGTGCCTGCGCCCGATTCTCCTGTCACCGTTTCGGCCTGATCAGCGCTGTTCCCCCTGAAAGTACTGCCACCGCCAGCCGTTGAACCACTGCCAGTGGCCCCCCCTGCTGTCGTGCTTCCTGTAGCGGCACTGCCGGTTTTCGCTTCATCGGACTGTCCAGTGTTAGCTTTACTGGCTGCTTCCTTGTCGTTCTGTTCAGCAAGCGTAAAAATTTCGTATGAATGCTCCTGTTGATCCGCACCGACTATGACGAGCTTTTTAGGCTTAAACGCCGCCTGCTCCGCCGATGTTTGAAAAGCAAACAGCAGCTTGACCATTTTTGTAGTCGCCTTGGTGTTGGGCACATGAGTCACAATCGCCGTAGGCTCTTCCTTTACGGGTACTGTAGGCTTCACTACAGGCTGCTGCACTGGCTTGGGTGTAGTGACAGGCGCAGGCGCGGCGGTATCAGAGCCGATTACTCCCGCTGCTTTCAGGCCGCCTAGCGTGCCTGCAATGACGACAAGCACGATCCCGGAAATCACCCCACCCTTGCGGAAGCGACGAAGCGTTTTGACCAAAGACGTATCCGTCTCACGCTTTGCTGTCAGATAGAAATTTTTAAAGACAGGCTTGGCAGGCTCAAAATATTCACGCCACAGCGTTTTTTTATGCAGCCCCTCGCGTCCTTCCTTCTGGAAGAACAAAAGCAACGCACGTCGATAGGCTGGTTCAAAACCGCCTCGTGGCGTAGCAAATTCGGCATGTCCCTCCGACCAGCGGATAAAACGGTACATCGTATCGTTATCCTTCGCCCATTTGCGGATCGAGCTAACCAGTCGAGCAAAATCCAACATTCCTTCGCCCGTGCCATCGGAACGATAGAAGGCGGGCAGCAGGCGGGCAAAATGGCCCTCCGCAAGCTGCTGGGGCAGCCAGCTGTAAGCCCAGTCCTGCACCTTTTCCACTTCGCCCGGCTCCAGACCGTCCAGCACGGACGGTTCCGGGTTCTCCGTGCTAAACCAATCGTAAGCCGCAATCAAGCGCACCGCTTGTCCCTTGAGCGGGGCTGGCAGCTTCCCGACCCACTGCACCAAATCAGGACGGGTAAAGAACGGAATCTGTACGACCTGATCAGGTGAGATTTCCTTTAGCTCCACTTCGGTAAGCAAATACCGATCCGACGCTTCCTGCAAGCGTTCCGTTAACCCGGATTGCTCCAGTGGAGAGATCTGGCCCCCCGTAGAGCTACTTTCCCATTGCTGCAACCGTTGATGAATAGCAGCCACAGCCTCTACCGGCTTTCTTTCGGCACGCAGCCTGCCCATCAATGCGGACTCAGCCAAAAGCTGAAAATCGGCATTCGCCGATACTTCAATATATCGACTGCCCCATTCATGCACGACAGCCAGCAACCCCTTCACATCCGGTGTTCTTTTCATCTGACTGTCCATGTAGGGAATGAACAGCAGCTTCGTGAGCGCCGGATTACCCAGCACCTTCGTAAAATACGCCTTGCCCAATGAAGGATTTTCTTCAATCGTATGATAAATAAAAGTGACAGCTTCCGTATTTCTGGCGGTATAGGCGTTATTCAGCGAGCGGATCAAATACTCCACCAACCGATTCTCGCTACGCGCGTGAACTTTATAGTAATCCTTGAAGCAGTCGACCAGACCCACGTCAGGAATATATCCATCCTTCACCCGATCAAATTCATGATCAAAAAACGACAGAAACAAGTCATTCAGCCGCATTTTACGTGGCAACGCATTGGGAGAAGACAAATAATCAGTCAAGCTTCTCAGCACGGAAATTCGCCGTTCGTTATATAGTCCACGCTCTCCCTGCTCTATTTTGTACAGCGTAATGAGCTCGTGATAGCTGGATAGCGTCAGATCACGCCCCGCCTCCATGCCTGTCAGCATTTGCTCGGCAAATTTGAAAAAATCGTCCGGCGTCCCCCCATTCAGCAGCGTACGGGTAATCCAGTCAAAATACGGCTGCCTCACCTGCTCTGCATCCACATTGAGTATCCGGCCACTGTTAGTAAGGTCAAATACAAAATCCTTTTCCACATTCCGATCACCGGGACGCAAACTGAAAGGCTCAACAAACATCAAATGAATGCCTTTTCTGCTGTGCGGCTCTTTCGCATATGTAAGAAATCCGAGCCTGTTGCGAAATGCATAAGGCAATGCTGCATACAACACACCCAGCAGCAGCTTGGCTGAAGATGCTACCGCTTCTGCGGGAACGTTCAGTGCTATATATACCTTTTTACGGCCCGTGGCCGACATCATGACTGCATATAGAATCTGCTTGAACACTTCTTCGCCGAGCTGCAATTGAGACAGCACCGCAGACGGATCAACAGATGGAAATACGCTCCCACCCGGCAGACGCTCCAATTCCGGCAATTCCGTTCCTTGCTCAATATCGTAAGTATCGACAAAAGATGTGTTCAGCCACTGCTTATAATCAGACGGAGATTCACCCTGCCCGGCTGGAATCACATAATTGTGCGTAAAAAAGGCGCTCCGCAGCCCGGTAAAATCCGCTGCCTTGTAGATACTGCGTCCCAGCACCACATCCCCTGACTCCGTCCGTACCAGATGCATGGCTTCCGGGTAGACGCTCTCCTGCTTCTCGCCACGCGCTGTTAAAGCAGCAGGCGCATCATACACACACAAGGGATGCAGCACCTTTTTAATAAAAGAAGTGTCCAGCCCCTTGGAATTGGCCACCGTATCGAAGCCTTCCGTTGAACGGAAAATACCACGCCGTTCCCGTGTGTACATCTGCTGCTGTATCAAATGAGAGGTAGAATTACTCACTGTGATTCTCTCCCCTCAATGTACTTCAGCTTGTAAAGCAACCAAATGAATGGCTCATCCACACGGATCGGACTAACCAGCCCTTGCAGCTTTTGCTCCACCGGATTGCTACCCAAGGCGGAAACCGCAAAATAGGCCGTATCTGTAAAATACACATCCATCGTGCCCTTGAACGGCTTATCCACCTTTTCAATGAACCGTCGAACTTCGCCATCAATGTTAGCAAACTCATCCAAATCCATATACTTTCGGTGCTCCATCGGATTAAAGATATTGCTGTTCGTCTTGATGTACGTGCCTTCTTCATCTGCCAGCGCAGTGAGCATGTCACTTTTGGTCAGAACAACGGCGGTTGGAATGTCCGTCTTCCCTTTTTCCTGATACGCGATAAAATCACCGAACATCGTAAGCACGACATCACGCGGCTCATCATATTGCGAAACCCATTCGCCCGGCTTGTCGCCGATGTTGATCTTGATACGCTCCCGAATAGAACGGATTTGCAGCGGATCGACCATAAACAGAATCCCCGCCGAATTTTTAATATGCTGTCCGTGCAGACCCAGATAGTCCTGATCGACCATCCCCTCACCGGCGACATCAAAAAACACCAGCGTCAGTGGCGGTTTTTCCTCATCCTTAAACACAAACTGGAAGATAAAAGGCTCCTGCATCTTTTCCTTCTGTGTTGAGGTCAGCAGATCCCCACGCTCAAACAACGGTTCCTCATACATCGTACGAAACTTGCGGCTAATCTCCGCATTGAGCGGCATGCAAGCCGCATCAAAATGATCGGCCGTAACATGCTGCAACGTATGAATCAGGGAGGTCATATAGACGGATTTCCCTGCCTGCGAAGCTCCAATAATCGAAATAATATTACTCGGCACCTTGCCTGCGGTCACTGGCAGTTCGTTATGGCAATGTGGACACAATCTGCGACGTGTAAGCTCGCCGTAACGATCCGTCAGACCTGTCAGTACATGATCCGAGTACAAACGATGCTCCTCAGGAACATCAAGAGGGTGAAGAATGGCTTCCATATCATGTACACTGTCCAAGCCAAAGCGCTCCCGATATTTGTTCAGCAGCTCATCCTCGCCCAAAGCATAATCCTCGTCATCCTCACGGTGATGGGAAGCACGGAATACAACTTCCTCCGGGGAAAACTTACTAAAGCAATAAGGGCACACAATATCATAAAATAACAGCCTTGGTGCTGCCTGCGGCTTTCTTCTGAATAAATTGCTAAGAAAACTCATCGGTTGCGGCCTCCTTTCATTCAGGGACTAATTCATATACCGTGCCATATTTCTGACCGTCCGTAAAAAACAGCCGCACATATTCATCTCCGCCCACTTCGACAGCGGGCAACACATTCCGTCCCGCAGCAAACGGTGCCGTGAACGGGTACAAGGTCCCGTCCTCCCGGTCCGCCGGATAGCCACCACGCTTTTTCACATAGCAAAGCGCCTCCTGCGGAACAGGAACTTCAGCCGTCACCTGAATCTGCACTGTTTTGCGGCTGCGAAACCAGCTTTTTTTGTGGTGAACCGCATATCTGATTTTAGCTTTGCCCGTACTCAGCTCCAGCCGGTTAGCTCCATTCTGCTGACGGATCACAAAAGTATCTCCATCCTCCCGCACAGCCGGATACACGGTATACCGCACGCGTCCAATGCCATCGATCCGGTCGCGGTAGCTGCCAGCAGCCTTGTATTCCTCACGTGTGAAGAGCTTAAGGCTTGAAAAAGGCGGCAAGGCTTCGGCGTCTTCCTGCCCGTTCACGCCCGGATCGGCTAATTGTTTCGCAATATATACCACGGCGGCTCCTTCCGGCCACTGCCAGCGAAGCACAACCCGGTTGTCGTCAATTTTGTGGCTCAGCTCCGAAATAACAGGATCACCGGGCTGTGCATCCCTATACTGCATAAGTTCCGCCTCCCGTTCTAAAATCCACTGCTGCGTCGATTACGCGGCGGGCCTTCCGGCGCTCCTCTCCGGCGACCTGATGGCGCACCGGGGTTTCCTCCGCCGGAAGAACGGCGAGTATTTTCCGCAATCGGCAGCACGAGCGAAAAGACGGCGATCAGGGCCGCCAATACGAGCGCTGCCATCAAACGAATCATCAAATCACCGATGGGCGAGCCGGACAGGCCCTTTTCCAAAATAAAGCCAGCCAGCAAGCCCGCAGGAACCCCGCCAATCGCGAAATTCCGCGCCAGAAAACGGTTATCGAACATCAGTCCGAGCGCCAATCCCAGTAGGACTCCAACAATTACCAGAGCCGTTACGCGATAAATGGCAAAATACAGACTGTCCGCATACTCACCTGTTCGCTCCGTTACCAGTGTACGGTCGCCGATTTTGTCATAAATTTTACCGAACGCCTGAGCAAGACCTTGTGCATTCGCTACATTGGAGTAAGTTCCACCCGTCATTTGGGCAATATTTTGTAATAATGCTATACCATCGGATTCGGCGAGCTTCAGACCGATCGTATTAATCGGAATCTGCCGGGCGATGTAAGGAGCCAATGCCGTCTGAGTATCCAGATCACTAAAGCCGTCAGACAGCATAATAACGAGAGAGCCCTTTTCTGCATTACCCTGAGTTTCAATTTCCTTGATGGTTTCATCCAAAGCAAGACCGATTTCTGTGCCGCCTGTCATTAAGGTCTGCATGCTGTCGATTTTGGCATAAACGGCTTGCTTCTCCGCATCTGTGCCAATCGGGGTAAACGGCTGAACCAACTGCGCAGTGGACTCAAAGGAAACAATGGCTACCCGCTTGTCTCCATCTATTTGGCCGATCAGACTCTTGGCGGCCGTCAAGCGTTCGTTATCGGGATCTGTTTGCTGCATACTTCCGGAATTATCAATGACGAGCACGAGGTCCTGTACGCTTTTGCGACCTTCCGGGTTCACCTGATAGCCCAGCTCCAGCAGCAGCCCTGCCACGAACAGCATCACCAGCGTAGCAGGCACCAGCAGCTTCCAGGACAGCCCGGAGTACCGCTGCCGCCATGAAGGCCCGTTCAGTTGTGGCGAAATCCATTCGCCGATAAGGCATCCCAGGCCAATACACAGCGCCATGATGCCAAAATACAGCCCAAGCACGATGATATGCGGCCAGTGGCCTATCAGTTTGTTAAGAATCAGCTCTCCAATGATGAAGCCCACTACGGCGCCCAGCAAGCCGAACAGCAGCAGGAGAACATTAAATTTACGCTGCTTCATAAGAATCGTTGCTTCCTTCCATATTTAAAGTAGGATACACATGTTGCTACCGCAATTCCGGCAGCCGATCCGCGCTGATCCCGTGAAACACGAAACCATTCGCCATATATGTCTCATAATACGTCTTGCCGTTACGGTAGACCATCAGATCCTCCAGATGGAAACCACCCATCAAATGAAGCTTTTCTACCCCGCTGCTGCGGCGTTCATGCACAAACCCCAGCTTGTAAATGCGCGAGGTAATATCCACATCCAGCGCATAAGGAAGAAATTCGCCTTCGTAGTCACCAAAGAAATACTTTTCCTCATACCGATGCTCATGAGTGTAATCCAGTAAACGCACGTTAATGCCGCCGTTTTCCTCCAGCGTTTGGTACAGTTTTTTAAACAGCTCATCCTTCGGAACGACCAGCCGATTTTCATAGGCAGCAGCCACATTCGCCCGCCGCAGCAATTCTTCCTCGAATGTCTGGTTAAACGGCTGTGCGCTGAGGATCAGGGTGCGGCAAGTCTGTGTGAGTCGATCCACCAGCTTTGACGGACCTCCATCTAGCAAACCGGATACAGGACCCATATGCCGTATATCAAAGAATACAGATTTGCCCCGCTTGGTCTCCAGCTCTTGCATGACATCTTCCGTCACACGCTCGTAATACTCAAACAGGTTTTGGCCCGTGTAGCTGTCAGCCTGACGGACGCTGTCCGTTGCAGCCTGATGCAGGTCACGCTCCAAATTGGCAAGCTGTACAGTAATATGTTTCGCCTGCATATGCCATTTTTCAAGAGCCAGCTCATAACGGCGAAGTAGCTCCAGATCCGTTTGAATCCGCAGCATGTGCAGCTTGTGCCCATAGACCGTCTCGGTCAGGTAACGGATAAAGCTGCGCACATTATGTTTATCCATCAGCGGTAAGCGTTGAAAAGGCTGGTCCTCCACTCGTCCGCTATACAGGGCATCCAGTTCGGCAGCGCTGACCTGCAAATCATTGGACGTATCGCGAATCAATCCCCGAATGGCGGTAAGCACATTCCCGGTCTTATTCTCATCCGTCCAGTCCGTAAGCTCGAACAAACCGATCTCAGGGTGCTCCTTGGCCGATTCGTTCACAGCCGTTTGCAGACGTAATTCTGCCTGAAAATCCCCCAACCGTTTGTGTGCGATCCGTTCACAATTATCACGGAAAAAGGCTTCACAGCCCTGTCCGAACAAGGCTTCCTCCGCCTCGCGCAGTGTCATCCGCTTTAACGAGCCGTAGCTGGCTCCGCTGGTCATGAGGGCGCTCATGTCGGTAATGGCCTCATTGCCAGGAACGAGGTCATTACGTGTACGGCCTCGCTCGGTAGCATCCAGACCGAAATAATCCAGCTTATCGCGTATATCCCATTCCTGCTCTGTTCTCATACGCGCCAGCAGCTTCACATAAAAGTGATACAGCACCGTAAGCGCAATCGACTCATTAGGGCGCTTTACCCGGGAAAATCCGGCCGACACATAGCCCTGCCGCCCGGATTCCGTCATGATGTTGTTTTTAAACGATGTATTGTTGTATCCCCCATCCTGGGATCGATAGGAATCCCCCGCCTGATAACGATTTTTAAGAAGCTGAATGTGGCAAATGATGTCACAGCTCTCCCGCAGGCTATTCGGCACCGTTACACCGCGTTCGTTCTTGTCGGACAGCACATAGACGAGATCGAACAACGGCGACGGAGCATGAGATACAGGAATAGTCAGTTTGTCCTCAGTCATATGCAGTGGCGCCGTAAACGTATAATCCGGACTTTGAATATAGTCCAGCTCCCGCATAAAAGCGACTGACGCTGCGCTGCTGTAGCCAAATTGGGCTGCCTGATCGCTTTCGCTGACCAAAACGTACAAATCCATCTGCACCGACTTAAAGGACTGCGCAAAAATGTATTCCGCCAACAGCGTAATCTCGGGAACCAATACATTCATGGGATCGTCGGCTGTCGTCAGGATCGACAAATGGACACGCTCGAACGAGGAATACAAGCGACCGTAATCTGCCAAGTGTCCACTAGCCCGGCGCAACGCGGCGTTAAGCTCAATCAACTGCGATTCATGTGTATAAAAAGCCTGATGCAAATCACGGCGTCCGGTTTTGTGGCTGCTTTCCTCCGGTACCGCTACTGTATGGGCAATGACATCCATCGAACGGTCAACAGCGGCATGATCCTCCTGCGAGCGGATGTGGATGTACGTTACCCCTGTACTGTTATCCCACTTGGTCCGGTTGATATCTGCAATGGTGTTCATCGCCGGGCCCATACGGTCACCGATAAAAAGAAACACGGACGGGAAATGGATGCTGCTGCGTCCATCCCCGCTACCGATTAATTGATCCTCTGCGACTGCATAGTCAGCCGCATAACGTAACAGCTGCTCTCTCATACTTTACTTCAACTTTCTGCGGATATCGTTTAGTTTCCCGGACATTTGAGCGTAGAACGCATAGAGTTCCGCTCCGTTAGCCAGCTCCACCTTTTCATATTCCAATTGATTCCGGGCTTCCATGTAGGTTGCAGCCAGTTCATCCAGCTTCGCCAGCAACGGCGTAATATCCTCGGACGAAGTCAGGACAGCATCACGACGATCCGCCTTACGCATCAGGGCTGCATATTTCTTCTCTTCCAGACCACGGAAGTTCGTAAACACTTCAAACTCCACGTAATTACGGCTTTTCATGACATTGGCAAACGGCTCCCAAGCCTCTTCCTCTTCATCACGGTCATAGACGTACAAAGCACCTTTCTTCGTAATCGTGTCGGTATAGAGTGCCTGAATGAACTGATCCAGCCATTTTTCCTCATCCTGATATTTGCCCAGCAAGGCTTCCAGCTCGGCGGCCTTCGCTTCAATTTGAGTATATTTCGCCAGCTCTTCACGAACCACCTGCGTTAACTCCGGTGAACGGATCAGGTTTTCCTTCGCCATCTCTTCATTGATGCTGCCAAAGATGTCCTTGCTTCCCGCCTGTTCCAGCCCTTCAGCCAGCAGACGTTTTAGCTCAGACCACGCTCTCTTCACCTCACCCAGATTCGGTTTGGATTCTTGCAAACGCATATCGTAGCCTGCCAGCAGACCATTCAGATCCAGCGCACGTGAACGCAGCACAGTAAAGCGACTGCTCGTATTCTGGTCAACATCCTTCTCACGGATCACGCCAAGTGACTTGGCACGGTCGAAGTCGTTACGGATGCGGGCATTGTAAGCTTGCACACGCGAATTAACATACGTTTCTCCCCAGGATTTTTCAGGAATTGGCGACGGCAGATTCGTCCAGTTATTCTGGCCTGTTTGCACCAAATGGCGGCCAATACCTTCGCGGTCGAGAATCGTTTTTTCATAGCTTTCTTCATACACCTTGAGCGGCGTATAGACAAACAACGGCACACCATTGCGCGTATTGAGCCAGAAAATCCGGTTACGGACTTCGCTCTCTTTAATGGTAAAGTGTGATTTACCAATTGCATTATTTTGATAATTGCGAACGCCTTTCAGGATATTAGGCGACTGTACAGGTACCGAAACGAAGCCCCATGACGGGAAGTACAGGTTACCGGAGCTATTGCTCAGATGGAAAACAGGCACGGCTTCTTCATCCAGTTTGCTCGCAATATAGCGCTCCACGAATTTTTCAATGGCCTCATCCTGCCCGTATTTCATAACAAGGAAATCCTCCATCGAACGGGTAATAAGATCACCGAACTTGTCGGTCAGGAAGTTGGAAATGGAACTAATGATGTCGATATCCTGATCCTTCACCCATTGATCTGAATTTTCTAACAACTCTTGGGCAAAATCACGAATCAGATCATCACCATCACGCTTATCCAGCAGCTTGGTTACGACTTCGGAAATATCCGGCACGCTGACCAGATTCCAATAGTACGTCTTGTTGCCTCTGTGATCGGACTGTTCTTCGCCGTTGATCAGCAAATCGCCATTCTTCTCGAAAATCGCGCTCAGTGCGTTCAAAATTTCAGTAAATACATTATAAATGCGGCTGTTTTCCTTATTCAGCAGATCATACAGGTCTTCATAAAATTCAATAAGCTGCTCTGTACGCACCACATCGGCCCGAAGCCAGTATTCATTAATTTTCGCTTCGATGTAAGCATTTTTCTTTTTATCCTTGGACACGAATGCGCTCTTGGCATCGCCCAGCTTTTCACCCGCCTGTTCACGCGCCCATTCAATATCCGTAGGGATACGATGCAGTGATTCACGCAGCGTCTCAATGTATGAAAGCAGCATTTTCAGCAAGCTAAAACCTTTTTCCGTATAAATCATACGGGATACATAAAACGGCCCTTGCTCGGGATGCAGGAACATCCGGCGAATTTGGTCGGTAAACTGCCCGGTAATTTCACCCGGAAGCTGCTTCTTCGCCTTGATATATTCCTCGCGGGCACGGGTCAGGAACGTCTGCTCCAGCTCTGTGTCCATATTAACGACTTGCATTTTGACCACATTGTTGTAGCTTAGTCGTTCACTGTTTTCAAAGCCCGGCAGCGGTTCAGGAACACGAGATTCAAAGTTTTTGATCATGCTGTCGAGATCGACACCCAGCTTGCGAGCAAACTTCTCGACATCCTCTTGATTCGGCGATTGCTCGAACATTTTGGACATTTTGCCAAACATCCGGTAGGCCAGATATGTTGTCATTTCCTCCATTGGCAGTACCGCTGAGGAAGCCCCGATAATATTGTAATCGTAGTTGGCAGGATATGCCTTGTTCATTTGTGCAATATTGGTGCGAATGTTGCTGATATAGTCATGAATGGCAAACTCTTCGCCCGATTGCTTTTCCTCACTCGCCATAAAGTTGGTGATGTTCTCAGCGGTGACATTCATGCAGTAATCATAAGCGTTTTCCAGTAGCTTGCCTTCTGTATTCGTCGCTGAAATGAGATGACACAGATTAAATGGCGGCAACGGTGAATTTACGGTCAAAATGTTGCCATACTGCTGTTTGAACCGTTCACTGCGGCTGTCCACATTCATCCAGTAATCCAGCTCTTTCAGCGCAGCATAGCCGTTCTTTTTAATATATTCACGTGTATGCTCGCTCAAGCTTTTGTTCGCCAGATTAATGTCCGGCGTGAACAAATACCCTAATGTATTTACACGGTCTACACCTGCGGAGCCGTAATCGCGCTCAATAATCCCTCTGACGATATACGAGATATCGAGGAAGGTACCGCTACCCGTACCACCGGACAAACCGGACAGCAGGAACACCATCAGCTTCTTATTGGTGCCTTCAGACAGGGTTTTGATTTTCTTGTCAATGCTTTGCACGACTTGATTGATTTTGGTGAACAGCAGCAAACGTCCAGCCTGACGCACCCCTGCTGCCCCGTTCATGCCATCGGTAATGCTTAGCTCAGGTGACAGCCAATCCGTAATGTACGGCTCCAAAATGCTGCGGTTTTGCAGCAAGCCGCCGATTTCCGCATTGGACAGCAGGACAAACTCGTTGATCGGGTCCAAGCCAATCCCTTTATATTTTTTGTTGCGATCCTGTTCATTTGTTTCAAAAGCGAGAAATTCCACGTTGTCCGGCTTCTCGCTCTTTTTCTTGGAAACCGGATCTGCTGGCAGCTTGAATCTGCGGTTAATTTGATATTTCAAACGGAGGAGGGCATCAATCCCCGTCCCTCCGAGTCCGATAATCAAAATGGGATTATCAATGGTATCAACCCTGATTTTATCGCTTACGATCCCTCCGCCGAGTGATACATCTAATTGCTGGATATGCTCTCTAACTACTGGTTTCATAGATTTGACCTCCTAAGGGTTCGTTTAGCTGTTTACTGAAATGAATTCCAGCAAAATGGTTTTGTCCACGCTTGCCAGCGGAATCGTCAGACGATCGCCGTTTTTCAGCTCAAGACCACTGCCTGTATCTACAGCGCGTCCGGATTTTTCAATCGTAATCTCCGGAGTGCTGCGCACAATGATACGATCCTGATTGGCTGGCGTGAACACCACCTTATCGGTTCCGGCAAATTCCGGTGCCAGTTGTAGCAACTGGTGCAGATTGAATTTACCCCGAAAGGTGTTCAGCTTCTTGTATTGCGGATACGTTTTTTCGCCGGTATTTTCATCCCGAATTTCCAGAACGATTTGTCCGACGAAGCCACGATTGGCTTTTTTGACAGCCTTCCAGATGAAGTAGGCTGCAATCAGCAGAACGACCAGCCCCAGCCCTAAAAGAATGAGTGGTAGCAGCTTGGACTTCTCGGCAGGTACTGCCGGCGCAGTCGTAGTGCCCGTATTCGTGCCACTGCCCGCCGCAGCTTTGGCACTGACGGTCACAGGCTGAGTTTCACGGTAGAAGCTCTTTTCCTCTGCTCTGACGGTCAGTTCATAGTCATGCTCATCCGGTATCGTGTAGGAGCCGGTAAAGGCGTCCCCCTCATTCTTCAATGGAACCTCATTCGTTGTACCGGAATCAAGGTCCTTGACCTTCAGAACTGCATTCATATTTGCATACAATTCCTGATCCTGAAGCTGCTGGTTGTTACTCGTCAGGTAGGAACGAATTTGGACTGCGTCACCTTTTTTGTAAGCTTTGGCAGGCGGTGCATCCAGTTTCAGTTCCAAATCATAGTTGAATACCAGATTAATATCAATCTGATCCTGCTGGACTCCCTTGACCTGGAGCTTCCAGTCGCCAGCCACAGGCTTGAGCAGCTTAATCAGCGAGTAGCTTTTCGACTTGGACAGCAGTACATCACTTGAAGGAATCGGCTTGGTGTTGCCCGACGGGTCTATCAGTCTCGCATCCACCGGCTTGGAGGACATAATCGAAATATTAGCCTCCAGCACGCTATCGTTCGGTACGGTTACCGTAACGTCCTGATAGTTGCCGTTAGCCGTAATGGACTGCAAGGGAACAACCTTCAGCTTCAAATTGCTGGCGAAAATTTCACTCAAGATGTTCGGCAGATCATCCGCCGAGCTTGTAATAAAGGATTTACCGCCCGTTTGCTGCGCAATGTCTGCGAGCTTGTTTTTATTCAGTTTTCCGTTTGCATTCAAACCGATGGTGTAGATCGGAACGCCGCTATTTTTAGCTTCGGCCACAGCCTTTGCCATATCCTGATCGGATTGGCTTTCAGTTCTGCCCGTCGTTTTATTTAAATCGTTGTTACCATCGGCCAGCATAACGATCATAGGCGCATGTCCCGCTGTCTTGCCATCCTGCAAAATACGGATCGCTTCCTTGACACCAACGGAGGTGTCAGTATACGCCCCCCGGTTCAGCCCGTCAATGAACGACTTCAGTTCCTGTTTGTCTGCTTCGGACGTAATATTAAGCAAAGCCTTCTCGCGCTGTACGACATCCGTATACGCTACAATGCCGACCTTGTCGTTTTGCGTCGACAGCATATCAATGAACATTTTCATGGCTTCATTACCAATTTTGCCTGGATCACTGGTGTTCATGGAATTACTCACATCGACGAGCAGCACCGCATCCACCTTGGAGGCGGAGGTTGAAGCGGCATTCGCCGTCTGCGGCTGCCATGCCGAAATTGAGGTCATGATCATTGTACATATGATTCCGATGACCAAAAACCATTTTCTGTCTCTACTAAACATCGCCTGTACCCCTTTGCCGATTAGTTCTCATTCTAAATTACAGTTGTACTCCCCTACTATTAAATTATAATGAGTTTTACATGAGAGCTAGCTGAAAATGGTGCCCGAATAGCCTGAATACAGCCAAGAAGTCTATTACACCGCAGGATTTTACCAATATCCTGCAGTAATGATATAATTATACCCCAACGAGGGCAATTGGGCACCAGCCTTCTCCTTTATACGACAAAAATGACAGAAGCGAAACCCGCCCTTGTAAAATATCGCTGTAAAAATCTGAGTAGAAAGAGGAAGTACACTATGATCTCATACGGATGTTTGGCGATTTTGTTTCTTTTTGTCGCCATCAAATTAATCATTTACTCTATACATAAAAAACGCGCTCCCTCGATTACGCAAATAAACACTGAGCTTCTAGCCCTGCTGAACCGGAGTAGTGATCGCAATGAGTAGTTCCAAGCAGCCTGTACAATTTCGTCCGTTTACACACACCGAGCATGCGTACCAAAAGCTGCGAATCTGCAAACGATGCGGACAGTTCACTGCCCTATGGGAGAAGGAATGTACGTCATGCGGTCGCGATGCATTGGTGCCTGTAGAGCAATATGCCAACCGCAAAGCCAAGCTTTATTTTCGCAAAGACCTCGCCTTCGGCATTGTGCTGCTGACCGCCGCCGTCTTTTTCGGCCATTCACCCCAGCAAATGCTCTTGTGCGGTATCGTCGGCGCGCTTCTCCTGCTACCCTTGGTGCTTCTACAGCAGCGTATTCGTCCCTATGAGCAGCACAGGCAGCTTATACGCCTGTTCAGAGGCCGTATAGAGCAGCTTAAAGAGGGCCTGAACATCAATCATAAAAACGCGGTTGCCCTGCGACAGCTCAGCGAGCGTGTCTCCTATGAAATGCTGCGTGAGATTGCCGTACTCATTCACAACGACCGGATAAGGCTCCAACAGGTCGCCTTGCTGCAATCTTTTGTTCTCCGCAAGGATATGGAGCTAACGCTCGACCCTCTCCTGATCAAAAGCTTTGAACCGCTTATGGTCAGATATATCGGAGAGATTACGAGATTAAATCGCGAGCTAATTAAGGATCGAACGTTCCGTTACGTCATCTTTTATGAGCGCCGCATTCTGGAAATGGCAGGAGGCGAGGATATTCTTGTCCGTGTTGCCAGCGCGGCAGTCCGTAAAAAGCGCTACGTGGTCACGCACGCCGGTTTTATTTCCAGATATGTGCGCAAACTGCCGAAGGAACGAGTCCAGCGTTTATATCATATCATTCAGGAGAATCCTTATGAACCCTTTGGCGATTTGGCCGATGAGGTCAAGATCGTATACCTGATGGAGCAGTATAAAAACTGATCTGTCCTAATGCCCTTCTATATATGACGTCATTACCATGACAAACCACTGCAATGAAGCAGCAAAAAAACCGTCAGGATCGCCAGCGCCTCCGGACGGTTTTTTAGTTCTGGCTTTTGGATCAGCCTTGCAGCTTTTGCTGCGCTTGATTTAGGGAAGTAAAATTAAAAGCACGTACACCCTTGCTGTCATACACGATAATATCCTTATTCAAATACGGGTGCAGACCGTTAAAATAACCGGGCATAATCAGTCTGCGCGTGAACAGGTTTTTACCTAGCATGCGGGGAGAATTTGTCGCCACAACAAGCATTTGTTGGCTTTTGGACCACGGGGCAGGCTGGATATACGAAAGACAATACTCGCCTGCCGTAAAATCGCCGTCCAGTATATACCCTTTTTCCGTACAGGTGATCTGCAAATGGGCTTGATGCCGCTGAAGCAGCTCATGTTTGGACAAGCCCGAGGTGATACAGATAACGTTACTGTCAGCCAACTCTTCCTCCGAAATAGCATGAGAAGCCACAACAGGGTAATGAACACCGATATACGGATTCCAGGTTGCTGTGCGTGGGCTGGACAAAGCCTTCGCCGTCCGTTTTACCGCCTGCTCTTCTTCGGGTGTGGCATAGCTGGACGGAAGGACAATGTGCAGGCGCCCCATATAAACGTCGAGCACTCCCATACCATGGCCAGAAGGATTCCGGCCTGCGCTTTTTAACCTGAACGTTGCCGTTTCGTCATCCGTTTCTTTTCCAAAACCCCCATACGTTTCGCTACCCCGTTCAGCAATCAATCGATATTCAGGTGAGGGGCGTTTCCGCGACTCTATTTTAACAAAGCGAAAGCGGTTATATTCTAGTAAATCCAACACGAAAACCCGCGCTCCAATACGGACATGGACAAGCTCCAATGATACGATCTCATGTGAGAGGTGAATAATAAATTCATCAGCGTGGACGGCTCTAACATCCAGTTCACCCGTTTTACTCAATTCACCGTACAGTTCGGCGTATTCCTCGGTTTCATCCACTTGTGTCAGCTCCAGCCAATAAGCCCGGTTATGTCTCCCCCGCTCCGTTCGGTAGGCAATACGCTGAGGTACCATCACTCTCTTCCATTGCATTAGCCAGCTCAGTACACCGTCCAAAAGCCTCAGTTCATGCGTGTCCCAATGGTTGGCACACCGTTCTACTACTCCTTTATAATGGTCGGATGAAAGGTCGGTTTCAGGAGCCGTATAAGCTTGCGCAAACAAGTAATCCTGATCTCCAACCACATTGAATATGGGCATATTCAGTAAGTTCATCAGATGCTTCGGATGCGGTGCGCCAGCAATGACAGCAATAGCCGCAAAACGCGAAGGATACGCCTGTGCCATCGCCCAGGCAGCGTATGCGCCGTTAGAATAGCCCGTCAGATAGATTCGGTCTTCATCCACCCGGTACGCTTGCAGAATGACATCCAGCGCCTCCAGAAAAGCGGCTTCGCCAATGTAACTGCCCAGCGTAACTCCACGGCACGAAAAAGTGACGAATATCGCCTCTTCCTCCCAGCCCCGTCCAAAGCCCCGTTTCTGAAAGTCCGGCAGACCCAGCTCATACCGTTTGCCCGGCATCAGGACGATCAGAGGATACTGCCGATCCGCCGAATAGTTTCGGGGAAGCTGTATCGTGTAGCGTTGAAGGCTGTTGTCCAAACGGGAGACAAAAAATCCTTCGCCAATCCCGTCAGGGCACAAAAGGATGTTATCTTCCCGAGATGGATGCTGAGGCCGTTCCGTATATGCATGTGTGAAAATCCGTTTTAGCAGCTTGATATATTCCCGCACTATGCGATAATCCCAGATTTCAAAAGGGTCTTCCGGCAAAGCCGTTAACCTTTTCAGCTCCTCCAGCAAGCCTTCTGCCTGTAAATTCCTCGCATATATGGAAGCATCTATGTTATAAGCTCGATTATACTGGTCGTACTCTTCTTGTAAGTCCTCCACAACCGCCGACAAAGGCCGCACAAGCATTGAGTACACAAAATAATGCTCTCTTGCCTCATGGTCCTGATATGTAACCGTAAAATGCAGCATTCCCGTATTCCTGGTAACTTCCTCATTCCAGGCATATTGCTGCTCCTGCTCCCAAACCGCTTGAAACCGATCCAGCAGCGTCCCCTCATCATTCGTTACCTCGACCCATAATGGCTGATCTACAGGAAGATCTATGCGATCCTTGCGCAGCAAATAAAACGAGACCGGACTGTCTTCCCCCTCTCTGCCAGCGGGTTTCTCCACTTCCAGCCATGCCATATGAAAACGTATATTGCGCTCTACGAATTCCTGATGTAGTTCCTCCACATCTGGGCTGTCGCACGTCTGATTTCCACTGATCCGAATAGAGTGAGCTTCATCGGGAATAAAGGCTGCAACGACCACCACCGTATGATTACCTTCCTCCAGAACCAAGCGCAAAGGACCGGATTCTGCATATACCAATATGCCGTCCACCCAAATTTGTCCTGTCCCTTCAAACGGTCTGAAAATAACTTCTTGTGCCACCGCACAGTGGAGATTCGAAACCAGCAAAAGCCTTTCTTGCTCAGTCAAGGGCGGAAAGACACCTAAATTCAATTCGGCGTTTCGAGGGTCCAGCTCAGTTAATAAGCGGCATGCTGCCTTTCCTCCAGCCGAAAGCTCCAGTCCATCTTCATTACAAGCCCTTTCCAAATCCCATTCCTCAGGGGTAAAATGATCGGACCATGCCCTACCCACACCGCAATTTTCCGGCAGCTTGACCGGACCGACTGCATAAGCAGACGTCAGACGAACCGGATGATCCAACAGCACAGTTGTCGCTTTTTCCAGATGCGTGAACCTCATAACATTCCCCCTCCAGGTTTTTGTTTCCTCAGAGACGTCGCGATAATATTCCGTTAACATTCATTTTAACTATATAAAGCTATTCGTTATCGCCTTTGCGTACTCCTTTCTTCTTCCAAAAAAAAGAGACTATTCTTAAAAAACAAAAAAACGAAGAAAGCAGAGTGCTTAACTTCGTTTTTGAAAATTTCTATACTCCTTGCAATGCCGCCTGTAAATCTTCGATTAAATCCTCAAGATCTTCAATCCCTACTGAGATCCGTACCAGTCCTTCGGTAATTCCCAATTCTGCGCGGCGTTCTACCGGAATAGATGCATGTGTCATACGTGCCGGAACACTAATCAGACTTTCAACCGCCCCCAGGCTCTCAGCCAGTGTAAAATATTTCACCTTTCTCAGGAGGGCAACCGCGTTAGCATCGCTACCTACATCAAAGGAAATAATGCCGCCAAAGCCTTCGGCCTGAGTTTTGGACAGCTCGTGCTGCGCATGGCTTTCCAGTCCAGGATAGTACACTTTGCTAACCTTCGGATGTTTTTCCAAAAAGGCTGCAATTTCCTTGGCATTTTGCTCAATCGCTTCCATACGCAGACCCAGTGTTTTGATCCCGCGGATCAGTAACCAGGAATCATGCGGGCCGAGAATAGCACCAATGGCGTTTTGCAGAAAATGAAGCTGTTCTCCCAGCTCGTCGCTGTTCACAACAGCCAGACCAGCTACAACATCGCTGTGGCCGCCCAAATATTTGGTCGCCGAGTGAATGACGATATCGGCTCCAAGCGTAAGTGGTGTCTGCCAATATGGAGTGGCAAATGTATTGTCGACGATCAGCAACAGGTCATGCTTTTTCACCAGCTCCGAAACCGTACGGATATCCGTAACTTTCAGCAGCGGATTCGTAGGCGTTTCTACATACAGTGCCTTTGTATTCGGACGGATCGCTTTGGAGATAGCCTCCAGGTCCGTCGTATCTACAAAAGTAGCCTCTATGCCGATCCGGTTAAGCACCTTGCTTACAATACGGTAGGTGCCCCCGTATACATCATCGGTCAACAAAATATGATCCCCTGCATTAAACAGTGAAAACACCGCATGGATTGCCGCCATCCCCGAGCCGAAAGCAAAACCGCGTTTTCCTTCCTCCAGCTCCTTGATCAACTCTTCCAGCGCAAAGCGGGTAGGATTGCCTGTACGCGAATATTCGTAGCCCTTATGAACGCCGATTTCCTCTTGCTCATATGTGCTTACCTGATAAATAGGGACGTTAACTGCACCTGTATGCGGATCGGTAGGGAGGCCGCCGTGAATCAGCTTTGTTTTACGTTTCATTTTATATCCCGCCTTCATATATTTTTTTGCTCAGATAACGTTCACTGCTATCCGGGAAAATGGTGACGATATGTGCGCCATCCGCTGCGTTCTCTGCTTCCAGTAAAGCGGCATGTAATGCCGACCCGGAAGAACTGCCGACAAGAAGTCCTTCACGCGCTGCCAGCTCCTTGACACGGTCGAACGCATCGACGTCGCTAATCGTGTGAATGGCATTAAAATAACCCTTATCGATAAACTCAGGAATCAATTCCATGCCAATCCCTTCAGTTTTATGCGAACCCGGTTCTCCGCCGTTCAAAATGGAACCTTCCGGCTCCACGATTACGGTTTTAATGGATGCATTTTGTTCCTTAAGGTAACGCGAGGTTCCCATAAAGGTTCCCCCCGAACCTGCTCCTGCTACAAATACATCTACTTTTCCTTCCAGATCGTTCCAAATCTCCGGTCCCATCGTCGTGTAAAAAGCCTCTGGATTATCCGGATTGCTGAATTGACACGGCAAATAGGCATCTTGAAATTCAGCAGCCAGTTCCTTCGTTTTCTCGATGGCTCCCTTCATCCCCTCACTTGTCGGGGTATTAACGATACGTGCTCCCAGCGCCTTCATCAGATCCTGCTTTTCTTGACTGAACTTTTCAGGCACCACAAAAATAACAAAAATATTATAATGAAGTGCTGCCATCGCAAGACCAATACCTGCATTGCCTGCTGTGGCTTCAATTAAAGTCCCGCCTGGCTTCAACTGACCTGTTTTTAAGGCTTTTTCAATCAGAGCCTTACCCACTCGGTCCTTCACGCTACCGCCGGGGTTCATAAACTCCAGCTTGGCGAACAGACGAATCCCCCTCGGCAGAGAATAGCTGTTCAGTTCTACTAGCGGCGTGCGTCCGATTAATCCCAAAGTATTATGATATACATTCATGATTTCAAGCTCCTTTTAATGGCGAATCCTAATAAATCAATGGTCAAAAAATAGCAACCTATTGCCGGAGAAGTTCGCCGTCATCCCCAAAAAACATAGTAATGCGGTGTGTATTTATGCAATAAGATTTTATGTTTATTTCAAGCATTTGTCAAATAGTTTCCTTCACAGCATCCACACCCCTGACCTTCTTCCTCGATATGATAGATGGTATGTTCACAATGCCTGCAATCATAAGGAGGATTTCATATGGGAAAGCAATTTATTAAAATAGCTGCTGTGTATTTTGCCCTAGCTGCGCTGCTCAGTGTGATTATTGGCGTGTCGGGCGATTACAGCCTGTCCAGCGTTCTGTCTCATATTCATTTACTCGGTTGGACGGCTCTCGGAATTATAGGTTTGATCTATGTCGCCTTTCCTGCGCTTTCGGTTACCGCACTGGCACGCGCCCATTTTTGGCTGCATAATATCGGCCTTCCGTTATTAGTATTAGCAATAGCAGGGAAAAAGTATGGGGTGCCTGATATTGGGGTTTTGATCATCATAGGGTGGGTACTACTGGCGGCCGGGGTTGTGCTGTTTATGATGAATGTATGGGACAGACTGCGCTGAGGCAGACTGATATTCCTTGAATGAGCATGAAAAAAGGAGCCTGATCAATTACATCAGGACTCCTTTACATACTTCGTTATACGGGGGCTATCACACCCAAGCGTTCTATTTCGTTACTTTACGGCTCCGTCCTGCACATGCTCTTTGCAGAAGTTCTCGACAGCCTGCAACTCATCCTCTTCCAATTCAAGCTCGATGTAACGGTTCGTTACTTTTTCAATCAGCTCGTATTTCAATATTCCTGTTTTCTCTTCGTCTACTAAATAAAGCGTACGAATATACAGCCCGTTTTCGGTGTAGAGCTCGTCGTCCTCTTCAACCTCTACATCAATCATAAATTCATAACGCTGCCCACTCAAAATACCAAAAGCGTCTTTAATCTGATCTACCGTGTACGATGTAAAATTTAACATGTCTTCATTCCCTCCGGATTTCCTTCGATTACAGTGCATTCTACGCCCGCAGGCAGTAGTTGTAAAACCTGTGTACGTACTTCTTGGCGGTTCAGATCCTCACCCATGATGGAGATCCAGCCCCGATCATTACGCGAGCGAATTAATCGCCCGATGCCTTGTCTGAGTCTGAGCGCCATGTGAGGCATATCTATCTCCATAAACGGATCTGTCGCATCCTTGCGCAGTGCCGTAAAAACCGGATCATTTGGAGGAAAAGGCAGCGACCAGATGATGACGTGCGACAGGGACGGGCCCGGAATATCCAGTCCTTCCCATAACGTAACAGCACATAAGACGCTTTCCTCATCATTCTGGAAAGATGAGATCAGATGGCTGATTTCAGCCGATCCTTCATATAGAAAACGAAAAGCAGACGCTTCACGATAAGCCGCAAGGCCCGTTCTGAATGCAACCAGTTCCTCCTGTGATGGAAACAGGATAAGCGCTCTTCCCTGCGATTTATTCAGCAGGGACAACGCTCTCTGGATTGGATCATGCCCCACCTGCAACGGATATAATGCCGCTTGCATCTGGTCGTTGTAATCATACGGTGAAGCAACGGAAAACGTGAGTGGATTCTCAATACCGAGACTTTGCGCCATATAATCAAAGGAGTTCTCCACGGAAAGTGTAGCGGAGGAGAATACAATCGGTATATGCTGTGAAAATACCCGTTCTTTGAGAATCTCTTTTACCATCTTGGGCATAACCACAAGTGTTAATCCATCCTGATCCTCCATAACCCACGAAATCAGGAGTTCCGGGCGCTTAAACAAGGCCAACGCCGTCTGAATCATTTCCAGATGCTCTTCCACGATTTTGACCTGGTACTCATCCAGAGAGAATAACCCGCTTTCAAATACAAGCTCTTCTTCAATCGTGCCGATCAGATCGCCAAAGCGGTTTACCTCTCGAATCAGCGACTCATTCAAGGTAAACTCCTTGCGATTAGACCCCTGTACAGGCTGACTGTTCTTATCGAGCGCAGCGAACAAAACCTCACTTTGGGTTATCGCATCTTCAATCGTCATTGCCAGCGATTCTCGCACTTCCCCCTCTAGCAGACGGGTAATAATGGCCTCGAATTGAGCGTGCTTCAGCTTATAAGTGAGTGCATTCTGCGCCGCTGTCTCCAGCAGATGCCCTTCGTCGAAGACGACAGAGCTGTGCTCCGGCAGTAACGGCAGCTGGCCCTCACGCTTTCTCGCTTCATAGGTCCATACATGCTCCATATAGAAGTCATGAGAGCAGATCACCAGATCTGCCGCTTTGCGGTAATGATCGCGGGACAACGTCTGTCCACAACGATGCCGCTGATGGCAAACAAGACAATCCTGAAATACATCCCAGCCCAGTCTGCTCCACTGTCCGTCCGTTAGCTCAGGATACTCTTTGCGGTTCCCGTAAGGGGTAAAGGACTGTAGCGTATCCGGAAAATGGACAAAATCCGGCAAGTCCTGATAGATATCACGAAACACATCCGCGTCCTCATCCAGTCCGCCTCGTACACTATCCAGCTTGTTCAGACAAATATACTGATCCGGCGACTTACCTAGTCGGGCATCAATCGTCAGGCTCAAATGCCGCGCCAGCTTGGCGATATCCCCCTCCGGCTTCACCAGTTGTTCAATCAACGACTCGTCCGCGCAGGCGATAATCGCGGGCTTTCTCATGTACCGGGCATATGCAATAGCGTACAGGAGGTACACCAGCGTTTTGCCTGTGCCCACACCTGCTTCCGCGAAAATCGTTTTCTTTTCCTTATAGGCACGCTCCAACTGGAATGCCATATAAATTTGTTCATCCCGAACCTCAAAGCCGACTTCAGGCAAAACTTCATAAAATACATCCGCAATCCAGTCACTTGCCTGCTCAATAAACGGCTTGGACGGATCAAAGGCAAAAGGATAAGTAGTCAATCGGGCTGTGCCTCCAATTCGTTCATAATGTGCATCCTTTCATTATAACGCAAAACAAGCTAAAAAGAACATGGAAACTGTGCGAACAGCTTACATTTTTTTATTTCGACGTGAAATTCTATAAAAGACAGGACACAGGGGTTCGGCTGTGTGAGGGCGCTGCGCGTAGGATTTGATCCTACGATCGCTACGCTTCACCAGATTCAAATCCTCCGCTACGCTGCAAACGGCCATTATATTGGCATTTTGTGGGGAAAGCTATGATAAAGAGATAGGTTAAGCAAGGGAAGTTTCATGCCGAAAATAAAAGACAAAGAAACCAGCTAATGCTTTTCAGACACTGGCTGGTTTCTTGTTTACTTTTGCTTCATAAATTCGGGATTTGTTCAAGAAGCCGCTCTCTCGTAGTGGCATCATCAAAATTCCATGAGCTGTCGAGTTTGTAATAGGACCATCTTCTGCAACGGCAATTTCCTTAATTCATGATATTCGTAGCTACCGGGGGGAATGACGGTTGCTGTTCATGTCGTTGCAGCTCTTTTTTATTCACAACCAAGGTTTTGGCACAGAAATCGTGTAATCCCTGTTTTCTTGGAGTAAAAGCAACAACGATATATATAATACATGCAATCGCACCTGATATGGCTTTAACCCAATAACGCCCCGAGGCATGCATGAATCCAAGACGCTTTCCTCCCTCGCCCACGACAATTAGAGAAAATGTAAGCTTGCCTGGTGTTGCTTGAGCATTCGATGACTCCCACAACACACAATACAGCCACGGCACTATAAGCCATAGGATCAGCGGCCACAACATAAGTAATGCTTTTATGAAGCCAACCTCCTCCATGTCTAGAAGGACTGGAATCATGGAAAATATTCCCCCCACTAAAAGAATCATTACTGTTACAATGATCAAATCAATCACAAACGCAGCCGTTCTTTTCCAAAACCCTCCGTATATCTGTTTTTCACTATCGTTCGTTGTTTCCATGGTGATGCATAACTCCTTTTTAAATGAGATTTAAAACCCAATTTATCCCTTTATCCAAGAAGTTATCATACGGATGCCTACCCAATTTGTCAATTTACGAATAAATTCTCACAAATAAGCAATAAGACCTATATCCATACATTAAAATGAAAAATTTTATAAGAGCAAGAGCTTATCTGCAATATTTTTGCTCTGATTCAATATGAATTAAGCACAGCTATGCCCTCTCTCCTGCTAGAAATAGTTCTTTGGCATCGAGATTTCTAATATACTATTTGTTTACTATGAATTTAATTAAATTTTGACATCACACACTAAACAAGCCTTCTTCTCCACGCAATTTTGCCAGTGCCTCGACAAAGAAATAATCGCCGTAGATGATGGGCACGTTAATATATTTTTGCTCGGGATAGTGCACTGTTCCATTCATGAGCAGTCCCTCATGATCCTGCTCCCATGCTGTACAGGTCTCATGCAAGCCCTTGAGAATGGATTCCGCTGCCGTCGTAAAATGCTCCGCACGCGTCGAGTATTTTGCCAGCTCCAGCAGGCCACTCGCTACAATCGCAGCAGCAGACGAATCCCAAGCTTCACGGTGCCCCTCCTCCGCTCTAAAATCCCACACAGGCAGGCAAGCATCACCCAGTTGGGACAGGAAAAAGTCTGCCGTGTTTTCGGCTACCTTCAAATAACGCGAATCGCGCGTGTACCCGTACGAAAGCGTAAAACCGTACAAAGCCCATGCCGTGCCACGTGCCCAGGCAGAGCCGGGAGCAAACCCCTGTCCGCCGTGCTCGGCGCGTTTTTTTCCAATCTCCGGGTCGAACTCGACCACATGGACAATCGAACCGTCAGCACGGACAAATTCACGCGCTACGGTATCGGCATGCTGTACAGCCAAAGCGGCAAAACGCGGGTCCCCACTTTCCTCCGAAGCCCAATAGAGCAGGGGCAAATTCATCATGCTGTCTATAATCGCTACACCCCGTGTATCCATGTCCTTGGCGTGGAAATTCCACGCGCGAATAAAACGGCCATTCACGTTAAAACGTGCAGCCAGCAGGTTAGCGGCTAACAGCCCACGTCTTCTGGATTCTGGATCTCCAGTCAACCGATGGGCTGCCACACCGCTGGGCAGCCAAATAAAGCCAAGATCATGGTCTACGGCTTCACTGTTGTAGAGCACCTTTTCCAGACGTTCCTCGCACTGCTGTGCAATTCTGGCAGCTCCGCTGTCAGGGCGCGCCCGATGTACCAGCCATAGCAAACCCGGATAAAAGCCTGCCGTCCACCATTCTTCCTCACGATGATCATAACGTCCACCTTCTGCAACATGTGGAAAGGCGTTCCCCAGTCTTGCCGCCAAGGCAAGCGTTTTGTCTAAAGCCAGCTCCCACGATTGTTCCAGCCATGCTTCTGTTTCAGTCATTGCTCTTCACTCTCCCTTTTCCACATGTTAAAAAAATCTATTGTTCCCGCCCTGTTTATTCAGGCAAACGAATGATAAAGGAAATACGACTACCCTCACATTCCAAACGCGCTCCCTTGAGCAAACCATTCCGACAGGCCACAGAAGCCAGTTCTTCCGGCCACACGACATTCGTTCCATCCGTTGCTGGAATAACCTCCAGACTCGCACCTGCATACTCCACCCGAATGCTTTCCTTCTCTTCACCCGTGGACATCACATGATGAATGGTACTGCGTTCCCGGCCGTCATACGCCATTAAAGGAATAAGCGCCCCCACTGCCTGAATATTGCCTTGAAGCTCATACGTCACCTCAATTTTGCCGGGTACCTGCCGAAAATGCGTTCGAATTTCCCATACGCCCGGGAATGGGCCCTTCCACAACAACGTAAAATCAGTCGCTCCGTGGGATGCGGAGCTTTGCTCCATCTGTACCGATCCTCCACCGTCCAGCGGATCAATGCCTCCGTCCCGGTCGAACTCCAGCGTGCCGGGAATGCCTTCCGACAGGCTGTGCCATTTCCCGTCCTCCGTTTGCCAGGCTGGGGTATAGCTGAGCGGGAAAATATCCCCTTTCGCAAAGCCTGTAAAGCCGCGGTCTGCATGCCCCGCCGAGGACGGGCCGATTAACGGTGGCAGCGTGGAACGCTGAATACGCACGATGCCGGGAATATTGTACGGGTCATTGACCGATGTTTGCACAAGCATTTGCTGTCCATCTACGGTCGCAATGACGGTCTGGAACCAGCCGTCCGTTTCCAGCACTCGACTGCCGATTTCCGCCGGAATTAAAGATGGTGAAATGCGCTCCACATCCGCTCCGTGCAAAAGTGTGTAAGCCAGTGCAGCGGCCGTCCACAGGCTGTAGCAGGTATGGTTCGAATACACCTCGAAGCCATGCCGCGCCTCGGACGAATAATGGTTGCGGACGATATGCAGCTTGCCTTCGGCGGTCTGCCAGCGGCCAATTGCCTGCCAGCACAGGTCCGCTGCCCGCCGGAATGCGCCTGCCAGCACATGCTCGCCCGCTGCAAAAGCCTGCTGCGCATGTGTCGTGAACACAAAGGCCGCTGCCGCTTCGTTCCACTGATGCTGCGCGCTTCTTCCACGCGGCGGAATTTCCCCGTGTGGGGATAACGCCAGCAACGAACTGAGCGCCCCCTTGCGAAGATGGTCGCGCAGCTCAGTGGCGCAGCCGCCATCATATCCGCTTTCCAGCATCACGCCCAGATGAAAGCGTGTGACGATGTCGTAGGCGAACGGGCTATTGGGCCGATCCAGCGGGCCGTCCTCATACAAGCCCAATCCGGTAAAGCGTGGCAAATGATAACTGCGGATATACGTCTCCATCCATTCAGCATCCGCGGCAATCCCTTCCGCCGCACGCATATACTCACCGGACATCATAATCGCGTTCCAGTTGATCATGCGGTTCGGATTTTTCATTTTGCTCATCGTAAAAATGTAGGTGTCTTCCGGCTGAATCCGGCTCAACTGCTGCTTCCATGCTGTGGCCTGCTCTGGCAGCAGGTTTTTGAGCAGCCGATACGCCCCCATCATCATGATCGGAAAAAAGTCCGGATGGTGATCCGGGGCCCTTTCCTCCACCACACATGCTATGCTGTGTGTTAGAGCCGCCGCAGCGGATTCGAGCAAGTCATGCCGACCTTCTTTGACCAGTATCGCCGCTGCCAAAGCATAAGATGGAGTCGAGTAATACCGTTCACTATCAGAATGGGGGTCGATAATGGCCCCATTTTCATCCTGATACGGAGTATAAGCACGAACCAGCTTTTCCAGCACGGCAAGCTTACGTTGGTGAGTCCAGCCGTCATCCACTCGATTCAGCCCGTTTTCCAACTGTTCATCCAACTGCTCTATAAATTCCTCCAGCTCCGTCTGCCAAGGATACACGCTGCCTGTATGCAGCTTATTCATCCTGTCTGCCTCCCCTTCAAAATGAAGATTGGTTTATGGTAAAAAACAGCTCGCATTCCACGCTCGCAGTGCCGTCACAGCGATCCGGGACCAGGCTTAACGATGTTTTATAAAACATAAACGGTACCCCGTCATGATCCATATGCTGCACAGCCTCTACCTCCAGACGCAGCAACCTGGCATCATAATCCAGCCTGACCAATGTATTCGCTCCCTTCCATTCCACGAAGCCCGTACCCGTGTAAGGCTGAATACGGCTGATCAAGTTCTCTTGCACATCCCACGGCTGTATGCTCCCGTCCGAAGACGCTACAAACTCAAAATGATCTGTGACGGTAAGCCTCGCCCCCTCGTTTCCCTCCAATACATTCCAGACAAACGAGCGGGTAAACAGCGCCAATTCTTCTACGGGATACGCAGATGTCAAATCCAGCTTCAGCCTCGCCCCCGCCAGTGCCGCCCCTTGCTCTTCCAAGGCAATATCCAGCACAATCGCCTGTGCCCCCGCACCTGATTGCTGCATGGCCCCGTTAATGACAGGCACAGAATGACCACCGGAGGAAATGTTGATGATCGACTCTCGTCCCGGTGAAAAATAGGCTTTCGTATATAAGCCGGCTCCCAGATCACACAGCAGATTTTCGCCGCCGCCATGAAGGATAAAATGTCCCAGATCATTATGATTGTGCGGTTCATCGTTATGTCCACCCTTTGCTGAAAAGGCAAATTTCGTGCCCTGTTCAATTGTCGGGGTTCCAGATATGCTGTGGCAGTGACTGCGGCACATCAACCACCCAAGCTGTGGCAAATAATCGACTACAGCCTCACTGTTCCCAAAGGCCAAAGGATTCGTCCATACCAGATTGCGTAATACATGCGCCCAACGACGGCAAGGGTCCTCCAGCAGACCCGGTACGCGGAAAGGCAGTGTGGACGGTCGTCCCTGCAAAGCATTCACACGAGAGATGAGTCCGGAAGGAAGACGTTCGGCTTCGCTGCTGTCCGAATAATTGGCGAAAACGCCGTCCGATAGATGAACCCGCTCCGCAAAGGCCGCTATTTGCCTAATCTTTTGCGAGCTAAGGATATCCACAGCACCTTCGGTAAGCTCACCCAGCATATCGGCAAAATAGATAAAATAGCCGAAGCCGTACACCCAGTAGCCGACACCCTCGGGACAGCCGCCGTCCTCCTTGTACCCTGCAAGAAAGCAATCCAGCGTACCTAGCATTTTCTCAATAGCCGCAGCTTGGCGCGGGTCATCTTCTGATAGCAGCAACACGGAGATTCCACAGCCGGAAGCGCATACAGCCGCCCAGTTGTGATCCGCTGTTTCCCATTGAAAATGACGCGGCTCCCAAAATACAGGCTCTACAACACGCCGTTCTACCTCACCGCGCACCTGAGCGACCACATGGCTATCCAGTTGCTCACCGAGCAACAGTATGATTTCAGCCAGCGTTTGCGCGGTTTCGGAAGCGAATAAATCCACCTGCTGCCAAGGCGGCGTGACCGTATCCTCTTCCCTGACATGTGCAGGAAGTGCCCATGTATACTCCCCACAGATGTCCAGCAGACCGCGTTCCACCTCTTTGATCCGCCAAGGCTCTGGCTCGGCAACGGCTGCCAGCACGAGGGCAACCAGTCGTCCACGCCGTTCAAAGTACACATCCTCATACGGCTTGCGCTCCCCTGTATTCGCAAATTGCCTGAACAGAGTCAACGGAAGCATCGGCCATGATGTTTGCCGGTTATTCTCACAGACACGCTCAATATCCTTCCAAAGCCCGGTATATATCGGCTCAGAGACAGTCGCCCGCAGCCTTTTTGTCCACTCACGCCTTAACCGTCGCCTTGCTGCATCCTGCACGCCGCCAGTCAGCACCGTGACGAGCTGCGAAGCAGGCCAAGCCTCCTTCAGAAGACTCAATTGCATTTCCTCCCCATGAGACACATTCATTTCGGCTTCTTTTTTGTTAACGCTTTCATTGTATCTAACAATCACCCTAAATTCAAAGAGGTAGAAAAACAATAACGCAAAACACAAAAGAACCTCCACGCCACGTTGCTGTGGTCATGGAAGTTCTTGTTCTACTCTTTTGCTAGACTGAGTCCAGATTGGCCTGGATTTATCGTTTCTAGACCTTTGGCTTTTCCGATTTCCAGTTTTTAATCCCGTCATCCTCCAGAATACCAAGCGCGGCGTCTGAGATATTAGGATCACGTAACAAAGCATCCTCGACTCTGAATTTGATATCGTCCGCATCTGCCAGCGTCATTCCCGGTGTAAGCTCGATCAGCCCTTCTACGTGATAATAGCGTCCCTCCTGCAAAATACGCATTTGGTAAATATCCGTCACATGCGTATCTGCAAGAATAATGGAGGCCACGTGTTCTTCGATATCAGGGGGAGCAGATACCCCAATCAAGCCCACCATATTGTCGTAGCCGACCCGAAACGCAACGCCTACCATAAGACAGCCGATGAGAATACTCGATATTCCGTCAAGCAGTTTAAAATCTGTCAGCGATGTGACCACAACAGCCAGCAGGGCAAGCACACCCCCCGTTGTTGCTACCAGATCCTCATAAAATACCAGACGAGTTGGCGGTGCAGCACGTCCCACATTGCGAAACGCAGAGGTGAAAATGCCGAACCCTTTCGCCTCAACTCTGGATTCATGCAGCACTTCCTTCATCGCTTTGCTCCATACAAAACCGTCAACCACCAGAGACAAGATCAAGACCACCACATTAATCCAAAATCCATGCGTGGATTCAGCCGGATGCTGCAACAAATGGATGCCTTCCAACGCGGTTTCATAGGCCATGATCGTTACAACAATAACAGCGACCATACAAAACAGGTTAATTACCCGTCCAAAACCGGTAGGAAAGCGCTTTGTCGGCTTTTTCTCTGCCAGCACGCTGCCCGCGAACACAAACACCTGGTTCACCGCATCTGCAATCGAATGCATCATCGTGGCAAACATGGAACCACTGCCTGTCAGGGCAAAAGCAATCCCCTTAATTAGCGCAATACCGGTATTACCCAGCGCCGCCGAGCCTGAGGATTTGTTCCCCTTTTTCACCAGACTCCAAAATGAATCCTTTTTCTGCTGCTCAACCATCCTGTAGCTTTCCTCCTGAGGTATACATAATCTGATATCGCCACATTATGTAATCTTTTGTTATGTATTATTTTTAACCCGTCCACATTTTACCTAACCATCCGGGGAGAATCAATACAAACAGCAATATAAATGCTATAAAAAAAGAATGCTCCACGTCATCCCATGACGCGAAGCATTCCAAGTCTGATCCTCTGTAATACATTGAGTATGTGAGCCTCCGCTAGCGGAATCGGATTCTGTAAGTGGTTAGGACAACTTATTACCAACTGGCTTTCGTAACGCCTGGAATTTGGCCTTTATGAGCCAGTTCGCGGAACGCGATACGGGACAGCTTGAATTTGCGCAGGTAACCTCTCGGTCTGCCTGTGAGCTCGCAACGGCTTTTCAGACGAGTCGGGGAAGAATCACGTGGAAGCTTCTGTAATGCTTCGTAGTCCCCTTTTGCTTTCAGTTCACGTCTCAGGTCTGCATATTTAGTTACAACTTCCTGACGTTTCTTCTCTTTTACTACTTTCGACTTCTTAGCCACGCAAAGCTCCTCCTTGTGATATATGCCAATCATGAAGGCTCTCCACCCCTGCCACTGGATGGACGAACATGGAAATGGACATGATTTTCATTTAAATAGTAATCGTTATTATTATCATTTAATATAACGCTGTTTCGGGTGGGTTGTCAACCCCATTTGATGTCCTATGAACATCATGGATTTAACTAACCGAATGAAAAAAAACAGCATTAGTCTGAAATTTGAACATAAAAGTTTCAGACTGCCGCCGCTATTGAGGTATCATCATGTTATCATTGCTCTTTCGTAAATGAATGAAATTAAATTTTAGAATAACGTTCTGATAGTTTCTTTTTATGGGAGTGAAATACTTCTTCTAAAGGAATATCATATTTATTGGCTATTACAATTAGGTTACCTAATACATCTCCTAATTCTTCAATAAGCTCCTGTTTGTTTTCCTCAAATGAGCCCTTTGATTCGTCAGGTCTATCTCTACCGATTTCCAAAGCTCTTATCGCTCGTGCCACCTCGCCCGTTTCTTCTGCTAAAAAGCCGATACGAATAAAAATATCTAACTCTGACCAGCCCCTGCTTTCATAGTAATCTTTTACCCATTCTTGGAACTCAGCAATATTCATTTTCATCAGCCTCCATTTTCATTTCTCAAGTTTATCAAATATTGAAAGTCAGATAAAATATGATGATGAAAATTTTACGAGGAGGCCCGCGAATAATGACACAGCAGGAGCGATCCAAAACGGTAAATGATATTAAGCGGCTGAAAATGATATCGCGATACCAACAGTACCCGCGACAGTCCATGGGAAGGCTCAAGCTGGAAGCCATTGGTTATGCGATCTACCATTCCGTTGTGCTACACAACCGGATAGCAGCCGTAAAGTAAGACTGCGAAGCTTCTCCATATCGTCCCGGATGACAAATCCGTCTTCTTTTATGCCTTGTGGCAAATAATTGTACATCCGTTCATTCCCTGTGATCCTTGCATACAAATATGAACGAAACAAGCGACATATCAAGATGCAAAAAAAGCCTGATATGATCAGACTCCAGTTGTTCCAGCTATGAATTAGAAAAGGCTGTCTCCTGCAATATCGCAAGAGACAGCCTTTAGAATGACTTATTGCTTAGCCGCAACTTTCCACTCCAGGATTCCGGTAGATGCGGAACCATTGGATACCATTTCAATTCTTAATTTCGTTGTTTTTACAGGAGCAAAAGTGGTCGCATTATACTGATCTGCCGCAGTCCCAAAACCATTGGCTTGCTTGACATTAGACCAGCCTTGACCATTCCAATACTAATCTTGTAAGACTTAGGCACATCTATGCCAGCGCCATCCTTAAACCAATAGACATCGGCTTGGGATACCGTATGTTCTTGATCAAAATCGTATTGAACCCATTGCGTTCCCGTCTCAGGCCAGTTGCCGTATACGGCATGACTTCTATCGTTGGAATTAGTAGGCTCAAAGCCATCCTTTAGCGCGCTTACATTTTCCCAAGATGAAGTATAAGAGCTGCTAGCCATTGCCGCAGGCGCTATGTTCACGATTTCATTCGGATCTGTTTCGATTGGACCATCATCATCTTTAGTCGTGGTTGGGAAACGAGCCGTATCCTTTTTGATTTGACTCCAGGTATAACGCAGCATCCAAACATCCCAGTCGGTGATATGATCGGAATTCCCGGCCCACATAATGGTGTTCGTTGGGAAGCCACCCGGTGGACGCTCATGTTCTTCATAGAAATCGTTTAATCCAAAGCCATGCCCAATCTCGTGTTCGGTAATCAAAATCTCATCAGCGTTCACCGTGCTCAGAACATATTCATCACTCATACGCTGTCCCCAGTCGCCGCCGGCTCCCCCACCGAAATTTTCTGTAGCCCAAAGATACATATCAAAGCGTTTATCCAATCCACCCGGATACGAATAGTTGGGGTCCGAAAAATGCTCAAATCTGGATATTTCATTAGGCGCAACAGGAAGTGCAGCAGGAATTTCCGGTTGTTCGGAAGCTAGTGCATCTTCAATCGTATTCGTATAAACAACCTCGTCAGGCTGCTTGTCCAGCAGCAGTGAAGGATCGGCAACAGCCCAGCCTACTACTTTCACTTTAATATTCTTATAGGGCCATCCATCATATCCCCGGAGATGCTCCGTCCAATAGTTCATCTGACGACCTAGCATTTTAGCAATATCTTGACGCTGTTGAAGCGTAACTGGCTTAGAAGATTGCCAACGTACTACATAATTTAGAGTTCCTTTTCCCGCAAAAATCTGATCAAAAATCAAATTTTTACGGTTAGTCGAGCCTTCGGTCAGCATTCTATTCTTCCAAACCCACTCCACCGATGATTTGAGATAAGCTGGCATATCAGCGAGCGTTGAATCACCCTTTGCCGCAACCACAGCATTTCCATTCCCTAAAGATGCTGCGGACATCGTCGCAGCGTTTCCCATCAGTAATGAACTAGCAATCACTACCGAAAAAGAAGCCATCATCATTCCTTTTCTCTTCAACATGTATGTAACCACCATACCTTTGTATTTGATTGTTGACTTCATAAAATGGCAATCGAAATCTCTTATCTCCCTCCTTTCTTTTGATTTGAAAAAAAATACAATTTTATATTATCATTAGGATACAACAATGTCAATATTTTCCTTTATACTTTAGAAAAAGGTTATTCTTTTGATCTTTTAACAAATCAGAAACCCCTTCTCTATACAAGAAGGGGCCTAGAATTGAAAGAGTAGACTCACGTCCTGCCTTACTCTATTTATACCAATACCGATTCTGCCAGTGAAGCCAGCAGCTTCGCGGTTCCCGGCAACGCGCGTTCGTCCAGATCGAAGGCTGGATGATGCCATTCCTGACTCCCCGAAGTGCCGACAAAGACGAACACACCGGGGATGCTCTTCTGGTAAAGCCCAAAATCCTCGCTCGCCGAGGAAGGCACGGGACGAACGACCTCCAGACCAGCCGCTTGGGCCGCTTGCTCCGCGAGGACGGTCAGCTTGCCGTCATTCAGCACGGGGGGCGGGCCCTCGATCCAGTGGATGTTCGCTTTTGTGCCGAAAGCATCGGCAACACCTTTTACGACCTGCTCGAAGCGTTCAGCCACCTGTGCGCGCACGTTCTCATCGAACGTCCGGATCGTGCCGTCCAGATGGGCACGGTCTGGAATGATGTTCCAGGCGTTGCCGCTGTGCAGCTTCGTCACGCTAATCACCGCGCTGTCCAGCGGGTTGACGCTCCGGCTCACGATGGATTGCAGCGCCGTGATGATGTGCGACGACACGACGATGGGGTCAATCCCTGCTTGCGGCACCGCCGCATGCGTGCTCAGACCCTCTACCTCGATGTAAAAGCCGTCTGCCGCCGCCATCAGCGGGCCTTCCTTAATGCCGACCGTGCCTACAGGCAGGTCCGGCTTGTTATGCAGGCCGAATATAGCCTGCACATCTGCCAGCACACCGCTGTCCAGCACTTGGGCTGCGCCCTTCGCCTTTTCCTCCGCTGGCTGAAACACAAGGCGAACCGTGCCTTTCAGCTCCTGCTCCCGCTCTTTTAACAATACGGCAGCTCCGAAGAGGGATGCCGTATGAAAATCATGCCCACAGGCATGCATCTTGCCCGGATGCAGTGAAGCATAGGGCAAGCCCGTCTCCTCCTGAATCGGCAACGCATCAATGTCCGCGCGAAGCGCCACAATCGGCCCCTCCTGCTGCCCGCCGATTTCCGCCACCAGTCCGGTGCGCAACGGCACATCCAGAATGGTTATGTTCTGTTCTTCCAGCAGACGACGGATATAGGCGGTAGTTTCAACCTCCTCGTTAGACAGCTCGGGATTCTGGTGAAGATGGCGACGAATGTCTACCAACTTCTGCTCCAAAACCTGCTCCTTCGTCCCGGTTGATCCACTCATCCCTATTCCTCCTTCGTATAAATCCAAAATGGTTACAACTTTCTCAAGCCAACAACACCTAGGACTGTACAGGCAGACCAGCAAAAGCTTCATGCAACAGCTCAAATGAGCGGACGCGCTTTCCGATATCCCGTATTCCTGTCGTTACAATCAGCTCATCAGCCTGATATTTAGCTTGAATTTCCGTCAAAGTAGCATAGATTTCCTCTTTATTTCCCTTGTTAATTTGCGCTTGTGTAACTTCAATCGTATATTCTTCACCCGATTGCTTACCGAACTCCTCTGCACTTCCCAGCGTGCCCACCGTAGCCGTTTTGCCGCTGGCCAGATGAATTTTGTACAGCTTGTGCTCACCTGCCAACTCCGCAGCTTCCTCGGAAGTATCCGCTACGATGACCGCAAGCGCAAAAAGAGCCTTCGGCTCACGTCCATGACTATAATCGAAAGACTCCCGATACGTACGGAATGAATCCAATGCAACCTGCTCATTACTATTGATAAATTGCGAGAAAACATAGGGCAACCCCAAACGCGCAGCAATTCCAGCACTGTCTGTACTTGTACCCAAAACGTAAATATCCGCTGGTGTTTCTGGAATCGGATTCGCCTGTAACCCGGCTAACGGTCCTTCTTCAGACGGAATATTATGAATATAGCGACTTACTTCATCAATTTTTTCTTCGAGAGAAGGCGCATCATGAACGTTTCGTTGTAACGCCTGTGTGGATTTCGGCAACCCGCCCGGCGCGCGTCCGATTCCCAAATCTACGCGACCCGGTGCAAGAGAGGACAGCACATTAAAGTTTTCAGCTACTTTATAAGGGCTGTAATGCTGAAGCATCACTCCACCAGAACCGACTTTAATACGCTCAGTGCGTGCCAGCAAATGGGAAATGAGTACCTCTGGCGAAGAGCCCGCAACCTGCTCAGAATCGTGATGCTCTGATACCCAGAAGCGCGTAAATCCCAATTCCTCTACACGCTGTGCTAGCTTAATCGTGTTACGCAGAGCCTGCGCTGCCGTTTCCCCCTCGTGTATAGGGCTTTGATCCAATACTCCGATTTTAATACTCATGTCTCCCTCTCCCGTCTAAATTGAATAGTTATATTCCGGTGTAATCCGTTTCAGGAATTGCTTCGTGCGTTCCTCTTTGGGATGATTGAAAATGTCGTCCGGGCTGCCTTCTTCGATAATGTGGCCGCCATCCATAAATACCACGTGGTTGGAGACATCCCGTGCAAAGCCCATCTCATGCGTGACGACAATCATCGTAATACCTTCCTTCGCAATCTTGCGAATAACCGACAGCACTTCACCTACCAGCTCAGGGTCTAGCGCGGATGTCGGCTCATCGAACAAAATCACTTCCGGGTTCAGCGCCAAAGCGCGCGCAATGCCGACACGCTGCTGCTGTCCACCGGATAGCTGACTCGGATAATGGTCCAGCTTTTCGCCCAATCCAACCTTTTCGAGCACTTCAATACTGATCTTCTTCGCTTCCTCATGCTTCACCTTACGGACGACGACAAGCCCTTCCATCACGTTTTCCAGCGCCGTTTTATGCTTGAACAGATTGTATTGCTGGAAGACCATAGCCGTTTTTTGGCGCAGAGCCAAAACATCCTTCTTCGCAGGTCGCTTGCAGTTTACTGTAAAATCACCAATGCTGACCTCCCCGTCATTCGGCTTTTCCAGATAATTGATGCAGCGCAGCAACGTTGTTTTACCCGAGCCGCTCGGTCCGAGAATGACGACAACCTCTCCCTTATTCACGGTCAAATCAATGCCTTTGAGCACCTCATGCTTGCCGAACGATTTCGTGATATTTTGCAGACGGATCATGATGCTCTCCCCCCATTAAACACATTGATTTTTTTCTCCACCAAGCCGGAAATTCGTTCAATCAGCGCCGTCAAACCCCAGAAAATCAGTGCTGCCGCGATATAAACCTCCAGGTACTTCCAGTTTGTAGATGCTAAAATTTCAGCCTGAGCCTGGATTTCAGTGACCGAAACCGTAAAGGCCAAGGTAGAGCCATGCAACATTCCAATAACGGAATTCGTCAGGTTCGGCAGACTGACCACGAACGCCTGCGGAAACACGATACGTCTCAACACTTGCCACGTCGTCATGCCAACCGCATAAGCCGCCTCGATTTGCCCCCGGTTCACCGATTGAATCCCGGAACGGACCACCTCGGACATATACGCGCCACTTGTAATCGAGAACGAAATGAGTGCAAATACCATATAGGGAACATCTTTAGAGTGAAACGACCAGCCAAAATGCTTGGCTCCCGCATCAATGAACAAAGGTAAGCTGAAATAAATAAGCAGCAAATGCATCAGCATCGGCGTTCCACGGATAAAGGTGACATAGCCATGGGAAATCTGGGACAACACAGGCACCTTATAAATTCGGGCCAGAGCCGTTATAATGCCGATGACCAGTCCCACCAGTAC
Organism: Paenibacillus sp. 1-8; assembly: GCF_056316205.1. Taxonomy (NCBI): domain Bacteria; kingdom Bacillati; phylum Bacillota; class Bacilli; order Caryophanales; family Paenibacillaceae; genus Paenibacillus; species Paenibacillus sp. 1-8. The sequence continues at coordinate 2,278,555 of NZ_CM149995.1, read as the reverse complement.
GGAAACCACCGTAATGATTAAAGTGTTGGGCAACGCCGAGAACAATCCCAGAAAGGCCGTATATATAAATCCAAAATCCAGACTCATATGCTCTTGCCTCCTTTACTCAAACGGGGGTTCAGATAACGCACCACAAAACTTTTTCGTTTCTTGGGCTCGCTTTGGACTGTGTCCCGATGCTCATGCTTGAGAAGCGTATTTTCCAGTACCTTGAACAGCTTTTGCAAAATCAGACTGACGACCAGATAAATAAGAGACAACGCGATATAGGTTTCAACAAAATGCTGCGTAGCCGCTCCCAGTGTCTGCGATTTCCCCGTCATCTCCATAGCTCCGATGGTAAACGCCAGCGAAGTATCCTTCAGATTGCCGATCACCAGATTGGAGAATACCGGAACCACAACTGCCAGCGCTTGCGGCAATATGATACGTGTAAAAGTCTGATAGCCTGACATGCCGACCGACTGTGCTGCCTCGATTTGTCCCCGATCTACCGCCTCTACTCCCGATCGGATAATCTCGGAAATAAAGGCCCCGCTGTTTAGTGCATAGGTCGCTATGGCAAACCACAACACATCCCATCTGGAGGAATTGATATCTACCAGCTTCAGCAGCTCGGGCAGGCCGTAATACACCAGAAAGAGCTGGATCAGAATAGGCGTTCCACGAAAAAATGAAACATACACCTGAGAGACACGTTTGAGAAAAGGAATATTATACATACGAGGCAGCGCAAGCAACAGGCCGATGATTAACCCTAACAAAAGCGAGCTTGCCACAATAAACAATGTGATGTGTAAATAAGACAGCATTTTCGGAATAAAGCTAAAAACATAATCGATATTAAACTCTCTGCTCATATGCCTGCCTCCTTTCCTATACATCAGCGGTCAGAATACACGGGGTACCCTGACCGCTGAAATATTCAAGCTTATCGCTATTTCTTGCTGGTTGTGCCTTCTTTTTTCACGTCATCCAGGGACTTGGTAAAGTCTTCTCCGAGCCATTTGATGCTCAGCTTCGACAGTGTACCGTCGTCCTTTACTTCCTGAATGGCTTTGTCCAGATCATCCGCCAATCCTTGCTCATTTTTGTTCAGTACATACAATACATCCGATTGAGTCAAAGGATCACCGACTGTTTTCAGAGCTACTTCTCCTTTTTCATCGGTGTTAAAGCGGTTCGCAAAGTCTGTCGTAATGGTAGCATCTATACGGCCGCTCGTAATTTGTTGCACTGTATCATTGGCTGCACCGCTTGTATAGACAATGTTCAGGGCATCCCCGTGTGTTTTGTTGTATTCCTTCAACACATATGCCGCATTACTCGTCGGGCTGGTGAGTATCTTTTTGCCTTTCAGATCATCAATCGAGTGAATGGTATTGTTATCCTTCGCTACAGCGACTCTGTTCAGGAAAATGCTGTACGGATTTTTGTTGAACAGATACTTCGCTTCACGCTCCGGGTTTTTTTCCATTTGATGCAATACCAGATCAATTTTACCGGCATCCAGACTCAACAGCAGATTGCCGAAGTCCATCGTTTTGAACTCAAATTCGTATTGAGGCAGGCGCTTGTCCAACTCCTTAATCAGCTCAATGTCAAAGCCTGTTAAATTTCCATTTTCGTCAATAAAGCATACATTTTTAAATTGAGTGCCTGTACCTACAATAATTTTTTTCACGTCTCCGTTTAAAGCGGACGCTCCAGACGCGTTAGACGCATTATCAGAGGAACCGCAGCCTGCCAGCACCAGAATAATCGCCATAACAGACAACATTGCAAACCACTTTTTCATATGAATCCCCCTCGTCTCTTTGTATATCAGCAGTTTGCAACATACATGGTAACTGCCACATTAAGCAATTAATAATTCATATAAGTTTAATCGGTTTTAAGATGTGACTAATTTAACACCTGCGCTCACTTACGTCAATCTACCAGGCAAGAGAACATTTCATCCATTTGCAAAAAAAACGGTTTACAAAACAGCACCCCGGAAGCCTTCTGTCAGTGCATCTGCAAAATCTGAGCTTACCGTGCAGTTTTCTTTAGTCGCCACAATGCTGATCTGCATGGACACCCCGGCTACCTCTGGTACATGAATGCGGAACAGCTTCTTATCCTTCACCTCACGGTTCACACAGACATCCGGTAAAAAGGCGATGCCCGCTTCTTCCAGCACCAGCTTTTTGGCTGTAACCACATTATCTACCTGAAAGGCAATATCCGGTGGCTGCTCCAGCGATTCAAAAGACCGATGAATCCTCATCCAGTCCAATGACCCGCATTCAAAAAATACCAGCGTTTCATGCTGAATATCCTGTATGCTGGCCTTTCCTGTCTTCATAAACGGATGGCCGTCATATACATACAGGGAAATCGGATCTTCATAAAAAGCAAGCGTACGAATGGCCGGATGCATCACTTTACGGACAAAACTAATATCCACCTCACGGTTCAACAGCTTATGTACCAGTTGATCCGTCGTAGCCGTCACAATTTTGTAGTTAATCTCCGGATAACGGGCGCGGAGTTGCCTTAAGATCTCAGGAATAATATAGTTCGACACCGATATCGTGCAGCCAATCCGAACTTGCTGAGGGGCTTTTTTACGCTGTTGAAGCTTTTGCTTGCCCTGTTGTAGCACTTGCAGCATTTGCTCTGCATAAGGAAGAAACTTTCGTCCATCCTCCGTCAAAATGGTTTGCTTGCTTTTGCGGTCGAACAGCTTGCATTCCAGCTCGCGCTCCAGCGTCTGAATCCGAGCTGTGACAGAGGGCTGTGACAAGAACAACGCTTCTGCCGCCTTGTTAAAACTGCCATAATGATTCACGTATACAAAAGCTTCCATATTCTCGATATTCATACACAAGTCCCCCAGTGAGTTTTAAATACATTTATCCAATAAGTTAACTTGGTTTTTTGTATCATAAAACTCACTGAACGCCCTGTCAATGTAAAAATTGAAAATATTTATACTTCAATAGCTCCGTCAGCTCTTTAACAGAGCGATCCAGCCGTGAAACCAGTTCCTCTGACAGCCCATATGCTTCATCCGGCAACCGTTCAACCCACTGATCTACCGCATACACGCCGCCAAGAATATGTCTTCCTCCCAGCGCGTTAAGAACTGGCTTCAAAGCATAATCAATGACCAGCAGGTGAGCCAGCGTGCCACCAATAAATAAAGGAAGTACAGGTTTCCTCTCAACCCCTCCTTCTGTTACGCGTCTACCTTCACTTTGGATTTAGCTGCTGTGTAGCGGTTCTCAGGAATAGGTACACCCAGGTTTTCACGCAATGTGCTGAATTCATAATCCTGACGGTAAATACCGCGCTCCTGCAAAATAGGCACAACCAGATTTACGAAATCATGCAGACCAGACGGTACATCAGAACCGATAATGAATCCATCTGCTCCTTTTCTTTCAAACCACTCCTGCACCCGATCTGCCACCTGCTCAGCTGTACCGATAAACGCAGTTCTAGGTGTTGCCGAACGTAATGCCACCTCGCGCAACGTCAGTTTTTGCTCTTTGGCTGTCCGTTTGATTTTATCGGTGCCGCTACGAAAAGAATTGCTGCCGATACCATCAAGCTCAGGGAATGGCTCATCCAGCGGATATTGTGAGAAATCATGATGATCGAAGAAACGGCCCAAAAATTTTAACGCAGTCTCAATGGTCACCAAATTGGTGATCTCCTCATACTTACGCTCTGCTTCTTCCGTCGTGCTACCGATAATCGGTGAAATTCCCGGTAAGATGACAATATCCTCTTCGGATCTGCCATAGCGTACCGCCCGTTCCTTCACATCACGGTAAAACTGCTGCGCTTCCTCCAGCGTTTCGTGTCCCGTAAATACAGCATCCGCTTCCTTAGCGGCTAGATTTTTGCCATCTTCCGAGGAACCTGCCTGGAAAATAACCGGCTGTCCCTGCTTGGATCTTCCAATGTTCAATGGACCCTGCACAGAAAAAAACTCGCCTTTATGGTTCAGGGTATGCAGCTTTTCAGGGTCAAAGAACACGCCGGATTCCTTATCACGAACAAATGCATCCTCTTCCCACGAATCCCACAGTCCTTTGGTTACCTGCAAATATTCTTCCGCGATTTTGTAACGCTGTGGATGCGATGGATGCTCGCCCTTGTTAAAGTTAAGAGCAGAGCCTTCCAGCGGGGAAGTCACCACATTCCAGCCTGCACGACCTCCGCTAATATGGTCAATAGAAGAAAACTGACGTGCTACCGTAAACGGTTCGCTGTAGGAAGTCGACAGCGTGCCAACCAGCCCGATATGCTTCGTCACCCCGGCCAAAGCGGACAAAATCGTAATCGGCTCAAAACGGTTCAGAAAGTGGGGAATGGATTTTTCGTTAATGAACAGACCGTCTGCGATAAAAACAAGGTCAAACTTGCCTTCCTCCGCCTTTTGCGCCTGTGTCTTATAAAATTCAAAATTAACACTCGCGTCCGCAGGCACTTCAGGGTGACGCCAAGTCGTCATGCTTCCTCCAACACCGTGAATAATGGCACCAAATTTGATTTGTCTGTCTTTCGCCATGAATTGTTCCACCTCTCTTGAAAATTATTGTTATCCTAGGGCTAATCATTTGTTTTCAAGGCAACTACGCTGCTACTTCTTTGTAGGGAGTTTACGCTTGTAAGGGCAGTTTGCACTGCTTATTTTGTATAGGCAGCGTAGCTACTGACCTTTTCCCGTTGGCTTATACCGCCTGACTGTAACTTTCCAGCACTTTACCCAGCTCTTCCAGATCCGGGTTGAGCAGTGCCTCATATTTGTTATCCCCGCCTACCTCAACAACAGGGACAAAGCGAACACCATATTTTGTCTCCAGCACGTCACGCAGGGCATCATTTCCGTCTACCTGAATATTTTCATAAGGCTGATTTTGGGATTCCAGATATGATTTAATCTCTCCACAAAAATGACAGCCTGTTTTACTCCACAAGACAACTTTGGGTTTGGATGACATATACATACCTCCGTGAACTTAATGTTTATAATTCCGATGAACTAAATAAGAATTATATTTATAATGTATCCTGCCCACCCTTTTCCGTCAATCGCCTGCGTAATAGACATTGATAATGCAACGATAGAAAATTTTAATACGATTTAAACGGTTATCTAAAATTGGATGACCCAGCGTTTAAACAAACCTTGGTGCGGACATGCTTGGAATATCAGCGCACTTGCGGCGGAATGAAATGAGGTTGAGCATATGCAGGAATGGGCCGAGGTTGCTTTACGCACGCTAATGGCTATCGCTATATTATTTTTAATTACCAAAATTCTCGGGAAACGTCAGGTATCTCAGCTTTCCTTGTTCGAATATATAACCGGAATTACGATCGGTAACCTGGCTGCTTCCATTCCCCTGGAACGAGAATCCGCTTGGTATTTGGGCTCTGTATCCATGGCAGTATGGGTCCTGACAACGTTTTTCATTGAATTGTTGCAAATTAAAAGTAAGAAGGCCAGAGATTTTATCGACGGAAAGACGACCACTTTGGTCAAAGACGGAAAAATTTTAGAGGATAATCTGAAAAAGGAACGACTTACACTGGATGAACTCATGGAGCAGTTGCGGAGCAAAAATGTATTCAAGGTTGCTGACGTGGAATTTGCCCTTATGGAGACCAGCGGTGAGGTCAACGTGCTGCTGGCCAAAGACAAGCAGGCTGTGACGCTTAAGGATCTCAATATGCTGCAGCTACCGGAGAAAGAACCCACAGCCATTATTATGGATGGACAACTCATGGAGCAGGAAATGGCGTACATGGGAATTACTCAACAATGGCTGGATGCAAAGCTGAAAGAAAAAAGCCTGACGGTCAAAGACGTATTTTTCGCGCAGGTGGACCCGCAAGGGGAGTTATACATTGACCAGTACAGCGATAATGTACAGATGTCCAAGGTACAGGACTCTAATCAAGCCGTGCTGACGCTGTTGGAACAATGCACGACGGAATTGCAAAAGCTGGCGGCAGACTCCAGTGAACAGCAAAGAAAACAACTGTATGAGCAATGCTCCCAAAGTCTGAAGGAAGCCATACAGGATATGAAGCCGATCAACTCTGCCAATTCCTGAGCACCTCATATTTTAAGATCTGAAACATCCAAAAGGGAGCATTTTCAAAGCCAAAAATGGCTATGAAGGTGCTCCCTTAAACTTATAACTACCTTACTTTACATTTCAAAAAAATAATCCCGTTCTACCTTACATACTCTAAGACCGTAGCTTTTATACCATTCTGCTTTTCCTTTTTCCTGTGCGACTTGGTGCGTTTCATGATGCTTCCAACTCCTGATAGCGTCTAAGGACTCCCAATATGAGACGGTGATGCCTACTCCTTGTGAGTCACGAACACTTTCCACGCCTAAAAAACCAGGTTGTTTAGCAGCTAATTCCAACATTTTGTCACCCATTTTTTCGTACCCACGATCTCCTTCGTTACGTTCAGAAGTAAAAATGGCCGCATAATAAGGCGGCTGTGGAGTTTTAGCAATTGAGTCCATGTGTACCTCCCAAGAACAAAATAAGTAATCTTTCTTTAATTTGATTATAATCATAATTATTAAATAAAAAAATGAATTTATATGATACGATACATGAATATATTTCATAGAAGTAGGAGTGAGCCAAGTTGTTTAAATATAAGGTTTTTCTTAGCGTAGTTGAAATGGGAAGTTTCACAAAGGCAGGGGAAGTTCTAAATCTTACACAATCAGCAATCAGCCATGCCATTTCTGCTTTAGAACATGAACTAGGGTTAACACTCCTGATCAGGGGTCGTTCAGGCATCAAATTAACCAACAACGGAGAAAGATTAATGAAGCACTTCAGAGAGATTATACAAATGGACGAAAAGCTCTATCAAGAGGTAGCTTTAATTAAAGGATTGGAAATCGGAACCGTAAAAATAGGTACATTCTCAAGTGTATCTATTCATTGGCTGCCGCGTATTATAAAAAAATTCAACGAGCAGTTTCCTCTCATTGAGATGAAACTGCTCGATGGGAACTACCATGAAATTGAGAGTTGGTTAGTCAGCGGCGAGGCTGATTTTGGCTTCGTAAACCTACCCACGTTAGACACATTAGAGGCGCTACCACTAAAAGAAGAAAGGATGCTTTGCCTGCTTCCTTCTAATCATATTCTTGGGGAGCAAGCCGCTATTCGTGTGGATCAGCTCATAGATGAGCCTTTCATTATGCCTGTTGCAGGCTGTGACACCGATGTGCGAAATATTTTTTCACAGTTTAATATTTCACCGAGAATCAAATATGAATTAGAAGATGATCATGCCATTATGGCCATGGTACAGAACGGCTTAGGTGTGAGTATTCTTCCTGAAATGATTTTATCTCACATTCCTTATGACATCTCTATTCGACCTTTGGAAGGAAAACATTCCCGCACTATTGGTATCGCTACCGCTTCTTTAAAGAATGTTTCTCCAGCCGCCAAAAAATGCATGGACTTCATTGCTGAATGGATCACTAGGTCCATATGACAATACACTACATCCTATTTCTGTAAATTAGATACACCTTTTAATTTATAGACGAGGATTCATCCGTTGTCGGCCATGGTAACGGATTTTCAAAGCCGGACCAGTCCATGTCCATTTCGCTATCGTTTAGCAGACATTCATCCAGCTCTTCTTCCAGCTCCGGTCGATTCATTCCGATACCGATCATGACGATTTCGCTCATGCGGTCGCCCCACTGCTCATCCCAGTTATCTAATGCCTCAGGATCAGCCGCGACGATCTCCTGACGTTCTTCCTCGGACAACGCCGCCAGCCAGCTTCCAGCAGGGCCAAATTGAATGGAGGGGCCTGCCTGGCTGATACTGGCCGCCCAATCCTGAGGGGTCGCAATCCAGGCCAAGCCTTTGGTACGAACGACTTCCTCCGGCCAGTAGCTCATAAATTCAGCCAATCTCGCAGGATGGAACGGTCTTCTGCGGCGATATACAAAGGAATTGATGCCATATTCGTCCGTTTCCGGTGTATGGTTCTCCAGCTCCAGCTCACGAATCCATCCGGCGGATTGGCTGGCCTTGTCAAAGTTAAACAATCCCGTGTTTAAAATGTCTGAAGGAGCGACCTGTCCCTTGGAGGTACGAATGATTCTGGCCTCAGGCTGCAATCTGCGCAAAACGCCCTCAAGTTTGTCCAGCTCCGCAGGCTGAACCAAATCGCATTTATTCAGAATCAGTACATCACAGGTTTCAATCTGGTCAATCAGCAAGTCCGAAATATCACGCGTGTCGTCTTCTCCCGTAGCCTGCCTGCGATCCAGCAGCGTTTCTCCCGATTCAAAATCATGCCAGAAACGGTTCGCATCGACCACGGTCACCATACAATCGAGCTTTGCCAGGGAAGCCAAATCAATGCCTGTCCCTTCATCGGCGTACGTAAAGGTTTGAGCGATAGGTACAGGTTCACTGATCCCTGTGGATTCGATTAAAATATAATCAAACTCGCCTTGTTCCGCCAGCTTCTTGACTTCCAGCAGCAGGTCTTCGCGCAATGTGCAGCAAATACAGCCGTTGGACAGCTCGACCAGCTTTTCTTCTGTTCTGGACAAGCCCCCCTCTTTTTTGACCAGCTCGGCATCAATGTTCACTTCGCTCATGTCATTGACGATCACGGCCACTTTCATTCCGTCCCGATTGTTTAACACATGATTCAAAATCGTTGTTTTCCCTGCACCCAAATATCCGCTCAGCACCGTTACCGGTATTACTTTCTTATTCATTGGTGGTACGCTCCCTTTAATATAAGCTCATTATCTTCACGTCATTTAAATAGTAATCATTACTATTATCATTAGCATTCAGTAATATACAGTATCCCTTTCGCCTTGTCAACTACGAAGAAACCCTTGTAATGAATCATAAAAAGTTATTAATATATGGTAATAACGATACTTAAAGAATAAGGTGAATGTTTTGCGATCAATCTGGCTCGGAATATTGGCGGCTTTCTTTTTTGCTTTTACATTTGTTCTCAATCGGTCAATGGAGTTATTAGGCGGAAGCTGGATATGGAGTGCTTCTTTGCGCTATCTGTTTATGCTCCCCGTTTTATTCGTCATCGTTTTGACCCAGCGCAAGCTTAAACCTCTTTGGAACGTCATGAGAGAACGACCGGGGATCTGGGTTTTATGGAGCTTCGTCGGGTTTGGACTGTTTTATGCTCCATTGTGTTTCGCATCGGCTTATTCACCAGGCTGGCTGATCGCGGGAACATGGCAAATTACCATTATTTCCGGTTCATTGCTTGTTCCGTTATTTTCTGAAATTGTGCAAACGGAAAATGGCCCTTTAAAAGTACGAGGAAAAATCCCCATTCAGGGACTTATGATGTCTTTGGTTATTTTACTTGGGATTATTCTCATGCAATTCGAACAGTCGCAATCCATTTCCACCCAGGATTTTGTATTCGGCATTCTGCCTGTCGTACTCGCTTCATTTGCCTATCCACTAGGTAATCGTAAAATGATGGAAGTTTGTGCAGGGCGATTGGATGCCTATCAACGTGTTCTCGGGATGACATTAGCCAGTTTGCCGTTCTGGTTATTCCTTTCGTTATACGGGGTTTTTAGCGTGGGAATGCCGAGTCAGGAGCAGACGCTGCAATCCGCTTTGGTGGCCGTGTTTTCAGGAGTGATTGCTACAGTCCTGTTTTTTAAAGCAACAGATCAGGTTCGGGGAAATATGCAAAAGTTAGCAACGGTGGAAGCAACACAATCTCTGGAAGTGCTTTTCGCATTAATGGGAGAACTGATCTTTCTATCCATACAGATTCCCTCTCTTTTATCATGGATAGGTATGTTCATCGTTATTCTTGGCATGGTTCTGCACAGTTATATTACACATGATAAGAAAATCATCCCTCGGATAATGCCCAAAAAGACAGATCACGTTTAGCGCAGGATTATTCTAGTCATGATCGCTTATTTTTCAGGTTCTGACAGGGCAATCTAGTAAAAAAGCAGCAGACTCAGGAGGCTACTCCTGCTCTGCTGCTTTTTTGCGATTCGCTTCTTGTCACCTTGGCACTCACCGTCAATGCTCACTTCGCTTCCACGAATGATGCCTAAATAGGAATGATGCTTGAATAGAAAGGGTTCAACTTACCAAGCGTAGGCTTCCGGCGCAGGTTTGCCGGGACCAGGGAAAATTTCGTTCAGCTTGGCAAGCACATCCTCGCTCAATTTGACCTCAGGCACCCGGAGAGCATCCTCCAGTTGTTCCAATGTCCGTGGACCGATAATCGGAGCCGTTACGGCCGGATGGGACAATACCCAAGCCAGCGCAATCACGTCTTCCTTTTCGCCCAGCTCGCGAGACAACGCTGCAAATTGCTCCAGCTTCGCACGATTCTGTTCAATCTTTTCCTTGGAACGTGCGCTGCGTGAGCCGGTGCCTGCCAATGCATTACGTCCCAGCAGCCCGCCAGCCAGCGGGCTCCATGGAATAACGCCGAGTCCCAGCTCCTGAGCCGCAGGTAATACCTCTAGCTCAGCGGAACGTTCGTTCAGATTATACAAATGCTGCTCGGATACAAGCCCCAAAAAACGACGTGCCTTCGCTTCGGCCTGCGCCACAGCAATATGCCAGCCCGCAAAGTTACTGGAACCGATATAATCGACTTGTCCCCGATCCACAACTGACTCGAATACGCCCCACAGCTCATCCCATGACACGTTTCGATCAACATGATGCATCTGATACAGCTCGATATGATCGGTCTGCAAGCGTTTCAGAGAAGCATCCAAATGACGGCGAATTTTGTAAGCTGACAAGCCTGATCCTGCGTTCGGACCGTCGTTCTCATTTTTCATATCCCCGTATACCTTCGTTGCAAGCACGACCTTCTCGCGTCTTCCGCCACCCTGCTGGAACCAGCGTCCAATAATTTCTTCCGTCCACCCTTTACGGGCCTGTCCGTACACATTGGCTGTATCAAAGAAGTTAATGCCCGCATCCAGCGCGGCATCCATAATTTTAAACGCTTCCTTTTCTTCGGTTTCCGGTCCAAAATTCATCGTCCCCAGACACAACCGACTAACCTGCAAGCCTGACTTTCCCAAATATGAATATTCCATACTGCCTCCCGCCTTTGCCTAAGAATTTTAAAATTTCATAAAAATCCCCTGCCAAAAAAGACCATACCCACTTTATTCACCAGAAAACACCACCTTGAAACACCCTAAAATAGAAATGTATTATTTAGCGCAAACAAAAAAGCCTCACACCCTGCCGAAGCTGTCAGCGCGAGGCCCCTCCCTTATACTACCCGCCGTATGTTAAAAAGAAAGTGACTTTACGGTGGTAGCCCCAGCGGAGCGGAGGGTTTGAATCTGTAGAAGCGGAGCGTTCGCCTTTGCCCCTGAATTTTAACCTTATCATGTCTTATACAATCCAAAAAATTCAGGGGCAACAGCGATCGTAAGATCAAATCCTTCGCGGAGCCGCCCCCACACTGTAACTCTCTCTTTTTAACAATCAAGGAATCAATTTCGTCTCTTTCGCACGCTCAGCCATCTTCTTCGTATGCTTGCTGAGCGGCTTCTTAAGCACTAATCCAAACAGGAAGCAAAACCCGATAAATACAAACAGCATTACCACATCCCGCGTCACCGTCGAAGGCAGCATTCCTCCCACCGTTTCCCGTAGCAGACTAACCGCATAGGTGAACGGTACAAACGGATTCAGCGCTTGAAAAAACGGCGTGCTTGTAGCAATCGGGAACGTGCCACCTGAACTGGAGAACTGGAGCACCAGCAAGATAACCGCCAGCCCCTTACCAATATTGCCAAACACCGAAACCAGTGTATAGGTCATGGCCGTGAACACGAGACTAATCAGCATGGAGGACAGTACAAATGCCACCTTGGCATCCACATACGCACCGAGCAGGAACAAGTCACCCAGTGACACACTAAGCGCCTGAAATATACCAATGGTGGAGAAGGTCATAAGTCGCCCGAAATACACTTGGTAGCTTTTATATTTACCTTCCGGGTCCTCCACATCTACCCTGAACATCGACACCAGCAGCATCGCACCTACCCAAACCGATAATGTGGTATAAAAAGGCGACATCGCAGAACCGTAGTTCGGAATCGGATAAATCCGCTCCTGTTTCAACGACACCGGACTGCCGAGAAAATCGCTCTCCTTTTTCACATCGCCCTTGAGCAGCGCAATGGCCCGTCCGAGGGCATTTTCACCTTTTAGCTTGCGAATCGTGTCCGCAGCCTGACGTATGGAATCCTCAGCCGCAGGAAGATCCGTCCTCACAAAGTTGGCTACCTGGTGCACCGCGTGTTCTGCCTCAGGAAACTTGTTCTCAATCAGGTCAGCCATTTTGACAAACTGCTGCTCCGCCTTCGGCAAATCGTTACGCACAAAGTCCGCCGCCTGATGAATTTTACTTTTAACCCCAGGCAAATCGTTATTCACGAAGTCCGCTGCCTTGTTTACAGCATTCGTAAATTCACCCATGCGTCCCTGAATCGTCGTAGCTGCTTCATGCAGCTTTTGCCGATATTGTGGCAGGTCCTGCTGAAGTCGAGTCAGTTCTTCCTGACCGAATTGTGCGGCAGCCTGAGCATCATTTAGTATTTTTTCAATATTCGGTAGCTGCTCTTGGGCCGTATTCAGCACATTCGCAGAATTGCGGGCAACGGTCTTGATTTGATCCAGCGCCTTTTGAATGGCTGGTGCATATTCCGTATCATAGTTGCCCAAAATGCTGTCGATCCCGCTGCTGATTTCTCCAGCAAGGCGGTCAGCGTCATCCAGCAGATTTTGTGCAGGCTTCTCGCCGCGCTGAATGGCATCTCCGATGCTGGTAACCGTGCTATTCAAGCGACGGAATCGATCCTCTACCCCACTCACACGGGAAATAAGCGAATCCAGCGGCTGACTCGGCAAATATCCGTTAACACGGGTCAACAACTGAGAAATACGATCCAGCACTCCCACAGCAGTGGTCAGTCTTCCGCTAACCCGATTCACCGCAGCCTGTGCTGCTTTAGGATCAAAATCAACACCGCGGATGATTCCTGTGATCTCCGAAACTCCATTCGCCATTTGCTGTACCAACTGTAAATCCTCTTTGACCACCGTGCCGATTGAATCCAGCGCACCATCATTTTTATCCAGAAAATCAAGCAATCCGGTTGTAAAATCCTTGCCAGTATTCGCAATTTTTTGTACTTCAGGCAACGATTTTTGTGCGGCATTAATGACCTTGAGCGCCGTTTGTGTATCCTCCAGGGCCGTAGCCAATGCGCTTTCTACCTTACCGAAATTTTGATCCAGCTCCACGATCCGATCCCCGGCCTTTTGAATGTCTGGCAGCTTTTTTTGTATATCTAAAATAACCGCCGCCACCTTGTCCAGCTCGGGCAAGTTTTTTTCAATTTTCAGCACCAGATCGCCAGCACGGTTAATTTCAGGAATTTTCTCCTTTAATGCAATGATCTTTTGTCCCTGTGCCTTAATTTTCGGCAAATTCTGTTCCAGTTCGATAGCCTGCTTTCCTAATCTGTCGATATCCGGCAATCGGTTGTTAAGCTCCAGCACCCGGTTCTCAATATTGCGAATGGTCGGCAATTCCTCCTCCAGCTTCACCCCGGCTTCCTTCAATTTGGTCAGCACAGCCTTACTGGCGGTTTCAATAAAGTTTTGACTAATCTGATTCGTCAGAGCGGTTGCTCCAGAAGAAGTAATTTTGGGAGCAACCGCATTGATTTTTTCATTGACGGCGTAATCAATCTCCGGCTTTTGCGAATTTTCCGTGAGCACGCTCGTAATTTTTTTGGAGAAATCCTTTGGAATGAGCAGGCTTGCGTAATAATCTCCGTTCAGCACACCTTTTCGCGCTTCCGCTTCATTGACGAAGGTCCAGCCCAGTTTCTTGTTATTTTGAAGATTATGCAAAACCTCGTCACCGATATTAATCTTCTTCCCGTTCACCTCAGTGCCCTGATCCTGACTCGTTACTGCAATTTTAATACCAGATGTATTCGCATAAGGGTCCCACATTGCTTTCAAATTTACCCATGCATAGACGGAAGGCAAAAGAATAATACCAATGACCAATAAAGTCCCGGTTGATACTTTGAATACATTTTTCCAGTCTGTTAAGTAGATTTGCCATATATTCCGCAACTTCACCACTCCTTGTATGTACATTAACCTGTCGTCCAGTGTTGTATGCACACGTATTGTAAACGATTCGAGCGAATGAAGCCAAATTAACCCTTTACTATCGTAAAAATAACGAATAAGTTCCTCAACGATTTTAGGCAAACCAAAAAGAAGCCCCTCAGGCCTAATTCATAGGCTAAGGAGCTTCTTATTCACTTCGTTATCCATTCTTCAGCAGTCTGGCCCCTGAAAAGGCTGCGCCGTGACGCAGTTTCCGCTTTTCCAGCCGTTTGTGCAGCGAACGGTTGTACAGAAATTGAATGACAAAATACGAAATAATCCCTAGCACCACGCCAAAAATCGACATGCCAATCAAAATATGCAATCCTCCATGTAGCAGGTCTCTGAATACAGACCAGTTTCCATGAAACAGCTCCATAAAGGAATGCTCGTGAAGCCGACCTCCCCGGACATGGACCGGGTAATGGGACGGATAAACCCAAGCTCCCAGTTGCTTGGCGAATGGCATCAGTACAATTGGCAAAAAGGTCAGCTTACCTACAACGTTGCCCACAATTGCCGCTGGCAGCGAACCGCCGGACAGACGAACAATCGGATAAAAGACAAGGTATACCAGAGAAGCCGTGGAAATCACAATCATCTCCAGCGCAAAGCCAATGGCGAAGCCCAAAGAGATCTTTTTTACGCCACCAGGGGCACGCAACAGCTTGATGAAATTCAGCCGAATCGCACGCCATATATTATGAAACATATTATATTTCTTCTTCGATTTATGAGGTTTGAGCCTGTTCGGATTGAGCTTTATCAATAGGAGGACTCCTTCAACAGTACAATTCAAGTTCAGGAATGAGTATATACAGCTCCCCATCCTTACTTATGTCTATACTGTCATTATAACCCTCAGCGTTCGAAAAGCAATGCCATTCCGCCTGTTTCGCCGTTTTAGGACAAGATTCGCTTGTTGACTTCGTTTTGGAGAGGTATAATGTCCCAAATATCCGCCGCGTACTGCTGAATTGTGCAATCACTGGAAAATTTACCGGCATGCGCCATGTTTACAATGGCACGCTGCGTCCACTCGGACGGATTCCGGTACACCTGCTCGATCTGCACCTGAGTATCTACATATGCGGCAAAGTCCTTGAGCACAAAGTATTCATCATTATGATCAATCAGGGATTGATAAATAGCCTCAAACTCCCGTTCATGCCGCGTAAAAGGAGCGTCGTTCACCAGTTGATCCAGCACTTCACGCAGTCTTTCGTCACTGTTGGCTGTTTTGCGTGCTGAATATTGTCCGTCCCGGTAATACGCCTCGATTTGATCCACCTTCAGTCCGAAAATGAACATATTGGCGTCGCCCACCATTTCATGCATTTCTACATTGGCTCCGTCCAACGTACCCAGGGTGAGCGCACCGTTCATCATAAATTTCATGTTCCCGGTGCCTGAGGCTTCCTTACCTGCTGTGGAGATCTGCTCGCTGACATCCGCCGCAGGAATAATCAGCTCGGCCAGTGAAACCGAATAATTTTCCAGAAAAACGACTTTCAGCTTGTCCCTGACATCCACATCCCGATTGATCGTGTCCGCCACGTTGTTAATGAGCTTAATCGTCTGCTTGGCAAGATAATAGCCGGGAGCAGCTTTAGCTCCAAAAATAAACGTGCGCGGCACCACATCCAGGGAAGGATTATGTTTGAGCTGATTGTAAACATGCATCACATGCAAAATATTAAGTAGTTGTCGCTTGTATCCATGCAGTCGTTTGACCTGTACATCAAAAATCGAGGACGTATCCAGTCGCACGCCCTGTTTAGCAAAAACATGCTCGGCGAGCCTGACTTTATTATTTCGCTTAATCGCCTGTATCCGTTCCTTGAACGACTCGTCCCCGCTGTAACGAAGCAGGTCGATCAGCTCGCGTGGGCGGGTTCTCCAGCGTGTGCCTATCGTTTCATCATACAAGCTTGCCAGCTCGGGATTCGCGTGCATGAGCCAGCGGCGATGGGCAATCCCGTTCGTTTTATTGTTAAAACGGCCGGGATACAGCTCGTGAAACGGCTTCATTTCCCGCTCCTTCAAAATTTGCGTGTGCAGCGCAGCCACCCCGTTGACGCTGTAGCTGCCGACAATCGCCAGATGGGCCATGCGAATTTGCTCACCGTAAATAATCGCCATTTCACCAATTTTGATGTCCTGTCCCGGATAACGCTCCAGCAGCATTGCACAATAACGCTTGTTAATCTCTTCAATGATAAGAGAAACTCGCGGAAGCAGCTCCCGCACCATATTGACAGGCCATTGCTCCAGCGCCTCGCTCAATATCGTATGATTCGTATACGAAACCGTCCGCGTCGTAATATCCCACGCTTCATCCCAGCCCAAGCCCTTCACGTCCATCAAAATACGCATAAGCTCCGGTATTACGAGCGTCGGATGTGTATCGTTAATATGGAGCGCTATTTTGTCAGGCAACTGGCTGTAGGGCAACCGAAGCTTCTCAAACGTCCGCAAAATACTTTGCAAGCCGGCCGAGCAGAGGAAATACTGCTGCTTCAAGCGAAGCAGCTTGCCCTCATAATTCGAATCGTCCGGGTACAGAAACGCCGAAATGGATTCCACCGAGCGATTGTAGTCAAGAAAGCGGTAGTAACCGCCTTCGCCTCGAATCGGCCCTCGGACAGGATCAAGCGCCGATTCCGCACTCCAGATCCGCAGCGTATTCACCTGCGTATGTCCGTAGCCCACAAGTGGAATATCGTACGGAACTGCCCAGACCGTTTCGGCATCCTGCGTCTCGAATACAAGACGACCGTCCTCCTCCCGAGTTTCCACACGTCCCCAGAACTGAACCTCGACCTTCTTGTCGGGGCGGCGCTCCTCCCAGACGTTCCCTTTTTGCAGCCAGTAATCCGGCAGCTCCACCTGGTTTCCGTCCACAATACGCTGCTCGAACAGACCGTACTTGTAACGGATGCCGCAGCCATGTCCTGCATAGCCAAGGGATGCCAGCGAATCCATGAAACAAGCCGCCAGACGGCCGAGACCGCCATTGCCCAGCCCCGCGTCTGCCTCCTGTTCTTCAATCTCTTCCAGATCCCAGCCCAGCTCTCCCAGTGCCTGCCGGACCATATCCAGCACGCCCAAATTCAGCAAATTGCTGCCCAGCAGACGACCTATCAAAAATTCCAGTGAAAAGTAATAGACCTGCTTCTCTTGTCCTTCTTTATAGGCTTGGTTCGTTTCCGCCCAATTTTTGCCGACTTGTTCGCGGATCATACCGCCCAAAACCTTATATATGTCTTCCGCCTGAGCTTCCTGCATCGGCTTGCCCAGCCTTCCGACCAGTTGCTCTCGAAAAGCCTGCTTAAATGCTTCCTTATTGCTGAACAAAGGTGTGACCTCCTGTTATTTCCGTTTTAAATGCTCAATTATATTTTTAAATCACGCTATTTTTGGCAATGACATAGGGTACTCTGGCGTCTCCAATCAGGGTACGATCCGGTGAAAGCTGCACATCCTTATCCAAAATCACATTCTCCACCACTGCGCCTTTACGGATCACACATTTCTGCATAATGATCGAGTTACTTACCCGTGCGCTCTCCTCCACCCGTACCCCGCGAAAAAGGATGCTGTTCTCCACCTTCCCCCCAATCGTGCAGCCGTTGGCGATAAGCGAATGATCCACCTCGGCAGTGTCCGTATAACGGGTTGGGGCTTCATATTTGATTTTCGTATGCACCGGCTGATTCTGGAACAGCGCTTGATACTGCTGCTGATCCAGCAGCTTCATGCTGTTTTTATAGTAACTCTCAATAGAATTAATCACGGCATGATAGCCTTCATAGGGGTATGCATAAATGCGCAGACCACTAGGGTTTTTCTGAATGGCATCCCGGAAAAAATGGTTATCCTGATGAGCAATGCAATGCTTCACCTGATCAAGATACAGGCTTTTATCCATGACGAAAATTTCCAGATAAATATTATGATGATCCTGCTCCTGATGAATGCCCGTCACCCGTCCGTCCTCATCAATCTCCAGTCGAACACAAGGAGCGTGCTCAGATTCGAGCTGATCTATTGCTTTGTACACAAGGGTGACGTCCGCGTTCTTCTCCCGATGGAAACGGTATACATCCTCAATATCAACCTTGTTGACATGCTGGGTTCCGGCGTGAACAATGGTCTGACCCGATGAACGATGAAAAAAGTCCAGATTGTTGTGTACATGCTGCAAATCTCCAAGGGATGCATCCGTCGGATCATTCCAGTCCGGTGGTAAAATGAACAATCCGCCCCGTCTGCGGTCCAGATCCCAAGGCCGCCCTTCACCCAGATGATCCAGAAGCGAACGGTATTTGCGACGGATGAACAGTGCGATATCATGCACCCCTGCATGCATCATGTTAGATAAGGTAAAATCAATGAGCCGATATCGACTGGCAAAGGGTACTGCGGCCCCGCACCGGAAATAGGTCAACTCCTTCAACTGATCCAGTTCGTGATCCAGGTTGATGACTCCAATGAGTCGGCTCATAGCGGACACCGTCCTTATCCGGGTTATATTCGTGCATGAAGCTGGCTTTCCTGATCGAACAAAACAATTTCATCCGAACTGCCCTCAGATCCGATGACCGCGTTGTCTTCAATAATTATGTTTTCGCTCACAATGGCCCGGTGAATACGAACATTGCGACCAATTTTGACGTTTGGCATAATGACAGAATCGGTAATAACACTCCCTTCCCCTACCTCAACTCCGTAAAATAGCACGGAATGCCTGACCTCTCCGTCCACCACGCAGCCTTCATTCACGATGCTGTTTTTCAGAATCGCCCGTTGGGTTATATACTGGGCCGGTTGATTGGGGCTACGGGTATAGATGCGCCAGAAAGGGTCGTTCAGATCCAGAGGCGGGTCTTGAGCCAGCAGATCCATGTTGGACTCCCACAAGCTCTGAATGGTGCCTACATCCTTCCAGTACCCGGCAAACGGGTACGCATACAGCGACCGCCCATGCTGGAGCAGCAACGGAATGATATCCTTGCCAAAATCATGCGAGGATTCAGAATCACTCGCGCTCTCCAGCAGATATCGGCGCAGCACCTCCCATTTGAACAAATAAATGCCCATGGAGGCCAGCGTGCTTTTTGGCTGTTCCGGCTTTTCCTCAAAGTCGTATATTTTCAGATCATCATCGGCGTTCAGAATCCCGAATCTTTTGGCTTCCTGAATCGTGACGTCGATGACGGAAATGGTGCAATCTGCTCCCTTTTCCTTGTGATAGTCGAGCATGCGACTGTAATCCATTTTATAAATGTGATCGCCTGACAAAATGAGTACATGCTCCGGGTCATATTGATCCAAAAAATGCAGGTTCCGATAGATAGCATCCGCCGTACCCCGATACCAGTTGTTTCCATTCTCCTTTTCGTGGGGAGGCAAAACGAAAACTCCTCCGTCCAGGCGGTCCAAATCCCAGTCACTGCCGACACCGATATAGGAATGAAGCACCAGCGGTTCATATTGGGTCAGCACGCCCACGGTATCAATACCGGAATGAGTGCAATTGCTGAGGGGAAAATCAATGATGCGGTAGGTTCCTCCAAAAAATACAGCCGGTTTGGCAAGTGTACGGGTCAGTCCTTTGAGTCTTTTGCCTTGTCCGCCAGCGAGCAGCATGGCAACTACTTCCTTCTTTCTCATAACAAAGACCTCCCTGTCATGTGCATCTGAAGCAATTGCGGCAGGATACTTGATAATATCCATTAAACGTGAAAAGACAGTCGTAATCGTTTTATTGCTGAAGGAACGGGTAAGATGTGATGGAAAGGGTAAATCATAGTTATGCGGAACGAGTGCAAGGAATCACTAAATCGTAAAATCCCGTTCATCTTTTCACATTTTGGATGCTTTTAAAGCATTTGTGTATGACAACATGATCATAAGGAGGCGTTATTCATGAAGAATAAAAAATGGGTGGTAGCAGTATTAGGAATGGGTGTTACGTATCTGATGAAAAATAAAGGGGCACGCGATAAGATACTGAATAAGGTACAGACTATTGTCAACCGTGCAAAAACATCTGCAAAATCGTAAAATGTTAAAGCAAGAAAAAAGCGAGCCTCTCTGAATCATTGTTCAGGGAGGCTCTGCTCTGACTTTTCTCTGCATCCACGAACAATATATCTGTTCGAGGCTGTATCAGTAGACGGTCAGGCATTCTCCTTGTGTTCTTCTATTTCCATGATATGTTCAATGGTAAAGGTTCGATGCTTCCATTCGGAGGAACGGTAGGCCTCTAGGAGACCAAAGGTACGAATTTTCTCTTTGTCCACCTTCTTAAAGGTATGAGTAATCCCTACCTTGCCCTTGAAAGGAAAAAAGGAAATTCCTACAGTCTGATCCGATAACCACTCTGCCCGAACTCGCCCGCTTTCATGACGAACAGTCGGGAAGCTCAAACCTTCAGCAAACCATTCATAATCTGCTGTAGGCGTACCCGGCTCTCGACTGCACAGAAACAGACTCAATTCGTCGCAAAACAACATTCTCCGTACATCCGTCCGCACTTGATGTTCGAAAGTTACGCCACATGCCAGCTCCTGTTTGAGCCTCTGCCGACGCTGTTCCTCTGCCTCCTGATAAACATGCGTAATCTGCTTGTCCTGAGCGTTTTGATGCTCGGTCCGTCCGACTAGCTCCTTGTACATCAAGCTGCACAGCAACGCCGCATACGTATTTCCTTGTTCGACTTCATCAATCCCAAGATGATAGAAAACAAAACGTGGACTGAGCGGAAAATCAATAAACGTATAAGGTGCAGACACATGATCATTCCAGAAAGGAGCAGCGTCTAACTGTATCCAACCCCGATCATGCTCCCTTGCTGCATATACAAAATCCTGCTTATGACGTCTATTCTTGAAGGCGCTCTCTTCCCATTGTGAAGCCAACTCACCTGAAATATGGGCATGGTCATGCTGCGTCGTCATGATATAAGCTTGGTCCGTTTCATAAATAACCATATGCTCTCCCCTTCCGTTCGGCGATTCGTGTGATTGTGTACAAACTCTCTGATCGAAGGCCATGGTTAAGCTTACGTTTATTATATCAGGATAAGGGTAAAAAGGCAGTGAAGTTTTCTGCCTCCTTATGTCTAATTACCCCTTTGATTCTTCACTCGAAACTGCTGCGGGGTCATCCCCTCCAGCTCACGAAACACCTTGTTAAAATGCTTTGCATTGTCAAAGCCCACGTTAGCAGCAATTTCATAAATCTTGCCTCCTTGACACCCCAGCAGTTTCTTGGCCTCTGCAATGCGCAATTTTTTTACATATTGAACAAAGCTCATGCCTGTATAGGCTTTGAACGCCTGACTAAAATACGTGTAATTCAACGATACCGAATTGGATACTACCGCCATATTCAAATCCTCGCTGTAATGAGCATGGATGTATTGGATAGCTCGCGTCATACTACCTCTTCTATCGGCGATGACACTAATACTATCCATGCTTCCGGTCCGTCTTTCCTTCTCCACTTCGACAATATTATCGTTTATGATAGGGTTCCTGTGTTCCAGTTTGTCCTGACCTGCGTGCTGCTCCAATTCCTCGTTCAAGGTTACCAGCGCACCGAACAGCTCCTCCCTGACAATCGGCTTGAGCAAATACTCCCGTGCTCCGCAGCGAATCGCTTCTCTTGTATACTGGAACTCGTCATATCCACTGAGAATGATCACCATAGGCCTGCGTCCCGGCTCCAGCTCGCGGATATGCTTCATCAGCATAATGCCATCCATGACAGGCATACGGATATCCGTAATGACCAGCTCAGGTGAATACTGCTGTACATGCTGCCAAGCCTCTCTTCCGTCCTTGACTAGTGCACATTCATATAGGCCGGAAAATTCCCGTTCAATCATGGACTGAAGGCCCATTCGAATGTTCTTTTCGTCATCCGCAATCAATAGTCTGGTCGCCATTGTCCATCCCTCTCATCATGTGACGTCTGGGCAAAATCAGGGTCACTGTCGTCGATTGTCCGAGGATGCTGTCCAGTCGGATGCCGTACCCTATGCCATAATGCATACTCAGGCGACGATGCACATTGCGCAAACCGATCCCTCCATTCATTCCCGGCTCACGTGAATCCATATCTTTTTGTGCCAGACCTGCCATAATGTCTTGTCTTCTCTCTTCGAGTATCCCTGCTCCATTATCCCGAATGCGCAGCTCAAATCGTTCCTGCATCATGCAGGCTTCTATGGTAATGCTGAATGTCCGTTCAGGCTGTTCCCATTCATCCATTTCATTGTGCAATGCACTCCAGCCGTGCTTGATGGCATTTTCCACCACAGGCTGTAGCGACATTTTCAGCACCTCCTGCTCCATATACGCTGGCGGCAGATGAACCTCCAGACCAATTTGGTTGTCATGGCGAATGTTCATAATAGCCACATAATGCTGAATATGGCGGATTTCGTCCCGCAGCGCAACGTATGGCCCGGACCATTGAAGGTTGTAACGCATCATCGAGCCAAGAGAGGTCAAGGCATCCGATAACGGATACTGACGCTCCAGCTCTGCCATCATTTTTAAATTTTCCAGCGTATTATAAAGAAAATGGGAATCAATTTGATGCTTGAGTGCTTGCAATTCGGCCTCCTGAGCAGCGGCCTGCTTGTGTACTGCCTCGGCAATAAGCCCGTTAATCTGACTCAGCAGACTGCGGAAATACAGGGCCAGCTCCGCCACCTCTCCACGTCCATACACGGGAATCCGAAGCTGAAAGTCTCCGTCCTGCTGCACCTTCTGCATGGATTCCCGCAGTGTATGAAGCTGTTTGAGGATAAAAGCGTGCAAGGTGTAGGAAATAAGTGACATCAACAAAATCAGTACACAAATAATAAGCAGCATAGCATTGCGCTTCTGACGGAGATCACCCAGCGAACCGTCCAGCGCTACCACGTTTAGCAGATAAGCGTCCAGCCCTTCTATAGAACGGTACAGACCGAGATAAGGCTTATTTTCATAAGTAAAATCAAAAGCACCACCCGGTCCCTGAACGCGGGACTGAAACAGATGGCGCAAATCGGACTCAGGTATGGGAATCGCATCGAATGGAGAGGAGGCTGTTGCTATATCGTTAAAAGACATGGGCTTGCCGCTGTTCCATGGGCTGGAATCGCTGCCGCCCCATATGAGCATTTGTGACGATGCACGGTCATCTTGCGGAGTATCAAATACTCTGGGCGAAAATAACTCCAGCCTCATGTTCGTTTCCACCAAGCCCGTATGTCTTTCTCCAGCATGAATTTCACGCAGCAAAGCCATATACTGCACCGTTTCGCCTTCCTGTCGTGCTTGCCCTCGAAGCAAGCTTTTTGGTCCCTGATACATTTCCCACCAGATTTTCCCTTGCTGATGTTGAGCCATTTTCAGCCAGGAAGCCACAGGCAATCGTGACTCGTTGAAAATCATCGGCCATATTTCGCGTACGTGTGGATTGCTCGTATACAGCCGAATATTCGCCACATTGGGATTGCTGTACAGCAAATGCTGCAAATTCGGAAACACGTTCATGTTGAACTGCACCAGCTCATCGCTGCTCATTTCACGTTCCTCAGTCAAATAACGGAGTACGTTGCGATCTGAAATCGCAAGCTGTGCGGTTCGCTCCATAATTTCCATATTGCTGTGAATATGGGCCAGCTCTGTATCCAGCACATACTGATTTTGGGCGGTAATCTCTTGCATGGTGTTCTCGTATAGCTGGTGAAAGGTATATAGCGAGAATAATACAACCGGGATTAATATAACGGCGATATATGCGACAATGAGCTTGACTTGAAGGGAGCAGCCACCAAGCCGATCCGCCGTATCCGTCAGCCACCGCCATACTTCGCGGAGCAGCGGTCTTTTTATTCGTGAACGTCTACGGCTTGGCATGAAATCACATCCTTATCGGTTCAATAAATCAGATCATTTGTCGAACTTTTCGATTTTCTTGAGGTTTTCTTCATAGGCCTTTTGCTGATAGGCCATAACCTTGTCATAACCGGCTTTTCTGCGATCTTCCAAAAAGCGGGCAAACAATTGGTCGAATTCCTCATCCGAGGAAGCCAGCAGCAGCTTTGGCAATGCCTTGCCCCAGATTTGGTCTATCCGTCCTGACGCAATGCCCTCTGTCGATGTTCCGGTCGGTTTGATGTTGTCGTATTGGGAGAAGCCTTTCGTCTTGCCCTTCGTCCAATCCTCCGGTTGCTTGTATGGCTCCACGCTGGGCGGTGCCCACTGCAAATTCATATTCGTGTCCATCAGCATCCAGAAGGTGAAGGCAGCACCATACTTTTTATCAAAAGCAGCACGGTCCTTGTTCAGCAGCTCCAGCACCTCCGGCTTGAAGGCTGGCTTACCGTTAATCGTATCCCACAGCTTCCCCTGCTCCCCGAGGTACAGGTCACGGTTCCCTTCCTCGCTAATCAGGTAGGTCAGGAATTCAATAGCCCGCTCCTTGTCTTTGACATCCTTGGAAATGAGCGTCACCGTCCAGCCAGAAATACCCGGTCCAGCCAGCGTCGGCGGGTCCAGCTTGCTATTCGAGGGCCCATCGACCGCGATATAGACGGAGTTCGGGTCCTTCGCATACAGTGTAGCCTGTTGTCCGGCAAAGTCGGAGCGCTGATACAGCATGGCAAAATACCGGCCCTGTGCCACCTTTTCCTCCATCTGCGGACGCTTGTCAATAAATACATCCTTGGCGATCAGGCCCTGCTCATTCGCTTGACGGAAGGTCTTGAGCCACCGAATATATTCTTCGTCCGAACGGCGGTCGTACAGCTTTCCGTCCTTTTCATGGGGAATGGCTAGAAAATTGAGTAAATAGTCTTCAAAAGAGTAATTCCCGTTATCCGTAAATTCGTGGAACCCAATCGGGATCAGCGGCTGACCGTTCACATCAGGAAATTTTTCTTTCGATTTTTGAAGCGCTTTCAAAAACCCTTCCGGTGTTCTCATATCCGGCTTACCAATCGCCTCATACATGTCCTTCCGCACCATAAACGTCTGGTTAGAAACAAAATTTTGCCCGTATTTTTGATAATCCTGCGGTGAAGAGGAAGCATTGGGATAGCCGTATACATTTCCGTCCGGTTGCTGATACCAGGACATTTTCGCCGGGTCAGCCATTTTAATCAAATACGGATCGTATTTCTCGGCCAGCTTGTTGAGTGGAAGCACCATTTTGCCCTCGATCATTTTTTTTACTGCATCCTCCCCCCAACCGAGCGTCACAAAATCAGGCAGCTTGCCCGAGGCCAGCATGGTATTAAGCTTCTCATTTTCATTCCCTGCGGGTACGATAAAATTGACGCTGACCCCGGTTTTCTGCGTAACATACCTCGAGGTCTCATCCGTACCCCACTTGTTCGGGAACCAGGAAAAGTTCAAATACCAGTCAAACGTAATCGGCTCCGTATCCGCCTTCCATCCCGGTGCATCTGCCGTAGCCTTTGTCTTCTCGTCCTTTAATTCCGTGACAGCTCCGCCTCCTCCGGACGTACATGCCGCGAGCGAACCCGCCAGCAGAACGGCGGCCAGCAGCCCCTTCTGCCATTTGCGAATGTTCATCATAAATCTCCCCCTTGGATGATGTTCTATCCTTTGATCGAGCCGATCATCAGACCCTTGACAAAATATTTTTGCAGAAAAGGATACACAAGTACAATTGGCAGTGTCGTCACGACCATCGTCGCCAGCTTGATGGACTGCGAGGTGACGGACTGGGCAACAATCCCCGGTGCAGCAGACATCATCTGATTAGAGCTGGATTGGGCAACAACCCGGTACAAATACGTCTGAATCGGCTGAAGGTCCGTATTATTGATATAGATCATTCCGGTAAAATAATCGTTCCACTGGTACACCCCATGAAAAAGCGCAATCGTCGCTACCACGGGCATGGATACGGGAAGCACAATCCGGCAAAAGATACTGAAATCGTTCGCCCCGTCTATTTTCGCCGCTTCCTCCAATGCATCCGGCAGCTCCCGGAAAAAAGCCATAAAAATTATAAGATCAAAAAAGCTGAACATCGCCGGAATAATATACACCCAAAAGCTGTCCAACAGCCCGAGATCACGTATCAGCAAATACGTCGGAATCAATCCCCCGCCGAAAAACAGGGTTATCGTACCGATCAGCATATACAGCTTGCGCCCAATCAGCTCCCTTCGGGAATATGCATATGCAATCATGGCGGTAAAAAACACATGTACAATCGTGCCGATTATCGTCTTGGCAATGGTCACCCCCATCGCGGTCATAATACCGTTGTTCGCAAACACGGCCTGATAGCTGCCCAGACTAAATACTCGCGGCCACCAGTAAATACCGCCCCGCATGGCGTCTGCTCCTTCGTTAAAGGAGTTCACCAGCACGTACCACACCGGATACAACGTTACAAAACATATGATCAGCATGAAGACGCTGTTCACGACATCGAATATCGCTTCGCCTGTCGTTTTGCGTTGTAATAGCTGCATGCAGCCGTCCTCCTTCAGAATAGGGATGTATTATTAATCCGCTTGGTGACCGAATTGGCGATCAGCAACAACACAAGAGCAAGAACCGATTTCAGCAACCCCACTGCGGTCGAATATGAGAAACGCCCCTGCTGTATGCCCACCTGATATACATAAATATCCACGACATTACTTGCGCTTTCATTCAGTGAGTTACGTAAGACGAGAATCTGGTCAAAGTTAGAGTTCAATATCCCGCTGACCGCCAAAATAAACAAAATGGATATCGTGCCCTTGATCGCAGGAAGTGTGACGTACCACATTTTCTGAAACCGTCCAGCTCCGTCAATGGTCGCCGCTTCATACATATCCGTCGATACACCCGCCATGGCTGCCAAATAAATAATGGCTGACCATCCAAGCTCCTTCCAGATATCCGAGCTGATGACAATGGCCCAAAAGTAACTCGGCTCCGCCAAATAACTGATCGGCTGGTCGATCCAGCCCCAAGCCAGCAACAGATGATTGATCATCCCGGTATCTGCCAGCCACGTCGTTAAGATCCCGCCAAGAATAACCCATGATAAAAAATGAGGAAGATACGAAATGGTCTGAATGGACTTTTTAAACCGCGTAGACCGGATTTCATTCAGGAACAAAGCAAATAAAATGGGCAACGGGAACCCGATTGCCAGCTTGAGCAGACTGATGCCCAGCGTATTTTTGACAACATACCAAAAGTTATCATCCTCCAGAAAGGCCCGAAAATGCTCCAGTCCCGCCCAAGGTGCGCTTGATAGGGTGCCAATGATGTCAAAATGCTTGAACGCAATCAGAATGCCGTACATCGGAATGTAATGAAAAATAATCATCCATACCACACCTAACAGCGCCATGGTCTGCAAATGTCTTTGTTGCACCCATTTACGAGCCAGTGCTCTCCCTTTTCCGGGCTGGCTCGGCGGCTGTTGTCGCGGCCTCCATTCTGTACTCATACGACAGACCTCCCTTCTCTATAATGTAAGCACTTACATTTCTTATTTTAGAGGCATCCGCTGTTCATGAGTAGTACCGATTTTTTTGATTTTGGTGTCTAAAGTTCAGGTAGCAGCATTCCGAGTCGCAGAATATTTTTGGCCTGTTGCGAATTTTTCACAATCTATTGATTTACGAAGAAGACTATCCAATGGTACGATAAGCCTATATATTATTCCAATCATTACCTATACATCTAGATCAGGAGGATTAAGAAGAATGGAAGAATTGGTTCGTTCGATTCAAAAACAGATACGGATTAAAAAGGTAGCCTGCTGGGCGGGAATCATTTTGTTTGGCCTGTGTACTTTAGTCGGCGTTGCGGCTCAAGAATGGCTTTTGACGATTCTTTCCCTTGGGATAACGGTTTTATCCGCTTATGCTTTAAGGCTGTTGCGCGGTATGACCCGGTTTACTTCGGAATATCAGCCAGGAAAGGGCCACTGGTACTATCGCCTTACAGTTCAACAAAAGCTGCGTTATCTCACCTGGGCACAATGGGTTGTAGGCATCTCTATCGCCCTGATGTTTTTCGTGTTTCATGCCCGACTGACTTCTTTTGTCATAACTATTTTGTGTATCCTCACTATTCAATTTAGTATCAAGAAACGGATTAAAAATCATCAGGAGCCTGATGCTGCCGAGTTAGTTGAGTTTGTGCGTTTGGGGATCATCTCTCCCGATGAGCAGGCCATTGGAGTGTATAAAGATTTTGTGCATCTTACCCATACGTTTCGGGGGAACCAAATTATTATCGTGACGGATAAACGCCTGATTTCCGTGTTTATAGAGGAACAGGGTCGTGCGTTGAAAACGGAAATGCTGCTTTCGGGCATAAACAAGGTACGAGCGATCGGCACTGGTTTCCAGGGTCGTGGATTGCTTTTGTCAGTGAGCAACCGTGACCATAACGAGCTTCACGTTCATATGGTCGGACAAAGTATTTTCTTTTCTCCAGAGCAGTTCGTGAGCTCCTTGCTACAAGCATTGGATGGGGCCTTAAAGAGCAGTCCATACCAAATGGAAGAAACATTCCCGGCCTACCAGCAGTTGAAAATTTCATTGCATCCATCAGATCAGGGTGTTCTGCATAAGCCTACTACGGCTCAGTATTCATGAAACACCAAATAGCAAGCAAGCCCGGTTCCTAATGAGCTTGCTTGCTATTTGGCATGATTTAGCATACTTTTACATCATTTATCTAGTTGTCGGAGAGCTTCTTTTCTACTTACTTCTGTCCAATTAATGATTTGCTCCATGATAAAACACGGAAATGAGGTCATGACTTGTAACAAACACCAGCAAGCTAAACAGACTGAGCGACAGAGGCTGTGAAATCAATTTTTTCATCCTTTAACACTCCTTTTAAAATAGTTATATATTGGTCTTGCTGTGTTGCCGTAGCTTGGGTTCTGAAAATCTCAAATATTGCGGTACACTTCCTGAATTCATGCTCATGCTCCATACCCAGGGTATCTGACAGCATGAGGGATTGCAGAATATAGTTCAGCGCAACTGTAAACCGCTGCTGCTTGATGTAGTAGAGAGACAATTGATAGCAAAAGCGAAAATAATAAGACACATTCACAGGCTCTTCGAGATATTTGAAATCGTCAATTTGTTCAGCAAAGGGTTCAAGCACAGCCTCTAAAGGATAGTCGTGCCTGGATGCCCCCTCCACGATGGAAAGAAGCCCCGGTAACAGTTCTTCAGGATTGTCCTGAAGAAATTGAACGTATTCCTGCAACACATCAAAACGGCCTGACAAAATATCAAGGGCATACAGATTGGCTTTGGCGGCATGGCGATAATACTCGACTTCCGCTTCCCCGTGAGGATCAAGACCATTAAACCAGCCCAATTCCGAATACTTTTCGATGCAATCTCGGGCTTCATCATATTTACCCTGTTTCTGGAAGGCCATTCCTCTCATCAGATGACTGTATCCATAGTAATATACTAGTGGACGTTTGGTATGTATGGGTTGTACGGATTTCTTGTGCGCTTTGTAGAACTGTAACTCCTGATACTTCTGACTGGCACGGTCGTACAGATGATCACATAAAGCAATCATATTGGCTCCGTCGTTAAACGAAAATGACAGCTTAATCATGTTAACAAGTGTGTCTAAATCTGTGATGTCGGAGTGAACAAGATCATCCACCCTCCCCACCTCCTTGTCCGACTTTTCATATTCACCAAATAGAAGTTCGCCAAGCAAAAGAAAGAACTGAACACCGTTCATGATATGATTTAATGATAAAGTAACTTAATTACGTAACTATTACTTAATTAAGTTATATCATAAAATCAACTATGCCGCAAGCTTTTTATAATAATAAATTCCAATTATGCATTATGCCGAAGCAGGTCACGCCAACACAAAAAAGGAAGCGGAATCCTTCCGCCTCCCCTACGTTACAACCTCTTTTACAACGTAACACCGTTTTTAAAAATAGCCAGCTCTCTGAAATTGTTCTTCTCGTTGTTCACCCAGGTTCCGCTGGCTACATCGACAATGTAATCCACAAAGCTGCGGAGTGCATCCTCCATGCTAACATCCTCCACCAGTGAACCTGCATTGTAGTCGATCCAATGGGGTTTGGCCTTATACAGCGGCGAGTTGGTCGAAACCTTCATCGTCGGAACGAAGGAACCGAAAGGCGTACCGCGTCCAGTTGTGAAAATAACGAGCTGGCAGCCCGCTGCCGCAAGCGCCGAAGAAGCAACCAGATCGTTCCCCGGTGCGCTGAGCAGGTTGAGTCCCTTGGTTTTGAGACGCTCCCCATACTGAATGACATCGGTGACCGTGGAGGAGCCAGACTTTTGCGTACAGCCCAACGATTTATCCTCCAGTGTCGTGATGCCTCCTGCTTTGTTGCCCGGCGACGGATTTTCGTATACCGGCTGCTTGTAATCCAGAAAATATTGCTTGAAATCGTTAATCAGATGCACGATTTTGCCGAATACTTCCTCGTCTGCCGCACGTTCCATGAGAATCGTCTCCGCGCCGAACATTTCCGGTACCTCAGTGAGTACCGTCGTTCCGCCCTGCGCGGCCATATAATCCGACAGCCGACCGAGCAGCGGATTGGCGGTAATACCGGACAGGCCGTCAGAGCCGCCGCATTTCAGCCCGATATTCAGCTCAGCTAAAGGTACAGGCTCTCGCCGATCTTCCTGCACAGCCGCATAAATTTCATGAAGCAGCCGTACCCCTTCCTCCACTTCATCCGATACTTCCTGGGAAAGCAAAAACTTTACCCGTTCCGGGTCATATTCCCCGATGGCTTCCTTAAACTCCTTCATTTCATTGTTCTCGCAGCCTAAGCCAAGAACCAGCACGCCACCTGCATTGGAATGCTTGACCGCATCAATCAAAATCGTGCGCGTATATGCATGGTCGTCTCCCAACTGGGAACAACCATAGTTATGCTTGAGCACAAGTGCATTTTCAAAAGGCGAAATATCGCCCGCTTCCTGCTTGAAACGATTTAAAATAAGTTCGGCAATCCCGTTCACACAACCGACCGTTGGTACAATCCACAACTCATTGCGAATCCCCACGCGGCCGTCCTTTCGTCGATAACCCTGAAACGTACGACTCTCCTGTTCATATAAATGAGGCGCGGGTTTAGGCTTATAAGTGTACTCCTCTACGCCCGTCAGATTCGTCTTCGTATTATGCGTATGCACATGCTGCCCTGCCTGAATGGGCTGAATGGCATGACCGATCGGATATCCGTATTTCAGCACGTTCCCGCCTTCAGGAATGTCCTGCAACGCAATTTTGTGCCCACGCGCCACATCCTCAGCCAGCTCCACGCGCTGTTCTGCTTGCGCTCCCCACGCCAGCGTCTCGCCCTGCTTGTAATCACGCAAAGCGACAGCCACGTTATCTTGATCATGAATTTGAATGAATTCCAGCATTCCAGTCTCCTCCTTGCTTATGCTTTGGGCACGCTGTTCCCGGTTAGAGAATCCAGCGTCTCCTTCATTCCCCTGCTTGTAATCTCATACACATGCTGTGCCGTCTGTTCAGCCAATCCTGCAATCTGGTTCAGGTCTTGCCCCCACCAGGTCTGCTTGCCCAGTATCTGCGCCGTTAATTGCTTCGCTCCGGCAAGTGTTCCATCATATCCGCTCCACAGCTCGCCAAACGCGGTCAACACTTCCGCTTCATCTGCCAAAACAATCGGCTCGCCGTCTCTCTTTCCACGGTAAAATACGAATAAAGACGCCAGCGAAAATACCGTTTTGGTAGGTAATGCCTTATGCTGCTCCACATATTGAAGCAGGGAAGGCAAATTACGTGTCTTGAACTTGGATACCGAATTCAATGCAATGCTCATGACATAATGACTCACATACGGATTATGAAACCGTTCAACAACATCATCGGCGTATACATTCAATTCCGTTGCTGGCGAATCCAGCGTTGGAATAACTTCTTCTCGAATGAGTGACTGGATAAAAGCACCCACGACATCATGCTCGACCGCCTGCCCTACCGTATCCAAACCATATAAATAAGCGACAGGCGTAAGCGCCGTATGTGCCCCGTTCAAAATGCGTACCTTGCGTGTACGGTATGGCGCCATATCGTCGACGATCAGTACGTTCAGTCCAGCCAGATGAGCAGGTAATTCTTCCTTGAGCCATTGTGGGCCTTCGATGACCCACAGGTGATACTGTTCACCGACAACGACCAGACTGTCCTTATAACCCAGCTCTGCTTGAATCTCTGTGATCCGGTCCTTGGGATAACCCGGCACAATCCGATCCACAAGGCTGTTACAGAACGTATTCGCTTCCTCCAGCCAGGATGTAAACTCAGTCCCAAGCTTCCACTGATCTGCATATTTCAACACAATTTCCTTGAGCGCATCTCCATTGCGGTCGATCAGCTCGCATGGGATGATAACCAGGCCCTTGCTTTGATCTCCATTGAAAAATTGAAAGCGCTTATACAGCAAAGCAGCCAGCTTACCCGGAAAGCTCTTTTGGGGGCGATCCTCAAGCCGATCCTCCGGTCCGTAAGCGATTCCTGCCTCCGTCGTATTTGATACGACAAAGCGCAGCTCCGGTTTTTGGGACAACGCCTCATATTCTGACCAATCTGAGCCGTACGGGTTAAGCCCGCGGGTGACGCATTCCACAACGGTATGCTCCTTCACGGCCTGCCCATCCTTCATCCCTTCGAGAATAACCGTGTACAGGCCATCCTGCTCATTAAGCTTCTCTACGAGACCTCCTGCCTGCGGCTGTACAATGACAACACCCGTATTCCAATCGGCCAGCTTATTCATTTTGTCAAATTGCCAATCTACAAAAGCACGCAGGAAATTCCCTTCCCCGAATTGCAGCACTCTTTCAGGATGCGCCTCTGTCACGATAAAGCTTTTTCTGTTTAATTGGTCCAATTCATCTACTTGTTTCATCCGGAGTAACCTCCCATTAATTACCTTAATGATTTCAACAATATTTTATCACAATGCACACGTTAACAAAATAGTTTTCTCAATATTTTTAGTTTTATAAATTATTAATGACAATAATATGAACACGTTAACATATAAACTATGCAACCTTACGCGGATCTATGATTTTCTTCCCACTGTTTCGCACCTGAACCAAGACGGTTAAGACTAATTAGAATAGATGCAAGATAGCATGGGCAGGATAACGTTACTTACTAGGCAGGAGGAACATCTATGAAGACAATCGCAGATACTATTGTAGAAGTTTTAGTCAATGCAGGGGTCAAGCGAATTTATGGTATCGTTGGAGATTCTTTAAATAATATGGTCGATTCCATTCGCAGCAACGGTCAAATTGAATGGATTCATGTGCGGCACGAAGAAGTGGCAGCCTTTGCAGCCGGGGCAGATGCCGATCTTACCGGCAGCATTGCAGTTTGCGCTGGCAGCAGTGGTCCCGGAAATCTACATCTTATTAACGGATTATATGATTGTCATCGCAATCGGGTACCTGTACTCGCTATTGCGGCCCATATTCCAAGCGACGAAATTGGAAGCGAATATTTCCAGGCTACGCATCCCGAGCATCTTTTCGGGGAATGCAGCCACTTCTGTGAAGTCATTACGACTCCACGACAAATTCCAAGAACCATTACGATGGCTATACAACAGGCGGTTTCACGTTCAGGTGTCTCCGTCATTGTTCTTCCCGGAGATGTGGCGGCTTTAGCAGCGGAAAAGGCGCCTATTCCCGAACATGTCTACCATCCCACTGCACCTGTGGTGCATCCGTCAGCTTCTGAAATTTCCCGGCTGGCCGAGTACCTGAATGAAGGTAAACGAATCACTTTGTTATGCGGCTCCGGCTGTGCTAAATCCCATGAGTTGCTCATGCAATTGTGCGACAAGCTAAAATCCCCTATGGTCGCTGCCCTTCGAGGCAAGGAATACCTGGAGTATAACAATCCTTATTATGCAGGCTTGACAGGTCTGATCGGATATTCTTCCGGATACCATGCGATGATGGATTGTGACGTCCTGCTTATGCTCGGAACAGACTTTCCTTACAGACAGTTTTATCCCGAAAATGCAGTTGTGCTGCAAGTGGATATAGAGCCTGCCCACCTCGGCAGACGCACTCCTTTAACGTATGGGCTGTGCGGGGATGTAAAAGCAACGTTGGAAATGCTGCTTCCTCATTTAACGACAGAGCATGATTCCAAGCATTTGGAAAAAACCGTCTCTCACTATACCAAGGTGCGTCAGGAGTTGGATGAACTGGCGGTTGGTAAACCGGGTCATACGCCGATTCATCCGCAATATCTCACCAAGGTAGTTAGTGATGCCGCGCATGAAAATGCCATTTTCACCTGTGATGTGGGTACGCCTACCGTGTGGGCAGCACGTTATTTGCAAATGAACGGCCAACGCCGACTGATCGGCTCCTTCAATCACGGAACGATGGCAAGTGCATTGCCGCAAGCGATTGGGGCACAAGCCACTGAGCCTGGCCGACAGGTGATTGCTCTCTCTGGCGATGGCGGATTGACGATGCTGATGGGCGATCTCCTCACCCTGAAACAGCATCAGTTACCTGTAAAAGTTATTGTTTTCAATAACGGCGCCCTCGGTTTTGTTGAGCTGGAAATGAAAGCAGCCGGTTTTTTGGAAAACGGTACCGCGCTGGTGAATCCTGATTTTGGCGCAGTCGCGGAAGCTATGGGTCTCAAGGGAATTCGAGTCGAAGATCCGGCGATGCTGGAGGATGCAATTCAACAGGCATTGGCTCACGATGGTCCTGTGGTGGTGGATGTGGTGGTAAACCGTCAGGAGCTATCCATGCCACCTAAGATTAATCTCAAACAGGCTGAAGGTTTTTCGCTATGGATGATGAAAGCTGTGCTGAACGGGCGCGGTGACGAAATTATTGAACTGGCAAAAACCAATCTTTTAAGATAGAAAGCCGCCGCACTCGCCCAGATTTGAATACCAAAGGGCAGGAACAGCGCGTCATGCACTGAACCTGCCCTTTTTGGTCTGCCTTTTTCCAATAAAATCAAGCTTAACGTTGCCTGTCTGCCGTTGATTTCCGCTTCATGAGCGCGGTTTCCATAAATATAAGCTCGCCCTCGTTCGATGGTGACTGGATTCGTTCCATAATGCAGGCGGCTCCACGCGCGCTAATCTGCTCAATCGGTCTTTTGACCGTCGTTAACGGCGGGGTCGTATACATCGAAAAGCCGATATCGTCAAAGCCAATGACCGAGATATCGTCCGGTACCTTTAAGCCGTGCTCGAATACCGCGTTCATCGCCCCGATAGCCATGTCATCGTTAGAGCAAAATACCGCTGTCGGCGGTTCCTCCAAGGAAAGTAACTGCTTCATCGCCTGGCTTCCGCTTTCGGTGTCATAATGTCCATGCACGATGTATTCGTGCCGAATCGGCTTGCCGCTGTCAATCAGCGCATTCATGAAGCCTTCGCGCCGTTGCTGGGTGGACTTAAAGCCTTCTACCCCTTCAATGATCGCGATGCGTTCATGTCCGCTTTCAATGAGAAAGGTAACTGCCGCATAGGACCCTTCCTTATCGTTGGAAATGACATTCACAATACCTGCCCCGGGCACCTGCCGATTCAGCACGACGAGCGGAATACCCTGACCGAGCACATGATAAATAAACGGGTTGTCCGCCTCGCTCTGACTCATCAGGATGATGCCGTCAAAACGCTTGCGGTGAATGGCTGAAAAATCGGCGTAATCGTCAATCCCTCGCACGAACAGATTGTAATCCACCCCAATGACATGATTAACTCCACGGATGGTGTCCGCAAAAAAGCTGGAGCTGGTGCCTTCTGAAATACTGGTGAAAAACAGGCCTATCGTATGCGAGCGCTGGAGGACAAGGCTTTTGGCGTTAAAATTTGGAATGTAATTGAGTTGCTCCGCCAGCTCCATAATTTTGCGTTTGGTATCTTCTTTGATTAGTGGGCTGTTGTTGAGCGCCCGGGAAACGGTCGTATGGGAAACATTCGCCAATTTGGCAATGTCTTTAATGGTAGCTGCCATATACGTATCCTTTCTTTACTGAGGCTCTAAAAAATTATATACCCACCATACCACAAGAGCCGTCCGGAAAAGAAGACTTTCACAAATTATACGCGGTTATCAGCATGTCGACGCTGTAGCTCTTGAACCATTTCTGCGTGTCTGCTGTCTGTCAGCTTGTACATTTTACCGATTACCAGCATGGCAATGAGCAGGGCAACAGCCGGATAGAGACACAGCAGCGCCTTGATTCCGAGCAGCGTTCCTGAGGTTTGAACTACATTCGGGACATATCCGATAAACGCCAGCCCGATCCCGGACAGAAAGCCGGACAAGGATTGAGCCAATTTGCGTGAAAAGTTAAACAGCGAGTAGGTAATCCCTTCCTTCCGCTCCCCGGATGACCATTCGCCGTAGTCAATGATATCGGAGACAAAGGCCCAGGTAACCCCGTTAGGAATACTAATACCAATAAACGAAATACTGGCCAGAATGGTGAAAATATATACATTCGAAGGCATAAAGAAGTTCATGGAGTCGGCAATGACACTGACCAGCATCCCAAGCATGGCTGTTTTTCGTTTACCGAAGCGCCGCACCAGCTTGGGCAGGAACAATACACCCAGCAAAGAAGAACCGATTATAATAAAATTCATATAAGCCATTAATTCTACATGTCCCAAATTATATTCGGCAAAATAGATCAGTAACGCAGACTTGATATTGTAAGCGGATATGGTGAAAATCGTCATCAACACGAGTACCAGCAGAGGCTTGTTGGTCGTAAAGGTATGCACGATCACGCCAAAAGAAAGTTTTTCCTTCGGTCCCGACTGACTGACAATACGCTCCTTCGTTCCCCGATAGCATACGATGAAAGCGATCACACCAATGAGAGACATGATCCCCATCACGACTGGATATCCAACATGATGGTTAGGAAACAGTAAAATAAGCGGCATGACAATGACACTGGTTACGAACAATGCGCCCAGTGATCCTGCCTGACGGAAAGATGACAATGAGGCACGCTGAATAGTATCCTGCGTAATGGCGGCACCCAGCGAGCCGTATGGAATGTTTACAATAGAATATCCAACACCCCAGATCATATAAGACGCATAGGCGTAAATGAGTTTGCCTGTGGGTGAAATATTCGGTGAAATAAAGGTAAGAACCGTAAGAATAGCAAGGATAACGCTTCCAACGATAAGAAAAGGTCTAAATTTTCCGCGTGTACCAATATGCTTTCGATAATCAACAAAGGACCCGACAATTGGATCACAGACGGCGGCAAACAGCTTGCTGACCAAGAAAATGATTGCGGCTGCTCCTGCTGAAACCCCTGCTACATCCGTAAAAAATTTCAGCAAATACAACTGCCCCAAATCAAACATGAATCCGTTTCCAAAGTCACCCATACCATACGAAATCTTTTCTTTCAGGCTGATATGCTCACCTGTCTTGTTGTCAGTTTGGATGCTCTCCTGAACGATAGGCACTCCCATAGCCTGCTCACTCCTCTATCTTTGTAATTATTTTCACATTCTTGTCTGATACGTATTCTGTTTTCAATCCCCCTTACCCGGAGCTTGAATTGCCTCCCGGCAAGGGCATCTATTGAAATGTGAATTTACAAGTTCTTCCTGTACATCATCACTTGCTGTGAACAACCGTCGGGAAATTAAAATATTGCTTGGCATTATTGTAGCTAATGTTTTGTACCATTTCTCCGAGCAGCTCCAGATCCTCAGGTGCCTTGCCCTCCTGTACCCATGTTCCGATCAAATCACAAAGTATCCGCCGGAAATATTCGTGCCGTGTATAGGACAGGAAGCTGCGGGAATCCGTCAGCATACCAATGAAGCGGGACAGCACGCCATAGTTTGCGAGCAGCTTCAATTGCTCCAGCATGCCTTCGATATGGTCGTTATACCACCAAGCGGTACCAAACTGGATTTTACCTGGTGTTCCGCCAGACTGGAAGTCGCCTGCAAGACTTGCCAGCACCGGATAATCAACTGAGTTGAGTGAATACAAAATTGTTCGCGGCAGACCTCCTGCCAGCTCCTGTGCATCCAACAATGCTGCCAGCGGACGAGCGATGGAGCCGTCATTCACTGCATCATAGCCTGTATCCGGTCCCAAGCTGCGGAACATGGCCGTGTTATTGTTACGCAGTGCGTGAATATGGTACTGCATAGCCCAGCCATGCTCTGCATACTGTTTCCCAAGGAATACAAGGACGTACGATTTGTATTTCGCCTCTTCTAATGGAGTCACATGGCCTTCCTCCAGCGCCTTGCTGTATATCACTGCCGCTTCCTCACGTGTTGTTTCTTCATAAACGACCGTATCCAGCGCATGATCGGACACCCTTCCTCCAGCAGCATGGAAGTGACGGACCCGGCTCGCCAGCGCGTTCAAAAATCCTTCCAGACCGGAAACATCCAGTCCGCTCACTTCACCCAATCGAGCGACCCAAGGCTGGAATGTTTCACGGTTAATTTCCAGTGCTTTGTCTGGGCGGAAGCTTGGCAGTACAGCCACTGGAAAATCCGTCAGCTTGCTAATTTGTTTATGATATTCGAGATGGTCCGTCGGATCATCAGTAGTGCACACAACGGTTACCTTTGAATTCACAATCAGATCACGTGCCCCAAAGCCCTTTCCTTGCAGCTTTTGGTTCACCTTTTCCCAAATCACAGGCGCGTTCTGTTCGTTCAGCAGTTCATGGACACCAAAAAAGCGTTGAAGCTCCAAATGCGTCCAATGATACAGCGGGTTGCCGATCAGTGTAGGTACGGTTTTGGCCCAAGCCAAAAATTTGTCATAGTCTTCCGCATCTCCAGTAATCAGGCGTTCCTCAACTCCATTGGCCCGCATGAGTCTCCATTTGTAATGATCTCCGTACAGCCATGCTTCTGTAATGTTTTTGAACGTTTTATTTTCGTAAATTTCCTGTGGACTTAAATGACAATGATAGTCGATAATCGGTAGATCCTTGGCATACTGATGATACAAAATTTCAGCGGTTGGATTGCTCAACAAAAAATTGTCGTCTAAAAATGCTTTGGTCATGGCTCATTCGTCCCTTCTATAATCATGTTTCTGAATAATTGTTAACGTGAACAAAAAAAGAATTCGATTTTGCTGCTATTCAGTAATAGCATTCTATAACGCATAGCAGGTTACCTACTTATATCAAATGATACCGCTATAATACGATACCTGCATGTCGAATCACCCTTGATTACTTCTCCTTAAATTTAATGTTTACGTTAACAACAATTACATTGTAACCGCTATCCTTTGCAGAGGAAAGTGATTTTTATCATGTGGAGGAACAAAAAAACAGACCTGCCACAACCTCTGCAGATCTGTTTTCTTCGTCCAGCTTTATTTCAGACTATATGAACCGTTTCAACTTTCACTCCCTCTTCCCCTTCATCTCGTCATCTTCAATAAAATGCCCCTCACTTATTTTAGGGCATGAGCGTTGTTTGAAAATCCTTTATTTCCAAATCTCCGCAATTTTTATTTTTCCTCTTAAACCGCGCTTTGAAAACGTTTTTATATATTTTCGCTCTTTTTCAGAAAATTTTACTCTTGAAAGTACCAGTTATTGTATTATAATTGTCATATACAACCAATGTTTTACATTGAAAGTATTTTGTAACCATATCCAAAGAAGAGGTGATTGCGTTGAGCACAAAAGTGCAAACTATCCATGCTAAAACCGCTACAAAAGGAGCTGACCTCGTTGTCGATTGCTTGATTAAACAAGGTGTAACGCACATTTTTGGTATTCCAGGTGCCAAGATTGACTCGGTTTTCGATGTCCTTCAAGAACGCGGCCCGGAACTGATCGTATGCCGTCACGAGCAAAATGCCGCCTTTATGGCAGCCGCCGTCGGTCGTCTAACTGGCAGACCGGGCGTATGTCTCGTCACTTCCGGCCCCGGTGCGTCAAATTTGGCTACAGGACTTGTCACCGCTAATGCGGAAAGTGATCCCGTCGTCGCTCTCGCTGGCGCAGTTCCAAGATCAGAGCGTTTGAAACGCACTCACCAATCCATGGATAACGTCGGGTTATTCGAGCCTATCACCAAATACAGTGTGGAAGTAGAGCATCCCGATAGTGTACCAGAAGCCATTACCAACGCATTTCGGATTGCGACCTCAGCACAGCCTGGAGCAACCTTTGTCAGTCTACCGCAGGACGTGTTGACTTCGTCATCCGAAGTGACCGCCATTGAGAAGCTTTCCCTTCCACAGCTTGGAACTGCACCAGCTGGACTTATCAAACAAGTAGCAGACCAAATCAGCCAAGCCAAGCTGCCTGTTCTTTTGCTTGGTATGAAAGCGAGCACTCCCGAAGCTACAGCAGCCATCCGCGCGCTCATTCAGAACACGGATTTGCCTGTCGTCGAAACCTTCCAGGCTGCCGGAGCCATTTCCCGCGAATTGGAGAATCATTATTTTGGCCGAGTCGGTCTGTTCCACAATCAGCCGGGTGACATGCTCCTTGGAGCCGCAGATCTGGTGCTGACTATTGGCTATGACCCCATTGAATACGATCCGAAAAACTGGAACATTCCTGCAAACCGGACCCTCATTCATCTCGATGATCATCAGGCGGATATCGACCATGATTATCAACCGGATTACGAACTGATCGGCAATATAGCCCTGATCGTGCGCAGTCTCGCAGAAGAATTGCCTACAGTAAAACTACCTGAAGCCTCATGCGCCCAACTGAATCGTCTTCGTCACGAGTTGAACGAGCAAGCCGCCGTTCCTGCTCGCAAGCACAACTATCTGATTCATCCATTACAATTCATTCGTACGCTGCGCAGCCTGATTGATGATAACGTCACGGTCACCTGCGATGTGGGTTCACACTACATTTGGATGGCCCGGTATTTCCGCTCCTATGAGCCGCGTCGCCTTCTGTTCAGTAACGGAATGCAGACGCTCGGTGTAGCTCTTCCCTGGGGCATTGCTGCCACACTAGTCAATCCCGGTCAAAAAGTCGTTTCCATTTCTGGCGACGGAGGATTTCTTTTCTCATCCATGGAGCTTGAAACTGCCGTACGTCTCAACTCCCCACTTGTGCATATTGTATGGAGAGACGGTACCTACGACATGGTCGCTTTTCAACAACAGATTAAATACGGCAGAACGTCCGGCGTAGAATTCGGAGATGTAGATATCGTGAAATATGCCGAAAGCTTCGGGGCAACCGGATTGCGTGTGCATTCCCCTGAAGAACTGGAAAGCGTATTGCAACAGGCACTACATACCGATGGCCCCGTGGTCGTCGATATTCCGATTGATTATCAGGATAATATCCAGTTGGGACGTAAACTGCTGCCCAATCAGTTAAACTGAATTCACAGTTGCCCAATCGTGACAGCTTCGTGACAATGAATGGAGTTTAACGTTTTTTTTATGAGTTTTTTGGGTTATCCATGTTATTTACTGAAATTTTACGTTTATTATTGAAAAAGAAAGAAAATAAATGTATCCAATCACAAAAGGAAGTGTATTGCCATGACCGTTGCAGGACTGGAAACCAAGCAAGAAACTGATCATGATATTTACCAAACGTCCACCATGCTCGCTTTATTGGATGGTCTTTATGACGGAGTTGTTGCCTTTGAGGAGTTGCAAAAGCACGGGGATTTCGGAATTGGTACCTTTGATCAACTGAATGGCGAGATGATCGCGTTCGATGGTGAATTCTATCACTTGCTTCCAGACGGTACGGCCCATCGCGTAAAACCGGAAGAAACCACACCTTTTTCCACCGTCACCTTTTTCCGTGAAGATTTCACATATACTATTGATCGTCCCATGCATCGTGAAGAGCTGGAAGCCCTGCTGCTAAAGCTGTTTCCAAGCCGTAATCTGTTCTATGCCTTCCGTATGGACGGCACTTTTCGTGAAGTGAAGACACGCACCGTGCCTCACCAGGTGAAGCCTTACAAGCCTTTTATCGAAGCGACCAAATCACAGCCCACGTTCTCCTTTAACGACGCTTCCGGCGTGATTACCGGGTTTTGGACACCTGCGTATGCTCAAGGAATTGGAGTGGCCGGTTTCCATTTGCACTTTATTAACGACGAACGCACCGGAGGCGGGCATGTCTTTGATTTTGTTGTCGACAAGTGCACAATTCGTGTTTGTCAAAAATCCAATCTGCACCTCGTCCTGCCCGAAACACCGGATTATTTGGCCGCCAACCTGTCCAGAGAAAATCTGGAGAAGGAAATCGCCGTTACCGAGGGTGCGCAATAATCGCAGTGTATGATTCAACAAGGTACAGTCTATATAAATTGAACTGGAAATGTACATGACGTGCCACTCCGCCAACCCCAAGTAAAAACCAAAGATCGCAGCCCAGAAGAGATACTTGATGCTCTCTGGCTGCGATCTTTTTTAGTATGCACTTCCGAATAAATGCGCGATAATGATTATCTATTGTTTTTCTCATCATTTCATACTTACGTCTCAATCTGATCCAGCTTATCTGCATAATATTGAATCGCTCGTGAGTACGCTTGTGTTGGCGAGTCCGAGGTGGTTTCAGCCAGCTCCGTTAACAGGCCCTGCATGCATCATTCTGCTCCTGCTCCAATGCCTTCAATAACAGCTTGCGCGCTTCCTCCGCCTGCCCTGTGCGCCTTAGCTCGCTGGCTTTTGCAATAATATCGTTCAGGTCAGTTCCTCCGCTTCTAATCCATCCCGTGTCTTTGAGATACATCTTACCCGACATTTGAACACGCTGTAAATAAGGTTTATCTAATTCTGAAACACAAAAAAGCGGCTCCCCCTCAGGAGAACCGCTATATAACCGTAGTTACGGCTTATTTAACATTTTATGATCCTGCACTCAATATCCCCGCTACACGCTGAGCGTCGAAAATACGGGAAAGCTCCTCCACCGCTGTCAAGTACAACAGCCCATTGCCTTCCAGCTTAGCAGAATGACCGAGTGGAATGGTACGTTTGATCAGTTGGGCGTATAGCTCCGGTTCGGTGAGATTCCGCTCAAAGCTCGCGTTCGCCAACTGCTTAATCAGCGCCAAAGCACCCGCTACATGCGGGGTAGCCATTGAAGTACCGCTGAAGGTCGCATATTGGCCGCCCGGAACGGTAGACAAAATATCTTCCCCCGGCGCAACCAAATCTACCTCATTATTGGAGTTGCTGAAATCGGAAGCATATCTGTCAAAGTTCACAGCACCTACACTGATCACCTCATTATAGCAGCCGGGATAGCCCAACTCGTCCGTCCTGTTGTC
Organism: Paenibacillus sp. 1-8; assembly: GCF_056316205.1. Taxonomy (NCBI): domain Bacteria; kingdom Bacillati; phylum Bacillota; class Bacilli; order Caryophanales; family Paenibacillaceae; genus Paenibacillus; species Paenibacillus sp. 1-8. The sequence goes on along the minus strand of NZ_CM149995.1, from coordinate 2,234,921 downwards.
ACCGTCTCCTTCATTACCCGCTGCGCAGACGACCAAAATTTGGTTCGCTACCGCCTTCTGTACCGCTTCATGCAGCTCAGGCACATCCTCGGGACCACCAAGCGACATAGAAATGATGTCTGCCTTTTGTTCAATCGCATAATGAATGCCCTGAATGATCCAGTCGTATTGACCGGAACCTTGCTTGTTCAGCACCTTGATAATGAGCAAATCCGCCTCCGGGGCCACACCCACCACACCATCCTCATTTTCTGCTGCCGCGATTGTACCCGCCACATGCGTACCGTGACCGTTGTAATCCGTGAAAATATTCGGATCACTGTCATCATCATCTGTGAAGTTCCGGCCACCAATAATGCGTTCCTTCAAATCAGGATGGTCCGCATCACAGCCCGTATCCAGCACAGCAACCTTCACTCCCTGGCCTCGGGTCTGGCTCCACACCGCAGGGGCCTGAACCAGTTCCACCCCTCGCGGTATTTCATTCACCTGTTGCTCCTGCTTGATCACTTGGTAAGGAATGATATGCACTTTACGTTCCATCCTATTCCCTCCTTCATGGATTCAATCGGAAACCATCCGTCTTTGAAACTTTCAAAACCAAAACTTTCAAAACCGAAACTTTGAAAACCTCTACTGAAACTCTTGTTCGAGGTTACTATATTCTAGCAATTTTTGAAAAGTTTGAACATCCCTTTTTGCTTATTTTTGTGAAAAAATAGACATCCCCCATATCCATGGAGAATGCCTATGTATAGAGGTGCCTGAGAAACTACAGCTTCGAGTGTCAGCCTGACAACGAATCCGCTTGAAGTTCAGCCTTGGACAACAGCGACTTGTGCTGCCACTTCCGACCTTTCCAGCGCAGGTAGTGGAAAATGCCTCGTACCCACTCATCGCAGGCATGTGCAATCCACACCCCAAGCACACCATATCCCAGATGAATGCCCAGCACATACGCCAACGGGATTTTGATCCCCCACATCGAGATGATCGCCATCATCAACGGAAACTGTACATCCCCCGCTGCCCGCAAGGAGTTAATGACGACATGATTGAACACACGGCCCGGCTCCAGCAAAATACAGAACAGCAAAATCGCTGCTCCCAGTTGAATAATCGCCGGCTCATCCGTAAAGATCGCCATCACTTCATACCGGAAAAAGGATACCACCACGATCACCGCAATCGTAATGACCAGCGACCATTTCAGGCTGCGCAGCAGTTGGTGATACGCCTTTTCCTTATCTCCTGCACCTATCAGGCGAGCAACAATAATTTCCGTCCCCTCACCCACTGCCATTCCGAACACCATAAAAAAGTACACAATCGTATTCGTATAAAAATGAGTAGCAATCGCCGTTGTCCCCATGAAGCTGACAAACCGGGTCACCATCATTTGGCTGAGCTGATAAGACAACCATTCCAGTCCAGCCGGAATGCCGATTTTCAGGATGGCCACCAGCTTGCTCCATTGAAGCTGTACATAATACTTGATACGGATCGGCGCACTTACACGTTTGTATAACAGAATAAAAATCCAGACACAGGCTACAGCACGACTAATCACCGTTGAAATCGCTGCTCCTGCCACGCCCATTTGCGGCAGACCAAACCAGCCGTAAATCAGCAGCGCATTCCCCACAATATGCAAAATATTCATACCAATGCCCACAACCATCGTGTCTTTGGTAAAACCATGAGAGCGAATAACCGGACCTGCGGTTAGCATAAGCGCTTCCAGAAACAGCGAGCCCCCTGCCAGCATCATATAAATCTCGGCATTTTCCTTAATCGTCGGGGTAATATGGTAAAAGGACAGCAGAAAATCCCGGCTCACGATAAACATCAAACTCAGCGCCAGACCGAATACCAGATTAAAGGTCAGGGCCGAGGCCGTAACACGGCTCGCATCCACATGCTTTTGTGCACCCAATAGTTGAGCGATGATGACACCTACTCCAAGACCAAGCAGATTGAACAAAATAATCGTAAATTCAATCAACTGTCTCGACACACCCACCGCCGACACAACCTCGTCCGACACGTGGCTCAGCATGAATGTATCCACGCTACCCATCAAAATATGAAACAGCATTTCTATAAAGATCGGCCAAGTGATTGCAAAAACCGTCATCGTTTTAACGACTTGCGCTTGCTTGGAGCCGCTTTCCTGCGAAAGTGACATACTTCTGTATTCCTCCCGGATGAGAACCCTGTGTATACTCAGACATTATTATGGATACCGCTTACTCAATCATAAAAAGTCATGTGCTTCTTCTCATTTTTATAATATTCCAGACGATCCTGCAATTGTCTTGTGTGGAATTCAAACTTATGTCCGTCCGGATCTGTAAAATAGACTGACCTTTTGTCCTGTTCATTCCGCTCTCGTCCGGGCAAAATTGTGACATTGAAGGCCCTCAGCTTGTTAAGCATATCCTCAAAATCCGCTTCCGCTACCGAAAATGCAATATGCGTATAGGAATGATGAATTAAAAGCAAATATGATTCCATCCTTGTATACTCATATTCGAGCAAAAGACGTATATCAGATCATATAAGGATTCCTTCGTCCTGTGCAGCAGAAAATCTCTCCATTCCACAAACGGATGGTCTGGATAACCATAATGACGTTCCTCTCCCAGAGGCTTGTAGTGTGCGATCAGCTCCGTCCATGACGGCAATCACTTCGCTTGAAGTTCCTCCAGTCAAGGGCTTGAGTTCTTGCACATGACCTTCAAGTATCAAGTACACCTGCTTCATGAAGCTCCTTTAGGATCAGTTGAACGTCCATCAAAAGCCCCCTCTATGTCTTTAATCTGCTACGCGACTGGCGCTGGAATTCATCGCTATGACTCAATCCGTTCGCCAGCCGCACCTACTTTAAAAAGAAATCTTCTCATGCTCCGCATAAATTTCAAGCGCACGCTCCATTTTATGGACATAGTCCGCATCCTGACTGGTACACAGGAACGTAATGTGTCCCTCCTGCGATTGACCTGCTTTTGCCGGAGATGCCAGCAAATTACGATCAGACAACACCTGTTTTAACCGTCTGACTGTTCCCTGACTTCCGTCGATTAGCTGAATATGGGAAGGAAGCAGCCCCTTCAAGATCTCTTTATAAAAAGGATAGTGGGTACATCCCAAAACGACCGTACCGTATAAGTCCAGATCGAATGCAGCCAGCTTACAGTTAAAATATTCGGCCATTTCTGTCCGGTCAAAATTTAACTGCTCACAAAATTGTACCAGCTCAGGCAAAGGCAACGAATCCACACTTCCATGATCGTCGACTCTGGACACCAGTGCTGCATAACCGGATTGCTTTAACGTCAACGGCGTGGCTAACACTAGCACTCTTTTACCATTCGCTCGATTCATCTCTACCGCAGGCTTCACGGCCGGCTCCATGCCAATGATCGGAATCTGGTATTCATTTCTCAGCTCCGCAACCGCGATACTCGTGGCTGTATTGCAGGCAATGACCAGCGCTTTTACGTCCTCTTTTAAAATAGTTTGTACCGAAGCCTTGACGTATCCACATACCTCTTGCGGTGTTTTCGTCCCGTAAGGAACGTGAAGCGTATCCGCCAAGTATACAAAATTTTCGTTTGGCAGCCGTCGTAAGGCCTCAGATAATACCGTAATTCCACCCAATCCTGAATCAAAAAAACCAATCTTCAAGCTACTCACCTTTTTCGTTCATCTGTTGTGCCTATCCTACTGACTACATGGTAATTTCATTTTTCACCTATTGAATCCATTCTTCTAATCGGCTCATATTTAAATTTTACCGCAAAACAGATATTTTGCAAAAGAAACACATAAATTTTACAGTGTAAAAAATAAAGTAGCTTTTTAAAATAAATTTAATATAAAAGTGTTGACTAATATTATCTTTATATTGTAATATTACGAGGTAACTTACTTACTGAACTTACTTAGGGGGAAATAAACCATGTCTAAAGTATTATTTGTCAAAGCTAATGATCGTACAGCCGAAGAATCCGCAACCGTTAAACTGTATAACGCCTTCGCGGAAAGCTACAAAGCTTCCCATCCATCTGATGAAATCACTGAACTGGATCTGTTCTCCGTCGAGCTTCCTTATTTGAACGCCAACATGATTAACGGCACGTTCAAATCCGCTAGAGGCTTGGAGTTGAACGCAGAAGAAGCTCGCCTGGCAAATATTGCTAACGGCTATTTGGATCAATTCCTGGCAGCAGACAAAGTCGTATTCGCTTTCCCGCTTTGGAACATGACGATTCCAGCTGTACTGCATACGTACATTGACTACTTGAACCAAGCTGGTAAAACATTCAAATACACTGCTGAGGGTCCAGTTGGTCTGGTAACTGAAACTAAAGTAGTGCTGTTGAATGCAAGAGGCGGCGTTTATTCCGAAGGGCCTGCTGCTGCTGCTGAAATGTCTTTGAACTACATGAGCAATATCTTATCCTTCTTCGGTGTGAAAGACATCGTGAACGTTGTACTGGAAGGACATAACCAAGCTCCAGATCAAGCACAAGCCATTGTTGAAGCTGCTGTACAAAGTGCAACAGAAGCTGCAAAATCCTTCTAAATCCATATATATGAGCAGAAGAGGATATTCGCCCCCTAGCAGGGATGGATATCTCTTTTTTTTGTTATAAAGTATGAAAAACACGTGCTCCCCTGATATGAATCAAGTGAAAAGCACGTGTTTGTTATGCAATACCTGGTATGTTAAGGAATAAACTGCTGCACGATTTTAACGACCCTACCGTCACGCAGCGTAACATGGTATGGAAATTGACTGAGATCCAGTACATCTTTTTTTGCAAAATCTTTTTCAAACTGTGCCAGAGGGATCGATTCGTTCCATTTCACATCTGTATCTTCTATATGACCTGTATGATCATAAATTTGCACCTCTACCGAAGCATCTGGCGCAACCTGATACACGTCATTTTGCACGGAATTATTTACGATATAGTAGCCATCCGGTGCTCCGTTCAACCCTGTGTTTCCTTCATGCTCCAAAAATGCCTTATCTGCTGCCGCACCTTCATACCATTCAATCGGGTCAGCCGACAAATAGATTTGTCCGTTACGGATCTCCATTTGGTTTATATAAACGGTCTCCTGATTTTCAGCAGGTGCTACTGGCGTGTAGCCTTGTGCTGTTGCCCCTGCCGTCGTAATCAGCATCATCATTAAAGCCAATACGGTCCATTTCGAAGCTAGTTTCATCATGTCTGATCTCTCCTTACCGTTAGGGTATGTACACGGTGTCTGTAAGCTTCATTACCCTTATGCACTTACTATAAACGTTGTAAGGTTAAAAAGTGTATCAGATACGTAAAAAGAAGTTACGATTTTTTAAGACTTGGTCTTAAAACTTGCTTGCATGTCCTATTTACGCCTTATTATTTGATCAATCCGACCTGACGTGCCTGTTCTTCGGTGAGAATAAACTCTTCATTTTGCCATACCTCGTCCTCTTTGGTTACAGCGAACATTCCCATGATCTCTGTCCAGATTCCTTTGTCGGCGGCTTCCTTTTGTGTAATGATAATTTTCATGTGAATCCCTCCTTTGTATACTCTTATCGGTCTGTGAGCCCACTACGCAAACAGATGGTTTCTCCGGTCGCTGTTGAAGCCTGATTTTTTCATTATATTTAAATGGTTAAAATCTGGTTCCAAAGGCGAACGCTATCGCTTCTCCGAAATCCATCTGCCCGCTTCGTTACTCAACTTATCCCTGCCACACTATGAGCAAAACTTCCGATATGAACAGACCGTTGCTTCTCCAAAATGTATACTTTTGTTTAAGAAACTTCTAAAACTTATGTTGAATTTGCAATACTTGTCTTAGATTCGCCCAAGGGATTCTTGTCCCGCTTATAACATATGTACCCTTTTCCTGTCGAGATTATTCGTTTCTTATTTGTAACCTTAAAATTTTAGATTATTTCCAAAGCAATGACTTCTATAAAAATAACCAGCCATAAAAAGAAAAACGGCCGTAGGTTTACCTACAGACCGTAATTCTCAAGAATTTTCTATGAACAGTTGCCCAGAAGCATAAAAGCAGCGGAGAGGACGAAATCGTTCTGAAGAAGCGTTAGCGTTCGCCTTTGTCCCCGGATTTCTATCCTTGAACATATAATCAAGAAATCCGGGGGCAACAGCGATCGGAAGAATGATCCGTCCTCGTAGCGGCCATTAACCGCATACCGTTATTCAGTCATCCAGTATCATATAGGACGTAACGCCCTTTTTACACAGAAAAGTAAAAAGGCTGCACGCATACCGGCTTGGACACGGTTACTTGTTGTCCAGTATAGGTTAAGCGACCGCTTGCCTTGTCCACTTTGAACGTAACAATGTTGTTGGTGTCACGGTTTGCCACCAGCAAATGATCTCCGTTTGGAGTCAGAGCAAAATGGCGCGGATGCTCGCCTTTGGCAGATACATGCTCTACCAGGCTCAGCTTGCCTGTTGCAGCGTCTACAGCGAACACTACGATGCTGTCATGCCCACGGTTAGAACCGTACACATAAGCACCATCCTCCGAAATAGCAATCTCAGCGGTTGTATTTTCGCCCGTAAAATCAGACGGCAATGTAGGCACGCTCTCAAGCTCAGTAAGCTTGCCTGCTTCTGCGTCATACGCAAAAGAAGTAATGGAAGAATCCACCTCATTAATGACAAAAGCAAACTTACCGTTCGGGTGGAACGTCAAGTGACGTGGACCTGCACCTGCATGGGTTTTCGTTTCGCCATGAAGCACCAGTTGTCCTTTGCTGTCATCAATAGTATAGACACGGATCAGATCCAGACCGAGATCCTGTACGAACAGGAAACGACCGTCAGGGCTAAAGAAACTGGAGTGTGGATGCGGACGATCCTGACGCTCAGGATGCGCTCCCTTGCCCTCATGCTGTTTAACATCCAGCAACTCGCCGATACGACCATCCTCGGTTAGAGACACCAGTCCCACCATACCTCCGTGGTAGCTGACTACGACCAGGTAGCGATCGGATGGATCACGCTGAATGTGACAGGTTGTTGCGCCAACGTTTTCCGCCCGGTTAAGAAATGTAAATGTTCCCTTGACCGGATCAATTTCAAAAGCAGTAGCTTCGCCCACCTTCGCTCCAGCAGCAGAAGTCGTTTCTCCAATGGAATACAGCTTCCGGTTCTTTACGTCCACATTCAGGAAGGTTGGATTTTTCAATCCGGAGAACTCATCCTGTAATGTAAGAACCCCTGTTTCTTCATTAAAAGTGTACGCATAAACTCCGCTGCCTTCCAATTCGGCGTAAGAGCCTGCGAATACGAGCAATTTTTGTTGTGCTGTCATGGTTGTGTCCTCCTCGAATTAGAAAAATAATGGGCAATTGGAATGATTGCTCCTGGTTCAAATAGCGCTAAGAGGCGCGTTGCACGACGGGCACTGTAGACAAAGCCACATTTCCCGCTACGGCACGCGAGATCATGCAAGAGCTCTCTGCCTGCTCTGCCAGTCGCAATGCCTGTTCGATCTGCGATTCTGTCGCATCGGCGGCCAATTGAACTTGCGGACGATGAATAATTCGACGATATGTAAAAATATTGTTCGTTACATCAACAATGCCTTCGGATTCCAGTGCCAGTGAAGCCACCGGAAGACCAGCGCGCTCCATCATCGCCGCCAATGTAATCAAATAGCAGGTCGCGGCAGCGCCTAGCAGCATTTCATCCGGATTGGTGCCCACACCGGGACCACCCATCTCCGCCGGGATCGAAATCGCTGTCCGCAGCTGTCCGGCCTCAATATGACCGTCGCTGTTGCGCCCCCCGTTCCAGTCTGCCTTGAGCAGAAAGGTATGCTCCATTTCAGGTCACTCCTCTCTCTTGTATTATGAATCTTTACACAGGTGAATGTAAAGGTTAGTCGATCTCCCGATTTTTCGTTTCGGTCCCGAGCAACCATACCGCCGCCGCTCCAATCAGGATCGCTACGAAGAAAATCACAAAGATAGATTGCAGCGCCATGCCCTGTCCGACCAGCATACCGACCAGGAAAGGTCCGATCACGCCACCGATACGGCCAAACGCAGCCGCCATACCCACTCCGGTAGAGCGGACGGCTGTCGGGTACAATTCCGGGGTATAGGCATACATCGCTCCCCACGCACCGAGATTGAAAAAGGACAAGCAGATACCAGCAGCCAGCAGCATTCCTGCCGTTTCCGAGGTACCGAACCAAATGGCGGACACGGCCGTCAGCAGTAAATAGACGATCAGCACGAATTTGCGGCCCAGCTTCTCAATCAGATATGCGGCAGTAAAATAACCTGGCAATTGCGCCAGCGTCATGATCAGGACGTACTCAAAGCTTTTAACCAGCTCAAAGCCCTTCATAAACATAATGCTTGGCAGCCACAGAAACATTCCGTAATAGGAAAATACAACCGTAAACCATAAAATCCACAGCATGAGCGTGGACTTGCGGTTCGGCCCTGACCAAATGGAAGCCAGTCTTGCACGCAGCGGAAGCTTGACACTCTGCTGCTTGTATCGCGGTGAATCCTCTACCGCTTTGCGTAAATAAAGAGCGTACAGGGCTGGTACTGCGCCGAGAATAAAGGCCATCTGCCAGCCGTACTTTGGAATAACAAAATAGGCAATAAGCGCCGAAAGAATCCATCCCGCCGCCCAGAAGCTTTCCAACAGAACGACCGCTTTTCCCCGTTCCTGAACCGGCACCGATTCCGACACCAGCGTCGAAGCCACAGGCAGTTCCCCTCCCAAGCCTACGCCTGCAATAAAACGCAGCACCAGCAGTACACCGAGCCCGGTCGCCAAAGCCGACAAGCCGCTTGCAATGGAAAAGATCAACAGCGTCCACACTAATATCGCGCGCCTGCCATAGCGATCAGCCAAAATCCCCGCTAAAGCGGCCCCAAACACCATCCCTATTGAATTCATCGCAGTCAGCAGACCAATCTGCTCTGAACCCAAATGCCACTCCTTAGCCAGCGCTGCGGCTATGAACGAAAGCAGCCCCACGTCCATGGCATCAAACAGCCAACTGAGTCCCGCGCTAAACAGCAGCTTTCGCTTTTTGGATGGTGGTAATGAAGTCAATTCACTCATGATTCGCTCTCCCTTAAAAATGCATCGTATATAGCCGTATATTCAGGTGTCTTGTCACCTGTAGCTTAGCATCTATTGTACCGCAAGCTCCCTCCATCTGCGAGCATTTTAACGTAAAAAAATCTCTTGTTGTCGCTCTTGAAAGGAAAACGAAAAAAGCGGAAGATTGCCTAGGGCAATTCTCCCGCCTTCTGGAACCTGCCACTTACCGGTTTTGGACCAGACCGATGATCGTCACCATGAGCACTAGCAGTTGGATGAGTGTATCGTTGCTCATTCCAATCGCCTCCATCCCATATGAGATACTCCTTCGGCCGTTTCCCCTCTCCCCGGATCATGACGCTTGTTCCCCAATACATACCTATGCAGGCGGCGGGAAGCTTATGATCTGTAGTGAATGAAAAATCTCCATATTCATTTAAGGCTTGATCCAGGACCATTGCAAATCCATTTCCTGAATGCATTCGCGGTTATCATGTTCGTCATTGGCGACCAGTGGGGTCACCGGATAGATGCTCATGTCGCCCTGTTCATACGTGCGCAGCAACGGTAGCAACTCATCGATGTTCTTTATGGACGGGTCCAGCCATGAATCCATATGTGCAGATTCCAAAATGGCGGGCATACGGCTGTCAAATTCACGAATATCCGAATTGGCCTGCACCGTCATCATCGTACAGGTACGTAGCGGCTCCTTACGGCTATCCTGCCATACCTCATACAATCCCGCGACCGCAAACATTTTCTGTCCCGGCAGCACCACTCGCACTGCGCACATACGTTTACCGAGCTTTCGCCAATAATAAAAACCGTTGCAAGGAATGACACAGCGCCGAGTTTCGGCCATTTTGCGATAGCTCGGATTCACTCGAACTGTATTCAAATCAGCATTGACGCAATCCTTCCCCCAGTAGGGGATAAATCCCCAGCGAAATTCATCTAGCACCCGTTCCCCCTCCTGATGCAGCACGATGGGAACATGCTGGGTAGGGCTCATATTGTAACGCGTTTTATAATAATACATCACCCGTTGTATGCCAAAATGATCCCTTACCTCGTCCAAATCAGCCGATAACGAAAACCTTTTGCACATATGCTATTCATCCTTCCGCCTTCTTTTTCATCTATTGTGCGGTTATACAAGGAAAAATATGCATAAAGCAAAAAAGCGCCGGCAAGAACATATAGCAATATCCCCGCAGTTGTGAAGCTACGGGGATAAATACTAGCTTATATCGTTATTACTTCTTTTCTACCGCGTGACCGCCAAATTCATTGCGCAGCGCGGCAACGACTTTACCGTTGAACGTATCTGCATCCAGTGAACGGTAACGCATCAGCAGGGATAACGCGATAACCGGAGTTGCCGCCTGAATGTCCAATGCTTCCTCAACTGTCCATTTACCTTCGCCGGAAGAGTGCATAACCCCACGGATTTCATCCAGATTTGCATCCTTGGAAAATGCACGCTCGGTCAAGCCCATCAGCCAAGAGCGAATAACGGAACCGTTGTTCCAAACACGCGCCACTTGCTCATAATCGAAGTCAAAGCTGCTTTTCTCCAGCACTTCAAAGCCTTCACCAATGGAGGCCATCATGCCGTATTCCACACCGTTGTGAACCATTTTGAGAAAATGTCCGCTACCGGATTTACCTGCATACAGATAACCATTTTCCACTGCTGTATCCCGGAAAATAGGCTCAACAAACGCCCATGCTTCCGGGTCGCCACCGATCATGTAACAAGCGCCACTGCGTGCACCTTCCATACCGCCAGAGGTTCCGGCATCCATGAAGCTGATGCCGTATTCCTTCAGACGAGCATGACGGGCAATGGACTCTTTGTAATGAGAGTTACCACCTTCAATAATAATGTCCCCTTTGGACAAAATCGGTTGAAGCTGATCCAGTACGGAATCAACAAATTGATGGGGAACCATAATCCACAGCACTCTCGGGGTTTGGGTCGTTTGCACAAGCTCTTCCAGTGTGGAAGCACCTGTAGCACCGTAATCCTTCATTTCTTGAATCGCTGCTGCATTGACGTCATACGCGACAACTTCATGCTTGTGATCGATCAAGTTTTTTCCGAGATTCAAGCCCATTTTTCCCAAACCGATTAATCCAACTTGCATTGTAAAAGCCTCCTGCCGTAGCAAAATATATGTTCAATGTAGTGATGTGTACATATTTACGAACGAACAACCGCTTTTTCAGAAGTTTCGGACTTTTGGTCTAGCCACCATGTAAAGCCCTGCTCCTCCAGCAATTTGTCAGAAGCCTCTGGACCGTAGGAGCCTGCTGCATACGTATGAAGTGGAGCCTCTCCGCGAGCAAAAGCTTCCAGCACAGGCTGTACCCACATCCATGAAAGCTCAACTTCATTCCAGTGAGCGAAAAAGGTGGAATCGCCGCGCAGCGCATCAAAGATCAGACGCTCATAAGCTTCCGGTACATCCTTGGCCTCTGATGTATAATTCATCAGCACCGTCTCCAGTTGACCGTTGTTCAGCGGGTCCTTACTGTTCAGACGCAGCGTTACTTTTTCATCCGGGTTCACATGAATCGTAAGCAAGTTCGGCTCGGATGGCTGTCCTTGGGCTGCATACGGGTCTGTGCTGTCCTTTTTGAATTCCACGACGATACGTGTGGATTTTTCCTTCATGCGTTTGCCTGTGCGAATATAGAACGGCACACCTGACCATTGCTCATTGTCAATCCACAGACGAGCTGAGATGAAAGTATCATTTTGCGAATCCGGTCCAATGTCCGGTTCTTCTCTATAGGAAGGAACTGCTTTTCCGTTAATCTCACCGTTCGTATATTGGCCTCTCACCACGCTGGAAGCAATGTCGGACGGATCGAGCGCACGCAGCGCATCCATCACCTTGCGTTTTTCGTCACGTACCTGATCTGCCGTTACATGTCCCGGCTTGTTCATAGCCGCCATCATCAGCACTTGCAGCATGTGATTTTGTACCATGTCCCGAATAGCTCCGGAGTGATCGTAATAACCAGCGCGTTCCTCGACGCCTACAGTTTCGGAAGCGGTAATTTGCACATTGGCAATGTATTGATTGTTCCACACACCCTGAAGCAATGGATTAGCAAATTTCAAGGCTTCCAGGTTTTGCACCATCGGCTTACCCAGGTAATGGTCAATACGATAAATTTCATCCTCGGCAAATGTTCTGCTCAAGCGATCATTCAACTCGCGTGCCGATTCCAGATCATGTCCGAATGGTTTTTCGATAATAAGCCGTTTCCAGCCCTTCGTTTCAGCCAAACCGCTTTCCCGGATGTTGAGGGCAATCACATCAAAAAATTCCGGTGCCACCGATAAGTAAAACATGCGGTTCCCCGGAATTCCCAAGTCATTTTCACGTTGCTCAGCAAGCTGTAACAGCTTTTTATAATCTTCCGGGTGATTGACGTTCAATGCACTGTAGCGGAAAGCGCTCAAGAACTGATCCATCTGTGCACGGTCATCATTCACGTGTCTGGAAAAATCTTTAATGGATTGCTCTACGTTACTTTGAAACTGTTCGTCAGCCACTTCACGACGCCCCATACCGATTACAGAAAAGGAAGCCGGAATTTTACCTTCTACAAACAAATTATACAAGGCAGGGTAGATTTTGCGTTTAGCCAAATCCCCTGTCGCTCCAAATAAGACAAATGTCATTGAATCCATGAATTATTCCTTCTTCCCTTTATAAAAGATGAGGTTATTAAAAGTTACCTGAGGAATTAACGTAACCCATAATACACCCAAAATAAGGGGCAAGTCAATCAAATTTTAGCGAAATGGTGAACTTTCGTTATTCCCTGTAATGATAACGTTTTCTGTGATATGATTAACGTAAGTATGAGAAAAAACTGTTAAAAATGTCACGGTTGACACAAACCAAGATAGTTACTATTGGTATATAGAGTTACTTTTAGTATACTATATAAAACAACCAATGAAATTGAGGGGATTCAGATGAGCGACGACAGGCAGCCTAAGCATTTGTGCGGCAAGGTGGAACAGTCCTTTCAGATCATCAGCAAAAAATGGACCGCTCTCATCATTCATACTTTGATGGAACATCCCAAACGATTCAGTGAAATTCATGTATCCATACCTGATCTTAGCAAACGTATGCTGACCGAACGCATTAAGGAGCTAGAGCTTAGTGGCCTGATCCTTCGCAATGTCATTACAGAGCGGCCCGTGCGCACCGAGTATTCGCTGACACGCAAGGGTAAAGAGCTCGGTGATGCATTGAATGGCGTAGAGAGCTGGGCCGAAAGATGGCTCTAACCGCTAACAGGAGATTGTCAGAGTCTCCTGTTATTGTGTTACCCTTTAGAAATCGTAATATAGGCTATAATACATAATGGTACACCTACCCGACCGCTTATGATTTCGGAGCGAACCAAGAAAGGATGAGACTGATGGCGTTTGGTATTAACCGACAGGAGCTTTCTGCCTGGAAAAGAGAGGTCAGTCGCGGCGAAATTGGTTTTCTGACGCATTACTGGCTGGATGACCGCTTTCCAGGTATTACAACCGTAACCAAGGTGGGTTGTTCCAATTTGGACAAGCTGCGTTTATGGTGCAGCAATAATGGATTGAACCCCCAATATATTCACCAGCGTCAGCCCTATCCCCATTTTGACCTCATCGGCAACAAACAAACGGAAATTTTGCGCAAGTATGGCATGAGCGAGCAATTGGAACGGTTCGGTCTTCATCTTCACACAGGTATACGTCCACCGTTTTAAACCGCAGCTCCTAGATCTGCGGTATTTTTGTTTTTATACCGGATAATACTTTGTGTATCCAGATCGCTGACATTGCTCCTTCTCCCATCGCGACAGTTGCTTGCTCGGCATGGGCCCCCAAATCTCCGGCTACCCATACATTTTCTACACTGGTCATCTTGCTGCGGGGGTGAGTTTCAATATGCTTGTTATCCAGCAAGTGCACGCCCAACTGCTCCGCCAGCTCTGAATGGACATGGTTGCCTCCAAACGCCACAAAGCCTCGCTCCGCCCGAACAACCTCTCCATTAGCCAGTCGAACCCCTTCAAAATGTCCCGGTTCCCCGGTCATGATTCTGGAAATGGATTCTTCCCTGTATCCAATTCCTTTCTCGCGCAGCTTCTCCATCAGCTCGTCCGGCACCTCTGAACGCTCATGGTTCACATAAACCAGGTGGTCCGTACGCGCGGATAATATCAGAGCCATAGAAGCTCCGGCTTTTCCCGCCCCCATCACGACCGTACTGCGATCCTGAACCTCGTATCCGTCACAGTCCGGGCAGATATACACGCTATTGCCCAAGCAGGCCAGAAGCCCGTCCAGCTTTGGAAAGCGGTCGGTCAGCCCCGTTGCCAGCAGCAGCGTCTTTGAGGAATACACGGTCCCCTCTTCCACTTGAATGCCAAAAAGCTCATCTTTTTTGGTGGCTTTTACCGCCTTACCTTCAACGAATTCAGTGCCTAGCTTCGTGGCCTCACTTCGTCCAAGCCGTCGCAGCTCTTCACCTGAAATCCCGTCAGGAAAGCCCAAAATATTATGATACTGATGGCACAACGTGGATCGACCATAACCCGAATCTATCACCAGAACCCGATGACTGCTGTATCTTCCCAATTGAATGGCTGCTTGCAGCCCGGCAATCCCTCCGCCAACAATAATGCAATCGTATGTCATATATTTTTTCCTCCCTCATCAATAACACCTAGGTAACCCTCTCATGCAAATTTAAACATAGCATCACCCGCTTACGCCTGAATTAACCCCTGAACCATCCCGTTCACAAAAAAGAAAAAAGCATATCCAGAAGCTCACTCCTTAAAAATGGAATGGCAAAAAGCACTGTGGATATCCACAGTGCTCTGTTCAGGCCAAACCTGAATCAAGTTTGCATCGTCTGGCTTATTTAAATGTTTTTACGCGTTCTTCAACAGGTTGGAATTCTTTTTCACCTGGTTGGAATGTCGGTTTACCGAATGGCAATTCAGCAATCAATTTCCAATGCTCAGGAATGTTCCATTCATTTTTCACTTTTTCGTCGATCAAAGGATTGTAATGCTGAAGGGATGCGCCCAGTCCTTCTTGCTCCAAAGCTGTCCATACAATCAATTGCAGCATGCCGTTGGATTGGTTAGACCAGATTGGGAAGTTGTCCGCATAAGCTTCAAATTGTTGTTGCAATCCAGCCACTACATTGTTGTCTTCAAAGAACAATACAGTACCGTAGCCGCTACGGAAGCCGTTCATTTTCTCAGCAGTAGATTTAAATTGCTCTTCATTGCCTACAACTTCGCGCAAAATATTTTCTGCAATATTCCACAGTTTGTCGTGATGCTCTCCGAGCAGTACAACTGCACGTGAAGTTTGGGAGTTGAAAGAGGTAGGTGTATATTTAACTGCTTCCTCTACAATCTCTTGAATCCGTTGGTCGGAAATTACTTGTTCTTTGCTAATACCGTAATAGGAGCGTCTTTCTTTCAGAGCTGTGAAGAAATCTTTAGCCATTTTTGCTACCTCCCGAGAAAAATTAATTACTTTTCGTAACTAAATATATATTATATTTATCTTAAAGTCAAGAGATTTATTTTTAAATATTACCAGTTCCTTGATTCATGATGGGCCGCCATTGTATTTTTTCTCACTGGAAGAGGTATGCTTAGTGACATCCTTATCTTTTTCCTCCTGACGTTCCATCTTCAAATCCTCTACGGGAATGGCGTCTACCGTCTGTTCACTTTCAAATCGGTCGAACAAGCTCTCCTGCTCCGTCGGATACTGCTCAGCGTGATCCCGATTTACGGGTTGTTCCTGATGGTGCAGGTCATTGTCAAATGGGGTCATTTTCGCTTCCCTCCCTATCGGATTGGTGTCCACAGTATACTTTTACCTTTCAGGTCAGAGATTAAACGCAAAAAAAAGAAAATCTCCGCAAAGATTTTCTCTACTCACGTTTTTATTTATAGTTTGTTGTGTGAAAAAGATGTGGTTTCAGCTTCTCTCCTGAACAAGCTTCTGCACCAGTTCTGTGCCCGCAGCAGGCGTCATCTGACCATACCAGTCCCCTTGAGGATATACGATCACAACCGCAGCATCGTGACAACGGCCATTACAGCGAGTTCTAGTCGTATGAATATAAGCTTCTGCGTTTTGTTCACGGATTTCATCCCGAATTGCTTGTGTAACTTCTTCTCCCTCATGTCGCATACACGTGCTCCCATTACAGATCAACACATGATGCTTCATCGGTTCCAATTCAAAAATAGCCATAGCTTCCCCTTTAATCAACGGTTGTTGGTTTATTCATGCTTATCTGGATAAAGAACAAGCTGTGCATCCATCTGCCCGGCTTCAATCGTCAGCACGATAAATGAATATTCGTCCTCGCCGCGCTTGTCTGTCGGAGATCCGGGATTGAGGACGAGCAGTCCGTCCAACTTTTTGACAACCGGAATATGCGAATGTCCGTAAATCAGGCAATCCAGCGTTTCTCCCTTAAACGTATTCAGTGCGATATTCTCTGTCGAGCCGCGCCAGCCGTGACCGTGGACCATGCCGATCCGTTTGCCCTCGACTTCAACGATTCTTTGATAGCCCAGACGCTCTACGATGTCTATTCCATCATTGTTTCCGGCAATCCCTTGCACAGGTGCAAATTCGGATAGCCTTTCGTATACGAACCAATCCGTCCAGTCTCCGGCATGGAGAATGAGGTCGCTGCCTTTGAGCTCCTGTACAAGCCGACTAGGAAGTGCTTTGCCTCGGTGCGGCATATGAGTATCTGAAAGTACGATGATTTTCATAGCAATTCTCCTTACCGGCGTCTTTACACGGATGAACTCTGCTGCCCAACCCGCTGCTGAAGCGCCTGCTCCAGATCCCGCAGCGTAACCGTCTCGAAAAACGCCTGTATTTTCTGCTCTGCTACGGTATATAATCCGTCCAGCAAAACGTCGATGTTCTTGCCTACCTCGCAATTGTGATTGCTGTCACTATGGATAGCGAACAGCGGACCGTCGTCTTTGGTCGCTTCATATATCATTTTAAGATTAATATTTGAACTGGACATGCTCAGACGAAAGCCCCGTGCTCCTGGTGAGGAATCAACCAGATCGGCTTGCTTGAGTCGGCTCATGATTCTTCTAACAACCACCGGATTCGTATTGATACTGGAAGCGACAAGTGTCGAAGTCATCCGCTCCGGTGCTCCTTCAGCCAGAAGAAGCAGACAATGGATACTAACGGAAAAATGGGTACTCATGTTAACCACCTTTATATGTGTGCCTCATTAATGTTTGTGTACATATGCATAGTTCCATCATACCACAATGAGAGGCACCGACACAGCGCTTACTGCACCTTACTCCGGAAAATAGTCATTTTCAGGGCGTACTCGCACCTTTAGCTGGCGGACGCTATACTCCAGTTGCTTAACGATGTCCTCCATCTGACGTCGGTCAAGTGCATTATAATCGGCTGCAGGCTTGGGTGCGTTTTTCAAATCACGTATGGTTGCCTGCTGCTCCTGCCACTTGTCCATCAGGTCTGCTATGTTCGCATAGAAGCGTTCATAATCCTTTATCACTTCATCCAGAAAGGCGTCCACCTCGTCCGGATCATAGCCGCGCATTTTATTTTTAAACTGTTTTTCATGAATGGAGAGCGCGTCCAGTTGAATCCCCAGTTGCTTAAACAACTGCTTTTGCTTATCCAGACGACGCTTCATATGTTCATCCATCGGTTATTCCCTCCTTAACACACTATTCTTTTTATATCACATTCTAGGCTGGGAATAAAAGTCTCTGCTGATTGCCTCCCCCGATGAACGGGTATAAAAGAGCATACGCACAGTATGTACAGATTCATTCAGACCACAAAGGGGAGATATGATCATGAGCCATTTGAGCGATTCACAGCTTGCTGAGCTGAAGCATATGTTGCTGGAGCAGAAAAAGGATCTGGAAAAACATTTTAAACAAAATGGTCAGGAAAACTCCAAGCTGGGAGAAACGCTGACGGGTTCCACTGGGGAGCTATCTTCGTATGATAACCATCCGGCAGATGTAGGGACAGAAACCTTTGAACGGTCCCGTGATCTGGCCATTAACGATTCGCTGGAAAGCGAGCTGGATCAGGTCAATGCCGCCCTTCAACGGATGAAGGACGGGACATACGGCATATGTGTGAAAAGCGGCGAAGAAATTCCTTTTGAACGCCTTCAGGCGATTCCGCACACGGCCTATACGGTCGAGCATACTCCCAATCGCGAGTTATCTAATGACCGCCCTGTTGAGGAGCAAGTCATGACTTCCCCGCCCAAGGGTGCTGGTGAGGTTCGCCAGCGGAATGCAGGACGGTTTGACGATGCGGGCGCGTGGGACGCGGTGGAAGAATACGGTACGTCCAACTCGCCTGCCACAGCCGCCAAACGCGATGTTGCTGACTACGATGAAAATATGTAATCGTTGAAGGCTTCACGCTTCTCTGTATGTCTATGTATTCATTTCATCTAAAAAAGCAGCTTGTCCCTGTGACAGGCTGCTTTTTTAGATGCTTTCCGAGAACACGCTTATCCGGTTTATCCGATTTCTACCCGCTTCCGGCTACGTGCCGACTCGATACAAGCGTCGATCACCTTCATATTGCTTACCGCATCTTCGGGTTCATATGGCAACGGTGCACCATCAAGCACCGCTTTGGCAAAAGCATCCGCTTGCAGCTCAAAGGAGTTGAAGCCTTTAAGTCGTTCCTCCCGTGTAACCGAACCGACATGAACAAAAATTTGTGGTACGACAGACGATCTTTCCCAGCCAAACATTTTGGGCATCGCAATCGTGCCTTTACTCCCCAGTACCTCCATATTGGAACGGTTCGCTGCCCACATGCCGCAATCGAAGGTGAGGTTCACCCCGCCCGGAAACTCCAGCAAGCCGGATGCCATCATATCAACATTGTCATGCTCGGGGGAATACAAAGCATGCACAGTTACGGCCTCGGGCTCCCGATCCAAATACATGCGGGCTGCCGAAATCGGGTATACGCCCACATCGTATAAGGAGCCGCCGCCCATGCTTTTATTGAAACGCACATTATCTGCCTGATCGGTATTGTTGAATGTAAATGTGCAATGCATGCCGCGAATGTCACCGATTTCTCCACTATTGATAATTTCCTTAATACGCCGATGTTTTGGATGATAGCGATACATGAAGGCTTCTGCGAAGATGACTCCTGCGCTTTTACATGCTTCAATCATGCGACTTGTCCCGGCTGAGCTAAGAGAGGATGGTTTTTCACACAAAACGTGCTTCCCCGCTTCCGCGGCCCGGATCGTCCACTCTTCATGCAGATGGTTCGGCAACGGGATGTACACCGCCCCGATTTCGGGATCAGCCAACAATTCCTCGTAGCTTCCATAGCTTTTTGGAATATCGAACTCCTGGGCGGCCTCAGCGGCTTTATCCGCATTGCGACTAGCAATTCCAAGTACTTCTCCGCGCTCGGATTGCTGAATCGCCGGAATTACAGCAATTTTGGCAATCTCGGCAGTGCCTAAAATTCCCCATTTCAGCTTTCTACCCATCATTCTCATCCTTTCGTGGTCAGGAATAGTTGTCTTGCTCCGCTTTGTGCAGCATACCTAAGCAACGGTCCAAATCGGTTTTGACCTGCTTCTTGTATAGTCGCGCCTTCTCCTCCCCATCATCTGTAAAATGATAGAGTACAATTTCCTGAAAATCTACGCGGGGATCTGTTCCTTTTAACCGTTTGGTACGGTAAAAAACGCCCTCCTGCACCAACTCGTGCAGCGCCCGATAGACCTCACTCTGAGGCGGAGCATATCCAAAGCCACTAAACTCATCCTTCATCGATTCGAGCATCTGATATCCATAACCGCGATGCTTCTCCACCATTGTGATCAGATAAATTTTGATAAAAGCCCGCTGGGATATCATAAACGCCATTTCACGGCCTCCTCTCCACACCATAGTCTTATATCTTACCTTCCATTATAAACCACTCAGCGCCCATACACTAATGATAGGGGGGATTTTCAAGCTCTCCCTTGTGACCTGTTTGAAGTTGGCGGGAGATATAAAATGAAGCGTTGCGAGCTAGTTGGCGAAGTGGCGGTCGGTGATTCTGTCTTTTTCTATTATGAATTTTTCATATACTGAAATAATATAATAAAAACTAAAAAAATAGAATTACAGACTACGAAGACTTACTTAATTTCTTTAAGGCATCCGTATCGTTACTTGTTAAAACAGGAATACATTCTGTTATTTTTTGGATATCCCAGTTCCACCATTCTAGTGTTTTGAGTATTTCAATAGTTTCCTCGTCAAACCGATAACGAATTAATGTTGCCGGATTTCCCCCTACAATTGAATAAGGCAGAACATCTTTAGTCACCACGGCATTGGACGCAATGATCGCTCCATCTCCTATATGAACTCCAGGCATAATGGTAGCATTGTAACCTATCCAAACATCGTTCCCAACCACGGTATCCCCTTTGAAACCTCCACTTAAATTGGGTAAACCAACTGCCCACTCTCCACCAAACGCCCCAAAAGGAAAAGTGGTAAACGCATTTGTATTGTGATTTGCGCCATTCATAATAAATTTGGCCCGGGTTGCAATTGCGCAAAACTTACCGATCTTTAATTTGTCCCCTATAAAATCAAAATGGTAAAGGACGTTTTTTTCAAAATCCAGAGGATGATGTTGGTCGTCATAATAGGTATAATCCCCAATTTCGATATGTGGATTAACCACTACATTTTTCAAAAAACACAGACTTCTAATATTTTTCATCGGGAAAACGCTTCCTGGATCTGGACCACTCATTTAGCAACACCCCTATAATGATATAGATTCACCTTAAATGAAAAGACACGTCCAAGTCTAACAGTATGCATACCAAATCAGGCTTGCTTTTGCAAGGCTGGCGGGCCTTCGGCCGGGCGGGGACGAACTCGAAGCCCCACTATCCATTTTCCCAGAGGCAAACGAGCCAGCAGCCATGTGCCGGCAACGGAAAAAGCCATACAGAGAACGAACGAAGCCAGCGTACGAAGAACATGGCTCCAGTCTGCAAACAACGTCTCGTCAAAATAGTACGTCACACGCAGCATAAAGGCGTGCATCAGATACGCTCCATAGGACAAGGTTCCGATGGCAGTCAGCAACCCCGCCGCACGTCCGCCCTTATGAGCAATCCACGTCGCTACACGATAAGCCACAAAAATAGACGTGACACAATATACAGCCATGACTGGACGCAGCAGAGACAAATAGTTAAAGGAAAAAACCGTGCCTCTCGGCGTCTGAAACAGACCAATCATCTCATACAGCAAGTAGCCTGTAATCACAATAAATAGCGGCCAATATACGATCTGCGCCTTGGTTACCCAAGCATTCCAGCGCTTGACGTTCATCCCGGCTGCCGCCCCTAGCACAAAATAAAAGAAAAAGTAAATCACATTACGGTCAGCATAGATGGTGAACCAGGAAGTAACCACCGGAAGCTGGAGCCCATCCATCAATCGGTACATCGGCCCCACCGCGAACATGAGCATGATGTACAGCACGCCGACTCCAGCCAATGCAGCGGGTCGCCATGTTGACGGCAATAACGCTGACAAACGGCGGACAGCATAACGAAACACTGGAAATAGCACATAGCACTGGATAATCATAACGATATACCACAGATGATAGCTGCTTTTCCCGTTCAATAGCTTCTGGAAAAAATCTAGCGGGTGAAGATGCCCTCCACTTTGGACTAGCTGATTTCCCAATTCGTATAAAAGAGACCATATGATATAAGGAACAATGATATCCATGAACCTTTTACGTAAAAACGTTCCGTACTTTAAAGCTCCATCATAATTGTAAAATAACACCATCCCGGTGATAAACACAAACACGGGAACTGCAAATTTAGAACACAGCAGTAAAAGTGTCATCAAAGCTCCGTCCTGGATGCGCGCCCCCTGCGCAACCGCATAATGTGCGACGGAATGCTGAAGAACAACGGCGGCAAACGCCAGCCCTCTCAGCAAAGCGACTTCGGAAATTCTCTCTTTTTGACTCATGTCACTCTCCTGTTATGTCTAGAAATATATAAGTCTATTATAACGACAATTCTGTAAAAATATATAGAGGGATAAACGTGCCAGTGGCAAGCAAAGCTTCAATGTTCTTTAGTTTATTTAACGAGTGTACATATTGAAAAGCAGCAGCCTTCCCTTTCGGGGAGACTGCTGCTGTAAGCGTAAGCTATAAAGTTACAGGTTCCTTCTGGTATCTGTGTACGCATCTGTCCGGGTATCCGCTACCGTATCATCATACGTTCTGTAACGATCCGCATTCAGAGAACGGTTGGTACGGAAAATATCATACACATCCCTGTGATGATCAGCGGAATCCACCAGCACTAAAATCTTGCCCTGATCGACGTAGGTCTCGTATTGACGCGCATCATCTTCCGGAATGCCCAGCCCGACCAGTCCACCGACCAAGCCACCTGCTCCCGCTCCAACAGCCGCTCCAGTAAGGGTAGCCGCGATAGGTCCAGCCGCGAGAATAGGTCCGATGCCCGGAATAGCCAAAGCCCCGATGCCTGCCAGCAAGCCAGCGACCCCGCCTACAACGCCGCCTGTAGCTGCACCTGTCGCCACACCCTCCGGTGCTTTGGTGCCTGTCTCTTCACTAATCGTCCTCAACTCGTCACGGTCACGTGTGATGACAGAAATTTCGCTGCTTGGAATTCCTCTGCTCTGCAATTGTCCAATCGCACGAGATGCTTCCTGTTCTGTATCAAAAACACCGACAATTTTCTTTTCGTTATAATCGTTTACGTTATTAGCCATGGTAGTTACCTCCCAATATTTTGGTGTTGAGTGGTTCGTCCTTCATTACCCGGCTGTCCTGACGTTTAAACGATTTTACGAAAATTCAAAAGTAGATGAATGAAAACAGAACTTCATTTCAAACCAGTCATTCGCATAAAAAAGCTGCTGTTCAACGCTTGGGCTTCGTTCTGTTCGTCGCCACGGCTTCCAGTGGATCATCCGGCCAATAATGCTTGGGATATCTACCCTTTAGATCCTTTTTGACTTCAAAATAAGCCTCGCTCCAGAAGCTGGACAAGTCGGAAGTCACTTGTACAGGTCGCTGCGCAGGTGACAGCAAATGCAGTACGATCGGCACACGTCCGCGTCCAATACGCGGCGTATCCCGCATGCCGAACAACTCTTGTAACCGCACCGCCAGCGCAGGCGCCTCGGGATTCGTATAATCGACAGGTATACGGGAACCGCTGGGCACACGGATATGCGTCGGTGCTTCCTGCTCAAGCTGCTGCCGCTGTTCCCAATCCAGCCTGCCCAGCAGCAATGCAGCACCGTCCAGCCGTTGCAGATCGGATACATTTTTGGCTCCAAGGGCAAAAGGCAGCAGCCACGAGTCCAGTGAATCCAGTAACGCTGGCTCGGTGCTGTCTGGCCAATCCTCGGGTGCCGAAAAGTGCATAAAAATTAAACGCGCCTGCAACTGGAGGGTTTGCCGATTCCAGGACAGCAGCTTTAGACCACGTTCACGGACACCCTGCATCAAGGCGGCAGCGATTTCCTCTGTCGGAGGACGCTCAAAGGACGTTTCCTTTAAAACGAGCGAGCCCAATTGTAATACCTTACGGGCTCTTACTGCTGACGCTGAGCTGTCCCAGTATACGTTCGCTTTCTCCAGCAGCAATTCGCTGCAATGCTCGATCAGCTCTTGCAGTTCAATCGGTGCCGCCAGCTGAATGGCACCGTCCGCTCCCTCGTCGTCCACTTCGGCGGCGACGAGATAGGACGAACGCGACATCCACTCCACTTGTCGGAGTCGCGCACCCCGGCCGCCGCTAAGCAGAAAGCGGCCATCCCCCCGGCCCTGCGCGATCCGGTCCGGATACGCAAAGGCCAGCAGCAGCCCGCAGGCCCCGGAGCCGTCAGGCTCGTCCTGCCCTGCGGCTGCTTTCGGCAGCGTGGCAAGTAGCTGCCGACTCTCCTGCACGATACGGCGAATCACCGTATCGTCTGCCGCCCGCAGCAGGCTGTGCGTGCTGCGGGCGTGAGCCGCCTCGCGCATGGCGTCCAGCCGCGGGCGCAAATCCGTTCCGCCATGGGCGCGGAACGGGTCCCGCTCTTGCAGCAGCGCAGCAAGGCGGCTGGCGGTCGGCGCCAGGCCGAGGGCGGCCGCGCGCAGCAGCATGTGCCCGAGGCGCGGATGCGCGCCCAGGGCGGACACCTCGCGCCCGTGCGCGGTGATGCCGCCTGCCGTGCCATCGGCTGTGGCATCCAGGCAGCCGAGCTGACGCAGCAGGCCCGTGGCCTGGCGGTACGCCGCCTCAGGCGGGGCATCCAGCCAGGCCAGCTCGGCGGGCTCGCGGACGCCCCAGGCGGCCAGCTCCAGCGCGAGCGGGGCCAGATCCGCCGCCGCGATTTCCGGGCGGCTGGCATCGGGGAGCGCGGCATGTTCCTGCGCGCTCCACAGCCGGTAGCACACGCCCGGCTGAAGGCGGCCCGCCCGGCCGCGCCGCTGATCGGCGGAAGCCTTGGACACCTTAACGGTGGTCAAACGGCTCATGCCGGTTCGCGCGGAAAATACGGATTCCCGCGACAAGCCGCTATCTATCACTACCGTAATCCCGGCTATCGTCAAGCTGGACTCGGCAATAGAGGTTGCCAATACGACCTTACGGCTTCCCAAAGCCGACGGTCGTATCGCCTCATCCTGCTGCTCCAGCTTCATACTGCCGTACAGCGGAATAACCTTGACGTGTGCAGGCAAATTTCTTGAAGCCAGCTCACGTTCCGTTCTATGAATTTCTCTGGCCCCCGGGAGAAATACCAGCAGATCGCCTTCATGAGCATGAAGGGCCTTGTCTACCGTCTCTGCCGTAAAGGATTCTAATGAAGTCGATGAAGGCTTGGATAAATGAAACGTCTCTACCGGAAATACCGTGCCCGGACATTCCAGCAATGGAGCGTCCCCCAATAGACGGCACACAGGCTCAGCCTCCAGTGTGGCAGACATGATCAATATTTTTAAATCAGGCCGCAATAGCGCCTGACTTTGCAGGGCAAGCGCCAAGCCCAAATCTGCATGCAGGCTACGTTCATGAAATTCATCAAAAATGATCAGGCCGATCCCCTCCAACGCCTGATCATTTTGCAGCATCCGGGTCAACACGCCCTCCGTAACCACTTCAACCCGCGTATTAGGCCCTACTTTTGTATCCATGCGAACCCGGTAGCCCACCGTCTGCCCGGTTTGTTCTCCCAGTGCTTTCGCCATTTGTGTCGCTGCTGCACGTGCCGCCAACCGCCTTGGCTCCAGCATCAATATTTTTTGCCCCGCCAGCCACGGCTCGTGCAGCAGTTCCAGTGGCGTAACCGTCGTCTTGCCCGCGCCCGGCTGTGCAATCAATACGGCAGCCGGATGGGATTGCAGCGCATTTTTAAGCTCGGGTATAATTTGAATGATAGGCAGTTGTTTATCTGTCAAAGAAATCTCTCCAATGATACGCAGATGCGTAGAATCTAAGTGTTGTTTCTATACGAGCAACGAATTTGCTTTATTATTATGAATTTTTCATTACCTGTAATTATTATGATTTGAATGACGAACGTTAAGCTTGCCTAATAGGGACTTCTCGCTACCCTACAGTGCTTTATCCTGAATCTATTATACAGGTATTTTACTTTTCCGTCCGACTGCCACTGGTAGGGCAAATGAATCCGTGTCCTTCTTACGATGCAATTCCTCAAGAAACTATCTGCACTGCAACGTTAATCACTGCCTCTATTCCTCCAACCGCTTACGCACAGCCGGCTCATATTCATAAAATACGGACGAAGCGTTCAGCCCTCTTTCCTCCAGCAGCATGCGTAGACGAAGCGATTTTTCAGTGAGCTTGCGACTAATGCGCTGTTGCTCTCCCGCCTCACGACAAGCATGGAGCAAATCGCGTAGCTGGACGCATTCCTTCTGCAATTGAAGCTCCTCCGGTAAAATGCCGGCATTTTTCAATAGCTTGTACGACATACGCAGCTCCTCTGGAACATGTGATAAATCCTCAATAATCAGCGGCTTGCCTGCTCCCTGCAAATCATCAAACTCGCCTTTCGCCATCGCTTCGGTAATTTTTTGCTCGGCCATTCTGGAGAACATTCCCATAGATCAACTCAACTCCGTATAAGCATATGTACAACCATATTGGATCATAAAAGTGGGGTCCTTCGTCACTGTAGCATAAATCTTCTGAAGATGTCCTGCATTCATGGAGAAAAGAGGGGGATTATTCTTCAATTCCTAGCAAATGGGATACTTGCGTTCTATGTCTTTTGGCCTTACGTGTTCCGTGAATAAGATTGGACAATCGGCTAGGTGGTATATGATATGTCTCACAAAATGTTTTCTGGTCAATTTGTTTCTCAACCAGCTTTTGTTTGATTTTCCACCCAAAAGGGGTTACAGCATTGCGTTTATTCAACTTTATTACCTCCAGGTTAAGTTTTGCTCTAATTATCAGTTCGTTAAGATTTTGATTTGCACGTTTGGTATTGATTCAATAGATTATCCAGTTTCTTGGATTGTTCAATCACTTTGGGATGCGTTAAAAATCCGTATTTTTTCTGGAGTTGGTACAGTCTTTTTCTAGCCCGCTCGACACGAAGTAAAGTCACACCTTGATTCATCAGCATGATTCCCCCTTCTGTGTCATATCCTAATGTAAACCGTCAACTTTTGGATTATTTAATGATTCACTCAACAAAAAAAGTGCTTCCGGAACATTCCAGAGGCACTTTATGTCGATCTATGTTCATTTGGTAAATGATATGGAACTCCTTCAAGCTGAACTTAAAAGTTACCCAATTGTGCCACTGCGCAGTCGGATGGTGCTTCCCATCGCCACCGCCCCCGAATTTCTCGAATAAAGCTTAGGATAAGGGTAGAAATTCGGGGACAAAAGCGACCGCTTCGCTTGCACAGCACCATTCCGCCTACTTCGTTTTCCATGTACATTTTTTAGTTCAGCTTATTACTACTAATAATAAAATAATCTTTCCGTTCGCCCTTCATTAACTAAACTTTCATACTTTACATAAGCTTTAAGGTCTGAGAATTCTTTAAATTGCTCAAATAACCTAATGCATCTAATAAAAAAGTCTTCTTTGTTAATGGCTAAAGATTTAGATAAAACGTCCAGTAAGTATTTAAAGCCATGTGAGTAGCTACCTCTATTCAAGTAATATTTAGCCAGTTCATATTTAAAACGCGTTGTTTGTTCTGGTACCACTTGATGGGTATACATATCAGCAGATGATTGCTGTTGGGTGATAGAATCAACCTCCGTTTCAAAACGCAGAAGTATGTCATCCACATCTATCTGATATTGATTAGCTGCCATTATAATATTTATCAGATTGGCAACCATTTCTTTTTCAGTGTTATCTGGCGATGACATAATATATTTAACATAATTGTGTAGCGTACTTAAATCGCCCGACAAAAGCTTGTATACGTAAGTATTTCCTTCTGCCCAATCTTTGAACAAGTTAACCCAGTGTTGGGTATCCTCATCAGTCTCTTTGACCCAATCCAAATCAGCATAGGCGTATGTATATTGTAGAGCTTGCTCATAATCGCCTTGGGCTTCACAGACACTGGCACACAGTAAATCGGCATAACTGATGTACACAAACAGGGGGCGACTCAGCTTCTTATCAGGTTCCTCACGCTTTCGCATCTTCTGCTGGTGTTTCATCGTATATTGAATTTCCGCTTTATCTCTCATTTTTTTAGCTGTTGCATCCAGCCTGTCCCATTCACGCAAAGAACGATACACATTCGCCAAATCCTTCAATGCATCAAGCTGATTAATTTCATCTAGGCGCTCAACAAAAGCCTCAAATAGTGTAGCTGCCCTGAGATTGAGGCTTTGATCATCTCCAACCTGAATCGTGAATATACGATATTGACAGATTGCCAAGCGTTCAGAATGTTGATATTTTTCCACTTCTGCTACATTCTCATAGAGTAGCAACGCAGCAGCATGTCGTCCCTGTGCAAATATCGCTTCCGCAATGTCAAATAGTCTGGGCGAATACAACGGATTGTCCATAATATGTCCAACCATTCGACGGATCGCATCCAGCTTGTCCAGCTCCGCACAACGATATAATAGTGGCTCGATTCGCCGCCAATTCGGGGAAAGGTCTATGATGTAATTTTCTATGTATAGTTCGTAAAAATAACCCTCCGATAATCCCATGGCCAACGTGATTCGGTCAAGCTGTTGTACGGAAACAGGACGATGTTGAATAACCCAATTACTAAGTGTTCTTTGATAAACACCTGAACATTCCGCAAACTGGGCTAAAGTCAATTCGTTTTGCTTTAGATAATCTTCAAACTCCGCTAAAACCGTAGGTGTATGCTTCAAATCATAACCACCCTCCACATAAAAATTCCATAATTTTAAAGATCAATTACTATTTTTGTCCAAAAATTAACAACTGTCAACATTTTTTTGCAACTCATGCGGAAAAACTACGTTTGGCATAAGTTGTCCAAAAAGGACATGGTGACACGAGCTAGAGGATTAAAATTTGATAGACCCAAGGAAAAGATTTCACACGGGTTTTGAATGCTATACAAACAACCCCCGCATTGTGGAGAGTTGGGATTGAGCGACAGGACATTCCGCGTATAAAGTCGGAAGCCCTTAGTATTCTTGTTGGATTGTCAACACTAAACTAGACAATTTTTTCGTGGTGCCTCTGCTTGAACTCAGCCGGACTCAAGTAATCCAGAGAACCGTGAATCCGAATATGGTTAAACCAGTGTACATAGTCATGTAATTCTGTGGTTAGCTCAGCAAGACTTTCAAAATGACGTTTCTTTACAAACTCCGTTTTGAAAATTTTAAAAGTGGCTTCCGCAACGGCATTGTCATAGGGACAGCCTTTCATGCTCAAAGAACGTTCAATCTGAAAAGCCTCCAGCGCATCGTCAATGAGCTTATTCTTGAATTCATTGCCTCGGTCGGTGTGGAAGAGCTGAATGTCATTCAGGTTGCCCTTAATTGAAGCCAAAGCACGGTAAACCAGCTTGGCATCCTTATGGGGTCCTGCACTGTAGCCGATAATCTCGCGGTTAAACAGATCTACAAAGAAGCATACGTAGTTCCAATATGAACCCACTCGGACGTACGTCAGATCGCTTACGACGACAGATAACGCCTGCTCTTGTTCAAATTTTCGGTCCAATACATTCGCTTGCTTGGCTTCATTGCAGCTCGTGGGACGAGGCTTGTACTGGGCGACTGTATACGAGGAAACCAACCCGAGTTCCTTCATGATTCGTCCAATTCTCCGCCTGGATACCGTAAGGCCCTGCTGATACAGCTCTTTTTTAATCTTACGCGTACCGTAGTTTTGGCGGCTGCTTTGAAAAATGTCCATAATCAGGGAGGGAAGCTCATCCTTCGATGTCACTTCCACTTTGTTTTCTTCATAATAATACGTGCTTCTAGGGAGTTTTAGGACGTCGCACATTGCTGATACCGAGTATTTATGTTTATTCTGGCGAATGACATTTACTTTCGTCCTATGATCAGCGCGGCTTGCTTTAAAATATCATTCTCCATGAGCAGTTGCTTGTTCTGTTTTCGAAGTTCGATGAGTTCTAATTCCTCTGGAGTTCGGTTGTCTTTCTCTTTGAAGGATCCCGATGTGGAACTCTGTTTCACCCATTTATCTAACGATGAAGGATTCAAATCATATTCTTGAATGATATCCTTGCGTGGTTTGCCACTTTGATAGAGCTGAACCATCTGTGCTTTAAATTCAGTGCTAAAGGTACGTCTTTCCTTTTTATTCATGTCCGTTCGCTCCTTCTAGAGTCCATCTGTAGTCTACTATATTAGACCACAATTTTTCTGTCTAGAAGAGTGTAGCCGATCCAATCATCCACCAGTAATTTCAATCCACGCACTCATATAGAGTGCGACATAATATTCGGCTTTGACCTCTGCCGCTGTCTTCGCGATTTCAATCCACGCACTCATATAGAGTGCGACTCGAAATGCATTAAGCTGCGTGGCATACGACTTGATATTTCAATCCACGCACTCATATAGAGTGCGACATGACTCTGCCGTCCAATGGTATGCAGCTTGAATTATTTCAATCCACGCACTCATATAGAGTGCGACAGCGAAAATGCAGTAATTCATACCCTAATGATATCAATTCCATACATTTTCGCAAAAAACGATGCTTAAAAAGCTTGAATCCACCCTTGACTTCTATTATAGAAAGTGGATTCTAATCCTTTTCGACAAATCTCGAGGTGCGAAGGATCCGGGGTTTTTATGTGAGCTTCACATTCGCACCTTAACCAAGACATTACATTCAGGATCCACAAAACATTTTTCCCTCACAGAGAATTCTTTAGTGCTAAAACAATAAGGACTCTGCCCCATCAATCACAATTTGTGCACCGGTAATGTGGCGCGAATGATCGGAAGCCAAGAATGTCACCAAATCAGCTACCTGCTCGGGTTGACCGGGCCCATCAGCCAATGGCTGCCCTCCTTCGGGAAACTGAACGGGGATGGTAATCTGCTTTAAACTTTCGGATTTTTCCGTCGTTTCATCAATATTCGTCGAAATAGCTCCCGGATAGATCACATTGACACGGATACGAAACTTGGCTAGCTCCAGCGCAGCCATTTTAGCAAATCCGGTTTGGCCTGCCTTGGACGTACTGTAGGCTGACATTCCAAAGCTGGTAAAGCGCTGATTTCCATTAATAGAGCTGGTAATGATAATGCTGCCGCCACCGTTTTTTTTCAAATGCGGCACGGTATACTTCACCGTCAGGAAAGTACCATCCAGATTCGTAGACAGCGTCTGCCGCCAATCCTCAATGCTCAAATCCTCAATCGGTCCGACAACCCCGTTAATCCCCGCATTGGCAAAAATGATATGCAGCCCGCCAAACAGTTCAACTGCCTCCAAAACGGCTTTTTCCACACGCACCGGATCGGCAATATCCACGTCAAAAGCCCGAGCGGCGCCTTCACGTATGGCATTAATCTCTCTCTCCGTCTCTACAATCCGTTCATTACTCACATCAAAAAGAGCGACATTGGCTCCCTCTCTGGCCATTTGAATAGCTGTTGCCTTGCCAATACCAGAACCGGCTCCTGTGATCAAAGCCGTTTTGCCTTCAAAGCGCGCGCTTCCTGCTAATGTATAGTTCATATGTATCGCTCCCTTTCAGTATCCTGTATAATCACAAGATTACCCAAAAAGGTATACTTTATAATCACCATTTTTGCGCATTTTTTGCTATTCCGTTGCGATATTCGAGAAAAGGACCAATTATACACCCATTATCGCATCTTTTCTTCTGCTTTCTTGTTGACCGTTAGTTTCTTTCTATGTATTCATTAAAAAGGGACGCTATACAGCCATCAGTATGGATGCATAACGTCCTTTTTTGATTCCGTTTACCACTGCAATTCAATAAATGCAGCATCATCATCAAGCCCTCCGGTATGGGAGGCATCCAGCAAAACCTGTATCTGCTCATCAGGGACAGGCTCACGAATAGGGTCCAAATCGGATAACCCGTCACTGTATACCTGTAATCTCATCGACATATCTGCGGGTATGCTTCTTTCGTACCAATGAGGCTTACCTCCAATCGGCCCACGGCTTGTGGACCAGCGTTCCGATGTAGAGAAGGTATGATCAAATAATTGGCTGATCTCCTCCGAACCGTTCCATAGCCGCAATCGTGAATCTCCTTGCCAGGCAAGTCTGAGACGCCCGCGGGTGCCGCGCTTCGGTAGCTCGATTTTACCGCAAATATACATCGACTGGCTTCCCTGACGACGTTTATCCTCCAGCACCGAACGCATCAAACCCGATTCATGATGTAAAGGCTGCCGATCCAGTTCCTCCGCAGCTGTGCCTGCCAAGCGTTCGAGGTACAGTCCCAGTTTATCAGCAGACAGATCCTGCCCCTGTACCATCCAATCTAGCAAAGAGGAGCCCAGATAGCGGGCTGCAAAATCTCCCTGGTAACTAAGCCCGACACCATCACACAGAACAAAACAACAGACAGATTTATGAATACGCACTGCGGCGAAATCCTGTCCACTTTCACCCATACTGGCAGATTCGGCAGACCTTCCGTAACCATAACGGCACATAAAGCGGCTATGATGAGTCGATAGTGGCTGATCGCCCGTCTGAGAGCTTATGTAGGAAAAATGCTGCGTCAGCCGTGCATTCATTCCCTTCCTTTTGCTCGTGGGGAGCAGAGACAGCAGTGGATTCATGCGTTTACCTCCTTACCGTACAGGCGTTGCGGCCGACATTTGAAAACCGATGGACACCAGTTCCGGACAGGTTCCGGGCAGCATCATAACTGCTCCCTCACCTAGCTGATAATCTGCCTCAAACAGCATTTCCCGATAGCTTTCAGGAAGTACAGAAGACATATTACGCAATTTCACAGCATGTTCATCCTGTAACGGCGTATTATGCGTAAGACCTTTCCAGCGGCGGGGGTCCTGAATAGGCGTTTCCAAAAGTCTGTCCGATAAAAATATATTTTCCACCAGTACATTGCCGTCCGGTACACTCATGCTCATAATACGCTTCGCAATCGGTTCCGGATCATCACCTGTGGAAACACCATCTGTCATATGACAAACCAAAGGCGCAGGGCAATCCTGCATCCCCGGCAGCTCCGCCTGTAAAATACGTTCGGCTTGCAAGAAAGCTTTTGCCGAATCTGAAAACCGTTTGGGTGTCAAATCGGGCAACGAGCCAATCGCCGCAATTTCATCAATCCCCTTCACACCGTTGAGCAGATCATATACGTCGTCACTATAGGCCAAAATCGCAATCCGGTAGCGTGCAGTCAGCCGATTTCCTTTAGTCGAACGGAAAACCATCTGCCGGATCGCCAGTGATATGGCTTCATAGACAACATCAATTCGCCGCCGCCCCTCCATGAGCATGTTCATTGACGCGCTAATGTCAATCAGGTAAATGATCAGGGCGGGGGTACGCTGAGAAGCCTGTATGGTATAATTCATCGTTTGCACACGCTCCCCTCAGTTACCTTTTATCATCTTGTGCCACTTCATCCAAGATATGAAAATATGAAAAAATTAAATTTTAGGCAGTCTAAAATTCGTATCGCTTAAAAAGTTATAGATAGAGGAAGCCCGATACCCGACTTCGCCTACCGAACGATAATAGGAAGAATTACTTTCGTACAATGCTCTAAAACGATTGGCAAAACCCTTCGCCTTCGCCGTGCTTCCGCCCTCCTGAGAGGCATAAGCCTTGTTATACAGGGAAATAAGCTGGAGAACATTCTGTTTGTTACTTGCATGAATTGATGCTTTTTGCTTTTGCTCCGCCTCTGCCGCCGCCTTACGTGCTGCCTCTTCCTGCGCTGCGCGGGCAGCCTGGTTCTTTTTCCAAGCCAAATATGTTTCGTACTTCGCCTGCTGATCATACGCTTTCTGCTTTGCCAGCTTGGCGACCGCCTGCTTGTTTTGTTCCTTTTGAGCAAGGTAGGCTTCATATTTGACCTGCTGAGCTACAAGGGCCTGTTGTTTTTTCTGCTCTTCCTGCTGCTTTTGGGCAGCAAGAGCCTGTTGTTTGGCCTGCTGCCCAGCTTCCTGCCGTTGCTTCTCCGTCAGTGCCTTTTGAGAGGCCTCCTGCTCGGCAGCCAGCTTCGCTTCCGCCGCCTTTGCGGCTTCTTCCTGCTTGGCTGCCTCGATTTGCCGCTGATTGGACTGATCCGCCAGAATATTCACGGCTGGGATGCCAACAGCCAGCAGAACGGCAGCCGCCGCCGTTGTCACAATGAACTTTTTGGAGCGGTACCATGCTGCTGATTTTCCCGGCTGCTCAGGCGGCTTGGGATTCAACTGCTCCTCTAGCCCCATAATGGCAGCCGATACCTCCACATGCAGAGGACTGCCGTCTTCTACAAAATGATACAACGACCGATATACCTCCAGGGCCGCAGCAGGCTTGTTTTGCTTCTCCAGTTCACGCGCCTGTCGGAACAGCTTGTCCGTCACCCCACGCTCTCCTTGCTCCCGGGCCGCCTGATTCAGTATCGCATCTTGTTCCGCTTGGAGCGGTGCAACCAAGGAGGATGCAGCTTTCCCGGACTCGCCAGTAGCTAATGCTGCTGCCTCTGTCGCCTCGGGTTCCACCATCTCTACTTCAACAGGAATCTCTTGCTCGGTAAGTGCATTGAGTACAACCAGCCATTCACCAAAGGTAGGGCAACTGCTCAGATCCTGACTGTCCCAGGCACGGCTAAACAGTTCTACCACTTTGCTTCCCCAACGGGCTTCCAGCGACTTGCGTAAAATATAATAACGTTCGCAAGGCGTCTGCATTTCATGCTGGTCAAAATAACTTTCGCCCCACGCTTTATCGACCACCACACGGTCTGACCATCCCAGCATTTCGCCGATAATAACGGCCCCTGCAAAACGATCCGCATACGCGCTCCATAATCCGCTGTGAACGGTACGGTGCGCCGCATACCCCGGAGAACCCGCCAATAGAGCATCCGGACGATCCATTTTGGTACTGTACATTTGTTCCACATCGACCAATTCCACAGCTGATGTGCCTTCAGGCAGTTCCACTTCAGAAAAAAACGGAAGCATGACATTCGGCGCAGATAAATCACAGTGCGCCAGTCCTTTTTGCTCCATAGCTGAACCGATCCCTGCCAGCGCTCTGGCTAAAGCCAGACTATCGGAAGCCTCAAGCTGCTGCTGAGCTGTGAGACAATCGAACCATGTCGTACCATGAATCCATGGCATCAGCACTGCATACAGCAAATCAGGCTGCTCGGCGATCAGACTTCCGTTTCTTTCTGGAGTGAGCACATCACGCTTGCATACCTGCAAACCGGGAACATCCCCGTACGCTTCCATATGCTCAGATTGATAAACCATGGCCGGGATACGAAACTTTGGAAAAAACACTTTAAGGGCTTTAGCCTCATGCGGCGCTCCGCTTTTGGCCTTCAACTGGTATACGATCCCCTGCCGCCCTGCTTGAGCATAAGCCAAACCGGGTGCAACAGGATGTCGCCCAATCACATAGGCTATGCCGTTTATGATCAATTCGTCTCCCGGATTCGGTTGAAAAGACATGGAAAATCCCTCTCCTTACATCGTTCAGTATGCTAGTTTCCTCACCCTATTATATACAATCTGTGGATGGCAAGAAAACCGGGTGTCCGAAGATCGCCCGGTTTTTCCTGATAACCACTATACCAAATGTACAAACCACAAGAAATGGTTCAACCATATTGCTTCTTCATAGAGTGGTATATTATAAGGTGATGCCTATCACGCATCTTACTTCGTTTGGTCAACAGTACGGAATTTGTTAGCGATAGCCGTCAGTTCCTGGCTGATGCTGTTCAAAGTCGTTACGAAAGCTTGCATTTGTTTGCTGGCTTCCTGAAACTCTTGAAAGAAGCGTTGTTTGGTCATACCTTCCCATTGACCTTCCATACCTGAGATGGACTGTGTCAAGCTGGAAACGATCTGCTGGCTTTGCTCACCACTTTGTTTAAATTGGTTAGCTACCTGATCAACCTGTTCCGGGGTAATTAAAATGCGTCCTGCCATATTATGAGTCCTCCTTGATGATAACTAAATGTTTTGTTTAACTAGTTCAAATTGTACTATGTTTATTTAATTTCCTACAAAAGGCGAAGGTCCTAATTGTAATAACCCCACTTTTTAACTATAAAACAGCACCTAACAGTATAATATCAATAGAGTTAGTACCTAATAAGTCCCAAAAAATCAGGATTTCATGAACTGAATTTATATGGACCCTTATGTCCAGGCATGTGAGTCCCGGGAATCTACTAAGCGACAGGCTGATCCCTAACTATAGCCGGGTCAGCAAAATACCATTCCTTCGGATTGCTGGAAGACGCCTGTTTCAAAATATCCTGATTCAGTGTACCTGCATCCGACGACTGTACACCAGCAATGGCATGCACGACAGACTGCGGGTCCGAAATCGGACCGCTTCCTTCCAAAGGTTGCTCGGGCAAAATAGACGGTGACTGCTGATTCGACCAATCCAGCATCGTGACTGGTCGTCCTAATGGCTGGCTGGCAAATGACAGAATCGTATGATAGTTGTGGTCAACAGACTGAAACTGTTCTGCCTTTCGATTCAGTTGTGTCCCTGATGTATGGAGATAAGCATGAATCTGCTCCGACATCCGTTTGGCCTGCATCCAATGATTCAAGACCGACTCACGTGCAGATACATCCCAATCAAGCGATTGTAACGCCTGCTCCAACCCTACTGTTAACTGTTGAATTTGCTCCGCCGCATGCTGTAGCTGCCCGCTAAGCCCCCGAAGCACATCCGGTTCAACTCGAATGCGCATATCCATCACCCTTCTTCTGTCACTTCTTCTGTCACTGCTGACTGTCTCAACCAATTCAATAATAAATCCACAAACTGATCTCTTGATGCCATGGCTGCAATAAGCCAATCTCCGTTGCCATTAGAGCTCATACGAAATATCCAGTTCATCGTTGGACACAGGACAAAGGCAACCCGCTGTGATTCCCACTCCCTGCCGCTCCAGACCAGCAATTGCAGTTCTCCTTCGGCTATACGGGAACTCAATGACTGGGCAAGTCTCGCAGAACCTTCTGCATCTCCGCTCGCCTCGGTCAGTTTGCTGTTAAGCTGAGAAACACTGTCTCCTGCAGATTGCTTGTAAATTTCATTAAATGCCTGCTTGGAGAACATAAGCGCGGGAGATTCAGGCACGAGCCGATCTACCCAGCCCATTTTATCAATCAATGTCTCGCAAGCCTTCTCCACATTACCCAGATCATACAGGCGGTACTCATCGGGATCATCAACGGATTTTACTAGCTCCACGACACGCTCGTTCGTGCAATGGAGGTAACCTTCGAACTGCTTGCCGCCCCGCGCATAGCGTATGCGGCAAGCCCGGTTAGATAATCCCGCGATAGCAACCCTCGAAAAAACGGTAGGGGGCATTGACAACTCAGTACCCTCATCTACTCGCTTTAGATAACCCTTTTCCAGAAGAGAGGCTTTTACCTGCTCCCACTCTTCCGCCAACTCTTCTGCCAGATAGCCCTTAAACGGATCTTCCACTCCAAGCAGCCTGTCAGAACCCAACACGCCTGCCAGGAAAAACAGTTCCTTCGACTTGAGGGTTATTAACTTCTGCTTGGAAGCTTGAAACGTTAACATTATGAGCCACCTCCCTTCAAACTACAACATGCCATCGGTCACGAATTTTCGTTATCCAATCCTCACAGCTCACTTGCTCTGAGAAGGGAATTGCCGCTTTTACCCTGGTAAATTTGCGTCGTACGTAGTATCCCTGCCCAGGGGGCAGGACTTTTAGGCCACCAGCGGCGGCATTCGCTTCTGAATAGGGGATACGAAAGAACGATAAATCATTCGAATCCAGTGTTCCGAAAAGCATGCCGCTTTGACTTGCCTTAACATCATTAAACCAGTCCACACCAAAGGTTGGGAAATCAGATGGCACGCCCGAGAGCACGACATGCACGTTGCGATCACGTCCCAACCGCACAATGGCAGAAAGCTGATCCTTTATCGTAAAATCGTTCAATTGCTTGCTTAGCATATCCGCATCATCAATGACCAGCAGCAATTCGGGATCATTTCCGTCCTTGTTCCGCTGTTGAACGATATCATACATTTGCTGTATCAAAGGTCCAAGCTCTTCCTCGCTTTCAGCAGCAGCCTTGACATGAGGAAGATGTCGCAATCGCGATAATCCCCCGCCTCCATAGCGGGTATCAACCGTATAGACTTCCAATTGACTCGGCGATGTGTAATAAGCCAGCGAAATGATCCAGCTCATGAGGAAAGAGGTTTTCCCTCCCTCCATAGGACTGCCCACGATAAAATTAGGACCTTCCTTGAGATTCAGTAAGAAAGGCTCCAGATCGTCGCTCTGTAGCCCTACAGGCACCTCATAAGGAAGCGCGCCCGAAGGCCCGCTCGTCCCGTCCCACTGCTGAAGCAGTTCCGCCAACTGGATTCGCTCAGGCAACGGAAGAATGGCTGGGGCGTTTTTGCCCTTCCATTCCTGCACGATGCCCGCGATATTGCGGCGCAACCGTGCTGAACGTTCCGTTTCATCTTCTCCGGGTGAAGGCAACGCCGTCTGGAACTCCAGCGGCGGGATATGCCCTTTAACCAAAGCCCGGCCCGGAATTAAAGGCCCCGGTGTTTTGGCTGGTCGTCCTACCGCATAATAATAATCACTCGGGTCAGACATTTCAAAAGAAACGGCGTTCGGAATATTACTGCGGAACTTCTCAAACACATCAGTAATCCGATTCGCTGTAATAATAAATGTAATGCCGAGACTGCCACCTTCACGCAAAAGAGATTCCAGCAGCTCATTTTCATCTGGATAAGCATTACGGAAATTAAGGTAGCCGTCAATGACTACGATAATTTGCGGCACATCCTCAACAGCAGAATGTCGATAAGAGCTTATCGTTTTGACGCCAGCTTCGGAGATCATGTCCTTGCGCACAGCCACCAGCTTGAACAGATAACGGAACAACCGCTTGATCCGGTCGTCCTCCTCTGCCATCATCACAGCACCGATCTGGGGGAGTTCCCCAAAGTCACGCATCGTTCGACCCATATCAATGATATAACCGTTCCAACGGTTGGCATGAAAGCGTTGAGCCATCGACATCAGCATTGTCTGCAAAAAGGTTGTTTTACCCATGCCCGGCATACCGTACACTGCCCAATGACCATGATCCAGCGATGCATAAATCGGCTCCTGTCGCTGGTTCGGCAAATCATCAACCAGACCCATGACCGCCTTCAGCTCTTGAGGCGCTGTTGGACTGTCCGTTTCGGCGCATGGAGACAAATCAGTTAAATCCAGCAATTCAGGCAGCGGCGGAAGCCACGGCCCCTGAAGCCGTTCGATCCCTGCCTTGGCAGCTTCTTCTGCAATATAATCAATGAATATCTGGAGCTGTTTGGGAGCTTCTTCTCCTTTTAAGCCTGAGCTTGCCCGTTCGCCGCCAGTCAGCAGCGCTTCACGCTTGCCGTTCAGTCTAACCTCATGCACAGGCAGCGCAGAAGAAATATCGCTGTTGCCTACATACGGCGCACCGCTCCAGGCAAACTGCATCTCTTCAAACACCTCATCACTGCCGACCTGAAAATACCCTCGTCCTGGCTTCGTGATCCACGCGGCATTCGGTATTTTCAACATATCACGGCTGTCGCCTTCGCTCTGCACCCGTAAGCAGATACGGAACCTGGAGTTACTCCAGATTTTATCGTCCACCACGCCGGCAGGCTTTTGGGTCGCCAAAATCAGATGGACACCCAAGGTCCGCCCAATGGCAGCAATACTGATCAGCTCATCCATGAACTCGGGCTGATCCCGTTTTAATTGTGCAAATTCATCAATAATAATAACCAGATGAGGCAGCGGTTGTGCGTGCCGCTGCCGGAGCAATCTGTAATATTCATCAATATGCTGTAAATTGCCTGCATCGTTTAATATTTTCTGTCGGCGAACCAGTTCTGCTTTTAATGAAATTTTGGCGCGTTCGATCAGGTTATTGTCCAAATTCGTAATCGTGCCTACTACATGCGGCAAATTAACGAACGTATTGGACATACCGCCACCCTTGTAGTCAATCAGCATAAACGCAAGATCATGCGGGTGAAACTCAGCGGCAAGGGAGGCTACGATGGACTGAATAACCTCACTCTTCCCTGAACCTGTCGTACCCGCGATCAAGCCGTGGGGACCGTGTCCCTGACGCTCGATTTTATCATGCAGATTAATCATGATCTTCTTGCCGCCTGCCCGCACACCCATGGGTACAGGTAAGGTATCAGGATGGCGATTGCGCCGCCACCGTTCTGTCACGTCCAGTTCTTCCACACCCGCTACGCTCATCATATCGAACAGAGGCAGCACAGAGGGAATATCGGAAGCCGAGGAACGCTTCAAGCGAATAGGAGCCATATATCGTGCCAATGCATCTGCTTCCTCTCTCGACAGACGATCCGGTTTAAAGCTTTGCTGTTCAACCTCCGGTGACTCCGATTTGCGAGCATATACGCCCTGCTCCCTGGAAGCCTCCACGATAAGCTGACACTGCATCGGCAAAGCTTCCTTGCGAGAGGCCAGCACGATGGTACACGCATCAATTGCCCGTCCGTCCTCCAACAGCAACGGAAGCAGCGGCTCTTCCTCAATTAGCTGGCTATCTGATAAAACAACCACATAACACGGGACTTCCATCCCTTTTCCATTACGTTCGTTGCGGTTGT
This sequence comes from Paenibacillus sp. 1-8, assembly GCF_056316205.1. NCBI lineage: Bacteria > Bacillati > Bacillota > Bacilli > Caryophanales > Paenibacillaceae > Paenibacillus > Paenibacillus sp. 1-8. The sequence goes on along the minus strand of NZ_CM149995.1, from coordinate 2,194,263 downwards.
TTTTACGGCGGTTCAATCTGGCAAACAGAAAGTCGGCCAATTGATGGGCGCTGCTGCTGCGGTCTGACATCATCCGCCCAGTTCTGTCATCGTCCCACACATGCGGAAGCCAACGCATCCAATTCCACTCATTTTCTTCCCGTTCATCATAAAAGGAAGCGATTTTCACTTCATCCGGCGAGTGACGGACAGTCACCTGTGCCAGAATCACTCTTAATGCTGCAAGAGTATGCTCTCGCTCTCCAACCAAACCAACCACCTTGGATTGGAACAGCGGCAATGCAATGGAAGCAGCATCCACCAGACGAAACTCTTCCCCCAATTCATCCGCAGCTCCCAGCAACGGGTCTCGGTCATAGCCGTCCGGGCGCGGGATTTGCAGCTTGATATGAAACGGAACTTGTCCGGTTCCAATACGCACTTGCAAAAAATCCTCATCCTCCGGCGAACGCTCCCAGAGAGAGCTGTTACGGTTTTTGACGATTTGAGCGCAGATTTGCGGGTCACCGTGTATTTCATACAACGTACGAATTTGCTCTTCGCGTTTCAATTCAAGCTCTTCCCGATGCTTCTGGAGCTGTTCCCGGTACATCCGGTCACGTTCCTCCAGCTTGCGCTTGTATTCCTTCTTATTGTTCAAATACACGAAAAAAGGAATGGTATAGGATGTAAGCATCATGACCACAGTAACCATCTGGAACATCAGGTAGTTACTGTTGCCCATCTTGCCTGTTTTGCTCATATATACGTAAAAACCAATCGTTACCAACGTCATCATTAACGGAATAAGTATAGATATAATGGAAAAAGACGGCTTGCTCGGCTCAGCCGGAGGCCGTAAAATCTCCAGCTTCTCCTCTCGGAGCGCCGGTCTTAATCTCGGGGAGCGCTGGTATAATACATTCAAGACAAAAGTCCCCCTTTTCGCTTACTATTTCATTTTACCAAGGTTTCATATAATTTCATGTGTGTATTTACCCATTTTTTTCACTTTGAAACAGCGAACGCCGTCCATATACAGGAGCTTCGTCCCGGGTTGTCGAAAAAGCTCGCTGAATACGCACCGTACAGCCTTCCCGCAGGCCTGCTCCTATCAACAGCTGGTCGTCATCCACCCTGAACCAAAGCCCCTCCGGGAATTTTGCTTCCATAATATATTGCATTCCTTCCGCCGGAGGCTCACCAAAAATACGCACACCCAGCATCAGCTTCAAATGATCCACCGAGTATTCATCAGCCACCTCGATGTCAAACCACTCTGTTTCCTGTCGTCCCGAAAGCACGGTCAGGATCATCTGTCATCCCTCCCGATCCTTAATATATACAGTAAAGCTCACACAAAGAGCCTATTTTCTATGAAAATATGGCTATCGTAACTGTAGCATCCGTCTATTAGGCTGTCAATTTGTTACAAACTACCCACACGAGCTATCAAATCATGACTTTAGTTGTATTTTTATATCTTAAAAGAGTCATATGAATCAATAAACTATATTTTCAGAGTTTTGCAGAATTCGCATATACGTCATTTTGTCGATAGGTTAGAACCAAATTCGATTTGTTTGCCAGAGCATTGTGAACACTTTGTAAATTTTTCAGACCTTTATGTTTTTATAAGGTGTTTTTAAGGTAATTTTAAGAAACGGGCTCTACAATAAAGCCATGAAATAACTCAAGCGAGGTGATTTTTGTGAGAACATTAATTACATTTCAAAACAAACGTATTCCCGTATACTTCAACCAAGAAAACAAACAACCTGTACAAAAAACGCTAAAACTTCTAAGCAACACTTTGGAGAACAAAATCTCCAGAGGCAAGCGTGCCCTTCAAAAATGTCTTAACTCTTTGATCAGTATAGAAATTGTCGGTTGTGAAGCCATCTTGCATAGCGTTAGCGAAAATGATTCATTGGCACTGTCCCTCTACTAAGAGGGACTTTTTTTTGTTCCGAAATCATAGCAAAAAGGAGGGAGTGATTAAGCACCCTCTCCGTATCGGCGGCTTTGAAACATGATACATGTAACTAGCCGAACCTATCATTTTATAGAAATCTGCTTATAGTATTCTTCTGCGATAACCTTTTTTACCACCACGTTCCATCTTCTGCGCCTTCTCAATTCGTATTCTAAACAGTTCCAGTAAATTAGCGCGTGTATGCTCTTCCCGGCAGTTGTCCAGCTTTTTCAGGATAAAACGGTCAATGGACATATGACTCAGGCTCCTTTACAACATGCTGCCCTTTCTTTCCAAGGGAATGATCAGGTTATCCATTTTTAACCATTCTGCTTGTAGTTTAAACAAATAGGCACCCTGTTGGATAAAACAGGCAGGATTACATAACCTTTAAAAAGGGTAAATACATAAAGTTTCAAAGCATTGACCGCTTTAAATCTGGAAGCTATGAACAAGGAGCGAGCAGAAACTATGGAAAAGCAAAGATTGCCTAAAATAGGCTGGATATTTTTATACACTTTGTTGCTGCTGACAATTCTGTCTGCATGTAGCAGGGAAAAAGCCTCTACCCGCAGTATGGCCCAACATGAGGCTGAGGCCCGCGCCTACACTGTTACCGGGAATCCGAACCAGAATACGTCCTCCCTGGATGAACGAGCTGCCAATCGCACCCCTGTACATCAACAAGGCAGCAGTTATGTCGAAATATCAGGCTACGTAAGTATAGACAGGAAAACCGTAAAGGTCACAGGGCGCTCCAACCTCCCCGCCGGAGCGCGGATTAAGGGTAATCTCGCGGTCAAAAACTCCCTGCTCACCGGATACACGGACGAAGCAACTGTTCAAAAGGACGGAAGCTTTGTACTTCGTTTGCAACGGCCAGGCATACAGGGCAGCATGGATCTGACGGTTTTGTTCCGTCCGTCCGACCAAGACGACCCGATACGCAATCTTTACGGCAGCGGTGGTGAGCAATTGGAAGGCCCCTATGTATATCAATACGAAGAAAAGGAACAGCTTCGGCAAGAAGTCCGGATTGGCGCAGAGTTTGATCCTGAGCAGGAACAAAGCACCCCGCTGGTCAAGCCTGTCTGGAACAAACCAAAGGATTACGGTAGCCCCAAAGTGTGGATCAAGCCGGATGTGCAGCAGGAAGGCAACTATTATCATGTATATGCGCGCAGTAATTTGCTGGAAGGGTCAGATGTCAAGCTCACTATTGATTTCCCGGGACGCTGGCAGTTCGGTTATGACGACCAAACCAAAGTCATGCCTGACGGCTCTTTCAGTATGAGGGTCAAAAAACCGAGCCTGGCTAATCGTTACACCATGGTTATCATTTTCGAGCCCAATGAAGACATATGGGCGAATGCGAAACGAGTGTATGGAGCAAGCGGAGAGCATCTTTCCGGCACGCTAGTTAAATCCGCAGACGACAAGGAGGGCTCCAAACGGATTGAAGCCCGTATCCCTGTTCAACCCAAATCATAATTGGACAGCACATAGCTTGCAGGGTATTGCAACTTGTCGGTCACTAAGGCTGTATGGTGACCGGCGTGCCGATGCTAACCTTTTCCTGAAGCTCCAGCACATCCTTGTTCTGCATACGTATGCAACCATGCGACACCAGCTTGCCAATGGACCAAGGCGCATTGGTGCCGTGGATGCCATAATGCGGCTTGGACAGCCCCATCCAGAACGCTCCGAAGGGGCCGCCGGGATTAGGCTGTTTATTGATGATGGTAAATTGTCCGTGCGGTGTCTGTGTAGCGATTTTACCGATACCGACCGGATAACTAAGTACAGTCTGATCGCCATCTTTTAAATAGAGACGACGATCCGACAAACTCACCACAATACTATAATTTGGCATATACTCACCCCTCTACAGGATATGCCAACCACACCGCAGATTCTCTTGTGATTTTTACAAATAACCTTTCTTCATCCTCACCACTCCACATCACGTCTCCAGCCACTTCGATTACCGCCTCGGCCCTGATTTGTGCTTGAACGTTGATCCTTTTTCCGCCGATCTGCTTCTTTACGTGCCTGATACTCCAGCTCCCGCTGCATTTTGCGATAGTTGTTCACTCTGGATTCAGATAGCTCACCACGCTGCACAGCTTCCTCTACCGCACATCCCGCTTCACCCTGATGCTTGCAGTCTGCAAAACGGCAATTTTGTGCCATTTCCGTAATATCCGCGAAGGTATTGGCGACCCCGGTGGAATCATCCCACAGATTCAGTTCACGCATTCCCGGCGTATCCAGCAGAACGGCTTGCTTCAATATAGGGAACAACTGTCGGTGGGTTGTCGTATGACGCCCTCGACTGTCCTCTTCCCTCACATCCTGTGTAAGCTGTACTTCGGCACCGGACAGCCAGTTCACAATTGTTGATTTGCCGCTGCCGGATGAGCCTGTCAAGGCAACTGTGCGTCCGGGTTGAAGAAACGCCTCCAGTTGCTCTCTCCCTTCGTTTTGCAAGGCAGAAATGACGATGACTGGTACACCAGGGGCAACCCCCTCTGCTTCTGCCACCCGCTCTTCCACATCGGGACAAAGATCGCTTTTGCTCAACACAACGACCGGATCGACCCCGCTGTTCCACGCCATAATTAAATACCGCTCCAGCCTGCGCACATTAAAATCGTGATTTAGCGCATTGACGAGAAAGAGCGTATCTACATTTGTCGCAATCAATTGCTCCTTCGTCTCAAAGCCCGCAGCCTGCCGGGATATCCGACTTTTACGTGGCAGCACGGCATGAATGACTGCATCAGAGACTCCATCTGGCACGGTGACAGCCACCCAATCCCCCACAGCCGGCATTTCTGCCGGATCGACGATAGCATGTCTCAGCTTGCCGGAAGCAGCTCCCCAGCGTTCTCCATCCATAGTCATAAGCTTTACTTTTTGACCATAATCGGCAATCAGGCGGGCAGGGCGTACCTGTGTATTTTCTGCTCGTTCTTCAAAGCTTTGTTTCCATTGATCCCAAAAGCCGTTCCAGTAATCAGACCAGCCGTATTCATGTATACTCATTGTTTTCCTCCTGTGAATCATCGTTTATTGCTGATGTTTAAAGTTGATGTTTTTTTATTTTCGTGCTATTCGGTGTTTATAAATGTTCTCTCCCGCGAGCAAACAACGCAAAAAATCCGCAGGGAAACCCCTGCGGAGGGTGTATGATTCAGGCCGAGGCTATCCCAAGACCCTAATCATAAAAAAATCCGCAGGGAATCACTCCCTGCGGATTTCATCGGTTCTACTGCTCAACCGAATGCCATGTAAAAACTATACTTATTTCATATAGTCTTCAACTGTGCATCATCCGTGCGGGAGACAACGTCATACTGCTGCTGAACCAATCCATTCATGTTCGTACGCATATAACATCGCCTCCTCCTAAAATTTCCTTAATCATACAAGTCCACAATTCGTCTGTCAAGTCTGCCGCAAACCTTTTTTTTAAATCTTTTCAAGTTTCTTTTAGCGCACTTGATCCCAACGCGTCCACATCTCACGTGGATTCAATTCATACATTTCACGTTCCCTGTACATAAACTGATGCATAATCAGCTCACGCCGAATTGTAGCAAAATCCTCATGATACTGCTTAATCCACTCGTTTAGCTCACGTTCAGGATACACGCGGCCCGGCTCCAGCTTTTCTGCCAGCATGTGAAGCACAATCAGCTTTTTCTTGTATTGTGAGGGAATTTGACGCAGCTTGCCGTCCTTGGAAAAAAAATTACGCAAGACTGTCGCTTCCAGCGTTTCATTAACCTCTGACATCTCTTCCTCCCCCTCTCCTTTTTCAAAAATAAACCGCACTGTCGCCTCGGCATGCTGCCTGATCAGTTCAGGATTCAGTGTAAAATATACCGTATTCTTATCACGCCGCTCCTTGATTAACCCCGTTTCACGAAGCTTGGAAGCATGATGCGTGACAGTCGGTTGGGATAAATTCAGTTTTTCCGCCAACGCCTGACCATGCATCTCTCCACGTGACAAGAGCAGCAATATACGCATACGCGTAGGATCAGCAAGCGCTTTATGATAGTTGACCATTTTATCCAGTTGCATCGTTAACGCCTCTTTTCATCACTACATACTTTCCGTATATTTTCCGTGAAAAAATAAAATAAATACACAAAATAGATATATATCTAATTATATGATTGTTAAAAATAGTTGTCAATCGTATCATTCTTTTACTTCTTTCTGAAAACGGCTGGATATTGTGTACGCATTGCGGTAGGATGATATTACTTGACTTTTGTGCAGAGATTGCATATATTCATTTGTTTCGCCTTTTCAAATTTTTATGAATTAGCGCTTTGAAACGTCTACCATACTACTGCAAAACAGGCGCAACAGACCAATATCACGGGAGGTTCATCGAAATGCACGACGTAATCATTATTGGAGGCGGGCCTTGCGGGCTGTCCGCTGCAATCGAATGCAGCCGCAGAGGCTTGCAAACCGTCATTATCGAAAAAAGTAACATTGTTCACTCTATTTTTCTGTACCCGACGAACATGCAGTTTTTCAGCACGGCTGAACTGCTGGAAATTGGCGATGTTCCGTTCAGTACGCCTAACGACAAGCCTTATCGTCATGAAGCACTGGCGTATTACCGCAAGGTAACTGCACATTATAACCTGAACATCCGTCATTATGAGGAAGCAAAAACGATCACACGACAGGATGATGCTACATTTACTGTACATACGGTGAGTAAGCAGGGAATAGCCAAAACGTATTCGTCACGCTATGTCGTCGTGGCTACAGGATATTTTGATCATCCGAACTATTTGGGCATTCCCGGGGAACAATTAGATAAAGTTACTCATTATTTCAGTGAAGCCCATCCCTATACCGGCACGCGGGTCGCAATCATCGGCGGCAGCAATTCAGCGGTGGATGCAGCGATAGAACTCGTACGTGTCGGGGCTACCATTGACATGGTGTATCGCCGAACCGAACTGTCTGAATACATTAAGCCGTGGGTTCGTCCACTGTTCGACAGTATGGTGCAAAAAGGAAAAATTACGCTCCATCTGGGCGCGCGCATCACTGAAGTTCATCCAGATTATGTAGTGGTCACCCCGTTGGAGGCAGAAGCTTTCCGGCTCGAAAATGATTTTGTACTGGCACTGACCGGGTTTCACCCGGAACGGAAGCTACTGGAGTCTGTAGGTGTCCACATGGCTGAGGGTCTGGACAAACCGGAATATGATCCTTCCACGATGGAGACCAATATACCGGGTATATATGTGGCGGGTGTCATCGCTTCCGGCAGCAATGCCAATGAGGTGTTCATTGAAACAGGCCGCTGGCACGGTCGCCAAATCGCTGAACATATTCAAAGCTAAATGAACTAAGGAGAACACAGATATGGATTACAGTTCACTCATCCTGCTGGTACTGACTGGTCTTGGAATTGTCAGCGGCAACTCCACCATCACCATTGCCATGGTCGTACTACTGCTACTTCGGGTAACCCATTTTCATACTGCTTTCCCCTGGCTTGAAAAGTATGGATTGACGATCGGGATCATCATTCTGACCATTGGTGTGATGACCCCTCTGGCCAGCGGTAAAATCAGCATTAGCCAGGTGATAGAGTCCTTCCTTCACTGGAAGTCGCTGCTCGCTATTGCTATTGGCATCCTGGTAGCCTACCTTGGCGGCCGCGGAGTAACTCTGATGTCCGGACAGCCCATCATTGTGACGGGTTTGCTTATCGGAACCGTGATTGGTGTCGCCTTCTTCAAAGGCGTTCCTGTAGGGCCGCTCATCGCCGCCGGGCTGCTGTCACTGTTAATCGGACGCACCTAGACTTCCTCGCTTATCCTTCGTCTGTCGTTGGAAGATGCTGTCTATAAAAAACCTGAGCAATCTGCATGACGGGCTGAATTCAGTCTCGCTTTGTGTTATACTCTTATCGCATAATTTGGTAAATGCAGGAGGCTTGACCGATGTCCCGACAATTTGTAACGGAAGCTGTAATGGTTGCCATATATGGCCAACTGCTTACAACTCCCGCCCCTGTGGAATATATAGTACCTTACACGTCGCTGCTGGAGCTATACGAATTTCAGGATAGCACAGAGCCGCTCATGGATAATCCTGCGGACGATCAGCATGTGAAGCGAAAGGTAAGCGAACTGATCAGCTATTTTGAGGAACCTTTGAATCAGAAAAAAATCCGGCGCGCGCTTCAGATGCCCTGGGCCAAAAGCTTACCTATCCTGTTCGACGCTAACACCTCACTGATCGTCATTAATGCCGTCGACACTGCGCATTACGGAGAATATTTTGATCCAATCGAGACCGAACTGGTGCTAACAGCCCAACGTGAAGAATTACCCATTTTGACAGATCAACTGGACTGGATTCATCGCATTATTGAAGCTTCCGTACCTGTACATGTGTACGACATTGATGATTTTGATTTTGCGGTGGATGGTCCGATGCTTAACAACCCTTAACATGCAGCACACGCGTCCCAAGGACAACAAAACGGCGGAGTATCACACACAGGTTAATCCCCTGTAATGCGATACTCCGCCGCTTTTTCATGTCTCCAAACGGTTAACCTGCAAGCTATTTCTAACGTTAGAGCATTAAGACTGCTCTTCCTCGGCATACGTGTAAATAATGTCGTCATGTTCCTCCAGATACTTTACTTCCAGATGATGACCCTTCAAGTACCAGTAATCCTGGTCCTCCATATAAAACGTAATGCCAGCCGCTTCATGTTGTAGTACGGGGTGCTGCGGAGGCTCTACGGCAATTCCCAGAGAGAAGCCTGGATGTAACCCACCGCCAGAACTATAGCGGGCAAAAAAACGGATGGTATCTCCACGGTTCAGACCAAGCTCCTTGATGTACCACTGTGCCGCTGGTTCAGTTACCTGTATGCTCATGCGTTATGCTCATCTCCTTGTACAATTACGTCCTGTTAACTATATCATAGTATTCTTTAGAATGGCCACCAACTGCCCCTTACTCAAGTAAAAATCTCCAGCGAGCGATATACATTTTTTTGAAAAAGGTTTGACAATTCGCAAAAGACGGTGTTAAGATTCAAGCATACGAGATCCATTTTGAAATTAATTACCAATTTGAACGATTACTCATGGTCAGAATGAATCCAATTCGAAGAAGAAAGGAGTGTTCCCGGTGCTAAACATTCATCTCGCCTTTTACCCAACTCTACAAACACAACAACTTCATACCGGAGCATCTCCCCTGACGCATCCTTCGGAATTGGGCCATTCACGTTGTATGGTTTAATACGAGTGGCTGCCTGCGTTTGAGCAGTTTTTCAGTGGTGAGTGTGCTGAAAATACCTGCGCGCCATATGATATTGAGATTTAAGGCATATCGTCTGCGGACGGTATGCCTTTTTTGCGCCTGTTACCGGATTGAAGCTAGTGGTAGCAAGCCGTTATTGTTTATTCAAAATGGTACAACAACTCTCGCATGAGCTTTTCATGAAAGGATGGGATTCCTCTTGTTTTCGGTACTCAAAAATTTAAGCTGGTTTTTTAAAAGAGAACAAAGCCGGTACTCGATTGGGCTGTTTATGCTGATAGCCGTTGGCGTGCTGGAGCTGGCTCCGCCTCGGCTGCTAGGCAGCGCTATTGATGAGATCGTACGCGGTTCAATTTCATGGTCCTCGCTCTGGCATTATATTTTTTACATTTTAGGCATTCTTGCCGTCATCTACTACATTACGTACATATGGATGCACAAGCTGTTTGGGGGTGCCAATCTGGTGGAGCGCCTGTTGCGCACACGCTTTATGAACCATCTGCTGCGGATGACACCTCCATTTTTTGAACGCAATCGTACTGGTGACCTGATGGCTCGTGCTACGAACGACCTTCGTTCCGTGGCAAGTACTGCGGGCTTTGGCATGCTGACGCTAACTGACTCTACAGTTTACCTGAGCGTCGTGCTGGTCGCCATGGGCACCCTGATTAGCTGGAAGCTGACGCTGGCGGCGGTTCTGCCCCTTCCTTTTATCGCGCTGGCAATGAGCATTTACGGTAAAGCCGTTCACGAGCGTTACACGCTGGCACAGGATGCATTTGGCGATATGAACGACCAAGTGCTGGAATCCGTGGCAGGTATCCGGGTCATTCGCGCCTATGTACAGGAACGAATGGATGAAAAACGGTTCGCCGATATTACCGATGACGTATTTCGCAAAAATCTGGCGGTCGCCCGAATGGACGCTCTCTTCGAACCGACGATCCGCTTATGCGTAGGGCTTAGCTATGTGATCGGACTTGGCTATGGTATTTATCTGGTATTTCATAACGATATCACGCTGGGTGAACTGGTATCCTTTAACATGTATCTGGGGATGATGATTTGGCCGATGTTTGCCATTGGCGAACTGATCAACATTATGCAGCGCGGTAGCGCTTCCCTCGATCGGGTGAACGAAATTCTCCATGTGGAGCCGGACGTACAAGATGCAGCTCAGCCTGTAACGGTTAACCACCCCGAGTCCATTACGATGAAAGATGTTACCTTCCGCTATCCAACCTCATCTGTTGACAATCTGTTACATGTGAATTTGGAGCTGAAACGAGGGGAAACGCTGGGTGTCGTCGGCCGAACGGGCAGCGGGAAGTCCACCTTGCTCAAACAGCTACTGCATGAATACCCGACGGGTAGCGGTGACATTTTAATCTCTGGCACTCGGCTGGAGGACATTGCAGTTGAACAACTGCACAGTTGGATCGGCTACGTGCCACAGGAGCAAATTCTGTTTTCCAAATCAGTGCGTGAGAACATTCAGTTCGGTAAACCGCGTGCAGATGATGAAGACATCATGGAAGCGATCCGTACCGCAGCCTTCGATCAGGATTTAGGCACCTTGTCCGATGGACTGGATACACTTGTCGGAGAAAAAGGCATTGCCCTGTCCGGCGGCCAGAAGCAACGTGTTTCGCTGGCACGCGCCTTTATCGGCGATCCGGATATTCTGGTGCTAGACGATGCACTGTCCGCGGTTGATGCTCGAACAGAAGCACGTATTATTGATAATATCCGACGTAAACGCTCGGGTAAAACAACTCTGATCTCCACTCACCGTCTCTCGGCTGTAGAACATGCAGACCGGATCGTCGTGCTGGAGCAAGGACGCATTATTGAGGAAGGAACCCACGACGAGCTGCTTCAGACGGACGGATGGTACCGTCAACAGTTTGAACGGCAGCAAGTGGAATCTGTTCTGACCTCAGGGGAGGTATCCTAATGAAACCCAATATCGGCAAAAGGCTATTCCAGTATGCCCTGACGAGCAAAGCAGGCTTTATCGCCGCACTCATCGCGTTGGCTATCGGGGTAGCCGCTGAGCTGGCCGGACCCTTCATTGCCAAAACGATGATCGACGACCATATGCTCGCTATTGAAAAACCATTTTACGAGACAACTAGCGTGGACGGCACCGTAAGTTATGCCGGAACCCATTTTAAGCGTGAAGACCGCTTTGAGGCCGGGGAGCCCAAAGGGCGTGAAGCAAGGATTTTACAAGTTGGAAAATCCTTCGTATTTATTGATGGCTCGGTGCAGGTGGCTGACGGTAACCGCTCCTTTACGAACGGCACGCTGACGGTGACACGCGGCTCCGACACCTTTCGCTATGATGCCAAGGCTTTGACAGCCGATGAGCTGTATAGCTTTTACAAGCCGGAAATGCCCGGTATCTTTCAACTGATTGGCTGGTATTGCTTCTTTCTGGTCATTTCGATCTTTGCTGAATTTGGTAAAACCTACTGGCTGCAGTCCTCGGCCAACAAGGTTATTCAAAAGCTTCGGCTTGACCTCTACGCACATATTCAACGGTTGCCAGTTTACTTTTTTGACAATCTGCCCGCAGGCAAGGTCGTATCCCGTGTTACGAATGACACAGAAGCGGTAAAAGATTTATTCGTGGCCGTACTGTCGAACTTCACTTCAGGTATTGTGACGATGGCCGGTGTATATGTCGCACTCTTTTTGCTGGACTTCAGACTGGGCCTGATCTCTCTGTTCATTGTACCGCTGCTGATCTTGTGGATTGTACTGTACCGCAAAGTCGCCACCCGCTTTAATACGATCATTCGGTCCCGACTCAGTGAGATTAATGCAATTATCAACGAATCTATTCAAGGGATGTCCATTATTCGCGTGTTCCGGCACCAGAAACAAACGCAACATGAGTTTGAAGAACTGAACGATGATTATATGAAGCATCAGAATAAAATGCTGAATTTGAACGCCTTCACTTCACACAATCTGGTTAATGTGCTGAGAAATCTTGCCTTTGCCGTCGTGTTGTGGTATTTCGGAGCCGAGGCGCTTGGCACGACAGGCAGTGCTGTATCACTAGGCGTACTATACGCCTTCGTCGATGTACTGGGACGACTGTTCCAACCGATGACTGGTATGGTCAACCAGCTTGCGGTGCTGGATACTTCAATCGTATCCTCGGGACGAGTATTTGAACTGATGGATGAAACCGGAGAACAGGTAACAGACGGCACGATGCCGCGTTACAAAGGTCTGGTGGAGTTCGACGACGTAACCTTTGCCTACAAAAAGGATGATGTCCTTAAGCATATTTCCTTTACAGCACATCCCGGCCAAACAGTTGCACTCGTCGGACATACCGGATCGGGAAAAAGCTCGATTATTAACCTGCTGTTCCGGTTTTACGATCCGCAAAAAGGAACGATCACCATTGACGGAACCTCTGTCAAGGACATTCCGAAGCAGTGGTTACGCCATCATATGGGGATCGTTCTTCAAGATCCATATTTGTTTACAGGTACAGTAGCCTCCAATGTCAGTCTGGGAGATAGCCGGATTACCAGAGAACAGGTGAACAAAGCACTGTGTGATGTTGGGGCTGACAAACTGCTAGCCCACTTGCCACAAGGCTTTGACGAGCCAGTGATCGAAAAAGGAAGTACTTTATCAGCCGGGCAGCGTCAGCTCATTTCCTTCGCCCGCGCGTTGGCCTTTGATCCGGCGATTCTGATTCTCGATGAAGCTACTGCCAATATTGACACTGAAACCGAGGCGCTTATCCAATCTGCGCTGGAGGTGCTCAAGAAAGGGCGTACTACCTTCATCATTGCTCACCGTCTGTCGACCATCCGCAGTGCGGATCAAATTCTGGTGCTGCATCGGGGTGAGATTGTCGAACGCGGTAACCATGACGAACTCATGGCTCAGGGCGGTCGCTACTTCCAGATGTATCAGCTCCAGTCAGGAACAACGGCAACAGGTACAAATGCATTCTCTACTGCATCGTCGGAACAAGAAGCTTTGCTTGCAGAGCAAACTGCTGTAGCAGCAGGAGCTGCGACTTCTGGAAAAGCCGATACCCGAGCAGGTACCAGCTCCTTGCAAAAATCGGGCTCAGGTCAAAACGGACCTGGCTTGGCTGGAGGAAGCGCATAAAGCAAGCCCACAAAGCATGCATAAAAAACAGCAAGTCTCCTGATAAATACAATGGAGGCTTGCTGTTTTGCTTTATCTAAATATATGTTTTGTGTGTAGGCTACAAGTATTATTGGACTACCGAGACACCTGATCCTGTAGGAGGAAAAACGGTTCCCTCAACTGCCTTAATCGTAACTTTATATTTGCTGTCCACCAGGGTACTGGTGTGGGTATCCGTAATAACCTGGATATTCATTTCCCCCGGCTTTGGACTTGTCAACTTGTAGTAAATCACTGCATTGGCGTCATCTACATAGTCGATATGATCCACTTCAATACCGTAACCGGGATTGGGTGCCTGGAACCGGGTTAATGTTACCTTATTCTGTTGGTCATTCACCTTCTCTACGCTCATACTAATACCATTTTGCTGGCCCGGATCTGAAGGCTCAGCCGGATTTTCTGGAGTAGATTCAATCGGTTTATGATTTTGCACAAATTCGGATGCATTATAGACCATCTCTGCTGCCTCCATTCGGGTTACCTTACGTTCCGGATTAAAGTTGCTCTTTTCATCTAATTTTGCAATTTTGGTCAACAGCAGGAACTGAACCGCTTCGCTTGAATCTTGGTCCAGCTTCTTGCCATCCACCACATTAATGTACATGCGGACTGTTGGATATTCTCCGGTTGCACTAACCGCTTTATACAGTATATTCGCGAATTGTTCTCTTGTCATCTGAGTGCTTGGATCAATATCCGGTGACAAAGGAATTTGGTGTTGAGCCGCAATCCGGTAAGACTTGGCATACCATGCCGAAGACGGAATATTTGCGAAGGAACCCGTCGTGAAATCCGGCATAACCTGAAGATCCATCGCATTAACGACCAAATGCACCCCTTGTGCATACGTAAGTGATTGATCAGGCGCAAACTTATCCTTGGTAATACCCTGAATAATCCCTCTGTTCTGAAGCGAACTTACAATCTTCTCCTGCTCGGTTCCTTTTATATCACGAAAAGCAGAAGCTGACGTAGCCACTGCCAACGAACAGATCACGAGCAAAGCTGCTGTCACGCTTTTGTTTTTTTTCATGAGATGCACCTCCATATTTACTATGTTTCTTCTATACTTATCGACGTAATACTACCAACAAATGTTTCAGATACTCAAAAATTGATTGTAAAAAAGCTTACGATACTTACAGTTAGTGTAACCCGTTTAACTCTTTTCTGCTCACGTCCTAGGCTACATTCTAAGGATACTCACTTTGCGGGTATTCTTCCTCAGACCATTTGACTACATCCGATAAGGTGCTTTCAGACCAAGAAGTTGCAGCGTATGTGCCAAAATATCAGCGGTTTGTTCCGCCAACTGAATGCGCCACGGCCCACCATCGACAATCCGTTCCTTGGCGTAAAAGCGGTTGAACGCCTGCGCCGTATCCAGCGCAAACCTCGCGATAACCGAAGGTTCCAGTTGCCGAGCCGCACGTACCAGTTGTCCCTGATAACGAATCAGTTGCTTAAGCAGCGCCCAACCTGCATCCCCCAGCATTTCATCGGATGTATACGTTGAATCAGGTGCATGACGTTCCCCCGCGGGAACATCTATACTAGATCCAGCCACCGTACCAGTGCCAGCATGAGCTTTTTCCAAAAGACTACGTATACGTGCATGTGTGTATTGTACATAAGGGCCTGTCTCACCTTCAAAGGTTAACGCGTCTTCCAGTGAGAAATCCACTTCGTTCAGGCGGTTATTTTTTAAGTCGCCAAAAATGATCGCCCCAATGCCGACGTCCTCGGCTATTTCCTGTTGATCCTGTAAATCGGGATTCTTCTGGGTTATGATAGATCGAGCACGGGCTACTGCTTCATCCAGCACCTCCTCCAGCTTTACGACCTTGCCGCGTCTTGTGGACATTTTTTTACCTGCAAAGCGCATCAGACCAAACGGCACATGCTCACATTGCTCCGCCCACGTCTCTCCCGCACGCTTTAGTACCGCAAACACCTGACGGAAATGCAACTGCTGCTCTCCACCCACCACGTACAGCAACCGATCAGCTTTCATAACCTCATGACGATAGATCGCCGTAGCCAAATCACGTGTCGGGTAAATGGTAGTCCCATCCTTTTTCAAGATCAGACAAGGCGGCAGTCCTTTATCCTCCAAACGCACCACAAGCGCACCTTCACTTTCTTCCAGCAAACCTTTCGTCCTTAATTGGGCAACAACCGCCTGCATTTTATCATTGTAAAAGCTCTCTCCCAGCACATGGTCGAATGTAATGTTCAGACGCTGATACATGCGATCAAATTCACGCAGGCTGACTTCAACAAAAAACTCCCATAGCTGCTGAGCCTCGGTATCTCCATGCTCCAGACGGCGGAACCATTCTCGACCTTCGTCCTCCAAAGATGAGTCATGCACGGCTTCCTCATGAAAACGCACGTACAGCTTCAGAGATTCTCCAATCGGATCCTGCTGTAGCTGCTCCTCATTTCCCCATCTTTTATAAGCCGCAATTTGCTTACCAAACTGTGTTCCCCAATCCCCCAGATGATTCACACTAACCGGAATATACCCCATTTCTCCGAGAATGCGGTACAATGCAGCACCGATGACAGTAGAGCGAAGATGGCCGATACCAAACGGTTTGGCAATATTGGGCGAAGACATATCTATCACTATCCGCTGTCTGTGTCCGATATCTGGCTTGAAAAATTCGGGTTTGCTCAATTCAGCCAGCATGAGTGGAATATGAACAGAACGCCCCAGTGTTATATTTACATAGGCTCCTGATGCCGAAGCAGTCAGTCCTTCCTCACGATTTATTGCTTCCGCCAGTTCCAGTGCGATTTGCTGTGGAGACTTCCGAAACTTTTTAGCCAGCAAAAAACAGGGAAACGCCACATCTCCCCATTCCGGCTGTGGCGGTACCTCCAATAAAGATGAAATCTCCTTTTCCTCCAAGCCCGTATGGGCAGAAATAGCTTGAGCAGCGATCGACAGCAGCATAGCTTTCTCTCCTTTTTTCATTTAGAATCTAACAAAAAAAGCTCCCGCCTCTTGAATTATTCAAGAGACGAGAACTTCAATATCCCCGCGGTACCACTCTTCGTAAATCGGATTGTGCAATGAACTATGCATAATCGCCGATTTCACTCCAATGACAAATAACGGTGTCTACCGGGTTGATCTACTAACGGAATTCCGTGTTGGAACAACCGCCTCCCGGGTGCGCTTCACATCGGACCTCATACCGGCTTCCACCTTTTCCGGCTCGCTGTAATGATATGGCTCCCCTGCTACTCTCCCGTTCCAAGACGTTAATTCCCATCATTATACAAACCTATCCAGTGGAAAGCAATCTTTTATTTTCTGTTCAGGCGCTGACTCGATAATATGTAATTACACAGCCACCATTTGGCGACAAGCCTGAACACAACGGCGGCAGGCTTCTGCACATTGCTTGCAATGCTCATGGGCGTGCTTACCGCATTCAGCAGCACATACTTCACAGGCTTTGGCACACAACTCACAAATTTGCTCGGCAAATTCCGTTCCGCGTTCCAACATTTGAGCAGCAAACCCGCATATTTCTGCACATTCCCGGCTCACTCGAATACACTCGCGCAGCATAGCCAAATCATATTCCTTCAAGCTCGCCACGTAACAAACGTTGCAAGCGTTCATACATTCCAGGCAAGCATCTACGCATTGTTGGTATGAATGTTTCATAATACATTACCTCCCTGTTGTTGACCCTGCTGTATTATTACCCGCCGACAATTGAGATTAATCAACCGTTGTTCACGCTTTCATCAATGACCAGACAAGAAATCCCGACTTATGTAAGGAAGTGTACTATATTCCAACTCATCCGTGCAAGGGAATAAATCACACCTCTTCCTCGTGCCTACTACTGACTTGCACACCAGCAATCATTCCTCTATTGTAAAAAGAGTATGTCTAACATAGATCAAGGAGTGAGCATTGCAATGAATATATCTTCTGTAGAGGAGCATCGACTGGAGGCCCCGCAGCAGGTTAGCTGCATGGTTGTAACCGTCTCCGACACCCGTACCGTGGAGACAGATACCGGAGGACGACTACTGGTGGATTTGCTGGAAACGAACGGCTATCAGGTAGTCCGATATGTTATCGTCAAAGACGACTATGACGGCATCCGGCAGCTCGTATCCGAAGCCGCCGAACGCGATGACATTGAGGCTGTTCTTTTGACAGGCGGCACCGGTATTTCCCCGCGTGATACAACATATGAAGCCGTTTCCTCTCTGCTGGATAAGGAACTGCCCGGATTCGGGGAAATCTTCCGTTATTTAAGCTTTGCCGAGGATATTGGTTCAGCAGCGATATTGAGTCGTGCTGTGGCAGGCACCGTGGGCCGGACAGCCGTATTTTCTATGCCAGGCTCGCGTGGAGCCGTCCGTTTGGCGATGGAGCGCATCATTATACCTGAGCTGCGGCATGTCATGAGGGAAATTTACAAATAACACACAGATTTCCCTCCCACGCTCTGAAACACAAAGAGGCACCCCATCACTTTCAGGGTGCCTTCTTAAAGCTATTCCTTTTCTTCTACTTCCGGCTGCATATAGCTGTCGATCAGCTTTTGTTTCAGCCCCCATACCTTTTCACTGAGATTTACACGGTAAATTTCCGGGTTCAGCTTCCGCAAATATTCCGGCCAGAACAGTTGCAGCTGGGAAGTATGGTATGCGCGAATTTCATCCAGCCCGGGAAGCTCATACACTTTCTGCCCATTTACGAAAATAGGCTCCAGCATCGGAACTGCTTCGTAATTTTCCACATACTTCTTCATATACGGATGCAGCGGGTTAAAGAGCTTCAGCCGCTTTCCATTGCGCGGACGATCTTCGTCCGGAAAAGAAATATAATCGGCGACAGCTCTCCCTTTCTTCTTATCTATAATACGATATACATCCTTCTTGCCCGGTGTGGATACCTTTTCCGGATTGCCCGAAATTTTAATCGTCGGCAGCATTTCGCCTTCTACTTCCCGCTCGACCAGCTTGTACACCCCGCCCAGTGAAGGTTGATCCGAAGCTGTAATGAGCTGTGTTCCCACACCCCATACATCAATACGCGCACCTTGGGCCTTTAAGTTAAAAATTGTATTTTCATCCAAATCATTGGAGGCTACAATTTGTACGTAATCCAAGCCTTCGGCATCCAGCATTTCTCGCGCCTGAATGGACAAATAAGCTAAGTCACCACTATCCAAACGGATCGACTTCATGCGTTTGCCCTGACTCTCCAGCATCTTCGCTGTCCGAATCGCATGGGGAACACCGCTCTCCAGCGTATCAAAGGTGTCCACCAGCAGTGTGACCTGATCCGGTAAAACCTTCGCATACACGTCAAAAGCCTCCTGCTCGCTCATAAAGGTCTGCACCCAGGAATGAGCATGCGTTCCCTTGGTCGGAATACCAAAGTGCTCACCTGCCAGCATATTAGAAGTTGCGTCAAAGCCCGCTACATAAGCTGCCCGGGCTCCCCAAATCGCCGCATCTGCTTCCTGCGCCCGCCGTGTGCCAAATTCCAGCAGCGTATCGCCGCTTGCCACCTGCTTAATGCGCGACGCCTTCGTCGCAATCAGCGTCTGGTAGTTCATAAAATTCAACAACGCTGTCTCAACCAGTTGTGTTTCCATAATCGTTCCTTCGACGCGTACCAGAGGCTCATTTGGAAAAACAAGCGCCCCTTCTTTCATCGAATGAACGGTTCCGCCAAACCTAAACTGTCGCAATGCCTCCAGAAACATGGGATCATACTTCTCCTCTTGCTCTGAGAGGTAACGGATATCCTCTTCTGTAAAGCGCAGATTTGCAATATAATTCACAATGCGTTCCAGACCTGCGAACACCGCATATCCGTTGCCAAAAGGCAGCTTGCGAAAATATGCCTCAAACACAGCTTTGCGCTGGTGACTTCCGTTCACCCAGTGGGCGTACATCATATTAATTTGATATTTATCTGTATGTAATGCGAGGCTCGTTGACTGCATCGTAATCATCCTCTCTGACTGTCCCCGGTTTGGCAGCGGCGTACCGCCTTGTCCATCCGTATGCACCCATATCCAACTCCATTCTGTTATCGGATATTGGTGCACAATCGTTAAGTTATTTACTTCTTCTGGCGTAAAATCGTATCCTCAGCCGACCATACGTCGGCTCCGAGACTGCCCTGAAAATGACCCAAAGCCCAATCATGTCCAGCCTGATTAAAGCTTGCCACAGCGTCCTTGTATACCGTAATCGCAAAGCCTTTGTTATAAGCGTCTAAAGCCGTATGCAGTACACATATATCCGTGCACACACCGATCAAATGAACTTCCGTAATACCACGTTCACGCAACCTGAGTTCCAGATCCGTGCCAGCGAAGGCGCTGTATCGTGTTTTGTCCATCCAATAGATGGAATCCCTCTGTTTCGTATAGAGATTATGGAGCTTGCCATACAAATCTCGTCCCTCGGTTCCACGAATATTATGCGGAGGAAACAGCTTGCTTTCCGGGTGATAAAGGTCATTTTCCTCATGCAGATCCACTGCCATTACGACAAAGTCTCCTTGATCTACATATGCCTGCGTTATAGCTGCCATCCGGTCATCCAGCTCAACTGCCGGTTGGCCTACAGGCAGACTACCGTCCACAAAATCATTCGTGTAATCAATAACAATCAACGCCTTCATCGTACAGCCAGCTCCTTCATCCTCAAATTGGGGATTGTGCGCTTCTTTGCGTGACCTACTACATTACATTAAGTGTAGATAGACAACCGTGGCACCCTGTCACTAAAACGATAAAGCTGTGCAGGTCTCTGTGAATACTGATTGGAGCTGAGCGGTTTACCGTTCTCGTCCCGTACCTCTTCCAATATTCCCTGTCTGCTGCGAGTCGATGTTATTTTGCGAATAAAGTTCGGCTCTTCGAAATCCGGTACGACACTTTGAATGACCTGATACAGCTCGCCCAATGTAAAATGCGGAGGCAAAAACTGCTTGGCTATCGTCGTCTGAAGCATTTGCAACTGAATCTTCCGGTAGGCATCCACAATAATGTCCCGGTGGTCAAACGCCAGCTCTAATTCCTCCAGCGCTTCACGGATCGTGAACAGCCCAACCTCGGAAGCATCATCCGCCGCTTGCCGCTGCTCCAGCATCCACTCCTCTACCAGCGCAAAAAACGCATGCGATATAATCCACCCGCGCGGATCACGCCCAGGTCCACTATACACACCTAGATACTCCAGATGCCCGCCATCCACACCGGTTTCCTCTAACAGCTCGCGCTTGGCGGCTCCGTACATGGATTCATCTTCCTGACAAAAGCCCCCGGGCAACGCCCAACGTCCGGCAAACGGCCATCTGCGGCGCTTGATAAGCATTACCTTCAGCTCACGGATCGGCAACGTCTTCGTCACCGTCTTGCGCTCCCGCTTGGTCAAGGTAAACATGACGATATCTGCCGGAGCACCATCCGGGGTGCGATATTTCTTAATGTTATACGACGCCTTCTGCGCCTCTTCGTTTATACGTTCGTTATCCATTGGCATCACCATATTATATCATTTTGATAAATTCATTATGACATAATAAAAAGTTTTGTCAAGCGTCAGGCCTTATCCAAAAGATCTGGTTGTTTACGCAATACCCGGAATGTCGCCGTAGCCATGCAGCCGAGCGTTCCTTCACTATCCTTCACTTCCGCCTCAGTCGTTATGGTACGCCCTCCTTGATGGAGAATTCGTGCCTTAACCTCCAATCGTCCTTGTTTCATCGCTGACAAAAAATGAACGTTCAGATTCGTCGTCACACATAATTCCATATTGCGTGAAACCATACTAACCATCCCCATCGCCTGATCCATCAATGTTGTGAGTACGCCCCCATGAACAATACCCACCACGTTGGTATGCTGTGGTCCGGCCTGTAAAGCGATATGTACCTCTTTTGCATCAGCTTCGATCAATTCACAGCCCAAATACTCCCAAAATGTATTTACTTCACCCTCTACCAAACTACGCAAAATATCCATTCCCTAGCCTTCATCCTTTCTATGTGTCCCATTTCCTCTTGAGGTCTGGCACAGTACATATGATTACAAGTTGCACCTGAAAAAAAGGCGTGGAGGCTGAGCCTCCACACCATACATCATTCTAGTCACTGCAATTGGAGGAAGAAGTACTTTTTCCCTCTTCTACATTCACCTTTTCGGCAACTGTATCACGAATCGCCATGATAACCATTTGCAGCAGCTCATTAATTTCCACCTGGCTTTGTTGAAACTCCGTTACAATCGGAATACCGTCAAGCTCTTCCTGAAGCTCCTGAAGCTCGGCCTCTATTTTGGCAATCATCGTCTGATTCTTCAAGGATTCGAAGGCCACAATTTCCTTTTGCTTTTTCTTCATCGCTGCAATCAGATGCTGGATGCGCTGATGATCACGGATTTTATCTTCTGCTTTCCGAAATACCTGCACTTCCTCACTGTTGCCCAAAATCCCCGCCAACTCTTGGGCTTTCGCCAATATCATATCACGATTGACCAAATGATCATGCTGGCGCGCTGCCGATTGAAGCTCTGACTGTTGCAACCGCTCCTCTGTCACTGTCCATCGCTCCTTTTCTCACTTATACAGTCGTACATACAACTCATATTTGATCCACATACAAGCCTTGCTACGCTATTTTGTTAACCGTTAACCGTCACGGCAGTTTGAACCAAATCACCCTGGATGTAAAAGGTCATAGGCTCCGTAATTTTCACCTGCACAAAGCTACCGATCAGATCCTTGGAGCCTTCAAAATGCACCAGCTTATTGGAACGGGTCCGGCCTGCAAGCACCTCGCTGTTATTTTTGCTCTCGCCTTCCACCAGCACCTCAACCACCTCGCCACGCAGTCTACCGTTAAAGCGGAGGCTGTTTTCGTTCACCACATTGTTCAGACGCTGGAGACGCTCTTTTTTGACAGACATAGGCACATTGTCTTCCATGGACGCGGCTGGAGTACCTTCACGTGGTGAATAAATAAAGGTGTAGGCAAAGTCGTAACCGACCTCACGTACGAGAGAAATGGTATCTTCAAACTGTTCGTCCGTTTCGCCCGGAAAACCTACGATAATATCCGTTGTCAGCGAAACATGCGGAACAGCCGCTTTGATCTTCGCCGCCAGCTCCAGAACGCGCTCCCGAGTATATTTTCGGTTCATTTTCTTCAATATATCCGTATTGCCGGATTGAACAGGCAGATGGATATGCTCCACCAAATTGCCGCCCTTACCGAGCGCTTCAACCAAATGGTCATCAAAATCACGCGGATGTGATGTTGTAAAACGTACACGCGGGATATCAATTTTACGCATATCGTCCATCAGATCCCCGAATCTGTAATTCATATCCTTCAAATCCTTACCATAGGCATTGACGTTCTGGCCCAGCAAGGTAATTTCCTTAAAGCCCTGGCGCGCCAAATCCCGTACCTCAGCAATGACATCCTCCGGGCGACGGCTTCTTTCCTTACCGCGAGTGAAGGGAACAATGCAATAGGTGCAAAATTTATCGCAGCCGTACATAATGTTCACCCAAGCCCGCATACCCTCGCGCTTCTTCGGCAGGTTTTCGATAATGTCGCCTTCCTTGGACCACACCTCGACCACCATTTCTTTGCTGAAGAGTGCTTCCTTGACGAGCTGCGGCAGACGGTGAATATTATGGGTACCAAAAATCATATCGACAAAACCGTGCTTTTGCAAAATCCGGTTGACGACACTTTCTTCCTGCGACATGCAGCCACAAACGCCAAGCAGCATACCCGGCTTCTCTGTCTTAAGATGCTTCAGGTGACCCAGTTCGCCAAATACTTTGTCCTCCGCATTTTCACGGATCGCACACGTATTCAGCAAGATGATGTCCGCTTCCTTACGATCCTCTGTCGCCTGATAGCCCATTTGCTCCAGCAATCCTTTAATCGTTTCGGAATCATGCTCGTTCATCTGGCAACCGAATGTGTACACGATGTAATGCTTTCCCTCGCCGATATGCTTCAGCTCATCCGGAACTGCGTTATCGTACAATACCTGTACGTCTTCTTTACCGCGTTGCTTTTCTTTTCTATGATCCGGCTCCGCAATAATATTGATTTCACGTCCGCGAATGCGGATCTTTTTGCTATGCTCATCCTGAGAAATGATCTTTGCATCCGAGAAATCAAAATATTTAGAGTAATCTTTCGTTTCCTTGGCCATTCCTTCGGTCACTCCTTACACCATCTATTTCACGCCAATCACGCTTTTACTGTATCTTTGCATATGGGTAAATCTCTTTTAAGCCCGTAAAAACTCCTTTGAAAAAGGCATTACATTAAATTATAGCATGATTTATAAGCCATCGCCATATATCCCCGTGAACGCCAATTGGTTACGGAGTGAATCTAATGCCCATAATTTTATAGATAAAAATTTTGAGAATCCTTAGTATGTAAAAAAGCCCGACTCTTTAGCAAGAATCGGACCCTTACCTTTCGGCATTATATACGTATATTAGTCTACGATTTCAGCGTTGTCACCGTTTTTCACACCGGCTCCGTTCGCTTCATCCGTATCAATGTGCATATCCAAAGCAAAAGAATCGGACACACGCGCAAGAACATTTTCAAATACAAGACCACGTTCGCCGCCGACACGTACTTTCAGCAACTGCTTGTCCTTAATGTCCCATTTCGCTGCATCAGATGTATGGAAATGAATATGACGGGCAGCTACGATTACACCCTCCTGCAGTTCCACTTCTCCGGCTGGGCCTTTTACTGTGATTCCTGGTGTACCGTCAATGCTGCCAGATTCGCGTACAGGCGCTTTTACACCGATAGCAAAGGAATCTGTGCGAGAGATTTCAAGCTGGGAAGCTGGACGAGCTGGTCCCAAAATACGAACCTTATCAAATTGGCCCTTAGAACCAATTACAGCTACCGTTTCATTTGCGGCAAATTGTCCTGGTTGGGACAGTGGTTTAAATTCAGTCAGTTGATATCCTGCTCCGAACAAAATTTCAATATGCTCTTGAGTCAGATGAATATGGCGTGCAGAAACGCCGACAGGTACGATTTTACTCATCGTATGGTCACTCCTTTTTCTCTATACAATACTTTACACATCTATGATATTATACTCCTACTTTGCCAAGAAAGAAAAGGAGCGCGGGACAAAGTTCCGTTTTTCGCCCCAATCAGCGTTAAATATCGTCCCACTCGCCAGATTAACACTACATCCTTGACAGATCAAACCGTCGTTTTAGCAAACAGGAGAAAGAACAGCATGATTTCAGCTACGATGAGATGAGAGGGAACAACAATAAATACATTAAGGATAAACAAGACACAGAGGACTCCAGTTAAGAAAAGAATGACTCTAAGACTTGGTTTAAGATGACTTAATCTGTACCGATGGAATACCAGCAGAACTGACAGAAAGTAAATAAATACAGAAGCAAAGGTAAAGCAAAGTGCAAAGATATAGGCTACCTGTCCCAAAAACAAGAGCTGTATCGATGCTGCTAGCATGCTAAGTGAACAATAAATAAACAAATGACCATAAATAATAGTCTGTCCTGCTGATTGTTTTGATTTATCTACCCGCTTCTCCATATTCTCAAAATATTGCCACCAGATTGCGATGACTAATACAAAAGCCAAGGCAGCAAATACAACGGAAGAGACCGTAAAATGATCAGATTGCAAAACAGCAAGCATACTGATCACTGATTCGCCAAGCAGGATTAAGGTGAACTGTGCAAAGCGCTCTAATAGATGCTCCGTATGGATAGGTGTGATCACCAATTTTTTACGACCAATCAAAGGAACGAGGATATCAACAGCAATGCCGGCATATAAAATCAAATATCGAACCCAAGAGTCAAAGAAGAGGGAGCAACTGGAGATGACTATTCCGATCCAAAAATAGGTACCGATAAAACGAGCCGTTTCCTGTTTATGAGCCGTTTCTTTGGGTGCCGAAAGTAAATATTGAACGGCAGTCAAGCCTCTTAAACCAATATAGCCAACAAAAAAAGATACATAATACGCGTCAAAATCTATATTAAGGCTAGCAGTCATGATTAACACGAAAAACAATTGAAGGATCATAAAGATTCGATGCGTTATACTGTCTTGACCAAAACGGTTGTTGTAGACAGTTTGTCCCACCCAAGCCCACCATATCGGAATAAAAATCAAAATAAACTTTTCCAGATGATCCCAAGAAATACTATCATGCTCAACATGTAGTAAAACATGAGTGGCCTTGGAGACAGCGGCTACGAACAATAAGTCATAAAAGAGTTCAAGCCAGGTAACCTTTTTTATCAACATTATGTAATGGATCTCCCCTCTGACATGGCGGTACAGCATGGTGACTCGTCAGGCTCGCCCCAAGGTATGTCATATTTCAGCAAGCGTTGTTTTTTAGCACCATGCAATACTAGGATGCTCCAATTATTTCGTAATATAGCTCGCATTGTCAAGGGGATTAAGCAACCAAAAATAACTGCTATTAAATAGCTATTTAAGAAGACATTTTGGAAGGCAGATTCGTTTGCAAATATTCCAGCGCATGTCCTCCCAGCCACCCCTTGACCAGTTCCCCAGGATAATGCTTCAGCAGCAGTTCTGCAAAACCCGGATATTTCCCCGGATGCTCCAGCCCTTGCACATGATGCTCGATACCGTCAAAATCAGATCCGAACATCAAATGACGTTCGCCGCCTAGTGAACAAATATGTTCAATGTGTGGCAACAAATCCTCAGCGGTCACCGTACCCTGCTCTTTGAGAAACATCGTGACGAAAGTCAAACCGATCCGTCCGTTACGCGCGATCAGCGCACGAATCTGTTCATCCCGAAGATTACGTGGGTGAGGACATATCGCGAAGGAGTTAGAGTGCGAAGCAATCGGCGGCTGAGACGCCGCCTCCAGAACTTCCCAGAAGCCTTGTACGGACAAATGCGATACATCTAGCAGCAAGCCTAACTCATTACAGCGCTTGAGCAACTCATGCCCCTTGCGCGTCAGTCCGCCGCCTCTTTGCTCCATTATGCCGTCAGCCGCCCAATTTGCATAATTCCACGTCAGCCCGATCAAACGGATTCCCAAGGCATAGCACAGTTCAGCATAAAACGGATTCCCTTCCAGCGCGTCCACTCCCTCCAGTGATAGCAGAGCCCAGAGTGATCCTTGAAGTTGTTGCATTCCATTGCCTTCCCGATGTCCCACTGATGTATCCTTATGTTCTTCCAAGTCTTCCTTCCACAATAGCGGCTTCAACCCGCCAGGTGGGGATATCATATGCTGCCTGAACAGTTCAACCTGACGAATTACATGCTCAAATTTTGGCGTACCCAGCACCTGGGAAATATATATAGCGAATGTTTGCAAGTGCACATGGCCTTCTAACAAACGCTCTCTTGTAACATCAAGCGACGGATGATTGAAATCCACCTGCGGATTGAGCTGCATCTTACACAACACATCACAATGCAAATCGGCAACCGACCATTTCGTGTGTAGTCTACTGTTCATGCATCCTACCTCCATTCATAGATTACAGCGTGACGAAGCTATCTTACAATCTATGTAATAACAGGCGACTTCCATGCAAAAAAAGCCCGTTTACACCATCGTAAACAGGCTCAGGCAACTAGCATTTATTATCTTGGCTCTACAATCAGCTTGATTGCAGTCCGGTCTTCTCCGTCAATAACAATATCCGTAAAAGCAGGAATACAAATCAAATCCACTCCGCTTGGTGCGACAAATCCCCGGGCAATGGCTACAGCTTTAACGGCTTGGTTCAGTGCACCTGCTCCAATCGCCTGCAATTCGGCATTTCCGCGTTCACGCAGTACCCCTGCGAGTGCGCCTGCAACTGAATTGGGATTGGATTTTGCTGATACTTTTAATACATCCATAGTAAGTACCTCCCCTGGGAATGATGATGGTTTGATTCCACTATTAGATGTTATTCGAGGGTCAGCAAAAAATTCCTGCTTTTTGGTGACAGTTTTCCTTATTCTTTCCTTAATCAGCTTCCAAAAACGTTAATCCATCCGCCATTCATCTTCTTTGAGTCTGATTTTCTGAATTTTGCGGGCTTTTCCATCGTCATCATTCAGCTCTACGCTGATGGCATGAAAGTGCCATTTTCCGTTGTCCGGTTGAAAACGTACCGGAAGCTGAGTCTGAAATTTCTGCAACACGGCGTCTCTCTGCATGCCAAGTACTCCTTCATAGGGACCTACCATGCCCACATCTGTCTGATACGCAGTTCCTTGCGGTAAAATCGTATCATCGTTGCTCTGCACATGGGTGTGTGTACCAACAACAATTGAAGCACGGCCATCTAGATGCCAACCCATAGCGATTTTTTCCGATGTCGCTTCGGCATGAAAATCAACCAGAATGTGCTTATGCTTCTTGCGCAATTCATCTACGATCTCATCTGCTGCACGGAACGGGCAATCGATGGGTGGCAGAAAGGTTCTGCCCTGCAAGTTAACGATCGCCAGCTCCTTGCCTCCACCTTTCACCACGGTATAGCCTCGCCCCGGCGTTCCTGGCGGGAAGTTTGCCGGACGTATGATACGTGGCTCATCATCTATAAAATCAAATATATCCTTATTGTCCCAAGTATGATTACCCATTGTAATCCCATGTACGCCCCAATCAAAAAATTCTCTGGCGATGGCTGGAGTAATACCTCTTCCTGAAGCTGAATTTTCCCCGTTCACGATAATAATATGCGGGTTGTATTTTGATTTTAGCGAAGGGAGATTTTCCCTTAATGCCTTTCTGCCTACACTACCGAAAATATCTCCAATAAATAGTACGTTGATAGAAAACCCTCCCTGGTATGCCTTACATAATGAAAAGTGGCCCTACAAACAGCGGCCACTTTTCGTTAAATTGCTTTTATTTTGCGTATTCTACCGCGCGGGTCTCGCGAATGACGGTAACCTTGATATGCCCTGGATAATCCAGTTCATTTTCAATCGTTTTCGTTATATCACGAGCCAGTCGGAATGCTTCCGCATCATCAATTTTCTCTGGCTGCACCATGACGCGAACTTCGCGTCCAGCTTGAATGGCGTACGATTTTTCCACGCCTTCAAAAGATTCGGAAATGCGTTCCAGCTTCTCAAGACGACGGATGTACGTCTCCAGTGTTTCACGCCGCGCTCCCGGTCTTGCTGCCGAAAGGGCATCTGCCGCCCCAACCAGCATGGCAATCACCGAAGTCGCTTCGCAGTCGCCGTGATGTGAAGCAATACTGTTGATGACGACCGGGTGTTCCTTGTACTTCTTCGCCAGTTCCACGCCAATTTCAACGTGTGATCCTTCCACTTCGTGATCCAGCGCCTTCCCGATGTCATGCAGCAACCCTGCCCGTCTTGCCAGTGTAACGTCCTCGCCCAGTTCTCCGGCCATCAGACCTGTCAAGTATGCAACTTCCATCGAGTGCTTCAATACGTTCTGTCCGTAGCTTGTACGGAACTTGAGACGTCCCAGGATCTTGATTAAATCCGGATGCAGGCTATGCACACCCACCTCGAAGGTGGCTTGTTCGCCATACTCGCGAATTCGTTCATCCACTTCTTTACGGGATTTTTCCACCATTTCTTCAATACGAGCCGGATGTATCCGTCCGTCCGCTACGAGCTTCTCAAGCGCAGTACGCGCAATCTCTCTGCGAATCGGATCAAATCCGGACAAAATAACAGCTTCCGGCGTATCATCAATAATGAGGTCAATTCCCGTAAGGGTTTCAAGCGCACGGATATTACGGCCTTCACGTCCGATAATCCGGCCTTTCATTTCTTCATTCGGCAATGTGACCACGGAAACCGTCGTTTCCGCCACATGGTCCGCTGCACAGCGTTGGATGGCCAGTGTGATGATTTCACGAGACTTTTTGTCCGCTTCTTCTTTGGCCTGTTGCTCAATTTCCTTAATCATCTGAGCGGTTTCATGACGAACTTCCTGTTCTACGTTGGACAGAATAATACTTCTCGCATCTTCCGTCGTCAGATTGGAAATACGCTCCAGCTCAGTTACCTGACTCTTGTAAATCAAATCAATCTGCTGCTGGGTTTCATCGATTCGTTTCTCTTTGTTGGCCACTTGTTCTTCTTTACGTTCCAGCGATTCCAATTTTTTATCCAGCGACTCTTCTTTTTGCAGCAGTCTTCGTTCCTGCCGTTGAATTTCATTACGACGCTCACGAGTTTCCTTTTCAGCTTCGGCACGGATGCGGTGAATTTCATCTTTCGCTTCCAATACCGTTTCCTTCTTCAGCGCTTCTGCCTCTTTTTTCGCGTTCTCCACGATTTGCGCGGCAGCTTCTTCCGCACTGGAGATTTTAGCCTCTGCAATAGATTTGCGAATAAAATAACCAATCCCGAACCCAAAGAATAACGCGGCTACAGCAACGAGAACGAACCAGATCGCAGTCATCATACTGTTCACCTCCTCGTTGGTTCCTCCAAGGCATTCCTTGGGACTTTTTGCAATTGTCACATTAGCTTTGATCGTCAAACTAAGATAACGGCATGCGCCGTTTCATTTCATATGCACATGCTTTCACATGTACAATTCCGCCTGGCATAGCGGCATCACTTGTTATTTGGCGATGAGAACGTACCCATGGACTCCGCTTTTTTGGAAGGAAAAAGGGTGTTCCACAAGCATCGTTTCATGTATATTTTATTATTTGACAAATGGCATTGTCAAGGGAATGCAAACTTTAGTAGATTACCATGTGGCTTTCCATACGATAGCCAGCTCATCCTGTTCACTTGTGCCAGCTAATGGATACCCAACTGTTTAACAACTATTCATCCCACTGCGATAATTCCTCGTCACCGGAAGTCCCATCTTGCTCGGCCATCGTGAGATGATTAACTACGCGGCGTGTCATATCTCCCGAATATCCGCGCCTCATAAGAAAGGGATACGTTTTGCGTTTTTTCTCCATTATATCTCCACGCACCTGATTCCATTTCTTGCGTCCGACAACCAAAGCGCTCTCCCATTCCTCCTGATCGCTGACCTCACCTAAAGCTTCCCCGATAGAGGCTTTAGAGATGCCCTTTTGACGCAGTTCCTGCCTTACCCACATCTTCCCCTTCCGCTGGCTCGTTATGCGCTGTCTTGCCCACTGACGGGCGTATAGATCGTCATCCACAAGTCGCTCCCGCTCCAGACGGTTCAACACTTCATCAATAACAGCTTGACCCATTTCCTTTTGCGTCAAACGCTGCTCAATCTCCTGACGTGTACGCGGCTTTCGTCCCAAATAACGAAGCGCGTGCACGTATGCCTGTTGCTTTTCGTCCGCCAGAACGATTTCTTCCAGCTCCTTTTTGACGAAAGTCGTTCCTTTGAACATATTGTACTTGATCATTACATCTTCCAATATGGACAATGAATACGGGCCAAAATGAATCGTGTATCTTCCGCGTTTCCTACCCTGCCCCTGTTCCACCCTCGTAACCATCAATTCCTCATGATCAGGAAAAAGGGAAATGCCTTGCTGCTCATTTTCCTTCGAAGTGTGTTCACCTTCATCTTCCAATTGCAATGTGCTTCCCTCACTTTGATATTCACGAAAGCAAGCTGAGAACGCCCGCCACGCAAAAGTAAAATGCAGCTGACACGCAGGCCACATTCGATGCAAAAATACCCTGCACAACTGTACAGGGCATCAGAATCATGCTATTCAAACGGCTGTGCCATAACCCTTGGCTC
The DNA here is from genome assembly GCF_056316205.1 of Paenibacillus sp. 1-8. NCBI lineage: Bacteria > Bacillati > Bacillota > Bacilli > Caryophanales > Paenibacillaceae > Paenibacillus > Paenibacillus sp. 1-8. The sequence continues at coordinate 2,162,994 of NZ_CM149995.1, read as the reverse complement.
CAGTTCACAAAATCAGGATTCACCAAGCTTTATTCAAGCTCCAGCAATTCCTGTTCTTCCTTGGCTTGCTGTGCCAACTCTTCTTCTGTCGGCGGAGCTACCGTCGTAATCAAATTGCTGGCCACCCGAATTTTTTGTTCGATCGCGCTAGCAATGTTCGGATTTTCCTTCAAAAATTGCTTCGCATTTTCACGGCCCTGACCTAGTCGTTCACCTTCATAGGAATACCAGGCTCCGCTCTTATCAACAATGTCATACTCCGTACCAATGTCGATCAAACTGCCTGCCTTGGAGATGCCCTCGCCGTACATAATGTCCACTTCCGCCTGACGGAAAGGAGGTGCGACTTTGTTCTTCACCACTTTAATACGTGTGCGGTTACCTACAATATCATTACCGTTTTTCAAGCTTTCAATGCGGCGGACATCCAAACGAACTGTAGAATAAAATTTCAGAGCACGTCCACCTGGTGTCGTTTCAGGGTTACCGAACATAACACCTATTTTTTCACGTAATTGGTTAATAAAGATAGCAATGGTGTTCGACTTGTTAATAGCACCGGACAGCTTACGCAATGCCTGTGACATTAAACGGGCTTGAAGACCAACATGGGAATCTCCCATTTCACCTTCAATCTCCGCTTTTGGCACAAGTGCCGCTACAGAGTCAACAACAATAATGTCTACTGCTCCACTACGTACAAGCGCTTCGGCAATCTCAAGTGCTTGCTCTCCTGTATCTGGCTGCGATAGCAACAACTCATCAATATTGACACCCAGCTTGCTGGCATACGACGGATCAAGAGCATGCTCGGCGTCGATAAAAGCGGCTTGTCCGCCTGTTTTTTGTACCTCTGCTATAGCGTGAAGAGCTACCGTTGTTTTACCGGATGATTCTGGTCCATATACTTCAATAATTCGGCCTCTCGGGAAGCCGCCCGTTCCTAACGCAATATCCAAAGCAATCGAACCACTGGGAATTGTTTCCACTTGCATGTGGGTGGACTCACCCAACTTCATAATGGAACCTTTACCGAATTGCTTTTCTATTTGACGGAGCGCCATATCCAGCGCAGCACGACGATCTGACAATAAACTCACATCCTTCATTGTTTGTAGTTTAATAATACCTTGTTTTGACACGCTTGCCAAGCATTTTTTCGAACATACATTCGTTTTTTTTGTTTGGTAGGTTCTCTTCTATACTTCCATCTGTCTCTTAAATCAAAAAAAGAACCGCAGGCAAAAAAGCTTTTGCAACGGTTCTTCCGATAATATGATTATACCATTAATCGTCTACCTAAAACAACTCTATGAAAACTCGCGTCGTATACAGCTCCTTAAGAGAGCTTCTCATTTTCCACCAGTCTGCGCCATAATCTGTACAGGATTGCCTTAACAGACCGCAACCGGATCGTTTCACGATTCCCGCTCAGCTTCAGCTCGTAAACCTCAGTTTCCTTGTCACGCTCGGCAATACCGATATAAACCAGACCGACTGGCTTCCGCTCAGAATATCCGGGTCCAGCTACACCTGTAACCGAGAGTCCGAAATCAGTGTCCATGACCATTCTTGCCTGCTCCGCAAGGACAAGGGCTACTTCCTCGCTTACTGCGCCGGGCGCATTGTCCCCCTCCAAATAATCATGAGGCACGTTGAGCAGCTTCTTCTTCATTTCATTGGAATAACACACGATACCGCCCTGAAACATAACTGAGCTGCCTGGAACGGAAGTGATGTGCTCCATCAGCATTCCACCTGTGCAGCTTTCTGCCGCGCTAACAGTCAGTCCGCGATTGGACATCAAATCCACAATAACCTTCTCCAGCGTGACGTCCTCGCTCGCATACATGTATTCCGAAAGACGCTGCTGAATTTCTGCTTCCGTAGCCCCCAGCTTAACCAGCGCCTCGCTCTCGCTGGCCGCCTTGGTGGATATACGGATCGTGACCTCTCCCTCCTTGGCATAAGGAGCAATGGTCGGGTCTGTCTGTGATTTGATCAGATCCAGCAACCGGGTTTCGAGAGCAGACTCACCGATTCCTGCAAACTTTAGCATTTTCGAATAAATCGACATTTCCTTACCGCTCAGCGCTTGCTGGAGCAACCAAGGTTTTGCCTGATTCTCGAACATCGGCTTAAGTTCCTTCGGCGGACCAGGCAAAATCACATAATATTTACCTTCCTGTGCAATCGCATCGCCCACAGCCAGCCCTGTCTCATTTTCAAGAGGGATAGCTCCTTCAATAGAAAGCGCCTGACGGCGGTTATTCTCGGTCATCTCCACACCGCGATTACGGAAAAACTGTTCCAGCTTATCCATAGCGAGACGGTCTATATGCAATTTACGCCCCAGCACAGCAGCAATTGCATCTTTTGTCAAATCATCCTGAGTCGGTCCCAAACCACCCGAGAACAAAATAATATCCGCACGCTTCTGAGCCAGACGCACCGCTTCCTGAAGTCGATCCATGTTATCGCCGACAACCGTCTGAAAATATACATCAATCCCAATCGTAGCCAACTCTTGTGACAAATATTGGGCATTTGTATTCACAATTTGTCCAAGCAATAATTCAGTTCCTACTGCGATGATTTCAGCTTTCATTGTTTCTGCCTCCTGTAGAGCGAATGTTGTGGGAATTATACAAAGAAACAGCAATAAGCAAACTCCCTATCGCTGTTCCCATGAAACGTATCCTGTTAAACCTTGGAGGAGCGGAGTAAATGACTGTTCTTTACAAAATAGTCAATGCCCGAGTAAATGGTAATTAACGCAGCCGCCCATATCGCTATCAAATCAAACGGAATACCCAGAAAAACAAACGGGAAATTATTAATGAGTAACGCTACAATGGCAACGATCTGGATGACAGTCTTTATTTTGCCCCAGTTGCTTGCAGCGACCACAGAGCCATCCAGTAAAGCAATTTGACGCAGACCGGTAACCGCAAACTCACGGCTAACAATGACAACAACAATCCACGAATCAATCTTGCCCAATTCCACCAAAGAAACCAAAATAGCAGTTACCAAAAGCTTATCCGCAAGAGGGTCCAGCAATTTTCCCAAGTTGGTGACCATGTTATTTTTACGGGCCAAATATCCGTCAAGACCATCCGTGCTGGCAGCTATGAGGAAAATAATAGCCGCAATCAACTGATTATACGGTAGCTTGAAAGCTTCGATCTCAATCGGCGGCGGATAGAAATCAAAATCCACCAGCAAGGCCAGCATCATCACCGGGATGAGGCAAATCCGCGTTATTGTAATTCTGTTGGGTAAATTCACAACACACTCTCCCCTGATTATCGTACTTGATTAAAAATGGCAGGCAGTTTTCGGATTGAATTCAATCCTATGTAAGTCGCTTTTGACTATCGCTATACACCTGATCGTCTGCATTTTCGTTACAAGTATAATATGGTGTAAAACGCATGTCAAAATAACCTGCCGCGCATCAAGTATCATTTTTTCTTACAATCTGCATGAGGGAAAACGGCTTTATTTCATATTCGTAAATTGAAGCTCCAATGGCAGATCAGCTTTGCGCAACAACTGAATGACTGCTTGCAAATCATCCCTGTTTTTTCCAGTCACACGGATCTGATCACCTTGAATCTGACTTTTCACTTTCAGCTTGGAGTCCCGAATAAGAATGTTAATTTTTTTGGCATTATCCTGATCAATCCCCTGCTTGAGTGCAAGACGCTGGCGTACTGAACCCAAAGAGGCTGCTTCCAGCTTACCGTACTCCACATTTTTAAGGGATAAACCGCGCTTGGCCATTTTGGATTGCAAAATATCAATTACCGCATTGAGCTTGTATTCGTCTTCCGATGCAATCGTAAGAGCTTCCTTTTCAAGCTTAAGGCTGCTTTTGCTCCCCTTAAAATCAAATCGTGTTTCAATTTCACGCTCCGTCTGATGAACCGCATTGGTCAATTCCTGCATATCCATTTTGGAGACGATATCAAATGAATTTTCTGAAGCCATCGTTTCACTTTCCTTTCCACAACAAAGTTCAATAACTAATTATAGGCTAGTCATTTACAAAAATCCAATAATCCGCTCACTAAAAAGGCGCTCTTGCCAGTTAAGCTGACAAAAACGCCTTTATTTCATTCCACAGTCAACATATCTAACTGTGGCTGCGGGTCGGATGCCGGAACATATCCAGAAGTCCGAGCACAATGTGAGCAAGACCAAAGCCCAGTATGCCATAGCCCCAAGCACTTGGGGTCAGATAATAGCCAAGTAGACTGACAATTATACCAAGCCCTGTCACAATCCAGCTGACGGTCATAATAGATACACCTCACTTTGCGGAAAATGAAATGACTGGCTTTCCATGAATTACAGTCATTAGTATTTCCGCGCAATAGAGGGTTTATTCACCACCAGTAGTCGAAGGAGCTGTACCGCTCTGTGTTGAATCCGTACTGCCTGTAGTCGAATCCGTAGTAGTACCACTCACCCCAGCACTTGTTCCGGTCGAAGAAGCTTCACCTTGCTGTATCAAAACACGAGTCGTCGATTTATTATCAGTTATCGGTTGACCTGCTACGGAAATATCCGTGGCAGAAGAACGTCCTGATTTGATATACAAGCCTTCTGGACCGATGTCAAAGGACATAGCATCTCCGCTTTTGGTCATGCCATAGCTCAGCTTTTCACCACGCGAGTTTTGTCCCTTGTACACCTCAAGCCAGCTTTCTCCCGTTGCCTTAATATCGACCTTGACTGTAGCTCCGGTTGCACTGGAAACTTTGAAAATCGTCGTTTTACCTTGCTTGCCATCCTGAGCCACGGTTACACCTTGTTGCGGCGTAGTGGTATTCGGCTGCTGGCTACTGTCAGGAGTGGTCGTATCCGTTCCTGTACCTGTTCCTCCCGGTTGGGTTTGCCCTGTTTGCCCAGTATCAGGAGTGGTTTGTCCGCCGCCACCATTGGGAGCTGCCGTCTGACCGTTATTCGGCGTTGTCGTCTGACCGCTTCCCTGAGGAGGGGTTGTCGTCGTATTTTGTGACGGTGTCATAGTACCCTCTTTGGTGCTGTTAGGGGTGGACGTACTTGGTGTCGTAATCGGTGTTGTATTCTCGGCTGTTTTTGGAGCCGTATGGTTGTTACTCACCCAATAAGCATAAATAACCCCAACAATGAGAACCAGAAAAAGCCACATTAAAGCTGTCGGCAACCATTTGAGATTTCCAATCGTAGCCGGACGGCTGGAGCGTTTCTGTGTCACAGGCTCCATGACAGCTTCCGGCTCCGGTTCAGGCACATTGCTTTTATGTCCTTCAAGAATCTCATCGGGGTTTAAACCGACCGTTTCAGCGTACGTTTTAATAAAAGCTTTGACATAAAAGCTTCCCGGCAGCACTTTGTAATCGCCCGTCTCAATGGCTTCCAGATAACGTTTGCGTATCTTCGTCATTTCCTGAACATCGTCAAGGCTCAATCCCTTTTGCAGCCGGGCCTCCTTTAATTGCTGACCCAGTTCTGACATGTCATCATCTCCTTGTATAATTACGCTTATTTAAAGATCTTCTGTATAACTGGCTGTAAAGGTATCATAAGTAATTTCCTCAGCCGGATTATTGCGAAGTTCAATAATGATATTGAAATCGTCGAAGCTGTATCCCGATTCACGTACAAAAACGTCAGGATGCTCAATAACCTTTGTACTCGGCATGCTCATAATTTCCTGAAGCAGGTGATAATGTCTTTCATTTGACCGAATCGTACTCACAATGCCGTCAATAATAAAAACATTGTTAGGGTTCATTTCCTCTTCGGAGAGCTGGCTGCGCACCGTCTGCCGTAGCAGCGTTGAAGACACAAAAGTCCAGCGCTTCATGGCGCATACGCTACTGGCTATAATGGATTCGGTTTTTCCCACACGGGGCATTCCTCGAAGTCCAATGACCTGATTGCCATCCCTCTTTAATACTTCACCCAAAAAATCGACCAGTAACCCAAGCTCCTCCCGTGTAAAGCGGAATGTTTTGCGGTCATCCGAATCCCGGTCAATGTATCGTCCGTGTCTTACTGCCAATATATCGACCAGCTTCGGGGCACGTAAGGCCGTAACTGTAATATTGCTGGCCTTCTTTAAGGTATCTCCGAGAATGCGTATCTTCTCGTCATCGTCCGTTTCCAGCAGCATCCCCCGTCTTTCGCCTTCAACACCGTTGATCGTTAGTATATTAACCCCCAGAATACCAAGCATGGAAGCAATGTCTCCCAGCAATCCGGGACGATTTTTATGTATCTTGTACTCCATGTACCACTGTTTCATTTCTTCCGTCACATTAGCACCTCATTCACATTCAAAACCGTCAACATTTCCAATCAAAGCCTTATTGTATCATAAAATAACACCATTCGACAAAACCAATTATTGAGACCACAAAGGCTTCCTGTATTCAACACAATCGCATAAGCCTCAATCACGTTTATGATATATAAATTACAACGGAATTACAAGAACAGCTCTGTAACCATTACAGAAAAGCCCCCAAAAGGGAGCTTTTCATGTTGGTTCCTGCTTATGCGTTGCTTTTGGCTAATTTGACCATCAGCCGGGCGATAGTGTGACGCTCGTCCTCATCGGCAACTCCCCACAGTTCTTTCAGTGCGCGGTTGGAGTGGTTGGCCGGATCGACCTTCTCATCCAGAAAATCACCGATTTCATAAGCAAGCTCTGAAATGGTATCCTGGCTGATTCCCAGCTTCTCCGCCTGTTCCACACGCTGACCAAGGAACTTCTTCCAGGTATCGAAATTCTGAACAACTGTTGACATACTTAAATCCTCCTTAGATGATTCAGATTTAAAATCAACAGTTATAATATGCTCTTCTCAGGTGCTCACTATACTGGAAGGTTTCCTCCAAAATCTGTACTTCCCATCAAGTTACCCATCCTCCGTTAGGACTTATGACCTGCCCGTTAATATAACCCGATTCAGGAAGCGCCAGAAAATAAACCAATGACGAAATTTCATCAGGCCGAGCCAATCGACCGGCAGGAATTTCTTCTTCGAGACTGGAGATTTCCCCTTCGTCCAGATGATCCAGCATCGACGTATCCACCGCTCCCGGAGCTACAGCATTGACCGTTACCCCTGAAGGCGCAACTTCTTGAGCCAGCGCTTTAGTGAATGCGTTAATCCCCCCTTTGGTTGTGGAATACAGCACCTCGCACGAAGCGCCGCATATTCCCCATACAGATGACACATTCACGATACGACCATAGCGTTGGGAAATCATATGTGGCATAAATACCTGCGTACACAGAAAGGTTCCCTTCACATTGACGGCCATCACTTCATCCCATTCCTCTTCCGACACATCCGTCAGCAATCCATAATGAGATAATCCGGCGTTATTCACAAGAATATCTGGCTTCATCCCGTGATTCTCCAGCTTCTCGCGCATGCGTTCAATCTGTTCCTTGCTCCGCAGGTCCGCTGACACGGTCATCACCTTGCCTGAATAAGCCATACAGCGACGGGCAACTTCATTCGCTTTTTCATGGGATTTCATGTAGTGAATGACCACGTTCATCCCAACAGCCGCAAAACGCTCAGCAATAGCCGCTCCAATCCCGCCGCTTGCTCCTGTGATCAGCACAGTCGTATCGCCAATAGCTTTTAATTCCCCATCCTTGGTGGTTATCGGTTCCCTCTCCCAGGACATTACGGACTCACCACCAGCGATATGGCCATCTGATCCCACTGAATATGATCTTTCAGACGGCGGTTAACATCCTCAAGCGTAATGCTTTCATAGACCGGAAGCAGTTGGAAAAAATCGCTGTCCCGGAAGCGATGTCTCGTAAACTCATGCGCAATATTTTCGGGCGAATTGAGCATGCGCAGGTAACCGCCAATTTTCTTTTTACGTGCCCGTTCAAAGTGTTCCGCCGTGAAGCCCTGCTTCTGGATGGACTCCACCTCTTCACGTATCCGCGCCAACAGCCGATCCGGGTCCTTTGTATCTCCGCCGATAGCAGAGAACGCATACTGTGGGGTACTGTTGTACTCATGCCCGAAGCTGTCTGAAATGAGGTCCTCATCGTAGAGCTTTTGATACAGCTGCGTACTGGAGCCGAACAAGAGATCGAGCATCAGCTTGGTCTCCAGATCATGACGGAGTAGTTCTTTCCCCGTTAGGCCTACCTTGGCTTCCTTGAATCCGAACAACAGCTTGGGCAGAGAAACCGCCAGCTTTACCTCACGACGCTTCTCTGCCACAGTAGCAGGCTCATTGTCAAAAATTCGCTCAATCTCTCCTTGCGACTTGTAATCCTTTTTCGCCTGATTGTTACGCACCAGTTCTATTACTTCCGCCGGGTCCACTCCGCCTACCACAAAAAGAATCATATTGCTCGGGTGGTAAAAAGCCTCATAACAGCTATACAGCGTTTCTTTCGTAATCGTGCTGATGGATTGAACGGTACCTGCAATATCAATATGCACCGGATGAACCTTGTATAGCGCTTCGATCAGACCAAAGTAGCTCCGCCAGTCCGGGTTATCCTCATACATATTGATTTCCTGGCCGATAATGCCTTTTTCCTTCTCCACATTTTCATCTGTAAAGTAAGGGTGCTGTACAAAATTGACCAATGTGGTCAAATTCTCCTGAATATGCTCGGTTGCGGAAAATAAATATACCGTTTGATCAAAGCTCGTAAATGCATTGGCCGATGCTCCATTGGAGGAAAAAGTAGCGAAAATATCGCCTTGAGGCTCTTCAAACATTTTATGCTCCAAAAAATGGGCGATGCCATCCGGCACTTTAACCGGCTGCTGACCTTCCACGCGAAAATGATTATCGACCGAACCGTATTTGGTTGCAAATGTAGCGTATGTCTTTTGAAAGCCCGGTTTGGGCAAAACATAGACGTGTAATCCGTTATCCATCACTTCATAGTACAGCGTTTCCTGCAAATGCTCATAAGGTATGTGCTCCACCCGCTATTCCCCCTTCTGGTCTCTCAAGAAATAAATGGTGTCCAGTCGGAACGTCCGGGCGGCATCCTGAACATCCTGCACCTTGACGGCCTCCACCTGGCTCAGCAGCTCATCTACCGTCCGCTCTTTGCCGGAAAGCTGTCTGTTAAAATCGTAAGCAATCATTTCAAAAGCGGAATCCTGCATTTCCTTCAACAAGTTGCGGATCATCGCCTGTGTTTGAGTCATCTCCAGCTCGGTAATCGCCCCATTTTGCGTATCTTCCAATTGCTTGCGGATAATGGTAACCGCTTTTTCATAATTGGGAATTTCGATACCGGATTGAATCGTACCTATGCCCTTGTGCCCGTCATACCGTGATGAGGCGTAGTACGCCAAGCTTTCCTTCTCACGCACGTTGACGAACAGCTTGGAGTGAGGATAACCGCCTAAAATCCCGTTGTACATCAATGCAGAGGCATATCGATCATCACCATACGTAATTGGAGTGCGCAATCCCATGTTCAGCTTCCCCTGATTTACATCAAGACGCTCCACTACCGTTTGTACATCACGCTCCACCGATTTTGGTTGTTCAGGAGCATAGCCCTTTACTTCCGAACGGTTCAATTGGAAATAGCGGTCTACGAACTTCTCCACTTCCTCTAGCGTCGTATCTCCAACCACATACAAATCCATGCTGGCGTTATTTAGCCATTCTCCATAAGCCTGATACAAGCCTTGCGCATCTATAGTGTCCAGATCAGACCGCTGACCGAGGGGATGCAAACGATAAGGCTCATTTTTGCACATTTCCTCCATGCAGCGCTCTCCAGCATAACGAATTTTATCATTGACTATAGATTCCAGCTTCTTGCGTACGTTTTCCCGCTCCTGCTGGACGTATCCGGTCTGAAATACTCCATTCTCCAAGGCAGGCTTCGTCAACACTTCTCCAAGAAAGGCAAACGAACGATCGAGCAAGCTGTCTGGGCTGTTTACGAAGCTGTCATTAATGGTATCCATGCGAAATTGCACGATTTGATAATCTCCGCGTTTATATACATCGAATCCAAAGCCGGCACCGTACAATTGCTCCAATTGCTCTCTAAATTGCGTGGTTTGAGGATATGATTCCGTACCACGACGCAGAACGAAAGGCGCAAGACCTACGCGGGTTACGGTTTCCTCCCGTAGCGGAGTGCCTACATACAATGATATGGCAAACGTCTTGAAGCGCTTGGTCGGCAGTACATGAATCCTTAATTGTCTGCTCGTACCACGCTCGAAACCTGTTTTGTTCAAGTCCAAAACTCCTTTGTGACGTCAATTTGCGTCTAGCCTTTGTTTAGTATCCCCCTGTAAAGAGGTAAAGTGTACCAATCTTTATTCTAACCATGCAAAAGCCAAGAAGCAACCGGAGACAAGCTCCCGGCTGCTTCGGCGTTTTACATGCAGAAAATATGTTCCCCGATGGTTTTCACCTGAGGACGGGTCCAAATCCATTTGGAGGTGGCTGTTCTTGGATTAAAATAATATAGACACCCTCCGCTCGGGTCCCAGCCATTTAACGCCTGACGTACCGCCTTCTGCGCGCTTTCATTCGGCTTTAGCCAAATCTGACCGTCTGCCACGGCTGTAAAAGCCCCGGGCTGAAAAATGACTCCCGATGGAGTGTTCGGAAAGCTGGGTGATTTTACCCGGTTCAAAATGACCGCCGCTACTGCAACCTGTCCTTCAAACGGCTCGCCACGGGATTCACCATAGACTGCGTTAGCCATAATTTTGAGATCGTTGTCAGACAGCCCCATCGTGTTAGCCGATCCCATCGTTTCATCTTTTTGATCCGGTTTATTATTGTCCGCTGTCTGTCCCTGAGCGGAACCCTGATTTTTACGATGTAAAGGAGTTTCCGTCGGCTTCCAATTAGGAGTTGCATTCACCAGCTTTAGCTTTGTTTTTGCTCCGACCACTCCGTCAGGGGTAATGCCAAACTCTTTTTGAAAGCCCTTAACCGCCTTCAATGTACTGCTGCCAAAATGACTGTCCACTTCCGCCCCGAAAAAGCCCAGCAGCTTCAAACGGGATTGCAGTTCATATACATCCTGACTGTAGGAGCCGTAATTAACCGCCTCTGTGCTAAATGTCGCTTGGGAAGGCTCTGTTTCTGTTACTTGTACTTCCTGCTGTGTGCTCAGCGTCTCTGCATGCTGCGCAGAGACGTTTGCAATAAGTCCTGTGTACGTGATAGCCGAGGCTGCGAGAATACCCGTGCAAATCCAGACCATTGTCTTTTTCATATGCTGCGCTCTACCTTTCTTTTGTGGGATTAACAGGATGGCTACGTTTATTATGACAAGCTCTGCTTAAAGCTATTCACCCTTTTAATCTTCTTTCATTCGACTGTTCCTATTCCTAAAAAAAGCAAAAAAACGCTGTCTGTACGCATAGTGTTGTCGAATTTAAACAAACACCATACTTACAAACAGCGATTTTGGATGCGATTTCCGGTAAAGCCTATGGTCAGGAACTGACTTTGTTTTGCTGATATTGCTCCATTGAAATAAGCACCTCACGGGGCTTGCTCCCCTCGTAAGGACCGATAACTCCACGAGCCTCCATAGAGTCAATCAGTCGGGCCGCACGCGTATAGCCGATCCTCATGCGGCGCTGAAGGAGAGATACAGATGCCTGCTTGGCCTCCAAAATGATGTTGACGGCCTGATCGTACAGCTCATCCAGCATTTCATCGGCATCAGCCGATACTTCCTCTACCTCCGGTACAAGCGTTTCATCATATTGCGCTTCACCCTGCTCACGCACATAGTTAACAATGTTCTCCACTTCCTGATCGCTCATAAACGCTCCCTGAACGCGAACCGGCTTGGAAGCGCCCATCGGCATGAACAGCATATCCCCACGTCCAAGCAGTTTCTCGGCTCCTCCCATGTCCAGTATTGTACGGGAATCCACCTGTGAGGACACACCAAAGGCAATACGCGAAGGAATATTGGCTTTGATAACCCCGGTAATTACATCAACAGACGGTCTCTGCGTTGCAATGATAAGATGAATGCCTGCGGCACGGGCCATTTGGGCCAGTCGTGCAATTGCATCCTCCACATCCCCCGCAGCTACCATCATCAGATCCGCCAACTCGTCCACAATGACGACGATGTAAGGCAGGAACGCAGCAGGATTGTCTTTCATCAAATTATTATACCCTTCAATGTTACGGGTTCCTGATTTGGAAAATAACTCATAACGCTTTTCCATTTCTACTACAATTTTTTTCAAAGCGAGTGAAGCGCGCTTCGGATCGGTAACGACTGGTGCCAACAAATGCGGAATCCCGTTGTACACGTTTAACTCCACCATTTTAGGATCGACCATGAGGAATTTAACCTCATCCGGCTTCGCCTTGTACAAGATACTCGTGATGATACCGTTGATACACACCGATTTACCCGAACCGGTAGCTCCTGCTACAAGTAAATGGGGCATCTTGGCTAAATTACCAACAATCGTCTGTCCTGCAATATCACGTCCAAAGGCAATGGACAAATTGGATACAGACTCCTGGAAAATGGTCGTCTCCATAACCTCACGCATCGTTACAATAGAAACCTCATTGTTCGGAACCTCAATGCCAATAGCCGATTTACCCGGAATTGGAGCCTCCATACGAATATCCTTAGCAGCGAGCGCAAGCGCGATGTCATCCGTCAGACTCACAATGCGGCTGACCTTCACACCAATGTCCGGCTGAATTTCATAGCGCGTCACCGCAGGTCCACAGACCACCTCCAGTACCTTCGCTCGTACGCCAAAGCTCTCCAATGTGGCCTCCAGCTTGCGTGCCGTTTGCATGTAATCCTTTTGCCCAAGGCCTTTGCCTACGTTTTGTGGTTTGGAAAGCAAACGGAACGACGGGAGCTTGTAGGGCTTGGGCGGCGGTGGAGCAGGAATGGCAGCAGCTGTGGCTTCAACCTCTTCGCCTGATGTCCCCGTTGCGCTCATTTGGGCCTGTCCATTTGTACTGTCCAGTGTATTATGGCCTGTTGCTGCCGCACTGTTCGCATCTATATTTACAGCGGCACCCATAAAGTTGTCATTCAGCGGCTTATCATAAGTTGAATCCGTCTGCTCTGACCCAGCCAGGGTTGCCTCAGAATCATCCTCAGGTCTTCTTTCCTCTTGCTTCACCTGCTCGAAGAAATCCCGAATAATCGGTGACCTTTTTATCGGAACAGAAGCTCCCTCATCCAAGTTTTCAGCAGGATCGGACAATTCATCTGCTTGCTTGGTGTTTCTCCACAAGGGCTGTGCTTCCTCAGCTTCATAATCATCCTCGTCAGCATGAACGGAACGATCATTCTCGTCCTCTCCAGCCGATTTTTTCAGGCCAAACAGCTGAAAGAAAATCGGCTGCTTACGCGCCGGAGGCTGCATTTCATCAAAATCATCATCCATATCTTCCTCATAAGCAGGAATAGACTCGGACTTGATTTTTTTATTCCCGGTACCTCTGCCGGATGCCGAAAGTGAAGTAGCTTTACCAATCCATTTTTTCCGAACGCTTCCCCCTGCCGCCAGCAGCTTCGTACGAACAATTCGCACCAGATCCACATAAGATAGCTGGGTCAGCAGCATAAAGCAAATCACAAACATTACAATCATAATCAGCTTGGCACCCGTAAGACCAAACAGCCACAACAGCACAGTGAGCTGCAATGCCCCGATGTACCCCCCGCTAATATCCTTGTTCAGCATTGAGGTATGGCCTTCCTTGTCAGGCGACAGCAACTGCTCACGCATATCTATATGTATCTGGCTCATCACTCCGCCCGGTTGAAGTGCATTGATCGGCCCCAAACGCTGCTCCATAGATGAAATAGAGCTCATGAGCGTAAAGGCAAATACCAGTAGTAGCAATCCCGTTTTACGCGAGTTCCACTGGTTCGGCCATTTGCGATGAATCATCACCATCAGACCGTAATAAATGCCGATCAGGGGTATGACAAAATAAAATTTTCCCAGTACAAGCCCGAACATCTTGGATAGCGACCGACCGACCGCCGCTTCACCCGAAAGCGCAATGACCGCCAATGTAATCAGCACAATGCCGTAAATTTCGAATTTCAGAACTCCGCCAAACGCGGCTTTCTTTTTCCTTTTCCTTCTTCTGGACATTCAAGGTCACCCCCCAGAAGAATATTATACCACGTCACTGGGTATCCGCACATATGTTCTTTTTCGATATTAAACGACCTATTTTCGTCCTATTCGACACCTTCTACGACCATTCGATGACTTGTCCAGGCTCATAACGCGGATTCAGGTAAGTTTCCAGTGGACAGTCCAGCAATCGGACGATAATCCCCCTGCGACTTTCGAGCGGCTGTACCTGCATGAGTAGACCGTCAACCCGAACCTCCGCGAACGCCTCCGTCTCCTTCCACATGCCCTCCCACACCATTTCCATTGGCATTACCGTATATAAGGTCATTGAGGCAACTCCCCATTATGCTCATTTGGCAGCGTTCCAGTCGGATTCCCTGTAGCATTGGGGGAAAAAGGTACGAACGGAGCCTGCTGCTGAGCCCCTGTAATTCCGTTTTGCTGACGACGCGATTCAATAATGGTGTTCAGTTGTTTCAACGCTTCTCCGATGCCACCAACGGCGTCCATTAATCCATACTTCACTGCATCGGCTCCTCCAACCGCGGTACCAATATCCCGATTCAGTTCACCGGTTTTAAACATAAGCTCCTTAAACCGCTCCTCGGTAATACGCGAGTGGGAAACCACAAAACGCACAACACGCTCCTGCATTTTTTCCATATATTCAAACGTTTGTGGCACCCCAATGATCAAGCCGTTCATACGAATCGGGTGAATGGTCATTGTCGCGCTCTCGGCAATATAAGAATAGGTGGAAGAGACAGCGATTGGTACACCGATGCTATGCCCGCCTCCGATGACAATCGTTACCGTCGGTTTGCTCATTGAAGCGATCATTTCAGCAATAGCCAGTCCGGCCTCTACATCCCCGCCTACTGTATTCAGCAGTATCATTAAGCCTTCAATACGGGGGTTTTGTTCTGCTGCCACCAGTTGGGGAATAATGTGCTCGTATTTGGTCGTTTTGTTTTGGGGTGGCAATATCAGATGTCCTTCAATCTGACCGATAATTGTCATACAAAAAATATTCGATTCGCTTCCGGGCATGGAGGTTTGTCCCAGTTGCTGCAGGGCCTCCATAGCGGGGGAAATGGGTCTTTGCCCGACTTCAGGCATAGGTTGATCCGGTGCTTCCGTTTCCTGTCTGCCGGATGATAGGTTGCTGTATTGTTCCATGTGGGTGATCTTCCTTTCGCTTTACGCATCTTTGTGACCCGTATTCACCCTATAGTATGGGATGGAAATGGAATATTTTATACCCGCCCCATGGCTTCCCTTATTTCCTCACCCGGAAAAGTCAAAAAAAGCCTCCCCTCCCGCGGAAACCGTCCAATATTTCCTGCGGGAAGAGAGGCGACTGTGTGCCTGTGACTTAAGTTTTTAATTCAGGTTTTCGAGCAAATTTCAATTGACTCACACTTCCATAATAATTGGCAAAATCATCGGTCTGCGACGAGTTTGCTCATACAAGAAGCGACCCAGCGCATCCTTGACGTTTGTTTTAAGGGAAGCCCATTCATTTACATTCTCACTCATGAGCTTATGCAATGTGCTTGAGACAATGCGATTCGCTTCATCCAGCAAACCTTCCGATTCGCGAACATATACGAAACCACGGGATATAATATCCGGTCCAGACTTGATCGTGCCGTCCTGCTTGCTCAGGGTGACAACAACAACCAAAATACCATCCTGTGACAGCAATTTGCGGTCGCGTAATACGATATTCCCTACATCTCCTACACCCAGTCCGTCGATTAACACGTTGCCCGCTGTAACCTTACCAGCTCTGCGTGCTCCACCGTTCTGAATTTCAATAACTTCACCGATATCCGTAATGAAAATGTTGTCAGGCTCTACACCTACCGATTCGGCAAGGAGAGCATGACGACGTTGCATTCTGAACTCACCATGAATTGGCAAGAAGAATTTAGGTTTCATCAGATTCAGCATCAGTTTGAGTTCTTCCTGGCTTCCGTGTCCGGAAACGTGAATTCCCGGATAAGCTGCGCTGTAATAAACATTGGCACCTAAACGGAACAGTTCATCAATCGTGCGACCGACATATTTTTCATTACCCGGTACCGGTGTAGCAGCAATGATAACCGAATCTCCAGGCAGAATATCCACCTTACGATGTGTGGAACGCGCCATTCTTGTCAAAGCGGACATCGGTTCGCCTTGACTACCAGTGGAGAGAATAACTACGCGATCCGCTGACATTTTGCCAACTTCCTCAGGCTCGATCAGCATTCCATCCGGAATTTCCAAATAGCCTAAATCGGAAGCAATCCCTACGACATTAACCATACTGCGACCGATAACCGTCACTTTGCGTCCTGTCGATTCTGCAGCATTAATGACCTGCTGAATACGGTGTACGTTAGAAGCAAAAGTAGCTACAACTACACGCTGTTTCGACTTACGGAAAATATCTTCCAGCACGATGCCGACGCTCTTTTCCGATGGAGTAAAGCCCGGTTTTTCCGCATTGGTACTGTCTGACAAAAGAGCCAGTACGCCACGTGTGCCGATTTCAGCCATACGCTGCAAATCTGCATATTGTCCGTTAACTGGAGTATGATCAAATTTGAAGTCACCTGTATGAACAACAGCGCCCTCAGGAGTATCAATGCATACACCCACCGAATCCGGAATACTGTGGTTAGTTCTGAAGAATGTTGCTTTCAGCGTGGAACCCAGTTTGATTTCGGAATCAGCATTGATCAAAATACGTTTGGTTTCGCCAAGCAGATTCGCTTCCTTCAGCTTGTTTTCCACCAGTCCCAGCGTCAATTTGGTACCGTATACCGGTACGTTCAAATGTTTCAGCACGTAAGGCAAACCGCCGATATGGTCCTCATGACCATGAGTCAGCACTATGCCTCTTACTTTGTCGCGGTTCTCCGTAAGGTAGGAAATATCAGGAATAACGATATCAATACCAAGCATGTCCTCTTCCGGGAATTTCAGACCCGAATCCACCACGACAATGTCATTGCCGTATTGAATGACATACATATTTTTCCCGATTTCACCGACGCCGCCCAAAGCGAAAATCATCAATTTATCGTTGTTTGTTTTTTTAGACAAATGAATCTAAACCTCCTATGGTAGTTGGACGTCGTACCTTGATTTATTTATTTAATTTTCAAAAGAATACCGCACCCAGTCACTTGACCTCATTATACATGATTAAAATAAGAAAAAACAAGTCATCCTGTTCGTTACGCATAGGTTTCCCTCTCCCGTCTAAAACCAATACTCCCTGTTCGATTATCTTTATGCATGGTTAAAAGTCACGACAAAAAGGGCGCCCTATAAGAACGCCCTCATGCCTGAGTACCTTGTCAGACTATACAAATCCTCCGGTTTTTTTACTCCCGGCTACCTTTAACAAGGATACTTTTCCATATTCATTTAACATTTCAAAGCCATTTTTGCCGATTAGCGGGCAAATAACTTCTTAATAAATTCCGCTTCCTCTTCGGTCGGAGGAATAAGCGGCAACCGGACAGAACCGACCGAAACATTCCGTAACTCCAACGCATATTTTACAGCCACTGGATTAGGCAGCGGATGAGGACAGCCGAACAAACCCTTGAAAACCGGGAACAACTGCTGATGCAATTTTGCTGCCTGCTGTGCGTGTCCCCCTACAAGTGCATCAATCATCTGCTTCATTTCTGCACCTACCACATGACTTGCCACGCTGATAATTCCATAAGCACCTACAGCCATAGCAGGCAGCCCGGAAGCGTCATCCCCCGAATAAATGAAGAATCCTTCCGGAGCTGCGGCTGCAATCTGTGTGATCTGCGCCAGCGACGCGCATTCTTTGGTTCCCACAATGTTAGGGATTTGCGCGAGACGCAGCGTCGTTTCCGCCGTCAGGCTGGCTGCGGTACGGCTTGGTACATTATACAGTATAACTGGAAGGGATGTGGAATTTGCAATACTTTCAAAATGCTGATACATCCCTTCCTGATTCGGTTTATTGTAATAAGGCACTACTAGCAAAACACCGTCTACCCCTGCCTGCTCCGCAGCACGGGTCAGATGAATGGAGTGACGTGTATTGTTGCTGCCAGTACCGGCAATGATTTTACATCGTCCAGCTGCTTTTTCTACAGTAAATGCAAACAGCTTGATTTTTTCATCATCGCTCAGGGTAGGGGACTCGCCCGTCGTTCCTGATACGACAAGGGACTCTGCATGTTGTTCTTCTATTAAATAATCAATCAACGAGGATAATGCAGTCCAGTCAATCTCTCCTTGCTGATCAAAAGGTGTCACCATTGCGGTAATCAGTCTGCCGAAGTTCACCATGCTGCCTCCTTTTTTGCAAGTCCGAGCACGGACATTGCGCCTATTGATGGAGTTCAAATTTATTATGCAATGCGCGTACAGCCTGCACCATATCTTCTTTTTTTACGAGTACCCAAATTGTTGTGTTGGAATCTGCCGATTGAAGAATCTGTACGTCTGATTCTGCCAGTGCCTCCACAATCGTTGCCATAATGCCCGGTACCCCATTGATACCGCCGCCTATGACGGATACTTTAGCGCATCCTGCCAAAATTTTAGGCTCCAGGCCCAGACCGTTCAATACTTCAACCGCTTTGCTTCCATCATGATCGAACACGGTATAAACTGCTCCGGATGGAGTTACATTAATAAAATCGACGCTGATTCCATGCTCAGCCATGGATTTGAATACTTGTAATTGCAAATGCTCCGAGCCAGGCTTTAATTCTACGGTAATTTGTGTGACGTTGCCGACATACGCAATACCGGTCACGAAACGGTCAACGATGTCTGCCTGTACGTCCTTAAAGCCCTCCGGATGGGTGACCAGCGTTCCTTCCCCTTCGGAAAAGGTAGAACGAACCCGAACCGGAATATTCGCCTGCATGGCGATTTCAACGGCACGGGGGTGGATAACCTTAGCTCCCTGATGAGCCATATTACAAATCTCCGTATAGCTGACATGGGCAAGCGGCTTTGCATTTTCTACAATGCGCGGATCGGCGGTCAAGATGCCGTTCACATCCGTATATATATCTACCATATCCGCATGTAGAGCAGCACCCAGAGCGGTAGCGGAAGTATCGCTGCCTCCACGACCCAAAGTGGTCATATCACCGTTTGCAGTCTGTCCCTGGAAGCCTGTCACAATGACAACACGACCCTGGTTCAGCTCTTCCACGATACGGTCTGGCTTTATATCCAAAATACGAGCATTGCCGTATTGATTATCCGTAATAAAGCCCGCTTGTGCCCCAGTCAGCACCGTAGCAGGAATACCTTCATTTTCTATCAGGCTACATAATGTAGCGGCAGAAATGATTTCACCACAGCACAGCAGTAAATCCCGTTCGCGTCTAGGAAGACTGTCGCCGTTAGACGCCGCCCAATCAAGCAGCGTGTCGGTGGCATAAGGCTCTCCTTTCCGTCCCATGGCCGACACAACGACAACCAGTTGAACATTTTGTTCCAGCTCCCGCTTGACATGTCCCAACACCAGTTGACGTGCTTCGGGTGTAGACAGCGAGGTGCCCCCAAATTTCTGAACTAAAATACTCATTGTTTTTCCCCCATCTTACTCCCTGCTTCAGGAGCTTTACTCCGCATTTGCAGCAATAATCTCGGCGATTTGCACCGCGTTCCATGCCGCTCCCTTGAGCAGGTTGTCGGATACGACCCACAGATTCAATCCACGGCTGTTGCCCAAATCACGGCGTACACGTCCTACGAATACGTCAGGTTTCCCTGCGGCTTCGGATGCCAGCGGATAGAGCTGCGCAGCAGGATCGTCTACCAGTGTTACACCCGGTGCCGAAGCAAGCAGATTGCGGATTTCTTCCAAATCATAATCTTTTTTAAGCTCTACATAGACGGATTCCGAGTGTCCGTATACGACAGGAATACGTACACACGTTGCTGTTACGTCCACGGATTCATCATCTAATATTTTTTTCGTTTCACGAACCATTTTCATTTCTTCCAGTGTATAGCCGTTGTCCTGGAATTTGTCGATTTGCGGGATAGCATTGAAAGCGATCTGATGCTTCACCGGCAATGAGCCGACTGGCAGCAGATCAGGCTGTACTTCTTCACCGTTAAGGATCGCTGCACTTTGACGATTCAGTTCATCAATGGCACGACTTCCAGCCCCGGACACCGCTTGATATGTGGATACGATGATACGGGAAATGCCATACTGATCATATAATGGTTTCAATGCAGCTACCATCTGGATGGTGGAGCAGTTCGGGTTGGCAATAATCCCTTGATGCTCGGCAATTTTGTCGCTGTTCACCTCAGGAACGACCAAAGGAGCTGTAGGGTCCATGCGGAAGGCGTTTGTGTTGTCAATGCAAACTGCACCATGACGAACAGCATGTGGTGCCAGTTCCTTACTTACGTCTCCGCCTGCGCTGAACAAGGCAATGTCGATTCCTTCAAAGCTGTCGGGGGTTGCAATCTCTACTGGAATTTGCTGACCTTTAAAGCTAATTAAAGTGCCGGCAGAACGAGGCGAAGAAAGAAATTTAATTTTATCCACAGGAAAATCTCGTTTTTCCAGCAGACTTACGATTTGTTCTCCTACAGCGCCTGTCGCTCCAACGACAGCTACATTAAACTTTCTATTGCTCATCTGGTGTATCTCCCCTTCTCGACTAAAAAACCATTTTTTTATTCTGAAAGCATCCAATGCCAACAAGAAATCAGACCCGATGCATCATCGAATCATCTTCTAGGCGAGGGATGCTCAGCAGTTAACTATAGTACATCATGGGATCTTGCGTTCCACAATCATCGGTTGAAGCTGTTTGCCCTGCACAGCAGCGTAAGCAGCTTCCGGAATCAGCTCCATGTCAGCCACAAGTGAATTGGGCTTTTTAACTGGATTGTCCTGTCCGAATGGCACAAAAAAGATATTTTTAGCTACCAGTAACTTGGCGATATTCGCAGCATTCAGACCAAGTCCATCATTGGTTGATATAGCCAAAAGAAGCGGACGACCGTTGCGTAATTGCGCCTTGGCAGCCATCAGAACCGGACTGTCTGTCATGGCGTTCGCCAGCTTACTCATCGAATTCCCCGTCAAAGGTGCAATCACCAGTACATCGAGTATTTGGGAGGGACCCAGTGGCTCAGCCTCCACAATTGTAGAAATGATATCATTCCCTGTTATATCTTTCAACTGTTTTTGCCAACTTTGAGAAGTACCGAAGCGGGTATCCGTTGTTAATACCGTATTGGATATAATGGGAACGACCTTCGCACCCTCGTCAACAAAACGCTGTATCACAGGCATAACCTCTTCAAATGTGCAGTGTGAGCCTGTAATTGCATAACCTACCGTTTTCCCTTGCCAACTCATTACGCATCCCCCCGATCAGGATTATCTTCCATTAACAACTGCACCAGCGTATTCGCTATAATGGCACCAGCAGTTTTGGGAGCAACAATACCGGGAAGGCCGGGGGCGAGCATTGCCGTGATTCCACGCTTTTCCGCAAAACGGAAATCACATCCGCCCGGGGCGGAAGCAAGGTCAATAATCACGGAGCTCTGTGGCATTTTAGACAGGATTTGCGCTGTGATAATCATAGAGGGTATCGTATTAAAAATCAAGTCAACTCCCTGAGTTTCATCCGCCAAATCCCTTGTCATAAAAGGCTTCCAGCCCATTTCCACCGCTCTTGCCGCATCCTCCGCCCGACGTACCCCGACCTTCACTCTGGCTCCCAATCCTTGTAGCGCCCTTGCCATGGTAAATCCAGTCCGTCCCATGCCCAGAACCACACAATTTGCACCATGAATCGTAAAATCCGTATGCTGAATCGCCATCATCAGTGCGCCTTCCGCCGTAGGTATTGAGTTATATATGGCCACATCGTCTCTTTCCAACAGCTCCACCAGCTTTAAATCATGTCTGGCACAAATTTCTTTTAAGTACGTCCGCGCCATCCCCGTATATACGACGCAGTGTGGCGGAAGAGCAGCGGCGTGCTCATTCAGAAACTGCAGCTTTTGCGCTCCGAAAAGTGCATTCACATTGCCTTCCTCATCACATCCCACCACTGGCAGCACTAGCGCATCTGCCGATTCCAGCAGCTTGACAGACAACGACTCCCGTGATGCTCCTCTGAGCGGCTCTTCAAGCTGGTCAAAGCCGACCACGCTGATGGTAGCATCCATGTCTACACATTTGCGGATTACCTCAAGCTGCCTCGCATCGCCCCCCAATACAACGATGCGTATTCCTGTTAGCATCCGGATCACTCCTTTCCGAGACACGATATGCTTTAGTCTATGCAGACACCCATAGATAGGTGAAGAAACACAAAAACCGCCCCTATTCGGGACGGCTTTCATGTGTATCCATTTTCATATGCAATTTATGCTCCAGCTTTAAAATCGACAATTCCGTTACATTCTCCAAAATGCTGATTAATACCGTGACATTCAGCCGTTTAAAAGTAACTGTGAACTTAGCGACCGGTATGGCCGAAGCCTCCAGCACCACGCACCGTTTCAGACAAATGGTCCACCTGCTTCAGCTCTACCTCAGGTACAGCCTGAAATACCATTTGTGCAATCCGCTCATTACGCGTAATCGTGAATGGTTCCTCGCCCAAATTGATAAGCAGTACCTTAATCTCCCCACGATAATCCGCATCAATGGTGCCCGGTGTGTTGAGACAGGTAATACCATGCTTGAGAGCCAGTCCGCTACGCGGACGGATTTGTGCCTCCAGTCCTGCCGGCATTGCTATAGCCAATCCGGTTGGAACAAGACAACGCTTGCCTGGTTCCAGAACTAAGTCCTCCTGCACCGCAGCATACAGGTCAAACCCGGATGCAAGCTCTGACATTTTACGGGGCAGCTCAATATCCTCATTGCCCTCAAATCTGTTTATTTCCACGTAAGTTAACAAAATAGTCCCTCCTCATATCCTTAACCGCTGAATCACTCGCTCCAACCATCGACAGGGCAAACGGCTCCGAGAACATCCGGTCCAGTACCTTGTTCACATCATCGGCTGTCACTTGCTCAATGTGTTCGATCATTTGATCCAGCGTGTAATGCTGCCCCAACATCAACTCATTTTTCCCAAGACGATTCATCCGGCTTCCTGTGCCCTCAAGGCTTAAAATCAGGCTTCCTTTTAACTGCTCCTTGCCCTTACGAAGCTCGTTATCGTCCAGTCCCTTGACAGCCACATCACGTAACAGTTCAAGCGTCAGATCCAGCACATCCTTCGTCTGCTTGGGAGCTGTACCGGCATAAAGGGTAAACATACCACTGTCCGCATGGGAGCTATGGTAGGAATAGACCGAATAAGCCAGCCCGCGCTTTTCCCGAATTTCCTGAAACAGACGTGAGCTCATACCGCCGCCGATCGCGTTGTTCAGCAATACCATAGCATACTGGAGATCGTCACCTGTTGCAAATCCGGGCAGGGACAAGCAAATATGATTCTGCTCCGTTGCCTTTTCATGATACAACAGCTCACCGTTAAACGCAGGCACCGTCAGAAGCGAAGCAGTTCCATGGGTATCAAAGTGCCCAAAGTGACGCTCCAGTAGCTCTACCAGACTATCATCAATATTACCAGCCACACTGATGACCGTATTGTCGACTGTATAGTGTTCTTTCATATAATTGCTGAGATGAGAGCTGTCCATAGCTAATAAATGCTTTTCGGTACCGAGAATGGGGTAAGCCAGCGGATGGTCGCCATAAGCTGCGCGTGATAAGAGATCATGCACCATATCGTCCGGTGTGTCCTCGTACATAGAGATTTCCTCCAGGATCACGTTCTTCTCTTTTGCCAGCTCTTCATGATCTAATTTAGAATTAAAAAACATATCGGACAGTACATCAACCGCAATCGGCAGATGCTCATCCAGCACTTTTGCATAATAGCACGTATATTCCTTCGAAGTAAATGCATTAACATTCCCTCCGATGGCGTCAAATTGCTCGGCAATTTCCTTCGCGTCAAAACGCTCTGTTCCTTTGAAAAGCATGTGTTCAATAAAATGAGAAATACCGTTATTGTCCGGGGTTTCATTTCGGGAGCCGGTTTTAACCCATATGCCGAAAGAAACCGAACGCACGGTTGGAATTTTTTCAATGACCACTCTTAGGCCGTTTTTGAGTTGAATTCTTTCCATGATTGGCCCTCCTAAACTGAATTGCAAACTTTGCCATAATGTTCAATCCTAACAGAAAAAAGACGTTCACTCAACCGGAGCAGGTAGCTGCCGATCAGGGGAAAGCGTCTGACTGACGGTTCCAGGTACCAGTCCCTTGCTGCGAATGGCACGAATCATACCTTTGAGAGCTGCCGAAGAAGAATCTGTCGGATGCATCAAAATCAGTGATCCCGATTCGACCTTGCTACTGATTTTAGCAATTACCGATTCCGATGAAGGATGCCTCCAGTCCACTGTATCCAATGTCCACAGCACTGTTTTAAGCCCCATACCTGCTGCTAAATCGACAGTTTCCTGATTAAAATCGCCAGACGGCGGTGCAAACCAACTATTTTTCACACCTAAAATGTCCTGAAGAAGCACTTGTGTCTTCTCAATTTCTTGTGTAGCTCTTTCCCTGCTCAGGCGGCTCATATTCGGATGGGAGTATGCATGGTTCGAAAGCTCATGTCCTCTTTTTTGAATTTCTTTAGCCAGTTCAGGATTTTTTTTCAGCCAGCTACCATCGAAAAAAAACGTAGCCTTGACCTTTTCCTGATCCAGCGTATCCAGTATAGGCATGATATACTCGTTTCCCCAGGCCACATTGATCATGAAAGAAACCATCGGCTTCTCGGGATTCCCCCGGTAAATCGGGACATTACCAAGCTGGTTCAAATGTACCTTGGGCGCAAGCTGCCGGTATACATACTGTATGGGTCGATCTGGAGCCGCGATTGCATTACGATAAGTCGCATCCAGGTCAACCTCCAAGCCGTTATAGCCGGGAATAGCCTTCCATACCCGATCGATTTTGGCATCAACCGGCTCTCGTCTTTGCCGGGCAGCCTCTGATCGCAGTCGCTGCATGAGTGCATTATCAGGTAAAACCGCGACCGCCATCGTTGTTACAGCCTCGGGCTCACTCGTTTCCGTGCTGTATCCGGCGCGTAGCTGACTTACATACTCACGTACCCCGCTAAACTGTCCAATCACCAGCGTAATGGCCAGACTGGCTATAACCCACGCTGCTCTCTTTGCCTTTCTCATGATCCCTTCATCCTCCCGCCCGTTTGTCCACATTGTATGCAGGGAGGACAAGAACTATGACGCAGCAAGCCCCTGGAAGCCCACTTCGACACAGCTTGTGCATATGTATGAAAAAAGAGCCAGAAACGTAGCTCTGCCTCTTTCCAAAAGCTTAAACGATGCTATTCTAATCCCGAGTGTTCTATAAAAAACGAACAGTATTCCTGTTATAGCGATCCGCTGTACGCAGGTACTAGGACTTCGCAGGAGCCTCAGCCGTCAGAACCGCTTTGCGGGACAAATTGACACGGCCTTGTTGATCAATTTCGGTTACTTTCACCGTAATCGTATCTCCAATAGCAACTACATCCTCAACTTTGGCTACACGTTCAGTAGACAGTTGGGAAATATGAACCAGACCGTCCTTGCCCGGTAAAATTTCGACGAACGCACCGAATTTTTCAATCCGTTTCACTGTGCCGATGTAAATCTCTCCGATCACGACTTCTTTCACGATACCTTCAATAATGGAACGCGCCTTTTCATTCATCTCTTGGTTTGTGGAAGCGATGAATACACGACCATCTTGTTCGATATCAATTTTCACGCCGGTTTCTTCGATGATTTTGTTAATGATTTTACCACCCGCACCAATAACATCACGGATTTTATCCGGGTTAATGTGCATCGTCATAATTTTCGGCGCATACGGAGACAATTGCTCACGCGGCGTCTGGATGGCTTCCATCATTTTGCTAAGAATGAACAGACGTCCTTCTCTGGCTTGATTGAGCGCATCCTGCAAAATGTTACGGTCGATACCGTTAATCTTGATATCCATTTGAATAGCAGTTACGCCTTCTGCTGTACCAGCCACTTTAAAGTCCATATCACCTAGGTGATCTTCCATGCCCTGGATATCGGTCAACACGGAAACATGATCCCCGTCCTTGATCAATCCCATCGCTACACCTGCAACTGGAGCCTTGATCGGCACACCCGCATCCATCATAGCCAGTGTGCTCGCGCAAATACTAGCCTGGGAAGTCGATCCATTCGATTCCAGTACTTCGGAAACGAGACGAATCGTATATGGAAATTCAGTTTCAGAAGGAATGACTTTGGAAAGCGCACGCTCACCAAGAGCACCATGTCCAATTTCACGACGACCCGGCGCACGCAAAGGACGAGCCTCGCCTACACTGAATGGAGGGAAATTGTAATGATGCATGAAACGCTTCGTTTCTTCCAAATCAATGCCGTCCAAAATTTGTACATCACCCAATGCGCCAAGTGTACAAACGCTAAGCGCTTGCGTTTGACCGCGCGTGAACAAGCCCGAGCCATGCGTACGTGGCAGAATGCTCGTGTCGCTTTCGATCGGACGAATCTCGTCAAGCTTACGACCGTCAGGACGCACTTTATCATGCGTAATCAGACGACGGACTTCTTCTTTAACGATATCATAGAGAACTTCGCTCACGTCTTTCAAAAGCTCAGGCGTCTCTATGTATTGTGCTTCAAAGTGTGCAACCGTATCTTCGTTGACTGCATCAATCGCCTCTTGACGGGCATGTTTTTCTACAATTTTGACGGCTTCCACCAAACGTTCGGCTGCATAAGCACGAACTTCGCTGTTCACCTTTTCATCGACAGCATGCAGTTTAACCTGCATTTTTTCTTTACCTGCCACTTGAACCAGTTGCTCAATGACTGCCACAATGTTCTTGATCTCGTCATGTCCAAACATGATTGCTTCCAGCATGACTTCTTCCGGAATTTCGTTACCTTCCGCTTCTACCATCATGATAGCATCTTTAGTTCCGGCTACAACCAGGTACAGATCGCTTGCATCCTGCTGCGCAATGTCCGGGTTAATCACGAATTGTCCGTCCACACGGCCTACAGCAACTCCGCCAATCGGTCCGTTAAAAGGTACGTCCGAAATACTAAGCGCTGCCGAGGTTCCGATCATCGCTGCAATTTCCGGCTCACAATCCTGATCGACACTCATCACCAGGTTTAATACCTGTACATCATTCCGGAAGCCTTCCGGGAACAATGGGCGAATCGGACGGTCTGTCAGACGGCTGGACAAAATCGCTTTTTGACTCGGGCGTCCTTCCCGTTTAATAAATCCGCCTGGGATTTTTCCCACAGCATACAATCTTTCCTCATAGTTCACCGTCAGCGGAAAAAAGTCCAAATCTTTCGGTGCATTGGAAGCGGTCACGGTACAGAGAACAACCGTTTCGCCATAGCTTACTTTAACTGCCGCATTGGCCTGTTTCGCAAGACGTCCTGTTTCCAGCACCAGCTTTCTTCCGCCGAGCTGCATTTCTACACGTTGCTCCATGGTATCCCTCCATTTCATTCCATTGTAAAAGTTCTATACATATCCAGTATTTCCTGCGCGGGCCTAATTCATAAGAAGCCCTATGCATTATAAGCACCAGAACCTTACTAGACTCGCACTTCTAAAGGATCTGTACGTCAAAAATAATTCCTTACTTCAAAAAAGAACCCGGCTGCTGTCCGCCGTCGCCTTAGCAGGGACAAGCGGTGAACAACCAGGCTTCTTTTCTCATTACATGTCTGAAAATTAACGACGCAGTCCGAGACGCTCGATCAACGCACTGTAACGTCTAACATCAGTCTTCTTCAGGTAAGCCAAAAGTTTACGACGCTGACCGACCATTTTCAACAACCCGCGGCGGGAGTGATGGTCTTTCTTATGCGAACGAAAGTGGCTTTGCAAGTTAACGATGTTTTCAGTAAGGATAGCGATTTGTACCTCTGCAGATCCTGTATCGGATTCATGAGTTTTGTACTCCTCGATCAATTGCTGTTTACGCTCTTGAGTCAATGCCATCCTGTTCACCTCCTTCATTATAATCGCCATTAGCCTCGTAGCCGCTGGTGAAAGCAGACAACCAAGCCAAGGTTCATCGTTGTTTACACAACATAAGTCAGTATAACACAGCGCCTGTCTTATGTAAATAAATTAGCCTAACAGCTTTTTAGCCGTTTGTACGTCATTGCCAATCTGGGTAATCAGCTCGTCCACTGAAGAGAATTTGCGCTCAGGACGAATGTAATGATGAAGCTCAACAAGCACAGGCTCACCATAAATCTGCTGATCAAAATCAAACAGATGAACCTCAAACGACGGATTCAGCACACCTTCATGAAAAGTAGGCTTAACCCCTACATTCATTACCCCGCATACCCAACGATCACCTACCAGTGCCCTCACAGCATATACGCCTTTGACTGGAATCACGTAAGTATCATCCAGCTTGAGATTGGCTGTCGGGAAGCCGATGGTACGTCCTCGCTTCTCTCCATCCATTACGGTGCCCCGAATGCGATATGGGCGTCCCAGCCAGCGAGAGGCATGCGTTAAATCTCCTGTATGCAAGGCACGGCGGATGCCGGAGCTACTCACTTTTTCCCCATCCAGCTCGAATGGTGGTACGGTGTGGACGGACATTCGTTCTCCTCCCAGCTCCCGAAGTGTATGCTCATGTCCGGCTCCCCGGTAGCCAAACCGGAAATCAAAGCCCACTACTGCCGTTTGAATCTGCAATGGAAGCAGGATGTCCGTGATGAACGCCTCAGGGCTAACTTTGGAAAAGTCCTCGTTAAAACTCAAAATATAAAGCACGTCCACACCCATATCGGCCAAAATATCCTGCTTGTCCACAAGCGGGGTCAAATAGCCTTCATAGTCGCCTTTTTTCATGACTTCCTTCGGGTGAGGATGAAATGTCATAACAGATACCGGCACTTTCTGTTCTCGAGCCAGCTCGACAGCCTTGCGTATGACACTTGCGTGTCCGAGATGAAGACCGTCAAACTGACCGATCGCCGTGACCTGTGAACGTCCCCATTGGCGCAAAAGCTCATCGCTCAATGGATAAGATAACGATACGGTAATCATATTATTTCACCTGCATTTCACATCATTTGACTAACTTCGTCAAAATTATAGCACAATTCAAGGTAAAAAAACTTTAATTGGCGCGATAGCCCCTGATTCATCCTGTCCATATATGCCCAAAAACGTTCGATCCTCTTTATACAAACGGAAGGGCTGGCTGTCCGTCACAGGCGGTGAAATCATGCTTAGTGACAAACGCTGACCTTGAAGAGCAGCAGCAGCCTTCACTTCGGCTACCGTATGATCAGGCATATAGTCAATGGCCTCATCAGTGGCAATAAGCCGCTCACCCAGGCTACCATCCGCTACGTAGCGTTCAATTTCTTCAAATGTTAAACAACGATCTGCAGGAATCCCCGCAGACATGGTTCGTTCCAGCTTAACCATCGTCGAAGGATATCCCAATGCGCGGCCGATATCGACGCATAGCGTACGAATATAAGTTCCTTTGGAGCATAATGCACGAAAAGAAATATCCACATGGGATCCCGTCTCCGCGAATCCCGTCATTTCCAGCTCATAAATGGTCACTTCACGGCTTTTACGCTCCACGGTTTTGCCTTCTCGGGCCAGCTCGTATAGACGTTTGCCATCCACTTTGAGCGCAGAGTACATTGGCGGCACTTGGGAAATCGTACCGACAAAACGCTCCAGAACCTCTTTCGCTTCCCCTTCTGTAACCTCTACCGGACGGTCACACTCTTCAGTAATTGTACCCGTAAGGTCCTCCGTATCCGTGGCAATCCCCAAGCGTAACGTTGCGTGGTATTCCTTAGGTAGCTCCTGCATGTATTCAACTACACGGGTAGCACGCCCCAGACACAACGGCAGCACGCCCGTCACCTGAGGATCAAGTGTTCCAGTATGTCCGATTCGTTTCATTCCCAGCAAACGGCGAGCCTTGGCCACCACATCATGAGAGGTGAATCCAGCGGGTTTGTAGACGGGTAACACGCCTTCCCAATTTGCTTGTTCCTGCTTTATCGGCTTCATAGTTCGGCCTTCACCCGCCCTACAACGATCTCAATAATATCCTCCAGCTTACCCTCCAGACGGCAACCGGCAGCACGTACATGCCCCCCGCCCCCAAATGACTGGGCAAGCGCAGCTACGTTAACATTACCTGCCGATCTCAGACTGGCTTTGACCGCTTGATCACTAATCACTTTAAAGAAAATGCCTACTTCAACGCCGCGAATATTTCTCGGATAATTGACGATACCTTCCAAATCCTCATTAACAGCTCCGCAATCCTTCATATCGTCAGGGGTTACAACCACCCAGGCGATTTTACCATCCTTCGAAATTTCAAGCGTTTGCAACGCTTTGGTCAGCACCTTCATTTGCGGGAATGTCATCTCTTCCAGCAGACTTTCGGAGAGATAAGGACCGTCTACACCATAAGCGAGCAACCGTGACACCGTAGACATAACCTTGGGTGAAGTGTTCGAATACCTGAAGCCACCTGTGTCCGTCAGCAGCCCGGTATATACAGCCGTCGCCACTTCAACGTCCCAGTTGATCGCAAACTTTTCCAGTAAATCAAAAAGAATTTCTACCGTTGCCGCAGCATCCGACTTAATCACATTAACTGTGCCATACGCATCATTCGTTGGATGATGATCAATATTCAAAATGATAGCATCTTCCGAAAAAAACTGCTCTGTCAGACCAACACGACGGAAATCTGCACAATCCACGCAAATAATCCGGTTGTATTTTCGTTCCGGCGGTTGCTGGCTCATATCCATAATCTCATCGGCATGCCATAAAAAATCCATGCGCTTCGGGATAGGCCCCTCATTCAGCATGGTAAATTTCTTCCCCAGACATGAGAGAAGCCAGCCCACCGTTATGGTGGAGCTGACTGCGTCTCCGTCCGGCTGTACATGCGATACGATCAGGTAATCATCATGCTCCAGAATAAATTCCTTCGCTTGTTGAAGCGCCTGTTCATAGGTATGCATTGCCGTCTCCTTTACATTCAGTTCATAGTTCCTTCGGATAAACTGGCTCTTGCTATTTTTCATCCTTGTCAATATCACTTAACAGCTTTTCAATCCGGCTGCCATAAGCGATAGATTCGTCAATTTTGAAAATCAGCTCGGGAATATGGCGAAGCCGTATCCGTTTGCCAAGTTCAGAACGAAGATAACCGTTCGCTTTGTCCAATGCTTTCAGGGAAGAAGTTTTTTGCTCCTCATCCCCAAGCACGCTCAAGTAGATTTTCGCTTGGGACAAATCGTTTGTCAGATCGACACCCGTTACCGTAATAAAACCGATACGGGGATCTTTTAATTCGGTCTGTATGAGTTGGCTCAGCTCTTTCTTAATCTGCTCGCCAACCCGACCTGTACGTATTTTAGCCATGGATGCTCACCTCTCTGCCGTTAGCGCTCCACTGTTTCCATGACGAACGCTTCAATAATGTCGAGTTCCTTAACATCATTATAGCCATCAAGGGTAATACCGCATTCGTAACCTTGGGCAACTTCTTTTGCGTCGTCCTTAAAGCGTTTCAGTGAGTCGATTTTACCTTCAAAAATAACAATGCCATCACGTATCAAGCGTGCTTCAGCTGAACGGGCAATTTTACCGGACGTCACCATACAACCGGCAATCGTACCGACCTTAGTTACTTTAAACACGTTACGTACTTCAGCATGCCCAATCACATTTTCTTTATATTCAGGATCCAACATGCCTTTCATGGCTTGCTCGATTTCTTCAATGACATTGTAAATGACGCGGTGCAGACGAATGTCCACTTTTTCTGCTTCAGCTGTAGATTTCGCCTGATTATCCGGACGAACGTTAAAACCAATCACAATGGCATTGGAAGCCGCAGCCAAAATAATATCGGATTCGGTAATTGCACCTGCACCGCTGTGAAGAATTTTAACACGTACACCTTCAACTTCAATCTTGTTCAAGGAGCCTTTCAGTGCTTCGACGGAACCTTGCACATCACCTTTGATAATGACGTTCAGATCCTTCATCTCGCCATCCTTGATGTGCTGGAACAGGTCATCCAGCGTTACGCGGGTGTTGCTGCCCAGATCGGACTGACGCTGCGTAATCGCACGTCTATCAGCGATAGCACGAGCTTTGCGCTCATCTTCGAACACCATGAACGGATCGCCAGCAAGTGGTACTTCTGTCAAACCAGTGATTTCAACCGGTGTGGAAGGGCCCGCTTCCTTAAGACGGCGGCCTTTGTCGTTAACCATGGCACGTACACGTCCGAAACAGTTACCTGCTACGAAAGCATCGCCGACTTTCAGGGTACCGTTCTGAACAAGGATACGAGCTACGGAACCGCGGCCTTTATCCAGCTCAGCCTCGATAATCGTACCACGTGCCCGTTTGTCCGGGTTCGCTTTGTACTCATTCACTTCAGCTACGAGCAGGATCATTTCGAGCAGATCTTCAAGTCCCATTCTCTGTTTCGCGGAAACGTTAACGAAAATCGTATCGCCGCCCCACTCTTCAGGAACCAATTCATACTCGGTCAGTTCTTGCTTCACTTTATCCGGATTTGCATCCGGTTTGTCGATCTTGTTCACAGCCACGATAATCGGCAGGCCAGCTGCCTTCGCGTGGTTAATAGCTTCAACTGTCTGTGGCATAACGCCGTCGTCAGCCGCAACAACAATGATCGTCATATCCGTAACTTGAGCACCACGAGCACGCATAGCCGTAAATGCTTCGTGACCCGGTGTATCCAGGAAAGTGATTTTTTTGCTGTTGATTTCAACTTGGTATGCACCGATATGCTGTGTAATACCACCAGCTTCGCCGCCCGTTACATTAGTGGAGCGAATAGCATCCAACAAAGTTGTTTTACCGTGATCGACGTGACCCATAATGGTAACAACAGGTGGACGTGCTTTCAGAAGCTCTGGATCATCGTTTTCTTCCACTGTTTCAAAGCGATCCTCTTCGACCGGAATTTTCACTTCTACTTCTACACCGAAATCTCCGGCAAGCAGAAGGATAGTATCCATATCCAGTTCCTGGTTAATGGTCGCCATCGTTCCGAGTGTGATCAGCTTTTTGATAACTTCCGATGCATCCTTGTGGAGAAGCTTCGCTGTTTCGCCTACTGTCATCTCACCGCGCACAATGATCTTCTTAGGCGTATTGTCGATCTTCTCGCGGCGCTCCTGTTGTTGACCTCTGCCACGATTGTTGAATTTCCCACCACGATTGCTACCACCGCGGTTATTGCCACCACGACCACCGTTACCTCCGCGTCCTCCGCCTTGACGGTTATCGTCAAAACGACCTTGACCGGAACGGTTAGTGCCGTTATTGGAGTTGCTGCCTGTACGGTTGCCACCACCGCTACGGTTTGCATTACTGCTTCCCGTGGATGATGTCGTTCTTACTGCCGTACCACCTTGACTGCTCCCTTGTGGACGTGAGTTGGTGCTTTGGCTGCCTTGAGGACGTGAACCCGTGTTAGTGCTTGGGCGCTGTTGTCCTCCCTGTTGCTGGCCGCCACTGCGGTTCTGACTGCCTTGTTGTCCACTTGGTCTGCTTGTACTCTGTTGACTGCGGTTTTGACCGCCCTGCTGACTGCCTTGCGCTTTTGGAGCGCTGCTTCGGTTACTGTTTTGGTTGTTGTTTGTCCTATTCATACTTACCTGCTTTTCCTGTTGATTTTTGGTTTGCTCAGTTGAATGATTAATATCCTGGCTTGAACCGGCCTGGTTCGAGCTTACTTGCACCGTGCCTGCTCCGCCTTGCTTGGCCGCAGCATTGGATTTAATATCCTTAAAAAATTTTTCCACTTTACCCACGGCATCGTGTTCCATGACGCTCATATGGTTGTTCACGGGAATATCCAGCCGTTTAAGAATGGTGATAATTTCTTTGCTGCTCATGTTCAACGATTTGGCGTATTCGTATACCCGCACTTTGTCTTTGCTTTCTTGTTTACTCAATATACTCCACCTCCGACATTATCCCCGCATGTTTCTTGATCAATTTCGCGAATCCTTGATCCGTCACAGCCAGCACAACCCGTTCAGGCTTGCCGATACTGCTTCCCAAGCTTTCCCGGTCAAATCCTATCAATAAGGGGATTTTGTACGTCCCGCATTTGTCGCGGAATTTCTTTTGAGTATTCATTGAAGCATCTTTCGCAAGAATGACCAGCTTGGCTTCTGAAGACCTGATCGCTTTATAAACGATCTCATCACCTGTAAGCAGCTTGCCAGCTCTCATAGCAAGGCCCAATCCAGACAGCGCCTTATTCATCCTGCACGCTGCCTTGTGCCGCCAGGAATTCTTCCTCGACGGCAGCAAAATCACGACTTAGCTGCTCATAAATATCAGGATGAACCGAGTGCTTCAATGCCCGATCCAGTGCCTTGCTTTTTTGAGCAAGCTTGAAGCAGGCGGCTTTGCCGCACAAGTAAGCGCCGCGTCCCGACTTTTTGCCAGTCAAGTCAATCAGCACTTCGTCTTCAGGGGTTTTGACGACACGGATCAACTGCTTCTTAGGCATCATTTCATGACAGGCCACACACTTACGCAAAGGTATCTTTCTCTGTTTCATGCATTAACCCCCCTACACTCCGTTTAATCTACAGAAACGGAATCCTGATGCATTTCATCGGTGGATGTTCTCGGTCTGCCGAGTTCTTCCTCCGCCTGCGTTTCGCTCTTGATATCAATTTTCCAGCCAGTAAGCTTGGCAGCAAGGCGGGCATTTTGCCCTTTGATACCAATGGCTAGAGAAAGCTGATAATCCGGCACGATGACACGCGCCATTTTTTCTTCTTCAAACACCTGCACCTCAAGCACCTTAGACGGGCTCAGCGCATTAGCCACATACTCGTCAACATTATCGGAATAGCGCACAATGTCGATTTTTTCACCTCGCAACTCATTCACAATCGTCTGCACCCGCGTTCCTCTCGGTCCTACACAAGAACCGACCGGATCTACCTCGGCATTGCGGGAATGAACTGCGATTTTAGAACGGAAGCCTGCTTCACGCGCTACAGAACGAATCTCAACGACACCGTCAAAAATTTCTGGCACCTCGAGTTCGAACAAACGCTTAAGCAGACCTGGATGTGAGCGGGACAACATGATTTGCGGCCCTTTGGTCGTATTCTCTACCTTGGTAATATAAGCCTTAATCCGGTCCAGATGACTGAATTTCTCATTAGGCATCAACTCGCCCAACGGGAGAACCGCCTCCACCTTACCCAGGTCAATATAAATATTACGCGGGTCCTGACGTTGTACGGTCCCTGTTACAATATCCTCTTCCTTGTCCACAAACTTGTTGTAGATCAATCCCCGCTCCGCTTCACGGATACGCTGGGTTACGACCTGCTTCGCTGTTTGTGCGGCAATCCGTCCAAAATCACGAGGAGTAACTTCAATCTCAGCAATATCCTCCAGCTGAAAATGCGGGTTAATCTCACGGGCCGCTGGCAACGAAATCTCGGTGCGAGGATCCAATACCTCCTCAACGATCAGCTTGCGGGCATATACCTTAATGACACCCGAGTTGCGGTTCATATCGACACGCACGTTTTGTGCAGTGTTGAAATTCCGTTTGTAGCTGGAAATCAAGGCTGCTTCAATGGCCTCAAACAGCACATCCTTGCTGATCCCCTTTTCCCGTTCCAACTCGTTCATTGCTTCAATAAAATCCATACTCATGGATTACTGCTCCCCCTTTCAAATGATGCACCTGCGTCCTGGTCGGCACACGAGGCAAAAAACATGAAGTACATGTCAAACAGCAACGGTCAAATCCGAATTAAAATATGATCGCGAGCCTGGCTCCAGCCACCTTGTCGTAAGGTATGGCATGCTTCTTTTGTCCGCTCTGAACGGTAAGTTCCCCATCTTCAAAAGAAAGCAAACGACCTTCAAATTCCTTCAGGCCGTTGATCGGCTCGTATGTAGTAACGAATACATTTTTGCCTACCGCTTTGGTTACGTCTTCTGCTTTTTTCAGCGGTCTTTCAGCGCCTGGTGAAGACACTTCCAGAAAATATGCTGTAGAAACAGGGTCATTTTCGTCCAGCTTTTGACCCAGGTATTCACTGATCATACTACAGTCGTCCAGATCAATTCCTCCGTCTTTGTCTACAAAAACGCGAAGAAACCAATTGCTGCCCTCTTTGACATACTCGACATCGACCAGTTCAAAACCATGCTCATCGAGGTAAGGTTGGGCCATTTCTTCTACTACTGACTTGATCTTTGGTGTGCTCAAAGATTATAACCTCCAAAAGTAAACTTTCCTGTGGTGAAAAAGAGACGCCCCATTGCCATGGACAATGCTTCTCCATCACCGGCATTTTCCATTTTCATTTGATGTAATGTTCATTTTGGGCTCACTGCAAATAAACCGGCGTACCGGTTCCTGCCCAAAAATCGTCTTTTCACGTTGTAACTGTATATCAAACAGTAAAGAGTGGGTTTCCCCACTCTTTAAGCAACGGTTTTATCTCCATGATTACCAAAAAAATTATAACATAACCGTAGTTATGTGACAAGTGCCAGAGCTTGACTACTAGGATTACATTTAAAACAGAGACAACTGATTGCTCTCTGGCAGTCCGCGGAAACAGCCCATCTGGGACAGCATTTCGACAATCGTTTTACTGGCCTTCGATTTTTGCTGAAAATCTTCCACAGACAAAAATTCACCCTGCTCACGGGAGGCTGCGATGTTACGCGCCGCGTTGTCACCAATCCCCTGAAGCGCCCCGAAGGGAGGAATGAGCGAATCTCCGTCTACCTTGAAGCGCGTAGCTTCAGAACGATACAAATCAATCGTCTTGAAACTGAAACCGCGTGCTGTCATTTCCAACGCCATTTCAAGGATCGGAAGCATCCCTTTTTCCTTAGGCGGAGCCTGAAAACCGAGCTGCTCGATTTCGACAATTTTCCGCGCGATGGCATCATACCCCTGACAACACAGTTCAATATCAAAATCGGCTGCGCGTACCGAGAAATAGGTCGCATAATATTCAATCGGATGGTACAGCTTGAAATAGGCGGTCCGCACTGCTGAAATAACATAGGCTGCGGCATGCGCCTTTGGAAACATATACTGGATCTTGAGGCAGGAATCAATGTACCATTGCGGTACCTTGCATTTTTTCATTTCCTCGATCCATTCCGCACTAAGCCCTTTTCCCTTACGCACGTTCTCCGTAATTTTAAAGGCTAGACTTGCATCCATCCCCGCCTTGTAGATCAGGAATAGCATGATATCATCCCGGCAACCGATTACGGTCTTGATGTTGCAGGTATTGTTCTTGATCAAATCCTGCGCGTTACCCAGCCATACGCCCGTACCGTGGGACAAACCGGAAATTTGCAGCAAATCGGCAAAGGAAGTCGGCTGTGATTCCACTAGCATTTGGCGTACAAACTTGGTTCCCATCTCGGGTACCCCATAGGTTGCGACAGGAGTACGGATTTGCTGCGGCGTTACACCAAGCGCCTCCGTGGAATTAAACATGCTCATGACCTTCGGATCATTCATTGGAATCGTTGTTGGGTCGACACCGGTCAAATCCTGAAGCATTCTCATCATAGTCGGATCATCATGGCCCAGAATATCGAGCTTGAGCAAGTTCGCGTCAAAAGCATGATAATCAAAATGCGTCGTTTTCCATTCCGAGCTTGTATCATCAGCCGGGAATTGTACCGGTGTTATGTCCTCAACCTCAATATAATCGGGAACGACGACGATCCCGCCCGGATGCTGTCCGGTGCTGCGTTTGACGCCCGTACAGCCGGAAGCCAGCCTGTTCAGCTCGGCCCCGCGCCATTTTTTATGATGCGCCTCTTCATATTTCTTCGCAAAGCCAAAGGCCGTTTTCTCCGCAACCGTACCGATGGTTCCAGCACGGAATACACTTTTCTCACCAAACAGTACTTTCGTATAATTATGTGCGACTGGCTGATATTCCCCGGAGAAGTTCAAGTCAATATCGGGAACTTTATCTCCCTTAAACCCAAGAAACGTTTCAAACGGAATATCCTGTCCCTCACCCTTCAGCTTGCCACCGCATTTCGGACAGTTTTTATCAGGCAAGTCAAATCCGCTCGGCACACTGCCGTCCAAAATCCATTCGCTATGTCTGCATTCAGGATTACCGCAAATATAATGTGCAGGCAGTGGATTAACCTCGGAAATACCGAGGAAGGTAGCTACCACAGAAGATCCAACAGAACCCCGCGAACCTACCAGGTATCCATCTTTATTGGATTTTTTAACCAGTCGCTCGGAAATGAGATAGTTGGCAGAGAAACCGTATTTAATAATCGGCTCCAGTTCTTTCTCCAGACGGGCTACGACCACCTCGGGCAATTCCTCACCATAAATGGATTTAGCCGTCTCGTAGCAAGTATTGCGGATTTCCTCGTCTGCCCCATCCAGCAAAGGTGTAAACAGCTTGTCAGGGAACAGCTCCAATTCCTCAAACCGATCCGCCAGCTCGCTGGTATTCTTCACAACGACTTCATAGGCTTTCTCCTCGCCCAGAAACTCGAATTCTGCCAGCATTTCGTCTGTCGTGCGCAAATGCGCATCCGGTTTCCGGATATCTTTTAACGGGCTAAAACCAGTAATTCCATGTATCGTGATATCTCGGTACAGCTTATCACGCGTTTCCAAATAGTGAACATTGCCTGTAGCAATAACGGGCTTATCAAGCCGCCGCCCAATTTCGCATACTTTACGAACTGCCGTTTTCAGAGCATCAGGGCCACTTACCAGTTGTTTTTCCACCAGATGCATGTACATAGTTAAAGGCTGGATCTCCAGCACATCATAAAACTGGGCGATTTCCTCGGCTTCCTCCTCCGACTTGTTCAGCACAGCCTCGAAAAACTCTCCCTTTTCGCAACCTGAAATAATAAGCAGCCCGTCTCTCATCTCTGACAATTTCGATTTAGGGATACAAGGGACACGCTTAAAATATTCGGTATGTGATATTGAAACCAGCTTGTACAGATTTTTTTTGCCAATCGGATTAAGCGCATAAATGCAGCAGTGGAAAGGACGAACGGTCGATAAATCCTTACCCACATAGTCGTTCAAGCGGTCGAGCATTTTTAAGCCTTTAATTTGTTCCGCATCATTCAAAAGTCCATTCAGCACTTCCGTTAGCGCAACTGTATCATCAATGGCCCGGTGATGACTTTCGAGCGCAACCTTATATTTGGTAGTCAGTGTGTTCAGACGATGATTTTTCATTGTCGGGAACAACAAGCGAGCCAATTCCAGTGTATCGAGTACTGGGTTCGTCATCTCAGGCAATCCCATGTTCCTAAGCGTAGCCTGGATAAAGCCGACATCAAATCGCGCATTATGAGCAACTAATACAGCATCGCCTGCAAAAGCCACGAATTCCTTCATAACGGGCTCCACATCCGGTGCATCCTTGACCATTTCATCGTTAATGTTGGTCAATTGCTGGATATTGTAAGGAATGCGCTCATGTGGATTTACAAAGGTAGCATAACGGTCAACCTCTTTGCCTTCATGCATTTTAACAGCGGCAATCTCAATAATTCTATTTTGTGTAACTGATAGCCCGGTGGTTTCTATATCAAAAACGACATAAGTCGCTGTTTTCAAATTAAGCGGCTGTGCCTGCATTACAACCTCAACCGCATCGTTGACGACATTGGCCTCGATACCATAAATCATTTTAATTCCGTTTTTCTTGGCGGCCTTAGCGGCATCGGGATAAGATTGCACTCCACCATGATCGGTGACCGCAATCGCCTTGTGCCCCCACTTGGCGGCTGTTTTAACATACTGGTCAATGGAGCTTACAGCATCCATCGCGCTCATCTTCGTATGAAGATGAAACTCAACCCGTTTTTCCTCTGCATTATCTTTACGGGAAGGAGGAGCCTGCACCTCTACCAGATCAGAAGGAATCATAACCAGCTCAGGAATTTGCATAAAACGATCATATTCGACGCGACCACGGACTTTAACCCATTT
This sequence comes from Paenibacillus sp. 1-8, assembly GCF_056316205.1. Lineage (NCBI taxonomy): Bacteria > Bacillati > Bacillota > Bacilli > Caryophanales > Paenibacillaceae > Paenibacillus > Paenibacillus sp. 1-8. The sequence goes on along the minus strand of NZ_CM149995.1, from coordinate 2,122,655 downwards.
ACCGTTAGCCAGCAAGCTGAGAATTTTTAGATCTTCTTTTGTTTTGGCAAACATTTTCATTTGCAGCGAATCACTAAAGTCAGTCAAATAATACGTAAACAACGTACTTCCGTTACGTAGTTCTTTGCTATCCAGACCGAAGATCGTCCCCTGTAATGTGACTTTCTTCTCTTCATCCTGAATGTCCTGCATCGGAACAGGCGGTTCCTTGATGTCATAGCCAAATTGAAGCCTTACATCTCCCTCTTCTTCATCCACTGGCGGCATTTCCGATTCCATGCTTTCCATCATCTGCTGAATAACTTCACGTTCTTCCTGCATCTTTTTCTCTTGGAACTGCTGCAAAGCCTCCTGATTACTTTCACCCACCTGGATTTTAATGCGCATCGAGAGACCAAAATATTTATCGTAGAATTTGATGATTGCTTGGTCAATCTGCTTTTTACGTGCCAGCTCCAGTGACATGCTATCGCTCATCGTCAATAATAACAGGCCGTCCTCCCACTCATGTACAGCCCGGGTCATCCAGCCGTTCACGGATGGGATTTCGCGGTGCACCCATTCCAGAAAAAGCTTCCAGTATTCACTGATGATATCCGCAGACTGAACCTGCTCACTATAATGAAACCGAAAGGTGATTTTAGCGATGTGGTTCATTTTCTCCTGCACTTGAATACAGAAGGCCCGATATACCTGAGCGGGAACCAGTGTTTCCTTGGCGATGATAATATTCCAATCCTTGTTGGTACGGCTTATTTCCACCTGCTCAATCCAACCGTCCAGGAAATAAGGTTTCACCACTCCCTCCGGCATCACTACCTGCTTCATTAGCAGTTCCAGCCGTTTTCTCTTTTCTTCAGCTCCGCCCATGGCTCTCCCCCCAATTTCAAATCTGCAATTCTGAAAACATGAAAAGCTTCTGCGTCTAAAACATCTCCGACCGCAAAAGCTTTTCGTAACCCCTCAATCCTCCACCATAGCAACCCCTTACGGTTATGCTCGTTGGCGGAGAGAATGAAGTGAGTATAGTGGTATAGCTTTACTTCTTTATTAGTACGCCCGTGCGAACACTACAGTATGCTTGGCTGGTTTGCCGCAGCACAGACATGTGGTCTTTTGCTCGGTAGTTTTGAAAGGTATATTGCGGCTTGTAGCGCCTGTCACTTCTTTGACCTTGTCTTCACATTCTTCAGATCCGCACCAGCCTGCCAAAGTAAAGCCGCGTTTCTCTTCCATGAGCGCCTTCATTTCATCCAGCGTATCTACGGAATAGAAGTTTTCATCCATAAAGCTCTTGGCACGATCAAACATTTCCTGCTGTACCTGTGCCAGCATCGCATGGACTTCCTCAACAAGGTTATCCTGCTGTACAATCTTTTTCTCGCCACTGATACGGGATACGAGCACGCAAACGCCATTTTCCATATCGCGAGGTCCGATTTCCAGACGCACCGGTACACCGCGCATTTCATATTCATTAAACTTCCAACCTGGACTCACATCACTGCGATCGTCCATTTTCACGCGTACACCCACCTGTTTCAGTTCAGCGAACAGTTCATCTGCACGGGCAATAACTGCTTCACGCTTCTTAGGCGGCCCGATAGGTACCATAATGACCTGTGTAGGCGCAACCTTAGGAGGCAAAGCCAAACCACGGTCATCCCCATGAACCATAATCAGCGCACCAATCAGACGCGTGCTTGTTCCCCATGAAGTGGTATGAGCGTATTCCAGGTTATTGTCCCGGCTCAAGTATTTAATATCAAAAGCAACGGCAAAATTGGTTCCCATGTAGTGGGAAGTTCCCGCCTGCACCGCACGCCCATCCTTCATCATCGCTTCCAGTGAGAAAGTATCCTTCGCACCTGCAAATTTTTCAGAAGGCGTTTTTTGCCCAGTAATAACTGGGATAGCCAGCACTTCCTCGATAACCTCGCGGTATACTTCCAGCATTTTCATCGTTTCTTCGCGTGCTTCTTCTTCATTTTCATGAGCAGTGTGACCTTCCTGCCACAAAAACTCACTCGTACGCAAGAAAGGAAGCGTGCGTTTTTCCCAACGAACCACGTTAGCCCATTGGTTGATAAGCACTGGCAGATCACGATAGGATTGAATCCATTTGGAGTACATATGACCGAACATTGTCTCTGAAGTCGGACGGATCGCAAGGCGCTCCTCCAGCTTTTCCCCGCCAGCCTCGGTTACCCAAGGAAGCTCCGGGTTAAACCCTTCAACATGCTCTTTTTCCTTCTGGAAAAAGCTCTCGGGAATGAACATCGGAAAATAGGCATTGCGATGACCTGTTTCTTTGAAACGCACATCCATGGCTTCCTTGATATATTCCCAAATTTCAAAACCGTCGGGACGGAACACAATACATCCGCGAACCGGGGAGTAATCCATCAGTTCAGCTTTTTTAATAACATCAATATACCATCGGGAAAAATCTTCACTCTGTGGCGTAATTTCCTCGACAAACTGTTTATCGTTCGACATAGAAACGCATGTCCTCCCATACAGACCCTTTTATATAAGTCCGTCTCTAATTAACCGTTAATTAATCTTAAAATATCATTGTACGTGACCGCAATCATGAGCAGGAATAACATGGCAAAACCAACGAAATGGACCATACCTTCCCTGCTCGGATCAACCGGACGTCCTCTTACCGCCTCTACACCGAGGAAAACAAGTCTGCTTCCATCTAGCGCCGGAATTGGCAATAGATTAAATATCCCCAAATAAAGACTCATTATAGCAGTCCAATACGTAAGCTGCTCAATGCCCTGCTTGGCAATTTGTCCTGTCACTTCAAAAGTACGTACCGGACCTCCCAAATCATTAATGGAGAAACGTTGGATAAGCTGACTAAATCCCTGGAAAATAATGTCCGTCGTTCGTACCATGGATTGTCCGGCAAATTTAAACGTTTCCCCGACTCCGGCTTGCCGTGTCGGAAGTTCAGGCACGATGCCCACTTTACCGCCCTTTTGTCCTTCCATTGCACGAGGTGTAATCGTCAGATCAAAAGTTTTGTTATCCCGGCGAACAACCCATTTCATCGGCTTGTCTTGGGAATCGGCAATCAGTTTGATCATATTTTCAACATTCGCACCAATTGCAACCCCGTTGACTGATTCAATGATATCGCCCTTATGCAAATCAGCTTCAGCAGCAGGCATCCCTGCTGTAATGTCACTAATCTGAACATAAGTCGGGTTGTCCACTTGTACGCCGACCATCTGGATATGCAGACCAAACAGCACAAAGGCAAGAATAAAATTCATCAGCGGTCCGGCAAAGATAGCCATCGCACGCTGTCCTACTGTTTTGCTGCCATACTGTCGATCCTTAGGCGCAATCTGGATGGATTGTCCTTTGGTTACCATCATCGCTTGTGGGTGTACAGTATATTGCTGATCTTCGCCATCCACATCCAATTTTACAGTCAGCGCCTGCTCTAGATCAATGTGCTGCACTTCACCGCGCACCACATTTTTGCGGTTATCCAACTGGTCTAAATAAATGGTTTTGACGACACCGTCCGTTACGCGTACAGCAATTGTTTGTCCGGTTTCAATTTCATTGATTTCCGGATCTTCTCCCGCCATGCGAGCGAAACCGCCAAACGGCAGTAAACGTAGTGTAAATCGCGTCTCGTTTCTTTTATAAGAAAACAGTTTCGGACCGAAACCGATCGCAAACTCCCGGACCAGAATCCCGGCACGTTTGGCAAAATAATAATGCCCCCATTCATGCACCGTCACTATGACGAAAAACATGAGCACCGTCATCAAAACTATTCGAATCGTTTCCAATCGTTTCCGTTCCCCTTTCAATGAGATCGAGTTTGTCTTCCTAGATTATCATTATTCTTCGATCCTACACAAGAGAATCACAATTCACTTCCGAATCCAAAGTCAGCCTATATCCCGGCAGCTATGCTGCGAACCTCACGATCACAGGCTTCAATCGCAGCCAAATCGGGGTTAGTGACATTGACATGCCGTTCCAATACACGCTCAATAACGGCTTCGATATGCAGAAAAGGAATTTCTCCACGCAGAAAACGAGCAACAGCAATCTCATTAGCCGCATTAAATGCAGTTGGTGCTGTACCACCCATTTTACCACATTCAAAGGCAAGCCTTAAACAAGGAAAACGATTAAAGTCCATTTCCTTAAAATGGAGCCTGCCCACCTCAGCCAATGACAGCGGCTTGGCGGGAGACTTCATCCGTTCAGGATATGTTAAGGCGTATTGAATAGGAACTCTCATATCAGGGTTGCCCAGTTGGGCGACAATACTGGTATCTACAAATTCTACATAGGAATGAATGATGCTTTCAGGATGCAATAGCACGTGAATCTGCTCATAGTCAAGTCCGAACAACCAGTGCGCCTCAATGACCTCTAGCCCTTTGTTTACCATCGTTGCCGAATCAATCGTAATTTTGGCACCCATCGACCAATTGGGATGCTTGAGCGCATCTTCCACCGTAACCTCACGGAGCTGTTCCCTTGTCAAATCACGAAAAGAACCGCCCGATGCCGTGAGAGTAATATGTGCCACATCTTTCATACGCTCACCATTCAAGCATTGAAAAATAGCTGAATGCTCACTGTCAATCGGCAGCAACGGCACTCCTTTCGCCTGGGCCCGTTCTGTGACCAGATGACCAGCGGTAACCAGTGTTTCCTTATTGGCCAAACCGATCTGTTTTCCAGCCTCAATCGCGGCCAGCGTGGAGTGCAATCCGACACTGCCCATTACAGCTGTCACAACCATATCTGCATCTGTATTCGCAGCCAGCTCGACGAGTCCTTCATTCCCCCAATGCAGTTCCATTCCGGAAGGCAACAAAGGACGGATTTCCTCCGCCAATTGCTTGGTGCCAACGGACACCTTCTTGGGTTGGTATAGATTCGCCTGCTCGGCAAGCAACTTTATATTTGAGCCACCTGCTAAAGCCTCTACGGCAAACTGATCCGGGTGCATAGATACGACATCCAGTGTCTGTGTTCCAATAGACCCGGTTGAACCGAGTACCGTAATTCTTTTCATGAAGCACCTTCCTATCTTGAAAATAACCGTTACTCTGCACTAATTTTACCCTGAGCATAATCTGTAACCACCAGGTAAGAGTCATGGAAGCAGCATCAGCATATGTACAAATGGAAAAACGACAATCCAACTGTCGCAGCGGTCTAGTATACCACCGTGCCCTGGCAGCAGATTACCGGAATCTTTAATGTCGTACACCCGCTTGTACGCAGATTGCACTAAATCGCCCAGTTGGCCCACAACTGCACAAGATAAACCGATAGCGAAAGCTTTGTCCCATGGCAGCAGCCCTTCTGACAATCCGGCAAATACCAGTGCTGTAGCCAACGCTAAAACAATCCCGCCTATAGACCCTTCGACTGTTTTGTTTGGACTGATCGCAGGCCATAGTTTTGTCTTCCCCGCCATTTTGCCTACAAAATAAGCCCCTGCATCACTTGCCCAAATGCAAGCCAGCAACAAAAAGGTCCATAAAAGCCCATGTTCCATATGGCGTGATTCCGCAATATACGAAAATCCAAAGCCTATATAAACGGTACCGAGAAATAGTATGGACACCGTTTGAATTGTGATTTTATTTTTCGTTCCCACCGTAATGATCATAAAAATAATCATCAGCAGCCAAAGCAGACTTATAGACGGTAATGGTGAGTGCAGACCCAAGGGCTGATAAGGAAATACAAAAGCTAATATTCCTGCATAGCCAACTAACGCCGTACCGCCGAAAGGAGATACATTGGTCATCCGCGCGAATTCATAGAATCCGATTAGGGCCATGGCCAAAATGAGCAAATGGTAGGCCAATCCGCCCCACAGGACCATCGCCAAGAAAAATGCGCCTGCCACAATACCGGTAATCAATCTCTGTCTCAACGGCTTTCATCCTCCATTTACTTCAGCCCGCCGTACCGCCGTGATCTCCGCTGATATTCGACCACTGCTTCGTATAAATGCTCTTTCTTAAACTCAGGCCAATAAATATCAGTAAACCATAGCTCACTGTAAGCAAGTTGCCAGAGCATAAAATTGCTGAGTCTCAGTTCGCCACTTGTCCGAATCAGAAGATCAGGGTCCGGCATACCGCTGGAGAGCAAAGAGTTCTCAATGAGTTCAGGCGTAATATCTCCGGGTTTAAGCTTCCCATCCTCAATTTCACGACCCAACGCTTGCATACATTCAGTGATTTCCAGCCGACTTCCATAATTCAATGCAAAATTAAGAACAAGTCCGGTATTATTTTCGGTTCGCCGAGTCGCTTCAGTCAGCGCATCAACGGTATGAGAAGGCAAATGCTCCTTATTTCCCATCATACGTACTTGTACATTTTTTTCAATCAGCTCGTCAAGCTCAATAGCCAAAAATTCTTGCGGCAGACGCATCAAAAAATCGACTTCATCCTTGGGACGCGACCAATTTTCAGTTGAAAAAGCAAATAAGGTCAAATATTTAATGCCCAGTTCATCCGCAGCAATTGCTGTGCGCTTCACTGCCTTCATTCCATTTTGATGCCCTACAATCCGCGGCATTCCAATCCGTTTGGCCCATCTGCCGTTCCCATCCATAATGACAGCAACATGCTGCGGAATATTGTCTTTTGAAATGGCCGGTGTTTGCTGTTTTTGTTCCCCGTTCCACCAAGACCGAACCCGTTTGATCATTCCAGTTCCTCCAGCATTCTCTGAAAATGTGCCTCAGGCTTGAAAAGAGACAAACCCCACCGTAAGGGAGGGGCTACCAGTCTCTTATACTTCCATAATTTCTTTTTCTTTTGCAGCCAAAACTTTATCCACTTCAGCGATGAATTTATCGGTCGTTTTCTGGATCTCTTCCTGATATTTACGGGATTCATCCTCGGATATATCGGTTTTTTCCATTTTTTTAATATCATCATTTGCATCGCGACGAATGTTACGAATGGCGACCTTCGCTTCTTCGCCGTTCTTTTTCGTCAGCTTCACCAGATCGGTTCTGCGTTCTTCTGTCAAAGCAGGAATACTCAGGCGAATGGTATTCCCGTCATTGGAAGGAGTCAAACCTAGATCGGATTTTTGGATAGCACGCTCAATGTCGGCCAAGGAGGATTTATCCCAAGGCTGAATCATCAGAGTCCTGCTGTCCGGTGTATTTACATTAGCTAACTGATTGACCGGAGTCATTGCACCGTAATACTCAACCTGAACACGATCCAGTAGAGCTGGTGTCGCTCGACCAGCGCGCAAAGATGCAAGGTCACGTTGCAACGACTGAATTGCTTTATGCATGCGCTCTTCAGCGCTCTTTTTCACAGATTGTGGCATTAATTTACACTCCCTTTGACGATCGTGCCAATTTTCTCACCCAACACGACACGTTTAATGTTACCTTGCTCTGTAATAGCAAAGACAATCAACGGAATATTGTTATCCATGCACAACGACGAAGCTGTGGAGTCCATGACACCGAGATTTTTGTTGAGCACATCCAAATACGTAAGTTGCTCATACTTCTCGGCTGTGCTGTCTTTAAACGGATCAGCTGAATACACGCCGTCCACTTTATTTTTAGCCATCAGAATCACTTCAGCCTCAATTTCCGCAGCACGCAAAGCAGCTGTAGTATCGGTTGAGAAGAACGGATTCCCTGTACCTGCCGCAAAAATAACAACACGGCCTTTTTCCAGATGGCGGATAGCTCTACGACGAATGTAAGGCTCAGCAATTTGCTGCATTGCGATAGATGTCTGTACACGCGTAGGAACTTCAATTTGTTCCAAAGCATCCTGTAGTGCCAGTGAGTTCATCACCGTCGCCAGCATCCCCATGTAATCCGCTGTTGCCCGGTCAATTCCGTTGGCGCTTCCGGCAATACCCCGCCAAATGTTGCCGCCTCCGCACACGATAGCAACTTCTACTCCCAGTTCGACAACGTCCTTGACCTGCTCGGCGATCGACGCAATTGTATCCGCATCAATACCGTAACCGTTCGGGCCTGACAGCGACTCTCCGCTGACTTTCAGAACAACACGCTTAAAAACAGGTTTTTCCAAATGATCACCCTCCAATATCGACTATATATTATGTACAGGATAGATGTCCTGTTGCAAGAAAAGGAACACTGATGTGTTCCAATTCTTTGCTCTTTCCGTATGCAATTACCGTTCGTTGGTAATTATTATTTCACTTGAGACATAACTTCTTCGTAGAAGTTGTCTTCTTTTTTCTCCAAACCTTCGCCCAGTTCAAAACGAACAAAACGACGCAGGGAAATATTTTCGCCAATGGTGCTGATTTTTTCGTTGATGAGTGTGGAGATTGTTTTGTCCGGATCTTTAATGAAAGATTGCTCCAACAGGCAGAACTCTTCATAGAATTTACCGATGCGGCCTTCAACCATTTTCTCAACGATTTTTTCTGGTTTGCCTTCGTTCAAAGCTTGTGCTTTCAGGATTTCTTTTTCTTTTTCGATCTCTTCCTGTGGCACTTCTTCGCGACGAACATAACGAGGGTTCGATGCAGCGATATGCATAGCGATGTCACGTACAAAATCTCTGAACTGGTCTGTTTTAGCGACGAAGTCTGTTTCGCAGTTTACTTCTACCAGTACGCCGATACGGCCGCCAGCATGGATGTAGGATTCAACAACGCCTTCAGTAGCGATACGGCCTGCTTTGTTCGCTGCAGCCGCAAGTCCTTTTTCACGCAGAACTTCAACTGCTTTTGTCAAATCACCGTTTGCTTCTTCAAGCGCTTTTTTACAATCCAGCATTCCTGCGCCTGTTTTTTCACGAAGCTCTTTTACTGCGCTAGCATTAACTGCCATATTATTTCCCTCCAAATTTGATTTTCAGTGGTGTACACAAGCTTTATTCCTTAAAAAAAGGGTAGTGAGAGGTTATACACCTGCCAACCACCCTTTTCATTTAATTCATATAAGTATTTCCGCAAGGAAATATTATGCTGTAGTTTCTTCGCCTTGGTTAGCTTCCATAACTGCATCAGCCATTTTACCTGTCAGCAATTTAACAGCGCGAATCGCGTCGTCATTACCTGGGATAACATAGTCAATTTCGTCTGGATCGCAGTTTGTATCAACGATACCCACGATTGGGATACCCAATTTGCGAGCTTCAGCAACCGCGATACGTTCTTTGCGTGGATCAATGATGAACAGAGCGCTTGGAAGGCCCTTCATGTTTTTGATACCGCCCAAGAATTTTTCAAGACGATCTTTCTCTTTACGGAGAATGATAACTTCTTTTTTAGGAAGAACTGCGAAAGTACCGTCTTCTTCCCAAGCTTCCAGTTGTTTCAAACGATCAATACGTTTTTGAATGGTTTGGAAGTTAGTGAGCGTACCGCCCAACCAACGTTGGTTGATATAGAATTGACCAGCGCGTGCTGCCTCTTCTTTAACGGAATCTTGCGCTTGTTTCTTCGTGCCTACGAACAGGATTGTACCATTCTCAGCTGCAATGCTTTTTACGAAGTTGTAAGCTTCCTCAACCTTTTTCACTGTCTTTTGCAAGTCAATGATGTAAATACCGTTTCTTTCAGTGAAGATATAACGATCCATTTTCGGGTTCCAGCGACGTGTTTGGTGACCAAAGTGAACCCCAGCTTCCAGAAGCTGTTTCATGGAGATTACTGCCATCTTCACGCACCTCCTAAGTTTGGTTTTTTGTGTGTCCTCCGCCGACATCATTTCTCGCAAAGACTTTCCATTGGGAAAGCACCCTTCACAAAATTAATCGACGTGCGTTTTTAACACCGTCAATTAATATACCATAACACCCGCAGCGTTGCAACCAACTTTTCGACAATAGTTGGATACGCGTGAAATGTGACTGTTTACTTCCGCCTGATGGACTTTTTAGCAAATAAATAAAAGCCGTCCACTTCCCGATCACGGTCAGTTGGACGGCTTCTTTGTAATTTTAGTAATAATAGAACCGAAATCCTCACCCTTGGCAAACTCATAGGTGCCGGTACGAATTTTGGTATTGATTCTCTGAGCCTTAGCCTCTGCCTCAAACGCGCTGGCATCCGATACAATGCCCGCCTTCTGCAAGCCAGATGCCACACTCCTCAGATTGCTTCCCGATGCAATGCTATATTGTACTTGTGGAGTGGCAGGCTGTTTGGGCGTATCTGGAGCAGTTGTAGCACTCGAACCTTTAGTTAGCGGCTTATTCGGACTTTGGAGCGCAGACGTGCTTGCTAAAGGCTTGGAAACAGCCGAAGGTGTGCTGTTTGCAGGTGTCTTGGGTGTCGATGGAATTTGCGCCGCTTCTGCCTTTTTGGGAGCAACCGGTGTTTTATTGCCTTCCTTGATCACCTTGTTACGCCATTCCTCTTCTGTCATCTTCGGATTAGAGCTGTCGCTGATTTGAAGATTCAGTCCGGCTGCCGCCTTCTCCAATTGCTCACGAGTCATGTTTTTCGGGTCTGCTGCAGACGGCTGCGATTGCCCCTGACCGATCATCGCCAGTTGCAGCAGCAGTGCGCCTGTAATAAGTCCGGTGCCCATGCCCAGCATGAATGAACGATTTTTGATCACGTCAGGTCCTCCCGTTCCGCCAATTGTAATATGAGCTGTACCTCGCCCCGTTGGATGCCTGATTCCTTAGCAATGTAATCCACTGATTTGCCCTGCTCATACAGCGCGAACAGTTCCTGATAACGCTCACGGATAGATTCCTGCTGAGCTTCAGGCTCAGCTTCTTGCAACGGCACCTGCTCTTCCACAGCTACAATAGAGGCGTCAGACTGCTTTGCCTGCATGGGAATAGCAGACTGCGTATTGCGGAACTGACCATAAGCTGCCACCACCTGATGCGGGGTACCAGTATGTAGTAGTACCTCAGATCCAGACACTGTCTGTGTAGAAACTGAAGCAAGCGCAGCCTGGCGTTCAAGCTCCACAATCCGGTTCCGAAGCTCAGCCACTTGCTCTTGCAATGAGGCCTGTTTAATCGCATGCTCCTGCTTTATGCCGGATACGAGCTCGATCAGCTCATCATTGTCGTTTTCAATATCGGCCATATATTGCTCCAAGGTGGCCTCGACCTTTTGGACGACGGCCTCTTCTGTTCCCCGGCCCGCCTGCCGCTTGGGCAGCAGCCAGGCGTAGACAACAGCTGCGGCGCCCAGCAGAACAATATATATCCATGGTTGATCCACTGCCCATCGTCTCCTTTTAAACGCTTCTCTACCTGTCGGATCAGAGCGAAAAATCTATATGATGTCCCTTGTATGGATGCTCTGCAGGATGCTCCTTTGGCAGTTCATTTTCACTGGACCGAGATCGGTTCTGTCTGGAAGAATCACTGCCCTGCCCTCCAGTTTCCCTCTCACCGACGAATGTTTCCGCAGATTCATCTACCGCACTGCTTCGCTGACGAATCTTTTCTGTCTCCTGCTCGTTCTTTTGCCCTAACAACGCTTGCTCATTCATCGGACGTTGCTGGTATTCGCTTTGGTACTTACCCGCTTCACTGGTACGAGGTACGGCGATTTGTAATTCAACAGCTTTCAGGCTCATTGGACCACACCCTTTCCGATTGGGCATCCGTATCTGTTTTCCGAAGAATTAGAAAACTTGTTATTCCTGTGCCAGATTACACGGAGGAGGACATGCTGATGTCACCCTCATGATAATAAAACGCCATTCTTTCCACCGAATCTTTAATGAATTTTGTATATCTGCCGATAACTATTTTAGAGCCGCCGTAAATAACGTTTTTGACTTCTACCCGTGCGCGGCTTGTATCTTCCAAGGTTCGTTCAATCTCCAGCATTCTTGATTTGGTTTCCAGAAGCTCGTTGTCATTTGATTTTTTGGTAGATGTCAACTTGATTCGCATCGCCATTCTTTCAGGGGCAAGCTGTCCGGCAGCAGCAAGCTGGTCCAATATGGTGAGGGCCTTATTGGTCTTATCCTGGCTGTCTGTCTGCTGCTTCAAACGTGCCCGGAGTTCAGTCAGCTCATCGCGCAGCTCTGGCAGTACACCTACTTCGATTATAGTGGCCGTGGACATTGTATTACCGATGGTGCGCGCCACTACCTTTTCGCCAGCTTGTACACTACCACCTACGATCAGTCCTTTAGCCCCTCCACAAAGTACATTCTTACTGGCTTTGATCTGGGAGTGCATGATGCTTTGGGATACAAGTATTTCGCCACCCGCAATCACGTTACCATCCTGGATAAAGGAACATTTCACATTTTGTGCAGCTTTCACATACCCCTTGTGGTAACCGATAATACCGCCACTGATGTCGACTGAGCCTCCCGCATCCAATTCAGCACCTTCCACACCGCCGATGACACGAATGTCGCCAGCCGCCCGAATACGAAAACCCGTCAGGACATTACCCCGAATGACGACGGTTCCAACAAAGTCAATGTTGCCGACGCTATAATCCACATCACCGTTCACTTCATATACGGGAAACACATTGAGCTTACCCTTTTCAGTCGTAGTCACCAGCCCGTCGATAGCTGCGTACATTGCAACGCCCTCTGGATGAACAACTACGTTTTTCCCGATTTTAAACCGTGCCTCTTTGCCTGAAAGGTAAGGAATTTCCTCTCCCGTTACAGCAATACCAGGTACACCCGGCAATGGATCAACCCGCTCGGCAATCAGTTGTCCACGCTTCACATTCTTTAAACGGATTAATTCTTTATAGTCCACTCGTCCATCCACGGTTTCGAGCGGCTTATGGGCATCTTCACCGGTCACAACTTCAGCAAGATTAATTTTTCCGTCCGTGCCATGAATCGGCGGTGTTCCCTCAGCAATCAGTAATTTGGTGAAGAAATAATCTTCCGATCTTGCCACAAACGTATGAATCGCATCAGTAATCAAACCATGCCTTATTTTTTGGTTATTCAGGAAACGCTCCAATTCTTCCACAGAACAGGAAAAGCCTTCTTCACGTTTGGCAAACTCCAAATAAGCGCTAAGTTTATCGGGTGAAACGACCACTTTTAAATACTGGTCCAAAGCATATTGCTTCTCCACAGGGGTGCTCCTTCCGTCTAACTGTTACTATAACCTCCCGTACGTTTAATCTTTACGCATTAACAGATCCCGCTGTTTGTCCAGTGTCGCTCTCAGCCGCAATATGGCTTTGGAATGTAGTTGTGAAATACGCGAGGGTGAAAGCGACATGACCTCAGCGATTTCACTGAGTGACAAATCCTCGTAATACAATAAAGAAACAACGATACGTTCTTTTTCAGTCAATTTGTCAATGCCATGTGCAAGAGCATCACGAAGTGTAAACTCATTGACCTTGTGATCCGGATTTTTCGCTTTTTCATCGACTAAAAGGGAAAGTCGTGTCTCCGACTCTTCTTCACGAATCGGGTCCTCCAGTGAAACGATCGACATAACGGCGACCTCCTGGATCATGTTTTGAAACTCTTTTTCAGAGACGTCCAAATAATGGCTCATCTCTTCGTCACTTACCGTGCGTAAGTATCTCTGCTCCAGATGCTGATAGGCATCCTCAATTTTTTTCGCTTTTTCCCTGACTGAACGTGGAACCCAATCTCCTTGGCGAAGACCATCCAAAATCGCTCCTCGAACGCGCCAGGAAGCATAAGTCTCAAACTGCAAACCACGTTCATAGTCAAACTTTTCAAGAGCATCAATCAAGCCCATGACCCCGTTACTGGCCAGATCATCTTTGGATACATTTTTAGGTAAACCTACTGCAAGGCGTCCCGACACATACTCCACAATATGGAGGTACTTTTCAATTAACTGCTTTTTTGCTTCCTTGTCACCGTGTTCTTTCCATTGCTCCCACAGTTCGGAATGGTTTAAATGAGCGGCTTTTCGCTCGTTCATCGGCTTCACCCTCCTTGTTTGTCTGTCAGGTGACGAACGGCCTTGGCCAATTCTTCAGGGTCCTTGTTTGAAACCAGCTTAGGCGGGTTTAAAGGCGCAAAACCGGTGTTTTTCCCATCCGTCTGCTCTGGTTTCGGCTTCAACAATTCATTCAGGTTTTCATCTTCGTCTGGTGTCGTCAGGTCCAGATTCCCCCCTACGCCATCCACCTGAGAGCTTGCCCGGCTTTGGGCATTACCCAGATCTGGCCGCGCTACGACACCCAGTGCCCAGCGCAGCACAAATGCAAGCAGGAACCAAAAAACGAAGGCGATCAAGCCACGAATTAAGCTCGTGGTCAGCAGATTGCTGCCAGTGGACAACACAAAAGTCAGGATAAATCCGACTACTCCAGACCAAAGATTAATGCGTAAGCTGCCAAATAACATGATTATAATTCCTTTACACCTTTTTGTACGCTTCGAATATTCAAAACGCCAGTTTCACAGTCCAGTTCAATCGTTCGGCCATAACTACCGCCTGTATCCTCCGCAAGCAGTGGAATACCGAGATCTACAAGCATTTCCTTGCATGATTCCACATTGCGCGGACCAATTCGCATGGTGTCCCCACTACCGGCAAAGGCGAACATTTGCGCTCCCCCTGCCATTTTGGCGACCAGTCTGCGGCGTTCGGCTCCCAATTTCAGCATCCGCTCAAATAGCTCTGGCAACGCGGTATCGGCGTATTTAGCAATGTTCAATTGCCCTTCACGCGCAATGTCCGAGGACGGTAGCATCACATGTGCCATACCAGCCAGTTTTAAATGAGGATCGTAGAGGGTCAACCCGACGCAGGAGCCAAGTCCTGTCGTGCGAATGGAGTTTGGATTGCTGGTTACGTTCAAGTCTGCCATACCCACTTTGATGATGCTTTTATCCTCAATCATCGTTCATCGGGACTCCTAACGACCTGAATATTTTCCCAAACGATTCCGGATCAGGAATCAGGAAAAATTGACCCTCAATCTGATTCTGCCCCTCCAGAAACGATGTGTCAATCAACAAGGCTGCATCCCCCATCTGCCCAAATTGCAACAGCCCATAGCTGAGAATGGCCCCGGCCATATCCAAAGCTAGTGCGGGAACCGTCGGATACATGGACAACCGGGTAAAATCGGCCAACGAAGACAAGTATGAACCCGCTAAAATATTTCCGATTTCGGACAAAGCCGAGTGCTCCATTTCGTTAAAGCCGTCCTCATCATCCGACGGAATATTTGCCAGCCGGGAAAGCAGGCTTTTCGCCGCATGGGGCTGCAATATGAAAAAGAGATTGCCTGGGGCTTCCCCCTCGACTCTGAAAAATATCGCAACGACAAGTTGCTCATTCCCGCCAACCTTTTCGGCAATCTCCTCAAAAGGCAGCATCTGTACTTTAGGTACGCCCATATCAACGGGTTTATTCAGAAGTCGGGAGAGCGCTGTAGCAGCGTTCCCCGAACCAATGTTACCGACTTCCCTCAAAACATCCAACTTGAAATCTTCGAGATTCTCAAGATTTTCCATAAATTAATCCTCTAAGCCTTCCAGTTGGTTCATTTCACTCCGATTCAGCACCTCAGACAAATTCAGCATGATGAGCAAGCGCTCTTCACCAATTTTAGCGACTCCACGCAAATATTTAGCCTTGACTCCGCCAACGACTTCCGGTGGTGTCTCAATGTTGTCGGTATTCAGGTCAATTACGTCGTTCGCCGAATCGACGATAAAGCCGACTTGCATCTCACCCACTGCAACGATGATAATCCGGGTTTGATCGGTGTATTCCGCCTCAGACAATCCAAAACGACCCCGCAGATCAATAACAGGAATGACCACGCCTCTCATATTGAATACGCCTTTGACAAAATCGTATGTTCTTGGAACACGTGTAATCGGCACCATACGCTCAATGGACTGGACTTTTTCTACTTCGACACCGTATTCCTCTTCACCAAGTTTAAATACGATAACTTTAATTTCTTCTCCCATGTCTAAAAACCCTCCTTATGGATGTCAGCAATTTCACATTTCTTTCACTTAATGAAGACATTATTTAATGAAAACATTAGGGTCGATGATCAAAGCAACCTGACCGTCACCCAAAATCGTGGCGCCTGAAATTCCCTGAATGTTCGGAAGGTATTTGCCCAGGTTTTTAAGAACAATTTCACTTTGTCCCAAAAAGTCCTGAACAGAAAGAGCTGCCAGACGGTCACCCTTGCGGATAACAACAACCTCTGTCTCTTCTTCTTCATCCTCATTGAAGTCTGGTACTTCAAACAGCTGACTCAAGGAGATAAGCGGAATATGGGATTCGCGGAAAGCGATCATTTTGTTGCCGTGTACAGAACGGATTTGTGTCCGTTTGACGATCGCGGTCTCTACAATAGAAGACAACGGAATCGCATATTTTTCGGAACCGATCTGTATCATCATGGCCGCAATAATGGATAGTGTCAGTGGCAACTGTACAGAAAAATTGGTTCCTTTGCCCAGAACAGAATGAATCGTAACGTTACCGCCAAGGGAAGTGATTTTAGATTTAACTACATCGAGTCCAACGCCGCGTCCTGAAACGTCCGAAATGACCTCAGCAGTGCTGAATCCCGGAGCGAATAGCACCTGATGAGCCTCTTCATCGGTCATTGCAGCTGCTTGTTCCTCCGTCATAATTCCTTTGGAAATGGCACTTTTCAGTACCTTCCCACGATTAATGCCGCTACCGTCGTCTTCAATCTCAATGAACACGTTATTGCCGCTGTGGAAAGCACGTAAATGAACTGTTCCTGTCTCCGGTTTGCCTGCCGCAATACGGGTCGCTACTGGCTCGATGCCGTGATCCACAGAGTTACGCAGTAAATGCACTAACGGATCACCGATCTCGTCGATAACGGTACGGTCCATTTCGGTGTCCGCGCCAGTAATAACCAAATCCAGCTTTTTATCCAGCGATTTGGCCAGGTCGCGCACCATGCGCGGGAAACGATTGAAAACCGTGTCCACGGGTACCATCCGCAATTTAAGCACGACATTTTGCAGATCACTGCTTACACGGCTCATATGCTCTACCGTTTCCGTCAGCGCCGGATTAGAAGCCTCACTCGCCAGTTGCTCCAACCGTACACGGTCAATGAGCAATTCACTGAACAAATTCATCAATACGTCCAGACGTTCAATGTCGACACGAATCGTACGGTTGTGCGTAGGTGCTGCTGCCTTGGTTACTGGAGCTTTACCCTCGGCTGGCTTAGCGCCGGAGGCCGCAGTTGGAGACTGCGGCTGGGATGCAGCGGACTGTTGTACAGCTACCGGGGCTTCCTGCGCTACAGCAGTTTCTGCCACTCCGGCATTGACTTCGCTCATTTGCTTAAGCGATTCCTGATCCAGCTGTACAACGGAGACGGACTCGATTTCGGAAATACTGCCGATTTCCTTTTCCAGCTCTCCTACCTCTTTCTGCGTTATGTAATATAACGAGAAATTTTGTTCGAATTTCTCCTGCTCAATATCCTGCACAGACGGATAAGCTTTTACGATTTCACCGGTGTTCTCCAGCGTATTAAATACCATAAAGGCACGCGCAGCCTTCAACTGGCTTTCTGAGCTAATCGTTACCTGTATATAGTGAACCCGATGACCTTCGGAAATAGATTGCTCCAGTACAGAATACTGGAATTGATCCAGCACAAGACCCACGCTTTCGCTATCAGCCGCTTTTTTCGGCGTAACCGCCTCAGTAACAGTATCTGTGTCGGATTTTTGGAAATCGCCACGCACGATGGATTGCAGTGAAGCTACAATAGAGGATACATCCGCTTTTCCATCGCCACCCTCTGTAATGTTCTGTACCATGGACTCCAGCGCATCCAACCCTTTGAAAAAGGTATCGAATATAAATTCCTGCATCGCAAGCTTGTTGTTACGTACCAGATCAAGAACGTTTTCCATTTGGTGAGTGAGCGATGCCAGGTCTTCAAAACCCATTGTAGCAGCCATTCCTTTGAGGGTATGGGCAGACCGGAAAATCACCTGAACGATGCTCAGATCGGTAGGATTACTTTCCAGTTGAAGCATTTTTTCGTTAAGAGATTGCAGATGATCATTCGACTCATCAATAAACATGTTTAAATATTGGTTCATGTCCATTGTGAGACACCTCCTCTATGAGTTACACTCCGATTATTTCACAACTTGTACAAGCTTGGGGGCGATCTCCTGCATCGGCAGAAGGTGGCGCACACATTTTAACTCTACAGCCGAGCGGGGCATTCCGTACACTACGCAAGTTTCCTCATTTTCAGCAAATGTGGATTGTACCCCTGCATCATAAAGCTTTTTCATCATTTTAGCCCCGTCGCTTCCCATGCCAGTCAGCAACACCAGATGCCGTTCCAGAGAGGTTAACGGGAGTAACGATTCGAACATCGTGTCAACAGAAGGACGGTGACCGTTACGAGCTTCTTCCGTCTTCAGTGACACGGTGTATTTACCACTGGCTCCCGGCACAATTCTCAATTGATATCCTCCCGGAGCGATATAAGCTGTTCCAGTCTCCAGCGTCATCCCCTGCTCGGCTTCAACCACCCGGAGCGGACTCAACGTATTCAGACGCTGTGCCAGCGAACGGGTAAAGTTTGGCGGCATATGCTGCACAATGACAATCGGGGCCGGAAAATCCCCAGGAATGCGTTCCAACAACGTCTTGAGCGCACGCGGACCACCGGTAGAGCATCCGACTGCCACCAGCTTACGGAAGTTGGGCGAATATACTCCTTTTTTAAGGGAGAACCCCTTGGGCGCTGACTGAACAATGGGTGCCCTCACTGGGGGCGTAACAGCCGAAGAAGCAACTGGAGTCGAAGGAATTGGTGTAGACACCGTTTTCTGGGGCTCAGGTTTGCTAAGCCCTGCCTTATCCGCGCCGTGCTGCGATTTAGCTGCGGATGTACCCGAAGTATTCAGTTGCCTTGGCACACGTTCAGCTCCCTTGGGCGGCTCTTCCTTCTTCTGCGTAGCAGGTGCTTGGGCGGTCTTCCGCGGCTGGGCGACTGGCTTACTTAAATGGCTGTCAGGTACAGAACTTCCTGTCTGCGACCGTTTCGCGGCCGACTTGGCTGCCGGAACGGCCTTGCCAGCATCCCGCTTCGGCGGAACCGGTGCAGCAGTTGCAGAAGCAATCGGTGCAATAGGAGCCTTGCCTGTAGCTTCTTTACCTTCCGTTCCCATGTCAGCTAAAGCTTGTCCTTCTGTAGTCTGCTCCAGCGCCGCTTTTCGTTCGTTAGCTTCCTTGCGCTCCAATCGGCTGCGGACTGCTAGCATAGCGGTGTGCATCTGCTCCAGTAGCGCCTTGCCCACCTGCTGGATATCCTGCGCGTGAGAGATGGAGGGCTTCCGTATAAAATCGAAAGCTCCTGCTTCAAGAGCCATAATGGTCTCCTTCATACCCTGTTCATTAATACCAGAGAGCATAATGACCGGAAGCGGATGGGCCGCCATAATATGAGGAAGCGCTTCAAGGCCATTCATTTCAGGCATCTCGACATCCATTGTGACTAGGTCAGGCTGTAACTCCTTCACTTTCTCTACAGCCTCTTTGCCGTTGGCGGCTGTACCTGCGATGTCGAACGACTCATCCCTTACAATTAAATCTGAAATAATTTTGCGCATAAAGGCCGAATCATCCACAACCAGCACCCGGTAAGCACACATGTTAAACACCTCTGTTTCCTTTCAGTCAAAATCAATGTGCCGAACGCCGCAACCATTTTTGCATAAACCCTTTGATTCCGCTCAAAGTACCTGATTGCGGAGTCTGTGGCATCGCTGCAAAACGGTGCGCCAGATTCAACACATCTCTGGATGCCGTACATCCCGGATAAGCAATTGAAAAAGGCACCTGCCTTTTGACTGCCTGCATGACATGCGTATCATCACTGATATGTCCCAGCAACGGAATGTCGATCTCCAAAAAGCGTCGCGCAACCAAAGCTATCTTATCGGCAACTTGACGGGCCTCATTATCGTTATCGGCACGATTGACTATAATTTTGAATACTGTATCCTTTTGCAATCCACTGACGACTTTGATCAGCGCATAAGCATCCGTCAAAGACGTCGGCTCTGGCGTAGTTACGACCATGCACTCGTCAGCAGAGGTTATGAATTTCAGGTTTTCTTTAGATAATCCCGCGCCAGTGTCAAACAAAATATAATCCATATCTGCCGCAATTTTCTCCACCTCATCGGCAAAGTAATTCAGATCGTCATCGGATAACGAGAACAGCTCGCTCAGGCCAGATCCTCCAGCAATATAAGGCAAGCCTCCCAAGCCCGTTTGAACAATTTCGGCCATTGATTTTTCACGTTTTAACAGATGAAGAAGATTGTATCTTGAGTTGGCACCCATCAACACATCAATATTGGCCATACCGATATCAGCATCAAATACGAGTACCTTTCGATCAAGCGATTGCAAGGCCAAAGCAAAATTAAGGGTGAAATTGGATTTGCCCACACCGCCCTTACCACTGGTGACTGTCACGATTTTCGCATGGCGATTACGTGCAGGTAGTCGATACTTATCCAGTGCAGAAGCCATTTGTCTAAGAGATTGGGCTTGGTCACTCATACAGAATCCCCGGTATCTCCTGACGATTCTGTGGCTCCGAACAGCAGGCTTGTCACCATTTCTGTATCTGGATGCAGCAGATCGTCAGGCACATTTTGACCGTTCGTAATATAGGCCAACTGCATTGGAAACTGGTGTAACAGATTAAACAAACCGCCGCAACTACCTGTCTCATCCATTTTGGTAAATACAACCTTACCAAGGCCAAACTTACTGAAATGTCCGGTTATGTTAAGCATATCTTTACTTTTGGATGTTAGGCTAAGCACCAGATACGTCTCGCTTTCCTTAATAGGTGAAAGCAGACTTTGCAATTCGGAAACGAGCAGTTCATTACGATAATTTCGTCCTGCGGTATCCATCAGGATCAAGTCACAATGCTCCAGACGTTGAATGGCTCTGTGAACATCTCCGGGAGATTGCACAACTTCAAGCGGCACATTCAAAATCGTAGCATATGTACGCAGCTGCTCGACAGCCGAGATACGGTACGTGTCCGAGGTAATAAATCCGACTTTGCGGTGATGCTTAAACAACTGTTCCGCTGCCAACTTCGCAATGGTCGTCGTTTTCCCTACTCCGGTTGGACCTGCCACATAGACAATTTTGGTATCTTTCGAGATGCCCTTGTCCAGCCTTTCCCGAATGAATTCGGTCACTTCTGCACGAAGGGCCTGCTCCCAATCAAAAGATTCAGGATCAGACGGATGCTCACTTCGGCGCTCATATACCCGTTCCAGCCAATGCTCCAGCAAATCGCGTTCCACTTCCTGCTCCAGCATACGCTCACAAATCTCTTGTAACGGTTCCGGCCAAGTGTTCTCCATCGCAGAATTGCGGGAAATTCGAGTCATCATGGCTTTCATTTCCCGTAATTCATAAAGCAGGGATTGATTTTCCTCTGCCCCCATCTTGTCTAGAATGCTTGCCTCCGATGCTTGCTTAAACAACTCGTTGGATGTTTCCTTTTTCGGAACTGCTGCTTTGTTGTTAAAAGCTTTATTTTCGACTTCCACACTATAACCTGCACCATATGAAGAACGTTCTGTGCCTGGGGCAACTTGTTCGGCCGCAGCCATCAAATCAGCCAATCCCTCTTTGGAACCGTTTGTCATCTGCGTTACCCGTCGATAGGCTTCAGGAGCGGCTTGTCTGGGAACCACTGGTGACGACGGTGCTTCCTGCTGCTCAGGAGCATTCATGGGTGGAAAAGCCTCAACATGCGGTTCCTGCGACGGTTGAGCTCGTCGTGGTTTTTGAAGCTGCTGCTCCTCTACCGCAGCGACGACTTCGATTTTCTTTTTACCAAACATACCCATAAATCCGCCGATCTTCATTTCCTTGGTGCTCAAAATGACGGCATCCGTTCCAAAGTCACCTCTGATTTGCATCATGGCTTCCGGCATGGTATCTACTACATATCGTTTCACTCTCATAAGTTCACCACCCCGACACTTTGAATTTCAACGTTCGGCTCTAGCTCACTGTACGACAGTACCGGGACATCCTGCATCGTCCGTTCCATCACTTGCCGCAAATACATACGAATTGTCGGTGACGTTAATACGATAGGCTGCTGCCCGGATTGAATGAGACGGTTGATTTGCTCCATCATCCTTTGGTACACCGTCTGCGTTGATACCGGATCAAGAGCCAAATAGCTGCCCTGCTCCGACTGTTGCACGCTTTCGGCAATTTTCTTCTCGAGCCCTGGTCCCACGGTAATGACACGTAGTGTCTCTCCCTGCTGGGCGAACTGCTGCGTAATCTGGCGGGACAACGCCTGACGGACATATTCAGTCAGCACGTCCGGATCTTTTGTATAAGTGCCGTAATCAGCCAGTGTTTCAAAAATGGTCACCATATCGCGAATGGATATTTTTTCTTTTAACAGCTTGGCCAGCACTTTTTGTACATCTCCAATCGCCAATACGGAAGGAATAAGATCGTCCACAAGCACTGGATAATTTTCCTTGAGATTGTCGACCAGCGACCGCGTTTCTTGTCTGCCAAGCAACTCGTGGGCGTGTTTCTTGATCGTCTCTGTCAAATGAGTAGCTACGACCGAAGGAGGGTCCACAACCGTATAACCGGACAGCTCCGCAACATCCTTGGTATTCTCATCAATCCAGAGCGCTGGCAAACCGAAGGCTGGTTCTGTCGTTTCAATCCCCGTAATGGAATCATCGTCGTATCCTGGGCTCATCGCCAGATAATGGTTCAACAGCAATTCCCCGCCGCCTACCGTATTGCCTTTAATTTTGATTACATACTCGTTCGGCTTGAGCTGGATATTGTCCCGTATGCGAATGACCGGTACAACCAATCCCAGCTCCAGCGCACATTGACGACGGATCATAATAATCCGATCCAGCAAATCCCCGCCCTGCTGTGTATCAGCCAGTGGAATCAGCCCGTATCCAAACTCGAATTCGATCGGGTCCACCTGAAGCAAATTAATAACACTTTCCGGACTGCGAACCTCTTCGATCTGTTGCTCTTCTTCCATCTGCTCATCAGCAATCTGCTTACGTTCCATATTGCCCTGCATTCTTCGGGCCGCAAAAAACAGCAGAACAGCCAGTGGAAGGGTCGTAATGATATGAATAGGAGTAAACAAGCCCAACAAAGCAATCGTGGCAGCCACAATGTAAATTAGCTTTGGATATGAAAAGAGCTGACCCGTCAAATCATCCGCCAAGTTTCCATCAGACGTAGCTCGTGTAACGATCAAGCCTGACGCCGTGGATATGAGCAATGCGGGGATCTGGCTAACCAGTCCATCACCAATGGTCAGAACGGAGTAAGTCGACAGCGCCTCCTGAAACCCTTTACCCTGAACAGCCATACCAATAATGAAACCGCCGACCAGGTTGATAATCAAAATGATAATACTCGCAATGGCGTCACCTTTAACAAATTTACTGGCACCGTCCATTGCTCCGTAAAAATCCGCTTCCCGTTCGATTTTACTACGCCGTTCACGGGCTTGCTGTTCGTTGATCAGACCTGCATTCAGGTCGGCATCAATACTCATTTGCTTACCCGGCATCGCGTCCAGCGTAAACCGTGCACCTACCTCAGCAACCCGCTCGGAGCCCTTGGTGATCACGATAAACTGCACAACCACGAGAATCAGGAAGACAACAAAACCGACCGCAATTTGTCCGCCTGCAATCCAGCTACCAAACGTAGCCACGACTTCTCCGGCATGTCCCTCACCTAAAATGAGCTTGGTCGTAGAAATGTTAAGCGCCAGACGAAACAACGTTGTGATGAGCAGCAATGAAGGAAAAATAGAAAACTGTAAAGCTTCCTTCGTGTTCATAGAAACGAGTAGAATCATCAAAGCAATCGATATGTTAATCACGAGCAAAATGTCGAGCAACCATGAAGGGATCGGTAGAATCATCATAAGAACGATGCCGATGACGCCTGCAAGGACGGTTATTTCTTTTATTTTCACGGGTCTCTTGGCCTCCGATCCCTTTATTTCACTTTACCTTTTAATTTATATACATACGCCAGCACTTCGGCAACAGCCTGGAACAGATCGGCTGGAATCGCATCCCCGATTTCGGCTCTTTGAAACAGCGCCCGTGCCAGCGGCTTGTTTTCCATCGTTATAACGCCGTTTTGCTTGGCAATTTCCTTAATTCGGAGCGCTACGTAATCTTGCCCTTTCGCAATAATCTGCGGCGCTTCCATCTCCGAACCGTCATATTTCAAAGCCACAGCAAAGTGCGTAGGGTTGGTAATGATGACATCTGCATTGGGAACTTCCTGCATCATGCGCTGCATAGCCATTCGGCGCTGTCGTTCACGAATTTTCCCTTTGATCAGCGGGTCACCCTCCATTTTCTTGTATTCATCCTTGATGTCCTGTTTGGACATTTTCAGATTTTTCTCATGCTCATAGCGTTGATACATATAATCCAATACTGCTAAAACGAACAGCACCACACCAATTTTGAGTCCCAGCTCCATTGTTAATGAAGCCGTAAAGCTCAACATTTGGTCACCGGACATTTCGGCCAGCTTGGGTAAGTCTGCTTTTGTTTTCCACAGCACGCTGTACACCAGATAACCAATCACGGTCATTTTTAAAACAGATTTCAGGAATTCAACCAGTGACCGCATGGAAAAAATATTTTTAAATCCTTTAATCGGGTCAATCTTGCTAAACTTGGGCGTAATCCCCTCACCGGTTAACAAGAAACCGATCTGCATGTAATTCGCAGCTACCCCGATGACAATGGCCCCAATAAAAATAGGCGCCAGCATAATCATGATTTGCACGCCATACTCACCCATCATCAGCATTGTCGTGTTCGGCGTTACCTCCATCGATAACCGGTTTACAAAAATATCACGAAACAAGCGAACCGCATGATCCTTGAAATACCCGCCGAAAATCATAAGACAGAAAAACGTGACCAGCAGGACACCCGCTGCGGGCAACTCCATACTTTTGGCAACCTGCCCTTTTTGTCTTGCATCCTGTTTCTTTTTGGGTGTAGCTTTTTCCGTTTTTTCCCCTGAGAACAACTGCAGGTTCATAGCATATTTAAATGACAAACTACGTTCCTCCAGACCAGACATTAAGGACGATTACCCATAATATCCAACAAGTTGCGCATGGATTCGAACATCACAGAAAACAATCTTTCGAATATAAAAGCAAAACTTGGCATGAGAAGCAATAACATGAACAGTCCCACAATAATTTTGAGCGGCACACCAATGACAAAAATGTTAAACTGCGGAGCCGTTTTAGCCAAAAATCCGAGTCCCACATCCGTTAAAAAAGTAGCTACTACTATAGGAGCAGCGATTTGAAAAGCCAGCATAAAAGATTCAGCAAAGGAACGGATCAGAAATTCCGTCACACTGCCTCCATACAGCTTTACAAAAAAATCATTCGTCAGCGGCACCCAATCATAACTGTATAAGATAGCATTTAGCAGATGATGGTGCCCATTTATACTTAAAAAGAACAATACAGCTATCGCAAACTTGAAATTTCCCGTTAAAGGCGACGAAGCTCCTGTCATCGGGTCAAACACACTGGCCATCCCGAAGCCCACCTGTAGGTCTATAAATGAACCTGCGGTTTGGATCGCTGTCATGAACAGATATGCAGTAAACCCCAATAACAACCCAATCAGCACTTCACGACCCACTAACAGCACATACGCTACATCGGTCGGTACCTGTTGATGCGTACCATATGTAAGATACACGACCAAAGCTAGAAATCCTGAAATTCCAACCTTAAAGATATTAGGTACCCCTCGGGTTGAAAAAATAGGCGCTACTACAAAAAATGAGGTAATCCGACAAAAAATCAGCAAAAAAACAGGAAAACTCTGTAACAATATGTTCATAACATTCAGCCTAACCTATATATTTGTACAAATTGTCCAGAATGTTATACGTAAAGTCCACTAATGTGGTCAATATCCAGGGCCCGAACAAAAGCAATGCCAGCAATACGGCGACAATCTTCGGAACAAAGGCTAGTGTCTGCTCCTGAATTTGGGTTGTCGCCTGAAAAATGCTGATAATCAAACCCACGACTAGCCCCAAAATCAGCATCGGAGCGCTCACCTTGAGTACAATGTACACCGCTTGCCCAGCCAGGGAAATAATAAACTCCGAAGTCATTGCCGTCCTCCTTGATTGCTGTCCTTGCATGAAGTATTCATGTGTTAAAACTCAGAAGCAATGATTTGACAACCAAATACCAACCATCTACAAGTACGAAGAGCAGTATTTTAAAAGGAAGTGAAATCATTACCGGCGGCAGCATCATCATCCCCATAGCCATGAGCGTACTCGCCACCACAATGTCAATGACCAAAAACGGTATAAATATCATGAAGCCCATCTGAAATGCTGTCTTTAACTCACTGATAGCATAAGCCGGAACCATCACCGTTAATGGAATTTCCTGATAATTCTTAGGTTTTTCCATCTTGGTGTATTTCATAAAGAGCAGTAGATCCTTCTCCCGTGTATGAGAGAACATAAAGGTCTTGATTGGTACCGCAGCCTTGTCCAGCGCCTGAGATTGCGTCAAATCCCCCTTGAGATACGGCTGGAGCGCAGTCTCGTTCATAGCGGAGAACGTCGGGGCCATTATAAATAAGGTAAGAAACAAGGCCAATCCGACAAGCACCTGGTTAGGCGGCATCTGCTGGGTCCCCAGCGAGGTGCGAACAAAGCCCAGCACGATCACGATTCGCGTAAAACTCGTCATAAGCACAAGCAAAGCGGGTGCTACACTGATGACAGTAATAAGTAAAATAATAGACAGCGAGGTGGCACCGGGCTGTCCTTTGTCCGAGTTGCCGACTTGAATATCAATGTTCGGAATCGGTTCCGCAGAGGCCGCCGTCACCGAAATGAAGCTGAACAAGACGAGCAGCAAACAAGCAAGTATAATCTTTTTTCTCATGAATCTCCCGACCGATCTGTAGTATTCTCCTCATTGCGCAGCTTTTCGAGTTTATCCTTGCGCTTCGGCATCTGCCGAAGCTTGGATTCGAACATCTCGTGAAAAGACGTTTCCTCTTCAGGCTGCTGCTGTGCCGCGTTGTTCCGGCGAAGCTTATCCGCAATTTTAGCGAATAGCGGGGCAATCGGGCCGCGCTGCAGAGAAGCTTCCTGCTCCAGTGCGGCCAAAATTTGCTCCACTTCTTCAGGATCGGATACTTTGTCAACAAGCCGGATATCTTCTCCCACACCAATGAGATACACACTGCTGCCAACTTCAACAAGCTGAAGGGATTTGTTAGGGCCCAGCCCCACGCCTCCCAGTATGCGAACGGAGCGGTTGCTGAACCAGCTCTGATTTCTTTTACTCAAAAACCGTATCAAGTACACGATCAGTACAATGATAAAGATCAGCACGAAAAGGACCCAGGCAATATTGCCTATATTGCTGGATGTACTCAATGCGTCAGAGGCACCCTGTTTTGTATCCATAGCGGATGCGCCTTACACACCCAATGTTTTGTTGATGGCTTCGATAACCCGATCCGATTGGAAAGGCTTAACGATAAAATCTTTTGCGCCTGCTTGGATGGCATCAATAACCATCGCTTGCTGACCCATCGCGGAGCACATGATAACTTTTGCATTCGCGTCAATTTTTTTAATTTCCTTCAGAGCGGCAATGCCGTCCATTTCGGGCATCGTAATATCCATCGTAATCAGGTCCGGACGAAGCTCCTTGAATTTTTCAATAGCCTGTGATCCATCCTGGGCCTCTCCTACTACTTCATATCCATTTTTGGACAGGATGTCCCGAATCATCATTCTCATAAATGCAGCATCGTCCACGATCAAAATACGGTTTGCCATCTGAAATAAATCCTCCCTAAATTATGCTATTATTGTAATTTTTGAATACGGTCCCATTGGCTTACAATATCCGTCACACGCACGCCGAAGTTCTCGTCGATTACGACAACCTCGCCTTTGGCAATCAGTTTGTTGTTGACCAGAATGTCCACTGGCTCCCCAGCAAGCTTGTCCAGTTCGATAATTGAACCTTGTGAGAGCTCTAGAATATCTTTAATTTGCTTTTGGGTCCTACCTAATTCTACGGTGACTCTAAGGGGAATGTCCATCAATAAATTTAAATTGTTTTCATCCACTTGCGCAAATGCACCGGACTGCAAGTTTGAAAATTGTACAGGCTGCACATTTACATTTCGTCCCGGTATCGAACCATAATGTTGAGGCGCTCCATAAGGGGCCTGCGGTGGTACACCTCCAGGCATTCCATAACCTGGCGCTCCCTGCTGACCGTATCCCGGGTCTTGAGGGTACATAGGCGGCTGCTGTCCATAACCTGCATCCTGCGGCTGCTGTACGGGCACCTGTGCGGCTACCGGTGGCTGTTGATACGTTGGTGCGGGTTGCTGTTGCGGAATCTCGGTTTGTTGTGGCACTTCTGGAGCAGCCGTTGCTGCTACTTGCTGTGCGGACGCTTGCGGTTGCTCGTCATCCTCTCCGCCATTCATTAGAATGCTCACCATCTTTTTGGCGAAATGCACAGGCAACAGTTGCATCAATGTGGAGTCAATCAGGTCACCGATCAACAAACGGAAGGATACTGTAATCAGCGTCTGTTCATCTGGCAGGCTGGATACTCCATCACCATGCATCGGATCCAAAATATCAATTCCAGGTGGGGAGATATTAACAAAACGGTTAAACATGGTAGACATTGAGGTTGCCGACGAGCCCATCATTTGGTTCATCGCTTCCTGCACAGCGCTGATATGAATTTCATTCAATTCTTCATCTACCGGGTTTCCTTCACCGCCAAGCATTAAATCCGCTATGACCTGCGCATCACGCTTTTTGATCACGAGCGAGTTAATACCCTCAAATCCATCTACATAATTCACATGTACCGCTACGTGCGGCTTAGGAAATGCTGTTTCGAATTCAGAGCGGGTAATAATTGAAACTTTAGGGGTTGTAATATCAACCTTTTGACCGAGCAGTGTGGAAAGAGCCGTCGCTGCGCTGCCGAACGTAATATTACCGATCTCCCCGAGAGCATCCTGCTCCAGAGGAGTCAGAAAATCGTCAACGGTCTTGTTGGCGGGAGTAGAATCCGTGCCCGCTTCAGACTGTTTCAGCAGGGCATCAATTTCCTCCTGGGACAAATAGTCTTTACTCGTCAATTTCTTCAACTCCTTCGCTGACAATTTCATCAATCTGTACGGCAACACGATCTTTTACCATGCCGGGACTTCCAAAAAATTTCAGTTTTTCGCCCACCAGGATGGAGAGCCCTTCCTTAACGGGTTTATTCAATGAAATGACATCCCCCACCGAAAGGCCCAAAAACTCGGCCACATTTATTCGGGATTCACCTAGCTCGGCAATAATGGGAAGCTGCGCTTTCGTGACCCGTAATCTCAAGGCGTCAATCTCTTCAGGCGCCCTTGATTTCTTTTCGGATGTAAACCACTGGTGCGTGGACAGTCTAGCCATAATCGGCTCCAATACCACGTGCGGGATACAAAGGTTAATCATTCCTGTGGTATCACCAATTTTGGTACTAAGTGAGATTAGGGCAATCGTTTCATTTGGTGAAACAATCTGCATAAACTGCGGATTGGTTTCCATCGCCTCCAAACGCGGTTCAATATCCAATACCGTTTTCCAAGCCTCTTGCAGGCTGTCAAAGGTACGACTAAAAATCCGCTCCATGATTGTCGTCTCAATCTCTGTCAATGCGTTAACCTTGGACGGCGCTGATCCGGTCCCTCCGAGAAGCCTGTCCAGCATTGCAAAAGCTATGTTCGGGTGAACCTCAAGCACCATACGTCCTTCCAGCGGCTCGGCTTCAAAAATGTTCAAAATGGTCATTTTCGGAATGGAGCGAATGAATTCATCATAAGGAAGCTGCTCCACCTGAACGACATTAATTTGGACAAACGTCCGGAGCTGTGCTGAAAAATAAGTGGTCAGATACCGCGCAAAATTTTCGTGTATCCGCGTCAGACTCCGAATGTGATCCTTAGAAAACCGAAGCGCTCTTTTGAAGTCGTAAGAGCGAACTTTCTTTTGGGTATCTTCCTTTTTAAGTTCTTCCGCATCCATTTCACCGGACGAGAGAGCTGCTAAAAGGGCATCAATTTCCCCTTGCGACATTACATCCACCAATGTTATTCACCCCCTTGCATGTTCTGACAAGTTCACCTGGAATCAAATGGCTGCCAGCAAAAAGTCTGTAATTTTGGCGTTCCCCAGGTGACCTTCAGGGAGCGACTTGTTGATGAGATCCGTCAGCTTGTCACTGAACTGGTCTCGGCCTTTGGCTGTTCTGAGCTCATCAGGCTTGGTGTCTGCAAGTAATTGAATAACGATTGGCTTGATACTGATGTCCTTGATTTTTTCAAAAGATTCCTTTGCTTTGGCATCGTTTAATTGAAAAGCAAGATTCATCTGGACAATATAATCAGCGTCTGCCAGATTGGTTTTGATACCAGTAATTTCAGAACTCACTTCCACCAATTCATCTGCTGACAGTCGGGGAAGCTGTTCTGCTTGAGCGGCTTGCGCATTTGGAGTGGCTTCCGACTTTTTCCCGCTAAGCGCTGGTACAAGTACAAAGGCCGCACCTGCAATCAAAGTAATCGCGAGTAAAATTGTAATGAGCCATGGCAGCATCTTTTTCATTCGTCTTCCTCCATTTGTTGCACTTTTATCGTGGCGGCATGTATGCCGATTTCACGGCTGTAACCCTTGATCAAGGAGACGACATCTGCCGCTTTTTCCAATACAATCAACCGTTTCCCCGTCACTAAAGTGACGTATGTATCCGGCGTTTCCTCCACAGTCTCAATGAGCAGAGCATTAAGCCACATAGGCGAGCCGTTCAGCCGCGTTAACGGAATCATCGTAACACCAACCTCCTGATAGGTACGGGGGAGCCTTTACTCCCCCGCGTTTAGATGCGATTAACGTTTCAAGTTTACAACTTCCTGTAGCACTTCATCCGAGGTCGTAATGATACGCGAGTTCGCCTGGAAACCGCGCTGAGCTACGATCATTTCGGTAAATTCACCTGTCAAATCGACGTTGGACATTTCCAGCTGACCCGCGATAATAGCGCCCCGGCCCTCCGAATTAGCTACTCCAGGCTCAAGTGCATCAATGTTGGAGTTAACCGTGGTACGGTACAAGCTACCTCCGATTTTCTCCAAGCCTTCGGGGTTTGTCACTCTGGCTATACCAATTTGCGTGCCATTGTCTACGGTGCCATCATCCAATTGCTGTACAATCGTACCGTCCTGCGAGATAGAGAACGATGTCACATTGTCAGCCAGTGTGATTGGATCTCCACCCGCATCTCCTACGAAAAAGCCATCTGAGGTAACCAAATTCCGGTTTGCGTCCACGTGAAAATCACCCGCGCGAGTCAGATAAGGAACTTCCTGTGCATCATTCATTTTGACCAGGAAAAATCCGTCACCGTTAATCCGCAAATCTGTCGGATTGTTCGTAGTCATGGCACTACCTGGAAGATGAAGTGTATCAATCGAACTGACCGATACCCCTAAACCGACCTGCTTGGCATTTTGTCCCGCAGTAGTCGTTCCGTCCGGCGCACTTGCGCCCGAACTCGTTTGGCTCAAAATATCCTTGAACATGACACGGCTGGACTTGAAGCCTGTTGTATTTACGTTTGCAATGTTGTTACCGATAACGTCCAGCTTTGTTTGAAAGCCCTTCATACCCGATACACCCGAATACATTGATCTCAACATTGAGTATAAATCCTCCTCTGAATGCTTGCTCGATTAACCGCATCAGTCGATCCGCGGCTTCTTCATGGCTTTCCTGCTCGGGCCAGCCACTTCTTGCTAAATTTTCTATGAAATAATAACGGCACTATCAATTTGCGTAAATACGTTATCCTGCATGGATTGCTTATCCATCGCGGTAACTACTGTCCGGTTGGGCACACTTACGATCAACGCCATATCCTGCATTAAAATCAATGATTCCTTGGCGCCTTTGGCAGCTGCTTTATCCACAGCGGAGTTAATCTTCGCCATCTGGTCACTTCTCAGCTCTATCCCCCGCTGCTCCAAACGCTTTGCTGCATGATTGCTCAGCTTGAGTACTTGATCCTGCAACACCTGTCCGAATGGCCTACCATCCTTCGGTACCGGATTTACCCGGTTCTGCGAGATTGCTGCCGGAGGAACATTGGCGGGAAAAAGACGTCCGACCGTTATCCGGTCATTCATGTGTCTCACCACCTCCAGTAGAGGAAGAAGTTGTAGTATCCGATGTCCCTGCCGAGGAAGCCGCTGTTTGAGCCTGGCTTACCGATGTCACATCTTTCAGGGCTACCTCTGACTTTCCGATTTTGGCATACTGTACACCGTCACGAATAACGATGGAATCCACGATTCCACTTTTCACCGCACCTGCGCCCGTTTCACCCGTAATTGAATCCTTCTTACCTGCCTCGATCCAGCTGACTTCTTTTCCAATCAAACCGGAGGATATTCCTAAAGACTGTCCCAACGTATTCAACTGGGTAGAAATGTTCATCAACTGCTCCACGGAAGAAAATTGCGCCATTTGCGCGATAAATTCCTTATCTTCCAGAGGCTGCATTGGGTCCTGGTTTTGGAGCTGGGTAATCAAAATTTTCAAAAATTGGTCCTTACCCATCGTTTTGGTATCCTTGGCGCTTGCCGTTTTGACGTTATTCACGTTGTAATTCGGCCAGACGTTACTGGTGGATACATTATTGTCCGCAGTCGTCATTGTGTTCTCACCTCCATGCTACGCTTGTGCTGTAAAGGAGCCTGTCCGATTTACATCATCTGTGCGTTGTTCTGCTGTCCAGTTGCGGAGTTCTTCCGCCATTTCAGCTACCTTTAGAGCATCATCGGCTTCTTCTCTGCTCCGCGTCTTGGAACGTTGCTCGGATTGTTGCTGCTGATTTGCACCTGATCCACGGCCATCCTGATACATATGGGAAGAAAGTGATTCATTTTGCGTTACTTCCACCTTATCTACCTGAATTCCCTGACTTTGAAGACTTGCACGCAGCTGTGACATTTGCTGTTCGAGCAAATCTTTAGCTCCGCTGTGCTCAGTCATGAACTGGGCAACCAAGTGCCCATTCTGCATCGTCAGTTTGACTTCAAGCTGTCCCAAATGATCTGGACGAAGCATAATAGTCGCTTCTGTTAATCCAGAATGCTTCACGATATCCAGCTTTTGCACTACAAAGTCCGTCATTTCCTTAGCAAATTGTCGCACATGTACGACAGGCTGCGCCGGAGCCGAAGGAGTTGTGCCTTGCGTCTGCACCGAAAGCTGGCCTGCGGTCGTAATCACAGGAGTTTGACTGTCGGTCGCTGCTGGATCAGCCTGCTCGGTTACGTCCACTACTGCACCAGTTTCATCCGTTGGAGTTGCTTTAACTGCGGCTTGAACATGAACATTAGCTGATGAACGTTGTCCTTCTGCACCTTGCTGGTTTGTCCCGCCTTGACTCGTCTGCTGCTCAGTAGCAACAACCTGTTTATCTGTAGAAACAGCCGTTAATGTCTGAGTGCCATTCGCCCGATTCGTGGAAGGCTGAACTGCTTGTGAATCTGCGCCATCAGCAAGCTCCACAGCTTTCAGTACGCCGGTCCACTGCTCATCGGAAATAGCTCCCGTACCAGCTGTCGTATTTTGAAGCGATTGTAGCAACTGTGTAATCTGGGCCTTTTGGTCTCCCGTAGCCTGATTCACTACATTTGCAAGCTGTGACAAAGCATCCTGTAATGCAAACCGAATGGTAGCCGGATGTGCTGCCAAAGCCGTTAAGCCTGTCGCCGCATTCGTTTCCCCACCGTCTGTTTGCTCCTGTGCACCACCGTCACCTTGTAATAACTGCTGTACTTGCTGGACCCACGATTGCAGAGCTGCGAACAAGGCTGGGTCAGACGCTACCTGATCATCCAACTTTTCAAGGTTTTGCAGCAATGGAGCCAACGTCTCAACAAGCGGCTCTGTTGAAGCTTCTGTCGATTCTCCGGCAGTAATCAGCGGCATTACCATAACTAATGGAGATTTCCCAGCATCTGTGCTTGTAGAGCCCGTTTGCCCGCCAGTCATCATTTGCGTAAGCGTCTGATTAAAAGCACCGCCTGTGGCTCCTGCTGCTGCCGTCCCTGCTGTTGAGGTTGTCGCTGTACTAGCTGTGCTACCAGCCGTCTGACTGGAACTGCTGAGAGATACACTTTGAGAAATAAGTGTCATTTATTTTTTCACCTCCCTTCATTCAAATCACTTGCTGCCCATCAGCTTGTTTAAAATTTTCGCCGTTTGTGCAGCGTCCTTCGCAGACATATTTTGCAGTAAAGAAGCACGTGTCGAATCATCTACTGTATTTAATATGTTTAATGCCTTGTCCGGACTGATTTTGTAAGTTTGTAAAATCAGTTCGGCACCGCTCTTCTTGTCCATGGAAGCAAATGTGCTGCTAATTTGAGTGTTTTGCAGACTTTTGCTCGTTGTCCCCGCTGTAGTGCTTTGATCCTTTTTCAAACGGGACTGCAACGCAGCCACCGACAAATCAGTAGATGGTGTTACGTTTTTCAGAGCCATCGTGATATCGGCTGCTTTTTTAGCATCCATCTTTTGCAAGATCTTCGCACTGTTCGCTGGGTCCATGTAGCTTAGCAGTTGTACCGTTTCTTCGGTGGTCAAGTTTTCCATAATCGGTGCTGCCTTACTTGCCGTCATTCCTTCATACATGGAAGCAAGGTCTCTGGCCTGTTTTACATATGGGTCTTCATTCGCTGTTCCGCTCGCCGCCTGTGTACCCGTCTGTCCCTGCTGACTGACCTGCGACTGTTGTTGCGTTTGCGTTTGTAGTGTATTGACCTGATTTTGCAGTTCTGTAACCTTTTTATCCTGAGTTGTTCTGGCAGCGGTAGCCTTTTTGAGTTCCTCCGTCTGCTTGGCCAAATCCGCCTTAAGCTGCTGGATGGTTGCTTCAGAGCTTACGGACTGGGCTTTCTGATCTGCCTCTTTGCTCTTGGCAACCTTGTCTTTCGGTTCGGGAATCCAATTCTTCACAATTGGAATCTTGTTTCCCAATGAAATCATTTCACTTCTGAAATCCACGTTGAACAGCGTAAGCAGGACCCCGACCAGAACGATTGTAAAAACAATCGGAATCAGGAAAAACATAAACCGTTCAAATCCCCCACCTGACTCTTTTTCCAAATCCATATCCAGTTCATTTTCTGCTAAATTCCGTGCCATCGTCTTCCTCCTCAGGCAGCTGATATGCGCATCCTGTGACTTTCCGCTTACCGGGCTTTCATGGCAAATCTCACGGAAGCCATTTCATCCAGCTCGTTCTGCTCGCGCAGGAGCATTTCCTGTTGGAATTTCACGTTGGCCTTCTCTCTCGCTTTCAGCCAAACTTGTTCATCCAGCATTTTATCGGTCAAAACGGTTTGTTTACTTTGCACATTTTGCTGCGCATATTGAACGTCCCTATGCTTGCGTGTGATACATTGATCCAGATGATTGACATAAGCCTGTAATTCCTGAATGGTAGAGAGCGGCGCGCAATCCTCGGCAGCCTTTTGAATGGCTGATATGACCCGATTCCTTTCGCCTACAAGCTGTATCAATGTCTGCTCCTCAGCCTGCAATTGTCCGACAGCACTGGAAAGCAACCATTCGGCCTGCGACTTTTCGTTGGTTTTCAAGTCTACAACTTTCTGAAAGGAATACTGAAATCTCATCGTTCAACCTTCATCTCCTCGTAAATTCAGAAATCAAACGCTTACGTACCTCGTCCAGCTCAGCCTTTTCATCCGTTCTTTGCCTTGTAAAATCCCATATATCCCGTATACGCTCCATGGATTCGTCAATTTCTGCATTCGAACCCTGCTGATAAGCCCCGATGTTAATCAGGTCCTCTGAATCTTTATAAACCGCCATCAGGCGCTTAATATTTTCGGCAGCGTCAATCTGATCTCGTGGTGCAATGTCCTTCATGACCCGGCTAATGCTGGCTAACACGTCAATCGCAGGAAAATGTCCCTTATTCGCAATTCCCCGGTTGAGCACAATGTGTCCATCCAAGATCCCGCGCACCGCATCCGCGATGGGTTCATTCATGTCGTCACCATCAACAAGTACCGTATAAAAGGCGGTTATAGAGCCGGTTGGCCCGGTTCCCGCACGTTCCAGCAACTTGGGCAAACTGGCGAATACGGAAGGGGTATAACCCCTCATCGCTGGTGGCTCCCCGACAGCCAGTCCTACTTCGCGCTGCGCCATTGCATACCGGGTAACCGAGTCCATCATCAGCATGACGTTCAAGCCGCGATCCCGAAAGTATTCAGCGATCGTCGTTGCAATAAGCGCACCCTTAATGCGGATCAATGCAGGTTGGTCGGAAGTCGCTACGATGACTACTGAACGTTCAAGCCCTTCCGGACCCAAATCCCGTTCAATAAAGTCCAGCACCTCGCGTCCACGCTCTCCGATCAGAGCGATTACGTTCACATCTGCTTCCGTATTGCGGGCAATCATTCCCATCAGGGTACTCTTACCTACACCAGAGCCTGCGAAAATACCGACCCGCTGTCCTTTACCGATAGTAAGCAATCCATCAATGGCCCGTACACCGATACTGATCGGTTCCTGTACACGCGGGCGACTCAGTGGATTGGATGGAATGTTGAAGGTAGAGTATCTCGCCATCCGTGAGGGAATCAACGAACCGTCCAGCGGTTGGCCCAAACCGTCCAGCACTTTGCCCAACAGCTCCGATCCCACCTGTACGTTCAATGGCTTCCCTGTTCCTACGACATCACAACCGGGTCCAATGGATTGCAGTTCCCCAAGCGGCATCAAAAGTACCTTATTGTCTCTAAAGCCTACGACCTCCGCTTGCAGTGGCTTAGCCGTTTTACCCGGATAAATGTAACAGACATCCCCTATACTGGCGTCCGGACCTTCCGACTCCACCATCAAACCGATAACCTGTGTCACCTTGCCGTTTACCCGAACCGGGTCCAGTTGTCGCAAATGATCCATGTAGCGCTGCGCATTAAGCCCCTTCATGTCTTCGCTCCTCGTTCTCGTGTGCCAGACGCAGCAATTCCTTTTTGATCTCAGCCAGCTGTGTATCTATCCGCGCATCCACACTTCCAAAGGAAGAACGAATGACACAGCCGCGATCCTTCACAGTACCATCAGGAATAATTTGCAGTTCTGCCTGCGAATCGACAGTTAATGACAATTCTTCACGCGCTCCTTGCACAAATGCGAAATGCTGTGGCGACACACACAACGTAATTGTTCCTTTTTCCCGCTTACGAGCCAGATTATTACGAATGAGCTCAATTGTATATTCCGGCTCTATGCTAAGCTGTTTTTCAATGACTTTCTCAGCAATAGCACTACTCAGCTCGACCAGAAAAGGCTCAGCCTCCTGAATCAGTTGTTCCTTGGTCTCATAAGCCTGACGCAAAATATCCTGCGCCTCTACCATCATCTGTTCCGATTTCGCCTGAAGCTCAGCCTCAGCCAATTTCTGACCTTCCTCATAGCCTTGCTGAAATCCGTCAGCCTTTAAGGACTCTGTTAACTGCTCGTCCTGCTCACGGCGTTCCTGCCACCAACCTTC
This sequence comes from Paenibacillus sp. 1-8, assembly GCF_056316205.1. Taxonomy (NCBI): domain Bacteria; kingdom Bacillati; phylum Bacillota; class Bacilli; order Caryophanales; family Paenibacillaceae; genus Paenibacillus; species Paenibacillus sp. 1-8. The sequence continues at coordinate 2,084,894 of NZ_CM149995.1, read as the reverse complement.
GATCTGCTGCTGCGCCTCCTGAAGCATCCGTTCCGCTTCTTCAGCCGCCTCACGAACCTGCCGTTCAGCAAAATCCTTGGCATCATTCAGCATTTCATCCCGGAGCCGTTCAGTCTCGTAATCTCTCTGTGGTTCCGGCTCCATATGTTCAGTTGTGACTTCCTCTTCCGACGTTTCAGGCGCATACGAATGTGCCACATCAATGGTTTTCAAAGCTTCAACAGGCACATATTGGAAAGATTTGATCAAGTTAGACAATGATGTCATCTCCTCCGCCGCGTGCGATTATAATCTCACCGGCCTCTTCCAATCTGCGGATCGTCGATACGATGCGAGTCTGCGCTTCTTCCACATCACGCAGCCGTACCGGTCCCATATACTCCATTTCCTCTTTGAAGGTTTCTGCCATCCGTTTCGACATATTTCGGAAAATCACATCGCGAACTTCTTCGCTGGACACTTTAAGCGCCAACTGCAAATCGGCATTGTCGATATCGCGGATAATACGTTGAATGGAACGGTTGTCCACATTGACGATATCCTCGAATATAAACATTCTTTTCTTGATTTCTTCGGCCAGTTCAGGGTCCTGAATTTCAAGCGAGTCGAGAATCGTACGCTCGGTTCCTCGGTCTACGCCATTCAAAATCTGAACAATGGACTCAATACCGCCCGCATTCGTGTAATCCTGTGTCGCGGTTGCCGACAGCTTTTGCTCCAGCACACGTTCCACTTGTGAAATAACTTCCGGCGAAGTGCTGTCCATTACAGCGACACGTCTGGCCACATCAGCCTGCTTTTCCTGTGGCAGGGACGACAGAATCGCTGCCGCCTGCTCAAATTGCAAGTACGAGAGCACGAGAGCAATCGTCTGTGGATTTTCATTTTGTATAAAGTTTAAAATCTGGTTCGGATCAGCTTTGCGGGCAAAATCGAACGGTCTCACCTGCAACGTCGCCGTCAGACGGTTAATGACCTCAACTGCTTTTTGTGACCCGAGTGCCTTTTCCAATATCTCTTTGGCATAATTGATGCCGCCTTGGGAAATGTACTCCTGAGCCAAACAAATTTGATGAAACTCAGCCATAATCGAATCTTTTTCCGTTGCATCAACCTTCCTCACATTGGCGATTTCCAATGTAAGTTGCTCAATCTCTTCATCACGCAAATGCTTGAATATTTGAGCAGATACCTCCGGCCCCATCGTGATTAGCAGAATTGCCGCTTTTTGTCTTCCCGTTAAACCTTGACTGCTTGCCTTTGCCAATGAACTCACCTCTATTCGTCAGCCAGCCATGTACGAAGCAGATTGACGAATTCGTCGGGTTTCTTTTTCGCCAGACTCTCAAGCTGTTTACGCACTTGACTTTCATTTGTCACACTTTCCATGGTAATGGACGGGAACTCCGTCGGAGTTGGCATAAGTTGCAGATCTTCTTCCAGTTCTTCTTCCTGCTGCTTACGACGACCGCGTACAATCAGGAAGATTACACCTGCCAACAGTGCCAGTACAGCAGCCCCGATGCCCCATACCCAAGGGTTGGAAGCCGAGAAAAACGTGTTGGTGTTCGCTGGCGCCGGTACGGTTTGAGAGAACACTGAAACTTTTTTGGCTAAATCAGCGTCTGTAATAGTAACGCCGGAATTCGCTAATGAAGCTCTTACGATATTAACCAAGATGTTTTGGATTGCGGCCTGAGTTGCAGCATCCAAAGTTTGCTGCCCCGTTGGTGGTTCAACTGCTACATTAATGGTTAAATCTTTTACAGTGTACGGACTTTGGATAATATCCTTCGCAATTCGGTTAACTTCGTAGTTAATTGTGCTTGAGCTCTTGTCTGAGCTTGTGTTGCCCGAATTGCTTCCTCCAGGGTAACCAGGTACATCCTGCGTTCCTGTGCCTGCGACTCCTCCGGTTTGTCCACTGCTGCCAGTGTAGCTTTCCTGAATTTGCTGGGCGCTGATTTCAATGCCCTTCATTTTCGTTTGATCAACCGGTGTGACCAGTTGTTCTTTCGACGTTACTTTGTCGAAATTTAACTGTGACATAACTAGCACATTCACTTTGTCTTCGCCAACAATTTTCGACAAAAATTGTTGGACATTATTCCTTACATCGCTCTCAAACTTCTTCTGCAGAGCCATGTTTTCCTGAACACCGCTGGAGAGACCTCCCTGGCCGCCCTTGGCCGTTGGAATCAGTTCATACTCCTTATTGGTGATCGTAATGTTTTCTACAGGCAAATTCGGCACAGCCGTTTTTACCAGATTAAAGTATCCGTCGATGGCTTGCTGATTTGGCGTAAAACCAGGTTCGAATTCCATTTGAACCGAAGCAGAAGCTTTGTCCTTTTCTTCAAGTCCGGCAAAAATGTTTTCCTTCGGCATATTAATGACAGCTTTGGAGCTTTGGACACCATCCATCCGTTCCAACAGTTGCTGCACTTCGCCGTTCAATGCGTTATTGTACTTCACATTGAACTCGTTCTCCGTCATGCCAATTGCCGAGGAGGACTGGTCAAAGGTACTCATGCCGATTGAACCCTTCTGAATTAGGCCCTGAGACCCAACATCTACCTTTGCCTTATCCGCGTTTGCGGTTGGGACTGCGATTTGCGTCCCGCCATCATTGAGCTGATACGGTATACCCGCAGAATCGAGATATTTAATGACCCCGGCAGCATCGTTTGCGTTTAAATCCCGGAAAGCCACTTCATACTCGGTTTTGGTAAACTGCATCGTTAGCACTACAATGGCAATGATGATGAATGCCAATGTCGAAACAAGTAATATCTTTTGTTTTTTGCTGAAATTATTCCAATACCCGGAAATCTTATCCCGATATTGGGCGATTCTCTCGTTCACTCCGTCACCCCATCCGAAACTTTGCTAGACCCTCTTTACATCTGTGTACGCATGATCTCCTGATAGGCTTCAATCGCTTTGTTTCGGACCTGAGTAGTAAGCTGCAGGGAAAGCAGCGCTTGTTGGGATGTGATCATGACCTGATCAACATCAACTTTTCCTGCCATGAACTGGTCGGACATCGTGTGTGTAGCGGCTTCCTGCTGCCCCACTTCATTGAGCGCATCCTTTAGGAACGAACCAAAATCCTTCAAGGATTCGGAAGGTGTTGATTTCGTCAACTCATTGTTAGGTGATTGAATTTGCTGTATTACCGGTGTCTGTACATTAAACATGGCGTTCTGGATCATGTTTTACTCTCCCTATTCTGTAGTTAGTAGTCCTGGAACTTAGCGACCGATTTCAAGTGCCTTGGAAACCATTGCCTTAGATGCATTCAGAGCTGTTACATTGGCTTCGTAAGAGCGTGTTGCGGAAATCATGTCTACCATTTCTTTCATAATGTCTACATTAGGCATATATACATAGCCATCTTTATCAGCATCCGGGTGACCCGGATTGTACACAGGCTTCAAAGGTGACTGATCTTCCTGTATTTGCGAAACCTTGACGCCAGTGGCGCCCGTGCCATTTCCTTCCATTCGAGCCCGCAAAACATCGGCAAACCGAGATTGGTTAGGCTCCAAAACAACCGTTTTTCTTCGATATGGAACCGCTTGTCCATTCTCCACTTTTGCCCGGGTTGTCTCTGCGTTGGCAATGTTGCTTGATATGACATCCATCCGCAACCTTTGGGCCGTAAGAGCAGATGCGCTGATATCAAAGCCGTTGTTAATCTTCACCTGATCCTATCTCCCTTCTACCGCTGTTCTCATCATTTTGATGCGTTCATTAATTTCTTGGATGTAGGTATTATATCTCAGTTGGTTCTCAGCCATAAGGCTCATTTCTCTGTCGATATCCACGTTATTCATATTGTTGTTCATGACAGAATACCCATCTTTGGTAACCACAGCATCTGGAATGGAGTTCGCAGGTCCTATTTGAAAATGTTTCGCATTGGTTACTTTTCCACGTAATGGTGTCACGTCGCCACCCATTTGCTGCTGAAGCAATTCTTCAAATGAAACCTCTGAACGCTTAAAATACGGGGTATCGTTATTGGAAATGTTGTCAGCGATCACACGTTGTCTCGTATTCGCCGCCTGTACACCTGCCTGAAGCTTTTGAAAGCTCATATCACCCAGCAGATTCATTTAGCTCCTCCCTTCCAGCGTCTACTCCAAAGTAAGATTCAATAAAACAAGATTTTTCACTTTTTTTCGACAATTAAATTTCATAATTATACATTTCTCTTAGGTCTTAAGTAGAAAATAATTGCTTTGCGTCATATATTCTAAGTTTCGTAGAGTTGGGACCTAATTACAATAAGAAAAAAGCCCTATCTTTTTTAAAAAAGAGGGCTTTCGATGCATAAAATGTTAAATTTTTCAGGTTTTTTTCAATAAAACGGACGTTTTCTTAGCACTTTGCGCCTGTAAAAGATTATACGTCCTACTTTTGGAATAGACAGACAAATCATCAAAGGGACGTTCATCTAGGTCTATATGACGGTGCAAGATAGTGTTATTCTAGACAACGCATCCTATTTTAAAAGCTCCCACTCATAAAATATACTGACTAAGGTCCCTGTTTTGGGCAATATCACCCAGCTTCTCCCGAACATATTCCGGGGTAATGATCATGCGGTCCAAAGTAAGCTCCGGAGCCTCGAAGGACAAATCCTCCAACAACTTCTCCAAAATGGTATGCAAGCGGCGCGCACCGATGTTTTCCGTGTTCCGGTTTACAGACTCGGCAATGCTGGCAATTTCACGGATAGCTTCCGCCGAAAATTCCACTTCAATCTCTTCGGTACGGAGCAAATCCGTGTATTGCTTGGTCAGCGCATTTTTGGGCTCTGTCAAAATGGATACAAATTCATCCAATGTGAGACTGCTCAGTTCGACACGGATCGGGAAACGCCCCTGTAGTTCGGGAATCAGATCAGAAGGCTTAGCAACATGAAAAGCCCCAGCGGCGATAAACAGAATATAATCTGTCCTTACCGGGCCGTATTTAGTCATAATGGTAGAACCCTCGACAATAGGCAAAATATCGCGCTGGACACCTTCTCTAGACACATCAGGACCACTGCCCTTGCCTTGGCTGGCAATCTTGTCGATTTCATCAATAAAAATAATACCGGATTGTTCGGCACGCTTCACGGACTCCTGAATGACATCATCCATGTCGATCAGCTTGGCAGCCTCATCCTGAATTAGCACCTTACGGGCTTCCTTCACCGGCAGCTTGCGCTTTTTGGTCCGCTTTGGCAGAAAACTTCCGAACATTTCCTGCATGTTCATGCCCATTTGCTCATTTCCCTGCCCAGCAAACATATCCAGCATATTGGGTGCGGTGTCCTCCACATCAATCTCAATCACTTCATCCTCAAGCTTGCCGGACAACAGATCGAATTTAGCCTTACGCCGTTTCTCTGCCAAGGATGTGTCCTGTTCTGGGGGTTCTTCCTCTACCGAATTCCCGGTGTTATTGCCAAACAGCATTTCAAAAGGGTTACGTTGAGATTTATTTGATTTCTCAGCAGGTACAAGAATACTGACAATCCGTTCATTCGCCATGTCCTCGGCTTTGTCCTTCACATTCTCTGTCCGCTCCGCTTTAACGATGCGAATCGAGGTTTCCATCAAGTCACGCACCATGGATTCCACATCCCGGCCGACATAACCCACCTCTGTAAATTTAGTCGCCTCTACCTTAACAAAAGGAGCTCCCACGAGCCGGGCCAGTCTGCGTGCAATTTCGGTTTTACCCACGCCCGTCGGACCGATCATCAAAATATTTTTGGGCACAATTTCGTCCCGGATATCGTCCGGCAGCTTGCTGCGCCGATAACGGTTGCGCAAGGCAACGGCAACGGATTTTTTAGCCTGCTTCTGTCCGACAATATATTTATCCAGCTCGGATACAACTTGTCTGGGCGTCAACGATTGATTATTCATTTTGCACTCCTCCACCCTTGAATACTCAGAGCCGATTTACAGTTCTTCCACGATAATCTGATTGTTCGTATACACGCATATCTCCGAGGCAACCTCCAGCGCTTCCCGGGCCATATCCTTTGCCTCCATGCCGGAGCCATGACGCTTGAATGCGCGCGCCGCCGCCAATGCAAAATTACCGCCTGAGCCGATCGCAAGCACATCATCGTCCGGCTCGATAATTTCACCGCCCCCAGAAATGAGTAGCATTCCGGATTGATCCATAACAATCATCAAAGCCTCCAGCTTACGCAGGATACGGTCCTGCCGCCAGTCCTTAGCCAGTTCCACCGCGGCCCGCTGAAGATTGCCGTGATGTTCCTCCAGCTTGTTTTCAAACTTTTCAAACAATGTGATGGCATCCGCCACTGAACCGGCAAAACCTGCGACCACCTGACCACGGTATAATCTGCGTACTTTTTTCGCCGTCTGCTTCATGACGACACTGTTACCGAACGTTACCTGACCATCACCGGCAATAGCTCCCTTGCCATTGTGGCGTACAGCACAGATGGTGGTAGCATGAAAGGACATATCCATAACGCGCTCCTCCTTTTCCTTCATCCTTATGACTGTACTTCGGCTGGCATAACTTCCGCTTCGTTAATATAACCACGCAAGCTTTCCAACGCACGGTTAGCAAGCGCTTCGTTCTTTTCCTTCTTGTTGCGGATACGCGTCTCCAGCTTTGGCAGCAGACCAAAGTTCGCATTCATCGGCTGAAAATGCTTGAAATCTGCGGTTGTGATGTAGCGGGCCATGCTGCCCAGTGTCGTTTCCGCAGGAAATACAAACATTTCTTGTCCACGCGCCGCACGCGCTGCATTCATCCCCGCCAGCAAACCCGAGGCCGCAGATTCTACGTACCCCTCTACTCCAGTCATTTGTCCGGCAAAGAACAAATTACTTCTGCCTTTGAACTGATAGGTCGGATAAAGCTGCTGTGGGGAATTAATAAAGGTGTTGCGATGCATCACGCCATAACGTACAAACTCTGCATTTTCTAGGCCCGGTATCATAGAAAATACGCGCTTTTGCTCTCCCCATTTAAGATGAGTCTGGAAGCCAACCAGGTTGTACAGTGTACCCGCCGCATTATCCTGACGAAGCTGCACAACGGCATATGGCAGCTCTCCTGTATGTGGGTTCACGAGACCGACTGGTTTCATCGGCCCAAACAATGCCGTCTGCTTACCGCGTTGCATCATCACTTCAATGGGCATACAGCCTTCGAAATAAATTTCTTTTTCGAATTCCTTAACTTGTGCCACCTCAGCCGTAATCAGCGCCTCATAAAAAGCGTCAAATTCCGCTTCATTCATCGGACAGTTCAAGTAAGCTGCTTCTCCCTTATCATAGCGGGAAGCCAGATAAACCTTGCTCATGTCGATAGAGTCCTTCTCCACAATCGGGGCCGCCGCATCGTAAAAGTAAAAATACTCTTCTCCCATCAGCGATTTAATCTGTTCCGACAAAGCCAGAGAAGTTAAAGGCCCGGTAGCAATGACCACGATCCCATCCTGTGGAATTTCCTGAAGCTCCTCATTGACAACCTCAATAAGCGGATGTTGATGAAGAGTATCTGTAATATGGCCGGAAAATCCATCACGATCCACTGCCAGTGCACCACCAGCCGGAACAGCATGACGATCTGCGGCATTCAAAATCAAGGAGTTCAATATTCTCATTTCTTCCTTCAGCACACCTACCGCGTTAGTCAAGCCGTTAGCCCGTAAAGAATTGCTGCACACCAGCTCGGCAAATTTATCTGTATGATGCGCCGGTGTTTTAACAACCGGTCTCATTTCATATAACTTGACAGGCACACCACGGCTTGCAATCTGCCAGGCAGCTTCGCTGCCCGCCAAACCTGCTCCGATGACCGTTACCTTTTGTAGTTCACTCACGTTTAAATCCCCCTGCTATTGTTGTTCTTATGAAGTCTCTACACCCTCGTCGCTATCTTCCAGCATTTCACTGTGATCGCAGACGGTACAGTTGAGCTTCGTTCCTTGTTTGGTACGTTTTTCGACCATTAGGCTACCACAGCTTGGACAAGGCTTAATGGACGGTTTATCCCAGGATACAAAATCGCATTCCGGATAACGGTCACATCCATAAAAGATACGTCCTTTTTTACTCCGCCGTTCCACAACATGGCCCTCACCACATGTAGGACAATTTATTCCGATATCCTTGACAATCGGCTTCGTATTACGGCAATCCGGGAATGCCGAGCAGGCCAGAAATTTACCAAAGCGGCCAAGCTTATACACCATCGGGCTGCCACATTTGTCACAAATGACATCGGATTCTTCATCCTTTATCTCAATTTCCTTCATTTCTTCCTCTGCCACTTCCAGACGCTTCTCAAACGACTCGTAAAAATCACTCAAGACCTTGACCCAGTCTCCTTCGCCTTCTTCTACGTGGTCAAGATCACCTTCCATATTGGCCGTAAATTCCACGTTCAGAATTTCAGGAAAGAATTCCTCCATCTGCTCGATGACCAGTTCCCCCAGCTCTGTAGGAAAGAACTTCTTCTCTTCAATGGCGACATAGCCACGCTTCTGAATAGTTTCCAGTGTCGGTGCATACGTACTCGGACGTCCGATACCCAGTTCTTCCAGCGTTTTCACCAGTCGTGCCTCTGTATAACGGGGAGGCGGTTGCGTGAAATGCTGCTTCGGCTCAACCGATTCCTTTTTCAGCTTGTCGCCCGGTTTAAGCGGCGGCAGCAGCCTATCTTCTTCAGTTTTGCCATCGTCATTCCCCTCCACATACACTTTCATGAAGCCTGGAAAACGAACCTTCGAGCCGGCTGCCCGGAATATAGTCTCACCCGCTTCGATATCAACGGACAAGGTATCCATAATAGCGGAAGCCATCTGGCTGGCCATAAAACGCTCCCATACCAGTTTGTACAAACGGAACTGATCCCGGCTCATAAACGGCTTAACCGTTTCCGGGTCACGCAACGCGGAGGTTGGACGAATCGCTTCATGCGCATCCTGGGCATTGGCCGCTTTTTTGGAATATTGACGAGGACTTTCAGGTACAAAAGCTTCGCCATATTTCTGAATAATGAATTCCTTCGCTTCCTCTTGGGCCGAAACGGCTATTCGTGTGGAATCCGTACGCATATACGTAATCAGACCCACGGTTCCTTCTTTGCCCAAGTCCACACCCTCATACAACTGCTGGGCCACGGACATCGTTTTGGATGCACGGAAGTTGAGTTTCCGAGCCGCCTCTTGCTGCAAGGAGCTAGTTGTGAATGGTGGAGAAGGATTGCGCAAACGCTCTTTCTCTTTCACATCACGGACCTTGTAAGACGACTTGCCGATAGCCTCCAGCACTTCTTGTACATCCGCTTCGCTGGAGAGCTCTTTCTTTTCGCCACGAAGCTGATGGAATTTCGCCTCAAAGGTACTGTCCTTAATCGCCAGTTTAGCTGTGATCGTCCAATACTCTTCCGGTACAAACTCATTAATCTCGTTTTCCCGGTCCAGGATAATTTTCACGGCAACCGACTGCACGCGCCCTGCGGACAAGCCCTTCTTTACCTTTTTCCAAAGCAATGGACTGATTTTGTAGCCGACAAGCCGATCAAGGATCCGCCGTGCCTGTTGGGCATTGACTAAATCCATATTGATTTTGCGTGGTGTTTTAAAAGCATCCTTGACGGCCTGCTTTGTGATCTCATTAAATACAACGCGGCAGTCTGCTGTATCGTCCAGATCCAGCGCATGCGCCAAATGCCAAGCGATAGCTTCGCCTTCGCGATCCGGGTCAGCCGCCAGATATACTTTTTTTACTTTTTTTCTGGCATCCTTTAATTCTTTCAAAATCGAGCCTTTACCTCGAATGGTAATGTATTTGGGATTAAAATCATTTTCGACCTCTACGCCGATCTGACTCTTTGGCAAATCCCTGATATGACCCATGGAAGCCTTGACGATATATTTACTGCCCAAGTATTTGCCGATCGTCTTCGCCTTGGAAGGCGATTCCACGATGACGAGTGAATCCGCCATAGGCTCTTCCTCCTCTCATTTACGTACAATTACTACATTAAGGATTTGCAAAATCAACTATTAAATAAGTTTGTATTTTGTACCCGCAAGCTGGGCGATCCTTTTTTTTATGATTAACGATAACAGAACTGAGTGTAAAAGTCCAAAATCCCATGCAGTTGCTTCAAGCAGTTCATCCAGTGTCATGGTTCCTTGCTCCAGTAAAAGCATGACACGCTTTTCCTCGGGTGTCTCACTCGCTGGTGCTTTGGAGACCCCATTCACATCCAGACCCTGCTCTCTATTGTATGAAGAAACATCCCTTATGCGCAAATCGGCCACGTACTCCTCTACAATATCCGAAGCTTCGGTGACCGTTTTAGCGCCTTGCTTAATCAGGCTTAACGTACCTCTACTCTTCGGTGATGTAATTGGCCCCGGAACGGCGAACACATCTCGATCCGCCTCCAACGCAGCATCGGCTGTAATTAGGGAACCACTTCTTACATCTGCTTCCACGACAACGGTTCCCCGTGTCAGACCGGCAATGATCCGGTTACGCTGCGGAAACATTCCCGGATGCGATCTGGTGCCTGGTGGATATTCCGATACAATCAACCCTTTGCTCACCATCTCTGCAAATAAAGATGCATTTTGGGGCGGGTAAACTTGATCAATCGCCGTTCCAAGCACCCCAATCGTATTGCCTCCCCGGCGCAGAGCAGCTTCGTGGCAAATACTGTCGATTCCTCTCGCCAATCCACTGACCACTGTAATGCCCGCATCACACAATCCCTCTGTCAGCATTTCGGCCGCTCTGCGTCCATAAGCCGTAGGAATGCGGGTCCCCACCATAGCTACAGAGCATGTATGCAAAAGTGAATTGTCCCCTTTCGTATACAATACCCAAGGCGCGTCAACCGTTTCCTTCATTAATAGGGGATAATCTTCATCCACATAAGTAATCACTCCGATATCGCCGGATCGAACCCGCTGATATCTTTCATGTACCCAATCTTCATCGTAACGCTGCACCGCTATGCGGGCCTGAGCGGGACTTAATCCTATCTCAATCCATTTCTGCTCGCTAAAATGCAGCAGTTCATGCAGTCGGTAGTCACTCGACCAAATACGCTGAATTGTTCTTCTACCGATCCCCTCTAATTCATGCAAACCCAGCAAAAGCCATCTTTCTTCCAAACTGTGGTTCCTCCGTTCACGGGAAGAGTGAACCCTCCCTTATTTTGTGGCACAACGTATCATTTTGCAAGCGTTTCCCTGATAAGCCTGTCCTAACGCAAAAAAAAGCAACCTTTTCATCCCCTGTTAAGAAGACAAAAAGGTTGCTTACCTTTCTTTCATTATACACTAGCAGGCGGCAAATTTCGATGCCATTTTACAGCTTGTATATTAATGAAGAAACACGATTTAATGTGTCGTACACAAATTCAAAATACCACGTGCTTCCAGCACACTGACCAGCGTCGAGCCCATCTCGGAAGGAGTCGGTGCCACCTTGATACCACAGGCTTCAAGCGTAGCGATTTTCTCCTTGGCCGTTCCTTTTCCGCCGGAAATGATGGCGCCTGCATGCCCCATCCGTTTGCCCGGAGGCGCAGTCACACCGCCGATAAAACCGACCACCGGTTTCGTCATATTGTCTCGAATCCACTCGGCAGCTTCCTCCTCGGCCGTACCGCCGATTTCTCCGATCAGAATGACAGCATGCGTGTTAGGATCTTCATTGAAGCGCTGCAAAATATCAATAAATTCCGAGCCCTTAACCGGATCACCGCCGATACCAACCGCGGAGGATTGTCCGATGCCCCGGGTAGTTAGCTGATGCACCGCTTCATAGGTCAGCGTTCCGCTACGTGACACAACACCTACATGACCCGGTAGATGAATGTAACCCGGCATGATGCCAATTTTGCACTCTCCCGGTGTAATTACGCCCGGGCAGTTAGGGCCGATCAGAACGGTCTTTTTACCTTCCATAAAGCGTTTGACCTTGATCATATCAAGCACCGGAATACCCTCGGTTATACAAATGACGAGGTCTAATTCTGCATCTACAGCCTCCAAAATGGAATCCGCAGCAAAAGCAGGCGGCACATAAATAACACTCGCTGTCGCGCCTGTAGCAGCCTTCGCTTCGCTCACCGTATTAAACACGGGCAACTTGACCTGTTGTCCGTTCTCCAGCGTAATTTCCACCTCGGTGCCGCCCTTGCCTGGAGAGGTGCCTCCTACCATCTGTGTGCCATAATCAAGCGCACCCTTGGCGTGGAATAACGCCGTTTTTCCCGTAATCCCCTGTGTAATCACCTTTGTATGCTTATCGACCAAAATACTCACGATCTTCACATCCCCTATCGTTTATTCGGCATATCGGAATGCAAACAGGCTATTGAACAAGTTCGACGATTTTCTGGGCACCGTCCGCCATGGAATCAGCCGCCACGATATTCAAACCGGATTCCGCCAAAATCTGTTTACCCAACTCGACATTCGTGCCTTCGAGACGGACAACGAGCGGACGGGTCAGCCCCAATTGCTTGGCAGCCTCCACCACACCGTTCGCAATGATGTCGCACTGCATAATTCCGCCGAAAATGTTCACAAAAATGCCTTCTACCTTCGAATCGGACAAAATGATTTTGAACGCTTCGGTTACCTTTTCCGTCGTCGCACCGCCCCCTACGTCCAGGAAGTTGGCCGGATCGCCGCCGTAATATTTGATAATGTCCATCGTCGCCATGGCAAGACCTGCGCCGTTGACCATACACCCAATATTTCCGTCCAATGCGATGTAGCTCAGATCGTATTTGGAAGCTTCTATTTCTTTCTCGTCCTCTTCGTCCAAATCACGCAGCTCCAAGATATCCTTGTGGCGGAATAACGCATTCGAGTCGAAATTCAGTTTGGCGTCCAACGCCAGCACATTCCCGTCACCTGTAACGACCAGCGGATTGATCTCTGCAATCGAACAATCCTTGTCCACAAAAGCTTCATAGAGCGCCTGCATGAACTTAACCGCCTTGTTTACCAGCTCATTGGGGATGTTAATGTCATAAGCCAGCTTACGAGCCTGATATACCTGAAGCCCAATTGCCGGATCTACAACCGCTTTAAAAATTTTCTCCGGAGTAGCCGCAGCTACCTCTTCGATTTCCGTACCGCCTTCTTCTGAGGCCATGATCACGACACGTCCGGTCGCACGATCCACAACAACACCGACGTAATACTCTTTACGAATATCGCAGCCTTCCTCTACCAAAAGGCGTTTAACCTCTTTGCCTTCAGGTCCGGTCTGATGTGTCACCAGCACCTTACCCAAAATTTCAGAAGCATAAGTACGCACTTCATCCAAGCTTTTGGCCACCTTCACACCGCCCGCTTTACCACGTCCACCGGCATGAATTTGCGCCTTTACCACCGTAACAGCGCTTCCAAGCGATTCTGCTGCAGCAACGGCTTCCTCCACCGTATAGGCAACCTTACCGTTCGGTACAGCCACTCCGTACTGCTTCAATACTTCTTTACCCTGATATTCATGGATATTCATTCTGGAATCCTCCTATCAACATGACTGCAACAAGGGCGGTTCACAAGGAAATCTATACTAAACCTACATCATTGTAACATGTTTTTAAAACGCTTTCCTTATAATTTAACGTTATGAATTACAGTATTTTGATATCATTATCATTCCCAAAATCGAATGTTTGGATATTAATGGATATTTATTTGGATAGAATACAAACAAAAAAGCACCTCTTCAAGTTCGGGATTTATTAAATCCGTATGAGAGGTACTTCAGTTCATTCGATCATTCCTTCATCCGGTTACAGGCGGCTACATAACAATAAGATTCATAAAAGTAACCGGAAATGCCTACTATGATTTTTCAACCTGTACATTCGCTTTGTGAACTCGATCCAGCAGATCATTGAACTGAGACAGGAGCGAGCCAAATTGATCGTGGGTCATGCTTGTTTTTTCTTGAATACATCCCGGGATAGATAGCGCTTTTTCCCGCAATGTACTCCCTTCAGGAGTCAAGGAAATCAGCACCTTACGCTCATCCTGAGTCGAACGCTTCCGGTTAATGAGTCCGGCATTCTGCAATCTTTTCAATAACGGGGTCAGTGTGCCTGAGTCCAGATACAACGCCTCGCCTAATTCCTTCACCGTACATTCCTCGCGCTCCCACAGCACAATGAGCACCAAATACTGTGAGTATGTCACACCGAGCTTTTCCAGATAAGGCTGGTAAAGCTTCGTAATCTCTCTGGAGCACGCATATATAGCAAAGCATAACTGATTATCAAGTTTTAATACTGCACCTTCATTATGATTGTTGTTGTCCATGCTGTCAGATCACCCGCTTTCGTCATTATCTTAGCACATTATATAATAAAAAGCATGATAATTGCACAAAATACTTTACAAATAATAATTATTTTGATAAATTAAATTGTATGAAATATAAATTGAGCGAGAGGCAGTGATTGAATTATGATGACCATTCAACAAAAAATGTATGAAACAACAGTGAAAGCAGTTGGAGGACGTAGTGGTTATGTCGAGTCTTCTTCCCCTGAACTTCGTTTAAATATTGATACACCCAAAGAAATGGGCGGTGCAGGTGGCGCGGGTACGAATCCGGAGCAATTGTTTGCAGCAGGCTATTCAGCGTGTTTTGACAGTGCTTTGAATATGGTTGCCCGCATGCAGCATATTAAACATGAAGGTACCGAAGTAACAGCAACGGTCAATTTCGGTAAAGTTGAAGACGGCGGCTTCGGAATCGGAGTGAACCTTGATATTCTGGTGAAAGGCGTTGACGCTGAAACAGCGGTAAAATTGGCAGAAGGCGCACATGAACAGTGTCCTTACTCCCGCGCTACCCGCGGTAATATCGAAGTGAAACTGAACGTGCTTTAATACAGAATTATATAAAAAATCCTCCGAGCTGTTTCTGGTTCGGAGGATTTGTATACTTTCAGCTACACCTTCACAACAAAGGATTGACAGCTGTTTTTTTTCCATCAAGTAACATGGCAGATGATGCATAATCGTATATACGAAATTGATATACTTATTGTATAATCACATTGTCATAATCTTTTTTCTTCTCCAGAACTTTGCGTCTGGAGCTTTTTTTTGTCTTACATAAAAAATATGGACATATCGTTATTCCTATGCTGTTTTATTCTTCTGAAAAACTGGCATGTGCTCTGTCCATATTCCGATATTGAATGGCTTCAGCTACATGCGACACGGTGATCTGCTCTGATTGACTCAAGTCTGCAATAGTACGTGACAGTTTGAGAATTCGATCATACGCACGCATGCTTAAACCGAGCGCATCCATCGTCTGATCAAGCAGTTCTGCCGCATTGCGTTCTAATACCGCATATTTCCGGAGCATTTGACCGGATAATTCGCTATTCCATGAAAAAGGAAGCTTGCTGTACCTATCGATTTGTATCCTTTGAGCAGCTAACACCTGTCTTCGCATTTCAGCGGACGACAGTGACTCCTTTTCCTCACGCCAGTCCTTCGGTTGTGATACCTCAAGCTGAAGATCGATCCGGTCCAGCAACGGACCAGAAATACGTGAACGATAGCGGGCTACCGCAGCAGGTGAACAGGTACAACGCTGATGTTGCGTATCACTTCCGAAAAAGCCGCAGTGACACGGGTTCATAGAAGCTGCAAGTAAAAAATGCGCAGGATACTTAAAAACTGCACGTGAACGGCTAATTGTTACATTGCGATCTTCCAATGGCTGGCGCAGCACCTCTAGCACATGACGACTAAACTCAGGCAACTCATCCAGAAATAAAATCCCCCGATGCGCAAGGCTAATTTCTCCCGGCTTGGGAATCCCGCCTCCTCCCACCAGTCCAGCAGCAGAAATCGTATGATGAGGTGAACGGAAGGGGCGAATGTTCATCAAATGAGGCGATGACTCCTTCCACTTTCCAGCGGCGCTGTATATTTTGGTAACCTCCAGTGCTTCTTTTTCGGTCAAGGGCGGCAGAATGGATGGCAGTCTGCGGATTAGCATCGTTTTTCCGGCACCCGGCGGCCCAATAAGGATGATATTGTGCATTCCGGCAGCAGCGATAACCAGCGCTCGTTTGGCGTGTAGCTGACCTAATACATCGCTGTAATCCTCCATAACGTCAATTATCGCTTTGACCTCACGTATCGGTATCTGATCTGCCGGAAGCAAATGCTCATAAGAATGGATAATGATCTGCTGTCTAGCAGTAATACGCTTGCCTTGGTCATGATTTTCAGCTTGATTCGAGACTGGGTTAGGGGCTGGATCAATAGTTTGCTTAATGACTTGATTAGTGACTTGATTAGTGACTTGGTTAGTACCCTCGTTATCAATTGGATCAGGTAGATAGTTAGAATTCCGATCTTTTGATTGGCCTTCAATAACGTATTGTGTGTGACCTTTTTCTGGAATGAGATCCATCAGATGACGAACAGCGTAAATACGTATACCCGTGATCAGGCGTGCTTCCCCTGCATTTTCCTCAGGAAGCAGCACCGAATGAAATCCTTCTCGCTTGGCCAAATCAACCATAGACAATACCCCGTTCACGGGGCGAATACTGCCGTCCAACGCTAGTTCACCGATAAATAACGTCCGTTCCCCCGTAGGTAAAACGACTTGTCCGCTGGTTGTCAGCAGTCCCAAGGCGATTGCAAAGTCAAAGGATGAGCCTTCCTTACGTAAATCAGCAGGAGCCAAATTTATGGTTACACGCTGGGACGGATATTTGAAACCGCAGTTTTTGATCGCTGCTCTTACGCGCTCCACAGCCTCTCGAATGGCCGAATCCGGCAATCCGATAATCGCAGTTTGAGGCAACCCATTCGACAAATCCGTCTCCACCTCAATCAGAACACCGTCTATTCCATAAAGACAAGCTCCATGTAATTTTCCATACATAACAAAAAACACCTCTCCTCATACTGAAATGTCTCCCCCTAGGAGCATTGCATATATGAAAAAAGGTGCTTCCAAATTTTCATCTGTTGCAAATATAATGTTACATCTTTAATTTCCAAACTGTCTAATCAAGGTTATTCGACAAAAGATTATTTGTCAAACAGGGTCAGCTTATCCGCTGCTGGAATACGTGGTCTTGGTTCTGGAATGACTTCAGGATAACCTGCATACACCATGCCGATGATCTTCTCACCAGGCTGAATTCCCAAATGCTTGCGGAATTTCGGTGAATAAAGAAAAGGCTTTGTGACCCAAAACGTTCCGATTCCTTTACTCCATGCGGCAAGCATAAAGTTTTGTACAAGGGCACTAACCGCTGCAAAATCCTCATCCCAAACTGCCTGACGAGGGTCTTCCTCCAACACAACTAAAAGCTGAATCGGATTGTGTAAAATGCCGCTTTCGAATTTGTTATCCTTGCCAATGTCAGCTTCAATAGCTTTAGCGAGCTTTTTCCGTCCGTCGCCAGCAAACAAGAGAAAACGCCATGGCTCACGCATTTTATGATTGGGAGCCCATACAGCAACGTCCAGCAGTTCTTTAATGGTATCTACTGGAATGGGGTCGGATTTGAACCGTTTAATGGTCCGTCGTTCCTGAATTACATCTATGACATGTTCACTAAAGGTATGCTCTGTCACGTATATCCTCCTTCGTAGGAATAGCTCGTGGATGTTCACTATAACCACAAACCAAAATGATAACCATTCTCAATAAAATATACCTTTAGCATTCCTTCCTGTCAACCTGTGCATATGAAATTCGAAATGAACCTTCAAAAAAAATTCATCGCTCTTTTAGAATGCCTCGATTATATGGTCCGTGACGACCGCGGTTTCGTCAATCAATCGTACAGAGATCATATCAAAACGGATTGGAACATCCTCAATCCCGTTCATATGCAAATAAACAGCGGCTGTCTGGCGAACTTGGGTTATTTTACGTGCAGTGATTGATTCTGCGGGCGTTCCATAATTGGAGCTACTTCGGCTGCGTACTTCAATAAACACGAGAATATCATGCTGCGAGGCAATCAGATCCATTTCTCCGCTACGACATCGCCAGTTACGCTCTATGATACGATACCCCAGATTTTCCAAAAACGATGCCGCTGCCTGTTCACCCAAAGCTCCTTTGGCTTTTCGTTGATCCTTGCCTCCGGTCCCCATGTCGTTCCTCATCAGCTGTCATCCCTTGGAGCAAGCTTATCCATTTGATATATATAGGTGAGCACCTCTGCCACCAATTGATATAGCTCAGCAGGAATTTGTTCATCCAAGTCAAGCTTGGACAATACCTCAACCAGTGCGGCATCCTCTTGAACGGGAACACCATGCTCTTTGGCTTTTTCCAAAATGCTATCTGCAATACGACCACTGCCTTTGGCAATGACGATAGGGGCTTCGCTCTCACCGGGCGTATATTTAAGGGCGACAGCCTTCTTCCTGGAAGGAGAAGGAGCCTCCAACGGCTCTTTCATATTTTAAGATCGACTCCTTTATACGGCTGAGGCACATAGCTTTGTACCTCCGAAGAGACCAGACCTTTGCTCTCCTGTCCAGTCCTTACCGGCATCGGTTCGGTGCGCAGCGATAAAAGCTGATAGCCTAGCGATTCCAGCGCCGTATGAATGGATTCACGCCCGCTGGTCAACAGCGAAGCAGCCCAATCCTGATCGTTATGGAGCTTGAGGCTCACTATCCGGTCCACGACTTGCACATCCACCAATGTTGGCCCGAGCGCCTTCATGTCCAAATCAAACCAAAGTCGGCAGTTGGATGCATCCAGCTCCCCGCGTTTACCGCGTCGAGACTGAATCTGGATCGTAGCTGTTTCACGACCATCCGGTCCGACAAACGGAATAAACATGTGTACCTGTGCAAAAGGGGCCGTACGGTCCGTATTCAGCAGCAACTGCTGACCCGTCAGGTGCTGCACGACCTGCTGCGCCGCCTCTTTCAGGGCAGGCGGCAGGTCATCGCTGCTCATCAACTGGAGCAGCGCCCCCTTTACGGTGTCGGCGTCCGCTGACACCGCACCGCCAGCCGCCGCCGCTAATCCCGGCAGCGGCTGCGTTCCTTCCGGCGGCTCCATACGGGCCGCCGCCGTTCCCTGCGCGGTCTGTGCAGCCGCGCGGTGTACCTGCTGCTCGTGCTCTGCACCGAGCAGCTTGAGCACGCGGCCCACCCACGGGTCCTCCGTGGGGGTGAGCTGCGTGCTGGACACCACGGACGCCGCTGACTGCGCAGCAGCGGTGTCCGTAGCCCGCAGAGCGCCAGCCGTAGGCTGCGGCGCTTCTGCTGTGGGCTGTTCCGGCGCAGCCGTGCCCAGCGCGGGGGGCACCGCCGCGCGCAGCTCTTGCAGCAGCGTGCGCAGCCGCTGGAGAGGCGCCTCCGGCGTGGCCGCGTTGCCCGCAGCGGCCTGCGGCGCAGAGCCGCCAGCCAGCTGCGCCGCGGCACGGTCGGCCGTAGCGGCGTTTGCAGCGGGCTTCGCCCCGGCAGGCTCTGCCGTCGCCGCAGTCGGAGTGCCTTCGGTGCCCTTGGGCTGCTGCGTACCCGCCGTGGCTACTTGCGGCTGCTCCGCTCCGGCGCGTGAAGCCCTTAGTGCATCAGCGCCCGATTCAGGCACATTTGCACCAGAATCCACCACCTCCGTGGCTATGGCTCCACGCCCATTAGCTATCGTTGCTTCCCCA
Organism: Paenibacillus sp. 1-8; assembly: GCF_056316205.1. NCBI lineage: Bacteria > Bacillati > Bacillota > Bacilli > Caryophanales > Paenibacillaceae > Paenibacillus > Paenibacillus sp. 1-8. Next base: position 2,065,175 of record NZ_CM149995.1, on the reverse strand, counting down.
GAGACCGTACCTTTAGCTACAGGTGCAGCAGTTCCAGTCGGAGCATCCGAGTCAGTCGCTGAAGCGCCCGCTTCATCCGCCATAACAGCAAGATTTGCCGCTTGAGTTCCTTTCAGCGTCTCCTTGCCTCCTGCTGCCTGTGCCGCTTCTGCCTGCTTTGCAGCAACAGCAGCGGCATCCTTGGACAATACAGGAGCTTGGCCTTCTGGTGCATCTGCAACTACAGGTGAAGAAGCACCGGATGGAGCAGGAGACACTCGATCACCCGCCTTTAAGGCTGTAGCTTCTCCCGCCATACGGTCAGCAGATACTCCTTGTCCTTGCTGCTTGAATACCGCTTCAAGCTCCTGTTCCAGCGAAGACAAAAGATCATTTAAAGGAGGGCCAAACATCGCCTGTCGCAAACCGTTTATACTTTCCGCCGTCAATGGCAAGCCACGTTGAAAGGCAACCGCTGCTGCCTGTACAAACGTCTCCATTTGTACTTTTCCCGGCTGCTTCGCCAAAGCGTCCCGTAAAGAAGCCGCATTTTCCGATGTCAACGGTACACCATTCTTTTGCATCGCCTGTATCAGTTCTCTGTTCTGCGCTGTATCCGGTAGCCCCACTGAATCCAGTACATCTGCCAACGCTACAGTCTGCTGTCCTGTGTTGGCTGCATCGTTCAAAGGCTTAAGTACAGTCATTCCGCTGGGAGAAGCTGGCTGGACCTGGAGTAATGTGGACTGCCCAGGTTGAAGAGGGGTTTCCAGCTTGGCTCTGACCTGGGAACCTTGAATTTGCAACACAGCCTCACCGCCGTCCTCAGACACCTTTAATACGACGCCTCGCACGACCTGACCTGGCTGCATATCGAGCTTTTTAACCTCTCCCGCCTTCACATCACCAAGTAATCCTCGAAATACAGATCCGATATTCATAGGGTCCCTCCTCTCTTCATGCCCCATATTCAAGGGCTCTATTTTATTGGGTATACATTATATCGGCACAGTCTTGACTCCTAATAAGTATTTACAGATCAAACAACGTCGGTTGCTCGATCAACAAATTCCCAAGAAAGCTGCGTCTATGCATCGCTGTAGGTCCCAGCGCCAAAATTTGTTCCCTGTGCAGCTTGGTAGCGTAACCTTTATGTATGCCAATCCCATATTCCGGGTACTTTGCATCCCATTCACCTTTGCACAGTCGATCACGGGTTACCTTCGCAATGATAGACGCCGCTGCAATAGACTGGCTGTTCGCATCTCCTTTAATAATAGAGAGCTGGGGAATAGGCAAATCCACCTTTTCTGCATCTACAAGCAAATAATCAGGAGATACCTGTAATGCCTCAACTGCCTGCTTCATCGCCAAACGAGCAGCCTGCTTAATATTGATGGCATCAATCGTTCGTGCCTCCACATACCCGACTCCTACGGCAATGGCCTTCTCCATAATCAGCTCATAGTAGGTTTCCCTCTTCTTGTCCGTCAGCTTTTTGGAATCATCCACGCCCTCCAGCAGCTCACCATTCGGCAAAATGACCGCCGCTGCCACAACATCTCCGAACAAACACCCTCGGCCTACCTCATCAATACCAGCGATGCGCTCATAGGATTGCTCCCAGCACTCTTTTTCATAGCGCAGCATGTCCGTTACCGCTACCACTTTTTCTTCCATACTCCATACCCGCCTATCTATATGTAGTTTGGCGCTTAATTCACGCCATAGTTCTGCACAATTTTATTCAGCTTAACACAGACCTGTCCATCCCAAAACCCTTTTCGTTAACCTGCCTTCACATACCAAAAAACCTTCCTCTCTCCGGAGAGATGGGGAAGGTTCTTCCTTGCCACACTATGCTATGTTGTGTATCCGGTACATCTGGCAGAATCAGTAAGGAGCTTCCAAACTGAAACGTCCTAGCTTACCTGCACGCAGCTCACGTAAAATGATTTTTGACGACTTTTCGAGATCTACACGTCCACCGCTGACAATACAGCCGCGTTTACGTCCAATCGCTTCCATGACACTGACAATTTCATCAGCATTTTCCGTATCCTCGGGACGTTCAGTCAGCTCAAAGCGCGCTGCCAGCTCATCCCAGTAATATTGAACCAAATATTTTGTCGCGAAAAAAGCGATATCCTCAACATTCAAAATCTCTTCCTTGATCGCGCCTGTAACCGCCAGACGATAACCAACATTCTGATCCTCAAATTTGGGCCACAAAATACCCGGTGTATCCAGCAGCTCAATTTCACCAATCTTGATCCATTGCTGTGCCTTCGTCACCCCAGGACGATCGCCCGTAGCTGCAATGCTACGTCCTGCCATACGGTTGATCAGGGTCGATTTACCGACATTCGGTATACCAACAATCAAAGCACGCATAGGACGAGGATTCATACCTTTAGAAATCTGCCGATCTATCTTTTCCTTAAGCAGCAACTTGGCCTGAACCGGAATTTCTTTCATCCCTGTGCCTGTTGTAGCATCCACCTGAAAAGCGATATGCCCTTGCTCCTTAAAGTAGGCAATCCACTGCTGTGATACTACCGGGTCCGCCAAATCTGCCTTATTTAAAATAATCATTCGCGGCTTGCCCTGCAAAATATCATCAATCATTGGATTTCGGCTGGAAAGCGGCAATCGAGCATCAATCAACTCAATTACCAAATCAATCAGCTTTAATTTTGCTTCAATTTGGCGGCGCGCTTTGGTCATATGACCAGGAAACCATTGTATCGTCACCGTCATCACCTCATTGATCGTAACTCCTAACCGTTTCCCATAGGGTTATGCGTCAGGATTACGGCAGCTATGCTGCATATTAGTTGTTCTAGTGGTTAATCCACTTCATATCCTTCACCGGCCAGAAAATAACATCAGCACGGCCCACGACTTCCTTCAAATCAATATATCCAATCATCCGACTGTCTGTACTGTTGGAACGGTTATCCCCCATAACAAAAATATGCCCTGCCGGAACTTTACCATCCTTAAAATTTTCATTCGGGAAATTTGTAAACTTGTTGTAAAGCTCACCATTTTGATGCGCTTCCTCCAACGGAGCTTTCAAGTAAGGCTCCTGAATAGGTTTACCATTCACCGTAATCGTGTCACCTTCAACCTTAACCGTATCGCCCTCAACGGCAATGACGCGCTTAATGAAGTCTCTTCCTTCATCCGGTACATGAAACACGATGACCTCTCCCGGTTTTGGGGAACGGAAATCATACAAAATTTCATTTACAATGACACGTTCTCCGGTATGAAAGTTAGGCTGCATCGACGGGCCATCCACAATAAACGGTTTAAAAAGAAACCAACGGATTAAAAAGACCAACACTAACGCGATAACGATGGCCTTGATCCACTCAAAAATCTCATTTTTGGGTTTACGCTTGGGTGTGCCATCCTGATCAGCCGGCTGTTGTATAGCTCCTTGTTCTACTTCTTGCTCCATAGCTCACTGTCCTCTCTTTACGGTCAATAATCCACAGTTCCCTATGTACGTAGAAAAAACGAAAGGAGCTTGTAATCAAGCCCCTTTCGTTATTCGTTGTATTAACGACGAATTTCTTTAATTCTCGCTGCTTTACCGCGCAGTTCACGAAGATAATAAAGCTTCGCACGACGCACTTTACCACGGCGAGCCACGTCGATTTTATCGATTTTCGGGGAATGAAGCGGGAAAGTTCTTTCCACACCTACACCGTAAGAAATTTTACGAACTGTAAAAGTCTCACTGATTCCACCACCACGGCGTTTAATTACAACACCTTCAAACAACTGGATACGCTCACGAGTTCCCTCAATAACTTTCACGTGCACTTTCAAAGTGTCACCGGGACGAAAGTTAGGCAAATCTTTACGCAGTTGTTCTTCAGTGATCGCTTGGACGATATTCATCTATGACTCCCTCCTTCCGTACAGGTGTTCATGCATCTTCTGGAAACACATCCGTTTCCTTCATCATCCACAGAGGACCACCGTATTACACACAACAGATGTATTGTATCATGGAGGATACCGCATTGCAACAAGAAAAAGGGATTTGACCAAACATTATATTTAATTAATTACATTATAAAACAGGTTAGCACCTGCTTTCAAATCCCCTCATTGCTACAGCGCTTTAATACACTCTTCCCATGATCAATCCATCTTGCGCTGTTCCTCTATCCATAGCCGTTCCTTGCTTGTCATTTCAGCCTGCTCCAGCAGATCCGGTCGACGTTCCATCGTACGACGCAGTGCCTCCTGCCGTCTCCATGCATCAATATTAACGTGATGTCCTGACAACAGCACCTCAGGCACCTTCCAGCCCCGAAACTCAGCAGGTCTGGTATAATGCGGGTACTCCAGCAGACCTGTACTAAAAGAGTCCGTTACCGCACTCGTTTCATTGCCCAGCACTCCAGGCAGCAACCGTGCCACACTATCTATAGCGACCATGGCGGGCAGTTCCCCACCAGTCAACACATAATCTCCGATAGAAAGCTCATCCGTCACCAAATGCTCGCGAATACGCTCATCATAGCCCTCATAATGCCCGCATATAAAAATAAGATGGTCCTCTTTAGCAAGCTCCTCCGCTTTCTTTTGCGTAAAAGTCTCACCTTGGGGACACATCAAAATAATACGCGGTGCTTTCAAACCTGCACTTGACCCGGTCTCTTCACCTTGAACAACTTCGTCTGTGTTCCCTAATATGGTTGGACTCTCTGACTCATCCAATAACGCCTCCACCGCAGCGAAAATCGGGTCAGGCTTCAATACCATCCCGCCCCCGCCGCCATAGGGTGTATCATCCACTTGACCATGCTTGTTCCCAGCATATTGGCGAAAATTAACCGCTTGCAGTGATATGATTCCCTTCTCCCTTGCTTTTCCCAGAATGCTTGCATTAAATACACCGTCAAACATTTCGGGAAACAGGGTCAGCACATCCACCCGCATTACAGTAGTCCTTCCATCAACCGTACCGTAACCCGTTTTTCAGGCACGTTTACATCCAAAATGACACCTTCTATATACGGCAGCAGCAGTTCCTTGCCATCGGGCATTGTGACTACCCATACATCGTTAGCTCCTGGTGTCAAAATCTCCTTCACCACGCCAAGCTTTTCTCCATCTTTTGTCACTACATCCAAGCCAACAACTTCATGAAAATAAAACTCATTTTCCTCTAGTTCGCCTAGCCGTTCAGCGGACACCTTCAATAAGCTGCCTTTATACTTTTCAACATCATTGATGTTATGATATTCCTTGAATTTGGCTACAACCATATTTTTTTGAAAACGTGCTAGTTCAATAGTTACAGGGATCGGCGCTTTACCATCCGCAGGAATGATCAACAACTCACTGCCTTTGGCAAAACGATCCTCCGGGAAATCAGTCGTCGTTAATATTTTAAGCTCGCCGCGGATTCCATGTGTATTCACAATTTTCCCGACATTAAACAATTGCTGCATCGTGTTCCTCCTGCATGTAATCGGTCCCGCTCCATATCATCTTCATCATGTACGAAAAAGGGTTAGGACATACATCCTAACCCACTTTCGTATATCTTTAAGATATGATGTCTACGGTAACCCGTTTATCCATCTTAACGGCTGCTGATGCAACCACAGTGCGAAGCGCCTTGGCGATACGACCCTGCTTGCCAATGATTTTACCTACATCCTCAGGATGCACGCTAAGCTCATATACGACAAGCCGATCCTTCTCCAAGGTCTTCACGGTTACATCTTCCGGATGATCGACTAAAGCCTTAGCAATGATTATCACTAATTCTTCCATGGTTGACCCTCCGTATCAGCACCTTATTTCTGTTGTTTAGACTCATGAAACTTTTTCATTACGCCCGCTTTGCTAAGCAAGTTGCGGACTGTATCGGATGCTTGTGCACCATCTTGCAACCATTTCAACGCTTTATCTTCATCAATTTTTACAACTGCTGGTACTGTAATAGGGTTGTAATAACCGATTTCTTCGATAAAACGACCGTCACGCGGGGAACGGGAATCCGATACCACGACGCGATAGAAAGGAGCTTTATGTGCACCCATACGTTTCAGACGAATACGAACTGCCACGAAAATTCACCTCCTTCAAAAAGTAGACTGTATATTGTTATCCTATAATTCCAACGGCCTACTGGCCTTAACGGAAAGGAAACTTCATACCTTTACCCATACCCTTCAACTGCTTCAGGGCTTTGTTTTTGCCACCCTTAGGTCCCATCATGTCTGAGAACTGCTTCATCATGCGCCGCATTTCGTCAAATTGCTTGATTAGGCGGTTTACCTCAGCCAGTGATGTTCCACTGCCTACAGCAATCCGTTTGCGACGGCTATGATTAATCATGTCCGGGTTTTGCTTTTCTTGTGTGGTCATGGAATGAACGATAGCCTCAATCCGGCCCATCTGCTTGTCATCCACTTTGACATCTTTCATTTGCTTCATATTGCCCATGCCGGGAATCATATCGAGAATCTGGTCGATCGGGCCAAGCTTTTTAACTTGATCCATCTGCTCCAGAAAATCTTCGAAGGTAAACTCGGCATTACGCATTTTCCGTTCCATTTCCTTCGCCTTATCGGCGTCGATATTGGATTGCGCTTTTTCAATCAGGGACAACATGTCGCCCATACCCAAGATCCGTGAAGCCATCCGTTCCGGATGAAACGGCTCCATTGCATCCAGCTTTTCACCCAATGTAGCAAACTTGATCGGGCATCCAGTCACAGCCTTAACCGACAAGGCCGCACCACCGCGGGTATCGCCGTCCAGCTTCGTCAGTACAACCCCTGTTAACTCCAAGCTCGTGTTAAAATGCTCCGCAACGTTTACCGCATCCTGACCTGTCATGCTGTCAACAACCAGCAGAACTTCGTCAGGATTCACATTCGCATGAATCTGGCGCAACTCTTCCATAAGCTCTTCATCCACGTGAAGACGACCGGCAGTATCTATAATAACGTAGTCATTACCGTTATCCTTGGCATGCTGCAAGCCCTGTTTTGCAATTTCCACCGGGCTTGTCTGATCACCGAGCGTAAATACAGGAGCATTGATCTGCTCGCCAAGTACCTGTAACTGCTTGATCGCAGCCGGTCTATATATATCACCAGCTACGAGCAAGGGGCGATGATTTTGCTTTTGCAGCAACTTCGCCAGCTTACCGGACGTCGTCGTCTTACCTGCGCCCTGGAGACCCACCATCATAATGACCGTAGGCGGTTTGTTTGCTTTGGCAAGCTTGGCCTGACTGCCACCCATCAACTCGGTCAGTTCCTTGTTCACAATGTCGATGATGACCATGCCTGGCGTAAAGCTGTCCATCACTTCCTTGCCGACGGATTTCTCCTTCACCTTGGCAATAAAGTCCTTTACAACCTTGAAGTTAACGTCCGCCTCCAGCAAAGCTAATCGTACTTCGCGCATCGCCTGAGCCACATCATCCTCAGACACTTTTCCTTTGCCGCGCAGTTTACTAAATACATTTTGCAAGCGGGTCGATAATCCTTCAAATGCCATATTTTCGCACCTCCTTGTCTACCAGGGTTGTTTGTTTACTAATCTATATGACCTACAATTCCTGCAGGCGATTTACAATTTGATGAACATGTTGCAGAGTGCCTTCATCGGGTTTACCGATTTTACCGAACGCCTCATACAACGCTGTATTCAATTCTTCCAGATCTCGGCTTCTACGCTCATGTTTACTGAGCAACCCGAGCTTTTCCTCATACATTTCCAGTACCTGCTCGGCACGTTTGATATGCTCATACACGGCCTGACGGCTAATTTGAAATTCCGAAGCAATCTCTCCCAGAGAAAAATCATCATGGAAGTAATATTTCAAAAACATCTGTTGCTTCTCCGTAAGCAGAGGTTCATAGAAGTCAAACAGTCGGTTAATCCGGTTTGTCTTTTCCAGCCGATTCTCCTGACTCATCGCGTATACCTCCATCGTCAAGGAAAAACACTTTACAGTTCTTTTCAACGATCCTTATCATACATAAAAGAAAAGAAGATGTCAAGCGTTATCCCTTGTCAACCAAAAAAAAGCCGATTCACTGCCCTTAAACGGAAGTACGAATCGGCTTTTTGCCTACTAGGGTTTAAACTCTTACCGGGGTAAGATACAACAGAACAGCCAGAAAATGAAGTATGCTGCCTGCCAGAACAAACAGATGCCAGATCGCGTGATGATACGGAAACGCCCGCCACACATAGAAGATTGTGCCCAACGTATACATTAGACCGCCCACGAACAATAGCGTCATGCCCCCTGCGGGAACAGCCGCCACCAGCGGGTTCCAGGCAATCGTGATGAGCCAGCCCATCACGATGTAGAACACGGTAGACATGAACAGGAAGCGCTTGGTGAAGAATGCCTTGAATAGCACACCGAACAGGGCGATTCCCCAAATAACGCCAAACAGCGTCCAACCTAAAGTCCCGCGCAGTGCAACGAGCATAAACGGGGTGTAGCTGCCTGCAATGAACAGGTAAATGCAAGAATGATCGAATATTTCGAACAAATCCTTCAATTTTCCTTCGCGCAGGCTATGAAGCAACGTGGAATTGGTGTACAACAGCAGCATCGTAATTCCGTAAATCGTGAAACTGACAACATGCCAAGTGGTCCCTTTCAAGCTTGCAAAAACAATGAGCAGCACAAGTGCCACCACACTTAAAACGGCTCCAATTCCATGTGTGATCGCATTGGCTATTTCTTCCCGGCGGGAATAAGTATAGGTGTTCGCCATTGGTTCTTCACCCGGCTTCCTGTGAAATATTTTTTACATCCAAAAAATTCATATCCGGCGCCGACAGACCCTTTTCTTTCATTATACATTCCTGTGATCTCACGCAGCAACCGGACCCTACTTAGCCCCAAGCCTGATTAGACCTGTTCTTCTTCATCCGAAGCGGTTTCATCTACGCCTTCTTCCTGAATCAACCCAGCGAACAGCGCATGAACGAATTGCTCGGAATCAAATGGCTGGAGATCATTCACTTTTTCACCCAAGCCTACCAGCTTCACTGGCAAATTCAGCTCTTGGCGGATCGCCACAACAATACCACCCTTCGCTGTACCATCCAGCTTCGTCAGCACCAGCCCGGTTACGCCACTTTTCTCCCCAAACATTTTGGCTTGATTGAGCGCGTTTTGTCCGGTCGTCGCATCGAGTACCAGCAGTACTTCATGGGGAGCATCGGGAATTTCACGCTGGATCACGCGGAAAATTTTGTTCAGCTCCTCCATCAGGTTGCTTTTATTCTGGAGACGTCCTGCGGTATCACACAGTAACACATCCACCTGACGCTGCTTGGCAGCCTGTACCGCATCAAACATAACCGCCGCTGGATCAGAACCGGATTGCTGCTTAATGACCTCTACACCAGCCCGTTCACCCCATACCTCAAGCTGTTCAATCGCACCAGCACGGAACGTATCCCCGGCGGCCAACAACACTTTTTTACCTTCCTGTTTAAAACGATGCGCCAGCTTACCGATGGTTGTTGTTTTGCCGACACCATTGACACCGACGAATAGAATGACCGTAATCCCGTCAGGGCTCATTTGAAGCTGACTGTTGTCATTGCCCCGCAGCAGCTCAGACAGCTTTTCCGATAATACAGGCTGTAGCTCGGATGCGTCCTCGATTTTGCGTTTTTTCACCTCTACCCGCAGGTCTTCAATGAGGTTCATAACTGTGTTGACGCCAACATCGGCACCGATCAGAATTTCTTCCAGCTCCTCATAAAACTCCTCATCAATCTTCTTGCGGCGAATCATCAGATCCGATACTTTTTCAACAAAACCTTTGCGTGTTTTTTCCAGACCGTCCTTGAACTGTTTGGTAACAGATTCGGTTTTGCTTGCAATGCTTTCCTTCAATTTCCTAAAGAAACTCATAGGTTCCCTCCGTTGATCTGAAAGTATGTTATTTGAAGTCAGGCAATCTCGGCTTCCTCGTTGTCCAGCTTGACGGATACGAGCTTGGAAACCCCGCCTTCTTCCATCGTAACTCCATATAGCACATCGGCTTCTTCCATCGTGCCCTTACGATGTGTAACTACAATGAATTGTGTCTGTTCGGAGAACTCCCGTAAATATTGGGCAAAACGCACCACATTGGATTCGTCCAGTGCGGCCTCCACTTCATCCAGCACACAGAATGGGACAGGCTTGACATGTAAAATGGCAAACAATAGCGCCATCGCCGTTAACGCCCGCTCTCCCCCTGACAGCAGTTGCAAGTTTTGCAGCTTTTTGCCCGGCGGCTGGGCCACAATATCAATTCCCGTCTCCAGCATACGTTCCGGGTCAAGCAGTACCAGATCGGCACGTCCGCCCCCGAACAGCTTGGAGAACACCGTACCAAATTCGCGCCGGATGGCATCGAAAGTGGCTTTGAAGCGTTTGGACATTTCATCATCCATTTCACGAATGACCTGATAGAGCGTTGTCTTGGCCTCGACCAAATCAGATTTCTGCTCATCGAGAAACGTATAACGCTCATGCACCCGCTGGTATTCCTCAATGGCACCCAGGTTTACCTCGCCCAACGCAGAAATACCGCGTTTGAGCCTTTGCACCTCGGCCTGCGTACCTTCTATATCTTCAGGTATCGGATAACGCTGCTTGGCCAGCTCATAGCTGAGTTCATAGTCATCACTTAATTTTTTCAGGACGTTCTCCAGCTCTACATCAAGCCGGTTCACTCCAATTTCTGTCTGGCGTAGCTGCTCCTCGACCGACTTGAGCTGAATGCGTTGCTCTTTCGTCTCATTTTCGGCCACTTCCAGCTTTTTGGACAAGCTGCTGCGTGCAGCACGCTTGAATTCCAATTGCTGCGAAGCCTCTTCCTTTTTAAGCCGATACTGATTGAGGTTTTCAATCTGCTTCACGCTTTCCTGCTCATTGGTCAGCAGATCAGCTTCAACGGAAGCAAGTAAAGTCTTGTTCTGTCTCGAATCCTTGCCAAGGGTATCATAATCGCCCCGTAATCTACGCAACTGCTCTTCCAGTGAAAAACGCTCCTGATCCAGCTTTCCTTCTCTTACCTTGAGATTCGTAAGTTCTCCCTGTAGCTGCTCTTTGGCAGATTCGTTGGCCTTACGGGCAAATTCAGCAGCATGGATAGCCTGATGGGTTTTCTTCTCTTCTTCCTCCAGCGCAGCCAATTTCAGCAATGCCTCTTCACGTGAAGCTTCCAGTTCCTTGATCTCCTGATCAAAGCCCTTCTTCTCCTGACCAGATGCAGCCACCTGCTCCAGAACATGACGAAGCTCATGCTCCAGTTGCTTGAGCTCCATTGCTGCCTGCTGTTCTTCGCCGCGCTTCACATCGCCGCCCTGACGCAGCTCGTCCAAACGAATCTGTGTCTCTTCCAGCTGACGTTTTGTATCCACCGCGCTCTGTCGCAGCCTCGCAATTTGTTGCTCCGTATCGATAATATCCTGATCCAACTGATCCAACTGACGTTTACGTCCAAGCAGATTGGCATTTTTCTTGAATTGGCTACCACCTGTCATGGAACCACCTGCATTGACAACATCGCCTTCCAGCGTTACGACACGATACCTATATTGGCAACGTGCCGCAATACGGTTTGCATCTTCCAAGGTACGGGCAATAACCACATTTCCCAGAAGACTGCCTACAATGCCAGCATACCGTTCATCATACTGAACAAGATCCGCACCGATTCCGACAAAGCCCTCGGCACCTTCTGCGATCTGGCGTTCACCCGCCCCAATTTGACGCGGACGGATAACATCCATAGGCAAAAATGTCGCTCTGCCCAGCTGACGCTGCTTCAAAAAGCTAATCGCCTGTCTGGACACCGATTCGTTTTCCATCACGATATGCTGCATCGAAGCGCCCAAAGCGGTTTCCATCGCCTGCTCCAAATGCTCAGGTACCCGGATCAGCTCTGCTACCGCCCCATGCACACCATGCAGGGTTTCTTTGCGTGCCGCCTTCAATACTTCTTTAACACCCAGCATAAAGCCATCGAAGTCATCCTGCATTTCCTTCATCGTATCTCGACGTGAAATTTGGGCCTCTCGTTTTTGTTCCCATTTGCGGACAGTACCCTGACTTTCTTCCAGCAGCTTTTGCAGCGCTTGGTATTTTTCGCTTCCCTGAATATATCCGCTGCGCAAACTGCTGATTTCCTGACCCAGCTTCTGCACAGCCGCTTCCAAACCCTTTTTACGCTGTTCCAGTTCGGCTTTCTGGGCTTCCCATTTGCCGGATTCGTCACTTACGCGAGTCACCCGCCGTTCAAGCGCTTCCTTCTGCTGGTCAGTATAACGGATTTCGTTACGCGCCTGTGCCATCTGATTCATCAGCTCCAGCAGTCCACCCTTCAGGCTTTCCTCCTGCTCCTGGCTGATTCCACCTGTGACACCAATCAGCTTCGCCTCTTCGTCGGATAGCCGTTCACGTAGCTCGTCAAGCTCAACAGTCAATGCAGACAGTTTTTCGTTCAGTAGATCCAGCTCACTTTTGCGCTCGGAATGACGTGATTCGCTCGTGCTGAGCGATAAAATGAGCTGCTCCCTGTTCGCCTCCAGATTGCGTGTACGCTCTTTCAGCAGTTCACCGTAGCCTTCACTCTTTTCCGTAGCTTCACTGTATTGCAACAGATCACTTTGCAGCTGTTCCACTTGCTCCTCCAGCTGACGCAGCTCATTGCGGTCGCTCTCCAGCATCGCATCATGACGGGACACCACCGTAGACAGCTGTAGCTGCTCCTGCTGCAACAAAGCCAGCTTGGACGTCGCATCGCTCCACGAGGTATGAATCTGTTCAATTTGATGGACATACATCGAAATTTCCTTCGATTTCAGTTCACCTCGTAGCTCCTTATAATGGATCGCCTTTTCCGACTGCTCCTTGAGCGGTCCGATCTGATCCTCCAGCTCACTGACCAAATCATGAATACGCAGTAAATTTTGCTCCGTGTCATCCAGCTTGCGAACCGCATCTTTTTTACGTGATTTGTATTTAACGATGCCGGACGCTTCCTCGAAAATCCCCCGGCGATCCTCGGAACGGGTACTCAAAATCTCTTCGATTCGCCCCTGTCCGATAATGGAATATGCTTCTTTACCAATACCTGTATCCATAAACAGCTCGGTAATATCTCGGAGTCTGCATGACTGTCGGTTAATAAAATATTCACTATCTCCGCTACGATGCACACGCCGCGTGACCGTAACCTCACCAAAATCAAGCGGCAACGCCTGATCCTCATTATCCAGCGTAAGCGACACTTCGCCGTAATTAACGGCCTTACGAGCATCACTACCCGCAAAAATAATGTCCTCCATTTTACCGCCGCGCAGTGATTTGGCGCTCTGTTCACCCAGCACCCAGCGAATACCATCGGATATATTACTCTTTCCGCTTCCGTTAGGTCCGACGACCGCTGTAATGCCGCGGACGAATTCCATCTCCGTTTTATCTGCAAACGATTTGAAGCCCGCCAGCTCAATGCGCTTTAAAAACATACTCAATCTCACCTCTAACATTTAAATATGCTTGTACAACACCGTTTACCTGATTCACAAGAATTATCCCTATTGTAGCACAAGACTACCCCGGATAAGCGCGGCAAAGACATATAAAGCTACAGTAGCAAAGCCACGAAAAAAGAGCAAAACGCAGTCCATTCGCCATTGCGGGCCGGGACTCCCCGCGGACTGCCCTTTGCTCTTACTTTGTGTCCCCTGCTCGTGTAACCCGTCCGGGCCGCTCAGGTACCGATTACGATTCTGCCAGCTTCAAACGGCTTAAGGCTACTGCCGCCGCCTGCTGCTCAGCTTCTTTTTTGGAGCGTCCTGTACCTGTACCCAGTCGTTCGCTGTCCATATATACCTCAGCTACAAACTCGCGCTCATGGGCAGGTCCGCGTTCCTCCACAATCTTGTATTCAAGCATCCCCATGTTATGATGCTGCGTCAGTTCCTGAAGCTCTGTTTTGAAATCACTCATCTGTAGCTTACCGTTTAATACAATTTGAGGAAAAATATAACGTTCCAGAAACGACCGGACGGCATCCAGACCTTGATCCAAATATAGCGCGCCTACGAACGCTTCGAATACATCGGCCAACAGAGCCGGACGAGTACGTCCGCCTGTCAGCTCTTCACCTTTGCCAAGCAGTACATATTGCCCGAACTCAAGTCCGACAGCAAATTTCACCAAAGAAGGCTCACAGACAATGGCTGCACGCAACTTGGTCAGTTCGCCTTCCGGCCGATTAGGGTACTGATTGTACAATTGCTCGGATACAGTCAACTCCAGAACAGCGTCACCTAAAAATTCAAGCCGCTCATTGTCTGCATGCTGACTAAACCGATGTTCGTTTACGTAGGAAGCGTGCGTAAAGGCCTGCTTCAGAAGCTGCCGGTTGTTGAATTGAATATGAAGTTTGTGCTGTAATTGCTTCAAGTCTCCACTCAACGAACTGACCCCTTACGCTTCATATTTTTTTAGAATAACCGTAGCATTGTGACCACCAAAACCAAAGGAATTGGACATCACGACATTCAGTTTCGCTTTTCTCGGCTCGTTAGGTACATAATCCAGATCACAAGCCGGGTCCTGATTATCCAGATTAATCGTCGGCGGAATAATCTGGTGTTGGAGAGCCAGTCCGCAGATCACGGCTTCCACGCCACCAGCTGCACCCAACAAGTGCCCCGTCATTGACTTGGTTGAGCTAATCGCCACTTTGTAGGCGTGCTCTCCAAGCGTTTTCTTAACCGCTTCTGTTTCCGATTTGTCACCGACTGGTGTAGATGTACCATGCGCATTGATATAATCAATATCCTCAGGATTCAACCCTGCGTCGCGGATCGCCATTTTAATGCAGCGTGCTGCGCCATCCGGATCTGGCTCTGTCATATGATGTGCATCGCCTGACAGGCCATAGCCGATCACTTCGCCGTAAATACGTGCGCCACGCTTCAATGCGTGCTCCAACGATTCCAGAATCAGAACACCAGAGCCTTCTCCCATAACAAATCCGTCTCTGTCAGTATCAAAGGGACGGCTTGCCTTCTCAGGCTCATCGTTACGAGTGGACATCGCCCGCATCGAACAAAAGCCAGCCATGCCGATCGGACGAATAGTTGCCTCAGCCCCGCCGCAAATCATGGCGTCAGCATCACCACGCTGAATCATGCGGAACGAATCGCCGATAGCATGACTGCCTGTTGCACAAGCCGTAACCGGTGAGGTATTCGGTCCTTTGGCGCCGAGTGAAATCGACACTTGGCCGGAACCCATATTAGCAATCATCATCGGGATAAAGAAAGGGCTTACGCGTTTAGGTCCTTTTTCAATCAGCACATTGTGTTGATCCTCCCAGGTACCCAATCCGCCAATACCGGAGCCAACGGATACACCCACACGCTCGGCATCGGCGTTCTCTCCGATTACGAGTCCGCTGTCCTTGAGTGCCAATTTACTGGCGGCAACGGCGAATTGTACAAAACGGTCCATTTTTCGGGCATCCTTGCGCTCTATATAATCCTCAGGATTAAAATCCTTAATAGAAGCCGCAATTTTCGTTGTATATTCACTGGTATCGAAAGCTTCGATTTCACTGACGCCGGATTTTCCAGCCATCAGATTATCCCATAGTGTGTTCAAATCCTGTCCCAGCGAAGTGATTACACCCATTCCTGTTATGACAACACGTTGTTTCAAAGATAATCACCTCTATGTCTACTGCATATTGTATTTCAAGGCCGAACGCTCTTGTGTGCAAAAATAATATAGAATCAACTAAAGTTAGTAATGCCGCATACTCCCAGCCTTGACTAAGTCATGCCAAGCTCAAGAACACGCGGCAATTCCGTCTTTAGTTCAATCTGTATGATTAGGAGAAAGTCCCGCCTGTAACAGAACGGGACTTTTGTTGACTTGAATTAGGTATGAGATTGTATGTACTTTACAACTTCACCTACGGTTGTAATTTTCTCTGCATCTTCATCAGAGATTTCCATATCAAACTCATCTTCCAATTCCATAACCAATTCAACTACATCGAGAGAATCAGCGCCTAAATCATCTTTGAAAGATGCTTCAAGTGTAACTTCGGCTTCGTCGGCTCCCAAACGGTCAACGACAATGCGTTTTACGCGCTCCAATACGTCGGACATCCGGCTCACCTCCTCCTTAGGTATTATACGAAAATTACAATTAAAATGCCATAGAAGAGAGTTATCATTCACTACTCTTCATTCGGGCATGCGGATTAGCAGCATGTAGCTACATGTACATGCCACCATCCACATGCAAAGTCTGGCCCGTCATGTATGAGGAAGCATCCGAGGCCAAAAACAGCACCACATCCGCAATTTCCTCAGGCCGTCCGAGACGGGCCAGCGGAATACCGCTGAGCATATTGTCACGCAAATCATCAGCAAGCACCTGTGTCATTTCGGTATCAATGAACCCCGGGGCTACGCAGTTGACTGTAATACCTCTCGAAGCAAGCTCCCTCGCGGACGATTTGGTAAGACCGATCACTCCTGCTTTGGCAGCCACATAGTTGGCTTGTCCTGCATTGCCTAGTACGCCGACAACGGAAGAAATATTGATAATCCGGCCGGAACGCTGCTTCATCATCGGACGCGTCGCTGCCTTGAGGCAATTAAACACACCTTTCAGATTCGTCTCGATCACCTGATCGAACTCCTCTTCCTTCATGCGCATGATTAAATTATCTCTTGTTATCCCGGCATTATTCACCAGAATGTCGATCTGGCCCCAAGCGCCGATCACATCCTTGATTAACCGATCCGCCTCGTCAGCGCGACCAACATTAGCCTGAACCGTAATAGCTTCCACGCCTTTGGCACGAATTTGCTCCGCAACCTCTGCCGCAGCCGCCTCACTGCCAGCGTAGTTTACCGCTACATTAGCGCCTGCTTCAGCCAACGCCAATGCGATACTGCGGCCGATCCCCCGTGACGCCCCTGTAACGAGCGCCGTTTTTCCACTTAATGGCTTAGACATCATCCAGCCTCCCCTTGCAAGTATATAACCGTTAAGGCGATAATTGCTACTTTTAGCGGGCCTCCAAGGCTTCCGTTACCGAAACAAGCGATTCCAGGCTGCTTATATTATACAGCTTAACCGTTTTGTCGATCTTTTTAACCAGTCCGGTCAAAACACTGCCCGGTCCGAACTCGACAAAAGTGTCAACTCCCTGCTCCAGCAGCCATGCTACACTGTCTTCCCACAATACCGGGGAATAGACCTGCTCGACCAGTAGCTGGCGAATTTCGCCACCCTCACGCACAGGTTTCGCTGTGACATTGGCTACAACCGGAACCTGAGCTTTGGAGAAAGCTACGTCTTCCAGCTTGCCGGACAACTTGGTCGCTGCTTCCTTCATCAACGAAGAATGGAAAGGACCACTGACCTCCAAGGTAATAGCACGCTTGCCACCTGCTTCCTTCACGCGTTCAGCAACAGCAGCTACGCCCTCTTTCGCACCGGATACGACAATCTGCCCCGGGCAGTTGATGTTCGCCAATTCAACCAATTGACCGGATTCCGTAATATCACGGCATAGTGTCGCCAATGCTTCACGGTCCGCTCCCAATACAGCAGCCATTCCTCCTTGTCCGTCAGGAATGGCTTGTTCCATGAACTCGCCACGAGTACGAACGACCTCAACTGCATCTTCAAAGGCAAGTACACCGGAAGCAACGAGCGCACTGTATTCTCCAAGACTGTGCCCAGCCACGTAATCAGGGCGAATGCCCTTTTCCTTGAACGCTTCATACAACGCAATGCTCGCCGTTAACAGCGCAGGCTGCGTATTGGATGTCTGCTTCAAGGCTGTATCTGGACCTTCAAAAATCAGTGAGCTTAGCGCAAAACCCAACCGTTCGTCCGCTTGGCGGAACACTTCTCTTGCCGCAGGAACTGCTTCATAAGCATCCTTAGCCATACCTACAGCTTGTGAACCCTGACCGGGAAATATAAATGCCGTTTTGCCCATCATGTATGCACCTCTCTGTATCCAATGCTTGTCCTGTAAAGTACCAGACAAATTCAATATTGTATCAAACCCGCCGCTTTCTTACCAGACAAGAACTGACGCTCCCCATGTCAGACCGCCGCCAAAGCCCACCATTAATACCCGGTCGCCTTCCTTCATCCGGCCTTCCTCAGCTGCTTCCACAAGCGCAAGAGGAATCGATGCCGCGGACGTATTTGCATATTTATGAACATTAATGACGACCTTTTCTTCCGGTAGATCCAGACGCTGCATCGCCGATTGAATAATACGAATATTGGCTTGATGCGGAACGAACAGATCAATATCATCTTTGGAAAGCCCTGCTTTTGCCAGCACATCGACGGTTGCTGTTCCCATAATACGTACCGCGAACTTGAACACTTCGCGTCCGTTCATATAAATATAGTGCTGCTTGTTTTCCACGGTATCCGTACTTGCAGGCAAACGTGAACCGCCAGCTTCCAGCTTAAGCAATCCGCCTCCTGCTCCTTCGGCACCAAGATCAAAGGATTGGAATCCTCTACCCTCAGGTACTTCACCAATTACTACCGCCCCTGCACCGTCTCCAAAAAGAACACAAGTATTGCGGTCTGTATAATCCGTGATCCGGGAAAGACAGTCTGCCCCAATGATTAACGCATTATTATAAATGCCCGTCTTAATAAAGCTCGTCGCAGTTGCCAGCCCATATACAAACCCTGAGCATGCCGCAGACAAATCAAAAGCTGCTGCGCCTTTGGCTCCGAGCTTGTCCTGAAGAATGCAGGCAGTCGAAGGAAATGCCATGTCCGGCGTAACCGTAGCAACTATGATCAGATCCAAATCCTGTGCCGTCATACCTGCGGATGCCAATGCCTTAATCGCTGCTTCATAAGCCAAATCGGACGTAGCCTGCTCTGGAGCCGCAATGTGGCGCTCCTGAATTCCTGTACGGCTGACAATCCATTCGTCACTTGTTTCTACGATTGCTTCCAAATCTTTGTTCGTCAATATTTTCTCAGGTACGTATTTCCCTGTTCCGATAACACCAACTGACCGCAAATTATTCATATCGTCACTCACTTCCTGCTGATTTCCTTGGATATACTTTCCACCAACTGGTTTTGCAAGGCCGTACGGGCCTGTCTTACTGCATTTTTGACGGCAATGCCGTCAGATGAACCGTGACTTTTCAATACGAGTCCGCTCAGTCCCAGTAAGGGAGCGCCGCCGTGCTCTTTGTAGTCCAGTTTATTTTTCAAACTGCGAAGCTCGGGCATAATCAGAGCCGCTGCCAGTTTGGTTTTTAAAGATTTACTAAACCGCTCCTTTAAGAGAGAGAATATCGCCCCCGCCGTACCTTCCAGCGATTTAAGCATGATGTTTCCGGCGAATCCGTCACACACCAGCACATCGCAATTCCCGGTCAGCACATCTCTAGACTCCACATTACCTACAAAGTTAACAGACAACTGCTCGATCAGAGGAAAAGCCAGTTTCGTCAGTTCATTGCCCTTCCCGGCTTCCGTCCCAACATTCAGCAAACCCACTCTGGGGGAAGCCACACCATGAACCTTTTGTCGGTATAAGCTACCCATCAGCGCATATTGGGCAAGATGTTCGGGCTTAGCGTCCATATTAGCTCCCAAGTCCAGCGCCAGCACACCCTGATCGTCAATCGTCGGAATCATCGGTGCAAGAGCAGGACGCTCAATGCCTGCCATTCTCCCAACCACCAACAAACCTGTTGTCATCAGCGCACCCGTATTACCTGCCGATATCATGGCATCTGCTTCGCCTTCTTTGACCATTCGGCCAGCTACGACCATGGAGGCATCCTTTTTACGTCGTACTGCCTTCACAGGCTCGTCCTGCGCATCTATCGTTTCGGATGCATGTCGAATGTTGAGATTCGCAGGCAACGCTCTGCCGTTCAGCACCGATTCAATTCGTTCCCGGTCACCAACCAGCGTAATGTCTGTATCCTTCCATTCCGCCGCCGCAGATAACGCGCCCTCTACTGTCGCCTCGGGAGCATTGTCTCCCCCCATGGCATCAATGGCGATCCGCATGCTGACTTCCTCCTTCGCTATACTCTTCCTCTGTGGAGCGGTAAATGACAAAGTTACCCTGGAACACCATTTCTTCTCCAACGTAAGCAAACACTTCTACTTTGGCTTTCCCTTTTTGCTCGGGATTTGATCGCACATATGCTTTGGCAATGCACTTTTCTCCCAAATGAACAGGGCGGACAAAGCGGATGTCCGCCGAAGCGGTTAACGCAATCTCATCATTAATCACGGCAACAGCCAAAGAATTGGCCTGGGCAAACACATAATGCCCCCGCGCGATGCCGGTGCGTGAAAAGATATGCTCTTCTTTAATTTCAAAAATGGAAATACCGCTTCTGTCCAACTGGAGATCCACGATATCCCCGATCACTTCATGTAAAGGCAGGGAGCGAACCTGATCGTAGGAACGCTCAGCCATCAGCTTCAGTCGCTCCCGCAGCTCTGGGATACCCAATTCCATCCGATCCAGCCGAATCGTCTGAATGCTCACCTTAAGCTGTCTCGTCAGCTCCTGATCCGTTACGAACGGATTCTCATCAATTAATTGAGTCAGCCGTTGCTGTCTCTGTCTCTTTGGCAAACGTTCGATATCAGTGACGCCTCCTTTCCCTGCAATAAATTACCGTTCAGCCGACGGTTCGGGTTACTTCACGTGCTAGCGGCGAATGCTTCATGCCGATTTGTCATCTTGTATGTATAAAGAACCCCTTCGGCCCTTCTTTCTTAGAACCTGGTACTAAAACAGTATATAGCATGCCGCCGTAAAAAGAAAGTACGAAGACAAAAAAAAGTAGCGCCTCACTAGAGTGAAGCACTACTTTTCCTGCGAAGATTCCAAAGAATCCGCTTATCGGACATTATTGAGAGATAATCTCTCTAGCTTTGTACGTTCCGCAAACTTTGCACACATGGTGAGCAAGTTTCAATTCGCCGCATTCGGAGCATTTCACCATACCTGGTACTGCCAGTTTAAAGTGAGTACGACGTTTGTCGCGACGAGTTTTGGATGTTCTCCGTTGAGGTACTGCCATTATTCCCACCTCCTTAACCAGATCAACCCGTATAACGGGCGTGACTTCTTATCTCATTCAAGACTGAAGGAAGCTGCCGGAAGCAGCTACCTCACAGCCGGTGAATCAAGCCTGCAACATCCATGTGTCGGTTCTGTAACTCCCCTGCACAAGTGGATGATGATTTGTCAGAATTGAACTCAATTCTCATTTAAAAAAATCCTTAAGCCCTGCCAGACGCGGATCAATCTTTTTCGTATCGCCATCATCACTGTCATCGGAGCCAACACTCCAGTTTTGTCCGGCCGCAGGAGCGATCCCCTGACAATCCTCACTGCACACAGGCGCAAACGGCACGTGCAGTACAAACAGCTCTTCGCAATACGGTGCAATGTCGAAGGAATCCCCCGTCACTGCGATAAATTCGCCATCTTCATCCTCCTCTTCGCCAACCGAAGAGATTTGCTTGAACCGTTCACGGAATTCAATCTTCAAATCCTCGTGCATCGGACTTAAACAGCGTGAGCACAGCATGTCCAGACCTGCGGTCAACGTGCCTTCCACGCTCATTAAGCCTTGACCCAGACTAACGGCGACCAAATCGGTCTCCAGCGGGGAAACGGCCGTAACATCAGGACGATCATCCACCAATTCACTCACATTGAGAGCTTCACGGATCGGAAAAGGACCATCACTTGCTGCTACTTTGCGAAAAAATAGTTGCATCGCTATCACTCCAAACAAACAAAAATTATTATACCGACTGATCGAGTCGTTTGTCAACACCTTTCACTTTACACCTCTCACAAATCCATCGGTTTTCCAATGGTTCCGCAAGTTTTATGCGAAAGCGAAAATACGTTGCATGGATCATGTACCTGTGAGTATTCGTACCCCCGCCACTCTTCGTGTACAATAATGCGAGTATAAAGCTTTTTTCTTCAGGTCTCAATGGTCTTGTTCATTTCGGATCACAAAAAAGCATCATCGCTACCCTTAGAGCAATCATTAACTGGTGGAGAACCATCATTTTCAGGATAGTCACCAGATTGGCGACATCAGAAAGGAGCCGACGTATAGCCTTGAAAACCCTCGGTATTATTGTAGAATACAACCCGCTACATAACGGTCACACGCATCACTGGAAGGAGTCTCTTCGCATCACTGGCGCGCAGCGCACGGTGGCTGTGATGAGCGGTCCCTTCCTCCAGCGGGGGGAACCCGCAATTGTGGACAAATGGTCCCGCACCGAAATGGCACTTGCCATGGGTGTGGACCTGGTTTTGGAGCTGCCTGTGGCCTATGCCGTCCAGCCCGCAGAATGGTTTGCCCACGGGGCGGTCGCCCTGCTCCGCGCCACGGGTGTCATCGACGCGCTCTGCTTCGGCAGCGAGAGCGGCGACATCGCCCCGCTGCGCGCGCTGGCCCGCGTGCTGGCGGCGGAGCCGGCCGAGCTCAAGGCCGGCATCGCGCAGCGCCTGAGCAGCGGCGCAAGCTACCCCGCCGCCTACGCGGGGGCCGCAGCCGCACTCGCGGCCGAAGGGGCGGACGGCGCTGCGCTCGCCGCCCTCATGCAGCAGCCCAACAATACGTTGGGGCTGCATTACTTGATTGCGCTGGAACGGCTGGGCAGCGCAATCAAGCCCTTCACCGTAGCCCGCACGGGATCGGGCTACCACGAAGCCGTGGCGCCCGCGGACGGAGTCATCGCCAGCGCCACGGCCATCCGCCGTCTGCTGCTGGACGGCGGGCCGGAGGCCGCGTCGCCGTACGTGCCTGCGGCGACGCGGGAGATTTTGCGGCGCGAATGGCAAGCCCGACGCGCGCCGCTGCAATGGGAAGCGTTCAGCCAACCGTTGCTGAACACCCTGATCACGCGCAGCCCGCAGCAGCTGGCGGAGCTGCACGAGGTGACCGAAGGGCTGGAGCATCGCCTGCGGCAATCGCTGTACACGCTGCCCCAGCCCTCCGTAGAGGCATTACTCGCCGCCGTCAAGACGAAGCGGTACACTCGCACGAAGCTTCAGCGTATGTTCACCCATATTTTGCTGAATCATGCCAAAGCAGATATGGCCCCCTCCGAGCTGGCGAAGGGCCCCGGCTATATCCGCGTACTCGGCTTTAATACTGCCGGACGCGAGCTGCTGGCTCGAATGAAGCAGACAGCGACCCTTCCGGTATGGGTCAAGCCGTCAGCCGGATCGCATCCTCATCTGGACTGGGACACCGCAGCAGCAGCCATACACGCAGCCGGAATGCCCCGTCCCGCCATTCGTGACATGTATGCCGATTACTTGCGGCCGCCCATCATGATTTGATCGGGAGCTTTTCCATATAAGTTAACGCATCGTCAAGCTTGCGAACCGGAACGAGCTTCATTTGGGTTCCGATTTGCTCGGCTTTGGCCTGGGCTTCCTTATAATTGTCCGTCGGGACGAAAAACAATTCAGCACCCTGACGGTCAGCGGCGACAATTTTATACTTTGCACCGCCGATAGCTCCCACCTTACCATTCTTATCAATCGTACCCGTACCGGCAACACGATATCCCTTGCTTAGATCGCCCGGTGTCAGCTGATTATAAATTTCCATCGTAAACATCAAACCAGCCGAAGGCCCGCCCACATCCGTTGACGTAAAATGAATCGTTTTACGTTCATCCTTCGGCTCTACTTTCTGAACGGTAGCGATGCTGACTCCAAAGCCGAGGCGCTGTTTGCCTGTTTCGCTGTCCGTGATGGTCGTTAATGGGGCTTGCACCGTCAGCAGCTTGCCATCACGTTTTAGCTTCACTTTGGCCATCGTTCCCGCCTTTTCATCCTCCAGGGCATTTCGAATGGAACGATTATCCGTCACCCTTCCCCCATTCAGCTCCAGAATTTCATCTCCGGGATGAAACACACTGTTCGAGCCGGGTACCTTAAATACATACACATAATCCGGCACAATGCGATAAGGAATATCGGCCCGCGTATAAGCAGCCTCCATCGCGGAAGACTGGGAATCTCCCATATACCACACCTGCTCTGCTGCATATTCGTCTTCACTTCGACCGTGCAGGCGATCCTCCTTACGCTGAATCTCCGAATTGGCATCCAGCTTCGACATACCCAGCATAATGACATTGGCATAACGCGCCGATACCGTTGTCATCATAAAGGTCCCCCGTTCGCTATGGTCGCCTTCCTGAACGGTAACCATCGGCTTGATTTCATTCGCCCCGCCGGGTCCATAGATCAGATACGGGGTTGGCATATATACCAGCACATAGACCATAGCGGCCAGGAACAGAACATATCCGGTTGTAAAAAAAGCTCTATTCCGGTTAATTCGTTTCATTGCTTCTCCCCCTCACAGCCTTAACTTCTCCTGCCTCACCCAAATCCACTCTGTGCCCTGTCTGTTCTCAATTCTTACAAAAAAGCATACATTATTTACCGACAGCGCGTACGAGCACCTCGGCCGATTACAAACGCGAACAGGCGCTAGAAGCAACATACGGTGAACTCTACTATATTTATGCACGATGAGATTCGTTTTTTTTAATGTTAAATCATATCACTGCCAGGGAGGTGAACCCTTTGCTACAAAAGGAAGCCCATTCCGCTCCTTATTGGACAACCCTGTTCCTAGGACTTGGTGCCATTCTGCTCGTGCTGGCTGTTGTCGCCTCACCGGAAGAGGTATTTCAAGCCTCCGCCCAGGGACTTAAGCTATGGTGGAGCATTATTTTCCCGGCCATGCTCCCTTTCTTAATGCTGTCCGAAATGCTCGTCGCCTTCGGTTTGGTGCATGGGCTTGGCGTCCTCCTGGAACCGTTCATGCGCTCCTGGTTCCGTCTTCCGGGTCGAAGCGGCTGGGTACTGGCCCTTGGTCTGACTGCCGGATTTCCGGCTGCTGCGGAAGCAGTGCGCCAATGGACACAGCAGGAGGATATGACCGAGCGCCAGCTTAGACGATTGACGGCTATCACTCATTTCTGCAATCCGATTACCATTCTGCTCGTGATCGGGACGGGATTGCTGCACAATGCTGCTGTAGGCGCCATACTGCTTGCCATTCACTGGATCTCCGGCCTGTTGGCGGGATGGATTACAGTCAGACTAACTGCATCGTCAAAAGAATCGCAAAAACGGGAAACGCCAGTTGCCCTCCGGCGAACCTCTGTTTCCCGTACTTCTACCACCCTCATCCGGTCCGCATGGGACGCCACACGCTCTGCCAGAGAACGAGACGGACGCAGCTTCGGAAAGCTGCTGGGCGAAACCGTATCCCATGCCGTACAGACACTTATGATGACAGGTGGATTCATTATTTTCTTTTCCGTACTGATTCGGCTGCTATCCATATACTCAGGTCAAGGAGCATTTTCTTTCATCTGGCCCGCCTGGATAGAAATCCATCTCGGTTCCTATGAAATCAGTCGACTGCCCTACGACCTTCGTACACAAGCGGCTCTGATCAGCGCCGTACTAGGCTGGGGAGGGCTATGCGGCTGGCTCCAAATCACAGCCGTCACCAGACCCTCGGACAAAGGCATCACGTTCACCATATCCAGGGTGCTTCATGGCATCATCGCCTTTGTGCTCACACTCGTCGCATGGACGCCTCTTAGCCGTATCACAAGCAATACACTTCCCGCATATGTTAGCCGCAGCTCTGTTTCTTCCTTCGCGGAAGGCGGTTATGATCCAGCCGCGCATTCCGTTATGGCAGAGAGCAGCAACCTGTGGACACAGTTGGAAAGTCCGTCGCTGTATCCCTGGCAGCTAACAATCTTGTCTATTGCGCTGCTGGGCGCGATTATACTTACACTGCTCGTCATTTCCTTTATGACTTCATGGTGGAGCCGCCGCGATTGGCGTTAACCTTGGCACGAAGCGCATCCTCGACTTCAGGAGCCACCAGATCTACGACCTTGCCATCAAAATGGGCGATTTCCTTCACCATACTGGAACTCAGATATGAATAGGTTGGGTTCGTCATCATAAAAATCGTTTCGGCATCCGGGTTCAGCTTATGGTTTGTGGAAGCCAATTGCAGCTCGTATTCAAAATCTGTCACCGACCGGATTCCTCTGACGATAACCTGAGCCCCTTTTTCACGTACATAATTGGCTGTCAGGTCACGGAAGCTGTCCACCTCAATGTTCGGAATATCGCGGGTTACCGTCCGCAGTAGCTCCATTCGCTCCTCCAGAGAAAACAGTGGATTTTTACTAATATTGTTAAGTACCGCGACAATCAGCAGATCAAACTGCCTCGCCGCTCTTTGAATAATATCCTGATGCCCCATCGTCACGGGATCAAAGGTTCCCGGATATACGGCAATACGTGGTTTATGCTCAGTCATGATGGTCCTCCCCGCCTGATTCGGCTATACCGGATGTTTCCGTTCCGGCCTCCGTATGTCCTGCATCGTCCGGTTGCTCTGCTGCAAAGCGGTAGATAGATAACGTTGTTTCGCCATAGACCGCTTTTCTGACCTGTTCGAACGCCCCAAAGCTTTCCGGATACTTATGTCCCGACTCATACTCCAGCACAATGACTGCCTCGGAACGAAGCAAGTCCAGTTCAGCCATACGGCTCATCAATTCATCACCATGCTTGAGACGATAGGGCGGATCCAGAAAAACAGCATCAAAAAGAGCTCCACGTTTAGCCAGCACCTTGAGCGCTCGTCCGGCATCATTGCGGAACACTTCAGCCTGTTCTTCCAATCCGGTTTTTCGCAAATTTTCTTTAATGACATCAATACTTTTTGATTCCATATCAATAAAGACTGCCTTGTCCATTCCCCGGCTGAGCGCCTCTATACCCAGGCCGCCACTGCCTGCAAACAGATCAAGCGCGACTCCCCCATCAAAATAAGGACCTATCATGCTAAATAACGCTTCCTTGACCTTATCCGTGGTCGGCCGCGTCCCTGTGCCGGGAACTGCCTTTAACGGCCTTCCTTTGGCACTACCCGATACCACTCTCACGCTGAAACTCACCTATTTTCTATATGTGCTGATAACCATATAAAGATTATGACGTTATCGTACCACATGCATCGCCGTTTGAAAAACGTAGGGTTTGAGGAGGTATAAAAAACCATATCGTGGGCATCCTTAAGATATCGGCATTCAACCAATGTCGTAGACAACCGCGGAGAAGACTTACGTTTCCCCATAAGCTCTTCGTCCGGTTTCTCCTCTCCCATTCGGGCGCTCTTAATGGAGCGCCTGATTTTTTTTGTAAAAAAAGAAGCTGCTCACTGGCAGCCTATGTATATATGGAAGTGATGTTATACTATTTAAGCAGCTCCTCGGGCGTATCTCCCTGATAGACATACACATAACTCGCTACCGATACAGCAAATGCAGCAAACATAGACAACGATGTCGCCAGACCATATACGATTTTTTTCACCATTTTCCTCACCTCCTTCCCCGAATCAACGTCAGGCTCTGGACTAGAAAAGCAACAGCCACTACAGAGGAACCGATTACAAAATTAGTACATACAAGCAGGGAAGACAACAGTCGCAGGAGGGGATAAAACCGAGATGGAATGCGCGACTGCTTTTCTATTCTGGACGGGGCAAAGCACAAGACAAGAAGCAAGGATAATCCGGTGAACACGTTTGTCCACCAACTATGTAAAGAGATACAGGATAGGGCTGTAAAAGCTAAAGAGGTCGCCACAACACATGCCATCCCTGTTTTTAGATGAATCCCTCCTGACATTTGGCGCAACAAGGCAAAAACCACCAGAATCGTCACAGCTTCTGCCGTCCGCCCGGTGAAGAATGAGGCGAGTAGCGTCAGCACAATAATCATGGAGGCATTTATAATAAGAGCCAGTGCATATTTAAGTACCGGGATAGAAGCCGGATGATCCGGCACAGTCTGTTTGATCTGGTTAGCAAGCTTGAAAGCCATCGTTTCAATCATCCCGATATTCCTTTCCAACCGCATAATAGATGAAGAACCCCGATACCAGTGCAAAAAACATCATATTTAACCATACCTCGTTGTAGTACAGCACGATAGAGGTGGATATGAAGGATAAAATAATGAGTGTAATCACAATGCCGTATTCAGCTCTAAATTTAAGCTTTTTGAAATTAACGGCAAACCCAATGCCTTTTCGATACAAAATAAATGAAATGAGCAGTCCTACCACCGCACTTATCGTTTGCAGCAGATATCCCTTTAGGGAACCTTCCTGTAGCTCAGAGACTGGCAGGCTCCCGAACATCGCTTTTAAAAGCATCGACTGAATGACCGCATAAGCAAAATAACCAGTAATCGTCATAATGCCTAACCACACAATCGGAATTTTCACCACCGTAGCGAGCAAAAAGATAAAAAGCAGCATGTTAATGACAGGCACCAGATAAGCGAGGGACAATTCTTCTCTCAGCACATAACTTTGCAGGTTCATAATCAGGTTCACAAAAATCGCTTGCCATACATAAGGAGTCATTTTAACTTTAAAAATACTAAGAATGAGCGCAAAAACTGCCACTCCTTCAAACGTGGAAAATACTAAAAAGCCGAAAGGCTTCACAAGCATACATGCATCTCCTTTTCAAGAGGTCTTTTCAGTGATTTGATAGGATTTCTTTAAGTACTTCAACGAAATGTTATCGGATGGAGAAGAAAGCTACAGCTCAGGCAACACTTTCCTTGACCGAATCTTTCTGTGAGCGCACAGACTTCATACGTGATATGATCTTTTTTCCCCAACGAATGCCCGGTTGCTCGATCCAAGAATAGGTGAGCCAAGACAAACCTGTGGTCAACAGCAGTGTCATAACAAACATAAGAGTCAAATTAACAACAGGGGAAAATGGTAGCTCAATCTGGCTTACAATATCCAGAGCAAGCAGATGCGTCAAATACATACTGTAGCTAAGGCAGCCGATCCATGACCATCCCCGGTTTAGCAGCCACACAGGCTGCCAGTGATACAAAGCATAGGCTGCCAGCAGCAACAGGACACCGATGAGATAATCCGTCATCCCCGTACAAAGAGCAAACAGTACGGAGCCAAGCAGCAATCCCCCGCTGAATCGATCCATACTTTTCCAATGCCGCTCGTCTTTCCATATGAAGAACAGCAATATCCCCAGTCCGAAAACAGGCAGTTGGTTCGGAAACCATAAATACAGATAATGTCCCCATAACGAGTGATCACTGATCCATGGAGCATGGGCAAACACCGTATTCAGCCCGAAGCTTAGTAGAAGCGCGCCCATCACAAACCAGGCAGCATGCCGGATCGATCGGATCAGCTTAAATAATAACGGCACGCACAGATAAAACATACATTCCACCGCAATGGACCATTCCACACCGATAATGCTGTTGATCCAGTACGGATTCAGGCCGTTCAGAAACAAAATATGAGCTGCGATATTGGCAGCGGTGACCCCTTCCTGATCCCCAAGCCAGAAACGGGGCCCTGTCCCGTTTACAACCAAATAGATGATTAACATAACGTAATACAAGGGAGCAATTCGAAAAAAACGACGCACCAGATACACCGAGACACGCTCTTTTCTGTCACCCATACGTCTGCTCAAAGACAGAAAGAGTGTAAAAGCACTAGCCAGATAAAATAAAGCGACCCCTTTCGCTCCCAAGCTCAAACCCTTTTGCAACCATCCGTTTAATTCATCCACATGCTGGCTGACATGAACAAGCAACACGCCCATAATCGCCAGCGCTCTCAGCGTATCTACAAATTGCAGCTTGTTATGTTCCGTTTCACCCTTGGCTCCTGACATCGTATCCCTCCATATCTCGTCCCTTCGTGATACATTTCGTATCTATAATACACAAAACGTATCATTAAAGTAAATATGCCGGCATGGAAAAAAACACCTTCCAGCCGCATGACATGCGGCCAAAAGATGTTCATTTTGTCAAGCTATAATCGCCTGTTCCCTTGCAAGGACTGTTATACGATTTATTTGTTTAAATGAAAAGGAACAGTCGTTACAATAACGTCTTTGTAATTGATCAAATAAGCTCTCATCAGCAGGCTGGTCTGGTTGTGCAAAATATTTTCCCACCAGTGCTTCGTAATGAATTGCGGAATAAGGACGGTAATATGATCTTCGTCCGCTTTTTTCCACTCCACCGTATCAATGAACTTGCGAAGCGGATTGATAATGCTCCGATAACGGGATTTCAGCACCACCAATCGGATACCTACATCCCACTCTTCCCATTTTTGCTCCATCTTGCAGATCGCTTCATCATCAACACCTACATATACAGCAATCACATTATCCGACAAGGTCTTGGCATAGCTGATGGTATTCATCACGACCCGTGTAATACCAGCTACCGGAATAATGATTGTATTGCCTTTGACCATAGGCTTATCCTTCGTAATGTCGATCCGCAGCTGTTCAGCCGTATTTTTGTAATGTCTTTCGATCTTCATAAAGAAATACAGAACCAGAGGCAGGAAGATAAACACCATCCACACCTGACTAAACTTGGTGAAAATAAAGATAAGCGTAATGGACAGCGTGGTCAGCATTCCAATGGTATTAATAGCAAGCTTGACGACCCAGCCTGACGGCTTGAGACGAATCCAGCGAATCATCATTCCCAGTTGGGAAAGCGTAAACGGAATAAATACCCCTACAGCATAAAGCGGAATCAGATTTACCGTATTTCCGCCAAATACGATGACCAGCAATGCCGAGAAAATACTCAGAAACAGAATACCGTTCGAGTAACCAAGCCGATCTCCGCGAACCATGAACATATGCGGCATGTATTTATCTTTGGCCAGCATAAATGCGAGCAACGGAAAGGCCGAATAAGCTGTATTCGCCGCCAAAAACAAGATTAACGCCGTCACGCCTTGAATGATGTAATACATCACACCGCGCCCGAAAGTGGCGTTCGCAATTTGCGAAATGACCGTTTCATGCGGATTAGGACGAACACCGTACCAATAAGCCAGCAGGCTGATTCCGATAAACATACACCCGAGAATCAAGCCCATCATCATCAGCGTAGTTGCCGCATTTTTGGCAGCAGGCTTGCGGAAGTTCGGAATGGCATTCGAGACAGCCTCTACCCCGGTTAACGCCGAGCAACCTGAGCTGAACGCCTTCAGCAGCAGAAACAGACTGACGTTGGATACCGTAGCTCCAAATTGCGGTGCCGCAGCGTGGGCTCCTCCTGCCACGTAATGGATGATACCGCTAATAATCAGAACAAAAATGGCAACAACAAATAAGTAAATCGGTACAGCCAGCACCGAGGCGGATTCTGTCACCCCGCGCAAGTTCATAATGGTCAAAAAGATGATCATGATCAGTGCAATCGCAATCCGATGATCATGCAATGATGGGAACGCCGATGTAATAGCATCTGTACCCGCCGACGAGCTGACTGCTACCGTCAAAATATAATCGACCAGCAAAGAGCCGCCTGCAATCAGACTCGGAGCCTTTCCCAAATTGTCCTGTGCAACAATGTATGCTCCCCCGCCACCAGGATAGGAAAAAATGGTCTGTCTATAGGACAGGATCAGAATGATCAGCAACCCCAATACCGCGATGGATATAGGAATGGAGTACCATAGGGCAGCGAAGCCCGCTGTAATTAAAACTAACAAAATTTGCTCTGTTCCGTAAGCTACAGAGGACAACGCATCCGAGGACAGAATGGCTAGAGCCTTGAGCTTGTTTAGTTTCTCCTCTTCAAGGGCCGTCGACTTTCGAGGACGACCGATTAGTAGTCTTTTGACTTTACTCAGCATTTCGTTAACTCCTTCTTGGATAGGGGTTTTGCAGAAGAACTTTGGATCGTATGTTTATTATGTCACCTGCACATCAGATTGATGAAACAAATGAACTATTATTTTATACCCCCTCATCCTGAAAAAAACAATAAGGAATGCTTCCTATAATGAGCATTCCCGAGTAAGAAAGAGTATTTCGATAAAATACCCTTATAAATACAATAATTTGAACCTTTCAGGGGTAATTCCTTCGGCCTTGCGGAAAGTCGCCACAAAATGACTGACATCACGGAACCCTACCCGCTCGGCGATCTCTTTTACCGTTAAGTGCGGGAATTCAGTCATCATCTCCTTAGCCTTTCGCAGACGTATGACGATCAGATATGCGTAAGAGGTCACACCGAATGCCTGCTTGAACAACGTATTCAAATGACGGGCGCTGACATTCATCATCACCGCCATATCGGACAGGCCGATATCCGGACTGGCATAATTTTGTTCCATAAAAGCCAGCACAGGCCCCAAACGTTCTACATTATGAGACAAGGAAGGCATAGAACTGTATTGACCATGTTTGCGCAGCAAAGTTAGAAAGCGGTACATATTGGCCGAAGCGTCCAGCCCCGATAAATCCCGTTCACTCGCCATAGAATGAAGCATACTTTCTCCGAAGCTGTCCAGTTCACTATGGGCGTCCCAATGATACCCGCGCGTATGCTTCAATCCGAGTTCGGTCAGCACAGCAGCGGCTATCGGTCCGTCAAACGTAATGTACAGCGTTCGCCATACTTTCGTTGCACGGCTGTATACATGGGACTCGCCCGGCAACAGCAGGACTCCGGCATGTTCTCCCAAACGGAAAGAGCCCCCCTTGAACGTGAATACCCCTTCCCCGGACACCGTCTGAATCCAGTGAAAGCAGGGATACCCCTCCGGCCGGGATACATCCTCCTGCCTGCTGTTAAATCCGATACTTTCGATAAAAAGCGGTAAAGAATGCTCACGCGTAGTCAGAAAAAATCGCAAATGATGGGGAGTTAAAATCATAAAAAATCACCTCCAGCGCACGTGGTTATGTATTCCTTAATGCAGATCCATATTGTTATATCCATGTTCATTTTATTATATTTAAAAGCATTTACTTGTATTATAAGATAGAATTATTATTATATATAGAGGTGATTGGCATGATAAGCGGTAAACTGCCTAAAGTATTTTACGGCGGAGATTACAATCCTGAGCAATGGGATGACACCACACATCAGGAGGACTTACGGATGTTCCGGCTGGCAGGAATTGATATCGCCACAGTCAACGTATTTTCCTGGGCCAAAATTCAGTCGGATGAAATCACATATCATTTTGAATGGTTGGATCAATTCATCGGCAGTTTATATAAAAGCGGTATCTTTGTGTGTCTTGCCACCAGCACTGCGGCTCACCCTGCCTGGATGGCAACCCGATATCCGGATATTCTCCGGGTCGATGCCGACGGGCGTAAACGAAAATTTGGCGGACGCCACAATTCCTGTCCGAACAGTCCCACCTACCGCAAATATGCTGAGAGCATGGCTGACCGACTGGCAGAACGCTACAAAAATCATCCTGCGATCCTCGTGTGGCACGTGTCCAATGAGTACGGCGGGGATTGCTATTGTGATAACTGTGCTGCTGCATTCCGAGTGTGGCTCAAACAAAAATATGGAACACTGGAAGAAGTGAACCAGGTATGGAATACTTCGTTCTGGGGACACACCTTCTATGATTGGGATGAAATTGTACCCCCAAATAATCTGAGCGAGCATTGGGGCGAAAACCACTCTACCTTTCAGGGCATTTCCCTTGATTACGCGCGCTTTAATTCAGACAGTATGCTGGAATGCTATTTGCTGGAGTATAACGCGATCAAAAAGCATATCCCCAAAGCTGTCATAACGACCAATCTGATGGGCTTTTTCAAACAACTGGACTATTTCAAATGGGCAAAGCACATGGATATTGTGTCTTGGGACAGCTATCCGCGGGCTAATACCCCACCGAGCTATACCGCGATGGCCCACGATCTGATGCGCGGCCTTAAGGATGGGCAGCCGTTTATGCTGATGGAGCAAACACCGAGCCAGCAAAACTGGCAAGCGTACAATTCGCTCAAGCGGCCTGGTGTCATGCGGTTATGGAGTTACCAGTCGGTAGCGCATGGCGCGGACACGGTCATGTTCTTCCAGCTTCGCCGTTCCATCGGAGCCTGTGAGAAATTCCACGGGGCTGTGATTGAGCATGCCGGTCATGAGAATACACGTGTATTCCGGGAGGTGGCACAGCTCGGCAGCGAGCTTGGCACATTAGGTAATACGCTGCTGGATGCCACCGTGAACGCAAAAGTAGCCATTTTGTTCGATTGGGATAATTGGTGGGCATTGGAAAAATCAAGCGGTCCTTCTGTAGCACTGAATTACGTCGATCAGGTGCATAAATACTATGCCGCCCTCTTCCGCCGTAACGTCCAGGTAGACTTGATTTCCGTGGAATCAGATTTCCAGAAATATGATCTCATTATCGCGCCTGTACTCTACATGGTCAAGCCGGGTACAGCGGAAAAACTGGAACAATTTACTGAACATGGCGGCACCTTTGTCACCACCTTTTTCAGCGGAATTGTGAATGAAAACGATCTGGTCACAACTGGAGGATATCCGGGTAAGCTGCGTAAGCTTCTCGGAGTTTGGGTAGAAGAAATTGACGCGCTTCTGCCGGAGTCACGCAATCGGATCGTATTGAAGGAACAGGTGGGAGCATTACAAGGGGAATATGAATGTGGCTTACTCTGCGACCTGCTGCATAGCGAAGGTGCCGAGGTGCTAGCGGAGTATGGCGATGATTTTTATCAGGGAATGCCCGTACTAACACGCAATCGTTTTGGTCAAGGTGAAGCATGGTATGTGGCTTCGGACCCTGAAGAAGCTTTCCTGGACGGTCTGCTGGGCTATATTTGTGAGGAAAAAGGGATTCTGTCCTTGCTGCGTGCTCCTGCGGGTGTGGAGGCCAGCGTTCGCTCCAAGGATGGAAAATCGTATTTGTTCATCTTGAACCATAACGCCGAGAAACAGAATTATCATCTGAATGAACAAAAAGGACATGAGCTGCTCAGCGGCGAATTCCTGGAAGGAGATGTTACCATCGGAGGCTATGGCTTTCAGGTGCTGGAATTATCATAAATATTTAATACCTCACATTATCGTTCACTTTACGGTATAAGTGCAATTCAGGTATCAAAGGAGTTCATCATGAAACGACTGCTATGGATTGGCAGCTTGTCTTATTTTCTAATTGGCCTGGCGCACGTGGTTGTAGGGTCTCTGCTGCCCGTGCTGCTGGAGCACTATGGACGGAATTATACGGAGGGCGGAAGTCTGATCTTCGCCCAATTTTCCGGTTTTCTGGTTGGCGTCCTGCTGTCGCCATGGCTTGCGCGGCAGTTTGGCAAACGCCGGACGCTTGTATTCGCCTTGCTGCTGCTGTGTGCGGCGGAAGTGCTTTATTCACTGCTGCCCCCATGGGGTTGGCTATATGCCATCGGAGCGGTAGCTGGCTTTGGCTTCGGCATGGTGGAAGCGGTCATCGGAACCATCGTGATTAGCGGTATTACCGAAGGAACGGGCGCGGCGATGAGCCGTCTGGAGGTCTTTTTCGGAATCGGCGCGTTAGCTATGCCTGCGGTTGCCAGCCAGTTGATCGCCCTTGGCTGGTGGCGTTTGGCCTTCCCTGTCATCTCCGTCTGTGCGGCGGTGGCAGTCGTAGCCTGGCTGCGGGGATCCTTCGGCAAGCTGGATGCTGTATTGGACGAATATGGACGTCCCGGGGAAAGGCATACGCATTCCGTCTCGGCCCCACATTCTTCATCGAAGGGAGCTTCTAAAGTAAGCACTGCGGGAAATTGGCGGCTGCTGGCACTATTTATCATCTTTTTCTTTATCTATGTAGGGACAGAAATGAGCCTTGCCAATTTCCTACCTTCTATGTTCATTGAACGGCTGGGCCTTTCCCAAGCCGAGGCGGCACTCAGTGTTACCTGCTTCTGGCTGGCAATGGCGGCCGGGCGACTGTTCGCAGGAAACATTGCCGACCGGTACGGCTATGGTATCTTTGTTGCCCTTAGCTCGCTTGCTGCGACCATGCTACTCTGCATGTTCCCGCTGGTCAAGGGAACTGCTGGTGCCTTTGTGCTTATCGCGATGCTAGGGCTAGGCATGTCCGGTATCTTTTCAATCGCACTCGTCTTTGCCAGCAAGATGATGCCCGGCACAGAAGAATCCACAACCAGCCTGCTTATTGGCGCAGGTGGAGTCGGGGGCGCTCTGTTGCCATTATGGCTCGGACACAGCATGGATCGCGGCGGGGCTGTCGCTTCAGCCTGGTTACTGGCAGGCTTCGCCTGTACCTTGTGCATGCTTGGCGGCATCCTGTACGCTATATACATGCGCAAAAAGCGGCTTCAAACTGCTTCATAATTACGGCACGCTTCTTCTGACGCCTTCAGCTGTTCCTTGGTGTGAACCAAGGTAACAGCCGGGGGCGCTATTTTTATATAACTAGATGAATGCACCTGTACAAATACCCATTTTTATCCAAAAATAGATCATTGCCTATCAACCACAGGACAGATGTCCATGCCTGCCTTGGATGAATGGAGTAGTATACAACAAATCGATATGGAGGTGTTTGTATTGGGTCGTCCCGAATTGAAACGAAAGAAAGGCCGTAAAAAAGACGTTTTTATCCGCTCTTGGTTTAGTAAAAAACGTCCGAAGAGAAAATGCCATTCGAAACGAAAGTGCTTTTGCAAAGAAATCGTCGTCAGAAAGCAAATCGTCCGTGTAAATATACCTCAAAATGTTTTAGGTATAACAGGCGCAGCTGGAGCTATAGGTGCAGCAGGTAACGTAGGTGCAGCAGGTAACGTAGGTGCAGCGGGCGCTGTGGGTACTGCTGGAGCCGTCGGAACTGCCGGAAATGTGGGGGCTGCTGGAAATGTCGGGGCTGCTGGAAATGTCGGGGCTGCCGGAAATGTGGGCGCAGCAGGCGCTGTAGGTACTGCGGGCACCGTTGGGGCTGCCGGAAATGTAGGCGCAGCGGGCGCTGTGGGCACTGCGGGCGCAGTTGGAGCTGCGGGTGCGGTAGGACCAGCAGGCCCCGTAGGTCCTGCGGGGATTCCAGGGGCAGTCGGTCCAGCAGGTCCTGCGGGCATTGCAGGGGCAGTCGGTCCAGCAGGTCCTGCGGGCGTTGCAGGGGCAGTCGGCCCAGCAGGTCCTGCGGGTGCGGTAGGTGCCACTGGGGCTACGGGTACCGCAGGAGCAACGGGGGCCACCGGGGCGACGGGAGCTACAGGAACCGCAGGTGGAATAGCTCAGTTTGGTTATATCTACAACTTAGGATCCCGAGTCGTTCCAATAGAAGCGGATGTCATTTTCGATACGAACGGTATACTTACACCTGGAATTACCCATGCTCCCGGCACTACGCAGATTGCAGTTACCGATGCGGGGAACTATGAAGTTAACTTTTCAGTATCGGGTGTAGAGCCAGGCCAATTTGCCATATTTATCAATGGCACTCTGGCAGCAGGAACCATATACGGCTCAGGAGCTGGTACGCAGCAAAACACAGGGCAGGCCATCCTCGCTCTAGCATCCGGTGATGTCATTACCCTGCGAAATCATAGCTCTGCCGCTGCGGTTACCCTGCAAACCTTGGCTGGAGGTACCCAAGCCAACGTAAACGCTTCTGTCGTTATCAAAAAATTAAGTTAGACATGGATACATCCGGTTTAACATATGGCTGACCTGCTCATCTGCTAATATCAAACACCAGTTTGTTTCCGCTTGGATCAATGACAGAAAATCCATTCAGCTCTCCATAGGTTGCATGGCCGTCAAGCGTGCTTTTTAGCTTCCACAAAGATCCATCGCCAGAAAGCAGCATTATAATTTCCTTAACCCCTGTCGCATGAGCGGAAGGATAGGGGTTACCTTCTCCATTCCATACATTGCCGCCAATATGGTGATGATCCCCGCCTGCGGGCACAAATTACACGGTATCAAGCTTTTCCGTACCTGAGGGCAGCTTTCCATCTGTTACAATGTCACCCAACCGACCCGTGCTTCCGGGTGAATCTGAAATTCCTGCGTATGACTTCGTTTGTACTCGTACGTGTCATATTTTCTCCCTGCTCCATATTATTCATAGTATTTCAATGTGTTTTTCAGCATGTCAAAAAGGCTTACACCAACTCAGGCTCGAATTGGCATAAACCTTGATTTAATAAGAGAGTACCCTTCACTCCAATAGCTTAAAACGCCATAATAATTCCTTTGTCATTAGCATACATCGAACTGATTCCTCTGGTGGGCACAATCAGAATATCCTTAAATTGATATCGGTTCTTCAACGCATTCACCAGTTTCTCCGCAAGCCCGGGATTATTACAGTGGGTAATCACAATGCTTTCCCCCTCCGTAGCCCGACCACTTTTTTCGATCGTATCTGCCAGCTTTTCAATGATTTGATTTTGACCACGCGCTTGGGTAAACAATGCGATATTTCCGTCACTGTCTGAACCCAGAATGGGTCTGATATGCAGGAATGAAAGTATCTTTCCCGTAATTTTATTCATTCGTCCGTTCTTCACCAAATTGTCCAGATTCTCTAGCACAAAATAGGTTTTCATCTTCGTGATAAAGCTTTCCAGGGAAGAAATAATCTCTCCTTTATGATACCCCTCGTCGATCAGCTTGCGTAATTTTAGAGCTAACAATATTTGTCCAGCCGACGCGCTTTTCGAATCGAATACATGAACATCAGCCCCTTCTTCCTCCGCCATATCCTTACCAACCAATGCACTTGAATACGAACTGGACAGATTGCTGGATATTGTAATGGCAAAAGAAGTATGCTCACCTTGAAAGGCTTCCTTATACAGCATAGGTGACGGTGAAGCCGATCCGATCTTGGTTGTACAGGCTTTCATTTCTTCCATAAACTGAGGTAAATCTAGTGTTTCATCATCTACAAAGCATTTTTCTCCCAATGTCATGTTTAACGGGATCATCGTGATTTTCATTTCTTCTCTAAGCTCTGTTGTTAAGTCACAACAGCTATCCGCTATTATTTTATACCTCATCCTGTACACCCTCACATTATGTTATTTTTCAGTAGATTCCGCATTCATAATACGAATGGAAAGCTCGATCAATCGTATAAATTCCCTGACATTGTCCTCACCCAGATCCCCTACCAGCGCTTCAAAATAGCCTTCAATTCTCTCTTGTTTCTGTTTAATCAGGAAGGCACCTTCTGGTGTGAGCCTTACACACATTCGTCGTCTGTCATGCTCGGACATTTCCATGGTCACATAGCCTTTTTTTCTTAAGGTCGTAAGCGCTGCCGTAATTCTCGATCTGGATACATGCAGGTGGTCACTGAGTAAGGATGGATTAATTTCATCATCTCGATGCTGAACTAAATATTGAAGCACATGGTTTTCCCCTTGGACAAGCTCCGTCAGGCTGCTGAATAATTCCATGTCATAAATCCGGTTAACGGATTCTCTCAAATCGTCCCTTAATTCATAATCTTTCATAGTGAACCTCCGCAAAACACATAATACATACAGTTAACTATTAATACTATGTACTATAATCAATTGCTGACGATAATAATAATGAATTATTTGTGAATTTTAATACAAGGATTATGAGAACTCAGTGTATAATAAGAAAAAAAACATGCTGGTCACCTCTTGCCTGTTACGATAAAGGAGTTGTTACATGAGATGAAACCTTTTACTCTTCGCCAATCCCAAAATTCCGATGTTGAAACCATAGCTCATTTACGGGCCATTGTACTGCGTAACGATTTAACCAGGTTAGGAAGATTTGATGAAGAAAAAGTTCGTCAACGCTTCCGTGATGCATTCGACTCTATCCATACCTGGATCATCGAAATAGACTCTTCTTTTGTTGGCTGCGTAGCTTTTAAACCGACGTTTGACGGTTATTTATTGGAGCATTTTTATATTCACCCCAATCACCAAGGTAAAGGGGTCGGAAGTCAAGTATTAAGAAATCTACTTGAACAAAATGATGTAAAAGGAAAACGTGTAACCTTAAATGTCCTGCAAGGAAGCTCTGCCAGACGTCTTTATGAACGGTTTGGTTTTAAAGTTGAAAGTGAGGATCCTATTGACGTTTACATGTCCTTAATCGTAGAGGGACATTCCAAAACCGTCGAAGGATATTAGCATCTATATAAACTGAACTTAAAAGTTTCATGTAGTGCCACTGCGCATTCGAAGCCAGCTTATATAGAAGAAAAGGCCAACCAGTAAAT
Organism: Paenibacillus sp. 1-8; assembly: GCF_056316205.1. Taxonomy (NCBI): domain Bacteria; kingdom Bacillati; phylum Bacillota; class Bacilli; order Caryophanales; family Paenibacillaceae; genus Paenibacillus; species Paenibacillus sp. 1-8. The sequence continues at coordinate 2,024,907 of NZ_CM149995.1, read as the reverse complement.
GCTGGTTGACCTCATCATTTGAAGACTGCCGTACATTTCTTAACGGTAAGAACAGCCTTTTAATGTGATAATATTGTTTCGTTATAACACTGATTTGACGGTGTCTTGTACCTGCTTCAACAGTCCTTTATAGCCATCTTCATCAAGGTAGCCGATACTTCCAAGCAGCAAGTGACCGACGGATTCAATTCCAACGAAATCAAAAATTCCCGTATCTGATGTGATCTTCAATCCTGCGGTCATACCGATTTCATCGTAGATAACGTTGGGAGTACCGTGTGTATTCACAATAAAACCTCTTTTACCTGTAAGAAGCTTATTAATCCCTTCTGGACCAGACGTATATGCAAAACCGTATGCAAATACACGATCAACGTAACCTTTCAGGATAGCAGGAAGACCTGTCCACCAAATGGGAGAAATAAAAGTAATCGTATCCGATTGTGAGATGTATTCCTGCTCCACTTTGATATCAGCCGGAGTTTGCCCCGCTCTCATAGCAGCAGTATCCTCAGGTTTTAATACGGGTTGAAAATCAAGAGCATATAGATCGCGTACAACGACTTCGTCACCTTTTTCTTTCAAGGTATTTATAACAGTTTCCAGTATCGCATGATTAAAACTTTCAGCGTTAGAGTGAGCATAGATGATAAGATGTTTCATTTCAATAACCTCCAAATGTTTTATTGTTATTTGGGCAATCATATAGATATCTATACATTTATTCAAAAAAATTTTAAAATCTGTTTTTCACATGTTCCAGCAGATATTCCAGTTGTTCTTTTTCTTCGTCTTTGAGACCACCATAAAGGGTTTCTTTTAATCTTTTGGAGATCGCCTCAAATACAGGCTCCAGCTCTTTCCCTTTATTGGTCAGATATATCAGGGTAACTCTGCTATCCTCCCTTTCTTTTTTTCTTTCGACATACCCCAGCTTCACTAGCTTGTCGATTAAAACTGTAACTGTTGGCTGCTGACGAGAAATTTTTTGCGTCAATTCCTTAATGGAAAGCCCATCCTTTTGATAGAGGAACATTAATATTCCACCATGGGTAGGAACAATCCCTTCAACTCCATATGATTCGAGCTCAGTCACAATCAATTTATTGATCGAGTCTCTGATCGTTGCTATCAGTGCGGCTGCGTTATTTTTTAACATACAAGCATTATTACATAGACATCTATATATATCAAATGTTTTTTTGTTAGTCTGATCTGGTTTTAAGTTTAACGTATGAATGATTCAAGTTGCCCTTTCCTTTTGCTTTATAAAATAAGGCTTTTTTCGTAATTTTTTTTGTTTTGCGTAAATTTATAAAGGTATATTCTTGTCTATTAAAAATGATCTTGGTATAATTTACCTATGGATAGAAGCAAAGGGGTTGAGTTTAGATGAATGCAACTGATTTAATAATTTTAAATTTTGAAGAAATTAGACGTAGAAGTATAAAAGTATGGAAAGCTATACCCGAAGAAATGTTAAATTGGAAACCTGATGAAGACGCTCTTACTTGTGCTGAAATGATTAGACATTTATTACAAGCTGAGTTTCTTTTTCACCAAGTTCTTATAGGGAGAGGTGGTAAAGCTCTATCTAATTTGTTTAATCCCTTTGAAGCAAAAGAATTCACATCAGTAGAAGATGAACTTGAATTTTCACAGCCTTATCGTGAGGAATTCTTGAAATATATTAAAACAATTAGTATAAACGACTTAGAAAATATAGAAATAGACCTTCTTGATGCAGGTGGCTATGTTAAAAAACTTGGGGATATGCTATTACGCATTGCTTACCACGAATCTGTTCACACAGGTCAGTTGTTAGACTATATGAGAACAATGGGAATTGAACGTCCTAAGATATGGGATTGATAGTTGAGAACGCTGTATCTGTGCATAACAAAGCAGATGGGTGAATATACTCACCGATCACAGCGTCGATTTCTTCGGCTTTAACACGCCTTGTTCCTGCATTGAACTCTTCATATACATCTTTCCACATCCTCGAACGCAACCTTAAACCCTATTATATCAACCTTTTAAAAGTATGGTCAAAAAAGCAACAATCTATGTGAAAACAGCCTAAAATAAAAAAAGGCAGTTCCCAGTGTTCTTCGATGATGTCCTGGGACAGCCCTTATATAACAAATTAACTGCAGCATTTATTTAAAGAATTTTCTTAAACATCTCGATAACTTGTTCTTTGGTAGGTATGAACGGATTGCCCGGTGCGCAAGCATTATACTTTAAAGGTTATTTCATAAATTAGGGGAAGGCCAGCTTCCCCATTACGGTAGGGCGTTCCGCTCCAGTGGCGGAAGGCAGATTATTGCAGAGACCGTGCATAAAATCGTTGCCGAGCAGCGCGAAAATAACCGCTTCTTTGGCATCGTCGCTCACTCCGAACGCCCCCGAAGTCAGCACCTTCTGCTCCGGCAGCAGTTGCTCCAGCATTGCCAGCAGCGTGCGGTTATGCGCGCCTCCGCCGCTGACGATCACTTCATCCACCCGGCACGCCGGGAACACATGGCGGCGGTAGCCGTCGGCGATCGTCCGGGCGGTAAAGGCGGTGGCAGTCGCCACCATATCCGCTCCGCCAAGCCCACGCTGCCGGGCCGCATCGACGAACTGCCGGGCATAGTCTTTGCCGAATATTTCCCGGCCGGTGGACTTCGGCGGCTTTCGGGCGAAGTAGGGATGCTCCAGCATTTCCGATACCAGCGTCCCGTCGGGCTGGCCCTGCGATGCCCAGGCCCCGTCCTCGTCGTAGGACAAGCGGCCATCCGTCAGCAGGTGCACCACCTGATCAATAACCATGTTGCCGGGACCGGTATCGAACGCGAAGACCTGTTCGGGAGTACACGAAGGCGGCAATACGGTGCAGTTGCCGATGCCCCCGATATTCTGGAGCAGTCGTCCTTTTTCGGAATGCCGGAAGAGGATCAGGTCGCCGTACGGAACCAGCGGCGCTCCCTGGCCGCCGACGGCCATGTCAGCCGGACGGAAGTCCCCAACAACGTACCGGCCCGTTCGTTTGGCCAGCACGGACAAATCTCCAAGCTGCAAGGTGGAACGGAGCAGATGGGGATCATGGTCGGCTTTTTCCGGGATATGCCAAACGGTCTGTCCATGGGAGCTGATCAAGTCGATCTCTCCCATCTCCATTCCGGCACCGCGCACCGCCTCAATTGCCGCTTCGGCAAACCGTTCGGCCAAATAGACATTCATGCCGCATACCAGCTCTACCGATGAATGCTCCACGGTGCACAGCGACTTGAGCCGCTCGCGGAGCGCAGCTTCATAAGGCACGCTGTGATAATGCAGCAGCTTCACCCGCGCACCCATTCCGCAGCCTTCAATAGACACCACTGCGGCATCAATGCCGTCCAGCGAGGTGCCGGACATCAGGCCGACTACGGTGGCGTTTGTTTTGTTCCAGAACGGGCCGATCATAGGCGTATTCCCCACCCCGCCGGATAAGCGGAACCCAGCGAGACCGGCAGCTGCCCGCGGAAAGGAATTTCTCCGAGCAGCGCTTTGGCCGCGCTCTCCAGCGCGAGCGGACGGCCCTCGTAAACAGCGGCATAGACCTGCACTCCCGGCATGACGAGCAGGTCATACGGATTGCGCAGCGCGACGACGGCCAGTGGTTTGCCAAGCGCCTGCAATGCTTCGGCCAGCTTGGCCTGCGCGGGATTAAACCCGGCGTTGTAGGTGCCAAGCACAATCTGCCCGATTTCCTCCGCAGCGGCTGCGGCCAGCAGTTCCGCACTGTACTGTGCGAATTGGCTGGCCTGAATGACGCGGTCTTCGCAATCCAGGCCGCGCTTGCCCAGCGCCGCGCCAAGTCCGGGACTAGGCGCGAAGGACTCATCGACCTGCGTGGCAACCATCGGAGCAGCCGTAATCGCCAGCGTACGCAGCCGCCGCAGCGGCAGCACCGGCGCATCGTTGCGAACCAGCGTCACGCTGGCTTCGCTGATCCGCCGCGCCACCTCCAGGTGCGCTGCGATTCCGCAGCGTGCCAGGCCGGATAGCGCCTGGCCTGCTGCGCCGGCGGCGGCTTCGCCTGCACCGGCAGCCGTGCCGCCGCCCCCAAGCAAGCCACGCTTCGCCTTCAGCGCCAGCAGCCGACGCACTGACGCATCGAGGCGCGCCTCGCTCAGCTGGCCCTCCTCCACCGCTCGGCCGATCGCCGCGATAGCGGCAAGCTGGCGGTCGACGCGGTGGCTGATCAGGATCATATCCGCGCCCGCTTCAATCGCCATTACGGATGCTTCCACTGTTCCGTAATATTCGGCGATCGCATTCATTTCCATACAATCGGTCATAATGATACCTTCAAAACCAAGCTCCTCGCGCAGCAGTCCGGTCAATACCGTCTTCGATAGGGTGACGGGCAGCTTCTCTGGCTCCAGCGCCGGAAAATAAATATGCGCCGACATCATGGCATCCACCCCTTCGGCGATCGCCCGTCTGAACGGCACCAATTCTACCTGCTCCATCCGTGTCCGGTCATGCGGTACCGTCGGCAGATCCAGATGGGAATCGACGGCGGTATCGCCATGGCCGGGGAAATGCTTCGCCGTAGCGGCAACACCGGCATCCTGGAACCCGCGCAGCGTTGCCGCTCCGAAATCGGCCACGCGCTGCGGCGACTCCCCGAAGGAGCGAACTCCAATTACCGGATTGTCCGCATTATTGTTGACATCCATCACCGGAGCATAGTTGAAATTAATGCCCATTGCTGCCAGCTCGCTGCCGCTGACAAAAGCGGCCTCATAAGCATCGGCTTCCGACCCCGCCGCGGCAATTGCCATTCCACCGGGCATCAAGGCAACACCCTTGGTAATCCGCGCCACCATGCCGCCTTCCTGGTCAATGGATATAAAAAGCGGCGGCGTCCCTCCCTCCAGAGCCGCACGCTGCAGCGACGCCGTCAGCTGCGCCACCTGCTCCGGCGACTCCACATTGCGGGCGAAATATATAATTCCTCCGATTTTGCCGGTTGCGACAAGCTCCCGGACCTCATCCGTCAGGGCAGTTCCTTTAAAACCGCACATTAACATTTGGCCGATTTTGTCCGCAAGGCTCATGCCAGCGAGAATCGCATCGGGATCATCCCCCGGCCCCCCAGTATTGCGCAAATCCATATTCACCGCCGCTCCTCCCTTAGCTTCAATAATATCGTTCAGTCTCAATTCTTAATATCGCCCAGTCTTTGGCCCCCGCATTATTACGCAAACATTTGCTGCCTGAATCAGCTGGCCGTCTGCCTAACATCATCGGACAGATTGTGCCCGCGATACCACGCCCCGCTTCAGCCGCTGTATTCGCCATTCGCTCAGGTATAGAGCAGATACGGCCGGGCCTGCTCCTTCCAGGCTGCGCTGTCCTGCCGCCAGGCTGCTTGAATCTCGCGCAGGCCCGCGGCCGACGCGATGGTGCGGCGCACCTCTTCGCCTCCGGTCAGCAGGTCGATGAAATATCTGGAGCCTTCCTGCGGTGGGGCTAGCCAGCGGAATGCCTGTGGGTACAGGGCATTGACCTCGTGCAGCAGCAACAGCCCCGTATTTACGGATTCGTAACGTTGCGGATCGGTAATGAACAATCGCACGCCGCCGCACATTTCCCCCTGATGCTTGGAAAAGGCCGGGGTAGCATATACAGGGTGCACATGCACCCCCGGCAGCCGATGCTTATTCATGGATTCGGCCAGCCGGGCGCCATCCAGCCAAGGCGCGCCGATCCACTCGAAAGGGCGGGTGGTGCCACGTCCCTCGGACAGATTGGTCGCTTCAAAAAAACAGGTTCCCCCATAAGCCCTGACCGTCTCGAGGGTCGGCATATTCGGCGAGGGCAGCATCCAGGGCAGCCCTGTGTCCGTATATTCCATGCTGCGGCTCCAGTCCTCAAGTGGAATCACGTCGAGATCGCAGCCCAACCCTTTCAGGTCGTTGACCATTCGCGCCAGTTCTCCAAGAGTCATTCCGGTGCGGATCGGCATCGGCCATGCGCCAACCATGGATTCATAACCTTCCTGCAACAATCCGCCTTCGCAGATGGTCCCGCCCAGCGGATTGGGGCGGTCGAGGATAAGCAGGCTTTTGCCGTTCTCGGCGCAGGCTTCCATTACGTACAGCATGGTGGAGACATACGTATAGAAGCGCATTCCCAGGTCCTGCACATCAAAAACCAGCGTATCCAGGCCGGCCAGCATGTCCGGGGTCGGCTTTTTATGTCTGCCGTACAGGCTGTATACCGGAAGCCCCAGTACAGCATCCCGTTCATCTTCGAACTTCACGCCTGCCTGATACTGCCCGTGTATGCCATGCTCGCAGGCAAAAAGAGCCATCAGCTGGGACGATGCCAACCCACAGCAGACCTCGGCGGTGGAACGGAAATCCCCCGTAATCCCGGTCGGATTGGTCACCAGCCCGATCCGCCGCCCCTCCAGCAGCCGGTGTGCCATCCCCGCGGCCAGCCGGTCCGCCCCGCTGCGCACGCGGGCACTCATCGCAGGCTCCCGCCCGCCATTCCGGCGCCAGTCTTTGCCGCTTCCCCGGCTTCGTTGTCCTCATCCGGGTGCAGCGCATTATAAGCCGCTTTATGCAGGTAAACGGCAAGTACGCCGTTGTACAAAGCGGCAAAACCGACAACCGTGACGGCCAGCATCACGCCGACGCACAGTGCTTGAAAAAAAGCACCTATCGTATAGGCCGGATGGCGCAGGAACAGCTTTACGCTCTCTCCCATCGCCTTGAAGATGCCCAGCTTCTGCTGGATGACAAGCTGGAGCGTATAAAACTGGGAGACCAATACCATGGCGACAAAATACGTCTGGATGATCGCGATCATCCGGCTCAGCATCCCTTCGCGTCCTCCGTAATACCACCAGGTGGACCACAGAATGAGCACCAGCAGCGAACAGAGCAGCCCGAATACTGCCGCAGGTGCAAAGCCGCGCCACGCCCCCCGGAACATCTCCCGCACCGTGAGTTTGTTTCCCTCCATTCTCCGGTGATAGGCATAAAACGCGCCGAACACCAAAGGCATATAAATGAGCGGAATCAGGATAAACGCAAAGGCAAGCGGCGCGAACAGGACGACCGGCACCAGCACGGCCGAGCCAGCGAGGCTGAGCAGTGTAATCGGTACAATCTCCCTGAACGCCTCTGTTCCTGTGCGAACCAAAACGTCATTCAGCTTGCGCATGATTGTCTCCCCCTTTTATCATGGCAGTCCAGCTTGCTTTTACCGGCTGCCGAGTTGTCAGGCTACCAGAGGATTCTGTCCTCTGTCAGCGGATCGAAGTAACGCGCTTTGGCCAGGTCGAGAATAAACGGCTTATCCAGCCCGTTGTACGCCTTGGTTTCCGGATGCACCTTGGCGGTAACCAATCTTTCGCCTACGTGAAAATAGACCAGGTTCTCGGAGCCAAGATGCTCCACAACCTTGATATGCGCATTCAGCCGGTGTTCGGCGGTAACTCCCGGCGCAAAGTCCTCGCCGTAAATATGCTCCGGGCGGATGCCGAGAATGACCTCGTCGCCTTCATACCCTTGAAGTCCGGCAGCGGCATCCTGCGGCAGCGCGAATTCTCCGCCGGCCACGAACAAGTGGCCCTGCTCCACGCGGGCATTGATGAAGTTCATCGCCGGGGAGCCGATAAAACCGGCCACAAACATATTTTTCGGGTTGGCATACAGCTCCGTCGGTGAGGCAATCTGCTGAATGACGCCTTTGTTCATGACGACGATCCGTTCGCCCAGGGTCATTGCCTCCACCTGATCATGGGTGACATATACGATGGTTGCACCAAGCCGCTTATGAAGCTCGCCCAGTTCGACCCGCATCTGAATGCGCAGCTTGGCATCCAGGTTGGAGAGAGGTTCATCGAACAGGAACACCTGGGGATCGCGCACAATCGCACGACCTACGGCGACCCGCTGGCGCTGCCCGCCGGACAGCTCGCGCGGCTTGCGCTCCAGCATATCCTCCAACCCAAGGATCGTTGCCGCTTCCCGGACCTTTTGGTCGATATAATCCTTCGGCTTCTTCAGATTGCGCAGGCCGAAGGACAGGTTCTCGCGGATCGTCATGTGCGGGTACAGCGCATAATCCTGGAACACCATGGCGATGTCGCGGTCCTTGGGGTGGAGATTATTGACGATGCGGTCGCCGATGATGATATCGCCGCTCGTCTGCTGCTCAAGGCCCGCTATCATCCGCAGCGAGGTCGTTTTGCCGCAGCCCGACGGACCGACAAACACAACAAATTCTTTATCTTGAATAACAAAATCGGAACCCGCCACCGCTGTAAAAGCCTGCTTGTTCTGATCGTTAAATTGTTTGCGCACATTGCGGAATTCAACACGTGCCATAGCCTTTCCCCCTTTAAGTTCCCCCACAAAGTGAAGGTTTTGCTTCTGAAGATGAATTCGGGTACTTTGCGGGGACTTCTGTAAAACTCACACATGGACATATTGCCAGAATCCCGGGAGCGGCATCCATGCCGTTTTATCACTATGCCGTTCTCCCATACAAGCAAAGCCTGACCGCCATTTCAGCCTTTGACCGCTCCAATGGTAATTCCCTGCAGGAAATACCGCTGCAGCGAGAAAAACAAGATAAGCATCGGCAGCGCACCAACCGTCGCCCCGGCCATAATCGCTCCAAAGTCTGTCGATTCGGAAAAGACGAAGGAAGCCAGCCCCACCTGGATCGTCCGCATCTCCGTCGAATTCGTTATCAGGAACGGCCAGAAAAACTCGTTCCAGGAAGCCACAAAGGTGAAGATCGCCAGCACGGCCAGCCCCGGCTTGGCCATGGGCAGAATCACCTTCCAGAAGATGCCGAACTCGCTGCAGGCGTCAATCCGGGCCGCATGAATCAGCGAGGTCGGAAGCGAAGACATGTATTGCTTCATCAGAAAAATATTGCCGACCGTTACTGCGGTAGGCAGAATAATCGCGGTATAGCTGTCGCCAAGATTAAACACATTGACGATCAGAATATACAGCGGAATCAGCGTCACCTGCGCCGGAATCATCATCGTGCTGAGCAGCACCCAGAATATCGCATTGCTGCCAGGGAACTTCAGCTTGGAGAAGGCATACCCGGCCAGCGAAGCGAAAAACACGTTGGTTACGGTCAACACGGTGGAAATCAGCAGGGAGTTGAACAGCCAGCGCCAGGCCGCTGTTTTGGCAAAAAAACGGTCATACGGCGCAAACGACAGCTCCTCGGGAATCATCCGGGGCCGAAAGCTCGCCGTCGTCGTCGAATCCTGCACGGAGCCGATCAGCATCCAGTACATCGGAATGATCGTTACGATTGTCCACACCACCAGGATGAGGGCCGCCACGGCCAGAAAAACGGTTTTTGATCTGGTTTTCATGTAATGCTCACCCCTTCGCCCTAATACTCGACATCGCTCGAGAAGTATTTAAACTGGATGACAGAGACCAGGATAATCAGGAATGCCAGCACGAACGATTGGGCCGAAGCCAGGCCAAATTCATAAAATTCGAACGCCGTCTGGTAGATTAAATAGGCAATTGTCGTGGTCGCAAAGTTGGGGCCGCCCTGGGTCATCATGTACACCGAAATAAACACCTGGAAGGAAGTAATCACTCCCGTAACGAGCAAATACAGCGTCGTCGGCTTCAGCAGAGGCCAGGTAATGCGTGTGAACTTGGTCCAGCCGCTGGCGTGGTCAATGTCGGCAGCCTCATACAGCGATTTGGGCACCCCGCCCATGGAGGCCAGATACAGGATGATTCCCGCGCCGTGCGAGCCCAGCCAGTTCATCAGAATCAGGGAGAACAGCGCAGTTTTGGACTGTCCCAGCCAAATGACAGGGTCGAAGCCGAACCAGCCGAGAAACCGGTTGAGCAGACCCACATCGGTCGGATCAAAAATAGCCAGCCAAACGATGGAGATAGTTACCCCGGAAGCTACCGCCGGCAAATACAGCGTTGCTTTGAAAAAAGTCTGCCATTTCGTCTTCATCTGGTAGATCAGATATGCAAGCACAAAGGTGATAATGATGTTCACCGGCACCGTGCACACCGTAAAGATGACCGTATTACGCATTGATTTCCAGAAGGTCGCATCCTGCACCAGCCGCTCGTAATTGTCCAGTCCGACCCAGGTCGAATCCATAATGTTGTACTGCTGAAAGCTCATGATCAGGGCGGAGAAGACCGGATACAGTGTAAACACGAGAAACAGCAGGACGGGCGCCAAAATGAACAAGTAGGCCCATCCGTATTCACGCCATAACCGCCCGGCGGAACTGCGCACCCGCTTTGGCGCGATTGTCGTCATCTTTTCCTCTCCTCCTGTCTATTTGCCGAGCATTTGCGTTCCTTTGCTCTTGAACTCCTCAGCGATGGCCTCCGGCGTTTTCTCTGAGGAATAGAGCGCCTGAAGGTTTGGTGTCACCACCTGCTCCTTGAACTGCTTCATTTTGGCGGCAGTCGCCGCATCAAGCTTCAGCGTGACCGGATTTACGATATGTTTGGCCATGGCCGCCGATGCCTTGATCGTCTCTTCCGAGCCGAGCGCCTTGCCAGCGAACAGGGCCGCCTGGGATTTGCGCACAAATGGCAGCACCAGCTCATTGGAGGAATTTCCGGCTTTGGCATTACTCAAGTATTCAAGCACTTGGAATGTATTTTTGGCATGCTGCTCGCCTTTGTCGTTTTTCTGTTTGAAGGCGATGTAGCCTTCCGCCCCCATCGTTGTCTTGGCCGGAGCATTGTCATTATGCGGAACCGGCAGCAGCACAAAGTCGATTTTTTCACCTTTCACCTTGCCGGAATCAATGTCCTTGTTGCGGTTCTGGATCATGACGTCATAATACGGAATCGCTTTGGAAATAATCGCTGCCTGTCCGGCATAGAACATATCGGAGCGTTTGGCGGGGGCGATCGCCGCCGTTTCCTTGGGCATATATCCTTTATCCAGCAACCCTTTGATGAAATTCAGCGTCTCGACGATCCGCTCGTCACCCCATTGGAATGCCCCGGACTCATCCAGAACATCAGGCATGTTGTTGTTGCGGGAGAGCATTTCGATAAAATCAAGCGAGGTACCGTCCGTAACCAGCGGATATTGCGTTGAGCCGTCGCTCAAGGTTTTGCTCAGTTTGGTAGCCGCCTCGTTGAACTGTGACCAGGTCCAGCCCTCTTGCTGGATTTTGGCCCAATCAATGCCCGCTTCCTCCAGAATGCGCTTGTTGCCGCCCCAGGCCCATTGGAACTGGTATAGCGGAAGCCCATACTGTTTGCCGCCGATCTGCGCAAGCTCCAGCGTTCCCGGTAGGTAATCATTTTTGATGTCGTCGGTCATGTAAGGATCAAGATCAAGGGCAAGACCGGTATTGACATATGTGCCGTCCACGCTGTGAAAATACAGGTCCGGCGGGCTGCCGGCGTTCAAGGCAACGTCAAATTTCTTCGGCCCCTCGGCCCAGGACAGCACTTCCGTCTTCACTGTAATGTTCGGATGCGCTTTTTGAAAATCGGCCACCATTTCTTTCAGATCATCTTCATATGTACCGTGTACCGGATAGGTCCAGACTACAACGGTATCCTTGTCATCCGGGCTTGCGGCTTCCTTGCCTGATTTGCCGCAGGCGCTCATCAGCATCAGCACAACAACCATACAGAGCAACAGACTTTTTTTCATCATTTCCTCTCCCTTTTGCATATGTTCTTGTTATTGGGCGGCAATGCTGCACCCTGCCCGGGCGCTACAGCTGTTTGATATGCTGCCTGCTTCTCTCCAGATAAGTGACGGATTGCTCGTAATTCCGGCTGGCGACGGCGAGATACAGTATATCGACCAGATTGAGCTGGGTAATTCTCGATGCCATCGCTCCGCTGCGGATTTCATTTTCGGTGGCGGAGGTGCACAGCGGTATGTCTGCGTTCCGGCTTAAGGTGGAATTGCCGTATTTGGCGATGCTGATCACGGTGCCGCCGTTCTCTTTGACGATGGACGCGGCGCGGATTACTTCTTTTGTCTCGCCAGAGTACGAAATGCACACGGCCGTATCTTCGGCGGTTGCCGTTATGGCACTGGTAAGCTGCACATGCGGGTCGGCGAACGAAAAGCTCGTTTTGTTGATCCGCAAAAACTTCTGCTGGGCATCCATTGCAATAAGGTTCGAAGCACCCACTCCAAAAAAGTAAATCCGCTTCGCCCGGTCAATCGCCTCCACCGCCCGCTCCACCATCTCTTCATCCAGAATTTTCAGCGTATCGCGGATCGATTGGATGTTATTGTTCGAAACATTCTGCATAATCGCGGCAATGGTATCGTTCGGACGAATTTCCTGATAGCCAACGATTCCTGAATCTCTTCCTTGTAAATCGCCGGCGACTTTGATTTTAAGCTCCTGGTACCCCTTGAATCCGATCGTCTTGCATAGCCGGACAATGGCTGCCTGACTGGAGCCGCTTTTTGCAGCCAGCTCGGCAATGGACAAATGGATCATCTCATCCGGATTCTGCAAAATATACGCGGCAATCTTGTGCTCAGACGGACTGAGCGATTCATGCAATTCCCGCAGACGAATTAAGCCGCCATTCATTGAAAGCAAGCACCTCCCTATAAAGTGGTATTTTGCAAATGATGTTCGAAAAATACCTTCATGTCTAAATGTTAGATTAAATAACATAAAAGGTTTGTTATCCTTCCAAAACATTGGATTGAATTCATTATATGAGTAGTGAAATAAAATTTCAACTAATATTTTTCATGTGAAATTTTATTTTACTTTAAACGAGGTTTCCCATATAATTAGAAAAAAATCAAAGTGGTGATTGATCGATGAAAGTGTATGTAGGCCTTGATGGAGGTGGCACAAAGACCGATGCAGCCGCTTTGGACGAACAGGGAGCCCTGCTGGCCCGCTGTACCGGAGGGCCCTCGAATCCGCATAGCGTCGGATTCGAGGTAGCGCTTACAGAAGTCATGTCAGTTATTGACGGAGTATTGGAACAATTACAGTCAAAAGTTGAAGATTGCGCTTCCATCTGTCTTGGTATGTCAGGTTTCGATACCAAGGAAGAATGTGATCTGCTTCAAAGCTCTGTTCAGCAGCATCTGTTAGAACGGGGGCTTGTCCTTCCGGTGTTCGTGCGTTCCGAAGGAGAGATTGCCCTGATGGCCGCACTAGGCAGCCGTTCCGGAGCGCTCATCATCTCGGGCACAGGCTCCATCTGCTACGGTTATCTCCCGGACGGTTCCCGCCTGCGCACCGGCGGCTGGGGACATTATCTGGGCGATGAAGGCAGCGGCTACCAGGTCGGCCTGCGTACGCTGAAAACGGTCATGCGCAGCTTTGACTCCATTCATCCACCGACCATAATGACCGATATGATTATGCGGGAGTATGGATTTCAGCAGATTACCGACTTGAAGGGTTACATCTATAACCCTGCCCACAGCAAAGCGCAGATTGCCGCCTTCGCCAAAATCTGCGTTCAGGCCGCCACGCAGGGAGATGATGCCGCCGCTGGCATTCTTGTAAGCGAAGCCGAAGCGCTCGCGGATACGGCGGCAGCGCTGCTGCGCAGATCGCCCGCACTCCAGCAGGGGCAGGCCGTGCTCAGCGGCTCAATGTTCAGATACGCGCCGCTCTTCCGCGAAGTGCTGTGCGGCAGGCTGCAGGAGTCATTCGGCGGGCTGGTTTTTGTTGACGGGAGCCGGGGAGCGCCGCCTTCGGTCGGAGCGGCGCGGCTGGCCCGCGAACTGGCGGACGGGCGACAGGACGAACCCCCATCTGCCCTGTTGTAGCTTCAATACAGAGAAACAGGATTTTGCATATTCGATCGAAATGCGGCTTGGGAGATTATGCAAAATACTCAGTATACTAGACTGGTAGGAGGAAGAACCTCATGAACCATATTTTAGGCAGTTTGATCACAGAGCAGCCCAATGACAAAACAAATGCAATCGACCATCTCGATTCCGCCGGAATCATGCATCTAATTAACAACGAAGACCGCCAGGTCGCCGAGGTAATCCACAGTCTGATTCCGCAGATTGCCGAAGCAGCCGACTTTATCGTGGAGGCGTTCCGCAGCGGCGGCAGGCTATTCTACGTCGGCGCCGGAACGAGCGGGAGAATCGGCATTCTTGACGCCTCGGAGTGCCCGCCGACCTACGGGACGAACCCCGAGATGGTGCAGGGCTTAATCGCCGGCGGCTTCCGGGCCGTCAAGGATCCGGTCGAAGGCGCAGAGGACAGCGAGGAGTTGGGCGCCTCCGATATCGATGATGCCGGAATCGGCGCGAGCGATGTCGTCATCGGCATTGCCGCCAGCGGACGTACGCCTTATGTGCTCGGCGCGATGAAACGCGCCGGAGAACGGGGCGCGGTGGTTATCGGCCTCTGCAACAACTACGGGACACCGATGGCCAGGCTCGGCAAGCTGACGATTGAAGCCGTTGTCGGTCCTGAGGTCGTCATGGGCTCGACGCGAATGAAATCGGGAACGGCGCAAAAAATGATTCTGAACATGCTGACCACAACGGCAATGATCCGTATCGGCAAAGTGTACCGGAATCTGATGGTCGATTTGAATCCCTCCAACGAGAAGCTGGTCTACAGGGCCAAGCGCATTATCGAACTGGCTACAGATGCCTCTGGAGAGCAAATTGAACAAGCCTTCCATGAATCGGAAGGCCATGTGAAGACGGCGATTGTTATGCTTCTGGCTGGAGTTGACGCTGCCGAAGCACGCCGCCGGTTGACGGCGGCGGACGGATTCGTGCACGGCGCTTTGGAGGAAAACTAGAATTGCCCCAATATTTGGTACACAACTAATTGGAAGCAGCCTCGTACAACTTAGATGAACATATTAACAACGAGGTGATGACAGCATGACCATCAACAAGGGAGTATCGCTGGCTCTGCTGGCTGTGTCGCTGCTCCAAGCGAATCCGTCTTATGCGGAGTCGGTGCCGCTGACTCCAGTGACGGCCGTCTATCTGGACGACCGCCCGCTTCAGCTTGCCGCCCAGCCGCTGCTGCTGAGCGGGACAACGCTCGTCCCCATGCGCCAGTTGTTTGAGGTGCAAGGAGCCGGACTTTCCTGGAACGGATCCAGCAAAACCGTAACGGCAACCAAAAACGACACGGTGCTGACCTACCGCATCGGAGAACTCACCGCCACCCTAAACGGCAATCCGCTGTCCCTGAATGTTCCCGGACGGATTGTTGAGGGCAACACGATGATTCCACTGCGTTTTGTAAGCGAAGCACTTGGAAGCACAGTGAAGTGGGATGCCCTGACCCGGACGATCCGGATTGTCTCCAGGAACGATTTTTTCACAACAGTCCTTTCCGGGGTCAACCTGCGCAGCGAGCCGGATTCATCGGGAGCTTCCCATTCCCAGCGGCTTATTTCAGGCGGCGAAAAGGTTCATGTCATCCGCGAGGTCAATGCCCTCTGGCTGGAAGTACGCACTAAAGACAACCTGACCGGATACATATCGGCAAAACCAAAATACAGCGATTATACCAGCCCATCCCTGGCGGAACGGCAGGGAGATGAACTGATCGCCTACGGGGAGAAATTCCTCGGTACCCCTTATGAATTCGGCGCAGCAACCGGCCAGACATCGACCTTTGATTGTTCTTCTTTTGTGGGGGAAGTGTTCCGGCATACGCTCTCCATCGACCTCCCCCGTGTCTCTTACGATCAGGCTAAAGAAGGCCGGAAGGTCGGGCTGAACGAGCTGCGCAAAGGTGACCTGCTGTTCTTCAGCGCACGCGGGCTGGAGATCGGCCATGTGGCTATCTATGCAGGGAACAACAAATTGCTGCATACGTTCTCCAAAGAACGCGGCGTTCATTTTGACACGCTTGACGACAAATGGCAGAAACGGTTCGTAACGGCCCGCAGGCTTTTTTAGGACGACCCGGGCAGCGAATAACAGCAGGCTTTTCCATGGCCCGTAATGGTCAGGCAGATCCCGCCATGGTGCTCCTGATTGTGCCACCCAGAACACCCATTCATTATCTTCTGATTGCCTTTTGCCGGACGCCTCCCTTGGGGTTTGCGTTCAGGCGGCAAGAGGTCTTGATTCGTTCCCATTGTTCGACACGTAATTCGTACCATCTTCTCATATGGGAAGGAACTAATCTCTTTAACTGCATAGGACTTGAGCTCAGACACAATTGGGAACATGCAGAGGGGATACAGATTTTCACACTGGATAATCCAGATTGGTCTATATTCATTGATCTAGAAGGAACGATACTGGCTGAAAAAGATTTTGAACCGATATCTATGGAACGAAGTGAATCCAATTGGATTCATTATAAGATGGCGGGGACAACCTTTAAAGGCTACGGTGGCGTACAAAATTTGAATGAGTTGTTAATTGTTTTTAAAAACCGGGGAGAGTCTTTGGAATATAGACAGGTGCAAATTGAGACAAATCGGCTCATCATTCGTGTGATATTTGCAGATCCGATTGGGAAAATATACATACGTACACTTCACTGCCTGAAGTCACTAGGCACATAGCATGGGGACCGAATACAGAAGAAGCTACAAAGGCGTATATAGAACAAGTTCTAGCTTCACAGCAGGAACAGCCAAGACAAGATTACGAACTAGCCATTGTCTGAAAAACGATGGAATCCTGATCGGCGGTATTGGTATTCATGTTAAAGATACTAACGCAGAAATGGGTTATGTTTTAAATCCAGATTATCAAGGAAATGTCCACCATAACCTGCTACACCTTCATATCCACCCATGGCTTGAACCTCCTTTATTTGTAATACAACATAATATATGACTACATTAGAGGAAAAGGCATACAGGTAAACATTACTAGGGCTCTATCGGATACATACCGGTAGAGCCTTTTATACCGAAACAAGGATTGGGCGTTACCGGCACGATGCTTTAAAAATTAAACCCAACTGGCTTTAGTGATGATAACCAACAGAATAAAGAGTACTAAAATTGCAGTTGGCGATGTGAACGCACCAAAATGTTTTTCCTTACGCTCATGTCCACATCCGGCTCCTCCAACGTATCCACTCACATGAACTCCTTCTTATTTTTAAGATACGTTATACGGCATGTGTCAATAAAGAAATTGACTAGACTAAACGGTAATTCGCACAAGGAAGGCTCCTCCAGCTAAGTTCCCACAGATCCCTTTTACCGATACTATCTGTTTTCGTATATGTTGAGTTTAATAAAGTTTATATGGGACATTTCGTGAATAAAAAATCCTTTTAGGAACAGCAACATGCATTGACTACTGGCATTTTGACCGAGGAAATCTATCTATTAGGTAATAGTTTCTTTTTGCTGTAATAGATTCATGCTGATACATCGCTATTGCCACTATCATATAAATAAAGCAGACCTAAGCAAAGGGGGAATGCAGATCCCAGAACAAGAAGTGGTAATGCGCTGGCAACCAATGCACTGAACATCAAAATTTCCAAACGCAAAAAGCACCACTAAGACCATCCGTACCTTCATTTCCTGTGAAGGGAGGTGATATCCATGAGTAGAAGACATTCCAAACACCATGTAAAAAGAAAAAGCTTATCTATCTGGTCAAAACAAAAAGCGTTTGCGCGTGCACGTGGCAATGCGCTGGCTGCCAATCTGTTCAACGTAAATGTCAAAAAGAAAAAACATTAATAATGTTTTTAGCGGGGAGGATTCCCTTCCCGCTTTTTTTGTTACATAGTTTCTATCGCCAAATGAAAAAGAACTCCAAACCGGCTATTTTCCAGTAGTGTCCTTCTTACCTCTACTCTAAATTCAAACTCTTCCATAATAGAATAAATCCCCGCCGACCAATTAATTAGCGGGGATTTATTCTTATTTTGAATATTCACTTACTTCAAACGTTAATATCCGATCATACAGCATGTAGTCCTTACGGCTACTGAATGGTCCTTTGTTGTTATCATGTTTTTTGATCGCGTATGAAGCCGATCCAGTTCCGGCCTGTTTGGCCTCATACCAGGCAATAAAATCGTTGACCTCTTTCATACTTAGATCGAATTCTTTTTCCAAACCAGTTGTCATGGTGACTACAAGAATTGCGCGATTACCTGAAGGTTGTTCAGGATCAGGTTGACCCCCTCCTCCTTGTGGAGTTGCTGATGCTTCATTTGAATATTCCGAATCTACACCATTCACTTTTACACTCACAACAATTGAGTTTAATAAAGTTTATATGGGACATTTCGTGATTAAAAATCCTTTTAGGAACAGCAACACGTATTGACTACTGGCATTTTGACCGAGGAAATCTATCTATTAGGTAATAGTTTCTTTTTGCTGTTAATAGATTCATGCTGATACATCGCTATCGCCACTGACATATAAATAAAGCAGACCTAAGCAAAGGGGGAATGCAGATGATCAGAACAAGAGTAAAAACGTTCAAACACCGTGTCGGTAAAAACAAATTCCTCGTCGTTAAAATTTTTCAATCCGCAGATGCCAGAACAAGAAGTGGTAACGCGCTGGCAACCAATGCACTGAACATCAAAATTTCCAAACGCAAAAAGCACCACTAAGACCATCCGTACCTTCATTTCCTGTGAAGGGAGGTGATATCCATGAGTAGAAGACATTCCAAACACCATGTGAAAAGAAAAAGCTTATCTATCTGGTCAAAACAAAAAGCGTTTGCGCGTGCACGTGGCAATGCGCTGGCTGCCAATCTGTTCAACGTAAATGTCAAAAAGAAAAAACATTAATAATGTTTTTAGCGGGGAGGATTCCCTTCCCGCTTTTTTTGTTACATAGTTTCTATCGCCAAATGAAAAAGAACTCCAAACCGGCTATTTTCCAGTGGTGTCCTTCTTACCTCTACTCTAAATTCAAACTCTTCCATAATAGAATAAATCCCCGCTGACCAATTAAGGTTAGCAGAGCTTTTTATAGTATCAGTATCTACAGGGGCATAACCTATAAAAGCAACATTAGTGCTTTAGTAACCCACCAGGCAGCAGTTTCATTGCCGGTCACTTGCAAAGCACCTGCATATATTGCATCTTCAACAGCTCCAGTAAAGTTGTCAACAACACCAAGGATCTGTAAGAAACCCTCTACTCCAACTCCTCATTGATTTTTATATTAATTTACCATTGATGTAATATTTATACTATCTACGGTAAACTATAGTTGGTTTTATGGTAAGTTCTATTTTTGACGAAATAATTTTGTAGGAGGTATTTGGTGAAAAACATTTGGAGATTTATCATCGCGCTGCTCATCGGTAACATCATCGGGAATCTTACTTACGGAAGGTTAGAATTTTTTCAATACAACACAGGAACTGGATTTTTCACATTAGAAAATCTCATTAAGTTTATTATCGACTATGGTCTTGCTGTGATTATTGCATTAATCATATATGTGTTGATTGGAAAAGTTTTTACGAGAAGTGGTCAGGAATAAACCAAAAGGACTCTACTCGTATATAACCAGTAGAGTCCTTTTGCACATCCACCCTGAACTGATACTGACTCCGATCAAAACATTTACCGTTAATATAAATCGATTCAGGTGAAAACTTTTCTACGGGGCCTCCATATAATCCAAAGAGTCATTTGTGTTCTTCATTCGGTTGTTTTAGAACAAGTAAGAGTTTTTTAATCTCAATCAGTTCGCCTTCAATCCGATGAAGGTGGCTCTGCATATCGTCAATCTCTTGTTCGGCTTTGTAGTTGATCGCGAAGTCAATGATCGATTCATGCTTATCCCTTGCAGTTTGGCGGTTCTGACTCATCATAATGACTGGAGCCTGGAATGCTGCGATAAAGGACAAACACAAGTTCAACAAGATAAATGGAGGTTCATCGAAATGAAAGCGAGTAAACGGCAAGCTGTTCAAGAGTATCCAGATGGTCAGAAAAATAGCGAAATAAGTAATAAATCTCCAGCTACCGCCGAATGATGCAATCCGATCCGCAAGACGATCTGACCAGCTTGTCGTTCTTTGGTACGCTTCATCTAAATGAGAAAGAATGCTATTTTCGTAACTATCGACTAGCCGATCAATACGACGAGTATTTTCCTGATTCAATTCAATATCAAAGCCTTGAATATGAGCAGCACTTTTATTTTGCTGCTTTTTTTGAAAAAAATTCATTTTTGACATGTCGACTGCCTCCTTGTTTTAAGGCAGTCAGGCCCAATACTACTCCGTAGGAGAGGAGTTGCAACCATACTCAATTACGGTATCTAGTTTTAACCCGACTGCCAATAGACTCACTGGTTCTGGATCCGGTTCAGACGAACTTCGACTACTCATAGAATGGTTCAACCCCTCTCCCATTATCATGTTGTGGGCTCCATATTTTACTGATTCACACTGGAACCATATCACTGCCAATACCTAACACATTGAAAAAAACGCCCCTCAGCTCAACTGAAGGGGCGGCGTCGTTCTGCATGCAAAATAAAACATGCAAATATCCGATTCCCCCAAGTCGAGCTTTAGCACTATACGACGTAGAAGAACCAAAGTTCTTTAGCCACATTAAGAAGAGCCTTAATCCGGCAATTCCTGTTATACCCATTGGCATCTTTCGATGTTTCCGGGCAGTGGCTTATGTTCGTATAGGAGCCTCACCTAACGAGGACATCAATATTTCCTTAGCAAGCATACTGCTGTCCAAATGTGCTGTCAACCCAAATATATATACTCTTACCTGGCTTAATGCTGCTGTAAACAGTTCCATATCTGACTTTAATACTTTATATGTATGGTTCATGCTGATCATCTCAGGATAGGTATTCGGTGAATAGTTTGAGAAATCCTTCAATAAAAAAATTCTGGAGAACTCCGGGGTTTTAAAATACAAATAAAGAAGAGCAGTGAGAGTATTTCCCCTCCTGCTCTTTTACTTTTTCTACTATCGCATCAATTTACCATATATGGTACTGTATTCGAATTCTGAGGGAGCATGTATGCTACACCGCTACTCAGAGTAGTAATATTGCCACTTACTCTAGTTCTATAATAGCCTTTTCCCCAATCAGCAATATAGAAACTTTCTTGGTCACCCTTCTATTTGTTAAGGAACCCCTCTTTTCAATCCCTCTCCTTCCAATTGTGTCCCAAGTACCTAAACCAAATAAACCCGATTTTTGAAAATGCATATCAAAGTTCACAAAAGTAATTTGATATTGTGAATTTTTTTTCATTGTAATGTATTATGAATTTTATAACATAATTTCTGGAGGTGGTACTGTATGGAGTACAGATTAACTGATACTCACTTATATATACTTGAATATCCTAGAGTTCTTTGCTTTGTCCGTCCAGCAAATGAATATAAGGATTTAGGAGAATTAATGGAAAACGGCTCGTTTTATCACATTTCAGCAAAAGAAGATTTCGAATTTTTTGATCACAATAAAGTACCTACGCCCGGTGAGGGAGGGAGCTTCTTTTTTGAAGAATTCCTTAATCCAATACTTTCATTAGTAAATGAAAACAAAAAATGAGAATCTGCAAATAAAGAAGGACTCCATACCGGCTAAAGGCCAGCGAAGTCCTTCTTTATATCTACTCTAAATTCAAATTGATTAAGAAAGAAATATGATCCGTTTATTTTAATGGATTCGGGGGTGTACTTCTCCAGTGCTCCACCATAGTCCACTATTCCATCATTTCTGAGTCCAACAGCCTGACAACGTAGATGTGGGACTGGAACAGAGAGGCTGCAAGAAGGTCAGTGTCTGTATGTAATATTCTATGCAAGTATCAACACCTCATAATTCCGAGTTATTATCTTTATGATCAGGATTTTGATTGCAGTCTAATTTGAAGTTTATTGAAGAAAGCCATAATCAGTGCTTGACGAAAGAAACAAAGGTTGAAAATGGAAAAACATCTGCTACTCCTGTATTGTTGTAAGTCTCATCGAACAACAAAAAGGAATAGACAGATGCAGATCCAGTATATCAATGAATGCTTAACATACCAGAGCTACAAATTCAAACCATTCACCCCATTGCTAGGGAAGAACTTCACATCGAAGCGATTCCACTTCACAATACCCAATGCTGCCCGATCTGGTTTTAGGTGTCGATGATTTTGCCATCGAAAAAGGACATACGTATAATACCAGCATCCACAATCTCAAAGACGAGACGATGCTAGACCTGCTACCCGGTCGGAAACTAGAAGACTTACGGACGTATACCTGCCTTCACCCAAACTTCCTTCTGCTGACCCCCAAAGTAGTCGTCATGGATTTAGCGCAGGCTTATCATACCTAGATTAGTATAACAGTCTTGAAAATTAGGAACCTATACCGTGATCCATTGGCTTTATAATAGCATCAGGAAAAGTAGTTGAAATTTGTCCACTCCAGAAAGTAAAACTAAAGAAACTTATTACTAAGATGGCAGAGATTAAGCCTCTCATATACTCTAACCTCCTCCAAAATTTTTTTTGTAACAGTTTAGTTGACCTTCTGTAGCTTGTTCTCTGCATAATTCAAACAAAGCAACTCCCTGAGAAAACATACTACTGTTATTAACAGTAACTGATAAATTGAGACTCTGTAAAGTATTTTGAATACACTGATCTGACGAGCCTTTATCTAAATAATACAGGGATAAATGATAATGAAAATGTAATCTTCTTCCTAATGCAATAATATCATCATATTCGTTGAATTTTGATATTTCTTCAGATAATTCCT
This sequence comes from Paenibacillus sp. 1-8, assembly GCF_056316205.1. Lineage (NCBI taxonomy): Bacteria > Bacillati > Bacillota > Bacilli > Caryophanales > Paenibacillaceae > Paenibacillus > Paenibacillus sp. 1-8. The sequence goes on along the minus strand of NZ_CM149995.1, from coordinate 2,002,175 downwards.
GTAGGGTTTTATCTTTCCAGCGGGTGTCGCACTTCATATTACAATCCGTCAAAACAAAAAAATATCTTTAACGAGACTAATCTCTAATTTCTGCCTATATAAATGACGGCAGAAAACCCTTACCACAAGCTGGCAAGGGTTGATGTTATTATGTAGTTTATGTGGGTTGGAATTTAGTTAGAATTCACACAAACTCTCTACTATTCATTAGTTTGTGTAAATCTATTAAGCAAATCATAGCACTTTATAGTATCTCTGAGAAGTGCGATCTCGTTTTATCAAGCCCAAGCAACAACAGAGCAATATAGTTGCGATGACTGAAATCAAAACTTTCGTGTTCTTTAATCCTCTCCAGCAGGTTTCTGTATTTGTTTTGCTGAGAGTCGCTAACTTTATCTTTACAAGATTCAAAAAGAGATATTCCTTGAATGAATAAACTAAAATCGTTACATAGAATTGATGATTCCAGCATCTCAAAAATACTTTCCGCCCCGTTTTCTGTCTTTCCATTGCGTAACAGATAAACAGCAAGTTGATAATGAAATTTCAAGTGCCATCCCTTAGAGATAATCTCGTCTCGTCGCTCTTCTTCTAGCATTTTCTTTGATAATTTGGCCAGCGTTTCTTCAATGGCAAATCCATACTTGTTTGCTGCTTCTATGATAACTACCAGACCAGTTAGAATCTCTCGCGGATGATCGAATAGATATTGGGTATATTCCTGTAATATGTGAACATGTCCCATAAGCATATCCAGCGTATAAGAGTTGGCTATAGCAAACATTTTAAAATTTTCTACATCGTTGGTCGCATCCTCGTCCAAACCTTTAAACCAGCTCAAATCAGCATAACCTTTAATGTATTTTTTAGATTCTTCATAAAGGCCTTGCTTCTCATAAGCAATTGCCCTCATTAGATAGCCTTTTCCATAATATACAACAAGATGTCGCTCCGTTTTTAAAGGGGACTTCTTTCCCTTACTCGTTACTCTTTGTTGCTGTTCCTGATATACGATCTTAGCTAATGCGATTAACTCATCAGCACTTTCCCCCAACTGTTTCCAGTCATTCAAAGAAAAATATATGTTTCCCAACTGTAATAGTCCATCCAACTGATAATTCACAGGTAAACGATTACGAAAAGGTGCAAACCGTGTTACCGCATCTCTATTCTTTTCTAAATCCTTTCCCAATGCTGCTCGAAACAGCCGATATTGGCTGATTGCCAAACGCTCGGAGTGCTGATATCTCTCATGTTCTGCTACACATTCATAAAACACAAGCGACTTATGAATATCCCCTTTAGCGTGCAACTCCTCTGCAACTTCAAACACCAAGGAAATATAATTCAAATCCTCCATCATACGAGATAATACTTGCTCTATACAATTCTTTTTGTCCAACTCCGCGCAACGTAACAAAAAAGGCTTTACACGACTACGATGTGGTTTTCCGGACAAAAAACATTCATCTACATACAACTCATAAAAGCAACCCTCCGGATTATTTAGAGTAAAGTTAATTCGATCCAGTTGATGAACCGATAAAGGCCTACTAGGTCTTTCACTAAGCAATGAACTAAGATGACTGGATGTAATAGTTGATTCTTTTGCAAAATTCGACAAATTATAGCCTCTTTTTTGCATACACTTCCGAATCTCTGTACGGATTGCAATCGCATATTCCATAAACCTTCCTCCTAGCATCGGAATACACCAAACAACGAAATTGACCTATATTTTATGGGTACTGTTTTTTACATAATACCCTGATTATACAACCAATTTAGAATAAATATCAATAATATCCAAATGAAATTCGCTTTTCACATTTTTAATATAGAGCAGAAATTATGGTAATTCATAGTATTCTAAAAAAACAATAAATTAGCATCATAGTAATAATTCAATTCTTCCCTTTATTTATTCCTGCAAATAATAAAAAGAAGGTGAATCATGTTGGACAACAACAAAAAACATCCTGTAACGCCCTTCGGATGGACGATCAAGCAGAAGCTTGTGGAAAGGCAGATGGATCAGAAAACGTTTTGTGAGACGTATCAAATTCCGCCTGCCCGGTTGTCTAATCTCATTCATGGAACCCGCAAGGCCAAGCGCCACAGGAGAATAGTAATCCAACTACTTGGCATTCAGGAAGAATCATAGAAACCTATCGTACATATGAGGGGAGACTTTGAACATGCAACATTTTTACAAGCATAAGCCTGAACGTTGTGTACTCTGTCATTCGACCGAATCTATCATTATGTCCAAAGGTGCATTCATTTGTGCCCACTGTTATCTCAAAAGCACGTACAAGTACCCTACCAAGTTAGAGAGCTACCACCGTTCCAAAGTCGCCTTTCTGGTAAGAATGTACATCGAACATCATAAATGAACACACTACTTCACACTGCCTGTTTTACGCTCCCTCGAAGCCTCACCATGCTAATGACCTTTAAAGTGACCCTATGCTATAATGTGGAAAGTATGGATCGTTACATGTACAGGAGGATGGGAGCAGAATGATCGGGAAATTTTTAATTTTCTCTCTATTATGGAGCTTGCTCGGCAACCCGTTTCTGGCGTTACTCGTACTGCTGATTGTGATCTATGTATTGGATCGCAGCTTTGTCGGTATATTACCCAGCATCAGCAAGCCATGGAAAAGAAGGCGCAATGCTGCCCGGTTGCGTCAACAGATTGCCTTAAATGCCAACGATGTGGCTGCCAAGTTCGATTTGGCTCGTATTTGGATCGAGAGCAAGAAATATGATCAGGCCTTGGAGTTGCTGCTGAACATCGAGTCTCGCTATGAGGGTTCCGCCGATTATTGGAATGCACGGGGAACGGCTGAGGTTCATACGGGCCACATCGAAGGTGGAGAACCGCATTTACTGAAAGCACTGGATATTAACCCGCGGGTGCAATACGGTGAGCCTTATTTGCATTTAGCCGCAGCTTTCAAGGAACGTGACGTAAACAAGGCGCTGCATTATCTCCACCAGTTTCAGGAGATTCAGTCTTCCTCCAGCGAGGGCTATTATCTGACAGGCCTGATGTATCGTTTGCTGGGGCGCAAGGATGAGGCCACGGCAGCCTTTAACCAGTCGATTGCCGTCTACCGCTCTCTGCCCAAATACCGCAAGCGAAGCGAGCGCAAGTGGGCTGTACGCAGCTTATTCCGTAAATTAATCGGCTAGAAAGAGCTGGATTTTATATGGACGACCTTTCTCCTCTCATGAGAAAGGTCGTTTTTACGTTTCATCCACATAACACCTCCATCGACCTGGATCGGTATTTTGATCCTTAGGATGAGAGGTGTTTTTTTATAAACAGTTGTTGACATGCCAAAGATTGGGTCCTATAATCCGTTTATAAACTCTTAAGTTTATATATAAACTATTAAGTATAAAATTAGGAAGGATGATCATCTTGTTGAAACACGGTCTCTACATATCTGCTATATTCATTCTTCTGTTCACCTCAGCTTGCTCATCTACAGGATCGAGTGGTCATGAAGCAGCAGAACAACAAAACCAAAAGGTGGAAGCGCTGGTCGTTAAAAAAGAGCCGCTGTCTGCGTCTTTTGACCTTTCAGGCACATTACAGCCCTATGAGGATACCACCGTATCTTTTGAGTTATCTGGACTGGTACGCGATACCCTTGTAAATGTGGGAGATTCCGTATCCCAAGGGCAGGCTATGACCAGGCTGGATTCATCCAGCTATCAGCTCCAACTGGAGCAAGCCAATACAGCCATTCTTGAAGCACAAGCGGGTATCAAAAATGCAACAGCCGCCATTTCAAGCGCAGATGCCTCCATCCAATCCGCCGATGCGCAAAAGGCAGCAGCTCAGGCCGGAGTTAACAAAGTGAATAAAGGAGCCAGAGAGCAGGAAAAAGCACAGGTGCGTACCAAAGTGCAAAGAGCACAATCCGCTTTGACTAAAGCACAGGCTACCGCTGAACGCACCAAGCTTTTATATGATCAGGGAGCTGCAACCAAAAACGATTATGAAAATGCGCAGCTCGCTTTGACTAATGCCACCAAGGACCTTGAGGATGCACAAGAAGCCCTCTCCTTAATCCAGGAGGGAGCAACATTAGAAGATCGGCAATCGGCAGCATCCAGTTTACAGCAAGCCCAAGCCGGGAAAGAATCTGCCATCGCCGCGAAGGAACAGGCCGCAGCCTCCAAAGATAACTCTGCTGCGGCATACCAGCAAGCGGTCATTGCCAAAAAGCAGGCCGAACTTTCCCTCTCCAAGACAGCTTTAAAAGCACCGATTTCCGGCGTTATTCTGGAAAAAAAGTCAACGGTCGGACAATTGGCAAGCGCAGGACAGCCCGTATACCGTATCGGACAAATCGACAAGCTCAAGGTGCTGCTCCCTGTTCCCGATCATGAAATCACGAACTGGAAGCAAGGTCAGACCGTCCAGCTTCAACTGTACGATGAGAACAGAGAAGGAACGGTCAGCAAAATTTATCCGGCCACCAACACCAATACGGGCAGTATCAACGTGGAAGTGATTGTTCCTAACACCCAACATGATTGGGCCCCGGGACAAGTCGTAAAGGCAGGCCGCCAACGGACCCAGAGTGAGCAAATTTTGCTCCCGACCAAGGCTGTCATTAATAACGGTACAGATACCTTTGTCTATAAAGTAGTGAATAAAAAGGCGGTAAAAACCATCGTGAATGTCGGTCAGATATCCAACAACAAGCTCGAAATTACCAAGGGGCTGAATGTCGGGGATCGTGTGGTTACGACCGGAGTAAACCTGATCTATAATGGACTTCCTCTTCAGATCACGGAGGGAACCAGTAAATGATTGCATATTTTATCCGAAAGAAAAAACTGACCCTCTTTATTTTTATCATGGCGATTGTAGCCGGGGTGTATAGTGTTGCTCAGCTTCCACGGCAGGAAATGCCGGATATTATTAAGAAAACAGCTATGGTCACGACGCTTTATCCGGGAGCTACACCCCAAAAAGTAGAACAAACGGTTACAAAGCCTTTGGAACAAAAAATGAAAGAAATCAACCATATTAAAAAGATTTCTTCCACATCCGAAAATGGGCTGTCGACGATTATTATTGAAACCGAAGGCAACGCCAATGCCAAGGAAGCTTGGGATGAATTACGTAAAAAAATGAACGATGTCCAATCGTCTCTCCCTACAGATGCTCAAAAGCCTGTGGTTTACGATGATTTGAACAAGGTATTTATTCATTCCTACGCCATCACGGGGGACTCTGCGGAGCAATTATACCAATTAAATGATCTTGTGAAGTCTTGGAAAGATCAATTAAGAACCGTCCCCGGTGTATCAGAAGTGACGATTAAGGGATTACCCGATCAAGAGGTTCAGATTCAGATTGATGCACAGAAGCTCCAGCAGTACCATATCAGTTGGGAACAACTTATGAGTGCAGTGCAAAAGGAAAATGAGCAATATCCGATAGGCAATCTGGATTACGATGAACGCACGTACCGAATGAATGTGACGCAGTCCAAGAATGCTCAGGATTTGAGTAAAGTCATTATTTCCAAAACAGAAAGTGGTACGCCTGTATATCTCAGTGATGTCGGCAGCGTTTTGCTTACGCATAATACCAGCAGCTACATGGCTTTTTTTAATGGTAAACCAGCCATTACACTAACGATAAACGGTAACACCGGCTCTGACGTAGAAACGATTTATAGTAAAGTGAACGAAGAAATGCAGGTGTTAAAACCAGATCTGCCTAATACCTTTCAGTTGAACACGTTATTTTCACAAACAGACCGGATTGGTCATATTTTTCATGGTTTGACTCGTGAATTGCTGTTTGCTATTGCGGCGGTTGTGATCGTATGTACATTGGGCTTGAATCTGATTACATCGTCTTTTGTGGCACTGGCTATTCCTATTTCAATCGCCATAGGTCTCATTATTCTCCCTATGCTCGGAATAACATTGAATCAGGTTACGGTCATTGGCTTAATTATTGTAATGGGGATTCTAGTCGATGATGCTGTGGTGGTTAATGATAATATTGAGCGCAGGATGCTAACGATGGGGGAAAGTCCCACGATAGCCGCACTAAAAGGAACGAAGGAAGTTTCCATTTCCATTCTGACTGCAACCTTGGCGACAGTAGCCTCCTTCGCCCCGCTGTTCTTTATGTCAGGCGATGCAGGCTCCTTTATCAAACCGTTACCGTTTGCTGTTATTTTCACATTATTGGCTTCCATGCTCATGTCCTTTACCGTCATTCCGATTTTTAGAGAATGGTACGGTCAACGAAGCCAAGAGTCAGACAACTCCACCATGAAGCCGCCCGGACTTCTGGGCAAACAAATTGATGATCTTCGTAACGCATATGCCGACAAGCTTATTCCTAAAGTGATTAAGCGACCTGGATTATATGCTGCATTAGGATTATTGATCAGCACCTCACTGTATGGCGTACTTGCTTTTATTCCGATTGATCTGTTCCCCAGAACCAACGATCCGCAATTAAGCATTAATGTACGGATGTCGACAGGTACTTCTATAGAAGAAACCAAGCGGGTCACCGAGGATATTGCCAAATGGGTGAAGCAACAGCCTCATGTGCGTACGATCAGCTATGCGGCTGGCGGCGATGCTCCTCCGTTGTTTCAAGATATGACCGCTGAGGCCAAAACAGGTACAACCTTGGGGCAGATTGCTATTGTTGGGGAAGAAGGCGAGTTCGATCCGGATGAAATGGCAGAGAAATGGTCCACCGTCTTAAAAGATCGCTATCCGGGTCAATCCATCTCCCTGAAAATAGCCAAGGTGGGACTGCCTCTCGGAAAGCCGATTTCCATTCGGATTTTAGGTAATAATGTGGATCAGCTACGATCCTTGTCTCAACAGTTAAAAGAAGACATTATGTCTATAGAAGGAACGCAGGACGTTCAGGATGATATGGAAAACGAAGGCTATACGCTGGATTTTCAAATCAACAAACAAGCGATGGATCAATATCAGGTCAGCAATAATGATCTGACACGCACACTTTTATTAATGGGTAATGGCGTGAGCTTTAGCCGATTTGATACGGGGAAAGATTTGATCAATATTAAGCTGAAACTGAGTCAAGCAGACCCAAATCCTGAGATTTTGTTTCAGCAATTGAATGTAACTAATGCCAATGGTGTTCAAATACCTTTGTCCCAACTAACAGAATTAAAGCCATCCTTTGCAACGCAAAAAATTAACCATTATAATTTAAAGCGTTCGATTACTGTAAATGCTGATGTTCGTGGGCGTACAGCTTCAGAAGTCATGAATGATGTGAAACTTAAATTGGAAGACATTAAATTCCCTCCAGGGTACTCTTGGGAAATCGGCGGAGAAATTTCAGGTCAGGATGACATTTTATCAGAAATAGGATTGTTATATGTTGTCGTCATTCTGTTAATCTTCATGCTTATATTCTTGCAATTCTATTCCTTCTCGATCCCGTTCATCATTCTGACTACTGTGTATATGGCAGCCGTGGGCGGATTTCTGGGCCTGTTCCTCCTGAATACACCGATCACTTTTATGGGCGTATTGGGCTTAATGACCTTGGCAGGTATTGTCGTACGTAACGGCATTGTGCTGATTGAGTTTATCGAGGATGCAAGACGTGAAGGAGTAGAACTGAAAGAAGCGGTAATTGCAGCGACCAAGGCACGTTTTCGTCCGATCCTGCTTACTTCGGTGACAGCCATTGTCGGTCTGCTTCCAATTGCACTGATTGGGGAACATATGTTTAGACCTCTGTCGTACACCATTATGTTTGGATTGATGTACTCGACCATTCTTACGATGTTTGTGGTTCCGTCCCTGTATATGGTTATTGCCCGCTGGAAATTAAAAAGACAGAGTAAAAAATTGGGGGTACAATGAAAAAAATAACGAGTGATGATATTATATTTGCCGCCCTTTCCCTGTTTTCTGAAAAAGGGTACGATGCCACCTCGGTGGATGAAATTGCCCGCGAAAGCGGGATGGTGAAGGCTTCTTTTTATAAATACTTTCAAAGCAAGGAAGAACTGCTGCTAGGGACGATTGCCCTGATTGAAAAACTTCTCGATAAAGATGCTAAGGAACTAAATCTCAAGCATCAGCTCCCTGCCCGGGAAAAATTGAGACAGCTTTACTTGATTGCGCTGGGCCGGATCTACAAGAACAGAATTCATTTGCTGGTATACTCCGTCCCTTTAATCGGTTCCAAGGAAGAAAAAATTGCGCATGCTATTGATCGTCTTGAGCATAATTTATCCAGCCTGATGGTCGATTTCTTAATAGATGCTTATGGAGAGTCCATACATGACTATGCGTACGATATTGTTTTTGTCGTCAAAAGCATGATTATCAATTCCTTCCGAATGAGCGATTCAGAGCTGTCCTCGACGGAGCATCAAACACTAGCTGAATTTATCGTCAGCATTACGGATATGCTGGCACAAGGAATGCTGAGCCCTGATGTTCAACATCAAATTATGTGGGGCCTCGATTCCGGATTATATGAAGACTCTGATCATATCTGGACCAAAGGAAGACAAATCGCCTATGTGCTTCAACATATGGACGCAGTCTTGAAACCAATCGAATTAGATGAAGCCATCCAGAATGAACATATGCAAATATTAAGCAGGCTACAGGGCGAACTGTCCGAACAAAACGTGGAGACAGCCCACGTTAAAGCCCTTCTTCTCTTTTTGGAGCAGTTACCTGCGTTACAGGAAGACTGTACCAAGCTGAAAGCTATTTTAGAAATTTAAAGGGTTCAGTTCAGCTAAAGATAAAGAGGTCCACTATGGTCAGATACTACTGCCATGATGGACCTCTTTTTTCTTTTGCACATACCCTTCTACGCTCACCGCAATGGCGCATAGCCAAGCCGATCCAGCTCCTCCGCAATGACGCGATAGCCGCGGCTGTTCGGGTGCACCCGATCCAGCGAGAGCAGTTCCCGTTCGTAGCCCTCAAACGCAGGGTAAATGTTCGCCACCCGGTAATTCGGACCGCCCAGCGTAGCGAGAAATGAGTTATATTGGCGCACATATATTCCCGCCTCCCTCACGCCCGGAAAAGGATTATACAGCCCTACCATCCGAATGATGCATGGCTCACGCTGGCCGAATTTTATTTGATACAGGGCATGTACGATTTGGCGTACATGTTCCTTCGTGCGGTTCAGTGCTTGCGGAATGGACGACGCAGACGAACCGGAGCCTCCAGCAATAGCGCTGGCGTATGGGCGCAGATCATTCCCGCCGATCGTCACCGTTATGAGTTCAGCCCGGCTCAACGCCGACCGAAAGAGTTGATTGTTGCGTACCATCGCCAGCAGCTCCTGCGATGTCAGTCCGTTGATCCCCAAATTCTCGTAACTGACTGGAGTACGAAGACGTTTTTCCGCCATTCGTCGATAGGTAGGCACAAATCCGCCAGTCAGCAGCGTCCCTGCACCTGTCGTTAATGAATCTCCTATAGCTGTGTAGTGGTAACCCATTGGAACCCACCTCCCCGCTAATGCCTTTGCAACCAAAGGCACTTCAACTTTTACATGAGCATGATGTCAATTCCCGACATAACATATCTTATGTAAAAAAAGAGACGCGGGACCCCGTGATTCGCTTATTCTTCGTCCATTTCATACACACAATGAAATTGCCCGCCCTCGGACAAGTCCTCCGACCCATATACGGCAAAGCCCACATTACGGAAAAAGTCTGCCCCTTCCGCGTCCGTATCCACGGTGAGCCGTTTCGGATTACGTTCCTGAATGAGGGTAAGCAGCATACCTCTGGCATATCCTCTATGACGATTTTCGGGCAACACGGCCAGATGCCGGATTACAGTTGTTCCATCCTCCTGCTCCTTAAATCCGACAATACCTACAATAAGTCCTTCATCTTCCACACCGAACAGCTTCCAGTCATCCGAAGCTTGGTAAGTACGTAAAGCTGCCTCTCCGCGTTCAGGATGATCCAGCACGGCGTAGGTTAGCAGCTCCAGAACCTCCTCACGATCCGAATCTGCTTTTATATTTTTAAACATGGTTCATCGTCGCTCCTTATAACCTGAAATGGGGATTACACTCTAGTTCTCCAACATAAGCAACGGCCAGTTATCCAGCCACTGCTTCTCAAATACACGCTGACGAAAAGCCGTCGTATGGCGGAACAATGGACTTTGGCGTACCCGCATATCCAGCAGATCCTTTAATCCGTGCGGACAAACGACCTCCATTTGATCCTCGTCATTCAATCTAACCGCTACTGCCGTAGCCGTCTCCGGCCAGCGGCTCATCGCATCCTCTACCGAAGCATAAGGAGCTGTCCCGTTGCGAAGATGCATCCGCGCCTGATTTTTGACAGACCAGTTGCGTCCCGCCTGCTTGCGGTTCAAGGACAGCTCAAGGTGCTCATCCCGTTCCTCCAGCGTATTTTTCGGGTCAAAATAAATAACATCTATATCATTCAAAGGCGTAGGAGTCGTATAACCATGCAGCTTGTCCCATACCCGATTACGTACATAACCTGCGGCAATACAGCCCTGCGGCAGCCTCAGCTCTCGCACATAGCGCAAATCTTCCAGCACCTGCGGATCATTCATATATTGTATGATTCGTAGCACATCTTCTTCCGACTTCATCCTGCACTCAGCTCCCTTTTTTATGATGACAGTTGCTGGACGGACTCCCCTCCTTGAGCCGCGATCCGGGCTGTACGCTGCGCCAGACGGCGGCGTGCGACCAGCAGGAACGGAATGCCAAGCACGACCGACAGCGCAACCGGAACAAAAACGGCAAGCGGCGCTGTTTGACCATAGGTATCCAGCAGCCAGCCACCAAACAATGGAGCAAGCACGCTACCCAGATTATTAAAGCCAATCGTACCGAAGTAGGTCCCTTTATATTGAGCATCTGCAATTTGGTCAATCAATACGTCCAGCATCGTGAACAACAGCACTTCACCCACTGTAAACAGCACCATATCCAGTATGAACATCCAGCCCGAATTTAACATACCGCACAGTAACAGGCTGACTGCAATACATATATTTCCTGCAATCAAGGAATTCACCGGGGAAAAACGGCTTGCCAGTCGTACCAGCGGATATTGAAAAGCCAATACGCACACCGCGTTGACTGTAAGCATGTATGTAAACCACCGGGTCCCTTCCTCGAAGGATAAGGACAAGAATTGAGGCATCGTGGAATTGGAATGAGCATAGCCCATGACGCAAAATATCGTCCCCAGCAAAATTGGCATAAACACCGGATCACGGCTGGCTGTACGGAACGCCTCGCCCATCCGCAGTGGAGCCTCTCCCGCCGTTGTCCCTGAATGCAGATCTGATGCATACCGAGTAAATTGGATCAACAGCAACACCCCGTACAACGCATACACACCAGCCGCTACCATAAACGGTGTACCCGAGGATGCCGATCCCAACATCAAACCAAGCAATGGCCCTGCCACTACACCTACATTAATCGCCGCATATCTCATATTGTAGATAAGCAGTCTTTTCTCCTTGGGGGTTACATCTGATAACAGCGCCCGCGAGGTTGGCTCGAACAAGGATCTGCACAGTCCATTCAGAGCATTGATGACGAAAAAGGCCCAAGCCGCTTCAGCCAACGCAAAAGCCACGAATACAAGTGCCCAACTGGCGATGGACACCAGCATCACTTTACGTCGTCCGATCCGGTCGGAAATATATCCACCGTAAAAGCTGGCAAAAATACCAACTAATGAACTGACCGATACGATCACCCCTGTATGAAAAGGGGATACCCCCAAGCGGGTAGTCAAATAAATGGACAAAAACGGGATACTCATGGATGTCGCCATCCTGCCAAATATAGTACCCGCAATAATCGTCCAGGCCAGTGGGTGAATCGAACGAAGCTGTTCTTTCATATCTGTTATCTATGTCTCCTTCTCCGCCCTGTCTCCAGAAAAAAACTTGCGCACAGCTCTTCCATCTGTGTGCAAGTCTAACAGGGAAAATTCCAACGATTACTGACGGATATATCGTTCCAGTTCCCTACACGTTGCCTGATAAGCAGACTGAAGGGCAGCCAGCTTCTCTTGTGCAGCTTCAAGTCGCTTCTCCCGTGCAAGCTGCTCAATATCGGAAAATAACGTGGACAAACGCCCAATTCCCAGACTCACGCTACCTGATTTCAGCTCGTGAGCAACCTCCACTACTTTTGCTAATTCGTCCGCAATAGCCAGTTCAATTAATGTGCTTATTTTAGCAGGTGTATCACTGGTGTACATCTCTACGAGTGAAGCCAGCAATCCCATACTGCCATCCTCGTCCAGCAGCATAATTTCATGAATAACTTCTTCATTAAGGATAGGCTCGGCAGCAGCCATGGGAAGCCATTGGATGAGCTTCTCAGACAGTCGTTCGATCATTACCGGCTTCGACAGATAGTCGTTCACCCCAATTTCCCGGCCCCTCGCTCTATCCTCCTCTGACACGTTCCCTGTCAAAGAAATGATTGGCACCGGGGGTAGCTTGTCCACCGCTTCACGCTGGCGAATGGCCCTTGCCGCATCAATACCATTCATGATGGGCATATGATGATCCATCAAAATACAAGCATAAGTCCGTTGAGAGGACGCTTTTACGGCAGCCTCTCCATCCTCCGCGAAATCAATATGCTGGAATCCCAAGTGACGAAGCTGTAACTCGACCACCTGACGATTAACCCGATTATCCTCGGCTACCAGAATAGCAAGGGAATGACTATGCTCACGCAGCCACTCACCAAGCTCTGTCAGCTCGGCGGTTTCACGCTCCTTCACTTCGTCTGCCTGCCCTGTTCCCCTGACAAGAGGAATCTCAAACCAGAACGTAGAGCCTTGACCTTCCTCACTGATGACTCCAATCTGTCCCTTCATCAGATCAACGAATGAACTGCATATCCATAGTCCCAGTCCGGTTCCTCCATATTGTGAAGAGCTGCCTTCCCCTGCCTGCACATAGGGCTGAAATAACTTGACCTGATCCTCCGGTGAAATCCCGATGCCTGAATCCTGCACCTCAAACCGAATACAAAGGGAATCTTCTGTTTCTTCTACCAGCTTCGTCCGAACAACTAGCAATCCATCGCTCGTAAATTTATTGGCATTGTTCAGCAGATTGAGCAAAATCTGCATGATCCGTGCGGAATCTCCCTCCAGATGGTCTGCTACGCCGGAATCAGCCTCTATGCTTAGACGATTTCCCTTCTGATAGATTTGCGGCTCCAACAACTGGGCAACGTGGCTCATAATCGCCTGGACCCTGACGCTCCCGATCTCCAGCTCCATTTGTCCCGCTTCCATCTTGGATATATCAAGGAGGTTATTAATCATATTTAGCAGCAAAGATGCCGATTCGCGTATGACACTGATCGCCTGCCGTTGATCCGGGGAAAGCCTGGATGAACCCAGCATTTCGATCATCCCGAGTATCCCGTTCATCGGAGTCCTGAATTCATGACTGACCATTGCAAGAAAGGTGCTTTTCAAGTCATTCGCCCGTACCGCTTCTTCCTTTGTCCGCTTTAAATCTGCATTGCTTTTGGCAAGCTGACGCTGCAAATTGACAAGCTCATTATTCATCGCTGAAAATTCATTCAGCATCTTCTCTTCTTCAGCCTTGCTTTTCATAATCTCATCTGTTAATTGCTCAATCGTTTTACGCAGGACAGCCATTTCTGCTGCCGGTTCCTTCATATAAAAGGCCCCCTTTACCCAATGACTCCTGGTTACAAATATTTTAAACTGCCTCACACCCTGGACGACAGCAGGTGTTCTGCTACCTCCAACGCTTCCTCTGCATCAGGTGCACAGCCGTCCGCCCCTATTTCCTGCCACAAGCAACGGATCAAGATTAAAGGGCAAACCACCGACCATAATTCTCACATAACATGTAGCAGCCTGTCTGCGGTTGCCTGCGAGTAAATACTCCAAATATTGACCCACATCAGCCGCTAACGGATTATCATTCGTAATAAAAGAGGCGTATTCCTCTTTTTTCCAATTTGCTGTATCCCCAAATCCAGATGCATCAGCACCATCGTTTTATCCGGATGACGGAAATGCATTCACCTGCGGTATATTGCTGTATACTCATGTACAGCTCCTTCCCCGACAAGGCCGTATTTATATCCATAGACTGTAACTGGGGGAACATCCGAGCGTGACTATTTGTCAATTATACCTGATTTCCGCCTTTACATTAACCCCGCTGCCTAAGAATGCGTGTAAAAAAATAAAATACCGGAAAACCGGTATTTTATTTATAAGTCTATTTAGCTCGGATATTTGCAGCTTGTTAGTTGTTACTTTTCTGTCCCTCAGCCGTTAGTCCCAGCTTTTTTAGCAGATGAATGGCCTGTTCTTTCTCTTGCACGGACAAGCCGTCCACTGTCTCCATAATAACACGATGGTGCTGCGGGAATATTTGCTCAAAGAAATGACGTCCCTCGTCAGTCAGTTCTGCATAAATCACACGCCGATCATCCTGTGATGCACGCCGGGTGAGCAGCTTTTTTTTCTGAAGTTTATCTACGACGTACGTAATATTTCCACTGGAGATCAGCACCTTTTCACCAATTTTCTGCAAGGGCTGAGGTCCACGATAATATAACAGATCAAGTACACCAAATTCCGTTGTGTTCAATCCATGACTATGAATATCCCGATTCGTGCGGGATGTGACCGAATTATAGGCGCGAGCCAGCACAACAAACAAGTTAAGCGCCAAGTCCTGATCATCTGGTTTTACTGACATATTAACAGCCTCCGTTATTTATATCTTTATTCAAAGATATATTAATTGCAAACTTTTGTCAAGTTCAACCTTTTTATCCCCCTGATAAATGAAGTTGTATTATGCGAAAACTACAGTCTATTATGTAAAAAAGCCCGTCCCCAATCGGCACAAGAAGCGCCTTCCGGGAGAGCAGGGCTTTCATTATTCAATCTCCGACTTCTTTCGTAGTAGCTTGTAAACAACCCTGCCAAAAAGCACACCCAGTACATTCAGAATCACATCATCCACGTCCATCGTGCCTGCGCCGAGCAGCATTTGGCACACTTCAAGAATTACAAGCGCGGCCGCCACGGTCAGCAACAAGCTGCCTAATCTGCGTAAGGCTACCCAAATGATAGGCAGAAGGATGCCAAACGGGACGAAGACTCCGATGTTACCGAGCAAATTGACACCCCACACCCGAAAAGGAAGCGACTGTGCCGCCCTCATATATCGCCCGATCGTATCCAGCGGAACGATATTATATGAATATGGAGGACCCGGTCGTAATGTACGCCCAAAACCAAGAAACATCCAATATAATAACAGCCCCGTATATAAAATGAATACCACAAAGGCTACATTGCGAAGCAGACGAGCGTTAGGCATCACTTGTTTCGAACGTCAATCTGTCCATTGGCCCGTGCGATAATAACCTGGTCTGCCATATTAATGAACAGTCCGTTATCGACCACCCCCGGAATTTGGTTCAATTGGATTTCCAGCTCTTGCGGGTTTTCAATGGTTCCGTAACGACAGTCGGCAATATAATTGCCGTTATCCGTCTGGAAACGCTCCCCGTCCTTCATTCGCCACTCAGCCCGGCAGCCTGTCTGCTGTAATGCCTCCAACGTCCATTCACTGGCAAAGGGTACGACTTCGACTGGTAATGGAAATGCACCCAGTACCTTCACATCTTTGGACTCGTCCACAATAATGATTAGCCGGTTGCTGTTACTTTCCACGATTTTCTCTCTCAGTAAAGCTCCACCTCCACCCTTCACCAGAACAAGCTGCTCATTCACCTCGTCCGCTCCGTCAATCGTTACGTCGAGTCGTCCAATCTGATCAAATGGAACGATGGGAATTCCCAATTCTCTGGCCTGATCCTCCGAAGCTTGGGAAGTAGCTACAGCCTGTATATGTAAGCCTTGCGCCACACGCTCACCTATTTTTTGAATGGCCCAATAAGCTGTGGAGCCTGTGCCCAGTCCTACTTTCATGCCGTCCTCAATGGCTTCTACTGCTTTTTCAGCTGCTTTTTGTTTCAAATTCATTATCATCACTCCCGCTATATAGGCTAGTATGGTTCATCATTCATTTTATATAAAAACGTTTTATAAAGACACTGTCAGCTTCTTACTGTAACAAAGACTATTTTCATCCTCTTCATATTCACCAAATCGTTCAATAGGCTCATATCCCTGCTTCGTATAGAGAGCAATGGCTTCAGGTTGAGCAGCCCCTGTCTCCAGCTTGATTCTTATAGTGCCTCGTTTACGGGCCTCTTCTTCCAGAAAAGCTAACAGACTGACGGCAATGCCCTGCCTACGATAAGAAGAATCGACATAAAATCGCTTAAGCTCCATCTCTTCCGCATCTATAGGCCTAAGTCCGCCGCAAGCGACCGGTTTTGCATCCGAATACACAACAGCGAAAATCATTTCTTTAACTTTCGGATTGGAAAAATCAACCAAGTAAATTTCATCAGCAGGATACCTTTTCAGCAAATCCTCATCCAGACTTTGAATCAATTCATGCAGATCTGCATGATCACTTTCAACCTTTACAATTGTAAGCTTGGACATTCTCTTCATCCCTCTTCCTATGTCGTGGCTATATTGACTCATTTTGCAAGGAACCCGCAAAAACCGCGGCATATCAAGCATCTGTAACGCCAAATATGAAAAATGTCCCAAATTGACAAGTGCATTTGACTCTATTATAAAGTATGATGGTTTCTATTGGATACCTTCTTAAAGCCTGAAATGAATTTCATTTTCAAGTTGAAGTATAAAATGGAATATACTGAAACACGCACAGGAATTACCAGGTAAAAATTAATTTTTTATTGGGCTAGGTATTCATTTCAAGAGCTTATCGTACGACATATATATAGGGATACATACTTATCTAAAAAGGACCAAAGACCTATTAACAAAACTTCAAGAGGTCTATTGCCTTAATTAATATGTTTGTAAGGGGGACTAAATTATCTCATTCGATAAGCGGTTCAACACCAATATACAAAAATTACAACCAGGGAGTGGAACATTTTGAAAAAGTGGAGTAGCTTATCGTTCTTCACCAAGAACTTATTATTATCTTTCTTCAACATCGTATTGATTGGGCTAGTCCTTATTGTGTCCAGTTATTTGATCCAGCGTACGATTTTGATAGACCAATTGCATGGGCAAGTGGAAAAAATCACATTAAAGTGGGCTGAGGGAATTAATGTAAATGAAGTAACCCAAGCCGTTCAGGAAAAAAGTTATGATGGTCCCGTTCAGGCCAAACTACGCACTTATCTGGATAACATCACAGCGACGAACCCAAATATCTCTCAAGCTTATATCTTCGGAACCGAGCTGGAAGACGGTGACCAGACATCTATTGTAGCGATGCCTACCGCTCTGAGAGAAGCATTCGAAAAAGATAAATTGGGTGTCGGCGCTATGTACAAACAACCCTCTGTTGTCGCAGAAGGCGTAAGCCATATGCTGGATACCGGAAAACCGACGTTTACCAGTTTCTATGATGACAGCTTCGGTACGTGGACAACCTTGACGTATCCGCTTAAAGATTCAAGTGGCAAAATCTTTGCATATTTTGCTGTCGATGCAGATGCAGGCGCTGTACCTGCCGGTTTGACCAAGCTGCTGATCAGCGGTGCTACCATTCTGGCTATCTTCCTGCTCATCTGCTTGGCGCTCCAATATTGGGTCGTGAAGCGTACGCTGTCCCCTATTAAACAACTGATGTACGGTATCAGTGAAGTAAGCCGTGGAAATCTGGACGTTCAAATTCAAGCAGGACAAGACGATCTGGGCGTTGTGAATAGAAACTTCAACGATATGGTAAGCCATATTAACAGCATTATGACCAAAGTGAAGCTGACAACTGATGAAGTGAATGAATCGGCGAAGGAATTACTTGCAATCTGCGAACAAAACGGAATCAATTCGAACATCATCAATCAGAACATCAATGAAATTACGGGAAATATCCGTGCACAGGAAAAAGCAACGGGCGATAGCGCACGGGCCATGGCTGAGATGGCCTCGGTTATCCAAAATATTGCCGCCAGTTCCGCCACCGTTGCAGAGGAAGCCAATTCGGTAGAGAAGCGTTCTAATGAAGGCAACGAAATCATGGGCAAAGTTTCTTCACAAATGCATTTGATTACCGATACAGTTACGAATACATCCCGTATTATCAAGTTACTGAACGACCGTTCACAGGAAATTGGTAATATCATCGGTACGATTTCAGGCATTTCCAGCCAAACAAACCTGCTTGCCTTGAATGCTTCTATTGAAGCAGCGCGTGTCGGTGAGGAAGGTAAAGGCTTTGCCGTGGTTGCCAGCGAAGTACGCAAGCTGGCAGAACAAACAGCGGATGCAACGAAACAAATCACGCCGCTGATCGAAGAGATTCAAAGTGAAATCGGTCAGGCTGTGAAATCGATGGATCAAGGTAACGTTGAGGCACAGAGCGGAATCGTCGTAGCTGGACAAGCAGGCGAGCTGTTCAATAACATTCTTCAAGCAATCAAAACGGTGGCATGGCAAATTCAAGAAGTATCCAGCGCTACCGAGGAAATATCCGCCGGTACGCAGGAAATGACGGCGACAGCAGATGATCTTTCTTCCACCGTAAGCAAAACAGCTAACAACAGCATTCATATTGCACAAACGGTTGATGAACAACAAGCTTCTCTGGATTCCATCATTGAATCGTCCCATAAGCTGTCATCCATGTCGGAAGAGCTTCAGGAAATTACTTCTTACTTTAAAATTGCGAACCCTAACCGCACCAAATCATAATTTGCATTTACCTACTTTAAAACTTATTCAATAAGCAAGTCGTTCGGTAGTGCCTCCCTCCTATTCATGCATTTGACGGGATCGGAGGCATTTATTGACTTTAGCATTCATATTACGACATCATACGTTCAGGAGGTAAGCGTAATGGTTTTATTACTACAAAACAGTACACAAACAGCGCCATCCCCATTCCTGGTTCCTTTGGATTTTGCACGTCTGCAACGCAAACATACATACTCTACTTATCAGGTAGAGTTAGAACCAAGCATCTCGAAGCTGCTTCATCAGCAAACGTCAGCGGAAGAACAACATGCCATGCTTCTGTCAGTATATGCAGCATGGCTGTATCGTCTGTCCGCAGAAGAAGATATCTCCCTCTCTACTTTCGTGCCTCAATCCGGTATACTCACAGCTTCGCTAACAATGGAAAATAATACTAATTTCCATGAGCTGGCAGGCTTGTTTCAGGAAATGCTCTATAAGCCCCAGGCTTATCTGGCAGACCCGCAAGCGGATACCTCGTTTTCGGTAAATCTGCTGGTCAATGAAGATACAGAGCCTCGTATCATGGACTGGGTGATCCGTGAGAACAACGGCACTTACCAAATACAGATTCGGTATGATGAATCACTTCTTCTGGAAACAACGGTTGTTCGGTATACAGAATATTTTGAATTTCTTCTGCGTGGCGCACTCACCAACAGCCATGCCCTTGTCAATTCGGTTGACATCTTATCCGAAGCAGATCGGGCAGCCTATGAAGCCTTAAATAAAACAGTTGTGAAGTATCCTGAGCATCAGACCATTCATGGAATGTTCGAGGAAGCCGCTTCGCAGTACCCGGATCGTCCGGCCATCGCTTCCCACGCCGGAGAATATACGTACCGTGAGCTTAATGAACGCGCCAATCAAGTTGCACGCGTGCTATTGTCCAAAGGTCTGGCAAAAGGCGAATTCGTGACCATTTTCATGGAGCGAAGCCTGGAAACCGTCATTTCCCTGCTTGGTATTCTGAAAGCCGGGGGTGTATATGTGCCTGTCGATCCAGCCCATCCAGCCGACCGGAGCAGCTACATCGTCGAGGACACGCGTTCTCCCTTCGTCCTTACGACTTCTGCACTCGTCGGGCAAGCGGCTGAACTATGCGGCTCCATTGAGACGGTCAAAGAAATTCTGGCCATTAACAACGGGCCTCTGGCAGGCTATGCCGCAAGCAATCCGAACGTTAACGTAGGTCCGGATGATCTCGCTTATGTCATCTATACGTCCGGCTCGACAGGCAAGCCGAAGGGTGCCCTGATTGCTCACCGGGGCGTCGTGAACCTGGGGGCTGTCGTACAGCGCGATTGCGATATTACACCTCAGGATGTATTGACTCAATTCGCCACCTATAGCTTTGATGCATCCGTTTGGGATACGGTTGGAGCCTTGTTCTACGGAGCCAAGCTGTACCTGTTGTCCTCTGAGGAACGCGTGTCTGTTGAAGAATTCGCAGAAGCCATCGCACGCACAGGCACGACGATCATTACCATTTTGCCAACCGTGTTCTTTAATCAGCTATCTACGTATTTGTCAGACGAAGGCTACCGCAAATTAGCCAAGGTACGAATTGTCACCGTGGCAGGCGAAGCCCTGTACGGCTCACAAGTTCGAGCCTTCCAGAGCAAATTCGGTACAGATACAGACATCGTGAACGTGTATGGACCGACTGAATGCACCGTAGCAACGACGACCCACCGGGTGCGTGGTGCTGTGCCTGAGCACGTCGTGAACATCCCGATCGGCAAGCCGATTTATAACTACAAGGTCTACATCGTCAACGATGATAACAAGCTATGCCCGATTAACATTCCCGGTGAAGTATGCATTGCTACGCCGGCACTGGCTCACGGCTATCTCCATCAGCCGGAACGGACGGCACAATCGTTCGTGGACAACCCTTTTGTTCCGGGTGAAAAAATGTACCGCTCAGGCGATATCGCCAAGCTGCTGCCGGACGGCACGATTGAATACGTAAGCCGGAAGGATTCACAGCTCAAAATCCGGGGCAACCGGATTGAAATTGGGGAGATTGAAGATCATTTTTCCAAGCATTCGGGCGTTCAGGATGTGTCTGTCGTAGCTGTCAAGGATCACACGGATCAAAATATGCTGGTTGGCTATTACACAACTACGGACGGACAGTCCATTCCGCAAGACGTAATACAGTCTTATATTGCGGGCAAGCTGCCTTCCTATTTTGTACCGAGCCATGTCGTTCATCTGGAAGCTATGCCGATTTCACCGACGGGCAAGATTGACCGCAAAAAGCTGGCCCTGCTGCCACTTCCCGAGGCATCCGACAGCTCCTATGGCGGGGAGCCTCTCCGTGAAGGAACTGAAACGCTTATAGCCGAAGCCTGGACACAGGTACTTGGCAAAACCAACATCGGCGCAACAGATGACTTCTTCCTGATCGGTGGCGACTCCCTTCGTGTCATTCATGTGCTGGCTATTTTGAAGCCACGTTATGGTGCGTTACGTATTGGAGACTTTTTCCGCTACAAAACCGTTCGTGAGCTTGCCGAATACGTGGAGCAATTGGGTACGGAACAAACACCGCAACGCAAAACGATAGCAGTTACACAAGAAAAAACAGACCTGAATGAGCATCCTATCGAGCTTTCAGGCACCGCGGATGTAGCTGAATTTCGCGACATGAATGTTGTGTTATTGACCGGGGCTACAGGTTATCTTGGTTCGCATATTCTCTATGACCTGCTTCAACGGACAGGAGCCAAAGTGTATGCCATGGTACGCCCTTCTCAGGACGGTCCATCCGGCATCGAACGTATTCAATCCGTATTGACAGGATATTTTGGGGAAGTTGTCTCTGGCCTGATCGAAGGACGGGTCAAAGCGGTGTACGGTGATCTGGAGCAGACAGACCTCGGCCTCTCTGACGTTGACCGCCATATGCTGGAGCATCAAATTGACGGTATTATTCACAGCGCTGCTGACGTTCGCCATTTTGGTGATTCGGCTGCCTTTGACCGTACGAATGTAACCGGAACGCTGGAGTTGCTGAAAATTGCTCAGGCCAAGCCGGGGGTATCTTTTCATCATGTCTCAACCATGGGCATACTGGAGGATCTGGCGAATGAAGGACAATGGGAATCCGTATTGGAGCAGTCCTCCTTCCCTGACGAGCTACAGGTGGACAACCTGTACACGAACAGTAAGCTCGCAGCGGAAAAGCTGCTGTTCCAGGCGGCACAGTCGGGTACACCTGTCTCTATCTATCGTGCAGGCAATCTGACGGCCCACTCGGCTAACGGACGTTTCCAGCGCAATATTGATAGTAACGCCTACTACCGGATGATGAAGGCAATGCTGCTGCTAGGCAAAGCGCCACAGGCTGATTGGCATACAGACTTCACGCCGATTGACTATGCGAGCCGCGCTATTGTAGTGCTGTCCGTGCATCAAAAAAGCGCAAACCGCATTTTCCATATTTGCAATCCGAACCCGCTGCCGTATGATAAGCTGATTGCTATGGTCAACCAGCTTGGATACGCAGTAAAAACGATGCCTTTTGACGAGTACAGCGCTTGGCTGCTGAACCCGTCTTCGGGCATTCAGGAGGATGCGTTGCACCTCGCTATGGGCCAACTGGAAGGGGACGGAGCCAAGGATTCGGCTTACCGATACGGCTGCCCTGTGACCGCCGCTCTACTGGATCAGGCCGGTGTGCAATGCCCGACAACCGATCTGGAGTTTATTCAAAGCATGATCCAGCATGCGGTTGAGATCGGTTATTTCCCTGCCGCATCGTCGGTATCGACAAAAGCAACACAGAGGTAACAAAGTTGTGATATTTCCCCCGCGTGTATTAGGTATGATAGACTAGATTTTGCTAATAGATATCTGGTTTACATATCTGCACTTTTAGAATTTTTGCATGCGGGGGATGTCATCACATGAAACACGTCATATTCAAAAGAACGATTCTTATTATGAGCATGGTAGCTATTTTAGGGATACTGGTGTACGAAGCACGCGCCATCTACCATCCACCCGTTGTTAAAGGGACCCACCGTACACGTACGGCTAATGCAGATCGGCTGGTACGACATTTATTCTCTCTGACGCCAACGCCGGATAAAGTATATTACCAAAACAAAGTTATTGTCCTGATGTACCATGAGGTAACCAAAACTCCACCCGATCCCGGCGCTCTCAAGCTCAGTAATTTGACGAAGCAACTGGATGAAATGAAAGCCAACGGCTTCCACTGGATCACGATGAAAGAATATACGGACTTTATTCTGCATAAAGCCAAGGTGCCCGATAATGCTGTACTCATGACCTTCGACGACGGCTATGAATCTTTTTATACAGACACCTTTCCCGTGTTGAAAAAATACCGTGTACCGGCAACCAATTTTCTTATCACATCCACGATCAGTAATCCCAAGCACATCGGTATTCCGAAGCTGACGTGGGAACAAATCCAGCACATGCATGCTGAAGGTGTTGATTTTTACAATCACACCAATGACCAGCATGCGTATGGATACACAAATGTAGCACGCACCAAGGAAAAACCGCTTCTCATGGGTCCGGTATATTCGAAAAAGCTGGGGCGTATGGAAACCGAGGACGAATTTAAACAGCGGGTTTACAACGATTTGGACACCGCCGACAAGAAGCTGTTCAAGCATCTTCATAATGATCGCAACGTCCTTGCCTTACCGTATGGAGGATATACCAAGGAAACGCTGGAAATTTGCCGCGCCTTGGATATTGACGTTACCTTCACGGTGAAGCGTGGCATTAACTCACCTGGACAAACGAATGGCTATCGTGTTAATGCAGGCGGAATACACAATATTCCGGAAGTATTGGTGCAGTACATGAAGGAAGGCGCTCCAGAGCGGCCATTGCCTTTTGCCCAAGGTCCTAACAAAGCGTCCTGAACTTTGGGTTAACAAAGAACCTTTGAACCATGTATTTCGTGGTTTCAAAGGTTCTTTTGCTAATTTTGAGAATGATTATGAGCTTATTTCAGGGCCAGAGGCGAAGGACTGCAATAACAGCCAGATGCACCGGATAAAAGCTGCGCCACAACCAGCGCGGTACCCGTTTATAAAAGCCACTCTCCCCCGATGCGAAGCATGCGATAAGAATGGTGGACAGCAGACTAAAATGCTGGAGATTCGCGTGATGCACCATGTCATATACGACGTTCAGTACAAAATGCGCCGCAACCATCATATACGAGCGGGTGTAGCGATAAATGAGGATGAGCAGCAGCCCGTAGGCTCCGTAATCCATCAGGGTAAGCTCCATGACCAGTGCTGTCAGCACATACAAGCCTGCCATAGCCGCTCCATTTTTCAGGCGGGACGCGGCGGTCAGTGCCAGCAGCGAGGTCAACAACGTCCAGACCACATTTGGCCTGTACACATCGAACGCCAGCATATAGGGCAACTGAGAAATCAGAGCGATACCGAGCAAGCGGAGCATATAGCTTCGCATATTTCGGGTGCGGGCATACCCCATATACAGCGCATACGCATAGATTGGAAAAGCAAGCCTGCCGGCAATTCTCCAGGCCGGATCAGTGGGGAAAAATACGAGTCCGATATGATCAATCAGCATGGTCAGCATGGCTAACCAGTACATATAAGGCCCCCTTTTTTCTTGTTCCACATCTTCTTTTACGTCTTCTCTTCCGTCAAGCTCAAAATAGCGTTCATGATGTCCGTTTTGGTAACCCGACCCACCAATCCATTGGCTTGAATGGAGGAGGTCTCCATACACTGCTCGTCCATGACCGGAAGGCAATTGACCTGATGACGAACGAGCCTGGATATCGCCTCCAGCAGAGAACCACCCGGAGTAAGTGTCGTCATTTGTGCCCGTCGCGTCATCGCCATCGTTACCGGAACGGCGTGAAGATCTGTATGCCCCAGCGTCACCTTCAGCAGATCCTTGCGAGTAACAATTCCGATCAGCTCCTGATCCTCTCCCGTGACCATCAACGCACCCGTATTTTGCTGAAACAACATCAGTACCGCATCGTAAGCCGTAGCGTCACCGGAAATTAAAATCGGATCACTGAGCACATCAGCCACGGTCAGCTTTTTAAGCATGGTTCCGATATGACTATCATATTTAGGATAACGCCCTGGCAAATATCCCACCTTGGGCTTGGCGTCTACCAGACCGAGCATGACGAGCAAAGCAAGATCGGAACGGAGGGTCGGTTTCGTCAGCCCTAGCTCCTCAGCGATTTTATCCCCCGTAACAGGCGCCAGGCGCTGGACAATATCAACAATTTCCCGCTGTCTTTCAGACAGTTGAATAATGATTACCTCCTTATAGAATGGGGTAGTATACATTATAGATGAGCATAGATCGGTAAATTTCCGCATTTTCCGACAATTCATCAAATCTTAATCAAAGACCGCTTGTTTTCAATTTTAAAATGTGTCACAATTAGTATGTAATACATACTAATTATAAGTTTAACGTGTACAATATGCTACCTTTTATTTAGCTGATGTGCATGGTGTGTGATATGTATTATGAATTACAAACCCCTGAGGAGGAAAGCAAATGAAGTTTTTCTTGGATACTGGTAACATTGAAGAAATCAAACGTATTGAACGTTTGGGTCTGGTTGATGGTGTAACAACGAACCCTTCGCTGATCGCTAAGGAAGGTCGGGTGTTCAAGGAAGTCATTCAGGAGATTTGCAGTATCGTTGAAGGCCCCGTAAGTGCTGAGGTCATTGGCTTGAAAGCCGAGGATATGCTCAAGGAAGCTTATGAGATTGCCAAATGGGCACCAAACGTTGTTATTAAGCTGCCTATGACTGAAGACGGTTTGTATGCTTGTAACGAGCTGACCAAGAACGGGATTAAAACGAACGTAACGCTGATTTTCTCCGCGGCTCAAGGTTTGATGGCTGCCAAAGCTGGCGCTACTTTTATCAGCCCGTTCGTAGGACGTCTGGATGATATCGCCGTTGATGGTATGAAGCTGATTCGTGACCTGAGACAGATTTTGGACATTTATGGTCTGAAAGCCGAAATCATTGCAGCCTCCATCCGTAACATCAAGCATGTGGAAGATGCTGCTCTATCTGGTGCGCATATTTCCACCATTCCAGGTTCCCTGCTTCCTTCTCTGTGGAAACACCCACTGACTGACAGCGGTATTGAACGCTTCCTGAAGGACTGGGAAACCGTACCTAAAGCCTAATTCGTCCGAAACGGCAAAAGTATATTGCTTTAAACCCGAACAGCCCGTATATTGCGGGCTGTTTTTTTGCCTCCGCATCATTTTCTCCAGCGCTCAGGCACGAAGTTATTCGATTCAGAACCTCCCGAAATTGATTCTGAGTGATGGCAGCATCTATCATGGTGATGCAGTTATAATCGCATTATCCATGACTCCTCTCTCCAAATCAGGTCCAGATCATAGTGATCGGTGAACAAGTTTTTTTGACAAAAAAACTTGTTTTACATATAATTGTTTTAACAATTAATTTATTTTTAAATTAATTTATGTACGGAAAACAGAAAGGAAGCTACTCATGAATAACTTACCCCCGGATTGTTCCATCGGCATGCTGCTCGGCATTACCCACCGTAAGATGAGCCAGCAGCTTATGCAGCGCCTTAAACCTTTTGATATTTCCCCTGAGCAATGGTCGGTGCTGTATCAAATTTATCAGGCCGAGGGCCTAAATCAGAAAGAAATTGCGGCCAAGGCCGTCAAGGACCAGCCGACTACGACCCGAATTATTGATTTGTTGGACAAAAAGGGTTGGGTTCGCCGTGTGAATAGTCCACAGGATCGTCGGGCTTATTTGCTTCATTTGACCGTAGCAGGCCGACAACTTGTAGAGGAAACCCTTCCTGTCGAACGTGACGCCAACCATGATTTTGTAAAAGGAATTACCTTTGCTGATATGGAGCAATTCCGCCAGACGCTTTTACACATTCACGCTAACATGACCGAATCAGAGAAACAAGGAGAGACCGACTAACATGCAACAAGGCAAGCAACCTCTTTGGACCAAGGAATTTATCGTTTTAACGGTATCCAATCTATTTTTATTTCTCGAATTACAGATGATTCTGTCTTCCATTCCTTCGTATGTGAAAAATACATTCCACGCCAGTTCCGTCCAGATCAGCCTCGTTACGACGCTGTTCGCATTAAGCGCGATTGCGGCCCGGCTTTTTTCAGCCCGTATGCTGGAAAAAGGACATCGCAGCACCCTGATCTTCATCGGTCTTCTGTTCGCGTTGGCGGGCACACTTGGATACAGCGTTTCACCGACAATTACGGTACTGCTTCTCATGCGCATGCTGTTCGGGATTGGCTTCGGTATGAGCAGTACCGCATTTCCGACAATGGCCTCGGATGTCATTCCCGCCAAGCGCCTCGGTGAAGGAATGGGGTATTTCAGCCTGTCCACCAGCCTGGCGATGTCTATTGGCCCGACTATCGGTATTTCGATGCTGCAATACGGCAGCTTTCATCTGCTGGTATATACGACATCAGTTGTCATTGTCGTTATTTTCCCGCTGGCCTACTGGTTGATTCGTACCCTGCCGAAAGGACATGTTGAGCCGCCGATGGTTCCTTTGGAAGAAGGACGAAAACCGGCATTTAACCGCATGCTCTGGATTCCAGCCTTGCTGAACATGCTTATGTCTATTACGTACGGCGGATTGCTCAGCTTTATGGCGCTTTACGGGGATGAAGCGAATCTGTCGCACCCGGCTTATTTTTTCCTGTTTAATGCGCTGTCCATCCTGATCGTACGTCCCTTCTCGGGTCGTATCTATGACAAAAAAGGAGCAAAAGCGCTGCTCATCCCCGGTGCCCTGTTCCTGATCGGCGGTCTTATCCTGCTTTCTTACGCGCATAGTGACGCCTCCATGTACCTGTCCGCCCTTTGCTATGGTATCGGTTTTGGTGTCATGCAGCCGACCTTGCAAACCTGGATGATTCAGGTTGTGTCGCCCAAGCAGCGGGGCATGGCAAACGGTATGTTTCTAAATTCCCTCGATTTCGGGGTAGCTGCCGGTGCCCTTATTCTTGGTATAATCGCCAAAGCCAGCGAAGGGGTAAGCATATTTCAAAAAAGAGCACCCAACACCATGGCTTCATGGAATCGGGTGCTCTTTGGTTTAGGCTCGCTTTTACTTTGCCGGGGTTTTGCGTCTCAACTTGGAGGAAATCGGTTTTTTTCGTGATATATCTGTCAGCCCTCCAGTGGCGTTCATATGTTCACCGGATTTTTCGTCTGAGGGTTCATCTTGCTTCGGTTTGACCGCAAACAGCATGAGCAGAGCCGCAATTCCGCCCACTCCGGCCATCACGCCAAAGAGCAGACCATGCCCACTGCTTCCGATCAGCAAGGATACAACCGGAGGACCTAGCGATACCCCGACAAAGCGCATACTGCTGTACAGGCTGGTAATCGTTCCGCGCTCCTCTTTTTCAATCCCTTTCGTAATCAGGGCATCCAAACAAGGAAGTGCCAGTCCAATTCCGGCTCCCCCCAATGTAAACAGTCCGATCACCGCATAAATATGTTGAAAAAATCCGAGAATGCCAAAGCTGATCGTCAACACGGCCAACCCGCCAAAACCGATCCATTTCATCCGTTTTTTGTGCTTACCGATGATCTTTCCTCCAATATAAGAACACAGACAGAGAGAAACCAGCGGAATCGCCAGCACGAAACCCTTCCAGACTCCACGAAGGTTGTAACGACTTTCCAGTATGTCAGATAAGTAGAACAGGACGCCAAAAATGACAAACATACAAATGCCACCCACGACGAAAATAGCATATAGCCAGCGTCCTTTTTCGGCAAGCACCTGCTTCACATTTCCCACAAACTCCCGAAACGTAACCGGTTGGTTCTTACGTTTGGGCGCATGAATCAGCCAAAGCACCAAAATAAGTGAAATCAGACAGAGGCCCGGAATCACCGCCAATGGCAAAAACCAAAGGACTGCTCCCAATGCCGCACCAAGGATCGGACTTAGCACTTTGCCGAATGTATTGTACGTCTCAACTACACCCAGATTTTTGCTGGCTTCTTCCTCGTTCTCATACAAATCCCCCACGAGCGGAATGACAATGGGAAAAGCTCCCGCTGCTCCAACCCCCTGAAGCAACCGACCCCCAATAATGGTCCAGTACGCTGCCTGATCATGAAGCAGCCATGCCCCCACCGCAGAAATTCCCCCGCCAATCACCGTCAGGATCAAGCAGGGTACAATCACGGCCTTACGACCAAATCGATCGGAGAGATATCCCGCTATTGGAATCAGCAAAATGGCAACTACTGCATATACCGTAATCAACATGCTAACGCGAAAGGAACTGACATGTAGCTTGCGTCCGATTTCCGGCAAAACAGGAATCAGCATGGAATTGCCTAGCGTCATCATCAGCGGGATGGAACCTAATGCAAGCAGATTCCCTTTATTTTGTTGCATCCCGTTACCACCTTTGCAAAAGTAATAACATAACTGTCCAAAATGGTCCAACAGGTGTTATTGTGTTTACCTTGGTGCGGTTTTATACATCTATACCTTAAATCCTCCAACCCTTGTATTCAGCAATTTCGACATTTCTGCCAGCGTATGAATAGATGAAGCGATATCCTCCATGGAAGCCAGCTGTTCCTCAGCGGCTGCACTGACGCTCTGGGTTCCGCCTGCGGACTGTTCGGCTACTTCACGGATACGCTCTACGGCTTCCACCATTTGCCCCGATCCGGTAGACATCTGTCCCACGGAGCGATTTACACTGTGTATCTGTTCGCTAACCTGCTGAATGGAGCCGCCAATCTGACGAAATGCCGTTTCAGCCGATTCCATAATCTTCACGCCTGATTGAACTTCAACCGTTCCGGCTTGCATCGTTGATGCTACATGACCAACATGGTCCTGAATATGCT
The DNA here is from genome assembly GCF_056316205.1 of Paenibacillus sp. 1-8. NCBI lineage: Bacteria > Bacillati > Bacillota > Bacilli > Caryophanales > Paenibacillaceae > Paenibacillus > Paenibacillus sp. 1-8. The sequence goes on along the minus strand of NZ_CM149995.1, from coordinate 1,972,310 downwards.
GCACAAATTGTGTAATTTCCGCTGCTGAAACGGATACCTGATCAGACAGCCTTCTTACCTCAGATGCTACGACAGCAAATCCCCTGCCCTGTTCTCCTGCTCTGGCGGCTTCAATCGACGCATTAAGCGCCAGCATTCCTGTTTGCTTGGCAATACCGGTAATGACGGAACCGATCATTCCAATCTGTTCAGCCTGTTCACTGAGCAGACGTACAGCACGAGCAGAGCTATCTACACTTTCGCTGACCTTTTCCATCTGCCGCATCGCTTGACCGATGGATTGCTCCCCTGCTTGCGCATCTCTGGCAGCCGTATCAGATAGCTCATATACCTGCTGGCTCGTCACCGCAATATGGTTGAGTCCGTCAGCAAGCTCCTTCACTGTATCGGTGGTGCTTGTAATATCATCGACCTGATGCTCCATACCAGTTGCAAGCTCCTCCATCACACTGGAAGTATGACGATTGGCCTGGTTCATCTCTTCAGTGCTCAGGCTTACCCGCTCGGCGGTCACAGATAACGTACGGGCTGTATCCTGAGCATCCACAATAATATTGCGAAAGCCCGCGATCAGCTTGTTGTACGAGCTGGCAATCATGCCAATTTCGTCTTTGGATGTAATATCGAGGCGGCTACGCAAATCTCCCCCTCCCTCCGACATTTCCAGCAATTGTTCATTCATGTGATGCAGCGGCCGGATCGAACGAATCAAAATAACTGATTGTGCAATACTGTAAATGATGATCAGACAACCCACAATACTCGTTATCCAGGTTGTGTTCGTCATGGTTTGGTGCGCGTGCTGTATTTTCGCCTTTACCATGTCCTCCTGAGCTTTAACGAACGCCATCATCTTCACATCAAGCTGCTTTCGTTGAACCCGTTCATTTTCAAACACATCGAGTAAATCCGAAAATGGCGGGAACTTGTCCTTAGTGCTCCGGTAACCCGCTGTATTCAATAAGCCATGGACATGGTTAAAATAGGCATTGATTCCCGTTTTCAGGTCATCCATCTTTTTGTTTATATCCCCATTACTCGTATCGACCAAAGCTTCCGTTTCCCGTAGCAGCTTTTCGATTTCGCTCTGCTTGTTTTCGATCTCTTTACCATACTGTTCGTCCCGGGTTAGCAAATATCCACGCTCGTCATTAGATATTCCGTTCAATAAAAATTGAAGAGATTTTGAATTATATACAATGGTCTCCTCACGATTCATAATATCCTTATACTCGTTCTCATTGTGCACACTCAGAGTGTAATTTGTCAGCAGCATAGCTGCAATGACACCCGGAATAAGCAGTGCACTAAGAATCATTTTGGCCTTGATTGTTAAATTCATGAATCGGTCCCCCAGTTATGTCTGAATAAAATGTCCAACTTACTATATATCGTTTAATTTAGAGAAGTTTTTGAACGAAACAAGAAAAGTGTATAGATTTCTCAATGTATTTGTGACAATATTATGAACCAAAAAAGCCACCTTCATTTTCTGAAGAAGCAGTTTAAAAATGATATACTATTTTTTATGTAGTATAAATGTCAAGGAGGGACTTACTTGAGTAGTTTGGAACTTACACCGCTTGTTCGTGGACTGAAGGAGCTGGAAATTCGTAGCTGTCTGATCGTTCAGCAGGGGAACATTATGCTGGAATACTACCGTGAACCTCAATTCGCGAATGAACTCTATAAAATAAACTCCTGCACCAAAAGCGTGGTTTCCGCACTAGTCAGCATCGCAATGGATCAGCAAATCGTACCACAGCCGGACACGCCTATCCTTAATTTTTTTCCCCAGATTGCCGAGGACAGCGATACGCGAAAACGTGATATTACGATTGAACATCTGTTAACGATGTCCGCGGGCTTTAACTGGACTGAATTTGGCGGGCAAAATTCATTTCCGACGATGAGCCGAACATCAGACTGGGTACAATTTGTGCTGTCACAGCCATTGGCTGATGTACCAGGTACACGAATGGAGTACAACTCCGGCTGCTCCCAGCTTTTGGCTACCATTTTGCGTCATGCTTCTGGACAAGCGGTAGCTGAATTTGCCGAGCAGCAGTTATTCCAACCGCTGGGTATCGAAAGCTACCACTGGGAAACCGATCCGCAAGGCACTCATACAGGAGGCTTTGGACTGCATCTCAAACCCATGGACATGCTCCAATTTGGATTGCTGTACCTGAACGAAGGAAGCCGTGAAGGCCGTCAGCTCATACAAGCTGAGACCGTCCGGCACTCCACCCGTGCGCTCCTTCCGACGGCCAAACCCCAAAAAGCCTTTTACGGCTGGCACTGGTGGGCTTCTTCCTTTTCAGACGAAACGGAGAAAAGCGCTGAAACGGATTATTATTACGCGCTCGGCTTTGGCGGTCAATACATTGTTGTCGTCCCGTCTTATGACATGGTGGTGGTCGTTACTGCTGACAAGTTCAAAAAGAAACGGACTCCTGTGGATATATTCAGGCAGTACGTTGTTCCGATGCTTCTCCAGCAAGGATAACCGGCAAATCCAAAGCAAAAAAAAGGGCCTGCCCGTTGAATCAGGCAAGCCTCTTTTTGCAATACAATCGTTATACAACAAAATAGCGAATTTTATTTGTGAGCGAGAGTGTACATGACCTATCCCAAGTGAATGGTAAGCTCCTGTTGTCCGCTTGAGGCTGGTGCAATGGTCACACCCTGCTCTCCCGCTTGACTGCTGCCATCCTCGACTTGGATAGCCTCGTGCATCCCTCGCAGTACCAGTGACCATGGTTTAACCGCACCCTCGGCCTTCACCGTTATCACAGCATCCTTGCGACTGGCCGTAACGGTCAGCTCTTCTTCACCTGAAGTGTTCACGATAACCGCTCGAGCCTGCTGGCCTTCGCCCAGTTCGAACAAGTGAAAAGCCACTTGTTCTGCATAATCGTAATCCGGGCGGCTGTCCTCATGACCGATTGCCAGCAGCGTGTTCGGCTTCACCAGCACGGGCAAGGTTGTAAAATCGTGATGCTCGTTAACCCAGCGACCACCTGTTACGGTTTCATTCGTCAACAAATTCGTCCACTGGCCCTCCGGTACATAATACTGCACATTGCCTTCCTTATTAAAGATCGGGGCTACCAAAATGGAATCACCCAGCATGTATTGCAGATCCAGCGTTGCACAGGTTGGGTCCTGCGGGAATTCCAACACCATAGCCCGCATCATTGGCAAACCCTTCACCGAGGATTCCACAGCGGACGGATACAGATACGGCATCAGCGAGCATTTGAGCTTTGTAAAGCTGCGTACCACATCCACCGATTCTTCATCGAACAGCCAAGGCACGCGATACGATTCATTTCCGTGCAGACGGCTGTGGGAGGACAGGAGTCCAAATTGTACCCACCGTTTGTACACGTCCGGCGCAGCCGTTAATTCGAAGCCGCTAATGTCATGGCTCCAGAAGCCAAAGCCGCTCAAACCGAGCGACAAGCCGCCCCGCAGCGATTCCGCCATCGACTCATATGTCGACGAGCAGTCGCCGCCCCAGTGAACCGGGAACTGCTGTCCTCCGGCTGTGGCGGAACGTGCGAACAAGGCCGCTTCATTTTTACCCAGCTTTTCCTCCAGCACGTCAAATACAGCCTTGTTGTACAAATGCGTGTAATAATTGTGCATTCTCACCGGATCAGAGCCGTCATAATACACCACATTCGTAGGAATCCGCTCGCCGAAATCCGTTTTAAAGCAACCTACGCCCTGATCCACCAGTACCTTCAACTTTTCCTGATACCAGGCGACTGCAGCCGGATTCGTGAAGTCAACCAGCCCCATCCCCGCCTGCCACATATCCCATTGCCACACGCCGCCATCGGCGGTTTTGACCAGATATCCGTTCTCCATGCCTTCATCGAACAAAATGGATTTTTCCGCAATATACGGGTTAATCCATGCGCAAATTTTAAGTCCCTTTGCTTTCAAACGCTGTAGCATGCCTTCCGGGTCCGGGAACATATCTTGGTCCCACTGGAAATCGCACCATTGGTATTCCTTCATCCAGAAGCAGTCAAAATGGAATACCGAGAGCGGCAAATCACGCTCAGCCATCCCGTCCACAAAATGATTCACCGTCGCTTCATCATAGTCGGTCGTAAACGAGGTGGTCAGCCACAAACCAAAGGTCCAGGCTGGTGGCAACGCCGGCTTGCCCGTCAGCTTGGTGTAATTGTCCAGCACTTCTTTAGGGTTGGCTCCGCCAATAATAAAATACTCTAACGATTCGCCAGAGACGCTAAACTGCACCTTTGAAACATTTTCCGATGCAATTTCATACGATACCTTTTCCGGATGATTGACGAACACACCATAGCCTTTATTAGACAGGTAAAAGGGAATGTTTTTGTACGCCTGCTCACTGCTGGTGCCGCCGTCCTCATTCCAGATATCGACCACTTGCCCATTTTTCACAAACGGAGTGAAGCGCTCCCCGAGGCCGTATATGTACTCCCCGATTCCCAGCTCCAGTTGCTCCCGGAAAAAAGGCTGATCCTGCGGGTCTGTAATGTATCCAGGCCCACGATGCCCGCTACCCGTGATTTTACGATCCTCCACATAAAAGCCTACGTCCCAGCTCTTTCCACGGCCGACCCGCACACTCAGATCGCCGCTTTGGAGCACCGCTACGTCCTCATCTACCGTAATGTCCACCTTTGTCGGCAAGGTATGAATTTCAAAATCCGGTCCATGATGTACCCGTCCCTTGTGGTGATTGAAGCGTACCCGAATGACATTCGGCATCGGCGAGCTATAGGTCGCTTTCAGTAACGCCCCGTTCAGGGTGTCTCCTTTATGCTCGATCCGGTGAGTAGCCGCATATACCGTCATGGAAGCATCGTCCGTCACAATATCACGGATTTCCGCAGGGCTTTGTATTTCATAGCCCTTGCGGACCATCCAATAACCATCTGTAAATTTCATCTGTTTATTTCCTCCGTTTCGATCTATATATTGTTGAACCCAAATCGCTTGTTGGATTTTTTCGAAATCCTCACTATAATAATATTGATTTATGTAAGGGTTTACTTCTTTTATTTTGACGTATTGTATCAATATTTTGATATTTTCTATACAAAACAAAAATCAGGAAGGGAGTGAATGAAATGAATCGGGAAATGCTGCGGGAAAACCGTATTCATGGCAATCCCATGTATCCGGTCAGCGTGTATCCGGGTGTGGAACAGTTGAATGGAAATTGTGTACTGGAGTGTCATTGGCATGAGGAAATGGAGTTTATTGTTGTGGAGCGGGGCAGCGCGGTATTTCAGACGGATATGGCCTACACTGAGGTCAGCGAAGGTGAAGCCCTTTTTGTAAATAGCGGGGAACTTCACGCCGGGTATTTGAAACGAGACCCTGACTGCGTATTCTCTGCCGTGGTGTTTCATCCCGATCTGCTGCACAGCCGGACACAGGATACGGTGCAGGAGCAGTTTATCGACCCTTTTATCAGAAAAAAGCTGGTCGCTCCCCCTCACATTCGCGGAGTCCTGCCCTGGGAGCAGGAGGTGCTGACCGCGCTGCGCCGCATCATCACCAGCCATGAACAGAATGCACCTGCCCGTGAACTAGCGACCAAGGCACAGCTCTATAGCATCATCGCCAGCATGTATCCACATATGACCCCGGCTAATGGAGAGGACGTGATTGTGGCAGGTCAACGCAGCAAGGTTGAACGGATCAAACAAGCGTTGGCGTACATCAACAATCATGCTCATGAGCCTATTCGTTTGCGGGATATCGCCGATGAGATCCGTATGAGCGAGGGCCATTTTTGCCGTTTCTTCAAGCAGATGGTACAAAAAAGCCCGGTCGAATACATCAATTACCACCGGGTTCAGAAGGCTTGCCGACTGCTGGAGCAAAGTGACCGCAAGGTGGTCGATATTGCGCTGGAGGTTGGCTTTGATAATCTGAGCTATTTTATCGCAACCTTTAAAAAATGGAACGGCCTGACTCCTTCGCAGTACCGTAAGCAGCACGAAGCAGATCAGGCGCTTGCTGTCCCTTATATAACAGACTAATATGCATAGGACAAATCATTTATTTTTTTTGGGCTTCATAAGTACTAATATTATTTTTCTCCCTCTTAATATAGTAAATATGTAGCCACCTACGCCTCCTAAAACAGAGGGAATTAGCCACCCCAACCCTACATCATATAATGGAAGAAGATGACTGAAAAAATCATTAATTACTTTAATTTGTATTCCAGCAGCATTCAAGCCATCAAATAGACTAATGATAAAGGTTAATATCAAACTGCCTTGATATACTTCTGACTTTCCTTTAAATACAGGATGTAAAAACGTTAAAAATATTAGAGAAATAGCAATGGGATATATCGCCATTAATACTGGCGTTGAAACCTTAATGAGCTGTGTTAAACCTATGTTGGCTACAAGGGTACTAAATATAGATAACATGAGAGCAACTCTTTTATAAGAGATTTTTGGAAATAATCCATGGAAAAAGGAAGAGCAGGCAGTGATAAGCCCCACACTTGTCGTTAAACACGCTACTGTAATCATTAAGCCTAATAGAATAGAACCGTAAGATCCAAAATAATAGGAGGAAACCTTAGCTAACACCTCAGCGCCATTTCCTAGAACGCCCAATTTTTCAACGCTAGAAGCTCCCATGTATGAAAGAGACGTATAGATAAAAGCTAAGAGTATAACCGCAATCGCTATCGCTTTGGCACAAATGATCATCAACTCTTTTTTTGTAGTAACTCCTCTATCCTTAATTGCATTCACAATGATAATTCCAAAAATAAAGGCTACAAGAGCGTCCAATGTTAAATAACCCTCTTGAAAGCCTTTGAAAAAGACATTCGATGTATAACCCTCCGCAGGTTCTTGGAATTTTCCTATTGGGTGAATAATAGCTACAATCACAAGTAATCCAATGAATGTCAATTTAATGGGTGTTAAAAACTTTCCGATTACATCAATAATTTTTGTAGGATTAAGTGATAACAAACATGCAACTGCAAAAAAAAGGATAGTAAATACAAAAAGTGCGACAGGATGATCTGCATTGTTTGAAAAAAAAGGTTTTACTCCAATTTCAAATGACACACTACCGGTTCTAGGAATTGCATATAAAGGCCCGATGGCTAGATAAAGGATGGTTGTAAAGACAATGCCGAATACAGGATGTACACGACTCGCTAAAGTTTGCAAATTGCTTTTGCCCGAAAAAACAAAGGCTGTGACGGCTAGTAATGGTAAGCCAACTCCGGTAACCAAAAAACCCGCATTGGCTATCCATACATTCTTTCCAGCCATTTGCCCAAGCATAGGTGGAAAGATTAGATTCCCTGCACCAAAAAATAAGGCAAATAGCATCGATCCTATAATGATAATAAAGGACGAAGAAACACTTTTTGACATAATAAATCCTCCAACCACGAACTCACAACGTTTTGTTTTATTCGTTTTCTTTTAATTTTGTATAATATATGTTAATAGGGACGTAGCCAATTGTTGCATCCAAAGAACGGTATCTGTTTGCCTAGAGTATGTAAACTCGTGCTATTCACAAAAAAATGCTCACTTCGATCTAAATGACCAGCATCAATCAGGGACAGCCATCCCTCCCCCCTTCTGACCGGTGTAGGAAAGTTTTTAATCAACAAAACATGGCAACTATAAAGACTGTCCGTATCCTCGATACGCATCCTGCTTCTATCTGGATGTTAGCAATGTCTATTGAGCCTAGTGATAACCTGTGCCTTTAGGATGAGTGGGTTTCGTCTTAACTCATCGTTACACAATACTCTATATACGATCACTATTTCAAGTAACTTTGTACTTGCAGAATAAATCACTTCATACCCTTGCTTATGCAATTATGATGCTACCCTATGTTTCTCCCCCTACTTAGTGAGCTTAATGAACTATAAGGGAATTTTACACTTAGGACTTATTTCTTACAAGATGTAGATGTAGTTACACATACCCGATAGGTCTCGTAAAAATTTTTAATTACTCCAAACACCCATGTAACAGCACGTTCCTCATGGTTTGGAAGTCAAAAGATCTTTAGGTGTTAATTTAGATAGTTTCTTTTCATCAATTTCAGATAAAGAACCCTTCTTTAAAATAGAATTTTGTGTTGCTGAGTAAGTATATAATACTGGTTGTGGAGAATCATCACCTTTACTCACAAAATCAAAGATTTTCCCATCTTTATGCCAAACTATAGAGGGGATTAGTATAAAATCTTTTGGATAAGGAAAGTGAGTTAACTCTCAAAGGTCGTGGTTGAGCTTAATGATTTGCTCTCCACGCTTACTGTCTTGGTTATTAAAATACTGTGAATAATCTATAGTATCCATCTTGGTGTCAGTTGCTTTGGGTGCTTCTATGGTTGCTTCATTATGAGGCAGTTGCTGATTTGAACTTGGAGTTTCAGCTTTACCACTGCACCCCGAAATCGCCAATACTATGATCGCTCCTACAGTCAATATCTTCACAAATTTCATAAGTCTCTCCTTATTAATATAGTGTGTCGCTATTTCTAGATTTCTTTTATAATCATCACATTTAAAGACATACGCGACTCGAACTGGAAATCGTTATACTAACGGGATAAAAGGCGAAATCCCAGCTGAACATAAACAGCATGGGAATTCGCCTTTTTTAACCGTATATAAGCTGAACTCTTCATTTTACATAGAAGCGGAGTGACGGTTATTTTTTCATCTGTAGTATTTCTGACTCGTATGACTGAAAGGCATTTTCCATCCCCATGACCACATTTTTAATCTTCATATATCCCTTGGTATACGGCTCCGAGTCGCGAATTTCTTCCCACATATAGTGATACTGTTTCATATCCTCCGTTTCGCATACGACGAAATCGGTGTAATCCTTGCCGGGAAGCGCCTCTGCATCAAAAAAACGAACTTGAACATGCTCGCTATATTTTTGAATGCTCTCCTGCAAGGATGCCGCATGTTTTCGACGCTCTTCCCGAGGCAAAGCCAGCCAGGAAGGATAAAATTCCAACAACACAACCATCATATATCGCATATGCCTATCTCCTTTTTTATGAAGCTCGAATGGACTAACATGATTGTACTCTGCTTGTCCCCCAAGCTGCATTAACCTATGTTAATGCGGATCGCTGCGGAGCAATCGGCTAAGCGAAACGGGAGATACACCGATGTACGAAGCGATATGATATTGGGCAATTCGTTTGTCCAATCCGGGGTATTTGAGAAGAAAAGCATGATAACGTTCCTTGGCGGAAAGATACAAGAGTTCGCGTTCCCGTTCCTCTTTTCGAATATATAGTCTCTCTACACTCTTGCGCACGAATCTTTCCCACATATGGCTTGTATCCATAAGCTCCTTCAGTACGTCATAGGGGATTTCAACGACTACCGAATCCTCCATAGCCTCAATGGTAAAGGTCGACGGCTGCCCTTGGACCATAGCCCCGTAAGAGGTTACATAATCATCTTCTGGCGAAAAGCCAACATTATACTCCCTGCCATCTGCCAAAGTGTAAAATAAACGGAATATTCCCTCTGAGCAAAAATAGGCATGATTTACGGGTACACCCGTTTCAATTAGATACGTTCCCTGCTGCACATGCTTCACACGGGTTCGTTCTACAAATCTCTTCCAATCCTGCTCTACAATCGAAGCTTGATAAGCCATCTTCTCTAATGAACGATAATATTGATGCATATGCTCATTGCTCCCCGAATCCCTGTATAGAAGGAAACCTTTTTGATATTTAATGCAGAAAACAGGGGCTATCCCTCCAGTCTTTACAGACCTTATGGGACACCCCCTTTCAAAAACACATATCGTAGCTACGCCCATATGGGCAAAGGATTCTGTCAGGCTTCCGATGTATCCTCTTCCACGAAGAGCGATACCTTGCGGATACCGTCCGCTCCGATCACGACAAGTCCCTGATCCGACAGGCGGATTTCGGGGATGACCACCAACGCCAGCAGCGATAGTGTCATCAGTGCGTTGTTCAGCACACAGCCGGATTGCTGAAGTGCCCGGCTGATGCTCTCGGACTGCGCAGCCACCTCTGCAAACGGCGCAGGAGACATCAGCCCGGCGATAGGCAGCGGAAAGCGTGTTTCGCCCGAGGCGGACACGACCACCACGCCGCCGCGCATAGCCACGGCCTGCTTCGCCGCCTGAGTCATTAGCTCGTCATCGTTGCCAATGACGAGCAGATTGTGGCTGTCATGCGCCACAGTCATGGCAATGGCGGCAGGCTCGGTGAAGCCGACGCCCGTCACGAGTGCCACGGCATGGCTGCCACTGCCATGATGCCGCTCGAAGACGGCTATTTTGCAAAGATCCTGCGCGGGATCTGCCGTGACCTCACCATTGCGGATCTGAACATTCATCCGCACTTCCTTCGTGTCCACATGATTTTCCGTGACACGAATTACCCGTACAGGTACGTTCCCCTCTTGTACTGGAGCCGCAATGCGGAAATCAGCAGGACTCAGGTCGCGTCCCAGACGAACCGTGTCCATCACTTCCGCAGGATAAACAAAGCCATCCCAATCGGCGACCATTTGGCCGTGCTCAGCCACCAACTGCCCCGCTGCAATCGTAGCGGTCACGTTCACTTCGGCCAGTCGGCCATCGAGCAAAATAATATCGGCAATCGCTCCCGGAATAATCGAGCCGATATCCCGCGCTACGCCGAAGCGCTCTGCCGTATTCAGCGTAGCCATCTGAAACGCGGTCACGGGCTTGACGCCCTGCGCAATGGCATGACGCACGACGAAATCCATTTGTCCCTCATGGAGCAAGGATTCCGCGCTGCGGTCATCCGTCACCAACATCATGCGCCGGGTATCGAGGCCCATTTCCGTGCTGGCGCGGATGGTCTCGGCCACATCATGCCATGCGGAGCCTTGCCGCATTTTGGCATACATGCCGAGCCGGATGCGCTCGGCTACATCCTCGGGCGTGACACATTCGTGGTCGCCCGTAATCCCTGCGGCTGCATATACCGGCAGCCGCCAGTCGTCGGAGGCCCATGTAAAATGGCCGTCCGCCACCTTGCCCGCGCGCAGCGTGGCCTGAATTTCCCCGATCATCACATCGTCTCCATAGACGACGCCCGGGAAATTCATGACTTCGCCCAGCCCGATCATATCCGGGCCCCAGCGTAAGGCTTCCGCGACTTCCGCCGGGCCGAAGGAGGCCCCTGTCGTTTCCAGTTCCGGTCCTGTGGACGGAACACAAGAAGCCACCTGCATGTAGGCAGCCAGCGGTGTCGTGCGTGCTTCATCGAGCATCAGGCGAAGCCCTTTCAGACCAAGCACATTTGAAATCTCATGCGGGTCAAAAAATCCGCCCGTCACGCCTAGCGGCAGCACAGCTTTTGCAAACTCCGTTACGGTAAGCTGCGTGCTTTCGATGTGACAATGTCCGTCCAGTAATCCTGGTGCCATATAACGGCCTTCCGCTTCAATGATCACGGTGTCTTCTCCGATGGTATGGCTAACGTCCCGACCGACGTATGCGATACGGGAGCCCTGCACAGCAATAGACATTCCCGGTAATAATTCGCCCGATACCACATTGACCAGCGTTCCTCCGCGGATAACCAGCGATGCCTTGCGCTCCCCTCTGGCTGTAGCTACCAGCTCGGGTACACAGTCCGCCAGCGGCGGGCGTTGAAATGCACTCTTCATGTCCATTACGTTTTGTTACCTCCGTTTATGCTTCTTACCTGTTTTTCTTATTTGCTTATGTTACTGGAATACGCACAATTATGCCAGTCTTACAGAACAGGATCACTTTCTTCCACTTTACGGGTATACGTATCCGATTCCTGCGAACTCACGAATGGTGTAATTTCGCCTATCGTATAAATATGCAGCAAATGCATAGCCCGTGTACAGGCAGTGTAGAACAACTTGCGCTCACTTTCACGCTGATATTGCTCCGCTGATCCGTCATAGATCAGGACCGCATCGAATTCTACGCCTTTCGCCAGATAAGCCGGAATGATGTGAATTCCCTTTTCAAAAGCCGGAGTTGTTTTCTTGATCAGCCTTGGCTTCACGGGCAACTGCCCTTCGAGCGCTTCATAAGCTGCTGCACTTTCTCCGGCATTTTTGCAGATTACTGCCACGGATTCATAGCCTTCTGCCAGCAATTCCGTGATGTTTCCGACGATCAGACGATGCAGCGTTTCACGCGAATGTACCTCCGTAACACGTGGCTTCTCACCCTTCCGGTTAAACGGTACAATATGCTCGCCTCCGGCCACCATTCCCCGGGTAAACTCCACAATTTCCTGAGTCGAGCGGTAGCTGCGTGTCAGGGAGATCATCTCAGTCTGTTCCGCTCCATACAGCTCATAGAGAGGCTCCGCATCCTGAAGCACCGAAGCATGCGCATAGATCGCCTGATTAAAATCGCCCAGCGCCGTCATTTTAGCCTGCGGAAACAAGCGCTTGAAAAAAGCCAGTTGAAACGGTGAATAGTCCTGCGCTTCATCAATAAACACATGACGGATATGGCTATTGGAACGGAAACCCAACATCAGCTCACGCAGATACAAAAAGGGGGTTACGTCCTCATACGCCAGCTCCCCGGCCTGCATCCGTTCCAGCGTTTGGCGGCTGATTTCACTCCAGCTATCGGGCAGCTCAGCGTGATCGGCCAGTTGGCTCAGCAGCGTCTCATTCAGGAACAACTCCCCGTATAAGCGGGTCGTATCCACGAAACGAAGCGCTTTGATCCACTTACGCAAGGGCTTCAAGCGGTCACTGACCACCATACGCGCCAGTATTTCCCGTTCACGCGTAAAATCGTCGAAGGTATGGCCCTTGTTCTTGGATTTACGCCGCATGCGATTATAAGCACGCTGGTAATCCTCGGGCTCCATCAGATCCATCTGCTGATCCACCCATGGAGCAGAGCATTCCTCCTTACCGAAACGAGCCAGCTCCTTGAGCATCCAGTCCCTTAGCAGCTCCAGCCGATTCGCCAGCCGTACCGAAGAGTCGAACCCATAAAACTTGCGCACCATTTCCTCCAACGGAACCACCTCGCGCCCTTGAAACCGGATCGGTTTAAAACGCATACCCTCCTGCTCCAAATACGCCTTGTATCCGGTAATGGCTTGTAAAAACGTCTTGGAAGACTTAAAGCGGATACCTTCCATTCTGGCCTCGTACCCAGGCTGTGACGATGCCGAAAGTACATATTCCAGTTGCTCAAAAGGATCTTCCAGTTGAAACTCCCGGCCCAACCGACGCTCTAAATACTCCTGAAGCGTGGCCTGGAGCATGTTTTCCTCACCCAATTCGGGCAGTACCGTCGAAACGTAGCTGTTAAACATCGGATTGGGCGAAAATAGCACCACCTGATCCGCGCGCAAGCGATCACGGTACTTATACAGCAAATAGGCTACTCTCTGGAGCGCAGCAGATGTTTTGCCGCTTCCCGCCGCCCCCTGTACGATGAGCATACGGCTTCGATCATCACGAATAATGCGATTCTGCTCCCTTTGGATTGTTGCCACAATACTTTTCATCTGAGCATCCGAGCTGCGGCTCAGCACCGCCTGTAGCAGCTCGTCTCCAATCGTTACCCCTGTATCGAACATAAAACGAATCAGTCCACCGCGGATCGAGAATTGGCGCTTGAGCGTCAGTTCTCCTTTCATTTCCCCTGTCGGAGTCTTATAAGAAGCGGGACCCGGCATATTATCGTAATAGAGATTGGAAATCGGTGCACGCCAGTCATAGACCAGAAATTCCTCGTCTTGATTATCCAGCAGGGAGGCGATCCCCAGATAAACACGCTCTGCGGGCTGTCCTTCCTCAGCAAAATCAATACGTGCAAAATACGGTGATTCCAGCAGCTTTTTCAAACGACCTAGCGCCTCTGTAGAATGCTTGTGCCTGCGCTCCCGTTCCGACAAAATTTCAGATTGCTGACGCAAGCTGGTGGAGGTCTCGCCCACATCATCCGCCTCACTGAAATTGATCGTTACCTCATCCCAAAAGTCTTTACGCATATCTACGACATCTCCGCGTACAGAGCCAACCTCCGTCTCCAGCCTCCGAATGCGCCCGCTAATGACAGCAGTCACGTCCTCTACTCTCCGTTGTTCCTCATTCCATTGCTGCTCAGTAGTCACTGGCATCACTCCTGTTCCGTTTCCTCCTGCTCCACCGCAGGGCTAAACTATGTTCTATTATGGACCTGGGTATACCCTTGGCATCCCTCTGATCCGGGAAAATTGACTTACACTTTGAAACATGCTATAATGCGATAAGAAGTGTAATTAACGAATTTAAATTCATGGCTTTACCATAAACATAGCATCCTCTATTGTAGCAAGTTCAACCCCTGTTCGCAACCAGCGGGCTTTTTTTATGTCTTTTTATATACGCAAAAAGCGGTCGTCCATCTGTATAGATGAATACGACCGCTTTTTGCTTTTTCATACATTCGCTACTTGCTCTCTTCCACAGGATGAATATGATCCGCCAATCTGCTCAACCGCTCCAGTTGATGACCATAGTCATACATCGCGGCAGCCACAATCGACAGTCTTAGCATTCCTTCCTGACAGTGGTCAAAACGGGTAATCGCATGCTTCATAAATTCGCCGTTCGCCTGCTGGAACATTTCGCTTTCTTCCTCGTTCGGTTTCAGCTTATCCTCGAATTTTAGCAGCGCATGTTCATGGAACCGGATCAGCAGCTCCAGATGACTATCAAAAAATGCATCCGTTCCCTTCGGTCGTAAGGACTGGAAGTAGTGCCTTTCCACCGCGTCCAGTACCTCATATCCTTTGTGCAAACTTCCGAGCATTTGCTTGTATACCACCATCTGCCTCGTCTGACTGAACCGGGAGCGCTTGAGCTTCTTCTGATCTTCCTCGAACAAATGATATTTATCCGATAGCGATTTTATAGCTCCCTCCAGATTGCCTTTTTCCTCTTTAAAGACAGACTCCTTAATCTCATCGGAAATGGCGGTGCGCAGCAGCAAGGACATACTGTTAAATACACTTTGAATCTGATTGATAAACTGCCTTTTCGGTTTCGGGGGAAAAACAGTAACATTAATGACAAAAGCAGAAACAATCCCGATTAAGGTGAGCACAAAACGGGTCACCGCAAATTTCCAGTCACCGGAAGCTTCCATTACAGAAACAACGGTAACGAGTGTCAAACCTACCGTATCAGCCATATTTAATTTCAGACATATCATTAGTACCAGTACACATACCAATCCGACCGCAATCGGTTCATTTGAAAATACCATTCCGCCCAGCAACGCCATGATTGCACCCAGTGTGCTTGTTTGGAGTTGATCCAGAAAATAACGCCACGACCTGTATATTGATGGTTGCATGGCAAAAATAGCGGCTATCGCTGCCCCCACAGGCGAATGGGTATTCAAGAGCGTGCTCAAAAAAAGGGCGAGCGTCACTGCGATTCCCGTTTTTAACACCCGTGCTCCAAAAGCCAAAGCCATCCCTCCTGCTTACCCTTCAAATTTATTCATACCGAATTACTATAATGAAATTTCAATGTAAAGTCTATGCTTTATTATTACCCAAAAAAAATCGGAGACAAGGAATATTTATGGAATGCACAGATCCTGCTAGAATACATATCAACAGCATCAACTTATCTACATCAACGTCACAGGAGGATCGCATCGTGTCATGGATTAGCAAAATGTTAGACGAGCCTCGAAAGTGGCCGCGTAATATCCGATTGTTTTTTATCGCCAATCTGCTGTACCAGATGGGTACGGGGATGTTTTCCGTACTGTATAACCTGTATATCCAGGGGCTTGGCTTCGGGGATGACATGAATGGCCGAGTGGTGAGCATGCAGGCGCTGGCTACAGCTTTGCTGTTTATTCCGGTCGGTTTTTTAGGGGATCGGACGAGCCGCAAACACATGCTGGTCATCGGAGCGCTATTCAGCGGTGTTGCCTTTCTCATCCGTACCTTTACGGATACCAGTGGCAGTATGCTGGTTTTCGCCGTCGTTTCGGGAGTATTTGCCGCCTTTATTCAGGTGCTGGCTGTACCCTTTTTGGCGGAAAGCATAAGCAAAGCCCAGCGCTTGAAGATATTCAGCTATTACTCGGCTCTTGTACTCGCGGCACAGGTCATAGGGAGCTTTGGTGGTGGTGTGCTTGCGGATGGACTGCAAACGTGGGGGATCACACAGCTTTCCAGTCTGCGGGTCGCCCTGTTTCTCGGAGGAACGGCAACACTGACCGCTTTTATTCCTCTATTGTTCATGACAAAAGCCTCTCACGTCGAAGAAAATGTTCACCTTGCCAAATCGACACCTGAACCGGTAACAGCGGATACGGCGGAATCCACGTCCGCTTTACCAGTAGCACCTGCTCCTGCTGCTTCCGATACCCGGGTTATCGGACAATTTGTTCTTGCCCAGTTTTTTCTCGGGTTGGGCTCAGGTCTGGTCATCCCGTATCTCAATTTATATTTTACGAACCGCTTTTCCGTATCGCTCAGCGCGATGAGTTTGCTGATTGCTCTCGGTCAGCTCATGACCATCCTCTCCATGCTGATCGGGCCTACGCTTGGCAGCCGGATCGGACTGGTCAAGGCTGTCGTGGGCTTTCAACTGCTCTCGCTCCCGTTTCTTCTGATTACCGGCTTCACCAATGTCCTCTGGATTGCTTCCATCAGCTTTCTGTTCAGGCAAGCGCTGATGAATGCGGCCAATCCGCTGCAAACCGCCATTCTGGTGGAACGTGTATCGGATAAGAACCGGGGCATTGCCAACTCGATTCTCCAGACGACCTGGATGCTCGGAACCGCAGGCATGGGACCTGTACAAGCCTATCTGATTACGACCTACGGCAATTACTGGGGCTATGCCATCACGTTCAGCATGACAGGTGTGTTCTATATTTTGTCCTCCCTCGTCTACTATTGGATGTTCCGAGAATCTCAGGATACATCAAAGGGTGGTTAGAAAATGCTTTAGCACGCATTCTGTAACCACCCTCCACTATCATTACAACTTTATATCGTCCAGCTATAATCTCCAATAGAAAGGAACCCGCTAATGTCTTAGCTGTTTCAGCAGCTTGTTATGTACTCCGCTTAACAGAATCACGGCTGTCAGGGCACCAATCAAAGCAAGAAGCATATCCCATTGGGTATCCCATATATCCCCTTGGGTTCCCAAAAAGGCTTCTGCGGCCGTTCCAGTCGCCTTGGCTACGGCAAACTCAATCAGCTCATATGCAGCACTAATCGCAAGGCATACACTAACCGTGAGAAAGGTCAGCCAACCTCCGCTTCCCAAGGTCGTTTTACGCAGCAGCACTTCTCTGACAATAAGCGCAGGCACAAAGCCTTGCACAAAATGCCCAAGTCGGTCGTAATAGTTACGCTCCAGCCCGAAGGTATCCCGAATCCAGTTGAACAGGGGCATTTCCGCATAGGTATAATGCCCGCCGACAATCAGAATGAGCGCATGCAGCCACATCAGGGTGTATACCAGATTCGTAAACCGGAATTGGCGGTAAACCGCCACCAGCAGTACAGTTCCCACAATCGCCGGGAGAACTTCCAGTACCCAGGTAAAATGATCCGCCGGATGGATAAAGGACCAGATGAGAGCAAGCACCAGTAATACAAGCAAAACAAACGGATAGCGATCATGTTTCGACCTTGTCGTTGCCTGATTCATACGTCATTCCCCCTCAACCCGCAGTCTCTATCCTTCATTGGTTACGATATGTTTGACACGCCCAACCTGTCCGTCTGCCAAACGCACTTTAATTCCATGCGGATGACGTGGAGAATTGGTCAAAATATCCTTCACCGTTCCTCGCGTCAGCTTTCCGGTAGGCTGATCTTTTTTAAGCACAATATCCACCTGAAGCCCTGCGCGAATATCTGATCGGTTCTGTCCGTTCATTGTCTCTATCCCTCCTTTCTATTCAAGCTTATGAAGCTACTCAGCCACTTGGTCTTATTGACATTACCAGTTACGCCATTCATCCCGACGGCTGTTGCCGATCCAAACCACGCACATCGTGGATACATAGCTAATGAACAAAATAGCGAATACCATCCCGCTAAACTCCATAAAATGAGTACGCTGTAGGGTATCTGCCCATATGGAGGACACCTGCGTATATAACTGGGAAGGCGCAGATATAATATCCCATGTGTTCCCCCGAAAGAAACGGCCGATATAAATGCCCAAGCTACTTAGCAGCAGTACAGCCAGCACAAACAGCCAGCTTATAAACCCGCCGCGTGCACGCTGTACTAGCTGTCGTACAGATTCGAGCGATACAAATCCCATCGTCAGCCCCAGGACAGCGACCAACAGCATCCCCAGTACATGATTCCAGAAATACGGCTCTCCCCAAAAGCGTTGCTCCCCAAGAAAAGGATATCTCGCGAACACATGCAGCAAATCTGTGATTAAATACGGTGTGTTGGGATAAAAAAAGAACCATACCGCTCCCGTTATCCAGAGCAAAAATGTTCTCGTTCCCCGCCGCCAGGAACTATAAATCACATCAAGCAGCAGCGTTAAAAGCATCGGAATCCAGGCCAGCATCATATTCCACCAAATAAAAAGATAAGGGCGGCCTCCCGAGGGCAGCCGCACGTTAATGATCCACAAGGTGCTTATCACTGAGCATACGGCCAATACAATAAAAACATACCCTTTTACAGGATAATTCAACGATCTTAAACGGGCATACATAAGTGTCCTTCCCTCCTTTGCAACCGTCCATCCTTCCTGACGTTCCAATTTACACCTGTTCTGGACAGTGTACACCACAATCGCTTCAAGCTCAATGGAAGCGCTCCATTCAGCATGACTCAAGACACCAAAAAGCACCTGTTTCCGAGACTGACCTCATTCCCGGAAACAGGTGCTCATCGTACCTCAAATTTCACTCACAGGCAAAGGAGACATACGGATCGTGATCGTCTGATCGAACGGAGCCATCCAATTGACCAGCAATGTGTGACAATCCACAGGGTGAGCAGCCCCCCGAACCGAGGTAGCCGAATGCTCCATCGCTGTTCCTGTCAGCTCAAACCATGCATTTCCCGATTCATAGCGCGCCATACCCCCAGTCCAGCATTGCACCGCTCCATTAACCAGCCTGTATTCCCCGCAAGTGAATTTCCCTTCACGTCCAAAAACAAATAAAATCTGTGTCATACAATCCATCGGGCCTTCTGAGCGAAAACGAAGCGTCCACACATCCTCCTGACGATCCACATCCACCCGGATTTCATGCTTCTGTTCATGGGTAAGTGGCCGTTTGTGGTGCGGGAGCAAATACCACGGACTAATTTCCTCCTGCGAGGTGGGCGGCAGATCAGCCGCTGCAACAGGCCCGTAGTAGCCTTTGGCCTGCTGACCCGATAGGGCCCATCCGGTTTCATGCGCAGTCAGCTCCTGCATAGGCACGAAGCCTGGCGAGAAATACGAGGCTGCCTGAACCGCCAGCAGACGTGCATCTCCATGCCGCAACGACAGGAACGACGAAGCCTCAGTCATGAGTGTCGCGCTGGTATCCTTCTGCCGATATCGAGCAACCGGAGCGCCAAAGTCCGTATGCAGCCTGCTGTGATAAATGTGCTGATGATGCCCTGCCTCATCCATCCGGCTCAGATAGTCAGCCCTCGGAAAACCTCCGTTCAGCAGCTTGTTATAGGTGACAGGTAATGCAGCTGGCGGTAGTTTGCGGGTTTGCAAACGTGGCTCCAGCAAAAAGCGCACAGCCGCATTAATCGGAGCACCGCCCGGATGATCCGTTACTTGAACCGCGGCGACAGCCATCGCTTCGAATATAGTATCCTCATCCTCGGTAGCCAGCATGGCATACGGGAGAAGATAGGAGGATAAATTCATAATCACGCCGAAGTCCTGTCTTCCTGAATACTCTGTGACCACTTCCCCATCGGGATGGACAAGGTACACCATCATGTGCAAATTGCGCCGTACCGGCTCCAGCAACTCCGGCAGCTTCAATAAACGGGCGGCATGAATCAGCATAATATCGCTGACAGCATTATAAATTCCATTGCTGCGTTCCGTCCATTCGCCATCCGGCGTTTCGTCCAGCCCTTCTGCCAGCCACATACCGGCCCGGGCGAGCGCCTCGGGCAGATCAAACAGCTCGTGCAGGAAGCCCAGAGCAGCGCACAGCACCCAGCGATGATTCGGCGTATGGCACCCCCCGGTCAGCATGACCGGAATCGTCCGCTCCAGAAACAGGCGGATCGCGTCAGTCACCCGGTGCAGCTCCAGCCAGTCGTCACCGATCAGCAACTGGTAGACCTGAGCGTAGCCCACTACCACGAACGCCGTATCCGGCGGCGAGTGAAAATTGGTCCAGCCCGGCGAAATAGAACCGTCCTCATGCTGTACACGCAGCATGTACTGTGCCGCCAGCTCCAGCCGGATCAGCACATCCTCATTCCGGTAATAGGCGGAATCCGGATTGACGAGCGCGGCCGCCCAGATTGCCATTGCCGCAGGAGTGCCAACCGAATGATTAGGCCAGGCAATCCCGTTCTCATCATCGGTCACCCCGCCGTAATAACGGCTGTCGACATCCAGCACCTGATGATCCATGCCCGGTTTCACCCAGGCATCGTTGACCGCTATGATTTTACTGTACATTCCCTCAACCCCTGTGATATGCATAATCGTTGATCATCCTTGCATCTGAAGTTTCGCTATCTTACTTGTCAGCAACTCATGGCTGCGTTCAATGTCCTCTGGCTGGCAAGCCGCTTTCAGCTCATACACCTTGATCGGCGCCTGCCGGATGATATGAATGAAACGATCAAAGAACTCCAGATCACCGCTATGAATATAAGGGCACCAATGATCGGATAATCCTATCGTTTCATGGATGTGGACACCGAGAATATAGTCGATCATTTCATTGGCTTCCTTGGCATTATCGTACAATCCCATCCGATCCATGATCATGCCGTGTCCAATGTCATACCATAGATACACGGGTGCGCCCTTCAAATCGTCTATGATCGTCTTGGCCTCCTGTAAGGTAGGCATCTGATAACAGCGTGAACGAGTTTCGATACCAATTGCTACATCATAGCCCTTGGAGGCGATACGGTCACACACCTCTTCCAGACTGTCGCGGATACGTTGTACATAATGCCCACTCAGCGCATTCCGCCGCTCCAGCATTTGTGTCCACAGCGCTTGATAAGCAGCCGAATCCCTGCCCTGCTCACGGTAAATCACTTCCAGCTCTCCGCTGATATCGTAAGGAAACGGAACCTCTCCGGGATGCACAACCACCGCCTTTGCACCATATCGATGCGCATATTCCGCAGATTGTACCAGCAGCTCTATCGCGCGTTTTCGCTTCGTCTCATCATCAAACCCGAGCAGAACGGAATCCGTACCATAATCCGGGTCAGGCGTGTGAGGAAACGTATTATGCACACTCGATATGCCGATTTCTCCCCGCTCAATCATAGGCTCAATCGTCGTCAGCATTTCCCGGGTAATGTTATAATTCAGCTCCACCCGGCCAAAGCCCAGCTCACGGATTTCCTCCACAAGCTCTCGGCCGACTGTATGCCTTTTTATATTCCAACAGGTGGAAAAGGAGTATTCCCCCTTCGCCTTCATCGTCATCATCCTTTCACCGCTCCAAGCATCACGCCGCTGACAAAATATCTTTGCAGCCACGGATAAACAAGCAGGATCGGAACCGTTGCGAAAATAACACTCGCCGCCTTCAGCCCTTCAGGTGTAATTCTCGCACCGCTTGCTCCTTCCAGCCTCGACAGCTCGGACACCATGTTATTTTGAATCATTTGATACAGCTTGAGCTGCAACGGGAATAAATCCGGGTTTTGAATATACATCAGCGTATCCTGAAACCCATTCCAGCGCCCCACACCGTAAAACAGACTTAATGTCGCCAGCACAGGCAAGGACAGCGGAAGCACAATCCGAATCAAAGTGCCGAATTGACTGCTGCCGTCAATCTCTGCCGCTTCCCCCAGACTCTCTGGAATCCCGTTAAAGAAGGAAATCAGAATAATCAGATAAAACGGACTGATCAGACCGGGTAAAATAAGGGACCACATATTATTCAGCAAATGCAAATCGCGAACCAGAATGTATTCTGGAATGATGCCGCCACTGAAAAACATCGTCACCACAATCATAAACATAATCGTTTTGCGGCCCTTTAAATTTTTCTTCGTTAACGGATATGCAGCTATCACTGTCATCAGCATACTCAGCACCGTCGTGATCACAGTCAGCATGACCGTAAACCCGAGCGAACGAATCATGCTCAAATCGGAGAAAACCTTCCCGTACGCCTTCAGATTGAACTCAACCGGGAACAAGGTAACTTCTCCGGACGTAATAGCCCGGTTTGAGCTGAAGGAAATAGACAAAATATGAATAAACGGGGCCAAACACAGCAGTACAGCCACAGCCACCAATAGGGTGGTTACAATATCAAAGGTGCGGTTCGCAGTACGTTCACTCATCAGGTGCCAGCTCCTTTACCACTTACAAAATACTTTCATCCGTCAGCTTCTTGGAAGCATAGTTCGCGCCCAGTACGAAGATCAGACCGACCACCGCCTGAAACAGCCCCACCACCGTTGCCAGCGTATATTGCCCGGATTCCATTCCGATACGATATACAAACGTACTTAGTACATCGGAATAGTCCCGAACCGCCACGTTGCCAATAACATAAGGACGATCAAAGCCAATGGTGATCATATTGCCCAGATTAATGATGAGCAGCGTAGCAATCGTCGTTTTCATACCTGGGATCGTAATATGCCAAATTCGTTTCATGCGCCCTGCACCATCCACCTCAGCGGCCTCGAACAACTCCCGGTTAATTCCGGTCAGTGCAGCCAGGTACAAAATCGTTCCCCAGCCTGCACTTTGCCACACACCCGTAAGCAGATAGGTGATCACCCAATCATTTTTATCCGTCAAAAAAGGAATCGCCTGAAATCCGAGCGAGGTCAGCACATTGTTGATCATGCCGGACTGCGTACCAAATACCTGGTACACAATCCCGCCGATAATCACCCACGAAATAAAATGGGGAATGTACAAAATCGTTTGCGACAGCTTCTTGAACCAGACCACTTTCATTTCATAAAGCAAAATCGCCAAGATTAAAGGTGCCGGAAAAGAAACCAGCAGATCCAGCAGATTCAGCACGATGGTATTGCGCAGTGTTCTATAGAAATCGTCCATGCGAAATACTTCCCGAAACGCGTCAAACCCGATCCATTCACTTCCGGTAATTCCCTGAAAAAAGTTGAAATCCTTAAATGCAATCTGCACGCCCCACATCGGGCCATATTTGAACACAATGAAGTAGGCCAAGGGCAGCACAAGTAACGTGTATAATTGCCAATATCTGCGGAAGTAAACGTTCCCTTTCATGCGCTGTCTCCTCCTTTACATTCCGCCTTCTTACTTGCCTGTCATGGCCTTGTAAGCCTCTGTGTGCTCATCCAGTATCGCTTGACCGCCGCTTGCCATATAATCCTTCAATGCCGCTTCAAAGGTCGCATCAAATTGTGCCGATGGTGCCATCACCGATTTCACAACCATTTCATCAAACTTGTCCAGCAGCGAGTTGCTGTATTTGGACTCGGATTTGATTGGATGGTCAAATTTCAGCGGAGGCACGGTATCCGTGTTGGAAATATCCATCGCTTTACGTACATCCTCCTGGAACTGAGACGGCATGCCCAGAATAAAGGCTTCCTTGTTTTTCTCATCATCGCCTGCAATTTTGCCGTTCGCAACGATAACCACATCGCCCTGATTATAGATACGGTCTTGTGATTCTTGTGTCGGGTTTTCCTTGGCGACTGGAATTCCGTCTTTCAAGGTATAATTTTCGCCTTCCACACCATTTTGCATATCGAGCAGCACCTTTTCGGAAGACATCCAGTCGAGGTACTTGATCGCCTCAATCGCATGCTCACTGGATTTAGGCACCATAATGTAGAGTCCATTGGATGCAAATTCCGGCTTGGCATGCTTGCCCTCGCTGTTGGTGTACGGGTCCATCGGAGTCAGCTTGGCTTTCGGCTGGTTGGCCAACAGGTTTGCATAAGCGGAGTCGTTGTAAAAAATGTTGTCGTAATCTTCACTGAAAAAGCCGGTATTACCGCTTTGAATATCCTGAGTCAGTTGTTTTTTATCCTTATCCAGACCGAAGTCCTTGCTGATCAGATCTTCATTGTAAAGCTTGTTCATAAACTGAACTCCATCCTTGAATCCAGGCAGCAGGATCGGATAATCACGGGAACCCAGCTTTTGAGTCAACGTATATTTCTGCTCATCCGTCACCGGCTTGATAAAAGACCACAGCAGCGAATCATATTGTCCCGGCTCCATCGTCATACCCAGTGGAACCACCTTGCCGCCGGTCTTGCCGGGGTCTTTTTCCTTGAACGCTTTGAGCGTGTTATATAATTCGTCTGTCGTTTTAGGGACAGGCATTTTCAGTGTATCGAGCCAATCCTGGCGTATGAAGGAAGAATATTTCCCTAAAATAGTACGCTTACCCGGAATGGCGAACTGCTTGCCTTCCACCTGACCGTAGCTCAGCGTATCTTCACCGAGGAATTTTTTGAGATTCGGGCCATACTCATTCAGCAATGGGGTCAAGTCCGTCAATCCCCCCTGCTCTGCGTACCGCTCAAAAGTGCCGGAATCGTAAGTGAATACGATATCAGGTACATCGCCGCCGCTCGCCATCAGGACATTCAGCTTGGTGACCTCTTCCGAGCGCTGAACAGGCACATACGATAGATCAATATTGTTGGGTTTGCCAAAGTTCTCTTTTGCATAACGGGTTAAATAGCTGTCAGTAATGGTGTAGCCTTGAGGTGTGTTGCCTCTGTCAAAAATTTCAACCTTCAATGAACCACCCTTGTCTCCGGCAACCGTCGAATTTTTGTCCGCCTCACCCGACGAGCATCCGCTCAATACAACCGACAGTGCAACCGTAGCTGCAAGCAGCAGACGCAGCTTCTTCAAAGTTCCTCCAGCCTTATTTCCTCTCATTCCTGAACACCCCTTTGTCTGCTTTTTCCCGTTCGCCCTTCTTCTTATCAGAAGGTTATGGCATATCATGCATCGGCATGTGTCTGTCCCTTGTGGGTCCGGGATGTGCCTTAGTATGACATGACCGTAGGAAAACTGACAATAAACTAGTTTCCCGGTCATAAACAGTTTAGATGAAAGCGATTACCAAATACGATAAAACGCTTACTTTTATAAAAGATCACTATTTTCCTGCGAATAAACTATTTTCTCTGTTCAAATCATGTTAGGTATATTGTCATATCAAGTAACTTAAAAGTTGCTTTTATGCAAAAAAAGCATCCTCCCTCTCATCAGGGTTAGGATGCTCTCTGTGTTTTGTTAAGTTTTAACGATGCAGTAGCTTCACTATGCTACTCCTGCGCCGAAGCCTCTGATGGAAGACTCATGGATAACTTGCGCACCTTCCCCGTCTTCCCATCCTTACGGCTGCGTGATACATAAACCAT
Source organism: Paenibacillus sp. 1-8 (assembly GCF_056316205.1). NCBI lineage: Bacteria > Bacillati > Bacillota > Bacilli > Caryophanales > Paenibacillaceae > Paenibacillus > Paenibacillus sp. 1-8. Next base: position 1,946,672 of record NZ_CM149995.1, on the reverse strand, counting down.
CATTAACGCACCTAAGGTCGCGCTGATCAGACAAGCCAGGTTCATAAGCTGCGGTCCCCCGGCATGAAGGAGGTATCCATTCAACAGATTACCTACAATGCCCGCCAGTCCGGCGAATACCATATTGAACACGCTTTGTCCGGTGGCCTGCATATCCTTCTCCGTCACATGCGATACATATTCAACGGCCGCAATGTAGAAAAATCCAAACGACAGCCCGTGCAACACCTGCACAGCAATCATAACCGCAGGATCAGGAAACGCCAGTTGAACTCCCCAGCGCAGCATATAGGCTACAGCCCCTAGCAAAAGGGTTCTCTCCAGCCCAATCCTGCGAATCACCCGGGAAGCCAGCAGCATGGAGGGCACATTCGTAATGGAAGCAACCAGCAGAGCAACCCCGACCAACCCCGTAGGTCCTCCCGACATTTTAAAAGCCAGTACAAAATAGGTGTTAAATGCGGTCAACGTCTGATTCACCAAAAAGCTGCCACCCAAAAATATTAAAAACGTCCTGTTACGGATTAATTGACCGATACCGTCAGAAAACGATTTGCGCAACGCCAGATCTTCCTCCGTATTTTTCGGAAGCGCCAGTGCCGTCAAGGCCGCAAGACCGTTCAGTACCAAAAAAGGCACCCAAATCATGGACACCGATAGAAGCGACACGAACAGCCCCCCGGCATAACCGCCCACCGCGTTACCTATACTCGCCATAAATCGTATGCTGCCGTAGGTCGCCCCTGCCTTTTTTGCTGTCACGATCGCATAAGAATCAGCGATCGGCGCCTGTGTTGCCGTGAATATAGCCATGATCGAATAGACAAGCGCCATCAGCACAAAATGCTCCGACTGATAACATACCGCTATGACTCCTGGGACCGCTACACTCAAAATAAGCACCAGCCGCATTTGACGGTATTGATCCACAATAATTCCCCATATTGGCTGAACCAGAATGGATACCAGCGTACCGATCGCCATCAGCGCACCAACACTGGTACTCGTCAACCCATTCTGAACCAGCAATAAGGTCAAATACGGGTTAAACATTCCCCCTGCCAAACCAATAAACAAATAAAAGCCTCGCAGCTTCAGCATTTGTGAGCCAACCATCTGGAATCCTCCCTGTTGTTTAGCGTACCGCGCTGCCCAGAATCGTCGCCAGCGCTCCGATGGCCCCGGCTTCATTACCCAGCCCAGCAGGTACAATGGTACAAGGAATGTCCGTCCATAAGGCTACTCTTTGCCGAATTTCATCCAAATAATACGTGCTCCCTTCAGCCACACCGCCGCCTACAACGATCATTTCCGGGTTCAGCAAGCTGATCACATTCGTCAGAGCCATCGCCATATGAGCCAGCGCAGGCTCCAGAATCGTCTGTGCTTCCACATCTCCTTCGGCTGCCGCTTGCAGAACATGTCGCGCCCCAACATGGTCCCGTTGGCCATCCGCCAGCCGTACCATGTGCGTACCTGGTATGCCGGACGCAAGCGCCGATTTTACACTGTACGTTATTGCCGTACCCGACGTTAAAGATTCGAACACACCGAACTCGTCCGTCCCTCTTCGCTCTGCCGCTTGCCGCGCCTGTTCTTCACCTGCAATCCAGTAGGCCATTTCCCCAGCTCCGCCTGCGGCTCCCTTGTATAGCTCCCCGTTCAAAATAAGACCACTTCCAATGCCTGTGCCTACCGTTACCATCAGTACATGACGTAATCCCCGCGCTGCGCCCAGCCATTGCTCTCCCAACGCAGCCATATTTACATCATTATCCAGCACCAAGCGTCCGCTATAGCGCTGTCCAATGACAGATCGTATACCGCCATGCGTACCACTGTCATGTGCACTGTCGTGCATGCTCCATTGGAGCGCCGGGGCGTGAGTGATCCTGCCGCTATCGTTATCTACCACACCGGGAAAGCCGATCCCGATTCCTTGTAATTGCTCTAGCGTCAAGCCTTCCTGCTCCAGACAGCTTTCCAGCTCCCCGAACAGACTTTCAAAGAAAAAGGCTGCATCCTTCGTATGCACCGTCGGAATTCTATGCCTCACCACCACTTTCCGTTCCGCTGTACCGATACAGATCAGCGTCTTCGTCCCGCCGACATCAATGCCTGCCGCCCAGCCGGAAGCCTTCGGCTCATCCCCATATTGCTTTTGTACATCTATGTCCGCCATAGCCCATCCTCCGTCATTCCGGTTCGCCCTCATGCCTGCCAATACATCGGCCGTTGACGCCCTGTAGGTTCAAGATATGGACATAAGTATCGCATTTGTCCTCCTGTGCCGCAATAAACTAAATTCCGCTCCATAAACCGACACCGTCTGCCCGCCTTTTAACGAATAAAATGCTAAAAAGGCGAGCGCCTAAAGCGCTCCCCCTGTTAATGATGAATCTTCCGGCTTCAATCTCAGCTTGCGATAATCTCCCGGCGTGACACCAACCACACGCTTAAACACCCGTCCAAAGGTAATCGAATTGGCATAACCGACCTGGGTTGCAATGTGCTGAACCGTCTCTGTAGTGTTACACAGCATTTGCTGGGCATGGTTCATACGCAACCGGGTCAAAAAATCCACGAATTTCATATCAAACTCGGTTTTAAACAAATGACTGGCATATTTAGGCGACACATCAAAACGTTCGCTCAAATGATTCAAAGATAAATCCGGATTCGTATAATGCTCTTCAATATATTGTTTCATCTCACTGACCATAGCCCGATAGCTCTTGGTTTCACTGGCTGCAACATAAGTACGGTACACGGTGGTCATGTGCTCCAGCAGCAGAGTGTGCATCAGGGCCAGCGAAGGAGCAGACTCTACCTCAAATCTCCATCTCTCCGCCTCCGGCCCGTTAAAATAACGATCCAGCGCACCCGACACGTCCTTCATCTCGCGCATTTCCCGTTCCAGCAGCTCTTGTAGCCACTGAATCACGGTTAAAATATCCCCATCCTTCAACTTGTCCGTTTCCATCGATGCGAATAGACCTTCCAACCGTCCACGCCAATCATGGCTGGCCAACCGAAAAGAACGGATGGTCTCCGAAATCAGCGGCAGATACGTATATAACGGAATTTCATTGTCCTGCGGAACCTGGTCACTAATCACAATATCGTGCACCCCGAGCGTTAACCGATACCGAAGGGCAGAAACAGCCGCCCGATAGGAATCCTTAATATACTCCAACTCGTGAGTTTGACCGCCAATTCCGATGGTGAGCTGTACACCCAGATGGCCCTGTAGCCACTCGCAGCCCGTTTGCGCCATCTCCTGCAGCTTCACAGCCAGCAACCCTTCCCCGTCATCATCCTCTTTTCTTAGCAAAATGGCAATTCTTTCGCGGCTCATCCATTCTGCCCAGCCCTGCCAACCATAAGTGGCTGCAAGCTCCTGCATCACACCCAGCAACGACAGGCTCAGACGTTGATCTTCACTTCCATGCTCATTCGAACTTCTGTTGCCCGCTTGTGGTCCTTCGGTTGTGTACGGCTGCTCCAGTTCCAGATCATGCAGTTCTACCACCATGACAGCGTAGACACGGATAGCCTCTCTCTGAGTATCGTCCACAAAAGGAGACAGATTATCCAAACGCACTGTGGCCGTTTCCATGGTTGTACCTTCCATCAGATCAAGGAACAATTGCCGTCGCCGAATAAGTACATTCGCATACTCTTGCTGTTCATAATCGACCGTTTGCCGAATCAGACTTTGCAGCGCGTGATCAATCATCCACAGCTCATCCTTGTTGGTTCCCTCATCAGGACTGCCTGGCAATTGTTGAATGCGCTGCATCATCAGTTGAATCGGTCGGTAATTTCTGCGTGTTACATAGATAATGTAAACTACTGCCAAGACGACAACAGCCAGCCCGAGCACAATCCAAACGTAAGAAATGACAGACACCCACTCGAACAGTTGCCCGGCACGAATGCCACTTTCGAAGCTCCAGCCTAGTCTAGCCGACGGCAGATGAGTCAATTGCTGTCCGTCTTCCTCTTTTACAGCTCCTCCTGCGTCGGATGCAGCCGGGTAGATCGTATGCCCTTCGCCATCCTTAATCACCAGATAAGAAACCGCCGGATTCGTCATTTGACCGATCATTTGCTCCAACGGATACACACCGATATTGATCACCAGCAGCCCTTGCCCCCCGAACGGCAACGGAAGCCGCTTATGCATCGAAATCACACGATCTGACGTATGTTTGCCCGGCTCCTTCCATTCCCGCACAGGTGACCACTGCCGATCCTCAGACCGCAGTGCCTGCTCGATATACGGATAATCGCCAAATGTCTTGGCATCCTGAAGGCCGCTCCTGGTTAGTATCTTTTGATCCTTCATCCTGTAAATATAAATGGAATGTACCAATTCATGATTATCCTTGAGCGCACGCAAGCTTCCTGCCAGTCCATACAACATCGTGCTGCCGCTCTGCGCCTGTCCATTCAAAAAGTAGCTGTAGCTCTTATTGGTTTCCGCCTCGCTTAATACGTCCATTTCTACCTTCGTCAGCGACTTTTCCACACTGTCCATCACAAATCCGGTCGTGATCCGATTCGCCTTCCCCGTCTCATTACGTGATATCTCATTCACGATCAGGAAGGATAAAAAAATGAGAATGGACACGGTCAACATAAAAATCGGGAAATAGGAAAAAAGCAATCTCCTGTACCAGCTCTTTCTCATCATATCCCTCCTGCCGCCTAATGCTTCCATGACCCTCTTTATAGAGCTTCGTTCAACAATAAGCATACTCGTGATGTCAGCTTTAATGCGGTCTTGATTATACTTTGAACCTATTCTACCAAAATTAGAGGCTAAATAGATAGATTTCTCACAAATATCCGTTGATATTCAATTCAAAAACTCATTTCTGTTAAATATATTAACATAATGAAAACGCTATACATATCATCACAAAATCATTTATACAGCAAAAAGGGCTTATCCGCCTAAATGAAGTACGGATAAACCTAAGCTGTTCTCTAACCTTGTATCCAATCTACCAATGAACATACCGTCAGCTTGCCCGGCGAAGCTGTCTCAAAGGCCGAATCCCCCCTGCCCAGAGCCAAAAATTCCACCGTTTTCGGAATACCAGGAGCCAGATCCAGATGATTATCGCTGAAAATGCCTTCCTGCTCCGCTGACAGCCATACATGCCTCGCCAGTACATCCGAGCGAAGGTTAAAGCGGCTTCCTCCACTTCCCTGTACTTCTATCACTTCAATATTCGGCTGTGGCAAATCCATCTCTTTGGTGTCAGCAAAATAAACCTCACAGGAAGCCACCTGTTCACCGTTCTCTATCAGACGTGCGACCAGCATATGCTCCGCAGGGCTCTGTCCATTCAGCCATTTGTCGGCAGGCAATATATGTACCAGCCCCGCTGCATTAGCTTGCTGCTCTACCTGGATATCCTCTTCATGGATGGCCTTGCTACCCCGAATATGCAAAAGCGTCAGCCGCAGCGTGCCCTGAACAGGTTTTAGCGTATCGTTGACAATATGCAGCTCCTTATTACCCTGCTCCGTATCCGCTACGCTCAGCAGTACATCGGCAAAGCTGCGCTTAGCCGTATATTGCAGCGCCTTCCAGCGACCAAAATAGTCCATACTCGACCAGGAGGCAACGGGCCAGCAATCATTCATTTGCCAATACAATGTGCCCATGCAGTAAGGCTTGCGACGCCGATGGGCCTCGATGGCCATTTTCATCGCTTCCGCCTGTAAAATCTGACTCATGGGAAGAAAAGCTTTAAAATCCTTCGGCTCCCGCATGTACCGTTCCATATATTCTTTAATCAGGCGATTGCCTGCCCCGTTCTTCTGATGCGCCAGCATTACTGTTGATTCCAGCTCCAGCTCATTCTCTTCTGCATAGAAGCGCACGGACTTGTATTCGGGAAAGGATTGAAAGCCATATTCACTCATAAAACGCCCCACATGCACATGGTAATTCTCAAACGCCTCAGATGCGTGCCATACGCCCCAGTAATGAACATCCCCCGCCGTCGAAGACGGATGAGCATGCTGATTTCGGTCTCCAGACAGGCCGATCAGCGGAGACGAGGGCCAATATGCCGTCTGCGGGGACCAGATGTGTACCACTTCCGGTAAAATCCGGTGGAAAAGTGTCTCATAATCAGACCACAAGCGCTCTCGCTGCGCTGGCGTGTAATCCTTTTTCCAGCCCCAGCCCCCGTTCTCCTCATAATGCGCCCAAGCCGAATCAATCTCATTATTGCCGCACCATAATACGATACATGGATGATTCCGCAGACGCTTGATATTGTCCTCCGCTTCCTTTGCCACATTGTCCAAAAAAGCCTGATCTCCCGGGTACATGCTGCACGCAAACATAAAATCCTGCCATATCAATAAACCGTATTCGTCACAAAGCTCATAAAATATGTCTTCCTCATAAATACCGCCGCCCCAGACCCGCAGCATATTCATATGAGAGGCAGCAGCGCTGGCAATCTCATGCCGATATCTCTCCCGTGTCACTTCCGTCGGAAAGCTGTCATTCGGAATATGATTGGCTCCCTTCGCAAACACCGGAACCCCGTTCAGCTCAAAATAAAAGCTCTCTCCCGCCGCATCCCGTTCACGCACAAGACGAATCGAACGCAAGCCCGTCTTCACCGTTTTTTCCGCGATGACAGCTCCTTCATCCCGCTCCACAAGCTCGGCTGCAAACGTATATAGATGCGGCTCTCCCAGCCCCTGGCACCACCACAGCTTTGGCTGCTCCATATACAACTCCAGCTCCACCGTTTGCCTTCCCTTCAACAAAGGAACAGGCTTCGACCACTCCCTCCCGTCAGCGGAAATACGAAGATCGGCTTCCCTGATCTCACCCGCATTTTCGATCTCTGCCACAGCCGTGAGTCTGGCTCCGTCTGCACTGATTTCATCCTGCCGGATAAACAAGTCTCTAACAATAAGACCAGACCATGCCTCCACCCGCACCTCTCTCCAAATGCCGCTCGTCACCAGCCTCGGTCCCCAATCCCAGCCGTAGTGGTAAGGAGCCTTACGTGCGAAAACGCTTACCTTTTTGTCCGCCAAACCACCTGCTTCGGACTGATCATTTGGCGCGGGAAGAGCGTAACCCAGTTGCTCCAGCTTGGGTACATCCACAGCTATCGGAGAATGGAACACGATTACCAGCCGATTCTCTCCCTGCTGAACCCATGCCTTCACATCCCGCCTCCATATCCGAAACATATTGTTGGCTGACAAAACGGGATGCCCGTTCACTTGTACCTCCGCATACGTGTCCAAGCCCTCCAGCACCAGTTCTACACATGGGCACTGAAGCTGATCCGCTTTCATTTCAAAACAGGCTTCGTATACCCAGTCCTGTTTGTCAATCCATTGTACCTCCGCCTCGTTCGTTCCGATAAAAGGATCAGGAATTTTGCCATGTCGTAAAAGATCCGTATGCACACATCCCGGTACTTTCGCGCTAAGCCACTCATCACCTGATGCGTTCCTAAACCTCCAGTTATCCAACCCTGTCACATTGAACATCGTCGCAAGCCTCCCTGTAAAGATGATTGGGAACATCTGGACTCCTATATAAACATAACAAAAATAACATTAAGCTAACAAAATAGTCAAATCGTTTTTGTGACAAAACAAATCGAAAAACAACAAAGAAAAGTCGCCTCGCCCCAAAAGGCTAAAAAGCGACTTTTTATCTTCCCCCGTGTACGGAGCTCGATCATCTATATCTGGACGTCAACTATATTTGATTGTGCTGATTGGGTGTTCATGATCATCATTTCCCTGACTGAGCCGCGGCGCATACCCCTCCCGTACGACCAGTTCCGCGTGCAGCAGCTTTTTCTCGACAGGCGAATCCGGGTTAGTTATACGCCATAGCAGTTGATCCACCGCACGCATGCCCAGCAGTTCCTTATCCACTCTCACCGTCGCATAAATCGGCATCTGCTCGCTCGTATCGTCAAAACCAGTCACTCCACAGCGCCTTGGGACGTCAATTCCCTTTTGTTTGAGCGCATCCACCACTTGCCCGGCAGTCACATCATTCACACATACAAACATCTCCGGCAATTCATCCTCGGTCAGCTTGTCCAATTCCTCGGCAAGCTCCTGCGCTGCTCCCATATGTAGCAAAGCTCTGTTTTGCTTTAAGGATATTCCCCCAAGCTCCAGTGCGGAGCGAAAAGCTTCCCAACGTTCATAAAAACTGTGAGCATCGTTGATATTTCCGACAAATTGAAAGCGGGTATAGCCTCTGCACAACACATTTCTCATGAGTTCACCCATGCACGTTCGGTTATCCGTGAACACCGTATCGCTTAAAAATGCAGAATCCCAATGATCCACCATGACGACCGGGATGCTCATCCGATAAATATTCAGCAATATTGAAGTGGAAATGGACCCCACCGTGATAATGCCCGTGATCGCCTCCGGATTCAGCAAAGAAAACATATCCTCTGTCGAAGGCTCCGTTAACGTGAGCATGTTCATCCCCTTTCGGTTCAGACGCTCGGAAATACCTTCAAATACAGGGCCCCAATACCTGGATTCTCTGTTCTGGTACCGTATATTCGGAAATAACACCAGCACAGTACCCGACCATTCCCCGGCATCCGTGTCCCGAGGTTCCACCCCCGTTGTCTTTGGATGATTGCGAAAATAGCCCATCTGGGCAGCCAGCTTGACCAACACTGCCCTCGTCTCCTCACTTACTCCGGGCTTGCCGGACAATGCACGCGAAACAGCGAACTTTGAAACGCCCGCCGCATCCGCAATTTCCTGCAACGTTACTTTTCCACGCATCTTCTCACCCAACCCTATTCGGAATCTTTTTTCTGCCTCTGCCTTTCCAATACATGGGCGTGCCAATAAACTGGTATCATCGTAGCACACTTTGTTTTAGATCATCAAACGATAGATTTGCACAAATCCACACCATCCACCAAAATATGTTTGCATAATAAAAAAACAAACACATAACAAATCAACAGAAATAACTTGACGGCAGGTTCGCTATTTCCTACAATTTACTATTGAAAGCACTTAAATTATGTGAATCATACTTATAAAGGGGGATTTTGCAGATGTTCAAAAACAGGTCGGTACGACAAGGCTCCATCCTGCTCCTGGCTTTGCTGCTGCTCGTGACAACGGGCTGCGCGAATGGAACGGGCGGTACGGCAGAAAAGGAAAATCCCGATGACACCAGCCCTGTCACACTTACTTTTTTTGGTGGTGACGCCAGCTCCAACTGGAATAATATGAAGGATGCAGTCGGGCAGGAAATCATCAAAAAAACGGGCGTCACACTGAACGGGGAGCATGCCGTCAATGGCCGGAGTGAGGAAAAGTTTGCTCTGATGGCTGCCAGCGGAGAGTATCCTGATCTGGTCTATCCCAAAAATGATGTCGGTAAGCTGGTCGATGCCGGGGCACTCATTGACTTAACCGACCTGATTGACAAATACGGCCCCAATATCAAGAAAGTGTACGGAGACTATTTTAACCGTATTAAATATAGCCATGACGACCCTGCCATCTATACGATCCCAACCAATTTGGGCGTAGATCACATCGCATTTGACGCACAAACCGGGTTCGAAATCCAGCATCAGGCACTTGAGAAGCTCGGTTATCCGAAAATTCGCACTGTTCAGGATTTTGAAAAAGCGCTCAAGGACTATGTCGCCAAATACCCCACCACTAACGGTCAGCCTACCATCCCCCTCTCCCTTGACGCCGAAGATTGGAAAATTCAAATTACTGTAACCAATCCGGCAGTTACCGCTACAGGCGGACCGGATGATGGAGAGTATTATATCGACCCCAAGACGCATAAAGCCATTCTCCACTACAAACGCCCGGAGGAACGGGAATATTTTCGCTGGCTGAATCACATGTACAACGAAGGACTGCTGGATAAGGACACTTTTGTGCAAAAAAGCGATCAATACAAGTCCAAAATCGCCGCAGGTCGTGTGATTGGACTCATCGATCAGGAATGGAACTATCAGGATGCCGAAAACGCACTCAAAGCGTCGGGCAAGGATGAATTTACCTACGCGCATTTTCCAGTCACGTTAAGCGAGAAATATGAGGATCATTCCCTCCAGCCACTCGGCTTTGATGCTGCATACGGGATCGGAATTACAACCTCGTGCAAAAATCCCGTGCGTGCCATCAAGTTTCTGGATTTTCTGGCCTCCAACGAAGGACAAATTTTGCGCAACTGGGGAATCGAAGGCCAGCATTACAATGTAGAGAACGGCAAACGAGTTATTCCGGACGATGTGCAGCAACGTAAAAACACCGATAATTCCGCTTTTACGAGAGAGTCAGGCATCGGTTTGTACTGGATGTGGGGGCCGCATTACGGTGACGGCATCAAGGACCCTTCCGGCAACTACTATACGACGAACTATCCGGAGATGATTACCGAAAATTACAGCCCGGCCGAAAAAAAATCCTTGCAAGCCTACAATGCTCGAACGTGGAAGGACCTGTTCCCGAACGAGAAGGATTTTCCGGTAAAAGAATGGGGCGCCGCCTACAACATGCCTGTGCCGACCAATACAAACTACAATGTTATTTATCAGAAGTCGCAGGATATTGTGCGCAAACGGATTCCCGAAGCCGTACTCGCCAAACCGGATCAATTTGATGCTGTCTATGACCGCATGCTCCAAGAGCTGGATCAGGCAGGTGTGCCGAAGGCTGAAGAAATCTACACCGGACTGATCCAAAATCGGCTCAAGCTGTGGAACGGGGAAAAATAACGATTAAAGGGGCTGACAGCCTGATGCTGTCCAGCCCTTTTACATGGAATGTTCTTTTTTGTTGCTTTCTTCTTTCCAAGAATTACTTTTGTTGGACATCCGATTGACGTACAACAATAAAAAGATTGGAATCAACGCAATCCCGCCACACATCACCCAAGATATTTGAATGGGTGTTTGGTCCGAAGACAAATCCGTAAAATTACGACTGATGATCCCCGTCACGATTAAACCAATACACATGCCTAATTGGGAAATTGCAGAATCCAAGGATAGTAATGTAGAACGATATTCATTAGAGATTCTTTTATTCAGGAAAATTTGTTTGGCTACCGGGTACATTCCTCGCCCAATCTCATAGATTAAAAAGGTAAGCAGTACAGGATAAAAAGTGTTGAAAGCCCCGGCTAAAATAAGCCAAACAGCGATCATTCCGCAAGCGCCCATGAGTATATGTACATCACTGTATCGCCTGCCCAACTTTCGAACCAGATAGCTGCCCAAAGTCATACATAATGAATAGCCTGCCTTGATAAATCCCATAATCCAAATCCCCTGTTCGGAAAGACCGACAAGACGTGGCTGTTGAAATGTATTACCCGCCGAGTTCGAAAAGCTGATAAATAAACCGATGATAAACACAATCCAGATCGACTTATTTTCCAGCCCGATACGGATGCTTTCTCCGATAATTGTTTTAATACGAGTACCAGACATTCTTCTATGGGCTATATTCTCCTCATTCATGTAAAAATAGCACAGAAAAATGCATAGGATAATAGATAAAATGCTGGCCAACCAAGGAAGTGAATAGTTGAAGGTTGCAAGAAAAGCTCCCAACAGCCCACAAATAAATCCCGAAATATACTGTATGCTGTTTGAGGTTGTAAAAAGGACTTCCATTGGCTTATCACTATTTTCCACAACCCAGGATTCCAACGAACCTGATTGTAAACATATAGCCAGACCACCAAAGATTTGCGCTAAAACAAGCACCACGATATGATCCGTCCAAACGAACAGCACACTATAGACTAAAAAACAACAAAGTCCCAAAACAACAGAAATTTTCCTTCCATACTTATCTGCAATCGCACCTGTAGGAATTTCAAACAAAAAAATACTTACAAAATATACAACCAACAGGAAATTCGCACTTTGTAGGGAAAGGCCTTTCGCTAATAGAAATAAGATGAGCGTAGTCCCCGTAATCTCACTCATAAAAAATTGAAGAAAGCTGACGGAATAAAATAACTTATGTGCTTTCATTATCGAGATTCCGTCGTTTGTTCCGCAGCCTCATACTCACTTCGCAAAATCCCCATCTGGATGATGTCATAGTATTGGCCTTCCCTGAACAGCTTTTGCCGCAGCCGACCTTCCTCCTTGAAGCCGCAGGCCAGATAGCAGCGATATGCACGCTCGTTGTATGCATAGACCTCCAGCTCCAGCCGATTCAGGTTCAGCGTATGAAATACAAATTTCTGTAATAGCCGGATCGCTTCACGTCCGTAGCCTTTGCCTAGATTATCGTCGCGTCCAATCACAATGCCGAGCGTGGCATGCCGATTCATCCAGTTGATTTTAAATAAATCCAGTTGTCCAATATAGTCCAGTGTGTCTTTATGCGCAATAACAAAGCCCTTCATCTCGGAGTTACCGTCGATCATCATCTGTACGTAGGCTTCGCTATTCGTCTGAGAATGAGGATAAGTAAAAACATCACTCAAACCGCGTGTAATATCCGGGTCATTGACCCATTTTCGTATTTCCGGTATATCCTCCTGACGATACTCCCTCAATACGATGCGTTTCCCAATAATATGTGGCATAGTACATCTTCCCTTCGGTTATGTATGGGTATCCTGGCAGTTACCCGCCCCCAGCTAATATGGCTTACGCTTCCATCGCTCTCACGAACTCCAGAAAGCGCGTGCCTTTATAACGAAGCTCCCCCCGATCTCCAGTAACAATCATGCCAAAATCCCTATCCTTCACCTCCAGCTCCTTGCGCTCGCCCCCATCAAACTCAAAAGTAACATAATAATCTGTCGAAGCTGAAAAATCGCCTGAGCCCCCGCGAACCCTCGTTCTCTTGTCCACCACCTTGCATGAACGTTGTTCCAACTCAGCGGCTTGATTCGAAAGCCCCGTACCGATTGCCTTGGCAATGATAGCGATAAATCCAATTGCAATGATTCCAAAAACGATAAAAAATATGGCATCAAACGACCCTGAATCCATAAATCCATTTCCCATCATACGTATTCCCCCTACAGTAAAAGGTAGATTTACCACTGTATCTCCTATTGACAAATCGTACATCTTCACGCTCCAAAACTCCAGTACATTTGTAAAATTCGCACGAAAAAAAAAGTTATTCCGCTTATCCCGCACCCCGCTTGGACTTGCCCCCAATCCTTGTGCCCAACCTTTTAAAAGTGATTGACCTCACCTATATATAGATATAAAATAGAAATCGTACTCTAAATATAGTGTATAGCGCGTATTTTACACATATATCTTGAAAATACAGATATGGAAGTACCGATATAAATAGGCGTTAAAATTTTGGCGAAGCGCAGCCAGCAAGGGTTTGCGAATCTTTACAGGATTTCGAGCCTTGGGCAGATGCCGTTTTGCCAAATGTCAAGGAGGATGAATACAATGCTGATTGCTTATGATTCCAAGACCGGCAATGTAAAAAGATTTATCGGGAAGCTCAAGCTTCCGGCGGTCCAAATCCAGGAGCAAATGACTATAGAGGAACCATACGTACTCATTACATATACAACGGGGTTTGGACAGATACCTGAAAGGGTATCTTCCTTTTTGCAAAAAAATGCTCAAAACCTCGTGGGTGTGGCTGCCAGCGGCAACCGTAACTGGGGCGAGTGCTTTGCCAAAAGCGCGGATTTGATCTCCGACCATTACAACGTGCCTGTCATCAGTAAATTTGAATTATCCGGAACGTTCGGCGATGTAGAGCGTTTCAAACAGGAGGTGAGCCGAGTTGCGGCATATTGAATTGAACAACATGTTGATGAAACGCGATACAGACGGCTTTTTTCAATTGGAAAAGGACCAAGAGGCTGTAGACGAGTTTATGAAGGAAGTCGATGAACGGAGCTTGAAGTTTGCGGATACAGCGGCTCAAGTGCTCTACATGATTGAGAATGATTATTACGAAAATTTCTATAGTAGCTATACGGCTGACGAAATTAAGGATATTTTCCATATCACTCATAGTTATAATTTTAAATTTCCTTCCTATATGGCAGCATCCAAGTTTTATACAGATTATGCAGTGAAGAGTAATGACCGTAAGGTCTATCTGGAGCACTATCCTGATCGGGTGGCGGTCGTCGCCCTGCATTTGGGACGCGGTAACGCCGATACGGCGCGCCTGTTGTCCCGCTCGATGATGGAGCAGCGTCTCCAGCCGGCAACGCCAACCTTCCTGAATGCAGGCAAAAGCCGTCGTGGAGAACTGGTGTCCTGCTTCCTGCTCGAAATGGATGACTCCCTCAACTCGATCAACTACGTGCTGAACACATGCATGCAGTTGTCCAAAATCGGCGGCGGTGTCGCGGTCAACCTGTCGAAGCTGCGGTCACGCGGCGAGGCGATCAAAGGTGTAGAAGGCGCGGCTAAAGGAATTATGCCTGTGCTGAAGCTGATGGAGGACGGCTTCTCTTACGCGGATCAGATGGGTCAACGTAAAGGTTCTGGCGCAGCATACTACAACATTTTCGGATGGGATGTACTGGAGTTCCTGGATAGTAAAAAAATCAATGCCGACGAAAGAGTACGCCTCAAGACACTCTCCATCGGACTGATTGTGCCGAACCGCTTTTATAAGCTGGCTCAGGATAATGAGCCGCTGCATGTATTCGCTCCTTATAGTGTGTACAAGGCCTACGGTACGCATCTGGACGATATGGATCTGGATGAAATGTACGATACACTGCTCGCTGACGACCGGGTGAAGAAAAAGGTAGCGATGAGCGCGCGTGACATGCTGACCAAAATTGCCATGATCCAGTTGGAATCCGGCTATCCATACATGATGAACAAAAGTAACGCGAATCAGGCACATGCTCTTAAAAACGTGGGCCAGGTTAAAATGTCAAACCTGTGCACAGAAATTTTCCAATTACAGGAGACCTCTGAAATTACAGATTACGGCCAACAGGATACAATCCGTCGGGATATTAGCTGTAATCTGGCTTCTCTCAACATTGTAAATGTGATGGAGCATGGCAAAATCCGCGAATCCGTTCACGAGGGTATGATTGCCCTGACCTCGGTCAGCGATATGACCCAAGTCGCGAACGCTCCGGGTGTTGCCAAAGCAAACCGTGAAATGCATTCTGTCGGTCTGGGTGTCATGAACCTGCACGGCTACCTTGCCAAGAACAAAATTGCTTATGAAAGCAACGAAGCGAAGGATTTTGTCCGTACCTTCTTCATGACGATGAACTATCACTCGCTGGAGAAAAGCATGGAGATTGCGCAAGCGGCCGGACAAAGCTTTTATGGCTTTGAGGAATCGGATTACGGGACTGGTGTGTATTTTGACCGTTATCTGAATACAGATTACCGTCCGACAACGACACGCGTACAAGAGCTGTTCAACGACATCTATATTCCTTCTCCGGAGGATTGGGGCAAGCTGAAAGCAGACGTGCAGAAGAACGGCCTGTATCACGCTTACCGTATGGCGATTGCGCCGACGGCCAGCATTTCATATATTCAAAATGCGACGTCCAGCGTGATGCCAATCGTGGAACAAATTGAAACACGTACCTATGCGAATTCGACGACCTATTATCCAATGCCTTACTTGCAAAGAGATAATGTGTTCTTTTATAAATCCGCTTATCAAATGGATCAGTTCAAAGTGCTTGACCTGATTGCAGAAATCCAGCCTCACGTGGATCAAGGGATTTCGACCGTGCTTCATGTGAACAGTGACGTGACTACACGCCAATTGGCGCGTTGCTATCTGTATGCTGCTCACAAAGGACTCAAATCGTTGTACTACACACGTACCAAAAAGCTGTCTGTAGAAGAGTGCCTCACCTGCTCGATCTAAGACCGTGCTCATAAATTAACATTAGAAATCCTCATATATATGGATGCTTTTCATTAGAAGCTGTATCCAGCGCGATGTTCCGCCCTTTATGGGTTGGGACACGGCCTCGCGGATGCAGCTTCCGTATGTCAAGCATACGATGATTCGCCTACATCACCTTATTGTGACTCTAGGAAATCTCGGAAGCTGAAGGGAGAATGCTAAACAATGACAGGTATACAAGCTGTAAACTGGAACCGCTCGGACGATGATTTCACATTGATGTTCTGGAATCAGAATATTATGCAATTTTGGACGGATGATGAAATTCCGCTGTCCGACGATAAAATGAGCTGGGTCACCCTCAGTGATATTGAAAAAGATGCCTACATGAAGGTGCTCGGCGGTTTAACGCTGCTGGATACGATTCAAGGCGGCGTAGGTATGCCGCAGATTATGGAGCATGTGGACGGGCTGCAACGCAAAGCTGTACTGAGCTTTATGGCGATGATGGAGCAAATTCATGCGAAGTCGTACAGCAGCATTTTTACAACCCTGGCTTCTACCGAAGAAATTGATGGTGTATTCCGTTGGGTAGAGGAAAATCCACACCTTCAGAGCAAGGCGGAAACCATTCGTCAGTATTATATGAATATCCATACACCCAAAGACCTGTATCTCGCGATGGCAGCGTCGGTGCTGTTAGAAAGCTATTTATTTTATAGCGGCTTCTTCTACCCTCTCTATCTGGCGGGTCAGGGCAAGATGACATGCAGCGGAGAAATTATCGACCTGATTTTACGGGACGAAAGTATTCACGGTGTTTATGTGGGTGTGCTGGCACAGGAGATTTATGCAGAGCTGGACGAGGAAGATCAACGGGATCTGTACCAGACGCTGGTAGGGTTGCTGCGCTACCTGCACAATAACGAGGAACAATACACCGAGCAAATTTATGCTCCTATCGGGCTGGTGGACGATGTCAAAGTCTTCTTGCGCTACAACGCTAATAAAGCCATGATGAACCTGGGCTTTGATCCGTTGTTTGAAGAAGAAGAAGTCAATCCAATTGTATTCAACGGCATCAGCACCCACACTAAGCAGCATGATTTCTTTTCTAAAAAAGGAAACGGCTACGTGCGGGCGATGAATGTGGAGCCGCTGACAGATGATGATTTTAATTTTGGCGTATAAATACAAAATACGTGAAATTAATTTAGCAAGGTGATACTATGAAGAGCCATCCGCATGCGGATGGCTCAGACTGTAGACAAATAGGGTTTCAGAACTTGTCCCTAAGTTCTGAAACCCTATTGCCTAAAGAAAGTAGGTAGTTTACATATTTATATTCGTTCTCTTATACAAAACTGGTATTGCCGCTGCTATAAGGATCATACCCATAAAAGCGGGTGCGGCATGACCAAGTGATACATAGATTTGACCTCCAATGATAGGCCCAATCATTCTTGCTAAAGCCTGAATAGA
The DNA here is from genome assembly GCF_056316205.1 of Paenibacillus sp. 1-8. Classification (NCBI taxonomy): domain Bacteria; kingdom Bacillati; phylum Bacillota; class Bacilli; order Caryophanales; family Paenibacillaceae; genus Paenibacillus; species Paenibacillus sp. 1-8. Next base: position 1,929,308 of record NZ_CM149995.1, on the reverse strand, counting down.
TTGGCTACCTCCTTGAATCCTTCCTTGTTCACTAGAATCGACAGACTTGGAGAGCATCCCATTGAATGAAGGCCCGAAGATCGAATCACCAAAACCAAATATAAACATGCCAGCGATAAGAAGAGGATAGAATGAGAACAAAGTAGATAGCGCAATAAGACTGTAGCCTATAATCTCCGAAACCATTCCAAGAATTGCTATCTGTTTATCATTAAGCTTTATCAAAAGCTTTGGCATGATGAAACCTTGTGAAATGATGTCTTGGACGCCCATAATTGAGAACATAAGTCCGATTAGTGCAGGCTTCCAACTGAAAGTATCCATTGTAAATTGTGAAAAAACGGCCTGTAAAGATCCGTTGGGTATCCAAAGTAAGAACGCTGAGATAAGTAGCCTGTTTAAGTTTTTCATGGAAAGCAGGTTTGCAAGCTGTATGAATGGATTAAGTCTTACAAAAGTAATTTCTTTCAGTCTATGTTTCTTGTCAAGGCTCTCAGGCATAAAAAAGAATCCATATATAACATTTACTAAAGTTATGATTGCTCCAAAATACATGGGTGCAGAATAATCAAACTTGGCGAGTAATCCGCCTAGAGTTGGGCCAATGATAGTGCCTACACCTACAACCGCACTCACCCATCCAAAGTATTTGGTTCTCTGTTCTTGAGGAATGATGTCTGCAAAATATGCGAAGATCGTGCTTATGCTCCCACCTGTTATACCCTCTATTATGCGCCCCGCAAATAGTACCCATAGAGCTCCTCCTATGCCAAAAACCAAGTACCCGATTGCGGAACCCAAAAGGCATACTAAGAGCAATGGACGACGGCCATATTTGTCGCTCAGAGCTCCAAGTACGGGGGCCGCAAAAAACACGCAGAAGGCATAAACAGAGGTCAGCAGCGTGACAACGATAGCTTGTTCTCCCGGATTGCTTATATAAGGCTGTACTAAGAATGGGACGACAGGTGCTATGATACTGAAGCCTATTCCGCAAAGAAACACAGAGATAAGACCGAATATTAAAGCGTGTTTATCTACGGTTTGTTCTGTGTTCTGTTTATTGTGTGATCTAAATTTGAACATTAAATTCTCCCCTCAAAAGCTGTGGTTTTATTTCCTTGGAAACATTATTATCGTATCGCTATTTTGTTTCCTTGTCAACAAAATAATAACGATAAAAAGGCAGCCTGTTCTCAATAGAGCCCGGCTGCCTGTGGTTTCATTTTCATTATTCAAATTTATTCCGACTTAATATCTACACCCAGTTTCTTTATTTCTGCATCCAAATGCCTATTATACTTTTCCACGAAGTTAAGCATACTGTCAAATTGTTCCTCGGTTACCTGCTTAAATACGACTTTATCTCGCTCTTGAAACTCTTTGTGCAGGTCCTCATGGATTTTATAAATTACTTTCCCTTGCTCCGTAAGCCTAAAATAGATTTCTTTCTTGTTATCCGACTTTTGGTAGCTTTCGATAAGGCCTTTTTTTATGAGCTTCTTCGTTATTTTACTTATGGCACCGCTAGTCATATAAAGGGACTCCGCAAGTTTTGTCACATTGGAATCTACATTTTTTTCAATGTATTCGATGCAATGTACTTCAGAAGGCTTATAACCCTTAAGACTGTCTTCCATCTTATCCTTATTAAGCCAAACCATCTTGTTAAATAAGTCCCTGAAACCGATTATGACCTGTTCTTCTTTGTTCATGGCCTATCCTCCCACCCGTTGGTGCATTACAATATTATATTAAATTTTTGTTTCCAGTTCAAAAATATTAAAATATTTTATTTTAGGAATTGAGCTAGAGGACATGCACGCAAAAAAAACGGCCAGATCGCTAAAGTAGCGAAATCGAGCCGTTTTCCAATTCTTAAGACCGAGCCTCTGTGAACATTTGAAAGGTGACACCAAACTTGTCTGTTACATTCCCATAAGCTGGGCTAAAATGGGTTTCCTGCAAAGGCATTCCCACCTGTCCTCCTTGCTGTAGAGCATCAAACATTTTTTGAGCTTGCTCCACACTATCGGTTGTAATACAGATGCTCACCTGATTCCCGCTGCTAAACGGTGATCCGGGAAAGGTATCAGAAAACATGAGCTCTGTCTCACCCACTTTAAGGGTGGCATGTCCAACACGTTCCTTGACCTCTGCGGGAATGGGAAAATCGGGGTTTTCCGGCATTTCCCCAAAGGTTTGAATAAAAAGCAGTTGAGCATCCAATGCCTCTTCATAAAATTCGATTGCTTCTTTTGCATTTCCATCCATCGTGATGTAAGGAATCAAACGTTTGGACATCTTCAACACAGCTCCTTTAATTCGAGGTAATTAACTCAGCCATTTCTCCTGTATTATATACAAAACTTGTCAAGAAAAACAAATCTGTATTCTTAGCTCTCATGCACCTGAACGCCAAGCTGCTTTAGCTCCTTTATCGCTTCCGTAACATCACGCTGTGGATGAAGTGCAGAGATCATCTGTATAGTGATCGGAACGCCGTTGAAAATGTGGCTTACCACCCCTAGAGAAATCGGCAACTCATAGTAACTTTCAGCCCAATCCTGATATTCCTCCGGTGTAACTATAATTTTCCCCAGCAAAAAGGATGAGCCATCGTCATACGCCTCGGGGATGTTCACCTTGCCCATACGCCATGCCGTATCTCCTGCTTCCCTCCACATACAAAAGGTAACGTCCTCTTTCTCCAGTGCTTCATCTTCCAAGAGCTCCATCATATTATCAGGCACACCGTCATACATGCCCGGCCAGACCTCATATTCGTCTCTCGCATGAGGACTTACAGGGGATTCGTGGTCAAAACCCTTCAACAGCACACCTCCACGCGTCCACAACATATGGATCGTATCTCCAGCACCGTTGTTCACCTCACCCAGGCACACATCACCAGACCAATCAGACTGCATACGATACGTGCGTAACCAATCTTCTGGAGACAATATAATGTCCAGCGCTGACAGCAGCATCATTCTGTCTTTTAAACCATTCGGCGTTACCTGTGCATCAAGCATCATATTCTTCATCATTCCTCCACCTTGTCCATGAGAGCCTCTGCAATTTTACTTTGCTCTTGCATATACTCTTCAGCCCACTGCGGGTCATACCCGGATATTTCCACCTGCGAGGACATACATGAACACACCTCCACTAGCTTTCTAAAAAATGCCTTCTAATCGTGCTTGGCACAAATCAGAAGGCACTCTCTTGTTCAAATTAAAAATCATTCAGCAACTCCAGCCCTATTATTATTCGGTCTCTCAATCACGATCAGACAGGTGCTGTCTGGCAAAGGAACCCGCTGGCCCTGCTCATCCATGAACTCAACACGGCTGGACAGCGCCTCGGCATAGCCCTCCTGTAAATAGTGGCGGCTCACCCGGATAATCGCTTGTGATCCAAGTGTGTTACGAATACACTCTTCAAACTGTGACGGGGTAAAATACCCAAACTGCTCCTGCACTTCATGCACATAGGCTTCCGCCCCCCAAGTATAGGTATATAGAAATTCCATCGCATCGTTCACAGGCAAAATAGCCTCATGCTCCCCCACACGCTCTATTTCAATGTGGCGGCCCGCAAAATCTTGCGCATACCGTATCAGCCATTCCATTCCATCCGGCTCCAAGAATCGAATTCGTCTGCGCTGCTCTGCTGGTTCGGTCATAATACCGTCACGGATAATGATCCGTCCGCCTGGTGCCAGCACATGATAGGCGCTTTGCAAAGCAGCCTCTACCGTATGCAGATTGAACCGTGCCCCATCCCGTTCGATGTAAGAATACAGCTCATGGAGAATGGAAGAGAAAATGACCGTGTCCATGCTCCCTGTTTCCACATATTCCTCCAACCGGAGCGCATCTCCTTTGATGACATCCCAACGATGGCGCTCCAATTGCTTTTTACGTTTAAGTGCCTCAATGACATTCACAGAAATATCAAGACCTAATGGCTTCGCATCTGGTCTTTCCTGTTCGATCAGATCCAGCAGCACGCCCCCGCCGGGTCCAATATCCAGTATGCGGGTTCCAGTCACGTAATCCAAAATGACCCTTTTGTAATCTACGGTCTGGTTCATATCTGTAAGGTACGTCTCCTCATTGTGAAAGCGATCATAAGCATCGCGCCGTAATCCGAACAGATCGAACAGCAGCAGGACTGCTTTGTCATACAGAGGAGTTTTTTCTGCCTCAATACAAAAGTCGATCAGTTTCTCGGCCGCAGATGAAAATACAAAATTAAAAAATACAGTACTCGGCAGTTCCTCTTTATGTTCCACGATCACACTCAAATGAGGATTATGCTTCCGTTTCCCTTTTGAAATGTCCTGCCAGGACAACGCGCTTAAATATTTTTCTATCATTCGTTTTTTGTATACGTTAATTTTCTTGAGACCACGATAGTCATAATACATCGTATTCATGAGCGATTCGAAACTGATATGGCGAACGGTCGTAGGCTGTTCCTGCCCCGTGCCATCCCTCAACGTGAGTAAGAATACCTTTACCAGTTCTTGAAGTGAAAAATCCTGCAAAGCTGATTCCACATACCACAGTGTCCGATTCTCCAACGGGGCCAGCACCTTCTCTACATTCAACTCCCGCTCTAGTTCTGTGTAAGCCTGCTCGAACGGCTCCCCTTCATGAATCGAAACCGACCGTAATCTCTCCAGTCGCTCCTTTACACTCCAGACTACAGGTGCGTTATCCCATGCAATCCAGCCGATCAGCTGCTCCACTTCACTGCGTACTTGGTCCCATAATGCAGGTTCTACCCCGGCGATAATACACTCGTTCAGGGCCCGTAAAACAAGCTCCAGTTCCTCAGGGCTCAGCCAGCCCTTACGAGTAATTTCGAGCAGCAGTCGATTTTCCGCAAAAGGAATTTCTCCCCGTATATATTGCCCGATCAATCCATGCGTCTCAATCAGAATTCGGGTCATGCTGTTGCGCGGGTATGCAGGGGACTCTGCTTGAGCCTGTCTGACATATAGCTGGGAGGAGCCAATATTATGTACAAACAAATTAATGCCCTCATGCTGCCAGCGTAGCCGTTCGCGGACTGTACCTCCTTTGGCTGTCTCAGACCATACCAACACATCTTCCAGTAGCTCTTTAACCCAGAATGACAATGGAAGTCCGTCCAAAATAAGCAACGTGCGCTCCACATAATCCAGTACAGGATTGGCATCCTTTAACTCACCTATGGATCGAATGCGTTCCAGATTAACAATACGCTCCTCAGCCGAAACAAGCAGCTTTAGCCAAGTCGGTGTATCCCAGGCCAGATCATTTTCTTTCCTGTAGTTAGCAATGGCTTTTAACGATTGCAGCATTTTTCTCACCTCGTGTGATTCGGATTCGGTATGCACAGGAGACTTTGGATAAGACATTTGGATAAAACCTTGTATATACTACACTTTACCATACATTTGTAGCTTCCATCTCGTGGAAAATATTAAACATTTTTATCAATCAAGCGCTTGACATGCTCGCCAAACGCATACATAACCCCCAAATGTACTTTGGCTTGTGTATATTTAAACAATTACGGCCAGACTTGCCGTCCCAAAAGCAAAAAGATATCCTCCAGCCTGAAGGCTCAGAAGATATCCTATTGCTCTTGTTATACGCAGCAAAATCATGATTTCCTATGATTTCTAGAAAGTTACAGTGCCGCTGTACAACACGTCAACCATCTATAATAGATTTCGCTTATCTATCAACAGAAACGCCATCTGGTACTGGAATACCAAAATCAGGTGTTCCATCTTCCTTCCAGTTGAACGGCTGAACACGTGTATGGCGATTCGGATCATACAGCGGGTCGCCTGTAATTTCCTTGTAATTCCGGGCGTGATATACGATAACATCGCTACCGTCAGCAGCAACCGTAAAACTGTTATGACCTGGCCCAAATTGTCCTGTTTCCTCATTCGTACAGAATACCGGCTCAGGTGATTTTGTCCATGATTTCGGATCAAGTAAATCCGCATTCTCATCTGCCGTCAACAGGCCCATGCAATAATTGTGGTCTGTGGCGCTAGCTGAATAACTGATAAAGATCCGCCCGTTCCGTTTCAGAACTGCCGCTCCTTCATTCACCTTAAAACCGATGACTTCCCAATCATATTCAGGGGTCGAGATCATGACCTGCTCACCGCGCAGCGTCCACGGATTGCTCATTTCGGAAATATACAGATTGGAATTACCGACGATGTCCGGGTCCTTCTGTGCCCACACATAATACAGAACTCCATGATGCTGGAAGGTTGTGGCATCAAGCGCGAACGTTTCCCAACGGGTTTTGATCTGCCCCTTTTCCACCCATTCTCCTTCCAGCGGGTTGTCCGAAGCATTTTCCAGCACGAACATCCGGTGGTCGAACAGGCCTTCCTTCGTTTCCGTTGTACGAGCTGCTGCAAAATAAATGTACCATTTGTCGTTAATATAATGAATTTCCGGTGCCCAAATGTTCGCACTTAACGGGCCCGTTTCATATTTGTGCCACACTGCGACAGGCTCTGCTGTACTTAAATCTTGAATATTACGTGCTCGTCGAACCTCAATGCGGTCATACTCTGGTACAGATCCGGTAAAATAATAGTATCCGTCACTATGCTTGTAAATCCAAGGGTCTGCCCGTTGCTCAATGACCGGATTATTAAAGGGTACAGATTGATTCATGGTTATTCTCTCCTCTATGTGTAGTATATAGTTCATACAATTAATCGCCGATACGCTTACCCCAGATGGAAATTCCCTTGTCGTCCATCCCTGTAAAAATTAAAGTTTGGCGACCCAGCTCCCAATCCCATGAAGGAAGCAATAACAATTCTTCCTTTGTTCCTTCGGATGTATCGCTCCAATCCATTGTTAGAGTACGCTTGCCATCAAAGCTCCAGTGACCTTCAAGAGAACCACTGGTTGCCCGCCCTCCATCTTCCAGCCGGAGCGGTTCAGCTTCCACTTGACCGTCCACTTCCTGCTTCATCACGATGCGTTCCCAACTGCCGGATAATAATCTTTGAGGTATGTCCTGTTCCTTCTCGCCCGCATACCGTTCCGGTGATACGACAGGCCAGCCCTCAGCGGTCCATAATATTTTGCGTACATGCAGGTACGGCCAGCTCTTGTCCGTTTCTCCCCGCGCATGATGTACAATATAATAATCCGCACCGTCCTTCAGGACAGAATTGTGACCTGGCGCAACCCAGCCTTCTCCTTGACTGAACCGATAACCGCCCAGTACCTTGTTCCCAATCTCGTATTGGGGCAAATAGCTGGTATCTGCCATATCATGTCCATTGATATCCACATACGGCCCTGTGATCGAATCCGAGCGGGCAACGCGTACATTATAATCCTCGAACAAAGAATCATACGAGACAAACAAGTAATATTTGCGGAATGCGGGATTATACACAATGTACGGCCCTTCCACAGCACCGTCCTCTGTTGCCCGATCTCTGGCGGCAATATTTTTGCCATAGCCGGATTCTTTGAGCTTTCCAGTCTGGGGATCAAGCGGTGTAATATAGATGCCTCCAAAAAACGAGCCGTACACCATCCACGAATTCCCCTCCGCATCCAGCACCGGATTGGCATCAATCGCATTCAGCTTGTCATGCTCCTTCGTTTTAATGACAAGCCCTTCATCCTTCCACGGGCCTTCCGGCGAGCTGGATGTCTGCAATCCGATGGCTGATCGTGTGCTTCCAAAGGTAGAGGCTGAATAATACATCCGATAGGTATCGCCCATCTTAATAACGTCCGGTGCCCACAGATTGGTTGCTGACGACCATGCCTCCGCTTCCTTGGGAATGCCAGGCAGTGCATACTGTACCCAGTTCCAGTGAATCAGATCAGTCGATTTGCGTACCATGACACCGGGTCTCAATTCTCCACCTGTCTTTACATCCGTTGAGTAGACATAATAGCCCTGATCTGTTTTGATAATCGCCGGGTCATGTGCATTGTTAATGGTCCAGCGCTGTTCATCGTTAATCGTACTTTGATCATACAAGTGATCGGGAGGCGGAGCCTGCGGATACACAGGATCCGGAGTGTTATCCCCACAGCCGGATAGACCCAGCATGAGCAGCATCACCATAACTGTTATTCTCCTCCTTCCTTTACCCCTTACAGATTGTGATTGCCTTGCATCATTCATCCGTACCCTCCAGTGGCTACACTTAACCTTTTACACCGGAAATAGCAACCGACTCAATAATCTGTTTCTGGAAGATCAGGAATATAATCAGCACAGGTAACAAAGCGACTATGGAAGCTGCCATAATGAGCGGATAATCCGTCTGAATGGCATAGGTCGCATTAAAGTTTGCTATGACCAGCTGCAATGTCTGCGTTTCCGGTGAATTCAAATAAATAATAGGTGCCAGATAATCGTTCCAAATCCCCATGAACCATAAAATAAGCTGCGCGGCGATAGCTGGCTTAATGAGCGGGAACGTAATCGACGAGTAGAGTCGGAAATAAGAGCTTCCGTCAATTTTGGCAGCTTCGATAATGGCATCAGGTATGCTAAGTAAATACTGCCGCAGGAAAAAGATCATGACCACATTCCCAAACAGACCCGGAACGATCAGCGGAAGAAGCGTGTCTACCCAACCGAGCTTGGAAAACATCATAAACTGTGGAATCATAACCGTCGGATACGGAATCATCATCGATGCGATCAAGGCCAGAAACAGTTTGTTTTTATGAGGAAATCTCAGCTTTGCGAATGCAAAAGCGGCCACACTGGATGTAAAAGTACCAATAACGGTAACACTTACGGCCACAATCACACTGTTTTTAATCCCGCTGAGCAAAGGCCCTGCTTCCCAAATCTCCTTGTACTTGCTGAACTGGAACACTTCTGGTATCCATACTGGCGGAAGAGCAAAAACATCCTGCTTTTCCTTAACCGAGGTGGACAGCATCCAGAGCAACGGTGCGATCATCACAATCGCTCCAATGGCCAGAGCAATAAAGATAATCGTATTGGTAACTTTTGTTCTTTGACTATGGGACATAATCAGACTCACTCCTTTCCGCGAAAATCAATCCCCATCAAAGGATGACTTTTCATTCATTTTGAATTGAATCAACGTTACGATAAAAATGAAGATGCCGAGAATCATAGCCATCGCGGAGGCATAGCCCATTTGCAGGTTTTTGAATGCCTTATCCCAAATATAGAAGACGATTGAAGCGGAGGAGTATTCTGGACCACCCGTTGGTGTCATAATGTTCATTTCGGTAAAAATTTGCGAACCGCCAATGATATTGGTTACGACTAGGAAAAAGGTTACCGGCTTCACCATTGGCCATGTAATGTTGCGGAACATTTGGAATCCGCTGGCTCCATCCAGCTCTGCCGCTTCATAATAAGAACGAGATACACTTTGCAATGCCGCCAGATACAGCAACATGGTGTAGCCAAGACCTTTCCAAACTGTCATGAGAATCAAGGCTGGCTTGACTGTATCCTTATCCATCAGCCAGTTAGGACCTTTGATGCCGAACAGCTCAAGAAATTGGTTCACCAGACCATAGTCTCCGTTGTATGCCCAGTTCCACATTATAGAAACGGCAGCCAAAGAGGAAATAACCGGAATATAGTAGATCACACGAAATGTCGTCGTGCCTGGAATCTTGCGATTCAACCCCAGTGCTAGCAGTAAAGCTAATACTAGACCAATTGGAATACCCAGCATTAAGAAAAGAGTATTGTACATCGATTTGTAAAAGAGCTCATCGCTAAATAAATCCCTAAAATTGTCGAGACCAATAAAGTTCATTTGTCCCAATCCGTCCCAATCTGTAAAAGAGCCGTATAACGAATAGAGAAACGGGAACAACGTAAAGATTAGCAGACCGAGAATAGGAGGAAGAATAAATAAGTATCCATATATCTTCTCTTTGCGGTAGAGATTAGATTTGGTTATCACAGGGCTCACCTCTGTTTCTAATTTGGAATGAAGATGATGTCAGCAGCATGGTATCAGCCACTAACATCATCCCTTATCCGCTATTTACGCATTATTTCTGTGATTTTTTCTCTTGCTCCACCGCTTTATCCAGCAGTTTCTGCATCTTTGGTTGTTCCTGTTTCACATAATCCGCTGCCGTAATCTTACCGTCCAGCACAGGTTGAATATCAGTGAAGAAAATATCGTACCATTCGGCATTATACGTATAGTTGCCTGGCAACGAGCGACCATAGTCATTCACAATATCAATAAATTCTTGTTTGTTAACAGGCTTGGTTTTCGTATCTTTGGCCCACTCATCCGCCATATCCAGCAGATTCGGAATTTGTACCTTTGCGTCTACGAGCTGCTTCATTCCTTCTTTGGAAGTCGTCAGATAGTTGACCAGAGCTACAGATTCATCCGGGTACTTTGTTTTAGAGGAAACACCGATACCCAGAGAACCAATCCATGTTGCCGATTTGCCAGTCGATCCTGCCGGGAAAGGCAACAGATCATATTCAAATGGCAGTTTTTCAAATGTACTCATATCCCAAGGACCTACCGGGAAGAATGCCATTTCGCCCTTCATCCAGCGTTGATAGGTGTCCAGTGTTTGTGATTGTTCAATACCAGGTGTAATTTTATATTTGTTTTGCATATCAGCAAAGTACTGAAGCGCTTCCGCAAATTTCGGATCATCAATCGTTACTTTAGTTTTGCTCTCATCCAGCCAATCTGCCCCATTGCTCCATACAAAGGCTTGCAATGCCCACTGAACGTTAAAGCCTGTACCGTATTGATCTGGCTTGCCGTCACCATTGGTATCTTTGGTCAACTCTTGGCTGACCTTGATGAATTCATCCCATGTATACGGTTTGTCTTTATCAGGCAAGGGAACGCCCGCTTTTTCGAACATCGTTTTGTTGTAGCCGAGTGCGAATGGACCCAAGTCCTTTGGCATACCGTAAATATTTCCTTGGCCAGCCATTTTACCGTCATAGCGATACAAATCCACACCGTATTTCCAAATGTTATCCAGGTTTATATCCTTGTTCTTCTCAATGTAAGGGGTGAGGTCCTTCAGTACCCCACTATTTACATAAGCCTTCACATCTCCAGGGTTAAAATAAAAGACATCTGGAAGATTATTCCCTGTGATCGCAGCTCTGAGCTTTGTAGCATATTGATCCGCTGCTGTCACGACCATTTTAACCTTTACTCCAGGATGTTCCTCTTCAAATTTCTTGATAACTTCCTTATATGCCTTCTGCTCATCTGTTCCGCCACGGAACATGAACGTCAGCTCCTTGCTTCCATCACTACTGGAGCTTCCTCCACTACAGCCAGCCAGTGCAGCAACCATCAACAACAACACAACCATTGTCATTGCAAAACCTTTTTTCTTTATCAACGCGACCCCTCCTAAAATTGAAATGAAACCGCATACATATAGTGTTAAAATAAATTCATACCACTTGGCCTGTATTCACCTGTGCGGTACATCATCTGTTGTTCACTCCACCCTGTGATCATCATCCCTCTCATGCTCCATATAATTAACATTTTACTTTATTAATAATGTATTCGTTTACAAACAAAATATAGCATGCCGTTCAACGGTTCGTCAATGTATTTTTAGATCTTTTTAAACAAATATAAAGTATAGAATTGAATAGCATGAAAAGTTAAATTAAAACGTATTTAAGTTCATTTTAACTGTATAATTCAATCGAATAACTTTAATACGTTTTATTTTGATGAAAATCGATTCTGGGGTTCGTTTCACTCTCCTTTTTATTTTCATAAAAATAATTTACAGCAAAGCAGTTTACTTCTTTCTGATTTTATTTTAACATAAGTCAAAACAAATATATAAGCGCTTACAATACATTTTTTAGAGATAAGGAAGGTCTATAGCTATGATTTATATTAAGGACTTAATGTCAGGGCTAGACATTTTCAAAGCGCTCGGTTCGGAAATCCGCATTCAAATTCTGGAATTACTCGCCGCCCATCAAGGACAAAGTATGAATGACATCGCTAACAAGCTTGATCTGAGCAACGGCACGATTACGATGCATATTCGTAAGCTGGAGGAATGTGGCCTTGTCGAGATCAATACCGTGAGTGGCAAGCACGGAACCCGAAAAATGTGCTATCTGAATAAGGAAAAGCTGATGGTGGACTTGCGTAGCAGAGAGCAGAAGAATGTGTATGAGGTTGAAATTCGCATCGGGCATTATAGTAACTATCAGGCAGTACCTACCTGCGGCTTGGTGACCAGAGACAGCATTATTGGCGATTTTGATGATCCCCGCTATTTTGCAGATCCCGGGCGGCTGGATTCTGAAATGATCTGGATGGCAGATGGTTTTCTGGAATATCGGATTCCTAACTATCTCAAAGAGAATCAATCCTTTACCGAAATTCAATTTTCCGCAGAGCTGGGCTCAGAAGCACCGGGTTATTGTGAGGAATACCCGTCCGATATTTGTTTTCATGTGAATGATATTCCCATCGGTCACTGGACCAGCGCCGGAGACTTTGGAGAAGTGCCCGGGGTCCTCAATCCCGATTGGTGGCCGCCGCACTTGAACCAATACGGCATGCTCAAATTAATCCGCATCAATCAACACGGAAGCTTCATCGACGGATGCCGTATATCCGAGGTCACACTGGAGGATATCGGCCTGAACTATAAAAGTGATATTACATTACGTTTATCCGTATCCGATCAGCCGCAGAACAAAGGGGGGCTCACCATTTTCGGCAAAAGATTCGGCAATTTCAGTCAGGATCTGCTGGTGCGTGTGCTTTATGAAGAACACAGGGAGGACAACCTTAGCTGATGGCTTCCCACATGTAAAAAGGCCGAGGCCCGTATTCGTGGAATACGTATCCTCGGCCTAAGCGTGCTTCTCCTCACTTAAAGAGATATAGATCAACAAATAAAAAATGACCACGATTCCAAACACCAGCCAGCTAAATGACAACAAATGAAGCCTTGCTCCGGCATGTACGACCCATTTCCAAACATCCATCACGATCACCATGGGTTGCAACGCCACATCCCAGCTATTCCAGCGAGCAAATCTGCCGATATATACACCTACACTGGACAGCCACAGGAACATAAAAACGGTAGCCCACGCAAGCCAGCCGGAACAAACCTTTTGCAGCATACGGTGGATCATAAATATACAAATGGAAGTAAGAAAAAGACCAATTCCTGCCGCCGAAAAAGACGTAAATAAGATCAACCAAAATTGAGTATTCAGCCAAAAACGCGAGTCAGGATTCACATCATAAAAACGGAATGCATGTAGTAATTCAGTCAGCAAATACAGCGCATTCGGCAGAAAAAACAACCATACGACTCCGGCAATTAATAAAAGAAGCCTTCTCACTTTTATGTTTCCCAGCCTGGATAAGGCGATCATTCCCAGAGAAATCAAGACTGGAACCCATGCCAGAAATAGATCCCAGTACAAAAATTGATACATTTTCGTCCCACTTGTGGACTGCACATACATAATAAGCCCATAACATCCCAACGTAGCTACAAGCAGTACACCCAATAAGCCGGGTAGCTTATATCTCTTTCCTTTAAACAACAAACTCTTGTCCAGCCCCCTGCCTGAATATACGTATATACATCATGCTGCCATACTTGTTTATAGAAATGCTCACTCCGTTTATTACACAGTTCGTATGTCCCCGGATACGTGATTCTCCACAGTCAAAACATCAAAAGTAACATCACAACCTTCTCCGACCGGAGATTGTGCAACGACCCCAACCTTTAGCTCGTTTGGAACATCCATGCCAAAATATCTCGCCAACTTCCATTGCTGCCCGTCTGATGAATAATGAAAAGCAAAGCAATTGCCGGCTCTTGCCACTCGCAAATACGGATTGGAAACGTCCATCGTCCCAGATATACAATCATCGGACGTATCCCGTGTGACCACACTAAGAATAGAGGGAGTGCTTTCAAAATATTCAAAGCATAGCTTGGCCCAATGGGTATCATCCGCCATAATCATCAAGCATCCTGAATCATAAGGCTGCTTCATATCGACACGAACCCTCGTCCATATTGTAAAATCACCTTGAAGCGTTGTATGCAAAAAGGGTGCGGACGATTTTATCGCTGCGCCGGACGGATCTCTAAAGAAATCCGCCTGTGAAGGTGCAGATACCTGTAAAGCCTTGGATTCATCGAATCTCCATACAGTCGGTTCGTTGATCCAGCCCCATCCCGCAGGCAAAACCTTGCCATTAAAGCGTTCAAATACGTTCATATGGATACCATTCCTCTCTAGCCAATATTGTCAAATATCATGGTGAAATCGGAGGCCCAATCCCCCTTGATACCACTATATACGTTATTTTCCAATCGTCAATGATGATGCTCCTGTCTTTAAATTTATAAAAAAAGACTTGCCATCCTGAAATGTTGTGCTTATAATTACACCTAACTTGATACGGTAACAAATTTCAATGACGAGAACGAGTAAGCTATACAGCGGATTTGCAGAGAGTTGGGGCAGGTGAAAGCCAACATTCCGAGGGTAGCCGAACGCCATCTCCGAGAAGCGGGCTGAACTTGAAGTAAGCTCTGCCGCCTTTCCAGCGTTAACCGGAACACGTATTGATGGATACGTGAACAGAGTGTCATTTCTTATGGAATGAAACTAGGGTGGTAACACGGGTATAAACTCGTCCCTTTACAGGGGCGGGTTTTTTTGTTTTTCAAAAAGGAGGAAATCAACATGACGAACGTATCGACCACAGTATCTATAAGCGATTTTTTAACTCCAGCTGTACGGGAAATGCCGCCTTCAGGCATCCGTAAGTTTTTTGAATATAGCGCAGGCAGAAAAGATATTGTTTCGCTTGGTGTCGGTGAACCGGACTTTGTGACCCCTCAACATGTCAGAAAGGCTTGTATCACAGCACTGGAAAATGGCAAGACCTCGTACACACCGAATGCTGGCCTTCCCGAGCTGCGTGAGGAGATTGCCGGGTATCTGGAGAGCAGCTTTAACACGTCCTACAATCCGGCAAATGAAATCATGGTAACAATCGGTAGCAGTGAAGCGCTGGATTTGGCGCTCCGTGCCCTGATTACGGAACACGATGAAATTCTCATTCCTGCTCCCTGCTATATTTCGTATTCACCGATCACATTCCTGAATGGAGGGCATACGGTAACGGTTGAGACCTCTGCTGATCAGCAGTTCAAGCTGACGGCTGAAGCGCTCAAAGCCAAGCTGACTCCACGATCCAAAGTGCTTATTCTCTGTTATCCGAACAATCCGACAGGTGGAGTAATGACTTATGAGGACTGGCTACCGATTGCCCGCTTGGTGGAGGAGCATAATCTAGTCGTGATCTCCGATGAAATTTATGGTGAACTGACCTATGGACAGAAGCATGTAAGCTTCGCCGCTTTGCCGGGCATGAAAGAACGAACCCTGCTCATCAGCGGCTTTTCCAAAGCCTTTGCGATGACGGGCTGGAGAGTCGGCTATGTATGCGGCCCGCAGGAGCTAATTTCAGCCATGCTGAAAATCCATCAATATACCGTTATGTGCGCTCCTATTATCGGGCAAATTGCCGCTATTGAGTCCCTGCGCCACGGGCTGGAGGAAAAAGACCGCATGATGGAATCGTACAATCTGCGCAGAAAATGGTTTGTTGAAAGCTTGCGTCAGACAGGACTGCCGTGCCATGAACCGAACGGTGCCTTCTACGCTTTTCCATCCATTACACACACGGGCTTAAGCTCAGAGCAGTTTGCCAAGCGGTTACTGGAAGAAGAGGGTGTCATTACCGTACCCGGCTCCGCATTCGGACCGGGCGGCGAGGGCTTTATCCGCTGCTCGTACGCATCGTCACAGGAACAACTGGAAATCGCCTTGGAGCGCATCAGCGTATTCTTGAAACGTCTGTAATCAGCCGGCCATTCCCCTATCCAGCGATTCTACCTTCTATAGTAACAATGTGAAAACCCGGGATGTCCGGCCGTCCTAATCTTTAGGATGGTCCGGCATCCAGAACGTTTTGCACAAAATCGGTTTTAGCGTCCGTGTACGCTTCACGATCATGCTGATTTTCCATTGCCAGCTTCCTTTTTAATGCATCATATTGCTGAACCAGCTCAGGCCGTTCACGAAGACGGTTCCGAAACAACAGTTGTTGATCCCAATGCTCCTCATGTTCCAGCATCAGATGCAGATGTCCCTTTCTTTGATCCTGTTCCACTTTAACCAAAAATCTTCTCCATTCCCGACCGTCCAGCTCAGGCGGAACATAGCTCCAGCCTGTTGGTTGCAAAGCAGATACAATCTGTTCCAGCCTATCCCAGGATTCCAATTTTGCCATAATGTCTATGATGGGCTTGGCGGAAAGATTGGGAATTGCCGTGCTTCCTATGTGCTCCATTTCCGTCACATTAAACGGCAGTAGCAGCTCCCGCAACTCGTGAATAACCTGCAAGCCCTGCTCTGACCAGTCAGGATCAGGATTCACTATTTTTACAGGCTCCGTAGCCCACACTGGCCATTGTTCCTGATTTTGCTCCTCATGCATTCACTTATCCCCCTTATACCCACTCAAAAATAATTTCATTCAAAGCAGTATGCTTCTGTACAAAACGTGTCACTTCCCGCAGTGCAATATCCGCTGCCGTCGCTCCCGTATAATGTCTGGATCTTTTTACCATCGTTGGTGCCACAGCATTAACCCTTACATAAGGTGAAAAATTCATGGCACAGCTTTTAGTAAAGCCAAAATACAACTCTCAAGTACTATCAGTTATATGAAAGAAGTTACTTCAGTAACATAAGTGTAGTCGCAACCGCATGATCCACAAAGGAACGCTCCGGACGTGACTTCATCATTACGGTAATCCCGATTAACAACGAGATCATCGTATGAGCCAAAGCTCGCGCGTCCGTAGTAGTCTCAAGCTCCCCTGATCGTATACCACGCTCGATGGTTTCTTGAAATACAGTAGAAAGATACATCTGATGTTCCCTCGTCAAAATTTCAAACTTCTCATCATGTGGGGCCAATTCTACCATTGTATTGATGCAAAAGCACCCCCGGTTAGGGCCTTCATCATATTCTTCTGCCACTATCCCTTCAAAAAAATTGCAAATTGCCTCTTTGACAGAAGCGCTACTTAGCAGTCTGGACTGTACATAAGCAGCGTGGGATTGTGTATATTTGCGCAGCGCGGCTTCGAATAATTGCTTTTTATCCCCAAAGGCAGCATAAATACTGGGGCGCTGAATTCCCATTTTGGAGGTTAAATCGCTTAAAGACGTAGCCTCGAACCCTTTTTCCCAAAAAAGCTGCATCGCTGCATCCAATGCCTTTTCCTCATCAAATTCCCGTGGTCGAACCATAAATAACCCCTTCTTTTCGTATCGTTCAGTATATTAAGATTGTATGATTATCAGAAGCGACTGTCAAATATGTACATGATAAACTCTTGACATCTCATATGGACGCAAGTTATATTAACCTAAAATCATTACGTACCAATCGGTATATTATACTTGTCGGTATGTAACTTACAGAAAGTGATGTGGTATGTGAAAATGAAGACGTCAGAAGAAAAAGCAGTACTCCTGCCCCATCAAACTGTAGCCAACGCTGCCGAAACAGCCCCCGTTCGTTCCATGTCCCGATCTGTGGCACTCCTATTTGCCATAGCCTGTGGGCTGGCTGTCGCCAACATTTATTACGCGCAACCATTACTGGACGCGCTGGCGCACGAGTTTGGCATCACACATTCATCGGTTGGCATCGTCATTACAGTCACGCAGATTTGTTATGCATTGGGACTGTTTCTGCTCGTCCCGCTTGGCGATCTTTTGAATCGGCGGCGGCTGATTACCGGACAAATGCTCCTATCCGTGTTGGCGTTAGTCGCGGTTAGCCTGGCTCCCACGCGTACAATCCTGCTCATGGGCATGGCAACGGTTGGGCTGCTGGCTGTCGTCACACAGACACTTGTTGCGTTCGCCTCGACCTTGGCCGCCCCGGCTGAACGCGGACGCATCGTAGGTCTGGTGACCAGCGGTGTCGTTATCGGTATTCTGCTGGCACGAACCGTGGCTGGTGTATTGACCGATCTCGCGGGTTGGCGTTCGGTGTACCTTGTTTCTGCCGCATTGACGCTATTCATGGCTGTAGCGCTGTTTCGGGTGCTGCCACAGAATGAACCCAAAGGAGCAACGCTATCCTATCCGCAGCTACTTCGCTCGGTTCTCACCCTGTTCGTGCAAGAACGGATTCTGCGTGTCCGAGCCGTGCTGGCTTTGCTCATTTTTACTGCGTTCAGCATATTGTGGACTTCGCTGGTACTGCCTCTCAGTGCCCCGCCGCTATCTCTTTCACACACTGCCATCGGGGCCTTTGGTCTGGCCGGAGTCGCCGGAGCATTAGCGGCTGCTCGGGCAGGGCGTCTTGCCGATCAAGGCTCAGGACAGCGGACGACGGGTATTGCGCTGGCTCTGCTACTGCTATCCTGGTTGCCTATCGGCTATACCGAGCACTCGCTGTTCGCTTTGGTCCTCGGCGTTATCCTTCTGGATCTGGCGGTACAGGCTGTGCATGTGACGAATCAGAGCATGATTTTCACTGTACGTCCTGAGGCACGCAGCCGATTGACCGCAGGCTATATGATATTTTATTCCATCGGCAGCGCCACCGGGGCCATCGCTTCGACTCATATGTACACATATGCCGGCTGGAACGGGGTATGTCTATTGGGTGCTGGCGTCAGTGCTCTGGCTCTCGTCTTTTGGGCAGTAACCTGCCGTTCAACTTGAATGAAGGGTCGACTACTATGATTTAAACAGCAAAAAAAACGTCCGCACCACAGCAATGGTCGGACGGCTCTCTCTGTTTTTACTACCTAATCATCACTTGATCGCAATGTAAATCAGAACAGGCTCATCAGGATTGCCATACACTTCAAAATCACCTGTGTACGTCCGCTCTGCTTGTCCCGAGGCGGCCCAGCTCCAAATCGCTTGCCATACCCGAAAGACCGAGGAAGGTTCGGGTGTAGCTTGAAAGACAGCGTAACGCGCAGCCGGAATAACGAGTTGTTTAAGACCGTCAGAAGCTTCACCATCCATATCCGCTTCTTTTCCGATAAAAAAGGTATAGTCGCCAAAAACCCCATTTTCATAATTGGTATAGCAACCATAGACAGAACGGTGTTCTTCATGACCGCTTATCCGTCCAGGCACATCTTCACTCCAGAAGCGTTCCCACATGCCTGGAATGATCGCCTGGGATGTTTGCTCATTCCGGTTGCTTGTACGTGCTGCCAGTCCGATCAGGCGAATCTCCCCCCGACTTTCCTCCCGGATCGGTTTAAAATCTTCTTCACGTTCCGTACTCTCCTGTGAACGCCAACGCTTCAAATTCGGCAGATAATTACGCATCATCGCCACAGCCTCTTCTTTTTGCATCCCCTGCTCTGCGAGAATAGGCGCGCACTGCTGAATCATCTCCTCCATCGTCAAATCAGGCTGCACAAACGCACCTTCCTTATAACAATACTTACAATATTCATCTGTTTTGGCCTGATGAGCGTCCGTTCCGTATTGTTCCTCATGCTCCAGCGGCATCCCGCAGCTTTGACAAGCTTTATCCATTTTCGTAAATCCCCTTTCGTGATTGATATGGCTCCAGTATAACGAAACAAACCTGACAGCTATCCGTCAGGTTTGTTTTTTTATATTCTATGTTTTTCGAAATTCTCTATAAGAGGCTCTCCATAATTGGATGCAATACGTAACGCCATATCCCGAATCTTTTCCCGTAAATGGGCAGGTTCCTTGACAATCACATCCGGTCCCAGACTTAAAATAAATCCATACATCCACGCATCCTCGGGAAAAGGAACCGAAACTGTGTACATCCCTTCTCCCTGCTCGGTCAATGCTTCCACGCCAAACCAGTCTTCCGCCAGATGCCGGGATTTGTGGTTAAATTGCAACGTAAAAGGCTGTACCGCCCTGACCGCCGCCAGCCGTTCTTCATTCCATGGCAGCACTTCATAGGAAAGGTCCCGGCGAGTGAAAGCCGTCTCCGTAACAATAAGATCACTCATGCGGGATAGTTTAAACAAACGAAATTGCTCCCTGTCGAGACAGTAGGCGTATACAAACCATTGCTGTCCTTTCAGAACGAGCGTGTGCGGCTCGACTTTCCGTGCAGTCACGGCTCCCTGCGCATTCCGATAAGTAAAAGCAATCGTACGCGCTTGACTCAGCACCTCCTTCACCTTTACCAGCTTAGCCTCCTGCGCAGACTGATTTCCCCAACCCGAATGATCGACGATGAACTGTGTGGTATTAACACTGAATTGTGCTTTTCCCGAATCTGGTATAATACTTTCAAATTTATCGAGCAACCGGGTCACATTCGGTCCACCAAACGACGAGGACAAGCTCTGCAAGCCCATCACAATGTCCTTCACATCGCCTTCCGTCAGCATACTTCGATCCAGACGGTAGCCATCCATCAGGCCGATTCCCCCATTTACCCCCTGATAGGTTACCACCGGAATGCCAGCCAGGCTAATCGCCTCAATATCTCTGTAGATCGTCCGTATCGAAACCTCATACAAATCTGCCAGTTCCTTCGCCTGAATTCTATTTCTTTTCAACAGCAAAATGACGATAGAAAGCAACCGTTCAATTTTCATCTCTCCAAAACCTTTCACCATTAATCGCACTAGCTTCCAGCCTCAAATTCCAATACGCTTCAGCATCTGCTGGTTCTATGTTCCTGATTAAAATCATTACTTCCAATGCCTCCAAATGTTTTCTTCCATCTTACTCTATCTCTTATCTAAAATGAATCCGTTGCCAATAGCAAAAACCTCAGGCATTCCATCCCGTTGGATAGAACTCCTGAGGTTAAATCATTTATTTCACTTATGGCTCGTAACGCTTCATTACGATGACCGCATTGTGGCCGCCAAAGCCGAAGGAATTGGATAGCCCGATATTTAATGAGGCCTTGCGTGCTTCGTGAGGCACATAGTCCAGATCACAGGCCGGGTCCGGGTTATCCAGATGAATCGTTGGCGGAATGATGCCTTCCCTTAGACTCTGTACGAGTGCAATGGCTTCGACGCCGCCTGCGGCTCCCAGCATATGACCGAGCATGGATTTATTCGCGGTAACCGGAATTTGGTAGGCATGGTCACCGAACAGTTTGTGTATCGCGAGAGTCTCAGCCAGATCGCCAACGAGCGTACTCGTTGCATGCGCACTGATCACGTCCACCTCTTCAGGCGTGATACGGGCGGATTGAAGGGCTGCTTTCATCGCCAGATAAGCTCCGGTTCCTTCCGGGTGCGGTGCAACCATATGGTAAGCATCCGAGCTAGCCCCATAGCCGATGACCTCGCCAACTATTTCTGCGCCACGCTGAACAGCGTGCTCCAGCGACTCCAGTACCAGAATGCCAGCTCCTTCGCTCATAACAAAGCCGTCGCGGTCCTGATCAAACGGTCGGCTCGCAATCGAAGGCTCCTCGTTACGAGTCGACAAGGCCGTTGCATTGGAGAAGCTCGCAAGCGCCAGTCTGTTCACCGCTGCCTCCGCTCCACCTGCAAAAATCACATCCGCATCTCCTGTGCGAATCGTACGAAACGCCTCTCCAATCGCTGTATTTCCAATGGAACAGGCCGTAACCGGCGAAAGCGTTGGCCCCATCGCTCCGAACGCAATACTGATTTGCGCTGCAGCCATATTTGAAATCATCATAGGCACCAGTGTCGGACTGACTCTGCCCGGCCCACGATTCTGCAATACATTCACATTGTCCACCAACGTATCCAGACCGCCGACTCCTGATCCTACATAGACACCAACACGCTCCAGATTCGTGTTATCCAGCTCCAGACCGGAATCCTTCAGCGCTTGCTCTGCCGCAAACAACGCAAACTGCGTGAAGCGATCCATTCGTCTGGCGTCTTTACGTCCCCATTGCTTTTCTGCATCAAAATCCTGTACCAGTCCAGCGATCTGTGCTTTCAAATCGGACACGTCGAACGTGTCTATTTTTCGTATACCTGAATGACCCTCCAGCAGATTCTTCCACAGCGTGTCCACGTCATTGCCCAGTGGTGAAACCACACCCATACCTGTAACTACAACTCTTTGCATACGCTCTTCATTCCTCCTGCTCGTTTGCTTACTTATAATCCTCATTTTACCCTTAGCTTATCCTATTACAAGTGTTTGTTTATCCTGGTATAATGAACACTACTATAGTTAGAGCCTTAACTGCTCATTACTTATCCACCGTCGAATGGAGAGAACTCGCTATGAAACCGGAAGCACGTCTGGAAGCACTATCTGTTTTTCTCAAAACCAAAAGAGCCCGTTTACACCCGCATATGGTCGGTCTGCCGAACGGATCACGCCGCAGAACACCCGGCTTGCGCAGAGAAGAAGTGGCTCAATTAGCAGATGTCAGCACCACATGGTACACCTGGCTGGAGCAGGGACGCGATATCAAGGTGTCCGCCTCTGTACTGGATGCCATTGCCGCCGCCTTGCAGCTAAACACGGATGAACGAAAGTATTTGTATGATTTGGCGCTTGAAACCGGATTTCAGACACCTCCTGCTCTTGCAGAGCAGACGGTTATTTCTCCATCCCTGCAAAAAATAGTACAGGAGCTGCGCTACTGCCCTGCTATTATTTCAGATCGGCGTTGCCATATTGTCGGCTGGAATGCGGCGGCGGCTCATGTGTTTATGGATTTTGCAGAGCTGCCCCATGAACAGCGCAACATGATTGAGCTGCTGTTTACCAAAAAAGAGTTTAAAAGTCTCGCCGTAAACTGGGAGCATTTTGTAAAAGGATTCCTTGCTATTTTCCGCGCTTATTACGGACAATATGTGACGGACCCTTGGTATGCACAGTTCATACAGAACATGAGCCGAGCTTATCCGGAGTTTAATGAGCTTTGGAACCAAAGTGAGGTCAGCTCTGCGCCGGAGGTGCTGATTGAATTTCGTCATGCCAAGGCAGGCAAAATGTTGTTTGACCTGACCTCCCTTCAGGTGCAGGGCAGCGTCGATCTGCGTTGCAGCATCTACACCCCGAACGCACAAACCTCTACAGAAAGCAAACTCCAAAAGCTAATGGAAGGCAGCTAAAGGATTTCACCCCTCCTGTTATGAATATATCTTTTTCCGTCCATACTACATCTACGATCTGTGCAACATAGATGCCAACGATGTGACAGAACCAAGAGCTTCATCTGCGCCATTACTAGGAGGGAGGGAATTCATCATGAAAGCCAAATCGACAAGTTCCCCACAATCACAAAATCAGACACCACTGCCTGTTTCGGTGCAATTTGACCGTAGCTGGCAGGATGAGCTGGACCAACGCCTCCGCAAAGGAGGACCTTGGGGAGATTGGGGTCTATATCAGTTGGCGATTGAGGCGGAAAAGGCCAAGCTGGTCCCCAGCTTTGATGAGCTTCAATGTCTGAAGCATTTGCAAGACCTCACTCCGCTGCCCCATCAGCTGGATACGGCCCGTAAGGTATTGTTTGAAATGTCCGGTCGCGCCATCCTCGCTGATGAAGTCGGCTTGGGTAAGACGATCGAAGCTGGAATGATTCTAAAAGAATATCTGGTTCGCGGGCTTGCCGCTAAAGTGCTTATTCTTGTCCCCGCTTCCCTGGTGCTTCAATGGGTTCGTGAGCTGAACAGCAAATTTGGTATTTCGGCTGTCGCTCAGAAAAAAGCATATTCCTGGTCGTCCGAGATCGTCGTGGCCTCTATGGATACAGCCAAGCGGGAACCACACAGCAACATCCTGCTGGACACCGATTATGATTTGCTCATTATCGACGAAGCCCACAAGCTGAAAAATAAAAAAACATCCAACTACCAGTTTATTATGAAGCTGCGAAAAAAATATTGTTTGCTCCTGACCGCTACCCCTGTCCAAAATGATCTGTCCGAACTGTTCAATCTCATTACATTGCTCAAGCCCGGTCAGTTAGGACGACACGGGGATTTTTCAGCCAACTTCGTTGTGGATAAACGTCTACCTAAAAATGAGGATCAGCTCAAGGATGAGCTGTCCAAAGTCATGATCCGCAACCGTCGCGGCGAAGGGCCGGTCCAATTCACCAAACGAAATGTTTCCAACATTCACTTGGAGCTTTCGCCGGAAGAACAAGCGCTATACGATGGAGTCACTTCCTTTGTCAAGGATCAATATCAGGCGAATGGCGGAAATTTGAGCAGTATGCTGTCTCTTGTTACCCTTCAGCGGGAAGTGTGCAGTAGCCGGGATGCGGTATTCGTAACGCTTGTCAATTTGTCTAAAAAGATGGCGCCCGACTCTCCCTTACGTGATCGCGTCTGGGAATTGGTCGCGCACATCAAAGCGATTAAAGCCAATTCCAAGGCGGAAAAAGCGCTTGAACTCATTCGTCAAATGAACGAAAAAGTGATCATTTTTACCGAATACCGGGCTACACAGGAGTATTTGCTGAACTATTTTCGTGACCGGGGACTATCCGCTGTTCCTTATCGGGGCGGCATGAACCGGGGACGCAAGGACTGGATGATGGATCTGTTCCGCGGACGCATTCAGGTGATGATTGCCACGGAGGCGGGCGGCGAGGGCATTAACCTGCAATTTTGCCACCATATGATTAACTTTGACCTGCCGTGGAACCCCATGCGTGTGGAACAACGGATTGGACGTGTGCATCGATTGGGACAGACGCATGATGTTAATATTTTCAACCTGTCCACTACCGGAACGATTGAAGAGCATATCCTCCACCTGCTGCATGAAAAAATCAATATGTTCGAAATGGTTATAGGCGGGCTGGACGTCATTCTGGAACGGTTTGAAAAGAAGGAATCCATTGAAAAGAGCCTGTATAGAATCATGCTTGAATCCAGCAGTGATGATGAAATACGCCAAAAAATGCAAAAGCTGGGTCATTCGCTGGATTCGATCAAACAGGAAATGAAACAGATTCGCACAGAAAGTCCATCTACTTCGGATACGCCAACCGATATATCATCCGAGACAGATCAGATCAACAACGGGCGTCTGACGGGAACAAGCCAAAGCACCGCTGCTTTGCTAGGCTTGTCAGGCAGCGCTGTCCCTCCAGCCAAAGCCCGACGCAGCGCGAAAGGAGGCCGCTGATATGACCATGAATTCACAGCAGGTACAGCGCTTTGTCCTCACGTATCTGGAAGCCACCGGATGCAGCGTGATCGAGAGGTCGCCCAACCATGTGACCGTCAAGCTTTCTCCCGAAGCGGATAAAGCTCTAACGAACCGCCCCTACTACTGGGGCTATGTGGAGCGCACTGGTGTTCCTGCGCAAACGATGTCGTTCACCTTTATTTTCGATGGGGAAGCCTACCGGACGGCACAGGAGAGTTCGATAGACAATACGTCGCCCACAAAGAATACGTCTCTCCCCACGTCACAAGCCCAACCGGGACAAAGACCACAACAAGCTCCAGCGTCCGGCAGTCCGGCGCAAGATCAAGTCATGGGCCGTTACTTCGGTCATGTTCCGCCGTTACCGCAGCTGGGGCCCGGACGTATTTTGCAGGAAGAGCTTCGCTATGGGAGTCGTCGGCTGCATCAAATTTTTGAAGCTGCACGGGATGGAGGGAAATATGTCAATTTGTTCGAGCAGCCCAATGCTCGTCAATTATCCGCCCGTTCTCCCGCAGTGTATGAAGCCTGGCTAGGCGTTTGTTACAAGATCGAATTTGCCTGTGATTTGAAGCGGGAAGAGCTGCATTGGCTCGGGATTTCGCTCAAAAGCGGCACGATTGTACCCGATTTTGGCAGCATGCTCGAATCCAGGCAGCTCAGCCCGCTGCTGGCAGGCAATATGCATGTGCAGCCTGCAAAGTTATCTGTTCCGGAGGCCTCCACCTCGCTGGAAAACTTTCTCAATGTTCAGCTAAGCCAGCAGGATTACGAGTGGGCTGAGCAGGCCAGAGAACGGCTGCGCGAGGAATTGGAGGTTATTGATCACTATTACGATGATTTGGTCAAGGAGCAAAAAGAAGAAGAGGAAAAAAAAGAAGCCGTTCAAGAGCAGCATCAGGCCCGCCGCAAAGAAATGGTATGGCAATATGAACCGAAGGTGCTTGTATCCGCCATTAACTGCGGGATATTTCATCTGCGGTAACCGATATCTCACGCTCCTTCGCAGGCTAGTTGCAGAGGTATCGTCAGCTTTTAACATCGTGCTTCAGACTATATCGGGTTTATTGCTGTACCGACAAGCTTTGCCAAGCCTGCCGCTACTTATCGACAGCAAAAAACGAACCCGGTCAGGACAGATGTGCCGACAAGGTGTAGCAGTCTTTTTATCGGACAAGCTATATGCTGGATAAAAAAGCTTCCATCGGTGCATTATGCCGTCAGAAAGGTGGATTCCATTGAAAAAAAATTCCGGACACTATAGCGTTGGTATGATTGCGGCTGTTCTGATCGGTCTGTCCGCAGTCTGTCCGTTTGCTTCCATTCAAGCGGCCCCCTTAGCCACCCAGGATCACATCGCAAACCCGTCACCCCCTTACGAAGCAAGTTCATTGGTTTCCCCAGCGGAACCCACGAACCAAAGCCAAGCTGAAAAGCAGGGGCAAACCGAGGCGGCTCCTGTAAGCCCTTCCCTTTCTCCGGGTAACTCTTCCGCAAGTCCTCCTGCTCAGGAGCAAGGGGTACCAACGGACGTAAAGCGGGTTTCCTCCGATACGGTGCAGTCGCTATCAGCACAGCCTCCATTTGCCCAGTGGAAAGATGCCGAGCTTAGCTACCATCCCCTCGGACCCGGAACCCATAGCTGGCTCGTGCAGGTGAATCGTGGAGGTGAATACATTGGCTACCTGATTATCGGGGCAGATCATAACGGCGCTTATCAGCTTAATGAATACGGAAACGGACTGGGCGGGCCGTACAGTATGAATTTACTCCGCCAATCCCTTAAATCCCTCACAGAAACCGACCTTTCATCCATCGACAAGCTGCAAATTACTCCCATGTATGAGGAACCGCTATTAGCCTACTGGCGAGTGCGTTCCTCCACGGGCAGCGAAGTATGCATCGACGCTTTTACGGGTGATCCATTGCCTGCGGAGGTAGCCAATGGAAGCTGGAAAAACAAGCTCCACAGCAGCACAAATTCTTCTTCTTCTGCTCTCTCTCTGAAAGCAGGGGCACAGGCGATTACCCTTTCGGCTGAGCCTTTTGATCCCTATGACGATCTTAGCTGGCTTCTACCCAAACAAAAGCTTTCCATTCATAACGTACAGCAGTTTACTAGCACACTGAATGAATCATCACGTATCGTATTTTCTGCGACCAGCATAAATTTTGCCTTTGGCGGCCCTTTGGCTATTAACGGATATCAATCCTGGAACCCTTCGCCTGATCTGTCTCATCCTATTATGTATGCGGCAACTTGCCGCACCGGGCTTTCCCGCTTTGTGCCGCTGGATCGGCTGTTATCTAGCGGTGAATTTTATCGTATCCATTCTTAGTCATAAATTACGAAATCATTCTTGAACATTTCTATAACACAAAAAGAGACCTCAAACGGCATTCCGTATGCCTCTTGTGGTCTCTTTGGCGAGTTTAATGCCGATCCTTTCGCCCTTTGCGTGCAGATTTAATCCACATATTCAGAGCGAGCGGCAGCATTCCGAACCATTTGTATACCCATGGCTCTCTGGATCGTTTGCGGCTACGGCGCACATCGCGCGGCGTTTCCATATACCGAACAATTCGCTGCGTAATGTACGTCACCAATTCATCACTCTTGGCCATCCTCCGCGACCTCCTTCAATCTGCATCCCTGACATTTTGTTCGCATTGCAGGAAAACCATTAAATTCACACATTGGATGCAGATAAGCTTAGCTTGCTCATTTTCCAAAAAGTCTAACCCTGCGGGAATAACTATGCATGGCTTTCCTTAAATGGAACATACTATCTTAAAGCTATGCTGCTTGTTTATGGTTGGTTTTCAGAAAAGAACAATCCCTCTACTGGAGGAATGGGACGTGCGAAAAGAAAAGCTATACATCAAATGGTTAACTGGACTGGGATTAAGTTTAAGTGTCCTTTGCAGTGCTGTATTTACACCCTTTGCCTATGCAAGCGCCCAGCCCGGCGAAAATAGCATCTATCCGAACAAGAACACAGAAAGCCAATTCAACGTACATTCGTCGTATCACGCTTTTGCCAAACCCGTTGTGCTTATAGACGTCGGTCATGGAGGCGTGGACGGTGGAACGAGCGATAAAGGGCTTCTGGAAAAAGACATCAATCTCGCAATAGGTCAAAAGCTGTACCTGATTTTGCGCTCGCAGGGCTATCCCGCGGTCTTAAACAGGGACAAGGACTATGCTCTAAGCGACGATAACCGTTGGCTGAATTCCAAATCACGGCACCTGAAAGACCTGGCTCAGCGTAAAAGCCTTACCGAACAGTTACCTACTGCTTTGGTTGTAAGCCTGCATGTGAATTGGACCAAACGTGCCGAAAAACGGGGACCGATTGTTTTGTATCAGGATGAAGGCAGCAGCTATCTGTTGGCAGAGCGGATTCAACATTCATTAAACCGCTTATTCTGCATGAACAGAGAAACGGTTTACGGAAAACCCTTCTATCTTCTGAATAAAATCCAGCATCCCGCAGTAATCGTGGAAACCGGATTTATCAGCAATGAACAGGACAGAGCCATTCTTTCCGGGGATCGCGGTCAAAAAAACGTCGCAGAAGCGATAGCCGAAGGCATTATTGCTCATTTGACGGTATGGTAGTTTGGGTGGCAGGAGCTCCCTTCCATCCCCATACGGAACGCACCAAATCACTAATGCCCACAAACTTGGCGTGATCCTTTAGCGCAGGAACCGATGAATGAAGTGCCGAGAACGTGTGCATGCCAGCCACACCAACGTGACCAATGGTTACACAGGTATCGTGCTCGTCCACCCATTCAGCCACCTTGGTTAATTGCCGATTCACATGGGCGAGTGTATGGGCATCATCCAGAAAAATGTCATTGCGCACTGGTGGCATTCCCTTTTCAACAGCAAGCTTAGGCACTACTGACCAACAGTTCGTACGGCTGTCGACAAAAAATAGTCCATACTCCTTGCAAACATCGAGAACGATGGACATAATGCGTTTGTCTGAGGTAACCTTGGAGCCCATGTGATTGTTCATACCTATCGCAAAAGGGACCTCCTTAATGGCTGCTGTCACCTTGGCACGTACTTCTTCATCCGACATATTCGCCTTAATCGCTCCAGGCCCAAGCCATTCAGGCCTTCCCTGCTTTGGCTCCATTGGTAGATGCACAATGACGTCATGACCTCGCTTGTGAGCTTCTATGGCATCCTGCTTGGTGGAGGGCAGAAACGGCATCACCGCAACCGTGATTTTAACCGGCAAATTTAAAATTTGCTCTGTCCCTTTCATGTTGTTGCCTAGGTCGTCGATAATGACGGCTACCATCTTTTGATGCTGATCCTGCTTACCCGTAGCGTTTGCTACATCCATGCTCCAGACATTCCCGCATACCGTAAAAACAAGACCTACCACAATACACGCGGCTAAGTTTTTTTTCATTCTCGGATTTTGGCAAACCACATATGCACAGGTCGGCTCTTTACGGCTGCGAGTAGCCTGTATAGCCTTCTTTATGATATTTCTCAGGTGAAGTTTCGTTCGTTTACTCATTACAGGTCAGCCTCCTTCTCTGTCCCTTCATTGTGTGAGTAACGTCGCCTAAATATGTATGGGCAGATCCAAGAGGTCATCCCCGATCTGCCCTACGTACGCAAAACGTATGCTAAACCTGCTTACCAGTTCTGATGTATAAACTCATCACGGCCCGATTGGGCGCGGTCTTCCTTGTAATGCTTCACATTCTTTTTGCGATAATCCTGATGGTAATCCTCTGCCGGATAAAATATGGAGGCCGGAAGAATTTCCGTCACGATGGGCTTGTCAAAACGTCCGCTTTGTGCCAACTGCTCCTTGGACTGTTGCGCAGCATCCCGTTGCTGCTCCGTATGATAAAAAATAGCGGTTTTATACTGTGTGCCTCGGTCCTGAAATTGACCTTCCCCGTCGGTAGGGTCTGTTTGCGGCCAATACAATTCGAGCAGCTTTTCATAAGGAAACAGCTCAGGCTAAAAGTAATCTGCACCACCTCGTAGTGACCTTCCAAAAATAACAATATCACTTCGGATGTCTGCATTAAGTTCAAGTCTCCTAAAATGGTATCGTGCTGTTGTAGTATCTGACTGCTTTTCTCTAATTGGTTTACCTGGCATCAATTTCTTAATAATTCAATTGAACAATTGATTATTTTAGTGTATATTGAATTACATGAAGGAGGTGAGAGAACATGTTTCGAGTAACAGAAGGTGCTGTAAATGAATTTAAAAAATCGTTGAGCAAGCGTTATAGTGAAGCCGATTATCCATTTATCCGTTTGAGCTTGGGAACAAGCTGAGGTGGGTGTTCGAAATTCGACGGAGTAAAATCTCTGATTAACATAAGTAATTGGGAATATTTCAAATATTTCAATCTGTATTTTGTTGTTAATTTATTCTGCATAAGCAGTTTTAAATTAGTCCGATAATAATTCCTTAGGCCCTTTTTTTCATTGTTGGATAAAAATAATTTAATGAAGCAAGATACTTTTTAAGCCGGGTACTTGGTGTCCCCCTGGTTTTCAAAACCAAGCGGGAGGCGTTTTAGGTCTCTGGTGGGTTCGATTCCCACAGAGATCCAGAAATTAAAATGGAAAGAAAGAGGGAAGAATAAAATGGATATTAAAAAATATGACTACATCATTATAGGAAGTGGCCCTGTTGCCTATAAAATGGCTATTGGATTGAAAAATTCAAATAAAAAAATACTAGTTGTTGAAAACGACAGATTCGGCGGGATTTGTCCAAACTATGGGTGCGAACCTAAAATATTTCTTGAAGGGGCAGTGAAAACAGTACTAACGGCTCGTCAACTTCTCAATAAAGGGATTTCGGTGGCAGCCGAAATCGATTGGCAACAATTAATGAAATATAAAAAAGAAACATTTGCCCCTTATCCACAAAATGCAGAAAAAGGTATGCAAAATAATAATGCGGACACCATTAATGGGACAGCTTCTTTTGTAAATGAGCATACTTTGATGATTAATGATGAACAATACTATGGATCTAAAATAATTATTGCTACAGGTCAAAAACCAAATAAATTGCCAATTAAGGGTAAAGAATTAACATATAGCAGTACTGATGTTTTATCAATGGAACATTTACCTAAACGAGTTACTTTTATTGGTGGTGGTTTTGTTAGCATGGAATTAGCTACAATACTTAATGCTGCTGGGTCACATGTAGAAATTATTGAGTATGGAGATAGACCACTACAGCCGTTTTATTCAGCACATGTTAAAGACGTTGTTTCTGAGATGAAAGCGCAAGGTATTATATTTCACGTTAACCAATCAGTAAGCGAGGTTGTAAAAGTCGATTCTTACTATAGCGTTAAAACTGCTCAAGGATTAATTGTTGATACTGATCTTGTTGTAGATGCTAGTGGAAGAATTCCGAACATAGAGCGATTGAACTTAAAAAATGCAGGGATAGAATATGACCGCGGGGGAATATTGGTTAATGAATTTCTAGAAACAAATGTAAAAGGGGTTTATGCTGCGGGAGATGTGGTAAGTAAAGATCCTCGTATTGCACCTAAACTGACAACAACTGCTCATTTTGAAGGAGAGTATCTGAGTGAGAATTTAGAAAGCAATAACCCTGTACCTATTAAATATCCAATAATAGGTACCGCATCATTTACGTTTCCGCAGATTGCACAAGCAGGCATGAATGTTGATGAAGCATTAAATAATCCTGATTATAATGTCATTACACATGATTTAACTCCAGATTTCTTTTATACAGGTACAAACGATTATAATGCAAAATTAACACTTATTTTCGATAAAACGAATAAATTAGTGGGGGCTTCTGAAGTTAGTCAAACTGCGGCAGATGATATTAATAATTTTGTTGACGTTATTGGTTTGAACTTAAATACTGATTCTTGGAAAAAAGAGTTTCTTCCTATCTTCCCGGCTTTAGCCTATAAAGTTCGTGATTTAATATAATTTTAACTAATATAGACTAACAAAAAAAGTACATGGAAACTGAGATATAGCTACACTTGTATATCTCAGTTTTTTTATATGACGGATTGTCAAACCAAGTGCTACAGCTCCCGCGGTCCCGACTAATGGCGCATGATGCCTGCCCAGTTCCTGAGCAATGGCTTGTGCACTTTTCCCCTGCTATGCTCAACCACGCATAAAAGAAATTCGCACTAAGCTACTAATTTTTCAAGGACCACAAAAACAAACAAGCCGCCAACTTGACGACTTGTTTGCAGACATATTCGACCTGTTTATCTCAATTATTTGTTTCCATTACCCATTCCACACAATTCCTCGACTTTCTGATTCAAGAACATATGCTTTTAAAAAGAAATGATCGCATCAATCGTTTTTCTTCCGTGACCAGACTACGACTGGAATAAGAAGTAATGCTAGGAAAGATCCAATCAAAGAGAGTGTAGAAAAGCTGGATTGTGCCACAACCATACCAGATAGCACACCTCCGGAGGCTCCCGCCAAGGCAATCAAAACATCTACCGCGCCTTGCGTCTTCGCACGAACTCGTTGAGGTGTTGCATCCACTATAGCTGCCGTCCCGCTAATCAAACCAAAATTCCAGCCCAACCCAAGAAACGCAAGGGCAAGAATAAGCATTACCATTGAATCATCTGGTGCAAATGCAGCAAGCAAGCCTGACAATAACAAAGTAAGTCCGGAGGCGTACGACATCATTTTATATCCGAATTTATCGACGAGAATACCGGTGATTGGAGAAGGAAGAAACATCGCAGCAACATGGATGCCAATGACAATGCCAACCTCACCCAATCCGTAACCATGGTGCTGCATGTGAACGGGAGTCATGGTCATAATTGCAATCATCACAATTTGGGTTAGTACCATTACCGCTGCGCCAACAATGATACCCTTTTTGTTGACCATGTCTTCTTGAGCATGGGACTGTTCCAAACTATTAGGGGTTGCATTGGCGTGCTGCACATCAGCTATGGCCTTAGCAACAATAAACGGATCAGGCCGCAAGAAAAAGAAAATTATCAGGCCAGCTATAATATACGCCACGGCTGCCAGCATGAAAGGACCTGACAATGGAGGTGCACCTATGGAAGTAGCTACCTCTCCAGTAAGATTCACAAGATTTGGACCAGCGACGGCGCCAAACGTTGTGGATACCATAGCCATACTTATCGCTTTTGCTCGATGTGTGGGCAATGCCAAATCCGTACCAGCATAACGTGCCTGCAAGTTTGTTGCCGTGCCTGCTCCGTAAATCAACAACGAAAGAAAGAGCAATGGTATGTTATTGAATAGCGCCGCGAGAACGACTCCAATAGCTCCCAGGCCGCCCGCCATGAATCCCGTAGCCAGTCCGGCCCGGCGTCCCAAGCGTTGGGAAAGGCGGCCTACAAAAAGAGCAGCGCCTGCAGAACCTAAGGTGAATAGAGCAGTTGGGACCCCTGCATAGCCGTCTGTACCAAGCATGTCTTGTGCAAGTAATGCTCCTACTGTGACACCTGCAGCCAAACCAGCTCCTCCAAAAATTTGTGAAAAAACGACGATCCTCATCGTTTTTGTATGTAACTGACGCTGTTTCTCAGATGATTTCACATAATCAATTATCGATACTGGCGTTTTTTTCTTTTTTTCTTCAAGGTCTAATGTATCTGATAACATTCTGTATTCTCCCTTTATTCGACAAGCCACTCATAATATATCTCGTATTGCAAAGTTGTCTCATCATAAGTGTAAACTATCTATTTGGCAAATTTTATTATTCAACTGCAGGCCCGACTTTTTTGATGGTGTAGTAGTTTGCCTAATTGGGTAAGCCCGGGACAAATGATTCTAAAATTCAAACAAGAAAGTCGCCAATATGGCGACTTTCAAAGGACTTATAATACTACCTGGACCTATGTCGACCCGGGATTGGAACTTCTATTGACACAATTCGCATGATCATCATGCGAACAACTTATGCGAGTGTCTTTAGCCTCGATTGCACGCTGCAAAAATTGTTCAATCTCAGCTTTGAAGATAAATAAGGATTTAAATTATCATTCCAACCCATGTTTTTCAATATAGTTACTTGTCAAATCATCTCCGGAATCAATTGAAACCTTGCCTTCGACTCCTATGGAAACACCAGCTTTTATCAAAAGTTGACCAACATGACAATCTTTTTCAGCTTGCAGCATCAAGGCCTCTGCCATGGATACATCCTCTTTCGACGCTTCAGATGTCAACACAATGTGCGGACGATGCGTGAACACCAATTGATCTCCGTTAGCTGTGGTTCCCTCAGTATCCATAAAGAGTCCTGAAACGGGAACTTTTTTTCGATCGAGCATGTATGCTAATGTCATTATATAACAAGCCACGGCTGAAGACATAAGAAGCCGTTGTGGTTCAGTCCCCTGTCCACTGCCGCCTTTTGCAGCAGGAATAGCAATTTGAGTCTGGAAATTGTCACTTTTAATTCGACCATCACCTTTTGCATCTTTGTACCAGATCGTATTCATATTAATTTTTTCAGTCGCCATATTAATCGCTCCTTTTTTTTGTTTTGTAATATTCAGTGTGTATTGTTTGAATTTGACATGTCAGTAACATTCCTTAGTTAAAAATGACGAGAAATTAAAAACGTATCGATTACTCAAAAAATATTCAATCAATCAATCAATCAATCAATCAATCAATCAATCAATCGAATTATAATACATACTTTGCCTTTTTGTCAAGTCTTGATCCAATAGTTTAAGCTCATTAATTCAATGTTTCAATTGCGTCACGCGTAAACGGAACCAATTCTTCTGTTCGTCCATCACGGATTTTGCTTACCCAGTCAGGGTCAGCCAATAATGCACGCCCAACTGCGACCAAATCGAATTCTTCACGTTCCAATCTCTCGACTAAAGCCCCTATCGTGGTTGATTTGCAATTCGCATTTTCCCCGTTATCAAAGAAATCCAAAAAATCAGCGTCAAGACCGACAGATCCAACTGTAATTGTTGGTTTCCCTGTCAGTTTTTTTATCCATCCTGAAAGATTCAAGTCAGATCCTTCAAAAGCTGGTTCCCAAAAGCGACGAATAGAGGCATGGAAGATGTCAACGCCTGCATCAACTAATGGCGCTAAGAAGTCTTTTAGTTGTTCTGGAGTTTCTACTAATTTTACTGTATAGGCCTCATATTTCCACTGTGAGATTCGCAACACAATTGGAAATTCTGGTCCAACAGCACGTCGGCAAGCTGCGATAACCTCACTAGCAAAGCGTGAACGCTTGACAATGTCGCCACCGTATTCATCGGTACGCGAGTTTGTTTTTTCCCAGAAGAATTGATCAATTAAAAATCCATGGGCTGCCATAATCTCGATGCCATCAAACCCAACTTTTTTAGCATTGACTGCTGCCTGTGCGAAAGCCTCAACCAATTCCGAAATTTCTTGTTTTGAGTAATCATTAGCGTTGCCTCGTGCACCCATATGCCACAATTGAGAGAAAATTTTTCCACCGGCCTCATGTACTCCATCAACTACTTTTGACCAACCGTTTAGCGCCTCTTCTCCGTATATGTGTGGTACGTCCTTCTGCCATGCTGGCACCTCGGATGCAACATCAGGATGGTTGATAAACGTACCTTCTGTCAGAATAAGTCCAACGCCATTTTCAGCTCTACGACGATAATACGCAGCGACATTCTCCCCTGGCACTCCATTTGGAGAAAAATTTCGAGTCATAGGTGCCATCACAATACGATTAGATAGTTTGAGATTTCCCATTTCGAATGGTTTAAAAAGAGCTGCAATAGATTGAGAATTATTCATAAAAAAACCTCCAAGTTTTATTTAAAGAGAAATTAATTCAAAATTTGCATTATCCCTTTAGGGAATGTTTCTTCTGCCTCTGTTTTTTTCTCATATAGACTGTACCAAGCCTCCGCTACCTGATCTGGATCAAAACCTGTACCCTTTTTGACCAAAGGACTAATGGATAAATGGCCAACATATACCCCCTTAGACTGCAAACGCTCGTGCAAATTAAGGATATAGTTTCGCAATCCTGACATGGCTATACCTGAATTTCCGAACATATGGCTGGGACTCATTGCTGAAAGATCGCTTGTAAAAAGAAGTGCTCCTTGACCTCGTTCAGTCATTTCTGGAATGACTTGTCTTGCAGAATTGATGGCTCCGATAACCACATTGTTGAAGATTTCGGTAACGCTCTCTTCTGTCGTATCCAGAACAGGTGTTACAGAGGTATTTCCATTATGGGGACTAAACTCCAAGACATCTATTGTGCCAAATGTATTTCTAATTTGTCCAAATGCCTTTGTTAGCTGCGTTTTGTTGGTAATATCAGCTGCAAATCCTTGAGCTTCAATTCCCAGCTTGTTCAGCTGCTCCGCATATTGATCAAGCTTCTCCTGAGTTCTTGAAACCATAGCAATACGGAATCCGTGCTTTCCAAAAGTCTTAGCCAGCGAGAAACCAAGACCAGGCCCAGCACCAATTATAACCATTGTTTTCATTTAATAATCTCCTCTTGTTAAGACATAGTCCACAATGTTAGTACAAATTTTAGTGACATTAGACTGACTTTGTTCCACCATTCCATTCCGTTACCACTTGAAATTGTGCAATCCCATCATTTGAGTTTTGCTCTACATCTTTCTATTGACTTAAATTACAAAGAATCACTGCTTTTAATTAACTACTAGTAGTTAATTAAAAGGCATTGACCACTATTGTCAATGTACTAACGCTAGCGGGACAATGTTGTACTCTACTTTAAAATAAATTGACCTCGTTTTATTTGTGCATGCTCAAATAAAACTTTATTTAATTATTCAATTTATAAATTGAATAATAATCCAATTCCTCAAATCAGTCAAGTTTTTTTTGATATATCAAGGTTTCCTTTCTTGTGTTCATTAATCTCATATTTATTCCACGTCATTAGCTCCTTTTCAGAAATGATTAAATTTCCATTAAATAGTACGTAGATAATTTGTTCATATGCTCAAAATAAATACTATTCCTATAAAATTTATCGATTTATATTATTTTCACTTGACTACAATCAGGGACATGATAAAATTCTATTAGTCAATTGATTAACATTACTCATTACCCTATCCTGAACATAGGGGTTAATAAATAAGAAGAGAATTGAGGTTGAGAATCATGGAAGAATTATTGAACTCTGCGAAGTTATTTAAGGAAGATCTCTATAAACAGTTGGCTAGAATCGGTAAATGTTTGTCTAGTGACAAGCGTCTGGAAATTATGAATGTGTTATCACAGGGATCTAAAACTGTTGAGAACTTAGCTACTTGTACGGACATGAATGTCGCAAACGTATCACGTCACCTACAAATTTTACTGGATGCAAAGCTAGTTAAATTTACAAAAAAAGGAACATACGTCATCTACTCACTGGCAGATCCTGAAATTATTGATTTTCTCGCGTCTCTGTGGCGAATCAGCGAAAAACAACTCCCTGATATTGGAAGAATGAAGGATGATTTCGCAAATAACCTCGATGACATTCAAACTCTTACAATGGATGAGGTTATGCAAAAACTCAATGCAGATTCCATACTACTTGTGGATTTACGTCCTAAAGAAGAATTTGATATGGGGCATATTGCTGGAGCGATTTCGATACCAATGGAAGAGCTAGAAGCATCTTTACGCGAATTGCCAAAGGGTGCAGAAATTATTGCTTACTGTAGAGGTCCGCTTTGTGCATATTCAGCGCTAGCAGCTCAAAAATTGCAAGAAGAAGGATTTACAGCTTATCGTATAGAAGAGGGCTTGAATGAGTGGCAGAAACATTTTCATTTAAATTAAAGTCAGTTTTTCTTGCCCGCTTCGTAGCTAACAGTTAAATAAATAGCCTTTATAAAAAAGACTTCAAGGCTGATCTTGCCGGCTCTGAAAGTCTTTTTGTGATCAAAAAGATAAAGCGATCTGATCTACCTGAAATCTTAGCGTGTAATCGTTTTATTTTGATGGAATTGAGGTAAATACTGTTTATGTGCCTCAAGAAGCTCACCAACAACGCTTAAGCCACATCACCACTTTGTACAAGTGGGTTTATTGTAAAAGCTTGTAATGCTGTAGCATAATCACCAGTAACTGCAGCTTCGATGGTCAATTCCTTCATACATTTCATTATTTGTTGCAATCCCCGTTGTGCGGTTGAGAATGATCCGACCGCTTTTATCATTTTGCAAAATAGGTTGAATAACACCAACGATAGACTGAATGCGCTAGAATACACATTAATAGAGCGAAATTCAACATAAATAGGAAACAAAATAAGAACCACCTGTTCATCCCGAACAAGTGGTTTCAAGCGCTGTTACACGTCATATTAGTTTGATTATCACTGTAAATATTTAGAATTAAATTGGTCGTAAAATCGTCATGTAATTCTTCACAATGGAGTCGTAGTACCCTATATCACCAGATGATCTAGACAATAACTGGGCACCTTGAACAAAAGCAATTAGTGCTTTTGCCTGTTCCAGAGAACCACCAGAAAAAGTGAACTCTCTAGATTTTTTTCCTTGACCGAGTACATTTTCAAGCCAAGCTGTGTTCGCGTCAAAGAAAAAATTCAGTTGATTGCGGATTTCCACTGGAAATGAATTTAATTCAGCTGCCATCATCGAGCATAAACAAAGTTTGGTGCTATTCTCCAATGTTTCGCGGTACAAAGCAAAAAAGAGCTCGATTTTTCGAGACCAGCCATAAGACCCATTACTAATTTGCTGCAGTTTATCCATAAAATCTTTACGATATTGGATAAGGACAGCTTGTACGAGATCTTGTTTGGAAGGAAAGTGATAATGTATGCTAGCTTTGCGAATACCTATAGCTTCTGCAATATCCGCATAACTAAAACCGTTATAGCCTCGTTCCTGGACTAATGTGAGTCCGATATCCATAATGTCTTGTGATGTATTTTTCTTCGTATTCATAAATGAAATTTACCATTCAGTAAAAATACTGTCAAGGTGTTATCCTCCTTTTACATTTGAGAGAAAAGGTCAACCACTGAAGTGATTGACCCGAAATAATATATTATCTAAGGCGGGCAGTAACCCCGCCATCCAGAGGAAGAACAACCCCAGTGATCCATGAAGCTGAATCACTTGCTAAAAACAGAATTGCTTCAGCCACATCTGCTGGAGTTCCATTACGTCCAATTGGATGGAATGCATTAAAGGTTGGTAGTACTTCAGCAACTTCTTTTTCTGTCATAAAGCTATTGTAGATTGGTGTTTCAACTACAGCAGGTGCTACTGCGTTCACTCGAATCTGATCCCCAGCGAGTTCTACCGCCAAATTTCGAGTCAAAGCATGACGTCCGGCCATTGCAGCTGAGTACGCAGCTGAAGGTGTTGATTCCACCGCTTGTATTGCCCACATCGAACCTGTATTTACGATGGCCCCTCCCCCTCTTTTCTTCATTTCAGGAATGACAGCTTGAGAAGGATAGAACGTCCCTTTCACAATGGTGTCCAGGTAGGATTGCAAATCTTCTGGTGTATGTTCAAGCACAGGCGTTGGAACAAATTTACCTGTGTTATTTACCAGAACATCAATTCCTCCAAATGCTTCAACAGCGGCATGAACCAGTTTCTTCGAGGTTTCAGGCAGACTGATATCACCGGTTACAGCCAGTACTCGCTTCCCTGATGGATCAATTTCCAATGCCGTTTGTGTTAATACATCCTCTCGACGACCGTTGATAATTACATTGGCCCCTTCTTCAAAGAATCGTTGTGCCGTTTTCTTCCCAATGCCCGTTCCTCCACCTGTTACAATCACTGTTTTGTTTTCAAATTTCATTACTGACATCTCCTTTATCCATTTATGATTCATTTCTACTCTGGCTATCTATCCGATTGATTTAATTTTACCTACTAGTTGGTAGATTGTCAAATGAGTTTATTATTTTCCTCATAGTTATCGATCACAAGTTTAATGGGACAAAAAAGGAAACCGTTTTTTTAGTCTCTCAAATCAAGATGAGCAGCGCTCATAAAGAGAGCCGCCCAAAGCTTACATGGCTTCATCTTCTTGTGAAACGATTTGATACATTTTGTCAATTTGTTCTTTCAACTGCTCAAAGCGTACAAAACGATCGGCTCTGAGATATTCTTTGCTTTCAATCATCAAAAGCAACGTAGGAACTGTAAAAACCAAAAATCTTGCCGCTACCGCTTCAACCTGATTGGCATTGATATGACCCAGTTGGATCTGCGGATAATGCTCAAGAAGATCTCTTAACTTGGGTAAGATGGAGTGACAAACACTGCACTCTGGTCTAGATATATAGAGGAAAGCCCATGTATTATTCTCCATAAACGCTTCAATACTATCAAGCGAAGTTAATTCGTGAACCTCTTTCATATCCTCCACTCCCTAGATAATCGATTTTTCAATCCTCATTATTTTACCCCTTTTATTTTGTACGTGATGAGCGAATCAACTGAATGAGCGTTGCCAACACACCAAGTAAATGCTCTTTAGTGTCCCTTGGACTCTAGAAATTTTTCACTATCGATGGCCGCCATAGCGCCACTGCCAGCAGCCGTGATGGCTTGGCGATAATGACTGTCCTGTACGTCACCGCAAGCGAATACGCCGGGTATATTTGTTTCAGTCGTACCTGGAGTCGTCAGAATATAGCCATTCGCATCCGTAGTAATTTGTCCCTTCAGAAAGTCGGTGTTCGGATGGTGCCCAATGGCTACAAACACCCCATTGGCCTGAATGACTTCCTCATTCCCCGTTGCATTATCCCGGACTTTCAATCCGGTTACTCCATGATCGTCAGTAATGACTTCAAGCGGGGTCTTGTTGAGTGCCCATTCGATTTTTTCGTTAGCTCTTGCTCGGTCTTGCATGATCTTTGAAGCTCTCAGTTCGTCACGCCGATGAACCAAGATGACTTTGGAAGCAAAGCGTGTCAAGAAGTTCGCTTCTTCCAGCGCGGTGTCACCTCCACCAACTACAATCAATTCTTTATTCCGGAAAAAGAACCCGTCACATGTCGCACACGTGCTGACACCACGACCGATATTCTCTTGTTCGTTAGGAATTCCCAGGTACTTGGCACTCGCTCCAGTAGAAATAACGAGCGTTTCGGTTACGATCTCACCCTTCCCTTCCACATGCAATGTAAAGGGTCGTTCAGACAGATCCACTTGATTTACCCAACCGGTATAAAATTCAGCTCCAAACCGTTCCGCTTGTTTTCGCATATTGTCCATCAATTCAGGACCTAGAATACCTTCTGGAAATCCAGGGTAATTTTCAATTTCCGTCGTTGTGGTTAATTGCCCGCCAGGCTCAGGTCCTTCAATAACAAGAGGGTTCATATTAGCACGCGCCAAGTAGATAGCTGCAGTCAGTCCTGCGGGACCTGTTCCTATGATAACCGATTTATACATGTTCAATTCCTCCATTTATATTGTGTGATATTTCTGTATTCAATTGAATAATTGAATTATAGTGCTAAATGTCCCGTTCGTCAAGATAAAATTTCTTTCTATGACTTCATTCCATCTGTGCATAAAAAAGCACAGTCATATCGGACTATGCTTTTAGCGAGGCGATCGTATGGAATCGATCATATTATCGACTATAATGTTTCATGAGTTCAGCCACTGCTCGCTCCGCTGATCGAAGCGCACCTTCCAGGTGCCCTCCCTGCTCATAAGCAGTTTCAGTGCCGGCAAAATAGATTTTCTCTCCCCAACTATTGGCGGTTATAGAACCATAACTTGGGTAGTCGCGTAGTGGTTCCGCATCTTCTTCAACAGCCGTTGCTGCATCACTGGACCAATCCTTATATAGAAGTGCGCGCACATTTTCCGCAGACGGTCCGAAGAGTCGGGTCAACTGTTCCACGACGAGTTCGAGGATTTTTTCTTCCCCAAGATCTTGACGAGTTTTTGCTGGTATTCCAAAGAAACCAAAAAGTGCACCTGCGCCTGTATCAGGGGATGCATCATGGATTTCCTGCAAAGGGCCTGCCCAGCTCGACACGAAGCCAGAAAGTCCTTTTTCACGCCAAAATGGACGGTCATAAATTGCAACGGCTTTAGCCTGTCCCGCCATCCATGTAGGTTTGTTGATTAAGTTAGCTCTTAGAGCAGGAGAAAGTTCAGGCCGAAAAGTAACGTTTTGCGCAACGATTCGGGGTGGCAGTGTGATTATGATTGCACTCGCACGAATACGTTCGCCGTTAGCTTCCAGACTAAACATTCCATTTTCCTCCTGAAGAATCGCAGTCACTCGCGTATGAAGCTGGATCGTCTCTGGAGGTAGCGTGGCGGCAATCCGGTCGATAAGGGACTGAACTCCTCCAACAAACCGGAGCGATCTTTCCACTGCTCCTTCAGGCAGAATGTGTTGCTGTGCGGGTTCATTTGGAGATCGCTCAGAAAGCATACGTCCCGCGCTATATTGCTCAAATGTCTTTAAATCAAGTTCCTCAACCAGTTTGGTGATCGTCCGCTCATAACGCGGCCAGAACCATGTCGGTCCTAAATCGAATCTGCCGAGATCTGGCCTGTCGGCTACCTCGTTACTCAAGACTCTTCCACCGATACGATCTCTAGCCTCTAATATGATACACTTGACACCTTGTTCATTAAGCAAGGATGCGGCACGAAGCCCGCTTAGCCCTGCACCAACAATAATCACTGGGTCATTACCATTCATTTGAAATTCCACTCCTGCACCCCTTCGTCGATCCGGTAAGCAGTAAATCCCTTTTGCTGTATACGTTCCACGGCCTCCGTTGTATTCACACAATAGGGGCCTCTACAATAAGCTGCAAGCTCTACATGCTGTGGCAGCGTTTGAAGGTATGCATCGAGTTCTTCCATGGGTACCGATATTGCGCCTTCAATATGCCCCGCCTCATATTCGTCTTTAGGACGAAGATCCAACACAATAATCGTGTTTGCGACCATTCTCTTAAGTAACTCTTCTTTAGAAATCGTCTGAATACCTTTATATTGATGTAGCAGGTCTTCTTTAATACGAGGTATATCGGAAAGCCGATTCTCACAGAGCTTCCATAAGACAATTAAAAACTCGTTCACTACAGGATCTTCTAGACTATAGATTGCGTAGGTTCCCTCTTTTCTGAATTTCACCAGTCGTGAATCCAACAAGATTTGAAGATGCCGCGATACGTTGGCAACACTCATACCGGTCTGTTGAGCTAAACTATCGACAGATTTAGGGCCGTTCGTAAGCAAATCCATGATTTCAAGTCGCTTATCACTGGACAAACTTTTTCCAATGCGGGCATATTGCTGATACAGTCTTTCTTTAATGGATGGTTCTGAACGTGAGTGGTTCATAAGATCCCCCCCTTTTCCATTTCCATTGAAAATCGGCAATTGCTTATCCAAAGCATTGCCGATTTCATTCTATTCAATCCAGTTTAATTACTAGCCAGCTTTACGATTTTTTCTTTGAGTACGTGCTTTTGGTTAATTCCCACCATCGTATCAACCAGTTGGCCATCTTTAAACAAAAGCAGAGTCGGAATACTTCTGATGCCAAATTGCGAAGCCAACTCTCCCTCTTCGTCGACATTGACTTTCGCAAGTGTTGCTTGTCCCTTCAGCTCATCAGCTAATTCCTCAACAATCGGAAGCTGAACTTTGCATGGCCCGCACCAAGGTGCCCAGAAGTCAACCAAAGTTACGCCAGATTGAATTTGGTTATGAAATGTTTCTTTCGTTAATGTTGTTGCGCTCATAATAAAAATCTCCTCCAAATATATTTTATTTTTCACTAAAATCAATTATTCAATTAATTAATTGAATTATAATATAAATAATATTCTTCGTCAAGCCTATTTTAAAATTGCAACAAAATTCACGACAGCTGTATCGAAATACGGGAAATACGCGATATCACTCAAGGACCTTGCCAATGACTAAACGCCTTGAACTAAAGCGACCACGATCCTTGCTTGTTGTTGCGTGTGATCAGGAATCGAAGGACTCCTCTTCATTCCGCAAGTACATTTTCTAGCCAACTATCTTAATTACGAAAAAAAAGATTCAGTTCGTCACGTATTTCTTAAGGCAAAGAGTATAATTTTGCAGCCATCATCGAACATAAGCATAAT
The DNA here is from genome assembly GCF_056316205.1 of Paenibacillus sp. 1-8. Classification (NCBI taxonomy): domain Bacteria; kingdom Bacillati; phylum Bacillota; class Bacilli; order Caryophanales; family Paenibacillaceae; genus Paenibacillus; species Paenibacillus sp. 1-8. The sequence continues at coordinate 1,884,856 of NZ_CM149995.1, read as the reverse complement.
TTGTATCTGTTATCTAATGTTTCTCGATACAAGCCAAAAAATCCATTAAGTTTCTATATAGGATCAAAAATTTTAAAATAGGGTCAACCCATTAAAGATCGGCCGAGGATGCGCAAATTATCTCAGGCGAGCTGTAACTCCACCATCTACTGGCATGACGACACCTGTAATCCATGAAGCTGAGTCACTAGCAAGGAACAGAATGGCTTCCGCTACATCCTGAGTAGTACCGTTCCGTCCAATCGGATGAAATTCATTAAACGTCGGGAGCACTTCAGCTACTTCCTTTTCACTCATAAAGGTGTTGTAGATCGGTGTTTCAACAACAGCAGGTGCTACAGTATTTACTCGAATGTGGTCACTGGCGAACTCAATTGCCAAGTTCCGAGTCAAGGCGTGCCGTCCTGCCATGGCGGCGGAATATGCAGACGAAGGTGTTGATTCTACCGCTTGAATAGCCCACATCGAGCCTGTATTAACGATGGCCCCTCCCCCTCTTTTTTTCATTGCAGGAATGACAGCTTGAGAAGGATAAAACGTTCCTTTCACAATGGTGTCCAGGTACGATTGCAAATCATCTTGCGTATGGTCCAAGAAAGGCTTCGGATTAAATTTACCCGTATTGTTTACCAGTATATCTATCCCCCCGAAAGCATCAGTAGCTACTTGCACCAATTTTTTCGATGTTTCCGGTAAACTGATGTCACCTGCCACGGCCAGCACTTTTTTACCGGATGGGTCGATCTCTAACGCCGCTTTCTTCAGGACGTCTTCGCGGCGGCCATTGATAATTACATTCGCTCCTTCTTCAAAGAAACGTTGAGCTGTTCTTTTTCCGATCCCGCTTCCTCCACCTGTGACAATAACCGTTTTGTTCTCAAATTTCATTTTAGCCTTCTCCTCGATTTTAATTTAGTTTGTAAATAATTATACCTACTAGTAGGTAATTTGTGCTCAAAAAAGCACCGCATGGAGATGAAGAATAATCAGCAACAGTTTATTTAAACCAATCATTTGATCCACCAACTTTCCGTCTTTAAACAGCAGCAAAGTTGGAATACTTCTTAGCAAACAATTGATATATTGTTCAATTGATTGATTGAATTATAATACTAATTCTCTGGTTACGTCAAGTCTATTTTAAATTTGTCAAAAGCAGGTTCTGTCTTAAGCTTGAACAGCCCTTTCTTATTCCTATCGTCAGTACTCACTCGCATACTGGCTGTGGAATATGAGCCTCGATCCCAAGAACGCGGTAATAAATCCTCTCATATTGAGCTGTAATTAGATCATTGCAAAACTGCGTCCTTCCCCTGTGCAGACACGCTTCCCGGAACTTGGCGTATAGCCGCTCATCACGGAGGAGCCGGATGGCGTGGTCCGCTATCTCATCCGTATCGCCAACTGGAGACAAATAGCCAGTTTCTCCGTTCGTGATTAGCTCAGGAATTCCTCCGACAATTGATCCGACTGTCGGGACACCGCAGGCCAAAGCTTCCAGTGCGACCAAACCGAAGCTCTCCATCTCGGATGGCAGAAGCATCAAATCCGCGATCGAAATGATATCAGCGACTTCATCTTGCTTACCGATAGTGCACCCGATATATCCAGTAGCTTTCTCGTTTCTCGAATCAGATCGTTCGAAACGGCTGTCACGGCATCACTGGAGTTAATGACCAGACGGATTAAATCTTTGTTTGCATCGTCCTTGGCGAGCACGGTAATATCCGTTCCGTGCAGTGTCGTTACGGTACGCTTCACACTGGGCCGTTACAAAGGCTCATATGACAGCAGTATTAGACTGATTTTTGAATTGCAAGCAGTATGGTGAAGTTGTTGCCAATTTTCACAAAGAATCGAGGTCAACAATTATAGAGGACATGCTAAACTCTGCAAAGGTGTAACTGGGGCTATATCAGCCTCCATGCCACTGTAAAGTGAACTGGAGTCTTTTTTTGTTTATAATGAAAATTCAAAAACGTACACTCTATTCTTATATGATACTCATATTCTGTATTTTATACATTGCTTCTTCAAAATTGGACGCAGCAATAATTCCTTCTGGTCTAGGTCTACTATCTCTATTTAACCAAATAGCTCTTATTCCGATAGATTCTCGCGCATTTCTCGGCTTAGAGTATTATGCTTGCTCACTGGTAAAAATACCATTAGGTTCTAAACTAAGATTTTTAACTGCCTCGCAAAACAAATAAATCATCACTATTAGTTACAAAGTAGTTGGTAGACCCATATTTTTCATAAATATTTTTGTGTCTTCATAGATAGGTGGATTGCACCAATGTTCAACCATTAAATTGCATACCTCGACCTGTCGGACTTGCTCGAAATATGAACATTCCTTATCATGATTCTAGCATATGTATAATAAACAAAGACGATTGGCCAGATAAAGTATGTAAGAAAGAGCACACCAAACCTGACCAATTCTTTATTTTGTTCTGCATAGTTTTTCATGGTCTCTCTTTTGAGGCATTTTCAACCATGACACTCAGTACATTTTTAAAAGTTTGAAGATCCTCCTCGGAAATACTGGTTATCGTATCGTCTTTAAACTTTTCGGCAACTGGCAGCAAATCGAGATAGATCTGTACTCCCTTATCTGACAATTCCAACTGCTTGACTCGCTTATCTGCATGGGTGCCAGAGCGATGCAAGAAACCCTCGGATTCTAATTTTTGAACCAACCTGACAACGCTGGGCTCTTTTATAGACATTTTATCTGCTAGTTCCCTCTGAGTAATGGATCCACTAGTATAGATGTAATACATCGCAATCCATTGGCTCCTGGTCATGTTATACGGCCGAAATTCCTTCTCCAATGCTTCCGCGAATATTTTTGCACTACGGTTTGCAATAAAGTCAATACAGTCATTTAAATTAAACAATGTTTACACCAACCAATCCCAACTGTTTTATCTTAAAATAATCTCCTCTTTTCTTATTTATTTTAGCAAAATATTTATGGAAGCTGAACATACTTTTCCAATGTGGTCAAATAGTTCATTTGCTTGGAATAACCACCGTTTCCACTTGCTTTGGAATGCAGTAAAATTTAGAGCTTACAGACTGTCGTATGGATTCTTAGACGATGTATCCTTCTCTCCTCCATATCTGCAGATAAGGCCACATTACCGAAAACAACTTTCTTTCCACGATTAAGGATAACAGCAGGATCAGTCTCCCGAGATACGTAGATACAGTTTATCCTTGATGCAACGCCCCAATTCCTAACCCGAACGCAGCTTCATGAATCACTTCCCCGGTAGTTGGATGGGCGAAGATCGTCTGTGTAATCTGTTGTTCGGTAAGCCCATTGGCAATCGCAAGAGTAAGGCTACTAATCAGGGAAGACGCATCGGGACCAATGATAGACCCTCCAACGATCTTTCCGGAGCGATTATCTTTGATCAGTTTGATAAAACCTTCCGGTTCATTCATGGTCAGCGCCTTTCCGTTACTAGCAAAAGATACCTTACTCACACGATGGTCCATTCCCCGCTCCTTACATTCATCTTCCAACAGACCAACGCTGGCAATCTCAGGAGAGGTGAAGATTACATTCGGCACAGCGGAATAGTGCATACCTTGGGATTCACCAAGCAAGGCATCTACAGCCGTAATACCCTGATGTGAAGCAACATGGGCAAGTTGTATAATGTTTGTGACATCGCCAATCGCATACACATTCTCTACGTTCGTACGCATTTGTTTATCAACGGCAATACCTTTACCACGTTCATTCAGTTGAATACCTGCTTTTTCGATATCCAGCCCGTCTAGGTTAGGCTCGCGCCCAATAGCAACCAACACCTTTTCACTAACAAGAAGATGCTCACCCTCGGTATTCTCGTAGGTTACAATTGCCTGACCATCATCAGCACGTTGGATTTTAGATACTTTGGAGTTGGTGTGAATATGAATCCCTGCCTGCTGAGCTAAATACTTAATTTCTTCTGAAATATCGCTGTCCAGCATCGTGAGCAGACGGTCCATAAATTCCACAACATGAACTTCAACTCCTAGGTTACGGTAAATGAAGGCGAACTCCATACCGATAACTCCGCCACCGATGATAGTTATGGTCTTTGGCAACTCTTCGCAGGAGAGTGCTTCCGTACTGTTCATTACAAATGGCAGATCAATTCCTGGGATGTTCACCTTGGAAATCTTGGAGCCTGTTGCCACAATAATATTTTTGGCCGAAATATGGTAATTATTCTTGCCCGCTACATTCACTGTATGCGCTGAAAGGAACGAAGCGTGGCCACGAACAACCTGAACATCGTTCTTTTCCATTAAATAACCAACGCCGGAGACCAATTTCTCTTTGACTTCATCTTTACGACGAATAACCTGCTTCATATCCACTTGAAGATCAGTTCCTGTTTTTATACCAAACAAAGAGGAATTCTTTACGCTATGACAGATTTCAGAAGATTTGACTAGGGACTTCGTAGGGATACAGCCCACATTTAAGCAGGTACCGCCTAATTCTTCTTTCTCAATCATCGCTACCTGAAGCCCTTTTTTCGCTGCATAAATAGCGGAAACGTAACCTCCTGGTCCTGCTCCAATGATAAGCAAGTCTGTGTTTATAGCATGAGTTTGTTGAGTAGTAACTGATGGCTGTTGCTTAGATGATTGGGCAGGAGCATCCACCTGAATCGGATTTACTTCAAACAAAACTTGTTTCGAAGTAATCTCGCTACCTTCTTCAAATAATATCTTGCTTATAGTCCCCTCTTCTGCAGCTTCAATCGATCGATTGCCTTTTCCGGTTTCGATCTCTACCAAGGTATCTCCCACCGATACCTTGTCGCCAAGCTTGACATTTACCTTGCCTGCTTTCCCTTTTTTTCCACCAGGAATCATTGACATTTTTATTAGTCGTGCCACAACAGTTGGCTGTTGTTCAGATGATGCAGCAGGAACTTCCTCGAGGATGGGCTCTACTTCAAACAAAACTTGATTCGAAGCAATCTCGCTGCCTTCTTCAAATAATATCTTGCTTATAATCCCCTCTTCTGCAGCTTCAATCGATCGATTGCCTTTTCCGGTTTCGATCTCTACCAAGGTATCTCCCACCGATACCTTGTCGCCAAGCTTGACATTTACCTTGCCTGCTTTCCCTTTTTTTCCACCGGGAATCATTGACATTTTTATTTCCATCGTTATGCTCCTTATATACTTGAAGGGGCACATAAAGAGCCCCTTCAAGCGAACGTATTAGTGTCTGACTACGCCTGCTTTTACCAACTTCACACCGTTAGCAAGACAATCCCCAACAGGACATGTCTTCTCGATAAAGTCTGCAAAAGCTTCCGCCTTTTCCTGGCTTTCGTTGGTTTTGAAATTCATGACAAAACGAATTTCTTGGAATCCACTTCTCACATCCGCAAAACCCATGAAGCCATCCGGGTCTAAGTCTCCTTCAAGTTCAACATAAAATTCTTCGTAGTTAAAATCATTAGCGTCTGCAAATGCAGCAGCTACAATGGACTGACATGCACCAAGTGCACACAATAATACCTCAACGGGATTCATACCAACATTGGTTCCACCCATATCCTCCGGTTCGTCTATAATGATTTTGAAACCTCTTGAATTCGTTTCAACTTGCAATCCATCAGGTAGTTTTTTAGCTGTTGCTTTAAAAGTAGTTAACATAAATATTACCTCCTCATTAAGTTTGTGAAAATAATAACATGATTTTTGTCGAATATCAATAGTTAGCTAAGTAAATATTATTGTGATATAGTGAAAATTATCTCAAAGTCTGAATTCTCTTTTAACTTAAACTTCCATTTTATATTTTTTCTGACCTAGGGTTTCCTTTTTTCTTCTTGGCCCCCATTTCACCACAGAGGGGAGATGGTAAATTGTGAGAAGCGATAACGAGGCTATAAATTCAGTAGAAAAGCATTCAACAGTTACATCAAAACCTGTCTTGCTTTTATTTTGGCAGTTCGTCGCTTTGATCTTAGTCGTTACCAATAAAACACGAATAAGCCATGCAAAGAATCTTCCGCATGGCTTATTCGTGTTTAACCGTACCTTGCTGTTATTTTAATAATTTGGATCATACTTGATGTCAGTCGCGGCGATCTTTTGGTGATATAAAAGGGCTGCGATATCTAGGAGGAACGAGCTGTGATCGCAGGCCACTTCCAGGAAAAGAAGGGACTACGCCGGATTCGCTTCCATGATCTCCGTCACAGTTGTGCCAGCTTGCTACTGGCAAATGGAGTGTCTCTAAAAGAAATTCAGGAATGGCTCGGCCGCAGTCATTATTCGACAACGGCCAACATCTACGCTCATCTGGAGTATCATTCCAAGATACTTCAGCCTAGGTCATGAGTAACAGTTTGAGTCTGCAACCAACATAAAAAGGTTCGCAATTGCCTGAGCAACTACGAACCATATCTCTAAGGTATGATGCGGTCGAGAGGACTCGAACCTCCACGGGGGTTAGCCCACACGGACCTGAACCGTGCGCGTCTGCCAATTCCGCCACGACCGCATATATATTGTCGTTTGTCCTCGAAAGATCGATCTTTCTTAGCGACAAGATAGATCATACCATGCTCATAAGAAGAAGTCAAACACTTTATATTTTCATTCCCTCTTGATAAATTAGGTATAACACGCTAGAATAAGAACATAAGTTCCCGAGAACGCTAGTTCTTTTCGTTCAGTCAGATATAGATTATCATCACATTTTCCTAGGCGGTGAATGGTTATGATCTCTTCAGTTACTACTCAGAATGAATTGTCTCTTGTGAAAAATTATCTGCTCCTTACCTTTATTCAAAAGGTATTTGAGCGGGACAGTCTTATTCTTGAAGAAAGCGGTATGCTGAAAACGCCTGATCTTTATGTCGAAGTGGTTAACGCAGGAGTAGATCGTACCGGAATCTTACTATCTGAGATAAAACATGAATTTAATAAATGTCATATTCGTGTTTTGGACATACAACAAAACCACTCAGGCGTTCACGCCACCTATATAAGTAAAGGAAATAAAGAGCAGTTCAGTATGGCTATGCCTGCATTCCGCAAAGAAATGTATGAACGAATGCGCGCTTATCTGGGGCTTTCTACCTCTATGCCTCATACAGCTGCCTCCTTCCTTTTATCCGAAAAGCAACGCCCCGAGTTTCCAGACAGCCGCCCAGCTTCCAAGCACCTACGGTTTGTTGAACGAAGTCTGGTTACATCCTCCTCGGCCTATAAGCGTAAATCGCTTCGCCCTGCTGCTTCTGCCGCAAGCGGAAGTGCATAATCCCCGCACAGCCCGCAAACGAAAGAAGCTTCCGCAGGCACAACCGTGCTCGGAAGCTTCTTTACATAATCAGCTATCGTCATCCATTCCTACCCGCTATGAACGAGTATGAAGCATATCCATTAATAATTCGCTTTATTGCAGCGCCTTCTGTACACGTGTAACCCCTTGGCTAAGAGCGTGTCCTCCGCCTACCGCTGCAGCTACAGCAATGGTCTCCATAATCTCCTGATCACTTGCTCCTTTGGACCGAGCCTCATCAACGTGATAAAATGTGCATACCTCATTATTGGCAAACAAACCAATACCTAGAGCGATCAGTTGCTTGCTCTTTTCATCCAGACTCCCGGCTTGAAAACACTCTCCGGTAAAACGGTGATATGCTTGGACTACCTCAGGCAACTTATTCTCTAAATGACTGATTTGATCCTTATACGCATGTATTTTTTCATTCATAACCGTCAAGACACAGCACACCCTCTCATATGGAGTATATTCTTATGTACTGTGCCCGGTTTACAGGCTGCATATGCCATCAAGGCGTACACCTATTTTTTCCAGTCACTTCAAACCCTTTTATCCAGCCAACCCGAAGCCCATTCCCCTAATCCATCTCTACCGGATTGTGACGCGGCTCGCTGAAAGGCTGATATGTATAGCTGCGATCCAGCTTGACCACACGCCGATTCTGGCGGCGAATAAGCACCTGCTCCTCGTCCCACGCCAGCACAATACCAATCACATCGTTGGACTCCAGTCCATCCCGCACGACGCGTACCTTCTCACCGGAGAGCCGATAGGCGTCTAAATCTTCATCCTTAATCATCCTTGTCCCTCCTTATACACTTTTTTCTAATATTGCGGCTATCATTTATGCACATTAAAAAGTTTAAAAAGAGACCTAAACAAAATCATTTAGGTCTCTTCCCTCTTACTACTTATATGGATTGCCAACAGAGCAACAAATTATCCCGATTGATTTACACTGTGATCATGTTCTTTTGTATCGTTCTTCTCGTACCAGAAGTCCAGCACTTGTGCAGACAACACTCGCTGATCTACGTACTCCACTTGGTGGGCAGTAAATTCTTCTTTCCAAGAGAAGGACAATTCTTCGCATAAGTTAACCAACGTCAACAACTCAGACCAGGCTACATAGCGTTTGTACCAAAAAAACTGAGGATGTTCAATCATATAGGGATACAAATCGTCAAATTCCGTATGCTTACAATCCAAGGCACGTTCAAAATGTACTTTAGCCGCTGCCAGTTTTTCCAGAAAAAACTGTTCGGTCAATTGCTCTTTCCCCATGTTGCTGCCTCCTCTCCCAAAACCTTATCTATATTATAAGCGAAATTGAAGCTCATGCAAAGGTTATTATTAGAAATAAGGATCAGCAGTTTCTGAATTGTTACTATTCGGCAAACTCGATCTTGCCGTCCGTTAACGATGAAATTCTGACAAGTGACTCTACCCGTATACCCTGCTCCCGGATCGTTCTCGCTCCGGCCTGGAAGCATTTTTCCACGGCCACGCCGAATCCGACCAGCTCCGCACCGGAGCGTTGAATGATTTTGACCATACCTCTTGCGGCATCACCATTGGCGATAATATCATCAATGAACAGAACACGGTCATGCTCATGAATAAATTGACGGGACAGCATAATGTCCGTGACAATGCCTTTCGTAAATGAAGGCACACGTTCGCATAATGCGTCCGGGTCGGCCAATAAAGTTTTTTTGCGGCGGGCAAACACCAGCGGTACACCCAGCTCCAATGCTGTTGCGAAACCTATGGCAATACCTGAGGATTCTACGGTTACCACTCTCGTAATATTCTCTTCCCGGAAACGGGCTGCGAACTCTCGTCCCATTTCCATCGTCAACTCCGGATCAACCTGGTGATTAAGTAAGCCATCCAGCTTCAACACCTGATCCGACGCAACGACGCCTTCTTTTAAAATCCGTTCCTTTAATACTTCCATTCCATGACCTCCCACGGCATTCCTATGCGGTAAAAGTACCATACATCACCTGACGTTTTCAAGCTATAGCTTGCTTTCCCATACGTTCATGTGACATTTTTTTTACGCTTATTCCAAAACCACGCGACTATTCCTCCCAAAATAATCAGAAGAATGACCGCCAGCCCTACCCGATGTGTCACCTTTTCCATCAGCTTCGCCACCTGTTCCCAGTGCATGCCCACCGCATGTCCAATTCCCAGAAACGTACCGCACCACAGCAATGCGCCCGCCGATGCATACATCATATAGCGAAAGACGCTCAAACGGGTCGTACCTGCCAGATATGAGGACACATGTCGCAAGCCAGGGACAAAGTAACCGAACAGAATGCCCCAAGTGCCGTAACGTCCGAACCAGTTCTCGGAAGAAGCAATTCTCGATGGCGTAAGCCTCACCCATTTACCGTATCGGTGCAGCAGCGGCTTGCCAAGCAAACGACCGAGCGTATAACTGAGCATCATGCCAGTCATACTTCCGGAAAATGTGACTGCCAGCGCGGCAATAAAGTTGTAGTGTCCTTGAGACACAAGCCCGCCGAAGGCGATCATCAGCACTTCGTCAGGTATCGGCATACCAGCTACTCCAAGGGCAAGCAAGCCGAACATTGCCAAATATCCGTATTCCAGTATCCATGCAAGGATTTGACCCATAAATTACGCTCCCGTCAAGCTAATCGTTAAATTCAAAATAATTATTTTCAGTCTCATCCAGTCATGTCCCATTTCAGTTGAACATAGTTTGTATTATATGCTCGCTACAGCGTTATTCAAGCAGGCAAGGAGGGACTGGGGATGAAACGTAATATTCATGTTTTGCAGATTGCTTTTACATACATCGGAACAATCGTCGGTGCCGGATTTGCTACCGGACAAGAAATATTGCAGTTTTTTACACAGTACGGACGTTGGGCTACACTCACCATCATGCTGTCCACACTCATATTTGTATGGCTGGGTACGAAAATGATGCTGATCGCTCACGATATTTCAGCTCGGTCCTACGAGGATCTGAACAAGCACCTTTTTGGAGCCAGAGCCGGCAAATGGATTAGCTGGTTCACGCTCATCATACTCATTGGTGTCAACAGTGTCATGCTGGCAGGAGCGGGTTCTGTTTTCGTTGAACGCCTCCACCTGCATTACCAGACCGGACTGCTCATTACACTGATCGGAACATATCTACTGCTGAGCAAAGGAATCAAGGCTATCCTGCATATGAACACCATTGTTGTCCCTATGATGATGATTATGTCTATTCTGCTCATTCACAGCACACTCTCCATGCCAAATCCGCAGAGCTTTATTACAAATACGTCCGATCATAGTATGCTGCGAGCCTGGATTTCTCCGCTGCTGTATACTTCCTTCAATCTGGCAATGGCCCAAGCAGTGCTTGTACCACTCGGCAGTCAAACCTTCTCCCGCAAAACGATCCGCTGGGGCGGGGTTTTGGGCGGGATCGGCGTCGGGTTTATGCTGATGTCTGCTCACTTTGCCATGTCGGCACATATGCCGGGAATTCGGCAATTTGAGATCCCGATGGGAAGCATTGCTTACCGTCTGGGGGCCTTGGTCGAAATCATTTATATTTTACTCATTTTCATGGAAATCTTCAGTACCTTCGTGGCCGACATTTACGGTGTCAGTCTGCAAATCCGCCAGCATATCCAAATTTCACCTAAGCTCATCACACTATTCATTATGCTCACATGTTTTCTAATCAGTCAGTTTGGTTTCAGCTCACTGCTGTCTGTTCTTTATCCCATTTTCGGGATGCTTAGTCTGATGTGGGTGAGCAAGCTGATCATGGCAGGACGTGGGGGACCCTTCCGTTCCTCACGTCCTCGCTCCAGCTTTCGGCATTCTGATTCAAAATCAGGTGGTACACGCCATGGTTAGGGCTGGAATTTCAAATACATTTTCTTTAGCTCATTAACAGCCCTGCTCAGGGAATAGCTCGATTTAGCCTTGTCGCAGGCAGATCGCGCCAGCTCATAACGATAGGCAGGATCTGCGATAACCTTTTCCAATGCGTCTGCAAGTGCCTCCGGACTGTCGGGTGGCACAAGCAGACCATTTACGCCATCCTCAATTTGCTCCGGTATTCCCCCCACCTCTGTACCCACCAAAGCCAAACAGCTCAAGGCGGCCTCCGCAAACACGGAACCAAAGGCCTCCGCTCGTGAAGGCAAAACAAACACATCAAAGAAAGGCATAAACTCTTCTGGATGAAGCGTGTATCCATAAAAGATCGTTTCATGGTAAATATCCAACTGCCGCGCCATCTCTTCCAGCTCGGGTCGAATGGGACCATCTCCGATAATATGCAGCACATAATGCTGATTTCTCATTTTCAACTCAGCGCAGGCCTGTAACAAAATATCCAATCCTTTAGCTGGGACGAGGCGGCAGACGGTTATAAGCTGTGTCACTTCATTTTCATGTGGTATGGGCTTAAAACGTTTCTCATCATATCCATTCGGAATGACCACAATATCTTGCGGATTTTGTACATAAGGCGTCAAGTAATGCTGGAAAGAATGAGATACTGCAATCAGGCGATCGGCCTTATGCTCCAGCTCCCGATACAAGGACACCAGAAATTGATGCTCGGGACCGTTCTCCTCTATTTTACCGTTTAGAATTAACTCCTTCTCATAAGAAGAGTGAATCGTCTGAACGAGCGGGATGTCGGGAAAAACAGTTTTCATAGCAATCCCGGCAATCGGGTGATGAGCATGAATGAGATCAAAGGGCTTCTGAATGCGAAGCCGGGTCCACCACAAATAGTCACGGTACGTCTGAATATATTTTTGGACAATCGGATATTGTTCATATTGCGTCCAGTCAAAGGTATCAAATATCACTTCATCCCTGCCCTTGTTGCGAATCCGTTTAGGGATTGAAAATAGCTCCATTTCCCAACGCGAGGACATAAATCGCTCTTGCAGATATGGAATCATAGATGAAACGCCGCCCGGTTGCTCGGGTGGGAAAAAGAGAGCCTGTAGCAATTTCATGACGTGCTTCCCCTTTCAAGCGTTGTACTGCCCGGAACACAGGTTGTATGTATAGGTTTCCGGATTTTCTGAAAAATGATATATTGAGAATAATTGTTAAGTACAAAAGAAAATTATAACATTTTAAATGGAATAAATCCTGTCTATTGTATCGGAAACGATATCCCCCGTTCAATAGACTGACTATCTATACAGATGGAGTCGGTGACGTTGACGTTGTTGTCCTTATCGGGAACCTTCGGTTTCCCATCTCTGGCCGGGGCTGTAAGTGCCGCCTGCGGTTTGTATATTATACTCATGATGGCGCTGATGTGCGTGATCATATATAGCAGACAACGAAAAAAAGCCTATATCCCTTTTTCGGTTGCCACTATTTTTATTATGACATATGAAGCCATGAATCTCTATTCGGCAGGTGGCGGCACAATGCCGCTGCAAGGAATCGTGTGGCAAAATACGCTGGAGGCTGCTGCCTTCGTGCTTACCAATGCCGCCGTATTTCAGCTCTACCGGAAGCTAAAACGTGCGGGAGCATGGTCTTTGCTGTTGCTGGGAGCGCTACTGATATTGCCAGTTAGTGCATGGGCTGCCGGATTGCTGCCCAGTTGGATCAGCGCAGCAAATCTCGTCGGGTTCACCCTGCTTTATCGACTCATTGTGCTTACTTTAAGCCTTGTGTTCATCATCCCACGAATCGGTCAGCCCAAAAAGTTTGCACTGGGCTTACTGTTCTATTTGCTTTGGCTTGGCTGTCTGTGGTTGCGAGCCGACATTCCGGCTGAAAAAGGTGCAACAAGCACAATCCTATGGATGTCATTTTTGCCATTGCTGTATTACACTACGTTGTTTCTAATCCTGTTCGAACGGATTGTGGAGCTACTTCAACGGATTTACCGTTCCTCCATTACTGATGGTTTGACCGGCCTGTATAACCGTAAATACTTTTCGGGGCGATTGCGGCGATATATGGAGCAGGGAATCCGCGTGTCGGTCATTTTTTGCGATATTGATAATTTCAAAAAGCTGAATGATACGCAGGGCCATGCCCGCGCGGATGATGTACTTAAACAGGTTGCACAGATTATGGAAGAAGAACTGGATGAAATCGGACTAACCGGAAGATACGGCGGTGAGGAGTTGGTCGCGATGGTGGTTGATCGGCGGGCCAAGGTCGGACAGGTCGCGGAACGAATCCGTGAACGGGTCGCCGTTGAAAGCATCGTGACCATCAGCGTCGGGCACAGCACGTTAAAGAAGGAAATGAACCCGGATGAACTGGTTAAACAGGCCGATCAGGCTATGTACATATCCAAAACAACGGGCAAAAACAAGGTCACAGCTTATAAGGCAGCAGAAGTGAAAAAAAGCCGGGCGGCACGCGCACAATAAACATGCAGTCTCCCATATGTTAGCTGTAAATCATAGTTTGTATAGTAAAATGACGCACAGGGAACTCCCATAAGAGCCTGTGCGTCATTGTTGCTTCACTATATCCATCAAGCCTCTGACGTTGCAAATGCCAAATCCCGGCCGATCCATGCCAACTCCTCGTTTGACAGCTCACGATAGCTGCCCAAGGGTAGCTGATCATCCAGCGTTAACGGACCCATCGCCGTTCTTTTCAAATACGTAACCTTTTTGCCAACCGCCTCAAACATGCGCTTCACCTGATGAAACTTTCCTTCATGGATCACAAGTGAAATGTATGAAATGACTTCTTCATCTGCCCCTTGCGCTTTTTCATGACGAAGAATGGTCAATTGGGCCGGAAGGGTAACATAGCCGTCATCCAACTCCACCCCTGCTGCAAATTGACGTATATCCTCTTCCGTCACATGTCCCGACACCGTAGCCTCATACGTTTTGGGAACATGTCGTCGTGGAGATAAGAGTTCATGCGCCAGCTTGCCATCGTTCGTTAACAATAGTAGCCCTTCCGTGTCCTTATCCAGCCGTCCTACCGGGAAAGGCTCAAAATGCCGTTCCTCCGCACTCAGTAAATCCAGCACCGTCTGCTCTCTTGTATCCTCGGTAGCGGATATAACGCCCGGTGGCTTATGCAACATGATATAAATATACTCCCGAAAAACAACCCGTTCCCCGTTCACTTCAATCTGATCGTTGTACGGATGAACCTGCAAGCCGCTATCCTTGATAGTCCGACCGTTCACGGTAATCATCCCCTGCTTTACCTGTCTCTTGATATCACTGCGCGAACCGTATCCCATATGGGTTAGAACCTTGTCCAAACGCTGCGTCTGTCTTCCTTTCCCACTCATACCGATGTCCACCTCCAGCCTGTAGGGTATTCATTTTTGAGCATACCGTCCTGCCATTTGCCCCATCCGGCAGAATATCCGTCAATGCATACGAGAGCGTAGCCTTTGGGCTGTGCTTCGTCCCGCAACGTCATTCTCTCGGCCGGGATGGATAACGTTTCACCTTTCAAATAACGGATGGCTTCTGAGTCTGAACTGGAGAGGTTTATGCTCCTGACCGCCTCAGAAGGACGCAAAGCCACCGCCAGCGGGTGCGAAGGCACAAACCGACCATTCTTGTCTGTTCCCATAAACCAGCCCGGACGGACCACCTTAAGCCCGTCCAGACGATGAGATTCCAGCGGCGACTGATAAATCCGATCTCCGTAAACTACCATATGGCCTGCAAATGACGCCTCAAGCTGCTCCTGTACAAAATAGAGATAGGACTCCAGTACATCATGTTGTCCGCTCTCAGCCCATTTTGCCGTATCTTTGCCGAAACGAGATTTGTTGGTGCCGAAGCCGCGTGCATTCGCTCCTTTACCCGATTTCCCGCCCATCCCTTTGCCACTTCGTTTGTACTTTCCAGTTGCAGACCTGCTCTGTCCATCTGGCGTCGGCACTTCCTTGACGGACAGCCGCTGCTTCTTACGAGCACGATCCACACCTACGCTCGTACCAATGCTCAAAGTCTTTTCGTCCTTGTCGGCGGATTCAAAGGATTCGACCGTTCCCTGATTATCCGCTGTAGCTGTATGACTGCCTTGATGCTGCAACACAGCGATAAAATGACCCTCACCCTCTATGAGATGGGGCCAAAGGCGTGCCGTTCCACGCAGTTCCGGATGGTCTACCGCAACCGCTTCACTCACCCATTCCGGGTGACCTGGAGCAAAACCCGTTCCTGAAGGAGCAGGAACAACATCAAAATCAGGATGTGCCTCCAGAAACTCTGCGATCATCCCTTCATTTTCTTCCGGCGCAAAGGTACAGGTCGAATAAACAATTCTTCCACCGTTACTTAACATAGATGCTGCCACTCGCAAAATATCCCGCTGCATAACTACACATTTGTCCACCGAATGGTTTTCCCATTGCTTCGCCATATCCTCATCCTTGCGAAACATCCCTTCACCCGAGCAAGGTGCGTCAATTAATATTTTGTCAAAAAAATAAGGGAAGGCATCTGCGATTCGATCCGGACTTTCATTCAGTACCACGGCATTTCGCACACCGTATAATTCCACATTTTTAGCCAACGCCTTGGTTCGATCCGCGCTAATATCATTCGTTACGAGCAGACCGCTTCCTTGCAGCTTGGCCGCAATTTGGGTCGATTTCCCGCCCGGTGCAGCGCACAAGTCCAATACAGCCTCACCCTGAGCAACATTTAGCAATTCTACCGGAGACATTGCACTTGGTTCCTGCACATAATACAGTCCCGCATGATAATAAGGATGTAACCCCGGCTTGGTGCCGTACGGAACATAAAAACCTGTATCACACCACGGAATTGGCCGCAGTTCAAACGGCGAAATCGCCTTAAACGCCTCCACCGAAATTTTTAACGTATTGACGCGTATCCCGGCATGAGGCGTATGGTCATAAGCAGCCATAAAAGCCTCAAACTCGTCGCCGAGCAATTGCTCCATGCGCTTCACAAATGCTGTAGGGAGCTGTACACCCATAATTGTAATCATCCTGTCCTTTTAAAATAAAATTTATTGTACCATAATCAACAAGTTAAGCTGCAATATCCGTGTGATTTACAAACTTTCACTACAAGCTGTAATGTTGTATAATAATGAGATTCATAGCTACATATTTTGAATTTTGATAGGAGAGATTGCATTGAACGCTCAAAAATCCAACAAAAAAAAGCTTATACCTGTCATTGGCTTTTTTGTTGTGCTCGTCATTTTGCTTGGGGTGCTGCTCGCTTTGAATTCAGGCACTAAAAACAAGCTGTATGGCGTTTCCACAGCCTCGTTAAAGCCTGCCACCCAAGAGCTGCTAAATGATCCAAACTATCAGCAGATTATTAAACCGGAGGATCTGCAAAGCAAAATTGACAAAAAGGAAAACTTTTTCGTCTATCATTTTGCATCTGACTGTGTTCATTGCCGCGCCACCACTCCCAAGCTCATGTCTTTGAGCAAGCAGGAGAACGTCACGATGCACGAATTTAACCTGCGTGAGTATGAGGATGGCTGGGACAAGTATAAGATTGAGTATACCCCTACGCTTATTTATTACGAAAAAGGCGTGGAAAAGGAACGCATGGTAGGCGGGTTGAAGGAAAGTCCTTCGGACAACGGGTACACACTCGACGATTTCAAAGCCTTCTTTGACAAATATAAAAAGAATGTAACTTCCTAAACAACCTCCTAAACGACTTCCACACGGCTAGGCTACTGAACGATAAAGCAGCCCGATCCCCTGAAACGGATCGGGCTGCTTGCTTTCATGGACACGCCTCAGATTACGTCGTCCCCTTCGTACTAGGCGAGGCAGAGGAACTGCGGGCCGCCTGTCTACGCCTCACAGAAGCCTCAAGCGCCTGCTGGCGCTGCTCATGCTTCTCCCCACGCCGCGGGCCTCTCTGCTGCGGGATGTTGGCTGGTATGGACGGCGATGCCTCCTCCACAGCCTGGCGTAGCACGGGATTGACGATTTCAATCGTCAAATCCCGATAAACCGGCGGCTGGCGCTGGAGATCTGCCGAGCCACCTACAACAGCCGCAGCAAGCTGACGGGCGCAAACGCGCGCCTCGTCCACCAGCTTCGCCATGTTAATGCCCAGCGCCTGCGGAGACGCAGGCTCCAGCTTGTGTACCGCGCTGTCCAGCAACATATGTCCACCGCGAAAATTTCCGTTACGGAAGTGATACAGCCCTACAGCAATTTGCAGCAAACCTTTATATACAGGGTCACGGTCCAGCTTTAGCCACAGCTCTTCCAGTACCTCGTGACATTCAAAATAATCCCGATCCCGATTGAAGTATACCAAATAAGTCACGTACAGCGGTTCGTAGGAAAGGTTTGTCATTTAATCCTCATCCCTGTCTTCTTCCTTGGTAGAGGCTTCTAGCATCTCTTTGACCTCATCGTGAAGCAGCTTGATTCCTTCCATGTCGTGCCGCTCCCACAGCTCATTAAACCTGCGCTGCGCATCAATCGTTTCACTGATCTTATGGTAGAAATACAGTCGGTGCATACCTGTCAGCACTTTGGATACAATATTCGCTTCATCCTCGAACTTCTTCTGCGCTTCCAATATTTCAAGACGCATCGAAGACATCTCGTTGTCCAGTACGAAGGCCGCCTCGGCTGCCTTTTTTAACCGTGTACGCATATTATCTGGTAAGCTCTCACGATACTTATAGCTGAGGGAATGCTCAATGGTCGCCCAAAAATTCATCGCCAAGGTACGAATCTGAATTTCTGCCAGCACAATTTTTAATCCAAGCGCTGTTTGCACCGGATATTCCACAATCATATGAAAGCTGCGGTATCCGCTATCTTTATAATTGGTTATATAGTCCTTTTCATACAGTACGGTCAAATCCTTGCGTCTTCGAATGTACTCGGCTACCCGCCGGATATCCTCAACAAATTGGCACATAATGCGGATTCCTGCAATATCCTCGATTCCCGTCTCCAGCTGATCAGAAGGAACCTGTAATCTCTTCGCTTTATCGAGGATGCTTGATATTTTTTTCACCCGTCCGGTTACGAATTCGATAGGAGCGTATTCCTCGCGCTTTTTCAGCTCCGCACGCATTGTTTTGAACTTGACCTTAAGCTCCTCCACCGCCTGATCATATGGCAGCAAAAATGTTCCCCAGTCTCTTCCGTCCATCCCGTACCTCCTGTCTCTTCCGACAACACTTTTTTATCTGTGATCTGCACCAACAGCCTCGCTAATGTGTCTAAAGCCGTCCTTTCGCAGCAGCTCACGCAGACCGGCATGTAATGTCCGGTTCACTTCCGGTCCCTCATAGATCAATGCTGTATAAATTTCAATCAGGCTTGCGCCTGCTTTAATTTTGTCGTAAGCATCACGACTGCTGAAAATACCGCCCGATCCGATAATCGGCAGCTTGCCATCGGTTTGGCGATACACTCGTCCGATGACCTCTGTAGAACGGTTACGTAGCGGCTTACCACTAAGCCCGCCCGTCTCACCCGCATTCCGGTGCGTCAGGCCAGCCCTCGAAATTGTCGTATTCGTCGCGATGATGCCGTCCACTCCACTGGCCGCAATCGCGTCTGTCATATATTCCAGTTCCTCATCCGATACGTCCGGCGCAATTTTGACGAGCACTGACTTGGCTTCGCCATGCTTCGTTGCCTGTACTCCCATTTCTGCACGTACTGCCTCCAGTAGCGATTTTAGCTCACTGCCATGCTGAAGCTTTCGTAGATCCGGCGTATTCGGTGAACTAATATTTACTACAAAAAAGTCCGCATACGGATACAGCGCGGAAATGCACTTCTCATAATCCTTATGGGCATCCTCATTAGGCGTGTTTTTGTTTTTACCAATATTCACAGCGACCGGAACAGGCCGATGTTTCAGCGTAGCCAGACGTTTAGCCATGCTTTCCGCACCCAGATTGTTAAAGCCCATCCGATTCACTAACGCCTCATCGGGAGGCAACCGGAACAAACGAGGACGGTCATTGCCGGGCTGTCCCACAGGTGTCACCGTGCCTACTTCCATAAAACCAAAACCAATGGAAGAAAAACCGACAACCGCTTCCGCATTTTTATCCAGTCCCGCAGCCAGTCCAATCGGATTGGGAAAATGAATACCGAACAGATCGACGGCCAAATCCGGCGTCTCCTTGACCCCGTACATTCCCCGCAGCGCTGTCGCTCCGCCAGGAAGTGAGCCCGCATGCTTTAACCCGTCAATGACTACATGGTGGGCCGTCTCTGGACTCATTTTGAAAAAAACAGGTTTCACAATCCTTCGATACAACACGATTCATCCACTCCGTTCTATGCCCTTGCGCAATCCTAAAAAAACATCTCTACAAAATAGTTTAGCTTTTTCCATACCAAAAAGAAAGTAATTTGCGGAGGTGCAGCATCAGGAACAATTCAGTTGTCATGGAGATGTCATTGAAAATGTATAATCAAACCATTTACAATGGACATAGTAAGACAGGGCTATAGCCCGTCAGAAAAGAGGGATTGCTGATATGAAGACCAAGCGCAAGCCGCCAAGTCTGCAAAAGAAAAAGGACGAGGTGAACAAGAAAGCGATTGTATGGACCGCCGTCAGTTTTGTTCTCCTCATCATTGTGATTGTTCTGGTCGTTGTTTTGGCACAAGCGGGAAATCGTTAAACTACACGTAGCAATAGCGTTAAAGATTAATTTAGCCAGTGATAGGTTTTGCGGGGATTGGTCTGGTCGTGCTGCGGCTCAGTCGTAAATCGGGAGCCAGGCACAAGCACTTGATCAGGCAGTCCCCCGGTACCAATGACCACCTCCGTACCTGAAGGTACGAGAGCAAATAACTCCTCCACATCCTGTTTGCCCATACGAACGCAGCCTAGCGAATCATTTTTGCCAATGCTGTCCGGCTCGTTCGTGCCGTGGATGGCATAATTCGTTGCAGACAGCTGCATACCGCGGCTGCCAAACTCACCGTTGGACTTGCCGTTCGGATTTACAACTTTATCCGTAATAACAAACTTCCCTTCCGGAGTCCGCTCTCCGCCCAAACCGATAGGATAATTGCGGATCAGCACATTGCCACTCACCAATCCGAGCCTGTGCTTCGACTTGTCTACCACAATCCGAAGCGGCTGCCCCAGAAAAGGCCGTCCATGCAGCGAAGACGCCAATAAAGGACTGCTTGCAGCCGACGAACCAGCCTGTTGAACCGCTGTTCCTTCTGCCTTCTGTGCCTGTGAAGCAAGTAAACCTCGCATAGGTGCAAAAGCCTTATTCATTCCGTCTGTCGTACCGTACATCATATTATTCGGAAAGCTTCGGGTCAGCTCATCGAGACTTTGAGGAAGACGTTGATGCTGCGTACGAAAAGCACGCATGGAGCTATTCAGCACAGCCAGTTCTTCCTGTCCCGCAGCCCATTGCAGACCTGCTTTTCGAAGCTTTTCACTGTCAGACGGCTTACAAGCACAAGCTGCTGCGTCGTAAGACTGGACGGCTAAGCCTCCATTTCCTTTGTTTTGCAAGCTAAGCAGCGGCTTCATACGATCTCTCCAGAGCAGCCAAGAACCGCTTTGCTCCATACCCAGCACTGTAGTCTCGGCCGGAAGACGACCAGCCTTTGCCAACATATCTGCAAGTGCCGTTCCAGCTGAACTGCCTGTGCGTGCTTGGGCCGTGAACACACCCCCAGCACCAGGCCCACCGATCTGAGCCACTTTATTCGGGTTAGAAGCTTGCTCTCCTGCCACTTTGACATTGTCGGCTGCCACACGCTCTGTTCCAGGCGGAACGGATGTACTTTCCCTCGAATGACCCGGCGAATTGGCTGAAGGTACCCATATTAGAAGAAGTACCATCAACGTAGTTAGCAAATAACGCGTTCGAGCCGTTCTCCGCGCCTTCTCCTTGGACATCTGCACCACTTTATCCTGATACTCCATCCATACGTCTGCCGGAATCTGTTTATGCTCGAAGGCTTCGAACACTTCACCCGCGCGATTGAAACAATAATTTGCTTTACCCTCCTGACCACTGCTCTCATACTCTTTGCCGAGCAAATACCAGGCCATTTTATTATCAGGGTGCATTTTTACATACGATTTAAGATGAGGCGAATGATTCATCGGATCCTCCTGATCGTGTAGTCTTACCCTATTCTTTACTATGTATATCGGTCAAAACAGGCCATATGGACAGCACATAAAAAAACAGCACCGACAGCACCTTTTCACCGTTGTACGGCAAAGAGTGCTGTCGGTGCTGTGCCTATCCAAGATAGCGTAGACTTAACCTTCTTTATTGAAAGGCTCGTCTGCAACTTTAATAGAATCTGTAGGACAACCATCGCAAGCATCCTGCATATCATCAAACAGGTCATCTGAAATTGCCTTGATGCCTTGGTTACCATCCCCATCAAAGATCACTTCAGCCAAGCCCTCATCATCATAATCATAAATGTCCGGCGCTGTAGCACCACAAGCTCCGCACGCGATGCATGTATCTTTTTCTACCCAAGTGTATTTAGCCATAACTCTTCTCTGCCTCCTATACAATCAAACAAACCAGCTTTTGCATTCTATTCACATATTAATACAAACAAAAAAATTTTACAAATTATTTTCATTGATCCTTTATGCAAAAAATACTTATATCGTACGCCTCGCTGCTTCACATAAACTCATCCAAAAGTTTACTCAGGCGTCTGGAGATTGTCTTTTTGCAGCGAAGTTCCGCGCAGTTTGGAGTTCCGAAGAAGTACCGAAGGGTCATCTCCCAACATCCCGGCGGTCAGAACTGCATTTTCGCCAAACTTGTCTCGTAATGCATCCATCGTCTTCAGCAAGCTTTCCTTTTTGGGCTGGTCCTTGTATTCAAATAGATCCATTTGAACGGCAGCTTCTTCCTTCGGGATTAGCTGCTGAAGCGTAATTCCCAGCAGGCGAACAGGCTTGCCCTCTCCCCAATGCCGCCGATACAGCGCACAAGCTTCCTTATATATGTCCTCTGCGCTTTCCGTAGGAATACTCCTTACCTGAGAACGCGTAAAGGTCTTCATCTCCGGCGTCCGAATGGTCAGCTGAATACCTCCTGCCAGCATGCCATGCCGTCGAAGCCGGCGGGCTACCTGATCGCTGATATTGAGAAGCACCCGTTGGGCTTCCTCCAGCTCCACCACATCCATGGGCAAGGTAGTGGTGTGTCCGATCGACTTGTTCGGCTCCCGCTCGGTATTGACCGGAGAATGATTAATCCCGTTAGCAGCCAGCTTTAACCACGAGCCAGTCACGCCAAATACGTCGATCAGCATATGCTCGTCCGCCTTGGCCAATTGGCCAATGGTGCGAATATTCATTTCCCGAAGCTTATCGGCCGTTTTTCGTCCCACACCAAACAATTGACCACAGGGGAGATTCCACAAAACCTTTGGCACATCACGCAAGCGCAAGACAGAAATTCCGCGCGGCTTTTTCAGGTCAGAGGCCATTTTGGCAAGCAGCTTGTTGGGCGCCACTCCGATTGAGCAAGGCAGTCCCAGTTCGTCAGCTACTCTGCGCTGGATTTCCTCCGCAATCTCCATGGGTGTTCCAAACTGCTTGGACCCTGTAATATCCAGATAACATTCATCAATTGAAGTTGCCTCCAACATAGGTGTATACGAATAAGCAATGCTCATAAAAGCTTTGGAATAACAACGGTACAAGTGAAAATCAGGCTGAATCACGATGAGCTGCGGACAAATCCGCCGGGCCTGCTGGACGACCATCCCTGTTGAGATGCCCAATCGCCGGGCTTCATAGGAGCAGGTTACGATTACACCTCTGCGCAGCTCACTGCTGCCCGCGACCGCTGTAGGCAACCCCTTGTATTTCTCCGGTTCCTCCGCTGCATGAACAGAACAATAAAATGCGTTCATATCGACATGCAGAATAACCCGTCCACCAACCGGATAATAAGCACTGACATCTCTCATGCTCAACCCTTCTTTTAACTATAAATTATTAAATAACGCTATGCCCTATTTTACATGAA
This sequence comes from Paenibacillus sp. 1-8, assembly GCF_056316205.1. Taxonomy (NCBI): domain Bacteria; kingdom Bacillati; phylum Bacillota; class Bacilli; order Caryophanales; family Paenibacillaceae; genus Paenibacillus; species Paenibacillus sp. 1-8. The sequence continues at coordinate 1,861,524 of NZ_CM149995.1, read as the reverse complement.
AAATAAAGGTTTTGCGGTCAAAAATGATATTTATATATTACATTTGAAGTCATAAGTTGATATAATCAAAAATCATACGAATCAAGGCAGGTTGACACTTTTCTATTTTCACGCGTTAAATCATTAAATAAGCTGCTTAAAAAAGCAAAGCACTACCAATCTATGCATCCGCGAAGGAGGAGTCCTCATGTCCACCGCTATCTCTATCTTCGATACAACACTGCGCGACGGAACTCAAGGAGAAGGAATTAGCTTGTCTGCTGACGACAAATTGAAAATCGCCAAAAAACTCGATGATCTCGGTGTTCATTATATTGAAGGCGGGATTCCCGGAAGCAACAGCAAGGATATCGAATTTTTCAAACGGGTTCAAGAACTGGGACTAAAGGCCAAGATTGTTGCCTTTGGCAGCACACGCCGTAAAGATAGCATAGCGGCACAGGATGCCAACCTGCAACGGATTCTGGAATCCGGCGCCCAAGCGGCTACTCTCGTCGGCAAATCATGGGATTTTCATGTACACACAGCCTTACAGACGACACTCGAAGAAAATCTGTCCATGATTTACGACTCCATCGCCTTTTTAAAGCAAGGGGGCATGGAGGTTATTTTTGATGCCGAGCATTTTTTTGACGGATATAAAAATAACCCCGAATATGCACTCGCCGTCATGAAAAAAGCGGAGGAAGCAGGCGCAGACTGGCTCGTCATGTGCGATACCAATGGCGGCACCATGCCGCATGAGATACAGGAAATTGTCACCACACTGCATAGCCAGCTCACAAGGTCAAAGCTGGGCATTCACACACACAATGACTGTGAATTGGCTGTAGCCAATACGCTGAGTGCAGTGCAAGCAGGCGCGAGACAAATCCAAGGTACGATTAATGGATACGGCGAGCGTTGTGGTAACGCTAATTTATGCTCCGTCATTCCAAATTTGCAGCTCAAGCTCGGCTACGAGTGTTTGGACTCCGACAAGCTAAAGCAGCTTCACAACACGGCCCGCTTTGTCAGCGAAGTTGCCAACGTGAATTTGCCAGTGAACCAGCCTTATGTCGGCAATGCTGCCTTTGCCCACAAGGGCGGTATCCACGTGTCAGCTATTCTGCGCGACTCGCGAACCTATGAGCATATCGCTCCCGAACTGGTAGGCAACAAGCAACGGGTGCTGGTCTCTGAACTTGCCGGGCAAAGCAATGTTGTGTCTAAGGCGCAGGAGCTGGGCATAACCCTTGATCCGTCCAGCAATGAGGCACGTGGAGTCATTAGCCGCATCAAGGAGCTGGAGCATCAGGGCTACCAGTTTGAAGGAGCCGATGCTTCGCTGGAGCTGCTCATTCGTGAAGCAGGCGGTGAAGTGAAGGAAATGTTCACATTTGAGTCCTTCAAGGTGCTGGTGGAGAAAACAGCGGGTCGCTCGGTTGTATCCGAAGCGTTCTTGAAGCTGAATGTTGCAGGCACAAGCGTTTATACTGCCGCTGAAGGCAACGGTCCGGTCAATGCGCTCGATAACGCACTGCGTAAAGCTCTTTCTCAATATTTCCCGGCACTGCGCGATATGCATCTGGCCGATTATAAAGTACGTGTACTCGATGAAAAGGATGCCACCGCTGCCAAGGTACGCGTGCTCATTGAGTCCAAAAATTATGAGGACGTATGGAGTAACGTGGGCGTATCCGAAAATGTAATTGAAGCCAGCTGGGAAGCACTGGTGGACAGCTTCCGTTATGCGTTGCTGGAAGCTCCGTCTCCGAAAAATCAGCAGAACGAGCTATCGCCCCAAGGACTGGTAAATCACTGATTGGATGGTTGCTCTTTGATGAATGCTTTTTATTTAATAAGTGGTGTCTTTTGCGGTCTATTCAGCCCCTAAAGACACCGTCTTTTTTTGCAGCAATTCTATTTTTCGTTCCAGCTCACGTTCGCTGAGCATGCCGATTATGATTTCACGTACCTGTCCATGACGGTCAACCATGACATTCGTCGGAAATGCAGCACCCCCAAATCTTTCAAACAGCGCTCCTTGCTCATCCAACAAAACCGGAAATTGAAGGTTTAGCGAGCGGGAAAACTTTTGCACATCCTCCAACCGATCATAGCGTGTTACATTAATCCCATACACGTCCACATCATGCTTGTACTTGCTATATAGCCCATTCAGTACAGGTGCCTCCAAACGGCACGGATCACACCACGAGGCCCAGAAGCTGATCACCAGTGCTTTATTATGCTTGGCTCCTATATTGTAGGATTTGCCGTCCAAACCTTTTAAAATCATGGAAGGAAGCGGTTGACCAGGCTGTATCTTTTGCATCACTTCTATAGCATCTAACCCTGTATCTATCCCTTTGCCAGTTTCAAGTCTTCCCTCACCCTCATATTCCTCCTGAATTTGCACATTTTTAGCCGGTGCGCTTGCCGCATAAGTCATGTTTGTTGCTCCTCCCGATGAAGCTACTCCTACAATCAGCATTACCATCAGGAATTTAATAAAAACAACTTTTTTCACAGTCCAATCACCCGGCCTTTCATCTGGCTCTCACCTTCTCCATATGGTGCCCATCCTGCTCCCACCTCTAACCCTTCCAATCTGTACAGGTGCAAAAAAAAAAACAGCAAACCCACGAACGATCGCAGACTTGCTGTAATGTTGTCCTATATTTGTAGCTTGTGCCCTGTACTGAATCAGGCATGGCTTAAATGAGCATACACATCTGCCAAATTGGTCACATTACGCTTCAGCATTTCCTGAACGTAAGCCACCCACAGCTTTGCCGTCATTTTCGCATCCTCTAACGCATGATGCCGCCCCTGAATGGGTATGCCCTGATAGGTCAGCAGCTCATCCAAACTGTACGTTTGGTGCTGCTGCGGTTCCAGCCATTTAGCAAGCATCATCGTATCCAAAACACGGTGGGTCAGTTGCACTTTAGAGGTTTTCCACAACGCCGCATTCAAAAATGCCTTGTCATGAGCACTGGCATGCGCTACAAGCACCCGTCCCCCTACAAAGGACATAAAGTCATGCAGCCCATCCATAAGAGGCAAAGCCTCATCCGTCATTTCCCGGGTAATCCCGGTAAGCTCCGTAATGTGCTCAGGAATGGCCGTACGTGGATTGACAAGCGTGTAAAATTGCTCTTTTTCCATTATCGTATCTCCAACAACCCGAATCGCACCGAACGATAAAATCTCATCTCCATGCTGCGCTGAAAATCCCGTAGTTTCCAAGTCAAAAACAACCGTTTCCAAACGCTCCAGCGGGGTTCGCAATACCTCTGAGCGCCGTTGCTCCCGAGTTAAGGAACGGATAAAGGCCATCTGCTGAGCCGTAGGAGCTCCCATCACAGAAGCGATGGCCGACGGTACCCCTCCTCTGCGAAGAGCGCTCCAAAAGCCGCCTCCCTGCGCTGGTTCCTTCATGACCTTCTCCCTTCCGTAAACCGCAACTGTCTTTGCAGCGCACGATGTAGCCGCCGCACCGTCGAAAGCGCCTCGCGCAGTTCATGCCAGCCCTTACCTTGCTTCAATGGTTTGACAGCAAGGTAACCCTTGCTAACCAAGAGTCCGTTCTTTTCCTGCACCGGAGTAGCCATCCGAAGCTGTAGCGCGATCCGAAAGGCCCGCTCACAAGCATCCAGCAAAGGTGACGGTGCTGCTTCCAGCAGCGCGAGCCGCCTGAGCCTTTTCAACGTAGAGGTCTCCTCCCCCCCGTGCTGCAAAGCCCAAAACCGTACTGCATTTACCAACGGGATGTATAAACCGTATTTCACATCAAAATCGCCCGCGTGCTCCCCGAAGCGCTCGGTAACGATCTGACCCAAAATATTAAGTGTCGCTTTATGCCTTACCGTGTTCCTAAGTACCGCGGACGGCAAATCCGGATGCTTACGCAGCAACGCATAAAAGCTCCGCTTCCATTCTGCTGACAATTGCTCGTCTCCAGCGATGTGCCTCATATCAGAAGAGATAATCAGATAACGAATCGGCTCCCATGCAAAATCATCGGACCATTTTGCCAGCTGCTCCTGCCACTCAGACAACGTTTGGCGCCATAGCGGCTCTGAACACATCACTTTCCCTTCACATTTCGGATATCCCAAATATTCCAGCATTGCAGATATCCTCTGGCCGAACTCCATAAAATATGATTCTTTCCCGACAGATGCAGTGTCACTAATAATCATACCGTTATCTTGGTCACTCCATAGCGTCGACTCCGAGCGTCCCATGCTGCCGAAGGCTATAAATGCGTAAGGGACGGGAGGAAGGCCGAAGCCATCCTCAACCATCCCTTTTTCGCACATTTGCACAGCTCTGGCTGCAATGCGGTCATGCATATCATTCGCCGTTTGTAACCAGTCTGATAACGGAGCGGAGGCTTGGGAAGCCAGCAGCCATTTTTGAGAATCGACCCTGGCCTGCCTTAGCGATTCAGGCGTATCTGCATGATCAATCGCTTCGGCTGAACTCACCCAAGGTGCCGTATTTTGCAGTTCCATACTTCCATCTCCTCCGCTCATTCATACTGGCTCTTTATATTTTACATATTAGCTTACAGTCCCAGAACGCTTCTCAGCCTCGGCAACCAACTTCATTTGCTCAGGATAGCCGTACGTACCATGCTCACTGATATCCAGTCCCATCGTTTCTTCCTCTTCCGTAACACGAATACCCATAATAGCTTTCATCGAACCCAGAATAATGAAGGAAATGACGAACACGAAAGCCAAAGTCCCTATCAGTCCCAGAAGCTGCACTCCCAATTGCGTAAATCCGCCACCATAGAAGAGCCCCGCTTGACCAACACCTGTTATTTTCACCAGTTCAGGAGTAGCAAACAATCCTGTGGATATCGCACCCCACATCCCTGCAATACCATGGACGGAAAATGCATATACCGGATCATCTACTCTTGCACGCTCAAACCATTGTGCAGTGAAGAAGGTAATAATCCCTGCTACCGCACCGATGACCAGAGCCGCCCAAGGAGCTACAAATGCGCACGCCCCTGTTATTGCTACCAAAGCCGCCAGTACACCGTTCAGCATGGACGGAATATCCGCTTTTCCATAGACCATCCAAGATACCAGCAGGGCAAATACTCCACCTGCCGCCGCCGCAAGATTCGTGGTTACCGCCACATACCCGAAAAATCCGTCATTCATAGCCGATACAGCACTACCCGGGTTAAATCCAAACCAGCCGAACCAGAGAATAATAACCCCCAGAATGGAGTATACCTGATTATGTCCAGGGATAATATTCGGTTTACCGTCCTTGTTGAACTTGCCCAGTCTTGGTTTCAGCAGCAATGTAGCGACGAGTGCCGCCGTAGCTCCTGTCAGATGGACTACCGTCGAGCCGGCATAATCCTGCATGCCCAGCTTGCCAAGCCAGCCGCCGCCCCATACCCAGTGAGCTACAACCGGATAGATTACGATGGAGAACAAAATACCGAAAATGATGTATACACTTAATTTTGCACGCTCTGCCATTCCCCCGCATGCGATAGAAAGAGATACCGCAGCAAAAGCAAAGTGGAACAAAAACATGATTGTAATCGGAACATCCAGACTTGAAAGGGAGTCAAACGATACAGCAGCATCCGTGCCGCTCATGAAGAAACCCGTCAGCCCCATAAATCCGTTACCGCCATCGTTACCGAAGCCTAGCCCGAACCCGAGAGCCCAGAAGGATAATGCTGCAACGCCTGTGGTGAGAATCGTTTTACCAGCGACATGCCCCGCATTCTTCATTCGTGTGGAGCCAGCCTCCAGCAATGCAAATCCCGCCTGCATGAAAAACACAAGAATAAATGCCAAGAAGGTAAACGCCGTGTTTAATCCCGCTTGAAGCTGAATATTTGTCGGACCGTCAGCAGCGAACGCACCTACCGGAAAAGCCAGTACCGTCAGCATGGCCAGTAATGCAACAAACCACTTTTTTCTCATGAAGCCCACTCCCTCAAATGTTAAGTTTCTTTACACTTCGTGAAATTCTTATTGTCATTATAATCAGAATACATGAAACTTGACAAGATTTTTTTTATTGTTCGGAAAAAAAGTGATATCTAACTTTTTATGTTACGTTTAATAACTATAAAAGTAGCTTGTTTCACGGGCTAGAAAAGCATGACGTTTGACTGTACGGTTGGGAATCATGTAAAATATTTTTATAAGCACTCTGTTTGCAGATGCATAATATTGAAGGCTGAATGAAGAGCGCGAGGTGAGGACAGATGGGGATATGAAGCTATATCGAATTGGCGAGCTAGCCAAGACGGCTGGTGTCAGCGAACGGACCATTGATTATTATACGAAACTCGGTTTGATCGCACCTGAAGAACGGTCTTTGAAAAATTATCGGCTATATAATGGTGAAACTTTAAAAAGGCTTGAACGTATTAACCAAATGAAACAAGAGAAGTATAGCCTCGAGGAAATTAAACAGACGTTAATGAAGTGGAATTCGGTTTCGGGCGAAGAGCACGTCACCGACAAGCTGACAAGTCTGGAGATGCACATGCAGCGCCTGGAGCGCGAAGTCAATGAGCTACAGCCTCTTCTGGGGCAGCTCAAGCCCGTTCAAGCACGCAAGCTGCTTACTGGTCTACTACCGCAAAGCGCCGCTTGTATCGAAGCTCTGAAGTATTTGCTGGAGCACAGCTCTATGATGTAGATCCCCAGGCTGTTTTGATGAAATAATAATGGAGGGTTGCTTTATGATGGGGATGTATATATTGATTATTCTTGCGTTCGGTTTATCCTTATGGGCGCAATTTCGTGTGAAAGGTACTTTTAACAAATGGTCTGATGTTCCCAACGAAAACGGGTTGACAGGCTACGATGCCGCCCGGCATATGCTGGATCGCAACGGTTTGCACGATGTGCCCATTGAACCTGTACCTGGGGCGTTATCTGACCACTATGATCCGATGCAACGCGTAGTACGCTTGTCCGAGCCTGTATATTATGAAAAATCTATTTCCGCAGTTGCTGTGGCTTGTCACGAGGTCGGTCATGCGATTCAGCATAAAGAGCATTATCCTATGTTAGCGCTGCGTCACCGGATTTTCCCGATTGTCAACTTCGCATCCGGCATTGCACCGTTTCTGTTGATTGCCGGGTTCCTGTTCAGCTACACAAACCTGATTGGCTTGGGCATTATCTTTTTCTCGGCTACTGTTGCTTTTCAATTAATTACATTGCCGGTCGAATTTAATGCTTCCAACCGTGCCCGTGAAATTATGGTGTCTGAAGGATTTATCCGCAGTGATGAAGAACGAGGTATAGCTAAAGTATTGAATGCCGCTGCATTAACATATGTGGCCGCCGCTCTCGTTTCCTTGCTGGAGCTGATTCGCCTGATCGGTATCTTCAACAGCCGTGACTAATCGCTTTTGTAGCAAAAAAGGTTGTTCCTCCGCCATGATGATGGTAGAGGAACAACCTTTTTATATTTTATCCAATTCCCTATACTCTCCTGTCCGTTAGTCCGCTTTAGCACTTCCATCCGTCACAGTGCCGCTACCTTGGAGACCAAAATATTGCAACAAGAAAGTGCGGAACGATTTGGCAACCAACGGAAGCTTGTCATCCCTACGGTGAATTAAGCCAATGGTTCGCGTCACCTCGGGATCAACAATGGACACTCTCGCGGGCTGTAGCGGATTGGTCTGGAACAACGCCATTTCCGGCAAAAGACTGACCCCCATGCCTGCGGCAACTAATCCGCGGATCGTATCCGTCTCCTCGCCTTCAAAAGCGATGTCAGGCGTAAATCCGGCCTCCAGACAAGCCTGCCAGACAATCGGACGCAGGGAGTAACCGTCTCTGAACAAGATGAACTTTTCTCCTTTAAGCTGATCCAGTGTGATCTGCCCGGCTGAAGCCAAAGGATGATTAGGGGGAAGAACCGCAAACAGCTCCTCGGTCAGCACCACATCTCCCTCGACATGATCATGACGATCCGGAAAAGGGGATACAAAAGCCAAATCCACCTCACCCGCCAATACATCACGGATCAAACTTGGGTACATCCCCTGTTTAAATCTGAATTTAACATTCGGATACCGTTTACGAAATTCAGCCACAACCGTAGGAATAAGATGAATGCCCAAACTGTGCGGGAAGCCGATACGAATTTCTCCACCCTCGGGGTCTAAAAACTCATGAACCTCCAGAACAGCCCGCTCCAAATCCTTTATAATCGTTTCAACCCGTTTGCAAAATAACTGCCCCACCGGTGTAAGCTGCAAGTTGCGGCCCTTTTGCATAAAAAGGTTAACCCCCAGCTCCTCTTCAAGCTGATGAATTTGCCGACTGACCGCAGACTGCGCCACATGCAGCTCCTCGGCTGCCTGTGTGACATGTTCCTTTTGCGCTACCTTCATGAAGTATTGCAACTGTCGTAATTCCACTCCGTTATTCGCTCCAATCTATTTTTCAACATCCGGAAGAAGAGGTTGGACGAACCCCTTCCTCTTTCTTGCCCTGCCGACTTACGGTAAAGCTGTCTTTAGTGACGTTTACGTTGGCCAGTCAATCTGATCATTAATCCATACAAGAAAAACCCGCTGAGCAGTCCTCCAAAATGGGCGGTCCAGTTAATGTTCGCCACAGCGAACGAAAACAGGATACCAAACCCGAGCAGCGTATACAGTGTTTTGCGTGAAGCTTCATCCATCAGCGTCCGCTGAAACAGAGCGACGTACAGAAAGGCGCCGTAGATACCATATATCGCTCCTGACGCCCCTACAGAGACCGTGGTTTCCGCTACCATGTTGTAATGCGCAATGGACAGCACGTTTCCTACAATGCCTGTAGCGAGGTACAGCAGCACGTAGCGAAAGGACCCGAGCAGACGTTCCAGCGGTGGAGCAAATACGAGAATTGCAAAGGAATTGAAGAAAAGATGATCAAAACCCGCGTGTAAAAACATAGCTGACACATACCGCCATAACTGGTCGGTAAACGGCTCCTCATTGATCAAGGCCCCATACCGGATTAGTGTCAAACTATTTTCCGATCCACCATGTACGGTCAGCACAATAAACATCACGATATTGATAAGCAGAATCAAACAGGTAACCGGGTAAAAACGCAAATAACTTTTCCAGTTCTCATAACGTAAAAAAATCAAGGCAATCCTTCCTTCATGGGGTGTCTCCACCTTATTCAAATTGGACAATGTCTTTTATAAAAGATTATAATAGATTTCAGCAACGATAACCAATGCTAAAAACCAAGGAGGCTATTACATATGGCACAAGAACGTAAAGAAGCTGCTACTTTTAAAGGCAATCCTTTGACTCTCGTGGGTCCTGAACTGAAAGTTGGAGACCAGGCCCCTGATTTTAAATTGCAAAAAAATCTGCTGGAAGCTGCTACGCTTCAAGACTTTGCAGGTAAAGTCAAGCTAATCAGCGTTGTTCCTTCTCTTGATACAGGCGTGTGTGACGCACAGACCCGTCGTTTTAATCAAGAAGCGGATTCTCTCGGAGATCAAGTCGTAATACTGACTGTCAGCGTGGATCTGCCGTTCGCCCAAGCTCGTTGGTGCGGCGCTGCGGGTATTGACCGTGTATTGACACTGTCCGATTACAAGGACCATTCCTTTGGCGAAGCCTACGGCGTGTTCATTAAGGAATTCCATTTGGATCATCGCGCTATTTTCGTGATTGATCAAAACGATAAAATCGCTTATGTAGAATATTTGAGCGAAATGTCCGAGCATCCTGACTATGATCAAGCGATTGCAGCGGTGAAGAAGCTCGTCTAATTCATTCTGCTTACGTTAAGGCTGATTCGAATATTAAAAAAGCGAGTGAAGGGTTGCCTTCCTCGCTTTTTTGACATTAGTCTGCCACTTTGCTGCTCACACGTCTGCAATCACTGTACGACCTTATGAGCAGACAGTTTCTTGTCAATCACGGCAAACAACTGCAAAATAATGCGATAATTTGCACCCATGTCCCCCAGCGATCCGCGCGAAGCGGAATAAATATCCACAGCACTCCGAACTGGCGAGACGGACAATATAGAAACGGTAATGTCGACAGTTCTGCCGAATGCCGTTCGCTTCTCAAGCGTAATCTCACCTACGGATGGCACCTCATGCAGCACCTTGTATCCAGGAATCTTTTTTAAAACGGACGATACCTCTTCCCAAGCCTTGTCTCTCGATAAGCTATAATAGCGTGTCTTCATTTGGGGGTCTTTGACCCGGTCGCTTGTACCTTCTTGGCTGCGCACAATCCCTACCAGAGTCCTCTTCAACGACAAGACATTTCCTCCTTCACGATAATCGTTGCTGAATACAGCACATCGATTTCCCTTTGCTGCAAGCGCTTTATAAAAACGTTAAAACGGCAAAGTGAACCCGATCATACCTGTGGTATGCGACCTTAGTACCTTATTTCTTATTTTAGCATTATTACATACAAAAAACACCCTGTTTCTGCACGAAGCAGTATCAGGGTGTGTTGATTACGTTATAGAGTACCCGCCGATGCCGTCCGACCATAGCGTCTTCTGAACCTGCTTTAGCAGGTGGGTGATCGCAGGACAAACTTTTGAAGTCCCCTTGTCAGAATTGACAGGGCTTTTCAGCTGTCCACCCGTATTGATCTCCCTAGACATTGTCATTGGTTCAAAACAACAAATGACCGTAACGTGCATCGCAGGATGTGACCTTATTATAGCGCTTCTCACTCGGAAAGTAAATGCTAGGATAAATCTGTTTTATTTTTGAAGGTTATCACCTTTCTTGTCTTCCGTGCTAGCTGCCTCTTCGTCTTTTTGCTTCATCTTTTCCATCTGATCCTGCATTTTGAGGAACATTCCATAAAAATTAAAGAAAGCGAACCAGGCCACCACACTACCAATGAAGAACAAGAACAGCACAGGGTATTTGACTCCAATAAAGATAACAATCGCGCTGCCGAGCATGGTAGAAAATACACGAAACGGTCGAATGAGCGTCAGCAAAACCGCATTTTTGATCAGTAATCCGATGGACATATGATAATGAGCAACCATCGAGAAAAAGTTAAACATGGATACGAGCAAAATAATGATAAGAATAAGCATGATTATGCCTACAATTTGCAAATTGCTGAGCTGCGTCATATACACGGTATAATCCACATACATAATGACGAATAGCAGCGTGTAGAAGATGCCCCCGATCAGGCTCTGCTTATAGTTTTCCTTGTATCCTTTAAAGAAGGTACGAAACACACCTGCATCCGTATCGCCCATTACCCATTTGCGGACGACGGAAAACATGGCCGATGTAGCCGGAAACAAAGTAAGCGGTGCCAAAACAGCCAGCGCCCAATTCATTTGTAAAGATTCATTAGCCAAGTTCTGATTCATCACAAGTAGTTTGAGTATGAGACAGAACATAAAAGGCGACGAGCATAACACCCATAACAAATTGGTAGCCGCCAGTCGGGTAATCCATTCAGTCAGGCGATAAATACCACCCATAGCTCCTTTAAACTCCAACGTTAGTCTCTCCCTCCGCAAGCCCTGGCAGTTCCACGGCTCATGTTGCTGTGCCTGTAAATTCCGGCTGTTGACTATATCATACCGTATTTCATCCCCAATGCGCCAGTGAAATCAATACTTCAACCGTCGAAGCAGGCTGCTAAGAAGTTTGCACTTTTTGATCTCATAGCAAAAAGCCGAAGCGAGCATTCACTTCGGCTTTGCTGTTATTTCAATTCTTATTCAGAAGAGGAATCTTCGCGTCTTGCAGGACGACGAGTTTCTCCGCTACTGCTTGGACGTGGTCTGCGATCTCCACTATTGCGGCTCGCGGAATCACGGTTGTAGCTACCGCCTTCTTTGCTGCCACGATTGTAGCCACCATATCCGCCTTTGCTGCCACTACCACTGCCACCAGTACGGTTGGAGTTATAACCACCGTTGCTGCGTCCGCTGTAGTTAGACGGCTTGCGTCCGCCGGAACGAACATCCGGTTTACGACGTTTTGCACGAATTGGATCTTCCGGAGTCAGCTCAATAGACCCTTCTCTCTTCTCGCCAGTCATCAGCTTCAGAGCTGCGGAGAGAAGTTGTACGGAGTCATACTGCTCCAGCATTTGAATAGCCAAGCCTTTGTATTCGTTCAGCTCACCGCTTTCTACAGCCTCGAGGAGACGTTCTGCGATGATACGTTGTTTGCCTTCCAAAGCTTCAGCCAAGGTTGGAAGCGGCTTACGCGCAATACGGTGACGAGTTACACGCTCAATGAAATGCAGATGATCAATTTCACGAGGCGTTACGAAAGACCATGCTTCTCCTTCTTTACCTGCACGTCCGGTACGTCCAATACGGTGAACATAGCTTTCCGGATCTTGCGGAAGGTCAAAATTCACAACGTGGGTTACACCGGAAACGTCCAAACCACGGGCAGCCACATCAGTTGCTACGAGCACGTCAATGCTTCCGTCGCGGAATTTGCGCATTACGGCATCACGTTGGTTCTGAGACAAGTCACCATGCAGACCGTCTGCGGAATATCCACGTTTTTGCAGCGCTTCAGCCAGCTCGTCTACCCGGCGCTTGGTACGACCGAATACGATAGCGAGTTCTGGGGATTCCATGTCGATCAAACGGCTCAAAGCTTCGAATTTTTGACGTTCAGGAACTTCAATGTAGGCCTGATCAATCAGTGGAGCACTAACTTGTTTAGGGATAACGGAAACATGCTCAGGGTTTTTAAGGAACTGTTCAGCCAATTTTTTGATATTAGGAGGCATCGTAGCCGAGAAAAGCATCGTTTGACGCTCGTCCGGAACCTGCTTCAGAATGGATTGGATATCTTCCATAAAGCCCATATCCAACATTTCATCCGCTTCATCCAAAACAACGGTGTTTACGTCTTCCAGCTTGATGGTTTTGCGGTTAATATGGTCGAGCAAGCGACCTGGTGTACCAATGATAATTTGAGGTTTCTTTTTCAAAGCGCGAATCTGGCGCACGATATCTTGACCGCCATAGATTGGCAGAGTGCGAAGACCTTTGAAGCGGGACAGTTTTTCGATTTCTTCAGCTACCTGAATGGCAAGCTCACGTGTTGGAGCCATAATCAGCGCTCTGATTTTGTCGTCGTTTTTAGAGATTTTGCTGATCAACGGAATACCAAAAGCTGCGGTTTTACCCGTACCTGTTTGGGCTTGGCCAATCATGTCTCTTCCTTGCAACGCAAGAGGGATGGATTGGGATTGAATCGGCGTCGCTTCTTCAAAACCAAGCTCTGTAATCGCCTCAAGTACTTTCGGTTCAAGATTAAATTCTGCAAATGTCGTCAAATTTATTCAAACTCCTTCATAATGGTGGATGTGGTGGACAATCCACAATGTTGTCTGTATTCTTAAGTAGCGATATTATTGTATAGGTTTACCCAATACAGTGACAGTTTATTTAGGCCTATAACTGCATCTTTCTGTATAAACTCGGGTAACCTTATCCGATACATCTTAAACGAATTTATCCTTTTTAAAACAGTTTAAATTTTAAGTGTTTCTCTGGACAGAAGGTCCCTACTCAAGAATATCCACATCGCATTATAACACAAAACAATTCATGAATACCAGCAAGTTACTGTCCGTATATTTTAAATGAGGTGAAAAAACGTTGTTAAAAATAGTTTTAAACTGTTTTGTTGTCATTTTGGGAGCCGCTGCTATAGCAAGCGGTTTTAATCTGTTTCTCGTGCCGCACCACCTGCTGAGCGGCGGAGTAGCAGGGCTTTCCATGTTAATTGGCTACTTTACAAAATTCGATATCAGCGTGATGTATTTTGTCCTAAACATTCCGATGCTCATTGCAGGCTGGTTTATTTTAGGGAAACGATTTATTAGTATGAGTATTTTGTCTGTTGTCGCCACAACATGGATTTTGGCCTGGATTCCTGTGCATGCCCTTGTTAAAGATACGCTGCTGGCCTCCGTTTTTGGTGGAGTGCTGATTGGCGTTGGAGCTGGTATTTCCTTTCGGGTGGGGGGGTCTACTGGCGGTTTTGACATTATCGGCTCCATCGTCACCCGTTACCGCGATTTCCCTGTAGGGACTGTGCTCGTCGGTTTGAATGGGCTGGTTATTCTGGCAGCGGGATATCTGAACCAGGACTGGAATGTTGCCCTTGCATCCATGTTATCCATTTTCGTGACCGGCAAGGTGTTGGATCAGATTTATGTGAGTCACACTAAAATAACCGTTTACATCATTACTGAGCATACGGAGAAGCTGCTCAGCCGAATGCTGACAACGCCGCGTGGAGTCAGTAAAATTAAAATTGAAGGTGCATTTTCTCATACCGAAAAGGATATGCTGATGACAGTTACAACACGCTACGAGCTGGTAGAACTGAAACGCATTATTAAGAAAGTAGACCCTTCTGCTTTTGTTAATATCGTAGAAACGGTAGGGGTTATGGGCTCATTCCGCCGAAGATAAGCACGAGCCCAAGTGTCAAAATGCAGTTTCTGTGGTACACTATACGTGCGCTGTTCCCATATTATATAAAGACCAGCTTTACCTGCTATTTCACAGGCACTTTGCTTTTTCGATTCGTACCGAATGATTCTTATGGAATGATTTCGAGCAGGAAAGGGTGATTTTTGTGGAAATGGAAACGGTAAAACTGTCCGACATTGTCTTGAGATGGTATCCAGAAATGCTCCCGTTTCTCAAAAAGAATGAGCTGAACTCGATGATTGTACTTCGGGACGGGATGGCCATTCTCAAACACACGGATGCGCTCGAAATTATTCAGTACAGTATTTGTGAGCATCAGGACAATACGTATCTTCAGTAAATATCTTCATTAAATCTCTCCACCAAGTGCCGCTTCTTCCGGTCGCAATTGCGCAGCCGCGAAGAAAGCGGCATTATTTATGCCATTTTACGGATTCAATGAACAAGGGTTGGGTTAATCATGTAAGACTGTGCCTGATGATTCCAGTATTGGTTACAACCACGTTGTTTTTCGATACATAACTTTACGTATAATCAGGTAAGCGACTTACATAAGGGAGAGAGTTAGGAAATGAATATGATTTGGGCAATTATGCTATTAGCAATGGGAATAGGCGGAAACGGGGAGCATTCAGCCAACGCCCCAAATGTAAAAGATACGGTGGCGACGACAATCAGCAGTGCGATGATTCAGGCTCAGCACAGTAATATGAAGGTGGATGCCTCCAATCCTCCGGTTAAAATTGACCCACAGCCGACGACTCCTGCTATCAAGGGCATCTATGTTACGGCTTATAGCGCAGGCGGTTCGCGTATGACCCAGCTGCTTGAACTGCTCGACAAAACAGAGCTCAATTCCATGGTTATTGATATTAAGGATGATGCAGGTTACATCACCTATCCAACGACCAATCCCGAGCTGCTGAAATTGGGCAAGCCGCAAAAATTCATTCGGGATATTTCCGGTTTGATGGACCGATTGAAAAAGCACAACGTGTACCCGATTGCCCGTATTGTAGTATTTAAAGATACGGTATTAGCCAACAAAAATCCCGAAATGTCCTTCCGCAATCCAGACGGCTCTGTCTGGAAAAACGGCAAGGGCGACGGGTTCGTCAATCCCTATAATAAAGAGGTTTGGGATTATAATATTGCTATCGCCAAGGAGGCGGCAAAGCTGGGCTTCAAGGAAATTCAGTTTGATTATGTACGTTTCCCTGAAGGCTTTGAAAAAAGAGCTGACAAGCTGAAATATACCAAATCCGATCAATCACGTGTGGATGCGGTCGCTGAGTTCGTGCAATATGCCCGTAAAGAGCTTGCTCCACTGGGTGTACGGGTATCGGTAGATATTTTCGGGTATGCCGCATCCGTTCCCGCTGCGGAAGGAATCGGACAGGATTTCGCCAAAATTTCAGAAAACGTGGATGTCATTTCTCCTATGGTTTATCCAAGTCACTATACAACAGGCTGGTTCGGTGTAAAGGACCCTGACAAAAATCCGTACCAGACCATTAAAGGTTCGATGGCAGATACGCACAAAAAGCTTGACCCGACAGGCAAACTGAAACCAATCATTCGTCCATGGATTCAGGATTTTACCGCAAGCTGGCTGGGAAGCGGTCATTATGCCAAATATGGTAAAACCCAGGTCGAGGATCAAATTCGAGCGCTCAAGGATATGAAGGTTGACGAATATTTACTCTGGAATGCTACAAACCGCTATACTAGCGGAGTAACGTACAAATAATCCATGTATCCCGGTCTTATCATTATTTCTACACAATACACCAAATCATTTAAAGGTTTCCAAGGCTGCCCCATTCGTTTGATCATGGGTGCAGTCTTTTTTGTTGCTGTTCAAATACTGCTACATCCCTTACAATAAATACTTGACACGTTATGATATATACGATTGATAACTTCCAAGTGAGTGAGGACATAAACATGCATTTGACGCTAACTAACAGCCAAAAATGGAAGCAGCTTTTTAACATTTTGCTCCCTATTCTGGTAACACAGCTTGCACTATCCGCGATGACTTTTTTTGATACTAATATGTCGGGACACTTTTCTTCTGCCGATTTGGCTGGTGTAGCCATCGGAGTGAGTCTGTGGGTCCCTGTACAAACAGGCCTCAACGGAATACTTATGGCCATCACCCCTATTGTATCCCAATTGGTTGGAGCACAGCGCAAGGACAAGGTTTCTTACTACGTCATTCAGGCGCTATGGCTCTCGCTCACTCTATCGATGATTGTTCTGATTGCAGGTATTTTTCTCGTTAAGCCCATTCTGCACGGGATGAATCTGGAGTTGAGGGTTCATAATGTGGCCTTGTACTACCTTTGTGCGATGGCCTTCGGCATTGCCCCGCTCTTTGCTTATACGGTTCTACGGAGCTTTATGGATGCACTGGGACAAACCCGGTTTACGATGACCATCACGCTGATGTCGTTGCCCATCAATGTCTTGTTGAACTACTTACTCATTTATGGAAACTGGGGTTTTCCTCGTCTGGGGGGTGTAGGCTCTGGAGTGGCAACTGCCGCTACGTACTGGATTGTTATGCTTGTTGCTGGCATCACCGCACATCGGGGAAAGATATTTGCCGAATACGGGATTTTCAACAAGATATACAGCATTGCTACCAGTGCCTGGAAAGACCTTATCAAAATCGGGGTACCCATCGGCTTTGCGATCTTTTTCGAAACTGCTGTCTTCGCAGCCGTTACCCTCTTCATGAGCAATTATAATACGGCAACAATTGCAGCTCATCAGGCCGCTATGAACTTTGCGACAACACTGTATATGATTCCGCTCAGTATTTGTATGGCACTCACGATTCTGGTCGGGTATGAGGTGGGGGCAGGACGGCCGCGGGATGCAAAAATATACAGCGTAATGGGAATCAGCAGTGCGGTTGGTCTGTCATTGATCACGGCTGTTGTGCTTGTGATCTGGGGCGAACAGGTCGCCAGGCTGTACTCCACCGATCCACAGGTTATTCAGTTAACGCAACATTTCCTGCTCTATGCGATTTTCTTCCAAATATCCGACGCTATCGCTACACCTACTCAAGGAGCACTGCGTGGATATAAGGATGTCAATTCGGCCTTTCTGATTACGTTTCTGGCCTATTGGGTTATTGGACTTCCTGTAGGATATATTATCGCACGTTGCACATCATTTGGTCCCTACGGCTACTGGATCGGCTTGATTACAGGTTTGGCCGCGGGAGCAGTGTCCCTTCTCTTCCGCCTGCTAGTTGTACAACGACGTTTTGCCGAAAAAAAACAACACGCAGAGGCTGTTTAGCCTTTGCGTGTATCAGCGTGTTTCCATGACATATGCAGTACCCGAAGTTATTCTTTTTTTCTCCACAATAGCTACTTCGTTCAGCTTTGGAGGATACAGAAAATGTCTCTCCACATGCTGGTCCACCGCCTGAAATGCCTGCTCCTCATTTTCCGCAACGAGAATAACGGTTAAGGCTCCTTCCGAGCTGTCCACTTCGATTTTGAACAAATACATATTTATTCCCTCCAGACCTGCTTTAAATGTTAACTTTAAATGTTAAAAAATAAGCGGATGACTCGGGTCATCCGCATGAGTTTAAGAATTCCTAGATGTGAATCCATCTGGTACATACAATAGCTAATTATTATTGGGACAAGCGCAAGGCCAGCTCGTAAAGCTCCATATTGAAATCTTTTTTCGTATTTACGACCTTGTCAATATCAGTGGCTACCAGCTTGCCATCAATCGTTCCGCAAGCCTTGTCCGATATACCCTCAATCAATTGACGAACAGCAAAGTCACCCAAACGGCTTGCCAGATTACGGTCAAATGCGGTTGGTGTGCCTCCACGTTGAATGTGTCCAAGCACCGTTACACGCGGCTCATAATCCGGACAGTTTTCCTGGATTACCTGTGACACGGCTTCACTTTTTCCTGCGCCTTCAGCAACGATAATAATACTGTGGCGTTTGCCGTGCTTAAAGTTTTGCTTCATCCGATCAGATACTTCATTCAGGTCAAACTCTACTTCGGGCACCAAAATCGTTTCTGCGCCGGAGGCCAGACCTGCATGCAAAGCAATATCGCCGCAATGACGTCCCATAACTTCTACGATAGAAGAACGTTCGTGGGATGACATCGTATCACGCAGCTTGTTGATGGCGTCCACTACGATACTAACCGCCGTATCAAAACCAATCGTGTAGTCGGTGAAGGAAATGTCATTGTCAATTGTACCTGGAAGGCACATTGTTTTAATTCCTTGTTTGGTCAGTTTGTTAGCTCCTTGATAGGAACCATCGCCACCGATCACGACTAGGCCATCAATTCCATGGTTACGCAAAATTTCAGCGCCTCGCTTCTGTCCTTCCTCGGTCATAAATTCCAGACACCGGGCAGATTGAAGTACAGTACCCCCACGTTGGATAATATCTCCGACGCTTCTCAGATCCATCGGAAAAATATCATCATTCAGCAGGCCCTGATATCCGCGCTGAACCCCGAATACTTCAAGTCCAAAATACAAGCCGCTGCGCACAACGGCGCGAACTGCGGCGTTCATCCCCTGTGAATCTCCACCACTCGTTAATACTGCGATTTTCTTAACTGCTGTCATGATTTATGACCTCCTCAAAATGTTCATAAGAGCCTTCTTATCCATCGACTGTTTAAAAAGAAAAACAAACGCATCAGCGGACTGTTTTTCATTAAACGTTTCGAAACCGAGCGCACATCCTGCTGCTCGCTAACTTTGGGGTCGGATAAATATAACGCCAGCAATCCCTCGATAATCATCCGGTGAAAGGAGCTGGCAGGGACATCTGCAATATCAACCCGCGCCCGATTCACAACAAAGGCGATCCGGTCCAGCATCATGTCGGTATCTTCATAATAATTGCAGAAGTTAAGATCTCCGCCCTTCCGGTCTTCGTCTTGATCGATTAGATAATCCAGCAAAATATGAAGACTGCACACATGTGGAAAATACGATACATGTATTGAGGCAGCCCCCGCATCCGTGAGATGCTGGTCGCTAGCAGCAAGAAACAGCATAAACACCCCCAGGGTTGAACCGGTAGCCGCAGCAAATTCGTTCCAGCGCAGCTCCGGTGTACGGTCCTTATGAACCGACCACCAATCCAATAGCGCTTGTTCGCGCAATTCGGGTTTAATATGCTTGTAAACTTGCAAATCCGTGTATAATCCCGCCAGATCCTGAACGTAAGGCATTGCCGCCTCATAGCCCGGAAGCCTGCTTACACAAGACTGACAGGTTGTCACCAGCCCGGTCAAATAACCGCCATCCTCCTGCTCACGACGCAAAGCGTAATAATTCACTGGCTTAGCTGCGGGGTTGACCGCATCCAGCATAGACTGATGCAACAGCCTGAAATCATCCGGGTCCATGGACGTGCTGCGATCACACAGGTTGTCCAGATAATCGCTAATCGTCTGGTACGCCACAATAAGCGGAATTAACGTCTGCCGGGCAGACATATTCCCTGCGGCATACACCGCCCCGCCTACACAGTGAAACGTCTTCTCTGCTATGCTTGCAAGTGCCTGACTTCTCAGCTCGGGATCCGGAATCTGTTCAGCCTTGTGTTTCCAATTTGCCAATTCCTGCTTCGTTTCAGGGAGAATGTGCTTATACATTCGGCTCATTAGACCTATGGGGCCTCTCGGAACTTGATAACGTCCTTGCTCAACATAACTCAAATGACGGTGCCTCCACATTGTTGTCTACGTAATTATACCTATCCAAACCATATTCATTATAATATGATCGTCCTTTTAGCACAAATGAACAACCTCACTTTTTCTTTAATATTTAAGAAAAACGATTCATTTTCACAAAAAATCTTTATACATGTCATCATTAAATACACAAAAATTGAAATTAAACAAAATTTACCCTGATAATCTTATTAATTTCAAAATAGGTTAAAAGCCCTGCCAACCTCTTAGCCGCTCCGGGTTTCACGCCTTGAAAGCCATCCCCCATGCTCACCTGCTTCCATTTTCCAAAAGCATAATAGAAAATGACCGCCTCCGCATTCCAATCCATAGCGTATATGTGACTGCCATATCCACAGATTCAACAGGTGTATTCAGCACACGAAGAATCCAGGGAGATCCAAAAAAATCCGATAACACCCACATCCTGCTCAGCCTTCTCATATCATAAACTTTTTTACGCAAAAAAGCGCAATCCCTTAAATTTCAAGGAACTGCGCTCTCAATTCATCGTTTAACCGTAATATATAAGACATCCGTATGAACGGAACATTTCTTACAATTCAGTTACACTTACAGTTTATTTACGTTAGCTGCTTGGGGTCCACGGTTACCTTCAGTGATTTCGAATTCAACCGCTTGACCTTCTTCCAAAGTCTTAAAGCCGTCGCCTTGGATTGCGGAGAAATGTACGAATACGTCCTCGCCACCATCCATTTGGATGAAGCCATAACCTTTTTCTGCGTTAAACCATTTTACTGTACCTTTCAAGTGAACAACCTCCTAAAAATACCGCCATCTATGGCGAATATCCATATTATACTTCATGCTTTTTCGCTATGCAATTGATGTTTTGAGGGCTTTTACAGGCTGGAATGATTTGCTTTTGCGGCGGAAACTGAGGTATCATGAACCAAAACATCTTTAAAATCGGAGACATGCATATGATGAAAAAACACGAAATATACAAAAAAGACAATTGGAACATGATGACTGTCGAGGTGCAGGGCCGTTACATCGTTCTACGGGAAATATCCGATGACTGGGGCGAAGAAGCCCACACGTTTTTGAGCCGTCCAGCGCTGATGCATTGGGCTCAAAATCGGTTTCCCAAGCAGTCCTTTCAAGATAACGAGGAAGAGTGGCAGCAGATCATGAACGCTTTCAAACAGGTATAGCGCATTCATGGTATCCAATAGCTTTCTCATCTTCATTATTCTGGCCTTTACGCTGGGCGGAGTGCTGATCATGAAACGTGATACGTTACCAGCTCCTCTCAAAAAGTGGATGGCCCTCACTGCCGTAATCATGGTTTGCTTTGCCTTTTATCTTATTGTATACAGCTTATTAAATATAGGTTCCGACCCAAGGTAAAGAAAATTATACTTTTGGGCGCAGGAGGTCATACTATGGCATAACAAGCCATGGTATAAGGAGGATATGCCGTTACATGCATGCCACAAAACCTCTTGCTCTGCTGCTCACGGTCAGCGTGGCGGTTTCTTCGTTTTGGCAGCCGCCCCGTACCGCCGCAGCCCCACCCCACATTTCGTTCGATCAGAGGAGGCTCTCCATGAGTGAAATCGTAAAACGCGCAGACGCATCTGTGGAAAATACCTGGAAGCTTGAAGACCTGTTTCCAGACCGCAAAGCATGGGATCAAGAGTACGAAGAAGTTAAACAACTAGCCAAAAAGGCTGCACAATTCCAGGGCAAGCTGAATTCAGCCGAAGTGATTGTCAATTGCTTTAAGCTGGAAGATGAACTATCGCTCAAAACCGAGCGTGTATACGTGTACGCCCATCTACATCATGACGAGGATACGGCTGAACCTACATATCAGGGCCTTTCGCAAAAAGCCAAAAAATTAGGCGTTGAGGTCAGTGAATCCCTGTCTTTCGTGACACCTGAAATTTTGGCGCTACCCGACAATCAGCTCGATGCATTGATTGAAGATCCGAAGCTGGCAGATTATCGCTTTACACTTCAGGAAATGAAACGGGAGAAAGCGCACATTTTGGGTAAATCGGAAGAAGCCCTGCTGGCTCAGGTGGGTAATCTGGCTCAAGCACCGCAAACTATCTTCGGTATGCTGAACAATGCGGATCTGAAATTTCCAAAGATCAAGGACGAGAACGGCAAAGAGGTTGAACTGACGCATGGCAGCTATATTCAATTCCTCGAAAGTCCGCACCGGGAAGTACGTGAGCGTGCTTTTAAAGCGGTGTACGACACTTATGCCAAGAATAAAAACACGATTGCTTCCACATTAAGTGCCAATGTGAACAAAAATGTTTTTTATTCCCGTGTTCGCAAATACCCTTCCGTATTGGAAATGTCATTATACGGTGACAATATTCCGAAGGAAGTGTACTCCAATCTAATTGATACCATTCACGAGAGCTTGCCTTTGCTGCACCGTTATATCAAGCTGCGCAAAAAGCTGCTGGGCGTGGATGAGCTTCATATGTATGACCTGTTCGCTCCGCTTGTGGACGAATACAAGCTTGACATTTCGTATGAAGATGCTAAAAAGCAAACGAAGGAAGGTCTAAAGCCGCTGGGCAAGGACTATCTGGCTTCGTTGCAAAAAGGCTACGATGATCGCTGGATTGATGTGTACGAAAATGAAAATAAACGTACAGGCGCATATAGCTGGGGTGCTTACGGCACTCATCCTTATGTGCTGCTGAACCATAAAGATAACCTGAACAGCATGTTTACACTCGCTCATGAGATGGGACACGCGTTGCATTCGTATTACTCGGATAATGCGTTGAAATATCGAGATGCCCAGTACACTATTTTCCTGGCTGAAGTAGCATCTACAACCAATGAAGCGTTGCTGATGGATTACTTGCTGAAAAAGTCTACCGATCCAAAAGAGAAAATGTACCTTCTCACCTACTATGCGGACCAATTCCGTACAACGGTATTCCGTCAAACGATGTTTGCAGAATTTGAGAAAATCGTACATGAGCGCGCAGAACAGGGGGAATCCCTTACACCGCAGCTTTTGTCGGAGATTTACTATGATCTTAACGTGAAATATCACGGCCCTGGCATGAAAGTAGACAAAGACATTGAAATGGAATGGGCCCGTATCCCCCATTTTTATAACAGCTTTTATGTCTACAAATATGCTACCGGCTTCTCTGCGGCAACCAGCTTCTCGAAACAGATTCTGGAAGAAGGCCAACCAGCCGTTGACCGTTATTTAGGATTCCTGAAGAGCGGCGGTAGCGATTATTCAATTAATATTTTGAAGAAGGCCGGCGTGGATATGTCCTCTCCGCAACCGATCCGCGAAGCGATGAGCGTATTCGAGGAAGTTATTACGGAAATGGAAAAGCTGACCGCCGGAAAGTAAAACCATACACGATTAGAATCCAGCATTAAAACAATGCACGGATAAATCCCTTGTCCATGACGGGCAAGGGATTTTATAATGTAGCGGAAGGAGGTGGCATTTTGAAAACACAATGGTCTCTGATCGCAGCTCTTGTTATCGCTTTGTTAACGGCAGTATTTGCTGTCATTAACGTGAAATCGGTCCAAGTAAATCTACTATTTCGTACGGTCAATGTTCCTTTGATTTTGCTTATTCTCGGCTGCACTCTTCTTGGAGGGCTTATCGTCGGTTCCTTCGGTATTTTCCGTCAATATAAGCTTCAGAGAGAACTCAAACGTCTGAACACCCAGCTTCATACACTGCAAGAAGAACATACACCCGCTGTGGAAGCATATGCGGATACGGCCTATAACACGTCTGGTTCGTCCAGTGCGGTGTCTACATCTGACAAGGATACAGAGCAAACGTCCTCTGACCTTGACCGGTTGTCCAAATGAGGAGGAGCAACAACATGACGATTCATCTGAACGAAAATTATATCATGACCTTTCTGAATCAACTATTGAACACCCCCAGTCCCAGCGGCTACACACATCATGTGATGGAACTGATCCGTAAGGAAGCCGCAAGCCTTGGGGTCCCCTTAGAATGGAACGCCAAGGGCGGGGCCATCTTGACCCTAGAGGGCCAGCAAACAGACCGTACCGTTGCGCTGAGCGCGCATGTGGATACATTGGGCGCGATGATACGCTCAATAACCAGTCACGGTACCTTGCGGCTGACATCTGTCGGCGGTTTTATGATGAACAGTATCGAGAACGAATACTGCCTGATTCATACCAGAAGCGGACAAACATATACAGGCACGATTCTGTCGAGCCATCCGTCTGTGCATGTCTATGATGATGCACGTAGCTTTGAACGCAAGGAGAGCCATATGGAGGTACGGATTGACGAGCTTGTCGAATCTAAAGAAGACGTGCTTCAGCTCGGCATTGCGGTAGGCGATTTTATTTCGTTCGACGCCCGTCCGGTCGTGACACCCAGCGGCTTTATCAAGTCACGGCATCTGGATGATAAAGCCAGCGTGGCTGCACTGTTTGGTTTACTGGAATCCGCTGTACGCGAAGACTGGAAGCCCCGTCATACCGTTAAGCTGCTCATTTCCAACTATGAGGAAGTCGGTCACGGGGCTGCTTACATACCCGAAGGAATCAGTGAGATGATTGCTGTTGATATGGGCTGCATAGGCGAGGATCTGAGTTGCAAGCCTTATGATTATGACATGACGACTCGCCTGATTGAGCTGGTCAAGGAGTTGAATATCCCGTATGCGGTTGATATTTATCCGCACTATGGTTCGGACGCTTCGGCTGCGCTGAAAGCAGGCAACAATATCCGCGCTGCGCTGATTGGCCCTGGGGTACACGCCTCCCATGCGATGGAGCGTACGCACAAGCAGGCTGTAGTGAACACTGCCCGTCTGCTTGCGGCTTATGTGACGGTTTAATCCGAATGATGACGACCGGCCTGTTCCACTGGAGAATAGGTCGGCGAAGGCTTAGCGAAAGGAAATCACAGCTATGGATCTGAAAAAACTACGTTACTTTATCGCAGTGGCAGAAGAACTACATTTTAATCGTGCTGCAAAAAAACTGAATATCACCCAGCCTCCCTTGAGCCAACAAATCCAAAGCCTTGAGGAAGAGCTTGGCGTGAAACTTTTGGAACGAACCAAAAGGCAAGTTCGACTTACGTCAGCAGGAGCGATCTTTTTAGAAGAATCCAGAAACATGGTTTCTCAATTGGAAAAATCCATTAAAATGACACAGCTTGCAAGTCAGGGGAAATTCGGACATTTATCCATCGCTTTTGTAGATTCAGCATCTGGCGGTCTGATGGTTAACGCCTTAAAGAAATTCCGGGAGCGTTGTCCAGACGTGAAGCTTACGTTGTTTGAAATGACATCTGCCCAACAACTGAAAGCTATACACGAAGGCAAAGTTCATGTGGGCTTCCTGCGCTGGGCAGATCCATCTATACATATCACCTCTCAGCTCTACACCAACGAGTCGCTCATCGCCGTACTTCCCGCAACACATCCGCTAGCCCACCATCCAACCTTGTCTTTACGTTCTTTAGCGGAAGAATCTTTTATCCTGTCTCCGCCTCATATGGGAGCGTCTTTTCATGACCTCATATTAGACTTTTGCCGACAACACGGATTCCAGCCCCAAATCGTACAGGAAGCCGTTCAAATGTATACAATCGTTAATTTGGTAGCTGCTGGTATAGGCATCTCCATTGTTCCCTCTTCCGTTTCTGTTTTCCAACGTAGTGATGTCGTATTTCGTTCTTTTCACGAAGATTCTCCGTCCGTCCCACTTTACGCAGCATGGAAAACAGATGCGAATGACGCTGTTCTAACTCGTTTTCTGGAGGTGGTTGAAGAAACAGCTTGTAGTGAGCAATTAGACATGTAAACTACCATCAGCGCGTAATCTTAACCCGTTTTACTCGGATCACGTTCAACAACACCGTTTAAAATACTGTCAATTGGTCTCATAACCTCCCCATCCAGACGGACACCCGCAGCTTTTACGTTCTCCTTCACCTGCTCTGGCTTGGAAGCACCGATAATAGCTGAGGACACTTGCAGATTTTGTAAAACCCATGCTACTGCAAGCTGTGGTAGCGTCAAACCATTTTCCTGTGCAATCGGCCGGATCTGCTCCACTGCCTGAAGGACCTCTTTACGTAACCATTGCCCGGCCAAGCGTTCGAAAAATGGTGAACCTGCTGTCGTAGAAGCACGTGAACCCTCGGGGAGCGGCTTGTCTACTGCATATTTGCCTGAAAGAATACCCTGTGCCAGAGGTGACCAAACGACCTGTCCAATTCCTTCCTGCTCACAAGCGGGAATCACTTCAGCTTCAATGACACGCCATAGCATGGAATATTGGGGTTGACTTGCCACGAAGGGAACCTTTAGTTCTCTTGCTAAATCCGCTCCTTGCTTTATCTGGTCTGCTGTCCACTCGCTTACCCCTACATACAAAACCTTCCCCTGACGAACCAAGTCGGATAATGCCAAAAATGTCTCTTCAAGCGATACGGTTGGATCAAAACGATGTGCATAATAAACATCAATATAATCCGTCTGCAAGCGTCTAAGGGAAGCATGGCAGGCCTCCATAATATGCTTGCGGGATAGCCCTTTATCATTCTGTCCGGTACCTGTTGGATGAAAAACCTTTGTGCATAGTTCAATACTTTCACGGCGTATTCCCTTTAAAGAATGACCTAAAACCGTTTCCGCCATCGTTTCTGAATAAACATCAGCAGTATCAAACGTTGTGATCCCTGAATCCAGTGCAGCATGGACACATGCCTTCGCTGTGGTGTCATCCACTTGTGCACCATGGGTTATCCAGTTTCCCAATGCTATCTCGCTTACCCCCAAACCGCTTTTTCCAAGTTTACGATATTCCATTTTGAATTCCTCCCTTCCATATAAATCTGATTATAGCAAGCAAGTTTTAATATTAGAAATATATAATAAACTACTTATTAATACGAAAAACATATTAATAAATTCATACATTTGCATATTGTTAGGTAGCTTCGAGTTTTCAAGTCAGGACATTAGTTATTTCCACGACCGATATACTGGAATAAATACAAACAAGCAAGCCTCCATCTTTAACGGAGACTTGCTTGTTTAAGTAACGGCGGAAAAACGATTCACGCATCATACTTTTTTCGTATTTTAAGATTTACTTTGTTCGATCTGCTCGGCCAGCTCGTTCAGATAGGTCCAGCGCTCCATTTGATGCTCCAAATGCTGTTCGGCCTTCGTTTGCTCAGCCATAAGCTCCTGTAGTCGTGCGGAATCATTGAAAGACTCTTCCATCTGTCGCTGGATGCTAGCCAACTTCTCCTCAGCCTGCTCGATCAATTCGTCAATTTGCTCATATTCCCGCTGTTCCTTAAAGGTGAATTTAAGCTTGGTTTTGGTGGTCTCCTTGACTGAATCCGAAGCATCCGCAGACTTAGACGTGGAAGACTGATTAGAAGAAGTACCCGCCGAGACAGACGAATTCGCAGCGGATGGAGCATTTTTACTGATCCATTCTGCATACTCGCTATAATCGCCCACATGCACACGTACCTGTCCTTCTCCTTCGAATGCCAGTACCTTGTCTATCGTGCGGTCCAGGAAGTACCGGTCATGAGAAACGATAAAAACAACACCCGGAAATTCATCCAGATAGTCCTCCAGCACGGAAAGAGTCTGAATATCCAGATCATTCGTCGGTTCATCCAGTAACAATACATTCGGTGCGGACATCAGCACACGCAGCAGGTATAAGCGCCGTTTCTCGCCCCCTGACAACCGGGAAATGACCGTCCATTGCGCGCTTGGCGCAAACAGAAAACGCTCCAGCATTTGCGCGGCTGTAATAGCCGAACCATCTGCTGTCCGGATCACTTCGGCTTCTTCCTTAATATATTCGATGACACGCAGCGATTCGTTCATTTCCTGATGCTCCTGGGTAAAATAACCGAGCTTCACGGTCGGTCCCACGATCACACTGCCTGAGTCCGGTTCTACGCGCTGTGCAATCATTTGGAGCAGAGTCGATTTTCCGCTACCATTGGGACCCACAATCCCGACCCGGTCACCGGGCACAGCGATATAGCTCAAATCCTGAATCAGCTTACGGGAACCTACCGATTTGGACAGGTGATCCAGCTCCAGTATTTTCTTACCGAGACGCGTGGAGGCAACCGACATGTCTACAGACCCGGAACGAGCTTCCGGCTGCTGATCCTTAAGCTGTTCAAATCGTTCAATACGCGCTTTTTGCTTGGTCGAACGGGCCTTTGCCCCCCGGCGAATCCATGCTAGTTCATTGCGCAACAGGTTTTGCCGCTTTTGCTCCGAAGATGATTCCCGTTCCTCGCGTTCTGCCTTTAGCTCCAGAAAACGGGTATAGTTGGCCTCATAGCGGAAAAGTCGACCATGATCCAGCTCTAGCATGACAGTTGCCACTCTATCCAGAAAATAGCGATCATGCGTAATCATCAGCAACGCGCCGCGTCTTTTCTGCAAATACTGCTCCAGCCATTCAACCGACTCATTATCAATATGGTTGGTAGGCTCATCCAGAATGAGTAGCTCACAGGGCTGGATCAAAGCTGCTGCCAAAGCAACACGTTTACGCTGTCCACCAGAGAGCACTCCCATACGTGCCTCAAACTGCGTGATACCCAGCCGGGTCAGTATGTTTTTGGCCTCACTCTCCAACTGCCATGCCTGGAGCGTATCCATTTGCTGGCTTGCCCGCAACAGGCGGTTTTGAAGCTCCTCGCTGCCCGGATTCAGCTCCAGCATCTCCATCGTTTCCGTATATTCGCGCACCGCCTTCATTTCCGGCTGGTTGCCGTGGAAAATATGTTGGAGTACCTTCACCTCGGGGTCAAACTCCGGATTTTGCGCCAAATATTGAATGCGTACACCGTTGTTGACCGCAATATTGCCATCATCCGGTGGCTCTAAGCCGGAAATCACGCGTAAAAACGTTGATTTACCAGTGCCATTCACACCAACGACCCCTATTTTTTCACGTTCATCCATGCCAAAGGAAGCATCCTCAAACAACATTTTTTCGCCATAGCTTTTCGTTATATGTTCAATGGTCATAATATTCATACGGATTCCCTACTCTTCCCCTATTTTGTGATGCATCTTGTTTATTTTAACACAGTCACACCAAATGATTAAAAAAACCGTGATCTGAACGAGGTCAGTACGGTTTCTAGCTTTACAATATCACGGTCTGCGTATCCCGCTCCCGGCTTCACAGCCGTACATAAACAAGTTAGTCGCAAATTCAGCCGTCTGATCCACATCGTATTCACGGAAATCTTTATCCAGTAAAATGTCCATTTTGAGGCGCTCCATCATGCCAATGAAAGCCTTCGCATGAAGCTCAGGCTGCTGCACACCCTCCAAAGCCAGTTTGTTTTTGACCATATCGGTATAATCCTGAATAAATCCGCGTATAAACTCCATTAAATCAGGGTCATTGTTCGGGGTCATAAAAAACAACTTGGTATGCTGCTTACGCTTGTAGTAGTAATGTAAGTGCAGTTTTGCCATTCGCAGCAGTCCCTCTCCCAAAGCGCGGTTAGCCAGTGCGCCCTGCATTTCGGCCAGGTATTGCTCGCAATCTCTGCGCGTAACCGCTGTAAAAAGCTGTTCTTTGCTTTTGAAGTACAAATATACCGTGCCTTTGGCAACACCCGCCTGTTCTGCAATCTCGGAAATCTTGCTTTCATAAAAGCCTTTGGTGCCGAAGATTGTATAAGCGGCGTCCAAAATAGCTTCATATTTATCTCCATGTATACCGCCCATCTTCGCACCTCCCTGTATTAAAGGATAAACAGAATTCCTGCCAGAGCGACCAGCCCCCCGAAAATGGAGCTAATGCTGTTCACTCGATCATTGCTCATCCAGCGCCATCCCCGCACATCAACCGTCGGTTGTCCACAATGCGAGTCCACCTCTACTTCCCGATCACAAACCGTGCAGAACCGCATCATTTGCACCGTAGCACCCAGATAGGAATCGGCAAAAGCCCCCGCGCTGCCAGATATTCCTCCGATCAGTGCCCACAGCCATAGTGGCAGGCCCGGCATTCCTGCGGCGTATCCAAAGACCCATGCCCCTGTTCCAATCAGCACGCCCCCAGCCAAAGCCGCAGCCGTCCCCAGAGAAGATACACCTCCCGAGGTTCCGGGTGCCAGCACCTTGCCATTCAGTATCGAGCGAGGCGGCTTGCGGCTCAGGCTGCCAAATTCCGTTGCCCACGTATCCGACGTGACCGTAGCCATAACGCCAACAAAAGTCAACTGCCAGGCAACATGAGGCCAGATCGCATATCCCAGGCACAGCAGCATACCTAATCCCCCGTTGGCCCATACCTGTCCTGCATCCCGGTTTCCGGTTTTGGCATACGATTTTTCAAGTTCTGC
The DNA here is from genome assembly GCF_056316205.1 of Paenibacillus sp. 1-8. NCBI lineage: Bacteria > Bacillati > Bacillota > Bacilli > Caryophanales > Paenibacillaceae > Paenibacillus > Paenibacillus sp. 1-8. Next base: position 1,830,879 of record NZ_CM149995.1, on the reverse strand, counting down.
CTTGCGCTCCTTTTTGAACCTCGACAGCAAGGTTGATGTGATGAAGAACAGGAGCAAGGTCCCAAACCAAAACAGGTTACCTGCACCATAATACACGGTTCCCATCAGCACAGCTGCCGCAAAGCCCGATAAGGTTAAGGATTTTTTATAAAAAGCAGCCCCCGCCACTATAGCAGCGCCAAGCAATCCGATGATCCAATCCATGATTTACCCCCACTTTGAAATGAATCTCTCGTTTTTCATTTTTCAGTTCGTATATTATTGTACAACGCTCTACACTTATATAAAAGCCGCGTCCCATGCTATGGCACAGGACACGGCCCTTACATTCTTGCGTACGAGAATCACTCCATACTGCCCAACTACCAAAAGAACTCCCTTTTTAATCATCTTCATTGGTACTATCCACGCATCAGCTTAACCGATTGTGCAGCTTCCTTGACGGTCAGTTCCCCAAAATAGCTCGAAACGATCTCCACTCGTGGTTGGCCCTACACCTGCCGGAGTGCCTGTGAAAATAATATCGCCCTCATCCAGTCCATAATGACTCCCTATGTAATCAATGATATGCTGGATGGAAAAAATCATATCCTTGATATGGCCGCGCTGTACTTCCTGTCCATTTTTGAGCAATGAAAAATCCTGCTGCTCCAGCGTGTCCAGTTTCTCTAAAGGCAAGAACGGTGTAACGGGAGCAGAAAATTTGAACCCTTTAGCCGCCGTCCATGGATGACCCTTTTTCTTAAGAACGCTTTGTACATCACGCAGGGTAAAATCAATTCCGAAGGCAAAAGCATTCAGAATCGCTTCCGCAGACATACCCGGTTCGTAATTACGACCCACAGCCACAACCAGCTCAGTCTCGTAATGAATGTCTCCTTGATCTTTAGGAAGCTCCAGTGTTGCTCCATCCAGCGGTACTACCGCATGAGAAGGCTTTAAAAAAATCATCGGTTCTGTAGGAACCTCATTTCCCAGTTCCTCGGCGTGCAGCTTATAATTGCGCCCGACACAGTAAACATTACGAATTTCCACGTTCATTACGACCCGTCACCCTTCCCGCGTATGTAGTCCCATTATTTAATAAATAGATTACGTATATAGTGCCACATCCGGTGCTTGGAATGCAAAAAAACCTGCTCCCAGCGATCCGGCCAATTGGTACAAATCATCAATTCAGGATGTAACGAGGCCAATCTCCGCATCATGCTACGGTCATCCACCGTCCATGCCATGACAGTGATACCGCGTCCGGTCAAGTCTTTCATCAGCTTTCGATCCAAACGCGGGTAGCCCATGGATAGAAAAGAACATTGCAGCCCTTCCAACTGCTTTGCCAGATCGTCCGGACGAGCATCGATAATTAGCCCGGTACGGATACCTGGCGCCAGTTCTTTGGCCCGACGTAAGGCCGAACGCTCAAAAGAGGTCAATACCACCTCATTCTCCATATCTCGCGCCACAATTTCACGGAGTACGGCCTTCTCCAGCCCTGGATACATATCTCCTGCGGTTTTTAGCTCAATATTGAGCGATACGCGGCCACGACACAGATCCAGCACTTGTGCGAGAGCAGGAATGCTTTCACCTTGATATTCCGTGCTTTTCCAGCCACCTGCATCCAGACATTCCAGTTCTTTCCAGTCCGTATCCTTCACCCGACCTGTGCCGTTAGTCGTGCGCTCCAACGTGAAATCATGAATGACCACCGGAACGCCGTCCTTCGACAGTTGTACATCCAGCTCAATCCAGCGCACAAACGGCTGATCTATTGCAAGCTTAAAAGCCGCCAACGTGTTCTCGGGAGCAATTCCTGAAAACCCTCGGTGAGCCACGCACAAATTGTCCATTCCGGTAATGACCTCCATCCACAAGTGGTAGCCTCAATACAGACCAGCCTCGTGTAAAAGATTTCCTTCGACAACTATTGGGCGGTTACTGTACCGTCTGCGCCTACAGAAACATTAGCCGGTGACATCGCCGCTACTCCTTGCAAAATTTTGCTGGCCTCCGCATCCTTCATTGGAACTGGTTGCCCCAGCTCCGCCCGGTAAGGAGTCAGCTTCATGCTGCAAACCCCAGCCCGGGTGCAGGTTGCCTGAAATATCGCTGTATCCCAGGTGGCTGGTACTGTAGATTTAGAAAAAATAAAATTCCCTGTGCTGTATGCAATCCATTTGCCTTTATACTGCTCCATGCCCTGTAGTACGTGCGGGTGACCTCCGATTACAAGATCTGCCCCTGCATCAATAAAAGCGTGCGATAGCTCGGTTTGATGAGGCTCCAGTGCAGTAGCGCGCTCCTTGCCCCAATGCGCAATGACAATGACCAAATCAGCCTGCTTGCGCGCTTCGCGAATCGACTTCACAATCGCGGTCGAATCGTAGGCTCCTGCAACACCGGGCTGTTTGGCGCCTGCATTCCAGTTGGCCTCGGGCATAACCCGTGTAGCGCCCAGCAATGCAATTTTAATACCTTTACGCTCAAAATAGTGCGGAGCATACGCTTCTTTTGCATTACGCCCGGCTCCGGTATACGCTATATCGTTTTCCTTCAAATATTTCAGCGTATCCAGTAAACCGTCTGTGCCCTGATCCAAAATATGATTGTTGGCCAAATTTACAGCATCTATCCCTGCCGCAGCCAACGCAGTCAACGCCTTGGGAGAAGACTTATACACATACGTTTTATTCAGCGCACCCACGCCTGCGGTTGTAACCGGCGTTTCCAGATTGGCTATCGTCAGATCGTCCTTGCGAAACAGATTTCCGAGATATTGATATGGAAAATCAAATCCGTTCTTTTCCAACCGCTGCTCAACCTTACCGGAAAACTGCACATCCCCTACAAAATGAAGCGTGACTGTCGGTGAAGCTGTTCCATCCGATGCGGCCTTCCTCCCCTGCTCCGATTCGTTGGGGTCAGTAGATTTCCCACTGTCCGATGCATCCTTATTTGAAGAGCTGTCCGGTGATTGCCCGTCTTTCTCCGAAGATGATCCTGATTCTGACGATTTGCCTTCGGCAGCATTTGTGTCAGATGAGGTCGTGGGGCGGCTGTCTGTAACTGTAGCAGTATCAGAAGGTTGCTCTGTCTTATCTTCAGCAGCGTGCTCATCTCCATTGGAGCTGTCGTCCGGTTGTTCATTTGAAACGGCTGTAACGTTCTCTCTTACCGGGCTAGAAGACTGTCCTCCACCCGCTGAATCCGTTTTGCTCTTGTTCTCCTGTTGTAATAGTCCGGCGTTTTCCGCAAGAGAGCTACTCTTCCCATGTTCAAATATGTAATAATATCCGAAAAGACCTACGATCATAAGCAGCAGGACCAGATTCGTGATGATCCAAGCCTTGCCTATTTTTCGCTTCCTTGCTTTCTTTCGACCTTCATTTTTCTGTGATCTGGGAGGGTACATTCTTCACTCCTTCTATGCTGTTGCATATGCATTACATTCTTGAATGATCCGGCGATTTTAACACCTTCTCCATTATATATCAAATTTCGGTATAAATAGAACCCCTCGCTTGGGATAGCGAAGGGTTCGTTATTCAAGTGCTCCAACCATTTATAATTATGCCTGTACCTTGACCGCTTCCCGTTCCGCAGCTTGGACGGCGACAGAGGCCCATTCCTTGGCTTGGCGGATACAATCCGGCAACCCGATGGCATCATAGCCAGCACCCAAAACATACACTCCCGGCATCGTTGTACGCAGTTCTTCTCGCAGATCGGCGATAGCCTGAGGGTGTCCTACCGGATATTGCGGCATAGAGTGGCGAAGACGGGTAATTTCCGTAAATAGCGGAGTCGCCGTAACCCCCATCATGTCCTGCAAATCCTTACGTACCAGCGCAGTCAGTTCATCATCGGGTAGCTCTACCGTTTCTTCGGCTCCAGCACGCCCCACGTAGCAGCGCAACAGTACTTTATCGTCCGGACTGGTATGCAACCACTTGGCGGACGTCCACGTACATGCCGTCACACTGCGTCCCTCTTTACGGGGTACCAGAAAACCGGAACCATCAAAGACATTCTCGATGTCTTTTTTATTAAAGGCCATGACCACATTCGCCACGGACACATAATTAACGGCTTCCAGTGCCGCCACATTCACATGTCCTCGCAACAGCGGCGCTGCAGCAAAATTCGGAGTCGTGATAAATAGATCGTCCGCATCCAACGTCTCCCCATTATCCAATACAACATGGTAGACACTGCCTTCACCGCCTGCTGTCTTTGTGAATTCTGTAACAGCAACGCCTGTACGCAAATCACAGTCATGCAAGTCATTTAGTAACGCATGTACCAAACTTTGCAGTCCTTGACGGAAGGTCAGGAAAGCACTTTTTTTCGTGCCTGTATGCGTCTCGGCTGGCTTTCTTCCGGTCATCATCCCGTGAATGAGGCTTCCATATTGCTGCTCTACTTCAGCAAATTGCGGGAAGGTCGCCTGCAAGCTCAGCGTCTTCATATTGGCAGCATATATGCCAGCCAGCAGCGGCTCGGTTACATTTTCCAGCACTTCTTTGCCCAGTCGGCGTTCGATAAAATCACCCAAGGCTTCATCACCGGGTATGCGACGAGGCGGAATAACAAAATCCATCATGGCCCGCAGCTTGCCGCCCAACGAGATGAGCCCGCTTCGCAGAAAAGGTTTCAGCTCCGTCGGAATCCCCAGTACCAGACCGGGGGGCATCGGATGGAGCTGACCTTCATGCAAAATGTATGTTTTTTTCGCCTCAGGATTCGTGCTTACCAGCTCATGATCCAGCTCCAGCTCTTGTGCCAGCTCGATCATAGCCGTTTTACGGGCCAGAAAGGAATCCGGCCCTTTTTCAATCACAAATCCGTCTTTATGCAACGTTTCGATTTTCCCGCCCAACACTGGGGCCTTTTCCACCAGCGTAATTCGTGGTGTGTAGCCTGCTTCTTTGTACATTTTACGTGTATAAAAAGCTGCGCTCAGTCCGGTCAATCCTCCGCCTACAATCACAATGTTGCGTAGTTTTTGCTCCATTATGTCCTCATCCCTTTTTCCATTGGTCTATGATGACATCGCTAAGCGTCTCCATGTACAGTGGATCACTGTTAAGCGAATCAATCCGCTGGAAACGCATATCCAATTCCTTCGCCAAAGCCTGTGCCTCAATATCCAGATCGTACAGTACCTCCAGATGATCTGAAACGAAGCCGACTGGCGCAGCCAGCACATATTCAACCTGCTCTTCCTTGAGACTATGCATGGTATCCAGGATGTCAGGACCGAGCCAAGGCTCTGCTGTGCGGCCTGCGCTTTGCCACGTAAACTGCCAGTTGGTGATTCCTGCCTTGTCCGCAACAGCTTGCGAAGTAGCCATCAATTGCTCTACATAAGGATCACCCATCGCCAGAATCCGCTCAGGCAAGCTGTGCGCACTGAACAATACACGTACCTCGTCCCGATTCGCCCCTGCTTCTTCGAAAAGCGCCAGCTTTGCATTTACACGCTCGGTCAACGTCTTGATCAGCTTTGGATGAAGATGATAGCTTTCCACAAACGATATAGCCAGATCCAGTTCCTGTGCCTTGGCCTGTGCGCGCTTAATATAAGTGCCTACACTCATCACGGAATAATGCGGAGCCAGCACGACACCTACGGCTTTACGGATACCGTCTTGCACCATAGCCTCCACGCCATCCTCAATGAACGGCTTGGCATGTTTAAGTCCCTGATAGCAGACAAATTCAATATCCGGATTACGATTTTCCCGATTTAATGTTTCTTGCAGATTTTGAACCTGACGATCCGTATTTTGACGTAGCGGAAATACACCGCCCACAATGGCTTCATAACGATCCTTTAATTCTTTCAATTGCTCCGGGGAAGGAGCGTTGCCACGACGAATATGTGTGTAATAGGCTTCTACTTGATCCAAACTTTCCGGTGTCCCGTAGGACATAACCAGTACACCCACTTTGGTTTTCATCAGCACATCACCTCTTCAAATTTCTGATTGATTACTTCTTTATCAAAACGGAACGGGAATACTCATGCACATACTCCGTAAGCTCTCTCAACTTATCTAATGAAGCTTCTGGAAATAAACCGTGACCCAGATTAAAAATATATCCCGGCTCCAAAATTCCTTCATCAACAATCGTTTTCGCATACTGTTTGATTACATCCATCGGCGCTGTGAGCACGTAAGGGTCCAGATTTCCCTGCACACCAAAACCATTACCCAAACGACGGCGTCCTTCAGGTATATTTACCCGCCAGTCCAGTCCGATCACATCGGCTTTTACCCCGCCCAACAGCGGTAGCAACTCGCCTGAGCTTACACCTGGAAAATAAATTTTCGGTACGTCCAGATTGGACAGCTCATGGAAAATACGTGTAATCGTCGGCAACACAAACATTTGAAAATCATGAGGCGAAAGCGCCCCTACCCAGCTATCAAACAGTTGAAATGCCTTGCCGCCATTAGCAATATGGGCACGCACGTATGTAATAACCATGTCTCCAAGCTTATCCATCAGCCGATGCCATAATTCAGGCTCTCCGTACATCATGGCTTTGGTGCGGATATATCCTTTAGACGGTCTTCCTTCTATTAAATAACTCGCAATTGTAAAAGGAGCTCCAGCGAACGTAATCAGCGGTACCTCCAGCTCACGGTCCAAAATACGGATCGTTTCCAAAATGTGACCCAAATCTCGTTCTACATCAATCGGGCGCAGCTTGTCCACGTCCGCCGCTGTCCGGATCGGATTATCAATAACCGGACCGATATTTTTGACAATATCAAAATCAATCCCCAGCGAGGCTACCGGATTCATAATATCAGAATATAAAATAGCAGCGTCTACCCCGAGCTTGCGCACGGGCATTAAGGTCACTTCTGCAGCCAGCTCGGGCTGACGACAAATTTCAAGCAACGTGTATTTCTCTTTAATTTTGCGATATTCAGGATCATACCTTCCGGCCTGCCGCATGTACCATACGGGAATATGATCCACAGCCTGCTTACGGCAAGCGCGGATAAAGGTATCGTTGTAGGTCATGACTTCAGCCTCCAGTTCGAATCGTAACTACTGTATTTTATTATGCCCTTTTTCAAGAGTCGTAACAACCGCCGCTGGCGAACAACTCATGACAAACCCATGACATTTGGATAAAGTTTCAATGAAGTGTGCTATACTAGAGAAATGGCTTTTTTAAAGCTCCGGGAAGTTCTACATGGATTCTACATGAATAAGTAGTTTTGCATCAGCAAGAAATGACAGAAAGGAAGTGAAAGCACATTGAAAACGTGGGAGACGTGGAAAGTCAATCTCATTGTGCTTTGGTTCGGTCAGTTTCTGGTCAATGCGGGTATTACGATGATTACTCCATTCCTCGCCCTCTATCTGGCTCAAGACCTTCATGTGAAGGGAGAACATGATATCGGGCTGTGGGCCGGAGTTATTTTTGCCGCAAACTTTTTGACTTCATTTATGTTCCAGCCTCTATGGGGCAAGCTGGCTGACCGATATGGGCGCAAAGCAATGCTGCTCCGCTCGGGTTTCGGTATGGCTCTGGTGATCGGCTGCATGGGTTTGGTCACCCATCCGTGGCAACTGTTGGCGCTTCGTCTGCTGAACGGTACGATTTCGGGCTTCAATCCGGCTTCGATTTCTCTGGTGTCGGGTACCACCCCCAAAGAACGGACTGGTTTCGCTATGGGGATTATGCAATCCGGTCAGATGGCGGGTACGATTCTCGGCCCTCTGCTGGGCGGTTTTTTGGCTGACTGGGTTGGATTCAGACCGATCTTTTACATTACAGGCGCTCTTATTCTTGTAGCCTCGCTTATTGCAATGTTTCTGGTTAAAGAAGATTTCAGCAAAGCCGAAGCCGCACGCATACCGCAAATTTCGGTTCTTGCCGGATTAAAGGAGCTAAGCCATACGCCCCAGCTTCCGGCTTTGTTCACCGTAACGTTCCTGCTCCAGTTTGCCATGATCAGTACGGTATCTTTGCTGCCGTTATATGTGCAAAAGCTCTATGGGTCAGCAGAAGGAATTGCGCTCATTGCCGGGTTTGTTACAGCCATTACTGGTGTCTCCAATATGGTCGCTGCGCCGCTGCTTGGAAGATTGAGTGACAAGATCGGGGCGCACCGCATTTTGACCATCGCTCTGCTCGGAACCGCGCTCATGCTCATTCCGCAGGCTTTTGTCAATCAGGTATGGCAGCTCGTCACGATCCGTTTTTTCATGGGTATATTTATGGGCGGACTGCTGCCAAGCGTAAACGCGCTGATTCGCACGTATACACCGGAAGGCATGGAAAGCCGTTCGTTCGGCTTCAATACCAGCTCGCTGGCGCTTGGTAATATGCTGGGCGCTGTTATTGGCGGGGTACTGTCCGGGTTTATCGGCATCGAAGGATTGTTCATCATGTCAGGTGTCCTGCTGATCGTCAATATATTCTGGGTACGTATGAAGCTCTATGATCGTAAGCCTGCACCTGATTTCAGGTAAGATAGCCTTCTGGTAAGATCAGCCTTCAGAACAGACAAGAACCTCCGCTCCACAATTTTGTGGACAAGGAGGTTCTTTTTGTATAGCTATTTTTTGCATAGCTATATAAGTAACACTACAGCCTATTTTACACGGGCCAATGCCAATCCGTCATAGGCTGGCAAAAGCGTACTGACTAGCCGCGGGTCCGTAGCTATCGTTTCGTTAAAGCGTCTCACGGCCTGTACGGCAGGACCGTTCTTGTCGGTATTGAGCGTCCGTCCGCGAAGGAAACAGTTATCTCCCGCAATAATGGCACCTGGATTCGCCAGAGCAATCGCATATTCCAGATACACCGGGTAATTTTCCTTATCGGCATCGATGAAGAAAAAATCGAAGGTCCTCCCCTCTTCCTGAAGCTCCTTCAGGCTGTCCGCTGCAGGTCCGAGACGATATTCGACACGGTCACCGTAGCCGTTTTCCTCCATATGTCTATGTGCCAGTGCCGCATACGCTTCTTTCAGCTCCAATGACACAATGCGTCCCTTTTCTCCCAATCCACGGGCCAGGCATAATCCACTGTATCCGCCTAATGCGCCAATCTCCAGTACCTGCTGCGCGCCGGATACCTCAATTAGAAAGGTTAGCAGCTTTCCGTAAGGATGAGCCACCGATACCTCAGGCATCCCCTCTGCAACAATGGCCTCCCTGATGCCGCGTAGCGTTTCATCTTCCTGTACCAGTTGGTCTACATATTGTTCAGGCGTCATATTGGGTGTAATTTCCACGTTTCATCTCTCCTTCTCGCTTTATCATAACGCAGGTTGGACGCGGTGTCCTTCGTAAATTATTTGCCTTAATTATTTGTCTCTTCGTGTACAATGACCTATACTATAGGGATTGAACCAAGCTTATATGATTATGGGGACGGAGTGAATACGTTTAATGACTCAACTGCAACTAATTGCAACTGCGCCGATGGGACTTGAAGCCGTCGTGGCTCGGGAGCTCAGAGAACTCGGATATGAGGACCTGACCGTCGAGAATGGCCGCGTCGTTTTTTCCGGTGATTATATTGATATATGCCGGTGTAACCTGTGGTTGCGCACATCAGACCGCGTTCTTATTAAAATGGGCGAATTTGCCGCAACCACCTTCGACGAGCTGTTCGAGGGCACCAAAGCTTTGCCATGGGAGGATTGGATTCCTATGGATGGTGAATTTCCGGTAGAGGGACGCTCGCACAAATCACAGCTTAGTAGCGTACCAGCCAGTCAGGGAATCGTCAAGAAGGCGATTGTAGAAAAGCTCAAGGAAACCTACCACACGGATTGGTTTGAAGAAGACGGCCCTCGTTACGTTATAGAGGTCATTCTCTTAAATGACCGTGCATTGCTAACGCTTGATACGACAGGTCCGGGACTGCACAAGCGCGGCTATCGCAAGCTCGTGACGGAGGCTCCGCTCAAAGAGACGATGGCTTCCGCTCTGATTCAGCTTAGCCGCTGGACCCCGGATCGACCGTTCTATGACCCGTGCTGCGGTTCCGGTACTCTGCTGGTAGAAGCAGCAATGCAGGCATGGAATATTGCTCCGGGGCTGAGACGTACCTTTAACTCGGAAGACTGGCCTGTCATTGGTCGCGAGCTATGGGATCAGGCTCGCGACGAAGCGATGGATTTGACCCGCGATGACATTCCTTTCGAGATTGCAGGCAGCGATATTGATCCAGGTGCCATCGAAGTCGCTGAGGCTGCTGTCAAGGCGGCAGGCTTCGCTAAAGATATCTCATTAAAGGTGCTGCCTGTAACGAAAGTCAGACTTGAAGGCCAATATGGTGTGATGATTACCAATCCACCTTATGGTGAGAGACTGAGTGAGGAAACCGAGGTGGAGAAGCTAATCCGGTCAATCGCACGTACGGCAGCGGAAATGAAGACATGGTCCTTCTTTGCCATCAGCTCCACCAAGCAATTCGAGCACTATTGGGGCCACAAAGCCGATAAGCGCCGCAAGCTGTTTAACGGGCGGATCGAATGTCAATACTATCAGTATCTGGGCCCTCTACCGCCGCGTCGCAAGGATACTCCGCCGTCGCAGTCTTAAATAGATGATGCTCAGGCCAGAAAGCGAACTGTACGTTCGCCTTCTGGCCTGATTTGTGCTGTCCGGAGAATAAAAATATGGCTTTAGGCTATTGTGCTGGAAGGAAAATGCTGTATTTTCTTTACTTAATCATTGAAATGCGCGGGATGAGCGCTATAATAATTAAAGGCGATTTCGGTTTTAACATTACGTTAATATCTAGTTTACACTAGCCGAGCATTTCTGCCGAAGGGGGTAAAGTGTTGGTTATTCGCACGGCCAGTACAAATCGCACTGGAAACATGTTCAGCAGAGTGCTGATGTCCCGATATTTCGGGTTTGGTCTGTTTTTTGTACTTATGATTGGCAAGCTCGTTCTGATCCACTATAACCTGCATGCCCAAAATATTGACATGAATCCGCTGGATTATGTCATCGCTATCGGTTCGCTCTTGCTTGTGAGTTTTTGGACCTTATGGCTGTCACGGCGCGGACGTTTGATCGCTCTTGTGGTGCTTGATATTTTGCTTACCGCACTCATTTATTCGGACATAGTTTATTATCGGTATTTTCAGGATTTCATTACGATTCCCGTCTTGCTTCAAGCCGGACAAGTTGATTCCCTGGGTGGAAGTATCGTATCTCTGATGTACTGGTGGGATCTTTTCTTTTTTGCAGACTGGATTCTGTTCATTCCGTATGTGATGTTTGTGGCTTCCTTGCGGCGTCGGTATACAACAAGTGATTCTTACATCGAAACGCCACGCGGTTCATTCAGCAAAAGGTTTCTGCTTCGCTTCTCCAAAGGCGCGTTGGCCTTCCTGATTGGCTACATTTTTACCTTTGGACCGATTAAATACTATACGTCCACGTGGGCAACCGGCATATTCGTCGGTAACTGGTGGTCGATGGCCCTGTACAATGTAACCGGGCTGATCGGATTTCACGGGTACGACATTTACCGCTATGGACAGGACCATCTGGGACCCCAGCCTACGCTGGCTCAGGCGGAGTCCGATAAGGATAAGGAATGGTTTAATCAGCATCAAAAGCTGCTCCAGGTGAAAAATGACCTTTCCGGCAAGTATAAAGGCAAAAATGTGATGGTCATTCAAGCTGAAGCGTATATGAACTTTTTCATCGGCAAACAAATCAACGGTCAGGCCATTACGCCTAACTTTGACAAGCTGACGAAGGAAAGTATGTATTTTAATAATTATTATCACCAGACTGCGCAGGGCCGTACTTCGGACGCGGATTTCTCTACACATGCTTCACTGCATCCACTGCCTACAGGCTCGGTATTCATCCGTTATGCGGACCATAAATTCGATACGTTGCCTTCTATTCTAAAAGATACTGGCTACAGCCCTAATGCGTTTCACGTATACGACAGCAGCTTCTGGAATCGCTACACGATGTATAAGGCGATGAACTACGACAAGTTCTACAGTAAAAAAGATTTTAAAATAGACGAGCCGCTTGGCTGGTCGCTGGGAGATAAATCCTTTTTCCGGCAAACGCTCAATGATCTCACCACTGAGGTCAAACAGCCGTTCTACGCCTATATGGTCGGAATTTCAAGCCATCATCCGTACAATCTGTCACCTGACGCCGTGGATTTGGACGTTGGCGAGTTTGAAGGGACCATGTTCGGAGACTATTTGAAATCCGTGCATTATGTGGATGAAGCACTGGGTGAACTGGTCGATCAGATGAAGAAAGACGGATTATGGGATAATACGATCCTGATGTTCTACGGGGATCACGACAATTCTATTAAAGATAAGGCACTGTATGAGAAATTATTGGGTAAACCACTCACAGATCTCGATATGCAGAAAATCATGAACCAGGTGCCGTTGCTAGTGCATCTTCCCGATGGAAGCCACGCGGGAACTTACACTGAACCGGCAGGACAGCTTGATCTGACACCGTCGGTGATGCATCTGCTCGGCATTTCAACGAAACCGTATCACTTTATGGGCAATGATCTGTTCAGCGGGAAGCCTCGTATGGTCGTGCTGCGCAGCGGTGCTTTCACTGATGGTCGTGTGTACTACATTCCATCCGAGGATGGCACATTCTCCAAAGGAACCTGTTACAACCTCACCACAGGCCAGCCTTCGGATGTGAACGCCTGTGGGTCGGGGTATACCGAAGCTCTCAATCGGTTGAACATTTCCGATCAGGTGATCACGTATGATCTCATTCGCCAATGGGAATCGCAAACCAAAGAAGTGACTACGACACCTTCCACATCCAAATAAATTCTCTGAGGAAGATTGCTTACACAGCAACCTTCCCAGATTCCCGGAAAGATGAATACCAGCAAAAAAAGCCCGATCAAGCAGCAACATGCTGATGATCGGGCTTTTTGTATTCTTGAGCTAGTAAACCGCGCTCATATACCTTTACGAATGCTTATGGGCGCAATGCTTTTTTGGCCTGCTCCAGCCGTTGTGTCTCTTCACCAAGCATTTCCTCGGCAACCTCTACCGCATCGTCGCCAAGGCTGTCCTTCGCCTGCTCTATGGCACGCTCCGCATGAGTACGGGACTGCTCCGCCTGCTCAATCAGTTGCTCAGCCGGATGTGACAATGCCTGAGAAACGGCATGGTGAAGCTTGTCCACCGAGTTTTGCGTTTGGGCCTCGACACTGTGATTGTCCAGATTAGAATCATATTGGGCCATGAGTCACTCCTCCTTCTGGGCAGTGGTCTGCATCCACTAGCATGGATCAAAAGAAGGGGAACTATACAAAGCTGTGAATGCTGCGTACTGGAATTATTTTATAAAACGCGCAGCCTTCTCCAATACTTCGTCCTCTGTAGCTGCACTTACATAGCGTCCGTTCACATATACAAACGCCCGTTTTCCACAAGGACCGCAATACGATTTGCAACCGATTTTGATCTCCGCATCCGGTGCCATCTTTTGCAGCTTGGGTAAGATTGTTTTCAAGCGAATATGATTGCATTCATCACATACGCGAATATCATTGGCCATCTGTCGTCCCTCCGTGCTCCGGCTTAGTGGTCGCCGTGATTACCTTGGGAAGGGTTAGTAATGACAAATCCTTCTTCGGGGAAGTACAAGTAATCAATTTTCACACCATCCAGCAGCGGCTGGCCGTTTTCCAAAATAACATCAATGCCTTTATCTGTAGATACGACGGTATCTGTTTCTTTAGGCGTGTCCAAGTCCAGCCCGTAATGAGCATGGTCTCCATGGGAATGAGTAATAACAACGCGCAGGCTCTTCCCTTGGTTTTCTTCTTTATCCAATTCAAGCTTCAATACTTTAGCAGCGTTGCGAGTAATTTTGCAATTCATCAACTTCATCTCCTTCATATTAATCAAATGAAGTGTGGTCCATCGGAGTATGAATATCCGTGCCACACAATTTAACAGGTAAGTTCAATAACTATAAACTGCAAATAGCCTCTATACTAGAAAGGCAATATTCCTATTGTAAAGAAAATCGCAGAAAATCGCAATCACGAAATTCACAAGCTTATATACTACCGGACACGTACGTGCTGATTCTCAAGCACATCGGGATATTTACGTTCAGCGCGGGTCACAAACCAGTTCATCAGCAACAGCGTCACCCCAATATCGTCAATAGGCATAAAGGGCATGACATCCGGCAGCACCCAATAGAGCAGTACAGGGATGGCAAACAGCAATTTTTCACCCAATGGAATCTTCGACGACGTAATAAACCGGGGCATGCGACGAAACACCTGTGACCATTGACGGAGAGACAGTAATCTTTTCCACTTCATAGGTTGTTCACTCCATTTCCAATGCTCCTAAGTATATACCCCATTGACGGGACATGTAAGAGGAACACTTGTAAAAACACGTGCTCCTCCTAATACGTGCTGATAAACCATGGCGTTTCAGGCTGACCCTTTTACCATGACAGCACCGTTGCCATTAACATGCCCACCTCTGCCGCAATATCGTCATAATCACGCATAGGCAGCGGATTTACGCCCAGCCCGACTTCAACGGTAAAACCCGGTTTTCCAAATCGCTGTATAAACCAGTCCTTATATCCCGCATCGCTGCCCCCCAGCTTTACCGCCCGGTATCCTGTTGCAGCCGCCAGCCGTGATGCCCAGTCCCGGCTCTCCTTTGGCTCCAAATCCCGGTAATTCCAATAGATTTCCTGTCCCTGACTGTGTATGGACAACACCATATCAAACTGTTCCCGCTCCGTCAGATCGACAAGCGCTTTAGCCTCTGGCTCAGACAAAGGTGCAGGACCCGCATAATCCCTTCTGGACGGACCGGTTTTGCCGCGTCTTCGCACCTCTTCCTCCCAATGCGCCGGAAACTGATCGTTGAGATCTACACCGCGAATGTTCGCCTTCCACCCACGATAATCAGCGCGGCCTTCATTCCACTTTTCTAAGTCATGGTACAGGGGATGAGACGGAAGGACACCTTGTTGAACCAGTTCCACCCCGTCCGGATTAACCATGGGCACTACCCATAAGGAAGTACGGTTTAGCCAAGTCTGTGGAGAAACGCCATATATCCATGGAGGAGCCTCGCCTTGATCCTCTCGCTCATCATGATGCTCCCCCCCTTCATTTCCATTCATCCTGTCGACTCCTTGCGCATATCGCTCTACAAAACGCAGCAAACACGGTGTCGTCAGCCATTCATTGGCATGTACGGAGGCGTTGGCGTGAATTTTCAGTGGTCCCCGTCCAATACGAACATAGGGAATATCCTTTCCCATGACACTGCTGCCGATGCTGCCAACTTCAATAAACGGATACCTTTGAGCCAGTGTCGCAAGATCTTCTCTCAAGTCCTCGTACCCATACTCCCCGCGCAAACGTATAATCTGATCCTGATGGTGTTCAGGGATAATCATTGTTTTTCCTTCCACAAAATCATGCTCCGCAAGTTCGGGATTGGCCTGCCGCAGTTCATCAAGCTCCACACCAAACTGCTGGGCAATGTGTCTGGCATGCTCACCAGGCTGAATAACGTATTTACGATCCATTGACGGACGAATGTACAGCACTTGACCACAAACCAGATAGGGTTGCGCGGCAGTCCATGGATTGTCTACTATCAATGCATCTGCCGATAATTTAAAAGCCGAGGCGACCCGGTGCAAAGTATCTCCTTTTTGTACGATATATTCCCTCATCTTCTACGCCCCTTCCATCTGTCTTACTGCATGTTATGCAGACGCGGCGTGTCTTGATGAAGCGAATACCAAAACAACCGATTCTTTTGTCTAATGACAAAAAAATCGGCTGTCTCGTCAATCGAGATTGGTAACCTGCCAAACAACAGGCGTTTGACGAATTTGCTCCCCAAGCCACTGTGCGGCAATGCTCTGGAACAATTCCGGATCACCAGAACAAAAAAGCTGATGCACCGGTGTCTCATCCCCGGCTTCCAACTTGCCCTTGTTATACAAAATCGTACTCGTCTCACGAGCCGTTTCGTCTGCTGAGCTAATCAGCTTCACGTTGGGGCCCATCACTTCCTGAATCGTTTCCTTCAAAAAAGGATAGTGCGTACAACCAAGAATCAGACAATCAATCGGGTACGCTTGAATCGGTCTCAATGTCTCCTCTACGACCTCTGATGTTGTCTCTGAACGGAACAATCCCTGTTCCACCAAAGGAACAAGCGAAGGGCAAGCATGGCTCACCACGTCTACATAGGGGGATAGTTGCTTCAGCGCAGCCGTATAGGCTCCGCTTCGGATTGTACCTACAGTCCCAATCACCCCGACATGCCCGGTGGCTGTTGCGCTAATTGCAGCACGTGCCCCAGGGTGGATGACTCCAATCACCGGAATGGATACCTTTTGGCTAATATAGTCCAATGCCGCGGCTGTTGCCGTGTTGCAGGCAATAATAATGACTTTCGGATCAAATTGAATCAGAAAATCAACCATTTGCTCTGTAAATTTCTTAACCTCTTCCGATGGCCGGGGTCCATACGGGGTGCGCGCAGTGTCTCCAAAATAAATGATTTTTTCCCTTGGAAGCTGACGCATGACTTCTTTAACAACCGTCAGACCTCCTACACCGGAATCCAATATTGCAATCGCTTGCTGCACGTACACACCGCTTCCTTTTTTGTTCAAGTATGAGTCGTTCCCTCTTGGGAAGCTATCCGTTGCTACATACCTTATGTTGTATTCGAGTAAAAGGTACCCCAAAATATTACCCGAAAAAGGGAAAGCGATCAACAAAGAGACTTCATCCCAACAGGAGAAGCCTCGAAGCGAATCCATATTCAGTTATATTTTATTGATTTAGAGCTGCTTACAGGGAATCCTTTTTGATATCTTCTTGAACAGGATCGGATGAAATGCTGACTTCAGGAAGAACTCCGCCTTTTTTGCGAAATTGCCCGATTTCATGAATAACCGCTGAGGCCGTATCCTTAATTTTATCGGTATACTCAATAGAGGCATCTGTAATTTTCCCAGCCAGTTCCTGCCCCTTATCACTGACTAGACGTGCCTGATCCGTAATGTCCTGACGCAGATCACGACCTGACTTGGGGGCAAACAACAGCGCAGCGAGCGAACCGGCAATGCTACCTGCCACCGCACCACGGATAAAGCTTTTGTGGTTTTCTTTCATCATCATCTCTCCCTTATGCCCGGGCGAATGCCCATCTGTTAATGCATTATAAGCAGGGAGAGCTTGTCATGACACAGCGAACGACCATAAAAGCTCCTACTTTTTTCGGGACCGGATACGATACAGGCAGCAACGTCCTCCATCCGCCAAGCAATCCTCACGAACAACCTCGGCATCAAGCAGCTCCTCGAACATTTGCTGCTCGCATTCACAAGCCTTGCGGTAACGGCCTGCGATTTGAGAAATCGGACAATTGTATTCCACAATAGAGTAGCTCCCGTCCTCTTCTTCCCGCCACTCCGCCATATAACCGGAGGCGTTCTGAATGCCGGAAAGCTTTTCCACACGTGAAGCCAGCGTGGTCTCGCTCTCTATCTGAGGGGCGTAACGCTTCATCATTTTGCGTTTTCTGCCGTCAAACAGAGAGTAAACAGCTTCCATTCCCTGCTCTTCATCCAGTTCCTCCAGTAGTTCCAGCAACAAATGATCATAATTGCGGGGAAACTGCTCACTTCCCTGCTCGCTCAGACTGTACAAAAACGTCGGACGTCCCATCGCCTGCCGCACTACGGTAGCGACGATGAGACCATCCTGCTCCATCAATTTGAGATGCCTGCGCACCCCCATTTCGGTAATGCCCAATTGAGCTGCCAAGCTTCCGACGCCCACAGGTCCCTTGGTTTTCAACAATGTCATAATCATGCGCCTGGTGGGCATTTCGGGAACGATATGCTTATCCGTCACTTTAGCCTTTACACTCCCTCGGGCTGCTGACCCAATTCCTTATTTAAGTAGTCATGCACACTGGATGCAAAACGCTCCAATAGCTCGGGCAGCACAGGTGTAAGCGGATGAAGGCTCGTCCGGTCCCAATGGAAATACTCCTGCACCAAGGGTTTCCGCAAGGCGACCAGCTCCATGATCGGATTAAACACGGTATCATCCAGTACGCCCTCTTCATGAATGATACCGATAATATCCTCGTAGCTGCTGGCATCGCGCATAATAAATCCATCAATGATATAGCTTCCTACATCCGTCACCGTTTCAATCGCCAGATGAAGGCAGCGCTCCTGCACCAGCCCCTGCAACAAATCTCCGTTCCAAGCGGCCGATATGCGGCGGAGTCCTGCAGCAATGTCGGTAACGGCCCCTAGTCGAAGCTCAATTTGCTCCCGGTTGACATAATACAAGGTCCTTCACCTCCCGTAACCGCTTTTAAATTTCATAATCAACTGCGATCGATACATCCTTCACTTCATTCATGTGTACAATGATCTCCTGATGCACAGGGTGTACCTGATACGTCTGCAGATCCTCCAGTGTTTCGACAACAGCCGTAAGGGAAATATCATAAGATCGTTCCGAACGAATCACATCCGTACCTACTTCGAGTGATAGAAGTTCTTTGATTTTGCCATTCATGCTGCGCAAGACGGACGCCGTATGCTCAATGCTTTCAGGGGAGCGGTCTTTCAATTTGAACAAAACAATATGTTTAATCATGCGTATAGGCTCCTTATCTTAAAATGTTCTCTTGAAAATTTTATCATAACGCCCCGCATACGGAAAGAAACTTCGTAATTCTAGCGATCTTTTCCACCATCTTTCCCACCAGACTCCTTGTCCTTCAGCAGAGCAAAAAAATTCTTGAGCTTCGGTGGGAGCGGCAAGCCCATGCGTGAACAGTTTTCCGTAATCGAGATTAATTCATTGGATAAATAAAAATACGTCGCCGCTCCTTTCATGATTTCAGTGCCCATCAGGAGGTCTACATGATGTGCCAAAGAAATCACCATCAGCATCAAGGCCTTCCTCGTCAATCCCCAAAACCCTGCTTTGCTGCTCAAGCCTTCCCCAGTCTTAATCGCTGCGGCAACCCCAGTCACATAATCAATAGCCATTGCAACCGTGAACAGCACCATAAGCTGATTCCAGCCGCCAAATGCAAAGGTAATAATGGCACCTGTGGTAGCACAAAACATACTAAACATAGCCGGGTTAATATTCATACCTGCTCCTCCTCTCGGGGCGGTTACTGCAATATATGCAGCGACGTGGCAACCCGTAAAGTCATATGACCTGAAGAGGGAACTGAATTCATAGATTCATATAAAACAAGCTGCAAAGCTCATGACTTTCTGTGCACACACGACAAAAACACCTTAAAAAACCTAATAAATAGTTTTAAAGGTGTCTTTACTTCCTTATTGGGCAATGTAACGCTTGTTTATCCAAGACCTGATTTCTGCTTACCGCTTATATAAAAAAACAGACCCCCCTCTTCAAAAAATAAAGTAGGGTAGCCTGTTTTTCCGACAAGCTATTCAATCAACGATGATCATTCCAAAAATTAAGCGGAGTCAGATTGTTATTCAACGGCTCGAACGAATAGCCTTCTTTCTGCAAAGCAGCCATGATTTGTGGAAGCACCTTGATCGTAGATGGTTTATCATGCATCAGAACGACTGGAGTTCTGCCTTGCTTTTTCAATCTTCGAATGTCACTCAGAACGGTTTTTACAAAATGCTCTGGATTTTTGGTATAACGCCAATCATTCGAATCTATATTCCAATCCCAAATATGATAGCCCGCACCCGTCAGCTGATCACGGAATGCTTTCTTCAAATATGGTTTGCTGCCATAAGGAGTACGAATTAAAGAAGTGCGTTGCCCAGTTGCCTGGAATAAAATCTCATTATCCTGATTCATTTCTGCAAGCGCCGCTGCCGGAGAAGCATAGACTTTCTTCACCTGGTGCGACATCCCGTGCAAGCCCAAGCCATGACCCGCCTCTACCATTCTCTTCATAACTGCACTATGTTCACGAATTTCCGGTCCCAGCATAAAGAAAGTAGCCTTGGCATTATATTTGTCCAGAATATCCAGCAGATGCGAGGTGTGCGGTGTAGGACCATCATCAAAGCTCAAATAAATCGTTCGGCTCGATGGGGAAGCGTTCCCCTTAGTTCCTGCATTGCTAGTTTTGCCGGGCTTCACGGCTGCATACTGTTTAATTTCTGCGGCAAATTTGTTCAAAAATTGTGTATCAGACAAGCTCGCATTCGCGTTCTGAATCCGATATAGATTGCTTGAAGGTATCGTGATGGTAAAACCGAAGGCATCCGCCAATGTGCGAATTGGCACCATCGTACGTCCTCCGCGCTCAAAAACATCACCCTTGGTCAGATCCAGCGTAAAGCTGCGATTATGTCCGGTCAACACCAATGTACGTCCGCTAGCCGAAGTGGAGATCCCCATCTTTTGACCTAATGTAACGATAGGTACATACAACTTGTCATTTTCCATCACTGGCCGAATCGTATTAGAATCAAGTAATACATCATTGACTCCCAGCAAAGGAGCCTTCGCTTGCGCACTTGCCGTATTCGTATGTATGCCCAACAGACCCAAACAACAGATCGCCATCAAACATACAGCCATCCATTTTACATTTAAAAACTTCATTACTTACACCATCCTGTGCTGTATTTTATATGTGCGGGAGCTATCTCTAGCTTGTCTATGAAGTTATACAGACATGACGATATAGACATGGCAATATAGACATTCACTAAACATATAGAACATAAACGCATCTCAACCGATTGAATCGGAACGCCTTTCCTTTCCCCCTATATATATTAATAGATTACCAGAGTATAGTATGTAAATATAGTGAAACAATTCGACAACAATCTCGCAACCCCCACTGTCCGATAGGTTACAAAATTGTGAATAAATTGGCTAAGTTAAAAGAATACAAGCGATTAATAAGTTCTTTTATTTGAACTAGAGCTTTATGAAGCAAGTCTTTCATGAATTTTGTACTCAGGTTACATAGCTATAACAGACTACTTCCCTTTTACAGTCATACAATAATTATTGAAAACAGCATTAAGACATTCTTTTAAAAATAAGAAAACTCCTTTTTTCCCGAACCTGCTCTTATCTTCATAAAAGAAAGAAATTTTCTAATTAAGAATGATGTGAATCGGCTAGCTATTTCAGCATTTCTCTTTTGTCATTTTCATACTTGTCCTCGGGGATACATTTATAGCTTCCTCGCTACTCGAAATGGTTAAATAGACTGCAATTTTATATAGAGAGGCGGGCATGATAAGCTGGTAAGCATCGCGAAGTCCTTGTGTTTCGCGGCTTTCGCGAGTAATCATGCCCGCAGAGGCTCCATGTCAAATCGCTCTATTAACCTGTCAAACGTCATTTTAACCACGTAGTATAGCCAAGAGCCAAAATGATTCTCCACAAGGTAAACAGCTATTTAGCATAAAATATGGTGGTATCTGATGATTTTGGGGTTCTGACGAAATTGAAGGAATACGTAAAGGCATATCCGTTTCATAAGCTTTGATGTAATCTTTTATGGTTTTCGCACTTCGGTTGATCGTATGGGCAATTTGCTCTACTTCTGTTCCTTGTAGATACAAATACAGCGTCTGATATCGTTCGTACATTCGATGTTTTTGGGCTTTTTTCATCGCCATTTGGATCTCTTGAAAGGATTCTGAATTTTCCATTGGATTCCCCTGCCTGATTAAAGTCATTATCTATTTACTTCGACATACAGCAACGAAATCATTACCATAGTTTTCTAATTTTTAGTTCAACTTATATAGACTTATAGAATTATACGAGGACGCAAAAAAAGCACCTGAAATCACCATAAAGAATTTCAAGTGCTTTATAAGTTTGTTTTAAATTATTCGGGTAGTTGTCCTTTGCAGCTTTGATTATGGAATAAAGTACACTCGTTGATAACTGGTTATTGCTAGAGCAAGCGAGAATTAGTCTCGTTTGTGGTTTAATAAAGCCCCTTCTCGAAAAAAGGAATTTTTCATCTTCCTTATTATTTGGCTTCAGGAAAATTATCCTTGATTGGTGGGGTAGAGTCCCAGCTTATCAGTTTAATATGGTACTTATCAAGTAATTCATTTGAATTGGAAAATTGAGTGTTAATAGTCCTTCCATCATTTTCAAAAACCCTTCCATCTTTTTTAATGATAATGCCTTCTTGTTCAATAAATATAGAGTCAGCAACGGTTTGCTGATACTCGTCGGTGCTATCCAAATCACCCATATAGTACTCTGCAATCCCTGGATAATAGGATATTTCCATTCTGCCATTGACTTCTAGCAACGGTAGTAGTCTGTCTCCGCCGGCTAATATTTCCTTCCACTTACGATATTTGCCGCGACCTTCATTTGAACCAATGCCATCATATTCACATATTAACGTATCTTGAATAAACTTTCGTTGCCCGTTAATTTCATATTCCAAACGAAATGGAAATTTCCCATATGTGATTTCAGGGTGTGAAGGATTGGGTTCTAATTGAATCCCTATGAATATTAGAAGCCAAGGTAAAGCAATGAACACTATGATTGCAAATGTCAACAACAACGGAATGCTTAGTAATAACAATGTTTTTTTCACTTTCATTTATACCCCGCCTCCTTCAAAGCATTTTTTACTGACCCCATTTTATGGTTTCTGACCATTTGCCAAGCCTTATATGAATTAGAGTGCCACCACTTAATTTTATACTGCGTAGGTAAGTAAACCGTTGTTCCAGTGCCTACTTCACCCAAAGTCTTGTTCAAAATTTCGTCCTTAACTACATAATTCGTTGCTCTTGCAGTATAGTCCCTATCACTTAAACCATATTTACCTAGTGAAGGTACTGCAGGATTAAATGTAATGGCATTTTTATTATTTGCAACTGCATTTGCAATTGCTTCAGCTCCCCCTTTTGAATGACCCACCATAGTAATTTCACTATCCTTATGATTAGCCACAAAATACGAAGATTTTAAAATCGAATCTTTCATGTCATCTGAGTAACCTATTGGTTGTTGGATATCATTACCTGCATCTCCCCATGTGTCAGTACCTTTATTAACTAGTACAATATCAGTCTTTAAATTGTGGATATAACCGTTTTAGTTTTATCCGGGCATCAGCCGTTGAAAATTGCCAGTCTACGCCCTTTTGAGATTCATTTCGTGTACGTTCCCACGCGCTGAGTTCACTAGCCAATTCGGAGATGGATGGGATTCGGCGCCCTAAACATTGTCGTGTCATGACGCTAAGCTCAATTTCAGCTATATTCAGCCAGCTTCCGTGTTTCGGTGTATAGTGAATCTCCAAACGCTTTGCTAAACGACGAGCGGTTTCGGGTTCAAACGCTTGATACAGCGAAGCAATCGAGTGCGTATTCAGGTTATCCATCACCAAGCGGATTTTGGGCACTTCTTTGTAGTGGACATCCAGCAGTTCCTGAATCTGCTGTGCCCATTCCACTCGTGTACGCTGAGGGCGTACATCCACCTGTCGCCACCCGGCTAACGGTTCGGTGAAAATAAAAATGCTGCACGTCCCCTGTCTTACGTATTCCGCATCCCGGCGCTCTGGTTTCGCAGGTTTCATCGGAATGGGGTCCCGGGTATCATTCAGTAGTTGATAGGGTTTCTCATCCATGCAGATCACGGGACATGAAGCATCGTAAGGAAGTCGGTAGACCTCCAACACATCCTCCATCGCCGCTACAAATGCCGCGTTCTTTTCTGGTGGAATACACCAGCACTTACGAAGATGCGGCTTGAGTTCGTTTTTTTAAAATACGATCCACCGTGTCGTAGGAAAGACTGTCGATGTACTTCAGTTCCACGGCTTTGTCCGCCAAAAGACGTAGCGACCAGCGGCTTCTTCCTTCCGGTGGTTCGCTACAACTCAGGGCAATGATTTGAGCTTCGAGCTCACCCGTTATTTTGGGTGGGTTGGGCGGGGTCAACCGTTTTTTTCTTTCGATTGCAGCGTGTAGCCCTTGCTGCGCAAACATTTTACGTACCAGATGCACGGTATTGGTATGCACTTGAAGTTGCTTGGCGATCTCCAGATCCTTCATCTTGCCAATCGGATGCTGTTCATCTGCCCAAAGTAGAATCTGAGCACGCCGGATGGAGCGGGCAGTGGCTTTGCCTTTCGAAACCAGAGATTGTAAGGTTTTTCGTTCCGTTTCCGTTAACTCTACACGATACCTTTGGTTTTTCATTGTCATTACCTCTTTTGGGTTTTGACTCTATCCTACCATTATAATTTACTTTTTTAAAACTGATAGTGTACTAGTGCGAATTCCAATGTGCCTTTTTTGTATCTAGAGTACACGCCTATTTTTAATCCTTCTGAACCTTGTAGAATAGTATGCAATCTCCAATTACCTGAAAGTCTTGTTCTACTAAAATCATTAAGACTTAATGTTATATCATAGACATTTTCTGCCATTTCGGCGGCTTCCATCGCAGTAGGAATATGCCCACTTGGATCAGCATACTTTAACGGATTATTGGCTACATACGCATACCCGTTCAAGCTCTGCGGATCGCTAATCTCGCCTTGATACGTATCCTCGCCCATAAAACGGGCTGTGCCCGGGTCGTACCAGCGAGCGCGCAGGTACTGGAGTCCGGTCGTATCATCCCAATACTCGCCGGCATAACGCAACACGTTTGGTACGGTCTCCTTGACCGTCTCCGGGCCGCCCCAGATATCGTAGCTGTAGCTGTTCAGTTCCTTACCTGTACTATCGCTCAGGCCTACCACATCACCGTGACCATTCAGCTGATAATATTGCAACTGTCCGCTGGCTTTGTCTTGTCTCGCCCACAGTTGACCGGACAAATCATACACATAGACATACGTGATCTTCGGCGTTCCATCTTCGACCTCAGCTTCTGCCATCAGCTTCGCTTCTTCGTCGTAGTAATACCGGGTCGTTTTGCCGCCCTCTGTACGCTCGTACAGCAGCCCGTCTCCATTGTAGCTGTATCCGACCTCTTTGCCTTCACCGCTCACCTTTGTCAGACGGCTGACAGAATCATACGTATATTCAGCGTTTTTCATGCCGAACACTTTGCCGCTGCCTTCGGCGTTTCGGTTTCCATTCGGATCGTAGCCGTAGGTCTTGTTCTTTTCACCTGCGGCTTCACTGCCAAAACACGTTGGTTTCTAATAATTTTGGTATTCTAACGGGAGCGGAGGAATTTAATAACGGAGTATATTTTCAAAACTTTATACGTGCGTACAGGTATATTAGGGAAATATCATACAGGGCTGATGAGGGTTAAGTTCTGTTAGGCTTATCTGTCCGATTCATTCAGCACTGGGTGGGGGTAAAAAAAGACCTTGAGGATTGCCGCCCTCAAGGATCAGTCATGAAAATACTTCATCGATTTTATTTCGGTCATAATCCAATATCCAATGATTATACTGCTCATAAACAATCCTTAGAGTCTCCTTGTTTTCCGCTACAATGTCCAAACCTCTATCGTCATAAAGATGAAAAATTGTTTTGTTCGTGTCATTTATTAAATATATGTCACCATCTACACTAGGTTCTAAACCAAGTGTTCGATTGGCAATCGCCTCTATCAGACTATCAATCTTCAGATCTTGGGATTTCACATTGATACAATATCTAATAGTTACTATATCATCAGTTTCATCGGAATCTTTATATCGGTACTCCTGCTCTTGTTTAAATACATGTTTAAAATCTATCTTACTAATATAATTATTGAATACTTTAAAGACATCATTCTCAATGGCATTTATTGACTCATTACTCCATTTATCTACGAATAGTACAAAGTAAATATCGTCATCATAACTATTTAATGCGTCAAATAAAGCAACCGCTCTCTGTTTCACCTGCTCTACTCTTTTTCAGGCGTATCTGTCCCCCCCCATTTCAAATCTAATAGCAATTGAAGCATTATAAAACAAAGGTTTTTTTAAATGAATTCCTTCAAAGTATTGCAACAAATAATCATCTAAATATTGATTATGTTCCATTCAATCATCCCCATCATATAGCCGTAAAGGGAAATTCATGTTCCCTTTACGGTATTTTTTTAACTATATTTATTTTAGCTTTATGACTGTACCCGTTGTACTCTTGTGTTTCCCTGTATGAAATTTCCATATTCATCTGCATCAGTAACCCAATGAAGTTCATTTCCTTTCTTTTCAAATACCTTATACGCTGAACCGCCGTGTCCAGTTGTATCTTTCGCCCACCAATAACCTTTCTTTGTGTTGTCTTGGTAAGCTGTAATTGTATCTCCGTGGAATTTGTAGGTAACTTTTCCTTTTTCATTCATTTTTATATCCCATTTCGTTGTTTTGTTTGGGATATCGCAAGCGTTATGAGTCCACACTCCCAAGTTCGATACAAAATACGTATGAAAATCTTTGACCTTAAAATTATATACTGTGTCGTGTTCCTTCTTAACTTCAATCTTCTCAATAGCTAACTCTTTGCCATCGGAAGTTGTCAGAATATCGCCCACCACAAGGTCTTTAGACTTGACTCAACTTTTGCCGACAATCCAAAACGGATGCTCGTCAGTTGTCGTTATGACTTCACCGCCAACAGTAATATTATACGTTTCCTCTAGTTGGTAGCGCCATTCAACTTCCTTGTAAGCCATCTCGCCTGTCTCATCGTCTTTGGCTAGGACTTTATCGCCTACCTCGATGTCCTCGATAGGCTTTTCTCCTTCGTTAGTTAGAACTTTGATTCAGGGAATAAAGAAGGTGGCAACTGTCATCAGCTACCACCAATGTATCATTAGCTTGCCACCCGTTCAGGCAGAACGTCAAGTCGGTAATCGGTTTTGTTCTTCAACATGCTATAAAGGATGGTAACGAGCCTTCTCATAATGCAGATGATTGCTTGCTTCTTCTTTTTGCCTTCACTCAATCGCTTCTCGTAGTATTCACGGAATATAGGATTGAGTGGTTTACTGGAAGTTCTAGCGGTATGCACTTGTCTTACTGCAAGCCCCCACAGAATCTTATTCAACGCTCGATTTCCTTGCCTTTGGTTACGGTCTTTACCTCTACCACCGCTGCTCATTTGGCTTGGTGTAAGCCCTGCATACTTGGCTAGTTTGTCAGCATTGGTAAATCGGGTAATATCACCGACTTCCGCCACGATAGCCGAAGCGGTAACGTCATCAATACCCGTAAAAGTGTTCAGTTTGAAGTCTAGCTTCTGCATGATGTCCCGAATGTGGTTCTCTACATCGGTCATTTCACGATGTACGTCACGGATTTGATTCACATGGCTTCGGACAAGGAAATCCCGATGCTCCTGACCGTTCCGCTTCGTATTCCCGTCTGCTTGAACATTTTCGAGAATGAAGGCGGCTTTCTTGGTAGAGCAGACGTTATTGCTGTTCTTCCGAAGGAACAACGTCAGGTCTTCTAGCGTGACCCCCTCAAGCAAATACGGGGAAGGATACTCATGCCAAAAGGCTAGTGCCGTTCTTCCGTCCACTTCGGAGTAGAACTTGCTGTAACTTGGATAGTTGTAGCTTAACTGCGTATGAAGCTGATTCTTAAGCATGACAAGCGTATCTCGTAAGCTGTACCGCCGCATTACTAGCTGTTTCAGAATCCAGTAATCGTCTTGTGGGTGAGCACTCGGCAATCTGTCCAGTTCATCCAATAGCAATTTTGCAATGTTCTCTGCATCCCAACTGTCATGTTTCTCTGTCATGGCATAGCTTTTACGCTTCCAGTTGGATAGTGCGGCATTGACCTCTTTGACTAGGAAATGATTCTCTACAAGGTAAACAGCTAATGACCTTCCATAGCCGCCCACGTCCTCAAGTCCGAATACAACGGTCATGCCTTCCTGCACATGCTTCTTGACCTTATTGACCACCGCAGGAAAAGCCGATTGCTTGTTCTCAAACTCAATGACCTCTAACTTCTCATTCCAACAGTTGATGACAACGGCAGTATGCGTCCGCTTATGTAAATCCACGCCAACATAGATAAACTGTTCTTTACGATGTCTCATTAGAGTATCCCCCTTAGCCTTTATAGCGATTAGGGAAAAAGAATAGCCGCATCGTCTGTTTAGTATTCTCCCGAAGGGATACATTGAAGGGTAAGCGTATCCATTCTTCCTCTATAATCACTATAAGATGGCTTGATGTAGTCCTGTTGCGGTAATGCCGCCATATTGATACTGACCTTCGTAAAACTCCCTGCGGTCAAGTATCCGTTTGACCTGTACTTTCGTGAACTGCTTGACTTGCTGAGTTGTAAAGCCTTCTTGATTCAGTTGAAATGCGATTTCCGATAAAGACCAATCCAGGTTCTGTTCCCGTATGTCAAAGAGCCTCTTCACTGCTTGGGCTTGCTTGTCATTCACTTCAATTGCCTTCTGTCCTTTACGGGCTTTGTAGCCAAATGCCGCCCGTCCTCCTGCATAGCCGCCCTGTTGGGCTTTCTTGTTGCGTCCCCTGCCTAGCTTGAGGGCAATTTCTAGCCGTTGATACTGGTCGAGCAATTCCATAAGTCCGTTGATAAGGAAATCGCTTGGGTCTTTCTTGTGGATGGAATAAGTCGGTTGCTCGATGCTTTTCACATCTACGCCATACTTCTTGAACTCCCGATGAACCAACACTTTCACGATGTCAGACCGCCATAAACGGCTTGTATTAAGCACTAGAACAGCGTCATAGGTTCGGGTGGCAAGGGCAGCTAACATGCTCTGAAAGCCAATTCTGTCCACTTCAAGTGCATCCTCATCCACCTTCGCCCCACTGATACCTTCATCCGTAAAGATGTCCTGTAAGTTCCATCCTTGCTCTTGACAGTAGGTGCGGATTTCATCCTGTTGATATGCTAAACTGTACCCGTCCTTTGCTTGTCCACTCGTTGAAACCCTGATGTAACCGATGACATTCATGGTGTTTCCTCCCCTCCGTTACGATAATTGAGATTATCGTAACGCTTAACCGAAACATACAATGACTTTCTACAACTGCGGTGATATAATTGCTTCATAATTCAGTACGGTTAAGCGTTACTCGTCAGGAGGATAAGCATGGCAATTCGAGTAAAGTTGCGCCAGTTGTTAGAGCAGAAGGGAATATCTCAACGGGAATTGGCACGTTTAACAGGATTACGAGCAAGCACAATCAACCATCTTTGTTCAGATAATGTTGACAGAGTTTACTTAGAGACACTGGAACTCGTTTGTAAGACACTGAATGTCAGGATTGAAGAACTAATAGAGATTGATTGAACAGTCATACCGCCTACGGCGGCCATGGCGGAAATCTCTCCAATCATGGTAAAGAGAAGACAACCCACTCTACCCACCAAGAATCAAGAATCTCCCCTGAAATGCAGACCGCCACTCGGCGTGTCTGCTGTTTTTTTATTCAAATGATTCTTCTCTTGATTCTTCTTTATTGAGTATTGTTTATGATTATTATTAGTGGGACTGTCTGACGGTTAATAACAGACTTTACGTCTTTCTTACAGGCTCTCTGTCGGTACATCCGACTCTGCGTCAAAATGACGGACACATTGTCTACACTACCTGTTTTATCGCCTACAACAGACAGTATGACGGTTATCAGGACAGAGAGTCTGATGAGACAACAGACTCAACATTATTGACCGTTCATATCAGGCGGAAAGCGTAATGCCGACTCTGATTTTAGGAACTCAGCATAGATGTCGAGAATTTCCTTCTCAGCATGCTTGTCCATTGGCAAGCGTCTTTCATGGAGCCTTTGAAGTCTAGCGGTATACGCCTTGTACTCATCACGCTTCACTATTCCTTGAACCCATAGCGTCAATTCTCTCTCATTGACCTGCTTCCGTACACTGCTGATAAACTCATGCGTCTTTTCACTCATCAGCAAATACGGGTGGCAATGGAGATTGTTCGGCAAGTAATACGTATTGTTCTTGCCCTGACTGACCAGTATCATCTTTTTATCAGCCAGTTCCGTTATATGACGCTCTACGGTTTTGGAACTGCTGTTGATATTTCGGGCAATCGCTTCGATGGTCGGATAGCAATTGTTCTTATCGCTCATGTAGGCAATGAGGTCAATGAGAATTAGCTTCTCATATGGACTCAGACAGTAGCACCGATGGATTTTATGCGGTACTTTGGTAAAGCCCTTGTGCTGTGACGTGAATCGGCTTTCCTGACTTACCTCGTCCATGTACACATTGGCGGCTTTGTTGTTCTTTATCAACCATAGGTCATTCATTTTCGTTGCCCCCTATTGAATGTTCCGCCCAATGGCGGCCATGAAGCAGGGAAGGCGGCTAGTCTGAAACGCCTCCTTACCTGTATATGTCAACTGCTCGTCAGCAGATTTCTTCCTTGCGCTGTAACAATCGCAAGAATGGTGAGTTATGTTGCGGTCAAAATTAAAATTCTTTATTTAGCCCCTCCTACTCTTAATAGTGGCGGTATCTATCCTAAAAGATGCGCCTTCCTTCTCACCCTCTCTATCGGAACAAGTACTTTACAGTTGCAATTCATTTTGAAAAAACCGTGAGAAAACGAACATAATAAAAAAACAGGTCAATCATGGTGCTATCTGACCAAAATGAACCTGTTAGATGTAACGTTATAGCATTACGTAGGTTATAAAATTCAAGCATTTATGTGCGTACAGGCTATTAGGGGAATATCCTACGGTGGTGATGATGGTTTAAGTTCTTTTGGGTCATGCCGCCCGGTTCATTCGGCACTGGGTGGGGGGAAAAGAAAGACCTTGAGGATTGTTGTCCTCAAGGTCAAAATTTGATAAATTTCTCCTAGGAATTGTTCGTTAAAATCCTTTACTATTCCATAGTAAAATAGTCATCATCAATTTTTCCATCCAAATTAAATAGCAATCGATATAACCCTATTCTTTTTCCATTGTAAATTATTGGAACATAGGATATTACATGATTATGATTACATTCGGGGTAATTACCTAGCATCAATGCTATTTGTGTTATTTTTACATCAAGATTATCTCTACTAAAATTTTTAAAAAAATGGTTGAACTCATCAGGATCTTCTCTTTGATAATTGTTCAAGTTTAACCAAAATCCTTGTAACGTTCGTTTTTCAACCTCTTGTTCAGTTATCCATTGTTTAAACTCATCGATAGGCATTCAATCCCCCCAGTCTAATGTTTACCTTTGTCAAACAAATTAAATACTATTTGACCAGATTTTTCATCATAATTACCATATACACGCCAATCTCCATACTGACCTTTAACCTTAACTTCATATTTATAATATTTATTACCAACTTTTACACCGTCTCCAGAAAGCAATTTCACCCCATTTTCACCTTGACCAGAGACCAGACCTTTTTTCATAGCATTACTAAATTTGTTAGCTGCACCTTTTCCGAACCTATCCACAATTTCACTATAGGTATCGCGTTTTATCCAACCTTGAAAGCAATTCGTATTATGAACCCAAATCCCAAGATCACTAACAAAATACGTATGGAACTCATCAACGGTCATGTTGTAGACTGTGACGTGCTTGTGCAACAGCTCAATGCTTTCTATCTTGAGTGTATTCCCATCACTCTGTTCGAGCAAGTCACCAGGCTTGAGGTCTTTAACGAACGTCCATCCCTTGCCCTCCACATAGAACGGATGGTTAAAGGTCGATTCAATCGTCTGACCGCCCACATGAATCTTGTAAATCTCATCCGTCTGGTGATTAAACGTAGCCGTGACCTCTTTGTAAGCTACCTCACCAGTCTCATCATCCTTGGAAAGAACCCTATCTCCGACTTTAATGTCTTCAATATTCTTCTCCCCTTCGTCTGTTTGAACTTTCGTTCCCGCCGTAAAGCAGTTACAAGGGAGCGCTTTGGCTGCTTTTAGATTTTTTTCTGACAATTCGACAGATCGTTCAATATATCTTCCTTCTTTACTCGTCAGCTTTATAATCAATTTTCCGCCTTTAACAAACTTACCCACAGGAATAAATCCTACGGCCGCAAGTGTTTTGTCAAAGGTAGATGCTTTGGGATCAAGCAGCGTGTTAATATCATCCACAATCATGAAGTTGGCTACTGCCGTGGATGCCTGTATGGTTCCTGCTTTAAACTCATTCCAGCAAGTCCCCATCCCTACTCTTTCACAATGAATAATCGTCTTCTGGTTGGTATAAA
Source organism: Paenibacillus sp. 1-8 (assembly GCF_056316205.1). NCBI lineage: Bacteria > Bacillati > Bacillota > Bacilli > Caryophanales > Paenibacillaceae > Paenibacillus > Paenibacillus sp. 1-8. Next base: position 1,798,638 of record NZ_CM149995.1, on the reverse strand, counting down.
ATATCCCGCCTTTAGTCGTAGGCATAAATTCATGTCCACTCGGATCCACATATCCCAGTGGATTATTGGCTACATACGCATACCCGTTCAAGCTTCGCGGATCGCTGATCTCCCCCTGATACGTATCCTCGCCCATAAAACGCGCTGTGCCCGGATCATACCAACGTACGCGTAGGTACTGGAGCCCGGTCGCGTCGTCCCAATACTCGCCAGCATAGCGCAGCACATTCGGTACGGTCTCCTTGACCGTCTCCGGGCCGCCCCAAATGTCGTAGCTGTAGCTGTTCAACTCCTTGCCTGTGCTGTCACTCAGGCCCACCACATCCCCGTGGCCATTCAACTGGTAATATTGCAACTGTCCGCTTGCTTTATCTTGTCTAGCCCACAGTTGACCAGACAAGTCATACACGTAAGCGTACGTGATCTTCGCTGCTCCACCTTCGACCTCAGCTTCCGCAATTAGCTTCGCTTCTTCGTCATAGTAATACCGGGTCGTTTTGCCGCCCTCTGTACGCTCGTATAGTAGACCGTCTCCGTTATAGCTGTATCCGACCTCTTTGCCTTCACCGCTCACCTTTGTCAGACGGCTGACAGAATCATACGTATATTCAGCGTTTTTCATGCCGAACACTTTGCCGCTGCCTTCGGCGCTTCGGTTTCCATTCGGATCATAGCCGTAGGTCTTGTTCTTCTCACCTGCGGCTTCGCTGGCCACTCGGTTTGACGGGTCATATCCAAATTGGTCTGTTGTTCCGTTTTGTGTACGTCCGATGATATTTTTATTCCCATCCCGTTCATAACCAAATTGGTGTAGCGCCGTACCGCCTTGCTCCACCGTTACCCCGGACAAGTCCAGTCCGTTATAGCTGAATCGCGTACTCAGCCCTCGGCTTGAGGACTGACCTTTCAGCAACCCATTCGGTGCATACTCAAATGTCATGCGATCCAGTGATCCACCCACAGCAGCACTCGCTCCTGCCACACTCTGTACGCCCGCTGTCCCTGCTCCACTGCTAACGTCCATTTGAGTCACTTGGCCCAAGCTATCCAGCTTGGACTGGACATGCATAGACGTTCCGGAAGCATCGGTCAGCACATAACCTGTGCGAGACTGCTTATTGTACTCATAGCTGATTTGCGTGCCGTCCGGATACTTCAGCCCGGTCAACGATCCATCTGTTGGATCATAGGCATAGGAGGTCGTTCCCTGCCCATCTGTCATGCTTTTTCTTCGTCCTGCGTTATCGTAGGTATAATTGGTTTTAAAATCAGGGCCTGCTGCTTCCGTAACCAGCCCGTCCGCGTTATATTGAAAGGTGATTGCGTCCGATTTCCCCGTCAACATACGGGTGATATTGCCATCCGTATCGTAAATATTTAGCGTTGTTCCTCCGCTTGACTTCTCAAGTAACGTACGTCTGCCCAGCTCATCATACGAATACACATTCTTTTGCCCATCAGGATACTGAACGGTCTTCAAATTTCCGGCTAGATCATACATATAGCTGGTCTTTTGTCCAGATGGATCTGTGACGGAGGTCATTTGTCCCAGTGCATCGTAATCATAGGTCATACGTTGGCCGTTACCGTCCGTCCGGCTAGTGACCATACCCGCATGATTATAAGCTAACGACTCCAGCGGCTGAAAGGATCCATTTTTAGCTTCTTGGGTGGAAGTCACACGACCTAAAGCATCCGATACCTCACGCACACGATAACCAGCCGCATCCGTATAAGTGACCGTTCGATCCACCGCATTATACGCCACGGTATCTGCTGTTCCATCCGCATAGGTCGTCTTCACAGGCCGTCCAAAAGCATCGTAGGCGTAGCGAGTGGTGGCTTGTTCCGCATCCGTGCTTTCTACCCTATCTCCATTATCGTCATAACCGTATCCGTAGATCGCGTCATCCACCTGCTGCTGGAGCAGCTGTCCGAATGGATTATACAATCTTTCAGCGCTCACGCCATCGGGCCCGGTGACGGTGACATCGTTCGTATCATCCTTATACACCACAACGGTTTGAGTTCCATCCGGATAAGTAACCTTCGTTACACGCCCCAACGCGTCATACACATAGGACTCCGTTTTGCGCTTGGCATCGGTTTGGGACTTGATTTCTCCAGTCGGATAGTAATCATACGTATACTCAACACCTTTAGGCAAGAGCTGCCTTGTTGGGAGCTGAGAACCATAGGGAGAATCATAATCAATAGACACATCCGTATAATTTCTATCATCAATGAGAACCTTCTGACCGCTTACATTCCCTTTTGCATTGTAAAAAGTATACCTGTGTGATAAAAGCTTCCCTTGCTCTGTACCTTCATAGTTTTTCAGTTCATACAATTGGCCCTCTGCTTTATAGGTTCGAACTGTCGTTCCGGTTTTTCCTTCACTGATTTTGCTAACCGTCTGAACAGGTTGTACCCAGAAAAAAGGCTCATTAGAGGTTTTATACGTATGAACCGTCTCCGATCCCGTACTTTGGGATATTTTCAAAGGCAGACCATATTCATTGTACTCATAGGAGGTCGTTACAGGCTCGGATGAAGAACCGCCCTCCGTATAAGACTCACGCATTTGCACAGGCAAATTCCAGTTCACAGCATCATTATACGTATAATCCACATGATAGCCGGTAGAATCTCCCTCTTGATCATAGCGGCTTAGAACAAGCTTGTCCGGTGCATGATCTCCTCTAAAGGTTTTGCCAAAACGGAAGGCTTCCGCTGTACGTGTTCCTGTAGCCGTCACCGTCCATTCAGCGTTGTTGCCATAGCTGGCCAGATCTTCTCCCGAATAGGTGAAATCTATTTTATTCAAAAAACGATTGCCTGCCGTCGTACTGTACACATCTGCGCGTGAAACCACCTTGAACACGCCTTGTGTACCGTATACGCCTATTTGCTTGTTATAGGCTTCATAACGAATGTCTGTGATGGACGAAGTAGGTCGTGCAATTCGCGTGAGCAGCGCCGATGCATTTTGCTGTAAGGCCCCAGTTTTCCCCTCACTATCTGCTACCAAATTAAACGGAGCATCCGTTAAAGTATACGTATAGCTTGTGCTTCGAGAAAGAGAATCCAGCACTTCCGTTAGCACCTTGCTGCTTCCCTCGCCACTTTGACGATAGGTGTACTGATGGTCTGTGCCCTGCTCTTTAACAACAAGCTGTCCGGCATTGTAAGTGAAGTCAAGCTCTCTGCCATCATTATTTCGAATCGAACGAATGAGCTTAGCTCCACCAGAACTTGTATAGTCAAACTCCACCCGATTCTTATACGCATCCTGGATTAAAATCAAATAACCGTCCTGATCCAGATAATAGTCATTTCCATTCAGCTCTGCTATTTTGTAAGCACTGCTTACTCCCTGCACGCTTGCGCTTTGATCTGTACTGATCTTGAGATCTTTGTATGCATATCCTTCAAGCTGCAAATCATCTCTCAGTTCATAGGAGCCCGTTCCCGGCATGTACAGATACTGTTTACCATCCTGTTCCTGCATGTGGGGAAGATCCCATTTCCAGCCTCTACCCAGACCAGAAGCTGCTTCCTCCTCGCGGATGGCACTTGTGTTTGTGTACACCCCTTCATTTTGCTGCACACCAATCTGGTTATTCGCCAATGAACTGTTATACACACGAGTCAGTGCAAAGGGCAACGATCCTGGCAGCACCAAGTCCGTATTTTGCACGATAAGCTGTCCAGAAGCGGTTGATACACTGTTGTCACCGTAATCCAGCCCATAACGCGAAGTATCATCACTTAGCCTGCTTTGTGCAAGCGCCGCCTGATCAAAAGGGGCATACACATCTGTTGTAGCAGATACCTGTAACAAACTTTGTTTAAGTAAATCCTGCCCGATCAGACCGTTTTCTCCTAGAATCGGCGCATATACGGAATCATTTACACGGGGTATGGATGGTATACCTACCTCAGTCGTCTCAGGGACCAGCGATGGTTCCTCACCCTTATCCAGCGGTTTGGGATTCACCACTTCATCCTGAACGGGCTTTTCACCTGCCTTGAGTTCAGCCGGCTCCTTGGACGGTTCCATCTTCGCTTTTGTGCTCAATTCAAGCCCATTTTGCTGTACCCACAAGGCAGGACTTTGTTCAGGTAATGAGTTTTCCCCACCATCTTTTTGCCATGCTTTATAAATATCATATAAAGTATAGCCTTTGGATAACTGTGCATTGACCCAAGCCTGATCCTTACCTGTTTGCTGTGCAAGCCATGCTCTGGTAATAATCTGTGGAGTGGAAGACGAAGACTGAGAAGCCGCAGCCTCTCCTTTCCCTTCCTCTCCATATGCCCATGTACTCCATGGACCCAGCAGCATTGCCACACATAATAGACTACAAATATAACGTTTAAACACATGCTCACCCCTATTTAATTTGTAAAAGGAAATACCTTCTTCAGCCGCATACTGACGTTTCCGTTTAAATCATAATGCAGCTCGATTTGATCTCCGGTGGAAAAAATAACTTTATTCAGTCGGTTCCCTTTGCCGTATTCATATGAAGTATCCTTGCCAAGCGCCATATGTGCTGCCTTAATTACGGTTTGTAATGCGCCACTATTAGTTTCTGCCAGCTTCACATAAACGGTTTGTCCTGCCTTCATCTCATACTCTAAAACAGTGAAATTCCAACCATATATTTGCGCTTGCTCTGTTGAGGAGACAAGCTGATTCGAAAAATCAGGGTCGGTAAACAAGGTTACAATAGGCTGCTGCGCAGCTTCGTTGGATTTTTCCTTCACCGCAAAACGGTACATTCCGTCTTCTTTGGGCGTAAACCGATATTTCCCTTGCTGACCTGCCGTAAAGTCAGCTTCCTTTTCTATGAGTTCAATGAGCTCGTCCAGCTTGCTGTCATCGTTATTTTTCATAGCAAACAAACGATAAGGCGCTCCAAAGTTAACAGCAGGAGTAGCTGCCGCTACGGCAAGATGAATGTTTGCTTTACCTGGCACTTGCTGTAGATTATCTGTCGCCTCTTTATATTCACGAATCACTTTTCCAGCCTGATCCGTAACGGTATACTGATACGTTCCACCAGCCGTCTTTGCATTCGTCAAGACAGGGGCTGCCTCGCTTCCGCGATTGATCCATACTTCCTGCTTTCCGCCGGACAAAGACGTTTTTAACAACGCCGGGTCAGTACCCGCTTCAGCCTTGATCTCATTTCCATAATTAAAAGTTACAGCCTGTGGTGAAGTCACAGTCACGACTAGCGTTTTTCCTGCCCCAAGTAAGATCATAGGCAACGAAACACCCATGCCTGCGTCATCCACCTTGGAATGAACACCGGTACCTTCTCCATATATGGCATAGTCATAGAGACGATTTTCACTTGCAGCATTGGAGGTCAGCGTAGAAGTCTCTGTACCTGTATTCACGAATACGTAGCTCTCTCCTTGATTAACGGTTACCTGACCTGCCGGAGCTTGGGCATCATCCACGTCGAATATTCCTAATGGACCGCCAAACGTAACCGGTATATCCGATACAGAAGTAATCACCACGTAGCCACCAGCCTCTACTAGAGGCAATTGCGTTGTATCATTCACTTGGGTGAAAGTTCCGTCTGCACGGTAATTGGTATAGCTCCACTTCATACCGTTGGCAGAAATGACATCCAGAGCTTTGTCTATAGAACTTACATTAATAAATCTTCGACTTTCTCCACGTTTTAACGTAATTCGATGGAATGCCGCCTGCCCGCTGAGCAAAGCCTCTACTTTACTGCTATAACTAAAGGTGATTGGCCGATCTGATACATTGGTGACAATTGCTTCACCGCCCGCGACAATCTCCGGATCTACTATATTGTTGAAATGATCTGATGTAAGTAAACGAAGTCCTCGATAGCTTGCAGAATCAAAGCGTGCATTCCCGCTACTTTTATCACGCCGCAATGAGTTCGATTGGCTATCATGATTCCGGAAAACATACGAATCCCCCGGTTCCAAAGTCGTTTGGCCGATACCATTGTCATCTTCGCTGGCCTTAAAGCTCCGATAGATACCACCAAAGGTGATCGGCGTGTCACTGGTTACCGTCACGCTGGCCTTTTTACCTGCACCAACCAGAAAGGTTGAGTTTCCAGTACTGCGTCTGGATTCCTCCATGCCGCTCGCTTTATACAGGACCACATCAAATTTGCCCTTAACGGTTGGAGCGGTGCTGTGCAGATTCCTTAAATGATCACTGATATTCGTATAAGCATAACTTTCACCCTTCGATAAGGTTACGCGTAAAAAGGCAGGATCCTTGCTCGTTTCCCAGGAAAAATCGTCCGTATAATCAAATGTAATCGGTCCTGGGCCCATTACAGTCACAATGGCATAACCTGATGCTGGAATCATAGGACCAGCCTGGCTGTTAAAACCGTAGGAATTGACCGTTCCATCCGGCTTGTAAATAGCATAATCGAACAAGCTTCCTGCCTTTCTGGAGTTGTTGTAGATCGGGTTCATCAGCGTGCCGTTATTATGGAAAATGTAGCTCTTGCCTGCCTCAAACTCGACGCGACTGATCGCATCACCGCCGACAGGACGGGCGATAAAGTTACGGTAAGGCGCACCGTATGTAACCGGGCTGGCTGTAACCTGGGTAATAACCGCGTATTTGTCTACACCGACCTGCGGCTTGGCCGAAGTGCCGGTGCCACGCGAGGATTCCGTTCCATTGGACAGATATACAACATAGTCCAATTTATCCTTGGGTGTACCGTCGCTCTCAATCGAGTCTAATCTGGTTCCAACATTAATAAACTGATAGCTTTCTCCCTGATTCAAGCTAACCCGTGCATAAGCGGGCTCTCCGGTACTTTCTATACTGTATTTTCCGTACGGTAAACCAAAGGTCACGGCATTTGAAGTACCACCTGTAACGATCAGTTCCTCACCTTCAGCCAAAGAGGGATGAGCAATGCTGTTAAGGCCAGATGCGGCTAAAGTTCCATTTTCCCTGTATTTGGCATAATCAAAACGGCGATTGTCCTTACTTGAACCATCATGCTGAATCGAATGGGCAGTCCATCCGTCATTCACGATCCGGTAACTCTCATTCTTAGAGACCGTAACACGTTCCAATGCCGGACTCTCCGATGTGCTGTAGGTGAAGACATCCGTTACCTTTACGGTTAATGCTGTTGTTCCTGTATTCGTAATAAATGCTGTACCTCCCCCGGGAACACCAATGGGGCTTAGGCCGTAATCCATATGGACAGTGCTGATATCTCCGTCCTCTTTGTAACTCACACTATCATACAGAATGCCTTTAGATTCGGAGGCGTTACTGTATATGGATTTACTAATCGTATCAGTATTCTCAAATTCATACGTTTCCCCGGGATCAATAGGGATCGACGTATATTCCACGTTTGCCGCCAAGCTCATCATTAATGCGTTATAGACGCTGTTTGTCGCAGAAGCAGACGGGGTGAAAGAAACGGTTCCATCAGAAAGCTCAAGTTTCTCCTGTGCCGTATCCGCTTGATTTTGTTCTACTCTGTCCCTCGTGTCTTGCTTCTCCGCTCCTGCCACACTAGGCAAGCACAGCAAAGTGTTTGCTGCCAAAAGTGCCGTCAGAAACCATATCATTATCTTTTTACAAACCATCTGACTGGATAACCTCCTCTTGTCATTCAGGAAATAGTTGGGTACACTTGGAGTCCCCTATCCATTTCTCTCTCTTATAAGCCTTACAATCATAAAAAAAGAACATATTCCCTCCATTTCCACAAAAGTAGACACAATTCAATATATCGGCCCCTTAAACAGCCCTTTTCATAGGTCAAATGGACCTTATTTTCCATAAACCGGTTAAGCCCATGGGATTAAAAGAAAATCAGGAGGGGAGTCACTTGCAAAGTCCCCTTCGGGTATAGTAGTATGTGGTTAAAAAAAATCGGAGGATATATGCCTAAACAACAAGATAAACATTCCATTCAGGCGTGGTCTCTGATCAATCGCAAATATTTGGGAAAAGGTGTGCGCGTCAAACGTTTTCGCAAGCCGACACGCTGTCAAGTACGCAATCGTGTTCTGCTAGCCGTTTTGATGGCTAATGACATTAAACTGTCTCAGCTTGCCGAGGAGCTTTCTATTTCCTCACGTAGCGTCAGTGCGTGGGTATATGAAGGCCGTATTCCTGGCAACACTAATCTGGAAAAAACATGTAATACACTTGGTTATCCGCACCATATTCTATTTAACGAAGAGGTTGTCCGGCGTTCACCGCTCATCTGTCAGCCATCACCGTCCCGTTTTATGAAACGGACTGTGACTCGTTCCCCGGTCAAAAACCGGATTTTGGCGGGTCTGTGTATGGTCCATGATATTTCGGTGACCGATGTCAGTCATTGGATTGGCGTTCATCCCGGCACATTCCGAAAATGGTTGCATCAGGGTACCGTTCCTTCTCAAACCTTCCAGGATCAGGCGGAACAGTTTTTCCGCATTCCAAAATCCATTTTGTTTGCTGATGCCATGCTGAAAAAGTGAGAATGCCCGTTAAAACTAAACGATTGTACTTTACCTGAAAGTCTATGAAAGGAACGCATTACCATCTTTCATTTCACAAGACTTTCGCTTGTTGCAAATTACGGAATATAAGAACAAAAAAAGCACAGTCTGCCGTTTTCTCGGCGTACTGTGCTTTTTTAGATACCTTACCTTTTAAGAATGAGTGCTCGCCGCTTCTGTAGAACGCCCGGCTTCTTCCTTAATCGCCTTCAGCTTCTTCATCACCGGATTGCCTCCACGTCCAAAGTAGTCGTGAAGGAGGCTGTATTCCTCGTACAGCTTATCATAGACGGCCGCGTTCTCCGGGATCGGCTTGAAGCTCTCGTCCCGTACACGAGCCATATGGCGCGCTGCTTGGACGATATCATCATACCCTCCAGCCTCTGCTCCCGCAGCCACTGCCGCGAACATCGCTGCGCCCAGCGCAGGGGTTTGAGTAGAAGCCGCTACTTTGATCTCCCGTCCGGTAACATCGGCATAAATTTGCATCAACAGACGGTTTTTCTGCGGCAATCCACCGCATGCGTACAATACATCTACCGGCACGCCGTTGTGATGGAACGCATCGACGATTTTACGTGTGCCGAACGCTGTGGCTTCCAGCAATGTACGATACACTTCCTCCGGCTTCGTCAGCAGCGTATAACCGACCATAAGACCTGTCAGGTTCGTATCTACCAGCACAGAACGGTTGCCGTTCCACCAATCCAGTGCAAGCAATCCGGTTTCGCCCGGTTTGTATGCTGCCGCTTTGCGCTCCAGCCACACATGGACGTTTACGCCTTCTGCCGCAGCCTGCTCCTTCACCTCGCCGGGAACAGCATGCTCAACGAACCATGCGAAAATATCTCCTACCGCCGACTGACCAGCCTCATAGCCGTAGTAGCCCGGAATAATTCCGTTTTCTACAACGCCGCACATACCTTCGACTTCTTTTTCTTCCTCACCGAGCAGCATATGACAAATAGAGGTTCCCATCGCCATGACCAGCTTGCCTGGTGTAACGACACCTACCGCCGGAACAGCCGCATGTGCATCCACGTTACCTACGGCTACCGCAGTTCCCGGATTCAGCCCGAGCTTTGCAGCCATGTCCTCTGTTAATCCACCTGCACGGCTGCCCAAGTCATAAACCTCACCACGCAGCTTCGTATCCGTCAGATTTTCCAGACGAGGATCGAGCGCTTTGAAAAACTCGTGGTCCGGATAACCGTCACGATGGTGGTAAATAGACTTATAACCCGCTGTACATTGATTACGCTTCAACTCTCCACTAAGCTGGGAAATAACCCAGTCGGTCGCTTCTACAAAGCGATCTGTCTGATCATAAATATCCGGCGCCTCGTTCAGAATTTGCCAAATTTTTGCGATCATCCATTCGGATGAAATTTTACCACCATAACGAGGCTGAAATGCCTCTCCCCGCTGTGAGGCAATTTCGTTCAGACGATCCGCTTCATCCTGCGCTGCATGGTGCTTCCACAGTTTTACCCAGCTATGCGGATTATCCTTCAGGTTCTCGTCAAAGCACAATGGTTGTCCTTGTGCATCAATCGGCAGCATCGTACATGCCGTAAAATCAATTCCGATCCCGATGATGTCGTCCGGAGAAATCCCCGTCTCCTTCATGACAGCAGGTACAGAAGTCGTCAGCACTTCAATATAGTCAGCCGGATGCTCCAGCGCCCAGTCCATTTCCAGCTTGCGTCCGCTACTAGGCAACACTTCATCAATAACCCCATGGCGATAAGGTGTTACATGTGTAGCAATTTCAGCTCCGTTAGAGAGGTCAACAATGACCGCACGCCCGGACTCTGTTCCATAATCGACACCAATGGTATACTTGCTCATTTGTGTGTCTCCTCCTTTTTCATTTGACCGTAATAAGCGTTCGCTCCATGCTTGCGCAGAAAATGCTTATCCAGTAGTGCCTGATCCATAGAGCTTAATTCCGGGTTCAGCGCGAAGGAACGGTACGCCATCTTGGCTACTTCCTCCAGCACAACCGCATTATGAACGGCATCATCGGCATTTTTCCCCCAAGCGAACGGTGCATGCTGATTAACGAGTACACCTGGAATGTCCGCCGGACTAATATCCTCAAACGTCTCAATGATCACATGTCCCGTCTCCAACTCATACTCCCCGGCAATTTCCTCTGAAGTCATCGCGCGGGTACACGGAATCGTTCCATAAAAATAATCACCCTGAGTCGTACCTAATGCCGGAATCGCGCGTCCAGCCTGCGCCCAGCTTGTGGCCCAAGAGGAATGTGTGTGTACAATACCGCCGATTTGTGGAAAAGCACGGTATAGCGCCAGATGTGTAGGTGTATCCGATGAAGGGCGAAGTTCACCCTCAACAATATCGCCTTGCAAATTGAGTACGACCAATTGCTCTGCTTTCAGTTCCTCGTAGGCCACACCACTTGGCTTAATTACAACCAGTCCCTGCTCACGGTCGATACCGCTTACATTTCCCCACGTAAAAGTAACCAGACCATGCTTGGGAAGAGCCAAATTAGCCTCCCATACTTCCTGTCTCAATTGTTCTAACATGTATAAGACACTCCTTTTACTATCATTTCTGAAATCTGCAATGGAAGTGCTAATGACCTCATATCCTTGGTTCCGCTTTCATTATACACTTGTACGTACAACTTAGCCAGTGTTTTTTATACGTTTTTTCACTGTGTAACTGTTTATATTTTCAGAAAAAACATAGCAAAAACAGCCTATTTTCTGCAATCCAGAAAACAGACTGTCCGGTACGGCGAGTGAGCAGGCCGAGATGCTATTAGGTGTCAGAACTACAATCCTTCCAACTTGTCCTTACATGTATCTAAATAAAAACTCGCCCATATTTACAGGTTCTTATACATCACTGGCAACAGGACCCGTAGATTCACGGATAATCAGTTCAGGCGGAATAATCCACTGGCGATCCTCTTCGCGGAAGCCCTTTTCTTCGATCATCGACAGTATCGTATCAGCGGCGCGAAATCCCAGCTCCTCTTTCGGGTGCCGGATTGTAGTTAGCTTAATTTCCGTTGCCGTTGCCAAAAAAGAGTCATCAAACCCGACCAGCGACAAATCATCCGGAATGCTCAGACCCGCCGAACGCACAATATCCAACAAACGCACTGCCAGCTCATCATTATAGGTTACCCATCCGGTAGGACGCTCTCCCGGCTCCATACTCAGCAGCACAGACGCACGCTGTAACGGAACCTCATTTTTTTCTTCTGTCCGGTAGGTGGTCACTGCATTCGGATGCAGCGTAACCCCATATTTGCGGTGGGCGGCTACAAATCCCTTCATACGTAGAATTCCCTGCATATCATCTGTTTTGAAAAACCCGGCTAACCGTCGATGTCCCAGCTTAATCAGATGCTCAGCCGCTAAAAATCCACCCTTCTCATCATCTACACGCAGACATGGCGCATCCATTTCCTCATACCGCGCATTAATCATTAAATAAGGAATTTGGCGATTTTCCAAGGTCAGGTAATAATTCAGATTGGGGTTGCGCTCCCCACTTTTGGTCGGCTCAATAATGATTCCGCTCAATGGCTGACTTAGCAGCATTTCCAAACACTGCCGTTCCTGCTCGGGGTCATTGCCTGTACTTGACAGCAGCAGCTTATAGCCCTGACGACTTAATTTGGATTCAATTCCCTGCACAATCGACGGAAAAATATAATCCGATATATAGGTCGTAACGACCCCGATGGTCCGTGGGTCCTCGGGTTGCTTGCTGTCCCGTGTGGCAACAAAGGTGCCCTTGCCCTGCATGCGAAACAGCCAACCCTCCTGTACCAGCTCACCTAACGCCTGACGCACGGTTTGCCGACTAACCGCAAATTGCTCAGACATTTCATGTTCAGATGGAAGCTGGCTTTGAGGCTCCAGCCTGGATGAATGAATCCATGATAAAATTTCTTGTTTAACTTGTATATATTTGGGCGCCATAATTTCCTCCGTCACTTGCAATATCGTGTACCCTTTGTATTTCACGATTATAGCATATCGTTCATTTGTACATACAAATGTCACAGGAGCAGGATATCGTTGTATAGCTACCGGAGGCATAAACCCATTCGCTAATCCACTTCCATGTTACAAGTGCTTGGCTAATCCCGTCTAAATACCGCTTGTGCAGATGTACATACTATGAACGAAGCAATTGATGATCGTTCATATACTTGAGCCCTGTATAGCGATTACGCAGGGTATGAGCTGTGCGAAGTGCGCGTGCAAGCTGTTCCTCGGTTACGCCGAGCTCGGCAATCGTGGACGGGCCACCTACCTGAGCCAGCCATGCACGCATCTGCTCCGACGTTGGCAAGGTTCGGTATACCTTAAAAGCATCCACATCTTGGCTGGCAGCCAGATCCCTGTACAAGTCCGCCAGCAAAGCGGAAGCTACGCCCACTTTGGCACCGTGCAAAATTTGCTTGCGCCCCTCCGCAATAAAATCCATTTCAATTCGGTGGGAAATGTGGTGCTCTCCACCCGATGCCGGACGGGAATGATCAATCATCAGCATGGAAATGCCGGATGCGATCAGCGCGTTCATCAGCACCTCGACACCTGCCTGACAACCCGCTGCAATCTCATCAACATGCTCTACACAGGCCCGCAGCGCTTCCTCCGTGATTCGATTAGCTAGGGGCGAATAGGGTTCGTCTCCCAAATCCCTGGACACATGCCAATCGGCTAATGAGGTGAATTTGCCGAGCATATCGCCAAAGCCTGCGGCAGTCATCGCTTGTGGCGCACTCGCCAGTACGGATAGATCAGCAAAGATCGCTTCCGGCGGAACAGCCTGAAATGTCTGCTTGCTGCCGCCCACAATCAACGGCGCGCCTGCCGATGTAAATCCATCCACAGAAGCGGCCGTCGGCACCGACAGGAACGGGCGGTTCATTTTATAGCATGCGAAGCGAACCAGATCATGAATAGTGCCAGAGCCTACGGCCAGTACAGCCTGACTCTCATCTGTCACGCCCAACAACACTTTCACGATATAACTCTCATCTGCAATCACATCCCCCACAGCATTGGGAGGCAACCGAACCACATCGACCACCAAACCTCCGTCACGTATGAGTTGTGCCACCTTTTCCCCTGCCGCCGCAGAAGTATGTTCATCCTCTACCAGCGTCACATGACGGTAATTCCGTTGCTTCAGATAGGGGACGATGGCTTCAAGCGCCCCATCACGCACCTCAATTAGCAATTCAACCTTTCGGTAAGGGTGGTCGGTGTTATTTTCATGTGCCTCTTCGTTCCACTGCTTGATCTGCTCATTCATATTCATTTCATCTACCTCCTGAAAAGGAATAATTTGCACAAGAATGATCCATAATGATAACAAGATTGCCTTTGAAAACGATTTCTATTTAATTGTACGCACAAGTTCCTGTCCAAGTCCAGATGAAAAGTACATGTTGCTTTTCAAATCCTGATTCCGAAAGGAAAAATACTTATGAAATTCAGAACAGACATCGCTTGCGCACTCGGTTTACTGGCAGGCACAACCTTTGGCAGTGGTATCGCTTTTTTATTCGGCTGGCAGGCCTATCAGGCTTTGACCTCCGTATCTGTCTTCGGCGTTGCCGGGATCATGATTACCATCGCTGTTTTTCGTCTGCTTCATTACAAATCGGTATCTACGTCAGATCCCCAATAGTTTCAACTGCTGAAACAAGAACACTATATAAGCCGAACTTAAAAGTTACCTTAGTGTCACTTCGCAGACGGATGGTGCTTCGCTTATACAGCACCATTCCGCCTACTTCGTTTTCCATGTACCTTTTTTAGTTCAGCTTATATACATTTGCCAAACATATAAAAAAACGGGCACCACAAGCCATTTATTTCGCTTGTAAGTGCCCGTTTTTATTATGTTTGCCGTACAATTCGCGATTAGCCACGATGCTACTGAATATCTGGATTTACGTCCAAATCATAATCAATTTCATCAAACCCGAATCCAAATAATTGAAGGAAGTCCAGACGATATTGTTCGAGGTCGCCCCGTTCAGACACGTTTTCTGTAGTAATCCCGGACCAAGCCTCTTGGACAGCCTGCTGGACATCCGCCCTCATTTCCCAATTGTCCAGACGAATGCGTCCTTCCTCATCGGTTTCCACTGTGGCTTCACTATATAGCTTCCCGAATAGACGCTGCGCTTGCTCGATACAGCCCTCATGCAAACCCTTTTCCTTCATAACCTTAAACAGCAAAGAAATATACAGAGGTACAACTGGAATAGCCGAGCTGGACTGTGTAACCAAAGCTTTATTTACAGAAACGTAAGCTTTACCATGATAACGCTCCAGTTGCTTCGTTAAGGTATGGGCTGTGGCTTCCAAATCATTTTTGGCTTGGCCAATGGTTCCTTTACGGTAAATGGCCTCCGTGATCTCTGGGCCAATATATGAGTAAGCCAGTGTGGTTACCCCTTCAGCCAGCAGATCCGCTTCTTCCAGCGCTTTTAGCCATAAGGACCAATCTTCGCCCCCCATTACCGTTATCGTATTTTCGATTTCCTCCTCCGTTGCCGGTTCCAGCGTAATCTCCGATACGACACCTGTATTGGTATTCACCGTTTTATTAGAAAAAGGCTGCCCGATGGGCTTGAGAACGGAGTTGAAGGTTTCACCCGTATCGGGATGCGTCCGTCGTGGTGAGGCGACACTATACACAATCAGATCTACCTTGCCCAGCTTTTCCTTAACCAGTTTCAACGTCTCCTGCTTGATTTCATGGGAAAAAGCGTCTCCATTAATGCTTTCTGCTATGTAGCCCGCCGCTCTGGCCGCTCTTTCAAAGGCTACCGTGTTGTACCAGCCTGCTGAAGCCGTGCGCCCCTCTGAAGCGGGACGTTCATAGGATACACCTATGGTATCCGCCCCCATACCGAAGCTCGCAGCAATACGGGAAGCAAGCCCATATCCAGTAGATGCTCCGATTACAAGGACCTTTTTAGCTCCTTGTATTGACGTGCTGTCTTTAATGTAGTCGATCTGACGATTGACATGAGCCGCACATCCTCCGGGATGCGCAGTCGTACAGATGAAACCACGGATTTTCGGTTTAATAATCATTGCAAGGGTCCCCCTACTTAGACATTGATTTAATATAGATGGAATGGTCCAGTCATAACTATATAGTAAACTAGCTTGCGGCTCAACACAAAGCATAGTACTTGAAGGTAACTGAGGAATATGCTGCTACAACAGATATCCCGAAACTGCCAACTCTACGAAAAAAAAGAAAACCGCCGTAAACATCACAGTCTACAACGCTCTTTTACTCAACTATTCATTTTGAATCATTTTCTAACAACATCACATCTTCTCCTTGCTGTTGTCTTATTTTGATATTAGCTCTACCCCAAGAACACATTAAGTCAATAATTTCATTTGCTGTAATTCCATATTCCGTTATATAATACTCCACTTTTGGAGGCATTTGATTATACACATGCCTGCCTATGATACCATCCTTTTCAAGTTCGCGAAGTTGCTGTATAAGAACCTTTTGAGAAATGCCTGGAATACTACGCTGTAATTCACTTGTCCTTTTTCTACCAGACATTAATAAACATATGATTAATGATTTCCATTTACCTCCGATGATCTCAAGTGTTGCTTCTATGCCTAAATTATATTGTTTCATAGTACCACCTCTTCAACGCCAAAAATAACAAAGCTTATCTAATTATTTTTATAATCGCATATCTTCACTCTAAGTCCAATGCACACTTTCAAGTAACTATATTACTTTATTGTGTGTATTTACTTTTTTTGAAGCGTACAGAATAATAATATAAGTATCTACAAAAAGCAAAATATGTTACGCAAGAAAGGTGATTTATTATGAAAACTCTTGTGATTTTAGCTCATCCGAATATTGAAGATTCTAGAGTAAATCAAAGATGGAAACAAGAATTGCTTCAATATACCCATGAAATTACAATTCATGAGATTTATAAAGAGTATCCAAACTGGAGCATTGATGTCTTGAAAGAGCAAAAGTTACTTGAAGCATACAACAATGTAATATTTCAATTCCCTTTATATTGGTATAGTTACCCGCCTTTATTAAAAAAATGGATGGATGATGTCTTTACTCATGGATGGGCTTATGGTTCAAAAGGTAATAAGCTAAAAGGAAAGAAGCTAGGGATAGCAGTGTCCATTGGCGATAAAAAAGAAAATTATTTACCTACTGGTTCCGTTACGTTTACTGTAGATGAAGTTATAACACCTTTTAAAGCTAGCGCAGTACATGTTGGTGCAATATCATTACCCTATTTCGCTGTCTTTGGAGCCTCATTTCAAGCGAGCGATGAAGAAATTGATCAGAGTGCAAAAGACTATATTAAATATATATTCCAGTAAATAGAATGATTATTTATTTCTGATAACATGGCCATAAATGCCGTTCACCAGGAGATGAGCAACACACGGAGCTTCTTGACCATATGAAAACAGGCTCTTGGTGGCATCCAGCCAATCCAAGAACCTGTAATTGTTAGGGTAAGATGCGGTCGAGAGGACTCGAACCTCCACGGGGGGTTAGCCCACACGGACCTGAACCGTGCGCGTCTGCCAATTCCGCCACGACCGCATATTATGTATTCATACGATGTTTTTCAATCATCGTAATTAAGATTATATCTCCCATGAACCATAAAATCAAGTTATTTTTATATAATATTCTCTATAAATTTTTCCTGAAAACATACGAAAATAACTGGATGTCACACACCATATATGGTAAGATGAACGCATCAGGAAAGGAGGTGCGTCAACATTAGTAATCACATGTTGAGCGTATCCCTTACCCGGTACGTTATTCTCTAATTCTCAGAGATGACGGAGGCGCGGGATACGGATCAAAGCTTTAAATAAGCGCCACGGGTAAAAAGGCCGTCTACGGACGGTCTTTTTTATGTTAAACATCATACTATCGTAACCAAATTATATACTGGGAAAAGAGGTCACTCTATGTCTATTCGACCAGGGAAAGTGGAAGAGTTTAAAGAATTAACCGCTATATGGCTGGAAGCTTCCATAGAGGCCCATCATTTTATTGATCCACAATATTGGACATCACAGGTTGGACAAATGGAGGACAAATACCTTCCTCTAGCTCAAAACTACGTTATTATACAGGACGATCACACTATTGGTGGCTTCGTTTCCATGATAGATGGATATTTGGCGGCCTTATTTATACGAGTAGGTTCCCAACGAAAAGGCTATGGCAAGTTACTACTAGAATGGGTTAAGAAGCAATATGATCAGATCCAATTGAAAGTATACCAGTCCAACACGAAGGCATTTAACTTTTACACCAAAAATGGCTTTATCATTCAAGAGGAATCCGTTGATCCCGAAACGAATGAAAAGGAATTTCTAATGGTTTGGACAAGACATAGCCATCATTAAGTTACGCTGTCTCAATGAAACAAGGCTCTGCTCCCGTATGAATACGGCAAAAACAGAGCCTTGTTTCATTTTTATATACACTAATTAAATATGTTCTCTCATTTCAGCCCGTAAACCTCGGTATATAAAATTTGTCTAAATGGAGCAAAATCCTGCTCTGTCAGCGCACACGGATAACTCATAATTTGAAGCCTCAGATCGGACTGCCCTTCCCTCAAAGGAGGCTGTACATACTCAAAATCGTTGAGATGGAATCCCAAGCGTTCGTAAAAACCAATTCTTCTCCGAGTCCATTCATCCTCAGGTGGCTCAACCTCCAGCACTACCGGTTTATCGGACTGTGTAATAAATCTGCTCATGAGCTTTTTACCTAACCCGCCACCACGTATAGCCTGATCTACCGCAATATGCTCTACAAACCGAAAGTGTGTAAATTCCCAGCCTGCCAGAAAAGCGATCGTATGCCCTTGCTCATCCTTTTCAGTGATTAAGTGATAACAAGGATGATTTAGCAGAGCCTTTTGCGACGCAAAGATTCTACATTCCGTTTCAGGAAAAGAGGCTTCCATAATCGCATACACTTGTGAGAATTCAAGTTCATTCATTTTATATTCCCTGCTCCTTTAATTCTAACTTCCCTTTCCAGTTCAATTCAATCCGACCAAATTGTTGAAATCAATTTTCATGCCTTGTGTAATTCCGTAAGCGTCAGCAAAATATGCTCCAATAGCTCCGGGATATCCTCCATCTGATCTTCATTAATTTGTCTGGAAAATTGAAGCTCAATCTTATTTTGGTATGTAGCTGCCTTCTCCCCGTGAACAAAGCTGAGCGTTTGGACCGGCTTAAGATCCGGCTTCCAAATCTGCGTCAATATATCTTCAATCTGGCTACATTGTGTTTCAACCTCACGAACCTCCATATAGAAGCTGAGCAGCAGCACACATCCGGGGATTTGATCTTCGATCTCCAAAATTTCCGCAGCCAGGTTGTTTAAATCTGCCTTTAAGCGAATTTCTGCTGTCACACCGGGTCGTTCTGTCAGCCTGAACTGTATAGCGAATTCACGCGACATCACGGACATTTCCAATCGGTCGATCCGTTGCGTGATTTCAATACGTGAATCCAGACTATCCAGATCGTATACTGCATTTTCCATAGCTACCTTTAAATTATCAAAAACCGTCGGGTCGAACATGTTCATTTCACCTCTGTCTATCTTTCCACATGATTTATCCATTTAACATTCAAATAGGTTTCCAATCCAATGAGTATATCATAAATGTTGGCAGCCAAGAAATTCACCTGTTTTCCAGCAAAAAAGCTTTCTAACAAAACCCATAAAAAACCACAATATGTAGTGTTTATGATCGCGCGAGTGGGTTTTATGAAAATAATGAAAATTCATTAAACCCATTGCTTGCGTGTGCTGACTACTAAAACAAACTATCGCTTCTCCTTACCTTTCTATAACAAGTGAGGCGAAGCTGCTTATCCCCTTCGCCTGTTTCAACAATAAGTCCTCAAATATCACGCTACTCAACATATATATTCCGAATTATGTATTCCATTTTGAGCAGTTAGTACATACTTCATTCCTTTTCTACAGAACTTCCTTAGATTTTACTTCTGAGGGATGAAAAAATACACCTTTGTAACAAAATGTTCTATTATATTTATTTTATTGATAAATATTCCTTTTTATTGTTCCAATTTACTGGTAAATAGTATACAATAATTCAGGAAGCAATTACTAATATATTCATATAAATGAATATAAACCCCAAAATAAGAGAGGACGTTTATTCATGAAAAAAACACTGTTAGCTTCATTAGGTCTTACACTTTTGCTAAGCACTTCTGCAGGTGCCGCTTTTGCTGAAGATGCAGATTCTGCACCAGTAGCAAAGGAATCAAATCTCACCTCCTTACTTGAATATCATGAACAGGAGCCAAATAATAGTTTTGAAGAACCTAACTATTATTTTATAGGTGATGCTGTCATTGGAACCCTCGGTGAAGAGAAGCAGGGGATGTGGGAAAACTACGATGTATATACAATTAAGGCTTTTGAATCGAACAATGTTCAATTTACTATTCAGGGCGACAGATATCCTGATTCTTGGTTGGAACTAACTCTTTACGATAGTAATGGTCAAAAGGTTAAAAGATCAAGAAACGGTCAATATTTTTTAAACGCAGATCTTGAAAAAGGTAAGGACTACTACTTGACCGTCAATGCGTTAGGACTTCAACCTGGAGGACATATATTTGACTATAAAATCTCTTCTGAAGTTGTAAGGTAGACTAATTAAATTTATGTAACTTACCAAATAGTTAATCATTATTTAATGCCTGCTGTTGTATTGGATACATACAAAGGCACGTATAAAAATCAAAAAAATCCCTAACTACGCCAAAAAACCTCGCCCCTATCTCAAGGGGCGAGGTTTTTGTAGTTCAGTTATTCCATTCGGTACAATCAGTCATTTCACACTATACATATCTTAGGACAGACGTGAGCTAAAGTCCTCGTAGGAGAACTGGCGGATCACCTTAATGCCTTCTTCGTCGTTGTAGCTGGCGATGGCTGGCAGGTTGACTCCGTTGAACATGTGGTTTTTGACCATCGTATAATGGGCCATGTCGCAGAATACAAGCTTGTCTCCCGGCTTCAATGGCTCTTTAAAGGAGTAGTCTCCAATTACATCTCCGGCCAGGCAGGTAAGGCCACCGAGTCTGTAGGTGTGCGCATACTCACCAGGCTTACCTGCATCAATGATATTCGGGCGATATGGCATAGCCAGCACATCGGGCATATGACACTCAGCCGAAGTATCCAGAATCGCAATATCCATTCCGTTTTTCATCGTATCCAGGACTGTGGCAACCAGATAACCGGTATTCAAAGCGATAGCTTCGCCCGGCTCCAGGTAAACCTGTACACCATATTTATCCTGAAAATATTGAATACAGCGTACCAGCGTGTCCAGATCATAGTCTTCTCTGGTGATATGGTGACCGCCGCCAAAATTAAGCCATTTCATGTTCTTAATGTATGGCCCGAATTTCTCATCCACGACTTTAATGGTGCGCTCCAGCGTGTCTGAATTCTGTTCACACATCGTATGAAAATGAATACCGTCCACGCCATCCAGATCCTCAGGTCTAAAGTTAGCCAAGGTTACACCCATTCTGGAGTTGTTGTAGCAAGGATCATACAGCGGAGTTTCGATTTCCGAATATTCCGGATTGACCCGAATTCCGATGTCGATTTTTTTGGAAGTCACGCCTTGCACCTTACTTTTGAACCGTTTCAATTGATCGAAGGAGTTGAAAACGACGTGGTCAACATACTCCAGTAGCTCGTCAAATTCACTGTCAACATAAGCTGGTGCGTATACGTGAACCTCCTTGTCCATTTTTTCGCGACCCAGTCTCGCCTCGAACAACGAACTGGAGGTTACACCTTTTAAATATTTGCCAACCAGAGGAAAGGTCGAAAACATCGAAAATCCCTTAAGAGCAAGCAAAATGTTGCAGCCTGTTCGCTCTTGAACAGAATTTAAAACCTCAAGGTTTTTCACAAGAAGTCTTTCGTCAACAAGGTAACAAGGTGATGGAAGTCCGCTAATATCAATATTCATCACAGGCCTCAATCAAGCAACGTTGGCGTAAAGCTCTCTTGCCATGGCAATCCGTGTTTATTCAGTGCTTCCATGAATGGATCTGGATCAAATTCCTCAACGTTATATACGCCTGGTTTTTTCCAGATGCCTTTAATGATAAGCATTGCGCCGATCATGGCAGGAACACCTGTCGTGTAGGAAATGGCTTGGGAGCCAACCTCTGCATAGCATTCCTCATGATCACACACATTGTATACATAATACGTTTTTGGTTTTCCGTCTTTAATACCCTGGATGATACATCCAATGTTCGTTTTACCCTTGGTTCTAGGTCCGAGGGAAGCCGGGTCTGGCAAAATGGCTTTCAGGAACTGCAATGGAATGATTTGTTGTCCTTCGTAATCAATAGGCTCGATAGAAGTCATACCTACGTTTTGAAGCACGTTCAAATGATTCAGGTAGTTGTCCGAGAAAGTCATCCAGAAACGGATTTTTTTCACACCTTTAATGTTTACTGCAAGAGATTCCAGTTCTTCATGGTACAAAAGATATATGTTTTTCGGTCCGATTTCAGGAAGGTCGTATACCTTTTTCTCGGAAAGAGGCTCAGTTTCAATCCACTCTCCATTTTCAAAGTAACGGCCCTTCGCCGTAATTTCCCGAATATTAATTTCCGGATTAAAGTTAGTTGCAAAAGGATATCCGTGGTCCCCTGCATTCGCATCTACAATATCAATCGTATGAATTTCATCAAAATAATGCTTTTGAGCATAAGCCGTAAATACTCCAGTCACGCCTGGATCAAAACCGCTGCCCAGCAGAGCTGTAATGCCCGCTTTTTCGAATCTTTCTTTGTAGGCCCATTGCCAGCTGTATTCAAACTTCGGCGTATCCGGCGGTTCATAATTCGCCGTATCAACGTAATGAACGCCTGTCTCAAGGCAAGCATCCATAATCGTCAAATCCTGATAAGGGAGAGCCACATTGATAACTACATCCGGTTGAAAGCTTCGAATCAGGTCAATGACCATGTCGGTGTTGTCAGCATCAAGCTGAGCCGTTTGTATCTTCGTACGGCCTCCACCCAGCTTTTCTTTAAGCGCATCGCATTTCTCAACAGTTCTGCTTGCGATACAAATTTCTTCAAATACATCTGGGTTTTGGCAACATTTATGCACCACAACGCTGGCCACGCCACCGGCGCCAATAATCAATGCTTTTCCCAAAATAAATAACCTCCTTATTCCATACGCTAATCGCTAATCATTCTTGCAAACAAAATGATTATAAAGACATCCCACCAAATAATCAAGAAAAACGATAATTTGCAGTGTAAAAATTCACACCGCTATGTCACAAAAATTTTACAAATCCCAAATTCAGGTATGAAAACGCCATAAAATGAAGAGAACAATAGCACCTCCGAAGGCGTTCCAAGGAAGTCAGTGTACGTTTACCGGAGGTTTTTTTGCATTCCAGGTAAACAGCCTTAAAGAGTTAATATTATCTTATATCTAATAAAAAGGCCACCCCGCTAATTCCTATGAAGAAGATTCAAGGGGTGGCAAAATGATTGGCTGGTACTGTAGGATTGTTTATCATAAATAAAGCCGCCCCCGATGCGGGAACGGCTCTCTATAAAACTAAAACAAAACTAAACCTTATTAAACCATGATTTTGCAAATATCGTTGGTGAATTCAACCGGGTCTTGCAGTGGCAAGCCTTCGATCAACAGTGCCTGATTATACAGCAATGCCGTATAGAGATTGACCTTCTCCTTGTCCTCGGCAAAAGCCTCTTTCAGAGAGTTGAACACCGCATGGTTAATGTTGATTTCCAGCACTTTATTCGCTTTTACATCGGCGTTGTTCGGCATAGCATTTAAGATTTTCTCCATTTCAATCGTCACTTCGCCGTCTGCGGACAGACACACCGGATGTGTCTTCAAGCGCTTGGAGGCTTTAACACTGGATACCTTGCCTTCCAGCAAGCCCTTCATGTACTCGAACAGCTCTTTGTTGTCGTTTTGTTCCGCATCTGTTTCCTTCTCGTTCTCGTCAGCCTCAATGCCCAGATCGCCACTGGATACGGATTTGAATTCTTTCTCCTTGTAGCTCATGAGCATTTTAATAGCGAACTCATCGATATCATCGGTGAAATACAGAATTTCGTAGCCCTTGTCGGCCACCATTTCGGTCTGCGGCAGCTTCTCGATACGCTCATTGGACTCCCCGGAAGCATAATAAATATACTTCTGATCCTCAGGCATACGCGATACATACTCGTCCAGTGTAACCTGCTTTTTCTCCGTAGAAGAGTAGAACATGAGCAGATCCTGAAGCGTCTCCTTATGAGTGCCATAATCGTTGTAGACGCCAAATTTCAATTGTCTGCCAAATGATTTGTAGAATTGATCATACTTTTCCCGGTCATTTTTGAGCAGAGTCAGTAGTTGGCCTTTGATTTTGCTTTCGATATTTTTGGCAATCAGCTTCAGTTGGCGGTCATGCTGCAACATCTCTCTGGAAATGTTCAACGACAAGCTTTCGGAGTCCACCATACCTTTGACAAAGCTGAAATAATCCGGCAGCAGGTCAGGCGATTTTTCCATAATCAGCACGCCGTTGGCGTACAGCTCCAGTCCTTTTTCATACTCCTTGGAATAGAAATCAAACGGGATATTTTCTGGAATGAACAAAATAGCCTGGTACACGACCGCGCCGTCCGCGCTGACGTGGATATGCTGGAGTGGCTTGTCGTAGCCATAGCGTTTTTCCGCATAAAAATTTTGATAATCCTCGTCGGTCAGCTCGCTTTTGTTCTTTCTCCAGATTGGAACCATGCTGTTAATACGCTGTTCTTCCTCGTAATCTTCGAACTCGTTGTCACTGCCCTCTTTCAGACGTTTGCCTGTAACATCCATCTTGATCGGATAACGGATAAAGTCGGAGTATTTCTTGATCAGTGCTTTTAAACGATACTCGTCCAAATATTCGTCGTAGGACTCATCCTCGGTGTTTTCTTTGATTTTCAAAACAATCACAGAGCCGACCTCGTCTTTTTCAGCCGGTTCAACGATATATCCATCTGCACCTGTGGATTCCCACTTATAAGCGGTATCGCTGCCCAGTGCCTTTGTAGTCACTGTAACAACATCCGCCACCATAAATGCCGAATAGAAGCCGACCCCGAACTGCCCAATGATGTCATGTCCATCCTTGGATTCATTTTCATTTTTGAACGCCAGCGAGCCGCTTTTAGCAATGACACCCAGATTGTTTTCCAGTTCTTCCTTGGTCATACCAATCCCGGTATCGCGAAGAGTGAGCGTTCTGTTCTCCTTGTCGGCTGTTACTTTGATATAGTAATTTTCTTTGTCAAAGACCAGTTGATCATCCGTCAACGCTTTGTAATAAATTTTATCAATTGCATCACTTGCGTTGGAGATCAGCTCTCTTAGAAAAATTTCCTTTTGCGTGTAAATCGAGTTAATCATCATTTCGAGCAGACGCTTGGATTCAGCCTGAAACTGTTTTTTCTCCATTCTGATATCTCCTTTCGAATATGAACCTTATGTAAGGCTGCACATGGGGGACCGCCCAAACAGGAAAGCCTGTTAGCACTCCCCTCTTTCGAGTGCCAGCCTACCTTTTTTTATAACATTCCTCATTTTTTATGTCAATACGATATATGCATGATATAGTCCCAATCCCGAAATTATTAGTGCCTGATCTGCTTAAACATTACGTTAAACATCTCGACAGAAGAGGGAAACAGCCCTTGTACATGGGGAATCAGGTTTTCCCTGATCCGTAACTCGTCCTCGTCCAGATGCTGCAAATCCTCATGAAAGAACCATACGATAGGATAGTCCCCATCCTTATGTCTGCTTCCTGCATTCAAACAAACGGGGCCCTGATCGTCCTCAGCAATTGCAAAAGGAATATAACCTGCCGATAGCAAGGGCGACCATTCGCGGAGCAAATCATGAAATCCCTTCAAGCCTTGGCCGACAGGCAGTCGTGGAAACTCAACGAAGGTACAATCGCTCCAGTACACCCCCGGAATGCATTCGTTATCGAATTGTAAAGACACATAATGATAGGACATGATGAAACTTCTCAATAGGGGAGGAAGCTCGAAATGGTAGGTTTCCTCAAGATCCCGAACTTCCTGCTCTGTGATCTGCGAAGGAAGAGGCTTCCACTTGATCCAGCCTTCCTCATCGGCATTGCCGTCACGCATCTCGAAGGGTACATTTTCTACCAAATCCATAAAAAAAGCTTCATCCATATGTGCAAATAACTCCTTCATGGATGTGCGAATATCCGCCTTTTTGTCCATGTCCCCACACCTCTTTCCTTTCTATATCAGAACTGCATCATATGCCATACACATTTTTTTCAAGTTCAGCTTAACAGATTTTGCTTTTATCCTCATTTGCAAAATATTCGTATTACTAGCGAAGTGGCTTGTGGTTACGTCAGATGATCCAACACCCTGTCTTGCGTATTGGAGCATCTGGTGTAACTGCGGCATACCTTTTTCCTTCACGTCGCACTCTGCGGCCGTTTCTTGATTCAAACAGCTCATTCTGTTTCCTCCATCCAGCGTATGTATTTCCCGTTTGCTCCACAGGCCTCGTTCATCCCGTCAGGCGGCCTCGCACTTTCGTCAGCACAGACCACAGGTCTGTCACCGCCTTAACCTCTTCATAGTCCAGATAGGCATCGTGCTTGTCATAATATTTCACCGCTATAATTACCATCTGAAGCGTCACAGGCTGTCCTGTATCCTTGAGAACATCCACAATACCTTCGAAGGTCGCCAGCTCCAGCCACGTTTGAACCTGACGATCCGCCATCCACAC
The DNA here is from genome assembly GCF_056316205.1 of Paenibacillus sp. 1-8. Lineage (NCBI taxonomy): Bacteria > Bacillati > Bacillota > Bacilli > Caryophanales > Paenibacillaceae > Paenibacillus > Paenibacillus sp. 1-8. Next base: position 1,772,127 of record NZ_CM149995.1, on the reverse strand, counting down.
GGGGATATACTCGTCCTGCTCGTTGGTTACGGCCGTACCGGCCTCTGCACATTCATCCAGCCAATGCTCGTCAAAATAATAAACCGGCGTATGAACAGGGTCCTGATCCCATTGATCCACATTCACATATAACCAGTTATTATCCAGTTGCCCCACGCTGCGCACCAGTTCCTGTAATCCTTCAAACATACGATAAGACGGACGCTCTCTGCGAAGGTAATCTGCAAGTCTCCGCTCGTATCTGCTCATTTCAAGCCCACCCCGTTTCGATATCAGCCGAAGTCTTAAAATTCACATATACATACATTTACAACTTATAAAACCCGATATAAGTACAAGCACCTCGTAAAGTGTCAAGACTACATAAGGAGATTGATCTATTCATGAAAAGAATCACCGCACTTGTTATCCTGTCCCTGCTATTACTTGTAACCCCGATCTACGCTGCTGCACCAACACCTATGCTGGTCTATGTGGATCAAAGTAACCATTCGTTCATCCCTCTCCGCCTCCTGAACAGCTATGAAGGGATCACTATCAACAAGACGGCTACGGACAAAAAGATTGAGATTGCCCAAGGCGATACCCGTATCACCTTATTTGCAGGACAATCTACGGCTAAAGTGAATGACCAGACCGTTCGTATGCACAGCGTTCCTTTTACCGACAACGGTTTAACCTACGTTCCCTTGCAGTTCATCAGCCAGCACCTAAACCTGCAAGTCTCATGGCAAAAGGAAACCTCATCCGTACATATCAAGCAGGGCACAACGTCCGTCAGGCTTCCGGTATTCACGGGCAAGCTACCTGGCAGCACCACACCGATCCAGACGGCTCATAAAAGCTTCAAGGTCGGATCACGCACCTTCTCCGCTAAGGTGGTCACCATCTCCATGCTTCATCCCAAGGTGAGTCTGGACGTGGCGCTGGCAGGCAATACCATCGGCAAGGTGGAGAACCTAAGCGGTCTCGCCAAACGCAATCAAGCAGTTTTAGCCATCAACGGTACCTACTTTGACGCCTATACCAAAAGCTCCTACAAAACGCCTTACGGCTATCTGGTCAGCCACGGGAAATTGTTGAAAAAAAGCTCTGGCGACCAACGAACCGTCTTTACGTACGATGCCAACCATTTGGCCGAGCTGGTTTCAGGTCCTGCCTTTGAGCAGTGTTTAAGTCAAGGCAACGTCGAAGGCGCCCTTCAAGCCGGGCCTCGTTTAGTGACGAATGGAAAGGTTTCCCTGAATATAAAAGCCGAAGGCTTCAAGGACCCTAAAATATTAACAGGCGGCGGGACCAGAAGCGCCCTCGGGATTACACGGGATCATAAGCTGATCCTCCTGACCACAAGCGGAGCCACCATGTCACAGCTCGCTCAAATCATGAAGCAGGCAGGCGCTTATCAGGCCATGAATTTGGACGGCGGTGCTTCCAGTGGGCTGTACTACAACGGCTCCTATCTCACCACACCCGGTCGCCAAATCAGCAATGCGATTATTGTAAAATATCAATAGACGGGTTAAGGGCTGTCTTCACGGATATGTAAGCCGTGGAGATGGCCTTTTCCATTCTCCTCAGTGCTGCCTTCGTTCCGTCTGCTCCTAGATTAAAAAAGCTACATTCTCCTGATTCAGCTCGCCTAACTCGTCCTCTTCAACGGACACCAATCCGGCTCATCATCCAAGCGATGCTTAAGTGCTTCCGTATCAAACAAGCAAAGGGTTTATTTCATATTGCTGAGGCAAATTTTCCCTGTATATAAAGTATAGCAATGCTTGCAGGGACAGACAACATGCTTGGGCTAACATCCATTCTGCATTAAAAAGCCTTCCCTCACTATGTAGTGAAAGAAGGCTGCTTAGTAGATTTAAGCGACGCTAACCTGCTGTTAGATCAGAAAAGATTTAGTAATAATCACCAGCAAAATGAACAATACCAGAATCGCGCCTGTGGATGTCCATGCTCCACCGCCACCGTAACCAACTTCACCCATGTCTGAATCCCTCCTTGCTTTAAAGCATACTCTTATCGTATGAAGAAAAACGGTTTACGACAGGGCGCATTGGCAACGTTTATTTGGCATGGTAGGACTTCTTAGAAAATAGACTGATACGTTTCAGATGGATCGGAAATCACTCGGGTTGATAACTGGTACAAAATGTCGTCGGTTCTACGTAGCAGCCTCTTCATATCCTTGTTCTTCATCTTTTGAAGGAGCGGGGTTTCTAACTGGGATGAAAGAAATTGAGTGGTGCCTATAAATACGACAACATCCAAGCCTGGATTGGTTTCGGTATGTAACAAGCGCAGCAGGTCAGTCATGGATAGGAAACCTGGAGACAAAGGCTATTGTTTTCCTTCATATATAGAGCTTTCAGCATAGAAGTCAAAGCCCAGTCACATAGGATAATACAGCATTGGAGTTGGTTTTGCTTTTGCAGGATTTTGGCTAGTTTCATGTGGTATTGGGATTGTGTGTGGAAATCAGTTATTGAATGATGTAAGTGTTGTTCGTGTCTGGATGGCTGGGTATGACTTTGGTTAAGGGTAGAAGGATCTTTTTTCATATCTATTCCTCCAGAGAATTTCAATATTAGTCTTATTATATCCAAAAATAATACTTATAGATATCATTAATATTTATTGTATTCATCATTCAATGTTTTCCTTTAGATATCTTGTCTACACTTTTAGAATAGTGAGGTGTAGACGATGAAAGATAAAGAAGTTCTCAAATTAGTGGGTGCCAGAATACGTGCTTTGCGAAAAGAAAAAGGCTTGTCTCAAGAATCGCTTGGAGAAAAAGGCGGATTTCATTTTTCATACATAGGGCAGATTGAACGTGGGGAAAAAAATGTATCGTTATTGAATATAGCTAAAATTGCAGATGCACTGGATGTTAATTTGATTCAGCTTTTTGCTTATGTAAATGAGGAAATTAAGGTTACAAAGCATGAAGCTGATATACAAGAGATCGTAGAAATGCTTATAAATTCAAGTTCAGAGAAAATCAATTTGGCAAGGAATGTGATAAGGGAGATTACAAATTAAAGAAGGAATGAAACGTTTCAATTAAGAAAGCCAAATAAACCCTCCTGTCCTCTTTATTATTGAAGTTGTGCTTCATCGGAGACCATAAAATAATAGGCATCATATGAATGAAGGTAATAATTTCTCCTCGCTTAAAATACTTAGTTAAAGGTTCTTTTAAAAGAATATCTTCATTGTTTTTTATTAATTCAATTGTCTTGGCAGTAAAATTCCAATTCAAACAACCAGTTAACCATAGCAATGAAGGAAGTCTTTCGAAATCTCTTTGTGAGAGTAATTCTTCTGCATCATATCCCCGTAATACTGCTTTTGCAAGAATTGGAGACATTTCATGAGATGTAATTCCATGCGTTCTAGCGTACCATTTTACTATCCAAGCTAGCCCTTCCACCCTTTCCGTGTATGTAATTGACTCAAAATCAACAACGCCAATAATCTCCCCCGCTTTATTCCAAAGTATATTTAGTATATTTAGGTCAGACTGGACTATATATTCATAACAATCAGTCTTGGCTTTATCTTTATGATATTTAATTTCATTTAAGTAAGTGTTCACCTTGAATCCACTCGAAAAGTACAAATTTCCATTCTTTGTCCACATCTTTTACTAATGTAATGGGTTCTCCATTAACGGTTGACACATGTTCCATGAAAGGGATATCGGAATTAACAAGGTAATTACAGAATCTCATTTGTTCAGTCAGTACTTCGCCTGACAATTTAATAAGCGCGTCCGTTTCATACCGCTTATTTCCAATAAATCTTGCTAAATAAGATTGATTATCCAAATGAATTTTGAAATGTAAGATGCCAACTGCTAGATTGGAGTTCCTTTTCAATTATTAGAATACTAGGATTTAATCCATATTGCTTTAACGACATTTGCAGTAACTGTATCTTATCCAAGATAGAGCCTCCTCCTTACACCTAGAAGCTCGAACAATTAAAGATTCTTTGATCTTATACAATGCATAAGACAAAAATACTTTTGTTGAAATGATCGTTTTCGAAACTATTGAAAGAATGCTAGAGGATGAACTCCATTCTTTGCGGAGATTGATACAGTAGAATTAATTGAAAAGTGGCGAAGCAACAAGGAAATTGTTTAAATGTAAGGCAATAGTATTGTTTATCACACTGGACAAGAACGTATCGAGATTGAATTGCGTAAAAATGCTTTGTACAGGAGTAGATAAGATGTAAATGGACTTGATAGACAATCTACTTCAAACTTCAATGATAACTTATAATATTTGCAGTTGCCTCATTATTGATTTCACACTGAATTATTGATATAAACTATCGCTAAGTATAGTTAAAATGATTCGTTGCTATATTCATAGATGAATATCTGTTTGTCCCTTGACTGCCATTCAAAATGTGCATGCAAACGCCTCCCTTATTTCTCTCCCTGCCATATAGCCGAAATCCCCACACTATAATAGAATAGGAATATAAATGTAGAATTCTCTACATAAATACCAAGCTGCATAACCGGAGGGAACTTATGAAAAAACATATTTACGTTGTTGGAGCTGTCATCATCGAAAATGAAAATATCCTCTGTGCGCAGCGGGGAGCTACTAAAACGTTGGCCTACAAGTGGGAATTCCCTGGCGGAAAGATTGAGGAAGGCGAAACACCTCAGGCTGCACTAAAACGTGAGATCGACGAAGAAATGAACTGCGAGATTGAGATTGGCGAGGCGATCGAAACGACCGTGTATGAATACGACTTTGGTTTCGTCCATCTGTCTACTTTCTATTGTTACCTTGTGAACGGCAAGCCTACCTTGACTGAACATGTTGCGATCCGGTGGCTACCTGCACATGAACTGATGTCTCTGGAATGGGCACCTGCTGACATTCCTACTGTAGAGAAAATTCAGGAGAAGTTGGCGAAATAAAATGGACAATCCCATACAGCATTTAAATGATTCTTTAAGCTGGGCGTTTATTAACCATCAGCAAGATTCCCTGGATCAATACAAACCTAAGCTTCTGGTCAATAACAAGGAGACGAGCGATTATGTCCTTACTCCTTTGTTGGAAGAACTGGATCACTGTCGCTCTTTCACTTTTTCCGTTGCGTTTATTACAGAGAGTGGATTGGCAACCCTCAAGTCTCATTTGGCTGATCTAAGCGCGCGTGGAATAACAGGAAAAATCCTAACCTCAAATTACCTGAACTTCAATCAACCAAAGATTTTTAGAGAGTTGTTGAAAATCACAAATGTTGAAGTTCGTTTGACAGATCTAAGCGGTTTTCATGCCAAGGGGTATGTCTTCCAGCATGTAGGTTACTCCACTATCATTATGGGAAGCTCTAACCTAACAGCTGCGGCGTTAAAAGCCAACTACGAGTGGAACGTGAAACTGACTTCTTTCAAACATGGGGGGCTTCTAGGACAGTTCCAAAGCGAATTTGAAAAGGCATGGCAGAATGCTGTCCCGCTAACGACCAAATGGATCGAAGCGTATCAAATTCTTTATGAAGAGACTCAAAAAGCAAACCGTAAGGTTCAAGAGGCACTGCCTCTGATTCCTGAAACGATTCCTCAGACCGTCTTTAGTCCAATCTCGCCCAATAAAATGCAGCAGAGTGCGTTAAAGAACCTGCAGGACCTCCGCAGCAGCGGGTCGCATAAAGGATTGGTCATTTCGGCGACTGGGACAGGAAAAACCTATCTCTCTGCTTTTGACGTAAGAAGCTTGGCGCCGAACCGAATGCTATTCATTGTGCACCGAGAGCAAATTTTGCAAAAGTCCATGTCCGACTATCAGCGAATTATTGGGGGGAAGGATGGCGATTACGGCATTCTATCTGGCACCAGCAGAGTTGTAGATGCCAAATACCTCTTTGCGACAATCCAGACAATTTCTAAAAGCTCATTTCTAACTAATTTTGATCCCAAGGCGTTCGACTATATCCTAATTGATGAAGTCCACAAAGCCGGGGCAGATTCTTATCTTAAAGTTATTAATCATTTTGAGCCCAGATTTCTGCTCGGTATGACCGCTACTCCAGAGCGAACCGATGACTTTAACATCTATGAACTGTTCGACTACAATATTGCCTACGAGATTCGCCTGCAGGAAGCTTTGGAAGAGGATATGCTGTGTCCGTTTCACTATTTTGGCGTCACTGATTTTGTACATAACGGTCAGCTTATTGACGATACAGCTATGCTCTCTCAACTAGTTACGAATGAACGGGTTTCTTATTTAATCGAAAAGATCGAATATTATGGACATTCTGGCGAATCGGTAAAAGGATTAATCTTCTGCAGTCGAAAGGAAGAGGCCTTGCAGCTATCGGATATGCTAAATGCGAGAGGTTACCGTACCGTGGCTTTGACTGGAAGTGATAGCCAGGAAGCACGTGTTCGCTGTGTAACCGACCTTGAATCTGGAAAACTGGATTACATCCTTACGGTGGACATCTTTAACGAAGGGATCGACATTCCTTGTATTAACCAGGTCGTAATGCTGCGTCAAACACAATCGAGCATCGTCTTCGTTCAGCAGTTAGGGCGCGGTCTACGTAAACACTCGGAGAAAGAGTTCGTCATAATCATCGACTTTATTGGCAACTATAAGAACAACTATTTGATACCAGTTGCCCTCTCCGGAGACAAGTCGCAAAACAAGGATAACATACGTCGCCATATGAAGGACACCAGCTATATTAAAGGCGTCTCGACAATCAACTTCGAAGAAATTGCGATGCAACAGATTTTTCGCTCGATTAGCAACAGTAATTTAACAGCGCTTAAAATACTTAGAGAAGCATATATCGAACTCAAAAATCGGTTAAATCAAATTCCTCAGTTGATAGATTTTATTGAAAATGATTCGATTGATCCGCTTATTTTTGCTGACGAGCACTCAAGCTACTACCATTTTTTACAGAAGATCAGAGAGACTGTGCCACGCTTATCCGAGCAGGAGCAAAAGTATTTGACGCTGCTTTCGGCTGAGGTTTTGAATGGAAAACGAAGGCATGAAATTGTACTGCTGAAGCTGTTGCTTGCCAAGGATAATGTTACCTATGAGGAGTATGTAAATTCCCTCAAAGAAAAAGGCTGTTCTACAGACTCCGAAACGATTAATTCCGTTAAGCGGGTTCTGGACCTGTCTTTTTTCACCGAACCGACTAAGAAAAAATACGGAGACACAGCAGTCGTTGAATTCGCTCAGGACCAGCATTTTGCTTTTCAACCGATAATGGCTCACTCCTTGCAGAACAATGCTTATTTCAGAAAAATGATCGTAGATATTATTCAGACCGCTTTTCATAAAAATGAGCAGTATGTGTGTAGTGAGCCGCTAACTTTGTATAAGAAGTATTCTAGAAAAGACTCCTGTAAACTATTAAAGTGGGATAGCGATGGAAAGTTCCACTATGTACGGGTACAAGACGAAGCATCAAACTTGCCCGATCTTTGTAACTTATCACAAACACGAAGAGGTAGAAGCGAGCACTAACTATCAGGAAGAATTCATTAGCCCAGAGATTCTGAAGTGGTCGACAAGAAGTAGACGAACGCTTGAATCTGAGGAAGTTAAAACAATTCTTGAGGCAGATCACTTAAAGATTGACCTGCATTTATTCGTGAAAAAAGACGATGCGGATGGAACTGAATTTTATTATCTGGGTAAAGTACACCCCGACCAAAAAAGCGCCGTCCAGGCGTCTATGCTCGATAAAAATGGCAAGTCGATATCCGTCGTACACATGAATCTAGTATTGGAGAGTACGGTGGAGAGTAAGTTGTATGGGTATTTGACTAAATTTTAAATTTAAGTTCCACTGGATTAAGAGATTTCTCAAAGTCCTGAAGCTATTTAGCAACACGCAAAACACCGTGTATACGCAGTATATACCTTGTTGCCTGTCTATGTGCACATTTTTAATCGTGGACTTAAGCCGATTATCGCATTGCTTACGTTAATCGTGACCATCGTCGTAGTGATTAGTCATAAAAACACAAAAGAAATAGACCGCCCTTGCCAAAGGAACCGGTCTATTTCACTTAAAAAAAGCTAATTCCGACTTGAATTATGAGGTGAAATGAGATTCTTCCACACAAAACAGTATGCCAAAGGACAAAAATCTAGCCTCTCAAATCAAGTAGTTTAAAAATCTAACATCATTGATTGCTGATGCCCTCTTTTCACTAATGTCCAAGGCTAACGATGAATGGCACCTTCACCTAGTCTTTTATTTATAGCAGAAACCTTTAGTTAATAAAACTTATCTATCAAACTCTCCCCTAAAACCTTACTTCCAAATCTCGTCCGCAATCTCTTTAATGAAGGCAAGCTTCTTCCACTGTTGCTCCTCTGTCAAAATATTGCCCTCTTCCGTAGAAGCAAAGCCGCATTGTGGGCTAAGGCAGATGTGGTTGATATCTACAAATTGAGTGGCTTCCTTAATGCGGTTAATGACCGTCTGCTTGTCCTCCAGCTCACCCGTTTTGGAGGAAACGAGGCCCAATACGACCTGCTGTTGGTCTTTCAGATGCTTGAGTGGTGTGAAATCGCCTGCACGGTCGGTATCGAATTCGAGGTAGTAGCCGTCGATGTTGTCGATGCCGAAAAGGGTTTCGGCAACTGGCTCGTAGCCGCCCGAGGATGCCCAGGTGGAGTGGTAGTTACCACGGCATACGTGGGTCGTAACCACTAGGTCGGCTGGAAGATCATTCACGGTTTCCTGATTCACGCGAGCGAACAGCTTTTTGGTTTCTTCCACATCGCCGCCCTCTTGTTGGCGGGCCTCCCAATAGTTTTTATCGCAGAGCATGCCCCATGTGCAATCATCCAGCTGCAAGCTGCGGCAGCCCTCATTATAGAATGCTTGAATCACGGATTTGTAAGCTTTAGCAATATCCGTCACCAGCTCACCCAGATTGCTGTAATAGGTATCGGTTGTCTCTTTGTTTTCTCCACGCAACAGCTCGGCCAAGAACTGTGCTGGTGCAGGAATGGTTTGGCGTGCAATCGCATCCTCACCTGCTACTTGCTTCAAGAATTTGAAGTCTTCAATGAAAGGATGACGGGAGTGACCGATTTTACCAGTCAAGCGTGCGGTTTCCGCTCTTGTTTCCACGCCTTGGAATTGGTAACCGTTCGAAAGCTCTACCTTTTCCACGCCATCCAGGCCCCACATAAAATCAAGATGCCACCAAGAGCGTCTGAATTCACCATCCGTCACGGCTTGAAGTCCTACGGATTTTTGCTTTTCTACCAGCTTGATAATTTCGTTATCTTCAATCTTTCTCAGTTCATCTGCAGAAATTTCGTTGTTTTGAAATTGAATTCTGGCATCTTTAATCGCTTGCGGACGCAGAAAGCTGCCGACCATATCATGTCTAAAAGGGGCCACTTTACGTTGGGATGCATTGTCAAGGATGCTGCTCATTAGGGTTATCTCCTTTTTCGCTTCTGTAGTGAAGTTCTTGTAACAAAGATAACACACATTTTTAGTTATAATGTAACTCCAATAAACTATAGCTAGTTATAGCCTAAAGCTATACCAAACCTTTTATTCGCCTATCGCCTCATGTAGCGCATCTACATAGACGGAAGCCAACTTGGAGAGCGAAGCATTTTTATGACAAATCCACCCCACATTAATAGATTCCTCACATTCCAAAGGTACGGAAATAATCTCGTTACCGTTCAGATCCTCACTGATCACCCCGGTAGAAATGGTATACCCGTTCAAGCCAATCAGCAGATTGAAAAGGGTCGCCCGGTCATTGACACGAATGCTTTTGGGATGCGACAACGTACTGAGAATTTCCTCAGAAAAGTGAAAGGAATTGTACTCCCCTTGCTCAAAGGACAGATATGGATAAGGATGAAGCTGGTCGATGGTCACAATGGACTGCCGGGATAGCGGATTATTCGTGCTGATAAAAATATGCGGATTGGCGGTAAACAGGCTGTTAAATTGCAGATTTTCATCTTTTAGCAGCTTATTAATGACTTTAGCGTTAAATTCATTCAAATACAGAATTCCGATTTCGCTTCGCAAGCTTTTGACATCCTGTATGATTTCATGGGTTTTCGTCTCCCGCAAAGCCAGTTCATACTCATCCTGTCCATATTGATTCACCAGATTCACAAATGCATTTACAGCAAAAGCATAATGCTGCGTGGATACGGAAAAATGCTGCGGTGAAGGCTTGGCATCCAGATAGCGACTTTCCAGCAGTTCCGCCTGTTCGACGACCTGACGCGCATAACCGAGAAACTCCACACCCTCCTTGGACAAAGAAATACCTTTATTGGTACGATCAAAAATCGTGATATGAATTTCTTCCTCCAGATCCCGAATCGCGTTCGACAGACTGGGCTGGGAAATAAACAACCGCTTTGCTGCCTCATTCATGGAGCCGCGATTGGCAACCTCGATGACATATTTTAATTGTTGTAAGGTCAACGCGTGATATCCTCTCGATTTATGTTTTCTCTATTATATAACACTTGGATACGACATGATTCATGTTATGAGGACGTCCGAGAGAAAATAAAAAACCACTTTCGGAAAAGTGGTTTTTAAATGAACTGTGCCCGATTAGATAAAGATGCTCAGCAGCATTACGATGCCAAAAGCACTGAACCCGAGAATGGTTTCCATGACCGTCCACGTTTTCAGGGTTTGCGGTACGGACAGGTTCATGTATTCTTTGACAATCCAGAAGCGGGAGTCATTGACATGGGACAAAATGATCGAGCCTGCTCCGGTAGCCAGTACCAGCAGCTCCGAGCTTACCCCCGGCATGGTGACCGCAATCGGGGCAACAATACCAGCCGCAGTCGTCATGGCTACCGTGGCAGAACCGACGGCTGCACGGATCAGACCTGCAATGACAAAGGCAAGTACAGGCGCCGATCAGCAGGATGATAGAAGCGACTGGACCAAGACAATCATTCGTAAATTTCAATAGCTGCTTGCTGTCGAAGTTACGTGCATAACCAAAAGAGTAGGGCGAGAACAACAAGGTATGAAATTCGTGGATGACCGAACGCCTAACCCTCTTTTCCTCCCTGAAATACGTCTTTGGCGATTTGAATAGCTGAGGCGGCTCGGGGCCATCCTACATAAAAGGCAAGCTGTGTGATCACCTCGACCAGTTCTTCTTCCGATATTCCGTTATCCTTGGCCAAATTCAGATGATAGGGAAGCTGACCCCCATGCTCACCCGCTACCAATGCGGAAATGGTTATGAGACTCCGTTCTCTGAGAGATAGCTCGCTTCTTCTCCATACATCTCCAAAAAGAACATTCTCCGTATAGTTCACAAAAGCGGGCGCAAAATCCCCAACCTTTTCCCGTACACTCGATGTGATTAATTTATGCTTCATTTATTCGACACTTCCCTTCGTTCCTGATGTGCAGTTATGCAGATCGTATGAAGATGCAGTTTCCAGCTATAAAATCATCTGGGCAAGTCCTTTGCCAAAGGACCAATCCTCTAATTCCGTTTCCACCAGTGTTACAAATACATCCTCCGGTCTGATCTTGCATTCGGCGGATAAGAGTTCGGCTAACCTTTGGTAGAAGCTCTTTTTTTGTTCCGTACTTCTGCCTGATCCGAGCGTAATTTGGATATAGAGCAGCTTGTCTGTTCTCGGTACCTGTAAATAATCCGGACTGTAATAAAACTCGCTCTGCCTATGAGCATGAAAAACCTGAAAATAATCCTTTACCGGCACCTGAAAATGTTCGATCAAAGCGTCCATGATACAGCGGCTAATCCCAGGTAGCTCCTTCTCTGTGTATTGATCCTCCATGTAACCTACTCGTACAAATGGCATGTTCATCTCTCCTGTCCGTCTGGATAAGATGATTTTACCCCATCCTCTTTCATCTGTATAATTGAAAATAATCATAAATATATTCATTTTTACCGATGGAGATGAGTGTCATGGATCTGAAAGAGCTAACCACGTTTCGTACCATTATTGAAGAAGGAACCTTCTCAAAGGCTGCCGCCAAATTAAACTACGCACAGTCTACAGTAACCAGCCAAGTTCAGAGACTGGAGAAGGAGCTGGGATTTCAGCTTTTTAAAAGAGGATGGGATGCGGAATTAACCGCTGCGGGTAAATGTTATGCAGAAGAGGTAGATGGGCTTATTCAGCATTGGAATTATGTATTGGATCAGGCCAAGTCTCTGAAAAAAGAGGAAATCGGCACCCTGCATATCGGGGTAATTGAAACGGTAGCGGCTACCGTGCTGCCCGAGGTTCTGCGTCAGTTTCGGGAGCATAAGCCGAATATGACGTGCCATTTTACAGTAGGAAACACGGATGCACTCTCGAATGCTCTGGTGGAGAACACGCTTGATTTTGCAATTTGCGGGGAACCATACTCGATTCCTTCCCTGCACTTTGAACCTGTGTATCACGAACAGATTGCTTTTATCGTATCCCGTAATCATCCCTTTGCGGCCAAAAGCGAGCTTCATCTCGAAGATCTGTATGAATACCCGCTGATCGTTGGAGGGAAGAACTGCCTGTACCATATTCGGCTGGAAAAAGAGCTTTCGCGCTTTCCGTCGATGCCGTTTTTTTATATTGTCAGTCAAATCTCATCCATACCATCATTTGTAAAAGCAATTCCTTCGGTCGGAGTAATTCTATCGTCGTTACCTGTGTCGGATGAACTCATCACGATCCCACTACAGTTAACAGACCCGGCTATTCCCGTTGGACTATTACACAGCAGCCAGCACCAGCAATACATGTCTTCGGCGCGAAAGCTGCTGATGCAACTGGTTAAGGAGCTTTATATGCGATAGCTCCAATGCAAAAACTACTAATAAGCTATATGCACAAGGCGACACCTTTGCTTAAAGAAAAAGCCGCCAAACACTCAGAAATCTGGTGTTTAGCGGCTTTACTACTATGAAAACCAGAGAGTGTGTGTCTCTCTTCTTATTTCTTTATTTTTGTGATGCCAATTATTTCGCTTCGAGCGGTTTTTTCCACAGTCCCAGAATGAGCGCGGAAATCACGGAGCCAATCGCCACTGCAAGCAAGAATAGCAAAGCATGATTGGCAAGGGCTGCTACAAAAATTCCGCCATGTGGAGCTGGAAGATTGATTTTCCAGAACTGCGTCAGACCACCAGCAATCGCTGAGCCTACAATACAAGAGGTTAAGACGCGCAGAGGGTCAGCTGCTGCGAATGGGATTGCTCCTTCCGTAATGAAGGACAAGCCGAGTACATAGTTCGTCAAACCAGACTTGCGCTCTTGCTCAGTAAATTTATTTTTGAAGAACGTCGAAGCCAATGCGATCGCCAGCGGAGGTACCATACCGCCCGCCATAACAGCAGCCATCATAGCCCCGTTTGTGTTACCGCTGGAAGTAAAGACACCGATCGAAAATGCATAAGCCGCTTTGTTGAAAGGTCCACCCATGTCAATCGACATCATTCCGCCCAGGATCAGACCCAGAATAACCGCATTACCTGTTCCTAAATTGTTCAGAACATTGACAAGCCACGTATTAATGCCACCGAAAATCGGATCAAACAGGTAGAACATAATTGCGCCTGTAATTAGTAGTCCAAATACCGGGTATAACAAGATTGGCTTTAAGCCATCCAGCGTTTTCGGCAGACCTGCAAAAGCTTTACGCAGGAAGATAACCACATAACCAGCCATGAAACCTGCTGCCAGACCGCCAAGAAAGCCTGCATTAGAGTTTACAGCCATCAGACCACCAACCATACCTGGCATCAATGCCGGACGATCCCCAATACTCATCGCGATAAATCCGGCCAGTATCGGAATCAGGAAGTGGAACGCACCTGTTCCGCCGCCAATCGTTTGCAGCAGCTTAACGATTGGATTCTCTGCGCCCGCCATCTGTTCGAACAGGAAGGAGATGGCCAGCAAAATCCCGCCGCCTACAACGAACGGTAGCATATGAGAGATACCGTTCATTAGATCCTTGTAAATTTTACTGCCGACGCTGGCTTTTTCTGCTTTCGTCTCCTCCGTGTTACCATTACCTTCACTACGGTAGATTGGAGCATCGCCGTTTAGCGCTTTGCGGATCAGTTCTTCAGATTTACGAATACCGTCACTTACCGGTCTTTGCAATACAGGCTTACCGTCAAATCTGGCCATTTCAACCTTTTTGTCAGCTGCGACGATTACACCTTTGGCACGACGAATTTCATCCGCTGTCAGTACGTTTTGTGCACCTTCCGAGCCATTCGTTTCTACCCGGATATTTACACCCATCTCTTTCGCTTTCTTAATGAGAGCGTCTTCAGCCATATACGTGTGCGCAATGCCTGTAGGGCAAGCGGTCACCGCAACCACAAACTCGTCTGAATTCGGGTTACCAGCGATAACGTCCGGCGTTTGCTGTGCTTTGGCAGCCTCTTTTTCTTTCTTGGCTGCTTCTTCTTTCGCCTGCTTGGTATCAAACAGCTCGGATACTTCATCCGGTGTTTGCGCATTCATCAGCTTTTCGATGAAATCGGTATCAATTAACAACCGGGAAAGTGCCGCCAGTGTGCGAAGATGCGTATTCGCTGCTCCCTCTGGAGCTGCAATCATGAAAAATACGTTCGCTGGCTCACCATCCAACGATTCGAAATTTACACCTTTACTGCTTTTCGCGAAAACGACAGTCGCTTCATTCACAGCTTTGGTCTTGGCATGTGGCATCGCAATGCCGCCGCCGATTCCTGTGCTGGATTCTGCTTCACGTTTGTAAATCATTTCTTTGAACAATGCCCGGTCATTAATGCGTCCGCTGGCTTCGAGACTGGCGATGAGTTCCTCAATCGCCCCGTCTTTTGTCGTAGCCTGCAAATCCATGATCATCGTTTCTTTAATCATCAGGTCTGTTATTCTCATTTTTCACACTCTCCTAAGTTCGGTCAGCGTGTGGACACACGCATAATAAGCTCATGCTGTAGCAGGGATTACCATTTTGAAATCGCAACTTGCGGCCGTAATTGTTCAATTTTCTCTCTGGTAGCCAGATCATCGGAGAAGGCGGTTGCGCTTCCGGATGCCACTCCTGCACGGAATGCTTCGATCGGATCGCCAAGAAGAGCCAGCGTACCCACGAATCCAGCAATCATCGAATCACCTGCGCCTACAGAATTTTTAACCGTTCCTGCTGGTACATTTGCGTGATACACTTCATCTGCCGTAATGAACAAAGCCCCTTCTCCTGCCATGGAAATCAGTACATTTTTTGCACCTGCTTCCAGCAGCTTACGGCCGTAAGTGACGATCTCCTCCTTTGAATTAATGGTTACACCAAACAACTCAGCCAGCTCATGGTGATTCGGCTTGACGAGCAGTGGCTTATGAACCAGTGCCTTCATCAGCGCGTCACCTGTGGTGTCGATGACGAATTCAGCCCCAGTCTGCTGGCATACGCTAATCAGCCGATCGTAGAAGTCTCCTCCAAGTGACGGCGGGATACTTCCCGACAAGACGACAATGTCATTTTTCTGGAGACCTGACAGCTTCTGCACCAACGCATCCGCCTCATGCTCACGAATCGCAGGTCCCAAACCGTTAATTTCCGTCTCATCGCCATGCTTGAGCTTAATGTTGATCCGAGTGTCATCTTCGATGATTACAAAATCAGTTTTAATGGATTCTTCCCGCAATGTATCGTTGATAAACCTGCCTGTGAATCCACCGAGAAAGCCAATCGCCGTGCTGTCTGCTCCTAATTGGTACAGTATCCGGGATACATTAATCCCCTTGCC
This sequence comes from Paenibacillus sp. 1-8, assembly GCF_056316205.1. Lineage (NCBI taxonomy): Bacteria > Bacillati > Bacillota > Bacilli > Caryophanales > Paenibacillaceae > Paenibacillus > Paenibacillus sp. 1-8. The sequence goes on along the minus strand of NZ_CM149995.1, from coordinate 1,756,311 downwards.
ACCCGGCAATTTCAAATCTCGTTTCATCCGGTTCAAATCCCCAAGCTTCAAATCGTCAACTTCCACGATGTAATCAATAGAAGGGTTCAGCGTTACTGTATATATCATTGTTATCCCTCGATTATTTTAGTTTTCTGAGCAATGGATCGGCGTGAGCGTTCAGGCACCAATTCGCTAATAAGAGTAGCTTCCTTTAGTTCGAACAGTTTGGCGAAGGTAATTTCTCCAATTTTACTGGAATCTGCCAACACATACGTTTTGCCGGACAGCTGGTGGGCCCGCCGCTTAATCAGCGCCTCTTCAGGATCAGGAGTGGTATACCCCATTTCCACGTCTACCCCGTTCGTTCCCAGAAAGCACTTGTCGAATCGAAAATTGTCCAAATTCTGCAGGGCAATACTCCCGATTACGGCTTTGGTATGAATTTTCATCATCCCTCCCAGTAGATAGCTTCTGATTCGCTTGCTTACCAGGGCTTCTACGTGGGATAGGCCATTTGTCACGACCGTCACGTCTTTAGCTTCAATGTAAGGAATCATCGCCATCGTTGTTGTTCCCGCATCCAGATAAATACATTCGCCATCCAAAATTTCTTTGGCGGCTATACGGGCGACTACATTTTTTTGTTGAACGTTTTTGAATGTTTTTTCTTCCATGCCAGGTTCCTGACTTTTCTGATTCAGCAAGGTCGCCCCGCCATGAATCCGCTTTAGCAACTGACGGGCTTCAAGATCGATTAAATCACGCCGAATTGTTGATTCAGAAGCGCCCAACAGATCAGCTAATTCCTGCAACTTTACAACACCGCGTTCTTGTAAGCGCTGTATTATTAAATTATATCTTTCTTCCGTCAGCATCTTCATTCCCCCAACTGTTCATATCGTACCATAAACCTCACAAAAAACAATCATTTTTCTTCAAAAGGATTCAAAAAACTTCATTCCAACTTCATTTTTTTACAAAATGGTGAATTCCTGCTCCAATCATCATGATCGCGTTTACATTGAAAGGAAAAGCCATCCATTTTTATGTAAATTCATTCTTCTTACATAGGAATTCAGCAGTAAACGTTCAAAAACGTTCTGATGCTTCCATCAGCACCATTTTACCATTAAGCGCACAAATCATCCCAACCTTCTCTATTCAGAAAAAAGCTAAACACCGGGACCGCTCCCCTCTGTGTTTAGCTAATCGAGACGCTTAATGCTCAGTCCTTCACGATTCCAATGACGAAACCGTCATACCCCTTGCTCCCCACGGTTTGGATAGCTGTAGCTGTAATTCTTGATTCTTCAGCCAGCATATCATAAAACTTTCTTACTCCCTGCACACGAGGGTCTGTGCTGTAAGCCTGAATTACTTCTCCTTCACGGATAACATTATCGCCGATAATAACGGTGCCAGGATGCGAGAAGCGAAGTGCCCAATCCAGATAAAATGGATTATTGGGTTTATCCGCATCGATAAAAATAAGATCAAAGGGGGCAACACCCTCCTCCTTCATCTGTGCTAACTGCTCCAAAGCGTCGCCCTCCCGAAGTTCCACCACTCCATCCAACTGAGCCAATGATATATTCGACCGGGCAATTTTAGCATGGTCCGGATTGGCTTCCAGCGTAACTATTTCTCCATCCTTCGGCAACGCCCTTCCCAACCAGATTGTACTGTAGCCTCCCAACGTACCGATCTCCAGCACACGTCGTGCTCCTTGCATTTGAGCAAAGATATTTAATAGCTTTCCCTGATTGGGGGATACATCATGCGGAGGTAGTCCCGCCTTTTGGTTAGCAGCCAATACTTGTTCCAAGACAGCATCATGCGGAATGAGACACTCCGAGATATACTGGTCTACTTGATCCCACGTGTTCGTTTGATTCATTCGCTCCACTCTCCTTTGGATTAACTTACAATTTGATTGTAAATGAATTATTATTATAAAAATAATATATGTTTTTGCTCTATTCATAATCTACATATATGAATCTGTCGGAAAGGGAGTATGGTCTTGAACCTGCATGCATTACGCTTATTTCACGTGGTCGCCTCTACAGGGAGTGTGACACGTGCCTCTGAACTTTTGAATATTAGCCAACCTGCGATTACCGCCCAGATTAAAAAATTTGAAAAAGAAATATCTCTCACACTGCTCATGCCGCTAGGAAGAGGGATTGCCTTAACGGATGCTGGTGAAAAGCTTGCTGTACTCGCCAAACGGCTCTTTGCCGTCGAACAGCAAATCGAACAATTCTCACAAGATTATCGTGATGGAGCCCATGGTCATATCCGGCTAGCGGCTACTTATTTACCGGCTCATTTTCTCATTCCGGCCTGGATCGCTAAATTCAAACAACAATACGAACATGTTGAAATGACGATTAACACCACAAATTCCAATGATGCTTTGCAGCAACTATTGAATATAGAAGTGGATTTGGCCATCTATGGGGGACTGCCGGAGCAATATCCCGATACGATTCAGACGGAAGAACTATTTCGTGATGAGCTGTGGTTCGTGGTAGCTCCAGATCATCGGTATGCAAATCAGCAGGTTTCTTTATTCGAAATGATGCATGAACCCTTTGTTATGCGTGAAAAGGGGAGCTCGACACGGGAGAGACTATTTTCCTTATGTCGAACCTACAATGCCCCCGCCCCCCAAGTCACCCTAAACTTCACAGGGCTGCATGAGGCGATTACCGCAGTTATCGCCGGATATGGTGCGAACTTTGTGTCCTCACTGGTCGTGCGCGAATATGTAGAACGCGGCGAGCTGTGCCGGGTATACGTCGAAGACATCCAGCTTCAAAATTCAATCGCTATCTGTACCCGCAAAAACGAACCTCTATCTGCGGCCAGCATGAACCTTATTCAGCTCATCCGCAACCATTCTTATTCATAAAATCGGTTTATGCATCTGTAAAAAGCCCTTATCGTGCTGAACACAGCAAAGAGCCATAAGTACGGTGGTACCCGCAGCTATGGCTCTTTTGCTTTTTTCGCCTAATCTAAAAGCTCTCCTTCGAGAATCTTCTCCAGAAAGATTGCGGGCTGTGCCAAAAATTCAGCAAAGCTGCACACATCCGCATATTCCTGATGCTCCTCGTCGTAATAACCTAGACACTTTTGCTTCGGATTCCACACCAACAGAATATCCGAGTAGTTGTCTACTTTTAAAGAAACACGTAGCAGCTTTTGTCGCCCCACCTTCATCTCAACGGTATCTACCAATGAGGAAAATTCAACAAATCCAATATCATAATCATTTTCAGGTACATCCACACGAAGCTGGTCACTCGTTAGGAAGGTCACAAGGTCCTTAGGGAGCTTGTAGCTTTTTAAGGCATGTCGTTTATTTTCCAGGTTATGAAACTCTGGAGGCTCCACAGACTTTAAATACTCTGCCATCTCCGTGTTTTTATTAGATATGGCAATCGTATACGCCCGTTCTCCATCTTTTTCTGCCAACGTCACATCTGCGCCTTGCTCGATCAGATACTTCACCATCGCAAAATTATTATCTCTGGTCGCTACGGTTAAAGGCGTGGCTTGATAAGGATATACCATATTAGGAGCATTGAAATTAATATCTACACCATGCTCCAAAAGGAAAGTTACCGTTTTTAAGTCATGCTTACTAACCGCGTTGCGCAGCGTTGCTCCACCATGTTGCTTTATATCCAGCCCAATTAGCGCTTGGCGTAAAGCAGGTATATTCCCTTCAACGATATGCATTGCGATCTCAGGAAGAATGTCAAAAGATATATTACATGTTCTTCGTTCTCTTTAAAATAATCGTAACAAGATCACTCCATTGATCTACACAGGCGAGGGGCAAAGTATGGATAATAATAAAAACCAAATCCCAATTAAAGATACGATATTACAACGAAAAGGGGCTCGCAAAGGAATAGATATTCCTGATGATGTGGTTCAACTGCTACAGCAGGGACAGCTTGAGTCGGTGAATTTGACCGAATGGCTGGCTGTCGATCATAGGGTACTGCTCCCCCGGTTAAGTGTAGATCAGAAATTGGCGGTTATTCGCACTTTTGCAGCGGATTCGCACTTTGGAGTGCGTGAAATTGCCTGGATGGCCGTGAGAGAACCTATTTCCAAGCAACTGCTTGAAGCGCTTGATCTGTTAAACGAATGGGTACGAGATCAGGATGCTAATATCCGTCGTTTTGCCATCGAGTCGACTCGACCACAAGGCGTTTGGGCCAAGCATATTCCCGAATTAAAAGAACGCCCGGAGCTGGCTCTTCCACTTTTGGAAGCTGTCCAATCCGACCCTGCCAAATATGTACAGGACTCTGTGGGCAATTTGGCTGAATGATGCCAGTAAAACCAATCCCGAATGGGTGCTTCAAGTGTGTTCTGCGTGGCTGGAGACTTCTGATACAAAGGAAACCAAACGAATTGTCACCCGGGCCCAAAAAAGCTTGAACAAAAAGAAATAATTGGAGACTCCAAACTCAATATGGGGATAGCGATTTGTCAGAGATTCGAAGTCTCCACCTGCCAAATCTCAGTTATGTTCCAAATCGTTTACGGTAACCGCATTTGCGACACAGCTCTTCCACCGCTTCTCTCTTGGAGAACCCGAAGTACAAACGATTTGCGCGTTCCCCTTCAACAATGTCGGAAAAAGATTGCTCATGCACGTTACCTAAATTAATAACGCCTTCCCCATCAAGACAGCAAGGGACCACCGTTCCATCCACCAATACCGCCGCCTGGCTGCGAAGCGCATGGCAAAAGCCTTTTCCATCATCTTCAGGGGCACTGAGGCTCGGCCATTCAAATTCGTGATCCTGATTCAAATAAACGTTTGGTGCGATTTTGACCCCACTGCCCGGTATCACTTTTTCCTCAATCCGGTAGTCCAGCCCAAACTCTTGCTCCAGTCGCTCAAGTGTCTCCCGGTTGCGCTGACGCTGCACATTAGTCAAATTATCTTGAGTCAGGTTCCAGAGACGGAACGAAATAATGACATTATGCTTCACAGCTTCCCTTACAAACGTAAAAATATTGCCCAAATACCCTTCCCGGTCTACCGAGCCTTCATGCCCGTCAAAGCTGTGAAGCGAAAAATTCATTTGCCGTAGCGCCGGTTGACCCAACAGCTTATGTCCGGTTTTGGGCAGCAGAGTGCCGTTGGTGGTAATATTCACCTTCAACCCTTTTTCATGAGCGCTTTCCAGTAAAAGATCAATTTTTGGATGGAGCAACGGCTCCCCTTTTACATGCAAATAAATGAAATCCGTATGCGGCTTGATCTGGTCAAGAACGTCGCGAAAAATTTCCGGATCAATAAATTTTTTAACACGCTGCGTCTGAGGGCAAAAGCTGCAAGCGAGATTACAGATACTTGTAATTTCAATATATACCTTTTTAAAAGTCTTCAACATGATTTCCCCATTCTAACCTTCATCCTGAGCATCTTGTTTATGCTCACTAATCTTATGATTATAACGGGTTATCACCGACAGGTAAACTCTCCAGTCTACCCCTTGGTGTGGGCATCAAATGCTCGACACATACTTATTTATGTTCGTTTTCCATGCAAAACAAACTTCTGATGCGGATAGTTAAATTCATCTGTCAGATCATCCACATACGCCTATCCAAGATTTGATTTGATATTTTCTATTGACCCTAGGTCTGACCTAAGGTTTATAGTGGAGTTATTCAACTACCAGTAAGGAGTCCTGTCATTGAAAGAACACATTACGATTAGCCAGCTTGCTCAGCTCATGAATGTATCTGTACATCAACTGCGATATTTTGAAGAAAAGGGGGTCCTGTATCCATCATATACAGAAGAAAATCAATATCGAATGTACGGGCTTCATGAGATTTATCAGCTTTCGCATATTTTATTACTACGTAAATTAAATGTCCCTGTCGGTCGGATTCAAGAATGTATGACTTCCTATGCTGCCGATGAGTATAACCGGCTTTTAGAGCATTCGTTGCAGAAGGTACAGGCTGAAATAGCTAACTTAAAGATGCATGAACAGTTTATTCACAAAGTGTTAGAAGAACATGATAATCGGACCCAGCAGGACGATGAGTATCAGGTCAAACGATTAGGTCCCCGTCATTTAAAGCTGTGGTTTGCATTGGAGAATGGTCAAGAGCTCACTGCCGGAAACCTATTTGAACACCGCCCTGCCCCACCTCGATTATTTGAAAATGATCTGCATTACTTGTCTGATGCTGGACAGGTGAAGCTATGTTATGAAACGACGGATGTGGCTGACTATATTCTGGAAGAAGGCAACTATCTTTATAAGCATCTTTCCGTCATTGAAGAACCTGAGATTGATTATGAAATCAAACAAATGGAACGATACGTAGCTCATCACCAATATAACTGCCAAAGCAAGATTGTTCTAGTAGAAAAATCTTATCTTTCGATGTTCGACAACAACAAGCTGCAATACGAAATTCAGGTTAAAGTAGAATAAACCTTGGAGGGCGTTAAATGAGTGCAAAATCCTTTGACATTGTTGCATACCAGAAACAAGACCATGAAGCTGTTTGCAGTCTTTTAGTCGAAGCGTTTAAAGCAAAATTCCAATCTCTTGTTACACTGGAGGATCAAGCTATACAGCAGTTGCTAATGAAGGTTTGGGTTCAAAATCCTTATTCTATATCTATGAAACAATTTGTAGCCAAAGAGAACGAAGATGTTGTCGGTGTTCTTTCCCTTAAATGGAAGGCCCCCTCCTCTTCACTTCCTGAAACAAATCCTATTTCTTTGGCTCCGCTCATAAATCAGTTTGGTTGCTTCAATGTATTTAAATTTTTGACAGGTATGTATGCGCTGGAGTATACCCCCGCTGCAAATGAGTGTTACATTGATCATTTGGCGATTCGTTCAAGTCATCGTAACCAGGGAATAGGACGCCGTCTTCTAGCTTTCGCACAGCAATTTACGGTTGAATCTGGTTTTCATGTATTGACGCTTCATGTAGCGCATAAGAACCAAGGGGCCATCCGTTTGTATCACAAACTGGCGTTTGAAGTAGAACAATCCAAGTATAATGGGTTACGACATTTTTGGTTCAAGGAGCCTGTATGGCATCTGATGAGTTGGAAAGAGAACCTGCATTCGAGGAGAGAACACCATTGAAAAAAACATTCAAGCTTACTTTTGGTATTGCAGCAGCTCTGACTGTTGCCTTGATACTAATTGTTCTATATCAAAATTCCTACAAGATGACAGAAGAAAAAATACAAATTGCGACACCTAAAGGGCTGTTAACAGGTACATTAGCTTTGCCTAAGAACTACTCGGGAAAGGTTGGATTGGTTGTTTTTGTCCATGGGGATGGTCCTATTAATGACACATATGATGATGGATACAAACCACTGTGGGAAAAGTTCGCTTCCAAGGGTTATGCCTCCCTGTCACTGAATAAGCCCGGTATTAACAGCGCTCCTGGCAATTGGCTGGACCAAAGCATGGAGGACCGCGCACAGGAAATCCGATATGCAATAGACTGGGCAAGAAGCTTACCTATGATTGATAAGCAAAAAATCGGCCTATGGGGAGCCAGTCAAGCAGGATGGGTCATTCCGAAGATCGTTAAAGAGGAGCATGATATTGCATTCAGCATCCTTGTATCGCCTGCCGTGAACTGGATTTCCCAAGGACAATTTAATACCAGAAAAGAAATGGAAGAAGAAGGAGCTACTCCGCAAGAAATTCAAAAGACATTGAACTACGATCAAGAAATTCTACAGTTACTGAAAAAACATGCTTCTTATGAAGAATATCTAAGCATAGCCGATCCTGACGATATGATTTCCAAAGAAAGATGGAGCTTTATAGGCAAAAATTTTCTGTCTGATTCCACCGAAGAATTAAGTCACTTCCATTCTCCTATACTCTTGGTTCTGGCTGGTAAAGATATTAATGTTGATGTAAAGGATACCGAGCGAGTATATCGCCAAAAAATACCTTCAGAGCTGCTGTCCGTGATTCATTTACCTGAAGCCGACCATTCCATGATGGATGAAAAAATCGCGCGTTCAAAATCTCTAACTTTTTTAACAGCCGTATTCGCCCCAAGAAAATTGGTGAATGACGAGTACCTGAAAATCCTTGCCGATTATGTCAGTCAGCGTTAAACAATGATGTTCTTTTTTGCCATACTTCTTTTGAATATGCTAATGAAAACCCCATCGAAAGATAAAAGGGCTGACCGGAACCCACAAAAATTCTTTCTGCACCTTTGTCCTTGACTCTTTTTATGGCTTCATAAATAACGGCTTTTCCAAGCCCCATTTTTCTATACTTAGGTATCGTACCTACCGGCTCCAGTATTCCTATTTTATTTAGCTCGTCGTACCAAAGAGTAGTGAAAGAAGCCACATCATTGTTTTGCCAGTATGACTACATCCAATTCCGGTATATAATCAGGGGCATTTCTCAATGATATATAACATCGTTCAGCGATATTATTATCTGGATAATCGCCCTTGTAATACCCAAATGCTCCTCCATGAGCAAACCCTTTTTCAAAATCTCCCGCTTCATTCGCATCCGATATTCTAAACCCTTTTGGTAATTCCACCTTTACATCATGGGGTACATTCATATAGGACGTCGTTTCTTTCCCATTCTGCAAGATATAACTTCTTTTTTTCAAAAGCTTCTTAAGTTGTTCTCCATCCTCGTTTACGATTAAATCTAAAGTGGATACGCTCTCATTGTGTAAAGCTAATTTCATTTCAGCATAATCTATTAATTCATTTAGAAATTCATTCGAAAAATCTCGATCTGCAAGCTGGAAATAGGCTTCACCTATGTTACCTTCTCCTTCCGGGTGAACAACAGCAACAATTTCTTTATGCTCAACCTCCCAAATCCCAACAGTCTCAGGCCACATTTCAAATGTATTGTGCATGATTTGTCCCCAATATCTACAAAAATTCCATCGATCTATAAACGGAGGAACTGACTCAAGGCGTACTTGAAGGAATTATAGAAAAAGACTACGTCATTCCATTTTGCCAGATCTGGTGGATTCCGTACAACGTTCTAGCACCAAGATCATCGCTCAGCTTAGCTGAGGAACGGGTAGAAATGCGTTACCTGACCGTTTCGGTAAACCTCTCGTATCTGCCTCTGCAATTCCAGCGATTTATGTTCCGAGTGTTCTATGCCACCCTCAATTTCAAGATTGCGCTGGAAGAGTAAAAAGAGCCGGGTTTGATGGCATTGATATTGATGCTGGCTCCTATGAAAGAATTGATTATATTTTCCCTCCCGCATATTTGGGAGATGCCTGTATGGATTATTTTGTGAACCGGCACGCAAACGCGTTCAGGTTTCTATGCAGCAAGCGCAATATGATTCCGTGTGAGTGAACTATACTCATACTTGCATATGTGATAAGTAGACCCAAAAAGCAGCCCACTTTAACGAGCAGACTGCTTTTTGCGATGCTTTTGTAATCCTATTTTTTCTGGCTCTTCGTTAGTTAGTTTTACGGATTCAATTGACGTGAACCCCACCTTAGTTTTTCACAAAACAGTCCTCCGTTTAGCCGCTGTAACCTGTAAAATCAGGTCATATGGTTAAGAAGACCTCTATGTTGTAGTAATTCTTTCGTACAATTCCACAGTTTATTTTGCATAGCGATATCTCCACCGGGGTGTACAGGTACAATCGAATGTCCGGTTCCGACATTAAAATACCCTCCTGTAACCGCCTGGTACTGCGGATCCACAATTAAACGAGTCATAATATCAGCTCCTCTACGTGGATCACCAATATGAAAAAAATTCAAAAAACGCTCAAGCATGGATGCAAACCAGAGCTCACGTCCGAGACCTGTAACATTAAACCCTGGATTCAGAGCGTTAACACTGATCCCCGTTCCAGTCCATTGACGTGCCAGTTCGCCAGTAAACATAATGTTAAACAGCTTGGTTTTCCCATATATTGCAGACGAGCCTCTGGAAGTAAAAGGAGATATATTGGTCAAATCCTCAGGGAGTTTAAGCTCGCCATGATTGCGTGAAGCCTCTGAAGCAACATTTACAATTCTGGCGCTTCCTGCATTTTTCAAGGAATGCTGTAAGGCGTGCGTCAATAACCACGGTGCTAAATAATTCACAGCTATCATTTCTGTAAATCCCTCGGAGGTTACCCGTTGTTCGAATGCATGCAGTCCTGCATTATTCAAAAGCACATCTATTTTGGGGTATGCAGTTGAAATCTCGTTTCCCATACGTCTGACATCTTTCATTAAGGATAGGTCCCCGAAAAAAAAGTCTACCTTTGTTGAGGGCATCATATCTTTTATAATTTTTTTAGTAGCTTCAGCGCGATCCCTGCTCCTGGCTGTCATGACAAGATGAGCACCCCGTTTAGCCAATTCAATCGCAACCAGTTGCCCCAGACCACTTGTTGCGCCAGTTATTACAACAATCGGATTAGCCGTCATAGTGATTCTCCTTTGTGCTGAATAGTCATTGTCAATGTAATTGGCCGTTCATTGCTTTACTCCGTTAGACCCGTCTCAAATTTTGACATGTAGCTGACGCAGCTATATACTTGATATAAATCAACTATATTATTTTGATTGATATATGTCAATTAATTGACTTGAACTATTTACTTTATCAATTAAGGTTAGGTGAAATAGGATGAATGATGATCGACACAAAAATACGCCGAGAGGACAACTGGAATTGGAACTCGGCGAGCAAATCAATGCCCTCATAAGCGCCTCACATGCGCTAAATGTCAAAACTGCAGCACGTTTCGATCCTTCAATACAACCTGCGGGTTTCCATATTATCCGTTGGCTGTACTCATATGGCCCAACAAGCGCCACTATGCTGGCGGAATCGACAGCTATGGATCGCAGTTCGGTGAGCCGTCTCGTCAAACAACTTGAGCTTTTGGGTTATGTGAAAAGGGAAGCCTCCCCTGATGATCGTCGAGGAATACTTCTATCCCTCACTGAGCTTGGACAGCAAAAGACGATTGTTGCTCTAAAAGAGAAAGAATTTGTATTTTACGAACACATTTCAAGATGGGACGATGAACAACTTGAAAATTTTATCGGAATGCTCAGGGACTTTAACGGATTTGATCACAAGTAACAGGTCCATTGATCATGAGTGTTAAGGAATGTGATGCTTAACTTCAAGAAGGAAGCCTATCTTCTTATAAGGCAAATTGGGAGGTGCTTAAGGTGAATGAACCCACATTCAAAAAGGCGATGGATACACTGGAGTTTCTAAGCCAAGATCGGGAAGCGCGACGTTTGTACGAGGAACGACAAAAATTTCTGCATGACGAGGCTTCTGCTCTTGAATGGGCTACGGAAAATTCCTCAAGCCAGTTCAAATGTAATGTAAAGGTTGAATGACCGCTTTTCTAAAAAGTTGAAGTAAAACTAAAACAAACGCCATGTCCTCATTCAAGAGAACATAGCGTTTGTTTTTATCAAGAAAATAGAGTCAACTGTGACCAAACGTGTGACCACGAAGGAAAACAAAGCTAAATTCAAAACAAAAAAACGGCATTTCTGCCGTTTTTCTAAAGGATGGACTCTCAGGGACTCGAACCCTGGACCAATTGATTAAGAGTCAACTGCTCTACCAACTGAGCTAAGAGTCCATATTATTATGGTGGAGCCTAGGGGGATCGAACCCCTGACCTCATCGCTGCCAGCGATGCGCTCTCCCAGCTGAGCTAAGGCCCCGTTTTATGTAATCTCAATCATCTGTTTGAAGCGACTCCTATATCATATAAAATTTTTCGCCCTGTGTCAATACTTTTATAAAAAATATAACCTTCCCACCATGAACCAAGATACAGTCAGCGATCTAGTCGCTGGCTGTGTCTTTGGATAACAGTGTTTTCAGTTCCTTCATAAACATGTTGATGTCTTTGAACTGCCGATAGACGGACGCAAAGCGCACGTAGGCCACTTCATCAACAGGATAGAGCTGTTCCATGACCAGCTCGCCGATCTGCTGGCTATCCACCTCTGTAGCGGCTGTGTTGCGAATGACGTTTTCCACCTGAGATACGATCATATCCAGTTGCTCGACAGATACGGGGCGCTTCTCGCAAGCCCGAATGAGACCGCGCAGCATTTTATCACGGCTGAACTCTTCACGGCTACCATCCTTTTTAATGACCATGAGCGGGGTCTCCTCCACCATTTCAAAGGTGGTAAAACGCCTAGCACATTGCTCGCATTCGCGACGGCGACGGATGGACTTGTTGTCATTCGCAGGCCGCGAGTCCAGTACCTTTGTTCCATTGTAGGCACAGTACGGGCATTTCATAAATTCATCACTTCCTTTTTCCAATAAATTCTCTATACTTTTTCGTAATAATTTTGTCAAAACGGTTCATAATATGTTTACCAAGTCGCGAGGAGGTGAACAACAATGGCACAAGGAAACAATGGCAACTCCAACAACCTGGTAGTCAGCAGATCCTCCGGCGCTCTGGAGCAAATGAAATTTGAAATCGCTCAAGAGCTGGGTATCAGCATTCCTCAAGATGGATACCAAGGAAACATGACTTCCTATGAGAACGGTTCGATCGGGGGCTACATCACAAAACGCCTCGTAACGATCGCCGAACAACAATTGGCAGGTCAATACCAATAATCGCGGTAATAATGCAAAAATAACAAAAAAAAGTGTTTGGATGGGCTACTAAAAACAGCCTGTCCTGCGCTTTTTTCATTTTAATGCCATCAGGCTCATTGTGTCATGACATATTTACACGCAGCCTCGCCATCCATTAAAACTGATTATAAATTTTCGTGTATTGCCTGTAGTAGTAAATAACCCGCTGTACATAATGTCGCGTCTCGCCAAAAGGGATTTGCTTGATGGATTCTTCTTTCCCATCCCATACGCCCTTGTCCAGCCACTCCTGTACTTTACCGGGGCCTGCGTTGTAAGCCGCAACGATAGCTACCGGATTGTCCTTAAATTTCACCGACAGATTATGCACATACCAGGTTCCCAGCTCAATGTTGGTGCCCGGCTCGTGCTTGACGCTATCCAGCGGAACCTTTTGAATCTGGGCGCTGTCCATAATCCAATTCGCGGTATCGGGCATGATCTGCATGAGTCCCAGTGCACCCTTGTGCGACTGCTTGCTGGTCTTAAAGTTCGTCTCAACACGGATAATGGACGCCACTAAAAATGGGTCCACTTCATATGTCTGCGAATATTGCCGGATCTCATCCTTATACTGAATCGGATAGAACCACGACATCCAGTTTGAATTAAAAAACAGAACCAAGACAAACCCGACAAACAAAGTCAGCAGGACTCTTTTTTTGCGCAAAATATTCATGCAAGTCCCTTTCGCTGCCAGAATTGATCAATTTGCTGTTTTGTTTCAGCCTGTGTTCCGCTATTGTCGATGACGATATCGGCCAGGCTTCTTTTGTGTTCAATATCCATTTGCGAAGACAATCGAAGTCCTGCTTGTTCCTCGGTCAATCCGTCTCTGAGCATCAGACGCTGGAGCTGCACATCGCGTGGTACGTATACCACCATAATTTCATCGTACAAGCTCTCTAATCCGGATTCATACAGTAGCGGGATATCTGCCAGAACGAGCTTGTCCGGATGTTCGCGCTCGTAAGATTCCATACGCGTGCGCATTTCCTCACGAATCGCGGGATGTGTAATATCATTAAGTGCCTGCCGCTGGACAGGGTCCCCAAATACAATCTCGCCCAGCTTTTTGCGGTGCAGAGTTCCGTCACTGTTCATCACAGCTTGTCCAAAATGCTGTATGACCGCCGCCAGCACCGGATGCCCCGGAAGCATCACTTCCCGGGCAATGGCATCTGCGTCGATCAGCAGCGCACCCTTGGCGACCAGCAGAGCCGACACGGTGCTTTTACCGGTAGCAATACCTCCGGTTAATCCGATATTCATGCTCTTTCACCTCATAACAGCTTCAATATGCCCATCATAATCAGTAATAATGCAGGTAACACACCCAGCGCCTTCATAAATCGAAATGCCGACAGACAGAAACCTGCTCTCATACCCGCAATCAAAAATGTTCCGCAGAATAACGCAATAGCCAGCGCGGTAGCAAGTGGCTGGAAGCCCAGCATAGCTGCTCCCAATCCTGCACCGAACGCATCAACCGATAAAGCGATACCTAACCAAACCGCCTCCATAGCGGAGATACTGCCCGAACGGTCCATATCCGCAGCAGACGGACTTCGGAGAATCCGAATAACAAGACCCCATTTGCGGAATTCCAACGAAAATACGGTCCGTTCCTCTTGTACTTCTTCAGATTTCTCTCCTGCCAGAACACTACTGTTCTCAGGATCGGGTTCATCAATCAGATCCTCCTTGCGATGCAAGGATTGATACAAAGAGTAGCAGCCAATTCCAATCAGGATAACAGCGCCAAAAACGGTCGTATATACAGGAGACAGAACCTGGGACAACAATGCGCCTAGCTGCATGGATATGCCGATGACCAAACCTGAACATACTGAAATGATGACAATGGATAGCAGTGGAATTTTCATTTTGCGCAGCCCATACGTAACCCCGACTCCAAAACTGTCCAGACTTAGTGCAAATGCCAACAGCAGCAGGGCTCCCCAATGATTAGCCACTCCAATTCCCTCCCATTGCGAAGGCAGGGCCTTAAAGCAGCCGGAACCCTTCGCAGTATTGGTACTTGGAATCAATATATGAGAGGTATGGGCTTTGGGTGACTGTACCCGCTTAGCGCAGAGGCTGGCAGACCGGACAATGATGTGTACCACGTCCGGCTACAACGGATTTTTCGATCAATGTACCACAGTTAACACAAGGCTTCGTATTACGCCCATAGATTTGCAATTGATGCTGGAAGTCGCCCGCTTCACCCTGTCCGTTGACGAATGATTTGATGGACGAGCCTCCGACCAAAATCGACGCGCTCAGTGTGGAGATAATAGCTTCGTGCAGCACACGGAACTGGTTTTCATCCAAACTTTTGGCCGGCTGTGCCGGATGTATCCCCGCCTTAAACAACGACTCATCCACATAAATATTCCCGATGCCCACGACATATGACTGGTTTAACAGCGCCGCCTTGATCGAAGTCGAACGGGTCCCCACAGCTGCGCGAAGTGCCTCCGGTGTAAAGGACTCGTCCATAGGCTCCAAACCAAGCTTGTTCAGCGGCTTCTCCAACAAATCCTGTCCTTCCGTAAATAAATGCATCGTGCCGAATTGGCGAACATCCTGATAACGTAATTCCGTTCCATCCGTAAAATGAAAGATAACGTGAGTATGCTTTTCCACAGGATCGTTTTGCGAATACAGGCCATATCGCCCTTCCATTCTGAGATGGGAAACGAGTACCAGCCCATCCAGCAGAATCCGCAAAAACTTCCCGCGTCTCTCCACTCCTGTAATCCGATGATCAGCCAGTTCCATAGCAAAAGCGTGTATATCATCGGGCCGTTGAATGATACGCGGCAAATTCACGGTCACATGATCTATATGTTTATCAACGATAAGCTCGTTTAACGTTCGTTTAATCGTTTCTACTTCCGGTAATTCCGGCATGATGTCTTCACCTCATCCTATATTATAACGGAAGCAGCGTTAAAATGGACTATCTGCTCATTGAAATAACTTATTTCGCTTCATACCAATTGCTTCCATAGCTAACTTCCGCTTTAAGTGGTACAGACAGCTTCAGCGCCGCTTCCATAGTAGCCGGGACAAGCTCTTTCATCGTTTCCATTTCCTCCGGCGGAACCTCGAAAACAAGCTCATCATGTACTTGAAGCAGCATACGGCTGCGAAGATTACGGTCGCGAAGCGCCGCGTCCATCTGTACCATCGCCAGCTTGATAATATCGGCTGCGGTACCCTGAATCGGCGTATTCATTGCGGTACGCTCCGCAAACGAACGCAGGTTGAAGTTGCTGGCATTAATCTCCGGCAAATAACGTCTGCGTTCCAGCAGCGTTTTTACGTACCCATCCTGCTTCGCATCCTTCACAATATCATCCATGTAACGGCGGACGCCCTGGAACACGTCAAAATACTGGTCGATAAAGCGAGCCGCTTCCTTGCGCGTAATATTCAGGTTTTGCGACAAACCGTAATCACTGATCCCGTAGACAATCCCGAAGTTAACCGCCTTGGCAGAACGCCGCATGTTAGAATCTACGTCTTCCGCAGGGATGCCGAACACATCGGACGCGGTCTTCGTATGAATGTCCATATCGTTTACAAAGGCATCCTTCAAGCGCTCATCATCCGAAATATCAGCCAGCACTCGCAGCTCGATCTGTGAGTAGTCCGCCGCCAGAATAGACCAACCGGGCTCGGAAGGCACAAATACCTTGCGAATTTTGCGTCCCTCTTCCAGACGAATCGGAATATTTTGCAAATTCGGAAACTGGCTGCTCAAGCGTCCTGTAGCCGCAACTGTTTGGCGGAAATACGTATGCAGCTTACCCGTTTTATCCGAAATTTCTTTAAGCAACCCTTCCACATACGTGGATTGGAGCTTGGCGATTTGACGATATTGCAAAATGTTTTGCACGATATCATGATACGGTGCCAGCTTTTCCAGCACCTCGGCATCAGTGGAATATCCGGTTTTCGTCTTTTTGATTACGGGAAGGCCCAGCTTGTCGAACAAAATTTCACCTAGCTGCTTGGGCGAATTCAGATTGAACTCTACACCTGCAATGATGTAAATTTCGCGCACCAGCGTTTCAATCTGGGCTTCAAATTCTTTACCCAAAGCACGCAGTTCTTCCACATTCACCAAAATTCCCTGCTTCTCCATATCCGCCAAAATCCGGGACAACGGCATCTCCAGCTCATGGAACAGCTTGTGCATTTCCGTTTTTTCCAGCTCGGCCTGCTGTACAGGCACCAGCGCTTCAATCACCGCCGCCTTGCGCGCCACATGATCGGACAGCACATCCATGTCAGGTACTTTATATTTAGCGCCTTTGCCGAATACTTCATCGTCCGGACGAATCGAGGACAAGCCATGCTTGGCTGCCAATCCGCTCAGCGACTGGTTTGCATCCGTTGGGTCCAGCAAATATCCGGCCAACTGTACATCGAACTCCGCCCCGGCAAATTCAATCCCGTGCCAATGCAAGGCTAAATCCGTACGGTGCAGATCATGCCCCCGCTTGTTACGCCCAGCATCGGCGAGCCATTCACGGACAGGCTTGGCTGCATCAGTTTGCAGTACATCTAAGGTCATAAAAAACTGTCGCCCCGCTCCGCCAAAGACCAGACCCACAATTTCAGCATGATGCGGGTTGTCGCCATGGGTCTCTACATGTAGCAGATCGACGGTATCCAGTACATTTACCAGCTCGCTAATCCGCTGTTCGTCCAATACGGTCACGTCAGCCGCAGCTTCCTCTACATCTATTCCTGCATTGCCAACCTCGCCCGAAAAGGATAAGCGCTCCAGCAAGGACTTGAACTCCAGCTTCGCCAGAGCAGGTCCCGCCGTTTCAGCTTGCAGCCCACCGAAGACGACATCCTCCAGTTGCTTGTCCAACGTTACATCCCGATAGATGGTCGCCAAATCCTTGCTCATCCGTGCATCATCTGCATGCGTTTCGACGCGCTCTTTCATTTTGCCTTTCAGCTCATCTGTATGCGCCAACACCTCTTCCACCGATCCATACTGGTGCAGTAGCTTGAGCGCTGTCTTTTCCCCCACACCCGGAATCCCGGGAATGTTGTCTGACGTATCGCCCATCAGGCCCTTGAGGTCGATAATTTGCAACGGCTTCAAGCCGTAACGCTCCTGAATCTGTTCAGGTCCGTATGTCTCCACCTCGGTAACCCCTTTGCGGGTCAAGCCGACAATGACGTTGTCCGAAGCCAACTGAAGCATATCCTTATCTCCGGTAACCACCAGCACGTTAAAACCAGCTTCGTCCGCGGTTTTAGATAGGGTTCCAATGATATCGTCCGCCTCATAGCCATCCAGCTCAAACTGGGCAATGCCAAAGGCGGTCAGCAGCTCTTTCAGCAGCGGGAATTGTTGGGACAGCTCCGGTGGTGTTTTCTCCCGTCCACCCTTGTAATCCTCATATCCTTTATGACGAAACGTTATTTTTCCGGCATCAAAGGCAACCAGTATATGCGTCGGCTTGTGCTCCTCCAAAAGCCGCAGCAACATCGTTGTAAATCCGTACACCGCGTTCGTCTGCTGTCCGCTCGAATTCGTTAACGGCGGCATAGCGAAAAACGCCCGGTAAATGATACTGTTGCCATCTATAAGCATGAGTTTATCCATTTAGCACCTCGCAAGTTCATCAATGCATTCGAAAGGTTCTTTCGTTTTACGCATTCCTTTTCCTATCTTAACATAAAGACTCCTTTTTCAGAAAAAAACGGCTGTTTCCTAACCAGATTCGCCTTTTGCACAAAGACAAGTCTGGGTCAGAAACAACCGCTATATACCTAAAAAGCCTACTGGTTCAAATCCGGCCGTTCCCCTGTCACGAGATATACGGTGCTTTCACCGATATTCGTCGCATGGTCACCAATCCGCTCAATATATCGTCCAACGAGCAGTTGCAGCATCGCTTGTGAAGCCTCTGCCGGTTTATCTACCATAAACGCATACAAATCGCTGATCATTTGGCTGTACATGGAATCCACACGATCATCTTCTTTAGCCATTTTATAAGCCAGATCTGTATTTTCATCCAAATAGGATGTAATGGCGTCGTCAATCATCTCTTTAACAATCGAAGCCATATGTGGAATATCCACCAGCGGCTTGATGATCTGCTGCCCTTCCAGACGCAGAGTGACCTTGGCGATATCTAGAGCCAAATCCCCCATCCGTTCCAGATCACTGGAAATTTTAAACGCAACAATGATCCGGCGTAAATCCTTGGCTACCGGCTGCTGGGTAATAATGAGCTTGGAGCCCATATCGAGAATGTTCTCTTCCAGCGCATTGAGGGATGCATCATTTTTGACCACCTGCTGGGCCAATTCCGTATTTTTGGTCTGCAAACATTCGATGGCCTGATCGAGTGCCTTCGATACATGTGCACCCATTTCGCGTAGTACGGCTCTCAGCTCATCTAATCCTTCATCAAAACCTTTTCTGCGTATCATTTCGAAGTCACCCCTCCTGGCATTACTAATTTGTTGGCTTTAGCCGAATCGGCCGGAAATATAATCTTCCGTACGGGAATCTTGCGGCGTGGAAAACATCGTCTCTGTATCCGCCGCCTCTACCACGACACCGTTCAAGAAAAACGCAGTCCGACCGGACACACGAGCCGCCTGATGCATGTTATGCGTCACCATGACGATCGTATACCTGTCGCGCAGCTCTTGAACCAGTTCTTCAATCTTCATCGTAGAGATCGGGTCCAGGGCTGACGTTGCCTCATCCATGAGCAAAATATCCGGCTGTACAGCAAGCGCCCGGGCAATACACAGACGCTGCTGCTGTCCACCGGACAAGCTTAGGGCTGAACGCTTGAGAAAGTCCTTAACCTCTTCCCAGAGTGCCGCCTGCCGCAAGCTTTGCTCAACAAGTTCGTCCAGCTTGTCCTTTTGCCGGATTCCATGCAGACGCGGGCCGTACGCCACGTTATCATAAATAGATTTAGGAAACGGATTAGGCTGTTGAAAAACCATTCCCACCTGCTTGCGCAGGGCTTCTACTTCCATTGTATCGCCATATATATCCTGACCTGCGATACTCACCGTTCCTTCAATACGCGTTCCCGGTATCATATCGTTCATCCGATTCAGCGTACGCAGCAAGGTAGATTTGCCGCAGCCGGACGGTCCGATGAAGGCTGTCACCGTTTTTTCAGGAATATCCAGGTTTATATGTTTCAGCGCTTGAAAATTTTCATAATACAAGTTCAGCTTCTCAATCCGAATAACGGAATCATTCATTAATTTATGATCTCCTTTGTGTTGCAGTTATGGTCCTCAAGCATTGCACCTGATTTGCACAATATGAAGATTATATAAGCTGTGTGTAAATTGAGTGTGGTGGATTTGTTAACGGTATGTAAAATGATCAGGGATTCAGCATAAGCTCCAGCTCCTGTGCAATCCCGGCTGCATTCAAAGCCGCTTCCTCTGCGGAACGGGACATTTCGTCGTTTTTGGTCTCAATTTCAGCAACGGCCTGCAACAGTTGGGTAAACGTTTGGGTTCCAGCGGATATATACCGGGAGCCGCTATTAATCTGCTGCATGCTCGTATCCGTCAGATCGGCAGTGTCACGCAGCATTTGTTCAATATCTGTAAGCAAGCTTGTAATCTGTGCGGAAAAGGCTTTCGTCTGAAGTGACATATTCCGCACCTCCTGAGACACGATCTGGAAGCCACGCCCGTGTTCGCCGGCATGTGCTGCTTCAATTGAAGCGTTGATCGCCAGCAGTCCACTTTGATCCGCGAGTGCGCGAATGGATGAAGCCATGTCAGCAATGTCACTTAGCGATTGGGTCAACGCTGTAATCTGCTCATGCTGGCGCTTCATTTGCTCTGTGACTGCACGATAGGAGAGCAGAACATCTTCCAGTTCTATTTTGCCACGGCGTGATAATTCACTCATCGAGCGGGTTAGACGCACACTGTCACTGGCCTCTTTAGCGGCATCCAGTACAGTTGTCTGAATCCGATGGACGCCATCATAGCTATGCCGTACCACGTTGCCCCGATGATCATCCGCTTCTTTCTGCATCCGCTGAACGACGGACAAAATATCACGAATGGTCAGGACGCCAAGCAACCGCGTACCTTCCCTAATTAGCAGACAATCGTAAAATTGTTGATCTTCGCGCAGCATCGCCTGCTCTACAATGTCCGATGCCGGGCTTTCCAGATCCACAATTAATGTATCGGGGTCGGCAAATATCGCCGCAGGCTTGTCATAAAATAGAGCCGCAGCAAACCTGCCCGTAAAATGTCGGTTATACGCATCTCTCATAATAATGCCCAACGGAAGGCCGTTTTTATCAATGACAATGACACAAGGAATGTCTTCTTGCGTTTTCATAAGTGCTAACAGCTCTTTACAAGACATATCCGTACCAATGATCGGAACCTCCCGGCACGGCACGTAGGTAGTAATCAGCTTGTTGGATTCACGTTCAATCACGGCGGTGGAGCTCGGCTGGGTCTTTGGTTCCGTTATCATCGTTCTGAAGTCCCCTTTTTTAACTACATGGAGTGACGGGAACATCATATCGGTCATTTGTTGATTGTAACGTCTATTTATGTTAACGAAATGTAAAATCACGAAATGTACACAAAAATGAACACAAAGAAAAACGCTTCTCATTTATAGTAAATGAGAAGCGCTTCTTTTTTTATTAACAACCAGCTTGTATCCAACTCCGCGAATCGAATCAATATGAACCGAATCGGGGTCCAGCTCCAGCTTCTTGCGCAATGAGCTAACATGCACATCCACCGTCCGTTGACCGCCGATGTAGTCAAAGCCCCAGACCGCGTTCATCAGATCGTCGCGAGTCAATACCACGCCCGGCTTACGGGACAAGTAGAGAAGCACCTCAAATTCCTTCGGTCTTAAGCTGATGGATTGTCCTCCGAGAATCACTTCATATTTTTCAGGATAAATCTCCAGCTCGCCTAATTGAATTTTGGAGCCGTCTTTCTGATCGGACAGCACGCCTTCATCCCCCCCGGAAGTACGACGCAGTACCGCCGTTACGCGGGCCAGCAGCTCGGAAACACCGAAAGGCTTCGTGATATAATCATCTGCTCCTGATTTCAATCCTTGGACAACCTCGGCTTCGCCGTTTTTGGCCGTTAAAATAATGATGGGTGTTGTCAGTCCCTGATGGCGTAGTCTGCTCAAAATATCCAGTCCGTTCATACCGGGCAGCATCAAATCCAGCAGGATCAAATCGTAGGACTCTCTGGAGGCTTTTTCAAACCCTGCACTGCCGTGATCCTCCGTATCTACTTCAAAGCCCTCTTGTATCAAATTGTAGGATAGCAATCTGGCAAGCGTTGGTTCATCCTCAATAACCAGCAAGCGTTGTCCCATAAATAAATTCATCTCCTGTTTACCTTTTAAAGGCGCATTGGTCAAAATTCCAAAATCTTTTCCAAACTCATGCGACACCCGTATATTTTATCACGGCATTGTTAACAGAATGTAAAAACTGATCTAGTTCATTCTTCCTGTTGCAACAACGGCAATTCGATTGTAAATGTGGTGCCCAAACCAAGCTCGCTTTCTACGGAAAGCACCCCATGATGCAGATCCACCAAATGCTTGACGATAGACAATCCCAGGCCGGTTCCACCCGAGTTGCGCGAACGTCCTTTGTCCACCCGGTAAAAGCGCTCGAAGATGCGTGGCAGGTCCTTCTTCGGAATCCCGATGCCCGTATCGCTAACCGTAAATACGACCTTCTCCGTGTCATTCTCCCGCTGTACCGTTACAACCTTGATTTTCACCTTGCCACCGTCGAGTGTGTAGTTAATGCCATTAGACAGAAGGTTTACAAAAATCTGCTGGAGCTTATCTTCATCCGCCTCCATAAACAGTTCATCCGGGACATCCATATGCAGCGTAATTCTCTTTTTGGCAGCTACATTATTCAGCTTTTCCAGCAATGATTCTATAAACGAGGACACATGGACCGGAGAGCAATCCAGCGGAGAACGCTTGGATTCAATTTTGGACAGCTCTAGAATGTCGCCGATCAGCCGATTCAGCCGTTCGCTTTCATCATAAATAATTTGCAAAAAAGAACGGGATGTTTCCTCATCCTTTACCCCGCCGCCGAGCAACGTCTCGGCAAAGCCCTTGACTGCGGCAATCGGCGTTTTTAGCTCATGGGAAACATTCGCCACAAATTCGCTCCGCATATTTTCCAGCCGCCGAATAGCTGTAATATCCTGCAATAGGAACAGCATGCCGCGATATCCGCCTTCATCCTCATACATCGGCACACCATCAAGCAGAATCAGCCGTTCCTCGGGATTATACAGATGAACCTCACCGTGCAGTCTTTCGCGACTTTGTATACTACCCTCAATCAGCTTCGTCAGCTCGTAGTGCTTTTTCAGCTCATGATACGGCTTGTCCGTCACCCGTTTGCTAGTGACACCGAGCATCCGCTCAGACTCACGGTTCACAAGCGCAATGCGCTCCCCGGCATCAATCATGAGAATCCCTCCGGTCATATTGCTCATGACGCTCTGAAGCAAATCCTCATTATCACGTATCGTTTTCATTTGGTTTTGCAGGCTGTCCGCCATGCGGTTAATCGCATCACCCAGTTGTCCTACCTCATCCCGGCGCTGTATGCCAACTCTTGCGTCATAATCCAGCCCGGAAATACGATTCGCTACGCCTGTAATATGCTCAATAGGCGAGGTTAGGCCACGTGCGATACGGTAACTGACCAATCCAGCCGCAAAGAATAACAAGACCAGACCAATGCCAATTGCCGTCCAGCCACGCTGCACACCTTCCTCCACCGCCTTCAGATTCATGGACAAACGAATATATCCGTCGAACCCCTTGTCGGATACGACAGGCTCTGCCACGTACAGCATATTCCGCTGCAAAGTTTCACTGTAGCGTATGGTTCGTCCGATTCCTTCCGACGCGGCTTCTTGGATTTCTTCACGTGATGCATGGTTCTCCATCTTGCGCGGATCACTTAGTGAATCACCAACCACCGTTCCATCCTTGCGAATGAAGGTCACCCGTGATTCGGTCAGATGGGCAATTTCCTTGGCCTTTTCCGAATAATAGGAGACGTAGTCGGTACTGGAAGGAGCATCTGCGTTGACAAAAGGAAATGTAGCCCGAAGCAGGTCGATCTCACGCCCCATATTTTCCTCAAGCACCTTCATGTTCGAGTTTTTAAAAATTTGTCCCATGGTGATTCCGGCAGCCAGGACAGATACGCCGATCAAAATCAGCATAATCAAGGTAAGCCTGAAACGAAACGACTTCATAAATATGCCCATCCTTTAGTTGAGTAGAAATTTTTATGATCATAACAGCTATGTAAGTTAAGTCCCATTCTACAGGCTACCTGCTTTTTGTTCCACTGTTAAAAAGGAAAAAAGGTCAGGGCACACGTTGCCCCAACCTCTCTCTTATCCGTTGACGACTTCACCGCCGTTAATATGAATGACCTGTCCACTTACATAAGATGAATCATCCGAAGCAAGGTACACATAGGCTGGCGCCAATTCTTCCGGCTGACCGGGACGTTTCATCGGCTGCGCGCCTCCGAACTCACTGACGGTCTTGGCATCAAAGGTTGAAGGGATTAGCGGTGTCCAGACCGGACCCGGTGCTACAGCATTTACCCGAATACCTTGATCGACCAAATTGAGCGAAAGGGAACGGGTGAATGAAGTAATCGCCCCTTTGGTGGATGAATAATCAATGAGTGTCTTGTTCCCGGCATAGGCCGTAATCGAGGTGGTATTCACGATGGCGCTGCCTTTCTTCAAATGCGGCAATGCCGCTTGCGTCAAGAAGAACATGCCGAAAATGTTCGTGCGGAATGTACGCTCCAACTGCTCTCTCGTGATATCCTCCAGCTTCTGCTGTGGATGCTGCTCTGCGGCATTGTTCACGACAATGTCCAGCTTACCCAGCTCGTTAACCGTCTGTTGAACTGCTTTTTTGGCAAATTGGTCATCTCCGATATCGCCGGGAATCAACACGCATTTGCGGCCCTCCTGCTCTACCTGACGTTTTGTTTCTTCCGCATCCTTATGCTCATTCAAGTAGATGATAGCTACGTCCGCACCTTCTTTGGCATACGTGACAGCTACAGCCCGTCCAATTCCACTGTCCCCACCAGTAATAAGTGCAACTTTACCTGTTAGCTTGCCAGCGGCTTTGTAAGTTGGTTTTTCAAACTGGGGTGCAGGCGACATTTTGGACTCAATCCCCGGTTGCTGGTCCTGATGCTGTGGGGGCAAGGTTTGCTGAGGTTGATTACTTTTAGGCATTGTACATTCTCCCTTCAAAATCAGATATTTTTTTAGGATGCAACATTTGCATCCACTCTACTCCTGATTTACCACACAAAGTTATTCGTTAAACGAAAAAAGAAAAATGTAGTTATTTGAGCGCACAAAAAAAACGGCCTATGCTTATTCAGCACAGACCGTTTTTTAAATTTAACATTTGTCATCATTCGATTATAGGCTCTCACCAAATGCATAATTAAATAATATGGCTGTATACCATTAAAAACGTAATTAAAATCAGGAAGACGGCAAGCAGCGTACTGAACATTCGCATTTTTCCAGCGTATTGCGTAATAGGCTGTTGGCTACGAATCGCTTCCAGCGACAGCCGTAACGGCTTACCCATGGCCCCAGCGATACCAGAAATGGCGAGAAACAACAACAAAACGACCACGATCCATGCTACGGAATATGGGCCCCAGGCAAAAATCATATAGATACCGCTAACAAGCACAAGGATCAGTGCGAATTGAGCCAAACGGTTCAATAGCTGAACAGCCGATATCGTCCCTTCCTGCACGGTGGGGGCCAGCTTGTCGATTTTACCAACTACAAACGGGAGCAATAAATAAAAACCCATCGCCAGCGAACCGATCATGTGAATAAAAAACATTCTTTACAACCTCCATTTCTTTGTTGACCTGCAAATTCATTTTTCCATAGAACGATCATATTCCAACGAGTAGACTACCATCATTTCAGTGTTTTGGGACATGCTTTTCTATGTACACTTTGAACCTCTCATGACTAAAGTCACGAGATTCTTGGGTAGTCCCTTCTAACGAAGAGAAGTTTACCAAGCTAACCCTGTCGTTCCGACAGTTCGTGTAGTAATTACACTGTAAGCAGTCTTTTGCCTTCGGCTAGAATGTTCAGGCTTGCATTGAAATCTCTGTCGTGATGCGATCCACAATCCAGGCAATCCCATTCACGCAGGTTCAGGTCTTTTACATCTTTATTTTTGTATCCACAACACGAACACAACTGCGAAGATGCAAATGTTTTGCCCACTCTCACCATCTTACGACCATACCATTTCGCTTTGTACTCTAGCATGGAGTGAAACATCGACCAAGATACTTCGCTAATCGCTTTGGCCAATTTGTGGTTTTTCATCATGTTAGATACTTGCAAATCTTCAATCGCAATGAGATCGTGGTTTTTGACGATATGCGTTGAAATCTTTTGCAAGTAATCTGTTCTTGCATTTGCAATATGTTCATGGATTCGAGCCACCTTCATTCGCTGTTGATTCCAGTGAGAAGAACCTTTCACACGTCTGGATAAGACACGTTGCTCACGAATGAGTTTTTGTTCCATATTCTGTAGAAATTTGGGATTCTCGAACACTTCACGGTTAGACAGAATAGCGAAATCCTTTAACCCAACATCTATGCCAACTTCTTTGCCTGTTTTGGGCAGCTCATGGATTTTAACTTCCGCAAGCACAGATACAAAATATATACCTGAGGGATTGCGTCTAACCGTAGCGTTGACTATACGACCTTCGACTTCACGACTTTTAGCAAAACGAACAAGACCCAGTTTCGGGAGTTTGATTTTGTTTCCGTCCACCGCAATATTTGCATTCGTGTAGTTGGTTTGGTAAGACTGTACAGGATTTTTCTTACTCTTAAACGTAGGCGCAGCGTTTTGTTTTTTGAAAAAACGATGGTAAGCATCACTTAAATTCCTCAGTGCATTTTGTAGAGAAAATTTGTCGGGTTCTTTCAACCAGTCTATTTCTTGTTTTAGTTTTGTGAGTTCAGCAGAACATGCACCATAGGTTAAGCCTTTGCCTGTTTCTTTGAAGGTATCGTTCCATAGGGCAAGAAAATGGTTGAACACAAAGCGGCTGCATCCTATCGTTTTGTTGATGAGTGTTGCTTGTTCTGACGTAGGGTACAGGCGGAATTTGTAAGCTTTATTCACTACCATTGCTTTTTCACTTCACCTTCTGATTTTGAATATACGTTCTTATCTGTGCTTCTGTATGTTCGCTTACGGTTGCAACAAAATAAGAAGGGTTCCAAAGATTTCCTCCCCACAACTTCTTTTTAATCTCAGGAAACTCTTTAAACAAAAGTCTCGCGGAAACCCCTTTTAATGCTTTAATCATACTGGGTATGGAATGCTGTGGTGTACAATCCACTAAGAGATGGATGTGATCGGAGTCGCTTTCAATTTCAGATATAGTGAAGTTGTTATCGGATGCAATCCGAATAAGAATTTCTTTTAAGTCTTACGTCTAATTCTTCTTCAAGAATCTGGTGTCGGTACTTTACACACCATACGATGTGGTACTGAATGGCATAGTCGTAACCACGACCATGCTTCATTTCTGACATATCATCACCTCTGACTACATAATAACATATGTCGGATAGTTAACGTGGCATAAGCCACGCCATATCCGAAGTTTTCTAACTCACGATTGAAGTCACGAGTTTGCGAAAACAATGAATCAATGCATACGAAATCTATTATACCGGGGAAGTAGAACAAAGCAAGGGGGGCGCGGGGAAAGTTTCAGCTTGGGTGGGTGCTGGAGAGGCTCCGCGAACGGAACGTTGCTACCATCGCTGTTGTCTCCGGATTTTATTGAATTGAATATAATATTCTACTTAAAAAGTAAAAAGAGGTGTCCGGCGGCCATGACTATGGCTTGGGGACACCTCTTCAAGTAAAAGTATACCGTTTTAATAGGTAAGCGAGCTTATACGGTTACTACTTTAATTACATTGCGGACTGATTCGGCGGATTGATCAAGCGCTGTTTTTTCTTCGGCTGTCAATTCCAGCTCGAACACCTTTTCGATGCCATTACCACCAAGAAGTGTCGGTACGCCGAGGAACAAGTCCTGATAACCGTACTCTCCCTCCAGATAGGCAATGACCGGGATAATACGTTTTTTGTCTTTTACAATCGCTTCTGTCATCTGCGTAAGCGAAGCTGCCGGGGCATAGTATGCGCTACCGTTGCCCAGCAGGTTAACAATCTCCCCGCCACCGACACGCGTCCGCTGTACGATCGCTTCGATACGTTCCTTCGAAATCAGGGTTTCGATAGGGATACCACCAACGCTGGAATAGCGTACCAGCGGCACCATATCATCACCGTGACCACCCAACACGAAGCCACGCACGTCTTCGACGGATACGTTCAGTTCCTGTGCAATAAAGGTACAATACCGAGCCGTATCCAGCACACCAGATTGGCCGATGACCCGATTTTTCGGGAAACCAAGCGTCTGGTATGCGGTATGGGTCATGGCATCGACCGGATTACTCAGAATAATGACGATAGAATCTGGCGCGTACTTCTTCACGTTTTCACATACGGATTTTACAATCCCTGCGTTCGTATTTACCAAATCGTCACGGCTCATGCCCGGCTTGCGCGCAATCCCCGCTGTAATAATAACGATATCCGAGTTGGCTGCATCCTCATAATTGGAAGTACCTGTGACCTGGCTGTCAAATCCCTGGACCGGACTGGCCTCCAAAATATCAAGCGCCTTGCCTTTGGTCGGATTCTCAAGTTGCGGAATGTCGATCAGAACGATATCCCCTAGCTCCTTTTGAGCCAGCAGCAATGCGGTAGTGGCACCGGTAAAACCGGCGCCAACAATGGATATTTTTTTACGTTGAATGGTCACGTGGCATTCCCCTCTTTACAGGTTGCTAATTATGGTATCTGCGAACTCGGAGCATTTCACTTGTGTAGCGCCTTCCATCAGACGGGCAAAGTCATACGTTACGATTTTCTTATTAATGGACGTTTCCAGTCCTTTGTAAATGAGGTTGGCCGCTTCGTGCCAGCCCAGATGCTCAAGCAGCATCACGCCGGACAAAATAACAGAACCAGGGTTCACGACGTCTTTGTCAGCATATTTTGGCGCTGTGCCGTGTGTAGCTTCAAAGATGGCATGCCCAGTAACATAGTTAATGTTTGCACCTGGTGCGATACCAATTCCACCGACTTGAGCAGCCAATGCA
Organism: Paenibacillus sp. 1-8; assembly: GCF_056316205.1. Classification (NCBI taxonomy): domain Bacteria; kingdom Bacillati; phylum Bacillota; class Bacilli; order Caryophanales; family Paenibacillaceae; genus Paenibacillus; species Paenibacillus sp. 1-8. Next base: position 1,727,263 of record NZ_CM149995.1, on the reverse strand, counting down.
TCGGACAAATAGTCCCCGTTCAGGTTCAGCGTAGCAATAACATCAAATTCGGAAGGACGAGTCAGCACTTGTTGCAGTGCAATGTCAGCGATCGCATCCTTGATGATGATTTTGCCTGCATCTTCAGCTGCTTTTTGAGCTGTATTTGCCGCATCTTCACCATCTTTTTCCTTGATTGCATCATATTGAGCCCAAGTGAATACTTTATCTGCAAATTCTTCCTCAGCCACTTCATAACCCCAGTTTTTGAAGGCACCTTCGGTAAATTTCATAATGTTGCCTTTGTGCACGAGCGTCACGCTCTTGCGTCCGTGGTCAACAGCATACTGAATGGCTGCACGCACCAGACGTTTTGAACCCTCGGAGGAAACCGGCTTGATCCCGATACCTGACGTTTCAGGGAAACGGATTTTGTTCACACCCAGCTCTTGCTGGAGGAACTGAATAACTTTTTTCACGTCCTCGGAGCCTTCGGCATACTCAATACCAGCATAAATATCCTCGGTATTCTCACGGAAAATAACCATGTCCACCAATTCAGGACGCTTCACCGGAGACGGAACACCGTTAAAGTAGCGAACAGGACGCAGACATACGTACAGATCCAGCTCTTGACGCAATGCTACGTTCAAAGAGCGAATGCCGCCGCCAATCGGTGTCGTAAGCGGGCCTTTAATAGCTACAAAATACTCACGGATGGCTTCCAGGGTATCGTTAGGCAGCCACTCGCCGTATGTATTGAAGGCCTTTTCGCCAGCAAATACTTCATACCAGGCAATTTTTTTGGTGCCGTTATATGCTTTATCTACAGCTGCATCCAGTACGCGCTTGGATGCTTTCCAGATGTCGCGTCCTGTGCCGTCACCTTCGATGAATGGAATAATCGGATGGTTCGGAACCTGTAGTTGACCGTTATCAATCGTAATCTTTTCGCCTTCAGTTGGGAGCTCAAACTTTTCAAATTTCACCATAAGTTCCTTTTCCTCCTCAGATATGAATGGGTACAGGGCGAAAGACGTGATCGTTATCACAGACAAAAATGTTCATCTCTCGCCGTCCCCTTTATTGTACCTTATTTTTTAAATTCAGGGTATACAACCTCAACATTCCTATAACAAGTGACTAGCGCAATTCCGGAGACACATACTTTTGGTCAATCGGACCTGTGTATTCAGCACGCGGACGGATCAGACGGTTATTTTCGTACTGTTCCAAAATGTGCGCAGTCCACCCGGATACACGGCTCACGGCAAAAATCGGTGTGAACAAGTCTCTTTTAATACCCAGTTGGGTATAAACAGAGGCAGAGTAAAAATCAACATTCGGCTTCAAGCCTTTTTGCCCTGTCACAATTTCCTCAATTCGAACCGAAATATCGAACAACGTGGTATTGCCGTTCATTTCGCCCAGTTCGCGGGACATTTTGTGCAGATGCTTGGCACGTGGATCACCATTTTTATAGACACGGTGTCCAAAGCCCATAATTTTTTCGCGGTTATCCAGTTTGGTCTGGATATATGAATCCACCTGATCCAAACCGCCAATTTCCTCCAGAGTTTTGGCAACAGCTTCATTGGCTCCACCATGCAGTGGTCCCTTCAAAGCTCCAATTGCCGATGTAATCCCGGAATAAATATCGGACAGTGTCGCTACCGTCACACGCGCAGCAAAGGTCGAAGCATTCAACTCATGATCGGCATGCAGCACAAGAGCCTGATCGAATGCTTTGATAGCCGTCTCTTCCGGGTCCTTGCCAGTAAGCTGATACAGAAAGTTTTCGGCAATGGAAACACCTTTCTTGGGCGCAATCGGCTCCAACCCTTCGCGCACACGCGCTATGGCTGCCACAATCGTGGGCAATTGCGCCTGAAGCTTGATGGTCTTAATCACATTGAACTCTCTGGACATATCATCCGCCTGTGGATCATACAGGGCGAGGGACGATACGGCCGATCTCAGGGCAGCCATCGTGCTCAAATCTTTCGGGTACAGCTTTAATTGAGTAATAATTTCATCCGGAATGGCAGCATATTCGCTTAATTGGTCGCGAAGCTCCTGCAATTGGGCTTGATCAGGCAATTTTCCGAACCACAACAAATAAGCTACCTCTTCAAAAGCGGCGTTAACAGCCAAATCATCAATGTTATAACCTCGGTACGTGAGAACGCCATCTACGATAGAGCTTATGGAGGAAGTGGTCGCTACGATCCCTTCCAGACCTTTAGTCGCTGTCATCGTTACATCTCTCCTTTGTAAAAACATTGTGAACGGACTTGCAATGTAAACATTTTCAAAAGTAAGTTTTGTCTTTTAAATAAATAAGTAATGTTAACGCCATATGTCAATATTTAAACCTTCTTTCACTATACTGGATTTTGTCGTTTATGTGAACATTCAGGGCTATTCCGACACATTCAAATGTTTTATCGGGTTCATAAATAAATTTTTGAAACCCCTTACAAAATTTATTATTCCATTTGCACTTTTTTACACAGGTCTTGTCTCACCCCCTTCTCGCATATGTATAGTAAAGCACTTATTTCATGGAATACAAGTGTAAAAGAAAGGAGCCGTGAGAGCTTGAGCCGGTTGATCCTGAATCGCATATTTCGCGCTCTGTGGGTCGCAGTCGTGATTGTAGCTCTGTTGCTGGGCATATACATGCTGTTCCCCCTCATCTATCCCTTCCTGCTCGCCTGGGTTGTGGCCTATGTCATGAATCCGCTGGTCCGCTTTCTGCGCAGCAAGGCCCGCATGCCACGTTGGATGGCTGTCACGGTCTCGTTATTTGTATATTTAGGCGGAATCGCCGTTGTCCTCTCTGCGGCCATAACGCGAATGGTTCGAGAGGTTATTAGACTCACTATGACCTTTGACGGGCATATTGAACATTTTAAAAGCCTGTTTATCGACTGGACTCAAAGCGATCTGATTCAAAATGTAATTAATGAAATCAACCATTTTATCCGGAATAACCCCGATTACTACCGTACGATTAACAGCAATATTGATAAGACAACCCAGACGGTCAGTTCGGCTGTCACCACACTGGTTGCCCAATTTTTTAATGGTATCCTGAATTTGCTTACCTCTCTGCCTAACATGGGCGCGGTGCTGATGGTTATTGTATTAGCGGCATTTTTTATCAGTAAGGACTGGGACCAACATAGCCGAATGCTCTCGAATACGGTTCCTGATACGATTCGCAAGCCCATGTCGGGGATATGGCACGATCTGCGCAAGGCAATGTTTGGTTATTTGCGCGCACAGTTTATTATCATTTCCATTACGGCAGTGACCGTCATTATCGGACTATTCATTTTGCGTGTAGAATCCGCCTTCACCATCGGTTTGATGATCGGGCTGGTTGATTTGCTTCCTTATTTAGGGGTTGGCATTGTGATGATTCCGTGGATTTTATATGCATATATGTCGGGTAATTTGGCATTAGGGGTAGGATTGTCGATCCTCTATATTATCCTATTGGTTGGACGGCAAATTGTAGAACCTAAGGTGCTGGCCAGCAGCGTGGGGCTGAACCCGCTTCCCACCCTCATTGGGATGTTCATCGGGCTCAAGCTGTTTGGTGTGTTGGGATTGATTATCGGACCTGTGTCTCTCATTGTAGTGGACGCGCTCAATCGCGCCAATGTCATTCAAGACTTGCGCAACTATATTCTCGCCGGAAGAGTACGTTAAGATCATTTGAGTAGGAAAAACGGTAGCTTACGTCAAAACCGCCGAAACGTAATGCTGCCATTTTTCATTTTTTTCTCCAACCACTTCAACAGAAAGCGTCGGTACAAAGCACGTGTCAAAGGGAAAACCAGCGTAAAACCGATAATATCCGTTAAAAATCCGGGGATAAGCAGCAAGCTCCCGCCGAAAAAGACACATAATCCATCCAGCATTTTGCGTCCGGGCATTTGTCCCCGATTCATTTCATTTTTCGCATCAGCGATGACCTTACGACCTTCAAATTGCATCATGGCGGCTCCGATCAGGGTCGTCAGAATGATAAGCAGAATCGTTTTACCCGCTCCAATCCAGTGACTTACCCATATAAACCCGTACAGCTCTGCCAGAGGAATAAGCAGCAACAACAGCCACAGACGTTTGCGCATCATCATGCTTTCTCTCCCTCCCCGCCCGTCATCGCAGACCGTAGCGCGGTGTACAGCTCAGGTAGCACCTGATCCAGCCGGACAGGCTTCCATTCGGTACTCACCCATACGTGGCGTGTCACTCCGGTTACGAGCAGCTCTCCTGGCAGTGTGTCTGCCTGTGTCCACACCTTTCCAACCTGGCTTTGATGCTCCTCGGCCGTTACACGCCGGACCTCATAAGTGTAGTTCAGACGTAGTCTGGAGAAGTCCGTAATCGCGGTATAAATGGTAATCAAATCATCATATCGGGCAGGACTCACATATTTCGCATTGATTTCGATAACGGGCAGCAGAACACCTTGTTCCTCCATGCTCCGATAGTTAAAGCCTGCCTGCCGGATCATTTCCGTACGCCCGATCTCAAACCAGTTCAGATAATTGGCATGATACACGACCCCCATTTGGTCGCTTTCCTGATAACGCACACGCAGCGGTGCTCCATACCAGCGTAATTCCGTTTGTTTCTCCTCTTGTGTCATACAAGCTCTCCTATCTGTGTACATCTTTATCTCTATTTTTGCCCTCTCTCCATTAAACCATATTTACCGCCCCGGAACAAAAAGAGGGCCGCACCGTGATGGTTCCGCCCTCTCAAGTATTTTATAATGATGATTTTATCATTTTGGCAATGGCTTGGACAGTTTGTAATATCCGCTTTCCGAAGCCATCTTCAGCAAGCTCTTAGCCTCGCTTCCCGCCCACGCATAACCGAGTCGTCTTTCCTCGCTAATTTTCATGATGTCCGTATACTTTTTACCATCCCGATCTGAAAAGAAATACTTATTGTCTTCCACATTGTAAAAACGATACCACATTACGCTCGATGCATCCTTTTGGAAAAACTCCGGACCTTGACGATTGTATTTGATACCGTCGATCCGGTTAGCGTCAAACCATTTCAAGGCGCTCTGAGCTGCTTTTTTCACCTCAGCCGTTTGCGGTTGGGACATCAAGAAAGCCGTGATGCCTACCGATTCCGTAGTTGTTTTGGAAGCAAGCTCAAATGCCCGGGCTCCAACAGATGCATAAGTAACCGGATCATGCTGTGCCCCCCAGATCGTCGGTGTACCATTATTTACAATTTGAGACTTAACTGTGTACTGGATGCCTTTGTTTAGCGCTTGCTGAAGTCTGGAGCGATATGTATTGTCCAGAATATCGCTATCAAACGGCTGCTTCTTGTTCACAATGTCATCAGCCAACACCATAACTTTTACCATTGCATCATCGTTGTAAGTTACAGCATCAGAATAATTACCACGTTTAGGATATACTTGCGGCCAACCACCGGAGGAATATTGAGAGGTTAAAACGAAATCAACTGCTTTTTGTACACTGTTTTTGATGTCTTTGTTTTTTGTTTTTTTGTATACATCCGCCAGAAAGCGAATTTCAGTTGTCGTGGCCTCGTTATCAAATGTTCCCAGTTCCACGCCATCCTTGTTGACCCAGGTGGAGCGTGCAGCTTTACCATCCCACTTGGATTTATAATTTTTTTCCATGGCTTTGAAGAATCCGCCATGCGGCAATTGCCAAGATACGATATTCAAGGCCAGCTTGGTATCCTTGGATACGTCGCCTGTAGAAAATTTACTGAAATCACGGTACTTGTCCAGTAGGCTGCTCGCACTCACACTAGCACTAGCACTAGCACTAGCAAATGGAACCATAGAATTTTCGTGAATGGCCGTATCACCGTACACTGCTTGGGTAACATTCACCTCCGTATCAGCTGCAACCTGCTCCGCTGCCGCCCACGAAGGGTTAGCAAGTCCCGTTGTTACCGTAATCGCCATTCCGGAAAGGGCGATCCATTTGACAGATGCCTTAACATTAAACCTCATTCCAAACCTCTCCTTTAATATGATTGTGGGTACCTCAGAAACTATTAAACACATATATTATATGAAAATATACCCAAATAATCAATATATTTTATTATATACAAATGAAAGAGTTTACTAAATTAATAAAAAAATCCTCTTACTAATACTAGATTAGTAAGAGGATTTATCCTATCTCATATAAAGTAAGCCGACGAATGGTCTCGCTTACCCAAACCGCCCCATAATGTACTGCTGGGTCAGCTCATTTTCAGGATTAGTGAAAATATCATTCGTTTTGCCATGCTCGACCAGACTCCCGATATAAAAATATGCCGTATAATCGGAAATCCGTGCGGCCTGCTGCATATTGTGCGTCACAATGACGATGCGCAGCTCTTTTTTCAACTCGGTAATCAGCTCCTCCACCTTGCCTGTAGATACAGGGTCCAGCGCGGAGGCCGGCTCGTCAAGCAACAAAATTTTCGGTTGGACGGATAGCGCGCGCGCAATACAAAGCCGCTGCTGCTGTCCACCAGACAACGCCAGAGCGGAATCATGAAGACGGTCCTTGACCTCATCCCATAGTGCTGCTTTACGCAGACTGCTTTCGACGATTTCATCAAGCTGTTTCTTTTTACGAACACCCCGGTATTTGGGACCGAAAGCGATGTTATTATAAATGGATTTGTAAAACGGGTTAGGCCGCTGCCACACCATGCCAATTTGCTGACGCAGCTTGATCACATCTGTGCCCGGTGCCGTCAAATCCTGTCCATCCATCCAGATGTGCCCTGTCGTAGAGGAAGACGCAATCTCGTCGTTCATCCGGTTGAGAGAGCGCAAAAAGGTCGATTTACCGCAACCGGAAGGCCCGATCAGAGCAGTCACTGTCTGCTCGGGAAAGGCCAGATTTACTTTTTTCACGGCCTCAAAGCTGCCGTAATAAATGCTCAAATCCTCGGTACTGAATGGTTGCGGAGGTTGCCCCGCCAGTTGTTCCGAGCGCGTAGATTGTATGGGCGTTGCAGGTGTTGCCGTTCGCGAAATGACTTGTTCCATGTTTCCCATCCCCTTTCTAATCCATCCGTTTGGCAGCCGTCAAGCGGCGATAGACGACTCTTCCGAACCATCTTGCGCTCAGGTTGAAGGCAAGTACGAGCAGCACCAGTACCGCGGAAGCGCCTGCGGCAATATCCTTGGAATCAGGAGCGATGCCTTCACTGTTAACCTTCCAGATATGCACAGCCAGTGTTTCGGCAGGACGCATCGGATTAATGGGCGATCTGGCATGCAGTGGGTTCCAATCGGTGAAATCAAGCGGCGGCGTACTCATCCCGGCTGTAAACAGCAACGCGGCTGCTTCCCCGAAAATGCGGCCTGCGGCCAAAATCGTACCCGTAATCAAGCTTGGCAGCGCAGCAGGCAGCAAAATGGAGGTAATGATTTTCCACTTGGACAATCCAAGCGCAAGTCCGGCTTCCTTCTGCTCCTTGGGTACTGCCCGGAAAGCCTGTTCTGTCGTCCGAACCATCAGTGGCAGATTGAAAACGGCTAAGGCCAAGGCCCCTGATAGCAGGGAGAAGCCAAAATTAAACGTATTTACGATAAGTAGGAGTCCGAACAAACCGATGACAATGGACGGAAATGAGGACAATACTTCGACGACAAGTCGTATGAAGTCCGTAATTTTCCCCGGCTTCGCATATTGCGCCATGTATATACCCGCACCCCAACCAATCGGAATGGTGATAATCAAAGTTAAAATAAGTAAAAATACAGAGTTGAACAATTGCGGGCCGATGCCTCCGCCTGCGCGTAACGTCTGAGGAGCACTGGTCAAAAAGTCAAAGGAAATGTGACTGACTCCGCGTGCCAAAATGAATCCCAGCAATCCCACCAGAAGTGCGACAATGAACAGTGCGAAGAAACAGATTACAAATGTAGCGATTTTGTCGGTCGTTTTAGCCTTCATCAAATCCGGTTTCTCCTTTCAAGCAGCCTTACCAGCAGCACGAAGATGAATGTCATGAGCAGGAGAACAAGCGCCATGCTCCAGAGAGCATTGTTATGAACGGAGCCCATAGCTGTATTGCCCATGCTAAGTGTAATGACGCTGGTCAAGGTCGAAGCGGATTCCAGCAAGGATTGCGGTATATGCGGAGCATTCCCGATCACCATCTGTACAGCCAGCGCTTCTCCGAAGGCACGAGCCATACCGAGAATAATTCCTGTTAACAGAGCAGGCAGCAGCGTCGGTATAATGACGCGTGCAATCGTCTGCCAGCGAGTAGCGCCCAGAGCGTAAGAAGACTCACGCAGACCACCCGGCAAGGAGGACAATGCATCCGCCATAATACTCGTAATCGTCGGCAAAATCATTACAGACAAGACGAGACAGCCCGCGAGAATCCCGATGCCTTGTCCCCCGAATACGTTCCGCAGCAACGGGACAATTACGGTCAAGCCGACAAAGCCGTATACTACAGACGGAATACCGGATAACAATTCAATCGCGGGCTGAAGGATACGTTTGCCGGATTTCGGTACGATTTCCGTCATAAACAAAGCCGCACACAAGCTGAGCGGGCTGGCGATTAAAGCCGCCAGAATTGTTACGGCAAAAGAACCGGTAATGAACGGAAGCGCTCCGAAGGACTTGGGTTCACCATCCGGGCTCCATCGGGTACCGAAGAAAAAATCTCGCAGACTGACTCCATTCACCGCAAATGTAGCTACACCTTTGGAGGCGACAAAAAATACAATGGAGACAATGACTGCAACCAAAAAAACGACACAAACCGACGTATATATGCGGCCGGTCCATTCTTCCCAGTAATGTCTTTCTTTCATACCTCGGGATCGTTTATTCTGTTCCATGTATGCCTTCCCTTCAATTGGTTCCATACTGTGACTCCTTTAACCGAAGAATAGAGGCCGGACGCTAGTCCGCCTCTTCTCCGTGAATATACTCGCGTTAGCTGTGTTTGCCCGAACAGGAAGTGTGGCTCTCCTTATTTCGTAATATTACCGTCAGCATCGCGTTTTACTTGCATACCTGCTACCGGAATGTATCCCAGGTCTACGACATCGGATTTTTGGATTTCATCGGACAGAATGTAATCCAGGAATGCTTTTACATGCTCTTTTGGCTCACCTTTGGTGTACATATGCTCGTAAGCCCATACTGGATATTTACCTTGCTCTACATTTTCCACGTTGGCTTCAACACCATCGTATTTCAATGCTGTTACCGTGTTATCGATGTAGGACAGAGCCAGGTAACCAATAGCACCCGGTGTTTCAGCAATCAGCTTTTTCACAGTACCGGAGGAATCTTCCTGAATGGAGCCTGGCAGATCTTCCGTTTTTTGTCCCAAAGCGTATTTTTCAAATGTCGCACGAGTACCGGAGCTGCTTGGACGGTTTACAATAACGATTTTTTGATCCGCACCGCCAACTTGTTTCCAGTTCGTGATTTTACCTGTGAAAATTTGTACCAATTGATCTTTCTTCAGGTCTGTTACGCCAACCTTAGGGTTTGCTACTGCTGACATTGCTACAACAGCTACTTGGTGATCGACCAGCTCATCTGCGCCGCTCTCCAGTTTTTCTTTTGCAAACACATCGGAGTTACCAATATCCGCTTGTCCGCCGGAGACTTGAGTCAAGCCAGTACCGCTACCGCCGCCCTGCACTTGAACTGCAATTCCTTTATATTTATCTACAGCCATAAATTTTTGTCCCGCTTGCTCTACCAATGGTTGAAGGGCAGTGGAGCCGACAGCCAGAATGTTACCTGTCAGTTCAGCAGCTGCTTTATTGTCTGTTCCTTTAGCAGCGTCTCCTTGTGGTGCAGCATTGTTACCCGATCCGCAAGCTGCAAGTGCAAATACCATGGTGAGAGTCATCAGAATGAACGGCCATTTTTTCAACATTTTTTATTGTCCTCCCCTTATTTAAGTGACGGTTTTTTATTTATGACCATCAACACTTTTACATTGTAGGCCCGGAATGTTAGACGAACGACTTGGTTTTGTAAAAGAAATATAAAATATTGATAGATAAATTATTTTTTAGTATATAATTAATCTATAGCTGATTTTTATACATGAATGCCATTTAAGGAGAGCTGTTTAAGTCCATGAATATTTTAAAATTGCGTATTTTGATGATGATCGACAAATTCCACAAGGCGACGGATGTGGCGGAGGCATTGCAAATTAAACAGCCTACCGTCAGCTTCCATATGAAAAGTCTGGAAAAGGAACTGGGAGTCTCCCTGTTCATCTCCCAGCAAGGAAGGATTATGCTTACAGAAGCTGGGAAAAAGCTGTTGCCTTATGCCAAGCAGATGGTTGCTCTGGAGCAAGAAGCAAGACAAACAGTGAGTGAGCTGGCTGAGCAGTCGCAGGGACAATTACACATCGGAGCCGAGTCCATCTCGGGCACGTATGTACTCCCTTCTATGATGGCTAAATTTGCTCAACAATATCCCGAATGCCAAATTCGGCTAGAAATTCAATCCCCGGATAAAGTCAGACAGCTGCTAAAGCAGGGGGAGATTGATTTTGCTTTTTTGAATGACGGAGAGTATTCTTCCGAGCATACGGTAGTAGAGCCTGTCGCTTCGGATCGAATTGGAGTTATCAGATCTATGTCTATGGAGTATACGTCCAAACCAATGGATGCTCTGGCGCCTGAAATGCTGGACAAGGGTACATGGGTGAGATATAGCGGGTCATCTGTTGTAGATCCATATTCCTCGTTGATCAAGCCCCATCTGGAAATGAATTCATGGGAGGCGTTAAAGCAGGTGGTAAGCAACGGAGAAGCACTTGCCTTCTTCCCTGCCTGTGGTGTTCTTCGTAACGAAGGTAGTGACGTTCCGTCGGTAGAGTGGCTTCCTTGGCCTCATGCTGAGGGGCAGAATGAGCGTTATCACATAAATTTACTGTATCCACGCGATACTAAACTTAGCATGATCCAACAGGCATTTCTGGATTTTACACGGATAGAAGGTCTGGAGGATCAGAGAAGCTAGAGAGCATAAAAAAAGAGCATCCAAGTCATAAATGACTTGAATGCTCTCTCTGCCGCACCTAGAAGATGAAGCCTGTCTGTTTTATTCCGAACAAGCTAAAGTTACGCTTGTGCAGGAACACAGCTAATTTTAATCAGGTTTGTAGAACCAGAAGCACCGAGTGGTATACCTGCGGTAATAACAACCAAATCGCCCTCTTTAACGAGACCGGATTTGCGACCGCCTTCCAGTGCGTTTTCGATCAATTTGTCCGTCGTGTCCACGACAGGTTTGCCTTGTACTGCATATACTCCCCAGATCAGAGCCAAGCGGCGAACTGTTCTTTCCTGCGTTGTCACAGCAATAATCGGAGCTTGTGGACGGTATTTGGAAATCATACGCGCCGTTGTTCCGCTTTGTGTGGACGTCAGGATGGCTTTGGCATGCAGGTCAAGCGCAGAAATAGAAACGGATTGGCTGATTGCTTCCGTAATACTAACTTCCTGAGCCGTTCTTTGTTTTTTGAACAAATCGCGGTAGTTCAGAGCGGATTCTGCTTTCTCTGCAATACGTGACATCGTCAATACAGATTCTACCGGATATTTACCCGCAGCTGTTTCGCCGGACAGCATAATAGCATCTGTTCCGTCAAAAATGGCATTCGCTACGTCACTCGCTTCCGCACGAGTCGGACGCGGGTTACGTTGCATGGAATCCAGCATTTGTGTTGCGGTAATAACAGGCTTGCCCGCTACATTACACTTGGTAATCATCAATTTTTGCGCCAATGGCACTTCTTCAGCAGGAATTTCAACACCGAGGTCACCACGGGCAACCATCAGGCCATCCGAAGCTTCCAAAATTTCGTCCAAATTGTCGACACCTTGCTGATTTTCGATTTTGGAAATGATTTGAATGTGACTCGCATTATGCTTCGCCAGCAATTCACGAATTTCCAGTACATCACTCGCTTTACGAACAAAAGAAGCTGCGATGAAGTCAACGTCCTGCTCAATACCGAAAGTGATGTCGTTAGCATCCTTTTCTGTAATGCCTGGCAAGGAAATGTTCACTCCGGGAACATTAACGCCTTTCTTGCTCTTGATCGTTCCGCCATTGACAATGCGGCATTTGATTTCACTGCCTGATACTCCAATAACGGTGAGTCCGATCAGACCATCGTCGATCAGAATGGTGGAGCCGGGCTCCACGTCCGAGGGAAGATCCTGGTACGTAACGGAAATACGATCTTTCGTACCGAGAATTTCTTCCGTTGTCAGCATAATACACTCGTCCTGAACAAGCTCAATAGGTTCAACTTCGAGCTTTCCTGTCCGGATTTCCGGCCCCTTCGTATCGAGCAAAATAGCAACGTTTTTGTTAAGCTCCTTACAAGCTTGGCGGATATTTTTGATCCGGTTGCCATGCTCCTCGAAATCACCGTGAGAGAAATTCAGGCGGGCTACGTTCATACCAGCCAAAATCAGTTTCTTCACATTTTCCAATGACTCACTGGAAGGACCGATGGTACATACAATCTTAGTTTTGCGCATTTGGGTTTTTCCTCCGTTTTCAAAGATGCTACTTTATATCTTTTTCCAACAATTAAATCTACTACACTTTTTCCTATTTGTATAGGAAGTTCGTCATATTTATCGTTACCCGTTCCTAGGATATTACAACATAGGATCTGGTTCCGCAGTTTTCAAAAAGGTATATTGGCCTATTTTTCGGAACTTTTGATACCGATCTTCCCTCAATTCGTCGCAGTTCATATTCAAAAGGTCGGCCAAATGGCGTTCCAGCGACTCCTTGATAGCAGCAGCGGTTACTTCATAGTTACGATGCGCGCCCCCCTTCGGCTCCGGCACGATATCCTCGATGACCTCCATGCGCAGGAGGTCATTCGCCGTAATCTTCATGGCCTCGGCAGCCTGATCCGCCTTGGAAGCATCCTTCCACAGAATTGAGGCCGCTCCGTTTGGAGAAATGGCCGAGTAGATGGCATGCTCCAGCATCAGCACACGGTTGCCGACGGCAAACGCAAGTGCACCGCCGCTTCCACCCTCGCCGATGACCACACAAATAACAGGCACCGAAAGCTTGGCCATCTCCCGCAAATTGCGGGCAATCGCTTCCGATTGACCTCTCTCCTCTGCTGTATTACCCGGATAAGCGCCCTTCGTATCAATAAATGTAATAATAGGACGTTTGAATTTGTCAGCCTGCTGCATAAGACGCAAGCCTTTACGGAATCCCTCCGGGTGCGCACTCCCGAAAAACCGTGCGATGTTATCCTTCGTATCCTTGCCACGTTGCTGTCCAATGACGGTTACCGGAATACCATTCAGCTTGGCAATTCCACCCACGACCGCCAGATCGTCGCCATACAGGCGGTCGCCGTGCAATTCGATAAAGTCCGTAAACACCTGCTCGATCAGATCAAGCGATGTCGGTCGCTGATGATGACGGGCCACGTGCATTTTTTGCGATGCTGTAATGTTTGTGTATATTTCTTCCTCCGTCTGGAGATAACGTTCCTCCAGACGGTTAATTTCATCTGTAAAATCAATTTGCTTATCCTGTCCGAATTGCTTGAGTTCATCGATCTTCTGTCGCATCTCGACCAGGGGCTTTTCATAAGGCAATTCGCCAGCCATCTATTCCACCTCTTTCGCGCTGTGCAAATCGAGCAGTTGGCCAAGTGTATCGCGCAGTTCCTTGCGATGTACAACCATATCCAATTGTCCGTGCTGCAAATTAAATTCGGAGGTTTGAAAATCGTCCGGTAGCTTCTGTCTGATCGTCTGTTCGATCACGATACGTCCGGCAAAACCGAATACTGCCCCAGGCTCCGCAATGTTAATATCTCCAAGCGTAGCAAAGCTGGCGGATACTCCACCTGTAGTCGGATCGGTGATAACGGAAATATAGAGCAATCCCTGCTCGTCCATGCGAGCGAGAGCCGCACTTGTTTTGGCCATCTGCATCAGGCTCAAAATACTTTCCTGCATACGCGCCCCACCAGATGTGGAGAAAATAATAAGCGGAAGACGCTTGTCTATCGCCTGCTCAATGGCGCGGGTAATTTTCTCTCCGACGACCGAACCCATGCTGCCAGTGAAAAAGTCAAAGCTCATCACCGCAACAACAGTCGGATGCCCATGAATAAGCCCATCGCCCGTAATGACAGCCTCTCGCAAACCGGATTTCAGCGTCTGCTGCTCCAGCTTGCTCGCATATCCCGGAAAATCCAGCGGATCAACCGAAATCATATCGGCATCATATTCTGTAAATGTATCTTCATCGAGCACCATACGGATACGATCCATCGCGTTAAGACGCATATGATATCCGCACACCGGGCACACTTTCAGATTTTTTTCCAACTCTTTACTGTATTGAATGCTTCCGCACTTGCCGCATTTGGTCATAAGACCTTCGGGAATTTCCCGTTTGGGACGATCTGGCATGTCCGCTTGATCGCCGCTCAGCGCCCGTTCCGAAGGGATGGTCGCGTATTTACGCTTCTTTTGGAATAAATCTTTAAACACAACTACACCTCTCCAGCCGTTTATTTGTCAGCCGTAACCGATACAAGGTCCTCTGCCGTCTGTGCGGCACCTCTAAGCATTATGTTTATACACACGTCAACGCCTGTTTTGCAAAACATTACCGCCAATCGTGCATCCTTCGTTCCATTCATGCTGCTGTATCACTTTCCGCCGTTCCGGACTCAAGGGCGCAAAATCGAATTAAGCACTTCCTGTATTTCTTCGACTTCACCCGAAGGCACAAGTATCTCAAACTGCTGCTTGGACGCGCTGATGGCCCGGGCCTGCACCATAAAACCTTCTTCCGACAGTTTGAGCTTAATCATGTCAGCCAGTCTGGCCGTCGGTGCTATATAGATCACCGTCCACATGCCTTGTTTCTACCCCCTAAGCCTCAAGTTTTGAGCCCATATAATAGACTCATGATAACATACCTTACTTTTTTCCCGCAACAAAAGCCCTCCTGCTCGGTCAAGATCGGTCAGAGGGCCCAGAAAATCATTGACTCTGTTTGAACAGGTAAATCAAGTGTCCAATGACGAAGGGTATTGCTTGGCATGCAGGCTGCTATGAGCAATGCGCGAAGAAGCGGCAGCAGCCAGTCCGGCGACCAGATCGTCCAGAAATACATGAATACCGCTGCCTTTATGGTTTAGCTGTTCAATGATTCCCGTCTTTTGTTTATCCAGATAACCAAAGCTGGTCAAGCCAATCATACCATAGACGCTCGTAATCCCGAGGGCCAGTGTCTCGTCCACCCCGTACAGGGGCTCATCTGCCTCCATAATGGCTTGCAGTGGCTGGGGAAGAAGTTTTTTTCGGCCAGTTCATCCAGTGCAATCCCCGTGAATAGCGTATATTGCACTTCTCGCTTCTGCAAAACTGCCTTTACGCTGTCTACACATTCTTCAATGGTCAACTGGGGGTAATATTTTAGCTGAAGCTGAAAAACAATGTCCGCTATGGACTCAATACTAATGCCTCTGCGAATTAACAAGGATTCTGTGTATTCATAGGACATGATTTCCCTCCCGCCTTCACCATACAGTTCTGTCTTCCACCTTGCGGAACCTCATGATGCTGGATAAGTGCTGGTGTTCCTGTTCCGCCAGTGTTCCAAGTGTATGCGGGAGGGGAGGGAAATGTTCATTATTTGACTTTCACTGTGCCTGCCCCCAGCATCGACTCCATCCGGTCAAAAAGCTGAGGCGAAGGCTTGATGCTGTAGGCATCACTCAACGCCAGCAAACGCTGGCTGCTCTCATAAAAAAGTACGGTAGGCAATGCACCGGGATGCTCCTGTAGCAGCGCCTTGAGGCTGACCAGCAAGCTGGCGTCCTCCTCGGCCTGGCGGGTGATTTTGACAAACACCCGCTGACGGGCTGTCGGCTCCGAACTACGCGGAGCCGAGGCTTGTCCGCCGAGAGCCGCTTCCGTGGCGTGCGGCGTAGTGCCCGTGGCCGGGCGAGCCGTCGAAACGGGCGGGACCGCTGGCGCCGCAGTCGTCCCGGCTACCGACGGTTTCAACGGCACGCGCGGCGCTCCCCCGCCGGGGCCACCAGCGGCAGAGCCAGCCGCTGACGCGGATTTCCCAGCCGCAGCGGACGAACGCGCTCCGGCACGCCGGCGCTGGAGAAGCCGCGCCAGCGAATCCTCCGCCAGCGGCGCGGCTTCGTCCGCAAGGAGCTTGAAATGCTCGTCCTGTTGCTGCATTTTGGCACGAAGCGCAAGCAGCGCTCCCTTTTCAATCCACTGGTGGCTTCGCTTCCAAACTTCGGGAAACAACACAACCTCACAGCGCTCAATCTGATCCTCCAGCTCGATAAAGGCCATAGCCTTACCCTGCTTGGTCGTAATCGTCTTGAGCGACACAACCATACCAGCGGTCACGACAACCGTTTCATCCGGCACGTCTCCTAATTCCATCAGACGCTCCGAATCGCTGCTTTCCAGCAACGGCTCAAAATCATCCAGCGGATGCCCGGACAGATACAGTCCCAACAACTCACGTTCCAGCTCTAACTGCTGACCTGTACTGAATTTTGGTACTTCGGGATATTCGATATCCCAGTTAGGCATTTCCACAAAACCAAACATATCAATTTGCAAATCGTCACGTTCCTTGCGCCATTTGACCGCTGCATCCACCGTTTCATCCAGCATGGCAAGCAACTGTGCCCGATGACCTGGCAATGAGTCAAACGCCCCTGCCTGAATAAGCGACTCGATCACCCGCTTATTGCACACCCGCAAATCCACACGGCGACAAAAATCGAGCAAGCTGTCAAAAGGACGCTCCTGGCGAACAGCGAGAATACTTTCCATCGCCTGCGTGCCGACATTTTTAATCGCGGCCAGTCCGAAGCGGATATTACCCTGCTGCAACGGAGTAAACAACACCCCGCTTTCATTCACATCAGGCGGCAGGACCGCTATATCCATACGACGGCATTCGACAACATATTCCGCCACTTTCCGGTGGCTACCCATCACCGCTGTCAGCATGGAAGCCATAAACTGCACCGGATAATGGGCTTTGAGATACGCCGTCTGGAACGCCAGCACACCATAGGCAGCCGCATGTGCACGTGGAAATCCATAGTCCGCAAAACGGACGATCATATCGTAGACTTTTCCGGCTTCCTCTTCCGTGTAGCCCTGCTTGACACTACCCTCTACAAAATGACCTCGCTCAAGATCCAGCACTTCGCGCTTTTTCTTGGACACGGCGCGGCGCAGCAGATCGGCTTCTCCCAAGGAAAAGCCCGCCATGCGCGAAGCAATCTGCATAATTTGCTCCTGATATACGATAATGCCGTACGTATCCTTCAAGATGGGCTCCAGATCAGGATGCGGATAATGAACCTCAATCTCCCCGTGCTTGGCCTGAATAAAGTTAGGAATGAAGCCCATTGGACCCGGACGATACAAGGCCAATACAGAAATAATATCCTCGAACACACTTGGCTTTAGATCCTTGAGCACCCGGCGTACCCCCGCCGACTCCAACTGGAACACACCGCCTGTGTCGCCTTTGCCCAGCATGTCATAGGTATGTGGATCATTGTCAGGGATGCGGCTAAAATCAGGCGTTTTCCCATATTCTTCGGTAATCCAACGCATACAGCGTTCAATAATAGAAAGGGTACGCAGTCCAAGAAAATCCATTTTCAGCAGACCAATCCGCTCGAGATTTTCCATTGAGTATTGCGTCAGGGGAACCCCTTCACTGCCCTCTTGAAGCGGAACTGCATCGGTCAACGGGGTCCGCGAAATGACGACACCCGCCGCATGAGTTGAGGCATGACGCGGCATGCCTTCTACTTTAATCGCCATATCCAGCAGCTCGCGCGTCTTGGGCTTGGTTTCATACAGTGTCTTCAGCTCCGGGGTGATCTCAAGCGCATGACGGATATTAATTCCGAGCTGCGCCGGAATCAGCTTGGCCGCCTTGTCCACTTCGCCATACGGTACATTCAACGCACGCCCAACGTCACGCACTGCGGCTCTTGCCGCCAGCGTTCCGAAGGTAATAATCTGCGCTACATGCTCGTTACCGTACTTCTGCACCACATAGTCGATAACCTCATCCCGTCGTTCATCGCTGAAATCAATATCTATATCCGGCATGCTAATCCGTTCAGGATTCAGAAACCGTTCAAACAGCAGGTTATATTTCATCGGATCCACATTCGTGATGTTAAGCACATAGGCAACCAGACTGCCCGCCGAGGAACCCCGTCCCGGGCCGGTAGCAATATTATGCTTATGAGCGAAAGCAATAAAATCCCACACGATCAGAAAATAATCACTGAATCCCATGCTGTCAATCGTGTTCAGCTCATAACTGAGCCGCTGCTCCAGCCTTTCCCGGTCCTCCGATTGTTCCCACCCCAGATCATTCCCATAACGACGCTCCAGCCCTTGCGCACACAAACTGCGCAGATAGGACGAAGGAGTCATGCCTTCCGGCAGCGGACGATATTCAGGCAAAATGGATTGCCCAAATTCCAGCTCCAATTCGCATTTTTCAGCAATACGCACTGTATTGTCGATGGCTTCCGCCACATGGGGGAATAAACGAGCCATCTCTTCCTGGCTTTTCAGGTACAACTGACGTGTCGGTATGCGCAAGCGCTCCTCGTCGTCGATCGTCTTGCCAGTTCCAATGCAGATCAGAACGTCTTGTACATCTGCATCCGGCTCGGTCAGGTAATGCACGTCATTCGTCGCTACCAGTTGAATATCCAGCTCCTTCGCCAACGCGATCAACAGAGGATTTACGCGCTTTTGCTCCGACAGACCGTGATCCTGAAGCTCCAGATAAAAATCATCGCCAAAAATGTTGCGGTAGCGTTCCGCCGCCCGCCTTGCCTCGGCTTCCCGGCCATGCAGCAAATGCTGCGGCACTTCACCGCCCAAACATGCGCTCAGGCATATGATGCCTTCATGATGGGCAGCCAGCGCTTCCATGTCGATGCGCGGCTTGTAGTGAAAGCCCTCCAAATGGCCGATAGAGCACAGCTTCATCAGATTTTGATAACCTGTTTTATTTTTGGCGAGCAAAATTAAATGATATATGGGCTGATCCTTTCGGCTACCACGCTCCTTGCGCGAGCCTGCCGTCATATAGGCCTCACACCCGATAATCGGCTTAATGCCGTTCTCCACACACGCTCTATAAAAAGGAATGGCACCATACATAACCCCATGATCCGTAAGGGCCAGTGCCTTCATTCCGTAAGCTGATGCCTGTTTGACCAACTCCGCGGTACGAGCCGCGCCGTCCAGCAGGCTGTACTCGCTGTGAACATGCAAATGCACAAATGAACTCATGCGCTTCTCTTCCTTTCACCGCTTGTTTTTCTTCAAACTATTTTATCATATCCACGTTGGTAGCGCCCATACAATAAAAGTACAGACCTCGGCGGACAAGCGCGGTCCTGATTCGTATACCTAAGGAGGAAAAGAGCATGAGCACTTTTATATCCAAAGCGATTCTCGACTTCTTCATTGCCTTCGGCATCGTGCTCGGGGGAGCCATGCTCGGCGGAATGGGAGCTGTGGTATCGCTTCAGCCGCCTACCCAGACGATGCTGGAGGTTGCCGGAAGAATTAAAATATGGGCGCTTGCCGCCGCTGTGGGAGGAACGATGGACCCGATCCGGGTCATTGAGAGCAATATGCTGGATGGTAATTTGTCGCCCGCCATTAAGCAGATATTATATTTGATTTTCGCCTTTTTAGGCGCTCATATGGGTGCAGAGCTGGTCAAGTGGGTGTGCGGCAACGGACGTCCGTGAGGTGAACAGACCATGAGAGTGCCCCCCTTCGAGCGCCTGCGCCCTTTTATGCAATTATCCTCCGTGTTTGTGCTGGGCATGATTACCGGAGCGATTGTTTACAATGCCATCTGGCACGCCAGCTTCAATGAGCTGTGGATGAACAATCAGGACCTTCAATTCCAGCTCCTGCAAGCGCAGGAGGACAATAAAACACTGCGCAAATACAGCAAACGCCAGACTGTTGTCAAGGAAATCAAATTAATCGCCGAAGAAGCTTCTGCCGAAAAGATTGACTCTATTAATCTAAAGGAGCTTCTTCGCCGCGTCAGCCGGGATTTGGAGGTGCTGCGAGGCCGGGACATGTTCGAGATTGATTCCGACAGCAAGCTGGTACGCATGCTGCTTCACCAAAAAAAATACACCGTTCGTGACAAGGAGTATACAATCCAGGTCAAAACGATGCTTGTAATGGAAGGTGTGCTGCAAATTTGGCTGGAGGCAAGAGAGAGACTTCCCGAAAGTCATTAATCCGCTCTGTTCCGACTCCACTTACCACACACGAATGGACACTAGCCGTGTTCAATGGAATGAAGTGTCATCACCGCTTTGCATACCAATTGGTTTTCCCGTGAAATTGCAATTTCCAGCTTGCAGCTGCGGCGGCTCGTTTCCAGCAACAACGGACGAAGGACTATGGCATCCTCGATCTGTACCGGTCTGATAAAATAGGTCGTTAAATTGTCCAGCACATAATCCTTCCCGCTCATGTCTCTGGCCGCCCGGTAGCCCGCTTGTGTCATCACGTTCACCAGCACGCCTTCCGAGATGGTACCCAGATTGGTCGCCATCTGAGGAATGACGAAGCCACGAAAAAATAATGATCCGTCCTCATCACGCTCCTCGGCAAATCCGTTCCAGATCAGCTGGTCGAACGTCTCGCCAAGCTGAGGCTGCTTTTGGGCGTTGCGCAGTGCATCCAGTACCTCCCGCCGTGTAACGGAACCCAGCAGCTTGCGGTTGCGATCCACGACCGGTAAATAATCCACACCTTCCCACGCCATCATCTGCGCAGCCGAAGCGAGCGAGGTCTGGTAGGTCACGGTTACCGGATTGCGGATCAGGCATTTGTCCATCGTATGCTCGGGTTGCAATCCCTCCACATCCTTGCGGCTGACGATGCCGATCAGACGGTTCCATTCATCCACCACCGCAAAATGGTGGTTTCCAGTCGTCACCGAAAGCTCTTCAAATTCGGTAAGAGTACTGTTGATTTTCAAGGTCTGTGTCTTCGGTTTGCCTGCCGCGATGTCTTCAATCAGCATAATTTTCTTTTTGATCAAGCGGTCGAAAATCGCTCTGTTAATCATAGAGGCCACCGTAAAGGTATCGTGACGCGAGGAAATGATCGGCAAGCTGATCTGGTCCGCCAGTTGCTTGACCTCCCGGCTCGTCCCGAAGCCGCCTGTAATCAGCACACCAGCTCCCTGCTCCAGCGCAAGGGAGTGCGCATCCTCGCGGTTACCGACGATCAGCAGGCTGCCTGCATCGATGTATCGGGCCATAGCCTCTTCACGCATCGCTCCGATGACATACTTGTGCAAGGGCTTTTCCAGTCCCTCGCTTCCCCCTAGTACATGCCCTTCCACGATATTCACAACATCCGCAAAGGTTAGCTGCTCGGACAACCCGCGCGGACGCTTTTCCACCCGTACCGTCCCGATCCTTTCCTTGGTAATAACGATCCCCAGGTTCTCCGCTTCCTTCACGGCCCGGTAGGCCGTTCCTTCGCTGACACTCATTTCTTTAGCCAACCTGCGCACAGAAATTTTGGAGCCTATTTTCAACTGCTCGATATGGCGCAATAGCTGCTCATGCTTCGTAACCGTTTCGTCTAGCCCGTCCAACTCTGTTACACCCCCAACGTTCAATCTGTATCATTCTGTATCTATTATAGCACAAAACCCTATCTTTTTAGACCCTCGTGAATCACTGAATTTCAAGGCCAGAAATAGCAAAAAGCGATCTCCTTTTTACAGGGACCGCTTCTTAACTATCACGGATAGGCAGCATCAGAGCATGCTCACGACAAGCCGGGAGGAAACCTTTATAGCGTGCTGCCTTTATCAGCTTCTTTATCCCATTTCATCTGCCACTGCTTCATTTTGGCCCGCCGCACACGCTCCAGCGTTTTCCTTTTTTCCTCATCCACGCCAAGCAAAAAGTGCAGATTCGCTCCGATGACAAGCAGCGCGAACAGTACCCAGACGATACCGAAGCCGTTGACCCAGTTCAATCCGCCCGTAAGCGAGATACGCGGCAGCGCGGTAAGCACCATAGCCAGCGCAATCAGTGTGTACAAGCCGTGTTTCCATTTTTTAAAGGTACCCAATGTTATCCCTTCCTCTCCCTGTGACTCTATGTATCTAGTCTATGAGAGGGCAGGAAGGAATATGAGACAAACTTACAGAGACGAGCCGTACAAATGCTGAAGGCTGTCTGCGATAATTTTGTTAACGTCCTCGATGATCACGCTCAGGCGGCGTTCGGCGTCGAACAGACGGCGGATATTCAGGTTCAGGCTCAGCACCTCGAACAGCTTTTCCATTTTTTCCATCTCTTCCTGTGCCGGCATATCACCGCTCATCATCCGCTGCTGTACTTCCATTTGGCGCTCACGGAAATCATCGAGCATTTTCTTGGCTTCCGGGTCGGTTTCAATCAGCTTCATCGCTGACGTAATTTCCTCTACCTCTTTGCTTTCCTTCAACGTTTTCGCCAAATCATGGGCTTTGTCATAGATATTCATATTCGTTATTTCCTCCAATTCAAATAATAGTGCAAACATTTCACATTGTCCGTCAATCACCAAGGGATATATGTCCTCATATGATGAATCAGTGCTATTACAGCCCTTCACGTTTCCCGTTACTTTTAAGACATCAAGTTGCTGCCTGGAAGGAGATCCACGATGTCCATCAAAAAAACAACGATTCAAATCATCGGATCGGGCATCTTGCAGGATGACGTACTCATGGTCGGCGAGTCCTTGCTTCGCAAATGGAAAATATCCGCAGGCCACCCCGTACAGCTCGCCTTCGGTTCGTTCCGCCAGCAGGTTACCGTCATTTCGGTACCCCGTTACAGCGGCCTGCGTGTGGGAAGCGTGCTGGCCCGCAAAATGGGACTTCATTCCAATTGTGGGCTGCGAGTAACCTACAGCCGAGGACGCCGGACACTTCGAGTGGGCCCACTTATTAGCGTGCTGGTCAGTCGGGACTATCCCGAACAGCCCGACAAGCCTTTCGGGTCGATCACCCTGTTCTGCCGTGAACTGATCGGGGAATGCCGCAGACAAGGAGCATATGTGTATTTTTTCACCCCGGAGCATATTGGAAATCAGCCCGGACGCGTTCAGGGATGGGTCTATGACGAAGGCTGGAAAAAGACCGTCATGCCCGCCGGGGATGTCGTCAATAACCGGCTCACCTCTCGTAAACTCGAGAACAGAACTAGCGTACAGCATTTTATGAAAGAAGTAAAATCACAGTACGGCACGACCATTTTTAATGAAAAGTTTCTCGATAAAAATGAAGTGTTCGACGCGCTTAAATCCAATTCATCCCTGCGCAAGTATTTACCCGAGTCCCACTTGTTACAAACCTTTGCGGTCTTCAAAAAAATGTGTCACCAGTACCCCACCGTTTTTCTCAAGCCTGTAAGGGGAAGTCTGGGCAAAGGCATTATGCGCATTACGAAGCAAGCCGATGGCACCTTTTGCGTACTGTCCACCACCGCCGGCACACCCCGAAAGCAAATGTATCCGAACGTCGAAAAGCTGTACAAAGGCTTGGCAGGAAAAATGAAAACGACGCGCTTCCAGCTCCAGCAGGGCCTTACCCTGATTGATCACGGCAAGCGTCCGGTTGACTTTCGTGCGCTTGTGCAGAAAAACGCCTCTGGCGAATGGACCGTGACCTCCATCGTCGCCCGGATTGCCGGGGGGAGCCATTTTGTGTCCAATCTGGCGCGAGGTGGCACGCTGAGCACGGTCAAGGAGGCCTTGGCCAAAACCACGCTGCCTGCCTTAGTCAAATTGAACGGACAGACTCATCTGAAAACAGCTGCGCTCGAAATTGCAAACGGCGTTGAGAAGGCGATTCCAGCCCATTTCGCGGAATTTGGCATTGATCTGGCGATTGACAGCACGGGGCATACCTGGTTGCTGGAGGTCAACTCCAAACCTTCGAAAAATGACAATACGCCGTTAAATGATCAGAAAACCCGACCGTCTGTGAAGAAAATGATTGAATATTGCCGTTATTCAGCCGGATTCAAATAAATCCGTCTCTTACGGAATCCAGCTGCCAAAGGAGGCTGTTATCGGTGTCTCTTGTCGTACCAGACACACTGGGCGTGCTCGTCAGCCGGAATCAGGCGGCGATTCCCCCGATTACCGAAGCGGAGTTTTGTCGCAGGCTAAGTCTGTTGGGCAGGCGCTCCGGCCTTAACGTAATGGCGTTTACCGCCGAAGGAATTTCGCCCGAAGATCACTCCATACGAGGTTATACCTATCGCGATGGAGTATGGACATCCGGCCGATTCCCTTTGCCTGATATTGTGTATAATCGCTGTTTCCACGCCCACGGTAGCCAGAGCGCCGGGCACGCACTGGAGCATATAGCAGAGCAGGAATCACGCAAGCTTATCTACTGGTCGCGTAACTTGCCCGGCAAATGGCAGGTATATCGTACGCTGCACGCAATAGATGAAGTGCGTCTCTTTGTGCCGCCTACGGCGCCTTACCGGGACACGACTCAGCTTGTAGAATGGCTGCATCGCCATTCGGCGCTATTTATGAAGCCCCAGGCCGGATCGCACGGCAAGGGCACGTTGTATCTACGACTATCGGACGGAGACACCGCACTGCTCGTGCAGGGCAGAGACTCCCGAAACCGTCCGTTCCGGCGCCTGTTTTCCGAGCTAGATGCCGGATTATCATGGGTCGACGGGATTGCACGCAGACGATCCTATATCGTGCAGCCTTATTTGAAATTAACGAGCCAAAGCGGTCATCCCTTTGATGTCCGCGCGCTCATGCAAAAGGACGGCAACGGCTGCTGGCGCCTGACGGGCTTTGCCGTGAGAGAAGGCAGGAAAGGAACCCTGACTTCCAATCTGCACGGAGGGGGTAAAGCCCATCCGGCAGAGTCTTACCTTCGTGAACAATATGGCGCGGACAGCACGCGTCTCATCATCGGGCAGATGATGGCGCTGTCCCTGACCATTACCGGGGCGCTGGAGGAACGATACGGCCGTCTTGGCGAGCTGGGAATTGATTACGGTATTGACCGGAGCGGGAACATCTGGCTATTGGAGGTTAATTCGCGGCCGGGTCGGGCCTCCTTCTTTCAGACCCGTCAGCCAGAGTGCGCTTACCGGTCAGTCAACCGCCCGCTCGAATATGCCCGGTATTTAATGACTCATTCGAAACCGACGGGGTCAAAGGGCGCGGGCGCCTCCCTTGAACATACGGTATAGGAGGATAAACAGATGAGTTTAACGCATTGCAATGTGCATTTCTCACAGCAGCCCGACAAGGTGGCGTATATATCCACTTCCTTGTTGAAAAGCCTTAAATTATCCGGAGTCAAGTCCATTCGTCTGCGGCTCGGCAAGGATCAGATTCCCGCGACGATAAAACCGATTCAGAAGGCGGGACGCCATCTGTACCTGACCTCAGGCTTGCGTAATGCCATCCGTGTTCCTAAAAGCGGGTCCATCTATTTGCGGAATCTGGATGGAGATATACAGCTCGGACCGTTAATTGGCGTGCTGTCTGACGGCACCGCCTCTGCCACCCGCCCTTTTGGCTCACGCACGGGCTTCATTAAGCAACTGCTGAAGGAAGGCAGCAAGAAATCTTATATTTTCGTCTTCACCCCTCGGGATATCAACTGGCAAAATGATACAATTAACGGCTATTTTCTGTCCTCGGGTGGGGATTTCACACGTAAAATCGTACCCCTGCCGGATGTGATTTATAATCGGCTGCCGAGCCGCCGCTCTGATTTTTCCCCGGCGATCAATCAGTTGCGCGAGCGCTTTTCCCGCAAACGGATTCCCTTCTTCAACTGGAGCTTCTTCAACAAATCGGATATCTATCATTTACTGGAAAATAACCCGGAGGTCAACCGTTATGTCCCCGAATCGTATATGAACCCCAGCTCAGAGCGTATCCGGGGTATGCTGGACCGTCACCAATTTGCTTATTACAAGCCGAGCGGGGGCAGTCTCGGCAAAGGAATTTACCGTCTCTCCCATGTTCCGAAGCAAGGTTATTATGTGAGGTACCGTAAGAAAAACAGCAATGTATTGCTGCGCTTCACCTCTTTTAACTCCATGCTCCGTATGCTTCACTCCAATCAGGGCCAGACGTTAAAGGGCTACGTCATTCAGCAGGGTATCCAGCTGATTGAGATTGACAATTGCCCGATTGATTTCCGATTTCATATGCACAAAAACGGCAACAACCAGTGGGTCGTCGTCGGAATTGGAGCCAAAAAAGCCGGACGCGGCAGTGTCACGACCCATATTAAAAACGGCGGCTCCCTCATGACACCCGAGCAGGCGCTGAACCGGGTATTCGGAGACCGGGCGGGTGAGGTGCTTCAGCGTGCCAAGAACGCAGCGGTTACGCTCGCAGAAGCTATCGAGCACCATCACCAGCATCTGCTAGGTGAAATTGGCTTCGATCTGGGCATTGACCAGCAGGAAAAGGTATGGATGTTCGAAGCCAACTCCAAGCCGGGACGATCCATTTTTCAGCATCCATCGTTGCGTGCGGAGGGTAAAGCATCCGTGGAGCATATTTTGGACCACTGTCTTTACCTCAGTAAATTCCGCAGAAAAGAGGAACTATGAATACCCGGGCGCAGCAAAAACCTGTCGTTGCCGTATTGACCGTGCACGACCAAGGACAATTTTTTAAGGGTAATCAGCGCAATTTTAAGGATATTCTTGAAACCGGAACACGGATGGGCTATCAGGTGTACATCATTACCGTCAGGGATCTGAAGCTGGCATCCGAAACGGTCAAGGGCTATATTTTCAGCAAAAGCTCACAGACGTGGGAGGAACAGAATTTTCCACTGCCGCAGGTCATTTATAATCGCATCCCGAACCGCAATTATGAGCTTAAAACCTCTGTGCGCACAAAGCTGGATGAAATTTCACATGCCTCTGGCATTGAGCTGTACAATCCGGGCTTTTTCAACAAATGGGAGCTGTTCAAATGGCTCCGTGCCTCGGAATCCACTCGTCAGCTCGTTCCGGCAACCAAACGGTTAAGCAACCTGTCTTCCTTGGGAAAAATGCTGTCTACGTATCCATACCTGTATCTCAAGCCGGAGAACGGTAAGGCCGGAAAAGGGATTATGATTCTCAAATACCAGCCGGACCATCTGATGGCCTACAGGCTGACGATTCAGCATGACAAAAAAAGTGTAACCTACAGGTCGGTATCATTATCCCGACTGTGGGGGCGCATCCGCCGGGAAGCGGGTGCGTCACCTTATATCATCCAGCAGGGTATCGAGCTGGTAACCTATCAGAAAAAGCCGTTCGACCTGCGGATCCTGGTGCAAAAAAACGCCCGTGGCTCATGGAGCATTACCGGAGTTGGTGCCAGATTGGCAGGCAAAGGAAGTATTACGACACATGTCCCGCGCGGCGGAAGTGTGGAGGACCCGTTCAAGCTGCTGTCTGCGTTGTTTGGGCCTGAAAGCAGCACGATCCTGCTAAACAAGATCAAAAGTACAGCCATTCAGATCGCACGCCAAATTGAACGTGGCTCCGGCCTTTCCCATGGGGAAATGTCTATGGATTTGGGGGTGGATACGCTCGGTACTCCCTGGTTTTTTGAAGCCAACGCCAAACCCATGAAATTCGACGAGCCGGAAATCCGTCAAAAATCGCTGAGACGCATATTCCAGTACAGCTCCTATTTGGCCGGACGAATGAAATTATGAGTCAAGGAAGTGGAATCATGCCGCACATTAGCGATGTTCAACATTTGCCTGCCCGGAGCTGGCTGCTGAGACGACGGCAACTGCTATTTCTGGCCCGCAGCTCAGGCGGCATGCGCATTACCCGAGATGCCCTGCGGCAGTTGGCCGTTTTAACGCCGGAGCAATTAAAATCCCCCGGCTCCTCCCTCCTGTGCGCTTATCTGCGCACGGAGCAAGGGCTGCGGATTGCGGGCTTTTGTCTCGCTCTGAATTACGGTGAGGATGCGTGCATCGTGATCATTCGTCCGCTTTATCGGGGCCGCAGACTGGGCGCTAGACTGCTGTCCGCCCAGCTCAAACAGCTGCGTCGCCTGACGTGCAGCGTGGCCGCTGACAATATGGCCAGTCTCAAAACCTGCTTTCACGCAGGACTTGTGGCGCATGAAATGACGACTGGACCGACCGGAAAGCCCACCCTCGTATTTCGCGGGAAGCTGTCCGAAGATGAGCAGACGGCAGAGGAAGGTGGAATGCTGTGCCAAAACCTGTCCTAGGCATCATGGCCTTGTATTTGAACAACAAAAAGCAATTGGAGGAACGCGCCATATATGAGCGCATGATTACAGAAGGTAAAAGACTGGGGCTGGATATGTATGTATTCACTCCAGCCGATGTCCACAAGGATCGCAGGCTGCTCCTTGCCCAAATGTATGATCCACACAGTGGAAAATGGACCCTGAAATGGCGTGAATTCCCGGATATGATTTTCGACCGTTGCCGAGTACAGCGCAGTGAACGATATCGTCAGTTGCAGGAATTTCGGGTGCAATATACAGATCTCGTATATTTAAACCGGCCACTGAGTAACAAATGGGCCATTCATCAGCAGCTTGCGAGAAAGTCTGCCTTCCGATCGCATCTCCCTGAAACGGAGCCGTTCGTAGGATTTCATAGTGTAAAACGGATGCTCAAAAAGAATTCACTGGTCTACCTCAAGCCGATTAACGGTACCGGAGGACGCGGAATTTTACGCATTGAGCCTGTTAACAAGCAGAGCGGCCTGTATCTGATCGAGGGCCGCAATCGCAAACGTCATATTATTCCTCAACAGCGGGTGCGTCTGGACCGTCTGGAGCCACGTTTGAGCAGTTGGAACATGGATAATTACATTGTTCAGGAGGGCATTCCTGTGCAACTGCCCAATGGCAGGGTTCATGATTACCGCATGCTGGTGCAAAAAAATGGCCAGGGGACATGGGAGTTAACCGGATGTGCAGGACGGATCGGGGCACATCGCAGCGTCACTTCCAACCTGCATGGCGGAGGCAAGGCGGTACCGATGAAACAACTGCTGACACAATGGATTCGTGATGAAAACCAGAGAGAGAAGATCACCAAGCAAGGGGAAAAGCTCGGTCTGGATATCGCTGCTTATCTGGAGAAAAGCTACGGGGCATTGTGCGAGCTTGCGCTCGATTTGGCGATCAACAAGGACGGTCGCATTTATGTACTGGAGGTCAATCCGAAGCCAGCACGCGAGGTATTTGCACGTATCGGTGAAAAAGAAACCTACCGCCGCTCTATCGCCAAGCCCATGGAATACGCCTTGTGGGTCTATCACACACAAATTAATCCAAAACCTCTGACGGATCACAACACAGAGAGCAAAACTGAAAGCAAAACCGAAAGCAAAACTGAAAATAAAGCAAAGGAAGGCTCCGCGTAAAAGCGGCCGCCTTCCTTGTTTTGTCATTTATTCGACTAGCCTCGCATGTTTTTTATATGGGTACGTCAAGCATTTCTATAACCAGTAACCTGTGCTTCGTAGCTACTCGGCGTTTTTATAAAGTGTGAGCAGCTGCGTGAAGTCCGTAATAATCGCATCGGAACCCTTCAACTCGTCGTTTACGCCAAATCCAGCATAGGCGCAGCCGATGACTGTTTGTCCGTTCTTTTTGCCTGCCTCCACATCAGAAGAACGGTCACCTACCATCCATACGTTTGAAATCCCGTGCTTGCTCAACAAAATCTCCAGCAAATTCACTTTGGAAAGTGTGCTGTATTCACCAGCGCTATACAGTCCTTCAAAAATCGGGACCATTTCATATGCAGCCGCTATCCCTTTTACATAATCCTCCAGTCCGTTACTAGCTACGAACAGCCGAACACCCTGCTCGTGGAGGGTCTGGAGCGTTTCTTTTACATGTGGATACAGGGCATGACTTCCGTTCTTCAATCCCTCCAGCTCCAACTGGAGCAGCAGCTCGTCCGCTCTTCTGTGGGCCGCTTCGCTGGCTTCCGGCATTACTCTTCTCCAGATTTCATCCAGCAGCATACCCAAACTATTCAAAATAAGCTCCTCGGGCGGCGTCTCTCCTTCAAAAAGCCCTTCGGCGCGCAGCGTATCAAACAGCTTGTGATAAGCAGGAAGCAGCAGCGTCTCCGTCTGAAAAAGTGTACCGTCCATATCAAATACCATAGCCTCAGGTTTCTTCAACACAGGTGCATTGTTCATGTAGTTGTCAGTCATTCCTTTCCTATGTAGGTTTACAGTTCGGACCCCTCTCATGTTAAGCAATAAGAGAGGTCCGTGTAAACCTCATTGCGCATACCGTTAACTCTTATATTTTTTCAAAACAGCCCTGAAACAATGCAAACCGCCCCACAAATCCGTATGCAAGGCGTCCGGCGGAAGGTTGAGATCAACGTCGCTCCAGTACGAAAACCCCGCCTGACTCATCCATTGCTCCATCGTGGACAGATTAACCGTAGGATAATCAAAGGTCAGCAGAAGCGTCCCGTCATCCCGCAAAGTCCGGTGAAATTCACGCAAGGCAGCTAACGAGTCATCAGGGGTTAGATGCTCCAGTACTGAAATACATACAATTTTGTCAAAAATGGCCGCCTCATAAGGCAAGGCGGTTAAATTAGCATGCGCAGAGTGAAGACGAATCGGTAAAATTTCCTGAACACGCTCGGCTGCCTCCTCTCCGATATCCCGGCGCACTTCGGCCAATATGGCATCCACGGAAACGATCCTCATATCCAGATCGCAGGCATAGGCCTGAGCGCAGCGCCGGGCCAGCTCAAACTTGAACGGATGCGGGATACCACATGCCGCGTCAAGCACCGTATCCTGCCCGGACATAAAGTGCAGACACCACTCATACTCATAGGGACGGCTCCACCAGCTTTGGGGCAGCCTGTAGATCAGGCTAGAGGTATTGGGGTCAGAATGCATGAAAAAACGGGAGAGGTACGGATCAGCAGCGTTCATGGATGCAGCCTCCTTTTTTGAATGAAAGGTGAAACGATATGGGATCAGACCGTATATTCCCCCAGCCAGCTCAGATCGCCTTTGCCACACAACATAGCTCATGACCACGTTTCTCACCTTGAAGTTTGGCCAACAGCCCCATCCGCTCCGTGAAAGTAAGCTCGCCATACAAGGGATGTGCCTCTATCAAGGCGTCCAGACCGGAAGGAAGCTGACGGGTGAACAGGGCCACCGGGCGCAGACCGGACTTCGCCAGCAAACGTGTCAGCGTGTGCTCTGAATAATGATACAAATGATCTTCCTCGGTAAATAAAGGCGAGTGAGTACCATAAGCCTCATTGGTAAACGAGTTTTTGTTGGGTACTGTAATGTATAACGTTCCATCCGGTTGAAGCTGCTCGCGTAAATCCGTTAAAAATGCTACGGGGTCTGCAATATGCTCCAGCACATGCCAGCATGCAACGGCCTCATATTCGTGATCCAGTGATAAGGCAGTATCTCCCTCTGTTTCTGGCGCTTCATTCGCCACTTCTTCTCCTGTTTCTATCCCTGTATCGCCATTCCAGTAGCCCGGCAGCAGATCCACGTCATATTTGTATTTGGCATATGCGCGCGAGTCTATGGAAGGCTCAATGCCCACAGCATTCCATCCACTCTGAAGGGCAGCATGAATAAATTCTCCCGTACCTGATCCGATTTCCAGCAAATTTCCTTTACCGGGACTGAACATATCCAGCAGCATGAGTCCGAAAAGAGCATGGTCCCCGTAGGTCGAAGCGGCTGCACTATCGCGCATGGCGACCCATTTGACGTTATAAATATCTGCGATCATATCCTCAGGCTGTATCCGATCCACATCATGGCGAAAAATAAGTCCGCAGGAGCCGCATCCTATCAATGTAAAATGTTCATACCGATGGAACACCGCCGTATTGGACGAGCCGCACAGTTTGCACGCCATGCCCTGTTCTTCTCCTTTCCCTTTTTCATAAAGCGCGTCCTCTATTTCGTCTTTGGTAAGCGTTCGGGAGCCAATAATAGCATGAACACCGGCAATCTTAGCGACAGCACTTGTGTTGACAGGGCTCGAAGGGTTAATAACTTCATGAGCAGGAGCAGTTTCAACGGGGTTGGCAGCGTTAGCCATTTGAACAGCTTCAACGGTATGAATTGCTTCAATTTTATTCTCAGCAGTCGCATCCTCGATATTCATGCCCGTGTTCACATCGGATTTTACGCTGGCAGCGTCTCCGGATTCAGCCTCATGTTTATTGCTTACATCATCCCGGCCTGGATCTATCCAGAGACTGAGACGGGGAGTTGGGTCCAAAATGGACTCATATTGTTCCTTCCACCCATAACGGGCATCCGGGTCCAGTTGTTGATAGCGTTCATATTTGGATGTGCGAATAGCTGGTGTATACCAGCCCCAGTGCTGGATACGATAGTCGCTAATTTCACTGGGAAGCTCAAGCACATTATCGGGAAATCTCCCGCAATGCAAATATTGCTCTTTCCATTTATAAGGAAAGCTATCTCGATACCGAGTTAAAAAAGGACGGTAATAACGATGAGCCTGCCAGTAATCATCATCACGGTAATGCGTGGGAGACCACATATCAAACAGCCTGAAACAAAGGGTATCGGCTTTCGTTCCGGCTAATAAAGCATGCACAGCTTGAGCAAATCGGGATTCAAATATTTCGTCAGCATCCATGTTTAAAATCCATTCCGGGGAAGATGCCAGCGTCTCTCTCCATTGCTGTTTTCGCAGCTCCACTTCATTCGTAAAGGAGGCCCTCTCATTACGGATCAAACGCAGTGGAATCCCTTTTAGCAGATCCCGGCACAATTCACCGCTATCATCACGGCTGCCATCATCAATAATGACCGCTTCATCAATATATTCCCGATGACTTCGAAGCACTTCTGCGAGCTTGCGATCTGCCTCATTGCATACCGTCATGCTCAGTGTCAATTTGGGCCTGAAGACAGGCGGAGCATGAAGCTCACTATGTCGTGGACCGGATAAGGCTGTTGGCACGACAAAAGAATCCGCAGCATGCTTTGCAAAGACAGTAGACTCGCGGAGATCCGGTGGAATGGTGATTTCAGGGGATTTAGAGGCAGTGTTGGATGGAGAATTTTCTGAAATATTTGAATTTTCAGGAATGAGTGAAGCTTCTTGGTCGTCCGTATTAGCTGCGGCCTGCGTAATAATTCCATTCAGAGTCAGTAGCAGTTGTTCTGCCTTGATGCGGTCCGCTTCGCGGTACAAGTGCATGGCCGGGTAATGCGTATCCACAAAAAGCGGAAACCCGTACGCCGCCGCTCGAATGCAAAAATGTCGATCCTCTCCCCAAAAAGAAACGTTAGAGATTTTGCCAAAATGAATTCCGGCTTCCAGCGCCCGTCTGCGAATTAAGGTACACGCACCCAGACCGCCTACCTCGTACAAACCGGGAACATGCAACTGATGTATAAAATGTAGCTCGCGATGTGCCCGCTCTTCTGCCGATAGCACTTCACCTTCTTCACGATGGAACAGATTGTATTCATCACTGACCCACACCTGAGGCAATAACGCCCCATCGGGCTGCCAGCGTGTCCAGAAAATCTCGGATACGATATCCTTCTCTGTCTCGACCAGTCTGCATAAAGTACGGGAATGGAGAACCAGGTCTGAATCAACCAAAAATAGCGCGTCGTAATGATGCTGAAGCGCGTAGTCAATGAGACGATTTTTGAACCCGGCCACTTTCCAGACGAGGGAAGGGGGCCAATAATGGGTATGCTCATCACTTCGGTTCTCATATTGCTGCAAGCCTGACAGCGGGGGCAAAACACGCCCCGGGAGCCGGTCCGCAAAATCGGCCAGCCATTGGCTTGAGGCCGGATTGTCATTATCATCGACGAACAAATAATCCGGCAGCACATCGGGTGCTTCCAGCCGCTCCAAAGCTTGAAGAAATAAAGCTAATATTTCGGGCTTCTGATACACCGGACTGCCGATTAATATACGCATGAGTCGACGCCTCCCATCAGGCGGAAGCCTCATAACCGTTCCTCCTGCTTGCTTTGACGCATACGCTAATTGCGATGAAGCGATAAGGGAGTGAGCGTGATATGAATGGACTTACACCTGGAAATATCGATGAAAACAATATCAATACACTGCTTGCCTGCATCGCCTTTCAAGAGCTGTCATTAAGTCACCTGATTAATGCTGAAGGTGAAGCAAGCTTCGATCCGTTCCGCCTCATTTTTTACAATCATGCACAGTGAAATGAACGGGCGGTTCATGCCTTCCCCCCTTGCATCAGACTTTGATTTTCTAATCTATTAGAGCGCTGCCCCATTTATGATCATCACCATACCCTTCACTCGTTCAACCTAAATTCCTACATAATGAGCAAGCTATCCTAATAAACTGGAAATCATACCAAGTTTTTTGGGAGGGACAAAGAGCATGGTAACCGTCAGCTTATGCATGATTGTCAAAAATGAAGAAGAAGCACTTCACACCTGCCTCAAATCAGTCCATGATCTGGTGGATGAAATCATAATCGTCGATACCGGCTCTACCGACCGCACCCAAGAGGTAGCCGCATCGTTCAATGCTCGGATATACGATTTTGAATGGTGCGATGATTTTTCCGTAGCCCGTAACTATGCATTTGATCAGGCAACACAGGACTATCAATTCTGGCTGGATGCCGACGACATCCTGGAAGAGCAAGACCGACTGACATTTCTCGACTGGAAAAAGCAAGACACCCTCTCGTATGACAGCATTACGATGGATTATGTGCTATCGGTAGATGAACAGGGACAACCGCTGTATAAGCTCAAAAGAAACCGGATTGTCCGCCGGGACCGTCATTTCAGATGGATCGGATTTGTGCATGAATTCCTGCAAGTGACCGGAAGCACCTTTCACAGCAATATGGCGGTGACTCATAAAAAGACACGTGCCTACACTGACCGTAATTTACATATTTATCTCAGGCACCGGGAGCAGGGCACCCCATTTTCTGAACGAGATCACTACTATTTTGGCAATGAACTGTATGACAACGGACGGACGGTAGAAGCCATACAGCAGTACGAACACTATTTAAGCCTGAATCAGGGATGGATCGAGGACCGGATTGCTGCTTGCTTTAAGCTTGCAGATTGTTACGGCCGCCAAGGTCAAAAGCAGGAGCAGCGCATCACTCTGCTTCGCACGCTTACTCTCGACACACCACGCGCCCAGTTCTGCTGTGCCTTTGGCAATTTATTGATTGAAGCGGAACAGTATGCCCAAGCCATTTACTGGTTCCGTCAGGCTACACTGATCGAACCGCCACAAGATGCGATGGCCTTAACCAATTCGTCCTATTACACCTGGCTTCCGCACTTGCAATTATGTCTGTGTTACGACCGGATTGGTGACATCGACAAAGCAAAGCTGCATCACCGTATTTCCCAGCTGCACCATCCTACTCATCCCAGCGTTTTATATAATGAACAGTATTTCTCACAGCTACAATAGGGATGAGAAAGACGGGCACCGGGTATGTCATTCTATGCAGTCGACCGCACGAACGATGTGCTGACACTGGCGAGTGCCGGAACCTACTACATTACCTATGAGGTGAACACAACGGCTGGTCTTCTGCTGAGCACCCGTTTGCTCATTAACGGCGTGCAGGCTCCAGGCTCCGTCATTTCACCCGTGCTCTCCCTCTCTTCTTATATCAATACCGTTATTGTGAACGTAGCAGCCGCTACAACCGTCAGCGTGCAATTTTTCGGGGCCGTAGGTGCTGCCACACTGGTCGGAGGCGGCGCGACAGGCGCAGCCCTGACGATTATCCGCCTTAATTAATGTACTCCATGATTTGCAACTGGTTCAGTGGCTCGTTGAGCCGTTTCCCGAGATCATTTCTGCTCACTTATATAGACAACACGAAGGGCGCTTCGATGCTGAAGCGCCCTTCATAAATTACAATTCTCAAAAGAAAAATGTCTCCTGCAAGCATTAACTTACCAAGAGACATTCTGAATGATTTCCTTAAAACACTTTCCTTTGATTCCGGTCTTCCTTCAAAATTTCCACAGACTCGCGGAAGCGGAGCGAATGGATTATTTCACGTTCGCGCAAAAACTTCAAACTATCCTGCAAATCCACATCATCTGTCAGATCAATCAGCCACTGGTATGTAGCTCTCGCCTTTTCCTCTGCCGCTATGTCCTCATATAAATCGGCAATCGGGTCGCCTTTGGCTTGAATATAGGCCGCTGTAAAAGGAACTCCGGCAGCGTTTTGATAATACAGCGCATGATCATGCGCCGCATAATGTTCGCCCAGACCGGCCGCTTTCAATTGCTCCACACTCGCATCCTTCGTCAGCTTGTAAATCATCGTGGCAATCATCTCGAGGTGGGCAAACTCCTCTGTCCCGATGTCATTCAACACACCAATGACTTTATCAGGAATCGTATATCGCTGATTCAGATAACGCAAAGCTGCAGCGAGCTCACCATCTGCTCCCCCATACTGCTCCATAAGCAATTTGGCCATATGAGGATCACATTTGCTGACACGTACAGGATATTGCAGCTTTTTTTCATATACCCACATTTATGTTCCTCCTTTATAAAAGGTTGTATCTACCTATACCTGCCACGGCCAAGGGGTTTGGTTCCATTCCCAAGGATACTTGGAATAGGCACGGCCAAAATTTTGCAGAGGTCCGTATAGGATCTGATACTCATTGGCAATCCCGGTCCTTTCCTGCGTCAGCTTATTGAACTGTTCGATAGCCTGTAAATCATCCGGGTGCGTATTGAGATACAAATTCAGTTCCACCAATACAAAATCCACCGCCTGGAGCTTCTCCAACAGTGCATAAAACTGTGCATCACCCGGCTTGGTCTGGGGCGCATAGCCTTGGTATGGGTTTCCGTCGTACTGATTGTAGCCCTCAGTATGGTTTTGTTGTTGATACGGGTTTGAATAGGGGCTTTGATTCTGATTCTGGTTCTGCTGCTGGTTCTCAACCTGATTTCGATACTGAGGCTGATTTTGGGCCTGACCCTGATTTGGATAATCCATTTTACTCGCCTCCCCCCTGGTTTCTGCAAGACTCATAAGGGCTGTAAAACAAGGGCCACAGTGTTCCCTTCCTCAGTGCCTCCTCCGGACTGAGTTGAGGCAGACCTGGGGGCTGAAATTGCACAAACAGGTTCGGTGGAAGCACAAAGGTTTTACACAAAACGGGCGGGCACGGATCGAACGGACCGACAAACGGGGCAAACTCACCTTGCTGTGGAAATTTCACGGGCCGGGGCCTCCTTTGATTGATCCATCTGCTTTACTATTCAATATATGCGGCATCGCCCAAGTCTCGAACACAAAATTACAGATAAAAAAAGAACCTTCAAAACCACGATAACGTGGTGCTTAAAGGCTCTTGCATTTACACTCTATAATAGCTTTCATACCGAACTGACCCTAACCATATCTATGGATCAGGACTCATCGGTGGAAAGTTCATCTTCGATTACAGGGTTGTAGGGCTTGTGGTGAATCCTCACTCTCATAATACGAAGCCTTGTCGCTTCCTCCACCTCAAAGGTCAGGTTATAAAACTCAATCTTTTTCCCCTTCACCGGGCTACCTTCCAGTTCTTTAAACAGCCAGCCCCCGATGGAATCCACCTCGTCGTCTTCAATGTTCACCCCGGTCAGATCATTGACATCCTCAATGAGCATACGACCGTCCACGGAAATGAGATTATCCTTAATCTCCACGCTTGGACGTTCATCCTCAAATTCATCGTAGAGATCCCCGACGATTTCCTCCAATATTTCCTCCGCTGTCAGAAGTCCGGCCGTTCCGCCGTACTCATCGACCACGAGAGTCATCTGGGAATGCTTTTTCTGCATAAGACGCAGCACGTGACTTACTTCCATGGATTCTGGCACATTCAAAATAGGACGCACCACCGAGGCCAGATCCAGTTGCTCACCCTGCTCAGCCAACAGAAGATCGGTAATATGAACAAAGCCGATAATTTGGTCCTTATCCTCAACCGCTACCGGGTAGCGAGAATGCTTGGTATCACTGATGATTTTCAGATTTTCCTTAAACGATAAATTCGTATACAAGCAGTCCATATCCGTACGAGGAAGCATAATTTCACGGGCCAGCAAATCGGAAAAATCAAAAATATTGTCCATCAGCTTGATTTCGTCCTTATCAATAACACCGCTTTTGGCGCTCTGATTCATCAAGATACGGATCTCTTCCTCCGAATGCGCCGCTTCCGCTTCACTCGCAGGCTGGATGCCGAACGCCCGTAATAGCAAATTCGCAGCGGCATTCAACACCCAGATGACAGGCAGAAATATCTTGTAAAAAAGCAGCAAAGGAGCAGATAAAAACAAGGCCACACCTTCGGTTTTCTGGATCGCCAAAGACTTTGGAGCCAGCTCACCCAATACAATATGCAAAAAGGTAATCACGCAAAATCCGACGACAACGGATACCGTTGTAATCAGTGTACCGTCAGTTACACCGAGTTTGTGCATGAGTGGCTCGATCAGGTAGCCGGATATTGCTGGTTCACCAATCCAGCCCAAGCCCAACGAAGCCAGCGTAATGCCTAATTGGGTGGCGGACAGATAAGCATCCAGCTTCTGGTTCACCTTTAGCGCATAGCCTGCCATACGATGCCCCTCACTTTGGAGCTGCGTCAATCGGGATTGGCGCATTTTGACCAGCGAAAATTCCGCTGCCACAAATACACCGTTCAGAAAGACGAGCAGCAGTACCAAAAGAAGATTCACCGTTAGCAATCCCCAATGAAACTCGGTATGACCTTCCAATACGAACTCCCCATTTCTATAGTTGTAATGCTTTTCTGGATTTAAAATCTACTCCCTTGTAATACATATCCGCTACGAGCAGATTCGGTCCGCAGCAGGCAGCGGCATCACAATGACAGTTCACGGTCTGATTCAACGGATGCTCATTCAGCCATTCACCGAAAATATCGTCCAGACCGCGCTCCTGAATATTTCCGAAAGCCGGAATGTCTGCGAAATCCGTCACATATACGCTGCCCGTGAACATATTCACATTTACGCGATTTCTTCCGTCCGGATCATTACGCACCGTGATATTCGGTTCTTGGCGCAGTCGGCGAAGCAGCTTGCGGTCTTCCTCCCGGTCCGAGCAGGCAAAGAACGGCAACGTGCCAAACAGCATCCACATATCCTGATTACGCACATCCAGCAGCTTATGAATGGAGTTGCGCATATCGTCGAGTGAAAGGACTGGCAAGGCAGAGGCAAAATTCGATGCGTACATCGGATGAACCTCATGCCGTCGACAGCCCATTTCATTAATCAACTGGTGAATACCATCCAGCTTCGTGTGAGTACGGTAATTAATCATGGATTCGGCAGAAATGAACATCCCCATTTCGCTCAACCTGCGGGCGTTTTCCACCATTTTCTCATAAAGGCGAACAGCCCCCGCGCGTGGAGTCGCACGTCCGGTATTTGCAAAACCCACTTCATAAAAATCGTCTTCATTCAAATAATTAAACGATATATGCATGACATCCAGATAAGGAAGCATCTTCTCATATCTGCGAATATCCAATGTCAGGTTGGAGTTGATTTGCGAGCGAATGCCACGCTCTTTGGCATATTTCAGCAACGGAACGATCACTTCGTCCACCGTTTTATCGAGCAAAGCGGGTTCTCCGCCTGTCATACTGATCGTCTCCAGATGCTCGACTTCATCCAGTCGTTTCAGCATCAGATCTAATGGAAGGAAGGGAGCCTCCTTCATAACAAGCATGTCGCCCACAGCGCAGTGCTCACAGCGCATATTGCACAGATGCGTCACGGTCATTTCCACACTTGTCAGCAAATGACGACCATGTGTACGCAGAGAGACAATCGGGTCCCACGGATCATACGCTGGCGATATTTGTGGAAGTATGTTGTTTTGTAGAACTGTCATTATTTTTCACCTTATTTCTGTTATTAACCTCAAAAGACGTATGAATATCATATCATGTTGTGTAAAGTGTCTGCATGTTTTCTTCCACTTCATCTGCTAATCCACGTGTATTGCTCCAAAAGGGGAAGCTGTAGCGCCCAGTGTGTTGGTAATCATCACCGAAAGAGATACGGACAGATCCACATCGTAAGGTGCTTTCAGTTCCTGTCCATCCCGATCCCTCACAATGCGAATAACGGGCCTTTGCGGGATTTTGGAGTGTATGCGCACCACAACCCCTTCTTCCCCCGTATTGAGCACTACAGAGAGCCCCAGCGGGTATATAGCTACACAATCGCGGAATGCCTCCAGCATCCGTTGCTCATATAACGTGCCTGCACCGGCATACAGCACCTCCATTGCTTCATAGGGCAACAATGCCTGCTTGTATATGCGGCTTGCTGTCATCGCATCGTAAGAGTCTGCCAGGCCGATCCATTTGGCGTATTCGTGGATTTGGTCCTTCTTCCAGCCGTTCGGATATCCACTGCCGTCGATACGTTCATGATGCTGTAATGCACAGTGAGCAGACAGCAGGGGGATTCCCGGTTCGTCTTTAAGCAGCTTGTAGCCGATCACCGTGTGCGTTTTCATGTGCTCGTATTCCTCGTCCGTCAATTTGCCCGGCTTATAGAGCACTTGGGGTGAAATTTTCATTTTTCCAATATCGTGCAGTAGTGAACCTATGCCCAGCTCCATGAGCTGGTTGTTATCGTAACCACTGGATATTCCCAGTACAAGCGAATAGAGACATACGTTCAATGAATGATGATACAGATCCTGATCTGCCGCCCCGATATCCATCAGCATAATGACGGCATCCTGACGGCCTCCGATATCGTCCAGAATGGATTCCATCACCTTATAAAATGACTTGCCAAAGTATTGGTGCTTATGATCTACGGAGTAGGAGGACAGACCCTGAAACTGCTTTTTGATCTCCTGTAGCGCCGCAGCCCTCGTCTGTTCATGGATCATTTCGGGGATCACGATATCTTCTGTCACCGCATCCTCAATGTATACATATCCAATTCCGACTTGGCCTAGACGCTCAATCAATCGCGAAGTAAGCTCAACACCTTCCGAGAGCAACACCATTCCATTTTCATTGTATATTTTTTTGCCCAGCTTCATGCCGGCTCTCAATAATGTAATAGGTACCAGTCGCAGCTTAATCCTCTCCCGATTGTTTTGATACCTGAAGCCACCTAGCTGCAAAACACTCTTCCATCGCGCCCGGACGCTTCAACTCCATTTCAATCAAATCCCGCAAAAATTCTGGAAGCATAAATCGAAGTTCCGTTCCGTTCGCAAGCACCTCATAACCTGCTCTGAAAGTGAACATATCCAACGTACCCACCGTATATTGCTCATTTTCCTCCAATGAACGACCCGCTACACGTATATCCGTCACTTTATCATAAGGAGCGCGGGCCGGATCAAATTGAATCTCCAGACCTTCCACACACATCGTACCCAGCACTTTACCTCTAAAGCCAAATCCCGTCATTTTCTTGTCAGCAAATTCCGGTAGCAAAGACTGCTCCAGCGCGAGCCGAATATCTCTTCCCCACAGCTTCATGGTACAGGCATTAATCGGCGAAGGGCATAAGGAATGCAGCATTCCTTTACTGATATCACCTTGAGGCAAAGAGCCAAGCAGTTGGCCCGCATTCACTAGAGAAATAGCGGTTCCCGTAAAATGTGACACCGATTGTGCCAGCAAATTTCCGAAAGGAGATTCCCGATCATATGCGATCTCCAGTTTCCGATCCGTCACCGTAACCGTGCTCTCCATGGCACGCACTGCCTGTCTGCGATGCAGTACAATGGCCGACGCCACCTTTTCATCCAGCAGTGTGTGATCTACAGGAACTAC
Organism: Paenibacillus sp. 1-8; assembly: GCF_056316205.1. Classification (NCBI taxonomy): domain Bacteria; kingdom Bacillati; phylum Bacillota; class Bacilli; order Caryophanales; family Paenibacillaceae; genus Paenibacillus; species Paenibacillus sp. 1-8. Next base: position 1,685,186 of record NZ_CM149995.1, on the reverse strand, counting down.
GCGGCCTGACGTAACCCGAAACGGTTCATGACTGCTGCTGCGGCTTAGGGTCACTTCACCTAGTAGCGTTCCATACTTACCAGCTCCGCATAGAGCTGTGTTCCCGATCCACAACGGTTCCTCCAGCACATGATGGGTATGCCCTCCAAGAATCACGTCAATCTCCGGAAACTGCGACGCCAATTTCTTATCCGAAGGTAAACCCAGATGCGACATCACGACCAGAACATCGACCTGCTGTCTCAGGGACGGAATTTGCTCGCCCAATACCTCAAACGGATCGAGTGCATCCCAACCCAGTAATTGATAGAACTCGCCAAAAGGAGCCGTCACTCCGAGCAAGCCTACCTTAATCCCCGCCTTGTCCAAAATGAGCGAATCCGTCATCCACGAAGGCTTCATCCCTGTGGTGCTCTCCCTGATATTTCCGCATACGACCGGGCAGTGAATTCCCGCATAGGCCTGTGCAAGAATATCCGGGGTAAAAGTCAGACCCTCGTTGTTACCAATCGTAATCGCATCGTACCCCGTCAAATTGATCACATCCACATTCGCCCCACCCAGCGTTCCTTCCGTTTCGGGGGCCATCCGGTCCATGTGGTCTCCCATATCCAGCACAAGCAGCGCATCTCCTGATGCAGCTCTTCGTTTATGAATCATCGCGGCTATCGAAGGCATACTGCCAAAATGACTATGTATATCATTGGTATGCAAAATGGTTAACGTTTGCTGAGTCGTCATCTCCATAACCGCCCTCCTCTATAGTTTATATATCGACTCTGTTGCTTCTAATGTTTAAGGATACCATGTTATTTCGCATTATGGTACATGTCGGCGGGGGTGTGCTACAACCTACGATTTAGCTACTCTGTTGCCTCAGGATAGAGACCCGGAGAGAAGCAAGGCCACAATGTCTTCGTATGCCTCTGAGAAGAGACGGGTTCCTGAGACCTATTTTGCAGCTAGGAATAATAGTAAATCAGTCGTTGTCATCCCATATAATTCTTGATATATTAGGTTTGCTTCGTATTTTCGACAAATTTACGACAATAAGGAGGTTAAGCACATGAGAGTTCACGTTACCGATGCCAAGCCAGGAGATCGTCTCAGATCTGATACATACAATGAACACGGCGTACCCGTCATGATTCAGGGCACCATGCTACAGCACGACGATATTTCCAAGCTCATCATGCACGGTGTCGATTATATCGACATTGATGCCGGTTCAGCGAGCATTCCGGTTGACTTTGCCCCCGATGTTCCAGCTTCCCCCGAGTCCCTTAAACGCGTCGTTCCGCTCATGGAGCAGACTATTCATGGCTTTGAAAGCATGTTTCTCAAAGCTTCCGCAACCGGCAAATTTGATGAATTTCGAGTCGATGAGCTGTTCGGCCCCCTCGTTTCAGAGCTGACTCATCAAAAAGATGTCGTATCTCTGCTGTTAATTATGGAGCGGGGAGATCACTATACGTACAATCATTCTCTCCAAGTAGGTGTACTGTCGTATTACATTGCCATATGGCTTGGATATACGGAAGAAGAAGCCTATGCCGCCGGCAAGGCCGGATATTTACATGATATAGGCAAGTCCATGATACCGGATGAGATTCTGAATAAGCCTGATAAGCTGACGCCTGAAGAATTTCAGGAAATGAAAAAACATTCGCTCTACGGCTATGATATCATTCGCAATTCAACCAGCGATGAGATTTCAGCCATCGTCGCCTTGCAGCATCACGAAAGAGAAGATGGGAGCGGATACCCGCACGGACTGTTCAAGGAGGATATTCATCCTTTCGCTAGTATTACGGCGATTGCGGACGTATATAGCGCTATGATCTCCAACCGTGTGTACCAGACGAAGCAGGAGCTGCTCACCGTACTGCGCGAGCTGCACAGCATGAGCTTCGGACATCTAAACCCGGAAGCCACTCAAGTCTTTATCCGGCATATGCTTCCGAACTTTATTAACAAGCAGGTACTTCTGACTTCTGGTCAGACAGGAACGATTATTCTGAACAATCCTGCTGACTACTTCAGACCTTTGGTAAAAATTACTGAAAATGAGTATGTAGATTTGTCCAGAGATCGACATGTATCCATTGATGAAATTTATTTGGAATCCTGATTTGCAATTGCCGCTCGGCGGTTCTTCGGTAGAACAGAACGGAATGTTCTGCCGAGGCACATGCTACGCGAAAGAGACTGTCCTTCGTAGATTCTTTCTACGAAGGACAGCCTCTTTTTATGTTACAACAAATGCTTGGTGGTTATCATAGCTCAGCTCCAAGTTAACCCTTATAAAATAAGGATAACTCATTTAAAGTTGGAAAGTTCAACGTTTATCGACTTTACGAGTATCCCCATCACGACGTCTTAAACCGAGTAATCCAACTAAACCTAAAAGGCCAAGCCATCCCCAATCATTATTATCGTCATCATTATTATTTGTCGTCTGCATTTGTGTTGTACCTGTGTCAGTAGTGTTCGTCCCATTTCCAGTGGTTTCAGCAAATGCGACTGCTGCTCCCAGACTTGAAATCATTAATACCGTTAAAAACATCATCTTAACCTTTAACACATGATCGACTCCTCTAATTTAGTGTTAACAATAGCTTAAGTATGTCCAATGTATTATTTTGTATGCAGCATACTTTTAATACCTATTGATATGAAGTGTCTATGTGAAAATTATGTATTCTTAGCTTATATCTGGTCTTACTTAATTTCTTCATTGTTGGGCACTCTAAACTCGCACGAAATAAAATACAAAGGAGCGACAAATACGATGGGTATCCTAAGCGGTAATCCAAAAAATGAACCTATGCACTATGGAGAAATTTATACCGTCTGGCAGTTCTCTACATTAGCAAAGGGCGGTGTTTCATTTTACCAAGCATTTTTAAACCACGCTGGAGACAAGGAACTAAAAAAAGTACTGGAAAATCTTATTGATCAGGCTAAACTTGAAATTAAAGAATGCGATACATTGCTCACTGATAACGGAATTGCTCCCGCTCCTACCATGCCAGAAAGACCATCTGTGAAACTTGAAGATATCCCTGCTGGGGCTAGGTTTACTGATCCCGAAATAGCAGCTAAAATCGCATTAGATACATCAGTCAGTTTGGCGTCTTGCAGCCAAGCTATGGGCCAATCCATTAGAGAAGACATCGGTGCTTTATTCGCTAAATATCACCTCACTAAGACCGCTTTAGGGGTTAGAATACTCCAAATGAACAAAGAAAAGGGCTGGCTTATTCCCCCGCCTCTTCAAATAAAACGCCCTGAACTTGTTCAAGCATAAATTTATTTAGGAGCTTGTTCGTAACGACACATATGTACAAAATCCCCGCCGACTCATTATGGTTAGCGGGGATTTCCTATTTAATTAACAATTTTACACGCATTTAGGTATAGGATGCGATTCGTCTGGAAGAAACCGACGTGTAAACCCCGATATATCAGGCTTAACCAATACTGCCTTCCATTTCGAATTTGATTAAATGAGGTATCCGCATAATTGCATACTCTTTAAAAATGCTTTTAAAACAAAAATTCGATTAAATATCTTTTTAAACAGCAACTTTGGTTAATTAGCTTTGTCGGCACGAATTCGGCACGTCCTCCAAAATGTAATTCATAGTATTCCTTTGCCATTGAGCGCCTATGCTTAAATGGCATTTTTTTATTCAACTAATACAAGTTAACGACGAGTTTCTTCTATTATAAATAAATACGTAATTAACGTAAATATGTTCTTGGGATGTCCTCCGAAAACTATTACCATCTCTAACTTGTAATCAAAAAATTGTAAGAGCCTGAAGGTGATATAGCCTCAACTTGAACAGGAGTCTTTATTTGGTATACATGGATCACAAACCGAATGAAAATTTCGAAATTCTCCTTTTCGACTTCCCACGGTATTTCAATTTGATGTTTTCCCATATAATGAAACTCCTCTACCGTCTGTTATTCAAGGTGATAGTCTATTCGAATATAGTCATGTAGGTCTGTTTACTGTCCAGCTAAAATCCTGTATACTCCGAACGAAATAATTTTCCTCATAATAAGGAGCGAGAAAAGAATTGAAAGTCTCCCGCGGGAGATGCTTGCTTCTACCACTCATAAAGGATGGAACCAGACTGAGTATGCGCGCAGATCGGGCCGTTCCAAACGTGTTATTTCCCATTTTTGCAACGGGAGAACCGTAATGACTCCCGAAGATATGTACATCGCCACTAAACTACTTGGATGCAAATGGGAAGATATTTATGAGTTCATAGTAGAAATGAGTAAGCGGGTTTTGTATCCGCGCTCTCCCCCTGAACATTCCTAATAGGCTCCCACATAACACATATCCCCTTCACATAAATGGTAACAAATATCCTTTAATTCTATATTTGTTACTTGTTAGAGGAAATCTACGATAATATTCCACCTGCAAAACTTATTCCCCAAATCGGTATGACCGAACAGGAAGTATTGGATTCAAAATGGGGACTGCCAAAACACGTAAACAAAACCACAACTTCATATGGAGTAAATGAACAATGGGTCTATGAACATTACAAGTATATCTATCTTGAGAATGGAGTCGTGACGGCAATTCAAGACTAAACTCAAATAGATTGATTTAATATAGAAAAATATTCCTAGGTCTGATAGACTATATATGGAGTATATTACTGATCCATTAGAGGGAGAAAAAAAGCTTGAAGAAACCTGTTTATAAGAAGTGGTGGTTTTGGGTCATTATTGTTATTGTGATTAGCGGAATAGGTAATATGGGTAAAGATAAAGAAGAGAATAAGAACGCTAGTGATACGGGTACAAAGCAATCCACTCCGGCAGATGCCACGCAGAAATCCACACCAGAAAAGAAAATTGAAACGCCTGTCGCTGTTTCTGATCCTAAGAAAGAAGCAGCAGATAAAAAAATGAAGCAGCAACTGGTTATTAATTTTGAGAAAACATTTTTTAGTGTTGAGAACAGTGGATCAACTGTATTCAATAAATACAAATCAAACATGGATTCCTTAGGTAAAGGTAAGACTGACGTGTTGACGGTATATGGATCAACTAAGGACGCAAAAGATACAGCTTTATCGTTAATGTCACAATATAATGAGCTTGAAGTTCCAAATGCTTTGCCTTCTGAGGTTAAAGATCTTCTTGAACAATCCAAAAGACACTTGGCAACTGCCTATTACTCGAAAAGTGAAGCATTTAATTCAGTACTCTCATATCTTGATGAACAAAAACCTAGTTATATGAATGACTTCGAAGAGAATATCAAATTAGCAGATCAGGACACAATGCAAGGTGTTCTTAAACTAATGGAAGCAAAAGAAAAAGTCGGTCTTAAAATTACTGAAAAGAAGAAGTAATGCATAAAGAGCCCCGGAGCAATCCGGGTTTTAATCTGCTTGAACGAAAAAAGTGATCTCGGAGTTATATCCCAAGGTCACTTTTTTTATACCGCTGCGTTTTGTTGGTTTGTCTTCTTCTTGCTGAATATTCCCATGAATCCAGCAATAATAAGCAACACACCTGGAAGTAAAATAATGAAATGCTTATGAACCCAGCAATACCGCTCACAAGCATCAACCATCCGGCAAGCTTAGTTTTCGATTTTGCGTAAGAAGACAAAGAAAAAAGGAACCAAAAACCGACGCGGCCCACGCAGACGTTAAGGATTCCTTGGTAGAGGGCGGCTTACACAGCGCCTTTTATACCCAATCATAACATATCGGATTTATATAAACAATCTGCTGGCGAGCCTACGCGGGAGGGATGCAGAATGATGACAGAAGAAGATATCCTGTATCAAAACGGTGACTACTGGATCAGAAGAGTACAGGGCAAGCGAAGTGCGTACTATGAAGTTATCCATGACACTATCACCCACGGCGAAGTATGTATAATCATTGGGGAAGGGCCGGGACCAAATCTCGGCATAGAGCGTGCAAAAGCTGAATGCGATAAGAAGGCTGGGTCAGAGTAAAATAAAGAAGGGGCTGAGGCCCCTCTATAGGAGGTAATTGTATGGAGAGTATAACGATGGTTGTTAGCATTGCGGCCTTGGTCGTCTCGGTGTATGTCGCGGTAAAGGTCTGGAGGGATCGGGTATGAGCGCCGAATTTGATAATCTGTTAAAGTCCATGTTGGATCTGCACCGCAAACATGGAATAATGACCATAGACCTGTCCCGCGAAAATGATGTGAGTTTGCTGAGAAGTTATTTAGCAGACGCACACAATTTGGGGCTGCATCAAGGAACTCGCATCGCAAAGGATGCGCGCAAATAAAACAAGCTCTACCGACCAATTAAGTTTAGCAGAGCTTGTTTTATTACTCGACTATTTATTTTTTTCTGAATATGAATAGCCCAATAAGTGCAACAACTATTATAGCGGGAATTCGCCATGAATTCGGTAGAAATTTTGTTAACCATAGAGCAGCGAATACTGTGGCTATTGCCAAATAACCTAAACGTTCAGATGGTTCAAATTTCTCCCTATTGAAGAAAACATTCAAATAGCCTATCGGTGGGGTTATGATGATCATTAAAATTATGACCATTGGCCTTAAATACCACTTTCTTTTCATTCTTCCTCCGTCACTCGTCGTTGTTAATCACAGTTATTAAAGGAATAGAGCGCCGATAGCTCTAGCGATAATATCAGCTAACCATCCCGCTACACCTAAATACTGCATAGCCTGTGATAGCGCATCTTCAATACTACCACTGAAATCTGTGACCACATCTAAAGCCTTTATTAGCGCATCGACTTTGACAATATTAACAAGATTCTTTTTAACACTATCACTTACGGGTAGCCATTCAATCGTCGTTTTTATAACATTATCAATTTTGCTTGCCTGTGATTTAAGAGCCGCCTTTATTCCTTTAATTGTCCAAGAGACTTTACCTTGCGTCGTTACATCTCCATTAAGACTTGGATCAGTACCGTTAATTACTGGTGGCACAACACCTTCTGGTTGATTGACGGATTCGTTATATGTAGAAGAAGTCACAGATGTACTTGCAGCAGAAGCGGAAAATGGAGACACAACAGAAAATAGCAGGGTTGCAGTTGCAGAACTTAACATGATTTTTTTTGTTAATGCATTTACACTCATTTCAAACTCTCCTTTTTATTGTATTTACGTAATTAATATATAATTAATCGCATGTCGAAGTAAGGGAAAGCTTGTCCTGCTAAAAAAAGATTCTATCAGAAATTGCAGATAGAATCTTTATCCGTTATTTAACTATAAATTCTACTCGGGTCCCGTCCGGATAGTCATCCAGCTTATGACCTACCCAACTACCAGCTCCACGGTTATCCTTCGGACTTATGTATTTGATATCTGCTCCCTCACCGCCTTCTGTACACATTGCGATTGGCCATTCGTCGCGGTCATATCCTTTTTTTATTGGAACTCCCTTTAAGGATTCCTTTCGGTTTTCCTAAGCCCCGTCCCGGTCAATAGTACATACAGCAGAATGTCCGGCTGCTATTGCATCTTTGATATGTGCTCCCATTTTCTGGATAACGTGAACTCGGAAACTCCAACGTATACCCAGCTGCTGCTTGTACACTTCTCGAAACAGGTTCGGCATATGCTCCTTGTACGGAAAAGATAGCTGCCAGTAAAAATACAATTAATCCTTTTGCGATTCCTTTTATCATAGGACACCTCCATAGTATTTAAATCTTCTCTATACTAATTGGAGGGTCATATCGAAGTATCGCATATGTTGTCGCATTGCTTATGTACTTTCTAAGTCAGACAGGACTACGGATTAGCGAGGCCTTAGCCGTCAAATGGACAGATATAAAAAACGGGAAACTGACAGTTAACGTCAAACACGTAGGGATAATAAAAACAAGCTAAAATTAACAACTTTAAAAAACACTTCTTCTTATCGAACGATAGCACTGAATGATGATTTATTGCAAGAATTGATAAGATTCAAATTTAAACAAGATGAATTAATATCTAGCAACGTTCATTTTCGTAAAAATGATGATGGCATAGTCTTTCAAAACTATCTAGGCAATTATCTAACACCCTCCACCGCTCGTGATTCAATTGAAAGATATTGTGAAGGAGCTGGCGTAGGATACAAGGGGACTCACGGATTTAGACATACTCACGCTGTGCTTTTATTGGAATCCGGGGCCAGTATTATATTTGTATCGCAACGATTAGGACATAAGACAATTAAGACAACTGTCGACACCTACCTAGACATTACGAAAAAAATAGAAGAAGACGAACTTAAAAAGTTCGCCTCTTACACTAGCAGGGAATCCGAGTCGGCACAAAATCGGCACGACCCGTCTTTAACCCCTTGAAATCATATCATAAACCTTGATGCAACAACGTTTATGACGTTTTAACCTATACTGCCTTCCATTTCGAACTTGATCAAACGGTTCATCTCTACCGCGTACTCCATCGGCAGTTCTTTGGTGAACGGTTCGATAAAGCCCATAACGATCATTTGTGTCGCTTCCGCTTCGGTCAGACCGCGGCTCATCAGATAGAACAACTGATCCTCCGATACCTTGGAAACCGTCGCTTCGTGCTCCAGCGTAATGTCGTCGTTCATGATTTCATTATAAGGAATCGTATCGGAGGTCGACTGGTTATCCAAAATCAACGTATCGCACTTGATATTCGATTTTGCCCCTTGAGCCTGACGACCGAATGAAGCCAGTCCGCGATACGTTACTTTACCGCCATGCTTACTGATCGACTTGGATACAATCGTCGATGTCGTATCTGGTGCCAAATGGATCATTTTCGCCCCTGCATCCTGATGCTGGCCTTTGCCTGCAACTGCAATGGACAAGACCATACCTTTAGCTCCACGGCCTTTCAGCACAACTGCCGGGTATTTCATCGTCAGCTTGGAACCAATGTTACCATCGACCCATTCCATCGTTGCATTTTCTTCTGCAACCGCACGTTTGGTCACCAGGTTAAAGATGTTTGGTGCCCAGTTTTGGATCGTTGTGTAACGAACGCGTGCGTTTTTCTTACAAATAATTTCCACCACTGCGCTATGCAGCGAGTTCGTGCTGTAAATCGGAGCCGTACAGCCTTCTACATAATGAACGAAGCTGTCTTCGTCGGCAATAATAAGTGTACGCTCGAATTGTCCCATATTTTCCGAGTTAATACGGAAGTAAGCCTGCAATGGAACTTCACATTTTACACCCTTCGGTACATAGATAAAGCTTCCGCCTGACCACACCGCACTGTTCAGTGCTGCAAACTTGTTGTCCGCAGGAGGTACAATTGTTGCAAAATACTCTTTCAGAATTTCAGGATGCTCACGCAGCGCCGTATCGGTGTCCATGAAAATAACGCCCTGATCTTCCAGTTCCTTTTGCATGCTATGGTAAACAACCTCGGATTCATACTGTGCGGATACACCAGCCAGAAACTTTTGCTCCGCCTCAGGAATCCCCAGTTTATCAAAGGTTTCCTTAATTTCCGTAGGAACCTCTTCCCACGTTTTTCCTTGCTTCTCGGAAGGTCTTACATAGTACTGGATATCGTTGAAATCCAGCTCACTCATATCTCCGCCCCAGTTTGGCATAGGCATTTTTTCAAACTGCTTTAGTGCTTTCAGACGGAATTCCAGCATCCATTCTGGCTCATCCTTAATTTTGGAGATTTCCTTTACGATTTCCGGAGTGAGACCCTTACCTGTTTGGAAAATGGATTTGTGCTCGTCGCGAAAGCCATATTTATACTCTTCCATTTCCGGTGCTTTCTTGGCCATGTTTCTCAAACCTCCTCTATTCTAGTTAAATTATTGTTCTTCATCAATTCCTTTGCGCAGCGCGTTCCAGGCCAAAGTCGCACATTTGATACGGGCCGGGAACTTATTGACACCTGACAAAGCTTCCAGTTCTTCATAATCGTCGAATTCGGCGGCTTCACCCTTCATCAGAGAAGAGAAGCGATTCGCCATATCCAGCGCCTGATCAATCGTTTTTCCCTTAACCGCCTCTGTCATCATTGAAGCGGAGGACATGCTGATTGAACAGCCTTCCCCTGTAAAACGGGCATCCTCGACAACGCCGTCCTTCGTCTTGAGTTGAAGAGAAATCCGGTCACCACACGTAGGATTGTTCAAATCCACCGTGACCACATCATCCTCAAAACGTCCGCGATTCCGCGGATTTTTATAATGATCCATAATTACACGTCGGTACAAGTCATCAAGTTGCATCGCCAAAATACTCCTTTGTTTGGATTAAGGCGCTGATCAAAACGTCGACTTCCTCTTCTGTGTTGTAGAGGTAAAAGCTGGCTCGCGCCGTTGCACTGGCTTTCAACCAGCGCATCAATGGCTGGCAGCAGTGATGGCCTGCACGTACAGCCACCCCTTTACTATCCAGCACGGTCGCTACATCATGCGGATGCACATCATCCAGATTGAATGTTACGAGTCCCACATGACGTTCAGCAGGACCGTAAATCGTCAAGCCTTCCACTTCGCGAAGACGTTTGAGAGCATAGTTGGCCAGACGGCTTTCATGCTGTGCAATCGCGTCCAGCCCGATGCTTTCCAGAAAATCAATGGCAGCTCCCAAACCGACAGCTCCGGCAATGATCGGGGTTCCGCCTTCGAATTTCCAAGGCAGCTCCTTCCATGTGGATTCATACAATCCCACATCGTCGATCATTTCCCCGCCGAACTCAATCGGCTCCATGTTTTCCAACAGCGCCTTTTTGCCGTATAATGCCCCGATCCCTGTAGGACCACACATTTTGTGACCAGAAAAAGCATAAAAGTCAGCATCGATGTCTTGCACGTCTACTTTCATATGTGGTGTGCTTTGTGCACCGTCTATAACAATGACTGCGCCTTTGCGATGCGCAATAGCAGCAATCTCTTTGACAGGGTTCACAACACCAAGCACATTGGAGACATGCGCAATCGCTACAATTTTCGTGTTTTCTGTAATGGTATTCTCCACATCAGCAAGATCAACGCTACCATCCTCTTGAAGTGGAATATATTTCAAAGTCGCGCCTGTGGCTTTGGCTACCTGTTGCCACGGAATCAGATTACTGTGATGCTCCATCTGTGTGATGACAATCTCATCACCTTCCTGACAGTTGGCTCTACCATAGGAAGAAGCGACCAGATTCAGCGCCGTTGTTGTTCCTCTTGTAAAAATAATTTCCTGACTGCGCTTTGCATTCAGAAAGCGGGCTACCTTCTCCCGCGCACCTTCATAAGCATCCGTTGCGCGGCTACCCAAGGTATGCACACCACGGTGAACATTCGAATTATCATATTCGTAGTAGTGCTTGATCGCCTCGATGACCGCCAGCGGTTTTTGCGAAGTGGCCGCATTATCCAAATAAACCAGCGGATGACCGTTAATCTCCTGATGTAAAATCGGGAATTGTTCACGGATCAATGCAGTATTCATTGGCCTAACTTCCTTTCAACAAGGCTTTGCAGCTGCTGTTGAAGTCCTTCGAGCGGAATTTCAGAAACGACAGGTGCCAGGAAGCCATAAATAATCAGACGTTCAGCTTCTGCACGGCTAATCCCGCGAGACATCAAGTAATACACTTGTTCACGATTCACCTGACCGACCGAAGCTGCGTGACCTGCGGTCACATCATCCTCATCAATCAGCAGGATCGGGTTAGCGTCACCACGCGCTTTCGGGCTGAGCATCAGGACACGTTCTGTTTGCTGACCGTCTGCTTTGGTAGCACCTTTTTCAATTTTTGTAATTCCGTTAATGATGGAAGACGCTTCTTCACGCATCACTGCGCGCGTAATCATCTGACTGGCGGAATTTTTACCAAAATGCTGTGCTTGTGTCGTATAGTTCAGCTTTTGTGAGCCGGAACCAACAGCAATAATTTTGGCATCCGAGTTGGAGCCATTGCCTTTCAGCACGGACATCGTATTGCTCGCTGTATTGCCGTAGTTCATTTCTCCAACAATCCATTCGATAGCTGCGTCATTACCCAACGCAGCACGGCGGATGGAAATATCCGTTACTTGCTCTCCAAGCTGATGCACCGTTGCATAGCGCACCTTGGCTCCTGCATTTGCAACAACTTCTACCGCACCGTTATGAAGAACAGGTGCCGCCAAATCCGCAGATACATAGTTGTCTACGTACGTTACGGAGCTATTGCTTTCAGCAATGAGCAGTACGTGAGGTGCAAACGTCGCTGTCGCATCGTCCGTCAGGAATACAGCTTGAAGCGGAACGTTCAGCTCTACATTTTTAGGCACATAAGCAAATACTCCACCGTTCCAGAGTGCTGCGTGCAATGCAGATAGTGAATTTTCATCCGTCTTAATAACCGTGTTCAGATGAGCTTTAACTAAATCACCATGCTCCTTAACCGCCGTTTGCAGATCCGTGAAAATAACGCCTTGCGCTGCCAATTCCTCGCTCAGCTTCACAAATACCGCGCCGGAGTTGCGCTGGATAATCAGACCGCCCTCCTGCTGCTCTTTCACCAGATCGGCAATCGCTGCGGGAACCTGCCCCACCGATGCAATCGCCTCGCTGTTTTTATGTTGACCGTAATCGTTGAGATTCCAACGTTCGATTTTGGTTTTTTCAAATACCGGAAGCTCCAGTTTGCCTGCAAGCTCAAGTGCTTTTTGTCTGTCTGCGGTCAGCCATGACGGCTCGCCGTTACGTTCGGACAGAACACGCAGTTGCTCGGAATCTACCGGAAGGATTGTTTGTGTACTCATTAGTTTTCCTCCTCGCTTCCGGCTTACGCCTCTTGTCCTACAGTTTCATCAACGATACCCAGTTCTTCCTTGATCCAATCGTAACCGTCCGCTTCCAGACGCTCAGCCAGCTCAGGTCCACCGGATTTAACGATGCGTCCTTGCATCATAACATGTACAAAATCAGGCTTAACGTAATTCAACAGACGCTGGTAGTGAGTAATGATGAGGAAACCGCGTTCTTCGGAACGCATAGCATTAACACCGCTAGCCACGATTCTCAACGCGTCAATATCCAGACCAGAGTCGATTTCGTCAAGAATGACGATTTTCGGATCGATCATCATCATTTGCAAAATCTCATTCCGTTTTTTCTCACCACCGGAGAAACCTTCATTCAGGTAACGGTGAGCAAACTCAGGATTCATTTCGAGTTCCTTCATTTTGCTTTCCATTTGGCGGATAAATTTAATCAGAGAAATTTCCTGTCCTTCTTCACGGCGTGCGTTAATTGCACTACGCAAAAAGTCGGAGTTGGTTACCCCTGCAATTTCACTTGGATACTGCATAGCTAGGAACAATCCTGCACGTGCGCGCTCATCCACTTCCATGTCCAGAACGTCTTCTCCGTCCAAAGTTACTTTGCCATCCGTGACTTCATATTTGGGATGCCCCATCAAAGCAGAAGCCAATGTACTTTTACCCGTTCCGTTAGGACCCATGATGGCATGGATTTCTCCGCCCTTCATTTCGAGGTTGATGCCTTTCAGAATTTCCTTGCCTTCAATGGTCGCTTTGAGACCTTCAATCTTAAAGTTTGTAGCCATATTCGGAATACCCTCCAAAATTTGTAGTGTGGTGTCGAAATCAGAAAGTATATTTAACAGGGGAGCCCCCTGATTTCAAGCAAGCGAAATATTTAAAAATTTATTTATAATCATTCTAAACTGATTCTCAATGATTCTCAAGTTATTTTATAATAAATATCTTCAAGGGTGCAACCAACAGACACACGTTATCAGACTTTCTTCATAAAATATTCATAATACTCAACACTTTTACCGTGATTTTCTGCTTCCTAACTTTTATATTATAGCTTAATTCTTCATCATAACTGTATATCCAACCATAATCGCTTCCCATCTATGAAAAAACATTAAAATGATGGAAATTGTCTTTTTCAGCCATAAAAACGCTACCGACAACATGATGTCAGTAGCGTTTTTACATGTGTAGCGCTTATTTCAGAACACGGTCCCACTTCTATCGGGATAAGAATTTAACTGTCAGAATCAAGCTTTCAGCATCATTGTTATGGTTAGCCCAGATAAGAACGAAGCATCCACATATGTTTTTCCAGATCCGCCTTATAACCAATCAGCAAATCTGCGGTTGGCTGATCAGAAGTACTTTCTGCCAATTCAATCCCTTCCTGAAATTCCTCACAGACGGTGGCAAAGTCCTCAATCAGCGTTTGTACCATTTTAGGCGCATCCTCATTACCACTTGCTTCGTGAATCGAGGACAGCTCCAGATATTCCTTTAACGTTGCGGAAGGAGAACCTTTCAGCGCCAACAGGCGTTCAGCGATCTCGTCCATTTTTAGCGTAATTTCATTATATAGCTCTTCAAATTTGACATGGAGTGTAAAAAAGTTGGAGCCTTTCACATACCAGTGATAGTTATGAATCTTCACATATAGCACATTCAGATTAGCCACCTGACGGTTTAACAGTTCTTCCACCGATTTCGTTTGCGTATTTTTCGAGTTGCTTGCTGTTTTAGCCATAATAAATCCCTTCCTTTTCATCAAATTGATCATTCAGGAACGTTTACGTATTCATCCACCGTCCTTCTGACGGGAAGACGCCAGCGGGCACGGTATTTCGCCTGCCGGACGTCTGTTTATTATTTACCCATCTCATATGAAGACGAAACAAAACAACAGAGTTCCTGAGTACTCTTCCGGCGTTTCGTAAAAAAAATGTACAAAATTCAAGCGTTTTTCGTTATACTTGGCTCTATCCAAGCAAAATGGTTGGTTTAATCTTTTAGTATTTTGGAAATCGACTTAAGCACATTTTATGGAGGTGACTTCGTTGTCCCAATATCATGCTTTAACGACAGAAGAAGCAATTGAATTTGTGAAGAATATCCCCGGATTTTTTAGTCAGGACGCCCGTCTGGAATGCCGCGAAATCGGTGATGGTAACCTGAATCTGGTTTTTCATATTACGGATTCTGAATCTGACAAGAGTATCATTGCCAAACAGGCGCTTCCCTATGTGAAAATCGTAGGTGAATCCTGGCCGCTGTCACTGGATCGTGCCCGTATTGAACGCGAGGCGCTTCAGAAGGAGCACCACATTTGCCCTGAGCTGGTTCCTGCGGTGCTCGGCTATGACGATGAACTCGCCTTGACTGTGATGGAGGATCTAAGCTCATACACAATCATGCGCAAAGGATTAATCGAAGGAAACACATATCCGCATTTCGCTGACCATATTGGAGAATTTCTGGCACGTACGCTCTTTTTCACCTCGGATCTGGGCATGAATCAGCAGGACAAAAAAGAGCTGGTCAAGCGCTTTATCAACCCGGATCTTTGTAAAATCACCGAGGATCTTATTTTGGATGAGCCTTATCGGTTTTCAGATAATAACAACTACGGTTCCTATATCGAAGACGAGGCAGAGGCGCTTCGTACAGATCAGGCCATTCATCTGGAAGTGGCTTTGCTGCGCGAGAAATTTCTGACGCAAACAGAAGCGCTACTGCATGGCGATCTTCATACGGGCAGTATTTTTGTAACAGCGGAGTCCACTAAAGTCATTGATCCCGAATTTGCCTACTACGGACCGATGGGCTTTGATATCGGAGCGGTGATTGCCAATCTGCTGTTGAACTACGCAGCACAGCCCGGATGGACTACTGGCGAGACAGCTATGCAGCAACGGCGTGACTGGCTTTTAGAGACTGCCATTCAGGTATGGGAGCGGTATGAGAGCGGGTTCCGCAAACTGTGGGACGAGCATGTTACCGACCACATGGCCCGCACACCGGGATATCAGGACTTGTACCTTCAGAAAGTGCTGCAAGATACGATTGGCTTTGCAGGCTGCAAAGTCATCCGTCGCATCATCAGCTTGTCGCATGTGGCCGATATAGACACGATTGCCGATCCTGCGATCAAGGAAGCAGCGGAAAGACTGGCGCTATCTATCGGGAAAGCCTTGGTTCTACGCAATCGTGAGGTGCATTCGATTCGTGAATTGGGAGATATTATTCAGACAGCAACGGCTGCCTCAATTAATGGAGCTTAATGGATATGAGTGAAAACAAAGAATCTGCGACTGAAGCTTCCAACTGAAGCAATAGTGCCTGGTCAGGCTCTCACGTCGCTGGTGTGGAAAGGTGACCACTTGTCCAATGCTGGATCAGCGACTGCTGCCCGAATCTATCGTGATGCTGGATTTGTTCACAGCTGAAGAAGTGTGGGATGGCATCCATGCCATGAAGGTTGAATCGTTTTACTTGATAAAATGTAACTTTTCTATTGAAAAAACCGGAGCGAAGTTGCCCCGGTTTTTCGCGTTTTTCTACCTTCGTAGAGCAAAAGCCCTACCACTTAGACCAGCTTCAAAAGCGCCTCATACCCCGGCATACCCGGCTTAATCCCAAGCTGCTCCGCTTCCGTTGTCACCGACTCCATGGGCGCTTCCAACAATTCGCGCAGCGTTTTTACACCCACAGCTCGTGCGGCAAGAATTTTCCGATCTCCCAGCCGTTCATTCAGCAATCCGACATCCAGTGCGCCGCACATGATGTAACCACGGGAATTGGAGATGGTCAATAGCGTTGTTTTAGGCAGTTTGACCTCAACTCCGATAAATGTATGCTCACCCACCTGTACGGGTTCCATGTGTATCATTGTCCTCACGTGCACCTCCTCTTTGTTCATCCGGGATATTTTATGCAGCATTTGCGCGTGAGTGTGGACACCCGTGGATATGTATTGAATTTTAGTACACTAATTTTGTGGAGTGCCTATTGCGTAATGTGCATTTTCTGCGCATTCCACATCAATCGGTTAAGAATGAATGATTTTATTCTAGGATTCTCAATTCTCTGTGCCCACTTTATAATCTAAATCCAGGATTTACAAAATTGGACTTCCAATGAGTAGTAATTCAATTATCTTTAGCATAAGTTGAATTGCATCCCACTTTATTCAAACGGGTAACTCTACAAAAAAGCCCACTTCTTTATACATTCAAAGAAGTAAGCTCAATATAAATTATTTTGTAACATCAATTATTTTCTTAGCAATCAATCGACACGCTTCAATACTTTTATCGAACTCCTTTTTAAAAGATTGTGCAAATACAAAATGAATTTGTTCGGCTAATTCTTCTACAGAGTTTGTTTCATTACTTTTCTCATAAATTTTACGTATTTCGGAATAGTACTCATCTTCTAATAAAGGATATATTTCGATTGGATTCCATTCATTAATGATTTGTACGATATCATCGTTCATTTCTATACACTCCTACTCTCCAAATAACGATTTAGATAGTGCTTTATATGCATCATCATACTTACTCTTAGGAATAACTGTAACAAGTGTCCCATCGTTAGCAACTACAGCGGCACCTTCTTTTGAAAAAAACAAATGCTTACTACCATTATTCTGGGAAAGGGCAGTAGTATCTTTCAAATCGTGATCTTCAACCATATCATGTAACTCAGGGATAAGTGTTAAAAGCTTTTATAGTTATGTAGCTGCTGTCTCGTTGTGATACCGATCTCTTGTGTAATGTCTAATGGTGTTTTGCTAGCATAAACCGTCCCTAACTCCTTACAAATCAAAAAGGCTAGACGGACAATCCCATCCAACCTTCTGTATTGATCATAAGAATTTAATGATCTGCTTCAATAACTGATGCGAACTTAAATCACTTATGCCTATTAGAGATGATTAAATTTCGCCGTGATGTGTCGGTTGATAACTAGACCCTTTATCTGGAAATTGTAAAGGTATAGTCACTACTGCTACTAACATAAAGCTGGCTACTAAAAAGGTTAGAATAATTTTACGTTTCATCTTCATCCACCTCATTAATCAAATTTCTGAAAACTGCCCTTGTCTCAGCAGAAGCATGTTCTTGAAAAAACTCAAACAGTCTCATACATTTAATTATATACGATTTATTATTGATTAATGTAGATTTTTCCAAACAACTTAATAAAAATCTAAAGCCATCAGAAAATCTTCCTTTGGTCAAATAGTAAACTGATAATTCCTTCGAAAAATGTATAAAACGTTCTGTTATGAATCGTTGAGTATAAAAGCTTTCGATGCTTTGTTCCTCCAGATAAGATGAAATATCCACCTCGAATTGCTTTAGAATATCATCTACATCAAAATGATATTGGTTAGCTGCCTCAACTATAATATCAAGTGCGGGAAGAACTTCATCTTTTCTTGATGAAAAATAAGCAACATAATCGGGAAGCACGTTTACTTCACCCGCAAGGAGCCTATTCACATAGGTATTGGCGTTTGCCCACTCCTTAAATTGATTTTTCCATTTTAGGGTCGTTTCATCTTCTTCTTCCACCCAGCTTAAATCGGCATATTTCTGGATATGCTGGAGCCCTGTTTCATAATCTTTCTTAGCATCACAAACTTCAGCACGAATTAAATGTGAAAATGCCCAGTATACAAATGGAGGGTAAAATGACTTCTTTCTATGTTCGCTCTTTGCATGATACTGTTGATCAATTTTGTATTGTATTTCTGCTTTATTTCCCAAAGTTGTAGCAAACTTATTGGCCTTATCCCACTTACGCAATGAACGACATGTATTCACTAAATCCCTTAACGCATCTAGCTGATCCGCTTCATCCAAGCGCTCAACGTAAGTTTGAAACTGAACTACCGCATCATAGTTTTCCTCTTGATTATCACCTTGTCTTGCCACAAATAATCGATACTGGCACATAGCCAGACGTTCTGAATATTGCTTTTTCTCACTTACAGCTACATTTTCATAAAGTATAGCTGCCGCCTCATATAACTCTTCTTTAAAGAGTTCTTCAGCAAGTTCGAATAAGGATTCTGAGTATCCCAGCTTGTCCATCAATAAGTTTACAACTTCATGAATACAGTCCAATTTGTTTAATCTCGCACAATTATGTAAGAAAGGACTCATTCGACGCCAATTCGGGTTAGCTTCCGCTAAATACTCATGCACATATCGTTCATAATAATAGCCGACAGGATGCCCCATTGCTTTTGTGATTCGATCTAGTTGATCGACTGAAAAAGTGCGATTCCCATTAATGATGCTGCTCATCGTACCAGGATTCATGTCTACTTCTCTGGCTAAGTTGCTTAGAATTAAATCATTATCTTTCATATGATTGGTTATCTCTGTGAGTATCGTGGCTGTATTAGACAAAATAAACCACCCCTTAAAAGGAACTTGTTAGGAATCAACTCATTAAAAAGAAGGCTATTGCAATCCAATGATAGAACAGACTTACTGCAATACATTGTACCATCTTCTGGAACAATATCATATACCTCTCATATATTTACTTAAGATACCTTTTCGGATTTGAATTTGTTCTCCACCTGCTCCACCCCGTACTTTATAACTTTTTCAAAAACTGTGGTGGTACAAAATCAGAAAGCCAAACCTCATTGTTTGCATAATAGAACTTCACATTATTAGCTAGGGCACTTGTCGTGTTAACTTCCAAAATCGCCAATTCTCCACGTCTACTGCCTGCTAATGTTGCAAATTCAAGAGTTTCGGACAAATGGACGTACTCTCTCCCCATTGGTTTAATTCCTTCTGTAAGGATCTTCTCTATAACCATAGTATTTGTACCATGATAGAGAACAATTGGGGGATGAAATTCCTTATAGTCTAGTCTTCCCGCGCTGTGACCGTAGTTAGCCCGTATGTACCCATTAACAGTTTCGTATCGCTTTTTTGCACAATTCGTTACGACTTGATTGATGTCCTCTTCTCTTATATCCGACCACCTATTTTCTGATTTTATTGCTTCAACTAAATCCTGGACATCACAATACCCTTCATGGTCCAACTTAACCCCAAATTGTTCTGGTGTGTGCCTAAGTATTTTGCTCATGAATTTGCTAAGTCCCTCTTCTTGCTTAGGTGACAACATAACTTTCTCCTTTTGAATTAAAATCGAAAACACCCCTTATCAACATCATGATTACAACCTTCCGATTCATAAATCGGTTTCAAAGTGTAACTTCTACAATATCGCCATGAAAATGACCAAAATGTACCGCCCTATGAATAAATAAACCTTTTATTATAGGAACAATATACCATATAACAGTACACTTGTTCGATCCTTTATTTAGGGTATTAAATAACAACACTCTACAGATGGGTTTTAGACGATGGATTGAAGAAAATTCACGATCTGCTCTTTATGATGCCTGTGTGGGAAATAGCTTCATTTAACAAATCATGTGGTTTCATATTTCTTCCGAAATCAACGGATGCATCGTTAAATGCCTGTACATTTCAGCAATCGTTGCCAAGTGAATTCCTCCTATCTCATATTAGAGCGAGAAGTTCTAAATCAGATTGATTTCAATTCGTACAAGCTATTTTGAAGCGAAAGACTGGCAGGACATGTACCTTTAATCAAGACTTTGGTGTTGTACTCGCGCGGCATCCTATCGTCCGGGAACCAAGGCCGCCGCTTGTCTATTACAATTAATAATCCTTCCGCGTCCCCTAGCGGCGTGAATTGCGGCCCAGCTCCACCCCATGAATCAAGCTGGAACACTTCTGTGATAGTTTGACAAAATTCTGGAACATTATCTACGGGAAGGCCAATCTCACTTATACGAAGTAGAGCCTTTGGCCCGAAAGCTTCATCTACAGCGTTATCGAGTGAATGGTGAGCGATGAACTCGATGAGGTTATGATCTGGATCATAGAAGTAAAGTGCTGTTGCATTCCAGCTTTCGAAAAGAAACTCATCCTCTTTGGTTCTTGAAATCAATGAGATACCCCGGTCGATTACCCATTGTTTTGCTTCAATGAACTTATTGGTTGGAATCGCAAACGCAACGTGATAAAACTCATTCTCCATGAGGGAATCTTCCTGAAAAGCAAGAACCGATTCGCCAACTCGAAATGTCAATCGTGAAGCGGTTTCCTCCAGAACTTCAAGGCCAAAGAGAGAGCCGTAAAAATCTTTCATGGCATCCAATCGGTGTGTATTTAAGAGCACTTCTGTTATTTTCATCGCGTTCGTCATCCTCCTTAAAATAAATGATTTTAGCTCAAGATAACTTGATTACGTAAGCCGTAGATTGATATCCCGTGTCCTTCAAAACCCCTGTTGGAATTAGCAGCTTTTTACCGGAAGGACTCCAGCGTAGCTGGTCACTTATGCCATTATCGCCCAGAACCGGGGTTTGCTCCCCTGTTTCTGCTTCTGTAATGAAAAAACGGTATTTATCTCCATCCTCAGAAACCGCATAGGCCAGCTTGCTGCCATCCGGCGACCAGCTTGTACCGAACAGTTGCATACCTGTAGCCAATGTGGACAGCTCTTTCCCTTTGGTGTCGCAGAGAACCAATACGTTCTCTCCTGGTTTGGTGTGTTTTACAACCGCCAGCTTGCTGCCATCTGGGGAAGGAAGGACCACCCAAACGTTTTTTTTCAGGACTTCGGGTTGCTTGGTTTCGATATCATAGGCGATCAATTCCCCCATTGCAACATAGTAGATCATGTTTCCCGACTGAGCCACGCTAGAAACACTTCTCTGTCCAGTCTTGACTGCGACTTCACTTTTTCCGTTCACATCAGCCCTGATGATGTCCCCTTCCATATTGGGAAAAATAACGTGACCTGTATCCTCCCATACGTCTTCCCCAGCCATAAACTCTACATCGTACATCTTCACGGAAACGCCGGTTTCAAGATTCATGATGTAGCCTATTCCTGTGGATTCATACAATTGCTGATAAAGCATATGCTTCCTGTCAGGGGACAGCTTAGCAAATCCGTAGCTGTTCTCCCCCTCCAGCAGCGGCGTCTCCCCACTGGAAGCAAGATCATATTGATAGAGGTTATGTGGATAACGTTTTTCTCCCTCAACTATCACGGGGGAAAGCTTCCTGTTCTCTTTATCAACCGCAAGCGTGCCTTCACTCACCCAATCCATCCCGCGCACACCCTCGATCTTAGCAATGCCCTTCAGCTTCAACTTGGTGTATACGGATTCAGTGGTGTTATCCATCACGGTAATCTTTTTGCCGGACTTCTCTACGACTTGTCGCGCCTCTGTGTTTCCTGTACTGCAAGCAGTCATGGACAGTAGAATCGCCGTGGCGAGCAGAATGAGTCCTGTCTTGCCCTGCTTGCTGTGGATATTTGCGTTCATTGCATGATTCCCCCTAAAAACGTTGTACAGCATGGACATGATTGAATTCGATTCGTACAAAACTCGCTGTGGAGCCTAATCATGAGTTTTGTGTAACCTTGGCTTACTCTAAGCATACTGGAGGAGTATTTCTAAACCACAACTGCTTATTTCCAAGTTGTAAACTTTTTGGCGTAGCTTTGATACAGAGTGCAGACCTGTTAAGATGTGGCCGGAAAAGATAGCTCAAAAACCGAACCTTCGCCTTCCGACTCCAGCAGCGTAATGCTTCCATTCTGCTTCTCAACCAGATTGCGTACCAGTGACAGCCCCAGTCCCGTGCCGCCCGATTGCCTGGATCGGTCGCGGTTGACCGTGTAGAAGGGCTCGAAAATCCTCTCTCTGGCTTCATCAGGAATGCCTATGCCGGAATCACGGATCGTGATCCTTACCCGGTTGTCTCTAAGTTCGCTGTAAACATGAATAGTTCCTTGAGGGACATTATATTTGATCGCATTATCCAGCAAATTAATAAAAATATGCATAAAGCTCTCTTTATCAATCCAGATGTGGGCTGGCTTCGCATCGCAGGAAATAGTGATACCGAAGCGTTCCGCCTTGCCGCTCATACGTGAACAAACATTGCGCAGCCCCTCTGCAACCTCCAACAGCTCGGCCTGTGACTCAAAATCATATTTTTCCAGCGCCGACACCTGTAGCACCTTCTCCACCATTTCATATAGCCGCTGAGTTTCTTGGGCGATGCTGGCCTTGGCTTCCAACAGCAGTTTGGGATCATCGTCGTACATATTCAGCAGATCCACGTAAGCTTTAATGGAGGTCAGCGGTGTCTTGAATTCGTGGCTAATGTTGCCGATATATTGCTTCTGCTGCTGCTCCAGCGCCTGGAGCTTGTGGATAGCCAGTTGCAGCTTCCGTTGCTCTTCATCCTTAGCAGCAATACTCTGCTCAATCTCCATGCTCATAAAGTAGATGCCCTCGGCCAGCTCGCCCAGTTCATCCTTTCTCCTAAGCGGAGGAGCCTGAATATATTCGGCGCGGCGAATATCCTCTGCCGCCTTTTTCAACCGTCCAATGGCTGCGGCTGCCCGGTTAAAATACAAATATCCGATGATGAAGCTTAGCAAAAGCACCGCGATCCCTGTAGTCAGGAACAAATTCTGGAGGGTTCGTAGAAAGCTCTGCGAACTTTTGAGTGAATATTGCAACTGCACTACCCCCATTTGTTCCTCCGGCCCTTGGAGCGGCGCCAGATACAGGAGTGTGTCCCCCACAACCTCATATGCAATTTTATTTTGCAACGCATAGGCCAATGCAGCATTTACTCCACTCTGCTGGTCCACCGCCGGATGATCTTGAATTGAGCTGCCTACCTGGAGTCCCTGCGCATCATACAGCGTGACTCCCAGTCCGGTAAATCCGGCCAACTCTGTAGCCAGCCCCCGGCCTCGCTGCTTCATAAATGTCTGCGGCTCCAGCCGCGTACCCGTATAATAGGTCTGCTTCACTCGCAGATTAACCGTTTTGACGTGCTGGGCCAGATAAACCTCGGTTTGAGTCTGCTGGTTCTTTTCCACCCCTTGAAGAACGAAATAGCTTAGCACGCCTAGAGCAAGAATAAGCAGTACAGCCAGGAACAGACTGAATTTCAGCTTGATGCTAATTCTCATGGATAATCACCGCTCATCTTTTCTTTATTTGTCTCCTTTTATCTCACTCAAAAGCCTGGCATTTACATTCAATGCTGAAAATTGAAAAAGCACATCCTCTTCATCCAATACCTTACTTTTCGCTATTTCCAAATCAACAACCTCTTCATTTAAAAGCTCTGCGGATCGCTGAGTTTGACCGTTAAAGTTGAGAATTTGAACGTATTGATGCAAGGTCAAGCTTGTAATTCCCCATTTATGCTTAGGTTCAGGTATCAGGTTCCAAGTCATGATACATCCGAATATTCATCGGTTTACCTCCAATAGATCATTTCATTCTCAACATAAATCAATACCCCATCCGTTTTCATCTACTTCTTTTGGTTATGGTTCAATGCAACGACAATTGTGATGACTAATCCGATCAGCGTCACCAGCAATGTACCGAACATTATCATTAATGTCAGCGCATCTTTAACCTCCACAGGCGTCACCTCCTTTGCAGGAGATAAACCGACCGCCCATCTAAGCCAATAGAATGGTTAAAAACATGATAGCACACGATATTAGTAGCCTGAAACCAAGTCTCTGGCTTCATCTTCTGCCTTTTCAATAGCTTCAGCTAAAGTCATTTCAGGCTTTACTTGTTTGTACTGAATGGCTTTACTATATGTACCCCCTGCCTCGCTCCACTCCCAATATGTATGAACATCCACAGACTCCAGAAAGTAGACCGATAACGCCTCTACAGGGTTTACAGCATATAAATCCATGAACTTCTGGTTTGAAAGCTGATCGCGCTTAAGAAATTCATTTTTCATATTGTATAATAGATTCAATACATCTTCGTCATTCACATTCACGATGCGATTCACAAATGCATTGCGTCTTTCCACGTTATTCAATATGATTTGGATAGCGTTGCGTATATACCAAGCCTCCGGGCCAATACTGAGCATATGAATTAAATCGTTCGTAGTCAGGTCAGGATGAAATGGTGCTGGCTGAATTATTCGTGTCCACACTTCATCGTTCCCATTCTCAAACACTTGAATTGCATCAGTAACATTCACCCCAATGGTCTGCCATTGGCGGTTGAGGGCATCTATAATGTGATAGTAGTGCAGCCCGGCTTCTTCGTTTTCTTCTGTCTGTTCCCAGACCTGTCCCATACGAACAATGGTTTTGATGGCTTGTTTGTTGGTTTTAGTGTTTTGCATCATGGTATCATCCCCAATTCTATTTTTGGAAAAATGGCAATAGCAAAGCCAAGGGTATGTTGTACATCCCTTTGATAAGGTACCAGTATTACAAACGTTTTGATCGTTAAACGATCATATATACAAACACAGTATAGCACATGAACGTTTAGTGTGCAATAATTTACATGCAGTCTTTGGAGGTTTTTTAATGGATAATAAGGATTGGGTCTTATACTGTAAACTGGGAGAAATAATTGAAAAGCACGATGTGTCTGTGTTGAAGCTATCTGAGGATATTAACCATAGAAGAACAACGATTATGGATTTAATGCATAATAAGGATATGGAGAATAAGCGTATTCCCGCCTCTCTTATCACTAAATTGTGTGTCTATTTCGATATCACTCCTAACGATTTATTTGAAATTCGTAAGCTCTAAATAAAATGAGGACCCGTAAAATATAGACTCTGAAAAGAGTTATTTTTACGGGTCCCACGTTTACGTAATTAGTAAATAATTATCATGCATTAGATTTGAACATTTTTACTTTTATGATGATTGATAAAAAAGCCAGAAGCGTAAACATTATTCCGCTCCAGATAAGCTGGTGTATTCCCAAGTGAGAGATAAACCAACCGCCAATTGAAGCCCCCAAAGTAATGCCAAGATTAGAAAATGAGACAAACAAGCTATTTCCAAATTCGGGAGCTTCTTTCGTCTCCGTCGTTAACCATGCTTGGCTAATAATAAGCCCTCCGGAATGCACTGCCCCCCAAATGAGTACGACTACAACCATGGGAAGGAAAGAAGAACTAAAATAATAAATAATTAAGTAAATGACCACATACAGCAGAGGAAACATAAGGACGGTCTTTATAAGATTTTTATGTAATAACCCTCCAAATAAAAAATTCCCAAAAATCATGATGATTCCAAAGACCATCAACATGATACTAATCCATGACCCATTCATATGGGTGACCTGACCAAGATATTCAGCAAAGTAGCTGTACACAGAAAACATAGCTGCAAAGATAAAAATAACGGTCACGATATTGAACCATAATTGAGGTTTACGTAGTATACCGAGCTGTTTTCCATAAGACATTTTCTCTTTAACCGGCATAGAAGGAAGCCAAATGAGGATTCCTGTAAAGGCAATCATGCTGACAATAGCCCCAAACAAGAAAGCGGCTTCTAACGATATTTTTTCTGCGAGATAAGAAGTTAAAGGTACGCCAAAAGCAAATCCAACCGTTATTCCGGCGAAAACCTTGGTAACTGCTTTACTGCTTTTTTCCGGCGGGACAAGTTTGGCTGCGACCACTAGGGCAACCGAAAAAAAGACAGGATGAAAAATAGCAGGGAGAATGCGGAAAATGAGCATCACATCGAACTCGGTTGTAAAAGCATAAACCATATTTGAAATCACAAAACTGAGCACAGCCGTTAGCAGAATGACTTTACGATTTATACCGGAAACGAGTAAGGTCAGGAATGGACCTGAAATAGCAACGACTAAAGAAAATACACTTACAAGCCAGCCAGCCTGTGAAGTCGATATATTAAATTTTTGAGTGACCTGGGGTAAAACACCTATAATCCCCATTTCCGTTGTAATAATGCCGAATACGCCTAAAGCCAAAATAATAATAAGCAAAGAGTTAACCTGTTTCATTTTAAATGTAAGCCCCCATTATATTTATATATACAGATTTTTAGATGTGTTTTACGAAAAAAAACCTCCTTTCTGTCTATAGTTCCTTTTGGATGTACTCGGCAAATTCCTGTATTGTCTTTTCGTTCCGACGATAGTACGTCCACTTCCCAATTCGCTCAGACTCCAACAAACCAGCTTTTTGCATCGTTAATAAATAACTTGAGATAACAGACTGTGCAAGTCCTGCTTTAGCCTGAATATCCCCCACGCATACTCCGATTCGAAAATTAAGACCTTGGTTCAGATAAGCCTGTTCATCAAAAAATTCCTTTGGATTTTTTAACCACAGCATAATTAGACGACGTGTCTCATTAGACAAAGCTTTATAAATCAATAACGGTTCCATAAAGTACATTATATCTACTTTATTAGATTTGTAAATATAAAATCCAGATAGCTTTGCAGAAGAAATGAATTAAAACCGCAACTGTCTATCTAAAAAGAGGCTGTTTCCCCCACGGAAAATCCGCTCGGAAACAGCCTTTTTGCGTACCACTTCAACTAAACTGACTTACTACGATTAGAGCGATACATCAAGTACAGAAAATACGGCGCACCGATCAGAGCGATCAGCAGCCCGGAAGGAATCTCCGTCGGCGCAAGCACCGTCCGTCCAATCGTATCTGCCAGCACCAGCATTACCGCTCCCAGGATGCTTGACAAAATAATGGAACGGCGTACATGGTGCCCGATCAACGTACGCACGATATGCGGAGCAATCAGCCCGATGAAGCCAATCGTACCCACGGAGGCTACCGCTCCTCCCGCCAGCAGCACACCCACTGCCATCGCCAGCAGCCGGGTGCGACGCACCGGAAGTCCCAGTCCCATGGCGCTGCTATCGTCAAATACCAAGAGATCGAAGCGGCGAGCTAGCCACCAGGCTACTGGCAACAACACGAGCAGAAAGGCCAGAATCGTCGTCACCTGCGCCCAGCTTCGCGCATAGGTACTCCCCGTCAGCCAAATATAACCGGTGCTGCCCCACAGCGAGCCTTGGATAATTAGCACCTGAATGCCGGCTGACCCGATCGCTGATACAGCGATGCCGAGTAATATGACTACAGACGGATTCAGATGTTTGTTCCAGGATAGAAAGAAGATCACGGCCGCTGAAACTGCCGCTCCAGCGATCGCAGCAACTGGCAGCACATAAACAGGCAGTCCGGGCCAGACGATAATTACTGCAAGCGCGCCGAATCCCGCACCAGAAGAAACCCCGATGATCGAGGCATCCGCCAAGGGATTGCGAACGGCTAGTTGGATCAAGACACCGCTGACCGCAAGCGCGATACCAGCCCCGGCCGCCACCAGCGTGCGTGGAATTCTAAACTGTAGCAAAGCCGAATTCGCACTCTCACCGCCGAACAGGCCAGACAGCAGATCACCCACCGGAATCCGCATTCCTCCAAACATCAGGCTGAATACGGTTAAAAGCACGGCCCCGCACGCAAACAATGTGACCAGCCTGCCATACGGTAATTTCCGAGAGCGCACACCTATGTTCATTGAAGACTGTCCGCCGATGCTGGAAGGCAGTTTCATCCTCCACAGGATCAGCCAAATTAACCAAGGGGCCCCGATCAAGGCCATTACTGCTCCGGTTGGCAGATCCATGCTTGATTGGTGGACCATTTTCGCCAGCACGTCAGCGCCCGTCAACAACAGTGCCCCCCACAGGAAGGAACCAGGCAGCACCCAGCGATGCATTTTGAGGCCGCTTAAGCGCACCAAATGCGGAGCCACTAAACCTACAAACCCGATGGGTCCAATGACGCTGACTGTAATGGTCGACAGCAGGACCGCCAATACAATTCCCGCCGCCCGGGTCAAGCCCACCTTTTGTCCGAGGGACGTGGAAGTGGACTCATCCAGATCCAGCACATCGAATTGCCTCGACAGCAAAACCGCGATAACCGAGAGCCCTACAACCCAGGGCCAAGCATAAGTAGTGCCACTCCAATCGTTTTGCACAAGCGAACCGGAACCCCATAGAAACAATCCCTGCGTTTCAAAGGAGTAAAAAATATGCAGTGCCCCGGTAAACGAACCGAGCACCATAGACACAATGAGGCCAGCAAGCGCCAGCCGGATCGGACTGCCAGCTCGCCCACCGCCCATAAAGTAAGCAAGCACCGCCGCCAGCAGGCCGCCGATGGCGGCAAACAGAAACGGAGCCTGATGCAGCAATGCGGGAAACATCACCGCACCAAGCACAACCACAAAGTAGGCACCAGCGTTGATTCCGAGCGTATCAGAAGCCGCCAACGGATTTTTGGTGATGGCCTGTAGCAACGCACCGGCAACAGCCAGCGCACCGCCAGCCAGGATTCCGATAACCGTGCGCGGCATCCGCAGATCCCAAACCATATTATGATCTAGCGTATTCTGACGCTGGGTCAACGCCTCAATTACTGTGTGCAGCGGGATCGGCGCCTCTCCATAGCACAAGCTTACAAAAAAAAGCACAATGAGGACGGCCAATCCGCCCCCAAAAATGCTTCCTACACGCCAAGCCTTCGACAAATTCGTTCTGTCTGCTCGGGTCATTTCGTCAGAACTCCAACCACCTGATCAACCAACACTTTGGATGAGATTGGGCCGCCGAACGTCCACGTTGTTCCGTCAAGTGGATAGGTCCGTTTTTCTTTGACAAAGTTCAGTTGGTTCCAGACTGAATTGTTCTTCATCGAGGCTCCGAATACATCGTCCGTCTTCTGCGTAATGTAGATAAAATGGCTGTCCTGAACAGCAGGAAGAGCTTCGATGCCAACAGTGCTGAATCCATATTTCTCGGTTTTGTCCGACTTCCAGTCATTCACCATACCGATTTTCGCAAGCGTTCCGACTACAACCGAGTTATCCTTGAACATCCGTAGGCTGGCAGCATTCTGAGCTGTAAAGGCCTGGGTCAGCGCATAGTGGAAATCCGCTTTTCCCGCTTTTTCCAATGCGGCCTTTGCTTCAATATAATGTTGGTCAAGTTCCCTCAGGACTTTATCCGCCTGCTCCGTTTTTCCAGTAGCCACAGCGATCTGCTTAAAGATCTCGACCATGCGGTCGTAATCATAACCGTTTCCCTTGTAAGGATCGTATTCTATCGTTGGTGCGATTCCCTTAAGCTGTGCGTAAATCGCTGCATTATTGTCTGCGTTAGAGATAATAAGATCCGGTTTGAGCGCCGCAATCGCTTCCAGATTCGGTTCGCCCCGTGTGCCGATATCAGTTACGTTATCAGCCAGCTTCGCCTCTGGCGTGACCCACAGCTTGTAGTTTGCATTGTCCGCATTGCCGACAGGCTGCACACCCAGCGCGATCAGATCTTCGGTAAACGTCCATTCCAGTACAATGACACGTTCCGCTGGCTTGTCCAGCTTGACTTCCCCGTGATCGTCTTTAACCGTAACCGGCCCAGCCGCTTTGCTGGTCTGCTCAGACCCGGAAGTGGCTCCCGGCTTCGAACTATCCCCGGCTGATCCGCAACCCGCCAATACAATAGCAAAAACCGTAAACAACAATAGACCGTTCAACATCTTTTTCATTTCTCTCATTCACCCCTGCATGTATATGTCTCATTAGAAAATGATAATCATTATCATTAAAAGAGTATAGGGATTGATTAATTTTGTCAACAAAGATTGTACTAAAGAAAAGTAACTATGTCGCATTGGAAAGCTCCATCTGCCCGCTACCCGGAATTCCAAATTGAATCGCAAACGGGTTCCGTATATGATAGCTTTATCATTGTTTTTAAGGGAGGCTTCATTTACGTGGCAGTATTAATCAACGAGCAAATAAAGGCTTCCGAGGTCATGCTCACTGGACTCAACGGTGAGAAGATCGGTATCGTCTCGAGAGAGGAAGCCTTGGCTATGGCCCGATCCAAAGGAATGGATCTGGTCTGTACATCACTGATGAGCAGTCCTCCGCCATGTAGCCTAGTTGCTAAGGGCAAGGGAAAATCGCTCGCGCAGAAGGAAACCGGAACACGCAAGGTGAGCGGTAGCAACATGGCTGGAAAGAGCAGTAAGGAAAAGGTCAAGGAGCTTCGCTTCACTGCTCATATCGAGGAGCATGACTACGACACGAAGCTGCGCCAAGCAGACAAACATCTGCGCTCCGGCAAGCCGGTGCAGTTGGTCGTAAAGTCGTCCGGCGCCAAGGAAGCGGCCGCCGCCAAAGCGGTGTTAGAACGGCTATTGGTCGATCTGAAAGAAGCCGGGATGAAGGAAACCGGAATCCAGACGGGCGGCAAAGGCTCACAGGTGAAATTAAACCCCATCTCAAAGCAAAAACGGACTGTTTACACAGAATGAAAAAGAGGCCGTTTCGGCCTCCTTTTTCTATTGATAACCTTTTATCTGTACCATACTGCAGGGTTCCTGTTTTGCACACACTCAATTATCGAAAAATTTAACTTGCTGGTGACGTTACGTCACCAAGTATACTAACCTAGTAGATTATACTGGAAAATCAATGCATGGGAAGGAGGGAAAACCTGTTGAGCAAAGGAGATTATTTATCGACTGGGCAGCTTGCCAAAAGTACAGGTATGACACTCCGAACTTTGCGATATTACGATCAGATTGGACTATTGACCCCGGAAGACCATCATTCTGGCTCTGCTCGCAAGTATACGGTGAAGGAACTGAAACGACTGCAGCGGATTCAGACGTTGAAGTATGTTGGGCTATCTCTTCAAGAAATTAAAGACATCTTAAACGCAGAGTTGATATCCGATGGGGACATCAGACATTCGTTGGAAGCACAGCTCGATATTCTCCAGAAGAAGATCGCTCATACGGAACATATCGTCCATGCTATTCGAAATGCTTTGGAAAAGTTGGCCGATGGCTCCGATTTGGATCGCTTCGCGGAGCTTATACAAGCCGTACAGAAGGAAGAGAATTGGGGGGATCAATATCGGACGGCCACCCGCTTGCAAGCACGAATCAATCTTTACGACAAGTTCAGTACGAATCCTCAAGGCTGGCATCGTTGGGTTTTTGATCAGTTGGAGGTGACACCGGAAGCCCATATTCTCGAGTTGGGTTGCGGTGACGGGACCTTTTGGTTAAGAAATGCCGAACGAATTCCCAATAGCTGGCGCATCACGCTTACCGATATCTCCAGCGGAATGGTGGAGGAAGCACGTTGCCGCTTAGGCAGCAGCAATGCAATGTTTAAATTTTTGTCGGCTGATGCCCAACAGCTCCCTTTTCACGAAGAGCAATTCGATGTGGTGCTTGCTAACAATATGCTTTATCACGTCTCGGACATCCCCAGAGCGATCGAGGAAATGTACCGTGTTTTAAAGCCCGGGGGACTAGTTTGCACGTCGACGATGAGTACGCAGCACCTTCAAGAGCTTGAAGACTTGGCGGCTTCCTTCGACCCCAATCTTCGCGTATTAGATCAAGCGATTCATCGGTTCCACCTAGGTAACGGAATGGACTTGCTGTCTTCATGCTTTTCTAATCTTCTGTTGCTCCATTACGACGACCGCCTGATGGTAGACGAAGCGGAACCTCTGATCGATTATATGATTTCGACTCCGATGAATGCAAGGGAACGACTTGTAGGAAAGGCCATCGATATGTTTCGTATCCATGTCAACCAAAACCTGAAGCAGACTGGTGTCCTTCAACTGACGAAAGAAAATGGAATATTTCTAGGGAGGAAATGAACATGAACACAATGGAGCAACAACCAAGAGTACGGATCGTCAAAGAGGAGCTTTTATCGGATAACTGGTACATCTTAAAGAAAGTCACGTTCGAGTATGAAAAAAACAGTGGCCAATGGGAGACACAATCCCGTGAAGTGTACGACCGCGGCAACGGAGCAACAATCCTTCTTTATAATCGAAAAAAACAAACCATAGTATTGACCAGGCAGTTCCGAATGCCAACCTACCAGAACGGTAATGAGACGGGAATGCTTATCGAAACCTGTGCAGGTCTGCTCGATAAAGAGACACCGGAGGAAAGTATCCTGCGGGAAACGGAGGAAGAGACAGGATACCGTGTCGACTGTGTACAAAAGGTTGGTGAGGCCTACATGTCGCCCGGATCGGTTACCGAAATCCTGTACTTTTTTGTAGCAGAGTATAACGAAGATATGGCAACAGGACTGGGTGGTGGACTCGAGGATGATCAGGAAAACATTGAAGTGGTAGAGCTTCCTTTTATTCAGGCGCTCAATTTGGTCAAAAGCGGAGAAATTCGTGATGCCAAGACGATTTTGCTGCTCCAATACGCTCAAATCCATGGTCTTTTAAAGGAAAAAACAAATTCGTTGCATATTCTTATAGCGGGACCTTATCGTTCCGGAACGTCTGATGATCCCGTGCTGATCGAGAAAAATGTTCAGTTCATGAATGAAATTGCTCTTCAAGTTTATGAAACTGGGCATTTACCGGTTCTAGGGGAGTGGTATGCATTGCCCCTAATCGCCACAGCTGGTTCCACTTCTTTGGGAGATGAGGTTTTCAACCGCATTTTTCATCCGTCCTCCATTCGCCTGCTAGACCACTGCGATGCAGTGCTTCGAATTGGAGGACCCTCGCAGGGTGCTGATGAAATGGTCAAGGTCGCAAGAGAGAAGCAACTGCTTATTTTCGAGCATCTTGAGGATCTCCCACCAGTAACCCAACCCTAGACTTAGTCCATCTATTGCTAAACCTAAATCACTCTGAACACTTTACATGCTCCAACACTTACCATTCAAATGAGCTTGCCGTTATTTATGCTAGGGTTCCACCGTGCTATCTATAACGGCAAGTGAAAAAGAGCATCCCGACAGAATACCCCTTCCCTGAAATCACTTGTCAGCGCAGATGAAGCCACTAACGGAGTCTTATATTATCCACTTTTCTTCACTTCCCATACATATTACAATCAAAAGAAATATTTAAAATTTAAACCGCTTGATTTCACTCTCACTCTCGTTTATTCTCTGTATATGTATAGTACAAGTTGGTATTTTCATCGGCTTATTCAAAGTCTACTCAGCCACAGCTCGGTCACACCTCCTCATTTTTCGTCCGGAATTTTTATACGTTTATACAGGCCCTATTTTTGTTGATACCTAATAACAGGGCCTAAGGTACTATGACAGATTTCGTTTTAATGATATATTGATAGGTACTATAAAAGACTAATTACCCAGGGCTTGGGCTGGAGGATGTATGAAAACAGAATCAAATCAAGACGAAGCCAGTTATTTATTTAATGTAGATGTATTAGTTAAAGGTCGTTCGAATGTAGAGGCCCTTCAGTTCCTGCTTAACCTCTTGAGCCAAAACGAACAAATTGCGGATAGCCGGATTCAATCTGGTATCGAACTTGGTAATTTAATCGAAGCTGCACTGTATTTAAAAAAACAGTCAGCCGCTAACGGCTCATCTGACGCTGCCGCTAAGCTTGCGGAGAAGTTCTCCAAAAAAAAATTAGCCGCGGCTACGAACAAGCCACCTGTCGTTCAAGAGATCGAACAATCCCACGTACAGCCGAAGCCTGCAACACAACAAGAACTTAGCACTCATGATTGGATTAAACGTTATATACAAGATAATACGCTTGTACGGTTAATCGTGAACCGCTATGGTGGACAACGAAGCATCCCGTGTCGCATACTTAATTTGGATCATGATAATAGCCTGTTGAGTGTGTATCATGTGGATGAGAAACAGGTTTACTCCTTTAAAATGAATGAAATTGATGAAATCACATCGTAAATGTAAAACACTTACATCATGAAATAACACGCAAAAAGAGAACCGCCGGAAAAACGTTATGCCTTTCCAAGCGATTCTCTTTTTTTTGTGATATGATCTGACAAGTTAAACTAATCCTCTTTCTTCAAACCCAAGGCAGCTAATGCCAGCAAAAGCCAACCAGCGATAAAACACACGCCCCCCAGCGGGGTAATGGCACCTAACACGCGAATCCCGGTCAAACTCAGCACATACAAGCTGCCGGAAAACAAAATGATTCCCGTAAACAGCAGCCGCGCTGCCCATTTTAAACGAGCCGACGCTCCCCACTGTCCCGCAGCCAATGCAATGATCAGCAAACCGACAGCATGAATCATATGATATTTCACACCGGTTTCATACACGGCCAAAGCGTCCGCGTCGATCCGCGTTTTCACGATATGAGCCCCGAACGCTCCAATAGCTACCGCCAGCAGCATCATTATAGATCCTACAATTATCCATCTGCGTTGCATGTTTGTGTACTCCTTTTCATCTCATCCTCTAATCCAAGCTATCTCCTTATTTTATCGAATCCATGTGAAGTTTACCAGCCACTCCATTTAAATTTGAACCTGCAGAACTCCATGATTAAACCCTGTCTTTTGGAGGGTAATGTATAAGGTCCCTTGCTTTTTTGTTCATTTTGTGGAAAATTAGTACCTGTTCGAATACTGTTGAAGGAGTTGAAAAAATGAGTAACCAAGATCCTAATCTGCAAAAGCCTGTTGCGTCTGAGGAGCATCCTGTTTTTTCAGAAGCTCCCGTCTTCCAGCCTCCAGTCAAGCTCAAGCATTCCGGTCCCGGTATCGCTTCTTTTATGATGTCGCTCGTCAGCCTGATCGGGTATATCATTCTGGCTGTTATGGTCATTAATCTGTTGGCTCATTTCAGCCAATACCAAACCCTGGACCCGGAAGTTGTTCTGCAACAAACCGGAACCGTCCTGCTTCCTTTTGTATTTTTAGGCAGTCTGTTATTGAATTGCGCCGGGCTTGTGGTTGGCATTATTGGAATTGCGTTGAAGAACCGCAAGAAAGCCTTTGCCATTGCAGGGCTAATCATTAATGCGTTCATTATTCTGGGCTTCATTGCACTTCTGGCCATGGGTCTCGCCGTTCCGAGTAACACAGCGGATATCTATCCTTCCTCTGTGCAATCCTTATAATTTCTCCGCATCACACAGAGAGGATTCAATGTATGAACAAAATCAAAGTTTTTGCGGACAGTACCAGTGATATTCCGGTCCAATGGCGCGAGCAGTACGAGATTAGCATTGTACCATTGTATACGGTATTTGGGGATGAATCATTACGGGATGGCGTGGATATCCAGCCAGAACAGTTATTTCAGCGCGTAAGTCGTGAGGGACATTTGCCGCGAACCGCCGCACCTTCTCCATCGGACTTTATTCAAGCCTTTGCTCCCTACATAGAACAAGGGGACGACATTTTATATATCAGTCTGTCTTCCGAGCTGTCCTCAACCTACCAAAATGCGCTGCTCGCTACCTCCGAGTATCCGGAAGGCCGCATTACCGTCTTTGATTCCCTGAATCTGTCGTGCGGCTTTGGCATGCTTGTGATGAAGGCCGCACGCGCCGCAGCCAACGGCAGTACGTTGGAACAGATTGTAGACATGCTGACGAGAACCCGTCCTCTGGTGGACACGGAATTCGTGATTGATACGCTCGAATATCTGTACAAAGGCGGAAGATGCTCAGGGATGCAAAACCTGATCGGTAGTCTGCTCAAAATTCGTCCGGTGATCAAAGTAATAGACGGAAAAATGACACCTGCGTACAAAGTCCGCGGCAAACGTGAAAAGGCGCTGGATCAGATGCTGCAAAATGCCCTGAACCAGCGGGAACATATGGATAACGATATCATTATTGTCGTACATGCCTTGGCTGAGGAAGATGCGCTGATGCTGCAAGCTCGTTTGCAGGAAGAAACGGGAGCGCAGGAGGTGCTGCTGGCAACAGCCGGATGTGTCATTTCCAGTCATTGTGGTCCACAGACGATTGGTATAATGTATGCCAAAAAAGAATTGTTTCGAATGTAAAGTCCCTTGCCTCTACAGGTAAGGGCTTTTTGGTGTTTTCCAACAATTTAGCAATGAATAACTTTACTATTTTTGATAGTATTAGTCGTCATGTGACGAACGATTCGTCTGACAATCTATCATAAAAAAGAAGGTTATTGTGTATGAGCCCCATACGATCACGCTTGCTAACCAAACTCACCCTGTTGGCGACTGCCGCCATAACTATAATAACTGCATCCGCTTCAAGTTTATCCGTTCCCGCAGCCGCAGCCGGTGTGGCGTTTCAGGATATTTCAGACAGCTATGCTTATCAAGCAATCACCTCACTGCACGCCAAAGGAATTTTGGCAGGTACACAACCCGGCTACTTTTCTCCCAAAAAGGCGGTTACGAGAGCCGAATGGGTTACCGCGCTGGATCGCACACTCGGTCTGGAACCTGTACAAGCATCGGTCCCCTCCTATCGGGATGTATCCAAACAAGCCTGGTATTATGGATGGATTGAAGCAGCCTCCCAGCTTGACGTGGTGCAGAGAGGGACACCCGCCACGTTTCAACCCAACAGCCCTGTAACCCGGCAAGAAGCAGCCTTGATGATCGCCCGTCTCATACGCTCGACGGGATCAGGAGCAGCGGTTTCCACTTTTACAGACACCGACCAGATTGCAGATTGGGCTGTTGAAGCCGTAACTATCGTGAACTGTTACGGTTTTATGAAAGGGGAAGACAACCAATTTCGCCCCACATCTTCCCTGACCCGCGAAGAAACAGCAGCACTTCTGGAACGTCTGCTGACGTATTCAACACAGCATGCCTCCAAAACAGCCTCCGCGGCATCTTCCATCCGAATAGGCTGGCAATATGACCAGAGCGTTCAACAGTTTGAAAGCTCCGTGCTTCAATCTAACATTAATACGCTATCACCGCGCTGGTTTTTTCTAAACGAAACGGGTAATATTAGCGATCTCACAAACACCTCGCTCCTCACCTGGTCCAAACAGCATCAAAAAAAAATCTGGGCGATGGTAGGCAATCGTTCCAATCTAACGATGACACATCAAATCCTGTCCAGTGATGTTTTACGGAACAAAACCATAACTCAGCTTGCGAATGCCGTATCTACACATCATCTGGATGGGCTTGTGATTGATTTTGAAAATGTAGCTGGTCAGGATCGTACTCAGCTCACGTTGTTCATCCAACAATTAAAAGCCAAGTTAAAAGGCTTGAATGCTGTGCTGGCAATCTGTGTATCTCCTGATTACGGTACAGACTGGACAGCTGCCTTTGATTATAAGCAACTTGGCGCTGCGGCAGACTATTTGATTCTGATGGGATATGACGAACATTGGGGAGGCAGCTCGACCCCTGGCTCCGTATCCTCATTACCGTGGCTCCGTGAAAGCGTACGGCGCTTTGTATTAACCACCGACCCGGATAAGGCAATATTGGCATTGCCTTTATTCACACGAAACTGGACCCTGAATGCGAGTGGTCAATCGGTCGCTTCGTCGGATATTTCCTTGATTGAGCAAAACCAGCTTATGTCTCGTTCCACCTCCAAACCGGTCTGGCATGAGGATATTCAGCAGTATACGGTTTCCTACAAGGATACTCAGCTTCATAAGCTATGGCTGGAGGAAGGGCGATCCTTTACCCGTAAATACCGTCTGGGACAGGACAACGGGTTTGCAGGCTTCGCCTACTGGTATCCGGGCGGGGCAAGCTCTGATCTATGGTCCAGTGTGAAAAATGCAGACCGTTTCGCACAGCGTGGTTTGTAAAGGCCAAAAAAAACCTTCAACTTCACTTTTAGCGTGAGGTTGAAGTTTTTTTGCATACATCCTTATCGCCCGTCTATGCCCGGTACGCAACGATTCCGTTCACAACCGTCATACGTGCTTTAACGTCAAGCAAAGCCTGTGGGCGCTCCGACAAGTCCCGGTCAATGACCGTAAAATCGGCGGCTTTGCCTACAGCCATCGCCCCCCGTTCCTCCGCTTCTCCCGCAGCTGCTGCGCTTCCGATGGTAAACAGATGAATGGCTTCGTGAATGTCCAGCTTTTCATCGGGAAGATAGCCCTCATGCGTCTCTCCTGGCTTGGTGCGGGTCACAGCGGCATGTATGCCGAGAAAAGGGTCCAACGGCTCAATCGGCGCGTCACTGCCGCCAGCACATGGAATACCTGCGCTCAGCAGCTTTTTCCAGGCATACAAATATTCGGTACGTTCCTCGCCAACCCGATCCAGCACCCACGGGAAATCACTTGCTACAAAACGCGGCTGGATGTCTGCAATCAGCGGCAGCTTCGCCATTCTCTTGACTAGATCGGCAGTCAGCACCTGTCCGTGGATCAGACGATCCGGCAAACCGCTTTCCTCCGTTAGCGCATGGGCTTCCATCGCTGTCAAAATCATATGCGCCGCCCCATCCCCTATCGCATGTACAGCGATCGGAAAACCTGCGGCTCTGACAGCCGCAACCATCTGATTCAGCTCTGGTTGCGGTTGAATCGCCATGCCGCTGGTATGTGGAGCATCGCTATAGGGCGCAGACAATAGCGCAGTTCTTCCACCAATCGCACCATCGGCAAACATTTTTACCGCGCCGATTTTAAACCACTCATTTCCGTCACCAGCACGCAAACCTTGCGCTTTCGCTTCTTCCATGAACGGATGATAAATGAGCTGATGCGTACGAAAAGCAATGCCTTCCTCCCTCAGCTCCCTGTAAACCCGCTGCATGGTGTCCACGCTGCCCAGAAAACGCAAATCCTCCGTGTGCGCAGCCGTCAAACCGAGCCGTAGTGCATCCAGACAAGCTCGGCGGACTGCATCTTTTTTAACCGAATAATCCGGCTCTGGCTGCACACTTGTAAAGGCAGTGGACGCTTCCTCATAAATCAATCCGTTCAACTGTCCATCAGCATTTCTTCCGTAGGCTCCCGAAGCCGGATCAGGGGTGTTCTCGCCAATACCAGCACGTCGAAACGCTTCTGAATTCGCCAGAAACGTATGAAAGCATGTACGAGTCAAATATACCGGGTGCTGATCCGTAATGGCATCAAGCTCCGATAGGGTCGGAATCTCAACAGGAATAAACGCATTTTCGTTCCAGTTCAGCCCTAAAATCCATTCTCCCGGCGGTGTTACCGCAACCCGTTTACGCAGCATATCAAGCATTTCTTCCTTCGAAGTAGCCGACGTAAAATCCAGCATCGCCAGCTTCATGCCATGCATGGACAAATGCATATGTGAGTCGGTCAAGCCCGGCAACACATATGCGTCCTCCCAATCCACCGTGTCATATTCCTTACCCGACAATTGCAATTCAAGCTCCCGTGCTGGTCCGATGGCCTGTATAATGCCATTTTGTACAATGACCGAATCTCCCTTGGTAGCCCATTCCCCATACAGCTTGCCGTGCTTGAACAATGTTAGCGTCAACGCAGCTCATCTCCCTTTTTTTCAACTATATAAACCAAACTAAAGAGTTACTATATCGCTACTATATCGCCACTGCGCAGTCGGATGGTGCTTCAAATCACGCTTGTGCTGCCGATTCTAAATATAGTGTATGTATGTTTACCTGCTGCACCAGATCGGCAAAGTGGTCATGTGTTGCACAGACAGCCATTTTGTAGTGTCCATCGATCTCATACTGTTTAAAATGACAATACTCAGTGGTAAAGCCTTCCGTCGTAAATCCGATCAACGGACACTCGCTTAAATTGAATGAAAATGACTTTAGAGGCAGCGTTAATCCCTGTCCTTCGGCCTTCACAAAGCTTTCCTTGAGCGTCCACAGATCGTAAAAATAGGATAAGCGGCTCTCCGCCTCCTGACGCATCAACGCATCATACTCCTTGTCCGAAAAGCACACCCTTCCCACCTCAAAATCAATAGGACGGAGCTGTTCAATGTCGATTCCGAGCGGATGATCATCCACGGCGCATACCACCCATTTTCCCGAATGAGAAACATTAAAATGGAATGCGGGTGCATTCAACAAGGAAGGCTTGCCGAAAGCATTATATGTAAACTGAAGACTGGCGTTGGATACCTTCAATTGCCGACAGGCCAACCACCTTAACAACACATCGGCGTATAAGCCTCTTAAAGCATCCTCCCGATGCAAAAAACGATCCAGCTTCTGCCGCTTTTCAGTCGAAACCCGGTTCAGCAGTGACTCGTAATGACCGTCTGCCTCCGGCTTGCTCGTGTCAATCGCATATATTTCCATGGTTGGCCCCCTATGCTTAATAAGTGTACGGTGTACATGGTCAATATACTACTCTAGCACTTTCAATTCAATATGGATACAATTGGGATATAATCCTCTTGCTGCTCACATTGCATCATCAGACAGGGTGATAGGTATCAGCATAGAGAGCTAATCAGTATAAATCATTTTTGTAAGCGCTTTAAAAAAATACAGAGGGGGGACGAAACAATGAAATATGATTTTGCCGTCTTACTGTGTATTATGCTCGCTGTTTTGCTGTCGTTGAGCATTTTCCAGATGTTTTCACCCAAGATCGCTTCAGCGGCTCCAGCGAATGTTGTGAATGGTATTCAGTTTAAAGACACTGCTGGAAACGTGGTCCATGCCCATGGGGGCGGTATGATTAAGGTAGACGGTTACTACTACTGGTTTGGTGAAAATCGCAACCCCAACGGCACGTTCAAGGCGGTATCCGCCTACCGTTCCTCTGATTTAAAAAACTGGGAGTTCCGCAAAAACGTGCTGACCAGCAGCTCGGCAGTAGAGCTGAATGTTTCGAATATTGAACGTCCAAAAGTTATTTATAATGAGAAAACACGCAAATACGTATTGTGGATGCACAAGGAAAATGGAGTTAATTACAACGAAGCCCGAGTGGCAGTTGCCTCTTCGGATACAGTAGACGGGGATTACACCTATCAGGGCAGCTTCCGTCCACTGGATTACGATTCAAGGGATATGACTGTGTACAATGACAACGGTACGGCGTATCTGATCTCAGCTACTCGTGTGAATGCCGACCTGAACATTTATCGTCTGACACCGGATTTCCTGCAAGTAGAATCGCTGGTCTCCACGCTCTGGCCGGGACAATATCGTGAAGCTCCGGCGATGTTCAAAAAAGGAGACGTCTACTTCCTGATCACATCCGGGGCTACAGGCTGGAATCCCAATCAGGCCAAGTATGCTACGGCATCCAGCATTGATGGAACGTGGAGCAACACGATTAACTTCGGAGACAGTACGACCTACGGTTCACAATCGGCCTACGTCATTCCGGTAGAAGGTACCCAAACGACCTCGTACCTGTATTTGGGGGACCGCTGGGCGGGGGCATGGAGCGGTCCTGTGCAGGATTCACAATATGTATGGCTGCCGCTGCGTTTTCCAACCGGGACTTCCCTGGCTATGGACTGGTTCGACAGTATGAACATCGACACCGCCAGCGGTGTGGTTCAAGGTGTAACCACGCCAATCGCCATTGACCCGGACGGATATTATCAGCTGGTAAGCCGCAAGAGCAACAAGCCGCTGAATGTAATTGACGGTGCAACCACGGATGGAGCGGATCTGGAACAGCGTGCAGATTCGGGAGCATCCAGCCAGCAATGGCAGCTCAAAGATGCGGGCGGCGGATATTACAAAATCGT
Source organism: Paenibacillus sp. 1-8 (assembly GCF_056316205.1). Taxonomy (NCBI): domain Bacteria; kingdom Bacillati; phylum Bacillota; class Bacilli; order Caryophanales; family Paenibacillaceae; genus Paenibacillus; species Paenibacillus sp. 1-8. The sequence goes on along the minus strand of NZ_CM149995.1, from coordinate 1,642,946 downwards.
GAACCGCAACAGCGGCAAGCTGATCGGCGTTGAAAACGGAGCGACGACGGACGGAGCGGTCATCGAGCAATGGAGCGACGGAGGCTGGTCCAGCCAGCAATGGCAGCTGGTATCTGTAACCGGAGGTTATTACAAGCTGAAAAACCGGGCAACGGGCAAGCTGATCGACATTTCCGAAGGCACTACCGCCGATGGAGCCAAAGCGATTCAATGGGGGGATAACGGCGGAACGAATCAGCATTTTCGTGTAGTGAAAGTAAATTAGTTCGTTCAGAATAGACATCATCATTGTCATTGAGGTAGCAGCTTCCAGTGACTCCGTAATTTCCAAAAAGCCGTCTCCCCAGCAGATCACTGCTAACGGAAGAACGGCTTTTTTTGCGGGAAAATGAATAGTTAAACCTTTATCTGGGCTAACCCTTGTCCAGATCGGCTTGAAGCGCGTCAGAACGTTACAGCTCCCACGGATAATCTGTTGTCAGGAAGCTCGCCAATTGCTTGCTTTCCTCCCTGCGCTGACGCCGTATCGCTGCACGAGATGGCGCAGTCTGGTGCAATTGTAATTCTTCTTCTGTCTCCGGAATGACCTGCGGCACGATGACTTTACGGTTATTCTCGTCCAGCGCCACAAAGGTCAGGAAGGCGGTGGCTGCGATTTTCCGGTCGCCAGTCATCAGTCCTTCGCGGATAACCTTCACAAATACCTCCATAGAGCTACGACCTGTCCAGGTTACGAACGCCTCCAGCGTGACGGAATCGCTCGGATGGATGGGCAGCAAAAAATCCACCGAATCCGTAGACGCTGTGACCGTATTCGTGCGGCATAGCTTGGAGGCTGCGATAGACGCAATATCGTCGATATACGACATCAATCGGCCTCCGAAGAGCGTGTTATGATTGTTGATATCGTTGGGAAATACACGGGACGTCTTGAAGCAGTAGGTTTCTCGGATGTACTTGCTTTCCATGGATTCTCTTTCCCCTCTTTTCCTCGTAGCAATCTTTTTATATAGTGGAAGCCTGTGTTAGACTGTGCTAATCATCCCACTAATCCGCATAATAAATCAAGACATAAAAATCCGCATCCACATCCGACTCATTACGGTAAGTATGAAGATCATTCACTTGAAATTGCACAGCATCTCCTGCGCTCAGTTTGAGCTGTTGTCCCTTCATTTCAAAGTACATTTCCCCACGGATCATAAGAATGGATTCTTCCCCCAAATGCCGCTCCGCCTGGTGTGTGAAACCCGGCTTCAGGCTTACGATGAACACCTCGAACTTTTTTTCCGAATGATACGGGAATACAGGGTACACAAAATAGTTGCCGTTCTCATCAATCACCGGATGCAGGTCTTCCCTGCTGATTTTAGTGATTTGCGGGGAGTCCTCTTTGAGGAGTGTGGAAAAGGACACATGCAAACCGTTGGCGATTTTCCAAAGTGTAGTCACCGTAGGATTGGATTTTCCCTTCTCAATCTGTGCCAGCATTCCTTTGCTGACCCCTGTCAGTTCAGCCACTTTATCCAGGCTAAGTCCTCTAATCTTCCTGATATGAGCCAAATTAGAACCGATGATATACTGCATTGAATCCACAGACTGTACCTCCTCGTATCCAAAAGTCTATACAAGAAGAATACACAAAAGTAGGCCCGTTAGCTATAGATGATGTTCACCATAACATACAAATGTATAATATATTGATTATTTTCAAGGTTCCGTTATATACTATAATGAAATTTAAAATGGAGGGAAGGTTGAAATGTCTATAGCTTCGGGGTTGAGCGAAACGGAGCGCGATCCACTCCACTTTTTACAAGGAGTCAAGGATTGTATCCCTACGTTGCTCGGTTATGTGTGTATTGGCTTCGCGGCAGGCATTGTGGGGGCCTCGTCAGGTGTTAGCACGATGGAAATGGCCCTGATGTCGGCGCTTGTCTACGCAGGAGCTTCCCAATTTATTATGTGCTCGATGCTGGCTACGGCCAGTCCTCCCTCTGTCATTATTTTAACGACTTTTATTGTGAATGCCCGCCACCTGTTGTTAAGCGCATCGTTGGCTCCTTATTTCTCAAAGTATTCATTGTGGAAAAATATAGGTATTGGCGTTCTTTTGACAGACGAATCCTTCGGGGTAGCCTCTGATAAACTGGCCAAAGGCGGGCAGGTCAGTGACCGCTGGATGAACGGGCTCAATATAACTGCTTACCTCGTCTGGATTGCCTCCTGTGTTGCAGGAGGGATTCTCGGGAACTGGATTTCCCGGCCGGAGGCTTTTGGTCTGGATTTCGCCCTGCCTGCGATGTTTCTTGCCTTGCTCATTTCGCAGCTACAAAGTGTCCAAACCTCCAAGCTCAAGCACCGACTGCTGCTCGTGCTGTGTATGGCTATCCTGATGTACCTTTTATCCTGGTGGGTGCCATCTCATATCGCGGTTATTGTAGCTACTATGATTACCGCAACGATTGGAGTGTTAACTGACAAATGAACATTGATCCATATGTCATGTACATCATTATCGGCGGTATGGTCGTCACAGCCATCCCGAGAATCATTCCCTTCGTCGTGCTGCAAAAGCTGGCGCTGCCCAAGCCTGTGCTCCAATGGTTGTCCTATATCCCTATTTGCATTTTTACGGCGCTCGTGATGGAACATCTACTCGTTCGAACGGAAGGCTCCGTCACTTTTAATTGGCAAGTGCTTATTGCTATCCTTCCTACACTGGTGACTGCCTTATGGAGCAAAAACCTGCTGGCTACCGTTGTTGTCGGTATTGTGAGTATGGCTGTCGTTCGATTGCTGTGGATGGGATAGAAAAAAAGGTGCAATCCCGTTTTACGGCTGCACCTTTTTAGATATTCATTCTGCGTTCGTTATCCTGCTCTCACTTATATAAACTTGCGATGATGCTTCTTGCCGTCGTATGAGAATAAGGCCAGCTTGCCTTCAATCATCGTTTCCAAATGAACAGTCCGCCCCCACAATTGATACACATACGGAAGCGTACGCTCCATATATTTTAAATCCAGCTCAATCCCTTCAAACTGATGCTTGAGCTTTAACTCGCCAGTGTGCAGATAATCTCCATCCTCAACGACGATATAAGGGGAACCACCATTCACACGAGAGAATACGAGCTGGTCCCGTATGTTCTCCCACGATTTATCTGTAATTTTCCAATCCGGCCCTCGTTTCTCAAACACGTACAGATCCAAATCCTCGGTCAGTTTCTTGGTCATGTAATTGCGTATAAAAGAGGTGTCTGAGTCAAACTCCCGTACCTCGAACATTTTAGCGCGTCCTTCGCCCGGTTTGCGTCCTTGTCGCTCCTGCTCTTCACGGGTTGGGTTATCCCATCGCTTTTCAATATCCTCAAATATTTTAAGCCCCAAATAATACGGATTCAGGCTCTGCTTGGAAGGCTGTACGACAGAAGCATTCAGCAGTGCAAATTCAACGGTTTCATCCCCGGTCAAATCCAGTTCCCTGACAATCCGCTGATGCCAATAGGAGGCCCAGCCTTCATTCATAATTTTGGTCTCCATCTGGGGCCAGAAATACAGCATTTCGTCCCGCAGCATCGTCATGATATCCCGCTGCCAGTCCTCCAGCACTTCTGAAAATTCCTGAATAAACCAGACGACATCCTTCTCCGGTTCAGGCGGGAACTGCCGTATCCGAATGCCTTCGCTCTCAGGCGGATCGGGCTGCTCCTGTACCGTGTCCAGTGACCACAGATCATCGTAGGGCCCGTCTGGGCGCTTCCGTTTTCCCGGTTCCTTTTGCTCACGGATTTTAAGCTCCATATATCGCTGTTTATCCAGATGCTGCGGTTTGATCAACTGCGGATCAATATGCTCCTGTATAGCCAGTACCGAATCAATGAAGGATTCGACGGCCTTCGACCCGTATTCCATTTCATAACTGTTAATCCGGTCTGCCGTAGCGGACATACTCTCTACCATATTGCGGTTGGAGGCTGAAAAGCGGGCGTTGTGCTTAAAAAAATCACAGTGCGCCAGCACATGGGCGACAATCATTTTATTTTGAACCAAAGAATTTCCATCCAGCAGGAAGGCGTAGCAGGGATTGGAGTTGATGACCAGCTCATAGATTTTGCTTAGGCCAAAATCGTACTGCATCTTCATCTTGTGAAACGTCTTTCCAAAGCTCCAGTGGCTGAAGCGCGTAGGCATCCCATAGGCCCCGAACGTGTAGACAATATCTGCCGGGCAAATCTCATAGCGCATCGGATAGTAGTCCAGCCCGAATCCGTTGGCTATCTCCATAATCTCAGCAATCGCATATTCTAGCTCCTGATGGTCACTACTCATCCCACCGTTCCCCCTTCCCGTTTGCGAAAAAAGGTACGCAAGGCTTGGTATACCTCGCCCTTTTCCTTGATGACATAGTACATAAACTGATCCTTTTTAATGTTCTTGTAGGCGGACATCAGTGTGCTGCTGCGGTTATATTGATTCACTTCCCCATAGCCGAACATATTGCTGCGCTTCATAAGCTCCTCGATCAGCTTCACGCACCGTTCGTTGTCCGAGGACAGATTGTCACCATCCGAGAAATGGAAGGGATAAATATTATATTGGGAAGGAGGATAGCGCTTGTCGATAATCTCCAATGCCTTGAGATAAGCCGAAGAACAGATGGTACCGCCACTTTCTCCACGGGTGAAAAATTCTTCCTCGGTGACCTCTTTGGCTTCGGTATGGTGCGCCAGAAAGACAATCTCTACCTTTTCATATTGGCGGCGCAAAAAGCGGGTCATCCAGAAAAAGAAGCTGCGGGCGCAATATTTTTCAAAAGATCCCATCGAGCCTGAAGTATCCATCATCGCAATGATCACCGCGTTGGATTGGGGGATGTTTTTTTCCTCCCATGTTTTGTAACGGAGATCGTCCGGACTGATATGATGAATGCCCGGATTGCCCTGACGTGCGTTGCGACGCAGATTTTCGAGAATGGTTCGCTTCTTGTCAATATTTGCCTGCATGCCTTTTTTGCGTATGTCATTGAATACGATGGACTCTACCTCAATCTGTTCCTTGTCTTTCTGCTGCAAATGCGGCAATTCCATGTCCTCGAACAGCATATCTTCCAGGTCTTCCATGCTGACTTCCGTCTCCATAATATCGTGTCCGGGCTGGTCTCCGGCTTTCTCGCCTTTACCGGGCTTCTGGGAAGCAGGATCACGTCCGATGACATCGCCAACCTGACTGTCACCGTCCCCTTGGCCTACATGCTTTTGCTTTTGATAGTTATAAATGAAGCGGTACTCATCCAGACTGCGAATCGGCACTTTAATAATCTGTTGACCGTCCGACATAATAATATTTTCTTCCGTTATCAGATCGGGCAAATTCTGCTTAATGACATCCTTGACCTTCTGCTGATGACGCTGCTGGTCTTGGTACCCTTTGCGATGCAGCGACCAATCTTCGCGGGATACGACGAATGAATATGGCTGACGTGGTTCCGGCATTGTTAGGCACCCCCCAAGTGGATACACGGCACAGTTTGGCCTTGTTGGTTATTAAGTATATTCACGGGGATGTACGATATGTGATGGATGCCAAAAAACCTTTCTAATTTCAGGGCACCTGTTTTAGTTCGGATGAGGGGGATAGGGTCCAGCGCCAAGCAACTGGCGTTCGTTCACAGCATCTTTTCCGCCTTATAGCCAATTCCATACACCGTCTGTAATAGCGACTGATGCGGTTCGAGCTTCTTGCGCAGGCGCTGGATATGAATATCCACGGTCCGCGTTCCCCCTGCATAATCGAAGCCCCATACCTGCTCTAGCAGCTCGTCCCGTGTGTACACCCGCCCGGCGTGTGACACCAGAAGCGCCAGCACATCAAACTCCTTGGGGGTCAGCTCCAACATTGTTCCCTCCAGCTCAGCCGTCCTGCTGGACGGACGCACGCGCAACGGGCCAAGTACCGTTTCTGATCCCTCTGGCGCGGGCGCTCCCTCCCGTTCCAGCCTCCGTACCAGCGCCTTGATGCGCGCGAGCAACTCTCGCAGATCAAAGGGCTTGCTCATAAAATCGTCCGCGCCCAGCTCCAGCCCGAGCACCTTGTCCACGATATCGTTTTTGGCGGTCAGCAGCAAAATACCGATACCCTTCCGACTTTCCAAACGACGGCACACCTCATATCCGCCCAGCTTGGGCATCATCACATCGAGCACCAGCACATCCGGGTGAAACAAACGGACTTTTTCCAATGCGTCCTCCCCGTCAACAGCGGTTTCTACCAAATAACCTTCTCTTTTCAACCCATAGGCCAGCGCATTTCGAATGCTGGGTTCATCGTCCGCTACTAATATTTTTTTATCCATGTCTTTTCCTCCCTGTCCCATAAACCAACCGTATCTGCCTACTTATGTTCCCGTAAATAAGCCTCCTTCAATACGGGCATTGTCATAAGCACCTGAACGGTTACACCCGGTATTTTCATATGGACAGACCACCTTGCTATTTATTTTGCGGTAACGGCACATATATATAGGAGTTTGCAAAGTTCTCGCCTAACTTAATTTTCAGGATAGTGTACCAAAAAAGTTTACAAAACAAAACCTTTTACCGGATGGAACGCAGATCTAGAAGCAAAGCGTATTGCCCTTTAAAACAGCACCTATTTACCTCATCATGAATAGACTGATAACTAACAGAGGATTACCTTTTTCTATAATCACAAGTCAAGTGAGGTTCCTATGACGAAATCCTATACCAAAGCACAGATACGCAAAATTACCAGTCGTTTCGGTCTGATCCCAATAAAATCAAGCTTAGTCTCATCTCTGTACCGAAAAAATGCAGTGATCCAGGTGAAAACGAAAAAGGGAACTTATGCATTAAAGCCCTTTAGCCGTACTAAGATGGTCCGCTCAAATACAATCCAACAGATGGAGCAGGCTGCAAGCATGATCAGGCTTTTGAAAAAGAGAAAGTATAGCTACATGCCCGCGTGGCTTCCAACACATTCCGGGAAGCTGTGGACTATACATCAAGGAACGCCATTTTATGTAAGTCAGTGGATCAAAGGACGGGGATTGGAGAATGCTGAAGATTTTGAAAAGCTTGGGTGGGCACTTGCCACGCTTCACGCCTCGTCCACTGGCTTGCATCGGATTGGAAGGGGGAAATCCCCTACGTTTCAGCAATTGCGGATATGGAAAAACCAGGACCGTCTTTTTCAAAGAAAAATAACACAAATCAGCCGTCATGACAAAGAATACGGCTACTGGTACAACGCTCACGGCAAAGACTGCAAACGTTTAGCTAGGCGGGCATGGAAGGATTTGCAGGACATATCCATTGTTAAGCTGCTTCAGAAGGAAAACCGTTCCCCCTCTTTAATACACAGCGACATCACGATCCCCAATGTCATTATTTCAGATGATGGTCAACTCAAAATCATTGATTGGGATCGAGTTAAGGTCGGCTCAGTCTATGTAGATCTGGCAAAGGCCCTTATGAATACGACCCAATTCAATCCTGAATTTGTGCAATCCTTGCTGAAGGGATACCAAAAACGCAAACCACTAAGCCGAACTGAACGAAAAATGGTTACAGCCTTGTATAAACTGCCACGCGAAGCGTGGCATGCCTCCCTACACCCGAATCGCTCAAGAAACCGCGAGATCCTGAACAATTGGGATCAATCGTGGCCCCTTCGTTTACAAATCATTCATATTTTGCAGGAATGGGTACATGCATAAAAGAAAGTGAGGATCAAAATGTCGATTTTATCGAACGTTGAGCAGATGTACGGAATCAAAATTCAACGTACTCGTCAAAAGAAGGACATATACAAGATCGAGACCGCCGGCATGACCTATTGTTTAAAGCCCTACAAATTCCCAGAAGATGAAATTCGTTTTATTACACATGTGTTGTCCTTCCTGGATGAGCGCGGGTTTACCCGCAGCCAAAAGGTTTATCCGACAGTGCAGCAAACCGCTTATATGACCCATGAAGGCATTTCGTATACATTAACCAATTGGGTTGATGGAGAAAGACCAAAATTTACAAAAGTCATAGATTTCAAAAAGGGAATTTACACCTTAGCCAAATTTCACTCCAGTGCCGTAGGCTTTCCTATCACCGAGGCTCCGGCAGCCAGAATACGTTACGAAGGCTTGGGTGATGAAATAGCTGGATACAAAAAACACCTCAGTCCCTACAAAGGCACAGCACATCTCGTGGCTCTCTGTGAAGAAGTGTCGAATCATTTACAGCAGACCAAAGTTCGAGAAGCAATCGACTCGGAACAAAAAATCGCCGCATTTATACATGGCGATTACAATTACCCCAATCTGATTAAAGACAGACGGCTCAAGCTCCATTTAATTGATTTTGAAAATTGCTCCCTGCACGTAAGAATGAAAGACTTGTCCCATCTTCTTCATCGAAATTGTCTTTGGAACGGGACCAAGATGCTGCGTGCGGTCGACTACTATCAACGATATCGTCCGTTGAGCGCCCATGATTTACATTTGCTTCACACACTTTTGATCTCTCCCTATCATGTGGTCCGCAACATCAGAATAGGCGGCATCCGTTCTGCCAAACGTGTTATTCCATCATTCGTGCAGTTAAACAAATACCGACGTGAGCTTAGAGCGCTGCTATAATCTGTCGGCTTGGAGCCAAACAGGAAAACAGACCCGACGAAACGGTCTGTTTTTTTATGTTCTGACAACGATCTATGGGAAATCTACATGCCACTGAACCGAATCCGCTTGCTGATTGTACCGGTACAATCAAAAATGTATAGCATTGTAATCAGTACGCCCCCCTTCTACAATGATGCTAAGACTCAAGGATCATTTGTTCCGAAAAGAAAATTTGGGAAACTAACAATAGAGGTGACTGCACATGTACATCATGACAAAAGAAGAAATAAAGGCTTATCTAAACAGGATCGGAATTCAAGATATTCAGCCTCCTACCCAATCCTATTTATTTGAGCTGCATAAGGCCCATGTGAAACATCTTTCGTGGCAAACGGTGGACATTTTTGCAAGAAAGCCGGCAGCCATTGGTTTTCAAGAATCAGTTCAACTTATTTTACAGGGGAGAAGCGGCTATTGTTTTCATCTGAATGGTGCCTTCAGCGCACTACTACATTCACTGGGCTACAAGGTCTCCCTGCATCGTGCCGGGGTTCAGCCTTTAGGGGCAGAGCCGCGCATCAATTCATTTCATCTCGGGTTAACCGTGAACTTGCTAAATGAGCAGCACGAAGATGAAGTATGGATTGTTGATGTCGGTTTAGGCGATATGCCATATGAGCCTGTTCCACTCCGTATGGGCACTTATGAACAAGCCCCTCTTCAATATAAGGTTACGGAGTCCGGGGTTGTTGCAAAAGGCTGGCGGTTAGAGCATGATTCGCTTGCTTCATTTGTCGGCGTTGATTATGACCCTACGGTTGTTCGGGATTTGGAAGAATTTATGCCAAAACATCATTTCTATAGCCGCTCAGCGGATTCTCCATGGTTCAACCTGTTTCTGATTCGGCAAAGACAAGCATTAGAGACGAATGAACTAAGAGGCTGCATCTGGAAAAAACACGGGCTGAACGGACTGGAAAAAATAGAGCTGGATCATAAATCGCAGTGGCTGGAAGTGTTGGCAGATGTATTTGGTGAGCCGCTTGTTAACTATAGTCACCAGGAACGGGACGAGTTATGGAGAAGGGTATTTGCGGCTCATACTGAATGGAAGAAATCAATCATTTCCTTATAAGTATTACGCTCTTCCTCGGTTGGTTGATTGGACCGCCACGGAGGGAGAGCGTTATTTTCCTCAAAAAGCTCTCCCCGGGATACAACTCATTCTATCCTCTCACACCTACATCATTTCGCCGGAATGTTGAAGCGTTTCTAATTCCTTCACCATATTTTCGATCAGCTTTGTAAAGGAAGCCAATTTCTCGGAACTGGAAGCTTGTTGTCGGGCATAATAAAAAAAGAATCCGACAGCAAGCACTGGAAACTTACTGTGCATGCTACCGGATTACTCCACCCTCTTGCTCTTGCTAACCTTAAGCTTACCGAATTTTACCGATTCAGCAGACTGCCCACATACCGAAGCAGGTCGTTGGCGCTGGCACCTGTATAGCCGTGTTCCTCAATCAACCGCTTAATCACCTCATTCATTCGTTTGAGCTGATTAGCATCAGGTGTTTTGGTCGAGGTCGTAATTTTCACAATATCCTTCAAATCAGCGAACAGCTTCTTCTCAATCGCCTCTCTCAGCCGATCATGATGATGATATTCAAACTTACGCCCCTTGCGTGAGTAAGCGGAAATTCGGATGAGAATTTCTTCGCGGAACGCCTTTTTCGCATTTTCCGATACCCCAATCTGCTCTTCGATCGAACGCATCAGCCGCTCATCCGGGTCGAGTTCCTCATCCGTAAGCGGGTCGCGGATTTTCACCCAATTGCAGAAGGCTTCGATGTTATCCAAATAGTTATCGAACAGCGTCTTGGCTGATTCCTCGAACGAGTACACAAAGGCTTTCTGGACTTCTTTTTTCGCCAGCTCGTCATACTCCTTACGGGCCACGGAAATGAAATTCAGATAGCGCTCCCTTTCCTCCTTCGTAATAGAAGCATGCTGATCCAGACCATCCTTGATAGCTCTTAAAATGTCCAGCGCATTGATGGATTCTACATTTTGCTTAATGAGCGCACTGGAAATGCGGTTGATGACGTACCTTGGGTCTACCCCGGACATGCCTTCCTCCAGAAACTCATTTTGCATTTCCTTCAGGTCGGCTGTCTTGTAGCCTTCTACCTCTTCGCCATCATACATGCGCATCTTTTTGACCAGATCCATGCCCTGCTTCTTCGTCTCTTTCAAGCGGGTAAGCACGGAAAAAATAGCAGCCGTCCGCAGCGCATGAGGAGCGATGTGAATATGCTTCATGTCACTTTGTTCAATGAGCTTGGCGTAAATTTTTTCTTCTTCCGAGACTTTAAGGTTGTAAGGAATCGGCATCACGATCATCCGTGATTGCAGAGCCTCGTTCTTTTTGTTTGCGATAAAGCTTTTATACTCCGACTCATTGGTATGGGCAACGATCAATTCATCTGCACTGATTAACGCAAAACGTCCCGCTTTAAAATTACCCTCCTGGGTCAGTGACAGCAAATTCCACAAAAACTTCTCATCGCATTTCAGCATCTCCTGAAACTCCATCAGTCCACGGTTGGCTTTGTTCAGTTCTCCGTCAAAACGATACGCGCGTGGATCGGATTCCGACCCATACTCCGTAATCGTAGAAAAGTCGATGCTGCCCGTCAAATCGGCAATATCCTGTGACTTCGGATCCGAAGGACTGAACGTACCGATGCCGATCCGATTTTCTTCCGATATAAATACCCGCTCCACGCGGACCTTTTCAATATCTCCATCAAATTCTGTGCGTAATCTCATCTGGCAGGCTGGGCATAGATTGCCTTCAATCCGCACCCCCAGTTCCTTCTCAAAATCCGGACGCAGCTCATGAGGAATGAGATGAAGCGGATCTTCGTGCATGGGGCAGCCTTCAATGGCGTATACCGCTCCCTGATCCGTCCTCGAAAATTTCTCCAGACCGCGTTTGAGCAAGGTGACCAGTGTGGATTTACCTCCACTGACGGGTCCCATCAAAAGTAGAATACGTTTGCGCACATCGAGCCGACGGGCTGAGGAATGGAAGTATTCCTCCACCAACTTTTCAAGCGCACGGTCCAGTCCAAAAATCTCCTGCTCGAAAAATTTATATCGCTTATGTCCCCCAGCCTCTTCTACACCAAAAGATTCAATCATCTTGTAAACCCGTGCATGAGCGGTCATCGCCGGCGTCGGGTCTTTCTTGAGTATCTCGATATACTCTCTAAAAGTGCCGCTCCAGGCCAGACGGTTGTTTTCCGCCCGGTACTCCGCAACGCGTTCAAAAATATTCATGCTAGGTTCCTCCTATGACTGCGTAATGACTATCCTCCACTCCGGATGGTTAATGGCTACACTCGTCCACGCCTTTCAGGATATGATGCAATCCTCTTAAAAAAAGTGTAATACATACCTATGCAGATTGATTTCAGAATTGACCTTTTTTTTGCGACAGTTTCCCTGCCTTTTCGAAAAACAGAGAGATACACTGTGCTAAAATATACAACAACGACGCGGACCTGCCGCATTATGGTACAATATAAGCTCGGAATAATGGGATAAAGGAGCGGGAGAAGCATGGCGGTTCGGCATGAGACGGAGCTGTACGCTCCGATCAAAGCCTTTTTTGAGAGCTCGGGATACGAAATCAAGGGAGAAGTGCGTAACTGCGATTTGGTGGGAATAAAGCCAGAACAGCAGGAGCCACTGATTGTGGAGATTAAAAAGACGTTCAATCTGGCGCTGGTGCTGCAAGGCATGCAGCGTCTGAAGCTAAGCAGCAATGTGTATGTGGCGGTGGAACGAAACCGTGCGAAAAAAGGGGCTGTCAATCAGCGCTGGAACGAGCTGGTCGGACTGTGCCGCCAGTTGGGGCTGGGCTTGCTCACCATCACCCACTACAAGACCAAGCCGCCGCTCGTAGAGGTACTTTGCAAGCCTGCGGGTACGAACGGTGGTGACCGCAAAGCGGCGGCAGCCCGCCCCGGCTCGCGCAAGGAAAAGCTGCTGCGGGAGTTTCACGCACGCAGCGGCGACCACAACACTGGCGGCAGTACCCGGCGCAAGCTGGTCACGGCCTACCGGGAAAAAGCGCTGCGCGTGGCCGCAGCCTTGCAGGGCCTGGGGGAAGCGGCCCCGGCGCAGCTCGCCCGCACAGCAGCCGTCAGCGGGGCAGCAGCCGTGCTCCAGCGCAACTACTACGGCTGGTTCGAGCGCGTAGCCCGTGGCCGCTACAGGCTAACCACGTTTGGCGAAGCCGCCCTGAGCGAGTATGCGGCGGTGCTGCAAGAGCAAGTCGCCGAAACGACCGCTGGCAAGGCCGTAGAGCCCAATGATCGCGGCGGACAACGCCTGATCGCGGAAGCACCAGCCGCGTACTCTGCCGCCGCGAATGCAGACAATCTCTGAAAATCCCGCCGCATACTTCTGACGCCACGACTGCCGAAAGTATGCCACAGCAAGTAGATCGTTCGGCCCCTGCTAGCTTCGCGCAGTGAATTCACTGATCGTCTCACCGATCAAGTTCATGCCCATGAGTAGCTGCTCGCGGCCCGGATGACTGAAGTTCAGGCGGATATGGGACGCGCCTTCGCTGCCAACCGCGCACAACTCCCCTGGCATAAAGGCTACACCTTTGGGTAGAGCCGCCTTTAGCAGCAGTGCGCTGTCCAGCCCATCGGGCAACCGAACCCACACATACATGCCGCCGGACGGAATGCGGTACGTCACGTCTTTCCAAAACGGGCGCTTGAGCAGCTCCAGAATTAATTGCAGACGTGTCGAGTACTCTTTGTTCAACATGGCTAAATGCTCGTGCCATTGAAAACGCGAGCTGGTCAGCAACTGGAACAGGAGCCGCTGGTTCATCGTACTGGACTGCATATCGGCCAACTGCTTCAAAGCGTACATACCTTCGATCAACGGGGCGGGGCCTGCCGCCCATCCGGTTCTCAGCGCGGGCGCAACCGTTTTGTTGAATGAACCGATATATAGCACCTGGCCGCCCTGCCCCGCATGATCCAGCGCAAATAACGAAGGATAGGCTTCTGCAAATTTCCGGCTTTGCCCATGCGGGCTCTTGTCGCCGGATTCATTTTTTTGTTTAAAATGAAGTTCTCCATAAGAATCGTCCTCCACGATCAACACCTGATGACGCCTGCACAGGTCCAAAATCTCCTGACGCCTTGCCGCGCTCCATAAGGAGCCGGTCGGGTTCGTAAACGTGGGCGTAGCGAAAAAAAGCTTGGGATGGTGGTGAACGATTAAAGCTTCAAGCTGATCGGGAAGCACACCTTCTCCATCAGATTCTACGGGAACGATCTGCGCTCCCTGCATCGACAGCACTTGCAGACATCCGGGCGACGTCGGATTTTCGACCAACACCGGGTCGCGTTCATCCACCATCAGCCTTACAATCAGGTCAATGGCCTGCTGACTGCCTGTTGTCAGGAGGATTTGTCCTGGTGGTACTCTAACTCCTTTGCGCTGTTCCCACTCTCCTGCAAGCCACGCCCGCAAAGGAAAATAGCCCTCCGGTTCACCATACTGTAGGGCGTCAGGGCCGGAGCCAAACACATCATGAGCCGCTTCTTCCAGCAGCTTCACCGGAAAAAGCTCTTGTGCAGGCAATTCTTCAGCCAAGGATATAAAGGAGTGTCTTCTCGCATTTTCCCGGATATGACGCACTGGAGAAGCCAACATTGCAGCCGTTCGTGAAGCAAAGGAATATTGCATGAACATCCTCCTTCTGCTGAAAAATAGGTCAAGGCTTCCGGGCTGGCGCGTCAGGCATATAGCTGCTTGGTCTGACGCGCATACAGGGCATAACGTTCAATCGCCTGTGCCCGGCTGGACACGCCCAATTTCGCATAAATTTTACGTAAATAATTATCAATAGAGCGCCGACTGACTTCGATCTCAGTAGCAATTTTGTCATATGTAATTCCTTGTACAATACGTTCCATAATAAAAACTTCAGTTTGTGTCAATTCGTCAAAAGGCTCAGAAGCCATTAGCGGTATAAAAGGCCATTTTCCACAACGAATCCAGTCCATCGGTAACGAAGCAAAGCCTTCGCGCAAGCCGTTGATCAGATGGATCAACTGGCTTGGTGACGCCTGTTTGGATAACATTCCATTCGCTCCCAGCGAAATCAGCTGTTGGAAGAGCGTAATATTATCCTCATCCGTCATAATAACAATATGGCTGTCTGGAGACAAGGCCCGTATTTGTGTTAGAAACGGTTCCGCCGTCCCCTCAGGCAACCTGTAATCCATTAAAATGATTTCCGGCCGAATGGAGCAAGCCAATTCCAGACCTTCCGTTCCGGAGGAGGACATCCCTCTGACAAGCAAATCCTGCTGGTCTTCTAAAATAAGCTTTGTTCCCAGCATACTTGTAGGATGGATGTCTATGATGACCACCTGCCATACTTTTCTCATGTCTAAACCTCCTGATTTAACAAAAATACAAAAAAATACATAGTTAGCGAAAATGAATCTATAATTTGGGGTTGCATATGTAGAAATTGCGCAAATGTGAACGTATAAGAAGCGAAAACCGTTTAAAGAAATTGTATCCTAGGACTTCCTTCCGATGCAATCTCTTTTTCCAAATAATTTTATGCATCTATTTCGCTTTTGCGAAATAAATAGGCCCATGATAGAATTGGAACTGCAAAATAAAGACTGGAAATTTGATTTTACACAGGAGTTGAAAATCGCATGCAAGCTTCACCTGAACACCCTCCTGCCGAATCCCGGCGAGGCACTTCAAGAAAGGGGATGCCTGTAAAGGCTTTTCTGCTATTTTGGTTCCTGCTTATTATACTAGGTGCTCTCGCAACCTATCTGTACAGCAATCATTTGAAGCAGGAAATGCTGAACGAAATGCAAACCCATACGGACCAGCAGATTCAAGCGCTCAAAACCGACTATGAAAAACAGTTGGCCGCGCTTTCCAAGGAAGTAAGCGGATTAGAGGGCAAAGTGCAGTCCTTCAATGAGCTGCTGACCTTTACCAAGGATAATGCAAACAATAAAACCGACAACAGCAATAAGCTTTACACCCAACTGAACGAAGTTAAGCAGCGGCTCAATACACTTCAGAAAAAAATGGACCTGCTGAAATGAATATGGATACAAAACAGGTAAATCGTTTCTTCATGTTGGCCCTTGCTCCTTTTATCGGTTTGTTGGGGTGTATTTTGTTAATTCATCCCACATTTAGTTTTTCCGAATCTACTGTCCCGAGTCTGCAAAAAACCGAGGTCGTTCTACAAACGCAGTCCGTAGGCAACCAGCTTGATGAAGCCAAACAAACGGCAACATACACCTTGTCCACCATTCGCCGAACATCGGAGCTGTACAAGCAAACGACCCAAACGATGAACCAGCTTGTTCAAACGGCCTCTACCCAATCCAAGCGTCCCGAAAAAATCTATGATCGACGCATCACCGCCAAGCTCGGGGTTCCCTATGAGCGGGTAGACAGCAACCGGATTACTATTGAATTGTTTAAGGTGAACCCGGGAATTTATCATGGCTATGCCATGAAGGTCAAGCTTAAAGATCCTGCCGCTATGAAAATGTCTCTGGGGAGCGACAAACTGGGCGGCTCTGAAACGACCATGCGTGCTGTCCTGAGACACGGAGCTGTCGCTGGCATTAATGCAGGCGGCTTTGCGGATGGAGACGGCAAACGCTATCCATTAAGCACTACCGTCATGAACGGCCATTACCTGACCGGCTTTCAGTCCAGCTTTAAGGATTTGTCCTTCGTTGGAATGAATAACACCGGCAAGCTCATCGGCGGCAAGTTTTACAGTCAAGGTGCTCTGGACAGCCTGAAGCCTGCCTTTGGAGCTACCTTCGTTCCTGTTCTGCTGCAAAGAGGCCAAAAGATGCCTATTCCAGACAAGTGGAAGGTATCGCCTAAACGGGCGCCACGTACAGCCATCGGCAACTATAAAGATGATCAACTGCTCATTATTGTCGTAGATGGCTACAATGAAAGCGGAGGTTCAGGTGCAACACTGGAAGAATTGCAAGGAAAAATGTACAATCTCGGCGTTCAGGACGCTTATAATCTGGATGGGGGTGGCTCCTCCTCACTCATCCTGAACGGTAGGGTCGTGAACAAGCCGTCGGATGGCAATCTCCGTCCGGTCCCTACTCATTTTTTGTTCTATAAATAGGAGCTTATCGTTTACAGGCATGTAAACTACGCTTGCTCCCTTATACTATTCTATAAGAAAAAAAGCATCACGAACGAATGTCGTGATGCTTTTGCCCCATTTTAGGAGTACTGTGTCATTTCCGTCAAACATTGAGCACAAATATAACGGTCTTTAAAATTGTTCACTTGCTCAACTGATCCGCAGAATACACATTTCGGACGATAACGCTCCAAAATAATATGGTCGCCCTGAACCAAAATTTCGACAGGGTCTCCCTCATTCATTTGATATCTTTTGCGTAGTGACTTGGGCAAGACTATTCTCCCCAGTTGATCAACTTTACGCACCACACCGGCAGGTTTCATCGTGATCGTACACCTCTCCTATTCATTATACTTGCAATTTCTTCCCTGCGAAAAACTAGGTACAAAGACACTATTCTTTATGTAGTATTCGCTGTCTTTTTGTCGAATCCTGCTGATCACAGGAAATTTTATTACATTTTTTCATAAAATCATGAACCATATCAAAGTATGGTACAGAATGTCTGTAATATTTTTATCGACCGGAATGTCCATTATCATTAGCTTTATCTGTGGATTTTACAAATTACTGAATATAACCTTATTTTCAAGCCCTACGTCGGGTTCGTCTGAACAACAGATACGCGAGGCTTGATTAGCAACTAAGGTCCTGGTTCTTTATTCGCATTTATACTCACTCACTTGATATATTCACGATAAACCTGGAAAATCCATTTGCCGCAACGCCTCATATACGATAATTGCAGCGGAATTCGACAAATTTAGCGATCTTACTTTATCTGACATAGGCATCTTGATGCATGTATCCGGGTTGGCAGCCAGAAGCTCGGGAGGCAGCCCCTTCGTTTCTTTGCCAAATACCAGAAAGTCTCCATCCTGAAATGCAATATCACTATAACGCTGATTTGCTTTCGTGGTGGCATAAAAAAAGCGGCCTTCCTGATACTTCTCCTGCACCTCAGTAAAAGATTCATGGTATTCAATATGGACCGCATACCAGTAATCAAGTCCAGCACGTTTTAACGTGGCGTCGTCGGTACGGAAGCCCAGCGGCTTTACCAGATGCAGATGTGTTCCGGTAGCAGCACACGTTCTGGCAATATTCCCTGTGTTAGCCGGGATTTCCGGCTCAACAAGCACAATATGTAATGGCATCACGTTTCGTTCCCTTCATGTTTGAACTGAAAAAAATTACACATTCTATTATTTTAACAAAATCGGCGAGATATGAACATCAAATGAGAAAAATTATCGCTCCACACCACTAAAAGCCTTCCCCTATACACATTCAGGGAAGGCTTTACTTTGGTTTTTTCGATTTCCAACATTCGTGTATCGAAATATATGTCCGTTACAATCAGCTATGACGCTGCTTAAAGCCATCCATAAACTCGGCCAACGCTTGACAGTTCTCCAGCGGAACAGCATTGTAGATCGAAGCGCGAAGCCCTCCTACACTGCGATGTCCCTTCAGACCGACGAAACCAGCCTGCTCGGATTCCTTAATAAATTGCTTTTCCAAGTCCTCATTTGCAAGGCGGAAGGTCACATTCATAATGGAACGGTCAGCGACCTCTACACAACCACGGTAGAAGCCTTCGCTGCTGTCAATACGGTCGTAGAGCAAAGCAGCTTTCTGCTGGTTGATGCGTTCAATACCTTCCAGGCCGCCTTCTTCCTGAATCCATTTCAGTACCTCATTCACCATGTATATAGCAAAGGATGGGGGTGTATTGTAGAGAGAGTTATTTTTTTCATAAGTGCTATAACGCAGCATCGTAGGAACGTTGTCCGGTGAAGATGTTAACAGTTCTTCACGGGCGATCACGACCGTTACGCCGGAGGGTCCCAGATTTTTTTGTGCTCCAGCATAGATCAGTCCGAATTGAGTAGCATCAAACGGCTTGCAAAAAATATCACTGGACATGTCCACAATCAACGGCACAGTACCAGTATCCGGGAATTGCTTGAACTGTGTACCTTCAATCGTCTCGTTGGACGTAATATGCACATAAGCAGTATTGTCAGGCAAGTCCAAAGAATCCACATTCGGAAGACGCATATACTTCTCATCAGCGGAAGACGCAGCAATATGAGCCTTGCCCACAAGCTTGGCTTCTTTGTAAGCCTTGTCCGACCAGCTACCTGTCATGATATAGCTTCCTGTCTGTCCTTCACCCAAGAAATTTAAGGGCAGCATAGCAAATTGCGTACTAGCGCCTCCTTGAAGAAATAACACCTTGTAGCCTTCTGGATTGCCTAGCAGAGATAACACACGTTCCTGCGCTTCATTATGAACAGATTCATACACAGCTCCACGGTGAGACATTTCCATAATGGACATACCTGTTCCCTGAAAATCTACGAATTCAGCTTGTACACGTTCCAGCACTTTGAGCGGCAATGCCGCTGGTCCTGCATTAAAATTATAGGCTCTCTTACTCAACAAATTCCCATCCCTTCTCTACTCTGGTGCGGATATTATCGCTATGATAGCAGTATTCATAAGACCGTTCAAGACTTGTTAAAAAATGTTTCCGATTTCATTTATGATGTGACAAAGATGTGAATGTAAGTATATTTAACATCTTAACTTTGTGGTATTTAATTTAATGTTAAAAGGTCCCCGGCTTAAAAACCGGAGACCTATCTTGAACATTAACCGTTACCAGAGGCTAATGTTAATGTTCAAGGCAGCTACGCTGCTCATTTATTAACTGCTATTAGCAGTCGAAATAAAGGCTGTATTCGTGCGGATGAACACGGATGTTAACCGATTTAGCTTCAGAACGTTTGAGCTCTACATAGTTATCAATAAAGTCCTTCGTAAATACGTCGCCTTCTGTCAAGAACTCGTAGTCGGCTTCCAGAGCGTCCAGAGCCTCATCTAGCGAAGCAGGAACACTACGGATTTTACCTATTTCAGCATCGGACAGCTCATAGATGTTCGTATCAAGTGGACCATATCCCAATTCGATCGGGTTCAGTTTGCGCTTGATGCCATCCAGACCCGCCATCAGCATTGCGGAGAAGGCGAGGTAAGGGTTAGCTGTGGAGTCCGGTGTACGGAACTCGATCCGACAGCCTTTAGGCGTAACAGCCGCTACTGGAATACGGACAGCCGCAGAACGGTTACCTTTGGAGAATACCAGGTTAACTGGAGCTTCATAGCCTGGAACGAGACGCTTGAACGAGTTCGTACTTGGGTTCGTCAAAGCGATCAGCGCTGGTGCATGGTACAGGATACCGCCAATGTAATGAAGGGCCAGTTCGCTCAGGTTAGCGTAAGCACCTTTTTCGTAGAACAAAGGAGTGTCTCCATCGAAAATGGATTGGTGAACGTGCATACCGCTTCCGTTGTCTCCAAAGAGTGGTTTTGGCATAAATGTGGCCACTTTACCGTATTGACGAGCTGTGTTGTGTACAATGTATTTATAAACAAGCAGATTATCAGCTGTTTTCTTGAGTGTATCAAAACGGAAGTTAATTTCCGCCTGACCTGCCGTAGCAACCTCATGGTGATGGCGCTCAATTCTCAGACCTGCTTCTTCAAGCAAACGGCACATTTCACTACGGATGTCTTGTTGGGTGTCTACTGGCGCTACAGGCACATATCCGCCCTTCACTCCCACTTTAAAGCCCAGATTTCCGCCCTCTTCCTTGCGATTCGTGTTCCAAGCTGCTTCTTCGGAATCCACGAAAAAGGAGGAGCTGTTCATACTGGTCTCGTAACGTACCTCGTCAAAGATGAAAAATTCAGATTCAGGTGCAAAGTTAACTTTCGTACCTACACCAGCAGTTTTCAGGAATTCTTCTGCTTTTCTTGCAATACCGCGAGGATCGCGGTCGTATTTTTCGCCGTCTGGCGTAGCAATATCACACAGAATATTCAGTGTAGGATGCTGAGTGAAAGGGTCGATGAAAACCGCTTCCGGATCAGGCAGCATAACCATGTCAGATTCCTCGATGCCACGATAGCCGGGAATGGAAGAACCGTCGAAAGCAACACCGTTAACAAATGTTTCTTCATCTACTTCGGAAGCTGGCAACGAAATATGGTGAGCACGGCCGGACAAATCTACAAAGCGAAAATCTACCCACTCAATATTATTTTCCTGAATTGTTTTCAATACATTTTCAACGGACATGTCTTCTTCCTCCCAATTTTCCGAACATTAAGTCTTATACAACCCTGAAATGTTCATGATCGAATGTTTTTTCTGTCGTTATTATAAATCTCAAACATGACACGGGTCAATAGCTATGTAAGGTATTTTTTAAACTAATGTTAGCTATGCTTACGCTCTTGATAACATTTGAATAGCACAAAAAGCCCGAAACACCGGGCTTTTGAGGCAATTTTAATCGAATTACTGTGCTGCGGCAAAACTTTTATGCATTAATGTTAAGCATTGGTTTTAAGAAATGGTACTAGGCGTATGAAATGTTTTACCTACAGCTGGAGCCAGCAATTCCAAATCTTTCAGCAAATCTGAAAATTGATCTGGGAACAAGGATTGTACACCATCGCCCGTCATCGAATTGTCAGGATCTGTGTGCATTTCAATAATCAGTCCATCCGCTCCGGCAGCTACCGAAGCCTTCGTCATAGGAACAACCAGCTCACGACGACCTGTGCCATGGCTCGGGTCCGAAATAACCGGCAAATGGCTCAGTTGTTGCAGAACAGGAATAGCTGACAAGTCGAGCGTATTTCTGGTGTAAGTTTCAAATGTACGGATTCCGCGCTCACACAGCATAACATTCGGGTTACCGCCCGCTAAAATATACTCGGCAGCATTCAGAAACTCATCGTAAGTTGAACTGAAACCACGCTTGAGCAGCACCGGCTTGCCGCAGGTTCCCAGCTTGCGCAATAGATCAAAGTTTTGCATGTTACGTGTACCTACTTGTAAAATATCCGCATATTCTGCACAGATATCCACGTATTCGGGTGTCATAACCTCTGTAATGGTCAGGAGGTCATGCTTTTTGCCCGCCTCTGCCATCATGATCAAACCTTCTACACCCGTTCCCTGGAAGCTGTAAGGACCCGTACGCGGCTTAAAAGCACCTCCACGGAGAACTTGCGCGCCCGCAGCTTTAACCAATGCAGCAATTTCGTCGATCTGCGCAGCAGACTCAACGGCACATGGTCCACCCATAATCACAAGCTCGCCTCCGCCGATATTCACACCTTTGATAGAGATAACGGTATTTTCAGGATGAAAATCACGG
Organism: Paenibacillus sp. 1-8; assembly: GCF_056316205.1. Taxonomy (NCBI): domain Bacteria; kingdom Bacillati; phylum Bacillota; class Bacilli; order Caryophanales; family Paenibacillaceae; genus Paenibacillus; species Paenibacillus sp. 1-8. Next base: position 1,620,800 of record NZ_CM149995.1, on the reverse strand, counting down.
CTCGCCAATTTGTAGGACTTCGATATTTTGACTACATTCTCTACGCCCTTCATTTGGCGCAGGTGTTCAGCCAGCTTGGGCTCTACACTGCCGATCAGCCCAATAATCGTACGATCCGATCCATGGGAAACGTGAGCCTGCAAACCTTCTTTTTCAATAACTGCAACAATAGCTTGGATATGTTCTTCAGGTGTTTGAACACCAGCAATAACGATCATATTTTTCTTCCTCTCTATAAAACATATTTTATGGATCAATTAAAGATGATATTATGACACTTAAACGCTTGTTCGCTTTTAAGCTTTTATTCGTTAAAGTAACTATACCTGTTTTGCCTGTACTCGTCAAGACTTAATTATCCTGAATATTGGTCTGCATTTTCGCTCCTTATGATGCTGATTTAATCCGGCGATCTACCTTCCAATCAGTAAAAAAGCCGCCATTCGGGATTTCCTCCCGAACAGCAGCCATCATCTGTTACATGTTATTTCGTCGTTTTTGACTTTTCACGCACAGGGGGCAGCAGCTTCTTCATATCAATCGTCCGCTGAATCTCCCATGTATCCGGGTTAGTCGGATCATATTGCTCCAGGTACAAAATAACCTCTTTCGTAATCAGCGTAGGCGTGGAAGCTCCTGAAGTCACTGCTACCTTGTTAACACCCTCCAGCCATTCCCGCTTCAACTCCGTCACATCGGAAATACGGTAAGCTGTTGTACCCGCAATTTCCTCAGACACCTGAGCCAATCGGTTTGAATTGTTACTGCGCGGATCGCCAACGACAATCACCAGATCCGCCTGTCCGGCCTGCTCCGCTACCGCTTCCTGACGCACTTGCGTGGCCAGACAGATTTCATTGTGTATCTCGGCACCGGGGAACTTCTCCAGCAGCTTTTTCATAATATGCTTGATGTCCCACTGACTCATAGTCGTCTGATTCGTGATCAGGATTTTGCCCGCAGACAATGTAAGGCTGTCGATCTCCTCTTCCTTCTCGATCAGATGGACATGATCAGGAGCAATACCGATAGCTCCCTCCGGCTCAGGATGATTCTTTTTGCCGATATAAATAATCTGATATCCCTCGGCAGACTTCTCCCGAATCAGATCATGGGTCTTCGTCACATCCGGGCAGGTTGCATCAACCGTAGTCAGCCCCTTATCGCGAGCCAGCTTGCGAACCTCAGGGGATACACCATGGGCGGTGAAAATAACGGTACCACTCTCCACCTGGCTTAAAATCTCCATGCGGTTAGGGCCGTCCAGTGTAATAATTCCTTCATCCTCAAAGGAATTTGTGACATGACTATTATGCACAATCATGCCTAGTATATAAATAGGCCGAGGTAAGTCCAAGTTTCTGGCCGCCTGACGAGCCAATACCATGGCATCGACTACGCCGTAGCAGTAACCCCGGGGCGAAATTCTGAGCACTTCCAAAAATAGCACCCGCTTTCTTCGACACAGTAGACAGCTCCAAAAACTGGGTAGCTGCGGCATCCAAGCCTTTACCGGCCAATTCTATGATGTAGTTGCCTTCCTATTATAGCCTATTCCAAAGGCGCGGAAAAGCTGACCGGAAGCCAGATGATAAATGTCGTCCCTTCACCTTGGCGTGTAACCACTTCCACGGACCCGTGATGTTCATCTATGATCCACTTGGCAATGGACAAACCCAAGCCAATTCCCTCTGTCACCCCGCGTGACTCATCCGCCCGATAGAAGCGATCAAAAATAAAGGGAACCTCACTCTTGTCCATCCCGATGCCTGTATCACTAATTCGCAGACCTACCTGTCCCTGATAGACGATAGCATCAAACCGGACCGTACCTTCAGGTGTATATTTGAACGCATTATCTATGAAAATGAACAGCATTTGCTGCAAATAATCCTTGCTGCCATCCATATAAACGCCATTCAGTATCGAAAAGTCACCCACATTCCATTCGGACGTCCGCTCCAAAAATTGAGCACGCCGGGCAACCTCACTTACGAGTGGCTCCAGCGCCACCGGGGCCTTCTCGAATGTTTTCCCTGTATCTGCTCTGGCGAGCGATAGCATATCGCCAACCAGACGACTCATCCGTTTGCCTTCATCCGCCATATCACTAAGGGCCTCCATGGAGAGTTCACGAATCATCGCTTCATCCATATTGGGGCGGTCTCCCGGCTCTGTAGTCCACATTTTAAGCAAAAAATCAACGTTACCCCTGATTGTCGTAAGCGGCGTACGCAATTCATGGGAAGCATCAGCTACAAAGCGACGCTGGGCTCCATAAGCATCCTCCAGCTCCTTATAAAAAACCTCCGTACGCCCCAGCATCTTGTTAACCGTCGCGATCAGTTGCCCAATTTCATCTGGCGGTCCATCATATTCAATGCGGACACTCAAATCATTACTGGACTGAATCTGGTTAGCCCCTTCAATCACCTTCACTAACGGCTTCATGGATTTACGAGCCAGAAAGAGACCTGAGGTCGCAGCGGCGAGCAATGCAAATAACGAACCGTATACAAGCACACTTTGCAGCCTGTTCATCAGCCGATCCTGAGAGCCTGTAAATTGTCCCACCTGTAACAGTCCAACCACTAATCCCAGTTCCTCAGATTTGATCGGTTGCTGATAAATCATAAAGGAATCCCCATCCACACTTACACGTCGAATTCCCTCATTTTGGACCGCTCCAGCCGCTGTGGATGGAACGGGAAAGGTAATATCGAGATTTTTCATATTTTGCGTCGTCTTGGTGACGCCGGATGTATAATTATAAATTTGTACATATAGCTGTGATTCATCAATTCCACGACCCTGAACCAAGCCCAAATCTAGATTGGGGACCTCAAACAGTCCTCCTTTGACGGTAAGCAGTAACTGCTTGTTAATACGTGGCGCCTGGTTCGTAAGCTGACTTTTCACTTCATTATATGTGTAATAATATACCAGTCCGTAAATAGCCAGTCCAAACATAACAAGCACTATAGCCAAGATGCTGGAATACCAAGCTGTCAGTCGCCAACGAATGGACATAATTACACATCACCTCTTAAAATATAGCCCGCTCCCCGAATCGTACGAATGAGCCGTTTGCCGCCATCATGCTCCGTTTTTTGTCGGAGCATGGCAATATACACCTCCAGCACGTTCGACTCCCCGCTGTAGTCATAGCCCCAAATTTTGTCCATAATCAGATCACGAGACAGAACGCGCTTCGGGTTTTGCATAAACAAGTGGAGCAGTTCAAATTCTTTTGCCGTCAGCTCCAGCCGCTTGCCGCCGCGAACCACTTCACGCGATTCGTTATCCAGCTGTAAATCTTCGAAGGTCAGTCGATGTCCGTTATGATCCTGCTGCTCGGTTTTACGGCGCAGAAGCGCCCGCACACGAGCCAGTAGCTCCTCCAGAGCAAATGGCTTGACGAGATAGTCGTCTGCACCCAGATCCAATCCCTTGACCCGGTTCTCCACCTCGTCCTTGGCTGTAAGCATCAGAACGGGCACCGTACTTCCTCCCTCCCGCATGCGACGGCATACCTCGAAACCATCCAGTTGCGGCATCATCACATCCAGCACGACAACATCAGGCTCAGCTGTAAGCATTTTATTCAATCCCTCTGCGCCGTTGGCAGCCGTCATCACTTCATAGCCCTCGAAGGCCAGCCCTCTGCGCAGCATGGACACAATTTTTTCATCGTCATCAATAATCAGAATGGTAGAACGCATACACCATCGAGCTCCTTTATTATCTTCTTTTCACTCTATTGTAGCAGGAGTAGACGCGTGTAGCATCTTGCCGCCGCATACAGCAAGAAACGGAAGGTGGCTTCCTTCCGTTTCTTTTCACATTTTTCACTTTTAAAGAATGATTGGATTACTGTTGAAGAGTCGAGCTAAAGTCGTTCTTGTTACCCACTTTTAACTGAACATCCTTTTTCTGTCCTGCCCGTTCAATGTTAAGCGTCAGTGCTGTACCCACTTTTTGCTTTTGAATGAAATCGATCAGCTCCTGTGATGTGCTGTAAGGAGTACCATTAGCTCCGATAATCACATCATAAGGACGCAGATCCGCCTGATAAGCTGGTGATTTGTAAATAATATCCCGCACCACCGAGCCTTCAGTCAGGGTTGTCCCCAATTCCTTGGCTACTTCGGGACTCAGATTCAACAGACTTGCGCCAATGAAAGGAACGGGTTCTTTCGGAATAGGCTGATTATTTTTCAGCTTGTCGACGACTTGCAAAATCGTATTGGACGGAATCGCAAACCCGATTCCCTGTGCGTCAGCACTGACAGCTACGTTCATGCCGATAACCTGTCCTTGTAGGTTCAACAAAGGGCCACCAGAGTTCCCCGGGTTAATGGACGCATCGGTCTGAATTAAATGTTTATATTGAGTAGGTTTTCCCGTAGACTCACTGTTAATGGTAATCGTACGTTCCTTCGCACTTAGCACCCCGGCTGTTACCGAATGCTCGAAGCCTTCAGGGTTACCGATGGCTACCATCCACTCACCGACTTTAGCATTTTCGGAGTTGCCTAACGTTACCGTCGGGAAGTTATCCTTGCCTTCAATTTTCAGCACAGCCAAATCCAGGTCTGCATTTTTGCCCAGCACTTTAGCTTCATAAGGCTTATTGGTTCCCTCTACCGTGACCTGGACCACATTCGCGCCTTCAACAACGTGATTGTTCGTCAGGATGTAGCCCGTTTTATCGAAAATAAAGCCGGAACCAATACCAAGCGGAGTCAGTTGTCCGCTGTTGCTGCCTGCATTTTCATTGCTGCCGCCGTTGTTTCCGCTATTACTGTCTCCATACTGATCTCCGAAAAAATATTGATATAGCGGGTCATTATAATAAGGACTGCTTTGTCTGCCACTGCTACTAGATTGCTTAGCCAGTGTTTCAATTTTGACGACTGCCGGACCCGCTTTGGCCACAACGGATTGAACGTCTGCAGTGCCGGAAGGCATCACAGCCGGAACTACGTTAGGTGACTGACTCGTCGTTCCCGAATTAGTCGTTACTCCGCTTTCGGCTGCCGCCGACGTTAACGCCGTCTCGGGTGTAAACATATTGGTGCGGTCGGCTGTATACATCAAAACAGTTATAACCAGCATCCCGGCCAAAAAAGATAGGAAAATCGTCTTTACCTGAGACTTGGGCTTGTTCTGTTTAAATTGCCAGTTACCGCTATTCCGACCCGAGCCGTCTTGTTGTTGCTCAGCCTCGGCACGATGGTATGAGGAAGGAAGTGGCCTTACCGCCTGCGGTGGCGTAATCTCAACGTCCTTCTCTACAAGCTTCCCATCCTTGCGTTGTCCATCTGATTGAACTGAAGAAAAGGGACCGTACGAATAGTAATATGAGGAATTTGAATCATTTCGCCGAGTTGTTTTATCGGATTCAACCTGATCGTTGTCATCCCGGCGTCCGGAATTATTATTTTTAAATTCGTCCATTGTATATCTCCTCCCAAACCCTATGCTTCAAGGTGGTGTTGTTTAGCTGACTTTATTTTGCACTTTAAACCTTAATTCCACCTTAAAAACAATTAAAAAGGAGATAAAACCTTTAACCCCATCTCGCTGACCCCTTGTTCAAACACGAAATGCCCCGGATAAGAATCCGGAGCATTGCCAATCGTATATGCTTTTTTATTTCGTGTTAAAGTTTTCGTCAAATTTTTCATTCGGTGTTTGAGCATTGTTTTGAATTTTGCTGCGACTGGAGTTTTGTACCTTTTGTGCTACTGCACCTGTACCGCCTTGATCTGTTGCAAATTCTTCATCATACTTCTCATTTGGTGTCTGGAAGTTGTCTTGAATTTTATTTTGTTCAGACTGCTTTACCTTTTGTGAAACGACACCTACCGTATTGTCTTGTGCAAATTCCGCTTTGAACTGATTTCCTGTGCTTGCCTTGAAGCCTTTGTTCATGAAAGAACTTCCGCCTTGATTTGGCATAATTCTCAACCTCCCAGTATGTTTTGCGGGATAAGCTCATCCCGCAACATAGTATGTGAAGTCAGAAAGGACAATATTCAAGGATTATATGGAAGCATCCAGCGTCGCGGTCGAAATGGATTTATGCGTTTCTATCGCCTTTTGGAGCGATTTCACCATCTTTTCCGTACATTTTCCGTTCCCTTTTTTTATAATTTGAACATCCACATCTTTCTTGCCCCATTCAGAATACACCTGCCGAGTTGTTTTAAAATACAAATCAATTTTATTGCCCTTAATTGCTGAACCTGTATCTGCTACAATCCCGTAGCCATATCCTGGAATGTACAAAATGCTGCCCAAAGGAAACGTTTTGGGATCAGCCGCAATGGTGGACAGTGTGTTCTTGTCACGACGCACTTTTACACCGGAATACGTAATACCGTAACCGGGATGACTTGGCCGTTTGCCAGTGGATTCATAGCCTGCTGTATATCCTGTTGCCGTGACCGTCATGGTCGTAATAACCTGCTCTTCGCGTGGAGCTAAAACAGGTGTGGACTGCCATTTCTTATGCTGGACCGGTTCTTTGTGACCGTAAACTTCATTGCCGGGCAATACCAGACAGGTTGCAATTAGCACGGTTCCCAAAATCCGTTTCCATACCAACATGGATCTCATAAAAAACCTCCCCTTGAGGCAAAGGCTTTCCAGAAATCCATTGGTTTATACGAACAGATTATTATTTTTGAACATCCTGACCTGGATAAAGTCTGCTCAGCTTCACTTTATCTTCAAAAATATGCAGGAGCGTCCGTACAATGGGGGTGTGCTCGTCGTCTGTGTGTAATATAATGGAAGCAGGAGAAATCGAAATAAGTGTACTCACGATTCGATCCTCGACCTCCATTTCCAGTTCAACCCCCGGCATCTCCACAATAATGTCATCTCCATCGGGTGTTGGTATCGGCACCATGGAGCTATCGAGGATGGTAAAATCATGTCCACCCTGATGAAGCACATGCACCAGTGGAACTTTACTTTCCTGAAAAAACACAAAGTACTTGAGCAATCCCATAAATTCTTCATACTGCCGATCCGCCCAAAACTCTTCCATGGCATAGTCGACGATTTCCACAAGCTCTTTTTTGTATGCGTTCAATCTGAATTGTATAAGTCCTTCCAGATTTATCACGCGCAGCTCCATAAAATCCTTTTCCAGTAAAGCCGCCAGTTTGCCGTGACGCTTCATACGCCCTCTTGGTCCATCGTCCTTTAACAAAGAATGCACCATGCTGCGAACCCGCTCCGTATCCTCTTCCTCCTGCAGCGAGCAGGCTTTGGCGAGGATCAGATCAAGCATTCCCCATTCCTTGACTTCGATAATATAATCCGCTATCGCGGAAGCCATGATGCTGTATACACAGGGGAGAAAGCTTTCAAACGCCGGATTGCTCTCTGTCCCCTTGCAGGTCCATGCCACTTTGTTTTCGAGTTGTCTGAAAGTGAATCGAAATCCGCGCCGTGACATATGTAGTCCTTTGTTTCTACTCTTGACCACCTGATAAAAACGGTCGCTTTCCTGATTTCCGTCTGTATGGGTCCACACTGTAAACAGTTCCATTGGCTCACTCCTTTCGATCACTGATTACAGTATATGGCGGGCTCGAAAGGGTTATACGAAGTGAACGACTGGAAACAGGATACAGCGTAAAATGAGAATAATCGGGTTTCAAAGAGAAGGGTTCGGTGTTATACAGAATGGCTGCGACTCAGGACAGAACCAGAAGACGTTTGAATATTTAGGCTTGGGTATGTTAAAGGTTATAGTCAACGATGCTGAACATGCTGCGTACACTCATGATTGTCATATTGAGCCTCGTTCAGATTTTGTCCCTTCCTGGGACGTTTCATGCGGAAGATACTACTCAATCCCTCCAGCTTACTGCGGGATCTTCTCTCATGCCGATTGTAGAAACTTCTTCGTTGGACAGGTTTGTTTGCCTTTTCAGGCTCAGCCATTATTCTGTCTCCTTTTCCGGCAGTGAGTGGCCACCCGGTCGTATGCGCTTTGGGCGGCGGAATCTGTATTGGACTTGGCGCAGGGCTGGCGGCCCGTCATGGAGGTTTGCTCGATTCTCTGGGACTGAACGAATCTGACGATGGCCGACCGTCCAGTCTGCTGCTGACGCATCGGAAGATTCCGTTGATACAAATTGTGATGCTTTGTAATGGTTTGCTGCTCATTACGGCTGGCTTTGTGCTAGGCTGGGAGCCAGCTCTGTATTCAGCCTTATCCTGCCTCGCCGCCTATGAGACGACCCAGCTGATGTTTACAAGTCTGACGCGTATGGTTTGTGTTGTCAGCAAGGATCAGCAAACCATCGAAGAAGCCTTATTCCGCAGGCTTCGTATACACAGTACGCCTGTGGGAAATTCTGCACAGATAGAGGGCAAAAATAGAGGTGGACTGGCAGAGGAAAAAGATGAACAGGTCATCGTTTACAGCGTTCACCTATTGGATTTGCAACGCTTTAAGGCGGTCATCCAAATGGCAGACCCGCAGGCTGTGATTATGTATGTGAAGCGATGGAAAGTGTAACAAGGCCAAGTATATTTACCGTAATACGCCTTTACTCCATTGTCATGCTGGTTGGCAATATGATAAAATATAGCTAAGATGTATACACTAAAAAAGAGTAAGTATGTTGTAGCATCCTTACTCTTTAGCAACAGCCGCTTATAAGGGCGGTGGCTGTTCAAAGATTTGTCGATCGAAATAGACCGTTTACCTTTGGAGAGGGCGGTCTATTTCTTTTTGTTGAAGGAAATAATCAAGATCACTAACGTTGCAAATTGAATCATCAACATCAGCGTATCTTTAACCTCCACAGGCATCACCTCCTTTGCAGGAGACTAGCCGACCGCCCATCTAAGCCATTCTGTTGTTAAGGGATATTATACCATATAGATATTATTTAGAGGAAGAAAAACGCCTGTTTTAAGTCTGAATTTGAGATTAGTACCCTGATAAATAGTTTTGTGACTCATCTTCTGCCCTTTCAATAGCTTCAATGAAAGTAAATAAAGGTTGATCTCTTTTGTTCTGAATAGCCTTTTTACCTGTGTCCCCTACCACCCTCTATTCAGTAGTTATGTACATCAATCGTCTCCAGAAAATAAACTGACAAGGCTTCGATTGGATTAACTACATACAATTTTATAAAATCCTCGTTGGAAAGTTGATCATACTTAAGATAATCGTTCTTCATTTTATAGAGCAAAATGGATATATCTTGAGCATTAACATTTACAATTCGATTTAAGAATGCATTGCGCCGTTCGACATTATTCAGTATGATTTGTAAAGCATTGCGAATATCACGAGCATCTGGGCCAACGTTGAGTATATTGATTAAATCATTAGTCGTCAGATAAGAATTAAACGGTGCTGGCTCAATAATATGTGTCCACACATTGTCGTTCCCTTGTTCAAATACTTGAATAGCATCAGAGACATTAATTCCGATAGTGCTCCATTTGCGGTTTAGGGAATCTGTAATATGGTAGTAGTGCAATTCTGTATCGGTATCACCCTCATTCTTCTCCCAAACCGGTTCCATACGAGTAATATCCTTAATCGCTTGTTTGTTGCCTTTTGCCTGTGAGGTCATTTAGCTTCCATCCTCCATTGAAAATTTGTTAAAATGGCGATAGTACAGCCAAGATTTTATTAAAACATTCTTTAATAAGGTGATATTATTTATCACGATATCGGTATAACAATAAAATATCACGACATCGGCATATTGTCAATCTATATTCGGAGGACATTTATATGTTAAAGTTCAGAATTAAACTAAAAGAGGTTCTAAAAGATCGTGGAATAACTCAGAAAAAATTAGAGGAACTCTCGGGAGTTCCACAATCCAAAATATCTAATTTGTGCAACAATAAATTTCAAGAACTGAATATAAACAACATTGAAAAAATTGCCCATGCATTACATATCAAAGACATATCTATATTAATGCGATTTGAGGAAAAAGAATAATCTATAATTATAAACACATCAAAAAACGCTTATCTACACTAATCCCTCTACACGGATTAATGATAGATAAGCGTTTTGTCGGATTACGATATATTAACGGATGTATTCCTAATTTCGCATAATAAAGTCATGTTCGATGCTGCTGGCACCGTCAAAGGTACGAATAATATCATAGCGGGTATTGCGTTGTGCCGGAACATGACCCGTTTCGCGGATCAGCTGTAAAATGGACTTGATGTTGACTTTGTACGTTGCGCCTGCTGTAGAAACGTGAATTATTAGTAGCTTGTTCAAGATACATCTTAGCTATATAAATGATTTAGAGTCAGTTAATTCTAATAAAACCAATTTAGTGTTATAATCTCTTGCCCGAATTTAGCCCACATCCAAAATTGTATCTAAATAAGTAACGGTGGATCATGCGCATAGTGAGCGGGTACTCCCATCCATTTATCCCATCTGATCACATGAAAGTCCCGTTTCAAGCCGCCGCTGGTTAAACGGCTTCATAACTTGAGCAATGCCGAAGCCCCCTCGGCTTTGAAAAAGAATCTGCTTAGCAAAAAATATGGACTGTTTGATTATTATATTATGGATGTACTAACTCAATCCAATGACTGATATACTAGCGAAAACAATCCAACATTATAGGAGTGGTTGAAAATGGATAAGGTTCGTTACAAGATAAGAGAAGTATTAGACAGTGACAAAATTGATTCTTTCTTGAATAAAGCGAGGATTGGACATCTGGGTATGGTTGATGGTAAGTTGCCATACGTTGTTCCGCTCAATTATGTTTGGTCAAACGGAAAGCTTTATTTTCATGGAGCTACAGGCGGGAGACGCAACCAGGTGATGAGTACAAATCCAGAGGTTTGTTTTACAGTTTGCGAAGAATATGGAACTATTACTGATCCAGTACCAGCCAAGACAGACACCGCATATATGAGTGTTATGATTTTCGGCAAGGCTGAGCCTATTGTCGATCTGGACGAAGTTACACATATGTTGCAGGAAATGATTCGAAAATATGTGCCTGATTATTATAACCGCCCATTGGCCAAACAGCACGTTGACAAATACAGGTCCGCTGTATTCGGAGGTCCAGTTCAGGTATACCGAATTGACCCCTATCATATAACGGCGAAAGAAAATCCAATCGAAGAAGAAAAAATGTATAGACCAGCAAAAACAGTCCAATAGCGGTCTCTAATGAAAACATTTATTTTGCCAATTTGCATGTGTCTTTCTTCGTGATCTCCATTCCTGAACCAATATAGAGGTTTACTTACAGGAGAATGGTTGAATTTACCGTTAACTATTTAAAAGAGCAGCTTCCTGTAATGATTCAGTTCTACACGAGTAGAGCCATATTACTATTGATAAATTTTCATAGCTTGGAATGCAACGTGGCGAAGTCTCTTTTCCGAAGGAACCATTTTCGAAAAAAGAGTAAGGAATATTTGTGCATTAACTTGGGCGTGTCACCAGGCTATTTTCACCGTGATATATAACAAACCAGACCGTTTTGATCTATATATTGCTGATTTGAAATCGCTCTTGGGATTTATGCAAAACGCTCATATATGAAAGGAGTTTAATAATGTTGAATATCACCTATAAGAATAATAAGGAATGGACGTGTGATATCATCAACAATATTTTCGATCTTGCCAATCAACTTGAAATCCAATTGTAAGAAGCTTGTCATAGAAAAATAGAGATCTATAAAACAGGGTTTGGTATGAAATTTAAACCAGCCAGGTCGTATAATGACCAAAAGCCATGGATCCTAATCATAAGGACCGTGGCTCTTTACTGATGTTAGAACTAAAAATATTGATAAGAAGACATCAAAAATGCGAAAAGCTAAAAATACTTGAACAAAATACATGGGTGAGAAGCAGAAAGAGGGTGGAACGAACATGGGCCATTTAGTCGAAGAAAATCTTGAATCCGTACGACAACTGATGGAATTGGCTTGCCAGGCTTCAGGGCGCAAGAAAGAAGATGTGAAATTGTTGTTAGCGACAAAAACCGTACCACTTGAAAAATTAAAAATTGCCCTTCAAGCGGGCGAAACTTTATTTGGTGAAAACAAAGCTCAAGAACTTTTGGGGAAATTTCCACTTATGCAGCAGTACAACCAGGTGGAATGGCATTTTATCGGACATCTGCAAACGAATAAAGTAAAAGACGTTGTAAAATATGTCAAGCTCATTCATTCTGTGGACCGTTTGAAATTGGGGCAGGCATTGCATCATCAACTCTTGAAAGAGAACAAGACCATGGATATTTTGGTACAAATCAATACGTCCTACGAAGAAAGCAAATTTGGCGCTCCGCCAGAAGCAGCACTGGAGTTAGTTGAACAATTGTCTCAGTTCGAAACGTTAAACATTAAAGGCTTGATGACTATTGGAAAACTGAATGCCTCAAATGACGAGACCAGACATTGCTTCCGATTGTTAAAACAAATTCAAGCACAGATTATGGCAGAAAAATTTCCAAGTGTAGAAATGGATACTCTCTCGATGGGCATGTCAGGGGATTTCAAGGTTGCCATCGAAGAAGGAGCTACAATCATACGAGTAGGGACAAGCGTATTTGGCCAACGTTATTTGCCGGACAGGTATTACTGGAACGAAAACGCGCGCCAGAACGATTAGGAGAGAGGCAGGAGAGAGCTTATGAACACAACATCACCTTCACTGCGCGGCCGCGATTTGATTTCACCCACTATAGCTGCTTTAATATCTGTCATTGTCAATTATGGGGGTACATTTATTCTCGTATTTCAGGCAGCAAAAGTAGCAGGTGTTATCGGGAATGTTCGAACGTTTCGTCCGGCTTATCCCTCCAGGCATTGCTTCAGGGCTGCTGGCAGGTATTTTACTGCAGTTTGGCATTTCAGCCTTTGGTGGCGCGAAAGTTGACCCTCTGCTTGTAGTTGTCCTGTTTTCTACGTATGTAGTATTAAGAAGGTTTACATCCCGTTACGCTATCGTGGGTATTTTGGCAATTGGACTTATTTATTTGATTAGTGTGGGGAAAGTAGATTTCAGCAATATCAAATTGGCAATTGCATCGCCGGTATTTGTCGTTCCGGAGTTTTCGTTTCATGCTTTATTGGGCGTTGCATTGCCGCTGTTTATTATTACCTTGACGGGACAATATATGCCTGGAATGCTAGTGTTGCGAAATGACGGATTTAAAACAAGCGCGAATCCGATTTTGACCGTAACGGGTTTGGGCTCGCTCTTAACAGCGCCATTTGGCTCACACGCCTTTACGGATTTAATCATAATTATCAATTAATCAATAGTTGGAACCGGTTTTCGATTGCAATGGGAAATGAAGCGGAATAACGCTTAGGTGCAGAACAAAGATATATCTAAGGCGGAGGTGCTGGAATTATAAAAGCATCTCCGCAAGGCGATAAATACCGACTTCAATTGCCTCCTCATCTACTTTAGCAAAACCAAGTACCCATCCTTTTCGGTCGCTATTTAGACAATAACTGCTCAGGGGATAAATACGTATTCCTTCTTTGAGCGCTTGGTTCGTCACAGCTTCTTCGTCAAACGATTCCACAGCTTCGAGAAGCATGTGCAATCCTGTTTCTACCCCACTGAGTTTAAAACGCTTGTCTAGACCAGTAGCAGCTATGGCCTTTGTCATGGCTGCATGTCTGCGCCGATATACATTTCTGACTCTTCTCATATGGCGCATGAAATGCCCGTGTTCAATAAAATGAGCAAGCGTCAATTGTTCCATAATTGGAAGATGACGATAAGTGAGTGCATGGACTTGAGCAAGCTGTCGGATGGCCCCTTTTGGCCCAACAATCGCCGATATTCGGATTCCAGGAGCAACCATTTTGGAAAAGCTCATCATATATAATGTATTTTGGGGTTGATGGCTGAATAACGTAGGAAGTGGGTCCCCTCGATATCGAAATTCACTATCATAATCGTCCTCAACAATCCAAAATTGATGTTGTGTAGCCTTACGTAACAATTGTTGCCTCCGGGGTTCCGACATTATGACTCCAACTGCACACTGATGCGAAGGCGTGACAAAAGTTAGCTTGGATTGTGGATGAATGCGATCTACCTGTATTCCGTACTCGTCAACAGGAACGGGCACAACATTCATACTCCTATATTTCATGGTCATCCAAGCTGCAGGAAAACCGGGATCTTCAACAGAAACCGTGTCTCCTTCATTTAATAGCGCTTGGGCGATCAAATCAAGGCTATGCTGCGCTCCTGAGGTTAACATAATTTGATCGATATGCACATGGATTCCTCGTTCAAGTGACAAATACCGTTGTATCTGTTCGCGCAGTGATACAAAACCGTAGGCGTTACCATAAGCCCAATTCGCCAAGTCCATTTCTGTGGAGGCTTGTAAAAATGATTGTCTCCATTTTCTTTGAAAATGTTGATCCAAATAAGGCTCGTGGGGACAGAAATCAATCTCCACATTTTGCTCTTCTTTGCCTCTAAGCCAGCCGTGTAGATGATTGACTGCAGCGTTTAATACAGGTAATTCGGGGGTGACTGGCCCTTGAGGCATAACATCTTCAAAAGAACCTGTTATATAGCTCCACTCACTTACCCTTGTTCCACCGCGCCGAGATGTCACGGTGTATCCACGGCTGAATAATTCCTCATAAACAATCTGTATGGTTGAGCGCGAGACACCGACTAATAAAGCGAGCTCACGAGATGGGAGTAGCAATTCCCCTGGTGGCCATTTTCCTGTTCTAATATTATGAATCGCTTGGTCTAGAAGTTGCTGCCATAGGGGACGTTGGTCGTTTCGGTTAACTTTTAGCATAAGATTCACCTTCATATGTATTTGAATTCAAAATGTGGATTGCTTGAATCACTTATTAATGTATGATTATAACACTCCATTAATTAATATATTATCATGACGATAGCTACCTTTCAATACGATAGGATAACTAGAGCGTGTCTTCAAACTTTAAGCAGCCAAATCATGATGGAAACCAACGTCAAAAATCCTGAAAGGTACAAGCTGGTTTTTTCGAATCTTGTAGCGATTCGACGATAATGTTTAATTCGATTGAAGAATTGAATCTTAAGGGATTTCTTATTGGGAATTACGGGGGTGGTGTTTTCTTCCTCAAGAAGATTCAGGATGGCATTCGTATCGTATGCTCGATCCGCTAACACGTTCGGTTTCGGTCAGTTCGATCTCTTTTAACATCTCATACCCCATCACGCAATCGGGGCTTTGTCCACATGTTCATTCAAAGTGTAGGGGATTGCCTGACGCATCTACGATCGCGTGGATTTTAGTGGTTAGTCCGCCTCTGGAGCGTCCAATGGCCTGAAATGGCTGCCTCTTTTGCCCCGGTTCCGTGCTGATGAACGCGAACGATCGTCGCATCAATCATCACGTTTTCGAGGTCAGGCTCGATCGTAACGTGTTTCAAAATTTGCTCCTATACGCTTGCGATTTGCCAGCGACGAAACCGAGTGTATACGGTTTTCCAAGAACCGTAATATTCCGGTAAATCGCGCCAGGGCGCACCGGACTATTATGAAGCTCTTTCAAAATCTTATTTATTCGAGAACGCGATAATCTTACAGTAGATTGATCTTTTTTGTCTCTCAGCAAATCCATTTTCCTCCGTTCTGAGATTCCTTCTGACCGCTTAATATTAATAAACTTGGAATACAAACCGTGGATGGTTAGCTTCGTGTAATTCTTGGTTTCATTACGATTGCTCTCCTCCGACAATGTTGCTCTTTTCCTTCCGCGTATATCTCTGCCAGACGACAAAGAACGCTTGTCTATCATTAATCCTTCCATTTGGATTAATGATAGACAAGCGTTGTGTTACTACCGCAAAATAACAGGTTACATGCTCCATTATGTGTCGCACATATGTGTTAATTTAGTTATGGTGTGTTTGTCTTAATTTTGCATAATAAAGTCATGTTCGATGCTGCTGGCACCGCCAAAGGTACGAATAATGTCATAGCGGGTATTGCGTTGTGCCGGAACGTGGCCCGTTTCGCGGATCAGCTGTAAAATGGACTCGATATTGACTTTGTACGTTGCGCCTGCAGCGGAAACGACGTTTTCCTCAATCATCGTACTACCGAAGTCGTCGCAACCATAGTACAGTGATTTTTTGCCGATTTCTGGTCCCATCGTTACCCACGAAGACTGAATATGCTTGATGTTATCCAGTACAAGGCGGCTGATTGCAACAGTCTTCAAATATTCCTCCGGCGTTTGGCGTTCTTTTTTCAGGTTCGTGTTATCCGGTTGGAAGGTCCATGGAATAAAGGCCAGGAAGCCTTCGGAATCATATTTATTTTCAATGCATTCGTCCTGGGCATCACGAACACGCAGTAAATGCAGCGCACGCTCCTCCATCAACTCGCCAAAGCCGATAACCATCGTGGCCGTCGTGTTCATACCAACCTTATGGGCTGTCTGCATCACGTCCATCCAATCCCGCCACGAGCCTTTGAGACGGCTGATTTTGCGGCGTGTGCGGTCATCCAAAATTTCTCCGCCGCCGCCTGGCAAGGAATCCAATCCGGCTTCATGAATGGCTCGCATCGTATCTTCCATGGACAAGCCGGATTTTTCCTTCATCTTATGAATTTCAGCCGGGGAGAAGGAATGCATCGTAATATCGGGAAAACGCTCCTTGATCGCTTTTAGCAAATCGGTATAATAACTGAACGGCAGATTAGGATTCACACCGCCTTGCATCAGAATCTCGGTGCCGCCTACATCCTGGGTTTCCTTGATTTTCTGGAAAATCACTTCATCGGGCAGGACATAGCCTTCATCTGAACCCGGTCTGCGGTAAAAAGCGCAAAAGCGGCAATATACGTCACAGACGTTCGTATAGTTAATATTTCGTCCGATGACGAAGGTTTTGATCGGATCAGGATGCATACGGTTCATCACTTTGTTCGCTGCGTGACCGATCTTTTCTACCTCGTCTGACTCGAACAAAGCAACGGTGTCCTCTAAATTCAGGCGTTCGCCGCGCAGAGCTTTATCTAAAATATGGTCGATTACACTCATGGTGTATCCTCCTTCGCTTTCACAGGGGGACGAAATGAAAGACAGGACTTATGAACGAGAATGATTTCACAAACCTGCGTTCGAACCCTGTCGTATTATATGTGTTCATGACTGGCTTTGTATTTGTCTGTGCTATATAGCATAGTAAAACCTAATGATAATACTAACATATCTTTAGGTAAGGAACCATACTTATTCCCGTTTCTTTCTGCTTTTAACCCAGTGAATGATGCAACAAACAGGCTATAACTCCATGATAAACGTAACCAATAATTGAGAACATGTGATTGCAAAGCGTGCCCCATTCGCCTTGCCCTCCAAGTCATACATACGTAAAACAGCAAGTCTCCTATTGAGCTGGAGCTTGCTGTTTTTCTAATACATCTTCGATTCCTGTGTGAAAAACGGGAAATTCTCTCCCCATATGCTAATTCTTAACGAAGAGCCTCATTTAGATCACTGATCAGATCGTCAATATCCTCCAGACCTACGGAGAAACGCAGCAGACCATCCGTGATCCCCCGCTCCAGACGTACACTGTGTGGCATTGCCGCATGTGACATCATTGCGGGATACGACAAGATACTCTCCACAGCTCCCAGACTTACCGCCACAATCGGGATTTGTATGCGATTGAGTACCTCTTTTGCACGCTCACCGGAACCTACATCAAACGAGATAACCGCACCGTATCCACTGGATTGGCTTTCATGTACGGCACGCCCCGGATGATTTTCCAGGCCCGGATAGTATACCGCCTCAATGTCACTTCGCTCGTTCAGCCAGTTGGCCAGCTTCGCCGCACTCTTCTCACTGTGAGCCATACGTGCTTTCAGTGTCTTCATCCCGCGCATAAGCAACCACGACTCCTGTGGGGCCAACACGGTTCCGAGTCCATTTTGAAGCTGCTTGATTTGTCTGCCCAACGACTCCGTACGTGCCACCGCAAGTCCTGCGAGTACATCGCTGTGCCCGCCGAGAAATTTGGTTGCACTGTGCAACACGATATCGACACCTTGCTCAATCGGACGTTGATAATAGGGTGTCATGAATGTGTTATCCAGCAGCGTCAGAAGCCCTTTCTCCTGGGCCCAAGCCGTTATCCATGCCACATCGGTGATTTTGAGGGTTGGGTTGGAAGGTGTCTCCATATATACAGCCTTCGTATTTTCCTGCAACGCTTCTTTCACAAGGTTGATGTCCGTCATATCGACGAAGGTGGTTTCGATATTCATCCGTTTTAAAATAGAAGTCAGCAGGCGGTAGGTCCCTCCATATACATCTTCCGAAACAATGACATGGTCCCCAGCAGACAACAGCATAAACGTACTGGATATAGCCGCCATGCCCGATGCAAAGGCAAAACCTCTCGCTCCACCTTCCAGTAAGGCGATGTAGTCCTCCAAAGCTTGCCGTGTCGGATTGCCGGAACGGCTGTAATCATGCAGCGGAGGATTGAAAATATCGTGATGGTGAAAGGTGGACGCCTGATAAATCGGTACGCTAGACGCACCCGTAACACTATCAATTTCAGAGCCAAAATGCAGCAGCTTGGTAGCGAACTTCCGTTCTTTTTCCGTTTCCCGCCCGATTTTCCGCACGTCCTCAATCATTGCTGTTCCCCTCCTTCGATTTCTTGATGTGCCGCTTCCAACGCTGAACGCAAATCTTCAATTAAATCATCCGTATGTTCAATGCCGACGGAGAAGCGCAGCAACCGATCATCCACTCCGACTGCATCCCGAATCTCAGCCGGTATATCGGCATGTGTCTGTACAGCAGGATAAGTCATTAACGATTCCACACCGCCTAGACTTTCTGCAAAAGCAATAAGCTTAATGTTTCGAAGCAAGGGCTCCACATAACGGGCATCTTTTACTTTAAACGAGAAAATACCTGTGTTGCCGCTGGATTGTTTGTTTTGAATCTCACGCCCTGGGTGACCCTCAAGCCCTGGATAAAACACCTCAGCCACCGCTGGATGCGTCAGCAGATAATTGGCCAGCACTGTCGCATTATGCTCATGCCGATCCATACGCAGCGCCAATGTTTTCATGCCCTTCATCAACTGATAGCTATCGCTCGGAGAAAGTACGGCCCCAATGGAATTATGCAGGAAGGAAATTTCAGCTGACAGCTCTTTACCCTTGGTTACGATCAAGCCTGCCAGCACATCATTGTGTCCGCCCAGATACTTGGTTGCGCTATGTACCACAATATCGGCACCCAGCTCCAAAGGACGCTGGAAATATGGTGTTAACAGCGTATTATCTACAATAGTAAGCAACTGACGTTGTGACGCCCATTCGGCTACTGCCCGAATATCCGTAATCATCATTAATGGATTCGTAGGCGTTTCTATGAATACTGCTTTGGTATTTGGTCGACATGACTGCTCGATGGCTTCAAGATCGTTCGTATCCACATAGCTCGCCGTCACGCCAAATCTGGATAAAATACGTTCCAGCAGGCGATACGTGCCTCCATACAGATCCAGCGATACAATCAGATGATCTCCTTGCCCAAACAGGGCAAATACCGTTTGCAGCGCCGCCATACCTGAACTGCATGCAAAGCCTGCATCACCGGATTCCAGTGCAGCGGACGCCTCTTCCAGTACTTTACGTGTCGGATTGATCGTCCGAATGTAATCAAAACCTGTGCTTTGTCCCAGACGGGGATGGCGAAACGCTGTAGACTGATAAATTGGAAAATTCACTGCTCCGGTTACCGGCTCTTCGATTGAACCAATCTGTGCTAACCTGCTTTCGATTTTCCACTGTTTCTCACTCATATGTTTCCTCCTGTTCACTCCCATAATAGGTGCTGTAACATAGGCTGCAAAATAGGATTATCATATCTATACTGCTGCGCTGCTGCAAGGTGGTACTGCGTAGATATAAACGTTAAGCCCCTTTTTAAATCTGGGGCCCGATATCGAAAGGGGTTTCTTGGTATACATAATAGTTGAGCCAATTTGAAAATAATAAATTGGCATGCGCACGCCAGGTTGAGGGCGGTGTACGCTCAGGGTCATTGTTGGGAAAATAATTCTTCGGTACTTCAATATCCATCCCTTTGGCGACGTCACGATCATATTCCCATTTCAGAGAAAGTGGATCGTATTCGGAATGCCCTGTCACAAAGATTTGTTTGCCATCACGTGTAGCTACCAGATACACTCCGGCTTCCTCAGATTCGGATAAAAGCTCCAGTTCGGCAATATGCTCAATATCTTCGCGCCGAACCTCTGTATGCCGGGAATGAGGTGCATAAAACAATTCATCAAAACCGCGTAGCAACTTCACTTTAGGTTTATTAACGCTATGTGGAAAAACGCCAAAGCATTTGTAATCAAGTCTGTATTTGGGAACGCCGAAATGATGAAACAGACCCGCCTGTGAGGCCCAACAGATATGCATGGTCGAAGTTACATTCGTTTTCGTCCATTCAAAAATTTGCCGGATTTCCTCCCAGTAGTTCACATCTTCAAACTCAAGCTGTTCAACGGGTGCTCCCGTAATCACCATGCCGTCAAAGCGGCTGTTTCTGATCTCGTCAAACGTTTTATAAAACATGTTCAAATATTCCTGCGATGTATTTTTAGATACATGCGACTTCATGTGTACCAGCGTAACGTCCACTTGAAGCGGGGTATTGCCGACCAGACGCAACAGTTGAGTTTCCGTCGTTTCTTTGGTAGGCATCAAATTCAAAATGGCGATGCGCAACGGACGAATATCCTGATGATAGGCCAGGCTCTCATCCATTACGAAAATATTTTCGCCCTCCAGCACTTCCTTAGCAGGTAGTGTATCCGGAATTTTAATCGGCATGTAAACTCACTCCTTGTTCGGTGAAGTTTTTGCGAAAATCGTCATGTTGAGATGCCGGGCATATAATAAAAAGACCTTCCTCGGTTACGAGAAAGGTCATATTTGTATCCATATGCGCCTCTCTCATCTGTCAGGGCATCGCTCTTTGTAAAAAGCACGCGTCCTGCAAGAATTAGCACCGTGCGATTAAAATCGCCGGTTGCCGGGTATCATCGGGCTAGTCCCTCCACCTGCTCTTGATAAGATTTCGCTATATTCATTTTGGGTTCATAAATTGTTCTTGTTGTTCACTTTAATGCATCAGCTGTGCTTCGTCAAGATAGGACTTGTAATTTTGTGCCCTGCATTCACACTTCGTCTTATATTTCCATATGTTAAATCATACATTACCCTATCGCCGAAGCTCTTGTCACTACTGTTGATTTAGCCCATGATTTTGCGCTTGAAAGGCTGTAGGCCGAGCGTTATACTATACAAGTGCTATAGGCCGAAAATATAAAGCAGTCGTGCAGATTTAGAGTGCTTTCTGCGGTACTGTGGCAACCTAAAAAAGAACATTTGTGAGGTGAATCCGGAATGGAAGGCGACCCGAGTCCGAATAGGCGGCGATCCCTGAACAACAGCATAGGAATGACTTCAGCTTGCCGAAAGACGGGACGCCAGGCTCTGCATACTCCAAAAGCCTCTGGCTTTTGATGGGGATGCCGCTTACCCGATCCGGCTAACTGAGTCCATTCCTTATGCTTGAGGTACACGTATTTTCCGTTTCGACGGAGCATAAGGAGTGACATATATGAAAATCCGTTTGGTAAACAACGGGGTTTTTACCCCTGTCGAAGAAATTGAAATGGCGCTTACTCCGCCAGCAGAAGGCTTTTATTGGATTGATGCCGATGTGGATGATCTTGCAGTGCTCCAGCCTTTATTCTCCATGCATGATCTCGCAGTAGAGGACTGTTTGAGTGAAGAAGAGCAGCGCCCGAAGATTGAAATTTACGAAAGCCATTATTTTATCGTTGTAAACAGCATTCGTTTTGATGATGAAGAAATATTTTTACGTGCTTTGAACATTTTTCTCGGCCGCCATTTCATCATTACGGTGACCAAGCAGAAAATCAATGAGCTACGCACCCTCAAGCCTATGTTGTGGGAGCAGGAGGTCAGCCAGCCTGACCGTTTTATGTATCTGTTGGTCGACTTGATCGTTGACAACTATTTTCTGGTTGGTGACCGGATTGAGGTTCGCATTGAGAAGCTGGAAGAAGACATTCTGATGCATACAAAAAAATCGCATTTGAATGAAATTATCGGCTTACGCAGTGAGATTCTGTGGCTGAAAAAAGTGCTTGGTCCACAAAAAGAAGTCATCAATACGTTGAACAAACGGGATTTACGGCTGATCGACGATCAATTGCAAAAATATTTTAGCGACATTTATGAAAATGCCGTGAAAATTTCGGAGACTTTCGAAACTTACCGCGATCTAATGGGTAACCTTCGAGAAGCTTATCAATCCAGTATCGCTAACCGTGCGAATGAAATCATGCGCGTGTTTACAGCGATTACAACCGTGTTTATGCCGTTGACGGTGATTACCGGAATTTATGGTATGAACTTTGATAATATGCCTGAGCTTCATACGCGTTATGGTTATTTTATCGTCATTGGTATTATGGTGGCGCTGGGGGTTAGCATGTTCTGTATTTTCCGCAAGAAGGATTGGGTTTGAAAAGAAAAGGTTGAAGCAGTAGCCGTATCCTCACAGGATATAGCTACTGCTTTTTTTTGTGTGATTATTTTATATTTGCGCGATGTTATCCCGCATGTCGATCTGATGCCACCTGATGGCGAAAACGGATACGAATCAGACGCAGCCGCTCATAAACTTGATCCAGCCCCGTTTCCGCAGCCTGTTCCTCACCATATACCCGCAGCATAACGGGCTTAAGCAGCGTATCCCCCAGTTCTTCATATGCAGACCAGATCGCCGTCTGCTCTTCCTCAGATACGTTCACCAGTTCCTGACGGATCAGCTTTTCCATATCGATTCCATCTCGATCCAAATGCTCCACTGCTTCAATCATTTCTCTACGATGTAACCCCGCCTTCAGTCCAATATGCTCCAACGCAAGACCGTCTGAAATACCTTCAATAATGGTTTTTGTCAGACTGAATTTATTCAGTTCCTGCTTATATTGGTTCTCTTTTTGCTTGTACAGCCATGATAAGAAA
Organism: Paenibacillus sp. 1-8; assembly: GCF_056316205.1. NCBI lineage: Bacteria > Bacillati > Bacillota > Bacilli > Caryophanales > Paenibacillaceae > Paenibacillus > Paenibacillus sp. 1-8. Next base: position 1,597,646 of record NZ_CM149995.1, on the reverse strand, counting down.
ACTTCCTCATCCAACGTCTCTGTAACCCAATTTAGCGGAAATGGGGTAGTCCGGTCATTTTGTGTCGTAATAGCCAGCAGCTCTTGACCATATTGAGATATTTTACCTTGCCCTATCCCTGGTAGCTCCAGCAACTCCTCCTCGGTATGGGGAAGATAGACGCTAATCAACCGGAGCAGACGATTGGTAGCGATAAAATAAGGTGCTTTTCGCTCGGTAGCCGCCTTTTGTCGTCTCCACATCGTCAATTGCTCATACACATCATCACGCGGAAACAAATCACTATAACAATACAGCTTTTGTAATGTTTGCCCACGTCCTGCTGCCCCTTCCTGCTCATGAAAAACACCATGGATTAAGGGTCTGTAGCCCTCTGCCATCTTAAGCGCCAGCTCATGACGGTACACATGCAGCAACTCCTGCCACAAGCTGCCCTCATACCACAGATCATCTGTGCTTTCATCCAAACTGTGTTGTGTGCTCCACCCTGCACTCCATACCCCATCATGTTGTCCAATCCATACCTGGGCAAATTGCTCATGACCCTGTTCATTCCGTTTGGACAAGCGATTTAAAAATAAAATTTCCATGCTTTTTTCCTCCATGCTTATAATTGGGTTACAGTCCGGTACAACGCCAAACGCAAAAAAGCACCTATCTCGCGTATTTGCAAGAAAGGTGCTTCCCTTTTTGAGCCGTACTATGCTGTTGCCTATATGATAACCGTACCTCGGATTGTCGTCAACCCGTAATTCTCATTTGTTCAGCTTTTCCTTTGCCAAAGCAAGAGCGCCGCACAATCCGGCATTGTCTCCCAAGCCTGGGGCCACGATATACTGATCAATTTCTGTAGTCAGACTCGGATGCTGTACGTATCCGTTTAACAGTTTTTGAAACTCGGCGCGAACGAGTGGGAACAGTTGCTCCTGCTTCATCACTCCGCCGCCCATAATAATTTTTTGCGGTGAAAGAATCAATACATAGCTCATCAAGGCCTGTGCCAGATAATAAGCTTCCATCTCCCAAGCCGGGTGATCCACAGAAAGCTCATGGCCTTTGACCTTCCATCTTTTTTCAAGCGCAGGACCCGCTGCCAGTCCCTCCAGACAATCTCCGTGATAAGGACATGACCCTTCATAGGTATCTTCCGGATGACGACGCACTAGGATATGGCCCATTTCAGGATGGGACAATCCATGAATCAGCTTTCCACCGACCAGAGCACCCGCTCCGATACCTGTACCTATCGTAATATAGAGACAGCTATCCAGTCCCTTAGCCGCCCCCCAGATGGATTCGCCCAATGCTGCACCGTTCACATCCGTGTCAAATCCCATAGGTACGTCAAAATGCTCTTTCAGCTTGCCGATCAGGTTATAATTGCCCCAATGCGGCTTTGGCGTTGTTGTAATATAGCCATATGTATCACTGCCTTCGATAGGATCAATCGGCCCGAACGACCCTACGCCCAGCGCTTCAATGCCCTTCCCTTCAAAAAATGCAACGACATTCGCCATCGTTTCTGCTGGCGTGGCTGTCGGAAAGCTCACGCGTTCCAGCACCTCTCCCTGTTCGTTGCCAATTCCACATACAAATTTGGTACCGCCTGCCTCAATTGCTCCCAATACTGTCATAGCTGCTGTTGTCCCCTCTCAGTCATGATCCGGTTCTCTCTATCCTATATTCGCCTGAAACGTGTCCAAGGTCAATCCCCTGATCCCAATTGTATATAATCCTTCACAACAATATATATCTCCCTTGACATAACTGTGTAAAAAAGGACACTAACGCACCAAGCGCCAGCATCCTCATATGTGTAATACGAGTTCCGAGTTGTACCTGTGAAGCCAAACTGGCTTCGTTATGATCCAGTTGCCACACCCATTAACGTACACAAGCTTTTCATTTCAAGCTCCTCAAACTTGTCTACAATTTGCACATGATCCAGCGTCAACAGACAACTGTCCAGTGCGCATGCTACAGGTACACCACAGTGAATTTCAGCCAGCTTACGTGACAAATGCAGCATATCCAGATCACTCTCGATCTTTTTGCGTACTGCTGGCGTCAATTGATCCAGATTCTCCAGAATACCTTCAATGGAGTCATATTCCTGTACCAGCTTGAGTGCCGTCTTTTCACCAATGCCTCGTACTCCCGGGTAATTGTCGCTTGCATCCCCCATCAGGCCCTTGAGGTCCACAACTTGGCGGGGTTTGAGCCCTTTTTCAGACAGTAACGTTTCCGGGGTGTACACCATATAATTGCCGTGACCCTTTTTCATAATAATAACCCGTGTCCGCTCATCCACCAATTGGAGTAAATCGTGATCTCCGGAGAGAATCATTACATCCATGTCCTCATTCTGCGTATAGTGGCGTGCCAGCGTACCGATGCAATCATCCGCTTCAAAGCCTGCAGCTCCAATATTAGGAATGCCGAGGCTATCCGTCACATCACGAATCAATGTAAATTGAGGAATCAAATCATCTGGCGCGTCAGCGCGATTCCCCTTGTACGCAGCAAAATGCTCTCCGCGGAACGTCGTTCCTCCCATATCCCAGCAGCATACGACATGCGTCGGATTATAGGTTTGTACCGCATCCCAAAAATATCGAATAAAACCATATATGGCGTTCGTTGGCACTCCGGCCTTTGTGCGCCTTATATAACCGTTTGCAGCAGTTGCATAATAAGCGCGGAATAACAGAGCCATGCCGTCAACCAACATTATGGATTGTTCATTACGTTGTGTCACAGATTGTATTGCTCCCATTCATCATATTATTTTAACCACAACAGTATAACATATCGCAGAGCCAAATTGGGCGTTATTGAGCGCTCCATGCTTCCTCAAATGTTTCCTCTTTGAAGCCTACCGTTACTTTGTTCCCGTCTGTTACAATCGGGCGCTTGATCAATCTTCCATTCGAGGATAAAAGCGAGATTTGCTCTTCACGGCTCATGTCTGCCAGCTTGTCCTTCAGCTTTAGCTCCTTATATACCTCACCGCTCGTATTGAAAAACTTTTTCAGCTCCAGTCCACTTTTGCTGATTAAATCAGCTAATTCCTCCGGGCCGGGCGGTTGTTCAAAAATAGGAATCAATTCCGTTTCATGTCCCTTGCTTTGTAGCCATTTCACTGCATTGCGACAAGTGCTGCATTTGGAGTACTGGTATACTTTCAACTGGCTCATCGTTATGTTAACCCTCCATTTCGATTTCTTAACAGCTCCTGCAACTGGGCCATATCGTCCGGCAATGGGGCGCAAAACGTCAACTGCTCTCCGGTCACAGGATGCACCAAGGACAGCTCTGAGGCATGCAGTGCCTGTCGGGGCATCTGGGCATCCAGCTGATCATAACGCTCACGTTGCGCAGCGTCAGCAGGCGTATTTCGGTACATTTTATCACCGATCAACGGACATCCAATAGAAGTCATGTGTACCCGGATTTGGTGCGTACGTCCGGATTCCAGCTTGATCCCGATGCGGCTCCCCTCATTCCAGACTTCCTCCAGCTTATAGAGTGTAAGGGCCGGATAACCATCAGGGGTCACCATGCGCAAATGCGGATCATCCGGATTACGGTCAATCGGCCCATCCACCCTTCCTTCCTGTAGATCAGGGCAACCGTGCACCAGGGCCGTGTAGCGCTTATCCACCGTCCCCGCAATCATTTGCTCGGAAATATGCTGGTGTACATATGGATTTTTAGCCACCACAAGGACACCCGTCGTCTCCTGATCGAGACGATGAACGGGACGGAACCTGAACAGCTCGCCTTTGGCCTGCCAATAATGCACAACCCCGTTAGCCAGCGTTCCCGTGTAATGACCATGAGTCGGATGGACAATCATACCCGCCGCCTTGTTGACAACCAATAAATGCTCATCTTCAAATAAAATGTCAAAAGGAATCGGTTCAGGCAAAATATCATCGGAACGCTCGCGTTCCATACGAATTTCCACCCGATCCCCGGACTGTACCTTTACGCTGATATACACTCGTGTTCCGTTCAGCATAATGCCTTGTTCCGTCAGCTTAAGTTTGGATATCAGCTTGCGTGAAACATTCATACGTTTTTGCAAAATGGTCTTCAACAGCATTCCCTCCTCCTCAGGAGGGATCGTATACACGATAGGTTCATAATACAAGCTCATCACAAATTCCCGGTTGCCTCCTTATTTGCGAAACACTTTTTTGCTGCGCACATATTCGACATCCGGTACCCCTTGACGTACATTCGCGGTGCGGGCCACGACGAAAAAGTAATCAGACAGACGGTTCAAATACCGACGTACCGCAGGATTGATTTCCGTATGCTTACTCAGTGTGACAGCACGACGTTCCGCGCGGCGGCAAACCGTACGGCAAACATGAAGCGCTGAAGACAACGTGCTACCCCCCGGAATAATAAAACGCTCCACCTTCGGATTTTCCTCCTGACATGCGTCAATCCAGCCTTCAAGCCGCTCTGCCAGCTCATCCTTTACCTTGTATTTGCTTTCGTTGATTTTGACAAACGCCAAATCCGAGCCGCAATCAAACAGTTCCTGCTGTACTTCCTCCAATTGAGCCCGAATATCCGCAAACTTTTCCCCTTCGGCAAAGCTGATCGCTTGTCCTACAAAGCTGTTCAGTTCGTCAATCGTACCGTATGCCTCCACACGGTCATCATCCTTGGCCACTCGACCGCCGATCACCGAGGTTTGTCCCTCATCACCTGTTCTTGTATAAATCCCCATGGTATCTCATCCCCTCTATCATTCCGTCAGTGCTTTTAATACCTTGATGGCTTCCTCCTTATTACTCGTACGCGGTGGCACGGTAGCAAATAATGTTTTGGAGTTATATTTTACATCCTTGAACATCTTCATCTGCTCCACCGGAATCCCGAACAAATGAGTTTCCTTGATCATATCTGTTCCTTTTTCCCCCTGCTCTTTCTCCTTAAATACGCCGCCCTCGAACACACCCCGAGCATACGTTTTCTTGTCAAAAGCATCGTCTAAAGGCAAATTCGAACCATTCTGTCCATACAACTTCATATCCTCTTCCGGTAAAATAAACAGATCGTTTTCCCCGGCTGCATATTCAACGACCAGTTTCTGCTGGTTATACAGTGGGCTAACTGCAATCTCAATGGTTGGAGCCTGTTCGCCCAGTTTATCCTTAAGCTTTTGCGCCAGTTCATCACGAAGAACTGAAGCATCCCCTTGCTTATCCATGATAAAAATGGTGAAACTGTCCTTGTCTCGCCCCCCGCATCCCGCCAACAGCACGAGTACCAGCATTCCGATGATCCATGGCGACAGCCTTTTCAGCCCTGCTCTCATATGTACGCCCCCTCTTCCATGCCACTAATATATCATAAGTTGTGAACGCAAAAAAAGAAGGCCCTGCGGCCTTCTCTATATATACGGCTTGGCTTCACACGGTTACACCTTGCATTCCGAACCGTACAGCTTCATGTATTCGTTAATTTTCAAATCGAGCTTGCAACTGATCTCAATGACAAGATCAGAGGTAAAGGACTTCTCTTCCTGAAACGTCCGCATCATCTCATTGCGCAGGAATAAAATTTCATCTTCCAGGGAAATGTCGTATCCAGTTGACACCGACGAATTATATCCAACATATGACATGAGCATTCCTCCTGCAATTGAAAAATTAAACTTCCTGCTTTCGATTTCAAATTATAGCATATAAATTTAGAAATAAAAGACTATTTTCTATGATTTACCCATAAAAAATAATTTTTAACCTTCTTTTTTTACTTTTTCTACAAAATGACCAATACGATCCAATGCTTCCGTCAGTTGAGCAACAGAGGTCGCATACGAGCAACGAAGGTATCCTTCGCCCCCCAAACCGAATACGTTCCCCGGCACAGCCGCAACCTTGACCTCTGCCAAAAGACGCTGCGCAAACTCATCCGAGCTCAGCCCTGTGCTTTGAATACTTGGGAAAACATAAAAAGCCCCTCTCGGCTCGTGGCATTCCAGACCAATTTCCCGGAACCCCTCAACCATCAGACGGCGACGCTGATTGTAAGCTTCCACCATGCGATCCTTCTCCCCCAAACCATTGCGCAACCCCTCAAGAGCCGCTACCTGACCCATCGAAGGCGCACACATCACGGTATACTGGTGGATTTTAAGCATAGCAGCAATTAAATCAGGATGCCCGCATGTATACCCAATACGCCAGCCCGTCATAGCGAAGGCTTTGGAAAAACCACTGACCAGAATGGTGCGATCCATCATGCCCGGCACAGCCGCGAAGCTGACATGCTTCTCGCCATAATTCAGTTCTGCATAAATTTCATCAGAAATGACGATCAAATCATGTTTTTCTACAACTTTCGCAATCGGAAGCCAATCCTCATAGGTCATGGTCGCCCCGGTTGGATTACTCGGATAGCATAAAATCAGCACCTTGGATTTAGGTGTGATTTTAGCCTCCAGCGCCTCTGCTGTCAGCTTGAATTCATCCTTGGCGAAGGTTTCGATTCCTACGGGAATACCGCCGCCAATGGAAGTGATCGGAGAATACGAGATGTAGCATGGCTCTGGAACGAGAATTTCGTCGCCGGGTACAATTAACGCACGCAAAGCCAGGTCAATCGCTTCGCTGCCGCCCACCGTCACGATAATTTCACTTTTTGGATCATAGCGGACTGCAAATTGCTCATCCAGATATTCACTAATTGCCTCACGCAGTTCAGGCATTCCCGCGTTGGAAGTATAGCTGGTAAACCCCCGCTCCAATGAATAGACGCAGGCTTCCCGCATATGCCAAGGGGTTGTAAAATCCGGTTCGCCTACCCCCAGAGTAATAATATCCTTGTTGCCGCCCACCAGATCAAAAAACTTACGGATGCCCGAGGATGGGATCTCGCGCACCAATGGAGACAAATACGAGCTCATGGCTTTATTACTATCAGTCAATGCTTCAGGTTTGATATTCATCATGATCTTCCTTTACGGTGAAATCATCAGACGATTATCTTCCTGATGATCTTCGAAGATAATTCCGTCCTGTTTGTATTTTTTGAGCGTAAAATTGGTCTTGGTTGACAGGACGGAATCAATAGGCGACAGCTTTTCGGACACAAAGTTCGCTACCTCACGGAGGTTACGTCCTTCGACTTCCACTAGCAAGTCGTACGCACCGGACATGAGATATACTGATTTAACTTGTGGATACAAATAAATCCGTTCGGCGATGCCTTCAAATCCTCTTCCCCGCTCCGGTGTAATCTGCACCTCAATCAAAGCAGTAACCTTTTCGTCGTCGACTTTATCCCAATTGACCACAGCGGCGTATTTGACGATCACATGTTGATCTTCAAGCTCTTTAATCGCGGCACGTACATCCTGTTCGGCAACTCCCAGCAAGGTAGCAAGCAGAGTCGGCGTCCTTCTTGCATCTTCTTTTAACAATTCCAGCACTTTTAATTTCAAATCATTCAGTTCTGTCATTCTACATAAGGCCTCCATCAAAAGAGATTACTATACATCATACAATACGCGCTTTAAACCTGCAAAGAAAAACCGCCCGCCCCGGTGAATCCGGCAGACGGACGGCTTGTTGTGAGAAAAAGCTTCAAAAGCGGAGTGTCCCATTTACATATAGTAAGGGTTGTTTTGGTGAGACGGCTGGCCCTGTTGATGCATCGGTTGACCGTATACTCCCGCTGAGGAGGATTTTTGCTGAATGAACTGCTGGCACTCCTGTTGGGTCTTCCGGGCTTCCTGAATCTGTTTGTCCAAATCGATGCGCAGTGCTTTAGATGGAGTGGAGTACATATTGTTCTGACTCATCAGACGATACAAATCACCTTGCAGACGTAACGTGTCGTTCGTAAGGTCAGTGAACATCTGACGCACAGACGGACAATTGGATTCTGTTGTCGCCGTTGTGTACTCGCGCACTGTACGTTTCATATCAGCAAGAATGGTATAGAGCAAATCTTCTTCGGGCATAAATGACATATTGTTCTGTGAATACATCCTGTCATACCTCCTTTATGGTTAATGCATGATTACTGCTGCGGTTGCATAGGAGCAAGCTGTTGGTGCTGTTGGAGAGCATTTGAAAGCAAGCTCAGGTGGTGCTCATGAGTTCTAGCGAGTTGCAAACAGGCTTGTTGAATAGCAGGCGGCTGGACGGATGCCGCTGTCGCCGCACATTGCTTGAGTAGCAATTTTTCATTGGAAATAGAGTCTGCGATATACTCCAATTCTTTACCAGTCAAAGGTTGCATGTTCGTAGATTGCATGGTCTGTGCCTCCTTAAATGTTTTGTTGCACATTGGTTAGCTTGTCCGTTTGGCGGAATTATATGTATATGCTAGGAGGAGCGGAGCTTATTGAAATTTGACAATTTTGTGAGGGGCGGTTTCTTTTGCTGAGGACGCTACGCGATCCATTTGATCTTACGATCGCTGTTGCCACGGGATTCTTTAGATTGTATAAAACATTTAGAGGTAAGAATTCCATGGCAAAGGCGAACGCTGTCGCTTCTTCAGATTCAAATGAATCGCCTCGCTGCGTCGGCAGGAACGCCCACCACTAAGGCGCCAAGATCTCGATAAGACTCCCCTTTGGCGTGGGAAGTGAAAGGTATTAAAATATGAGAAGCCTGATGGCTTCTCGGAACTACTGTAAATAACTACACACATTGGATATTGCTTATAGGGAGTGTTTTGTTATGGAATTGATTAGTGGACATACGTATTGGCCTAGTATTCTGGAGCAGAAACTGGATTTTCCTCCTTTAACAGAAGATTTGACTTGTGATGTGCTTATCGTCGGCGGTGGGATGGGTGGAGCGCTCTGTGCCCGGCTGCTAGGGGAGCGAAAGGTAGATACGGTCGTGATTGATAAGCGCAAACTAGCGCATGGAAGTTCTTCGGCCAATACCGGATTGCTGAAATATAGCAACGATAAGACACTGACCTCTTTTATCAACACCTTTGGTGAGGCTAATGGGGTACTGTTTTATCGGATGTGCAAGGATGCGCTGGATCAGTTGGAAAAGCTGGCTAGCACAGTGGACCTGGATCCGTGCTTTATCCGCCGCAGCAGCCTGTATTATGCGAGTATACCTGAGGATGTGTCGGTGCTCCAAAAAGAGTTCGAACACCTAACCCGCTTTGGATTCCCGGTGGAATATTGGGATGAGCAACAGGTGGCTGCTCGTTTTCCTTTTCGTAAACCGGCTGCGCTGTATACACACGAAGATGCTGAGGTGAATCCGTTTCGTTTTGTACAGGGACTCCTGCAATCCGCCAGCCGCCTCGGTGTACGCTTAAATGAGCATACCGAAGCGAAGCATTTTGAATTTGGCGACAATGAGGTCGTTTGTCATACCAGCGGTGGAACCATTCGGGCGAAAAAGGTTGTTTTTGCGGCAGGCTATGAGTCCCAGGAAATTAAAAAGGATCGTGGAGCCATACTGGAAAGCTCTTATGTGATTGTCACCAATCCAATTGGAGATTCAGCCATGTGGCATGAGCAATGTCTGATCTGGGAAACCGCCCGTCCTTATATGTATATACGCTCCACCACGGAAGGACGCGTGATTATCGGAGGGCTGGATGAACCTGTACTCGACCCGGACCAACGTGAAGTCAGACTGTTGCACCAACAGAAAAAACTGCTGCAAGCATTACAGGAGCATTTTCCGGATATACCCTTCAAGATTGATTATGCATGGGCAGCCGTCTTTGGCTCCTCCCATGATGGCTTACCGTATATTGGCCCGCACCCGCGCTTTCCGAACTGCTACTTTTTGGAGGGCTACGGGGGAAACGGTACAGTTACCAGCATGATGGCTGCACAGCTATTGGCTGATGAACTGACGGGCACACACCGACCTGAGATGGAGCTTTTTTCACTAACACGTACCACCAAGCCTTCACCCGAAATCACGGAGCCGCTGGCTTAATAAATACGAAATACGAAGTACGAAAGAGCCTCCAATTCCCATTTCCGTGGGTTTGAAGGCTCTTTTTTTGAATATATATTTCAAGCTACTCGGTTTGCCTGTGCCAGCGTCGTGCCTTGGAATGAGACTTGCTCTGTTTCGTTGTTTGCTCCTTCTTTAGCACATTACGCATAAATACCCATCCCGCCACGGGCATTAATGCAAGTCCAATCAACAGCCAGATCATGGCTATAGGTGCCTTGCTCATACTCAACACACCCAGAAAGATAAGCATTCCTGTCAATCGACCTACCATCAAACACAACTCGCGTAGTACGACCAGTTCGACCCTTTTATTTACATCCTTTTCACTAACCCCCATCAAGTCAAAGCTCGCAGAGATCATCGGGATTAAATATAATGGCAAAAACAAGGCGGTCCCGATGCCCATAATCAGCAGCGTGCTATACTCCATACGCCACAGTAACGGCACAAGCGCAATCACCAGCAGCGAGGCACCCAACAGCATGCCAACCGAGCGATAATGTGGCTTGAGCCATTTGCCAACAGCCCAAAAGCTGAAAAATGAAACTGCGGATGTAATAAGCGAAAACTGCGCCAGCTTCCACTCCTGCTGAGTAGCGACGTACACAAGTAGCGTAATCAGGAAGGCAAAAACGCCTTCACGAATGCCCTGTGTAACAAGCGACAACGACAATGGCCGCCACATACTTCCTTTTTGCGACAAACGCTGCTTGGGCTCCAGCCAATTGTAACTTCCTGTCGTCTTACGCTTGCGAAGAAAGAAACTCAGCACTACCCCTACCACATAAAGTGCTAAAGAGATGCTAAATATCACGCGGTATCCAGCATCATCCTCCATACGGGCGATAATCCAGCCGGACAGCCAGGGACCGACAATACCCGAAAACGAGCCCAGCAGGCCCACCCATCCGTTAAAATGATCCCGGCTTACCCGATCTGTGACCTCAAAAAAAATCACATTAAAAGCTAGCCAAAACAAACCCAACGCTGCACCCAATAGCATCCCTAACGGCCATATGTAGTTTACAGCCTGCGATCCCGTATATAAAACCACCAGATAAAATAATCCGGACAACGCGGTCCCTACGCGCAGAGCATTCATTTTGTTATGCTCCTTGACCCATTTTCCAGCCACCCAGACCATGATTCCCAGCGCAATTTGCTGGCTAACATTAAACCAGCCAATCATCGCGTAATCCTGCCTGCTTTTCCACAGATATACGTTAAGAAAAGTACCTGACAAAGCTGCCGCAAACACAAACAATCCATTCAGGCTTAGCAGCAGAATGGATTGTCCGTTCAGGTTTGATTTCAATGAATTTCCCCCTAACCGAAAATCACCATTCAGCTCCTTTTAACTCAGCTTGCTTCAGAGCTTCTTCGGCTTAAGATGCCCGAATTCAACTTGGGCTTATCCGGGGGAATATAATTAATTGTTGGAAATACCACTCAGCTTCTCTAACAAACGCAATCGGTCATCCTCTGACAACGTCTGCTGAACATGGAAGCAGCTTGGACATACATATACATTTAAGACAAACGGCAAATCCAGAACAGGTCTGCCGAGCGCAGGAGACATCGACGGTACAAAGCCTTCTTCGGTCACGGTTTGCGAACCTGCATGCAGCATGTATTCACCGCATTGGGAACATTCAAGAACCTCATCTTGTCTGTCGAGTATTTGTTCAGCACCTTGTTCATAAGCCATTAGATCCGCACCGCTTTCTTCAAATTTTTGCAGGGTATGCAGCACAGGCAGCTTGTGAAGCTCGTTGTCCTGCAACAATGGAGCGTCAGCCGGCTTATCAACTACGACTTCATCCTCTGCTTCATATAAAATATCCTGCTCATCCTCATCCCCAAGCTGAATGCTCAACGTACGATAGCCCTTTAGGTCTTCCTTCCCAGGGGAAGGCGCTGCTTGACCCACAGAAGTCGCATCATCATGGCTGTGTTCGTGGTCATGTGCATGAGTATGCATGTGTTCACTTTCTCCATGTCGGTGCTCATCCGTATGCCCATGAACATGTGCAGAAGCAGACTCCGTTTCATCTTCATCATCGGTGATATCCGAATACCCTTTCAGGTCATTATGGCAATAAGGGCACTCTTCTTCAGGCCCCAATTCTTCATCCCAAATAATTTCCATGGTACACCATGGACAAATGGTCATTTCCAAGCTTCATCATCCTTCCGTTCCATGCGTATACCAAGCTCTAGTATACAGGATGTGTCAAGTTACACTGGCACCAATCACATAAGATAACGATATCGAGATAATCATGGAGAACAAGCCGACAGCGCGGTTGTCCTCCTTAATTTCCTGATCGATTGAAAATACCGGTGTCAGAAACTCAAACAGAAAGTACGCCGCAAGCAGCAGTAAAAAGCCGACGAACGACCAAATCATCGTATCGTACACGCTGGATTTGGCTTCCATCGCAAAGCGGAGCACGTTGCAAATACCGAACATTTTCCCGCCCGTAGCCATCGCTACTGAAATATTGCCGCGTTTGATCTCTTCCCAGCATTTATACCGGGTTACCAGCTCAAAGCATGACAAAAATACAATCAGCTCCAGCACCGCCACCGAGAAATAGCCCAGCATCATTCCTAACGGATGTGACAGCAATTCATCAATCGCCATCTTCACTTTGTCCCTCCCGTTCTACAAAGCGTTCCCGGCCGGAGCCGGTAACCCGTAGCTCATTCCAATTCAGCAACCGTCACACCTGTGCCGCCTTCATTGTAATTTCCGATACGGTAGCTTTTCACATGCTTATGCTTGCGAAGGTACTCCTGAATACCGGTCCGAAGAACCCCTGTACCCTTGCCATGAATAATGTGTACCTGCCCCAGATTGGCCAGAAATGCTTCATCCATGAAGCGATCTACCTCCATCAGCGCTTCCTCCACGTTCGCACCGCGCAGATCAAGCTCGTTTCGCACATTATCATCCCGTGTTCGCTTAATGCCAGTTACCGGCTTCTGGACTCTCGGTGCCGTTGTTTGGGCGGGTTGCAGCAGCTCCAGATCGTCCAGACTGACCTTCATTTTCATGATTCCCAGTTGCACCACGGCTTCCTTGCCACCGGACAGTTCCACCACATGGCCTTTTTTATTCAGACTGTGAACGGACACCTCATCGCCAGCTACGATAGAACGTGTACGTGCAGCGGCCGGGCGCTTGACTGCGCTTTTCTTACGCTGTTTCGGTTCCGCTTCATCCAGCTCTCTGCGGGCTGCAATCAGCCTGTGCTCCTTAACAGAGGCTCCTTCTTCCTGAGCCAACTTACGCAGATCAGCAATGATTATCTCCGCTTCACTGCGAGCTTTGTCCACGAGACCTCTTGCTTCGTCCGCAGCCTTTTCCAGCATACGATCCCGCTGTGCTTCCAGCTTATCCAGCTCATTCTGGTGACGGGTGCGCAGTTCTTCCATCTCACCACGCAATTGCTCCGCCTTTTCCCGCTCCTGCTCGGCTGTCAGACGATTCTGTTCCAGTGACGCAATCATATGTTCTACGCGCTGGTCTTCTTCTGTCACCTCACCACGGGCATAATCCAAAATACGACTCGGCAATCCCAGGCGCTCAGCAATGGCAAAAGCGTTACTTCGACCAGGTACACCCACGAGCAGGCGGTATGTCGGACTTAATGTAGCAACATCGAACTCCATACTCGCATTAATGATTCCTTTGCGCTCATAAGCATAGGCCTTCAATTCACTGTAGTGAGTCGTCGCAACCATACGGCAACCCAAAGCATGCATATGCTCGAGAATGGATACAGCCAAAGCCGAGCCTTCCGCAGGATCGGTTCCTGCACCTACCTCGTCAAGCAGCACAAGGCTTTTAGGCGTCATATTTTTTAGGATGCTGATAATGTTGGTCATATGACTGGAAAAGGTACTCAGGTTTTGCTCAATGCTTTGCTCGTCACCAATATCTGCATAGATCGCATCAAATACGCATAGTTGGCTTTCGTCCTCTACAGGCACAAAAAGTCCCGACATCGCCATCAGACTAAGCAAGCCGATGGTTTTCAGCGTAACGGTTTTTCCCCCTGTATTCGGTCCGGTTACGATAATGGAGGTATACGAATTGCCCAGCTCCACATCAATCGGAACGACCTGCTCCAACGGAATAAGAGGGTGTCTGCCTTTTTTCAGCTTCAAGTAACCCCGATCATTCATCAAAGGCAAGGTTGCCTTCATCTCACGAGCGAGACGAGCTTTGGCGAAAATAAAATCAAGCGTCCCCAAAACATCTACATCATATAGCAGCATATCCGCTTGTTCTGCGACAAGTGCGGTCAGCTTTTGTAAAATCACTTCAATTTCGCGTTCTTCTCTCAACCGTGTTTCCCGCAGCTTGTTGTTCATGGCCACGATGGATTCAGGCTCGATAAACAGCGTTGCACCGGAACCGGATTGATCATGCACAATTCCGCCAAAATAAGAACGATACTCGGCTTTAACCGGGATTACAAAACGGTCTCCACGGATCGTAATCAACTGATCCTGAAGCATTTTGGATACGGTGGAGGAACGAATCATGGAATCGAGCTTTTCCCGAATACGCACTTCACCCGAGCGCAGCTCTCTGCGAATTTGTGAAAGCTCGGTACTGGCAGAATCCAGTACCTCTGCATTTTCGTCGATACAGCCTTTAATCGAGTTTTCCAGACCTCTCTGTTCTGAAAGCTGCTCACTCCAATACAGCAGTGTTTCAACTGGATTTTCCTCATGCAAACTTGCCACGTACACCTGTACACGGCGTGCAGCCTGAACTGTTGTCCGAATGCCAAGCAGCTCCTGCGGACTCAGTGTTCCCCCGATACGGGCGCGCTTGACCGCCGGAGTAATATCCACGACTCCGTTAAACGAGGGTACTCCTTTAAGTCGATCGGCAGCATAGGCCTCATCCGTGCCTTTCAGCAATTTCTTGATATGCTCCAAATCATCGCTGGGCTGTAGCCGCTGGGCTGTCTGCTGACCAATCGCGGTTTGAGCATAGTGACTTAGTTTATTTAAAATTTTTTGATATTCTAGGGTTTTGAATATTTTAGAGTCCAACTTCACTACTCCTTTCACTTATATATATATTATAACGAAAGCCGCGCACTTACGCTATTTGCCAACTCTGTTTTACACATAAGAAAGCCGTTTATGCCACACAATACCTTTGTATAACCCTGTACATTCAAAAAACAAAGGAGGTTATTCCGTGAGCATTCTCGGGCACATTGTGCGTTTCATCGTTGCCGCTTTGGTTCTGATGGTCGTAAGCTGGATCGTTCCCGGCTTTAGTGTAGGCGGCTTTTGGAGCGCGCTGATCCTTGCCATTGTCATTGCCTTGATCGGTTACATCATTGAGGCTATGTTTGGCCGACGCGTTTCACCATTCGGACGCGGTATCGTAGGCTTTCTGGTGAGCGCTCTGGTTATCTGGATCGCTCAATATGTCGTGGCCCATGTCAGTGTTTCCGTTCTGGGCGCATTGCTCGCTGCATTGGTTATCGGGATTATCGACCTCTTCATTCCGGTATCGACACCGTTTGAAGCCGGCCGCAAGAGCGAGAAATAATTTGGGTTCACATTTCCGACAAGGTTGTTCCACAGCAGATTTCTTCTGCCGATGGACAGCCTTTTGTCATCTACAGAACCGAACAGAATACAGCATACAAATAATCCCCGGCGATAAGCAGCCGGGGATTGCATTGCATGTATAATCCGTATCTACTGATCCTGTTCGATTAATTCAATCCACTCATTGTACTCGGATTGAAGCTTGGTATACTCTTCTTGCAATTGACGTAATTCCGTCGATATCTTCTCCGTATTTTCCCGATCCACATCCTGCTGAACCTGTAAAAGACGAAGCTGATGAGCCGCCAGCTCATACTTCTGACCGACTTCCTCCAGCTCGGACTGTAAAGCCATCCGTTCCTGATCTACAGATTGCCGTTCAGCCTTCGCCGCCTCGGCAGCTTCAACGGCCAGACGAATTTCCTCTTGAAGCTGTTCCTTTTGTTCAACTGTTACGGCTATTTCCCGTTCCCACGAAGCAAATTCTTTCTTGCGGGCAGCATCTTCGGCTTCCAAACGTTCCGCTTCGGCCTTCAACTGCTCATATTTAAGCTGCCATTCCAGTGATTCTTCTTCAGCGCGCTCCAGTTCCTTCCGCCGTTCGCTATCTTCACGCTGGAGCTGCTTGATATTCTGTCCCAGTTGCTCTGCCCGGCTCTTCATGCTTCCATACTGCTCCTGAAGTGTTTTGTAAGCCTTTATTCCCTCTTGCTCACGCAGGATTACCTTCTCCAGCTCGTCCTGAACCCGCATCAACTCAGGTGAAAGCTCCTTGATTCTCGCTTCCAACTGCAACAAACGTTGCTGCTGCGCAGCAAGTTTATGGTTTACAGCTTCAACCTCAGCCATGGCATACTGTAATTGCTCCTGTACAGCCTCCTTCTGTTCACGTACTTCCAGTATCGAAAGCTCCAGCTCATCTACTGCGAGCTGGCGTTCCTCTGCAAGCTTCTGCCAAGACTTCTCACTTTCCGCCAGTGTAGCCAACTCACTTTGCAGTTTGCGGGAGGACACATGCGCCTGTTCCAGCAACTTCTGCATCCGGCGCTGTTCTTCCTCCAGCTTGGCCGCCTGCTGCTGCGTTGCCTTGGCTTTTGCCGCCAATTCATCGTAACGGCTTTGCAGCTCTTCACGCGCAAGTGTATCCGCCTGCTCTCGCTCTGTTGCAGCCAGTCGCTGTGCCTCCAGCGTAGACTCCAGCTCGGAATGCTGTTTCTTCAAAGCTGCAACCTGCTCTTGCGCCTCTCCCAGACGGGAAGACAGCTCTGTACTGCCTGCTTGTACCTGCTCCAATTGCTCTTGAAGCTCCTCGATCCGAATTTCCTGCTCCAGTGCAGCTTCCTCGGCCCGTTTCTCCGCTTCCTGATGCTGGAGCTTTTCTTCATTCAACGCCAGTTCCGCCTGTTTACGCTCCTGCTCCAGCTGCTCGTTTAGCCCGGACCACTTGCCCTGCCATTCGGTGACCTTCCGGCTATGCTCCTGCTGCAAAGCAGAACGCAGCTTGTCCAGTTCTGTACGCTGACGCTCCTGATGAGCCTTCTCCGCAGCCGACAGCTTGGCTTCCGCCTGCTTGACCGCTTCGGCCAGCTCCTTCTTGGTTTGCTCCTCCATCTGGCGGATACGGGCATTTGCCGCCTCCTGCTGCTCTTTCAGCTTACGGGAAGCTTCCTGACGGGACTCCTCCAATTGACGTTCAGCCTGCTTTTGTCCATTTTCGAGTTCTGCCGCTTTTTTCTCCTGCTGTTCCAGCTTCGCCTTTAATTCGGCAATTTCCCTGGCTGATGCGGATTCGGTCTCCCTCCATTTTTTCAGAACCGTTTCCTTCTCTTCCTTCAATTGGGCAAAAGACTGCTGCATATCCGTATTTTTTTGCTGCTGTTCTCCAAGAGCCGTCTGAAGTTGAGCCAATTCGCCCCGAAGCTCCGCCCGCTCCCCGGCCAACCGGTTCATATGACTCTGAATTTCCTGAATTTGTACAGCTTCTTCTGCCATATGAACCGCAGCCAGCACGGCAATTCGGGGCATATCAAGACGCGAATGAGCCTGAGAAATGCTATGCATGCGTTCATCCACGTAATTGGCAACCTGCTTCATATAATCGGTATTACTGCCGACGAGTTTATAAGAAGTACCGTAGATCTCTACAGTGACGCGAGTACGATCTGGTGTAGTCACAATTATGCCCTCCTTCAATACTACTGTATGTTGATTCTAAGTTGTGTCCGGTACTATGGTAACCCGCCCTTCGTGAAGCGTTCAACCCCATTAGTCCGGTTTCCCCGCAGCGGGTGAATATCAGAGTAGAGAGCTTCAATGATGATAGGCCAAAAAGCCGTATCGAACCTCTGTCACTAAGATTCGATACGGCTCCCCGCATTTCCTGCTACTTTCTCAATTCCGCTCCAAAAGTTTGTTCCAGAGACGTCACGACAGGAATATGCGCCGCATTAATCTCTTCATCCGTCAGCGTATGCTCCCAATGACGGTAGGTCAGGGAGATAGCTACACTCTTCTTGTCTTCGCCAAGCTTGCTACCTGTAAATACATCAAACACCCGTGCATCCTGTAATAGCTCTCCGCCCGCCGCATGAATCACACGCAGCAGTTCGCCTGCTTCTACGTCCTTATCCACCACGAGGGCAATGTCGCGTTCCACGGACGGGAAGCGAGCCAGCTCTCTGAACTGAATGTGACTGTTGGCGTGTTCGATCACCTGTTGCAACGCAATTTCCGCTATATACGTATCATTCAGCCCATAAGACTGTTGCAGCTCCGGATGGATCTGCCCGATGGTGCCAATTCGTTGGGAGGTCCCATTTACATCCAGCCATACCGAAGCGGAACGGCCCGGATGATAGCTTTGCGGCTGGTCAGCCACATAACGGATGCTTGCACCCAATCCAAAATAGTCAAATACCGTTTCCAGCGCGCCTTTAATATCAAAGAAATCGACCTTCTCAGCACCGATATTCCATTGTTTTTCACGGCGTACGCCAGTCAGCAGCAGACTGAGCACTTGAATTTCCTGAGGCTGACGGGTCAGCGATTGTTCCGCGGTATAAAATACAGTTCCTATTTCGAAAATCGCCAGATTTTCCTGCTTCCGGTTCATGTTATACACTGCTGTATCTAGCATTTGCGGAATAATGCTCGTACGCAGCACACTGCGGTCTTCGCTCATAGGCATCGCCAAACGTACAGGATGGCTTCCCTCTGTCAGCGCATTAAACAAACCTGCACTTTCCGGATGCACAAACGAGTAACTAATCGTCTCTTGCCAACCGCCATGGGCCAGCAATTTACGCAGCGAACGGCGCAGTGATTGCGATGCTGTCAAAGCACCCGGCGTCGTCGGTCCTTCAATCGGTGTCGTCGGAATGTTGTCGTAACCATACAGACGGGCCACCTCTTCAATCAAATCCACATCTATGGTAATATCTCCACGGCGTGTAGGTACTTCAACTTCCAGTACCCCTTGCTCTGCGTCGCCACATCCGAAATGAAGTCTGCCGAAAATCGTTTTCACCTCAAGCAGCGACAGTTCCGTCCCCAAATATCGGTTTATTTTATCTAACGACAGCTTAATAATGCGTTTCTCGGCCTTCGCAGAAGCAGATTCCACGATTCCTTGATGCACAGTGCCTCCTGCATAACGCTGAATCAGCGCTGCCGCACGGTTCACCGCAGGTACAACAACACCCGGATCAACCTCTTTTTCAAAACGCAGGCTTGCTTCGGAACGAAGTCCAAGCTGACGGGACGTTTTGCGAACCGTACCGCCGTCAAACTTTGCGGATTCCAGCGCAATGCTGACTGTCGCATCCGTAACTTCAGAATTGGCTCCGCCCATCACCCCTGCCAGCGCAATCGGCTTCACGCCGTCTGTAATCAGCAGCATATGTGGCTCCAGCTTGCGCTCCTGATCGTCCAGCGTAACCAATGTTTCGCCTGCACGAGCGAGACGTACTTCTATGTTGCCATTTTCCAGCTTATCCGCATCAAAAGCATGCAACGGCTGACCGTATTCCAGCATGACATAGTTCGTAATATCCACGATGTTATTGATTGGACGAACACCCGCCGCCATCAGGCGGTTTTGAATCCACAGCGGAGAAGCCCCCACTTTTACACCCGTGATATATCGAGCCGCATAATGCGTGCACAGTTCAGGTGTATCCACCTTTACCGACAGATGATCTGCCGCCGCATCGCTGATTTCCACCAAATCCTTAGCCGGTTCAGCCAGCGAAATGTCACGCCCCAGAATCGCGCTCACTTCATAAGCCGCACCATGCATACTCAAGCAATCCGAACGGTTTGGTGTCAGATCAAAATCCAGCACCTGATCATCCAGCGCCAACAGCTTCGTAATCGGCGTACCAATTTCAGCATCCTCAGGCAGTACGAGAATACCTTCTTGCAGCTCTTTCGGCAGTAGTTTGTCATTCATGCCCAGTTCCTTCGCCGAACAGATCATACCCATGGATACAACACCACGCAGCTTGGCCTTTTTAATCTGAAAATCTCCCGGCAGCTTCGAACCCACGATGGCAACAGGAACCTTTTGCCCTGCATCCACATTTTTGGCGCCACACACGATTTGCAAATCTTCCTCTTGTCCCGCATCGACGATACACACATTCAGCTTATCCGCATCAGGGTGTTTTTCCTTGCTTTTGACATAGCCGACCACGACGCCTGTAATCCCTTTGTTGCGATGTTCGACTTCATCAATTTCAATGCCCGAACGGGTGATTTTCTCAGCCAGATCCTCCGCGCTCACCTGATCCAGCGATACATACTCGGATAGCCAATCGAATGATACTTTCATATGGGTTCACTTCCCTCGATATAGTTGTTTATTGACGCGCAAACTGCTTCAAGAATGACAGGTCGCTGTTATAAAAATGACGAATATCGTCAATTCCGTATTTCAAAATGGCAATCCGCTCTACACCCATACCGAATGCAAAACCGCTATATACCTCGGGATCAAAACCGCCCATTTCCAGTACTTTCGGATGCACCATGCCACAGCCCAAAATTTCGATCCATACGCGCTCGCCATTTTTCTTTACAAAAGTCACGTCCACCTCGGCACTCGGCTCTGTGA
Organism: Paenibacillus sp. 1-8; assembly: GCF_056316205.1. NCBI lineage: Bacteria > Bacillati > Bacillota > Bacilli > Caryophanales > Paenibacillaceae > Paenibacillus > Paenibacillus sp. 1-8. Next base: position 1,576,964 of record NZ_CM149995.1, on the reverse strand, counting down.
ACGGAAAGAAGCTTGGACGCAGACGGATTTCGGTCGATTCCCCGAACATTTCGCGTGCGAATTGCAGCAAGGTTCCTTTCAGATCACTCATGCGAATGTCTTTTCCAATCACAAGCCCTTCAATTTGGTGGAATTGGAAAGAATGCGTAGCATCGTCATCATCACGTCGGAAAACCGTACCCGGACAAATGACCTTAATCGGCGTCTCGCCCTTCATCGCCTCCATTGCGCGAATCTGAACGGGTGACGTATGGGTACGCATCAACAGATCCTCGGTCAGATAAAACGAATCCTGCATATCCCGCGCCGGGTGATTCTTAGGGAGGTTCAACGCTTCAAAGTTATAATAATCTGTCTCTGCCTGTGGACCCTCCGCAACCCGGTAACCCATACCAGTAAAAATGTCCTCAATCTGCTCAATTACTTTATTAAGCGGGTGCAGTCCACCTTGCGGCAATGTGCGTCCAGGCAGCGTAACGTCGATCTTTTCCGCTTGCAGACGCTCATTCGTCTCCGCTTTCGTGAACTCATCCTGCTTACGGTTGACGACTTCTTCAATCGCCTCGCGAACTTCATTAGCTACCTGTCCGACAACTGGACGCTCTTCCGCGCTCAGCTTGCCCATACCGCGCAAAATTTCAGTCAGCGCACCCTTTTTACCCGAATATTTAACCCGCAGATCGGCCAGCTCTTTGGGCGTTGCCACCTTCTCCAATACTTCCAGTGCTTCTTCCTTCAAGGCCAGCAAATGTTCCTTCATTTGGATGGTTTCGCTCATCGCCTGTTCAGTCCCCTTTCTTCATATCCAGCTTTTCAGACAACAAAAAAAGGTCTTTTCTCCCGGTAAAGGGACGAAAAGACCGTGGTACCACCCTCGTTAGACAATCCTGCTCAGCTCATCCCGCGCTTTGTCTTTCGACAATTTCTGCCATTCGACAGTACAGGTTTATACATGCTTTGCATGATCATCTCGCTCTGCACGTTGTAACGGTCGTGAATCGGTATCCCCTACTTGCCCGCTTGCCATCTACAGATGGCGCATACGAGGTTCAAGGAACTGCTCCGGAGCGAACTTCAACAGCCTTGTTTTGCAGAAACGCTCTCAATCCTACGGCGCTTCCTCCCTGTTCAATCAGACACTGCCTACTCTTCTCCATCAAGACATTTTCAAATTTCGAACTATTGCTCATTATTATATGCAAACCCTAGCGCTTTGGCAAGCCGGGCATACGGTTTTACCCATTCTGACGCAGCCGTTTAATCCGACTGATCCAGTTTGGCACGAATACGCCTGATTTCTGACAACAGTTCCTCATTTTCATCGTCCAGCCCGACCGTACCCATCAGCTCCGTAAGACGCAACTGCAATCGCAGACGCTCCTCGCGCTGCTCCTGATCCTCTGGTTCCTGTTGACGGTTCTGCTGATCTTCCTGCTTTTCGTCGGCGGTCCCTTCGTAGATTTCATAAACGCCTCCAGGCTGCATATCAAGCAAACGGGTTGCCGTCCGGCGCACCAGCTCCCGGTCATGCGAGACAAGCACCAGCGCCCCGCCGTAACTGCGCAAGGACTCCTCTACAATCTCACGGGTTTCAATGTCAAAATAATTGGTCGGCTCATCCAGCACCAGCAGGCTGGCTCCGCTAAAATACAAGCGTAGAAAGGCCACCCTGCATTTCTCCCCCATACTAAGCTTCCCGATCCTCTTGAACACATCTTCTCTGGCAAAAAGAAAGCATCCCAGCACCGTTCTCGCTTCTGTCTGCGTCATGGTGGGGAGCGCAAGCAAACTATCCAGCAATGTCTGATCCTCTGGAAGCTGCTCCAGTTCCTGTGAAAAATAACCGATTTTCAGCTGTGGATTCGCTGTGATCTTACCCTTATACGGCTCCAGCTGACCCGTCAACAGCCGTAGCAGCGTTGTTTTGCCAATCCCATTCGGACCCCGAACAGCCAGGCGATCGCCACGTGCAATGTTCAGGTTGAGATCCTGCACAATGGTATGGTCGTCGTAGCTAAAATAGACATGCTCGGCGCGCAGCAGATATTTGGCCTGAAACCCGCTGTCACTTAATTTCATATGCAAAGATGCTACTTCACGCGGCTGCTCAACCCGGTTGGCCTCCAGTCGTTCCAGCTCCTTCTCCTTCGCATGATAACGGGAAATATTTTTATTAGCCTTGGCCTTATAAAAGCTTTGCGTAACGGCCATTTCCACATTGGAAGCTGCCCGGTGCGCCTGATGGAACCATTCCTGGTAATTTCGGATCGTCTCCTCCAACGCCTGCCGTGCCAGTTCCTGCTTCCGATAATTGGCTTCCTGCTCCCGCAGTTCCCGTTCCTTATGCGCCTTATATTCCGTATAGCCACCCTTATAGCGCCGAATGCCCGTTGACGTCAGCTCACATATGCCTGTAGCTACCCGATCCAAAAAGGCTCTGTCATGCGATACAAACAACAGCGTCCCATGATATGTGGACAGCCACTGCTCCAACCAGAGCAAACTTTCGGCATCCAGATGGTTGGTCGGTTCATCCAGCACCAGCAGCTTCGGCTGTCTGACCATCAGCCCGGCCAACCGTACTCTCGTCTTCTGCCCTCCGCTCAGGTCACCATAGGCAATAGGCCACGTCTCAGCAGGCATGCCCATCCGGGTCAGCGCTTTTTCCACTTCGGACTCCCACGCAAAACCTTGCAGCCGCTCGTACTCATCCATCAGCTCGCCATATTGCTCCAGATGACGCTCTGCTTCCTCTCCCTTATGGGCAATTTCGGCCTCCAGTTGCTTCAGCGTCATCCTGACTCGCCAATGCTCAGGACTGGCCTGCTGTGCCGCCTCAAGAGCAGTTCGGGCGGATTGAATGGTGTCCTGCTGCTTCAGCCAGCCCCGCTCCTCCAGCGGTAATTCATGCTCTACCTTACCTGAAGTCGGCGCCTCGTCGCCTAACAGTATCCGCAATAGCGTCGTTTTGCCTGCTCCATTTCTTCCGAACAGGGCGAGTCGTTCCCCCTCCGTCACATCCATCGATACATTCTCAAACAAAGACGTTCCGTTCCAATCCTTTATCACATTGCGGATACGCAAAATGGTTTTCATATGGTAATCATCCTTTCCCTGTCCGGTTTTCACCACCGAAAGCAATAAAAAAAGCCGCAGAAGGCTGCGGCTTGCATACAAGGAATATAGAATGACTGCTATGAATCGTTTCAGAACATACGTTTATGAGAAAGAGAACCGTAAACGGAAAAAAGCATAATCCCGTTACGGAGCAAACGTATACGTCCCAAACCTCATTTCAGACACACTTCTCCCGTTGCAGCATACAGCCGCCTGCCAGTAACTGTGCAGTTTATGGGGAAAATCAGTGTGCTTACTTCATCGGACGTATCGTTACCTTCCTTTTCACGGAATACTTGCTTGCAGCCAGTATAGCAGATCAGAACGTATTTGCAAATCCATTGTGCATCAAAATTATTTATTTTTAACATGGAAATACCCATATCTCATAAGCTCGGGACCGCGAACTAGCAAGTTTTCAAAATAATTATTCGCGATGGTGATATGAGGTAAGCCATCGTAACTCTTATTGCTATCATCAGGATAACCCAGAATGAGACCGTACTTATGATTAGCAAATTTGGAATTACTGATGGTTACCTAATCAGCCGATTGCCCTACATACAAAAGCTTGTCCAGATCTGAACCATTGGAATCATATTCTGCCCCCTTTGAAAAAGGAGTCTGCCGTACGTCGAGCTATGGGCAAAAATAAAAACCCCTGCGCCGCAAGGGTTTCGAGCATTTTTACCGCAAAGCGGGTGATGGGAATCGAACCCACGCTATCAGCTTGGAAGGCTGAAGTTCTACCATTGAACTACACCCGCATTTTAGAATATCTCAATTCTTATGTTTGACATCATTAAACTGTTGCCAACTAGCAGAATCAGGATGTTATCTAGTATAACTTACCTGCCTGTAAATTGCAAGCAAACTACATACCATCCTGAACCAGCCAATTCATAGGTTTGCGCAAAAACAAGTTTTCAAAGGATTCCGCCGGAATAGGCCGACTGAAATAATAGCCTTGCCCCTCATGGCAATCCTGAGCCTGTAAAAATTGGAGCTGACCCTCATTTTCCACTCCTTCAGCCGTAACCTTCAGCTTCAAATGGTGGGCCATGGAGGCAATGGTCGACACAATAGCCGCATTTTTGCTGTCTACCAGCACCTCATTGACAAAGGAACGGTCAATTTTAAGACGGTCAATCGGAAGATTTTTCAAATAATGCAACGAGCTATAGCCTGTTCCAAAATCGTCGATACTGATTGCGACACCAATGGCTTTTATTTTTTTCAGTTGCTCAAAGGCTCGATCTTTATCAAAAGTCATACTCTCTGTAATCTCCAGCTCCAGATAGCACGGTTCCAGTTCCGTGTAGGTCAAAATGCCCCGAATTACATCCACCAGTTTTTTTTGCTGAAATTGGCGCATGGATAAATTCACTGATATCGGGATCGGCTGGTACCCTGTCTTCTGCCAGCGCTTGTTTTGCAGGCATGCTTCCCGCAGCACCCATTCCCCCAAAGGCACGATCAGACCGCTTTCTTCGGCCACCGGAATAAAATCTCCCGGCATCACCATTCCGCGATGAGGATGATTCCAACGCACCAGTGCCTCCAAGCTCGTCAGTTCACCGCTTTGCAAATGAACACGCGGTTGATACACCAGTGAAAATTCCTCATTTTCGAGCGCGCGCCGCAAATCATTTTCCAATTGGAGCCTTTCCTGCGCACGCATCTGCATGCCACTGGTATACCGCTGAAAATTCACTCCCTGCTCCTTGGCATTATGAACAGCGGTATCCGCATGCTGAATGAGCTGCTCACCCTGAGTGGCATCCAGTGGGTACAAAGCTATCCCCATACTCACCATCACATGATAATGTTCTCCATTAATATCAAAAGGTTGCTCAAACAGCTTTACCATATCATCAATACGATTTTTCATGGCATCTATATCCTTGTAGCCTGTGAGAAGAAACGCAAACTCATCTCCGCCCATGCTGAAAACATCCTCGCCTTCACGGCAAAAATGCTCCAAACGTTCGCCTACCGCATACAGCAAATAATTCCCTGCCATATGCCCCAGCGAATCGTTAATGGTTTTGAATCGGTCAATATTCAGTATTAAAAGAGTTACCGTTTCATCGGGTTTTAATGAATTGCGCAGGGATTGCTCCAGACGTTGTGAAAGACGCCGACGATTCGGCAGCCCTGTTATATCGTCATAATAGGCTATGTAATTAAATTCAGATTCTGCCGCCTTCTTTTCCTGGTATGGAACAAAGACCATTAGCCGAACCAATCCGCTCAGCAGATCATAGAATGCAATAGCATTCATCAAAAGTCCCATAAGGTGATTTATATCACTCATTTGCCGGGAGGACAAATAAAACAACTGGCTCACGGTACACAGCCCAATCCCGCGAAGCATAAGCAACATACCAAATTCCGTTGGGAGATGTCGGGAATATTTTCGTGCACCTAAAATAAAATTGGATACAAGCAGAAACAGGATAACCCAGTTCAAGATCCACCCCGGATTGTCCATCTCGTGACTTATACGCAGATCCGGTAAGTGCGACTCGTATATCTGAATGGTCCCGAGGATCAGCAAAGTAAAACATATCCCTATCCATAAAGCGGTTTTCTTGTATCCCGATTCAGCTTTTCTAAAGGGGAGGGAGCAAATGACTATAAGCATAATAGAGGTAAAGACACGATTCACATAAAGAAGCCACAGCGAAATGCCCGGAGACAAAACAAAGTCCGTCAGGCTAACAAAACTAAACGAGACGATATGAACAAGGTAAAGCAGACCAGCCACCAGAAATGTGGGCGCGATGAGAAGTCTCTGGCAGGATAACTGCTCCAGCAAAACCGACCAGGATTGATAAAAAATAGAGAAACAGATCGCCGCACAGGCGAATCCTGCAATGGGGTATAGCAAGAAAAAAAGATCATGGGAGTATAGCTTATTCAAAGTTACATGAAATAACTGAACCAAGACAAACAGAACTAGGGCAGCAATGCCAATGCCTATCGTTTTCTTTACTTCCAGCCGTGTACTCATTCAGCCTCTTCAGCCCCCTGCATATCGGAAATTCCGATCATCTAAGACGTTTGACAGCTTTGGAAGCCGTTTTTTAAGTCTATAGTATATCAAAAATAAATATGGGTTCTGGTACATAATAACATTTAATCTGTGAAAGGTGAATCATTTTTTAGTCTTATATTCACTATTTAATTTTCGTATTTACGCAAATAAATAAGCTTTCAGCACCAAAAAAGCGCATCATCTTTTCAGATCATGCGCTCTATCCAGTCTTTTTCAAATGAGTGATACCTATGCCCCAGTGTTGTACAACACAAAAGAATCAGTAGCTACTACACCCCTTTGTGAAAGGTCCAAAACATTAAACTACAGGAAGCGTGATTTTAAACTGTGTCCCCTTCCCATGTGTACTGTCTACATGAATAAAGCCTCCGTGATTTTTGATGATCCGATAGCTCACTGCCAGTCCCAAGCCGGTACCGCTTTCTTTCGTTGTAAAAAATGGATCAAATAAACGTGACAATGTATTGTGATCCATTCCCAAACCGTTATCTTCAATGCAAATATGGACATACGAGCCTTCCAGCACCGTATGGATATCAATGCATCCCTCACGGTCCTCTCCGATACCTTCAATGGCATCCATTGCATTTTTGATCATATTGAGAATGACCTGCTTAATCTGCTTTACATCAATGGAAACCTTCATGAGCGTACTATTTTCATCCAGTGCGATCTGGCAACCCTTCATCAGCGCCTCACTTTCGGTCAGCATCACAACCTCCTTCAGCAGCCCCATCACAGGTACAGCCGTTTTTTGAGGAGCTGAAGGCTTGGACGAATTCAGAAACTCATAAATAATGTCGTTCGCGCGATCTATCTCTGTCAAAATTATACGAGCATACTCATCTCTTCCCAGCTCCACTAGATGCGGCCGCAGTAATTGAATAAAGCCCCGGATAGCGGTAAGCGGGTTACGGATTTCATGAGCAATCGAGGCGGAAATGCGTCCTAGCATCGCGAGCTTGTCATTTTGATACGCCGTCTGCTCAATTTGCTTATAATCCGACACATCCTTGACGCTGAACAAAAAATCGCCATCCATCTGATCCCCGTAGGTCACTGTAATCAACCAATGCCGGCCATACTCATCAATCAACTCATGATAGCGCTTTCTATGAAAGATGGTCTCTTTATATATCCGCAAAATTTTCTTCTTCTTAAATCGACTTAACTCGGGATGATGCAAAATTTGCATCAAGTCGCGACCTGCCAGCGAGCTACGCGGCAGTTCCAGCAGTTTGGCCATTTGCACGTTAATAAAGGTCAGTACCCCGTCACTGTCAAACAGCATGATACCACTATCCAGGTTCTCCAGCACATTTTCATACTTGTTATTGGCGATCTGTGTGGAAGGGCAAGCTCCCACGGTATCAAGCAAGGCTTCTTGGAATTCACTGATCATGCCAGGCTTCCCCCTTGTTTCGGAATGATAAACTGGCCGTATCGGACGCTTAACATTATTGAAGAAGAGAAAGACATCATCTATCGACTACCCTTCAACGGTTAGAAAACAGATTCACAAAATCCCGGTCATCTCTTTCCAATTGAGAGTCTATTTTTATGATAGACAAAACTTAGGATTCCAGTCAATCGGAAAAAGTGTCGAATTCACATTTTTATCCTGTTTTCTTTCGTCATAATATCTGCGCAACATTACCAAAAACGAAATAATAAGTTAGAAATAAGCGCCCTACACACCAAAAAAGCTCTCTAGGTGTGAGAGCTTCTTTGGTGTGTAGGATGTCAACTGCCGCTCTTATTATGCTGAAACCGAGAGCGTCTCTGGCTCATAACAGCCAGTCTTCTCTTGAGCTCTCCCTGCCATTTTTCATCGTTCATCTGTTTTGCTACCATCAATAAATCCAGAGACATGTCAATTTGGCGCTTCACAATTTCAAACGCATCTTCACTCTCCCGATTCACACAATTCTCAAATATCGTATCATCATCTTCCATGACGTAGTCCTGAAAATCAATCTCGCTTGCCCCGTCTCCATGTGCATACTCAGCCAAAATTTCATACTCATTCTCGACTTTATAATGGACCTCAATGCGACGACATACCGGGCAAAACAGCAAAGGAACATTATGAACTTGGGTGCGGTAATGCTTCAGCGTTCCCTTGGTTCCTACCATGCTTGCTCCACAGCAATAACTCATCCGGGCTCAGCCTCCTCTGAACAAAACCTATTCTGCCTTGTTTATCCTCTATGTTACCTTATTCGCTTTCACCAGTTGAAATTCCTCCAAAACACAGTAACATTTCCACAATTATTTCTTATTTCTCCCTGCACTGTTCACTTCAAACACACATAATCATAAACTCTTTTCCTGCATAACATAGGCAAGCAAGCCCCCAATGTCGGTAAAAAACCGCTTGTTGGGGGCTTGCAAATTTAATGTTCAACTTCTTCTAAAGCTTATATTACAGGTTATTGTCGCCTGGTTTCCAGTTCATTGCACACAAGCCGCCGGATTGCAAAGCTTGTAGTACACGCAATGTTTCTTCTACACTACGACCTACATCGTTGTGGTTAACCACTTGATATTTCAATTCGCCTTCAGGATCAATGATGAACAAGCCACGCAATGCAACTCCTTCTTCTTCGATCAGAACGCCATAATCGCTTGCTGTTTTTTTCGTAATATCAGAAGCCAACGGGAAGTTCAGTTTGCCCAATCCGTTGTTTTCTTTAGCTGTGTTGATCCATGCTTTGTGGCTGTGTACGGAGTCTACACTGATACCCAGAATTTCAGTATCCAGCTCTTTAAATTGGTCAGCAGCATCACTCAACGCTGTGATTTCTGTTGGGCACACAAAAGTGAAATCCAGTGGATAGAAGAAGAATACGAGCCATTTGCCACGGTAATCGGAAAGCTTCACCGAACCAAATTCTTGACCGTCTCCAGTCACTGTTTCCAATGCAAAATCAGGTGCGGGTCTTCCTACCAATCTTTCTGCCATAATATGAAATCCTCCTTTTAAAATATGTAAGAAAAACATCAAATGTGTTTTCCTCAATCATCTGTATTGTATTAAAACAACCTACTTGATAAATGTTATCATTCGCAGAAATCAAAGTCAATATTGTAACCATTACTTTTTTAGAATTATTTTAAACTAGCTTTTGAAAATTCACAATTTATACACATTCATCAGGTTGTACACTTCCGGATATAACAGCAGCCCCTGATTGCTCAGGAGCTGCTGTATCATGCACTTGCTGTATAATCAGCTACCTTATTTCAAGGAAGCCGCTAAGCTTTTATCGAATAGCCGCTGCGATCAAATCACCCATTTGAGTTGTCGAGATGGCCCTGGATTTATCCACCGCGATATCGGCTGTGCGATGTCCGGCATCCAGTACCTCTGCTACCGCCTTCTCAATGGCGTCAGCAGCTTTCTCATATCCGAAAGTCATACGGAACATTAAAGCAACGGACAGGATCGTAGCAATCGGATTAGCAAGCCCTTGGCCCGCAATGTCCGGTGCTGAGCCGTGGACCGGCTCGTACAGACCGAAGCTGCCTTCTCCGAGAGAAGCAGAGGACAGCATACCGATGGAACCAGTCAGCATAGCCGCTTCGTCACTAAGGATATCGCCGAACATATTTTCCGTCACGATGACGTCAAAGCTGGACGGGCGACGCAGTAATTGCATTGCGCAGTTATCAACCAGTACATGCTCCAGTTCAACATCCGGATAGTCCACGGCGACCCGGTTAACCACTTCGCGCCACAAACGGGAAGTTTCCAGCACATTTGCCTTGTCGACTGATGCAAGCTTTTTGCGACGCTTCTGTGCAATTTCGAAAGATTGGCGAACAATGCGCTCCACTTCCGTTACATTATATGCGCATGTATCGACAGCTTCCTCACCCTGCGGGCTTTCACGTCTGAACTTCTCACCGAAGTAGATGCCACCTGTCAGCTCGCGTACAACGATCAGATCCGTTCCTTCCAGTACTTCAGGTTTCAGTGTCGATGCGTCCTTGAGACAATCAAAGACGACAGCCGGACGAAGATTCGAGAACAGGCCCAGCTCTTTGCGTATACCCAGCAGTCCTGTTTCAGGGCGAAGCTCCTTCGGATTGTTATCCCACTTGGGACCACCTACAGCTCCCAACAGTACGGCATCTGCAGATTGGCAGACAGCCAGCGTTTCTTGCGGCAATGGTGTACCCTTCTCATCAATAGCAATTCCGCCGAACAGTGCATGCTCCGTTTCAAATGAATGACCAAACACTTCCTCCGTACGCTTCAAAATTTTCTCTGCCTCAGCGACCACTTCCGGTCCAATTCCGTCCCCAGCTATTACCGCAATCTTTTTCACGTCTGCCATTACGTACACTCCTCTTGTTTTACAGCCTTACGGGCGTATTATTCATACCTTCTTTGTAACATACATGGCAGGGCTTTGACCAAGATATAGAATCTATCAATTAATAGGCTTAGCCTATAAGCTGAAAATCTGTAGTAAGACATAACAAAACAGGACCGGAAATACCCGATCCTGTAAACTCCAAATTGCTTGATTTGCAATCCTTAGGACTTGTAATCTACACGATTGCTATAGGTTTTACGCTTGTCGATCAAGCCATTTAATGCATCCACATAAGCGCGGGCACTTGCTTCCAGAATGTCAGTGCTTACCCCACGTCCCTGTATAGACAGATCGTTTTGGGTCAACACGACATGCACTTCACCCAGAGCATCCTTACCTTGGGTAACAGACTTGATCGAGTAATCCGAAAGAACGACTGCCTCGCTACTGGCTTGGTCAATCGCATTGTAAATCGCATCGACCGAACCGTTCCCTTCAGCTTCTGTCTCTATAACCTGACCTTCGTCGGTAACCAGACGTACCTTGGCGGAAGGTGTAGCCTCGTTGCCATAAGTTACGAAAAGCGTTTCCAGCTTGAAGACTTCCGGTGAATCGGCCAGTTTTTCTTCCAGCAACGCCAGAATATCATCATCCGATACTTCTTTCTTCCTATCAGCTAAATCCTTGAACTGTCCGAAAGAGCGGTTTAGCTCCTCTTCGCTCAATTCGTAGCCCAGCTCGATCAAACGTTCGCGGAAGGCATGGCGACCGGAGTGCTTGCCCAGCACCAACTTGCTTTCCTTCAGACCAATACTTTCCGGCGTCATGATTTCGTAGGTCGTTTTTTCCTTCAACATGCCATCCTGGTGAATACCCGATTCATGCGCAAAAGCATTCGCTCCAACAATCGCCTTATTGCCCGGCACGACCATACCCGTCAGACGGCTGACCAACCGGCTCGTACGTGCAATCTCGGACAGTTGCAGAGACGTTTTGGCCTGGAAAAATTCCTGTCTCGTCTCCAGCGCCATTGCGATTTCCTCAATAGCGGTATTTCCGGCGCGTTCACCGATACCGTTAATAGTTCCTTCAATCTGATCCGCCCCGTTCAGGATCGCAGCCAGTGTATTCGCCGTAGCCATTCCCAGGTCGTTATGGCAATGTGCGCTCAATTGAATCTTTTCCACACCAGCCACATTTTCCTTAATATGCTTGAAAATATTGCCGTATTCATAAGGTGTCAAGTAACCCACGGTATCCGGAATATTGACGACAGACGCGCCTTCCTGTACAGCCATGGTGACCATTTCCACTACAAAATCAAGCTCTGTACGACCTGCATCCTCCAGGGAAAACTCTACCTTAGGCAAATATTTTAACCCGTAACGAATGGCTGAACGGGCAGTCTCCAATACCTGTGCCTTCTCCATCCGCAGCTTATGCTGACGGTGAATCGGAGAGGTTGCCAAAAAGATATGGATACATGGGTCCTGAGCTCCCTTAAGTGCCTCGCGGACCGCATCAATATCCTGTTCCCTCGCACGTGAAAGACCAATAACCGTTGAATTTTTGACAGCCTTGGCAACTGCATTGACAGCAGCCAAGTCACCCGGAGAGGCAGCCGGGAAGCCAGCTTCCATGCGGTCAATTCCCAGTTTCTCCAACTGGTAGGCGATCTCTACTTTCTCACGGGTATTCAAGTTCACACCAGGTGACTGTTCTCCGTCTCTCAACGTTGTGTCAAATATATATATTTTGCGCAACGCAACGCACCTCCCTCAGGATAGAAGCATTAAATTACAATGCGGCTCACGCAATAAGCAGGGCCGCATTGTAAGATTACCTTATAAATGAATCATGTTGTCGAACTTGTTGTACAAAAAGATCTTATTTTTTGATCCAGTGCATCATTTCACGCAATTGTCCGCCCACCACTTCAATCGGATGGTTAGCTTCATTACGACGAGTAGCCGTCAGGAATGCACGTCCGGATTGATTTTCAAGGATAAAGTCACGAGCAAATTTACCTTGTTGAATGTCAGTCAATACGTCTTTCATTGCTTTCTTCGTATCTTCTGTTACGATACGTGGTCCAGTTACATAGTCGCCATATTCCGCTGTGTTACTGATGGAATCGCGCATTGATGCCAATCCGCCTTCATACATCAGGTCAACGATCAGCTTAAGCTCATGCAAGCATTCGAAGTAAGCCATTTCAGGAGCATATCCTGCTTCAGTCAACGTTTCAAAACCTGCTTTAACGAGTGCGCTCACGCCGCCACACAATACCGCTTGCTCACCGAACAGATCCGTTTCCGTTTCTTCACGGAAGGAGGTTTCGATCACGCCTGCACGTGTACAGCCAATACCCTTGGCATAAGCAAGACCGATTTCTTTCGCTTGACCTGTTGCATCCTGCTCGATTGCGATCAGACCCGGTACGCCAAAGCCTTCTACATAGGTACGACGTACCATATGTCCTGGGGATTTTGGAGCAACCAGCAATACATCGCTATCTTTAGGAGCTACGATTTGTCCAAAATGAACGTTGAAACCATGGGAGAATAAAAGAGCTGCGCCTTTTTTCAGGTTAGGTTCAATTTCATTTTTGTACACAGAAGCTTGTGTTTCATCTGGCAACAAAATTTGAACCACATCTGCACGGCTTGTTGCATCAGCCACGTTCAGAACTTCAAAACCGTCGTTTCTTGCAACATCTGCTGATTTACCTTCACGCAAACCGATAACAACATTCAGACCACTGTCACGCAAGTTTTGTGCTTGAGCATGTCCTTGGCTACCGTAACCGATAACGGCAACCGTTTTTCCTTTCAATACGCTGAGCTCTGCATCTTTTTCGTAGTACGTTGTAACTGCCATGGTTAATTTCCTCCTTTTAATTGGACCCTTCATAATGAGCGGGTACTCCAAGAGACTCTGTCTCGTTACCAAAACTTGAAAATCTCTTCGAGCCCCCGCTCTTATGCGGGCGGTTCTTTATTGATGTAATGCGCTATAAGCGGTAATTCGTTAAAGTTCCGTATTAAGCATTGCCACGTATCATGGCTGTAACCCCGGTTCGGGTCAGCTCACGAATACCGTAAGGCTTCAATAACTCAATCATGGCATCTATTTTTTCTGTATCGCCAATGACCTGAACGATCAAGCTCGTCGTTCCAACATCAATTACAGCTGCTCTGAACGTTTCTACCACGCCCATAATCTCTGGCCGCTGAGGCGGTTCTGCCTTTACCTTTATCATCGCCAATTCCCGAGCAACCATCGGCTTGGAACTGAGATCGATGACCTTGATCACATCAACCAGCTTGTAAAGCTGCTTTTCAATCTGCTCCAGGTTGTTCTCATCTCCTACAGTCACAATGACCATACGGGATAATCCGGCTTCTTCCGATTGACCCACGGTTATGCTCTCAATGTTAAAGCCACGGCGACCGAACAGGCCGGACACACGCTGCAAAACGCCAGGATGATCATTTACCAGTACAGCAATGGTATTTTTAGTCGTCATTTTACTCGTCCCCCATCAGCATTTGATCAATTGTCGAACCTTGCGTCACCATCGGATATACATTCTCTTCCTTGCTGACTACAAACTCGACAACGACCGGTCCGGGTGTATCAAGCGCCTCCTGCCAAGCCCGACGTGCCTCTTCCTTATTCGTAGCACGCAGTCCTTTTACACCATATGCTTCGGCCAGTTTCACAAAATCCGGACTTCCGGCCAGATCAATGTGACTATACCGATTGTCATAGATCAATTCCTGCCATTGTCGAACCATTCCAAGTACCTGGTTGTTGATGATTACGATTTTGACCGGGATGTTATTGATTGCACAAATAGCCAGCTCCTGCGAACACATCTGCATGCCGCCGTCTCCGTTAATCGAGATAACCAGTCTGTCGGGATTCGCCATCTGAGCGCCGATCGCGGAAGGGAAACCAAATCCCATCGTACCCAGTCCACCAGATGTTACCCATGAGCGCGGCTGATTGAATTTATAATACTGCGCCGCCCACATTTGATGCTGACCCACGTCCGTCGTTACGATTGCGCCGCCTTTGGTCGTTTCATCCAGCAGCTCGACAACCCATTGTGGCTTAAGCACTGTATCCGAATCCTTATAAGAATAAGGCTTCTCATTTTTCCATTGTTGAATTTGCGCTCTCCATGCATCCGCTCGATTCGCGCGTTTCACATCCTGATTTAGCAATTCCAATACCGCTTTCACATCGCCTACAATCGGAATGTCTGTCGGTACGTTTTTACCGATTTCAGCAGGATCGATATCAATATGGACGATTTTGGCGTGAGGAGCAAAGCCGTCCAGCTTGCCTGTCACCCGGTCATCAAAGCGGGCACCGATACAGATTAGCAAATCCGACTGTTGAATCGCCAGATTGGAGGTGTACGTTCCGTGCATCCCCGGCATTCCCGTCCACAGCTCATGACCACTTGGGAAACCGCCCAATCCCAGCAATGTTGTCGTAATCGGAATTTCCGTTTTGCGAACAAACTCGTAAAGTGCCTCATGTCCGCCGGAGTATACAACCCCGCCACCTGCCAGAATAAATGGACGTTCCGCTTCAGCAATAGCCTGAGTCAGCTTGTCTAGCTGAATTTTGTTTGGCAATACCTTCGGGTTATAACCTCGCATGGTCACAGGTCCCGTTTGCGGAACAAACAGCGTTTGGGCTGCCGATATATCCTTCGGAATATCAATCAGTACCGGACCCTTGCGACCCGTGTTGGCAATATGGAACGCCTCATGAATGATTCGCGGCAGATCCTCTACATCTCTTACCAGATAGCTGTGCTTCGTAATCGGCATCGTGATTCCCGTGATATCGGCTTCCTGGAAAGCGTCCGTGCCGATCAGGGAAGATACAACGTTACCCGTGATGACTACTAACGGCACCGAATCCATAAAAGCCGTCGCAATGCCGGTTACCAGGTTGGTTGCTCCGGGTCCGGAAGTCGCGATACAGACACCGACTTTACCGCTGGCACGTGCGTAACCATCTGCCGCATGAATGGCTCCCTGCTCGTGACGGGTGAGGACATGCTTGAAATCCTCAAAGCCGTACATGGCATCATAAATGTAAAGCACTGCACCACCAGGGTATCCGAAGACACAATCTACTCCCTCCAGCAACAGGCTACGGAGCAAGATTTCCGAACCTGTAATCACTTCAGGTTTCATCCACTTTTCACGTAATTCATCGGTTGACCGAACTTCAGGAATTTGTGCACTCATAGGTCATCCTCCTCCACAAAATTTACACACATCTGACATTTGTAAAAACAAAAAAACCTTCCATCCCTAGAACAGACTTGCTGTTACTGAGGGACGAAAGGCTGTAGCTTCCGTGGTACCACCCGTGTTTGCCCGATATTTCGCAATATCGAACCTTGGCAGGTACAGAAATCACAAAGGATCTCCATATCTGGCGTCTGTAACGTAGACCGTACGATTTTCCCTAATAGGTGATTCAGCCCACCGCTAAATATCATCGGGCCCAAATACTTTTCAGGAAAACAGCTCCAAGGTGAGCTCGTTAAAAAGGGATTTTGGTGAAGCTTGCAGCTAATGCCTCACTCTCTGAACAAAAGAGCCCTAATCACTTCGTCCTTTTCATTGCCGTTGAGTTCATGTCATTCTTTCAAATGTTTAGACACATTATATGTCCCCCATCTGGGATAGTCAATACCCAGATTCCATAAAAATTTATGTTTTTTCTCCGGGGTACCTCTGAGTCGCACGCTTGCAAGAGGTATCCGCATATTATAAAAAAGACCACACGGCGAGACTGTGCGCACCTCCAAAGCTGCATCTTGCCTTGCTAATAGGGTGGAAAAGGAGGCCCGCTTATGATCCGCAAACGCAGCGCCCAGGATGACAGCATGATCCTTCGCCTGATTGAGCAAGAGCTTGTTCCCCTATCGCATTTAAGCGCACAAGAAATGGATCAAATTCGTAAAGAATTACCCCGGCGCTTAAACCGGGGCATCACTTTTGTTGCTTGCAGGCCGGATAATGCACAGCCTGTCGGCTTCATTCATGTCATGCTGCATGGAGAGCTGCTGTATATTGATTTGATCGCAATCTCTTCGTCTCATCAAGGTAAGCGATACGGAAAAAAACTGCTGGAGCATGCCGAGCAATATGGACGACTACGACGCTGCAAGCGGGCAAAAGTCATGGTAGACGAAGACAATATCCGTGGAATCCGCTTTTATCTGCGCAACCAGTACCAAATGCTACGATACGTCTCCCTGAGCCGATGCCATGAACTTGAAAAGGCATTGTGAAAAAGTACCTCCTCCAGCTCATCATTCCATTATCCTAGAATAAATTGGGGTAAAACGGATAACCTTCTCCTGGGTATCCCCCATCTGTATATGGGCCGTACTGAGGGCCACCGTATCCCGGTCCCCCATAACCTGCTCCGTAGCCGCCATATCCGCCACCATATCCACCAACATAAGGAGCCGTGCCGATGGCAAGCAAGTCAAACAGCACCAAGGGAATAATTGCCTTCGTCTTTACCTTTTTCTTACGATTGGGCTGAAGAATCAGTCGGTTACCCGAAATGCGAATCAGCTTGCCGCTGACCTGGGAACCATCCTTGCGAGTAGCCAGAATGACTTTGCCGACAAGCTTCTCCACCTGCTTTCTGGTTACTGCCTGTTTCATCGTATTTCCTCCTTCTTTCTCAACGGATGGACAGATTGAACGGCTCCTTGATAGCTCACCGCCACCACAAAACAGACTGGAGCTGACAGGGGCCGAGCGTTCGTCCAATCTGCATAGCACAGTCTATTCCATCCATGCCAGAAGCGTATGTTTGAATGCCTGCACAACCTAAAAAAATCCGGTACCTGCGAATGCAGATACCGGATTTGCGAACAAATGCAATTTCCAGATTTCAAGACAAACAGCTTTCAGCTGCCCATGTAAAATTAGCGCTTGCTTGGATCATAGAGCTGACCCAAAGCAGCCGGAGCACGCGAGCGTCCTACAGCCGCTACCAGCACAATAATCGTCAGGAGATATGGCAGCATAAAAATAATTTCCTGGGGAATACTTTGCGACCATGCGAACAACTGCACATAGTTGCGAATGGCCTGAGAAAAGCCAAAGAACACGGCTGCGCCAAAAGCGCCGAGCGGATTCCATTTTCCGAAAATCATAGCGGCAATGGCAATATATCCTTGACCGGATACCGTATTATGCGAAAACATATTTGTCGTCGTCAAGGTGATCGTAGCTCCGCCAATACCAGCCAACGCACCGCTGATCATGACCCCGATATAACGCAGTCGATTTACCTTGATACCAACCGTATCCGCAGCGCCCGGATGCTCTCCGACAGAACGCAGGCGCAAGCCGAACG
This sequence comes from Paenibacillus sp. 1-8, assembly GCF_056316205.1. Lineage (NCBI taxonomy): Bacteria > Bacillati > Bacillota > Bacilli > Caryophanales > Paenibacillaceae > Paenibacillus > Paenibacillus sp. 1-8. The sequence continues at coordinate 1,559,045 of NZ_CM149995.1, read as the reverse complement.
GCGTTTTATACAATGTAAAATAACCAATAATGACTAATAATATGGCCAAATAGGTCGTTGGATAGGCTTGGAAAAAGGCTTTTCCCAAAATCGGAATATCTACTAGATAGGGAATGGATATTTCGCTAAATCCCTGAATTCGCCCAGTATCGCCATCACCCTCAAATAAAAGCTTAACCATGTATAGCGTACTGCCTGCCGCCAAAAAGTTAATAACAATCCCGCTAATGACCTGATCGGCTTTAAACGTAATCGAGGCAACAGCATGAATCAGCGAAACCAGAATACCGAATACCGCCGCCGACAGCACACCTATCCAAGCGGCAGAGGTTCCCCCAAGCCCTGCTTGTTCCGCATAAAATCCGCCTACACCCGCCGCAAATGCCCCGAACACCATAAGACCTTCCAGCCCGAGGTTCGTTACACCGGATTTTTCCGAAAAAACTCCGCCGAGAGACGCAAATATAATCGCCGTCGCAAAAACGAGCGTTGTATGGATTAATTCACCAAGTGTTAACCAACTCATTTTACAACACCTTCTCTTTCTTCCGCTTGGAGTAGAGCGGCTTCACAACCCAACGTACAATTCCCTGGGCTGCAATAAAGAAAATAATCGAGCCGATGACAACCCGAATAATTTCGGGCGGTACATCCGCGCTAAAGCTCATCCCCGCAGAACCATACGTAAGCGTTCCGAACAAAACAGAGCCCAGCAGCACACCGAACGGATTATTCATCCCAATGAGGGCCACGGCGATACCGTCAAAGCCGGTTCCCGGCGATCCTGCCATGACGGATTGATAATGGAATACCCCCAGCACTTCAAAGGCACCCGCCAATCCGGCAAAAACACCACTAATGAACATCGCTTTTACGATGTTGCGATTCACATTCATACCTGCATAGCGGGATGCGTCCTGATTAAATCCGACAGCACGCAGCTCGTAGCCCTGCTTGGTTTTCCACATGAAAATATAGAAAAATACCGCCGCCAGCACAGCAATGACCGTCCCCCAATGAACCCGGGCATTTCCCATCATCTGTGACAGCCATTCAATCGAAATCGAAGCGGAAGGCTGAATATCTACGGAACGATTTTCACCCTCCAGGAGTGCAAACTGGTTAATCACCAGGTTAGCCAAATACAGACCAATCCAGTTCATCATAATACAGGTGATAACCTCATTAACGCCACGCTTGGCCTTCAAATAGCCAGCAATTGCTGCCCATAGACCACCGAATACCGCCCCGGCAATGATCGCCAGCGGCGCATGTATAATAGCAGGCAGTCCATGCAGCTTGATGCCCACAATCGAAGCAGCCGTCATCCCCACCAGAAATTGCCCTTCACCGCCGATGTTAAACAATCCGGCACGAGCCGCAAAAGCAAATGCCAATCCCGTCAAGATCAGTGGAGTCATTTCACGGATAGCCTCACCAAAGTTGTATGAGTCTCCGTACACACGGCTAAATAGTGCAGAATACGCCACAATGGGATCGTAGCCGCCAATCAGCATCACGACAGCACCCAGAAGAAGACCCAAAATAATAGAGACCAGCGCCAGAACAAAGGAGTCTTTCGTAAATATTTTCAATAGGTTAGCCATTCTCTACTCCTTTCTTCACTGCACTTCCGGCCATCATCAGTCCCAATTCCTGATCATTCGTTTCTTCCGGCAGCACTTCTCCAACAATCTTACCCTCATAAATGACAGCAATACGATCGGATACATTCATAATTTCATCCAGCTCAAAGGAAATGAGCAATACTGCTTTGCCTTGATCCCGCTGGGCAATCAGTTGTTTCTGGACAAACTCAATCGCTCCAACATCCAACCCACGTGTAGGCTGAGCCGCAATAAGCAGGTCTGGGTTTTTATCGATTTCACGCGCAATGATTGCCTTTTGCTGATTACCGCCGGATAACGCTCTTGCCTTGGTATGAATATCCGGTGTTCTCACATCAAATTTCTCAATGAGACTTTTCGCCTGCTTATCAATAGCCTCTTTGTTCAAAAAGCCATTTTTACTGTAAGGAGCCTGATAGTACGTCTCCAGAACCATGTTTTCGCTCATGGAAAAATCGAGTACCAACCCGTGCTTATGCCGGTCCTCCGGAATATGCGAAACGCCTGCCTCTGAAATTTTACGTGGCGACTGATTCGTCATTTCTTGTCCGAGCAATCGGATGTGCCCGCCATCGACCTTACGTAAACCAGTCAAAGCTTCAATCAGCTCACTCTGTCCATTGCCATCTACTCCGGCGATTCCTAAAATCTCACCTGCCTTGACTTGCAGGTTCAGCTCATTCAGAACGTTAATGCCATCCTTGTTTTTAGAGACCACATGGCTCATTTCCAGGACGGTTTGTCCCGGCTGGGCAGGCTGCTTGTCCACTTTAAAGGACACACGGCGGCCTACCATTTTCTCCGCCAGATCATTTGGAGTCGTTTCCGATGTCTTGACCGTATCAATGACCTGACCCCGACGAATAATCGTAACTGTATCTGCAATTTGCATGATTTCTTTAAGTTTATGAGTGATTAGAATAATGGACTTGCCTTCAGCTACCAGACGCTTCATAATGTCCAGCAGCTCAATGATTTCCTGTGGAGTCAACACCGCTGTTGGCTCGTCGAAAATCAGGATATCTGCGCCACGGTAGAGCGTTTTGATAATTTCCACACGCTGCTGCATGCCGACGGATATATCTTCAATTTTGGCATTCGGATTCACCTGAAGGCCGTACTGCTCAGACAACCGTTGCACTTCGGCGGCAGCCTTTTTATAATTGATTTTCAGACCTTTGCGTGGCTCCGAGCCCAGGACAATATTTTCGGTTACGGTAAACGGCTGCACGAGCTTAAAATGCTGATGCACCATGCCAATACCCAGATCAATCGCCTTATTGGGGCTATCAATCTGTACTGGTTTCCCACCGATTTCTATCGATCCTTCATCCGGCTGATACAGTCCGAAAAGAATGTTCATAAGCGTAGATTTACCCGCACCATTCTCACCCAAAAGGGCATGAATTTCTCCCTTTTGCAGCTTGATGCTGATGGAGTCGTTGGCAACGATGCCGGGGAATCGTTTTGTAATTTGCTTTAACTCAACGACGGGGGTCGCTGCATCCATGAGATCACCCTTATACACTTTATAGTATGTGCTCTAATGAGCTGATTGACCGTTATGATCTGTATAACTCCAGACGTAAGAACAAGGCTAGTCTTGTGAACCAGCCTTGTCGCCACCTTTATTTATCTTGCAAGCCAAATCTTATTTCGAAGGAACTGTAATTTCGCCCTTAATAATTTTTTGCTTGTATTGTTCTACGAGATCAAGCACATCTTTAGGAACGTTTTTACTGGATGTATCCGCCAGGCCGACTCCGTTGTCTTTCAGAGCCAGCGTTTCGATACCGCCCTTAAATTTACCGTCAATGACTTCCTGGGATACGCGTTTTACGGCTTCATCCACACGTTTGACCATTGAAGTCAACGTTACGTCGTCACCAAACTCAAGCGATTGGTCTTTGTCTACACCGATAACCCATACTTTCTGACCTTGTTGCTTCCGTGCGAGCGCTTCGTTAAATACGCCTGTACCTGATCCGCCAGCCGCGTGGAAAATAATGTCCGCACCGCTGTTGTATATCGTTGCAGCTGCCGCTTTACCCAGATCCGGCTTATCAAACGCACCTGTGTAGTTTACTTCCAATTTTGCATTTGGATTTACTGCTTTAATACCCGCTTCGAAGCCTTTTTCAAAACGTTTGATCAGCGGGCTGTCTTGTCCACCCACAAAACCGATTTTGTTTGTTTTGGTGAGTTTACCAGCTACAACTCCCACCAGGAAGGAACCTTCATTTTCAGCAAAAACAACCGATTTTACATTAGGCGCATCTACGACACTGTCGATGATCGCCAGATTCTTGTCCGGGTTGTCTTTCGCTACTTGTCCAATCGCATTCGACAGACTAAAACCAATACCCCAAGTCAGGTTAAAACCACCCTTAACAAATTGATTCAGGTTAGGAATATAATCCTGGTCCGATTTACTTTGCAGGTATTTAGCCTTGGCGCCTGTTTCTTTTTCAATAGCTTTCAGTGCTTCCCAAGCAGATTGGTTAAACGACTTGTCGTTTACTCCACCTACATCTGTAACCATGCCGATTTGGACATTGGATGTTTTGGCAGAACCGCCTGCGTCTCCGCCACTTGCATTGGACGCGCCTTGATTTTTGTTACCGCAGCCTGCGATAATGACCGAGATCGCTAGCAGCATAACCAAAGACATACTAAACATTTTCTTCATGCTGATACTGTTCCCCCTTAGTGTTAGATCCCTAGACTGTCTCTTTTCTCTGAAAATGGACACGTCATACACGCCATTTACTGTCGAGACAGATCGTACAGAAGACTTACTTTAGAGATTATACAATTATGATCGACTAAAATCTAGATGATTAATAACCTTGGGTCAATTTTTTTTGAAACCCTATCATTGTAAGCGCTACACCTATTGCAAAACCCATACATTCTGTCATCACACGTCATGTTTATTCGTATTTTGAATAATTTGGACCTTTTTCATTTCGTTAAGTATGTACAAAAAAAGGCATCCCTACACAGCATACTGCTCGGGATACCTTTTCAACCACTTTCGCGGTTTCAACGCCTTCATTTCAATAATTAAGCGTTGATTTTGCCTTTAGCAACAGTTGCCAAAGAGTTGAACGCATTGATATCGCTGACTGCAAGATCAGCCAGGATTTTGCGGTTAATGTCCACACCAGCCAATTTCAGGCCGTGCATCAGTTTGCTGTAAGACAAACCGTTCAAACGAGCTGCTGCATTGATACGCACGATCCACAGTCTGCGGAAGTTACGTTTCGTCTGACGACGGTCACGGTATGCGTAAACAAGCGATTTCATTACCTGCTCGTTAGCTGTTTTAAAAATGCGGTGTTTGGAACCAAAATAACCTTTAGCAAGCTTCAATACTTTTTTATGACGACGACGAACGACGAATCCGCCCTTTACTCTTGCCATATCAAAAGACCTCCCAAATAATATTTATGCTTAATTCATTGCCGTGCTGTGTGCTATTTCAGGTTAGCAAGACCTTGTTTCAGACGCTTAACGTCCCCAGGTGCCATCTCAGGGTTAGTACCCAGAACGCGTTTTGCACGTTTGGATTTGTGGGAAAGCAAGTGGTTTTTGTAAGCTTTGTAACGCATTACTTTACCAGTACCAGTAATTTTGAAGCGGCCTTTAAGGCTGCTATGTGTTTTCATTTTAGGCATTGAACTTCCTCCTTAATTTGTCATTGACTCTTTGGAGCCAATATCATAATCATGCTGCGTCCTTCGAGCTTGGGTTGGCGCTCCACGGTACAAAGATCAGCAACTTCCAATTTCACACGTTCGAGAATTTTTTGACCCACATTAGCATGGGTAATTTCACGACCGCGGAAACGAACGGAGCATTTCACCTTGTCCCCTTCATTCAGGAACTTCACCACATTGCGAAACTTGGTTTGGTAGTCATTCTCCTCGATGTTGGAACGGAACCATACCTCTTTGATGTCAACGATCTTCTGGTTTTTACGGGCTTCCTTTTCTTTCTTCTGTTGCTCATAGCGGAATTTACCGTAATCCATAATCCGACACACGGGCGGCTTCGCTTGAGGCGCCACGTTCACGAGATCCAAGTTTGCGTCAATCGCCATTTGCAGAGCTTCACGAGTCGGTGTAATCCCGATTTGTTCCCCGTTAGCACCAACCAGACGTACTTCTCTCACCCGAATCTCATCATTGATCATATGTTCCTTACTAATAACCCTCCACCTCCAGAACCTGTTATTGTTGTATTGTGTTAAAGCACAAAAAAGGGATGACGACTATGCAGCCGACATCCCTGTCTGATACTCAATTCATCATGAAAGTTCAATTCACAAATCATTGGATCAAGACCAGCCGGCAATACCGGACAGGTGAGAAGTCGGACCTTCTACTTGTTAATCCATCTTTTCAATTAACATACTCGAACATCTTATCACGCAACTCACCAGAGTGTCAACACATTTATTCAAAACAGTTGACACTTAGGATCTGCGATACACTCATGCCCTTCTGCATTTAGCCCTGCTTACTTTGAACTTCTTCCAGCCGAACGACACGCGTATGCTGGGTGTGGCTCCATTGCTTGTTGTTTTGCGTGAAGAACGCATAAAACGTAATCGGATACCACGAAATCAGATAGACAGGGAACAGCAGCAAATAAAGATATACTTTTTTGAACGTGACCTTCTCCAGAATCATCGCAATCACAAATGTTGAAATATTCAAACCAACAGCTATAGCACCGGTCCAAGCCGGGAATTGTACATAGATATTTTCGATATTAGGTCCACCAAATAACGTAATGTCTACCCACATCGCTACTGTCATCAAGAAGGTAAGCAGTACGATATACACGTTCAGACCATAAAGAGCCATATCGAATTTGATCAGGCTTCTATGCTTAATGCTCTGCCACAGCAACGGAAAGAAATAACGGCGAGCGACTGTAAAGTGACCCTGCATCCAGCGCAGACGTTGTCTGGAGGAAGCTTTAAAAGTCAACGGCTTCTCATCATATACCTTGGCATCATAATTAAATCTTGGATATACGCTGCGTTGCGTACAGCGCATGGTGAACTCCAAATCCTCTACCAGGCTCGTCGCACCCCAGCCCATTTCCTTGAGCAGATTCGTTTCAAAGCACATGCCTGTACCACCAAGGAAGTTAGCCATGTTCAGGTTGTGACGCGACAGTTGCCACAAACGGTTGATGTACCAGTAAGATACCCCGTATGCCGCAGTAATCCATGAATCCTCCGGATTCTTCGTATCAATGTACCCCTGGATAACACGGGCACCTGTGCACAAATCGTTGTTCATTTCACTTAAGAAATTCGTATGTGCCAAATTGTCAGCATCGAACATGACAATCGCATCATATTGACGTGGCATTGCCCACAATTCCTTGAGCATCCACTCAATCGCGTAGCCTTTACCACGTAAATTCGGATTCGTACGTTCACAAGCATTCATACCGTGAGCGCGAACGATGTCCGCCGTCTTGTCCGTGCAGTTATCACAAATAACGAATACATCGTACAGTTCCTTTGGATAATCAAGTTGCTTCAAGTTCTCCATCAGTGCTCCAACAACCTGTTCCTCGTTGTGGGCAGCGACCAAAATGGCAAATGATTTTTCCGGAGCCGCATTCTCTTTTCTTTTTTTACGAATCAGCCCGAACAAGGAGAATCCAAACTGATAGACCGCGATCAGCGCCAGTATAATCTGGAGCGTCACGAAAATGGCGTCTAGCATAATCTCTTGTTACCCCCTTTTTTATACCCCTTTAAAAATCCTGCGTTTGTTTGTTTTCTATCTGTGTAGCGCAAGTTGCGGCGCTTTGCGCGCCTTTTTTGTAGTTTTTGACCCGACCCTTACTTTTTTCATTGACTGTGCGCAGCCCCCTATTGGCTGACACAGGGACGCCATTACGATTTTCGTTGGTTTTCAATCTTTTGTCAAAGCCTTTAAACCGTTCTCAGCAGCAAAAAAATACGACAAACTCCCGTTTGAACCAGGAATGCGACGCTGAGCCTTTCATACATGACGGTAGGTCTTATTTTCATCCATTTGCTAACTTTTTATTTCTTTAGTCCCTCCTTTTTGTGGCGCATTTAACAGCCACTTCTAAATACTCTATCGTATTAGACGGATGAACGCAAAGAAAGTTATACAATTCAACTTATATTCCATTAACATTTTTGTGTAGAATTGAACCAGATAAGTTGTGATTCTTGAAATGAGCAGCGTTTAAAAATATGATGAGAGCAAGAGAATAATGACTTATCGCCTGATTCTGTCCAAGTGATTCAAAATATTTGCCGACCAACCCGGCACGGCAAGCGGAGGAAACCAAATGCAACGTCTAGTCGTAAAACTTGTAAATCTGGAGCAGCAGTTGTTCAAATGGATCAACGGACGCTTACACAATCGTTTTTTGAACTTCTGGCTTTATTATCTTACACATCTGGGTGGGGCGACCTTTACAATCACCTCCACACTGCTTGTATGGCTGCTTGCTCCGCTTCCATGGAAGGAATCCGGTATGAAGGGAGCTATCGCGCTTGGAGTCAGCCACATCCCTGTAGCCATCGCCAAGAAGCTGTACCCGCGGATTCGTCCGTACCTGGCACTGCCAGATACGAATACGTTCCGTAACCCCCTGTCGGATCATTCTTTTCCTTCAGGGCATACAACCGCTATTTTCTCAGTGACCGTTCCATTTATGCTACAGTCACCCATACTAACACTGCTTTTGCTGCCTGTCGCGCTGATTGTGGGTTTTTCCCGGATTTACCTGGGGCTCCACTATCCTACGGACGTACTCGCAGGAGCGGTCATCGGCACATCTGCGGCAATAGGAACGGTTGCATTCTGGCCTTAAAGCCGATATGGTATGATTGAGAACATCTCAGCAGGAACAGGTGAAATGAGAGTGGCTAAAAAACGAGTGTTATTATTATCGGAAGGTTTCGGTGCCGGACATACTCAAGCTGCGTACGCGCTCTCAAGCAGTTTGCGCAAGCTTTCTCCGAATGTGCAGACCAGAGTGCTGGAATTGGGGAGCTTTTTGAATCCGAGAATGGCTCCGCTCATTATTACAGCGTACAAGAAGACTATCATATCGCAGCCTCGCCTGATCGGAATGGTTTACCGTCATCAGTATAAAAAATCATTAAACCGTCTTACAACGCTCGCTTTGCATCGTCTGTTCTACACGCAGACCCGTAACATTCTCCGGCAGCTTCGTCCTGATTTGGTGGTATGCACTCATCCCATCCCAAGTGCGGTGATTTCACGTTTGAAGCGCTTGGGCGTACATGTCCCGCTTTGTACCGTCATTACAGATTACGATGCACATGGAACATGGATCAGTCCCGAGGTTGACCGTTACTTTGTATCTACGCCTGAAGTCATGCGTAAGCTGCGCGTACGTGGAGTGCCTATGTCGAAAATTCAAGTCACGGGTATTCCGGTTCATCCAAATTTTTGGGAGCATCCGGGGCACGACGAAATACGGGACCAATTCGGTCTTAAGCCGATACCCACCGTGCTCGTTATGGGCGGCGGCTGGGGTCTGATGAACGACGAAGTCATTCATCGCTCGCTTACCCATTGGAGAGAAAACATTCAATTTATTTTTTGTCTAGGTCATAATGATAAAATTCGTCGTAAAATGCAGCTGGACCCCCGCTTCGATCATCCGAATATTCATATTTTCGGATTTACGCGGGAAATCGACAAATTAATGGAGGTATCGAATCTGCTTATTACCAAGCCCGGCGGAATGACATGCACCGAGGGGCTTGCAAAAGGGATTCCTATGTTGTTTCACAAACCTCTCCCCGGACAGGAAGAAGAAAATTGCCAATACTTTACGGCTCAAGGCTTCGGAGAACCGATTACTTCGCTGGATGTTGTCGTTAAATGGATGAACCGGCTGTTACACGAATTTCCGGAAATCGTTCGCAAGCGACAGGATCATGTTCATAATGTAGCGCGATATTATCCTCTTCAGAGTGCACAGAGTATTTTGGATATACTGGAACCAAACAGGGTGCTTTCCTAAAAAAGGAAGCACCCTGTTTTATTTTATTATTTTCCATACTTCTCAAGACGTATTTTCTCATACTGTTCCAAAGCATCTTTGCCGATCAGCACCTCGACACGATGGATGTTCATGCCTTTGCCCATAAATTTATGCTCATATTCGGTCATGACATGCTCTTCGTTGATACCATCACGATGAAGGTTCAATGATATGTTCGTCATTTGCAGACCACTGTCGGCAAACGAATTTAGCGAGAACTCAAACAGCGTCTCCGAATCGGTTTTGAAATGAATTTGCCCCTTGCTGTTTAAAAGCTGACGGTACTTGTCCAAAAAGCGCGGATGCGTCAAACGACGACGCGCATGCTTGGCTTTAGGCCACGGATCGCTAAAATTCAAATAAATGCGCTCAATTTCCCCAGGTTCAAAAACATTTTCAATCTGTTCAATGTTCGCCAGCGCCAATTTGATATTAGGCGGTGTATCAACCTCTCTATCACTCCAGGCCAGACGCGACTTTTCCGCTGCACGACGAACCAGTTCATCGTACATATCAAAGCCAATATAGTTGATTTCCGGATTCCGATAGCTCATTTGGCTGATAAAACGCCCTTTGCCCATACCGAATTCCACATGAATCGGACGATCATTGCCAAAAAGCTGCTGCCACTTTCCTTTATACTGTCCCGGCTCCAAGATGACCAGGTCCTGCTGTTCTTCCAGACTTTCCCGTATTCCTTTTCTTCCGCGTAAACGCATGTTACTCCTCCATATGCTCTGTTATCAAGGAAAAAGGAATTTCACCCCCGCTTGAAGATACGGAAATGAAATTCCTTTTTCAATATATTTGGATTGGGGTCCAACTAATTTAATTGTTCATAGTCTACCCCATCAGCAGGTGAAAAATCAATCGTCTTTTGGCAAGCGGCTCTGATTTTTTGACGTGCGGCCGTTCCAATCTGGCGGTCCTGCCCAAAACGGACACCGGTTAGCGCCAATGCCTCATCAAAGGTTAACTCAACAGTAACTTTATCCATACGCGTTTTATCCTGCGTACTCATAAAAGATCACCTCACGGGTTATTAGTGATGGAACCGACGTGCATTTACCCTAAAGCAGGCGATAGAAGCAGCATAGCTGCCCTGAAAAATAATCATTAGCCGATGGTTAACTTTTATTTTCAGGATCGAAAACAGTCCTTTTATAGTATGTCTGGTACCGCTTACAATATAACACATGGTGTAACCTTTTTCAATCCTGAATCCAATAAAATCCGCACTTTCTCCTGCCTTTCGCTCTCAAGTGATTCCCAATTCCGACTGATTTTTGTTACAATAGGGTGATCGTAAAAAAAGGAGTACACCCATGAAAACAGATTTGTTGCCTGCTCCTCTCCTATGGGGAGATAAACGATTCCATACGTGGAATCACGAAATGCGCGAGCAATTTCAAAATAAAGTGTTTAAAGTCATGCTGGATGCGGGTTTTACCTGTCCGAACCGGGATGGTTCAATTGCCAAAGGAGGCTGCACCTTTTGCAGCGCACGGGGATCTGGTGATTTTGCAGGACGCCGCCGGGACGATCTCGTCACCCAATTCAATACGATTCGGGACCGTCAGCATCTAAAATGGCCAAACGCCCAATATATCGGCTATTTTCAAGCCTATACGAATACGTATGCCCCGGTTGAGGAGCTACGCGAATACTTCGAGGTCATTCTGGAGCAGCCCGGCGTTGTCGGTCTGTCCATCGCTACACGTCCCGATTGCCTGCCTGACGATGTAGTGGATTACCTTGCCGAGCTGAACGAGCGCACATACCTGTGGATCGAAATGGGCCTGCAAACTGTCCATGAATCCACCTCGGAGCTGATTAACCGCGCCCACGACACTCAATGCTATCTGGATGCGGTGGAAAAGCTGCGCAAGCGCAATATCCGCGTGTGCGCGCACATTATTTACGGACTGCCGCAGGAAACGCATGAAATGATGCTGGACACAGGTCGCGCAGTGGCGGCTATGGATGTGCAGGGCATCAAAATCCACCTGCTGCATCTCATGCGCAAAACGCCGATGGTCAAGCAGTATGAAGCCGGATTGCTACGCTTTCTGGAAAAAGATGAATACGTCAAGCTGATCGTCGATACGCTGGAATTTTTGCCGCCTGAAATGATCGTTCATCGGTTGACCGGGGATGCACCACGCGATTTGCTAATGGGACCGATGTGGTCGCTCAAAAAATGGGAAGTGCTTAACGCCATTGACGATGAGTTAAAATCACGTGAAACATGGCAGGGTAAGTATTGGAGGCAGCCTTAAATGGGCTTCTTGTCCGTTCTGAGCTACGCTCATCAATTGGTAGCTGCGCGAGTCCAGCCGGGCGATACCGCTATTGATGCCACAGTCGGCACTGGAGCGGATACGCTTTTCCTGGCTAAGGCTGCCGGAAGACGGGGACGTGTCTACGGCTTCGATATCCAGCAGGAGGCGTTGCAGCTCGCTCGTCGTCGGCTCGACGAAGACGAATCCCCTTCACTGGCGGAGGTGTCGCTGCTGCTGCAAGGCCATGAGCAGATGCGGGAGGCCGTTCCCGACAAGCTGCATGGCAAAGTCGCTGCGGTCATGTTTAACCTCGGCTACTTGCCCTCCGAAGGCGCTGACCCGTCTGTTATCACGCATACGGACAGCACACTCACCGCTCTTGATGCAGCAATGTATCTGCTACGCCCTCGCGGTATTCTGACCGCAGTACTGTATCCGGGGCACGCCGGGGGTGGCGAGGAGGCGGAAGCTGTCCTTCAATGGGCCTCCGTCCTCCCTGTATCCAGCGGTCAAAGCATTATTTACCGCCAATTACAACGAGCCGCTTCGCCTTACGTAGTGGCCGTTGAAAAGAAATAATGTCGGCTTTTTTAATTCGCCTATTCAGGTTATGAGCGGCTTTTTTAAGCCGCCTTACATATATCTTTTTTTGAGCGTCGTACGGGCTATTCATCCCAGTTTTATTGCCCCGGCGGCACGTTTCCGATTTCCCTATTCTGTTAGTCGCACTCATTACTCATTATGGAGGAGAGAAATTATGCTAAAGCCATACCCGCTGCAATTTCAACCTGAGTTCAAAGAGAGAGTTTGGGGAGGACGAGCCTTGGAACAATTCGGTTTGACCCCGCCGGAAGGACATATTGGAGAAGGATGGATGATTGCCGATCATCCAAATGGAACCACAACGGTCATCAATGGCGAGCTGGCTGGAAAAGGACTGGATGAAATTCGCGAAACCTACGGGCAGGACTGGCTCGGGGCCAAGGGCGTATCGGAAAAAGGCGGACGTTTTCCGCTTCTGATCAAGCTGCTGGATTGCAATGACGATCTGTCCGTGCAAGTGCATCCGACAGATGATTATGCAGGACTTCCAGCCGGAGAACTGGGAAAAACCGAAATGTGGTACGTGCTTGATGCCAAGCCGGATGCTAAAATTATTTACGGTCTGACCGAGGGCGTGACCCGGGACAGCCTGCGTACCGCTCTTGAAAGCGGAGACATCCTGGACAGCTTGCGTCAGGTTCCTGTCGAGGCTGGCGACACATTCTTCATCCCTGCTGGAACCGTACATGCGCTGTGTGCAGGTGTTGTTGTTGCTGAAATTCAGCAAAATTCAGATACCACCTATCGGCTATATGACTACAACCGTCCTGGTCTGGATGGTAAGCCCCGTGAGCTGCATATCGAGGACTCTCTCAATGTGACCTCTTACGAGGGGGCTGGTGCAACAACGATGAAAACAGGCGGTTTGCAGCCGGGCGAATGGCTTCAACTCGCAGCCTGTGAGTATTTTGTCGTAGAAAAGGGTATCGTAGAGGGAAGCTGGGCGCTTTCCACAACCGATGACAGCTTTACCATTCTCGTGATTTGCGAAGGTAGCGGTACATTAACGTGGGACAATCATTCGGCGTCTCTCTCCTGCAAAGCCGGAGATTGCTTCCTGTTACCCGCTAATCTGGGGGGGTACACGCTGAATGACGGAATGACTGTCCTTAGATCTTATCTTCCTTAAAGCTTAAAGGGTGTGTTGTCTAATCATGCGGGAATATACCTTCACCATCGCTGAAAATGACGGAACGGAGCTTTTTGCCTACCGCTGGCTACCGGATGAGCATACGCCCGTGCGGGGAATCGTTCAGATTTCGCACGGGATGTGCGAGACGTCCCACCGCTATATTCGCTTGGCTGAGAAGCTTACAGCTTCCGGCTACGGTGTATATGCCAACGATCATATCGGCCACGGACGTACCGCTGGTGATCCAGATAAACTTGGCATGCCGGGAGCGGATGCATTCAAACGAATGGCAAGCGGTATGCTGGAGCTGGGCGAAATTGCGGCCAAGGAGTTTCCGGATCGGCCTCGTTTTTTGCTCGGTCATAGTATGGGGTCCTTTTTAACCCAAAAAATCATGTATGATGACAGGCAACAGTATCACGGATTTATTTTATCGGGAACGAACGGGCGGCGCGGTCTGCTGAAACTTGGAGAGCAAGTTGCCCTGCTGCAAGCCAAACTGCAAGGAATGGATCACCGCAGCATACTGCTCAACGCTATGGTCTTCGGCGGATTTAATCGGGCCTTTCGTCCGGTGCGGACGGCGTTCGACTGGCTATCCCGCGATCCCGAGGAAGTAGATCAATTCGTGCATGATCCGTTATGCGGAGCCATCTGTACGACAGGCTTTTTTCTAGATTTTTTCCGGCTTTTGCAGGAAATACATGGGCCCTCCTCACTCGAAAAAATCAATCCCAAGCTGCCAGTCTATATTTTTGCCGGGGACCGTGATCCGGTGGGGTTGTTCGGTAAAGGCGTTCTATCACTGGTGGATATGTACCGAAGTCTGAAGCTTCAGGATGTAGAATATCGTCTCTATCCTGACGGCCGACATGAGATGCTGCATGAAACGAACCGCAACGAGGTCATGAAAGATATCGTGGATTGGCTGGATCGTCATGTCAACACAGCAGCGACCTCCGTTTCTGTTTTGTCTGGAGGCTCTGAGACATCCGGTTGATCCGCTTTGTCCAAAAATCATCCTCGCTGGAATAAAAAATAAACCTTCAAAACCACAATTACAGTGGACTTGAAGGTTTCTTTTTTGTGTTTACTTTTTACTTTGAGGTTATGTTCAAAATTACCATGCATTCCGTTCTCTTAGGGAAGTAATATGAGCTATATGATGTTTGCCATGCCAGGCATAGATGCCGATGTTTCGTTCCAGTCGAATCGTCTGACCCGATTCCGGATGGATAAACGTTCGGTGTAATTGATCAGCCCACAGCGAACGCAACACAACCACCCACCGTTCATGCAGCCCTTCCAGCAATTGCAGAGAAGGCTCCAGCGGAAGCTCCCTTGCATCCGTTATTTCGGCCCAACGCCCCTCATCATATGGCTTAATCGTGGGTGTATCCTCTGTTAGCGCCAGCTTGAAGCGAATATAACCGTTCATATGGCTGTCTGCCAAATGATGGACAACCTGCCTAACCGTCCAGCCTCCTTCGCGATAAGGCGTGTTCAACTGTTGTTCATCCAGCCCTTCCACCGCCTGACGAAGCTGAGAAGGCAGTTCAGCAATATCTTGAGTCCATGCCACAAGCTGTTCTTCTGTAATCGTATCTGGAACGACAAATGGCCCAATCGGGTAGCGCAAATCATGATCCAAAACAGTCCCCCACCCTTCTTTCGCATCTGAGTATCCTGTTACCTGTAATCTTATGTTTTAACTATGCAGGAAAAAAAGCAGACCCGCAAGAGCCTGCTTTTTCATAGACGTAAAAATTATATACAACTGTTGATGTATTTTATCCTTCTAGCAACAGCGATTCCGGATCTTCCAGCAATTCTTTGACCGTTACCAGGAAGCGAACCGCTTCGCTGCCATCAATAATCCGGTGATCGTAGGACAACGCGATATACATCATCGGACGATTTTCCATACGTTCCTCGTCAATGGCAATCGGGCGAAGCTGGATTTTATGCATACCCAAAATACCCACTTGCGGTGTGTTCAGGATTGGCGTAGACAGCAGGGAACCGAAAATACCTCCGTTGGTAATGGTAAAGGTTCCACCTTGCAGATCCGCCAGAGAAAGCGAATTGGAACGTGCTTTGCCAGCCAGCTCTGCAATGCTCTTCTCAATTTCGGCAAAGCCGAGACGATCAGCATCCCGTACAACGGGTACAACCAGCCCTTCCTTCGCAGATACAGCAATCCCGATATCATAGTATTTTTTCAGTACGATATCATCGCCGTTAATTTCCGCATTCACAGTAGGGAACCGCTTGAGCGCGCCGACCACTGCCTTTGTAAAGAAGGACATAAAGCCCAGCCCTACATCGTGCTTCTCCTTGAACTTATCTTTACGGCGTTTGCGAACATCGAGAATAGCTGTCATATCCACTTCATTAAAAGTGGTGAGCATAGCTGCCGTTTGCTGCGCCTCAACGAGACGTTTGGCAATGGTCGCTCTGCGGCGGGACATGCGCTGACGTTCTACCGGCTTGCTGTACTCTGTCTGAGACGGAGACGCAGCAGCAGGCTTATTCGCAGAGGGAGCCGCAGGTGCAGGTGATACAGTACGCGAAGCATCGGCGCTGTTCGCATGCGTTTTAACATCCTCCTGGAATACGCGTCCGAGCGGGTCCTTCCCCTGTACCTGCTCCAGATCAATTCCGCGCTCACGCGCTAGCTTCCGGGCAGAGGGGGATGCCGTCTGACCGTTCCCGTCACCGTTGGATGCAATAGGCTGTGCGGCCTGTTCCGCTGCTGATTTGCCACCGCCTGCTGTGGAAGCAGGCGAAGTAGCTACAGGCGGTGCCTCCGGCGCTTGGGTCGCTGCTGCTCCTCCGGCACCGGATTGTTCTGCGTTACCACTCCCACTACCGCTTCCGATCAAGCCAACTGATTCACCGATAACTACCGTTTCCCCTTCCTGTCGAAGGATTTTCTGGACTACGCCCGCTTCTTCTGCGCTAATTTCCAGGTTGACCTTATCGGTTTCCAGTTCCAGTAGAACATCTCCCTGTCCTACGGAATCCCCTTCCTTCACAAGCCATTTGGAGATTGTTCCTTCCGTGATGGATTCTCCCATTGCTGGCACTAAAATATCGCTCACAGCCGCTACCTCCCCAGTGTAATATTGTTTTTGGAATCCTGCTTCAACGCTGATTGAATAATTCGCTGCTGCTCTAGGCTGTGTACTTGCTGATAACCACTCGCCGGGCTGGAACGATCCGGTCTGCCTGCGTAGCGAATTTCCGCTCCTTGTGGCACTACATTCCGCAGACGAGGCTCGATGTAACTCCAGGCACCCATGTTTTTCGGTTCTTCCTGTGCCCATACGAATTCCTTAACATGTTGAAAGCGACTGAAAATATTCCGGATTTCCTCTTCCGGGAAAGGATACAACTGCTCGACGCGAATGATGTGCAGACGGTCCTCCGCTTCAGCCTTGTCCTTCTCCAACGCCTCTTCCAGATCAATAGCTATCTTGCCACTGCACAGTACAATCCGCTCTACACGATCCGGGCGCGTACCCAATCCGGGCTGCTCCAGCACGAGACGGAATGTTCCTTCGCTGAACTCGGAAGCAGGCGAAGCGACACGGTTGTTACGAATGAGGCTTTTCGGCGACATCATCACAAGCGGACGAGCTTCCTCACTTTCGCTTAATGCAGCCTGACGGCGCAGCAAATGGAAATACTGTGAGGCACTGCTCAAGTTAGCGACAGTCCAGTTATTTTGTGCAGACAGTTGGAGGAAACGCTCCAGACGTGCGCTTGTATGCTCCGGTCCTTGTCCTTCACTACCATGCGGCAACAACATCACCAGACTGGATTTCTGTCTCCATTTGGCGCGTCCAGCGGAAATGAACTGGTCGAAAATAACCTGCGCACAGTTGGCAAAATCACCGAATTGCGCTTCCCAAATCACTAACGTTTCAGGAGAGTACACGTTATAGCCATATTCAAAGCCAAGGACAGACGCCTCAGACAACGGACTGTTATGAATACTGAACGAAGCACGTGCTTCCGGCAAAGTATGCAGAGGGCAATGCGTATTGCCCGTTTCAGGCTCATGCAGCACGAGGTTACGGTGAGCAAAGGTTGCCCGCTCAGCATCCTGACCTGTCATACGAATCGGTTTGCCATCGGCCAGAATTGTAGCCAAAGCCAGCGTTTCCGCCAAGCTCCAATCTATCTTTTCGCCATCGTTCAGAGCTGTTTTTCTGCGCTGTAGAATACGGTCCAGCTTCGGATATACTTGAAAGTCTTTCGGCCATTTCAGCAGGTTTTCATTGATCTGGCGCAGCTTTTTCAGCTCTATTGCTGTACGAACCACAGAATCCGGACCCCGTTTTGCCTTGGCAGGAGCAATTTTCGGCTCCTCTTCCGGGTTATTCTTCACATGCTCGTGTGCTTCCTTCAGTCGATTTTGCACCTTATCGATAAGCCCAGCATTGTACACTTCATCCACAATTCCTTGCTTAATCAGGATTTGAGCGTACAATTTGCTAACCGTTGGATGGTTTTTCACCTTGCTGTATACCAGCGGCTGCGTTGTTTCCGGATCATCGGATTCATTATGACCGTAACGGCGGTAGCCGATCAGATCAATCAGGAAATCCTTCTTGAAACGGTTGCGATATTCACCAGCCATTCGAGCTGCTGCAATACACGCCTCGGGATTGTCCGCGTTCACGTGTACGATCGGAATTTCATAGCCTTTGGCCAGATCGCTTGCATAGCGGGTCGAACGTGAGTCCACGCTTTCCGTTGTAAAGCCCAGACGATTGTTAACAATAATATGAACCGAGCCGCCATTACGGAAACCGCGCAAATTCGTGAAATTGAGTGATTCGGCCACGATGCCTTCACCTGGAAAAGCCGCATCGCCATGCATGATAATGGTTGCCGCCTTGCTGACATCCAGCTTCGGATAGCCTGCTTCCCTGCGATCCTCCTGCGCTGCGCGGGAAAAGCCCTGCACGACCGGATTCACGTATTCCAGATGACTCGGGTTATTCGCCAATGTCAGACGGGCCTGTACCGCTTCCCCATCCTTTACAAAACGATCGGCACCCAGATGGTATTTTACATCTCCGGTCCAGCCGTAATTAATTCCTGTCGAGCCTTCCGACGGAATCAGATCCTTATTCGGAGAATGATGAAATTCAGAGAAAATTTTGCTGTAAGGCTTGCCCAGTACGTGGGCCAGTACATTCAGACGACCACGATGCGCCATCCCCATCAAGACGTGGCTTGCACCTGCATTCGTCGTAAGACGGATAATCTCGTCGAGTACTGGTACAAGGACATCATTACCTTCGATGGAAAAACGTTTCTGTCCGACAAACGTTTTATGCAAAAACTCTTCGAATTGCTCCACCTCTACCAGTCTGCCTAGCAATGCCTTGCGTTCCTGTGTGGTGAGTGGCTTGGAGGACCAGCCGGATTCAGCATAGCTGTTCAGCCAGCGGCGTTCCTCCTCATTATGAATGTGACTAAATTCATAGGCAATCGGGCCTGTGTATGCCACACGCAGACGTTGGATGGCTTCCCAGCCGTTAAGTGTTCCAGCAGGAGCGTTATCCCATATTAAAGAGGCCGGAAAAGCCTTTAGGTCCTGTTCAGTTAAACCGTAGGAGGCCGGATCAAGCAAGCGTGTATCCTGCTCCGCATCCAGTCCCAGCGGGTCTATTTGTGCTGCCAAATGTCCGTATTCACGGATGTTCCACACCATTTTCCCGGCTGTAACCGCTTTCTGTAATGTGTTCGAGTCAAGATGTCCCTGAGCACTTGCCGGGGGGCCTTGCAATTTGTAGTCTATCATGGAAGCAGCCGAGTATTCGGATTGCGGCGGCTCACCCCATTGATCAAACAGCTCGCGGTAAGCCGGATCAACTGTTCCGGGGTCCGCTACATACTTTTCATACTGGTCCTGCACATAACCTAGATTAGGTCCGTAATACGCCTGCCAAGGTACCTGTCTGCTGCTCTCTTCCATTGTCATCTCGTTCCCTCCGTCAAATTTTGAAATTCATAGCTGGACGGAAATCATTTTAATTTCAGTTTTTGCAAAATTCTCATTTTAAGTTGTTCACAATATGCTCACATTATATGAAATCCTAGATCAAAAGTCGAATTCCACAGTTCCTATCCTTCTTCCATTGTATAAAGTTTTCTAGCAATGAGCATTTCCTTTTTCTCAACATATCCATGCGTAAATGAGATGAATCGGGCTATTCTGTAATTCTTACACCCCCCATTATAGACGATTACCTTATTGATTATTTCAGACAACATATCGGACAATTAAAAGAAGCCATTCTAGATGGCGTTGAAGTGATGGGCTACACCAGTTGGGGAGCGATTGATATCATCAGTGCATCCACTTCAGAAATGTCCAAACGCTACGGATTTATTTATGTGGATCAGGATGACGAAGGTCACGGAACCCTTAACCGCAAAAAGAAGAAAATCTTTAACTGGTATAAAAAGGCGATTGCTACAAATGGCGCGGATTTAGCTTAATTATGATTGGAGACTGACACTCATTTGTGAGTCAGGAATCAAACACCTGGCTGGTTATTTAAGTTTAGTTGCTCCTCATACTACGCCAAACGAGTTTAAAAACAACTTCCCAGTCCACCCCACTATGATTATCGTTAACAGCAGAATTTAAAAGGCAGAGGGTCCGATACGATTCAAACTTAAAGTGACATTAAAGTCACTTTTCTGTACAATATTCCTACTTTTCACTATTATTTTAATTAGGCATCTAAAAACCGCTTTGAAAGCGAAAGGGATGGAACTGTGACTGGATTAAAACAAGTACTCAGAAACAAGAATTATGTCAGGTTTTTTCTGGCAACGTTCGCCTCACAAATGGGAGGAATTATTGGGGTTACTGCATTCATGTTTTATTTGTTGAAACGGTTTACGAATCAGCCATACTATGCAACGCTTGCCGAGTTAATGTATTCGCTCCCGATGCTGGTAGTATTTCTCGTGGTTGGAGTGCTGGCAGATCGGATGGACAGACAAAAAATTGCTGTTAATTGTGACTGGATCAGCGCTTTTTTATCCTTATGTTTGCTTATTTTTATTTGGGTCGATTCGATTCCTTTGATATTTGCCCTCCTCTTCATCCGTAGTGCTGCCTCCAAATTTTTCTTCCCAGCCGAAAGTGCCATTATACAGGGGATATTAAGCGAAGATGATTACACCATTGCCGCAGGGCTCAATCAAATGATGGGGAGTCTTTTCATGTTATTTGGAGGAACTCTGGGGGCCGTCGTTTACTGGCACTTTGGAATTACTGGAGCCATCCTAATTGATGCTGTTTCTTTTATTGTGTCTGCACTGCTTATTCGTTCCTGCAAAATTCCAAAGGAGGTACGCCTTCCGAACGGGGCACATCAATTTAAACAATTAAAATTCAAACTTGTCATGCATGACTTTAAACAAGGGTTTCTTTACATATTACGCAACAGACTATTGATTTGGTTGGTTTCAGGCTTTTTTATGTTCGGTATTTTAAATGGTGGTTTTAGCGTTTTACCGATGTTTATTCTTAAATATAAGCTAGCTCCAGACAACTATGAGCAGTATATGGTATGGACAGGTATTATTTTTGGAGCTGGTGTGTTGCTTGGTACCCTAATCGCTTCTCTCATCTCCGCCAAGCTAAAGCTACACCAAATGATTGCAGCGGGAGTTCTGGTAGCCGGAATGGGTATGTGCACACTTGGATTTGTTAACCACCTCTATGCTTTTCTGATTATCAACTTTGTCATTGCACTGATACTTCCGTTCATTAACATTGGCATAGGAGGATGGCTTCCTCGTATTGTAGATCCTCAAATGATGGGACGTGTGCAAGGTTTAATTAATCCGTTAATGATGCTGTCCCAGTCTCTTACATTAGGTTTCATTGCTGTAAGCTTTCCTTCATTTATTCCAATTGAAGTCTTGTTTTTATTAGTTGGGGTCTGTACCGTTATTGTAGGAATATACTACACTATTGTGCTTCCCCGTTATGCTGATTACAGCACTTCTTCTAAGACCCTTCAGGAATCTTTATAGGCAAATTAAAAAAGTCATAAATGGTGGCATTGAAGTGATTGCGATAATACGGTCCGTATTTTTTTATGGTCGCCAGTAGATGAACAACGCCCCGTGTTGTTGGACCCGCAAACCATTCCGCCAGCGATTGCGATTGTTGAATTGCCACTTCTGCCTCCGAATCCAGTGCAGAGGTGGCTTCATCATATCTCCCCTCAAATGTTCCACAAGTACATACATTCGTTGCATACGACTAGCTCGTCAAAATCCAGTAGAGACAAAGACCGATAGGATCTATAATATTCAAAAAAAACGCCCGGCAGACGCATTAGCTGCATCAGCAGGACATTTTGATTGAAATCGGAGTAGCGGGATTCGAACCCATGACCTCACCCACCCCAAGGGTGCGCGCTACCTGACTGCGCTATACCCCGATAACCCAGTGTATGTAGATCGATGCTGTTATTTACTATTATATTCTGGTCATAAAATTCTTTAAAGGGATTATTTCCCCATTCTTTCGTTGCATTCTTAAGTTGTTTTTATTATGGTAGATACAAAAGTTAAGAGGTCAAAAAACAGAGATCATAGGAGCTAACCATGCAAAGCAAAAAAGTGCTTATACCAGTTGCATTACTTCTTTTAATACAGTTAAGTGTTCCTATCTGCTGTACCTTTGCACAGGATAACCTTGTCATAGATCATAAAACGAAAGAGAGAATCAAAGAACAATATGGCTTGGAAGAACCTCAGTCACCTATATTAGAGCAGCAGCAAAACATTTTATTCGGAGGTGATTGGGGCTTTAGTCCTTCTGCTGGTGCTGTGATGCTGGAATTGACCATATTGATTCGGAATCCGCTCATTTTCATCAGTCAACAACTGATATATTCGGTGAAATCATAAGCTTTTTTTTCTATTCGGTAAGTTCCATGATATAGAGCATAAGGATCATTTATTTCGTAGCAAGTTGCCTGCCACTCGGGGTCACTTCATCCTTCTTATTGAAAAGGTTTAATTCAATGGGGCCCCTACCATGTAGCCACAGCAGTTCATCGAATAAAAATGTCAGTCCATCCTTGGCGCGTAAGCGTTCGATGATCTCCGTGACAACTTGCATAACCTCCCCTTGTATTCCCTCTGCCAGTTGCAGACCTCCGCTCTCTCCATCCAGATAAAGATGCGTATGATATGATTGCTCCACCTTCTTCACATGGCGCAGACACAGTATGCCATTTTCGAGGTAAAAGAAGTATTGATGGTCATAAAGAACCCCTTCGCATATCTCATACATATGAGGTGAATTATACGGCCCCTGAACCATGGATACCCGTTCCAATCCCATTACCCATTCTGTCATACGTCCTCGCTCCATTCCTTTGTCTATTTATCACAGCTTAGTTCGATGAAATATTAACATAGTGACTGTTGCTAATTTTAAAACATTTTGATACTATGAAGGCATCAGCTTAGTTTACTTATAATCTTGTTAACTAGATTACTTATTTACAAATATACACTTCTATCCTATACATGTCAACTAGTTTACTTGATTACTTTTGGAGGAATTGTTGTGATTAGATTTTCTCTTGATAAAATTATGAAGGACCGTGGACTCGAACAGAAAGATATTGTTTCTATTACGGGAATTAATAGGAATACGGTTAAAGCTTTGGCCTCCAACGCAAACGCCCGAATTGACTTTCCAACCTTGAACACACTCTGTAGAACCCTTGGCGTACTCCCTGGTGAACTGATCGAATACCTGCCAGAAGACGACGAAGAGAGCCGTTAACATGCTTAACGGCTCTCTGTTCTTTATATAATATTCAAATTTTTAACGATCTTCCCACTCAAATTAGGTTCGAAGATCATAATCCCTTCCTATCAGCGATTTCAAATAAACTCTTCCCACGTATGATAAATATCAAATAATGCATTAGGGTTACGTTGCCCTTTTAAAATTGCGTACATTTTATTCGATACAATCCTGATCACATCCATTTCTTTTTTCCTGAATCCAATAATAATTGGGCAATTAACGCTAACATAAGACTTAGGTTTAAAAACAACTCCTCAATCCAACCCACTGTGATTACTTTTTACAACCTCTCCTAGATAAATGGCAATATCCAGTGTAAAAGCTTGGGATTTTGTGTCGAGTTTATTCTCATATATATAGCTCTTCAACCATTCTTCGGTTTCTGAATGCTCCTCTTCTAATTCCGAAGCACTTTTACTTTGAATCTGTACACTCCCTAGATACCATTCCCAAATATCTATGAGCGAACGATCACTGTAATCCAGATGTATCTGTGAAAATGCGCCAAGTTGCTCTAAACGCGAAGGTATTTGTTGTTTAAACCAATTAAAATGTTCTTTTGCTTCCTTATTACTCATTTCTGAATACTCTTTCATATTAAAAGGTGGTTGCATTAATTTATATTCCATTTCAAAAATCCCTTCTTGCTTTGCTATCTTAATTCGAAGAAAAATTCACGGTAACACCGCCTGATACCAAGATCGTTAAAAGATCCATAAAATATTGCTGTGGTGAAAATCCATAACATCTCTCTTCTTGATCCCATTCTTCCTCGAATCTTTCCAAGAAATAATGTGCGTTTTTCCAATGGATCGTGAACGGTCCTACTGTCCCAAAATCTCCACAGAGACTGTCCGATATACTGTCCAAGCTAAATCCATAGTACCCTCCGGGCCCATTAATTGCTTCACCAAGTGCTATAAAAAATGTTGTAAAATCAGATATGTATTTCCCGTCTAAAGTGTAGACTTCTCCTCGTTTATCCAGTCTGGCAAAATGATTAGATGCAGAATGTATTCTAGTCACGTTTAGCCACCCGGACCGTTCTTCTTTAGAAAAGCCTTGCCATATATTATTTTCAAGCAACTGAGCTCCCTTTAAAAACTCCCATAATCTCAATTCCACAGGAGAGGGCTTAGTTTCAAGTATACCTGTTAGCTCCAGATTGAAGTTTCCTTTATTGTAATTTAGTTTATCGATTAGGTAGGATTCAGGTAGGTGATAATAATAGCTTCCAATCACTTTTTCTTCATCATTTAAAATAGCAATGTACAAGTTGTATACAGATTTTTTTGTCTTTGTTATGTTTCCTATGAAATCCTCATTAAATACAAATTGCTCAAAAATCACCTTTTCGTACGTTTCAACGATGAGTTCACCCGTTAAGCCAACCACATCTCTACAATAGCCAACTGTGAGCCCACTTTCAGCGTCAATGACAGCAAATCTATATTTCATATCACACCTCTTTTTGTATAAATTCCCTTAAAATAAAAGTGGATTATACCTTGGAGTTAATCTATAAACAATTCCCCTAAAACAGCCATTATTCGCATATATAACTGTGGTAATAAATCACCCGGTTCTTCACCTTCTTTTACGTATACTAGTTCTATTTCCACAGTGGTATACAAACGAAATAGTTTATATGCGAGACTCTTAGAGATGACCTGCTTGCCTTTTAAAATCTCACTCAACTGATCAAGGCAATTTAATATTTTATTAAATTCATGATGTAATATTATATTTTTCACTTTCAAAGCAGGAATTACTGTCAAAATAAGATTAGATACTTTATTTTCCAATTCATCTTCTATCATGAGTAAACCTCACAATCGTAAATTCAAATATAAAACACAAAACAACGAAAAGAGCACATAAAAGTGCCTGCGATTCTCTTGTCGTTTCTATAAACATGATAATCAATTAATTTGAAGCCAATAAGGATAAAAGTCCTCTACACTTTTTATTTTTTTTAGATCTTCTGCAGGTATTGCAAAATGAATTTTTCCCTTCTCGGACTTAAATGTTAACGAAGCATCGTACCTTTTTTTAACAATCCACCGCTTTATCTCCAACATTTCTTGAAGATACTGAGTGGTTGAGAAGTCACATTTAATATAAATTGAAGCTTCTGAGGAGAGTTTCTGACTAACCATAGAATAGCTTGGAACCTTGTCATGGTATGTTATACTATCCTCCCTCATAAGATTAACATTTACGATGACTTCGGCATCTGAACCTGTAACTTCCTTTGTTTTTTGTGTTACAGCTTTTTTTAACTCATCCCTCCACACAGAAGAGGCATAGTTATCCATCATTTGCCCATAATAGTCTTCATCCACCAAAAAAGAAATCCCTGAGCCAGAGATCACATTAGCTATAAATTTATCATTCTTAAAATCATAATCTACTGAGTCAATTTTCCAGTCCATAGTGTACATTTTATGTAGGTAGTCAGTAACGTTACTCCGAAATTGGACTCTTTCTATCGGACTTCCTGTTGTAATTGATATAACTGCATATGCAATTACAATAATCAGTATTAACCAAAACCCTTTTTTCAGCACTCTATTAACCCCTCCTGTTAAAAATACATTGTTGGCAATCTGAGTAGAATTAATAATTCTACTCAGATTGCCAATTTATTTAGTAATATATTTCTTACTTATGTTGAGAACACTGTTTAAAGATCAATGGCCCCTGGTAAATCTGTTCTTCCTAACAATATATTAATTCGATACATATTAAATTGAGCAAAGTTTATTTTACTATTTAACCAACCCATGCGTGAGTATGAATCATAGGAATCATGCAATTGTTTATTATAATCACTTATTGTAAAAGCATCGTTATAAAAAGTACTTTTAAATTCTTTGGCAGCATTATTTGGAATTTGGTCTCCAGTTGTCTCATCACTCCAAATACCATCAAAAAATCTGGATGCACTAGTTCCATTGTACAACTTACCTAATGAAAGTATTTGTACTGTCATATCAAGACAACTTGAGCCTATAAATGCATAATCTTTGTTCTTACCCCCAGGTAGATGAGCGTCGGCCAAATCCATAGCTTTCTTTGAACTTTCATTAAAATCCCCTTTTATATATGTCGATTTTGTATAACCTGATTTATTAAACCCTGCTAAAATCCCCTTGTCTCGTCCCCATTTATTTAAATTATTCAAACTTTTTAAGGCTTTAGGATCTTTGATTTGCTCATATTGTACATTTTTATCTCCCCAATAAAAATAAGACCAAATTTTATTTTTATCTTGAATTAATGCCGAAGTATGCCCAAATCCAAAAGCGAGATCAGGATTCGTAATAATAATAGCATCATGTCCGTTTGGATCAGCATAGCTTAACGGATTATTTTTCACATACGTGTATAAGTTCAAACTTAATGTGTCATTAATATCCCCTTCATGCGTATCCTCATTGATAAATCTTCCACTATCAGGGTCATACCATCTCGCACGCAGGTATTGCAGTTCCGTCGTATCATCCCACAATTCGCCCGAATAGCGGAATGGATTGTGGACTTTTTCTTCCTTGACCTCTTCATTACCCCAAATATCATATTGATATTGATTCAGCAAGGCTCCGGAGGAATCCCTGATTTCGATAATATCTCCATGACCATTGTAGACGGGATAGGCTTCCGTTTGATCTGCATATGCTATGGCCTCTAATTTTAGACCCCGAATATAATTGGCTTTTAAAACAGGTTTTCCATTTTCAATTGTAGCTTCTGCTATAATTTGGGCACTGTTTCCATCATAGTAGTATCGGGTTTGAACGCCATCCTGTAAACGGTCTGTCAGTAATCCATCCCCGTTGTAACGGTATTCTACGATCTTTCCGTCGATCTTGACTCGGGTCAATCGATTCTGATCGTCGAAGCTGTTCTCCCTCGGCTTCGTATGAGGAGCTCTCTCCGTTTCCATCGTAAGACGATTCCCTCTGGCATCATACGAATATGCATCCTGATTTTCGGTGGAGGTAGCAATCCGATTTAGCTTATCGTACGTAAAGGCATCCTCTACACCATTTTGAGTACGTTTGGTGATATTTTTACCAGGATCGTAGCTATATTGAAAGCTATTGGTTTCCGCATCGGATCGTGTGTGCTTCAATTCAACTAACTGAATCCCGTTATATTGGTTTTGCTGACGATAACCATTTGCAGATACGGTTGTGTCCAACAATCCATTTTTGGTGTAGGAATATTCTGAAACGGGCTTATCTTTTGTATTGCCTACGGTCTTCAATCTGTTCAAATGATCATACGTATAGTTTACTTGCTCGCCAAATGGTCCTGTCATTTCGGTTCGATTCCCATTAGCATCATAATGATTGGAGAGCTTTAGACCATCCGGGTAAGACAAGGTATCTAATTGCTCCGTATACGGATCATACGCATAGGAAGTTGTACCCGTTTGATCTGTCATGCTTAGGCGTTTGCCTGCCGCATCGTAGACATAGCTGACTGTCTCATCTTTGCCTACACGCGACTTCAACCGATTACGGCTATCGTATTCAAAAGAAGTGACGTTCCCGTTGCGATCTATTTTCTTGGATAAGTTCCCATTAGCATCAAAATAGCGCTTCTCAACCTGGTTTTTCTCATCCTTGGTTTGAATCACTCTACCCAATTCATCATACGACTTCACCTTAGCCTGACCATCTGGATACGTGATCCGAGTGAGATTACCCAGCATATCGTAAGTGTACTTCGTCGTTTCGCCGTTAGGCTCCGTCACAGCTGTCTGATCGCCCAGGGCATTATATGAAAATTGTGTCTCGTTTCCATTCGCATCGGTTTGTTTCAAAATCTGATCGTTTACAGCATCATAGGCCACTTTGGAGGTTAATTTCTGATTACCATCCATTGCTGATTTTTCTTCGTTTTGTACTAGACGGTTCCATTTGTCGTAGGTTTGAATTTGTTCATTCAACTCACCGTCTCGTTGCGTTACTTGACGAAGAGCATCATTATATCCTACTACAACTTCTGAACCGTCCGCGTAGGCTGTTGACGTAGTACGGCTCCAAGCGTCATAGCCATAACGTGTCAGGTGCCCAAGCGCATCTTCACTGGATACTAATCTGCCGTTGGGATCATAAGCTGATTTGGACTTGATCACGTAATCATTACCTTCATACAGCCCCGACTCGATATTCCAGCCCAAAGCATTGTAACGTGTTCTTGCTCGTATTCCCAGTTCATTCGTAACGGTTACGGTGTTTTCAAGATCATCATATGCAACACGGATACTTTTACTGTCTGGATAGGTTACAGCTTTTACGCGATCAAGTGCATCATATTGGTACTCTGTTTTTTGACCTTTACCATCCAGCGAGAAAGTTATTAATCCTGTTGCCTTGTCATAATCTGACTGTATGGTAACTGTAGATTTTTCTCCATCTATATTCGTAACCTCTACACTTTGTTTCGTTGGAAAAGCATGATCGTAGCCACTACTATACTCCGTTGTTGTCGTCACGGACTTATTACCATTCGCAATGGTCTGAACCGTTGTATTTCCGTAAGCATCTATACCCGAATAATTTACTTTTTGTAGTAATTCACCCCCGGAATGATCCTTGGAGACGATGACCTGTGTTACTTTCCCTTGCGGGTTTCGAGTGTACTCTGTAACTCCAGTGCTGTTGGAATCAATCGGTTCAGTAACGGTTTTAATTCGATGCTTGTCGTCATACGTATAAGCAGTTTGTGACCCCTTTTCATCTACCGAGCTTGTCATATTACCGTAATCATCATATTCAGCAGTCGTTGTCAAAACGTCTCCATTTTGATTATTGCTGGACGAGGTACGAGTAGGAATAGGTACGGTATAGGCTTTGCCTGTCACCTGCTTGCCATACTGATACGCTGTGTTCTTTTCAGAATCTCCTGCTTTGACCACTGACTGATCCAAGTAATACTGTGGTGGCGTATCTGCACTAATAAACTTTTTATTGTAATTGAAGGTCGAACGAGTTAATCCATTGTCTGTAATGGTAGAGAACGAAGTATCTTTCACATAGCTCTCACCCATATCGGAATTGTAATGAATGGTTTCCTGATTATAGTTTTCGGTTTGATTGTTTTGATATGTGATTTGATCTACACGTGAGACCGCTCTATACGTCTCGTTTACTGAGTTGGAGCCAATATAGCGTTTTACTGGCTGGTCCTCGTAAGTATACAGAGTAGAAGCTCCTGTAGGATGAAATACTTTGGTTAACAAAGCGTACGGATTAGAGATTTGTCTTTCAGGATGGGACGCGCTTAAATTAAACTTGGCAGGTGCTAATGTATATGAATATGTGGTTTTTCTGCCTTCGGCATCTGTCACGGAATCCAGTAATTCAACACCTTGTTCTGTATGTTTATGATAGACAATAGTGCGGTTTCCTTTAGACAGAGTGACATCTGTAGCCGTATATTGAATATCAATCGAGTTGCCGATTGCATCTTCTACCTTACTAAGCAATTTGCGTTTATAAGTAGCATTGAGTTCATAATTAAATTTTATCGTGTTATGGTATGCATCTTCAATTTGCAGCAACTGACCGTCTTTGGAAAAATATTGTTTTTTCGTCCCATCAACAGAAGTTAATACAGTAGCTGAGTTCTCCCCATTAACTGTTACTGAAGTGTCAGGAGTGAAGGTCAATCCTTTCCAGTCGTAACCTTTGAGCTGGTCACCCTCAATTTCATAGCTGCCACCATCCCCCAAGTGTATATACTGCTTGCCCTCTTTGGTTTCTACATAAGGTAAATTCCAGGACCACCCCTTGCCAAGAGGGTTCAATTGATCTTCTAGTGCAGGATAGGTACGGTTTTGAAAGATAAATGAAGGTTGATAGGCTACAATCTCAGCAAAAACGGTAGCATCCGCATCTGCTGCAATATAATATTTATTCCCATCATCACCCGGAATTTCAGCCTGAGGACTGCTGTTAATTATATCCCTATAGTGCTCAGCCTCAGCAATGGTTGTGAACAGTGCTGTCTGTCGACGAACAGCCGTTTCAAGCCCCTCAGAAACAATCGTTTCAATTTGTGGTGAGCCTTCCATGGTAAAGGCCGTTCTTGTCCTTCCGCCTTTTCCATTACTTGTCCACTCGCTATAACCAATATCGCTTGTATAACCGGGCTTAGTAACGGTTCCGCTATAATCTTGCCTCCATTCTCGGGTATCAGCAGTTCCCTTATTGTACACTGTTCCTGAATAATACGCTGTTCCGTACTCGCTACACATGATTCTACCAGGAGAAAAGCTAGGGCATCTTTGAGGAACAATCATACCTGTTAAGGACAAATCCCCTTCATATGAATCCCTGTCGTAATGTAATTTAGAGTCTCCGCATGACGAACCACTTGGATAATTCCGTGTTATATTTCCAGCGCTATCATAAAAGAACGTATTCATAACACTACATTGTTCCCCGAATACATTTTTAAAACTTGGAGCTGTATATGATCCCTTGATGACTCTAACTTGCCCATCTTTATTTAAGGTTCCAGTAAATCCGTCTTTACTATACTTTATTGAATCTGGAAAAGCCTTCTCCCATTTTCCAGTCCTAGAGTCTTTCTCTGTTCTGGATTCCGGGGGTGTAGTATAAGTTACTTTTTGTCCCGCCGCTTGACTAGCAGCTTCATAAGTTGTGTATGTGCCTATAACTTTTGTTTCTGGCTGAAGATTATAGGTGTTAATATCAACAGTTCCATCACCATTTGTATCCTCTTGCATCCACCTTTTTTGCTGATATGTCGCCTTGTATGACTTTGTGATGGGCTTCATCATCGCCTTAAAGTAAACATAGTAATTTTGTATGGCAGCACTGTTGTCAATGATTTCAGCGCCTTTGTCAAAAAACTGAGCACGATTCGTATCATATTGACGCGTTAATGAAAAGCCTAGTCCGTTTCGTCCAGGCAGTGTTAAATCTGTATTTTGCAGCGATAGGCTACCTGATAAAGTGGATATGGATTCCTTATCATCGCCAACAGAATAAGGCGCTTCATTAAAGGAGGATTTATTGTACACTGGGGCTTCTTCCCTGATCGGAGGAAGTTGCGGTACATTTGCCATGAGACTCTGTTTCAGGAAATCCATTTTATATACATCTTCGGTAACTTTTATTGCTGGATCAAGGTCATCTTTTGGATAAACATCATTTGTAACGTTATGGGAGATCAGGTTATCTAATGGGGCATCCGATATCTTATTATATATGTCACTTGTTACGGTCTGTGATTGGTTCTCTTCTGAAGGAAATAACGAAGCTACAGCCTGCTCATAGCTTATATGATCCTGTTCAGCCATATATAGCGCCGTATAAATTTGATTTAATGAATAACCTTTTCTTAATTGTTCTGAAACAAAAGATGATGTGACTCCAAATCGGGCAGACATTTGATCCGCCGAATATTGCGAATTGTCATTCCCCGCACCGAATACATTTGGAGGAACAAGTCCGCTAATTGTACCGAAAATAAATGTGATGATCATGATTATCGCTATATGACGTCTTGTTGTTCTAAATCGCAAGTTCTTCTCTCCATTCCTGACTTTAAATTTGGCTACATATCATTTATTTAGAAACTGCTCACTTTAGAAACTGCTCACTTTATAATCTGTATCAGGTTACCATTGGCATCGTATTGATATTGGAAAATAACCTGACCATCCTGCTCAATATGTTCAAGCCTTCCATTAGCGTCATAAACATATTTATACTTTCTGGATAGGCCGCTTTTAACACTATTGCTAAATTCCGAATAGTTACCAGCTGCATCCTTGGCTTTCACTGCAAACCTGTAAATTTTCTGAGGCTCTAGCTGGTTTACTTGAAAGGTTAACTCCTTGGTATTACCTATCATTTGACCATTACCATAAACATCATAGCTAACGACTCCAACATCATCGGTAGATGCTTCCCACGTTAAAATAATGCTGTCCGGCGTAGGTCTGGAGCCTGCTAACTTCTTAGGTTTGGAAGGGCTTGTTATATCCTTGGGCAAATCGTCAATAGCTGGTATACGATCTAAGCGGTCGTTAAGCTGTTGTTTGTCTGCATCATTGAGATGGACTAGTAAAGTGCGGGCCATATTAATCTCCGTTTGCAATTTTGAAGATTCTGCTTTTTCAACTGCCTGCGTAGCTGTCGTCAATTGTTCAGCATATGCAGCTTGGACATCAATGATTTTTTGTACTACAACCAATCTTTCAACCAACTTGCTCTTGTCTGGATCACGCAGCTTGTTTATTAGTTCTACTGCTGCATTTATATCCGTCTGTAATTGGGTTGTCTCTGCTTGTGCTACCGTTGCTTCAGCTTGTGCCAGTTGCTCTGCATATTTGGTATCCAAACCTTTAAAAACATAATAATACCCTTTTGAAACCCCCTCTTGCGGATAAGCTGAAGGATCTTCGCTTGTTACCTGACCTACAAGCTCCCGGTTGGTAAACTTATGAGCCCCTTCCTCTATTAACGCTTCAGCAGCCATATAGCTAATGGGTTTTACTGAGCTGGAGTAGAAATCAACTAAATATATATCATTAGCTTTAAAATGAAGTCGTTCTTCACTTGGTACCCCCTCATAAAACGGCTCAGACAAAGAAGTGGCTTCTGACCCTTTCATAAAAATTCGAAGATTACTCAATCTGTCCCATCTTTTAGGATCCCCAGTAAATAAATTTACGTATTGTACAATTTTTGGTTCCCGCCCGTAAAGCCAATCAATAACTGTGAATTTGCTAACCCCATCCGTTATACTTTCGGTAACAACTCCAGTTGTTTTCCCTGTACTATAGCCGGTGAAGTCTCCATACACATTTGGAATTTGGCCTAAAGCCTTAAAGAAATTTTCCTGTTCCATTTCTCCTACTTTTAAAGGTCTATCAGGTCTCCACCCCCCCAATTCTCCTACTTTTCCAGGTACTCTAGTCAGTTTATATGTCTTCACCTCAGTACCCTTGTACTGATCCCAAATATAATACTCTGTAGCTGCATAAGATACTCCACCGTTCCAGCCCACAGATGCCACCATAAGAACACCTAGCATCAATATTAATGTCCATTTTTTCAACATCATCTCTTAACCTCTTTTCTCCAAGTACCCTCAGATAACCATTAGTATTATAACTTTTCAATAATTCTACTAACAGTTAAATATTAGAAAAAAAATAAATTTCAAGCATGGATACTTGGAAATGTAACGTAATGTAGAGGAATAAAGTTTGAATTGAACAATGCTATTTCCCCGTTTTCTGCTGATCTGTAGCTGATCTGTAGCTGCTTTGAGTCGTTTTTTCATTTATGTAGATACCATAATGTTCAATAGCCCTATAAGGTATTGGTCTCATCTCTTGCTTTTTGATAGGCCGCAGCAAAGGATTTTTCATTCGGAGCAGGATTTTTAATGTCGCTTAGTTTCTTCCACTCCGGTTTAACGCGTTGATCATACATATTGTACAAACTGATATCTGTAGGTGTCTGTGCAACAGGCATCATAGATTCAAATTCCGAGGGAACCTTAAAGAACCCCAATGCGTTTTGGATGGTTGGATCAGAGTAATTATGCGTTTCATCACATCTTGCAAAATTAGAAGCCCTTCTCTCGACAAACAAAGAATTTTGACAGCCCTCTTTCCGTGTTAGAGGTTTCCTCTCATTTTTTGTAGGACTCACCCGGAGCAACTCCCTCTGTAAATTAGTATAGGCCTCATGAATAAATTCATCTGTATTCAGGTGAATTGGCTCTCCTGTGTATAAATTGACGACAGAGTCACTGGAAATCGCCCTTTCATTCACTTCACTCATTGATTGATTTTAAATAAACAAAATGTTATATTGTCTATAAAATAATCATCATTTAATCGAGGTGTTTGTTAAAATGGATCATTCCGAACTATTCTGGAATGCTGGAGTTGAGGAACTGAAGCGTGGATATATCCGTCAGGGGGAGCAGGTGGTTTGTCTGCTGGACGGACAGCGCTACGAACAAGGAATCATATATCAGGATCAAGGGGGATTTTATGACGCGGAGCGGTATATGCGTCTTTATATTGAGCGGACGTACGGTTCGGTCTTTGACTATTTGATCGGCCTGGACAAAAAGCTGACCGGACTGACGGATCATCAGAATCGATTGCTCCAGTTATTTTATCAAGGCATGGGCGATGCGGACATTCAAAAGGAGACCGGAATCGGCAGCGCATCCACCATACGCAATCATCGCTTTGGCCTCAAAGAAAAGGAACGGCAGGCCAAGGTATTTCTCACCTTGATGGAGCTGTTAAAGGAAAAAGACCGCCACGCTCCCGCTATCGTCGAGGTGCCGGTAAGAGCACGGATAGTGGATGAACGCTACAACATTACCGAAGACGAAAGGCAAAAGGTACTGGCAAAGTATTTTCCAGATGGTACACAGGGTCGCCTGAAAACCTTCAAAATGCAGGAAAAGCATAAGTTGATTGTACTACGTGAAATTGTGGGACGTTTTGAGGAAGGACGGACATATCAGGAGAAGGATATCAATGCCATTTTGCAGGAAGTGTATGACGATTATGTCACGGTACGAAGATATATGATTGAATATAGTCTACTGGATCGCAAACCGGATGGCAGTGAATATTGGTTGAAGGAATCTTGAAGAACGATATTTGTAAATTAGGAGGACTCAAAATGAATCGAAGAAAAGAACTGGTGCAGCAGTATATGGAGATCAAGACAGAAGCCGGAATCTACTGCATTCGCAATACACACAACGGGAAAATTTTTGTTGCTAGCACACGAAATTTAAAATCACTGAACGGTCGTCGGTTTGAGTTACAAATGGGAGCTTGTCAGAACAAGCAATTGCAACAGGAATGGAATGAGTATGGCGAAGATGCGTTTGAGTTTGAGGTGCTGGAACTTTTGAAGAAAAAAGATTCGGAGTTCTTCGATGTCAAAGATGCGCTGGCCAAGCTGGAGCAGACCTGGCTTGATCGGCTCCAGCCTTACGGAGAAAAGGGATATTTGTAAAATTACCGATCCACACGATATTCTTCTCGAAGGATGGCAAAAATAACAGCGTCGACAAACTGGCCTTTTTCATAAAAATAGTCTCTCAAGTGGCCCTCTTCGGTAAAACCACTTTTGAGCAGCAATCGTCTGGAGCCTTCGTTATCTGGATCAATGAAGGCTTCGATACGGTGAACCTGTGGCAAATGAAATCCATAATGAATCACTGCCTTCATCGCTTCTGCCATCAGGCCCTGTCGCCAGTATTCGGGTGCCAGCTCATAGCCAATTTCAATACGGGAATGCTTCTTGTGCCAGTTATGAAATCCAATAGTACCAAGTACACGTTCAGGAGCTTCTCTTAACGTAATCCCCCAACGTAAGCTGTCTTAAACGCAGTCGTCTGGTTTCCAGCACCGGAAATATTTCCTTTGTCATCATTTATCTCCTTCCTCATATTATGAAGATACTAATTCATCAGCCACCAGCCGATCCCCACCAACACCCCATTGATTAAAAATAATAAAATACATGCTTTCCATTTGTTTACTCCACTTGTTTGAAAAAATCCAGTCACCGTACTACGGCACATAAACACCGTAAACAGCAAATTCCAAACAATACGCATGCCATACTTTACGTAGTATAAAGCAGGACTTAGATGTACGCCCCCCAACATTGGAGGTACATCGGGAATAAACAGGATCGCACACGTATAACGCATCGTTTCATATGTAAAATAAAATACAGCCAGGCACCAGGCCCACTTCTTGCCAAATAACATACCGACACCGGCAGTTGCCCCCGACAAACCGAGCAAAGCGATGAACCCTTGAAACATCCCCCTGCAAATTCCCACCAGCGTAGAAGCCTCATTCAACGCATTAAGCGTCAACAGCTGTGTCACCAGCAGAAGAGCTCCATTAAAAATCAGTAAAATGGCTGCAATACTTACACCTAAAGGCCGTTCAAGAACTACGTTCGTTACATAATCTTCTACTTCTTTTTTCGTATACAGATCTGACACTTCTTCTACACTCCTAACCCAATCATCTACATCCATTTTCGGACGAGTACAATAACAGTGTGTTTTCGCCTCCTTCAGATATATCGGCTTTTAGGAAAATATGGTTTAGATCGTTAATAGAATCCCAAATAGAGTAATATCTAACCTTATACTACCATTCCAAGATAAGCTCTGACAAATAAAAGGATTAAAGTCCTACCTTCCTCCTTGGTCATTCTTCAATCGTTCATACCTAGACTGCCAAACATTTGGGCACGCCCCATAATATGAATTGGGCATGCCCAAATTTAAAATACGGAGGACATTATTATGACTGTAACCGCCGGGACAATGGGAATGGTGGTATACGGATGGTCATTTTACGAATGGATTATTTTTCGTAGCCAGTTTTCATATAGATGTGGACGCACAAGGAGTGAATAAGCCATTGAAAGCTTTGTAGACCCTGAATCCAATCATGGCTTTGGGGACGAGCAGAGGTGGATGGCATTACGGTTGTCGCTTCTTCGGTACGTTTTCGCCAAGACATGGGCGGTATCGAAACTCCATTATTGTATCTCGCCAGAGGTGAAGAAGTCTTATTGGATGCTATTAATGAGGAATTGACTTGTCTGGAAGGCAAAAAAATCCCGCATCCCGACACAGGCAAACCGATTAGCAGTGACTGTATTTATCTGTATGAGCAAGACGGCCGTCAGACGGCGGTGCGGTTTGATGGTCAACAGAACATCGTTGCTTCTTTTCCGTTTACGAATTCATCAGAGCAATGGGAAACCTTTTATGCCCGCTTTGGCGCGATCACTTCTGTCGATCTGCATATAGATGGCAAGCATATCACCGCAAAAGGTCATTCCACACTGGAGAACATGGACCTTTTCGGCAGATAAAAATAAATCGTCTCACAACCGAAACTGCTATATCCTATTCCATCCTATCGACAACTGTGTCTATATTTACCCGAAGCAGCAGCAGTTTTGTTTTTATATATAATCTGAACATACTCGCTTCGCAGCACGTCTATACGGGAAGCCTGGATATAGATGCAGAAAATGTGCTCATCTTCAGTGACAAATGGATAAAGACATGGACCGTAAGTGCGTATTTCTCCAAGGGTCAAGCTCTTTGCTCAGTACGTTATTCAGCAATTCGTGCATATTTCCGATTAAGCCCATATATAGATGAAGCAAAATATCTTCTTTTTTCTTAAAATAATAGTACAGATGGCCTCGTCCAATCTGCGCCGCTTCTGCAATTTGCCGAATGGTGGTGATGCTGTAGCCTTGGGACATGAATAATTCAGTTCCTTTTCTTTAAAATGGGTTCAATCCAAAAGCTCTTGCAGCGCCTGTTTATACTTTGCTATTCGTGCTGTATCCTTCTCCGTGGGATGAGGGATGCGTTCCAGATTCATATTTTCCTGAATATCCGCTATTTTCACCGCTCTGGACAATGGATTGTTTTTGGCTCGCCGTATAAAATCGCTGTATTCCTCTCCCTCGTTCCGAGTGAGCCCTTCCACCGCTTCAATGATGTGGTTGCCAAAGCCCGCTTCTTTCAGTTGATCCGCTGTGACCTCTGTATCCTCCAGCACATCATGCAGCACGGCAACTATTTTTTCATCCATACGCTCTACACGGTTCATGACCTGAAGCGGGTGGAAAATATAAGGCTGACCGCCCTTGTCCGTCTGTCCCTGGTGAGCCTGTGCGGCAATTGCAATCGCTGTTTCGATGTTCATTGTGCGCCCCTCCATACTCTGCTTTTACCTTGAATCACCCTTTAGCTATTAAGAATTAGCACTTACGAATGTAATCGTGTTATTTTCGTGGCTTCATAACCTTCAGATGACTGGATATGTTCTACTTGATAACCGGTTCGGATATCCAAAAGCTTTTCCATAAAAGGAAGGCACGGACTGTAAATAAAGCTTCCTCCAGGTCGGATTGCCCTAAGCAATTCCATATATTTGCGGGCGTATTCGTGAATATTGCCGTCCGCTTTCAGATGATGATGTATAAAATGATTGGAGAACGCCATATGAGAGATAATCGTTCCCCATGCGCCTTCCTCGAAGGTTGTCTCCAGCCAATCACCCTGAGTCACACCTGTTCCCTTTTCAGCCAACCGATCTGTCCCATAAGCCACAATGCCAAGAGAACGCAAATAGCCTACCAGCCGCGCCTCTGATCCACAGCCCACATCAAGAACAGGCTCCTGCAAGCGGGCAATGTCCAATCCTAGCAGCTTTGCCTGCAATTCAGGCGTATATTCCTCACAAGGTATCCAAAAGGTATACTCACTCACTGCATACTTGGTAAACATCGTCCGTCCGTTGGTACGAATTAGAAAATCTCTTAAATGCCCGTAGTGTTGCTGTAGCAGTATGTTTAGTATACTCCCATTCATAGTTTGCTTTTGGAACAGCTTTTGAATCCGGGTGAAAAGTCGATCATACAATTGCGTAAGCTCATCAAGATGGTCGGAGTGAAAATGAATATACTGATTGACACTCACAAACTGGTGCAGTGTTTTTGCCGCTACGCCAGTGACAAAAGCGGTGTATTCATGCTGCCGTTTCAAGCTTTGGAGCATAAGGAGCAGTTCCGGGCTTCTCCGTGTCAGCCAATACGTCATTTCCGGTGAAGGTCCCATCAGGGCGTTCCCGTCATGCATATAAAACAAACTCCGATGCTGATTATAGAGGATTTGACCATCAATGAGTCTGTTCAACTGGGCAACCGTCATTAGCGTTTCCTCCCGTGGCTCAAGTTAAATGAAGTTCCTATTTTGCCAATGAATGCTCAAACTGTTCGCACAGCCTGACGATATCCTCTACTCTCGCCAAGGAGGTAAGCCAATGCTGCGGAAGCTCCCCAAGCCCATAATAAATCCCTGCCAAGCCTCCCGTAACGGCCCCCGTTGTATCTGTATCTTCGCCCAAATGAATAGCACGCAATACGGCATCCGCATATCCGTCTGTCGTCAGCAAGCTCCACAAGCTCGCCTCCAACGTATGAACGACATATCCGCTGGAGTATATTGCACGCTCAGCCAACAGAGGAAGCTCCCCTGATAAAATCCGTTCAAAATGCCGCAGCTCAGGAGCACCCTGAAATTGCGATTGTACATAAAGGATTGTTTCCCGGTAGCTCTCGTCCAGAGCCTTGCCACGAATCAGAAGCATCGCCATATGCACATAAAATACGCAAGCGATGATAGAAATGGGATGTCTATGTGTAATGGAGGACACTCGAGTCACAGCCTGGATCAGATCCACACGATCATGGGCTGACCCATACCAGGCGAGCGGCAAAATTCTCATCAGCGAACCGTTGCCGTTACTATATTCATCATCGCCACCTGCCAGCTCCGGCTTGATCCCATCCCGGCTGATTCGATCCAGTGCTTTACGGGTCGCGATGCCGATATCAAACACTTTACCATGCGGTGTCCAACATTCTGCATGATACCACTGCACAAATCGACGGGCGATATCCTCTGTGTCGATGCCCCTGCATGCAGTAAGGCTATCCAACAGACACAGCGTGAGCGAGGCATCATCCGACCAGGTACCCGGTGGCTGATGA
Source organism: Paenibacillus sp. 1-8 (assembly GCF_056316205.1). Taxonomy (NCBI): domain Bacteria; kingdom Bacillati; phylum Bacillota; class Bacilli; order Caryophanales; family Paenibacillaceae; genus Paenibacillus; species Paenibacillus sp. 1-8. The sequence goes on along the minus strand of NZ_CM149995.1, from coordinate 1,518,792 downwards.
TGTGTGCCGTAGCCCATCATATCCGTCAAGGGTTGCTCCCGCCGCGCCTCTCTGCTGCTGAATTCCACAGGCACGCCAAGCGCGTCCCCGATGCACAGACCCAAAATACCGTCCTTTACGTTACTCATGCCTGTCCTCTCCTTCTTCTGCTCAGAACGTTAAAGCCCTACCCAAGCCGGAACAGAGCCATCTTTGGGTAGGGCCAGCTTATTTTCTAAGTATACCATGCGTATGGAAATAGCGTTTTATGGTCAATGATTCGCCCGTACATAAGAGGATAAAGGGATATTCAGCTCACGGACACCCTGTGCTACCAGACGGGCTATTTGCTCCGCACCATACTCCTGAAAATGTGTATCGTCCTTCACCCCATTAAGGAACGCAGGATACACTCCCGGCTCCAGATGTAAAAATAACGGAAGTGTCCCTTCCGAACCAAGTGTATTATAGTACGCCACACTTAACCGGCTTAGATCGATCAGCGCAACACCTGTCTCGGATGCCGTTTCCTTCATGGCCTGCACGTATTCCGGAAAACTGATCCGATAGGAAGCACTTGCGGCATCATAATCCCTGCGGCTAACAGGGGTTATCAGCACAGGTGTAGCCCCGCGTTGTGTCGCTCCTTGAATGTAGGTTTTCAAATAGACTTTATAATCCGCTGGAGAAACATAACGCTCTTGGTTGTTGATTGCCGCATCATTATGACCAAACTGGATGAGCAAATAATCACCCGGTCGGATGGTCCGCAAAATATCGTCCAGTCTTCCTTGTACGAGGAAAGTCTTCGTGCTTCGTCCACCAATAGAACGGTTCACAAAAGTCGTCTCGTCTGTGAAGAACGGCGCAATCATCTGTCCCCAACCAGCCTGAGGCTTCGCAGAGGATTTATAGGTTTGGACCGTGGAATCCCCAGCAAGATATACGGAAGGATGCTCACTCTGCGTCCGAGTCTCTTTTGGCGTAATAACGAGCGCGTTAATCTTCGGATCATTTCCCGAGAAATACAATTCCAGCTGACCGTCGATGAGTGCAAGCTCAAATGTGGCCTCGACAAATTGTCCTGCTGTTTTGGCGGTAGGCTCCACCTTGACGATGGACTCGGCCTTCACCGTAATGTCTGTGCTTCCGGCTGTATCCCCGGCGATCAGGGAAAGCGTATAATCCGCAGGCGGCAAATTGACGACAAAGGATGATCCCTGAACACGAACGAAATCCGAACGAATAGCGTCATTTCCACCACGATCCTCTTCTTTCACCTTGGAAAGATCGGTAAATCCATAACCTCGCTCAGGCGTGTATGCATCCTTGGCGGTGACCTGAGTGTAGCCCTCAGCTATGCTTCCCGGGCCAAAGTCAAAACGAAGAGGCCCCACGAGCTGCTTATCGGCCAATGCCTGCCCCGGAACAATTATGGTCGCAAACAACAAGCTGAACCCTGCACATAATCCGATCATTTTACCCAACAACCTGTGACGCTTTCCCTTTTGTCTCAAGCGCAACCCTCACTTTTCAGGTTATTTGAATGACTCGTCATCGTCTATACGTGTAGTGCGTGTTGTGATGTCCGCCAGCCTTTGGCAGCCTTCGTCCAACGCCCAGGATACCGCAATACCCACCGTGTACCGGATCAGATCGGCGGTCAAGAACCCTTTTCCCAACACCAGCCCGCCCAATGTCGTCGCCCGGATACTGTTAATCCAGGGAGCCTGATACATCTGACTGAACTCAATGGCGAAACAAAACAGCAAACTGCCCCACAGCGCTACAGACAACCGACGTTCCACCCACAACATCCTCAGCCCAAAGTAAATCATGCACGCCCACAAGGCATCCCCAAAATGATTGGCAACGAATTCAGGCAACCGGGAGGAAAAGGCCCGACTTCCCAAGCCCAACAGGATAGCGACCAGCACAGCAGCCAGATACATAGCTCGGGCCTTCCAGCGAAATTTCGCACCCGCTTTCCGATTCGTCTTCCTGTCGACCCCGACGCTTTTACGAGTTCTTCCCATGCTAGATCACCTGTCCTAACGCTGGAAAATCTTCGCCATGCTGCTGGAATCTCGTCGAGTATACCCTTAGGTTAGCGCTTGCAAGAGTGCTGATATTCCTGCTGATGTCATATTGTATGCACACCAGCTTGTCTGTATTTTTCGTGATCCAATTCATCATAACGAGCCTCCGCAATATCGTACAAACGTAGCTTGTAAAGCCATTTAAATCATACTGGTCTGGACCGTAGTAACTACATCTGGCACCAACCAGCAGCAATTGATCCTCCCCTAGCGGCTGCACAAAATGATAATTAAACTTCTGTCCAGAAAGCAGCAGTTCCTCCATATGATCGCCATCGAGCGTTAACACTTTGTATGTATGCCCATCCGTTGTTCGGGAAGGAACTAACATCCCCTGCTCCCTTTCCGGCGCACAGTCAATCCGTAAAATATACAGGCTGTCGTCAAAGCCAATGGAGGAGGAAACGACTTCAAAACCATCTGTGTATGCACAAATATCGGCATAAAGCTGAAGTTTGTGCTTGGTTGTTGTCTGCTTGCTTTTTCGGTTCATATATTGTATCCCCACTCCACTCCTGATGCTAAAATTCAATACCGCGCACCTTGGCAAAAATCATTTGGTTGACCAGTGTTCTCTCTTCATCATACTCGACATTCCGCAAAATGCCCTCCAGCGTAAAACCTGCCCGTTCTGCTACCTTGGCGCTGCGTGTATTTCTGGAATCACAACGAATCTCCAGCCGATTCGCTCCCAAATGCTGTATGGCAAAATTCGTAATACCATGTACAGCCTCTGTTATCATGCCTTTCCCTGTGCAAGACGTTCTAAGCCAGTACCCGATTTCAAACCTGCGTGCAGCCCAGTCGATACGGTGCAAGCCACTGCTGGCTACAAAAGCTCCCGACGCCGTATCAAATACGTACAACATCATGTCAGACCGGTCCAGAAATTGAAGTCTGGCTTGGCGTGAGCGGATTTCAGATTCCTCTGGCGTAGGAAGATTTCTCGCAAAAGGCAGCCAAGGACGCAATTCATCCACACTCTCCCGAATGGCTTCATTGACCTTCGCTCCATCGCCCCACTGTGCGCGAATTGTCAACCGTTCTGTCTGGAATTGCTCCGGAAACGATAATAAGATGGGGCTAGTCTGATCCGTCTGCACCTTACTCATGATGCTCCCTCCTCCATATTCCCCGAATAGCTGGCATGATCCAGCCAACCGATGATTTCACGCAAACTGCCAATCCTGTAATCCGGTACAATACCCGTTTCCTGCCACGGCATAAAGCCCTCCAGCCAGATCGTATGCAAACCCGCGCTTTGGGCACCACGAATATCATTTGTCGGATGATCGCCTACATACCAGACATTGCCTGGGTCTGTTATCCCAAGTTCATTTAACGCCAACTCAAATATGCGAGGATTAGGCTTCTCGACGTGGACTCCTCCCGAGACGATAATGGAATCAAAATAATCCTTCAGCATCACACGGTTGATCTTTGCTTGTTGCGTGCGAAGTGAGCCATTGGTGATGATGCCAAGCTTCAAGCCCCGCGACCGCAGCTCGGACAGCACTTCCTTGGCCCCATCCATCAGTACCGTAAACTTATGAAATTCACCATACCAAAAGCCCAGCATTTCCTGCACCGTCGTATCTGGATTTTTCAGTTCCAAAGCTGCATGCAGCTCCGTATACAGCTCCCTTTTGTCCCGGTATCCATCCTGATCCGCCAAGCGTATGTGTTCGACTATTGCTGCCCGGCTCGCCGGGTCTTCCGCCACAATGAATCGTTCCACAAAACGCTCCGTATATACCGCAAACGCCTGTTTGCGATGAATCAGCGTATTATCCAGATCAAAAATAATCGCTTCTATGGACATCACGAACTCCCTTCTTTCGATTCCTTTACCGATGAGTCGGAAACAAATTGAACAACTCCGATCAGCAAAAGCAAGAAAAATACAGACAAGAAAATGATAAGCAAGGTTTTTAGTATTCTTCCGGAAGTCGACCCTCGTTCTAATTTAACGGTTCAAAATACTTAAAAAATGAAATAGTCTCTTCCAGATCCTGCTCATTTTCGTAAATGTCCATGAGCTTTCCCAATTCAATACCAAAATCCACATAGGCGTTGGCCTTGGCTGTAACGATATGTCCATCTGTAACAACATTGGTATTTACGAATGTTCCCTGCGGGCCAAGCTTCTCCATCTCTTCAACTACGTTAGTCGTAAATGAGCGCCCATTCAGCACACCCGCCTGACCCAACAATAATGTACCTCCACATATAGCTCCGATCCCTTTTTTATTCTGATGCAACTGCTGGAGCAATTTGTGCAGATGCTTATTCGCGACAACTCCGCTTATGTCACCACCCGGAATAACCAGCAGATCCACACTCTCCATATCCACTTGTTCTATTGAGCAAAACGGAAGAATTGAAAAACCCTCGTATGAAGTAACAGGATCTGTGCTAATCGCAAAAGGGATAATTTCTCCACGTGTTTTTAAAAAATATGTTGCCAACATGATTTCAAACTGTACAAAACCTTCGTAAATAAATACGTATGTTTTCATGCCACATGTACTCCTCATAAAATAAGAATAATTACACAGCTTTCTGACCATTCATTCACACAAGCTGCTCCAAAATCGAACTTTCTTTACGGAATCAAAATCAATTTCTTCATAACACTTCTGCCGAATCTATCTGAGTTGTCTCAGGTCCTTCCAAAAATATGTACTTCTCTCTAGTGTAATCTAACAGGAAAAGGAATCCAAGACCCATTCGCAATGAGTTGCCGAATAAGCTTGGATGACATAAGTCCCTCTTGGGTCAGAAAATATGACTTCTATACTTGCTGTCCATTCACCTGAATATCTACGGCTACCTGCTGCCCCAGCCATTCCCGCATACGATTCCACGAAAAACACTGCTCCATGTGAAATACACCATGAGGAAGCTCAGAGCGGTATAGCGCTAGCCCTGCAAAGACGGCTGCCTTGGCGGTTAAATCGGATTGATGATGTCCCCTTAGTTGGCATTCGACTTTCGTTATCTTGCCATGGAGAGTTCCTCGCGCGTCCACCTTGACCGCCACCGCGTTCCCTCCCAGATGCAGCTTGCTAAAGCTGCGAACTACTGCATTACGCACGGACGACCGTCGAAGCAGACCCGATATTCCTGTGGTCCGAAGCCCTGCCAGAAGGCGGGTAGTCAACCGCGAATCGAAACACAGACGGGTGCTGACCGTGGGAATGTCGAGCGTATGTGGAAGTGTCTGCTGATCGGAAAAAGGAAAACGATATGCGCGATGGCGTCCCACACCTGCGCCGAAATCTGCCACTCGCCCGTCGCTAAAGCTTTTTCGAATCACCGGGCGCCCCTGTTCCATAACCTCCAAATCCGTATGAATCTGATCCACTGTCCATTCAATGGCAGCCTGACCGTGTTTGTCTCCCAAGCCCAGCATCAGAGATATGTTCAACTCATCTGTCTGATCCATAAGCTGCGTCGCTTGCAGCGCCAACAGATTCGTCAGTCCGGGGGCCAGCCCCACACTTAGCAGGGCAGTAGCCTGATAAGCTCGTGCTTCCTGATGATACCGCTCGACCTGACTCAAGAAGGCTGCATTCGCGGTAATATCCATATAGTGCACCCCATGCTGAAGGCAGGCACGTACCAAGTCTGTATTTTCCTGATCCAGACACATGATAACGATCTTGGCCTGCTTTAAAATAGACGGGGCTATCGGCTCATGAATATTAAGCTGTAAAGGCAGCACCTTCCCACCCGATTGCTTGCTGAATTCAGTGGCACGTTCCATACTGCGCCCTGCGGCAAACACCTTGCCGGGAAACATTTCACTTAGTTCTGTGCATAAAATTTTTCCGACATGACCGTATCCGCCAATGATGATAATGTTATTCTTTGTCATGAGTAAATTCTCCCCCTTTAACTGCAAACCACGCATTCACTAAAAATGCACCAAAATACCGGGTGATATGGGTAAAGCCTGCATCCACCAGCATTTCCTGTATAGCCGTATTGGACACCGGGTCGGACTCACGTCCAATGGAAGCAGCGAATCGCTCCCAATCCTCCAGAGGAATGCCCTGATCCAGCATATGGCTTTTCCACGCTTGCATTTGAATGGCAAAAGCAGGCTCCTGTGGATTTCCATTGATGGAGGCCAGGCAAAAAGGCGCGCCCGGTTTGAGACGAGCGGATATCTGTTGTAGCAATGCCCGTTTGCTCTCCAAGCTGTGAAGAAAATGAAGCACCAGCAGGCAGGTGGCCGCATCATAATTCAGCTCCGCGTGTACTTCCTCGGTCGGTTGTCCAGACTGCTCCTTGGGCTGTTCCTGAAGTAGTTCTCCGTGAAGCTCTCCCAACGTACCTGTGACAAATGATATTTTTGACCTTATGCCCGCTTGCGCCACACGCTGACGTGCCAACTCCAGCATGCGTTCGGATGGATCAACTGCCGTAAAAGACCATGCCGAATGTTGTCCTCCGAGCGTGATCAGTTCCTGACCACCGCCAGCCCCCATGATTAGTACATTCGGATCTGCGGCCTGCGTGCGGGCCTGAGCCTCAAGCTGTGCGGTTATCAAGCGGTCAGTCATCTCATACAAATGAGCATATCCCGGTATTTTTAAGGAAATCGTGTCCGGGTACTTGCGTACATTCGGATCGTTCCAGCTCATAGACTGGTTAGGAAGCGTATGTTCAGCGCTTGTATGATGACTGTTGACTGTGTGATGGGCATCCATAGGATCGTTTGGCTTACTGTTGCTATATTCCATATATCGTTCCCTCCAAAATTCGAACAACTGGAAAAAGATGCAGCTGGGCCTTACATTTAGCCTTGATCTTCCCCAAGCATTCGTATATTGTTGATTTAATTAAGAATTATTCTCAATTATAACAACCACACGTATATCCACCATCCCACAGATGTGGGATTTACTTCGATACACTTTGGCGAAACTCCAGCTTTTTACGATAGGAGCAATCTATGAACGCACAATTCACACCATTGGCACAGCTAAAGGATGCTCGACAGCAAATCATTCGACTGGGAGAAAAAGCTCCTTCATCCCAAGCGTACAAACATACGCTCATCGACCGCTTACGTACTCAGGTTTCATTCGATGCGGCGTGTTGTACGTCAGTAGATCCACATACGCTGCTTTCCACGGGGGCATTCACCGAATCAGGCGTGGATGGTATTCATTACAAGCTATTAGAATACGAATATCTGCGCAATGATGTAATGAAATACGAACAGTTAGTACGGGAAGGGCATTCCATAGCGTCTCTCAACGGAGCCACGGAAGGTGAACCGGGTCGGAGCGCACGCTACAGGGATGTTTTGCAGCCTGCCGGATTCGGGGATGAGCTACGTATTCCTTTAATGTACAAAGGAAGCTGCTGGGGATTCCTCACGTTGTTTCGCCATCATACAAAGCCGGTATTCAGTGAAGAGGACCAGCAGCTTCTTGAAGCCTTAGCGCCATCCATAGCCTACCATTTGCGTCAGGCCAGTGTGGGCTTATCTCCAGACCCCGGTATAATTATGGAAAATGATATGGAGCCAGGGGTTTTGGTGCTTTCCGGCAAGCTGGAGCTGATTTCCTCCAATCCAACGGCAGACCAGTGGTTAAATTTGCTTCGGCAGCAGGAAGGTATCGACGAAAGTAGCCTCCCCGCGCCCGTTCGGGCGGTATGCTTTCGGGCACTATCCACAGCCCTTCCGGGAGCTTTCACTACTTCCGCTTCACCAGCCAAACTATGTATTCCCTCCGCAGACGCGGGAACACCGTGGGTAACACTCAGAGCCACCCTCCTTCAAGGCGGACAGGGAAGTAATGGTGAGCATCAACTTGCTGTATGGTTTGAACCTGCTAAAGCCTCTGAAATGCTTCCGCTTATGGCCGAGATGTATGCATGGTCCGAGCGGGAAAGACAAATTGTCCGGCTCATTGTTCAAGGCTTATCGACCCGAGAGCTGGCAAGCGCACTTCATATTTCAGCCTACACGGTGCAAGATCATCTGAAAGCGATTTTCTTGAAAACCGATGTAAGCAGCCGCCGTGAACTGGTATGGAAGGTATATTCCAGATTCAACTAATTTCAATTCTCCTATGCCACAATAAATGCATGCCAAAAAGACAGATGACCCGATTAAGGATCATCTGTCTTTGCATGTCTGCTCTCTTTGTTCGCAAGAGCCTTATTGGTTCGAAGAGGATTTCGTATCATCGTAGGACACAGGTGAAGGCTTCGCAATCCATTCGTCAGCCTCCGGCTCGATATCTACGCCGTTTTCCAGCTTATTTTTCTCCATCAAGGAATCTCCGTCCTCGTTCTTCTTGTTGCGGATTTTCGCTTCGTCTTGAGTGTGGTCGCTCATATTGATTCCTCCTTTTTAACTTCATCTGATTGATGTGTACCTTACTCAACATTCCCCATTGCCGCCCTGTGCAAACCTCTACACGACCAGATGCCCTTTTTTCTCTGCCGGACCAATGGTCGCCTCAATCCCGGCATTAAACTCCAGAAAGTCGCTTTCTACTCCATCGCTGAAAATGACTCCATGTTCCGGCATCTGCGAAGCAATCCGCAGCGGTTTTTCGGCTGCCACCTGACCAAACACCAGATCCGCAGCAGTCGTCCGACTGGGAAAGGGCTCTCTCACCGTAAAATATAACGATGGCGAACTCCACGTTGCGCGGTTATCATGATGATCGTTATCATTCCCGCTATAGTCGCGCCCGCTGCTCCCCCGGCTCCGTTTTCGTCCTTCTGCCGCTGCTTCTGGACGGAAGGCTGCGCCCGACACCAGATGATCTGGAGTCAGCGAAATCGGACGCTGCGTAGCGCTACCGACAATTCCGGCCGCCCCAGCAAGCACGCTGGTCAGCCAGCCCGTCGCGCCCAGCCCCGTCGACACGATGATGCCGCTGGATGACTGCTGCTCTACCTGATCCTCCAGCCTCAGCTCATATCTTGCAGAAACATGAGTTTTGCGTCCAATGAACAAATCGTTCACCGCATACAACGACTGACCATCATTGAGCTGGGCTTTAGCCAGCGTAACCTCCTTGATCGGACGTCTGTGTACGAATACATCTGGCACAACCCAGCGCAAATCCGATACCGTAAATGGCAGCAGTACCCCGTCCCAACGCAATGGATCTGGATTCACACCGATCAACGGCTGCTCGGTCAAGTATTTTAACGTGTTAGCCACCAGCCCGTCCTGACCCAGCACCACCACTGTATCCTGCTCACCAAAAATAAAATTGGGCACATGCTCCCGCTCCACAATCTGAACCCGACCCAAGGCTGTCAGCTCCGAGGTTGCCGTTGCCGCTGCTCTGCGGTAATTTTCATCCTCCAGCACATAATCACTGAAATCCGCGCCTAGCCGTTCAATAAAAAAACGGGCCTGCTGCACCGTGTTATACCGGACAATCAGTTCCTCCAGGCGTGTTTTACGCTTCACCAAAATGATCTTGTGCTCTGTCATCCGACTGCTCATCGCACTCTTCCTCCCGATCCTCTCGTTCCTTCCGATCCGCCTGTTCCCGTACCCGACATCAGACCTTGCAACAGGTCAGGTGTAATGTTTAACTGACCGATTTTCCCTGCATTTTCTGCAAGCTCCTGGAATGCAATGGCAATCAGCTTATCCGGACTCATATCCATGTTCGCCATAGCCTGAAGCACGTTCGGCTCGACATCCTGCAACGATTTCATGACTGCTGTCAGCTCATAGGCTTTGGCATCGGCTTCCGCCTTTTTATTCGTTACGGTCAGCTCAATCAGCTCACGTTTTTTCTCCTCCAAAGCCGTGTCAAAACGCAGTTGCTCCTCCTTCATCTCGCTTTGCTTCTGCTTTACTGAACGTTCGGCATCGAGCTGGGTTTCACGGATTTGCTTCTTTTTCGTCTCTACTGCAATTTCGGTATTCAGCTCATTCTCCTTCACACGCCGCTCCTGTTCAATGGAAGCATTCCGACGCTCATACAGGGCGTGATCCGCATTGCGAAGAATTTCCTCCCTCGCCTGTGCCTCCAATGCTCTCATTGTTTCTTTATTCGGCAAAATCGCCAAAATCGACAGGCCCATGACCTCAATGCCGAGCTTTTCGATTTCCGCATGCTGGGCGATATCCTTCGTCATGCTTTGGGCCAAACGTTCACTGGATTGAACAGCCTCTTTGAGCGGGATCCGCTCCAGATATTTTTTGGTGAGCACCTTGCCAATGTTAATCACCCGTTGGGCCAGCTTGCCCGGGTCATCCGAAATGTAGCGTTTGGTCTTCAAATCATACGTATAATTCAAAATCTGCGTCGTTCTCCGGTAATCCACAATCCGATAGGTCAGTTGCCCCTGCACAGTCACCGCCTGAAAATCATGGGTCATTTCCTCAAATATGAACGGCACATCAATAGAAGATACAGGAGCGACGACGACCGAGGTTGTTGGAGCGTAATAATAAAAGGATAATCCCACGCCTTCCCGAACTACTTTCCCGTTTCTCACCTTCATCACATACTCACTGGGCTGAAATTTCACAAAATTAAATCCGAACATGGCAGATGCCTCGCCTTCGTTATAGTTTTTATTATTTTGTTATTATCAATTTGTTATTAACAATAAAATAGCACACATCCTCGATAATATCAATATGACATTTATAAAAAAAGAAAGGCCGCTTCCCCTCCGATACACTCGGTTAGAGGAAACAGCCTTATTGAAATACCTTATTTATCATCCACATTCCACTCTCTGTAAAACTGCTCCAAATACATCTCCATCCATTGATGCCTGACAGCCGCCAACTCCTTGGCATACGTGGTATTCATTAAATCCTTAAGCTTTAACAGCTTTTCGTAAAAATGGTATATGGCACTCTTCCCCGTAGCACGATAAGCATGCTGTGAAAAATCCTTTTCCGGGTGATGCATCATGCTGCCTTTTGAGCCTGCATACATAAAAGTCCTCGCAATGCCAATCGCTCCAAGTGCATCCAGCCGATCTGCATCCTGCACAACCTGACCTTCCAGCGTATTCATAGGCGGATTTTGCCCACCGTTGTAGGACATTGTAGCGATAATGGTCATCACATGCGTAATCACGCCCGGATCGCTTACATGCAGACGCAGCCAGCGCTCCACTTTATCCAGCCCCGCTTGTTTGGAGTCGTTTAATTTTTCATCCGCTACATCATGCAGTAGCGCTGCCAGTTCACAAACAAACGAATCTGCGCCTTCTTTGGCAGCAATTTCGAGGGAAAGCTTTCTCACCCGGTCAATGTGCCACCAATCGTGACCACTGTGGTCATGCTCCAACTGCTGCTGTACATAGGGTTCTGCCTTTTGAATAATATCTGCTAAAATAGCTTCCTGTTGCTCTGTTCGATTCTCCATAAGTCACCTTCCGCTCCCGCCTTGTATTCCATGGCAGGCTATTTAAATTTCTAATCCTTGTTCTTTTGCTTATTCATTTGCTTACTACGGATCATCGAAAGCGCCTTGCGGGCGGACATACTCTGCTCCTTGTTATGTACAAGCAAAGCTTCCAAAGCCGGAACTTAAAAGTCTCATATGGTGCCACTGCGCAGTCGGATGGTGCTTCCCATCGCGACCGCTTCGCTTGTACAGCACCATTCCGCCTACTCCATTTTATTCTATAATGTGTATGGCATCCAACCTTTGTGATGGAAGTTAGTGATCATAGAAGTTCTTTTGCATTTTGCCTACCCTATTCCTATTCTATTAAACTTATTTTCGTGTCTTACTCCACGACACCAAGCTCGCGGTTTTTTTCTTTGAAGCGGCTGTTGTGGGAAGATACATAGGCCACTTTATCTGCTGCGGGATCAATGTACAGCTTGGCGCTGTTCAGCGCAAGAGCAGCATCCGTGAATGTACCTGCAATCAGATACAGCTTGCTTCCGTACTCCACAAAATCGCCTGCGGCAAAAATCCCCGGCAGATTCGTTTCCAGCTTCTCACTCACTCTGGCGTGCCACTCACCCATATCCAGTCCCCAATCCCGAAGCGGGCCGAAGTCGGATTTCAGACCATGGTTCACTATGATTGCATCAACATTCAATATCTGTGTTTCACCCGTCTCTATATGGCTGATCGTCACCTGTTCAATCGTCTCGCCATTGTTACTATGTAGCTGGCTCACCGCGTAAGGTGTCAGGACTTGGACAGAAGACGCTTTCATGCGAACTATATTTTTCTCATGTCCGCCAAAATGCTCTCGACGATGGACTACCGTCACACTCGCGGCAATAGGCTCCAGCTCATTCGCCCAATCCACAGCCGAGTCGCCTCCGCCAGAAATCAGGACATGCTTGCCTCGGAACGGCTCCAATTCTTGCACAGTATAATGCAAGTTCGTAACCTCATAGCGGTCAGCGCCTTCAATCTCCAGCTTGGCCATTTTGAGAATGCCATAGCCTACTGCCAAAACTATCGTACGTGTCCAATGCTGTTCCCCTGTCGCAGAGGTCAGCAGGAACGTTCCATCCTCTTGCCGATCCAAACCTGTGATCTGCTGTCCCAGCACAATCGTAGGCTCGAATGTCCGCGCCTGCTGCTCTAGCTGATCGATCAGCTTTTCACATAATATCGGCGTGACACCTCCAACATCCCAAATCATCTTCTCCGGGTAAATGCGCATCCGTCCGCCCAGCTCATGCTTGGCTTCGATCAGCTTGGTCTTCATATCCCTCATTCCGCTGTAAAATGCAGTATACATACCGGCAGGACCACCGCCGATTATCGTTACATCATATAATTCCAAGGACTCTGTCACTCTGCAACTCTCCCTACCTTAACGTGATATGTCTGCTTCTATTATAAGTGATAATAATTATCAATATCAATTAAGAATTAAAAACATATCCGCTTCGAAGGCTTTTGCGACCTTGGAACTACATTTTTATACGGTTTATATGGATGTTACTTTCTCTCATTCTCCTGAGGTATTCAGGGATTGCAGAACTATAGCACGCAACGCTTTTTCAGCTATCCTCCATCCCTTGCTTATATGTAATCGTCGGATCTATGAGTCTGGCTGCGTTTCTACGCACATGCACCATGATATGGTTGACAATACCACCTATACTGTTCGTTTCCCAAATATTCTACGAGAACCAAGGTATTCCTTTGAAAGCTCATTACTTAAACCTAAAATATATTATAGCTCTAACCGATAATAGGGATATGTTGGAAGATAAAACAAATCATGATGAGGAGGAGAGATTCTATGAAACCCAAACAATGGAGGATGTTCCTATTCTCACTTGTAACCTTGCTGCTCTTTAGCTTCACGTATCCACCTGTCAGTATCCATGCGGAGGACAAGCCTTTCATTCATCCGGGTATGCAACATACCCGGAGTGAGCTGGATCAAATGAAAGCCCAGGTGGCTGCGCAAGCCTCCCCGTGGATCGAAGAATGGAATATTTTGCGCGACAATAGTCTGGCCTCCTTAAACTATACGCCCAGACCCCAAAATGTCGTTTATCGGGCAGATCGTAGCCACGGTACCTCTGGGACCTACGAGTTGGAAAATGACTCTTCCGCCGCATACTATCATGCCATCCAATGGTACATTACAGGAGATCAGGCACACGCAAATAAGGCGATTGCGATTTTGAATGGCTGGTCCAGCACCCTTCAGAGCATCGAGGGCAATGAAGCTTTTATTACCGCAGGCTTGAACGGCTATAAGCTGCTCAATGCAGCGGAAATTTTGCGATACTCCAATGCGGGCTGGCAACAGCGCGATATGGATCGCTTTTCGGCACTTATGACAAACGTATTTTACCCGAACGTTAGCGATTTTGGATACCTGAAAGGGTTTGTAAAGGATGCTGCTCAGGAAGCGCTGTGTATGCTGTTTGTGATGGATTACGGGGTATGGATGAACGACCAAGCCATTTACAATACAGCCGTAGATTATTACAAGAATGGACAAGGACATGGCGCAATTCAAAACTTTATTCAAACAAGTGAGGGACAGACACAGGAAGCCGGACGCGATCAAGCGCATAATCAGCTAGCGGTAGGACTGCTCGTACAAGTAGCTGAAGTAGGCTTTAACCAACGTTCGGTCAATGCCAATGGAGCGGATATGTATTCCTACCCGAACGGTTCAAACCTGCTTGTCAAAGGTCTGGAATACACAGCGAAGTATAATTTGGGATACACGGTTCCGTTTAATGCCAATGTAACAGATTCCAACGGGAGAACTGGACGTTACAGCAAGGTATCCCCGAATAACCGTGGAGAATTCCGACCCATGTATGAGCAAGCGTACAATTTTTTGCGTAATAAAGCAGGTTTGCCCGCCTCCAACCTTACTTATACCCGCGAGGTTATCGACACGGTCAAGCTTGAAGGGTATACCAATGACCATCTATCCTACGGCGGATTACTAAGCGCTCAAGATAACCGTCGTCAAATGACATCTACGAAAGTGGCCCTATCGCCAAGGAGCCAAAACAAGCTCGTCGTCACGGTTCCTTCCAAAAAAGCACCGTTAACTGTGCAAACCGACCGTTTTAAAACGGATGATCAAAGTAATATTAAAAAGCCGGAAACCTTTACACTGGAGTATATAGGCAACAAGCTCTACACCTTTAAGTCCGAAAGAACAGGCTCCTACGTATCCGTAGGCGATGATCAGCTACTTACCGCCGGAAGTGCAACAGCAGGTGATGCAGAGAAATTTATCGTTTCCCAAGCGGCCAACGGATTAATTACACTGCAATCGCAAAAGAATCATCTTTTTGTGAGCGTTACGAGCGATAACCAACTGCGTGCCAGTGCATCAGCCAGCAATACAGATAACGAACGGTTTATTGTATTGCCTCAAAAATAGCCTACTTCGGCTGGACTGAACATTTTTTCAAACTCAGCATATATATCTTCACTTTAATCATCAAAAAAGGCGAGTCCAGAATGCCACCAAGCGGAATCGGACTCGCCCCTTTCTTCTTTCCCTACATGAATGTATCCACCCTATCTGCCTATCACCGAAATGTAATTTATATATCACGTCTGCACATTCCTGTTCATCGTATATATACTGCTTACAGTTCTATCCAAAATCGATTCATACGTTTTCCATCTTCATCAATGTAATCCTTGTCCGGTGTTCCTCCATTGCGAAGGATTGTCTTTTTGGAGGCGATATTATCGGAGTCGCATACGACCAAGGCTCTGGAAATCCCCAGCTCTTTTGCTTTTTCCAGTGCCAACGCAAGCATACTAACCGCGTAGCTATTCCCCCGTGCGGAAGGACAGATACCGTAGCCGATGTGCCCTCCTGCATTCAACAGCTTTTCATTAAGATTATGCCTGATGTTCACCACTCCGACGACCTGCTCAGTGGCAGTCACCAGCCAGTACGTTGAGGTTTTGACCCAGCCCTCGGGCAGGTCAATTCCATTTTCCTGATTACTCAAAAACGTCAGCATACCTTCAAAATCATACGATTCTGTAGAAATCACCCACGGTACCATAAGCTCCTGACTCTTTTTCCAATCCTCATAAAAAGAAAGATAGGCCTCTTTCCATACGTTTTCCGGCTTTACCAATCTGACTGTTTGCACGTCAATCACTTCCTCATATTAAAATCTCAATTCTTCTGCCTAGTGTTCATAACCCTCGATATCCGTGAATTTCCGAGCCCAATCTGCAAAAGAAAGCTTGTCATCCCAAGTGACTTGCTTCATCGCTTTGGCACAGCCCCAATTTAGAATCTGCTGATGCAGCATATGCACCCGGAAGCGCTCAGCAAATCCTTTTTGGGTTTCCATCCCTTTCAAATAAGCTGTAAGAAAGCGTCTGGCCAGCTCTTCCTCTCCGTTCTCCAAATACATTATGGTTATTTTCGGAAGGTCTGCAACCCCGTCACCAAAATAGGCTGTCGTAAAATCAAAAAGCCCGCTGACTTTCCAGTCGTTATCCCCGTTTTGCACAAGAAAATTTTGTGGTTTAAAATCCCCCATCACGAATGTACTGGTATCCAGATCATCGAATGCTTGGCGTGCGTCTTCCAAAATACACTCTACCCATGCCATATCCTGTTCAGAAATGTCCGAGTACTTTTGGGCATCTTCAAGCCAGTATCGAATCCGCCCATACAACCACGCCCGATAAGAAACTTCAAAAGGACGAATAGCCAGACTGATTGTATCCAGCTCTCCACTGTTCTCAACCTTCCAGCTGTGAAGCTCCAACAGTACAGAAGCAAGCATCTCAGCAATCTGTTGTTTAGCCAGCGGAGTCCATTTCGCCTGCAACTCGGGTGTATGTATGTGCTGACCGTCTAAACGGGGCATAACAGCATAGCTCCAGCCAAAAATATCCCCGGTTTCATCCACAAGATACGGAGTGGGCACAGGAATTGAAGTCCGTGTGTGCAGCTGCTCCACCATAAATCTTTCTTCCACCCATTGTCCCGAAAAAAGCGGGCTGCCCTTTAACACAAACTGTCCAGCCGTTGAGGAAATATAGAGAGTTTGTCCCATCACTCCTTCTGCCGTTTTTCCGGAAGACAGCAGACGCCCCAAATCAAAACGATCTAGCACCCTCTGCAATTGATCATTCGTGACCTCTCCTAGCCGATTAGATGAAAAATAAATAGTCGTCGTCATCTCTATACCCCATAATTTTTAATCGTTGCTTCCGGCGTTTCGTCGGTATCCGCCAGCCAAACTAAACTAACCTCAAACGTTCCCGGCTCGAAAAACAACGGAAATCTCCGCTTAAACCAATCCTGCATCGGCAAGTCTAGCGCTTCCTTCATATCTACCCATAGCAGTTCTCCCTCAGGGGGATTTTCCAGTAATTCTCCTTCAGATGCTGTAGCTAAATAGTTAAAGACCATATATCTTAAGCCTTGGCTCGGGTCGCAATATTCGTCAATTCCTTTAAATACAATCTCCGTAACCGTTAGTCCGGTTTCTTCCTTCACTTCACGAATGGCTCCATTGACAATGCTCTCTGGAAACTCTACTTTCCCTCCTGGCGCAATGTAACCCGGAAAACCTTTTTTATCTGGTCTGTTGATGAGCAATACCTTGGTTCCGTCCTGAATCATGCACATCGTATATATTTTATGTGTCACTTCCGTGGTCAATCCGATCATACCTTTCTTTATCACTATTCTTTAGTAGTATAACTTCTATCTTTCCAGCCGACACATTGTGGTTAAATATGGTATTCCCCATACTTTAACTCCCTTTACCCGCATATATAGGGTCCTCGCTAGATGTTTTTCTTATAATAATAGTGCTTAAAGCCTCGCGGGGCATCATCAATGACGCCGATCACTTCGTACCCCTGCTTTTCATAAAAATAGGGTCCTTGAAAAGTAAACGTGTTGAGCTGTATAAAAGTACACTTTTTATCTTTGGCGATTTGTTCGATCTCACCAAGCAACTGTGAACCATAGCCCTTCCCTCTGTAGCTCTGATCTACCCACAAAATATCTACCTCTACCCAGTTCCAGCACAGCACACTTAAAAGCCCACCGATCACCTGACCATCGTCGCTTTTGAGGGTAAGATTAATCTCCTCGTACCGGGTTCGGATATCCTCAGGTATGTGCTTCGCATTAAATTCAATCAATTTATTCCTGATAAATCGCGCTTCATCCTTACTGCTTCGACTCATTTGATTTTCCAATGTCATGGCATAGTTCCTCCAAATTAAAAATTTATCATCGCTTGAAATAGATATTCACGTTAAGGCTTCACCCTTCTTTTTATTCGTGGTCAACATTTCTCATATAAGGAGTTGATATTAATGGCAGTAAACAAAAAGGAACTCTCCCAACTTATACAGCAACTTCCCGATAAAGATGTCCCTCTCGTTGCAGACTTAATCAAACGTCTGATCAATCACCCTTTAGACTCTCACATCCCATATGACGATGAGCCGCTTACAGACAGCGATATCCAAGCTATGAAGAATGCAAAAAAAGATTTTGACAATGGAACAAGCTTCAAGTTAAAGGATTTTGAAAATGAATTACGAAATTGAATTAGGCTCTGATGCACAAAAATACTTATCCAAAATGGAAAAACCTCTTCGTATACGCATTCTTGATCAACTCCATATCTTATCTGAAAATCCACGACATCCTGAGTTAAACATAAAAAAAATTGCAAGGTTATATTAACTGTGACTGTTTTATATTGTATAAATATTTCCATGTAAAGTCACCCTTTCATTATTCAAGGGTTATATTTAGATACAGTAACAAGATAGAAACTGGTTATCTTTTGTAAAATTAAATACAAAAAGGTAGTTGCCCTCTCAGTGTACATAATGTTTTTAGTTGCCCACCCCTCTTTCATCGGTAGCGAAACTGGATGCAACCTGAGAATACGCTGAATTTCTTTCCTTCTTCGTTTAAAATGATTACACTAGACGCAACAATATGTTTGGGTGTTGCCATCCGATCTACCTCCCCTCTTTCCCTGCTTCTTGGACTATAGTCAAGGAAAATCCCCGCCGCAGGACGGGGATATGAACCCTACTCCAGACAGGAGCAAGCAAAGGTATAATTTGTTACTCTTAGCAGAGAATAAACGAACGTATTCAGAAAATCGAAAGTAGGGAAACGGTTCATGATCCGTATTAGTCATTTGGTTCACGAGAGATTTCTGTTCTTATTTAAATTTTTGCATTCGCCAGCATATGTGGGCAGTATAACGCCAAGTTCCAGATTTTTAGCCAAAAAAATGATTGAGTCAATCCCATGGAGTGAAGTTCATACCGTTGCCGAGCTTGGTGCTGGCACCGGGGCAATTACCCAGTATATCCCGTCTGCTGCCAGGGAACAAACCAAGGTGCTACTTTTTGAGAAGGATCAGACGATGCAACGAGATTTAAAAAAGAGATTTCCGAATTATCTTTGTTATTCCGACTCCCGTGAGCTTCAACGTGCTATGCAAAATGCCGAAATTGAACAGCTTGACTGCATTATAAGCGGGCTGCCATTTTTTAATTTTCCACAAACGATGCGAGATCAAATTGTAGAACAGATTCACCTGTCGCTTAAGGATCAGGGAATGTTTATCGCCTTTCAATATTCCAAGCAAATGAAACAGCAGTTAGGGGAATGGTTTGATATTGAGGAAATCAAGTTTGTGCCCATGAACATTCCACCCGCGTTTGTCTATGTTTGCCGGAAAAAAGCATGAGCAAGGGGGATGGATATGGACGTTGAATACTTAATTTCCATCATCGAGCAGTATGGCTATGCGGCACTATTTTTTGCCCTATGGCTCGGGATCGTGGGGCTACCCATTCCAGACGAAGTCATTGTGATGACTGGCGGGGCTGTAACCAGCATGGGAATACTTCAACCGTTACTCGCCTTTTTCATCGTATATCTAGGGGTTATATCGGGCTTATCCTTAGGTTATGTATTGGGAAGATTCTTGGGCACAACCGTTCTGGATCGTTTACGACGAAAAAAGAAAATGGACAAGTACATTACATTTTCGGAAAACTTGGTACATAAGTATGGTAATTTCACCATTTGCATCAGTTATTTCCTGCCGATTGTCCGTCACATCATCCCTTATATTGTCGGAATCAATAAAATGAGCTTCAAGCGTTATGCTCTGTTCTCTTACTCAACAGGCTTGATCTGGACGCTAATCTTCTTTTTGCTCGGACATTTCTTCGGCGATCATGTACAAACCGCAGGAGAACTTATACATCATTATGGCTTACAGATCGCGTTGCTTCTTATGGTACTGGCCATTATATTTTTTATAATGAAATATGTTTGGGGGAGGAGAACAACAGAGGAGTAAGCGTTACTTGCCTACATAAATTAAAAGTTACCTTAGTGCCACTACGCAGTCGGATGGTGCTTCCCATCGCCACCGCCCCCGGATTTCTGAAATAAAGTCTTTTATAGGTAGAAATCCGGGGACAAAAGCGACCGCTTCGCTTGTACAGCACCATTCCGCCTACTCCGTTTTCTATGTACATTTTTTCAATTCAGCTATAGAGTCAGATCATAATGGTAAAATTCCTCGTCCTTGATATATTGATTTCTTTCATACACTCTTTATGCTGTAACATTATTCTTTCCTGTCGTTAATCCAATCCCTTTGGCTCCTATTAGTTGGCCATGTTGTTGAGCTGCGTCCAATAATAGTTGAGCAATTCCTTGTTTTCGGTAATCTTCATCTACAAATAAATCATTCAATATCCACGATCTTTTCATCGAAATAGAAGAAAACGAAGGATATAATTGTGTGAATCCAATCAATTTATCTTCTTCTGCATCCTTTATGATAAAGATGACAGATTCCATTGCGACAAAACGCTCGCGCTCCCTCGATATCCGATTCCAGTTTATAAAATATTCGGTATTAATCAAACAATTCTGCGATTTTATCCAGCTTTTCAATGGTAGCTTGTCTGACAAAAATCTGTTTAGAGGGAATAATTTTCCCTTTTTTAAGTCTATCTAAGAATGTTCACAAAATGTTCGATATTTCCCTATTGATTTGATGTCACTATGATGTCACCTTTCGGTATACCAGATCTCTATGTAATGATACAATATTTACATGATAATTTTTAATAGCGTGTTAAAAATATTTTTCATCCCGGAGGTTTGCAAGTCATGTCTAATTCTTTAGAGATATTAATTGAACCCATCATCAGAAACCGATTAGAAAAATTGTATAGCATGCTTTCCAAAAACACACCAGAATACAATCAATTTTCTATGGAATGTAACCAATACTTCCAGCAAATTCGTGAATCCGTTCCTGAACATCTCGAACACACACTATTCTTATATGAAGATGCTCAAATCTCTCTTCAATCTATTTTGGAGAACCAAATATATTTACAAGGATTTAAAGACGCCATACAATTTTTAGATGAATTGCGCGTATCTTATACCGACTAATAATTACAATCTAAACCTATTTTCTCAAATAGAAAACAAACACCTAGAAACAGGCGTTTTCATTTTTGTCCTTTTTAGCAACACTACCCATATGATATACTATTATTTAACAACAGAATGGCTTAGATGGGCGGTCGGCTAGTCTCCTGCAAAGGAGGTGATGCCTGTGGAGGTTAAAGATACGCTGATGTTGATGATTCAATTTGCAACGTTGGTGATCTTGATTATTTCCTTCAACAAAAAGAAATAGACCGCCCTCTGGAAAAGGAATGCGGTCTTATTTCGATGACTAAAACTTTTTGAACAGCCACCGCCCTTATAAGCGGCTGTTGTCAAAGAGTGAGGATGTTGGAAGCATCCTTACTCTTTTTTAGTATATACCTTTTGGCTATAGTTTATCACAGGAAAAACCATATTGCCAATATGGAAAATCTTTTATTCAGGCACCCAAATGTAAGATTGCCCACCTAACATTCTCTATTCATATATCAGATGACAGCATTTCATCACAAGTTATTTTTTTGAAAGCAGGGTTATTTGTAAAAACCGTTGAATAACCGGGATATCCGGAGGACTAATTTCATCAGGAAGATGATCGAGATCAAAAAACCTTAATTCCTTGACTTCATTTGGATCTTCCTTTAGCTCCCCCGTATATTCGATGCAAATATAGGCCGTAACGACATTGTATACTTCGTCCCCATGCGGGTATTTATAGTATAATTGCGGCCCGGAGAATACATCCAATAGAGTAAGGCTACCTGCCTTCAGTCCTGTTTCCTCAGCTAATTCTCTTACCGCGACCTCTTCCATAGATTCTCCCGGTTCCAATGACCCGCCTGGCAATCCCCACAAACCATTATCTGTTCGAAGTCCTAGCAGTAATTTGTTTTCATGAAGTAATAGCACGCAAGCGCCTGCCATGATTAAGGGTCTGGTACCTACCACTTTTCTTAAGTCCATAATATAGCCCAACCTGATCACTCTTTTCATTCGTCAAAAGAAGGCACCGACTCTTGTGTTGTCAAGGTCGATGCCTTCTGATGTTTAGATGTCATTTGTACCTTATTCCTCTTAAATCGCAGCAATTTCCTTGCCAATCGGCATGATGTAGTACAGTGGTTTTTGCTGTTCGTTTTGCTGATAAACTACGAGTAGCAGCGTGCGGCCTTCGGCGGTCAAAGGGCTGCCGCCACTCAGAATATGATCCAGCCGGAACGGCAGAATATCCAGAACGGCGTGCTTTTGCAGTTCCTTTTCACCCAGCTTCAAGGAAGCGAAAGCCGGAATGACCTCGCGGTATGGCTGCGGCTGATCTGCCACAAAGTCTGCCACCACAGGTGACAACAGCGCATCCGGGTGCTGGAGAGCCATTTTCATATAGCTGGACCAATCGTCCTTCTCCAAGGCGTGTTCCCACCAGATTTTACGCGGCTTGTATTTATGGTTCAGGAAATAGTCGAGCTTCATCAGCCCAAGCACCATATCCATTCGCTTCGTTCCGCGTGATTCAAGAAAGGACTGGAGACGCGTGAACAGGTCTTCGAGCTGGTGGCCGATTTTTTGCCAGCCTTGTCCCTCCCAATAGTCTCCGAACTCCTGAAAGAAATCGAAGGCAGACGCAAATTCGCGCTCGATCAGATAGTTCACCGTATGATCCATACGATGAGAGTTCCAGTATTTCTCCAGCACATCTTCCAAACGTTTGAGCCGAACGATATCGGCAAAGGAAAGGACGTCATTGCTCAGCATTTCATAAGGCGCAACATCCATGTACGTATAGTTGTACTTGTCTGCGTCGATACGCAGTCCCGTGCCACGCAGCATTTTGAGGAAGCCGAGCTGAAGCTCTTCCGGGCCGAGCGCAAAAACGTCATTAAACGTTTTACGGAACGTGTTGTAATCCTCCAAAGGCAGGCCGGCGATTAAATCAAGATGCTGGTCGATCTTGCCGCTTTGCTTGACCTTCGTAACAGTACGGGAAAGCTTGGCAAAGTTCTGGCGACGCTTGACCAGCTCATTGGTCGGATCATTCGTCGACTGGACGCCGATTTCAAAGCGGAATACGCCCGGCGGCGCGTTTTCCGCCAAATAATCCAACACCTCGGGACGCATAATATCTGCCGTAATCTCAAACTGGAAGACACATCCGCGATGGTTTTCAATGAGAAACTTGAACATTTCCAGGGCATAATCGCGTTTAATGTTAAAGGTCCGATCGACGAACTTGATCAGGTTGGCTCCGTTGTCGATCAGATACAGAATATCCGACTTCGTACGCTCAATATCGTAATAACGTACCCCTACCTCAATACTGGACAGACAAAACTGGCAACTGAACGGGCAACCCCGACTGGTTTCAAAATAAACAACCCGTTTGCCTAATTCCGGTATATCCTCTGCAAAGCGGTACGGTGACGGCAGCTCATTCAAGTCCGCCTTTGGACGGCCCGGCATCTGAATGACCTCTTCTCCCTTGCGGTAGGCCAGTCCATATACAAAATGGTACTTTTGCGTACCCTCAATCTCCTGAAGCAGTTGATGAAAGGTTTCCTCCCCCTCACCGACGACGATAAAATCCACATTCGGCAGGCGTTTCATCCAATGGTCGGTATCGTAGGATACCTCCGGGCCACCGAGAATGATTTTGACCTCTGGCATAATCTTTTTCAATACATCAATGACTTTAATCGTCTCTTCAATGTTCCAGATATAGCAGGAAAAGCCGATGACATCCGCTCCCCGCTGAAACAGGTCGGATACGATGTTCATCACAGGGTCCTTGATCGTATACTCCGCCAGCTCGATGTCAAAGTCCTTTTCACTGTAGGCTTTGAGACACCGGATCGCCAGCGAGGTATGAATATATTTTGCGTTTAACGTTGATAAAATGACTTTCATAGGTCACAACCTTTTATAGTTTGCATGACGCCTCATATCTTTTAGTATATCTATTCAAAATCCTCATACACATCGTCCGCATAAATCTCATCTTCACTCACCGTTCCCCCGGCATTCCCCTGATTTTGAAAAAAATCAAGGAATAGCTTGCCGTACTTGCGGAACTTCACTTCGCCGACACCCTTGATTCGCAGCATATCCGCCTCGGATTGCGGGTTCGCTACACTCATCTCACGCAGCGTGGCGTCGTTAAATATGATATAGGACGGCACATGCTCCTGCGCGGCCAAATCGCGGCGAATCAGGCGCAGTTGCTCGAACACCGTTTCGTTGACTGCCGCTGGGTACGCATCGCGTCCCTGTCGTCCACGTGAGCCTGTCCCACCTGCAAAAGCTGTGGCATGTCGCACCACACGCTGCATGACCTCGCGCTGACCCTTCAGCACTTCAGCAGCAGGCTGCTGCAAGCGCACAACCGGATATTGTCCCTCAGACAACAGCAGGTAGCCTTCCGATACGAGGACATTAATAATTTCAGAAATTTCTTTTTCCGTCCGATTGCCCATTACACCATAGGTTGGCAGGCTGTCAAAGCCATACTGTAGCACTTTTTTGTTACGCGAGCCTTTCAATACCGAGGCTACCATCGAAACACCAAAACGTTCCCGCATGCGATGGATGCAGGAAAAAATTTTTTGCGCATCAATGGTCATGTCCACCAGTTCCCGTTCATCCGTACATGAACTGCATATGCCGCAAGCTTCATGCTCCTCTGCCTCGCCGAAATACTCAAGCTGCGCCGTACGCAAGCAGCGAGTCGTGTAACAATAATCAACCATCTGCTGGAGCTTACGGTAGTCGTTGCGCTTGCGGTCCTCATCCTGCGGATTTTGCTCGATCAGGAATTTCTGGGTTACAATATCCTGCGGTCCGAACAGCAAAATACATTGACTCGGATCGCCGTCACGTCCTGCCCGTCCCGCCTCTTGCACGTAAGCCTCCATATTTTTAGGCATATTGTAGTGAATGACGTAGCGCACGTTCGATTTGTCGATCCCCATGCCGAAGGCGTTAGTCGCTACAATGACACGAATATCGTCGTACAGGAACCCCTCCTGGCTGTCTGCCCGTTCCTGATCGGTCATCCCGGCATGATAACGCCCAGCCGCCATTCCCGCATCCCGCAGTCGTTGGTACAGGTCGTCCACGTCCTTGCGTGTTGCTGCATAAATAATGCCCGATTCGCCGTCATGCTCACGCGCATAATTCAGCAGAAAGCTGCGCTTGTCCTCCCCACGCAACACACTGAACGCCAAATTTGGCCGTCCCAGGCCCGTGACGAATGTCTCCGGCTCACGCAGGCGAAGCAGCCGCACGATGTCGTCCATGACCTGCGGTGTCGCCGTTGCTGTAAATGCCGCTACAATCGGGCGCTCGTACAGCCCATCCACGAACGGAGCCACCGCCAGATAACTAGTACGGAAATCATGCCCCCACTGGGATACACAGTGCGCCTCATCGACCGCAACGCAGGAAATCGGTAGCTGTGCCATCTCATCGCGGAACCAGTCCAGCTCCAGCCGCTCCGGTGCAACATATAGCAGCTTCAAATCTCCATTCTGTGCGGCACGTATGCGGTCGTTCACTTCCCGGCCACTCAGCGTACTATTGATATAGGCAGCCGCAATTCCCATCGTGGTCAGCGCATCCACCTGATCCTTCATCAGCGAGATCAGCGGTGATACAACAATCGTCAGCCCATCATGCAGTAGCGCAGGAATCTGGTAGCATATGGATTTCCCGCCGCCTGTTGGCATAATGCCCAGCGTATCGTTGCCCTCCAGCATACTGGCGACAATTTTCTTCTGGCCTTCCCGGAAATCGGGATAGCCATAAAATTTTTGCAGTAGATCCTGCGCCCGTTCCAATGTTGGTGCTTGTACACTCATAGTTTCAAAACTCCTCATATTTCTGGCGTCCATCGACGCATATCGGCTTATCTTTCGTTACCTTTAGTTTACCGGGGTTCAGGGTAATGTTCAACCGCTGGAAGTCCATAGGCATAATGTATAATGAAATTCTTATCAAACCCTTCTACCATGGCGTTCGCTGTTTTCTCATGATATAGTGAACACGGTGCCGAAAGTTTGTCCATTACTATGATGAGACACGGTACCAAGAAGGAGAAAGAACCCATGAACAATCGTAAACCCAATCGAAAAAATCATACAAAATCCACGCCAAACACAGGCAACACCAAGCGCAGCCACAAACCCGCCGGAAAATCCGGCTCACATAGACCCGAAGCACGGGGCAAAACGGGGGTTTTTGATAAAAATGCTGCCCAAGAGCACGGTAAACCGGAAAAAAACATTGCAAAAACATACATCGTACAGGAGCCTGCCGAGCTGTTGAACTTTTTGGTAGAGCATGTGTCTGGCATGGGCCGCAATTCCATTAAATCAGCGCTGGCCCGTGGGCAGGTGTCCGTGAACGGCATTCCTCGTACCGTGTACAATTTTCCGCTGGAGCAAGGTCAGACAGTGGCCCTCTCCAAGGAAAAGATCACTCCCGTAGTGCCGCTGACCGGGCTGCGTATTTTGCATGAGGATGAGGCTATTATTGTCATTCACAAGGATGCCGGGCTGCTGTCCGTCGCCTCTGCTCAGGAACAGGAAGTAACGGCATACCGTCAGCTTACGGCACATGTGCGACGTGAACATCCATACAATCGTATTTTTGTGCTGCACCGTCTGGATCGTGATACATCTGGAGTCATGATGTTTGCGAAAAGCGAAGCCATACAGCAGGAAATGCAACAAGCGTGGAAGGAAGTTGTGTATGAACGAACGTACATCGCTCTCGTAGAAGGACAGGTTAAAAAAGCTGCGGGCACCATTACCTCATGGCTGAAGGAAAGCAAGACGCTGAAAATGTACTCCAGCCCATATCCGAATGACGGACAGCACGCCGTTACTCATTACAAGCTGCTACAGGCCAATCGGCATTTTTCCTTGCTGGAAGTACGTTTGGAAACCGGACGCAAGAATCAGATCCGCGTTCATATGGAGGATATCGGTCATCCGATTGTCGGAGATAAAAAATACGGCTCCAAAGCCAAATCTATCGGCCGCCTCGGCCTGCATGCTCGGGTACTGTCGTTTATTCATCCCGTCACTGGAGTATTGCTGCGGTTTGAATCTGACATTCCTAAAACCTTTTTAAATCCGTTTCGAGAGTAGAATTACGTAAAACAAGCAGGAATAATTGGAGTGGAAAAAATCTACGAGAATCAGGGAGCTGTATGATACAGCTCCCTTTTTTATTCATTAAGCGGTATGCTTTCGGACACCATTGGCCGTTTTCATCAGCTCGTCCCAAATGGAAATGGGTGCATTGCAAACAGGACAATTCAGCCAACCGTTTAAGTAGGGTAAATGCGCTAAAAGGTTGTTTTCCTCAATTTTTTGGGCATATGGGTATAGCCACTGTAGATTCGAGCCTTTATGGTCCAATGAGCCGGATTGGATCGAATAGGGAACCAGACTGTTTGAATTTACCGGATCTTTATCGTAAGCCACCAGAACATCACTATGTTCAACAGGCCAAATATAGAGCGGGGTTCCGCAATGCGGACAATCCAGCGTATATTCATCCCCAGTATCAAAGCTTTGCAGCATAAAAGCTACGCCCCGATAACCCTGAAAGGCAGCCGCCGCAGCCAAAACATAACGCTTGCCGACATTTCCTTCGTGATTCTTGGCATACAGCACCATTTCCTCAGTCAATTCTGTAAGCCGGACAATGGCTTGCTGGTATTGTTTATATATATACTCAGCCAGATCTGCATCCAGTTCTACCTGATCCCTTGCAAATTCCAACGGAACTTTTGTATGTAAGGGATTAACATTTTTCGCTTCGAATATTCCGCAAATATTATAAATATCCGCTCGAATACTTATATCAGAGCTGTTTAACGCAATATCTACGAGGTACGGTACAGCCGCGAAGGTACAAGTATATAACGTATTTTGGTGATACAGTTCCTCCCAATACAAGGTGTCAGCCATTTCGCCGTCATATCCGGCTTGGAGCTGCTTCAACATTTCCGGGACGTATTGAGAGGAACCATAGGGGCCTTGGAGCAAAGCCCAGGCCGGATCGGACAAAGCCAGCATCTTGAAACTCCTTTCACCGTTTTACTTTCAGTGTAACATGGCATGGGATTGTGAAATCCTTTTTGCTATCAAATTCATTTTAACTTCATAATTCTCAGCTTCTTACGTTTATTTTATTATACGCTTGGTTTTAGCTGAAGTTTCTATTTTCATTTTACGCAATGCCTAAAGTCACTATCCTTGCAAGTCTATAATCATATTCGGTTAAGTTTGCGGTATTGTGAAGGTGAAATGTGTTTTCTGGCGGAAAATACCCGACTAAAATAAAATCCGTTCAGGTATCCGCATTTTTCCGCAATATCATTCAGCGTATATTCTGTCTCCAGCAATAAAGTCTGGGCCTTCTCCAGACGCAGTGAGGTCACATACCGAATGGGTGTCAAGCCCACCGCCGCCTGAAAGCTCCTCGTGAATTGCACCGGACTTAGCCCCAAACAAGCAGCCGTTACTTTGATGGACAATGGCTCACATGCATGCTCCTGAAAATAGTGAAGCGCACGTTGGATCAACGGGTCATTCACCCGATTCGTACGTTCCTCCGTGCCCCCTCTGCTGGCTCTGCTCCAAAACAAAAAAAGCAAATCCTCCAGCAGATGATTTTTCCATGTTCGGGCATGGCTGCTATCATCCAGCGCGTTCGCACATAAATAACGGCAATTCGATAGAAAGCGATTCTCATCTTCTTTATCCAAAACAGCATGGATTGATGCGCCAATGCTACTGGCTTCTGGGAATGAAAAACGAAAAAAGTGGAAGCTCAGCGGCGTTAGGATTTTACGGTGGAATACCTCTTCGGGCGGACAAAGAATCAAGGACCCGGCATTCGCCTCCCCACGGTGTTCCTTGATAATATAAGCAAACTTTCCTTCTTCAATTACATAGGCAATCCAATGCGCGTCCGTATCAAACGCCAACTGAAAAGATTCTTTCCGCTTCCAATATACATGCTGATGAATGTGTTCCCCAAACACGGGCGTTCACCACCTTCATTTTCCATGTCCTGCTGACTATGAGCCAAATGTCCACAAAGCGTGCTATTCATGATCCGCCTAGTCACATTATAAATCCTGTTACTAAAGATTAGCTGAACGTGAAATTAAGTATATGTGCATGATGTTTCCGTGCATGTCAAAACGAAGCTCACTCGGGTAACATGATCTCAATCGATCATAAAGGAGCGTGAGACTGCATGAGACAGGAAACCTTTAGCGCCGATATTACCGTAGCAGGCGGGGGATTGGCCGGTGTCTGTGCGGCTGTTGCGGCGGCTCGTCTGGGCCATATGGTGGCGCTGGTACAAAATCGTCCGGTTCTGGGAGGAAACTCCAGCAGCGAGGTGCGGGTATGGGTATGCGGAGCCACGAAGCACGGGGTAAACCGATACGCCCGCGAAAGCGGCATTATGGGTGAGCTATTCACGGAGAATCAGTATCGCAACCCTGACGGGAATCCTTATCTGTGGGATGCGGTTGTCCTTGATCTTGTTCGTGCTGAACCGAACATTACCTTGTTCCTCAACACGGATATTTATGATGTAGAATCGGAGGAACAAGGACAGCAGCGTATGATTCGGGCATTGACTGGATGGATGACAGGCTCGGAACGGCGTATCCGCTTTGAGAGCAGCATGTTCCTTGATTGTACGGGAGACGGGCTGGTCGGATTCCTGGCAGGTGCCAAGTATCGACTGGGGGGCGAGTCTCAGCAAGAATTTGGGGAATCACTCGCCCCTGAAACGGCAGATATGTCGTTGCTCGGCAGTACAATTTTATTTTACACACGTGATACCGGGCATTCCGTCAAATACGTACCTCCTTCCTTTGCCAAGGACATCCGCCAAACACCGATTCCCATAAGCCGAATCCTTCGCAGCGGAGATTCCGGCTGCCATTACTGGTGGATTGAATGGGGCGGTGAACTGGACACGGTACATGATAATGAGCGAATACGCGACGAGCTGTGGTCGGTCATCTACGGGATCTGGGATTATATTAAAAATTCAGGGGAGTTCGATGCAGATACAATGACACTGGAATGGGTCGGGACGATTCCGGGCAAAAGGGAATATCGCCGGTTCATCGGTGATTACACGGTTCATCAGCGCGATATCGAGGATCAGACCCTGTTCCCAGACAGGGTGGGCTTTGGCGGCTGGTCCATTGATTTGCATCCACCACAGGGCATGTATGATCCAGGAAGCGGGGCGAACCATTTACAGCCTGACGGCGTATACCATATTCCGTTTCGATCCCTATATTCCGCGAATGTGAGTAATTTATTATTTGCGGGCAGAAATGTTAGCGCCACGCATGTCGCCTTCGGTACGCTGCGCGTTATGGCAACCTGCGCGGTGATGGGCGAAGCGGCCGGAACAGGCGCTGCGCTATGCGTAGCACGCGAAATGACTCCCCGCGAGCTTTGCGAGCAGCATTTGTCGCTGCTGCAACAGACATTGCTGCGGCAGGATGCTTCCCTGCTCGGCGTGACGAATCAGGACACGCGGGATATAGCCCGAAGCGCTACGGTAACAGCGTCCAGTAGCCTTAAAGTCTTGCGTGTGGACTCGCCCGATGAATGCGTACCGTTACGACAAGCCGCAGGGCTGCTGTTCCCTGTTCACAGCAGGGTGGAAACGGTGTCCCTGCTGGTGGATGTGAAGCAGGATACGCTCATCCGGTTTGAACTGTGGGACACGGGCAAACCGCAAAACTACGTACCTGCTTCGCTCCAAGCCTCCTGTGAAACTGCGGTTTCCGCTGGTGATCAGCAGTGGGTTGAGGCCCGTCTGCCTTGGGCACCTAACCAGGCAGCGAATGCCTTCCTGATCGTGAGAGCGAATGAACATGTATCGCTATACATGTCCCATCAACCGCTCAGCGGCGTGCTTTCTTTTATACAGGATCAGGCTGTCTGCTCCAGCTCGGGACTGCACGGATATGTGCGAGCCAGCGCGGTGCTGGAATGGACCATGCGATCCGGTGCCACGTCTATGGTGCGCAAATGCTTTTGCTTTCGCATTATAGAGGAAACGAATAGTTACGCTCCCGCTAATATTATAAACGGGCATGTACGACCATATGGTGGACCAAACATGTGGGTATCCGATCCGTTGCTTGCCGGACAGGAAGCATGGATTGAGCTGCGACTGCCGCAAAAAACGATTGTTCGGGAGATTCATTGTACCTTTAATGATGACGTTAACGAGGATTTGATCAATCTTCACCATCATCGGACCCCTTTTGAAGTCATGCCCGAATTGGTACGTCATTATCGAATCGAGGCATGTACAGATGGAAGCTGGGTAACCCTCCACACAGAACGAAATAATCGAAAGCGAAAAAGGATTCATGAAATCAGGAACCCCGTTGCTACAGATCAGCTTCGTCTGGTTGTGGAGGCCACTCACGGTTGCCCACGGGCTGAAATCGTAGAAATTCGTCTATATGAGCAGAACTTGAGTGTACATGAACGTTGATTCATTGTATATGAAAAGACGTGATGGGAACATTATGTATGAATACTGCGACTATAAGGGGAAATAGCCCATGACCATGACACCGGAACAGCGAATTACCCTGCACGGGTTTAACAATCTAACCAAATCATTAAGTTTCAACATGTACGATATTTGTTATACCAAAACAAGAGAAGAACGCGAGGCCTATATCGAATATATTGACGAACAATACAACGCGGATCGCCTGACTGCCATTTTAAAAAATGTGTCCGACATCATTGAAGCTCATGTGCTCAACGTAGCCCAGCAGGACTATGTTCCTCAAGGAGCCAGTGTGACCATGCTTATATCGGAAGGCCCTATCGTGGAAGTGCCTACAGAGTCTTACGATGAATCACCCGGTCCTCTGCCCGATTCTGTCGTTATGCAGTTGGATAAAAGCCATATCACTGTCCACACCTACCCGGAATATCATCCCGACGAGGGAATCAGCACGTTCCGAGCTGATATTGACGTCTCCACCTGTGGAGAAATCTCTCCACTCAAGGCACTCCGTTATTTGATCCATTCCTTTGACACGGATATTATGACGATTGATTATCGGGTACGCGGCTTTACTCGTGATACGAATGGGCACAAGCTGTTTATTGACCATGACATCGCCTCCATTCAAAATTATATTCCTGATGAAGTGCGCAGCCAGTATGACATGATAGACGTGAACGTATATCAGGAAAACATTTTCCACACCAAATGCAAGCTGAAACAATTCGATCTGGACAATTATCTATTCGGCTATACGAAGGAAAGTCTGGGCGAGAACGAGCAGCAAAACATAACCGCCCGGCTTAAGATAGAAATGGACGAAATCTATTACGGCAAAAATATAACGTAGCGGGATGAAGGCAGCAGGATGTACTACATGATATCCATTAGAAAAGGACAATAGCTTTGGAGCTGATATGGAGCCGGGCTTTTGTCCTTTTTTTGATGCAAAATGGGAGATTTGATTCAGCTTTATCTGTACAAGTGAGAGATTGTTCACTATGATAGGGAAAGAATCCACTATTTGAAATATTAAATTGCACCTCTTAGGCACGCTTTCGATTGTAAGCGCAATCAATTGATCCCACTTATTTTCTTATGGAACACAAAGGAGGAATTTGCATGCAAGGCGGTATTGGCGGTAAAAACATCATTTTACGACTGGAAATTTCCACCGAGCACATCCAATTTGGTCAATTGATTACGCTGGTCAACGAACATGGTGGGGATGTTATTGCGATTGACGTCATTCGCACCTCTGAAAAGGTCACCGTGCGGGATATTACAGTGACCATTGCCGACCCGGCCGAAATCGACCGAATGATTGCCCGGATTAAAAAAGCGCAAGGCGTGAAGGTGCTGTCCATTTCTGACCGGACCTTTCTGCTGCATCTCGGGGGTAAAATTGAAATGCAGCCCAAGGTTCCGATACAGAATCGCGACGACTTGTCCCGGGTGTACACTCCAGATGTAGCACGTGTGTGCATGGCGATTCATGAGGAGCCGGACAAAGCCTTCCGTTTGACAATCAAACGGAACACCGTTGCTGTCGTCTCGGACGGGAGCGCTGTCCTTGGCTTGGGCAATATCGGCCCCTACGCGGCTATGCCAGTCATGGAAGGTAAAGCCATGCTGTTCAAGCAGCTCGGGTCCGTTGATGCTTTTCCGATTTGTCTGGACACGCAGGACACCGAGGAAATTATCAAGGCGATCAAGCAAATCGCTCCAGCTTTCGGCGGTATTAATCTGGAGGATATTTCATCACCTCGCTGCTTTGAGATTGAGCAACGGCTGCGTCAGGAGCTGGATATTCCTGTTTTTCATGATGATCAGCATGGCACCGCTGTTGTCTTGTACGCAGGGCTGATCAATGCACTCAAGGTCGTCGGCAAAGCGCTGTCTGATGTCAAAATCGTCGTATGCGGTATCGGAGCTGCGGGTGTAGCCTGCACTAAAATTTTGCTGTCTGCGGGTGCAGTTAACATCATTGGTGTAGATCGCCACGGAGCCATTACAGCCAATGAAACTTACGATCATCCGGTGTGGAACTGGTATGCACAGCATACCAACCCCGAGCGGCTGTCAGGCACGCTGTCCGAGGTTCTGAAAGGCGCTGACGTGTTTATCGGTCTATCGGCTGGCGGGCTGCTCCAACGGGAAGACGTAAAACATATGAACGAGGCTCCGGTGGTGTTCACCATGGCTAACCCGGTTCCCGAAATTGCCCCTGAGGATATCGAAGACATTGCAGGCGTCATTGCCACCGGACGTTCAGACTATCCTAACCAGATCAACAACGTGCTTTGCTTTCCCGGCATATTCCGCGCGGCACTTGACTGTCGCGCCCGTGAAATTAACGAAGAGATGAAGCTGGCGGCAGCAGAAGCCATTGCGAGCACCATCCGTCCCGAAGAATTAAATAAGCTTTATATTATCCCCGGCGTATTTAACGAGAATGCCGTTCAGCGGGTGCGTGAAAAAGTTATTCGGGCTGCGATTGAGAGCGGAACCGCCAGAAGAGTACCTCGCGATTTCAGGTAAAAGAGAATCTGCTTATTCCGTATGACATGTCTGGTAACGTGCCAAAAAGGATTGCTCCCCTAATACGGGTGCAATCCTTTTTTATAAGAAGATGAAGATTTTCTGCGGCTATGACTTCCATTTGGAAAATAACTGGCTGGCGCGTTGGGCGAACTCCTCCAGATTAAAGCTGGAGTTGTCCAGCCTGTAGTACCATTTTTTAATCGTATCCAGAATCCATGACGGAACTTTAACCTCCGAGATACCTGAGTAAAACGTATGATACGCCCACACCAGATGCTCCCAGCGCTTGTCATCGCCCTCCTTCACGTACTCGGATACGTCCAATACCTTGGCGCGTCCATCTTGCATCAGTACGTTCTTGAGGTGAATATCACGGGGATTCAGCCCCTTGGAACGGACAAACTCCCTCGCCTCTTCCACGTCCAGAATGACTTGCTCCGGCACCGGAATGCCTTGCAGCAGACAATCCAGCAGCGTAATACCTGATTCATAGCTAATGACGATATACTTATCGCCTTTCCCATAATAATGAGGAAAAAAATCGGATCCCCGCAAACGCTCGTATACGTCGGCCTCCGCATCCTTCTTCTCGATCGCCATGTCTGAGTATACCTTGAACGCGTAGCCGGGCAACGTATCGAGCGTAAATACGGCCGCATCCGTCCCGATGCCAATACAACGGACGTCTTGGGAGACTGTTTTAATCGTAACCGGATCATTATCCTCGGTACTGTAAACAGTCACTTGACTTATGATTTCGTCTGCCTGCCTCCATTGTTCAACCATGTGCGATCCCTTCCTTCTCTGTTCTGAACCATTTGAATGAAGTTAGACATATGTGGGATACAGCAGTAATTTTTTCAACTCTGAATAGCTTGCCGCTGTTTCATAGGCTCCCGCTACCTCAGACTCCGGGGCAGCCTTCCTGTGATTGAACCAAATGACCCGCCAGTTGGCCGCTACAGCTCCCGCTACGTCATTGCGCCAGGAATCCCCGATATAGCAGCAATGCTCTGCCAGAGTCCCTGTCCGTTCGTTCACCACTTCGAAAATACGTGGATCAGGCTTGGCATAGCCAACCGCTCCGGATACAAAAATATGCTCTGCCGCAATATGATTTTCCAGCGCCATGGCCCTGATTTTGCTCATCTGGTGATCTTCGAGACCATTCGTAATCAAGCCAACCAGATATCCGGCCGAGCTCAATTCATCCATTAACGATGTAGCTCCCTCGAAAGGCTCAATCCGATATTGGCGATCCAGGTAGTCTTTTTGGATATCCACTGCCTGCTCACGGGTAATATTTATCCCAAATTCCTGTAAAGCCAGGACAAAACGGCCTTCCCTCATATCCTCCAGCTCATCCGGCCCAGCCTTCCCCTCCAATAGTCCTCCTTTTGCCGACAATACATCACTGTAATAGCGAATACGATGATAAGCCTCTTCATAAGGAAAACGCTCACTCAACCCTAATACTGTACGCAATGCATCGCGAGTAGGGTGCAAATGATCGTACATTGTATCATCTACATCAAAAAATACAGCCTTCTTGTGCAAGTTCATATACCCACTTCTTTCTGTAAAAATCATTGGATGTCGTCCATCTTCACCTTGTCCTGATATTATACCCGCTGACCCGATGCGTTGCACGTTACATCTTACCCCTTCGCCATCCATAGCTCGTATCTATAGTTGATTTGCTGTTTGTATCTGTTGTTATATCCACTCCCGCATTCACACTTCACCGTGACAGTCATAAAATGAAAAGACCATCCTTTTCGCAAACTCACTTTACTTCTGTACTTATCTAAAATAGGTATCTCGTCCTGTTTTGCCCGTAAGCGGCTTATTTCATAGCACACAGGTAAAAGGTCACATTTTTGAAAAGTTTCAGCATACAGGTTTACATTTCGTGTAAAATCACGTACCTTTTAGGGATGAACGCTTTACGGATGTACTTGGATAAGGAGGCATACACGATGAATTCCGGTTCTAACCCTGCCTACGGATCAGCTACACCTTTGATTGAGGCACTTATAGAATTTGAACAGGAGCTTGAAGCGAACCGGCATTCTCTGGGTTTTGATTTGGGATTGATTATGGAGCATAGCCGCGCGCCACGATATATGGCTACACCGCCGGATGTGATTCCCTTTGCCCACGCGGGCGTGGACGGAATACATTACGGCTTTTTAACGGATTTTGGACTTGAAAAGGATCTTTCGCAGGCCCCCATTGTGTGCATATCCCCTGTTGACTGGACGGGTGTATGGGTGGTTGCCCGCCACTTGCAGGATTTTTTAAGTGTTGTTTATACAGAGAACAGTCCATTAAAGCGATACTACGCCAGTGGACAGGATTATACAGGACATGCAGGACACCGGCCGCCTCAGGCCATAGATGAACGCACCGCGTTAGTGCGGGAGTGCTTTCGGGAACGCTTCGGTGTCCAACCGATTCAGGATATGGCTGTCTATATCGACAGTTTGCGAACCAAGCGCAAGCAAAACGAAGCTGTCCCTACACTGAACGGCTTGGGTATCCCGACCTTTCCTTCTGCCGCAAAACAGCGTTCCTCTAATAAGAGTGCCCTTTTAAGCGTGGCAGAGCCCTTTCATTGGGATAAACAAGGTGAACCGGTTCGGGATTTGTTCCGCAACGGTTCGCGTGAAGCGAGATTGGCCTTTATTCGGGATGCTCAAACACGCCATCTGTTCACCCATTCTGCCCTTCGTGTTTTTGTGGCGGGACAGCTTAGATCCATGGGCTTGTCTGAGGCGGCAACACATTTGGAAGAGTCCTACTATACAGTTATTCCCGATACGATGGAATCTTGACGGATTCCTTCTTATTCCCCACACTACCGCCTCTGAAAAGGCGGTTTTTTGTGCTACAATATATACAAATAATACGGCCTAACGGCCCGGTACGAATGAGAGAGAGCGAGCATGAATAATCATTCCCACCCTACCCCTGAGATCATCGAGGTTTGTCTGCTGGCTGGCAAGCTCATGATGCAAAATGGAGCCGAAACCTATCGCGTCGAAGACACGATGTCCCGTATTGCCTCAGCCTACGGCATACCTCAGTCCCATAGCTATGTGACACCGACCGGGATTTTTTTTGCTATTAATGACGCAGAGCCTGCCAAGCTGATCCGGATTGTGGAGCGGACCACGGATTTGCATAAGGTAGTAGAGGTTAACGCGATTTCACGTAAAATAAGTCTGGGTGGCTTGTCACCCCGCGCAGCGGTCACGGAGCTGACCAAGATTGAATGTGGTCCGCACCGCTATTCCAACGGCGTACAACTGGCAGCTTCGGCATTGGCGAGTGGCTGCTTTATGATTATGTTTGGCGGGGTCTGGCGGGATTTCCCCGCAGCCATTCTCTGCGGCGGGGCTGGCTTCGCAGCCGTGCAATATTTTCACAGGCTCGTTAAGGTTAAGTTTTTCTCGGAATTTTCGGCATCTTTTCTAATCGGCTTGCTGGCGGCTTTACTGACAGTTGCAGGCTGGGGCCAAATGATGGACAAAATCATTATTGGCTCCGTTATGCCATTAGTGCCAGGCTTATTAATTACAAATGCCATTCGGGATTTAATGGCTGGACACCTCGTTTCGGGCATATCCAAGGGGGCTGACGCTTGCTTGACGTCATTTGGTATTGGAGCCGGTGTTGCGGTTATCATTTCGTATATGTGATTCGGAGGAGATCCAAGTTTATGGTTGCACAATTATTCACAAGCTTTATTGCCACCGCTGCTTTCGGCATTCTTTTTCACGCTCCCCGACGTTCACTGCTGCAATGCGGCTTCGTCGGGATGCTGGGCTGGCTCGTCTATTATTGGACGACAGACAGCATGGGACCCGTGAGCGCCAGTCTCTTGGCAACGGTTCTGATCGGGATCATCAGCCAGAGCTTGGCCAGACTGTACAAAATGCCCGTTACTATTTTCAGCGTGGCAGGCATAATTCCGCTTGTTCCGGGAGGCATGGCCTACAATGCGATGCGACAGTTTGTACAGCATAATTATCCTCAGGCGCTGGAGCTGGCTATGAGCACACTCATGATCGCAGGTGCCATTGCTGTCGGCCTGGTGCTGTCCGAGGTACTCAATCAGATTTTTCACAACATACGTTTGAAACCACAGCGTTAAACGACGGGATAAGCAACATCATTTTTTTCACAACATTAAAGGCTGCTTCCAAAAATACGCACGATTGTAGTGCACAGAACATTTTGGATGCAGCTTTTTTTTCATGTTCCACTTTATAAACGATGTTTGTTCGTCTATTTATCCTCAACATCCACTCGTTTACCCAGAATAGCCAAATCCCGCTCTATACTGTCCAGCACCGCAACACGCGGATAATAACCCCATTGTTCAAAACTGAACTTGCGCAGCAAGGCGATACTCGGCTCATTGTGACCAAATACAAACCCCAACAGCGTCGTAATTCCAAGCCTAGGGCATTCATTCAGTACATGCTGCACCAGACGACTTCCTGCTCCAGTTCCACGAGAATCTTCATGGACATAAATACTGATTTCCGCCGTACCGTTATAAGCTGGACGTCCGTAAAAAGACTGGAGACTGGCCCACCCTGCAATCGCCTCTTTATGTCTCAGAACCCACAAAGGTCGATGGTCTTCTTGATGAGCCTCAAACCATGGGATACGGCTCTCCACTGTCACGGGCTCCAAATCTGCCGTTGCCATTCGACCTGCAATGGTGGAATTATAAATGCCCACAATAGCCGGAAGATCCTCCCTGCGCGCAAATTCAATGGAAAAAGATTGGTCCCTATTCATCGTTTGTACCCGCCTCCTGTTCTGTTGATTTATTTCATTGTACAAGACAAGCACCCGAACAGCCATATTAAGATGTTTTTTTGCGGCTCGGATACAAAGGGTTCTATAATAGAGCTTGAAGAAAAACAAAAGCTTCAAAGCTTGGTCAACCCATTAAACAATATAAGACAGGAGGTGTGCTTCGGAGTTCACGGGATTCTGAAGCAGCTTATATGAATATTGGAACTCAAATTTTGATTTTGGAAATACCTATGGAATCTTTCTTTGGAAAAACAACGATTTATCCTGTGCTGCTCAAGGATGAGGACGGGCTTACGCTCATTGACACGGGGATGCTAGGCCAGTTGGAAGCGTTGCGCAAGGCTATTGCAGATGTGGGAGAGGATATCAGCCACCTGAAGCGAATTATTTTAACGCATCAGGACATTGATCATATCGGTAATGTTCATGCACTACTGGACTTGCTACCGAATACCGCTCTATTGGCTCATAAGGATGATATTCCTTATATGACAGGGGATCGGCCGTTTGTGAAGCTGACACCGGAACGAATCAATCAGTTGGATAATACACTCAAACAGCAAGCAGAGGATATGATCCGCCGCTTGCCGGACTTGCGCTTTACCCATGTCCTCGAAGACGGTGAGCATCTTCCTTATGGTGGAGGAATGCAGATTATTCATACACCTGGTCACACACCGGGACATATCAGCTTGTATGTGCCCGCACAAAAGCTGCTTTTGGCGGCGGACGAGCTGCGTGTAGTTGAAGGCAAACTGGTCGGCCCTGCTGAATCGGCTACACCGGATATGCCACTGGCCTTGGAAAGCCTCGGTAAACTGACCGTATTGGATGTCGAGAAGGTGCTGTGCTACCATGGGGGTTTTTATGATCAGAATGTACAGGCACGTCTACAGACATTAAGTCAGGAACGAGACTAAAGTAGTCAGATCTATAAACAAATATGTAATAAGCGTTATAATGAATTCATGAATAGAAAGGGATGAATCTGCATGAATGATAAAATAACCCGGCTATATGATGAATTGAAGTCACAGTCATGGGACGGATTGCTCGTCACCGATCCCAAGCATATCTACTACCTGACTGGCTTTGCCAGTGAGCCGCATGAGCGATTTCTCGGCTTGGTGCTGCTACGGGACGAGGAGCCTGAACTGATCGTGCCTGCATTGGATGCAGAGGCGGCCCACGCCGCTTCTTCCGTGGCTCGCATATCCACTCACACAGATACAGACAATCCATATGATCTGCTGCGCCAGCGCACAGGTACCGGAGTGAGGGTGTTCGCGCTGGAAAAGGAACACGTCTCCGTACTCCGCTACGAACAGCTACATACTGCCATTGGTGCGGCCCAATATGTGGATCTCGGCCCTGTGCTTCAGGACATGCGCGTAAGAAAAACACCTGAGGAAGTACGGCGTCTAAAACATGCCGCACAGTTGGTGGAGGACGCACTTCGCCACGGCTTGACCCATGTGCGTGAAGGCGTAACAGAAGTCGAGCTGGTAGCCGAAATCGAATACCAGATGAAGAAAATCGGCGCAGATGGCCCGTCCTTTGACACCACGGTGCTATCTGGTCCCAAAACAGCGTTACCTCATGGTGTTCCGGGTATACGCAAGCTGCAACACGGCGATTTGCTTATGTTTGATATGGGTGTATATTCAGATGGTTACGCCTCAGACATTACGCGCACTTTTGCTTTTGGCAAGCTGTCAGCTGAGCTGGAGACGATTTATCAGACGGTACTCGGCTCAAACGAGGCTGGTATTGCCGCCATTCGTCCGGGTGTATCCTGCGCGTCGGTAGACCAGGCAGCACGTGCAGTTGTAGAAGCTGCCGGGTATGGCCCTGCCTTTAACCATCGGGTTGGACACGGTCTTGGCATGAGCGTTCACGAATATCCGTCTGTGCATGGCGGTAATGAAGACCTGCTTCATGAGGGCTTCGTGTTCACCATAGAGCCCGGCATCTACGTGCCAGGCATCGGTGGTGTACGGATTGAAGATGACGTTCTGGTCACCTCTGACGGCGTAGAAGTGCTGACCTCTTTTCCGAAAGAGCTGACGGTCCTGGGATAAAGCTAACTGTATTCATTGCATTTATGTCTTAAGAAGTATAGTTAAAAAAGGAGGAGCAACCCCAAGCCAAATTACGGCTTGAGAGTCTGCCCCTCCTCTTCTGCAAAGCGGAAATTGCGTGCGATGTACAATATCGGTGTACCCGCCGCGGTTAGTACAAATTTTAAGATATAGGTGGTGAACAGTAGCTCCAGCCATATTCCCCATTCGTATCCGTAAAAGGCGATGCTGCAAAAAATGAGCGTATCCATAAACGAGCTAATCATCGTGCTGCCATTACCGCGAATCCAGAGCTGGTGACGTTCCGGGAAAAACTTGCGAATCCAGGAGTATAGACGCACGTCCAGTAATTGGCTGACCGCATAAGCTGTCAGGCTGGCAAGCGCAAGTCTTGGTAATAGTCCGAATAATTGCTGCATCGGCGTCTGGGCAAAATCGGTTGCATTAGGCTGAAACACCAGCGCCATCTGCATCGTTAGCGTCGTCATAATCAAAGTGAAAAATCCGAACCACACCGCTTTACGCGCCTCTTTGGGTCCATATTTTTCATTCAGTAAATCGCTGGCCATGTACATAGAAACATACATTGTGTTTCCCAAGGTCGTCGTAATACCGAGCAGATCGATGGTTTTGGTTACCTGAATGTTGGCAAGCACGGTAGCCACACCAATCCAGGCGTACAACCCTTTTTTACCGAATAAACGATAACATAACAAAAAGAACATAAAATTGACGAGGACAAAAGCTGCCCCCCATAGCAAATTAAACATGAAAGCCTCCTAGTTTTGATAGCGCGGGATGGTTGCGAACCGCGGTTCTTCCGAAGCAAGCCGGAAAAACATTATTTTAATGTATCACAGATTACGATTCGTGAACAGCTATAACTTAAATCAATAAAACAACACAAAGAGCCGACCTTATGGCCGACTCTGAGTATTAATATGCACGCAGATACTTCTCCCTCTAAAACCTGCCCCTAGACTACGTGGAGAGTTCCTATCATCCCAATCAGGAGCGTGCCTTCGAATCCAAATCCACGCCATGGTCGTTGAACACGTCCTGATCATTCTCCTTGAGCACCTTGCCTGAAATGAGTCCTGCCGTAATGGAATCATTGACATTCAGCGCTGTGCGCCCCATATCGATCAGTGGCTCAACCGAAATAAGCAATCCTGCCAAAGCTACGGGCAAGTTCATGGTCGAAAGCACGATCAGAGAAGCGAAGGTGGCACCACCGCCTACACCCGCCACGCCGAAGGAGCTGACCGTAACGACCAGAATGAGCGTGAGGATAAAATCCCAGCTCGTCGGATCTATGCCCACGGTTGGCGCAATCATGACCGCCAGCATGGCCGGATAAATGCCTGCACAGCCGTTTTGTCCAATGGTTGCTCCCAGGGTGGCAGACAAATTCGCGATGCCGTCCGACACACCAAGCTTTTTCGTTTGCGTTTCAACATTCAACGGAATCGTTGCGACACTGGAACGGGATGTAAAGGCAAAAACCAGCGTAGGCAATACTTTTTTCACATACGTTACGGGGTTATAGCCGAACAGAGCCAGCAAAATAAGATGAATGACGAACATGACCAACAAAGCCACATAAGAAGCGAGCACAAACTTGATCAGCTTCAAGATTTCATCCGGATTCGTCGTGGCTACAACTTTAGTAATCAGCGCCAAAATGCCGTAAGGCGTCAACCTCAGTACCAGCGTCACAATCCGCATCACTACAGCGTACACGGCATCGATTACTTTACGGAAGGTTTGCGCCTGCTCTGGCTTTTTACGATCCAGTCCAAGCACGGCCACCCCGATAAAAGCCGAGAAAATCACTACTGCCAGCGTCGAAGTACGACGAGCTCCCGTCATATCCTCAAAAGGATTAGATGGAATAAATTCCAGCACCTGCTGTGGAATCGTCATATCCTGAACTGTTCCAAGACGCTCCTCCATCTTCAAACCCTGTACTTGTTCCTTTTCCCCATTTTGAATCTCAATCGCTTTAAGATCGAACGACAAGCTGGTCACAATACTGACCGAAGCAGCAATAGCCGTTGTAATCAGCAATACGGCAATGATGGACACGCTGATTTTGCCAAGATTCTGTCGTCCCTTCAAATTCATAATGGCTGAAATAATCGACACCATGATGAGCGGGA
This sequence comes from Paenibacillus sp. 1-8, assembly GCF_056316205.1. NCBI lineage: Bacteria > Bacillati > Bacillota > Bacilli > Caryophanales > Paenibacillaceae > Paenibacillus > Paenibacillus sp. 1-8. The sequence continues at coordinate 1,475,577 of NZ_CM149995.1, read as the reverse complement.
TAACTACCATTTGCAGCAAACGAACATAACCATTACCTACCAGGTTGAACCAGTCAACCGATTTCGTAATGACCTCCGAGCCCGAGCCGTAGGCGTACTGGAGAATAGCTCCGTAGATTAGACCGAAGCCCAGTCCGACAAACACCCTCTTCGTAAAAGAAATATGCTTCTTCTGCATCCAGACTAATACGCCGAGCAGCAAAAGCAGCACTACTATGTTCAAAATGATAAAGAAGGTATCCATATATCGTTTCCTCCAAACTTGTTATGTTTTATAAAGTGATCCTTCAATCAATCCATTGATTACTATATCACAATGCCAACTATTTTTGTAGGTTTTATATTCATAAAATAATTTAAAGCAGTTTTTCCCTTTATCCAATTGAACAAAAAACAGCAAGCCTCCATACTTCGAAGACTTGCTGCCTGCTATTTAATACTTGTTCTGTTGTCCAGCTGTATCCAATTCACTAGACCTTTCAGCTTAACTGTATCCATGCCGACATGTATGAGCATTTCAAGCCCGAAATCACTTACCAGCCCTACAGCTTCGGAAGCTTCGTTGTTCCAGTACCTGCATCTGTTGATGTTCCTGCTTCTTCCTTTACATCCGTAAAGCCCATGAAATACGTCATTAAACCAGCCGTAACAAACGAAATGACCATCCCCAAAACGGCGTACACAAGCGTGGAGTCACTAAACAGCGGTAAAGTCATTAGTCCGAATAAGTTCACAAGAGAAGTAATTGCCGTTTCAAACAGGCATACAAATGCCCCACCTATGGCCCCGCCGATCAGCGCGGCAAGAAACGGTTTTTTGAAACGTACATTCACACCATACATGGCCGGTTCAATGATTCCCAGCATGGCTAACAAGCCTGTGGTTGCGGCCAGCGCCTTGACTTTGGAATTTTTGGATTTAATACATACGCCGAACGCCGCCCCCGCTTGAGCCATAACCGCCGCCACCATGACAGGAGCAATATAATCATACCCCGTCGCAGCAACGGATTCCAGCATATCGTTCACCAGCATATATTGCATGCCCGAAAAATGAAGCAAAGGTATAGTGCCTCCATACAGCAGACCCGCCAATACTTCCGAATTGAAGAAGAACAATGAAGAAAATTCTTCTGACAATGTATGAGCCAGAGTAGTCCACAGCGGACCAAAAACAAACAGCAATAGAGGCATGATAATGATGAGCGTCAACGTTGGGGCAACCAGCAGCTTAATGGAATAGCGATTTAATTTGCCCAAACCTTGCTCAATCTTCGCTGCAAGCCAAACGGCAATAAGGATCAGTATAAAGGAAGAAATATACTGGGGCTCCGCCACTGGCAAGCTGGTCGAGCTGATCTCTTTAGCGGACTTCAGCACTTCCGTAAGGTTGGGAATAAACGAGCATCCCCCGATGACTGCTGCAATGAATATGTTGCTGCCAAGCTTTTTGGCTGCACTTACTGCCACCATAAAGGGTAAAAGATAAAATACTATTCTGCCAATGTACGATAGAATAATAAAAATCTCAAAATTAGAATGAAGATCCAGATACAACAAAGCAGAAGCAATCACCTGAATGATTCCCGCCCCGATCAGTGCCGGCAGGATTGAAGTAAATACGCCCGAAATAAAATCAAACAGTCGACTTATCGGATTCCCTTTTGTGGCCGTTTTATCGCTACCTGAAATGGGCTCCTGTTTGTTTTCTTCTCCTGCCTGCGAACTCATTTCTTTGGAAAGTAAATCCTGATTCATAAAAGCCTTTTCCCCTTTTTTATGTATATTGAAGGCCACATTCGTACTTATATATAACTGCTTGCAGGAAGTACATGGAAGGTGGCATTCCTTATACTACTTTCATTACTTCTTTTTTACAATAGTCTTAAAAGAAGGAATGAGATATTTATTTTCGTGCTCCATATAATCACTCCACCTAAACACCCAAGACCATAGATATATATTTTTTGTTTGTTTTTGGGCAAATATGACTATTCAACCGCCTGTTAATTATGTAAAATAGGTCTAACCTACTTCTAGTAATTCATGGATTACTTCCCTTTCTTGTTCTTGTCCCTTGAATACAGCTGAAATATACATAGAATCCGAACATTTTCAGTTTTTTCTTCAAGCAGAAAAGGAAAATAAGTAGATCATAAAGTGTTATCATGTGAGAGGAGATTTTTCATGCAGCGTTTTAATCTTTCCATTGGCGCAAGATTACGGATTATGATTTTATTGATTCTGCTCTTCGCGTCCCTTCTGTTCAGTGTCAGCTTTTATGCAGTATCCATGAGTATCATTAATAACAGTGTCATTCCTCAGGTGGATCAAATGCTGGAAACTGGGGCCAAGAGTGTGTATCAGGATCTTAATATTTCTTTGGCGGTCCAGGCGCAGCAAGGAAATGGTTCGGATTCCGGGTCTGGTATGCAGATGGAATCTTATCTTCAGAATAAGGTCAACACTCTTAAGCTTGAATCGGCATATATCGCAGTGGTGAAAGATGGTAAGGCCGAGGTTATCGCACGAAATGAAAAATCGGTATATAAGATCAAGGATGCACTGGTTCCTGTGGAGGATATCAAAAAAGCAAAACAAGGCGAGATGAATGTCAGCGACATTTACAGCGATTCATACGGAGTACACAAAACCGCCTTCTTTGCCATAGCGGGCAGTAACCTGGTCCTGGGTGTGAACGAGGACGTTGGCTTTGTGCAGGACAAATCCGAACAAATTTTATGGATTTGCATAGGTATTACAATTGCAACGCTCCTGCTGGGTGGAATTATTTCTACCATTGTCGTGCGCAAGGTTGTAGAGCCGATTGCGGAGCTGGTTCGTCATAGTGAAAAAATTGCTCAAGGTGACCTGTCACAAGAGCCGAAAGTTATCGGTAACAACGAAATTGCACAGCTTGCCCGCAGCTTCCAATCCATGTCCCATAATCTGAAAGAAATGATCGGTCATGTGCTTTCCACATCCAGTGCAGTTGTAAAAGGCTCCGACGAGCTGCTTCGCCGGACTGAAGCGATGGGTGTAAAAGTACAGGACTCTACCGTTGCCGCAGAGGAAGTGGCAAAGGGCAGTACCAGCATAGCTTCTGCTGCTGCTGAAAATGCACAGGCTATGGAGGAAATCGCTCAAGGCGTTCAGCATATTGCCTCCTCTGCCAATGATGTATCCGATCAGATCAGTGAAGCAACCGAAGAAACAGTAAATGGTAATACGCTCGCTCAAAACGCTGTAGCCCAAATGTCGCAGGTAGGACAGGCTGCCGATGAGTCGCTTCGATACATCCATAGTATGAATGAGCGCTCCGAGGCCATCGGAAGCATCGTTTCGGCTATTTTTGACATTACAAAACAGATTCAAATGCTGTCCCTGAATGCCTCCATTGAGGCTGCTCGTGCAGGTGAGCATGGACGCGGCTTCGCCGTTGTAGCCGGGGAGGTTCGCAAGCTCGCCGAGCAGTCAAAAGAAGCGACACAGCAAATTTCCGATTATCTGGTAACCATTCAGGAAGTATCGCAACAGTCCGTTGACTCTGTAACTCGGGTCAGCCGAGAAATTCATTCGGGAACGGAAATGGTGCAGCAAGCGAGTACAGCCTTTAATCAGCTAAGCCAGCTCATGCAAACGATCAATGCAACGGTTCAGACGGTATCCGCAGCAACAGAGCAGGTATCCGCCAGCTCAGAGGAGGTATCCGCATCCGTGGAGGAGACAGCTCTCATCGCTGCCAATGCCCAGCATATGATTCAGGAAATCGGTTTTAATGCCGATGAGCAACTGAATGAAATGGAAAGCCACAGCGAGGTCGTACGCCAATTAAGCAAGCAAGCGACCGAACTGCAAACAGCCGTACAAAAATTCAAAATCAAGTAAGCTGAACTACAAGGAAAGAGGTATCTCTCGGCCACGAACACGGCTGTGGAGATACCTCTTTATTTTTAAAAGCGTATTTTATACGATCATCTATAAAGGTTAAGAGTCCATCCCCATAATGCGGTAGATTCGGTCCATGTCCAAATGGGCCCGCACCACCTCTGCAACACGGTCAAACTCACGTTCCTTGGCTTCACGTACGGTAAAGGTGCTGTCCAGCGCTGCCAAGCCCTTGGCTTGCCTCAATCCATCCAGCCAGGAACGACGAAAACGATCATTATCAAACACACCATGCAAATAGGTACCCCATACTTTACCATCCGCTGTTCCCCAACCTTCCTCAAAGGCTGTTCCCTCGCCGCGACGGATATGGAATAACGTGTGCATTCGGTTCATTCCCTCGGCACTATCTGTAGGCGCGTGTGGTTCCGTAACACATTCCGTAACGCCCATATGTATTTCATAGCCTTCAATCATCGTCGCGGGAGCAGAATCCGAATCGGGCGCAGTATTTAGCAACAATGGACAGTGATTAGATAAGGTTCCCTGTACGCGTACCGTTTGCTTTTCCTTTAAGAAGGTCGTAGAAAGAGCCAGCCAACCCAATCCTTCTGCCTGCTGCGGCATACCAGATTCGACCGCTTCGGGATCAAACAAGGCTGTACCGAGCATCTGATAGCCTCCGCAAATGCCCACCAACTGCGTGCGTCCCGCATTCATAGCCTCCCGAATGTCCTGCTCCAGACCTCTTGTCCGCAATTCAAGCAGGTCGCCAATCGTGTCCTTCGTCCCCGGTAAAATAATAGCGTCAGGCACACCCAATTCTCCGGCATCCGTGACATAACGTACACTCACATCCGGCTCTGCTGCCAAAGCATCCGTGTCTGTAAAATTGGAAATACGCGGATAGCGAATGACCGCAATGTCCAGCGCTTTATCCTTTGCAGACAGCTTGGGCTTCTTGTCCAGCACCACGGAATCCTCTGCCTCAATGCGGATATCCGGTAGATAGGGCAGCACGCCGAGTACAGGAATACCGGTTCGTTCCTCCAGCCAGTCCAGTCCCGGCTGAAGCAGGGACAGATCCCCTCTGAACTTGTTAATGACGAATCCACGGATACGCTGCACCTCATGTGGCTCCAACAGCTCAATGGTTCCTACCAGAGAAGCAAAAACACCGCCACGGTCGATATCCGAAATAAGCAGCACTGGAGCGTCCGCCCAGCCCGCAAGATTCATATTTACAATATCGCGGTCCTTTAAATTAATCTCTGCCGGACTGCCTGCCCCTTCCATAAGAACAATGTCATAGGTATCACGCAGCCGATTCAGCGCGTCCATGACCGTCTGCTTGGCTTGCGGCAAAAATTCCTTTCGGTAATCGGAAGCACTCATATATGCATAAGGTACACCGTGAACAACAATTTGTGAATGCATATCCTTGACTGGCTTGATCAAAATGGGGTTCATGTCGGTCGTTGCTTCAATACCGCAGGCTTCTGCCTGCACACCCTGAGCGCGTCCAATTTCTTTGCTGTCCTCGGTGACATAAGAATTTAGCGCCATATTTTGTGACTTAAACGGTGCGGGACGATAGCCATCCTGCGTGAATATACGGCACAGTGCAGTAGTCACCACGCTTTTGCCCACATCCGATGCTGTGCCCTGAAGCATAAGCACTGCTGCGGGATTCGTGCGGGACGGTTCGAAATTTGACAATTGCCTCTTCCCCTTTTACCAATTCATTTAAAAATATGCTTCCAGTCCGTACAAAATCACAATAAACAGCAATAGAACAGTCTCCAACAATTCGTTCAGGGCTCCGTAAATGTCCCCTGTCAGTCCACCCAAACGGCGGTTAATACGGCTTGCTGTGAAGCTTCCAACACCATTGGCCAGCAGCGGCAGCAGCAAAAAGCCTGTCCAAATGGCTAATTCGCCCGGATGGGAAAAGATTGACTGCCCATAAGCTGTAAAAGATGTATTGCCCATGGCGCCTGTTCCTGTGAACCATCCGGCAGTGATACATTGCCCTGCTGCGGCACCCAACGTGATGAGTACAGCCCAGAACACAGCCAATCCGGCACGTCTGCCACTCATGTCAGCAAAACGTGCCGCCAGTCCATCATCATTACGAGCTTTCGGCCAGCGCTTCATCGCGCTTACCATAAACCAGCGGCTCCAAACCATCGGAAGCAGCAATAAACCGGACAGATCCCGTTCAGCCAGCACCGTATACAGCAAAGAAGCCTTGAGCATAAGCAACAACACACAAACAATGACGCCCATCGCTCCTACACGGCTATCCTTCATAATCTCCAGCATCCGTTCACGGGAACGGTAGCTGAACAAAGCATCAGCCGCATCCATCCAGCCGTCCAGATGCAGCCCGCCCGTGAGCCACACCCAAACGGCAAGAGTAAGAACTGCACATGGCAACGGTGGCAATACCAGAGAGGCAAGCGCTGCAAAGCACCATACGATGAGGCCGATGATCATCCCTACCAACGGATAATAGCTTGCACTACGTTTCAGCAGCTCTGGCGAAAAATCCAGCTCTGCCTTAACTGGAAGACGGGACAAAAATTGAAAAGCAGCCGCAATCGCCTGACGTTCGCCGCTCATAGCTTGTATTCCAACTGTTTTAGTTCTACGGGAATGCCAGCCGTCACCAGAAATACCTCATCACAAAGGCGGGCGATCCGCTGATTCATCATCCCGCTTAAATCCCGATACAGCCGTCCAAGCGGATACTCGGGTACAATGCCGTCACCGACCTCATTGGTCACGATGACGAGCGGCCCCGGATACTGCTCCACAGCTGTCGCCAGTTCATCCATGGCGGCACGGGCCGCAGCTTCGCCGTCCTCGCCTGCGGCCAGCAACACGTTCGACAGCCAGAGGGTCAGGCAATCGACCAGCACCATGGGTGCAAGCGATGGCTGCGGTGCCTGGCTGACGTGCAGAAGGTTGGCAGGATTGCTGCCTTGCACAGCCAGCCGTGGCTCTACGCCGCTGCCCAGACGCCGCAGCAGTTCCGGCAGCGCCTGCGCTTCCTCCAGCGTCTGCCAGTCATATCCGGCAGACTCGCGCTGGAGCCGATGAAGGGCGATACGCTCCTTCATCTCCACGTCATAGGCTTGCGCCGTTGCAATGTAGCAGGCGCGCGAGGCGCGCGACATGCACAATCGCTCGGCAAAGCCGCTTTTACCGCTGCGTGCACCGCCGGTCACGAGCGCCTTCATCGCTGCGCGGCTCCCTGACCGTCCGATACACCTGCATCGGCAAAGGTCGCCATTTCGCGCATAATGCGGCACGCCGCATCAATCAGGTGCAGGCTAAGCGCACCGCCTGTGCCCTCGCCGAGCCGCATGTCCAGATGAAGCATCGGCTCCAGTTTGAGCTCGCGAAGCACCGCCGCATGCCCGCGCTCGTCCGAGGCGTGCGAAGCGAGCATGTACGCTGCGCTTGCAGGCGCAAGTGTACGCGCAGCGAGCGCAGCTGCGCCGGAGATAAAGCCGTCCAGCACGACCGGACAGCGATGAGCGGCTGCGCCGAGGATGACGCCTGCCAATGCGGCAATCTCCAGACCGCCGACCTTGGTCAGTACGTCAAGGGCGTCGTTTCCGTCAGGCTGGTTCACGTCCAATGCGCGGCAGACAACCGCTATTTTACGGGTCAGCCCCGCCGAATCCACACCCGTGCCCCTGCCGACAATCATTTCTGGCTCCAGCCCGGTAAGAGCACATACGACCGCAGCGCTAGCCGTCGTATTTCCAATGCCCAGCTCTCCGGTTACGAATAATCGTGTGCCGCCTTTGACTGCTTCCGCCACAGCTTCAGCTCCAGCCAAAATCGCTTGCTCGGCTTCCGTACGCAGCATCGCTGGCCCCTTCGCCATGTTTGCGGTCCCCATACGCACCTTACGGTTCACCAAATCCGCGTGAGCGACATCTGCATTCACACCCACGTCTACCACCTTGACATCTGCACCTGCATGACGTGCAAGCACATTAATGGCCGCGCCGCCGGACAGCATGTTATACAGCATTTGCTGTGTAACCTCTGCCGGGAAGGCGCTGACCCCCTCTTCACATACACCATGATCCGCTGCCATGACCATAACCGTTTTGCGGTTAAACTCAGGCTTGTCCACCCCCGTAATGCCTGCCAACTGTATAGCCAGACTTTCCAGCTTTCCAAGACTCCCCGGTGGCTTCGTTAATTGGTCCAAATGCTCCGAGGCCGCCAAGGCTGCCGCCCCGTCCGGCTGTGCAATGCTGGCGATCAACTGCTGTAATTTTCCGTTCATGCCCTCCACTCCCTGCTCCCTATATGTGTTTAGCGATCTCATCATAAATTCTGTTTCTTCAATACTTTACTCAAATTACTCCAGTCGTTCGCCCCGACCAGTTGCATCCCGTGCACTTCTTCGCAGTAAAAGCTGCGGCACACCACTATCCGGATGAGGCAACATTACAGGCTCAACACCATATACATGGCGAATCCGCTCCTCTGTTAACAGCTCTGATGAAGCTCCTAACCCCTCAACCATTCCGTCCTTGAGCACAAGCAAGTCATCACAAAACTGGGCAGTCAAATTGAGATCATGCAGGACAGAGATAATCGTCACGCCCGTTTCCCGCCGCCATTCCGCCAGCAGCTCCATAAATTCAAGCTGATAGCGCAGATCCAGATAGGTTGTAGGCTCATCCAGCAGCAAAATCTGTGGCTCCTGCACCATCACCTTCGCCAAAGCCACACGCTGCCGCTGTCCCCCGCTCAAACGGTCTAACGACCTGTCCGCCAAGTTGGTAAGATCCAGCCTCTCCAGCACACGATCCGTAATGATTCCCGGGTCAATCCCTTTTTCCTTATCCACCTTTTCTCTACCAAACCAGTCCTGATGGGGAAAGCGTCCCATTTCCACGACTTCCCTTACCGTGTAACCTACCGGGGGGAGCCCCTCCTGCTGGAGCACAGCTACAAGACGGGAAAGCTCTTTTCTGCCATAGCTGCTGACCTTTTTACCATATACAAGAACGTTTCCCGAAGTCGCGTGGTCCACACCGGAAAGCAGATGCAGCAACGTCGACTTTCCACTCCCGTTCGGGCCGATGATGCCCCACCAATCTCCTTCGTCTACGCTCCAGCTTATATTTTTTAACGCATGGAATTCCCCAAAATCACGAGTCAGACTGGCAATCTCCAACGCCCGGACTCGCGGTGCCTGTGATCCACTTGGTTCCTTCACAGCAATCCCCCCCTGCGCAGCTTCTTGTTCCGGTACAGGAGATATGCGAAGAACGGTGCACCGACAAAGGCCGTCATGACACCAAGCGGAATTTCGGTCGGAGCCAGTAGCGTACGTGCCGCAGTATCGGCCCAAGCCATGAAAATAGCCCCGCCCAGCCCGGATAACGGAACGATCATCCGATAGTCGGGACCCGTCACCAAACGGATGATATGCGGTACAACGAGTCCCACAAAGCCAATCACTCCGCATACCGAGACAGCCGCAGCCGTCAACAGCGTGGATATGATCAGAACGGATAGCTTCGTCGCATCTACATTAACTCCCATGTGAGCCGCCTGACGTTCACCCAAAGCCAGAATATTCAGCACACGTGCCCGGTTCCATAGAAACACCAGTCCTATGACCACATAAGGTAAAAGGATTCCTGTATATGACCAACCGCGCAGACTAAGACTTCCCATCGTCCAGTACAGTATTTCATTGACCGTCTCCTTCGACATGGCTGTCAGAAAGGAAACAACCGCTCCCAGAAAGGATTGCATCACCACACCCGACAAAATGAGACTTTGTGTTGGAATTTTTCCGCCTTCCCGTGCCAACGTCAGCACCATCCACAGCGTCAGCATTCCGGTCGTAAACGCCACTAGCGGCAGCGTCCATATGCCAACAAATGAAAATTGAAGCCCCCAATAAATCAGCACCGCCGCTCCTACCGAAGCACCAGAGGATACCCCCAGTGTATACGGATCAGCCAAAGGATTGCGCAGCACACCCTGAAATCCGGCTCCCGCCAGCGCCAGCGCTGCGCCTACTAGCATTCCCAGTAACACTCGTGGCAGTCTGACCTTCAAAATAATCTGCTCTGAGGATGTATTCCAATCCGGTGTAAACGTATCACCTAACCACGGTAGGTGGTTGACCAGAATACCCGTGATCTGGCTGACCGGAAGCTTGGCCGAGCCGATGCCAAGACAAAGTAGCAGCGTCAGCAGCAGCAGGACAAGACCTGTCCCTCCAAAGCCGATCAGTTTACGGTTCATTTGAAAATTTCAGGATACACGCCCTTGGCCACTTCCTTGAGACCTTCCGTTACGCGCGGACCCGGACGACTGATCAAATTATCATCCACGGCAAATACCCGGTTGTGACGAACAGCCGATATTTGATCCCATCCACTGCGAGCTTTAATGATATCGCCGAGCGTCTGGCCTGTTTTGTCATCCTTGACACTTTTGCTGTACAAAATCACGTCAGGGTTCGCTGCAATAATATTTTCCTCACTGATTTGGTACCACCCCTTCTGCGTGGCACCTACATTTTCTCCGCCCGCCAACGTAATCAGTTCGTCCATAAATTCGCCTTTACCAACCGTCCAGCCTGGTGAAAACTCGACGTATACCCGCAGCTTCTGCCCTTTACCGATATTTTTAACTCCTTCTTTCACTTCCGCTACATCTGCTCTCATCTTGTCGGTCACCGCTCTCGCTTCTTTCTGATGATCGGTGATTTTACCATACAATTCGATGTTAGCCATGACATCTTCAACTGTTTTCGGTTCCGTTTTAAAAATCATAATTCCCATGTCACGCAGCTTGGTCGTAGCCTGTTCACTAAGTGAAATTCCCGCAAAAACGACTTCCGGGTTTGCAGCAATGATCGCCTCTTCGTTCGGTTTCATAATACCGCCCACTTTAGGCTTTTTCGTAGCTGCTTCCGGGTAATCAGAGTAGTCGGAGACGCCTACAATTTCCTTATCCAGCCCGATGGCGAACAGCGCCTCGGTTTCTGCCGGGGAGACGGAAACGATTTTATCCGGCGCTTTTTTGAATGTAAATTCCTGTCCTGTTGCATCCTTAATCGTGAGTGGGTAGACCGTTTTGCCCGGAGGCTCTTGTGCGGTAACTGTCTGTCCCGGCTGCTGTGAAGAAGCCTGACCCTCTTTATTTTCAGCATTCTTTCCATTAGCACCACATGCACTCAGCACAACTGCCAAAATCAGAGCCAATAGACCTGTTGTCCAAACCTTTATTTTTTTCCCTGCCATGATTTGCACCCCTTCATAAAAAAATCGTTAAGAGCGTTACTTGAATCATCCGATATCATCTATATCCAGCCTTCTTTTCCTATCAAAAAACCCCCGCATCCTCATATCAGGACACAGGGGTCACGTTAGCGCAGATCGTGCGCAGGCGGCAGCTTCTTCCCGCATGGACAGTCACTGCGAACACGTCATCCTTTCCTCGAAGGATTATGGTGACAGGCGGACGGGCAGGTATCCTGACTTACAGAAACATGCGACAGCCTGCTACTCCTTCATATGCTTTGTGGCACATAAAGCATATCGGGCTGGCATTTTTCCATTTACAGTGGCGGGACCGCGCCGGACTCACACCGACTTCCCTTTTAACAGCGCAGGAAAGGGAAACCATAGTTTCATCACACTGCGCCGACCTCGTCTGCTGGATATTTGATGTAGTGGTAATCAAGCCGTTCTTTTACTTGATGATTATAGGTTAAAAAGAGACGGCTTACAACCCAAACAGCCTCTTTATCCGTTGATGTCTAACCTAATGAGGAAGCATTTTCGCAATGTAATTGTGCGGTCCTGCCAACCTCAATTGAATCCTAATTGCCGCTCCCGGCTTCGGATTCAGGCTCCAAAAATCATGGCCCGGTATCAGCATGCAAGCCAACTGACGAATTACGCCACCATGCGTAACGATCAAAATAGAGGGCGGCGCAGCAGTCAAACCCATTGGCTGAACTTCCATAGCAACATGCCACTCATACAGAGAGTCAAGAAATTTGCGCAGACGATTCACAAAATCTGCCCAAGACTCTCCTCCAGGAGGGGTGATCCGTTGCGGCTCATCAATCCAAGCGCGATACAACTCCACATCCTTAAGCATGTCATACGTTTTTCCATCCCACTCGCCAAAATGAAGCTCTCGCAGACGTGGTTCCATGATGGCAGACCCAACAGACATATTAGATAGGAAACGCTCAGACTCCCATTTCGATGTTAGCTCCAACCGTGATTCCGGTTTCGATTCGAAGTGGGTTCCCACTTCAAGCTCTGGTTTCAGTTCCGATTCCGGCAAAATGATCTGCAAGGTCTGACGACAACGTATCAAGTCACTGCAATAGATTCGGGCAAAGGAATGCCTCTGTAATTTTTCCCGCAAAGGCTCTAATTCTTGCTCTGCTCCCGGTAGCAATCCCAGATCGGAGTGCCCCAGGTATCGACGTTCCCTGTTCCATAAGGTTGTGCCGTGCCGTACCAGCACAAGCTCCAAGTCCCGATGCAGAACTTCTTTAGCATAATACGGCACCTTATCCTCCTGTGAGTTCGGACTTTGTGCGTATTCTACTGTCCTTTTTGCTGCTATATCTTGTTTCAAGATAATGTCACTTCCTGCTCGATCATTATTCAGTGTGTCACGCTTCACTGTATCCACCCCAGCGCATAGCATCCGGCGGACACGAACAGACACAATCCCGCAAACATACTGGACACGGCAAACATCAGCCGGATCGTATGCCGGATATCATCCGGCTCCATCGATCGCACCAGCTCTCCCATATATGCGCGAAAGGAGCGCACGCCATGATATACATTATAGCCTCCGAGGCGAATCCCCAATGCACCCGCAACTGCTGATTCTGGAAAGCCGCTGTTCGGACTGGGATGCAGCCGCGCATCTCGCCTTACCATACGCCAGCTACGTCCAGCATCATGCCCATAAACCCACGCCGCTACTACCAGCATACCCGCTGTCAGGCGTGCCGGAATGTAATTAGCGGCATCATCCAGACGTGCCGAGGCCCAGCCCAAATGCAGATACTTTTCATTTTTGTAGCCAACCATGGAATCGAGGGTATTCACGGCACGATAAGCCAGAGCTAATGGTGCTCCCCCGATCAGGGCATAAAAAAGCGGGGAAATAATCGCGTCCACGATATTCTCAGCCACCGTTTCAACCGTACCACGCACAATCTCAGGCTCATCGAGCTGCTGCGTATCCCGCCCGACGATCATCCCCAGCTCCCGGCGTGCCGCAGGCAGATCACCCGCCTTTAATTCGCGATACACTGCCATTCCGGCGTCCTTTAGTCCTTTGGAAGCAATTGTGGTTGCGATCAGCGCAATTTCCGCTCCGACAGACAGCCACGGATGAATCCAGGCAAGCAAGCGCAGTAACGTCCAGCCAAGCGCAAAGGAGCCGCCCACCACAATCAGTGGCAGCAGCAAACCAGCGCGTTTCAAACCACGGTCACTGTGAACCCGGCGGCGAATCGCCTTTTCCAAGGCAGAAATGGCATGTCCCATGCCGATGACCGGATGCGGCAACCACCTCGGATCGCCGATCAGCCTGTCCAGAAGATATGCAGCCATCATGATCAAGCTAACTGTCACGCCGCCGTTCCTCCTCCAGCACTTCACCCAATACAGACAGCAGCCTATCGTTGGCTTCTGCATCCTTGACCGCAATCCGAAAATGGCTCGTTGTCAGCCCCGGATACATAGCACAGCTACGTATAAGAATTCCGCGTTGTCCAAGCGCCTGCTGAATAGCTGATGCGCTCCACGTCCCCGGCGCCCGTGCCAGCACGTAATTCGCTTCACCGGGGATGACACCGCAGCCCCATTCCGCCAAAGCGGTCAGCAGACGGCTACGCTCCGTAGCAATCAGTTCCTGCGTGCGGCGCTCGTACGCCTCACCGCTCCGCAAACACGCCTCTCCGGCCAGCAACGCCAATCCGTTCACGCTCCAGGTCACCTGCTTGGCCGTCATTCGCCGGATGTAGTCCGGATGAGCAATCGCATAGCCCAAGCGCAAGCCCGGAATGGCATAAAATTTCGTCATCGACCGGATCAAAATCACATGGGGATACCGATCCAGCACAGGCAATAGTGAAATTTTCCGTTCCTGCGGGATAAAATCAATAAACGCTTCATCCACCACTAGCACGGTGCCCATTTTCCCTGCCGCCTCTGCCAGCTCACGCAGCTCCTGATCGCCGTATTGCACACCGTTCGGATTATTCGGCTGACCGAGAAACAGAACATCCACCTGCTCCATGAGCTGGAGTATGTCTTCCACATCCGCCTTCCATTGAAGCGAGGCCTTGCCGTACACCCTGCTTACCTCAGCTCCAAATTTGCCCGCCAGCTCGGCATATTCCGAAAAGCACGGCTCCACCGTGCCCACACGCTTGGGAGCCAGTCCCAGTAACAGCAACGCCATGCTCTCAGCCGCGCCGTTTCCGATACTCAGCGACTCTGGTGGAACATGCAGTCGCCGCGCCAGCATATTTTTAAAATTCCGGTGTCCGGGGTCTGGATAGCGAACCACAGTGTCCAACGCGCTTTGCAGCACCTCAAGCACCTCCGGTGGCGGACCCAGCGGATTAATGTTCGCGCTAAAATCCACAAAATCCGCAGCCGTCCCGCCGAATGTCGCAGCAGCCGTCTCCCTGTCCCCGCCGTGACCGTAAACCTCTATCATTGCCTATCATCCTTTCCGGCCGTTCCGAATCATTTAGCTCCATTATGGGGCTGCTTTTCGCGTCCCGTCAATGCAATGAGCTTTTGTGTACATCGCTCACTTGGGTTACAATAGAAGGAGGTACACATAAAACTACACAGTTTATATATACGGAGGAATGGACATGCTGTTCATCGACAACCAGGGCATACACGATCCAGCCATTAATCTTGCCATTGAGGAGTACGCGCTCAAGCATCTTCCGCTGGACGACAGCTATCTGCTGTTTTACATTAATCAGCCTTCTATTATTATAGGCAAGCATCAAAATACCATTGAAGAAATCAACGCCGAGTTTGTCAGAGACAACAACATTCAAGTCGTTCGTCGTCTGTCTGGTGGCGGGGCTGTATATCATGACCTCGGTAATTTAAATTTCAGCTTCATTACCAAGGATAACGGGGAGTCCTTTCATAATTTCCTCAAATTCACACAGCCTGTCATTGACGCCCTGCACCAAATGGGTGTGGAAGCCGAAATGACCGGACGCAACGATCTTCAGGTCGGTGAGCGCAAAATTTCAGGGAACGCCCAATTTGCCACGCGCGGACGCATGTTCAGCCACGGTACATTGATGTTTAACCTGAACCTGGACAATGTGGCCGCATCACTGCATGCCAATCCCGAAAAGTTTAAATCCAAAAGTACTAAATCTGTCCGTAGCCGCGTCGCTAACATCAGCGAGCTGATGGACCGGGAGATGACCATTGAGCAATTCCGCGAGGAGCTGCTGCGTTACATATTCGATGCAGAGCTGGATCAGGTACCCCAATATAAGCTAACCGATGCTGACTGGGCCAAAATCCATGAAATTTCCGCTGAACGCTACCAATCGTGGAACTGGAACTACGGTCAATCCCCCGAGAGTAATATCAAGCACACACGTAAATTTCCAGTCGGTATTATTGATATCCGCATGGATCTTAAGGAAGGCTATATCCGTGATATTAAAATCTATGGAGATTTCTTCGGTGTGGGTGACGTCGCTGATATTGAAAATATTCTGCGCGGTAAACGCTACGATGAAGGTGAGGTTCGTCAAGCCTTGTCCTCTCTTGATTTGAAGCATTATTTCGGCAATATTGAGCTGGACGATTTTGTAGGACTCGTATTTTTGGAAGACTAACAGCCACTTTTTTCCATTGATTCAATCCAATTCTTCAGTGGTTATAAGGGGACAGGCTCTTAATGGAGTCGTCCCCTTTTCATTGTGATATTGTCATTTTGAATATTATAAGATACAATTTGAACATTGCCCCATGATAGAGATAAAAGGAGAGAATACCGATATGTATAAATTAATTGCCATTGATATTGATGATACACTCATTAACGACCAGAAAGAAGTTACTCCTGCAACACAGCTGGCGCTTGAAGCCGCTGTAGCCAAAGGTGTCGTGGTTACTCTTGCAACAGGACGTGCTTATGCATCTGCCAAACAACTCGCCCGCCAAACTGGCTTGAACGTTCCGATCATTACGTACCAAGGTGCCTTGATTAAAAACCTGCTGGACGAAAACGTGTTGTATGAGCGTTATGTTCCACTTGTGGCCGCACGTCGCCTGTATGAATTCTGCGTGGAACGCAATCTGCATCTGCAAACGTATATAGATGACAAATTGTACACACGTGAAGATAATCAGAAAATCAAGGATTACACCGAGCTGAACAATACGGAATATTTTGTAGAGCCTGTATTCAGTAAAGTGGTAGAATTGCCCACTCCTAAAATGCTGATTATTGACGAGCCCGAAGTGCTGGACAAGCTGATCCCGGAACTGCGCGAGCTGCTTGGTGATGAAGTGCATATTACCAAATCCAAGCCTCATTTTCTGGAAATCATGCATCATGAGGGCACCAAGGGTCACGCTCTTACGTTCCTTGCTAACCATTACGGCTGTGATCTGTCCGAAACGATTGCGATCGGCGACTCCTGGAACGATCACGAAATGCTCGAATGCGCGGGTCTCGGCATAGCGATGGAGAATGCCATTCCTGATTTGAAAAAGCTGGCTGATTACATCACTAGCAGCAATAACGAAGACGGTGTTAAGCACGCCATCGACAAATTCGTGCTGAATGCTGAATAATCGAGATCAATGAAACAGCTCAACAAAACCTCCAAACGTCGCATGTTCAGTAGCACGCGGCAGCTTGGAGGTTCTTGCTGTCATATCATATGATGCCTAACGACTTCAAAATATCAGGCAGCGGAACGCACCTTTCGCCTGTTTACGAGACGGATCATTCCATTGTTCATAAGCATTAATCCGGTCACAATGAGCAGCACCCCTGCCAGCATCCACCAGCTTACATGCTCTCCATACACCAAGGCTCCCAATCCCACAGCAATCGGCGGTGAAATATACAACCACGTCGTCGGGAAAAGAGGATTTGTACGCTCCATGAGCCAGTAAAACAGTGTATGTGCAATCATCGAACCAAACAGAATCAGATACAATAAAGAGCCCATGGCAGGAAGGTACTGCCACCCCTCAGAACTCCACGGCTCCGTGATCGCTGACAGTAACAGCAGCATCCATCCCCCATGGAGCATTTGCGCCGCATTCAGGGCAATCGGGTTCGTTTCCCGAAATACATCCATCACCCGCTTGGAATAAAGAGCTCCCCCGGAATAACAGAGCTCCCCCAGCAAAATGACAAGGCATCCTGCCAGCCACAGGCCACTGATCTGAACCGCCAATCCGGGCAGCACCACCAGCACCACACCGAGAAAGCTGATCATGCAGCCAATGACCGTAATCCGCGACGTTTTTTGCCTTAGAAGCATTGATTGCAAAATAACGATCATCATCGGTCCCGTGGCTGATAAAATGGCTCCGATGCCCGAGCTGACATATTGCTCTGCCCAATACAAGGCCGAAAACGTACCGAAGGTCGTTCCCGCTCCAATGAATACCATTTCCTTCCGCCATAATAACGACCAGCGAACTTTTCCCATCAGCTTCATGGCGATAAACAATATAGCCCCTGCCGCGAAAAAACGTACGCCTGCCGACAAAAACGGCGGAAGCCCCGCTTCTACCCCCACTTTTATAGCCAAAAACGTTGTACCAAAAATAAGACACATTACCGTAAACGCGATACCAACCATGATACGTCCCTCTCCCTTCAGTTGCTTTCAAGCATACAGGGAGACAGACAGAACAGATGTGTAACCACAGAACAGTTGTATGCGGTTTTGAAATGTTTTATAGTAAAATACACACAAAAGGAGCGTGGACAGCGTGGGCAAGAACAACAGCGAATTACTCTTTCCAGCCGATCATGCCTTAAAGCTGTATGAGCAGGTCATCCATTATGTGACTGTGCGGATTGATCGCGGGGATTGGCAAACAGACATGAAGCTGCCGTCCGTACGGAGCTTGGCTCAGGAGCTGGGTGTACATCGGCTAACCGTTTTCCGGGCATATCATGAGTTGAAGCAACAGGGGCTGGTCTATGTAAAGGACAAATCAGGATATTACGTTCATGCTTCTCAAGCGACTGAGCATACGAAATATGCTGGCTACTCGGGGCATTCGTCCACTGATCTCTCGTTTCACTCCGAATCCGCCTATGCGGCAGATGATCCGTCTGTTTCAGCCTGGAGGGGAATGGATGGGCTTACCCGCGTTCAATCGGTGAATGCGAATTTCCAGTTTTCCAAAGCGCTGATTGACCCGTCTCTCCTGCCCAACCGATACTGGAGAGAGCTGATGATGCAGGTATTTGAAAAGCACCCGAAAGTAGCGGCCACCTATTCCTCTGTACAGGGCGATGCCGAGCTTCGGGATGCAATGGCGCAGCATTTTAGCGTCGATAAGCATTTTGCATTGTCACCGGACGAGGTGCTGATTACCTCCGGCGCACAGCAGGCCATTGACCTGATTTCCCGTTCTCTGATCCGGACAGGAGACCGCGTGTTGACCGAACGTCCCGCCTATGGCCCTGCCATGGAAATATTCCGCAGACAAGGCGCGCGTCTGACGATGATCGATATCCGACCGGAAGGCTATGATATGGAACAGCTTGAATGGTGCATGAAAACAGAAAAGCCACGTGTGTTCTATATCAATCCAACGTTTCATAATCCGACCGGCTTCACAGTGCCCGAGGAACAGCGCAAACGTCTGCCCGAGCTGGCCGAGCGCTATGGTTGCCTTATTGTCGAAGACGACAGCACCTATGACATCAGCTTTGGGCAAAAGCCGCCGTCACCTATTTTTGCCTATGATATTTCGGGAAGCGTCGTCTACATTCGCAGCTATAGCAAATATGTCGCGCCAGGTCTGCGAATCGCAGCCGTGACCTGCCGACCACAGCTCATGAACAGCCTGCTGAACGTCAAAGCGCTGGTAGATAACGGTTCGCCACTGCTGAATCAGAAGCTGTTCCTGCAATACTTTCAATCTCCACGCATGCAGCAGCATATAAAAAAGCTATGTATCGCGCTCCAGATTCGCAAGGAAACGATGGAAGACAGCCTCCGCGATTCCGGCTGGACCTGGACCAGCCCGGCAGGTGGCCTCAGTCTGTGGCTCCAGTTGCCTTCTACGTTGAAACCTAATGAACTGCTCGCCAAATGTGTGCAGGAGTCGGTCACCTTCGTACCGGGTAATGTATTCGATCCGATTGGCGAGGAAGGCAAAACGCATGTGAGATTGTCCTATTCGTATGCCAACGAGCTGCAAATCAAAGAAGGTATAGCTACCCTTCTCCGTATCAGCCGGACAATGTAAGGGACAGCATTATTCCAATGGCAGGCTCACGCCGGTCCGTGCCAGGCTGATCCCTTCCAGAAGCCCGTAGTTGCGTGTGACATCCACATCATGAGACATATGTGTAAATACCGTGCGGTTGGGTTGGAGTCTCCCTATAAGTTCCTGAGCCTCCAGCATGTCATATACCGAGCGGGTTGCATATTCGGCCTTCTCATGATAAAAGCTCGTTCCCAGCACGAGCAAATCCAGATTGTGCAGGGGCAGGATTTCCGCATCATTTAGCCCAATCGAATCCGAGCAGTAGGCCCACGAGAAGCCGTCTTTTTCCAGTCGATAAGCATAAGCATAACCGTTCTTCCCGTGATTCACACGCCATCCCCGGATATTCCACCCTCCAAGCAAGGCCCCCTGATCGACAGGGATAAAGTCAATATGCCCCGGAAGCCAGGAAAATTGACGCAGGATCATGTCGATCACCTCCTGTGGAGCGTACAAACGACCTCTGTTCCCCGTCCAGCGACAGGCATCCGCCCATTCCGGCAGTCCTCCAATATGGTCAAAATGTGCGTGCGTCACGAGGATGGTACGGATGAAGCGAAGCCCGCGTATTTCCATCTGCTTGCGCCAGTCCGGGCCGCAATCAATCATAAAGTCCTCCGTCTCGCTTTCGATCAGCACAGACGACCTCAGCCTCACATTTGCCCCTGTCGTGCGAGCCTCCGCACATACGAGACAATCACAATACACACGCGGAACGCCCATCGCATCCCCCGTGCCAAGAAAAATAAGCCGATTCATGGTTTAACTCCTATCTATCTGGGTGTTTTTACTACTATTATAACGAACACATCAAGTCTGCGTAAATCCTTCCAGCGCCCAACGCCAAAAGGAGCATGCCCAAACCTTGAAATCAGGCCGGACATCCCCTCATGCGTGATCATTTTATTATTAAATCATGATAGGCATTGGATCTTTCTTGAGGCGGTTTTCCACCATCCAGCTGGACTGGTCGTTATACAGATAAGCCCGATGCACAAGCACGCGCACCTGCTGACCAGGTTCCAGCGTAGACTTCTCCAGCGAACGGTATGTCATGAGACAATGGTCCCCGACCTGCACTTCAACCATCCATTCACTCCCACGAAAATGCAAATGCTTCACAATACCTTCCTCGGTCGCCGACAGGAGCGCAAACTCCTCGCTTGGACCGATATCAATATACTCCGGACGGATCAAGGCACGCGCTCCCATTCCGGCAGCTTCCTCGAAGCCTTTGAGACTGCCCGCCTGTTCGATCACCGTCGATTCCCCAATAAAGGAAGCTACGAACGGGGTCCCCGGCTTTTTATAAATATCCCAAGGTGTTCCCTTCTGCTCCAGCCGTCCCTGATTAATCACCATAATTTCATCGGCTACTTCAATAGCCTCATCTTGATCATGGGTGACAAAAATCGAAGTGATTCCCACTCGCTCAATCAACTCCCGCAGCCAGGTACGCAGCTCCTGACGGATCTTGGCGTCAATGGCTGCAAAAGGCTCATCCAGCAGCAGTAATTGAGGCTCCGGTGCCAAGGCGCGCGCAAAAGCAACCCGCTGTCGCTGTCCACCAGACAACTGATGCGGATAACGATGCTCGAAGCCTTTGAGTCCTGTCAGCTCGACCAGTTCTGTGACGCGTTCCTTGATGCGGGCTTTGGAGCTTTTTTTCACTTTTAGACCAAAGGCAATATTGTCGTACACGCTCATGTGCTTGAACAAAGCATAGTTTTGAAATACAAATCCGATTCCGCGTTCCTGCGGGGCCAGCTCGTTTACCCTTTTTCCGTGAAAATGAATTTCGCCCGCATCCGGTTGCTCCAGCCCCGCCAAAATCCGAAGAATGGACGTTTTACCGCCGCCGCTCGGACCGAGTAAACCAATCAGATGACCCGCTTGAATATCAAAGGATACGTCCTTTACCGCATGAAAATTACCGAAATGCTTGTTTAAACCCCTTACTTCCACATGCATAACCGTACACTTCCTTTCCGCTTCTGAATCTGTGCCGGAACAGCAGCAGCCTTGCTTATCGCAAAGCGCGTACCTCATTTGAAATCATTTTATTATTCCAATGTATATACTATGTTTTTCTTATGTGATACTTTATCAAAGGAAAGCTTTCGTCGTCAACTCTATATATTACGTCAGGTGTTCATTGGGTAAAGTAAAATGGGTAAAGTAATAAGAAGAAGGGAGAGGGTATGATGTTGCATACTTTAGAATTATCCACTAGCGGACGAGATGAGATGCGTGATATTACACGCGAGGTGGCTTCATTGATCGAAAAAAGCGGAATTCAGGAAGGAACTGCACTGATTTATTGTCCACACACAACGGCCGGAATAGCCATTAATGAAAATGCCGACCCGGACGTCAAACATGATGTGATTTTAAGGCTGGACGAGGTTTATCCGTGGGAGCATCCCCAATATCGCCATATGGAAGGAAATACGGCATCCCACCTTAAATCTATCACCACGGGACCCTCTCAGACTGTCATTATTCATGATGGAAAGTTGTTGCTCGGACGGTGGCAGGGAATTTATTTTTGCGAATTCGACGGGCCACGCAGACGCCAGTATCATGTAAAAATCATAAAAGGCTGATCTTGCAAAAAAACAGACCATGATGTTCTCCTGCTGGATGCATCATCGTCTGTTACAATCTTAGTTGCTTTCGCAAAGTACCGTAATGATAAGGCACCGTCATGAAGTGAATATACCCAGAAAAGCGCCCTACAGATTCATAGCCGAGGCATGTGATTGCAGGTACGCTCATAGGTTTCTGCACAGCAGCTTTACATGTGCCAAAGCAGCGGGCCTGATCTCTTCAAATGTTAAACCATCCTGAATATAAAAGGACACAAAGCCGTGCATAGATAAAAATAAACTTTGCGGTGCTCGTGAACAATCTTCCTCTGAATGTCCCTGACCACTTAATTCCTGACGGATCATGGACGCGAATAATTCCACACAACGGTTTTGCTCTGTGCGACAGTATGCGAACAGTTCTTCATCGTGCATCATGAACATAATTTCGTATTGATAAGGATTTTCCAAGCCAAAACGGATAAACTCCAGCATCAAGTGCTCCAGTCTGTTCAGACCATCCTCTGGGGTGCCTGTTGCTCCTTGTAGTAGAATTCCGCGTAACGTATTAAAATCCTCAATTACAATGGCGTAGAACAGTTCAGCCTTCTCTTTAAAATGATAGTATAACGAACCATGACTGTAACCCAGATGCTGGCCAATGCTGCGCATTGAAATAGCACGGTAGCCCTTGGTAATAAACAAGTGCCTGGCCGCTTCCAGAATCCGCCCTCTTGACAACTCCTGTTCTACTGCTCTTCTAGCCATATTATTTATTCCCCTTCAATAAAGTAAAGCTGCTCTCCCTCCGACACAAGCGATTGCCCCTGTGTCAAGTCTGTTATCCAGTTGCTGAAGGATTCCGCATCACCAGCCAGCGGCAGACAGGTTAAGGTAACTTTATCCGTAAACATGGTTTCTCCAGTACGGATGCTGCGATTTCGCAATTCATTTTCCACTTTGCCCAACCAGGTGTAATCCAATTCCACGAAAATTTCACGATGCAGCACACGCGTAATCGCATCCCCTGCCTCAATGGCTGCAACAGCACCGTCTGAATATGCACGAATCAGACCGCCTGCTCCCAGCAAAATCCCCCCAAAGTAACGGGTAACGACAATTGCCACATTTTTCAGCTTCTGGTTACGGATAACCTCCAAAATGGGCTTGCCCGCCGTACCACTCGGTTCACCGTCATCCGATTGCTTCTGGATTTCGTCTCGTTCCCCGATCATGTAGGCAGAACAATTATGGGTTGCGTTCCAATGCTCTTTTTTAATGCGCTCGATAAAAGCAGCCGCTTCTTCCTCGGTCTGAACAGGCTGGATGTGACCGATAAAACGGGATTTCCGGATCACAATTTCCTTGTTGCCGGAGCCGCGTACAGTTCGGTATTGTTCCAACATATCACAAATAACCTTCCTTACTTCATTTTACAAGAAAGCAGTCCCCCGCTTCTGGCAGCCGGTGAACTGCTTTCCTGTACTTTATTTGGTGCTATACGCTATAACACCCCTATCTGAAATCCTGTTTCGCATAGGGGTTTTACAGCTTCCTTATTCGGACAATCTCGCTTCAAGCTCCGCTTTTTGCTCTTCGAAGCCTGGTTTACCCAGCAGAGCAAACATGTTTTTCTTGTAAGCTTCTACGCCCGGTTGATCGAACGGATTCACACCCAACAGGTAGCCGCTGATGCCGCAAGCTTTTTCGAAGAAATAAGCCAGGTACCCGAAGGAGTATGGGCTTAAGTCAGGAATGTTCACGATCAGATTCGGCACTTGTCCGTCTGTGTGAGCCAGCAATGTACCCTGGAATGCTTTTTTATTTACAAAGTCCACCGTTTTGCCTGCCAGGAAGTTCAGTCCATCCAGATCATCCTCATCTGCTTCGATGGTGATGTGGCTAGGTACATTTTCCACTTGGATAACCGTTTCGAAAATGTTACGGCTACCTTCCTGAATGAATTGTCCCATGGAGTGCAGGTCTGTCGAGAAGTCAACGGAAGCAGGGTAGATACCTTTGTAATCCTTACCTTCGCTTTCGCCGAACAATTGTTTCCACCACTCGGAAACGAAATGCAGGGACGGCTCATAGTTCACGAGAATTTCAATAGCTTTACCTTTGCGGTATAACGCGTTACGCACGGCTGCATATTGGTAAGCCTCGTTCTCAGCTACATTCGGATTGCTGTATTCCTTGGAAGCGTCTGCCGCCCCTTGGAGCATTTCCTCAATGTTAATGCCAGCTGTAGCAATCGGCAGCAAGCCTACTGCTGTCAGCACGGAGTAACGGCCACCTACATCATCAGGAATAACGAAGGATTCGTAGCCTTCCTCGTTAGCCAGTTTTTTCAGAGCGCCGCGTTCTTTATCTGTTGTTGCATAAATGCGTTTGCGCGCTTCTTCTTTACCGTATTTTTTCTCCAGAGCCGCACGGAATACGCGGAAAGCGATAGCTGGCTCTGTTGTTGTACCTGATTTGGAAATGACATTCACGGAGAAGTCTTTTCCTTCAATCAGTTCCAACAGATGATTCACATATGTAGAGCTGATGTTGTTGCCTGCAAAATAAACAGCCGGGCCTTTGCGCTTGTCTTTAGGCAGTGCATTATGGAAGGAATGCGACAGCATTTCAATCGCAGCGCGTGCTCCAAGGTAAGAACCGCCGATGCCGATTACGATCAACACTTCGGAATCACTTTGGATTTTAGCAGCAGCTTTTTGGATGCGTGCAAACTCTTCTTTATCATAATTGGTAGGCAAGTCAATCCAACCCAGGAAATCGGAACCTACACCGGTTTGGTTATGAAGCTGTTCATGAGCCAGCTTGATCGGTTCTGCAAAATAATCAATTTCGTGCTGCCCTATAAAGGAGAGCGCTTTGGTGTAATCGAAAATAACTTTTTTAGACATGTTTGGAACCTCCTGTTTTGTATTGCTAAGACCATGAATACGAACATAAGGACTTAGGAATAGGATACTTTAATTTGCAGGGCCTGACAAGCTTGCGTTACCTGTGCGTCCGGTGCCTTGCCAGACCCTAGTGTAGATAGGGTGGGATACCCATGCTACAATAAATAGAGATCAACCTATATTTAAGCAGTCAATTCAAGCCGAACTCGCATCTGCATCGGACGGCAACCTCCAACAAGAAAGGTGATTAGCTATGAAAAACATCGGATTTATCGGACTGGGCACCATGGGCGCCCCGATGGCATCCAATCTGCTGAAGCAGGGATATGGAGTCACGGTCTACAATCGCACCGCCTCACGCTGTGAGCCACTTGTAGAGCAAGGCGCTCGTACGGCTTCAACGCCTCGTGAGGCGGCTGAAGGTCAGCAGCTGGTCATTACCATGGTCAGTGATGATAACTCGATCCGTGATATCTACTACGGCGAGGACGGCGTGTTTGCCGGCCTCACGTCTGGTGTAACCGTGATGGACAACAGCACCATTTCACCTGAGCTGGTCAAACAGCTGGCCGCCGAAGCGGACAAGCTGGGCTGTTCCTTCATTGATGCTCCGGTAACGGGCAGTAAGCCTGCTGCTGTGGACGGTACGCTCGTGTTCATGGTCGGCGGTGACGCGGAGGCCATTGCCGCACAGTCGGACGTTTTTGATACGCTGGGCAAAAAAGTGCTCCACATGGGACCGAATGGCAGCGGGGCCGTAGCCAAGCTCGCACATAACACGATGGTCGGTATTAACAATCTCGCTCTGGCTGAGGGCTTTGCCATCGCCGCCAAATCCGGTATTCCGGCGGACAGCTTCCTGGAGCTGGTACAGCTAGGATCGGCAGGCAGCAAGGCTGCTGATCTGAAAGGACGCAAAATCATCGAGCATGATTTTAGCAACCAGTTCTCACTTGCCTTGATGCTCAAAGACTTGAAGCTCGCTGCCTCGCTGACGGATAGCCTGTCCATTCCGACGCCTATGCTGGCCATTGCCAAAAGCCTGTTTCAAGCCGGGCAAACGCAAGGCTACGGCGACGAGGACTTGTCCGCTGTCGTGAAGACCTATGAAGCGTGGATTGGCCGCACTATTGGTGGTAAGCCACTCGAATAAGCCGCATCCTTCTCTTTAACCATGTTGCTGTGCTTTTGTACATATCGCATAGCTTATAGGGTAAGCACACTTGACTTAAAATCGAGTGGTGCTTGCCCTTTTTTCACTACTATTATTCCGGGTAAGAACAGCAGTAATCCGTTACGCTTCGTATCTCCAGCTTGAACGAAGACTGCGCAGGCACATGGAACGTTGCCGTTCCCTGTATTTCCAGCCACTCCTCAGCACCTGGAAGCAACACCTTCAAATCCCCTGCCAAAATCTCCATGATCTCACGGGAATCCGTGCCGAATTCATACGTTCCCGGCAGCATAATCCCCAATGTTACCTTACTGCCATCACCCAAAATGACCGTACGGCTTGTAACCTGACCGTCGTAATATATATTTGCTTTTTTAACTACGCTGACTCCATCAAACTGTGTCATTCGTTATCCCCTCATCTGCTCATCAATGGTTGAATGAAATTTATGCATCATCATAACATAGTTCTAATCCAAGCCTCAGTATAAAAATACACAAGGCTACAACATTCCTCAATGCATGAAACAAACAGCCGTAAGCCTCAGGTTACGACTGTCTGTTTAATAGGTTGTTTTATTTCAACAAAGCTTTTACACGATTAACAACGTTCTCTACCGTAAAGCCATATTCCTTAATGACGCGGTCGCCAGGTGCGGATGCGCCAAATGTGCTGATACCGAGAATGTCACCTTGGTCGCCGACATATTTTTCCCAGCCCAGTGGATAAGCCATTTCTACAGCCAAACGAGCTTTTACTTCAGGCAGCAGAACGGAATCTTTGTATGCTTTGTCTTGTTTTTCGAACAGATCCCAGCTTGGGAAGCTGATAACGCGTACTTGGATACCTTGTTCCGCAAGTGCTTCCTGAGCTTTAACAGCCAGTTGTACTTCGGAACCCGTAGCCAGAATTTGAGCAACCGGCTTGCCGTCTGTCGCATCTGCAACGACATAAGCACCGCGTTTGATACCTTCGCGTGCATGTTCAGCAGTAGCAGCCAGGATTGGCAGGTTTTGACGAGTCAATACCAGAGCAACCGGGTTTTTCTTGTTTTCCAGCGTGTAAGCCCAAGCAGCGGAAGTTTCATTACCATCCGCCGGACGGATAACCGTCAGGTTCGGGATAATACGCAGGGAAGCCAATTGTTCGATCGGCTCATGAGTCGGGCCATCTTCACCAACAGCAATACTGTCGTGAGTCAGAACGTAAGTTACAGGCAATCCCATCAGAGCTGCCAGACGAACAGCCGGACGCAGGTAATCCGTAAACACGAAGAATGTACCGCCGAATACTTTTACCCCTTGGTGCAATGTCATACCATTCATCGCAGCAGCCATACCGAACTCGCGGATACCGAAATAGATGTTACGGCCGGCATAGTCTTCTGGCGTAAAGTTCGTCAGGTTGTTCAAGTGTGTCATCGTGGAGCTTTCCAGATCGGCAGATCCGCCAGTCAGGAACGGTACGTTTGGAGCCAATCCGTTCAGTGCATTACCAGAAGCCACGCGAGTCGAAACTGCTTTGTCTTCAGTTGTGTACTTCGGAAGGTCACGGTCCCATCCTTCTGGAAGGTCGCCGTTTACGGCTGTTTCGAACTGAGCTGCCAGGTCAGGGTGAGCCGCTTTGTATTTCGCAAACTGCTCATCCCATGCTTTGTTCGCTGCGATGCCGCGCTCTTTTACTTTAGCAAAATGCTCGCGAACCTCTTGCGGTACATGGAAGTCCTCTTCGTATACCCATTTGTAAAATTCTT
Source organism: Paenibacillus sp. 1-8 (assembly GCF_056316205.1). Taxonomy (NCBI): domain Bacteria; kingdom Bacillati; phylum Bacillota; class Bacilli; order Caryophanales; family Paenibacillaceae; genus Paenibacillus; species Paenibacillus sp. 1-8. Next base: position 1,447,694 of record NZ_CM149995.1, on the reverse strand, counting down.
TAGTCAGCTTGGCTTCGTCTGCACCCAGTGGGGAACCGTGAGTACCGCCATGTCCGCCTTTACCTTGTTTGTTCGGGCTTCCGTAGCCGATGACTGTTTTCACTTCAATCAACGTAGGACGTGTGGAGTCGCCTTGTGCTTCTTCAATTGCTTTTTGGATCGCCGGAAGGTCGTTACCGTCTTCTACGCGCAGCACTTGCCAGTTGTAGGCTTCAAAGCGTTTTGCAACACTCTCGGAAGAAGACAGATCCAGCTTGCCATCCAGTGTAATATCATTGGAATCAAACAATACGATCAGCTTGCCCAGACGCAGACGTCCAGCCAATGAAGCCGCTTCGTGAGACAGGCCTTCCATCAGATCGCCGTCGCCGCAGATTGCATACGTGAAGTGATCCACAACTTTGAATTGATCTTTATTATAGGTTGCGCCCAGTTGAGCTTCAGCCATTGCCATACCTACGGCCATAGCTACACCTTGTCCCAGAGGTCCGGTCGTAGCGTCTACACCAGCAGTGTGCCCAAACTCAGGGTGACCTGGTGTAAGGCTGCCCCATTGACGGAATTGTTTCAGTTCTTCCATAGGCAGATCATAGCCGCTCAGGTGCAGCAGGCTGTACAACAGCATGGAGCCGTGTCCTGCGGACAGTACAAAACGGTCACGGTTAATCCATGTAGGGTGATTCGGGTTATGATTCATCGTTTTAGCAAAAAGTTGGTAGCCCATCGGCGCGGAACCCATCGGCATACCGGGATGTCCCGAGTTTGCCTTCTCGATGGCATCAATTGCCAACGTACGGATTGTCGTAATGGACAAATTGTCGATCGTGGAGTTTTCATCCTTTTGAATCGCTTGATTCTGGTCAGTCATAGTTAGCCTCCTCATATTGTAAAAAGTATGTCAATTGCATTCGGTCATACTCTCCAACATCACCATCCGATATAGAAACGACGCCTATTGAAGTGAGTGAATCTGCTTGAATGTTTCAATATGACTTATACATTCTTAAGTATTGTACCATTTGCCGTGCAGGTTTGCCAGATCGTTTATAAAGATGGTTGTCGAAATGTCGTACCGAGTACCTAATATAAATATACCCGTAAAGTATTAACCTCATTTTAAAAATCATAAAATTGCGAAAAATAATGCATTTTGTCCGGTTTTGACACCCGCATTCTGTAGAAAAAAGCAAAAAACCCGTCATTTTGACGGGCTTTGCTTGTAAGAAGTATGAACTCTTATATTTTAAAAAATATAAAAATCAGTTAAAAACGACCGTTTTATTTTCATGAACCAAAATTCGGTCCTCCGCATGCCACTTCACGGCTCTTGCCAAAACGACCCGCTCAATGGTGCGACCGATCCGTTTTAACTCATTGACATCATCACCGTGGCTTACCCGCTGCACGTCCTGCTCGATGATCGGGCCGCCGTCCAGTTCCTCAGTTACATAATGCGCGGTAGCGCCAATAATTTTCACACCGCGATTATAGGCTTGGGCATATGGCTTCCCACCCACGAATGCAGGCAGGAACGAATGATGGATATTAATGATCCGGTTACGGTAATGCTCAATAAACTTGGGTGAAATAATCTGCATGTACCGGGCCAAAATAATGACGTCGATATCTTCACCAATGACCTCTAGTTGACGGCGCTCCGCCTCCGGTTTGGTATCGGCTGTCACCGGAATATGGTGGTACGGGATGCCGAACGATTCCACGTACTCTTTCATATCCGGATGATTGCTGACCACCAGAGAAATATCCGCGTCCAAATCCCCTGCCTGCCATTGCCACAATAGCTCCATCAGACAATGATCTTCTTTGGAAACGAAAATGGCGAGCTTTTTCTTGCGGCTGACCGCTGAAATCGTCCACTCCATCCGGAATTGTTCTGCAACCGCGGCAAAATCCTGCTCCAGTTGGGGCTGGGTATCACTCAAGTATGGCAGATCAAATTCAACCCGCATAAAAAACATACCGCCAGACGGGTCCATCGTGTATTGGTCAGATTGAACAATATTGGCGCCATGCTCGTACAAAAAGCGAGACACGGCCGCTACAATACCCGGGCCATCAGGACAGGATACGAGCATACGCGCACGGTTTTCATGCGCAGATTGAGTGCTGTTTGGCTGATGTTTTACGTGAAGTTCCATGTGGCTACAAATCCCCCTTGGCTTATACCGTCACTGGCAAATGACTGCTGGCAAACCAGGCAATCAGACGATGATTAATATGTTCTTCGCTCAACTCCGGAAACAATGCTGCTTCCGTTACCATGTCATACAGACGTTCCAGCGGCTCGCGCGGATCAGCTTTTTTCGCTTTGGCATCATTTTTCAATAGCGTCCAGGTATCCAGCACAAAGTTACGCACATCCACATCCTGCTTTTTGAAAAACGAATGCAGTTGCTCTACCTGACCCAAAAACTCATCGCCAAAACGCTCCTTCACATTCCCGCGAAGCAAAGCGATTTCAACCTCATACATCGGACGCTGGGTTTTCGCTTCCTTCCCAATCCATGGCGTTTCCAAAATAAACGGACGACCTTGAAGCGCATCGTGATGTACCACGTTATGAATGGTCTGATAGCCGATCCAGCCCGATCCAATCGGAGTATGACGATCTTTATGAGCGCCAACCGCATTTTTACTGTCATTAACGTGAACCACAGCGATACGGTCCAGCCCGACAATACGATCAAATTGCTCCAGCACGCCGTCCAGATCATTCACAATGTCATAGCCCGCATCGTGAATGTGACAGGTATCCATACAAACGGTAAGACGCTCGTTGTGCTCTACTTTATCTATAATGGAGGCAATTTCTTCGAAGCTGCGGCCCATTTCGGTACCTTTGCCCGCCATCGTTTCCAGCGCAATGTTAACATCCGTCTCCTTCACGCCGTTCAGTACCTCGTTCAAGCCATCAGCAATACGCTGAATGCCGTACTCTGCATCCCTATCGGTAAAAGCGCCCGGATGAAGCACGATGTTTTTCACGCCGATCGCGTGGGTGCGACGAATTTCCTCCTGTAGAAAGCTGACCGCGAGCTCATAGGTATTTTCTTTGTAAGAGCCGAGATTGATAATATACGGGGCATGCACCACGATATCTTCCATCCCTTTTTCAGCCATCAACTGCTTGCCTTCCTCCAGATACATGGATTCCATCGGCTTACGGCGCGTGTTTTGCGGTGCCCCCGTGTATATCATGAACGAGCTGGACCCGTAAGAAGACGCTTCTTTCGTAGCGCTGAGCAGACCCTTGTCCGAGAAGGACACATGAGAACCAATTTTCAGCATGATTCGGTTTCATCCCCTTATCCTTGTTATCCTGTTATGCTTGTCTTATTTTGATTTAATCATTTTAACGTGATTATTGAAATCAAACAACATGGCTTTTATGGTAGTGCACACACAAAACAGGATTACACGTAAGGGAAACGAGGTAAATGAAAGCATGGATTGACATCCTTTAGCGTATACAGGTACATTCGAATGAGGTTTTTTTCTCAAAAAGGGTTATATTCTATAACATATATATTTTTTGCGAATCGGAAGGAGAGTCAAACTCCATGAACATCGTCATATGCGGAGGTACTGGATTAGTAGGGTGTGCGCTGACCAAAGGCTTGCTCAACGACGGGCACACTGTGAAGGTAATCACCCGTAAACCCATGGTAGGTCACGAAGCGAGCCCACGCTTGCAATATATGAGCTGGAACGAACTGAAGCAAAAGCCGGAATCATTAGAAGGCACAGACGCGGCCATTAATTTGACAGGAGAGACACTGAATCAGCGCTGGACGGACAAGTCCAAGCAAAGAATTCTCCAATCACGCCTGCTGTCTGTTGCCAAATTGGCCCAAACACTAAATGCTCTGCAAAAAAAGCCGAAAGTCATCATTCAGGCTTCGGCTGTCGCCGCCTATGGCACATCTCTTACTGAAACGTTCGATGAAACCAGCCCACGCCGTTCGGAAGACTTTCTGTCTCAAGTGGTCGAGCAGTGGGAAGAAGCCGCCAACGCCTATCCTTCCGATGCCCGGTTAATCAAGCTGCGCATTAGTCTCGTGCTGGACAGCAAACGCGGGGCTTTCCCACTCATGAAGCTGCCTTACAGCTTCGGATTCGGCGGCAAAATAGGCAGCGGTAACCAATGGATGAGCTGGATACATATTGAGGATATTGTCCGCCTGATCACCCACTGCATCCATACGCCGGATATCACCGGGGCTGTAAACGCATCATCACCATACCCGTTGACGAATGACCAGTTCGGGAAAACCGTGGCTGAGGTATACCACCGCCCACACTGGTTTCCCGTTCCCAGTGTTCTCGTACAAAAGCTAGTCGGTGAGATGAGTACCCTCGTATTGGATGGTCAAAAAGTAATCCCGCGCAAGGCGCTGGAGCATGGATTTCAGTTTAACTATCCTTCACTCAAGGAAGCACTAGAGGAACTACATTCTCCTCATAAGCAGCATTGAATTTAAAAAGAGGAACTCTGGACTGATAAGATCTTTATCAGCTTAGGGTTCCTCTTTTATTAGGTATGAAATATTTTCACACAAGATGATTAATTAAAATAAACCATAGAGCCCTTCCTTATTTCGTCTAACTCGCATTTTGTTTCATCTAATTTACCAATACATATACCAATATTTTTTCTTTTTTTCCATATTTCATCTACTCCTTTATCTGTCCTTAATATACTTGGACATTTTTCTAAGCTAAGTTAGAGTTGACATGCTCTCGTTTGAAGCAAGCATGTATGTAATTTGCATCCCCCACCTCGTCAATAGGAAGCGAAAAATTATGATCGCCATTTCGGTGGGTAGAACATTGTTCCTTCTACTTGTTGAGCCTTATCCAAGCACAACAATTTGTCATGGTTGATCTGAAGCAAGGTGTATGTAAATCACATATACCTTTATTCAGATAGGCTAACTATGTAAAAAGCTCACCCCCTTTTAATGAGTGAGCTAATTGTCGCATTTTTATTCTATCGCTCTACAAGATAATTTTTATTGATCTCCATGTAATTTTGTCAGTAACAACTCAATCATGCGCTCAATCTTTTTAATGTTCAGATTTCTTTGTCCATATAAATAAACAAATTCTTGTATGCTATCCCAAGTCTTTAGTTCATTTATTTCTTCGATCTCCTGAGTCAGACCTTCAACATAAGCAGGCAACTCCCTACTTTTGAACTCCTCAATTAAGTTCTCTAAATCAGCATAATCCATACTCCAGTTAAAGTAACTCTCTATAAAATACTTTAAATTCTCATAATTTGCTTCTTGATTCATATATTATTCTCCTCTTTATTTAAAAACAGGATAACCCGTAATAATTCTATAGCCAGTAGGCATAGACGAATCTTTTACTAAATACAATTGGGACTTCAATAAGTCATTTGTTACATGCTTTGAAGCTGAGTTCCCTCCATTTTTCACATCTACACCCCGTCCGATAGAGAACTCATGATCCGTTTTTGTAATGAGATATCCTCTAGAATTAGGGTTCTCTATCCACTCTGCAATTTTATCAGCGTTTCTTCTGATATTCTCTTGCGTGGATTTCAGAGCTATATTTTTATCAGAAAACGTTGTAGAAGGAACTCCTTCTTGGGATGCACGTTTTATTAATTCTTCATTTGTCTTGCCAACATGCTTTTGAAGCAAATGCCCACCATTAGATTCCATTTCATCTAATATATCATTATTTACGTTTTTACGTATATCGTCGGCTTTATTTTTTAAGATTTCAGCCTTAGAATTCCCTTCTCCCTTCCTCATCTGCCACAATTCCGCTGAGCTTTTCCCTATTCCGCTTGCTCCTTTAACTGCGGTTGTACCTCCATGTGCCGCTAAAGCTGCTGATCCAATCAATCCCGGTATTCCGATTATACTTCCAACTCCCGTAGATGAAACAGCAACTGATAATCCTTCTCCACCTGTTCCAACTATTACCTCACCAGCCCCCTGCAATGTCATAGCTACGTGACCGAGAATTTCACCTACTTTAGCTGCCATAGGATGATCATAGTCCCGTTCTTTATCAGGTAACATCCCCAAGGTTAAATCTTCCTGAATGGCTCCTTTTGCTCCCTGAGCCGTATCCCATAAAATTTCACCTTGAAGCTTGCTAGCTTCCATATGGGCTTCAGCCTTGGTTATCTCAGCTTGTCCGATCTGTTCAAAGATTTTATGTAACCAACCTTCACCGCTGGATGCCGTTTTAATAGGTACACCATTTCCCGGTACATCTAATACGACCTTTTCTCCGTCCACCTGTGTAAAGTTTTTTGAAATAAAAATAAGTTCCTGTGCTACTGTTGATAGTCGTTCAAGCGTCACACTCATGGATTGTCGAGAAACCTGAAATTCCTGAAAAAATCTCTCTTGAGTAGCTCCAGACCAGCCTTGTTGGACAAAATCAATTCTTCCACTCAAAAAATTCAACATACGTTCCATTTCGTGTTTACCATGCAAGAACTGGTCAGCCACTTGCATCAGCTTGTCAGGTGGAACCAATATTCTCCCCATTTAATCACGCCCACTTTAATTTTGATGGAAATAATCTTATCAGAAGGAGATGTTTAGGGACATCCTTCTATTATCCTGATATTCCCTTTTTAATTATGCGGCAATTGGACTGAGATAAACAGATTTACTATGTCTAAAGTATTATAATCCCTTGTTATAAGATACATGGATCAACGCAGCACCATTAGCTTTAAACTCTGTCTCTCAACCATTTCCTGTAACTCAGGAATAATTGTCAGGAGTTTTTTTGTAGTTATGTAGCTGCTGTTTCGTGATACCAAGTTCCTGAGCAATATTGGTTTGAGTTTTTGCCAAGACGGATTGTCAAGCCAAGTGCGACAGTTCTTCTGAAAAGGATTCGTGAGCAGTCTTCCAGCCCAAACATTTTCGTGGTCTGTGGTTGATGAGATAGAGGGCATTCTCCAAATCTTCATCCGTGATATGAGCAAAATCCGTCCCTTTGGGAAAGAACTCTCGCAGCAAGCCATTGGCATTCTCATTTGAGCCCCGCTGCCAGGACGAGTAAGGATCAGCAAAGTAGACCTGAACGCCATGCGTAGCTTCCAGGCTGAGATAACAAGCAAACTCCTTGCCTCGGTCAGCGGTAGCGGTCTGGAAGGCTCCGGTAGGGTACTGAGAAGCGGCTACGCCAAAGGCAATCTCCATCGATAGCGCCGTGCGGTCAGGCATCTTGATCGCGGTATACAGACGCGTTTTGCGTTCAATGAACGTGGCTACGCAGCCCTTACTTTTTCCACGGCCCGAGACGACGGTATCCAGTTCCCAATGGCCGAACGTTTCCCGAGAACGGACGTCTTTAGGGCGTTTTGAAATGGGTTTACCTACGGTAAACTTGCCACGGGTTTCTGCTGGCTTCTGTCGCTTGCCTTGGTGCCGAAGTACGGTTAGCGCCCCTCTCACCAAAAGGCCTGCATACAGCCAGCGATAAATGGTTTTGAAACACACCACACGCTGTCCTTCCTGACGCAACCGCTCTACGATCTGCTCTGGAGACCAGGTCGCCTGAAGCTTCTCTTCGATGACCGCCGCCTGCTTAGCAGTCCACTTCCCGGCAGGAATCGAGGCCTTACGTCGCTGGTGGTAGCTCTCTTGAGAGCGCTCGGCATGATACGCCTTTTGCTCGTCATGGCGGTGGAGTTCGCGACTAATGGTCGCATGGTGCCTGCCCAGTTCCTTGGCAATCGCTCTTGCACTTTTCCCCTGCTGATGCAGGATTTCTAGCTTGCTTCGTTCGATTATGCTAAGATGTGTGTAGCTCATGGTGGATTCTCCTTTGTAGAAGGTGGTGTGGTAACTTCATTCTACACGAATCCGGCCATGGGCCCTTTTTTATTTATTTCCAGCAGGTGTCGCACTTCATATTACAATCCGTCCCAAAGTAAAATTATTTGACTTTGGCTCTTTTGTCTCTATATTGATTACTCATATATAATAAAATGCACCCCAAAACTTCATTGGCTAAACCTGTTGGTTCTCTCCAATAACCGTTTTGGGAGTGCATTTTTGAACAACTTTTTAATTCAATTTGTTACACGTTTAAAATCCACCATGCTGTACTTGAGGCTGTATATCATGCGAGTGAACAGGTACAGTAACAATAAACAAAAAGCTAACCGCGACGATCAGCATTACCACTTTTTTTAACATTGTTCATCCACACCTTTTCAATAAGATTTAAAAAATCTGCTTTGGTTTCAGGAGCCGCATAATCCTTGAAATGCAAAAACAAACCCATGCAATTTATAAAATAATCCTTATTATTTAGTGTATGATAACTTACCATTGAATACATCAAATGATTAAAACCATCACTGTATATACCCTGATTTAAGTAATAGTAGGCTAATTCGTAACCACACCACGCAAAATAATCAGGTACCACTTGTTGAGTATACATATCACCTGATGAGTGTTGCGATAATGATGCAATGTCTGTTTCAAACCGTTTAATTATATCACTAACGTCGATCTTATATTGGTTAGCCGCTATCATAATATTCAGCAGTTGAATAACCCTATCTTCTTGAGTTGTATCCTCCGCCGCATCAATATATTCAACATAATCTTGTAACACATTTATATCTCCAGATAAAAGCTTATTCACAATAACATTAGCTTTTGCCCAGTGCTCAAACAAGCCGATCCAGTGTTGGGTATCTTGGTCTGTCTCTTTAACCCAATCCAAGTCTGCGTAGGCGTATGTATATTGTAGTGCTTGCTGATAATCGCCTTGGGCTTCACAAACACTGGCACACAGTAAGTCAGCATAAGCAATATATCCAAATAACGGCCCCCTGGTTTCCTTTTTATGCTCCCTGCTCTTTCGATTCTTTTGCTGATGCTTCATTGAATATTGGATTTCCGCTTTATCTCTCATTTTTTTTGCCATTTCATCAACCTTGTCCCATTGACGCAAAGACCTGTACACGTTCGCCAAGTCCTTCAATGCGTCAAGCTGGTCTATTTCATCTAAGCGCTCAACAAAAGCTTCAAATATCGTAGCTGCATTGAGATTTTGGCGTTGATCGTCTCCAACCTGAATTGTGAATATACGATAATGGCAGATTGCCAAACGTTCCGAATGTTGGTATTTTTCCGCTTCTGCTACACCTTCATAGAGTAGTAATGCAGCGACATGTCGTCCTTGTGCTAATAGCGCCTCTGCAATGTCAAACAGTTTGGGCGAATAGAGTAGATTGTCCATAATGGCTTCCACCACTCGACGAATCGAGTCAAACTTGCCCAACTCCGCACAGCGATACAAAAATGGCTCGATCCGCCTCATATTCGGGGGAATGTCGATGATGTAGTTTTCTATAAATAAGTCGTAAAAGTAGCCTTCCGGTAAACCCATAGCCTCAGTAATGCAATCTAACTGGTTAATGGACATAGACTTATTTCCTGTCACAATACCACTTACTATCCCTCTATTAATGCCTGCAATATGTCCAAATTGCGTTAGACTCAAACCCTCTTGTTTTAAGTATCTGTCTAATTCTGTCCGTATCGTAGGTGTGATTTTCATGGATAAAACACCCTTTCAACGTGAAATCGTTATTATAGTTAAAAAATTATGTAATTGAGAAACAAGTAGTAAAATACATTTGTTTTATTGCTCATAATTGTACCATCTTTTGGTACAAAATTATATACCTCTCAGATATTTACTTAAGATACCTTTTCGGATAGTTTTCAAAGATTTCTTGATTAAGGGTATCATCATTTCGCTTATGTATAATTTGGATTGTCAACAATCAGGGTCTGGATAATTCACGTCTTTCGACCTCATTGCTAGCCAATATCTGTGGATATTTAGAAATTACTTTAGGGGAATTATTTGACGTTATTCAAGTGGAAGAAACTGAATAAACCCCTTTCTATTAAAATACAAAAGAAGCCCATAACATTAAATGGGCTCCTTCTTTATACATATCAAACTACCCTTCACTCAAGAGGCATTGGAAGAAGATTTAAAAGATTCCAGCCGATAAGTATAGGATACTCCGGCTATTTTAAAAGTGTCTCCGTCCTTCATAGCATACTCCTTGTATGGCACCATTGGCTCTCCGTTCAGAACGGTTCCGTTCGTCGAGGACAAATCCTTGACAATGTGACCTTGCCCTTCTGCATCAATACAAAGCTCAATATGAGAACGGGACGCTCCCTCCGTATGCTCCACAAACTGTACCAATTGTGGCTCTCTTCCGATGAAGAAGCTGCCTGCAACAAATTGATCCGGCTGCAATCGAATGTGCTCGGCCGCTCCACTTCCCGGTGGCTTGCGCTCCAGACAGGCAATCGGTGATTGCTGAACGTGTGGAATATGTACCCCTTGATCTGCACGAAGCAGCACAGTTTCTTGCCTTGATGTAGCATTTAGCAGCTCCGTCACACCAGACAGCGACTTATAATATGCCTCGCTGGTATCACTCGCTTCCAAATCATTTCTCCGATCCGCACCTATCCCCTGTGGCTTGTGCAAGTCGTGAAGTGCAGAAGCTTTACCTCTTTCTCCCGCATTCTGGCTACCCATATTTTCGGACTCCGGGTCAGGAAAAGACCATCGCCAGCTTTCCTGTCCTTGATCACCTGAATTGGAAGAGTGCTTATCCCTATTCTGACTCCCTGCTACGAATCCGGTCAGCTTATCGACTTGATAACGGTCATTTTTCCGCTGTGCAGGAGAAGCGCCAAGCCATTCCGAATCTAGCACAGGGACTGAATCGGCATAGATAGGAGACGAAGCGCCCTTGCGCCCCCATTTTCCCGCCCAGCTCATATAAGCAACGGCTGCGAGTACCAAGGTCAGCACAACGGAAATAACGAGCGGCACCGTATCTGGATGGTCCAGATAAATATAGCGCCACACGATAGCCGAAGCGAGAAGACAGCCTAAAGCAATGTACGTTTTATACTTCTGCAACGCAGGCTCCGTTTCTTCTATTTCTACATCTGCCTCATCGTTCTCCTGGGGCTTCACGGACGGCTTGAGCCGATTGATCCGTTTAAGGTCCTGAATCTCTTGAAGCGTCTCCTGATCCTCATGTATTTTTTTCTGATATTTCTGGCTCCTTGAGGCGAAGAATTTAGATTCTTCTCCTTGCCCATATCTTCCTCGACTCGTCGAATGATCGGCTGACGGAAAAGATTTTCCGTATACATCTGTTGAATGCAATCCGTCACGCTCTCCTTGAACTCCCATTCGAACACGGGTATCTCTGCTGCTTCCTTCTCCATCTTCACTTTGAGGGCTAAAGCTGTCTGCGCCGACCGTCATCCCTTGCAACAGTAGCTCCTTCAACGCTCTCGGATCAAATTCATTCTTGTCGCACAGTTCAAATATGCGCTGCATATGGTCCCCTTGAAAATGAACCACACGTGTCATCAAGCGAATAACCAATTGCTTAAATTGGCTCCCAGCCTGTCCTTCATACAGTACACCCTGCAAAGGAACATAGGTTAAACTGACGTTTTCCCTTGAGCCTGAACCGCTCATAAAAATATAATCCTCATGCAAAATAAATTGGCGCCTATCCAGCATATATTGCGGGCTACGATGAAGGGCATCCGCCACTTCAAAAAGAATCCGGTAGAAATCGGAAGTCGATACTCCTCCTCCCTTCCATACCTGAGACAGCATACGTTGACCCGAAATATCGTAGTGCAGCTCCACCTGAAAATCGACTTCCTTGATTCTCAGCTCCAGAAGACCGGGAATCCGATTGCCAGTCATCATTCCGGTTTGCACGGAATTTAAATCATCGGTCTTAAGCCCGCCTTCCTTGTTCAAAATCATAAATGTCCCGCCGTTGCGGGCAAAATCCCTGCTTAAACCAAACAATTCATGACCTCCTTAGCATTTTCCCGATCCCCGTGAGTATCATCATATCTACCCAACTGCGTAAGTTATGGCAAAAAATAAAGATAAGCACTGATCGCTCCCGGAATGACGGCGGTCATAAAAGGAAACCTGAGGTGTGCTTCCCTCCCGTTCGTCAGCGCCTTGCCGCTGCGAAACAGAAAGAATCCTCCCAGATTAAAAGCCACACGCCGCAATCTCATGATGGTTTCCCGTCTCCACAGCAGGATCACCAAACCAATAATACCCGCGAAAAAAATCGAATAGAGAGCCGATTGCCATGCAAAAGCGGCCCCCGTCCATGCTCCGATCAAGCCAAACAGCTTCACATCACCAGCACCTACAGCTCCCATCCAGTACAGAATCAACATGAAGCCAAATCCCGTACCCAGTCCAGCCGCTGCAAATAAAAATCCATGCCAGCCCCCAAACACCGTATTAAACAGCAAGCCCACCGCCATGCCGGGCATCGTAAGCTTGTTAGGAATTTTCATACTACGTAAATCCGTGACCAGCGCAATCGCCAGCAAAACACCACATACGATATACATCCACGTCAATGCAATCCCCCCCTTAATGATAAGCACGAAGCGTTTCAAACCTTTTCCATCGTTATTTTCTCTATCTATTCGCATCGTTCCCATATATCCGTGCTATGGCGAACCATCCGTGTTCCTCTCCCCGTCGGTCGTCTTCTCTACCGAAAATGGAACCTCGATACGTTGTCCATCGTCCGTTTCGATCACAAAGCTCCATTGACCGGGTGTCGTGTTTGTACCTACAAACCAGTTCCATTCAATAATCCCGTCCGCATCGGCAGAGATCCAGCCCAAGTGTTGAGCCGTGCTTTGGCCCGACTTATAAAGTACAGAAAGATTAGCTGACGTTCCGGGTTCCACTTTGGCCTTGATCAAGTTATATACACCCTTCACGGCAGGCTCAGGCTTGGCAAGCAGCTGTATGGAACCCCGGGCATCCTTAACCGCTGTAGCATCTCCTGTACCTGCTCCCTCTCCCGTATCACCGATCCAAAGACGTTCTTCTGCCGCCGCCTGAAGCACAATGCTACGATACAGAAAGGGAACCTTCATCGGCAGCTCATAAGACAGCTCCACCCTAAAATAAGGGTCCTTATTTCCCGTAAGAGACGGCACATGCACGTTCGTTACATGTATACGGTCATACTCCAGAATGCTGTCCTCTATAAAAGGCTTTAACAGCGGCTTTAGAACAGGATCAAGCGCGGCTTCTGTCAAGCGCCCACGTAGCTCCTCCATGGGCTTTTTTCCCCCCTGCACAGCGCTTTCCACCCAATCACCGATGGGAGGTGGCAGCTGGGCAGCGAATTGGCTTGCATATTCACTCACAGATAACTTGGGCAGCTCATCCAGCGGCTGGCGGACTGCATCTATTTTCGCAGACGCCGCATCCACCGCCAGAGACACCGGATAGATTTTAGCCGAAACCTGTTTAACCGCTTCTGAAGCGGTGGTCTGCAAGGCAGTAGATACCAGCGTCATCTGTACCATATAAATTAGAAAAATAATAAAAAATAGAAACAACGGCAACACTAGCGACGCCTCTAAAACGATACTTCCTTGTTCACGGCGACTCCGTCCACCAATCCGCTGTAAATACCGATTAATAAGAAAAATGCGCTGTTTTCGTAACATAGTACACACTTCCCTTAATGCTTTCGCCTTCCTCTGAGGCAGTGCCCAGCATCTTCATCACCCCAGGTAAAAACCACAGCCGCATCCCATTCTTAACCTCGCCCCTTGCATACGTTTGCCGTTCAGCAGGATTGACATCTGTATTCAGGCGGATCAGGGCCAGCATACGGGACATTTTCCGTTCATTATTGCTATGGAGCATGAGGAACAATCTCAAATGATCCTTATACGTCATTCGAAATTTCAGAAAATCAGACAAAGGCACATACCCCTTCTGGGCCAGCATAATCATATCTTCAATCGCCTTCTCTACCCCATATAAAAGAGCTGCCGCCAAAACGACCAACGGATTGCCCTTGGAGCTATTTTTGACCAAACCCTCCATCGTGCGAATGGCCAGCCTCATAGCAAAAATCTCGCCATAAGCGGAGGCTAGGTTTCCAGTCGGATTATGGAAACCGTACAAAATGTACTCGACCTCCTGATTATTCAGCTCCAGTTGATCTCCCAAAATTTGCGCTGTATTTCCCACCCTCCCACCTGATCCGGCTAAACTGCCAAATCGGCTAAAATCCACGTGATTAAAGTAAGAAAGCGCATATTCATTCTGGAAAAATTCATCCCCCAGTTGCGTCAGCAAGCCGGATGCCGCCCCGTATAGACCATCCATACTATCCATGGAAGCTCCTGCCGCATCATAGGTATCATAGGACAAATCAGCGGATACAGACGGGCTGGATGCAGACTGGTTAAAAGAGATACTTTCATTGTAATACTGCTCCAGCTTTTGAAATGGTCCGGCACTTTGTGTACCTTTTGAAAGCATTTCAATGATCTGATAGGCTTGCTTGAGCTTGCTCTTCGCCTCTTTTTCCATCTTCTTGCGTTCTTTATCAGGTCCACGTCGCGTGTCCATTGCTCTGGCTTCACCATCGAGTACATTAGAAGGTCCTGACCAGGCATATGCATTCAAATATTGATCCATTTCCTTGAGCGTTGAGATCACTTCTTGTCTGAACATATCTGTATTGAGATTCGGATCTGTATAAAAGGATAGCGTACGGATCATACTCGTTAATCTGTTGTTAACCGTACGAATAGCTATTCGTTGCTTTTCTATATTCGCTTCCATCTGATCAAATTCCTGATCTGGAATCAATAAATCGTCAGCCTTCTGCCTTGCGCTTCCTACAGACGGATCAGCACTGGAGCTCCCTCCACTCGGAGTAGGGGCTGCGGAAACCTCATCATACCCTGCATTGGCAGCCCTCTGTTTATATTGAGCAATGACTAGACGCATCTCTTCGTTAATTTGCCTGGCTTCATTCAGCGGCTCCTTAGCCTCTACAAGCAGCTCATCATGCTCTTTTCCTACCTTGGTCATGGCTTGACCCAGACGATCAAGTGCCGATCTCGCCCTGCTCGCATATTTCTCGATCTGCATGATTTTAACGTCGTCTACACTCTTTTTATTATCCTCATACACATGCACGTAATGCTTATATTGGGCAGCAATATCGGCTACAACCTCAAGGGAATCCCAAATATACTGATTAGGAATATACGCGCCCCTCTGTTTAATGATCCGTTTGCGAACCTCTTCCATATAAGCTCCTGCCTCACGCTGCTTTTCCAGCATGTCATCCAGCTTGGCCTCACGTTTGTCATACAGCTTTTGCAGCCGTTTCAGCAAATCAACCGTATGCGAGGCCTCTTTCATGTTCTGAGAGAGCGGCTTCAGCTTTTCCAGCACTTCCACTGTAAAATCGACAGGCGCTTTATACTTCATTTCTTCACGAATCTGCTCGTTAAATATGGCATATTTACCAAGCTCTCTTTCCATGTGCAAAGAGCTTGAATCCAGCTTCGTGTTCATAAGTGGCAGTGTGTCTGCATGCGGTGTGCGCTTGGCGCTGTCGTTCAGCACTTTGACCATAATTTGCTCTCCGCTGCTCTCACCATAGGCAAACAGACCGTAATCCTGTTGCAATGCCGGATCATAGGCAGACATAACTGAACGAACCGCCGCATGGGTCAAGCGTTCGGTTTGCACATGCAGCGCGGCAATTCGTGCATAATCAATAAAAACAGCAATAAAGCCGAACATGACCGCTAAAATCAGAATCAAAAAGACCGTGACGGCTCCTAACTCGCTATCCTTAGCATTACGTCCTTTTCCAAACACTTGCTTCCTCCCTTCCATTCCATTCGTGTTCTCCGCTTCTTACGGACCGTTCTGTCCATATTGCGTTAATACTTGCCCTGCAACTGCCGGATTTATCTTTTCACCTGAGCCTCTGCCCATAAATTTTGCTCCGTAATATCGAACCAGCTCTACCGTGCGAATCCATTCCACAGGCTCTACCACACCCGAGCTCATTGTTCCCTGTAAATCCGTCTGATCCAGAAACTGGTTCAGCAAAGGAACCTTCACCATTTTATTCAGCTCTGTCGTCACCTTGCGGCTGATCAGGCTGTTCTCATATGTCATCTGTCCCTGCATACCGGCAGGCATACCTCTTTCGGCATTGGACAGCTTCTGAGCAGGCAAATCGCCTCCACCACCGCCACCGGGCACCTGCACACTTACCTGATTATTGGCTCCCGCCCACCCAAACAAAGCACCCAGCATAACATCATCCTTCAAACGCCAATAGAGCGAATCCCGTTGTCCTTGGGCAAAAGCGCCTGTACGCGGTTCCTTTAGGCTGTTGTCCCAGCTATAAGCGGCTCGTTCCGAAGCCGTAGAAGCGACCTGCACCAAGATGGATTTTTGATATATGTACAGGCAAAAAAATAACATCACAAAAATGATCAGCAACAGTATGGGAAAGACGAGGGAAGCTTCCAATGAGAAGCTCCCGTCCTCTTTGTGTGCCAAATTGCGCAGCATTATGAATCCATGAAGTCGTTACTCTTTTTATCCGCTTTTTTCAACAGACCTTCTACAATCTTCTTGATCTGATCCTTGAAAATAATCGCCACCGCAATCAGAATCGCGATAATCAGAATCATTTCTAACGTACCCAAACCGTCCTCATCCTTGTACAATTTACGAATACTGCCTGCTACTAATATCATCATCGTAGTATTCCTCCTACATATTCATCATCATTAAAGCGGGAGCACCCACCAGCACAATAACCGTTAGCAAAATCAACGCCATCGGAAATACCAGCTTAGATGAAGCCTGCTCCCCTCTTGTGCGGCTAATTGAGGTCCGCTTGTTCCATAGTGTCTGGGACAACTCACGTAAAGCCATCACAAAATCGCTCCCCCCGCGTCTCATATTCAGCAACACCGTTGTCGTAAATACCGTCATTTCTTGAATGCCGCAGCGCTTGCTCAAATGCTCAAATGCCTGTTGAAAGGAATAGCCGCTTTCCCATTCCCCCACCGTCTGACGCAGCTCCCGGTACAACGGATGTACCGTATCCGCCCCTTTGCGCTCCACGCAATGAAGCAATGCCCGTTGTACCGTCTCGCCTGCGCCGACCAAAAGCATGATTTTACTCAGTAATTCAGGCAATTCCATTAAAATTTGCTGATCCCGCTTCTGTACCTTTCCGTGTAGATCCTTGACCAGCGCGATGGGCACCAGAATACCCAGCCCCAATCCGAGCACCAGCCCGGTCGCATCCCCGCCCATCATGAGCGATATTAAAGCTCCACCAGCGGCCATCATGTATCCGTAACCCACCATCTCGGCCAGAAAAAGCATCGTTTTTTCCCCGCTGTTGCGCATACCGTACAGCTTTTGTACCGAGCGCTGGAGCTTGAACATCAGCAAAGGCAGTCTTTGGGCAGCACGTGAAGCATGGATCATGTGTACGAAAGGAACCGAGAGCCTTTGCAGCCGCAGTCCCTCCAGCTTCATATGACGAAAGCTCGCATACTTAGCAGCGTACATCCGGTTCAGCACCACCCAACCTCCCACTTGCAGAACCAGCATGACCAGACAAACCAACATCATCACGCCTATCTCTCCTTACACCTCAATTTTCATAATGTGGTTGATCCATACGAGACAGCCACCAAGCACCAATAGGCAAAAGGTAGACAAAATCATACCTGTCCCGCTGTATAACGGCATCATGTAATCTCCCGCAGTCATTGTCATAAACAGTACAAACAGAAAAGGCGCCGCAAACATAACCCTTGATTCAAAACGTTTCTGCGCGATCATCACACCGATCTCTTGCTGAATTTCCAGCTTCTCCCCTATAACACTTGAAGCCCGTCGCACGACCTCCACCAGATCACCCCCGGTTCGTTTGCAAGCTGCAAACACGTCCGCAAAATTCGTAATGTCCTCCATCTGCGCTCGACGAGCAAAATCCTGCAAAGCCGTCTCCACGGGTTGTCCAATTTCCAGACAGGCTGTAATAATGTTAAATTCAAAAATCAGATCATGATCTCCATCCGGGCTAAGCAGCCTTAAATCCTCCACGGCCTCACGAAAGCCGTTCTCCACCGACCTCCCCGCCGAAAGGGAAGACGAGAGCGAATATAAAGCCTGCTTGAATTGAATGCTTAGAGCCGACCTGCGCCGTTGCAGCAAAAACTGCCGAAAATAACGAGGCGTCACCAAAGCTCCGGCAGCGCACAGCAACGACAATATCCATTGATGATAAAAAAGATAGCCGATCATCGCGAATAGCACGCCACTAAAGAGGATACACAGGCTTTTTTGCACAGATGACAATGTATATACCGTATAGTCTGGCAGGGAAGTAGTCTGACGGGATGCTTGCTCCGGCTTCACAGCCGCTTTTCCTGGCTTCATACCGACGCTTTCCCCCTGCTCCAGCTTTCCGGCTTCATACCGGCCATTTGCAGCTTCAACGTATGTTGCAGACCTTCACCACAACGCTCCAGCCCTCCGACGATTCGTCCTTTACTTTCGCCCCGTTCCTGAAAACGATAGAGCGGATTGAGCATCACTTCACCATTTTCAAAGCCAGTTACCTCGCTAATTTCCAGCACCCGTCTGGACTTGTCGCGCAACCGTGACAGATGAACGAATATATCAATGGCCGAGCTGATCTGCTGCCGGACTACTCCAAGCGGAAGCTCTGCCCCTCCGAGCACCATCGTTTCCAGTCGGCTGACCATATCACGGATATTATTTGCGTGGCCAGTTGACAAACTTCCATCGTGGCCAGTATTCATCGCTTGCAGCATATCCAAGGCCTCACTCCCCCTGACCTCACCCACCACAATGCGATTGGGACGCATACGCAGGGAGGAACGAATCAGATCACGAATCGTGATTTCCCCCTTCCCCTCGGTGTTGGCATTCCGTGTTTCCATGGAAACCAGATTAGGGACAGTTACAATTTGCAGCTCTGCCGAGTCCTCAATCGTAATAATCCGTTCCGATGGCGGGATAAATTGGGATAATGCATTTAGAAAGGTCGTTTTACCAGACCCCGTACCGCCGCTTATAAAAATATTGTACTTGCTGCGTACCAAGTCCTTGAGCATATTGGCTACTTCTGCATCCAGCGCATCCATTCGTATCAAGTCATCCATCGTCATTGGACGCTCGGGAAACTTCCGTATCGTCATCGTCGGTCCTTTGAGAGCGACTGGCGGTAGCACAATATTTACGCGTGATCCATCCTTTAATCGGGCGTCGACAATCGGCGAAGACTCGTTCACAATCCGGTTCACCCCGGCAACAATCGTCTGGATCAAATCCTCCAATCGCTCACGGGATTCAAATTGATCGGGTGCCTGGATCACCTCACCTGCCCGCTCCACAAAAATTTCCCGATGACTGTTAATCATAATTTCCGTAACCGTGGGATCATCGATCAACGGCTGGAGCACATCCAGCCCACGGAAGGAATTGAAAATTTTACGGACCAGCGCATGCTTTTCTCTGGAGGTCAAACCTGCCAGCTCTGTGTCATGCAAAATTCGATTTTCAATATGCCGTACTAACTCTGCATCCCCTACCGAGGACGTGACGTCCAGTCCTCCCCGGATATCCGCTCGTAGTGCACGAAACCGTTCTTCATTCATGTTCATCGTCCTCCTTTAAGACCAAGCGGCGGGTGGCTGTGTTACAGTCTCCACATTCAGCAGCTCGCGGCACAGCTGGCGAATTTCCCGCTGATAAATTGGCGAACTAAGCAGCAGCTCACGATGCTGCATCTGCTTCCATGAAGGAATATAGGGCAGCGCTCCGCTCAGCTCCATAAAGTCCCGAGGTAACGAGTTGACCATACTCCCCATATAACGGTTCACCACAAAGCGGGTTTTGGTCAGCATGGCTTCAAGTCCTTCCGGCTGTGTGGCCTCCAGAACATCCAGCCATAGCCCGCACTTGTGCATGCTCATTAAATCGTCCGCCAGCAGCCAGATCAGCTTATGGCTGGCTTCGAGTACAGCTTGAGCCCGGTCACCATTTTCGGATTCGCCATCTACGATTACAACATCATACTGTCCGCTTTCGGCAATCGTCCGAATCAGCTCTACCGCCTCATCACAGGTCATGTCCATCAGTTCCTTGCGGTTATCGACAGGCTGAAAGGTGTCGGCCTGAATTTCAGAACGGCGCACACAATACGAAGCGACAGATAAGGGATTTCCCTCATGCCCCGCTGCCTTGAGATCATAAAGCAGTCTGGACAGCCCCTCTCCTTCTGCTCCGCTAGAACTGCCGGAACCCGTGAACAACGAACTTGAATCCACCGTTTCCAAATTCAAATAAAAAACCGAATACCCCTCATTTCCCAGCTGCTTTGATATATTGAGCGCAGCCGTTGTCTTACCCAACCCACCGGAAGCCGCAACCATGCCAATAATCATTCCGCCTTCCCGGCTGTTCACGCTCTGCTGCCCACTTGTCCGCTGTCTCGCCGTTTCCAAAATAAAGCCCACCAATTCAGACAAGGGCTGATATTTTAATAAAGGTTGTCCGTATTCGCTCACCTGTTCTCCCTCATGTAGCACCAGACAAGGAATATCGGAAGCTTCCCGATCTGTCCACAGACTCAAAAAGGCTGCTTCACCCACCACTACATCCGGCTTTTTCATTCCAGCCGTTTCCATCATGTATTGGCGAAATGCCTCCGGCTGCGAAAATGCCGTTACTCTCAGCCTTCTGGCGTACTCGCTTCCGTGTACATAATTCAGCAGTGGCTCGATATAATCCCGACTACCTACAGCCAGAACCACTTTTACCGGAATCATGATGCTCATCCCCTCCCCCAAAACAACAACGCAAAAAAGCACCGTTCATCAAACCGTACATACATACGGTTGGTGAACGGTGCTTCCGTCACGTGCAATCTATTTACTGGTAGAATAGCACAGCGCCTATTTTAGAGCAAGCATTTTTTATGTTAGAATTTTCTTCAAGTCCTTATGTAAACAAAAGGCGGGCATTCAAGCCCGCCTCCCATTGCCTTAATCTTAGTAGAATTTGTGGTGACGACGATGGCAGTCATGATGGCGATGATGGCGATGTTTCCGACAGTGACATTTTTTACTAAAGTCTTCATGTTTCCAGTGATCACGTTTAAATTTAGGCTTAAACTTAATGACAGTCACCTTAATGATCTTCTTAGTAATGCGTTTTCTTGGCTTGGAAAAATGACAATGATGCGAACGATGTTTAAACATTTCAAATTCGCCTCCAATTCTTTGGGATAGAATATACTATGGAAGCACTGAACAACCGGAACCCAGCATCTGACTATTTATAAAAGGATTGGGCGATTCAATCCTCTTCCTCCAACTTGATGTCCGGGTCATAGTCCGCCACGATCAGAACATCCATATGACGCGCTTGACGGAGAATTTGCGGGACGACCGCATCCTTTCCCCAACGACTGTTTCTGGAGGACTGCCCCACAATTAACTGCGTACCCGTATACCCTTCCACCGGAGTAACCAAGTTGTCAGCAATCTCTCTCCGACTGGAAACAAGCCGGATTTCGAAGGTTCCTCCCAGACGGTGGGTTAGCATTTTCAACTGTTCCAGCCGGGAGTTTAGCTTCTCCGGTATGCTTATACCGACATGAACATAGGTCACGATCCATACCGCCTTCAGACGAAAAGCAATACGAAAGCCGCGTCGAATCAGCCTTTCGGCATTGTTACTAAGCGTCACCCCTACGAAGATTACTTCCTCTCTACGCCACGGCCCTCTCAGCGATTCGTGTCGATCCCAGGATTCCAGCCGTTCATCTACATCATCTGCCAATTCCCGCAAAGCAAGCTCCCGCAAAGCAATCAGATTGCCTAATTTAAAAAAATGGCTAAGCGCTTGCTCCACCTTGACAGGATCGTATATTTTGCCATCACGCATACGCTGCTGCAACGATTTGGGAGCCACATCAATGAGCTGCACCTCATCGGCCAGCCGCATCATACGGTCGGGAACGGTCTCCCTCACCCGAATCCCGGTAATCTGCTCAACCGCGTCATTCAGGCTTTCCAGGTGCTGTACATTCATTGTGGAAATGACAGAAATCCCTTGATCCAAAATCGTCAGTACATCCTCATAACGCTTGGATCTTGAACTGCCGGGAACATTGGTATGCGCCAGTTCGTCAATAAGGACCACCTCGGGATTGCGCCTGAGAATCGCTTCGGTGTCCATTTCCTCCAAATGTACGCCATGCCGCTCGATAGTCTGACGAGGAACGGTATCCAGAGAGCCCACTTGTGCCAACGTTTCTACCCTTCCATGCGTTTCCAGTAGTCCGATAACAACATCAATCCCACTTGTCAGCAGATCATTTCCCTCTCTGAGCATCGTGTACGTCTTGCCGACACCAGGAGCAGCGCCAATATATACCTTGAGCTTGCCGCGCCGAATTTTGGCAGCCTCAGCCTGCGCTTCCTCATCGCTCAGACGATGATACGGATCATTGTCTCCTTCTTCCTGCCTCATCGTCGGCAAAATACGTTCACCCTCCTGCTCTGCGCGGTCGGCAATAAGCAGCAGGTCCATATTTTTCATCCGCTTAAAAATTCCGTTCACCAGCGAGCCCCTGATCAGCTCCTGCCACCGGGTCTGCCGGGAATGTCCCATAACGATCCGGGTAACATTACGCGCCACCGCATAATGGATAAGCTGCCGAGGCAATCTTCTGCGGGAAATGAGCGGGATTTCTTCAAATTCCGATCCTACCTTTTCAACCAGTTGCTCAATCGAGCGCTTGAAGGCCGCCGATTCCTTGGACAGCTTGCGCTTCGGATCGACAAAGGAGGCCACCAGCATATCTCCGCCCAGCCGCTTGGCGACCTGCTCCCCCCTGCGTACATAAATGGACCCGTTCCAGTGATACTGGACAGGCACCAAAATACGCTCTGTGGCTCCTGACGCCCCGTGCAAACCCAACTCCTCCCGGTGCCGTTCCAGCGAATCGTTCACATCCTCTGCCACCAATCGCAAAGCCAGCTCACGCAGCTTACCCAGATTCCCCCGGTGAAACATCTCAGGATTGGGCGCATGCATGTATCCTTTCGCCAGCCGTTCCAAAATCGTTTCCGGTGTGACATCAATCAAACGAATTTCATCCGCCAGCTCCAATGTATCGACAGGAACTGTATATTCTGCTTCTATCCCTGTTAGCTGATAAACCCACTCCGTAATTCCTTCCAGCTCATATACATTGACCGTCGTAATGACGCTAATCCCCAGCTCCAGCAGATATTGAATATCCTCCAACCGGGTTGAGAATAGGGCTCCTTCCCGGTTGCGATGTGCCAAATGATCCACCAGCACCACCTCGGGATTGCGTTCCTCCAGTATTTTCAGATTCAAATCCTTCTGCTCCACACCATCCTGAATCCAATGGATACTGAGTATCCGCTCCAGCGTGCCCACCTGCTCCACCGTCTCGCGCCGCTGCATGGTCGATACTGCACAAATTACAACATCAATACCTTCACGCTGAAGCGATTGTCCTTCCTGAAGCATATGATACGTTTTGCCCGACCCACTGACCGCTCCAATGTATATTTTGAGTCTGCCCCGATGCAGTTTATTAATGGAATCCAATATTTCCTCTGGTGATTTACGTTTAAAGCTCTCCATTTTCGTGCCTCCCTGCAACGTGACAGATCGTTCCGTCCGTTCTTGTATCGCTGTAATGAATGTACTCCCGTGTCCACAACAATTCAAGACGACCCACTCCAGCTTGCGCAAAATAAGCTACACAGAGCAGCATACGCGCAAAAAAACGCGCATTCAGGCATTTTCTACCTGTCTGCACGCTATTTTAGGCACTCATAGATGATCGCTTTCTGCGAATTGCTTGCTGTCTTCACGAACCAGTCCCCGTTGCTGGAGTAACTTTTGCCACACCACACCATGGGACGGGGAAAAGAGAAAGGCCAGCAGCAACAGCAAACCTGATACACACAGCATACATGCCGCAATAGAGGCATCCAGCACACTTGCCGTGTAAAAGCCTGCTACCGAACTGATCGCCCCAAACCCGACGCTGTACACAATCATACGGGATAACTTCTCCGTCAGCAGATAAGCCGTAAGAGGCGGTACCACGAGCATTCCGACCACCAGAATCGCACCCACGCTCTCAAACGATGCCACTGTCGTAAGCGAGACGAGACTCATCAGCAGATAGTGAAAAAAAACAACCGGAATACCTACCGAAGCCGCCAGCGCGGGATCGAAGGAAGTGATTTTAAATTGCTTGAAAAATCCCCCTACCACGAGCAAATTAATCAAAAACATCGCGCCCGTAATCCACACAGCCCTCGGACCGACATCGAAGCCGGCTATCTCCAGCGTATTCCATGGCACATATGCAATCTCACCATATAGCACGTGATCCATATCCAGATGGACATTGGAAGCAAACACGCTAACCAGCAGAACACCTATGGCAAACAATGTCGTAAACACCACACCAATGGCGGCGTCACTTTGCAGACCGCTTTGCTGGAACAACTGAATCAGATACACCGTCAGGAGTCCCAACACCGCCGCACCGAACATCATCCACACCGAATCTCTGGAACCGCTGATCAAAAAAGCAATGACAATCCCCGGCAGCACCGCATGGCTGATTGCATCACCGATCATGGCCATTTTCCGAAGCACGAGAAAACAGCCGACAATGCTGCATCCCCCTGCCACTAACATTCCAGTCAAGATTACATAAAATGAACTCATAGGGCACGCTCCTCCCTTGGCTGTGTTCCGACTGCCTGCTCCAGATTTTTCCTGGCGTTCAACCGAACGATAGCCTTGGAAATCATCCCACGCTGCGGTGCAAAAATCAGGCTCACGCCGAACACGACAGTCGCACACAGCACACACAACGGCCCTGTAGGCAGATTTTGCCCCAGAGAACTAATAATTGTTCCACCGAAGCCCGCTATAGCACCAAACAAACCCGACAGACACACCATGACACCCAGCTTCTCCGTCCAATATCTTGCAGACACCGCGGGTGTAATCAACAAGGCCGCCATCATAATGACACCCACCGCCTGAATACCGGCAACCACCGCAATAACAATCAGCAGCATCAACAGCTTATCCAGCAAGCCTGCCGGAAAACCAAGTCCACGAGCAAAGCCGGGATCAAAGCTAAGCAGCTTAAATTCCTTGAAGAACAATATACAGATCCCGATCAGTACCACCGAAATTGCCGCCATCGTGTAAACATCAGACAATACCATCGCCGCTGCCTGACCAAACAGAAACTTATCCAATCCGCTCTGATTCCCCGCCCCGCTGTGCTGGATTTCCGTCAAGAGCATAATGCCGAAGCCGAAAAATACAGACAGCACGGCTGCAATCGCCGAATCGCTTTTGATTCGTGAGTACCGGGTCAGCGCACTGATGGCAAAGGTCGCAACAATGCCTGCAATGGCGGCCCCGATCATAAATCCAAATACAGATTTTGTGCCCGTAATCATAAACGCTACACATACCCCCGGCAAAGCCGCATGTGCCAAAGCATCCCCCATGAGCGACTGCTTGCGCAAATACATAAAGCTGCCAATCACGCCGCTGCTTAAACCGAGCAAGATGCAGCCCAGTAAAATCCACTGCATATTCGGGTCGGCCAAAAGCGTAGCCAAGCTTATCATACCGCTCACCTCACTCCGAGTATCGTGCCGGAATCCGGGCTTGTTTTGAGTATACTCAGACGTCCGCCATACGTACGTTGCAGATTTTCCTCGGTAAAAATATCTGCCGTCTCTCCGAACGCCATCAGATGCCCGTTCAACAGCATGACCTGATCAAAATAATCTGTGACCGTAGACAAATCATGATGAACGACAAGTACGGTTTTTCCCTGCCGCTTCAGATCGTTGAGCAATGAAATAATGGCTTTTTCTGTCGCAGCGTCCACACCGACAAACGGTTCATCCATAAAATAAAGCTGAGCGTCCTGCGCGAGTGCTCTGGCTAAAAAAACACGCTGCTGCTGTCCGCCAGACAACTGACTGATCTGTCGGTCTGCATATTTGCTCATACCTACCTTGTCCAGACTCTCCATCGCAGCTTGACGATCAGCGACTCCAGGTCGCTTAAACCAGCCCAGTCTGCCATACCGTCCCATCATAACCACATCCAGCGCATTCGTCGGAAAATCCCAATCCACCGACTCCCGCTGCGGTACATAGCCAACCTTGAGTAGCTGCTGCTTGTAAGGCTTGCCATAGACCAGCACCTCTCCCCTGAGCTTTGGTATCAGTCCAAGCGCTGCCTTAATCAGCGTAGATTTTCCAGCCCCGTTCGGGCCGATAATACCAATCAGCTTGCCTTCCGGCACCTCGAAGGAAACGTCAAGCAGAACGGGCTTTTTTTGATAAGCTACAGATAAATCACGAACCACAAGCGGTGAATGCCCCATGTGTTTTCTCCTCCTTTATTTAAGAGCTTTAACAATCGTATTAACGTTATGCTTGACCATTCCAACATACGTACCGTCTTCCGTGCCTTCCTCACCCATCGCATCCGAATACAGCTCGCCGCCAACCTTGATTGTATGGCCCTGCTGCGCTGCTCCCTGGATGACCGCATCTATGGCCTTTCTCGGAACGCTGGATTCCACGAATATAGCCTTGATTTTATGTTCAACCAAATAATCACGCAGCTTGGTCACATCCTGAGAACCCGCTTCGGACTCTGTGCTCATTCCTTGAAGGCCTCTCACTTGAATGCCGTAGGCATCTCCGAAATAGCCAAAAGCATCATGGGCCGTGACAAGCACGCGCTGGACTTCTGGTATGCTGGCAATCTGCTCCCTCGTGTAAGCATCCAGCTTCCGCAGCTCAGCGAGATAGGCTTCTGCATTTGCCTTATAATCCTCCGCATGAGCAGCATCAAGCGCCGACAATTCATCTCTGACGGTTTCTACCGCAGACATCCAGTTTTGTACATTAAACCAGATATGCGGATCATGCTCCGACCCCATTTCCGGGCTACCTGAGCGCAACTGATCCTGAGCAATATTTTTGGACACAGGTACGACAGGTTTTTGCTTGCCGATCTTCTCCAAAATATTCTGCATTTTCCCTTCCAGATGCAGTCCGTTATAAAAAATAATATCCGCCTGATCCAGTTTGCGCATATCTCCCTGAGAAGCCTTGTACAAATGTGGGTCAACGCCTGACTTCATAATGCCTGTAACCTCCACATGATTACCGCCTACCTTGCCGACAATATCAGAAACCATGCCAATGGTAGCTGTGGCCTTTATTTTTTGCCCCGCCTCTCCGGTAGCTCCCTGCTCCGCCTTCTTACTATTAGTGCATGCACTTGCTACAACTAAAACCAGGAACAATGATCCTGCCATCAAAGCCCATCGCGGTACAATCGTCTTAAACCGTTTATTCATGTTTCAACATCCTCCTCTATTATATGTATTTGGGACAAACTATTTCATGATGTCAATTATTTTTACTAATACTATATTTTAGAGTATACACTAAAATGTTTCCCTAAGGAAACATTTTAAATATAAAAATCTATTTATCCTGTCAGTCCGTTCGATTTTAGCTCTCCGAATGTGTAATATATAGAAGATATCCAATCGTTAACCGAAAGAACATATATAAAGAAGGGGAAGATCATGGAGCAAACAGGATACGGCCCTTACCGGGACAAGCATCAACAACATCGAACACGGAAAATGCTGCTCATTTTTTTGCTGCTGTGCTGTCTGATCCCTCTCACTTCCTGTGCACGAGGGGATGTCCATGTAGATGTTCATCTGGATCAGAGCGTGGATATGGATGCTTCGTTCAGTGTAAACAATCAGACGCTGGTGATGCTGAATAATCCCGGGCTGCTGGACCGCTTGGCCAAGCGGATTCAAAGCAACAATCTAAATGTTCAGCCACTATCTGGGCAGGGAAGAAAGGGTTATCAAATCAAGGGGCACTATCAAGGAGATTGGAGTACAAGCGGAAAAAATCCCTATCAGGGTTTAAATTTACCTGAGGGATTGGAATTTAAACGCGTTGTGACCCCACATTTTTTCACAACGAATGTTGATCTTACGGTGAAGCTCGATCTGCCACGGATGCTTCCTGAAGAAGCTCGGGGACTGAGTGACAAATTGGAGCAAATGAATGTGTTCGCACGCAAAATACTGGAGCGGCAGCTTGATCTTAATTTTAGCCTGTCCTTACCGATCCAGCCAGCCGCCAGCAATGCCGACAGTATATCGGCAGACGGGAAAACGCTACGTTGGGATATTGCCCCATTAGAGTCTAATGAGCTAAAGTTATCCGTCAACGTCCCCAATCTGCGTCATATCATATATGTAGCCGTTGCGGGCCTGATCCTGATTGCGGCAGTTGTGATATGGCTGATCCGTCGTCATCGCTCCAAAAAGGGCTCTGAAAAGGAAGCTGCTCCTCCGAAACCTGAATCCTGAACAGTTAAAAAAATCGTTGCCTAATTTCTGGTGGGGGGATCTGACATTGATCCTCTTCATCCTTGCCAAACCAGCGGTATCGGTTACGTGCTACCCAGTTATAGACTGCATTGCGTATAAAGCGAGGAACGAGGATGAAGACATAGGCCATGGGATATGGAAAACAAAGACGTCTGGCAATCCGCAGAGCTGCGGTTGACCTCGTGTAATACATACCGTCTTCAATTAATACGAACGTATCCAGCTTATCCGTTGACAATCCTCCTGCACGCAATAGCTTTTGTCCCTGCTCGGATTGCAGGGAACCAAAATGAAACGTCCCCTTCGGGTCACGCTTAATAATGAAGCGGGCCGCCCCCTGACAAAAATGGCATACACCATCCACCAACACAATCGAATGATCAGACTGCTTCATAAATGCATCTCACCTCCAGGAAATAAACAACAGAATACAATCAACAATACGAATATAAACAAAAAAACGCCGAAATCATCCGACGCTTGTTTAACAATGTATAGGCTTTTACCTGTTTTGAGAACTAGCTCAATGCTTTCTCAAACAGCTGTTTCGAATTAATTTGCTCTAAAAACTCATCATGGAACTTATCCATACACTTGCAGATAAAATCCTTATGGCATACCGGGCAAGGCGTCGTTAGCAGTCGACTAATATTCGTCAAGGTCCACTCCGGATTACGTTGAGAAAAAACGCGGCACTCCGTTCCATCGGCCAAACTCATTTTAAACTCATAAAGCCCTTCTTTTTCGTTGCTGCCAGCCAGCGTGAAATTAACAATATTCGGTCTGTAAGACATCATATCACCCGTATTTTTCAAATTTGTTTCGTACCTGATGACCAGAATCACCTAAGCCATCTTAATGAATTTTGGCGATGATGTCAAATGGTCTCGGATCTCTGCGAATCGAGGTCTAGATGCAAAAGCCGCCGATGAATCGGCGGCAGGAACGTAAAGATTATGTGCTTCGCGATCAAATGACGTTCAGCTCGACGTCAATGTTGCCACGAGTCGCCTTGGAATATGGACAAAAATCATGCGCTTGACGTGCCAAATCTTCAGCCTGGGAACGTTCAATACCCGGTATTTTCACGTCCAGACGCACTGCCAATTGGAAGCCGCCGTCGCTCGGGTCCTTACCGATGGACACGTGGCTGGTTACCTCAACATGATCCACTTTTACCTTGGCTTTGCGGGCTACATTAGCCAATGCACTCTCATAACAGGCGCCATAGCCTGCCGCAAATAATTGCTCAGGATTCGTGGCCTCTCCACCCGCACCACCCAATTCCTTCGGTGTACTGAGCTTATGCTTCAAAACTCCGTCCGATGAAGCGACAGAACCGTCTCTTCCGCCATGTACCGTTGCTGATGCTGTGTATAATGCTTCCATGATTTCATCTCTCCTTCTTTATATGGTTTACATTCGCCGGGATCATCGCCTTGTTAATGATGATTTCCTTCTCGTAGGTACTTTAAACAAACCACACAAAATGAATCACTGGAGAGCGCGGATTGATAATATGACCGACAACCTGTCGTGAGCTAAAATAAGACTAACTTGCTTAACCGCACAAAAGTTGCACTAGACAAAAACTATTGTGGGTGTACAATAGGGATTAGGCAATAGCTATGTCACTAATAATATATTCCAACATGGATAAAGAAGGTGAAGCGTATGAGAAATACAAAAGGTAACCTGGCGGAAATAGCTTCATTATCGGAAGTTAATCGCTCCTTGAACATCCCGAAGGACGGCACGTGGTTTCGGAAATTCCTTGCCTTTGCCGGACCCGGCTATATGGTCGCTGTCGGCTATATGGACCCCGGCAACTGGGCTACAGACATTGCGGGCGGATCGCAATTTGGCTATACACTGCTCAGTGTCATTCTGATCTCCAATTTGATGGCCATCCTACTGCAAGCCTTATCTGGCAAGCTCGGCATTGCCACAGGTAAAGATTTGGCTCAAATGTGCCGCGAAGCCTATAGTCGCCCGGTCGCGATCGGCTTATGGCTTTTATGCGAAATCGCCATCGCAGCCATGGATTTGGCCGAGGTCATCGGTTCAGCCATCGCACTAAAGCTGCTGTTCGGTATACCACTATTGTACGGTGTTCTGATTACCGCATTTGATGTCATGCTCATTTTATTGCTGCAAAACAAAGGTTTTCGTGCTTTGGAAACGCTGGTCATTGTACTGATGGTGACGATTGCCGGCTGCTTTGGCATCAATCTCGTTTTGGCCCAACCGGAATGGAGCAGCGTGATGGGTGGCTTTGTACCGGACTCACAAATTTTGACCAATCCAAGCATGTTGTATATCGCCATCGGTATTATGGGCGCTACCGTGATGCCCCATAACCTGTACCTGCATTCGTCCATCGTACAAACTCGTAAATTCGAGCAGACGTCAGCAGGCAAACGGGAGGCTATCAAATTCGCGACATGGGATTCGAGTATAGCGCTCATGTTCGCCCTGTTTATCAATGCCGCGATTCTGATCGTCGCCGCAGCCGTGTTCCATACAGCAGGAAAAACCGATGTGGCGGAAATCAGCGATGCTTTCTATCTGCTGTCGCCATTACTCGGAACCACACTCGCCAGTATCCTGTTCGGGGTGGCGCTGCTCGCTTCCGGTCAGAATTCAACCGTAACCGGTACCTTAGCCGGGCAAATCGTCATGGAGGGCTTTCTCAGCCTTCGTCTCGCGCCTTGGCTGCGCCGTCTGGTAACCAGACTCATCGCTATCATTCCAGCGGTGATCGTCACAGCAATCGCGGGTGAAAAAGGGGCCGAAGAATTGCTCGTGCTAAGTCAGGTCATTCTGTCCATCCAGCTTCCCTTTGCCATCATCCCATTGCTGATCTTCACCAGCGACAAAAAGCGTATGGGTGAGTTTGCGAACAAAACATGGCAAAAAGTATTAGCCTGGATCGTGACCGCTGTCATTATTATCTTGAATGTGGTGCTCATCGTTCAAACGATTTCAGGATGACAAGACGTTCGGATATAACCATTAAAAAGAGGTATTCCACAGGCCATAAACGGCCAAGGAACACCTCTTTTTATCGTTTATTTTTCCAATATGTTTAGAATCAACTCTGCATTCTTTTCAACAAATGTAGCATCAAGCATGCTTTCATGATCTCCATAACCATCACGAATGGAATACTCTCCAATTGTAGAATGCTGCCACATATGAATATCTCCACGTACATGTTTACTTTGACTCTGAAGAGATTTAATAACATGAATATGAGCCGCAACATGTCCAGAATTCATTAAATTATCCAAATAAGCATAGTATCTTTGAATCTTCTCACCAACATGGTGATGAAAAAACTCTCCTTCACTTTGCAATTGTGGATATTTTTCTAACATAAGATCTACCGTTTCTTTCGCATATTTACGACTCTCTTCCGTTGTAAGCCTCTCTGAATTTATTTCTGTAATGTAAAATGAGTCCAATAAAATGAGCTGGCGAACCTTATCCCCCTGTTTTTCAAGGGCCTTTGTAATTTCAAAAGCCAAATTGCCTCCCGCTGAAATCCCTAGAAAAACGTAAGGTCCCTCAG
The DNA here is from genome assembly GCF_056316205.1 of Paenibacillus sp. 1-8. Classification (NCBI taxonomy): domain Bacteria; kingdom Bacillati; phylum Bacillota; class Bacilli; order Caryophanales; family Paenibacillaceae; genus Paenibacillus; species Paenibacillus sp. 1-8. Next base: position 1,415,598 of record NZ_CM149995.1, on the reverse strand, counting down.
GCTGAACTTCTTTTATAAGACGGATATATTCTGCAATGAGACGGTCTTGTTCGATCTCAAGAAAATTGAAACTATACAATCGATAGGAACCAAGGAATTCAGCAAGCCTTTGATATACAACCCCTAAAGCCACTACCGGCGGGAAACAAAATATGTTCCGGTCTCTTTCTCCCTGTGGATTAAACAACATTCTTTCGTTAGAAAGGTCGCTAATCTGCATCTCATATGAAGAAACTAGGAATGCCATCTCTCGAATAGTCGGTGTCACAAATATCTGTCGAATCGGAAGCTCTATTCCGTGCCCTGTAGCTAGTCTCGCCACAAATTTAATTACACTTGTCGAATCCACTCCCAATTCAAATAGAGAGTCGCCTACACTGATGGAACGATGCTCCAAAACCTCTTCCCAGATTCGTACCATAATGCACTCCATCTCCGTTACTGGAGCTTCATATTTCTTTTGAAATATGGCTTTAGCCGATGGCTCTGGCAGTGCTTTTCGGTCTAATTTTCCATTAGGTGTCAAAGGAATTTGATCCAGACAAATATAATGGGTGGGCACCATGTAATTTGGCAATGCACGACTAATTCCTTCTTTAATATCCTGGATGTTCAAACTTGGTTGGGTCACAATATACGCGCACAGTATTTTATTTCCTCTCGAATCAGGGGTATACAAAACCACTGCTTCCTTTACTCCAATAATTTGAAGAATTTGATTTTCAATTTCGCCAAGCTCTACACGATAACCACGGATTTTTACTTGCTGATCGTTACGTCCCAAAAATTCAATATATCCTTTTGAATTCAGAATTCCTTGGTCTCCAGTGTGATATAGCCTGCCAAACTTCGGATGATTTAAGAATGAAAATGCCGTTTTTTCTTCTTCATGAAGATAACCTTTGGCTAGGCCAACACCTCCAATGTAAAGCTCACCTTTTACACCTGCTGGACAAAGTTCCTGATCATAATTCAATACATAATAAGTTTGGTTAGCTAATGGCATTCCGTAAGGTATGGAGGCCCAATCTTCATGCACTTCATAAACAGGATAATAAATGGACCAAATAGAAGCCTCTGTTGCCCCACCCATACTTACTACATTCGCGTGAATATATTGTCTACGAATTTTATCAGGTAGACTGAGAGGTATCCAATCTCCACTAAGAATGACCAAACGCAAAGAACTGTTTTTCTTGCGCGATCCAGACGACTGGTGCATACTATTCCAGTAATAGCAGCTTTCCTCTTCTTCTCCAAGCACATGGTTCAACATCAAGTCCATTATAGCTGGCACGGAGTTCCAAATTGTAATTTTATGTTCCTCCAGTGTCTTGGCGACTTCTGTAATATCGCGTTGATCATCAATAAGTACTAAAGCCGCTCCAACCGCTAACGCTCCAAATAGATCATAAACCGATAAATCGAAACACATGGATGATAATCCAATTATACGATCCTGCTCATTCACATTGAATTTACGATTTATATCCTGCACCGTGTTAGCTACCGCCCCATGTGTAACAATGACTCCTTTAGGCTGGCCTGTACTGCCTGAAGTATAAATCACATAGGCTACATCATCCGGATCATGTTCGACCTGGAGAGCTTCACCAGAATAAACTGCTAATCCTTTCTTAACGTATAGTTCCGGTTCCAACGTTAATTTACAACCACTGTGATTCCTAATATATTCACGACGTTCCTCCGGATAATCAGGATCAATTGGCACATAAGCAGCTCCGGCCTTCAATATACCTATTATATTCACAATGGTTTCAATACTCCGATTGGCTAATACACTAATAAAATCACCACGACACACGCCATATTCATGTAAATAGCGAGCCACTCTATTCGAGCGTTCATTTAATTCCTGATAAGTGATATGGCTATTCTTATAAATCACTGCAATTGCCTCTGGCCAACGAACAACCTGCTGTTCAAACAAGGAATGGAGTGTAATCCTTGGAATTTCTTCACAAGTATCATTAAAAGCTGAGATCAGCAGATGATTTTCACGTCCCCATGGGAACCTATTTCCTGCATCTGAGTTTAAGGAAAATTCCAGCAGCATAAAGTACTGTTCAAACATCGCTTTAATCAATACCGAATCAAACAGTTGTTCAACATAATCCCAAGTGATCGTGAGTCCGCCATCTACTTCCAGAACCTGATAATCTAAAAACACTTGGGAGGTTTGAGAGACCGCTGTCTTTACATCCCCCATATAATAAACAGACTCATCTGTACCTTTTCCCGTATCCAGCAACATGCTTGTGAATACAATGGGCATCGCTGCCTTATGGGTTACAGCACCACGATGACGTACAATCTCTCTGATAAATTGAATTCCGTCGTAATGCCTATGTTCGAGCGCCTCCATCAACACGTTTTGCACGGATTCAGCCTGCTCCCAGAAAGATTTTCCTCCTTCAAGCGTGATGTCAAGCAACATAACGGACGTAAAGTCACCAATCATCTTATTTACATCTTTATGAAATGGATAACGATTAAAAATAGTACAATTGAGCGCCAATTGGGATTGATTGCTCCAGTAAGACAACACTTTGGCAAATACAGTACATAGCACTGCAGTTGGTGTCAGATGATTTTTTTGTGAAACTTGCTTCAGCTTTTCGTATAGTTCCCTATTCCAGTGTTTGGTTACCCTTTTGAATCGCGGTTGTACAATCAGGCTTGGTGAAGAAATATACGGTAAAGCAGGAGGATCAGGAAAACATTCCAGTTTATCCATCCAGTATTGCCGATCCCTCTTATATATTTCCGAGGATTTGAACCCCGTATAAGCCATCATGTAGTCTCTGAAAGTAATATCCACGCCTTCCAAATCTAAATCTGGATCATGGTAAAATTTCATAATTTCCTGATGAATGAATTGAAAGCTTGCCCCATCCGTTATTAACATGTCATAACCAATAAAAAGGTAAAACATTTCTGCAGAACATTGATAAGCCTTATACTCAAATAGAGGCCACTGATCGGTCTTGAAAATGTAGTGAGACATGCGCTCTCTTTCCGTCAGTATTCTCTGTTCCTGATCTTCCTTGGAGAGATCCTCCATCGGAATAATCTCGATATGATATTCTGGCACATCATCCAATATTTGTTGCTGTCCGCTCGGCAAGATAATCGTTCGCAGCATAGCATGGCGTTCAATAACTTTTTGTAGGGCTCGATTAAACCGATCCATGTCCAATGAAGTTTCTAACTCAATATATACATGAGTTGACACTCCGCCCATTTCAAAATGGTCCTCGCGTCCCATTAGATAAGCCATCTGCACATCCGTTAGCGGAAACGGCTCATACATATGCTCCGGATCAGGTGTTAACTCCGGATACACGATGGCCGCTTGTGTATCTACGCCTTCCTCGATCCGTTCTGACAGCTTCGCTATGGTATAATACTGCAGAAAGTCTCGCAGATTCAAATCGATTCCCATTTCCCTGCTTATTCTTGTTCGGATTTGCACCATCAGAATCGAATTTCCACCCAATTCAAAAAAATGATCATGGATTCCAATTCGTTCGACTCCCAATACCTCTTTCCATATTTCCGCCAGTTTCTGCTCCGTTTCATTTCGTGCTTCTTCATATTTCAAGTTCATTTGCTGCTCCACATTCGGGATCGGCAGCTCTCTTCGATTTACCTTGCCATTAGGGGATAATGGTATTTTCTCCAGCTCCATATAATACGACGGCACCATATAATTCGGTAGTTCCCGCTGTAAATATATTCGCAGTTCCTCCGAGGTTACTTCCTCCCCATCTGGAACATAGTATGCACATAGAAATGCGTGATTGCGATCATCCCTTTGTTCCATCACCACCGCATTTTTGATGAATTCATGTGCTAGCAGACGCCCTTCAATTTCGCCCAGCTCTACCCGGTACCCCCGAATCTTTATTTGCTGATCCTTCCGTCCCTGAAATTCGATATAACCTGCCGGACGCCATACTCCATAATCTCCGGTTCGGTATAATCTGCCCAGCTCTGGATGTTCCACGAAGGATTCTCGGGTTTTCTGTTCATCATTTAGATAACCTGCCGCAAGCCCCATCCCACCAATGTACAGTTCCCCTTGTACATCCACCGGGCAAGGCTTCAGCTCATAGTTCAGCACATGCATCTGCTGGTTCGCCAGCGGTCTGCCATAAGGTATCGAGGCGGTCTGTCCATCCCATTCCTCGATTGGGTAGTAGATGGACCAGATCGAGGCTTCTGTTGCTCCTCCCAAGCTAATCACTTCTGCATGCGGACAATATCGCTTAATTTTCTCTGGCAGGTGCAGCGGTATCCAATCCCCGCTAAGCAACACTGTTTGAATTCCATCATTGTGAAAGTCAGCCGTGACGTTGGCGAGCACCATTTCCATAATAGCCGGTACGGAATTCCATAGGGTAATGCCTTGATGCTCTATCGTGTATATTACATCATCGACATCTCGCTGATCGTCAATCAATACCAATGCCGCTCCGGCTGCCAAGGCACCAAATAGATCATACACAGACAGATCGAAACACATGGAGGACAAACCTATCATCCGGTCCTGCTCATGGATACCGAATTTATGATTAATATCCTGAATCGTATTGGCTGCTGCTCCGTGTGTTGTGATTACGCCCTTGGGTCGGCCTGTGCTGCCCGACGTATAGATCACATACGCCACATCGTCCGGATGATAATCCATCGGAAGAGCTTCGTCAGAATATTCTGCTACGCCAGCTGTATCGTACAACTCCGGTTCTACAGTCAGCTTACATTGACTGTGCTCGTGGATGTAGTGGCGCCGTTCTTCCGGATAGTCCGGATCCACCGGTACATAAGCTGCTCCAGCCTTCAAAATACCTATAACATTAGCAACGGTTGCGATACTCCGGCTTGCCAATACGCTAACATAATCACCACGACATACACCCTGCCCTTGCAAGTAACGGGCTATTTGATTCGAACGTTTCTGCAGTTCTCCATACGTAAGGCATTCATCCTTATGCGTTAATGCTACTGCTTCTGGAGTGCGTATTGCTTGCTCCTCGAACAGGCCATGCAAGGTGGTGTACGGTATCGGTTTCTCTTTATTATTGTAGCTCTCCATCAACTTCGTTTCTTGTTCAGTAATTTTTATGCAGTTGGTATGCAGAGTTAATGTATCAATATATTGCTTGAACATTGAATGAATTACATTTTCATCGAATAGTTGCTCAACATAGTCCCAAACGATTCTCAACGAACCATTGTCTTCAAAAAGTTGGTGATCCAAGTAAACTTGAGATGTCTGCCCGGCCCCCATTTGTATCTCACCTAGTTCATACCAACTAACTTCGCCTCTTTCCTTGCTCCCCAGCAGCATGCTTGTAAAAACAACAGGCATAACAGCACGATTACCATAATTATGGTATTTAGATATTTCCCGTATCAATTCAATACCATCATAATGCCGATGCTCAAGTGATTCTAAAAGGCGCTCCTGGATCCGTTTAGCTCTCTCCCAATACCCTTTCTCGGATCTGAAATCAATTTCTATTAAAATTACGGAAGTAAAATCCCCAATCATGTCTTTTACATCTTGATGAAACGGCAGTCTGTTGAAAACGGTCAAACTCACGGCTAAATGAGGCTGATTACTCCAAAAGGCCATCACTTCTGCATAAGCAGTAAGAAGAGCGGCTGTAGGCGTTATATTGTACTTATACGCCTGTTTTTTGATTTTCTCCCAGGTTTCTCTATCGATTTCTTGCTCCAGACGGCAAAAACGAGGCTTAATCACACCGGACGGATCCGCTTTCAAAGGAAGCTCCGGAGCTGAAGGAAAATCCTCCAATTTATTCAACCAATACAGTTTGTCCTTCGCATAGGTTTCCGAATTTTTAAAATGCTGCAATGCCAGAATATAATCCCGGAATGTGCTCTGTAACTGTGATGGCATCCAATTTGGCTCTTTATAGAATTTAACCAGCAGCTTGCCGATCAGTTGAATACTTGCTCCATCCGTAATCAACATGTCGTAGCTAATAAACAAATAATGAATTCCTTCAGATAATTTAAAAGCTTTATATTCAAAGAGCGGCCATTGGTCTGTTGGAAATACATAATGAGACATTCGCTCTCTTTCTGACACTATCCGTTCTTGTTGCTCAGACGAACTCATATGGGTAAGGTCAACCACTGTTATTCGATATTCCGGTACATTCTCCAGAATAACCTGCTCTCCGGTAGGAAATACGACTGCGCGCATCATGGGCTGATATTTAATGACCTGTTGTAATGCACAATTAAGTCTGTCTAAATCAAAGTCTGTTTTGATTTCAGTATATCCATGAGTTGACACTCCACCCAGCTCAAAATGGTTCTCGCGTCCCATCAGATAAGCCATCTGCACATCCGTTAGCGGAAACGGTTCATACATATGCTCCGGATCAGGTGTTAACTCCGGATACACGATGGCCGCTTGTGTATCTACGCCTTCCCCCATCCGTTCTGACAGCTTCGCTATGGTATAATACTGCAGAAAGTCTCGTAGATTCAAATCGATTCCCATTTCCCTGCTTATTCTTGTTCGGATTTGCACCATCAGAATCGAATTTCCACCCAATTCAAAAAAATGATCATGGATTCCAATTCGTTCGACTCCCAATACCTCTTTCCATATTTCCGTCAGTTTCTGCTCCGTTTCATTTCGTGCTTCTTCATATTTCAAGTTCATTTGCTGCTCCACATTCGGGATCGGCAGCTCTCTTCGATTTACCTTGCCATTAGGGGATAATGGTATTTTCTCCAGTTCCATATAATACGACGGCACCATATAATTCGGTAGTTCCCGCTGTAAATATATTCGCAGTTCCTCTGAGGTTACTTCCTCCCCATCTGGAACATAGTATGCACATAGAAATGCGTGATTGCGATCATCCCTTTGTTCCATCACCACCGCATTTTTGATGAATTCATGTGCTAGCAGACGCCCTTCAATTTCTCCCAGCTCCACCCGGTACCCCCGGATCTTTACCTGCTGATCCTTCCGTCCTTGAAATTCGATATAACCTGCCGGACGCCATACTCCATAATCTCCGGTTCGGTATAATCTGCCCAGCTCTGGATGTTCCACGAAGGATTCTCGGGTTTTCTGTTCATCATTCAGATAACCTGCTGCAAGCCCCATCCCACCAATGTACAGTTCCCCTTGTACATGGACCGGGCAAGGCTTTAGCTCATAGTTCAGTACATACACCTGCTGGTTCGCCAGCGGTCTGCCATAAGGAATTGAGGCTGTCTGTCCATTCCATTCCTTGATTGGGTAGTAGATGGACCAGATGGAGGCTTCGGTTGCTCCTCCCAGGCTAATCACTTCTGCATGCGGACAATGTCGCTTTATTTTCTCTGGCAGGTGCAGCGGTATCCAATCCCCGCTAAGCAACACCGTTCGAATTCCATCATTGTGAAAGTCAGCCGTGACGTTGGCGAGCACCATTTCCATAATAGCCGGTACGGAATTCCATAGGGTGATGCCTTGATGCTCTATCGTGTATATTACATCATCGACATCTCGCTGATCGTCAATCAATACCAATGCCGCTCCGGCTGCCAAGGCACCAAATAGATCATACACAGACAGATCGAAACACATGGAGGACAAACCTATCATCCGGTCCTGCTCATGGATACCGAATTTATGATTAATATCCTGAATCGTATTGGCTGCTGCTCCGTGTGTTGTGATTACGCCCTTGGGTCGGCCTGTGCTGCCCGACGTATAGATCACATACGCCACATCGTCCGGATGATAATCCATCGGAAGAGCTTCGTCAGAATATTCTGCTACGCCAGCTGTATCGTACAACTCCGGTTCTACAGTCAGCTTACATTGACTGTGCTCGTGAATGTAGTGGCGCCGTTCTTCCGGATAGTCCGGATCTACCGGTACATAAGCTGCTCCAGCCTTCAAAATACCTATAACATTAGCAACGGTTGCGATACTCCGGCTTGCCAATACGCTAACATAATCACCACGACATACACCCTGCCCTTGCAAGTAACGGGCTACTTGATTCGAACGTTTCTGCAGTTCTCCATACGTAAGGCATTCATCCTTGTGCACTAATGCCACTGCTTCTGGAGTACGCGCTGCTTGCTCCTCGAACAGCCCATGCAAGGTGCTAGGCGGGACAGCCTTGTTCGTATTGTTGTATAATCGGATAGCTTCCTCATTCTCTATTTCAATTTCCAGATTTGAAGAATACATAGCATTTAACAAAAGAGAATCAATGATTTGCGTAAACTGTCTGAACATACCTTCAATCATTACTGGCGAAAATAATTCATCTACATAATCCCAAAATAACCATAATTCATCTTCTACTAACGTAGCCTGGAAATCAATATATACCTGTGAGGTTTGAGTAATCCCTGTTTTCAAGTTTCCTAATTGCTCAAGACCGGGTGCGTGTTCTGTGTTATTTTCAGAAAGCACAGAGGTAAATACATATGGAATTACAGCCTTACCATGTCTAATGCCATGATGTCTCACAATATCCCTAATAAACTCAACACCCTCATAGTGGCTATGCTCTAATGCATCAATTAATACAGACTGAACATCTCTGGCCTTATCCCATAATGACGTACCAGGTTTAAATGAGATTCCAAGCAGCAGGTTTGATGTAAAGTCACCTACAATATGCTCTACCTGTTCATGAAAGGGGTAACGATTGAAGACTGTAAGATTAATGGACAAGTTCGCTTGATTGCCCCACACGGAAAGAAGATATGAATAAATGGTCGCGAGCAAGGCGGATGGAGTCACTCCATTTTGTAAAGCCAGCTGTTTTAAAGAAATCCACTGTTGTTGATTGTATATCTTTTCTTTTCTCTGAAATTTTGGCGCTTTTATTTGTTCAGGATTACATTGTAAAGGGAGAACAGGTGCTAATGGAAAATCTTCAATTTTATTAAGCCAGTATTTTCGATCACGTTCATATATTTCTGAATGCTTCAAATCCGAGTAAGCAAGAATATAATCGCGGAAGCTAAAGTCCAATTTAGGCAATTTGGCATTCGGATTGTGATATAAATGCATTAGATCACGACCGATAATATCCATACTCGCTGCATCAGCAATAAGCAGATCCCTGCCCATACACAATAGATGCTTATCATTCTCAAGCTGAAAAGCCTTAAATTCGAACATCGGCCACTGTTCAGGAACAAACACATGGTGCGACATCCGGCTTCGCTCCAAAAGAATCCGCTCTTCTTGTTCTCTCCTCTTGAGGAATCGAAGATCTTCTATAACCATTTGATACTCCGGCACGTCTTTAAGAATACACTGCTCACCGCTTGGCATGATAATTGCTCTTAGCATCGGGTGTCTCCGAATGACTTTATTCAAGCATTGATTAAAACGCACCATGTCAACGTCAGTCTCCACCTCGGTATATACATGAGTAGAAACGCCGCCCATTTCAAGCTCATCATTTCGACCTAGAAAATATGCCATCTGAATATCAGTTAACGCAAAAGGAGCGTTTATATTTTCTACATCGGAATGCGCTGTTGGGTATATTTTTTCACTAAGCTCTCTTGTCCCACATGTTACACAATGATTTGTAATTTCCAAGAGATGATTCTTAAAATTCAAGGCAACTTCAGTCAGTGTTTCTTCATCGTATTCATATTTATTGTATATAAAAGAAACCCTTAGCTCGCCTTCCATGACTGCTCCAGTTATATCAATGGAATAACTCCGCTCCGATTGCGGATCAAGCATCTGGCCTTGAGACATATCAGAAAGCGTAAAAACTCCCTGATCTATACTTTGAGCAAATTCACCTAAATAGTTAAAACAAACTTGAGGCTGAAGTCTCCACCTCATCATGTTTTTGTAATTCAGGTCAGTAACATATTTTAACAAACCATAACCGATCCCTTTTTTCGGAATTTGCCGCAATGTTTGTTTTACATGTTGAACCGTATCCTGCAGAGAACAAGATGACGAAAGATCGATTACTACAGGATATATCGTAGTGAACCAACCGATCGTCCGAGAGACATTAATATCGGGGATTATGTCTTCTCTCCCGTGACCCTCTAACCCGATAAGAATCTGTCTATGATGTGTCCAATCTCGGAATGCGCTCCCTAATGCGGCTAATAATAAATCATTAATTTCCGTATTATAAGCCTGATTGGAATGACGAAGCAGGTTGTCTGTGTCCTGCTTTGATAGTTGAATATTTATCGATCGTGTATCCTTGACAAAGTTGGTTGAACATGTGTGATCCTTAGGCAGAGGCTCAATGTACCGCTGATCAATATTCATCCAGTATGGAATCTCATCAAGTAATACCGGACTATTCGCATACTCCTCCAGAGCGCTAGCCCAGCCCTTATAAGAAGTTGTCTTATACGGTAATGAAGGCTTTTCTCCTGAGCTAAGCTGTTGATAAACTTGTGCTATATCTTCGAGCAATATTCGCCAAGAGACACCATCAATAATCAAGTGGTGTGCAACAATAAGGAGATGATCTCCTTCTATAGTTTGGAACAATCCCAATTTCAGTAGAGGACCTGCAGTTAAATCCATGCTCATTTGAATCTTTTCTGAAAGATTTGTGATACGCTCTCTTACATCAAGTTGACCTGATAAATCAACAACCTGCAACCAAGCCGACCCTTTCATGTCCTGATTTGTTTGTATAATAGAGTCTTGCCCGCTTGTATACACCATACGTAGAGCATCATGATGGTAAATAATACAATTCATCGTTTCTTGAAGTATGTCAGGATCAAATCCTTCTTCTCTATACAACATAAAAGACTGATTCCAATGATGCCTTTGTATCCCCTGTTGTTCAAAAAACCATTTTTGAATAGGCGTAAGTGGCACCATGCCTTTAACAACACTCTGATCTACAACTTTTGTTTGTACAGCTAATCCTTGAGTTAATTGTGCAATCGTCGGATTCGCAAATATATCTTTGATTCCGATATGCACTTGATGACGCTGTAAACGTGACGCCACTTGAATGGCTTTGATAGAGTCGCCCCCGAGCGCAAAAAAATGGTCGTGAATGCCCACTTTTTCTACACCCAGCACTTCTTTCCATATCTCTGATGTCACTGTTTCAATGTTAGTTCTTGGTGGTGTGTATGCAGCAGATACCTTTACTTTGATGTCTGGCAATGGTAAGCTCTTACGATCAATCTTTCCGCTTTGTGATAGAGGAAATCTGTCTAACTTTATAAAATAAGATGGTACCATATACTCTGGAACATGCTGGACAAGATAGTCTTTTATAGCATTCTCATCAATAGATCGGGATCCAATAATATATGCGTATAAATGTCCATTATTTTCAGCATCCATGTATACTGTAACTAGTGCTTGCTGGATACCTAAATATTGATGTAGGAGGTTCTCAATTTCTTCAGTTTCAATTCGATACCCTCGGATCTTAATCTGAAAGTCTTTTCTCCCCATATACTCAATATTTCCATCAATCATCCATCTTGTTAAATCGCCTGTTTTGTACATATTTTGACCCATTCTAAATGGATCTCTTACAAATTTCTCTTTTGTTGCTTCAGGAAGATTCACATATCCTACAGCTACGCCTGTACCCGCAATACACAATTCTCCTGCTACACCAACTGGCTGTAATTGGCCATCCTGGTCTATAATATACATCTGAATATTATCTATCGGTTTGCCGATTGGTATAGAATCCATACCAAAATCAGAAGGACAATCAAAATAAGAATCGTGTATAGTTCCTTCTGTCGGTCCATATAAATTGGAGAAAATAATATTTTTATCTCTTCTCCATCCATCGTTAAACCGCTGAACGTGCTTGCTTGTCAGTGCTTCTCCACTGGTAAATACTTTTTGTATAGACGATAAACGCTGAACATGTCCTTCTCCATATTCCAGATAGTCTAAAAATGCATGTAACATGGATGGAACAAAGTGAATTACCGTTACTTTCTTTTGTTCAACCGTGCGGATAATGATTTCGGGATCTTTTTCTCCTCCAGGCTCCAACAAACATAGAGTAGCTGCGCCCTGAAAGTACCACCAACACAATTCAAACACGGACACATCAAAGGTGTAAGCTGTTTTTTGCATGATAACATCCGCTTCTGTGATCGAATACTTTCGCTGCATCCACAACATATTGTTGACAACGGATCGATGCTGAACCATAACCCCTTTGGGTCTACCAGTAGAACCTGATGTGTACATGATGTAAGCCAAATCCTCAGGAGTATTAACACTATCTAGATTGGTGTCATCCTCGTTATCGGACAAGTTTATATCCAGGAGCAGAGTTTCTGTTTCTAAACCTAAGAGGCGTTCGTTCCAAATCGTATTTGTTAAGACAAGGTTAGTTCCGCTGTCTTGCAGCATATAACGAATCCGATCTTTGGGATAGTCGGGGTCAATAGGTATATAAGCACCGCCTGCCTTATGAATCGCCAATATAGATATGATCATTTCAAATGATCTGTCAAACATTATTCCAACGGTTTGATTACTGCATAATCCCTTACGCCGCAGTATTCTGGCTAATTGATTGGCGCGTTTGTTGACCGCTTCATAGCTCATATTTTTATCGCCAAGGATCAGGGCGGTTTTGTCAGGATAAGCTATAGCTCTGTCCTCAAAAAATTCGTGTAAATTTTTCAGGCCAGAAAAAACATGGTCTGTGTTGTTGAATTCTATTAATATGCGTTCTTTTTCATCTAATGTGAGAATCGAAATATTTCGTACAAGTACATGTGGATTCTGAGTAATAGCGGTAGTGACCGCACGAATATGTCCAGCAACCTTTTGAATATCTTCATTTGAATAGCAAAATGCATTATATTTTAAGCATACAGATATTTCCTCAGAGGGTATCACAATGATATTGAAATCATAGTTTGTCTGATCTTTTAATTCAAAATCATAGATCTTCAACTCATGGACACGCTGTCCGTCCAATAAATTGAATTCCAAAGGCACATTTTCAAAAACTACAATATGATTAATTAAATTCTCTCTCAGAGGAGTAGCCGCTTGTATCTTCATCAGGGGATAATGACTGTGCTCTTGGGATTCAATCATTTGCTCATGGATTAATGACAGCAGGTCTCCAAAATGAATGTCTTGCTCAAACTTTACTCTTACTGGATTGGTATTGATCAGCATGCCGATCATTTGATCTATTCCAGAAATCGCTGCATGCCTTCCTGAAACAACTGTTCCAAAAACCACATCATTGGTATTGTTATATCTTTTTAACACAATGCTCCAGACTGCTTGAATAACAGCGTTCAGCGTTACACGATAGGTAAGTGCCAGTTCCTGAAGTTGTTTAGTCATTTCCCGATCGAAGGTAAACTTTACTTGTTGCTGTAAATAGCCTTCCTTCTTCTGTTTTGATTGCCATGGTAGATCAGTGGCCTGTTCAATGCCCTCTAAGTAGTGATTCCAGTATAAACTTGCAGAATCTTGATCCTGTTGTTTAAGCCATTCGATATAGTTTTGAAAAGAGTAGATTTCCTTTAGATTAGGTGTTCGATGTGCAGATAACGCACTATATATTTCAAAAAGCTCTTGCACAATCGAACTTAAGCTCCAACCATCTACAATAATATGATGAAAACTTAGAAGTAAACGGTAATGCTGTGTGTCTGTCCGAAAAACAGCAAGCCGAACAAGCATATCAGCAGTTACATCGAAACCTTTAATTTTTTCCTTACTGGCATAATGAGATATAAATTCCATCTGACTATTATGATTCATTTCAGTCAAATCTTGAAAAATCATTCTATTTTCCCGTTGCTCTACAACTAATTGAATTGGTCGCTTCGCTTTGTCAACATTAAAAAGCGTGCGAAAAACATCGTGTCGCTGTACAAGTAATTTCAAGCTCTTATTCATAATATCTGGTGAGAGAGGCCCTTCTACACTGAAGAAAAGCTGAACTATAAAATTACCCTGATTTTCTTCACGTAATGTATGGTACAGAATTCCTTCCTGCATCGGTGTTAGCGAATAAATCTTTTGTAACAGTTGCTTGGACGACATGACTCGTTCCCTCCTGTTAATTGATCTTGGAATTCAACTCCGTCTGAAGTTCATGCAGATCACTTGCGGAAATCCCTAATTCGTCATAGCCATTTTGGATAGTAGCAGCATTCATGGTTTGTACTTGTCTCGATTGTTCCTTGATGATAAAGGCGCTTAAGTCGACTACACTTGGATGTTGAAATATATCTTTGGTAGTCACTTTAATATCTTTCGCTCGAAGTTGCGCTGAGATTTGAATAGCCTTTATTGAATCCCCTCCCAGTGTATAAAAGTCTTCCACTACACTTACGTTTTCAATCCCTAACACCGTTTTCCATACGCAAGCTACCGTCTCTTCCATACTGTTCCTTGGAAGTACCGCTTGATCCTGAAAGAGCTGACTCGTATCCGGTAATGTAAGTTTTTTACGATCCACTTTGCCGTTTGTGTTTAGGGGTAACGCCTTAATCTGTACAAAAAAGGCAGGAATCATGTAGTTCGGTAGCCTTTCAGCAACCCATTGTCTAATTTTTTCTGCATTAATCTCTCGATTTGCGGCATAGTACGCACACAAACGTTTATCTCCATGTTTATCTACATGTTCCATGACAAGTACTTCTTTTACAGTCTGATTTTCAAGAATCCGCTTTTCAATTTCACCTAATTCAATTCGGAATCCCCTAATCTTTACTTGATGGTCATTACGCCCTAGAAATTCAATTTCTCCGTTTGCAAGCCGTCGCCCTAAGTCACCTGTTTTGTATAATCGTTTTTCAAAAAGACATAAAAATTTCTCTTGAGTTAATTGCTGATTGTTGAGATAACCTCGTGCGAGACCCTCTCCAGCAATGCACAGTTCCCCAATTGCCCCAATTGGCTGTGAATGATTTTCTGAATTAAGAACAAGCACCTCCGTATTTTTAATTGGTCGACCAATCGGAATTGTGTCCAAGTCCTCATTAAGTTCATGAACTTCATGATACATCGCATAAACCGTACTCTCTGTCGGGCCGTACATATGGATAATTTTACCTACACCCATCCACTGAAAAGCTTTATTTACATGCACTATTGATGCTCGTTCGCCACCAAACAGTACCTTCCTTACATTTGAAAAGCAATGAATTTCATGATCTACGAGTGTATTAAAAAGAGCAGTTGTCACAAAAAACACGGAGACATTTTCTTTTAAAATCAACTGAGCTAACTCAGATACATTAAGCACTGTCTCTTTATCTGCTAAAACAAGTCTTGCTCCATTTAAAAGACTCCCAAATATATCAAAAATAGAGCCATCAAAAGCAAAGTTGGACAACTGAAGAATGGTATCTTGCGGTGTAATTTGTATATAATCTGAGTCTTTCACAATTCTCATTACATTGATATTTTCGATCATTATTCCTTTAGGTATACCGGTCGAACCGGAAGTATACATCACATAGGCCAAATGGCTAGCCTCTGATATTCGTAGTGGATTGCTCTTATCCCGATCATTTGTTTGTTCCAGCACATCCTCAAGAACTACAATCTGACGTATGTCGGTACCTCCCAGTTGTTCCAATAGCTTTGTAATTAAAGGAAAATTCGATCGTGAAACCACAATGATTGATAAGTTAGCATCTTGTACAATAACCTTTAATCGCTCGATTGTATTTTCCGGATCAAGAGGTGTGTAGCCTGCATTTGATTTTAAGATACCTAGTATCCCAACGATCATCCCTGGTGAACGCTCCGTAAGTAGTCCAATTAGTTGATCAGGTTGTGCACCTAGATCTTGTAAGGCATAAGCAAGTCTGTTAGCCTGCCTATTTAACTCTCCATAAGATATGTTAGTGTCCCCAAATGTAAGGGCCGTTGCAAACGGCAAAACTTCAACTTGCTTTTCAAATAGATCTGCAAGTGTTTCTTTGCCGCTACGCTCCATAATCTTCGCACTACTCAATGCAATAATTTCGGTCTCCTCTTCAGCACTCAAAATACAAATATCTTTCAAGCAAACGGAAGGCTCACTACAGATTTTCATTGCGACATTATACATATGATTTGCCATTCTTCTCACAGTATCTTCAGAATAAATATTGGAATTATAGATAAACGTTATATTTGTTTTATCACGCGGAAGCACTGTAATACTTAAGTCATAATTAGTATGTTCTATAACATCAACGTCCTTGATGTTTATATTGACTTCAGATAACAAATTTTTCCATAAAGGATTTAATGGAGTATTATCAAACACATAAATATGATTAAACAGGCTTTGTCCAATCGACTGATTTTGAATCTGTGAGAGTGACAAATGCTCGTAGGGCTGGGAATTTAAATTTAGATGATGAATTTGCTGCATTAGTGAAACAAAAGTTAGGTCCCCCGCTGATTGTATACGTACAGGAACCGTATTAATAAATAACCCTATCATTTGATCAACTTCTGATATCTCTGGCGGTCTTCCTGCTACAACAGAGCCAAATACAGCATCGTTAGTATTATTATATTTTTGCAGCACAATCCCCCAAAGAGTCTGATAGACTGCGTTTAATGTGACTTGATTGTTTCGGGCCAACTCTTTTATCAATTCAGACAACGGACGCTCCAATTGAATAGAATGTTTACCTAAGCTATAATCTTGAATTGATTTTTTTTTATTACTACGTGTCTGACCCGGCAGGGTAGAACCTTCTTCAAACCCTTCCAAATAGTCTTTCCAATATTTAAGTGCGCTTTCTTGGTCTTGTTTTGCCAACCATTCTATATACTGACTATAAGGCTGCTCCATACAAATGGATTTGCTTTGTCCTTTAACTAAAGAAGTATAGATTTCAAATAACTCACAAAGGAGTAAATCTGAACACCAGCCATCCATTAAAATATGATGAAAAGCGAGTACACAAGTCCATTCCTTAGGGCTTGTTTGTAGCATCGATAACCTAATGAGCGGATCTTTCGTCAAGTTGAATCCTCGCTGACGATCCCTTTTTAAATATTGCTGAATCCACAGCTTTCCATCCAGACTCGATATATCTGCCCTGCTTTCACAAATAAATTGAAGAGGCCTTTCCGTTAGCACTACCTGAAGTGGTCGTTTGACCTTTTCCATTAAAAAAGTCGTTCTTAATACATTGTGCCGTTGGATGATTGTCGAGAAACTTTGACGCATAAGTTCAACATTAAGATGACCCCCCATAGTCAGGATCAGTTGAACTACATAAGTGTTTGGGTCCGTATCTGATAGGGAATGATATAATATCCCTTCTTGCATGGGAGACAATGCATATATATCCTGAATTTGTTCTTTCGAAAACGGATTCATTTTATTCACCCGCCTAATCTAATGGATTTAGGTATTTAACGAATTGAGAAGCTCATCATAAATCAAATCTAAATCCTCATTCTTTAAATTTTTCATTGTAAAATCACTTGGAGTGCGCACCTGCTCCTTCTTGTCTATGCAATGCTGAATAATCCTGATAAGCTGC
This sequence comes from Paenibacillus sp. 1-8, assembly GCF_056316205.1. Classification (NCBI taxonomy): domain Bacteria; kingdom Bacillati; phylum Bacillota; class Bacilli; order Caryophanales; family Paenibacillaceae; genus Paenibacillus; species Paenibacillus sp. 1-8. The sequence goes on along the minus strand of NZ_CM149995.1, from coordinate 1,398,051 downwards.
TTTTCATACCCCTCCGCCAAATGTTGGATTTCTTGTACACTAATTCGTGTACTATCATAGCCGATAAAAAAATGTAGTTGATCTCCCTCGATATATCCTGTTATTTCAAGTGCATAACACAGTTCATTATTAGGACTAATATTCCCTAATCCCTCAGGTCCAAAGGAAGCTGCACTACTGTAAGGAGAAAGTTGGAAATATGGAGAATTTGAGATTTGGTCAAGTTGACCTAAATAATTAAAATTAATTTCTGGCTCAATAGAAAATATCAAGGGCGCCCTCAAACTTTCCGGGCTAAGATATTTTAGTACCTCATAGTCCAAACCTTTATTCGGAATAGTTCTAAGATTCTCTTTGGTTTTTATAATCCAATCAGGCAAATTGTCAGGTTCATGCATGCATAGAAGTACGGGGCACTGAGATGTAAACCAACCGACTGTACGTGTAATATTAATATCAGGTAAAATATCAGTACGACCATGGGATTCCATATTGATTACAATTTGTCTGATTTCAAGCCAGTCATGCAGAGCTATCCCTAAAGCAGTTATCAAAATATCATTTATTTCGTTGTTATACGCATGATGAACTTGACCAAGAAGCCATTTTGTGTTTTCTTTTGACAGAGCAAATTTTAAATTACGTTTGTTCCTTTGTGTTGATACCTGTACTTGATCTCTCTTCCACAGTAATGATTCCTGATTAACTTTTGTATTAAAATCCAGCCAATAGGGTATTTGTTTTACTATCTCCTCACTACATGAATATTTTTCTAATGCCTCGGCCCATACTCGGTATGAATCTGTTTTCCCTTGCAGTACAACCTGTCTCTCTTCAATAAGCTGCTCATAGGACTTTGAAAAATCTTCCATTAATATACGTAATGAAATTCCGTCCATCACTAAATGATGTATAGACAGCAACAAATGATCTCCTGTCTTGGTTCTGAACAGTCCTAAATGTACCAATGGGCCTATTTCCAGATTCTTACTTCCTTGAATCTCCGAAATTTGGTTGATAATAAATTGTTCTTCATCCTCATGCGGCACGTTGAGTATATTGAAGCTGAATACCTCAGGACTCATATCCATGTTCGTCTGCGTTAAAATGCCATCCTCCATTTGGTAAGTCATTCGAAGCGCGTCGTGATGCTCAACCAACGTTTTCAAAGCACTGAACAAAACCTCCGTTTCATACCGCTCTGGATTATAAAACAGGACAGATTGATTCCAATGATGTTTATCTGTTAACTTTTTTGTAAAAAACCAATGCTGAATAGGGGTAAGGTGGACATTCCCCAAAACTTTACCTTGGTCACTCTTACGGAGAATCTGTTGAATTGACTGACCAAATTGTGCAATAGTAGGTTGTTTTAAAAGATGATGACTACTGAGCTTTAGATTATGAGAGTTCAACTTTGCAGATAATTGAATGGCTTTAATTGAATCACCACCCAAATCATAAAAGTTATCATATATGCCCACCTGGCCTACACCAAGAACCTCACTCATTAGTAGGCATAAAAGTTCCTCTAAAGCAGTGCGAGGCTGCTGATGATTAAGTTGTCCCGATAAATCCCTAGTTGGAATAGGAAGAGCTTTTCGATCCACTTTTCCATTAATGGTCATAGGAAGTTCAGATAAATAAACAAAATAAGTTGGCATCATATAAATCGGCAATTCTTGCTTGATAAACTGACGCAACTCAGTTGTGTTTATCGCATTTCGGGCTACATAATACGCGCACAACTGCAATTGATCCTGCTCGCCCTGAATAGTCTGCACCACTACTTCTGTGATTTCTTTATGTTTAAGAAGAATTACTTCGATTTCTTCCAATTCAATCCGATGCCCACGTATTTTTACTTGCTGATCCGTCCTCCCATGATATTCCAAATTTTCATCAGAAAGCATCCGAACTAAATCACCGGTTCTATATATTGTTGTTTCTGGAATTGTTGGATGTTGGATGAATTTTTGTTTTGTAAGCTCTGGACGATTCAAATAGCCTCTTGCTAGCCCACATCCGCTTATGAAAAGTTCTCCAATTTCTCCACAATCAACAGGGTTCAGTTGCTCATCGAAAATATAAAAATTCGTATTCGGCAATGACGAGCCTATAGGAACCGAATTACCTTCAAAAAATGCTGAAGGAGCCATCCATAAAGAAGCACATATGCTCGCTTCGGTGGGTCCATACGCATTCACATAAGTTGTATACGGGCTCCATTGATTTACCAAATTACCGGATGATGACGATCCTGCTGTTATCATCAACCTTAAATTCGTAATACGCGAAGCTTCCAAATACACAGCATAACTTGGGGGCAATGTTAGTACAGTAATCATATTTTCTGAAACATAGGACTCAAAATCGAGGGTCTGATGTATTATTTCCTGAGGAATAATATATAAGGTTGCCCCATTAAAAAGTGCCATAAAAATTTCCCATACAGAGGCATCGAATGAAAAGCTGGCGAACTGACCAATTCGATCTTTTGAAGTAATATGGAATTTATTTGTCCAAATTGACTGTAAATTTTCAATTCCCTTATGTTCTAATAAGGTTCCTTTAGGCTGCCCTGTTGAACCTGATGTATAGATTAGATAGGCAAGATCGCTTGAGCAAACATTCCGCTCCAAATTGTTGGTCGAACGATTGGAATACAGTTGTTCAGTCACTGTTAATTTACTTAATCCCGGATGATTAGGAGATCTTAAGTGCTGTTGTGTAAGCAGCAACTTCAAATTGCTGTCACTCAGCATGAATTTAATTCTCTCCTCAGGGTAACCTGGATCAAGGGCCAAATAAGCTCCTCCAGCTTTAAGGACTGCTAATACTGCAATGATCATATCGACAGAGCGTTCCATCATAATTCCGACAATACAACCAGTACAAACATTATGCTCAACCAATACTTCAGCTAATTGATTGGACTTTTCATTTAATTGTCGATAAGTGAGGTATTTTTCACAACTGACAACAGCGAGATGATCTGAATTAGCTACTACTTGCTTTTCAAATAGACTGTGGATAGTCATATTGTTATTCCTCCCTGCCGAGGTTCCATCGTTCTATTTACTTGAGCCCAACTTCAATGGAGTGCAGCATAACCTGACTGGAATTTAGTTTGAAATATTTTTTAATTTTACGGAAATTCATATCACCAATAGAGCACAACCCCACCTGCTCAAGCTCAGCTACTTGAGTCAACAGTTGCACCATAATTCCACAGTCAATAGCGGCATACAAATATCCCATTCCACCATATTTCGGCATTGTAACCTCGCTGTTATAAACCATAAATACAGAAAAAGCCGATGTGTTAAATATTTCTTGATTTTGAGCATAATGCGCTTCCTGTGTGATAACACAGGCACTGCTTACCATTTGAAGCATATTACATACAGGATTATAGTAATATAAGCCTGCCTTCACCTTTTCTATCCGGGCATCCTTAACGTAAATGAATATATCGATTGGATATAGTCCGCCATCGGTTGCATAGAAATAGCGAATCTCCCCATCAGTTATAGTCTGTTTAAAAACAGAGATAAGCTTTGAAAATGTTTTAAATGGAAGTTTACGATTTATATCAAAATTACGAAAAGATCTGCGATTTACAATTTCTTCTGGGAAAGAAACATCCTCTAAGGGAAGATCGTACTCCATAACATTCGAAAATGTGCGTTCAAGCTGTTTTTGTTTGAATTGATTGTATTGTTCCGGATCAATGAAAGTGTCTTCGTGGTGGAGGTTGTGTACAAGGTAATTATGCGGATAAAGAAGCTCCTGAGGTGATAATATAGAATTTACTAATATACGTTCATTAATCAAATGTTTGATAAAATCACAAAGTAATTCTTGATTTAAATGAGAATAATGCTCAATAAGTGATTCCAACTTTATGCCTTTTTGCGTTATGTAGTATAACTCAGGGAATAATTCAAGTGCTATACCAGAGAATACTGAATGCTCAATTTCAATGGTGTCCTCTGTTTTACACCAACGAACGGATGGAGACCAGAAATACTTGGCTTCATTCTGAATTAATTTGGATAATTGAACAGGGGCTTGCTTATGCATAATAGTTCCTCCTCTAAATTTGACCACTTTAGAAAACTGACCACCGACTTATTATGCTTGTTGTTTTTTTATGATAGGATATCCGTACCATTTCACTATGCCAGCCGAAACACCAACGACAGTAGAATTGGAGGGAACATTTTTTAATACAACTGCACCTGCTCCTATTTTGGAGTAATCGGCCAATTTTAATAGGACCTAACACTTTGGCTTCCGCACCTATAACAACTCCAATACCATGATCTATAAAAATCCCATCCCCCATCTCCGCACCTGGGTGTATATCTATTCCCGTAAAAAAACGTCCCCAATTAGATAATATTCGGGCGAATAAATACAAACGAACTGAAAAAAGAAAATGAGATACTCGATAGAATATGAGAGCATGAAAACCCAGATAACATAATACTATTTCAAGCCAACTATTTGCTGCCGGATCCATTTCTCTAATAAAGCAGATATCGTTGATCACCTTGCTTAACATTTCAGATCACTCCCCTTACAGAAAGTATCTTTCCGATCTAAATGTAAGTCTCGTTATAAACTACTCATATGTTCCCTCCTCTCAAATAGAAAACATTAATAACTATATATTTTTTAAAAAATATATAATACTAAATATTTAGTATACATCACAAGAAATATTCTACCTCCTTATTTTCCTAAAGTAAATATTGAATTAATGTTTTTCAAGCTAAATTTATAATCAAAAGCTATTGTAATTTCATTAGACTTAATCAGTAAAAAAACTACCCCATATAAAGGGATTATTTTGACCGCTTCTCTAATGACATCTTTCACAAATTGATACCGTTATTCAATAACCAAGCGGTACTGTTGGATTAAGCAACTAAACCTTTACTTCATTGGACTGTAATGATATAATCCGACTATAATCCTATACTAAAATTTTAGTATAAAACATTTAGCAATAAAATTATGGAGGAGATATCATTTTGAGTACGACTCGTGTAATGGTTCTTGGTCTTTTATTACAATATGGAGCAATGTCCGGATATGAAATACAACAAAAGATGCAATCCGCTCAAACGGATAAATGGGCTTATGTGCAACCAGCTTCTATATATCATGCCTTAAAAAAGCTGGATTCAGAAGGAATTGTACATTTGAAAACGTTAGAACAGACAGGGAATCGGTCAAAAGCTATATATGCGATCACGGAGACTGGAAAAAGTGAGTTTAGTCGGCTTTTAATCGAATCATTTAAAGAATCTTCTGTTGTATTTCCAACAGCACTGTACACAGCTTTAACTTTTATGGATGAGGCTGCGCTCCATGAAATTGAAGAGGCTTTAAGCTCTCAACAGCAAGCCATCGAAAAAATCTATAGAGATATGAAATTGGGGCAGGAACAAAAAGCTGAACTTATGAATATCCCCGTAAACGTCATGTTAATTTTCAGAAATATTTATGATCAATGCGAGCTTCAATTAAAATTTGTTAAACAAATCAAAGAGGAAATCAGAAAAAATTCATGAGGAGGATGTAATAATGAAAAGGAGTAAAGGGGCACAAAATAAGCAAAAAGCTGCACTAATTGTTGTCGGATTAGCTGTATTCATTGATATGTTAATCTATGGATTAGTCGTTCCCATTCTACCAAGGTACGCAGATTCTCTGGGAGCAACTCAAACCGAAATCGGATTCTTATTCAGCAGTTATGCAATCGCATTATTTATAGCTACACCTATTTTTGGCCTATTAACGGATCGGATTGGGAGAAAGACACCTCTATTATGGGGGTTAATTGGACTCATAGCCTCCACTTTAATGTTTGCCATAGCCCACACTCTCTGGCTGCTTGTAGTGGCACGCGCTCTTCAGGGAATCGCAGCCGCAATGACCTGGACAGCAGGGCTCGCTCTCTTGGCTGATCTATATCCATCTGAAGAACGTGGCAAAGCCATGGGCTTGGCATTATCCGGTCAAGCCGCCGGGACCCTTCTCGGACCGACAATTGGCGGTTGGTTGTATCAATGGGGAAGTTACCAGCTTCCTTTTTACTTTGCCATCTCCTTGGCCGTCATCGATGCTGTACTTCGGTTAATACTCCTGCATGATATTCCGGAAGCGAAAAATGAAAAGTATATTTCCCCTTTCTCGTTCATGAAAAATAAAGATTTGCTTTTGGTTATTGGAGTTGTGATTATCGGCGCATCCATCCCAAGCGTACTTGAGCCCACATTACCGTTACACCTACAGCACAATTTTAGCGCTAACCCTGGACTTATTGGATTATTATTTGCCATTCCCACCCTTGCTTATGGCCTGGCAACGCCTTTTATAGGACAGTTTTCCAGTAAGGTCGGCTATAAAAACGGAATTCTCCTCGGTCTACTTATGGTATCCATTGCTCTTCCTCTGACCGCACTTCCAGAAACATTATCGTTTCAAGCTGTCATTTTAGCTGTTTTAGGGGTGAGCATGGGTATGGTTCTTGCTCCCTGCTTACCTCAACTTGCTGATATTTCTCAACGAAGTGGAAATCATTCTTATGGAATTACTTTTGCACTTTATAACACGGCATACTCGATTGGCCTAATGATCGGCCCTATTTTGAGCAGTACTCTTACGGATCTAATGAATATTAAGTTGTCTTATTTAATCATAGGTATTGTTGTATTTATATACATGTGCGTACTCGCTTCAGCCTTAAGGAAAGCCAAAAATTCATCAAGCAATGTAAAGCTAAGTAAATAAGCGAACAAAAATTCATATCCCCCATAAGGAATAAAACACTTTCTTGCAGCTTTATCCATCCGAGAGCATCCCAATCCCATAAAAAAGGTATCCCTCAAGCTTATCGCTCGGGAATACCTTTTTTTGATCCTTCTATGGCTTGGCTGACTGTACCTGCGTTTGCGCTTCAAGCGCAAGGTTCAGCTTGAGCACGTTCACACGCGGCTCTCCAAATACTCCGGCGCTGCGGTCTTCGGTCTGCTCCTGCACCAGTGCTTTCAGTTTATCCGGCGCAATACCCGTCAAGCGGCTAATACGCGGAATTTGAACCCGTGCCGCCTGTGGCGAAATATGCGGGTCCAGGCCGGAGCCGGAGTTCGTAATCAGGTCCACCGGAACCTGACTGATCGGTACATCCGGATTATTTTTCTGCCAACCTGCTATCGAATCCTTAACCCTCTGTATCAAGGCCGGATTGGACGGTGCGTAGTTACTGGAGCCTGAACCGGCCCCATTATAATCAATGCTTGATACCCGCCCCTGAAAAAACGCTGGATTGGCAAAGGACTGCCCGATCAGCTCGGAGCCGACTACCTGACCCTCCGCATTACGAAGCATACTGCCATTCGCCTGCTGCGGAAACAATACCTGTGCCACGCCCGTGCTAACCAGCGGGTAAGCGAGGCCACACAGCAGGATCATCAGCACCGAGGTACGCAACGCCACGCCAACAATGGTGCCTCCCCGCATCTCTTCTCTCTCCGGCTGTCCATTCGGCACAGCATCCGTCTCTGGACGCTTGTTATTCCCCTGCCCGGCAGACCCGGCTTTTTCGTGTGCAGCAAATCTGCGTCCGGACATCATCCGATAAAAGCCACTCATGTTGCTCACCCTTTCTGCTTCCATTCAGTATCCGAAATGCACACCTTCACAGGCTGCGTTAAATCCACAAATGCACCAGCAAATCAATGGCTTTAATGCCGACAAACGGCACCACCATACCACCCAAACCGTAAATCAGCAAATTCCGTCCCAGCAGGCGATCCGAGCTCATGGGCTTATACTTCACGCCCTTCATGGCCAGCGGGATCAGAAGCGGAATAATAACAGCATTGAAGATCAGCGCCGACAAAATAGCAGACAACGGAGAGCCAAGCCCCATCACGTTTAATGCGCTCATTTGCGGAATCGCCAGCATGAACATTGCCGGGATAATGGCAAAATATTTGGCAACATCGTTCGCGATACTGAATGTTGTCAAAGCACCGCGTGTCATAAGCAACTGCTTGCCAATAGCGACCACCTCAATAATTTTGGACGGATCGGAATCCAGGTCTACCATATTGGCGGCTTCCTTGGCCGCGACCGTACCACTGTTCATGGCCAGCCCGACGTCAGCCTGTGCCAGCGCAGGAGCATCATTCGTACCGTCTCCGGTCATGGCAACCAGCTTGCCCAGCTCCTGCTCACGGCGAATGACTGCGATTTTGTCCTCCGGCTTGCTTTCAGCCACAAAATCATCTACACCCGCTTCCCGTGCAATTGTCGCGGCTGTCAGCGGATTATCCCCGGTACACATGATCGTGCGTATGCCCATTTCCCGGAGCTGATCGAACCGCTCCTTCATGCCCGGCTTCACCGTGTCCTTCAAATAAATAATGCCATATATCCTATCATCCAGCGCGACAGCCAGCGGCGTACCTCCTTCAGAGGCCACCTGATTCGCTTTTTCCTCCAGATCGGCTGGAACGCTGCCGTTTTGCGATAGTACCCACTGCCGGACAGAGTCCACCGCGCCCTTACGTACCTTTCGTCCATCGGCCAGATCCAGACCGCTCATCCGAGTTTCCGCCTTGAACTCGATAAAGGTCCCTCCTGCTGCCAAGGATTCATCCAGCGTGTGCTCCTGCTTGCGCATCAACTCCAGAACTGAGCGCCCCTCGGGCGTCTCATCCTTCATCGAGCTCATCGCAGCCCACTTCACTAACTCTGTCTCCTCTACGCCCCCTACAGGCACGAATTGGCTCGCCATCCGGTTACCAAAGGTAATTGTACCCGTTTTGTCCAGAATCATCGTGTTGATGTCCCCGGATGCTTCTACCGCCTTACCTGACATCGCCAGCACGTTAAACTGGGTGACCCGGTCCATACCGGCAATCCCGATGGCTGACAGCAGTCCTCCAATCGTTGTAGGAATCAGGCAGACCAGCAACGAGATCAGCACGGGAACAGGCAGGTCAATGTTAAAATGACGGGCAATCGGTGCCAGCGTAACCACCACGATCAGAAAAATAATCGTCAAGCTGATCAGCAGGGTATTCAGCGCAATTTCGTTTGGCGTCTTTTGCCGCTGTGCGCCTTCCACGAGCGAAATCATTTTATCAATGAACGTCTCACCCGGCTCTGTCGTAATCCGCACCTTAATTCGGTCACTGACCACGCGCGTCCCGCCGGTTACCGAGCAAAAATCACCACCTGATTCCTTGATCACTGGAGCCGATTCTCCCGTAATCGCCGATTCATCCACTGAGGCAAGACCTTCAATCACCTCACCATCACTCGGAATCATCTCGCCCTGGGACACCATCACAATGTCACCTTTACGCAGCTCGGTCGAGCTGACCACCTGAATCTCATCCCCGACAAGCTTGTTGGCTTGTGTGTCCTGCTTGGATTTTTTCAAAGAGGCAGCCTGCGCCTTACCCCTCCCCTCCGCGAGCGCTTCGGCAAAGTTAGCAAAGAGTAATGTGAACAGCAGGATAATAAAAACAGCCAGATTAAACCCCATTTCGTTGCCAGTTCCAAAATAACCGGGAAACAGCAACATGAGCAGTACGACCAATGTACCGATCTCCACGACGAACATGACAGGATTTTTCATCATGATCATCGGATTTAATTTCATAAAGCTATCCTTGATCGCATGCTTCAAGATGCTTTTGTCCAGCATGCGTTTGCGTTGTTCCTTCATGATCAAGCACCCCGTTCATCCATTCTCATTTTCTTCTTCCTGTTCATCTTCTTCACATGGTCAGAAATTCAGCCACAGGCCCCAATACGATTACGGGCAAAAAGGTCAACGCGCCGATCAACAGCACAACCCCGATTAAAATCGCACCAAACAGCTTGTTGTCCGTGCGAAGTGTGCCCGTCGTCACCGGAGTCGGTGCTTTGGCATTCAATGAAGCCGCTACAGCCAACAGTGCAACTATAGATACATATCGTCCGAAGAACATAACAATCCCTGTTGTCGTGTTCCAAAATACGTTGTTATCCGTAAGACCTTCAAATCCCGAACCGTTATTAGCCGCAGATGAAGCATATTCATATATCACCTGAGTCAATCCGTGATACCCGGGGTTTGTGACCGCATCGTACCCCCAATGACTCATAAAAGCGAGCGCAGTCGGCACCAAAATGAGAAACGGATGTACCAAAATGGCAATCGCGATCAGCTTCATTTCCTTGCCTTCAATTTTCCTGCCCATAAATTCCGGGGTCCTGCCGACCATCAATCCACATATAAACACACCCAGAATCGCGTACATCAGCATATTCATCAGCCCGACGCCCTTACCGCCGAAAATGACGTTCAGCATCATTTCACCCAAAGCAGCCATACCGCCCAGCGGGGTCAGCGTATCGTGCATATTATTCACCGAGCCAGTGGTTGCCGCCGTCGTTACAGCCGTGAACAACACCGATTGTCCAATGCCGAAGCGAACCTCTTTCCCTTCCATGCTTCCCTGAGAAGCATCCACACCCAGTGCATGAATCAACGGATTGCCCGTTTTCTCTGACACATACGTAATGGATAGGAAGACGAGGAACAATACCATCATGGAGCTAAAAATAATCCAGCCCTGCTTGCGATTACGGGCGAACAGTCCAAAGGTATACGGCAGCGAAGCCGGCATCACCCACATCGCCAAAATTTCCAGCACATTCGTCCAGGGATTTGGATTTTCAAAAGGATGCGCCGAGTTGGCCCCATAGAAACCGCCCCCGTTCGTGCCCAAATGCTTGATCGATTCCATCGAAGCAACGGGTCCCAAAGCAATCTGCTGCTGTGTTCCGCTCAGCGTTGTAATATCCGCCGTAGACTGAAGCGTCTGCGGTACTTTCAGTCCGACCAGCACCAGCGTAAGTACAAAGGCCAACGGCAGAAAAATCCGTATAATTGCTTTGATAAAATCCTGAAAAAAGTTGCCCATCCCTTCACCGCGCCGCGTCAATCCTCTCATAAAAGCCGCAGCAACCGAAAAACCGGAAGCAGCCGAAGTGAACATCATCATCGTTACGAACGCCATCTGCGTCAAATACGTAAGTCCGCTTTCTCCGCTATAATGCTGGAGATTCGTATTGGTCATAAAGCTGATCACTGTATTAAATGCCAGTGAAGCTTCCATATTGCCGTTTCCAGCCGGATTACCGGGAAGCAGTCCCTGCAAGCGCAGCAGCACATAGCTGATCGCCACAAGCACGACATTCGTAGCAATGAAGCTCATAACGTACGTGGTCCAACGCATGCTCTCCAGCTTTTTCAATCCTATAACCTTATAAATCAGCTTCTCCGTCCCGCCAAACACCCGATCTGTCCGATTCGGTTCATTTGAGAATACATGATATATATAGGTGCCCACTGGTTTCACCAAGAGCAGCAATATCACAATCACAATTCCAATCTGCAGTAGCTCCATCATCTATTCCCTCCTCCAAAATGCTCCTGCGTTTGGGACAACAGACGGTTTCATAGCACCAAGCGAGTGCACACGTTTGCGAAAGCCCGCTGCCTCTGATGCCTCATCCACGATCTGCTATCCCTCGTCCGCTTTATCCTATACCTGAATCCTGATTAGAACTTTTCAGGATTCAGGAGTGCGTAGATTAAATACACAAACACAATAGCCGTAAGCGCAAGCACAACCATCATCCTCTTCGCCCTCCTTTGGAGGTCTGCGCATTACACCAGCGTACAAACAACAGTATCGCTCCATAACTCACAGCCATCACGAGCAGCATGTATATATCCATCATGTTCATACCCTCCCGTACCAGTCCTTAATTCATCATTCTTACACTCTCGTAAAATCGCTATAAAACTAAATTCAAAAATTTTAATGTAAATTAGCCATATCGTAAGCGACTATCCGTTCAGCAGAAAACCCACCTCTCCATTCAAAGTGTAGATCACATGGTCCGCTCCCAAACCTCGATAAATCCCTTGAGGATTACAGCCGTGTGTAATGACATAGACCGAATCCGATGTCAGCGGCCGGCATATTTGCAGAAAACGGCACGTCAGATTCAAGCTGTTCTCAAACAAATACACGCAGCCAATTTCTTTTTTGGGAAAATTCCACTTCCCTGCTTGCATCGTATTGATGCGCACAACATGCTCCACACCCATTTTTTTGAGCTGTCGTTCCTCCTGAGCGCTATTCGTCAGAACCGCAAACGCCAGTTTTTTGAACATAAGCAATTTCACAAAATTTCTGCCCGATTCATTCGGTGCAGTGACAATGATTAGCCGACCTTCCATCAGTAGCTCCTCTCCCGGTATAAAAAGACAACAAAAAGAAGCCGAAGGAAAAAGGCTTTCCTCCGGCTTCTTACGTAACCATGATAAAATAAACCATGGCTACACACGGCGGTTTGTTGCCTCTCCCTGTACGCTTACGAGGTTAGCTGTCGGATTCGGACGTGAGAGTCGCCCTATTTCTGGCACTTGGCCGGAAAATTCACCCCATGAGACACACGGCTCTGAAAGCCGTAGAGTTCCCGTTCGGTTCCCCCGCTTTTGCAACTGCAAAATTCAGCGCTATAGACAATTCGTTGCTGCTTCATTCACTTAATTTGAAATTACGTCTTGAATCATACACCCGCGCAAGGAACACTGTAAAGCTCACCTGCGGGGTTATAAATCGGTCTTTGGAGCATAAGAGATTAATAATAGCGCTTACAACATAAATATCCTTCTCCCAGCTCCTTCAATCTCGGTTTTTCATCTCTTTTCGAAAATGTCGGGCATGTCAATATTGGCGTATGGAGAGCATTTTTTGTCCCTTTTTTGTAAAAGAGAAAGAAAAACTGCTGTATGCACCTGATAAACGCCGATTGAGCCTGTTTTACGATGAGAAACAGCGCCAATTCACCCCATTTGCAGTGCAATTTTCCGTTTTGGACAAAATACGATTTTACAGTCGCAGACGGCGCATTACATCTATTATAGACTTGCAACCCTTCGTTAAATTGCTTACAATTTAATTGTGGAATATCAAATAAGGAGGGATACCATGACCGTTTATGAATATGATGCGCAAACCCTGCAAGGGAATGAGATTCCGTTGTCAACATATGAAGGAAAAGTTCTGCTTATCGTGAATACAGCCAGCAAATGCGGGCTAACCCCCCAATACAAGGCGCTACAAGAGCTATATGACCAATACCATGAGCAGGGTCTTGAAATCCTGGGGTTCCCCAGCAACCAGTTTGCCAAGCAAGAGCCGGGTTCCAGCGAGGACATTTCGGAGTTTTGCCAGATTAACTATGGAGTTACGTTCCCGATGTTTTCCAAAACAGATGTCAATGGCGATCAGGCGCACCCTTTATTTCGCTACCTCACCCGGACAGCTCCAGGCGTATTAGGCTCCAAAGCGATCAAATGGAATTTTACTAAATTTTTAATTACACGCGAAGGTAACGTATTTAAGCGCTACGCCCCACAGACAACTCCAGATAAACTGGCGGGGGATATCGAGAAGCTCTTGTAGCAAAGCTAACAAGCCACTTCATCACCGTTCACAAGCAGCCGATCCAGGCGGCTGCTCCTGTGGCTAGAAAAAAAGGGATATAACAAAAAAAGCATCCAATCACGTAAAAAACGTGTCAGGATGCTTTTTTATCTGTGTCTTGCATGTAATGCGGTCGAGAGGACTCGAACCTCCACGGGCGTACGCCCACTACCCCCTCAAGATAGCGTGTCTGCCATTCCACCACGACCGCAAATTCCAATGTTTCGAGGCAACAGATTTATTATACTCCCTTGTATTCTATTTGTAAACATAAATACAATAATTATTTTAAAGTTAAATAAACTAACATATAAAAGCTATAAAAATATTTAATTTGACATGTAAGCATCATAAGTGTAAATATATATTACATAATATCACTAAAATTTTTCTTAATTCGATTTTAAAGTCACTTAATATAACATAAAAACTATACTCTAAGGAGGCGAACCGCTTTGCAAAAAGGCAATCGTTTGCTGAACTACGCATTGCTGTTGGACCCTTCCCTGCCTGTCGGTGGCTTCACTCGTTCCTACGGGCTAAAGGAGCTGTTTCGAAATGGTCGTTTAACCTGTCTGCAAGACCTGGAACACTATGCACGCACCGATCTGCATCCTCAGTTCACATCCCTCGATGGCATGGCTATCAAAAGTCTTTATATCGCTGTTCAGCAAAATGATGGTTGGCGTATCGCTCTTATTGATAAAATGCTGCACGCCCAGCGTTCTTCCCTACAGCACACGAAAGAGTCACGCCTATCCGGCCAACGCCTGCTCAAGCTCGCTAAGGCTTTGTACCCTTGGCTTGAATTCGATCGACTCGAAGCTATACTCATCCAATACAATGCGATTGGCACACTCGCAACCGTTCATACCTGGATTAACGTTTCTCTTGGAAATGATGTAGAGCAAACCATTCACGGCTACCTTGCCGCGGCAGTATCCTTCTGTGTCGAAGATGCTTCCAAACTACTCCATCCTCCTTATGAGGAAAAAAATCCTGTTATTCAACGAATGACCAACGAGCTTCTAGACGCATGGAAGCAATTCAACACCCCTGAGACTGAGCCAACCGCATTTCAGCGTCGCCTTCTGCAAAGACACTGGTCCAACTCCTACATTACGCAGCCACCCTATATGAGCAGCAACCACCCGCGCGGGTGAAATTCGACTGATTCCTTCGTCTGGCCCCATTATACGCCTCCAGCATCCCCCTGATGCCTATTTTCACCCTTCCAGCACCAACGCCAAAAGCACTCCCACCACTTTTTTTCAGTGGCAGAGTGCTTTTTTTATCTAGAGCACAATTGACATTTCTCACAGTTAACAGGCTCCAGATGGATTATCCAAACCATTTATCACTTAAATAAGTAATAAATTTATCTTAGTTACGTATTTTAGATTGTAAAAACACGTATAAACGTGTATCATAGTTTTAGATGGTTAATTCTAACATGTTTACTGATGATTATTATAACACACCAATTATTCCGCAAGTATCCGTAAGGGGCGATTTCACTTGAACAACAAAATGCCTGTCACCTCCTTCGGGTGGGCCATCAAACAAAGGCTTGTCGAACTTCGGCTGGATCAGAAAACATTTTGTGAAACGTATAACATCCCGCCTTCACGCTTGTCCAATCTGATTCACGGCACCCGCAAAGCACAAAGGTACAGAAAACAAGTTGCTGCAATCCTCAACATCGACGATAACGATTATAAGGAGGCATCACCACTCTGAAACCAACGATGTGAGCGTCCCCCAAGTATATGGCACGCTATAACATCGGCAACCCAAATAAACTCGTCAATCGAACCCGCCGGTCCGTTTTACAGGTTTTCAACCTGAGTGATCTTTAGCGAGAAGATCATTCAGGCTGTGTTTTGTCATTCTCACCTTTTTGCTTACGATATTTCGCAAATTCCACATATTCTAATATGAAATTCTGTTCTTCTGTATCCAGATCCTCTGCCTGGCAATTCAATGGCCCCATCACTCCAAAAAAATAAGCAGCCTTCTGCTCCTGAAGTACGCCCTCTCCCGGCTTGACACCTTTCATTAACCAATCCAGCGATACATTAAAAAAGTCCGAAATCTGGATTAAATGCATCGTTCCCGGCGTTGTTTTGCCTCTTCTCCAGTCTCCAAGATTCCCCGAGCTGATTTTGAGCTTTTCACAAAACGCCTTCTTCGTCATTCCCCGATCCTTAATCAAGGCTTCAATTCGCTGATAAATCGTTTGGTCTCCCAAAATTATCCCCTCCGACACCCTTACTTTTCTTGAACTATTCCCAAAATTTCAACCTTCATTGCAACCATACTTATTCGGTAATCATCACTTTAATATTCTGCACCCGTTTATTCCGTCGTTGAATCTTCCTGCTTTTTCTCTTTACGGAAGCGGGTAAATTCAATATACTCAATTATAAAATCCTTTTCTGTTTCACTAAGCTGCTCTCCCTGGCAATTCAGTTGCCCATATGCATCAAAAAAATAAGGGTCCTTCGACTCCTTCAGCACCTCACCCTGTACATCCCGCCCCAACATGATCCAGTCCAGACTGGCATCAAAAAACGAAGCGATTTCAATGAGCTTATTCGTGCCCGGTGTCGTCTTGCCTCTCTTCCAATCACCAAAATTCCCTGTACTAATACCCAACTGCTCGCAGAACGCCTTTTTCGTCATTCCCCGTTCCTTGATAAGCTCCTCAATTCGTTGGTAAATAGATTGCATAGAAGTCCCTTCCTCCCTAGCAGGCTCTCAGATAACGATATCATGTTGCCTGTTTCCATTTCAAAGATCACGTATGTTAAAATTGCCGAATTATGTATGTTGGTTTTCATTATACCACAATATGCAACAAAAACCGCCTGTTTTCCGAAGAAAACGGCGGCCTTCCGTCAGTTCGCTTACACCAATTACGGAGTAGCGTTGTCGATTTTAAGAAAAATCTGCTTTAATTCGTTCAAAGTTTCACTCAGGTGCAATAAATCCTCTTCCGACAGAAGCACCAATCTTTCTTGAATTTTACTGGAAAAGGTATTGAATACCTGCTCACAAAAAGCATCGCCCTCTTGTGTAATCGCCACATTCACGACTCTGCGATCCGAGTCACACGACTGGCGATCGGCCAACCCATGCTCCACCAGCTTGTCCAAAAGAGGGGTCATGTTCGGACGCGAGACATTAAGCTGTTTGGATAGTTCAGATACCGTTGACAAGCGCACCTCCCGCAGAAGCATTAATACTTGAAAGTTATTAGGCGACAAATGTAAAGGAATATCGAGCGTGCCGAAGGTGAAAAATTTCTTCTTCACAATCGGAAACAAACCCAAAATATTTTCTGATATATCTCCCAACAGTTGAGTGTCCATATTTTTCACCGTCACTTCATCAGTTTATACTTATCATTCTATAACATTATGGCGTTATATTATACTATAGAATCATTATTTCATAATTATGACTATTTTATTGTATCATTACATAAACAAAAAAAGCCTCTACCGCGAGAGACTTTTTCGTTCATTCCATTGATGCGGTCGAGAGGACTCGAACCTCCACGAGCGTACGCTCACTACCCCCTCAAGATAGCGTGTCTGCCATTCCACCACGACCGCATAATAAAATATAAATGGTGAGCCATGAAGGACTCGAACCTTCGACACCCTGATTAAAAGTCAGGTGCTCTACCAACTGAGCTAATGGCTCATGCTGTTCATCCAAGATGTCCGCCATCAGACTTCAGGAATTTCCCTTAAGCATGTAACATGTAGTCCATAAAGACAACAATGACCCGTAGGGGAATCGAACCCCTGTTACCTCCGTGAAAGGGAGGTGTCTTAACCGCTTGACCAACGGGCCGCATTTTTATACACCAACTTAGCGACAAGAAAGAGTATATCAAATAGAAGAATGAATGACAATACATATTTTTAAAAAATTTAAAATAAGTATTTTACCGAGAATTAAATCGCATCTTCACTTACGTAAATCCACTTATTTTACGTTATTAGAAGCATAAAAAGAGATTATATTGCAAAACGACTTAACTTTACTTATAATCACTTACAGAATACCGAAATCATTTTGAACAGAGGAGCTTTTTATGTATCAAGAAGAGCGGATGCTAAAAATTGTTGATTACCTACAGCTTCACAAGCGTATTTCGGTGGATGATATTTGCGAATTTTTTAATGTATCACGAGATACGGCCCGCAGGGATCTGGTAAAGCTAGAGGAGCACCAGAAAATTATTCGAACCCGTGGCGGTGCCCTTCTACCCACACTGGATCACGAATTAACCAGAAACTATAAAGAGAGACTACTCACTGTATCCGAGGAAAAGCAAGTCATTGGACAAATAGCTGCCAGTATGGTTCGAGACGGAGATCGCATCATTCTCGATTCCTCCACCACTGTACAGGCATGTGCCGAAAGGCTCCATGTACAGGAGTGCTCGGTCATTACCAATTCGATTAATCAGGCTGATGTTCTTTCCGAAAAGGACGGCGTTTCGATTCATCTACTCGGCGGACGCTTGCAAAAGGAGCACCGTTTTGTCTACGGTTCTTCCGCCATTGCTACCCTGTCCCGCTATTTTGTAGACAAAGCTTTTGTTGGGATCGGGGGCATTTCTATCCATGGACTGAGCATTAATCATGAAGAGGACGGTATGCTCAAGCACCAAATGATGAAACAGGCCGATCAGGTGATCATTCTTGCGGATCACTCCAAATTTGGTAAAAACCTTCCTTACCGCTTTGCCGATTTATACGAGGTGGATATCGTTATCACCGACTGTTTGCCGGACCCGGCTATGCTGGATGTTTTTCGCCGTCATGATGTTGAAATTATTGTTCCGTAATGTGAAAAAAGTATGAGATATATAGAAGAAGACTGGAGATGGAGAAATGAAACTGTTTGCGATTGATTTGGATGGAACGCTGCTAAACGAGGAAGCAAAAATAAGCAAGGTGAACGCAGACGCGATCCGCAAGGCACAGCAGCAAGGCGTTCAGGTGACCATTGCCACGGGCAGAGCCGCTTATGATGCCTGGAACAAGCTGGAGGAAGCAGAACTTGTGACTCCCGTCATCGGAGCAAACGGCGCGACCATACACGATGCACATCGTCGCCAGCTAACCTCTACACCGATGGACCGGAGTGAAACGTTTGAAGTGTTGAGCTGGCTGCGCGAAAACGATTTTTACTATGAGGTCATGACAGACCGCGCTATTTATTCTCCACAAAACGGACATCAGCTACTGGCTGTTGAAATGGATCGCCTGTTAAGCGCCAATCCGGATATTTCGCTGGATACTTTGCTACATGCAGCCGAGAAACAATATGAACAGACCGGGCATACCCGTATTCCCTCGTATGAAGACATTCCGCTGGATGTGGAGATTTATAACGTGCTGTGCTTCTCCTTTGATCAAGCCAAATTGAACCGGGGGCGCGAGCGTTATCGGGAATTCCCCGGCCTGAACATGGTCATTTCCTCGGACCGTAACTTTGAAGTGGAGCATAAGGATGCCTCCAAAGGAAACGCACTGCGTTATCTTGCAGATCATCTGGGTATTTCCATGGAGGAAGCCGCAGCGGTAGGAGACAGCTATAACGATATTTCGATGCTAACGATGGCAGGTAAAGGCATCGCTATGGGCAATGCAAAAGACGACATCAAGGCCGTCTGTTCTGAAGTTACCCTGACCAATGTAGAGAATGGCGTAGCTCATACTCTTCTAAATATACTGGATAAACTCCCGAAGCGGACCTTGTAAACTGAAAATCCACAGGCTTTCATAGACAAAAAAAGGACGCTCGCAAGCATCATTCCGATGCATACGAGCGTCCTTTTTCTGATCTGAAAAATCAACGGAGAGAGAGGGATTCGAACCCTCGCACCGCTTTCGCAGTCTAACCCCTTAGCAGAGGGTCCCCTTATAGCCACTTGGGTACCTCTCCATGGCTCCCCGAACAGGACTCGAACCTGTGACAACTCGATTAACAGTCGAGTGCTCTACCAACTGAGCTATCAGGGAACATTGCTGTAAATTATCATACAGTACGTTTAATTTACCATGATTCAGGGAGTGCCGTCAAGTGCCAGCAAACGAAGTTTGCCTCCGCATTTGCCGCAGCGGTAACGCTGGGGGTTCATTTTACGCTTCCGCAAGTATTCCTGACTACATGAGGCGCATACCAGCTTGTAGCGATAGGGCTGCGGTTTCTGCTCCGCTCTTCCCGGCAGAGTTTGGCAATGCCTGCTCCCTCCTACACGGGCCAGCCATGCTTTAAAATCCGCATCTCGATGCTGGTAGCCCATCCCGCGCAAATGCAAATGATAATGGCACAGCTCATGCTTAATAATTTTTTCTACCTCAGACCGCCCGTAGGCTGCAAGCTGATGCGGATTAATTTCAATATGATGGCTTTTCATAAAATATCGACCGCCTGTGGAAGACAGACGCGAATTAAAGCTGGCACGATGGCGAAACGGTACGCCAAAACTCTCCATTGAAATGTGCTCCACCCACTCCTGAAGCTCTTCATTGCTCATGGAATGGCTCATCGAATTGCTAAGGGACTTGGACTCCATCCTTACACGTTCTCCTCCTTTGCTCCATACTGCCAAGCATATTACAAAATAACGTCCAAAGTCTAACCCTCAATTCATAAGCCATCCAATTGATAAGCACACTTTAGGCACCCACCCCATATGCTAAACATACAGATGTAACGCAGAGGAGGAGATTGGCTTGCCTCAATGGCTCAGCAACCAGCTTATGCGGGCCTTTTACAAAAAGGACCGGCGCCAGATCAAACTGTTGAATGACTGTTGGTTTTTTTATCATAAAGCACCAGGTGTAGAGTTTGATGCCAACAATGGGTAGAAGTTCAGGGCAGTAATAAATGAAAGCCGGAATCTCCGAAGTGGTTCGGAGATTCCGGCTTTTGTTATACCCTAATAAGGCGGTTATACGGATTTGTAGAGTATTATGCCTGCGATTGCGCTTCTGCCGGAGCTTTCATCGTCAGACCGACTCTGCCTTTTTTCAAGTCTACATTCAGCACCCATACGGTTACGTTATCACCAACGGATACCACATCCATCGGATGCTTGACGAAGCCGCTGCGCAGCTGCGAAATATGAACCAATCCGTCACTCTTGATGCCGATATCGACAAATGCGCCGAAATCAATAACATTGCGGACGGTTCCCTGAAGCTCCATGCCCGGTGCCAGATCCTCGATCTTGAGCACATCCTTGCGGAATACAGGCAACGGCAGCTCGTCACGCGGGTCACGGCCCGGACGCTGGAGGCTGTCCAGAATATCCTTCATTGTCGGCACGCCGACTTCCAGCTTCGCGGCCAGTTCGTCAATGTTGGACACGTTCAGCGCTTCCGTCGCAGCCTTGGTGCCCAGATCGTGGGCGCTGATGCCCAGTTCAGCCAACAGACGATCTACGACAGCGTACGATTCAGGGTGAATCGGTGTGCGGTCCAGCGGATTTTCTCCACCCGGTATACGGATAAAGCCAATCGATTGCTCGTAGGTTTTCGCGCCAAGGCGCGGTACCTTCTGCAACTGACGACGGTTGTTGAATTTGCCGTTTTCCTCACGGTACTTCACGATATTTTTGGCAATTGTCGCGTTAATGCCCGCTACATAGGACAGCAAAGCCGAGGAGGCAGTATTCACATCCACACCGACATGGTTAACTGCCGATTCTACAACGTCCTTCAAGCTTTCATCCAGATGCTTCTGTGACACATCATGCTGGTACTGGCCTACACCAATGGCCTTCGGCTCAATCTTGACCAGCTCGGCCAACGGGTCCTGTACACGACGTGCAATGGATGCCGCGCTGCGCTCAGCCACGTCCAGATCCGGGAACTCCTCCTGCGCCAGCTTGGAGGCCGAGTAAACGCTCGCGCCAGCTTCATTAACGATCAGGTACGCCAAGCTGCTGTCGCCAATGTCTGCGATGACTTCAGCCACGAATTGCTCTGTTTCACGCGAAGCCGTTCCGTTACCGATGACGATCAGCTCAATGCTGTATTGGGCAATGAGCTGCTTGAATTTCTCAGCAGCCTCACGCTTTTTGTTGTTCGGCGGTGTCGGATACGTCACAGCCACTTCCAGCAGCTTGCCCGTATCATCTACTACCGCCAGCTTGCAGCCTGTCCGAAACGCCGGATCGACACCGAGCACACGGCGGCCCTTGATCGGAGCCTGTAACAGCAGGCTGCGCAAATTGCCCGCAAAGATAGAGATGGCCTGCTGCTCACCCTTCTCCGTCATTTCAGCGCGCACCTCACGCTCAATAGAGGGTGCGATGAGCCTTTTATATGCATCCTCAATGACGTTGCGCAGCAGCTCTTCCACGGCGGATGAGCCTTTAATCACTTGACCTGCGACGTAATTGTGAATTGAATCGGGAGCTACCTCCAGTCCGACCTTGAGAATGCCCTCACGCTCTCCGCGATTAATCGCCAAAATACGATGAGGCGGCATTTTCTTAGCCAGCTCACGATAGCTGTAGTAGTTCTCGTAGACAGACTCTTGCTCTGCATCCTTCGCTTCGGAGGTTAGCATGCCATGATCCAGTGTATAACGGCGCACCCATTGGCGAATACTCGCGTCGTCCGCTATATTTTCCGCTAAAATGTCCAAAGCTCCTTGAATAGCTGCCTCGGCACTGTCCACTCCCAATTCCGCATTCACATAGGACTCAGCTTCCTTCAGAGCATCGCCCTGCTTCGGCTGGCTCCAGATCCAGATGGACAGCGGCTCCAGCCCCCGTTCCTTCGCCACACTCGCGCGGGTTTTGCGCTTTTGCCGATATGGACGGTACAGATCCTCCACTTCCTGAAGCTTAACCGCAGAAGTGATGGCAGCCTGAAGGTCTTCTGTCAGCTTGCCCTGCTCATCAATAATGCGAATGACCTCTACCTTACGGTCCTCCAAATTACGTAAATACAGCACACGATCCTCAATTTCACGCAGCTGATTTTCATCCAGTTCCCCTGTCATTTCCTTGCGGTATCGCGCGATAAAAGGAATCGTATTCCCTTCATCCAGCAAACTGATCGTCGTCCGGATTTGCTTGAGTGCCAGCGACAGCTCCCTCGCCACTTGTTTGACAATCCGCTCCTGGCGATCTGCTTCGCTCGGCTCCTGCCGGATTTCCGTTTTCGTTTCCTCGTTAGACAAAGCTATCCCTTCTTCCTTACAACTCTTGTCTTTCATTATGTCTTTCATTATCACAAAAAAAGAATCAAAGCGCCAGCACGTAACGAAGAAGCCAGGCCCAGCCTGCATTTTTCATCGGACACGCAAAAGGACAGCGCCCACGCGCTGCCCTTTTCCCGTTTCACTCGTCGTTCCAAAATGCTAAAAATCAATCAAACCGAGACTGATTTGTAGCGAATCGCTCACTTTGCGCATGGTTTCTTCATCCAAATGGGTGATTTTGTCGGTAAGCCTTTGCTTGTCGATCGTCCGAATTTGCTCCAGAAGAACGACAGAATCGCGATCAAAGCCATGCGTCGCCGCGTCGATTTCCACGTGTGTGGGCAGCTTCGCCTTCTGAATCTGGGCGGTGATGGCTGCCACGATCACGGTGGGACTGAACCGGTTGCCGATATCATTTTGAATGATCAGCACAGGTCTAACGCCACCTTGCTCGGAACCGACTACGGGTGAAAGGTCTGCAAAAAAAACGTCGCCGCGCTTTACGATCAATATGGATTACACCCCGCTAACTGTACGGCCCAAGGTGCTGTTTGCATCTTCCTCCGCATGAAAGGCTTCGGAGGCCATGGTCAAGTTAATTTTAGCCATCTCCATATAACCACGCTGCATGGCTTCACGAATGTAACGTTTCTTACGTTCGCCCACATACTGCTTCATGGCCTGCCTGATAAATTCACTGCGGTTGGAATTTTCCATGGCTACGATCCCGTCCACTTCCTGCAAGAGATGATCCGGCAAACTGATCATTATTCTTTTGGTGTTCTGCAAATTGGCCAACTTCTCTTCCACCCCCAAAACCTTGTCGCCATTGTACCATTATAACGTTATTCCCGGTAATTTATTCAAACGGAATACATGAGAATGTATATGATATTCGTATATCATCTATGCTGCATTCCATTATAAACTACGCAGTTCGTTTTCGTACAGACGTTTGATCCCCGAAATACAAGTGTCAGCGGAGCCTGATGCGTCGATTTGACAGTTACAGCGCTCTTTTCTTTCCTTTGTACATATTTCGGGACGTTCTGCGAAAACTCCTGCTTTTATCCGGTAATTTGCGTCATGAAATTAATCCCAGCGGGTTGGAAGAAGCGAATTCACTCGAACGACAGGAATATTTTCCCGTGTATATACACGCGGTACCCTGTGTGCGATCATGCAGATCACCTCATAGTGGACGGTACCAAGCTTGGATGCCAGCTCATCCGCGGCAATCGTTTCGCCGGACTGCTGGCCGATGAGAACAACCTCTTCGCCGATTTGAATTTCTTCCGCATCCTCTGCGAAAGATTGTAAGGATACCATACACTGGTCCATGCAAATGGTGCCGAGCACCGGGACGCGGCGGCCGCGTATCAACACTTCGATGTTCCCACTCAGCATGCGGGAGTATCCATCCGCGTAACCAATCGGCAGTGTGCCAATTCGTTCTTCCTCAGTGGTCACGTACCGGGTGCCGTAGCTAACCCCCCAGCCGGGAGGGAGCGTCTTGGTGTAAACCACTGCCGTCTTTAATGACAATACAGGCAGCAGCTCAATGGCTTGCCGGTTAACCTCATCAGATGGATACAGGCCGTAAATACTGATGCCAATCCGCACCATATTGGGGGAAAGCGCAGGGGTATCAATGGTGGTCGCGCTGTTGCCCGTATGTATAATGGGAATGGTGATGCCTTGTTCCCTTAGCGCTTCCGCCACGCCCTGGAACCGATTATGCTGTTGCAGTGTATAGCCTTTGTCTTGTTCATCCGCGCGGGCAAAATGGGTGTACATGCCTTCCAGCAGCACATGCTCCAACAGGTGAGTCTGCCGGACAAAGGCAACCGCCTCTTCTCCAGGCAGCAGGCCCAGTCGTCCCATGCCGCTGTCTATTTTGATGTGCACCTTCAGCTTGCGTTCGCTTCCTTTGCGGTCCAGTCTGCGAATACCCTCCAGCACTTCCTCACTGAACACAGTCAGTGAAATGTCATGCTCCCAAGCCGTTTGCACAGCTTCCGGTGAGGTATAACCGAGAACAAGGATAGGCAGTCTGATCCCCGCCTGCCGAAGCTCCAGCGCTTCGTCCAGAAAAGCGACGCTCAAGTAATCCGCACCAAGGCGTTCCAATTCCTTTGATATTTCCACGGCACCGTGTCCATAGGCATTAGCCTTGACACAAGCCAGCAGCAGCTTATCCGCTGGCAATGCCCTGCGAAAAGCCTCATAGTTGGCGCCAAGGTGATCCAGGTTGATTTCGGCCCGGGTCGATCTGTATTGTGCTTGCAAAATCCAGTCACCTTCTTCAATTGTTAGCCTGTAACATAACCTTTTACCATTCGGAATGTGGCAAAGTCCTTACTTTTTTCTTACTTCCAAAGGTTAATGGTAATGTTCAGAAACGTGGCTGTCAATGGCAGATGGCGTTTACCAGCATCCTCCACAAAGAACATGACTCCCAAGCAAGAGGTGCACACCCCTAGACCTCGAATGAACAAAAGACGGATACGGGCGGAAGCAGAGTAAAATACACTCTAAACCGTCTGCATCCGTCTATAAAGTTTTATTTACCCGATTGATCCTGTATAGAAGCGGCAATTTGTATCATTTCGCTCACAGGCAGGTCAGCACTGGTAATACGGAACTCTATACCGTCATTCATCCAGGTCATCGTCTGCTGCTCGCTGCCCGTCAGAACGGCAAAGCTTCCTCCAATATCGACCAGTTCACCCGCAGCCAGTGATACAGCCCGATCTTTCGGGCGCGCCTCCACAATCGTATAGTTATACGTTCCACTATACCGCAGCATCACCGCATGTGTACCATTATCCTCCAGCTCCGGCGTATCCTTGATCTGTACCCCGACCGGCGTATAGGACGGTTCAATCAAGCCGAACTCACCCATCACAGCTTCAGCAGCATCCGTGCCTGCCGATGTCCCTGTTGCTGCATCAGATGCACCCGGAGTTTGCTGTTGCGCCTCTGTATTGCTCGCTGTATCCGGCTTGGCCTCCGTATCCGTGCTACCCGTCGCGTCCGCGCTATCCGGTTTTGACGTATCGCCTGTGGCAGCTCCATCCATCGACGCTTCTCCTGACGGCTGCTGTGCCTTCTCTCCTGCTGTTCCCTGCACTTGTCCGGGTTCGCTGGACGTCACACCTGTCATACCATCAATCGTACCGGAAGGATCAAGCTGCCCGCTGGAATCCACTGCTCCGGCTGAGGGCGCTCCTTCATTTCCCTTACCTGTTTTTCCAAAAGCCATATTGCGCTCCATATCAAAAGAGTCCTTGTCGAACTTCGTATCAAACGCAAATTGATCGAATTTCAGATCCACAACTACCTTGGCGTTCGCATCAGATACCTGTACCTGAGTGGGTGCATAGTTATTTTTGGACAGCCATATTTTTTGCCTTACCAGCGCGTGGCTGTTGTAGTTCGCCGCCACATCGAATACATAGGATTTATCGTCCGAGGCCAGTTGACGTGAGGCATCGCCAATAATGCTGCGAACCAGCGTTTCATACAAATATACTTGCCCCTGGTTGTTCGGCCAATCGCTTTTGAAGCGGAAGCTCTTGTTCAGACTGGGCGTCAATACGAATACACCCTCATCATTGCGTAACACGATCTGAGTAATGTCCTTTTTCTCGTTCGTCATGGCAATTCGGTAATAGGAAGGTTTGCGGTAGGAAATGTCCACCTTGTACTCCTGCGGCGTGTCGCCGGTATGCAGCGTCATCAAAGCTGTACCGTGGTAGCTGTTCAGGTCGCTCACCACGTCACTCAAATCTTTAACCACATCATCCGCGCTCTTCTTGCCGCACCCGGCCAGCAGCAGCATTACACACA
Organism: Paenibacillus sp. 1-8; assembly: GCF_056316205.1. NCBI lineage: Bacteria > Bacillati > Bacillota > Bacilli > Caryophanales > Paenibacillaceae > Paenibacillus > Paenibacillus sp. 1-8. Next base: position 1,371,373 of record NZ_CM149995.1, on the reverse strand, counting down.
TGACCATGGCAAGCATCCATGAAATCCGGCGCATATCATCAACCCCTTCAGCACATGTTTTAAATGAATTAGTACATGTCTATGAAGAACTTGTTCGATTTATGCAGACTGGCATGACAAGCTTGAGAGCTTGGATGGCGATTTGTATTATTTTTATGCTCATTCCCACCACTGCTCCAGACTCCAAACGTACGTTGGATCACATGCTGAACAGCGCTCTCTGGCGTAGCCTACCTGCTGTGCGTCAAGGCCGGGTGTATTTTGTAGAAGCAGACCGCTGGAATTGGAACGATGCCAAGACCCGCCAAAAGCTGCTCACCGCACTGCCCAAGCTACTCGGTGCTTCCTCATAAAACGCCTAACATTTTTTGCGAAAATATTACATCAACCCCTGAATGCTTCCATCCGGCTCCAGCGACATATGCTCGGCTGCCGGAGATTTGGGTAGACCGGGCATGGTCATTGTGTTGCCCGTTTCCACAACCACGAAGCCTGCTCCAGCGGACAATGACACTCTGGACACGTGGATCGTAAAGCCCTCCGGTGCGCCTAGCAGAGACGGCTGATCTGAAAAAGAATACGGCGTTTTGGCCATGCATACAGGCAGTTGTCCAAAGCCAAGCTGCTCCATGCCGGACAACGCCCGTTTAGCCACAGGGGTATATACTACCTCTGCCGCACCGTAAATCTCCTTCGCAATGACACTAATTTTCGCTTGCAGATCAAGCGCATGATCATACAACGGTGCAAAATGGGCTTTGCCCTCTTCGAGCAGATTCAGCAGGCTTTGGGCCAACTTTTCTCCCCCTTTGCTTCCCTGTGCCCACACCTGAGATAGCGCTGCGGATACACCCAGCTTGCGGCATTCCGCGAAAATCAGTTCCAATTCGGCTTCGCTGTCCGTTACAAAATGGTTGACCGCTACCAGTACAGGCACGCCGAATTTTTGCAAATTCCGTACATGCCGATTCATATTGGCTAATCCGAGCTGTAATTGCTCCAGATTTTCCGCGTCCAGCTCATTTTTAGCTACACCACCGTTATATTTCAGCGCTTTGGCGGTTACGACCAGCACAGCCGCATCCGGCTGCAAACCGGACTGACGGCATTTGATATCAAAAAACTTTTCTGCCCCCAGCTCAGCCCCGAACCCGGCCTCCGTCACAACCAATTCTCCCAGCTTTAGAGCCAGCTTCGTACCGATCAGACTGCTGCATCCATGCGCAATATTGGCAAAAGGCCCACCATGCACAATGACGGGTGTTCCCTCCAGCGTTTGCACCAGATTCGGCTTTAATGCTTCCCGAAGCAACACAGCCATGCCTTCCACTGCTTGCAAATCCGCTGCCGTCACCGTTTCGCCCGCTTCGTTATATCCGATGACCATTCGACCCAAGCGCACTTTGAGGTCTTCGATATTTTCACTCAGACACAATACCGCCATCACTTCCGAGGCCGAGGTAATCAGAAAGCCGCTTTCTCTCACCGCTCCATTCCCTGTTCCCAATCCGGTTACTATACTTCGCAAACTCCGATCATTCATATCTACAGCCCGTTTCCACATAATTCGTTCCGGCTTCAAACGCAAAGCATTACCATGAAACAAATGATTATCGATCATCGCTGCCAGCAAATTATGCGCCGCCGAAATCGCGTGAATATCGCCTGTAAAATGCAGATTAATATCCTCGGCCGGAACAATCTGGGCTTGTCCTCCCCCGGTTGCTCCCCCTTTCATGCCAAAGCAGGGGCCGAGCGACGGCTCCCGCAGCGCAGCTATGGTCTTGTGTCCCAGCGTATTCAGCGCCTGCGACAACCCAATGGTCGTTAGCGTTTTCCCTTCTCCCGCCGGAGTCGGATTCATTGCTGTGACCAGCACCAGCTTTCCGTTCGGACGATCCTTCACCTGCTCCCACAGGGACGGATTCAGCTTCGCTTTATATTTTCCATACGTCTCCAGATGCTCTTCTTCGATTCCTACTTCTTTGGCTACCTCAATAATCCGTTTCATGCTTCGTTATGTACCCCCTGTTTTTAAGTCTGACCGATGGTGTCAAACACTATATCGTTTTATTTTACCAAAGTGTGCCGCTTTTTGCGCTATGATTCATTTCATCGCAAACGTTGCTTTCCTGTGAGTTGTAAAAAAAGAGCATCCCCCGCCCAGATAGACTTTGGTGGATACTCTTTTGGCACTTCTGTTTAACGACCAGTTCTCCAATTAACTCGCAGCATTAGCGGCGTAATTTTCAGCAAGAAATCCTTTGGAAATCAGGACAGCTTGGGCTTTCTTGGTCGCAGGACCATAGCCTTGGGACAGCAAATCATTAATATGTAAGCCCACTTCCAATCCCCTCTAAACAACGCAGGGAAAAACCGTAAAAGAGCGTGGTCCATGAAAAACCCACTCTCTATATAGTCTTTTAGAACTACACAGATATATATTATAGCGGGAACAAGTGGAACTTATTTTCGAATAATCGCAATATTCTCAAACACTTTCTTGTTTATAATGCTTTTCCAAAACTTCTTTAAAAGCATCGACCGGATACTGGTATTGAACCGTTTTTAACACAATCCGGTTATTCCACTGGTTTTTTTCCAGCTCGCATCCATGCTCCATATCCAGTTCCTTCATGACAAAAATAATCTCTTCCAAGGTTCCCATCACACTATGACTGTTCGTCGTAGTAGCAAGCATCTGCTCGCCTTCCTGTATGTACGCCTCTACAATTTGTTCATCAAAACCCTCACTGAGCATGAGTTCCTTCAAGGCTTGAACGAAAAGAGTTGGTAGATTTTTGTACTGCGCCTTTTTGATTCCGAACAGTGTGACACTCAAGCGGGATGCATCATGCATAAACACAATATTTTTTCTCCGATTAAGCAAAAACAAGTTGGCATGCCAACTATTCAAAGGTGGATAAATATCAACTTGAAGTGGTTCGATATCCCATTCCTTCAGCAGTTTTTGTGTTCCCCGTATGACAAACATCGTTGCTCTCCTTTATGACGGTCCTGTGCCGTAGCTCATGTTTCGATCATGTCCAATCTTTCGTATAAGACATGTCCTGATTATCATAACACCGTATTCCAAATATCGGTTTGTAAACACTTTCAGTATAATATAGGAAGGTGGCGAATTTCCAGTAATTTGATTACATCTTATGCTGGGGATGGAGAAAAAAATCTACTTCAGTACCCTTCAGGTTGAGAATATTTTAGGTACATTTTATGTTGTGGTTAAAGGAATCATTGAAGACTCCCGCAATCCAGTGACTACTCAATTTCAATACATCTCATGTTGTGGTTAAAGGACGACGCATGACCCATACCCGGCATTTGACTCACATTTCAATACATCTCATGTTGTGGTTAAAGTTATTCGGCTCCGCGAAAGCATAATCTACAATGTAAATTTCAATACATCTCATGTTGTGGTTAAAGGACATTCCTGGAGGATGAAGACCTGTACTCAGACGAATTTCAATACATCTCATGTTGTGGTTAAAGATTATCTGACAGCCATAGGCTGGTAGGAGGCACACAATTTCAATACATCTCATGTTGTGGTTAAAGGAGCGATTGAACTGTTGTTAAACGGCTTAGTTACAAGATTTCAATACATCTCATGTTGTGGTTAAAGGGTTCTCCATCCAGTAAGATGCAGTTGAGAATATAATTTCAATACATCTCATGTTGTGGTTAAAGCCAGACAATAGCCCTGCTCACAGGACAGATTACAGAATTTCAATACATCTCATGTTGTGGTTAAAGTCAATCAGAGGGATGGCATAACCGGGAATATCTTCGATTTCAATACATCTCATGTTGTGGTTAAAGCATACCTGCCAGCTCTTCTGCTTATAAATAAGCCTTATTTCAATACATCTCATGTTGTGGTTAAAGGTGCATGGATTGGTCCACAATTTCACGAGCTATAGGATTTCAATACATCTCATGTTGTGGTTAAAGATCACGGCAACGGCATGAAGACGCGGCATTTGCATCATTTCAATACATCTCATGTTGTGGTTAAAGGATAAACATAAAGGAGTTTTCAGTGATGAACAAAAAATTTCAATACATCTCATGTTGTGGTTAAAGAAAGGAATATCCTTCCTTAGTGTCGAAGTATTGTGTATTTCAATACATCTCATGTTGTGGTTAAAGTTAAAAAGGGGGCTGAGTAGTTATGGCGCGTAAAATATATTTCAATACATCTCATGTTGTGGTTAAAGTATACGCTACGGTGACATTTGGCGATGGATACAAAAATTTCAATACATCTCATGTTGTGGTTAAAGCTACTTCAACGAATTACAGAAAGTGCCGGGTCTCTAATTTCAATACATCTCATGTTGTGGTTAAAGAGCATAATTGGATGGTCATTGCTCCGGCTGTTACATATTTCAATACATCTCATGTTGTGGTTAAAGAACAAACCAATGATCACAATCGCAATCAGCTTGATAATTTCAATACATCTCATGTTGTGGTTAAAGTGAAAAAGAATTTGTGCTATCCCAGGTCAAATTACTAATTTCAATACATCTCATGTTGTGGTTAAAGATGACCTGTGTAAGCGCATCAATACGATACATGCGAATTTCAATACATCTCATGTTGTGGTTAAAGAAGGACGACCAGCAAGACGCAGCAGCTTGTCCAAAATTTCAATACATCTCATGTTGTGGTTAAAGTTACAACATGGCTGAACAATCAATAGCACAAATGAAATTTCAATACATCTCATGTTGTGGTTAAAGTAATACTATGGATGTGAATCGTCTTTATGAATTGACATTTCAATACATCTCATGTTGTGGTTAAAGTATGTTAATGGCAATCGTGAACATGAGGGAAAAGAGATTTCAATACATCTCATGTTGTGGTTAAAGTCCAAAAGAATAGTGCCCATTAAATCCTTACCCAAAATTTCAATACATCTCATGTTGTGGTTAAAGCACAAAAGACGGAAGAAACAACGCCAAAGGAACCACATTTCAATACATCTCATGTTGTGGTTAAAGGGCAATTCATATGAATCCTTCCGATACGCTAACCGAATTTCAATACATCTCATGTTGTGGTTAAAGTCCATTCCGCTATCTTAGATTGTGGATGATTGTCATATTTCAATACATCTCATGTTGTGGTTAAAGTTATCAATCGGTTTTTGGGCGTACTATTACTTTCGAATTTCAATACATCTCATGTTGTGGTTAAAGGTGGTGTTATGGATCAAGAAAAGTTGGATTTACTTAATTTCAATACATCTCATGTTGTGGTTAAAGTAATTATTGATTATTATGTTCATAAATGGTATATTTATTTCAATACATCTCATGTTGTGGTTAAAGGCTAGTAAAATCAACGTTTTTTAAATGCTGATATGCCTATTCTACTACAGCCGCAAGGGTTTCACAAAATTTTTCCAACCGAAGAGGGCCTGTTGAAAATAATGGAACAAATCCCCTCAAACCCTTGGCGCTGTAAGGTTAACATGCTGTCCTCCTTTTAGGACGGTTGGGAAAATTACAGCAATAAGGATTCGGAATCATTCATACGGACACCTATAATTTCCTCATCGAAGACGTAATCTCCTGTCATCTTAAACACAGCCACAAAGTCTGTACCCTCATCAATTACTTTTTTTAACTCCGCACGTAGTTGAATTAAATTGGCGGGTGTAATCTCGCCTCGAAATACGGATTTTTGGAAATGGACGAGATACTTTTTGCATATTTTGAATACCTTACCCACCCGTTTTTCTCCGATATCATAGACCAAGATAACATAGTTATAATTTTTCGCCATAGTTCTATCTTTGCTCCTTTTCCAAGAAAGGGACAAAGGGCGTTCCTTCAACGATATGCTTTTTCAACTTATAAGCGTCATATTTAATAGCAGATAAATAGCTGACCTTCCGTTTGAGTGTGCTGTGATCAAATACCTGGTTCATCCGATCCTCCAGCGCCGTAATGAACACATCCCGACCCTTTCCGTTCAGAATACAGTAATTATAATCCTTTTCAAAGTGCTTACTCACCTGTATTCGACGGTTGTTCACCAACTCAAAAATAGTACGATATACTAACAATGGCTTGAACGGCTCAGACAGATCAAGACTGAGAGAGAAACGACGGTCGCTCGGCTCATGCAAAAAGCTGATACTTTGATCCAAATGAGTGTGGTAAATCTGCGAAATGGTTTTGGTATACAAAATCGTATTTCCAAAGCTAATCAACGCATTTAACGGATTATCTGGCGGGCGTTTGACTCGTTTGTTCATTCGGAAGTCTTCGGGCAGAAAAGTTTTGAAGGTATCGTAAAAACGTCTCCATATTTCTCCTTCTACACTCATCAATCTTGGGATATCCTCCATTTTCTCCAAAAGCCGAGGTACGTCCTTCTTTAGCCAATCCAAATAAGGCTTGATCTCTTTGTTCCCGTGTTTGTAATAATGATACAGCACTTCATGGATGTTAGCTGCAATCGCACCGATGAAAGCCGCAGCAATAGGTATCCTTCTTTCCAGACAAGCTTTAGCTTGTAAAAGCTTGACCTTACCACTCACTCTTGCCTCCTTCGGATAAAAGGTACCTCTGAAATGACCATAGTAATCGAAGAAATGAACGGTTATACCCGCCATAGACAGAAAAGAAAGGAGCTTGCTGTTCAGTGAGATTTCATTCAACAAATACAGTTCCTTCAAACCATGAATCGGCAGATGAATAATTCCTTTTTCACTCCGAAAGGTCAGCGAATTATCTTCCCGGCCCAAAGTGCCCGGCGTGCGTATATATCTAGTAGATGATGCTGTTTTGGACATATTTGTTCTCCTTTCTTATAGAAAACAGTAGGCAAGGTATGCGCAGCGAGTGCATTTTCTCTCTCGTACCGCCGGGTCAGGCTGCTCTTGCCCCAAGTATTGCTCTAATTCATGAAGCAACCGGGTCATGGCCTGTTCGGTTGCTTCGTCCAGCTCCAGTTCTATGGTTTTACTGGCCTGCTTGTTACGCTCGCTGAACTGAATTTTACCCTTGCGCTCCATTCCTTTTTGTTTAAGTACATACACATAGTACAGCGTCTGCCATTTAGTAGCTTCAACATCGGCGTCAGACTTTTTAATCTCGGTCACATAATCACTGGTCAACTTGTCCACTTTGATACCCTCAATAGCGACTTCGCGGTTTTTCTTCCCTTCACTCTGTAGTTCATGCATGACCTTGCCGATCCGCACGTCTTCGCTATCGTCTTCAAAACCCATTCCATTGGCAAATAACCAGCATTGTCTACGGCAGTGTACATAATAGTTCACCATCGTTCCGGTAATTCTCATAGGAAAAGCCCCTTTTCATCCTCAGTATACTTGGCACGATTAAACTTTTTGGTTTTAGTTAGTTCATCCCATTCCATATATTGTTCACCGTGCTCCACGAAATACAAAGTACCTATACAACGGGTATATATCCCCGGCTTTACCTTTCCCCATTTTATATACATTTGGGGAACTGGATAAATAAAAGTAAAGTTATTCATTTGAGCGCGCACCTCTGACAAGCGGATCATTCTTTCGGAATAGTCCATCCCTAACCGCTTGTCTGATAATCTAACAAACTCATCCCATACGTCTTGACCGTTAAGCGGGGGAGCGTCTTTCATTGGACAGGTATAGTTCAGGAACAGCGTCACGCTTTGATCTGGTATGAGGTTCATATGCTTTTGTACATCTGGAAATTCAAGCTTCTGTACCTTTTCAGTAAACTCGCCCCAGTACTGCTGATTCGGCTTTTGACGAGACTTATTAATTTCAGTGATGACCGACTTATAAAATTCGCTAAAATCTTTGTTTTCAAGCATTTTTTGATAAGCTTCTTCCTTGAGATCAAATGTAATGCGCAAGTCTTTTCTGTATACACCGCTCGCCTCATCGCAATCAAAGAAATAAGCCTGGCAGTAGTCACGCAGACAAGAACGATTCAGTCGTCCCAAAAATTGCTCCTCGCTATCCAGCAAAGAAATATCTTTAAAGCCCACATCCATGTCAATATCTACCCCTGCCTCAATCACCTGTGTCGCAACGACAATCACATCACTCAGATAAAAGCTCCCTTGTGCGTCCTTCCCCAATTTCTCTAACAGCTCTTGACGATATGAGGAGCTATCATCCCCGGTAAGCTCATAGACATCTAAGCCCAAATTCTGCTCCAGCAGCATGTTATAAAATTGGCGTGCGGTCTTTTTTGTAATAAACTCAATCAGTATTCTGTTCCCTTGTCCATCCCGCTTTCGCTGCTCTATTACAGATTGAACATGCTCCAAAATTTGTTCCGGCAGCATCTTGCCCCGTTTCAGCAAATTAAAATCCAGCTTCACACGATCTCTAAACAACGAATGTGTAAAATAACGCTCCCGATTCTGCACCAGTGAATAGGTTTGAATGGGCTTCTCATGATCCTGCTGTTCCATTAATAAATCCAGATTCGGCAATGTCGCGGACATGATAATGATTTTAATATTCAGAATATCTGCAAAAGAGCGTAGAAAATGAATAATCTCCTTCCATAGCTCATTCCGGTAACTCTGAATTTCGTCCAATACAATGACACTATTACACAAATGCGCGAATGCTAGATTGACCTCTCGTCCTGTCCCAAACAGATAATTAAAAAAGTTCACGTGAGAAGTCAATGTCACCGGATATTGCAGCAATTGCCGCTCCAGCAGCACTCTTTTGTAATCCGTATTGTCCGGCTCCTTCTCCTTCCAATCCGAAGAACCTTCTGCTTTTAATTCTTCCGTGGTCACCATCGGTGTGATGGAATTAATAACCTCCACCTGATATCCGTTCTCCTTCTCCTTTTGGAAAATTCCATCCAGCGTCTGCCTTGTCTGCTCGATCAGGGAGTTGAACGGAAACACGTAGATCAGCTTGTTCAGTCCTAAACCACTATTCAGTAAATGCAGCGCCAGATTAATAGACATGTTTGTTTTGCCTGACCCTGTAGGAGCTTCGAGATAAAAAACAGGCTCTTGGAGCCGATCCAGTAGTCGGGTTTGTGTTTCTACAAATAATGCCGCCCGTAACTGATTCATCATAGATAAGCTAGATTTCTCAGGATTTTGACAATAAGCTTGAATCCCTTGCACAATTCCCGTCTGACGATAAGCCTCCAGCATTGGCTCCAGTGGCAGACGGTCTCCAAAATAATGCATCTCCGGCGCTTGCTGCTCCATATATTGATATGTGGCCCGAAAATCCGATGCAACCATCGTGGAATACAACAGCTTAACCAACACATAGAAAGGAAAAGGGCTGTGTATTTCATTCTGTCGTTTATTTCCTTCCAGCCGGATGTCCTCAAATAAGTTATCATTCTCTATTAGATCCTGCTGATCGCGGTAATAGCGGATATAATCAGGGTTCTCTTTGATTCGGTTATATTGATTTTTTATTTTCAACTCAAATTCGTTGATCTGCCCTCCAGTATCTTGATCCATATTACCCAGATGTGTGTGGTGACGAGAAATCGTATACGCGAACGAATAGAGCATATGATGTAGCAACCCAAGCACTTTGCGCTTGTGCTTTTTACGGTTTGGATATAGCTCTGTGGTATCATGCCAATCCTGTACATGACGTAAATGAATATGTAAATAAAGTACCGCCGATAACATAGAATGATTACTGTCCCCCAGCTCGGCGTTACGTTTAACTTCTGTATTCTTCATTTTCATACGCTGAAAGGCCGGGTTCACCTTACCCAGATCATGCAAATAAATAGCTTGTCTAAAAAAGTACATCATCAGTTCGCGCACCGATTCATCCAACGGCTCTTCATCCACACTTAGGCGATCTAATGCCCTATATACCGCCGCTTCCACACCGTTATCTTTCATCAATACCTCGGCATGGTGCATAACCAGATCGCTATGTTCCTCCAGCATCTCATCCTGCTGAAGACTGCCTTCCTTGGCCGTATGTGCCTTTAACATTCCCTTCGCTTCCTCTGTCAGCCAATTCTGTATGGACACATGTGTATGCATGTCTTACTCCCTTCTTATCGTACAACCAAACTAAATCCACATAAAAAAAACGGGTGCCCCCATCCCTGCATGGAGAATACCCGGTGTTGATTCCATCCTCGAAGATGACTGTCCTTAGATGAAATACAAGGTGCGTTTTCCGTCGTCATCCAGGTATATTTTTTGTAGATCCTCGGCTTTTAGCTCGTCTGCATCTATTTCCTGATTAGAAAATACAAGCGGCTCCAGTATATAACCGTTGTTCGCTGCATTCAGTCCGACAGGCAAATACTCCTGCAAAAAGGATTGCATCTGCTTATCTTTCACATATCCTCCCGTATCCACAGGTACATGTGCAGCCCGAAGAGAGTCGATATATTCCGGTTCACCCGCTGGCTCCAACTCAACCAACCGAGCCTTGGATATCGTAGCCGGATGATCGTTTTTCCCGAGATACGGAATGTATTCGGCCTTGGAATGCTGTACATAATCTGCAAGCCGATCAAATACTTCCCGATCCACGCCCCCATCATCTGCCACATAGATCGTCCAGCGTGGACGCTCCAACCACTGCTCTCGCACATTCAGTACACCACCCTCTTCCTGGCTGGCATAACCGACCGTGTTGTTGAATATCTGAATTTTTTTCGCAAAATATCCCCGATCCCCATGTGGCACAATGCTCACCGAAGCCTGACGAAACACCTCGTAAAATTCAGGGTACGGCATCGCAGGACTATCCTGCTTGCCTTTCCCTCCCAACGCCACATTCCGTTCATACTGCTGCGTATAGCCGCCAAGTCCAAGTACGGCACCAAGCAAGCCATATAACGCAACCTTGTGAATATGACTGTATGTAAAATACGCATATACGTTAACGTCCGGCTTTTTAAAAAAAGCCGTTTCTCCGCTCAACTCAAAGCGTAACGCCTGCATGATCGCTTCCCTCCTTCCCCGATGTAGCCATCCTCTAGCCTTGAGGCAGCTCGCTGCGCGTAAAGATGTTAAACGTACGCAGCCCCGGAAAATCCAGTTCCACACGCGATGCATACGGATTAACGTATACTTCTACCGTTTCAATCTCCTCGTTTACATCGTTCAAAAGTGGTGCAAGGGCCGACAGATCATAAACCGTCTGCTCTCCGTCCTTGTCCTTATCTACTTTCACATAAGGGTCCAGATTCGGTAAATACGCCGGGCTACCCGCCTTAAATTCCACGAATAGGGCGAAAGCATTTTCCGCACCTGATTTACTGTTGGTATTTTGCAAAGTAGCCCCGGTCAAAGCTCCCGTTTTGAAAGCCTGATACGCTTCCTCTGTGTACCCTTCAAAGCCCTCGGCTGCCAGCAGTTCCAGATAGTTATCATAATGCTTCGGATTGACGGAAAAAGGATATACATAATGGGATTCATCCACCGTTCTCTTTTTACCAATGGAGGTGGCATCGTTGTCCTCGCTCTTTTCATTCGAGTTACGGAACGGAGATAAAATATCCTGTACCTCCAGATTAGACCACTCATATTTATTAAACCCCTGACCAATCTGTACCGGACCAGCGAGACCAATATTCTGATCCTTCACCGCAAAGGTCGCGCCAAAATTCATCACATCCACACACTGGAACAGCTTACTCAGCACTTCACGTGAGTTTTTGGATACCTCTTCACCGAAAAGATATTCATAACGCTCCGCAAGATTTCGCGGCTGGAGCTTCTCTTCTTTCCCTTTGTCCCCATCCTTCGCCTTGTCCGCCTTTTTATCCTTCGCACTGCTGACCTTGTACGAACGGATATACAGCACCTTCTGTCCTTCCTCCGCCCATAAGCGCTTGATGCTATATTTTAACGCCTTATCGCTGCCAAAAATATCGCCCGTGCTGGTCGTCTTCGGCTGTCCGCTAAAGTCCGCATTCCAGTTCGCCATCCGGCTTACAATCCCGATCAGTCCCACCACACGATTAGTTTTTTTCGCCATGTCCGTTCTCCCCTTCGCTGTTTGGTTTCTCGCTCTCGCCTTTCTTCCAGAACCAATTGTCTGAAAACAACCCCGCCAAGAACATTTCCCGTGCATCTTCATGCAGAAATTCCTTGTCCGGCTGATAGGCGTTCACATTCGCTAAAGCCCAATTTAATTTGGTATAATGCAGCAGTATTTTGTGGCGGTGCAATTGATACGCTTCCTCGATCCTTCTTTTGAGCTGTGAGCTGCGTTTGGCCATAAAAAACGGTCCGAGCAAATCTGCCTTTTTCTGTTGAGTTTCGGACTGGCTTTTCAAGTAAAAAGCAAGCTGCCCGGCCAAATAATAAAACTCATCATCCGTCTCTACATAGACCGGATCTGGATTGGCTGTCTGTTCCGTTTGCCCTGCTCCATCCACGGTTTCCTTGGGTTTCCGCTTTTCCAACGCATCCAGTTTATCTCTCAGTCCATTAGACACTGCGATCAAACGATTTCCCATAGCTGTGTATTCCTCCCCTTCCAAATAAGCCATTAGCGAAAGTCTTACATTCATCGCATCGGCCAACCCACGTAGATCCAACCTCGACTTCTCTTGTCCTGCTGGCTCCACCCGTAATAACTGTTCCTCTAGGAGTCGAAGCGTCACCCGTGCAAATTGAGAGCGGATCGTAGCGGTCGTTCCTTTGAAAATCCAGTCATAAAAGCCTTTTTTGCTCTGCATAAACAACGCGACCATCACGCTCGTAAAATCCTTTTCTCTCGCCTTCGGCTCATCACGAAGAAAGTCACCGTTCATCCGATTGCGAAAAAAGCGTATGCTAATCTCTTTTTGCAGTTGCTCTACATTTTCCAGATAGCCGTAATCCTTAACAAACTCTTCACCAGACTTATTTTTGGTCATGAGCCCCAGTACATTCTTGAGTCGGATATTGATATGAACTTTTTTGGAAAAAGGTACATTCTCAAAGTCTTGTACCTCGTTATCCTTGCCATCTACATACACAAAAAAATAGCCTTCTGCTACGTCCACGGCCTTTTTACTAAAATTCGAATGATAGCCAAACTTGTTCGTTCGAAACTTGGGCTGAGAAAGAAGCCATTCAGACGCTTCCTTCACCAGCAACGCTTCCTCCAGAGAGAAACGGACAGGCGCACCGACACGCATCGTTTTATGCTCCAAATACGGTTTCTTGCTGTTCATGCTCATATTAAAACCGGGAAGACCTGTCAAAGCTCCGTCTACCATTTGGTTATATTCATTACTATTAAAGATTTTTGGGATGGTATATAGCAAATATTCATAGCCATACATTTCGTCCCATGAATAAAAGCTGGAAGATTCGTTATTCGGGTGATTCGTTATGGAGTGAAGTGGAGTAGATTCTGAGGTGAAAAAGATTTTAACGTAATTCTTAAAAGGAATCATTCGGATATGGTCGATCAAAGCGGACAGGTTGGTAGCGTACCATTGTTCAATCTGCGCAATGCATGTCCGGCGTTCCTCACTTATGAGATATTCCAGTGCAGGAGCATAATCCGTTCCAGAGAAAAATTGCTGCGTAGGACTGGTGAAAATGGTCTCGGTACTGCTTTCCTTGTCAGCTTTCTTGCTGCTCGTCTTCTTGGTACCTATCAGCTCATCCCACTTTTTCTGCACCTCGGATGCCTGAGTTTTGTCCAGAAAACGGGCAATATGCGTGTTCATCGCGGTGGTTCCATCTGCCTGTGCCTCGGCTAAAAATACATCCCTTTTGGCGTATAGTGTGTACGGGTTATTGGAATGAAGCTGTTTGCCGGGATCTACGGCTTTGTTCATGGAGACCAGAGAACTCACATAATCTTTTTGTTGGAACCATTCAAAAAGCTTATTACGTGCTGAATCAGGTTCTTCCTTGGTAATGATCATATGCTGGCTATCAAACTGGCTGACCTGTTCATCCCAGCTTTGATCCAGCCGCAAACGGATATACAGCCCTTCCTTGGGTTTGTGCCTTTGAAATGCAATATTGGGAAAATCATTCTTCGCCAATAGATAGCTGTTCGTCAAATCCTTCAGCATACCTTGCGCCTCCTTTCCACGTTACTCCAGTCCCTTGGCGATACAAAAGCCCGCTCCAAGAATGCTATTCTTTTCTGCCGCTCCTGAACCTAATACCACATTCGCCAGCTTCTGTGAATATTCATCTTCTCTGACAAGCAGCCGCAGTTTATTACCTAATAGCTTACGTCCTTTATAGGCCAAGGCAATTGGTTTATGGTTCAACACCTGAATTCCTTCGATAAACGGTTGTTCCAAACGAATAGGCTGATCCGGGTTTAGATGATTGTATTTTTTCTCCGCATTAGCATGAATCCGTTGCAGTAAAAGCTCCACGCTCAGACCCGGCACCCACGGTTTGCCTTCAATCGTAACAATTGCAGGAGTAACGGTGGTAAGCTCGGTAATATGGGCCAGCTTCTTGGACTGCACAGGGGATGCAGCGATAAACTGGAAATACTCATCCTCCTGCAAGGCTTGCAAAGCTGCGGATATTCGACGTAACGTAAGCTCTATGGAACTGCGAATCGTAATGACGTATACACGACCTTGCTTGTATATCCCCTCCTTTTCACGCGGAAAAGGCGATCCGAATGTGTAATGCTTGTAGTCCTTGTCGTAGTGCGTCTGCTTCAACGCTTCGTCCTTCAACCCCGCCCGACCCATCCACGCTCCGATACGCTCGGATATCTCCAGATGGTGAGATGATTGTTTCATTAACGTTGTTATCTGAATTTCGTAATACAATGTGTTCACCTCCTGACTTGATATAGAGTATAGACCCAACTCCATGATTTGTAAACCATCATTTTAATTCTACTTTAAATCGGCTCCGATGATACCTGGACCGCTACACGTGCAGATTGTTCTTCCGATTGCTGTTATCCCCGAATTTTCTGGATTGTATAACCCTTGAAAGGTTAAAATCCGGGGATAAAGGCAACCGCTTACGCTTCTCCAGAACAATTCTGCCCGCTCCGCTACTTAGGACTTAGTACATTTCATGTTGTGGTTAAAGAATGAGGACGAAGAAAATAACAGACCTATCCAATCAATTTCAATACATCTCATATTGTGGTTAAAGTTTGCCGTGTTTCATACGGTAGTAAATGGTTTTTGATTTCAATACATCTCATGTTGTGGTTAAAGAAGTCGGCTTTAAGAGCTGGACTAGCGGTAAAAGCAATTTCAATACATCTCATGTTGTGGTTAAAGCATAGAGGGCTACATCCACTATAGATACTGCACATTATTTCAATACATCTCATGTTGTGGTTAAAGAACTGTTCCACTTATTCTGAGGGCATCGGCTGTAATATTTCAATACATCTCATGTTGTGGTTAAAGGCATACGTCAAAGACGTACTGGACCGGATCGGGGAAATTTCAATACATCTCATGTTGTGGTTAAAGGTACGTAATTTCAGCCTTAAAGTGGTTAATATCCTTATTTCAATACATCTCATGTTGTGGTTAAAGGCGAATTACGTTCACGTACCAGTAAAAATATCTACGTATTTCAATACATCTCATGTTGTGGTTAAAGCTACAAAAGAGTTTCAAGCCGTGGAACGATTAGAAAATTTCAATACATCTCATGTTGTGGTTAAAGTTTAAAATTGAAGAAGGATAAAGTCCTAGTTTTTCAATTTCAATACATCTCATGTTGTGGTTAAAGGACTAAGATCTCTGATTTCATTGATATGACCGGACTATTTCAATACATCTCATGTTGTGGTTAAAGCATTGTCCGGCGCACCTTCAAGATATCCAAAGCAGATTTCAATACATCTCATGTTGTGGTTAAAGCCAAGACATTTGAAAACTTCTCTTTTAACTATTGCAATTTCAATACATCTCATGTTGTGGTTAAAGCCAAGATCAAGCAGCCAACCTTCAGCAGCGTTGTCCATTTCAATACATCTCATGTTGTGGTTAAAGCGAATCCCCTTCCTCTGCAAGCTCCTTCCCATACTATTTCAATACATCTCATGTTGTGGTTAAAGCAGAATCGGTATGCTTCTTTCTACTGGGCAAGCCATAATTTCAATACATCTCATGTTGTGGTTAAAGGCTAACGAAGACGAGGATTATGATCGCGCCATGGCATTTCAATACATCTCATGTTGTGGTTAAAGTTATGGACCCGGAAGGCTTGCTGTCTGATATGTACCCATTTCAATACATCTCATGTTGTGGTTAAAGTTGAATTATTTCAGAAGCTTGAACAGCAATTGCAAATTTCAATACATCTCATGTTGTGGTTAAAGGGTAGGTGCTACGTTGGGTTTTCACGGTGAACCCGATTTCAATACATCTCATGTTGTGGTTAAAGTCAATACACCACGCTCAATACAGTCAAGATATTCCAATTTCAATACATCTCATGTTGTGGTTAAAGCAATGATTGCCTGGCTGCTGATACAGGTTTTTTACAATTTCAATACATCTCATGTTGTGGTTAAAGTTTTACAGGTTTCACAGCAAACGATCTATTACCGTAATTTCAATACATCTCATGTTGTGGTTAAAGAGTCGGAAAAAGATATTGCTGAAATGTGTGAGTACGAATTTCAATACATCTCATGTTGTGGTTAAAGGATTTACCGCATATTAACATAATATCGAATTTTTTATTTCAATACATCTCATGTTGTGGTTAAAGTGGAGGCGTTCAGGGGTTTTGCTACACCGTCTCAAATATTTCAATACATCTCATGTTGTGGTTAAAGAACACTTATTTCCGAACAATGAGGTGATGGAGTGTAATTTCAATACATCTCATGTTGTGGTTAAAGGATAAGTAATCAGGCGTATCTGGATCATCAATAACGATTTCAATACATCTCATGTTGTGGTTAAAGAAAACGTTTGAAAGCAGGTGACTCATTAATTTATTTATTTCAATACATCTCATGTTGTGGTTAAAGACATTATGGTGTGAAGTATTTCTAAATGCCTATTTATTTCAATACATCTCATGTTGTGGTTAAAGTGCTCCGCTGCGTCATACGAACTGCACCCATTTTCAATACATCTCATGTTGTGGTTAAAGATAAGTTTATTGGTCAAATCCTGAACTGTATCCTGAATTTCAATACATCTCATGTTGTGGTTAAAATGAACAGGACGTCCAGGATACCCAAGACGGTCAGACATTTCAATACATCTCATGTTGTGGTTAAAGACATTGTTTGGAACGCTTGAACAACAACTTTTAAAAATTTCAATACATCTCATGTTGTGGTTAAAGTGAGACTTTAATCCAATTGGATCATCTCGTTGTTGAATTTCAATACATCTCATGTTGTGGTTAAAGTTGCTCAAATACGGTTTCGAGAAGCGGAACAAACATTTCAATACATCTCATGTTGTGGTTAAAGTTAAACAAATTCACCCGAATATTGTATGTTTGAGATATTTCAATACATCTCATGTTGTGGTTAAAGTTTATTATTGAATTAGCCCGTCAACTGTAATTACATATTTCAATACATCTCATGTTGTGGTTAAAGTCGTTGACATGTCTTACACCCCTTAGAAGTTTACAGGATTTCAATACATCTCATGTTGTGGTTAAAGGCTTTACGTGTGTGTGGAAGGATGGCGGTCAGATCAATTTCAATACATCTCATGTTGTGGTTAAAGGGAGAGAGGAAGCCCATCCGGTTTCCTCTATTAACATTTCAATACATCTCATGTTGTGGTTAAAGATCTTGGTGAATATGTGCAGCTCATACGTACACAAAATTTCAATACATCTCATGTTGTGGTTAAAGTTACCGATTTAGCGGCTTGCGCTGGTTTACTATTCGAATTTCAATACATCTCATGTTGTGGTTAAAGTTGTACCGATTGTGGTATCTATTTGATCGTGAATTATTTCAATACATCTCATGTTGTGGTTAAAGCAAGAGATTCCCCGGTCTGAAGGTTAAATCGTTTTAATTTCAATACATCTCATGTTGTGGTTAAAGCTATCGTTAATTAGCCTAAGGAGGTGGAGAACATCAATTTCAATACATCTCATGTTGTGGTTAAAGGACAACGCAGATAAGATACAGTCCGTCATAAACGAATTTCAATACATCTCATGTTGTGGTTAAAGGAGCTAACAAAAATGCGACTGTTCGGAAGTAAGAAATTTCAATACATCTCATGTTGTGGTTAAAGACAACCGACCCTGGCGGCGACGACTCGGGCGGCGGATTTCAATACATCTCATGTTGTGGTTAAAGGTTTAATCCGGGTGAAGTCACAAGGTCAGAGAAAAAATTTCAATACATCTCATGTTGTGGTTAAAGCATGAAGGGCGTTGGATATTTGATGAACCTTTTCAAATTTCAATACATCTCATGTTGTGGTTAAAGATACGATTCCAAGCCGTTAGGTTTTCTTCTAAAGCTATTTCAATACATCTCATGTTGTGGTTAAAGTGGATGTGATGACCCGGAAATTATGCAACTAGTTCTATTTCAATACATCTCATGTTGTGGTTAAAGGATATTATGTACCTTACGAATAAAATACGTAAACGAATTTCAATACATCTCATGTTGTGGTTAAAGTCAAACTTTTGCTGCTGTGACAGTAGCACAGTATAAATTTCAATACATCTCATGTTGTGGTTAAAGTTGAGCTGCGCATATCTCTCTAGCTTGGAAGCTGCAATTTCAATACATCTCATGTTGTGGTTAAAGAGTATGCTCGCTTCTGGATTGAAACCAAAGACCTGAATTTCAATACATCTCATGTTGTGGTTAAAGACACCTATTGATCTTACGTTCGTTCACTTATATCTAATTTCAATACATCTCATGTTGTGGTTAAAGACGCAAATATATTTGAAAGCTCAGCAATTCAACTTCATTTCAATACATCTCATGTTGTGGTTAAAGTAAAGCCTGTTCGACGAACATTATCAAATACTCACAATTTCAATACATCTCATGTTGTGGTTAAAGTTTGAGTCAAATCAGCACGAACAGCATCTAACTTAATTTCAATACATCTCATGTTGTGGTTAAAGAGCTACGCCAGGACAACAAAGACCTAGCATACAAAAATTTCAATACATCTCATGTTGTGGTTAAAGTAATAAGAGCAAATTGCGGATCATTTAAATACATTTATTTCAATACATCTCATGTTGTGGTTAAAGCTTATACCTTTGATGCGTTTCGTCACCGGAAACTTTATTTCAATACATCTCATGTTGTGGTTAAAGTCCTCTACTATCTCATACGGCACCCCCATTAAACCAATTTCAATACATCTCATGTTGTGGTTAAAGCTAATTCCATCATTACACCTCACAAGAAATATGCTAATTTCAATACATCTCATGTTGTGGTTAAAGAAACCCGGCAAATTGATCCTAACAATGGTGAAGGAAATTTCAATACATCTCATGTTGTGGTTAAAGTCATCATTCGAGTGCCAAATTAACCGTTCATCTAGAATTTCAATACATCTCATGTTGTGGTTAAAGTTTATCGCTCACCGTATCAAAGGACTATTCGCGTAAATTTCAATACATCTCATGTTGTGGTTAAAGGTGGGATTTGGCTTTTCCAAGAAGAAAAAAAACGTATTTCAATACATCTCATGTTGTGGTTAAAGGATATCTGCTGCTGCTAGTGATTCAAGGGTTGTTTAATTTCAATACATCTCATGTTGTGGTTAAAGAAGCTGTACCAATATGTCCATTAACTTGGATTGTGTTATTTCAATACATCTCATGTTGTGGTTAAAGAGTAATCCAATCAGATGTAAGATAGCTCCAAAGCACATTTCAATACATCTCATGTTGTGGTTAAAGTTAATTTGAAATAAAAAAGAAGCCGTTGCAACCAGATTTCAATACATCTCATGTTGTGGTTAAAGATGCCGGCAGAACAGACAAAAATCCGGCTGCCGAGATTTCAATACATCTCATGTTGTGGTTAAAGAAATTCTTTTTCACAAGGGCTGCGCTCAGGAAATTAATTTCAATACATCTCATGTTGTGGTTAAAGGAAATACAAAACGGCTGTTCCAAAGGCGACTTATTACATTTCAATACATCTCATGTTGTGGTTAAAGGCTAGTAAAATCAAGCTTTTTAAAATCGCAATGTGCTTATTTTACTACAGCCACAAGGGTTTCGCAATTTTTTCCCAACCGTAGGTCGCTTCTTTCCAAATGTAAACAAAAACGCCTGTATCCCTTGCGGTTCTAAGAACTTCCCTGTCTCACGCTAATTAAGAGGTTGGGAAAAAACATAGACCTTTGGTCTATGTTGGGATCGCTTACCTGAGAGTATAATGTAAGATGTACTATATAAGACGCAAATAAGAAATTAACGAGGCCAATCCGTCGCCAAATGGGGTAATGAATAGTAACTTCAACCCAAGGTGGCGATGAACATGAAAAGCGAAGAAATCGAGCGATTGAATACAGCGATGAAAGAAACATCAGATAAACGTCTTTACGAAAGGTACCTGGCCGTCCGTCTTCGTCTGGAAGGGCACTCGTTTGCTGAGATTAGCGATCTGCTTGGTCGCGTTCGTCAAACGATCAGCCTCTATTGGCAGAACTACCAAAAGCATGGTCTTGCTGGTCTGGAAATGGATCACTCTCCCGGACAACCGCCTAAACTCACGGAGGAACAGCGTAGTCAGTTAGCCACGATGCTCGAACAGCAGCAACCGACGGATGTGGGCTTTGAAGCTCGTTACACCTGGACACTCCCGCTGGTAGCGGAATGGATCAAGCGGGAGTTTGGCATTATCATGAGCGTACGCGGGATTAGCGCGATGCTCAAACGGATGAACTTCAGCTTTACCAAAGCAACCTATACATTAGCCAAAGCCGATGAGGACGCCCAAGAGTTTTTTCGCAAACACACCTTTGCCAAGCTCAAGAAACAGGTTGAGGCGGAAGAGATCAATCATTTGCTCTTTGAAGACGAATCGATGATTCGTTCCTATCAGGCGCTGCAATACAACTGGTTTCCGCGCGGTAAGCAACGCCAAGTGCCAACGTATGGCAAGCATGAAGGAGCCAAGCTATTTGGAGCGATCAACTACGAAACCGGACAGGTCCATCATCGTGAAGAAGAAAAAGCCGATGTAGCCGCCTTTATTCGGTTTCTGCAGGATCTGCTATCGGCTTACCCGAATGGGAAGCTCGCTCTCATTCTGGACAACAGCCGCATTCATCATGCTACCGGGCTGCAGCCTTTTTTGAAGGAACATCGCGCTTGCACTTGGTCTTTCTACCGCCATATAGTCCAAACCTGAATCCGATTGAAGGCCTGTGGCTGTGGCTTAAATCCGATGTGGTCAACAACGTCTTTTTTGAGAAATTCTATAAAATCAAGCTTCATGTCAGTCAATTTATGAAACGGATCAATAAGCATCCGATGGAAACGATAGATCGTCTACTTGTCAGGTTATGATCTTAATTGCGTCTTATATAATAAAAAAATTCCATGTGATTAAATCAAACACTTGGTGTATTGAAATTTTTAATTCTAGTTTACAACTGCTGGAAAACAGACTATAACCATAACATCCGATGTTCCTTTTCTTTTTGTTCGGAAATATTCTTGCTAATGGCTGTGAGCTACTTCTTTCTGAAGAGCCAATTAGTAATTGAGCCTAATACCAAACTTACCAAAAAAGAAGCAAACACCGATTTTAAAATAATAGGCAATATTGATTGATTTGGAATATCCACGATGTTTACTAAAAAGCCTACAAATATAATTATAAAAATGACAATGTAATCTACTTTTCTGAAGTTCTTTATATTAATCATCCTTTCAGAATTTGGGATTTAAAAAGTTTATTAGAACCCAAATGCACGCAAATGTCAAAAACCTCCTATCCATTTTAAGTGGTTTAGGAGGTTTTTGCTTTATCAATAAAAGATATGAATCGAGTTCATTGGAAGAATGAAGTTAAACAATTCGGATCATTGAGTCATCGAAAATAGCATTTTTAGCAGGAGCTTTTTCCTGCCCTAAAATGCTATTTTGAATGGATTTGTACCTTTTTTTCTGATGCTTAACTGCAAGACTACGGTGGGATTCGAACAGGGCAACACATTTTTTAAAACTGGTATCGTCTTTTAAGCCGTGGGCATACTCCATTGCTTTTAGGACGGCATCAATCCCAAGGCCCGATTTGCCCTCCTTGAATCTATAAATGGCGAGCTGATAAAGGAATTTAACATAATAATTTAAATTTTGAGGTTCTTTATAGAAACTGCCCAGTTCTCCTACTCTTTCTGCGAAGTCCTTCAAAATAGAATTAATATCGGAATCATGCATAATTGCCGATTCAAGAACTGTAATCATCCCTGGGATTACTTCTTCAGCCGAGTGTTCGTGTAAAAACTGAATATATTCCGACAGCACATTCTCTTTGCCTTGTAGCAAGTCTAGGGTGTATGTATTCGCTTTGGCTAACATGCGGAAGTGCTCAACTACCTCCTGTGATTCAAGATCGCCCACGTCCTTTACCCAACCAAGTTCAGCGTACTGCTCAACACAGTCTCTTGAGATTTCATATTTACCCAGTTTTTGATACGCTAAACCCTTCGTCAGTTGGTTAAACCCTAAATAATATACCAGTGGTCGTTTCATATGTATGGTTCTAGGCTGTCCACCTTCTGTACGTTGCAACTGCTGCTGGTCATATACATTATAAGCTTGAGTATGCAGTTGGTCTGCAATTTGAATCATTTGTTCCCATTCCTCAAGCGAAAAAGCCATTTTGAGCATTCCGACAATGGAATCAAGATCTGTTACTTCATCAAAATCAAATTCTTTCACATGCAATTCCTCCTTGGTTACATTTTAATCCAATTTTATATGATCAACCCCTAAATATCAATCAAATTTTCCGATTTTTGTAGATTGTTAACGTATTTAAGTGGAATACAAAAAAATGGAGTATAATTGGGGCTTGCGATTATCGTGTAGTGCTCAAAAGGGGACGTTGTCGATACATCACATGTTGTGGTTAAAGCAGTCATAGAAAACACGCGGGATCAGGTGCAGGACAATTTCAATACATCTCATGTTGTGGTTAAAGTAGACAGTGGATTGTCAACACTAAACTAGACAATTTTTTTGTGGTGCCTCTGCTTGAACTCGGCTGGACTCAAGTAATCCAGAGAACCGTGAATCCGAATATGGTTAAACCAGTGTACATAGTCATGTAATTCTGTGGTTAGCTCAGCAAGACTTTCAAAATGACGTTTCTTTACAAACTCCGTTTTGAAAATTTTAAAAGTGGCTTCCGCAACGGCATTGTCATAGGGACAGCCTTTCATGCTCAAAGAACGTTCAATCTGAAAAGCCTCCAGCGCATCGTCAATGAGCTTATTCTTGAATTCATTGCCTCGGTCGGTGTGGAAGAGCTGAATGTCATTCAGGTTGCCCTTAATTGAAGCCAAAGCACGGTAAACCAGCTTGGCATCCTTATGGGGTCCTGCACTGTAGCCGATAATCTCGCGGTTAAACAGATCTACAAAGAAGCATACGTAGTTCCAATATGAACCCACTCGGACGTACGTCAGATCGCTTACGACGACAGATAACGCCTGCTCTTGTTCAAATTTTCGGTCCAATACATTCGCTTGCTTGGCTTCATTGCAGCTCGTGGGACGAGGCTTGTACTGGGCGACTGTATACGAGGAAACCAACCCGAGTTCCTTCATGATTCGTCCAATTCTCCGCCTGGATACCGTAAGGCCCTGCTGATACAGCTCTTTTTTAATCTTACGCGTACCGTAGTTTTGGCGGCTGCTTTGAAAAATGTCCATAATCAGGGAGGGAAGCTCATCCTTCGATGTCACTTCCACTTTGTTTTCTTCATAATAATACGTGCTTCTAGGGAGTTTTAGGACGTCGCACATTGCTGATACCGAGTATTTATGTTTATTCTGGCGAATGACATTTACTTTCGTCCTATGATCAGCGCGGCTTGCTTTAAAATATCATTCTCCATGAGCAGTTGCTTGTTCTGTTTTCGAAGTTCGATGAGTTCTAATTCCTCTGGAGTTCGGTTGTCTTTCTCTTTGAAGGATCCCGATGTGGAACTCTGTTTCACCCATTTATCTAACGATGAAGGATTCAAATCATATTCTTGAATGATATCCTTGCGTGGTTTGCCACTTTGATAGAGCTGAACCATCTGTGCTTTAAATTCAGTGCTAAAGGTACGTCTTTCCTTTTTATTCATGTCCGTTCGCTCCTTCTAGAGTCCATCTGTAGTCTACTATATTAGACCACAATTTTTCTGTCTAGAAGAGTGTAGCCGATCCACAGCCTCAACTTCGATATCACTGTTTGTACTCATTTCAATACATCTCATGTTGTGGTTAAAGTGAGAATGAATATACCCGCCGAGAAGATGAGTGTCAATTTCAATACATCTCATGTTGTGGTTAAAGATTCAGAGACGGTGAAGGTGTATTTGGTTTATCTAAATTTCAATACATCTCATGTTGTGGTTAAAGGACATGAAGGCGCTTCAAACAGATTACGTCATTTTGATTTCAATACATCTCATGTTGTGGTTAAAGGGACAAATTGTTCAGAACGTATTTTCGACTCGGCCAATTTCAATACATCTCATGTTGTGGTTAAAGTAATGGTATGCAAGTCGAATTTATTAAAATAGTTAAATTTCAATACATCTCATGTTGTGGTTAAAGTAGCTTAATCTTGCTATGTAATCATCTACTGTCATTATTTCAATACATCTCATGTTGTGGTTAAAGATTATTAAGCCCATAATTGCTATAAAGAGTACAACCATTTCAATACATCTCATGTTGTGGTTAAAGTTTCCCGTAAGTAATAGTAATACGCATTTGTTCGAAATTTCAATACATCTCATGTTGTGGTTAAAGTTCTGCGCTTTTGTTATTCATGGCTTGCTGTACATTATTTCAATACATCTCATGTTGTGGTTAAAGGTGGTTGCTCAAATACGGTTTCGAGAAGTGGAACAAACATTTCAATACATCTCATGTTGTGGTTAAAGATTAAACTGGATTCCGATGGATGACATCATAGCCAAATTTCAATACATCTCATGTTGTGGTTAAAGGTATGACTCTGGGGTATTATTACCATGTACAATGGAATTTCAATACATCTCATGTTGTGGTTAAAGTGTTCATACACAATATCAAATCGCCGCATTTAAAAAATTTCAATACATCTCATGTTGTGGTTAAAGATATAACGAATATAGACATTCGTGTTCGTTTGATTAATTTCAATACATCTCATGTTGTGGTTAAAGGGGGACTTAAAGAGTTGTTTGGAGGTGCGTGAACAATTTCAATACATCTCATGTTGTGGTTAAAGCGACGCAGAAGCAGTACAGCCAACCAAAACCGAAAAATTTCAATACATCTCATGTTGTGGTTAAAGTTATAATACACATTATCAAATAGCCGCCTTTAAAAAATTTCAATACATCTCATGTTGTGGTTAAAGATATCGTTTAGTACCAGCTAAAAAACCATATGCATTATTTCAATACATCTCATGTTGTGGTTAAAGTTTCGAATGTCTATACGTTGGTCAAGGTCTTCCAAAATTTCAATACATCTCATGTTGTGGTTAAAGTCCGTCGTTCCAAACGTTCAAGCACCTGTGTCCGCATTTCAATACATCTCATGTTGTGGTTAAAGGCTAGTAAAATCAAGCTTTTCTATTTTAACAATGTACATATTTTACTACAGCCACAAGGGTTTCGCAATTTTTTCCCAACCGTAGGTCGCTTCTTTCCAAATGCAAACAAAAACGTATGTATCCCTTGTGGCTCTAAGTAATTCCCTATATCATGTCATTTAGAGGTTGGGAAAAAAGTTCTTCCTTGGCACCCCACCTTTTATGAACTGATCCCCAAAATTAGGAGGTGCTACACACACCTATGAACCCACACATACTACTCATTGAAGATGATACAGCCATTGCCGAGATGCTGCTCAAAGCACTCAGCAAAGAAGGCTACACATTAACCACCGCCTATGACGGGGAAGAAGGGCTTCTTGCCTTTGAACGTCACACCTACGATCTGATATTGGTGGATCTGATGATGCCGAAGGTCGATGGTATGGAGGTCATCCGCCGAATCCGTACCCACAGCGCTGTCCCGATTCTGATTATGTCAGCCAAGGACAGCGACGTGGATAAAGCGCTTGGACTGGGCTTCGGGGCAGACGATTATGTCTCCAAGCCTTTTTCGATGGTAGAAATGACCGCACGCATTCAGTCCGCTATCCGCAGATCCACTACCTATGCACGCCAGCAACAGCAGGAGGAACAGCCGAAAGCACAGGTCCTGACCTACGGAAATCTGCGCATTGATTTTGATCATTTTATGGTCACCCGCAATGAAAATGAAGTGCAGCTAACTGCCAAGGAATCTGATATTCTCAAGCTATTTGTAACCCATCCGAACCGTGTATTTACCAAAGCGCAATTATACGGGTTTATCTGGAAAGAGGATTATATGGGTGACGAAAATGTGATTAACGTCCATATCCGCCGCTTACGTGAGAAAATCGAAGAAGCCCCCTCCCACCCCGTTCATATCAAGACCTTATGGGGCATCGGCTACAAATGGGAGAACGGCTGATATGAACATCGCGAGCATTTCTGAATGGATCGTCGTCCTCATCTTGTCCGTCGTTATTGTATGGTTCTGGAGAGAGCGTGCGGCCCAAAAGCGCAAAATAAAGGATATCCGAAACGCACTGGAACGAATTGTAACCGTTAATCATGCGGAAAAGCTGCTATATGTCACAGGTGATACCGAGCTGCAAAGGCTCATGACGGAAATTAACCGTTTGCTGGACTTGAATTTAAGAGTGTCTGTGGATTACAACCGAAGCCAAATCGCCATGCGCAAAATGATTTCAAACATTTCTCACGACCTCAAGACCCCGCTGACGGTGGTGCTCGGATATGCCGAGATGCTGGATGCCGACCCGCATATTTTGCTGGAAGAACGCGCAAAGCTGCTATCCAGGATTCATCAAAAGACAAGCGAAGCCATTGAGCTGATCGGAAGCTTTTTTAGCTTGGCGAAGCTGGAGGCTAATGATACGGACATTCCGTTGACCCGGCTGGAGGTGGGAGAGCTGTGCAGACGCAGCATTTTGCAGTTTTATGATCTGCTGACCGCGCAGGGGTTTGCTGTGCATATTGATATCCCAGAGCACCCCATTCATGCCTTGGGGAACGAAGGAGCGATTGGGCGGGTGCTGAACAATCTGATCTCGAATGCGATTCGCTACGGTGCCGATGGTCGGACACTGGGACTGACTCTAACGGAACAGCAGGACACGGTGCGTATAGAGGTATGGGATCGGGGGCAAGGCATACAGGAGCCTGAGCAGGACAAGGTTTTTGAACGCATGTACACGCTTGAGGATTCCCGCAATAAGGCGATACAGGGCAGCGGGCTGGGTCTTACGATTACCAAGCGTCTGGTTGAGACGATGAACGGAGAGATTCATTTGAGCAGCATACCTTATGAGCGGACGGTCTTCTCTTTTACATTGAAAAAAATAAACTATTAATCGAACTTAATAATTTTGTAAGAAACGGGAAAGAAAAATGAACATTTCGCCCTTTATCCTTGAATTATCAACAGTATACGAAGGGAGAACACCCATGACTTACATATTACGGACGCATCAACTGACCAAGGCCCTGAAGGGCAACGAAATTGTAGCGGGGGTCAGCATGAATGTGCGTCAGGGGGAAACTTATGGCTTTCTCGGTCCCAATGGGGCGGGCAAGACAACGATTATGAAAATGATTACGAACCTGCTCAAGCCGACCTCGGGTGAGATTGAATTGTTCGGTGAAAAATTAACGCCAAAGTCGTACCACCTGCTCGGCCGGATGGGCTCAATTATTGAATATCCGATTTTTTATGACAGGCTGACGGCCCGGCAAAATCTCGAACTTCATTGTGAATATATGGGCTATTATAACAAGCAGGCTGTTCGGGATGCACTGGAGCTGGTGAACCTGCGAAACGCAGATGACAAGCCGGTAAAGGATTTTTCACTGGGGATGAAGCAGCGTCTCGGGATCGCCCGAGCGATTGCGACCAAGCCGGAGCTGCTGATTTTGGACGAACCCATTAATGGATTGGACCCGGTGGGGATCAAGGAAATCCGCCAATTGTTCCACATGCTGTGCAAGGAATATGGTATGACGATCCTTGTGTCCAGCCACATTTTAGTGGAAATTGAGCAAATTGCCGATACGGTGGGTGTGATTAATCACGGTCGACTGATTGAGGAAGTGTCGATGGAACAGGTGCGGGAAACCAATACGGAATACATCGAATTTACGACCAATGACTGCAAAAAAGCAGCCTACGTCCTCTCCCATCACCTGAATCTGACGAATATCCGGGTACTGAACGATCAGAATATACGCATTTACGATACAAGTGTACCACAGAAGCAAATTACGAAAACGCTCATTTTAAATGAGGTAGAGGTGGATTCCATCCACCAAAAAAACAGTACGCTGGAAGACTACTTCGTGCGGCTGTTACATGGAGGTGAACTCCATGCTTAAACTGATGCAACTGGAGCTGAAAAAGTTTCATTTGGCGGGATATATCCGTTCGGCGCTGATTGCCAACGCATGTATTTTAGGCCTGTTCATCATTATTGCGCTAGACAGCCAAAGTGAAGGAGTGCCCGAATTTACACGGTACGCTGAGCTTTTGGACCTCCTGGACTATATGGTCAGAGCCACATTTATTATTTTTGCCTCCGTCCTGCTGTGCCGCTTTATTGTGAGCGAATTTAAGTCCAAGTCGATTAACATCTTGTTCATGTACCCGATTGACCGCAAAAAGCTGATGGTCGCCAAACTCTTAATCGTGTTGCTGTTTACGTTCATGTCCATTATTTTATCGGAAATCATCATTACGGCGGCCCTTCATCTATTAAATCAGTTCGTTGTTATTGTACCGGATAAGCTTAGCCTCACTATACTAGGACAGCAATCAGTGCGGACACTGATCAATGCGGTTGCAGCAAGCTTTATGGGGCTGATTCCGCTGTACATGGGAATGCGAAAATACTCGATACCCACCACCATTGTGAGCTCGATCCTGATCGTAGCCCTGCTGTTTTCGAATAATAACGGCGCTACACTTAGCTCCATTGCGCTTGTGCAGATCGGCTTTGCCGTGCTGGGAATGCTCGTAGCTTATGCAGCCATCCGCCGCATCGAGTATAAGGATATTACCTCGTAACATGTAATTTTGTGAAACGCTTTCAAAAAATGAATGAAAATCTTTGTTCGATGTACACATATTTTTCACTGGACTTCATTCTAAAACAGGTATATCCTATAGGAGAAATTAAAAAACGGAATAAGGATCTTCGGGGTAGGGTGTGATTCCCAACCGGCGGTATGGCTCATGGAGCTAAGCCCGCGACTCTGTATCTGGAACAAGATACGGACTGATTTGGTGAGATGCCAAAGCCGACGGTAAAGTCCGGATGGAAGAAGATCGAAGCATGAACATGCCGCAAAGTGGATGAATGCTGCGTTATTGGTTTTGCAGCAATTTCATTTAACTTGCATACAGCGGCAAGTTTATTTGATCAACCCCCGTCTTGCATGGCCTATCGCCATGGACGGGGGTTTCTGTGCCATCGGTCCTGTATTCGCAAGGAGCTAATTGAGTATGAGTCAATCATCAACTGTACTAACATCCAAAGGTTTTGATCGTAGCTCCCACATGAAAAGCGGTTTTTGGCTAGTCGCAATTGGAGCGGCCTTGTGGGGCGCGGACCCGCTGTTTCGTATTATTTTGCTCAAATCATTTACCTCTACACAAATTGTGCTGATGGAGCATGTGTTGCTCTTTATCGCCCTGGCACCAGTGCTGTGGAAGCATCGCGAGGAGCTTAAAGCGGTACGGCTTCGTCAGATTTTGGCTATCTTGTTCGTCTCGTGGGGCGGCTCGGCTCTGGCCAGCGTGATTTTCACGATGGCACTCAGCAACGGTGATCTCAATGCAGTGCTGCTGCTCCAGAAGCTTCAGCCGTTGGTCGCTATTATTCTGGCCCGCGTTATATTGAAGGAAATGCTGCCGCGTAATTTTGGAATATTAATTGTCGTGGCTCTGTTCGGGACGTATCTTCTTACCTTCGGCTGGTCGCTCCCCTTCGGACATGTTCATGATTTCATCCACGTCGGCAGTCTGCTTGCACTAGGAGCAGCGGTCCTGTGGGGCGGTTCGACAGTAATGGGAAGCTACTTGCTTCGTTCGATGAAATATGAGACGGTGACCTCCCTGCGCTTCATGGTGGCTCTCCCTCTGCTGATCGTTCTCACCTCTGTGGAGCATGCACCTTGGAATATGCCTGCTGGCACATGGGCGGGCGCAGCAGTGATTATCAATCTGTTGCTGCAGGCGCTGCTCCCTGGTCTTCTCAGCCTGTTACTGTATTACAAGGGCCTCAGTACGACCAAGGCGTCTTATGCCACGATGGCAGAACTAAGCTTCCCGATGGTCGGTGTTGTAATTAACTGGATGGTTTTCCAGCAGATCGTTACGGTAGCGCAATTGACTGGCTTTATGCTTATCTGGATTACACTCTTTATGATTTCTCGTCAGCAAAAAAACTAATAGGTTCAATGTCCATTTTATCCCTCACCCAAGCCAAATCGAGAAGATGCTTTTGCATCTCCGATTTGGCTTTTTATGTATAAGTATTAATATATAACATGATACTTTAGAACTATTTTTAGATAAAAACGTGCAAAACAAGCAGCTATTTATCTTTTCCCATAGATTACATCTATAAAATTCATCGGTTTCTGTCGAATAAAACAATGTAGTGATCATCAGACACAGAGGAGCAAGAATATGACTAAAGCAAAACAAACAGTTCCATGGTGGAGCAGGTTTCTCAAACAGTTTTATTTAATGAGGACAAAATTAATTGTAGCTTTTTTGGCGGTTCTATTGATTCCAAGTATTCTAATTGGGTACTTTTCGTATCAGGGGGCCACAACGCAACTCACTCATCAAGTGGCTGGTTCTGTGTACACGAATCTGTATCTGATCCGAAGCAATGTCAATCAGTATGTAGCTCCCATTATGAAAGACGTTGACGTGTTATCCACTGAAATCCAATCTGATTCCATTGATTCCAACGAAGAGGCTCTTCAGAAAAAATTGGATGTCATCGTCAAAGCTCATCCCGAATTAGATGCTGCGCTCCTCGGCAATGAGGAAGGACAATACATTCGTACGCCGAAAAAAGAATCAACCGATTATGAGCCCAGGGAGAGACCGTGGTACAAAAATGCGATGCTGCAAAAGGGCAAAGTATTCGTTGGTGCTCCACTTGTGAGCCCCACGACAGGAAATCTAGCGATTGCTGTATCGAGAACGCTGGAGGACGGTCAAGGAGCTATTGCGTTGAGTTTGAATCTGGACAGGATGAGTCAAAACCTGCAATCTGTTAAGATTGGCGAGCGCGGGGGACTTTTTATTGTTGATTCTAATCATAAAATTGTAGCTGGAGCTGGAACGGCTTTTAAAAATACAGGCAAAAAACCGGCAGACACCATTGAGGGACTTCCCAAAGTAGAGAAAACCGCTCAAAATGATACTCCTTCCATATCACAAATGCAATTTATGAATAGAGATATGCTGGCCTTTACACTCAAGGACCCTGTCACCGGGTGGAATATTATCGCACTATCGGATCTGGAGGATTACAGTGATGCTGCCCAACCGATTTTGAAGCAAAGTCTGATTGTGATTATTATTTCCATACTGGTCGCTGCTGTTATCATCTTTCTCATGATTCGCTCTTTCCTGATCCCGCTGCGAAAGCTGCAAGCAGGAACACGTATCGTCCGTGACGGCAACCTCACCGCACGAGTCAATCTGTCCGGCAAGGATGAATTCAGTGAGCTGGCGCAAAATTTTGACCAGATGACACACGCACTGCATACGATGGTTTCCGAGGTCAACCAAACGTCGTCCCGACTCGCGTCCTCCTCCCTGATGATCAAGGAAAGCACGGAGCAAACGACGGAATCCGTACAGCATGTAGCGGAAACGGTTATGGAATCCGCAGAAAATGCGACCACCAGTGCAGAGGCATCCGAACAAACAGCCAATGCCGTCGAGGAAATGGCGAAGGGTGTCAGCACCATTGCGGAATCGGCAAGCTCCATCGTAGATTCAGCAGGACAGACTGAGCATGACGTAGCCAAAGGCAGCCAAATGATCGGCAGCGTACGCACACAGATGGACCGTATTTTGGAAGCTGTGACCCAAACAGCCAGCCTGATGGACGAGCTGTCACAGCTCTCTGACGATGCGAAGCAGATGAATAGCGCGATTGCTGCCATTGCCAAGCAGACCAACCTGCTGTCTCTGAACGCGTCGATTGAAGCCTCCAGAGCAGGCGAAGCCGGGCGTGGATTCGCGGTGGTAGCAGTTGAGGTGCGCAAGCTGTCGGAGCAATCCAAGGAAAGCGCGGATTCCATCAGCCAGATCATTACACAGATGCTGGATCTGATCCAGCGTTCCACAGCTACGATGAATGGTAATGTCCGTAATCAGGTGGGCGAAGGACTGCGTATTAGTCAAGATGCAGAAGGTGCCTTCACGAATATTGAGCGCTCCACCTCTCATATTGTGGAACAGATTCAAAGCGTGTCCGCAGCCGCTGAACAAATTTCGGCTAGTACGGAGGAGGTTTCGGCCACTGTTACCCATCTGGCAAGCCTGTCCCGCAATTCGGCGGATAGCTCACAGACGACCTCCGCAGCCGTTCAGGAGCAAATGGCGGCGATGGAAGAAATCGCTTCTTCCTCTCAGGAGCTGTCCAATATGGCGCAGGATTTGCAAGAGCTGGTGAAGCGATTCAAGATTTAGTTTCTGCAATACATCTGCACCTGTTCAACCCAAAAAAGCCTTCGTCCGTATACAAAAATACGGGCGAAGGCTTTTATTATGTTAGGCTGTTGGACGATATCTCAATACTTGGCTCAGATGCTCATCTGTCCGGTCAACTGGTGGCGTCTCTCTCCTTCCGGGTCATGCTGCACCGAGATGTCCTGATGAAAAATGGTCGTAGCACGCGATTCTCTGTCGTATACCGGCCACTCCCTTTCCGGCAGCACTGGCTTTCCGTCACGTGCAAAAGCAACCCATGCCTGCTGCATATCTTGAGCCAGCTTCTGCATAGAGGGATGAACGTCCAATCCGAGCTTACCTAGCAGCTCCAGATTATCAAAAACAAACGCAATTTCTGCACCGTGAACCGCTTGTCCAAAGGTAGGATGCCCCGGCAATGTCCAATCAAAGCGATACATCCATACCGACGCATACGCCGACTGTGCAACAGCAAGTGCCAATGCAGGTCGCCAAAAAAATAGATCGGTCAACATTTGCGCCTGTCCCTCAATTGTAACCGGAAAAGGTTCCGTCAGCTCACCAACATCTGACATGCCCGTCATCATTTCCAATGTCTGGCTCGCCATCGACTTGTTCATCAGATGGGATTCCTTGCGAATAAAGTAAGCACCCTCATGCAAATTCGTTCCGATCAGTACGGATACCTGCTTGGCTGATCCTTTGGCAATCGCAGATAAAGGTACGTCAGGCAAGGTCACACCGTCCACGACGGGTTGATAGAGCATCGCCAGCTCCGGGCCGATCATTTCATGCGTCTTGGCCATGGCAAGCATGAGCGCCTCCGTCGGCAGCGTAAACAATCGTTCCGGATGCAGGGTGTCCACCCCCAACTGCTGGAGATACGCAGCCGTGACTTGCTCAGCCTGTGAAGTCGGTAACACCTGCGATGCACCGCTCTGCAAAATAGCACGCCGGAACAGGCCCTCTGCGGCCGGCATAGCCAATAACGCGGCAATACTCATAGCTCCCGCTGATTCACCGAACACGGTCACCTCGTCCGGGCTACCGCCAAATGCGGCGATATGGTCCCTGACCCATTCCAAGGCAGCAATCTGATCCAGTAGCCCCGCATTAGAGGTCAGTCCGTCTCCCCGTGGAGTCAGGTGCAAAAAACCCAACGGCCCGAGTCGATAATTGAGCGTAACGACGACAACATCGCCATTTTCCGCCATCCGTGCCCCATCATATAATGGAATAATTCCCGACCCGGTTACAAAGGCTCCGCCGTGAATCCACACCATCACGGGTCGTCCCTTTGCAGGTGCCTTCGAAGCAGGCGTCCAGACGTTCAGGTACAAGCAGTCCTCCGACTGCTCAGGCGGTTCCACCAAATTCCCGGTCATACTCTCAGCAGATGGCATAGGCTGCGGACAGATCGGCCCAAAGCGCGTTGCATCTCGTACCTCTTCCCAAGGCTTCAAAGGCTGAGGCGCGTGAAAACGCAGTTCCCCCACAGGAGGCTGTGCATATGGGATGCCCTTCCATACATGATATCCATTCACCGTTTCCCCACGAAGCTGACCCAGGCGGGTATGTACTGTAATACTTTCCATATATGAAGCCTCCTTTAACCTGTATGTTCAGTATTAAATATTCAACACAGCGTTATATCAATCATTTCATATTTCTATTATACCCTTTGCACAGGCCCAAACCAAAAATCGAACAAAGCTAATCCAAAATTAACAAAGCCAAACACAAAAAAATGCCGAAAACGCTTTCTACGCTCCGGCATTTTTATGGAAACAAAAGAGGATAAGCGATTAATCACGAACCTCTTCTTTGGGGATCAGCTTGTATATTTCTTCGCTTTCCATCGAATCAATCAGTCGGTCCAGCCACTTGTAATAGGCCACAGCCTGCTTCATTTTCAAACGATCCTGCTGGAGAACAGCCTTAAATTCCTCATATTCCCCATCCCGCTCCAGCAATCTGTCCAGCTCCTCAATGGCCTTGCGCAGCACCAGCAAATTCGTTTCAACTGCTTTTCTCCATTTTATAGCAAAGAAGTCTGTGAACGTTTGATGCCAGTCATATTCGACTTCATACAAATCCTTGCGTGAGCCTTTGCTCCACACCTTGTTGACCATTTTCAAATCCAGCAGCGTTCGGACACCGGTACTCATGCTCGTTTTGCTCATTTCCATTTCACGGCCCATTTCGTCCAGCGTCATCGGTTTATCCGCAAAAAAAAGCAAACCGTACAAATGCCCCGCAGACAGGGTGATCCCATACAAGTCCATATTTTTACCTATAGCTTCTATGACACGTTTGCGAATTTTTTGCAGCGAAGCCTGCTGCTCATCACCTAACTGGTACAAGCTCATGCTTGCAACCTCCTAATTTTAGAGCATTTTGCCTAAGATCGTATGAACGACTTTTACCCGTAACCGATTGGCTTTGACGCGACACATGAAATCTTTCAATTAAAAATGAAATGTTTCAAAAACAAAGCTTCTGTCTATATTACAACAGCATGGGTCGTTCAAAATCACAATTCGCAAAATTGCTAATGATAGTAAACTTTTAAAATTATGGATATACATAAATCTTTTGCTTATGGTTATATTTCATTGTCTATTTTAAAAAAAGAGCTATCGGTTGTAAAGTTCCGGATGTTTGAGCATTCTAAAGAACAAAGGAGCATATGGCAGGAAACTTTGTACAGTTTTTTCTGTACGTACTTTACGAACA
Source organism: Paenibacillus sp. 1-8 (assembly GCF_056316205.1). Classification (NCBI taxonomy): domain Bacteria; kingdom Bacillati; phylum Bacillota; class Bacilli; order Caryophanales; family Paenibacillaceae; genus Paenibacillus; species Paenibacillus sp. 1-8. The sequence continues at coordinate 1,335,648 of NZ_CM149995.1, read as the reverse complement.
GTTTTTTTGTTTGAAAAGTAAGCAATGCTTCTGTTACAATTAATTTTGTCATTAACCGTTCAGGATGTTCAAAATATTGATTTTTATACTCATTCCTTAATGTAACACGGGGTTAATACCAAGCAAAGTATAGAAAGAAGAGGTGTATGTATGACGATTTTGGAAGTCAAAAATGTCAGCAAACTCTTTGGTCCTCACGCAGAGCAAGGTGTTCCGCTTCTGGAGCAAGGCTGGGGCAAGGAAAGGCTGGCCAAAGAAAAACAAATTACCGTTGGTGTCAATAAGGCCAATATGGAAATTAAGCAAGGTGAAATTTTCGTGATTATGGGCCTTTCAGGTAGTGGCAAGTCCACTTTAGTGCGAATGCTAAATCGCTTGATTGAGCCTACCTCCGGTGAAATTCTGGTTCACGGCAAGGATCTCCGTAAAATGAACAAAGAACAACTCCGCGAAGTTCGCCGTAAAACCATCAGCATGGTTTTTCAAAAATTCGCCCTGTTCCCACATCGGACTGTATTGGAAAATGTAGAATACGGCCTTGAAATACAAAAGGTAGAAAAAACGAAACGCCAGGAAAAAGCACAGCAAGCGTTGGACCTGGTTGGTCTTAAAAACTGGGGCGATAAAATGCCCGATGAACTGAGTGGCGGTATGCAGCAGCGGGTCGGGCTGGCACGGGCGTTGGCTAATGACCCTGAAGTGCTTTTGATGGATGAAGCATTCAGCGCACTGGACCCCCTCATTCGCCGTGACATGCAGGATGAGCTGCTGGAGCTTCAAGATAAAATGAAGAAAACGATTGTGTTTATTACCCATGACCTGGATGAAGCGCTGCGGATCGGTGACCGGATTGCATTGATGCGGGACGGATCGGTCGTGCAGATCGGTACACCGGAAGAAATTATGATCCAACCGGCTAACTCTTATGTAGCCCGCTTCGTCGAGGACGTGGATCTGTCCAAGGTACTGACGGCTGCTCATGTCATGCTTCGTCCAGAAACGATCACAATGGATCGCGGTCCACGTGTTGCTCTGGAATTGATGCGGGAACGCGGGATTTCCAATCTGTTCGTCATTGATCGTACCAAGAGGCTGTTGGGCGTTATCAATGCTGAAGATGCTGTCCATGCACTGCGCAACAATTTGAAAATTGAAGATATTCTCATGACGGACGGACCGCAGGTTGCTGCGGAAACGGTCATTAATGATTTGTTCGAAATTACAAGCTCGTCCAAGGTCCCTCTGGCTGTGGTCGATGACAAACAGAAGCTGTTGGGTGTTATCGTCCGTGGAGCTTTGCTGGGCGCACTTGGCGGAGATGTAACCACCACGAAGGAGGTGAATGTCCTTGATACCGAAACTGCCAATCGCTGAGTGGATTCAGACTATTGTAGACTGGATGGGTATTCATCTGGCCGGATTGTTTAATGTTATTTCTTCTGTTATTGAAGCTGTTGTAGGCTTTTTCTCTGGCCTGTTCATGCTTCCGCACCCTCTGGTGTTCATTGTGATCATCGGGATTATCGCGTTTATGATCGGTCGGATTCAGCTTACGCTGTTTACCGTCATCGGCTTCCTGCTGATTGACAACCTGGGCTATTGGAGCGAAACGATGAATACGCTCGGACTGGTCATCACGTCCGCACTCGTATCCATTGTCATCGGGATTCCAATCGGGATCTGGTGTGCATACAGCAAAACGGCGTCACGTATTATTACGCCTTTGCTTGATTTCATGCAGACGATGCCTGCGTTCGTATATTTGCTGCCTGCGGTTACCTTTTTCAGCCTTGGTGTTGTACCGGGCGTAATCGCATCTGTTATCTTCGCGATCCCGCCAACCATTCGCATGACGAATTTGGGGATTATGCAAGTGTCGGGTGAATTGGTCGAAGCCTCCGACGCATTCGGTTCAACCTCGGCGCAAAAGCTGTTCAAAGTACAACTGCCGCTGGCTATGCCAACCTTGATGGCTGGTATTAACCAGACGATTATGCTGTCACTATCTATGGTTGTTATTGCTTCTATGATCGGTGCGGAAGGTATTGGTGCCGTTGTATACCGTGCCGTGACACAGCTGCAAATTGGTAAAGGTTTTGAGGCCGGATTGGCTGTCGTTGTTCTGGCTATCGTGCTTGACCGTTTCACGCAGAACCTGTTCAAACCAGCAAAAAGAGGCAAAAGCCGCGTATCCACCAAACAAAAGGTATGGATTACCTCTGCGGTTACGGCTGTCATTCTGATCGCTGGCGCATCGCAATATTTTGTTGGATCGAACCATTCTGCATCTGGCAAAGAAAACGCTGCTGCCAACCCGGTTGGCGAAGAAGTCGGCTACAAAATTATCGGAATTGATGCCGGGGCAGGTATTATGAAATCAACTGCCAAGGCGTTAAAGGACTACAAATTGTCCGACTGGAAGCTGGTAGAAGGTTCCGGTGCAGCCATGACTGCAACACTGGACAAAGCCATAAAAGCGAAAAAACCGATCATTATTACAGGTTGGACGCCGCACTGGATGTTCAACAAGTATGATCTCAAATATTTGGAAGACCCTAAAAAATCTTATGGTGAGGCCGAGGGTATTCATACGATTGCCCGTAAAGGACTGCAACAAGATGCTCCTATCGCTTACGAGTTTCTAAAACGGTTCAAATGGACACCGGAAGACATGGGTGAAATGATGGTTGCTATTCAAGGCGGAACCAGCCCTGAGCAAGCTGCCAAGGATTGGGCTGAAAAGCATGCCGATAAGGTGCAGGAATGGACCCAAGGACTGCAGCCTGTCAATGGTGACACCTTCAAGCTGAGTTATGTGGCTTGGGATTCTGAAATTGCCAGCACGAATTTGCTGAAATATATTTTGGAAAACAAATTGGGCTACAAAGTGACCGCGTTGCAAGTTGAAGCAGGTCCAATGTGGACGGGTGTCGCCAGTGGTGATGTGGATGCTTCACCAGCTGCATGGCTGCCATTGACACATGCGGATTATTGGGCTAAATACAAGGATAAGCTCGATGATCTGGGCGCTAATATGACGGGTGTCAAAACGGGCTTGGTCGTTCCAGCTTATATGAATGTTAAATCTATTGCTGATTTACAAGGCAACGGAACTGGTTCGACTGCTCCTTCTGCCGCTGCGGGGGACTTTGGCAAGGAGGTCGGATACCGTATTGTCGGTACCGACCCCGGTGCCGACTCATGAAGGACGCAATAATATTTCATTCAGCCAGTACGATATAGCACTTAAAACTAAAAGGCAGACCAGGAGTAAGAATCTGATCTGCCTTTTTTGATATGCGTATTTAGTTACTTTTAGCCTTTAAGCGTAACTCCCCCTTGAGCAGGTACATCAGTATGTTGGTCTGCTGTCTGACGCTGTCTAAAGAATAGCGGATAGATGGCGAAGGATACCAGCAGACTTACACAGCCAATAACGCCAAGCGCAATCGTATCCTTGATAACGAACGTGATATCCAGTCCTTTAAGGGTAATATTGCGTACAGCATCCAGGTAATACGTCAGTGGCAATATTTCAGCAAGCCCCCTCAAGAAGCCGGGCATGGCTTCCAGCGGCCACGTATAGCCTGACAGCATAAAGGAAGGAACTGCAATCAACATGAGGGTTTGGGTCGCATCCACTCTTGTCTTGGAAAAGAGACTGAACAGGAACCCTAAACCACACAAGGCAAAGTTGAAGGCCAGCGACACCAGAATCAGCGGCAGCACCTGCCCCCTGAACGGGATATCAAAGCATAGGGCGCTAATACTGAATACAGTCAGCACATTAAAGGCTCCCGCCACATAATACGGTGTCAGCTTGGCAATCCCGAGTCGCCAAGGGGTATTTTTCCAAGCGGCAAATCTTCCCCAAGTCCCTGCCTCCTTATCCCGCGTACAGGACAACGCAATGCCGAGCAGCAAGCACTGCTGGAGAGCCGCAGAAATGACCCCTAACGGCATGAACAGCTTGTAATCATATACCGGGTTGAACAGCACTCTGGACCGGAACGGGATGGTACTCAGCGTTGAAGCGGCCTGATCGGCGTTCATTCCCTTTTGCTTCATGGAATTGATCGAAACCCCGGCGCTCACGCTACTAATGACCTGATTGGCAATTCGGCTGGCGCTGTTGGAATACATCATGTTACTGCCGTCAATCAGGGTCAGCACGGGCGGGTTCTCCCCATGCTTAAGCCGGGTGGTGAAATTGTCGGGAATGACGATGCCGACCTTGGCTTCCCCGGTTTCCACCTGACGAACCACATCCTCCTGATTGGTGGCCTGCCGTGTAACGGCAAACGAATCTGTCACATCGAACGCCTGAATGATCTGGCGACTGAGCTGTGAATTGTCTCCGTCATACACCGTGACAGGCATCTCAGTAATCCGCTGATGAGAATAAAGAAAGCCGAACAAGATTGTATACACAATCGGCGTAATCAGCAGAATAGCCATAAAGCGTCGATCCCGGAAGATGCTCAGCCATTCTTCATGAAACACATCGCGGATACGAAGTCTTTCCTGTTGATCCTGCATATTACTGCGCCCCTTTGCCTGTAAACAGAACCGTGGAGCCTGTCGGAACCGAAGCCGCAAGATCAGGCAACGCTACTTTAACGCCAAAGGAACGTACATCCTTATCACCGGAGCTTTGGCTCGGCTTTTGAATAGCGAAGTCGGCAGCCGATTCCAGCAAAATAACTTTACCTTTCAGCTCCTTGCCGCCCGACAGCAGTTTAACTTGCACCGGATCCCCTGCTTGAAGACCGTTCAAGGACGTTTCCGGCACATAGAATTTGGCCCAACGCTGCGTCGAAGTTTCAATCGTATAGACCGGGAAGCCTGCACTGGCCATTTCGCCCAAGCTGAGCGATTTGGATTTTACAATGCCGTCCTCAGATGCGCGTAGCGTGGTGTAGCTCAAGTAGGTCTGAGCTTCCTGAAGGGCAGCTTCCGCCTGAGCTACTTGTGCGTTGGCACCTGCAACCGTCGACTGTGCCTGCTCTACCGTGGATTGCGCCGCCTTCACAGCGGATTGCGCCTGTTCTACCGAAGCCTGTGCGGCTTTGACATCCTCTTGCTGTAAAGTAACCTTACCTGCTCCTGCCTGTGCTTCCTTCACCGCAGCCAATGCCTGACGGTATTGTGCTTCAGCCGCCGTAATTTCTTCCTTGCGGCTTCCCTCGCGTACCATATTTAGTTGCTGAGATGCTGAATTGTACTTGGCTTCCGCCTGTTGATGGTCCAGCGTCGCTTGATCCAGTGAGGCTTGGGTTGCTGCCCCGGCTTCTTGAAGCTTTTTGGCGCGCTCCAGATTTTTAGCGGTCAGATCCAACATTTCCTTGGCAGCCTTCACACTCACTTGTGCTTGCTCCAGCTCTTGCGGTCTTGCGCCGCTCTTGAGGGCATCCAGCTTCGCCTTGGCCGCAGCCGCAGCCGCTTGTGCCTGTTCGATCTGGCTGGATGAAGCCTGTGCAGTCACGCCGACTGCTGTGGTACCTTGGCTCTTTTTGGCCTGAGCTGCACTCACGGTAGCCTGTGCCTGCCCTACTCCCGCTTGAGCCTGCAATACGCCAGCCTTCGCTTTGGACACATTACTCTTGGCTGCCAGCAATGCCGCCTGTGCCTGTTTCACCTTGTCTTCCAGCTCACGGCTTTCCAGATGGGCTAACACCTGCCCTTTTTTCACCTTGTCGCCCTCATTCACGAGCATCTGATCAATACGTCCCGCCATCTTAAAGCTGGCATTGAGCGTATCCGATTCTACATAAGCTGTCGGAATGGAAGAGGACTGATCCGCAGACAAGCTACTACCCCCCCGTTGAAAAGCAGTCAAAGCATAAATCCCTATGGCGATTAAAACAATAAGTACGGCGTAAATCGTATATTTTTTAGCTTTCATGTTCTCACACTCCATCTTTCTATTAATGATGTATACCCAGCGCATTACAAACAAAAATTTCAATACTCTCCCGGACTTCCTGAAGGTTCATCGTTTCGCCCCAAACCATTGACCGCATCGGTGCAAAAATGTAAATACCAAATAAGCAATTTGCCGTCGTTTTCGCATCCAGCTTACTCGAAATTTTCCCGTAAAACTTACCGGAATCGATCTCCGCTTCTATAAAATCAAAATAGTCAGCCAAGACCTGCCTGATATTAAAATGCTGCTCCTGCGAAACCCAACCTTTGCTAACCAGCAAACGGCAAAAATCTGGCTCTCTTCCGATAAACTCAATGTGTACTTGAATCAGCTTGTGAATCCTCGTTTCTACCTGATCCTTCGGAACCGGAGCCATGGCTTCATGGATATCCTGAACAAAACGTTCCATCCCCATCTTCAAAATATAAATGTACAGCTCTTGTTTATTTTTGAAGTTGTAATAAAGAGTACCTTTAGCAATGCCGCATACCTTGGCGATTTCCTCCATATTGGTTTCATTGAAGCCACGTTCGGAAAAGGCCTTGAGCGCACCGTTGAAAATAATTTCCTTCGTCTGGTTTTTCATGCTTCCTCCTTTTGAACTGACCGTCCAGTACAAAAATTATACGTTTATTATAAGCCCGCTTTTAGGTATCCAGCAATAGGAAATGTACAAAATAAACAATTTTAGACAGTTCGTCTAAACGAACGTTCTAAAAACAGGAGAATGCGGACATACAAAAAAACAGACCGAACAAGTGAGGGGGTCACTTATTCGGTCCGTTATTTTATAAAACCGGCTGAAAAAGGGGGCGCGCATTACAGTTTATCAGCCGCTTTTAAGGGAAGGCGATTATTTTTTTACTGTTTGATTGTATTGCGCAATTTTGCCTGTAATCTCCTGTGCGGCTTGATCCAATGCCTGTTTTGGTTGTTGCTGTCCGCTCAGGACGGCCTCGATTGCACCCTCCACGATTTGACGCGCTTCCGGGAATACGCCCATGACTGCGCCTTGTGTAGCGGTGGATTGCGCCGATGCATGCAATTGGTCAACAGCGGTTTGGAATTGCGGGTATTTCACCATGTTGTCCTTGAGTACCTTCTCGTCATAAGCCGCTTTGGTGATCGGGAAGTATCCCGTGTTCACGCTCCATTGTGCCTGTACAGCCGGGGAAGTAACGAATTTAATGAATTCCCACGCTGCCTTTTGCTGGGCTTCAGGCTTGTTGTTCATGATGTACAAGCTCGCACCACCTACAACCACGCCGCCTTCTTTAGCTTCATTCGCTCTTGGCAGAAAGCCAGTACCTACCTCGAATTTATCGCCAACCTGCTCCACAATATTACGCAGCGAAGCGGTGGAATCCAGTGTCATGGCAATTTGTCCTGCAGAAAAAGCTTTGGCAGTATCATCGGAGTTACGTCCCAGGTTGGATACAACCTTTTCGTCGATCATTTTCTTCCACCAAGTCAGGGTTTTCACACCTGCATCCGAATTCAGCAGCGATTCCGTTGCCGCCTGATTGCGTCCGTTGCCATTATTCACATAATCCGCATTCTGATTGGCAAACAACTGCTCCATAAACCAGCCGTAGATGGCGATGGATGCACCGGATTTCCCGTCCTTGCTCAAGGCTTTGGCAGCCTTTTCAAATTCATCATATGTTTTCGGAGGATTAGCCGGGTCAAGTCCCGCCGCTTTAAAAGCATCCTTGTTATAGTACAAGATCGGATTCGACGTATTAAATGGCATTGCATTCAGCTTACCGTCAATGGTGTAATACCGTGTAATATTCGGCTCAAGCTGCGATAGATCGAACTTGTCTGCATCAATAAATTGTTGTACAGGAGTAATCATCTTGGAGTCAATCATGAATTTACTGCCGATTTCATACACCTGAATGATGTCCGGGCCGCTATCGGAACCCAGCGATGCTTTTAGCTTGTTCAAGCTGTCATCATATTTGCCCTGGTATACCGGCTCTACCTGAATGTCCTTGTGGCTGGCGTTAAAGTCAGCGGCGATTTGCTTGATCGCTTTTTCACCGTTACCGGACATGGAATGCCACCAAGTCAGCTTCACCGGAGAACCTGCTGCTGCTCCCGCATCACTACCGTTGCCTGGCTTCTCAGCCGCCGTGTTATTGCTACAGCCTGCTGCAACAACGATTGCAGTGAGGATAAGCAAGGTCAAAGCACTTTTCAGACGAAAAAATCTCATAATCTCTCTTCTCTCCCTTTGATTAAATGATTCTCGCATACAGATTTTCTTGCAATATTCTTTGGTGATAATGCTCTGTATATAGGCTGCTTGCGCAGGTGTTACTGTACTTGTGGGCTTGTTTAGCCTTTAAGCGCACCCGCTGCCATCCCGCGTACTAACTGCTTCAGACCAAAGATCAGCAGCAGCAGAGACGGTAAAATGACAAGGGCCGTACCCGCGAATACAAGATTCCATGAGGTAGATTCCTGAAATTCGAGCATGGAAATTCCGATCTGTACCGTACGCATATTCTCGCTGTTCGTGATCAACAACGGCCACAGGTACGAATTGTACATATTCAGGAACGAATACACAGCCAATGTTCCGAGCGCCGGGCGCGATAGCGGAAGCACATGGAACAAGAAGTAACGGACATGTCCGCACCCGTCCATACGAGCCGCCTCGAACAATTCCTTGGGAAGCTGGAGAAAAAATTGCCGCAGCAGGAACGTTCCGAATGCCGTCGCCAGAAACGGAACTGTCAGCCCTTGATAGGTATCCAGCCAATTCCAGCTACGTACGGTCAGATAATTCGGAATAATGGTCACTTCCCACGGGATCATCATGGTAGCGACAAACATGCTGAATATGAAGTTCTTCCCCTTGAATTCCATTTTGGCAAAGGCATATGCCGCCAAGCTGGCTGTAATCAACTGACCGATCATCGTCAGGCCCGAAATGAGAAAGGTGTTACCAATGAATGCAGCAATCGGAACGATTTCAAACACCTCGGTAAAATTGGCCATATGAAAGGAATGCGGGAAAAAGCTTGGTGGATAGGCACTCGCTTCCTCCGGCGACATGACAGCCATAAAAAACGTATAAATGACCGGATATAAAATCAAAGCAGCCGCAATCGTAAGCAGCACATACAGCAGCGTTGAATTAAGATGTCGTTTCATTGGTAATGCACCTTTCTTTCCACCCATTTGAATTGGATCATGGTAAGCAGCAGGATGACGACAAACAGTACAATCGCCTGCGCGCTACCCGTTCCAAATCGGAAATTAACGAAGGCTTCCTGATAAATGGAATACACGAACACATTCGTGCTGTTCACCGGACCGCCCTTGGTCAAAATGTTAATTTGAGCAAAGGACTGGAAAGCTCCAATAATGGATACTACGGTTACAAAGAAGATCGTTGGCGACAGCAGCGGCATGGAAATACGCCAAAACGTTACCAGCGGGCCTGCACCGTCCATTTTGGCACTCTCATACATATCATCTGGAATCCCTTGAAGTCCGCTTGATAAAATAATGTAATTAAAGCCGAGATTCATCCAGATGGTCATGATCGCTACAGAGAACAACGCCCAATCCGGGCTGGTCAGCCACGGAACCGGATTGATATGTAACAGGGAAAGCACATAGTTGAACATCCCCAATGTCGGATGGAAAAGAAATTTCCAAATGACCGCAGATGAACCGACCGACAACACCATCGGCAGCGAAAAAGCGAACTGGAAGATGCGCATCCCCCGCAGCTTGCTATGTGTGAGTGCTGCCAGCACCAGCGCCAGTAAAATGCCTACAGGCACCGTCAGCAGTGCAAACAGGAGCGTAACCTTGATTCCTTGCAGGAATTGACCCGAGCTGAAAAGTGTAGCAAAGTTGTCTAACCCAACATAAGCTGCAACATTTCCTGCGGGATCTGTAGAGTGCAAGCTGAGATAAACCGACTTGATCATCGGGTAAAACATAAATAAAGCAAACAAAATAAGCGATGGAGCCAAAAACGTATACGCCAGCGCGTTTTCACGCAGTCTCTGAATTTTTAGCGAACCCGTACGTATGCGGGCTTTAGACGAAGCCTGTTGCTGGCTCCTCGTCCCGAGTCCCAAAGATTTGTTAAGCTCACCCAAAACGGAGCTCCCCTTTCTTTTCAAACCAACCTCAATAAGTGTATCGTTTCCATGTAAAGGGAACATCAAGCGGGCTGGAGCAGAATGTTAATGTTTCATGCCTTTGTAAAACCTGTCACACCTGGGTACTTGCGCAATGGCAGGCTCAAACGATGGATCATCATGTGCATGAAGGAAGGATCGTTCACATCGACCGGGATCACTTGTATTTGAGCGTTCCTCACCCGTACCACGCTCCTGCTCCAGGCACCCACGGTACCATGCCACGCTCCGCATCGTTCCTATACCTACAGAAACGTCGTTCTGCCGCTGGTGCTGTACAATCTGCTGGTAGTAACACTGCTGAGCTAACGTTCGATCCATTCCGTCCCAAAACCAAAAAACCTCCAAATTCGTGAACAGCCGACTATCGGCTTATTACGAAGGTGGAGGTTTTACGTATTTATTTTACATTTTATAAACGAATGATTACATATGAAATGCATGATTACTTACATCTATACCCGATTCTTGACCCAGGGCAGCTATAAAATGCTCCAACGCATCTGCTTCCGGCAGGTACTTAAAAACTTCACGTGCATTCCGGTTCATCAAAATAATATGTTCACTGGAACCCGGATCCAGCACATTCTTTTCCAGTCTGGTCGATGAAATATGGTGATAATTGATAAACTTAAGCCATGGAATTCCAAAAGTGGAAGAATAAAAAATCAGTCGTTTGGATGTCACCGCCAATATTCCGCAACATGTCGTGTCCTGTATGCTTTGTGGCACATCGTGCGTACACCAAATGCATGACCGGATGTGTTCGCCCGCCTCTAAGGTTTCGCTAATGGCTCGCAGCCCTTCTTCCTTTGTTTTCATCCCGTCTCATCTCCTGTTCGAAGCTGAGGAACGAGTCGCTTATATGATGATCTCTGATAAGCTTCTGCGGCTTGTCCCGTCAACCTCATTCATTTTCGGCCAGATTAAGACTTTCACGAATCAGACAAAGACCTACCTCAACTGCTCATTGAAACAAGGATGGATATGTACAATTTAACATGGCTATGGCTAGTAATCAACAAGCAAGCTACCACTCTTTCGGAGCATCATTTCAGTGTCAGAGCTATGCTGGAAGCTGTGGATGGACAGGAGTAAGAGTGAATTTGAAGGAGGTAATTTTCGGGAACGAAGAATGGTATACGCTCCTTCTTGGCAAGCTAATGTGAGAAAACGTCAGAACGGAGAAGAAGCCTGATGAAATATAACCGATTACTGTCTGCAAGTATCGCTGTTTCCTTGTTCTGTGCCAGCCTATGCCCCACCCCCTATACCAATACTGCACAAGCCGCATCGTACGCCTCCCCTGCTCCTACAAAGGGAAGAGCCTATTATGAAGAACGGGGCGACATTGTATGGGAAGTCCCTACCCAACGCAAGGTGATTGCCCTCACATTCGATGACGGACCAGATGAAAGCAAAACGCCCGCCATTCTGGATTTACTCAAGCAATATGACGCCAAGGCGACTTTTTTTGTCGTTGGCAGCCGCGTAGAAAAACTCCCTGACATTGTGAAGCGGGAACGAAGAGAAGGCCATGAGATTGGAAACCATACCTTCCATCATCCATCCTTTCAGCATATTTCCCGTAACAAAGCTCTTTCCGAGATAGACCAAGGCCAGGCGAGCATCGTTCAAGCTACCGGCTCGGGAACCCATCTTTTTCGTCCGCCCGGCGGTTCATACACCGATACACTCGTGAAGACATCCAAAGAAAAAGGACAGAAAATGATTTTATGGTCCTGGCATCAGGACACCCTGGATTGGCGAAAACCCGGTGTACACCGGATCGTTAACAAAGTGCTTCGCAATGCCCGCAACGGCGACATCGTCCTCATGCACGATTATGTATATAAAAGTACACAAACCGTTGAAGCCTTAAAAATCATTTTGCCTGAGCTGAAAAAAAGAGGCTTCACCTTCGTCACCGTATCTGAATTGCTTGCCAATCGCGAGACACCCGAAGGACTGATTGAGGTTAATAGGTAAAGAGTCTGAAAGCAAAAGCTACTAGTTACCGAAACCTGAATTCGGTGGTGCGAGCGGGAAAATGAATTAGGGAGAATGAATAAATGTGCTTAGGATCGCAAAATTGCAACTGCTGTGCCTCATCTTAATATGGATACCCGCTTACAGCTTCTCTTTAGTTCGTGCAGAAGCCGAGCCAGCTAAACAAGATGAGGTTATCCCATTTCTTCAAGAGCTGTTTGATGACCGTACCCGGTTGTTGATGGATCAGGATAAAACGCATATCGAGGACCATTATTTATTGCAGGATAAACGAAGCAACTATGCGTACCTTCATGAAATGAACAGAGCGGAATATATTCAGGAATGGGCCAAGCATCGAAAAATGAAATTTGTGAATGCAGAAAGCTCCATTCGGATAGCCCGTGCCGAAGTGGTGGGCGATACGGCAAAGGTGTCACTTGTTCAGTCCTTGAAACTGAGTTATGAGTATATCGACAGCTATCCCGGTCAGCATGATTTTGGAATTGGAACACGTCATGGCATTACACTGAGAAAAAAAGATAGCCGTTGGCACGTAGAACGTGAATGGTATTCAGACCCTCTGGAAGAAAATTCAACAAAGATTGAAAAGTCCGATGTAAGCTTTATTCCTCATAAAGATCCGGTGCCATCAGAGAAAGTTACCCATAAGTACAACAGAGCCCGCGCCGTTGAATATGCTAACAAGTATGCAGGAATAACATGGGGAGCAGGAAATCGTCAGCGATATAATCAAAAATACCTGGATTATAACTCCAAAGGGGGCGACTGTACCAACTTCTCCTCCCAAGTTATCGGGGACAAGGAGGAAGGCGGAGGGCTGCCTATGAAATCTGGGTGGCATTACTTGTATGGCAACGGTGGAAGCCAAGCCTGGGTTCAAACGGACGCTTTTAAAAATTTTCTGATACGCTCCGGCTATGGAAGAATTATAGGACAAGGAAGCTTCTCCGATATTGTCCACTCGGTCAATGATCGGCAGCAGCACCTTAACAGACCGCAGTTGCTGCCAGGTGATTTGATTGCTTACGTATTAAAAGGCGATGTAGACCACTTCTCCGTTGTTGTCGGATTTGATCAAGGTGGCTATCCTTTAGTTAACTCCCATACCGCAGACCGTTTCAGGGTGCCCTTTGACTTGGGATGGGATAGAAGCACCAAGTATTTGTTGATTCATATACAAGATTAAGCATCTTGAAACCGTTACACTTGTTCATATCCCGTAGGCTGCTGTCATAGGAATAAAGTGGACAGTTTCCAATGGGGTGAGAAAAATTTGAAATTACCTCTTATATTAAAACAAACCATGGTAAGAGCTAATGCGATGATCGTCGTGAAAGCCATAGGTTTGGTCGGAAAAGTATTCATGACACGGCTTGTTGGAGCTGAAGGAATGGGACTCTACCAGCTAGCCTACTCCTTCTATAGCTTAATTTTGATGATTATTTCCGGGGGATTGCCGACAGCATTGGGTATGTTTACAGCCAAGCATACGGCAAGAGGCTGGCGGTTGTTCAAAATTTTTTCAGTGTTCATGATCCTCACGGGATTGGTATGCAGTATATTAACCTTTTGGTTCTCAACACCGATCGCTAATTTGCTCGGCTATCCACAGCTCGATTTTGTGATTCGATGCCTCTCCCCGGCTATGCTGGCCGTTCCCTTGTTAAGTCTGCTGCGCGGATATTTGCAAGGGCTTGAAAGATACACCGCGATTGCCCTTTCGGAAATCATAGAGCAAACCGCCAGGATCGGTACTTTAATGTTGCTGGTGCCACTATTTATTCAATCCGGCATCGAGTTTGCTGTAGGCGGAGCGGTACTGGGAACCTTCACAGGCGCATTGTTATCCTTTGCTGTGCTTATTACTTTTTTTATGTATAACCGTCCCTCTGTAGCTTTATCTCCTCCATCAAGTCGAGCTGATTTACCTTTAGTGGTACAAGCTTCCTTTGCTATTGCGTTTACACGCTTGCTCATCCCTTCGTCTGATTTTATGGATGCGATCATCATACCCCAACGATTACAGGTTGCCGGAGTTTCTTCCAAAGAAGCAGCGGAGATGTTCGGTATTGTCACTGGCATCGCCCTTGTCGTTGCTTATATGCCTACTTTGATTACAGGTGCATTAACACATACGCTCACTATGAAAATAACTTCGGATTGGCAAAATAAGAAATATAACGCTTTCTACAAAAAAAGCCATACTGCCATTCAGGTAGCATGGGTCTGGGGATTAGCCTCAGGTTTTTTCATTTTTGAATATGCCCCAGAAATCTCCCTATTTGTTTTTGGTATACAAAATGCCGAAATCCCCATTAAATCGTTGGCTATGTTACCACTACTCGTCGGATTGCGGGAAATCACAACCAGCGTCTTATGGGCACAAAATCGAAAGAAAACTCCCTTTATTGGCCTTTGCACAGGTGTACTTGCCAATTTCATTATTCTTTACTCCATAGTTGCCATTCCCGAGTTCGGGTATACCGGCATGTCCCTGGGAATCATAACGCTGGAACTGATCGCAACAGGCTGGAATTTCAAAACCCTGCAACTCTTCCAACGAGCCAAATCCCGTACAGTCATTGTGCTGTTGGTGGACATTTTAGTTTTTGAAGCCATTCTTATCGTGGGTACGCTGTGTTCCAAGGCGTTATCCTCATTGGGCTGGTCGGGGACGGTTCATATTATTGTGGAGGCATTTCATTACTGCTTTTGGTGTGCTCTGTATTTGAATGTACGATTAAAAAGCATTTTCGAAGAGTAGAAAAGGCCTCCCACAAGTTAATTGAACTCGTGAGAAGCCTTTTTTTCTATTGCAATGTTAACATTTCGTTAACAAAATGTGGTCAAACAGGGGTTCTGCTCACAGAAACCCTAGATGCATAAAGGGTTCATCACCCTATTACATCATGCCGCCCATTCCACCCATACCGCCCATGTCAGGAACGCCAGCAGCGCCTGCAGGTTCTGGCTTGTCAGCGATAACCGCTTCAGTAGTCAGGAACATAGCTGCTACGGAAGCAGCGTTTTGCAGTGCATAACGAGTTACTTTTGCAGGGTCAACGATACCAGCGTCGATCATGTTTACCCAGTCGCCAGTAGCTGCGTTAAAGCCTACGCCAACTTTTTCGCGTTTCAGACGCTCAACGATTACGGAGCCTTCTTCACCCGCGTTAGCAGCGATCGTACGGATTGGAGCTTCCAGAGCGCGCAATACGATATTCACGCCTGTTTGCTCGTCGCCTTGCAGTTCAACGGCTGCAACAGCGCTGTATACGTTCAGGAGCGCTACACCACCACCGGATACGATACCTTCTTCAACCGCAGCACGGGTTGCGTTCAGGGCATCTTCGATGCGCAGTTTGCGTTCTTTCAATTCTGTTTCAGTAGCCGCACCAACTTTGATAACTGCTACGCCACCGGACAATTTAGCCAGACGCTCTTGCAGTTTCTCTTTGTCGAACTCGGAAGTCGTTTCTTCCAGTTGTGTACGGATTTGGCTAACACGAGCCTCGATGTCGGCTTTGTTTCCAGCGCCGTCAACCACAATCGTATTTTCCTTCGTGATACGCACTTGACGTGCTGTACCCAGTTGGTCTACGGAAGCAGTTTTCAGGTCCAGACCCAGTTCTTCCGTAATTACTTGACCGCCTGTCAGGGCAGCGATATCTTGCAGCATTGCTTTGCGACGGTCACCAAAGCCAGGAGCTTTAACAGCTACAGCGTTGAATGTACCACGCAGTTTGTTGACAACGAGCATAGCCAGCGCTTCGCCTTCGATGTCTTCAGCGATCAGCACGAGCGGTTTGCCTTGTTGAACGATTTTCTCAAGCAAAGGCAAAATTTCTTGTGTGTTCGTGATTTTTTTGTCTGTGATCAGGATATACGGATTGTCCAGCACAGCTTCCATTTTGTCCGTATCTGTAATCATGTACGGGGAAATGTAGCCACGGTCAAACTGCATACCTTCAACCACTTCCAGCTCAGTTGCAAAACCGCGGGATTCTTCAACCGTGATCACACCGTCTTTGCCCACTTTTTCCATAGCTTCAGCGATCAGTTCGCCTACTTCATCGTCAGCAGCGGAAATACCGGCTACTTGTGCAATGGATTGTTTGCTTTCGATTGGTTTGGAGATCGCTTGCAGTTCAGCAACAGCTGCTTTAACCGCTTTGTCGATCCCTTTACGGATACCGATCGGGCTTGCACCAGCAGTTACGTTTTTCAAACCTTCTGTGATGAGGGCTTGAGCCAAAACAGTAGCAGTTGTCGTACCGTCACCAGCTACATCGTTGGTTTTGGTTGCTACTTCTTTAACCAGTTGAGCGCCCATGTTTTCGAACGCGTCTTCCAATTCGATTTCTTTTGCAATCGTTACACCGTCATTGGTGATGAGCGGGCTACCGAATTTTTTCTCCAGTACAACGTTACGGCCCTTCGGTCCGAGTGTTACTTTAACAGCGTTAGCCAATGCATCTACCCCACGAAGCATGGAGCGACGAGCGTCTTCACTAAATTTAATGTCTTTTGCCATTTGCGATAAACCTCCCATGGATTATGAATGATTTGTTCGATTCCTATATTCAGGTCTTGTCCGGATTCCGGTTAACCAATGATCGCGTGGATATCGCTTTCTTTCATAATCAAATATTCTTTACCTTCATATTTGATTTCCGTTCCAGCGTATTTAGAGAAGATTACACGGTCGCCTTCTTTTACTTCCAGAGGAATGCGGGCACCGTCTTTCAATGCGCCTGCGCCAACCGCGATAATTTTGCCTTCTTGCGGCTTTTCCTTAGCAGAGTCAGGAAGTACGATTCCAAAGGAAGTCGTTTGCTCTTGCTCAATTGCTTCCACCAATACGCGTTCACCCAAAGGTTTGATCATGAAAAAATAGCCTCCTTATTAAGTGTTTTATTCCGTTATACGGTTGTTATGTTGTATGTATTAGCACTCGACACTCGTCAGTGCTAACAACCAACTTTATGATACTCAACTTGAGATTGAATTTCAAGTCCCTGATGTATTTTTTATGGGAATTTTTATGGACGGCCCTTCTCGATTATATCCATCTGTCCTAAAAATAACCGTTATCTCAGGCTAATGGTTATTTTTAGGGCAGCTATGCTGCTATTTTTTATGATCTGTTTTCAAGACAGCTAAGCTGCTGCTTTTCATGGTCTGCAAATTGCCATGTAGCTCCCGAACCCGAAGATACCGTTTTGCACGGAAATTCGAGTTCTACCTGTTACCGCTCCGGTGCTACACGCAGTTGTGCCTCCCGTTCTTCATCTGCACGCAGTTGCCTGCGGTACACCACTGTTGACATGTACACACTCACTTCATACAGCACCAGTAACGGGATCGCCACCAGAAAGTCAGAGATAAAATCCGGGGGAGTTATAACGACAGCAACAAAGACAAGCAGAAAATAAGAAATTTTCCGCCATTTGCGAAGCCTCATCGGAGTAAGTACCCGAATCCCCGTCAGGAACATGATGAGCAGCGGCAATTCAAACAACAGAGCAACAGGCAGCACAATATTAAACATAAAGGTGAAGTATTGAGCGATACCGTACGTTTCATGCAGTCCCATGCTTTTGGTGATAGACGACGTAAACTGAATCGCCATCGGGAAAATAATAAAATATGCAAAAGCTGCACCGATCACGAACAACAGCAGCACATAAGGCACATACCGCAAAGTCGCATTTCGTTCTTGCGGTCGCAAGCCGGGGCTAACAAACTTCCACAGCTGATAGCATGCAAACGGCAGCGCCACCGCAATCCCGATCAACATGGCGATCTTCATGTAGATGCCTATTCCATCCCAGAAGGAAAATGCATTCAGCTGAAAAGCCTGCGCCGAACCGGAGCGAATAAGCCAGTCATAGACAGGACCTGCGGCGAACAAACCACCAGCCAGTGCCAGAACAAATACAATCAGCACATAAATGATTCTACGCCGTAGCTCCCCCAGATGCTCCATGAGCGGCATTTCATGCTCTGATTGGGTCAAACTCGCTCCTCCTTTCTGGATCGGACGCAGCTGCGCCTCCTAAAAAATAAAGCCCTTCCCTGGAGAAGAGGCTCTTCTTGAAATTGTAAAAGCATCAACAATAAAACTAACCTAAGATAACCGTTTTTCCTCCGGCTGGGGCTGCACTTCTGAAGCCGTCGTCTGGGATGCCTTGACCGCACTATCCTTATTGTCTTTATGTTCAGTCCGTTGGTCTTCAGACAAAATGTCACGTGCTCCGTTTTTAAACTCACGGAATGTACGCCCCACAGCGCGACCCAGCTCAGGCAGCTTGTTCGGGCCGAATAGCAGCAGCGCCAGAATGATTAACAAAATATAACCCGGTGCTCCAATATTAGGCATGTGTGGTAACCCTCCTTATGTTGACGGGCAACATGACAAACAAGAACCAGCATCTGGTGCACAGACGCAGAAACAACCATGGAGACCATGCTTGTCCGTTGTATGTTTCTTGTGTGCTTTGCCCGCATACAGCCATGTAATTTCTTACGGATATCATACCACACTCAGCATGCTGCCTTCTACCGGAACTGGCCTGTCACCATGAGAAGCGCCTCTGGTAACTGATCCATAATAGCCGCCAAATTTTCATGCACGCCCTTAGGAGTTCCCGGCAAATTCACGATCAGCGTACGCCCCCGAATCCCTACAATTCCACGAAAAAGCATGGCCGCTGGATTTTTCTGCATCACAATCATACGCATCGCTTCCGCCATCCCGGGCACTTCCCGTTCCACGACCCGCCGAGTCGCCTCGGGTGTCACATCACGGATTGCCAGCTCGGTTCCGCCCGTCGTCAGTACCAGGTCTGCATGAAAATAATCGGTCATTTCGATTAAAGCCGCAATAATTTCATCCGGTTCATCGGGAACGATCCGGTACTCCACAATCTCTCCGCCCAGCTCTTCTTCGATGAGTTCCCGGATGACCTGTGCGCTTGTATCCTCACGCTCTCCCCTCGCCCCTTTATCACTGGCTGTTAGGATCGCCGTTTTCCACACCATAAGATCACCCTTCTCCTATCATGAAAGAATACTTTCTCTTCAGAAAATCAGAAACAGCCACGCTGCATCCTCCATCACATCACAGTACCCTCTCGGCGACATGTATGTCTATGTCAAGGTTCCCGGTGGTCCTCCCTTTGGAAATCCCCATGCTTGCCACCTGTTTTCGATTGCAGCATGGTAGGGCCGATGATCATATCTTTTTGCAGCGCCTTACACATATCATACACGGTTAACGCTGCGGCTGAAGCCGCTGTCAAAGCTTCCATTTCCACACCTGTCTTGCCCTCGGTCTTCACTTCAACTTCAATGTGAAGCACATCATGTCCATTATCAGAAAACGTAATGTTCACGCCTGTCAGAGCCAGCGGATGACACATCGGAATCCAGTCCGACGTTTTTTTCGCGCCTTGAATCCCGGCGACCTGGGCCACAGCAAGAACATCGCCCTTGCCGATTCTTCCTTCTTTTACAGCCGTCAATGTAGCCGGGTTCATCGTAATTTGAGTCACGGCGACTGCTGTACGAATCGTAGACGTTTTACCCGAAATATCTACCATACGAGCCCGTCCCTGTTCGTTAAAATGAGTAAAGGAATCCACGACTCCCTCACAGCTCCTTTCACATACCCAACTTTGCTTCATTCATCATTTGTCGATTTTGCGTGATCACAATCCAAGGGCCCTTCTGGAGTAAACAGCACGTCCACTCGTAAATCCCCTGGCTCCATGGGCACCTGCTTCAGCAATTGTCCCGGCAGCAGCAGCGAGACATAAAGCGGACCTGCGCAGCCGTTCTTACGCTTCTCTGCCTCTACCTGTGCGGTAAAACGATCATAGTAGCCTCCGCCGTAGCCGATCCTGCCCCCACGACGATCAAAGGCCAAGCCGGGCACAACAACCCAGTCGATTTCCGCCCACATTTCAGGCGACCATTCCTTGCATGTGGGCGCAGGCTCAGGGATGTTCCATACTCCGGGCACAATATCTCCGTACTGATCCATCTCCCTCAGCTCCATGGTCCGGGTTACCGGATTCACTCTTGGGGCCAGGACACGATCTCCCTGTGACCAGCAATGCTCAATGAGGGGAGTCGTCGAAATCTCGCTGCCAAAAGAGAGATAACTAAATAATGTTAGCTTATCCCCGTTTCTGTCTATTCTAAGCTGCTCCCATGCCTCGATTGCATACCGACAGGCCACAGCCGATGCCTTTTGCCTTGTCAGCGGGTCCATGGAGTCCCGCGCTTCCCGTTGCTTCAAACGCAGCGCGTTCTTCACATTACAGACATCCACACATCCGCCCTCCCGCACAATCGTCGATAATGATTTAAAATGCTACTATTGGTCCATTTGTCAGTAAGTGCTGTACGTTGCAAGTTTTTTTCATTCTTTTTCACTTCTCGTTTAAGTTTATCATTGTTTATACAAATTGACTACACGCGGCTCAAGGGTTTACGGGGTGAAAGCAGTGCATTAGTGGGTATTTTCATGTAAACTGGAAGGAAGACACCCTGCGGAGGAAGCGGGGAAAACTGTGCATAATGTAATGGAGGAACGATACGCGATGTTATTGCAAGTAACCGGAATTACGAAATCCTATGGAATTGAGCCCGTTCTGGACGGGATTAACCTTCAAATATTGGAACGTGAACGCATTGGACTGGTAGGTGTGAATGGAGCGGGCAAATCGACATTGCTCAAAATCATCGCTGGTGAAATATCATACGACAGTGGACAAATTTTTAAAGCGAAGGAGACCAGCATTGGTTATTTAGCGCAAAATAGCGGCTTGAATTCCGACCGATCCATCTGGGCGGAAATGATGCTCGTATTCACTCCGCTAATCGAAGCAGAGCGGGAACTGCGGCAGATGGAACAGGAAATCGCCGACCCCGCCAATGCGCAGAACGAGAAGCGCTATGCAGATCTGCTGGAAAGATATGCGAGAAGGTCAGACTGGTTCAAGGATCACGGCGGATATGAAATGGAGACCCGGATTCGCAGTGTGCTTCATGGCATGGGCTTTGGCTCGTTTGCACCGGAGACGCCTGTATCCACACTGAGCGGCGGACAGAAAACACGTCTCGCACTGGCCCGTATCCTGCTGCTCGCCCCCGATGTACTCATGCTGGATGAGCCGACCAACTATCTGGACATTCAAACGCTTACCTGGCTGGAAGATTATTTGCGCGGCTATTCCGGCTCGCTGCTGGTCGTATCCCATGATCGTTATTTTCTCGACAGACTGGTGACCACCATTATTGAAATCGAGCGTCATCGTTCGACACGATATACAGGTAACTACAGTCGATATATGGAGCTGAAAGCTGCCGAGTACGAAACCAATCTCAAGCACTATGAGAAGCAACAAGGGGAAATTGCCCGTCTGGAGGCATTCGTACAACGCAATATCGTGCGGGCTTCCACGACCAAACGCGCCCAGAGCCGCCGCAAGCAGCTAGATAAAATGGATCGAATGGATCGGCCGATGGGGGATCTGAAAAAAGCCCATTTCTCCTTTGAAACAGCTTATATGTCAGGGAAGGAAGTGCTGGAGGTACGCGACCTCTCCGTGGCCTACGAAGGTAAGAAACCGTTATTTCAGCATGCATCCTTCGACTTAAAACGCGGCGATACCGTTGCGCTGATTGGTCCGAACGGAATTGGAAAATCGACGCTGCTCAAATGCCTCACCGGAACGTTAAAGCCTGCTGCCGGATCGATTCACTGGGGCACAAAAATCAAAATCGGTCTCTATGATCAGGAGCAAACGAACCTGAACCCGGCCAATACGGTGCTGGAGGAGCTATGGAGCGAATACCCCCATATGGAGGAAGCGCGGATTCGCACAGTGCTGGGTAACTTCCTGTTCAGCGGTGACGATGTACTCAAAAAGGTAGCCACATTAAGCGGTGGTGAAAAAGCCCGCGTCTCTCTCGCCAAGCTGATGCTGCGCGAAGCCAATGTGCTGATTCTAGATGAGCCTACCAATCATCTCGATCTGTTCAGCAGAGAAGTGCTGGAGGCTGCCCTAATCGACTATGATGGCACGCTGCTGTTCATCTCCCATGACCGTTATTTCCTTAACAAAATGGCGGAACGTGTCATTGAGCTTCATGCTGAAGGAATAGAACATTTCCTGGGGAATTATGATGACTATGTAGACAAAAAGCAGGAGCTGGCGGAAATTGCGCAGGAAGCGCAGGAGTCCAGTCAGGCAACACGCAGCAAAGCATCATCTGTATCCGCAACGGACGAGACGGCACCCAAAACAGGTGCAGCAGCCTATGCCGCAGACAAACAAGCCAAGAGTGAGGAACGCAGTCGCCTGCGCAAGCTGGAGACAGTGGAAAATCAAATCAAAGAGCTGGAAGAACAAATTACGAGGCTGGAGGAGCAAATGACTCTCCCCGAAATTTATCAGGATTACACAGCGCTTCAGGAAATTCAGGCACAGCTTGACGCACGCAAGCAGGAATTGGCAGCAACCTACGCTTCATGGGAGGAACTGTTAGAAGAATAAGGCATGCTTCAAAATATGGACTTAAAAATTTCACATTTGCCCCATCCGTCTTTTTATACACAAAGATATCCACAGAATATGTGCATGGAATGTATTGAAAAATGGCCTTTAGGGCCATTTTTTTATTGATAAAAAGCCATTTTCATATGAAAACCAAATTTATCCACCCTTTTATCCACATTATCCACAGATTTCACAAAGCCTAAAGATGCAAAATATCCCCTGTTCTTGCATCCTGAAAAAGTCTTAAGCTGCTTGCTCCGAGCTTAATTATCCACATTTCGGACGGGATATGTGGATAACTTTGTTCACAACTTGACAAATCATATCATTGTTCGGTGAGTATTAAATTTAAGGTTTTTTTGATGAATGCTGAAAAATCATGCAACATCATGACGAACGCTGCGGGAGAATTAGACATTAAAATTCACCTGCTCAAACTCCTGTATTTATACCCCTTTAAAAAAACCGCCTTATTAATTAAGGCGGTAAATTTAAGGCGGTAGATTCAACTATTCTATTCAAAAGTTAGAAGGTGGGTATTACTTTCTTAATATGTAATCAATAAACCCCTGTCGAATTTTCTCACCCTGATATATTCTCTCCAATACTCTGTCTTCCTTGTAGAGTATAAACATATCATTGAACAATGTTTCGGGTTCGTTTTCTGCATAGTATGAATGGATTACAGGAATATCATCGTCATATTGCTCGAATTGATTGTTCCCGAGAGAAGGACCTTCACCACATCGGAAATCTTTTGTCGTCAAAAAGTTTACGAAAAACAATCCCCCAGGAACTAATACCCTTTTCATTTCATTTATTGATTTCTCAACCTCAGCCTTGGTCATATGAAAAACTGAATTGTAAGAGTATACAAAACTGATAGAATTATTTTCAAAAGGTAATTGACGCATATCCCCTTTCATTATATTCAAATCTTGACCCTTACTTTTTGCATAATTTTCTGCAATTTGTAATTGTTCATTATCAGACTCAATACCGATAGTTCTATAATCATATTCAAAAAACAAACTTAATGGAGGGGTCTCGCCCCCTGCTCCACAATCTAACACTACTTTTTCAAGGGTTAAATCATTACAATACGCTAAGAAGCGATATAACGGAATTTGTTTAAATATCTCCAACAAAATACATCCCCCGTTCAAAATAATCTATTTGCTTGGGTAATCTTACCATAATACACTCAGGTGAAAAATACCATCAAAACCATGCCCTTTCGTATCATGAAGAAATCGATGCTTGACGAAGAAGGACATTCGTCACTACTACTGGAAACAGACATGAGGAGACCAACATATTTTTCTTATTCGACGTTGTATTCTCATATTCCTTGCTGTAAGTTACCTCATCATGCAACAACTCCGCACATTTTCTAAGCGAATAACCCTCAATCATCATTCGATGAATCGAACCCAAAGATGGGGTTTTCTGGTGCGTTGAAGAGGAGTATTAGTAAGATCGTTAAACGTTTGTTGACATGATTTACAACGGTAACGTTGCCGTTTTACATCTATGTCACCCTAATTATAGAACAAACGTTCGTATATATCAAATATCAACAGTCGAATTTAACATAGCCAAAATATAAAAGACACGACTCAAACGAGTCGTGTCCCTATCTACTATCTTCACTTGCATTCAGCTCACTGCCTGATCTTCTCCAACTAAGATTGGACGGACCACTCTTCCAGAGACAGCCCGGGATCGGCTTTCATGTCCAGTGAGGTGAATTCGCCACGCTTCCACTTGGCGTAAGCAGCCGCACCAATCATAGCCGCATTATCCGTGCAATATTTCATGGATGGTACTAGCAATTCCATACTTTCACATTCACAGCGTTCACGAAGTGCGGTCCGCAGTCCGCGATTGGCGGCAACACCGCCGCATAGCAGCAGTTGCTTCGCGTCGTATTCACGCATGGCACGAATTGCTTTTTCCACCAGCACTTCCACGACCGACTCTTGAAAGCCTCTTGCAATGGCTCCGGCATGAACGGTTTCTCCGCGCATTTTCGTCTGGTTGATCACATTCAACACCGCAGATTTCAAGCCGCTAAAGCTAAAATCATAGGAATCCGGCTCCAACCATGCACGTGGCAAGGTGATAGCTTCCTCGGATTCATGAGCCACTCGGTCTACGTGCGGACCACCGGGATACGGAAATCCAATAGCACGGGCTACCTTGTCGTAGGCTTCCCCAACCGCATCATCCCGTGTGCGGCCAATCAGGTGAAAATGACCCTCGGACTCCATCCATACCAGCTCCGTGTGCCCACCCGATACGACCAAAGCGATGCACGGATATACGATTTTATGCTCCAACTGATTTGCATAAATATGTCCTGCAATATGATGGGTTCCGATCAACGGCTTGCCAAACGCCATGGCGGCGCTTTTGGCGGCGACAATGCCTACCAGCAGCGCACCGACCAGTCCCGGTCCTTGCGTCACGGCAACCGCCGAAAGCTCGCGGGGCGTAATTCCCGATGCTTGCATAGCCTCGTCCAGCATGTAGGTAATGCTCTCCACATGCTTGCGGGATGCCACCTCTGGCACAACTCCACCAAAGGCTTTGTGCGTTTCAATCTGACTGGAAATCAGGTTAGAAAGCACCTCCGTGCCATTTTTCACGACGGACACAGCCGTTTCATCACAACTCGTCTCCACTGCCAGTATATAGCAAGGCTCGCCAGAGGCGGCGCCTGTACCTGCTTTTTCCTCTTGCGTCATTGCTTCTGCACGCTTCCTTCCTGTTCACCGGATGCCCCATGTGCGGGAAGATCCGCCCACATGATCACGGCATCCTCGTTATTATCCGAATAATAGCCCTTACGGACACCCGCTGGCTTAAAGCCTTTTTTCTCATACAAGCCCTGAGCGATCCGGTTCGTCACCCGTACCTCCAGCGTCATGCGTTCCATCCCCAAATAAGAGGCCGTCTGCATCAGCTCGTCCAGCAGCTTATCTCCAAGCTTGCGCCCGCGATAGGCCTCACGAACGGCAATATTCGTAATATGGGCCTCGTCCATAATCGTCCACATACCTGCGTAGCCGATGGCTTGTCCGTTCAGCTCCATAATCATATATTTAGCAAAATGATTCATTGTCAGTTCATTGCGGAACGCTTCTTCCGTCCACGGCAGCGTGAACGCTTCATGCTCAATTGCCAGCACATCGGGAATATCATCCAGCTGCATCAGTCGAAACTCTAGCTTTTCTTCCCGTTGCATGTTCTTTGCCATGTTGTTCACCGCTCTCTTCAGCGCTGACGAAGCAGATTGGCTTCCGCCTCCGCCAACTGGGTATAGTTTGGAACCAGCGTATGTAACTCGTCATGTTCCTGACGAAGCAGCTTATCCGCCCCAAGGCGGCCAACCCATCTTCCTTCCAGCTCATACGGTACGATACGAAGCTCGCCACATGCACGCAGGCGTTCGGCTATTTCTGCGTGAACCGCCGTTTCACCGACCAGCCAAATGACCGCAGGTCGCTGTTCGGACGGCAAAGCCTCCAGTCGTTGCAGCAGGTCCTCAGTCCAAGTGGCCATCAATCGGATCGCATCCGGCTCCAGACGCTGCGGAATCCCGGTATTACCGTCCACATTCGCTGTGAACAAGCCTGTATAAACCTGTCCGCGCCTTGCATCCAGCACTGGAACGATCCAGTCTGCCACCTGCTCTCCAGCCAAGTGTTTACTTGCTAACTCACTTCCAGCTTCTTGCTCCTGTGACTCGGTGCCACGGCTCCAACCGCCCCAGGCCAGCGCGTGCAAAGTGGATACGGATGTCACCGGGACGCCCCAGGCCCAAGCAAGTGTTTTCGCTGCGGTCACCGCAATGCGAATGCCTGTGTAAGACCCCGGTCCCACACCCACCGCAATGCCGTCCACATCATCTCGTGTCAGCCCGTCTTCGCTCAGAAGCCGTTCCAATTCGGAAATCACATGCACCGAGTGATTGCGTTCGCCGTACACGTTGCTTTCACCCAGTAACTCTTTTCCATTCATCAGGGCGGCCGCCATCACGGTCGTCGCTGTATCTAACGCCAAAAACCGCTCACGCGGTTTTACATTCTCATCTGTATGCTCTCTTTGCATGGTTCAAACTCCATTCTCCCGCAAACTGCGGCACCATTGTTCATAAGGCTCGCCGTACCCGGTCAGGTGAATCAGGCGCTCCCCCACATCCGTTGTTTCTATATACATGTGAAGCCGCTGCTCCGGCAACATATCCGGTATAATACTCCCCCATTCCACCAGACATACGCCTGTCCCGTAAAAATATTCATCCAGCCCGAGATCCTCCGCCTCGTCCTGGGTAATCCGGTACACATCCATATGATACAAAGGCAATCGGCCTTCGTACTCCTTAATGAGGGTAAAGGTTGGGCTATTTACGATACCCGGCACACCTAAATGGCTGGCAAAAGCCTTGGAAAAAGCAGTTTTACCCGCTCCCAGATCTCCATCCAGCACGATCACCGTTCCGGGAACCGCTTTGGCTGCCAAAAAACCTGCCAAAGCCCCGGTCTGCGCCTCTTCGGCAGAACGGAACGTAAACTGTTCCTGCGAAATTGTCATATATTTTAATCACCTTTCGTCCGAATCGGACCGTTCCAACTTGTCCTTTATTATATAGTTCACCTTATGTCGCCGCAAGACATGAAGACATGCTATTGTAAGATAGATGTAACATACGGGGAGGGAAGCGAAACGATGGGACAAAACGTTTTACTCATGATTGACGTGCAGCAGGCTATGTTTATGTATGAAGAGAAGCTGTATCGAGAGCAGGAGGTTGTAGAGCATTTGCAGCAGCTTTT
This sequence comes from Paenibacillus sp. 1-8, assembly GCF_056316205.1. NCBI lineage: Bacteria > Bacillati > Bacillota > Bacilli > Caryophanales > Paenibacillaceae > Paenibacillus > Paenibacillus sp. 1-8. Next base: position 1,308,128 of record NZ_CM149995.1, on the reverse strand, counting down.
GACCAAAGCCAGAGCAGCAGGTACGCCCGTTATTTTTATCCAGCATACCAGCGAGACGGACGAGGATTTTCGGGAAAACAGCATAGGGTGGGCCATAGCAGATGTAGTGCGTCCTCTTCCCCATGAGCGGATTGTCCGTAAATCATCCTGGGACAGCTTTTACCAAACTGAATTGGGCGATGTACTGAAGGAACTGGATGCTGATCGCCTCATCATCGCCGGGATGCAGACCGAGTTCTGCCTCGACACGACCTGTCGAAACGCCTACAGTCTGGGGTACCAGAATAATGTGCTTGTGTCGGATGCGCACAGTACATTTAATAGCAACGTGCTGAGCGGAGAACAAATCGTTGCCCACCACAATGAGATGCTCGGTAATCGTTTTGTACGTTTGCTTGCAACGGAGGAAGTACATTTTTCGTGAGTTGTTGAAGTAAAACCTTTACGTTCCATGCCGACTGCTTTCAAGCAAGTCGGCTTCTTTTTTGTTTACCCCAAAAAACCGCAGAATAAAAAAACACTGACGTTATAACGTCAATGCTATTGGTAACTCAGGTATATGGATTCTACATAAGTTTATTCAATATTTTCTTTGGCATTCGGTATGTACTCTAGAAGATCACCCGGAGTTACACCTAATCCTCGACACAATGCACCTAGTGTATCGTAATCTATCCGTTTGGTTGCGTTACCAGCAAGCGAAGTAATGGTGTTTCGACTCACTCCTGTTAAATCCACTACATCTTTGTTTTGCAGTCCCCGCTCTCGCATAATATCACCAAGGCGACAACGTATACTTAAAGGGTTCATAAAATTCCTCCAAAAAATAAGCACAGGATGTTGACATATAGAACAATATTAGATATTATTCATTCATGCACAAAATGTTGACATATTGATATGTTAACTACTTTTTATCTTCTTTTCATCGTAGCAAAACCTTTCGTTATTAGCAATATGTTACCGTTTCAAAATACAATAACTATCCAACAGGGGGTAAACATATGTTTATAAAAACAAAAACAAATTCACTCGTACTAGAACGGGCAGCGATGGTATTTGGACCCTATGATCAATCTCATAATTATGAGATATTTGAGGGGATCATTTACGACGGACAATACTTTTTTCACATAGAAGACGAGCGTTTGTGGCTTCGGCATGTGCTCAAAGTAGACCATCCTGAACATACCCACTTATTCGTCGACGGTGACAGCGGTGGACTCCAACTGGCAGAAAACATTCAGTGTGACCTTATGGAGGCTGTATCCAATACAATTGACAGACTACATACTATGGATAGCATGACATTTCTAATTAACGAATTGCTGTGGCTAAACAATCGTGGAGACATTAAACTTAATTTTATAAAAAGCAGTAAATAAAGCTCTATTTGATCCAATTCACAGGTTTTTTTGCTATCTCGCAAAGGGGTCATCATTTTTATTGGCATTCCAAATGTATTCAATTTGATTGGCAACCTGCCTAGCTTTTTCAAGACCAAATTGGTCGGCAACAAAGCCTAAGGACATATCCATTCCAGCAGATACACCGGATGAAGTATAGAACTTTCCATCTACTACCCATCTTGCGTTTGGAATCCAGTCAACTTCCGTGTCGATAGATTTGACCCAATCAAAGGCTAATTTATTGGATGTGGCACGCCTGTTTTTTAACAAGCCTGTTTTGGCAAGTAGTGCAGAACCTGTACAGACAGTTATACAAAAATAGGACTGTTCCGCAATCTCAGTGATCTGTTTCATAAATTTATCGTCATGGATTAAACTTCTTGTCCCCTGTCCGCCTGGGATCATGAATATACCATTGGGCTTTACCTGTGCAATGGGTTCAGTAACAATCTTGGTCTTTTGCCTGCTCTCCATAATTCCTCCGTCCAAAGAGAAATATTTTAAGTCATAAACTTCTGGTAGGCGACCAAAAATCTCAACGGGTCCGAATACATCCAATGTTTCAAAATCATCGAACAAGCATATGTTAAAGTCCATACGGCTCACTTCCCCTAAAATATTAATCATACTATACACCCCGTTTCCTGAATTAGACAATATAAAAAAGCGCCCTTTCGAGAGACACCGTTAGCAAGAAGCAAGCTAGCACAATATGACGAAGATCATGAATATTTAAAGGCAAAGCCGTCTTCAGAAAATTCTGGAGGGCTTTTTTTATTTCCCAGCGATAAGTTAGGTGCTATTTGCGAAGAAAAGGAAGGACGTGATTAAGAGGAAGGTGTGCAAACTCAACGATTGGCCTCGTTTTTTCACGCGTTGATTACAAATTTCGTTTTTAACATAAAATTCAATTTGAGATCATGATTTTCAGAAAAATCAAGAAATTAACAGAAAACATTAGAATGGCCTATATATTTTAGAGTATATGGCTTTATACGTACTTGTATATAAATATATGTATATATTTGAACATTGAGCAAAATCTGCATTAGAACTATGATGTAAATGGTTTTAATTTCCAACGAGAGAAGGCGATCGAACCGTCACACTCACCGTCTTAGGCACCATGATATGCCCGCATACAAATGGATCTTGCAGTCGCTGCGTTTCATAAGTTAAGAGCGGAAATTACGAATTGAAGTGCAGTCATGGATGTATTGTGTCTTGAACACAGCGAAAGGAATGTGAATTTTAATGAAAAAAGTAGCTTTAGTAAGCCCGTTGAGAACAGCGGTGGGCTCTTTTAACAAAACCCTCGCGCCCCTAAGCGCTCCTGAACTGGGAGCAACTGTGATGACAGCATGCCTTCAGCAAAGTAAATTAGAGCCTTCTTTGATTGATCAAATTTATTTGGGAAATGTTCTTCAGGCAGGCAATGGCCAAAATCCTGCCAGACAGGCGGCACTAAAAGCCGGTATCCCCATTGATGTACCCGAATCAACGATAAACACGGTTTGCGGTTCAGGACTTCATGCCGTTGCTTTAGCCTACAACTCAATATTGGCGGAACAAGCCAACATCGTCTTGGCCGGAGGCATGGAGAGCATGTCGAACGCCCCTTATCTGCTAAGGAATGCAAGAAACGGCTACAAGCTTGGCAACGGTGAATTGGTAGACTCCCTGGTGGCCGACGGCCTAACGTGCCCGATCAACAATTACCATATGGGAATTACCGCAGAAAATGTTGCTGAGAAATATGGAATTTCAAGACTTGAGCAGGATGAATTTGCCTATGAAAGCCAGATAAAGGCCGTAGAAGCAAAAAACAAGAAGGTTTTTGCAGAGCAGATTGTTCCGGTCATGATCAAAAACAAAAAAGAAACGATTTCTTTCACAGAGGACGAGCATATAAGAGGAAATACAACGAAAGAAAAACTTTCTCAATTAAAACCTGCGTTTAAGGAGAATGGAACGGTTACCGCCGGGAATGCTTCGGGAATCAATGATGGCGCGGCGGCTATGCTTGTAGTGTCGGAAGACAAATGTAAGGAACATGCATTAAAGCCATTGGCATATATCAAGGGTTATACACTTGTTGGCGTTGACCCTGCATATATGGGAATGGGACCGGTGAAAGCCATTTCGTCACTTCTTAAGCAACAGGGAATATCCATCGATGCCATTGATCTTTTTGAAATTAATGAAGCGTTCGCCGCACAAGCATTAGCGGTATTGAAAGAGCTTGGGGTCAATCCGGAGAAGGTGAATGTCAATGGCGGCGCGATCGCGATCGGACATCCTGTCGGTGCAAGCGGTGCCAGAATATTGGTTACGCTGGTGCATGAAATGGTACGAAGATCTTCACGTTACGGCATCGCCTCGTTATGCATCGGAACGGGAATGGGAATAGCGATGCTGGTTGAAAATGCACTTATTTAAAGTGCGTGTTCAGGATGACTTTTAGAACTACCTCTTAAAAGGAAGGGAGATCTCTATGAATCAAAAAGATGTACTTTCACTACAATCCATGCCTGCGGCTAGCGGCAGCTACGGGCGCCCACCATACCGCTTCATCAACCGGGAATTTTTTATCATTACCTATGAATCCGATCCCGCTGCGATTAGACAGGCGGTTCCGGAACCTCTTCAGCCGGATGGAAGCAATACCGTTTCCTATGAATGGATCAAGATGCCCGATTCATCCGGGTTAGGAAGCTATGAGGAAAGCGGTATTGTCATTCCGTGTACTTTTCATGGAGAACCCTGTAATTTTGTTGCCCAAATGTATTTGGATAACGCGCCTGCTATTCTTGGGGGACGTGAAATCTGGGGATTTCCGAAAAAATGGGCGAAGCCTCGCCTGAGCGTGGAGGAAACGGAGACGCTGACGGGTACATTGCATTATAATCACGTCCTGGTGGCCACGGGAACTATGCCTTTCAAATATAACATTCTTGATGAAAAGGAAACGGCTAAAGCCATCGCAAAAACGCAAGTTAATTTAAAATTAATTCCTGATGTTGATGGTACCCCCAAAATCGCTCAGTTAGTAGCGTATAATCTCGATAACATTACTGTAAAAGGCGCCTGGTCAGGGCCTGCCAGATTAAGCCTGATCCCCCATGTCAACGCTCCTGTGGCAGATTTGCCGGTAAAAGCTTATATTGGCGGAAAACATTTTATTGCCGATTTAACGCTCCCATATGGAAGAGTTCTCTACGATTATCTCCAATAAAGTTTGCTTTCCTAAAAATATATATATAAGGAGAAGGAACCATGAATAACAAAGTAATCTCCGCTGAAGAAGCAGTTAAGAAGATCAAAGACGGAGACACGGTGATGGTCGGAGGTTTTCTGGCAGGAGGCTTTCCGGAGGATCTGGTACGTGCGCTTGTCGACACAAATTCCGCCAGCAATCTCACAATTATTTCCAATGACACAGGCACGCCGGAATTATCTATCTATAACCTTGTAAAAAGCGGCAGAGTAAAACGGATTTTTGCATCCTATATCGGCTCCAATCCGGAAACGGGAAGGCTCCTTATGACGAAAGAAGCGGAGGTCCAACTCTTCCCGCAAGGCACGCTCGCTGAAAAAATACGCGCAGGGGGAGCCGGTTTGGGCGGTGTTTTAACACCTGTAGGTGTAGGCACCATGGTAGAGGAAGGAAAAAAGAAAATAGAAATTGACGAAAGGGAATATTTGCTCGAACTGCCGCTCAAAGCGGATGTGGCGCTAATCAGAGCCCATAAGGCTGATGAAGAGGGAAATCTTGTCATTAACGGCTCTTCACGCAACTTCAATATGGTTATGGCTACAGCGGCAGAGTATGTAGTTGCTCAGATAGACGAATACGTAAAGACGGGAGAAATTGACCCCAATCATGTCAACGTTCCCGGAATATTTATCGACGCAATTGTAAAGGTGGGTGGAAACGCATGAATAACAGAGAATTCATTGCTCGAAGAATAGCCCAGGAATTCAAAAATGGCGAAGTTGTCAACCTTGGTGTTGGAATGCCTACAATGGTAGTGGACTATATCCCCGAAAACATTCATATTATGCTGCAGGCTGAGAACGGAATCCTCGGTGTAGGCCCCAAAGCGGCTCAGGGAAAAGAAAGACTCGATTGTATCGATTCAGGCGGAAACTACGTTACAACTATGGAAGGAGCATGCTTTTTTGACAGTGCACTTTCATTTTCCATCATCCGCGGAGGGCATGTGGATATCACCGTTTTGGGCGCCCTGGAGGTCGATGAGAAAGGCAACCTTGCAAGCTGGATGATCCCTGGAAAAAAGGTGCCAGGCATGGGGGGAGCCATGGATTTGGTGGTTGGAGCCAAGAGAGTGATTGTAGCCATGGAGCATGTGAACAAAAATGGGGCGCCGAAAATACTGAAGCAATGCAAGCTGCCCCTGACCGCTGTAAATGTTGTAAAGACCATAGTAACCGAAAAGGCTGTCATCGATGTTATTCCGGGTAGAGGGCTGATGCTAAAGGAAATTGCCCCGGGTTTGTCGGTGGAAGATGTTCAAATGGCAACAGAGGCTGAGCTGATAGTTTCACCACATTTGAAGGCCATTGCAGTGTGAAGGTCATGGGAACGGAACAAGCCCTTAAGGGGAGATAGAGACTGACCCCTGTTTGTAAGACAGGGATCAAAACAGCTTTTCATTATTACAAATAAGGTTCGCTAATTGCTCATTGAGCAATTGCGAGCCTTTTTGGGGGTGGAGCGGAACCATTCAAGCAGCATTCTACGATGAAAGCCTATAGCTGTCCAAGATCAAGCCACCATACACCCCATACTATGGGAAAAAATCTGTTTGGTGCCCCTCTCCTATTGTTCTTCCAGACGATCCACACGGACGGTTTGCGTATTGCCGGGTCTGCTGCCTATCTGTACTGTTGCCATACCGTTCGCTTCGTCTACATGCTCAATCCAGATCGGTTTGCCATCCAATTGTACGGCAATATTTTCGGATGAATCATAAATAGCTTTTGCTCGGTCCACGTTCATGCTATTCTTCCCCTCCTGATTGTTGTTGTGTGCATTAATTCAGAAAAATAGGTCACTAGTCTTCATCTATAATCCGTTCAACGTCTAATGATGGAAAGCTGTGAGAAGGAGAGGTTGAAACTACAGCCTCCAAATCCACATGAGCTACAGCTACGGGAAAAGGCGGCTGGATTCCATGGGAAAGGGCAAACTCGGGCGGCAATGCATCCTGTTCGCCTCCGGCGGGTCCCCGAAAAGCGATATGGCTTTTACCCACACGATGCCTGATTTGCTGAGGATAGGATTTTCCGGTCATAAATTGTGTACCTCCTTTTGAAACGGATATGCCTTACTATGCACCAAAATTGCTGCAACCATGCGCAAGCGGAAGCAATTCGCAGCCTTCATTTACACCTCATACAAATCCTTTGTACGAAGCATAAAAATGATTTGCTCACAGCCAAGGCATTGGAATCGAAGGATGCAGATGCGGATAGCTCATCACAATGCGATGCTCAGTCATCGTTTAGTGCGTTTGCTTGCGACGGCGGATGTACATTTTTCGTGAATTTAAACATAAAACAGCCCCAGCTTCTCACGAAGACCGGGGCTATCTATGATTCCATCCCATAAATGAGGTACGTATTATTTTTATGCTTTAGCTGCCCAAATTTCAATTTCAATTTTTATTTCAGGCAATCCTAGAGCAGTAAGGTAGCCGATAGTCATTGCAGGATAATCATTCCCGAATAACTTTTCCCATTGGGAATACATGTAATCCCAATCTATCTGCTCAGTTGCCCATACATTTACTTTTATAATATTGTCAGCGGTTAATTGTTCGGCGTCCAAAACTGATTTAATGTTATTAAAAGTATTGCTGATTTGTAGGTTAAGGCTTTCTGGGAATTGGCCATTCTGATCTACTCCAACTTGACCCGAAGTCACGAATAGCTCTGAATTTCTGGGAATTTTAGTTATATGTGTGTAATTCCCTACTGGTTTCGGCATACCTGCCGGGTTTTTTCTAGTTATTTTTTCATTTTTCATTTAATCGACCTCGTCATTTTAAAATTTTTCTACCGTTTCTTCTAACCATTTTTAGGCAGACTCCACCCATAAAAATGATTTTAGAAAAAAACAGCAGTCGAGTATCCATATCCAAAAGATATAAAGTTTAATGATCTTTTCTTCATGACATGAACACTCCTTTCTTATAAAATGTCAAAATCGTTGGTTATCCCTTATCTTAATATAACTAATGTAACTTAACAACTTCAAATCATTGTGTTATGCGATGTAGTCATACCTCAGAAGGCAGATTAGTTGGCTTGCTCTTTTCTTTACACCTCATACATTCCTTTCTCCGAAGCATACTAAGTGAAAAATCTAAATGAAAAATGGATTGCTCACAGCCGAGCGTTGGAATCGAAGGATGCAAAATGCTGATACTTGATATCACACATAAGAAAGGAGGAGCGGCGTAATGCATACGGTCTGGAAAGGCGCAATCAGCTTTGGACTGGTTCATGTGCCCGTTAAGATGTTTTCAGCTACAGAGGATAAGGATATTTCCATGCGTTATATTCACAAGGAGTGCGGAAGTCCGCTCAGTTATGTACGGAAGTGTCCCGTTTGTGACAAGGAGGTCGAATGGGAGGAAATTGGTAAAGGCTATGAGTACGAAAAAGGAAAATTCGTCATGTTCGATAAGGAGGAGCTGGAGCAAATCAGTGGACAGGCGGACAAAAATATCGTCATTCTGGACTTTGTGGACTTGCAGGAAATTGATCCGATTTATTTTCAAAAAACATATTATTTGTCCCCGGATCAGGCAGGCTCCAATGCTTACAAACTGCTTATGAATGCGATGAAGGATACCGGGAAAATTGGCATTGCTCAAATCTCAATCCGATCCAAAAGCAGTCTGGCGGCTATTCGTGTGCTGGATGAATGCTTGGCGATAGAGACAATGTTTTACCCGGATGAAATCCGCCCAGTGTCTCAGGTTCCTAATCTGCCGGGACAGGAGGAAGTTAAAGAGAAGGAGCTGACCATGGCAAAAATGCTCATTGAGCAGCTATCCACGCCTTTTGATGCAGCAAAATATACGGACCAGTACCGCGAGCGTCTGCTGGACCTCATTCAGCATAAAGTGGCTGGAGAAGAGATCCGAATCGCTCCGTCGCAGCCGCAGACCAATGTCGTGGACCTGATGGCTGCACTCCAGGCCAGCATCGAGGCAGTGAAGCCTGTCGTTACCGATCCCGGCCCTGCCGCTGTGAAAAAACGCCCTGCGCGCAAAACAGCAGCCACAACAACACAACAAGCGGTGGCAGGAGATGTCGTTTCTCCAACTCCGATTAAAAAGAAAAGAAGTACCGCCAAACGCAAGGAAACCTGAGACTACGAAGGCTCAGGTTTAGCATATGTTTACGGAAAGACAAGCCCATTCAATATCCAGTAGGAATTTAAGCAGGCCAGCAGAACTGGTAACTAAGGGGTGGCGATGACACTGCTTTGGTATGACAGCAGTTGACTGAACGCCCCCCGCTCTTCCTGTACCAATTGGCGGTAATTCCCCTGCTGTATAATCTCGCCCTGTTCCAGAACGACAATCTGATCGGCATGACGAATGGTCGACAGACGGTGAGCAATGACGATCAACGTCATTTGACCTTTCATCCGCTCCAGCGCCGCCTGAATATCGGCTTCATGCTCCCCATCCAGCGCACTTGTCGCCTCATCCAGAATGAGTACTGGAGGACGATGCAGGACAGCCCGCGCCAGTACCAACCGCTGACGTTCCCCTCCAGACAGGCGAATGCCGCGATCCCCGATTACCGTGTCCAGCCCTTCGGGCAATCTGGTAACAAAGCCGTCTGCGGCTGCAAAATGTAACGCTTCCCATAACTGCTGCTCGCTCGCATTCGCATCGGCCAGCTTCAAATTTTCACGGACAGTGGCATGAAACAAAAAAGGGTCCTGCGACACATACCCAAACGACTGCCGCCACTGTGGCAACAGCTCGTCGTCCAGCACATGTCCGTCCATTTTAATCTGGCCCTGGGTTGGGCGTAAAAATCCCATCAGGACGTCAACCATTGTACTTTTGCCTGCGCCCGATTTCCCCACAATGGCCGTCATTCCCCGAGCGGGGATGAACAGATTTATTTGGTGTAATGCAAGCTCTGCTGTACCCTCATACCGATAATCCAGACCACTGCATTCAATGCCAATACGAAGATACAAGGGCTGGCGTACAGATGCAGTTGTAGATGCAGTCAGCGATGGATCTGAGAAAGCTTCGCATTCCTGCTGTACCTTGGTCACACTTTCAAAGGCAGACAGCATGGACATAATATATTCCAGACTCGCTTGAATAAGAGCAAACCTTGGCCATAAACGGGAAAATATAAGGATGAGCACAATCAGCTTTTCAGGAGAGACGTGTAACCATTGCAATGACACCAACATGATGCAAGCGACAAACACGGCAGCCGCCGTGCGGTGAAAAAATTGTGTGGTGGCATTTTGCCGTACAAACTGGGTCGTGTTGTCCTCCATACGTTGGGTCAAGGATCGAAACCAGTCTATATTCGCGGTTTCCAGCAGATTGCTTTTAATATCCTTCATCCCGTTCATATGGTCGGTGATCCCGGCAAAATAAACCTGCGACAGCTCGGTCGTACGGTCGCCCAGTTGTTTAGCATTTTGAATGGATCTACGAAACACGACAAACAGCCCCAATCCGCACAGGAACACCAGCCCGGTTAAAGAAGGAGACAGCCAAAAAGCCAGCGCAATCTGGATCAGCGTAAAAATAACGGCTGTGGTGAGCTGGAGAAGCAGATTGGTTCCCTGACTGACACGCGCCAGCTCGGTCGTCATCACATGGCTGAAATCAGATTTTCGCTGACGCAAGTAAAAAGTCCACTGGGCCTTCATAAAGGAGGTATACACGTCTATTCGAAGGGAACGCATGAACCGTTGCTGAATCCGCGAATTCAGAATGGATTGGTAACGCTGAAGAAGTGCCTGCCCTATGAGCAGTAACGCAAAAAGCAGCAGCATTCCCGGCAACAGCCAGCTTTTAGGGATGTTTGACAAGAAAAGATCAAATCCGCCTGACAGGAAGGACATCCCTGCATGACCGCCAAATATGCCGATAGCCGCCAGCATGGGAACAAGCATGTAAATACCCAGCCCCTCCAGCAAGCTGACGATGATCATACATCCAATATTGAGAAATAAAGCACCGCCATTCACGGCATACAGCTTGGTCATATATAATCGCAGGTGGTACATAATGCACGCTCCTTATCAGGTCAGTGCTTTGAGAATCGCCGTTTTAGCCAGAGAAATGGACGTAAAGGAATGTACAGAAAATGCAGCTGGCGAGGCAGTGGTAAAACCGCCGGATCGCCCGTAGAAGGAAGCAAACGGCTTATCAGGTACAGCAATCGGTGGCTAGGCTCCTTTAGGGAGAGCAAATAGGATCGACTGGTTGGCTGGCGGGTCGTTGGTTCGACTTTCTGGTACGCCGCCCCGGGAACGCTGGCCCGAATAAAGGCCAGCGCTCTCAGCGCGAGCCTGTGCGCCTGTCGGGTAGCCGATACCGGACGCATCGGCTCCGGTATCGGCGTACCCAGCAATGCAGCGGCGAGCGCCCAAGCCTGCCCGCCCGCAGGCAGGCCTCCGTATCGGCGCAGCATCGGCAGAAGCGCCTCCCAATCGACGGCGCGTACTGCAAGCCTGTCGATGTCAACCAGCCAGCGCAGCCTGAACCAGCCGTGACGCGCCCCGTGTGCGCTGAGGTACAGAAACTGGTGCTCGCTGCCAAGCGTGTACGTACAGGGTGCTCCTGTAGCTGTGACTTCACTCATTTGCCTGTGATCCCACAGCTCGTCAAATGAAGGTTCTCCGCCTGCATCCGGATGGAGCCGCCAATGCAGCTCTATCTCTACCCGCTTATGCGGATGAAGAAAGGACGCATGATGGTCCTTCCATTTCCAACTGCCCAGTACACGTACTTCTCCGCTTTTGGATACATAACCGGCTTCCCGCATCCAATGCTCCGCCTGATCCATGTCGTCCGGGGCAATGAGCAGATCCACGTCCTTGGAGGTACGCAGTGAAACATCCCCGTACAATTGCTGCGCCAAGACAGGACCCTTGAGCATAAGTACACGGATGCCATGATTCATGAGCAGCCCGGTCACACGTCCGGCTTCCGCTTGCAGGTGTAGCATACGCAGGGTGTTCCGGTGATATTGCGCCTGAAGGTTGCGCAGCAATTCAGCAGGAATGGCCGGATGATTTATTTTTTTCAACTGGAGATATGCCGCAGGTACCACCCGGTGGTGTTCTGCCAGCCGCAACAAGCGGGTCCAATCCAATCCATACAGATCAGCAGCATGGACTGCATCCAGCTTTGAAGTAGCATCTTTTCGCAGTAAAAAGAGCAGCAGCGTCAATTCCTGATCCTCATTCCAACGGTCAGGTTCCAGAACAGTATTGGTGGACATACTTTCAGCAATCTTCGTATTGTGGGCCGTCACAGCACGCCTGCCGAAGGTGCCCACCACGGTAAACGCCCCCATCTCCCGTTCGCCCGTAACATAAATCGGTCCACTCCGCACCCAGGCATGTGCCGCCAAATGTCCCGCAGTAGTCTTGGCTGTGCCAAGATACAGCGTGCAGTCCAGCTTTCTGCGACCCAGCAATGTCATTGCGGCGGCAGCCTGCACAAGACAGCTACTGCGCCAAGGGGTATAACGGCTCGCCAGCTCCACAGCATGTGAAATATGCCGCACGGATTGCTTCTGCCGGGCATCACATTCCCAAGAGGTTTCTTCCATCCGTATTCCCCAACCGCGTGCATAATCTTCAAACGGACGATGCTGATGAAGACGCGCCCATCCCAGTTGCAGCCAGGCTTCCGGCAGCAGTCTCCTGACCTCCGGGGATAGACGACGAAGGCGTTGAACCCACATTTTAAACCGACTCCCGCAGAAGCTTTAGCAGTCCTTCCCGTTCCAGTTCAGCCACAAAGGTATGTACTTGCTGCCTGCACCGTTCCTCGTCCACTTCATATTCATCCGTCAGAGCAGCTACGATCTCCCCAAGTGAAGGGCAGGATTCCGCCAGTTCCCAGATTCGTCCTCCCGTGAAGCCAAGATTATAATATTTTCCTGTGTTGATGCTCATCATGACCTTTTCCCCGTCCATGTCACTGACATACACTTCCTCACCGTGAATGACACGGTCATGATCCTTTGTCGAATGATTAGCTGCCATAGCTGTCTTCCTCCCTGCAAATGATATCAAGTACCCGGTGTACAATCTCGGACGCGGTAAAAGCCGAGCTATCCCTCAGTAGTCGCCAGCCCTCCACCTGCCGGGCCACCCGGGCTGCCGTTCCAAAATGCCATTCACCCAGACTCATTCGCGGAATAACTACCCTGCGATATGTATGAAGCAATAACGTATGCAAGCATTCCAGCATGTTCAAAGAATGTTCCATAACCGCCTTTAACTCCCCTTCGCGTTGGAACTCACGGCTTGGGGACTCTGCCACCAGCTCGAATACACCTCCCAGGGGAAGCGGCTCGTTGTGAAAAGAATCGACTGTTGGCACGGCATATTTATTCAGCTCACCTGTAAGCTTACGCAAATGTCCATGTTTATTTTCCTGTAAAGCCTCAAGCTGGAGCATGCTTTCCAAACCTAATTTTTGCTGCGGGTAAGCTGGATAGACTATGGTTTTGGAAGCCGTAGCTTGCACAGCAATAACATCATCACTGACTATCTTATAGCCTGCCTGTGTAAAAGCAGCAGCCAGTGTCGATTTTCCTGCTCCGGATTCGCCCACGAAAGCATAGGCCTTGCCTCCAATGACTACCGCACTCCCGTGAAGAGGCAATATCCTTCTCTGTAACAGAAGCACGCCCATGCATGTGCCGAGCACAAACAAACGCACGGTGTCAGGATCAGCTCCGTGGTATACGCATACCTCAACCTCTTTGCCACCCCTGACAGCATAAATAGCCGTACCCGGTACGTGAAACATAAAGCTCTCGCCCTCTATCATAAAATGCGTTTGCTCCAGTTGTTCGCCCCATTCAGTCAAATCAGCCTGACGAATAACCACATCCTCCACCACTCCCGGCGCTGCGGGCATCAGTTCAGGTAATTCCAGCTCACTGGCAATCTTGAGCCCAAATGCCGTATATACCTCCAAACTGATACTACGTGTACTACTGTCATGCACGATAGGACCCTCTCCCCCTGCTCTTTAAAAATCCCGCCTTTATTTCATTGAGCAACGCCTTCAACCCAATAGAAATAAAGACGGCTTTGTGCAACGAATATAGCCCGCTTAAAGAATCATGTATGTCATCTGTTAGCTTGGATTAACCAGGTCAGCGTCGTGATCAGATACCCAGTCAATTTCTTTCCAGCCCTTACCTGCCATCGTCTGGTTAATATCCAGCACCTCTATGGTGGGCTCCTGCCATTCTTTTTTACTCATGTCATCACCTCCCCTCCAACGAACGACGTAGCTGTCTGACCGGATAGACCGGATCAGTTAAATCTGCGTATAAAACGGTACACAATCAGACTGTGCATCAGCAGCCGTATGTTGGGATCGGACGCCTGCTCCGGTCGCGGTTGGCGAAACTTCGCCATAGCCATTTTAATGACATCGATATTGAGAAATTCGGCGGCATGTAAATCATGGCACAGCAGTTGAAGCTCCCCCATAAACGTCTCCCAGCAGGGGAGCATACGGTGTAGCCAATCCGCAGGCTGTACACCGCGTACACGCTGGTTCAACCGGACATCATCGGGCAAATAATCCCGCATGGCTCCGCGAATGAGTGCGCGATCCCGGCCGTTTTGCACATACTGCTCAAAGGGCACCGACAGGCAAAAGCGGATTACCCGACTGTCTCCGGTCGGGTCGCGCTCCCACAGACCATAACGCAGCGACAGCTTGGTCGCGACTACACCATTTTTGTTCGCAATCGCCAAATTCGTGAATTTCTCTTTTCTCGTCTGATCAGCGTTCTTCATCCATCCGGTTCCGCTCAAAGCCGGAATGTCCTCCACATTCATCCGCTTGGCGAACTCCGGGTGAATGAGTGAAGGAACAGGACTTCGATTGCCGCCACCTAACCATAAACGGGAGTCAAGCGTGGTCGCTTTTTTCAGCATCACGGGTAATAATTGGGACATCCGCCTTCCGGTCAGCTTGCTGTACCCCCACAACCCCTGAAAGGATTGCAGCCAGTGAAAACGACGAAGCTGACGGGCATAATAGTCCAGTGCAGGTCCCCACGAAATGGTAAAATTTCCTCGCGCCCCAGTCAGTAGCACACCTACATTTTCCTCTTGTGCTTTTTCATAAAAACCCCTGATCCAGAACGAATTTTCAAAATATTTATAGGGAGCTTCCATCAATTCCAGCCAGATATCAATTTCTGAAAATGGACTTTTCCCCTCAAAATCCAGGTAATTTTCGTGAATGTTGCCCACATATCGAGCCGTGGATTGGATATAAGCCCGTTCATTCGCCAGCAGTGTCGACGGTGTCCAATCCGTAAAATCCTGTACGGGTACATAACTGTACGCATGAAGAGGCTTTTGCTGCAATCGCAGGGACGGCGCGGCAAGGCTGGCAACCGCACCGGAATCCAGACCGCCACTCAAGGCCGCCCCTACAGCGCGATGCGTGCGCAATCTGGCATTCACCGCCTGTGAAAATACCTCGCGAAAAGCCTCGACATACTCGCCGCCGGTTTTGAGTCGCAGCGGCTCCACATCCTCCAAAGAGGCATATTTATGGATGGTTCGCTTTCCCTCCTCCATGGTGAACCAATGGGCGGGTGGAAGCTGGTTTATATGCTTATAAGCAGTAATCCCAATATCTACGGATTCCTGCATGGCGCGGATGGCCAGAAATTCCGCCAGCCACGGCTCATGCAATTCTTTTCGCAGGGAAGACAGAGCCAAAAGAGGGGCTACTACTGTACTGAACGCAAACCCTCGGTCATGTTGGTATGTATACAGCGTGCGGCTTCCTGCCATATCCCGAGCGCCATATAATCTGTGCCGCTTGGCATCCCAAATAACAAAGGCAAAATCGCCTATTAGATAGCGGGCTGCATCGAGCGCCCATTTGTCGTATGCCAGCAAAATCAACTCGCTGTCCGTAATGTCTTGCCGCCTTTCCTGTCCCACCCCCAGCCGTTCAAACAGCTCGGAACGATTGTCAATAATCGCATCCGCCGTGATCGCCAAATTCCGTTCCTCGTCATAGAAAGGGAGACGCTCATGAACGGATTCTGGTGTCACATGCTGGGCATGACAGCCCAAAAATATGGAACCCTCACACCAGGCGCATACGCGGTCGGCGGGATATTTTCGCAGAGCTTGCATCATTTTAACGCCTTCTTCGGCGCATACGGACTCATGCTCAAAGCTGTATATTCCGGCAATCGCACTCACGTTTTCCCCCCTTTTTCTTTTTTCATTCCCGATAACGCTACGGACGCCCAGCGACACAACTGACGGGCAAAAGGGATACGAGATCGGAGCCGTTGATTTCTGCCTTGGTAGGTTTTGAGCTGTGCGATAAGACGATTCCGCTCCTCATAGCTATGTGCCAGCCTGTTTTCCAGCGATTGGAGCCGTCTATCATTTACAACCTGTACAACGTCCTTCTCTAGAGAATCATGAAGTGCAGGTTTCTGCCCTGCTTTTATTATGAATTCCCTGTTATCCGCATCCTGCTCTTCCAGCATTCGATAAGCGTTCTTCCATTCAAAGCCGCTTTGTTGGAGAAATTGGCTCGTACGCCGACTTAGTAGCTCCACATCCGCCTCCTCTTCAAACTTTACACCGGTGATACGCTCGGCCTGTTCCAGCGCTTCCCCGTAGCCAAGCTGTGTAAATATACGAGCTCCGATGCTTCTGCAATACAGCTCAATTTCCTTTTTGTTCAACAGATGTTGCCAGCTATGTACCGAGTCCTGATGCGTCTGCTCATGCTCCCCCACGAACGGATCACCCGCTCCCATGCTGTAAAACAGACTGGATTTAGGCGTATCCGCAAAGTCCCCGTACTTTTCCATACCCGGTTGATAATCTACACCCAGAAAATCGCACAGCTTCCCGATCTCCACCGCCGGATTAGCTACAAGTTGCTCATACACAAGCGGGTATGCAAGCGGATGAGGTGTGGCAAAATAATGTGCGTAACGGAACAAACCGACCGTAATATCCGTCATTTTCATATTAAAATGCGAGCTCTCCAGCTCCTCCAGCAGATGAAAGCGTTCGCCGCGCATTTGATTAACTTTTTTGAATGAAGCCACGATAGATAAAGGATTACGGATAAGCCACAACCTGCGGGCTGCCGGGAAAAGGCAGTCTATAAATTCCAGCACCGTATAGTAACGCGGGGATTTGTCGATAACCATATTTGCGTTAGTCCCTTCAAGCAGCCCGTTATAGATTTCAAGTGCATACGATCGGGAAGCCTGCTCCAATACGTGCCGAGGAACCATACCGTTAAAAAATTGCCGGATGATTCCGGTTCCTCCATAGGGACGTGTTTGTGACTGGGGAAGATCATACAGACTGAGCAGGAACCACATTTCCTGCGTGGCAAACAAGCGGGAGTGATTTTGTAAAATGGTGGTCACTAGCGAGCTTCCACTTCGGGGGACACTAAGCAGGAAAACCAGTCCCTCGCCTTGCTTATCAATCAAGGAAACGCCTCCTCTAATCTGCTCAAGACACTTAATAGATACATTTCGTATTTTATTATAAATTTATGATACATATTGTATCTTGTCAATCCCTTTGGCGGATAAATTCTGTACATGACGCTCATGTTAATCCATAACTACATCTACAGGTACATCATCCAGGCTGTTAATAGAAGGTTTGTATAGACTGAGGCTAAAAGAAGGAGCGTAGCGTTATGGGACAAGCTGTTAAAGGCATCATTACCATCGAAGGTCTGGAAATTCCTATCACCAACCCGGATAAACCCCTGTGGCCCGAAGCTGGCGTCACCAAAGCGCTGTATCTTCGCAAGCTTGCGGTGCTGGCCCCTTTTCTGCTCAAATATAGCCACAACCGTTTACTGACTGTCATCCGTTGGCCGCACGGCATTCACGGGGATTTTTTTTACCAGAAAAATGCCCCGCAGCCCCGGCCGGACTACATCGAAACCTTCCAGCATGACGGTATTGAATATATGGTGCTCGGCACGCTGCCACAACTGCTATGGCTCGGCAATCAGGCGGCGCTGGAGTTTCATCCCTCCCTGCATCAAGCTGGAAGCACACTGCCCTGTGAATGGATGATTGACCTTGATCCGTCCAGAGAAGTCGAACCACGTATTATGGAAGCGGCGTCCATCGTCGGTGAAGTACTGGCTTCGCTTGGTTTGGATTCCGTACCCAAAACATCCGGAGCCACGGGTGTGCAAATTATTGTTCCGATCCGCACAGGCATCACCTTCGATGAGCTTCGCAGCATCGGTCTGCTGGTGGGACAGTTCGTAACCGAAAAACACCCGCATCTGTTCACACTGGAACGGTTAAAAAAGGATCGGGGAACGGCTATCTATTTTGATTATTTGCAGCATTATCAAGGAAAAACCCTGGCCGCTCCCTATACCCCGCGAGCACGCCCTGGTGCTACGGTATCCACCCCACTGACATGGGACGAGGTGCGACAAGACGTATCGCCGCTTGACTATCATTTGCTGAATATTGAGGAACGGCTAAATCAGGTGGGCGACTTGATCGCCAAGATCCCTCCCCAGCCCATCGAGGATGTTCTCAAGCATATGCGCGCCAAATAAAAAAGGGGACGAACTCCACAGCCGTAAAATCGACTGAGGAATCGTCCCCTTGCGCTAGTGTATTCCTTTTTTCTTGAAGCGTCCGCCCTTCACATCGTGAATGTTACCAATCGCCACAAAGGCATGTGGGTCCCAATCTTCAACGATGGTCTTCAGCTTCGCTTCTTCCAGACGGGTGATGACAACGAAAATGACTTTCTTGCTTTCGCCTGTAAAGCCGCCCTCACCTTCCAGATAGGTTACGCCCCGTCCAAGACGGTCCGTCAGGGCATCCCCGATGTCGCGGTATTTTTCACTAATAATCCAGACTGATTTGGACTGATCCAGACCTTCGATGGTAATATCAATCATTTTCATCGCAATATAATAAGCAATCATGGAATACAGGGCATTCGGCCAACCGAATACAAAGCCTGAGCTGCCCAGAATGAAGATGTTAACGAAAAGTACGATCTCACCGACCGAAAAAGGAGTTTTTTCATTGACGAGAATAGCTACGATCTCTGTTCCATCCAGCGAGCCGCCGGACCGGATGACAAGACCTACCCCAACGCCGAGAATGACACCGCCAAAAATAGCGCCGAGCAGTGGTTCGCCAGGGGTCAACGCATTTACACTGTGAAGTAACGTGGTTCCGATGGACATCACGATAATGCCGAATAATGTGCATAAAGCGAAGGTTTTACCGATTTGCTTGTAGCCGATAACCAAAAATGGAAGGTTCAACAGGGTCAAAAAAATGCCGAGCGGGTAGCCAGTAATCTTGGAGGCCATAATGGAAATACCTGTGACGCCTCCGTCGATAACGCCGTTAGGAACCAGGAATATTTCCAATCCCACTGCCATGAGCGCCGCTCCAAAAATAATCATGGCCGCACGCTGGAATAGGCGTTTTGCTTTATTTTTAGGATTGGCTGGTATTTTGCTGATCTTGGTCAACTCTCCGGTCACATCTGTGATTTCAGACAGATTTTGGACTTCCTTGCTTACTACACTCATATATAAATCCCCCCGTTACAGTATGGTATATTGGACCGAAAAAGGGGCTGCTATCCGCAGTCCCCTCTCCTTTACGGCGCTTGTGTTATATGAATAGTATATCATAAAACTGTGATTTTGCGTAAAAAAGTTAGCAAAAAGCACATAAACCTCAATAAAGCGGGATTATATTGATAAAAACGACGAAAACCGCCTTTAAAGGAGCGGAGAGAGCATGCGAGCCAGAATTTCAACTGTTTTCTGTAATCGTGGACGTCTGCGGAACACCTTTAAATCAATGTGTGAGGAGTTGGACAGGTCCTCTTCAAAATCGGCCGACAGGTGCTCCAGCGCTGACCGGGCAAAGAGTACAGCGGTCAACTCAAAATTATAGAAAAAGCTGCGCATGTCCATATTGGCGGTCCCGACCGAGCCGAGCAAATCATCCACAATGACAACCTTGGCGTGAATAAACCCTTTACGGTATTGGTAGAACCCCACCCCCGCCTCCAGCAATTCTTGAACATAGGATAGAGACGCCAGATGAACCAGCTTCGAATCCGATTGATATGGAATAATAATCTTTACATCGACACCACTGACCGCCGCCAGCTTAAGCGCCTCATAAATCCCCGGATCGGGAATAAAATACGGCGTGGTAATCCAAATCCGCTTCTTGGCAACCGCCAGCGCACCAAAGCACATTTCCTGAATCGTATCCCATACCTGATCGGGACCGCTGCTCAAAATCTGTACTTCCTCATCTCCTTCACAGGCATGCGGCGGAAATAAATTCTCATCCATCAGCCGTTCCCCGGAGGCCAGCTTCCAGTCGCTCAGAAATGCATTTTGCAGAAAATAGACGCTATCTCCTTCAATCTGCAAATGCGTGTCCCGCCAAAATCCCACCTTGGGGTATTTGCCGAGGTAATCATCGCCCACATTTATGCCTCCAACAAACCCGATCAATCCGTCCACCACTACGATTTTACGGTGATTCCGGTAGTTAATCCGGCGATCCAGCGTGGCGAAAAACGGGGGCAGAAAATAATGAAACTCTACACCTGCCTCACCACAGGCACGAATAAAGGAATAGGGCAAATTGTAGCTCCCCACGCCGTCCACAACGAACCGAACCCTCACCCCCTCACGCGCCTTGCGGATCATGAGCTCCTGAAACTGGGTACCGATGTCGTCCGCCCGGAATATGTAAAACTCCACATGGATATGATGCTGCGCCCGTTCCATCGCTGTCAGCATCGCCTCAAAGGTCTCCTCCCCATTCGTTAGCACACGGGTGCGATTACAGCCGGTCAACGGATTTTCCGACATGCGAATTAGCTGGTTAAACAGACGCTCCTGGTGCTTGAAATGAGGATTGTGCATTTGTTCCACATTCTCAATCACCCTCGATTGTGACCACAGGCGCTCGCGGAATTCACGAAATAGCTGTGATCCCGCTTTTCGCACCATTTTGCGCTTCTTATAATCCTGTGCAACAAAGTAGTACACGACAAAGCCGATGAGCGGGAAGCAGAACAAAATAAAGAGCCAGGCTACCGCCTTGGACGGCTTGCGAAATTCAAAGAGCAGGATCGTCCCGGTCTGAAAAATAAAAATAATTAAAACCAACAGCAACCACAGCATGTTTAAGCCTCCTTATGTATCTATGTTTTATACCAAGCTCCAATTTTTTTGACATGTTTGCCCCTTAAGCTGAATAGATAGTAACCAAGCACTATAGGAGCGATGTCCGGAAAGGAGCGATTATGAAAAAAGGAAGCCTAAATCGCCGGATGACCTTGCTCGTCATTCGAGATGCACAGCAACCACCCAAGCAGTTGCAATGCACTACAGCCGCTGTCATTCTCGTCCCGACCCTTGTGATCGCGTCCATCTCTACACTCGTGATCGGGCTGCAAATCCGTTCTTCCCATATCATTTCCCAAATGGAAACGAATCTTGCCGTCCAGAGCTTGCAGATGGAGGTTACGGTGGCGGACAAGGATGCGGCAATCGGGCGATTGCGCCGCGAAGTCATGGAGCTGACGAATCAGGCGACCAGTATTCGCGAACGCCTCCAGCGAGTAACGGAGCTGGAACAGCAAATGCAGCAATTTATCCGTAAACATGGAAAATCCTCTGCCACCAGTAGCAACAAATCGACTATGACCCCTCTCTCCCGGGATGCCTCCGGCCATACCGGGGGCGAGTTGATTACAGTTCATGAAAATACAGCCATGCTTACTCGTCAAGCTATGGATGATTTTCAGGAAATCGAATCCCTGCTGGACACGGTAGAACGCACGGTTCCCCGCTCAATTCAGCAGGCGAACGCCGTACAGCAGAACCTTGAGCAGAAGCAAGCCGCACAGTTACTCCAAACCCGCAGACTGGCGCTTGCCGAACAGGGCAAGCCTTCGGCATGGCCTGTGGGTTCGCGCCAGATGACCTCCAGCTTCGGTTATCGCAGCGATCCGTTTACGGGCAAATCGGCTTTCCACTCGGGCGTGGATATTGCCGGACAAACCGGTGACCCCGTCTATGCGGCAGGAGCGGGCACCGTGCTGGAGGCAGCTTCCAGCGGGGCACGAGGCAAGTGCATTATCATCCAGCATCCTGACGGACTCCAGTCCTGGTATATGCACCTGAGCGGTATGCAGGTGACTCCAGGGGATCGAATCCATAAAGGGCAGATGATCGGCAGGCTGGGAAGTACGGGAAGAAGCACGGGGCCTCATCTTCATTTTCAGATCGTCAAGCATAATCAGCCTGTCGATCCGTTACTGTATGTACAATAAAGGATTGGAGGAAAACAACATGTTCAAGGACTCCAAAAAAAAGCTGTCCGCTCCTGCAACCGATACGCTGTTGGCTAACGGCACCAGCTTTGAAGGTACGATTGAGGCTGAGGCCAATATTCGAATTGATGGCCATTTTCAGGGCGATATCCGCAGCACTCGCGCCGTCGTGATCGGGGAATCTGCTGTCGTGCGTTCGGATATCATCGCACGAGACGTCATCCTTGCGGGCAAGGTATTCGGCAGCATCACCACAGAGGGACGACTGACGATTACGCCTACGGGCGGACTGTATGGCAAGGTAGCCGCCGCCGCGCTGGTCATCTCCGAAGGCGGCGTACTGGACGGTACGAGTCAGATGATCCGAACGCAAGACGCAGAACCGTCTGCTTCAACTGACGACTCTGATCTTGAATCACAATCCGGTATTCGCAAAGACAGGGAAACCAGTCAAGCGACCCTGCAATCAGAAACGGGATAATTCCATTTACTCCATCCTATCCTCCATTCACTCCATTATATCCTCCACCCTGCGTTCCAAAAATAAATGATACACCTTGCGTATCACTATTTTAGCGCACATGTACAGCGGAATAACCAAAACGATACCCAAAATGCCGAGCAAGTCACCACCTACCAATAACAGTATGACGACGGTCAGCGGATGAATATCCAGTTGCTTGCCAAACACAACAGGTGACAACCAATTGTCCTGAATTTGCTGGGCAGCGATCACGACGACCAGCGACCAGATCGCCATGGAAGGTGATTCAAGAAGCCCGATAATGACGACGGGTATGGAAGCCGCCACAGCCCCCACGTAAGGGATAAAATTGAGAAAAATCGAAATGACCGCAAGCAGCAAGGCGTAAGGCAGACCGATGATTAGAAAGCCAAGGAACATCATAATACCCAGCGCGACATTTATCAGCACCCGACTCACGATAAAGCTGCTGAGCGCACTGTCGATATCCTCCATGACCTCCAGCGCGTCCTTGTGATATTTTTTAGGAAAGAAGTTTAGCATTTTGGGACCAAACTTGCTCCCCTCCTTCAGCATGTAGTAGAGCAAAATCGGAAAGGTAGCCACGACGATAAAAAAGTAGGATACGAACGATACCAGCTTAACCGAATAATCGGACAGAGCTGAAAAAGCCTCATTCAACGTATCTGACAGTCGTGACAGCGGATCTTCCCCCGGAGGCAGCACTTGTCTCAAGGATTGATTATGCCGCCATTGGCTCAATTGATCAACCAGACTGCTAATGAGCTTCGGCGCATTTTCAAATAAATTCGTTACCTGATCACGCAATGTAGGCCATACACCCCATGAGAAAATAAACAGCAGCGCGGCAATGACCAGATAAATCAGCAAAATGGAGACGGGACGCTTGATTTTTCTTCGTTCCATCAAATCTACCACTGGCCTCAATAAATAGTAGAAAAAAAAGGACAGCATCAACGGTACAACCAGCAGGCTGACCAGAGATACGATAGGACTGAATATAAAACTTACTTTGGTGCCCAAGTAAATGATGAGCAAGAGCATGACAATACCTGTAGTCAGGCGAAAAAAACGATTATTGGGCAGCATATCATGCAGCACCCCCTTCTGATCTGTTACTCTCTACCTCTTTAAACGCAAAACGACCCTATTGATTGATTCTTGCTGAAAATAGGTTGCAATATACCCCGGCACGCATAATCTGTAGCGGTAATTGTATAAATACAGCGCCAAAACAGCGCAAAAAGGACGTGCAAATGGATAGCCATTTAACACGTCCTTTCAGATCGAACCAGAGGATCGGTTTAGGTTGAAACATCTCGTTTTACAAAAACTACCCAGGCAATTACGATAAAAACTACATAATAGGCAGCCAGCACGGTGAGCGAAAAGGTCAAACCAGAACTTACTGTGCCCGGCGGCATTTCGAGATATTTTTTCAGGTCCATATGCGTAAACAGCACGTATTTGGTCCATTCATAACGATCTGTACTAAACAAACCGATTGAATTATAGATTGTTTTGGTGAACATCATGAACAAAGACAGGCCAATCGCCAAGGCGCTGGAACGAAAAACAGCGGACAGCATAAAAGCAAAGGCGATGGTCACGAATAGAGCGATATAGCTGTACAAGAAGTTCAGTGTTACATAAGAAATCGGATCACTGAACGGCGGAATCGAACCGGCTGGCGTATCTTTGGATAACATCAGCCAAGAGGACAGCGTAACCATCGCTATTAAAATGAACGTTCCGAGCAGACTGAACAGGATGACCGATATATATTTGGACAAAAGAATTTTGCTGCGGGTCCAAGGACGGATAAGCAGCAGCTTGATGGTTCCCCATGTAAATTCACCCGCCACCGAATCAGCCGCTACAATGACCGTAAACGTCGTATTGAGGAAAAATGTAAACATCGCCGTCAACACGATACCATCCCACACGCTGACCTGATCGGAAACCAGGGCAATCAGCATCGGAATCACAGCCGTGATGACCGCTAGCAACCCTAGCATAATCCACGTCCGTACACGCAAGTAAATTTTAAGATTTTCGTTATGTACCAGCTTGAAGAAGTCAGCCAATGGACCCGCCTCCCGTCACTTCCAAGAATTGATCTTCTAACGTACGGGCCACCGGACGAATCGCATATACCTTGACTCCATTTGCAGCCAGAAGGCTGTTCATGTCTGCTATCTGCTCCCGTTCCAGATGCAGCAGCAGTTGATTGCCTTCGACGCGCCCTGCTCCGGCAAGCGCATAGGCTTGCTGGGGATCATTCACTTCAAAAGCAATTTCCGCCGTCTGGGCTTCTTCGCCTGTGCTCTTTAGCTGCTTGATGTCAATCAGCCGTCCGCTTTGGATAATGGCGACACGGTCGCACATCAGCTCCATTTCGGACAACAAATGACTCGATACAAATACTGTAATTCCCTCGCTCCGGCTCAACTGTCGCAAATAATCCCGCAGTTCGCGGATACCCTGCGGGTCCAGACCGTTGGTCGGCTCGTCCAGCACGAGCAGCTTCGGCCGATGCAAGATGGCCTGTGCTACCCCGAGTCTCTGCCGCATTCCGAGCGAGTAGGTTTTGACTTTATCGTGTATCCGGTTTCCGAGTCCTACCAGGCGGATCGCCTCATCTATGCGCTCCCTGGTCACCCCTGGTGACATTCTCGCAAAATGCTGCAAATTTTGATAGCCGGTCATAAATTTGTACATCTCCGGGTTCTCCACAATCGCACCAACGTGGGAAACGGCCTTTTCAAAATCGGTTTTGATGCTGTCTCCACAAATATGGATATCGCCTTTACTGATCGAAATCAAGCCAACCATCATACGGATGGTGGTTGTTTTTCCCGCACCGTTCGGTCCGAGGAAACCAAATACCTGCCCCGCTGGAACCTCCAGCGTCAGATCGTCCACAATCGCTTTTGAGGAAATGATTTTACTCACACCCTCCATACGTATGACGGGAAGCTGTCCTGTCGCTTGCTGCATGCTATGAAACTCCTTCCATCCGGAGTGAAGCTCTATTCTATTTTGCTGTTCATTTCCGGTTTTGGAAGTATTGTACCATATTTAACCTGTTAGAAACACTGCGTCCGATCTATTCCTTATCCTTGTATATCCAAAGCACCCGCCATTCTTCACCTTCCTGCGTCACATAACAAGGCTGTACGATATCAAAATTACCAAATCGGGTCTTGTAATGCTGGGTAACCGTAATACGGTAAACCTTCCCTAGCTCGTCTACACTCTGCTCTGTGCGAATATCATATTCAGCCTGCGGCTCTCCCAGCTCGAATGTGAACGTATCTGTCCCCATATCCTGCATAAACACATGTGCACGCTGCTGCACATACGTGGATTTTTCGAATTTCTTTTTCATTTGCGAATGAAAAAGCTCCCATGAGCCTCCGAAATTTCCCGATTGCTCCATCGTATAAAACTCATTCAGCGCTTCTACCGCCTGATCGCCCTCACCCGTAGACATTACCTCGCGCAGACCCAGCCACAGCAGCCATAACAGCCCGCATATCAATGCAAAATACAGCAGCTTGCGGACAAACGTAGAAGCCGCTCTCCTTCTAAACAGCACACATTGCCCCTCCCTCTGTTGGACTATACCGAATTCTCTACAGATGTATGTGGGACAAGCCTTGTTTAGAAGACTTTAGAAGAAAATAACGGGTGACCTCCCCAAAGGGCACCCGCCTACATAAGGCTTACCTAAGGTGATATGGCAGTGGTAAGCCTATGCTTCTCCAGCACTCCATGGATACGCTGGCGTTCCTGCTCATCCACAATGTAATAATACACGCCGTTGATTTTACCCCCATGTCCCTTCAGCTCAACGGTATCCGTCTGCTTGAGGGACGGACCGATCCGAGTCAGGAAGGTGGTCATATCGTCAAAGGTAATGTCTGTGCGAATCTGCTCCCCCGCTGCCTCCAGTATCGGTTTTACCCTCAACAACCCTTCCTTGCTGATGGACTGGGCAAGAATTTGCTTGAGTAGCTCCCGCTGGCGGGCATTTCTTCCGAGATCCCCTCGTGGATCATCGAAACGCATACGAGCGTAGGCCAACGCCTCAGCCCCGTTCAAGTTCAAATTACCCTGTGCAAAATGATGGCCCTCATATTGAAAATCAAGTGGATTATGAACCTCGACTCCCCCCACAAGGTCCACCATTTTCGCAAACCCTTCCATATTCATCTGTACATAGTAATCTATCGGATGGTTCAAAAAATGTTCTACCGTACGGATCGACATATCCACGCCCCCAAAAGCAAAAGCGTGATTGATTTTGTCCTCACGTCCCCTGCCGATCAACTCTGTTCGCGTATCACGCGGAATGTTGAACATCAACATAGAGCCTTCGGCAGGGTTAACAGACAGGACGATCATCGTATCCGATCGTCCTGGATCGTGAGGCCGCCGATCTACGCCCAGCACCAGCACGGTGAACGGCTTAAACTGGGAGATGGCTGCCGGATTGGGTGTACTTGATCCAGTGTCTGTACCTACGGATCGCCCTGCTCCGCCCGTTGCAAGGGTAGAGACCGCCCCAGGCTGCACGATGCTGCGCGGATGATACATCGCATTTGCCGCCGTTTTAAAGGAATGATACACATAAGCGGTGTAGGCAGCAGCCCCTACGACCAATAATGCCGCAGCCCCCAATGTCATCTTCAGCCATCGTTTCATACAGAGCCTCCCCCTTTACGGGTTCATTACAGACCGATGACGATCCATATCCAGATTGTTCATCTGCGGCCTGCCGACAGAATAGTATGCAAAGGCAGACTGCCTGATTTGCTCCTCACGGTACACATTGCGTCCGTCGATCATAATGGGATGCTTCATAAGCTCGTTCAGCTCGCCCAGCCCCACCTCACCAAATTCCTCCCACTCGGTTAGCAGGCACAGCGCGTCGCATCCTTCTGCCGCTTCTCGTGCGCTATCGGCCCACGTCACTTCCGAGCTGTCGAGCAATCTGCGGAAGTTGGCGGTGGCGACCGGGTCATATGCACGTATTTGCGCCCCCGCTTCCAGAAGCGACTGCATAATATCCAGCGCTGGAGCATCTCTTACATCATCTGTATTAGGCTTGAATGCCAGCCCCCATATGCCAATCGTGGCTCCTTCCAGATCACCCAAGGCTTCTTCCAGCTTGCGTATCACATTAAAGCGCTGCCCCTGATTCACTTCCACCACGGATTTCAGCAGCTTGAATTCATAATCCACATTGCCCGCAATCTGGATCAGCGCCT
Organism: Paenibacillus sp. 1-8; assembly: GCF_056316205.1. Taxonomy (NCBI): domain Bacteria; kingdom Bacillati; phylum Bacillota; class Bacilli; order Caryophanales; family Paenibacillaceae; genus Paenibacillus; species Paenibacillus sp. 1-8. The sequence goes on along the minus strand of NZ_CM149995.1, from coordinate 1,280,273 downwards.
GTGTATCCTTGGGAAAACAAGAGCCGCCATAGCCGATGCCTGCGGACAGAAAAGAGGAACCGATCCGCTGATCCAGCCCCATGCCGTGTGCCACACGCGTGACGTCTGCGCCCACTTTCTCACAGATATTCGCAATCTCATTAATAAACGAAATTTTAGTCGCCAAAAAAGCGTTCGACGCGTACTTGATCATCTCCGCCGAACGGATATCTGTGGTCAAAATATTTGTCGTCAGCGGCTCATGCAGCGTACACAGCACAGCGGCGACATGAGGATCGGATGCCCCGATCACGATGCGGTCCGGCTGGAGCGTATCTGCTACCGCCGAGCCTTCGCGTAAAAATTCAGGAACCGAAGCCACGCCAAAAGAGTAGTTCGTGCGGCTCGCGATTAGACTGTGAATACGATCATTGGTTCCGACAGGCACTGTGCTTTTGGTGACAATCACTTTGTAGCCATTCATGGCGTCTGCCACCTCGCGTGCGGCTCCTTCAATATAGGACAGGTTCGCTTCCCCGCCCGGCAACGAAGGTGTACCCACTGCCAAAATAACAATCTCCGCTCCCTCTACCGCAGATGTGGTATCTGTTGTAAAGGTCAGTCGGCCCTGCTCGACATTATCCTTGATCAAGCCTTTTAACCCCGGCTCATAAATCGGTACTTCTCCTTCATGAAGCTGACTAATTTTGTCCTCATTCTGGTCGACACAGACGACCGTATTCCCGAGCGCGGCAAAACAGACTCCCGATACCAGTCCGACATACCCCGCACCAATTACACATAGCTTCAAAGCGGCTCCCCCTTTTACATGCTGTCTCGCTACATTACTCTTTTACCAGCTTCACTTCTCTACGCCTCTCCCTGCATGCCGATTATGCTGGAGCGCCAGCCGTTTGTTCTGCCGATAGGATTTGAGAAAACGGTATACATACACCGGATTGTTATAGGCGTATCTCTTCCACAACCGTTTCGGCTCGCTAATCAGGCGGTACAGCCACTCCAGCCCCAGCTTTTGTATCATTAGCGGCGGTCTGCGAACCTTTCCGGTGATATAGTCAAAGGCCGCTCCTACACCAATCATCACGCCACGGATGCGGTCTTTGTTACGATACATCCATATTTCCTGCTTCGGACAGCCCAAGCTGACAAAAATGATATGCGCGCCTGACGCATTGATGTCATGAATAATCTGCTCCTCCTCATCCGGCCGAAGCTCCCGAAATGGCGGTGAAAAGCCACCCGCGATGCGGATTCCTGGGTAGTCCTGCTCCACTCTTTCCTTCAAGCTGTCCAGCGTATCCGGCGTGCTGCCGTAAAAATACATACTTAATCCCGTCTGCGGCGCACGTTCACACAGCTTGAGCATCAGACTGGGGCCATCCACCCGATCCTGAAGCTCAAATCCGTACAGCTTGAGCGCCCATACCAGCGGCATACCATCCGGGGTACACAAATCTGCACGCGCAAGTGCTTCATGGAACTCGGATTGATTTCCGGCTGTAACAATGGAATGCGTGTTGCAGATACATACATAGCTGTCCTTGCGTCCGACTGCCCATTTCTCCACCGTGTGTACTGTTTCCTGAAACGTAAGCGCCGCAATATCTGCGTCCGCAATCCTTCCGACTCTATACCGGGGCAGCTGCTTCATAATCACGCTCCTCCATCGCCTCGCTGTATATGGCCATCAGTTGCTCGTAATTCACTTTTTCTGTGTAGCGTGCAGCATATATTTCCGAAACCTTTTGTCTCATGGCTGGATAGTTTTCATAGGCTGTCGCACGACGGATTACGGCACTTATATGTTCCATATCATCATGTTGAAAATGGAACCCGGTCACTCCATCCTCCACCACTTCCTCCAGTGCCCCGATTCGGCTGCACAACACCGGGGTTCCCACGGAATAGGACTCTACGATGGTCATGGGAAAGCCTTCATACCAAATGGAAGGGACCATGACATACATGGCCCGGCTCATACAATCCAGCACCGTGCCTCCATCCTGCTTGCCGAGAAAACGAATATCCTCCTGCGGATAAGCGGCAGCCAGTTCAGCCTTTTCCGGGCCATCCCCGATGATGACCAGTCTCAAGCCGCCCCGATCTTCCACCTGTGTCCAGGCTTGCAGCAGATTACGCACCCCTTTTTCAGCTGAGATCCGCCCCACAAACAACAAGTAACGATCATCCGGGTCATACACGGCTTCCACCTCTTTACGTTGGATAAAGTTAGGCTTTACCGCGATACGATCGGGTGGAATGCCACTTTCAGCAAATTTCTCCCGCGCAAACTCGGTTAGCGCAATATATCGGCTTACTTTGTGCTGCCATGTGCCGATCAGATCGTTGAACTTGATCATCGCCGCCACCGGAATCGTCTGTAGCTGTGAACCCCGGTAACACCCGTGGCGGATGGAATGCAGCAAGGTGCCGTGCAAGCATTTTTCACAAACCTCATTCCCTCGCATAAAGGTAGCCGCCGGACAAATCAGCCTGTAATTATGCAGCGTCTGGACGACCGGAATTCCCAATCGTTCACAGGCATGATAGACGGAAGGCGAAATAACCGGAAAAAAGTTATGCACATGCACCACATCCGGCTTCACCCGCAGAAGCAGCTTTTTGATTCTTTTAAACTCTGGCAGGGACCATGCCGCCTCCACTGCCAGCTTTGCCATGTTAACCAGCCCTTTGCTTTGGATGCTGTCGTTATGCACATAATAATGCTCCGTCTCTATCCCTCTGGAGCGCAGCATAGCCAATTCCTGTTCGACAACCTTGTCTTCTCCCCCGCTTTGCTGATAAAAGTTATGGATGACCAGCACCCTGCCCACCGTTTTATGGCTATGTTCACGTCGATGGACAGGGTTGGCTGTATCCGACGGTGACGAGTTGTTGGGCTGATGGGCCTCTCCCTGAACATAATGATGGCCTAGGCTTGGAGCCTGTGGACGCACTGGAGGCCCCGTCTGTATGCTGATCTGTTTGCTCACGTGGCTGTCCCTCTTTCCTGCCCGGATTGCATAGGATGGTGCATGGGCTGCATGGGCTGTATCCGTGAGTGACTTAGCATTTCTTCCGCAATACGATCCCACGACATACGCTCGACTGTAAGAAACGCCTGCTCCGCCATACTTTGTCTCAGCTCAGCATTGTCCAACAATTCAGAGACTCGACTCACCCATTCCTCCTCTGAAAAGCTGCTCAGGATCACTCCGCTCATCCCGTCCTCGATCAAGGTAACCGAGCCGCCATTCACCGAAGAAATAATCGGGACGCGAAACAGCATACTTTCCAGCAGCACCATACCGAAAATATCGTAATGAGTCGGGAACAGCATCACATCCGCCGCTCCATAAATCTGCCACAGATGCCGCTGCTCCACTCTTGGAAAATGCAAAATACTGTCCGTCAGCCCAAGCTCATGGGCATAGGCCCAATAGCGATCCGTATCCGCTTTACGCCCATCCCCGACGATTAACAAAAGGCAACAGGGATGCTTTTGAAGTACCTTTTTGAACATGCCTAGCATAAAACGTATATTTCTCCGCTCCTCCAGCACGCCGACATACAGTAGCACCGGACGATCCCCGAGCCGCCTCAGCTCATCCGTGACCTCACGATTCTTCTCGCGATCTTCGCTTTTGTCGTTGCCGCTGCTGTGTGTCTCCTCGACTTTGCTGCGGTCCAGTCCAACCCCAAGGGTGACGACGTTGTGAAAGCCTTTATCCTCCAGATAGCGCTTGGCAAGATCGGATTTGACATAGGTACAGCGTAGAGACTTTGCCACCTTCGGCAGTAGCAGGGTATCGTACAATCTTCGGATCAGCGCATGTGTGTTATCCCGGTACGGGCCGTGATACAGCACCAGCTTTTCGGGACATTTGCGGGAAAGCAGATAAGTCATGATCTGGTTGTATTCTGTGGAAATGACCAAATCATAAGCAGTCAAAAATGAATCCTTGAGGACATCCCTGTAGATGCTGTTGCTCAGGAACTTCAACCCGTGGAGCCAGATGATGCGCAGTGTGCAGCCTTCGTGACGGTATACCTGCTCCAGATGGGTTTCCTTGTGGTCGTTGTAGTAGACAATGTCGCAATCGAAGCCTTTCCGAACGAGTGCTTTACCCAAGCCGACTTCCTGCAAATTGTATGAGGCCCCGTTCACCTTGCTGGCAAAATTGCGAAGATACAATATTTTTTGAATCATCATTAGGCTCCTGCCATTTCATATTGGGTGAGTTATGGGGTGCGGGGTGAGGCCGCTACGTGGATGGATCATTCTTCCGATCGCTGTTACCCCCGGATTTCATCTGATTGTATAGACCCTTTAAAGGGTAAAATCCGGGGGTAAAGGCGAACGCTATCGCTTCTTCAGAACGATTCCATCCACTCCGCTGCTAACCGCCGTGTCCATAAAGTCACCCTAATTTAAAAAAAGGGAACTCAGGGCATGAAGTGCCCGGCGAAAGATTTACGGCGATAGAGCGAAGCTATCGCCGGGCGGGCTCTACCTTCCCCCACCCTATGGGCTGAGGGAAATTCTTTTTGGCGGCGGCAAGTAGCGGAGGGTAGGATTTGAATCTGTAGAAGCGAAGCGTTCGCCTTTGACGTGGGATTCCGCCCCCTACAGGGCTTATTCAAACCAGGGAATCCCACGTCAACAGCGACCGGAAGATCAAACCCTGCCCGAAGCGGCCTCCCCCCTCCAAACCGAATGCTCCCGCTGCTTTTCTTCCGTCATCTGCATATTAAAATGGTCTGCTCCTTTAAGCTGGGCAGCCGCCATGTCCGCCACCAAAGTCACGCTCGACTCCATCGGGACAAAGCGGTATTTATAAGCCGTAAGCCGATGGTCCGTTTCATGAAATAAAATATCCTGCGCGTAGTTGCCCCAACGATCCTTGGGCATCAGGTCAATCGTCATGCCGGCATGTGCGGAGGGCAGCAGCATATTGGAGCCGTGAATGCCGATCACCAATCGGCTGGCTGCATATACCTCGCATACTCGCAGCTCGCTTTCCCGGTCGAAGCGTGCGACACGTTCGTCGTTAATCCATGACGGGAAGCTCCCGGTGCGACCCAATCCGGCGACCGTAAAATGATAATCCGGAAAGGATTCCCGCAGCCTTCGGAACAATCGAATGATTTTGCGGCGCTGATGATAAATCAGCGGTTTAAGCCAACGCTTGAGCTGCGGAAATTTCTGCACTGCCCGTGCGATATGATGGCTGCCGCTCCACAAGCGGTCTTCCCTCCATACAAAGGTAATACGCGGCTCCGACTCACGGCCATCCTCATAACGCGGGACACCCGTAAACTGCTCAATATCGAACTGGCTGGGGTGAGAATACGCAGGGCTGACATAGACCTCGTCAAAACGCACCAGTTCCTCTATCATCCGATGATGCAGCACCGGATAAAAGTTACGGGCCTTGCTGAACGGCACATCGACTGTCCAGATTTCAGCCACACCTGCGGGTACCATCCACTCCAGCGATTTTTGCACAATAACGACGATACCCAGCTCTGGTGATTGTTCATATTCCCGCTGTACATTCAGCAGCTTGAGCAAAGCGTGACCATACAAATAATCAATCGTATTGACGATGATGACGCGCTTAAAGGGTTTCATTGTATGCACAGTCATGCCGACCGCCAAATCATAGGAAGGACTTAGCAGTGCTTGCCGCAAGGGTTCTCCGAGCCATTTTCTCGATTTCGCATCTCCAGTCAATGTATAGTTGGGCATTTCTACCCGATAGGGTGAATACGTAGCGTGACCAACCCGCATATCCTCGATATATTCACGTCCACAGCCTTCACACCAAGTGCTGACACATACATGAATTCCCTGCCACAGCACCTCTCCGCCCCGTACCTTACCTCCACAATGCGGACACTGCCCCTCATGCTGAACAAACGGTTTAATGGGTATCATGATTGTTCTCTCCAACTTTCGGTACTGTAATGTGAACACGCCAGAAGGTCAGGATCGACTTCATCATCCAGCCCAAATTGGCTTTGACTTCCTTAAACAGTAAATCTAATAAAAATACAGATATCGTAAAAGACAAGATGGTCGCCACCAGCGAGCCTCGGACACCAAGCAACGGGATAAGCGCATAATTTAAAGCCACATTCGTGACCGCACCCACAATCGAGGTCAGCAGCGTATATTTGAACAAATTTTCATTCGTGATAAACAAGCTTTTGGCAACACTGAAATTGGTAAAAAACAGACGAATCGCAAACAGCGACAGCAACGAGCCAGCCTCGGTAAATTCCCGCCCATACAGCACGACTACCACCCATTGCGACAGAAAAAATAATGGTATCGAGGTCACCAGAAAGCAGATAAACATCAGTCGGTACACGTTGGACAACGTTTGTCTGTATTCGTCGCTCCCTTTCATCTTGGATCGGGTTACCACCGGAGCATAAGCCGTAGTAAGGACGACCGGAATGAAACCCAGCACTTCAATGAGACGGAGCGCAACAGAATACTGCCCCACGGCCGCATCTCCCAGCATCTCGCCGATAATGACCTGATCGATCCGTGCCTGTACATATACAGCGGAGGATGACAAAATAAGCGGCCAACTGTGATTTATGATTCGTCGTGCTGTGGTTAGGCTGAACGTCCACTTGTGTACATGCCGTCCTTCCTTACGGAAGAAATACAGCAGAATCAGACTTCCGAGCAGAAACTCGCCATGAGCGCACAGCGCCACCACCCATATGGGGACACCGGACAACAATAAAATGATTTTAACGGTGGAGCTGAGGACAAAGGCTGTGTTCTTGGCAATGACCGTGTATTTGGACAACATCTGCGCCCGAAACCAGTAGTCGATGATATCGAACAACTGAAACACCGAGGCCGTCGCCAGAATCAGATTGATCAACCGTACGGAACTATCCTCCGGTCTGAGCAGCGAAATGAAGGAGCAGGACAGGACAATGGCTACCAAAGTACCCACCAGCTTCAGCAGAATCGCCGTACCCAATAACTCATGCTCATCCTTGGGGTCCTTGACGAGATCACGCACCAATATGGAATCAAAACCAAGCGTCGTGAAGATCAGGAACATCCCGAAAAAAGATTCCGCATAATTCCATTTCCCCAGTTCCTCCGGTCCGAGCACTCTCGCCATGATAATGCTGACCGCCAGTCCAAACACCATGCGGATCATTTTGTCTCCGAACAGCCAAGACGTATTCACCAACAGACTTCTGCGCGGTTTGGCGCGATTTTTGACTAATGTCATAAGCTCTACTCCATCTTGAAAAATGACCTTTCGCACGGCTCCATAGCATGCTGTTCTGCCGATGCGACTACAATAATGTACAGCGAAGAGACCTCCCGGCAAGCGAGCGGCCCCTCCATGTCCTACACGACGACGGAAGCCTCGACCGCAGCCTGTCTTTTTACCCGCTCCAAGTCTGTATCCACCATCATATGAATGAGCTGTTCGAAGCCTACTTCCACTTGCCAGCCCAGCTTTTCCTTCGCCTTGGCGCAATCGCCGAGCAGTAGATCCACCTCTGCCGGACGGACGAACTGAGGATCAATGACGACATAATCCTCATAGTTCAGACCTACATGGGAAAAGGCAATTTGCAGCAATTCGCGGACGGAATGCATTTCTCCCGTGGAAATGACGTAATCATCCGGTTGATCCTGCTGGAGCATCATCCACATCGCCTTAACGTAATCTCCTGCAAAACCCCAGTCCCGTAGCGAATCCAGATTCCCCATGCGCAGCTCCTGCTGCAAACCCAGCTTGATACGGGCTACAGCATCCGTCACTTTGCGTGTTACAAACTCCAGCCCACGGCGGGGCGATTCATGATTGAACAAAATGCCGGAGCATGCAAACATATCAAAGCTTTCGCGGTAGTTCACCGTGATCCAATGACCGTACACTTTGGCGACACCGTAAGGACTGCGCGGGTAAAATGGGGTTGTTTCTGTCTGCGGCGTTTCCAGCACCTTACCGAACATCTCACTGCTCGACGCCTGATAAAAGCGCGTGTCCGGCTTGGCAATCCGTACCGCCTCCAGCATATTGGTAACGGATAGCGCTGTAATCTGCCCGGTAGCCAAGGGCTGCGGCCATGAGGCCGCGACGAAGGATTGGGCAGCCAGGTTGTAGACCTCATCCGGGTCAGACTGACGCACGGCTTCGATGAGCGAAGCCAGATCGGTCATATCGCCAGAAAGCCAATGAATGTCATTCTGGATATGTGCCACATTTTCAAAGTTCGGCGTACTGGTACGTCTGCGTACCCCGTACACCTCATAATCTTTGGACAGCAGCAACTCAGCCAGATAAGATCCGTCCTGTCCGGTAATCCCTGTGATCAGCGCTTTTTTCATTCCTATTCCTCCACCGTTTTTTTTATTGTTCAACCAGATCCAGACCTTGAAACGCCTGATAGACAGACCTTAATCCCTCTTCCAGTGAAATACGCGCCGACCAGCCCAGCCCGGAAATTCGGGACACATCCACCAGCTTACGCGGTGTGCCGTCGGGTGCGGACGTATTAAAGGTAATTTCCCCCTCATAACCGACGACTTCCTTCACACGTTCAGCCAGCTCCCGGATGGAAATATCCTCCCCAACGCCGATGTTCACAATCTCATTGCCCTCATAGCCGTTCATCAGGAACAGACAGGCTTCCGCCAAATCATCCGAATGAAGAAATTCACGACGCGGTGTGCCGGAACCCCATACTTCTACCGTCGGGGACTGACTCAGCTTGGCTTCGTGAAACTTGCGGATGAGCGCGGGCAGCACATGAGAGGTCTGGAGATCAAAATTGTCGCCCGGACCGTACAAATTCGTAGGCATCACCGAAATAAAACGGGTTCCATATTGACGGTTATAGGACTGGCACATTTTAATCCCGGCAATTTTAGCGATAGCATAAGCCTCATTCGTTGGCTCCAGCTCACCCGTGAGCAGATATTCCTCCCGCAACGGCTGCGGGGCAAATTTGGGATAAATACAGGTGGACCCGAGGAACAGCAGCTTGCTTACCTTCGCCCGGTATGCTGCATCAATTACATTCGTCTGTATGAGCAGGTTGTCACGGATAAAATCGGCCGGGTAATCGTTGTTCGCCAAAATCCCGCCAACCTTGGCTGCTGCCAAAAATACATAGTCCACCGACTCGGTTTCGAAAAAACGGTCTACCGCCTCCTTGTTGCGCAGATCCAGCTCACTGCTTGTGCGGGTGATCAGGTTACGATAGCCTGCTTTGCTCAATGCCCGAGCAATTGCAGAACCCACCAGTCCGTTGTGCCCTGCTACATATATGTTGGAATAAAGATCCATGCTTTCCCCTACCCTTCCTGTTGGAGTGAATTTAATACGCATCGTTGGAGCCCAATAGCACCCGGAACGTTTTCAGCATGATGATGATATCCGTGCGCAAACTGCGTCTGGATATGTATTCCAGATCCAGCTCTACCATCTGGTTAAAGCTCAGATGATTACGACCGCTGATCTGCCATAGGCCGGTACAGCCTGGCGTAACCGTCAGACGCAGCTTATCCCTTACCGTATAATCATGGACTTCTCTGGGTAGCGGGGGTCTGGGCCCTACCAGACTCATCTGCCCACGCAATACATTCAGCAGTTGCGGTAGCTCGTCAATACTCGTTCTGCGGAGAAAGCGCCCAATTCGGGTGATACGCGGATCATCCCTCAATTTGAACATCGCACCCTCGATTTCATTCTCCAGCAGCAGCGCAGATAGTCTGTCCTCGGCATCGGACACCATGGAACGAAATTTAATCATGCGAAACGGTCGCTCATTTTTACCAATACGAACCTGATAAAATAACGCACTTCCTTTCGGGTCCTCCAGCTTAATCAGCAAAATCACGAGCAAAAATACCGGGCACAGCACGATTAATCCAATGAACGACAGCATGATGTCCATACTTCGCTTCACGAACGGATATACGCTCAATCCTTGTCGGCGTTCAAGCCCATGAGCGACCGAATACACTTCCACTGACGTACTCAAAGCCTCGGTCTCGTTCGAGTGGGAAGAAGACACTGCTCATCACCTCGATTTCCGATATATAAGTATTATTTATTCATTGTTAAAAGAATTTTATTAACTTTCATTTCCCTCGTTGCTGCTCATGTCAGGTTGCGTTCCTCCATGCCGCGTTCGGCACGAGTATTTGATCGTTTCACGTTGTTGAGCACCACGCCCAAAATACGTGCCTTTACTCTTTCCAAATTTGCCTTTGCTTTCTTAACGAGATCCTTTTTGACCTTCCCTGCCTGCACCACCAAAATCACTCCGTCACACATAGCGCTTATAATGAAGCCATCCGGAAAGGACAGCAATGGCGGCGTATCCATTAAAATCACATCATAATGCTCCTTCAGCTCAGCCATTAGAGCGTTCATTCTGCGGGAACTGAGCATTTCGGACGGATTCGGCGGAGCAGGTCCGGCTGTAATGGCATACAGATGGTCGATCCCGGTTTCCTGAACCACATCCTGCCATGGCTGCTGGTTGGCAAGGACTCGCGTCAAACCGGTATGATTACGCAAGCCGAACATGTGGTGCAAGGAAGAACGGCGTAAATCCATATCCATGACGAGCACCTTTTTCCCCTCTTGCGCATACGTTACAGCCAAATTGCTAATCGTGACCGTCCTGCCTTCACCCGCCTGAGCTGACGCCACCATCATAACCTCAATCGGCTCGTCTATAGAGGAAAACTGGATGTTCGTACGAAGCATACGGTACTCCTCCGAAACAGAAGATTGGGCATGCAGGGATGTGACGAGCTGGTTATTGATTAGTCGCGGCATATTGTCCTTCACCTACCTGTTTGGGAGTTGTAGCGGAGCCGTCGGAGCGTCTGTCTTCTTTTTTCATTTTCGTAATCAGGGACAGGGTAGGCAGGCCAAGTTCTTTTTCAACATCCTCTTCATTTTTAAAGGTATCGTCCAGCACTTCCAGCAAAAAAGCCAAGCCTATACCCAGCAACAAGGAGGCGGTAAAAGCAATAAGCATCTGTATAGCGGCATTACTGTTCACGGGAACAGCTGGTTCAGTCAGGCTGGCTTCGCTTAGAATCGTGACGTTATCCATTTTCATGATAGAGGGAATTTGGCGTTTGAATACTTTGGCTACCGCATTTACGGTTTTGACAGCCTTTGTATACGATAAATCGCGGATTGTTAAATCCATGACCTGTGAATCACCTGCGGTGTTTACTCTTAATTTTTGCGTTAGAGCTGACGGAGTGACCTTGAGATCGGGGAAGCTGGCAACCACCTGGTCCATAATTGCCGAGGACATCATAATTTGCTTATAGGAGTTCGTTAAGGCTATATTTGTTTGAACGACACTGTAATCGACGACACCCGCACGATCCGGCCTTGGCGTCTGATTGATAATAAGCTTCGCTGTCGCTTCATAAACCTGAGGGGTAAAATATACATTTTTCACGCCCACAACAGCACATACCAACAATACGATACCGCCAATTAACCATATTCTTTTTCGGACCATACGAATGTACTCTTTCAACTGCACAAGACCAGTCCTCCCTGATTGACTTGTTTTCGATGCGATGACGCTTGTACTGATCCTCTGCATACCGGGGAAAAGAACGATGCATGAGCCTCTAATATATAGTAAAATGTTATATAATGTCGCATAGAAGGTCTAGCCAGCGAATTTGCACAAGTGCTAAACCATCCGTGGCCTCCCAGGGTATATAAACGATAGCATATGGATAAAACTATAAAGCATTGATACATTATGTATCTTACATAACTAATTTATGATACAAATCGTATCTTGTCAAGCGTAAAATTGCTGTTTTTACTTTCTCAACCTTGCATTCAGGAGGAATATCAGATGAATTATGGCACCCGCATCGCTGAATTACGGGAACATAAGGGATTAAAACAAGAGGAACTAGCGCAATCCCTCGGAATTACGCGGGCGGCTCTTTCTCACTATGAAAAAAACCGGCGCAAGCCAGATTTTGAGATACTGACCAAGCTTGCAGACATTTTCGGGGTATCCATTGATTACTTGGTAGGACGCACTAGCCATCCGGCAGCGATTTTGGATTCAGATGTGAGGGAATTTGTGGACCAGTTGGAGCTGTCCGATGAAGATATCCTGCAGCGTTTTAATCTGACCATTGACGGACGAACTTTATCTGAGGAAGAAGCCAAGCGTTTTATCGCGTTTGTCCGCATGGAACGAATGATGGAATAAAGAAGGGGGGAGCCGGTTCACTCCTGTTTTTAGCAGTGCCGGCAGCCGATATTTTACACGCTCTTATCCTTCCGACCCTTGGTTCCGTCCGCTTCGCTCTGTAAACATTGCGGCATCGTGATACCGCATTGAAGCAAAATATCCCGGATGTCCAAGTGGACGACAGGTTTGTCTGCTTTCCGTTCGTTGTTTCGTAGAAGATGGCTGTTCATCCCTGATTCTGTCTCCTTGTTCATTCGGCACTAACCTCACTTTATCATTCTTGGTCACCGGAAAGAGAATCCCCACAAACATGTATGTATAATTACGAGCAAAACTATTATATATGAACACGTACCTGTAATGTTGTCGTCTTATGACGAGAAAATTAAAGGATTTCTGTGTTTTTTTCTGAAATATACGCAATGATTTGCCAAATCAGAACGATTTTCAAATAAAAAAGAACCTGTCAGGTCCTACTTTCTCCTGATAGGTTCTTTGGCATTCTGTTTTCGGTTACATGTAAGGTTTTCTTCGACTCTGGTCCTATTCTGCATTCTGTCCTGGTTAAGCGACCTTGGCGGCTTGGGATATCTGGGTGCCTCCGGTCGCTCGGACTTTATAGGCGTAGTGGCTCCCGGCTTTCGCCGTGTGATCCGTATACGTGTTTCCCGCTACTTCGGAGGCGATCACCTGATACGCCCCGTCTGTCCCTTCCGCACGCAGCACATCATAGGCTGATACACCTTCTGCCTGAAGCCAATCAATCTTTACCGCGCCTGCCTCTACAGAGGCGGCCTTCACCTCTGTTGGAGCCGAAGCCGCGGCCTGATCTGTACTTTTCAATTCCAGAATGTATTGCACCGACTCGCCGGGTCCCAATTTTTCTTCAAAATCGAGATTAGGCGAAGCATTAAGTCCTGATAGGGAACGCCGTGCCTGGCTGTAGGTTGACCCGGCTCCGAAGCGCTCACCCGTGTACAAACCGGCCTTCGGCATCGTCACCCGTACACGGATCGTCTGTGCTGTGGATTCGAAATTCACCAGATTCACCAGCAATTTGTCCGAGGTGGCGCCACTGCCAACCAGCGGCTTCAGTTTGGAGGTATCCACTGCACGGACATAGACCATCCTATCCTTTGTTTCCTCCGGATTCAGTACCCTATAAGTCAATGGTTTCCCGTGTGTGGCATAAGCCAGACTCAAGCGTCTCATGATGTTTACACGGCTGTCCTGCCCTTGTCCGAACGGATAAATTTCCGTATTCGCCGGATTGTGATTTTGCAGGTCAAAGTCGGTTTTAAACAGCGTGTAGTCCTTATAGAAAGCTGCATGCTGGATAAACATATCGGCAAAACCGATCTGCGAACGCATAATCCGGTCGAACGCTGCTGCTTGTGGCTGACTGGACCCGTACTCAGGGTTGTCCCGATGCGTATCGTTCGTACCAAACTCCGTATTCAGCATCTTCTTCTCCAGCCCGTTACTTGAACCGCCGAACGTTTTCAGATTTTGAACAAAGCTGCCTCCGCCCTCTTCGTTATACGATTCGCCATAGGCATGTCCATTGGTCAGGTCAGTGACATCCTCCAGTTGCTTACGTTGTGCCGGGTCCCGCTCCCATCCATCCGGATCGCCGCATTTGAGCGTACCTCCGGTTTGGTTTTTGCATGCCTTGGTTGAATAGGTCGGCCAGTAGGCCCAGCCCGGCGCAACCGTTTTGAGATGCGGCGCCAATTGCTTACCTTCCGTATTCAGCCACTTGGCTACGGCCAAATTGACCGCTTTCGAGCGGTTAAACAATCCAGGTTCATTATCCACTTCGTAATATTGTAGGTATGAACCATATTTTTTTACATAATCGCGCAATTTCTGCTTGGCCGTCTCCGGCAGGGAGCCGTCTTTTTGCAGCTTGATATCGCCTGTATACAAATACAAAGCTGACGATTGCATATTATACTGCTTCAACGTTTGGTAGTAATCTCCCACGTCTGTGCAGGCCTTGTTTACATTACTGGCACAAGTGACTCTCATGACATTGCCGCTATACGCAATTCCCAGCCATTTGAGAACATATGGTAAATGTTTAACTGCACCCTCATCATAATAAAATTCTTTATTATTGACATTCGTTCCGGTCAGTATATATTTACCGTGTATCGGCTCGGTCGCAGGTGAAGTTAACGTCTCCAAGCTCAAGTCATCCCAAGTCCACCACACATTTTTATCTTCAGTAGAGGAGCAGTATAGGCAGCGCGCTGTCTTTAGCTTGAGTACGTTAACACCGCTTTGCAATTGCTCTTTAGGTATATATAGCTCGTAATTGCTTTTGAAATTATATGCACTGCCTGTGCCGGCAACCCCGGCAATCTGAATGATGCCAGACAACTGATGATTTGAAAATACAACCATTTGAGGAACGGCTTTGCCCGCATCCAAAATCCGTACACGGAATATCACCCCGTTCGGAGGAACCTGATCGAGCTTGTACTGAAGTGACAGCTCAGGATTCGTGGACGCATTTAGACCGGGAGGAATATCTCCACTGCTGAGCAATACCGGAGCCGCTGTACTTCCTGCTACGGACATCGCTGACGATGTTCCTTTAGCAGACGACTCGGTAGAGGCCGCAGAAATATTGACATTGTCCTTACCGACTACACCCTTAAATTCTGCTGAAGAGTCATCCTGCTGACCGAGCTTCCATATCGGGCTGGCCGCCGCTACTTTATCCGTCTGAAGTTCTTCACTCTTGGGAGGCGTATGAATAAACCAGGCGATCATCGCTATAGCTGCGACCCCCAGTAGCCCGGCCAATACTACTATATACCTTTGGGTCAACCATTTTTTCATCATTGTGTTCCACCCTCTCTCCTCAAAATTTTTGGCGGGGAAAGAGTATATATCAAGGAAGAAACAAAGCGTTGCCGGGGATCACCGCTTTCGCTTCATGCTGACTTTCCCACATCAGACGTGCCATTGCATCGCCTGTTTCATCATAATATTCAACTTTCAGATCTGCTATTTTTCCTGCTTGCAAGGTAATGCTGCCCTTGCGTTCAGTCCAGCTTTGTTTGAACCAACTGTCAATAATCAGCTTGCCGTCTATCCATACACGAATACCATCATCGGATATCGTGGTAAACGTATAGGTCTCACTGTATTGCGGCTTGATTTTGCCCGTCCAGCGGACCGAGAACTGATCAGCCTTCACCTTGGGATCCGGCGAGGAGGCACGCCAGTTATAATCCAGCTTACTGTCTGTCCGAACCAAAACAGCGGTGCCGTCCAGATCCATGCTGTTAAAATATTCACCCCGCACCCCGTTCGCGTAGACCATATCCGGAACGGAAGGCGGGGCTGGTTTACTTACCACTGGCGGAGCCGGAGTTGGATCGTTTGGCCCCGTGTCCGGTACGGTCGGTAGCTCCGTATCAGGTTGTTTCATCGCAGCTAACCCTTCTTTCACATCATCCCGCGTCAAGCTTGCCGAATCATTCATATAATCCTGAATCTGATCCGTCGTGTTATTTTCGGTCAGCATCTTGCCCCAGGTCATGGAATACACCCATTTAGGCTGAGCCTGCATCACCTCGGGACTAGGCACCTCACCGTGTTCCCCAATGGCAATCGGCTTATTCCGTGCCAATCCGAGCAGTTCTTCGTAATGGCTTTGCTTAAAATCATTGCTGTAGATGTCTACAGCCAAAATATCCACTTTGTCATCCCCCGGATATTTCGGGGTATATGGGAAGGTGTACGAATTAGGCGCATTCGGACTCCATACCCACAGCAGATTGTTCAGTTGATGCGTGTTTACAAAACGGTCATACATGATA
Organism: Paenibacillus sp. 1-8; assembly: GCF_056316205.1. Taxonomy (NCBI): domain Bacteria; kingdom Bacillati; phylum Bacillota; class Bacilli; order Caryophanales; family Paenibacillaceae; genus Paenibacillus; species Paenibacillus sp. 1-8. The sequence goes on along the minus strand of NZ_CM149995.1, from coordinate 1,264,182 downwards.
TTCCATAGCTGATTGAAATTGTTTTTGTTTCCCCACCAGAACCAGTCGCCGTTCATCTCGTGGTAAGGTCTCCATAATACCGGAACGCCCGCATCACGAAGCTGCTTTAACGATACAGCGACCTTATCCAGATCGGCAATGAGAAGATTATACTGCGTAGTACCCGGCGTCACGTATTTGTTGAACTCCGCCTGGCTTACTTTCGCCTGCACATTGGCCCAAGTCAGTGGCTTACCCGGCAACGGTTCATGATAAGTCATCGTAACCATGCCGCCAGCTCTACTCCAACGTATGGCGCTATCGACGACATTTTTACGTTGTGCTGCCTCCGTAGCGGCGGACTGGCCGGAGATGGCTCCCATCTCGTAGCCATGTACACCAGCATACGCCTGACTGATTTTTTGGACCTTGTTGCTTAATTCATCCGGACTTTCCAAATAATCATGTTGACCCGTGACCATTTTTTTCCCCGAGATGCTGATCAAATAGCTGTATAGTTCACGGGTCTCAGCAGAAGCGTCCGAATTAACAGGCTGTAATGTGGCAGCATTCGCCACGGACAGAGATTCACCAAAACCGACGGGCAACAAAGAAAAAAGCATAACAACGGGGAGTACACTGCGTATCCATCGATTCACAGGGGTAAAATAGGGGCTCACTCTCGCTCTTCCTTTCGGTAGCCAGGCTGCCATCCTCACGGAAGGCCCTTTAGCTTTGCGTACCTGCCTTTCAACAGGGCTGCGTTTATCGTGGAAGGAGTTTGGATTCCTTCTTACCCTAAGTATCGACTTTTTTTTACCAAAATTTAATAGGTCATGTTCATAAATTTACAGATTTTTGCGTATTTTCGACAGTTCGGGCTAAAAAACTTCATAAATGAGTCTTTTTTCATTTTTACGAAAGATTTATGAAATAAACTGGTGACGGGAAATTTCATCCCAATCCATGCAAAAGCGGACAATATCCTCTTCGACCAGCTCAGAACCTGTCTGTACCTCGATCAATTCCACATCGGTCACGGCCAAAATGCTATGCTTCGTCCCTTCTGGAATGCGAACCACATCACCAGCCCTCACCTTGTGCAGCTTTTCATTCAAAATAATTTCCGCTTCACCGCTAATAATGGTCCAAATTTCACTCCGTTTGAAATGAAGTTGGTAGCTGATATTTTTTCCTTGCAGCACACGGATTCGCTTGGTCAATACCTCGTTGCCCTCGTCATACTTCACATAATCCACTACCCGATAATGCCCCCAACGGCGCTCTTCGTACATTGGACGCTGATTGTGTGCTTTGAGCACTTCCTTGATGCGCGGACTTTCTGCCTTATTAGTCACAAGGATGCCATCCGGGCTGGCAGCTACGATCAGATCATTCGTTCCAATAATCGCCACGGGAATGTCCAGTTCATTGATGAGGCTCGTATTGACACAATCCTCTGTTACTACACCTCTGCCCACTTGCTGATGGGACATTTCTTCCGTCAAGGTGTTCCAGGTACCCAAGTCCTTCCAGAAGCCATCATACGGAAGAACAACGATATCCTTCTCCTTCTCGACTACCGCGTAGTCAAAGCTGATTTTTTCCAGAGAAGAATATTGCTTTTGCATTTCTTCATAGTTCAGCGGCAATCCTTTGGATGCCAAGATATCAAGCAAATAACCTAATTTGAATGCAAAAACCCCGCAGTTCCATAGAGCATTGCGTTCAATCAGACGCTCCGCCTGCTCCCGGTCGGGTTTCTCTTGAAAATGGCTCACTTCACGGTAGCCTGTGCTACCTTGTGTGGCATCGTTTTTCGGTATAATGTAACCGTATTTCTCAGAAGGATAAGAAGGGACAACCCCGATTAACGCAAGCTTGCCTTCACTCTCCTGGAGAGTATGCTCCAACTGGGCGACGGTAGCAAAGAAAGCATCCTCTACATAGGGGTCTACCGGCAATATAGCAACAATTTCATCGGGCGAAACACCAGCGATGGAATATAGATAGGTCGCTGTCAACGCAATGGCGGGAAAGGTATCTCTTCGTTCCGGCTCAACAATGATGCGCGTATCCTGCCCAACCTGACTCTGAATCATTTCGACCTGCGCTCTCCCTGTTGCAATGAACGAGGATTCAGACAAGCCGTTATCCCCCAGTTGTCTCCACACCCGTTGCACCATGGATTCCGAATTCCCCTCCGGACTCTCCAGCACCTTCAAAAATTGTTTGGAACGGGAATCGTTGGACAAAGGCCATAATCTTTTACCGGAACCACCAGACAAAAGTACGAGCTTCATAACTCTCCACTTCCTCTCTATAATTGGGTAGTTGATCGGATGGTGCACGGTTGAGTAGCCCGCTACGGGATGGATTTGATCTTACGATCGCTGTTGGACCGGGATTCACTCGATTATATAAAATCGTATAAAGGTTTGAATCCCGGTCCAAAGGCGAACGCTCCGCTTCTACAGATTCAAATCCATCCCTGCGCTACTCAAATATGCATCATGCCGATCATACCGTGTATTGCAAAAGGCACGACCGGACATGATTAGTCCGGTCAGCCTGTAAACGCGCGTGCACGCGCGCTTGCCTGTCGTGCTTGCAGGCTTCAAGTAACGTTCAGCCCTGCCACGCTTGCCTTCGGTAACCGCTAATACCACTTCAAAAGCTTGCGTATCGCAACTGTAATGGAGGGTCTTAAGCCACAGTAGCGGAGTGGCTCAGCCGCATGGCAGCCTTGATCCGAAGGAGCGGTATCACCGCGCCGCTCCTTCGGATACGCCCTTCCTACCTCCCCCTATAAGGTGGGGGTTAAAAATTGTGACTCCATGCGGTAAAAGTTAGCGGAGCGGGCAGAATTGTTCTGAAGAAGCGGAGCGTTTGCCTTTATCCCCGGATTTTAACCTTTGAATGTTTTATACAATCAAGAAAATCCGGGGGTAACAGCAATCGAAAGAACAATCTGCACGCGCAGCGCCTCCAACACCACCACAGTCACTTTTTAATGTTTCACTTTTAAATCCATCACTTTTTAGGCTTCAACCTTATCTCTGTTCCACCCACTCATCCGCGGACGACCCACAGAGTAGTATTCTAGCCCGGAGCCTTGAATCTGCTCCTCAGTAAATACGTTACGACCGTCAATCAGGACTGGCTTGTGCAAAATGGAAGCCAATTGTACGAGATTGACGTTCTTGAACTCTTCCCAATCGGTCAGCAGGCAGACCGCGTCGCATCCTTCGGCGGCTTGCTGCGGAGAGGAGCACCATACAATATTCGGGTGATCCACGCGCTCCTTGAATTTTTCCATCGCAATCGGATCATACAGCTTCACAATAGCGCCTGCCTGGATCAGCGTTTCGATGATTTCCAGTGCCGGAGCCTCGCGGATATCGTCTGTATTCGGCTTGAAGGCCAAGCCCCAAATGCCAATCGGCACGCCATGCAGTTGACCCAGCGATTCGCGCAGCTTGGATACGATCATGAAACGCTGGTCGGTGTTCACCTCGACCACCGATTTTAACAGCTTAAATTCATAGTCTACGTTGCCCGCAATTTGGATGAGCGCATTCGTGTCTTTCGGGAAGCAAGAGCCCCCGTACCCGATCCCTGCTTGCAGGAAAGAGGACCCGATTCGTTTGTCCATCCCCATACCGTCAGCCACACAGGTGACATCCGCGCCCACCTTTTCGCAAATATTGGCGATTTCGTTGATAAACGAAATTTTGGTCGCCAGAAATGCATTGGATGCGTATTTGATCATCTCGGCACTGCGGATATCCGTCACATAAATGTTATCCGTGAACACCTGATGCAACGTAACCATCGTTTCACGCAGCCCCGTGTTGTCCAAACCGATAATGATGCGATCCGGATGGAGTGTATCATTGATGGCAGAGCCTTCTCTCAAAAATTCCGGAGCGGATACGATATCGAAGGACAAACTCGTATGACGAGCCAGCACGTCCTTGATCTTTTCGTTCGTTCCGACAGGGACCGTGCTCTTGGTCATAATAATTTTATACCCGTTCATGGCCTTCCCGACATCAGCAGCCGCCTGCTCAATATAGGACAGATTCGCTTCACCGTTAGCCAGAGAAGGCGTACCTACCGCCAAAATAACGATATCCGAGCGTCGAACCGCGTCAGCCAAATCCGAAGTAAACTCCAAACGACCCGCTTCCAGATTTAACGCGATCAATTCCTCAATGCCCGGTTCATAAATAGGAGATTCCGCCCGGTTCAGCATGTCGATTTTGTGCTGCTCCAGATCGACACAAATCACCTCATTACCTTTATGTGCAAAACACACGCCCGAGACGAGCCCAACGTATCCAGTACCGATTACAGCCAGCTTCATACCGTTCATCCTCCTTTTAGAAAGTTCACATAGGCTTGCTCTACATACTTTTTGAAATGATCCTTGAACGTATCTTCATCAAATTTGCGTGCATGGCTAATGATTCCGTCCACATCCCATGCATGCTGCTCGACCTTGGCGACCGCCTCCAGCACATCCTCTACCTGATGTCTGCGGAAAAATACACCATTCACATTCGGAACGATGGTATCCAGCGCTCCCCCGCCCTGATAAGCGATAACAGGCCGTCCGGCTGCGTTCGCCTCCAGAGGCGTGATACCGAAGTCCTCTTCCCCCGGAAAAACGAGCGCCCGGCATTCTGCCATCAGCTTGTTGACCTCTTCGTCTTCAAGTCTGCCAAGAAACTCAATGTTCGGAGAGGCCATGCCTTCCAGTCTTTTACGATCCGGTCCTTCACCGACAATGCGCAGCTTGAGACCATTGCGCTTGAATGCCTCAATCGCCAGGTCAACGCGCTTGTAGGACACTAACCGGGATACGATTAGGTAATAGTCACCAATGCTTGTAGCACGTTGGAAACGGGATGTATTAACAGGAGGGAAAATGACATCCGACTCCCGTTGGTAATAGTGCAGAATTCTCCGTTGGACGACGGAAGAATTGGCGACAAACTGGTTTACGTTGCGAGAAGTTTTGGCATCCCATGTTTTCAACCGATTCATGTAAAGCTTTAGCATGCTTTTGAGCAGGTTGGATTTGGACTGCCGGGCCATATATGTATCGTAATCCCAGGCAAACCGCATCGGTGTGTGACAGTAACAAATGTGAAACGTATGTTTAGGTACCTGGATGCTTTTCATAAATGCGCTGCTGGAGCTTAGAACAATGTCGAAATCCCTAAAGTCGAAATCACGGATAGCGATGGGGTACAGCGGCAGCACTCCTTTGAAATTGGCCTTCACTCCAGGGATGTTTTGTAGCCAGGTGGCTCTTATGTCTGCATCCTTCAAGTTGTTCGACAGGCGGTCGTCGCTGAACACCGTTGTGAAGATTGGAGCCTCCGGATACATATCGTGGAATACCTCTACCACCCTTTCCGCTCCGCCCATTTGGATTAAGTAATCGTGTGCTATCGCTATTTTCATCTGAATCATCCTTTAACGCGAATGTCGGTCAGACTCCTGCCAACAAACCCTTATAGTAATGAACTATATCCTTAACCGTGTTCTCGATAACAAAATGCTTCTTGACCCGTTCCATCCCCTTATCGCCCATTTGCTGACGTTCCTGTGGATGCTCCAGCATCCAGCGGATGGCTTCTTCCAGCTTGGCTGGATCACCCGGTTCAATAAGCAGCCCGGTTTCGTTCGGTACGACGGTTTCCTTGGGTCCACCCTCATTCGAAGCAATCACCGGCAGACCTGCGGCCATGCCTTCAATAATGACCTGCCCAAACGGCTCCGGTGTGATGGAGGTGTGAATGAGCAGATCACAGCGCTGCATCAGGCCCTGAATGTCATCGACGTGTCCAAGTAAATTGACGTTGTCTAATCCGTATTCGCGCATTGTGGATTCCAGACGGCGTTTGTATTCCTCTTCGCCGAACAGCGCATCTCCAGCCAGCCAAAATTTCACACGCTTATCCGGTAAAAAAGAGCGCGCCGCTTCCAGTAAAATGTGCTGTCCCTTCCACTCTGCCAGTCTGCCGACCAATACGACGTTAAACGAGTCATCGTCACGTGAATTTGCGGTCACATCACGAGCCGTAATCGCTTTGGCAAATGCCGAGTAGACGACGAGCGTCTTTTTGTCCGGGGGCAGCTCCAGCGCACTTAGCGTGGACTTGGAGTTGGCAATGACGCCGTTAGGCAAAAAGCGGGACATCAGGCGAATGCCTTTGGCGACAATCGGCTTCAGGTACGGCGGGCCGATATGGTCACGAATATGCCAGATCAACGGCACCTTCGCTGTCTTCGCGGCTACTGCGCCGTAGAACGCCGACTTGAGCGAATTCGTGTGAACACACACGACCTTTTCCTCGCGCAGCAAAGGTGCAAGCTTTTTCCCATAAGCCAACAGCCGGTAGGCTGCCGCAGGCGCACCCAGATTGACGGCATTTCGCCCCCGATTGCGGATAGAATCATCCAGCGGAACGATACGCACATCAATGTCACGTTGCCGGAGGCGATCTGCCAAATCACCTTCCTCCGCCAAAATGACGAGCGGATCGATATGTTCCCCGATGTTCGTCAGTATGTTATACAAAGCGACTTCGCCGCCGCTCCATCTTGCCGTGTGGTCAATATAAGCTATTCTCAGCATTTTGCCGCCGCCTTTCTGTCAAGGGCCTGCCGGAACACATCTTCCACCTGCTCCGCCACATGCCCCCACGTATATTTGCTCAGGACATGGTCCCTGCATTCCCGTGCGTCAGGAAGGGCTTCGCGGTTATCCAGCACACGCAGCAGTCCTTCCGCAATGGCTTCGCTGTCTGTTCCCCGGAACAACAGCTCCGGACGGAATCCACTTAAAATTTCCTTGTTGCCGCCTACAGGAGTCGCCATCACCGGCAGCCCCGAGGCCATCGCCTCCACCGTGATCAGACCGAAACCCTCCAGCGCCTGTGTCGGCACAACGAACATATTCGATGCCTGATGATACAGGGGGAGTTCCTCATCCGATACATACCCAAGCAATCTCACATGATTATGAAGATTGTATTCTGCCACCTTGGAGGCCAGTTCCTCCATCAGAGGTCCCTTCCCGCCAATCAACAGCAGATGATCAGGATGACGCTCGGTGACCCGCCGCCATGCTTCCAGCAGTTGCAACAGTCCCATTCGGTTAACAAGACGACGGACGGTCAGCACAATCGTCGCATTCTGTGGCAAATTCAGCCGTTCCCGCACCGTACCCCGATCCTCTGCCGGATGGAACCTTTCTACATTCGCTGCACCGGGAATGATATGGATTTTGCTGAGTGGAACCTTATAATGCTCATGCAAAATATCCCGAAAGGTTTCGCTCAGCACTACAAATTTGTCCGCCAGACCATAAGCCTTCATTTCAATGGATTTGGCCAACGTCGTTTTCAGCAGATGCTTGAGTCCTTGCCCTTCAATCTTCATTTCCTCTGTCCATGGGCCGTGGAAGGTGGTGACTACCGGAATTCCCCGTTTTTTCGCCTCCAGCGCCGGTCCGACACCATAGGGGGCAAAATGGGAGTACAGCACATCTATCGGCTGCTTGTCGAACAGCGTTGCTGCATATTTTTGCATCAGCTCTCGACGCTTCCAGATGGATTGCTGCTTGCTGCCAATCGAATGAATTCGGATACTGTCAGGCACTTGCGGCTTCTCATCGCTACAGATTAAAGCATCCAGCGTATTTTGTTCCGCCAGTTGCTCACAGATGGATTTGAAGTAGGTGTTTAAACCGCCGGGCTGCAAGGACGGCCAGCTAAGCCCTGTTGCTGCAATGCGAAATCCGTTATTGTACAACATAGCTGGTTTCTCCTTTCTGCTCGGTCTGTTCGTCTTCCACAATCTCTATTTTTTTCCGCCGCTTCGTCAGCTCATAATGCTTGAAGCAGACTAGAAACTCATACATCACCCAGAAGACCGCCACTGCAAAACCTGCCAATCCCTTGCGGTATAAGCCTTGAACAAAATACTTCTGCACAAAGCGGGCTGGAGGCCGCAACAACAATCTGGTAATCCGAAAGGATCTGCCTTTGTTAAATGCCGTCTCCGCTTCGAGGTCTGTGTACTTGTTAAAACGGGTCATATGATCACTGATGCTGCGGAAGCCATAGTGCCATAACACGCCCTCCAGATTGATGATCTGGGAAGAGGCTACATCCGGCATTTCATGAACAAGACTATTTGTAATGCCGTAAATACGCCGATTGTACAGACGAACCAAATACTCGCCTTTGTTCATCCATTTGCCCAGAAAATCACCAATTCGAAACACAGAGTATGCTTTGGCTGGATCATGGAGCGTTTCCTTGATCTTCAACAAATCTCCAAGAAGCTCCGCATCTACCACCTCGTCCGTATCAATCAGGAAAATCCAATCAAATTCGGCTTTTTCAACACCAAACATGCGCTGCTTCGCATAACCGGGCCACGGGTTGGAAAACACCCGACAGCCCAATGATTCAGCTACCTGAATCGTATTGTCCTTGCTCCCTCCGTCAATGACGACGATATCGTCCGCAAAGGGCTTGCAGGATTTGATGGCGGCTGTGATTCGAGTGCCATCATCCTGAGCGATAATAACTACGGATATCCGGTTGTCCGCGGGAACGCTAGACATGTGGTTCATTAGGGGGTGCCTCCTTCTTTATCTAACCGTTAACTGGCTTTTTCCGGATGTAGTGTGACATCGTTGATCGGAGCCATTGAATATCTTGTTTGGAAATAAGCAGTCTCGGAATTTTCATTTTCAGAACGAATTTAACATTACATAAAATGAAAACGAATCGTAGAATCCCCGAAGACAGCATCGCTATCCCTGCACCCGTCAAGCCGTATCTCGGAACGAGTATAGACAGCAATGGTATGACGAGTGCCAATCCGACACCCTGTAGGATGGTAACCAGCTTGGGCTTACCCAGCGCCATGAATTGCTGTGCCAGCACCATGGTTCCTCCGCTGATAGCAACCTCAAGCACCAGTAACCGGAATACCGTAAGCGCTTGTTTAAACTCCTGACCATATAGCAATGTAAATACGAACGGAGCAATCAGCGTCAGCATCATGGCAGCCAGAATCGTTGCTGTTGAAGTCACTCGAAACGCCCGAAATGTTATCGCAACCGCGTCCTCCTTGTTTAACCCAGAGGCTTTGGGAAAGAGCACGACGATAATCGAGGTTGAAAATACATTCACCATCCGGGCCAAGCTGACCGCTACCGCATATAAACCGAGATCAGCCGGTCTGAGCAGACCCGCAATCAGGATCTGATCAATGTAACTAGAAACCTGCCCCATGAGATCGTTCCCGTATGAACCCATGCCGTAGGTAAAGAGATTTTTGAATTGCGTCCAGCTGTTCTTCACCTTCGGTTTGTACAGCCGAACCATTCGAATCGTGACACCGATATAAATCGGCAAGCCTGGCAGCAAATAGGCCAAGGCTGAGGTGTACGGATTCATATGACCCGTCAGGATCAGGATCGCCAGACCCAGCAGCGTACTCAGCGGCACCAGATACCGGAACAAATTGTACTGCTTGTATTCCGACCGGACCTGAAGCAATGCATTATTGATCTGCGAGATCGCGATAAGCGGACACATCATCATGGAGCATTGCGCGAACAGGATGACCGATGAAGAAAAGGAGCGCAGCCAATAAGGAATCAGGAACACGCCGATAAGTGTCGCCAAGCCCCCGAACATCGCCGCCAGTAGCAAGGCGAGGCCGTACAGCTTGCCTGTTTCCTCCGGGTTCCTTTTCGCATTGTAAATCAAAGCGGACGGGACACCGAAGCTCATGCAGAAGGCGAGAAATTGGGACCAGTTCACCATCGCTGTCTGTTCCCCGCGTCCGGTAGGACCCAGGAATCGGGCCGTCAGCACGCCAGTCAGCATGTTCACGACGAGAATCAGCATGCTGAATATCATCGTTTTGACTGCTGCCGAGCTGCTATCCTTGCTTTTGGCAAAGCGAACCACTGTGGACCATAGTGTCCGAACAGGTGCGGATAATGTTTGTAAGTTTTGCACAGCCTTTACCTTCTTTCCGCGATGACATCTTTTGCCCACAGTCCTATTCCGATCATCATCCAAATCAGATAGCCGCGCATACCGGGAAAACCGTTATCCGATATGAGACTGGCTACAGCTCCGGCCCACGTAGCCAATGCAAGTCTGATATAAGGCTGACTGGCATCTCGCTCGGCAATGCGGACGAGAAGGCGCTTGATGATAACGATCAGACCACCGAAGAAAAAGAATGCTCCGCAAATACCGAAGGTGAGGAAAATGGCAATGTAGCCATTATCCATAATCCCAAGTTCACCGAGATCGCCGCCATTATCAAGCTTGGTTCCGATTCCTACGCTCCCGATCCCCTGCCCCACCGGGTTACCGACAATGGCCGGAAGCATCGTATTCAACAGATCCAGGCGTTCATTGTACGAATGATCCTGTTGAATATCCGTCAACGTTTGCATGCGGGCCACCAGACCTTCTGCTCCCGGCAGCTTCGGAACAAGGATGTAGAGAAGGAGGCCAACGACAGCAAGTTGAAACAAGGTTTTCCACTTGCCCTTGGAGGATGAAGTGAGAATATAAGCCAGCAGCATAACGAATGCAATCAGCCAGGCTGAACGTACCAGCGTGATCAAAAGACAAACGATCGTCAGCAGGACTCCGATCCATCCCAATGTGCCGCGCCACCGTTTTTCCATCAGCATGGGTACGAGCGCCATTGCCAGGAAAATAGCGCAGGGACCAGGCGAGTTCATAGAAGAGAAAACTCTGATTTGGAGCGGCTCTGGTATACCGATAGAATTCATCTCTACGTTATTCATCCAAAACGCATCCCAAGGAGGGACTGTCAAATACTGAATAATGCCGTAAATCGCCACGAGAACGGCAATGTTAGCATAGGAATACAGCAGACGATCCAGTTCCTTTGCTTTCATGGGCTTAATCGCAAGATAAGGCAGCAGTAGCAAAGGAATCACATAGTTGGCTAAATCATAGGCAAAAACAATTCCATTTTTGAACAACCCGACCAAACTTCCGTAGGCCAGTTCAATCCCAAAAAACACAGCAATCCGGGTCAATGGCTTTTCCGCCTGATGAATGCCACGCAGCACGGGAATAATCAACATGCTGCTTACCAGCAAGGGTGCCAAGCTCAACAAGGACACCGAGTGATACGTTCCCTCCATCCAGTCCGCAATGCGCCGGATTTCCGGTCCTACTGCCCACACCACCAGGGTGTACGGAATCAGCATCCGCGATTGAATGATCGCCAGCAAAAAGGCCGGAAAAACGAGCGCCAGCAATATGGCCCCCTGCTGGCTCATGGTCGGATTCATCTTGGCGCTGACAAATCCGATGGCGAGCGGCAGCATACAAGCCAACACTCCCATGCCGATCATGCTGATTCCACGCCGATTTCCTAACCAAACGGAAACCTGCTGATCTGCCAATCGACTCATGTTTCTCACCCCTGACCTCCCTTCATCCGTTTCCGCTTGAACATTTCCTTAAACAGCAGAACGAGAAACTGGGAATCCTCAATCAAGTATCTTTTCCACAAACGCTTAGGCTCCTGAGACAACCGCCAAAACCATTCAAATCCCGTCTTCTGCATCAGCTCCGGTGCACGTTTCACATTTCCCGACAGAAAATCAAACGTAGCTCCCACCCCTATCGAAATTGGAGCGCGATATGTCTCGTAATATCTGTAAATCCATTTTTCCTGTTTAGGTGCGCCTACGCCGACAAAAACGATGTCCGGGCGAGCCTCTTGCAGCAATTGGACAATGTGTCTGTTCTCTTCCTCATTTTTCTCAAAGCCATAGGAGGGAGAGTAGCAGCCCACCACATTCATGTTCGGGTACGATTCCTGAAGATTGAGCATAGCCTTCTCGGGAATACCGTCCGCCGCACCCAGAAAAAACAACCGATAGCCTCGATCCTCAAAAGCCTCCCCCAGCCGGGTGAACAGATCGGAGCCTGACACCTTTTGCTTGAGGGGCTTTTTCAGCAACCTGGACGCCCAAATAATGGGCATTCCATCGGCCACCACAGCTCCCGCATCGGAATATACCTTGCGGAATTCATCATCCTTGCGAAGCTTGATCACATGATCGACATTACAGGTCAAAATGTAGGAATGACGCTGATGCACAATAGAAGTATCTATAAATTCGAGTAGATCGTTAAAATCATAATTATCAAAGTTGACATCGAACATGTTCACTCTGCTCATCGTATCACTTCTCTTTGCGAAAATCGGTTTGAGTAGATGTCTGGTATAACGCGTTCAAATACCAGCAAAACGGAATAATCATCTGAACCGTCGACAACGTGTTATCTGAAAACGAATAGATCAGAAAGCCCGCAATCAAGCTTGCAAAATAAGGTTTGATCGATTTGGCAAGCGACCGGTAAATGAGAACGAACACGACCAGCAATGAAAGCATTAATAGCCCGCAGCCGACATATCCCGTGTCAAAATAAAAGCGTATATACTCGTTATGCGGTACGACAAAGCCTTTGAATAATGTCCCGTCGTTCGCAACCGTCACCGCGCCAAGACCCCTGCCTGACCACGGATAATCCTGTACTCTGTTCAAGAAATATTCCCATGCCTCCGAGCGTCCCGACAGGTCAATTCCCGTATCGGTCTCCCGCTCGAAGGAGCGTTTTTTTAAATTGTTCCATTGCAGGGCCACCGCCCCCAGAGCAATCAAAAACGATCCGGCCAGCGGTAGCAAATAATTGACTTTTCCCTTGAGATACTGCCGGGCGATATCGAACAGATACACAGCAAACATTAGCAACAGTGCCAGAATTGGCCCGCGTGTGCCGGTAGCAATCAGAATCAGAAAGTTCAGTGCCAGCACCGTATAATAAAAAGCAGCTTGCTGCGGCTTGCGTTTGACCTCAATCAGCGAGACGGCAATCCCGAGAAAGGAGAGCATCGCCAGATGCGGCGGAATGTTCGCTCCCTGTACTCTCACCGCCCCCGTAAATTCCACATCGGTAAACGAATGCAGCCCTACGACCTGTAAACCGAGTCCGACAACCACACTAATGATCGGCAGCAGGCTGATCAGCCGGATATGCTTTTCGGCCACATCCTTCTTCCACTGGATCAGTAGAAAAAAGAAGGGCAACGATAGTCCGACGAAAGCTTTTACTGCAATCGAGGTCGTCAGCGTAGGCAGCCATGCTGAAAATCCAAATGTAATCCCTAGCATGATCATCAATGCCCAGATCGGATAGCTAAATTTGAGGCGTATGCCGTAAACGAGCATGCAAGGTACCAGCAAGGCCAAAATACCCAATTTGTACAATGACAAAATCTCGATACCGAATACGCCACCCTGATACAGGGAATCCACCGATACCGCCGTGCTCAGCAGAACTGCATAGCTGATGCGCTCCGGATGATGGATAGAAACGGCCAGCAGAAGCAGTAAGCATACCGCCGCAATGCTGGCCACGGGCTGATAAGTAGCCGCAATTCCTACAGCAAGAGCGCCCAGAAGAAAAATGAAAACATGCTGTATTGTGTTTATTCTCGAAGTCCAAGGATAATTGCTCATGTTCAATCTTTCACCCCGCAGCTGACTCGCTTTTTCGGTTGCGCAGCGTATCCAGGGTTCCCCGTATACTTTCAAATCTGCACCGGTTCAACAGCTTCCTGCCCTCAGTACGTGCCAGCAGGGAGTCCATCGTGTTGTATAGCCATTTGGCTGCTGTCTTCGCCATCAGCATCACGTTGCCGCGCAGACCTACGGCCTGAACAGCGTGAGACATGCCCTGACAGTAGTAACGGTTCATGATCCATTCCTTTGTTAACCGTGCAGCCGGAACAAAATGCTTCACTGCCATGTGAGGATGGTACATGATCGTTCCGCCATTTTTACGAATCTGCTCGAACACCCACGATTCTTCACCGGATAAGAGGAGGTCTCCCTTTCTTCCCAAATGAAGCGGGAACATCACGGCAGCAAAAGCCGTTTTGCGCATGGCCATATTTGCTCCGAACGGATTCAGTCCCGGCGGATATTCACGGATGGCTTTTCCCAAGTCAATAATTGTGTAGGGCAGCTCAAGCGGTCCTGTCAGCCAGCCCGGTCGTTCCGTTTCAAACAAAGGATCTATCTTTCCGCCCATGGCCGTCAGCTCTGGATTATTCCCAAAGGTCGACATAATCGTTTGCAGCCATGTAACACACGGGATCGCATCATCATCCAGAAAAGCAATGACTTCTGCCCTCGATAACGTAATGCCCGCATTACGAGCGGCTGATAATCCTTGCTCGCGCTCATAATGATACCGGAGATGGATATTCTGACCATGGGCGACAGTGAACCTTTTGATCGTCGCTGCTGTATGATCGGTGGAACGGTTATCGACCACAATGATCTCAGCCAGTGCAAGGTCATTTAGCTCCAGCAGGGACATTAGCGTTTTTTCCAGCAGGTCCGCCCGGTTATAGGTGCAAATAACGACGGACACTGCGGGACATCGCTTGAATGCATCCATCAGTAAGCATCCTTGGAGAACAGCATTTTAATGCCTGTTTTCATGATAATTTTCAGATCGAGCCACGTATTGCGAACATGAATATACTTCAAATCCATTTGCACCATTTCTTCGAAGCCTACGCTGTTACGTGCGCTCACCTGCCAGTAGCCGGTACATCCCGGTGTTACAATCAGGCGTTGCTTGTCATAATCGGAGTATTGCTCAACCTCGCTCGGCAATGGCGGACGCGGACCCACTAACGTCATGTCCCCGACCAGCACATTCCACAGCTGCGGAATCTCATCAATACTCGTCTTGCGCAAAAAACTGCCAATCTTCGTAATCCGCGGATCGTTTTTAATTTTGAACATGGCGCCGCTCACTTCATTCAGCTCCAGTAAGTCCTTTTTCAGCTCCTCGGCATTGGACACCATTGAACGGAATTTATACATGTTGAATAGCTTCTCATTCTTGCCCACCCGAATTTGCTTGAAAAACACGCTTCCCTTCGGATCCTCGAGCTTGATCAAAACACCCACCACGATAAAAAGCGGCAGTAATACGATCAAACCCACGAAAGACAGCAACATATCGAGCAATCGCTTGGTTACCAGATAAGACGTTTTATCCTGAATTTGTGTATTTCCGTATGGCATGTAAAACGCTTTACCTGACATGACAGCCTCGCCGTCCTCCGGTAAATTTTCCATGCTCATGCTGACGTACCCCCTCTCAACCTGCCGTGGTTGCTTTCTCGGTCTTTTTCAGCCACTCGTGCATGGCCTCTATAACCGGATACTTCAAATCATCGCTAGCGAGTGCAAATTCAAGTGTGGTCAAAATATAACCAAGACGCTCGCCCACGTCATAACGTGTTCCTTCAAAGTCATAGGCGTACACGCGCTCGCTTTGATTCAGCTTTTGGATGGCATCGGTCAACTGAATTTCGCCGCCTGCCCCTTTTTCCTGAAGATCGAGATATTTGAAAATTTTCGGTGAGAATACATAACGGCCCATAATTGCCAGATCGGAAGGCGCTGTGCCCGGAGCCGGTTTTTCTATAAAATTGTTTACCCGGTACAGGCGTCCGTCCTGTTGATCCGGTTCAATGATGCCGTAGCGGTTCGTGAACTCCTGCGGTACCCGCTGCACACCGATAACGGAATTTTGAGTTTCCTCATATTGATCCATCAACTGACGCAAGCAAGGCTTCTGACCTGTTACGATATCATCGCCCAGCAGTACGCCGAACGGCTCGTCCCCGATAAAGCGTCTTGCGCACCATACCGCATGTCCCAAGCCTTTAGGTTCTTTCTGGCGAATGTAGTGAATTTCTACTCCCGAAGAACGCTGTACCTCTTCCAGAAGCTTCAGCTTGCCGTCCTCCAGCAGCTTCGATTCCAGCTCAAATGCGTTGTCAAAGTGATCCTCAATCGCACGCTTGCCTTTGCCCGTTACGATAATAATGTCCTCAATACCAGATGCAATTGCTTCTTCCACGATATATTGAATTGTGGGCTTATTGATAATCGGAAGCATTTCCTTAGGCATTGCTTTGGTTGCAGGAAGGAAGCGCGTACCCAACCCTGCTGCTGGAATAATGGCCTTCTTCACTCTTTTCGTCATCGCACTCATTCTCCTTGCTTCATCGAATTTTGGTGTTGCTTACTTCACCTGATTCATCACAATTCCAACCAGTGTCGCACCGGCCTGATCCATGAGCTGCTTTGTTTTACGTAAATCTTCCCGTTTGGTCCGGGCATGTCTGGCGACGAGAATCACACCATCCGTCAAGCTTGCGACCAGGCGGGCATCCGTATAGTTCAGCGCTGGAGCCGAGTCGAGCAGTATGATGTCATATTCGCGTTTTAGCTCTTCCAGCAGCTCCACCATGCGTTCACTGCCGAGCAGATCAGCCGCGTTGTATAAGGTGTCGCCGCCGGGAATAACAGACAGCTCCGGCACGCCATGCCTGACGATGGACTTGGAAGGAGCTCCACCGCGCAAATAAGCCGATAAACCTCCGGTATTCTCCAATCCGAATATCTCGTGCAACGCTGGTGTATGGAGATTGCAATCCACCAGAGCCACCTTCCTGCCTTCCTGTGCAAAGGAAACGCCGATGTTGGCGAGCAGCGTTGTTTTGCCCGCTCCGCTTTCTGGCGAGGTCAGCAGCAGCACCGTCCCGCGGTCCGTCTGCCCGATGACCTGCTGCCGGATGTATGTACGGAGGGAACGGAATGATTCCGAGACATACGATGAAGGATTGCTTTCTGTAATCAACATGTCATTCAATCGCAGCATATTTACGCTCCCCTACCCGTTCTTTGGAATTTCCGGCTGCGCCGTTGATGTCCTTCTTGCGAATGACAGGGATCGATGCAATCACCGGAATACCGATGTCCGCATCTGCCTCTTTTTCCGTGCGCAGCGTACCGTTGATGCTTTCCAGGAACACAATCGTGCCCAGCGCAATCATCAGCGATACGAGAAAGCTAATCGCAATATTCATGAGCGGATTCCCATTGGTGGGATCAGGATTGGCCCGCGGGTCCGCCTCATTCAAAATTTTCACATTATTCAATTCCATCAGCCCCGGAACCGCCTGCACGAATTTCTGGGTTACCGCGTTGACAACAGCGGCGGCCTGTGAATAACTCCCTGCCTCAAACGTCAAGCCGATGACCTGACTTTTATCCGAGGTTTTGACCTGTAGCTTTTCTGCGAGCTTTTGCTGCGTCAAGCCGAATTCAGGATGAGCCGTTACGACAGCCTCCATAATTTTGGGTGAAGTGAGAATTTGCTTGTAGCTTTCCACCAAATTAAGACTTGTGTTGACGTCGTTCAGATTGTTGCTCCCCTGCTTACCGGAAATATGATTAACCAGCAGCTGACTTGAGGCGGAATAGACCGGCTTCACGACATTGTCGCTCACAAAGTAAGTCGTTACGCATGAGAGAATGACAAAAATCGCAATCAGCCACAATCTTTTTTTGATTAGTACCAGATAATCCAAAATGGTTTTCTCCACAAAAATCCTCCCTCCCATACAATTTCTCTTCTTATTTTAAGTATGATCTAATTGTAACAAGCTGCTGTGGGAACGACATGGAACCGGACGGCACTTTCTCCATCACTACAGGGGGAGGAGATTGTATACTTTTGGCTACAGCATGGTATACTTTTGTACCAGTCTTTGTTGATTATGGAAAAATAAATCGAAAAAAAGCCCCAAAACCACCGAAGCTGGTGATTTTGAGGCTTCTTCTGTTAATCGCTATATAAACTGAACTGGAAAGCTACATGGGCGCACTGCCCAGTCGGACATGCTTTCCATCGCCACCGCCTTCAGCGTATCACACGCTAGATGTTCGTTGGCTCGTACTTCGCCAGACCAATCGCATTGGCATACAACGCTGCCTGCGTCCGATCCGCCAGCCGCAGCTTGGCCAAAATCTGACTGACATGCTTTTTGACTGTAAATTCGCTGATGAATAACCGGGATGCAATCTCGCGGTTGCAGACTCCCTGTCCCAGCTCGACCAATACTTCCTTTTCCTTCGGTGTCAGGTCGTCTGTCAGATTGCCCGCATCCTCCCGCAGCTTGTTCTCCAGAATAGCAGGATCATAATATTTGCGTCCTTTGTTGACAAGATGAATCGCGTAAATTAGTTCCTCAGGCAAAGCCTCCTTGAGTACGTAGCCGTCCACAGAAGCTTCCTCCGCTTTCAGGAAGTCTTCTCGTGTGGCCGAGGATGTCAGCAAAATAAATTTGCTTCTGAACCCGCGTCCGCGTGCTATTTTGATAATATCCAGACCTGATTCGTCGGCAAGTTTCAAGTCCAGCAGCACCAGATCCGGGTCGGTTTCCTCGATAACCACAAGTGCTTCCTGTTGATTCTGGGCCTCTCCCGCAAACTGAACATTGGGCTGCATGGATATAACCGCAGCGAGTCCTTTCCGTACTAAAGGATGATCATCGACAATGACAATTTTCATGATTCGGCCTCCTGTCTACAGTTCAGGATTTGCATAATCCCTATGTATCCGATTGTTACCGCAGATTTTGTATTGCAGGATGTTTACACATCTTTATTCATAAGCATTTACTGGAATGGACAATCGGATCTGTGTTCCCTCTCCGATTCGACTTGAAATATCAAATTCACCTCCCATTGATTGAGCTAAATATTCCATATTCATCATGCCCAGGCCACTGCCTGCACTGACCGTCTCACCTCCTGCTACCATTCTACCCGTCTCGAACCCTACTCCGTCGTCATGAATAGACAGTCTAATCACCTGGGGCGTCAATTTTAACTTCACATCAATCCGCTTGGCCAACCCATGCCGGATTGCGTTACCTGCGGCTTCGGATATGATACGAAATAAAGCCTTTTGATACAAGTACGGCAGTGAAAAATGATCCCCATGAATATCAAAGTCAATCTGTACATGATTCAGCTTGGACAGCGTATGCAGATGGCTTTTCACCGTTCCTAACCAAGTTGGCCCCCCGCTCTTTTTCGAGCTTAGGCTATGAATGGCCCCTTTCAGCTCCCTGACTGCCTGGTTGGCGGATTGCTGAATCAGCTCAATTTGTTCCTCCACCTGCTCCTTGGGCTGATCATGCCATGTCTGCCGAAGTGAATGCGTCGCGTATACAATGCCAAAAAGACTTTGTGATACATTATCATGCATTTCATTCGCAATCCGGTTCTGCTCGTTCGTTACAATCAACTGATTTTCGATTCGCTCCAGCTCGTAGCGCTCCAAAAATACGGCGCTCAGCTCAGCCAGGAATATTAGTTGCTGCACGAGCCAGCGTCTTCCCGTCAAACTTTGATCTGGGCCCAGTTTGAGTCCGATGGTTGCTACAAAACGAGTCGTCATCGGTACCGTGATCATGAGAAAATCGCCCCATTCCGGCAGATGCCTGAAAAACGGCTCCCGCTCTTCCCTGAATTCCTCGCGATAATTCCCGAGCTCCTCGAATAGCTGCTCCTCTTCCTCCACCGTCCAACCTGTCTGACTGCTCTCCGGCGCATCCTCCTCCTGACTGTCCAACCAGAAAAATGCGCGGCTCTGCTTTGTCAGCTTAACCGTGTAGTCCGAGATGACCTGCCCCAGATTCAATGCCTCGTTGTGGCTAGTTGTCTCCATGATGTGGTAAATCGACTTAATATGTTCCATCGTCTCATTAGCTTGCTCCTTCGCCATCTTCAACTCATTCTTCATGACACCGATCACCTGCATGGCCATCGTGGTCACAATCAGCACCAGGAATAAATTCGCATTTTGCAACACCATATCCCACAAAAAATATTGACCTGGTGTAAAAAAGATATAACAAAATGTGAGTACCAAGCCGATATAAGAAAGAAGGAGCGTCCAACTGTACCTCATAGAGAGGTGAGCACAAGCCACCAACATAGGGGTAATCACATACCATTTGAACGGACTATCCATCCCTCCCGTCGGGAGCAGCAACAAAATGATCCCTGCGGTTTCCAGAGCAATGCTGCATTTCAAAACCATATCATGAAGTCTGTACTTGCGGTAAATCCACGTAAATAATGTAACAGATAAAAATAGAAACACAATGAGTAATAACTTCTGCCACACATTTAATCTGGATGATTCGAACAAAAAAACAAGCGACGTTAAAGATAGTGATACATACCGATACAAAAAAATCATTTTGTCTTCTGCTGACTTCTTCAACTTCATCCTGTCACCCTATTCTATGTTTTGAAGGGACGATGGGGATTTGTTTGTGTACTCTAAAAAATCATAACCAATCCAAAAATAAATAACAAGACATAAACTCTCACGTAAACGGTTACATTCTAACTTTTTATAACATATTTACCGTTTCAGGAAAACATTTTGAGGGTAATGTCAGAAACTATAACGTTTGTCAAGGACATAAATCATATTTTCAGAGAACTAAAAAAAGGACTTGCTGGTACCACCGTGATCATAACAGCGGTATTCAGCCTGTCCTTTTTTCAGTGAATTTGGTGCGGGGCTACATTAGCCCCCGGCACGCGCCAATTCACGCATATTGGCTTCAAATGCAGCCAGCAGAGCCTCATCCCCGCTCAAACCGGTTGCCTCTTCTTTTTGTATCTGTTCAACCATACGCTTGTAATCCTTCGGAATCACCCGTACAAACTGCTGAATCGCATTCTGCCAGTCATCCAAAATACGTTGTCCCGCTTCACTGCCTGTGTACGTGACATGGCGCTGAATCAAACCGCGCAGATCCGCTGCTTCCGCAGGATCTTCCACGCCTTCCAGCAACACCATCTCCAGGTTACAACGGCTTAGGAACGTTCCCTGAGGGTCATAGACGTATGCAATACCTCCAGACATCCCTGCTCCGAAATTCCGTCCGGTTTCGCCCAGTACAGCTACACGTCCGCCTGTCATATACTCACAGCCATGATCGCCGACACCCTCGACAACGATACGTGCGCCAGAGTTCCGGACGGCAAAGCGTTCCCCTGCAATTCCGCTAATATAAGCTTCCCCGCTGGTCGCTCCATACAAAGCCGTATTTCCGATAATAATGTTCTCTTCCGCCTTAAAGGTCGCTTTGTGGGATTTCTTCACAATAACCTTACCACCGGATAGCCCTTTACCTACATAGTCATTGCTATCGCCTTCAACGCTCAGCGTGATACCTTTCGGAATAAACGCCCCAAAGCTCTGACCTGCTGATCCGATGAAGTTAAAGCGAATCGTATCCTCAGGCAGCCCCGCCGCTCCGTACTTACGGGTAACCTCGCTGCCCAGAATCGTACCTACGGCCCGATTCACGTTCGTTATAGGCAAGGTAGCCTCTACAGCTGTTCCGTTCTCCAGCGCCCCGGCAGCCATCGGTACGAGCTTCTGCATATCAAGCGTTTCTTCCAGACCGTGGTTTTGGCGTTGTACGCGGTAACGTACACTGCCGTCTTCCAGCTCAGGAACATGCAGCAGCAAGCTTAGATCGACGCCTTTCTTCTTCCAGTGCGAGTCGGCGTTCACGGTATCCAGACAATCCGTGCGTCCGATCATTTCCTGAATCGTGCGGAAGCCCAGCTCGGCCATAATTTCGCGGACATCTTCTGCGATGAAACGCATAAAATTCACCACATGGGCAGGATCACCCATATAATTTTTGCGCAGCTCCGGATTCTGCGTAGCTACACCAACCGGACAGGTGTCCATTTGGCATACCCGCATCATAATACAGCCCAACGCCACAAGCGGCGCTGTAGAGAAGCCATATTCTTCTGCTCCCAGCAGGGCAGCTACCACCAGATCGCGGCCGGACAGCATCTTGCCGTCTGTCTCCAGCACTACACGGTCGCGCAGGTTGTTCAGCATCAGCGTCTGATGCGTCTCGGCCAGACCCAGCTCCCAAGGCATACCCGCATGGCGGATGGAGCCTTGCGGAGAAGCACCTGTACCGCCGTCATAGCCGCTGACCAGAATAATGTCAGCACGGCCTTTAGCCACTCCTGTAGCAATCGTGCCCACGCCTACCTCCGATACCAGCTTCACGTTAATGTCAGCACGCGGATTGGCATTTTTGAGATCATAGATCAGCTCTGCCAAATCCTCGATAGAATAAATATCGTGGTGCGGCGGCGGCGAAATCAGTCCCACGCCCGGTGTAGAACCGCGCACCTCTGCCACCCAAGGATACACCTTGCGTCCTGGCAGTTGTCCGCCTTCGCCCGGCTTCGCGCCTTGCGCCATTTTAATCTGAATTTCATCGGCGTTCACCAAATAATTCGACGTTACACCGAATCGGCCTGATGCCACCTGCTTGATCGAGCTGCGACGGGAATCGCCATTGGCATCCGGTATGAAACGTGCAGGGTTTTCCCCACCTTCACCCGTATTGCTCTTGCCGCCGATACGGTTCATCGCAATCGCCATATCTTCATGCGCTTCCTGACTGATCGAGCCAAAGGACATAGCTCCCGTCTTAAAACGACGCATAATCGATGCAGCAGATTCCACTTCATCCAGTGGCACAGGTTCACCCACGGACTTCAACTGAAGCATGGAGCGGATCGTCAAATACTGTTCACTTTCGCCCTGCACCAGCTTGGCGTATTTCTTGTACAGCTTGTAGTCTCCCGAGCGAACCGACTGCTGAAGCAAATGTACCGTTTGCGGATTAAACAAATGCTCTTCCCCATCGTTACGCCATTGATATTCGCCGCCTGAATCCAACACTTTGTCGTTGCCGTCCTTGTCGGTAAAAGCCCGGTTGTGGTGAGCCAGCGCTTCCACCGTGACTTCTTCCAGACCGATACCGCCAATGCGGGAAGGTGTCCAGGTAAAGTAGCGATCAACAAACTCCTGTTTGAGACCTACGGCCTCAAAAATCTGTGCTCCACGGTACGACTGAATCGTGGAAATACCCATTTTGGACAATATTTTAACTACACCCTTGGTAGCAGCTTTAATATAATTTTTAATTGCTTTTTCGTGCGAAATGCCGCGCAGCAAGCCCTCTTGAATCATGACATCCAGCGTTTCGAAAGCCAGATACGGATTAACCGCACTCACGCCGTAGCCAAGCAGCACCGCATAATGATGAATATCTCTCGGCTCTCCGGACTCCAGCAAAATACTTACACGTGTGCGTGTACCCTGCTTGATCAAGTGATGATGCAGGCTAGAAACAGCCAGCAACGCCGGAATGGCCGCATTCTCAGCATCCACGCCACGGTCGGACAGAATCAGGATGTTATGACCCTTGTCAATGACACGGTCAGCAGCCTCAAACAGTCCTTCGAGTGCTTTACGCAGTCCCTCTGCGCCTTCCTTCGCTTCAAAGAAGATCGGAATCGTCATCGACTTGAAGCCTGGACGGTGGACGTGACGAATTTTAGCAAATTCCTCATTCGACAACACCGGTGAATCCAGACGAATCTGACGACAGCTTTCGGGTTCTGGATGTAGCAAATTGCGCTCAGGTCCAATCGTAGTTGCCGTGGACGTTACGATCTCTTCCCGAATGGCATCAATCGGCGGATTCGTGACTTGTGCAAACATCTGTTTAAAATAGTTGTACAATCGTTGTGGACGGTCAGACAGCACCGCCAATGGAGCATCATATCCCATCGAGCCAATCGGTTCCGCACCTGTGAGCGCCATCGGCTCCAAAATCTTGCGCAGTTCTTCAAACGTATAGCCAAAAGCCAGCTGAAGCTGGTTCACATTCTCATGCTTCGGCTCCGGCTGTTCTAGTGCTTCCGGCAGCTCATCCAGATCAACCAAGTGCTCATCCAGCCATTGCTGATAAGGTTCCTCGGAAGCGATACGTTCCTTTAACTCTTCGTCAGAAACGATACGGCCTTCTTGGGTATCAACCAACAGCATACGACCCGGACGAAGACGATCCTTGTAGAGTACATTTTCAGGAGGAATATCCAATACGCCCGCCTCTGAGGACAGTGCGATCAGATCGTCCTTGGTCACATAGTAACGCGCAGGACGCAGGCCGTTGCGGTCCAGAATTGCCCCGATCTGCACACCATCCGTAAACGCCATTGCAGCCGGTCCATCCCAAGGCTCCATCATCGTGCTGTGATACTCATAAAATGCCCGCTTCTTCGGGTCCATGGTTTCATGCTTGTTCCAAGGCTCCGGCACCATCATCATGGCTACATGAGGAAGGGAACGTCCGCTCAGATACAGAAATTCAAGCGTATTATCAAACATGGCTGTATCGGAGCCATCCGGGTTAATTACCGGTTTTACCTTGCTGATATCTTCGCCAAACGCTTCACTTTCAAACTGGGCCTGACGTGCATGCATCCAGTTCACGTTACCACGCATCGTGTTAATTTCACCGTTGTGAATCATAAAACGATAAGGATGCGCACGATCCCAGCTCGGGAACGTGTTCGTACTGAAGCGGGAATGGATCAGCGCGATCGCCGATGTCACCCGCTCATCCTGTAAATCCAGATAAAATTGTCCTACCTGCTCG
The DNA here is from genome assembly GCF_056316205.1 of Paenibacillus sp. 1-8. Lineage (NCBI taxonomy): Bacteria > Bacillati > Bacillota > Bacilli > Caryophanales > Paenibacillaceae > Paenibacillus > Paenibacillus sp. 1-8. The sequence continues at coordinate 1,239,645 of NZ_CM149995.1, read as the reverse complement.
GTTGTAAGCATTCCTTTGTATACAACCTTACGGCATGACAAACTCGGGATATAAAACGACTCACGGTTCTGGTCTTCTTCGTTATAGCGAATGGCAAGCTCCGCCCGTTTGCGAATAACATACAGTTTTCGTTCAAAGTCCAGTTCTTCCTTCAAATCGCTGCTGCGTCCGATGAACACCTGACGTACACCCGGTTTGGCCGCTTTCGCCGATTTGCCTAGCATTTCGTCATAAGTCGGAACATCACGGAAGCCCAGACAGTTCTGGCCCTCATCTACGATAATATCTCTCAGCTTCTGCTCATGAACTTCACGAACCTTCGGATCATTGGATACAAAAAGCATACCCACGCCGTAATGTCCGGCCTTTGGCAGCTTGAAGCCCAGTTGCTCCGCTTCCTCTTGGAAAAACAGATGCGGCACCTGAATCATAATCCCCGCTCCGTCACCGGAGTTCGGTTCACTTCCCTGACCGCCCCGATGCTCCATATTTACGAGCATGGTCAAAGCCTGACTTACGATATCGTGTGATGGTTTTCCCTTGATGTGGGCAACAAAGCCCATGCCGCAGGCGTCTTTTTCGAATTGGGGATCATATAATCCCTGTTTGGGTGGTAAACCTGTCTGTCTCATGGAACGCAACCTTTCTGTTATAAAGTCATGCTGGCCTGAAATACAGGCGGCCGAATAGAAGACAGTGGCAACAAGAGGTAACTCAAAGAACAACTACGAGTACGAGGATTGGGGGACAAAACATGTGACGTATTCAAGGCGGTACGGTCCGCCGAATGCGAATGTTTTTCAATAATTATGCAATAGCTTGATTTGAAAAACACGTCGGATTTACTGATGAATCTAATTAGTTCTATCATTTTATCATTGACCTACCATGTTAGCAATTCAAAGTTTTTATGATTGTGATAATAAATCTTTTACATTACAGCTTCAACGTGGCAATGCAAAAACATACCATTTTTATGTATAAATATTCATTTTAAAAAACCAGCCTTTCCCATTCCCTAAGGAACAGAAAGGCTGATAAAGGATATCTGTTGAATATTCTCGTACTTGGACGTATAACTGCTATTCGGCAATACGGGTTAAAATTCGAGGCTTTCGCCGGGATTCAGGGCTTTACCCTCAATCCCTTCCTTGTGCAGACGGTCACAGAAAGCTTTCCCGTCCTGCTCAATGCCCGGGAAGGTATTGTAATGCACGGGTATCACGCGGCTTGCCCGCAGCCATTTAGCTGCCAGCAGCGCATCCTCCGGTCCCATGGTATAACCGTCACCTATCGGTAATACCGCAGCATCTATCGAGTTAGTTTCCCCAATGAGACGCATATCGCCAAACAGGGCGGTATCGCCAGCATGGAAAAATGTTTTGCCGCCTATGGTCAATAAAATGCCCGCAGGCTCACCCATATATATCGTTTGTCCCTCCACCATTAAAGAGGAACTGTGGAACGCAAGCGTGAATTTTACATGGAAGCCGTCAAATTGGTGACCACCGCCAAGATTCATACCGTGAGCCTTGGCTCCCTGAGATGAACAATAGTCAGCCAATTCCGCCACCGCAATCACCGGGCAATCGTTGCGCTTGGCAATTTCAACAGCATCTCCAAAATGATCGGCATGACCATGCGTCAACAGCACTGCATCCACCTGAATGTCTTCAGCTTTCACTGTTGCTTTAGGATTTCCAGTCAAAAAAGGATCAATGATAATCCGTTTGCCCTCTTCCTCCACCAGCACCACTGAATGTCCGTAATATGTGATTTTCATATCATCTGCCACCTCCATTGTCACTTTCAAAACTAGATACCTTTCCTTTACCCATTATACCTCTTTTTGCATACAAGCTTCACCTGTACACGAAAAAATACGTTCACAAAGCTGAACCCTGTTGTTTAGAAAGGGCTGTTATTTGTAGAAGGCTGCCTTTATTTATAAAAGGTATGATGGCCGATTGTTTTCACCTTGGTACGCGAATGATGAACCGTAAGATCCTCAGCCAACGTCAGCGACAGGAAAAAACAGGTATTATCAGGCACGGCTTTATGGCCGTTCAAAGCAGCCGTAACCGCACGAATGCTGTCCTGGTTGGGCTGAACACGACGAAGACGCCCGTTCGCGACCGGACTAAATTGCGCTTTTTGATAAATGACTGCCTGAATCGTATCGGGAAATGAGGCTGACCGCAGCCGGTTTAAGACAACGTTGGCAACTGCCACTTTGCCTTCGTACGGTTCGCCTTCTGCTTCTGCCATGACTATTTTTTGTAGCAGGAGCAGTTCTTTAGCGGAGACATGATAGCTCCAGGTAGACAACGCCTTGTCATCCTGAGAGAGCATTTGTGTCTTCGTAAAGTAGATGGTTGTAGGAGGGGTAAGAATTGCGGACTTGCTATGCTGGACTTCAGGCTTTTTCACGCCGGTTGCAACATTGCTCCGGGCTTGTCCCGCCTGCTTCATCTGGGAAGCGGGTAACGGAGTCGGCATGATTTGTCTCCAGCTCGGCTGTTGGTAAGCCTCGGCAAAGATGGGACTTGTCCTGTTTGACCCGTTACGGGTCCCCATCCTGTCCCCGTGTGAAGGAGCCAAAGAGTTCCCTGACCAGCTCAGAGATTGCATAGGTGCATTTTTTTTCTGTGTTTGTTGAACCTCAGCGTAGAGGCCTACCCCCAATATACAAACAAGCAGCACACTCAAAAGAGGTGCAAACCAACGATGTTCTTTAACGATTTCCATAATGTTCCTCCCGTGAACTCTAGGCACATTCCTCAGATATGTAACCCAAAATGCGCCTTTTGAATAACGCTGAAACACTATATCACTAAAATCGCTGATAGATCAAGGGTTTCACCTCAATAATGGGATTGTTTGAATTATTTGGTACATCGGTTTTTGGCCCATTCGGGTCGCATACAAAACAAATTCTCCCACTTCCCACGACTCGCCTATCCGGTCATTGGACTGAAACATAGACGCCGGAACAGGCTCCTGCCCTGTATATGAACGTGCTACTGTGATATGGGGTCGGTAAGGCCGTCCCTCCGGCTTAAAACCAAGCGGTTCGGTAGCCTGAACTATGGATTGCTGGAGCTGGTTCAAACAATCCTTTTGCCCGGTCACTCCCCTCCATAGCACACGCGGAAATCCATCTCGCCCAAAAGTCCCCGGTTCGCCAATGCCGAGAGTGAACGGGGGATGTGCAGCGGCCGCTTGAAATAAAGCCTGTTCCAGTTCCGGTATATCCTTGGTCGCCACATCCCCCATAAACTGAAGTGTTACGTGATAATCCCTGAAATCGGTCCATTTTCGAAAAGACAGCTCGTTAACATCCTGTTCCACCCAGCGCCGTAACTCCTCCTTATGCTCGCTTGGGAGAGCAATCGCGGTAAAAAGTCTTTGTGTCTGTGCTGTATGCGAAACTATCGGCTTTGATCCGTTCATGGTCATCGTCTTCCTTTCATCCCTAATCGGAGCTACAGTCATTCGTTGTTATCTATAGTGACACAGCAAGCTCGTTTTTACCCCTATTTATGCAATCTTTTCACCAATCTGTTATCCTTGAAAGGATGATTCATCAGAATATATTGGAAGCTCCAAAGAATTAAAAGCCGAGGAGGTAATGAATCATGGGAAGCATCGTCAGTTTACACCAGCTTACCGCAGAGCAAGAAAAGCAGGTTCGTGCAGCAGCCCCGGGCTATGAGCTGGTCATCGGCAAAGCCCTAGAGCTGAATCCTGAACAGATCCGACAGGCCGAGGTCATTTTAGGCTGGTCCAAGCATATTGTCGAAGTGGCTTTGCATCCCGACAGCAAGCTGAAATGGATACAGACCTGGTCGGCGGGCATTGATAAGCTGCCACTTGCAGAGCTGGAAAAGCGTCATATTTTACTCACCAATACAAGCGGCGTTCATGCCGTTCCGATTACGGAGCAAATCTTCGGGATGCTGCTGTCGCATACACGGTATTTACAGCAAGCAGTTCTCTTGCAACGTCAGAAAACATGGCAGCCACCGGAAGGCGACCTAACGGAATTACGTGGTAAAACACTGCTGATTACGGGCGTCGGCGAAATCGGGCGTGAAACGGCCCGGATCGCAGAAGCCTTCGGCATGCGAGTGATCGGAGTTCGTCGTTCCGGCAAGGATGCCCCTCATGTGAAGCGCATGTACACAAATGAGCAGTTACATGAAGCGTTAGGAGAGGCGGATATCGTGGTAAATATTCTGCCATTCACCAAGGAAACCCGTCACTTCTTTGACGAAAAGGCATTTGCAGCCATGCGTAAGGGAGCTTTCTTCATTAATGTAGGTCGTGGCAGCACTGTCCATACGGATGCACTTGTGCGCTCTCTGGAGCAAAAGCATATTGCCTTTGCCGGACTGGATGTATTCGAGGAGGAACCGCTACCCGCGTCACATCCGCTGTGGAGTCTGGAGAATGTCCTGATTACGCCTCATATTGCAGGCGACACGGACCGTTACGCTGAACGGGCGGTAGATATATTCCTCACCAATTTGAAAGCCTATGCTGCCGATCAGAAACTGCCGCTGAACTTGGTTAACTACAAAACTCAGTATTAACAAACTATTCACAGATCCATATTTCCCGGCTCATACCTGTCTTGTGTATGCGGCATTGCTCCGTGAGGGTCCAGCCTGACTCGGACAGCAATGCTGCCATCGGCTCCGTGCTTACGACTACCGCTCGTGCGGCCAAGCGTCTCAGGCTGCGCAGCATCTGCTTTTGTTCATCGGCAGGGAGCACGGAGCACAGGTTATAGGGCATATCCAATATGGCTGCATCATAGGTTCCCTCCAGCAGATTCATATCTCCCAGCTTCACCCGATCCTCTTCATATCCAAAATGACGCAAATTCACGCGTGCCCCGCGTACCGCCAGCGGATTGATATCACAACCGCGAATATCTTTTCCCATGCTCAGTGCTTCAATCATTACATTACCCATGCCACAGCACGGGTCCAGCAGCTTCAATCGGCCCACATCTATATCCTGTGCTGCTATGTCATTCACAGCTAAATTCACAAGCGCTTTGGCTACCAGCACTGGTAGTCCGGTGGAGTAGTTTTGCGGCTTATGACGGCGCTCCAGCCATGATCTGTCGCTGTACATGCACTTGCCGAGCAACCACCGCTCTCCTACCCGTATGACACCCAAGGTGACATCCGGTTCCTTCATTTTCGCCTGCCCCCGAATACGTGCGCCAATGCGTCTTTCTGTACCGCGTCGCTCGTCATAGTCGGCCACGTTGTCGCCTTCCTTGAGGCACAGGACCTTGAAGGTCTTCCCTTCTTCAAGGTGAATTGCGGAAGCTGCTTCGCATAGCTCATCCAAACTACCCGCATCTGCGGTCACATCCAGTCGAAGATGGATGAACGGGCTGGTGCCCGGCTCCAACTGCCGATAGGACAGCAGCATGGAATCATGCGCAGGCGGCTGGCCGAACAAGCTTTTCAACTCCAAAAGACACAGCTCTCGCTCGGTTTCATGACACGCGTAGGTATATATGCATCTTTGCATATTCATAGCAGAACTATTGATTTCATGTCGGTTCATGTCAGATCTCTTTTCATCTGGAATCACAGCTAGAATTTACGGCCTCCGCTATAAGACGGTAGGATTGAAGTCGCTGCTCATAATCGGGAATGGGGGTAACCAGCAGAAATTCATCATTATCGTACTCAACCTGCAAGCTGCGCAACCGTTCGGCAACATCCGATGGTGTCCCCACCAACCAATTAGCCCGTATGGCCGGGTCACTCATTGTAACCTGTGCTGCCCACTGCTGCGCCTGTTCATCCGTTAAGGCACATATGGCCCCTACAGCAACCATCGTACGGGGCTTGTCCATTCGTTTGGACGGCTGAAAGCCGGAACGGTAAATGCTCAGCATTTCTCTCGTATCCTGCTCACTCATAAATTGACCGAACACATAGCCAGTTGAATACCGGGCGGCGTATTCGGCGCTTTTACGGTTTGTACCCAGCATCCACAGCGCAGGTGGCTGTGCAGGCATCGGGCGGGCAAACACGGACACCTGCTCATACTCGTATGTGCCTTCCAGCAAAGCCAGCAGCGCTTCCATCGTCTGTGGCAGTTCAGCCACATGCTGGAGAAAGTTGCCGCTCAGCGCCATCGAAGCATTCGGTCCTCCACCGGGTGCTCTCCCGAGACCCAGCTCGACTCTGCCCGGATATAGAGCCGCCAGCAGATGAAACCATTCTGCGACCTTGACCGGACTATAATGCGGAAGCAAAATAGCGCCTGCCCCCAGCTTGATTTTCCGGGTCACCGCCCCGATGTGAGCCAGCAACACTTCCGGACTGGAGGAAGCCATCCCCTCTATATCATGATGCTCTGAAGTCCAGTAGCGCGTATAGCCCCACGCTTCCGCACGTCTCGCCAGCTCTCCTGCCCATTGAACGGCCTGCTCCGGTCGGTTTCCGGGCAGCAACGGCACCATATCAAGTACCCCCAGCTTCAATGATTTGACAGGTATAGACTGAGAACCCATAGATATCTCTCCCTTTTTTTACATACTTAAAAACCAGTTTCTTCTACTATATAGGGTTAAAATATGAGGTTAAATGAAACGTTAGTCCAGATCGTAAATGGAACCCACCTTCAAACCATACAGCTCATTATAGATTTTCTCGGCAAACGCGTCGGTCATTCCTGCAATATAATCAATGACCATATGCTCCCATGTCCAGATCGGTTTTGCCTTGGCCTGATCACGTTCAAAGCGTTGGAGCCAATCACTCGGAATAATGGACTTGGATGTCTCTGGATCGAGAAAAGCCAGCCACAGCCGTCTGAGCATCCATTCACTCCGTTTTTGCAGCCGCTGTACGCGCAGATCACGGATCATCGTGACCCAAGCAAAGCTTTTCAGCACACTCACGGTACGAAGCATATCGAGATCCTCGCTTCCATCCCGCACAAAAGTAACCTTTTTCCAATTGCCCATATCAATTACACCCAAGCTGCTGACGAACAGACTGACCCAGTGCGCCTTCACCTCACGCCGGGTGCGGGAATAATCGTGTTCACACATCGGCATCTTGCCATTCCATACCTTCAAAAATTCGCTAAGCACACCCGCCACCTTCTGTTCGATCTGAGCCAGCTGCCAGCCTTGCCAGAAGCTATCCTCCAATGTGGTGATTTTTTCTGTAATCAGACGGATCAAATACGGATCATATAAAAAATGCTCGTGCACCTCAATTTTCCCTGCCTTAATTCCGTCCTCCAGATCATGCGCGGAATACGCAATATCGTCGCACAGGTCCATAAGCTGGGCCTCCAGCGTCTTTTGACCATCAGGAATTCCCCAATCCTCGCGGATGGAACGAATGTATTCCCACTCATGCAGATACATCCCTTTTTTGTTCAAAATCCCCGGATATGGGTACTTGTTGATCCCCAGTAACACAGCATCCGACAAATTCAGACCATCTACGTTCTCACGCTTCTCCAAAAACATAATCAGACGGAAATTGTGTGCGTTCCCCTCAAAATGCTCATAGATTCGTCGCTCACGTGCATATGCCTCCAGCCCCTGCCTGGAATCAGGTGTGAAGCCTCCGGCGGCCGCTATCTTTTCCACCTTCGTCTCGATCAACTGATCCAAAATGCCGTCCAGTACCTCTTCGCCCTTGTGCCCGAACGGTGGATGACCAAAATCATGCGCAATGGACGCACACTCCACCACCTCGGGGTCAATAATCAGCCCGGCGTTATCCGCCTGCCCCAGTTCCACCTCGGGATGCCGCCGCAGCAAGCTGCGCGCCGCTTCACGTGCAATCTGTGCTACCTCCAGCGAATGCGTCAACCGTGTACGGTAATAATCTCCCGTGCCTGCGCCAAAAACCTGGGATTTGCCTTGCAGCCGACGAAAGGTCGGTGAATGAATCAACCGGGAATAATCCCGTTCATATGCGGCCCGTGAAGCGTCGCTTCGTGTCTGTTCCGGAAACTGCCGATGCTCTCTCTTGTTTTGCCATGTCATAAAGCCCACTCCCAACGTACTCAATTGGAGTGATTATACATTTTTTTTACGTCTCAGGAAAGCTCACATGATTTGCATCGAGAAGATTGTATGTACGGTTGAATGAATCGAAGTTCGTTACACGAAAAATATCATATGAAAAAGGTGTTCCTCCAGCCCTTAGGATTCAGGTCGGGGAACACCTTTTTTATTAATATTAGAAGTATATAAGCTAAACTTGAAAAATGTACATAGAAAACGGAGTAGGCGGAATGATGCTGTACAAGCGAGGCGGTGGCGATGGGAAGCACCATCCGACTGCGCAGTGGCGCTAAAGGTAACTATTAAGTTCGGTTTATATACCTTACTACTTTTATTCTAGTGCTTTGCTCTCGGGTCCAGCACATCCCGCAAGCCGTCACCCATCAGGTTAAAGCCCAATACGGTCAGCATAATGGATATACCCGGAAAAATAACAGTCCATGGCGCGTTCTGGATATATTGGCGCGAATCCGACAGCATTTTCCCCCACTCCGGCTGAGGAGGCTGTGCGCCCAAGCCGAGAAATCCAAGCGCCGCCGCTTCAATGATCGCCGTTCCAATCCCCAGCGTGCCCTGTACGATGATCGGTGTCAGGCTGTTCGGCAAAATATATCGGAGTATGATTCGAACATTATTCGCCCCAAGCGCTCTGGCAGAAGTGATGTATTCCTCCGTTTTGACACTGAGCACCTTGGAGCGCACCAACCGTCCGTACGTTGGCACATTAACGATCGCAATGGCATACAGTGCATTTTCCAGGGAAGGCCCTAAAATAGCAACGATCGCAATCGCCAGCAGAATCCCCGGAAATGCCAGTAAAATGTCGAACAGCCGCGAGATGATCATATCTGCCCATTTTCCGTAAAATCCCGCAACTAAACCTAAAGCTGTTCCCACGATCATCGAACCAATGACGGACAGAAAACCGACCCACAACGAGATTCTGGCCCCATACAGCGTACGAGTCAGCAGATCCCGGCCGAGATCGTCCGTACCGAACCAATGCTCTGCAGAAGGGGGCTGCAAGCGCCCCACCAAATTCTGCGCTTTATAGTCAAACGGAGCAATCCACGGCGCGATCAAAGCGATGATGACAAAGAAGATAATAATGCTGAGGCCGACGAGCGCCATTTTATTGTGTTGGAAAGCTCTCCACGCGTCTCTCCAAGGGCCGGAAACGACAGGCACATGCGCCAGCGCATGGCGTGTCGTCGGTATATTGTTGGGTTCCATCGAAAATTGTGACATCGGACAAGCTCCCCCTTGACCCATTGACGACTTGATTACTGATAACGGATACGCCGGTCCAGAACCGCGTACAGCAAATCGACAATCAGATTAATGATAACGAACAGGAACGCAATGATCAGAATCCCGCTTTGAATGACAGGATAGTCGCGCGAGCTGATCGCTTCAAAAATGTACCGTCCGATGCCAGGCCATGCAAAAATGGTCTCCGTCAACACCGCGCCGCCCAGTAGCGAGCCCGTCTGAAGACCGATGACGGTAAGCACGGGGATGGCAGCATTTTTAAGTGCATGCTTGTACACGACTTGAAAAGATGCCAGCCCCTTCGCCCGCGCCGTACGGATATAATCCGAATCCATAACCTCCAGCATGCTGGAACGGGTAATACGGGCAATGACCGCCATCGGGATGGTTCCCAGTGCGATGCTGGGCAAAATCAAATGCTTGATGACCGTCCATACCTGCTCCATACGTCCACCAATCATCGCATCAATAACCGCCAAATGCGTTACCGCCTCCACCGGATCACGGGAATTCATACGTCCGATGGAAGGAAGCCAATGCAGCTTATTGGCAAAAATCCACTGCTCCATCAAGCCCAGCCAGAAAATCGGCATCGACACCCCGACAAGGGCAATGACCATGCTGACATAGTCAAACCAGGAATTCCGCTTCCAGGCACTCACAATACCCGCATTCATTCCAACAACAATGGCAAAAAACATACTCGCCACCGTCAACTCCAGCGTAGCCGCCAAGTAAGGCAGCATTTCCCGGGCAATCGGCTGTCTGGTGCGGATCGAATCACCCAAATCGCCATGTGCCAGCTCGCTCAGGTAGGTTCCATATTGCTGCAACCACGGCTTGTCCAGCCCCAACTGCTCACGTAGCGCCTGCTTGGACTGCTCTGTGGCCTTGTCTCCCAGTATCGTTTCCGCCGGATCACCCGGAATGGCATGAATAATCGAAAAAACAATGAGCGTCATGCCCAGCAATACCGGAATCAATACGGCCAGTCTTTTTACAATGTATGAGTTCATACCAGAATCACCGCCTGCTTGCGCTTGAGCTATTTGGACTATTCAAAATAAACGCTGCTATACGATTCCATACCTCCAGGAGCAGGTACGAAACCCTTGAGATTCACTTTGCCCGCCATTAGCGGTGTGCTGTGAACCAGTGGAATCCATGGCGCATCCTGTTTAATAATCACTTGCGCTTGTTTGTACAGTTCAGCACGCTTATCCTGATCGACCTCAACCTGGGCTTTCACCAATATTTTATGCAGCTCCTCATTGACATAAAAGCTGCGGTTATTGCCTGGAATCGTATCCTTGTCCAGCAGGGTGTACAGGAAGTTATCCGGGTCGCCATTATCTCCGTTCCATCCCAGCATATACAAATCATCTTTCTGTCCCGCCTTAACATCATCCAGATAAGTGGCCCATTCCGGCGATTGGATGTTCACTTTCACACCTATTTTTTCAAAATCAGCTTGAATAGCCTCCGCTACCTTTTTGCCATCAGGCATATACGGACGAGATACAGGCATCGCGTAAAAGGTTAACGGCTCGGTAAGCCCGTTAGGGTAGCCCGCTTCTGCCAACAAGGATTTGGCCTTATCCAGATCATAGGCATAATCCTGAATGCTATCGTTATACCCCCATAATGTAGGCGGCATCGGATTGACCGCAGGCTTCGCCTGCCCTGCAAATAGCGCATCAATAATAGCCTGCTTATTCACCGCATGGTTAAGCGCCTGACGCACCTTGGGATTATTGAATATCTTTTTCTTCAAATTAAATCCGATGTATGCCACATTAAAGGATGGGCGTTCAATTTTTTGCAGCTCATTGTTGCCTTCCAGTTGCTTCGCATCGTCCGGGTTGAGGTCCTCCATCAGGTCAATCTCCCCGTTTTGCAGAGCATTAAATCGCGCGGTATTGTCGGGAATAGAACGAACAATGACCTTGGACAGCTTCGGCTGTCCCTCTTTCCAATAGTTTGGATTTTTCTCCAGCGTGATGGTATCATTCCGTTTCCATTCCTTAAATACAAAGGGTCCCGTACCGACCGGATTGCTCTTGAAGTCAGCCTTTTTCTCCTGAATAGCCTTAGGGCTGGCGATACTAAAGGATGGCATAGCGATATTTTGTAAAAAAGGCGCCTGCGGCTTGGTCAGTGTAAACTGAACAGTGTTCGCATCTACCGCTTTGACCTCCTTAATCACCCTACTTCCTTCAGGCCCGAACATGGAATCATAATAATCATACGAGTCCCCTTCAAATTTGTATGGACTTTTCGGATCAGACCAGCGGTTAAAGTTAAATACAACGGCTTCTGCATTAAAGTCGCTTCCATCATGGAATTTTACACCTTGACGCAGCTTGAACGTATAAATCAGTCCGTCCGGTGATACTTCCCAGCTCTCTGCAAGCCCCGGCTGAATCTCCGTGGTGCTCTCCTTGTATTCCAGCAGGGTGTCGAACACTTGCATCCCGATTTTTAGCGATTCACTTTCGGTCACAATAGCAGGGTCCAGCGCCACGGAATCTCCGCCGCGTCCATAAATCAGCGTATCCTGCACGCCCTCGCCCGCTCCGCCCGGCGTTTTTCCCGCCTCTGGTTTTGCGCCTTCATTGGAACCTCCACAGCCGGAAAGTGCCAGAACAGCACCTAACGCAAGTACCAGCAGAATGGTCCAAGCTTTGTTTTTTGCGTACTTTTTGCTCATGCAGCAAACCCCTTTCACACCTCGTATATTGTTAGTTCGTTGATACCGGATGAATGTCCAGATAACCTCTATGATCTAATGGACACAGCGTCCAAATTAAATCTCATGACACACAGATACGTAAGCTTATACAGCAAATAGCTTTCACATATCGTAAGGTATAAGCGAGTAATTGCGCTGAATGGCTAAAACGAATAACCCCTTTATATTCAGCAGAAAAAACTGCCTCCGGGTCGCATGTGCATTATTTCGAGTAAGTCTAAACGGAATCAGGTTCATTTTCATCCTATTACCAAGTGATATCATTTTCTCTGATGGAGGTTATTTCATAGGTCAGCATTTTGCATCATTCGATTCCCAACGGTCGAAAGTACAATAGATAGACGAACTAAACCGTTTCGATCTATATATTGCTGATTTGAAATCGCTCTTGGGATTGTTGCAAAATGCTCAAGTAGGAGGTGTGTAAGGTAATTTTATATGTAGAAGTAGATATCAACACCCTGTGGTTCAATTCAATCGGCCTCCGTGATGTATGCCTAAAGTCTCGTACCCGATGCGATGGTCTGTGAGGTTATGAGGAAGATTGCTGTCTCCAAGCATTCAGCTTTTGTTGAATCATAGTGAGAAATGTCATATATACTCACAGTATTACAAGCGATTACATGAATGGAGAGTGATTACTGGATACTTTACTATAAAATGAGGTGGTAGACAAGAGCGTTTTCATAGATTTTTTTAAAATTCCCGCATGTTTTCGGAGAGAAATGTTAGTTAATATCACAGGGAAGTAATTACAAATATATGAAAAAGAACGCGGCTTTACCACCTGCTCGCGTCCTCTTTGCAAGATCCAATTTCCCCACTTGGTTCCTGTTTGTTCAGTAGTTTACGACGATTTCTTAAACACACCCAGACGGTTCAAGACTACAAGCAGGCGATAAAAATCATAACTGCTCGGCAGCTTCGCATCCACAATCGGACTTGCCGGATTAAAGGCAACGGCTGCGGCCACAGCTTCCTTTGCCCAAGTTGGCACTGGTATAGCCTGACGCGTCTCCAGGTCAGCTACTCGCTGATCCACTTTTTTAATATAAGCGCTCTGTTCGTTCAATGTCTGTTTGAGCACATCCTTGCTGTTTTCAAGCGCGGCAACCTGCTGCTGCAAGGCTTTAAATGCCGCTTTTTCCTCTGCTGTCATCGGCTCATCCCCCTCTTCTCCTGCAAAAGCTTGGCGCAGCTCTGCCTCTGTTCCCGTATATACATTCAGGTCAACAGGTCCTTGAATCCCATCAACCCGTCCGCTGTCGCTGTATTGCCAGAAGTCCCACTGCTTCCATGCTGTGGTATCGCTGGGCACTCGTGTGCTATAGCGCGCAATCCACAGCTTATAGGCTCCCAGCGGCGCCTTGAAATGTGCCGCAAATGCGTTCCCCGTATATACCATCGGCTTGCGACCGCTTACCCTTTCAAATTCCGTCAAAAACGCCATAGCTACATCATGGATCGCGGCAGAGCTAAGTCCACCCGGATTGTTCTCATAATCCATGACCGCTGGAAAGTCCAGCGCTTTTGAACCTCCAACCTGATCCAGCACCTCGGCAAAATGTCTGGCCTCCGCTTTGGCCATGTCAACGCTGGTTGCATCTACAAAATGGTAAGCCCCCAGCAATACCCCTGCTGCCTTGGCCCCTTTTGCATTGGTGATAAATGTCGGATCTACGTAACGCTGCCCCTGACTCGCTTTAATAAAGGCAAACGATTTGCCATTGGCTCGTACACGTTTCCAATCAATATTTCCCTGGTACCGGGACACGTCAATGCCTTCGGCAGCGTTAGGACTGCGATTTTGCATAAGGCGATCCCTCCTTGTCATTCATAATGTTGTAGCCGTTGATGTTACTGTTATAACTATGCTTGGACCATTGAAGCGGTCCGGGCCCTTCCATCTTGATGCTGAAAATGGGGCAGAGGTGCATTCTGCTCACCTTATGAAGCTTTGTTTCCTTTGTCGGAGGGGTCTGTTGGCTTTTTCTTTTCCCCGATCGACTTGGATTCAAAAATGGCTACCGCATTTCGCAAAATATCCGGCATCGGCACTCCCATTCGACCCACATTTTCAATAATCGACAATAGTTCATTCGCCAAATAAAAGAAAACGACGGCATCCCGGAAATAATGTGCATCCCCGAGAATACCGTCGATCAGATGAGCTACTGTAATCATCAAAAACACCGTAACCTTGCGAAAAATACCGTAATAGCCTTCTCGGCTTTTCAATGCTCCGTTAATCCAGGCCGCCGCCCAGCCGGTAAAAAAGTCGATAATGACCATCCATAACAACAACGTCAACATCGTCGTCCACCCCCCGAAAAAATAACCGATCAAGGTCCCCGTGGAAAACCCCAGCCAAATCTGATCGACCTTTTCATGCATGCTTGTTCCCCCTTTTGAACCAAGGTGTAAAATGAATGTCCCCTTGAGGTAATCAAGGGCACAAAAGACACACTCCGTTGTGAGCGTGTTTGTTAAACATTTTGCGCTGTTGCTCGTTTTGTCGCCTGTGTAGCTGGCGCTGCTTCTTTAGCTCCAGTCATCATCCTGTGCATTCCCTTACCAGACTTTGTTCGTCCTTGTGCATACAGAAATATCTTGCTCCATATACGTCTTGTAGTCTCTGTGCAATGGTGATCCACTCATCTTGGATTTGGAGCAATCAGGGAGACTCTCGGCAGTTATACGTATGATTACAGGTGAATCCGAACAGCCGTATCTCAGAAGACTGATCAACTGAAACGGTAAAGGCATACCCATTGCGGCCCACACGATGCTGCGAAACATTTAATTTGGCTTACTACTTGCTTCCCCTTAGAAAAAAATAAGCCCCCGACCACTCCGAGGGCATAAAAAATACGCCTTGCGGCTCTGTTTATGATTTTATGCTGTTTTGTTTATAACTTCCGACACGATCGGTTTTAGATTGTATAGATTAGGCACCTCATCCAACTTATACGTGCCAGTCATGACCAAACTAATCCACACCTTGACCAAACCGCTATTAGGCGTAAATGTCATCGCTCACCGCCTCCCTTCATGATTGCTGTGTAACAGCGAACATCATAGTCAACTCGGCTACTGCTGCTTTAAGCTCAACGTTTTCTGCTTTCAATGCGGCGTTGTCGATCAGAAGTCGCGCCGCCTGCGGGTTATTCAGCACTGAATAATCTGAGTCAATAACACCGATTTCACTATTTACGGCTTTCACTGTAATGGTGTATATGAATTCGTCACCCGGCTTATACTTTTCCGACTTGGCCACCGCGTACCCTTCCGGTGCTGTCGGCTCTGCGGTCGTAATGGCCACCACGTTACCGGTTTCCTTATGGTATTGCACAAAATTGTAATCAGACATGATCGTGCCTCCTTATTAAAAGTATGTCCAGCTATTGCTACCGTTCCAAATTTCCCGGCCATCCAATAAAATGCGGTAAAGTCTTACCCGTTTCCAATAGGTTGCATCGGCATTGATGGAAGCATGAGCGCGTAAATAGTAGTATCCGGACAATCCGGCTACATACAAGCTTTTTGTGGCTCGTGATACCCGGAGACCCTGATACGTTCGGACGTTAAATGTACCACCGTCGCCCATCTGCTCCGTCGACGCTATGAAAATACCATCGGACCTAGAATCCACTGAACCTTCCAGTGCGAAATCAAAGTCAACGTAGGTAACATTGGTCAGATCCACTGGTGTATTTGTTACCACAGCAGCGTCCCCGCCGCCAGTGCTTGGACTGTATGCGTACAATTCCACATGGTCCCTCTGTTTGCTTACGTATGAATTACTTCCCGATATGGCCCCTTGCTGCATAGTCAGGTCTGCATTCCAAACAGGTCGCCATGCTCCCGACACTTTAACCCATATATTTTGTACCTTCCTCCACGATCCCGAAACCTTCACGGATACTCCAATGGGCGTTTTCCACGCCCCGTCAACTTTAGTACCTAGAGCCATGCAATACACCACCTCTATTTATTGATATTTAAACCAAATATCCCCATCATTTCCTCCTGATGGGGAGGCAGATGAAACGATCATATTTCTAGCTACAGACTTTAAATAATCGACCTCTGCTCTCGTAGGGTTCCAGGTCCAACCACTCCAAGCTCCATCTCTTTTATATCTCGAGTATACATTTACGTTATTAAAGTTGTAGGCTTCTTGTACAAACCAGCCAGTATTGTGCTTTATATTTTCGACCCAATACCATTCACCATTCGGTGCATTCCCTATATTAGATCCCATGTACCAACCTGTAGGACGGTCGGCGTTTAAATCCTGTCCTGAAATATCTTGCGCAGATCCATTATCGGCTGTGACCTTAACCCGCTGACCACTAACTGCCAAATCGTATGCTGCTTTGACTGCGCTTGGGGTTGCCGCCTGATCCGTTGCTGTACTGCTCACCGAGTTGTTCAGTTGAGTAATTCCTCTGGCCTGCGTAGAAGCAGAAGGCAAATCTGACGCAGGGTGACTATGCTGCTTTGGAGCTGCGTAATCCCTTGTATATTGTTTGGCATTCCCCTCTGCTGCACTCCATGCCGCTTGCTTGGCTGTTGTAACATGAAGGTCTGTATTGCTGGCATGATTGTCTAGCGCTTCTTTGGAAGCAACCCCGTTTCCAGCCGGGTCCTTTTTGATATTTTCAACCTGTGCGGCCAATTCCTGATCGTTAGCATAAAGTGTATCAATCGGTACATTCAGGACATCTGCATGACCTTGATCTGTGGTAACAAATCGACGTGGCTGTTGTATGCTCATACTCAGTATCCCCCTTAATAAATGTCATCAATTTCAAAAACAAACTCCATGTCAGTATCCTTGACCTTGTTACTCATTGTACGGATGGCAGTCAACTTACCCGCTGAATCTACCAAAGCCAGTTCATTAATCGTCTCACCCGCCAATTCATTTTCTGCCAGTGAGCAAGTATAACGAATTGTTGCAGGAGCAATAAATTCAAAGCTCGTAATATCCTTTTGAACCAGTTCCTTTTTCAACACCTGTTCTGTTCCATCCAAAGGCAGTGGCTTTCCTGCTTGATCCACGCCTCCGCTACCAAACGCCATTTTTACCACTTTAGTTAGCGTACCACCCTCAGCGCGGGCACGTGCCATTTGTTCTCTTGCATATGCAGTCGTGACTGTCAAAACTTGTTCTGCCATACTTACCATCCCTTCTATATATAAAGTTAACGTTTTCTCCTTGGCAAATCATTTTAATATGAGGCAGCTATGTCGTTCGTTTTCATCCTCTTGCCAATGAGTTCACATAAGTTGTAAGTCAGCTAAATTAAAATAACCGTCTCGGTTGAGCTTAAAAGCCGGGTACCATCGAGCTTCATACTTCCATCAAATTTCCAGTAATGATTCCGAATCTTTACGTTGCCTTCCTGACGATTGTCCTCGCGATGCAACATGGATAGTTTCGTACGATTCAAATAACGCAGACGTTCCCCAGTCCACCCAGACAATGAAGCTACTCCGTTCAGTAACTCAACGCCATCCAAGTACCAAGGTTGTCCACCAAAAAAGCGAACTCTCGAACGTAATCGAATACGAGAAACGATTTTATTCTCATGAGGAAATACAAGCCTAGTCTTGTTATTCATGTAAAAAGCAAGGTGAGCAGGCTTAATATCCTCAATGATCTTTTTGAAATCAGCCATATTTTCAGGGATACGGTTTTCGAAGCTTATACCAAACTTATATTTGGTCGGGTAAAAATCTACTTCTCCATATACACCAAATGAGTCGATGATTTTCCGTATCAAATCTCCTGAAAATTTACCGTTCCCACGGAGCTTCGATTCCACAACGGATCGTCGCTGCTCCAACGGCTTTTCCATATGAATAGGGATGCTTAGCTCCATCTCCCAGCGTTCCAGCGCCCAGGTGGCGGTGCAAACGAAAAACTGGGCTAATGTATCATTTAATGCGAGATATAGAGCATCCAATTCACTACCTTTTGCGTCCATATCAGTTTGCATTACACGGGAGGTTTCGTAATAAGCCGGTAGATAGGAGAATAGCTCCTGTCCCCGAAAACTGCTCCTTTGACTGTTGTTATCCTCCATTACACTCTGTATATTGAGTTGATTATTGTTCAATCCATCACTATACACCGACGATCACCATCCCTTGCTCCGTCGCCTGACCAAATTGAATCCTTTTATGCTGATTACTCCATTTATTCATTTTCGGCTCGGAACGATCAGTCATGGTCGGATTCATTCTTTTACACATGCTCGTCCCCCCTTTGGGTTCAGACTGTTTTTTTGTTCTGTTCGCTATACTGTTTTCTTGCGGAAAATAGAGCTATACCATTTAACCGTTTCTCCCTGCTTATTCGTAATATCCTCAGATGACGAATCTTCTACGTTACCCGGTACCAGATCAGAACGTTTGGATAAAATAATCTCCATTACCTTCCCACGCTGTTGTTCATCCAAAACATAGCTTCCAATGATCGTAGCTACGTCGCCCTCTCCCCGATCACAGCGGGTGATGCAGGCATGAGTACAAATACGCAATTGAGCCTCTGTTAAAGCTGCCATGGTTATAATTTCACCTCCATTTATTTCCCTGTAGTGCCCAGCATAAGCTGAATCAGCGTTACTTCCAGATCTGCAATACGCTGCTTCAATTGATCTGTCTCACTTGGCTGTTGCTCCGCTTTTTGTGTCAGTTCCTTAATTGCTTCCTCGCTTAAGCCTTCACTCCAAAATGTCGTGGGGTCTCTTCGCTCTGGAGACGTAAAGGCCTGGGCAAGATAGACAGGCTCGTCCCCACGTTCGTTTTCCGGTTTGCTTTGCCATTCATCATGGAGCTTCTGAAATGAAGCTTGTGATTCCTTGTTGATCTGCTCGTATGCTTCCTGTGCTTCTGCCAGCTTTTCACCGTATTCTGCTTCATAAGCCAGCCAGCTTTGGATATCAAAACGAGGATGGTATAAGCCCGGTGGCACTATAATACCGACGGTATAGCCAGCAGGGATGTTTTCCTGGCTAGTTTGATCCGTAGTATTGGAATTAGTGACGGTAGGGTGATATGTGTCTAGCTGCTCGTTTGCATCAGATAGCGTGAGCGAAGATGGAGCATAAAAAGGGACGACGCCAGAAAAGGCATCGTCCACTAGCTCGTCCTCCAGATAGAGTCCATCTGTATTTACTTTAGCGACTGCTTTCATGTGAAGCCTCCTTTATTTTTCCGCTAAAAAAGATATACCGTCAAGCCATACACCAGCATAATTTATATTCTGTAATACCACATTCCCTGCCGCGTCAATGATCAACGTCGAGTTGGTGGATGTGCTACCGTCTCCGTATGAATAGGTAGGTATTTCAGTACGTTGGTTTGGTCGGAAACCTTCGGGCAATTTAAAAATACGTGTACCAGCCGTGGTAACGCCCCCCTGAATTTGTCCCTTGAAACGAACAACACCGTCAGACGAACGAAAATACCCTACAGGTATTGTCTGACCCCACCCATTAAGCAAAGTCGGCGTAATCCACGATGGGTTATCCTTCTCTGCCTTCTTATTCTCCAATGCCGACATCCGCGCCGTGTTCTGTTGTACACTCTCCACCAAGTCAACCAAAAGCGTCTTCTCGTTGGCTGCATAGCTACCGACAAAGGATGCCACAGGAGACTTATCCAGCATCAGGTATGTGACACTGTAGGCGGCTGTAACGTCATGGTCTGACTCATATTGTTGCCCCAAGGCCCCAATAGGTGTGACCATACCCTTGGTAAGCATCCAAGTAGGATCAAGGGAACCATTTCGGTAAACCGCCAAAATAGCAGCAGCCTTCCATTTAAGCCACGCTGTAGTGGTGTAGTTTGCGTTATTGATATTCCACAATTTTTCCACGGGTTGCTGATACGGATGATTAGATTCCCGCACCACAATACCCGTGCCTACTTCAACCTGATTATCACCCTCAACAAAGGATAATTGACCTTCACTAACAATTGGCTCTACCGTTGGGGTGGCAAGTTGGTATACGAGTTGGTATGGTGTCCAGCCTTTCGCTTGCGTTGTTGGTAAGCTTGTAGAAGCTTCGGGCCAGCTTCGAGTTACACCATCGTCTCCACGTCGCGCCCATGCTTTCAAGCCCGTGCCGTTGTACAGGTTATTGACAGGAGTATCCGGGTTAACGTAGCCGTTGGCTTGATCGGCTTTATACATTACCCAGCCCAAAAAATAAGCTTTAATCTCGTCGGCTGTTGGTGTGTAGCTGTCTCCCCATCCGCTGTCTGAGTTAAAAATAGATACATCAAATGCATCCTTAGTCGTCTGATTACGGAAATAGGCGTTATCTGCCGCTGTCATTGCGGAATTATGTGTCAGAATCTTCCCATCGTACTTAGCAACATATAGCGAATCATACGCTTTAGCTGGACCTAACCCGGATATTCCTGCAACTTTATAGCCTGGATAGCTACCCGAAAGCGTCCAGACGAACGATCCATCCAGCGTCACACTGTTCCATTTTTTAGCCTTGAAATACTGCCCATCACGTTCAAACACTGTATCCGCATTTGCCCCTGTAATCGGGTCTGCGTACAAGTCCGTTTGCAGCGCAAGCATGGAATCCTCACGTGGCTTGAATGGTTTGGCTGTGTTGCCAATGTTGAGCATAGGGCTAGACATTGTCACCACTTGAGTGGATGTACCTAACATACGTGTAACCACGCCACTTGATCCGACGGGTACGGTAATGGTAACCGAAATTAACCCATTTCCTGACGCACTTCCAAGTGCCATACTTTCGTCTGCATTGTTAACCTGAATACGTCCAGTTTCGTTGCTTGAATACGCTGAAAATGTATACGTTTGCTCTGGGGTAAGCGGTTGAACTAACGTAATCAGTTTATTCTCGCTCGTAACTGTACAGCTTTGCCCATCATTAATAATTGGCATTCCCTGTTTTGCTGACCACTCGTAAAGCGTCGGCAGTAGGTTTTCTCCATACCGTATCGCATACGGATTACGTACAGGCATTACGCTATCTACATATGGGTATTTCGACGCTATTTGTTCTAGCGTCATACTGGCAAGTGCTGTGTATTCAGTATCAGAAATCTCATATAATCTAAGGGCATCTGCATAGCCAATCTGACCGACTGCTGTAACATTAAGTCGCGCCATCGCTTGGGTATTATTAACATCTGCTGAGGGCGAGAAGGCTACATAAGTGAACTCCCATTTGTTCTTGGAAGTAACCAACGGACTTGAAAAGCTAGTTCCCTGAATAACGATGTGCATATTACTGCCAGATTCGTTGTACAAATTCCCTAGAGCAATATACTTTTTGCCTGCTTTTATTGTCGTTGTTGTGTTACCAAAACCATCAGCAATAGCATTGGCAAGTTCTGCTGTTATCTTTAAAGATCCACTGCCTGCTATGCTTTTTTTGGTATCAATGTCCAACGTAGACTGGAAGCGTCCGAACCTCGAAAGGGCTTTCGATCCTCCCCAATCCCTACCTAACAAGTTCACCAACGTACGCCCGCTCAGCCCCGTGAGCGAGAACGGCGAAGCCTTTTCCGCATGAACAATTTGCACCCCAGGTGACAGCGTAACCTCCTTACGCTCCGTTGTATCCAACCGCTTCTTAATCGCATTCACACCATCATTCACATCACCTGCAAAATTATCTACAGCGCGCCAGTTTTGATCCAGATACTTCTCCAAATCAAAGTACGTTGTTTTGGGCGATGTACGATCAATTTGATTTAACCCGAGATTCGGTGTTTTTTCGCTCGCCATATTACGCGCCACCTCCTAAATATCTATCCTGTGTTGTATGTTCATTTTCATAGATGGTCATAGACTCGACTTCAGCAATGGTCAGGTAGCGTAGTTTATATTCAACCGCCAAATGAGCTGGCTTGATCTCCTCGATGGCTGCTTTAAGATCCTCCACATTGGGCGGAATCCCGATGGTATCTATAAATTTGACCGTGAATCCCCATTCGGCGGGATGAAAGGTAACATCTACCATACCGCCGTCATATGCTTCGGCTACATTTTTGACAAGTCGGCCGGAAAAAGTCCCTGCTCCCCGTAGCTTCGACTCTACTACTGCACGACGCTGGTCCAGCGGCTTGCCAAGGTCGGTTTCGATACCCAGCTCCATTTCCCAGCGTTCCAATCCCCAGGTAGCGGTACGGACGAAAAACTGAGCCACCGTCGCATCCATCGCCAGATACAAGGAATCCAGTTCACTACCCGTCGCATCCATATCAGAGCGCATCACACGGGAAATTTCATAGTAGGCGGGTAAATAGGAAAACAGCTCGCGTCCCCGCAAGCTGCTCATTTGCCCCTCTTCACCCATAGCTAGACGATTCGTTTGATCGTTCATGTTCGTACCATCATTACTCACTGACGCTCACCGTCCCCAGCACCGCCACCTGACCTGATCCAATTTCAATATTTTGATTGCTCTGTCCGTTGATTTTTAGCTCAGAGAAATCAATAATAATCGGAATGTCCAGCAAAACAGCAGAAATCCGGGTATACCGAACCAACGGGTCTTCCTTGTAAAAAGCAAGCTGCTTCAAATACGTCCGCACACCGCTTTCGATCAGCTTTTTGATTTCGTCCAGTGTGGACGGCTTCTCTTTGGTGCGCTGTACCTTGACCGAGATGTTAATTTCCACCTCTGTCGCTGGCATGATCGTCACCACAGGCCCCGCTGGTGCCAGCCCTTCGCCTTGTCCATCCTGGGTTGGATCAATATACTTCTGAACAGCAGCGACGATATCCGGACTGGCAGCACGTTTATCCGTGTCCAGCACATATAAAGCCACCGTACCCGGCCCTTTCCACAGCGGAACAACCTCCACGCCGCCTACTCCGGCAATTTCATTCGCCCATTGCGTATATTGCGCCTTGTTGCCGCTTGTGCCCTGGTTCCGCACCTTGGCATAAAAACGCTCCAGCAACAGCTGGTCGCTCTCAATGTCCGTGCCACTTTTAGTCTCCTCCGCATTCATAACGGAGGAAACACCACTGACTGGGCTCGCCATCACCTGAATGACACCCGCGGGTACGTTACCGCTGCGACCGGGATTGACTGCCCGGATCGCCGCTTCTCCTTTACCCTGCTCATCCAGCGTGACTGATGCCGTAGTCGCATACTCAATGGAAGCTTCCCCCGATACATCATCTGCCGGGGTCGCCACCAACGTTCCCGCCAGGACGGTCGTTCCCGCTGTGCCCGTGAACGTGACCATACCTGAGGCAGCAACCGCTTCCCGCCGTGTCACTCCATGCTCTGCTGTTCGCAGATCCAGCTCCGGCGAGCGAAAATCCGGGTTATCGCTGGCCGCCGTACTGGCAAAGCCCCGGCGCAGCAGCTCCTGTGCCCAGATTGCCGCTTCGGAGAGCATAAATGCCACGGGTGCCTGCGCATCCCAAATAAAAGAACCCTCGGACTTATCAATGTCCGAAGGCACTTTTTCCAGCATACGACTTAAAATTTCCTCTTCCGTCTGGTCTACCAAATATTCCGGCAAGTCTGCCATTAGATCACCACACTTTCCACAATTTCCGTTTCATCCCGCACATTCGTAATCTGGCAGCTAAAATGGCATGCCTCGCCTTCCCAGCTAAACGTAAACTGATCCACACTAGCCGTGCGAGCATCTGCCAGCAACGCTTCGGTGACCATGCGCTTGATTTCACTTTCCTGAACACCATGCCCATAGCTGCTGCCGATCAGCTCCTCCAGCTCGCTACCATAGTCGGGAGAATAGATCACATGACGGTAGCGGGGGGTACGAATTGCTTTTTCACACCACTGCACCCAGGCTTCTTTTTCACCTGTAGTCACGATTTTACGGCTGGGGCTCATAACAAATTCTCCGGCTTCAAAATCAAACCGCCAGCTTCGTCCAAATACCGCCCGATTATCCTCCAGCACATCCGGGTCCGTAATATCCGTCCAGAGCATATCATCCGTTTCGGGAAATAAATTAGCCACGTCCACTCACCACCTTGCACACCACAACCACATCGTTGCCGCTATTCACCCGAACCGCAAGTACGCGATCTCCGGGCTTCAGTCCTTCGTTCAGGCTCAGTTTCACATTCTCCAGCTCGTCCTCCCCGATATAAAAGGAGGTTTTCAGCTCCTTGCCCTCCCAATTCTCCGACTCCACTGCGGTTGAGGTACCTTTATACATATGACGCGGTACAGACAGCAATCCCGGCAGCTCGGCGACCAAATAATCCTGAAGCTCATGTTTAAAATCGTCCAGCTTGATTCCCGTGGAGGTAATCGTGCCTAGTACCGCGCCCACTCCGCTCAGCGCTTGCTTGGTATGCTTGTGAAAAGAGGATTGCAGCGCGGTTGCCAAATGCCCGTAGGGGTCCTTATTCAAGATAAAACCTCCTTTTTACATCGTCATACGTGCCCAACTCCAGCGACATACTGCCGGGGTTACCCAATTCTCTGCTCACTGAAATCACCAGCAGCTTCATAGAACCCAGCATCACCGCGTCTCCTGCACGAATCGTGTTCATATCCGGTGCATTTAGCGATATCGTTTGTTGTATGCCTCTCAGCTTACTTTTGGCCAACTCACGTGCGGCTGCACCCGATTTCACCTCGTCATCCTGCACGATCACCTGAAGCGTTCCATATTTGGCAATGTCCTTTTCCTCAAGCGCCATCACCTTGGACGGAACCTCGTTGCCCGTTTCACTGGCCGCCGTAGCCAGCACCTTCACCCTCGTGGCCGCGCCTTCGAGCGTACGGGATTGTGTCGTATCGGTCACTCTCTCCAAAACATACACATCTTTGTTCGTTCCCAGCTCGTATAGCTCCAAACCGGAGGTAATCATCCGAGGATGATAAAGCTTACCACCCGCCTTTGCCGTTTCACGCAGATCGCCCAGCATCATGGAATAGATGGACTGTGTCCGGTATACGGCACGCCCCAGCAACTTTTTCGTGTCTGGCAATGAAGCGATTTTCAGCTTCCAATCCCTGGCATATTTCTGAAAACGCTGAGTAGCCGTCTGCTTCGCAGGGAGCAAATATTCATCCTCCGACTTGTCCAAATACACCGTGCGATCATACAATGTCAGCGTCATACGCTTGAGTCCATTGTTGGAGGTTTCCACTTCCCAAATAACCGCTGGAGACAGCAAGGGGACATAGTCTTTTTTTCCATATGGAATGCCACTAACCCGAATCGACATCCCTGGAGAAATGGGTGGCATATCCGGCGTAACGACCAGATTGACCGTGCCCTGATAAGCGATTTGCTCTAGCGAATCCCTCAAATTAATGTTCTCCACCAGCGGCGACAAATCATATTTATCCTGTAAAATAACTTTATAGCTCATGACAGCACCAGCTTTTGCCCTGGTTTAATCGCATTCGGATTTTGACCAATGACCTTTTTGTTAAGTTGATAAATACGGCTCCATTGTGAGCTGTCCCCCAGCTCCAGCTTGGCAATTTTGGACAAGGAATCCCCCGATTTCACCGTGTAGGTTTTCTTCTTTTCTTTCATATCCGTGCGGGGCTTTTTGTTGACTGTAGAAGACTTCGTCCCACTACCGGCTTTTTTGGATACCTTCATTTCACTCCAGGTCCGCAGCGAAAGATCAAAATTCACGTCCCCATATTCCCCGCCCCGAAAGGTTGAATTATGAGATGCTACAATTACAGGTACATTTACAGCCGTCTCTGAAATAATGAAGCGTAATGGCTTTTGGGACAGCAAAAAACCATTCAACGTGTTCATGGCCTCCTGCGGATCGGGTAAATCTTTATAATTGCAATACGATTCATCGTACTCCTTGGGAAAAAAAGAAGAGAAGGAGATTTCCTTCACCTTCTCCCCTTGCGGAAAATCAAACTCCCCATAGGATAAAATCGTCGTCGTATCAAATCCCTTTTGCCGTGAGATCGTCACTTCCTCGGGATTCACCGGAAAAATAAACTTAAATCCCTTACCATCCGTTAAACTAAATTCCATCTCTTTCCTCCTTCCCCGTTACTCCCACCCTACTGCATTACATAGCTCCTCCGCTCGCAGGCTTGGTGTTCTGCGTTGCCCGCAGAATCTCGGCTTTGAGACGGTAGCCAATTTGCGTAATAAGTCCCTCCACATCCAGCTTGTTTTCATGCACAGTTACCTGTACAGCCCCTGCTGGAAGATTGAATTGGTTCGTAGTTTCCGTCTTAAAATCCTTCAAAAAGCCGGAGAGTGTTCCCATTTGTTCTGGGCTAATCTGTACCACTTGAGGAGTCGGATTACCATTACCTTTGCCTTTAGCTTTGACTCCATTGTTCGCATGAGCCGCAGTATTCAGCAGTGGGTTTGGATTTACACCCTGGTTAGCAATAACCATCGGACCATAAGGGTTAGGGACGCCATTTAAGGCTGGCTGTCCAGGCCCATACATCACTTGAGAGCCGGGCGGTAATCCCGGAAAAGCTGGCATAGGCGTTAATGGCTTAGTCGTCGTTACAGGTGTAGTGGATTGAGGTGGTGTCGCAGGCTTGGGTACTTCGGCTGGCTTCGCCGGGGTTTTCTTGGGCTCATCTTTACCTCCAAAGGAGAAGAAGTTGGAGATGCTATCACCAAAGGCTTCACTCTTTTCAGAGAGCCAACCTGTGACTTTGGACGCTTTTTCCTTGATATCAGCACCATGGTCTGAAATCCATCCGCCTACTTTGCCCCCTAAAAAGTCGCCTGCTAAACCGCCTACATATGAACCAACAGCAGTACCAACACCTGGAAGCAAAAATGTTCCTATTGCTCCCCCTACCGTACTCCCAACCGCCCCACCTACAGTGGAACCAATCGCTTGTGCGCGTTCCTTACCCGGAGCTGATGTAGCTATGCTTGCTGCATCTGCCAGAACCCCCAAAGGTCCACTAATAAACTTTTTGCTTACACCAAGACCTTTACTCACTTTTTCAACTAATCCGCTATCGCTCACCATATCCAGAACAGAAGAAGTATCTATATCTGTTCCACCAGCGAGCAAGTCGCCTGCAAAGCTAAGAATACCACCCGACTTGGAAGAGCGACGATTACCAGAATTTCTCGGATTATTTCTTGGACTAGGAACTCTTCGGTTAGGATTAATCCGGGGATTGGACTCTGCAGGGCCTGCGGTGCTTTGTCGTCCGCTTCTGTTTCCTCGTGTTGAGTTCCGATCTCTAGTATTAATCCTTGCAATCTCTCCGGCTCTTGAATTAAAATCTCCTTGACCACCCGAGGATCGACGGCCACCGCTTCTGTTGCCAGACCTTCTGCCTCCTGTACGTCTGTTCCTTCTTCCTTGGCCAGCACCACCGCCAAAACCACCAGTAGATTTATCAGAGGTAACTTGAATTAATTTCTTAATTAATTCTTTAATCTCCGAAAGGTCCGTATTACCTGTCGCACCTTCCGTGTTACCTTCAGCTACCTCTTCTTTTTTATCCGGAAAAAAGAATTTTTTTAGTACTCCTTTTGCTCCGCCTTCTTTCCACGTTTGTTTGGTCTCCATAAAAGCGGCAGGCATCTTTTTAAACGTTTGAAGACTTAAATCTTCACCTGTAACCCCTTTGTATACTTCCTGGACAACCTTGGCAGGTTCATTATACTTTTGCAGCGCCTCAGCCCACGCTGGAAGTTTACTTTCCTCTTTTTCCTTAGGAGGCTTATTTCCATTAAACAAAGCCATATTTTTTACTGCCCTTGTATTACTGTCTAGCGCCTTTACAAGAGCATTAACACCTTCGATGGATATGTTACTGCTACTGCTCGCCTTCACATTTACATTCCCCGAGGCGTTAATAATCTGAGATTTAACTCGGTTAATCTTGTTCAACAGATTATCCAGCCCTTTGGAGGCCATATCGTTCAGCACAATTTCCGGAGCCATGCGGGTACGGCCTATTTTCAAAACACGCCCTTGAATCCGCTCAAAATAGCGTTCCATTGCGCGCAATTCGCGGTTCGCCTTAATGACGTTTTTAGGATCAATCACGAGGTTCATGCGGTAATTTAATGCTTCTGCCATATTTCAATGTTCACCTCCTTGTTTATGCTTTTGAAGAAACCATACTGTCCATTTCCTGTTCAGCAAACGCTAGCAACAGCATGCGCTCGCCACGGGGGAGCTGCCAAAAGTCTCCGGGGCGGAGGTGGTGCCGGACCCACAAGTGGTACAGCATCGTCGTCATTCCCCCGGAGTTGATTAGTTTTTTAGATCAGCAATTTCCACGCCAAAGCCAGACAGTTCCAGCACTTTGTCGCCTACGGCATCCAGCTCACCTGCCAGCAGCATACGACGGACAGATTGTTCGCCACCGGACAGCTTCAAGCGGCTTGTAATCCGGGGATCACCCCAGCCACTAAGGGACAAGCCCTTCACTTCCAATTTGCCGGTAGCTTCGGAAATCAACAACGCATTGAACGTCTCGGTATCTACCTTTTCATCCACTGCACCCTTCACGGTACGGCGAATGGTACACCGTTCACGAATGCTGTCCACCTTGCTGGAGGTCAGGCCATGCAGCACAATTTTCATATCGAGGCGCTTGATACGCACCGTTTCCTCTGGCAGTTTTTCAGCGGCTTCAAACAGACTGTCCAAGATTTGTTCTTCTGTCATATTTTCATTCAAGCTCATAAGTCATTCTCCCTTATTATCAATTTGTATTGGGGGAACGGAACACCTTACGGCATCCCTATTCCCCGTGTTCATATTAGTTCGCTACAATCGGATCAAGCAGCTCATAACCTTCAAAAGTGAAGGTCGTTTCTTCCTGCACTTCCTCGCCAGCTGTCCAGTTGGCAAGCTGAATTTTGTCAGGAGTGCAACGGATAAGACGAATACTTTCATGCCCGAAGGCTTCCGGATCATCCAGTTTGGTAATAATCTCAAAACGGTTAAAACCACGACGAAGCATATCGGACGTAACCTTGTAGCCACTCATCGTGCCCGTTCCTTTTTTAATACCACGCTTGTGAACCTTCCAGTCATTGCCCACGAGGTTCAGCTCGCGTTTTTCCATTTCCACGCTGGCTTCCAGCTTATTGATATTCGTCTGCCATACCCCGTCCACATGCGCCTGACCATACGTACCTAAAATGACTCTTGAAGCATCCAACATTTATTTTTCCTCCTCAAAATGATCCATAATATAGTTTTGAATTTCTAATTTCCCGCGATATTCTTATTGCACGTAAAATGTACCAAACAGTTGCTCCATCACGTCGGTCAGCTTCACGTTCCATTGCAGGAACACTTGATCCGGCTCCGGTTTGATAACTGGCGCATCACCATAGTAAGCCGGATCGAGAATGACATCGTAGCCATCGGCTTCGATCACGTTGCTTAGCGACAGCTGTGCCAGGTATTCTTTGATCGCACCGATGAGAGCCAGACGGCCTTCCACCGTGTTGTTGATTTTGCCAATGTAAGTCTCTTCGGCTGCACGCTGCAAGTCAGCGTTAATAGCATCCATGACACGAATAGAACGGATTTTCTTCCACGCGTTGTTTTGTCCGGCAGCCGGGTTCACCAAGCTGTTGATCCCACGCAACGCTTTGACCTGACGGCCGTCGAAGAACAGCAGGAAGACACCATTACGGACAGCCTGCTCCTGCTCGGAGCGTGTCCAGCGGCGGGTCACGTCTTCAAAAGGCGTCACCGCATATGTGGCGGATTGATTCAGACGTTGACCTGCGATCAGTCCGGCTACATAAGCAGCCGTCTGAGCGGAGCTGTAGTCCGTACCTGCCAGACGCACGCCAGTACCCACGTTTACGATTCCTTCATGGTTGAGCGCCAGAGAACGGGCAGAGGCCAAGCTGACAGCGGTTTTGGATACATCATCTGCCGCAGAACCACCAAACACGGCGATAACGCCCTTGCCTTCGCCCCGGACACGCTTGATCCACGCGGCAAAGCTTTGCAGCAAGGCCAGATCCGCTGCATAATCGAGCGCGAGGACGTTAAATTCCTGTCCTTCCAGCGCTTCCTGCATCGCGATATAATCGGCGTTAACCAGCGTGCTATTACCGCTGTTGCCGCCAATGAGATGTACGCCGCTGACATCCGCCGGAATGCCGCCATTACCGACAACCTCGGCCTTCACCCATACATTTTCGCTGTTCTTGTTCATCGCTTCGGCAATCGAAGCAGCCGTACCGTCGCTGCCTTTATACGTACCCAGCAGCTTGGTGCCCTCATAGAGACGCACCTCACGGGCTTGCTCGTCACCCAAGGTTGGCTGTACCGTTACGGCAAAGCCATTACCGCGACTACCTGTGTACAAAGCCTGCAAGCGCAGCACATCGGTTGGTGCCTCACCGCCACTTTTCAGCGTCACAGTTGCTGGTGCAGCCGTGTCATCTGCCAAACGGTAGGCCAACAGCTTTTTCGGTCCACCCAGCAGAGCCAGATACAGCGTAGAATACGCTGTTGCTCCATCCAGACTGTCATTCGAAAAGATTTGGCTGATCGCCGTTTCACTACCAATCTCTACAAACTCACGTACAGGACCCCAGTTGGCTTTAACCGGTACAACGACCGTACCGCGCGAGCCACCTTGAATCGCTGAAGCTGCTGCTGCCTGAAAATTCATATACAAACCCGGCAATACCGGTTTATTCGTGTTTTCCCATGTTCCGCCTGCCATAATTAATCCACCTTCGCTTTCATAAATTGTTCGATTTTAGTGTGTGCTTCTGCTACCGTGAACAGCTTGTCCTGTGTGCCAAAAAAGGCGCCTGCCAGCACTTCTTCCTTCACGGAAAACAATTGTTCCGCGTGCTCCTTAAGCTCCTCCAGCGTATAGCGGGGGCCGCTTGCTTCCTGCCCGGCATTGACCGGGGCCTGCTCGTTGTTTTCCAAGGTCACTCGGACCACCTCATTTCAAAATAGGATGAATTTCCACTCTGCGGATTAACGCCGCTTCCTCAGCCGGACGCATACGTCGCTGTACCAGCGTCAGCCGGAGCTGACCGTCCAAAATCGCATCCGCCTGCAAATCTGCGGAAGCTTCTGCCGTAGACATGTAACGGCCCTTCTCCTGATCCAGAGGAAGCTGAATTTGGGCGGCAAAGCCCTCGACCAGCGCGGAAGCCGCGCGGTTCTCTTCGGTGGTGTCCGGGGCGGTAATATGCCCGATGAACCGTTTGCGAAGTTCATACATGGAGGCTCCTGCCATCCTGGTCTCGCAGCCGCTCAGCCGCCATAGCACCGCATGCCGTCCCGGCTGTGCGGGCC
Organism: Paenibacillus sp. 1-8; assembly: GCF_056316205.1. Lineage (NCBI taxonomy): Bacteria > Bacillati > Bacillota > Bacilli > Caryophanales > Paenibacillaceae > Paenibacillus > Paenibacillus sp. 1-8. The sequence continues at coordinate 1,208,277 of NZ_CM149995.1, read as the reverse complement.
ATGCATCGGCGTACACCGACCACGTCTCGCCCAACTGCTTCTGCGTCCAGCGGGTCAGCGCAGCCAGCCATTCATCCGGCTGTGCAACACCGTTTGCCGGAACAGCTGCTGGACTACCTTCCGTTTCAGGCACATACACGCCAAAACGTAGCGTTCTGTAGGCCTTGCCCGTGACGGTATCCAGCTTTTCCGCATCCCGCACGCCCAAATAGTGCGCGGTAAAAGCCGACGTGTCCTCGCCTTCACCTGTCACCGGTTCCCGGTGCAGTCCGGCAATCAGGGCGTTCGCCCATACATCGGCCTGTGCCAGCCCGGCTTGTCCTGCGTACAGCTTGATGCGGACAACCTGCCGATATCCGGCCCAGGACGACTTCCAAATTTCCTCGCCCAGCGCCATAACGGCGTACGGCTCCTCTGCCGTCTGCGACGGTGGCTGAACATCGTATACGCGCCCTTGAAGCGCTGGAACAATGTCAATGAGCTTTTGTTTAAAGGCTTGTCTCATCCTGCGGCATGCCACCTTTGCGCATCCTGCGTTCGCATGTTGTGGCTGCTTACCCAAGCTTTTTTCCACTTCCGTGTTCTCATCCGGCGCAGCCTCAACCTCATGCATTGCAGCATCCATTGCTTAGGCAACACGACTCCTCCTTTCTGTACCACGAATTCCCGGGAATCGACAGGGACGACAACCGCATGAAAAAACCGGCCCTGATGGCCGGCTAACGTTTGACTGTGTGTGTCTTCGGTATGTCCTCTTGTCTTGATTCCCGATGATATAATCTTACACCCTTATAACGAATGCGTTGCCGGGGAAAAGGACGATAAAAGCAGAGACTAGGGATGAAGTTGGGCGGTATTTTGAGAACATATGTTCGTGTTATTAAAAAAGACCTTGACCCCTGCTATTACAGGAAATCAAAGCCTTTTAAGAAACGATATTAAAATAGAAATGCGAACGAATGGGTAATTATTACATCATCCCCATTTTCGATCCGCGCCCTTCTGTAAGCCTGCCAGATTCAAAACACCTTGATCCGCCAGGGCAAGCGCCATTTTGTAAAAAGCCCGGGTGCGGATTTTCGTGTACGTATCCTTGCTTACTGGCGGATCGAGCACATAATTGTAAACCTTGTAGTCGAACACATCGTCATCCTTTAAATAGCGCTCACGGATGAGTAACTGTTCGCGTTCATTCAAACGGCCGACTACGACATCCACCATTTCGCAATAAGCCAAACGAGCTGCAGGAGCATCTACATTATATACGGCTGTCCGTGCCGTTGGATCGCTGGTCACATTCGTCGGGCCGTTCGGGCGATCCGTATAGCCGGCAGTAATGAAACTTTCCCGGTCCATAAAGGTAATGGTTTTATAAATCCGATATTTTTCAAATACCCCCTCCAGTGCGTTCTGCGTTTTGCGTCTGTCCAATTCGGGTAAGTTATTTTTCATGTAAAGCAACACTCCTTATCTTATGCCTTTTGACAATGATGTATTTTTTTTAAATCGTACAACTCTTACGTTTACAATTCGTTCCCCTTTTGTTCGTATTATGAGTATAACATAACATTATTTAGGATAGCTATCCATCGGCAAAAAAAGCGATATAGCTTCAAAAACAGGATATTCGCTTTATTTTTCTATGCCTTTTGGCATATTACGTGCTTTTACTATTTGCCTAATGGTATAATGGAACTAATCTTTTATTCTGTTGCAGAAGGGGGTCGCCATTGTGGAACAACCAGCATTCGGAACATACTTAAAGCAGCAGCGTGAGCACAAGCAATGGAGCATTAACCAATTGGCAGAAGCGGCTGGCATCAGCAATTCACAAATTTCCCGTATTGAAAACGGACTGCGTGGCGTACCCAAGCCCTCTACTCTCCGCAAAATAGCCGACGCGCTCGGTGTATCGTATACCGAGATGATGAAGAACGCCGGATATTGGGGAGACGATGATTCAGTAGAGCAACATTCACACGAGTCCTATCGTTCCAACGTACCGGAATGGGCTACTTCCAAAGACCGCCGGGATTTTAAAAAAATGCTGGAGGAAGACGGCGAATTGATGTTCGACGGCATTCCGCTGGATGAAGAAGATCGTCAACGGATCAAGGATGTGCTGACAGGTCTGTTCTGGGAAGCCAAACAGATGAACAAGCATAAACCCAAATCGCCCCCAACGGGCAGTGATCAGGAATAGCAGGTGAGCGCATGAACGATCTCATTCACAAACTCGTCCGAAAATACCGTACGAACTGCCCCTTCGATATTGCGAAAGCTCTGGATATCCATATCCGTTACAGCGATCTGGGTCCCACAACCAAAGGACTGTATTATCGCAAGCTACGCAGGAGATTCATCGTCATCCACAACGGGCTTACACCGGAGTGGGAACGATTCGTCTGTGCGCATGAATTGGGGCATGACCGACTTCATAAAGGCGTCAGCCGCTTTTTTATGGAAGAGCATTCCTATTTCTGCCCTGGCAAATTTGAGATGCAAGCCAATCGGTTTGCTGTGCTTTTGCTCAGTGAAGGACAACCGCCGCTTACTGAAGAAACGCAGGAGCACTATTTATCCCGGATCGGTCTGCCCAAGGAGGCTATCCTTTTTTTGACCCTAAAACAGAACGTTAGTTCTCACATATAATTGTTGTTTATTACTTCCTCTTCAATATAGGTAATTTCACGATGGCTTTAACAACCGATATATAAAAAAAATTTTCATTGCTCTTATATAAAATAGAAGTTATTTTTACAATCTTCTGATAAAATGTGGACGTAAGCGGTTTCTCTAATTCATTCATTTTATAGGAGGTTGAAAGAACAACATGAATTCATGGAAAAAAATTTCGTCCATCTTGACGACCGCCGCGCTCCTGCTCGGATGTCTTGGAACAGCAGCAGCAGACCCGGCAGCCAGTACGGGAACAGCGGGAAGTGCAACTCCTCCGGTCAGCGGGAAACACATCACCATCCTACATACGAACGACACCCATGCCCACGTGGTCGCGAACGACAAGGAAATGGGCTTCGCCAAGCTGGCAGGCATCATTGACCAGTACCGCGCTTCCAATCCCAATACGCTGCTGCTGGATGGCGGAGATACGGTTCATGGAACGACCTTCGCTACCTTGGTCAACGGCGAGAGCATCGTGAAAGTAATTAACAAGCTTCGCTATGATGCGATGGTACCAGGCAACCATGAGTTTAATTACGGCTGGAAGCATCTTGTGGAGCTGAGTAAGGAAATTCAATTCCCGGTACTCAGTGCCAACATTAAGCAAACAGACGGAACACGTTTGTTCCAGCCTTATGTCATTAAAGAAGTAGATGGCGTTAAAATTGGTATTATCGGCCTGACTACACCCGAAACAGCATACAAAACGAATCCTAAAAATGTCGAGGGCATTCAATTCACCGATCCTGCTGTTGAAGCCAAAGCGGCTGTAGATGAAATCCGCAGTAAAGTGGATGTTGTCGTGGTCCTCGGTCATCTGGGACAGGATGCATCCAGCAAAGACACGAGCCTTAAGGTCGTGAAGGAAGTGCCCGGCATTGATATTTTCATTGATGGACACAGTCATACCGTACTGGAAAAAGGCTTGGTCGCTGACAATGGTACACTGATTGCAAGCGCGGGCGAATATACGAAATATCTGGGCGTTGTGGATTTATGGGTTGACGGCGGTAAGGTTACCCAAAAACAAGCGAAGCTGATTGATTCGACGCAAGCAGTCGATGTTCAGCCCAATGCTGAAATGGCTACATTGATCGCCTCTGTTCAGAAGGAACAGGAACCTATCCTCAAAGAGGTTGTAGCACAAACGAGTGTGAATCTGGAAGGAGCGCGTGAAAAGGTACGTGCAGGTGAAACCAATCTTGGCGACCTGCTCACCGATGCCATGCGTGATATTTCAGGGGCAGATGTGGCCCTGACCAACGGCGGCGGCATTCGGGCGTCCATCAAAACGGGAACAGTAACCAAGGGAGACATCATCACTGTGCTGCCCTTCGGCAACCAGATTGTTACCCTGAAAGTGAAAGGCTCCGACATTCAGGCAGCACTTGAAAATGGCACTGCCTCCTATCCGGAGCCAAGCGGCGGTTTTCCACAGGTATCGGGGATCTCGTTTAAAATAGATACATCAGCAGCCAAGGGGAGCCGCGTCCATTCCATCCTGATTGGCGGAAAAACGCTTGATCCTGATGCCACGTACACACTGGCAACCAATGACTTTACGGCTGTAGGCGGAGATCAGTATACAATGTTCGCCAAATATCCGCAGGCAGGTATGTTCGGATCGCTTGACGAGGCGCTGATTCGCTACATGCAAAAGGTTGGCTCCGCCAGCCTGCAAGTACAAGCAGACGGCCGCATTCAAGAAGCCAAAGCAGACGGCAAGGCTTCCGTTCCTGCTGCCCAGCCTGCACCATCTGCTCCAACCGCAACACCGGCACCTGTGCAGGAAGAACCGCAAGTGGTCTCTACCCCGTCTGCGAAACCTGCACCAGCCAAAGCTCAAACAGCGAAGCCACAGCAGACAAAGGCTTCTGCGCAAGCTGCAAATAGCCATGTGTATATTGTAAAGTCCGGGGATACACTGTATGACATTTCCCGCCAATACGGGTTCACCTGGCAACAGCTTCAAAAGCTGAACAAGCTGAAAAATCCTCACCGCATTTATCCGAGGCAAAAGCTTGACCTCCCGGCCTAATTCAATAAGCTTGTAAAGGCAGCGTCCGGAATCCCAGTGGTTTCGGACGCTGCTGTATGTCAGGAGGTTATTTTTATGCGTTAGTCCAAACTCATTTGGACATCGCATATTTTTTTCAAAAGCCAGCCTTTTAGACGCTGACAAGTTGTGAACCGAGAGGTATGATGGAGAAGACCCATTCGGGCAGAAAACATCCATCTCATTCTCTAACGGGATCAGTTATATGTGTGGAAGGAGCACAAAAATGCAATATATTATTTATGATCTTGAGTTTACCGTTAGCCGTAACGCCAGATATTCCTCCGAAATCATTGATATTGGTGCCGTCAAAGTCATGCAGGGAGACGATGGTCTGTACGTTGCAGACACGTTTCACAGCTTTGTCAGACCTTCGAATCGGCCTGTGCTGTCTACGGATACCGTGCAGTTTACCGGTATTACTCAACGGGACATTGATGCGGCCCCGCTCTTCCCTGAAGCAGTGAAGCAATTTATCGCATGGCTAGGAACAGACTCAACCTATTACTTGTGTGCATGGGGGCCAGATGACCGTCAGAAGCTCGTATCCCATTGCCGCACCCATCATGTGGACCTCCATTGGATTCATAATACGAACGATATACAAAAACAAATCTCCCGTCTGTCCGGCTCCAATGGAAAATACCGTCAACTAAGCCTGTCTCAGGCGCTGGAGCTGTGCAACATTGACTTTGATGGTCAACAGCACCGTGCGCTGGACGATGCACTGAATACCGCTCAGGTTTTCATGCATCATTTTGATCGTATTACATTAACCCATAACGCTTCCGACGATGAGGAAAGCCGGGGTTCGAAGCTTGTATACTCCTCACCGGAAGAAGAACAGGAGCAATACAGTCCATTTGGCAATCTCGCCAACCTGTTTAAGGACCGTTAGGCGGATAGCACCCCGGCCCGTTCCGGGGGATCTATCACCCCTTGTCATTCGTGATTCCCTGCCTTTTTATCGGAATAAAACGCCCCCCAGGTTCGGAGCATTTCCTGCATTCGCTTGCGGTATCGCAAAGGCTCCAAAATTTCCGCCTCCGCTCCATATTGAGTGAGCCAGTCCAGAAATTCACCATCATGATTAACCGTTACCTCAAACAATAGACTTCCATCCGGCAAATCCTTGAGAAAAGGCTTGATGAACAGCTCCTCTTCTTTGACCCGATATACAGATTCGGCAGAAAACCTCACCACAAACCGAATATTTTGGTTCCCCTTGGTAACCGACCAGGTTCCCTTAAAAAACATTTCCATTTCAGAAATATTCTTCTGAAACGTATACGGCAAAATCCTCAGATTTCGAAAACGGCTGATCCGAAAGGTTCTCATGGCGGCTTGCTTGTGACAAAAACCAAGCATATAAAAACGCCGATCCTGCGGAACCAGACAATAAGGATCAATCTGAACCAATGATACATCTTCATTTTGAGGCGAACTGTACTCCGCTTCAATAGTCTGCTGTGTAAGACTTGCCAAAACAATCAGCCTGAGCAGATAAGGCTGGTTTTCCCGCTCAAGTGTCGAGCCGAGCCGGACGATATTTTTCATTTCCTGCGCGAAGCTTGTCTGGTCCATCTTTTTTTTCTGACTGGAGGCCATCACTTTCTCATAAGCACTTTCAAAAGCTGGTGGTAAAAGAGGCTTTACGGTTTCCATGACATCCCCCAGCTTGGCAAAAGCCTGTGCCTCTTCTTCCGTCCAATTGAGAGGATACAAGGCGAAGTTACTAATAAATATGTATCCTTTGCCATGCCCCATATTGGCTATTGGAATATGCATAGCGCTTAGAGCCTCCATATCTCGGTAAATGGTGCGTTCTGATGTTTCACAACGTTCGGCAAGCTCTCTTGCCAATATCCCCGGATTTGCCTGAACAATAGTAATAATCCGCATTAACCGTATCAACCGATCAGTCAAGGAAGTCTCTCCTTTACAAAAAGATAGCAAATTAGACTCACTATATTACATAAATAAACTAGTATAATTGCCTACTTTAAATTTTAATTTCGGTAAAGCGAACATCCTATACAGATATTCCTTTATTAACAAAGACTTTAGAACTATACGTATTAAATGATTCAAAAGACCTACTCCATTTATTGCGTACGGCAAAGAGTAATTCAGCTTCTTCCAAATATTCCATGTCTTCTGTTCTCGCCGCCCGTATAAGCAGTTCATCTGCTTGTCTGGTAAGGACCAACGCCCCTCGCTCATGCTCCCCCTTCTCGTACATACGCAATGCTTTCTTCACAATCGGAGCCGTCTCATTCAGCTTTATGTATTTCTCCACCTTTGGGTTGGATGGAATGCTCAGCAGACCAAGATGATGCGTGTAATGGATATAGAGCTGATCTGTTCGAATCTGCGTCCGTTTCTCCTGAGTTGGCTTACGCCAGCTCCACTCCATTAATCCAATGGTATGTCTTCCGGAAGAGTGGGCCGGTATAAAAAATGACAAAATAGCCTGCTTATACTTCCCCCTCCGCAGATCACCACAGTGAACAAGCATGCACTCTCCGTCTTCGGAGCGATTGAAGCTGAGCCTGGCCCCATCCACTTTTAATAGATTTACCCCACTCTCTGGAATGAACCGGAGTTGCAGGTCACATCCAACTGTTTTCGGCATTAAAGTCCCTTTTCTTTTACGTATAGCCCCATGGCCCCATTCTATCAGCAGATTTACTTGTTCGGACCCATTCGCAGATATAGACTCTTTGTCCCATGTGTACGTTACGTTAACCATTGACTTCATCACTGGTAAATTCCCCCTAAAAAGAACATGTAACTCTAAATTAACAGTGTTATCTGACACTATATTGTCAGGGAACGTAAGTTCGTTGCCGAAAATTATACATGGTAATCTATAGGAAGGGGGAGTATATCAATAAATAACATTTTAGCCCAATGAAATTGCATAATTACGCAAAAAAACAGCCTGGCATAAGCCGGGCTGCATTATAGTCTCTTTTCATATATAAAACTAAGAATTTGTAGTTTTTGCCAAAGAAATATTCGCTTTTGTGCAAATATCGGAAACAGGCGCAAAAGTTATGCTGTCCACCACCAGTTCCTTCGACAAAGGCTTTCCGTTTACGGTTATTTTTAACGTTTTATAGGTTTGTTCTTTTTCGTTCATCGTTCATTTCCCCTTCTATATTCTTGCTTAATATATTTATACTCATTTCTGTTCTTCATCCATATAGAGTTGGCTCTTGTATGTGCTCGCCAGAAAATTACCGGAATGTTTCTGCTTCCTTGATATACCCGTTTTGAGGTACACTTAAACTAAAATATCGACTTTTTTTGTAAATATTTCTCCCGGATTTGTCATCCTGTTATTCTAAACTTTGAACCCTAATCATTACACTGTACGTAACCATAAGATATGGGTAATTATGCTTATCATTTAACATCTTGGTGCATCAGAAGGAGGAATATCTCTTGGTACGACAAATTTCTCGCTTTGCTTTCTGCCGCCGTGTCGTCTGCGCTGCTGTAGCGCTTATGTTTATTTTTGGAGGAACCGGAGTTCCGGGAGCGCATGCCGCCTACTGGGATGATGTATACCAGGGCTTTGAGCAATTTTCCAGGCTGCCTGGCGATGTATATCAGCTCAAGGAAAGCTATAAGCAAACGCAGGAAGAGCTGCAAAAGGCCCGTAGCAGCATTGAGGCTTATCAGGAGCAAAACGCACAACTATTACAGCAAAATCGCAAGCTGACCGACACCGTTACCGAGCTGAAAAATCTTCAGGTTCAGCGCGATCAGGCTTCACACCGTAACAGGATGCTGATCCTCACAGCCGTCATTCTGCTGGCTGGTTATTTTATCGGTATCCGCTTGCTGCGTTACGGGATGCGTCGACGTTCAAGAAGATACTAACCGCCTGAAAGGATGAAAGGTCAGAATGGACATACAAGCAGGACAACACCATGATGAGAGCGTCGGTTCGGTCGTAACGCTTGATCTGGCGGAGGGAGAAAAGCTGCATGTTCTTCACCCGCAGCAAATCATCGCGTACCGCGGGCCCAGCTCAGGTCGTAGCGACAAGCTGATGAATATTAAAGGCATGTACCGCAAGCACAAGCTGATTCAGGCCGATTTTACAGGAGCTTGCCGTCTGATTGCCGCACTTCCCCCCGGCTTCAGTCTGAAAATGATTGAGCTGGAAGGAGGCGATGATCTGCTATACGATTTTCGCAACCTGTTCTGGTACAGCTCCGGTATCCATATGCGCACCAAGCTGCTGAGCGTGAAAAACATGTTGTTCAGCCGCGATGTCATTAAAATGAAATTCGACGGCATCGGGCAGATCGGTCTATTGACTCAGGGACTGGTATGCCAGGAACAGCTTCATCCAACAGATCCAATATATGTCGATGCAAGCAGCGTCATTGCCTATCCCGAAAACGCTAAGCTGGATCTGACAGTGTACGGCAACCATCTGGCCAGTCAGCATATGAATTATCATTTTAAAATGACCGGACACGGTACTGTGCTTTTTCATGCGGGTGAGCATCATCGACGGCTCCAGCAGGATATGAACGACGATGGCGTGATCAAACGCTTTTTAAGGGAAGTCATTCCATTTGGCGGAGTGTTTATCAAATAGCCCTGCCATGCTATAATAAAGGCGTCTGTCCTCTGGCAGACACCAAATGAAGAAAGTCCATGCGTCATGCATGGGAGAGGTTCGCGAACTCCCTCTATAAAAAACTAACGATGCTTTGTCCTCCGCAAGAAAAATGAATTCGCGGGGCAAGGCCTGTTTTTTGTTGAAGCTGGTTCAAGAACTCTCCTTCTTCCATGTGACAAGACTCCATGTCTTGCACCATCCCAAGAAGATCGAGAGGTTTTTTTATGTTTACCAACGAAAAAGCAGTCGTCGTATTCAGCGGCGGCCAAGACAGCACGACCTGTTTATTTTGGGCAAAAAAACATTTTGCCGAAGTAGAAACCGTGACGTTTGATTACGGTCAACGCCACAAGCAGGAAATCGAAGTAGCCGCCGAAATCGCCCGCGAGCTGGGTGTTCCGCAAACGGTACTGGATATGAGCCTGCTTAATCAACTAGCCCCTAATGCCCTTACACGCACCGACATTGACATTACTCAGCAGGAAGGCGAGCTGCCCAGTACCTTTGTAGACGGCCGCAACCTGCTGTTCCTCAGCTTCGCAGCGGTGCTCGCCAAGCAAAAAGGAGCACGTCATATCATCACAGGCGTTTGTGAGACGGATTTTAGCGGCTATCCCGATTGCCGTGATTCGTTTATTAAATCACTGAACGTTACTTTAAATCTTTCCATGGACTATCCCTTCGTCATTCATACCCCGCTCATGTGGTTGAATAAAGCCGAAACCTGGCAAATGGCCGATGAGCTGGACGCCTTTGAATTTGTGAGAACCCGTACACTAACCTGCTATAACGGCATAATTGGAGATGGCTGTGGCGAATGCCCTGCCTGCAAACTACGCCGCGCCGGGCTGGAACAGTATCTGGCTGTACGTGAAGCTTCGTCGCAAGGAGTTGAAGGCCATGCGTGAGCCGGGCACCTTCCGTATCGTCGACAAGCTCCAGCAGTTCGGGACGGACATTGAACGCTCCCAGCTACGTTACCATCGCAAACGCGTACTGGTCAGCAAGCAATTTACATTCGATGCAGCACACCATTTGCACTGCTACGAAGGCAAATGCAAAAATCTGCACGGACATACTTATATCGTCGTTTTCGGCATTAGCGGCATACCAGGCGAAACCGGTCTGACCCTTGATTTTGGTGATATCAAAACAATCTGGAAAGAGCGGATCGAGCCTTATCTGGATCACCGCTACCTGAATGAAACGCTGCCCCCGATGAATACAACGGCGGAAAATATGGTCGTCTGGATCTTCGAACAAATGGAGTCCGCCCTGACCTCGGAAGCCTACCGCAATCGTGTGGAAGGCGGACGCACTGAATTTGTGCGGTTGTTCGAAACACCTACCAGCTATGCCGAATTTCGACGGGAGTGGATGCTGGATGAGTAATATCACGGCGACTCACCAAGCAGCCACACCTTCCCGGGGAACGAAAACAGCCCCTATCCCTGTACTAGAGGTGTTTGGTCCTACCGTTCAGGGCGAAGGCATGGTCATTGGGCGCAAAACGATGTTTGTACGTACCGCAGGCTGCGATTACCACTGCTCATGGTGCGATTCCGCCTTTACCTGGGACGGCAGCGCCAAGGATCAGATCCGTCGTCTCAGCGCCGCAGACATTTGGCAGGAGCTTCAGGCCATCGGTGGCACACGGTTTTCACATGTAACCCTTTCCGGGGGCAACCCGGCCCTGCTGCCGCAGCTTGGAGAGCTGATTACCCTGCTGCGAAGCCAAGGCATTGCTACCGCCGTCGAAACTCAAGCCTCCCGCTGGCAGGAATGGCTGTATGATATCGACGAGGTAACCCTGTCACCCAAGCCGCCCAGCTCTGGTATGTCGACCAGCTGGGACGTGCTGGATGACATCGTAGCCCGCCTGTCAAATCGGAAGATTGCCGGAGAGTCTCCAAAGCCTTACGCTGGAGCTTGCAGCTTAAAGGTCGTCATATTCGATGACACCGATCTTGAATATGCCCGTACGGTTCACGAGCGCTACCCGCACATTCCGCTGTTCCTTCAGACTGGCAACCCAGATGTGAACACGGAGAACACCGGACAGATCGCGGAGTCCCTATTGCATCGTTATGAATGGCTTATTGACCATGTCATGGACGATTCACGTCTGAACGACGTACGGGTACTGCCGCAGCTCCACACCCTCGTATGGGGCAACAAACGCGGCGTATAGCACTGATAAGTAATATATTCCGTAGGGACTGGATGTGCTCCACAAGCACACCAAATTTATACGAAGTACACTTTCGACATCCAAAGTTATTAACAAGAGAAAGTTTCGTCTGTAAGAACGGGGTTTCTCAATAATGCTAATGCTCCTTTAATAAAGGAGCAAACGGATTAACCACTACTCACCCACATTTTAAACGAGTAGGGACTTTATGGTGTTGACAGCGGTCGGCAGCGGAGCGGAGGATTTGAAGCTGGAGAAGCGCCAGCGTTCGCCTTTGAAATGGGATTCTAACCTATACATCTTTTACCTAATCCAAAAGAATCCCATTTCAACAGCGATCGGAAGATCAAATCCTTCGCGGAGTGTCACTAACCTCCCCACCACCATAACTCCCATCTCGTTTACCAAACTAAACTTAAGGAGCCTCACCACTATGACCGGAAGAACACCCGAAGAAATGACCGACGTTACCCTGCTTGGCAATCAAGGCACACAATACACCTTTGCCTATGATCCCGCCATTCTCGAAAGCTTTGATAATAAACATCCGTACCGTGACTATTTTGTAAAGTTCAATTGCCCGGAGTTCACCAGCCTCTGCCCGATTACAGGACAGCCGGATTTTGCCACCATCTACATCAGCTACATTCCCGATATCAAAATGGTCGAAAGCAAGTCCCTCAAGCTGTACCTGTTCAGCTTCCGCAACCACGGCGATTTCCACGAGGACTGCGTGAACATCATCATGAATGACTTGATTAAGCTGATGGACCCGCGTTATATCGAAGTATGGGGCAAATTCACGCCGCGCGGTGGCATCTCTATCGACCCGTACACCAACTACGGCAAGCCGGGAACGAAGTACGAGCAGATAGCGGAGCACCGTATGATGAACCATGATATGTACCCGGAGACGGTAGATAATCGTTAATATTTTACGCAATTTCACTTATCAATGATTTGCTATTGTAAAGATACTTAAAACCTAATACCCACATCATTAAACAGTGAAGTGCACCCTTAGAATTGACATGGGAATAACCCTTCCGTTATCCAATGAATTCTAAAGGTGCACTTCAATTGTTGTATACCGAGTTTATTACTTTGTGACCTTTAACTGAATGCTGTCGGCATTGTAGACAACCTTCACTTTGTACTTGCTTGGCAATCCAGTGGTTTCAATGGAAGTAAATGTTCCATTTCGTTTACCATAAGTCATGATCGTGGCACCGTTAGCTGGTACATATTTGTTTGAAAAATTCAGACGCAATTTCCCATTAGGTATTGCAGTGCCTTTAATTTTGAGCAAATCATTTTTACTCAGAAGGTTGAGCTCAAGTGTACCCTTGGCAGATTGTTTGTAATTTCCGCCGATGACCAGCTTTCCAGAAACATTTTCAGTGAGGGTACCCCCGTTGTTCGTAACATCCCCACTTCCGAAAGCCGTTTCCGAATTCCCCTCAAGTGTGCCTTGGTCGATCTGTGTACCGCCAGAATACGTATTGTTGCCCATCAGCTTCAACGTACCTGTACCCTTTTTGGCCAGCTTTCCAACGCCGGAAATATTGTTGCGCCAGCGATCCAAAGCATTGAAACCACCTTTGGAAGCGTCCATGGTCACGGTAACGTTATTGGCGAATGCACCATAACCATCTGCGGCGGCAAAGAGATTAAGCCGTCCCCATCCCTCAGCATCATCCAGTACAGGATAGCCGGAAGGAAGACCTGTAGTAGCCAAAACCCAGCGACGTTGCGTGCTGTCCAGGTAAGGCAGACGCGTTTCCAGTAGCACCTCAGCTCCCTTAGGCACCGTCATTGCAGTCGTGGTTGGGTTAATTGGACTGAATCCGTATGTCAATCGTTGGGTATAGCTTTTTTTATTGGCAGAGTAATTGCTGAACCGATCCGGGGCAGTCCCCTTTTGCGTCAACAATTTACTGTGAGCATCCTGATAAGCCGCTTTTTTCAAACTGCTATTGGCTGGATCAGACAGAATGGCAGCCGCCGTCGCCGTCGCCATGACGCGCCCTCCCATAACATCAAGCGGCGAATGCATACCGGCAACAATACGGTTGTTGCCTAGTTCAGACGCTCGCGTAAGCAGTTCCTGGTAACGCTCTGGTACGGCATAGGCCATAGCAATAGCGCTAAGATACGCGGCATTGGTATGACCACTAGGAAAGCCGCCATCCTTGCTCGGATCAGAATTTTGAGCAGGAAGCAGAGTCGGAACTACGACTGAATTATTGCTCCAACGAAACGGACGAGGATAGCTAAAGTAAGCCTTGGCCGAGCTCGTCGAAGAGTAATCACCACGCAAGGTATTGACCAAATTCACGATATTGCCAAGAGCGGAACTCGTACTACCTGCATTGGTTCCGGCATCTTCATATTTTTTAGTCAGGGCATCCGCCGGAATGTCGTTGATCGTTGTATTTGCACCTGCATTCTTTCGATATACATCGGTAAGCGAACCCAGGCCGTCGATCACGCTGTAGCTCTGGTTTCTGCGATCATCCAAATAAGCCGCATCTGCCTCACTTGAAGTACGGCGAGCAGCCATATCAATAACTTTTTGAATATTGGCGTCCAGTACGCTACTGTTCAGCTTGGTACCTGTATCCCAGGTAGCGCCGGGAGTCCAAAGTTTATTAAATCCGGAAAGCAGCCCGATGGTCGGATTAGAGCTTTCCGTCTTATTATCAGAGCTATTATTTTTATAATTGTCTACGAAATATCCCCACGACGGTTCTGTTGGAGTTACCGTTGTTGGCATGGTTGCCGCACTCGCATAACTTCCACCTAGGGAACTTATAAGTAAGGGTACAGATAATAAAGCAACTGACAATGGTTTCCTTAGCAATTTCATTCTCAAATCAGATCCTCTCTTCTCTTGTGCTCTTCATATCTCTACGAAGCTATTACCTATACAACAAGTTGTATGACATAAAGAATCATATCTTTAGTTTGTTAAATGAAGAGCATGGTTTTGTTAATTTATTTTTGCTTATGTACATGATCATCCACTCCAGAAAACTTCCTCCCTTTGAAAAGAAGCGGCTATACTGATATCTTTATCAGTATGAAACTTTTATGAGGAGTGTTTTGAATTGACACAATTAGGAAGGAATGATCTCTGTCATTGCGGCAGTGGTAAAAAGTATAAGAAATGCTGTTTAGACCAGGATCAACAAGCGCAGCGGGAACAGCACAGCTCCTTTCCAAATCAGGAACCAGGAAACAGCACTCAGTGGCAGGAAAGAATTGAACACACAGAATCACGACAAAAATTCAGAAAGCTTATAGGCAAACTGAACTGGCCAACAGAAGCACAATATCAACTGGCTGACGAGCTTTTTATGGCCCTTTATGCGGAAAATAACTTAAAATCCCTAATCGTACGTGGATGCCTCATGGAGACATTACTGCTCTGGAATAACTTCTGTAACTTAAACAGCCCATCTTTCCGTAAACCTGGGGGTTATAAAGCTGCTCTTGAGTATTTTTTTCTAACTGAATTTGGCATGCTGGTTACTCAAGCTGATCTCGCAACCAAGCATGGAGTCTCCGTATCCAGTCTGTCTAATAATTTGCGAAGATTGGAGGATTTTTTTGAAGAATATGGGACGGAAAATGATAATCTGGCAGCTCTGACCTCGTCTAACAAAGTTGAAGAGATGACCGCTTATTCCGAACTCGAACATGAAAAAATGCTAAGAAAAATTCAGAAATTAATGGAATCCCAGGATCATGAAGGCCTTGATAATGCTCAGAATTTTCTGGCTTTGCAATTAAACAACTCTGAATTATTGAGGAACGATTCTCCGATAAGCTTGGAGGAAAAGGCCTACGAGCTGATGATCAGGGCTGAATCAGAAACTTCCCTTGCAAAGAAAAAGAAACTCATCAGCCAAGCGCGAGAGCTTGATCCTAACAATGTAGATGCTTTGCTTATGCTTTCGAAACTAGCAACAGATATTTCAGAAGCCATTAAGCTGGCCAATTCTGCTATGACATATGCCCGAGATGAACTGGGTGAGGACTTTTTTGTGCAAAACAAAGAATATTTCTGGGGGATGGTCGAGACTCGCCCCTACATGCGCTCGAAGGAGTTGTATGCCAAACTGGTGTATACATCAGGCAGAATTAGTGCCGCTTGTGAACAATATGAGCAATTACTAGCATTAAATCCCAATGATAATCAGGGGATTCGGTATAGCCTGCTTCTTTGTTATTTGGAATTAGAACGCTTCGAACAAGCAGAACAGCTACTGCAATCCTATGCAAATGAAGGATCAACGGAATTTCAATACGGTAAACTGGCTCTGGAGTACCTTCAAAATGGAGAAACTGCGAATCTGACTTTTTTGTATAAGCTGGCTCGTAAACAAAATCGCCATGTCCCGGCCTATCTGCTTGGGAAAAAAACCTTGCCTTCAACACAACCCCAGTACATGACACCCGGCGATATAAATGATGCCGTTCAGTATGTGGATTCTCATGAAAATCTTTGGGCTCGGTTATATGGATTGGTCGAATGGATGAGAAAGCAAGCCTAGGCAACATATGAAAAGGATCTGCTCTCCGGGTTAAATGGAGGGCAGGTTCTTTTCCATTTTGAAGCTATCGGTTTCAAGCTGCCTATATGCAGACCACCTTTAGCTAAATCAAGCAATTGCGAGTAAGCAGCAGGATGGGAAAGAACCAGCGAGTAAAGGTGGCCTTTATCCCCCTTTCAGCCATTTGCTGCAAACGGATCGCTTCCTATATCTTAAAATATACATACATAATCGGAGGTTGCCATGACTACTAAAACTGCCGTAAAAAAAGAAACGGGCCAATCGCTCCCTCTGCCGGGACCTCAAGCGAAGGGTACCGTTTTTGCGATTCTGATTGCCATCAGTTTCGTTCATCTGTTCAATGACTCGATTCAATCGGTCATTCCTGCGATCTTTCCGATCTTAAAAGAATCCATGAACCTCAGCTACACGCAGATCGGCTGGATTTCATTCGCCATCAATTTTACAGCTTCGATCATGCAGCCAGTCATTGGCTTATTTTCGGACAAACGGCCTACGCCCGCGATCCTTCCGATCGGCATGGGCTTTACGCTGACCGGCATGCTGCTGCTGGCCTATGCTGCCGATTATAAAGCAGTGCTGATCGCAGTCATCTTCGTGGGTCTGGGCTCAGCGGCCTTTCACCCGGAAGGCTCGCGAGTGTCTCATATGGCAGCCGGACCACGCCGGGGGCTGGCTCAGTCCATTTTCCAGGTTGGCGGTAATGCAGGCCAATCGCTGGCACCGATGCTTACGAGCTGGATTTTTATCCCGTTGGGGCAATTTGGCGCCATCTGGTTCACAGGTATTGCCGCAGCGGGTATCGTCGTCCAATCGTTCATCGCCCGCTGGTATGGTAACGTCCTGCGCACGGAAGGCTATGCACGTAAAAAAGCGGCGGCACGCCGCATGAAGCCCGAAGCACGCAACCGTATTATGTTTGCCATGATTGTTCTCATACTGCTGGTATTCGTTCGTTCGTGGTATTCGACCTCGGTCGGAAGCTACTATTCGTTTTACCTAATGGAAGTATTTAAAATGCCATTGGCTGATGCGCAGTTGTACATTTTCCTGTTCCTCGGGGCTGGAGCGCTTGGCACCTTCTTTGGCGGCCCGCTGGCGGACCGTTTTGGTAAACGTAATATGATTTTCCTGTCTATGGTATTGGCCGCACCTCTTGCGCTGTTACTACCTTACGCCAACCAATTCTGGACCGCTATCCTGCTGCCGATCATCGGATTTATTATGCTGTCGAGCTTTTCGATTACGGTCGTATATGCGCAAATGCTCATTCCCGGCAAAATCGGAACCGTCTCCGGTCTGATCACAGGCCTCGCTTTCGGCCTTGGCGGTGTAGGTGCGCTTGTGCTCGGCAACTGGATTGATAAGGTAGGCATCACCAACATCATGTTCCTGTGCGGCTTTTTGCCTCTGCTCGGCATTTTGACATTCCTGCTTCCTACAGATAAAACCTTAAACCGCTGGGCGGAAGAAAACGGAGCCGAAGTGTAACAGGTAACCGTGTGGCGGCCATCCCGGCCGCTTCACACCTTCGTAGTTGCCTATCCTGATTTCTCCACCAAGCAAGCCAAAAAACATACCCTCTTCTATCCCGAATAATCCAGTCAGCTCTCTTCTTCCGCCAAACGTATCAAAATACGGCGCTTCCTGTATAGCATTTTACCCGCTTCAGCTACATCACTAATAGCACCTCGGTTGGCAATGGAGCCGAACAAAATGCCCGCAATCGGGATCATCTGAAGCAGCTTTTTCCATCCAAACTGATCGCGATAGGTGTTAATAACTTCTCTCCACCCTTGCATTTGGGAAAAGACCTGTGCCTGGCGTGAAGGATCATCAAACAAGGCCAGTTCCTCCAGCACAGCCTTTTTACCGACAATATCAGATGAAGCAAATTGCATACATTTAATTATAAAAATGCGTTCCTGCTTCTCATCAGGATTGAAGCCGTAGCATAAGGCCATTTCCTGAAGCACTTTGAGTGACAATCCGAGTAAAATAGGAATATCCGCCGCAATGGTAAACACACCGCCGATCCCCGTTGTTGCTCCCTGAGCGGTGGCAAAGGTGATGCGACCTGACGTAATATCGTCAGCGGTCTGATCCATGATCGTTAGCGGCAGCTCAGCCGCCTGCTTCAATCCCCACGTCGGTTCAGGGCTAACGTCCGAATCCGCGTTTTCCCTATCATGAAGCCGATCCTGCGTATCAGAAGTGGAAGCCACGCCATTTTGCCGAATCACATGTTCACGGGCCGTCTTTTTCAGCTTATTCAGAACCGTTTCTTCTTTCACCAGATATTTACCGCCGTTTTGAATAAAGCTTCCCAGCTCGTTAAGCAGTTGTTCCAGCTTGTCCTTAATCATTTTGGGCGTCAGTCGATCCAGTAGCATAAAAGGCCATCTGCCGAGCTTTTCCCAGAAAAAAATATCCTTTTGCGCCTTCTCCCACGCCTCAATGGTCTTCAATTCATGGCGCAATCGTTCCTGACTTTCCCGATATGCTGTAACCTGCTTCATAGAAGTACACGTCTCCTTTAAACCATGCTGTTTAATGTAATGGGTAATACGTAAGTAAGGTAAGCTCAGGTTTCCTTTTTTAGCAAATTAGATGTTATACATTGTTCTAGCCAATTGCAGGCTTGACCGAAGCCTCGTTTTGGGTAACAATGATTCCTAATATGTACAAAAATACGTACAGATCGGAGTGTACCCATGAACAAACCTGCATTCACCTCACAGCCTTCCTCTACTACTGACGTAGAGCTTGTACCTTACCATTGTGAGCATGACGCAGTTTTACATACCTTTTATTTACCTGAGGATCAGCAGCAGTTTACCGGAATGCCGGATGAAATGCTGGCACTGGCCAAGGAAGATCCGCACCGTCATCCTGTCGTGATTACAGCTGCCGGGAGACCTGTTGGATTTTTCATTTTATACGATGGAGATGAGCTGGCCGATTATACGACTACTTCCGAGGCTCTGCTGCTACGCGCTTTCTCTATTCATTACACAGATCAGGGACAAGGCTACGCTAAAAAAGGGCTGCTTCTACTGCCACATTTTATCTCCAGGCACTTCCTAAATATTCGTGAAGTCGTGCTGGGTGTCAACGCCCGTAATCTGCCTGCTAAAAATCTGTATCTCAAATGTGGCTTTAAAGACGAGGGTGACACCAGGATGGGATCGCACGGCTTGCAGCATATTTTAAAAATGAGCCTGTCCAGCTGACTTCTATGCGCCCGCCCTCGCCAAATAAAAAAACTCCCGGCATAAGCGCCAGAAGCCTTTATCATTCATATTTCTCCTATCGAAAAGCTTAGTTTGTAATTTCCGAATTTAGTTAATTCATCCAGCATAGCAGTTAACTCTGACTGCGAGGACATGCGCAAGCGCATCCAGTAACAGCCCTCCCCACTAACCCGATGAATCTCGACGATATAAGGATGCTCTCGTGCAAAAGCCTGAAAAGCACTATGAACGGTTCCCGAATTCAAAAACACCGTAATAAAGGCATGAATGGTCTGCCCCATTTTTTCAGGGTTCCAGCGTAGCGTGTAGCCCTCGATGATGCCTGCATCCTCCATTTTTCGAACACGCGCTCCTACCGCTTGACCCGTAAGATGTACAAGCAGACCAATCTCCTTGTGCGATAAAGAGCTGTCCTCAATCAGATGATGAAGAATGCGCAGGTCGATCTCATCAGGTACGAATAGTTCCATAGCCATTTTTCCTTTCATGATGAAACGAGAATTCTTATTTTCCTTTCAGCAGGCCGTAGCCTGTAGCTTCTTGCATCACATATGATTGTAACAGAAACAAACAACTGTCGAATATATTCAGCTTAAAAAATTATTAACCAATATAAAAGGAGATTCCAAATATGAAAATCACACTGATCCGCAATGCAACCCTATGGCTGGAGTACGCCGGAGTAAAATTCCTGATCGACCCGATGCTGAGCGAGCCTAGCGTAAATCCGCCTATTCCCAATACGGAAAATGACCGCCGTAATCCGCTGGTTCCATTGCCACCGCAATGGGAAACGCTTGGACAGCCTGACGCTGTTATCGTTACGCATTTGCACCCGGATCACTGGGACCCGGCAGCAGCGCAATGGCTGGACAAACAGCTTCCTGTCCTCTGCCAGCCCGGAAATGAAGAGCAGATCGCCGCTGACGGTTTTACGCAGGTGACTCCGGTTTGGGTGGTAGGTTCTGTGGGAGAAATTGAGATTATCCGCACAACCGGGCATCATGGTACTGGAGAAATCGGGGAACAGATGGGCCCCGTATCAGGCTTTGTATTTCAGGCTCCAGGCGAGCCTGTTGTCTATTTGGCCGGGGACACAATCTGGTGCAGTGAAGTATCAGAAGCACTCGACAAGTACCATCCGGAGTGGACGATTGTGAATGCCGGAGGAGCGCGGTTCACGGTTGGTGATCCAATTACGATGACTGCACAGGATGTGACGACGGTTGCGCAACATGCCCCCTATACACAAGTAGTGGCTGTCCATATGGAGGCGATCAATCATTGTCTGCTCACCCGAACTGAGCTATCCGAACATATATGCAACGAAGGACTGAGTGAGCGCGTGCATATTCCAGTAGATGGAGAAAGCTTATCTGATAAATAAGCTCCGCTAGCCTCAAAAACGAACCAACAAGGAACCTCCAGCATCCACATTTTAAGTGGGACTGGAGGTTCCTTTTATACGATAATGGAATATAAAGTTTAAGCCGATCTTTTGTTTTTGTTGTAAATATCGAAGGCTACCGCCAGCAGCAGCACCAAGCCCTTGATGCCTTGCTGCCAGTCAATGCCCAGACCGATCAGGGACATGCCGTTATTCAGTACGCCCATAACCAGACCACCGATAATCGCTCCGAAAACCGTTCCGATACCACCGGATGCCGAAGCCCCACCGATAAAGCAAGCTGCGATAGCATCCAGCTCAAAGTTCGTACCTGCTCTTGGTGTAGCCGCGTTCAGACGTGCAGCGAAGATCAGGCCGGAAATGGCGGCCAGCACGCCCATGTTGACGAATACCCAGAACGTAACTTTTTTCGTTTTGACACCGGACAGACCCGCTGCCTTTTCATTTCCACCCAGCGCATACACATGACGGCCCATAACCGTGCGGTTCATCACGAAGGAGTATACGACGATCAGAATAAACAGCAGAACGAGAATGTTCGGGATTCCCGCGTAGCTCGCGAGCATGAAGGTGAACAGATTGATGACAGCAGCCACCACAATCAGCTTGAGTACAAATAAAGTCTGTGACGGAACCTCGAATCCATATTTAAGCTGGGAACGGCGTTCCCGAAGCTCATTGATGATAAACCATACCGTGAGCGCGATGCCGACAATGATGGATACCAGATTATAACCCGAGGAAGCAAAATCAGGCAGGAAGCCTGAACTGATTTTCTGAAAGCCACCCGGAAAAGGAGAGATGGATTGACCTTCCAGTACGATCATGGTCAAGCCACGAAAGAGCAGCATCCCCGCCAACGTCACGATAAACGCCGGAATCCGTACATAAGCGACCCAGAAGCCTTGCCACGCTCCGATCAGCGCTCCGACTACCAAGGATACAATCACGGCGATCCACGCCGGAAGCTGCCAATCGACCATCATAATGGCGGCAACTGCTCCGACAAAAGCGGCGATCGAGCCGACAGACAAATCAATATGTCCCGTGATGATGACCAGCACCATCCCGATGGCAAGCACGAGAATGTAACTGTTTTGCAGAATCAGATTCGTAATATTAATCGGCTTCAACAGCAGGCCGCCCGTCAGCACCTCGAACAGGATCATAATGACGACCAGCGCAATCATCATGCCATATTGGCGGATGTTATTTTTAAATAGTTTAGTTATGGTTTCCATGCTTCACGCCTCCCGACTTGGTCATATATCTCATCAACGTTTCCTGCGACGCTTCCTCACGGCTAACCTCTCCGGTAATCCGCCCGGCGTTCATGACGTAAATCCGGTCACACAAGCCTAGTACCTCTGGCAGCTCGGACGAAATGACCAGCACTCCCTTGCCTTCAGCGGCAAGTCGATGAATAATCGTATAAATTTCATATTTGGCGCCCACATCAATACCGCGTGTCGGCTCATCCAGAATCAGAATATCCGGCCCGGCAAAAATCCATTTGCTCAGCACCACCTTCTGCTGATTGCCGCCACTCAGATTACCCGTTTTCTGTAAAATGCTCGGCGCTTTAATGTTCATGCTCTTTTTCATATCCTCGGCAACGATCACTTCCTCCTGCTCATTGACGACAACGCCCTTCGTCAGCTTGTTCAGGCCGGTCAGCGAAATATTGCGCTTGATATCGTCCATCAGAATAAGGCCAAACTCCTTGCGATCCTCGGTCACATAGGCAAAGCCGTTGTTAATCGCGTCTGTTACCGTGTTGTTCTGGATCGGCTTGCCTTCCTTGATCAATTGGCCGGAGATATTGCGTCCATACGATTTGCCGAAAATGCTCATCGCCAGCTCGGTCCGTCCCGCTCCCATCAGTCCGGCAATACCGACAATCTCACCGCGCCGGATATTCAAATTCACCTGATCAAGCACCTTGCGCTCCGCATGATGCTCGTGATACACCGTCCAATCCTTCACTTCCAAAATGACCTTGCCAATCTCCGCATGGCGCTCCGGGTAACGGCTGGTCAGATCACGTCCAACCATCCCGCTAATAATCCGATCCTCCGTGACCTCATCCTTTTTCATATCCAGTGTCTCAATCGTCTTCCCGTCCCGCAAAATCGTAATCGAATCCGATACCTTGGCGACCTCATTCAGCTTGTGGGAGATGAGAATGCAGGAAATGCCCTGTCTTTTAAATTCAAGCATCAGATTAAGCAGGTTTTCGCTGTCATCCTCATTCAACGCCGCTGTCGGTTCATCGAGAATGAGCAGCTTTACCTTTTTAGAGAGCGCTTTCGCAATTTCAACCAGTTGTTGCTTCCCGACCCCGATGTTCGTAACTAATGTATTGGGATTTTCGCTTAAGCCGACCTTGGACAGCAGCTCGCGTGTGCCAACAAAAGTCTCTTTCCAATCAATCACGCCGCCGCTGGCGCGTTCGTTGCCCAGATAAATATTTTCCGCAATCGAGAGATACGGGATCAGCGCCAACTCCTGATGGATAATGACGATACCCAGTTCCTCGCTTTGCTTGATATCCTTGAACTCGCACGTTTTTCCCTGGAAAACAATATCCCCTTCGTAGGTTCCATGCGGATATACACCGCTCAGTACCTTCATCAGCGTCGATTTGCCCGCACCATTCTCACCGCACAGGGAATGGATCTCGCCTTCCTTGACCTTGAGATTTACATTTTCCAACGCCTTCACGCCGGGAAAGGTCTTGGTAATTCCCTTCATTTCCAAAATGATTCCAGTCATGGGATACGCTCCTTTCGGTTTGAATAGCCTACTCTTATTTCAGTCCGATTTGCTCCTTGGTGTAATAATGACTGCCGACAATATCCTTTTCGACATTCGTCCGATCCACCGAGATCGGATCAAGCAAATAAGCAGGAACTACCTTTATTCCGTTGTTATACGATTTGTCATCATTCACTTCCGCTTCCTTGCCCTGTAAAATGCTGTTGGCCATCACTACCGTTTGCTCCGCCAGCTTGCGGGTATCCTTGAACACGGTTTGCGTCTGCTCCCCGGCCACAATCGACTTGATCGAAGCCAGCTCCGCATCCTGCCCCGTAATGATCGGCAGCGGCTTGTTCGCTGTTCCGTAGCCAACCCCTTTGAGGGATGAAATAATGCCGATGCTGATTCCGTCATATGGAGATAACACCGCGTCCAGATTCTCCCCCGAATAGTAGGCGCTCAGCAGATTATCCATTCGCGACTGGGCCAAAGCTCCATCCCACCGCAGCGTAGCGATCTGCGCCATCGTCATTTGCTTGCTGCGTACGACGAGTTTTCCGGAATCGATGTATGGCTTGAGGACAGACATCGCGCCGTTAAAGAAGAAATACGCGTTGTTGTCATCCGGTGAACCGCCGAACAGCTCTACATTGAAGGGGCCTTTGCCTTCTTTGAGTCCCAGCTTTTTCTCAATATATGACGCCTGTAGCACGCCCACCTGAAAATTGTCGAAGGTCGCATAATACGTCAAATACGGCGTGTTTCGAATCAGACGGTCATAGGAAATGACCTGAATCCCCCGGTCGTGCGCCTTCTGGATTACATCCGTCAGTGTGTTCCCATCCACGGATGCAACCACCATGACATTCACGCCCTTGGTAATCATATTTTCAATTTGGGCAATCTGGTTTTCCACCACGTCCTCGGCGTACTGTAAATCTGTTTTATAGCCTTGCTCTTGAAACAGCCGGACCATATTCTCTCCGTCCCCTACCCAACGCTCGGACGATTTGGTCGGCATGGAAATGCCCACATAACCTTTTTCCTTGCTGCCCGTTCCACTCTCCGCCAAATTACAGGCCGAAAGCATCAAGGCCAAAACCAGAAGCCAAACGACAACAGCTCCTTTTTTCATATGAAGTTCCCCTTTCCTCATGTGATGCGGGTCATTTTAAAGGTAAGTGCTGATTAGAAAAGAAAATAGATAGCGCTTACAATAGAGTGGCGATGAACGCTAACGCCTCTCCTTTTTTTATGTGCAACCACATGGTATCATTCCAAGCCGGGAAAGGTCTTTGCTGGTTTTGAACTTTTTTTATAAAATTTTAACCTTTGTGTGGGGGGAGTGATTTGAAGAGGAATAAAGATTGTCGGGAGATCGCTCATATATTTTGAAAACACAAAAAGACTTTAGCCTTCTTACGATTGGCAAAGTCTCGATTTGTTGAATCAGTAAATCGGATATTTAAATAGTTCACACTTTATTGGCAATTCACCAATGACAGGTACGTGTGGGTCAAATAAACGCCAGCTAATCCTATTAGATAAAAAGACTATATAGCAGACCCAGGCTCCAACGGACCCACAGCTTGAATATTTATGTTATACGACGGAATCACTTCTTCGATCAACCAAAATTCTTCCTTGATCTTGATCTGTCATTGCTCTGCTATGTGTTCCAATAAATCTCCTGGTTGACAACCTAAAGCCGTACATAATTTATCAATTACTTCTAATGACACATATTCATTCGTATTGAGCTTCGCCATTGTAGCAGACGAAATCCCCGTCATTTTAAGTAAGTCCTGCTTCTTAATTTCCCTGTCGATCAATAATTTTTGAAAAGGTTTGTAACTAATCATCTGTTATTCCTTTCACACATGAAGTGAATTTTCTTTAATTATATGAAAGTATATTTTCTTTATCAAAAACATCTTCAACATGTATTGACTTATATGTTCATTATGATAAAATTATATTCAATAAGTTAAACTTTTATTTACAAAATTAAATCCATTGGATGGTGTTCAATTATGCATACTTCTTTAGAAGTCTTACTCGATTCACTGATTCGTAATCGAATTGAATCTTTATATGGCGAGCTTATCAAAAACAACTACAGCTACAACCAGTTCTCATCCGAACGGAATCTTTACTTCAAGCAGTTACATGAACTACTATCAGAAGATATACAAAAGACTCTATTCCTTTTTGATGACGCAGACCTTTCTGTTCAAGCTATTTTAGAGCGTGAAATCTATTTGCAAGGTTTTAAAGATGCTCTTCATCTACATAACGAATTAGATTTATCTTTAGATTGAGAGCCTATTGGCTCTTTTTTCTTTTGATTCTGTCGTATAACGTTTCTGTATTCATGAACCCCGCCAGGGGTTGTCTGCTGAAATACCTGCCCGAAATCCACCAGCAGACCAAAGCTCAACGGAGTCGCTGCTTGAATATTATGTTATATGATGTCGAGATCATCTCGAACTACAATCAAATCTTCTCTAAATCACTAAATAAATCGTTAATATTTGATAGTGCAAAAACTTTAGTATCATACTTCTTATCCAGACCTAATCGCTTGATTCTATTCATTTGATCGCGATCTGTAAGTACGTAATCACAATAAGGAAGTAGCGTTGACAAGTTCGAAATATCTGTGGGATCTCCAATTTCAAGAGATTTTCTTTTCGAAGTAAATAAATCCGTCACCATACGTGCATTGATATCTACATAGGGCAATTGTTTATAATCATTTGATTTTAAAAAATCCAAGTAGCCTGATAAACCACTTTTTTGTTCTTCGTTCCAAAAGGATAACGGTCTATTTAGCATGTGTAAGATTTGAAGATTTTCAACTTCACTCAAAGGAATATCATTTTCTTTTTTGTATTTATACATACCTATTAAGTGTGAAATAGCAATAAAATGTCCGTTTAACTCATCATTTATTTTTGAGGCAAATTCTTTGTCTTTGTAGAACTCATCTTTAACGGATTGAAGTTCTTCGATATTTTTTTGCTTTATAATCTTTCTTGTATCTATTTCTAATTGAGTTGGCTCTATTACAATTGAAAAAATAAAACCATTTTTATTTTTGAGATGAGTTACTGGATCTCTATGAAATGCGTCTAAATATGTTAGTTCTACATCTTTTGTTTTACTATACGATTTTATTGCTTTGATCAGTTGGCTTTCTTTGATTTCATCATTCGAAAGAAAGCTAATTCCAAGTGATAAATCTACGAATTGCTTAATCACTTCGCCAACTTTTTCCTCTATCTCTTCTTCTTGTTCTCCTAATGGACAAATGAGTTTTCCTTGGCTTACTTTTTCTCTAACAATATTAAATAACTTTTTTATTCTTGGATTCTCTTTCTCCTCTTTGATAGTTTTATAAATTTCTATAACGGCAAGGGTATCTAGCCAGATAATTGGAGTCGTTGATTTAGTAATAAATATCCCCAAATAATCCACCTTCATTTCTATGCTTTTACTCGATTTCATATAACGTTTTTGTGTTCACGACGTCCCTCCGACTTAAGGCGACAAAGTCGCCGGGCGCGATGCGCTTAGTCAGTGCGGATGTGTCCGGCTGTCACCACTTCCCCGAAATCCATCTGACGGACCGAGGGGGCTTGTCCCATAATGCGTGAAAACGTTGTTAGGTGATGTACTTACCTTCTTCGAAATACCTTCAAACCGTTGAATTCTATCCATCCCCTCTCTCACTCGGTGGCAAATCTAACTTTATTATACCGGTTTCCCTCCCGAATATCGGACACCGCACCTCTTATTCGATTAGGCGCTTAGAATTGCTCGATATTGCTTCGATTTTCGTTTTCTGACCATCAGACCTTGATTAACATAACGATTTACTTACCTGACACACTACCTTCATAATAAATCGTCGGTGGTCCATTTTTTTTATGTTTGTTGCAACTTTCATCCGGTTCCATTGTTTTTGATTTTAATGAACAAAATTTTGTCCATTTAAATAATAGCAACTTCTACAAAAATGAAAATTGTTCTGGTAAGAACCTGTACCCTTGCTATTCTAACACACCGTTTATATAATATCATAAACGACACATATTCAAGCCGTCACCATACCCCTGATGACGTTTCCTTCAACTCCCGACTACATCGCGAGTATTATGTAACCATCCCCATAACACGCGAAACGCCCGCACAAACTACATATTGTATAAAGCTACATTTAATTATGAAAGGAAATGAAACATGGAGGATAGAACTAAAATAAACAACTTGGCGTTAATTCCCATCAACGAAAACTTTGTAGATGTTTTTGAAACATTTATGGATGATAACCAGAAAACTAAAATTCGCGCGAACAGCGTGCGGCAGTATGTTGAAGGTATTATTGATTTATTGTTGAAAGACAAAATTGTAGCAGTTCTTAAACCCAATGAAGATTATACGGGTATCAACTGGGGTAGAAAAATAACAATCATAAAAGAAAACTATGATAGAAACATTGGGGAAAATATACAAGAAATTTTTAGAATTGGAGGGGACGGCTCACATTTTAATGGTAAAGTTAACGATGATGATTTACATATAATCATAAATAAAGCTATTCATATTGTAGAAGATATCTTCGTGAATTATTTCCTTGCTCCTGAGCATAGATTCGGTTGTGAAGATATTTACACTATATTTAGTATGCTTCCTTTGTATCATAGAATATATATATTAGAAAATGTAGCTACACATTACACTAACCCAGATATCGTTGATCGACTTTCGCTTGCTTACACAAAGTCGGGGGATAAGAATAAAGCAATCACACTTCTTGAAAAGTCATTGCAAGAAAATGCGATTGATAAGTTCTTCTATAATTGTCAATTAATCAAAATAAATACTTTATATTCAAACTTGACAGAGTTATACGAGAGAAATGCTCAATATGAGAATAATCCAGAACGTTCAGTAGCTCTCATTGATGGCAATCAATTAGTAGTAGGGTTGCCAACCTCAAAGGATGTTTTTGATACTGCAAGGGCTGTAGAAATATTTAGTGAATGGTTCGAAAGAGACAAGGAAAAATATCCTGAATTTATAAATCTTTTTCTATATTTGATGAAAACAGATAATCGACAATATAATTAGTTATTATACAATTTGGTGCTTTTTATTATGGGCGTAATGGGGAAACCGACAAATTCCAATTTGTGGGGTGATTAAAATAGAAGAAGTAAAACCAAATGAAAAAGAAAGAGAAGTATTATCGTTATTTTATAATAGATTCTATGATTTATATGAAGAAGTTGTAAATGATGATTTTATAAACAATGATGCTAAAATAAGATTTTATAAACTAAGGGAATCATTTTCAATATATAAAGAATTATTGAGTTATGAGCCAATTAAAGAATATATTAACTGGATGAAAAAGGGCGGTAGACCATATTTTGAAAGTATAATTGCAGATGATTTGTTTAGTTTTATAAGAAATCTATTATTGCACTTTCCTATTTTTGATACATGGGATGAGGTATATATAAATAAGAACTTAGCCACGTGGAGCAAAATAGGTCAAATAGATAAATTTCTAACTAAAAGTATTAAACAAAAGATTGATGGTAGAGGCACTGTAAAATACAGAATATGGGAAGAAAAAAAGAAAAAAATGACCTACTTTTGCATTAATTTCCCTGAGCGATATAACGATACTAATATTTATTTAAAGGATATAATATCAGAAGAAGTTGGAATGAAATTTTGTATGGCATTAATGAGAGAAATATTAGATACTCAGGTAGAGGACTCAGAAGTGCCTGATATAAAAATAATGTCTCAAGTATATTTACCAATCAAAAATATATAGCATTTTAAGTTGTATACATTCTAATTTGTAGCCAGGTTCTTTCTCCCAAGCTGCTAAAGATTTCAGACTAACACTGCCCATACGAATGGTATAACAAATATAAAATAATACTTCCAATGTAGCATAAAAAGAGTTGTTTATAATCCAAAAAACTTCAGTTCTTTGGACCAACTGTCTACATTTCGAAGCCGTCAGCCTATTTGAGTTGACGGCTTTTTATTTTACCCCGTTCAGAAAAGAATCGTGAAAACTTGCAAACAGATGGATTCATGAAAGCATTAACCGATTCTGTGAGCGATTCTAACCCTCGCGTATTCAATCCCCATTCTGAACAGCAAATTATCTCGTATTGTTCTTCAAAAATATAGAATTAACGATTTTTAATCGTAACTCTAGCGGACCTAAATCTTATTCCATGCGTCGTCTGATCAACTCGTGTTGTCTTTCAACATTTTCATCTTTTGATTTGTGATCGTATCTCGCGGCTCTATTCCTGCTATATGCTTCGCTTGATCTCGTGCAATCACATCTTTATCTTTGGTTAAATGACTTTTTACATCCGAATATATATTGGATGGTTTATATTTTTAGACTTTGCGGGTATGTCACCTAACGTCCTTGTATTCACGAACCTCGCCAGAGGTTGTCTGCTGAAATGCCTCTCCGAAATCCATCCAGCAGACCAAGGCTCCGTAAGAGCCGCTGCTTGAATATTATGTTATGTGCTGTTGCACTTCCTGAGTTACTTAAGCAATTTTCTGTATTTTTCTACAGTACCATCAGAAGATTCTTGATGTATAAATTCAAAGTAATCTTCATTTATTAACTTTAAAATTATTCTAATGACTCCGACATCTCTAAACTTTCTACCAGGCTCAGAGTGTGGAGGTCTTTCCTGCTCATATAATAGAAACGCATCCCAAGCGCTCATAATCATGGATTCGATTTGGCTTATCTTTGTTACATTAAATTTGTACAACTGATTAACAAGAATCGATATAGCCTTTGCATCTGATTTTTCTCTATCTGGGAATTTAACGTCAAAATAAGCTTTTAAACTATCAATATTAATATTTTCGTCATCTGCTTGTTCTTGCTCGAATTGTTCTATTAAATGTTCTCTTGTATTCTCTCTTGACATAAAAAATAATTCAAAATGTTTATCTGCAACATAAAATAGTCCACTTAATGCAAAAAAGTCTTTCTTTAAATCATCGGGAATATCATTTTCAGTTTTGTAATCAAGGTAATGAGAAATGTTTGCCCATGCGTCCATAGTCATTGTTCTTACTTGAATTTCAAAGGACATTCCCTTAATATTATCGTACCTAGGACCTCTATAGTCCTCTTTTAACTTGACAATAAAATGTATCGACATATATCCAAATGAATTTATATCAGAACTGTCTATCTTATTATCTTCTTCTTCAATCTCAAAAACATCATTAATTGAGTTGCGTATTTTCTCAATATCCGTTAAGAATAAACAAACTATACGGATTCCAAGAATATCTTTAACTTCTTCAAATGGATTCAATAATTCTTTTCTTTCAATCTTTGAAATAAATGAATCTACACTTTTAATTCTAGACTCAATTTTATTAATTTTGATATCTAAACTCTCAAGTTTTGAATTAATAATATGCTTTGCTTCTTTCTCTAACAAACGAAAAAACGGAACTTTTTGACGATATTCTTGAATTAACTTATTCATTTCCATCATTAATCCTCCATAGTCTCAGGCAATTGCACATAACGTTTTTGTATTCATGAACCCCGAAGGGGTTGTCTGCTGAAATGCTTCCCTGAAATCCTTCTCGCAGACCAAGGCTCCAAAGGAGCCGCTGCTTGAATATTATGTTATGTGATGTCAACAACTTCCTCGAATTTACTAGATGCCTAATACTGAAATGTAATCTTGGGATTTCAATTGCTCTTTAATCCATGTTTGAAATTCTTTAATTAATTCTCTCAGTTTTTCAATATTATTTTCATAATCTTTTATAAAGTCATCTTCACTGTATCCAAAGTAAAAACCAATGTGCTCTTTAAGAGTATTCATTTGGGCTTGTCCTTCAAGAAGGTTTATTATTCTTTCTAATCTCCCCAGGATACTCCACCAAGTTTCCTTTTGAATCTCATTAAAAGCGTAGTGATCATATGTACTATGTTCACCTTCAACTGATTTCTCTATAAAACCAAATAGTTCTTCGGTCAAAAAAATTGAAGTATCACTCCAACATTGACCAAGGTACCTACCTGGCAAAATTTCAATATAACAAGTGCCTTCAAGTTCTTCTTTATTTTTTATTATCTTCATTATGTTTACCTCTTAAATAATTTCGTTGATTTCACATAACGTTTCTGTATTCATGAACCCCGGAGGGGTTGTCTGCTGAAATGCCTCCCCGAAATCCATCTGGCAGACCAAGACTCCGAAGGAGTTGAAGCTTGAATATTATGTTAAGTGTAGCTTCTGTCTTCCTGAATCACCTTCATAGGTTTGCTCTTCGCCAGGCGCGCCTCGTTCCGAATCGGCTTCGTTAATCTTATCAAATCTTTAGCAATTCTTAGCCTGTAAATCGCTTTTAAATATGTACTTCAGAAGTTGCCCCTAACGCACCTATATTCACAATCTAGTCCATGCTGGGTGTGCGCCGACTGCCAGACTGAGAACGTATGTCCGATGCATTAATTTTAATATTATGTTAGGTGATAAATTCTATTATTAAAAGGATTAACCAAAAACCGGCCATAAGGCCGGTTTAATTTATTAGTTTGTTTCTTTAAACTCCTCAATATATAAAGGTCTATCTTTAATTTTTATAATCCCCGATTTTTCAATAGCTTTTTCAGCATTTTCCGAGAGATCATAAGTTACAAAAGCAAAAGTTTTTTTGTCTCCCGTTTTATAATCTAAAGGAATAGAGATATCTTTTATATTACCAAATGTAGATAATATTTGGAATAAAACTTCTTCTTCTGTCCCATAAGGTAAATTATATACAAAAACCTTGTTATTTTTCTCTCTAGATGAAACCTGTGCAATTTGTTTTGATGGATTTATCACTCTATACTGTGGTACTTTTCTTCTTGTCCAACCACGCTTTTTCCTTGATTCTTTGAGAGCTTGATCCCGTGAAACTTCTCTCACAATAAGATTCTTTCTCTGCATCTCTTCAATTAATTGTCTGAATTTATCCGTATCTACAATATCAACAGCATGCATAATTTCTTCAGGGGAAATTAATTTATCTCCGTAGCCTATTCTAACTACCAGCTTTTCTTCAGAAGTAAGATTCAGATCATTAAAACTATCGAGCCACAATTTCACTTCTCTAGAATAGACATATTTATGATGCAGCACTGTAGTAAAGCTTTCATTCGACGAAATGAATTCTGGTGGAGTTAAATCGTTAAAATTCATTTGTTCATAAATTCTTTTAATTCCTTCGCCTAGCTCTCGCATATAACCAATTTCTCTTAAAACCCTCGCAATATAAGCATTCCTTGATTGGTGAGCATTATTTAACTCAAGCAAATCATCCACAGTTATTGTCGAAAGAAGTGAGCCTGGGCTTGTGATCTCAAGCCTATCAGAAAAGATTTTGATCTCAACCCCTCTGCCTTCTGTGCTGTAATCGCGATGAGCTATCGCGTTTATTAAGGCTTCGCGACACGCAAGTTCAGGATACATAACTTGTGACTGGAAAATGGCATCTTTTGAGAACTTTGTTTCAGTTAAGTGTGGTCTAAGTAGATCCCAACTTGACTCTACTAACTTTAAAACGTTATTAGACACTTGGTCTTCAAACGTAACGTTATATTCTGCCCCTGCTTTTAATTCAGTACCATCAATCTTAAGCAATCGAGCCTGCAAACGCGGGTGCCACTTTGATGCTTCTTTCGCAAATAATAGTACTGCTGCTCTTCTTAAACGAAACTTTTCTCCATCGTATTCTACTAAGTCTAAATGTTGTAAACATCTTTCAACGGTCATACCTTTTGAAATTTTGCTTGCAACTTGTTCTATTAGAGTAGTGTCTAAATCTGCAATAGATGCTCCATCTACGAAATCTCTGTCGTAGCGTCTTGCTAGCACCTCTTTTCGCGAAAAAATAATTTTTTCAGACGGCATAGGAATTGATTCTAAATCGCTTCTTTGAATGCATCTGCCGTCAACCGTCAAGTATACATACTCAGTTCCTTTTGCAACAGAAAAATACAAAATCATTTTTTCATTGTAAATAACTTTTCTTGCTTTTACAGATGGTAAAGGTGTCTCTGCATGTATATGTGTAGACGGTGCTTTTAATAAAATATCTATTCCATTTTCGTCGTACTGAACTCCGGTGCAGGTACCATCGTCTTCAACTCCTACAAGCAATTCGCCACCATCAGCATTCGCAAATGCAACAAGTGTCCTAGCGATATCTTGCGCAACATCTTTCAACGCACGTCCCTTTTTCTCACCTGGTTTGCCTTCAAGGGCACTTTTAAATTCTCTAAATTGACTTTCTCCTAATTCGATTGCAAGTTCTATTCTTTCTTGCATTCTTAAAATATCACTTGTCATCATGATTTCATCCTTCTATTCAAATTATTGTATTAATAATACCACAATCAACTTTATAAGTTACCCTTCTATTTAGTTTCAAGAAGTTGTTACCTAACGTTCCCGTATTCACAACCCAGTGTATGCTGAGTGTTCGGCGACTGCCGAATTCAGCAGCATGAATATTATGTTAAGCATCGCTTCCGTCTTCCTGAGTTACCTTCGTAGATTTGCTCCTAGCCAGACATGCTTCGTTACCGAATCTGCTTCGTCAATCTTATGAAATCTTTATCAATTCTTAGCCCGTAAATCACTTTTAAATATGCTCCTCAGAAGTTGCGCTTAACGTAATATTCACGAAGTTCGTAAATATAAGAAATACAATTGATTAAACGAAACATCGTATTTGAAATAGCCCTTTTGAATCATGTTTATATTGTATCATCAAATGGAAGAATATGACGATCACTAATCCTGTACTTTCAAACAAAAAACTCCCGCCAAAACTTCAGCAGAAGCTTTTTTGAATAATTGATTCACACAGGGCATCCCATCAATGACCATGTACATAAGAATCATCAAACGTTAACTATACCTAATAGATAAGAAAATAGGCTTATTCCATGTGTACTATTTGGCTAGACTTTAAGCCTACTGGAGCAGATAAGTCAATTTCTCAGCGATTCACCCCGGACAGCATAATAAATGAAGTCATTATATAAATCCCGGAGGCATGTTGTATCCCGGCAATCGGCTCATCCGCCAAATTGTCCGTAATGAGCTTGACATTAAGCTTCGTCGACATCAATTAAAAACACCCGCTCCTGAAAGCCACCCCGTGCCTCGGCTTTGTCTGCCCGCAGCCTGTCCAGCTCTGCCGTATTTGCCCCATGTACTTCTGCCAGCGCCCGGATGACTTCCAGCATATCCGCCAGCTCTTCCAGCGCGTCCTTATCTTTCGCCGCTTCAAAATATTCCTCTGCTTCTTCACGAAGCTTCGTTCTCAGCTCCTGCTTATATTCCTCCGGGTCCAAAATACGCGTTCGGCATTCCTTACCCTGAGACGTAATGATATGCGGAATCCGATCCCGCACCAGCTTGTTGTATGTAGGCATCTGATAACACCCTTTCTGTTTTGGAGCCTTTAGGCCGCAGCCAACATCTCCCTTTTTGCCATTATATCATTCGTGAGAAAAGGTTGGGTGTTATTAACATATGATTTAACTACTTAATGGACTGCTTCTTTATAAAAATAGATTGATACCGCTCTGCTGGATTAGCTACAATTCGCCGTGATAAACGGTTTAAAATATGATCTGTTCTAAAAAGTAGTCTATCTACCTCCTCCAGCTTCATTGGCTTGTTATATGCATGATCCTCTGCGGAAATAAGGTAATGCACTGTACCCATAAATAGTACCATATCCAAATTCGGTTCAGCATCCGTGTGGATTAACCTAAGTACATCCGTTATAGATAGGCTAATGGAGGATAGAATAATTTGATTTCGGTGAACATAAATAGCCTTAGCCATAGAAAACATCGCCCGGTCACAAAGAACGAGGCAGTTGTGAAATTGATGATAATCACGCATGATCTGTGCAAGCTTTATCTGATATTGCGCCAGCTTTTGAAAATCCATCATGCAATTCAATATGTTGGGGTCGCTATGATTCGGCTGTATGGAATCTGGATCACTATGTAGGTGGTTGCTTAAGGAGTCATTTTTCACGGGAGTCAACTCCTGAATTTGGATTTAAAGAGCAGTAAAGGCATCGTGGAAGCAATAAGGAACCAACAAAAAGTATAAAATTCTAGCTATCAGGTAAGCTTTATAATAAATATTACTATATAGTAGTTTTTAATTCAATTTACTTATTAACAGTTATTAATTAGAAGTAACTCTTTCTCTACACTTCTAACTATAGAGAGGTGTAAACATGTCTGAAATTTTAGATTTAGTCGGTACACGCATTCGGGATATTCGGAAGTCTAAAGGGCTTTCTCAAGAAGCTTTAGCCGAAAAAGCAGGATTCAATTCGAGTTATATTGGTTTTATTGAGCGCGCAGAGAGAAATATATCTTTGAAAAATCTGGAGAAAATAGCGAAGGCATTGAACGTGGGCGTTTATCAGTTGCTTACATATGTAAAGGAAAATGATGAGCTTACCGAAGAAGATTCGAGTGTAAAAAGTATTTTGACTCTGCTAAGAACGCGAGAATCCAAAGATACTGAGCTGGCTTTGAAGATTCTTACGGACATATTCGCAAGAATTGATGAACATTAATCCATAAGTAGCTACGTTCGCATTCACTGGGTGTCAGATTGGTGATTACTTACTCTAGGTACACGAAATCCCCCCAAGGAGGGGGGATTCTTTGAAAAAGTTTACATAAAATGATCGAGAATAATGCTCATTTAAAGATTTTGTTATACAGCTTTATAATTAGGTATGAAAGTACAAAGCAGAATACAAAAGAACCCAGAAAGTCACCAATACCAAAGAAGTAGTTTTCGGCCTCTATACCAATTCTAAATACATTTTGACTACCTGTTACAACCTGAGTTGTACGTAAAGTCAGAAAAGGAAACAGCAACCCATAACTATACTCGTTGAAAGGGCTTCCTGATTCGGGGCTACTCGATCCTTGAGGTTCATATGTCGAAGGGTATATTAATGAGGCCATCATAATTAGAAATGCTAAAATCCAGTACTTTTTGGTTTTGAGAAAATTCATGAATCACCTGCCGTAAAAGTTTATTAATAATTGTGTATGCTATCCTCAAATAGTACTGTAATGTCCTGAGAATAGCTGAGTGGTGTACCTTTAATCCCCCATGTTAATAAGCCTCTGGCTGTGATATCAGCGCTATTCCCGAGAGCCCTAACATCTCCATCAAGATGTTTCCAATTGTTTGCGACAGCTATGCCCGTTTGCCAACTGGTAAGCACTTTCCCTCTCATAAATAAGCCATCGTACATTCTTCCGTCACTTGAGTCCCCAATTAAAATGTTGTACTGAATATGCACATAACACCAACCTAACGATGGGACACCGGTCCATACTTCAGCTTCCCTCTTATTGTATGTCTTGTAAGTTGGTTTTATGATGTTGTCATCCTCGGGTATCGTTTTGATATTGACCAACTTGGTTTCAATTGCAGATTTATCTACAAAAAATTGAGAAAGGTATTGTTTCAATTCTTCATCACTATAATTCTTGATTTTAGCTGCATACTCATCAGTCAATAATTCTTTATCAAAACTAAGAGCTCCTTCATTTGACTTCTTTGCTTCATTCAGCTCTATAATCGCGTTGTTGAGCCTTTTAGCAATCTCATCTTTGTTATAAACACTGTCCATTAATCCACTTGATAAGTTGTTAGAAGAACTATCATTTATATTTGTAACCTCATCTGCAAAAGCCATTGTGGGTACCAACATACTACTTGCCAGCATACCTGCAATAATTCTCTTTTTCATTTTTTCAATCTCCTTTAATTTTTCTGTGTGAACACATTGTATTCAACACATACTCATTTAACCATTATTATCCACATAATGAAATAGTGCATGAGTACCAATATGTTCCATAAAATTAATGTAATAAATTGTTGAACATTCTATAATCATGTCATTTCATGACTTACCACAAAGATAAGCAAATAAAAGAAGCCGTGCAATAACACGACTTCTAATGGAGTTGTAACCTTCTGTCGCCCCTACGACAACGCCAGCATCGCTTTCATATCTTCCTCCGCTGTAGTAATCAGCTTCAAGCCAAACAGCTCCACCAGTACATCCAGTACGCCAGAAGAAATGAACTCGGGCGGTTTCGGCCCGATGCGGATATCCTGAATGCCGAGGCTGAACAAGCCTAGCAGGATCGCCACCGCTTTTTGCTCAAACCAGGACAACACGATGCTGACTGGCAACTCGTTCACCGTACAACCAAAAGCATCTGCTAACGCCAGAGCGATTTTCACCGTAGAACCGGAATTGTTGCATTGCCCCAGATCAATATAACGCGGAATCCCCGTGTCCCCCACGGTGCCATAGTCCACGTCATTAAAGCGGAATTTCCCACAGGACGTGGTTAAAATAACTGTATCGTTCGGCAAGGAAGTTGCCAACTCTCGGTAATAGTTGCCACCTTTACCTGGTGCGTCACAGCCTGCAATAACGAAAAAGCGGCGAATATGTCCGTCTTTAATCGCCTGAATAATCTCAGGAGCCAGCCCGATAACCGTCTCGTGATGATATCCCGTCGTAAGCACCTGCTCCGAATCTACATCTGCGGCTGGCAGGGCTAACGCACGCTCGATCAATGGTGAAAAGTCGTCGTCCATGATCTTGGCTACTC
This sequence comes from Paenibacillus sp. 1-8, assembly GCF_056316205.1. Taxonomy (NCBI): domain Bacteria; kingdom Bacillati; phylum Bacillota; class Bacilli; order Caryophanales; family Paenibacillaceae; genus Paenibacillus; species Paenibacillus sp. 1-8. The sequence goes on along the minus strand of NZ_CM149995.1, from coordinate 1,169,928 downwards.
CCTCCAGCCCGGCTACTTCATAAGAGAAGAAGCGGTCTGCATACGTGCCTTTAATCGGCATAACACAGTTCGTCGTGGCGAGAATTGCACCCGGGAACTCCTCGAACAGTCTGCGCTGATCGTACCAGGCTTTGCCGATATTCCCTTTGAGATGTGCATATTTCTTCAGCGCTGGATAACCGTGGGCTGGCAGCATTTCCGAGTGGGTATAGATATTGATGCCTTTACCCTCCGTCTGCCGCAGCAATTCCTCCAGCGCATACAGATTATGTCCCGTCACAACAATACATTGACCTTCAATTTTATTCTGACTGACGGTAATCGGCTGCGGAATGCCAAAACGATCCGTATGCGCATGATCCAGCACATCCATGATCCGTATCGCAGCATTTCCGACCTTCATCGCCATGTCCAAATGCTCTTGTAAATTAAAGTTAGAATTGGTTAAGGTCATATATAACGCTTCATGCGTAATACGATCCACCTCAGGATCGCTATAGCCCAACTGTCGAGCGTGTGTCGCATAGGCCGCAATGCCTTTTAATGCAAAAATCATCGTATCCTGCAAGCTCGCTATCGTTTCATTCTTGCCGCACACCCCAACTACGGTACACCCGCCACTCGGCGTCTGTTCACACTGATAACAAAACATATTGTTTTCCTCCAAATATTGATAGATATTTGTTCGTTATCAATAGCGTAACAGACCCCCAAACGCGCAGGTGTGATTACACACACATTTTTCAGGTCACTCCTGATCCGACACGATTACGCCAATTCCACCACCTTTGCGGTACTGAACAGGGGAAACACCCATAGTCTTTTTAAAAGCCGTACTAAAATAGTGCTGGCTGTCGTATCCTGTGCGCTCCGCTATATCGTGGATAGACAGCGTGGTGGAGTCCAGCAGTTGCACCGCTTTACGGATACGGGCGCGCGTGACGAGGGTCACGAAGCTATCGTTGAGCTCTTTTTTGAGCACACGACTGAGATACACGGCGGATACCTGTAAACGCGAGGCGAGGGATTCAAGTGTCAGCTCCCGGTCGGCGAAGCCTTCCTGAATAAGCTGCCGCGCCCGGCGCACGAGTGGAGATAGCTGCGATTCGCTGTATACACGATCACGGCACACTTGGAACGCATCAACCGCGCCTTCCAAGCCCCCGGCGTTTCGCTCCACATGCGTATGAACCGCTATATTCAGGTAGCGCCCGATAGCCTGCTCCATCGTCGCGCCGATGGCTTCGGGTGCCTCCTGCCACAGGCATATGCCGATCAGCCCGTTTACATCGCGGAACAACACATGCGGCAGACCCTCCAACAGCTCGCCAATAATATTTTCAGCGGCAAAAAGAAACAGTTGGCGGTCATTCTCACGCATAATCGTCTGCCGCGCCTCTGCCGCAGGCCACCGTACAACGCCGATCTGAACGGGTGGCCGAGATGGAAGACGTAAAAACGCCAGTTGTTCCATCACGTCTTTTCCTGTGTTCTGTCCTTCCAGCCATTCCAGGCAAAAGCGCTGGCGCAGCAGCGGAATATTCCGCTCAATCTGTCCGGCGGCCTGTTCTACATAGGCAGCACGCTTGCGCTCTTCTTCCAGCCGCTGAACGAGTCGTGACAGCGCAGCGTAAAGCTGCCCTGCATCTACCGGCTTCAATATATAATCCTCCACGCCAAGTCGGACAGCCTCCTGCGCATAAGCAAATTCATCATGACCGGAAATGATCAGACAACGACATTCCGGGCGTTCTTCCCGCAGCCGTCGGATTAGCTCAATGCCGTCCATGAACGGCATATTCATATCGACCAGCAAAATGTCGATGCCATGCCGTACCGCCAGCTCCAGCGCTTCTTCGCCATCCTCCGCCTCACCCGCAACCTCCATGCCGAGGGCAGCCCAGTCTACGCAATCTCGTATGCCCTCTCGAATGATCGGCTCATCATCTGCGATCAGTACCTGATAACGTTTTTTGGTGTAACGTTTTGCCGTCATCGTTGTCACTTCTGTTATGGCCTTGTCCGTCAGACTCGTCGTTGTCGAGGTGCCTGTGGCGTTTGATTTCGTCATCCTGATCCGCTCCTTTTTCATGAGAATTCTTCAGTTGCGTCATATCCCGCAGCAACGGATGAACAATCGTAACACAGGTACCTGCCCCCTCTTCACTGTCCAATACAATTCCATATTCCTCACCAAAAGATAGCCGTATACGCGCCTGTACATTCAGCATGCCATAGCTTCTGCCGTTCGCACTGGTAACGCTTGGCTTCTGTTGCCCTTCCATCGCCTCCAGCGGTGCTTCCAGCAAACCCCTCAGCTCCCGCAACCGTTCCACCGTCATCCCTGCGCCATCATCACGTACCGTCAGCAGCAGCTTATTTCCCTCAATCCGCGCTTCTACCCCAATCGTGCCGGGGCCGCGTCTGGCCTTAATGCCGTGGTAAATCGCATTTTCTACCACAGGCTGAAGCATCAGCTTCAACACGAACAGCTCTCCTAGCTCCTCGGGTACGTTTAATTCCCAGCGGAGTCTGTCCCGATACCGGGTTTGCTGGATTTGCATATAGCTCGATATATGCTCAAGCTCGCTGCGTAGCGGAATAAAGTCATCCCCTTTGCTCAGCCCAAGACGAAACAATCTCGATAGCGCTCCCACCATGTCGGACACGTCTTCTGCCCCGTTTTTATGAGCCATCCAATGTATTGTATCCAATGTATTGTATAAAAAGTGAGGCTTAATATGCTCCTGTAGGCTACGCAGCTCGGCATCCCGCTTCTGCCGCTCCCTTAGCTCGCTAAGCGTCATCAAACGGCGAATTTGCTCCAGCATCCGGTTGAAGCTCCTGCCAAGCATCCCAATTTCATCCCCACGGTCACTCCATTGCCGAACCGTAAGATCCCCCGTCTCTGCTGTCCGCATATAGGACATCAGACGGAATATCGGCCGTGCAATTGAGCGCGACAATCGCAAGGATGCCGTCAGCCCGAACAGACATACAATGAAAACAAAGCAGACGACATAAAATTGAATTTGCCGTACCTCCAGTGTCGATTCCCCTGCCGGGAATACCCCTACCGTTCTCCAGCCCGTAAATTCGGAAGCACGGAACATGAACAGCAGTTCCCGACCTCCGGCTTCACGGGTAAACATCCCGCTATCACCTGCCCCGAACCATTCCGGGGGAATACGCTCAATCAGCGGCATATCCGGCATGTACACGCTGCGTCCCTCAGCATCTGTCACCATTAAATACCCGGTTTTGCCCAAGGTTACATCTCTGGCGGCCTGCGATACGGCCCGTAGCTTGAGATCAATCATAATCACGCCTAGCACACGTCCAGTCTCCGAATCCGTCACCGACCGGACAACAGACACGATTTCGCTATCCTTATACTGAACATGAGTGGTCACATTGCGGTGGCTCGGCTGTCCCAGCACGGTAAAAATACCTGCATGCTGCGCCGCCTGTTTGTACCAGTCTTCTTGAGTTAGACTGCTTGCGCTTCGAGCATACATTTCATTACTAATATAGTCGCCGTGTTCGTTCACGATTAGAATACCCGCAATCTCGGGATATAACGTGGTAAAGCCCTGCAAAAATTGCTTCATGCCATATAGCCTATCCTGTGCCTGTACAGAGCTTGCGGCCTGATTGGGGAGGTAAGCCTGATTCTTAGCCTGCTCCCCCTTATTTTCCTGCGTTACTATATTTGCAGAACCTGCATGACTCGCATGGCCCGCATGACCGTCGGCCAGCGTCCGACCTTGCCAAAACTCCCCGATATCCGGGTTAAAGCCAATCAGATACGTCATGTTCTGCAAATTTTCCATTTTGGTATCCAGTGCCTCGTTCACCTTGCCAATCAATTGCATCGTATGATCTTCCACCTGCCGCTCAATAATCCGTTCCACCGTCCAGTTGACCAGCAGACCTAATCCGAGCGAAGGCACGATACCAAACAACAGGAACAGCAGCATGAGCTGATACCGTAAGGGCATATTACGCAAGCGCAACCGCTGCATTCTTTTTCCAGCTCCTGTATGGATGCGCTTCCCTATTTCAGGAATCAAGCTTTGATTTTTCCGCTTCCGTTGATCGTCATTTCGCATAATAATCATCTACATTCTTTCGTGTGACCACTGAAATGCCTGTATCCACCCGCACGGGCAACGGAGCGTTATCACCAGAGGAGGAAGGTGCTGGAATCGTCAAATGATGGTGCAGATGGAACAGATATTGAAGCGACCAATAGCCCATATTCCACGTTCCCTGCGCAATCGTTGCTGAGATCGTACCTGCTCGAATCATATCCAATGTCGCTTTATTCGTATCAAAAGAAATGATTTTCAGCGGATGGCTGTTTTTTTGACTCAGTACCGCTTCACCGACACCTGTTCCTCCCGTCGCCTCGGTCACAAAAATCCCCGCCAGCTTCGGATAAGCCTTCATCAGTCGGAGTGACTCATCCCGGGATACCATTGCGTCTGCGCGACCATCTACCACTTCCACCACCTTCATGGCAGGATACTGCCGCTGAATGGTATCGCGAAAGCCGCGCAAGCGCTCTTCATGATTTTGCTGACCAGGTAGTGTCAGAACGGCGACTTCACCTTCCCGTCCCAGCAGCTCTGCCATTTTATCCGCAGCGGTCACACCCGCCTTATAATTGTCCGTTCCCAAAAAAGAATACGCCCGGCTCCCCGGTGCTCCTGCATCAAACAGCACCACAGGAATGCCCGCATCCAGCGCCTTATTAATCGCCGGGATCAGAGAGTGAGGATCAATCGCAGAAATCGCAATCCCTGCGGGCTTCCGGGCAATTGCCTGCTCAATCACGGTCGTCTGCTCCTGCGCATCATAACGGGTAGCCCCTCGATACTCCACATTCACCCCCAAGGCATCCCCAGCATCCTCAAAGCCCTTGAGACCGCTTTTCCAATACTCCAAACCAGACTGGAACGTAATCATCATATAGGTTTCTCCGATGTTGCCTCGCAGCCCTCTTTCCTCCCAAGTGCCATTCAACGGCCCGGATTGTTCATACCTGAACACATAGAGCGCAAAGGCCGCAATCAGCAGCATATATACCAGTAGCGTTTTTTTCATTTTCCCACCTCTTCCGTGCGTATCCTCAAGTTGTGAATTTATTGTGATTTTACTTAGATTGTAAACGCAATCATATCAAATTGGAACTACTTCCACTCTTCCAACTTTCAGGTAACGTTAATCCTGCACTAATGTTTCTGCGTTACAATACCTAAATTGTGTTATGGAGAAGGTATACGAATCTTGTGGAAAAGGAGTGATATGGATGAGCAAGCCGCGTATCGCGGAGTGGACAGAACTGCGGGGTCTTGCCTACCTCGCTGTCGTGCTTCAGCATTGCATTGGCGAATATATTTATCGCAGCGACATCCAGCAGCCGGATTCCGTTATGCTCGCAATGCTGTATCATTTGACACGCTTTGGCACACCGACGTTCGTTTTCCTGTCTGCGGCGCTGCTTTTTTATAATGGTAACAAACCGATTGGCTATCCCCGTTACATTGGTAGACGGTTTCGAGATATTTATGTTCCATTTCTCTGTTGGACGGTCGTTTATTGGGTATGTAACCAGAACTGGTCGACGGCGCAGTGGGGAAATATTTATTTTTACAAGGGCATGTTCGAGGAAATGATTATACCTGTCAGCGGATATCATCTATGGTTTGTGGTGATGATTTTTCAGTTTTATATTTTATTTCCCTTATTTGCAAAAGCAGCCGGGCATGTACAAACGTTTCTCCGTCGCTATAGCACCAAAAAACGAAAACAGCTCGTTCTGACTGTGATGCTTACAGCAGCGGCGGCTTATGCTCTGCTCTTGCAATGGTCCTACTATGACATGTCTACATGGAGCACCAAGTTACCGTCCCTTTGGCAGACTCTGCTGGATTACCGCACCTACAACTTTGTCATGTACTTTTTCTATTTTATGCTAGGCGCGGTATGTGCCTATATGACGGATACGTGGCGGGGACTGGCTAAGCAGACATTACCGTGGAATGTATTTGTCTTTATTGGTCTGTTCATGCTCATGGGTCACACGATGCTGATCCAGTCGGGCGATACGATCAATCTCAATATTTCCACCTACCTCAAGCCAAGTACCTTTGTGCTGATTGTCTCGCAGCTGCTTTTGTTATATGGACTGCTGCTCCATTTGCAAAAAGACCAGCGCTCCGAGCCGTTCCGCCGTATGCTGAACTGGATCGGACGTTATTCCTTCGGAGGGTATCTGGCTCATGCACTCGTGCTGGCCTTTATATCCTATTACACCCGCCCGCTTTCACTGGGCGATCATCATTTTACGGCGACGCTGATTACGTTTGTCGTCGTGGCAAGCGTTTCTCTGGGCATTAGCTGGCTTTTTGCCCATTTGCCGGGAGGCAACTGGATTGTTGGCTCAAAAGGTCGACAGCGGTTAGCCTGGCCGTTTCGGTTCCAGTCGCTTTCCTCCAAACGCGCTTCCAAAGGCACGCAGGAGGTTGGCTAATCTTCTACGTCTGTTTTCCAGTTCGGAGTTCTAATTCAAAAAAATCAACTCTTTTGCAGGGCTTTCTTATGGAGCTCTGCTTTTTTTGTTGCCTTGGTCTGCCACGCCATCTCCCCAACTGATTAACATATTATTCCATGACCATGTATTTTATTTTAAAATAAGTAATTATATAGAATAATGATAAACGTTATGTGGGAGAAGTCACAGTTTCGCATAAAAGGAATGGGGGATGGACTGAATATAGCATCGTCGTTGTCAATGATTTGGCTCTAAACATAGTGAGGCAGATTTCTGGTCTGAAACATACGGTTGTACTGATTAATCAGTTCATCCAAAAGCATAGACTGCTCAAGTACACAAGCGTGTCCGAAGCCATACTCTTCGTAAAGCTCATGCAAGTGTTGTCTGGCGTGTTCCATTTGTTGAATTAACGTTAACGTTTCATCCCTGTTCATCCTGCATACCTCCTAGTGAATCTCATTTTAGGAGGTAATGAACAAATACTTCATGTCTTTTTTTGAGCCAATAAATTACAAAATAATCCAAAAAAAAGACCAGCAATAAGCTGGTCCATTGTAATGAATATGAAGATGATTACTTGGATCAAGATCCACCAACGTGTCCTTGAGTTTGGATCGAGCTAGAGCTTGGAATTCCAGGTAGAACTGGTAGTGCAAATACCAGCAATAAGCTAGTTACCGTCAAGAAGAAAACCATCTTTTTGATCAATTTTTTCCCATAGACTTTGCAACTGATCTCGTGTTTCAGAAACGGCATACGCTTTGAATCGTTCAAATAACATTGCACAATTATGCGAAAGTAGTCCTTTATTAATAAATTCAGCCTTTTCCCATGCATTTAGCAGACATTTGAAACCATATGGATATCTACCTTTATTTAGACTGTACTTAGCCATCTTGTACCAGAACCGAACGTATTCTCCCGGTAAAACCTGCTGTGTATACATGTCAGAAGATGACGATTCTTGATAAGCTGCTATTTGGGGTTCAAAGCGCTGAAGGATATGGTCCACATCTACATTATATCGGTTAGCCACTTCTAGGACGTTCAGTAGCTCAGCAAAAATCTCTTTTTCGGCAGCCATATGCTCTACGTAATCCGGAAGAACACTTATATCCCCGGACATAAGTTTGTTTACGTAGGTATTAATTTTAGCCCATTGCTGATATTGCTTCTTCCAATAAAGCGTATCAGGATCCTTCTCCTTTACCCAACTTAAATCAGCATAACCACGAATATGTTCTAATGCCTGTTCATGATCTCCTTTTGCATCGCAAGCATTAGCACACAGTAGTTCAGAATACGTTATGTAAGTAAAAAGTGGTCTAACTGGCTTTTTTTGCGGCTCTGTTCCTTTTCGCTTGGAATTATGAACCAAATTATATTGAATCTTTCCCAATTGACCCATTTGATGTGCAAATTCTTGAACCTTGTCCCACAGGCTTAATGATCTGTACACGTTCGCTAAATCTTTTAAAGCATCTAATTGCTCTATCTCGTCCAAGCGATCAACAAAAGGGGCAAATTCGATGGCAGCTTGAAGATTGACAGTCCGATCCTGTCCGATGTTGATTTGGAACAGGCGATACTGGCAGATCGCCAATCGCTCTGAATGCTGGTGCTTCTCACTTTCAGCCACCTTCTTGTACAGGTATGCCGCTGCTTCATTGTAGCCGTCTTTGTACACATTTTCTGCAACTTCAAAGAGCGACGGCGGATAAGTAAGGTTATCCAACAACAGAATTACAACTCGCTGCAAGCAGTCCAGTCGCCCTAGCTCAATGCATCGGTATAGGAATGGGCTGATTTTTTTCCAGTTGAGTGGAGATTCTTCAATGCACTCTTCAATGTAACGTTCGTAAAAATAATCCGGTGGTAAATTCATTCCCGCCGTAATGCAATCCAATTGGTGAACAGAAATAGAACGGTTGCCCGTCACAATGCCACTAACTGTACCTACATTCAAATCAATAATGCGACCAAACCCGGTCATGGTTAAGCCTTTTCGTTTTAGATAGGTTTGAATTTCTGCCTGTATTGTAGGTATGATTTCCATGGATAAACCACCCTTTCAGCGTGAACTTTAAATTAGTGCAAATTTCAACAAAAAAATGAATTGGAAAACTTATAGTATAGTTAATATTTTTTCTATTCATGATAATACCATCTTCTGGAATAACAATAAATGCTTTTATTTTATTGCTTTTTATCTTTTTAATAGGAGAGTATTGGATGATGGGCGTAAAAATGACAAGGAATTTAGAAACTTTTGGTAGACTCGTAATTCCCAAAGCAATACTCATAACCTGTGATATTTATTCAAATGATTCTGTAGAATTTTTTGCAGATGAAAAATCGGGTACGATATCCCTAAAAAAATATATTGGTCAGTCTTGTAAGTTTTGTCAATCTACCGAGGGATTAAGTTACTTTAAGGGTTCTCTTATATGTACAAGCTGTAGATATATGCTCAAGAGTCATCCAAAGCCCGTGTAAGCCAGCTCATACCAAAAATGTACGATCAGGCAGGTGACAAGCTAGAAGATTAAGTTGGAATACTTCCATATTGTTTCTATCATTCTAATTTGCTAAGAAGGAGAAGATCACTTGAAAAATACAGGTATGACACGTCCCTTAGATACGTTAGGCCGAATTGTTGTTCCTAAAGAAATGCGGGCCTCTATGGATATTAAAGCTGGCGATCCTTTAGAATTTTATTTAGATATTGAAACAGGATTTTTGAGTATGCGGAAGTATATTGGAATCTCCTGCCACTTGTGCAGTTCGGTTAAGGATTTAACCTATTTCAGGGATTCATTTTTATGTAAAAAATGCATACTCGACCTGAAAGGAAACATAGGTGTGAGTCAAATTCCTGCTCCTGCTGTTAAGGAACCGTACAAAGAAAAAAGAGCAAATCGGTCGTCTTCAAAAAAATTGGCTGCACAACTAAGAAGACTCATGAGTGAGCATCCAACAGCCAAGCAAGGCGACTATGCTGAATGGCTTGGCGTATCCCAAGGCCGTATTTCCCAGCTTAAAAAGCTGTTATAGGTATCGCTCAACTCACATATAACGTTATAAAGTCTTAAAACTTATTGGTTTAAAAAAACTATATACGAAACAAAGGACGTCACTAGTTCCCTAGGACGTCCTCAAATGAAGTTGAATCATACTCTATTTAATTTGATCTTTCCTTACTTCGCCGGAAATAGGTACAATAATATCATGTATTCCTGTAACATTGGCTGGTAAACGTTGTGTTACCGACTTCTCTGTCCCCACTTTTCCATAGGTAACACTACTATCCACACGTTCCTGTAAAAAATAATATTCTGTTTTATCTATCGCTGGTCGTTTCCCTTTTTCTTTCGTATACTTCCCCGGAGCTTTTTCTACGCCTTCCCAAACTAGATGTTTTACATCATCCTTAATTTCGTAATAAGTAAGTAAGTTTCCAACAATATAATAATATCTCAATGCCTCCCCCTCTGGAAAAACAAACTGATAATAAACGCCCTCCTCGGTATTATCAAGCGTATTTTCATCATTAGAAGGAAGGTCTACAGCGATTTTACGTGCCGCCACCAAATCCGTACCTTGATACAGCTTCTTATATGTTTCTACTTGGTCAGCACTCCGGATAATGACCGTATTTTTGTCCGCTTTCCACTCCACCTCTGCTTTAAAGGCTTCGCTGATGAAGCGCAAAGGCACAACAACGCGATTCTTATTCAATTGAGCGGGCACATCCAAAGTAAGTGTTTTTTCTCCATAAGAAGCTTCTTTTTGACCGATCGTAAGTACAAGCTTGTCTTTTACCCCAGGAGCATTGACAGTCACCGTCTTCTGGTCAGCGTTCCAGACTAAATTGAGCTTCAGCGGCTTCAAAGAAGCTAAAGAAACCATAGTTCTCCCTGCAACAGAAACGGGTGGAGCATCTGAATGTACCACCTCGCTATTGATAACTAATTGAATTGACGGTGCAGCAGAAAGCGGAATAGCAAATGTTAAGAGCATACCTAAAGTAAGCATAGATGAAAGAAAGATTTTTTTCATACCTAACAACCTCCAATAATTTGTAATTACACTAAATTATAAACGTTTCAAACAAGAAAAAGTTTTGTTGTCAAGTTGCAGCCGTTGTAAACTTTCCGATACGACGATGTGCAAAGAACATTTTTGTATTTCCAAGTTCACTTATTTTCCGAACAATCACATCCAATAAAAAAATGCCTGGCATGATAGCAGGCATTATCGGTATACGCACTCAACAGTCCACTGTAAAGACTCTCCAGATTCACGAATACAGCTCCAATCACACACAAGAACCTTTGCCCATTTGGACAATGGGGTAAGACACTTAATTATTTCTTTTCCTCCTGCACATTAACAATTAAGTCTGCAAGCTGTTTAGCATCCTGTACTTTATGGGATACAACTACATTCCCCTTTGTGTCTATAATCCCATATTCACCGACCATCCCAACTGATCCAGTGTTATCATTAAAGAAAACAAGTCGTTTAGTTACAACTGGTTGTTCACCCCATATACTTTCTATGTTTCCCCCCAAGTATTTAGACAAAGAACTGTGTGTTCCATCCAGCTTAGAAAAAGTCTTTTTTCCCTCCCAAGCTAAGCTCATATAACCATTTTTCAATTCGTAATAATAAATACTGTCACTCCAAATAAAATACATCTTGGAAAAATCATTCTCTGGAAAAATAAAGCTGAAACTCTCTCCTTCAGGTCGATCCTTGGATACATAGAACTGAACTCTTTGCAGTCCAATAACTCCCAATCTAGCTTTTGCCAAATCACCACTTTGTATCAACTTTTGTACATTTTGATCAGGGTTTATAATAGCAATACCATTGTTTTTGGAGTCCCAATCTACAATAGCATTAAAATTCTCGCTAATAAATCTCAAAGGAACATAAGTCGTGCCGTCTTTCATAACTGGAGGAGTGCTAAGGCTTATTTTTTTATGATTCTTAAGAGCAACGTTATTACCAACAGTTAGCTGTAGACTATCGCCATCACAAGTCACAGTTATCGTCTTACTTTTACTATTCCAACCGACTTTGTAGTCTCCTAAAGACTCTACAACACGTACAGGTACAAAACTAGTATTGTTTAAAACAATGGGACTTTTCATATCAGTAAGAAGATTGCCATTTGCGTTTAATTGAATGGGCTTCGCCTTTGCACTAGCCATACTTCCTGAAAATATAAGGAGAACAATAATACTAAAAAAAAGCGTCATTTTCTTCAATATAATTCATCCTTTTCCGTTTTTTGTATCGTTCATCACTTATTCTAAAGATTTATTTTTCAGAAGTAAAGGCGAGAAACTAAGAAGTGGTTGGTAACAATTCTCTATATTTCTTATGTAATGACTACACATATCGCTTTTCCTCATACAAAGCAATCCACGAATAGTTATTTCAAAAACACAAGGGTTGGCGTGTAAACTCGCACGCCAACCCTTGTGTTTTTACCGATGATGCCTCCTACTTACCCAATATTAGCTGTAAACGATCCTCCACTTAAAGTACTTGCTCTCCAATCCGCAGGACCAGGATTACTTACACCTGCCGGTTTGTGGAATATAGACGGGCTTCCAGATGTAATTGGAACCCAAGTGTCAGATGCATTTCTATAGTAAATATTCGACACAGTAACATTACTTTGAGAAACCCTCCATGACGCTAATGGTAGAACCTCTCCAGAGGCCTGATAGGCTCCAAGAACTACACGACAATCGTTCATAGTACCGTGATATTCTTGAGTTCCAGTATAACTCGGTGTAGATGAACCATTGAGGTAAAGTTTAAGCTTATTGGTTGATGGATCGATAAAAATTTTCACTGTGACCGAATCACCGTCATTGTACTGAACAGGCTGATCTAGGTCTTTTCTATCACCATTACTTGTGTTTACAAACCAGTGCCATTTGTAAGAACCTCCGCGTAAAAACTCAGGTTTTCGTGCAGTCGAGACACCAATCTCGTAACCACCTATGCCTACATAATAGTTAATGTAATCGTAGTCACCAACCAAGTTTTTTGTAGATGGGAGTGTGAATCTTGCTTGCATTCCTCGCCCAGCATAATTATCGGAATATGTTTTAAATTTTTGTCCTTTAATAGCCATGAAAAATGCACCCCCTAGAAATTCATCGGTTAAACCCGGGGTTTTTCCAATGTCCATTCTAAGGGGTGCACTTCACCATCAGTGAGGTTCTTTTTTCCAACTAATCTAATACAGATATTCATCCCAGGTTCATCAGAGTGAACCCGGAGGATTCTCAATTGTCGCGGTACCGCCATCATCATGCCCAGGCTTCAACGCGTCACATCAGGCATCCGCTTTAAATTTAATGTTCGTCAGCCGAGGATGAGGATGTTCCTCACCCCTGCTCCTGCTTCAATTGCGCTTCATGCGGTGCTCCAGACTTTCGGTCGAACGTAATCGGGCCTTTGCGATTAACCAGCCGTTTCAGATCCACGGTCATTTCATTTTTCAGCTTATCAATCAGTTGTTCCTCTTTGATGCCCTTGCTTTTGGCGATATCGACCAACGATTTTCCTTGTCCCAGCTCATTCTCTAGCCGGGCAGGAGTGATACCCAGAAGCTTGGCGACCTTCTCATTCAAATGGTGGTTCCAGCCTCCTAGCCCATGTCCATGCCTATGAACATGTCCTTGTCCGTGATGATCCTGTGGTGCAACCTTCCACTGATGAGCTTCCCCTTGACTTGAAGCGTTGGGAATAGAAGCTCCGGCGACACCCGCAGTCCCATACATCATTACCCCTCCATATAGGATAGCAGCGGTCAATTTCCATTGGTTTTTCATGATGCAGACCCTTCTTTCGTCCTTTTTCATACTATATTTTCTCTTTCTGCTTTTTTTATTCATCCTACATATTTTTGCACAATCCTTAATGTAAAAATAACAAAATGTTGAAAATTGCAATCTGTTTTATAATGGCGGGTAACAACTAGATATCGCTATAAAATTTTCTATAAGAGATGCAGGTGATAGCCATGGAATGGTATTTTGCATACAAAGATGAATTGGAAAATGTTTTTCATCAAGCGGAAGAACGGACAGCCGCGTTTCCTGCTCCATTTCAGAGTCAGGGCTTGGACTATCTGGCCCGTTTTAATCCGTTACGGGAAGACAGCACGCGTAACTACATATGCTACTTGCTTCCGTTCTGGCTGCAAGAACTCACCGGGCTGGCTCCCGAAATTTGCCGTAAGCTATCACTAGGCAATGTGTTCGTCATGGCTCATTATTTGATTCAGGACGATGTGATGGACACAGCAGCAGACAACCGCAAAATGCAACTCGCCTTAAGCCAATTGTTCTATACCGAATGTTTGGACGTATACCGGGACCTTTTTCCCGCGTCCTCCCCTTTTTGGACGTATGCCCGAACGTATATCGGTGAATGGGCCGTTAGTGTGACATCTGAGGGAACAGAGGACTATTTTCAGGGGGAACGACATCAGGTGGCGCTGAAAGCCAGTCCGTTAAAAATGGCTGGCACGGGTGCATTGCTACTCGCAGGGCGGGCCGATCTGATCCAGACCATTACAGACATGACAGATACAGCGCTGGTTGTACTTCAAATGTCGGATGACTGGGCCGACTGGTCGGAGGACTTGGAGGAAAATAGCTACAACTGCCTTTTGTCCCATATCAGCGCCGAGCAGAAGACGGCTTATCGCGAAGGACTGGGACCGGAGCAGATTCGGGAGGCGATTTATGTACGCGGCGCGCTTGCCAGTTACGTAAGTATTGCTGATCAAGCGGTGCAGCAGTTGGAAAATCTGGAGTCGGACATCCCCGGCTTGCGTATGTTCACACGTTCTATCGCAGAAGAGCTGGGCGAGGAAGCGGCGGAGATTGAAGCCGGACGTTCGCATTTGCGAAGAGGCGGTCTGGATTTTTGGCTCTCCAAAAATATGAAATAATGCTAGATTCTATGATACTTTCGTGGTATACTGACTAGGTAAATATAACCAATTGAATGAGAGGGTGATTTTTGATGGCTACTGAAGTTCTTCAAACACAAGTCATTCAAAAAGCGTGGGAGGATGCCAGTTTTAGAGAAAAACTGATGACCGATCCCAAATCAGCAATTCGTGATGTATTAGGAGTCGTGATCCCCGATCATATCCAAATCAAAACGTTAGAGGAAACACCTGATCAGTTTTATCTGGTCATCCCTCCAGACCCTTCCGGCGTGCTCGCTTCATCTCGGAAACCACGCTCCATGTGGTAAATTGCTTTTTGTAGCAAATTTGTTTTATATTCCTTAAACACTATGCGGGTGGGTTCAGCAAACTTCCTTCCGTTTTCCCTAGCACAAAAAGCCGGATAATTATCCGGCTACGGGGAAGCGGATGGTCGCTTCTGTTCCCACCCCTTTTGCACTTGTAAAGGATATTTTGCCGTTCATTGTCTCAATAATCCTAAAGGTTACCATCATGCCCAAACCTGTGCCTTTGGTCTTATTGGAAAAGTAAGGCTCACCCAGTCTGGATAAAGTCTGAGCATCCATTCCTTCGCCATTATCCCGAATATGAATAACAGCTTCTCCGTTCTCTACATAAGCCCATATATGAATATGCCCTTGATCTCGCAGCGCTTCAATACTGTTTTTAATAATATTGATGAACGCCTGCTTGAACTTGGAGGAATTCCCGCGCACTTTGATTTCCTGGGGAATATCCAAAGAAATTTTGCCACCTTGCAAGTTGGCCATCGGACTAATGATTCCTTCAATATGTTTAAACTCATCCAGGATAGACAACGTTTTGGTATGCTCAAATTCAGGCTTGGCAAATGTCAGAAAATCGGTAATAATCGCGGAAGCCCGATCCAGCTCCTCCAGTGCGATATGCAGATATTCTTTGTTCTTGCCATCCTCCTGCTTGCTCATTAACTGGAGAAATCCACGGGTAACCTGAAGCGGATTGCGTACCTCATGAGCCACAGATGCAGCCAGATCGCTAATAATCTCCATTTTCTCAGAACGCTGAAGCTCATTATTGAACATCTCCAGCTCTCTGGAATAGCGAACGACCTGCTTATGCTTCTCTGCCAGCCTTCTGCCCAAAATCGCTATCAGGGCCAGCACAAAGCCGAACACGCCCCATTTCCACAGAAACATATTGTAGTGTCCGTCCCTGATGAAGAACCAGGTCAGTTCACCGATGGAAATGACTGCGAAAAAAGCAAAGCCTATCGATAAAATGATCGCTTCATGATCCCCTTTGATCGCCATACGAACCGAAGCAAACACCAGCAGTACGAGTAAAGCCACAAGCAATACGCTCAGCACGGATACACTGAAAAAATAATATACGTCGTTTAACCGTTCCTGTGCTCCCAAATTTACAACCATCATCGTAAAGCAGAACAAAGAGTAAAATGTCAGCACTTTTCTAAATTTGCGAATCAGGATAATTGAACTTATATTTTGCTCAAAAAAGTAGGCTAGTGAAGGAAGGAGAATAAACATTCCTACATCAAAAAACTGTAAATAGAGCTTGCCGTAGCTACGATAGAACGTATACAGGAAAGGTGAATACGTCACGATCATCAGACCAATAGACAGCACAATTGCGCTTAGGGACAGCCACATTGCCATGCTCGGACGGAACAGAAAAAATGAGCAGACCAGCAGCACCAGAGCTATAAATATAAAGGTACTGCCCAGTACGATATCCAGAACATCCATTCTGACCAAGGTCCCCAGCAACTCACGATAATCACCAGTCATCACATTTCCGATAATGCCCAGTCTGTTCTTGCTGCTTTCCGTCCATATGTATAATGTTTTACCGCCGTCTTCCGGTCTAAGCGGGATCAGAATACGATTGTTTTCATAATTGTACCCGCGATAGGACTCGTAAAAATTGATTCCGTCCTTATACAGCGTAATATGTCTGCCATAAATATTTTCAAAAAGCACCGCCGGCGTTTCATCATTCAGCGATGGCAGCCGAATACGAATCCAGGCAGAGCCGGTGTTCGCGGGTTGCTTGGGCAACTGTGATTCATCATTAATATGCATCCAAACTTTGCTTGGGTCCCGCACCTCATCAAGTGATCCATCCTCCCCTTCCACTCCCCATCTCATATCCCAAGAGGGTATTCGGTAGTTCATTTCCGGGGTCGTTTTAGCCGCATAGACGGGTAGGCCTACCGACAACAGTATTACAATGACCGCCAGCAGAGCGGCGACAGCTTTGGGCACAAGCCTCATGTTAAGCACCTCAAAGTTACATAGTAGGATTACAAGCTTGTATACGTTTTATCATTTTTCAACGTCCTGAAATAATATTATTCTATACGATGATGTTCATACCTTCTTCATAAGAAGGGTATCATGTTCTTTTTACTCATTTTTTGTCAAATCTTCATATTGATTTATGAACATGTCCTGTTCACGTGGCTCCATCTGTTCTCTGAGGCCAATCCATGGTTCGCACTCTTCATCCTCATATATCGTCCAAATATCCGAAAATAAATAATCGCGTATTTCTACCATTCCAATTCCTATCCCTCCATATCCTCTTTATCATATCACAGCAGTTACCGAAAAAAACGTTCATTGGGAATGGCAACATCCCGATTTCGTATGATTTCAACCTCATACAGACACACTAACCCCAGGTTTAGTCGTTCTGCCTTTTGGGTAAGGTCGGAATAAGCAATCAACGAACAAAGGAGCTGAAGCACGATGGCAAAAAGAGATCATAGAAACGATGAGCTTCATGACAACGATTTTGAGCCTTCCCTGCAAAATGCAGAAACGAACTGGGAAAACCTGACCGAAGAACCGGATACTCCACTGGAAAACGTTCCAGATGCCGATGATGTATCCCCGGACAGCCCTGTTGACCCTTCCGCTCCGGCGGAATTTATACATGGCACGGATTTACTGAATGGTACCGATGGGGATGACGAGGACGAGCGGTTATCGAGCCTTCCAAAAGGGTAATGAAGTATATAACCGAAAGGAGTTGACGTGTTCATATGTATAAAGATCCTATGTCTCAGGCGGATATGGCATATAAACGTTACAAAGCCTTGAATCCTGTGGAAGAGGATGACCGCAGGTCTGCGGACAAGTCAAATACAGATGATACCGAGCAACATCTTGTCGAAGACATTCCGCGAGGCATTGCATCGGCAAAGCCCGTACCCAAGGACCAGGCATGATCAGGAACAAATATGGGAATGCAAATCAGCCTGACGCTGCTTCCAAAGGAAACGGCCAATACCGAGTCCCGGCTGTCCAATGATCGTAAAGTCCGTCATGGCGACATTAAAATCCTCATAGTAGCGGTATTCGGTTGCACCGACCACCTTTTGGTCCTGTACGGCGACAAAGACACGGATACCCGGGTCTTCATATGAGTAATGCGAAGATATTCCATATAGCATACTCTTTTTTTATTTTGGGATGTAATGATTCAATGATCGGTATGAAACGGATTTCTCCATTCCATCAAGGTCGCATAATTACGCGATTGTTCATCATTCAGATAATCGGGCATGATACCAACAGGCACCCGCCCGCAACGAAGCAGGAACGTTAACACCGGGTCCTTGAGCTCGCCGGATACCACGGCATCTACATACGCTTCCGCGCTTAACTGGTCTGCATGATGCTGATAACCCGGCATACGTCCCGCGCCCAGCAAACGGTCCAGTCCACGCTCAATGACGAGATGGTATAAGGAAAAAATAAGCCATTTGCCCAGACCCAGTCGACGATATGCGGGACGGACAGCCAGATCAATGACATACAGTGCCTTACCGTCCTCACGGTGGGTACGGATGTAACCGTTGTCTGCGACTTCCTCCCACGTATGTTGGGGATGCTCGGGGTTGTAGTGCATCAGCAGGCTGGTCACCGAGCCGGCCAGTTCCCCCTCAATTTCAACACACAGCGCTCCTTCTGCAAAATGCTCAACCTGACTGGCAATCTGCTCCCGGCCCCACAACAGCTCCTGCGGATAGGGGGGCGGAAAGCTCTCCTGCTGAATACGCAGCAGCCCCTCATAATCGGCTATGGAATAATTACGGATGACCGCCCGCAGCGGACGATCTCCGTCAAAGACAAACCATTCTTTGCGATACATGACGCCCTTCCTTTCGTTAGCTCCAGTCTGTGTACAAATCTGTACGGCGGTCACGCCATGTGGTCACTGAGCCGCGCTCGCGTACATCATACAATAGCTGCAAATCAAGATCCGCGGTGACAATCATATCGTTGTTTAACTCACCTTCTACCATAATGCCGCGTGGCGGAAATGGAATATCATTCGGTGTAATGACTGCCGCCTGTCCATAGTTGGCCCGCATAAAATCAACCGTAGGCAAAGCGCCTACCGTGCCTGTCAAAACTACATACACCTGATTTTCAACCGCTCTGGCGTGGCTTGTATACCGTACCCGGTAAAAACCGTGGCGATCATCCGTACAGGATGGACAGAAAATGATATCTGCTCCCTTCGCCTTCGCCATGCGTACGATTTCGGGAAATTCAATATCATAGCAGGTCAACATTCCTATTTTCCCCTTGGACGTCTCAAACACATTTAGCCCCTCACCGGGAGCCATATTCCATTCATGCACCTCAGTCGGTGTGATGTGAATTTTGTCCTGTGTGACTACGCGTCCGTCCGGGTAAAACAAGTGCGCCGTATTATATAAACGTTCGTTTCGTTGCACCACATGGGTACCGCCGATGATATGCATCCCGGTCCGGCGGGCGAATGAAGTAAATAATTCAAGGTAACGATCTGTAAAATCCGGCAGATCGTTAATGGTCAGGGCCTTGCCTTGACTGTCACCAATGGACATGAGCTGGGTGGTAAAAAACTCGGGAAACAGAACAAATTCCGTACCAAATTCCTCGGCTGTTTTGATATAATGCTCCGATTGAAGGGCAAATTCTTCGAATGAATCAATCGTATGCAAATGATATTGAACCGCCGACACTCTGATTTTGCTCATAATTCCTCCTTGTACATAACGTCTTTTAGATGGCAAGGAATTCCTGTTGCTGTTCACATTATAACCGATTCAAAACCGGGCGAGAACCGAACCTGACAAACAAGTCTTGCCTTCTGCACCTACTTTGTTTAAAATAAGGTCAACTCTTTTGAATCACATGAACAAAGACATGGACGGAGACAAGTAAACGTCTACCCGGATTTCCACAGAAAGGTACGAATTGCTGAGAGCGTACCGAAATCCCGCGTTGAAATTCACTCCCGAGTCGAGCCTTGAACCAGCATAAGGATTCATTTCTTATCTGCACTAGAGGTTTCCGGAAGCCCCCGTTACGGGCATCAAGCTCAGAAGTAGCTACTGTCGGCTGGAATGACGTTGACGACTTGTATGTATACTTCTGTAATTAGGGTGGTACCACGGCATTCGTCCCTTGCGGCGAATGCCTTTTTGTGTTATTTTCTGAAAAAATATCTATCGATTGACAGAAAAAACAATTTTTATTTGGGAAAGGATGTTATTTATGTCGACAAATGAAAATTCTTTGGAGCTGCTGCGGGAACAGCTTGATGCTACCAACCTGCAATTGCTGGAGCTGCTGTCGCAGCGTGCTGAACTGGCCGGACAACTTGGTAAATTAAAAGAAGCTCAAGGGGTACCTGATTTTGATCCGGTACGCGAGCAACAAATGCTGGACAAGCTGATCGCCGCTAACCGTGGACCGTTCGACGACGCTACGATCCGCCAGTTGTTCAAAAATATTTTCAAGGCTTCGCTGAACTATCAAAAAGAAGAACACAAAAAGCATCTGATCGTTAGCCGCAAAAATCAGCCGGATAGCACAGTCATCAAGGTTAAGGACACGCTCGTTGGTGGCAAAGCCTCCGTTATGGTCGCAGGTCCCTGCTCGGTGGAAAGCTACCAGCAAACTCGTGAAGTCGGTGAAGCTCTGATAGAGGCGGGCGTTCCGATTCTTCGTGGTGGCGCGTTCAAGCCGCGTACATCTCCATATGATTTCCAGGGACTGGGTGTTGAGGGTCTACAAATTCTCAAACGCGTAGGCGATGAGCTGGGGCTGGCTACAATCAGTGAAATCGTCGACCCAAGACATTTGGAGGAAGCGATCCAATACATCGATATCATTCAAATTGGTGCGCGTAACATGCATAACTTCGAGTTGCTCAAAGCTGCCGGCGAAACCAGAACTCCGATCCTGCTCAAACGCGGACTTGCAGCCACAATGGAAGAGTTCCTTCACGCAGCGGAATACATCGTTTCCCGTGGCAATACGCAAGTAATGCTGATCGAACGCGGTATTCGCACGTATGAAAAATGGACACGTAACACGCTGGACATTTCCGCCGTGCCGATTTTGAAAAAGGAAAGCCATCTGCCTGTTCTGGTCGACGTGACCCACTCCACAGGACGTAAGGACATCCTCGCCCCTTGTGCCAAGGCCGCACTTGCTGCCGGAGCAGACGGGATCATGGTGGAAGTCCATCCGAACCCGGCAGTCGCTTTGTCCGATGCCCAGCAACAGCTGAATATTCCTGAATTCCACAACTTCATGTCCGAAGTAAAAGAATCCGGTTTGTTCAAAGTGAAATAAATCGCTTTCATTTTCTCGGATTATGATGTAACATCTAATCAGGATTGTGACTGATAATGCAGGCAAAACCTAGATACATGTATGCTCAATTTCTTTTTGATGCATAATGTATTTAGGTTTTTTTTATACCTAAAATTAGATATAAAACCATAATTGTGTTCACAGTCTTAATCCTAGAAAACATCATGTGAAAGTTCAGGAAGGGGAAAAGAAAATGAAAGGAAGAAAATGGTTAAACATTTTTCTATTAGGTATGATATGTATTTTGGTCATCAGTGGTTGCAGCGGCGGAAAAGCTCCTGCTGTTGCAAAGGATGAAAAAGCTACTCCAGCCAAAGAACAAGTGGACAATAAAGTGGAAGCTAAAGCGACGAAGGCTAGAACCGTTATTACGACCGATGGAGAAGTCGATGATATGAATTCGGTTATTCGCTTCCTCCTCTATTCTAATGAAATGGACTTGTCCGGTATCGTACTGACCAGTTCCGTGTACCATTATGCAGGTGATGAAAAAGCAGGCATAAAGCCATTCAGATGGACTGGAACTCAATGGGTAACGGATATGATCGATGCTTATGGAGAGATTTACCCTAACCTAACTAAACAAGCCGAAGGATATCCAAAGCCTGAATATATTAAGAGCGTGACCAAGATAGGCAATATTTCATACAAAGGTGAGATGGACAAAGAAACAGAAGGATCTAATTTTCTTAAAAATCTCTTCCTGGATGATGACAAAAGAGATTTATATGTACAAACCTGGGGTGGCACAAATACGACAGCCAGAGCTTTAAAATCCATTGAGGACGAATACAAAAATACAGCTCAATGGGCTGATATCCAAAAAAAGGTGAGCGATAAGCTCGTTCTTTATATCATTTTGGATCAGGATGACAGCTACAATAAGTACATCGCAAAAAATTGGCCGGACATCAGAATTATCAATGATCAATCTAACTTCTGGCATTTTGCATACGCTTGGAAAATGCACACGGAAGAAGTAAACAGCAAGTTACACGGGGATTGGAACTTCAAGAATATCCAAAATGGTCACGGCAAATTGCTCGATATGTACGCTTTGATGGGCGATGGAAAGATGATTCCAGGTGAATTGGCTGAAGAACAAAGAGGCAGTGACGCTTATTTGAAGAAAAATCCACAATATGATAAATATGATTTTATCTCTGAAGGAGACTCTCCATCATTCTTCTATCTGATTGATAACGGTCTGCGGAGTATGGAAAACCCAACCTATGGTGGCTGGGGTGGTCGTTTCGGTGTGGTTAACGATAAATTATTTAGAAATACCGTGTTAGACTATGATGTGTATACGAAAAAATTTGAAGCAGAATATTCTCTGATGAGATGGTTTGATGATATTCAAAATGACTTTGCAGCTCGTGCAGATTGGGCTATTGCATCCGACTATAAAGATGCCAATCATAATCCAACTTTAAGCATTAAAGAAGGAGTAGATGTAGCAGCTAGTCCCGGAGAGAAAATAACACTGCATGCAGAAGGATCAGATCCGGACGGCGATCCATTAACCTATAAATGGTGGAGATATTTTGAAGCCGATACGTATGAAGATTCTAAAGTAAAACCCGCGGAAGTTAAACCTGAAATGCTGGGTAACATGCAGCTTGGACTTCATAGAGAAGTCGCCAAGGGTGAGAAAGTAAATACGATTGACTTGCAAGGCAGCGATACCAATGCAGTAAGTTTTACAGTTCCCGCGGATGCCAAAACTGGAAATACGATTCATATCATCGCAGAAGTACAGGACAATGGAAAGCATCAGCTAAAACATTACCAACGTGTGATTGTAACTGTAAAATAACAGACGGAACGTCCATTGAAAAAGGCTCATGGAATTAACACTCCATGGGCCTTTATTTATGCATTTTGGGCCATCGCATACTCGCGTTTAAGCCTTCTTTTCAGGCAAAGGGACATAATATCCTTTGCCATTCGGACCCATCGCGAATTTATTGCGAAGATGGATAAGATTAGGGCCGAATTTGGCTTCCAACTCTTCACGGAACTCATACATGATTTCCATAATATAAACATCATGAATAATCACTTCCGTGATCGGCATCACAAGCCCCGGATGCATCGTCCATGCAGCACGGCTGTCATTCCCGAGCGAAAGTATACCGGCTACAACCTCCCGGTCATCTACGCTCAGTACAATCCACCGTCCCCCAATTTCGGACGTAATTTCCTCACTCATATCATGGTGATAAATGGTGGCGAAATCAAATTTAAGATCTCCGTACGCTACAATGAAAATCTCAATGCCTTCCCGGGCGACTTGCTCTAAAGCAACTCTGAACACCTCGGCATCCTCTTTCCAAATCTCCATTAAGATTCGGTGTTTGGCTCCCTTAATTCCTTCTTGTATGCGACTTATAATGGCTTCATAACCCGATATATTCCAAATATTCTCTCTGTTTTGGGACGATGCTGTATACTGCTCCAATGTCTCTTGCGCTACATTAAAAATCTGCTCTGCTTTGCGTTTTCTCTGGGCAATCAATTCATGAGGCGGGAGTGGTACATATAGCGGTGTATTATCCTGACTGACCATAATGTCCCCACGGTTAACCATCCCTGATAAAACCTCATAAATTTTAGATCTTGGCACGCCGGAATTCAATGACACAGCGTATCCCGAAAGTGGAGAGCTTTCCAACAAGGTCACATAAGCTTTAGCTTCATATTCCGTAAAATTCAGATCCCGCAGAATTTCTAACACATTTGGTTTCATGATGCATTCTCCTCAAATTCATGTTCAACCTTACTATATCACTTCCCCTTGACAAAAACCGATATACGCACTATCTTTTTTATTAGTAGTCACCTAAGTAGCTACTCTAGTAACTACTAATATTTTATTTGATATGAGATCATGTCAGGGAGGATTTCGCTTGAACAAAGTCATAGCTATCAACAGCAACAGCAATCGCATCTACTACAGCGCTACGATTCTGGCTCTGCTGATTTGGAGCACATCGTTTATCGCCACAAAAGCAGCGTATACCACGTTCCCCCCTCTTACGTTGGGACTATCCAGATTTATGATAGCCTCTGCCGTGTTGGGTATTGTTTTGCTTATAAGAAAGGAATTTGTCAAAATTAAGCCAAAGGATTTAGCTATGATTGCATTTAGCGGTGTTTTGGGGATCACTATCTATTTTTCAATGGAGAATATAGGGGTAAGCCTGACCACCGCTTCCAACGCAGCACTGATTGTCGCCTCCTATCCCGCGATTACATCGCTGCTTGAACTCATGATATATAAAGTGAAACTATCCAAATATAAAATCATCGGCATTGCACTGGCTATGATCGGGGTATATTTTTTGACTTCGGTAGGCGGAAGCTCGAATGGGAAGAATGAACTGATCGGAAATTTAATATTGATTGGAACTGGTTTTGCGTGGGCATTTTATACTTTCATGACACGCAAGGTCGTGGACAAATACCCGCCCGTGACTTTATCTTTTTATCAAACTATTGCAGGCAGCATCTTCTTTATACCTCTGGCACTCATTGAAAAAGATAGCTGGCAAGCTCCGACAACGGGATCGTTTATGTTGTTAATATATCTGGGCGTGTTCTGTTCCGTTATCGCATTTTTGCTTTACAATTACGGATTAATCAAGCTGTCACCGAGCAGTTCCGTTTCCTTAATGAACCTGGTACCCATATTCGGGGTATTATTCTCTGTTCTATTGTTGCAGGAAACCATTTCATGGCGACAAATTATTGGCGGTTTGGTCGTTATCCTAGGTGTCCTACTCAGTGCACAGCAACCAAGCAGCAAATAGCACAATAGTATTCATGCTCTTTTGTTCATCTTTCGCTAGGGTTAAGAACATATATCCTTAAAACAAAAAGACGCGATTTACGCGTCTCTTATGAATATATATCGTGCTTTTTTTGTGAATTTTGCAGGGGGTATCGTAAATGATGTAAAAGTAACGCTATTTCCGAATGCTAAGATTTCAACTAAAATATATAACGATGTGCCACAATAAAAGGGCGAGCGACCTCACCATGTTTCTCGCCCAGGTCGGTTGCTTCATGCAGTCGGCTTTTTTTCTTTCACATAGAAATGGCGGTTATATTGATTAATGAGCTTGTCCAGAATCATAGATTGTCTGAGCACGCTGGAGTGACTGAAGCCATGTTTTGCTTGCAAAACATAAAGCCTTTGTCGAGCTTTCTCCAACCGTTGTCGCAAAATGTCGTCCCTTATCATTATATAACCTCCTTTGTCGTATTCTTAGTTTAGAGGGTTATGAATAAGTTTACTAAAAGTAAAGGTTTGGGATAATTATCTATTATCAAACAAAAAAAGACCCGCTGAAAGAGCTGGTCTGCAATTAAATATGCTCATGCACATCGTACAGTTGTCTATACTCTAGCGGCAAAGGTCGCAATTAGCGCAGAGACCAGCACAAGCCCCGCAGAGAATAGAAAGGCATTTCGATTGCCGTAATAATGGCTTACCACTCCGCCAATCAACCGACCTATGATGCTGCCCGTCGCCCCGGAGGTTGCCATAATGCCGAGTGCATAACCCGTTTTATCCTCAGGCGAACCCGTTCAAAGTATCTCGTGATAAGGTTTTCTTGTATAAAAAAGCCTCCAATACTCCTCTTCCGATCTTTCTAAATGCTGGCAAAATTCCTTTGCCTCTTTCTTTCGCCTCTTCCGTTCAATCTCTAGACAATCATTATAAAAATGATGAACAGCCCATAATGCCGATTCTATATAAAAATCAGTAGTCCCCGTTAAGTTGAATTTTTCAGCCAAAAAAAGCAAATCATCCCACAAGGATCTATAACCTTTATATTCTTCATTCTGGTGAGAAATTTTTACAATTTCCCATTCGAGGATTCTTTATCAACATTGAATCCTTGACTCAAATACCATTCAGAAGCTATTTCATAGGCTCCACAAACCTTTTCTAGTTCCTTTATGCATTCTGGAGCGAGCTTCTCAAGCATGCGGACAAAATAAGTAATTGAGTGGTGATGTGATGCGTTCATGATGACAGAGCTATGGTCAGATTAATTCTGCCAGGATGATAATATAATCCAGTTTTCATACCATTACCTCCATACTCGCTGTTTATATCATTATCATACGAGATTGAATGTAGGGTTTCTAGGAAATAAGAAGTGGTTTCGTAAATCAACTATTATTTAATGGCCAAGAGGCCCGAATGTACATCACACGTCCAATCTACGTTCCTTATTTACTCATACATCATCTACTCTATCATTTTTAATCAATAAAAGAACTCCAGCAAGTGAATGAAGCTGCCCGAGTGTACAAAAGGTCTTTTACTTCTACTCACTTAGAGGTTGAAGTTTAAGAAATAGAGCTTTAAGAGTTATAAGTCAGCAGCGGTCAGAATCTACCCCGTCGCTTGATATCGATTGTTTTTTTTCAAAGGTTTAACTATGTTAATTGTAAAATTGGTAAATTATATAATATTGATTTAATATATAGTTTTGTACATAATAGAGTTGTGTTGTAATTGGTAAAAGAGGAGGCTAGTGGTTTTTATGTAATTTTAACAACAAAAATTTGAGGGAGATGAATGTATTTTGAAGGTCAAGAGTTTATGTACGTGTGTGGTTGTAGGCATGCTTTCGTTATCGCTAACTTGTTCAGTCGGTGCAGAATCACTCCAAAGTGGAGATTTAATCAACCTGTCCATGAGTAAATCGGACAATGCTATTTTGAGCAATATCATCAATTCGCTGGACCCCGATGACAGAGAGAACGTTACATACATAGATGAAACGGGCAAAGTGCTAGTAAACAAGGAAAGCCTAAGGGAGCAAGTAATCCCCCTGGAACCGGTGAGCCAGGTTACGTACAAGAATTCGACATCTTCCCTCACTTCGGTAACTCAGAATACGTATAAAGATTCGAAAGGACAGTTATATACTTTACCTGTATTACAACCTAAACCAGATTGTATTGTAGGGAATCATTCAACATCTACACCAATGGACTTTAGCACTAACTCCGCTAGTTTCCCCGTATGCCGGGACCTGAGAAATGGGCCGTATCGTGCGGTATATTCACATATAGGATACGCATGGGCAAGTACGCGAGTTCATTTACCGAAAGCTGAAGAGATTAAAGATAATAATAGCGGTTATAGTGCAAGCACAGGATTCATCTATATGGGCGGTTGGAGTAACACCAATAATGCTGTTGATGTAGGTTTACAGCATAGCACAAAGTATAATGACTGGGCTCCTTTCATGCTGATTGAAGGTGTAGGGCACCCTTATTCATTTACTCCACGATTTGATGCCGATCAGGAAGTTCGAATGAAATTTTATGTCCCATCTGACGGTAACATTGCTTTAGTTATTTCTGGTTATTCAGACGGTACTAAGATGACTCAAAGCTGGGTCAAGCCGGCTCTAGGTTGGACTGCTTCTGGGAATGGTAACCTCATAAAAAGAGTGACAAGTATAGCCCAAAAACAAAACCAAGAAGACTATAATGATGGTTCTTACATCAAAAATATTCGGTGGTCTACCTCCTATATTGGTAAAGATTCAGAAGATAATATTCCATGGCGAAACAGCCAAACCTATGGATATTGTTCTTCGCCACGGAGTAAAGTGTTTGTGAATTACGTACATGGAGGAGAGGAAACAGATGATATTTATTTAGACTAAATTTTATGAGAGGGGCTGCTTTGCCCCTCTCTATTAAAGGAGGAGATTTTGTGGGAAAACTGTTGCTCAGAATTATGCTTTTAAGTGTATTGTTTTTTTGCTTTTCTCAACAAGCTTATACAGGAAAAATGTCAGCTCAGAGTATAGCTCCAAGCACCCAATTTTTGAAGATTAACAATTACTATGTTTTGTTCACAACTCCCAAAGCCCCTTATATTGATAAGAACAATCGCTATATGGTGCCTTTGAGATCCATTAATGATTTATTGGGAGGGCAGACTACGTATACCCCAACTTCTAATACGGCCACGATTAAGTTTGGAACACACAAGGTTGAGTTTAAAATGAACTCAACCGAGATTGTTACCGACTCGAACACGTCCGTAATGGATACCGTCCCGGTGCTGTATAAAAATGCGATGTTTGTTCCTTTAGGGGTACTTACTACGCAATTAAATATACATCAGGAATGGGATCAACAAAATAAAGTGTACTCCCTCTCAGGGAAGGAATTAATGAAGACACCTATGATAGAGAATGTAGAGGATTTGGACCATCTTAGCGGACAGATAGACAATGAGAATGCATTCAATTTGTTATCGTACAAATTGACCATGGGGAAAGAAATTCATCTTACCATTACAGCTAAGAACATGACAGGGAAGAAGCTTAGTGAAGGTATTGAAGATTTAAATACCACTTTTATTTTTGATAGTGGCACGGTGGGAGAAAATATGAATCGTAAAAGACCAAGTATAGATAAGGATGAAATTGTTATTCGTGATTATAATGTAGATTATGTAAAAGTAATGAGAAATAATAAAATTATCAAAAATGAGCTGTCGTATATTCTCTTTAAGGGCCGAACGCTAAAACCATAAGATCCCTCAAGTAAAATGATACTGTTTTCCTTGTAGATGGGTCCTAGGGCTGTGAATTGAGTAAAAAAAGTAAAGCTGATTCAAGAAGGGATCAGCTTTACTTTTGCCATTCTAATTATGTAGCCGCCATACAGTATTTTCCATTCTCCTCTTCTTATCAAGTTCAACTCCAGAGCTGTATCTTCCTCTTTAGGTGCGTTATTTTTCTTTGGAGTTTCTCTTCTTTGCACTTCAATTAATTTCCCATCTGCGTCAAACTTTGTGATCTCGATGGATGGTTGAATACAGACAGCAAAAGAAGCTCTCATTTTTATTTCAATTTTATATGTTCCTTCCCCACACTTCCCTGCAAGATTCCTATTCCTCTCGCTTCGCATCCTTGCCCGATCAGTTCCCGTGTTCTTACCGCCAGCGCTCCTTTCAATATCTTATACCGGTATTTCGTCACCCAGATCACATGATACTTGATTTCATACACCGCATGGCTGTTCTTTTGGTATCCTTCTATACTTTCACTCTTTAGTGAAAGTATTTCCAGTTCCCTTAAGGCTAAAAGCGGATACCGTCTAAAGACGGTGGAGTTAGACCTCGCTCTTGGAAATTAAAAGGATAAATCCGTTTTTGAGCGCTCGACCAGATCGACGTCAGACAAGTCAAAGATGGATTTGAGCAGCAGATTATCTTTGGGAATGAGTATATTGTAAAGTTCTGTATACGGACTCAAGATAAAACTCTGCTGTTTCGGAAGCAACGGACCACCAGCCTTTATGTAGATGCTTAGATTATACCAAAAAAGAGACACTCTCCTCAAAAAATGAGAATATGTCTCTTTTTGTGCATCAGGACTTTTTCAGTGGCCTCTGAAAGAGCAGATATGTTCATGCACATCGAACCGTTGTCTACAATACACCTATCCGGCAGGACGAACATCCCGATCCGTTGCGTTATTTTGAGCTGAGGCCGGGAAAACATCCCTTCCCTTCATCCATAGCAGCGACGCTGCAAGCAGCAGTATGCCACCGTTTAACACAAAGATCCAGCGGATCGGCATCCAGCTGCCAAGCATGCCGCCAATCAACGGCCCCGCCATCGTCGCGAGTTGGGTAGCTGATTGATTCAAGCTAAAGGCTCGTCCGCGAAACTCCGGCTTGGTGACCTCCACAGTCATTGCGTTGATAGCCGGAACGACAGACGCATAAAACAATCCGTAACCAAACCGAAGCGCACCAAAGCCGATAAAATTCGATACAAAAAATTGCAGGATATTGCCGATTCCCGAACCAATCAGCCCGATCAGCATCACTTGTGCAAATCCAATCCTGCCACCAATCCGTCCCCAGCGGGGAGCCATCAGCACAGCCGCAATACCTACGGCTGAGAATACAATTCCGGAGCTTAAGGACGCTCGGCTACGGTCAATTCCCATTTCCAGAACATACACCGTAATCAGCGGCTCAAGGATCATGACGGAAAAGGTACTCAATCCAGCCAGTATGAGCAAAAAATACAACGGCCGATTAGCAATAGCCTCCTTGATATCATCACGGACATGCGAGCGGGTACTGGTTCCCTTGAAGTTGTCCTCTCTAGCGGCAAAGGTCGCAATTAGCGCAGAGACCAGCACAAGCCCCGCAGAGAATAGAAAGGCATTTCGATTACCGTAATAATGGCTTACCACTCCGCCAATCAACGGACCTATGATGCTGCCCGTCGCCCCGGAGGTTGCCATAATGCCGAGTGCATAACCCGTTTTATCCTCAGGCGAACCCGTTCCGACCAATGCGATGGCGGCAGGAATAAACCCGGAGAGCAGGCCCTGAAACAGCCGTACCCCTACGAACACATACGGATCAGTCACAAAGGCACATATCAAATACAATACCGTCAGACTAAAGCCTGAACGAATCAGCATCGGCTTCCGTCCATACTTATCTGCGAGCGAACCCCAAAACGGAGCAATCAGAGCACTGGCTAAAAAGGTAACCCCAAAGGCGATCCCCGCCCACAGCTCCAGATGATCGGTCACACCCATTTCCGTATTCAGAAAAATAGGTAAAAACGGAATGGAAACGGAATAGGCCATGCTGCAAAAAAATACACCGATCCACAAAACGACCAGGTTTCGCTTCCAATAAAGATGCATGATGTTACACGTCCCTTCTCCTCATTCCATTATTAACCTCTAAATTAGAAAAGTCCACAGCAAACCTCACCCTTCAGCCGTGGAACAACCATGCAGAAGCTGATATAATCGAATGGAATGGAGTTGATGACATGGCTAAAAAAAGAAATTCGTCTTCCCCCGCTCCTGCGGCTCAGGACAAACCTGCAACGTTAAAGGATCTGTTGAGTCAGGACGTGCTGAATAAGCTCAAGGCTCAGGCCAATGAAGCCCAGGCAGAGCAGGACAAACGTAAGGAAGACGAACGACAGCGTGCCCTCGAAGCAAAAAAAGCAGAACAGAAGAAGCTGGACAACAACTTCGAGCATCTGCTGAATAACAGCAATTTGGACTGGCACAAATATAAATAAGCCAAAACCATCCCGGTTTTGGCCTATCTCCACGCTTGATTATATTATAGCCAGTCACGAATGTGTTGTACCGAGTACAGCACCCCTACCCAAACCGGCAGACTGAACGCCATACCCCATATGAGACCTTTAGCCAGCTTTTTGTCTACCTCCACCATGATTCTGCCCCTTTCCTTGGGAATAGCAGCAGTATGGGCCAAGAATACGGTATTCAAACCCGTATTTCCTTATCCCAACAAAAAAAGGTATGATAGAAAACGGAAAAGTGCTCTGCGCTGCCCCAAACTATAATTTAGGATTTTTACACATCTAACCTTTCAGGAGGAATACAAATGATCCGAAAAACGATACGTCCCTGGTATATGCTGTGCCTGCTGGCTACCATGCTCCTGCTGGTTGCTGGATGCGGCACAAAAGCGACAGATGTTGAAGCCGCAAGCCGGACAAGCAGTACAACCCCTGCCGCGACGAAAGACAAAAGCAAACCTGTTTCCCATCCTGTCGTCACGATTGTCATGAACGACGGTAAAAAGATTAAACTTGAGCTGTACCCGGAAGTAGCACCGAACACGGTTAACAATTTCATTTCCCTGGTGCAAAAGGGCGCTTACAACGGTACGATCTTCCATCGTGTCATCCGCGGCTTCATGATTCAGGGCGGTGACCCGCAAGGTAACGGTACAGGCGGCCCCGGCTACAGCATCAAAGGCGAGTTCAAGAGCAACGGTGTCAACAATACGCTCAAGCACACGCGCGGTGTACTATCCATGGCCCGCTCAGCGGATCTGGACTCAGCCGGATCGCAATTTTTCATCATGGTTGCCGATGCGGATTACCTTGACGGTCAATACGCTGCTTTCGGCAAAGTAACGTCTGGATTGGACGTGGTGGATGCCATCGTGAATTCCAAGCGTGACAGCCATGATAAACCCATCAAACCAGCTACGATGAAAAAGGTAACCGTGGACACGCTGGGTAAGAAATATCCGGCTCCAGTCAAAGTGAAGTAAGATAATATCGGCCCTGTGCATATGCATGGGGTCGTTTTTCATGTTATATAAAGATGTCTATCGTGCTCCACAGTAATGTTTACTTGGTGCTGCCTCTCTGATGTAGTAAGAGTATATACACAAAAGGAAGCGTTTTCAATCATTATTTTTAAAGCTTTTTCACTGTTTCAAGGACCCGTCAACGTTCGACAAAAGAGGCACTGAAAGAGATACTGTATGAACAGTATAGCCGTCTAAAAACGGCTATGGAGCAAGGACTGTGCTGCCAAAATAAAAAGGGTTACCCCTGCGGCAAATGAGCCGCTTATACAACTGTTAGTTGTTATTACCCAAATTTTAAAGAACTTGCACTTCATGCTCCGGCAGATTGTGATGTGCCTTCCTTCCCTTGAGCAGCCATAGCTCCGGTGTATCCTGTATCCCTTCAAGCCTCAGGCTGAACGCCCTCGGCGGCAAATTACATATACGTAGCAGTAGACGGTTACCGTCTGCCGCTACGTCCACAAGCTCTAATGGCCTCAGTGAATCGTTCCTGCCTGTGCGAATCTGATCGCCCGTGGCATCAGTCGAACTCTCCCGGCTCCAGACACGCAGCTCATTCACAGACGGCGTGGCAATCCGCTTGCTGAAAGAAACGACCACCTCATCTGCGGTCGACCTTTCCGCACAGAGCGGGGTGGGCGGCTCATCGTACATATAGCCGCCCAGATGGTATTCGTAGGCGGTCCAGGCGTCATAACCGCCCTCCAGGGCGGTAGCCCCAAACCGCCGGGTCCAGGCGCGGTCCCGAACCATACTTGCGAGTGAACCAATATCCGCCTGCACCCCGAGGGGCAGATTCGGATAAGCGGCGCGTATCCCTTGCGCTATGCGGGCATAGCCGCCAATATAATGCGGCGGCAGACGGCGGCGCATCCAGTCCGGCCAATGGGTCTGGAGCACATGCATATCCGGGGCTACGCACCCGATCATCGCTACCGCGTCCAGACCCTGCCATTCCCGTAGCTGGCCGGGAACATCGCCGCGTCCGTTCACGGCCAGCGACCACGTCGCCACGCAGATGTCCGGCCGGACATCACGCACGCCGCCTGCGCCGTTCACCAGCTCGCCGATCAGCGCGTTCACGGCGTCCACGCGCAGATCGACCCACTGCGCGTACAGCTTCGGGACCTTCCGGTAGTAATTTCGCGCATGCTTGTCGCGGAAATCCGGAATGTCCTCGCCGCTGCGCTCGCGGAAGGCCCGCCGGGCATGCGGCCCGATATCCCCGTACACTCCACTACGCAGCCCGTTCCATTCGGGAAAATAAGGCTCCGCCACCTCGAACCCGTCGAACGGAATGTCGGTGACCAGCCGGGCAGCGGCTTTCTTTTTCCACTCTACATACTCCTGTGCAAAATGCGAAAGCCGCTGAAACCCGTCATTCGGTTCGCGCAGCAGTTCCATGCGCCATCCCTTCCACTCCGGCGGTAACTGTGACACGCCAAAGGAACCATTGCCAAGCACCATCGCCCATACCGCGATTCCCCTGCGTTGAAAGGCGGCAACGAGCGCCCCATCTACTTCATTTTCACGCACAACAAAATAATGAACGGTCTGGTAGCCTGCAAGGGCGATTTCATCGGCTATACTGTCCCGCGAACGGTTCGCGTAATAGGGAAATAACGGATCTATTTGAATACTGGGGCCGCTCAGCGCCCACGGCTTTATTTTTCCGGTCAGTGCTATAGATTCTGTTGGTTGTGTCCCGTCATTTCTGTTATAGCTCAATTGAATCCACCTCCGTTACCCGTCTTCTTCGCTATATGCTCCTGCTGGTTCGCCTATGTTACCATACTTCGCAAATTCCGTGAAATGCAGACTTACAGACGGAAATGCAGCACATACTGTTTCACCATCAGCAATCAGAGGTATTGGAATAACGAGTCAGGTTTAGCTTATGAGCGGATGAGGAGGAATAGTCAATGGCAGAGCAGAGATTACAAGAAAAGATAGCGGTGGTCAGTGGTGGTGGTTCAGGCATCGGCAAGGCAGCCGCGACTCGGTTTGCAGAGCAAGGTGCCAAAGTGGTTATGCTGGATCGCACGCCCAAGCACGCAGAGGAAACGAAAGCAGCCATTGAACAGATGCCTTCTCAGGACGGTGTTTTCTCCGCGCTATGATCTTCCCCAAGACGTTCAGCTCTGTGCACAGCCTTTTTGCGAAAGCGGGCATACAGCCTGCCTCCAGGGAACACCTCGAACAGCAACATCATAAGAGAAAAGAATAACAGCGCAATGACCTCTTCTGCCAGAATATACAGCGGATACGGTCCCAAAACATCCAATATCGACGGTGTTGACGGCTTTCCGGCAAGAAACATATAGTTTGCTCCGAGTACATCATCTACGAGCCACACGATCAGTGCCAAACTATTGAGAAAAAGCATCGCTCCCCCAACGCCCTTCCACGTCGGTTTCAGCCCTTCGATCCACGTCATGTACAAGGCAGCCCATATAATAGCACTATGAGCCACAAAAAAATGAATAAAACGATAGTGCGGAAAAGCGTACGCCAAATTAGGTGTAAGTACCGCTTGAAGCGCTCCCCCAATTCCGGCAAAAAGGTTGATCGGATACAGCCAGCGACTGCGGAAAATCAGCATCACAATCGACAGCAGCAGCGTCACACTGCACAGCTCCAGCGGCAATGACGTCTGAGCATTCCAAATGTGCTGCGTCACATACCAAATATTCAGAGTCACCTCGGACAGAATAAGTATGGTAACCAGAAGCCAGCGAATACACTCGCTTAACGGCCTATGCGACCGAATCAGGCCCCGAGTCAGCCAAAGCAGCAAAGCACATAAAATAAGCCCTAGTACAGTCAGCACATGTGAGGAAGTAAAAGCCTCAAATTCTTCCGGCGCAGCGGCATCGAACCATGACCACGACTTGTCCATCGAAAGCCCCCTTCTATCCTTTTACTCTTTCTCTGCATCCTATTTTATACCAAAAAAACAAATGTGTTATGATAAAAGATATCATATTCAAAGGAGACCCCTCATGCCCATTAATCGCCGTTTGATCACAGATCAGGATTTCACCGAGGCGTTGGAACGTCATCTTCGTGTCCGCATATTTCAGGATGACCAGTTGATTGGTTCGGGCGGAGTCATTATCCGTTTTGACGATCAAACCATAGTCGTGCAATCCAGTGTCAGTGATCTGGCCTACCATCCCAGAAAACAATGTGAGTTTTTCGAAATTAAAAAATAGCCGCTACACACCGGAGAACCATTTTGCTTCGTTTTCCGGTGTATAGCGGCTACATTTGCTTTTTCTGACACGTTACGTTCTACAGCTGCATTCCACGAGTTTTCATCATGAGCTTGTTCGTAAGCACTTTCAAGTCCTCGGAAGAAGACGAAATTTCCTGCATAATAGCCGTTTCCTCATGAGCGGCTGTATAAATCTTGTGCGCACCTTCCGAGAAGGCCCCTGACATTTGCTGAATACGATGGATCTGCTCGAAGGTTTGATCTACCCGATTCGTCTGCTCCGTTACAGCTTCTTCCATTAAACGAATACCTTCAACAAATTCACGCACAATCGAGTTCAAACGACTCAACGTCTGATCCACCGAGCTTGTCCGTTCCGCCTCAGTGCTGACCAGTGATGTTTGCTGGTGCATTAATTGTACCGTTTCTACAATTTGCGACTGCACACGGCTAACGATCGCATTGATTTGCTGCACCGATTCCGTACTTTGTGAAGCCAACGCGCGAATCTGGTGAGCAACTACGGCAAACCCGTTACCTTCTTCTCCTGCACGTGCGGCTTCAATGGAGGCGTTCAACGCCAGCAAATGAGTTTGTTCCGCGATATCCTTGACGGTGCTTGTAATCGCTTCAATTTGTGAAGCTTCCTTTTCCAGTCGTGCAATGACCTGCTGCGAACGACTATGCGAAGCAGTCAGCTCCCCCATTCCCTTCATCAGGGATGAAAATACCGTCTGCGTCAAATCGACCGACTGCTCCATATGGCCTGACAGTTCCAGCATATGGCCCGATTTGCTGCGCATCATTTTAAAATCGCCCAACATTCGATCCGCTGTTTCAATAGATTGGACAGACGCATCCCTTTGCTGCTCTACGCCTTCCAAAATATCCTCCACCACCGAAGTCATGGACTCAATCTGTGTCGTAGCCTGTACAATAGCCGAACTAAGGTTTTCCGCATTTTGTGAAGTCGCTCTTGAGCTATACGATATCTCGTTAAACATATCCTTAATATTCAGCATCATGCGCCGGAATGCATCATAGAGCACCTTGATTTCGTCATCTGAACGACGATCCGGAATGACAACGGACAGATTCCCCGCCGAGGCTTCCTCAGCCGCCTTTGCCAATCTGACAATCGGCCGTGTGAGTAATTTTGAGATCAACCAGCCCAAAATGCCACTCCACAGGACACCCAATAAGAGAATGATCGAAGTGTACACCCATTCTTGTGCACCTTGAGCAAGCCAGTCCTTGAGTACAAAAATAAAAAAAGCGCTTGTTCCATAGGTTATTGCGGAAATTGTGACAAATGCAGTAACCATTTTCGTACCTAGTGACATCTTCATGTACTCTAGCCCACCCCAAAAAACTCAAATTTGATTCCATTTTACCATATAATTGCTACAATTCTAGTAGTATTTTTCATAGACAACCGTATTTATGAGCATAAAGATATAGAGACTTTAGGCCCGCCACCTTAACAGCCCAAAATAACATGTAACAGGCATCAGCGTGCATCAAAAAAATGGACGAACCGCACTGCTGCTTGCTTTACAGGCCATTCGTCATATTTTAAACCATTGATTTGCAGGCACTCAATCATTCCATCATTCGGAATTATTGTCATTTCCCTGTTCACCAGTTGTTTTTTTGACTGCTTCAATTGTGTCTATTTGGTGACTGTTTTTTTCCAGTACGGTAAACTCCCATGAGCCTATGGTCATACTCTCTCCCTGTCGGATATCAAAATGCTCTGAAAGCATCCAGCCGCCAATCGTATATACGTCCCCGGCCTCAATATCCGTCTCCAAACGCCGATTGACTTCATGAATGAGCGCTTGCGATTTGAGTATGTAACGATGATCGTCTGTTTTTGTAATGAGAGGGGTTAGCGCTGCAGGGGTTTCGGTATCGGTATAGGAAGGGATGTCCCCTACAATCTCCTCCATAATATCCTCCAGTGTGACCAGTCCGGATGTGCCACCATATTCGTCCACCAGCACCGCCACGGGAATACGTCGCTTTTGCATCTGAATCAGCAGGTCCCGGGCCTGAATGGTTTCAATCACCTGAAGCACCGGATGAATATAGGAAGCCATCGTGGTATTCCCTGTGCTGTGCCCTCGGGCCAAATCATGCAGCGCTTCCTTCACACGGATCATCCCGATGATCCGATCCCGATCCCCGTTTTCCGCTACAGGCAGAAAATTATAGACCTTGTCCTCGATCAGCTCCATAAACTCTGCCACCGTTGCCAGATGAGAAATGGAGCGGATATGAATACGCGGTACCATAATCTCTTGCGCCGCACGGTCGTCAAAATCAAACACATTGTTCAGATAGCGGTATTCTGTCGGTGTAATTTCACCACTGCGGTATCCTTCGGATAATGCCAAACGTAGCTCTGCCTCACTGAGAGCCGCATCTTCCTCGGAAACCTTTTTCAGCCCGAAAAGTCCCGTAATGACACGCGAGGAACGGCTGAGTACCCAGTTCAGTGGATACGTCATTTTATAGAAGATCGTAATGGGACGGGCAAAAAACAAAGCCATCGGCTCCGCAATCTGTATAGCGAATGTTTTGGGAACCAGCTCCCCGATAACCACCTCAAAATACGTCAATATTAGAAAAGCCAGCAAAAAGGATAATACTCCCGTGAGTCCTGCCGGAATATGCGCCAGCACAAACAGCGGATGCAATAGCTTTTCAACCGTAGACTCCCCGAGCCATCCTAACGCCATCGAGGTTAACGTGGTCCCTAGCTGACAAGCGGATAAATACTCATCCAGGCGGGACAAAATATTTTTGACAGCTTTGGCATTTTTATTCCCTTCGGATGCAAGCTGATTGATACGGGATATTCGCACGCGAATAATGGAATACTCGGATGCAACGAAAAATGCAGTTAACGCAATCAGTAAAATGACCAGTATGATATTCACAGTTTCCACAGCCTCTCTTGCCCCGCCATACGAAGTAAGAAGCCCCCCCTTATGACGTTCATTTTTGGATGGACAGATCCTATAAGTAATTATGTCCATAATCGTGTATTACCCAAAAATGACAAGGAGTAGACTATGGTTGACCCTGTTAGCGAATCGCCAGCGGACTCTTTTGCACGATATCTATCCATTGATCCGCTATCAACTGGTGCCCAACCGCTGTGGGATGTACCCCGTCATGCAGCCAATAGGAGGCGTCCGCCTTGGTAGCGGCTTCGTTCAGCAGGCTTTGAAGCGGCACGAATACGGCCCCAAATTCGTCTGCAAGCTGACGCACAAGACGCTGATAGCCCATTATTTTTTCCTGCCAAATGTCCCATCGTGCCTCGGTAGCTCCTGTTTTCAAAATAAACGGCTCACACAGCACCAGCCCGGTATCGGGCAGCACTTCACACGTTTCCTCCAAAATGTGGCGATAGGCTCGTTCAAATCGGTCCGTCACCCCGGACGGCTCCTGCTCCACGATCCGCCAGGCATCGTTCACTCCGATCAGAATACTGAGCAGGTCCGGCTTCAGGCTAAACGTGTCCTCATTCCAGCGTGCATACAAATCCGAAACCCGATCCCCCGAAATCCCCCGGTTCACAAATTCTGGCTGCGTAGCAGTCAAACGGCTCCCCAATGCACCTGCGATCAGATACACATAGCACTGACCCAGCCAATGGTTCGCGTCCTCATTCCGTCCTCTTCCTCCATCTGTTATGGAATCCCCCTGAAAAAGAATACGTGCGTGCTCTGTACTCGTCATATTCCTAAACCTCCTCCTTCGACTTTTCCAATAATACCCTTATCATACCTTGTATTCTCCAAATTAGAAAGCGGTTTCAATAAATAGAAGAATGTCAGATTTGCATTATGATATGAAATTCTGTTCACCTTGTTATCTGTAGTCGCAAGTAAAAAGCCCGTTGTCAGACGGGCTAATCACTAAGCATCCTAAGGATTCACTCCTACTGCGAATGGACGAGCGCCCACCGGAACGGTAGCAATTGTAGTTTGGGTTACTCCATCAATTTTGGAAACATTATTATCATCCTGATTTGTTACATAGATACAATTAGTTATTGGATTAACACCTACTCCATTCGGATTATTCCCGACGGGGATCGTTGCAATCACTGTATTCGTTAACCCACTAATAATGGAAACATTATCAGTGTCACGATTGGGTACATAAATAGTATTCGTAGAAGTATTGACACCCACTTCCCCTGGAGTAGTCCCGACTAGAACGGTAGCAATCACCGTATTCGTTATTCCATCAATGACAGAAACACTGTTACTCGTGAAATTTGACACATAAATTCGATTAGTTAATGGATTGACACCTATTCTAAATGGATTAACCCCCACTGGAATCTGGGTAATCACAGTATTTGTTGCTCCATCAATGACCGTAACGACATCAAAATTAAAATTCGCTACATAAATTCGATTGGTTAATGAATTGACACCTATTCCTGTTGGAAGAGA
This sequence comes from Paenibacillus sp. 1-8, assembly GCF_056316205.1. Lineage (NCBI taxonomy): Bacteria > Bacillati > Bacillota > Bacilli > Caryophanales > Paenibacillaceae > Paenibacillus > Paenibacillus sp. 1-8. The sequence goes on along the minus strand of NZ_CM149995.1, from coordinate 1,129,829 downwards.
CAAACCTCCGACAGGAATAATGGTGGCGATCACCGTATTGGTCAAACCGTTAATTACGGAAACTGTACTATCATTAAAATTTGCTATATATATGGCATTGGTTGCAGTATTAACCCCAACTGAACTTGCTCCATCTCCAGCAGGAATAGTAGTAATCACCGTATCGGTTATTCCATCAATGACGGAAACGTCGTCACTGTTCAAATTCCCCACATAAATTCGGTTGGTGAATGGATTAACTCCTACTCCGGCTGGATTAACACCAACAGGAATGGTCGCGATCACTGTATTGGTCGCCCCATCAATCACAGAAACATCATTGCTATTAAAATTAGCTACAAAAATGCGATTGATTGATAGGGGTACAGGATCTGAAACAGCTCCTAAGAGCTCAGAGGATACAAGCCGATGGGCTGTAACTAACTGTCCGGCTGCATTTTTTCCCCAAACGGAAATTTCAGTCTGACTTAGGGCAACACCTCCCGTTGTAAAAACAAATTCAAATGCATCAAAATTGGCAAAATAATTTTTTGTAACTACTTGATTCGGAGCGACAGAGAAAGATTCAAGTACATATGACATTCTCGATCCGTTTAGTAGATAGCCTTCTATTAATACAGTCGAAAAATTGACCGAATCCCGGTTATCGATTTTGACCGTCACCTGTTGAGTGGGCCTAACACCACTAACAGCACTATTATCAATAGGTCCAGTTGACAAAATGGCCATTTAAATGAAACCTCCTAAATTCAGATATTATGGCTAAATTCCAGTTAAACCTTAAAGTACTTCACGAACTCTATTTGTAATATATGCAGAATTTTTAATAAGAATTGGACATTTACTTTAATAGAACAAAAGAAAGACACTCCTTTTAATTAATGGAGTGTCTTTCTTTTGTTCTATTCCGCCTTACACCGCGCGGTACTTGCATACCTCCCGAAAATTACAGCCGCCGCACGCTCTGCGTGAAGGCATCGGGGTGAAAAAGGACTCTGGTTTCGGTCTGTTATAGTAATCGTCATCGAGACAGGACTTCATTTCCTCGATATATCGCCCGACATTGGCAACGACCTTGTCGATATCCTCCTGCGTGGGACGGTACACCTCATGTTCTCCCGTCATTAGATACTCCACACGCACCTCGATCTTCTCCAAGGGAAGCTGGTAATGCTCCTGCACATAGGAAGCGTACAAAAATAGTTGGTCGGAGAAGTCGCCTTCCTTGCCAGTTTTCCAGTCTACGATAACCATGTCTCCATTACCTCTACGGTAGAGCAAATCCATTTTGACATAGACCTTCGTCTCGTGAAGCAGCATCGTATCCCACTTCTCGATTTCAACAATTCGAGCCTCAGCCTGCTGCAACTCACGCCAAACGGCAGTACGGTACAGATTGTGTACCACCGCATGCTGTCGCTCCTTAATCCGGGCAATTCGTTCCGACAGCACTTCGTCATCATAATAAATTTCAGCGAGCATGATGCGATTTTTTGGGTCTTGCAGCCATAGCTCACGTTGCAGCGATTCCTTGTAGCTGTCATTCAGCATGTTCTTCATTGCTGTCTCCAGGTACGCCGGACGTGGAACAGCACCTTTTTCCACCCAACCACGTATGACCGATTCACACATTTGATGCGTAATATTCCCAAATAAAATATATAAGTTGCTCAGCTGCTTGAGCCGATACAACGTAACCTGCTCTTCACTGCCCTGTGCAGGGTTCCAGCCGTTATGCGAGCCGTAATAATGGTAATAGTATTTGCGTAGGCATTCATCGAACGTTTGGGCCCTCGATTGCGAATAGGACCAGGACGGGTACATAGCCATGAATAGGCCCTCCTTCGTTAGAACTTCCATGCTCTATTATACCGCAAGCCTGGACTGCATCGTCCAAAAAGAACGAAGACTTTAACCCATAGGTTAAAGTCTTCAATGGTCTAGTATAGTCTATTCGCAATAACTCCTAAGATCCGTCCAACTCTGGCTTCATTTTCAATCCTTCGTTGTCGCATGAATCAAATCACTTACATTAACAGCACCCTGCTCACGGACGTTGACAACGAGTACCGGAGTTCCCAGCATTCCGCTGATCCACGCCTTATAATCATCAACACGATCATTGGGAAGAATCGTCAAGATAACTCCAGCAAAGCCACCACCATGTACCCTGCATGCGCTGTCATCTATTGATTTCAAATACATTTCCGTTAATGCAAGCGCAACCGATACGTCCTGTTCCCGGTCAACCCCACTTCTATATACGTTTTGAAGCCATTTCCATGAAGAATTACCGGACTCGGTGACAAGCCTCAAGAAATCAGAAAAACGTCCCTCCTCCAGCGACTTCACCTGTTCATCTACACGCTTATTTTCTTCAAAAAAATGCAACGCACGCAATACTGCACGATCTCCTGCTTTTTCCCTGACCATTTTGAGGTTGGCATACAGATCCTCTGGCGATAAGTCACGGCATACGGAAGCACCTAAGGACTGAGCTACTGCACGCATTTCGTTGGGTACCGCCGCGTAATCGTCCGTTAAATCCGCATGATCTCCGCCCGTATTTACGATAACCAGGGAATATCCATTCTGTTGAAAATCCCAGTGAACCGGATTGATGATCGGTTCCTTGGGGTTTACAAAATCAATGGCAACCAATCCCCCATATGCACAAGCCATTTGGTCAAGCAGACCCGACGGCTTGTTCCAGTAGCGATTTTCCGCGTACTGGCCGATTTTGGACTTGGCGACAGCATCCAATGCTCCCTCATTATAAAAATGACTGATGATCGTGCATATCAGCATTTCAAACGAAGCGGAAGAGCTTAAGCCTGAAGCAGAGAACACATTGCTTGATATATAAGCCTGGAATCCTCCGATGCGATAGCCGTGTTCAAGCAGTCCAGCGGCAATACCACGGACCAACAGCATCGTACCGTCATCCTCTGGTCGTGGCGACAAGTCGTTTAAATGAATGACGTATTTCGTTTGATAGCCTTCGGAAAAGAACGTAATTACAGGCTCCTCCACTTTAGCAGCTACAGCGATGGTATCCAGTGTAATACTGCCTGCCAGCACCTTCCCGTGATTGTGGTCTGTATGATTCCCCCCAATTTCGCATCTTCCCGGAGCACTAAACAACTCAATATTCCCGATGCCGAAGTGCTCCTGATACGCTTGTATAAGTGATTGATATCGCGTCGTTTGCTCTGAAACCTGCTGTTGACCATACATTCGGGCGAGTACATTTTGTCCCTCGCTAGAATTCAATAGTTCCATATCTTTCATCGTATATCCCCCTATTGTAGGTGATTTCCACTGTGGCGCCTGGCCGCAAATATATAATGGCGAAACAACACTATGATTATCTCAATTTTTTCTGTACAAAAGTAGGGTATTTTTTTAACCTGTAAGCGCTTATTTAAACCGCTTCTGTGAGAATGTTTCCTTACTTTACCCCGGATTGGACTCGTAAGGATATGCAAAAAAAGAACCGACCCTTGAACGGGCCGGTTCCTGTGTCTATACCTGCATATTCCATGCACCAGCGGTGCAGTTGGACACAGATATGTGGAATGTCTTTTTAGTCACGTTTCAGGACATACTCACCATCACTGTTACGAGTTACTGTGGCACCAAGCGCTTCGGCAACCGATTTGAAAGGAACATACAACGTACCATATTCATCTGCATATGGTGCTTGTGGCAGCGTTAATGTGCTTCCTTCCAGTACAGCCTGTTTGGAACCGCTTTTCAGCTTGATGGTCTTACCTGTAATATCATCCACAACTGTAATTTGCTTGGCTGCTGCATCCCATTTTAATTCGGAACCCAGTTCATACGTCAGCTCACGCAGTGGAATGAAGGCCGTACCTTTACGATTCACCAGCACATAATAATCGTCTTTAGGATCGAAAGTGGTTTCTACTTTTGTAATTTTCAAATCATTTTTTAAAATATTGTAGATCGGAGAGTTTGCTTCAAAATTGCGAAGTGTCGCTCCTGGCGTAAGTTCCGCTTGTTTATTCAGGTCGATAACACCATTGGAGATATCTACCTTGTCGGCTGTTACACTACCGTTTACGTTCCAGGATTGAACTTCCGTAACAATCGAGAAGGACTTCACTGGAAGACTATCTACTTCTGGCAAAGCAACCGTCAGGTCTGACACTGATTTGCGAACATTTCCTTTTTCATCAAAATACATATCGGTTTTCAGAACCGTATTGGAACTCAGAACCGTTTTAATTTCAGGAGACTGTGCATATAAAGTGCTTACGCCTACATCATATTGAGCAACGGCCAGATCCAAATACTTTTTAACCTCGGTATAAGCCTCATTGACCAGTTTTTCCTTGTTCGTGTTCAGTTCGCTTGTGACTTGATCAGCACCATCAATATTCATGCTGGAAGCGATATTTTTAGTGAAATCAATCGCTTGCCCGATCAGTTCCTTCAAGCCAGCCTCGTCCTTCGCCAGATTGGTCAGGAACGGTTTCACCAATGTGACCAGCTCATCGCCACGAAGTTCAGCATGCAAACGAGTCAGCTTCACTTTGTCCTTCTCACCATAAACTTCCTCGGTTACAGACGTTGCAGAGATGGTCGAAGGGTTAGGAGCATGCTTGAGTACAAGTGCTGCGGCTGTTTTCGTCAGATCTCTTACATCCTTGGAGTATACATAAGGATCAAATCCGGCAGGCAGACCACTCAAACTCTCCTGCGAGTTCAAAGATATGTAATAAGGTTTTTTGGCACCTTCCAGTTGAATAGCCACACCTTGGCGGTCCAAAGCAATTTCAAACGGCAAATTATACTTGTCGATGTGCAATGTACCCTTGGCGGAAGCGAGTTCCTCCGATTGTACCTTGGCCTCATCCACTGTTACGGAAATAGAATTGATTAAATCAACAATTTCCTGATCTCCTTGCGTAATGCCTTCTTTTGGAGTCAATTTAAGAGATATCTTCTCCGTTGACTGCTGGGATTTCACATCAAGTGTGCCCAAAAGATTTTTACTTACATCAAATCCGCCTACTGCCTGGCAACCCGTCAAAGCTACCATTAGCAGAATAAGAGGGACGGCAATCCATTTTTTTATATTCATATTAATCCCCTTTCAAAGATATTACCGCTATCTCTTCTATTATCTCAGTGTTGACACACATTGTAAATGAGTAGATTGGAAAATAGAAGTAGTCATTTAGGATCATTTTTCGGCCTGTAGCATCCGGTGAGCCAGCAATGCCATCTCCAGACAACGACGTTTATCCGGGTCTGCCAGATTTCCTCCTATGATCTCGTTAATTTTGTCCAGCCGATTATAGAGCGTTTGCCTGTGAATGTACAGGATTCCAGCAGTGTCGCGTTTGGAGCCATGGCAACGAAAATAAGCATCCAGCGTATCCAGAAGCTGCATATGGTGCTCACGATCATGCTCAAGCAGCCCGCCCAAATGGTCCTGTACAAACTCTTGTAAAAAGGGAGTGAGGGGTACGGCTTTCAACAATTGATAGATTCCGATACTGTCGTAAAAAAGTCGATCTCTCATGGCCGAAACGCTTCGCGCCACCTCAATAACCTGATAAGCCTCTTCAAAACTACGGCCTGCTCCGGTCATCCGGTACCTTACTTTGCCGAAACCTGCATGAATGCGCACCTTGTCAAGCTGCCCTGCGGCATAGTTCTGAATATATTGTACGGTATGGGCAAGCACTTTCTTCATTTGCGCCGCGGAACGCAGGGTCAATTCCTCCTTGGCGCAAAGAATGTAGCACTGGTTCCCCTTCATCATGAGCAGGTTGTGCAGCGTCTCCTTTTTCAGCAAAGAACGGAGTAGTACCAATATATCCTGGTTAATGGACTCCTTGCGCACCTGACTGGCTTCCTTATCCTGATGCTCCACCTCAATAACCCCGGCCCAAAATAAATACTGTCCCTTGGACAGCAGACGCAGCCCCATCCGGGTCTGAGCCTGTTCTTCGCTGGGAAGCTGTCCGTTCAGCATATCCTGAATCAATTCATTCTGATTGCGTAACAATCGGTCTTCGAGGAACTGAGTTCTCAGCACCAGCGTAGCGGCTGCTTTGGCTGTGTAGTCAAGCAGCAGTGACAGTTCTTCTGTCGGCGTTTCACCATGCAGCACCAGGCCTACAGCGGAAAACACCTGCCCGAAGCAGACAACCGGTTGAAACAAGACGGCGGTGGATTCATTAAGATGGAACAGCAAGTGACCCTCCCGGTCAGACGTCATGCTGGATTCCACCTCATTGGCATAAAAATTCGCAATGCGGTCAGCCACATCAGGCTGGATGGAAGGCACGAACCGATTGGTATCAATGGAAGACATGTAGATGACCTGTCGGGCGGCATAATCATGAAGTACTCGTAAAAGAGCACTCATATCCGTGCTGCGCAGCGTCTCCTGCTGAAGCTGGCGCGAGAAACGCTCCAGATCTTTCAGTAGTTCGTGGTGGCGGTTAATAAGCAGGGAATGAATATCTTGCGTGATTTCAACAAAGCGTACCGGCTGTTCAAATACGATGACCGGAAAATGCTGACGTTCCGCCAGCTCCAGAATTTCCGGCGGAATCTCTTGGATGCTCGTACCCAACTCCACGCATAGTCCTGCGGCTTCGGAACGGATCAACTGCTCCATATACTCAGCGCGTTCCTCCCCCTCTCGGGTTAGCCACAGGCCGGTCGTCAAAATCAGGTCATGACGACTCACAAAGGGGGTTACGTTTGTGATTTCCAGCACATGGACCCAGCCGACCTGGTGACTCGTGCCCTGCTCCCCGGCCGCCAGTTTGGCCCGCCGGAATACCGGACGTTCCAGCACATCCGCAATGGTAAAGGTTTTTTTACCGTTCATCGGAATTCTCCTTATGTATATGTCTTAATGTCATTTTATATGACGCCTATTCATCAAAAAGTCGAGCCTTGAAGTCAGATAATCCGACAAAATGTATGATGTCAAGGAGCTTTTCCACTTGTAAACTGTACCTAATCTAACATGAATTGCATTTATCAGCTTGAGTCCATATAACTAATTGGCAGGCTGTATAAAAATGATAATGCAATTTTTGAATCCGTTTGGTGCAGCAACATTGCAACACAGAAACACAGAAACACAGAAACACAGCAGCGTAGCTGCCCTGAAGAACAATTATTTGCCGTTGGATAACATGCTGATGAAAATTTACAGCAGGTTGAGTGCTGACTACCAGCAAACAGCAACATTGCAGCACAGCTGCCCTAAAGAATAATTATTTGCCGCTGGATAACAATTATTTTCAGGAGAGGTGAACAAAATGAATATTGGAATTCCGAAAGAGATTAAAAACAATGAAAATCGTGTCTCCTTGACACCTGCCGGTGCAGCTCAGATGATCCAGCACGGACATCACGTGTTTGTGGAAAGTCATGCAGGGGTTGAAAGTGGCTTTACGGATGGAGATTATGCCACGGCGGGTGCAACGATTGTGCAGCACGCAGCTGATGTGTGGTCTCAGGCGGATCTGATTATCAAGGTGAAGGAGCCGTTATCCGCAGAATACGGATATTTTCGGCAAGGATTGATTTTGTTCACTTATCTCCATCTGGCTGCTGAGCCAGCACTGGCACGGGCTCTGATGGTCAACGGCGTAACTGCCATCTCTTATGAAACCATAGATGTCGGGGGAAGCCTTCCGTTGCTTACCCCGATGAGCGAGGTCGCAGGTCGAATGGCTGTGCAAATCGGGGCACAGCTGCTGGAAAAACCGAAGGGCGGCAAAGGCATCCTGCTGGCAGGCGTGCCGGGAGTCAAGCGCGGCAAAGTGACCATTATTGGCGGCGGAGTCGTCGGCACGAATGCTGCCAAGGTCGCTATCGGCCTCGGGGCAGATGTGACGCTGATCGACCTGAGCCTGCATCGGCTGCGCCAGCTGGACGATATTTTTGGCAACCAGCTTCATACACTGGTATCCACACCATCCAATATTGCTGAAGCCGTAGCGCAGAGCGATTTGCTGATCGGTGCTGTCCTGATCACTGGAGCCAAAGCCCCTCGTCTCGTAACGGAGGCTATGGTGCAGACGATGCAGCCCGGTTCTGTGATTGTGGATGTCGCCATCGACCAGGGAGGTATTGTCGGGACGATAGACCACATCACGACACATGATCAGCCAACCTATGTGAAGCATGGCGTCATTCACTATGCCGTGGCGAACATGCCGGGCGCAGTGCCGCAAACCTCGACGCTTGCTTTGACAAATGCGACGCTTCCCTTCGCCCTCCAGCTTGCGGATCAGGGCGTGCAGGAGGCTCTTCGCAGAAGCAAACCCCTGCTCAGCGGCACAAATGTCCTGAACGGTCATATCACCTACGAGGCGGTAGCCCGTGATCTGGGATATCCTTACGTTCCGGTAGATCAGGCGTGGCAGGCAAAAACCTTAAAATAGAGTCTGCGGTAGTTCAAAGAACCACACGTTCTTCCCCTCAGGGCATGAACTGTGTGGTTCTTTTTCTTCTAGCTGAATCCCTTGTTCTCGCTGCATATCAGACGATTTCTGCCGTCAGAAATGTCTGGAGACCGCGGTAAATATTTGTGATCTCCTCCAGCGACATGCGAACCAGTCCGCTGGACGAAGGGGCTACAAATTCATGCATCTCGGGGATCAGCGGTTCTGGCTGGAATCCCCAATCTGCTTTGGATTTTTTACTGTATTCGGTATATACACCTTTGCCGACAAAGCAGGCTACCTTGGGACGGTATTCCTTTAGCTTGGCATGTAGCTTCAGACGTCCTTCGGCGTATTCCTCGCGCGCAATGTCCTCCACTCCCCTCGTGGGCCGGGAAACAATGTTCGTAAAACCGTAGCCAAGCTTGAGTAGCCCACCATCCTCCGATGAATCGTACAAGCGAGGGGTCAAACCCGCTCCCTCCAGTATGCGCCAAAAGCGGTTGCGCGGGTTCGCATAATGATGCCCCACTTCGCCTGATTTCAAGCTGGGATTGAAGCCTATAAATACGACAGATAATCCGTAATCCAGATGATCATCTATCTCATGCAGCTCTGCCTTGGTTCCTGTTCCTTTTTCTCTCTCTGCCATGGCACACCCCTCCCTCGTCCGATCAGAGGCACTTCACGGCCGTCAGCCCATGTGATTGCACTTTTCTTCTGTTGGCTCATGTCTTCTCCCTCCTCACTATATCTGCTCAGGACTTATCTGCTCAGGAACCTGATGCCGCAGGCTTGTCAAAGACATGGCTCTGCGTCCAATGCTGTCCACCATCCGAGGTGGTATACATTACCGGAGCCTTCTCTGAATCCGAAAAAATAGCCCAGCCTTCCTTGGCATTGGCCATCCCGATTTGCTGGCTGCCATAGCCGTCAAAGCTTTGCTTGCCGTTGTTCCACGTCTTGCCTCCATCATTCGTCCAGCCAATGGTATTAGGTTTGTCGCACGGTGCGCAATAGCCGCCCATCAACGCGGTGCTGCTGTTTACTGCATAGAGCATACCCGGTGCCGCCCCTTCATTCTTGGGAACCTGATTGTCTTGCTGGCTAATGCCGGGAGCCGGACCTGCGCCAGCGGTGGCATTTGCCAACACAGCACGCCAGCTTTGGCCGCTATCGGCGGTATGCCAGAGCGAATATGAGGTCTGATTCATGCCCGTATCCCCGACCAGCTCAATCCATGCGTTTCCGCGTTCTACCGAACGAATGATTACACCGTTCAGAGGGGCTTCGGTTTTCCGGGACAAAGCGGTGGTCCACTTCTGGCCGCCATTCGTTGTGTGTAAGATACCGAACGAGCCCTCTTTGCTTTGCGTTACCGCCCAACCGTTTTGCTGATCATGATAGTATGGTTGTCCAACGGTGTGATCAGGCACGGGAAGCGCGGACCAGGTTTGACCGCCGTCCTTCGTATATTGGTTTCCGGTGAATCCTTCCTTGGACGATACAAAGTGCAAAAATCCCGCTTGTCCTTGCTTCGGCACTGTCCCGATACTTTCCCAGCGCTTGCCTCCATCCTGAGTCGCCAGCAGCAAGCCGCTGTCTGCCATGACAGCCCATGCCTGCTGCCCATTCAAGGCAAAAATTTGCTGCACTGTCCCTTGACCCTGATATTGCACATCCCATGCCGCTCCGGCTGAACCGGATGTGCCTGCGTCTGTCCGGGCAATCCAGCCCTTCCCGCCGATCCAGCCGGATTTGCCGTCGATCAGGCGCAGCGCGGTAACATCGTCCATGCGAACCTTCGCCGCATTCGCATCTGTGGATGCTTGTCCACCAGCCCCCGATGCAACGCCTGTACCGCCAGTTGTGCCATTTTTCCCGTCAGAAGCAGTCTGCTGTCCAGGTGTATTTACAGCGGTTCCCGAAGCACCCGGTTGCGCGGAAGCAGAACCCTTTTGTCCATCCTGAACGGTTTGTCCGTTCTGCTCTTTCTGTCCGGTCTGTCCTGCTTGTGTTGTATCTGCTCCACAACCTGCTGTCATGATGGATACGGCGAGCAAAAGCGCCCATGCCGATAATTTTTTCTTCATTTTCGTTCATCCCCTTACTGTGTTAGTACAATGCTGCACGGGTATGTAACCGCAGCAAGGTATATCCTATGTATTACCCTGCTGTCTTCGTTTCACTCTTGACGGATGGAAACCCAAAATCGACCGTATGGAAAACCTCGTCTACGGATTTACAGGAACAAAACCGCCTTTTTCAATGATCCGTTTTCCTTCTTCGCTTTGCAGCCACTGGAGTAGCTGCTGAACCGAAGGGCTGGACTTCTCTCCTTCCCGTGTGACCACGAACAATTGAGCGGTGAACGGATACTGTTGCGAACGGATATGCTCCTTGTTTGGCACCACTCCGTCAATGGACAAAAATTTAACTTCTTGCCGCTTATGCATCACATTGGCAAAATAATAAAACGAATACCCGAGCGCATTATGATCCTTGTTAAAATCAGCGACTGCATTAATCATACCACCCATGATGCCAATTGTGCGCTCCCGGGGCGGCTCGGCCATCTCATGGTCAGCCATCACTTTCTTTTGCATATACGTCTGACTTCCCGAATTTTCTTCCCGCTGATAGGCTACAATCGGCTGATCCTTGCCTCCCACTTCACTCCAATTATGAATGGAGCCTTCATAAATGCGACGAATCTGCTTTGAAGACAGATTATGAACCGGATTGTAATCGTGAACGAGGAAAATAAACGCATCCCTCCCAATGGGAGTCAGCTTCATTTTCACTCCCCTACTTTTGGCAAGTTGCAGCTCCCCGTCGGACGGTCCGGCCACCAGAATGAGATCCGCCTTTTTGTCGATCAGATTTACATACGCCTGATGCGTTGTGTTGAATCTCAATTCGTGCGCCGCGCGCGCCTTGCTCATTCCAGTCAGCTCATGCAGCATATCCTGTGCGAACGGAATCGCCGCTGTAGCCCCATCGACCACTGGAAAATCCCGTTCTGCAATCAACGAGCGGTGAGGCAGCATTAGTGTAATGGTCAGGACAATGACGAGTGCGGCAGACATAGCGGCCACGACCCATTGCCATCTACGATCCACCTTTCCGTTCTTTCCTATCACCGCCGGATAACGGTCCACCCCAACCCCTACTACCATTCCGGCGATCGGCAGCAGTGCAGTCAGCAGAAACCAGATTTCACCATGCTGTGTGTACGGCTCCAATACCTCCAGCACAGGCTCCGCCCACGCGTGATAGATTGAAAACAATTGCCACGAACTCCCGCCCACCTCGGACGGTTGGCCGCCAGAGCCTTGTAACCCCACAATCCATAAACCCAGGCCGCTTAATAATGATAGCAGCCCGGTCAGCATGAGCGGAAGCTTGCGCAGACTGGAAATACGCGCACTCCAGGCACCGTAAGCTGCAAAAATCAGGCCGACGATCCAGGCATACAAAATCATCATCACAATGACCGCAGTATCCGTCACACCTTCACGCCTCAGCAGAAGCTGTACATTAGATGCCACAGCCATACTCCAAAATACATTAAACATGACTGAAAACAATCCAAACATAAATGTACCGCCCAGCCACGACCAAAACCATGTTGGCCGCATGGAGGCGCCTTTTTCCGGTTCGGTTATAACTCCCTTTGGATCAGACATGTACATCCCCCTATATCATTTAAATGAAATGAGCCTTTAAGCCACTGCTTTTTCATTGTACAATTATGGTAAAGATTAGTATACGAGGAGATGGTAAAAATGTCCTTATCCGATCACCGGGATAACACATCCGATATGGCCTTTCTCCGAAAAATGCATGATGACCTCTGGATATCCTTACAACATATTCCGGCCGAGGACGCTCTCAAGCTACTTCACAGTTTTTCAACACAAATCGAGATTTATCATGAAAAAAAGCATAAGGCCGCGGATTGGAAAAGCTATCTGAAAACTCCCTTGCCCTATATTGCCATCGCCGTCGGTATTTCACTGCCAACTGCCGCATGGCTTTTGATTTTGTTTTTACCATAAAGAAGGTATGCTAAAAAAGGGGCTGTCCCAAAAGCCCTTAAAAAGCATATCGAAGAAGAACAAAAACACCGATATGTTCAAAAGGGACGAAGCAGAGGTCTATCCTGCTTCGTCCCTTTTGCGTTTTTCCGTCATTGCGGCTTTTTTGAGCAGATTGTGGGCAAGGCAAAGCCACCCGACCTCCAGGCTTACTTTTTGCAAGCCGCGAAGCAGGAACCTTCGGAAACCCCGATTGTTTTTTATTTGTCCAAACACGCTCTCGGGCTCAGTCATGCGCCGAACGGAAAGAGTGTATCCTTCCTCGCTGCGCAGTCGTTCCCGCATGTCGTTTTTTTGCCGCATATAGGTCAGACTGACGGCAATCTCCCGGTTGCCCTTGGCTGTGGTGCATTTCGCTTTTAGGGGACAATCGCTACAATCTTCACTTCGATAATGGCGTGTCCGAATCGTGTAGCCGCTCTCCGTGACCGTCTGGCCTTCGTATCGAAAACGTAACATTTTTCCAGCCGCACAGGTCCATGTATCTTCCGTTTCGTTGTAGCTCCAGTTGTCCACTTTGCCTATCGCTTGCTTCCAGGCCCTGGTTTTCTCTTTGTGGTATGTCCCGTATTTGACGATCGCTTGGATGTTGTGCTCTTCGAAATAGCTGTAATTTTCTTCGCTTCCATACCCTGCATCGGCAATGACCATCTCTGGTCGTCTCCCGAGTGATTCTTCCAGATGTTCCAAATGGGGCTTCAAGCATTTCGTATCGGTAGGCCGCTGATGCACGCTGTAACCGAGCACAAACTGGTTTTCCGTGCCCATCTGCACATTGTATCCCGGCTTCAGTTGACCATTTCGCATGTGATCTTCCTTCATTCGTATGAACGTCGCGTCCGGATCGGTTTTGCTGTAGCTATTGCGCTCGCCCGCGGTTTCGATCTGATGCTCATACTTTTGGAGCCGCGGCAGCAAGTCCTTGCGTAACTGGCCCACGGCTTTCTTTAAGGTTTTGTTTTTCGGTTTTTCTTGCAAAGCTTCCTCCAGTTGTTGAACCGCGTTTTCCAGCTTTTCTGCCGTGAGCGAGGAAGCTTCGCCAAGCTCAGGAAGGTCTGTACCCGCGTGGAGCGCATCTTCTTCGCTTTCGGCCGCTTCGATGGTTTGGAACAGGGTATGTACTTTTTCTTGCAGCTTGGCCTGATGCTTGACAACGGCCTTTTTCCAGACGAAGGTGTACCTGTTTGCATTCGCTTCAAACTTGGTTCCGTCCAGAAAGTAGTGTTCCAAGGACACGTATTGCTCCTGAACAAGCAGCTCCAGCACATGGGTAAACACGGTTTCCAGCACCTCTTTCATCCGCTCCGAACGGAAGCGGTTGATGGTACGGAAATCCGGTTGTTGCCGCGCAGCGAGCCACATGAACATGATATTTTCGCGGACGGCCTTGGCGATTTGACGGGAAGAGTAGATGCGCTGGGTGTAGGCGTAAATGATGATTTTGGTGAGCATTTTAGGATGATAACTATGACGGCCACCGCCAGGATACGCAGCGTTGAAAATGGAATCACTCAGGCGGTTGACTGCGTCGTTTACCACACGGACGATGTGGTTTTCGGGGATATCTGCCTCTAAATCCATTGGTAAGAAAAGTTGATCCATGGTATATTGAATGTACAAAGAAACCGTCTCCTTTCGAATGGTTGGGTGGTACCTCCATTTTACCAAGGAACGGTTTCTTTTTGTTTTACAATTTGGAGAAAAGGGCCGTCCCCAGCCAATTTTATGACTTTTGGGACAGCCCCTCTTGGTATTGAATTCAACAATTCTATATCGCTCTTGCTTGGATCAAAAAACGGTGCTGCTTCACGTCCCAATACCCATCACTTTGAATGTCCAGATGTAGACCATACAGCTGTTCTATATATCTCTCTGGTTGAAAGTCAGCAATCTGCCATTCAATCGCTTTTAAGTAGTAGACAAGCGCTCCAATATCGTAAAACCGCTGTATCGGAAACTGTTCCCGCTGCTCCACGATTTCGAAGCCGTTGCTTTTCAGACCGGTAATCGCTTGAGAAAGGGACCAGTCCGCATATTCGCTATAAGGGGCTTCCAAACGGTCGTTAATGCCCACACAATCCAGGCCCCCCACCTGTTGGGTCAAAAACGTCCCGCCCGTATGCAAAATACGCCGCACTTCCGCTGGAGAAAATGCCTCATGCTTGTTCAGCACGAGATCGAACCCGTTATCATCCAATGGAAGTGAGTCGTCGTCATCTATAGCCATAACACGCACACCCAGCGGCTCCAATCGTTCCTTCGCAACAGGAATATTCGGTGCATATGCTTCTGTCGCGCATACGATCTCTGGAAAAGGACGCAGCCGTGACAAAAGTTCGCCTCCGCCTGTTCCCATATCCAGCATCGCCGTGGAAGAATGGATGAGCGTCATAGCCTTGCTGGCATAAGACCAGTCCAAGGGCTCGCTCGCTACGCGTCCTGTATCCGAGATGAATGAAAAATCCCATCCGGAAAAGGATTGCTTATAGTGATCCAACAACTGTATAAACTCACGATCTTCTGTATATCTCATATTGTACTGCTCCTTCCTGAATTAGGCTGACATCATTTACCGAACGCTATACTCTTTATGTTCTGCGTTCTATCTCTATATGCCTCTACATCTGCCCAAATCAGGAGGAATTTCTTGCCTGCCGTTCGGTGCCGTTTTAAGGAGCTGCTGGTAGAGCCTTCGCAAGCTCAGGTGTTATGTCTTTTGGATTTAATAAATAATAGCCTGTGTGAGCATTTAAGCCATATAAAGGTTTGATTTTGATCTGTATCAGGTAAGTGCCTTTCTCCATATCCGGAGTATAGTTATAGGATCTGCGGTTTTCCAAAATAGCTTTCCAGAGCTTCATATCTTCAATGACGATTGCTTTATGCTTCTGCTGTATATCTCTGAATAAATTGACGTCTTCGATATACTGACCAGATTGATAAGGTTTCATCTCCTGAGAAACAATTGGAACAGCACGCACAGAAAGTATATCCTTCGAGGTGACAATTACCTTGTCGACATATCCCTTCTGTTTCAGCCAACCTTCCAGTTTATGAAAGGATAAACGCCAGTTAAATGCAACATTACGAGTCCATTCCGGCTCATATTTGGAGATAGAGGAAGCTTTATTCAGAATTTCGATATTCCCCAGCGGATAACTTCCAGACTGCATTTCGCTATAGCTCATATCCAAAATTTCTTCTTTCAGCACAGCTTCAAATTCGCGAATTTCTTTCGGATCGGTCAGTATCACCCTCCGTTCCTCATCATCCCCTGATTTAATGCTGATCGTTTCGGCTGCACCATATAGCTTATCCAACGAGTATGCTACTGTTTTGTACGGCTCAGACACCATGACCTTTGCCAGTTCTGCCCGGAAAGGCTGCTCGGGAAATGTATAGCTTCGGGTCATAATTGAACCATCGTCAAGGTGATAGGCAATGGCTATCATTTGAAGAGGTTCATCTTTGGTCATGGACGTCTGTCCTGATGAATGGGCCCGCACGAGTTCACGCTGTAAATTCAGCACAGAAGCGATATAAGCTTTATCCTGCGAAAAATAAAGATCTTTTCGTGTAATGCCCCCATCCAAATACAAACTTGGTCCGGCATAAACTTGCTCCACGGAATGCGCGGCTGGAATCCGTTCCTCGTAGCCTATCCAACTTGAAGTCGGAATGTACATTGCCAGACCCAATACTGCACCGTATGCGACTAACTCCAGCAAAGCACGAACACGTACGATTTGCCACGTCTTGCGAATCACCATCTCCACAACGATATAACCTAAAATAGCTCCGAGCACATAACCGAAGATCGACCAGTCTTTACCCTGCCCCCCTGGGCTATAAAAATATTCTCCTATCATCAGCATGACGCATAACATGACTCCTGCCTTAAATAAGGGCTGGAAGAAGGTAAATGCCATTGCTTGCGTTGCCTTCTCTACCAGCCGTTTGCGATACAACACATAGCTCAAGATCACAAACAGCAGAGAAACACCAATATAAACAAGCAGTTCAATATATGAAAATGGAGTTTTTAGCAATTCCGTAAAGCGAATAAACGGCGATAAAGAATGCCAAATATTAATGTTACTACGTAACTCCATGCCATCACTATAACGAACTATTGTTCCACTGACCTGATAGTAACCGTACAAATGATGCCCCAGAAAGCGACTAATCATGGATGACAGAAAGAAAGGAAGCACCATCAAAATGTATACTACAGCAATTTGCAGCAGCGATTGCCCTACGCAAATACCTACAAACACAGTAAAGGCGAAAAGAAAAATGCTAATGACCGAGACGACCAATGCCCATGATCCAACATCATTCATGTGAAAAATATAAGGCAGATCATTCGCGGCGTTAACCCAAGCCGTCACTCCTGCCGTGAGCCACACGGGTACGAGCAAGAGGATAAGACCACTGATCAAATGTGCCGTTAGCAGATGTTCCCTGCGTAATGGCAGACTGTGATACAAATCAGATGGCCCCTGCCGCTGAATAAAACGAGTCAACATCACACCTGTCAGCACGGGTACGGTCAATAAAATCATATTTTGCAAATCATTACCTGAGTTTGCACTATCGAACAAGCTTCTCAAAACCTCGTGCACCCGTTCGTCTCCGATGCTCATAAATAACGGCAGCGGCACTGTAAACAATAATCCCGCCAAGTACAACAGACCGATCCAGCCATGCTGTCTCAGGCTTTGGCGAATCACGCCGCCGCTACAGAAGAATCGGTTGGATGTCATAACCTGCGTCCTCCATTTCATAAATGAAAATTTCCTCCAGCGTCAACGGCAGCAAATCGAACACATGCGGCTCATACGCCTGAATCGTCTCTGTAATCTGCTCTCGTTCACCCCTGATAATAAGCAGCAAAACACTGCCTCTGCGCTCCTTATGTACAACCGAAAGTTGTCCGCAGACGACTTCCTCATGCATGCTGTCACGAAAAGCAACCTGCACCTTATGCGTATCGGACTTGAGGTCGTCGACCTCTTTTTCCAACAGCATACGTCCCTGATGCATAATGCCGACATGATCACACATGTCTTCAATCTCACGCAAATTATGGGATGAAATCACGACAGTCATCTCACGTGCGGCGGTTTCCTGGAACAGCAGATTTTTGATCATTCGTCGCATTACCGGGTCCAGTCCGTCAATCGGCTCATCCAAAATCAGCAGCTCAGGCATACAGCTCAAGGCAAGCAAAAAAGCGGCCTGACGCTTCATCCCCTTGGAAAAACGGTGAAGTTTACGCTTCGGATCAAGCTTGAAAATGTCGGTAAGCTGTATGTAGCGTTCCTCACTCCAGCTCGGATAAATGGAACGGTAAAACAGGGCCATCTGGCGAATCGTCGTTTGCGGGAAAAAATAAGGGGTATCCGGCATAAACAGAATGCGCTGCTTGACTTCCGGCTGCTCATACACCGGCTGCCCACCGATTAGCACCTTGCCAGTATCCGGTCGGTAAATCCCGGCGATAATTTTGAGCAGTGTCGTTTTACCTGCTCCGTTGGAGCCCAAAAGTCCAAAAATAGAGCCTTTCTTCACCGTAAGGGCGAGCTGATCGACAGCCTTTTCTTCTGTAAATGTCTTTGTGACTTCCCTTAATTCAATCAAGGGACATCCCCCTTTCCTTCAATTGCGTAGCTTCCATGTATAAGGCGTCCACTTCCTGCTGCGTAAAACCGAAATGGACAGCTTCGATCATCTGCTTCAACAGCGCCGCCCGAATCTCATCCCGCTTCATTTGCTGCGGCTGATGCTCGGCAGGGGTGACAAAGCTACCCTTGCCCTGGACGGAATAGATGTATCCTTCGCGTTCCAGCTCTCGATACGCCTTCTGAATCGTATTGGGATTCACCGTAAGCTGAGCGGATAAAACCCGTACAGAAGGCAATTGCTCATCCGGCTGAAGCGATCCGTATACGATCATTTCCTTTACCTTGTCTATTAGCTGTTCGTAGATCGGCTTACGACTGCGGATATCCAGCTCGAACATGGACTTCCTCCTTTCAAGACTTGATCAGATTCATCTGCATTCTTTTAACTGTTCTAACTGTACTATTATTTATAATACAATTAGAACAGTTTGTCAATCATTTCTTTGGTTATTTATTACAGAAAAGAGAAACGCCTTGCATACCATTCCACTTGGACATAAAAATAGCCGTGATGCGTTAAGCACCACGGCTGGCTATTTCTTTTAGCATTCCGTCGATTCGTAAGGCTCATCACGGCTTATATTCGCAAGTGCTTCCCCTTCCGGTAGCATAAGATCTAGCTGAAACCGGAACGTGGCTCCTCTGGCCTCGTCACTATCCACATCAATGGAGCCGCCCATCAGACTGACCAGGTTTTTGCAGATGGATAGCCCCAGACCTGTGCCTCCATATTTCCGGTTCAATGCCGGATGAAGCTGGGAAAAGGGCTGAAACAATAGATGCTGGCGATCTGAGGGAATACCGATGCCGGTATCGGTTACACTGAACTCAATCAAGCATTTCTTTTTACGGCTGCTGTAAGCCTTGCTCTCGGCAAAGATGTTTACACGCCCTCGCTCCGTAAATTTGATTGCATTGCTCACCAAATTCACCAGCACCTGCCGGATACGCACATGGTCACCGACAAGGACTCCCGGCAATTCCTGATCCACGTGCCACTCCAGCTCAATGTCTTTTTCCATAGCCTGCTTGAGAAATAGGTCCGCCACACTGCCCATCATATTCTCAAGTTCAAAAGGCTCGTGCAGCAACGCCATTTTTCCAGCCTCAATTTTGCTCAAATCCAGTATTTCATTCAATATCTGCATTAAAGCACTGCTACTATTGGTAATAATATCGATATAACTTCGCTGTTCCTCATCCAATTCAGTGTCTGCGAGCAACCCGGCCATCCCGATAATTCCGTTCATCGGTGTACGAAGCTCATGACTCATCACAGAAAGAAATTCTGACTTGGCCCGGTCGGCCCGCTCGGCGGATTCCTTGGCCCGGATGATTTCCTTCTCATTCGTCATATCCACAAAAACCATTACGGCCCCTTTACGCTCTCCATTATCCATCAGGGGACTGATCCGGTAAGAGACGAGGAAGCTGGACCCGTCTTTTTTCCAAAATACGGCTTCCTCAGCCTGATAAGAAGCGCCACTGCGGATCGCTTGAAGAATGGAGGGCTGCTCATCCGGATAATGTCTGCTAATCTCATCGAAATGGCGGATCATGTCCGTACATGTCCCGCTCAGTGGATTTTCCGATCCCACTCCAAACATTTCGACCGCCGCCGGATTCATAAAACGGACATGCCCCTCGGTGCTCAAGCCCACAATGCCTTCAGATACCGCGTTCAGAATGAGTGAATGCTCGTTGCTGAGCTTTTGGATTTGGGCGATGTAGCTTTTGAGCGGGGTGACATTTTCAACGATGCCATAGCAGCCGACAATTTGCTCATGCACAAAAATCGGGATATTGGTTACCTTGATAAACAGACGCTCCCCATCCTTATGTATGAACTCTGATTCATAGGTTTGCGTTTCTCCCTGTTTGGCCAGTTCCATATGATGCCTAATCTTGTCCTGTTCCTCGGAAGGAGCCATCGCAAGAACTCCAGTCCCAAGCAGTTCCTTCCTTGTATAACCGGTAAGCTCCTCCAGACTGGGATTTACACTCAGGATTTGCCCCTCCATATTCATGGCGCATATGCCGAGCGGGTTATGCTGGAACAGCGATTTATAACGGTTCTCGCTTTCACGAAGACGCTGCTCCATCTTTTGGTGCTCCGTGACATCCTGTATCATACCGACAACTTGAATCGGCTGCCCTCCGCGCTCGTCCATTTCCGCTTCCCAGGTCGAACGCAGCACTTTCTGTTCACCATTAGGCAATACAATCCGGTAAAAGGTTTCTTGATGAATCCCTTTTAAAATGACGTTCGTTATGATCTCGATCATTCGCTCTTTATCCTCTGGATGAATAGCATCCAGAAAAGAATCAATACTTGTCTCGACCGGCTTTACGCTAAAGCCGAAAATGCTGCGGAATTCCTTGGAAAAATGCAAAACGTCGTTAACCAAATCCCAGTCCCATGAGCCAAACATCGCCAGTCGCTGGGCTTTTGCAAGATTATCCTCACTCTTCTGGCGCTCCGTGATGTTGCGACCAATAGACAGAACCCGCTTGATCTGACCTTCCTCATCCCGAATAATGCGGTATGACACCTCCAGCCACAAATAATGTCCGTCCTTGTGACGCACACGCCGCTTCATAATACCTGTTTCCTGGAAGATTCCATGTACGCGCATATAATCGGCATCTTCTGCATGATAAAATTCGAGCCGTTTTTTGCCGAGCATTTCCTGCCTGGTGTAACCAAGAAGCTTCTCTACCGAAGGAGAAACATATTGAAGGTTGCCGTCCGGCGTGCTGAACGAGACCACATCCGGCGTATTTTCTGTAATCAGCATGTACAAGTCCTCATTGTCCGAGAGTACCTGCTGCATGTCTTTTTTCTCCGTGACGTCTATCGCGTAGGCAATCAGATACGTTTGACCCGTAGCCGGGTCATCAAATATCGTTAATTCCAGCGATAACCAGACGGATGTCCCCCGCTGATGTTTTAAACGAAGCTCTGCCTTGTACACTTGATCCGTAGCTTTCAGCCAGCCCGTATAGGCGTCCCGCAACGCTTGTCGATCTTTGTCTCCTTTATACAACAAATGATAATATCGGGTTTTCAGCAATTCCTCCTGCTTGTATCCGACCATGTGGCAAAGGGCGGGATTGACGTACAGACATTTTCCGTCCCTCGAAAAAATGGCGATCCCTGTCGGTGCATGATTGTACATGTGTTCCAGCAAAGGCAGACGTTGAGCAGCAGAAAACACAATAAATCTCCTCCTTTGTGGTTTATGAGGGCGCAGTCTAACATGCATGCACAAAGGATTGCCGATGCAGATCCACCGGCAATCCTTTGAATTATTTTTTATACCACCCGGCTCAGAAAATGACGCAAAAACCGCTCCGCATCCACCTTAAGTGCCACGTCAATACTTGTCTGCGAATGAGCTTGATCCTTGTCCGTTACTTCACGGGTACGACCAACCTCAGCGGAATTCCCCACCTCGACGGCAATGTGCATCGGGCGCGTCTCCACAAAGCTGGAATCAATCGCTAGCCCTACGGCCAACGGATCATGCAAAGCACAGCCCGCGATACCGGGTCTGAAATTACGATAGGCTTCCATATAAAAGTCCGTCATATCTGCCATAAACGTGCCCAACTCGGTCCCTTGCTCACGCCATTTGTCCACCTCATGCTGAGGAAGCAGCGTCTGCATAGTCACGTCCAGCCCAACCAGCGTAAGCGGGAAACCTGCTCCCAACACATTAGCTGCGGCTTCAGGATCGGCATATATATTCGCTTCAGCGGTCGGGGTTACGTTGCCTTTTACCGTGACTGCGCCGCCCATAATGATCAGACGGTCAAGCAATTGCGGCAGTTCGGGACAGCGATCCAGTGCAATCGCAAGGTTCGTCAGGGGTCCCACCGCAACAAGGGTAAGCTTGCCTTCATAGTGACGAGCCTGTCCGATGATAAAATCAGCAGCATCACCAGTTGCAGCCTGTCGGGAAGGCGAACCCTTCAACTGGTTGCCAATCCCGTCCTCGCCGTGGATATGCCGGGAATACGGCTTGAACAGCTCACGGGCATACGGCTTGTGAGCGCCGGACACGACCGGAGCCTCTACACCCAGCTTTTCCAGCAGGATCAGCGAGTTGCGTGTCGCCTCCTCCACCGAGATATTGCCAAAGGTGGTTGTAATACCGAGCAGCTCCAATTCCGGCGAATGGACAGCGTACGCAATAGCAAGTGCGTCGTCGATACCTGTATCTACATCTAAAATTAACTTTTTACTCATGATGACCTCCACAGTAGAACAAAGCATTCTTTTTTTATTATACACAATTTGAATACTTATTCTCTTGGTCATGAGGTCTTTATCTGAAAACGATCAAAAAAAGCTACGGCAGTTAAGCCATAGCTTTTTCTTCGGGGCTCTTCCATTACTTAAGCACACATCTTCTGTTCCAATCTTAAGGCTCGATTCCCCACACCTGCTTTTCGTTATGGAACAACATTACTTTATTCCACTCTGTATAAGAGGTTTTGGTTGGATCGAAGGAGTAGTCATTGGATTCATCCAGGTTAGACCAGTCGCTATTGTTGATGCGGATCTGAATATCACCTGTTTGCGCTCCAGCAGCAAGCGTGCCGGCAGCAGCATTGAAACCAATTTCAATATAGTTGTCTGTAATGGTACGCAGCACATTATCATTGCCTACTTGCGCATAGTCTACTGCGGATTGCAGCTCCTGGCTGCCATCTTTCGTGAAATAATACCGGACTTTCAGCTCACTCAGCTTCACGGGTGTTGTACCTTTATTTTTCAGATTTAAGAAAGGCTTGGCTGAGTTATTAGCTGGATCGGTGTCCCCGGCCCGATACATTACAACCAGATCACCCGCTGGTTCTGTAGGATCTGTAGGGTCCGTTGGATCTGTCGGTGTACCTTTTGGTTCAGCGCTTACCGCAGTGGAATCCTTGCTTGTTCCTGTCGTATTCGTAGCACTTAAAACATAGAAATAAGTTGTTCCGTTGGTCAGTCCCTTATCCGTGTACTCTTTCTCAGTAACAAGAGGCGCAACGGTTGTAAAAGGACCTGCTTCGCTGGTTGCACGTTTTACCGTGTAGCTGTCGACCCCAGTGGACGCATTCCAGGTCAGCTTCACTTCCGCATTACCCGCTGTCGCCTTTAAGCCCGCTGGTACTGCCGGAGCGGATGGTGTAGGAGTTGTTCCGCCACCGGATGAAGGGACAATCGCTGGATATGCATTTTGCACAAGCATAACAAACTGATCATGGAACCAAGCTCCTGAAATAGGTGCATTCGGTAAAGCATCTGTTAATGTGCCATCCTTGGTTGTATAGGTAGGATCACAGTATCGGTCAAAGCCTTTACCCTCATCGTTCGGAATGAGCGAGCTGGAACCATCGGAATCACCCGGAGGTTTCGCCCATACATAAGCATCGACATGGGAAGCTGGAGCTGTTTGCGGCGGCGTACCCATACCTGCTCCGCTGTTATTACACCAGTTACCACGATGCGAGCGTTTGTCTACACGACCTGAGTTCACATAGGAGTTAATATCACTACCGACAGCGGCAGTCGGACGGTTAGGTCCTCCCCATCCGTTACGGCCCGTATCAATTAACATACCGAGTGAGCTCGGCCAGCCTGCACTCACAAAGTCTCTATGCAAGGACTCTGCGAAATCAGATTCATCGAAATTAGGATTCCATTCGTAGTATTTGGAAGATTTGATCGGCTGTCCGCCGATATTCAGGTTTGGATCGGGCAGATTAGGCTCTGTCAGCGGGGAAGAATTGGCTGTATT
Organism: Paenibacillus sp. 1-8; assembly: GCF_056316205.1. Lineage (NCBI taxonomy): Bacteria > Bacillati > Bacillota > Bacilli > Caryophanales > Paenibacillaceae > Paenibacillus > Paenibacillus sp. 1-8. The sequence goes on along the minus strand of NZ_CM149995.1, from coordinate 1,105,806 downwards.
CGTGATAAAGCCGTCCACACTGGACAGTCCTTTGCTCGTGTCTCTGAAAACATTCGTGAACAACGATACGGTTGCTGTGCGATTGTTATCCCAACCCAGCCAGCCGGAGTGACCGATATCTACATATTTGTAGACGTTAGGAATATCGTTCAACTTATTAATTGTATACTTGATGCCGGCTTCATAAATTCCTGTAGATTTGGCTTCCGCGCATTTGGGGTCATTCAGATTGGTCACGAGGTTTGGCAAACTGTCTGGTTCAATGATCGCTACGATACGAATATCCTTATATTTGGGATTGGCAAAGATCGTAGCAATCTTGTCGATATAATCCTTTTTATACGTTTCCAGACCTGCCTGGGTTAACGGAAGCTCACCATTGGAAGCCAAGGCATGACAATCCCGTCCGGGCAGATCATATACAATAAACTCTGCCGCAATTGGTGTATTGCCTTTCTTTTGCGCCAATACTTGGTCCAAATGCGCTTCCAAGCCAAGCTTTCCTCCACCCCCGTTAATAGCAGCGATACGATCAAGCCATACAGCTGTCGGGAACGTTTTGACGGTTTGCATTTTCGCTTTCAGCGTGGGATCCGTAACCTTGGCAATCGACGTATCGACGCTAGCGGCGTAATCAGGACTAACATATTTGGTTGCCCCTTGATAAGGATTGTCCACATGGGACTCCGCGTGTATTTTATCCGTAAATCCTGCACCTGGTAGAAAGCTGCTTGCGACGAGTGATAGCGCAAAAGCATACTTAACGCTTTTAAGAAGCATGCCTTTACGAAGCACTTGTTTGGTTTTCAATTGCTTCACCTATCTTTCCGTAAATTTTGTTGAATCTTCCTATGTCGGCACCTGATTGTTACATGATTATGTGTGTTACGCCTACTTTCTCCAAAAAAGCGGCGTTCATAGTTGTAATAGGTAAGCGCTTTCTACTTTTTCGCACGCTTACATTTTCCTCTTTTCGTCACCTCCTATGTTAGATTATAGTGAGCTGGAAATCTGCTGTAAATTGAATAAATCAAGAATTAAATTATTAGTTAGGCTTTAAATTGCCACTCTGTCGGTCTTTTTTACCGCTATATTTCCCAGGAACCGGTTCCTTTATTTAAAGGTGCATCCGCCCTGTGGCAAGCCCTATGGGCGAATTGGGGCATCGACATGGGAGAAGAGATTTGTAATAACAAGGCTCTATTCTTTAATTTCCGTCGACCCGAATCGACAACCATAAACCTGAAGATATGAAGTGTGAGGGGCGGCTATGCCTAGCGCTCATATCAGAAAAGGGTATTTCCAGGCCATCACGGCACTGAAAACCCCCTTCTACCACTACGACTATTGAAAATGCTCTGGACGTTCAGGCTTCGCTAGTTTGCACCTTTTCACGGTCCTTGCCTTTGTCCGACTCACCAGCATTTTTGTTCGCGGCATCCCGGTCCAACTGCATTTCCTCGACCGTCTTGACCTTGATCCGTGCCGCTCCCTCGTAATCGCGGGTCGGGATCAGGTTGCCAGCAGACAGACGCTCGCGCGCCTCGACAATCGCTGCTCCATATTGCGGCAACCACGCCTCCTGCGCTACCAGCATTTCATCGACCATTTGCCAGATTTCCTTCGGATTGCATACCGCACCCACCAGCGGGTCCAGCATAAACGCCTGCCGCAACAGCTTGTCGTCCCCATGCACGGCAGCTTCAACTGCCAAACGCTGCACGGAAATGCTGACATTGCAGACAGCCGCAGGGCCGAGCGGCAGCTCACCCACATGAGGCATGGAGATGCCGTTACGATCCACATATCCCGGCGCCTCAATAATCGCATCATCCGGCAGATTGGAAATCACTCCGTTGTTGACGACATTAAAATGCCCCCGGTATACACGTCCTGTTTCGAGTCCTTCAATAATGTAAGAGCCATGCTCTTCACCGCGTTTCTCGGCCTTGTACTCCAGTGGATCTTCCTTCATCCAGTTGGGGAAATCTGTTTCAAACCAGTTACGTCCTTCCGTACATACACGCAGATAGCCTCCCGTTTCTCCATTGATCCAGCTTCCCAGATCAATCCAGTCGAGAATTTCATCCGGACGCTTCCGATACCAGGGAACATACTCGCTTAGATGGCCGTTCGATTCGGTGCTGTAATAGCCAAAACGGCGTAGCATGTCGATGCGTACCTTTTCAGTGCGGCTATATTCAGGGTGTTTTTCAAAAGCCTCCAGTAGTCCGGCTGTCAGATCCTTGCCTTCATGTGAAGCCTGAATGTACCACGTCTGGTGATTGATTCCGGCACACACAATGTCCATATCCTGCTTCTCCAAGCCGTATACCTCGGCAATTTGGTGATGTCCATGCTGTACGCCGTGACACAGCCCAATCGTACGTACGCCGCTGTACTTGTTGCAGGCCCAAGTGATCATCGCCATCGGATTCGAGTAGTTCAGCAGCAGCACGTCCGGTGCGCTTAGCTCGCGGATATCCTTGCAGATGTCCAGCATTTCAGCAATACCACGCTGCCCATACATAATACCTCCTGCACATAGTGTATCGCCCACGCATTGATCCACGCCATATTTCAGCGGAATATCTACATCAGTCGCAAAGCCTTCAAGCCCCCCTACCCGGATCGTACAAATTACATATTTGGCATCCTTCAAAGCCACTTTTCGATCCGTGGAGGACTGTATTGGTATAGACAAACCGTTCTCCCGAATATCTCGCTGACACAGCTCAGTGACCATATCCAGATTGTGCTGATTAATGTCCGTAAAAGCCACTTCAATCTCATTAAATTCCGGCACAGTCAACAGATCACGCAAAATTCCACGTGTAAAACCGATGCTCCCGGCTCCAATAAAAGCCACTTTAAATGACACGGCATTCAACCTCCAGCGCTAGAATTGTGGTATACCGTCATTGTAGCAACTTGCCAGAGGGAAGCGTTATCAAAATCATGACCAGATTCGTATTTAGGTGTCAAAAATCCTAACCTTTATATCAACAGGAGCCATAATGTAGTAACATAAAAGAAAACGTTCGACAGCAAGGAGCAGCCTGAGAATGAGCAAAAAGATTATTTTTTTAGATATTGATGGAACGCTAGTGGATGATGATGGTATGATTCCCGAATCTGCAAAAGCAGCATGTATCGAAGCAAGGAAAAACGGTCATCTCATTTATTTATGTACAGGCCGCTCCAAAGCGGAGATCTACGATTTCATCATGGAAGTGGGTTTCGACGGAATTATTGGAGCTGGCGGGGGCTTTGTAGAAATCGAAGGTGAGATGTTATATCATCACAAAGTATCGGATGAAGATGTAAAACATATGGTCGATTACTTTAATGAACACGATTTGGACTTTTACCTGGAATCGAACGGGGGACTGTTTGCGAGCAGAAATTTCCTGCCCCATGTGGAACGGCTTATTTATGGTGATGTGGACAATGATCCCGTAGCCCGAGAGAAAAAGGAACACCGCCCGCATCCTTTTATCACCGGCCTAACTATAGGAGAGGACAACCTGTATCGTAGTGACGTGAACAAAGCGTGTTTCTTGGAAAACAAAAACGTTCCTTTCGAACAGATCAAAAAGGAATTCGCAGGGAAGTTTGAGGTTATTCAATGTACTGTATCTGCTTTCGGGCAAGACAGCGGGGAACTCATGGTTCCGGGTATCCACAAAGCCGTGGCTATTGAAAAGCTTATTGAGCATTTGGGCATATCCAGGGAAGATACGATTGGTATCGGGGATGGCATGAACGATGCTGAAATGATTGAATATTGCGCGTTAGGAATTGCCATGGGAAATGCCAAGCCGGGCTTAAAAGCCATTGCCGATGAGATTACGGATGCTGTAGATGAAGATGGGCTGTTTCATAGCTTTAAAAAGCATGGTCTGATTTAGTGAAGTTATTTTTTATACTTAAGCCCCTACAGCAGTTTCTGGACTTAAAAATAGTCGGCTTGTATTGAGCAACAGTGTAGTTGGATGCGGTAGATCTTATGACATGAGGTGTGGATAGCTTACTTCTTCAATTTCCACCTTTATTTTACGTGTTCCCTAGTTGTTCCGGCTTGCTTTGAATGTCAATACAACTGCATTTTCCATCCTTTGTTCATCTGCATTGTTTGCTGGATAGATTTTTAGTAATAGATTCTACTAGAGGCAGTTTTAGGACTTTTACACATTTGATTGGAGCATACAAAAAAGCTCATTCTAACCCCTTGTTCAAGTCGGAATAAGCTTTTGAAGGTTTATCAAGTGTTTATCAAGTTGCTTAGTGTTTGGTTTGTTGGTTGTATTGTACGATCTTGTTGTTGACAGTATACAACACAATTATTTACATATAATCAATGAAATATAGTTATAACCAAACAATGTGATCCTATTTATTACCCTTGTTCCGTTTTGTTAAGCCCAACCTGTCTAATATATCGCTTTTATTAACATTTAACCGAACATGGTAGCCTCCAGATGGACATATAATACTAGGATGCATACCACTTTCTGCTTTTTGATAAACTAGGATTTGTCCACAATTTGGACAGGGAACTTTTTCACCATTCAAGACCTTTCTATCAATATCATTCTTATCTTTATTATTGTTATCCATATTTTCCTCCTTAAAGTCAACGATACGGTAAATTAGGATAAAGAAGTTTCACTTCTTTGAGGATAGCACGAATTTCACTATATGAAAGATTTTCTTTTATATGCTTTGCTTCTCTTAAAAACGCAATAACCTCTTCGCGTTGAGTATAAGTAGGATTTTTTAATAACGGATTGTCAAGCCAAGCACGACAGTTCTTCTGAAAAGGATTCGTGAGCAGTCTTCCAGCCCAAACATTTTCGTGGTCTGTCGTTGATGAGATGGAGGGCATTCTCCAAATCTTCATCCGTGATGTGAGCGAAATCCGTCCCTTTGGGAAAGAACTCTCGCAGCAAGCCATTGGCATTCTCATTTGAGCCCCGCTGCCAGGACGAGTAAGGATCAGCAAAGTAGACCTGAACGCCATGCGTAGCTTTCAGGCTGGGATAACAAGCAAACTCCTTGCCTCGGTCAGCGGTAGCGGTCTGGAAGGCTCCGGTAGGGTACGGAGAAGTGGCTACGCCAAAGGCAATCTCCATCGATAGCGCCGTGCGGTCAGGCATCTTGATCGCGGTATACAGACGCGTTTTGCGTTCAATGAACGTGGCTACGCAGCCCTTACTTTTTCCACGGCCCGAGACGACGGTATCCAGTTCCCAATGGCCGAACGTTTCCCGAGAACGGACGTCTTTAGGGCGTTTTGAAATGGGTTTACCTACGGTAAACTTGCCACGGGTTTCTGCTGGCTTCTGTCGCTTACCTTTGTGCCGAAGTACGGTTAGCGTCCCTCTCACCAAAAGGCCTGCATACAGCCAGCGATAAATGGTTTTGAAACACACCACACGCTGTCCTTCCTGACGCAACCGTTCTACGATCTGCTCTGGAGACCAGGTCGCCTGAAGCTTCTCTTCGATGGCAGCCGCCTGCTCAGTAGTCCACTTCCCGGCAGGGATCGAGGCCTTACGTCGCTGGTGGTAGCTCTCTTGAGAGCGCTCGGCATGATACGCCTTTTGCTCGTCATGGCGTTGGAGTTCGCGACTAATGGTCGCATGGTGCCTGCCCAGTTCCTTGGCAATCGGTTCTTGCGCTTTTCCCATGCTGATGCAGGATTTCTAGCTTGCTTCGTTCGATTATGCTAAGATGTAAATAACTCATGGACTGATTCTCCTTGTGTGAATGCTGGTGTGGTAACTTTCATTCTACACGAATCAGGCCATGGGCCCTTTTTTATTTATTTCCAGCGGGTGTCGCACTTCATATTACAATCCATCTTTTGAAAAATCGGTGAGAAAGCGAACATAACAAAAAACAGATTTATTATGGTGGTATCTGACCATAATCAGCCTGTTTAATGTAACGATATAGCGTTACATAGGTTATAAAATTAAAGCATTTGATGTGCGTACAACCGAAATGGCGAAATTTTCATACGGGTACTACATGGGTTATATGTGTTATTGGTTGAATAATGGGTTCATTCGGCACTGGGTGGGGTCTAGTACATCAGCCGCCGCCAACTATATCAGAGAAAGAAAAAGACCACAACACGGGCGGCTAGCTCGCATTGTGGCATTGTTGATTGTATTGCACACTCTTGTTACTGGAGCTGTAAACCAGCATAGGTTAGTTTTTCGGATTCTTATAACACCAATCTGGGTCATATGGCCTGCTAATAAATCTCTCTAAATCATGCACCGTATAAAACCATTCTTCTTCAATCCAAACAATCAACTGAGGATTAAGCTTTAAATATTCATATATTAATTTTAATACTATTTTTTCATTCTCGTAAATCTCATCAATAATTAATACATTGAAAAAAACTTTTCCATCATTCGTCCAGCTAAAATCCCTATATTGGTAATCAAGCGGTTCATCATAAACATCAACACTAATATTATTTTGCTCATTGTTTAAGTTTTGGTCAGAAGAACTGATACCCACGGAATAATGCTTTAATTTATTGTGACCATCAAACTCCTCAATACCTAGACTTAACTTAAACCTCAACCGAGTACAGATATCATTTAAATCTGAAAGCAATTTGTTAATTGGAATATAACTCTGCTCTTTTGCAAGAATAAATACTGACATTCCCATTATTTCAGCACCCTTCCTAGCTCCTCTATGGAGTTTACAATTGTAATACCTTTACTTTTTACATGTTCCAAATTTTTTAACGATGTTTTGCTTAAGTTTTCTAGCGGCTCATCAATATAGAGAATAATTTCCTTTTTATCAAAATTAAAAAATTCCGCATGATTTGGATTTACCAACCTATCAATTTGATCGGTTTTAATTGCAGATGCAGATTTTTTCACTTCTATAATTTGCTTTTGGGTAACAACATCTAGGTCTGTCGCTCTCTTTCCCATAGTTACATTTGTAATTTCCACACCAAAGCCTGTAACTCCAACCTCTTGGTTTATATATCCTCCAACCTTGCCCTCTATTGCCTTACCAGCATTGTTACTATTTTTAGCACTTTCAATTGCATTTGGTATATTTTTAGGATTCTGTTCAACCCATTTAATAGTATTACTCAAAGGATTTGTAAATTCAACTTCTATCCCCTTATTAGTTTTAATTTTTATTGGTTCATTGAATTTAGGTACATTATTACCCGTCCCCTAAGTTGTAATCTTAAAATTGGGAATAAAGAAGGTGGTAACCGTTTTTCCAATTACCACCATTATATCAGCTTGCTTGACGCTCTGTTAGACTTGCCGCCCTATACTCTGTCTTATGCTTCATCATGCTGTAGATGATGTTTACAAGCCTTCTCATGACGCATATCAGGGCTTGCTTCTTGGTCTTGCCTTCTGCTAGCTTCCGTTGGTAAAACTCGTACATGAGCGGATTACGCTGTGTCTTGTTCTTTCCCTTGGCGACTTGGATTTGCTGAACGGCTAGGTTATGGAAGATGGCATTCAGTACACGATTGCCTTGTCCACTGGCTTGATCTTTGCCCTTGCCACCCGAACTAAAGCGGACAGGTGCGATTCCGGCAAAACGGGCTAGCTTGTCAGCGTTAGAGAATCGACGAATATCTCCGATTTCAGCAATCAGTTCCGCCGCTGTAACGGTGCTAATTCCATCCATCGACTCTAGCCTGTAATCAGTCTCTGCCAATACCACCCGAAGCTGTTCCTCGATTTGCTTGATAAGTTCTCGACTTCTCCGCATATCCTTGACCATATTGACGATAAGAAAGTCTCTGTATTCTTGGAAGTTCCGCTTTGTCTCGCCGTCCTGCTTCACCAAATCCAGTATTTCTTCTGCCTTACGGGTCGAACAGGTGTTATGACTCGCTTCACGTAAATACTCTGCCAGTTCATCCACTCCCACCGTCAACGCTCGATGTGGTGCAGGATACTTCTCCCAGAAGGCAAGTGCCGCTTTCCCGTCGATGTCACAAAAGAATTTCTTGTAGGACGGATAGTGATAGCTTAATTGTTGGTGCATTTGATTCTTCAAGCCACTGGCATGTTTGACGATGGCGTTCCGCCTCGCTACCAGTTGACCTAATGTCCAGTACAAGTCTTGCGGATTCGCATCCGGCAATTCATCGAGTCTTGCAAGGAGTACCTTGGCGATGCAGAATGCATCCCAACTGTCGCTCTTTTGCGTAGTCGCATGGCTCATTCGTTCGCTGTAGGACAGAGCAGAATTCACTTCCTTAACGATTTGCTTCTTCTCGACTAGATGGACGGCTAAGGCTCTGCCGTTGCCGCCCGTATCTTCTAACCCATATACAGGGGTCAAGCCTTTTGCCGTATGCTTCTTGACGAACTTCATCAGGTCATCGAATGCAGACGGTTTATTCTCAATCTGAATCTCACCAAGCCGCTCGTTCCAACAGTTGATGATGACCGCCGTATGGTGGGCTTTATGTAAATCCAGACCGACATAGATGTGATACTGCTTGTAATGACTCAAAAGACTTCACCTCTGATTACGGATTCTGTCGTGACTCAGGTAAAGAATAGGGGCAACCTCAGTTCAAGCGTTACTCTTTCGAGCCGCAATGGGACGCAAGCCTCTCTATTCCTTGCCTTGAAAGTCACAAGTTATTTCAGTTCAAAAGCCAGATATGCTTTTAACAATTTCAAATGTAGAAGTTCCAAACGTACCTTGTCTTCCAATTGGTGAATGGTTAGCAGTACTTCTTCTGCCATCCGCCGATCAAAAATTTCGCCAAATCGGTATATATGGTCAAATATCGCATGTTGGCATTGTTCCAATGTTTCGAGTTTCTTGTAATAGCTGTCTTCTTGTTCGACGTAGCCATTGTAGATTTCCATCTGCTCCATGCCTCCACCGCCTATATAATGGCTTGATGAAGCCCATTGGCTTCAATGCCACCGTAGAGATAAGTACCTTCGTACAACGGGCGGCGATCAAGGATACGTTTAATCTGTACCTTTGTAAACTTCTTGCCCTGTTGAGTTGTAAAGCCATCATCGTTCATCTGATACGCTAATTCCGACAATGACCAGTCGGGGAATAATTCCTTGAGTTCAAATACTCGCTGTACAGCGGTAGCTTCATCGAGATTAATTTCGATTGCCTTCTGACCTTTCTTCGCTTTGTAGCCGAACGCCGCCCGACCTCCTGCGTAGCCGCCTTGCTGTGCTTTCTTGTTGCGTCCTCGACTTAACTTCATCGAGATTTCAAGCCGTTGGTATGCGTCAAGCAGTTCCATAAGCCCATTGATTAAGAAATCGGATGGGTCTTTCTTGTAGATGCTGTAAGTCGGTTGTTCAATGCTACGAACATCCACGCCATGTTTTTTGAACTCTCGATGAACGAGAACTTTCACGATGTCAGACCGCCAGAGACGGCTTGTATTGAGTACGACAACTGCATCAATGGTTTGAGTAGACAGGGCTGATAACATGTCCTGAAAGCCGATTCTGTCAACCTCAAGCGTATCCTCATCAATCTTCGCCCCACTGATTCCTTCGTCAGTAAAAATGTGAAGTAAGTTCCATCCTTGTTCCTGACAGTAGGAACGAATTTCGTCTTGTTGGTACGATAAACTGTAGCCGTCTTTGGCTTGTCCTTGTGTCGATACTCGAACATATCCGATGACGTTCATGCTATTTCCTCCCCACCGTTACGATAATCAGAATTTACGTTACTCTTTAAGGTTTAAACCCTTAAGAGTATTATATCTGATTCCAATATACCACTCTTAAGCGTATAGTACAATGTGTTTCTGACCATACTGTGCTATACTTAATGTATTTACGCTTAAAGGTAATGGAGGAACTATGAAAATTCGTATCCGGTTACGAGAGATACTAGCGGAACGCGGTATTTCACAACGACAATTTGCCCTTTCGATGGACATGAGGATTGCGACAATTAATCATCTCTGTTCCGATTCTGTAGACAGAGTTTATATCCGCACGTTGGAACAGATTTGTGAAGCATTGGATATTACCGTTGACCAACTTATTGTCTCAGCAGAAGACGAGTAGGGTTGCATCAACCTCATATGCCTTCTATAAGGCTCGTAGAGCCATGCTACTATTTTCGCCACCCACTTATTGTCAATGCATCAAAACGCCTGTAAAAGCTTCCTTTGCATTTTCAGAGCCATTGAGCGAGCCGTCCGACAGGGCGGAGCGGCGGCGGAACTCCATCTTTGACTCTTGAGTAAAGTATCTATAAAGAGTTATCCGCCGTCTTTACCCTCCGTCCAAAAATCAAGAAGCTCCCCCCGAAATCGCAGACCGCCAACGGCGTGTCTGCTGTTTCTTTTTCAAGTGATTCTTAGCTTGATTCTTCTTGAATTGAATCTTATTTATGATTCTTATTAGTGAGACTATCGGACGGTTCACAACAGACTCTACGTCTACGATTCAGACTCTCTGTCTAGCATTGCCGACTCTCTGTCGAAATCATAGACACAGAGTCTATAGCCTTGATTTCTTGCCTTGAACCGACCGTGTGACGGCTATCTGGACAGAGAGTCCGCTGAAATAAGAGACTCTCCATTATGCTCCGTTGACATCTGGCGGAAATCGCTTGGCAAATGCGGTCATCAGGAACTGCGTGTAACTAGCCAATGTTTCCGTTTCAGCGAATTTGTCCATCGGCAAGCGTCTTTCATGAAGTTTTTGGAGTCGGGCGGTATATGCCATGTAATCGTCACTCTTTACGACTTCCTGAATCCACAGCGTCAGTTCTCTCTCGTTTACCTGCTTCCTCACACTTCCAATGAACTCATGAGTCTTCTCTGACACGAGCAAATAAGGATGAACGTGAAGATAGTTCGGCAGGTAGTACGTATTATTCTTGCTCTGACTCACCAGAATCAGCTTTTTCTCTGCCAGTTTTGCAATATGACGCTCTACGGACTTGGAACTGCATCCTAGATTTCGGGCAATCATCTCAATAGTGGGGTAGCACTGGCTCTGGTCGCTCATATACGCGACAATATCGACGAAAATCAGCTTCTCATACGGACTTAAACCGTAACACCGATGGATTTTATGCGGCAGGATGGTATACCCCTTGTGATGCCCTGTAAAGTTACTCTCCTTGGCAACATCATCCATGTACGCATTAGCGGCTTTATTATTCTTAACGAACCAGAAGTCGTTGTACTTCGTTTTCATCTGCAATTCCTTCCTTCTTGTGCTGTTATGCCGCTATCGGGCGGCTATGGAGTAGGGAAGGCGGCTAGCCCGAAACGTCTCCTTACCTGTCTATGTCAACTGGTCGTCACCAGATTTGTTTATTCACGATAACCATCGCGGCAAGTAGTCCATTCGTTGTGGACAATATGCAGATAAGTCCTGACAATATTAATGGTCGGGCTATCCATCCAAGAAGGTGCGATGGTTTAGACAGCTTATCTATCGGGGCGGCGTATTCTACAGTTGCAAGTAAATTTGAAAAAAACGCAAGAAAACGAAGATAACAAAAAACAGGTCAATTATGATGGTATCTAACCATAATCAACCTGTTCAACGTAACGGAATAGCGTTATTTAGGTTATAAAATTAAAGCATTTGATGTGCGTACAACCGAAATGAAGAAATCTTTATACGGGTATTACATGGGTTATATGTGTTATTAGTTGAATGATGGATTCATTCGGGACTGGGTAGCCCCACAGATTGACTCACATTTACATCTTAGTTTGACAATTCTTTTTCAATGTAAGGACGGTCAAGTAGACTAAGTAGACTTGTGGTTAAATATTTCGTCTGATACTGGTCTAAAGCGTTATTGACAATTAGCTGACCATTCTCAATTCTAAGCAACTGAGCTGAACCATCTTCTAGAAATAATAGATTTCCATCAATATGTCTTATAAGCCTTCCCATAATTTTAAACAAAAGCTCTAGTCCTTGATAAAACGTATTGCCAAATAATTGAATTCTGATGCAAACATTTACATCTAAGTTATAATGATTTCTAACAAAAGCGATATCAGAAATATCTTCAATTTCAAGAGCCAATGAAAATAGCTCAGACCCAATAACTATTTCCTCATCGTTACAACTCAATGATGCCTTCTTGTTCGCATACTCAGTCGTAAATCTTTCCAGCATCTCACCTAATGAATTATTACTTACATTAGATAGTAAAAACAATTCATAATCCATTCACTTCTATCCCCCAAATACTCGTGTAATTTCCCCATCTTTCACAATAGATAGTTCTTTTAAGTTCTTCAAATCACCGTTTGGATTTGCTTTTCTTAAAATCCCTTGAATAATTTCGGCGACTTTTTCAGAAGGGAACTGATCTAAATTTAGAACTATTCTTTCTGCTTGTGTTTTAGTCTTTTTTGCTGTGTTTCTAAGAATGTTATCTACATTTGTTTCTATTGTTGGTGCATAACAGTCAAATACCTTACCTTCAATTAAGAAATCCGGATTTGACGACTCTTTTATTCCGTATCCATTACCACCGTTTACTTCATCTAGCATTTTAATGTCATAACCTTGATCTGCCATTAGATCGGCTGTTTCACTCTCTTTCTTAATACCGTGTGAGTCACCTTTTGTATAGTTTCCTTTAGGTTTTCCACCTTTAGGTAAAGAAGGTTCTGTTAGATTAACATTTCCCGTCCCCTTAGTCCCAAGTTTAACTTCTTGCTCGAGTATATTCTTCGATTGCTGTTTCACTGGGACACTATTCGAAATTATTTCCTCAGTTATTTGTTTCTTGCTCGACTGTGAGAAAAACTGTTTAAATTCTTCTGCACTTGGACCACGTTCTCCGCCTCGTCCATCAAATACAAAAGGACCTTCAGTCAGGTTAGTTAATGACATCCACCTTTGCTCTTCTTTAGATATACCTTCTTTATTCGATAAAATCAAAAAGTCGCCAGGATAACTTTTCTTCCAATCCTTATAATATTTTAAATCAGGATCACCATTTTCTTTGCGCACCACTTGATCTGCTGCCCAATAACTTCCTTCCGGTATATCAGGTCTGTAGTCCTCATTAACTGTTTTATGAACATACGTTCCACGAATCCCCCACTTCTTTTTATCTTCCTCAGTAGGCTCTATTCTTTCCTGTACACTCATCTTTCCCCAAGGTTGTTTTTGAGGTTGTTCAGTCTTTTTGGGCTTCCAGCCCGTTCTTACTTCAAGCGGAACTTTGTGATACTCCGTGTTCAGCTTGTCCATATTATGGGTTAGGTTTTTGATTAATTCCCCTAATGATCTGGAACTGGCGACGTTGCGGGCTGACGTCCATACTTTGCCTCTGTAAGCGGCGGCGTAGCGTTGACTGACGCCGTTCTTTTTATAAGCAGCTACCCGGCGGTTAAAGGCTGCGGCTTCCCGCGCCAGATTCCTTCCGCCCAGCACAGCCCAGCCTCCTGATGGCACGCCTGCCAGCATGGATAAACCAGCGGCCGCATACTTCAAGGCACGGGTTGGCCCTCCCTTGGCAACGTCGCGGCGAATGGAGGTGAGCTTGCTGCTCACTATCCGCGCAGGCGTTCCCAATACGGGAACCGTACCGATGATACTTAGCGCCTTCTGAGCTACGTTCAGTATCCCTCCAAGCAGGTTTGCCTTCGGCGATGCAGAAGCAGCGGGGGAAGTATTTGCCTTCCCAGCCTTGCTGCTGCCCGAACCCTGTTCGCTCGGAGAACCTCCCCCTGCTCCGCCAGTACTCTTCGGCGCATGGGCGGCCTGATACGCCTTGATCGACATCAGCGGCGGTTCTGGCACGGGTTCCAGATCAGCGACGAAAACCGGACGCTTGATTATCCCATCCAGCTTCACTCGCGACGAACGAATATCCGTCTCTCCGTCTATCACCATACTGCTGCTGCCTGCTTGCAAATAAATGGCCTCGTTTGCCGTAATGTCCAATGTGTCCTCCGCGTGGATCGTTAGCCCCCGTTTGGCTGCAATTGACAGCGCATGGTCACTGTGTACCTGTATTCCCTTCGCATCAAGTGAAATATATACGCTATTCATTTTAGCTGATACCAGCAACTCTTGCGCGCTTAGCTTAACCAGCTTGTCATGAGGAGTGCCCCAGTATTTAATGTCCGGATTGCCCAACTCGGGTACAGGCTTGCCACTGCGCCTCACAGACCCGGCTGCAAAACCATCCGACTCCTGCAAGGTCGGGAACTGTACCTGCACCATGTCTCCTTTTTCGGGCATCACAAACCAGCCGCTATGGCCCTCTGCACTATAGCCTGTTGCATAGGGGAACCAGCATGCCTTTTCCCGTTCCTGTACAGCATCTATGGTAAGATGTACACGAACCTGATCCCGCTCAACTTCCAGTACCCGACCCTCTAGGGAGGCTCCCCTCACTGAACCGTTCCAGATAGGCTTTTGTCGAATTTCATCTTCAGAAACCAGTGTATAGGTATGTAAAAACAACCCCCGGTCCATCCGGGACACGATATCCGCAACGAGCAGTTCCTTGCCTTTAAAAGAGAGTACATCTCCGGGGCGGAAATATCGTGCACTTTCCACAGTATAGGACGTACCATAGGGGGTGTTGGCTTCGTTATGGCGCATACCACCTATTTGAATCCCCGGCTGTCTATGCCACAGGTCTGCTCCCCCAGGCAATGCTCTACCCATGAAGCCATCCACGCTGACAGCAGATAGCCCCTCACTGCTGCTTGAATCACTCCAAAAATATTTTATTCCGTCGTCCACAGGCCCCGATCCTGGAAGAGGGCCGCCAAGGATTGCTTCGGCTTCGTACACCGACGATGCTCCATATGACAAATCGTCCCCGTCAGAAAAAGCTCCATCTGCGTCGACAAAGCTTTTTCTTGAGTGATACGGGACCTCATCCAGTGTTGCGGGTCGTCCCTCGGGAATACCGAACCAGAACTTGGGGCCATCTGCGACAGCCTCAGGCACAAGCACAGCTCCAAATCTGGAAGCCATCCTTTTCAAAAATGCCCAGTCTGTTTCTCTGTACTGCAATGTCAAAGCGCCCAGTTGGGTATCCCCGCTGACTGTATCGATCACATCTGATCCTGTATAACCAGCAAGCACCTGCTTCAGCAGCTGCCCATACGTCATGGTATGATCTTGAAAGGACCGGGTCACGGGCCTCACATCGAGTTGAATCGTATGCGATATGGCCTCTAACTGCACATAATGAATGCCGTGTACCCGCTTCAGCGTGATACGCGTCATTTGTCCATGGAACAACGTACGCAGCCGCTGGCCATCCTTGTCCTTTTCGATGACTTCAACCGGTTCGGCTTCACTCTCCAACTCCATAAACCGTTCCTGCTTTTCCTCCGGCACGATGCCACTTACTACCAAACGCACATGATCACCTAATCTGCGCTCGATGCGAATGTCTGTCATGGTTTGCAGCGGAACTTTACTTAGCAATTCCACATGACGGTAACCGGATGTTTCCTGCACCTTGTCCATTTGATGAGAAACCCCCACTATCAGTCCAGATTCTGCCCGTCATTTTCAATCGTTATTGCTCCGCAATACAGGCAGGTATTGGTACAATGCTCCAGCAAGGCAGGCTGTCCCTCGACGAGCACATCCTGCTTGCCCCCAATCCAAGGTCGAAGAATGACCGGAACACAAGGCGCCTTCTTCACACCGAAAATGTCCACCATCTGACTATTTTGAACCGCCGGATTGGCCGGGCTAAAACAGTTCCCGAACCCAGAAATATGAACTCCCGGTTCGTGATCCCCCACATTCATCTGGGCCTTGTCCTTGATGTAAACACCGTGGCTAAGCGGACGCTTGAGCCGGGTGGGTTGTGTACCGCAATTGCATTTCAAAATAGCCCCTGCAACCACATATCCTTTTTTTGCACCTGATCCGGCCTGGATGGTCATGGGTGCTTTTTCTTTTGTCATGGTCTGCTTCCTCCGTCAATTCGTTTTGACCTCGCTGCCAACGACCGATGTGTCACCACCGAGTGTAATATGACTGCTGCGGCTGGACAGGTTGATTTCCTGACCAGCGGAAATGGTTACCTTTTGACCTGCCTCCATGTGGATATTACCGCCTGCCGAAAAATGAATATGTTTGTTGCTCACCATATGAATACCGTCACCTTGGTTCAGCTTGATGAAAACAGCACCGTCCTTGCCGGTAATTACCACCTCGTCCGGTGTCAATCGGATTTCCTTACCATGAGGCGTTCGGAATATTTTTACGTCCGGATGCTTCAAGTCGTTGTGACCGCCATCCCCCCGATCCTGCCGGGCCGAGCTACTGGCGATGCCCTCATCATCATGATGGTTCGGGAAATAAATACGCACTTTATCCCCCAGTTCAGGCATCACATACCAGCCGCTGTGCCCCTCAGCGCTATACCCTGTTGCATACGGAAACCAGTGGGCTGTATTTTTGTCCTGCTCCGGGTCGATATCCAGATGTACTTTAACCCGATCACGTTCGACAGCAATCACTTTTCCCTCCAGAGACAGACCCGTTAGCTGCTCGTTATAATACGTTTTCTGTCGCAACCCCTTATGTGTCGTCAAGGTATATGTGTGCAGCAGCACGCCCTGGGTCATACGAGTTTGTGCCTCGTATACATATAGCGTTTTGCCACGGAATTGGATTTCATTGCCCAGTTCCAGCAACTGTTCTGTTTCAACGGTGTAATCGAGAAAATCCTGCTCATCCACCGAGGCAGTATCATTTCCTGCAAAGTAGCGATATGCCGAGATTCTTTTGCTTACCGTGTAATGATAATTGTCCAGTTGAACGGCTGCTCCGCTTTCCTCAATGCCAAAATGGAACTTTGGGGTATCAAATATGGCCGCGGGCATAAGGGAGGTATGGTAATAGGAAGCCAGCCGCTTGAGAAAAGCCCAATCAGTCTCGCGGTACTGCACCCACATCCGCCCGATCGACGCTCCCCCGGTGGCCGAATCCATGATGTCTAAGCTAGGATAAAGAAGCGAAATACGACGCAGCAGTTCATCCACCTTCATATTTTTGTCCTGAAAAGAATGACTTTGGGGGCGTACATCCAGCCTGTAGGTATGCGACACAGCCTCTACCTCCAGGTAGTACACATCTCGTACCGCCTTCACTTCAATTGCCAGCACTGTTCCGCTAAACAAGGGAACCTCTGTGCCATCCTCTGCCAGCTGCGAGATTCCAACAGGTGAGTCAAATTTGGTCATATCCACATAAGTGTCTTTTAGTTCCTCCGGCACGATAGCGGTAAAACGCAACCGGGTATGGTCATTTAGACGCTTAACCAGATAGAGCTCCTGTACATTGATAAGCTGATAAGGCGTGATTTTCAGATTAGAATAGGTGGTGCTTATCTGCTCCATGTTCCTTCTCCTTCAGCCTCACTAGGCAGGATTTTTAGTGTGGTCATCATACGTTGAGCGACCGGACGCCATGTGTCCATACGTTCCTCCGTACAGTTAAATGAGCATATAAGCGCATGCCCTTCCAGAACTGCAAAAAAGGTCAAATTATACAGACGCGTATTCAAAGCCGGAGTCATAAATTCACAGTATCCGACCCGTCGTCCGTGCACCTTGTACATACCGTCTGCATACCATTCCGTCAACTTTTGCGTGTGGTGCAAAATGTAGATCATCTCGCTGGTGAACTCCTCTAGCTCCTCATCCATCAGTTCGCTTGCTGTCAGGTTAAAAGAAAAATTGATCTCCCCAGTTGGATCGGTCAAAATGAGCGGTGGACGATAACTCGAAGGATATTTAAGTTCGATCTCCCGCTCGCCCATCTCGGTGAATGTTCGGGGCAACCACATCGAAATTTTGTCGTTTAGCAAAGGACGTTCTGCAAAAGCAATTCGTTCTCCGTCCAGCATCATAAGTGGATGAAGCTCCATTTCCCTTTTCTCCAGTTCCAAGCTGCTCTCAGACTCTATGTAATTGTGTAAATCCGATTTTGGAAGACCTGATCCACCTTTTTGTTCCTTCCGTGCCGCATTGATCATGGCTACAATTTTCTCATCCATATGTCCCATCGTCGATAAATACTCCTTTATATGTCTAATCTTGATACTCATTTTATGGAATTTTTTAACACAATTGAATCAAAAGAACCATTTGAATTCCAATTTATCCCTTACATTATAGGTATCATACGGAGTGTCTTTGTTATTGTCAATTTATAACTATTATAAGACAAACAAGATATTAGACCTATTTTCATGCATAAAAATGAAAGATTTACTATGATTCAGATTCTTTTTACCCAGAGTAAGCATCCATATTTGTGAAAACACGTCTTCATTTACATAGAAACAAAGGTAATTTACCTATATTCCTCTTAAATTTAATATAATCATATGAATTTTAACTCCCAAAAAATGATTCTTTAGAACCTGAATCAAATTTCCTATTTCCGAGATTAATAGCGAATAATTAACGGATTTCTATGGCCTTACGATCATTTTCAAATCAAAAAAAAGCTCCCTTCTCTGTCAGGTGAGCTCCTCAGGAATAGGTATTAAATTGAAAGTTTTATAGTGAATTCAGCCTCTTTCCTCCTCCGCATAGTTCCACACATGGCGTTCCACAGCAGAGCGGTATTCAACGGGCGTCTTGCCTGTGTGCTTTTTAAACAACATATGAAAATACTGCCTGCTGCCCACACCTACGTAATCGGCAATTTCCTGAATGGGAATGTCCGTTTGCTGAAGCAGCATTTGGGCCTTGTCCATTCGCAGCATCGTTAAATACGCGGTAAGCGTTTGTCCAGTATGTTTTTTGAAAATACGGTGCAAATACCCCGGGTGCAGATTCACGGCTGCTGCCATGTCCTTAACCACAATATCCCGGTCATAGTTCAGATGGAGAAATTCAAGGCACCGTTTGATATACAGATCCATTTGCTGCGTGTTGCTACGTTCGGCCTCTTCCCGTAGACGTGCAATTCGTACTAGCAATTGCATAAAAAGCAGCTCTGCCATTGCACCCGGCTGTTCTTTTCGTTGGTCCAGCTCCAGCACGAGACTTTTCAGCGCATAATATACCTCTTCCGGGTCCGATAGTACCAGATACGGGAATGGACGCGACATGAGGGCTGTGACCTCCTGCTCCTCCGCTGCCATTTGTCGGATAGACGGCCCTACCCTCACCCCCTCCGTAAAACCAAACTCTACGTTCAGCATCCGGCACGGTTGATCTCCCTCCACCACCAGCCGGTGCGATACGCCAGCGTCCAGCATAATAAACTCGCCTTTACGCAGCGTGATGCTTTCTTCCGCATTTCCTCCCGTTTGTACATCCACCCTGCACAAGCCGGAGATCATGTACATGATTTCGGTAGAATGATGATCATGGTAAGGCATGGTATAGTCATGCCATTGCTTGTAATAGTAAGCAAAAAAACGGGGAATATAATCCCCGTCCCGTAACCGTTGCTCAAACAAACTTCCGTTCATCCCCGCACCTCCGTAAAATAGATAAGGCTAACATGGCAACTTATCTGCAACCGCTCTATTTTCACAGTTTAACAGACCGAACCATGTTATTCTATTTTGTTCCATCGGACTATCTGAAATCTGGCGGGATACGACGGGCCGTTCCGGTCAAAATAGCGGCCTCAATCACAGCATATCTCACCTTGGTAACAACCTGCTCATTGAATATGCTTGGGATAATGTATTGCTCGTTTAATTCCCGTTCGCTCACAACGGCTGCAATGGCGCGGGCGGCGGCTAATTTCATCGGCTCGTTAATACGGCGTGCGCGGCAATCGAGCGCTCCTCTGAAAATTCCCGGAAATACAAGCACGTTGTTGA
This sequence comes from Paenibacillus sp. 1-8, assembly GCF_056316205.1. NCBI lineage: Bacteria > Bacillati > Bacillota > Bacilli > Caryophanales > Paenibacillaceae > Paenibacillus > Paenibacillus sp. 1-8. The sequence goes on along the minus strand of NZ_CM149995.1, from coordinate 1,085,967 downwards.
TTTGATTGGGATAGTCACTGCGTCCTGTCGCAAACACGCGAACATGCGGTATCGCTTCTTCGGGCGCTATCTCCGGATGCGGGTTGGCCATAGCAAAAATGATACTATCCGCGGCCATGCGCTGAACATCTTGGGCATTCAGCAGGTCCCGCCGGGATACGCCAATGAACACGTCCGCATCACGAATGACTTCTTTTAACGTGCCTGGCTTCGGCTCCACTTGAGGCTGATCCGCCAGCCACTGCCACATCGGATGGGAATAGGTCCCGCCACGTACAATAGCTCCATCCCGGTCTACAGGCACAAGCCGGCTTACACCGGCGGCGAGTAGCATTTTGCATATTGATACACCGGCGGCGCCGATTCCGTTCACAACGATTCGAACGTTTTCAATTCGCTTATTAACGACTTTCAAGGCATTCAGCAGGCCTGCAATCACCACGACCGCCGTGCCATGCTGATCATCGTGAAAGATAGGAATATCCAGCTCCTCGGCCAGCCGGGTTTCGATCTCGAAGCAGCGTGGGGAACTAATATCCTCTAAATTAATTCCCCCGAAAATAGGACTGATCGCCTTAATCGTACGGATGATTTCCTCCGTATCCTTCGTATCCAGACAGATAGGAAAGGCGTCGACTCCGGCGAGTTGCTTAAACAGCATCGCCTTGCCTTCCATCACAGGTGCAGCCGCATGCGGGCCGATATCGCCAAGCCCCAGCACTGCGGTACCATCGGTTACAACCGCGACCGTATTCCGTTTTATGGTCAGCGAGTACGCTTTTTTAGGATTCTCATGAATGGATGTGCACACCCGGGCCACCCCTGGAGTATACACCCGCGACAGATCATCCCGATTTTTGATCGGCAGGTTGGGTTGGATTGATATTTTACCCCCCAGGTGCGCAAGAAACGTGCGGTCAGAAACGTTAATGAGTTGAATGCCTGCTAACGATTTGAGTGATTCGATGAGCGAAGTCTCCGCTATTTCAGCGACATGGACGGTGATGTCACGAACGGACGAATCCTGTCCGGGACGAATAACATCAATGGAAGTAATGTCTCCCCCAGCGCGGCTGATGGTTGATGCGACATCACCGAAGTTTACTTTGGAATGAACAAGCTCCAATCGAAGAATCAGACTATTAAAGGCCACGGTACATCCGCTCCTATTCTATTCATAGCACGTGTGCGGCCCAAAGGCAGACACATGTACTGTTCGTGTCCAGACGGTAACAGACACAATATGGTACAGCCAAAAAGTCGAACACTCAGGTAGTTGCCAGCTGCACCTCAGCACTCCCCTTTTCGTCTGAACATAATCATGTAGCTCCCCTGCTTTTACATGTTACCGCTTTCATAAAAGCCTTGGGAAGCTTTTGTTCATATTGTTACTTATGGTCATTTTGATCACGTAGCAGCTCATACCGATTAACCGGACGACCGACTCCACCGTAATTTACGACAAGACGCACGATCCCTCTTTTCTCCAGATAATCCAGGTATCTTCTTGCCGTTACACGGGCAATCCCTACTCCCTCCGCGGTTTCTTCAGCAGACAGCTTGCCGCCATGCTGCTCCATGACCGCAAGCACCTGCTTCAAGGTGGCAGCATTCAAGCCCTTTGGCAGCTCATCGTAAGACATCGCCCATTCCTCGTACACTGGAGTAGGGACTACCGCTTCCTTGGCTGCTTCTCCATTTTGCATAATGAGGTCCAGCTCTTCCTGGGTTCCTACTTCTTCTGCCCATAATCCGGCCTGCTGTACCCGGTAACGCTCCAATGTATGGTGGATACGCTCTACCTTGAACGGCTTCATGATATAATCGAACGCTCCGTTTCGCATCATTTCACGGATCGTCTCCGTATCCTTCGCGGCGGTCACGACAACTACATCTACAGGCAATCCCATAGAACGGATGCGCTGCAAGGTCGTTATCCCGTCCAGCGACGGCATGAACACGTCAAGAAAAACCAGATCAGGCTTTAGCTCCTCGATCAGCTCCAACCCCCGAAGCCCATTGGAAGCCAGACCTACGACTTGGAACCCTTCAACCTGTTCGATAAACTGCCGATTCACCTCTTGTACCATCGGATCATCCTCGACCAGCAGCACACGAAAATGTGATTTAATAGGTTTACTCATCGTCGCTCTCTCTCTCCTTTAACGGAAATAGAATCTCTATCGAGGTTCCCAAGCCAAGGGATGACTCGCATGTCAGGCGGCCGTTCCCCTTGGTGACAATCCCGCTCAGTAAATGCAGCCCCATGCCGCGGCTCTCTCCGTCCTTGGTTGTAAATCCGCGGTCGAGCATTCGTTTCTTCGTGGTCTCCGACATTCCACAACCGTTATCCTCAACCAATATGGACATATATTCGTCATCCTGCTGGATGCTGACATAAATCTCCTTGGAGCCGACTTCTGTATCCGCCAGTGCATCAAAGGCATTCTCCATTAAATTTCCGAGTAACAGAACAAAATCATGTCGGTCAATCAGCCGGGGAAACTGATTCATTCTGCTGTCAGGATCAATCCTAATATCAATGCCAAGCTCTTTACCACGGCTAATTTTACCCAATAGCAGACCTGCAACTCCGTCATCATCGAAATGCTGTTGAAGGAAGCGTGTAATCTCCTCCTGTTGTTCGGTCACCTCGAACAGATAGCTCAAAGCCTCATTCTGCTGCCCAAGCTGGAGCAAGCCGGCGACGGTATGCATTTTGTTCATATGCTCATGATTTTGTGCACGAAGCGCATGAACAAACTCTTTGACACCTGTGAGCTCCTCGGCCATTCTCGTCACCTCGGTCTTGTCCTGAAATATGGAGATTGCCCCCATCGTAACTCCCCGTTCGCGAATGGGAATTCGGTTGCTCCAAATAATAGTTCCGCCAATTTTTAGCTCCTGGCTCAAAATTGCGACTCCCGAATCCAGCACTTCCGGCAAACGAGTATCCGGGATGACCTCACGGATCGGCAATCCCGTTACATCACGGTGCACATCGAAAATTTGTTTGGCCCGTTCGTTGAAAATCGTAATGATGCAGTTGCGGTCAATGGCAATGACGCCCTCGTGCATCGCCTGAAAGGCGGCGCTTCGCTCACGAAACATTCTCGCAATCTCCTGCGGCTCCAGATTGAACATCTGGAGCTTAATATGACGGGCCAGCAATGCAGAGCCAATCACCCCAAACATCAGCGACAGCAACGAAGTCATGACGATAGATTGTTTCTCCTGACGGATAATCTCCGTCACACTTGGCAGCAGGCCGCCCGCCACGACGACGCCCACCTGCTCCGAGGAAGCATTCATAATCGGCACAAAGGAACGCAAGCCGATGCCCGCTTCGCTGCGCACTTTGGAGACATACGTATGTTCAGCAAATGCGGCATCATCATCCCGAGCCTCAAACGTTCCGCCGATTCGCTCCGAAAGCGGATGAGACAGCCGTTTGCGGTTCATATCAAGCACGATGATATAAGCCGCATCGTTTAATATCCGAATTTTGTCCGCCATAGGTGCAATCACGGCAGAAGCATTGGGGTCGTCAATTCTTTCCACTACGTCCGGCAGGTTCGCAACCGTCTGAGCTGTAATCGTAAGCCGCTGTTTGAGTTCTTCTTCCTTGAGCCGGGTGGCGCTACCGAACAGAAAAAGACCGCCGATCAAAAGAGAAAAAAGAACGACTCCAAATGAAAGTATCATTATTTTCCAATATATGCGAAGTCTGTTCATCCTCTTCACCTTCCCTTTAAACCGTTTACCTTTGAATATCATTGTGGAATAATGGGACTAAAATAGCAACAGATGGGAGGTTACTTTGTGAAAAGAGCTGCTGGATTTGGTGTTTTGCTCGTACTGGGTATCCTAACGGCTTATGTGATCGGTTTTCAAAAGAATTTTGGTGAAGAGCTCCCTTATGATAATGAATTTACCGGTCTTAAAGATCGGATCGTGATTAAATTTAGCCATGTGGTGGCGGAAAACTCGCCCAAAGGACTGGCCGCCGCTTATTTTGCACAGCGGGTGAAAGAAAAATCCAACGATCGGATTGAGATTCAAGTGTTCCCAAATGGAATGCGCTATTCAGAAACCACGGAAGTTGCTGCACTTCAACGGGGAGAAATCCAGATGATCGCTCCTTCGTTTTCCAATTTGAATGCGATTGATCCAGCCTGGCTCGTGATGGATCTTCCGTTTGCCTTCGAGGATCAGGCTGAAGTCGATCAGGCATTGAACGGAAAATTGGGCAAGCGGTTATCGCAAACACTTGATCCCTTTGGAATGAAAGGCGTCGCTTTCTGGTCAAACGGCTTTCGGCAAATGACCAACAACGCCCATCCACTCAGCACACCCACAGATTTTACGGGCTTGAAATTTCGTATCCAGCCAAGCCGGGTGTTGGAACGTCAGTTTGAAGCGCTTGGAGCATCGACCCTTAGCACTCCTTTTAATGAAATATACCACAGCCTGGAGACGGGCACGGCAGATGGACAGGAGAACACGATATCCAATATCCTTACCAAACGGTTTTACCAAGTGCAACGCTATATGACCATCAGCAACCACAGCTATCTGGGTTATGCCGTCGTATTTAACAAATCCTATTGGGGTCGCCTCCCAAATAGCGCTAAGCTGGTGCTGCAAGAGGCACTTGAGGAAACGACGCGTTGGAACAAACGGGAAACAGATGAAAATGCGGATCGACTTAGCCAGTTGCAGCAGACTGGAGACATTAAAATTACCCACCTGTCCGAGGGTGAGCGTAAGCTTTGGAGGGAAAAACTGCGCGTACTCTATCAGGAGTTCACTCCCATCATCGGGTCGGACCTGATGGATATGATTCAAGGACCATAAAGACCAAAAAGAACGTTATGACCGTATTCTTGTTTGCCAAGAACGCAGCTTTTACACTGGGGATACAAAAATAAAGCGTTTTCAAAAACCAAAAGAAAGCGAGAGCGTATCCCTATGAAACTGAGAATTAATTTTAAAAACTTGACGGTTCAGGTCGTTATCGCTATTGTTCTGGGCATTCTTCTTGGCCACTTTTTTCCTGCAACAGGCGAAAAGCTCAAAATACTCGGAGACTCCTTTATCAAGCTCATTAAGATGGTCATCGCACCCATTGTATTTTTTACAGTTGTACACGGGATTGCCAGCATGGGAGACATGAAGAAGGTCGGTCGCATCGGCGGAAAGGCCCTTCTCTATTTTGAAATCGTTACCACAATTGCGCTGGCTATTGGTCTAATCGTTGTTAATCTGGTAAGACCGGGAGCGGGCATTGATGTGAGCAAAGCAACCGGAGACGTATCTCAATATGCTCAAAAAGCAGCGGAATCAAGTCATGGGCTCGTTGATTTCATCGTCGGCATTATTCCTGAAAATGTAGTGAGCGCTATGGCAGGCGGAGATTTACTGCCTATCCTGTTCTTTGCCATCCTCTTCGGGCTGTCACTGACGGCCATGGGGGAGCAAGCCAAACCCGTCATTGTCCTGTTCGACAAGCTGTCGCACGCCTTCTTTGGCATCGTGAATATGATCATGAAATTGTCTCCAATCGCCGCATTCGGTGCCATGTCTTATACGATTGGTAAATTCGGCATTGGGTCGTTAACCTCTCTGGGCAAGCTGATGGGTTCCGTTTACCTGACCATGGCCTTATTCATTATCATTGTGCTCGGTATGATTGCTCGTATGTACGGTTTCAGCATTTTCAAGTTTATCGCTTATATCAAAGAAGAAATTTTGCTTGTACTCGGTACTTCATCCTCCGAGTCTGCCCTGCCCCGTATGATGGACAAAATGGAGAAATACGGCTGTTCCAAATCGGTGGTCGGCCTGGTCATTCCAACGGGCTATTCGTTTAACCTGGATGGTACGGCGATCTATTTGTCCATGGCCGCCATATTCGTAGCTCAGGCCTCCGGCGTCGATATGACCATATGGCAGCAGTTGACACTGCTTGGTATCCTCATGCTGACCTCAAAGGGAGCAGCGGGCGTCACGGGCTCCGGATTTATCACGCTGGCAGCCACACTCGCGGCGTTCCCTTCCATCCCGCTGGCCGGAATGGCGCTGCTGCTCGGTGTGGATCGCTTCATGTCAGAAGCGCGGGCCATCACCAATCTGATTGGTAACGGGGTCGCTACCGTCATCGTCGCCAAATCGGAAAATGAGTTTCATCCCGACAAGCAGCCAGAAATTGCTCCGGCATCGACTGAGCTTGAAACCCGTCCTTTAAACAGCCCGGTTACTAAATCTGTATAATAAAGTATGCTTTATAGTAGAGCCGGTATAAACAATTAAATGTGTTAAAAAAGAAGGAGCACTTACCGCTCCTTCTTTAGATATTTCTGTTACCAAATACCAACAACATTGAACGTTTAAGCCAAGTTAATACCGGAAGAGGTCTTGGTTAGATACCTTACACCTTATACCTTACACCTTAACCTACCCCAATACCGCTATTGAGAACGTACTGATTTATTCTTGATTTACACATTGGGTTCCCTTTTTGCAAACTCTTGTAACATACCTCTTATTTGTTCTACCAATAAAGTAGGCGCTTTCTTTGGTGAACCCGTGTCAAACGGAGGCTGAGGATCGTATTCCAAAATCAGTTGGACTCCTTTACCCATATCTTCTCCCAATTCCCATGCTATTAGTTGGAGTGCCATATCAATACCAGAGGAGACACCGGCTGCTGTAACGATTTTGCCCTGACGAACCACTCTCTCATCTGTTGGAATGGCTCCAAGAGATTGGAGCAGGTCTAAGGAACCCCAATGACTGGTGGCTACGATTCCATTTAACAAGCCTGCGGCGCTCAAAATCAAAGAGCCGTTGCAAACCGACGTGGTCCATTTCGTAGTTTCATGTATTTGGCGAATCCAATTTAACGTTTCTTCGTCATTCATTGGAGTTTTATAATTTGGCGGACTGCAACCTGGAACAACAAGAATATCAGCTGAAGTAACTTCAGAAAAACTGTAATCGGCATGCAAATAACCCATATTTGAGTCCAGCTTGATTAACCCTTTTTTCTTAGCGACAAACTTCACTTCACATTTCAGTGTAGCAGCAAATACATCGTATGGACCAATTGCATCTAATGCTGTGATTCCATCGAAAAGCATGATTGCGATTTTCATGATGATCTCTCCTCTGATGTGGGATTTTTTTCTTACACACTAATACTAACATACCCATAGGGGGTATGGGTATATAAAATATTGCGAAAACTTACCAGTGTAAAACCCTCTGTCCTCGACCGAGGTATCTTAATTTCAAACATCTCTTGTCACAAAAAGGCTTACTTAAAAAGGACTGCCCCAGGGTAGTCCTTTTTAGCATTATAAAGCTTCTACATCATGCCTACAAATCTGCTTATCCAGAGCCGGCTTAAGAGCTTTGCTTTCTCAACTGACCATAGTATAAATCACTGTAAAATCCTTTGTGGGCCAGCAGTTCATCATGTGAGCCCTGCTCATCCAAACGTCCATCCTTTAAAACGAGAATCCGGTCAGCCTGACGAATGGTATTCAGTCGATGCGCAATGACGAAGCTTGTTCGCCCCTGCATAAGCCGCTCCAGTCCTTCTTGTATTTTTATCTCAGTAATCGTGTCGATGCTGCTGGTTGCCTCGTCTAGTACGAGGATTGAAGGGTTGGCCAAAATAGCGCGGGCGATAGCCAATAGCTGTTTTTGCCCTTGGCTGATGCCGCTGCCGTTAGCCTCCAGCACCTTGTCGTATCCGTCCTTCATCCGCATGATAAAGGAGTGGGCATTCGCCAGCTTCGATGCTTCCTCTATCTCTTCATCGGTGGCATCCAGTCTGCCGAAGCGGATATTTTCGCGGATTGTCCCTTGGAACAAAAAGGAATCCTGTAGCACAAACGCCATGCGGGAGCGCAAGCTTTCACGCTGTATGGTGGTAATGTCACGTCCATCTAGCGTGATCATTCCCTTGTCGGGACTGTAAAAACGGGATATCAACTGGATCAGCGTCGTTTTTCCGGCCCCGGTCGGACCGACCAGTGCGATCATCTCACCCGGCTTGGCTTCAAAAGAGATACCTTTCAGCGTAGCACTCTCCTCATCATAGCCGAAGGAAACATCGGTAAACCGAACTGCCCCCTCTACATGCTCTACCTCCACTGCACCGCGTTCATCCTTGGACTCTTCATCCTCATCCAATATTTCGAATACACGCTCAGCTCCGGCAATAGCGGACAGTAGTGTGTTCCACTGGTTAGCCAGATCGTTCAGCGGTCTGGTGAACTGGCGGGCATACTCCACAAAGATGATGATTGTCCCGATGGTAATAGAGCCGTGAATGGCCAAAATCCCGCCGATCCCCGCTACAATGGCAAAGCTGAGATTATTCAGCCCGTTCATCAGCTTCGGAATAAAACCGGAAATCGTTTGTGCCCAGAAGCCCGACAGACGGATACGATCATTACGTTCGCCAAAGCCGCGAATAACTCTCTTTTCCTGCGAAAATGCTTTGATAATCTGCTGCCCGGACAGCGTTTCTTCAATATAACCGTTCAGTTCCCCCAGGTTCTTCTGGCGTTCCTTGTATAAAGGCCCGGTGCGGCGCGTAATCCAGCGCATCCCGACTGCCATCAGCGGCACCACGATAAAGGTGAGCAGTGTCATCAGCGGACTTAACCACAGCATCACCGTGAGCGTACCCACCAGTGTCAATATGCTCGAAAAAATCTGAATGGCTGAGCTATTCAGCGTAGAGCTGACATTTTCGATATCATTGGTCAGACGGCTCATGATCTCTCCCTGCTGACGTTTGCCGTAGAAAGGAATTGGTAGCCGATGCAAATGTGAAAACAGGTCGAAACGCATCCGGTACACAGTCTCTTGGGCGATTTCGATCATCCAGATATTTTGCAGCCAGGAGGTCAGCGAGTTGAGCAAATACACAGCCCCCAGCCCAATGAGAAAATAAATCCACGTGCGTCCGCCCGGACCTTCCAGAAAATCGTCCACTGCGACGCCGACCAAATACGGACCCATCAGAGCCAGGCCGGAACTGAGCAGTACCATGAACAGTACCAGCATCAGCTTGGCCTTGCGACGGGCCAGATACGCCCATGTCCGTCCTAACGTGCCGGACCAGTTCTTGGCCTTGGCCTTGGCCTTGCGGCGTCCCTCTGCTCCTGCCGGGTTCCGCAGCACACCGGACGGCGGTGTAGGCTGACGGAACGGATCAATGAGTTCCTTGAACATGCGACTCCTCCTTTCCGTATTGTGATTCATAGATGCGTCGATACAGCTCCGAACTGTCCATGAGATGCTCATGACTTCCACTCGCAGTCAGGCGCCCCTCATCCAGCAGTAAAATCTGATCTGCTGATGCGGTCGAGCTGATCTTCTGCGTAATGAGAAATGTCGTGCAGGACAGGCCATCGAGTGCATTCAGCAAAGCCGCCTCTGTCCGCACATCCAGCGCACTGGTGCTGTCATCCAAAATAAGCACCGCCGGATGGCGCACAAGTGCGCGGGCAATCGAAAGCCGCTGTTTCTGTCCGCCAGACAGATTGACGCCACGCTGCCCGAGCATCGTGTCATAGCCTTGCGGCAAGCGTTCAATCATATTATGGATCTGCGCCATACGAGCCGCTTCCTGAATCTGCTCCAGGCTGGCATTCTCCAGCCCCCAAGCGATATTTTCCCGAATCGAGCCTGTGAAAAGAAGCACCTCCTGCGGCACGTACCCAATGGCCTCACGCAGTATGGAAGCGTCCAATTCACGCGCGTCCTTGCCGTCAAAACGCACATGCCCCTCATCTTCTTCATACAAGCGCGTAATTAGCTGCACAAGTGAGGATTTCCCCGAGCCAGTGGCCCCCATAATAGCTATCCGCTCACCTGATCGCGCCCTAAAAGATATATCCTTTAGTACAGCCAAATCACTGCCCGGATAATGAAAGCTCACCCGGTCCATTTCCACCTGTCCCTCAATCCGTGTATGATGTGTTGGAACAGAATCCATCGCTCGCCCATCTTCATTATGTGTTTCCAATACCTCTCGAATCCGCGCCGTGGAAGCGGTCGCCCGGGAAAACACAACAACAATCCCCGACAAGGCAGACAAGGCTCCAATCGTCCGCAATGAATAATTGACGACAGCGACCACCTGTCCCACACTGGCATCCCCTGTTGCAATCTGACCCCGTCCGAACCAAAGCACAGCAATAATCCCTGCATTCATGGTAAACAAAATGAACGGCATCGTCGTTTCTGTCCAGCGCAAAGCGGAAACCGTCCCTTTCATCAATTCGCCCCCGTAGTGGGCAAAACGCTCGATTTCATGCCGCATCCGCACAAAAACCCGAATGAGCCGGATACCTGTCAGGTTCTCCTGAATCACCCCGTTAACATCATCCAGGCGACGCTGGACACCCTTAAACAAAGTGACCGTCCTCCGCATCATCACCAGCACAAACACGAACAGCACCGGGGCCATAACCGCCAATAGCAGCCCAAGCCTGAAATGTACAACCAGTGCCATCACAATACTGCCGATGACTACAAGCGGAACCCGTGTCATAAACCGCAGGCTCATAAACACCGTATCCTGTACTTGCGTGACATCCCCGGTCAGGCGCGTAATCAGCGACGAAGTGGAAAAACGTTTAAACACAGGATACGAAAAGGATTGCACTTTACGATACAGCTTTTCCCGCAAATCATAGCCGAAGCCCTGACTTGCATGTGAAGCAAAAAAAGAGCTGGATATGCCCGCCATAAAAGCGATAACGGCACTCCCCACCAGTACACTGCCCCATAACCAGACGACGGACAAATCCTGCTGCCGGATGCCCTCATCAATGATTTTGGAGATCAGATACGGTTGCGACAATTCCACCGTCAGCTCCAGCAGCATCATCACGAGCGCTGCGATGGCTGGAACCCGATATTTTTTTAGAAAAGAGAACATCATCCCCACAAGCATTCCTCCAATTGCCCAATAGCCGTCCTTCCAGATCAGCGTGTAATGGTTATAAGAATCGAACCTGCCTGCTGTAAAACCATATATACGCACTTTATACAGCACTATATTTTATTATACCCTTCTGAACGGCTTCGTTTAACCAGCAAATTGGAGACTCCGGTTGTGAAATTAAAAGATATACAAGAAAGCGTTCCAGTCACGGTCACACTTACCGGACGGGAACGCTTTTTCGGTTATTTCGGCAGCTCTGCCGGATAATACTGCAGCCAGCGCTTTAAGTCCGCGCTGTAGATAACACGCTTGGGGTCTTCACCGACCAGGCGAAGCCGCTCCAGCAGGAACTTGATTTCACCGGAGCCTGCCTCGATTCCTTCCTGCTCCAGCATATATTGAACTGCACTTCTGCCCGAATGCTTGCCGAGCACGAACGAATGGTCAGTACCCAGTTCGGTCGGATCAAGGGCCTGATAGGCGGCGCGCTCCTTTAGCAGACCATTGATATGTATGCCGGATTCATGGGCGAATACCATGTCTCCCACAATTGGCTTGCCTTCGGGAATGATTCGGTTGGAGGCTTTGGACACCAGTGCAGCCAGCGGGTTCAGCAGCTCAGGGCGGACGCTGCAGGTTCCTTGATATATGTCCCTCCACGACATCACCACCTCCTCCAGCGCCGTATTGCCTGCCCTTTCCCCAAGGCCCGAAATGGTTGTACTAGCCCAGACAGCTCCCGCCTGCAAAGCTGCCAGCGTATTGGCAAGCGCCAGGCCATAATCGTTGTGGCAGTGGATCTCAAGCTCCACATCCTGCGGCACGCGCGATACAAGCCTGTCTATACGGACAGCTATGGCAGCAGGATGGTGAACGGACAGCGTGTCGGCATATCTGAAGCGCCGGATACCATCCCTATAGAGCTGATTCGCCAACTGCTCAAGGAACAGGTCATCTGCCCTTGAAGCATCCTCAAAGCCTACGGAAACAGTCAATCCTTTACACTGACCGTAATCGACAGACTTGCGGATCAGCTCCGTCACCTGCTCAGGATTCATACCCAGCTTGGCCTTCATCTGCACCGTCGACACGGGAACCGAAATATGGGCCCAGCCGACACCCGTCGATTCCGCTGCATCAATATCCGAGAACACTGCGCGATTCCAGGTCATCAGCTTCATCTGTAGTCCGAGAGCGGCAATCCTGGCAATAGACCTGCACTCTGCCTTTCCCATTGCCGGAATTCCGATCTCAGCCTGCTCCACCCCGGCCAGATCCAGCATAATGGCAATTTCTGCTTTCTCTGCGGCCGAAAAGGCAACGCCCGGTGCCTGTTCTCCGTCACGAAGTGTCGTATCACAAATATGCAACTGACTCATCTATATCCCCTCCCGTTCCGCAGCAAGGACAACGCGGGTTGCGTTTGACCGCTATGGTGCAGCTGCTCATATCCAGCACATTCATACGGTACATGCGGTCAGTGAACAGATTGCCCGCATTCGTAATCCATTTGACCGCTTCCAGTGCAGCCATACAGCCAATCAAACCGGAGGTGGCTCCCAGGACCGGGAATCCCAGAGGCTCCCAAGACTGTCCGCCTTCCGGGTAGAGACATTCCAGGCATGCCGTCCTACCGGGATCAATGGTCATCAATGATACTTCATAGGCGTACATGGCGGCTTCTATCATCGGTCTGCCATGTCGAACACATAGTCTGTTCAGCGCATATCTTTCCGGAAAATCATACCGTGCATCAATCACGATATCCGCCGCTTCTACCCATGGTCCAGAGGATTCTTCCGTGATTCTGTCGGCGTGGCCCTCAAGCTCGGTCTCCGGATTGATACGATGCAAATGCTGCAATGCCGTCTCCATCCGTTCCTCCCCAATTCGTCCGCTGTCCATCAGCACCTGCCGGTTCATATCGGGCAGATGGATTACGCCCTCATGGGCCAATATCAGCTTTCCCACTCCGGCAGCGGCCAGGTACATGGCCGCTGTCCCTCCCAATCCTCCGATGCCTGCAACCATAACAATAGCCTGCTTTAGCCTGTTCTGACCTTCCACTCCCAGCAGCTTCAACTGGCGTCCGTATCTGCTGTCTTCCAGCAGCTGTATCATTCGTCCACCCCCTCCATGTGCGGCCCCGCCTTTAAGATATTCGGTCCGCAGGATCTTGACATCATATATGGTTGCTCTTCCTTACAGAAGGCTCATGATTCAGCTTTGCCGCTGCCCTCCTCAGCATGCAGGATTTTGGCAAGCCACATGGGCGGATTGCGAGCCAGCATATGCTGGAGACGCTGGAGCTGCTCCTCAATGGTGCTGCCGAAGGCCACCTTCACAGGCATAATGGTCCGCTTGGTCACCTGTGCAGCGGCCGAAGCGCCGATCTGTACCAGGAAGATCAAGGCACAATCCTCGATCAGGCCAATGCGGCTGGCGATCTTGCCCGCCTCGTTCTCATCGCTCCCCAGGGCTATCCGCCGATGCTCCAGGAACTGGACGCCTGAGTGCCGGATTTCGAATACAGTGAACATGGGACTCTGCCCAAAATGAGCATTCACAAGCACACCGTCTTCCGTCGCAAATGCAACCTTCATCCTCCCCTCCCCCTCTCGGCAAGCAATACATTGCCCACCTTGTTCACCCACTCCATGGTTCCACGATATCCGACGCTTACAGATGTGTGGGCGCCCAGCTCGTCATACACCGGCAAGCCTGCCGGTACGAATGAGGCCCCGGCCCGTGCCGCTCCCTTTCTTCCATGTGAATTGCTGATCCACAAATCCACGCCCTGTGCGCTCTCCTCTGCATCATCCAGATCACCGATCCAGACTTCCCGTTCTGTCTTTTGCAGTGCGGGCGTGCTGCAGGATGTAATTAGCCGCTTTAGTTCCACTCCCATCTCCTCCAGCCAGGCTGCGGTTGACAGCATATGATCCGGTTCTAGCGCCACTACAGCCGAAGCGCCAGAATAATAGAAATGGGCATCCAGCATGCTGTCCAACAGATTTTCACGCTGCCAGCGGAAGCGAACGGGGGCTGGCTCGCGGCTGATCTTTTGCAGAAAATGTATGAACGCATCGCTCGCGGCCAAGCCAGACAGACCAGCGAACAAGTGGTAGGGAATGCCTGCGGCATGATCCAGCCTGCGCGCCGGACGTTCCATGCTCGCGCCAATGGCAATGGTGCAGGAGGACTCCAGCATCTGGCAGGCTGAATCCAGCGGAGTCCCCCCTCTCGTCAAAGGGGAAAAGCCTGTCAGCAGGTGACCGGACAAGGAAGTGGAGATATCGGGGAGCGTAATAACCTCCAGGCCGAAGGAAGCGATCATATCCTTAATTTCCATGACATCTCCGGCAGTCAGATAAGAAGCCGGCAGCAGATTGACCTGCGTCCGGCGCTGTTTTTTGGGGGACTTGCCTCCGGCCAACCCGAGTACGGCATCCATTAGCGACTCTACTGTACTGCTGTAGCCCGTCTCCAGAGAACCGTGAAAATCAGGCAGCGATACAGAAAACAGCAGACTGTCCTTCAATGCCCGTTCTCGCTTGAACGCCTTTACTCTGGAATGAAAATCAACGCCTGCCACCTCGGTGAGGGCCGTGCTGATCACGCCGATGACATCTGGATGGTGCTTGGACCAGATATGATCCAGCGCCTCCTCCAGATTCCGGTCTGCATCAAATATAACGTCCATCTCTTGCAACGCAGAGGTCTGAACGGCAATCGGCTCTCGAAAATGACGAGTCAGCAGCGCCTTGGAGAAGGCCGAGCAGCCCTGAGCGCCGTGCAGCAAAGGCATTGAGCGATACATCCCCTGCAGAGCCAGTACGCCGCCCAAAGGCTGTCCTACCTTGAGCGGGTTGACACTGACAGGCTTCGTGGCGGATTTAATCGGCAAATTCCGTCTCCTCCTCCCATGGAGCCAATTTGGCGGTCAGCTCCCATACCGGATGCTGCAGCGTATGCACAAGCTGTTTCGCCAGAGACAACAGCCCGTCATAGCCCGCATAGGCTTTGTGCCGCTCCTGATTGATGTCCACAAAAGGAATCTGTTCCTTAAGCGCCATATACATGTTCCGGCCTCCGGCAATGACCATGTCTGCCTTGCGGCTCCGTACGGTCTTGAGAATCTGCCGGGCGCCGCCTTCCGGGATGTATTCCACATCATCTCCGATACGGTCAGCAATCCGGGATACATCCTCGGCTGTGCTCTTGTTCGTGCCTACACCAACCACCTTAATGCCCAGCTCCTGCAAAGCCGTAATGACAGACCAGCTCTTCACACCCCCGGTATAGAGCACTGCCCGCTTTCCTTTCAGCTGCTTACGGTAGGGCTCCAGCTCCAGCGATAGCCTCATTTCCTCCCGTGCGGCCAGCTTATCCACCCGTCGCTCCACATCACGATCTCCGGTCAGGTAAGCCATCTGCCGCAAGGAATAACTCGTCTCCTTTGCTCCATAAAATGAACCTTCAAAATAAGGAATGCCGTATTTACGCTCCATTTGGACTGCCAGACCCAGCAAAGCCCGGCTGCATACGACCATGTTGGCCTTGGCACGATGCGCCCAGCCCACCTCACGGAACCGGCCGTCCCCGGTAATTCGGGACAGGATACTCATTCCCGTCTGCTGCATCAGCCGCTCGATATGCCACATCTCGCCCGCAATATTGTATTCCCCGATGAGATTGATATCATGGGAGGTTGTCTGTTCCGGCTCGGTGCTGCCGATAATATGCTGGAACAGCACATCTCCAGCCAGCCGGGTCCCGAGATTCTTGCTGCCCACAAATCCCGGACTGTTCACCGGAATGATCGGCGTCCCCAACCGCTCCGATTCAGCCTTGCAGACCCCCTCGATATCTTCACCGGTGAGGGCTGTGACGCATGTTGTATAGACGAACACAGCGGGAGGAGCAAAACGGCTGACAATGTAGCGAATCGATTCATGCAGCTTCTGTTCACCACCAAAAATAATGTCCTGTTCTCCAAGATCAGTAGTGAAGCCATACGCCGACAACTCTGGGCCGCTGGACAGGCTGCCTCTGCTCTCCCAGCTATTGCCGAGACACGCAATCGGCCCGTGCACCAGATGAGCCGCATCTGCAATGGGTATCAGTGTAATCTGGGCCCCGTCAAAGGAGCAACCTCCCGAAGCCTCCCCCGGCACAGGCCGGGGACAGGGCGTGCTTTTGGGAATTTTGTTGCCGCAGGATACCTCCACCCTTCCGTTAGACACAGCCGGGTCCATCCGCACAACCCCCTTATTTCAGATAAAATCGATTAAAATCACAAGCCAAGCTGCCAACTTCCATCTACGCGGTACAGCAATTAGCGTACCAGATCAAAGCTGTGATCCGGAGCCTGCTCTTCCATGACATCCAGTACGGTATTCACGAATTGGGTAAGCAGATTCAACGCACCCTGGTAGCCGATAATCGGATAACGATGCAGATGATGCCTGTCGAAGATCGGAAAGCCCACACGGAGCAAAGGGATTTTCGCCTCTTTGGCCGCGAACTTCAGATGGGAGCTACCAATAGCCAGGTCCACCGGGTCCTGGAACAGCAGCGAACGCATATGCCACAAATCCTGACCGGAATGAACCGTGGCTTCTGCACCGTAAGGGCTGGATTTCAGCAGAAGCTCTGCTTCCTTCTCAAATTTCCGGTCCCCATTGGAGCAAACAATATGCACCGGCTCCATGCCCAGCTCCAGACAAAAGCCAATCAGACCGATGAGCATATCCGGGTCTCCCGCCATAGCCACTCGTTTGCCGTGCAGATAAGCATGCGAATCCATCATGGCATCCACCATTCGGGCGCGCTCCTGCTTCAATGCCTCGGGAATTTCTTTTCCGGACAGACGACTGATCTCTTCAAGCAAGCGATCTGTAGCGCGGATGCCCAGCGGCGTGGAGGTGGAGGACACCTGCTGCTCCCAGGTTCGCTGCATATAGCCTAATGTTTTACGAAGAGAGTACTGCTGGATCGCCAACGTGCCGGCAGCATCTGCGGCCTTGGGCACATCCTCAAGCGGCGTTCCCCCGTAATAGTAGCTGTACTCTCCAGTAGCCCCTGAATCAAAATTACTGCTGTGGTCACCCAGAATGGTATACGTAACGCCGAACATTCCCAGTATGCGCCGCATTTCCGCAAAATTGCCCGTATACCCGTCAAACCCGAGCAGTACATTCAGCTTCAATTCATGACCAGGCTGCGGCGTCCGGCCTGACTTGTTATACAGCGTCTCCAGCACAGAGCGCAGCATGGCGTCATAGCCTGTAATATGTGAACCGGAGAAGCTGGGGGTATTGGCAAAAGGAACCGGCATATCCTCGGGAAGGGCTCCCTCCTGACGGGCATTGGCCAGGAAGGCAGACAGATCATCCCCGATCACCTCTGCCATACAGGTCGTGCATACCGCAATCATCTCCGGCTGATACAAGGCAATGCAGTTCTCTATACCGTCAATGAGGTTGCGCATGCCGCCGAATACGGCGGCATCCTCGGTCATCGAGGTGGAGACGGCAGGAACAGGCTCCTTGAAGTGGCGGGCAAGATGGCTGCGGAAATAAGCCGTACAGCCCTGTGAGCCATGAATGAACGGGAGCGTTTTTTCGAAGCCCAGCGCAGCCATAACCGCTCCCAACGGCTGACAAGCCTTGGCCGGGTTCACGACTACGGCTGTACGAGCGAAATTCTTGTCCTTGTATTCCTTGGTCTTGGTGTACTCCAGGGTGGCTCGGGCCTCCTCCGGCGAGCAAGGGGCCTCGAAGGCTCGTTTCTCCTCACGCTGGCGCACATATTTATCCTGCCGAAACAGCTGATTGTGATCGACAATATTCAGACGCTCGCTCATACCGGCACCTCCGCAGTCTGCCGGGACGGCAGCAGGCTCCATACTGGACTGTTTATGGTCATATCCATATCACGTGCAAAAATCTTGAAGCCGTCAAAGCCATGATAAGGCCCGCTGTAATCCCAAGAGTGCATTTGGCGGAAGGGAATGCCCATTTTGTGATACACGTATTTCTCCTTGACTCCGGCGCCCATTAAGTCAATATTCAGCCGCTGGGCCAATTCCTCCAGCTCATAGGCAGTTGGATCATCGTACAGAATAGTGCCTTCTTTTACATCGGGAAACGTCTTTTCGTAATCATCCTTATGGGCAAATTCATAGCCTGTAGCCACAATTTCCATACCCAGGTCCTCATAGGCACCGATGGTATGCCTTGCCCGCAGCCCGCCAATCAGAAGCATCACCTTTTTGCCTTCCAGACGTGGGCGGTATTTACGGATGACCGCCTCCATCTGCGGCATATATTGGGCGATGACCTGCTCACATTTTTCCTGAATCGTCTCGTCAAAGCGGGCAGCAATCGCTCTTAGGCTTTCCATCGTCTTGGTCGGGCCGAAGAAGTTATATTCCATCCAGGGAATTCCGTATTCCTGCTCCATCGTTGTGCACATATAATTCATGGAACGATGACAATGGATCAGGTTGAGCTTGGATTTATGGGCAATCCCCAGCTCATTGATCGTACCGTCACCCGACCACTGCGCTATGACCCGCAGTCCCATTTCCTCCAGCAAAATGCGTGAGGCCCAGGCATCACCACCGATATTGTAGTCCCCGATAATGGAGACATCATAAGGCCCGCATTCCTTCAGCTCCCGGCGCCCCATCAGAAAATCGCGGATAGCATCATTGGCAATGTGATGGCCCAGAGACTGACTCACCCCGCGAAAGCCCTCACAGCGTACTGGAATGACCGGAATGCCCAGTTCCTCTGTCATTTTCTTGGCCACAGCCCCGATATCATCACCAATCAGTCCGACCGGACATTCAGATTGTACGGAGATACCTTTGGCCAGCGGGAACATCTCCTTAATTTCCCTGCAGATCACCTCCAGCTTCTTATCTCCGCCGAACACGATATCCTTTTCCTGAAAATTGCTTGTAATCTGCATGGCGGTAAAATTATCGATTCCCAATATCCCATTCGCATAATTGCGTCGGGTACCCCAGCTGTATTGTCCGCAGCCGATGGGACCATGGCTAATGTGCACCATGTCTTTAATCGGGCCCCATACCACACCCTTGGAGCCTGCATAAGCACAGCCCCTTGCTGTCATGACGCCGGGCCGTGATTTCATGTTGGACTTGATGGAACAGGTTCCGCAGTTCACAAGCTCCTCATCCGCGATCTCAAAATGCTTGGCCCGGTCCTTCTTTAACTTCTCGGGATATACCTCCAGTATCTCCTCTACGACCTGCTTTCCCTTATCCACAATACTGCTCATTTGGCCTATTCCTCCCTCCTGCGAGCTGCGCGTTCAGCTCCCCCCATTATCACACGATAGTTCCGTCATGAAGCCTTCTGGCTACGGTCTACTGCCCCGACGCCTCAGCTTTGTTAATAGCGGTCTCTTCATCCTCAATAATGCCGAACTCCATCAACAGATCCTCCAGATCTTCCATGGAAATGGGAGTGGGAACCGTTAGCATGTCGTTATTCAAAATTTTACCTGCCAGCTCTTCATACTCCGCAGCCTGCTTATGTTCCGGGTTATATTGGGTAACGGTCATACGGCGCAGCTCAGCGTGCTGCACAACATTGTCACGCGGCAAAAAGTGGATCATCTGCGTGTTCAGTCTCCTTGCAAGCTCTGTAATCAATTCCGCTTCCAGGTCCGTATTCCGGCTGTTGCAGATTAAGCCGCCCAAACGCACCCCGCCGCTATTGGCGTACTTCAAGATCCCGCGTGCAATATTGTTGGCAGCGTACATAGCCATCATCTCGCCTGAGCATACGATGTAGATTTCCTGCGCCTTCTTCTCCCGGATCGGCATGGCGAAGCCCCCGCACACGACGTCCCCCAGTACATCGTAGGACACGAAATCCAGCCCTTCGTAGGCCCCCTCTTCCTCCAGAAAATTAATGGCTGTAATGATACCGCGCCCTGCACAGCCGACACCAGGCTCTGGCCCGCCGCATTCCACGTTCAGGATGTCACCGAAGCCCTTCTGGACAACGTCCTTCAGCTCCAGGTCCTCCACCGTACCCATCTCAGCCGCCAGATGCAGTACGGTCTGTTGGGCCTTCGTATTCAGAATAAGACGGGTGGAGTCTGCCTTGGGATCACAGCCTACGATCATAATTTTTTGTTTGAATTTGGTTGCGAGCTGAGCCAGTGTATTCTGCGAGGTTGTCGATTTGCCGATACCGCCCTTACCGTAAAACGCAATTTGTCTCATATTTTCTCAGCCTCCAAAATGTTCAATGGGTAAATGCTTACTTCCCTTATTGCTCTGCACAGGATACATATAACGCAGAAATTTTACATATTCCAGAACGGATTCCTCAATATCCCCGCCGCATACAATAGGTAGCACGCCAGCTTCCTGCAATGCCTCTTTGGGGGCTTCGCCTATGCCGGACGACAGCAGCAATGCACAGTCATGCACCATGGAAAGGATCTCCTTCATCGTCTCGGCCTTGTCCCCGTTGCAATCGGCTTTCCCGTGGCAGTAGGATTGCACCTTACGAATGCCTATGAAATTTACGATGGTCCCGTCGCTTTCATAAATCATAAATTCCTTGGCACGACCGAAATGCTGATTCACCTTCCCTCCGCCACGACTGGTCACAGCGATTAGGACTGGCTTTGAGGCAAAGCTCGCTTCAGGCTTATCCCCCGATAACGGGCAGCTACAACCAGGCCCGGTTGACGGTTGTTTGTGGTGCAATTGTCCCTCCTTGCGCTCCATTCTCACTCTCACCTTCTCATCCAGTTCTTTCTGAAATTGTGCCCTTGCCCCTTCATCCATGGGAGGAGCAGCCGCTATGTTCTCCCATGTAAAATCCTGATTGCGATCCTCGCCCAGCAGTCCAATCGCATCCGCCCTGCACTGACGGCAATGGCGCATAATGACAGCCCCCGCGTCAGCACATTGCTCCTGCAGCTGCCGGACCAGACGGGGACGGGGGGCCCGCATCCCTTCCTGCTCATACCGGCTACCGGGTGCGATGATGAGTGGCATAATGTTGTGCAGCACCGCGCCGTGCTCCTTGACCACCCTGGCTACCTCTGGTAGATGGGCATCATTGACTTCGGGAATCAGCACCGAGTTCACCTTGCACAATACGCCTCTCGAAGCCAGCATCTTCAAGCCTGCCAGCTGGCGGTCAATCAACAGCCGCGCGGCCTCCTCTCCTGCATAGCGTTTTCCTTCATCGTAGACCCATCCATAAATGCGGCTCCCCACCACTGGATCTACAGCATTGATCGTGATCGTGACATGCGAAATGCCCAACTCTACAATCCTGTCGACATGCCTGATCAAGGTAAGGCCATTCGTGCTGAGACAGAATATGACATCCTTAACTGTCTCACGGACCCGGCGGAAGGTATCGAAGGTTGCCTCCGCATTGGCCAGCGGATCTCCAGGTCCCGCAATGCCGACAACGGACAGCTGCATCAGCTGTGCCGCTACGCCATAGGTCTTGCGCGCCGCCTGCTCCGGCGTGAGCAGTTCACTGACAACGCCGGGACGGCTTTCATTGACGCAATCGAATTTGCGGTTGCAATAATGGCACTGAATATTGCATGCCGGGGCCACCGGAAGATGAATGCGCGCAAAATAGCGATGTGCCTCTTCGTTATAACAGGGATGTCGTCTGAGGGCTTCTAATGCTAAAGGGGTCTCCGAGAGATCAGCTAAAGAGTCCATTCATTCCCTCCTCTCTACGTTATATTACCTTACACAAATCTCTGTTTTTGCCTGGGATATAATTACATATTAGAGACAGGAACCAATCCAGTCAATTTGATTTTCCATGAAATCCCTGACATATATCCTCATTTCACATATGTGTCAAATTTTACGTTAGATAAGATATCACATACTTTACATGTCTGCGGTTACATTTCATATTCTCAATGATATCAAGCCGTAAAAAAAGAGAGTCCGTATACACGGCTCTCCTGATGAATAAGAAAATTCAAATTTGCTCGATCCTTACATGTTGGTAAAATGCCTGCCCTCCAAATACATTCACACCCACATGTCCCTCGGTAAACGTACCATCTTCCAGGTCGATGACCTGCTCACCGTCTACGTCAACGCGAATGCGCAGGCCCTCTGCCACGATTTTAATATGATGAAACATTTCCGGCAGAACAAACCTCGGGACCTTGGCAAGCACCTGCTGATCCTCGAATCGGCCGTCTTTTTTATAAAACAGACGGATGGATTTCATATTGGGGTCCACATTCAGGTAATAGCCGCTTGATCCGTCAGCATTGGCGCGGAAGAGCATGGAGCCTGCACTCCCATGTTCAGACAGCTTCACATCTGCCTCATACGTGAAATCTTTCGCCTGCTCAATAGCCATGTAATTCGCATCCATGATATAGCTTCCACGTATCCCATCCGTTGTCACGATCCACTGCGATGCAGTAACATCCGGCTTCCAGCCCGTCAGGTTGGTATGAAACACCCCGCCGTGCACTTTGACCAAGGTACTGCCACGCACCTTACCCTCCAAGTCGGAAGCTGTAATAACAGCTTCTCCGGGCGAACTCGCTTTCATTAGTGCACTTCCGTCCTCAGATGCGGTGATCTTTACAATCCCAACATTACTGGAAGCCCAAATCAGCGAGTTTTCTTTTACCCCAGGCTCATTCTCCACACTCGCGTACAAACGCTTTGACTGCTCCCTCGCAAGCTCCACATACGTGTGATCCATGATCACTCTGGCGAACGAAGCATCTGGCAGCCTCCAGCTGTTTCGTAGCGCATATACACGAAGGGAAACGATTTTGACCTCACCGCCTTGGACGAAAAAGCTCATCCCTCTTCGCGCCGAATCGGGCAAAATAATATCCGAAAATACGACTTCTCCGTCATTCCCAAACACCTCGACCGAGGATTCATCCACGAATATTCTCATTTGGATTCGATTTCCGACGGGTGCAAGTGATGCTTCATGAAGCGTTGAAAACAGACTGGAGAAATCAGTAAGCCCTGAATCAGCACGGTTTACAAACAATTGTTGTACGTCTGTTTTATAGCCGACTATGGTTCTTTGCTCACCGCCATCCCGCACGTAAAAACCAAAAGTCGAGGTAACCCCAACTGAAGGCAGTTCGAACTCCGCTTCAATCTCATAGGCACCTGCGTTCAAACCTTCCAGTATATTCGGAGAAGATTCCGCGACGCTCTGGTTGTCTAGCGAAAATAAACCAGTACGCAGCGAAGTCAACTCGGATATCGGATGCTGTATCAAACGGATGCCTTCACGGGTTGTTTTTAGCGATAACTCTCTCGGGATGCTAAACTGCCCCTTCCAGGGAGAGGTCGGAAAGCTGAACGGATAGTCCCAATTCGTCATCCATGCCAGCATGATACGCCGCCCGTCGGGTACATTGGAGAAGGACATAGAGGCATAGAATTCCTTTCCCCAATCGGTTCTTAACACATTCCCAGGCGAAAGATCATTAAGAAATTTGCCATCAGGCGTCAGTTCACCGATAAAATATTCCGCATCCGAGCCTTGAGTGTTCGTGCTGGCTCCAGTGCTAATCATCAGCACCCATTTAAAGTTACTTTCATGATTATCTTCATAGTCATCTTCATCATCGACCGGAAGCCGGAATAGATCCGGGCATTCCCACACCCCGCCACGTATATAATCGCCATAGCCGAAATTATCCGTCCATATCCAATCTATTAGATTCGTGGAGGTAAAAAAACGGATATGATCGCCTCCCGACACGACCATGATCCAGCGCTGATGGGTTTCGTCCCATACCACTTTTGGATCACGAAAATCCCAGTTGCCGGGGTCTTCTTCACTTTTGCCCGGATTCTCTATCACAATGGGACGGTCTTTCGGGTATTGCCATGTACGCCCCCGGTCCGCGCTGTAGGCAAGACCGATTCTCTGGTTGCCCCTGGGCTGATCGGGATTGAAAGAAGTATAATAAGCGATCAGTCCTGTTCCGCCATAGTCGCCGAATAAGTCGGAGGCATTGGTTAGGTCTGCTACAGCCGAGCCGGACCAGATATGGCCGAGATCATTCCACTTCAATGCAAACGGAAGCCTTTTCCAATCCAATAGATTGGTGCTGACCGCATGTGCCCATTGTCCTCCATCCTGATGGAACAGGTGATACTCGCCTTCGAAATAAACCAATCCGTTCGGATCGCTGGCCGAACCTCTGGCAGGGGAATAATGATATTGGGGTCGGTACTTTTCTGTATAGTAATCCGGGGCCGGGGTGAGGTAGAAATCCTGAAAATAAGCTGTCCCCCCAGCTACCTTTATGCCTGTAAAACCACTGGAATAGCTATTATCCACAATGTCAATCGCCGCAGGAGTATAGCCATCTATAAATACGCGAATCCGCTCTCCATGTGCGTTGATTTCCAAACTGTGTTTGCCGCCCGTTGTACCCGGATACGTCTGCGCCGACCTTGTAATCACCGTTCCGTCCGCCTTCTTCAATTGTACACGAACCTGATTGCCTTCTCCTTGCACAGAAGCAACATATCCATCCTTTCCGTCCTGGCTCCCTCTGAAAAATAGTCCTGCCTCCATTCCCGGTTCAGAAGGATTCAGCGTCACACTCCCTTCCAGTACCAGGTCTGTAGCTGCGGAGCCATATATTTTCAACGCACCTTCTGCACTTGTTCCCTCAGCCCTTTGTCCCCTCAGGTCAGGCTCCCATTTTCCACGGACCAGCAGCGGCTCACTTACATTGGTATCCATATCACTAACCTGAATGTTCTGAAACAAGGCCGAGCCATTCCAAACATTCAGTCCCAAATATCCTGCTGTATACGTCGTATCGACTACATCCATGATTGGACTATAGCCCTCATCCCAGTACACCTGAAGATGAGATCCTTCCACGCTCACCTTGAGATGATAAATATCTCCTTTTTTTAAATCTACCCGACGTTCCTCTTTCAGTCTTTCAGTGTCTCCGGCAGCATCCCGCAATCGCAACAATCCGGCATCCGGCGCGATCTGGAGCATATAGGAGGAGCGTCCATCCTCACTGGAACGGAATACAAGCGCAGCATCTGCATGTGTGTCTATGACCATAACATCTGCTTCAAAACTAAAATCCTTTGACATTGTCCCAGACATAGCCATCACAATTTCCTGTGGCTCCGACCTTAGCAAAAGACCCTGGACGTTATCCTCCATGTGCCCCTGTCCTTTAATCTGCCAATCGGTCAGGTTCGTTCGCGTGTTTGTAAACTCCACCTTCATCCCCAACCCCCTACCTTCTAGTACGGATCAACACCGCACATCCACTACAAAATAACTGGAAAATCCGCTGTTTAGATCGTCATGGAGAACGTCTCATTTCAGCGTATAAAGCTTTAGGGAAAAACTCGCAATTCCCCCAATCTGTAATAAACCATCTGTATAACAAATTTGAAAAGGCTTACAATTTCCATCTTCAATTTACCAAATCGAAATGTCATCCGTCAATGATTTTTGTAAAACAATTTATTTACATTTGACTAAAAAATACTATTAATAAGTTATTTTTTTGTAATATAAAATGTATAAAATTGAATTTAAATTCATTTGTCGATTCGATGAAGATAAATATAAGTTATCAAATAAATCTTCCAAATGTAAATATTTCTTGTTCATTTGTAATGTAAAAGTTGCTATTTTATGCGAACTATTATACATTTAAGATACATTAAGGTCTGAACGGAGAGCCGTAAGAGGCAACTGTATCTCTCAAGCAATCCATTTATTAGTGAAGGTGGAACCTGTCTATGAAGAAAGAAAAAGTCACCATTCAAGACATTGCTGACGCTTTGGGAATCTCCCGAAATACCGCGTCCAAAGCGATTAACGGTAATGACAGCATCCCGGTTGATACTCGGAGCAAGGTCATAAAAAAAGCCATAGAACTCAAATATAAGCAATTTGCCTATATGGAAACGGAGAGCATCATCCCGAAAAGTCAAGGTAACATTGCCCTGTTCACATGCAATCTGCCGAACAGCTCACATTTTGGCTCCTTCCTCATCAGTGGTCTGGAGAAAAGAATAAGCGCAGAAGGATATAACCTGTCGATTCATATTGTGCGGGAAAATGAAGTACATGCAGGAACACTTCCTAACAATTTTGAAGCTTCCAAGGTCGATGGAATCATTTTTATTGAAATGTTTGATCCACAATATAGTGAGCTCATTACGGATTTGGGACTGCCCACGATCTTTATTGATTGCTCTGTGGACATTTTTCACCTTGATTTGAAAGCGGATTTATTGTTGATGGAAAATGAACATAGCGTTTATTCTGTCACCAAAAGCCTGATTGATGAAGGATTTACACGGATCGGTTTTGCTGGGAATTATAAGCATTGCAAAAGCTTCAACGAGCGGTGGATTGGATATAACAGAGCTTTAATCGAAGCGGGTCTAAATGTGGATTTATCTTGCTGTATCGTCGATCAGGACCGAAATTTTTTCTCCGAATCGGATTGGATGGATAAACAATTGGAGAGCATGAATGTGCTACCGTCTGCGTTCGTGTGTGCCAATGATTTTATTGCCGTCAGTGTCATGAAAGCGCTCAAAAATAAAAATTTGAAAATTCCTGCGGATATTGCTGTGTTTGGGTTTGATAACGCTCCTGAATCCCGGATTGTGGAGCCTCATTTATCTACCGTCCATATCTACAATAACGAGATGGGCATTACGGCGGCTGAGATGCTATTGGCACGGGTCAAAGATCCTTCCCGACCTTATCAAATCACACATATCAAAACAGAGCCGATATTTAGAGAGTCCACTCCAGCTTTACAAATAGAAGGGTAAGAGTAAAAGAGGTGTTCTAACGACGCTCCGCGTTCTATGCTGCTGTTAATGCTTTAAAAACGCAAAAAGGCAAGCGTCTAAATACTTAAGAGGCTTGCCCTTTTTCTAAATCCATTAACTAATTTTATGTGGTAAAGTCTTAGTCTTAAGCTAGTCGTTTATAAAGCCTCTGCTGGAACTGCTGACTCTGCCTCATCCACCTCATCACTGCTCTCTTCCTCCATCAAAGCTCTTGGCGTGTAGAGCTTGGGAATCGGCACATTCGCCCAATTCATATCGGATGCAAGGTAAAAGCTTGTATAGGATGGCTGGTTATAGGCCGAATTCTGGCGGGCCACGTCCGCCCGATACTGCGGATCATGCATCAACGTGTATAATTTATGTGTTGTAGGTTCGGTGCTCATATAGATACGGATCGCCGAGCTATCCGCTGTACGAACAAGCATTTCCTCGCGCCAATCTCCGAAAACGTCCGCAACCAGCGATGGCGTTCCTTTCGTATAATTGTTCGTTTTAGTTCCAGTTGCGGTCAACAGTGTGCCCCGTCTCCAGTCCTCAATGGTTGGAGTCACGTCAATCGCTCCGTTTACGATTTGGGTGGTCATATCGGCGGCCCATTTGATATTCATATTGGTGCCCGGCATCTTCGTATCGAGCTGTTTACCCGTAGCAGTCCACAAGCCCATGGCCCAGGTTTCCAGCCCTCGCTGTTCAGGGTCTATATCACCGATCATTCCCCGGCCTGTATCTTTACCGGAATATCCTCCGTAAATGACTTTGCCCGTTTTGGCATCCCTTAGAGCATAACCATAAGGAGCATAGGTACCGCCCTCATACACCATAAAGATTTCCTTGCCTGGTCGATCCGGGTCAATGTCCGTCACATGCAGCGCATCTCCATGTCCCAGTCTAGCTGTTTGGCCCGGAATCGCGCTTTCAGGAGGCATGACATCAAACGAGCTGTACAGCAAGCTGCCATCGTGGTCGATCGTGGCGGCGCCGTACACGATTTCGTCCTTTCCGTCACCGTCCACATCCGAGACGCTAAACGAATGCGCTCCCTGTGTGGTCAAAGTACCGAATTGCGAGTCCGTTCCATCGCGCCCGTGCGGACTGTCGTTAAACGGATTCGTCATCGGCACCCAACCGCTATCCACCATCCAATGCTTTTGGAGATGGCGTCCATCCCATGTGTAGGTGACCAAGGTAGAACGCGTATAATAGCCGCGTGCAAATACGGCATAAGGCTTGCGGCCGTCCAGATAAGCCACTCCTGCCAGGAAGCGATCCACACGGTTAGCGGGTTCAATTCGGGCCATAGCGTAATCGCCCCACATGAGCCCATCGTCATGACGCTCCGGCTCATAGCGGACGGTATCCAGCTCAGCCCCCGTTTTTCCTTTGAAAATAGTCAAATACTCCGGTCCATCCACAATGAAGCCTTCGAACTCTCTCAGCTTGTTTTTGCCGCTCCGTGCAGGCGCATATACATCCATAAAGTAGTCTGTCAGGCTTTCTGCATCCTTTCGGGATAACGGATAATTATACTTCGGAGCGATGCCAAAGCATTCCTCTAGCGTAGCAGGCCATTGTCCCTTGACCACTTCTTCATGCTTCGTCCAGTTCATAAACATGTTCACCACATGCTCATAATAATCCGAACGACTTAAACGGTAATCGTCCTTGTGCGTAATCCCTGCTTTACGATCCTCACGAGGCAGGGTAATATATTTTTCTTTTTTCGGCTTGCCCTTCTTATCAAAAGAAATCGTTTTGGTACCCGGAGCCGTTTTGAACATCAGCTCGGCTTTACCATCGCCGTCAAAATCGTACACCATCATCTGTGTATAATGCGCACCTGATCGAATATTCACACCCAGGTCGATCCGATATAACAGCTTACCCTCGACCGTATATGCATCGACATACGTATTTCCGGTATACCCCTTCTGAGATACATCTTTGGAGTTGGACGGGTCCCATTTCACAAAAAATTCATATTGCCCGTCTCCGTCCACATCCCCCACACTCATATCGTTGGCCGAATAGGTATAGGATTCACCTGCTGGCGTTACTCCATCCGCAGGCTTTTGGAGAGGAAGTTCATAGTAACCCTGCTGCCACGGCGTCACTTTGGCGCTGCGATCCTTTTCCCGCCCATTAACGACCGAAGCCACCCTGTACACTGCATTTCCGTTTCCTTCCTTATCAACATAGTTGGTGCTGTCGGTTACCGTCGCGATCTTCTTGCCGTCACGGTATACGTTAAAGTCCGCTCCCGTCAGCCCTGTTGAGCCGTAGCCATTCACTTCCTGGGCCAGCAACCGCCAGCTTAAAAATACCCCCTCCTGCGTCACCTCAGCTATCAGTCCCCGATCCAGCTTTTCCAGTTGGATGCTGCCGCTACGGTGCTGTTCAGCAGCGATTGTTGATTCCGCCTGTAGCGTCGTCGGTTCGGACAAGTCTTCCGCAGCCACTGCTCCAGTCGTACCCGTCATCGCCAGCATCGCTGCCAACGCGGCGGTCAAGCTTCCCCTTCGCCATGCGCCTTTCCTTTGAGCCATCCAAGTCGTCCTCCTCAATTGTGTGTGATGACAAGCAAGTACGCCAAGATGATTGCGCTTACAAAATTTAAATTCTTTATTATTATAGTTTTGCAGTTCTCCCAAAGGCGTTTAAATATCCGGGGATTTCTCTTCACAAATCCGTGTTGTTTGCGGCCAAAAGAAACGAACCCATTTCTGATACGGAATACCCGATACGGCCAAGCTCCCCATTAAGGCTGAGGAAGTAGGCAAAATCATATTTGAAAATCCATCTCCCAACTGGAATGCAAGTACCGTAGTCTGCCGTGTAATGACGATCAAGATGACAACAGGATGGCACGAAGCCACAGCCCTGAAAAAATAGGAATTTGCGCAATCACCTGTGCCAAGCCGACATTAAATGGATTCAGCAGACCAGCGGTAAATCCGCACAAAGCCCCAAACGAAATCATAGCTGTACCCGTCATCACATCAAATTTCAACGCCCGGGCGAAAGAAACTCGCTTTTAAAGCGACCGCTTCGCTTGTACAACACCATTCCGCCTACTCCGTTTACTTGTACATTTTTGAGTTCAGCTTGCATAGAAGAAGCTCACCGAAGGATGAAAAGCATCTCCCATCAAGTGAGCTTCTTTTGGGTTCTTAATGTGGAACAAAGGAACTAAAATCATCCCGGCTCGACTGATCCGCATGATAAAACGCTACATCCCCATCCTGTAAACGAAAGGTATGTCCATACGGGTCTTTTACTTCTCTCCGGTAGCCTTCCAGTTGCCACTGGTTCAGCAGCGGGCCGTTAATATACTGCAAATGTGGATGCTCGGTATCCCCCTGACGGAGCGACTCCAAATTGAAGTTAACAATGATGTAGCCCGTTTTCTTAAATATGCTCGCATGCTCGTTTAGCTCCCGGCGACGGCTTTCTTCACGTAAATCCGTCCCTTTAGGAACCACGTATACATCAGCAGGCAAGCTATATTCGCCATACCAGCGCTGAATCGACGCATTGGCACGGTCGACATCGACTCCATCCGGCAGGTCCGTCTTGGGACCGATCAAGGTACGCACCGCCGCAGGCAGCACCAGCCAATCGTAACGGCCGATCCACGTCTTGCTGCGCATGATACGCTGGGCATACAAGGAAACATAGCGTTCCAGCGTCGACTGGCTCCGCTGTGCTTCACTCAGCTCATGCTTGTATTGATAGGCTGCTGTATCCTGTATTTCCTCTGTCGGTACATTACGCAGCCGCTCATTTAAAATGACATATCGCTTCTCCCGATCCTCCGCCGATCCCAATCGGATGAACTTGCGGCTTCCCGCATGTGTATACAACTCCACCTCTTCTCGCTGACGCCCATCCTTGCTCACCCAATAGAATGATGGCGTGATGCGGATACCATCCTTGGCGCTGAACATATTCCCTTTGGTTTTGAGGTCAAACTTGAAGTGGTAGCCTGTCTTGATCGCCACATTTTGGTAGCCTTCATGCGGATGACTGCCAGGGCGGACAGGCAAGGTAAACGGCTCCTGATTCCCCCTTGGCAGTCCGTCGATGTTCCCTAGTCCCGTCCAATAGGACAGTCCGCTATGCACCGGACTTCCTTTGCGCTGTCGGAACACCCTCTCCCAATGGTAGTCGGCAATATCTGTGATATGAAAATCATACATCCGTCCGATGACCTCGATCTCTACCACATCATTGGCGACATGATGCTCGATATCCGTATTGGCATGACGCTGCTCAGTGAACCCGTCCGGTGCGTTTTCCGCAATCGTACGAAACTCAACGGTATAATTCCCTTCATCCACCCATACGGGCAAATAGAAGTCTGTGTCCAGTTGCCTTACCGGAATGTCGATCCAGGTTCCATGCGGATAGAATTGAGTTTTCCCCTTGTCGTACACATCAAACGGAAATCGCACCTGCTTGGTTCGCACATATTTGGCATACTCCCGATCACCATAGCCGGGAATATTCAAATGCGGGCCTGCCGTCGAAATCGTCACGCGGAAAGGACGTTCCAGAATGAGTGCCGATCGACCTTTCGTCG
This sequence comes from Paenibacillus sp. 1-8, assembly GCF_056316205.1. Taxonomy (NCBI): domain Bacteria; kingdom Bacillati; phylum Bacillota; class Bacilli; order Caryophanales; family Paenibacillaceae; genus Paenibacillus; species Paenibacillus sp. 1-8. The sequence goes on along the minus strand of NZ_CM149995.1, from coordinate 1,054,524 downwards.
GTTGGGTTTTCTGGTTGTGGGTAGCATCGTCTGATACGCTTGAAAGATTCACCACGGGCGTGTGGACGGTCACGGTGTTGATCCCTTGAATCGGCAAAGTCTTATCTGCACCGCCATTGATATTTCCTTTTAGAATCGCATAGGTGATATCACCGCTACTTGACGTATTGGGTTTATTGATCTTGTGCTTTTCAATCACATGGCCTGGGCTGTACAGGGTATCCGACCCGATTTTTACGGGTTCAGGGATTTTGCCAGGAGTCGGGCCTTTTTCCTTGACACGCTGGTGGTCCATGATCGTCTGACCGTTGAATTTCACAGTATCGTTTTCCACCTCTACGTCTGGTGTAGCCTTCTGGGCCACAGGCTCCAGTGACCTTTGTTCATTGGGCACCTTCGGCATACTCTTGCCGCCATAAATATAAAGTGAACCGCCGTCGATAATCCCCGGCGAAGGAGCCGGATAGTATTTCCCATTGGTCGCGGACTCTAAAGCAGGAGGGGCATAGTCCTTCGGCGGAATCGTAATACTACCTCCCGGCAGTGCATAGTTGCGTAGCTGCGCGTTCTTGATACCGTACACCTCGAGGTTGTCGATCGTCCAGTAGGAGTACGGTTTTACAATTTCGTATTTGTAATATTCCACGACCTTCATGTGCCGGGTATCGTTAATATCTTCCCATTCCAGATCATACGTGCGCTTCAGCTTGACGTTGTAGGTGCATTCGCCCTTGAGCTGTTGGTAGGTGTTTTGAAACAGGTAATTCCGGGCCAGCACGTTTCCATACAGACTTTCAGAGGTCGGGATGCCCTTGGCTACATCAAACCGATGTGCGCCACGCTGGTCGGCCTTTATGACCGCAGAAACCATCGGGTCAAGGTATTTGTCCGACTGGCTACCGCTAGGCGTAGGTCGAGTACAGGTGACTCCTGTCGGGGGCTCCTCTTCAGGCTTCAGCTCCTTGTAGAACAGATGGACGGTGTACTGTTCAAATTTGCCGTCATACGTCAATGCCGGGAGCTGGCCGGGCGTAATGTTGCCACTCGGCGGCGCATCGGTGGAGCTTTTCTTGTAGCCCACGTACTCGTAGTTCGGGTTGCTGCCTGGCGTGAAGTCGTAGGTTTGACCAACTTTCAGGTCTTCATTACGTGTTGGAAACACGTTGTCAAGCAATTTTTCTGTCTCGGTATAATGCTTTACGGTCAAGCCGCCATCCAGTTCGATCTTGAACAGGATCGGCTGGTAGATACGCCAGGCCTCAACCTCTTTGGCACAATTCGGGCAGCTATCTTCCTTGATGTTTTTAGCCTGTACTTCTGCATCAAGTTTTATATTCACAGTGATTGGAATGATAGCGGTATCTGTCCCCACTCCCTTCGGCTGAAAGTAATGTTTATCATCCTCCACCGTGCCTTTACTCATCGCGTAGGCATACTGTGCGTAGCTATCAGAACGGGATTCCTGGAAGTATTCCGGATGGCTCCCATTGTCCGCTTTTGTGTACAAGCGAGCCGTTACGTTCTTGATTTTACGACCCGGAAACTGAAATTTGTAGGTGAATTTGGCTTCACCATGCATTCCCTTCCCTGGCTCCTTACCGCCATCTGTAACCCACTTACCAGCGGTGTTCTTCCACATATCAAAGTACATCATACCAACAAAGTAACGGTCATTCTTGTCCGCATAGTAAGACAGCGGTGTGATTTCTGTATCAGCTGCCGCCTTATCAGTGGAAAAAGAAAAAGGTGGAAGCTGCAACAAAAGCAGTACCCCCACCAGCAATACGGCCAGAATGCGTTCCGTGTTCTTCATGTGCTTAGTTTCCCTTCCACGGGTTGACCAGCATAGGGATGTAGTCATCTGACGCTAATCCGAATGCAATATATTCAATGTCTTGCAATTTAAAGGATTTGTAATTTTTAATGCCTTGAAAGAGTTCATCTCCAGACAAATAAATTGGGTAATATACCATCTTTGTACCGTCTCCATTATCTTGCATCAAGCCGTCCATCGGAAAACGCACACGTGCATCCTTATTCTTCGTCAAGTAAAATATGCTACCTGCTGTAGTAGACTTCGTTTTCACCCTCATACGCAGATAAGGCACACCCTTTGGAGATGTGTAAGGCTCAATCGAATAAATACCTTCAAGTAGCTTAATAGGCAGATCAGATTGCTTGAAGATCACTACTTTGTTGTATGGCTTACCTGCAACATCGTTTATAAGATTTGGTATCTTGTTTATTGCCTTTTTATACGGTTCAATGCTCACTGCCTGATGCCCCGTATCCTCCAGCGCAGCGATCTCCTTCTTCCCAATCCAAACCCAGCGGCTGACCTTATCCCATTCCACCGTCTGTCCCAAGCCTTCACTTACCAGCCGTAGCGGTACAAAAGTACGGTTCTGCTTCAAAATAATCTTCGTCTCATATGTTTTACTCTGTCCATCCACGGTAGCCGTGTTCTGTCCCACCGTCATGTTGACCACATGTGCATCATTCTTAATCGACACAGCCAACTGACCGCCTGCTTTCTCCCAGCCTACCTTAGCCCCTAGCGCTTCGGATACAAAACGAATAGGAACCATCACATAATCATTATCATCCTGAAATGGTTTAGCGTCCGGAAACTGTATTTTTTTCGCATTCAATAATACTTCAATCGGTTTGGAGCTACTTGCTGCTTCCGTCGTTGAAATTGTACTTGTTGCTCCCCATAGCAATGTGACTGCGGTCAAACTCAACATCCATTTTTTCATACTCATCTCTCTATCCCCTTTGTCTGTTTAAACTATAAACTATGTACTATCAGCCCAAATCCCATGAACTTATCGCAACCCCACTTCCGGAAAATACTGGATACAACTTATATATTATATGGTTTCCCTATCACAAAATCTATAAGAAAAACTTCTAATATAAAGGCATTCTAAAAAAACAGACTACATTGACCAAAGTTTTATCCCCCTAATATCAGGAACCTAACTCCTTCAAGTAGTTACATTTCGCAAAAATCTCAACAAAAAAGGGCTGCCTCTCCCCTGTAAGGAAGAAACAGCCCGTGTGCTTCACGCGCAAAAAACGATGAATATATCAGCGCATACCCTAATGATTGTTCCAGCAGCATCCAATATTTCTTACATCATAAATCATAACTGACTAAAAATCAAACGTTACTTTTTTCTCACGAAACATCTCAAATATTATTCATGCAAACCTGAACTGCAGCTTAATTAAGAAATCCGGGCGCAACAGCGATGGAAAGCACCATCCGACCGCGTAGTGGCGCCTCATGTACATCTTTAGCTAGCTTATATACTAAAAAACTCTATGCGAAAAGCGCATAAATATCAACATGTAGCTTACTTATGCCGTATACTTTGCCTTGGGTGATGGATTTACGTGAGGACAAAGACTTAACACAATAGTATTCATAGGGAGGCATAATGAAAATGATTTTGGAAGATATGTATTATGGGAATTGGCGTCCCAGTGAACAAATAAAGTCAACCGACCCTGAGTCTCAAAAAGTGAATCAAAAAATTAGTGAATATATGGAGATGCTAAAAAATAAATTATCAGAAGTCGATTTTGAGCAAATTGAAGTCATGTTTGATTTATTGAGCGAGTCAACTTCCCTGCACTCCGCAGCAGCATTTATCCACGGGTATCGAACGGGGGCCTTAACGATGATTGAAGTATTTAACGGGGAGAAAGAACTTGTTGATGGTAATAAACCATGAAGATAGATGATGGAGGAGGAGTTACGGCGGGGGAGCGCGCAGCGCCTCCCCGACACACACCCAAACGAGCAACTATGTTTTTAAGCCTCCACCCGATTCAAAAACACCTTAGTCCGCTCTAGCTGGGGATTGCCGAATATCTGCTCCGGCGTACCGGATTCCGCAATTTCTCCATTGTCCATAAAAATGACACGATCCGCCACATCTCTCGCAAAGTTCATTTCGTGGGTCACAATGACCATCGTCATATGCTCCTCAGCCAGCTTTTTGATAACACGCAGCACCTCGCCCGTCAGCTCGGGATCAAGGGCCGAGGTCGGTTCGTCGAATAGCAAAATGTCGGGATTCATCATCATTGCCCGGGCAATCGCCACACGCTGCTTCTGTCCACCCGACAGCCGGGATGGATACGCATCCGCTTTATCCGCCAAGCCGACTTTAGCCAGCAGCTCAGCGCTTTGACGACGCAGCTCAGCCTTGCTAACCTTTTTCACCAGCTTCGGAGCCAGCTCCAGATTATCCTGCACCGTCAAGTGAGGAAACAGATTAAAATGCTGGAACACCATGCCCATCCCGGTAGTAATGCCCTTAATGTCACCTGCCGGAGCGTACTGACCGTTTTCCACCAGTGCTTTATCATGGATGCGGATCGTCCCGCCCGTCACATCTTCCAGGTGTACCAAACTACGGAGCATGGTACTTTTTCCTGAACCCGAAGGACCGATGACAGCTACAACCTCGCCCTCCTTAACATTAAAGCTCACTCTTTTCAGAACGTCGAGCTTGCCGAACGATTTTTTCAAATCGGTTACTTCTATTGCGTTAGTGTTCATATCCCGACATTCCTTTTACTCAAATTTAAAACGTTTTTCCAGCGCTCTAAAGAATAGCGTCAGCACCAAAGCCAACAACAAATAGATCATAGCCGCTACAAAATAAGGCACAATCGTAAAATCACGGTTCACAGCCGTATTCGCAAAATGCAGCAGTTCCGGTACAGCTACCGCGTATAGCAGAGCCGTATCCTTGACCAATGTTGTCGCCTCATTCGTGACCGCAGGCAAAGCAATCCGTACCATTTGTGGCACAATGACTCTAATCAACGTCTGCGACTTGCTCAGGCCCAGCACTTGTGAAGCTTCGTATTGCCCCTTATCAATCGACAACATCCCGCCTCTGAAAATTTCAGCAAAATAAGCCGCATAATTCAGCACAAACGCCAGCAACGCAGCCGTTGTCCGGTCCAGAACCAGATACTCCCCGATCACAGGCAACATCGGCAGACCAAAGCAAAAGAACAGCAGTTGCAGCAAAAGCGGTGTGCCCCGTATGACATAAATGTACGTATGCATCAGCCAGGCAATAGGCTTAATTCGGCTTTTCGCTAGCAATGTAACGATAAATCCCAGCGGAATGGACAAGATGAGCGTGATAAAAAATAAAATAACCGTCATCTGCGCCCCTTCGAGCATAGGCTTCATAATTCGTAAAATATAATCCATACTCATAACCTTCGACTCCTAAACCCTTAGTTCAATACGCTACGTATTAATTCAAAACTTTATCTTCACCAAACCACTTTTTCGAAATCTCAGCAGCTTTGCCATTCTTGTGCAGCTCATCCAAAGCAGATTGCAATTGCGTCAGCAGCTCTTCGTTCCCTTTTTTCACGCCGATGCCGTACTCCTCAGGGGCCAGCGATTCATCAAGCAGCTTATACGTTCCTGGCTCTTTGGACATATAGTATTTGGCTACCACTTCATCAATGACAACCGCATCCAGACGTCCGGTTTTCAGGTCGGTCAAAGCGAGCACATTATCGGGATACTCAGACACCTTCACCTTGCTCTTGATCGGATTCGCATCTAGTGCATCGGCTGCCGAGGACAATGTTTGAAGACCCACGTTTTTGCCCGCCAGATCGTCCAGCCTCGTGAGATTGGATTTGGTCGGAAGCGCGATCACCTGACTATTTTTCAGATACGGCTTCGTAAACAGCACTTTTTCCTTGCGCTCATCCGTAATCGTATATCCGTTCCAAATCAGATCAATACGGCCGCTGTTCAGCTCGGATTCTTTGGTAGACCAGTCAATGGGCTGAAATTCCACTTGCTTACCCATCTGCGCCGCAGCCGCCTTGGCGTAATCAATATCAAATCCGGTCAGCTCGTTATTTTCATCTCTAAAACCCATCGGTGCAAATTTATCATCAATTCCGATGATCAGCTTGCTGTTATCTTTACCGCCGGAACATCCGGCTAAAACGATCATAATCAATCCAATCATCATTGTGAACATGGCTGTTTTTCTCATTTTATTCCCTCCAGCAATGGTAACCTCCCCATCCTAAAGGACAGGCGGCAAACGCTTTAGTTCGTTAACACGTTATCAGAGTATCATCATAACATACCGCAGGATACTCGTCGAGAGGAATGAGCGGAATCTTAGCCTTATAAAAATGGAAAACCTGTGACAAAAATTTGACCAATGTTTTATAATGTAAAACCTTACCTAAACGTATGAGAAGCTTTCTTGCGGTTGGTAGGCGCTGCGCGTGCAGATTGTTCTTCCGATCGCCACCGCCCTCGGATTTTTATTATTTTATACAACCTGTAAAGGTTAAAATCCGGGACAAAAGCGAACGCTTCGCTTCTTCAGAACAATTCTGCCCGCTCCGCTCGCAACCGCCGTAATGCTTCTATACGTTTTAGTGGTGGGTAAGGTGGAAAAAGGGGTAGGCTAAATTTAAATCACTTGGCTACCTTACTTTGTAGCTCAGGTACAAAAAAAGAATTCCGTGGAGTTTATTCGCGGAACTCTCTTTTTGACTTTTCCTGAAATCGTTAAGGGACAGTTACATAAATATATTGATTTGCGGTAATTTAGCGGCAAATGTTTTATAATTCAGTGAGGAGGAGGTTTTATAATGTTTAAACCGAGATATACCATTACGTCGTCGATGATTAATGATTTACTGAAAATAGAACGCTCCAGCGTAGTTGCAGAGCAGCTTCCGCTTCCGGCAACGATTCTTGAGGAATTAAAAAAAGAAGCGCAAGAGGTGACTGTACTACTTTCAACCAAAATGGAAGGTAACACACTGGACAATGAAGCAAAGCGGAAGGTTCTTTATAAATCCAGTAAAAACGACGAAGAGCAAGAGGTTTATAACTTGATGAAGGCCATTAAATTTCTAGATGAGTCGGAGCAGCGTGAACTGCCCATCACCGAAGAATGGATTAAAAAACTACATGCTATCATCAAAGTAGTACATGGACGCAGACCTAGACTGAGCGAATACCGTAATGAACAAAATAAAGTTGGCGACCGCAATCAAGCAGGTTTTTATCTCCCGCCGGAGTCTCAAGATGTTCCCGTTCTGATGGAAGACTTGATTGCATGGGTTAATTCGCCGCATAATGTGAATTTAGCTGCTCCAATTCAAGCAGGAACAGCCATGTGGCAGTTTCTAACTATTCATCCGTACATGGATGGCAACGGACGAACCGCTCGTATGATCGCTACGTACATTTTGCGTAGAGGGGGTTATGGTCTGAAAGGATTGTTCGTTTTGGAAAATTTCTACGATCGAAACCTAAATGATTATTACCGTGCTTTGCAGATGAAGCTTTCCCATAACTATTATTTTGGTCGAAATGATGCAGATATAACTGTTTGGTTGGAGTACTTTTTGAGTGGATTGGCCGAAGTATACTCAGAAGCAGCAGAGATCGTTCGACAAAAAAATAGCGAGATGCTCAGGGTAGAACCTGAACTGATCCGTAAACTGGACATACAGCAACGTACACTATTCCGTCAATTGGTATTCAAGCAAAATGCCGCCTCAATAACTGAGATTTGTAGGCTATTGGACGCTGGTGAACGGACGGTAAGAGAAAAGATTAAAAAGTGGATTGAAGAAGGGTTCCTGGAGCCAAAAGATCCGGAAGCGCAACGTATCCGTACTATCGTTCTTTCAACCCAATATGAAGAGCTTGCCGCCGATATTCGCAATGAATCCGAAAAATATCAGTATCTTTTGGGTAGTGATGACTAAACAGACAGTGCCCATCGTGTTATGTTGACAAGATAGATAACACAGGAAAAGAGAGCTCCGCGGAGTTTATTCGCGGGACTCTCTTTTTGTTTTCCTTAAGTCTACCATCTGCGGCGTTCGTCGCCTCTCAGGGGAAAGTCGCTCAAATCTCCGAGTTGGTCATACGCATCTTTGTAAATTCGGATCATAGCTTGTACCTTGTTAAAGTCGCTGTCTTCCGGGCCGAATCCTTCCATATACATTTTTTGAATGATGTTCTGGAAAAATTCGATACGCTTGCGGATGGAATCCTGCTCCATATGCAGCACATCTTCAAAGCTGTGTGCCTCGGCAAATTCAGACAGCTCATCTGGCTCCTGCTCTTGAAATCGCTCTCTCCGGGTTTCAGGATTGAGATCAATAGAGGTGCGCAAGGCTGACAACAAAATATTTTCCCGTACCAGCATGACATGAAAATCCTTGTTCTTAAACAGGTCCGCCACGATCAGACGGCACATTTCCTTGTTCTGCAACAGAATCCCGTCAAAGGGATGCAGCGTCCACACACCATAATTAAAAAATAAATTGAAATTAAAACTGCTGCTTCCATACTGATACACAATGTTGATTTTCGATTCGTCGATGATTTCAAATGAAAATTCCAGCATGCATTCTCCTTTGGGATTCCAATATTTAACTCTATCCTATCAGAAAATGCATGATTTTCAATAAAAAATTTTATTTCACAGAATCATTTAATTCCACGATAGAATCGGCTTTTTCGCTACTGGCAGCTACAAGCAGATAGACAATCACACACCCCATAATAAAGGACATCATACACTCGTTCTCTCCTTTGTTATTTCACTTTTTAAGAGTTTATGCACGAGATTGCTATGTATGATCATCATGTCCTTTATTTGCTGCCCCCAAACCAAAAAAGACGCCTTTCGGCGTCATTCGATATAAGCTGTGCTCAAAAGTTAGTTCAGAAACGAGCTTGGTCTTTCGGAAGAATCGTTATCCTTCAAACTCTTGGGCTGTTCCTTCCCTTCTATCCCCAAACGTTGGCTGAGGTTGGCGTTGATTGCCGTCATTTTGCTCGTATAATCATGACAGCTTTCAATAATTTGACGGTTGGATTTTTCGGACAGATCCAAAGCAGATACCAAATCCCCAATCGCCTGATTCACAGCTTCCAGTGACATTGAAGGCTTGCTAAGTAGATCCGTCGTTCTCTCGGTCGTCGTTTTGAGAAGCTTGGCATTTTCCTTGAATTGATTCTCAATCGTACGATTCGTGGCATCCACGGCTGAAATGATTTTGTCCTGATCCGCCAGCGCCATCGCAATCATAGCCGATACAGTGATCAGATTCGATGTTTTATCAATGGCATTATTTACGGAATCAATCAGTTTATCATTATTATCATTAATAATATCCGTGGCCGCAATCGCCTGATTGTAGAGCAAAATCATTTCGGTCATCGACTGCGTGCGAGTAACCACCTTGCGCAGTCCCCGTTCCAGATGAGGCTTCCGCGTTTCATTCTCCGGCTTGGCAATCTCAGTCTCGAACAGCTCCTTCAACCGATTGCCAAAGGCGATCTTCGTCTGCAAATTGTAGATTTCCTCAATGGAAGCCTTTTTCAACTGTCTCATACCGACGATGTTTTCTTCCAGATTGTCCTTACCGTCTCTCAAGGCTGTAATGATTTGCTCAATGTTCGTTTTGACCGACTGATATTTGTAAATGTAATTCTTCAGCGGGCTTTTCCGTAGAAGCTTGCCGAAAAGGCTCACATTTTTGCTCTGCTGGAGCGTTTCACATTCGTCCCGCAGCTTTAAGATCATGTTCGATACCTCGGCCCGGTCGCCGGACATGAGATCGTTCACCGGACGATCCAGCATTTTAAGAGTCTGTCCCGCACGCTCCTGCGTTTTTACCCCCAGCTTCCCGATGTCGTCCATTAAGGTATCCAGGCTCATGACATCGCTCTGTGACACCTTCTGAATGAGTTGTGAAGCCTCCTCGGTCACCTTTTGTTCGTCTTCTTTTTTCAATTCAGCCCATGGGGTCGCCATAACGCTACCTCCTATCCTAAACAATAACTGTTATCCAAAGGCTAATAGTTATTGTTTAGGGCAGCTATGCTGCTTTTTTTAATTTTAAAATCCAACGGCTAATCGTTGTTATTCAGAGCAGCTATGCCGTCATTTTTATCAATTTTCCCAAAAAATAGCCTACAATTCGGAACTGCTGTACCGCTGGTGAATCAGCTCGGCTTTGCTTTGTAATTCCATCAGATCCTTGTGCTCCACCGTGGATACAATCACGGATATTTTGCTATCCACATCCCGCAAGCCGTTTAATAACGTTCTCCGGTTGGTTCGCTTGGCATCACCGCTGAGCCGGAGAAACGGATTAATCAGTCCGTTCAGGTCCTTCAAAATTAGCCTCCGAACGGTGTGGTTTACTTCGCTGTTATTTAATTCATGCAAAAGCGGAATCACCCGCTGTAAACGTGCGAACAGAGCCAATGCCTTCTCGACGATCTCGTTATCGAGCGCATCCTTTTGCCCCTCGGAGATTACCATATCCTCCAATACCTCCAGATACTCCATAACCTGAGCAAATTCGCTGCTCACCTGGTCTGGTAAGCGTGGTCTTCCAGTCATAGGCTTCGATGGTTCCGAGGCTTTCTTTTCAATCTTCTGTGTTTCAGCAGCTTGCTCCTGCTCTACCGGTATAACAGAACCCGTCAGATTGGGTCGGGGATGGCGGATAGCCATAACGACGTTGTATCCCCCTAAACCAATGATCGGAATCGCCAAACACACAAAAAATGGCAACCAAAAGCTCAGCAAAAGCGCAATCAGATAGCTGGCCACGGCAATCGTGGTTCCCCACATTTTTGACGTCATAGCTTGTACCTCCTGACGTAAACCCTTACCATATTGTAGAAAATATACTCTACATGTGTCAATGTAAGGATTTACGTATGGTGATTGGCTGCTCGATATGACTGGCTAAAATGTCGTATTGCGGATGAAGCGGACCGACCTCGTGACCCAAAGCCGATTTCACCGCCAAATAAGGAAAATTGATGCCGGACAAGCATGATACATGCAGCCCCCCGGACATCCGCGGATTGATCTCCAGCAGCTTGGGACGCTCGCCGTTATATTTTACCTGAATGTTATAATTGTACGGAATGTGATACGCATCAGCGACCTTATGCGCCACATCCAGCAGCTCGGTATGGTGCTCCAGCAACCGTAATCGCCCTCCCGCCTTCCTGCGCGGAACTGCTGCCAGCAGCTTTCCGTTTCGGTCAGCCAGGCAATCAATACTGTATTCATAGCCCTCCAGCAGCTCCATCACCATCAGGTTGGGGAACGACTCTGTGGATGACAATACACGATGTGCCTCCTCGAACGAGATATGGTTTAGCGCATGGCCGAACAGCTCCTCCAGCGGATTACGTTCATTGTCGATGATGCGAAAACCCATTCCGCCCTCTGCATTACATGGCTTGAAGCATACCTTATGCTCGCGTGCCGTTAACGTCTCATAAGCCTGTTTAAACTGCTCTGCATTACTGGCAATGGCATAATCGGGAATCGTGACGATGTCCTTTTGGCGAATGGATTCGTAAAATAAATCCTTTTCCATCAACTGCTCCAACAGTTCGGTATCCCGGCATACGATGACCTTCGTCCCAATTTCGTCGAATAGATGAAGATTCTTGCTAATATCGAGCATATTCCACCGTGGAATAAAGACATCAATTCCGTGACGCTTACAAAAATCAGCGCAAAATTGTGCGTACTCCACACCACTTGTGCGCGGCTCTACTTCAGCTACATCACTGGCCTGTAATGCCATATGCTGCGGGTCCGAGTGCGTCGCATAGATCTCGAACGGAATACCGTCCTCATTGTTACGAATAGCATTCATATAATGATACGCCACCGAAAACCAGCGGTTAAAATATACCTTGACCTTCTTCACAGAGCCACGTCCCCTATCTATTCTGAAAATGAAGTTCGAGCTGCAAACACACTCCGATGTATTTCATGAACATACGCCATGATTTCGTCCGCTGCATAAGCCCCCGACACTTCCGTAAAACGGTAATTGACCTCCAGCTTATCCCGCAGCTGTTCCCGGTACAGCTCGCCATGACGCGGAGCAATCGCATGGTCGGCATAGTCCAGCAGACAACGGTCCAGCAAAGAGTCGCCGGACGCTACAACAGGCCCTCCATCCGTGAGGTTACGGATATGCTCCACGGCTGCCTGTTTATTTACAGCCGCAGGCACCAGATACACCTTGCGCCCCTGAATGGATACCTCCCAGCCCATTTCACGCATGATTCGCGCCTTCTCCAGCACCTGCTCCAGCGGCATCCGATCCCGTTCAATCATGAAAGCATAAAATAGCTCATCGCAGAAACGCTCACTCCTAACCCAGTCTTCATGCAGCACCTGTCCGAACACCTGACGTGCTTCTTCCGCATTGGCACCATCTCGGCGTACTTGTTCGTGGATACTCCGATTCCACTCCCGATCCACCTCGCCTCTGACGATGATGTTACCGCCATTACTGGTCACGGCGTACGTCGGAACCAGCTCCGTTTGAAACACCGTGATTCGTCTATACTGTGCCATCGTGCGGGTCGTCACAGGCATAAACATCACGTCTTTTGGCAGCGTCTTTAGCAGTTGGAGGGCTTGTGTTGAAATAAACGCCGCCGTTGCCCCTTCAATGTGTTCCGCAGGCAGCAGCCCAGGGGACTCCAGCGGCACGCCAAGCGAACGTTTGGAGTAAATTAGCGTCTGGTCCAGGTCACTTGCGTAGATCATTCTTGTCCTCCCTTGAGCGGCTTGATGATCCCGCAGCAGGAATAGGTCAGCCCTTTAAATACCTCGACAGGCACTCCCCGGTCCTTTGCCAGCAGCACGATATGCCGAAGATTCGGATTATCCTCACGATCAATCAGGATTTTCCACGGTACCCTGCGCAGCAGCACACGGGTCGTCTCCCCCACACCGGGCTTGACCAGATTGATATCCTGAATACCAAAAGCCTTTTGAATCGCCTCGATATCCCGTAAGCCCTGCCACGTCACCGCAGGTGGATTCAATGTCATCTGTTGAGCATACGCAACGGCAGCTTCAGCCACGTCTTGAAAGTAACCGGAAACCGTATCCACAAACGTATTGGACTGATCCACCGACCGCCAGGATTCATAAAATTTGGCCCCATGAAAATCGTCCGGACCTATCAGATCGTCGCGCAATACCGTCCGGCTCATCAAACCAGATACGGTCGAATTCAGACAAGCGCTCGGGATCAAATAATCTTCCCGTGTACCGAAGGTATCCGAGCAGCTACCCGGATCGGCCAGCACCGCCAGATCATCATTTAGGCGCAACCCGTAATCCGCATTCATCTCACGGCAGGCCTCGATCAGCACCTGCCGAATCGCCCCTTTTCCCGTCCAGCCATCGACAAACTGGAGTTCAATTTCCAGCCCATGCTGCTGTAAAATATACAAAATAGCATTCCGGTCAATGCCTTTGCCGCGAATAATGGAAATGCTGTAATGCGGCAGGGAAACGCCGTACTTCCAGTCAATATACCGCTTGATCAGGATACCAATGGGCGTTCCTGCTCTGGCAAGCGAAACAATTGCCGTGTTCAGGCCCCTTTTTCTCACAATCATTTCAGCCACAGAAGCTGCGGCTAACGCGACTTTTTCGGCCGATTGGGCAAGCGTTTCGTGAAACAACGCAATATACTCCGCTGTAGGCTCATATTCCACCGGAAGCATTTCTGAATAATGGACTCCCGACTGAATCGCCTCTTCACGATCCTCCGTCCCTTTTTCCAACGTAACGCGGCTCAAATCCTTCAATAAAAAAGTAACATCCGATGCAGGATAGCTCCCCAACGGCTCGGGCGGATGAATGTTCTTCTGTTGTATTTGCTTAATGAGTGTCTGCTTCATATCCGTGCTCCTTTACTCTCCTGCCCAGTTAATCGGTTAAAATAAACGACATGCACTTGGTCGCAGCCAAGACGGGTCAAAGCATCCAGCATGGGCTGCATTCGCTGCGCGACCGACTCCCTTTCGATCAACACAAAGATCTCGTCATACTGACCAGGATCTACATTATAAATAAAATTGCGTATCGTCCCATCATCAGGTGAGGGATAAGGCACACCACAAACTACGCCATATCCTTCCTCACGATGGGGGTAAACCGGGCTGCGCGTCGTCGACTGATAATACACATTCGGGCCTAGCTCCGCTGCAATCCGCATCGGAATGTACATAAATTCCCCCGTACCCATCACCAGCGTGCGCTGCCCTGAACGAAGCTTCTTCAATCGTTCCGCAGTATGCGTAATTTCCGCATCCAACGCAGTATTATCGGCGGATTGCAGGCCGAAACGACCTGTATATTTCAAATAAGCAGCCTTATTGGCGTATCCGTCCGTTGAAATCGAGCTGTGTACTACCCGTTCAAAATCAGACGCATCCTCTTCAAAACAGTGGTCAATTATTCCAGAAGCGTCTGTCGTATCCTCTGCTATGCTAGTAGCAGCATGTTCTGCGTGCCCAGCTCGCCCAGCGTATTCTGCGTAATCCAGCATCGGCACTCCTTGTACCTCAATCTTTCCTTTGAGCAAGCTTAAAGGCGTAATCGTAATGCCCAACTCTGCCTCCAGATCGGTAAAAGCCTGCTCATCGCTGTCTGTCCGCCAATCCAATAACGAAGCAATCACATATTGCTTTCTTGGAAAATGTGCCTGAATATCCCGAATAATATTAAGGGTCGTTTTGCCCGTCGTAATTTCATCATCTACCAGAACAATGGGGCCGTCTCCCGCAAATGCATTCTCATCCAGCGCATAGCACCGATGATCAACAGCGTGCGAGTGCTCTTCTTCAAAACGAATGACCGGCCGAAGGCCCGGAATATCCTCGCGCGTCGTATGGATATACGAGGCACCATCGTCAAACAACCGATACATGCTGTGTCCCAGTGCTGTAGCCGTCTCGGCAAAACCAACAAACTTGATCGGCTCCGAAAAAGAAAAAGCCAAACGCTCATCCATCAGCTTTCGGTAGGCCTCTTTCGCATAGTCCGGGTCTAGAAGTCCTCTCACGGCCTCTCCGATCAGCTCGTCCATCTGTTGTCCTGCCTGTGGGACAAGCTCCTTGTACAGCAGTATCGCAAGTGCCGCTCCACTCAACAAAGAGGTGTATGGATTTACCGGAATATGCTTGCCTAGCACCTTGCTGACAAACAAAAACGAACGCTTCTTGTTCACCCGCGCCGCCATCGCAAACAGCTTGTCCACAGGAAGGCGGAATGGATTATGTGTTTCCGTAATTTTAACGCTGAACTGCTCCAGAATAGGCAGCAGATGTGTTTTCATGGTTGGGTAAGAGACTGACAAAATGTTGTTGTTCATGTAACACCCCGTATACTTTTGATCTGTTTATAATACGATGAGCCCAATTTAAATGCGGCTTAATTTCATTCATTTTGTTGGCATAGGTGCTTTTGAATACACCCAGACTACCGTCATTACGCTCCACAATCGCGAGGGCATCCATATACTCCTCATGTGTCACTGCGTACATGGCCTGTACCGGCTTAATATGGGAAGGATGGATGATCGTTTTGCCGATGATGCCATTTTCCTTGTCCATCATGACCTCTCGGATCAGTCCGTCCATCGCATCTGAAATGAAGTCCATCCGCAGGTTGCGTCCCTGCTTACCAAATGCATCCTCAAAGGGTGATACTCTTAATTGAGGCTTAAATACACGTTCCCGATGGGAGAAATATTCCCACACTGGACCGGAAATGACATAATCCGAGTCTACGCGTCCAAACAGGTTAATAATATCAGCGATGCAATCCCGAATGACGGCAATTTCATAGATTGTAATATCCGGGCTACGTCTCAAGCCAAACAGGCTGGAAAAATCAGTTGCCCCAATTCGTACATTCAGCACATATTCCTGATACTCGTCCAAAATCTCTTTGATCGACAGCAGCTCATTCCAGCGGGTTTCCCGGTAAATGATGTTGGAGCTTTCAAGAATCGGTAATCCGTACAACACAGGGATATTCCATTCAGCCTTAGCGTTAGTGTTGATGTCATCTCCAGCAACAGCTTCGCTTTCCCCTTCGACCTCCGTAACCGTGCGCTTCCCCCGGTTATATCCGGCAATGAGTTCAAAATATGCTCGTCCATTATCAGAAGAGAACTTGGGCAAAACAAAGCCGGTCAGCAGTGTCAAGGATTCTCCTAACCCGTTCAGCAGCCGCTCCAGCTGTTCCACAGAGCGCACACGTACAAACAGCAGCGGCAAACTCTGTTCACTCATCGCGCCTGTCCGTACATAGGACAATAGTTGAAGCAGTTGCTGCGCCAGCGATTGTTCCGCCTGTCCGACCTGCTGATCCCCTATAGCATCCTCCAAATCCAAAATGACCGTCGTTAATCCTTCATGTTTTCCATTTTTGATCTCTACCGCTACTTCCGAGCGGGTAGCAGGCATATACAAAGCTGCTCCTATCGCATAAGCCAATATACTTTTGGGAGAACGGTTATGAAACTCCAACGGTGGAGTACAAAAGATCGCTTCTACTTCCTCAGAGGTCAAATCATTAAAATATTTCAGGGCCTTCTCCTCCTCTTGCTCTTTCTTGCCTGACTGAAGCCCTGTGCCTCGGGTATAAAAGAAATCCCCCCTTAAGTTCAGGAGGGATTTCGCTATACTTTGTACATTAAGCCTCTTCGTCGGCCTTTTTCTTTCTTTTCGCCGAGCTAATAACCATTGTGCCTACAAAGACGGCAATCAAAATGCCGAAGAACAAGACCTGCGACATATGAAAGCCAAAAGCAGCAGCCAGCATTTTACCCCCGATAATGGCGATCATAATAAAGGCTGTCTGTTCCAGTTCCGGAAATTTATCAATGAGCTTGAGGAACACTTGAGCAACACCGCGCATCATCAGAACGCCGAGAATACCACCCAGGAACAGAACCCATACCTTCTCGCTCACACCGAAAGCGGCAATGACGCTATCAATACTGAAGGCAATATCCATCAGTTCGACCATTAATACCGTTTTCCAGAAAGAAGTAGGTTTGTTTTTCACTTCTCCTTCACCTTCGGACTTGAATAAGCCCTTATAAGCAATATAGAGAAGATAGGCCGCACCCAGTACCTTAATCAGCGTGAACTTAATCAGGAATGTACCCAAGCCGATGGCCAGGAACCTGAATATATACGCACCCAAAATCCCGTAAAATAAGGCTCTCTTCTGTTGCTCCTTCGGTAAATGCTTAACCATAACCGCGAGAACCAAGGCGTTATCCGCCGACAAAAGACCTTCCAGCAAAATGAGAGTTCCAATAATCCCCCAACTCACCGGGTCAGAAAGCGTAGCTACAACATCACTCCATGAAAAGAAATGGCCGTAGTTCTCGCTGATATTTTTAAATAAATCATTCAACATGAAAAAAGTGCCTCCGATAATTCAGTTTTATTTGCTACCCTGCGACCATCGCATGCCCCAGTTATGTGCACGATCCAACTCACGATGACCGCCATAGAATTGCACGAGTCTTTCAATGCTGAACGTTTCATCGTTCACGTTTTGGAGCATGGCAATCGCACACATCCCCTTGCGGTTGTCATGTTCATTCAGGTGAACGACAATATCCGGTCCGTCCTTCTGGTACAACGTGACCACCCCATCCGCCTGCGACCAGTTCGTAACGCCTTCATAAATGAAGCTAAACACCAAAATTCGCTTGATTTCAGAAATTTTAGCTCCGTTGATGCGGAGATTTTCCCCTGTTTTCACAGAACCAGTACGGTCGTCGCCGTCCAAGGCAATGTACGGGAAGCGAGTCAGCGAGCCGAAAGCTTCACCTAGCGCCTGAACAACACCTTTATCCCCGTCCTTCATCTCATACAAGCAGCCCAGATCCAGATCGACACCCTTGGAGCCACGACTGAAAAAGCCCTTGCTCTGCTGCACCTGATTCCAGTTCAGATTGATCAGGATTTCACCCAATCCGCCCGAGCCTTTTTTCAGGTTGATGGTGTCGCCCTTCTTCTTCAGCTCAATTTTGCGCAAATTCAGATTCACCGGTGTTGCAGATGGCTCTGGCTTCGGAGCAGGAGGTGCTGGCGGCGGTGTTGGTGCTGGCTGAGGCGTTGGAGACGGTGGTGCAGGCACTGGCGCCGGAGGAGCCGGATTATTTTCCACTTCAATCCCAAAATTAACGCACAACGCATCCAATCCACCGGAAAAACCTGCGCCAATCGCGTTGAATTTCCATTCCCCGTTATGACGATACAGTTCACCAATGACAATGGCCGTTTCCACTGTAAATCCGCTATCCAAATTAAACCGCAAAACCTCTCCGCTAACCGGATGAGCAAAACGAATGAATCCACCTTGAACCTGTCCAAAATTTTGCCGTTTCTGATCCGCATCATAAATCGTCAACGTAAACGCAATCTTCTCGATGTTTGCCGGAATTCGCGTCAGATCAAGGGCAAATTGCTTTTTGTCACCGGACTGTTGTCCGTCTGAATATGTGATAAAGGGCGTGGTCGGATTGTTATAAAAAATTAAATCCTCATCGCCTGATACTTTTCCTCCAGGACCCAGCAAAAATGCCGAAGTATCCAGTTCCAGAGACGCTGGGGACTCCCAGCCAATCCCTACATTGACATGGGTCAGACCCGGATTCGTTTTGGTCAAATCCGCCTTCTGTCCCTTTACTACGATAACAGCCATGATTGTGTCACCTTTCTGTCCGTTTGTCATGTGTCAGCGTACGCCCATTCAATGGCTTAAAAAGAAAGGGTAGCGCCCTATGGACACCACCCCAAGTGGATATTATTGAGCGTCCAAGCCATAGTTTTTAGCAAGCGCACCCAATCCACCAGCAAAGCCACTGCCGATCGCCTGGAATTTCCAGTCCGCATTCTGACGGTAAAATTCACAGAATACCACGGCCGTTTCGGTGGAGAAATCCTCTCCCAAATCGTAGCGCAGCACTTCACGATCCGTCGCTGCGTCTACCACACGTACGAAAGCATTGGACACTTGACCAAAGTTTTGCGCGCGTGCCTCGTAATCATAAATGGTAACCGTGATCCCGATACGGTGGATGTTCGCAGGAATCTTCGAGAAATCAACGATGATTTGCTCGTCATCCCCATCGCCCTCACCTGTGCGGTTATCGCCTGTATGGGTCACAGATTCTGCTCCGCCTGTTGGATTGTTGTAAAATACAAAATCATCAGCAGCTTTCGCTTTGCCATCTTCATAAAGCAGGAAAGCCGAAGCATCCAGGTCAAAGTCCGCGCCACCGCTGTATTTGTTCGTATCCCATCCAAGACCTACGACAACACGGGTCAAGCCGGGATTCGTTTTAGTCAGATCAATACGTTGTCCTTTGGAAAGACTAATGGTCATACTGCATACCTGCTTTCTTTGTATAGATTTCAGTTACGCCAAACCGTAATCGCGAGTCAACCCTGCAAGACCATCCTGGTAGCCACTGCCAATGGCATTGAACTTCCACTCACCACTATGACGATACAGTTCGCCTACAACAACGCCTGTTTCGATCGAGAAATCTTCTCCCAGATCAAAGCGAATCAATTCTTCATTGTTTGCTTCGTTCACGATACGAGCATAAGCACGGGACACTTGTCCAAAGTTTTGGCTGCGTTCTTGTGCTTCATAGATTGTAATCGTAAAAGCGATCTTTTCAACGTTAGCTGGCACGCTGCCCAAATCAATTTTAATTTGCTCGTCATCTCCGTCACCATCACCTGTACGGTTATCACCGGTATGAACAACAGAGCCGTTCTCATTTTGTGGGTTATTGAAAAAGACGAAGTTCTTATCCGATTCTACTTTACCCTCTGCATTAGCCAAAAATATGGATACGTCCAAGTCAAAATCCTTACCGCCGTCGTATTTGTTCGTATCCCAACCCAAACCAACCGTGATTTTGGACAAGCCTGGATTAGTTTTCGTCAAATCAATCTTTTGACCTTTGGATAAGTTAATTGCCATGATAAGAACCCCTTTTCCATAATTAAGTTTTGTATTCGTAAAATAAATTACATATAGCGCTGAGCCAGCACATCAATATGTACGGCATGAGTGCCCTCACCGATGGCAGCAAACTTCCATTCGTCGTTATGACGATAGAGCTCTCCACAAACCAGCGCAGTCAGTCCTTCATAATTATCAGATAAATTAAACGTGACCAGTTCCTTGGAATTAGCACCATCCAGAATGCGGATATACGCTTTCTCGATCATGCCGAAATCCTGTTTCCGGTTTACGCAATCATATATATTCACAACAACAAGCACTTTGTCGACATTGGCAGGAATACGTGCCAGGTCAATCGCAATTTGTTCATCATCACCGTCGCCTTGTCCGGTCAGATTATCACCGGAATGAACGACTGAGCCGCATGGGCTTTTTTTATTATGGAAGCATACTACATTGTCCGACTGAGTCAGTTTCCCGTTTGCGTCCAGCAAAATGGCAGAAGCATCACAATCAATATTCGGTTGCTTCTTGATGCCAAAAAATCCTTTGGACTGCACCGGGTCCCATCCCAATCCGGCAATAACTTTGGTTAGACCTGCGTTTCCTTTGGTCAAATCAATTTTCTGGCCCTTGACCAGATTAATTACAGCCACTGATTAACACACCTCCCTTCCGTAAAATTTACAGACTAAATTCAGACGGATTCAAACCCAAAGCGCCGCAAATTTCAGCGACAATTCGTTGTTCATTGGCATCAAAGTCACCGTCAGCAGCACCAATGGCACTACATACGCCAACGACGAGTCGGCCCACTTCAGGCTTGCCTTTCAATTTGCCAATAGCTTTGAGTGCTTCCTGTTTGCCGATTTCAGGCGAAAATTCAAAGTTCGCTACATAGTGATTGAAACGGTTGATGACCTCCCCCATATCAAACACTTTCAATTCTTCACTGATATTTATGTATCCGGCCATTTTCGCTTTCTCTTCCGGACTAATAGTACCGTCAGCAAAAGCTACTAATGCACAACCTGCAACAACAGCATCCATAAAATCTTTATTCTTAAATTTTTTAACTTGGTCTCCAAGTCCTTTTTTAGTTGTATTCAGCCAATTTTTAAATGTACTCATGGTTACCTCCACAATTACGTATTTGAGTAAAATGCATCCTAGTTAATTTCTTCCTTTACTATAACCTGAATTACGATCTTTTTCTACAATAATATACAAAAATACGGTAAATACGATCTATTTATTATTGGTATCCTCTCTATCTTTAGCCCTATTTTCTACATAAAAGGCCCTCTTCTATCATCCATCATTTGGTACCCCAATTGCAAGTCCGTAGATACCGCGCAGATACGTTCATATGGATATGTGGCTAAATACAGCCCTATGCTACCTTCACAGTATTAGAGCAGAGACGAAAACTAGCAGTTTAGCTGCCTTTAATAATAATCATTTGCCTTTGGATAACTATAATTATTTAAAATGGATTGACAGTTTGAGAGGAATAAGCTATTGTTCTATCAAATTACAAGTTTTTAGCTGGGAATAATAAAAAAATAGTATAGCCAAATTAGGAGGAAATTCACATGACAGCACCTTTTGCCAACCTAAGACTATCTCCTTGGAAAATCATCCCACTATCCACTGCCCTACTCATTGCTGCCTTTTCCAGTCCTATTGATTCCTATGCCGCACCCGCGGCAGCCCCGGTCGTCCAGCAAGTAAGCATCTCCAGTTCAAGCAATATCACTGATTCGGACAACCAGCTCACCTATCTAAAGGACCGTTATAACATTCAACTATCCTCCACCCCGACAAAAGGGGAATATATCGTCGCTCTTGCCACCGTGCTGAACCTGAACAGCTCAAGTACAGCTTCTGCGGACAAAAACACCGCCTTTACAGGTTTAAACTCAAATGACCCGTTGTATGCCCAAGCGGCAGCACTGTATGCAGAAGGTATTCTGGATAACACTGACGTAAAACCGTCTGCTCCCCTGACACAAAACGACGCGATCCGTATAGCTGTAAAAGCCGCTGGATTGACTGAGTTGGCTGCTACATACTCTGAGGATAAGGCGCAGGCTGTGCTGACTAAATCGGGTATTCGTACATTGACTGGAACTGCTGAGACCCGTCTGGCGGCCTCGCAGGATCTGGCAGTCGCTGTAGATACAGGACTGCTGCCGCAAAGCGCGCTGTCCTCCTTCCAGCCGGACCAGCAGGCCGATGCGTCATTCACCGCCGAGGTGCTAAGCCGTGTGCTGGCATTCCACGGCGAATACAAAAATACCGTCGGTCAAGTACAGGATGACGATATTTTTGCTAAAATCCATCAGGCCTACGATACACAGATACTTGTCCAATCCCCAGAGCTGCAAGCCCTGTTCGACGCAGGACTTCAGCAAAATCTATTCACAGGCTACAATATCAAGGACAGCCGCTATGATGCCCATTTTGATCCGAAGCTGTCCCTTACTTACGGACACAGCGATCTCAAGCACGCGATCCAACTGATTGGGCTGCTTCGCAGCGAGGGTATTCAAGCCAAAGTACAGTTGGAACCGAAAACTTCGGCTTTTGTATACTTGAAAGAATGGGGAAAGCCTGTCCAGACCGAAAACTATAAAGCCGTACAAACCAACAACGGTAACTATATCGCCTACTCCAAGGAGTTTGACCTTGCCCTCGAATTTGCGACGATCGGGCAGAAGAACCGTTTTGACACTATCATCAACCAATACGCCAAAAAGAACAGCGAAGACCAAGCCGGCCTGATCGCTAAGTCCTGGTGGCAGCCGCTCTATTACTCCCTGTCCTCCCCCGGCTCAGCCTACTCGGAGATTGCGAGCAACCGGGTCAGCGCAGGACGCTATTACGCCAAGTCCTTTTCGCTGACGGACAAGGCTTCCTCCATTGCCGATGGCTTACGTAAAATCAAGCCCGGCGTAGAGGTGGAAAGCTCCCACTTCTGGGTGGATGCTCCCTTTTATCGTTATTTGAACGGGGAAGCCCAGTAAATTTAATTAAAGCAACGAAAAGGCGCAGCCTTCCAATTCAACGGAAGCCCTGCGCCTTTTACCATAATCCGCGGTTCACCACAGCTTTTTTCAAGCTTGTATAAAACGCTTCAAGGTCTGTGTGTTCCGGCAATCCCGAAACCTGCCCGTCTCCCAATTCTATAATGATCCATTGTCCCGCTTGCGTACGAGCAATATCCATCGTGAAAAATGGACTCCGAACCTGACCTGCTATCTTTATAAAGTCCTCCAGATCTGCCTGAACTTCCTCATACGCCGCTTCATCCCAATAATTGACCATAAATACTGGCTTCCCGAACATAAAGAAAATACGATATTCCTTGGACAAAGGCATACCACTTTTCGGATGATTCGTTAAAAATTCCAAGGGTACAAACTCCCTTAACACGATTCCCCCATTCATTTCCGTTCCTTGAAGTTCAACAAAACGACGAATCACGCGTTCCACATGCTCCTCATCTGACGCATCTGGAATATAGCAGGCCTCCAGCCAATCGTGCTTCCGTGATTTAACGAAATCTTTGACCATAAGCGCCGATGTTCCGAAAGACTTGATCACCTCTCGAATATGTTTCACATCCAACTGCTCCTGCTCCAGCCACACACTACGTGGCGTAAAGTCCTGAATTACTGCATATGATTCAGGGAAATAGTGGCAGAAAGATGCATATGGATCCCCCCCACATGCTCAGCTTCTATTTAATTTGCTCATTTTGTCTATAAAATTATAATCCCATCTCTCAGATTCGATCTGGGTTTTCAACAGTTCTTTGAATCGTCGGCGCTCCAGTCTACTAGAAAAAATCCGTTTGGGAACCAATACAAACTTATGATTAGGCAACAATATATAAAAGGCAGTCAGCGTATTAATGACCCCCTTTACTTCATCCCAGTTGTACCCCGCAGAGTACGTAAAATGGAGGCTTTCTTTTGAGAATTCATATTCTTTTTCAATAGGCCATTGCGGATGATTAAGGTAATTAGCTCTCACACCCCTGATCAAAAAGAGTGGAATCACTACAAAAACCAAGATTGGAAAGAAAAACATAGCTATTGTATTAGTGTGAAAGTAATCATCTGTTATGAGCTTATAAATAGCCATGATAAGCATTAAGAATTGGATTGTCGCTAAATAACGGAGTCCCGTAGACTTCTGATACGTCCAACAAAAATTAAACAACATGATATCTTTTATCGTTAGCTTATACTTGTACTTAAATATTCCAGAATCTTGCATAAAATAACTCCTTTGATGTTATACGGTTCCTCCTGAAGATGACCCTTAAATTGAAATTTTAAGATCTCCCTACCCTCGCAAAACAACGCGGCTACTAATCCAGCCAATTAAACCATCAGAAGTTTCAACACGATACCATGTTCGCCCGTCACTAGGGTCCAACACAGTATCTTGTAGAAATTCTAAATAGTCTTGATTGTGTACAATACCAACAGATTTACTGCTGATGGATGGTTCTGCACGCAAATTCGCCTGGCTCACGGTAACCTGCCAGTATTCGATCTCCTCCGTATCCGCATAACCACTGTAGTAACGTCCATCAGACTTGATAATGACCCGACTGCTTATCCACCCAATTTTCCCTTCCCATGTCTGCACTTCATACCAGATGCGATCATCATTAGGGTCTATGTATTTGTGGTGCAGATATTCAAGCTCTTCGTCCCGCTCAAGTACAGCCATTGACTGAGAATGAATATCTGGTCCCTTTCGAAGATTCACCTGTGCCTCGGTAACACGCCAATACCATGTATCTTCTTCAATCGCAGTTTCCTTAACCGGATAACTAGATTTTACGGATTTCTTTTGTAATGCTTCAGAGGTTGAAGTTGTGCTGTCAGTTGCCGTTTTAACCTTAGATGCAGTTGCATTGCCAGTAACACTTTGAGTGTCAGAACTTGTAGCGGTTGAATTCTTAGCTTCCTGAACCTTACTTGGCTCAGACTGCTCCTTATTTCCATTAATATTAATATCAATTTGAGATGGTACGTTACACCCAGCAAGCATTATTAAGCTGGCTACTCCCAATACACCGACTCCTATTTTTTTCATTTACTATTTCTCCCCCTAAAACTACCCAGTATTTTTCGTCTTTTTGAATTATTCATTTATTTCGCAGATCATGAATATGTATCCTATCTATTAATATATCGGTTTTCAGAAAAATTTGGTAAACAAAAAAATCTACAGACTTCTCCAGCTAGCGAGTTTTACAGTTTCCAACTGCCACTCACCTGTTCCAGAAAAAAAGACTGTAGATTTTATAGATACCACTTCTAGTTATAGTCCTCCCAGTAGCGGTATTCCATTTCATTCTCACCCTTGGTGACGATGATCATGTTTTCGATATGTCCGGTTTCCTTGTCGGTTCGGTAGATCATGGTGCGGGTTTCGCCTTCATCCGGTACAGAGAATAGCACCTTGTCACTGATCATGCCGCCACCGATACCGACGACGTGCTCTCCCCAGCCGGAGGCTGCACCTGAACTAATGCTCGAACCTGCTCCACCAACGCCAGTCCCACGCGACAAAATAAGACCTATGCCATACCCGGTGACGGTCTGGGCCGTTTTACCCAGAGCGTGCTCTTCAGCGGATTGGGTATGCTTTTGGACCCAGTAATCATATTTGTCGGTATTTTGCTGGTAGCTGACGACGTTACCTTTTTTATCTATGGAAATATCCGTTTTTGTGCCATCCTTACCTGTCAGCTCGGTGACGGCGACGAGAGAATCGGATGTGATCTTTGACGTTTCTCCTGTATTGTAATCTGTACGGGTCACCGAGTCCTCATATTGCAGCCGCACGGCGTTCATCTGGTCGTGGATTTTCTGCATAACCTGCTTGTCTCCAATCGCCTCGGCATCTTTCAGTAATTTCTCATATTGATGGTATTTATCGGCGTCGGCCTGATCCCAGTCATCTATGTTTTTGGGCGGCTCGGAGGCATCTCCAGCGTGTTTCCCGGCTTCTCCACCGCCCGCGGACGCTGCACTGGCGCTCATAGCCGCCGCTAATGCAGTCCAGAAGCCACGCGGGTTGTCATCCGTACTTCTAAACTTCGAAGCAATGCTTTTCAGCTCAATTTCAATGGATTGAACCTTGTTTAACACGGAAGAAAGCGTATATTTAGCCGTCCGATAGTCGCTATAAAAGCGATTTCTCTCCATACCGTCCCACTGGCTGTGAAGATTGTTCATTGTGTTATCCAGGCCGTTTAACTGGTTATACAGTGTTCCATGGGCATTGGCAAATTGGGAGGCCACGCTATCCAGTTGCTCCGGTGTGACTTGGATTTTCGTCATGATGATCACATCCCGTCTATGAAAATAGGAGATAGGCATTATTTTTTACAGTAATCCTTATTTTATATTGTAAGCTATAGAAGTCGGACATTCATGAGGATTTATACGTATTTGTGTATTCAGAAGCAGTTCCTTTGATATAATGAATCCATATGAGTTCATTTCGACAATACATTATTGAAAGTCAGGTGTAGGGACATGTCAGACAAAAAAATTATCTTTTTCGATATCGACGGTACATTACTGGACGATGACAAAAAAATGCCGCTAACGGCTGAAAAGGCTGTCTTTGCTTTGAAGGAGCAAGGGCATGAGGTGGCCATCGCCACAGGCCGTGCACCTTTTATGTTCAAGGAAATCCGCGAGCAGTTAGAAATTGATTCCTACGTTAGCTTTAATGGGCAATATGTCGTGCTTCGCGGGGAAGTCGTCGCTACCAATCCGCTGAACAGAGAGGCCTTGCAAGCGATGACCGATCTGGCACTCACACATAATCATGCGATCGTATATATGGATCATGCCAATATGAAGGCCAATATTCCTAACGATGAGCTTGTAGAGAAGTCAGTCCAAACGTTAAAGGCCAAGATTTCGGTTGGATACGATCCGCTTTATTTCCAGGGGAGAGATATTTATCAGACACTGTTGATGTGTACGGCAGAAGAAGAGCCCTTCTATGAAGCGGTATTCAAAGCTTTTGACTTTGTACGCTGGCATCCAAGCTCTGTGGACGTTGTTCCTCACGCTGGCTCCAAAGCAAAGGGCATCCGCGAAATTACGTCCAGACTTGGCATTGCCGATGAAAATCAATACGCTTTTGGCGATGGTTTGAACGATGTGGAGATGCTGACGGCTATACATAACAGTGTCGCGATGGGCAACGGCTGTGATGAAGCCAAAGCCGCAGCTAAAATGGTCACAAAACGCGCAGATGAAGACGGCATTTTGTACGGGCTGCAAAAGCTTGGTTTGTTAAGCTAACAGGATTGCTGACTGACTGGGCAATGTTTCGGGAAAAATAAGACTTACATCCGAGAAAATAGGAGGTTGTCGTTGGATATGGAGACGGAAGGCTTACGCAATGTCGAACAGCTAGCCATGAAGAAGTACAAAATTTACAAGCAAAGCCTGCTCCGGTATTTGGCGCGTTCCATGCTGGCGAGTATGTTCATCGGGTTCGGTGTTATTGTAGCGTTCAAGACGGGCAACTTTTTTTACATGGAGCATTCTCCATTCACTTATCCCATGGCGGCGCTCACGTTCGGGGCGGCTATCATTCTGATCGCATACGGCGGCGGCGATTTGTTTACAGGCAATACCTTCTATTACACCTATGCTGCGCTCCGTAAAAAGCTGCGCTGGGGACAGGTGCTTCGGCTGTGGGCTGCCAGCTATGGCGGTAATTTGCTGGGTGCGGGGGTATTCGCGCTCCTTATTTACTTAACCGGGCTGTTTGACTCCTCCAGCGTGAACAGCTTTCTACTGAACGTGGTGGAGCATAAAATGGAAGCGCCTGCAATGCAGCTGTTCTTCCGGGCTATTTTATGTAACTGGCTGGTCTGCCTTGCCTTCTTCGTGCCCATGTTCATGAAGGAAAATGGCGCCAAAATGTTTGCCATGATGCTGTTCGTGTTCTGCTTTTTCATTTCGGGATATGAGCATAGCGTGGCTAATATGTGTACTTTCGCCATTGCCCTCGTGCTGGACCATCCGGGTACAGTCTCTGTCGCTGGTGTGATCCATAATCTCGTTCCGGTTACGCTCGGGAATCTGGTTGGCGGTGTGCTGCTGATGGGAGTCATGTACTATTCGGTGAATCTCCCGTTTTTGGACGAGGAAGAACACTAAAAAAAGAAGCCGTGGGACTTAGGTTCCACGGCTTCTTTGCATTATTTTGAATTAGACATTTTGAATTAGAGCATGCAGCGTCTACAGGTGTTTACGTATCTGTTATCCTTCTTGAGCAGGAAAATGAATAAATTCCTCCAGCTCCTTGAACAGCTTTTTGGGATTAACGGTGTCAGGTACCACCAGAGTTAGCGGTTCATCCAGCTTTAGCACATACATGCCTAAAATGGATTTGGCATCTGCCATGCCGCTTTTGCCATGAATCCAAATGTCATAGGTATAATTCGAAACGATTTGATTGATTTTTTCAATATCCTTAACGTCTTTTACCTTGATGGGTGTCATCATTGCACAGCACTCCCCTGCGTTGAATTGGGACTTACGAAACAAGTCTCAACTTCACTTTACCCCATATGAAGCATGTTGCAAAATCTTAATTTAGAAAATGACATGCGGTGCGGAGCTGATTTTCCAGTAGCTGCCGACCTTTTCAAAATTTACGGTGATTTTCTCGTTCGCCTGCTTGGTTCCTGCCGGATAAGGCACGGTCAGCAGATAGCTGCGCTTCACCGGGGTCATCGTCACCATTTTCGCTGTAGCCCGGTTGAACTCCAGCAGGTTACCGCCATCTGCGTCCAGCTGAGCTAGTTTTCCGTTAATTTCAACGAAACACTTCCCAACAAATTGCTCACTGGCCTGCTTGGTGTAGGCCTGCGTCAGATAGCTGACCAGCTTGGTCTTCGTACCGATATCCTCGGACAGATAGCGGTAGCTTTTGCCGTTCCACTGGAACGATTCGCCCACCGTGCTACCACCGCTGATCGCGTACAGATAACGCGACTGCGCCTCCAGCACGAGCGGAATGGCGCTCTCGTGATTCAGCTTGTCCAGCTGCGTTGGTTTCACGCTGGTAGCCGCGGCCGCTACTGGCGCCGAAGTGGACGGCGGCTGCGGCTTGGACGGCTTCGCAGTCGACGGTGCGGACGGAGCAGCCGCTGGCGCTACCGACGCGGATGGACGCGGTGCCGGTGCAGACGGAGCTGCTGGTGTAGCGGCTTTGGCGGAACCTGCGGCTGCGGACGGGGCCGGGGACGATGCTGCTGGAACCGACGGCGCTTGTGCCGGGGCTGGCGCGGTAACCGACGCAGATGCTGCTGGTGCTGGCACCTTGGCTGGGGCAGATGCTGCCGGACTGGCAACGCCCGGTTGCGTCGCTTCCGCTGGAGCGGTCACAGCGGGCGCGGCTGCGGCGGCCTGTGCTACGCTCATAAGCGTAGCTGCGATGCACAGCGCGGATAGCTTCGTATTTATTTTCATACCTGTTTTCATCATTCGATGCACCTCCATAGTCATATGTCTGCATAAACTGCACACGTTTCTATTATAAGAATCTCGCTTCTCGATTGGGTTGCTAAATTGTTTCTATTTGCCTTTTTTTGTTCATTCTATACGAAGTTTGTCCGTATTTGCCGGGTGCGTTTCTTCTGACTGCTTCACTCGCTTTGCCTCCACCTCTTCCAGGGATTGTGACAGTTGCTTAACAGACCGGTCAAGCTGCTCCAATCTCCGGCTAAGGGTGACAAGGATATATTTTAACAGAATCAGACTTAATGCAGCAGGGAATCCGACATTGGTTACGAGCGCAATCATACCTTCCGTCGTTAGAGAAGTCACATATCCCGCCTCCTTTTTCATGCGTATTTTCACTAATAAGAACTAATGTTCCCATTTTTATAAAAGTCATACGTTGTCTTTTTTTGGCATGACAAAAAGAGCTCCGATCAACCCGGAACCCTTTCCGTTTTTGTTCATTCGCGTTTCATTTCGACCTGCAAATTGACCTGCAAATCAAGGGGTGTATATATTCGGCTGCGCGGGCTTGGACATCCCTTCTCCCAGATAAAATCCAGTGTGCGGCGGCTGGTTATAGACCACGTTCTGCCAAGCCACGCTCAGGCGGTACACCGGATCATGCATAAGTGTATAAAAACGATACTCTGACTCATATGGTGTTGTGTAGATACGCAGCGCCGAATTATCGCTTTTGCGCCAAATCACTTCCTCGCGCCAGTCTCCGAATAGATCGGCCTGCAAGGACGGTGTTCCTTTCGTTCCGTTATTGGAGCTGGTGCCTGTCGCCGTAAGCAAATTGGAAGTGGTTGAGTTCG
This sequence comes from Paenibacillus sp. 1-8, assembly GCF_056316205.1. NCBI lineage: Bacteria > Bacillati > Bacillota > Bacilli > Caryophanales > Paenibacillaceae > Paenibacillus > Paenibacillus sp. 1-8. The sequence goes on along the minus strand of NZ_CM149995.1, from coordinate 1,024,230 downwards.
TATAGTTCCACTTATCTATTTTTCCAGCGCTTGAAGAAGTATGGTCCAGCAGCTCACGCAGCAAGTCGCCATCCCACCAGATGCCAAAATTAATGGAGGACGGTAGCGTATTCGTAATAAGCTCTCCTTTAGCCGAACGCACGCCGATGCCCGGTGCCCATTGCTCGTTGCCCTTGGTACGCGGGTCAATATCTGCCGACATGCCTCTTCCAGTATCCTTACCTGTATTTACGCCCCATAAAATGTTTCCATTACGCGGGTCATACATGGCAGCGCCGTAAGTGGCGTTTTTGTCCTCGTTTACCTTGAACACTTCATAGCCTGAACGGTCTGGGTCCAGATCCCCAACATGAAGCGCATCGCCGTGTCCCATGCCCGTATTTGCTAGCTTGGTCCCGTTATCGTCCACCACCAGCGAGCCGTACACGATCTCATCCTTATCGTCTCCATCCACATCCGCCACGCTCAAGCTATGGTTGCCCTGTCCGGCGGTCCCGGCATTGGCGGAGCTGTTGCTATCAAAGGTCCAGCGTCGATTCAAGTTACCATTACGCCAATCGTACGCGACCAGAACCGTCCGGGTATAATAACCCCGTGCCATCACAATGCTGGGCCGTACGCCATCCAGATAAGCAACCCCGGCGAGAAAACGATCCACCCGGTTGCCATAATTATCTCCCCAGTTGGATACCGTTTCCCGTGGCGGCACATAGTCAATCGTGCTAAGTGCTTTGCCCGTATCGCCCGAGAACACGGTCAGAAATTCAGGCCCGTCCAAAATATAACCACTGGCATTGCGATAATCCGCCGAGACGTTGCCGATGATCACCCCTGTGCCATCTTTAGTGCCGTCTGCTGTTTTACATACGATTTCCGCTTTGCCGTCTCCGTCAAAATCATAGACGAGAAATTGCGTATAGTGCGCTCCTGCCCGAATGTTCCTGCCCAGATCGATCCGCCATTTGCGTGTTCCGTCCAGCTTGTAGCCGTCCAAAAATACATTTCCCGTATAGCCGGATTGTGAATTGTCCTTGGCATTGGAAGGGTCCCATTTTAACACAAGCTCATACTCGCCATCCCCATCCAGGTCACCTACACTGGCGTCATTGGCATGGTACGTGTAGCTGACATTATCCGGAGTTGTACCTCCCGCTGGTTGCTGGATTGGAACATCCAGATTGTTGTTGCTCCAGACTTTTACCGCCAGAGAAGCAGCCTGTTCTGCTCCATTCACTATGGCACGAACAGTGTAAGATGATGAGGTCGTACCTGCCTTGTCCAGAAAGTTGGTTTTCGACGTAATCGGCGCAGCATTGACCTTACTTGTCCCTCTGTACAGATTGAAGCCGGCCGAATCCGCTTCCGTGCCCAGCAGCCGCCAGCTCACCAGCACGCCCTCCGGCACCTTGACCGCGACGGCTCCCCGGTTCAGCTTTTCCATTTGCCTCGTAGAGGCAGCAGAAACCTGGCTATCCATCGGGGTGACCACTCCACTCAACATTACACCGAGACAGAGCAACACAGTATACCGAAACCTTTTGTTCATCTGAATCCTTAGCTCCTTTCATGGTTTGTATTTTCAATAAATTTATTTTATCTGACTGATAAATTATTGTTGTTTAAATTTTATGATAGCGCTTACATAAAAGTAAAGGAACGAATACGTCCTTTTTGTTCACAAATCCAGATAAATGCTTTAAAAATCAGAGGTCCATGAATAATCGTTCTTCATCCGCTATGCTCTGGATATCCTCCGAGCTGATGCTGATATACCGATAGCCTTCTGCCTGTTGTTTTGTTAATGCCAGCTCTTTCATAAAACGCGGACTGCCCTCTGCCGCATCCTCGTCATAAACGAGCAATAAACCATCGGTTTTGCGGAAAAGCAGTTCATCCCGTGCCTTGAGCTGCCATATTCCCTGATAAGGCTGGCGGCTGACTACTCCCACATAGTCAACTCCCTTACAGATCTGCTGAAAATACTCCTTTTTGTCCTCCTTCCACTTTTCCTCCATATTTTGATAGGCCGCCATAATGGAGCATTTTAAGTGAGGATATTGCTGCTTCAGTGAAATTGCCACTTCACAGGCCCACAGATCCACCCCGTACTGACCGGGGGTAATAATCCACTCCAGTCCTTCTTCAATCAGGGGAATGAGCCTGCCTGTGATCGCCTTTTTGATATACGGAATGCCTTCGTGCTTTTGGTTGAAAATATTCAATTCATGAGCGCGGTAGCCCGAAACGAGCAAGTTTTTCATCATCTCAACGTCCTTCTCGAATGATCATAATGGTTATTGTACCACTTACAAAGAGGCCACTACATAACTTAGTTCTTTGGAGGGCTGAGTGAATACGTCCAAAAAGACGAACTTCGCTCCATATTTGCTGGATGAGGTTCGTCTTTTGGGATTCGATATCTGTGCCGTTGCTGCTTACTATCCCGAAAACGGATTTCATACTCGCAATAGTCGTCTCCGTTTACATTACATTCTTCCCCTAGCATCCAGCACTCTTCAAGTGGCCGATTTGACACGCACATCTTTAATTCTAATGTTGCTGCTGAATAGGCCCGCATCGCTGCTCAATTTAAACGACGGATAATTAGGGTCTGCCTCAAGCCTCATTCTACTGTCGAATTGCTGCTCCTGCTGTCGGTCTACAAAAAAAGAATAGGGCTCGGACTGAATGACTATATCGGTAGCATCGGGCGCAGTGACCACCAAGATGACAATTACGCCGTTACATCCACAGCCCTCTGTGTCATAAAACAACTTAAATACTCCCGGTTGTGCTGAAAGCGCGCTTGCTAATCGTTCAACTGACAATGGGTCCAACTGTAATTGTATATCCATGAGGCTATTCTTCTCCTTTATACATGAATGCTTGGAACCGCCGATTCCAAAAGGGCTAATTTAAACATTGTATATGTATACATTATAGTTTTCAATATACTTGTGTGACTGCACTCACTTTTTGAACGATTGAGTGATGGGTGGTCCCGAACCAATTCTGAACAATGCTAAGAGCACACAAAAAAGAGCACACAACCACACCGCGACAGTTGGTACAGCCACCATTTGTCGGGCCGCTGGATGGATCAAGCGCCACGTTCCAGAACAGAAGCTACTCCCTAGGGCCAACATTTATTTTCATAGAAAGAGAGCGTTAACAATTCAGTTAACTGACGATATAGTTACATTTTTGTCGCTTTTATATGACCCACTCATTCCAGCGCTCATATGAACATTTTTAACAAAAAAGTCCAAAGAGCTTCAAAAGCTCTCTGGTCTTTAAGTGGTTTATTCTTTATTCAATTCATAATTCAATTACTCAAAAGGATACCGAAGCCCCCACTGTGCGCGAATCTGATCCATCAGCTTCATAATACCCAGTGATTCATCCAAAGATATCGTGGTACTTTCGAGCAAGCCTTCATTCAGGCAACGCCCCACTTCTTCTGCTTCAAAGGCATACCCTGTGGAAGCTCGGTCATCCTGAAAGGTTTGTGCCTCTTCGCCGTCCACATGTAAAGTAGCCGACGTGCTATTCAAGAAAGATGGAATGTGGATATATCCCTTTGTGCCATGGATGTATGCCTCATTCGTCAGTCCGAGACGAACTGCCCCGTTAAGCATAGCCGTGCGCCCGTTTCCGTAATCCAGCAGGATGGAGAACGTCTCGTCAACACCCGTTTCCCCAATATGAGCTGTACTCCATACATGCTTGGGTTCAGGACCAAACACCATCGAAGCAAAAGATACCGGATAAATCCCCGTATCTAATAAAGCACCTCCGCCCAAATCGGGGTTCAGTAGCCGTCCCTCGGGATTCCAATCTACGCGAAAACCAAATTCCGCCTTAACCAGCTTCACCTCACCAATTCGTCCCGCATGTATCCACTCCCGCACTTGGCGAATCGCAGGCAAAAAGCGTGTCCACATCGCTTCCATCAGGAACAGCTTATGTTCACGCGCAAAGCCGATCAGTTCCTCCAGTTCCCCGCTATTCACAGTGAAAGGCTTCTCACACAGAACGGCTTTACCCGCCCGAAGAGCCGTCAGAACATTTTCTTTATGAAAAGGATGAGGAGTGCCTATGTATATAGCATCTACCTCGGGATCTTGAGCCAGTTCCTTGTAGCTTCCATAAGCGCGTGCAATTTGATGCTTAGCTGCAAATTCGGTAGCGCTTTCAATAGTGCGTGATCCAACAGCGTACCCTTCCCCGTTCGTAACATGCGCCAAATCCGCGGCGAATTGATCTGCAATCCATCCCGTGCCGACAATTCCCCATTTGATCTTCTTGCTCATACTCGTGTCCCTCCCTGCAATATGGTCAACGTTGACTTACATAACCTCCTTTATTCTAGCAAACGCCTGCCAGGAACAAAAGAATTATCTGGCATAAAAGATGAAGCCCCGCCACACGGATCTGCATGGACGGGGCTTCACGTTACTTCAAAATGAATCTCTATATCACAGCTTCTATCCTACGCCTGAAGCTGCGTAAGAATTTGCGGGTCCTTGATTTTCTGATCCTCAGCCAGCAGTACAATTTTGGATAAAATCTCGGCTGTTCTTGGATCTTCATCCAGGAACGGCAGGAAGATGCGCCCACGATGCTGCGAATGCACCGGAATGATATGCAGCGCTCCCTTCGCCTGCTTGTAGACACCGCCGCTTCCCAAATGCACCGCATATTCACCAAGGCTGCCGTCTACACGCGCATAATTGCCATCCAAGCGTACATTACTGATTTTCAGCAAACGCAGCGATTCCTGCACAATAACGCTACGCATTTCAATGGTCGTAAGACTGGCTTCCGGATCAACGCCACCCACATGAGCAACACTGACGACCAAATCTACATCCCGCATGACTTCCGAGAACAGCACTGGAGGAACTTCCTCCAACGTCACACTCTTATACGTTGTCCGATCAAAGAATTGCACCGTCTCCAGTGTAGGAGCCTCCGTATCGGCTGGTGAGAACCAATCTGCCATCGCGTACAGGTTAGCAATCAGGTTTTCGGCATAATACACCTTCTGGAGTCCTTCCTCATAGCTGACCGTCCACTGGCGACCTTTCAGCAGGGCTACCGTTTTATTCGGCTGTACCTGATGTCCTGCATATCGACGGGAAACGGTGGCACTTGCACGTTCATCTGCATTCGGCAAATACAGCTCACGGAACACCTGTTTAAACGGCTGCCGAATCTGGCGGTCAAATAAATCCTTCTGGAAGTCGCTCCAACGACCACTTTCGTACAAATGGAGCGGATGAGCGATGATCAGCTTGTCCTCTTCACCTACGGGATACTGTTGACCCGAAGGATCAGCCAACCCTGATGTATCTTCATTGAAATATCCCAAGCGGTCTCCAGCCTTGAAAACTAGCGTTCGCACCAACGGAGCAAGCACAGGGTTGCCTAATAATCCCGTTAATTCCTTTACCATAAAGGCCGTGCCGGACTCCATAGAGCGTTCCAATTCCTTGCGGGCTCTACGGTACTGGTCCACCAGATCGCCTTTAAGCTCCTTCAACGCAGCAACATACTCATCCTTCTTGAAGCGAGCCGGAATAGATTTCAGCGTCTTCCCTTTGCTGACAATCTCAATATCTGCCGTTCCTTCTTCATCAATGACCAACTGTATCGTTGTGGCCTCTTCCAAAGCATGTGGCTCAAAATAAGACCGAAGATCCTCTAGCTTACGGGCTTCCATGTCCCACACGAGCCGGGTTACATCATCATAACCTGCATTACGTGCCAAATTCCCAAGCGCAATTCGTGAAACCAGAGCTTCACTGGCCTTACGCTGTGCCCCGAATTTTTTGCTCTGTTCCAGAAACTTCTGGATGAAGTCATAACGTTCCCGTACATCTGGTTCAGGAGGTTTGGCAAGAGGAATCAGACTGTAGGTCAGCAAATGTTCCTTGTTCCGTTTGTCTTCCACCGACTTTTTCATTTCACTCAGTTTCAGCTTACCCAGCGTCGCATCCGCAAATAGCTGGGATCGGCGATGATTGGCTCCGGCCGAAATATATTTGGCACAGTCGTAGAGCAGATCAAAACGTTCCTCGCCCAACGTCTCATAGGCTTCGTGAAACCAGTGAATATCGAAGGCTCCATCATTAAAATCCTGCGGAGCAATCGGCGAATAATGAGCCACAATCGTTTCCTTCTCGGCGGAAAAACCTTCATTAATATGCGCATGGAAGTACCATGCAGCACTGCGAAGACCTTCCCATCCCAGGTAACCTGCTACAATTTCAATCCACTGTGGAGCATACATTGCCGCCTCCAGCAGACGTTTATCCGTAATTTTAGCGTTACTCAGCTTTTCCTTCAGCAAAGCAGAATCCTCGCCATCACGCGGATAACATGCCTTGAGCAAGTGGCTGAACGATTCCTTTTTGGTAATACGATCGCCGTAGCCATACACATAACCACGCACGAACGTTTCCTTATCGAGTCCATCCAGAATATGGATGAAATAATCCATGCCTTCAATTCGGCTCAATCCCATCACTTTTGGCGTGGCCTCGGTAGGCAAATCACCTCGAACCAATTCAACCTCCAGCAGTCGGTCAATAACCGTACGCCGTATTTCTAAAAATTCCGGATTGCTGGCAATCCATGTATTGCGGGCATTCGTTAAGGAACTCATATGTCTTCTGCTGTCACTGCCAGCCAACAGTTCCCGATACACTTCTCCTACACCGATCAGCCCTTTTTCATACGCTTTAAAATAATCCTCCAGATCGAGCGGTGAATAAAAGTGATTTAATACGCCTGCCAGTTCATTATAGTTAACAAAAGTATGGAAAAAACGTTTAAAGGACTCATCATCATATACACGCCCTCTCTCCAACCCGATCCACGGGCTGGACAGCAGGTGCAGCATTCCCATGTCCTCAGCAGGTCTGTCCTTCGGCATAGCTTGCATCAATGTATTCAACGAGAAATCAATGGTATCAAAGGTTTTCTCGCCAGGAGTGTCCAGAAAATAAGCATTAATCAGCGTGCTTACCTGATTGTTATACGTCAGCTCTGCTATCCATCGCTGCATCTCGTTAATTCGATCCAAAGGATACATTTGTTCAGCGAAATCTTTACGCCATCCTTCCAGCAGCTTGTGCTTGCTCAGTTCTGAATAGTCCATGTTATGATTGGAGAAATAACGGTAATAGCGGTCAAGTGTTTGATCCATAGACTCCAATCGGTCATATAAAACAAGCTCTAGCAGTTCACTGGCTTCCATGTCGCTCTCCTGCAAATAACAACTCCATTCCTCGTGAAGAGGATATAAAGACAGCATGGAAACCGCTTCCTCATTAGGCTGAGCCAACCGCACGGTACGAAAATTAGCACCGATTAGCAGCGTTTCTTTGTAACCCGAATAATACTCAGCGGTATATTCTACATCACGGTGCTGGTGGACAAGCTCATTCAGTCCGTTCAGGAACCGCTTCATCTTCTCCAATGAACCCACAAAAACATCACTCAACCGGAAATCCCCCAGATCCGGCTGTTGCTCCAACCAAGCCTCCTTGGCAGCAGGCTCGTACAAGCCAAAGCCGTTTGTCCCCGTATAAGCATCCTCCTGCCCCAGCTTGGACAGCAGTTGTTCTTCCTTAGCCGTCGGCTGCTGGATAATATCTGCTAAAGACTGGAGGGTTTCATACTGCTCGGCACGCTCGGGGTCTGCATAGATCTTCGTCAATATTTCCAGTCCGCCCAATCGTTGCAGCTCCGCCTTTGCTCGAAGCAACCGTTCCAACGAGCCATTCAGAGACTTATCGGGCTGTACCAGCAGCACACCAATGACACTTTGCCGCAGGGAACCCGTCTTGAGCTTCAAGAGCCCCTCCATCTGCTGCATTTCTTCTTCCGCCAGCGTCAGCTTGCGTGCCTTGGCAACAGCGAACTCGCGAATGCTCATACTTTTATCAGACAGACTGGCAAAAATAAAGTCGCGCTGTACCTTATTATCCGGGTTCTGCACAAAATGATTAAGCAGCTCGCCACGCAGATCAGGGCTAATCTGATCCTTCAAAGCTACGATTTCACCGATCCAGGTCACGTCCATGTCATAACTGGCGAGATACAGCATTTTTTGAATCGGTGCATCTGAACGGTGATAAACGTTTACAAAATCCAATACCTTGGAGGGCTCGGTAGACTCGCCTTTTTTCATCTGTGCAAACAGAGCATGAAGTCGCTCAAAATCCTTACGCCGCTCTTCTTTATTTTCCAGTAATGGAGTACGCACCACTTTAACGATCCGATCGGCGACCGTTCCACCTTCTACCCATTCGTAAAAATAATTACTTGTATAGTTCGTCAATACCCAATATTGAAGCTCCGGGTTCGTCTCATTCAGATATTCTCTGGCAATCCCCAGACGCACATCTTTGTTTTTAGTGTTAGAGAGTACATAAAGCGCCACAATCTTCTGATAAGGTGCTCCCTGTTCCATGACTTGCCGAACCTGTCCATACAGATCACGTTCCTCATGTACTGCTGTAGCCCACAAGCTCATATATACCTCATTGGCATTCGCGCTAGTCAGCCATTCCTGACGTAGCCCGCTATTCGTCAGTGCTTCATACGCCTGCTCGATCAGTTGGCGAACCACCCGCTGATTAGCAGACTCCAAGCCCATACCTGTCCATACCGCAAGCGCCCGTACCACTGAGCTGTAACGAATGAAACCCTGGTCGATAATCACCTTCAACAGATATACAAGAGCCTCCGGGGTTCCTTCATCCATTTGTTCCACGACGCTTTGGCGCAATCCCTCCTGAAGCTTGGCAGCTGCCAAAAGCTCGCCGATCATATGGTAATTCTCCTCTTGATGGCTCAAGAGCATTCCTTTAATCATGGCACGCGTAAGAAGCGCAGTCTGGTTATCGCCATAAATAATACCTTTTAGCGCCTCCAAGACCTGCGGATTACCGTTGTCCAACTCATAGGCTATCCAATCACTAATCGTCTCTTGAATCCGATAGTCATTCCCATGTTCATAATCCTTTTTCGTTAAATAATCTATAAGGGAGAAGCCGATCCAGTCCATTCGGATAAGCTGCACCATTCTTTTATAAATCCGCGAAGTATGGAATGTGATATCCGAGGTACGGAACGGTTTACGCTCATACCCTGTACTGTAAGGATATTCAGTCACATGCTCTGTTATATATGCAAACACATCCCCGGCCGTTGTTCCAATCAACTGACGCAGCACCTCTGCCAGTGGCTTAAACAGCGGCTCTCCGCTTGCTTCTGCCTGTACTTTTAATATGCGCTGGCATTCGTTAAAAGGCTCCTCATCCTCGCGTATGTAATGAATTCGACCCAGTTCCATAACATGTTGGGCCAATTCCTGTTGTTGTCCATCCAGTTGCGCCGCGCGCCCCTTCAGTTCGGTGAAATATTCCTGCTCATTTTTCTCCTGATGCATATTTCAATTCCCCCTCTACCATAGGCTTCCTGCCAGCATTGTGAACCGTATAAATACAATCTCGTCTCCATCCTCAAGCAACAAAGGGGCATCCAACACAGTAGCTTCCTCATCACGTACAAAAACCCTGTACAAGCCGTCTTCAAAAGACTGCATCGCCGTGTTTATCGCATCCTCCACATCAGGAGCACCATCATTATAGATGGACCCGAATCCTACCTTGCCTGTCTCACTCTGTGACTGAACCTCCTGCCCTGTGAGGAACGGGATCAGTGCGACACTCTCCTGCTTTTCACGCAGTCTGCGGACATTCAGAGCGACGGTAGCAGCAATCAGCTCTCGCAAAGTTTCAGGGGCAGGATTCAGCTCCATTTCCTGTTTTGCGAGTTCCGGCTTTCGTTTTCCCAAACTTTTTACAGTTACAGCCAGCTTCATGTCGTTCCCCTTCCTTCTTGCTCCCGCTTCTGACCCGTTGTCAGTTGAATTTTCCACCCATACAAAGACACCGTTAACGAAATCGAAAACGAATGTTTGTTCGTATATTTATTTTAATATGTTCCCAAGCAATACTCCATCGCCCTATATGACCAAAAATCACAGCCATATCACGCCCAGTAAACTTAAAAACTAAGACTTTTTACCCTGTTTTCGATAAGAAATATCCATATTAAGGATAGAAAAGAAAAAGACCTGCACAAGGAACTCCATCTGCTCATCACAGACTTCATTACCTTATACAGGCCGCAACTAATCATAAAACAACGTTTCAACACTCGTATTTATTTAAAATGCTGGGACAACGCTGTCCTTGTAATTATCCTCGAAAAATTTACGAACCTCCGGACCAGTCATTCGCTTCGCCAGCTTTTGAATGGCATCCGAATCCGCATTATCCTTGCGCGCTACCAGATTAATAGCAAAGTGGGTATCGTCCTTTTCAGTAATTAACGCGTCCTTCTTCGGTGTCAGGCCCAACGGCTTGGCATAAGCGGGATACATGGCAGCCATGTCCACATCATCCAGCGACCGCGCCAGCATTAACAGATCGACTTCTTTGAACACAAACTTTTTCTTGTTTTCAATAATATCAGCCTGTGTGGCATTATAGCCTACACCTTCTTTAAGCTTGATCAGACCGTTTTGCTCCATCATTACGAGAGAACGTCCGGTATTGGCCGGGTCGTTGGCAATCGCAATCGTCGCACCTTCGGGCAGGTCTTTAATGTTCTTGTATTTTTTGGAGTACGCGCCATAGATGGCGTTGTAAATCGGTTTGACTGCTACCAGATCAGACTTGTTGCTTTCATTGTATTGTTGCATAAAAGGAGCATGCTGAAAGAAGTTTGCATCCACTTCATGAGCTGCCAATGCGTTATTGGGTTGAATATTGTCCGACAGCACGACGATTTCCAGATTAACTCCGTCCTGTTTGAGCAATGGTTTTACGATATCCAGTACATCCGTCATCGGCGGAATCAGCGTTGCTACTTTCAAAGTCACTTCTTTTTGAGAAGTCGCTTCTTTAGGCTGTGTTTCTTGTGCCGCCTGCTTTTGACCGCCGCATCCGGCAACCAGCAGCATGACGACAGCGAATAGTGTAAGTAATTTCAGGTTAGTTTTCATGTTGTTTTTCCGACTCATTAGGTAAGGAACCTCCAAGTAAATTTGTGATTGGGAAGAGGAGAGTGAGTTACAGAGGGGGAGCCGCTTCGCGTGCAGATTGTTCTTCCGATCGCTGTTACCCCCGGATTTTTTTCATTTAGTAAAACATTATAAGGTAAAAATCCGGGGGTAAAGGCGAACGCTATCGCTTCTTTAGAACAATTCTGCCCGCTCCGCTTATGTGCCACTGTAAAGTCATTCTCATTTCCCATAGTGGGTGGTGCAGATGTAGTGCTTACGAGCATTAGGTGCTGAGTGATTCCCCCTCAGCTTACCTTCCTTGCCGCTGGCTGCTGTTACTTTTGAGCAAATAGGGCGTCGATAGAGCAGCCGTCTTAACGTAGCAGGCTATAGCATATACTATCGCTTGTCGATCCGGCGGGATATGGTGCTTCCGGTGAACTGGATCGTTTGCACGAAAATAATCATGACGACGATGGTGAACGCCATCAATCCGGTTTCAAAACGCTGATAACCGTAGCGGATGGCGAAATCGCCCACGCCGCCGCCGCCCACAATGCCCATTACCGTGGAGTAGGAGATGAAGCTGATTGTGGACGTGGTCAATCCCAGTACAAGTCCGGAACGGGCTTCCACGTACAAAAATTTAAAAATAAGCTGGAGGGTAGACGCCCCCATAGAAGTGGCAGCTTCGATTACACCCTTGGGCACATCCAGCAGTGACTGTTCCACTAGCCTTGAATAGTAGGCAATAGCTACCACTGACATGGGAACCGTAGCTGCCATCGTACCCAGCGCCGTACCCACCACGAGACGTGTAAATGGAATCATAAACACGACCAGCAGCAAGAACGGGAACGAGCGAATGACGTTGACCAAACTATTCAGTATGGTGAACACCAGCCGATTTTCATATTTTTGCCCTTTGCCGCACAAATATAAAATCGTTCCTGCCGGAAGCCCCAGCAGCACGGCTGCCGCGATGGAAATGCCCACCATGATAAATGTCTCTCCGATGGCCTTCCATATCTCGGACTGATACTGTGCAATGATGCTCAGCGTTTCATTCACGAGCTTCACCTTCTCCCGCTTTTGAACTGTCCGACGGATCGCCTACAGGCTGCGTTGAAAGCAGTCGCCCATCCCGCATCTCCGAAACGCGGCTACAAATACTCCGCACCACGTCCATATCGTGCGTCACGATCACAATCGTAACGCCCAGCTCACGGTTGATCTCCCGCAACACGCCTAGAATATCCGCTGTTGTCTGCGGATCAAGCGCCGAGGTCGGCTCATCACAAAGCAGCACCGCAGGTCGATTCGCAAGCGCTCTGGCAATCGCCACACGTTGCTTCTGGCCTCCGCTCAACTGTGCTGGATACTGCTCCGCCTTGTCAGCCAAGCCGACGAATTGCAGGCATTCGCGCACACGTACCGCTCTCTCTTTTTTCGGTACGCCTGCCAGCTCCAGCGGCATTGCCACATTGCCACTAACCGTACGGTTGTGGACGAGATGATAATGCTGAAAAATCATCCCGATGGATCGCCGCGCTTCACGAAGACGTTTTTCCGGCATGCGGGTCAGCTCGTCTCCATTTACAACCACATTTCCCTCATCCGGCTGTTCCAATACATTCATCAGCCGGAGCAACGTTGACTTACCGGCACCGCTGGCACCTATGATACCGTGAATTTCCCCTTCCTCCACTTGAAGGGACACGGATTGAACCGCTTGAAATGGGCCGCTTGAGGTCGTATAATGCTTGCTTACCTGTTGCAGCGTAATCATGAAACTGGCCTCCTGATGATCCATTTCTCGGGAATATGTAATAAAGCCCGCCAGACCACGCGGGTCTGTGCGAGCCGTCATTTCCCATTGCATTAATATACCACAGGGCAGAAACCCGGCAAAGCCTTTTGGCAACAATTAGCGTACATCCCATGTCCCCACATAAGGGAACTGGATACCAAGTCCCCAAGCCAGTGCAATCATCACCACAAAATAACAAATAAACACGATATCTACAGCCGAATGACGGAACTCATAATAATACGTGCGCTTGGTCTCATTGGCAAAACCCTTGGCCTCCATGGCAATAGCAATTCGCTGGGCGCGCCGGATGCTTTGAGCGAGCAGCGGAATTGCATATCTGCGGAGCGTAGCATACATATTCCATTTGGACACATGCTGATGTACACCCCGAATGCGGTGGGCATGTCTCAACGTTTGGAATTCCTCCAGCATCATCGGCATCATCCGCATCGCCGCCAAAAAGCTGTACGCATATTTCGGAGGAAGCCTCCATTGCTGCATCAGCGAATAAAACAGGCTCACCGGGCGGGTCGTCAAACCAAATAACAGTCCTGCCGCCGCCATACTCAGTGCACGAAATCCCAGATGCATTCCCCGATAAAAGCTTTCCTGCGTGATATGGATCAGGCCCCATGTCCACCAGGTCGTCACCCCTTTACCGAACATCATCATGCCTGTGGAGGTTGAAATAAATACCAGTATAAAGGGAGAACCATACAGCAGCAGTCGCTTCCACGGATGGCCTGACCAGACGAGCAACAGCAGCATAGCACACGCTACATTGAACATCACGTTTGGATTGTGAATCAGAATGACGACCACGAACAACAAGGAAAACATAACAAGCTTTAGCCCCGGATTAACCCGGTGAAGCCATGTTTCATGATGGGGAAAAGACAGGTTCATGCCGCAGTTCCCCCTTCTGTATCCGCCATATATCCGTGCAATATCGACGGACAATTTCCGGGTCATGCGTGACCATCACAATCGCCGTGCCTGCCGCTCTAAGCTGTTCCAGCATGTCCAGCATGACAAAGGTATTGCACGCATCCTGCCCAAAGGTCGGCTCATCCAGCAGCAGCACCGCTGGCTCACGGATAATGGCCGTGGCAATGCTCAGCCGCCTTTTTTGCCCCAACGAAAGCTGATACGGATGACGTTCATCCAGCCGTTCCAGCCCAAACTGTACGAGCATTCGATCCACTCGCTCCCGGCGCTGTTCAGCCGTAAACAAGCTCTCCGGCAGCGAATACTCCAGTTCCTTCCGAACGGTGTGCGCTACGAATTGCAGCTCCGGATTTTGAAACACGAACGCGATACGCTCTGCCAGCTGTTCCGTACCGCCAGCCTCTATTCCGTCCACGCTGTAACTTCCCTGCGTTCGGATTAAGCGCATCATGGAGAGCAGCAGCGAGCTTTTACCAGCCCCATTTTCACCGACCACACCAATCCAGTCCCCCGGCTTCACCTGCGCTTGCTCTACATAAATGACTGAGTTCGAACCCCGAAGACCGCTGAAATGCTTCAGCTCCAGTATAGGAGTACCCGCTGCCAAGATGAACGCCCCGCAGTCATTCCCCACTCCATGCTCCTGTGCCCCTTGTTCACTCCAACGTGGTGAAGATGCCTCATCCCATACGCCCGGATACCAGACACCATAATCAGACAACGCCTGCCGATGCTTATGAAATACCTCCTCCGCAGTCCCGTCCGCCATGATTTCCCCTTGAGCAGAAAGCACCACAATCCGGTCCACATCATGGACAATTTCATTAATTTTATGCTCCACAATCACTAGCGTCTGATCTGCCGAAATGTAGCGAATCGTATCCCACACCTGTGCGGTGCCTTCTTCATCCAGCAAAGCCGTCGGCTCATCCAGAAAAAGCACCTCCGGCTCCATCGCCAGCACAGACGCAATCGCCAGCCGTTGCTTCATGCCCTGAGACATGCTGCCAATCGGCATATGTATCTCATCCGTCGAAAGACCGACCTGCGTCAGCAGCTTGCGGATACGAGACGGCATATGCTCCCGGAGAACCTGATTATTTTCCAATACAAAAGCCAGTTCCTCGTCCGCATACGACATACAAAACTGCGTATCCGGATCTTGAAATACGACACCCACACGCGCCGGAATGACAGCAGCATCACATTTCATCGGCACTTCTATCGTGCGTGGAATCAGACCGCTCAGCACCTGGAGCAGCGTTGATTTACCGCATCCGCTCGGTCCGAGCAGCAGCAGCTTTTCCCCCTTGCAGACGGATACAGACATATTGTGAAAAAGCAGCTCCTGCTCACCGGGAAATTTCAAACGAAGACGAGTGACCGACGCCACCACATCTTCGGCAAACAAACTCATCAGTCCAGCCCCTTGTAATCCTGTTCCGTTGCTGGTCTTAAGGTACGTGTCACTCCGGTGACTTCCAGCGCCTTAGCCAGATAGAACGCGAACACCCCGGCAATCACAATACTGCCAATCATCCGGAATCCAACATACAATACATAGTTCCAGGTCGAAAGCTGATCAATATACCCGTAACTGAAGTCTAAAATCAAGGAGGCTATAGCCGATCCAGCCGCAGCCAGCGAAGCGACCCACAGGTTGGCGTTCCGGTACAGAAAAACCGCAAAAAACAGCTCTGCTCCCAATCCTTGCAGCAAGCCGTAGTACAAGGTAGACATCCCCCATTCACTTCCCAAAAAAGCACTGACCGTTGCCGCTGCCACCTCTGCCAAAATCGCAACTCCCGGCTTGCGGATAATAAGGTATGCGAATGTGCCCGCCATAAACCACATGCCATACACCAATTGCTCGGCGTTTAGCCCAAGCGGTTTCACCAGATCATACGCAGGCCCCCATATTTTATAGACCAACCCGAACACGACGGCGATCACAATCGTGACCAAAATATCCGTCAGCTTCAATCCTTTAGACGCTTTTACAGCAGTATTCATTATGATGTACTCCCCTTTTCCCTTAAAATGGGCCTCGTGGCCATGAAAAAAAGCTTGTCCGGAGCTGAATCTCCAGGCAAGCTTTATGCGCAGTAAAAGGTGGATCACCATACAAAACATCATTCGTCGATATGCCTCATACTACCAGTAGCCTAAGCGCAGCCGTCTAGCTTGATTATAAGATATGAACCGAATCTATCGACAACCGCAAAACAAGCGGCATTCCTGTATAGTGCTCTAGGTTTCTCTACGCTGGCATTACCCAGATCAGATTTCACGGTCGATGGCAAGGGCCACCCTCTCAGCCTGACTTTCTCAAGCTCCCGACAATGCTTTTTAATTCACTATAATGTACACCACATCTATTGCTTTGACAATCCTAATATTGGTTTCAATAACCATTTATTCTTCTACAGATAATCCGAAAAAACGTTTTGCCGTCTCCATCGTGGCGATTTCGATCTCCATGATGCTTCGACCTGTACATTCTGCAACCGTAGCGGCAATATGTGCGAGATAGATCGGCTCATTGCGCCCTTCCTTCGGCTTTACAGGTAAATTACGCGGGGTGAGAAATGGAGCATCTGTTTCAATCATCAGACGGTCCAGCGGAATATCCCTGACCAGTTCACGCAAATGCTTGCCGCGCCGTTCGTCGCAGATCCAGCCTGTAATACCGATGTACAATCCCATGTCTACATACGTGTGCAGCTCCTGTGCGGTTCCGGTAAAGCAATGCACCACCGCCTTATCTACCAGCCCATTATGCTCCCGCAGCATAGCCGCAAAATCCTCATGCGCATCCCGCTCATGCAAAAATAACGGCATTTTCAGCTCGCCAGCCAGCTTAATCTGTTCCCCAAACCATTGGCGCTGCACATCACGCGGAGAGAAATCGCGGTTATAATCCAGCCCGCATTCCCCGATGGCTACGACCTGCGGCTGACCCGCCAGCGTACGGAGCTGTTGAATCGTATCCGGGGTACAGTCTTTGGCATCATGGGGATGCACACCAGCCGTCGCATACAGCTTGCCGGGATAACGTGCCGCATACTGAGAAGCCTCCCGGCTGCTGCGGACACTTGTCCCGGTAATAATCAGCGGTGTAATCCCTTCGACTGCCGCTCTCTCCACCACCTGCTCCCGATCCTCATGAAACGAATGATGCATCAGATTCACACCAATATCAATCAGTGACGTGCCCATTTCAGTTCCTCCTTTATAAAACTATAATCTCGGATCAACCGGTTCCGATTCCAGCGACAGAGCGGCAAGGACGCATTCATGAATACGCTCCACCGTATCCTTGCGGACAAAGCGTTCCACACTCTCCATACCAAGCGCTCCCTCCATCAACGCATGACGCTCCTTTTTACCCGTTCGTCGCTGCTTCAGACGCTTTAAATGTTCTGGCACCAGATAATCCATACCATAAATGATGTGCAAATATTTGCGTCCTCTCACCTTGATCGCAGGCTGAATCAGCTTGTCCCTGTTTTTCATCAAAAAGCGTTCCGGCTTGATCACAATTCCCTCGTGACCATCCTCTGTCATTTCGCTCCACCAGCGAATGACCTCTTCCTCGCTTGCCTCATCCGTAATGACCCGATACTCCGTCTCCATAAACAGCGATGACATACCAGCCAGCTCCCGGTTTTGCTCCATATGCCATACATGAGATTGGTCGAAAAAATCTCTTTCGCTGTGTGCCAGCGTATGGAACGGTGCAATACAGATTTCATCCAGACCGTCCACATCCCAGCAATATTTTTGAAAAGCCTCCTGAAACGTTACCGCATTCGCATATTTCCGCTCCATTTCCTCCAGCCAGTCTCCAACTTCCCGTCCCCCAGACTTGGCCTGATGCAGCTTGTTGATCAGCTTGCTGCGGTCCAGAAGGGCGGCTTCACCCACATGCGCATACTGTGAGGCAATCAGTTCCCGGGCCTTGAGATTCCACGGTACAATTTCCGCATCCAGTAAAACAAACTCCGTCCGGTTCCGTTCAAAATATCCAGCGTTCTGGAGATCATGATTCAGCTTCTTCAGCACCTGCTTGCCGATACCCGGTTCAAAGAAAGCCCGCCCGCTCCGACTGTAAATCGTACCCAGCGTCGGGTAACCTACATATTCAACAGCGGCCTGCTCGTTCTTGAATAACAACAAAACAGCACGGCTGCCCATATGCTTTTTCTCCGCCACCATCGTCTGAACTCCCTGACCGCGATAATAAGCCAGCGCCTCACGCGGATGCTCCAGATATCCTTCCTCCGCAGACACCATGGGGGCGGGACTCATGGTCGGCGGAATATACACCAGTTCCTCCATCGGCACCGTCACATGTGACACCGCATCTATAGCAGATTTGGCCAGTTCTCCCTGTATGCGAACCTCGCCGTACGCTTCCGTAAGCACGCTGTACCCTGCCACCAGCTTGCGCAAATTCGGCGGGGAAAAACGTTTTTTCTGCCATCGGACCAACGGGCTATCCGAATCATTCGCATAATTCTCATGGGCTGGAACACTGACAAACTCCTTTTCAGGATAACGATAAGCCGTCAGCATACCGCCGAATACCACGCCCTGATCTATATTGACCGTCTGGTTCACAATAGTAGGCTGCGGTCTTGGATCATGTCCCCATACCACTATTTCTCCCGATTCATGCTCTACGAACCAGTCTTTACGGATCGGTTTGCCGTTCGCATCCTGTCCTTCCGTATCTCCATAACGACAATAATCCGAAATTCGCGCCGATTGCTTGCCAATATAATGATCCTTAATCCCGGCATGAGCCACCACCACATTTCGTAAACCATCCCTACCAAAAATAAGATGAGACGGTGCAGCCAGCAGAAAATCCCTCAACTCGCTTCTAAGCTGTTCTGCTGCTTCCTTGCCCGCTTTGTGTTCATATTGAGTCAGCTCCATTGCAAAGCGTTCATCCCCGTGACTGAGTGTAACCTTTCTCCCATCCAGATAACGGCCGATTTTCCAGCCGTGGTTGCTGTCGATCATATACGCTAATCCGGCATCCACCTGCTTTTTCCAGAAGCACATCGCCTGTAACGATTCCGGGCCACGGCTCATCACATCCCCGACAGATACGAGCTTTCTTCCATCAGAATGACGATACAGCCCTTCTGCATCCTCCGTATATCCAAGCTGGTCTATCACTTCCATCATCTCGCGATAGCATCCGTGTATATCGCCAATGATATCAATTCCTGCCCCGATTTCATGGAACAGCGGATGGTCACGGCGGACAAAGCTCATTTCTTCTACATCCTTAAGCACATAACAGGAGTCGAAGCCTTCAGCCCGAAGGCCGCACAGGTTCCGCTTCAATTGCTGTGCCTGCTGCTTGACCCGTTGGCGACCACGCGGATGCTCCCTGCCTGAATCCCGCTCCAGCAGCACGGATTCCGGTACATCCAGCACTATAGCAATAACGGGAACATGCGCCTTGCTTGCAAGCTGTACATATTTTTGACGGTCCTCGGCATACAGATGGGTAGCATCCACAACTGTCAGCTTATTCAGGCGACAACGCATAGCCAAAATCGTATCCATTGCCTCGAACGCCTTAGCCGACATTTGCTGATACTCATAGAACAGCACGTCCGATTCCAGCCTTGGAAGACCGCGCCAGTCTATAAATTCCGTATCTCCGACCAGCTTGCGAAAATGATCCGAGGATACGATTTCTGTCTCCAGCAAAATCCCTTCGCTCACCAGCCTGTCCAATAAAGTGGTTTTACCACTGTTGGAAGCTCCCACCAGCACAACCAGTCCGGCATGTGGTAACTCAATCGTACGTTTGGATGAAATGCTCCTGCTCATGCGTCCTTCTGCCCCTTTCTGCGCGTAAATATAGCCATTTGAGTCGGTTGGCCGAAGCCTGCGACTTCTTCTCCAACACCCTCCAGTAATAATGAATAAGGAGCTTCCTTAATCCATTGCTCACACCGTTCCTGAAACTCCGTTCTGCTCCACTCAAATCGGTGATCCCCATGCCTTAGCTCCTGCTTATCCATGTTATATACTTCATTGTATTCCAGGTTTGGAGTCGTTACGATCAGCACACCGGGCTGATATTCCGTCACAATGGTCTCCATAACCCGGTTTAGACGATGCTCATCCACATGCTCGATAACCTCGCACAGGATTATGACATCCTTGCCCCGCAATAATTCATCATAATAAAAGAGGGAGCCTATCACTGGTGTGGGGCTAATCGCGTCAGTATGCCTTTCCAGCTTGGCAAACCGCTCCATGGCTCTCACCTGTGCTTGTGCGGACGGCTCCACCGCCCAAATTTCTTCGACACCCGTCATTTGAGCCATCCGGGCCGACAGCTTCCCTTCGCCTGAACCAAAGTCCACGATCTTCTGACGCCGGGGCAGCTTGCGGATCACGTTCATAATAGCTTGATAGCGCAGCTCATTCAGACGGACTACAGGTTCTGGCTTCACTTCCTCCTGCGACTGTTCTTGCTGCTGATCGTGAGCCTGCTTATGCTTTTGATCTGGTGCAGCATGCTTTTCAGCACGCCCAGACTGCCCTTTTGGATGAGGCTCAACAGCGACTTGTTGCTCAAACTGTTCGATCAGATTGGCAAAACGAAGCGTACGCCGAATAATCAACTCACGCAGCGGATGCTCCTCCAGCCAGCCTTCGCCATAACGTTTCAGCTTATCAAACTCATCCTCACTGATGTAATAATGCTTGTAATTATCCAGTACCGGAATCATCAAAAATAACTGCCGCAGCACATGCTGCACCGTCTGACAGCCGCTTAACGTAATATATCTGACCGTACTTCGGTTTTTCAGCTGAAAAGAATAATCTGCTTCCCCGCGTTCCATGATCATTTGATAGCCCAGCGGAGCAAACAATCCCTCTATTACAGAATCCGGCAAATCCGAAGCAATGGGACCAAACGATAGCTCCAGCGCAAAAGGATGATTCACCCATTCTGCGTATTCCTCCTTGGGTTTACCGTTCAAGGCCGTCCCCAACGCACCACGAATATAGGAGCAGAACAGGCTACTCGTCACAAACTCACGGTCATTAATATATTGTGTAATGTCATAGCTACCCGGACTGTTTTTGACCAGATCAATAGAATCAGGCGAAGCCTGAATGACAATCTCAGCCTCTTCCTCGGTAAAAATGGTGTACACCATGCGCACCCGTACGCCTTTTTCCGTGCGATCATACGTATTGTAAGGATTTTTAGCGAGCAAATGAGAAATCATTCCCGCATTCGTTCCTGTCGCTTTTAATGTGATATGCATGTTCCTTTTCCCCTTCCAAGCCCTATGCTTGCCATACTTCCTTCACCGCAGCACGGAACAAATCATCCAGTTGCTGATCACGTCCACCCTCCATATGCTGGAGCAAAGGTGCCTTTTGTTCAAAATAAGCCATTTGCTGCTGGATATAATCATTGACCACAGAAAGCTGTGGCTCAATATCCAGTTCCTCGCCCGCTTTTTTACGTTGCAGCAAATGTCCGATCACCTGATAAAGCTCTGTATCTGCCGGAATTAATTCCTCCAGCAAGTCCTCGAATTCCATCGGAGGCATGCTGTTATAGCGTTCAATCCAGCCACAGGCCAGCAACGGGCGCAGCACGTAAAAATATTTTTTAATCTTCACCTGTTCTCCTTGCAGATAATCCCGATAGTTCCCCCGCGCCATATTCAGATAGTGATACATACAGGACTTAGGCGAAAAAGTTAACGGCGATATAGCGCGAATTTGCTCTGCCACTGAATATGGCTCCAGATAGGGAATCGGGGATTGCAACCATTCCAGCAAAGGCGGATTGGACTTGCGAAACAGACTGAGCGCCTTTTTCAAATCCCAGCCGTTGATATCCAGCAAATCGCTGATCGGACGCTCAATCACATCCCGTTTATCAAAAATGGACAAATACCACTCCACCGGCCTTACATAAATAAAACGTACATCATAGTCACTATCCTGTGAAGGAAATCCCCACGCCCGACTGCCTGATTCACAGGCATATACAATCCGCACCTGCTCCTCCTGCTCCAAAACGCGCAGCTCCTGCAATATCGTTTCACGCATTTCCGGTCTGATTGAATCCTGCTCATGTTTTATATCTGTCATGCTATTCCCTCCCTAACCACCGCTTTTATACCTTGATATTTCCTGAATGCTCCACATTCATTCTACGCCCCGTCTTGGCTGACGGATTCTACTTGGTATGTATATCATCCTATATTTTGCTTGCCGCGAACATGGCGAAAGTATTACAAAGATGAATAAATTCCCTTTTTCCTGCATCTCTTCCCTGTTAGAATAGAGGGATACTTATTTTCGGAGAACGGCAACAGAAACGGGGAATCCGCCATGGCGAGAGAGAGCTTTGATAAAGAAATTCAATTTCTGCGCATGCTGACACTGACGAGCGGCGCTTATAATCGGCAGCAATTTGCAGACAGACTGGGCATTTCCGTACATACCTTTGATAAAACAATCCGGCGTCTCAAAGAAATCGTTCAATCCGTACAGCAGCAGTTACCAGCGGAGCAGGGACATGACTTCAATGAAATGCTGCGCTTCAACTACTATGAATCCGCTGATCCACTACTGCTATTCCTGTTTCGGGCCAAATCGCTCAAGGAGTCGGAAAGCGTCCGCCTGGCCCTTCTGCTGACAGCGCTACAGTCACAACCGCTGACCACCATGGAGCTGCTGGATGCCTGCTGCGACGGGCTGCCTCCCGACAGTACGCTACCGGATGAGAAAACGATCCGTTCGGACCTGAAATATCTGGTCGAAGTCGGCGTGGTTCGCAAGGAGCCCGGCGGCAGACCTTACCGCTATGCTGTCCGCAACGATCTGGTCACTGGACTGACGGACGAGGAATTACTGGACCTGTATGACTTTGTGGACATTATGTCGAATACGCACCTCCCCTCTGTACAGGGATATCTGCTGCGCGATCATTTAAAAAAAGCTATGCGTCGTCAAACCGGAGATCAGGAGATGGTGGAACCTTTTTTATACAAATACCACTATCACTCACGTATTCTGGATGAGGCGCATGTTCATCCGCTTCTTCATGCCATTCGACAACGTCGCTGTGTGACTTTTTTGTACTTTTCGGCGGCCAAACGAAGCATGTATGGGTCACAGAACACAAATCCGCTGTTTGAAAAAGAAACCGAAGGCCGTGAACACACCATTCTCCCCCTGCAAGTCATCTATGATCATCAATACGGGCGTTGGTATGTGCTGGGTCAGGTGGGCGGCAAAGGAATCATGAAGTTCCGCATGGAGGGCATGACACAATTGGCGGAGGGCGAACCCGTGTCGGAGCAGCGTTTTGCCGACCTGCTGGCCGTGTTGGAAGAAAGAACGCGGTATAGCTGGCTTGTGGATACCGGGCGCACCGTGAAGGTGCGGGTACGTTTTTTCAATCCTGAAGGTGCCAAACGCAACTTTATTCGGGAACGGGTGCTGTTGCAGGGGCAATGGGGAACGATCACGGAGGAAGAAGGTGAATCCTTTATCTATGAAATTACAGTGAATGGAATCACCGAGATTAAACCATGGCTGCGCAGCTTTGGATCAAGCTGTGAGGTATTGGAGCCCAAGCGGCTGCGTCAGGAATTCAAGCAGGAATGGAAGGAGCTTCAAGCCTATTATGAGCCTATTCGAGAAAATATTTAACTACCAGATCGTCTCGCGGCTGGATGAATCGGGCGCTTTTGCTACTACATCGCAGGAAAGAATCTGGCTCCAGTCCATGCTGGCAGATCGGGCGGCGGCAGAAGCCTTTACCCCGTCTACGCTCGATAAGCTTCGGCTGATGCTCGCAGATGACGAGCCGCTGGAGGTCGATGGCAGCTTGAGGGAAAAGGCCGGCATCCCTGCCTCCCCGGTCTATCATCCGCTCCTGCGTATATTGCGTCCCATCCTGCGGTCACGCTCAGGTATCTGTATGAGCTACAGAATGCGCAACGGACGTGTTCATGAGCGTATGTCCGGCTTTCCGTATAAACTGGAATTTTCCATGGTCAAAAAGGAATGGAGCCTGCTTTGGTACAATCGCAGACACCGTGCGCTGATGTCCACCAAGCTGCCTAACATCGTAACCATCACCGAAGAGGAAATTCCACCTGAAGAGACCGAGAAATTCACCCAACGTATACTCGGTATTCTGGAGTCACGCAAAGAACAGGGCATCATCGAAATTATTCCTGTCTACAACGGGGAAATGTCCCGTATTTTATACGCCTTTTCCTGCTTTGAGAAAGAAGTAGAGTATATTCAGGATGCGGATACCTATCGCATTACGCTCACTTTTCAGGCAGACGAAGATGAATATGTACTGTCCAAAATCCGTTTCCTCGGCAAACGCGTCAAGGTCGTCCAAGGCTCTCGGCTCATTTCCCGAATGAAGGAAACAACTGCCAGGGCACTTGCAAGATACGAAGAGGATTAGCCGCTGGAAAAATGTTAAATACAGCCAACGAAAAAAGGCCCGCACTCTGTCCATAAGACAAAGGGCGGGCCTATTCATATTGAAAACGCGAAAATGCCGTACTTTACCGGATTCCTTGAGCTTGCTGAACGCCTCCGCCACTTCTTCCGGCTCTACCAGCGGATCGGGGCGATGCAGCAGCAGGATGTCCAAATATTCGGTGCCCAGACGCTTCAGAATACCATCCACAGACTCCCCAGACGACTATCGGAGATTCCGCGTTTCTGTAAAGGCATAATCTTCATGCTGCTCCTCCTTTACTTCTCCAAAATATTCCTTCAGCATCCCACATGATATCAACCTATGAAACCGCTACCATCTACTATTTTAACACCTACATGTGGTCGTGTATAACGATGTGCCCCGAATCGCACCTTTTTTATCCGAAAATCCCCATGCTCAAATAACGCTCTCCTGTATCCGGGGCAATACAAAGCACCCGTTTGCCCGGTCCCAAGCGCCGAGCTTCCTGAATTGCCGTCCATATTGTAGCTCCGCTGGAAGGTCCGACGAGAATTCCTTCCTGAGCAGCAATGGCCCGTGTCATTGCAATCGCATCCTCATCCGAAACCTGTATGATTTCGTCATAAATATCCGTATTCAGTACGGCAGGAACGAATCCCGGGCTAGTACCAACCAGCTTATGCGGACCGGGCTTGCCCCCTGACAGCACTGGCGAACCCTTCGGCTCTACCACGACAACCCTCAGATCCGGCAAATGCTGGCGCAGCACCTCACCCGTTCCCGTAATCGTACCGCCTGTTCCCGAAGAAGCGACGAACACGTCCAGCTTGCCTTCTGTCTGCTCCAAAATTTCAAGTGCAGTCGTCGTACGGTGGATATCCGGGTTGGCCTCGTTTTCAAATTGATGTGGGATAAAGCTCCCTTCAATCTCAGCCCCCAGCTCCAGCGCCTTGCGAATCGCTCCTGACATCCGTTCTTCCGCTGGTGTCAGCACAACCTCAGCCCCGTACGCTTTTAAAATATTGATTCGTTCCCTCGTCATATTCGACGGCATCACCAAAATCGCACGGTAGCCTCGGGCAGCCGCATTCATCGCCAAACCGATCCCCGTGTTGCCACTGGTCGGCTCAATAATGGTTCCACCCGGCTTTAAGTGTCCAGCCTTTTCCGCCTCGGCAATCAAATTACCCGCCGCCCGATCCTTAACACTGCCGCTGGGATTAAAGTATTCCAGCTTCACATACACTTCCGCATCCTGCGGTCCGGTTAACCGTTGAAGCCGCACACAAGGCGTATCTCCAATTAAATCTGTAATACTATGTACCACTTTAAGCGTCATCATTGTATCCTCCTTGGATAAGTCCATATTATAAAAATAACATATTTAACCCGCTCATACCTGTCGCCTTTGTAAAATACATAAATCTTATCTGCTTAGTATGTAAAATTCTTGCAATGTCTACAGCGCAGCGCCAGCGTAGCGGCTCATGATGTGTGCATGCCATCTTGGATTTGGCCCACAGCTCTTTCGCTCCGTGGGCTGCGTGAAACGAACGACAGGAACATAGAGCGCTTTGGCCGGGGTGCTCTCGCCCGGCGTAGGCGCTCTAGTTATCGGCATGAGCAGCGGCCCAGCGGTGCATTTTTAAACCACAACTTGATAAAATTTAGTTTTTTAAAAATTATGTTTCGAGCGTTAAGTTTGCTATAGTGTACGCCTCAATTTCAGACTACAATGAAGATACCAAATATGGAAGCGTTTTATATTTGTCCGGTAAGATGGCCAATACTTGAAATAATGTATCATTGTCAGCCATTTCTTTCATGTTTGGTCAATCTTTTATGGAGGTGTAAAATGAAGAAGAAATCTTGGTTTACTTTAATGGTCACGGGCATTGTCTCTCTGTTTTTTTCGGTAAGCGTTTATGCGGGGAATGTTTTTTGGGAACCACTTAATGGTTTCAATTCTGGTGCATGGCAAAAGGCGGACGGATATTCCAATGGGAACATGTTTAATTGCACTTGGCGTGCCAATAATGTCAATTTTACGAACGATGGCAAGATGAAGCTTGGCTTAACGAGTTCTGCGTACAATAAATTTGACTGCGGAGAGTATCGATCGACGAACACTTACAGATACGGCTTATACGAGGTCAGCATGAAGCCTGCTAAAAATACAGGGATCGTATCTTCCTTTTTTACGTATACGGGACCTACTGATGGCACGCAATGGGATGAAATAGATATTGAATTTTTAGGCAAAGACACGACAAAAGTGCAATTCAACTATTATACAAACGGGGTCGGTGGTCATGAGAAGATTATCGATCTGGGCTTTGATGCATCTAGAGGCTTTCACACCTATGCATTCGATTGGCAGCCAGGATACATTAAGTGGTATGTTGACGGGGTTCTAAAGCATACAGCAACTACGAACATACCGAGCACGCCAGGCAAGATTATGATGAATTTATGGAATGGCACTGGTGTTGACGACTGGCTAGGTCCATATAACGGAGCGAATCCGCTATACGCCGAATACGATTGGGTAAAATACACGAGCAATTAGCCCGTAGTACAAAAGCAGCCCTGTAGTGGCTGCTTTTTTTGATGATGCATTGATTCAGCCATGTTCCGGCCATGAAGAAAATCGCTGAAAGTCTATTCAAAGCTAGCGATCACCGATGCGCAGCTTGAATATAATCAGGTATTTAATAAATCCCCAGTTTAACCCATACGTTTGCGGGTGGTGTCAGCGACGCTGGTACTACCCCGTATAATCCAGAAACAATTGTTGTTCCACTTTTATTTTCTCATGATATGCATATCGGGTAGCACCTATTTTGTACATCAAATGAAGATATTCTTTGCTCATAGGTAGGCTGGTTTTTAAACTGTTCGGAGTCTGCATAGAGCGATCCAGATTGAGGAAATGACGAAGCGCATCGTTACGATCCATAGCGGTGAACACTCGAATTTTGACCTGTCTTGATGTGTTTCGGTAAACGACGCTATTTTCAATGAGTAATTGGTTCATTTGAATTTCTTTCCTCATCGCTTCAAGTACATCTGTTTTTGCAAGTTCCATTATAGCTCCGTCCAACTTCCTCTCTCCCGTCCTCGTTCAAGTACAATTATGTTTCAGTTAACCATTCTCTATTTTATAAAAAATATCGTATGTTAATAAAAATCCGATGATACTTGGATACTTGCTCATCGGGTTTTTATTACAAATATTATCTTTAAAGTAAAAAATATTGTTTTATTACGGGGGACAGATACAATGGGAAATATAGTAAGTTGTAGTTTATTTGCAGTTTAACTTGCAGTTTGATTGCAGTTCATTTAGAATGGAGGCATAAAGAGGTGAATATGGTGGCGTTATCAACAGAGGATAAAATAATATTCGAAAACTTCATAACTGAATCTTCACGATCCCCGGAGAAAGCAGAAGTTATTTTGAAGATTTTTCATAACATCGCTGTGAGATTTAATGCGTTACCTGCAAACTTGGAATCAGAAATTACTGAAATCATTCAGTTCGGACGTGTAGGCGATGAGAACTTAGATATCCTTACAAAAGGTTTAAAGGACGTAAGCGCTAGTATACTTACTCTGGCGGAGGAAGAAATATCACCCTCATATTCGACAGGGCAGTTAGCTAAAATGTTTAGAGTTAGTATATCAACTATTAACAACTGGATTGCCGCAAAACGATTTGTAGGATTCGTCAGAGAGGAAAAAAATAAACAGGCCCGAATTAACGCTCGAACCTTGTGGATTTCCCCTACAGGAGAACACATTTCCTTGAAGGAAGTAGCTACATTATACAAAGAAAACCAAACCAAGTTAAACATGGATAAGACCGAATCTCAAATAAATCACATTCGTTATTCTGTAGATATGATCAATTTTTATGAAGAACGATATGGTAATTCGTTCGAACATGTGCTTAAAGAGAAAGGAGAACCAAGTATGTCTAATGATTTTAAAT
The DNA here is from genome assembly GCF_056316205.1 of Paenibacillus sp. 1-8. Classification (NCBI taxonomy): domain Bacteria; kingdom Bacillati; phylum Bacillota; class Bacilli; order Caryophanales; family Paenibacillaceae; genus Paenibacillus; species Paenibacillus sp. 1-8. The sequence continues at coordinate 995,888 of NZ_CM149995.1, read as the reverse complement.
GGTCAAGAGAAGGTAAAGAGTGGCGAGCTTTTCTTCAAGAAATCAGCCCTAATTGATAGGAAATCCTGCTTCAAACTTGGAGTTATTGAAAAGAACCTTCGGGGATGCCATTTCGCTTGTTCGAGATACAGATAGCACTGGCAAGACAAGTACCGCGCTTACGCCCAGCGAGCGACCCTTGTTTTTGTAGATGACTCCAAGTTATACATAACTGAACATATACGACACGGTGTGATTACACACTATTACTACGATTGGATTAGCAAAGACGATAAACAGGTTCTAGCTAAATTCCACTGTGAACCACATCAAGATGAGGATTATCAAACTACAACAGAGCCCTACCACATTCACTCGCCTGAGTACTCAAAGTTAACGAACCAAACCCGCTTTGCTAACCATTCATTTACTAGCTTATTTGCCATAGTAGAAGGTATATTTTTATTTCATATTATCCCCAATAAACCACATATTTAGAATTCAAAAAGGAGAGGGTAACCCCCTCTTCCTTTTACTTATTCAAACGATGGCTTTTAAATTCTGCGACGTTACCTGCTCAGCTTAACCAATTCTCAAAAAAGTCCCGATACCCCTGCTTCATCACCTTGCTCGAAAACTTCTCCATGGCATACGACTGATTTTCCGTGGAAACCCGACGAGGTGAGGCGGCAGCCATATTGACCAGCTCGAACCAGTTTTTCTCATTGCCCGAAAAAGAGTGTGTGGAGCTAATATGTCCGTAGCAAGGATGCTCAGGCTTCACGACGATTTTCCCCATAGCCAGCGCTTCGGTCAGCGGCATCGCAAACGTGTCGAATTTGGAGCAGCTCCAGTATACTTTGGCCGTATTCATCAGCGCGAATACCTCATCCTGCGTCAACGCAAATTGAAGCTTCACATTGTTAGGGATATCGTACTTCTTCATGCTTTCCTTGTAGCGTTCCCCGCCAAACACCATGTAAACTTCCTTATCGGGATTATGCCGCGCATACTCCAGTACCAGATCAGGACGCCGATTCTCTTCATCCCTTCCGATCCACATCACCCGATTCTCCACCACCTGCGACGGGTTAAAATGCTTTTCCACCAGCCGCTCATTAAACCCAATCGGGATAACTGTCACATCCGTTACACCAAATTTGGATGCCATCTCCTGCTTGAGAAAATCAGTCTGCACAATAGCCTTGTCCACAATCTGATAAAAAGGCTTCATCATCTCATATCCAGTAAGCGCCGGGTCCGGAAAACTGTGCGGAAAAAGCACGCTTTTTTTAAAAAACATATTCAAATATGTAAAGCCGGATACCGTATAAATAACATGCTCAATCTGCTGCCCATGAAGCTGGTCGAGTACCACGTCATAATTGACCAGATCGCCCTTTTCATGCTCATAGCCTGGAAGCCAATCATGGCTGCTGACATGGCGCTCCGGTGACACAAATACGATGTCCACGCCCAGCTCCAGCCCGATCTGCTTCAGACGTTCCGCAAAAATACGCGGGCCCTGCGCTTCGGCAAACTGTATTTTTCTCATGACCAAACCGACTTTTTTCATGTATGTCCCCACCCTTGTTTACGATCTGTACACACTCTGTAATTCAAGCTCTTGATTTACACCGTCTGGCTTGTCCCCATTCCAGCATCGCTGCGCATTGGTTCAAACAGGCTAACGCCTCGCCCCGTTGGGCTTCTAATTGCTCTTTTGACCATTTATCACTGTTTATATGCAATTTCGTTCCGATCTTTCGCAAATCACTTTCAATTAACAACAGCATCCACAGTGAAAATACCACGGCAAACATGCTGTATTCTTGCATAAATGTGCCCCGCTCCAGTCCTGCTCCCAGCAGCTCCATCTGCTCCAAATACCTGTCCAGCAAGCAAATTCGCAAGTCGGACGTCATACGCCGGGGAAACAACGGATGGGACATGTCGAGCAGATGATACACATCCCAAAGCGGTGTGTTCAAATGGGTATGCTCCCAATCCAGCACCATCAGCCGTTCCCCACTTAGCGCATAGTTTCCCGGATGAAGGTCACCATGAGACAGCACAAGCTGCGGTGAAAAAGCGAACCGCTCCAACTGTGCATACATACGCTGCACCTGCTGTTTAGGAACTCCTAACGAGCTGCAAAGCTTCAACACATCAAGCTGACGTATGTACAGCTCAGCAACCAAATCTTGAATAAGCGGCTTCGGTCCTCGCAGTGTAATTCCGGTAAAACGATCCGTTGGCAAAGCATGCCACCCTGCTACAAGTCCAACCGCTTGCAACATGACTTCTTTATCATGCAGATGATCTAATGGACCAAGGTCCTCAAAAATCATCCACTCCCCACTGCCATCTTCCCCCGAATCAGACCAGGCAAGCAAGCGGGGATAAACCGTCGGTAGTGAAGGAAGTACATGCTCATACACCCATCTCTCTCGGCCTTCTTGCTCATCATTGGTTAACGGCTTGAACACATAGCTCTCAGAAGGTGACACGTAAAAACGTTCAACATGCCGACCATTTGTACCTGTATATAAAACTTCCCGACTCCATACCTGCGTATCATTCAAAGTACCGTCAACATTCACATATGGATGAAATAGATTCATAGCTTCCCAACTTTTTTGTATAAAATGTAATAGCACGATCATATCACAGTACTCGTTCTGAACGAAGCCCGGCTTGTCCCATCAGACCCAAGCGAACTGTTGGACACGTATCACCACCTTCGTACAATGAACCCATTGACCGACACACGTCTGTGAAATGGTAATCAGAACCTTTTTCGTCCTATACCTCGTTTTTGATGTGATCTATACTATTGAATGACACGTTTGATGAACGTATAATGTATTTAGTGCTTTGAAGCGTTACATCTCAACATTACTGGTGAGAAAAGAGTGGTTATAGTGCAAAACAAGAGTGAGATTCCATTAAGAGAACAGAATATTGTGCTCATTGGCTTTATGGGTGTAGGCAAAACAACGATCGGTTCCCATCTCGCGCGCAAGCTGTATCGGGACTTTGTGGATATTGATCAGGAGATTGAACAAGAGTACAACATGCCGACAACAGAAATTTTCAAAACATATGGAGAAAAAGGCTTCCGCGAGATTGAAAAAGACCATATTCTCAAACTTAGCAGCAATACCCGCTTGAAAGTCATTTCGATTGGCGGCGGTGCTTTTTTACAAGAAGAGGTTAAACAGGCTTGTTTGGCTTCATCTATCGTCTTCTTTTTAGATTTAAATTGGGAATCCTGGAAGGAACGACTCAAGATGCTCATCGATACCCGTCCCAATCTGCAAAACAAGAATTTGGAGGAAATCGAAGCTCTTTTCCGTTCCAGACAGGACATTTACGCGGTGAATCACTCCAAGATCGATACGGATCAGTTGGATGCGGAAGAAGTCGCAGACTATATTATCCAAACTCTAAATCTGGGTTGGGAGTTGTATGAACCTACTCGGGGATTGAATTAGAGTTACAAAAAGGAGGGCTCCAGCATGCTTATCACATGGGGGCCTTCCTTTTTTGTTCACTGCGGATACCTTGCTTGCTGGCAGTAATGCCATGCGTCTTTTAAGAATGACTATGCAGTACCGTCAATATCTCTCTCAGTTCAGTGACAGGTATCTGCCCCGGCGCGGAAGCTTTCTTAGCGGCACCAAAGGTTAAAGCCGAACCAAACAGCTCTCCGGTCAGACGGCTCACGACACCTTTTCCTGCCATCGACATCGTAATAATAGGCCGGTCTGCATATTCCTCTGCCATGGTACGCGTGGCATCCAGCAAGGTCAGCACATCGGCCGTACTTGTCGGCATGACCGCTATTTTAGGCAGATCGCCTCCCAGCTCCTGCGCCTTACGCAACCGAGATACGATTTCCTCCTTCGGGGGTGTCTTCTGGAAATCGTGGTTGGATATAATCACGGATACATTATGCTTATGCGCAGCTTCCACCAGCGCCTTCACATCGGCTTCGTCATTAAAAAGCTCCACATCAATGATATCTACCTGTCCCGATTCGGCTGCCATGCGGTTCAACTCCACATAACTCGCCGTACTGATTTCCTTTTCCCCGCCTTCCCGGGCGCTGCGGAACGTAAAGACGAGCGGAATATTCGCCAAGATGGACCGGATTTCAATCAAGGCAGTCTTCACCTTCTCCAAATCCTCTACATGCTCGAAAAAATCGACTCTCCATTCCACGATATCCAGGTCGAGTGTACGCAAATAGGCAGCCTCTTCCTTCAGTTGCTCCAACGTTTCTCCCACCATCGGAACACAGATTTTAGGCGCGCCTTCACCGATCAGAACATCCTTCACTTTAACGATTTTTGCCATATCTAACTCACTCCCAAATCACAGTTTTAAGTCGAGCATTTACAATATTTCATAGTATAACGCATTCTGAATAAGCCTGCTGATGATTAGGTTCAGCCTGCCCTACTATTCCGTTTTCAGCACGATACCCAACACATTCACAATAATAGCCAGCATGAAACCACTGGAAGGAAAAAGCGTGCTTGAAGATGTATCATACAGCCCGGCTAAATCCAAGTTGATGGAACAAGCCGAATCCGTAGGTGCAACAGCCATTAACGGTCTGGGCATGATGCTGTGGCAGGGCGCACTTGCTTTCGAGCTGTGGACAGGCCAGGAAATGCCGGTCTCTTATATCAAAGAACAGCTGTTTGCGGACCGACTGTAAGACTTAAAGTTACTATAATACTCAAAAGAGACTATATCCGGCGAATGATCGTTTCAGCCCCCTATATTTGCGTGGAAATTTCTAGCCACTTATCCGTCTCTCTGTTATACTATTGCAGCATCTACTAGAGGAGGGATCTTTCATGATTGAAAAGGTAAATTTGTTGTCCAAATTTGATCAGATTCAAGAATATTACAGCCCCCGCATCGTTGCCAATGTAAATGATTCAGCCGTTAAAATCGTTAAAGTCAAAGGTGAATTTCTATGGCATCACCATGATGATTCCGACGAATTATTCCTTGTCATTAAAGGGAAATTGACTATAAAACTACGCGATAAGGATATACACCTGAACGAAGGTGAAATGGTGGTTATCCCTAAAGGCGTAGAGCATATGCCTTTTGCAGAAGAAGAGGCTTATGTTGCTCTTATTGAACCTGGCGATTTATTGAATACCGGCAATGTTCAAAATGAACGCTCCGTTCATCATGTGGACAACATTTAAACGTTGAACCTGTTAATAGCATTATGTACGTTTTACCAGCTTCCGAACAGGGCGTAAGTATTACAAGCACAACAGCAGACGTCCCCTAAGAGAATGAAAAGGATATCCATGCAGCCAACAAGACTGCAGGATATCCTTTTATGCTATTCATACTAAGGCTTCCTCTCCCTTGGCAAAGCCAGCCGCTTCCCGAAATTCCACCGTATGAGCGATGAGATCACAGCAGCTTACACTTTTGCGCATATAAAACCAAATAAGGCCGACCGGATGTTTGCAAAGTTTGCAAAACCGGCAGCCCTGTTTCCCTGTTCTAGGGTATCGTTAAATCACAAACCAACTAATGTGCAGACGTATTTCTCAAATCCGCTTCAAATCGAAGGCCAATCTGCTGTCTTGCATCCTCCATCACTTCGGCGACTGCGAGTGAACATTCCAGTGAGTTAATGGAGCTATTGCGTTCTCCGCTTTTAATCAGATCAATAAACTCCTGAATTTCATAATACATCGGTTCGCGCGTCTGTGCTTTCGTCAAATCCTCAATCGTGCCGTCCCGATAATGAATTTTCACCTCATACGGTTGGCTGATTTTATCAATCACCATCGTTCCATTTTCACCCTGAATTTCGGCAGGTAAATATGAATCGGTAATTTTGGAATGCATCACGACGGCATCCATATCCGGATATCGCATAGCAATGCTACCTTCCCCATCTACACCAGAGGACAGGAGCACGCCAACCGCGCGAACTTCCTCCGGTTTGCCGAACAATGCCACCATAGGATACAGGCAATAAATCCCAAGGTCCATCAATGAGCCATTCGAAAAAGCCGGATTAAAGGCATTCAACACTTTTCCTTGCTTAAAAGCATCAAAACGTGATGAATATTGACAATAACTTGCAAAATAACGCCTAACACGGCCTATTTTATACATATGGTCTTTAACAATTTTAAAGTTTGGCATAAGCGTAGATTTAATGGCCTCCATTAGCAAAACATCATTGTTGCGCGCAGCCTCAATCATGCTCTGCACCTCCGTTGCATTGGAGGCAAATGGCTTCTCACACAGTACGTGCTTTCCGTGATTCATACACACAATCGCCTGCTCCGCATGCAAGGAGTTGGGACTGGCAATGTATACGGCATCCACCTGATCACTTGCAGCCATTTGCTCCAAGTCTGTAAATACCTCCGGATGGCTGTTGTTCTTGGCAGCAAAAGCTTTGCCTTTATCCTCTGTTCGTGAGTACACCGCCGTCAGGGCAAATTCGTCCGTCTCTACCGCGGCTTGAATAAACCTCTCCGTTATCCAGTTTGTTCCAACAATACCAAAACGTATCACAGTATCCCATCCTTCCCCGTGAGTCATTTACATTTAATATATGTATCTATTCTCGCATTCTAGCTTAAGCTTGTCCACTATACAGTTAAGCATACTTCGTCCTTGGAAATAATCTCTATTCGACACAAAAAGACTGCGGTCATCAGGCCAAGTTCATCTCTGATTGTACCACAGTCCTTGTATGTTTATTGGGTTTTATACCTCTATCTTTTAGAAATTACCTTGCCTACCTCTACCAAAATGGTGTCCATGGAAGCTGGGTCATGCACGTCATATTCATCAATGTTCAGACGCAGCACAGGACAGGCATCGAACTCGTTGATCCAGTTGGAATACCTGCGATACATTTGCTCCCAATAAGATCGCTCTGTCTGAATCTCCATTTCACGACCGCGCTCCTCGATCCGGCTCAGTATGGATGGCAAGCTGCCTTCCAGATAGACCAGTACATCCGGGTGCGGAAAAAATGGCGTCATCACCATCGCCTCAAACAGACTGGTATACGTTTCATAATCCGTAGGGTTCATCGTCCCCTGATCGGCATGCATTTTCGCAAAAATTCCTGTGTCCTCATAAATCGAACGGTCCTGCACAAAGCCTCCACCGGACAAGAAGATGTTTTTTTGCTCCTTGAAGCGCTCGGCCAGAAAATAAATTTGCAGATGAAAGCTCCATCTTTCGAAATCGTGATAAAACTTCTCCAAATATGGATTATGATCTACCTTTTCCAATGAGGTTTTAAAGCCCAGGCGTTCAGCTAGAGCCCCCGTCAGCGTGGATTTACCCACACCTACCGTACCCGCTACCGTAATCAGGGCATTCGCGGGGATGTTGTAATTATTCATTGTATAAGCTCCTTTACATCGGAAACAATCTGTTCAAATTGTGCTCGGTTTTCTACAAAATCAATCTCATTCCCGTTAACGGTCAATATCTTGGGAAAAGGAACCTGTTCAGCGAGGAATTGTATGCCTTTATCATAATCGATAATAAGTTGCTCCAGATAGGCTGGGTCCATCTCCTGTTCAAAGGAGCGCGCCCGTTTGCGAATTCTGCCCAGCAACGTATCCAGATCGGCTTTAATGTAGATGATCACGTCCGGCTTAGGCATATCGTCGGTGAGCAGATGATAGATTTGGCGATATTTTTTAAGCTTCACACCCTTTAGGGTCCGCTCAGCAAAAATGAGGTTTTTATAAATATGATAGTCGGAAATAACAGGCTGTGCCTTCTCGATATATTGCAGGCCGGTATCCTCCAGTTGCTTGTACCGATTGCAGAGAAAGAACATTTCCAGTTGGAAGCTCCACTCATCTATATTTTGATAAAATTTATCGAGAAACGGGTTCTCCTCAACAATCTCTTTAATAATCGGCATATGCAGCTCCGTTGAAAGCATCGAAGCCAAAGTCGTTTTTCCTGCTCCGATCGGCCCTTCAACAGCTATAAATGGGGCTTGTTTCATGTGGTTCCGTTCCTCCTTGTACTTCGGTCCATCCCATGGACAGCTATCCTATTGTATCACAAGGAAGTAGGCTAAAGGCATATCAAATCTACGAATAAAACAACAAAACAGGGTAGCTATGTCTTCCTTCATAGCTACCCTGTTTCTCCTTGGACATTTCTGTCTGCCGTTTATTTAAACCAGCCTTTTTCATTAAAGCGCGTAATCGCCTCAATCCGGTTGCTGACACCCAGCTTATCCAGAATGACTGAAATGTAATTGCGCACCGTCCCTGTCGTCAGGTACAGCTCACCGGCAATCTCTTTGGTGTTCTTCCCGTCAGCAATGAGCGCCAAGACGGTCTTCTCACGCTCGGTCAGCGGGTTAACTTCAGCATAAGCATCATCGACCAGCTCCGGAGCATAAATGCGGCGGCCTGCCATAATACTTCGAATCGAAGAAGCCAGTTCTTCACTGGGACTGTCCTTGAGCAGATAACCGTGCGTACCTGCCTTGATGGCCCGTTCAAAATATCCGGGACGGGCAAACGTGGTCAGAATCAGCACCTTGCAATTCAAGCCCTTAAGTTCCTCAGCCGCATCCAATCCGCTCTTGATTGGCATTTCGATATCCATGATGCATATATCCGGCTGATGCAGCTTGACCAGTTCTAAAGCCTCTTCCCCGTTGCTTGCTTTTCCGACTACTTTCATGTCCTCTTCCAAGTCCAGCAGGGAGGCCAAAGCACCCAGCAGCATACGCTGGTCTTCCGCAATGACGATTCGAATCATGGCCCCACCTCCTCATTTGGCTTTTTAGTGATATTCGGCACTTTAATGATCAGGGCCGTTCCCTGATCTGAACGCAGTTCCATACAGCCATTCACAAATTCGAGCCTTTCCTTCATCCCTTTCAGACCATTCCCCCGAAAGGCTGCACTTTCTCCCGTAACGCCGACTCCATTGTCCTGAACCCGAAGGGTTAGCTCCTTACGAGACGGCTCAATGGTAATGGAGCAGGCTGTAGCGCCACTGTGCTTCACCACATTGGTCACCGCCTCTTTCATGCACATACTAAGCACATTCTCGTTCATCAAAGACGTATGCTCCAGCTTTGGGTCACCCTCCAAGGTGAATTCAATGTGAGCAGCCTTTAAAATCTGCCGAATACGCAGTAATTCATCCTCTAATCGCATACCTCGCATCTGAGTGACCATTTCCCGCACTTCTTTTAACGCACTTCTCGCCGTAAGACGAACATCGTTAATTTCAGCGTGAGCCCGCTCTGGGTATTGATCCATCAGCTTGCCAGCCAAATCACTTTTCAATCCGATGAGTGACAGCTTCTGACCGAGAGTATCATGCAGGTCGCGTGCAATTCTTTGCCGCTCCTCCAGCTTAATCAATTCCGATATTTTCTTATTGGCATCCTCCAATTGCACTTGCAGCCGATCACTTTTATTTCGGTTAAAAGTGGTTATCGGAATCAAGATTACACCAAGCAGATTCAGCAGAATAAAAGGAAGCTGCTTAATAAAAACAGGATCTTGAGCTACGAAGCCGTAATTGATCAATCCAATGGTACAGACCATCAGAACAATATACAGTGTAGTGAATGCGGCCTTGCTTTTGATATTACCAATCAGAAAAGCGATAAATATGGAAAAATACATATAGCTGAATAACAGCGTCATGGTTATGGATATCGCAATCTGTACACTGGTCCAGAAGTAGATCAGCCAGCCTTGAGAGACAAAAGCCAGTACATAACAAGCAAAAAACACTAAAATAATGGCGGTACCCAGCACAATATGGCTTGTAGATGAGGAGCTAAAATAATAGAAGGGCAGGATATAAAAGACGACCCATACATAAGGGTTAAGTCCCGTATTTCTTTGAAAAATCTGATACCATTTTTGCATCCTGCCCACCCTTTATCATTTCACTAATTCAGCTTATATTCCTTATCTTATCATACCGCGTTTCGTACAAAGTTATTTTCTTTCCGTGCTCACAACAGGTGTAGGGACGGGTTTCGTAACGGCAGCACGTTTGCTGAGCAACGGCTTCACTTGTTTAAAGGACAAAAAGGTTTTCGTGCTTTCATCCCAAAGCCGGAACTTCAGAGATTGCAGACTTGTGCTCACCGTGATAGTCGTCGCTTTTTGAAGCTGCGGGGTGGCATCATGCGCCTTCTCCAAATTGTAATTCGGCACCTTCGGACTCAAATGATGAACGTGATGGAAACCGATATTACCTGTAATCCATTGCAACACCTTAGGAAGCTTATAATAAGAACTGCCTTCTACGGCTGCGTTAATATAGCTCCACTCTTCATCATGTTCAAAATACGAATCCTCAAACTGATGCTGTACGTAAAACAACCAGATACCGAGCGCACCCGATACAAAAAAAACAGGTGCCTGTACCAAAACAAAAGCTTGCCAACCGATAGCCCAGCACAACAGTGCATACAATAAAACTAGAGATATATTCGTTACATGCGTATTTATTCTTTCCTTGCGTTTTGCCTTCTTTGTGTTAAAGCGATAGGAAATCAAAAAAGTGTAGATCGGACCGAGTCCGAACATCCCCCATGGACTCCGGTATATACGATAAGCCAGTCGTGTCCCTGCAGAAGCTTCTAGATACTCTTCCACCGTAAGCACCCACATATCACCTGTACCTCGTTTGTCCAGATTACTGCTGGTTGCATGGTGGATCGCGTGGCTATTTTTCCATTGGTCATACGGGCAAAGTGTAATAACACCTGTAATCGTGCCCACAATGTCATTCAGCCTGCGGCTTTTGAAGAACGATTGATGACCGCAATCATGAAAAATGATAAACGTTCGTATAACAAACCCGGAAGCAATAATAGTAATCGGAAGGGTCAGCCAATACGATACTGACAGACTAAGATAAGCGGCATACCATAGCAGGATCAGTGGACCCAGGGTATTAATGAGTTGCAGAACGCTCGATTTCGTGTTTATTTTCTCATAGGGAGCCATATTTTTTTTCAATTGGGCTAATGGGAGTTGTGTCATACTTAATGTTGATCCTCCTTTAAAATGACGCCTGTACCTTGATCTCGTCAGGCGTACATGTTGATCTAACTCAGTATAAGGGGATACCTGTGTTCGATGTAGTCATAAACGTCAGTTCGGGAGTATGACATTTGTCATATAGACAAATAACATGACCTCTTTGCCAAATGTTCACGGCTTTCTTTTCGGAAGATTATTTGCTAAAATATAAGATATATAACGCTGTATGTGACTGGCGAAGTCAGTGGAATCAACCACGAGGGAGCATACAATGAAAGCGTGCCGTTCGCCTGGGAGAAGTATTTGCAGAGGATTCGTCTGTCGTGACGACCTTGTGCAAATACTTTTTTTCGTTTTAAAAGACCATAACACCCTGTTGATTCCATTATGCGATAAATTTAGAGGAGGTTCGAACTATGGCCATCATTATGAAATCCAAAGAAGCAGCTGAGCAAGTGTATGCAACGATCCGTACCAAGGTAGAACAAATGAAACAGCAAGGGCATCTCCCTCATTTGGCAACACTGTTGGTAGAAGGCGACCCTGCCTCTGCCTACTACGCCCGGACCAAGCAGAAAATAGCAGAGAAGCTGGGCATCTCCTTTCATCTTCATACCTTTGACCGCCATGTAAGCGAAGCCGAACTCCTTCACCTGATCGGCAGCCTGAATGAAGCCTCCCATATACATGGTATTATGCTGGAATTGCCTCTTCCCCAGCATCTATCCGCCTCCGTCATTAAACAATCCATCGCCCCGTACAAGGATATTGATGGAATTACCCCAGGTAACAAGCTGGCTACCGTTACAGGTGAAGCCGGATTGTATCCCGCTACCCCTCAAGCCTGTATCGAGCTGCTCAAGCATTACGGTCACACGTTGGCAGGCAAAAATGTCACCCTTGTCGGCATAGGACAGACGGTGGGACTCCCCCTTTTTCACATGCTGCAAAGAGAAAATGCCACCGTTACCGCCTGTCATGCAGGCACCCGTGATATTGCAGAGCATTTAAGTCATGCGGACATTGCTTTCGTGGCAGTCGGTTGCCCTGATGTGATTACGCAGGATATGGTCCATCCCGGCCTGATTCTGGTGGATGCAGGAATTAACGAGACGCTGGAGGGAAAAATAGTGGGGGATGCCGCTTCGGACGTTGGGGAAAAGGTACATGCGATTTCTCCGGTTCCCGGCGGTGTCGGCACATTAACGACTGCCATCTTGTACAAAAATCTGCTCAAAGCGATTGATCTGCAACAATACTCCCGAGAGGTGGTTTATTCATGAGTGAACTGTCGTGGAATGATTCCATTCGACATTTTCTGAAAGAAGCTGGAAGCGCAGCGCCTACCCCCGGCGGAGGAAGTGTATCCGCACTGGCAGCGGCACTGGGCGTGGCTATGACCTCCATGACCGCCAACCTTTCCCAAGGAGAAAAATACGTGCATGTTCATGGTCAAATCACTGAAGTGATTCATAGCATGGAAAATCTGTCTGCACGCTGTGAGGAGCTGATGACCGCAGACATTCAATCCTTTGAACAATACATGACCGCATTGCGCTTGCCCAAAGAAACAGACGAAGAAAAACGCTATCGCACCCATTCCCTACAGACCGCGGTGATCGCCGCCATTGAGGTGCCGATGCGTTTGCTGGAAGTATGCCGGGACGGAATGCAGCGTGCCTACAGTATTGTGGAACTGTCCAACAAAAATGTCATTTCTGATCTCGGCATAGGCGCGATTCTGTTCGAGGCTGCCGCCCAATCCGCCCTGCTGACCGTTGACATTAACCTTGCTTCACTGAAAGATTTGGATGCCAAACACGCCTATGAAGCGAAAACGGCTGCACTCATCCGTGAAATTGGACAAATCAAAGCTCAAACCTTATTGATCGTGCGTAGCCGAATAACGGGCTAAAAAATAACCTCCACATCCACTCTAAGCGTGGGTTTCTGGAGGTTATTTTATTCGAATTGATGTGTTTTGGAAAACTTTTCTATATATTCTTCGTCTATTGATAAGGAGATATCCCCCCCCAAGGTGTTATTTTCACCTTATATACATTGATGAAGAAATGAGGAAAAACGCATGAAAAGACGTACTCTGTTAATCAGTATGATCGCGTTGTTATTGTTCAGCTCCAGTGCATGGGCGGCTGGAGCTGAATCGACGTCCCGTATTCGCTCCTATGATTCCGGGAGTCTGATTCAATCCGATGGGAGCTTGTGGTTATGGGGCTATAATCAATCCGTACCGACTCGTGTAGAGGATAAGCCGAACGTTGTAAAAACATTTTCTAATATCTTTAACGAAGGTGACCTGGTATTTACTTTACAGGATCAATCCGCTTGGTATATACCCAGAAACAACATTTCTGAATCCGTGAAATTCATTCCTCTGGAAGGACTACAGAACCTCGCAGCTGTAAGTAGTTTAAATGATCATGTGCTTGCCCTGAGCACCGAAGGCAGCGTATATTCCGCTGATCGACTCGACAATGGCAGCATCTTTGGCCCTTTTCAAACCCTATCTGGCGTCGACGAGGTTGCAAATATAGACAGCTATTATGAAGAAAGACCGGAATATGAGGAAGGCTGGATTTTCTTAAAAAAAGACGGCAGTGTGTGGAAAAATACAAAAGGCTTGCAGGGTTTTAAACCTATTGCCTCATTAAAGAATATTACGGCAATCGCGAAAAACATAGCCTTAAAAAAAGACGGTACTGTATGGACATGGCCCAAGGAATTTGATACAAATGCCACCTTAACCGATACTGCAACTGCATCGCAGATTCAATCCTTAACAGGAATCCAAACGATCAAATCCAATAGTCGAACCCAGCTTGCGGTGGATCGGCAAGGTCGGCTGTGGTTCTGGGGTGCTACAGTCACAGGTTACTCGGATAATACAACCTATCACAACGAAAATACCCCTGTATTGTTAACAGGTATAAAGGATGTCAAAGACGTCTTTATCGTTGAGCGTTCCATTCTTGCACTGACCACAGAGGGGAATGTTTATGCAGCGTCCTTGGACGGAGAAAAATTATTACCGAATGCCCACTTTACATTACTTGCCCAAAATATTCAAAGCATCAAAGCAGGCTCCAGGCATGTAATCATGCAAAAAACAGACGGAACCCTGTGGGGCTGGGGGGTCAACAAACATGCGCAGCTTGGCATAGGGGATTATGAATTTCTCTACAGTACGCCGGTTCCTGTACAAAAGCCCATTCTCGTCCGCCTCAACGGCACACCTGTCCCGCTAAGTAACGGTGTTATCACCCGGAGCGGACAGGCGTTCATTCCCCTTCGTTCTGTTTTTGACAAGCTGGGGGCCGAGGTCACTTATGATTTTAACAGTAAAATAGCGAAAATTAATCAGTCCAAGACAGGAGCCAATCCCGTCTCTCTGCAAATTAATCTTAAAAACGGGCAGACAACGATGAACGGTAAAGTTGTGAAACTCACAAATCCTCCCTTCACTGTAAACGGCATTGGCTATCTTCCGCTCCGGCTGATCAGTGAGACGCTAGGGGCCAAAGTAGATTGGATTCAAAAAGAAGATACTATCGTCATTACGACGAAATCGTAAATCAAAAACCAGTCCAAACACGACTCTTGTTGGACTGGTTTTTTACCGCCTTGGCATTTATCTATAGAGCGGATATTTTTTCAAAAGCCGAAGTAACAAACTCTTTGTGCCTTTCTCGCATTCTCTGTTCCGTGCTTTATTATCTCCTTATCAGTTGCTTTATACACTGCCATCAACCTCTATATATCCCCTAATACATCGGGAAGATTTTTGTAATTTTCCGCAAGCCAGTTCACTTCTCTAGCGAATCGGATAGGAACAGCATGTGGGTCCATGTCGCCCGTGAACGTGATTCCCTTAATTTTGCGGCGGGTCGCTCATTGACATCATCGTACCCGTTAAGAGCTCTGGAGACCGTTGTGACGGAAACGCCGGCAACGCGCGCGATATCTTTAATTGTCGTCATCATTGTGCTCCTTACCCATCTTCCAAAACGTTTCGGAAGCAGCAGCCAAAATAAAAAACGATTTTTTTTCAACATATTAGCCCTCGCCTTGTCCAAAATCGCGCCGACCCTGTACATTCCATATGGCACAACGACTAACATTTACGATACGGTCAAGCTGTTCGGTGATACCTGACCAAATCATCCGATGAGTGGTTCAGCCTTATGAATCATTTGATTTCCAGTCTTTCACTGGATTTATGCAAAATACTCTTATAGATAAACCGCAAAAGGCCCTACGGTATATGCTCTAGCATACGATCGTAAGTGCCTTTTGCGCGTACCTGTATTGATAGATGAACATCCCTTTACAAGACGGGCTTGGATGGCTCCATGCAGCTTTCTGATGAACGATGTTTGGTTTTATATTCTTCTCCCCAATCCTTCATTAAGCTAATAATCGGAGTCAGAGTTCTTCCAAATTCGGTTAAAGAATATTCGACTTTGGGAGGAACCTGCTGATAGACTTCACGGTGAACTACACCATCCTCTTCCAGCTCGCGTAACTGGAGCGTCAGCATGCGCTGAGTGATTCCCGGACAGATTCGCCGAAACTCACTAAACCGCTTGGTTCCATACATTAGATGATATAAGAGAATCCCTTTCCATTTGCCTCCAATCACATCCAGTGTGTACTCCACCGGGCAGGCCTGATCTTTTCCATCGGGACATTCTCCAAAGCCGCCTTTCCGATTTCGCATAGGTAATCTCCTCCTAGTATCATTTTGTATACTACAGCACATTAATGTGCGTACTTCTAAAACAGTCATGTATATTTTAATATTAAGCATGCCACTTGGTAAGCGTCAAATTCAATAAAAATTCACAAGGAGTGAGTAAACTATGGAAACCGTAACAACTGCTAAAAATCAAATCTTATCTGCATATGAGTTCAGACATGCTACCAAAGAATTTGACAGCCATAAGAAAATCAGCGATTCGGACTTCGGTTTTATTCTCGAAACAGGTCGTTTATCTCCCAGCTCGTTCGGCTTCGAACCCTGGAGATTCGTTGTCGTCCAAAGTAACGCCATGCGTGAGAAGCTGCTCCCGTACTCTTGGGGAGCCAAAAAACAGCTACCTACAGCGAGCCATTTTGTACTCATTCTCTCCAGAATGCCTAAAGACATGTTGGCCTCATCCGAATATATCAAGGGTATAATGGAAAACGTACAGCAATTGCCTGCTGAAGTGGCTCAAGGCAAAGAAAAGGTATATGATGCCTTCCTGAAATCGGATTTTGGGCTGGAGGAAAATGAAAGAGCGATGTTCGAGTGGGGTTGCCGACAAACCTATATCGCTCTGGGCAATATGATGACAGCCGCAGCTCAAATCGGAGTTGACTCCTGCCCAATCGAAGGTTTTAATAAAAACAAAATTGAACAAATTCTTTCCGAAGAAGGCATCATGGATGCCGAGCATTTCGGCATTTCCTGCATGGTGGCTTTTGGATACCGTCTGAATGAGCCGCGTGGAAAGACTCGGCGACCTGCGGATCAAGTTATTGAATGGGTATAACTGAAGGACGAGTAGACCAAAAAGAACCGAAAGCAATATGCTCTCGGTTCTTCGTTTCATACAATTACTGATAGTTCACTTCTTCTGAGAAGTAGATCTCCTTCAAACGATCCTTTACGCGCTGAATTTCCTCTGTTGTTAACGGAGCCGTAGGATGTAGCTTGAAGTTTCTTCCGGTGACATAGCTTACATCCGTGTTCTTATTCAGGTTGTATGGTAGCTTTGGAACCGGATTTCGGGTATAGTCGGTAAAATCAATAATGGACCATGCCGTATCTCCATCCTCCTTGGACAAAATAATCCGCTGTGAGGCGTTTTCAGTCCACAAGTAACGCAGATTGGCCGGCGAATTATTGGAGTCCATGACCGCCTTAATGCCGGAGCCCCTAAACATGAGCGAAAATTCCGTATGATCATTATTCGATCCAGCTAACGATTCATAAATCTGTTTCAGCCCATCCACTCCCACAATCTCGACCTCACGGTCAGCAGGGAAGTGATTCACAAAGTTCTCCCATATTTGGTTCATGCTATGGTTTTTGGCAAGCCAGTTGACATCCAAAATAATGGACATGTAGTTTACCGTATTTAAACGTTGATACGGGTTATCTAAATATTGCTGTGCTATATACAGTTGTGGTGCCGCATCCGTTTCAGTCACATATGGGTCACCTGGATGGAGAGTCCAGCGTGAGGAATCCTTTGTATAGCGTGATCCAATGGGATCAATCGTAATCGAGTTCATAAACACGATACCGCTATTATTTGTAACTCCCTGTGCCGGAACAATCGGATTATCCTTATTGGACCAGTAAGGCATCAAAGGCGAACCCTCACCATACATGTTGTTCACATTATACTGTGTAGCCGACCACCCCATGGCTGAAGTGATTTTAAAATGATCCTTAAGCCATTGGGCCTGCTCAGGATTCACCGTAAAGCTGGTCAATGATTTAGGCAGATACTTCCGGTATTGGTCTGTATCCATGCTTTCAAACACCGAAGGTGATCCCAACGAACCGGATTGGTGCAGCTCATTGAGTGCATTATAACGATACATATACAACCATTCGTTCATCCGTGCTTCCCATTTGGGAAGATCGTACAGATTATTCGGATATCCGTCCAAAATCCCGACTTCATCGCCATACTGATCCACGTATTCCAAAACCTTTTTAAGCTGCGGACGATTTACTTCCACAAAGATAAATCTATTTTCCATGGCCCACGTCACTTTTAAGTTGGGACCAAAGTGATCCATCAGCAATTGACGAGCCTGCTCGATTTGCTCTACCGTGGTCGTACTGCCCGCATCTTGTCCCTGCAGCATCATCGAGACAGCAAAATATTGCTTTTTGCGCTCTCCCGGTACTACAGTTAACTCTGCATCGGATATGAAGTGAATTCCCTGAGAGGATGATTCAACCTCGATCTTGAATGGAATGACAGAGTTCACTGCAGGAATCAGATGCAGATTGGCAATATGTCCATCCTCGTCAAATATCCCTCTGGAATCATCTATCCGAAGCTTCAAATCTGACGGCAATAGACCGGACGGTATGACCTCTCCCTTTGCATTTTGAAATACATAGGGCATGCTCCAGGCATCAGGGTCTAGAGTCGTGGCCTGTGAAATGGTGTACGTCGCCAAGTATACGGACCTGATTACACTCGGTTCCTCTACCGGAGGAGTCTTCCCTTTCACGATCAGCTTGGTCTGTGCTTTAAGCACCTGATGGGGTTTGGCAATTGTGACTTCTATCTCTACAGGAATGTAACCATCAGCAGCAGGTATATTTTCGGAATGCGCGATTTCCCCATGTTCATCAAATACACCTAATGTATCACTAAATGTGTAGGTGACACTTGTGACGCTAACATCGGGAATGCTTAACAAGTGCCCTTTATTGTAGAGATCAAAGGACAGCTGATACGAAGGATACGTCTCCGGTTGATTTACCAACTCCGGCGCCTTAATTACAACCTCATCCACTACAAAATCCGAAGAATGATCCGGTGGAATCACCGGTGGTTTCGGTCTCGGTCCTGGTGGCCGTGGTGTCACTGGTGGTCTCGGACTAGGATCTGATGGTATAACTGGCGGCCTCGGACTAGGATCTGATGGTATAACTGGTGGTTCCGGCTTCGGCTCTGTTGGTGTTACCGGAGCTACCGGTGGATCCGGCCTTGGACTATGGCTTCTGGGCTCTTCGATTTCCGGATTCGCCCGCTGATGGCTAATTTCCGGCGCCAAGTCTACCACGATCTTGTTCGACTCTGGTCGGTTGATCGTCTGAATGGCAGCTCCACTTCCGTTTCCTAATGAATCCAGCAAACGTTTGGCCCGATCCCGCAGAGTGTCACCGCCTAGCCATACCCGATAAGCGACCAGCGTGGCATCCTGCCGTTTCACAAACTCTTTTGGACGGAAATAATGATTCTTATCCCCCTCCATCAGCCCCAACTGCTCCATCAGCCATACGCTTGTTTGTGCATAGTCTGATATATCAGGCTGATCCACAAATCCGGATACACTGGAAGACTGGATATCTTCAGAAACACCGAAATACCTGGCATACCAAACTGCCATATCCTGACGAGTCATATTGTGCTTTGCACCGAACAGTTGATCACTAATTCCTTTGGTAATGTTCTCTTCCTGCAAGGTCTGCACATAAGATAGAGCCCACGGCGACACATCTGTAAAAGGAACAGCACCTCTGGTGTTCGACGATCGTTTTACGGTTTTAGCAAAGATACTCGCCCACTCCTGCCTCGAAATAAAATCTATGGGCCGGAAGCTGCCATCCTGATAACCAGTAATAACCCCTTGAGCAGCCATGGCTTCAATCGCATCAGCAGCGTAGGAATGTTCAATATCGTTAAAGGTCCTGTCTGCAAAAACAGGTACAGTATGTACGCAGAACAACCAAACAGCCAGTAAACCAGCCATGTACCACCTAATTCGTTGTAACTCCTTTTCACGTTTCATAAGATTCTAGGGTATTTCACCTCCTTCATGATGTAAAACCAGGTCAGTTCCCCCTGTGCTCCTGTTCATTTGTGAAAATTATCTCTTTTGTTTTCAAACGAATTTTCATAACCATTGACACCAAACTGTATATACTTGAATTATCGGAATAATCTCCCTAGGTTTGAATAAAGACTGTAAAAAAAGTCGCTTTGGTATGCTGTATTATCCATTAAATCGTCATTATTTTAAAACCATATATCCTGATCATTTAAAATAGTTTTCATTGGAAATCAAATTTTCAACCCTTTTCTTCCATCACTGTATGTTCTCATTGCCAGCGTAGAAATAAAAAAGATAACATCATGTATATAATCCCGGATGGGTATACACTCTGTTATCTCTACTATTGCAGATCACTCTCACTTACTTATTTGCTCTTTATTTGGATCACGTATTAGCCATTCTATATCATCTGGGTTATTCTTTTGTAGTAGCACCTTGATAAACATAATAGTAACCCTCTGAAATCCCATCTTGCGGATAAGCTGCAGGATCTTCGCTTGTTACTTGACCTACAAGCTCCCGATTTATAAACGTGTGAGGTCCTTCCTCTATTAGCGCTTCAGCAGACATACCACTGATAGGTCTTACTGTACTGGACCAGAATGTAACTAAATATATATCGTCAGGATTAAATTGAAAGCGTCCTTCACTTGGTGTCCCCTCATAAAACAGCTCAGACAAAGAAGTCGCTTCTGACCCTCTCATAAAAATCCGAATATCACTAGTTCCATTCCATCTATGAGGAATTCCGCCTCTGGGATTTATATACTCTACAACCTCAGGCTCCTGATCGCGAAGAAAATCAGTAACTGTAAATTTATAAACCGCATCCGTTATGCTTTCGGTTACAACTCCAGTTGTTTTCCCCGTTTCATAGCCGCTGAAATCTCCATACACATTTGGGGTTTGGCTTAAAGCGGCAAAAAGCCTTTCCTGATCCATATATTCGACTCTTCCCGGCACTGCAGTCAATCTATATGTCTTCACTTCAGTACCCTTGTACTTGTTCCAAGTATATTCTGTGGTAGCTGCGTAAGATACCCCGCCGTTCCAGCCCAATGATGCTACTACTAGCAAGGCTAACATCAAGAGCAATGACCATTTTTTCAACATCTTCCCCTTAACCCCTCTCCATTTGCACTTCAATTATTTAATAGAATTATAGCTTCTCTAAAATTCTATTAACAGTTAAAATTTAGAAGAAACTATAGATAATTTATGTCCTTTGTATATTGGCTTGACCTAAACAAAATTAGTGCTTTCTTTCTATTTCTCTTTGGTTTATTATTCATTAGTATGTATTATTATTCATTAAACCATATGGAGGATACCTATGAACCACAAAATTATTGAAGAGCTATCCTTGAACAACTGGCAGCCCCTGTCCACTTTACTTTACGATGGATGGATTTTGCGCTTTGCAGATGGTTATACCAAACGTGCCAACTCGATTAACCCGATTCATTATTCAACCTTTGACCTCGATCATAAAATTGAAGAGTGTGAGAACTTATTTTCAGATCGTAACTTGCCCGCAACCTATAAAATCACTCCCTTTATCCATCCTGAGCATTTAGATCGCATTTTAGAGGAAAAGGGCTATTCCCTCATTGACCCAACAAGTGTTCAAACCTTAAAGCTGGATAACCTAAGCAGCCCCCAACTAAATTCGGTGAAAATAGATGAACATATGAATGAAGAATGGTTAGAGCATTTTTGCAGACTCAATCATGTGAATGATCATCATAAGGGCATCATGGAACGCATGTTGTCTAATATCATAACGAAGAAAGGGTTTATCTCGCTTTATGACAACAATCAAGTTATTGCTTGCGGTCTTGGAATTATAGAAAGAGAGTATCTAGGTTTATACGATATTGTGACCGATTTAAATTACAGAAATCAGGGCTTCGGGGAACAAATGATATTACATTTGCTCAAATGGGGACAAGAACACGGGGCCAGACACAGCTATTTAGCCGTTGTAGCCGATAATAAACCTGCACAACGGCTTTATGCCAAACTAGGATACTCAGAAGTTTATACGTATTGGTACAGGGTTAAAGCTTGAACTGTTTTTCCGTTTCCGAAGTAAGTTTCTTTTACCTTGGTAAAAGAAAAACCGAGCGAACTCAGGGCGTAACCTGAATCTCGCTCGGTCATGATCTCTGCATTTTAGCAGCGGTCTATTTCTTATCTAATTCTTCAATTCTCTGCCGCTTTCCTATGCCAAAGACAAAATAGCCGACAATGACGATCGCCATGAATGATGCTCCGACAATCAATGACGTGCGCGTGTCTGGATTGAACCACATTCCAACGATCACCAGGGACAAGAAGATAATGGTGATGTAGTTGCTGATCGGGAAAAAACGAGACTTGAAGGGATGATCTTCCATTTCGTTCTTCCACTTTTTCCTGAATTTAAATTGGCTGATTGCCATTGCAAACCACGGTACCATGCCTGGAAGAACACTGGCGCTATAAATATACAGGAACAGCTTGGAATCAGGGATTAAGTAATTAAACAGCACTCCCACCAGCAGCAAGGAAATGGTCGCAATAATACTATTTCTGGGAACCCCGCTTTCGGAAACTTTCCCAAAGAACTTGGGGGCTTGTCCGTTTTTAGACAATGTGTATAACATTCTTCCCGCACTGTAAATACCACTGTTGCAGCCTGACATCGCGGCTGTGAGAACAACGAAATTAATGATGCCCGCAGCGGCAACAATCCCTACTTTGGCAAAGGTCAGAACGAAAGGACTGCCGATCTCGCCAATTTGATTCCATGGATAGATTGTAACAATAACAAAGATCGCACCCACGTAAAAAATCAGAATACGCCAGATAATATTCTTAATGGCTTTTCGCAGCGTCATTTTCGGATTTTCTGCTTCACCCGCCGTAATGCCCACCATCTCTATACCTTGATAAGCGGCCGTTACAATACAGAGCGCAAATAGAAAACCTTTTAAACCACCTGCAAAAAAACCGCCATGGCTGTACAGATTGGAGAGACCAATCGGTTGCCCGCCGTTCCCCAGGCCAAAGAAGATCATACCCGTGCCAATAATCAGCATAAAGATAATGGCGACAATCTTAATCATCGCAAACCAAAATTCAAATTCTCCATAAAATTTCACAGCCGCCAAATTGGCTAACGCAATGATGATGACACCTGCCAAGGCTGGCAGCCATTGCGGAATGTCAGGGAACCAATAGCCCACGTACACCCCAATGGCAGTAACCTC
Source organism: Paenibacillus sp. 1-8 (assembly GCF_056316205.1). NCBI lineage: Bacteria > Bacillati > Bacillota > Bacilli > Caryophanales > Paenibacillaceae > Paenibacillus > Paenibacillus sp. 1-8. Next base: position 972,994 of record NZ_CM149995.1, on the reverse strand, counting down.
CGCCATCCCTACAGTAACCCATAAAAACCAATAGCTCCAAGCGGTCAAAAAACCGGCCAAAGGGCTAATATATTTATGAGCAAAAGTAGCGAATGAGCCTGTCACCGGTTCGAGAATCAGCATTTCTCCCATCATCCGCATGACAAAAAACATAATAATTCCAGCTAAGAGATAGGCCAACAGCACAGAAGGCCCCGCCCATTTTATCGTACTTGCTGACCCCATAAACAAGCCAACGCCAATGGTGCCTCCAAGCGCAATCAGCTCAACATGCCTTGGCTTTAGCCCTCTCGTTAATTGTTTCGATTCCAAAAGAACGCTCCCCTTCGTATATGTTCATCATCAAACTGAAAGATATGGAAAACAGTCCCTATCCCAAAAAGGATATCGAGATATCAGGCTGCCGTGATGCTGATTTTGCCAATATAGAGATACTTCATCATCCGAGTGCGTACAAGGAAATCACGTCCAAATATGAATCAAGCCTTGCTGTTCCTGAGTCCGAGCCTGTAGCAATGAAAGAATTGTATGACAAAAAAAACGGAAAATCAACACTTGTTAATTAACCAATGGTTAAAGAATAATGGTAAAAAATAGAGGACCGATTTTGTCGTTGCAACAGCTTATTCACTATGACCACGCTTAGAGCTAATATATTTCACGGAAACATGTTTATCAACGACAAACTTCACTATTACCCCATCAAAAAATGATCATTTTCCTACAATTTATCTACAGATAATTCTTTGTTGCTTTCTTTGCATTCCTGATATGTATTTCATAGCTTGCTCAAAAAGTATTTCTTTAACGTTATAGAATAGAAATTTTATTGGTTTGTATCTTTCACATACTTGAGCAATTCTCCAATGAATGTAACCAATATTTCAAAGAAATTCGGCAATCAAATAAGATGTAACACATTAAAAATCACACAAGCGAGGAAAAGATACAAATATACCCACTCCCAAAAGATAAAAAAGACCTTAACAAAAATAACCCCTTATCCTTGTTAAGGCCTTGTCTGCATCACCAGTTACAATCCTTAAAAATACATTCAATTGCAGGGTTCAGACATTATCTTGTGGATAACGAAGCCCATTTTTGCTCCAGCCACTGATCAAACTCAGCACCCTTGTCGCCTTCATAGACGTCATAAATATCGACTCTCATCTTGTGCAGCTTCTCGCGAAAATCGTTATAGGTATGGTCGGCTGGCAGGCTTTTTTTAATCCGCACCAGAATCTTCGTCAGGCCCTTAACAAGCTCACCCTCTTTGCGCACAGGCGGCTGTACATTCTCGCCCCATTCCTGAAGCTTGCGGTAAGCGGCTTCCTGAACGGCATATACCGTATCATTATTCAATCGATGTGTCAGTACGTCAATCGTCTGCTGGTTCTTCCATGCGCCCAAATCATTTACCGCAGCTAGACGCGCTTTCCAATCGGAGGTTCGGTTTACAGCTACTTTAAGCTGCTCATATACTTCTGCAAATTCCTGCTGAGTTTCGTTGTTTTCCAAAATAATCTCATCCTTTTCTATATCTGAGTCAATCTATATTCGATCCTGTAACGGTTCCACCATCAGAACACTTTGTTCACCTGTTCTTCGACCCTGTGGCTTTACTAAAAAAATCACTACATTTGCTGTTCATCATGATTGCCGTTTGTTAAATATAACATACTTGCAGGTCTTCTTCATATCTCGAACCATCTTCTTTATTTACGAACTTACGTGAAAAGTTAAATTGAGCTTTTGATGCTCCGGCTCTCTTGCATTTAGTTAGAGTAGTACTAGCTTTAATAAAAAACTTATGTTCGCATACGAACAAATTTTCAAGCGATTAAAAGAGCTGCCCAAGGATGCTTATCGTCAAGAAGTTCAAAGTGTATTTCCTTCGTTAGCGAATGTGTTGGCCCATGTTTATCTTTCCGATCTTGGATGGATAGAAGTTTTTTCTGGTAAAAGTATGAACCATGCATTGTCGTTAGCTGAACAACTAAAAGAACAAACTGAGTCAAAAGGATTAGAGGAAATGGAGACCCTGTTTTTGGAGTTATCCGAGCGATTCAAATCGTTCCTGAACCAAAAAGAAAATATAGACAAGCTTCTTGTCATTGAGAATCCTTCTGCCAACCTCATGAAAACAAGTGTATCCGAAATAGTCCCCCACATTGTGAATCATGGAACATATCACCGTGGTAATATCACAGCTATGTTACGACAAATGGGTTACGCTTCTGTGTCAACAGATTATGGTCTTTTCTTATATTTAAAAACAAGGGTTTAGCGTATATTTCCGTGCGTAATTTGACTGGCCTTCGAGTATGGAAAAACCGCCATTCGAAACTACAAAATACTCATACTCCCATTTTTCACCTGACTTTTATTACTCTACGTTCAGCAGATCAATCTGTAATGGAAAAGTTTGAGTCCATTCTTTCGCAAATTCAGAACAGCGTTAATGCAATACATCATGAATTCTCATACCAAAGATAACAAGCAGTACGTGGACGATGTGGCTTTGATTCGGGCTATTCTAGACCCCGGCGAGGCAACAAGGGAATGGTTTAAATGTAAGGACAATAACATATTGAGATTGAATTCAAAACGGGTAGATCAAATTCAGTTAGAGCAGCTTGTGCTCAATGACATCCTGATTGATTCTGGCGTTTTTCATGAAAACACTGACTACATTAGTGGACTGATCGGTTTGGATATTTTGAAGAGCGCAGAAATGCTTATTGATCTTCATCAGATGGAAATGTATTCGGCAATTAAATAGACATAAAAAAGAGGACGTGAATAGCTAACGTCCTTTTTCGTCCCCAACGAACCCCTCTACTGGATCGGCTACACTCTTATACCCAGCGAGCGATGCTCTCCATATGCCTTGTGGCGGTGATCATGATGCCGTATGAAGCTGGTAGTCCCTTGACGACACGGTATATTTTCGAAGGGTTGCTTTTTCAACCCTAAAATTTTGAAGTTTCTATTTTCGCCAACTATTTGGCACCAGCATTTCTATTATATCATTTAAGCAAACTGTAACTTTTGACACTTATTATCAAAAAAATGTTATTGCATTTATTCTCCACTAAAGCTTTTGGCCCATTCAGCAACCCTCCGACTACTTTCTTCTTCTGACAAATCCTCAATCCTAGTCATAATAGACCATCTTACTCCAAAAGGATCCAATATACTTGCGAATCGATCACCTGAAACAAAATTTGCAACCGGTTCCCTTACTTTTGCTCCTCTTGCTACCGCATTTTCAAGTACCTGATCAACATTCATAACGTAAATTCCTAAAGAATAACACGCATTGCCTTCATCTGGCGGCAAGACCAATTTATATGTCGGATTCGCTGCTCCCAGCTGCAAAAAACCATTTCCAAAATCTAATTCCGCATGAACAATTATTTTATTGCCATTTCCATCAGGATATTCAGTAATATCCTTAACCCTTGCATTGAAAACAGTTTTATAGAACTCTATTGCCTCAGAAGGATTCTTCACTGTTATAAATGGGGTAATAGATGTAAAGCCGTTGGGTGTTCCATTCTTTGTATATTTACCTGACACTCCCATATATTCTCTGCTTTCAGTCATTTTTACTCCTCCTTTAAATGATCAAATATCAATTTTATGCTTATATCTTCATTGGATTGAATTCATCAACTCATAGAAATATTTGGAATCCTGAGTCTTATTAAGACTGTACCAGGCATCTAATGTTTTTGAAGAAAATACACCCAAAGCTTTCAAGACGTGTACGGAAAATTCCAACGGAGCTGTTCCAGATGCAGTGATCAGTTTTCCATCCGTTACAACAGACTCCATTTTGTAATACTTTTCGCCCGTGTAAGTGGGACAGATCATTTTAAGGTATTCCAGATCATTGCTTGTATGCCCACGTGAATTCAGCAATCCTGTCTGGGCAAGTCCCATTGTGGCACCACAAATCGCTGCAACCAATATACCTTCCTTTAAACACCTCTCAGCGATTTTTAAGATGGGTTGGTGAATTGTTTCTGTCCATGTATCTCCACCGGGTAAAATCAATGCATCCGTGCTTTCAAGGCTGCACTCATCTAGCTTGATGTCAGGCAGTATTTTCAATCCGCCCATTGTAGTTACAGGAATCTTTTCAATTCCCACGGTAACTATTTTTGATGGGGCCAGCCCCTTTTTATAATATCTTCCCGAGTTCAGTTCGGCAGTTAAGTAACCTATTTCCCAGTCTGCCATTGTGTCAAACACATAAAGATATACCGTATTATTCATTTGCAAGTTCTCCTTATTTTACAATTCATCAAGTGATACCAACCATCCATCGGTAATCAATGATTATCATCATTATAAAATAGCTTCACTGACATCTGCTGTCAGTGAAGCTATTAAAGTTGATAATATTCCATTAACTCCGACGCAACAGCAACAAGTTTTTCCTTCAAACTCTGTGGTTTGATTACTTGAATGGATTTCCCGTAGGATAGGAGAAAATAAGGGACATACGTATGAATTGATTTTTCCTCAAGCAAAAAGATTGCTCGATTGGATGTCCGCTCTTTCAGATGATGCCCCAAAAACCAATGCAGGCATAAGTCATCCAATGCCTCTGTCCTGCCTTCGATCATTAAAGAAATTAAACCGTCCTTACCCACTAAATCAGGTAACAGATTTTGCATAAAAAATTCACGGGCCGAAAAAGCTTCAGAACGCTTAAATATGATTGGAGTACGCTTGATTTGTAGAATCCGATCTGCCCGAAAGCTACGGATCTCATTTCTTAGGTGACAAAATGCAACAGTATACCATTTACTGTTCCAGTAGACCATTCCATAGGGGTCTATCACCCTATTCTTAGGTTGTTCTTCATGGCTTGTGCGATACTCAATTTCTACAGAGAATTCATTTGCTACAGCCTGCTCCAATTCCGCCAATACCGGCTGAATAGAAGGGTCTCCCATGCGGTTAATAACTTCAAATCCTGCTAAATGACGGCTAAGTATACTTTCCTGCTCCTGATTCGAATACATTTTCAATTTTGATGTCGCAGTGCCTAATGCCTCACTCAAAGGGTATCCAGCTTCTTTTGCAAAAACAGCAGCATGAAGGAGCGCCTTTTTTTCCTCAATATCAAATAGCAGAGGTGCTCTGATAAAATTATTCAGCAAGCTATACCCGCCATTATGACCTGTGTCGGATATTATAGGCACTCCACTGGCACATAGTGCATCAATATACCGATAAACTGTCCTTATATTTATTTCTAACTTTTCGGATATTTGTTTTGCAGTCATTTTTACGCCCGAATTCAGCATCCATAGAATTGCCAGCATATTATCGTTTTTTGGCATAACATGAACCCTCATCTTTCATTAAACCTCAATATTTTATAAATATCTTCTTGATCTTCTCAAGGATCGCACTAAATGATTAGCTTTGCGAATCACCTGTATCCCTTTATTCATCAATCTTTCAGCCTTTCAATCCTCACGTAGCGTTCAACGTGACTCGTCTGCCTATCTTTCAACTTCCTTGAGCGATACTGTCATATATCTTTTCATACCATCAATATTAGACACTCCATATGACTGGAGTGCTGAAAATTGCGATATATTAATGACGTGTACGGAGCATTCGTCCGACAATAAAAAGCATTTGTTTTCGTGTGAAGAAGCGAGACATTTGAGCAGAAATATAGTTTTTAAAACCTGGGATAGCATATACTTTTTTTGCTTGAAGCGAGCTAAGAGCAACTTGGACCACATTTTCTGGAGTGTCTCGATTCCCGACAGAAGCTTCATCGGCCCCCACAACGTTGAAAAATTCTGTTTCCGTTGACCCGGGACATAACGCAAGAAATTGTACTTGTTGATGGAGGGAAAATTCGCACTGCTGTCACAGGGAGAATATCTCCGATTCATGCGGCAAACTTAAAACTTGCTCATGCTAAAATAGAATCTGGAAAAACAATCGGAAAAATTGTTCTTGAACATTTTGATTAAGTCAGACGAAAAAAGGCATTCGATGGATTTATTCTCTCGAACGCCTTTTTGCTTATTTTACTATATTCCTTGTGATTACAACAATATTCGAGTTGTATTTTGTTTGCACACATTTACGAGCAGGATCTTTAACGATATTATAAGAACATACCAACCAGTATGCTAATAGTATCCCCACTAAAAACTGAGGGTGATGTATTGGATGCAAGTACAAAGATTTTAGAGGCAGCTTTCGATTTGGTGGAAAAGCGTCCGGTTGACCAATTCACCTATGCCGATTTGGCGGAGGCCTCGGGGGTACACTGGACACGGTTCGTCGTCATTTGGGCAGCAAGCAAGAAATGAGAGCATTATGGGCAGAGAAACAGGAAGCGTCAGGGCGATCAAACACGGATACACGGACGCGAATCCTGGATGCGTCGATGCGAATATTTGCGAAATACGGTTATGCAGAGGCGACGTTGAATGATGTGGCGGCAGAAGCAGGCATGACGAAAGGTGCGGTTTATTGCCATTTTTCCAACAAAAGCGATCTGTACCTCACTCTCTGCGAACGCAGCCTTTCGCAAAATTCGAAGCGGATTCCGCAGCAAGTGGAAGGCATATTAGGCGCGGCTAACCCTCAGAACGCCTTGGATGCCTGGATAAGGGCCCAGTTCAAAGAATGTGTTATGGACCCGGGAACGTCTATGCTGCTTTTCGAGTTTCTGACGTCGAGCCGAGTTCCGGTCATGAAGAGAAAGCTTAGTGAAGCATTTGACCAATGGTATGGACAGATCGGTGATATTTTACAATCGTTCCAGGAACGCGGCATGCTCCGAAATGATGCCAATCCAAAGTCGATGGCCATGTTTATCCAGTCTCTATTAAACGGTTTGCATATGGCTTGGCTCATAGATCCTGCGGGAGTGGAGTCGGGTCATTTGCTTAAGGACATTTCTCGTGTATTGTGGCGTGATTTAAACCAAGAGAGGAGAGCGCAAGAATGAGCGAAAACAAACTCACCATCACTGCCATATGTGGAAGTCTTCGTGAAGGTTCTTTCAATAGAAGGGTGTTAAAGGCTATGGAAGAGCTTGCGTCAAAGCATTGGGAGATTCATCACGTTGACCTATCGACGATTCCACTTTACAATTCGGACATCGAGAGCCAAGGCGATCCCCAGTCGGTTGTCGAATTTAAAGAAAGCATTCGAAAAGCGGACGGTGTACTGATTGTGACCCCTGAATACAACATGGGAATCCCGGGCGTTTTGAAAAATGCCTTGGACTGGGCTTCGCGTCCGAGTAAAAGCTCAGTGCTGATTCAAAAACCTTTTGCGATTGCAGGTGCTACTCCGGGCAGTGGGGGGACAGCGCAGTCACAAGCCCAGGTGAGACAGACACTGCTTGCCATGAATGCCTATACGATGGCGGGTCCGAAGGTTCTCATCGGCAGCATTCACGAAAAACTGAATGAAACCACCGGAGAATTGGACGACGAATCAACGCTTCGCCATTTGGAAAGATTCCTGACAGCTTTCGAAGAATGGATCCTGGTCTTTAAACAAACTCAAAAGTGAAAGGTGTGAAGGAATTATGACTAAGCAGAAATTATACTACGGTAAAGATATCGAGGTAATGTTTAATTCGGAGGTATGCACTCATTCCGGTATTTGCGTAAAGGGCCTCCCTGGTGTTTTTGATTTAAGCAAGCGTCCTTGGGTTAATCCCGATGCTGAAACTGCGGAGGCAATTGCCCGACATATTGACACATGTCCAAGCGGAGCACTGACGTATAGACGTCTGGACGGTGAATATTGAACAAGGAAAGAGAGATGAACATGCATATTGTAAATCATGATACCGCTAATAAAAGATTTCTTATTCGAGATAACGGCATTGCTGCGGTAATGACGTATGTAATCTCAAGTCCGGAGCTTTACATTATTGATCACACCTTGGTCGAAAATGCTTTCCGAGGACAAGGGCTTGGCGATAAGCTTGTCAAAGCTATGGTGGAATACGCGCGGGAAAACGGTATTAAGATTTTACCCTTATGCCCGTTTGCCAAGGGACGATTCGAACGTTTCTCCGAATACGCGGATGTTCTCAATAAATAATCACTAATCATATGGTTATGACAATAATAAGAGAGAAGAGCCTGAGGGTACGAGATTTCTTCGTCCCCCTCAGGCTCTTCTCCTATCTGTCAATCGATCCCCGTATGCGTATAACTATCATAATACAATCATTTCTTCTTTTTTAATTTACCTTCTGCTTTTTCAATGTTGCTGGCAACTCTGAATTTAACGATTCTGCTTAATATGTCATAGGGCAGCGGCTTATCAATGGGGAAGAACTCATCGATTCCGCTAGGGGCCGGATAAAAACCGATGTGATTCTTGAAAACCGCAAAATACACAAGATTTCCATGGAGCTCGAATGTAGGCATCTGATAACTGATCTTTTCCTTCGCATCCGGCGCCGACTCTTTTATCACTTGCCTTAACGTTTGAAGAATGTCCTGAACCTCGGGAGTAAACGTTGAAATATACTCGTCGATCGACCCATAAGTGATTTTGTTAGCTGTGGAACTCGAAACGGACCTGTTGTAATAGCTTTTGACATGTATTCCATTCCTCTCTTTTTAAATATGTAATAGCATATGTATGCGTCATTCGCATTGAGATGGACAAGAACTGAGCTGTAGTAACAACAACGAAGGATAAAGAGCCTATCAAAAAAAGAAGCAGGACTTCTCCCGCTCCGTTGCTGTATACGCCAATACATCTCAACTATTAGTCTTTCTTGACCAACAGTGAGCAACACTCCACGTGTGTCGAGACGACGGAAAGGATATACTCCTTCTTATCACCTATTATATAAGACGCAAATAAGAAATTAACGAGGCCAATCCGTCGCCAAATGGGGTAATGAATAGTAACTTCAACCCAAGGTGGCGATGAACATGAAAAGCGAAGAAATCGAGCGATTGAATACAGCGATGAAAGAAACATCAGATAAACGTCTTTACGAAAGGTACCTGGCCGTCCGTCTTCGTCTGGAAGGGCACTCGTTTGCTGAGATTAGCGATCTGCTTGGTCGCGTTCGTCAAACGATCAGCCTCTATTGGCAGAACTACCAAAAGCATGGTCTTGCTGGTCTGGAAATGGATCACTCTCCCGGACAACCGCCTAAACTCACGGAGGAACAGCGTAGTCAGTTAGCCACGATGCTCGAACAGCAGCAACCGACGGATGTGGGCTTTGAAGCTCGTTACACCTGGACACTCCCGCTGGTAGCGGAATGGATCAAGCGGGAGTTTGGCATTATCATGAGCGTACGCGGGATTAGCGCGATGCTCAAACGGATGAACTTCAGCTTTACCAAAGCAACCTATACATTAGCCAAAGCCGATGAGGACGCCCAAGAGTTTTTTCGCAAACACACCTTTGCCAAGCTCAAGAAACAGGTTGAGGCGGAAGAGATCAATCATTTGCTCTTTGAAGACGAATCGATGATTCGTTCCTATCAGGCGCTGCAATACAACTGGTTTCCGCGCGGTAAGCAACGCCAAGTGCCAACGTATGGCAAGCATGAAGGAGCCAAGCTATTTGGAGCGATCAACTACGAAACCGGACAGGTCCATCATCGTGAAGAAGAAAAAGCCGATGTAGCCGCCTTTATTCGGTTTCTGCAGGATCTGCTATCGGCTTACCCGAATGGGAAGCTCGCTCTCATTCTGGACAACAGCCGCATTCATCATGCTACCGGGCTGCAGCCTTTTTTGAAGGAACATCCGCGCTTGCACTTGGTCTTTCTACCGCCATATAGTCCAAACCTGAATCCGATTGAAGGCCTGTGGCTGTGGCTTAAATCCGATGTGGTCAACAACGTCTTTTTTGAGAAATTCTATAAAATTAAGCTTCATGTCAGTCAATTTATGAAACGGATTAATAAGCATCCGATGGAAACGATAGATCGTCTACTTGTCAGGTTATGATCTTAATTGCGTCTTATATATATGCTTTTTTCTACTCTACATTTCCCTCCCATATCACCTGCTTCCAAAAATACACATAGTAAATACCCCAACGAATGGGCCATTCTGTAAACAAAATCTCTCTTTTGACCGATAAATACATATGCTGGGTTGTTCATTAAATATTGCCTCTCGTCCTTTTATGCCAAACAAATCTTGTAATACATATCTATCTCGACTCAAAGCTGTACTCATCCGTGTCTTCTATAATCAGAAGCGAATTAAAAATTACATACTTTACTTGGAAAAACAATTACATCTAGAAAGGAGTCATGAACTCACTTGAGCCTATTATCAGATGGGATCGGGTATGAAAGCCTACGCTTTTATGGTCCCTTTCAGCCACAACACATCGAACAACTTCAAATAAAACGTACCATTAATGATCATGCCTTTTTACATATCAGTGGGTTGCTCTCCGAAGAACAGGGAGCCGCTTGTATCGGTCAAAATATGGAGCAAGAGCCGATTATCATTCGTCAGTTGGATGATCAGGGACAATCGCTGAGAAGACTGTTTCACGGGATCATTACGCAAATGTCTGTGAATTGCACACGGGGAGTATACACCTTTGAATTGGAAGCCGCTTCCCATTCCTATCAAATGGATATCAAGCTGAAAAAACGTTCCTATCAAGATATTCACCGTACTTATGATGATCTGGTCACCGCGCTGGTTCGAAAATATCAGTACGGAGATGCCATTGATACCGTAACCAACTATGCCAAATTGGACACTTTTGTTTTACAATATGAGGAGACGGATTGGGCTTTTTTAAAGCGTCTTGCTTCCCGCTTTGGTTCGGTACTTGTGCCAGAAGTGACCGCAGCCTCACCCAAAGTTTTCTTCGGGATGCCAGAAGGCAAGCAGCATAAAGTGGAACGAGATGTATTTTATCGGGTACGGAAAACGTTCCATGAGCTGGATGCTGAAAAGCCGGGAGAACGTGCTGACTCGTATGTCACCTATATGATTGAAAGCCTGCAATATTATGCGCTGGGCGACCTCATTACGTTACCCATTGGACAAGGCAAAGAGTTGGTCGTCGTTCGAGCAGTGACACGGTTAGAGGATGGCTTATTGCGTACTCGTTATGATCTCCAAGCGGAACAGAATATTCGCTATGCCCGTTATGAAAACGATCAGGCCACCGGGATTTCGCTGACAGGAACGGTGCTCAAGGTACAGCAGGATTTCGTACAGCTTCAACTGGACATCGACCCGAAGCAAGATCCTGTCAAAGCCTGCTGGTTTCCCGTGGCGACTCGATATGTAGCCGAAGAACATAGCGGTTGGTACGATATGCCTGAGATCGGGGAACAAGTAGAACTGTATCTGCCTACACACCGCGAACAGGATGCCTATGTAACGGATTCGCTACGACAACAACGCCACGCAAATGGACAGCCGAATGTGAAGATATGGCAACATGTGCAAGGTAGCGGCGTAGAAATGTCTGAGCAAGAACTGACCCTTTCTACCTCGGATGGATTTTCAATTACACTAAATGAAGATAGTGGCATCACCATCAACAGTCCGGGGAATGTGCAGATTCAGGGTGGTCACGTGAAGCTCGATGCAGGTGAGGAACTGTCGCTGGAAGCTGGAACAGCGCTGTATCTCAAAGGTGGAGAAAGTAGCATGGTGCTGGATGGCGAGACGGATACCAAGGCTCCAGTGATATATCAGGAAGGTACGGTGAAAGCTCCAGTTTTTGTAGCTGACCTCCCTCCTGTGCCTGAGCCACCATTGATGAGCATAAAAGCTTATGAAGCAACCCAATCAGCAGCAAAGGATTCATCTAGCAGCCAAGCCTCTACTCCTAAAGCAAAAGTTACAACTCCAGCAGCGCTTCAACAGGCTAATGCTTTGATGGGGACGATATCCAAGCTGTTAGGTTCCATTCCCGTAGTTGGGAACGTAGCCAGTGTGATGTTGAATGCTGTTGGTGGGCCAGCAGGTAAAGTAGCAGCAACGGTGTTACAAGCAACTGGAGCCATACCTATTCGTAGTAAAGGAACGCCAACGGTTGGAGGCAGTAAAGAAACGGGGTTGCACCCGCTCAAACACTTGGCTGGTTTAGCACTCCAAGGACTAATCAGTCAATATGAGCATGAGCAAGCTAAACAAGCTTACTATAGCAAGTGGATTTTAGGAAAAGCATATACGAGTGCGCGTCATTTGGCTGATTCCGGTGGTCCATTGGAACTGGTTCAAAACCTGCTGAAAGAGTCGAATGCTATGGCTCATGCCTATCAGCAAGTTCCTAAAAGCGTTCGGGATAAAATGCTCAGGGACTATAAAGAAAAAGAAGAAACTAGAACTGAAGCTGCTCTTAAAGCAGAAAAAGAAGCTAGAGCTAAAGCTGCTCTTAAAGCAGAAAAAGAAGCTAGAGCTAAAGCTGCCCTTAAAGCAAAAAAAGAAGCTGCTCCACCAGAACTGACAGAAGAAGACTACGAAAGAATCTGGCAGGATTATCTTAGAGCAGCATATACCGAAGACTTTACACCCAAACTTAAACCGGGGAGTTATCGAGGAAAAGATGGTCTTGTACGTACTCGTGACGGTGAACCGGATCGCCAATACTATAGTGAATGGAAGCATAACTATCCCGGCGATTTTTTCATGCTAACTAGGAAGCAAGGAGTATCCGAAGAAGAGAAAAAATGGATGTTCTATGCTATTATCACAGAAAACCCTCTTATGGTTGGGGGTCGAGGGGGTATGGACCATACTAAAGAATTAAAGGGGATACTTTCAAAACTGGGTAGAGGAAAAGGGTTCTTTAATATTTCTTCTGGAGTAAGTGCAAAAGTAAGAGTCCAGGAATTATTAGCGAGGCAAGAAATAGAAGCTAGAGAAAACATAGCTACCCCAAAAAATAACCAAACGCTTGAAAACAAAGGTTACAAACCACAACCAAATGAAAGGTTAACAACGAAAAACCAATATAAACAACAGGATCAACAGGCAAGGAAAACGCTACGAGAGACTGCCTCCAAGGCAGCTAGAGAAGAAAATAGTAAAATTCAAAAGAAGGTCATATATAATGTAGCTAAGAGTACAAATACAAGAAACGCCTCGAATATAAAAGAATATTTAAAAAAGGAAAAAGAAATTGTTAAATCGCAGGGTAATAAAAGGACGTCACAAGCTCCTAATGTTACAGTCAATTATAAATCAGGTTATGATAATCATTTAATTGAAGTAGAAGGGTTTAAAGCAAAACCGACTATAGGAATAAAAGGTGGACATAACCTTGAAAACTTTGAGCGGTATATTTTAGACAACTTTGGCGATCAGGTTAAGAATATTAACCAAGCTGTGATAAAAACGTCACATCCAGATATTCCGGGAATTTATGAGGTTAAATACAAGCTCCCTGTTTATGACGGAATGAGCACAGCTAATGGTGGAAAAGGAAACTATACTGGTCAGTGGAAAGAGTATAAGAATCCTAAAACTGTTTATGATCCGAAAGTTTTCTCTGATGAACAGATATTGAAGTTGGGAAGAGAAGCAATGGAAGAGGGGGTGAGAAGTAACAGCATAATACCTGGTGGAGCTAGGTCTCCAAGTGATATGGTCGAAGGCTATGTTAATGTAAATGGAAAAAAATTAAAATTTATGGGCTTTAAAGATAAGATTACAGATGAGATTACCAACTTTTTCCCAGTACTTGATTAATAGTCGTAGGAGAGATTTATATGGAAGATGAGATTTTCATAATTGAAGATTTTTCGGAAAAGGTAGAACTTATGAGATTATATTATAAAATAATAGGTGATGGTAAGTTTGTACAAGCGATCCACCATTTTAGAAATGGTGATGGTTTTGGAATTGATCCAGTAAGTTGCACTTTTTCCCATGAATATAAACCTGGGGAGGAAGGATATTTTGGTGAAAGTGGCGTTAACTTTAGTTTGCAACCTCCAATGGCTGAAATTGAAGAAAATGCAATTGTAGACTACGAGACATTTTTTAAATATTTAATTGAAGCAAGTGAAAGTTATCTAATTCGGAATCCGAATGATACAGATCAAGTGGAAGTTTGTTTGAGAGTAATCAAACAAAGGTTTATGATATCATAAAGATAATCTTATCGGGAACTACCCAGTGCCTAATAAACATATTTTACCTCATGATTACCAAGATAACCTTTGTTCTACCTGTAGGAAGTTTTCGCGATTAAGATGTGCGCACAATATTGCTTTACGTATAACCTAAATAACGCTAATAACGCTATAGCGTTACATTGAACAGGTCGATTATGGTCAGATACCACCATGATTGTCCTGTTTTTGTTATCTCCGTAAGTAAAGGGACGAGAAAACCTTGGTGGCATGCTGGATATGTAGAAGACTTAACGGATTCTCGAATTCTTCTTGGACTTAAGTAATCACCAAAAGGGTTATTACTCTTGATAGTGGCAATTAAGTGCTGGTAAGGCATAGGCACCAAAGCAAATTAGAAACGTTCATATTGATATTCTAAAATAGGAGGATAATTAAATGCTTATAATAAAAGCTTTAACAAAGATCTACGAGGATTGGGGCAAAGATATAGACGACTTCTATATTACTTATAATGTAGATATCGGACCTATTGAAATAAATGGTGCATCAGATATGTTTTCATTTGAACTAATAAGTCCTAGAAGGTTAGACAGGATGTTAGGTCAAGGTGATATTATCATTGGGCGAGGCCATTTTATTGCAAGAGACTTTAATGTAAAATTCCTTGAAGCGACAATTAGTCGTATAATTAAGAAATGTGAAGACGATGACATTGAAAAAGCATACGACAATCTTTCTAAATACTTCCGATGGGAGATTGATGTATAAGTCAACAATCAGAGTAAATGTGTATAATATTATTTCAGGATGAACAACAGGAAGTGGTTTACAGTCCCAACAAGAAGATCGTTCAATATAACCAATAAACCAAACACTTAAAAAATGAGTAGGAATAAGCTTCTTGCATGCCAACATTAGAAATGAAATAACCGTTGCTGCCCAACATCCTTACATACAAAACAATGACTTGCCATTCCTCCCCATCAGAGTTACCATACACACACTTCAACCACGGGAGGGAAAATGTACTATGTCAAATTGGCCAGATTGGTTTCTCGAAGCATTACGCCAACGTTTTTATCAATTAGAACTTGCCAGTGAACAACAGGCTTCAAATTTACCGGAAGACGAGCACCTATTCACTCAAATGGATCAATTCAAAATGAATCAAAACGAGGATATTCAACATCTGCTATCCGAATGGGAAGAAGCCATAGGCTATCAGTTAAGTCAGGACAAACAGTCCATCTATATGGAAGGAGTTAAAGACGGGATTCGATTGATTCTTCCCGTCATACACCCCACAGTTACTCGTTAGTCTATTGATAGATAGTGTTAGCCTATGATTTTTTAGTCCAGTATTTCGTCTATGCTCATTCCACTTTTCAAGGTAAAAATAAAATGCGCTGGTGAGAGAATGCTTATCTTCTCCACCAACGCATTAAATAGTTTATCATCAAATTGTTCCAGTATATCTTGCCGCGAGCTTAAAATTTGTATGATTTCATCGACACGTTCCTTAACTTTCGCTTTCTGCTCATTCCCCTTCTCCAGTGTCAGCTTCTGTTGTCGCATCTCGTTTAGTTCACTGGAAAGCCTGTTTGTTTCTTCTTCATATACGGCCTCATCGATCTGATTCCGTAGCTTGAGATTCACTAATTCCTTCAAGTCAGATTTCAATTGTTGCATCTGTCCTTCGATGTCTAATAACGATTTTTGCTCTACTCTGCTGGAAAGTACCGATTCAATATTGTCTTTCAGCGTTTTAATCCATCTTTTCTTGTTCTCATACATCCGGTTGAACAATCGCACAAACGCGGAATGTAAAACTTGTTCATCGACTGATTTGGCATCACATGCAGCTTTACCTTCATTGACATACGTTTTGCACTGCCATACCACTTTTTTGGATGGGTTATTGCTGTTCCAGGTTCGGCGTTTGAAAATAGCTCCGCAGCATCCACAATACACTTTACTGCTCAATGCGTATTTACTGGAGTATCTTTTACTCTCTCCCATCACACTTCCTTTCAGCTTGGCCCTCCGTTCCTTTTCCTTTTGCACCGCTTCAAATAGTTCCTTGGATACAATCGGTTCATGGTTGTCCTCAATTAAATATTGCTGCTCCTGTCCTTTATTCCTTATTCGCTTATGCGTTAGAAAATCTACCGTTACCGTCTTTTGCTGAAGCAAAGCTCCGTAATATTTCTCATTGGTCAGAATTAAGGTAATGGAGGAATCCCACCACGTATCGCCACCCGTGACTGTTTTAATGTGGTCTCGCATCAATCCTCTGGCTATCGCCTGATAGCTTTTGCCATCCAAATACTCCTCGTATATGCGCCGCACAATCTCGGCTTCCTTCTCATTAATGACCAGTTCACCATGTTTATCCTTATCATAGCCAAGGAAGCGAGTCGTATTGCAGAAGACTTTGCCGTTTTGGAAGCCTCGTAATATTCCCCATCGACTGTTTTCAGAAATGTTTCGACTCTCATCTTGGGCAAGGGAACTTAGGATGGTCAGCAATACTTCACCTTTGTATCATCCGATTAAAGTGCGTTCTATTTTTAGTGCTGGTTCCGGTGATCCCTTCATCGGCGTAAATATCCGCCATTTCCCATTCCAAGTTGTTTTGAATGTATTGGGTATAATGATTTACCTGATTGGTATAGCTCTCCTTTTGCTCCTCGGAATCGGTACTGACTCGGCAATAGGCAGCGACTTTCTTTTTTTGAATAGATTGAATTCCTTCTACGATGTCCATCGTTTTAATGGGAACGACGACGACTTTTTTTGCGGTTACGGCTTGGGCCATAAGTATTTCTCCCTTCGATATCTTCTTTATACGGTCACATGATATAATGCTTCCGGCACATCATCAAGTCCATTTCTGCCCATGTTATAGCTATTTGAAAGACTTTTTATTAAGCTCATCAATCGCTATGAACTCTTCTTCTGTAATTACATTTTGTGATCTCAATTGCTTCAATAGGCTTAGACTCAGTAGATAATCAATAGATTTTCGTTGCATATGTATGTGCTCCTTTGAAATAAAAATGGCTCACCTCTAGGGCAAGCCAAAACTTAGAATAAATTCTTAAGGCTAATGTCTTTTCTGCGGTCATGCTAGGATCGCTTACTAAGGTGGCTGTCAGTACAAGGGCTTTATTGTTCGCTCGGCTACTGCTTCCGGCTTTCACCGTCACACTATTTCCTGTGCTAGCTGTTATGCTCCCCATGATCGGAGTCGAATCATCTTGATTTCGTAGGCTCCACTCCACCGACTGGTCAAACACTTCTGTTCCATGATCATAGATATGGCTGACGTATGAGGTGCTTTGGCCTGTTTTGAGAATGGGATTACCAGTAATAGCTATCGAATAAATATGCGTTTCCGTTTCAACGACTCTCAATTCAATGGTACTCCATACTGTGGGGTGATACGTTAATTTCGCGATGATGTTTGCTTGCCCCAAAGCGATGCCCATAACCTGACCTTGCTGGTCTACGCTAATTATACTCGGATCACTGGATATATAGGTAATCGCCGGATTCTCTATTGGAATACCATTATCCGTAGCAGTGACATTAAACGGTATTGTTTCGTTAAGCAGTACATGGGCCACCGTTCCATGGTTGATATGTAAAGCATATGTATGAGCAATCTCATATTTCCATCGATCAGCAATGTTGTGTTCTACATCGTCGTATGCAGTTGAAATACTATCCAATGTGCAGCTTAACTGAACGATTCCATTTAGGATGCGATCCATTCCAACTATTTTAAATGGCTGATGGGTGATATAGAATCGTCGATCTAATGTAATGCCACTTGTATCTGCATTGTCTTGTACGGTAACCAAGATGTTGCCCTCTGGCATGGAGATAACTTTACCTGTTTCCGTTGAAAATGTTCTAGCTTCTACCACAGCATCAAACCATTTCACCTGTCCACTCCAGTTTAAAGCCAACCGTTGATTACATTTTCGCATTCTGCCTCGACAAGATTGTTCATTTTGATCCACCTGACTGGTAATTAAATAACGTTCATAACTGTGTACAGACAATAAAGTTGTGTACTAACGAATAAAATGCAGTTTTTACACCTGTACTATATTCAATAAAATTGTGTACTAAAAGCAAGGGTTTGATAAGTCATGCAAACAGTCGCCTCCTTAATTTGATAAAAAAGCCCAACGATACTTGCTCATGGGCTTTTTAAAACGAGTATTCGGATTAGTGTGTGGAAAGGGGCTACATAAGCCCTCATCGATAGCACTAACCAAGGTTGAAAAAGGCATTCCAAGGTAGGTTGCTTCGGAAACCCAAATGAGCCGTTCTTCACGTTGCATCTGGTAGCCAAAACCACGCATCTGAGACTTCTTGGAATGACCGATTACTTTCCTTTGGGGAAGCCTTCTGTGAACAGTATCTTGGCTCGTAGAGCGTCGAAGCTGTACCACGACCTAAACGGTTAACGAGCTGAAACCGACAATGGCCGGAAACATCAGGAGTATAAGCAACTGCCACTCGATCCGGACGTTTTCCCCGCAGGGAAGCTGCCACAACCTTCGAAACCCGGAAGTATTAGGGGTGTGAACAGCTGCCGTCCGATTCGACGTCCCGCCGCGATGCTGCCGCAGTAGACGAACCCAGTTCCAACAGGAGTGTGAGCTGCAATTCCTCAGGTAACCTCCGCGGCCGGTACGTCGTTTTGTGAACTGCAGTTGCTCGACCTTGGCGTCGTTTGTATTGCAACAAGAATACCCGGAAAGAGCAACTTCCCAGGCGCTGATTAACATTGTGTGAACGGAAAAAGCGTTGTGCTAACGCCCACTTGCGTTTAGTTCGACAATCTCGTTTTTACCATAAATTTTTGCAATGCTGAGTTGTGACCTCTTGATCATAATAACTGATCATTAAGCACCTTGTTCATCCACTCTTTCATAGTGTAACTGCTGGTTCAAGCATACATCGAGAATCCACGGCCATGGACCGTAGCCGGCTTCTACGTTAATGTGTCCCATTTTAGGCAACATAACGCAAGGAATCCCTAAATCTAAATATTGAGAAGCGTCTTCTACCGAACAATAAGGGTCTGTTGAGGATAAAACAAACAGCGTCTTTTCCGCCGCCGTTGCAGTCTCAACCAAGTTTTCCGGTACAGGGAAGAACGTCATCACAGGCTCATATTTCAAAAATGGCGAAGGCGGTGCTACCAGAATGGCTCTCTGAATTTTTCGTTTCGGATGTGAAGCCGCATAGTGAAACCACATGATGCACGCTAAGCTGTGAGCCACAACGATTACTTCTTCTTCTTGCGAAATTTCTTCAAAAACAGAAGATAAATAGTCGAGCCAAACATCCTTGTCTGGTTGATCTTTGTCTGGAAAGTCAGGAAAATAGACTTTTTCACCTTGCTTCACCAGCTCTTGCTTTAACCATCTTTGCCAATGATCGGGTCCACTGCCGCCGACTCCATACAAAACGAGAAAACTTCTACTCATGATAGCAATACCTCCACAATGGTCGTTTAAAATTATGATTGCATCATTCTCGATTCTGCTAAACTTTTTATTCTTCTTGTTTTAGATAAAAGTCATTATACAGTAAATCAAATTGATTTAATTCATATTGGAAATTCGGATATAAAAAAACAGGGAAAAGACATGACGGAAGCGGATTTGCCCCGTTCTCCATTCAACCTTTTCCCCGATTTTTTTCAAGTCTCTATCATGGCTTCAGTGAGAACAACCCTGACATGACGTGCCCCCATCAAGTTATTTATTTTCATAGAGTGCTACGCCGTAGTTCATAAAAATACTGCACAATTGGATGCTTTAACTTCATCTTCTCGGTCATGTTTAATATTCGCTTTTTTCCAACTCGTCTGTCCACTAAAGCTAGAATATTCAATAAGATATCATTACTCTCTAAGCTTTCCTCTATAGAAATAGATAAAAACTTATTAGCTACAACTATAAAATTTGACTTACTTAATGAAGCCTGTGCTGACAAAAGATCCTTTGCGCATTCTGATATTTTTCTACTTCTTGCAATTACTTTTAGACGATCCTCCGGAACGATCCCCTTGGTATCTTTTCTGATCGCTTCAATTTCTTCATTGTTGATAGGAACTTGGATATTGGGATCATTCTTAATTTCCTGCTCCGACTGATACCATCTGATTGGGCTATTTATATCACTCATATTGAGTACGTTCTTTTTATCTACGGCAATATAACAAATTCCAGATTTATCAGGTAAATAACGGTAACTGGTTGCCCGGTATTCGACCCTTCCATATAACGCAGGACAGAGGAAACTCTCCAGCTGTTGCTTCAATTTGCTCCAGGACATGTATCCTCCTATGTTTTCAATGCCTACTACCAGTATTTGCGGCTGTCAGGCTATCTTTTTGAGTGATGGGACTTTTATGGATTAAACACGGTAGTTTTCATTCAGTATAAACTGTTTTCTGCAGAGCCTGGGCTACAAAATCCTGTCTTAATATTCACCTTATAAGCACCTAGCAATTACCACTCTGTATCAATCTGCTTTTTCACCCCATTTTCTAATTAGATTCACTATTATGAGTCCAATGAACCTAGTTTTATTGGTTTTTTTCGCTTTTTGTAGTATAAAAGAAGTATCTATCTGGTTCAATTAACCACTTTTTGTAGAATTAGATTGCCGGAGGAATGGAAACAATGTCATATTCACTAGAATTAATTGATAAAAAAAATGTTACTGAAACATACTGGGATGATTTGCTTGTCAACCACGAAAGGATATTAGAAGTTTATTCCGAAGCCGATAAGACCATGTTTACTTCCAATCTTAGTTTAACAGACATGGAGGTATTACAATCCATTTTTAAACTACCTGATTTTGAAAATGATCAAAAATGGAAACAAAATCTAAAGAAAATTCCGGATTTTATTAATTTTATGTATTTAAAAGATTTTCTACGAAGAAAGAAAAAGGCTGTGGAAGAGGTTTTTAGATATAAAGAGCCACAACATGCTTTTCCTTCCGTCTCGCCAATGGTCAAACTCATACATTTATTCTATACGAATCCTTCTTGGCTATTTGAAATTCTTGTTCTTCATGAGTGGAGAACTAAGGCTTCTGGTGATCTTTATGTTGCTGATAAACAATTCCCCGACATGAGAAAGAAACTTAGTAATGAGCCCTCTTACCAAAAAATGCTTATAGATATCATGCACAATAATTCAGGTCACAGTAGTGATTATAGAGTAGTTGCACATTCTGATGTTGGCGAAAAATATTCGATCTATCTTTTGTATAAACTGATAAAAGATTCAAAGAAGCCTGGCTATGACCAGAACAAACGGATAAAGGACCGGGATCAGATTTTATTTGCTGTCGATATTCAAAATCAAACGCTGGAGATTAAAGCGACAAAAACTGATATTCGGGGGGTAAAACGATATTTTGAAGAGCAGTTTAAAACTGCTTTACGAAAAATAGAAAATGACCCCTTCACGGCATATAACACAGATGACATTGTTCGACTTTTCCGGGATGGCATTCCGGTCAGTAATGAAGAACCCGAAGATTTCTCTGTTGATTTGATTACATTCTCTAATTCATTACTTATTAAATCACCTGATGTTACGCTACAACTTAAAGGCAGTGATATCTGGCCCAGCGTCAATGATGCATTTAGAAGAGGAATTGTTGATCTATATAGTCTTAAGGATATTCAAAAAATTGGGTTTCGTTCTGAAAAACATTCAAAGACAATTCGCTCAATTGTACTTAAGGACGGGAGTATTATATTCAAGCTTAATGACAGTAGTTTGAGTGATCCTGCTAAAAAGAGAATTAAAGAGAAATTCCTGAATAAATTCGGCTTCCCGCTTGATAAGCCTGTAAAAAACAAATTTGATGGTGGAGAGGCGTTCAAAGTTGATCAAATTTTCAGATTGGCCAACACGAACCAAATCACTCATGAACACAGGAGTATATTTACAGACTTACAATCCTCTCAGTTAATCGATTTAATTGATGAAACTATTTTTTACTGTTCACATTGCTCCTTTAACACCTCGGATGGTGAACTGGTCTTCGAAAAAGTTGAAGAAAAGGAAACGCTGATATGCCCTGAGTGTGACGAGCTAATCTACCAAACTACTTTGCAAGAGTTGAGTCCAAACAAAGAAAACATTGAGAAGTACGTTCATCACCTAATTGATGAATTTGTTACTCAACATGAACATTGCAATACCCC
Source organism: Paenibacillus sp. 1-8 (assembly GCF_056316205.1). NCBI lineage: Bacteria > Bacillati > Bacillota > Bacilli > Caryophanales > Paenibacillaceae > Paenibacillus > Paenibacillus sp. 1-8. The sequence goes on along the minus strand of NZ_CM149995.1, from coordinate 950,624 downwards.
AAAATTGTCCAAACAAAAATTTAGAAATAACCAATTTGTTTTTAAACGATTCATTTACAACAATCGACCTTATCAAGTATTAGTTACAGATAGCCTGCTCACTAGAAAAACTCTGGAATGGATCGAAAGAAAACTGATTCCAACGATTATCGTATGTTATGGTTGAGACTATTGAGCAGGTAACTTTTGGTGATGTATATGTTCATCATGAAAAATCTCAATTCCCTAATTTAATGATAGATTATTTGAATGATTTAGAAAAACGTATCCATCATCAGGTTATTACCGCCGCTATGAAGGCCACAAAAAATCTCTCTTACATCGGTGGTAAGACAGCTGAGCTTAAAGATCTATATGATGAGGATATGCTTGAAGATGAAGTATTTACAATTATCAAGCACCTGTTCCCTAACTCTGAGAAGTGGGGCAAAGAATATACTGGTCATGCTGTACCTGAAGGAATTTTTGCTATCCAGTATAAAGAAGATATGAGGACTATGTCTTTCGAGGTCAAACATGGGTTTAGTTATGATTGTAAATTCACATTAGAAAAATCAGGGTACAAATTAGGTTCTTCCGAAAATCGAAAGGGTCTTCATTATATTAATTCATTGAATAGAATGATAGAAATTTCAAGCTATTGTAGTTCAAGAGAAATAACTTCCCATATCTTTGTTAGCAATAAATTTAGAGATCGCCAAGCACAAGCTATGGCAAATTTTATACGTCAAGAAATTGCAATGGGTCATCTTACAAAGCCAGTATTCATTAATACTAAAGATCTTGCCTATTTATACGATCAGTTCATCCACAACAAGAATAAGATTGAAAAATCACCTGATGTTTTTTATAAACAAGTGCCTGCAATTTTTTCAACTGATGATGTCATTATCACAAAAGAATATATAGATGAGAAACTTCAGGACATAGAGATTGCTGCAAGAGGCTACTCTATCTTGGACACTGCTAGTATTACAAAAAAATTAACAGGTAGGAAAAAATAGGTATTCTTTATGGTTGAATAATGATATAATAGCTCTATAAACAAGAACATACGTTCTGTATATAGGGCTATTAAGGAGGTTGCAATGCCAGAGCTTACAGTCAGTGAACAAATTCTCAATGCCAGACCAGACTCATTTATTAAAGAACAAATAAGACAACTGTTAGTTCAGCAATTCAATCAAAGTTATAAATCTGAAACACTCAACGGACAAGTTGGGTTCTGTTTTTATTTTAATTATGCTCTTATCATTAGTTCAAACAAGAACGACGAAATTTATTCTTATCAACAGCTAGGCTATGAATTGATGCTCCCGGATTCATTCCTAAAATCAATGAATTTGCATTCTCATCTTGTTCCGTCCTATTGGCATACATGGATAAAGGAATCTCACCTAGACTTGATTCGCAAGGAACTTTCTCAGTCCTTGAACTTTAACCGTTTAAAAGTAAAATACAACTTTAACGAAAATCAATTCTATTGGGACTGGGGCTCCAATAAGAAAATAACCTTAAGAATGAACAATTCTTTTGTATTTGATGGTATTATTTAGTGATTATTTATAAAGAGAATAACGTTCTCACGCTGGAATACATAGAACGCACATGGCGATTCCCAAGTTCCGACTGTACTAAAATATCGTATTATTCATCTTCCTCTTGTTCATCATAAATCATCATTCCTGACACAACATGTGCAAGCTGCGCGCCGTCCTTCAAGCCCTGCCAATATAGAGCTTCATTCTCCAGTGCTTGCTTGTAATGATGCTTATCCTCCCACTCGGAGAACTCAGTCTTCCTTACGTAACTTACTAATCTCAGGATAGCGTATGATGCGGGCGCAAACATCATCCAGCCTATGCTGAATTACGCCTTTAAACCATGCCGGGAGCTTCAATGTCAGTTCCTCCTCGCACATACTGTCCTTCGGTCTGTTCCAGCCTTGCATGATACTGCTCCATCTCTTCATGTAAATGAAACATTATTTAGCCCTCCCTTACTACTTAATGTGGGCATGGCTTGTTTCATTCTTCTACTTCTTGCTATTACTTTTAGACGATCCTCCGGAACGGTTCCCTTGGTATCTTTTCTGATCGCTTCAATTTCTTCATTTCTGATAGGAACTTGGATATCTGGATCATTCTTGATTTCCAACTCCGTCTGATACCATCTGATTGGGCTAGTCATATCACTCATATTGAGTACGTTCTTTTTATCTACGGCAATATAACAATTCCCAGATTTATCAGGTAAATAACGGTAACAGGTTGCCCGGTATTCGACCCTTCCGTCTAACGCAGGACAGAAGAAGCTCTCCAGTTGTTGCTTCAATTTACTCCAGGACATATATCCTCCTATGTTTTCAATGCCTACTAACAACCCGTCCCCCAACTTGGCAATTTAATTTCCACGTTCCTCTACCTCATCATGATCCTTGCTTCCAAACTCATCAAGCAATGTACGCACTTCACTTGTTGATTTGGCGTTCATTAAGCTGTTTCTGAGTTCACTTGCCCCTCGGAATCCACGGACATATATTTTGAAGAAGCGTGCGAGAGGGCTGAACGAACGTGGCTCCTGCGCTGAATATTGATCATGGAGATCTAGATGAAGCCGCAGCAGTTCAAGCAATTCTTCACTGCTATGTTCCTTCGGCTCCTTCTCAAACGCAAATGGATTCTGGAAAATACCACGCCCAATCATAATGCCATCCACTCCATATTGCTCAGCGAGCTTCAAGCCGGTCTGACGGTCCGGAATATCTCCGTTAATGGTCAACAGTGTATCTGGTGCCACCTCATCACGAAGTTTCTTAATCTCCGGAATCAGTTCCCAGTGGGCGTCTACTTTGCTCATTTCCTCTCTTGTCCGCAGATGAATGGACAAATTCACAATGTCTTGTTTCAAAATATGGGTCAACCAGTCGCGCCATTCGTCTACGGTAGTGAAACCGAGCCTTGTTTTTACACTGACGGGCAGTCCCCCGGCTTTGGCGGCCTGAATGATATCTGCTGCGATTTCGGGACGGCAGATCAGGCCGCTTCCCTTCCCATTCTCGGCTACATTCGCTACGGGACAACCCATATTAATATCGATGCCTTTGAAGCCTTCTTTCGCCATACCGATGCTCATTTCACGGAAATATTCCGGCTTATCTCCCCAGATATGGGCCACCATGGGCTGTTCATCCTCTGTAAAAGTCAAACGCCCGCGTACACTTTTGTTCCCCTCCGGGTGACAATAACTCTCTGTATTCGCAAACTCCGTAAAAAACACATCCGGTCTGGCTGCTTCACTTACGACATGGCGAAACACAACATCCGTCACATCTTCCATCGGTGCCAGTATAAAAAAAGGTCGTGGCAAATCACGCCAAAAATTATTCGTCATATCAAAAACTCCTCTATAAATACCAGGACAAATCTTTGGTCCCAAAATGGTAAAGCTAACCTGTTCATGTCCTTGCTTCTTCTTCACATATAACATGTTTAAGCAACATAGTTCAAACAGCAGTATATGTTAAGCATAGACATCTAAATGAGTATATCATACCCAAGAGAGGAGCAGACTCCCCAAAAGACTCGCAAAAAAAGGAAGAGCGCCGCCCCTCCTTGCCATCTTCTATAACGTACTGCGCCGCAGTTCATAGAAATACTGCACGGCTGGATGTTTTAATTTTATCTTATCAGACATGTTTAATAATTTTTTTTACCAACTCGTTTGTCCACCAAAGCCAAAATATTCAATAACTTCCCCCAGCTTACGCCGTTCCCAAGCGAATGGCTTAAAAAAGAGCCGAGGAATAATATCCTTGACCCTTTTCGTCAATTTCTACACATGAATACCCAAAATTTTCAGCTGTTCATTGATTTTGGCTTCAAGTTCAGCGATTTCTTGTTTATCTTGTTCTAAAAGCTTACTCACTTCGGCAAGGTCAATGACTTGCTCTTCTTCAAACGTATCCACGTAGCGAGGAATATTTAAGTTAAACTCGTTTTCTTTGATTTCTTCAAGTGATGCCACGTGAGCATATTTATCAACATCTACACGATTTCGGTACGTTTCGATAATCTTATTGATGTTTTTATCAGTAAGTTTGTTTTGATTTTTACCTTTTTCAAATTCATTGCTTGCATCGATAAACAAGATGTCTTTTGTTTTACGATTTTTCTTGAATACTAAAATCGTAGTTGGGATGGATACGCCGTAAAACAAGTTGGCAGGTAACCCTATAACTGTATCAAGATAGTTTTTCTCAATTATCGTTTGGCGAATCGCACCTTCTGCTGCACCACGGAACAAGACACCATGCGGTAATACAATCGCCATTGTTCCAGTATCATTCAGATGATACAAGCTGTGTAAAATAAATGCATAATCCGCCTTAGTTCGAGGGGCGAGTTTACCATATTCCCTAAAACGTGGATCTTTGAGTTTCGTTTCGCTATTGTCCCAATGAGCAGAATAAGGAGGATTCGCAACTACGGCATCAAATGAGCGTGGGTTGTCAATTCCTTGGGCATCTGGTCCATCAGGCCAATCGCTTTCAAGGGTGTCAGCATTAGACAGTGTTATGTTATTAAATGAAACACCATGCATCATCAGATTCATACGAGCCAAGTTGTATGTTGTCGTATTTTTTTCTTGACCAAAAAATTTAATCGCCCCGGGTTTATCTCCACCAGGCAACTCACCTTGAACCGTTAACAGCAATGACCCAGATCCACAAGTCGGGTCATATACCGAAAAAATTTTATCCGATTCTTCTACACCATCCGTTACGATTTTAGCCAATACTTTAGAAACTTCATGAGGTGTGATTAAATTACTTAAAAATGCTTTAAGGCATTCTTAATCATATCTACCTTATTGGTATCATGTGTTTTGCGGGAGAGCGATACAACCGCCTCTATAAGTCTCTACCTGTAATGACAATTGTTGCTCCGTTGCTGTATACGCCAATACACCTTAACTATTAGTCTTTCCTGACCAATAGTGAACAGCACTCCACATGTGTCGAGACGATGGAAGGGATATATTCCTTTTTATTATATATATTACCTGTACTATCAAAAGCCACTCCTTCTCACAACACCACATTTTTCCAGATGATGCCTGTTCCCCCTTCACTTCTATCGATCCCACTAATTCCATATGAGCCTCCATTTAGTTTACCGAATCCATGATCACGTTTAAATCAGCTCAGTTCCTGACTTTGAAAGACAATTGCTCAAAATTACTTTCAGCTTTCCCTATTCCAGATATACACATTGAAAATCCCTCAATGAATGGGTCATTCTGTAAACTAAATCTCTCTTTTAACCGATAAATACATATGCTGGACTGTTATTTAAATATCACATCTCGTAACTTTATACCCAACAAACTCAGTGATACATATGGGTCTTGACTCAAAGTTGTATTCATCCATTTCTTCTATTCGTCAGACTCGAATTAAACATGCTGCACTTTACTTTTGTAATCAGCCATCACATCTAGAAAGGAGTCATGAACTCACTTGAGTGTATTATCAGATAGGATCGGGTATGAAAGCCTACGCTTTTATGGACCCTTTCAGCCACAACACATTGAATACCTTCAAATAACACGCACCATCAACGATCATGCCTATTTACATGTCCGTGGTATGCTCTCCGAAGAACAGGGAGCCGCATGCATCGGACAAAATATGGAGCAAGAGCCGATTGTGATTCGTCAGTTGGATGATCAGGGACAATCGCTGAGAAGGCTGTTCCACGGGATTGTTACACAAATGTCTGTGAATTGTACACGGGGAGTATATACCTTTGAATTGAAGGCTGCTTCCCATTCATACCAGATGGATATTAAGCTGAAAAGGCGCTCCTATCAAGATATTCACCGCACTTATGATGATCTGGTCACTACGATGATTCGAAAATATCAGTATGGAGATGCCATTGATACCGTCACGAACTATGCCAAACTGGACACTTTTGTTTTACAATATGATGAGACCGATTGGGCATTTTTAAAGCGCCTCGCTTCTCGCTTTGGTTCCGTACTTGTGCCAGAGGTGACCGCAGCCTCGCCTAAGGTTTTCTTTGGGATGCCAGAAGGCAAGCAGCATAAGGTGGAACGGGATGTATTCTATCGCGTACGGAAAACGTTTCATGAACTGGATGCGGAAAAGCTAGGAGAACAACGTGCTGGCTCGTATATCACCTATATGATTGAAAGTTTGCAATACTACGCGCTCGGCGACCTCATTACGTTACCCATCGGACAAGGAAAAGAACTGGTCGTGGTTCGGGCAGTAACAACGCTAGCAGATGGCTTACTGCGTACTCGTTATGATCTTCAAGCTGAACAGGATATTCGCTATGCCCGGTATGAGAACGATCAGGCGACCGGGATTTCGCTGACAGGAACGGTGCTGAAGGTACAGCATGATTTTGTGCAGCTTCAACTGGACATCGACCCAAAGCAAGATCCTGCCAAAGCCTGCTGGTTTCCTGTAGCGACTCGATATGTAGCTGAAGAACATAGTGGCTGGTACGATATGCCTGAAATCGGGGAACAAGTCGAGTTATATCTGCCTACACATCACGAACAGGATGCCTATGTGACAGATTCATTACGACAACAACGCCACGCGAATGGACAGCCCGATATGAAGGTGTGGCAACACGTGCAAGGAAGCGGCATAGAAATGTCTGAGCAAGAACTGACCCTGTCCACCTCGGATGGATTTTCAATTACACTGCACGAGGATACGGGCATCACCATCAACAGTCCGGGGGATGTACAGATTCAGGGTGGTCATGTGAAGCTTGATGCAGGTGAGGAACTGTCGCTGGAAGCTGGAACGGCGCTGTATCTCAAAGGTGGAGAAAGTAGCATGGTGCTGGATGGTGAGACGGATACCAAAGCCCCGGTAATTTATCAGGAAGGTACGGTGAAAGCTCCTGTTTTTGTAGCTGACCTCCCTCCTGTCCCTGAACCGCCGTTAATGAGCATCAAAGCATATGAGGCCGCACAAACCTCAACAGCCAAGGCATTATCCAGCAGCACTCCTACTGCGAAAATCACAAGTCCTGCAGCACTTCAACAGGCCAACGCTTTGTTGGGTACGGTATCCAAGCTATTAGGTTCCATTCCCGTAGTAGGGAACGTAGCCAATGTGATGTTGAATACGGTTGGTGGACCCTTAGGTAAAGTAGCATCAACTATTTTACAAGCCACCGGAGCAATCCCTGTTCGAAGTAAGGGAACACCTACGATTGGAGGCAGTAACAAGGGGAACGGAGTTCATCCGTTGAAATACTTGGCTGGTTTAGCCCTTGAGGGACTGATTAGTCAATACGAGCATGAGCAAGCAAGACAAGCCTACTATAGCAAGTGGATTCTGGGGAAAGTGTATACAAGTGCGCGTCATTTGGCTGATTCCGGTGGCCCATTGGAGCTGGTGCAGAACCTACTGAAAGAATCAAATGCCATGGTTCATGCGTATCAGCAGGTTCCTAAAAGTGTTCGAGATAAAATGCTTAGAGATTATGAGGAAAAACAACGCATTCAGGCAGAACAAACAAAGAAACATGATAATTCAAAACTTGCGTTATGGAGAGAAAGAAAAACTAGTGAATATACTTCATATTGGAATCAAACTGATTATTTTACAGCCAACTGGTGGCAGGATGAAAATAAGCTAAAACAAGCAGAGCAAGCACTGCGCACTGAAATTACAATGAAGCGCAAACTATCACTGTATGATATTAAAAATCCTAATAAATTGGCCGCCATCCAGCGTATCGTCAATGCAAAACGAACGCACGTATGGGATGAAGGAACTCTCAATGCCATTGAAGATGGTTTAGTAGCGATGGGTGTGGACTCTACAAATGCTATTGAGTTGGACAAAGAGAAAATGGATGCACTCATTACTCGATACAATCAAGGCTTCATCGGACAAAAATCTGGAGATTACATGGAAAGGACAGGACTAAGCGATTTAGTCGAAGACACGACTTATGGGGTTGTAGCAGCTCGTATCGGTATGGGGAGTACGGGAAATTCTCCTGCTAGGTCCAGCCAGCCACCTATTGCAGAGAATCCGCCTGCAAAACCCAATCCAAAGAGTGGTCCAGGTGTAAACAGGCCCATTGATGAGTTCAATGATTCGGCGATTTATAATGGGGCAAATTCAAGTAGACCTAAGGAGACACCTAAACTACCGAATTCGAGCAAGCCTCCTGAGGGTACGGCTAAAACTGGAAATTCAAATAATGGACAATATTCAGGGAAATTAGTAAAGGTTCCTAAGGAAGATGAAGCAGCTGATATGTTAGCAGAAAAACTAGGTGGAGAATCCAGAGTTAAATTTAGCAATGACCCTAAGGGACGTGAGTTTGATACGGTAAGCGACCAGTACATTGCTCAAACCAAACCACCGTTGAACAGTTTAGATAAGCAATTTAGAAAACAAGCGAAAGCTACGATTGAAGCGGCAATTGAGACGAACAGAAAAGCGTACTTTCACTTTGAAGGTAAGCCTGATGATAGAGTGCTAAGACAACTTAAAGAATATGCCGAAAGATATGGTGTAGAAATAATTATTGATACTAAACCCCTTATACCATGAGAGGATGAGAAGAAATGTTTGAGTATCACGGGTGGGCAACCATTAGAGAAAGTTCCTCATTTGAAGATGATGATGAAAAATTAATTTTAGTCATTCAAGAGATACAGAACTTTTTGAATGAATTAGATTGGCCTTCTGGCGTTTTGGATTTAAGAGCCGTAAATGGAGATTTTCAACTCTGGATAGCAGGTCTTAATAATCATAAACCTACAGCTAAACATAATCCCATAGAATTATTAAAAAAAGTAGGTGAGTTTGCTCCCGGCTCATATGGAATTTTATATGTAAGGGATAGTGATGATATGAAACTATTTAATGAATTTAGGGTTCATACATTAATTCGAGGTGAATTGACTGAACACACAGACCCTTTCTTGTCTCCATTCATACCTAAAGTAGAAGATGACTATGAAGATTAACATAGAGTTGAAATAGAGCTATTAACGTTTACAACTCCGACAATAAGAGTGCAATACCACCAACAAACCAAACACTGAACAAATTAACAAACACTTGATGAACTTTAAAAAGCTTGTTCCAACTTGAATCATGAGTAGGAATGAGCTTTTTTGTATAATCAAAATAAAAAGGTAAAAAAATCATAATAATCCATCTTTCCTACACAAAACAATGACTTGGATTGTCAACAGTAAATCAAACAACTTTTTTAAGGGCTGCAAGGCGATACTGAATAGGCGTCATATAGCCTAAAGTTCCATGAATGCGATGTTTGTTAAACCAGTTGACATAATCATATAATTCCAGTTCCAGTTGACGAAGGCTCTGAAAGTTCATCTGGTTCACGAACTCTGTTTTCATGATTTTATAAGTGGCTTCGGCCACGGCATTGTCATACGGACAGCCTTTCTTACTCAGTGATCGACCGATTTCAAATGTCTCTAAAAGCTCATCCATCTTTTGATTTTTAAACTCGCTCCCACGGTCGGTATGAAACCACTGAATCTGACTTAGATCGCCTTTCACGGTCGCAAAGGCGCGGGAAACCAGTGCTGCATCCTTATGGGGACCAACACTATGGCCAATAATTTCTCGATTGAACAGATCGAGGAGCACACAAATATAGTGCCACTCGTTCCGGACTTTGACATAGGTTAGATCACTGACCACCACACGTTTGCTTTCCGTTTGATTGAACTCGCGGTTCAGTATATTAGCTGGAGCCGCTTCATTACAAGCGGTTTTATGGGGCTTATATTGTGCCACCGTGTAGGTGGAAACGAGCCCTTGCTCTTTCATGATGCGGCCAATGCGACGTCTGGAGACGATCAACCCACGCTCATGGAGCTTCACTTTGATCTTGCGTGTGCCGTAGGCTTTTCGATTCTTGTGAAAGATATCCACAATAGCTTCGGTGACATCGTCTTCAGTGGCTCGTTCTTGGGCGTCATAATAAAATGTACTTCTTGCGATTTGCAGGACGTCACACATTGCTGATACCGAGTATTTATCACGATTATTCTGGATGATAGCTACTTTCGTCCCATGATCAGCGCGGCTTGCTTTAAAATATCCACTTCCATTTTCAGACGCTGGTTCTCTTTTTGCAAAGCGATCAGCTCATTTTCTTCTGATGAGCGATTGTCCTTCTCTTTGAAGGAACCCGTCGCCTGAGCTTGTTTGATCCAGCGATCTAAAGCTGAGGCTGTGAGGCCATATTCCTCCACAAGGGCTGCTCTGGATTTCCCATTTTCATAGAGTCCTACCATTTGTTTTTTGAATTCTGCTGTAAAGGTACGTCGTTGTTGTTTTGGCATTGTAGAGATTCGCTCCTTAACATGATAGGTTTATTCTACAAGCCCTTATTTTTTCTGTCCAACTTAGTGTAGCCGATCCAATGCCTATTTTAAAGAATGGAGGCCGTATATATTATGGCTAGCATTGAGAAGCGCGGTAATAACTCTTGGAGACTCGTAGTAGAGATCGGTTACGATACAGCCGGTAAGCGTATAAAGCGCTATAAAACGGTTAAAGTTGACGATCCTGCCCTTTTGAGAACGACAAAGCGGCTTAAAGAATTCCTAAACGATGAGCTTTTGAAATTCAAAATCGAGGTAGAAGCCGGTGAATATATTGCCCCTGAAAAAATGACTTTTGCAGCTTTTGTCCAAGAATGGAGGACCAAATATGCAGAACGACACTTAGCCGAAAAAACCCTAATTCTCTACGAGTCACATCTCAAAAATCGAATCCTTCCACAGTTTGGTCATATGCGTTTGGATCAGATCAAGCCTCTTCACATTTTAGAATTTTTAGAAACTCTATCACGTAACGGAGATCGAATGGGCTTTCGCAAAGGCAAGGTATCTTCCGGAACTGTTGAAGTCGTCCATAGAGTATTAAAAAATATATTTACACGCGCAGTAGAGTGGAAACTCTTAAAGGAAAATCCAGTAGCCAAGATAAAGAAACCACGAGTCAAACATAAAGAGGTACGCCCATACGATGAACAGGAAATAAAACTCCTTTTAATCGCGCTTCAGCAGGCTCCTATACATTGGAGAGTCATGATAACCCTTGCATTGATAACAGGCTTGCGTAGAGGCGAATTATTGGGTCTAGAGTGGCACCATGTTGACTGGGAAACAGGAGTTATTTCAGTAGAACAAAGTGTAACTCTTTCCCCTGGCGGTGAAGCACATGTGAAAGAACCTAAAACCAAAGGCTCAAAGCGTAAGGTGGCTATACCTTCCGCTATGCTTAGAGAGCTTCAAGAGTACCGTTCGTATAAGATGGACGAGTTTGAAAAGATCCGAGATCGCTGGCAAGGCAATGGGCGTTACTTTGTTTTCAGTCATCCGGATGGCAAAGCTTTTCATCAGGAAAGACCGTATCTTTGGTTTCGGGAGTTCTTAAAGAAGAAGGAGCTTCGCTATATTCGGTTTCACGATCTTCGGCACACTTCAGCTACACTGCTGATTAATCAAGGCATACATGCTAAGGTTATTTCTGAAAGGTTAGGACACGGAAATATAGGGACCACTATGAACGTGTATGGGCATGTTTTAAGAGCAGCGGATCAATCGGCTGCGGATAAGCTTGAGTCGGTTTTAGAGTTTGAATCAAACATAGCCAAACTAGATTAATATTCTCTGAAACTTTATCAAACTGCATTACAAAAAGGATTGCAAAGTCACATCTAATATTTTGAAGCGAATATAAAAAGTTCATAGTCGGATCCGTATAGAATATGCTCCCTTCGACATATTCATACAAAAGAATTCGACTATGAACTATATGGAGCGTAGTAAGTTAGGAATCTTGTAGAGCCAAAGAGAAAGGTTGTAGGTTATCAATCTAGCACTAGGAATTCAGAAAAACTTCAAGTCAGAAACTTCGATGTGATGAATGTCTTAAGTTCACCAAAATAAAAACTCTTAGCGATTCAAACTAGAAACTTTATAATAAGTAGAGCCCTGAACTCGTAAGATACATCAAAGATGATTTCGATAAGATCTATTCTTTCGTTGTACAATCTTCCCACAGATCGACCTCTTCTTAGCTTAGTATCTTCCCAATCATTACTTCAATACAATCGTTACTATCAAGACAAAGAACATTTTTCGCTTCTCTTTCAGGCTTGCCCATTTTCCACCGCATTTTTAAAATGGATGATGGTGTTCCAGACATGATAAAAGAATTCAGAACAATTTTCTTATCCTTACTGGACGGTTGTAGTTGTTCTTCTAATTCTTTGATTTTTGAATAGAACTCAACTTTAGAATCATTTGGATTTGTCATCACTAAGCCTTTTGGATCAATGAAAGATATATACTGAATGTCATCTGTATCGATCCATAGAACATAATCAGGATAGAAATTTCCAGCTTCAAAAAAGCCCATACCTACTTTGCTCTTATTACGAAGCAAATACAAACTCTTATTAATAAAAATCTGCTCGTTCTCCTCTGTATATGCTTTAAGCATATCTACAAAAGTTTTTTCGTCTTCATTTAAACTTACAGGTGATACTTGTATCTTAAGCCCGTTATCTTTTTGAGATATAAGAGGAGCATATAAATGTGATGTAAAATCAAAGGCAATAAGGGTATCCTTAAATATACTTTTTTTATAGTCCTCAATATGCTTCCGTGACTGGAGAACCGTAGAAACCTCGTGGATAAAATCGTCCAATTGCTCTAAACCTTTATCTTCTTCATTAAAAGCAGTATAGGTTATGTTGTACTCTGAAATAAAATTATTATCTTTTTCAGTAAGCTCTTGATATTCGAGATAAGGAGCTTCCCATTTCTCTTTATTATATTTGTAAAACTTATCCATATAGCTTTTTAAAACTATAATACAATAATCAGTTGCGGCATAAAGTTTCTCTACCTTATCTATCTCCAAGCGATTCTTAGGAATAATCAAGGAGTACCAACCATTTGCACTTAGAATAGATTGCAACTTATCCTTATCAATAATGATATTATAATAAAGCTTCTCGTTTTTATAACGCTCTAGCTCTTCAAATATTTGTTGATATTCAAGAAAGGGCAAATACTTTTCCTCTATCTTATGCTCACTGGTCGTTGATTGAGAAACTAATGCATTGTAGTTGGATTCAATAGTTTGTACCTTGGATCGGCAGTCAATTGTGATTTTATTTTTCGCAAGGTAATATGCAAATCCTTCATCTGGCACATCGAGAATTAATCTCTTTGCTTGCTTTTTGAAGTTAATTCCATCTTTCACTTTGATAGTACGCAATTTCTTACCTTCTACTTCATCATATCTACTAATTACCGGCAATTTAAATTCATGCACATTTTCGTTTGTAGGTAAGCCTTCTAATTCAAGATAATTTTTGAAATCTTCCATATACTGAGCTCTTATTCCGAAGATCGTTAAGGTTTCAAGCAATTCTATATACTTAGGTATATTAATGCTGTTATCAACGCTCCGACTACGCTTCAAACTACCATTGTACCCTTTCAAACGTACACCGCGTCCAAAAAGCTGAATTGCTTGTGAGCCTTCCTTTTTTGCAAAGTTAATTAAACCCATTGTAGATACACGCCAACTGTTCCAACCCTCGGTAAATTTGCGAGATCCTATAAGCATCTTTACATTCGATGACTTACTATTTAACAAGCGAAATAGCGAATCATTATGAAACTCCTCACTTCTAGTGACCATTCCTTTATCTTCACAACTTTTAATCAATGTCGCTGTATCACCAATATTAATAACTCCGAAATGTTCGCCATACTCTCCGATCTTAAGTGCAATCTCTCCCTGAACATGTTTCAGATTTTCAATATGAAGACGAGGTTCATCAGAGATAGTGTCGGAATTAAATATAACCTTTAACATGTCCCTATAGATATCTCCAGCATCAGGTGTATGTCCAAAAATAGAACGTAACGCTAGGAAATCGTGAAAGAAAAGCTCATTCCCTCCTGCATCAATAAGTCCGGTATCCTCTTCAAGCACAGCCTTAATACGAGATACAGTTTTCTCTTTTCGGTTCACAAATTTATCAATGAAATCTAATACTTCTTCAACATCTGTTAACTCTGTTTTTGATGTAGATGCTGTAACACGATTTCCAACAAAAGCAAGAAGAGGTTTTTCTATATGGAACCGTTTATATTCTTCTCCATAGACCTCGAATAATTTTAATTGCTGATAGAAAGACAGAAGGCAGCCTGTTAGGTATAAATGACGTTGTTCCTCATCAATACTTTCCTTCAGATTATAAATACGGTAATCTTTCCCGTATCCATCCTCATAGAAATATTTGTAAGAATAATCCATAATTATAGATCTTCCGTACTCTTCCATCAGCCGTTTATCTTCTGTCTTGGAACTATTCGGCTTTAATGCTTGTTTAAACGTAGCAGAATATTCGAAAGCAAAACCTTCTGTCGATAGACGAGTACGATAATCGTACCAAACATCCCCTGAGAGTCCCCTATGCCCTTCATCTACAAGAACAAGATTATTTTGTTCAAAACTATCGACAGATATAGTCTTAACCTTACCTTCGTCTTTTAGCTTATTCATATCAATAATGATTACACCATCATTTTTCACTGGGAATAAACTGGTGTTTTTTTGAAATAAATCTGCTTTAATGGACGATTGACTTAGTTCGTCTAGGTGCTGCATGGACATTCCTTCATTAGGAGCAAGAAGAATTATTTTGTTTATGGCAAGTCGGTTGTTTAAACGTTGTGCTTTCTTTAAATAATGCATATATTGCAGGATATTAATGTGCATTATTAATGTTTTACCGCTGCCCGTTGCACACATAAAAGCCAGCTTTCGCATATTACTAATCGAATATGGTTGGAAATCGATTAAACCTAAAGTTTCTGTGCGTTTTACTTCAAGAAATTCATTTAGATCTGAAATAAATTGATCTTGTTCTGTAAAATAACGATCAAGATACATTTCAGTGAACAATAAAGCAATATACTGAAAGTATTTCAAAGCGATATTGTCGCGTTTTTCTCCAATTTGTTTGACATAACGGCATATATTTTCATCATAAATACTAAGCTTATCTTTATTGATTTTAACTTCATCTTTATTCAATGTGTAAATTCGAATAAGAAAATTATAGAAATGAGTATGTTGGCTTTCATCATAACCTTCGTATTCATTATTGTTGAGCTTTCCTGCCAATTCTTTTAAAGTAGACTTTCCAAACTGTTGCAAGAAATATTCAAACAGTACAAGCTGTTGATTGAATCCAATGATTGGTTCGTTTTGTTTTTTTCTAGGTGGCATAGATTAAACCCCCTTAAACATATGCTTTTTAAAGTCAATCTCTATCATACGAACCTTCCAGTCTTCATCATCTGTACGCAAATTCTCTAAATTATTATCGCCATTGACGTAAATGATATCAATTTCACGATTCTGGGAGTTGATATCATATTGGGCGAAATAAGAATCTAAAGCAGCATTGCTCTCTGTCAAATTATCCGTTATATTTCTCCAAATAATTAATGCTCGCCGACCATCCGGTAATTTTCCTTTAATTTGTTTAAATGAATAAATGCCTCCCTCATCTTCAATGAGGCTTACTGCACCTTCATAAACTCCCTGAGTGTTAGAAACAGCATTGAAATATGCTACTGTACTTTGGTTTGAGACAGAAAGTCCAATAAGATAGTTAAATGTTTCGACCAAGTCAATGAATTTTTCTTTAGTTGCATTATTTTCCGTAACATTCATTTTGTATTCAAATGGGGTCTTGAAATAGTCAAGCTTAATTAGACTTCCTTCTGCTTCAATATCAAGCATGTAATTCACAAGGTATTCTTCGCCAAACAATGCTTGCATTTGTGGACCCTTCTCAGAAAGCTGAATATTAGAAAGTGCATCCTCATAGCTTTCAAGGCGGATATATTTCATGATATGAGATATTCCAGTGTTACGGTTAGATGGCTTTCCATTCTTCCATTTAGATGAATAAACTACTTTTTTCATACGAGGTTTTGTTACCGTATTGAAGTACTCTCCCATTTCCACAAGTATATATTTACGATTACCGTCATCTTCACGATTCAAATTGATAACCGCATGGCCAGTAGTACCTGATCCTGCAAAATAATCTAAAACAATTCTAGGAGCATTAGCCGATATCAAAACTTCGTACATTGATACAGGATGTGCGTAAGGAAATTCTAAACCTAAATGGTCCAGAACTGCTTTCCCGCTTTTACCTTCAGATAACACTGATGCAATTTGTCTTTGAGAGTCTTCTGACAATTCAACCTTTTTTTGTGGTTGTGTAGTTTCATCTTTCCCAAAAATAATCTTACCGTCGTCAATCATATCACGCATTGTGTCCGGTTTTCTTGACCATCCATTAGGAGGCACTGGACATGGCTTTTTTGTAATAGGATGAATCAACGGAATAAAGTACTTCGGATCTTTTCTTTTTTCAGGAGCTCCCATCGCTACAAGACGATAAACAATACCTTTGTCATCTAGAAAGCGATACGCTTTATCTCCTTTGGTGAAATTTTTATCGTTCTTCACCAATTGGGAAAATTGAGAACGCGATTTAGCATTAACGCCTGCATTTTCTTCAATAGATACTCTTGCATATTCCTTAATTATATCTATATTCTCACTCTTCGCGAAAATCGACTTATCAAAATTCGTTCTATAAATAATGTACTCATGCTGTGTTGCTACCCCCTTTCTTCCAAGCATTGGATTAAGTTTATTCCACACTATCGTCCCTGCGTTACCACGCCCAAATTGTTCAAACACATTAAATAATAATTCATACTCGTTTTCATCAATGTGGCATCTAAATGCCCCTGAGTCTTCAAGCAACTGTTCTGCAATAGCTATTCGCTCACTCATCATGCTTGCCCAACTTGAATGCCTGTAATTATTTTTATATAAGAAACCACTTGTATCTGTATTATACGGTGGATCAATTTGTACAGCATCGACTCTTTTTTCATACGTTTCCAACAAAAGGTTTAATGCTTGGAAGTTCTCTCCTTGAATCATTAAACCTTCTGTTAATTCATCAAGATTATCAATAGAGGCAACCAGTCTATCCTTAAAACTAGATGTAAAGTGTCCGGTATCAACTATTAAGTTCTGATTTTGACATAGAAATTCAATAGTTAGTGGATCGCTAAATCCAACTTTAGTTAAATCATTTTCAGTATCATCAATATTATATAGTTCTATCCATTCCTTAACTTGAGCTTTGTTTTCAATAATTTCCGAATAAAATTCTTCTTTAACCTTATCCAAAGTAATACACCAATTAGTTTCGATGACAAATTTCTTTTTTAGCCAAAGTTTCTTTTGAAATTCCTCGATTTGAGCCAAAAAGTCAATAATAATTTTGCCTACTCGCTTAATCGCTTTAACTTTGGCCAGGTAAGTTTCTACACGTTTTTCACTAGTAGTATCTAGGTCATCTAAGTGCATAATCTCGCTTTTGATATAAAAGTCCAGTTCACGAGTCAAAAAACCATGCAAATCTTTATGAATAAAATAATCAAAAGTATTTTTGGCTACATAAGATTCCAAGTGTTTATCAAGCAAAGATTTAGTTAGTCTTTTTGTTTTAGGGTCCATAAAACGCGGACTTATGATTGGAAAAAATTCCTTATAATTCTTCGTAACTGTTTCTACGATTTTCGATGCGTTTTCTTCCGCATACTTTTTCTTTTTATCTACTGGCACATCAAATATAAAACGAATAATAAGTTCATTACCATTTTGCTCAATAGTCTTTAAACCAGGTTGCTCTTCATTTTCTTCATACAACATAAAAACTCGTTTGTTACCTTCGTTTTCTTTGTTATTATCTTGTTCTATACTTGCGTCAACTAGCCGAAAATGTACTGTCAACCCACCATCTTTAAAAGTATAATCTTTAAAGTTTTCAGTTGTTTTAATATAATATTGGTCTTGATTGGCCCAGTATAATTTCACTTCTTCACCTTCATAAGGAATAGCATAAACGCCTTCCTTATATCTTCGTTTGGAGATAAAATCGCCTTCATCATAGTAACGATTGAAAAAGCTATAAAGCGCAGAGTATACATCGGTTTCTAATGCAGACATATCCACTCCACTAATTAGTTGAGCTTTAAGTGACTCGTATTCGTCAGCCCTTTTACTATCTTTAATTTCGACCCCTACAGAACTGCATGTTTTTTCGATCTCTGCAATTTTAGACTCAATTTCGCTAGTATTAGAAGTAAAGGGAACAAGCGTATCCTGTACCTTTCTAATCAGATCTTCTTTTAAGAATCTCTCAATTTCGGATTTTCGTATATTCATTATTCGATAAATCCCAAAATCCAAATCAGATTTATCTAATTCAAAGATACTTTGCATTAAATCAGTAAATTTCTGCAATTTTTCTGACATTATTTTTGGCCTCTTTCAAGTTTATTTACTTGCTATTTGATAATAGCATATGATCTACATTGATTCGTTTAACTATATGCTTGTGAATTTATAAGATCGTTTTGCTAAAAACTGCTTCGTGTCCCCAATCCGTCCCCAACTCACCGATCTACTTACTCCAAACCCTGCCGCACCAACAAAGCCACGCACTCCACATGGGATGCGTGCTGACGGTAGATAAACATAAACTGAGATGTTACTGTGTTCACCCCATATAAGCATCTTTAACCAGATTCAGTATTTATAATTTATGGGAGGAAGGCTTTACCTCCCCTTTACTCTAAACTTGCCTTCAGAAACATTTTACTGCACACAATCTGACCTATAAGCATTCTTTGGATTAGTCGCTAATAATCAGTTCATTAATATTGGTGTAATCCTCCAAGTTTATATTCTGCTCGGCACAGAACTTTTGAATTTCATCACGATTGTTAGTTATTATTTTTTTGTATACACTTATTCTTGTCAGACCATTAGATTTTGAATCAGGATTCCTTCTGCTATTTACATTTTCTTTTAGATAACCAAACGAAGAATCTATCTTACCAAGCAAGTCTAAATCCCATTTCACATAATCAAAACATTTTATCACATAGGAGTCATCCTTTATATTACCCCAAGAATAATAATCCCAATGGTCGGAAGAATCATTCCTAAACAAGTCTCTACCAGCCTCCATTATAAAAGATTTAAAAACATTGTGTTCGTTCAATAAGGCCTTTTGATACCCATCCATTTCAATATGTTCAATCAATATAAAATTTTCGTAGTTAGATGTTATTGTATTAATTGCAATACTTTGAGCCTGTATTTCTAATGAATTAATAAGTATGTTCCAAAAATACGTTTTATATGCATAATTGAATCTAAGTTCTTTACACAGTAATGGGTTAATATAATCTTGAATAAACCTTGAATCATTGCTTGCTATTAATTTCAACAGTGTTGGATAGTATTTATAAAAATCAAGAAATATTTCTTTCTTCTCACAAATACTTGATACAAAAGCATCTGTAATAGCTTCTTCAACACAGTTTATAATTTTGCCCCAGAATTCATAATTTACATCATCTATTATGTCTCTATTTTCTACCAATAATTGATTTAAAAACTCAAGAAAAAACTGTTTTAGTTCTTGTTTAAATACTATTTTTATATCAATTAATAGACGGGATATGTCTTTCTTTTTATCAGATATATAGTATTTATAGCATTCGATCAGTTCACTCATCAAATATTTTTTACCACCAAGAACATAAAATTCACTCAAATTATCCCTTAAATAATTCCAGAATTGTTCAACAGTAGCTGAAGTTATAGTCTCTTCTTTTGCATGAGCACAGCTATTTCTAATGTTTTTCCAATAATTAAATTTGTTAAGACTATTTTCTCTATTGCTATAAATGAAAATTTCTTTAAGTTTACCTGTATTCGCTTCAACAATATCATTAATGAAATTTTCCCACTTGTCACCATTTTCAAGCAATTTTAGAACATTTCGATCCCACTCAATTCTATTTGTATAACATTCTGGGTGTGCTGGTGATCTAAGAATTCTATCTTTTAATGTTTGCTTGAATGCAAGATATGACATAAGGTAAGCTGAGCGATATGCACCTATTTTATAGCAAACTACTGATTCTTCCATTAGACTTAGAGCATCTTCTTCCAAATTATTTCGTGCCCAATTTTCTATTTCAAGTTTCATCTAAAATAACTTCCTTTCATTTAAAATATGGCTCCTCAGTCCCCAAAGTGATTTGATTTCTGCTCAGTTCTTATTCAGTTTGTGACATACCGACTACAACTTTTAAGCATTTTCTTATTCTTATCTTAGTCAATATTCTATTTTTCCGAACCCATCTTATTTATAGAATAGGCTACCATATTTCCTGTGTTATAATTCCATTAATTGCCTTTACTTACATGCAAATCATTATATAAAAATAAGAGTTCTATTTTCTAATATAGAATATCCTTATAGGAGGTAACCCAATGGAAGATAAGAACATATTGAATTGTTTGACTCCAAATCTTTTGAAAAAGTCTCTATCTACTATTTTAAGTACAAATACAGATGATATTGATAAATTTATAATTAGTCAAAGATATCGTGTGAAACAAGATGGTAATCGCTGGGATTACGATAAATTGGATTTGAATAGTATTCTCTCCTTCTTTAATGTGTCAATGGAAGAGGTCACCTTCGATTCGATAACCGTAAGCCATATCGCCGCCATATTAGATAAGGAGAGCTTCTTTAAACACGGCATGTTAAGCCTGAAAGCTCTGTTTGCAACCGAAAATACATTCAAATCATTTTTGGCAGAGCATGGGGTGACGGTTGAGGTCGAAGAGGAAAATATATCGATTTATGTACGTGAGAAAAAAATGTCTACTGACTACCTTGATTACCGAGTAGAAAAAGATCAATGCATCAATGGTTTCATGTTTGGTGATGATCCAGAAAACGATCGAAATATATCGAACATTAAACGTTGTCCTGAAATTGTTAGTCATATAGGACGAGAGCTTTTACGAGATTCCAAGCTGGAGGATGAATGGATTAAGTGTTCAACCCCTTCTGTCATTACCTTAAAAGTCAAAATTGATGAAATCGACCCTACAACATTCCCATGGGCGGTTGTGGATGATACAGGGGGTAGAGCGTATTTGTTACTGAAAACATTTGAACGACTATTGTTCATTAATACGAACTATCCATCTGACAATCCAATGATCTACCTAAAAGAGACAGCAAGCATTAGTCCTGAATGCATTTTTGATATAAGGAAAATAAGAGAATAAGATTGATAATAGAGAATTAGCGATAGTCTCATAAAGGATCAAAAAGTTCCGCATGATTATTTAGTAGCATCAATTGCACCTCTATTACATATTATTCATCTTATCATATTGTAGAAAGTGCGTCCTAATACTGGAGTGCTTTGTCTAAAGTAAACCATTACTCTTTATTCAAAAATGTATACATCATTTGCTCCCCATCGACAATACTAAAAAGTCTCAAAAACAAAAAAGGAAGGGGCCAAAAACTCATTCCTTCCTTTTCGTGTGCCTGTATTATAATTCTATACTTTTACTGGTCATCTTACTTTTCACGTTTTATGTCATAAAACTGAAAAAATGTACTAAACAGCACACCTGATTTATTTACTTTATGTTATATGCAGGAACATATCAACTTAATCGCTTTCATCATCATTTTACATAGTATTCTTTTGAATATTTCTAAATCAACAATACATTCACCTGACCATAGCTTGTCTTAATGTTCCCTTTTTGATGTAGCGACTCTTCAACATTACTTTCTCTAAAATCTGATTAGAGGAACCCTTCATTTTGTCCAATGTCCTAACTTGACCGACCTATGCAACACGAGTATCCAAAAAGCTCTCTACTAATATACGCTACCTCACACTCCGACATCTTCTTGCCTCCCCGATCATCTCGCCTTTCTATTTGTAGTTTGTAACCACTATGTTTTTGCGGCTACATCGGTTTGTTTTTAATATGGCGGTTTGAGTTAGGCAAACGGCTCGATGCCCCCCCCTGCTACACCAAATAGTTTTTTTTGGCATAGCAAGGGTGAGCTGTGACAGAAATATGGCGTATAATCGCCGAGGTATCCGTATCATCAGCCTCGCAAATAGCGACAAACTCAGCGGAGCCAAGGTCTGGTATCAAACGCTCCGTAATCACCACGATTATTGTTTGCCCCCCTATCCCTTTCGGGAACCAGGACAGTCACATCCTTTATATAAAAAAGGAAATCTTTATAAGTTCGGCTATGGCAGGCGATGCCTTACCGAACTATCAAGGCAAAAACGCCCACCATCAACGGCACTGCCAGGAAGAGTAAGTTCCTCGGTTATTTTTTAGGCGATCATACCTTCAACGCCGATACTTTTTATTTTCATGTCCGAAATCTCTTAAACGGACTATTCTGTTAGCGGAAACTGCATATTTGAAATACATTAGTTTTTCACATCCTTTGAAAGATCTCATATCATATACAAGACAAGTCGAGTTCATAACTGTAACGAAATTATAAAAGGACAAATCCACCATAATTAGATGAATCTGCCCTTTTTATATTCTCAATAAATTGGAATGTTTAACGCCATCTAAATACTGATTTGTTATGTCATAATGCGTAAAATGGATATGAATTCGCTGCTGCTCTACGTAATCAACCCGCCAATCTGTTAATATACGTGATATTTTTGAACCCTTTATTTCTTTCGTATAAAAATCTTTAACTATCGCTTTTGAATCTGATTCCAATACCCTGCAAGCTACTTCATTAACACCAACAATCCCTATTCTCAATGAAAAACCATTGAAATAACGCTCAAACATATGATAAGCACATGCAATTTGTGTAGCCATTCGGTAAACATTTTGTTTATTGTGAATATCGAACATTAACAGGGTAATTTGAGGTCTGCGTTGAATGATTTTCATTTGAGCAACATACACATGTGCATTTAACAAGCTATCTATTGAATAGTAATCCAATTTTCGGGACTTTAATGAAGCATGCATTTGGCTATCCATCCCCATTTCTATTTCATTTCTACCTACAAACTCCGCTAATGCCCTCTCAGGAGTTGAATATACTTTTCCAACACCTTTACCTTCCGATATTATAGCCCCCTTTCTTAACCCGATCGAACGCTTCTGCTTAATCTCTTTCAATCTGTTAATTTCGTAATTGATCTCACTAATGTTTAAAAAGGGATGCAGTACTGCTGAACTATCTTGGATTTTATACAGAAGTTCAATACCTTGGTTTCTGGCATTTAACATGTTACTATTGTCCTGATTAACCAAGGTGATTACTTGCTCAAAAGTAACATTTCTGCCTTGTTTGCAAATTCGGGGAATAATCTTATTTAGAATGTAACAATTCTTGAATATTGAAACGAGAATACGCTCATTTGAATTCGCCTTTGGAACAGCCGCAACGCATTGACTACTAACCTTCCCTTCTACAAACCGAATTCCGAATTTTTTTAAGGTTAGCATTTGAAGCTGTGTTTTCCTGCCATATGCAAGAAAAGCTTCTTTTCGTATGATTTCAGCATTAATCAGTTGCTTAATATGTCCGTAGAAAGCTGAATAACTATTTGCTAAGCCGAATTTTTCAGCATATCGATAGAGCTGTTTAATTAAGATGACCTTGTTACCGAAATGGTAGATAATAAATAAATATTCACTATATCGTTCACAAACAAACTGTTTATTTGCATTGGAATTACCCATTATCTCACCTCCTATACTCTGGTTGTTTCGTATTGATAATTCATGATTGCCACGAGTGCTTCTTTTGCCCTCATCTCATCTTGTCCGTAGGTATTCGTAACTACTTCAAAAGCAATCTCTGAACCGTTTATGTCGACATACAAGGCATCTGGCATCGATATTAAGCCTTTGTTAAGCATATCCTCGTAAATCCTTGCAACTTCCTCTTTCCCCTGATTTCGCAGATCATTTAATTGCCTCTGAAACTTGTCACGAATCTGACTTTCCGTAGACCACCGATCACGACATTCTACTGAAATACTAAAATATTTTTCTGCAATCGCTATATCATGCGTTGGATTCTGAGCATGATATGGCTTTTCCAATCCCCAGAGTCGATATCCCATTGCACGTCCTAATTTACTAAGTTTGTAACATTCCTTGACCTCACCAGATTGCTTATAGACTACCTTTTCGTAATGACCATCCCGTATCAAATTCTTGATTCTGGAATCAGCCAATCCACATTGGCGTAGATGCTCAAGACTAACATGCCCTGTACGGAATAGAGCGGTAAAAGCTAAACGATCACGCTCAAAAAATTGCGTAATATAAGGCTTACTTTTTCTCGGCATACAGTATCCCTCCTTTGAAGTTTCAAGCGGGATATGGGCCCACATATGCGTCTTGTAATGAGACGCTTGCCCAGAATGGGCAACTGGTTTTCCCAAGGGGCGAGCGAGTCGCACTTCGTTTCATAGTGAATCCCGTAGGGTGAACGGTCGCCATAGGCGAATGCAACGAAGTGATAGAGATTCCTACTGAACCGATACTCCCATAGGGAGAAGGTAAAGTTGGAAGTCTCTCGACGAGCGAAGCCCCTCTTCCCGTTTACTGTATTATAGATTTCTGCCAATGCGATATAACTCGACTGTTAAAAAACAACAAAAAAAGGCTCCATGCATTAAGCATAGGAGCCACATCCCGTTTTATTTGTATAACTTGTACTGAGGATAATTAATAATAGTGGATTTCAATGCAAAAGATAATTTTTCTTTTCTCTCTTTTGTATTGGATATATACGAATTAATAGATTCTTTTGTTGGAGACCCATAATGTGACAATGTTAGGAATAAACTTTTCGCCGCATCATCAACACACTCAAAAATAAATGGTTCCGAATATCTCGCATCCAACTTTAATAGCTTAAAGAAATTTTCATGTTCAGGCCCGCCTTTATTGTTTAACGTTATTTTTCCAGTTAAAAAATCGACAAGAAAATCAGCGGAATCACCTATCATTTCATTATACGGTGTAATAATTGGAGCATCAGATACTTTTTCACCTTTTCCTTCGTGAGCTTTATTACAAGCAGTGCATGAGGAAATTAAGTTGTATGGATTCATTGCTAACAATGGAAACTTGGATTTTGGCAAGAAATGCTCAATGCTGATATTTGAAATAGCAACAATAGTATCCATATCACAATAAGGACAAACAGCAAGCCTGCTATTCTCTGTTCTAAAATTCTTGTGGAACGAACCACGATTATATTGTTCTCCTGCGATGATAATCCAAATATTATCATCCACAAAAAAATTATTGTAATAAAAATTCACAAATAACTCTTTAAAATATTCACTTACTTGTGATTGCGGAATTGAATAATTCCCCTTATATACTTCATGATTCTGCTGGCAATACAACTTATAAATATATTCGACATGTGTAGAATCATAACCAATAATTATATCGTAGAACACATCTTCTAATCTTCTACCTGAAATAGTTTTTTGCATAATATAGGAGAACATTTTCTGTTTATCGATAGATAAAGTAAGGAACACAGCAGTTTGATTCCAAATATCTTTTCTTTGTAACGGTAACATGATTTTCCCTATTTCTATTCCAATAACAGTTTCCTGAATCATGAAAAAGATTGGTTTAATGACATCTAATTCGAATACTTTAAGATAACGTTCATTAATCGTATTATTAACTTTCCACATCGTCGTTAGATCTCCGTTTTTCGAGAAGAATATTAAAGAGTTTAAATTTGGTGTATGATTCCCCTAAATATCCAAGAATTTCTTCTATTTCACCTTCATTTGAATTCAGAACCTTATGCCAAAGCTTATCTTCAACATAATTCAATTTTCTTGAGTTTTCAAAAAACATATTACTTATTTCAACTTCATTTGCCAAAAAAGTGTTTATATTAGGGTCTGGATTAATGAACTTCTTTTCATGTGCAAAAAGTATATTTTGTGGAAACACCGTATTTATAAATGAGTGACTGTGTGTTGATATCAAAAAATGAACCTTAAACTGACTAAACAACATTTGTAACATCGTAATAATTTGCTTAGTCCATGAAGGATTCAAATGTAATTCGGGTTCTTCAACGATTATTAAAGAATTATCTTCGATCGAAGATAATAATGAAAGTATTCGAATAAAAAACATTTTTTCACCAGAGCTCATATTACTCAAAAATACATCATTTCCGTTTTTTTCGAATAACAAATCGTTTATATATATTAGTTTTTCTTTTTCATAGAAAAGAAGTTGATCATAATTATCATCACTTACTTCAATCCATCCATCATTTTTTTGAGAATATTTTTCCATAAAACTATTCAACTTTAAAAAGTTATCTCTTAGCTTTAAATCTTCTTCTGCATAATCATCATCATCAAGATCCATTACAAGTTCATAGTAAGGGTATGAATTAAATCGTGAATAGATACGAATGTTACTTGAAAATCTGAAGTTTAATAAATTTAAAAATTCAACCATGACCTCAGTATTCTTCCGATACATTTCTAAAAATCGATAAATCCCTTTTGATAGAGATGTGAATTTGTAATGATTTAATCCATAAATGTCTGATATATCATAATCCTCAACAATTTTATCTCCAATGAAATTCTTCGGTCGGGAAACCGCATACTCTCCATGCATAGAAAATACAGAGGTTATCACTTTTGAAGGCAAATACTGTCTTATTGATTCGTACGTTACTTTATTTTCATATTTAACTTGACTTTCCTTAATGATATTTCCACGTCGGGGATGCCACTCAAGCAATACTGATTTTGGTAAATAGTTCTCTACCGTGATAAATAAATTATTCTCTTCTTTTTCAAGTATAACGTTCTTAAACTCGTTACATCCTTCGATCTTATACTTTAAACGAAACTCAGACATAATTCGATCATGATACCTTTGAAGATCATTAAACATCTTAACAATAAAACTCATTAAAGTTGTTTTTCCATTACCATTCTCACCAACCAATATGGTGAAGTTATTATTACTAAAGTAATGAAAATAATGATCTGGATACCCCTCTTCAGGGACAAAAGTTACTTCACAATTTTCAAGTAACTTATAATTTTTTATGTATATATATTGCAGTTGCATATAATCACACTCTCACATTCAGATTCATACTTATCTTTTCTTAAATTTTACAATATCCGTATCAATTGATACAAGTTTATTTAACCTACTCCTAACATAATCCAGGTACTTCAGTTTAGGTAACAATTGTTATTCCAACACTTTACCACTTTAAATCATAAAACCTCGAGCAGGGGTCAAACCGTTTTTCGCCCCCAAGGACTTGTTTTTTTTATATGATTTAATCATCGAAGCGAACACAATATTTTTCTTCGAGCTAACGATAGAAAACGGTTCGTACTCATTTGTGGAAGAAATGCGTACTGAATCCTTCCGACTATCGAAATCATAATAATCGGAGGAATGAACATGCAAATAGAACGAATTTTCGACAACGACCATTACGTGACACTTGAAGATATTTTTCTTGATCTTATTGACGATAAAATTGACAAATTAATCAGGTCCCACTACGATCATTATCAGGTGAATACGGTCACATCTCATGATGAAAGGAAGAATGCCGCATGAGATGTGCAATATATGTTCGAGTTTCGACTAACAAAGAAGAGCAAAAGACTTCATTAGAGAATCAAAGAGCTTTGTTTCTGCAATATGTTTCAGAGAAAGGTTGGAGCATATACGATTTTTATGTTGAAATTCAAAGTGGTACAAAGAGCAAAAGACCCGAATTACAACGACTGATTGCGGATGCAAAAGCGAAAAAATTTGATATGGTTATGGCAAAAGAACTTTCACGGCTTGCCAGGAACGGACGATTGTCACATGAGATTCGTGATACAGTTCTCCAGAATAATATTCATATCATTACATTGGATAACGCTATTAATTCGTTGGAGGGGAACACTGATAACTTTGGTCTCTATGCTTGGATATATGAACGGGAATCACAAAATACAAGCAATCGTTTAAAATCAATATTCAAAGTCAATGCACAACGAGGAAAGTTTAAAGGATCTATACCGCCATTAGGTTACAGAGCAGAAAATGGTCAATTGTATGTTAGAAACGATCCCACATCAGACATCGTTAGACGAATTTTTAGAAATTACCTTAACGGCAAGGGCTATGATGCGATTGCGAGAGAATTGAATGATGAGGATATCCCCACCCCATCTCAAATAGCGGAGAAAAACAATTGTAGTAGCACCTGGCAAGGCTCCACCGTTCGATTAATCCTGACAAATCAGAATTATGTTGGTGATCTGGTACAAGGCAAATCGACAACTAAAAGCGTAACGTTGGACAGTAGAAACTATTTAGATCCCAAGGATTTCATAATAGTTCCGAATCAACATGAAGCATTAATTACAAGAAGTGAATTTGAAGCCGTTCAACAGCTTGTAGCAAGCCGTTATCGAAAAAAGCCACAGCCAGAAATTCATTTATTTACAAATACTGCTTTCTGTGCTGATTGTGGACGTGGAATGCATTATAAGAAGAACAGTAAGGGATATGTTTGCGGTAACTATAACAAGCCAGGTAAAAACGGGAGAATAAAGTGTAGTGACCATCTCGTACGTGAAGCAGATTTAAAATTAGCTATTATTGAGGATATTCGAACGCTCGCATCCAATCTCTCAAATGGCACAATTTATAAAAAACTTGAAAATCAGCTACAGAAAATCAATCGGCAAAATGAAAAACAAATAAGCTCGATAGAAAGTGAAATTGACAAGTTGAAAACTCGAAAGAGAAAAGCACGAGACAAAAATCTGGATGGCAACATGACAGATGAGGAATATAACGAATACGTTTCTGAAACTAATGTACGACTGAACGAGTTAATAGAAAAGAAATGCAACATTGAAGAGTCTTTGAAAAACAACAATAATACTTTAGCGTTCACCGAATTAAAACAGCTCCTCGAAGAATTTTTGTCCTTCAAGGAGTTAACTCCAGAGATCTTGCACCGACTAATTAATCGTATTGAAATTAAAGCAGACGGGAGTCCGAGAATCTTTTACAGATTCTCGAACCCTTCTGCTTATTCTTTACTCCTCACTATCAACGCACAGCACTCCACATGCACCGTATGCGGAAACATATCCACGGGCTGCACTTCCAGTGTGCGGTACCCGCCATCCTCCAGTATTCTTAAATCCCGTGCCAGCGTGCTCGGATTGCAGGATACATAGACCACGCGCTCTGGCTTCATCTCCAGAATGGTGTCGAGCAGGCGTGGATCGCAGCCCTTGCGGGGTGGATCGACGACGATAACGTCGGCGGTGATGCCTTGCTCTTTCCATGCAGGAATGACATCTTCGGACGCGCCTACCTCAAATTTCACATTACGCATTTCGTTCAATAGCGCATTACTTCGTGCATCATCGATGGCTTCTTTGACGATCTCCACCCCATACACCTGATCCGCATGCTGAGCCAAGAACAAGGAAATGGTGCCAATGCCGCAGTACGCGTCGATCACCGTTTCTTTGCCCGTGAGTCCGGCATATTCAACGGTTTTGCTATACAGCACTTCGGTTTGAACAGGGTTCACTTGATAAAAGGATCTCGCGGAAATAGCGAATTGGACGTTTCCGATGTAATCGTAGATCACGTCACGGCCCCATAGTACACGAGTTTCGTCGCCAAAAATAACGTTCGTTCGCTTGGTATTCACGTTCTGGCAAATGCTTGCCACGTGTGGAATATGCTCACGAATACTGCCGATCCAGGCATCTGCGTGTGGGATATCTCGTCCATTCGTAACGAGCACCAGCATCATTTCACCTGTACGAAAAGCAGTCTTGACGACGACATGGCGCAGTAGTCCGCGTCCGGTTTCTTCATTATATGCGCTTATGCCCAGCATCCGTCCAATCTCTTTCACACGCGCGACAACCTCGTCGTTACGCTCGTCCTGTATCAGACAGGTGTCCATATCCACGATACGATGACTACCACGTGCATAGAAGCCGCCGACAAGCCCGCCTTCGGTGACACCGATCGGCACTTGGGCTTTGTTACGGTACCGCCACGGCTCGTTCATGCCCAGCGTAGGAAGTACCTTCACGGCAGTTTTTTCATCTGCGATGGAACCTTCATTTCCCTCCACACTCAGCTTCCCGATACGCTCCAGCACGTCCACGACATGCTGGCGCTTCCAGCCTAGCTGCGCTTCGTAGCTCATATGCTGAATCTGACAGCCGCCGCACTGATCGTAGATTGCGCAGGGAGCTGCAATCCGGTCGGGGCTTGCCTGCACGATATCCAGCAGCTTGGCATAGCCATACTGCTTTTTCGTTTTCAGCACCTTTATCCGTACCTTTTCACCCGGCAACGCACCCGGAACGAACAGCGTAAAGCCTTCAACGCGTCCCACACCTTCGCCATCGTGGTTCATGCCGATGATGTCCATCACGGCTTCATCGTTTTTTTGCACAGGCAGATCGGTACGCTCTGCGCTGACTCGGTTACGATTGGATGCATCCTGACTCCGTCCACCACCGGAAGAACGACGCGATCCACGTCCCATTTCCGATGTCTTCCGTTCCCTTTTCTGCGCACTTCCACTCGCACTTCCATTTCCTGTTCCAGCTTGAAGCTGGCCCTCTCCTCTTTCACTGTTCATCGACACGGTCTTTTTCTGCGGCTTCCCTTGAATGGGAGCTGCTGCATTCCGGCGGCTTTTTCCACGTCCGCTACGGTTAGTCGTCATTATAGATGTCACTTCTTTCTGATAATCTTTTCAAACCTGTTTATGCTCATGATTGGCATACAACCCCATATATAATCATACAGTCATCGCTCTACACATTAACACCAGTACCGTGAACTCGAAAATGCCGTTACTCCCCACGGAGAACGGCAAGAACCGATATCGTCACAGCGAAAAATAACTTCCAACTCTACATTCCATATACTGTACTGCAATGAGAAGCGAAAACACTCACCGTCATTCCTTACCGAAAAACATTCAAATGCTGAGGCAAATTGCGGAAGGTCGCTGGCAGGGTACCACCCAGTTCGCCATCCAGATTAAGCTGGACATAGCCGGGTGAGGTAACTTCCATGTAATCCGTTTTAAAATAAACGATTTTCTTGTCCTGCAAATGCTCACCACGCAGCGCGAGTGTCACCAACCGGATCATTTCCGCCAGATTACATTTGCGCACAGCGATCACATCGAGCAGCCCATCATCAATGGTCGCGCCGGGCGCCAGCTTTTCAAATCCACCCACCGAGTTCGTATTAGCAATCAGGAAAAGCATGAACTCGTCGTGTATCACTTCCTGACCCGATGCCTTGATAATCAGTTCTTGCGGGGCAAGGCTGACCATTTTCTCCACACCTTTAAAATAATAAGCCAACTGTCCAATCATCGTTTTCAGCTTGCTTGGCACTTCATACGTAAGTTCGGTCAAAGTACCGCCGCCTGCGATGTTGATAAAATAACGGTTGTTGGCTTTTCCGATATCCAGCGGCTTCGGATTTTGGCGAATAACCAAATCACAATAATCCTCCCACTGCCTCGGTATGCCCAATGCTCTGGCAAAATCATTCGTCGTCCCTAGCGGGAATACGCCCAAGGGCGGACGGTTTTCCTTTTCAGCCATCCCGTTAATAACTTCGTACAATGTACCATCCCCGCCTGCGGCGATAATCATATCATACCCGCGCTCAATGGCTTCTGCTGTCTCACGAGTTGCATCCCCTTCGCCCGTAGTTGCATGGCAAGAGGCTTCAATACCACCTTCATCCAGACGCTGCAAAATGTCCGCAAGACGACGTTTCATTTCCTCACGTCCGGAGGTCGGATTATAGATCAATCTAGCACTTTTCATTCCCGTTACGCCACCCGTATATTTAATGATATTTATGTTTATATTCTCATTCATCATATTCACTCTATACAAAATATCATCATACTGGAAAAAGGCCTCTTTTACAATAAAAGAAGCCAACGCTTGCCTAAATACGGAAATTTCAGGCTATGATAAAGCTGTAGCTGAAACAAGCGGCCTATTGCTCAATCTTGCTTCTGCATTCTATGCAGCAGTTCATGAATTTGCCCGTTCATCCAGCTTGTGAGCAGGGGATGCGGCAGCAGAGGATCTCCCGAATAACGGAATTCAAGCCCTTGTAATCGTCCAGGAATGATACGACTTGTAAAATATCCCGAGCTTAAAAAAAGTGGCGCCACAATAACATCACGACCCCGCTCCTGCTTCCAATACGCTACCTTATCATATACACTCTCAGGATTCAGCAAGGCATAGTCCGTTGCGATACGACTCACCCTTTGCACCGTACGGGCTAACGAAGAAATCCCTCGCTCCCAGCGCTGAAAAAAGCCATCATGCACACTGCCATGTCCCACAAGCAAAATAGTCTCTCTCGCAGGGTTGACCGACAATGGGCTAACCTTGTCCCAAACCATGTGAGCCACATCTTCTCCATCATCCAGCGGACTGCCAAAATGCACACACGCCTTGACTCGAAAAGGCTCCAAATCCGTTTCTTTGTCTGGCGTATCCTTGACTCCCAGCGCATAACTGATCTCGTCTACATGCGTGCTGCCGGACGACATAAACAAGGGCACAACCAGCAAATCTGTCACACCTCGGGCTTCCAAACGGTCAATCCCATCCTGGATCAATCTTCCTTTAACCGTTTCCAAAAATGAAACCTCTAACGGCATATCCTTCGGCAAGTGAAGCTTTGCGGCTGCCTGATCCACCTGTTCCACCCAATACGACTCCCTTGAGCCATGGCTAATGACCAGTACCCCAGGGCTTCGCATTAGCGCCCCAGACGCTCAAGTGTCAATTTATACCCGTCATTACCGTAGTTCAAGCAACGTTTAACACGTGAAATCGTAGCTGTGCTGGCACCCGTCTCTGCTTCAATCTGGTTATACGTACTGCCCTTGCCCAGCATACGGGCAACTTCCAGACGTTGAGAGAGGGATTGAATTTCATTAATCGTACACAAATCATCGAAGAATACATAGCACTCTTCCAAATTTTTTAAAGTTAGGATGGCTTCGAACAATTGATCAATACTTTTATCATTAAGCTTTTTGAGCTGCATGGATTATCATCTCCCAAGGTTACGATCTATCCCCATTGTACCCGAGGAATAGTCGGTTTTTCAAGCGTTAACGATTTCACGCATCACAGAACAGCATTATTTTTCAGCAGGATCGTACTGTGCTTGAGCCCAAATCCGCTTTTATACCTAATTTCGGGACACGCGCCTAAACCCACTGTGCGTTTGTAACATACAGTAGAGTATCAACCTGCAAAGGAATGTGATCTCATGCCTGGACACTACTATCATCGGAGGCCGCCACAGCGTTCCCTTTCCGATCCGTATAATTCATCTCCGTATCCGGGACTCGACCCGTATAGCGATGTTCCGCAAGTCGATTCCTCCGGACTCGTGCCTTATGAGGCACCATCAAGTATTACAGAATCCGCCGCCGTGGTCACACCTGATCCGGTCTCAGCCAAAGGAGGACTACTCGGCGGTCTCGGCAACCTCGGCGAAATTAAAGGCATCATTGACCGTATGGGCGGCATTGACGGGATTGTCGCTACATTTGGCAAGGTACAAAAGGTCATGTCCAGCGTGCAGCAGTTTGCTCCGATGGCGAAGCTGATTATGGGCGCGCTACCGGTATTCGGAAAATCCGCGAGTAAAAATTCTGCAACGGAAATCGCCGAGGAATTGGATGAATACACACCACCGCGCCCACGCCGGAAAAAGACGCAGCGCAAAAGCACCACTACCCCGCGCAGACGTCCGCGCAAGCGCAAAAGAAAGTAGGCTATTTTATTTGAACCAGCCCCGACGCATAAACCAGATTACCATCGCCGCACTTAATATGAACATAAAAAACAGTACTCCAAAATAACCGTATTTCCAGCCCAGCTCGGGCATATACGAAAAATTCATACCATAGATACCCGCAATCAGCGTCAGGGGCATAAAAACAGTCGTAATGACGGTCAACGTCTTCATGATCGAATTCATGCGGTTGGAATTAAGCGAAATATAACTGTCTCTCAGGTCGGCTGTCATTTCGCGGTCGGCCTCCAGCATGTCGGTCAGCTTGAGCAGATGGTCATAAATATCCGTAAAATAGGCCATATGCTCCCCTTTACCCTGTACATGCTGCGAATTAAGAACCCGGTACATCAAATCCCGCATAGGCACAATCGTACGGCGCAGCTTGAGTAGCCTGCCTCGCAGGGCAAATACCTGCTTCATCAAGTCCTCCACCGACTCACGCCCGCCCAGGCTCTCCAGCTCTGCCAGCTCATCCTCAATCATGAACAAGCTCGGGAAATAGTGATCCACCAGCTTGTCCACCACGGTATAAGCCGCAGCCAGCGGCCCACGCGACCAAATTTTGCGTTCATTGGCATGCTGGACAATCCGTTCCCAAGCCTGATCAAGCTCCTCCAGTTCATGATGATGGTATGTCACCAAGAAACGGTTGCTAATAAACATATCCACTTCTTCCGCATCCAATGTATCTACATCCAGCGCATGTACCACCAGAAATTGCACATCCTCGTAGTAATCCAGTTTTGGACGTTGCAGAACATGCAAACAATCTTCTACAGCCAACGGATGAAAATGAAAATAACTCGTCAGCAGCTCCGATTCATGATCGGTAGGCTCGCTAAAATCCACCCACATCCATATATAATCCTCCATGACGATCTGCTCCAGTGGCTGCCCCACTATCACCTGATGATCATGGCCTATAACCAATGTACGTATCACCGTACAACCCCCTCGCCTAACACTACTGTCATTGATTCTATTTACATTGTATATAAGCTATTCAGCGTTATACAAATCTCAAGCCCCGTATTCATGCTTCATATAGCCAAATAAAGAAAAGGATACCCCTGGGCCATCACAATCCCCCAAGATATCCTTATAAAATACAATGCAACTCAAATGATAATTATGCTTCAATTAATTTCACAAAGCCTGTACTTGTCGCTTCATAGCCTAACCGTCGATAAAATTGATGCGCATCCTGTCGCTCACTCCGATTACCGCTGTTCAAAGCAATGGCAACCAAACCATTCTCTTTGGTCCAAGCTTCCGCTTCCTGATTTAGCGCCTTACCGATGCCTTTATTACGATGCTTCGAATCCATCACAAAAACAACGATACGCGCATAATCTTCATTTCTTTCATAAAAGATATCATAGTGTAGCCCAACCATCCCCACCACTTCGCCTTCAATTTCGGCCACCAGGGTATGATAGTTAGGATTAGAAGCGATACGATCATATCTCTGCTTCATTTCCTCTACAGATGTAGGATAACCCAATTCCTCCATCAAATAAGCCAGGGCTGGAATATCCTCTTCTCTAGCCGTCCTGATCTTCAAAGTAAGCCCTCCACTTATGAAAATAAACATCATAAAAGAACAACCACCTACGTTCACGAAGTGCCACTCCGCGGTCGGATGGTGCTTCCCATCGCTGTTGCGCCCGGATTTCTTGAATCGGTTTTAAAGGTAGAAATCCGGGCACAAAAGCGAACGCTAGCGCTTGTACAGCACCATTCCGCCCACTTCGTTCTCGTTCAACTCGTTGTATTCTTTAGTTCATTTTCTAAAAAAAGCAAAATGGATCTACTACCAGAATATAATACTTACCTCGTTATTCCCTCAGCGCACAAGCACAGCGCTGCGCCAGTTCCCTCTCCTGCTCCACCCCAAAAGAGTGGGGCAGGCTTTTGTGAAAAAAGGAGTCGATTCAGCGAGTAGTAGCGCAGCGGTACATTTGAATCTGAAGAAGCGGAGCGTTCGCCTTTGCCCCTGAATTTTCACCTTCTCATGTCTTATACAATCCAAAAATTCAGGGGCAACAGCGATCGAAAGATCAAATGGACCGCGGAGCGTCTCACAACGAGCACATCCCCGACGACATCCACAAACCCTGCCCCACTTACAATACTTTCTCTAAGAAACTAATCGTCCGCTCATTTTGCGGATTACCGAATACCTCTTGTGGCGTTCCTTCCTCTACGATGTAGCCGCCGTCCATGAACACGACACGGTCGCTTACTTCGCGTGCAAAACCCATCTCATGCGTCACGATCATCATCGTCATACCTTCACGGGCCAGATCGTTCATGACGCCGAGCACTTCTCCGACCATTTCAGGATCAAGCGCCGAGGTCGGCTCGTCAAACAGCATAATATCCGGGTTCATGGCCAGCGCGCGTGCAATCGCCACACGCTGCTTCTGACCGCCGGACAACTGTCCTGGCAATGCATCTGCCTTATCGGACAACCCCACACGCTTCAGCAGCTTCAACGCGGTCTCCCGGGCCTCTGGCTTGGACTGTTTACCCAGCTCTGTCGGCGCGAACATAATGTTCTTGAGCACCGTCATATGCGGGAACAGGTTGAAATGCTGAAACACCATACCTATATTTTCACGGACCTTGTTAATGTCCACACTCTTGTCACTCAAGTTGTAGTCATCCACGATGACCTCGCCTGCGGTAATTTCCTCCAGCATGTTAATGCAACGCAAAAACGTGCTTTTCCCCGAACCCGAGGGGCCAATGACGCAGACAACCTCGCCTTCCTGTACTTGCATATCAATGCCTTTCAGTACTTCGTTACTGCCATAGCTTTTTTTCAGGTTCTTGACGATAATTTTACCCACGGCGAACTCTCCCTTCAAGACGGTTGGAAATTTTGGTCAGGACTGTAATGACGATAAGATACATCACCGCAACCACCAGCCAAATATCAAAGGATTGGAACGTCCGCGCAATAATGATCTTACCCGATTGGGTCAATTCGACCAGACCGATAACGGACAAAATTGACGTATCCTTCAACGTAATAACCAACTGATTAATAAACGACGGGATCATGATTTTCACAGCCTGCGGCAAAATGATTTTGAGCATAGCCGTCCGGTATGGCAAACCAAGCGAACGAGCCGCCTCCATTTGTCCCGGATCAATGGACTGAATACCGCCACGGATTATCTCTGTCACATAAGCTCCTGCGTTCAGAGACAACGTCAGTACGGCCGCGACAAAGAGCGGCATTTTAAAATCCAGTGCCTGCGGAATCCCAAAGTAAATAAAGAAAGCAAGTACGATCAGCGGAATACCACGGAAAACATCGACAAAAACTGTTGCAATACCACGGAACAGTTTTTTGTGACTCACCTTCATAAAGCCGAACACCAGACCCAGCACAAAAGCTACGAGCAAGGATACAAGCGTGTACAGCAGTGTATTTCCCATTCCTTTGATCAGCGAAGGTAGAGAAGCGGAAATAAGTTCCCAGCGACCAAGCTCTACAGGTGCCGCACCTTTGCCGGATTCACCCAGGTATTTGGACATGATTTTGTCATATTCCCCGCTGTTGCGAAGATTCACAAGCCCTGCATTAAATTTCTCCACCAGCTCCTGGTTTCTGCCTTTATTGACAGCGAAACCGTAAGAACCGCCTTTTTCCTTGTCTGTCACAAGCTTGAGCCCATTATTCTGTGTCACTCCGTATGCCAGCACCGGATAGTCATCAAAACATGCGACTGAGTTTCCAGTTTTAACCTCATCGTACATTTGAGAGGAATCATCGAACGGAACCGTAGTAAAGCCATATTTGGCCTTAATGGACTCTGCGAACGTATAGCCCTCTGTTCCTGTTTTAACTGCGACACGCTGCCCTTTCAGGTCCTCATAGCGTTTAATCGTATCATTATCCTTACGGACCGCCATGACCACACCT
Organism: Paenibacillus sp. 1-8; assembly: GCF_056316205.1. Taxonomy (NCBI): domain Bacteria; kingdom Bacillati; phylum Bacillota; class Bacilli; order Caryophanales; family Paenibacillaceae; genus Paenibacillus; species Paenibacillus sp. 1-8. Next base: position 912,651 of record NZ_CM149995.1, on the reverse strand, counting down.
GAATCAAAATACGGTTCAGAAAAATCAAATTTTTGCTTACGTTCATCTGTAATACTCATGCCGGCAATGACGCCGTCTACTTGATTCGTTTCAAGGGCCTGCACTGCTGCATTAAAGCCAAGAGGCTTAATGGTATAGTCAAAATTCTGATCCTTGGCAATAGCGGCTAGCAGATCCATGTCGATTCCGACAAATTTACCATCAACATCTTCAAACTCAAAAGGCGCGAACGTTGTATCCGTGCCGATATCATATTTTGTTTTGTTTTCTGCATGTGCTACTACGCCGAAATTACCGGCCAGAGCAACCACAAAAAACAGACAAATCATGAGCGCTATTAGTTTTCCAGATTTTCGCATAAGTTCCTCCAGTCAGTTGAACGGTTCAAAGTTTTCTGTTTATTCTACAGGAGTTATCAAAAATTGACTACTTTGATGTCAGATATTTTTTTAAAAATGTTTCATGGATCTGTCTGGTTGGGTAAGGTTTAAAAGACCTGTTTTTGCCCCTGTAATGCCAATAAGCCCCTGCCGCAAAAAGCGGACGGAAGCTTATTGTGTATCCTATAGTGTGTACTTATTTTTCGAGAAATAATGATGAACTAAAAAAGAATTTTGAAAATCAAACCTGACAATAAAGCAGAAATCGGAATCGTAATGACCCAAGTAATGACAATGCGACCAGCCAGCGACCAACGCACAGCGGAAAAACGCTTCGCAGACCCAACACCCAAAATAGCCGAAGTAATGGCATGAGTGGTACTTACCGGTAAATGAAGCAGCGTGGCTGTGAAAATAACCGAAGCTCCGGAAATATCAGCAGCGAAGCCATTGATCGGCTCAATTTTAAAAATCTTGGTGCCCATCGTCTTGATGATCTTCCAGCCCCCAATGGACGTACCGAGCGCCATGGCTGTTGCGGCCGAAATTTTAACCCACATCGGCACTTCCAGATGATCCTGATAACCCGACGAAACGAGTGCAAACGTGATAATCCCCATTGCCTTCTGAGCATCATTCGTACCGTGCGTGAACGATTGAATCGCTGCCGTAATGACCTGCATCGTGCGAAAACCTTTGTTCACCGTATGCGGACTGCGACGAGCGAAGATGTATTTTAAAATCATCATTACGATATAACCGATTACAAAAGCAATCAGCGGGGAGAAAATAAGTCCCTCGACAATTCCGATGAAGCCACTCCAGTTCAATTTCTCCGATCCGGCACCTACATACACAGCCCCCGCCAGCGCACCAATCAATGCGTGGGAGGATGAGGAAGGAATACCGAACCACCATGTGAGCAGATTCCAGATAATCGCTGCGATCAGCGTCGCAATAACGATATCAATCCCGTTCGTAAGCTTGGTAGGGTCAGCGACACTTCCACCAATCGTCTTGGCAACCCCTGTAAACAATATAGCTCCGAGAAAGTTCATGACCGCAGCCATAATAATCGCACGACGCGGCGTCAACGCACGGGTAGATACCGAGGTTGCGATAGCGTTCGCCGTATCATGAAAACCGTTAATAAAATCAAATGCCAGAGCAAGAAAAATAACAATACCTAATACCAGTAAACTTGTATCCATGTAAAAGGACTCCCTTACGAGTTACGCATAATGATGGATTCCAGCATATTTGCAACATCCTCGCATGAATCCGTTGTCGTTTCTAGGCGTTCGTACAATTCTTTGCGTTTAATCAGTTCAATAGGATCAGTCACAGTTGCAAACAGGTTTTTGATGCAAATACGCAACAGCTCATCCCCCTGGTTTTCCAAATCATTCAGGCGAATGGTATATTCACGGATGGCCAGCAACTTTTTCTGTGAAAGCAAATGTACAGCCTTCTGAATTTCACAAGCCGACTGACGCAAAATATCAGCGAACTGCACAATATACTCGTCCGGCTCCGTAATGTTGTACATATAAAAACGAGAGGCCGTCGCTTCCAGACCGTCCAGCACATCATCCATGGTCGTTGTCAGTTCCATGATGTCGTCGCGTTCCAGCGGCGTAATGAAGGTCTTGTTCAGCTCAGTAATAATCGTGTGTGTGTAATCATCACACTTATTTTCATACTTCTTCATTTCATTAGTAAACAGAACCACATCTTGAAGATTTGAAGTATGTTGGGCAAAGTAATCGGCTGCTTGCACGATTGTATCTGCCATATTTTCCAACGTCTCGAAGAATATATCCTTTTTCTTCAATCTCATTAACGATTACCCCTTTACGAAAATATCCGCAACCTGTTTCGACTGCATTAGACAACCTTTGCTATCTTATCACACTCATCAATGTTTTTGTAAAGTTTGTAAAGGCAAATTTCACAATATTAAGTATACATTGCCCGACAAGGAAGTGCATTATCCGACAAATTATACCTTAAAAGGTGAATTTCGTATACTTTACTTTGCTTCTACACTTACATGCTCGTTCAACGAAACGTCCGCCGGAACCACATGTATATAGGATGTACCTGGTACTAACGGAATTTCAACTCCATTTTTCAAAAAACGAATCGCATCACCGGACGTATGCTGCCACTCAGCATGTATCAGCCGTCCCTGTTGAAACACCATGGCCTCTCCACTGCCATTCAGCTTAACGCTCAATCTGCCTACATCATCCAGCGTTTGGTGCCTGGTGCTCATCACAATGACATTGGCCGCAGAGAGCTGCTTGTTATTGTTTTGATCCACATGTGACTTTTCGTTCACAAAACGCTTATATTGCTGAGCAGACGGATCGTAGGTGTAAGATACCTTGTAGCTTTTAAGCAAAAAGCGGATTTGCAAAGATACTGCATCCTCGTCTCCCATGACCGAGGTTTCACCGGATCTAAGGTAGTTATATACCGGAACCACCGTCTGTCTGGCGTAGCCTTTGCTTTCGCTTCCTTGGCGAAGTCTGTTCACATCTGTGTACAGATTGTGTGGAGGACGGCGATCCTTGCTTCTCCAGAAGTAAGCCCCCCCATTCGAAATCTCATCCAGATGCTCCTTTCGCTGCTGCTGTAAAATCGCATAGGCATCTGTACTTCCCCCGGCGTGTATCGGCAATGCTCCATAAGTTTCACCCAGTTCAATCAGATACGGCCGGATGCTGCGGACCGGACCTATTTTCACATCTCCGCCATGACTTTGGAAAAAAGCTACCAAACGGGTAATCCCACCTTCCGCGAGAACCTCATATACCATGTCCGCCTCGCTAAGTCCCGCCTGAGGCCGTGCGGCTGGAGCGTTATTAATCATAATGGCGAGCGGTCGTTCCAGAACAGGCTGCTGCACCGGAAGACCCGTAAGCGGAGCTGTAAATGCAGGAATAGTCGGTTCCTTGGACGGCTCAAGCGCCTCCGGCTGTGTTTCTTGCTTAAGCGGTTGAGGTACGGGTTCTGATTCACCCGATTTGGACAAAGCAGAACAAGACATCATGGTCATACATAGCAAAACCGAGGTCATCACACGCAACCATCGTCTTCGATTGAAAATGGGCCTGGACAAGCTCATCCCTCCAGTTAGACATTTTTCTCATTATAAGCGTTATTTCCTGTTTCTGTCTCGATTGAAACACCTCAACTCTATAGAATACTTATCTGAAGACATTAAAATTTAAAAAATATTCAGACTTTGTGATTTTTATCACAAATAACTGTAACTGAACCTAATACAATAAGGGTGTAGCAGAGATGATCATCCCAAACCAAATGAATACAAACAACATTATAAGATACGAAAGAGGAGTGGTTTGAATGTTTAACAACTGGTTGCGTGAAAATAAAGTAGCAATGTGGCTGCTGACTATAGTACGGGTTTATCTGGGATATGAATGGATGACCCATGGACTTGAGAAGCTGACTGGCGGATTCGATGCAGGCGGATTTATCTCGGGGGCCATTGCTAAAACAGGCGGAGAACATCCCGCTGTACAAGGCTGGTGGGGATCGTTCCTTGAAGCCTTTGCCCTGCCAAATGTCGGTTTGTTCAACGTACTGATCCCACTGGGTGAATTCCTGGTCGGAGTTGGACTGCTTCTTGGTACACTGACTACATTAGCTGCCCTGATGGCAATGGTCATGAATTTCTCGTTCCTGTTCTCGGGTACGGTAAGCACGAATGCAATCTACCTGCTGTTTGAAATCTTCCTTGTCGTTGCTGGCGCAAACGCTGGACGGATTGGCTTGGATCGTTGGGTACTATCCTTCCTGCGTGGACTGTTTCGTAAAAATAAAGATACCTTTCCAGCGGATCCCGCTCGAAAAATAGCCTAAACTACCCAAAAAACAACCGTTACCCTCCGGGCTAATGGTTGTTTTTTTGTGCAGCAATACTGCTTTATTTTATATGTTTCGGCTTTGTACAGCTACGATGCTGCATCCTGGCTTATAATTTTCGTTCTTGTGCAGTTATGCCGCTGCCCCTCCTCCCGGTTTGAAATCTCCTCTTTATATCCGATTCATCATTTCCCCAAACGTTTACAAGTTGGATACAATCCGGAATGCTCACGATACATTCCCCCTATACACTACAGTTACACCAAAGAAAGCCATGGAGGGTTATATCATGAAAAAAATCACCAAAGCCTACCTCATGCTCGCGACAGTAACTTTCACAGTACAGACTATGGGACTGGGATATCCATCACAAGCCGAAGCAGCAGTATCGACTACAACAACGTCTCAATCGGAAAGTGTTCAAGGTATCTCCAAGAACTTCGAGCAACTGCTGCGTCAACCCGGCAAGCTACCTCAGGCATTCGCTTATTTGCAAAAACACATTCAATTCATTCCAGCCTCTCAAGTCACCATCATGACGCTTCATCTGGAAAATGCGCAAACCAAGCAATTGGATTCTTATTCACAAGCCTTATACCCAGCTTCTGTTCAGACCAAAATCAATACTATTTATAAACCCGGCGATTCGTTCACAAATGTAATTAGCCGCACCAAGGATACGAACCTGAAGAAATTACTGACCCAAACCAGAGATGCCGGATACAAACTGGAAACCGCAGAAGGTATGTATTATCCTGTCATAAACTATGAAAAATATAAAGTTTTCGGAAAGTACACCACGGCAGATATCCGCAGCTATATTGACATCATGACAGTGGAATCTGGACAGGCGTCTACCAAGGATGCCGCGCTGCATATCGGATATCAGCAGTTGTCTGGACGGGTGCTGGCACAGGAAGACTTTTTAAACAAATATCCACATTCCAACCGTACACTAGCTGTCAAAGAATTGCATGATCTGTACTATTTCTATACCTTCTACGGCACGAACAATACGCCATTATTCGATTACGATACCAAGAAGATTCATCCTAACGCCAAAAAAGGATATCAACTGGTAATTCAACGCAACAGTGGCTCAGCTAGTCCTTATGTACAAAAACTAAAAGCCTTCGTGGCACTGCTGGATCAAAACGGGGATAAACATACTGCACAGGTATCCGACTGGCTGAAAAAGAACGTACCCACTTCCTGATCAAGTTTTACAGGAACACACCCTACAGTAACTCCCGTTATATACACAAAAGAACTTCCTTCCCACTAGCCATGTGGATTCGGAAGTTCTTTTTCACATTTACGTATCACGTTCTTGCCCGAAAGCCCAACAATTGAGACTTAGTGAGCCCAGGACATAGGACTGAAAAAGCTTCTTCGCCGAGCGCTGGTCATCCGCAGCCCCCATCGCGTAAAACAGCGGTGAAAAATGCTCTATCCCATAAGAGGGAACCGCCTGTTTGGCATAAGGAGCCTTTTTGTCATATTGAAACAAATGACGCAAATTCCAGTCCTGAAGCTGCTGACCGATCCAGTCATCATATTGAACCGCCCAATCCGCAGGCTCATTCGTCTGCTTGAGTGTTCGCAAATTGTGGACCAACCCGCCGCTACCGATGATCAAAATGCCCTGTTCACGCAATGGTGCCAGCATCCGCCCAATCTCATACTGCTCCTGCGGAGCGCGCCTAGAATCAATGGAGAGCGGGACGACCGGGATGTCCGCATCAGGATATATATGCCGCAAAACCACCCATGCTCCATGATCCAGTCCCCGGTTCCGAACCGGCTGGTGGAACAGGTTATGCTGACTGAACAGATGCTCTATCTCCTCATACAGCTTCGGATCACCTGGTGCAGGGTAATCGAGTGTGTACATTTGTTCAGGAAAGCCATAGAAATCGTGCAACGCTGCATGCTGATCATCCGCGCCGATACATTGATCAGCACTATCCCAATGCGCGGAAAAAATGACTATTCCTTTGGGTCGGGGCAGGCTCGCGCCCAGCTCTGCAAGAAAGCTGGTGTATGCATTGTTTTCTAAAGCCAGTGTCGGTGAACCATGCGCAACAAAAATTGAGGGTAATGTCATCGCTGCCAACCTCCACACGCCAGTATAGTGTTACTCTTCCATTTTACTCCGGTGGAGGCGCAATTTCCAATACAATCCGTTACAACCTGAAATCAGATCATCCAGTGCTGCCAATCCCTCTGAATATTCTCCTGCTTATCCAGCCATTCCAGCGTCCGATCGATCAACCGTTGCCGTTCTTTACCGGAAGAGAAGGTGTGATCTCCCTGAAAAATAATTTCTTTGTCGCAACGTCCCTCTGGACGCATCCAAAATACCTTTTGAAACAGGAACGCATAGTCCACAGGAATGATATCATCCGAGGTTCCGTGAATAACGAGCACATCCCCGTTAAACTTGACGGCCTCCTGAAACGGCTGGAACTGGGCAAGTGATTCAAAATAAGCAGGTGTGAACTTGTAGCCCAAATAGTCGGCCTGACCGCTTTTCACGGACTCATCGTACACGCTTCGCTCCGTAATTTTAACAATGTCATTGAACGGGTAGCCGACCGCCGACCAAAGCACCAGATTTTGTACTCTCTTGTCCCGTACCGCTGTGAGAAGGGCGACCGCGCCACCCAGACTGTGACCGATCAGCGTCACCTTGGTCGGGTCGATGTCTGCACAATTCACGGCATAATCGAGCACGGTACGTGTCTGATTAATCATCGACTCCAGCCCTTGCTTGCCGTAGTCACCCGTGCTTTCCCCGCAACCGGCAAAATCAAAGCGCAGGACAAAATATCCCCCTTCCGCAAGCTCACGTGCAGTCTTTACGAATAACCGATCTATCCCAATACGATTGCCCACAAATCCGTGGCATATCACTACGAGCGGTACCCGTCTCTGACGGTCTCCTTCATTCGGATTGCTCGGATAATGAATCGTTGCGGCCAGCTCCTCATTTTCAAAGCGAATTCCAATTTGCCGTTCCATTATGATTGTCCCCCTGTTTCAAGCTTCACCGTCACCAAGCTGCTATGCTGCATGGGCACCCCTACCTTGCGAAGCTCCTTGTTATGATTAATGATTGATAATTAATGATTTTAAGCGAATATGTCAAACGTATCATTGTAACATGGATGCTCAGCAAAATATTCTTTTACTTTAATTCCGATAAGTTTAATGAGCTTTATAGTAAAGTCAGTCTATCATTGCCCTGCTTCCTTGTCAACCTGTCAGTTATAACGGAGAAAAAACGAACAAATGGCGCTCCCCGCAACGATAACGAGGAACGCCATATTGCATTACTTGATGGGAAAATTAACTTCATCCAGCAGACTATTCGTAGCTGTTCCTGAACATTTCGTGGGTCTCCGTACGCCCCTCCCATTCCAGTCTGTAAGAGGCACCGCTATTCTGATCCTCATGCCATAAGCTGTGGTAGCTCTCTTCGCCCAGGTCACCTGCAAACTCGGTATCCCGAGCCCATTCAGCATCGTCCAGAATACGGTACGTCGGGAATATCCCCTGAACGCTCCGATGACTCACGTTCACAGGCAAGGCCTCCACGCTGTTTCTAACTGGAGCGGCTTCCAGCCGTTTATTAACCGTATAATCCGCTTGCTTATCCAGCTTCATAATGCCACATCCTCTCCACATTTACATTCAGGATGCTCCGCGTGCTCACCCTTTATCCAGTTTGAGGAGAATGCAGCGGTAATATACATTACGCAGATAAAGCCTTTTGCCATCCGCAGCTTACTCACGTATACTGTTTTTGTTACGTATTGGCGGTTCCGCCAGACGGAATACGCCCGCAAAGCAGGAGGAAGAAATGAGTAAAGCCAAAAATTATACGCTTATTGCATGGATTTCCTTGTCCATGTTTTTTTTGACACAGGCGATTATCGGATGGTTTGTAACGTTCACAGGCGGAGATGTTGCTCCTTTTGAAAAAGTTAACCTGTCCACCCTGATCATCATCGCCGCAGGAGCCATTCTGCTGGTTGAAGCGCTGATGAATTTTATGGACCGCCCGGAAGAAGGAGAGAAAGCACAGCAAGACTATACGCCCGTGAAGCCCCGCATAGACCTCAAGTCCATCTTGCTGTATGTCGTGTTAGTCGTGGTGATTCTGGTCGCAGGGTTGGCCCTGCGCAGCGCACTGCCCGTGTTGAGCATTTCACCCTGGGTGAATCTGATCCTTGCCGCCATCGGCTTTATTGGACTCAAGCCGATTTTTTTGCGCAAAAAACGTTCATAGCTCGCAGTTCTCATTTATACCGAAGCTGCCCGATTTTTGTTCGCGGCGGCCCTTTTGGTTATAGAGTGGCTGAGCTGACACGTTGGTTTGTTGACGTACATGATATCAGAAAAGAAAGCGGCTGTCGGCTGACCTGGGAACTATCTGGCATCCGACTTGCAGCTTAGGTGTTCGCCAAAAAGCCGTATTCCCCACCTGCAATAAGTGCATTAGGGAATACGGCTTTGCTGTACGCTAAAGCTTATTTGGAAAAGAGTTGCTCTGCATTATCCAGAGCGATTTTGTGTCCCATTGCCGAATAGTCCAGCCAAGGCTGTCCGTCCAGCATGTAGACATGACCCTGCTTCACTGCTTTGAGTCCTTGCCATACTGCGTTTCCTTCCAGTTGCGTGTACACCTTTTGGGCATCCGCGCCTTTACTGATAATGACAAAGATCGCATCGGCATCATAATCCGGCAAAACCTCCTGGGATACGACCTGATATGCCTTGTTGATCTTTTCCACACCCTTGGCTGGCTTCAAGCCCAAATCCTGATACAACAGCGGACCTACCGGGCGCTTCATGCCCATTACGCGGACTTCCTTCGCCGTAACACGAATAGCCATCACGGTTCCGTCGCCTATTTTTTGATGGATCAGCTTTTTAACCCGTTCCTGTTGGGCATCGTAATCTTTCAGGAAAGCGTCCGCCTGCGCTTCATGCTTGACCATAACAGCTATTTTTTTCAGTTGATCCTTCCATGTGCCCTCGTCCAGATCAAAGACCTCGGTTGGCGCGATTTTTTCATACTTGGCTACATCGGTTCCCGAATATTTTTTGTCTAGAAAAATATGGTCAGGTTGCAGCTCCAGCACGGCTTCCATATCCGGGTCTGTGACAACGCCCAGCTTGCGGGTATTCTGGAGACGATCTTTTACATGGGGTAAAAAGTCCTTAACATCTCCACCGATGACCGAGCCAGCCGGAGTAATACCCAGCGCCAGCAGATTGTTCGTCAAATGAATGGACATGGAAGCAATGCGCGAATCCGCGCTGACCGTTTTCTCGCCGTTGTCCGCCGCTTTCGTATCGGTAGCTTTGTTATCTGCTGCTTGTCCACAAGCGGACAGCATCACCATACATAAAATAAGAACCATGCCCACCCATGAACGCTTTAATCCATTTTTTTCCATTATTATTCCTCCTATGTCATAGAAGCTCCAACTAAAATGATCTATATAGAAAGCTTCTGCTTGTTTGTTTATGTACCTTTTCCATCTGTCATTTTCCATCTGTCATTTCGTTCGGGACAGCAAAAATAAAAAATACGGAGCCCCTACCACAGCAACCACCACACCCGCCGGAATCGCATTCGGCTGAAACACGGAACGTCCAATCGTATCCGCAGTGACCAAAATGACGATTCCGACAAAGCAGGCCACCGGCAGCAAATGCTGATACATTGGCCCAACCAGACGGCGAGCCAGATGAGGCGCAATCAGCCCTATAAAGCCGATGCCTCCAGCCATAGACACACTGGCGCTGGATAGAGCCACGGCTGCACCCAGCAGCAACAGACGCTGACGTTTCACACTCGTGCCGATTCCAGCCGCCGTCTCGTCGCCCAGCGACAGATTGTTCAGGCTGCGCGTCTGTGACAGAACGTAGGGCAGCACAATAACAATCCACGGCAGCAAAGCCGCCGCATGTATCCAGTCCCGGCCCCATACGCTGCCAGCCAACCAACGTGCGGTGAACGCGTAAGTATCCTCATCGAGTCGCAAGGACCAATACAGCGTTATCGCGCTGAGGCCCGAGGCTACACCGATGCCGGACAGGATCAGACGCACAGGCACGATTCCTCTGTTCCGGTTATAGGACAACAGCACAATCAGCACCGCCGCCACGACACCTCCTGCAAAAGTAAACAGGGGGATCAGCACGGCCGCCGATCCTTCAAGATTGCGAAAGAAACTGACGAACATCACCAGTCCTAACGCAGCCCCCGCGTGAAGCCCCAGCACCCCCGGGTCAGCGAGTGCGTTCCGCGACAAGCCCTGCATAACAGCCCCGGCTGCTCCCAATCCGGCCCCGGCCAATACCGTTACAACGATACGCGGCAGACGGTATTCGAACAGGACGATATGATCACGCCCGTTGCCACCACCAAACAGTGTATCCAGTACACGCAGCGGTGGAATACGAATCGTTCCAGTATTCAAACTCAATAGAATGACGGCAAAGCTGATCGCTGCCAAAGCCAAGCAGACGATCAAAGCCTTTGTCCTTCTTGCATCCCCGGTTCCTAAAGAGCGACTCATTACAAATCCCTCCTTTCCTTACGAGCGAGAAAGAGGAAAAAAGGCACTCCGATAAAGGACACCATAATTCCAATAGCGAGCTCCTCGGGCGGATTCGCCATTCTCGCCCCCAAATCAGCCAACACCAGCAGCACAGCTCCCAATAACGCAGACAGCGGTACAATCTGGCGGTAATCCACACCAATCAGTTTGCGGGCGATATGTGGAATAACCAGCCCTACAAAACCGATGGCCCCGGCTGCGGACACGGACAATCCGGCCAGTACCACCACGGTCAACAGACCCAGCAGCCGGATACGCTTGAGATTTAACCCAAGGTTCAGCGCCACCTCATCGCCCATCGAAATCAGTGAAATAGAGCGTGCCAGCCCCATAGACCAGGCAATCACAATCAGCAAAATCGGCGCAAGAATCTCAAGCTGCGACCATTTGATTCCTGCGACACCGCCCGCATACCAAAAGGCCAAATCCTGACTCAGATCAAAATAAATCGCAATTCCCGAAGTCATAGAGCCTAGCAGAGCAGCCGTCACTGCTCCGGATACGGTCAGTCTCATCGGCGTCAATCCCCCGGGCGCGGAAGCTCCCAGACCAAATACCAGCAAGGTGCTCATCAGCGCCCCGAGGAACGACAATACGATTAACGTCCCATAAGGAAGATTGGGGAAAAAGGCAAAACTCACAGCGACCACAAACATCGCTCCTGCGTTAATGCCTAACACACCTGTATCTCCCAGCGGGTTGCGCGTAATACCCTGAATCAGAGAGCCTGCCACCGCCAGCGCAGCTCCGATGACAGCCGCCCCCAGCACACGCGGTAATCTCAGCTCATGAATGATCTGATGTGTCATCAATGAACGATCATAGTGGAATACCGCCGCCCATACCGTGCCTAAGGTCAAGTCCTTGGCTCCAAGGGAAATCGCGGCAAACATAGCCAAGGCCAGCAGCACAGCAGCACCTATGAATAGCAGCGCCTGCCGAATTCGGCCCGCCCGGAGTAAAGGACGGGCTACCAAGGCTACTTCAGGAGCTGTGCCTTCTGTCCGAGTCGCTTGTTTATCTGCTCTGCCTTTAAACTGCATTCGTGAGGTCACTCCCTCCATACCTGAAACCACCATAACGCTCATGACGATGACGATAATGATAATTATTATCAACTTGATTTATAATAGCATGTTTCTATGACTTTGCAAGCCAGAAACTGCTCCTCCTATGGAGGAACAGTTTCTGGATATACCTATGTGAGATCGCTATACGAGGGACTCCATGTAGCCCACATTTTTTAGTACGTAGGCCAACCTGCGGAGTCCCATTTCAGATCACTAATCAGCAGCTTTGGATTACCGTTATCAGTGGCATCATAGGCATGACGCGCAATCACGCTATTGTTATAAATGGACTGACCGCCCGGTCCCTTCCAACGATCATTCCCCGCATCCAATATGGTTCCGCCGCCATCCATCAGTTTTTTACCACTCTTGTCCACATACGGTCCAGTAATACTGGTGGAGCGACCGTAAATAATTTTGTAATTACTGTTTACGCCCTGGCAGCAGTTATCAATGGAAGTAAACAGATAATAATAACCGTCTCGGTATGTAACATGTGGAGCTTCCAGACCGCCAGCGGTACGCTTCGCGATGGAATAAATCTGCCCCGTAGGCTTCATCGTATTTTTGTCCAAACGGGTAACTTTCAGGCCTGTATTCCAAGAACCGAAGGAAAGCCACGGGTTACCGGAAGCGTCAATGACCAGATTCGGGTCAATGGCATTGTAATCGTCAGATTGCGTCGTACGCAGCACTAGCCCGTCATCTCTCCAGCTCCCTGCTCCAATGCTCGACGCGGAGGCCAGTCCAATGGCTGAAGTACGGGAACCAAAAGTGGAAATGGAATAGTACAGCCATACCCGTCCGTTGTACTTTTGAGCATCCGGTGCCCAGATATCATTCGTAGTTTGATTAGGTACATACGATTTCCACCAGGATAGCGGTGATAAGAAGATTTGCGGCAATCTGTAAAAATTGCGTCCATCATCTGACCTTTGTACCTGTATTCCCTGACCCGTGGAGAAAATATACCACGCATTGCCTTCCTTCGTGATGGATGGATCATGTACCGCCACATCGCCAGTTAATGCCCAATGCTCTGCCGATGCGGATGGCATTACCGATAGCAACAACGCAGCCGAGGTTACGGCAGCAAACGCCGTTCGGGCTATTTTACCCCGCACTGATTTTTTCCTAGATTTCAACATTCTACGCACCTCCGAAATAGTTTCATATGATAGAAATCATGTGATACACCTATTACATTAGTGTTTATACTTACGAAGTTACCCATATATTAACCTATCAACTTCATTTTTGTAAACGCTTTATTTCAAATCATAGGAAATTCCCAAACTACGCATAATGTTGTCATACAAAAAGGAGCCCGCAGGCCCCTTCTTAAATTAGCATATTAAACAGATTTTCGTTTTTGTTCAGTTCTGTGTATTTAATCCCCTTGCGGCTCATTCGTTCAACTAAGGGAAGATAGTCTTCCTTGTGAAACAATTCAATGCCGACCAGCGCAGGGCCGTTCTCCTTGTCGTTCTTTTTCGTATACTCAAACCTTGTAATATCGTCGTCCGGTCCAAGCACATCCTGAAGAAACTCACGAAGCGCCCCTGCTCTTTGCGGAAAATTCACCATAAAATAATGCTTCAGTCCTTCGTAAATCAGAGACCGTTCCTTAATCTCCTGCATACGGTCAATATCGTTGTTGCCACCGCTGACGATGCAGACAACCGTTTTGCCCTGAATCTGTTCACGATACATATCCAATGCTGCTACAGGCAACGAACCCGCAGGCTCCACAACAATCGCATTTTCATTATACAGCTCCAGAATCGCGGTACACGCCTTGCCTTCCGGCACCTTCACAATATCGTCCAAGGTACGTGTACAAATATCATACGTTAACTGACCAACCCGCTTAACAGCGGCTCCGTCAACGAACTTGTCTATTTGCTCCAGCGTAACCACCTTGTTCAAACGCATCGCTTCCGTCATCGACGCCGCGCCAAGCGGTTCTACGCCAATTACCTTGGTGGACGGACTGACCGTTTTGAAATACGTGCCTACGCCTGCCGCCAAACCGCCACCGCCAATGGTCACGAACACATAATCCGCTGGCGTATCCAAACTTTCCATCACTTCCATCGCAATCGTACCGTTGCCTGCTATAATTTTCGGATGATCAAATGGATGGATAAAGGTCATCTCCTGCTCGCTGCACACCTTTATCGCCTCATCGTATGCATCGTCGAACGTATCCCCGGTCAAAATGACCTCCACACTGTTGCCACCAAAGCGACGAACCTGCTTCACCTTCTGATTAGGCGTTGTGCTCGGCATGAATATTTTGCCGTGAATGCCCAGCGCATTACATGAAAAAGCCACACCCTGCGCATGATTACCCGCACTCGCACACACGATGCCCTTTTCCATTTGCTCAGGAGTCAGGCTGCGAATCATGTTGTAGGCTCCACGAATTTTAAAGGAACGCACGACCTGAAGATCCTCTCTTTTCAGATACACGCTACAGTTATATTTAGCCGACAGGACGGCATCCCGCTGCAAAGGTGTACGTACAATCACCTCACGCAGCATATGATGCGCCCGTACAATATCCTCCATGCCGACGATTGACGCCATCGGGGCCGGATCAGTTTTCTGGGTTTCTGTTGGTTCCATAGGTTCTCCACGCTCCGCCTGAATATGTCTGTATTTGAAATCTTTCAAATATCATACCACGTTTACCTACAGCTTGTGCAGGTCATAGAGCATGAAAATGAGAATGAAAATCAATTATATTCAATCAGGAACACGACGAGAATCGGCAAATGGGAGATCATCGGCCAGTCCAAAACAGCTTGCTGTGGTGGTTATTACAAGGGAATGTATCCGCTTTCAAAACAATCGGTTCATCAGGATGCAGTTGGTTCCATTGGTCAGCCATTTGCAGAAAAAAAGCGGCACAACTCCAATTGAAATTCGGGGTTGTACCGCGCTCTTTTACTTATTCTTGGGAATGGGCTGCCTCGTCCTTAACTTCCTCCCGAAACGCTTTAATACTTTCCTTACGACGCTCATTCTTTTCTTCGATCTGCTTACGCTCCTCGCTGCTGATTTCAGAGGAGAACTCGTTGAGATATCCTTCAGCTTCATGCAGGTTCTGCTGTGTGTTCTGAATACTTTGTTGCAAATGTTCAACATTATCGGCCCGATTATCCGGTTTTGCCATCGTTTATCGCCTCCTGGTTATGGAATCGCTCACTGAGCGCTAAACCGTAGCTTGAGCGCTATCGAATGATTTTATGCATTCTTGTAGCAATTAATAAAATAGAGTAATTTAGATTACATTATTCAGTTATATTGAAGTTGGGAAAAAAAGAAAAAGGAGCAACCTGTTATATGGAAACGAGTAAGCTAGACCCGCTAGAAGATATTCCAAAGGGACGATTAGCGACTCTTTTTGAAGTGCTGGGGGTGTCTACAAAGTTAGGTCTAACCTCCTTTGGAGGGCCGGTTGCACATCTAGGGTACTTTCATAATGAGTACATACGCCGTCGAAAGTGGATGGATGAACAAAGTTACGCCGATCTTGTAGCGCTCTGCCAGTTCCTCCCCGGTCCGGCCAGCAGTCAGGTTGGCATTGGAATTGGAGTTGTAAGAGCAGGATTACTTGGCGGATTGTTAGCCTGGATTGGTTTCACACTGCCGTCGCTCCTTCTGTTGGTTGCGTTTGCTTTCCTGCTTCAAGGATATGATATAGCGAGTGCGGGGTGGATTCATGGACTGAAGATCGTAGCTGTAGCGATTGTGGCCCATGCTATTCTGGGGATGGGGCACAAGTTAACGCCTGATCGGGATAGAGCAACAATCGCCGTGATTGCCGCCGTGATTACATTGTCCTGGCATACAGCTTACAGCCAAATTCTCATCATTGTTGCTGCCGGTGTAGTTGGCTTATGGCTCTATCGAAAGAAAAGGGCAGAGATTACGTCTAATCTTCAAATTGCGGTTAGTCGTACTTTTGCAGTTTGTTCCTTGGTTCTATTTTGTGCACTGCTTGTGGCACTTCCGCTTGTCACACCCTCGGAGGAAGGGGGATGGTTAACGCTGTTTGATAGCTTTTATCGTTCAGGCTCTCTGGTATTTGGCGGGGGGCACGTCGTACTGCCGCTTCTGGAACGAGAAGTTGTTCCAACAGGATGGGTTAGCCAAGAGGATTTCTTGGCAGGTTACGGAGCTACGCAAGCAGTGCCAGGGCCGTTGTTCACATTTGCAGGTTACCTTGGAGCGATCGCCGGGGGAGTACCAGGAGCAGTGGTTGCCACTCTCGCCATTTTCTTACCGGCATTTCTTCTTGTTGTCGGTGCACTCCCGTTTTGGAATGGATTAAGAAACAACCCGAAAATCCAAGGAGCTTTGGTGGGGATTAATGCAGCCGTGGTTGGTATTTTGATGGCTGCGCTGTATGATCCACTTTGGACTACCGCCATCTTGAAACCAATGGATTTTGCCCTGGCGATCATTTTGTTTATGATGCTGGTCTTTTGGAAGCTTCCGCCTTGGGTGGTTGTTCTTGCGGGCGCAGCGGGAGGAATGTTACTGGGGTAAGTGTAAGCCCAATAGGAGGCATGGCGGGCAAAGGTATCCGGGTCAATAGATCCGACCTTCTATGTGCGAGTGAAAAAGCCGACTGCTTGAAAGCAATCGGCTCTCTGTAGAGAAACCTTAGCCAGGTTCACTCGCCCTATTCCTCACATTTTATATTTAGTGCTTATACCTGCTCTCCACTCGGGTTAAAATGCTCCCCAAACCAACGTCCTGCGGCTTCGGCTTCTGTACGGGTCAATTGATGACCATTGCGTTCCCAATACGCATTCACCTGCGCACCAGCACCTTCCAGTAAAGCTTGCAGCTCACGGGATTCCGTAACCGGAACGATCGGGTCATTTTCACCGGAAGACAGAAATACAGGGATACCGTTCAAATTTGGCAAATTTAGCCCACGCAGCGGCACCATCGCATGATGTAAAATAGCTCCACGCAGCGCTTTTGCATCGTGAAAGAGCATACTGGCCGCTATGTTTGCTCCATTGGAATAACCAAGAGCCACAACGTTGTTGCGGTCAAAATCGTATTGCTCCGCAGCCGTATCCACAAATTCGCTCAGCTCCTTGGTACGGAATACGAGATCCTCAATATCGAACACGCCTTCTGCCAAACGGCGGAAGAAACGCGGCATCCCATTTTCCAACACATTTCCCCTTACGCCTAACACAGACGCTCCCGGTGCTACCAAATCAGCCAATGGAATCAGATCCTGTTCGTTCCCGCCGGTACCATGTAGCAGCAAAATAACCGGGGCTTGTGGATGATTTCCTTTACGAAATACGTGTTTCATATATATCCTCCTCTAATTTTTGTTTTAAATTAAGATTCTTATTTTTAATATAAATTAATTATAGCGAACTTCCCGACCTTTTACAATCGAAATCAGCAAACCTGCTCTAAACCTTTTTCTAAAATGATGTATTGTTCCGTTGACAAGTATCATAGCTCTATTTTACTATTGTATTAGATATTTAGAATATTATCTAAATATCTAAAGGAGGAAATGAATTTTGAATGATGCGTTCAAAGCTTTGGCTGATCCGACCCGGCGTAAAATATTGCAGCTTTTAAAAGACAAGAGCATGAGCGCAGGCGAAGTGGCTGAACATTTTCAAATTAGTAAACCTAGCATCTCCCACCATCTGAATTTACTGAAGCAATCTGGACTGGTGCTAGATGAACGACAGGGACAAAACATTATTTACACCCTACATACGACGGTGGTCGCAGATGTCATCGGTTGGATGTTCAGCATCGCTCAATCTGATATGCCTGCAAAGAAACATTCGAATGATATTAAGGATACGGAGGGATCTGAATGAAATTTCGGATACATTGGAATTTTACGGATGTTTTAATAACTTTGATTGCTTTATCACCTGCTATAGGGGCTTTGCTGCTGTACGACCGACTTCCCAATGTTTTGGCCTCTCATTTTAGCTTTGACAATACAGCAGACGGGTATATGAGTAAAAATAGTTCTATTCTCATGCTGGTGCTATTGGGGCTGGTGCCTTTGCTCCTTCGGCTATCCCGCTACATGGACCCCAACAGAGCAAATTTCGAGAAATTTGCTAAAGCCTATGAGGTTACGCGTGTAGGCACTTCGCTCATTCTCGCTATAGCCGGTTGGGGAATGCTGCTGTATAACCTGAACATACGACTGCAAATGAATACTATAATTTGCGGGGGAATAGGCCTGATGCTGTTGGTGCTGGGCAATTATATGACACAGGTACAGCCGAACTATACCTTCGGTATCCGTACGCCGTGGACTCTGTCCAACCCGGAGGTATGGCGTAAAACGCACCGTTTCGGCGGACCTATGATGATGCTCGGCGGTGCTTCGGGTTTGGTAGCGGCATGGGTCGGTGGAGTGGCGGGGACGGTCATTTTTCTCACCGGGCTGGGTATATCCGTCGTCACCCCCATCCTCTACTCCTTCCTCCTGCATCGCAAATTAAATCAACAGTAGGATACAGGACGTAGTAACTCTGTCCAAACGGACAAACGCGTATGAGTCGATCCCAATGCATAAATAAAAAAAAAGAACCTCCTAGCTACGATTAACGCAGATTTGGAGGTTCTTTGTGCATTTGAATATTTAGAACAACAGCTTGTCGGGATGCGTGCCTACACGCTCATCAAGATGAAGTGCGTTGATTCGGTTAACATTCTCTGCCGTCAGTTCAAAATCAAATAAATCGGCATTTTCGCGGATACGATGCGCGGTTACAGATTTGGGAATCGTCACAATGCCCCGATCCAGATGCCAGCGCAAAATAACCTGCGACGAGGTTTTGCCGTATTTTGCAGCAATCTCAACGATATCCGCTTGCTCGGTCAATTTACCCTTCATCAGTGGACTCCAGGATTCAAGCTGAATCTGGTGCTCCCGACAGTATTGGTGCAGCTCTTGCTGTGTCAGACGCGGGTGAAGCTCCACTTGGTTGATTGCAGGTACAATGTTGCTGTCTTTCAGGAGGTTTTCGAGATGGTGAACTTGGAAGTTGCTTACTCCGATGGCGCGTACGCTTCCTTCTTCATACAGTCGTTCGAACGCTTTCCAGGTTTCCTTGTACTTGTCCTTACCAGGCCAATGAATGAGATACAGATCAATGATGTCCAGATCCAGTCGCTTACGGCTTTCATCGAAGGCACGCAGTGTTGAGTCGAAGCCCTGATCCTCATTCCACAGCTTGGTGGTAATGAACAGTTTTTCTCTATCCGCCCCGCTGTCACGGATAGCTTGTCCAACCAGTTCCTCATTGCCATAGATCGCCGCCGTATCAATGTGACGATAGCCCACCTCGATGGCCGTTTTAACTGCTTCGTAGACCTCATTGCCTTCCGCCTTGTACGTACCAAAACCCAGCCAAGGCATCTGAACTCCATTATTCAGTACAGTTGTATCCGCAATGTTCCCCATGTCTATCTCCTCCTGTTCCTGATTATGATTTATGCAGCGGGATGATTACAGTTTAGTCGCATCCTGAAAAGCATTCACTTGAAGCGGAGCAGCCAGCAATTCTTTAGCCGCGGCAACAAATGCCTGGAAATGGGCAGACTTGTTATGGAAATCTACAGCAGCAGCATCCTTCCACTCTTCAACCATGGTAAAAGCGTTCGGATCATTCAGATCCTGCATCAGCGTGTAGCGTACATTGCCTTCTTCGGCTTGTGATGCGCTGATCAACCCTTGGGTTTGTTGCAGAAAAGTCTCTCTTTTTTCAGGTAAAACTTTCATATCAGCATGAATAATAAACATGATATTGTCCTCCTCACATTATGTAACTATTTCTATTATAGACCATTCATTCGGCAGATTAAAAGTGCGAGCGTTCCTGTAATACAGTAAAATGGATCGTGTTGGAGAGAAAATCAGGCAAATCGGCCCCTCTTATATCTTGCTTGACGGCGGTGAATGCACATGTGTTTTCAGACAAAACTAATCCTTTTCATATCCCTTTTAGTGCTGGTGGTCACCGGGCTGTTGGGATCATCCTTTCGATATATGATCACCTCTGCTCTGTATGAAGAAATCGGGAAAAGAGCGATGACCGTAGCCAATACCCTAGCGGTAGATGCACAGGTTAGGGACGCTCTGGAGCAGACAGGGACAACGGAGCTACGTTCGCAGATCAACGAGGCGGTGAAGCCTGTCCAAACCAGTAGTGGCGCTGATTTTATCACCATTGCCGATCGTCATCTCATACGACAGTGGCATGTAAACCCGGAGCGTATCGGACAGCCTATGACCGACCCGCTGAATGACAAGGTGCTACAAGGGCAATCCTTTGTCACGGAATCCACGGGCTCTCTCGGACCGTCGCTGCGGGCCAAAGCCCCGATTTATGATGAAAAGGGTAAGGTCATCGGACTTGTTTCCGTAGGTTTTCTGATGACAGATGTGGAGCAAAATATTCGTACATACACGTATGCATGGCTGTGGTTCATGGTGGGCGCGCTTGTGATCGGCATAATAGGAAGCTTGCTTATATCGCAACGGGTACGCCGGGAGCTACATGGCTTAGAGCCAGTAGAGATTGGACGGTTGTATCAGGAAAAGCAAGCCATTCTGGAATCCATAGGCGAAGGCATTATTGCGGTTAATAGCAGTGGGCAAGTTACGCTTGCCAATCCACAAGCCGTTCGTCTGCTCGGACTTTCCCCGGAAACCTCTATATACGGATGCGAGCTTCGTCACTTGCCGGGTACCGCAGGTGAGCTGGCAGATATACTTATTGGAGATCCCTTATTGGAAAATGCAATGGTAGAGCCGGGGCAGGAACAAGGCACATTCAATGAGGAAATTGAGGTGCAGCAACGGGTTGTAGTGGTCAGCCGTGTACCGATTCATGATAGATCCGGTCAGAGGATTGGGACGGTTGCCAGTCTGCGGGACAAAACCGAACTGCTCCGCATGACCCGGCAATTGACAGAGGTCAAAGATTACGCGAAAGTGCTGCGATCCCAAACACATGAATACGCCAACAGGCTATATCTCATATCCGGTCTGATTCAGTTGGAGTGCTATGACGAAGCGGTGGACTTTATCACCCGGGAATCAGAGGAATATCGTCTACACAGGCCCGATACTTCTGCTCACCTGCCCGATTCAGTCATCGCCAGCCTGCTGATCGGCAAGAAAAAACAGGCACTGGAAAAGGGTATTGTGCTGCATTCCCATATTAGCGGTGCATTTTCAAGCCTGGCTCCTGCTCCGGAGTGGCGACTTCTCGCTGCCATGTCTGGAAATTTGCTGGATAACGCCATGGAGGCTGCTGCAATACGCTTCAACTCCAGACCGGATGGACAGGTTTGGTTCCGGCTCGAAGAAACGGCTGAAGGAATCACAGTCGAGGTTGCGGACAACGGACCAGGCATTCCGGAGGCTATCCAAGAAAAGCTGTTTGTTAAAGGCGCATCAACCAAAACAGAAGCAGGACACGGGTACGGCCTTGCTCTTGTACAAGAGTACGCGGATCAGATGGGCAGCTCTATAGAGGTGCATGAACGAGTTGGTGGAGGCACCGTTTTTAAGATACGTATTCCTTTAAATGGTCCTAGCAGCGCGTGATGATACAAAAGGAGGTTACGCCCATGAATGAGCGGGCTTTATCGGATATTGAGGTTCTTATTATTGAAGATGATCCGCGAATTGCGGAGATTAACCGCCGATTTATTGAAAAGGTGGACGGATTCACCGTATGTGCAATAGCGACGAACGAGTTTGAGGCAAAGCTTCAACTGGACGTACTGCGTCCTCCTTTGGTGGTGCTGGATGTTTATTTTCCCGATACGGACGGTCTGACTCTGCTATCGTTCATCAAGCAGCACTACCCGGGCACGGATGTCATCATGCTGACCGCCGCCAAGGAAGCAAAAACGGTGGTACAGGCCGTTCGCGCAGGTGTGTTTGATTTTATCGTGAAGCCCCTTGTATTCGAGAGATTGCGTGCGACGCTGGAGGAATATGCCCGTTTTCGGCGACAAGTCACAACATGGCAAGAGGAACAATCTACGGTGGAGCAATCCGAAATTGACAGTCTGCTTCAAAGCGCAGGCAATGCTAGGACAGTAGGCAGCGGAGTCGGGGTTTTATGGGCCAAAGGCATCGATAAAGTGACCTGCGACAAGGTGCTTGATCTGCTAAATAGACGTGGTGAGTTGACTACCGGAACGGTCGGGATTGAGCTGGGCATAAGCCGTTCCACAGCCAGAAGGTATCTGGAGTATTTAGTAGAAAGCGGCGACGCCCGCCACGATCAGATGTATGGGACAGTCGGCAGACCGGAGCGTATCTATCGGCGAATCCCCTCTACTCCATAAATTTAATGAACTTAATTCACTTTATAAGCCAAAATGGTTTAAATGATCACATTATTTACGTCCCTCCTCCCGATTGCTAGAATGATCAACAGTTGACTAATTGATAATGATTATCAGTTTCTCTGGTAAGCATACTTTGTAACGGAAACGGGGGACAACCATGGCAACACCAAAACAACCACTACGCACAGGCATGCTGCTTGCAGCGATCCTTACGCTGCTGACCGTCATTATGGCGGGATGTGGAAGCCAGGCAAAAGATAACAGCGCCGCAGCACCTCAAGCTACTGGCGACGCCCGAATCATTAAACATGAGATGGGAGAAACCCAAATTACGGGGAAACCGAAAAGAATCGTAACGCTGGAATTCTCTTTTGTCGATGCGTCAACCCAACTGGGCGTAACACCTGTAGGGATAGCTCAGGAAAATGACGATGATATTGATGGACTGCTCGGCAAAAAAATCGACTTCACGCCTGTAGGTACACGCAAGCAGCCGAACCTGGAAACGATCAGTTCCTTGAAGCCGGATTTGATTATTGCCGATCTGAACCGTCATAAAAGCATATACAAAGAACTGAGCGAGATTGCTCCGACGATTGTTCTGAAAAGCAGGAATTCCTCCTATGAACAAAACCTGGCATCCTTCGGTGTCATTGCCGATGCATTGGACGAGAAGGAAAAAGGTGAACAGATTCTAGCTGCTCATAAAGCTAAAATGGAAAAGCTGGAACAAGGAGTAAAAGCTGGTGAGCCACGCAGTGTACTGGTCGGGGTATTTCGCTCCGATTCACTGACTGGTCATGCTGCATCTTCCTTTGATGGACAACTACTGGAGCAAGCGGGCATCCATAATGCCCTTCAAAATACAAGCGAACCTACCGTCAAGCTGACGCTGGAGCAGATAGCACAAGCCGATCCGGATGTAATCTTTATGGCTGAAGCTGATGAGAAGCTGATTACGGAATGGAAACAAAATCCGTTATGGCAAAACATCACGGCCGTCAAAAAAGGGGAAGTTTACGAAGTGAACCGGGCACTGTGGACCCGGTATCGTGGACTCGGCTCAGCCGAGAAAATACTGGAGCAAGCTATTTCGCTTCTGTATCCCGCGCAAAGTAAAGGAGATGGCTCCCGTTGATCGGACAGGCCTCACGCGACCGGCTAAATAAGCCGGTCTTCTTTGCACTTATTGCTGCGCTGCTGGCCGGACTGTTGCTGAGCGTGGCGATTGGTCCGGTCAGGATGGATATCCCCACCATGCTGACCGCGCTGTTCACCGAGCATCCGTCCAAGGATCAGCTCATTATCCTGACGGTTCGCCTGCCGCGTGCCGTCATTGGCCTGATCGTCGGGGCCGGACTCGCCGTGGCCGGAGCGCTGATGCAGGCCATTACACGCAACCCGCTGGCTTCACCGCAGGTGTTCGGGGTCAGCTCGGGTGCTTCGCTGGCCGTCGTGCTGTCGGTCGTGCTGCTGCCGAATATCGGATCGTCCGGCAGCATTTATTTTGCTTTTGCCGGGGCCATCGCAGGCGGTTCCTTCGTATATACGCTGGCGGGAACGGCAGGTATGACACCGGTCAAGCTGGCCTTGGCAGGAATGGCGGTGCATCTGCTGCTGGCCTCCGTCACCCAAGGGCTGCTCGTGTTCAACGAGCAAATATCCGACGTGCTGTACTGGCTCGCAGGAGCCATCGACGGGTCCACTTGGGCCGATACGCGTCTGGTGCTGCCATGGTTCACCATCGGCATGATCCTTGCACTGGCGCTGGCCCCCTCGCTGTCTGTGCTGAGTCTCGGTATGGAGGTCGCACAGGGATTGGGGCAAAATGTACGCCTCGTTCGGCTACTTGCCTCTGTCTCGGTGATTATGCTGGCAGGCTCTGCTGTTGCGGTAGCGGGCTCCATCGGCTTTGTCGGCCTGATGGTGCCTAACATCATCAAGATATTCACGGGCGATAATTACAAGCGAGTCATTCCCCTGTCTGCCATCTGCGGGGCCCTGCTGCTGACATACGCCGATGTGTTGGGACGATTTATCGCGTTTCCTTACGAATCGCCCGTTGGAATTGTAACCGCGCTGGTGGGTGCGCCCTTCTTTTTGTATCTGGCGCATAAGAACGGGAGGGCTTCACGATGAAAAAGCTGTGGATTTTACTCGCGCTGACGCTGGGTATTTCTTTTGTCGCCCTCGGCGTAGGCAGCACCTACATTACACCTGCCGAGCTGATCGGCGCCCTGACGAACCATGATGCCACGTCATGGTTCGTCGTTCACCACTATCGGCTGCCGCGCGGGCTGCTGGCGATTATGGCCGGAGCAGGACTGGCAGTTGCCGGGGTGCTGCTGCAAGGCATGATCCGCAACCCGCTCGCTTCGCCAGACGTGGTGGGCGTATCGAAGGGAGCTGGCTTCGCGGCGGTTCTCGTCATCGTGCTGCTGCCCTCTTCCCCGGTGGCACTGCTCCCTGTGGCGGCCCTTGCCGGGGCCGGGCTTGCCGCGTTGCTGCTCGTGCAGCTCTCGATGAAAGGCGGCATGCGCCCCAATATGCTGGCCTTGACCGGGCTGGCGGTGGGCGCTATTTTTCAGGCTGCGACCGATTATATTCTCGTCAAATATCCGCTCGAAGCCAGCGATACACTGACTTGGCTGGCTGGAAGCCTGTGGGGTAAAGGCTGGGATGAAGTATACGGGCTACTGCCGTGGCTGGTCGTGCTGTTGCCTCTCGCCTATACCCTACAGCGCAAGCTGGACATTATGAGCCTTGACGAAGAAAGCTCGGCGGGGCTTGGACTTAGCGTGAAGCGTGTCCGCACAGGACTGCTGGCCGTATCTGTCGCCCTGGCTGCATCCTGTGTCGCTGCCATCGGCTCCATCGGCTTTATCGGCCTGCTGGCACCGCATCTGGCGAGACGGCTGTTGGGTAACCGCCACCGCTATCTGCTGCCCGGCGCAGCCATGATCGGCGCTCTGATTCTCGTTCTCGCTGATGCGCTGGGACGGGGCTTGAAGCCGCCGCTCGAAATTCCCGCAGGCATCGTGACAGCCATTATTGGCGCACCGTACTTTCTGTATTTGTTGCTACGGGAACGCAAGCAAAAAGGCAACGGGTAGGGGTTATATTTCCAACTGTACACCAATGCGCTGATTGATTTCTTTTCTGAACGATTCATCACGCAATAGCCGCTCTTTAAATTCATTCATCATATTTTGCAAGGAGGCATTCGTGAACGGGTCCAGGTCGTTAAAGAAGACCGCCATCTCCGTCGAATGTCCTCCCTTGTCCATCGCATACATAGCCAGGGTGAGGACATATGCGGTAGATCCGCCCTTTTGCCCAAAATGTTTCAGCCATTCCTGATTTTCCGGATGATTCATCAGTTGCTCCATGACCTCAGACAATAATTTTTGCTCGGCTTTCGTAAAGCCTTGACGGCTGTTCAGCCTACTCATCAAGGACGCATAATCCGCCGTCGTCGAAGCTATAAAACGGTCCGTATTCATTTGACCAAATTCCCGATCATACCATGTCGCGATAGCGGCATTTTTCTTATATGAACCACTTGTATCACGAGCCAGCTTGTTATGGATCATCTGAGCATGTTGGCGGAACTCTACGTCAGACATCGCTTGAACGGCTGCTTTGGCGGAATTGCTATTTCTTGCACCGTCCCATGCCCGTCCCTGAGCCTCCCTCATCCATTCGTAAGGAATCAGAATTGAAGATACAAATGGATAAATTGGATCATGGTCCTGGAGCCCCAAGGTAGTTTTTGTTTGGTTAATCTGTTCCAAGCCCAGTCTGTCCATTAAATACTCGGTATTGGCATTGGAGCTAAACCGAATCATACCTTTGGCAACTTCGCGCAGAGGCACGGTTCCGTTCTTCAACCGTCCTTTGGCTTCCATATCCTTCAACCATGCCGGATGTTCGCCACCATCCAGACGCGGTAGATAGAACCGCTCCAGCGCAGTCAGCTTGATCCGTTCATCCGGGTTAATTGTACCTGCCGCAGCCTGCTTGGCATATTCAACCGCAATGACCGTCTTGACCGTACTCGCCAAGGGCATCATCCGGTTTTCCTCACGGCCTGCCAGCTTCTTTCCATCCCTCAGAATCGTAATGGATGCTTTCTCTGGATGTTCCTCCAAAAAGCGTAGCACGCGATGGGCGCTATCCCGCTCAATCGTTTCATCCTTAGCGTCAGCTGCAATGGCGGTTGCGGGTCGAACAGTATCCGGGGTATTAGCCATTCTGTCTTGCTTCGATGATGGCAATCCCACGGCCAAGCCAATCATGATGACTACCGCAGCCAAGCTCACTACTATGATCACAAGCTGCTTTCGTTTCACTATAAACCTCCCCCCGTATGCACTCAGCACACAGGTTTATTTTCCCATTTTTAACCTTCAGCTTCTATTGTAAACGAAAACAAAGCGCAAAAAGTTTCATTGCATGTCATATTTGCAAATAAATTCAAAAAGGAGAGCCATCCTGCATATAACACAGGTTGACTCTCCTTTCAGTTTTGTTTTTTTAATCCTATAGGATACTTTTGTCAAACGAAAAAAAGAGAACCCCGATGAGGTTCCCTTAATCTTGCAAAGACACTACTGTAGCAGTGCTTTTGCCGCAATATCCGTACGGTTTTGCTTGCCTTCAAAGGTAATATGTGCCGCCTGTTCATACGCCTTGTCCCGCGCTTGGGCAATATCACGTCCCAAGCCGACCACGCCCAGCACACGTCCGCCGTTTGTGACCCACTCGCCCTGTTCATTGATGCCTGTACCGGCATGAAACACGGTGGCTTCATTCGCCTGATCCAGTCCGTGGATCGGCACCCCTTTGGCGTACGTACCGGGATAGCCCCCGGAAGCCAACACCACACATACCGCCGCTTCATCTTTCCACTCAATCTCTACCTGGTCCAGCGTGCCATTCACAGCAGCCAGGAAAATATCAAGCAGATCAGATTTTAGCCGTGGCAGTACAACCTGCGTTTCCGGATCACCGAAGCGTGCGTTAAACTCAATCGTCTTCGGCTTACCGTCCGGAGAAATCATCAATCCCGCGAATAAAACGCCCCGGAACGGACGACCTTCAGCCACCATCGCTTTTGCCGTCGGCTTAATGATGGTCTCAATGGCTTCCTCAATAATCGAATTGGCTATATGCGGTAATGGGGAATACGTGCCCATCCCCCCCGTATTCGGCCCTTTGTCACCATCAAAAATAGGCTTATGATCTTGCGCCGCTGCCATCGGGCGAACCGTTTCACCATCCACAAAGGAAAGAATCGACATTTCCTGTCCGGCCAGAAACTCCTCGATCACAACCTGCGCCCCAGCTTCACCGAACACCTTTGTTACCATAATGTCGGATAAAGCCTTTTCCGCTTCCTCCATCGAGTAAGCGACCGTTACTCCTTTGCCTGCTGCCAGTCCGTCTGCCTTGATGACGATCGGAATTGGTTGTTCCTTCAAGTAAGCATGTGCTTCCTCGTAGGTATAAAACTTGCGATAGGTCGCTGTCGGAATATGGTATTTGTGCAGCAGATCCTTCATGAAGATTTTGCTGCCTTCAATTTCCGCTGCATTTTTACGCGGTCCGAATACCGGAATGCCTTTCGCTTCAAAAGCATCCACAATTCCGTCTGCCAGCGGATCATCGGGGCCAACCACAACAAGTCCGACCTTTTTGGATTCCGCCAGCTCTGTCAACGCGTTAAAATCACTCACCGGAATCGGTACGCACTCCGCCAACTGCCCGATGCCGGCATTGCCCGGCGCGCAGTAGATTTGTCCGGCCTTGGGGCTTTTTTTCAGTGCCCACACAATCGCATGCTCGCGGCCGCCCCCACCGATAACCAAAATATCCATTCAGGTGATTCCTCCCGCTCCCGTTATGGTGTCAAGATTTTGCAAAATCCTCGTGTGAGAGAATGCTGCTGCATTCTCAGCTAATACAAGCTAGTGTTTGAAATGACGCACGCCTGTGAAGACCATCGCAATGCCGTGTTCGTTAGCAACCTTGATGGATTCTTCGTCCTTGATGGAGCCGCCCGGCTGAATAACTGCCGTAATGCCTGCTTGGGCTGCCAGCTCCAGCGTATCGCCCATCGGGAAAAATGCATCGGAAGCCAGCACAGCACCCTTTGCTTTTTCTCCAGCCTGCTCAATAGCGATTTTAGCCGCTCCGACACGGTTCATTTGTCCCGCGCCCACGCCAATAGTCATATTGTCTGCTGCCAGTACGATGGCATTGGACTTCACATGCTTAACCACTTTCCAGCTAAACAAAAGCTGTTTCAGTTCTTCCTCGGAAGGCGCACGATCTGTCACTACGGTAAGCGCGTCCGGGTCTACAGCGTGAATGTCGTTCTGCTGAACAACCATGCCGCCTTCAATGGAAGTAACTACGAAACGGCCCTCAGCCTGTTCAGATGTGGACAACTCGCCCAGATCGAGCAAACGGATGTTTTTCTTTTTCGTCAAAATCTCCAGTGCTTCTTCCGTAAAGCCCGGTGCCTGTACAATTTCCAAAAAGATTTCGCTCAGCTTCTTCGCTGTATCTCCGTCAATAATCCGGTTAGCCGCTACGATGCCGCCAAAAATGGAAGTTGGATCAGCCGCATACGCCTTGCTGTACGCTTCATAAATGCTGCCGCCGATTCCCACGCCGCAAGGATTCATATGCTTAACAGCTACCACTGCTGGCTCGCTGAATTCTTTAACAATTTGCAGGGCCGCATTAGCATCGTTGATATTATTGTAGGACAGTTCCTTGCCGTGAAGCTGCTTCGCTGTCGTCAGTGTACCCTTGGCCGCCAACGGCTGACGGTAGAATGCTGCCTGCTGATGCGGATTCTCGCCATAGCGCAAATCCTGAATTTTTTCATAGGTTACCGTGTAACGCTCAGGCAAAGGCTCGCCTGTCACATTCGACAAATAATCGGAGATGAGCGCGTCGTATGAGGCTGTATGACGGAAAACCTTTGCTGCCAAACGCTTACGAGTATTCAGCTCGGTATCGCCATCCTTGCGGATTTCGTCCAGCACTGTACTGTAATCGTCCGCATCT
Source organism: Paenibacillus sp. 1-8 (assembly GCF_056316205.1). Taxonomy (NCBI): domain Bacteria; kingdom Bacillati; phylum Bacillota; class Bacilli; order Caryophanales; family Paenibacillaceae; genus Paenibacillus; species Paenibacillus sp. 1-8. The sequence goes on along the minus strand of NZ_CM149995.1, from coordinate 883,191 downwards.
ACTACCACACTTACGAATGCATGGTTTTTTGCCGCAGAACGCAGCATAGTTGGACCGCCGATATCAATATTTTCAATCGCGTCCTCATAGGTTACACCGGGTTTGGCGATCGTTTCCGCAAAAGGATACAGATTCACAACGACCAGATCAATATAATCCAGTCCAAGCTCCTTCATCTGACGCTGATGCTCCTCATTATCCCGAACAGCCAGCAGGCCGCTGTGTACCGCAGGATGGAGTGTTTTAACACGTCCGTCCATAATTTCAGGAAATCCTGTTACCTCTGAAATGCCGATGACAGGAATACCCTCCTTCGACAACAAGCTGCTCGTTCCCCCTGTCGAAACGATTTCCACACCCAATTTGGACAACTCGCGGCAAAATTCCACGATCCCCCGTTTATCTGATACGCTGACAAGCGCTCTTTTAATACTCACCATTTCTCCTCCTTTAGCTCTTTATCAATTTATTTCCCGAGAAATATCGGAAAATGCCTATACGGCATCCTTGATATGACAATGATATGACAAATTACAATCATCTTTAGAGAAGTGAAATCACCTTACGGCCATCCAATTGAATTTTGCCTTGAGCCAGTCTGCCAACCACCTCTGGATATAATTGACGTTCCACGGATTGAATGGCTGCGGATAAGGATTCCGCTGTATCATGGTCGTGTACTTCTACGACACGCTGGGCAATAATTGCTCCCGTATCCATCCCCCCGTCCACAAAATGAACGGTAACTCCACTTACCTTGACTCCATAGGCCAATGCCTGTCCAACAGCATCTTTCCCTGGAAATGCAGGAAGTAGCGACGGATGAATATTGATGATTTTTCCGGCGTAGGCATCCACCATGACACTGGATAGCAAACGCATATAGCCTGCTAACACGATGAGATCAATGGAATTCTGCTCCAGCAAAGCCACCAGTTCCCGCTCATAATCTTCGCGGGAAGCATATTCCTTGGGTCGAAAAGTATGACACGCAATTCCGGCTTTCTGTGCTCTGGCTACGGCAGGAGCCGCAGGCTTGTCACAGATCAGCAGTTCCACCGTTGCTCCGCCCAGTTCTTCTCTCGTAGCCGCATCCACCAATGACTGAAAATTCGTTCCTTCACCTGACGCAAAAACAGCAACCCGGTAATCCTTCATTACACCTTGGCTCCCGTAAAGGTCACGATAGAACTGCCTTCCGTTACTTTTCCGATAATATAAGCGGCTTCGCCCTGTTCTTTCAGAACTTCCAGCGCAGCCTGTGCATGCTCTTCGCCTACAACGATAACCATTCCAATTCCCATATTAAAGGTTGTGAACATGTCTTTGTTGGAGATTGCGCCTTTTTCCTGCATAAGCTGGAAGATCGGCAGAATCGGCCAAGCGCCGTATTCTATATCCACATTAACGTGATCCGGCAGCACTCTAGGGATATTCTCGATAAAACCGCCGCCCGTGATATGCGCCATGCCTTTTACCTTTACCTTGTCCAGCAAAGCCAAAACGGATTTCACATAAATTTTCGTTGGCTCCAGCAGTACATCACCCAGTTTGCCGTTCAAGCCTTCGATTTCATCATGCAGACTGTATCCATGCTGTTCCAACAACAGCTTGCGAACGAGTGAGAAGCCATTACTGTGTACTCCGCTGGAGGCCAGTCCGATAACTGTATCTCCGGGAGCAATGGAACTGCCGTTAATGATCTTGCTTTTATCTACAATCCCGACCGTAAATCCGGCAATATCATATTCACCTTCGCTGTACATCCCCGGCATTTCTGCTGTTTCACCGCCGACAAGCGCACAACCGGACTGATGACAGCCCTCTGCGATTCCGGCAACAATAGCTTCGATTTTCTCAGGTATAACCTTGTCACAAGCGAGGTAGTCGAGAAAAAAGAGCGGCTCTGCGCCCCCGACGACAATGTCGTTCACACACATCGCAACCGCATCAATACCAATGGTGTCATGACGATCCATCGCGAAAGCAAGCTTCAGCTTCGTACCGACTCCATCTGTACCGGAAACGAGTACAGGCTCCTCGTACTTATCCTTATTCAGGCCGAACAACGCACCGAATCCGCCCAAATCCGTCAGCACTTCGGGACGGAAGGTACGTTTGACGTGCTTTTTCATCCGTTCTACTGCTTCATTACCGGCAGCGATATCTACCCCTGCGTTTTTGTATGCTTCGGACATTCATAAACACTCCTTCAAATGATTGACCCTCCTAAGTCCTCCCTAATAGGGAGGATTCCATGGGGCTGCTCCCCCTGAACCCCTCAAGAGTCGGTTAGATGCGTAGGGTTGGTGTTGCTTGGTGATTGGTTCGTGCTAGGAGTCGCGTGTTGTCCTTTGTGATCGGCGGATCATCCCGCCAATCACAAAGGACACGCTTGGCTGCGTAGCCGCCTGAGGCGGCGGGGCACGTCCCGGGCTGTTTGCTTCGCAAAGGCGGGGACGTGCCAGGGCTAGGAAGTAAGCAGCGCCAAAGGCTGGCTTACTTTCTAGCCCTCAGGTTTGAGGCAGGTAGCTTCGCCAACCTGCTATGGAGCTTCGCTCTGCTCGCTCATGGGCGGCTCCGCAGGCCGCCCCTTTAAAAACTCATGGCATGAAATAGTTATGCCATGAGTTTTTAACTACCTTACCTATCCTCTTCCCCGTGGGAACAAAAGAGGTACAGGCACTGCTGCAAAATGCTGCACACCTGAGGAACGCAGCGGGTGGAAGGATTCTGGAGAAGCGAAGCGTTCGCCTTTGCCGCTGGATTCCAACCCTATAAGGGGTTATTCCAATCCAGGAATCCAGTGGCAACAGCGATCGTAAGAACCTTCCACTCGCGGAGTGGCCCCCTCAGAACCGCCATCCCCACACCTGCCATGCACCTCTTTTGTTCCCTTTTCTCAACAACTACATCCGAGCTTTTCTTCGCCTTTGAAATCTACCTGAGTCGGGTAATCATTATCGAAGCAGGCCAGGCACAAGCCGCCTTTGTAATCCTCTTCGTTATGTCCGCCCACAGCGGCGATCAAGCCCTCGGCGCTCATAAAATAGAGCGAATCGGCGTTAATCTCCTGGCGGATTTCCTCGACGGTTTTGGACGACGCGATCAGTTCCCGGCGATCCGGCGTGTCGATGCCGTAGAAGCACGGGTTTTTGAAAGGCGGCGAGGTGATACGTACATGTACCTCTAGCGCCCCCGCATCCCGTAGCATATTCACGATTCGACGGGATGTGGTGCCCCGCACAATGGAATCGTCGATCATGATCACCCGTTTACCTTCGACAACACGGCGTACGGCGCTCAGCTTCATTTTCACACCCTGCTCGCGCAGCTCCTGACTCGGTTGAATGAAGGTACGTCCGGTGTATTTATTTTTAATCATGCCCAATTCATAAGGAATACCTGTCTGCTCTGCATAACCAATCGCCGCAGAAATACTGGAATCCGGTACCCCGGTAACCAAATCAGCATCGACAAAAGCTTCCAAAGCCATCTGGCTACCCATACGTTTACGTGCAGCATGAAGATTAGAACCATTCAAGTCACTGTCAGGACGGGCAAAATAAATATATTCCATCGCGCACAGCGCTTTACGATGCTTGCCTTCACTGTAACGGTCTTCGTGCAGTCCATTTTTGTCCAACACCAACAGCTCACCCGGCTCGATATCACGCAATAGCTCTGCTCCAATCGTTTCCAAAGCACAGGTTTCGGAAGCAAACAAATATGCATCACCTAATCTGCCCATCGTCAAAGGACGCAAGCCATTGGGATCGGAAGCTACCAGCAGTTTATCGTTGGTCATAATGAGAAAAGCAAACCCACCGACAATACGCTTCAATGCATCCTTGGCGGCTTCCACCAAATCCTTGGACGACCGGGCGATCAAATGCGCCACGACCTCTGTATCGCTGGTCGTTTGAAAAATAGACCCGCCCTGCTCCAGCTCATGCCGGATTTGCAAGGCATTCACGATATTCCCGTTCGTCGCTACCGCCAGATCGCCATCACGATACTTGAACACCAAGGGCTGTGCATTCGTCAGCTTACTGTCTCCACTTGTCGAGTAGCGCACATGTCCTATGGCAATGTCGCCTGTCAGCGAAGCCATCAAATCTTTATTGAACACTTCTTTAACAAGGCCCATTCCACGATGATAATGGAACTCATCTCCACTGCTCACACAAATGCCCGCGCTTTCCTCCCCACGATGCTGGAGTGCATGCAATCCGTAATATGCTAGAGAAGCAGCATCGGAGTGCCTGTACACTCCGAATACGCCGCATTCCTCTTTTAATTTATCAAACAGCCCCTCTTTACCAGAGCCTTCATTATAATAATCTCCAGTCCACAACGTCCGTGCTGTTATTTCATCAGACATGGAATGACATCCTCCCAGATTTGCTTCAAACTGGCGACTGCCTCGTTCAAAGCGGGTTGTCCGTTCACCTCAACTGTCAATTGTGATCCTTCAACTTTTCCCAATACGGTAACTGGCACTCCCAAACCACGCAGATGTGCTTCCAGCGCAGACGCTTGATCTGGCGATGCAGATAACAAAATGCGGGACTGACTTTCGCTAAACAAAGCATGGTCAGGACGCAAGGTCGTTTCTACGTTGACCTGTGCTCCCAATCCGCCGCTAATTCCAGATTCCGCAAGCGCTACAGCCAATCCGCCCTCTGCCAGATCATGCGCAGATTGTACCAAGCCTGATTGGATGGCGCTAAGCACCGCATTCAGCAGCTTTTTCTCCACGTTCAAATCCAGCTCAGGCGGTCGTCCTTCGGATACACCGTGTACGACAGCTTGGAACTCACTGCCTCCCAGCTCGGCCTTCGTTTCTCCCACCAGGACAATCACGTCACCTTCGGCTTTAAAGCCTTGTGTCGTAATATGATCCGTATCATGCACCAGACCTACCATGCCGACAACCGGCGTCGGATAGATGGAACCTTTGGCATTTTCGTTGTACAAGCTGACGTTGCCCCCGATGACAGGTGTATCCAGTACGCGGCAAGCTTCTGCCATCCCGTCTACAGCTTTTTCCATTTGCCAGAAAATATCCGGTTTTTCAGGATTACCGAAATTCAGGTTATCCGTAATCGCCAGTGGCTCGCCGCCGGAGCATACAATATTACGTGCTGCTTCGCTGACCGCAATCCGTCCGCCTACCTCTGGATCAAGGTATACATAACGTCCGTTACAGTCCGTCGTCATGGCAAGTCCCTTGCGGGTTCCGCGCACGGTCACTACTGCCGCATCCGAGCCCGGACGAACGGCCGTGCTGGTGCGAACCATGTAATCATACTGCTCATATACCCATTTCTTACTGGCTACACTTGGCGAAGACAGCACCTTTTTCAGCGCACCGTTCAAATCCGTCACTTCTGCATAACGCAGTGTGTCAATGGCAGCGTTCTGCTCATAATAAGCTGGAACTTCAGAAGGCTTATCGTAAATCGGACACTCGTCCACCAGCGCCGTTACTGGCATGTCACCCACCACTTCATCATGATGGAACAAACGCAAACGTCCGTCATCCGTCACTTTACCGACCTTGGCACAAATCACACCCCAGCGCTCGAAAATTTCCAGTGCCTGTGCTTCATCCTTAGGCTCTACTACGAACAGCATCCGTTCCTGTGATTCAGACAGCATCATTTCATAAGATGTCATGCCCTCTTCGCGCTGCGGTACCCGATCCAGATACAGCTCAAGGCCGTTGCCAGCCTTACTCGCCATCTCCGCGCTGGAGCAGGTAAGTCCTGCGGCACCCATATCCTGAATACCCAGCACAATACCGCTGTCGATCAGCTCCAGACATGATTCCATAACCAGCTTCTCCATAAAAGGATCGCCTACTTGAACCGCAGTCCGGTTCGCTTCAGATTCCTCTGTCAGCTCAACCGATGCGAATGTCGCTCCGTGAATCCCATCACGACCTGTCGGCGGGCCCACATAGAACACCGGGTTACCGACCCCTTTAGCAACACCACGCTGGATTTTATCATGGTCAATCAGTCCGACACACATTGCATTAACGAGTGGATTGCCTTCGTAGCTTTCATCGAATACAACCTCGCCGCCTACCGTCGGAATACCGATACAGTTCCCGTATCCGGCAATACCGGATACCACATGCTCGAACAAATATTTCACACGGTCGCTCTCCAGCTTGCCAAAACGCAGAGAATTCAGCACCGCCACAGGTCTTGCACCCATGGAGAATATATCACGGATGATGCCGCCTACCCCTGTCGCTGCCCCCTGAAAAGGTTCTACAGCCGACGGATGGTTATGACTTTCGATTTTAAATACAACTGCCTGGTTATCACCGATATCTACAATCCCTGCGCCCTCACCCGGTCCCATCAGAACTCGTGGGCCACTCGTTGGAAAACGTCGCAGCAACGGCTTGGAGTTTTTGTAAGCACAATGCTCTGACCACATGACACTGAATACGCCAATCTCCGTATAATTCGGCTGACGTCCCATGAATTCACAGATCAACGCATATTCGCTGTCCGACACACCCATCTGCTGATACAGTTTATGCTCGGCAATCTGCTCTGCCGTTGGTTCCTTAGCGGACACTTGCTGCGCCATGTCGATCCCTCCAAGCGTTCAAAATAGATGTAAACATGCGTTTACCGTCATCCGTTCCAAGCAATGCGTCCACCGCGCGTTCCGGGTGGGGCATCATGCCCAGTACGTTACCTTGCTCGTTACAAATCCCTGCGATATCCGTCATGGAACCGTTGGGATTATCTTTATACGTAAATACGATCTGGTTATTCGCCTGCAAGCGAGCCAGCGTCTCATCATCACAGTAATAGTTGCCTTCGCCGTGTGCGATCGGAATGACGATCTCTTCACCAGCAGCATAATCTTTTGTAAAAGGCGTTTTGTTATTCTCGACCTTTAACACCGTATCACGGCAAAGGAACTTCATCGACAAATTACGACGCAAAGCACCCGGCAACAGCCCGGCTTCGGTCAAAATTTGAAAACCGTTGCAAATACCCAAAATGTATTTGCCCTCGGCAGCCGCTTTGGCTACTTCCTTCATCACCGGGGCAAACCGGGAAATCGCGCCGCAGCGCAGGTAATCCCCGTAGGAGAAGCCTCCTGGAACAAGAATACAATCATAAGGCGACAGATCCGTCGCAGTATGCCAAACATAATCGACAGGTTCACCGACCGTGTCCTCTACCGCCTTATAGCAGTCAATATCACAGTTGGAGCCCGGAAAAACCAGAACTGCAAATTTCATGGAATTAGCCCTCCAGTTCGTAGCGGTAGTCTTCAATGACCGTGTTGGCCAACAGCTTTTCGCACATCTCAATGATGCGCTTTTCAGCACTCTCGCGGTCTGTTGTATCCAGATTCAATTCCATATACTTACCAATTCTGACGCTGTCCACTTCTCCGAAGCCCATAGAATGCAGTGCGCCTTGCACCGCAACCCCTTGCGGGTCCAAAACGCTTTGCTTAATTGTGACATAGACCGTTGCTTTCATCATGTTCCTTCAGTTCCTCCTCCGAATGAGTGAATCCTATTGGTTGAATTATGATTACTATTTACTGTGCCGTCAGACGCCGCCAAATATCCGTATATCTTGCAGTTGTTTCTTCTACGACCTCAGCAGGCAATGGATCGGGCTTGCTGTTCTTGTCCCAACCGGATGCTGCCAAATAGCTTCGCACCGGCTCCTTGTCCATGCTGTCAATCTCGACATCCAGTTCATACTTTTCCTGTGCCCAGAAACGGGATGAATCCGGGGTGAAAATTTCATCAATCAAAATAACCTTTCCATCAACAAGACCAAACTCAAACTTGCAGTCAGCTAAAATAATTCCATGCTTCTCGCAGAAAGCACGCGCAAATTCGTACAATGCCAAGCTTTTTTCCTCAAGCTCGCCTGTCAGTTTAGCCCCGACCAGCTCTTTCATCTGATGGAGAGAAATGTCCTCGTCGTGTCCAACATCATTTTTCGCAGCCGGTGTAAATAAAGGCTTGGGAAAACGCTCATTTTTTCGTAGTCCCTTCGGCAATGGAATCCCGTTCACCTCACCGTTCTGCTCATACTGACGCCAGCCGCCTCCGGTAATATATCCGCGCACCACACACTCAATGTCGATGCGTTCAGCCTTCAGCGTGACCATAATCCGGTCCTTCAGCAACTCTTTATTCTGTTCGTCGATCACATGTCCGAGCTTGTTCACATCGGTGTGCACGACATGGTTTTCCAACAAGTCTTTCGTTTGTTCAAACCAGAAAGCGCTGAGCTTGTTCAGCACATTCCCCTTTTCGGGCACGGGTGGCTCCAGCACATAATCAAAGGCCGAAATCCGGTCCGTCACGACAATCAGAAAATGCTCTCCGAGATCATACAGCTCACGCACCTTGCCTTTGTACAAGAGCGGCGCATGGATCAGACCCTCGGCGGTAGACAATGACATCTAATACACCTCTTTCAAAAGAGTATGGCCCCTCAAACCTTTGCCCCTCCTAAATCCTCCCCTCGGGGAGGACCCCCAGGGCTGCTGCCCTCGGGACTCCCGCAAGGGTTTGGCGCAGTGAGTGGGCGGGGCTGTTTATTGTAGCTGGGGTGGTGTGAGCGCGTTCCGCTGGATTAAGGCTTGTTGACACAAGCTTTAATCCAGCAACGCTTTTACGTTGGCGCATATCGACGTTTTTACGAGCGTTCGCTTCGTATCAACTTTGCAACTTTATTTGCAGCTTATGGTTGTACCATGGCTCGGCGTAAGACATACCGCCAAACCATTCGGCCCGTGGCCGTAGCTCGGCACGTCATGCCGCCGAGCCTTCAGGCTTCGCCTGTCGTGCGCATATCTACGCATGCGCACTTATACGTTGGCTCAAGGCTTCGCTCCTTGAGCCTTGCGCGTTCTCGGGAGGGCTGCAGGCCGTTTGCTACGCAAATTCGGCAACCCTCACGAGAACGTTACTATGCGATAGAAAAGCAGTGGAACAAGCTTTTCTATCGCTCTTTGGGGTGGTGCGGCATCTTATGTGCCGCACCGCCCCCTATTCCTGCTCCCACACGAAGGTTGGTGCTGGAAGCAGCGGAGCGGACGGAATCGTTCTGAAGAAGCGTCAGCGCTTGCCTTTGCCTCTGGATTCCAACCATTATCTGGTCTTATACAATCACAGGAATCCAGAGGCAACAGCAATCGGAAGAATGATCTGTTCGCGCAGCGGCCTCACCAAGCGCCACCCCTCTCTCCTATTCCCCTAATCCCAGTTTTTTGAAGATCGTATCCACGTTCTTCAGATGCCAAGCCGGGTTGAAAGCATCCTCGATTTCGTCCGCGCTAAGCACGACGGTAATTTCCGGAGTCGCCTCAACGATTTCGCGGAATTGGCGTTGCTCTTCCCACGCCTGCATAGCACGCGGTTGCACGGTATCGTAGGCTTTTTCACGGCTAAAGCCCTTGTCGATCAGCTTCGTCATAATACGACCGGAGAACGGTACGCCATACGTACGCGCCATATTGCGCTTCATATTTTCAGGGAATACCGTCAGGTTCTTCACGATATTGCCAAAACGGTTCAGCATGTAGTTCAACAGCATCGTTGCATCCGGCAAAATGATACGTTCCACGGAAGAATGTGAAATGTCGCGTTCATGCCACAGTGTTACGTTCTCATACGCGGATACCATATGCCCGCGAATCACACGCGCCAGACCGGATATATTTTCGCTGCCGATTGGATTGCGTTTGTGCGGCATTGCGGAGGAACCTTTTTGACCCTTCGCGAAGGCTTCTTCCACCTCACGGAATTCACTTTTTTGCAGAGCGCGGACTTCTGTAGCAAATTTGTCCAGCGATGTGGCTACCAGTGCCAATGTCGCCATGTATTCGGCATGACGATCACGCTGGAGCGTCTGTGTGGAGATTGGCGCAGGCTTGGTGCCCAGCTTGCGGCAAACAAACTCTTCTACAGACGGATCAATGTTAGCGTACGTTCCGACTGCACCAGACATTTTACCGTATTCAACCTGGTCAGCCGCAAAACGGAAACGTTCCAAATTGCGCTTCATTTCCTCGTACCACAAAGCCATTTTCAGGCCAAACGTTGTCGGTTCAGCGTGTACCCCGTGTGTACGGCCCATCATCGGCGTATGCTTGTAAGCCAGTGCTTTTTCCTTCAAAATTTCAATAAAATTCAAGATATCGCGCTCCAGAATTTCATTCGCCTGCTTCAACAAGTAGCCAAGTGCGGTATCTACCACATCCGTGGAGGTCAGGCCGTAATGCACCCATTTGCGCTCATCGCCAAGGCTTTCGGACACCGTGCGGGTAAAAGCAATGACATCATGTCTTGTTTCCTGTTCAATTTCATAGATCCGGTCAATATCAAAGCTTGCGTTCTTACGCAGCGCCACAGTGTCCTCTTTCGGAATAACGCCCAATTCTGCCCAAGCTTCACAGGCACACAGTTCTACTTCCAGCCATGCTTTAAATTTATTTTCTTCCGTCCAAATCGCTCTCATTTCCGGTCTGCTATAGCGTTCGATCATACTATTTATTCCCCCAAATATTGGTTTGTTCAATCCATTCCAGCGCTTGTTCCGCATCCTGGCACAGTAGATTCATATGTCCCATCTTTCGGCCTAGCTTGGCTTCGCCTTTTCCATACAAATGCAGCTTGGGCACAACATCCAATCTTTCAGCTTCGGCATCCGGCTGCACGAACCGTTGAACTACGTCCTCCAAATGCTCACCTAGCACATTGACCATAACGACCGGAGTCAGCAGCTTCGTGCTTCCCAGCGGCAAGCCGCAAATGGCACGTATATGCTGCTCAAATTGCGACGTTGCGCATCCCTCCATCGTGTAATGACCGGAGTTATGCGGCCTCGGTGCCAGCTCATTGACGTACAATTGTCCGTCTTCGGTAACGAACATCTCTACAGCGAGCAGTCCCACTGCACCCAACGACTCTGCCACAGCCAAAGCCAACTTGCGCGCTTCCTCCTGGACAGGTTCTGGCACGCGCGCAGGTACAATCGACGTGTGCAAAATGTTGTTCACGTGAATGTTTTCCGCAGGTGGAAAGGCTTTGGCTTCACCGTTCGTGCTGCGTGCAACAATCACCGAGATTTCGCAGCGAAAACGAATGAACTTTTCCAGCACCAGTTCTGCACCGCTTCCAGCCAGTTGTTCGTAGGCAGCTACGGCTTCCTCGGGTTGGCGAATAACCGCTTGTCCCTTGCCATCATAACCACCAACTGCTGTCTTGAGCACACATGGCACGCCCAGTTCGGCTACCGCTTGAACCATATCCGCAGGACTACTGATTTCACGATACGGAGCGACAGGAACGCCAGCGGCTTCAATGGAGCGCTTTTCCCGTAATCGATGCTGTGTTGTATACAATAAACTGCTACCCTGCGGCACACTTGATTCCTGTTCCAAAAGCGCGGCTACACCCGCATCCACATTTTCAAACTCATACGTAATCACGTCGCATCGCCCAGCCAACTCTCTGGCCGCATGCTCATCATCATAGGCAGCGAAGATCTGCTCTGACACCTGCCCACACGGACTATCCGGTGTCGGGTCCAGCGTCACAAAACGGTATCCCATCTTTACTCCGGCCAGTACCAGCATTCTTCCCAGCTGTCCGCCCCCCAAAAGTCCGATCGTTGTACCGGGAGGTCGGACACAGCCTGCGGGTTCACATGCCTCACTCATAGCGAGTCACTGCCTTCCAGCACCTCATCACGGATACGATCGCGTCTTGCCAAGACCCGCTGGCTTATCTTTTCGTCAAAAGCGCCTAATATTTGTGCGGCCAGCAGCCCTGCATTCGTAGCGCCTGCCTTACCGATTGCCACAGTGGCAACCGGAATACCACCCGGCATCTGCACAATGGAGAGCAGGGAGTCCAGACCGTTCAGAGCCTTCGACTGAACAGGCACACCGATGACTGGCAATGCCGTCTTGGCTGCCACCATTCCCGGCAAATGCGCCGCGCCACCCGCTCCGGCAATAATAACCTTTAGCCCGCGCCCAGCGGCTTCCTCTGCAAAACGGAACATCAGATCCGGCGTTCGATGGGCTGAGACTACCTTTTTCTCATATCCGATTTCCAGCTCGTCCAGCACTGCACATGCATGTTGCATGGTGTCCCAGTCCGATGTGCTGCCCATAATGACAGCGACCTGCACTGACATGTCCTTCACTCCCTGTTTATCAATAAGCGCCAAAAATCCGGCACTCGAAAATAACGTTATTTTCAAGACACCGGACTACGAAAAACAAACGACAAAGCCTCACAAAGGCATGCCAAAAGCAAGCAAGCCTGTTTCACCGCAACAAATGCGGCTTCAGCCGTATGTCTCCCGTAGTCCGGAAATTTAAGGTTTCCAGGTAGAAACTTCCGGGCCATATCCCCGGCATTATACGAGTCAGCATTGTGCCCAATCGACCCCGAACGATATTCTAACAAACATGATCGTGGTCTGTTTCGGCTCAAACATGTGTACCTTATTAAATTTTACCTAAAGTTCTTTTTTTATCGACAATACACTTCATAGTTTAACAATTCCCTACACCTTATGTCAACTTGAAAACGAACATTATCAAAATCATCCAATTGAATGTTCGTGTTTAGCAAAACACAAACCCTTTTCTACCCGCAAGCCGGGACAATAGCTATACATTTAGCCGACTCTTTGGGCCCAGACTGCCATCATAGACCGGCTCTATACTCCACAAAAAAATAAAAGCCGGTACTTCCTGTACAGGCAGTAATCCGACTTTTATTCCTTCTATTCTGTTACTTCACGACTAGCACAGGAATGCGCGCATGCTGCACCACATTATGACTGACGCTGCCTAACACAAATTCACGAATACCACCCAAACCACGGCTGCCGATCACAATCACATCGAAGCCATTTTCATTCGCATAATCCAAAATAACTTCAGCCGGCGAACCCTGAATCAGCTCCACCTTGGCGTCAATGCCCTGATCAGCAAGCCGTTTTTTGACCTCATCCGTGGTTTGCTCCGCCAAATCGTAATATTCTTTATTCACCGAAGCTGGAAGCGGGGCCAAACCTTCACCCATGAAAATACGCGGAAAATCAAACGCCGTTACGACCTCAAGCTTTGAGGATGGTGAAGCCTTGGTTAATTCAGCCGCCTTCAACAAAGCCTTATTGGATGCCTCGGAACCGTCATAAGCAAGCAATATTTTCGAAAATAACATACATATGCACCTCTTCCTATTCAGTTTGTTAGAACAAAGCCTGAAATATGTATTCCTTTGGGCGTTCGTACATTCACATTGCCAAACGCTGGCATAGCCGCCCTACTCATCATTAAACATCCCCATGAGAGCCTAAACCACGGCTTTACCGTAAAAAATATCCGTATAGCAATGCATTAACGAACAGCAACGCAGGAATACCGAGTCTGAAGCTCATATGCTGCGTTTTGTGGCGTTTGCGGTACATCGCAATTAGCACGCCCAACGCTCCCCCGATCAAGGCCAGCAAAAACAGCGTCCGTTCGGGTACACGATCACGGTGCTTACGCGCCCTCTTTTTGTCTTCCGACATTACCAGATAGCCTACTGCGTTTATAAACAGCAGCCATACCAACAAGCCTGTCTGCAATGTCTCTCCTCCTTTTGCACACCGCACCGAGTTCAGGCATTAGTCCTGCTATAGCCCTCTCCCCTTCATTATAACTCCACCCCTTTTGCAGAAACAATGCCTTCTCCTGACTGGAATACCGCTTTTGCGGATATAGTAACGTTGTATGACGGATATCCCCGACTGCATCTATTTCGTTCTCAAAGGAGGGACTACGATGGAAAGCACCCATGAATACGTGGAAAAGCTGCGGGAAAATGCGAAAAAGGCAGATCGCAACCGTAAAAAAGGAAAAGGAACTCCCAGCGCCAGCTTGCCGACCAAACAGCATACCAACAATCCTTAATTGCAGGTACCCTGCTGTATAAGCTGTAAAACCGTGTTATTCACCTATAATGTCAGCTTGAATTGCAGTGTGTTCATTTTTAGATGTCGCAAAAATCAGATACATTGCCTTCTCTAGCTTCTGCAAAACAACAAGCAGGCTCCCTTTGAGGTGTCTGCTTGTTGTAATTTCGATGTTCACTTCCATCCTGTCGCAGTAATCTCTTCTCCCAGTCTACCCAGACAACCACCCATCGTCCAGTACAAATAGCTCAATCCCAAGCTCCTGACCAGCCGAAGCAATTTCTTTAATCCGATCCGCATTAAAATCAGAATACGTGGCTTCCCAGTTTTTAATCAGCACCGAACGAACCTGATCACGGAATCCTCCCTTGACAGTCTTGTTCAATATAAGCGATGATAGGTGCGCGACATATCACACAATTCTTCCGAGGAACGAACCAGTACAGCTTCCGGCGTCTGGAATGACTCTCCCTACCTCATGAACCAGACAATTGCACATATCATAATCACCGTCACGAAATCCACATTACAGCTTAAAGCCCGTCGAAGCGTTACATTTGAACTGCCTATATTTTCAAAACGTACAGAACGAGTGATAGCATCTAATTCATTGAATACTTTATATTGTAGAACGGCCGGAAGACCTGTTGATTTCGGTTTACCCTGTGTAATCGTATAGCTTACATAAAGTTAACTCCCCCTATCATCCTACCTCTATACAAAATCATATAAAAAGTAATAGCTATCCTCTTACTACACACCTTATACAAACAATAAACGATTACATTTATAAAAAATAAGTTATAACGTCATATTATGTGACATATGTATTGACTAAAAACAATTTTAGCCTCTATAATTCGGATATTAATGTAATTCAACAAAAATTTTGCCAGTTAATCTATCATTTATATCTATGGTTTGCACATTGGAGAGGAGCTTTATATGACTAACATGAAAAAAAAGACAATGATTCCCCTGCTGGCCAGCTTTATTCTCGGAAGTACCTTATGGAGTGGTGGTTTTACTGCTAACGCTGCGGCAGCAGCTACCACCAGCACGACTGTACCTCCATCTGCCACTACCATCATCGATAAATCTGAGAAACCACAAACAAATCATCTACCCAACATTAAAATACTTGCTACTGGGGGAACCATCGCAGGGTCATCTGCCGTCAACACCGATACAACCGACTACAAAGCAGGCGCGTTGGGTATCGAGACTCTGATTAACGCCGTTCCTGAAATGAAAAGTATTGCAAACGTCAGCGGTGAACAGGTTGTCAACGTGGGCAGTCCTGACATTAATAATGATATCCTTTTAAAACTCGCCAAACGTACGAATGAACTGCTCGCCAGAGATGATGTAGACGGAATCGTTATTACTCATGGTACAGATACGCTGGAAGAAACCGCTTATTTCCTCAATCTGGTCGTCAATAGCGATAAGCCTGTGGTTGTCGTTGGCTCCATGCGTCCAGCTACAGCAATCAGCGCCGATGGTCCTTTTAACCTTTATAATGCTGTCAAAGTCGCCGGGGCTTCTGCCTCCAAAGGTCAAGGCGTACTCGTACTGCTAAATGACCGTATCGGTGCAGCGAGATACATTACCAAAACGAACACGACAACAGTCGATACGTTCAAGTCTGTGGAGCAGGGATACCTGGGAGCTGTTGTGGGCGATCAAGTGTACTACTACAACAAATCTACACACAAGCATACAACTGCTTCTATGTTCGATATTTCCATTCTGACCCAACTGCCTCAGGTAGATATTTTATACGAATATCAAAATAACGGGCGCTATCTGTATGATGCAGCCGTAGCAGCAGGCGCCAAAGGGATCGTCGTGGCAGGCTCCGGCAATGGTTCCTTGTCCAAGACTTCTACAGAAGGTGCTGAGGCAGCAGGTAAAAAAGGAGTCATCATCGCACGTTCCAGCCGTGTAGGGAGCGGGATCGTCTCTCCGTCAACGAAAGACGCAGCGTCCAACTTTGTTTCCACTGACTCGCTCAATCCGCAAAAAGCACGGATCTTGCTCATGCTTGCTTTGACTCAAACGCATGATGTTAAAGAAATTCAGTCCTTCTTTAATGAATACTAATAAATGAGTAAATGAGGATTTGTGAAAATCCAAATAAGCATTCTCAATAAACCATAAGATATAAAAGCCAGATCACAAAAAAAGGAGCAGCAGTAACGGTGATATACCGTAACTGTTGCTCCTTTTTCGCAAGACAATGACAACCTACAACTCCATACGGAGGCCAATTGTCTTAGCCTTAATATAAGCTTCAAGTTTAAGTTTGCCCTCAGATGGTTAAATCCATACCATTCAATGGATAACTAATTCCATTTTGCTACAATCCTGTGCTCCTGTCACTTCGTATCAGGACTGTTGTTTAGGAATTCCATTTAGGCTTGGAGGATATTTCGCTTGCTTCTCTGGATGTGGAGCGATTTCTTCCTCCAAAATACTTGATTTATTTTGCTGATTATTGATTTTAAGCGACTTATGCTTGGGCATAACTACTCACCTCCTCGGCTTACCATGCCAAGGAGCGAGAGATTTTATACCGATTTGCTGATGCTTATCGCCCTTGCTGTTGACTTGATATTGGATTACTTGTAGCTGCCCGTTATTTTCCCTGCTTTTGCTCCAAGGCTGCTTTCAGCAGATCACCCAGACTGGAGCCAAGAGATTCCTGCTTTTCATAATGTCTTACCAGCTTCTGCTGTTCACGTTTGTTTACCCGTTGCTTGTCCTTATCCAGTATTTCGGTAATGCCACAAGGCAGACATCTGACATACAAACCCGCCTTGCCCTCTTTCATTTCCATTTTTTTATGGCACTGCGGACAACGACGATTCGATAGACGTTTTTCTCCCGAACGGCGATAGCCGCAATCCGCACTTGGACATACAAGGAACTTGCCCTGTTTGCCTTTCTTCTCCAAAAGCTTTGTACCACAATCCGGGCAATGGCTGTTCGTCACGTTATGGGGCTTGTATTCGGCACTGCTATTTTTCACAGTGGAAACCAGCTCTTTCGCCATCGCACGAATCGAGTCCAAGAACGGTCCCGGTTGCCCTTGACCACGGGCGATTCGTTCCAGCTCCGCTTCCCAACGTGCCGTCAGCTCCGGTGTTCTTAGCTGTGGAGCTGCCAGCTCAATCAGTTGCTTGCCTTTCCCCGTTGGATGCATTACATTTCCCTGACGCTCAATTGTATCCGAGCTAACCAGCTTCTCAATCAGATCTGCGCGAGTAGCAGGAGTACCCAGACCATGCTTCTCCATCTGAGCAAGTAGCGCCGCCTCCGTATACCGCTTCGGCGGCATCGTTCGTCCAGCACGCACAAGGCAACGCTCTATCCGAACAGAATCCCCTTTTTTCAGTTCAGGTAAAATAACACCACTTCCGTTGTCCTCACGTTCCTCTGCTTCGTCGTCCGTATCATAGAGATTTCCGTCATATACAGCACGCCAGCCACTATCTTTTATCGTCGTGCCTTTGACTTGAAACGTTTCCTGCTCTACTGTTACCGAAACCGCTACAGCATCATAACAAGCAGGTGGATAGAAAAGACTGATAAATCGCCGCGCAATCAGATCATACAGCTTACGTTCCTCCGGGCTTAGCTGATTAAGCAACAACGTCTGCTCTGTAGGGATGATCGCATGGTGATCAGTTACTTTGCTGTCATCCACAATTCGCTTCGAGATCGGCAAGCTCTTGCGCAGTAACGGGCGTGCCAAGGAAGCATACGGGCCTACAGCCACACTATTGAGCCGTTCCTTAAGGGTATCCACCATATCGGATGTCAGATAACGGCTATCTGTACGTGGATACGTGACCAGCTTATGCTGCTCATACAAACGCTGAAGTACATTAGACGTCTGCTTGGCCGAAAAGCCGTAGCGCTGGTTGGCATCCCTTTGCAGCTCGGTTAAATCATAAGCCAACGGGTGAGGCTCATTCTTTTCACTTTTTTTGACACTGGAAACCGTGCCTTTGACGCCTTCCAATTTGCGGCGCAAAGCCTCTGCTTGAGTACGGTCAAACATGCGTGAGTCGCCATTTTCCGCACGCCAAGTTGCCTGAAAATCACCAAAGTCTGCCGTCAATGTATCATATTCCTGAGAACGAAACTGAGTAATCTCCTTCTCACGTTCCATAATCATTCCCAGCGTCGGTGTCTGTACTCTTCCCGCCGAAAGCTGAGCGTTATAGCGACACGTCAATGCGCGGGTCACATTCAGACCAATCATCCAGTCTGCTTCAGCCCGACAACGAGCCGATTCGTATAAACGATCAAACTGCTGCCCAGGCAACAGCTTCGCGAAGCCTTCCTTGATCGCCTTGTCCGTCTGCGATGAAATCCACAAACGGCGAAAAGGCTTTTTCCAGTTCGCCATTTGTATAATCCAACGTGCCAACAGTTCCCCCTCACGGGCAGCATCCGTTGCCACAATAAGCTCTCCAATGTCCTGTCGTTTCATCAGCTGCTGCACAGCCTTGAACTGATGATTGCTTTCCCGTAGCACCTTCAGCTTGGTACTCTTCGGAAGGATCGGCAGGTCCTCCAAATTCCAGGTTGCATACTTGGAATCATAATCCTCCGGCTCTGCCAGTCCAACCAAATGTCCTAACGCCCACGTCACAACATACTTGGGCCCCTCTATATAGCTTTTATGCTTCTCGCGGCTTCCCATTACACGTGCAATCTCTCTGGCTACGGATGGTTTTTCTGCTAATACTAATACCTTCATGTTACGCCCCTTTCTCTTATATTGTTAATTATACCATCCGGACAGCTTACAAATCAGGCACGCTCCATTTTAACAGCAGACCTGCATAAGTCAGGCCCCCTCCGAACCCATATAACAATACCCGCTGTCCATACCGTAAACGCCCATCATCCAAACCGCACTGTAAAGCTAAAGGAATAGATGCCGCCGATGTATTGCCATAAAACTCTACACTTGTCAGCGTCTTTTCCAAAGGTATTGCCCCTCGTTCACATATGGATTCGATCATTCTCAGATTGGCGCTATGCGGTACAAACCAGTCAAGGTCCTCATTCTTCATTCCAGCCTGCTCCAATAACCGTTCTACTCCCGCTGGGACAGAGCGAACAGCCCATTTATAAACCTCACGTCCATTTTGAACAAGAAATCCATTAGCTTGCAGCTTTTCTCCATCTAAATAATCAGATAAACCTGCCCGATAGAGATGAACTCCCCCTTGCCCATAAGTTCCGATATCTGCGGTCAAAAATGATCCTTCATCCTCGTCATATTCAACAAGAGCAGCCCCTGCTCCGTCTCCAAAAAGTACACAAGTCGTCCGGTCCGTATAATCCGTAATTTTGGACAACGTTTCCGCTCCCACCACTAAAACCTTACGGTGCAGACCACCCGTAATAAGGCCGTTAGCCAGGTGAAGTCCATAGGTGAATCCTGCACATGCTGCACTTACATCCATTGATCCCGTATCCGAAATATTAAAATGGGCCTGAATTCGTGAAGCTGTACTTGGAAAGTAGTAATCAGGCGTACTAGTCGCTACAATGATCATATCAACTTCGTTTATATTTACGTCATAGAGCTTAATCATACGTGTAACGGCTTGAATGCATAGATCAGATACATATTGGTCTTCAGCCGCAATTCGCCGTTCACGCATACCCGTTCGTTGTACTATCCACTCGTCACTAGTATCCACAAGCTTCTCCAAGTCGGCATTCGTCAAAATCCGTTCAGGTACATAAGTACCCAGGGCCGTAAGCTTTGCTTTAGAATTCAACAATCTGACCACTCTCCTTTATAATCCTTGTTTCCATTATAACACCTGATACTAATACCTGATACTAATTTATTTCAAAATAGCTTCAATTGTTATGAGTTAGTCTCAATTTGTACCTTTCCTTTAAGTTAAATATATAATGTCTTACCTTTTCAACGCAAAAAAGGACCACAATCTCAAGGAGATCATGGTCCTTCTTGCTTTTGCTTGGCGACGTCCTACTCTCCCAGGACCCTGCGGTCCAAGTACCATCGGCGCTGGAGGGCTTAACGGTCGTGTTCGGGATGGGTACGTGTGGAACCCCTCCGCTATCGCCACCAAACATGAATTTGCTATGCAAATTCTACCGTATGGTTATCCGGTTCATCACCTATTGTGTGAATGAATAGCCATGCGCTTGTCGTATGTATCTTCTACATACCTTCAAGGTGTTACACCCTGAAAACTGGATCCGAAACTCCATTGCGTCCTATTCTTAGGATAAGCCCTCGACCGATTAGTATTGGTCAGCTCCATGCATTACTGCACTTCCACCCCCAACCTATCTACCTCGTCGTCTTCAAGGGGTCTTACATACTGGGAAATCTCATCTTGAGGGGGGCTTCACGCTTAGATGCTTTCAGCGCTTATCCCTTCCGTACATAGCTACCCAGCGGTGCTCCTGGCGGA
Source organism: Paenibacillus sp. 1-8 (assembly GCF_056316205.1). Classification (NCBI taxonomy): domain Bacteria; kingdom Bacillati; phylum Bacillota; class Bacilli; order Caryophanales; family Paenibacillaceae; genus Paenibacillus; species Paenibacillus sp. 1-8. Next base: position 862,721 of record NZ_CM149995.1, on the reverse strand, counting down.
ACAACTGGTACACCAGCGGTACGTCCATCCCGGTCCTCTCGTACTAAGGACAGCTCCTCTCAAATTTCCTACGCCCACGACAGATAGGGACCGAACTGTCTCACGACGTTCTGAACCCAGCTCGCGTACCGCTTTAATGGGCGAACAGCCCAACCCTTGGGACCTACTTCAGCCCCAGGATGCGATGAGCCGACATCGAGGTGCCAAACCTCCCCGTCGATGTGGACTCTTGGGGGAGATAAGCCTGTTATCCCCAGGGTAGCTTTTATCCGTTGAGCGATGGCCCTTCCATGCGGTACCACCGGATCACTAAGCCCGACTTTCGTCCCTGCTCGACTTGTAGGTCTCGCAGTCAAGCTCCCTTCTGCCTTTGCACTCTTCGAATGATTTCCAACCATTCTGAGGGAACCTTGGGGCGCCTCCGTTACTCTTTAGGAGGCGACCGCCCCAGTCAAACTGCCCACCTGACACTGTCCTCGTACCGGATCACGGTACCAAGTTAGAACCTAGATACGATCAGGGTGGTATCCCAAGGATGCCTCCTCTCAAGCTGGCGCTCAAGTCTCTTAGGCTCCCACCTATCCTGTACAGATCGTACCCAAATTCAATATCAAGCTGCAGTAAAGCTCCATGGGGTCTTTCCGTCTTGTCGCGGGTAACCTGCATCTTCACAGGTATTAAAATTTCACCGGATCTCTCGTTGAGACAGCGCCCAAGTCGTTACGCCATTCGTGCGGGTCAGAATTTACCTGACAAGGAATTTCGCTACCTTAGGACCGTTATAGTTACGGCCGCCGTTTACTGGGGCTTCGGTTCATAGCTTCGCCCCGAAGGACTTACCACTCCCCTTAACCTTCCAGCACCGGGCAGGCGTCAGCCCGTATACTTCGCCTTGCGGCTTCGCACAGACCTGTGTTTTTGCTAAACAGTCGCTTGGGCCTTTTCACTGCGGCCCCCTCGGGCTATTCACCCTACCGAGGCACCCCTTCTCCCGAAGTTACGGGGTCATTTTGCCGAGTTCCTTAACGAGAGTTCTTCCGCGCGCCTTAGAATTCTCTTCTCGCCTACCTGTGTCGGTTTGCGGTACGGGCACCTTCTCCTGGCTAGAGGCTTTTCTTGGCAGTCTGAGATCATGACCTTCGCTACTACAATTTTCGCTCCCCATCACAGCCCAGCCTTACGATGTGCGGATTTGCCTACACATCAGCCTCACTGCTTAGACGGACATCCATCAGTCCGCGTCACTACCCTACTGCGTCACCCCATTGCTCATAACGGATTACGGTGGTACAGGAATTTCGACCTGTTGTCCTTCGACTACGCCTATCGGCCTCGCCTTAGGTCCCGACTTACCCTGAGCGGACGAACCTTCCTCAGGAACCCTTAGGCTTTCGGCGGATCTGATTCTCACAGATCTTTTCGTTACTCATACCGGCATTCTCACTTGAATGCAGTCCAGCGCTCCTTACGGTACACCTTCAACCCGCATTCAACGCTCCCCTACCCCTGATACCTAAATATCAAGCCATAGCTTCGGTGGCGTGTTTAGCCCCGTTACATTTTCGGCGCAGAGTCACTCGACCAGTGAGCTATTACGCACTCTTTCAATGGTGGCTGCTTCTAAGCCAACATCCTGGTTGTCTGTGCAACTCCACATCCTTTCCCACTTAACACACACTTGGGGACCTTAGCTGATGGTCTGGGCTGTTTCCCTTTCGACAATGGATCTTAGCACTCACTGTCTGACTCCCGGAACTAAGTCTATGGCATTCGGAGTTTGACTGAGCTTGGTAACCCTTGCGGGCCCCGCACCCAATCAGTGCTCTACCTCCACGACTCTTATTCCGAGGCTAGCCCTAAAGCTATTTCGGGGAGAACCAGCTATCTCCGGGTTCGATTGGAATTTCTCCGCTACCCCCACCTCATCCCCGCATTTTTCAACATGCGTGGGTTCGGGCCTCCAGTGCGTGTTACCGCACCTTCACCCTGGACAGGGGTAGATCACCCGGTTTCGGGTCTACGTCCACGTACTAAGTCGCCCTATTCAGACTCGCTTTCGCTGCGGCTTCAGCTCTTCACCTTAACCTTGCACGGGAACGTAACTCGCCGGTTCATTCTACAAAAGGCACGCCATCACCCATAGATCGGGCTCTGACTTCTTGTAAGCACACGGTTTCAGGATCTATTTCACTCCCCTTCCGGGGTGCTTTTCACCTTTCCCTCACGGTACTGCTTCACTATCGGTCGCCAGGGAGTATTTAGCCTTGGCAGATGGTCCTGCCGGATTCATACGGGGTTTCACGTGCCCCGCACTACTCGGGATCCGTCTCGGAGGGAACAGGTTTTGAATTACAGGGCTTTTACCTTCTCTGGCGGGCCTTTCCAGACCTCTTCATCTAACCGATTCCTTTGTAACTCCATGTGAGACGTCCCACAACCCCAAGGAGCAAGCTCCTTGGTTTGGGCTAATCCGCGTTCGCTCGCCGCTACTGACGGAATCACTATTGTTTTCTCTTCCTCAGGGTACTTAGATGTTTCAGTTCCCCTGGTATGCCTCTGTTCTGCCTATGTATTCAGCAGAAAGTGACTGTCGATGAAGACAGCCGGGTTTCCCCATTCGGACATCCCCGGATCAAAGCTTGCTTACAGCTCCCCGAGGCTTTATCGTTGTTCGCCACGTCCTTCGTCGGCTCCTGGCGCCTAGGCATCCTCCGTGTGCTC
>NZ_CM149995.1:512500-857500 GCF_056316205.1 Paenibacillus sp. 1-8 | reverse complement strand
TGAAATAGAGTAATTTAGAATCGTTCCTATAAACATGCTTTTAGGAACGCAGATATTGCCCTTCACCAATGCCGGAGCAAACATGGGATAGGCCTTTTTATGACCATGATCGTTATTATTCTAGTAGGAACTTTATTCTAGCGAGTAAATCCTGAAACTAATTTAGTTAAGGCTGAAAAGTACAATAGTTGAATAAAGAGGCAGCTCGGACCTCATTTTGGTGCCCGAACTGCCTCTTTTTTATAGACTTCTAACGATACCCGCTAACGATTAAAATGCTTGACCACTACATTGTTAAACATAGCCGGGCCGCCATCGGCAAAAAGAGTAATTCCCTGATCCTCTAGTTCTGGGAATATTAAACTGGAATAAGCAACTTCACCGTCATCTACAAATACTTCAATGCTGGTTTTATCGACGAGAATGTTTAGGTGAACCTTTTTCTTAGTGGCATCAAAAGGCGCCCTGCTCTCTACATATTTTCCACTCTGATCCGGCTGCCTGGTGTTGGCTCTATTTACGTAGGAGTATTGCCCATCCGTCGAAACGCCGACATCCACATGACGCTTGCCATCCGCTGACTCTCGAAGTCTCAAGCCCGTATTTTTGATCGTTGACCAAGATACATCCGCCTCTAACTGATAGGCATCACCTGCTACTGGAAGTGGGTGAGAGCCCTCTACCTTGATCTGTCCAAATGATTCCGTTGAGGTTTGGAATTGCCCCAAAGCTTTTACCGGCTGTGAAACCAAGCGATATCCGGCATCTGCTATATGCTTCAGCCGAATTTGACGAACAATCGAATCCATTCCATTAAAGCCTTCCTTTAGGGTAGGCGTGTTATGGGCATAATCCCAATTATTCATCCAGGCCAGAGCATAACGGTGACTGTATTTATCTTTGTCTTTCCCATCCTCAAACGTAACTGCACTATACCAGTCAAAGCCATAATCCAGCCACTCAGGCTCACTACGATCAGGAAGAAATGCTTCTCCATTAAAATCTCCCGTCCAGTAGGCATACGTGTTGGGCCCGCCTGTTGGTTTGCTATTGGCGCTCACGCCCAGAATCCATTGATAGCTTCCATCATCGGCCCGCATCCGGTAAAGGTCAGGACATTCCACAAGCCCGATATTTTCCGTTTGAAAGCCGCTCGTATACCGCCAATTCTTTAAATTATCAGACTCATAAAAGCCAATCTTCGTTCCCTCTGCCATGACCATCACCCATTGATTACGTTGAGTATCTCGGATGATTTTGGGGTCTCTGAAGTCCTTTGTACCGGGGTTGGACATCACAGGCTTGTTGCGGTAAGAAGTAAACGTCTTGCCTTTGTCCGTACTGTACCACAAAAATTGTTCCTGCTTTCCTCCATCTGCGGAGGGTTGTGTCACAATGGCTACAAGCGCTCCTTTACCAAAACCTGCGGTGTTATTATCGTCGATCACGACTGAACCGGACCAAGGATCTCCATTCGGGTTCGTATATTTAGGAATCGCCACCCCTTCATCTTTCCAATGAACCAGGTCGGTAGATGTGGCATGTCGCCATTCTGTACCGTTCTTTTTGGGATAGTCACGATTATATAAATAGTAATAATGATATTTTTCATCGAAATAAATGGGCCGTTGAGGATCATTCTTCCACTTATCCGGAACGGTAAAATGATAGGAAGCCCGGTAGGTTGGCCTCTTCTGTGTTTCTAGACTTTCACTTTTAGCCGGGTGATAAAGACTCCAGCCTATCGCTAATAAAATACTTAAGCCCACGATGACCACGATGGATCGTATCCAAATGCTCTTAGAAGCTATGTTTTTCATCATGACGATCCTCCCCACTCTCTTTGTCTGGATAGTCTGACGAGCATGCGGGAATGGTCGGTTCCCATCCTCTCATTGCACGATATGTATCGTCCGGTATGGGACGGCTCGGTAAATCAAGGTAACCCTTAATTCACCAAGTTACTCAGAGACGTGTGAATCTCAGCCCCCGGTATCGTCCCACCGGACTACCTACTTATTTCTTCCCATAGTCATATGGTGGTACTTCCTTGTCGTCCGTCGGGTCAATCGTGATTTGTCCTTGCTCCAGAATTCCGTTCTTCACAACAGAAGTTTTGGAGCCTTTAATGTTCAGCAGGAAGCTTGGCGCAAAAGTGGATTTGTGATCCGGGAACAGTCCACGGTTTGTCATATAGCTGGTTACCACAACGTTATTTCCTTTGCCTTGCGGAATAGCAAAATGGGCATACGTCCAGGTAATATCATCACGATCCAGATTTTGGTGAAGAACGAGACCGGTTCCATTCAGGGGCTTATAAGGCCCTGTCAAAGAAGTCGATACGTAACCCAGCATGTAAATATCGTCGTCTCCAACGGCATCAACGGTAGATTTGGAACCTCTGGTGCTTGTAAACAAATACCACAAACCATTCATTTTGAAAACATTCGCCCGTTCAATTTCATCGGTTACCAGATTGGATGCAATTAGCGGGTCCATCACTTTTTTCAACGTATAATCATTATTTAATTCCACGATTCCCAAAGCACCGTTTGCCACTTCGGCCCCGTTTTTCTTGGGACTTTGCTGCAGATTTTGTAGCTCTTTCGTGAAAAATTCGTTATTCCCGCCATAATACTCAGATTTATAAAGGGAATCCTCTCCCTGGTAGCCCGTCTCTGTACCCGTGTTCGCTTCAAATATGATATATTTTTTTCCTTGATCTTCAATGTAATGAGGGTCTCTGAATGTGTGGTTATCTAGGTTTACTCCCACGCTTTGCTGAACATTCTGATAAATTTTCCCGTCGCCAGCATCGTAAATCGATTTGAGGTCCTCTATGCCATCCACTTTCAGGGTTTCGTCATTGGGTTGAGAAAGATTAATTTGGGCCGTAGCCAAGGTTTGCTTGCCGTATAGTTTGTTCTCCGGCTCAAAAGGCTGTCTGCTCGTATAAAATAAACGCACTTCTCCATCCGACGTTAAAGTAGCAGAACCGGACCATTCCTCCGCCTGATTCTTCAGGATTGGATCGTTTGCAAGGAATTTATCGTTATCCTTAAATACTCTTCCGGCATTTTTCCAGCCTTCCAGCGAGGTGTTGCCTGCTTTTTGATAGAACAGATAGACAAACGTATCCTCTGCTCTTTTAGGATCGCCTGCCAGTCCAAAAACAATGTTGTACCCCTTGTAATTAGCTATCGTGCCATCGGCATTTTGTAACGGCCAAGTATCCCATACATCCAGATCAATCAGCTTGCCCGATCCGTCGCGGCCTTTTGCCGAAGGAATATTTTTGATGGTAGATGCATCAAAGGATGGAACCTCATATTTTTCTTTGCCCTGCTGTTTGAAAATATCCAGCATATCATGACGCGTGATTTGGGTAAACCTGCTGTCTTCCTCCAGATCAGCACCGTCTTTTTCCTTCGCAAAAGCTTGAATGCCGCCTCCTAACAGCAAGGTAGTTGCTACCGTTACGGTTGCTGCATTTCTGAACCATTTGTTAAACTTCAAGTATTCCATCTCCCTTTTCGATTATTCTTCCCTGTATCGGATACTCAACTTTTATGTTGGTAGGGCCATTCTATATTTAATGCTTAACGATTGATATAGACTAGATCTCCCCTTTTATTCATGGCTAAAGAAGGAGACCTCTTGAGCTCTATCCTCATATTTGCCTAGTGAATTTCTGAAAATCTCATTTTCTTTCATTTTACTTACACTTGGATAAATTTATTTCTTGATTTTTTTGCATATTCAATTTTTCTAGGTAGGTCGCTTCATTTTCCTTCAAAATCATTCAAAAAAATTCATCAAAAAATCCATTTGCAAACGAATTCAGAAAAACGGTACTTTAGGGCCCCTTTAATTTTCGACAAAAATATTAGATGCATGTGTAATAAGACTATTCTACCAATAATTTACTTATGTAGTTATTTACATACGGTATTTCTGACATAAAAAATACACCTCTGATGCTCATTAGCCCAACTATATAAACTGAATTTAAAAGTTACCTATGGTGCCACTACGCAGTCGGATAGTGCTTCCCATCGCCACCGCCCCTCCGGATTTCTCGAATAAAGCCTGTGATTAGAGAAGAAATCCGGGGAGGTGATGCTTCCGAAGCGAGCTTTCCTACGAAAAGCTTTTAAAGCGATCGCTTCGCTTGTACAGCACCACCCCGACTACTCCGTTTTCTATGTACATTTTCTGCTTATCTATGTGAGAAAAAAACTAAACCTATTAAACTATCAGGAAATGACGATTAAAAAAATAGCAGTAGCTCTGGACGCTATTTCCCTGTCCCAAGCTACCGCTATTTCCCTATATATTCTGTATTTTCATACCGCTATACAAGCAATAAACATTCTCCAAGGAAACGATCTACGATTCCTTTATTCCTATGCAGTTCCTTCCTGTGCCGCCTTTGCAGGCTTGCTTGCTTCTTCCTCCGTACCCGGTGGACGGTTCCGCAACCCGAGGACGACAAACCAACTAATAACCGCAATAATGACCATGATGATGAACAGGGAATGCAGACTGTTTTCCAGCACGGAACGGAGCAAGCCAGCGGTCTTGTCACTCAAGCTTTGTGAGGCATGAGGAGCAAGCAAACCGTTAATATCCTCCTGCGTAACCCCCTGCAGTGTAAGCTGTCCATCTGCTGTCTGGGCAGCAATGCGATAATTAAGCCATGAACCGAAGGCTGCGACACCAATGGTTTGCCCCAGTGTTCGCAGGAACGTATTCAATGCTGTAGATGCACCACGCAGTTGGAACCCGACCGAAGACTGGGCAATAATGGTAAACATAGTCATGGAGAAGCCAAAGCCCAATCCATACAATAATGTGGATAGGAACAGCAGCCAGATCGGCGCCGTTTCGCCCATCAGGGTCATCACGAAGGCACCCAGTACAATCAGGGTCAGTCCGACTAATGAGGTTCGACGCGAACCCAAAGTCAGCAAAATGCGTCCCCCGATCATGGAGCCGAACAGCCATCCTACTGACATCGGAGCCAGCGCCAGACCGGATGAAGCGGCATCTCCACCGTGTACGCCTTGAATCCAAAGCGGCAGGTAGCTTGTCAGCCCGATCAGTAGAGAACTGACCAGCAGTGCTGCGGCACAGGAAAAAGCGATATCCGGTATCCGAAACAGCTTTAGCGGCACCATCGGTTCCTGAGCATGCTTTTCAATAACCAAAAACAGAATCAGGAATAAAATAGCGACGGCTGCCAAGGCCAGCAATTCAGGAGAAGCCCAACCGACATATTGTCCGCCCAGTGCCAATACGAGCAAAAGAGCCGTCATTCCAATGGTAAAGGTCACAGCTCCCGGCACGTCGATGCGCGCGGTGCGCTTGGCTACCTGCTCCCGCAGGTAACGAGCGATGAAGAACATTGCAAGCAGTCCAAAAGGGACGTTAAAGCCGAAAATCCATTCCCAGCCAAAATAAGTGACCACGTAACCGCCCAGCAAAGGCCCGATCAGAGAAGAAATCCCCCATACCGAGCTGATCATTCCCTGAACTTTGCCGCGTTCCTCCATTTTGTATATATCTCCGATAATGGTAAAGGTAACGGGAATCACGCCGCCCGCTCCAATCCCTTGAATAGCCCGGTACAAAATAAGCTGCTCCATACTACCAGCCATCATACAAAGCAAAGAACCGAGTACAAACAATGAACAGCCGATCAGAAAAATCGGTTTGCGACCAAATAAATCGCTAAGCTTGCCGAAAATAGGTGTAGTTACAGCCATCGTCAGCAAATAGGCCGTAAAAATCCAGCTGAGCAAATTCACGCTGCCCAGTTCACTAACAATAGTCGGTCCGGCAGGACCGATGACGGTTCCCTCAATCGCGGCCAGAAAGGTGGCCAACAGAACACCGGTCAGCACGAGCCCGCGCTTCAAGGGTTTATCTTTTCCCAAGCAAATCACAAATCCTTTCCTTGTGTAAACTGGTTGCACCTGTGCAATTCGACTGCACAGGATTGGTATTACCCGCACTGCATAATCGTAAACAGGCGGCCTATATAGGCCGCCTGTTTTATACGATGTATATATATTATTGTCTACATATAATTAATTTTTGCCAACTGTAATCGTATGATAAATCCCCGGCACTTTCCGCTTCCTTAATCTGCCCCTTTTCCATGTACAGAATATGGCTGGAAAAGCTTTCAGCGAACTGCATATCGTGGGTGATGATCAGAAAGGCTGCTCCGTGGTTCACTTGTTCAGCGCACATGCGAAGCAGGATGTTCGCTCCTTCATAATCCGTTCCGGCAGTAGGCTCATCCAAAATGTAAAGCTTTTTGGGCAGAATGAACTGCGCGGCTACGCCTAAGAGCCTTTTTTCACCGCCACTCAGCAGGTACGGAGAGGCATCCAGCCTGTGATCCAGTCGGGCGGCTGTCAGCAACCGCTGCGCCCGTTCCTCATATGCAGCAGGAATCGGCTCCCCAGCCCGTAATCCAAGCTTGACGCGGACGCTGTACAAGCATTCGTCCCACACCGTTGTAGCCGCAAACTGATGCTCCGGCTGCTGGAACACGTAGCCGATCCCGGTGGCCAGTTGATGGATCGGCAGCTTCGCCATATCCTGACCCTCCCACCACATGCACCCCTTAGGTGCAGGCAGGAGGCCCATCAGCAGCTTGCCGAGCGTTGTTTTCCCCGAGCCGTTCTCGCCCAGCAGGACGGCTCGTTCTCCGGGCGCAAGGGCAAGGCTCACGCCTGCCAGTGCTGCCCGGCCACTGCCGGGATAGGTGAAGGCCAGCTCCTTCACCTCCAACAACGGCAGGCCGGGCTTCGCCCCCGGTCCTTGGGGCACGCCTCCCCTCCCTGCGGGAGACGGCAGCAGCCCCAAGGCGACAAGCTGCGCGCCATGCTCGCGCAGCAGCTTGTCGGGCGGGCCTTGCAGCTGCACAGCCCCGCCCTCCAGCACGATGACGCGCTGCGCTGCACGCGCGGCATCGTCCATGCGGCCGGACACGGTGACCACCGTCCGGCCTGCGGCATGGAGCCGCCGGCATAGCAGGGCGAAGTCGCTTTGGGCCGGCGGGTCCAGTTGCGCCGCTGCGTCGTCGAACACGACGAGCGGCGCTTCCAGCGCCAGCACCGCAGCGATAGCAGTGCGTTGGCGCTGGCCGCCCGAGAGGCGGCGCACGAAGGAGCCGCGCTCGGAGGCAAGGCCGACGGCCTCCAGCGCAGCCGTCAGGCGCTGCGCTATTTCCGCCGGAGGCACGCGCAGGTTCTCCGGCCCGAAGGCGATCTCGTCTTCGACGATTCCCTGCACCAGTTGGGCATCCGGGTCCTGAAGCACGACGCCGACGGTGGAGGCGACAGCCGCCAGGTCAGCCGTGTCCGGGTCCATCCCGTACACGATCAGCTCCCCAACCCGTTCTCCTTCACCGGAACGGGACAATCCGCCGTGGAGAAGCTGGCACAGCGTAGATTTTCCACTTCCACTGGCCCCGACAATCGCAACATGCTCGCCCACTGCAATGTCCAGCGTCAAGCCATGTAAAGCGGGTTCCTCCTGATCATCATACCGATAGCCGAAATCCTTCATGGAAATGGCTATTTTACATCCAGAACCATTATCGCTATGTTCATTCATAACCGAAATACCCTCTATCCCTGTTCTTGAAGAATGCAGTCTCGCCATGGCAAGTGCTATGCACGCGAAGCACGACCCAGCTCAAAACGTTTTAACAGTCCTGTCCGATTCAACGCATCGCCCAACATCTTGGTCAGCAGACCGCACAATACAATACCGCTCAGGATGCGCACGACCAGTGCAATCGTCAGCACCTTCCAGCCCCAATGCATATAGCCGAACATATTGGCTGCCACGATAAACCATAACGGCACCATAGCCCCGCCTGCCAGCATCAGCGAAACGGCATTCCAGCGTCGATAGCGCAGTACAGCAAATACCAGTTCAGCGGCAATCATATAGCAGACCGCAGCAGCGATGATAGATGCGATTCCGTAGGCTGAACCCATAAAGGACTGCACCACTGCGCCAAATGAATAGGCAATTACCGCCGTCCCCGGCTTACGAATAATATAATAGGCCAGCAAACCATATATCATGTACAGCCCGACAATGGAGGAAGTCGCGATAGGCCCTCCCAGACTGTTTAATGTTTTGTTAATCATCGACAAATAAACGGTCATGACTCCATTCAACGTTGCCAGCATCGCCATCAATACGATATCCAGCGTCGTAAACTTTGCAAAAATACGAGATTCCTTCATATGTAATTCCCTATCTCCTCTCCAAATATAAACGAGCACATTCTAAATGTATTCATACAAGCTCTTATTGTCAACCTAAATTTATTTATACGGTTGACAATAAGATCAAAAAAGAAGCTGCTCCCTATAAGCTCCACCATAAAACAGCAGTACCTAATACAGCAACCACAGCACATACATAACCGGAGCACCCCTTGTCCAGCGCACGGAGATAGGTACGATCAGTATAAGCACCAAAGCCTTTGCCCTCCATCGCCAGCGCCGTCTGCTGAACTCGTCTCACGGCATTCACCAGCATAGCACCGACATATCCGCCCCACCATGAAAGCCGGTTCCGCAGTCCTCGCGGCGGTTCCTGTCCACGCACACGCCGTGCCGCCATTATAGTACGTCCTTCCTCTTCCAATAAGGGGAGAAACGTCAGCGCCACAGAAATACCGAACGCAAACCGATAAGGAACACGCAAACGCAGATTCAAAGCCTGTACAAAATCTCTGGGATCAGTTGTCGACAAATAAATATACGAGGCCAAAAACAGCACAAAAATGCGCAGCGTCAACGCCCCTGCGATATCCAGCCCTTCCGCTGTAATCCAAATCGGCCCCCAGGTTGCCACGATATGTCCTTCCCTAATTGCCAGAATAGATAATATAAAATACGGAACACCCAAACCAATCAGAAATGACATGGCCCGAAGCTGACGTGCCAACGTTATGCCTGCCCCAAACCAAGCCGCAACGATCAATACAACCAGCAGTGCCGCTTCATGCAGGGTTGAATCCCATGCCATCGACAGCAGGCTAAAGCAACCCACCAGAATCAGTTTACTTAATGGCCCCAGCCTGTGCAGCGGGGACGCCCCTCCGTTATACTGAAACAGCATTTCGCTTTGCCTCCAGTCTGAGCCATTCTTCATGTAGCAAGGAGTACATCAGCATATCCTTAAAGCCTGTAGACGTATGCTGCACTTGCCGTAGCAGCCCTTCCTGCGTCCAGCCCATAGAGGACAATAAGGCTTGCGATCCCGTATTTCGCGGGTCCACCAGCGCTTCCATCCGATTCAGCTGAATCGTGCCATACCCGAAAAACAGCACCAGCCGCAGCGCCTCCGACATATAGCCCTTTCTCCAATAGGGCTTAGCCAGCTCGTAGCCGATTTCGGCTTTATAGGCTCCCTCGGTCTGCCAATAATTAAAGCCACAGCTGCCGATCAGCTTCCCGTCCTCCTTCAGCTCTATGCCCCAGCGTAACGCATCCTCCGTCTTCGCCAGCTCATTCAACAGCTCGATCATATCCTCCGCATCCTCACGTCCGGACATCCCCGTCAGGTTCATATAACGGTGAACCTCCGGATCAGACCAGCAGGCAAACATCGTAGCCGCATCCCCGGTTTCCATCTTTCGGAGTCGAAGACGCGGGCCTTCCAGCGGTGGTATATGCCCCTTACATGCATATGCGCACATGTTCAATCATCCTTCCAGCATCAAAGTGACAATAAATATACGCTACATTTAAGCATACCCCTCCAACAAACGCAAACACCCCCCTGCTCCACAAATGCGCCGATCCGGTATCCATGAGAAAAGGAGGATATGTTTGGAGCCGCTCATTTCCAAGTAGTCAGGCAGACATGAATGATGACTATACTCCGCATTCCAATGCCACTTTAGGAGGAGGCACGAGAAGCCGCCCGGGCCGGTTTCTTCACAACATCCTTGTACAATACGCCCAGCATCGTCTGAATTTCCTTCAATTCTTCAATTCCTGCGCCCGTAATGCTGAACAAATCGTCATGCGGTGTCAGAAAGTTTTCCTGCGTCAGGTTCTCCAGCTCCTGCTTGACCTCACGTTCTCCTACGCGGTACCCGCGGTCTTCTAGTACAGGTTGAATATCTCTCACCGTCAAATCGTTTTGATGTGCATAGGAAAGCATCTGTATACGGATAAACAAATTTTGAACATCTGCATGCATGGTTGTAGCTCCTTCCCGGCTTAAGGCCAACATCGTTATATTGTTTTTACCCATAGGAAACAAGCCGGAAACAAATGAGTGGCACCCCTTTTGAATTGTAGAAACCAAGCAGCGAAGGCGATCCACTTTTCATAAAATGTACGACTGCCGTCAGAATCAGACTGGTCACCACCGCTGAGCTGATTGCACTATGTACCTTTTTCATACCTGACAACTCCTGTTCTTCTCTTGAAATTACGCTGTACAAAGATTAGAGTACGGAGGTCGCTGAAAAGGTTACAGATGTATTTTCCTCTTGACTGAATATATAAATCGTTATATCTTAAATTAATTAACCAATGGTAAAAGCAACTTGCAGAATTACCTTTTTCTCCCGATATATACAACAGATAATGGTAAAAAATTTCACTGATAGGAGCGTGGACTACATGTTTCAGGCTATCCCTTACGAAGGCACACGTAACGAACAATTTGAATCAGTTCTTGGGCAACTCCGGGCACTCATTCATGATGAACCCAATACTATTGCAAACCTGGCGAACGCTTCTGCATTGCTTGGTCATTTTCTGCCGGATATTAACTGGAGCGGCTTCTATCTCTATGATGGAACCGAGCTTGTACTCGGTCCATTTCAGGGCCAGCCCGCGTGTATACGAATTCCGCTGGGACGCGGTGTATGCGGTACAGCCGCAGTGGAGCGACGGACCCTTGTCGTAGAAGATGTCCATGCGTTCCCGGGCCATATCGTCTGTGACGCGGCTTCCAACAGCGAAATCGTCATCCCCCTCATCAAGAACGGAGAACTGCTGGGAGTACTGGACATTGACAGCCCGCTAAAAGCCCGCTTCGACCACGAAGATCGTGTATTCCTAGAGGAATTTACGGCTATTCTGGTAGCCAGTTTGTAATCAAAATCCGCGTATAATCATCGTCTTCCTTCGCCACAATATATAAGGGTCTGGAACCTAAAACCATCCGGTGAAGGAGATTAATGACAATGTACAACAACACCATGGCTCCACAACAGCAGCTTCGTCAATGTGAACAAATTATGCAGCAACTAGTTCAACAAACACAGCAAGGGACAACGATGTATCAACAGTTGCTGCAACAGGAGCAACAAAATGCATCCAGTCTTGAAAACCTGGTGCAACGTGAACGTAATGCAGCTCAAACGATCCAAACCGCAATCCAGCACCACCAACAAGCTATGCAGCAATACCAACAAGTCATTCAATTGTGTAGTCAATTGGAAAACACGATCCGCTCCAGCAGCCAAATGACTCAGCCCGGATTTGGCGATAATTACGCCTCCCACAGTATGCAACCATCCTCCTATGGTACGGGAAGCCACATGAGCCAAAGCTTTCCGCAACACATGGGTACGACTGGGCAGCATTATGCAAGCAGTGGTAGCATTCAGCACTACGGAAACAACAGTCAGCAAGGCATGAGAGCGACACATAGCAGCATGTAAAGCTGCTTTACACACAAAAAGGGTGAACAGCAGGCCGTCGGATTGGCTTGTTGTTTACCCCTTTTTCATACCTCTTACAGCCTTTTTCACCAGCTAGTGTTAGTTTAATTCCCGCTTTGCCAGCACCTTCATCCCGTCTCGCAAATACTCAGCCAGTCCGGGGCGATAGCCTTCATACATTTTACTGAAATCCTCATGCTCCACGTACAAGTCTGCCAGCCCACTATAAATCTCGGCAGTAGGTGTATAGAATCGGCTTACCCATTGGAGATGACGCCGGATCAAAGCTTGCACTTCTTCACTGTTATGCTTTAATCCCTTATTCATAGCTTCAGCTAATTGCCGATGAATCTGACCTGCCTCTGCTTGGGAATCCAGATACTCCTCTTTGGACCAGTTCGTCGTTGCCGTCTTGCTCTCCTGAATCTTCTCTTCGGCCTCATGACCATAACGTTCCGTCAGTTCACGTTCGTACATTTCCTGCTTTTCCGGGTCAAACCCTTGGTACAATTGCTCCGGTTTCATCATCTGTTCTCCTTTCACATGAGCCACCGTTTCGTCGATGGTCTGTAGGAGAGTATGCAAGCGGAAGACTTTGTTCTGCACCTTGTTTCGATGCTCCAACAAAACCTCGGCCGTCTTTTCCTTCGTCTGCTCCAGCAAGTCGCCAATGTCGGATAACGGTAATTCCAGCTCTCTGTATAACATAATCTGCTGTAGTCTCAACAGTTGCTCCTGTTCGTAATAGCGATACCCGTTATCCCCGACATGGTGCGGTTTCAGCAATCCGATTTCATCATAATAATGTAAAGTTCGTACGCTGATTCCCGACAGACCGGATACTTCCTTCACCGTGTAAGCCATTCCGCTTCACCTCCCTTGTTACACAGTCTACAGCCTCACGTGGCGTGAGAGTCAACCCAGCATTATTGCCCTAGTATTACCTTTTACCCGTTAAGCTTGTGGTGAACCGTCCCTGTGACTAGGGTGTGTACGCAAACTGTGAAGCCGTCCTCTGGGTTGCCCGTACCGGTGCTTCATGGCATTATTTACCCGATTATAATGGCCCTTGGTCTTCAGCCTACAGCTTTTTCTGGCGTTCGTGGTTGATGCACTGGGGAATCCGCTCCGCTTTGAGTTGACACCGGGACAGGCAGATGATTCGGTAATGGATTCCGAGCAAGCGAGACCGGAGGAGGAAGCGGGCGTATGACCAGGATACGTATAAAGAACGGCCAATTGATCGACTGCTTTTTTAATAAAATGAAAAATTATCAGAACTATAACACCTGATTAAGCTTGCTTTCGGGTTCTTCACCGTTTTTTATATGTTTTATATTATTCACAAAGAAATCATATCTTTTTTTATGCAACTTGACGCCATCTGGCATGCCGGCAGTATGGGGAGTAAGTATGACATTACTCAGATCCCTTAGTTCACTGTCAATTGAAAGCGGTTCAGATTCAAACACATCCAAGCATGCTCCTGAAATTTCTTTATCTTTTAAAGCAGCTATTAAGTCATTTTCATTGACAATCCCACCGCGAGCCGTATTGATAAAAAGTGCGGTATTCTTCATCTTTTTGAATACTCCTTTATCAATCAGTTGTTTGGTTTGCGGATTCAGTGACGTATGTACAGTGACTATATCTGATACGCTTACAAGATTATCGAAATCCGTCATTTTTACAAAGCTGTCAGGTTGTACAACGGCATGTCTAGCATTAACCAGCACATTCATATCAAAAACCCTGCAAAACTCAGCTACTTTTTTACCGACAGCACCAAAGCCGATAATTCCTATCGTTTTACCTTTTAATTCACTTCCTGTATAATCCAACTGTTTTTCATCTATTCTGGTTTTCATGAATCTATCAAGGTAGGGTATGTTTTTATAATAAGACAACATCAGCGCCATTACATGCTCGGCCACTGCCTGCGCATTCACTCCTGCAGCATTAGCTACCCAAATACCTAGTTGCGTGCAGGCATCAATATCTACATTATCATACCCTGCACCCGTCTGTACCAGTTTCAATTTTTTTGCCATGGAAAGTAAGTCGCGATCCACTTTGATATGTTCAGGTATGATTACCTGGCAGTCTCCAATATGATGCAGCATTTCTTTTCCCGGCGGCACAATTACAATGTCCCAGTCATTAGGAAAATATTTTTTAATATTTGATTTTGAAATTTGTGTAAAATAGCCTACTATAAGAATTTTCATTGTCAAGCCACCTCCAATTTCTTTGTTTTTACAATAATATGTTTATTGATATTTGTAAAATTGATAGTTTATATAAATTCTACATAGACTGAATTTTTGAATTACATTCGTATTCACAAGCGATCAATGACCTCCAACGATTTGTCATTGACGCGTTTCATGAAGGCTGCGACATTGATTCGAATATGATAAAACTTCTTGTAAAATACGTTGTGAACGACATCGCTCTTTAGCCACTTCCATAAACCTTCAATCAGGTTAAGGTCAGGCGAGTACTTCGACAGAAAAACAAATTGTAATCGGTGATGCTGCTTCAAGAAATCTTGCACTTGGGCTGCATGATGAATGCGGCCGTTATCCAGGATCATCCACAATATCGACCTAATTAGATTGATTAGAGCCTATACGCAAACCTATTTGAGCCACATCCTTATCGAAATCAACGCCAAAAAAGCCTTGAACATGCTCGCTGTCTTGTCATAGCGGGTTGCCAAGCGCCGATACTGTTTCACTCGATTAAAAAAGCTTTCGATTAAATGCCGTTCTTTATACGTATCCTTGTCGTAAGCTCGCTTCTTTCGCCGGTTGCGTTTGCTTGGAATGACGGCGGTTGCATTTTGTTCCTTTATTAAGGCCACAATCACATCGGTATCATACGCCCGATCCGCCAAAATTTCTAGATTCTGTAAATCCAGCTTCGAAAGCATATCGTAACCCATTACCGAATCATGTGCTTGTCCAGGTGTCAATTCGAAGCAGAGCGGATAGCCCAGCGCATCCACCACGGCATGGATTTTCGTGGTTAATCCGCCTCGGGAACGTCCGATCGCTTGCTTGCTGGCCCCCCTTTTGCGCCGGCCCCATGATGATGGACTCGGACAATCGTTGAATCAATCATCATTTGCTCAAAATCAGGTTCAATGGTAACGTGCTTCAGGATTTCATCCCAAATGCCGGCCTTTTGCAGGCGCCAGAAAAAGCTGTAGACCGAGGACCGAGGACCGAGGACCAAGGACCATAATAATCGGGTAAATCACGCCAAGGAGCACCCGTACGGGCAACCCAGAGGACGGCATTCAACATTTGACGACGGTTTTTGGGTGGTCGACCTCCTTGTGATTTTCGTACTGGGGGCAAAAACATCTGAAAGACTTCCCACTCACGGTCTGTTAATTCGTATCTTCGTCTCATATCTCTTATTCTACCAGAATATTCTCTTGATCTACAGTTTGCGTACACACCCTAGGATAAAATCAATTCCTTTATTTAAAGATCGTGAGCAGGCGACTCATATATTCACGCATATTTACAATTAAATCCGAGTCGCCATCATGAAGACACCAGTTGTACATGACCCCACGAGCTGCAATAAATAAGTAGTCTGTTATCTCTTCGGATGTCATGCTTTGATCCAACTCTCCCACGGCTTGCCCTCTCTCTATAATCTGTTGAAGTATATTTTGCATACCACGACCCTTAGTAATGAAAAGCTTGTTATTACTTGTATATAACTGTTTCACCGTCTCTAAACCAACATTCTGATTATATTCCGCATAAACCTCAAAATATTGAATAAGATCCTGCATAATACTTTCTGATGGTAGTTCATTCTTAAATTTCAATTCAAAGTAGCCATCCGCCTGGGCATACATCTCCACCAAAATATCACTTTTAGTCTTGAAATGATTATAAAATGACCCTACTGACACGCCGGCCTTCCGACAGATATCCTCAATTTTAATTTTTTCCAGGCTCTTTTCATACATTAGCTCTAATGTACTGTTATATATATTTTTTTTAGTCTGCAGACTTTGCAGCTTGCGTCGATTCCGCAGAAGAGGTTCTGCTTGGGAAAAAAGATCCCGGTGCTTCCACTGTAATTGTCGGGGGCGGGCTTGTGGGATGCGAAACTGCACTCTGGCTTGCTGATCAAGGTAAAAAAGTAACCTTGGTGGAAATGCAAGAAGATATTTTAACCGTAGGCGGACCCCTGTGCCATGCAAATGAAGATATGCTGCGTGACCTTGTTGCATTTAAGGATATCCATCTCCTGACCAACGCCAAAATTGTAGATGCCAACGATCAAGAATTTGTTCTTAAAAACAAAAATGGTGAAGAAACGATTCTAAAGGCCGATTCAGCGATTCTAGCTGTAGGATATACTCCTCAACAATCGCTTTATGAAGACATCCAAAATGAAGTTTCCGAAGCCTACTTAATCGGAGATGCCAAGCAAGTACAAAATATTATGTACGCTGTCTGGGATGCGTATGAGGTTACCAGAAATATATAGTGCCCTGCTCCCTCCGAAGAGCCGTTTGCTTTTTAAGCAAACGGCTTTGGCTTTTTTACCTTTGCATCAAATACTTGGTTAAGAGAAGTTTTTTCCCATAACCACATGATCATAATAAGCGATCTTCTGAATGATTTTCTCCAAATTGTGTTGTGTTTGGGCCATATGCTCTTCTACCTTTGTCTTATGAGCTATGAGAAAATCTCTTCTTTCATGTACGGTGGCTTCGCCTTTTGCATTAAGCTCAAGGTATGCCTTAATCTCTTCAATCGTCATCCCCGTATCTTTCATAGCCATAACAAACCTTAACCAGTCAATTTGTTTTTCCGTATATACTCTTCTTCCACCCTCATCCCGCCCCACTTCAGGTAATATCCCCTCTTTTTCATAATAACGAAGTGTAGATGCAGGCAGTCCGCTCTTGATTTGAACCTCTCTGATGGAGTACATTCTCATTCCCCTCCTCGTTATCGTTGTACTTCTTAAAGTCAGCTTTAACTATAAGTATAAGTTTTCATAGAAAAGAGTGCAAAGTAATGAGAAATATACAAAAAAAGAGCGAGTGACCCACGAAGGTTTCTCGCTCCAGAGTCGATTGCTCGCCATCATAATATTCAAAAGCTCTGTAACCAATTCTTTTTCCGATTTATCGGGGGTGCGCAAATATACTCCACATAATTAGTGAGGACACTGGTGGGATGTCCCATAACTGCCGTAATCCGATCCAGTTGATCGACGGAAAACGTACGATTTCCATTTACCAAGGTACTCACCGTACCTGCATTTAGCCCTGCTGTTCGTCCAAGTCGGGTAATGTTCAGTCCGTTTGTCTTCATGTTATGTATCAAGCTCTGCTCGAATCGTGGTTGTATGGTTCACAATAAACAACCCCTTTAACACGTTTATAGGATAAAGTTACGATGCTGCTCTGTGGCAACAAATCCAATTACAATCTGGTATTAGACACAAGTTGTACTAGAATCATTGTTTTTTTCACAAAATAGTATACCATTTTATAGAATTTCCTTGTATACTTTTCAACAGTTTACTTAATATATGCGATTGCTTCTCTAAGCCTATTCTTTTTTCTCCTCTTTATTTAGTATTATAAGGATATAAAAAAAGGAGGTTATCATTTGAAAAGTACAGGTATGACACGTCCCTTAGATTCGTTAGGTCGTATCGTCATTCCCAAAGAGATGCGTATTTCAATGGATTACAAGATGGGTGATCCTGTTGAGATTTTTGCTGATGAGGAAACGGGTATTCTCGCCTTACGAAAATATACCGGGGTGACGTGTAAAATGTGTGGTTCTACGGAGCAGTTGACTTATTTTAGAGACAGCTTTATTTGTGGGGAATGTATTCATAATTTGAAGAATGGTACAAATTTCACCCCTATCACAAGGCCGTCCAAATCGACTTTCTCCAACGGAGAAAGGCCAATGAAGCAATCCAAACGTCTGCGCCGTTCGACGCAACAGATGATCGAAAGCCTAAAAGAATTGATGCAGAAGCAACCCAATGCAGCACAGCACGAATATGCAAAGATACTTGAGGTTTCCCAAGCCCGTATTTCCCAGCTCAAAAAAATGCTATAACTACAGCTTGCAATCCTACATAGGTATACATCACAAATTCCATGTACAATTACGTTTGAACCGTGATACGCAGCATCATAGCTAATCGACAAAACCCATGGCGTCCATGGCGAGAATTACACATTGGGCAAAAAGAACCACTGGATGACTTTCAGGCGAATAACCTGTATCCGGTGGTTCTTTGTATCTAATTTTCAGTTTTCTTCAATTCCAAACAATTTTTCTTCTTGAGATAATTCCACATCTTGAACCTCTCTTGACTAAAGTCGCGAGATTCTTGGGTAGTCCCTTCATCAGATGCCGCGCTTTCCATTCACCACCAATAAATAAATGCTGCTGTTAACGTTTATTTTACCGTCAGCACAGGGCAGGGTGCATGCTGAATTACATGATGGCTGACGCTGCCCAGTATTATTTCCGAAACCAGCCCTTTCCCCCGCGTTCCCATAATGATCAGATCCACCTGCTCCTGCTCTGCACTTTTACAAATAACACTCGCCGGGTCACCATGACCCGCCAGCATGCGGTACGAAAGACCCTCGTCCTTCAAAAAGTCGGAAGCTGGCTCTAATATATGACGCCCTTCCTCCTCAATTCGCTCATCCACATCCACCCCAACCGGGGGCTCATTCATGGATAAAGCCGGATTCACATGCAATACGGTCAGACGCGGTTCACCCTGAAGCTGTTTGGACAGCGCTTTGGCTGTCTCCAACGCCTTCATAGCGTGCTGCGAACCATCAATCGCGACCAGAATATGCTTGTATTCGCTCATACTCTTTTCCTCCTCAGAAGTTCATTGTTAGTGAGCATCAATCTGTATATCCTGCATATGTCGACGACGTACGATCAGCACCACTACACCCAGCAGTACCATCAATGCACCAAAATAAAATGGAGTTTCCGCCGTGTACCACTCGGACAGCTTCCCTGCAAGCCACGGCGAGATCGCCCCGCCCAAAAAGCGCATGAAGCTGTAGGCCGCAGATGCCGTGGAACGTTCCACCGGAGCAGCCTGCATCACAGCCGTTGTGATCAATGTATTGTTAATCCCCAGAAAAATACCAGCCACGATCACCGCGACAATGACAGTCGTTGACGAGCCTGCCACCGTCCCTATAGCCATGACGCCTAAATCAATGGCAAACAGCGTCAGCATGACACTAATGGAAGATACCACGCTAAAGCGTGCTTGAATCTTCGGTGCTACAAACACCGAGGTAAAGGCCAGCATAATCCCCCAGCCGAAAAAGACATAGCCCAAACCGTGCTCGTCCAGATGCATCACATATGGAGAATACGCCATCAGCGTAAAAAATCCGAAGTTATACAACAAAGCCACAATGCCCAGCGTTAGCAGGGCCGGATAAGTGAGCGCTTTGAACGGATCGGCAATCGAGCCGCGCTTTTTAGGCTTTGGAATCGAAGGCAGCATAAATGTAATGAACAAAAATCCCACGACCATCAGCGCAGCTACACCGAAGAATGGACCTCGCCAAGAAATGGAGCCTAACTCACCGCCAAGCAGTGGGCCGACCGAAATCCCGAGACCCAGTGCCGCCTCATACAAAATAATCGCTTTGGCCGTCCCCGAAGTGGACAGACCTACAATCGCGGACAGCGCCGTTGCAATAAACAGGGCGTTCCCCAAACCCCAGCCTGCCCGGTAGCCCACAATCCCGCCAACCGTATCGGCTGTACCACCCAACCCGGCAAACACAATAATGAGCAATATTCCGGTCAGCAGCGTCCATTTGACACCCAATCGGCTGGACACTACGCCCGTAATCAGCATAGCCACGCCTGTCACCAGATTATAGCTGGTGAACAGTAACGATACTTGGCTCTTGGTGGCATGAAGCTGATCGGCGATGGCCGGAAGGATAGGATCGACTAATCCCAGTCCCATAAATGAAATAACACAGGCAAAAGCAACCGCCCATACCGCCTTGGGCTGAGACAGCAAGCCTGCCTGTTTTTTTAACTCATCAGGTAACTTTAAATCATCAGGTAATGCGTGTTGTGAACTCATAGTAGGATGTAACCTCCAGATCTAAATGTAAAATGATTCGCTTATGATGGTTCGCTGCCAAGCTCCTTATCAAGCAGAACCTTCCGTTCGCGAACCCTGACCCGCAGCTCCTCCAGCTCGGTCTGGAGCATACGGATGCTGTTGATTTTTCCCTCCATCAGCTCCAACTGTTCGTTCAGTGTTACCTCCATATCCTCCAACATGGCCCGGCGCTCAACGGGATGCAGGATATCCGTTCGCTCACGATATTCCTCCCGCTGACCCTTGAGCATTTCCGCTGCGGACATGTAACGCTGAAGCTCTTGCAGGGAGAAACCAAGCACTTCCTTGGCACTCACAATTTTTTTCAGTAAATCCACATCCTCCTGCGTATACAGCCGCATATTTCCTTCGCTGCGCTGCGGGGAGGGCAACAGACCGATTTCCTCATAATAACGAATGGTTCGCTTGGTCAAACCGCATTGCTTGGCGACCTCATCAATTTTATACGTAACCATGACACCCACCTTATGAAAAAGTTTATATATAAATACTACGCCTATATAACGTTAACGTCAACGTTAACTTTGAAAAAAAAGAAACCGCCCCTATTGGAGACGGTTCCTGTTTCGACTTGCAGGTTCATAGGCCCGAAGCATCGGCGCTCAAGCCCATGAAATATATAAATTAGATGAACATAGTGCGAGTGATGATAACCAGCAAAATGAAGAGTACCAGAATAACACCAGTGGAAGTCCACATGCCGTAGCCACCACCGCAACAACC
The DNA here is from genome assembly GCF_056316205.1 of Paenibacillus sp. 1-8. NCBI lineage: Bacteria > Bacillati > Bacillota > Bacilli > Caryophanales > Paenibacillaceae > Paenibacillus > Paenibacillus sp. 1-8. The sequence goes on along the minus strand of NZ_CM149995.1, from coordinate 836,856 downwards.
TCTATCTACTTCACCCATCTCAAATTCCTCCTCCCTCCGTTGATTACAAATACATCGCCGGAATTCAATTCAGATTGTTAACAACGAGTTAGATAACGAATGCTTTAGAGATGATAACGAGCAAAATGAAAAGTACCAGAATCGCTCCTGTAGATGTGAAAGCTCCATAACCAGCGCCTACTCCAGACATACTGATTCCTCCCTTCATGGTTTACAAAAGCATTTTATGCGTATGTTGCCAACCATGATAGGTACAGATGCCGCGCCTCCCGCCCAAATGTAGGTCTTTCGCTTTGGTTCCGTTATCCTTCATGCGCCAGCATGCCGTGATACAGCAGGTTTCGCGTCTGCTTGGCAAGCACGGATGGACTTTCGCGTCCAGTCAGCAATTGGGTTAACGTCAACCGTTCAATCAAGCCAACGACGCATTCCGCCGTCAGCTCCGGGTCCAATTCCTCGCGGCAAGAACCCCATCGTTGTGCCGCAAGCAGATGCTTTTTAATATGACCTGCCATTTCTGCCTTGATACGCACCGAGTCGGACGCCTGGTAAAATCCGACACGGGTTATCGCCGGATTATTGGATAACATACGAAAAATGGATTCCAGAAACACTAGCCCCCGGCTCAAAATTTCAGCTTGGCTTTGATCCGGTTCCACCTTCATGCATTGGACCGTCTCATTCACCAACACTCGGAAGCTCTCAACAAGCTCCTCATACATTTGTTCCTTACTCTCAAAATGAATATAAAAATCCGGTTGCGTCAATCCTGCACGCGCCGCGATCGAACTTACCTTGGTATGATAAAAACCGGTCTGAGCGAACTCCTCAGCCCCCGCCTCCAGTAACAACCGTCGACCTTCCCGACTTCTGACTCCTGCTCTCGTCACGGTCCCTGCCCCCTCACTCCACAAATCTATCGTATTATAAAGTTCCCTTGCGGTAAGAACAATGGGCTTGAGGATGATATATGCCTGTCCTTCCAAAGTCCTAATACAAAAGAAATGAAGGTTTTGAAAATATAAGGGCATCTCCCTTTAAGGTAGTATTAACCAATTAGACCGTGAGCGAGCAGGAAAGATGAAGCCGGATCAGTGGTGAGGACAATATTTGCGCATCATTTCAATGGTTGTCAGATCATCATCCAGCCCTCGGTTTTGCAAACCGTCGATAATCTGTTGACGTTCCTGCTCTTTAACATTCTGCCCGAATTTGAATTTGGCGGTCCACTCATCCGGTACAATCTTGATCAGCGCGACCCCTTTCAGACGTGAAGCATACCGGGGATCGCTGGCATCGATAGGTTCATAGCCGCCCTCCGGTTGCAGCTTACTCATAAAAATGGAAAATGCCGATGCCTTTTCTTCCAGTTCCACTACCTGTTCCGCATGACCTCGCACAGTAATACTTTTAAAAAATGAAGTCGCCGGACACGCCATATGTTCATCTGTAAAATAAGACGGAATGAGTGCATACTCTCTGGCAGCGGAAAAAGTAACCCTGTTGTCCTCCTTCATCCGTTCCATCTTCTCTCCGGCACGGCTGCCATGAATATAAAAAACACCATTTCCATAGGCAAAATTCAAGGGTACAACCCGCGGGAACCCATCCTCGCTATTCATGCCCAGAAAACCGAAGCTGACCTCGCTCAGAAATAGCTCTATTTCCTCTTCTTCTGCCACCGTAAATTCTTTTCTTCTCATGGATCATGCTCCTTTCGTCTATTGACCAGCGATACATTTCAGATTATGTTGAAAATGGATCAATGAATAGATCCAATATGATCGAAAATGAGTAGTCCAATGGAAGGAGAAGGATATGGATATTACGATTGCTTATCAGCGTGCTATTCAACTGTATCATCATAAATATTTGGCCTTGTATCATGCCCTTCGGGAAGGAATTCTGAACGGATCACTTGCCAGCGGCACGCGCCTGCCTTCCAGTCGTGATTTGGCTGTGATGTATGGAATTTCGCGGGGGAGTGTTGCAGAAGCCTACGATATGCTATTGGCAGAAGGATATGTGGAAACGGCGGTAGGCAGAGGGACCTTTGTCATTGAACAGACAGCGATGCTGCCGGACAAGTCACAGATTGATAAGCAGAGCCAGCAAGCACCTTCTGTAAAACAAACAACCCCAGCTTTGTCAGCATGGGGACAACGGATCATGCAGATGGAAAGAGAGTCACAACCGTCTTCTGCTTCTGCTGTGAATGAAGATGAGGCTCAACAACCCTTGATTTCCTTTCAGGCAGGAGAAGTGGTGTTGGAAGGCAGTTCACTGACCGCATGGAAAAGCGCAATGGCTGCCGCTGGCAAAGACCTGCAAAAGCCTTCGTCTGCCTTGATGACAGCACCGGTGAATGGTGATGAATGGTTGCGCGAAGCGATCTGTCAGCATGTTGGAAGAACACGGGGAATTACGGCCCACCCGGAGCAAGTCGTATTATGCAGTGGTTCCATGGAAGTGATCACGTTATTATGCCAATTGCTTATTAATGAGCAAGATCCCATCGTGCTGGAAAATCCTTGTTACCCTGGTATCCATCGTGCGGTTACTGCATCGGGCGGACAGGTACAAGCTGCTGAGCTGGATCAACAAGGAATTATTCCGCAGGATTGGGATTCCAGCTTACTATTTGTTACACCGGGACGACAGTTTCCAACCGGAGCTGTGTTGCCATTAGCACGCCGTCAACATATTTTGCAATGGGCGGTGTCCAGAGGCGCGTGGATTATCGAAGATGACTATGACAGCGAATTCCGTTGGGCAGGACGACCGATTGAACCGCTGAAAGCACTAGATCGCGCGGATTGTGTCATCTATGTCGGCTCCTTTTCCAAAAGCATGTTCAGCAGTCTTCGACTGGGCTACGCTATTCTGCCCGCTGCACTGGCCCAAGCGCTAACAGCCGCCAAACGGCTATATGACCCGTTGCCGCCTGCCCGTCTGGAACAGCGCGCACTGGCACGCTTTATGATACGCGGCGACTATGTTCGCCATCTGCGCCGGATGACCCGGATGTACAGATCACGTTACGAGATGTTCCAGCGCGAAATGCAGCAGTTGAGTGGACTGTTTCACTGGCATCAGACTGACTGCGGCCTGCATGCCTATGCGGTCTGGAAGCATGAGCCTGCTCAGTATCAGCAATTGATGCAGGCAGCACTGTCTTTCGGAGTCACATGGCGTGATGCAGCCGACTACCAACTGACACCAGGCCCACCATCCGCCTGTTTTATTTTTGCCCATTTAACGGAACACCAAATGATTGAAGGCATTAACCGTCTGCTCCAGGCTTGGGATCGTATTAAAAAATGAGTGGAACCCTCGCCTTAATCGACCTTCGCACCATATGAACGCAAGAACGCTAGCGCCTGGTCTTGATCCATCCGTGCACCTTTGACAACAAGTGCTTTAAAATCGACTCCATCCATAGTAGCACCACGTAAATCGGCTCCCTGTAGCTTGGCATGAGCTAAAATAGCTCTGGTCAGGTCGCAATCTCTGAGGTCTGCCTTCTGCAGATTGGCATCCGAGAGATCCGCTTCATAAAAGCGTACTCCTCTCAAATCCTGCTTTTCCAGCCGGGCCTGCCGCAAATTGGTATATGACCAATCCCCCTGAACGAGCGTAATGCCGTCTATTTTTGCTTTTGAAAAGTCCGAGCCCGTCATTTTACAATTGCTGAATTTGGAGACGAACAGGTTGGCTTCAATAAAGTTACAATTTATAAAAGCTGATTCAGTATGAATGGAACCGTTCAACAGCGCTCCTTGAAAATCACATTCGATAAAACGACATTCGCTGGTCATGATTTCCTCCAACGAACCGTTCGTAAAAGTACAACGTTCAAAGGTGCAACGAATAAGTTCACCATCCCTTAAATCTTTCCCGCTATAATCAATGCCCTCATATTGCTGCTCCTGATACTGAAACATAATGATCCCCCTTATTTAATCACTAGCCCTAACAGCCCCACAAAAGACGAGGCTTGATGCGGAGAGATCATGCACCCGTCCAGGTCTTCGATATCCACCTGTAGTCCATCGAATTCGCAATCGCTCAGATCAATCCCCCTGAGCTTGGACCCCGACAGCATGGCCTGATCCATATTGCAACGGGTAAAAAAGGTTTTTTGTAGCGTCAAATGATAAAGGTCGGAGCTTATCAATGAACAATCCTCAAATCCAACGTGCTTGAAATTGGCAAAGCGAAACATTGAATAATCCCCTAAGCAATCCAGAAAACGGACATTTTGGAGTCTGCTTCTGGAGAAGTCTGTTCCGAGCAGCTTGCAATTTCTGAACTCTACCCGGTGAATAAAGGAACCGGAAAAGTTAATATTAGACAGGTCGCATTTATCGAAAATAACATCTGTCCATTCACTTTCCGGCAATGACGATTCCATAATCGTAACATTTTTAAAAACCATCTTCTCAAATGAAACCCTGGCAGCTTCCACATGATCCATAGTCATATCCTCTACAGACCCCGTGCTAAACTCATCCTTGGATCGCAAGGAGTACATTTCATCGGATAATACAGATAAGTCTGAAGGGATTTTCGGCAACTCTATCTTAATTTCCATAGCTATCTCCACCTTCTGAGTGCTTATTCCGGCATATGTCTAGTTTATATGATGATGCGACGCAGTAACAATGGCTTTATATATGTACCTGCAAAATGAAAAAAAGCCACGCTACCCAGCGCGACTCCCAAGCTTTCTACAGTCAGGTAATCAGGTAGCGGCCCCGGCCGCTCCGACGCGAGCAGCTTCAATAGCTGCATTTAAACCGAGCAGGTAAGCGTTGTAGTCCCTAACATGGTAGCCAGTTCGTATGCTGAAAGAGCAGACTAAGCGGATATAATTATTTTATGCCATTAACTTTTTAAGCTGTGAATGATTCGTGCCGTGAATGATTTATGTCCTATTCATTTGAGTAAAAAAGGCGGCGGCTCTCGTTAGCTCCGTCTAATCCGCGTTGTTCTTGGCTTCAAACGTGCCAATTCCTCGCTGGTGAGCTGTCTTGTATAAGAGCGTGGGGATGATCCTGTATCTACTCTGCGCACCCTGCCTGCCCCGACGGGGCGGGCTACCCGTGTGTTGAACGCCTGCATGAACCACTGCACCGGGAAAGCAATGGACAGACGACCATCTGCCGTGCCTGCAAAATTGACCGCTGCCGCATAATTATCCGACTGTCTGAGCCAGACAGAGCCGGAATCCCCAGGCAGCGATACAGGGGTGGTACCTCTAATAACGGTCTGGTCCTCGAAGGTCAGCAGCCCCAAGCTTCCGCCGTAATTAATTTGCAAATCCGTATAAACAGACTCTACTGTGCCATTTACCAATCCGGTCGTACGCCCTACCTTTTTGAATCTTTCTCCCACACGATAAGCGGTCACATGGCCCGGGACTACTCCTACCGTAGCGTAACGCGGACTGAGCAAGCTGTTGCGAGTCGGCAAGGAAAGCGCCGCATCAATGAAATTGGTTCCCGTTGGGTTTAAGCGTACATAACGATACAACCGCCCTATACGATCTCGGGTAGCCGTCCCCTCATCGGCTCCACCTGGCTGAAGCGTGGCCTCCCGATTGTCTGTATTGGAAGGGTTGAGTACATGGTTATTGCTGAAAAGATAACGTGTAGCCGGCGTTCCAGTTACCGCGACGACCAGCCCGGTCGTACCGGAGCCTTCAATCGTTCCGACACTGTAGCCGGCGATGACCGGGCGTATACGCGTCATGTAGTCCGTGGCATGGGCTTTCATCTTTCCAGACTTTACAATTCGGACAGGAACGCTCGTTTGCTTGCCTAGTGCTGTGGCCGACAGAAGTCCGGTAGAGGCTGTGGTCAGCCGGTCTGTGTACACAATGACAGCGGCCCCCCTTTTTGGATGAGCAGGGTCCCTGTACCCTACGCCGATGCCGTGGACACCGGACATTTTTAAGACTCGCTTGGCCATCCGCTTTTTCACTTGAAGGGCGGCCGAGAAGGTAGCCAACATCATCATCCCCTTTTACATTCAGATGAAATATTGTATGGCTAAGGCCGCTCCGCGTTCCAACCGCCGTATTGAAAGGTATATGAAAACATCCCAAAAGATGGTATACTCATTTCCAAAATTGACATTTTAGCATTTGATTCTGATGTTCCTATTTTAAAAGGGTTGATATCCTAATAAGTTTCCTTTAAAGGGGTCGTTTATTTTGTCCAATACAACCACGATACTCGCAGAATTGATAAAGTACATGAACGAACATGATTTAAACATTAGCGATCTGGCTAGGAAATCAAATATGAATCCTGGCACAGTTAGCGGCCTCGTTAATGGTAACCGTAAGTTTTCAGTCTATCAGTTGGATCGATTAACAGAAGTGATGGGGCATCCCATTGGTTATTATTATGAACGTTATATCCCCGAATGTTTGGCTGATGCTAGTCCCAACTGGCGTAGAATGAGTCCGTTTTTGGAAAGTTGCGCAAAATTGAATAAATTGGATTGCATTCAGCAGGTCGTGGATATGTTACTGGATAAGTTGGGCTATGCTACTCCATTATTTGAGCTGGCTGAACAATTTTTTGAAGGTGGTTTGTATGAGGCGGCGGCCATACTTTATGAGAATGTTGCTCTAAGTGAAAATAAGCAGCACTCGGAGCGCTTGGCTCTATGTCAGTACCGCCTGTTTCAGAGCAGGCAAGGGGATGACGTGGAAAAAAACTATGAAGCAGCCGTGCAGTTTGGAATCTACGTTGTTCGTTTGGACGAACTAGACCAACTAGATGGTTTAAAGGATTTAGCGAATACATATCGTTCGTTACGTAAATGGGACAAAGTGGAATTATTCGCTAAAGCTTTGGGAGAAAAGGCTGCGATTCAATACAAATTGAGCAAACAGCAACATCGTGTAAAAAAAGAGAATTCAAGGAAGCCAAGCTTCCCTTTGTTTGCTTACTGGGCATTCTCACATTTACTTCAAATGCAAGCCTGTGGGGAAAGAAGAGATTACGAACAGGCATTTTATCATATTAGAAAGTATTCTGATTTAAGCTGGGTAACGGATACGGATGAAGAAACCTTGAAATGGAAAAAGAATTATGAGGATTGGGCAGTAGTAAATATGTATGTAAATAAGCTTCTTTCGGGCGACAGGAACGTGCTTCCCGATTATGTAGCTTATATTTCTTCAAGAAAAGATGAGGTTCTTCCCGCGCTTGATAACATCCTTGAGGCTGCTAACCGATATCATTTTGATGTAGATGATATTCTAAAGCAATTCGAAGCGGATATTTCATCTTATCTGGAGCAACAAAAAGTTGAAAGTTTTTATACTCAACGATTCATAACAGAGCGTTTTATACATTTTTCAAGAAAGTTAGCGCTCTATTATTTGCGTAAAAGTATGTTTTCAGATGGGTTTAGATCTCTGTTGATTTGCATGGAAATATCTATTGCAATCAATAACAGGATACAAGCAATGAGGTGTATGAGGCTTTTTGTTTCTTTTCAAGAACATGCACCTTCTAACACGAGGGCATTTTACAGAAAATTGGCTAATGCTGTGGGTGAAGACGAAGAGTAAGACCCTTTTAGTAACTGTTCTGATGCTAGTAGCAGTTGTAACTGTTCCCTTACAATTTCAAGATAAAGAATCCAGCTATCAACCGACATACCACGGCGAAATGTAACCCATTTTAGATGAAGTGAATTAAGGGACGTACTCTTAGAGTACGTCTTTTCTCTTTGGAATATATAGAACGCTTACCAAACATATACTTTTCAATGGTTTCCACATGAATTCCTAAAATAAGAGTACAAAGGGGGAACTGTGATGCAAACCGACAACATTTTGAGTCACCATGTAGAAGCAGCTAGACAAAAACTGCATGATCTCCAAAATAAATATGACTTTGGTCACGCTAGTGTACTCAAACAATCAATGGTTCTGGACGAACTTATCAATCAATATCAATACACTTATTATAGACGTAAAGAAAATCCGACTGTTTAAATGTAGCAGATTTGGGTGAGTAACCTTTGGTGGTACTACTCACCTTTTATGTAGTGCATAGCCTTAGTGAAGACATCACTCCTCCGATTTGTTTTTGAGAAAATGTACATAAATTACCTACTTAATACATGATGATGGAATCCTCGGTAGCGAAAAACTCCATTGGAGTATCCGTTTTAATGCCAAGTCGCCTTCTTATTTCTACAGGGATCACAATTCTCCCCAAACTGTCTAAATTTCTTACCATTAACGCGTCACTCAATGTGTTCACTCCTTCAATTTTCATGATCCTTATTTTAATAAGTATAGTAATATATGATTTTAATGAATGGAATTTCATAATATAAAGGGTAAATGTGGTAATATAATGCTTTAGCATCATTTTACATTTTTTTCAATAAAAATATACAAATGATACCTTATATATGTTACTGTTGTTTATTAATACAAATAATAGAAAAGGGCGTGTTAGTATGTTAAAATTGAAAAACACAGCAGTAATTCTTACGGGTGTGCTGGCTCTTACGGCAATAGCTCCAATCGCAGCTTCTGCTGCTGCTCCTACTGAGGGAATCAAAGTATCGAAGGATGGTGGAGGTATAGTTATCCAACAATCTGGTCAAGAGGTACATGAGGTTCTTGGTGGGACAAGTCCGACGATGAACTTAACTGTTAAAAAAGGTTATGGACATGTAAAGATTAAAGTTCGGAATGAAGGAACATCAAATCTCACTTGGAGCTTGCAGGGTAACGGGAAAGAATATGTCTATAAAACTGTTGGCAAAGGAGACACATTAACGTGGACTAGTCTTAGTTCATTCCCTAATGGGATGCCTTCAGGGGAATACGTAATTCAATTCAGAGCCAACGGTAACAAAGTTGAAGGCGAAGCTTGGGGTACTACTGGTCAGTACCCGGGAGACATTAACTAACCATACTTGGTATTTTGACTAATACTAATGAAAAAGAAAACTATTTTTATTATAATTGGAGTCATTTTAACGATCTTTATTCTCGGTTTCTTTTTAAACCTATGGGTGGTCAATAATCTTCATGTTGTACCTTCCCAATAACTATGAACAAAAAAGCATGGAAGATTGTGGGGTCTGTTTTGGGAATTGTTTTAATCTACATTTTCTTGGTTATTGTAGGGATTTCTCAGCTTGTTACTAACGTAACACCATAGGACTTGACTTTATGCTTTTTCGTACTTACAGTTGAATTATTGTAGGCCCTGTCACAGCGGCCAAACACAAAAGACTTCCTTAATTATAGGAGGTCTTTTGTGTTAGCGGTAGAAGTAGCTAGACAACAACTGTATGATCTCCAAAATAAACATGGCTTTGGTCACTCTAGTGTACTCAAACAATCAATGGTTCTGGGCGAGAAACTTGTGACGAGGTCGCTCGCCCATTTATTGTAACACTTAGTCTTATTTAGGGGGATCTATTTCAGTCGTCTTACTTTTAAGGAAAGAGACATAAGTTGGTGAAATCTTCAACAGCTGCGCGTAGGTTTTCATGGAAGCACCGGGATATTGTTTCATGAGGTCTAACAGGAGCTTAACCATTTGTGCATCAGATACATTTTGAATATCTTCTGATGTAGAGGGTAGCTGATTTTTTGGGATTGGGTACCCTTTGAGGCCATTTGCACAGTAGATACATACATAAGATTTTTTGAAGCGAATGAGTTGTTTGTTTTCCCCGCATAGGAGACATGATTCACTTTCTAATCTACGCATAACAATAGCGCTTTCAGTTATGAAAAACTCCATTTCTGTATTCTTGTTGATACCCAACCGATTTCTTATTTCCACTGGGATTACAACTCTCCCTAGGCTATCTAAATCTCTTTTCATTATCGCATCATTCATTGTATACACCCCTCCAAGACATATGATCCTTATTTTCATAAAGATAGAAATATATGCCTTGAGTGAGAGGAATTTTATAAACGAAAGGATAAATGTGGTAGTATGGTACCTTAGTATGATTTTACATTTTATTCAAAAGAATTATACAAATGATTCCTTATCTATGTTACGGTTGTTTAGTAATGAAAGAAGCGGTTAGCGAAAAAGTCTTTGATAACTACTCAAAAGCTGTTGAATCTGTAAATGAACAACTTAAAAGTGGGATTCTGAAAACAAAAAAATGGGGAACTTGTCGCAAATCCTAACTACAAAGAGATTGGTACGAATATGTATGGTAATTGGTACTGGTGGGGGTATGCATTAACTCTCTCGGATGCTGAGACAAAGCAACAAATAACAGCGTACCATCGGTAATACTTAGTAGTGGAGTTTCGTTGATGCTAAATCGTTTGAAGGCTAACGATAACGGAAGAGGTGTAACTATTAATTTCCACCCCGGATACTTCGAAGTAACAAGTAACTGAGAACTGAGGCATACTAAATGAATATATATTTGCTTGTCTTTTTTATTGCAATCATTGCTGGCAACATACTATTTAATATCTTTAAGAAAAGCCAAGGGGAAGGTAGTAAAGCGCCTGATGTAGTAACAATTATAGGATTAGTGATCGGACTGGCGTTAGGCATCACTCCTGTCCTTCTCGGTGGCATACAAGAGTGGACTTGGCACTATACAGTCGTTGTGCTTGGTTCTGCTCTTGTTATTGGACGCATCCTGTATGGCTGGAGAAAAGGCAGAGATAATAAAACAAAAAATTGAGATATCCTACTTCGTCCCAAGGGATAAATACAGCAATTGCAGTAGGATATTCACATAAGAACCCTACCTGGATTCACTACAGGCGTTGGTTTAAGCTTTGGAGTTGTCTCCTTTAGTGGAACTGGCAAAGTTGACTATACTGGTCGATTTAATTTTACGATTTAAAAGTTTTTAGAATCATAGCGAATAAATCCTTCAATTATTCATAGAATGGTTGGAGGATTTATTATTACGAACTAAACAGATCTTCATTCTTAAAGTTGGTTTATTATAAAATAATCATCAATTGAAGGGAGAACAGCTATGATTGCATTCTATATTATTGGCACCTTCGTTGCTGTATGGATACTGTCTTGGATTTTTGGAGCAATGGGTATTAATATTTTTGAAGGACCCAACGCTAGTGCACTTTATTTCTATGGATCTATCATAATAGGCATTCTTCTTAATATAAATGATGAATTAATAAATAATAAAAACAAACGGGAGTAGATAAGGGATAAATGCAACAACAGCAACATCAAAGTGGGTCTTCAACAATACGTATACGATAAGTGCTGAGAAAAGCTGTCCGTACACAGCATTTTCCGTGGTTCCAAACAGCATAGGCACGTGCTTAACACGCCTGGGAAAAAATATATCTCATAAGTTGAGATAAGTTAAAATATTTATACAATTAACAGTTAATTGAAATGAGTGAGGGAGTTGGCAGATGTGTCTACTGCTATGATTGTGACGATTGTCGGTATTATTATTTTCATCGCTCTTTTTACCTTTTTGTTGGTTACTATCAGAAGGTGGATTACTAAAAGAAATCGGAACAAGACCCATTTGTAAGTTCATATGCTGAATGAAAAAAGATGCTTCTGGGAACCGGAAGCGTCTCCCTAGTATGTATAACTCCAGCCGCATACACCGGGACATTATACTCTGAAAGTGTAAATGGTATAACACATAGACAAATACTTCAAGGAGGTGCTTCATGGAGCATTCTTTTTCATCAATATTGACATACAGCATACAAGCCATTGCGATTTTACTAATTATATTCAATTTTCTAAAGAAAAACAAAAAAAAAGTAGGTTGGGGAACACTTTCACTACTTTTAGCTCTTCTTGGCATGGCTGTTTCTTTTGAATTTGGCAATTACATATTTGGAGACCAGTTGCTTTCCTTTTTAGGATTGCCCGCATGGTCTAATAATGTTGATAATACTGGGTTTCACTACACCATTTTTCTATCCAGTATTTTCCTTATTCCCAGTTTAATCATTGGATATAAAAATCCTAAAGAATTTGGAGCTAAAATTGGAAAACTGGTTTCTAGTATATATCTAACTTTGATAGTAATTTCGCTTTTACTTTTTATTATAAGCTAAAAATACACAGTCCACATCGTCTCTGGTCTTTGCTTTAATGGCGGCAGTGCCTGGATTACAAGGCACAACTTTGCCAGCCGCTATCATCGAAGCCAACAACCAGGGACGAGGTGTAACCCTCAATTTACATGTCGGTTACTACGATATTACAAGTAAGGGGTGATTTAATGAATGTCTATTTGTTTGTGATCCTTGTTTTAATCCTTGCTGGCAGTTTACTGTTTAACATCTTTAAGAGATCTAGAGGAAAGGACAGCAGAGCTCCAGATATAGTAACCATTATAGGACTTGTTTTTGCAGTCGCTTTGGGTGTAACTCCTGTTTTTCTTAGCGGACTACAGGCGTGGACATGGCATACAACAGTCCTTATTGTTGGATGTACAGTCGTTATTGGTCGCATCCTGTATAGCTGGAGTAAAAATAAAAGTCACTCAAAAAATGGCTGAGGGATAGTTGACTTTGCTCTATAATCGTACTTACTGTGCATTGAAGGGGGATTTTAAAATGATAGATACTGTTGGGATCAAGTTTTTAGAATCTAACTTGGAAAATGAATAAGAAAACTATTTTAATCATTGTCGTGGCCATTTTATCGATCTTTATTCTCTGTTTCTTTTTAAACCTATGGGTGGTCAATAACCTTCATGTTGTACCTTCCGAATAACTATGAACGGAAAAATTTGGAAAATCGTAGGATTCCCTCTTCTAACCATTTTTTAGTTATTATTTCTTAGGTATTGTGGGCTGGAGAAAAGGCAGAGATAATAAAACAAAAAATTGAGGAACTATACCTTTTAAATTTTAAGAGTTACTTTTTCAGTGGCCTCGTTATTCTGAGGCTTATTGTTTTATCACATTAAATCCGAACAATCCTGGGTGGGTAGGTAGATCAAGGAGCTGGTTGTAACCCTTCCTATCTTTTTATTGAAACGTTGGCGCAAAAAAAAGCTGAGTCAGAAAAAAAGCCTTCCTTGTTGATAGGAAGGCTTTCCACTTTATCCCTTAATCGCTCCCTCCGCAATGCCCTCCATGATGAATTTTTGGAAGAACGAATAGATCAGGATTACCGGGATGGAGGTCAGTACAAGTGCGGCCAGAATGAGCGACCAGTCCTTGTTATACTCCCCGAACAGCATGTTTGTCGAAAGGATCAGGGTGTAGTGGTTCACATCCGTCAGCATCAACAACGGAAGCAAAAAGTCGTTCCAAATCCACAGGAAATCCAAAATCGCAATCGTGACCGTGATCGGCAGCAGCAAAGGAAATATAATACGGAAGAACGTTTGGAACTCATTACAGCCGTCCATTTGTGCCGATTCCTCCAGCTCACGCGGGATGGATTTAACGAATCCGTGATATAAAAAGATCGCCATATTCACACCCAAACCGATATAGATCAGTGCCAAACCATACGTACTGCCTTGGACGGACAAATTTTTCGCCATCCGTGTAAGCGGTATCATAATGGAATGAAACGGTACCAGCATGGATGCGACAAACAGGAAGAAGATCGCACTGCTCATTTTCCCTCGTGTACGAGAGAGCTTGTAGCCCGCCAACGCCGAACAGATCACGATACCGCCAATGCCGATAAAAGAAATAATCGTGGAATTGAGGGCGCTATTCAGCAAATGGGTCTGGTGAAAAGCCTGACTGTAATTTTCAAAATGAAGCTTCGTCGGCAGCGACGTAAAGGATGCGAACATCTCACCCTGCGTTTTAAAGGAATTAATCACCGCCATGTAGATCGGGAAGAAGGACACCACAGCGCCCACGCAGAGGATCAGCGTAATCAACAAGGAGTTGGCTTTTTTCAGACTCATGCCTCCACCTCCCTCTTCTTCATCACACGTAACTGGATTAGCGTGAAGATCAGAACGATGGCGAACAAAATAACGGATTTGGCGCTTGCATAACCATAACGGAAGTTGTTGGAAAACGCCTCCTCATAAATATTCATCGTAATTACCTGCGTACTGCGCCCCGGCCCTCCGCCAGTCAGTCCATAGACGACCTCGTAGACCTTGAAGGCGCCGTTCAGCGTCAGGAAGAAACAGATCGTAATCGCATGGGTAATCATTGGCAGCGTCACGCTTCGCAAGGTCTGAAACGCGTTCGCCCCGTCAATAATAGCGGCCTCCTTCAAGCTTTGCGGTACACCCTGAAGCGCAGCCAGATAAATGATCATCATATAGCCGACACCATTCCAGAGCGACACAATAATGATGGAAAAGAAAGATACCTTCGGATCGCCCAGCCACGATTGGCCCAAAAAGGCGATAGCTGTCTTTTCGGCAATCTGCGGCAGCACGGAGGAAAACACGAACGTCCACATAAATGCGCTAATAATGGTACTGATCATATTGGGCATAAAAAATATCGTCCGAAAAAATCCTTTGGTGCGCGTACGTGATTCAATCAGCACTGCCAGCACCAGTGCCAGCACATTTTGCAGTACAATCATGACCAGTACATATTTGAGTGTGAACCAGAGTGAATTTAGAAAATCCGGGTCCTCCTTCAGCGCCTCCACAAAGTTCCCCAAGCCGATAAAGCTGTAATTCGGATTCAAACCGTTCCAGTCTGTAAAGCTGTAGTACATGCCGCTGACCGTCGGAATGAGCAGGAAGATGGCGTAAAAGATCAGCGCCGGGGCGGTAAACGCCAGCAGCATCACGTATTTTTTATAGATTTTAAAGGGCATGGAGTCTCCCCCTCCTGATGTATTTCTGTAGGTTTCCGTTACTTGTTCACTTTGTTATACGATTTCCATGCCTTATCCAGCGCCTTAATCACGTCATCCTGCGAGAGCTGGCCTGCATAATAGGATTGCAGCGATTTGCCTGCCTCATCCTTGACCGCTTGCGGGATGGACGGATCTTGATACGACTTGCCTGCCTTCACATATTCGGTAGCGTCATTGACCCAAGGATAGCTTTTGAACGTATGCACTTTAGAGATTGGGTTGAATTTCAATGATTCATAGAACGCGCTGGAATCCTTGTCGTCCAACACATAGTTTACAAAATCGAGTGCAACCTCCTTGTTCTTGCTTGTAGAGGATACAGCCAGCGAAGTCGAAGTAGACAGATTGATCAATGTCGCATTCGGATCATCATTGATTGGCAGTGGGGCTACCCCAAAATCCATCTTCGGATCAGATTTTAAAATCGTTTCCGCAAACCACGGCCCTTGAATCCACATCGCTGCTTTCCCCGCAGCAAAGGCCGCCGATCCATCATCCCCGCCAATTTCCAGCGCCTTGTCTGTACCGTTGCTATTCACCAGATCAATAATATCGAACATACTCTTCATTTCGGAAAAAGAGCCCTTATCCTGATTCATCCGGTCGATAAAATCCTTATTCTGTGTGTTCATCATCGCACCCGCCGTCAGCGGCACGAATAACTGTGGAATCCAGGATTCCTTGTAGGACAGCAGGAACGGCTTCACATTATTCGCTTTCAGCTTCTCGACCACAGCCTTCATTTCGGTCAGCGTACCCGGTGGCTTCAAGTCCAGGTCCTTAAATATCTTTTTATTGTACAAGTACCCCCATGAAATCGTTTCCAAAGGAACTGCCACGACCTTCCCGTCTTTCGTCGTCACAGAAGGCTTCACACTATCCAGCAATTTACCGACAAACGGCTGACCAGACAAGTCCTCCAAATATCCCGCTTTATAAAACGGAGGAATTTCATTCACTGCATGCAGGGCGAACACATCCGGCGCATCGTTGGATGCAAGTCTTGTCTTCAAAATTTGTGCGGCATTGTCGGAAGGCGGCATCTCCAATTGGACCGTAACGTCGATATTTTTATCTTTCTTTTCCTTCGCTACGAACGCATTAATATATTTATCGTAATGCTCCTTCAAACGGGGCTGTGCGATAAACATTTTGAGATTAACCGTTTTACCGTCTCCACCGGAACCGCTGCTGTCACTACCTGAAGAATTCGCTCCACACCCGGCCAACAACGTGCCAACCAGCATCGTGCTCAATACACCTTTCCATAATTTCATGCAAAATGACCTCCCCTATTTTGAAAATAACTGTGACCCACTGGAAATCCGTTGTTACTCAAAGCAGCTACTGCCGTCTTTACCTCTGATGACGCTTAAAGCTCCATAGAGGCTAAATTCCTTTGTACTACTTGTTTTGTATACGCTTTCATTATAGGATGGGAGGCCACTTCTGCCATTGGACACCATTAGCCTGTTGGATTGGATTTTTTTAAACTACGGCTGTTAACATCTCTACATCATTGCTCTTTTCTCATTTCACCGGGCGCCATGCCAAAATGCTTTTTAAACACCCGGTAGAAATACGATACGTCCTCATATCCCGCCATCTCCGCCACCGCTTTAATCGAAATCTGTTTATCTGCCAGCCACTCCCGCGCCTTTTCCATTCTCCGCTGTACGATGTAGTCCGTTACATTTTGACCATACTCCTGCTTGAATACCTTGCTCATATACTCTTTGCTGACAAAAAAGTTTTTCGCCAGTTGCTCCAGTGTAGTCGGCTCGGCAAAGTGGCTGTCCATATAGCGACGAACCTCCTCCAGATTCAGCTTGTTCTTATACTTCCGCTGTCGAATGAGCTGCTCCAGCTCCTGCACATAACATGTCGACACGAACTCCAGCGCACGATCCACAGAGGATAGCGTGTCCTGCGAAAGCGGAAATCCAGCCTTGGCAATGGGCGCATCCAGCCCGTTGGACACTGCCAGCTCTTTAAGCTGGGAAAGAAGCTCCTGCACCAGCCTGCCCAGCATATGTGGACCAGGTTCCCCGTAGCTCTCCAGCTCCTGCAAGATTTGCTTGCAGGTCATTTGTACGCCTTCCCGGTTCAGCTCATTAAAATAAAGTCGCAGCAGTTGCTTATACCGGGACAGCTTGTGGAAGAACTCATAGTCCAGCTCCGCCGCCTCTTGCTGCTGTTCCGCTGCCTTGGCCTCCAGATCGTCTTTGCATTTAAGCAGTACTGCATTTAGCTCGACGGGATTGACGGGCTTCAGCAAGTAATCAACGGCCTTGTACCGAATGGCATGTTTGGCATACACGAAGTCGTCATAGCCGCTCACGACAATGATTTTCACATCGGGAAAATGGTTATTCAGCGCTTGCAGCAGCTCCACTCCGTCCGCTCCTGGCATACGCATGTCGGTAATCACAATCTGCGGGGACAATTCCCCGGCCAGCCTGAACGCCTCATCCCCGTCCTCAGCCTCACCAACCACCGACATTCCAAGCCTTTCCCATGCGCCAAATGTCTTTATAATATCCCGGTTCCACGGCTCATCATCGACGATTAATACCCGGATCATCCATTTCCCTCCCCTGCTAATGTGAATGGAATGCGGATGGTGACACGTGTACCGATTCCCGGCTCACTGTCTATCGTCACCCCGTAATTCACTCCAAAATTCATCCGTATCCGTGAAGCCACATTGCTTAATCCAATATGGCTACCCTGCGCCCAGATTGGCTCCTCCGATGCATGTTCCAGCCGTGCCCGTACTTCTTCCAGTCTGTCGGGTGCCATGCCGCTACCATTATCGCAGACTGTAATGCATATGTCTTCTTCCATAATCTCCACCCGGATTCCCACCCGCCATGCTCCAGCCTTACGATCCAAACCGTGCTGAAACGCATTTTCCAGCAACGGCTGAAGCGACAGCTTGGGCAGACGAACATCCAGCGCCTGTTCATCCGTCTCCACCTGAAACACCAGTCGTTGCGGAAACCGCCGCTGCTGGATGCGCATATAGTGGCCTACATGGTCAATTTCTGCGCGTAAAGAGGCCATATCCTGCGGCTCCCGAACCACGTAGCGGAACATCTCACTCAGCGACCGAATCACTTCATACGTGTCCTCCGACTTTTGGGAAAATACCATGCTTCCGATCATTTGCAGCGTATTTTGCAGAAAATGGGGGTGAATCTGCGCCTGGAGCGCTTTTAGCTCAGCCGTCTTTTTTTGCAAATTCATACTGTATTCCGTCTGGATATGCTCGCGGATTCGTCCTGCCATGCCATGCAGACTTCTTTCCAGCAACCCAATCTCATCCGGGCGTGTACTGGGTTCTCCGGCAGGTCCCTTGATCATATCCAGCTCCTGCACCGAACGCGCCAATTGGACAATCGGACGTGCAGTACGCCAGGCAATAAAGACAGCAATGCAGATCGAAACCAATATGGAGATCCCGCCGATAATAATCCCGTACAGCATGGTCGAAAAAGCGCTGTGGTTAATGGAGGAAGTCGGTACGATTTTGACCAGCCGCAGCCCTACCACATCCAAATCATTATAAAATACATAATTACCGGCTGTCTTGATCATTCCCGGACCCGGCCGAACATCACGCAGTGCTGTTAGTACCTCCGCAGGAGGCGACTGGTGGACCTGCGACGGATACATCACCTTTTCATCTGAATCTGTAATAAAAACCTGATGCTGGTCTCCCCGCCCCAGCAAACCCAGCGTCTGATCGAATTGGGACCACAGCACATCCAGCGAAATAGCTCCCGTCTGCTTCTGATCTTCAAAACGCCGAATACTGCGCGTCAGTGTAAATCGTTCCGGGTCAGCGTGGCTTGTGCGAATCGAATAATCCTTATTCGCTTTCCACATCTCGGCATACTGAGGGGGTATACCGTTCACCGTCGTAATGTCATTTTGCATACCATTGAAGGTAAACAGCGTTTGTGGCTGCTTCAAATAGAGCTGGATGCCGATTACATGGCTCCCGGCCGAATAATATACATTCGCCAGCGTATTGAGCATTTTTCGCTGTGCATTAAATTGGCTGGAAAGATTGCCCGGCTCACGCTCATTCAAATAATCACTCAGATCGGGGCTGATCTGAATGCTGTAAATCAGGTGGTTCAGACGATCTAACTGGTCGCTGACATAGATCCCCGTCCATTTCATGTTGGACATATTCGTCTCCACCACTTCGGTTTCCATCGACGATCTGCTTTTTTCCGCAGCCAGCGCCGTGACGGCAATAACCGGCAGCACAGAAAGGACGATCATCGTCAAAATCAGCTTGAGCTGAATGCTGCGTCGATACGGGGCCGTCAGTGTCCGAAGCCAGCGGACTACTCGGGTTGGCATAGTGGTCTCTCCTCTGTTCAGCCATATACGAAAACGCCCCGCTATACGCAGGGGCGCTCATTTTCCGGGTATTCCCGGCTGGACACATATATGATTTCATTCATAGTCAATTTCGCTCATTACTCATCATTTACGCTTCTTCGATAATTATAACACTCCAAGGCTCTAATAGAAGCGTTTGTCCTTGAGTAACTGTCTGCTCCCCAATCAGCTCCTTGCCGTCTCCATGCGGATACATAACTGAGCCTGCTTGTTCGGAATAGTTAAAATAATATCGAACCGTCCGTCCCAGCTCGTTTGTACCGGATTTAACAATGATCGGATACGACGCTTCCTGGTCCACTCCCCACACTCCCGCCTGCTTCGCGACAGAACGGAATAGCTCACGAATGACTGCCGGGCTTACGACACAGCCGATATAGGTCGCCGTTCCCTGACCATAGCGGTTTTGCGTAATTGCGGCATATTTACCCCAGTGTGGATGGTCGTAATAAGCTAACACCTCGGCAGTTGTCGGTGTAATCAGCTCCATCCACGTATCCACCTGATTATCCTCCGGTGCCACCTCAAAAGGATTATCTTTAAGCGTTACTTTCTTCGGCTCCACGAACAGGCTGTAATGAATGCCGCAAGCCTCGCTAATCACGCCCGGCTGCCGGGAGGTTCTCACCTGCACATGCTCATCGGTAAACCCACTTCGGAACGTGTATACCACATGACCGCCGTTTTCCACATAACGGTTCAGCTTTTCCAGTAACGCATTCGGTGCAGAGTAGAGAACGGGTACGATCAAGAGATTATAGTCGTCAAACGATTCCGTACCCGGATGAACAATATCCATACCGATATTCAGCTTATACAGCTCGTCATACAAGCGGCGTACAATGTCATTGTAATTCAGCGGACTGTTCATATTAAATTTGAACCAGTTAATTGATGTCAACGCTTCATTGCTGACCAGAATCGCTGTCTTATTTTTCTTTTTCAGGTTCACCAGATGGGGGGATAATCTTGCAAAATCCTTCCCAATCGTCTGTGCTTCCTCATAGACAGGATTGGGTTCAAAATCATGACTCAGCAGACCCTTCCAGTAGGTTTCTAAGGAATTATGGATGGAATGCCAATGCCAGTAGGCCACCATATTGGCCCCGGAAGCCAGATGACTGAACGCTTGCAGCCGCAATTGCCCCGGATAAGGAACCCAATGAGTAAAAGCCTGTGCTTCCGTTTCCAGCACCAGATAATTATTATTCTTCGTGGAGCGCGCCACATCACCGCCGAAGGAAATTTCAATCCCGGTCAAATCATCCTGTGTTGGATGGTAAATATCCACCCCCGTCACATCAAATGCTTGGGATGCCACAAAATGATCCACATCCGGCTGAATACCGAAGGAATAGCCTCTCCACTCAAAATCAAAGTTTTGTGTAACAAACTGGTCTTCCCGCTTGTATTCATTCACGAGCGCAACCTGCCAGGCGAGGAAATCCGTGACCAGCTTGCGCTGGAATTGGGAAAATGCTGCGCCCAGGCTTCCATTAATCGTCCCGACCACCGAAGGAAAGTCCTCCCAGCTATTGATCCGATTGCTCCAGTAATCAAGGCCAAATTTGCGGTTCAGCTCTTCCAGCGATTCAAATTGCTCACGCATATGCTTAACGAATTGCAATTGCACATTCGGCCCGCTTGTGTTGTAATGCTTCGTTTCATTGTCCGTTTGAAAACCGATGACCGCCGGATGCTGACTCACCCGCCCAATCAGCTTGCGTATAATTCGCTCGGCATGAAACAGGTACACCGGGTTCGTAATGTCCATAATCTGACGCGCCCCGTATTTACCCGGTCCCTGTGGTGTTGTCGCCAATACATCAGGATGCTCCTTGACCAGCCATGTGGGTACGGCATAGGTGGGCGTGCCTACAATGACCTCAATGCCCGCCTTATGCATGGCGTCCAGCACCCGATCCACGGAGGTGAAATCAAACACTCCGTTTTGCGGTTCATGCGTACTCCAAGTGGATTCGGCAATCCGTACCACGTTGATGCCCGTATCCTTCATCATTTGAATATCTTGGTCCAGACGGTCATAAGGCATATATTCATCATAATAAGCAACGCCGTACATCAGCTTTTTCATCAGGTCGTCCTCCAATATGTTCGTAGTAGGGGTGTCTGTTGCCCCCAGATTTTCTGAATGAATGCATAACAGCACCATTCCGCCTACTCCGTTTTCCATGTGACTTTTTCGTGTTCAGCTTATATATCGTTATTTTTAAATGCCGTGGCTGTTGTGCTTCCACTAGCTGACAACAATCCCTTGCAGATTGGTCATGAACAGCATCATAAATGACATCAGGTAGAACAGAAGCTGTTTATTTTGTAATGTTATATTTATATAAGCGCTTTCTTTTGTGTAAAAGCTTATATTAGAGCATTTGTAAACGCTCTTTTATTATAGTTGAATGTTAGGTAAAATGGGATTGTCTAAGCGGTGTAAAATTTGCCCTAATCGAAGGTGATCTCATGATATTGAATCCTGAAGTTGATCCAGCTCTATTCGAAAATTGCCATTGGCTTCCTATTATTGACTGGAATGTGAAATTTTTTGGCGCTCATATTCACCGGGTCAAAGCAGACTGGTGTATGCCGGAAGAGTCACATATCGGTTTTGAAATTGTACTGATTTTGGAGGGTCGTCAGGAGACGATCATGGAAAATAACGTGTATTCGGTTGGTGTCGGGGATATTCTGATCATTCCGCCGGGATTCAAGCATGTGAGCCAATGCGCTTCCCCAGACGGGATGTATTATTTCAGTACTCATTTTAATGTGGATGATCCGTTGTTCCGTCAGGAGATGATTAAGAGCAATCAGCTCTTTTTCCCGGCGGGTACTGAAACGAACATGAAGTTGCAAAAGGTCGTGCACAGCTGGATTGGCATGATGCAGGAGAACGGAGAATATACGACAGCGGATCGTTTTCGCATGCAAATTGCCTTGTTTGAGCTGTTCGGAATATTCTCGCAAATGATATCTACCGGGATGGAGCCTACGTTTTCGCCCTCATCCGTTCAGTATGCCAAGGCCATTATGGAGGCCATTCAATCAAGGTTCAAGCCTTATCGGGATGATGAATCTGCCGAGCCGACGTTCCGTATTGAGGATGTGGCAGCCTCCCTCGGGATCAGTCCCGGATACGCACAGGAGGTATTCCGCAAGGTATACGGCTATTCGCCGCGACACTACCTGTCGGAGACGAAGCTGCACGAGGCGAAGGTGCTGATTCAGCAGCCCAATCTGCCGCTGAACAAGATAGCTTCCCTGCTCGGCTACTCCAGCTTGGCGCATTTCAGCAGACAGTTCAAGCGCTGGACCGGCACCAGTCCGCTTAAGTACCGCCAAATGCTGAGTCCAGTTACTGAGCAGGATTAACCTAATTACAGTTGGAGTACAAAAGTTTTCTTAAAAGATTTACAGAATAAAATGTTCTAAAAAATGTCGTAAGCTCTTAATTGTTCAAGAGCTTACGACATTATAAGGGATGGTTTGGCGATACCAAATACACTGCTTCAAGTTATGATAACAACGGCGGTGTAGAATACTGGCTCTATGATAATCCAAGCTAATTTAAAATAATCCGATTACATAACCCTCCTCGATATGAGGAGGGTTTACCAATTACAAAAGAGGTGACTACATATTGAGACTACGTTTTATTCTAATCATCATGTTGCTGCTGACTAATTCTATTTTTTTATTTGGATGTACAAACAATAGCCAAGAAAAAGCTATAGATAAATCGGAGGAAACTAGAAACACTCAATTGGAATATATACGACAAGTACATGTACGTGAGAATAGTTATTTTATTTTCAATTCTCATGATGATAGTCCTCAAAAAATTAAAATCAGTTTCCCCTACAGAATAGAAGGCCTAAACATTAAAAAGGCATCTTTATTATTAAATAATGAAGTTGTATTAGATAATGTCAAAATAACTATGATCAATGAAAATGAATTGACTGCAAATATCAATTTCATTCCTGAATTTAATGCCATTGAGGTCCTTCTTGAAGATGGGAAAATTGTACGATTAAATCCTGGTCAATACTATTTCGAAAAATTCAAGGAGGAAAATTTAAATGATTTTGAAAAACAAATTCTTGAAATTAAGAATTTTCATTTGAAATTCAAAAACGGACACTTGCTGGTAGATATCATACTTCCTCAAGATAACAACTCCAAAATAGAATATCTGCTTCCGTCTCACATTAGAAAGTATGCGTCTGATTTAAAGTTCTCTCATCAAAAGATAGACGATAACTTCGTTAAGTATACGTTAGAGGCTGATATTTCTCGAGACATCCTTTCGAAAAACAATGTAAATTCAATCATTTTTGATGTTGGAATAATTCAAAATTACAAAAATCACAAATGGTTCCTACTAAAGGGAAAGCTACCTATAGAAGCGTCTGATTTTAAAAAATAAAAAATACATCCTTTCTCCAAAAAAATCAAAAAAAGGCGCGGTCTGAAAATATCAGATACCGCGCCTTTTTACACCTCAAGATCTCACAGCCTTACATCCCCTATATGCTGGTGTACCACATACATCATTCCCATCAAAAACAAGGCCAGCCCCAAATAACCGATCCCAAATTTCCAGCGTGATGACGTGGGTACTTCGTAATATTTATCATTTTCAAACGGAATGTAATCCATCTCACACAACAATTTAAGCTGATACGCATCCGGTGTCGGGATATGCTCCACGCCATTCAGCCATACATGCTGGACAAGACACTGCTGTGGCAGCAAAAGCGTCTGCTCCACATCAAGACTTTCCATATACACCGTCACATATTGCTGCCCTTCCAGATCCGAGTAGGTATTAAAGGATAGTCTACGAGTATGCTCCGGTCCGGGCAGTGGGTATCCTTGCTCATAAAGATGCTGTACGTTAACCAGCGGCTTTAGCAATAGAGATTGGACCTTGACCTCTCCTTTATTGCGTTTCACATATTTTTTGTACAAATCGTAGGCAAAAAACGCCCATATCAAGAAAAATAAAAAGGATTTTAAATATACTACTACTACAATTCCACCCAATAGGCCCACCAGCCACAGCCAACGCGTCACTGCCGTGGAAATCCGTCCTCCGTCGAGCGGATGAATCGGCAGTAGGTTGATCAGGTTCAGGAAAAAGCCGACATACGCCAGCGCATACAACAGGGGACTGTCTGTTGCATAGGCTCCTGCGTATACCACCATAGCACCAACCGTGCCCAGTAACGGGCCGCCCATCGCCACATACGCCTCTGTTTGCGCATCCAACGGATGCCGTTTCATCGTAATCAGCGCACCCAGAAAAGGGATGAACAACGGTGCCGACACCGGAAGTCCTTTGCGCTTGGCAGCCCATACATGCCCTAGTTCATGCACAAACAATAGCAACACGAATCCGACCGCAAATCCCCACGGGTAAATGATCGCATATGTGCCAATCGTTATCGCCATAGATATCAGCACACCGCCGAATTTACCGAATTTCAAAAGAGCCAGCAACGACTTCCCTTTCAAAAGAAGCAGCGCCGCCGCACTGCCTAGATACCATTTGGATGAGCCGGATTTGGAATTAGCCTTTTTATCTTCTTTTTGCAAAAGCGTCCGCCTCCTTTCTCTACACCTCCATTGTATCCTGCTCTGTACAGCTTGTAAAAACTTCCTTGCTTCAATTAGTGTACAGCATCCGTCCGCTTCATCAATTCAACGTACTGAATTAACTCTGCCTTTTGCTGCTCCAAGATACGAATTCTGTTCGCTAACCCGGCAAAAAAAGCTTCGATCTGGTCCCTGATCACATTAGCCGAATGCCCTCTCCATTCATGCAGATGACCATACAACACGCGCGCCGCTTGTTCATCTGTGCGAAGCTGAGCGAGCAGCCATGTCAGCTCTTTTTCCGCAAGTAATAACTCTTCCAGTTCGACCCGTATTTGTCCGTTCAAATCACTGTCCGCCTCCTATGTATCCTACTGACCATAAAATATATAAACATTATCAGTACCTTGTTACGAGCCGCTGTCAGCTTGAATAAATTGCTCTATCTTGTGCTGAAGGTAATACAGAAATTCATTCGTATGTTGCAAATACCATTGGCTAAATTCTGTCATTGAGGAATCAAGCTGCGTTACAATCGGCTGTAATCGGCGGCTTTGACTTGTATGCATGTAGCGGGAAAGTCTTACACTGACACGCTGAAAATCTGCATCGCATTGTTGCGCGTTCGCCTTCCATTTTTCGGCTACAGCGAGTAAATGCTCCGGCATGACCTGAATCGTACCCGCAGAAGCAGATGTAGCTGCCGTTACCAGCGCTGCCTTTTGAAATTGAGTTAAGGTCTGTCCTAATTGATGTATCCAGCCGTCCACCGTATCCATCAGGTTGAAGTCAGATGGAATGCGCGGAGATTCCGTGATACGTTCGCCTGTTACGGGATCGTACAGCGGATTAGATACATAACCATTCTCATCAAACTTATAATACTCAAGGGAGTGATAGTAAGGTCCGCCCAACGTGTTGTCAATTTGCTCTTTTAACCCTATGCCGTCATTAGCCGTTTGATAATTACTGTTGATATGGTAAGAAGATCCTACGTGAAGATCGTATCCTCCCCCAATAAAGCTGGCTATCATATCACCTGGATGAAGGAAATTCGTAATTTGATGGTCAAATTCGCCTTTTTCTGCTTTATCCCTGTATTCTGGCG
Source organism: Paenibacillus sp. 1-8 (assembly GCF_056316205.1). NCBI lineage: Bacteria > Bacillati > Bacillota > Bacilli > Caryophanales > Paenibacillaceae > Paenibacillus > Paenibacillus sp. 1-8. The sequence continues at coordinate 810,870 of NZ_CM149995.1, read as the reverse complement.
TCAAGCTGGAAATAACCGAAGGCGCACTGAATGTAACAGCACTCAACCCCGTGTAAGCTGCTGCATATTGTGCATTTCCTCCTCCCAGCGAATGTCCAGTTAGCGAGAAGTTATAGTTCTTGTATTTGCTTTGTAAATCCTTCGCATAGTCCTCTGCCTGATAGAACTGGTTTGAGCTACCGAACAAAGCCTTATCTACACTCTTTTCTTTTTCCCCCATCCAGTTGTTGAACGCCGTGAACCCTAACTCGTCGTCCATTTTCTTCATATTCTCGTTGTAAGCATCCGAATGAATATTTAAACTACCATGAACTTTTCGGTTAATTTCAGGAAGTGCGAGGGTCGCATCGTTATACAAATCCTGTGGATCATCCGTTTCCGTCCCACGATAGGCAATGACAGCCTGTTTCGTTTCTTCGTTATAGAATGTAGTGGCCGCTAATCCTGAGTCTTCACGATTAACAGAATCCAGTACCCTCCAGCCAGGGAGTTCATCTACGTCTGTATCTGATTCCCATTCATCATAAGACAATTCGGACATTATTCTATAGGTCTCGTCATCAACAAGAGGTGTAACAGCCATTGAAAGTAGTCCCCTTTCTCGTATTAAAGAATACAGCTATTTATTTCCTTCACTTTTTCCTGATAAGACCTTCTTTAGTTCAGGACTTATCATAAAATTGGAAGTTTCCTGTGTTTTATAATCTACGGAAATTCCAAAGGTCTGTTCCTCATGGCCCACAACATTGCCCTTAAAATTCACTTTAAATACTACATAAGCCGGCATTTTTTTCGCATAAGTGATTTCTACATCGAGACCATATTTGTCTTTCATATGTTCAATTGCCGTAGCCTTCGCTTTACTAATGAGTTCAGCATCTTCATCTTTATTCACCTTTTGGCATCCTCCCAATATTAAAATTAGAGCTATCAACACCATCATTCCTTTTAGATATCGGTGGCCGATTCTAATCATCCCTTTCATATGCACAACGTCCTATCTTATATCCACAAAATCCCTTTTATGAATTGTACCTTTTCTCTATGGAAACAAACAATACGCCTTTAGGCTTAAGACATGATTAAGCCCACAGCATCAAAGTAATTTATAAAATCTACGTACTTAGCTGAATAGTTCCAGTTCATCAATAAAATTATCCATATTCTTCAATAATAATTCACTTTTGTCCATCGTTACAACGTTGATCTCCTTTAGCTCATGTCGTATCCCTTCTTTGTATAGAACCTTCTCTAGTTCAGAACTAATTATGAAATCCGAAGTTTTCTGAGTTTTATAATCAACAGAAATATCAAAAGTCTGTCCTTTCTGTCCCTTTACATTTCCTTTAAAGTTTATTGAATAAGCTACATATGTTGGTAACTTATGTTCATAGGTAATTTCTACATCAAGACCATATTTATCTTTCATATGCTTAATTGCCGTAGCCTTGGCTTTACTGATCAGTTCAGCATCTTCATCTGTATTCACCTTTTGACATCCTCCGAGTATTAAAATTAGAGCTATCAACACCATCATCCCTTTTAGATATCGGTAGCCGATTCTAATCATCCCTTTCATATGCACAACGTCTCATCTTATATCCATAAAATCCCTTTTGTGAATTGTACCTTTTCTCTACGGAAACAAACAATACGCCTTTAGGCTTAAGACATGATTAAGTCCACAGCATCAAAAGGATGTAGAAAATCCACGTTCTTAGCTGAATAGTTTTAGCTCGTCAATAAAATCATCCATATTTTTCAATAATAATTCCCGATGTGTCCCATTATATTTGCTCGTAACTTGAAGCTAAGGTAAAATTACTTGTCTCATAAATTTATATTCGTATAGGTTCCATTTTCGATAAGGACTTTTTCTAATTCAGAATTTATACCAAGACCAGAGACTTTTTGATTAGTATAATCTACAGAAATAGAAAACTCTTGTTTTTCATGGTCAATAACATGACCCCTTAGGCTAATTTCACTGTTTACATAGGTTGGCATTTTTTTCGCATACGTAACTTCAACGTCAAGTTTGTATTTCTCCTTTAAATATTGAACAGCCGTAGCTTTCACTTTACTGATCAATTCAGCATCTTCATCTTTATTTACCTTTTGGCATCCTGCCAGTATAAAAATGAGGACTACACCCAACATTATTCCCTTTACAAATCTGCCACAGCTAATTTTAATCACCTTTTCCACAACGAAGTCATCTTGATCTATATCCACCAAACTCTTTCTCTTCCCATAAATTGTATCGTTAGTTCCCCTGTTCATTCAATAAGCTTTTAGACATAGAACTCATTTCATCCTATAGCAATAAAATGGAAAAGTATTTCCACCCGTATAGTTGATTAGTTTCATTTCTCGCATAATATTATCCATATATTTCAATAACCATCCGCATGTGTCCACGATCACGCCTGTTCTGTTATCATAAAAGAAAACGGAATGACTCAGGAAAGGATTGCGAACCATGAGCTTTGAACTTACCCGACGGGTCATTAGACAGCTATGCAGTCAAGCCGCTTATGACGACGGGGACGCCTATTATCGGGCCAAAAGAGTGGCCTTTACGCAAATAGATCATGATGATGGTGTGTATGAGGCTACGGTCAAAGGCAGTCGCTTTTATGCCGTTGCCGCTATGATCCGCCCCAACGGCCGTATCCGCGCGGAATGCACCTGTAACACATTTCAGACCACCGGACAGTATTGTAAGCATATTGCCGCTGTTCTCATTAACGCCCATGAAATGCTGCACGGAAAAAGCCTGTCTGTGCGTTCTTATGCTTCCAGACTCCATTCCGGCATGACCCCGGATTCAGTAGAAGGAACTGAAGCAGACGGAATCTATACCACTACCGATGCTCAGTATGATTACGCCCAGACCACACGATTCTCTGGCATCACGCAAAGTGACCTCCAACTGACCGACAGTATGCTAAAGCTATTCAGCAGCAAGAAGCCGCTACGCAGCACCCCTACCCTGCTGGATACCCGCGCTGTTCTGGATTTTCAGTTTGTGATTCGGCCCTTTGCCTACGGTTATCAGAAGTACATGTTTGGCATAGAGATGAAAGCCGGACCCAAACGATTGTATATCGTCCAGAAAATCCGTCCGTTTCTCGACAGCATTGATCATGGCGACAGCTACATGTTTACGAGAAACTTTTCATACGAGCCTCAGTTATACCGATTTCGGCTTGAACATGATGCCATTCTCCAGCAGTTGGTTCAGGTTCGCCGCAATGAGCGGATGATCCGGGAAACCTCGGGTACGTATTCGTCCTCTGGCAGCCATATGAGTGGAGAACGGATGCTGCTCATTCCACCTGCGGCCTGGGAAAAGCTGCTCCCCTTGCTGGCAGCAGCACAGGGCGTCCAGTTTGAGATTCACGGAAACACAACCGAGGGTATTCCTCAGTCGGACAACATGCTGCCGCTGCAATTTGATTTCGATAAGGCCGAGACTGAAACCGAAGGCTACCAGCTAAGCATTCAGGGACTGACTGATCTCACCATTATGGAGGACTACGGCATCGTCATTGCCGATGGCAAGCTCGTAAAGCAGAAGGACGATCCGCTGCGACGTCTGTCCGAGCTAAAACGGATGGTGGAGGTCCACCACAAGCGAAAAATTCAGATTGCACCGGAACAGATGGAGTCTTTTATGGACAAGGTCGTCCCCGGGTTGACGAAGCTCGGACGTGTCCATATGACACGATCTGTCTCTGAGCGGGTGACACAGCAACCATTGAAGGCGAAGCTATATCTGGATCGGGTAAGAGACAAGCTGCTGGCAGGACTTGAGTTCCAATACGGGGAGATCATCGTGAACCCGCTGGAAACCGACGAGCGGAAGCCTGACAACGAGCGTATTCTGATACGGGACGGGGAGCAGGAACAACAGATTTTGGATCTGATGGAGCATAGCTCCTTCGCCAAGACAGACAGTGGATATGTTATGGAAGATGAGGATGCGGAATATGATTTTCTGTATCATACCCTGCCACAGCTGGAAAAGCTGGTACAGGTGTATGCGACAGGTGCCGTTAAATCGAAAATAAACAACACCCTGCCCACCCCGAAGGTACGAGTAGAGCTAGACGAACGTACCGATTGGCTTGAGTTTACATTTGATATCGAGGGCATTCCGGAGTTGGAAATCCGCAAGCTGCTGAAATCACTGGAGGAAAAGCAAAGATATCACCGCTTGCCGAATGGCGCTTTGCTACCGCTGGAAACAGAGGAATACAAGGAACTGATCCGGTTCATGAACGAAACGGGAATTCGCAAAAGCGACCTGGATGCCGCACAAATTCGCATACCCGTTACGCAAGGACTGTATTTAATAGATCCCCACGATCAAGGGAAGAACCTGACGCTGGGCAAAACGTTTCGCCAACTGCTGGAGAATATACGCAATCCCGATCATCTCGACTTTCCAGTACCCGATACACTCACTCCGATCCTGAGGGATTATCAGGTCTATGGCTTTCAATGGCTCAAGACGTTGGCGCATTACCGTTTCGGGGGCATTTTGGCTGATGATATGGGACTGGGCAAAACGCTGCAAAGTATCGCCTTCCTCGTCTCTGTGTTGCCGGAAGTCCGCAATCAGCAGCTTCCAGCCATGATCGTGTCCCCTGCGTCACTGGTGTACAACTGGCGAAATGAGCTGGAGAAATTTGCACCGCATATCCGCGTCGCTATTGCAGACGGTAACGCGGATGAGCGCAGTCGAATCATCAGGGATGCTGCCCAGTATGATGTCATCATCACCTCCTATCCTCTGCTGCGTCGGGATACGGACTTGTACGGCAAGCTATCGTTCCACACGCTGATTCTGGACGAGGCGCAGGCATTCAAGAACCATGCCACCCAAACGGCACAGAGTGTGAAGGATGTAAAAGCCCGTTATCGTTTTGCCCTTACTGGAACGCCGGTGGAAAATACACTGGAAGAGCTATGGTCCATCTTCGATGTTGTATTTCCCGAGCTATTTCCCGGTGGAAAAAGAGCATTTCACAATCTCACCCGGGATGTGATCGCCAAGCGGGTACGTCCATTTCTGCTGCGCCGCCTCAAGAGCGACGTTCTGAAGGAGCTGCCGGAAAAAATCGAATCCGTTCAGGTGTCGCGGCTCCTGCCGGATCAGAAGAAGCTGTATACGGCCTATCTGGCCAAGCTCCAGCATGAGACATTAAAGCATCTGAATGAGGAAGGCTTCCAGAAAAACAGGATCAAGATCCTTGCGGGTCTGACCCGGCTTCGCCAGCTCTGCTGTCATCCGGGCTTGTTCATCGAGGGCTACACCGGAAGCTCAGCCAAGTTTGAGCAGTTGCTTGAGATCGTTACGGAATGCCTTAGTTCAGGCAAGCGGATGCTCATCTTTTCACAATTCACGACGATGCTTCAATTGATCGGACGTGAGCTTGCTCAGGAAGGAGTGCCCTACTTTTATCTGGACGGGCAGACTCCTGCTTTGGAACGTGTAGAGCTGTGCAGCCGTTTTAATGAAGGAGAACGCGATCTGTTCCTGATTTCTCTGAAAGCAGGAGGAACCGGCCTGAATCTCACCGGAGCAGATACCGTCATTTTGTATGATCTGTGGTGGAATCCCGCTGTAGAGGAGCAGGCTGCCAATCGCGCCCACCGGATGGGCCAGAAAAAAGTCGTGCAGGTGATTCGTCTCGTCGCGCAAGGTACGGTAGAGGACAAGATGTATGAATTACAGCAAAAAAAGAAAAATCTCATCGACCAGGTCATCCAGCCTGGACAAGAAACCCTTTCGGCACTGACTGAGCTGGAGATTCGTGAGCTGTTAATGATCTAGGCAGCGTTATTTTTCATAGAAGAGACTTCTGGATCATACGGCCTGGCGCTGAAAGGATTCTATGTTCTCATGTTTCTTTCAAGATCAAAAATAAACCTGCACATCGCCATGTGGTTCATACGGTCGTGCAGGTTATTTTTTGTGATCAGACAAACCACCCGGCCAGTAATGACCGTCCCTCTTTCTTCACAATCCCTCCAACCTGAAATGACTGGGGATATTTTTCAATATTCAAACCATAACCAGAGTCCGTGAAATGGTACATTCCACGGACCTTGCATAGTTGAGTATAGTGGATTAATTTGAATGATGCTGTACATTAACAACGTGGGTTCGTAAATGTTCTTGTTGTTGAAGCTCCCCAAAAAACCTTATTTATATAAGAATTTAGATAATCCATAATTACTTGTTCGATGCAACCATATTTATTTGTATTGTACAACTATAAAATTTCATATCAATCATTTATTTAAAATTATAACTATTCCAACATTCTGATGAACCACCACATTAAGGAGGAACTTATAATGAACCATCCTCTTCATGATTCTCACAGGAATAAAGCAGTGGAGCTTATTGAGTATGAGTTAACAACATTTATACGCCGCGCAGTATACATTGATCAGTCTGAGCACAAAATCGGCACTTTGGAGCGCGCCACGTATCTGCTATTGAGGCAGCTCATGGAGTATGGCCCCACTCGTGTAAAAACGCTCGCAGATATGTTTCTGCTCGATATTTCTACCGTCAGCAGACAAACGGCCGCATTGGAAACCAAGGGACTGATTCGCCGTCTATCCGACCCTTCGGACGGGCGCGTCAGCCTATTTGAAATCTCGGAGCTGGGTAAGAAACTGTTGCTGAAAGACAAGAAAATGAGAGTAGCCCGGTATTGCGAAATGCTGGAGAGCTGGACATATGAGGAGCAGGAAAAATTCGGGGAGCTGTTAGTACGGCTGAACAAAACCTACATTGAGGGATAACCCCATACAGATGTCATAAAGCAAGATGTCACTGAAAAAAGTCCAAAACAAAAGGTCCAATTGCGGTAGAAGCACCCCGCAATTGGACCTTTTGTTAATCCTGCTTCAATACTCTAACTTCAATGGGAACCAGATTAGACTCAATCACGGAACGCTGAGGCTCAAACCACTCTGGCAGCATCAGCTTGTGCCCCAATTCGTTCAGCTCCTCATCCACGGTAAAGCCGGGTGGATCGGTCGCAATCTCGAACAAAATACCACCTTGCTCCCGGAAGTATACAGCATTGAAGTATTGCCGATCCACAATGCCGCTTGTCCCAAAGCCATGCTGGCGAACCGTTTCGTCCCACACCTGATGTTCTGCATCATCCTGCGCACGCCAGGCGATATGGTGAACTGTACCCGCGCCGCCGTTACCCCACGGCACATCTTTTACTGGAATGTCGATCAGGTTGCCCAAATCTCCAGTCGCCTGATAACGGATGTAACCCACATCTTCACCAATGGGAGTCATACCCAGAACGTTCTCCAGCACACCTTGCGTATGCTTGGAATTAGCACTGAACAGCACTGCGCCGCCAAAGCCCTTGATCGCTTTATCCGCTGGTACGCCGCCTGCCGTCCACGTGTTGGTCGGGCCTTCTTCCCGCTCCACCAGCTCCAGACGCAAGCCTTCATTATCCTGAAACTGAATAAATGATTCGCCGAAACGAGCTGATTTTGTGAAGGATACCTTCAAGCTGTGCAGGCGATTTTCCCAATAATCCAGGGTACCCGGCGGCACTACATACGTTGTAATTCCTACCTGCCCGCCTCCGAGCTTGCCCTTGCGTGTACCCGGAGCCGGAAAAAAGGTAATGATCGTTCCCGGGCTGCCTCCTTCATTGCCAAAATACAAATGATATACTTCAGGAGCATCAAAATTAATCGTCTTTTTAATCAATCTCAACCCAAGCACGCCTGCGTAAAAATCAACATTGCCCTGCGGGTCTGCTGCAAAGGACGTAATATGGTGAATCCCTGCGGTTTTCAATGACATGTTCAATCACTCCTTTGGATAGTCTCATATATTATAAAATTCAAAATGCGTTGTAGCTGACAAATTGGCCCACCGGCTTGCGGTATCCACGCCCACGCTGACCTGATACATCTTCTTTACCCAAGGTAATCAGCATCACAGGCACGAAATTTTCCGGAATATTCAATACTTCCTGTACCTTCTCCGGGTCAAAACCGATCATCGGGCAAGTGTCCCAGCCTTTGTCCTTGGCAATCAACATGAACTGCATGGCAGACAGGCTGGCATTGCGGATCGCTTCTTCTCTTTGGAAGACAGGTCCACGCTCGCGATAGAACTGGGTTACCGATTCCACCGTACTGTCATATTCCTGTTTGCTCAGGATGCCCAGATTCAGAAAGCCTTCATTATATTCAGCTACTTTTGTATAAGCCTCTGTATCCCCGAGCACCACAATTGCGGCCGAAGACGTTAATATTTTATACTGCTTACTTGCCTCGTCATGCAGTCTTTGTTTCATATCTGTATCCTGTACCACGATATAATGCGCATGCTGTAAATTAAAAGCCGATGGAGCAAACTTCACTATCTGGAATATCTCTTCCAGTTCTTTTGCATCTATTGTAACATCAGGAATAAATTTAGAAGCTGATCTTCTCTCTTGAATAATATTCACAAGTTCGCTCATGTTCAGTTCCACTCCTTGATATTATTTTCAAATTAACTATCTTTAAATTAAGAATATATCAATTTGTGGTTTCTGTCAAGTAAAACTATAAATATGTTAAGTAAGTATGTCCTTAACTTTGTATTGCGTATGAGAAGGGTTTTAACAATGTTCTAGTACCATTAGCATCATACAAATTCTAATGGAATCATCGTCAAACACACCTTTCACAGATCAGCTGCCCGTATTCTCATCGTAATCGCTTCACGTTGCGCTTTGGTTAAGCTCTTGAAGACCAGCTCATACGAATGGTCGATCATGCTATACAAATCCTCTAATGGGAAGGTAGAATCGACCGTTACCGTGTTCCAATGCTTTTTACTTAAATGATATCCCGGCTTAATCGCCTTGTTTTGCTCACGCAGGTTTTCCGCAATGACCGGATCACATTTCAGAGATACGTGGCTAACGCCGTCCTTTTCGGTCAGGAGAGCAAACATCTTGCCCCCTACTTTCAGTACCAGCGGATCGGCACCAAATGGATAATCCTTAGCAGCCTCTTTTTTGCTCAGACCATACGTTACAATTTGCTCGTACATTAGCCTTCTCTCCTCTACTCTAGTCATCGCCCTATGAATCTATTTGTGCCCTATTATATCACCTTCATGCTCTTCAAATACATCACGTCCATGCTACATTAAGGTATCTGTGCCAAAAGGACTCTGTAGTCACCTTGAGCAAAGGCTCCCTGTGGACAGGTCCGTGAGCTCGTGCGGTTCCTAAAGATTTAATGTTATGCAAGAACCCTATATTTTGGTATACTTCCGTGAGAGGCTGTATCGAAAAAATCGAACGGTACTCTGGTTTAGTGTAATTCAATATGTAGATGTGTGAGCCTATGGAGGTGAACTCGTTGGATTTTGCTCTGACCCGCAAGGACCGAGACAAAAGAACGGTCGCAAATTGACTCTTTTTTTGCCTTTCGGACCTTTTCAGCGATGTGCTGAAAGGTTTTTTTTGTGATCTAAAATACAAGGCAGGAAAGGATTTGAATGTAACCATGGCAACCTCGAAAGCACTTAATATTTTGCAATTGAAGAAAATGAAACAAGCAGGTTTACCTATAAGTATGATCACGGCGTATGACTATCCATCTGCTCGTTTGGCTGAGGAAGCCGGGATCGATATCATCCTTGTTGGTGATTCCGTAGGTAATGTGCTATCTAATTATAATTCGACACTGCCCGTCACTATGGACGATATGGTCTATCATACACGGTCGGTCGTGCGCGGAGCAGAACATACCTTTATTGTCGCGGATATGCCATTTATGACGTACCACGGGAGTAGTGAGGAAGCCCTTACTAATGTACGCAGGCTCATGCAAGAGGGACATGCCCATGCCGTGAAACTAGAAGGGGGAATGGAGATTTGCGACACCGTGAAGCGAATTGTTCAATCCGGCGTTCCGCTCCTGGGGCATATTGGACTTACACCACAGTCTGTGCATCAAATCGGCGGCTACTTCATTCAAGGTAAAAACTCACATGGCGCTGAGCGCCTTCTAAATGATGCCCGGGCACTGGAGCAAGCGGGGGCTTTTGCCATCGTGCTGGAACTAGTGACAGAGGAAGTAGCGGAGACCATTACCAAGGAGATATCTATTCCGGTTATTGGTATCGGTGCCGGGAGATACTGTGATGGCCAGGTTTTAGTCTACCATGACATGCTGCAATACTCCTCTCCTTATCGTGAGAAAAAGTTCGTAAAAACGTATTCGGATATAGGTACTCTGATCCGCAACAGCATCGGGCAATATGTCGAAGAAGTGAAGGATCGTTCTTTTCCGGGCGAAGAGCATGTTTTCAAGGCAGATGAGAACGTCGTAGAGCAGTTGTACGGGAATACAAAGGTAAAGGCAGGGACCATATGATGCGATTTTTGATTGTAGGTGCAGGGGCCATTGGAGGCTACTTCGGGGGACGTCTTGTTCAAAAAGGAGAAGACGTGACCTTCTTCGTACGTCCTTCCAAAAAATCTCAGTTGAAAGAGAACGGTCTGATTGTTAAAAGTGTTCATGGGGATTTCCAGACGCCAATCCACGCTATTACATATGGCGAAGCTGCCGGTCCGTTCGACTGTATTATCATTTCGGTCAAAGCGTATCATCTGCCCCAATTGCAATTCGATCTTGAGCCCTATATCGGTGATCATACCATGATTCTTCCGTTACTTAACGGTTACGAACATTTTGACTCTTTACGCAAGCAATTCGGTCCGGAAAAAGTGCTGGGCGGATTTTGTTATATCGAAACTACGCTAGGTCATGATGGTTCTGTCGTTCAGACAAGTCCATTCCACCGTATCGTCTTCGGTGAATGGAACGGAGTGCAATCAGAGCGTACACAAATACTGCTTAATCATCTCGATCATGCAGGCTTTACAGTGACACGAAGTCAGGATATCCAGCGTGAAGTTTGGCAGAAATATATATTTATTGCCAGCTTGAGTGGAATTACAACACTGATGGATGCCCCGGTTGGGACTATACTTGCCACGGCAGAGTCACGTGCTATATACGAAAAGTTGCTGCATGAGATTGTCACACTTGCTCGCAACGCAGGGATGCCGATTGATTCAGAGATGGAAGCTCATACACTGAAAACGATGGAGTCCTTACAACCAGAGATGATGTCATCCATGCAACGTGATATGTATAAAAAGCTTCCGATTGAAGCCAGTCACCTGCATGGTTCACTTCTTGCATTGGCTTCTGCCAGTAATGCCGTCTATCCCGTACTTGAAACGGTATATGCCCGATTAAAGGTATATGAGAGCTTATTGGACACCTTCTAAAATTCAAACTTTAAAATCAGTTAAAAGGGCAGCAGCAGCTTCGGAGATGAAATAAAATCTCGGACTGCCGCTGCTTTTCTTTTAACAGCTTTTACACCTGTCTCGAACAGGCTTGCTCAAGCCCCTGAAGCGATGCTAACAGTTCCTGCCTCGTTTCAAGGTTTGTAATTTCACCTTCCTGATTTAACTTCAATGTGATATGCGGAATAATGACCTTTCCTTTTTCCACAATCTCTGCATTGATCATTTGCAATGTGAGCAACAAAGAGGCATGTGCCAGATTCCCACCCATAGGAGAGGGCGACGCGCTAATAACTGCTGTAGGTTTATTTACAAATTCGCCCGAAGAAACGATCCAATCCAATGCATTTTTCAAAGTACCTGGAACACCATTCCCATATTCCGGCGTACAGATCAATACCCCATCCGCTTCTTTCAGTTGTTCCCGTAGCTCCTTTACGGAAGCTGGCCCGTCATCTACATCCAGGTCAGAATTAAAATGAGGAAGCTCACCCAATCCGTTATAGATCGTGAACATCATATTCTCCGGCGCTAACCCGATGGTAGCCTTCAATAATGCTGTATTGGAGGACTTTTGACGAAGGCTCCCCGATATAGCCAATACCTTGATTTTCTGATCCACCAATATCATCCCATTTCTTTTCAACTTGATCATATCTTTTATACTCAGTGTACTACAGATAACCAAGAAATTAAAAAATGTGTGAGGGCCAGCACTGAGGCAGGGGCACGTAACCAATTTGTGTACGGAAGATCGCCCTGGGGAACCATCATCGAGCTGATTAGCTACCCTGACGGTATTCGCTATCCGCAGGATAGCAAAGCGTCCCGTTGGACATCTCCTGATTGATGATGAGCGCAACCCTTCCTGTAAATAAAGGGACCATAAAAAAATGCCTGCGGCTTCGCAGGCATTCGTTATTTATGGATCGTAACTATACAAGGTTAGAATCTGTGGCGCTGAGTTAGGTATCCTTCTCTGCCTTGCGTTTTACCCCAATCAGATCGAGGAAGAAAACAAACAGCGGAATACCTACAATCAAGCCCCAAATTCCAATCAGATGTTCAGAGAAAATCAATACGACAAAGGTAAAGAATATCGGTAAATTGGTTTTGGAAGACATCAGCTTCGGATTTAGGAAATAGGCTTCAATCGCATGTATAACTACAATCAGAATAACCAGGTAAATGACATATTGAATGCCGCCGACACTGAAAGCAATCAGACCGAGCGGCGCCAGCGAGATAAACACACCTGCTACCGGGACCAATCCCAACACGAATATGATGAGCGCAAGACCCAGCAGATTAGGAAAGCCCATAATCCAGAGCGCAATCGTAGTCAATATACAGTTAATCAGTGAAATCAGCAGTTGAGCCTCCAGCACCTTCCCGAACGTGTCCAGGAACATACGACCAAAATGGCCCACTTCCTTGAAAAACCAGCCCAGCTTGCTATCTACAAACGTTGCTGTAAAGCGTGTAATATAGGATTTTTCCATCAGGAAGAATAAGCTCAAAATAATCGAAACCAGCAGTTGTGTTCCCAATTGGCTGACCTTCATTACTGCATTCAAGCCCGGCTCAAACAGCCGCTGGACATTCAGCGTATCCATAAATTCGATGATCGTTTCGTTCCATTGATTCAGATCAGGGTACATATACGCTTGCTGAATCATGAGATACACCTGCTTGACCTGTACGCTGATGAGCGGCACCATTCGGTAAACGCCCCACACCATAATCAGAATTAGCAGCCCATACACCAGTAGCAGCACGATCATTGACGGCACATTGACGAACCGCTTGACCAGCTTATTCACTCCGTTATATATACTGCCGATCAGGATCGTAAGCAGCAGTGTTAGCAACATAATATTCATCATGCTTCTTAACAAAAACAACACCAAAATAATTATCGCAAGGACGGCTACCCGCCTGACGCCCGCATGATTCATCCAGTTTCTTACCATTCGTCTTTATTCCCTCTCTCCCACTTGTCTGTCAACCTTGCAATCTTCCCCAGCATCAACTTTCTCTTTTTAACAATTTACTGTTAGCGATCAATAGAGAACCTACCATGACTAGGATAGCAATAGACCACCAGAATGTATTTTTAGCATCATCATGATCTACAATAATGAGCCTGATGACGGCCGTGATCCCAATATAGATGAAATAACGTAATGGAAAATGAAAATTGGTTTTAAAGTACTTAACTATTAATGCAATGAATTCAAAATACAAGAAGAACACAAGCAACTCTTCCGTGAATTCATAGTAATTTTTGTCGGCCTCTGTATACAAAAAAACATAGGAAAAGATGGACCATGTTTCTTTCAGCAGCAAGAAGCTTAAAATCAGCCCGACCAGAAACAGCGAAACATTTAAGATCATTTGCAGAAAACCAGGTAATTTTTCAATATGCTTCATAAAAGCGTTCACTACAGATCCCCTCACTGGTTGTACAGTTTCTTTATTATATTATCGGCGGAATTCATGAAAAATGCTACATTACTTTTGGTGTAACCTTATTGAAAGTGTATATTTGCTCCGGTAACATAACCAATCGAAGTAAAAATAAGGGTCCATACGAGAGAGCCTGCGCTTGCCACCAGCATATATTTTCGAACAGGCATTGCGCTAATCCCGGACAAATAGCTTGTCGCATGCCTGACTCCCGGAATCATGCTCATGGCCCATTCCATAGGGTGCCACCTCCTGATCGGTTATTTTTTGAAAGACGGGAACGGGATACGGCTAACCATCAGGAAAGACAGCACTACCATGAGCCCAAGCAATAATTCGGGTCGCAAATGCTCACTCCATAAAAACATAAAGGACAAAATCACACCCGCAGCCGTAATGGGCATGCCTACGAAGCCTTTACTAAAAGCCAACAGATTGAATCTTGCCAGCCTTACCGCACCGCATATCACAAACAAAACAGCCACAAGCGGCCCCATCCAATGTGTACCTCCCAGTTGGTAGAACAAGGTCAAGAAAGCAGGGGCAACGCCAAATGAGACTACATCCGCCAGCGAATCGAGCTGCTTGCCAAATTCACTGGAGCAATGCAGCAGCCTTGCCAGCAAACCGTCCAGCACATCCCACAAGGCAGCCACCATAATCAGAATAAAAGCGGTCGCATATTGTTCATGAATCGTGTAAAACAGGGATAGTACCCCTGCCCCCAGATTTGCAATCGTGCATAGTGAGGGCAACCAATTCCATTTCATACTGCTTGCCTCCTTTGCCATAGCTTAACCTCCGAATATGACGACAAAACGAACGCCATCCTTGGTATTCTCCGCCATATAGCGGAAATCGTGCAAATCTAAAATCCGTTTGACGATCGACAGTCCCAGTCCGGTTCCCCCTGTCTGACGGCTGCGTGAAAGCTCGGCCCGGTAAAAGCGTTCCCAAATTTGCTCCAGCTGATCGTCGGGAATCGTTTCCCCTTTATTTTCAATGGAAAAGGTATTGATTTCCCCGGAGCCTTCGATACGGATCGTAATCGAACTTCCTTCCTCGGCATGCCGGATGGCATTCATGACGAAGTTGAAAATCACTTGCTCCAGCCATCCGACATCGGCGTGAATCGGCAGCTCATTAGCAGGGATAATGACCACTTCCAGATGCTTTTCCTTTAACAGATGGAACAGCTTGTCCACGACTTCCTCCACCAGCTCGCTCAGTATAAAGGTCGTTTTGCGAAGCTTGAGGGTACCGGATTCCAGCTTGGCGAGGTCCAGCATATCCTTGACCAGTCGCTCCATTTTGTCCGCTTCCTCCACAATCACCTTGATATAGTGGTCCTGCTTCCCGGCACTAACGCCATCCTGTAGCCCTTCTGCGAAGCCTTTAACAATACTAAGCGGGGTCTTCAGCTCATGAGAGGCGTTGGCAAAAAAGTCCTGCTGCACAGCCTCCATCCTCTGTTTCTGCTCCATGTCCTCAACCAGTTGCTGGTTAGCCTCCTGAAGCTCGCGCAAAGCGGTGTCCAGGTTCTGGGACAGGGTATACATGCTGTAGGACAGGCTGCCCAGCTCATCATTTTGCCGAATCGGTGTATGGGCTGTAAAATCGAGCTTAGCCATCCGTTTGGCAGTATTGTTCAAGGCAATGAGCGGACGGGTCACCATTCGGGAATAGAACAAGGACAAAATAAGAATCAGGGCAAAACCCCCGATGCCCAGGTACAGATAGAACCAGCGCAGAGCTTCATTCGTCTCGCTGATTTCCTGCAACGATGTCACTGTGAACAGCAGGTCGATCTCTCCGGAGTTTTGTCGTACAGGATGGACAATGACCGCATTACGCACGCCCGTCCAAGGCTCCGTCCATTCTTCCTCCAGCACTTCAAAATTCTTGAGCTTCTCCAAATGGGTCTGCGACAAAGGAAACCATTCCTCCAGCGCACTAAACAGCAGTCCTTGCCGCTGGCTCCAGGTTTTCAGATCCGGCAGCACAATTTCTGTCACCGTACCGGACAACCTTACACTGCCCTCTTTGCTCGTCTCTTCCGATGTCGTTCCTATATGTTTGGAGCCAGGCTTTTGAATGCCCGACGGATAAATGAAATTGGCGGAAGAGATGCCATCGGATTCCAACACTTCACCTTCAACGGTTAACGTGTCACCCGGCTGAATCCGGGCCGCCCTCAGCTCATCTCCGAACTGGTTCATAAACAGAGACAACGATATTTTAAGGATCTGTCCGTCTGCTTTTCTGAGATTGATATGGAACGGGTCATCCAGCTTGACTTTGCCGTCCGGCGTTACAATCGCCAGCTGGTTCTTATTCTGAAGCATAAAGCGAGCTGCCTCTCGCGAAACCCTGCCCGATCCCCAAGCCTCATTGACATAACTTTGACCGAAGCTTTGCAAACGGCTTTCTACACGACCAATCTTCTGTTGCTGATAAAAATTTTCAAAAAACAGAAATTGACTTAAAATCACCATGCCGTAAAAACAAAGAAAAAATACAACGGTCATAATGAACAACTTAAAGGTAACTCCCCGTTTGTTCATTCTTCCTCCTCAAACCTGTAGCCTGTACCAAAAACGGTCCGGATATGGCGTGATTCACGGCCCAGCTTGCTTCTCAGCTTTTTGATATGCGTATCCACGACCCGCGTGTCTCCTTCAAAGTCGATCCCCCACACCCGGCTAAGTATCGCATCCCGTGAAATGACCATACCTTTGTTATGTATAAGCAGCCGTAGCAGCTCATACTCCTTGGGCGTCAGCTCGACTTCCGCCTGATCCACCTCAAGCCGATGAGCCATCGTATTGAGAATGGCCGTGCCGAACCGCAGGACATGCGACTCAGGCAACACATGGCCCTCAACCCGTTTCATCAGCGCGTTCGCGCGGGCGATCAGCACCTTGGGGCTAAAAGGCTTGGTAACGTAGTCATCTGCTCCCAGCTCAAAGCCCAATATTTTATCATCTTCACCGGATTTGGCGGTCAGCAAAATGATCGGCACCCCGGAACGGCTGCGAACCTGACGGCATACCTCCCAACCATCCAGCTCCGGCATCATAATATCGAGTATGATCAGGTCGGGCTGCACCGAATCAAACCAGATTAGCGCATCTTTTCCATTGCCCGCTTCATAGACTTCCCAATTATTCTGCTTAAAATAATCCGCAATGACTTCACGGATACGTATTTCATCCTCCACAAGAAGAACCCTTTTATTCAATCGACTTCCCTCTTTCGGTCATTCTAGGACAACAGCATACCAAAGACATGTGTTCTTTATGTGTTCTTGGCACCTCTTATCAGCAGAATCTACCTTGGATTAGGGCAAATTTGTCTTGGCTCAGACCATCTCATCTCCTATGATCCTACCCTATAATAAGAAGAGATACAAAAAGCGTTAACAGGAGGGTAATATATGAGCAATCAGACCATTCAGTGGTTTTCCACTTCCAAAGCTAAAGCTTGGCAATCCCGATCTCATCATCCTAGCAAAACCCAAGAGCCTGCCAACCTGACCATTACGGGGGAAACGTATCAGCTTGTCGAAGGCTTTGGCGGCTGTTTTAATGAACTGGGCTATGTAGCCTTGAACCATTTGGAGAGCGACGAACGGGAGCAGGTGCTTCATTCTCTCTTCCACCCGGAGGGCGAGCACAAATTCGCGATTTGCCGACTCCCTATTGGAGCCAGTGACTACGCGCTGGAATGGTACAGTCATAATGAAATGGATGGCGACGTGGAGATGAAGCATTTTTCCATCGAGCGTGATCAGCAGTATCTCATTCCTTTCATTCGGGAAGCGTTACAACTTAACCCGGACTTGAAGCTGTTCGCTTCACCCTGGAGCCCGCCGACATGGATGAAATCGCCCAAGGCTTACAATTACGGCACATTGCGCTGGGAAAAGGATATTTTGAAAGCGTATGCATTATACTTCGTCAAATTTGTGCAGGCTTACCGTGAGGCAGGCATTACGATTCATCAGGTCCATGTTCAAAATGAAGTCATTGCCGATCAAAAATTTCCTTCCTGTGTATGGACTGGTGAACAGCTTCGCGAATTTATTCGCGACTATTTAGGCCCTGCCTTCGAGGAACACGGACTAGATACGGAAATTTGGCTGGGTACCATTAACGCCCCCGATCCGTGGGAAGAATTAATGAAGAAGACTTCGACCGGATTCGATGAATATGCCCATACCGTGCTGAGTGACCCGGAGGCCTACAAATATATTAAAGGCGTGGGCTATCAGTGGGCAGGCAAAAACGCTATCCAGCGCACCGTGGCCAGCTATCCCGAGCTTCGTTACATGCAGACAGAAAATGAGTGCGGGAACGGAGAAAATTCCTGGGACTACGCCAAATATGTATATAACCTGTACCAGCACTACTTCACCAATGGTGTGAACGCTTATATTTACTGGAACATGGTTTTGGAGCCGAAAGGCAAGAGCACATGGGGATGGGAGCAAAATTCGATGATCACCGTTGACCCGGCAGATCGTAAGCGTACCCTGAACCCGGAATATTACGTGATGAAGCACTTTTCTCATTTTGTATTGCCGGGTGCGAGACGCACTGGACTCCGTGGATCATGGACGGGAAATGCCGTCGCTTTCCACAATGCTGACGGACAAACGATAGTGGTCATTGCCAATCCATTCCACAAATCGCGTGTGCTGAATCTGTCCGCTGGAGAGGCTACGCATCATTTCGAGCTGGAGCCGGAATCATTTAACACCATCGTCATTCCTTCTTAACCGTCGTAGCTTTCCCAACACATAACTTTACGCGCCGCTGACCAGCCCATCCGTATCCAAAAGTATGGTTAGTTTCCAAAATGGATGTATCCCCTTTTGCGTATAGTAGTCATAAACAGTATACTTGGAGTAACTACGGGCAGGAGGTTGATGAACATCACTACTGTAAAAGACCGGATTGATTTGAAGCTGATTAATTGTGATAAGGAATTGACCCTCGCCGTCATCGGCGGAAAATGGAAGCTGATTATTTTATGGCATCTCGGCTTGGAAGGCACCAAGCGGTTCGGTGAACTGAAGAAGCTGATCCCCCACATTACGCAAAAAATGCTGACTAACCAGCTGCGCGAGCTGGAGGAGGATAAACTCATTCTTCGTAAAGTCTATCCTGTCGTCCCTCCGCATGTGGAATACTCACTGACTGAGCATGGCGAAAGCCTGATTCCGGTACTGAGAGCGATGTACGATTGGGGATCAAACTATCGCGAGAACGTAATTCGGAAAGAAGAAGGAGCGATTCAGGACGTAACGCCCGTTTAATCAGCTTAACTATATATTTTTATGATGAAGACAATCCCGGGGGTATCGATATCCGGGGTTGTCTTTTTTCATCCTTAATCTTTTTCTAAATGAGCAGCTCCACTTGCTTCTTCCAGAGAATGAATGAGAAGTCTATGATCGATTGGTGACGACATGACAAGCAGGCTCGTGTAGGTTCCATACTTATCACACTGGTTGCTAAACTCTTCGAGGGTGCGCGTCGAGCTGGTCACTACTTTTAATAAATAACTGTGTTCTCCGCTTATACGGTGGCACTCGGCAACATGTGGAGATGTATGGACAAAATCAAGAAATGCATGGCAATCTCTAGTCCGAAACAATATATAGGCTGCCGTATCCTTTCCTATTTTTTCAGGAGAGATGATAGTACGATACTCCTTGATAACCCCTTTTTCTTCCATTCGTTTAACTCGTTCTGTTACAGCAGGTTGGGACAAACCCACGCATTTCCCTAGCTCCGTCATTGAAATTCTTGCCTGACTTTGAAGATAAAAGAGGATTTGTTTGTCTATATGATCCACTTTGAATGCTCTCCTTTAAATTTAACGTTTTTATGAGAAATTCATTTAATTACTTTGTATAATCATCATAATGGATTGATTGCGTTATGTAAAATGAATGATTTAGATTATATAATAAAACTCACATCGATAAGGTGAACCAAACATGAAAAGATAGAGAGGATGGCTGCCATTGAGCAAATACGTTTTGAATAAGGTAGGAACAGTAGCAGATTTAGAAGTACATATTGAAGAGGCCATTGATCGTACAATGGACGAAAAAAGGCTGGTTGGTGCTGGTGTACGAGTTGCGCTTAATGAGGCGCAATATTATAGTTACGCTGCCGGATGTCCAGACCGTGAACAAAAGTCTGGAGGGACCTCTCAGTGAGCCTCTCCTTCTCCCGCAAAAATATAATTGCATTGGCTGCTATATGTTTGTCCGCATTGATGTTCGGCCTCGAAATTTCCAGTGTGCCAGTGATACTGCCAACTTTGGAAAAAGTATTGCATGGCGATCTTAAGGATATGCAATGGATTATGAACGCTTACACCATTGCATGTGCCACAGTTCTGATGGCTGTTGGAACGCTGGCTGACCGGTATGGAAGGAGGCGTATTTTTATTATCAGCCTCGTCTTGTTCGGTATTACATCCTTGATTTGTGGCTTGGCGCAAAGCACATCGGTTCTGATCATCAGTCGGTTTCTTCAAGGGGTGGGTGCTGGTGCGATGCAGATTTGCCAGGTAGCAATTCTTTCACATCGGTTTCAGGAAGGACAAGAACGCAGCAAAGCCTTTGGCATATGGGGGATCGTGTTCGGTATCGGCCTCGGTTTTGGACCTATCATCGGCGGCATGATCGTGGCCGTATTGAACTGGCATTGGGTTTTCCTGGTCCACGTTCCGTTGACCATCCTCACTTTGATTCTTGTTTTCGGTGGCATAGAGGAGTCCAGAGATCCGCAGGTGAAAAAGCTGGACATTATCGGCATTATCACGCTTTCGTTGACAGTTTTTGGCCTTGCATACTTTATCACGCAAGGGCCGGAACTCGGCTTTACCAGCAGAGCATCCATCAGCATCCTTGTTGCAGTAGCAATAAGTTTCATTGTTTTTCTATTTGCGGAAAAGCTCAGCGCCCATCCGATGTTTGACTTTTCCGTATTCAAGATACGTAATTTCTCCGGCGCTCTCCTTGGCTCCATCGGCATGAACTTCAGTTTCTGGCCGTTCATGATCTATCTGCCGATCTATTTCCAGAGTGGCCTGGGTTACGGCATCGTAGCCGCCGGGCTGTCTCTCTTGGCTTATGCGCTGCCCACCTTGTTAATTCCGCCTCTGGCAGAGCGTTTTTCGCTCCGCTATCAGCCGCGTATAGTCATTCCATCAGGTCTGTTCATCCTCGGTATGGGCTTCATTTTGATGAAATATGGCAGCGGCAGCGATCACGCCAGTTGGTTAACCATGCTCCCTGGCTCCTTGTTGGCTGGTATTGGGCTTGGCTTAACCAACACGCCTGTGACCAACACGACCACCGGCTCTGTTCCGAGTGCCCGTGCAGGTATGGCTTCCGGTATAGAAACGAGTGCCAGATTTATCAGTCTAGCCATCAACATCGCTGTGATGGGATTCATCTTGCAGGAAGGTATTCTGTCTTATTTGAAGGGTGCCCTTTCCGGGACTCTCAATGCAGTGCAATTGCGGTCTGTGGCCGAAAAAATAGCCGCCGGAAATACTGAGAGTTTGCCAGAACTCTCCTCTCTGGATGCGTCTGGAGCCGTCGTCCATGCAGCGCTTGTGCACGGCTTTGGCTTGATAATGCTCTACGGCGGTATTGGTGTCTGGGTTCTAGCCGCGATCAGTTTTATGATTTTTGGACCTAAGAGAGCATAAAGACAATCCCGGGGATATCCGGGGTTGTCTTTTTATCAATATAAAGGACTATCGGCAAGATAATAAAAGAAACGGATGCAAGTATCCGTTTTCATGAGTAATAAAAGTCGGTTTTCGTTACTTATCCTTATTTTGAGCCCTTGTTTGTGATTTACATTACATCCGCTGTGACGTATGATTCTCCCATCCCTATTTACGGTGAATCGAAGGAGGCCATTCTAGCATGAGCATGACGCTTGCCCAGCCCAAAACGTCCAAAGCAACCCAATTACGCATTGGTTCCATGGCAATCATTCAGTACGACTATCGTCAATTTCCAGACTCTAAACATGATCAACACCGCTGCTGTGGCTTGCTCACCATGTCGTGTAACGATGCTCAAGGCCGGGCAGAATATGAGCTGCCTGAAATCAAAGGAACCTTCGACCTCGTCCGATGGGCTTCCGTGTTCACCTTGCTCAAGGGTCTATCCTTTACCGAGGCTCACCAATATATTCAGCACCACGCTGACAACTGGGGAACTGTCAAAGCAGAGCTGGCTCTGTCCGCCTTATCCGATCTGACCACCCACGTGAACCTGCAAAGTCTCTCCCCTGCAACGCCCATCGTCAAACCTCGGATTAGCCGTTCTTATCTGATCGAGCGTGGTCTGGTCTACTATTCATTCTAAATCCCGCTCACAGATTAATCCCTACCCTCTCTCCAATCAGCACAAAAAAGCCTGAGACTGCTTATCACAGACCCAGGCTTTACACCCATCAGCAGATGTTTGATTATGCTTGCAGCTTACCTGCACGAATATCGTCTGTCATACCTGCGTATGGCGCTTGAGAAATCAATTTTTCGTTGTTTACACCCGCATTTTCAATGAATGTAATATCTGCAAATTCAGGGACAACATATTTAGGATAGGTTTCGTATTTTTCACGCGATTCTTCCATCAGTGGAATAAAATCGTTCTGATAGCGTACAGTGATTTCGGGATGCTCATGAACCCATTTAGGGAAGAAAATAATGCCGTGCATCCGTTTTTCCTCTGGCATAAAGTTCAGGGAAACGTCCGTACCTGTCGGTTCAGTCCACGATACTTTGTACACATTCTCCACCAGCTTCACCAGGTTGACCTTCTGGTCACGAACCCAACGTCCGCCTACCATGCCGCTATGAATGCGATAATCGATGGTATCTTCATTTTTAATATATATTTCGTATTCCCAACCATTCTCGTAGGTGTAGATCATGTGACTGCCGATAAACTTGTCCATCTTGCATCCTTCTTTCTGTATTATGAGTTTTCATGAATTGAACATCATGCTGAAAATAATAAGTATTGAATTTTAAACATGTAAACTTAAACATGTTTTTGATTACATATAAATTGTAGCACTGTGGTATACTAATGTCAAATACCGCATTGCGAGGAGAGCTACGTTGAAACGTACATTAAAATATGCCATTCTGGGCCTAATTCACAAAGAGGAAATGAGCGGCTACGATATTACGAGCCAATTCAAGAAGGAAATAGGGCAATTTTGGAGCGCCAAGCACAGTCAGATTTATCCTGAGCTCAAAAGGCTGACCGAAGAGGAGTTAATCGAATATCGCACCTCCATTACAGGAGCCAAGCTGGAAAAGAAGCTGTACTGCATCACACCCAAGGGAACCCAAGAGCTGACCAAGTGGCTGTTGAGCCCCAAAGAGCTGCCGGAAACGGAAAAGGATGAGTTTATGCTCATGCTGTATTTCTCAGCCACCCTCCCCAAGGAAGAGAACAAGCTGCTGTTCGAGGATCAGATTGCCAAACGTAAAGAGAAGCTGGAGTATTTGTACGAAAGCAAAAAATCCCTTCAACTGCTGGACAAGAACCTCCAAACTCCCGGCTCTCATCAATTCGGGCATTATTTGGTGCTGAGTCGTGCTATCAATCGGGAGGAAAGCTATATTATCTGGTTGGAAGAAACGCTGCCGTTGTTTGATTAGGCTCCAATATGAAAAAGTGATATGAAATATAAAAAACCTTTAACACCACAAAATTGATGATGTTAAAGGTTTTTTGGTAACACATCAAAATGATATCCAGTGCAATACCCGTCTCCAGATTCAGATCCTCCACCGGTCTACTGCTCCAGCAGCCCGTCAGCAGACAACCTATCAGGAGAACAGCTGTTACGATAGCTTTCCACAGGTCCTTTCCCCCTTCACCTGCATCCAATTTATATATATTTACCTAAATTAGAAAAAAATGAATTCGTATTGACCCGTAGCCCACCGTCAGATGCACATTCGAGACATAACAAGGAATACTTACTTGATGGGGTAAAATTCTCACCTAATAAAAGGAATAAAATGGTTGATTTGATAGATGCCTAGCGATGTAAAAAGCCTAAATCCATGATAATATCTATTCATTCTATGACTAATGTCGCAATTTCACTGAATTTATTGTCCATTATTCGAATTTAAAAGGAGCTGTAGGTATGAAGAATCATTTTTTGAAAAAAGCTGCTGTGTTGAGCTTGTTGGCGGTCATTTTGTTAGGAGGAACTGCAATAAACCCCAAACAGGCACAAGCCGCAGATATGCCTTACCTCGGAGAAATTACGATGTATCCTTACACGTTCGCTCCTAGTGGATGGCTAAAATGCGAAGGCCAAGTCTTATCTATTTCACAGAATCAGCCGTTATTCTCTCTGCTAGGCACTAATTTCGGTGGCAATGGAACAACCACCTTTGCTTTACCTGACCTGCGCGGAGCCTCCCCGATGCCGAATGTGGACTACTACATTTCAACTCAAGGTACATTCCCACCTCGTGACTAATGAGTGTGCAAAGCGCTATGCTATTTTTCTAAAGAAGAGGTGATCGCGTGCTCGAAGGCAATAACTTCACACGCAACAAAATAAAACCCTATCATTTGCTGATTCCACTGCTGCCTATCATCGGCGGTGCGGTTCTACTCATAGGGACGAATGAAGCTCATGCTGCTGTCTCGGAAAATGTAGTACTCAACAAACCCGTAACATCAAGCGGCTATAGCCAACCCTATGACCCCGCCAAAGCAGTGGACGGCTCTTATGAGCCCACCAGTCGCTGGTATCAAGCCAGCAATGGTGAAAAATGGATTCAGGTAAATCTGGGAGACTGGTATATCGTGGATCGTTACGGTGTAGCAGGTATGGGGATCATTAATGGATGGCAGGATCAGCGTGATCCTTACAGTTTCCGACTGCAAACAAGCAGTGATGGGACGAATTGGGTTACCTCCGATACTGTTCAAAATAACGCTGACGCTCATTTTAGCCGAAGCATTTCCCCGGTGACTGCACGATACTTGCGTCTGTATATTGATCAAGGAAATGCGAGAAACAACCAATGGGCTTCTGTTATGGAATTTGAAGCTTATGGGGAACGCTTGCCCGTTCCACAGGCTCCAGGTCATTTTACAGGAACCCAAAAAGGAAATACGGTGGAATTGAGCTGGGATGCTGTTCCTTATGCGACTTCATACAAGATCATCCGAAATGGTGTCACCTTGTATACAGGACCCTTAACCCAATTCACAGATTCTTCGCCATTCCCCCCCGGTGCAGCTCTTTACAGCCTTCAGGCTGTGAATGTTAAGGGCGAAAGTGCTCCCGTAGAGGTCACGGTGAATATTCTGACCGATGCCGAATATGTTGCACAGGCCAAAGCTGCACTGGCTCCAGGCTTTGCATCAGGAGATTCGGCTGCTGCGGTATCACAACGGCTGACACTGCCGCTGACCGGATTGAACGATACAACGGTAAGCTGGAGTTCGGATACCCCGGATGTCATCAGCAATGAGGGGGCTGTCACACGCCCGCGCTACGATTCGGGTGATCGGAAAGTAAAGCTGACCGCGACGATTACAAAGGGAACCGCTTCGGATACCCAAACTTTTGAGGTTACCGTATTGAAGGTAGCTGCACAAGATACACTGGATCAGGCAGCAGATAGCCTGTCACTGGGCGATTTGTCTGCGGTGAAAGAAAATTTGTCTCTTCCTCTGTCCGGCTATGGTGGTACCCAGATCGAATGGTCCTCTGCCAATCCACTTGTTATCGCACCAGATGGAACACTTAGCAGACCTTCCTATATTGATGGAAATACAGATGTTACCCTGACGGCTGTCCTGCATCTCGAAGGCTTAACGAAAACAAAGAATTTCACTGCACATGTGCTCAGTCTGCCGATGAACGATATTGAAGCCGTAAACGCAGCTTACGCGGCACTTGATGTACCTGTAACCACCGTAACCGGGGACGTATATTTGCCGAAAGAAGGCTTGAACGGCGTTGAGGTATCGTGGACTTCGAATCACCCCGAGTTTCTGGATCACAACGGTCATGTCACGTTCCCGAGCTATGTGCAGGGCGATCAAACTATTACGCTGGAAGCTGTTCTGACAAGAGGCGGAGTTGAACTTCGAAAAACATTCAGCCTGCTCGTGCCCGCACTGCCCGTAAGTGCTGATGAAGCAGTGAATTTGGCAGCAAATACCCTGAAACTGGATTACCCACAGGGGATTAAGGATTCCATCACTTTGCCCAATACAGGAGCATTCGACACACGTATTGATTGGTCTTCGGA
The DNA here is from genome assembly GCF_056316205.1 of Paenibacillus sp. 1-8. Classification (NCBI taxonomy): domain Bacteria; kingdom Bacillati; phylum Bacillota; class Bacilli; order Caryophanales; family Paenibacillaceae; genus Paenibacillus; species Paenibacillus sp. 1-8. The sequence continues at coordinate 784,663 of NZ_CM149995.1, read as the reverse complement.
TCAACCGGATGTTCTCAGCAGTACGGGTCAAGTAAATCGACCGAAGTTTATAGACGGTGATGTAAATGTACAATTAATAGCAACTATATCCAAAGGCCCAACCTCTGTACAAAGAACATTCATAATCACAGTATTGAAGGCGTTACCGAATACGCCCTATGTACGTTTGAATGGCAACAACCCGATCATTCTGGAAGCTGGCAGCAGCTTCACCGATCCGGGAGCCAGCGTGCTGGACAGCGTGTACGGCGATGTTTTGGTACCTGATCTGTCAGGCATCGGCAACGTGGATACGAATGAACCGGGTGTATACGTATTGAACTATGCTTATAACGATAATTCAGGTTGGTCGGCTGAGCCAGCCGAACGCCACATAAACGTGCTACCCCGTGCTATTGAAGCCGCAGCAGGCAATGACGCTACCGCCTCGGTGATTGTTACAGGCGCTTGGTCGAGCGCACGGCTTGAGCTGTACAATGCCCAGCAGGAGCTGATTGCGCAAGGAACCGCTTCTGGAGAAGGGACATATGTATTTACATCTGTTCCTGAAGGAGTCAGCTACTACGTGCTACAGATCGTGAATGGTATGGAAAGTGCTCCCTCCAGATTAGTGTATGCACAGGGATTAACCGCCCAACGTGTAGCCGATTCCATCACAAGCCTGGCTGCACCTGCCGCCAGTGATACCCTGCTCAAGCTACCTGCTGTGCCCGAGGGCTTCCGCCTGACCATCAGCAGCACTAGCCAGCCGGATATGATTCGCACAGATGGGGCTATCTTCCCGGCAGCAACCCAAACGGCGGTTACTGTGATACTGGAGGTCACCAAGGTAAGCGATGGTTCTCATGCCCTGACACAGCAAATCGAAGTAACCGTTCCCGCAAAGGTCATTGTGGACACTGGCAATTCTAATAAAAAAGACGAGGACCATAACAACGCTGTTATCCAACAGCAGCCTGGATTTTCTGAACAAGGAAAAGCAGTCATCATCCATATTCCTTCTACTGCATTTCTGGATGGGCAAATCAATCAGGCCCGTTTGGAAGGCAAGGCTTACGCGGATATTCATCTGGAGCAGGAAAAGAATATTAGTCAGGTTATTCTTCCCCTTTCTTCGCTGAATAAATGGGATACCATCGGAGCCTCGGTCATATCCCAATATGGAACACTGATGCTATCCAGCCATACCTTAACCAACATGGCCTCGGGTCAGCAGGACGTTACGTTGTCATTCCAGCAGGCAGATGCACAACATGCACAGCAAATACGCGATTGGGCCGGACAACAATCCAATCTGAAGCTGATCGGTGCGTCTGCGGAAATCAAGGCTAACGTTACAGGTACATCGCATATCGTTCTGCCACTGGATGCCGAATCCATCCGTGAATTGCAGGGCAAGGAACCCCAGTTTTCTATTCTCGTTATTCATGACAATGGAGAGCATGAGATTCTGAAAGGTACGGCAGTGAGGGATTCCAAAGGAAATCTGTCGGCTGTGGGTTTCGATACGACCCGGTTTAGTACCTTTGCGATTGCTGTTTCTACTGATACAAAATCTCCGTCCGATAATGCAAACGTGCAGGACGGCACAGCAAATTCAGCAAGTTCGCAAGGCACAGCTCCGGTATGGCCGGATATCCAAGGCCATTGGGCGGCGAAATCCCTGCAATCGCTGGCAGCCAAAGGCTGGATGCAAGGTTACAAAGATGGCAACATGCGTCCGGAGCGTGCGGTAAGCCGGGCAGAATTTGTATCCATACTGACCAGAGCGTTAGGAACCACTGGAGATGAGAGTGTGCCTACCTCATTTACAGATATGAAAGGGCACTGGGCTGCATCAGCCGTGGATGCCGCTCATCGTCAGGGATGGATCGAAGGGCTAAATGCTCAGACATTCGGCCCCGATGAACGTCTTACCCGTGAACAGGCGATGGTGATCCTGTCACATGCGATAGAGGATAAGGCATCTGCTTCAGGCACGGCCAAATTGCAATCCTATAAGGATGAACAGCAGATTGCTACATGGGCTTCCTCAGCCTTCGAAAAGGCTGTTTCCTCCGGTTGGATCAGTGGATATCCTGATGGAACGCTCAAACCAAAGGCAGCCATTAGCAGAGGCGAGCTGGCTGAACTGCTGGTACGTATTTTCAAGTAAGACTGACTAAGTAGCCCTAGATTTAGATATATTATTGGATTATTCACAAAAACAGCGCGGTTTCCGAGTTATTCGGAGACCGCGCTTTGTTTATGAATGATATGGACTAAGCTTGCGTGTCATGCTGCTGGAATCAGAAAAACGAATATTTTATACAGTGTTACACGTTGGAAGCCCGGTTTGGAAATACAGAAAATCGATATTAAAGCTTATGTACAAGCCTCCAATAATAATTCTTGTGTGGTGATTCACCCTTTTCGCTTCAGTAAATATATTGTTAATATCTGCAAAACGGGGGCGATGATCCACTTGTCACCTCTACAGTAGGGAGAAATGTAAGGAGGAGATATTTGAACATGAAACATAGAAAACCGTTCAGGTTCAGTGGTGCTTCAAAAAAAGAAGAGGATTGCAAACCACCTAAAGTTAGCAGAGAAATGGAAGAACTTCTCAAGCTGATTCAGGAATTAATCGCGATCATCCCGCTCGTTTTCGCTAATCCCTCTGCGGCTAATGTATCTTCATTGCAACAGATTTTACGCCGGTTATTAGCTCTGGCGAATACCTTAAAACTTAGAGGTCCCGTTAAAGCAGATTTACTGGCGGCGTTGGAACTGGCTATCGTAGCGTCGGAAGCCACCCCTTTCTCTCCGATCGGCGTTGGGACCACATTGCAACAACTACTCGATATCTTGTTGTCTATCATTTTGCAGGAACCCATTGACCCTGCCCTTAAAGACAGTTTGATCAGTGCTATAAGAAATGCCGGGACGGCTATCAGTATTGCATTGGGAGGCACGTCAGGCACACCCGGGCCACATGGGCCTGCCGGACCTGTTGGGCCGGGCGGTGCGCCAGGTCCTGTCGGTGGACCAGGACCTGTGGGTGCGGCAGGCCCAGCAGGTCCAGTTGGACCTGCTGGGCCTATCGGGGCTGCTGGGCCTGTCGGGGCCGCCGGGCCTATCGGAGCCGCTGGGCCTATCGGAGCCGCTGGGCCAGTAGGCGCCGCTGGGGCCGCTGGAGCCACTGGAGCCACTGGGGCTACAGGCGCGGCAGGACCTGCCGGGGGTGCTACCGGGGCCACAGGCGTTACGGGCGCGGCGGGCGCCGCTGGAGTCACGGGTGTAACGGGTATTACAGGCGTTACTGGAGCCACCGGTTCGGGAGCGATCATTCCGTTTGCTTCTGGCGGACCTGCGATTTTGACAACCATTGCTGGCGGGTTAGTAGGAACAACGAGTTTGATCGGCTTCGGAAGCTCAGCCACAGGGGTCAGTGTTTTAGGAGGCGTCATTGATCTGACGGGTACAGTTGTCGGACCGCTGATCAACTTTGCTTTCTCCGTTCCACGGGATGGCGTAATTACATCCATTGCCGGATATTTTAGTACAACAGCTGCGCTTGCTCTAGTAGGTTCATCCTCAACGATTACTGCCCAGTTGTTTAGTTCCACAACACCTAATAACACCTTTACAGCGGTTCCCGGAGCTATAGTTACACTAGCTCCACCACTGACAGGCATCGTTCCCCTGGGTACAATTTCCAGTGGTATCACCACCGGATTGACTATACCGGTAACCGCACAGACCCGTCTGCTTCTGGTCTTCTCCGCGACAGCTACAGGAATTTCCCTTGTGAACACTGTTGTGGGTTATGCGAGCGCAGGTATTACCATTACCTGATTCAAGACGAAAAAAGCTCAGCAGGACTTGTTCCTGCCGAGCCTTTTTTATTTGCATTAAAGTGATATTTTCACTTCTTCTCCGTCTTCCCGAATGTCGAATGTTTTGACTTGTCCAGTATCAGGCTCTTGAACCATCCCCGTCTCCAAATCAATCTTCCAATCACATAGCGGGTCATAAATGTAATGACCGGATACCATCGCTTCGGTAAGCGGCCCCCCTTTAGGATGCGGGCTGGAATTTTCAACAGCATAAAGCTTGTTCTCCGAAGTGCGGAAAACTGCGATTTCCTTATCATCCACCCGGATCGTCCGCCCAATTCTAGTTGGGAAATCCTTACTGTGACCGACGATAAGCCACTCAGCATGCTTGATCATTCGCTTGATTGCTCCCTTCTCTAGGCATGATTTAAATACATTCACACAACAGACGGTGTAACTACTTCAAATAAATTTTTGCGCGAATCGGCATCGTTGATGATCTTTTTCCATGGGTCTTCAACCTGTTGCAGCGCAAATTCAATCCGTTCTATTAAAGCCTTGCGATTATCTATATCGTGAACGACAGCCTTCCGAATCTCTTCAAGTCCGATCCGTTCAACCCATTCCGAAGTACGTTCCAGATATTGACCTGTTTCCCGGTACAGCTGCATCACGCTTCCCACAATATCAATCAATTCAGCGTCCGTCTTCACTTTGCAAAACGAATCAGCCAGCCGCGCTTTTATACCGCCATTTCCACCGATAAAGATCTCCCAGCCTCCATCATTGCCTACGATTCCGATATCTTTCGTACACGATTCTGCGCAGTTGCGTGGACACCCATTAACCCCTAATTTGAATTTTGCTGGAAAATCCAGTCTTTCGAATTTCCGTTCCAGAACTTCTCCCATTCCCATCGAGTCCTGTGTACCAAAACGGCAGAATTGCGATCCAACACAGGTTTTAACTGTACGCAGTGATTTCGCATAGGCATATCCCGACGGCATATCGAGTTCTTCCCATACTTTAGGCAAATCCTCTTTACGGACACCAATCAAGTCGAGGCGCTGCCCTCCTGTTACTTTAACGACTTTAACGTTGTATTTAAGAGAAACATCAGCTATTTTCTTCAAATCTTCTGGGGTCGTTACACCGCCGTACATTCTTGGAACAACTGTAAACGTTCCATCCTTTTGAATGTTCGCGTGCAATCGCTCATTCACAAAACGGGAATCTTCCTCGTTTTCATAGCTATCCGGGTTAATCATCCCCAAATAATAATTCAGCGCCGGACGGCACTTGGAGCATCCTTCATCATTATGCCAACCAAGTACATTCATAACTTCACGCGTTGTTGTAAGCCCTTTGGTTCGGATAGCTTCAACAATCTCGTCCCGGTTTAATGTTGTGCAGCCACATATTCCTTGTTTGGCTGTCGTCTTGAAGCTGTCTCCAAGAACATACTGAAGAATTTGTTCAACAACCGGCTTACATCCTCCACAGGAACGTGTGGCTCCGGTGCATGCTTTAATTTCATCGACTGTGGTCAGTCCGTTTTCATTAATCGCATCGACAATTGCCTTTTTGGTCACACCGTTGCAGCCGCAGACAATTTCATCATCAGCCATAGTTTCAGCGGATGACGTTTTAGCACCGCCTTTACCACACCCAGTACCCATGATCTGTCCATAAATTTCATCCGTCATCAACGTTTGCTGCCGCACATATTTCTGGAGGCTAGCAGATTCGCTCACATCTCCGAACAGTACAGCTCCAACAATCTGGTTATCACGAAGCAGCACTTTTTTGTATGTGCGCTTCCACTCATCCTTTGCTACAATCACCGAATGTTCAGGCTGGGTCATGAAATCGCCAGCCGAGAAAACATCCACCCCTGAAATTTTGAGCTTGGTGGAAACCACTGATCCCATATAGCCTTCAGTGTCTGCACCTGCCAAATGCTTTGCAATTACACTTCCCTGTTCAAACAACGGAGCAACCAGGCCGTAACAAATCCCGCGGTGTTCAGCACACTCCCCTACAGCATATACATCCGGCATAGAGGTCCTCATCAAGTCATCGACTACAATTCCACGTTTCGTTTCTATACCACTTTGCACAGCCACCTGAATATTTGGCTTGATCCCAACGGCCATAACGACTAAATCCGCTTCCAGTTCGCTTCCGTCCGAAAACCGCAGTCCCTGTACCCGATCCTGACCGTACACCTCTGCAGTTTGCATTTGCATGGCAAACTTGATTCCCTGGCGTTCTAATTCTGCTTTCAGCATCGCAGAGGCTTCCCGGTCAAGCTGACGCTCCATCAAATCCTCCATCAAATGAACGACCGTTACGTCCATACCGAGATTGACCAAGCCTTTAGCCGCTTCCAGTCCCAACAGCCCTCCACCAATGACCGCTGCCTTTTTATAGGTTTTCGCCGCCTCAAGCATTGCCGAGCAATCGGCGATATCTCGAAAACCGATGACTCCCGGCAATTCCTTTCCCGGAATAGGCAAAATAAACGACTGGGAGCCAGTAGCCACCAAAGCTACATCGTAATTAATTTCAAGTCCGTCTTCGGTGTAAATCCTCTTTCTTTCCCCATCGATGCTCCGCACCATTTTCCCAGTATATAAAGTAATACCTTGGTCCTCGTACCATTGCAAATCGTTTAATATGATATCCTCAATGGTTTTACTGCCCTCCAGAACATAAGAGAGCATGATCCTGTTATAGTTCGGATGTGGCTCATTTCCAAGGACCGTAATTTCATATTTATCCGTTAACTTTAAAATTTGCTCGACCGTATTGATACCAGTCATTCCGTTCCCTATAACCACAAGCTTCTGTTTACTGTTTATCATATACCGGTTCCTCCATTCATTCGACGACATTTCCTACCGACGACCTCTCCTACGTTCCTATAAATATTGCTTATGCTTCTATTTTAATATAGCGGTTTGAGTTATATGTGATTTCGATCACGATATAGTTAAAATCATTAATATCGAGGGATTTCCCTATTCAAATTCAAGGGATTACCAGTTGGTCCCTTTTTCAATTTATGAACTCCCTATAAATCAGCAACACAGCCGCATTTCACATTTGATGTGTAAATTAATTCATTACAAGGAATACTTTATACACACCCTGTTATTCTACGGGAAATGAATGGAATCGTTTGGGGGGAGGGCATCATCATGTGGTCTAAAATAATACCTTTTATTCCTAGCTGGGTTACATTATTTCAGGCAAGCCTGGCGTTGATTGTTCCATTAGGGATTTATTATATAAACACCTCGATTTACTCACTTGTGGGTAGCAAAGGGGCGCATTCCAAGCATTCTCCTGACGGTCGGTCTGCGAATCAAGATCACAAAGCTCACGCTGAGCAGCAGCAGGAACCAGGCCCCAAAATGACAGGGGATTATGATGCCGACTTGAAATCGATCCAAGAGGCTATAGGCGAGAATAGTGATGTGCATTTTCGTGAGTTTATGGTAAAAAAATTTCATGCACGGTCCGTGTTAGTCTTCATAGAAGGTATGCAGGATGAGGAGCTTATGAACAAGCAGGTATTGCAGATCTTGATGTTTGACGGCCAGCAGGACCCACAGGAACAGCAGGAAAGTATAAGTAACTCTTTTATAAAAGATAGCTTGATGCCACTTACGCAAATTAGTGAAGTTGCTGATATGGAGGACCTGCAGGAGTCTATACTTTTAGGCCATACCGCGCTATTGATTGAAGGAATGAAGGAAGCACTGCTGGTCGGGTCTCCTAACGGCTCCACTCGCTCCGTCAATGAGCCAACCTCTGAAGCGTTACTTCGGGGTCCCAGAATCGGTTTTACGGAGGTATTAAGTGAAAATACTTCGATGCTTCGACGCCAAGGCTTAAACAAAAGTCTGGAAATGAAGAAATTCCAAGTGGGAAGTCGAATCAAAAAAGATCTGGTTGTCGCGTATATAAAGGATATTGTGAATCTGGATCTCCTCGAAGAAGTAAACCGCAGAATTTCAAAAATAGACATGGATTTTTTGGCTGAATCCGGTTATGTGGAACAACTTATTGAAGACAATTATTTAAGTCCATTCCAGCAGGCTCACAACACAGAGCGCCCCGACCGTGTCATTAACGCTTTGTTGGAAGGAAGAATAGCCATTTTGCTGGATGGAACTCCCTTTGCACTTATTGTTCCGGTGACCTTCAGTATGCTGCTTCAATCACCCGAGGACTATTATGAGCGCTGGATTCCAGGAACACTTTTACGTCTGCTGCGATTTTGCGGAGCGTTTATAGCGCTTATGGGGCCTGCTTTGTATATCTCTTTTATATCGTTTCATCCCGGTTTGATTCCAACCAAGCTGGTCATTAGCATCATCGAAACCCGCCAAGGCGTCCCTTTCCCATCTGTCATAGAGGTCATGATTTTGGAAATCTCTATCGAAATCCTACGGGAAGCCGGCATTCGCTTGCCCAAACCGATTGGTCCTGCGATGGGCATTGTGGGAGGCTTGGTCATCGGAGACGCTGCTGTAAATGCGGGTATCGTTAGCCCATTCCTGGTAATTGTGGTTTCGGTTACTGCGATTTCCTCGTTTTCGATACCGACATATAGTGCGGGCATTACCTTGCGAATTTTGCGTTTTGCCGGCATGCTATTTGCAGCCATCCTGGGCATGTTCGGAACCATATTGTTCTTTCTGTTAATTTGTATCCATCTGACGAAATTGAAGAGCTTTGGTGTGCCGTACGTAACCCCCTTTTCCCCCATGCGTCTAAGCGACTGGAAGGATGTGTACATTCGGGCTCCTATATCTATGATGAAACGAAGACCTGTTATGATGAAAACTCAGCAAAAAAAGCGTAGACCATGATGCTAAGATGAAGGAGGAGCTAATGTGTTTACACGCTCTGATGATAAGATCACAACTAAGCAGGCCGCTGTATTCCTGACCAATACCGTATTGGGGGCGGGGATTTTGATACTGCCGAGAAATGTAACTGAAAAGGTACAGACTCCTGATGCATGGCTTTCTGTCCTCATCGGTGGATGTATTGTCATATTAGTCGTCTGGCTCATGGTGAAATTAAGTCAACAGTTTCCCGGAAACACCGTATATCAATATTCCAGAAGAATTGTGGGCACGATTCCGGGAGGATTTTTAAGTGTATTATTGATTATATATTTTGTAATCATCGCTGGCCTTGAGATTCGGGTTTTAGCTGAAGTGACGATGTTTTTTCTGCTTGAAGGCACACCTATTTGGGCGATTGTGATTCCATTTATCTGGGTAGGGAGTTACCTGGTTTTTGGAGGTATTAATCCCATCGCGCGGTTATACCAGATTGTATTTCCGATCAGTCTCTTCTTTCTGCTGCTCTGTTTTGTATTTAGCCTAAGAATTTTTGAAATTGATCATCTTCGTCCCGTTTTGGGTGACGGGATTTTACCTGTTATGAAGGGACTAAAATCGACTGTTCTTGTTTTCACTGGATGCGAAGTCGTCATGACACTGGTCGCTTTTCTGCAGCACCCTGAAAAAGCATTTAAGGCCATGGTAGTGGGGATCAGTATCCCCTTAATTTTGTACTTTCTGACCGTAGTTATGGTGATCGGCGGATTATCGGTGGATTCTACTGTGACAAGCACTTGGCCCACCATTAATTTAATGCGCAGCTTTGAAATCCCCGGATTTCTTTTTGAACGTCTGGAGTTTCCGCTGCTGGTGATCTGGATGATGCAAATGTTTTGTAATTTTTGCAGTTTTTTCTTCAATGCATCCTTAGGTGTCTCACAGGTATTCGGTCTTAAATATCGTTATGCGATTTTTGGCTTAATTCCGATTATCTTTATCTCCACAATAACTCCTCTTAGTATGATGGACGTGTTTAGCCTGAGCGGTGCGGTCGAATACATGGGAATCATTTTGTTTTTTCTGGTTCCGGTACTTCTCTCCATCGTTTTCATGATCAGGAAGAAGGGAATGAAGCAAAATGTGTAGACGACCTGTCCTATCATTGCTGCTTGCCTTCATTCTTCTGGTGACTCAAGTCGGCTGTTGGAGCAGCAAAGAAGTAGAGGAACTAAGCATATATACAGGACTGGCTCTGGATAAGGGGGAGCCCACTCCATTGGAGCAGGATCTGGAGAAGAAAGGCGGCCGTTACTTCAAGAAAAATAAAATTACCGCCAACGTACAAATCGTCCCCAAAAAATCATCTGGAAGCACAGAGCAACAAGGCGGCGGTGGACAAGGGCGAAACTATATCAATATAGCTGGCACCGGGGATTCTTTGTTTGAAATCTTCCGGCAACTCTCTCTCCGTTTGGATCGCCCGGTTATTGGTCACCATCTAAAGGTCATGGTGGTTTCCACCGATTTGGCGAAAGAACAGACGATGCAGCAATTAATGGATTTTGTGCTACGTGATAATGATATTCGCCCGAGTTGTTTGGTCTTCTTAAGCAAGGAACGAGCAGCTAACACTTTAGTTACCAAATATGAGGACGAGATCCCATCCATTCATATTCTGTATATGCTTCGTAACCATTTCAGAACCAGTAAGGTAATGAAGGGAGTCAATTTGTCTGAATTAAATGGGTTGATGCATTCCAATAAAAGCTATATATTACAAAGCATTACCGAATCAGATGGAGAATTAGAATTTTCAGGGGCCGGCATTATTAAAGGAGAAACGGGTCACTGGATCGGTAGTTTGGGACAACAAGATGTGGAGAGTATTGGATGGATTAAAGGTGATGTTGAGGGTGGAGCTGTCAAAACGTATGACAAGCGGAATAAAGCCATAACTTACGAAATCAAATCGGTGAAAAGCAAAATAACAACTAAGGTGACCGAGGGCAACGATATCTCGTTTCACGTAAAAATTGAATCCAAAGGACGCTTCATCGAAAACTGGGATGAGAAAGTGGACCCGACTGAGACACGAAACATGAAAGAGGCTGAGAAAGAGTTTGAAAAAGAAGTGACTCGCAGGATTAAGTCTCTTATGCACAAATTACAGTCAGAATATAAAGTCGATGTTGCCGGTTTTGGCGAACACTTATATATTGAACAACCTCGAGTGTGGAAAAAAGTAAAGGACGATTGGGATTATAAATTCAGTAAAGTACCAGTAACCTTCGATATTAAGTTATCCATTACGGATTTAGGCTCATCTGCTGAATAAAGTTCTCCCTTGGTTAAAGCTTAGCAGATTACTAAGGGAGAACATCTGGCAAATTTTCAGAAGCGGCTACACGCTTAATTCAAATTGATTTTAAATACATCCCCTGCATCGCCACCCAAAACGATCAAGCCACCCTTGGGCAGTACAACCGAATTGTGATTGCTGGCAGTTGAAAAATGTACAACTGCTCCGTTTTCATCATAGACAGCGAACCCTCCGCTTGTTGGGAAATCAACGGTCATCGTTTTATTGGCTGAGCTTTTGTCTATTTTGAACCATGTGGCTTGGCCATTCGATGGTATGGTGTTCACTGATTTCCCTCCCAGGATGGGTTTAATAGCATCTTCACTGATATAGGACTGTCCATCTATGGTTAAATACTCCGAGCCATCCTTGGAATAAAAATTCAAATCAAATGCATCTCTTCCACTCATAACAGGAATCTCAACGGCATTAACTGCTTTATTCGCATCCACAATTTTAGTACCACTTGCGTATCCATCATGATCAACGGATATTTTTTTCGTTATAAATGATGGGGCCAGATAAAATATTGAAGATATCTTTTCATCCAAAGCATAATAATTCTTCCCGTTTCTATGTTCCCATGCCTTTTTAACTGTAGTATTTAGAGGATTGGCATCTAGCTTTTGATATTCATAAATCACCATAACCATTTGACCTAATCCCGGAAAGTTTAAATATACATTAGCCTTAATATACGTTTTCCCGTTTTTTTGTTTGTCAAAGCTTATGGCTACACTGCCATCACTGCTTTTGAATTGTCCATTGCCTGTATACACATATTTTTGCGCCGGGACGAATCCCTCCAGAAAAGCAGGTAATTCAAGCTCACCGTTTTTAATATCTACATTGATGGTTGTACCCACAGAACCGTATAATCCCGAATAAGAAAGTAAATCAGATGGCATTTCCACTTTTACAGAAGGCTCAAATGTTTTATCCGGTTTGATGTCTTTAATAATGCCCTTATCTTTTAAAAGCTCCAATAAAATGTTAGAAGCAAAAATACTATCTAAGATGGAAGAGCCTCCAGATGAAAGCACAGTCATAGAAAGCTGATGCTCTGGTATGGTAATCAAAACAGAGTGATACAAAACAGTATCCCCACCCTTGGATAGCGCAGTTATTCCGTAATCACTAAACGGTGCCAACTGAACCGCATCCCATCCAAGCCCATAATTAAAGCTGTTTGTCTCTTCAGGTACCCATATTCCTTTTCGATATTCATGACTTTGCATGGACTTTGCTGATTGTGCAGATAAAATATCGGTTCTGTTCCCCGTTAATACTTCTGAAAACATAGCCAACTCTTCTGCGGTGGAGTATAAGCCTCCTGTTCCAAGCACATTGGCATTTTCAACGGGTAAGGCCCCCTCAATCGCAGGAAAATAAGTTTTGGACAGCATTTGTCTATCAAAATGATCGAGTGGTGTTTTCGTAGAGTTCAAATCCAAAGGGGCACTAATATGCTTTGCCAGGAATTCGCTATAACTTAGACCGCTCACCCGTTCAACCAATATTTCAAGCAGTTGAAATCCATCATTACAATAAACGGAATATTCGCCAGGGTTGGATTTTAAAGTTTCTGATTGTAATCTCAGCAATAGCTCATCATGATTTTCTGTATCATTGTCATTAAATAACATACTATTTTTATAGTGGGCGCCGTAAAGACCTGACGAATGATTTAACAGCATACGCGGGGTAATTTGTTTGTATCTTTCATCTGACATTTTAAAGTCCTTAATGTACGTGGTAAGCGGCTGATCAATATCGACTTTATGGGCATCCACCAGCATCATCGTTGCAGCAGATACATACATTTTGCTTACAGAGCCTATACCGAACATGGTATCCTTGGTGACCGGCTCGTTGGTTTCCTTATTCTTTACACCTACGCTATCCGATAATACGATGTTTCCATGGTCCATAATGGCATACTGCACTCCACTAACACCGTATTTGGATACCAGTTCCGAGGCCAGATTGCGAGCCTTTTCCTTGATGGGTTCAGGACTACCTTGAGCAAAAGCATTCGTCATCGGCAGTACAACAAGCATAGCCGAAATGAACACAGCTATTATTTTCTTCATTCCATATGTCCTCCTCTTAGACTTCACCAGATTTGATTACTGGACTGATCATACAATGAACGAGGATTCTATATAGAAAAGTCACCCTTAAACGAAAAAAACAATCCCTGAACAGCAAGATGTCTAAGGATTGTCCTTATAAAATGGCAATAAAACCATATTATTAAATATTTTATTTTTCGTTTCAATCGTCATATGGCCACCGTATTTGTCACATATTCTGGATATATTGGTTAGGCCAATGCCATGAATATCCGGGTTTGATTTTTGACTATGCAAATGGGCAACTACATTCTCCACATGATTCAGGATGTGAATGAAAAGCGCAGACTCATTGGAATGTATTTTAATAAGAATATACCTGTCGTCCGCGATCTTGACCTTTTTGGATGCTTCTATGGCATTATCCAGCATATTGCCCAGAGCGACACATAAGTCATAACGTTCAATATTTACTTTTTGTGAATATAAGTTAAGCTGAGTATCCACCTTGATGCCATTGGCTTGAGCAATATTAAGACTATTCGTGACAAGAGCATCGATAACGAGATTACCGGTATTCACCCTTTGATAGGCTCCTTCGATTTTATTCAAGGTAACCTTAATATGTTCACTTGCCTCAGCCAGTTCATTTCTCTTGATACATTCGTCAATATACAAAAACTGTTGGTGTGTATCATGAAAGATTCTTTTCATATTTTTGAAGCTGTGCACCGTTTTTTCGTAGTTAGCATCTTGGTAGTCCATCTGATGTTGTAATTGAGTATTTTCATGCATTAATTGGAATTTTTCAATGATATTATCGAATATATATATGATAAAAACATTTAAGAAAATAAAGCTAATAATAGATACAAAATAATACATATTCTTTTCACTATAAACAGATAAAACATTGACCTGGTATATACTTATGATGGGAACGATTAAAAATAAAATGTAGTAACGGGCATGCAAAGGGAAGGTTTTGCGTTTGGCAAATAATCGTATAATCTGAATGACAGCAAACATGATAATACAACTGAGTAATATGACCTTAGAAAATATCAAGTGATCTTGTCCGCTCAAGTGACTGAAGTTGCTCATCTTAACGGAGTCTACAGCATACAAAATATAAAGAGATATAAAATTAACGATGGTTATCAATACAGCATAAAGTATCGAAAAAATGATCTTTATTTTTATCTCCACGGTATAGGACTGCGCTAAGCTAAATATGACAAGCAATGCTAAAATCGAAGAGATCGTAGGAGACAGAGAAACGCTTAAATATAAAATGTCCAGTACCCCAAAAATCATGAAATACATAAATCTGTTCGGCTTTCGATTGGACTTATCAAAAACCGAGTTAAAGTAAAAATTCACTTGGAAGCACATCACCAGTACAACACAGAGGTTAAGAAGCAAGTAGCTATATTCCATCATATTAATGCATCTTCATGATCATAAATTTGGTATACAGATCTTTAACTTCTTTTATTTTAGAACGCCCAATAGGCAGCTTCACATCATTTGACATCAAAACATCACCGCCAGCAAATTTTTTGACATGAATTAAATTTATAATAATCGAACGATGAATTTGCAGAAAATTATATTCCTTTAACGCTGGAGCATAGTCTGAAAGAATCCCTTTGCTATCATAGGTTTGAGTAGGGGTTACAAAATGCAGTTTGTTTTTTATGGTTAAGCTTTTGGCTACCTCGATACTAATGATATCATCATATTTTAAAAGCACCTCTTCATAAGCTGACTTGATGATAACGAATTTTTTATCGAGAGATTGAAAGTACTGACACAGTTTTATTATTTTTTCTTCAAAGATATGGGGAGCGATCGGTTTTATCAAATACTGAAATGTGACCACGTCAAAACTTTCCAGCATATACTCAGGATAGCTCGTTAAAAAAACAATCTGTTCATCAAGGTGACGTAAACTCCTTATTTTTTGGGCTGTTTGAATTCCGTTCATGCCATTCATTTCAATGTCCAGTATTAAGATATGGAATGGCGATTCATGGTTCAGGTAATGAGTTACCAGTTGTTCTCCTGAGTCAAATAGCTCAACTTTAAATTCTATATTTGTTTTTATTGATAAAGCGATCAGCATATTTTTAACAAGCTCTCTTTGCTTGTGCTCATCATCGCAGATAGCCACTCTATACATAAATAACATACACCTCATTCCCATGGTATGTAGCATGAAATTATAGTTCAAACAGTATACATTATTCTAATATTCCATACATAGCTTTTGGATAAAACGCAAATTCAGATCCCTCAAATGCTAGAATACAAGCTGCTCAACCGTTGCATCCAAGTGAAAAAAGAAACCCTTGTCTCCAGAAGACAGGGTTTCTTGACTATGGATGGAGCTATTCCTGAAAAAAATCTGCCCTCTTGTCTTCACCGTGGGAACGTCGGGCAAAGTCGACAAATTGGAATTTGTCCAGGCGGTGCCGCGACTCGGTATACTGGAACAACGTGGTGTCTTCCAGATAAACATAATTACGTACTACGACCACGTGGGTATAGCTCTGGAGGTCCATCAGCCTACGATCTTCTTCGGCTGCTTCTTCTACGGAAACGACTTTTTTGGCATAGCTGATTTGAAGCTTAAGCTCCCCCTCCAGATATTCGTAGATGGAACCACTGCTAATTTCCCGGGTTAGCACAGGTACAATGTCTGATCGAAAGTAATCTTTGTCCAGTATAACGCATTCACCCTCAATCTCACGTGCGCGAATGACCTTCCAGACAAGACACCTGTGTATGTCAATCTCAAGCTGGCTGGCAATGTCCTTCGGAACTGGGATCAGTTGATTTTCATGCACAATCGTACGTGATTTACGCCCAATTCGCTCAGACATCTCTTTAAAACTGACCAGTCCCCCTATTGGAAAATCCATTCGCCCAATATCCAGTACAAAAGATCCCTTGGCTTTTATTTTATGGATGTACCCATTTTGTGCAAGCAAGTGAAGCGCCTTGCGAACGGTCTCGCGCGAAGTATTATACTCGCGAGCCAGTTCATTTTCAGAAGGCATTTTCGTGCCCGGGGCCAACTCGCCTGTCTGAATCCGTTCAGAATACTCCTGATAAATTTGCAAGAATATATTCTTTGTCAATTTTCATCACCAAGTATATTGTAGCATTCTTTCACGAGCCTGGTTACTAAAATAGACTGGGGGGATCACTCGGAATTAATCCGTATGGTCTGACAACGAATTCAAATGAATTTTCATTAAGGTATACTGCAAATCGTCCGCCTCACCCGGCAGCTCCTCAACCGATTTGACCATACTCTGACCATCCGGCACAATTATCGGTGTGATGATTGGATATCCAGATTCCCGAATGAGATCACGGTCAAATTCCATCAACAGCTGCCCTTGCTCTACGGTTTGCCCCGTCTCCACATGCATGGTGAATCCTTCGCCCTTCATTGATACCGTGTTGACCCCTACATGCACCAGAATCTGTACACCTGTCGAATGCTCCAAAATCAAGGCATGCTTGCTTTTCATCATGATGTGAATGACTTTTCCGCTGAAAGGAGCAACAATTTGACCCGCTTCCGGCTTCACTGCAATCCCTTGCCCCATCTGCCGTCCGGCAAAAGCCGGATCAGGAACCTGCTCCAATGGCACTACATGCCCCAATACCGGAGTCTTGACTTCAAGCACATCGAGCGCAGCATTCTGGTGGCTCGCGTTATTGTGTATGGAACCGTTAGCGGGTGTAGCTGAATCCTGACGGCGTTTATTTAGTATTCTTCCGTACATCACAGTTAAGGTGAACGGTACAATCAGTACAATCGCCATTCCGATGAAGAATACGCCCCAATCGCTTGGGAAAATAGACAAGAAGCCTGGAATTCCTCCCACACCAATGGAAGAAGCCATCACATGATTTACAGTGAGCAGTATACCTGCCATACCGGAACCTATCATTCCGAAAACAAACGGATATTTATATCGGATATTCACCCCGAATATGGCAGGCTCGGTTATCCCCAGAAAAGCAGACACGGAAGAGGTAAAGGCCAACCCTTTCCCCTTTTGCTCTTTTAAAACCAGCATCATTGCCAGTGCTCCGGCACCTTGAGCGATATTGGACAGCGCCAGCATGGGCCACAGGAACGTCCCGCCTTGTGTACCGATTAATTGCACGTCCACCGCCAGAAAAGTATGGTGCATTCCTGTTATAACAAGCAAAGCGTAAAATCCTCCATAAATCAGTCCTCCCAAAGCAGGGGCCAAATTGAAAACGTATACAATACCGGATGTAATCGCATTGCCAATCATAAAAGTAAGCGGTCCAATCACCGTGAATGCAAGAAATCCTGTAATTAATAATGTGATCGGTGCAACGAGTAGCAGCTTAAACGAATCGGCTATTTTTTTATTAAGGAATTTTTCAATTTGTGCGAGAACGTAAGCGGATACTAAAACCGGTAACACCTGGCCTTGGTAACCGATCTTGTTCACTTCCCAACCAAACAGATTCCAGACCGGAACGGTTCCCTTTGTCACCGCATCCGCATAACTGTATGCACTTAGTAGATCCGGATGAACGAGAATCAGACCCAGCACAATCCCGAGTAAGGGGCTGCCACCAAACCGGATAACGGCTGACCAGCCGATTAAGGCGGGTAGGAAAGCAAAAGCGGTGCTGGCAATGGTGTTAATAATGGCAGCAAAGTCGGTCCATTGGGGATAGACCTGAACCAGGGCCATTCCTTCAAAGAAAATCCCCTTGCCTGTCAAAATATTATTTATTCCCAGCAGTAAGCCTGCTGTCACGATGGCGGGCAGGATGGGGATAAAAATATCTGCCAGCGTCTTGATAGCACGCTGAATCGGGTTTTGTTTCTTGCTTGCGGTATTTTTAACCTCGTCTTTAGAAGCTCGACTGCCCCCTGTTATTGAAATCATTTCATCATATACCTTATCCACCAGACCCGGGCCAATCACGACCTGAAACTGCCCTTGTGAAGAAAATTGCCCCTTAACCAGATCATTTTGCTCAAGGGCATCCTTATCAACCAGCTTATCATCATAGAGAGCGAACCGCAGACGGGTTACGCAATGCGTAGAGGCCTCTATATTGTCTTTTCCACCAACAGCTTTAATAATCTCTTCTACTTTTGCTCTTTCAATCGCCATCTATCCCACTCCCTTAACGTTTGCTCATTTTAATGCAGCAACCCCGGTTGTAAAAAGCAACGTACCTTGGGGTGTTACCGTATGTTTCTATACTATTCAACCAAAGCTAACGAATGATCCACATATAAGATGCATACGGGGTCAAAGTGATCACCTGATCCAGCTCTGGAGCATGCTTGGTATTGCCAATTAAAAGCTCGGACGATCCTAACGCCTGATTTTTGAATTGAGAATAAAATGAATCAGGCAGCGCGAATTGCGTATTCTGTCCGCTAAAATTAGAGATGACAACCAAAGTCTCCTGTGCATTGCTGCGTTGATAGGCATAGACCTGAGGATGAGCATCGTCCAGACGTTGATAATCCCCATCTGTAATGACTTGCACCGTCTTGCGCAAACGAATCAGCTTTTGGTAATGATGATAGATAGAGTCCGGGTCCTCCAACTGTGCCTGAACGTTAATCTGTGGATAACGTTCATCCACCTTGATCCAGGGTGTACCTGTAGTGAAGCCCGCGTTGGGAGTGTTATCCCATTGCATCGGTGTCCTCGAATTGTCACGGGAGCGCTCTCGAATGATATTTAATGCTTCCTCCGCACTTTTGCCTTGTTCCTGTAAAATACGATACATATTCAGAGATTCAACATCCCGGAATTCTTCAATATCTAACCACTTCGGATTGGCCATACCAATCTCTTCACCTTGAAATATATACGGCGTTCCTTGAAGGCCATGCAGCGTGGTCGCGAGTAGCTTGGCGCTTTCTGCATGGTATTCGCCATCATCCAAAAAGCGAGAAATCGCTCTTGGCTGATCATGATTGTTCAAAAACAATGCACTCCAGCCGCCCTCCTGCTGCATGCCAATCTGCCAGTCCGAGAATAGCTTTTTCAGCATCTCAAAATCATAGGGCATCAATTCCCATTTTTGTCCATTGGGATAATCCACCTTCAGATGATGAAAATTAAACGTCATGGACAATTCTTCGTTCTCCGGATTGGAATAGCGGATGCAGTGCTCCAGTGTCGTGGAGGACATTTCACCCACAGTGACGCTGTTATGTTTAGCAAATACTTTGTCATGTAATTCTTGAATGTATTCATGTACACGTGCACCGTCAGTATAATACTTACGACCGTCCCCAGGAACAGTGCTTCCATCATCATCTAAGAAGCGATGATCTTTGGAGATCAAATTAATGACATCCAGCCGAAAGCCACTGACCCCCTTTTCAGCCCAGAATTCCAGCAGATTGACAACCTCCTGACGAACCTTCGGATTCTCCCAGTTTAGATCTGCCTGAGTTTTGTCAAACAGCGTCAGGAAATATTGGTCTGTTGCCTCGTCATACTGCCAGGCCGATCCACCAAACTTGGAAATCCAATTATTAGGAGGTCCTCCATCGGGTGCTGGATCACGCCAGATATAATAGTCCCTGTACCCACTCTCCCTGGAAAGCCGCGCCTGCTGAAACCAGACATGCTCCGTCGAAGAATGATTAACCACAATATCTAACATCAAGTGCATTCCACGCGCCTGAATTTCCTGACTCAATTCTTCGAAATCCTGCATCGTTCCATACTCCGGATTGATCCGGCAATAATCCGCTACATCATACCCGTTATCACGCTGTGGTGAGACATATACCGGCTGTAGCCAGATAATATCAACACCCAGCCTGTGCAAATAATCCAGCTTTTGCGTCAGTCCTCGGATATCACCGGTCCCTTTACCCGTTGTGTCGTTAAAGCTTTTGGGATAGACCTGATAGACGACTGATTTGCGCCACCAATCTGTATCTTGAGGGATTAAGGCCTTATTCGTTCCTTCCATCCATGATCCTTCCTTTCTTGCGAATGCAGTAGCGTAAATATGTTTAATATAACGCTTTCATTATCTTGTATATACAAGATTAAATCATGTATATACATAATGTCAACTAGCTTTATCATTCTTATTTGCTTATTGAACTCTGCAATTCTGTTCGATTGCTTCCATGGTTAGATGAAGCAACCAGTTATAACACAAAAGAGGCTCCTGCTCATTGTAAGGAACCTCTTTTGTATAATGAATACGGCTCTCATTTAAACCCATATGGACAGTTCGCTATACAGGAGGAATAAGGCCATGATAATATTGAATGGTCATTTGTAGTTCATGGTTCATTTGTAGTCTGGTTTCTCCCTGCAAGTCTCCAGCTGCTGAAGCTTGAAGCAACAATTCGCCTGCCAGATGCCCGGACTGCACAATAACAAGACACCTTCCTCTGTGTGTTCGTCTTTGGTTTCCCTGGAAGGGTTCGTCACTGGTGAGATCGCCGTTGTCTATTCCAAGGATACGACCATCACCATGTGTCATTCGGATTTCAGTACAGATTTCATTGCACAAATTATATTGTAATGAACAACCGAATCGATTAGGGGGAGTTTTGGAATAAGGTACTCAGCTTGATTATAGCGGGTTTCTTAATTTCTACATCGTCGCTCAATAACACCACCGCATGGGAGAGTCCTCCCTCGAAAAAATCAAGGCTTCAAGGATGCTATCGCATAATTCTAATGTATCATCCGACAACACCCCCAAAGAGATCGCTTCGCTTTGAAGTGAGATATCCAAAACATTTTTAAATGAGAACGGGATGCACACTTCTCAAGTTTCTGAAACCCCAATTCACTAAGAGGGACAGAGAAGAAATAAAGAAGGTTGTAACATATGAAGAGCATGATGTACGTGATATCAGCTAACAATATATTCACGTATCATCCTATTCGTTCTTCTGTCGCCAAGGAGATTCTTAGAGGGAGATAAATCTGAAGAATAATCCATAAGAATGCTCAAGCATGTTTTTTCACATTTAACCATGTTAAAATGAAAAAAATAATTGGAGATATGGTATGGAGAGAAGGCAGGGAGAATCAATGAAACCAAAACTTAACGATGTTGCACAATTAGCTGGAGTTTCACCGACTACGGTTTCTCGCGTACTTAATAATCGTGGCTATATCAGTCAAGAAACGAAGGATCAAGTTCATAAAGCGATGCAGGAGCTGAATTATTTTCCAAATGATGTGGCTCGGTCATTATTTAGTAAACGAACAAACCTGATTGGATTAATCATTCCAACTACAAGCAACCCTTTTTTCGGAGAGCTGACTTTTCATATAGAGAATATTTGTGCGTCATTAGGCTATAAGCTGTTGCTTTGTAACAGTTTGAATCAGCTAGATAAAGAAGAATCTTATGTGGATATGCTTATGCGAAATCAAGTTGACGGTATTATCGTTGGTACACACAACCGAGGTATCGTAAATTATGAACAGAAGAACATTGCCGTCATTGCGATCGATCGCTTCCTATCCGATTCAATCCCAGTTGTAGGATCGGATAATTATTTGG
Organism: Paenibacillus sp. 1-8; assembly: GCF_056316205.1. Taxonomy (NCBI): domain Bacteria; kingdom Bacillati; phylum Bacillota; class Bacilli; order Caryophanales; family Paenibacillaceae; genus Paenibacillus; species Paenibacillus sp. 1-8. The sequence continues at coordinate 762,963 of NZ_CM149995.1, read as the reverse complement.
GTGGAAAGCTGGCGTCAGAACTGCTTATTGAAAAGGGGTGCAAGCATATCTTACACATAAATGGCCCTGTTGAATTGGAAACACCGGCAAGCTTAAGAAGAAAAGCATATGAAGATGTGATGGAGCAGTATGGTCGAAAGGCAATTACCTATGAAGTAAATGATCCCTTCCACCAACAGAATCACGATGAACCGATTAAACGCTTGCTCGATGAACATCCTGAAGTAGATGGATTGTTTGCGAGTAATGACTTGGTGGCTGCGTCTTTTATTGCTAAAGCAAGAAGAAGAGGAAAACGTATTCCTGAAGATATTCGCGTAATTGGATATGACGGAACTGAAACAACCCGCAATCTTCTCCCTGAATTAACGACAATTCAGCAACCAATACAGGAGATCGCGAGATCTTCCATAGAGTTACTTATTAAAGAAATTGAAGGTGGATTTAGTGATGTCCCGCGAGAAACCTATCTACCAGTGAAACTTATTGAAGCTAGTACGGCTTAATACAAATTCCATAGTTTTCAGCATTGTGATATAAGGTGGAGCTATCCTTATTAGAGTAATTGAAATCAAAGAGGAGAGCTCTTTTCCTTTCGAAAATATGTCAAGCGGTTGACATATGAAAGCGGTTGACATATAATCGATCTGTAAATACGGAAGTGCTTTCATTTACATTAAATGTTCAACTTTGAGGAGCGTTCGATATGAGAAAGTCAAAGAGCATGTATTGGAAACTAAGTGCCTATTTCTTCTTTTTCTTCTTTACTTGGTCAGCAAGTTATTCATTGTTCTCCATCTGGCTAGGGCAAGAAATCAGTCTGAATGGTGCTAAAACAGGTGTTATCTTTACTGTAAACGCTATCTTTGCGCTATGTATGCAACCGCTTTATGGCTATATATCTGATAAAATTGGATTGAAGAAGCATATTTTATTTCTAATCAGTTCTTTACTCTTATTTGTTGGTCCTTTCTATATCTTTATCTATGGGCCGTTACTTCAATACAATGTATTTCTCGGCGCCATTGTAGGTGGATTATACTTGGGTATTGCTTTTTTGGCAGGGATCGGAGCCATCGAATCTTATGTCGAGAAAATCAGCCGAAAATATGACTTTGAATACGGAAAATCTCGTATGTGGGGCTCGCTAGGTTGGGCAGCAGCAACATTTTTCGCTGGTCAGCTCTTCAATATCAACCCTAACATTAACTTCTGGATTGCATCAGTATCTGCTGTCATTCTGTTTATCATTATGATGACAATTAAAGTTGAAATGACAGATTCCGAGATGGAGCGAGCAGAATCTGTTAACTTTAAGCAAATCGGCTATTTGTTTGCAAATAAGCATTTGTGGTTTTTCATTTTATATGTTCTTGGTGTTACCTGTATTTACAATGTGTATGACCAGCAGTTCCCGAATTACTTTTCATCGACGTTCTCAACGGTTGCTTTAGGCAATCAAGTTTACGGTTACTTAAATTCCCTACAAGTATTCTTGGAAGCAGGCATAATGTTCTTAGCGCCTTTCATTGTCAACAAAATTGGAGCAAAAAAGGGTCTGATATTGGCAGGGTTCTTGATGGCGTTCCGGATCATGGGTTCAGGCTTAGTTATTGGACCTTATGGTATCTCAGCTATGAAATTGATTCACGCATTGGAACTGCCAATCATGTTGATCTCCGTATTTAAGTACTTGGCTGCTAATTTCGATACGCGTCTGTCTTCGATCTTGTATCTGGTGGGATACCAGTTTACGAGTCAGGTAGGAGCTTCGATCTTCTCGCCAATCGCCGGTATGTCTTATGACATTAGAGGCTTTGCAAATACGTACGTGATTATGGGTGTTTTCGTATTTGCCTTTACAACAATCTCAATCTTTACCTTAAAGAAAGAACCGAAAAAGCTGGATCCCAAGCCTAACAAGCATATTGAAACAGCATAGGAGGAAGACAGATGAACACATATAATAACAATACGAAGCAAGCTGAGGAAGCGTTGAAACAGGCAGAAGCGAAAATGAACAAGCGGTACCGCTTAGGTTATCATATTATGGCACCAGCAAACTGGATTAACGACCCAAATGGATTAATTCAATTTAAAGGTGAATATCACGCCTTCTATCAGCATCATCCTTATGATGAGAACTGGGGTCCAATGCATTGGGGTCACGTGAAGAGTAAAGACCTTGTACATTGGGAGCATTGTCCGATTGCATTAGCGCCTGGAGATGCGTGTGACCTTGATGGCTGCTTCTCAGGAAGCGCAGTAGATAATAACGGCGAACTGACAGTGATCTATACCGGCCATCACTATATTGATCAACCAAACAATATCTTTTTCCAAAATCAAAATGTGGCAGTAAGCACAGATGGCATTCATTTTAAAAAACTAAGGCAGAATCCCGTAATCGCTGAACCTCCGACAGATAGCTCCCAACATTTCCGTGATCCGAAGGTATGGAAGAATGAGGATACATGGTACATGATCCTAGGTAACAGCACGAAAGAAGATCTGCCGCGTGTTATTCTATATACATCTCCCGATCTTAGAACTTGGACCTATCATGGTGTGCTTCTGCAGGGAGATAAGAATATGGGCTTCATGTGGGAGTGCCCTGATTTCTTTGAACTGAACGGTAAGCATATATTTATGTTCTCCCCACAAGGTATTGATGCGCAAGGAGATAAGTACAATAACTTGTTCCAGACGGGATATTATGTTGGCGAATATAATTATGAAAGTAATGAATATAAGCATGGAGAGTTCATCGAGTTGGATAATGGTCATGACTTCTATGCGGTTCAAACTTTTCTAGATGATCAAGGTCGCCGCATTGCGATTGGTTGGATGGATATGTGGGAATCGGATATGCCGACGAAAGCAGACGGCTGGTGTGGAGCAATGACGATCCCACGTTTAATTACGTTGGGTAAAAATAATAAAGTACTGATGAATCCAGTAGAAGAAATGAAGTTACTTCGTCAAAGTAAACATGTTTTGTATCAATATGGCGCTATTTCTGGAAGTTACTTCAAGGAAGTTGAAGCCGACCTGCTTGAAGTTAAAGTAGTGTTCGACCTCACGAAGTCAAGTGCAGACCTGGTAGGCTTGAAGTTTCGTGGAACAGGTCTAGAAGAAACGGTTATCACATATTCCATTCCGGAGCAGAAACTTATGCTTAATTGTTCTAAATCAGGTAAGAAGACAGATGGAGTACGTCAAACAGCCTTCAATGCTGAGGGGCAGCTGACATTGCATGTATATCTGGATCGCTCATCCATTGAAATGTTTGCGAATGAAGGACAAGCTACGATGACAAGTCGCATCTATCCGAGTGAGAAATTACTAGGCATAGAAATCATAACGGAGGGTGGAGAGGCACTAGTAAATGGGCTGACATATTGGAAATTGAAAGATATATGGCAAGCTGAATAACTCAATGAAAAGATTGTAGTTCATATTATGTATACTCTAAAAGAATATGGAATCTATATATACCTTGATAGAGTGTGTGAAGGGGGAAAATTCCAAGGGACTGGTTCGAGAAGTCTTCAGGGTTTAGGCCGTATCAATTTTCCACCGTATTCAGGAAATGTCCAGTGATCTTCCATGGCCGGGGATTTCCAGTGCATCGTCCATGACGGATTGTATTCCGGCTTCATATGTTCGTGAAATACGGCTATGTGCACAACAGGCTGATCTGACCATAAACTTTGTTGGAGATAGGACACAGGTTTGCGGAACCCGCAAGTATCGATCAGGCCCGAGGACCACCCTTTGGAGGGATAGCTTGTTTCTCCCAGATAGTCAATTCCACTCCAAACAAATTGGCCGATCACATAATCGTGATTAGCGACATCAAACCAAGGATTCATGAGCAAATAAGCTTGATTGCCACCATATAGCATATGTGGATCAAAGGACTTTAATTTCCAGTCTGTGTTGAGCGGCATAATCACTCTACTTCCCATCATCTTGCCTCCATTTCACAAAATTGATGAACGGATATAACAACAGTGGGGGATGATCATCACAATAGACATGTTCTCGATTACAATATTTGAAACACTGGTCGATCTTCAATAAAGTGTACGGGGAGCATTGGAAATTCGACGGAAAGTACATCGGCGAGATATTTCATACCAGGCGCTTCACTTTCCGCATGTCCGAGCATGATAAGTGCTTTACTTTGGCCTTGATAGACAGCGTCTTTCACATATTCTGGCGTTTCCCATTCCGGTCCTTCACCAGCAATGATCAAATCCACATTTTCATTATGAAATAATGGGATGGCTAGTTCACCACCTCCCCGATACCCTACTAAGATTCCCACTCGTTCACATGGCATGGAGAGCTCGCCAGCCACCCGTACATAACGAATATGTAGCTTGGCTTTGATATATTCAGCGACCTCCTTAACTTCCATAGCCGGAATAGTCAAAATGGCGGCCGTCGGCTGCTGTTTCACAACGTAGGTGTGCCAGTCAAGTGCCTGAAGAAGCCCAACCATCACTCCATCCGGTTGATAATGATGTATGGTGTCATGAAAACGATAAATGCCTATACCTGAATCGGCGATCAGACGGGATTTTTGCAAAAAAACGGAATCATGTAGTAAACAATCCTACATCCCCCGATGGCTTAAAAAATGCCTTCATGCGTTATGATAAAATTTGCGCCTAGAGAAATAGCTTGTTCTATCACATACTGCGAAGCGCAGAAAGCGGTTACAATTCTCTACATCTCAATATCTATATGCCCTGGGTTAAGAAGATCTACGGTCGCATTGGGTGTACTTATTCCCTTTGTCAGATGCTTCACAATCTGACCCATAGTTATGGTCATACACGTATCCCTCCTCATGGAAAATGTATATAAATTATACCATTTTATTTTAATCATGGGCGCTATCATTTCTAGCAAAACAGCCAGCTCCAAGGGGGCCAGCTGTTTTACGGATGTATCTATTATTTATTTCAGAACTCCTAAAATGGAGTCGATTCGTTCTTTTGCTCCTTGCCAGGATGTTATGACCGGGAACTCATATTGCTCCAAACAGTTCAAGCTCCTCAAACAAACCCGGTCGCCCATAAATTACTTCTTTAACCCTCAGAGACTATCGTTCTGTTTCTTCCTCTGCTCTTCGCCAGGTACAATGCCTGATCCGCCTTCTCTATCAGCTCCTCCCGCTCTGACGCATGCAAAGGATAATGGGCGATGCCCAGAGAGACCGTAACTCGTGTCGGAATGGGAGCCCTGCTTTGTTCCAAAGCCCGACGTACTCTTTCCGCTACGTTGAAGGCTTCCTCAGGTCGGTTCAGCAGAATGACGAACTCTTCGCCGCCGTAGCGATAGCAGACATCATCCGGGCGAAGCGAGGTAACTATAACTTCGGCAACATGCTTCAGCACTTCGTCACCGATGAGATGGCCGTAGGTGTCGTTTACGAATTTAAATTTGTCTACATCCAGCATAATGAGCGAAAACGGCAGACCAGAGGCCATCCATTGACTCATCGTATATTCAAGCGATCTTCGGTTCATTAATCCGGTCAGAACATCCGTCACAGCTTCCTGGGTCAATTGATCCGTCTGCTTCTGAATATTCAACATGGCAAGCATTACGGCCTTGGTGAGCAAATCGGCCTCCTGGCTCCAATGTGGCTTCGCTTCCGGCATTACAATCCTTTCCTTGCCCATCTTGCTCACCAAATTTGCCAGATAGACAAAAGGCCGGGCCAACCTGAATGCTACGAGTATGACGCCCATCAGCAATATGATGAACGGAAACAACGAATACCACAGAATTGTCCGAATGTGGTTCATCAGTTGATCATGGATTAGACCAATCGGCGAAACGACCACAATTCCCCATCCGTTGGCTGGGACACTGGAGTATCCGGCAAGCATCTCGACGCCACTGATGTTGCGAACTTGCTGTTCCCCGCTTTCCCCCTTCATCAACTTCTGCACTACCTTGTTGCTGCTGACATCCTTCCCGAGAAACTGCTTGTCCGGGTGATACAGCAGGCGTCCGTTGGAATCCACAATATAATAATAAGAACCGGAATCGTCCACATTACCGTTGCCAAAAATATCAGACAGGATATTGTTCTCCTGAAGATAAAGCGTGCCGCTCAGAATACCGCGATATTTACCGGCGCTGCTGAAAATCGGTTGACTCATAAATACGATTAGTCTCTTAGTGTTTGAAGTCATGTATGGGGAAGAAATATACGGTTTTTGGAGTGCCAAAGCTTCCAGACTGGCCTTAGACGTGATACGCCGACTCGCCATTCCCACTCTAGCCGGCGCTACATTGCGGATCAGCCCGTTGGCTTCGACCACTGCGATGGAATTGAAGAAATTGCTGCTCTTGCGCATCAGATCTAAATAATCGTCCACTTGCTTCGAAGTCATGGCATCAACATCGGAAAGTTTATTGGCACTGTATTCCAAGCTGCCGCGCATGGATCGAAATAAAGAATCCATCGTCTTGGAAATGCGATCAGCGTTGGAGTAATTCAGATGGAGCGTCGTCTCCATCAATGATTTCTTTTGGGACTCATAAGAACCAACCAGAAGAATGCTTGAGGTTAGCAGAACCACCAGCGTCACCAAGCCCGTAAGCAACGATATGAGACTTAGCTTTTTACTTTGACGATGTTCGGCTCTTCTCGGTGTAGACAAACCATGACCCTCCCTGGTTCCTGAAAACTTGTTTAATCCATAATACATCAAATTCTAAGGTAATTCGACAATTAGTCGGTGAACTCCATCTTTTCATAATATAAATAAGGAAGACTGGCAAAATGCTGCCGTCTTCCTCATTTATCCGGGCCCGCAAGCGAAGTGAATAACTCACGTCTCTGATCAATATGACTCTCCATGCTCCGTGCTTAGTCCAAAGTACTGGTGGAAACTATAATAGGCGAATTCCAGCTTGCCGATGAATACGGTGTTCACCGACTCACTGTTAGGTCTATTCGATATGTCGGCTCCCAAGCTCAGGTTGCTTTGCACTCGAAAAGCATAATTGGGAACGGGTAATGGCGAAGGTGAGATACTACAGAGGAATGAAAGTAAAGCGCTTACATATTCAAAAAGCAGATTTCCGGTCAAGGATGGCTACTTGACCGGATCACTTTAAAAATGGGCTTAAGCCAATACACCCAGAGCGTATCCAATAATTCCTATTGCGAATAAAGCAAAAATCAGAGCTATAGCATTCACTTTCTTTTTGAGCAGTCTCATGCACAAAAAAGTCAGCAAGAGAGGTAACAGACCCGGTATCAATTGATCCAGAATCATCTGTACTGTCGTAACCACCTCTACTCCATCCGAACGGGTATATCTGGATACTTCTAGTGGCACATTCAGAGTAGTCCATTTGGATACGAGTGCGCCCATTACAAAAAGTCCCAGGATGGAGGCCGATTCCGTAAGCTTTTGCAACCGATTTCCGGACATGTCGGACACAATCTCCGTCCCTTTTTGGTAGCCGTATTTCAGCCCGTACCACTTGGTTGCCAGGCGAAGAACGTTAAAGAGCAAGAAGAAAAGGACAGGCCCGATGATGCTTCCGGACAAAGCAATGGAAGCTCCCAACGCAGCCAGAACCGGGCGTAACGTTCCCCAGTAAATAGGGTCCCCTACTCCGGCTAAAGGCCCCATCAAGCCAACTTTCACTCCACTTATGGTAGCATTGTCAATAGGCTGGCCATTCGCTTTTTGCTCCTCCATAGCCGCCGTTACGCCCATAATCGGTGCTGAGATAAACGGTTGAGTATTGAAAAACTCCAGATGCCGCTTTAATGCTTCTTTTTGGTCTTCCTTCTTGCTGTATAGCCGCTTGATTGCCGGAATCAAGGTGACACAAAAACCAATCGACTGCATCCGCTCAAAGTTAAACGAGCCCAGCAGGAACCATGAACGGAAAAACATTTTGTTTAGATCGCTTTTTGTCAATTTTTTTTCTTCCATAGTACCCCACTCTTTCATTAGGTATTCTTTAGAGCTCTTCAATTTCACCTATTTGATCTTTTCGCTGACTATATTTAGGACTGAGCTGGATATACAGCAAAGCCAGAACCGCTCCTATGACCCCAAAGCCAACCAGATTGATGCTCGTAAATGCCGCAATGACAAAGCCCAAGAAAAAGAAAGGCATCAGGTATTTGGCTGCCATCATGTTGATAACCATGGCATATCCTACAACGACGATGAATCCTCCTGCTATTTGCAGCCCTTTTGTAATGACCTCCGGGATCGAATCAAGCAAAGCCGTAACCAGACCGGTTTCTGCTGCAATAGCCACCAAAACGGCAGGCAGAGCGACGCGCAATCCCTGAAGAAGGAGGGCGATAAAGTGGCATAGTTCAATTCCTCTGAAATTTGAAGATTCGGCATATTTATCTGCCAAGTGCTGAAAGAACACGGTAATCGTTCTAACAAAAATCGTCAACACTTGCCCAGCAGCTGCAATCGGAATCGCAACAGCAATTCCGGCGCCGATCGACTGATGTCCAACAATAACCAATATGGTTGAGATTACACTGGCCAAAGCCGAATCCGGAGCCATTGACGCCCCGACATTCATCCAGCCCAATGCCATCAATTCCAGCGTACCGCCTAGAATAATACCCGTTTTGAGATCGCCTAGGACCAGACCGATCAGTGTACACGCAACCAGAGGCCGATGAGTCTGTCCTTCATCCAAAACGCTGCCCATTCCGCAAATGGCTGCAACCAGCGTTACCATTACGATTTCAAAAACACTCATGTTTAAACCCCTCTCTTATGCCAACCTGCTCTTGTGCCAACCTGCAGTTAAAACTGGACATTCTGGAGCTTGTTAATCAAATTGATTTTAGGATCACTGGCCACTTTTCTAATTTCCAGTTCAATCCCCTTTTCGTGCAGTTTATGAAATGCCTCTACATCCTGCTTATCTACGGACACCGCTCCGGTAATCTGTGTTTTGCCTTCTTTAAAGCACATCCCACCTACATTTACCGATGTAAACGGTACCCCACCTTCTACAACCCGCAGTACATCAGTCGGATTGGTAAACAGGAATAAGGTCTTAAAATCGTTATATTTAGGGTTATTATAAGCTTCAATCGCTTTTGCAATCGTGACGACATAAGCCTTAATTCCCGGCGGCGCCACCTGTAATAATAAGGTTTTGCGCAGCGTATCCGCAGCGACCTCATCGCTGACCGCGATGATTTTGTTACACTTCGTTTCTTTCACCCACACAGTAGCCACCTGACCATGGATCAGACGATCGTCAATACGAACAAATGAAATTTCCATACCTATAATTCCTCCTCTGTTTGTATGTCCCGGATGACACGAAAAGACTTCATCGAATCCTGACCCGCACGGATGGCCAGATCACTCAGATTCTCCACTTCCTCCAGCCCTCTATTTGTCAGCAGGTCTACGATCATTGGCAGGTTTACCCCTGTTACAATGTCCATTTTTTCATAGCCGGCCACAATCCTGCTGGCCGCATTATAGGGGCTGCCACCAAACAAATCGACGAGAAAAATAAGTCCATCCGTCCAATCAATCGTTTCCAATGCCGCTTTGTACTTCTCAACAAGTCCGTTAACGCTTTCACCAGGCTCAAACGTCACGCCCACCACATTTTCCAGATGTCCGAAAATCATTTCCGTGGATCTTAGGATCTCTTTGGAAAGTTTCCCATGTGTGCCAACAATAACACCTATCATTTGTTTCACCCCCTCCTTACATCCTTCGCCTATACTTATATGCAAGTCTCGTGCCAACATTCTGTATGATTTGTTCAATCATCAAAGAAAAGACCAAATCCCTCGGCTGTTCCGGGGATTTGGTCTTTCCTCGCTACCTGCTTATTTTCAACATCCGCATTATTGATACACATCTGAAAGCGTTTTATACACTTACGCCATTACTCGGGGATGCAGTTATATACTTCGCTTAAGATTTCACAAATATAATATTTTTCATCATTGGTCAGCTTCACGTTCATACTGGAAGCAAATATATTGCAGGAACGGTTCACCGCATCGAGAATTCGTTGATCAAGCAAGGGTACATCCCCCTGATATACTAACCCTTCTCCAATGACCATTCGCTCCATGGCATGAGCCGTATGAACGGCAAGTTGAACTTTCTTTGCATAATGAAAATCGACTTCCAATTCCTGTTCCAGCTGTTCGATAAATTTCATCAAGATCCCCAAAATTTTGTGGGGATTCAAATAAGTCATAAACTCCTTTAGCGTATTCTCACATAGCTCTCTAACGACTACGCTTTCGTTAGCATGCATAACAGGCAGTTGATTGTTCAGCAACAGTTCTCTTAATGCATGCTCACCGCTTGCCTCGATCAGTTTTTCCAAAGGAATAAACGGTACATTCAGTTCGCTTGGCCGCTTAACTCCAATCACTGCAAGAATCGTATGCTTGGCCCGTAAATCCTTCACCGTTTTATCCAATTCCCTGACTTTTGCCGGTACAACGACGATTTTCTCTTCTGTTAAGTCGTAAACGACCTTCTCCACAAACTCCTTCAGCTTGACTGCGGCGCCTTTGCCGGAAGAACAAACCGTCACGATCACCTTATTACTAACCTTCTCTGCTTTCACTTCGGCGTTTCCATTGTTATATCCACGAAAATCCTTTAGGGATTGGTAAATTTCCTCTATATTCATATCAAAAATACTGGCCTTCCGCACGGCCTCTAACGTAAGGGGAGTTGATACCATATCAATGGTCTTCACCTTGATCCCGACACGTTCCATAATGGTTCCTTCAAGGTTGAGCAGGGAGCCCATATCAACTAGCAGCAATACGCCTCTGCCATTGTCAATGTCCTTTACTTTATCAATAATAACCTCTAAAATTTCCCTGGGACTAACATCCAAAGGCATATCTACTGCACAAATATTCGAGCTTCCCAGCAGGCTATCGACGACGCCGACGATACTGCTCGCCGTACTGTTGCCATGTGCAGCTACGATGATCCCCACATTTCCTTGATGCTCCTCCTCCACCGATTTCAGGAGAATGGCCACATAGGTAGTCTCGGCATCGGGTACGCTGACTTCGAACTTGGACTCGATCAAATCCTTGATAATCAGTGCCAGTCTGTATTCTTCATCCTGATCATTAATCGGATCATAGATTTGTTTGCTGATGTATTTCTTCTCTCGGATTCGCTTTAAAAAGGCACTCAAATGAAGGCTGAAGGCATAAACAAACCTGTCACTGTACTTTCTGTTCAGTTCTTTTTGAGCCATCTCCTGCACCTGTTCAGCGAACTCCAGGATATTTCTGCCCACGATTTTAAGGATCCGTTCCCGTCCCCCTTTGATGTTATAAAATCGGTTATAGAAGCTTTTGATATGAATATTGACATCTGTAGTAATAAACTTATTGATAAAGCTGTCGTCGAGTCCTTCTTCCTTCAGCATACCTATTTTGTCCTCAATCAATTTGTACAGGTTAAACGGCAGTTCAGAAGCATCAACTTCATTCATTCCTTTGCTTCCTTCAGGAGTAATATACAGCGAGGAGTTGACCATTTCCATTTCGGCAATCTCCTTGCGGTTTTTCCCCATATTAAATAGGCCTTCCTTGATATTTCCAGGCAAAATTTTAAAGTCAAGTTCAATTTCTTCCTTATTTTCATGTATGCTGTTCAAAAATCCTTTGGCACACACAAGCTGAATGTTCGATTTCAACTGGCCGATATTGCCATAGGTTACGCTACCAATCAGTGCTTTTACAGTTTCCAATTCAACCCTAATGGGCTTGTTAACACGATGGGCCTCGTTTGCGAAGAGATGCTTCAGGATCAAAAACCGCTCTTCAACTGCTCGTTCTTGCAGGGAAGGAATGTTGATCGTAATCGGTATCCGTCTGATAAAGGTTTTGAGCATGGAAGAACTGGGATCTTCTGTCGTAGCGCCGATGAGCAGCACATTCGCATCCCGCTTACGCTCCGACTCGCCCAATTTGTTGTAACTGTTCGTGTCCATGAAATAAAAAATCATTTCTTGGCCTTCTGGAGGCAACCGATGAACCTCATCCAAAAACAGGATGCCTCCATCAGCTTTCTCGACCAGTCCCTCTTTTTCCCGATCGGCCCCGGTAAACGCCCCTTTCACATGTCCAAAAATATGGGAAAGTAGCAGTTGAGGGTTATTGTAATAATCGGCGCAGTTAAATACGATAAATGGTGCTTGCTCCGAAAACCGCTTCATATATTTTCCGTAATTATACATTAATCTGGCAAACATCGTTTTTCCTACGCCAGTCTGCCCCACAATCAGCGTATGCAGGCCCTTCGGCGGGTATAGTATTGCCGCTTTTCCCTGCTCAACCTGATTTCTCATACTGCCCATGAAACCGATTAAGGCGTGAAACGGATCGACTTGCTCTCCAGGCAGCAATATTTCATTAATGCTGTTTACTTGGATTTGTCTCTCTTTAAGCTGAACCGTAAAAATCTCCTCGATTACCTGCTTGTGCAAAAACTTGACGGGTCTTCCCTTGATTTTAATAATCAAGTCAGCACGAAGTAGGCTATTAAGCTCCTTGCTTACATTATTTCTTAGCATATTCTGACGATCGGCTATTTCCGCAGCCGTAATTCCATCGCCATCCAGCAAAGCCTCTACCGACAGTTTCTTTGTGCCTTTGGCAATATACTCTAAAATCTCATCAATTCGTTTCACAGTATTCCCCCAGCCTGACGAGTTCTCATTTAATTAGTATATAAAAAAAGAAGTAATCCTCTACAAAAAAAGCAACTGACAAGATAATCAGTAATGTGATACCCTTCATTAGATCTATCCAAAATTCATACTCAACCCACTCAATTCACTTATTTTCTAAGATCAAAGGTTGCAGTATAATTGTATAAACTTAACAAATAAGTTGTTGCCCCGCAAGGAGATGAGATAAAATGATACGATACGGATTACAGCAAGAGCAAGCATTCAGGCTGGCTATGACTCCTGAATTACGACAAGCCATCACGATCCTTCAATATTCTTCAGTCGATCTAATGTCCTATCTTCATGAGCAAGCGAATGAAAACCCGATTATTGATTTGACAGAGATCGACATGTCCATCGAAAGAATAAGTAAAGAGGAAGAATATTCACCACGAAAAAGCGATAATCCGGTAGATCTCTTGGATTTTGTCTCTAACCCTGCAAATAATTTATATAGACATCTCAAAGCACAACTTGGGCTGGTCCGCGGGCTATCAAAGCCACAGCAGATGATTGCAATGTTTCTTATTGGGAATTTAAATGAAAAAGGCTACCTCGAGCTGGAGGTAAATACAGTTGCCGAAATACTTGACGTCACCACCGAAGAGGTAGAAAATATACTCGCCCTGATCCAAGGCTTTGAACCGGCAGGAATCGCCGCCCGCAGCCTAGAGGAATGTCTTCTTTTGCAACTGCGATATGCCGGGCATGTTGATGTTTACCTGGAAGAGATCGTGCGACATCACATGGTCAACCTTTCGTGTAACCGCATACAAAAAATCGCGAATGCTCTAGGTATCAACATTCGCGAGGTACAGCAATTTACCGACCAGATACGCAAGTTGAATCCTTGTCCGGGAGCGGCATTTGCCCAATATGAACACCAGTATCATATAGCAGATATCTCGGTAGAAAAATCCAAAAACGACTACCTTGTGACAATTAATGATATCACAGTCCCACGCGTCGGGATTAATCCTTTTTACCAGCGTATGCTCCGGGAGCAGGCAATGGGGGAAGAGAAGCAGTTTCTCCATGAGAAGATGAATACGGTATTATGGCTTATTCATAGCCTTGAGCAGCGCCGCCTGACCCTGATGCGTGTAGCCCAAGCCATTGTTGATAGACAGCGGGAATTTTTCGAGCACGGCATTCATTATCTCAAACCGATGACCCAAAAGGAGATTGCTGAAATAACCGGCTTGCATGAGTCTACGATCAGCCGGGCGGTCAGTAATAAATACATGCAGACGCCCCGTGGAATGTTCGAGCTCAAATATTTTTTCACCTCCGCCCTAGTGTCGAAAGACGGAGATGCCACTTCATCGGAGAGCGCAAAAATGCGTATTAAGCAGATCATCGACGACGAAGAGAAGCAAAAACCGTTTTCGGATCAGGCAATCACAGAACTGCTAGCAAAGGAAGGGCTGGAGTTGTCACGCAGAACAGTGGCCAAATACCGGGAAGAGCTCGGATATCTTTCTTCTGGCAGGAGAAAAATTTATTAAAGCTTCGGCAAGCCGTTGTGAATATGAAGGAGCGGCAAGATCAAACTCAAAAATGATCCTATTGTCCAAATATCAAAAATACTTTCCCATTGAGTAGGTCTAGGCGGCGATTCGCCGCTCCTTGGCCTTGCCTCGGTCATGGCGGCTCAACAGAAATCCGACCAGAGACGCGGTGGATTGTTGGAAAATCATTCCGAGCACCACAGGCAGCGCTACCGGAGCTGGGAAGTAGGTGATAGCAAGCACGGCTCCTGCGCTGATATTGCGCATGCCGCCGTTAAAGACAAGCGCCGTACGGTCGGCATCGTTCCACTTCATCAGCATGGAAATCAGGTAACCGATCACATATCCAGTGGAGGCAAGACTGATGATCGACAGGCATACCCCGACGAGTTTTAGATTAAAACCGACCAGATAGGGCGCGATTACAGATCCGTTAATCATCACGACCAGAGCCATAGCCAGCTTGGAGAACGGGCCCAGCCGAGGTCCCCATACCTGCTTGATCTTCCCTTTGGTCCATTCGTTCAATACCATGCCGATTAACGAAGGAACGACAATCATCCAGAACAGGCTCTGCATCATTGCCCAAGTATCAAGTTGCACATCCGCTCCGACCAGCAGGGACATAATGCCAGGCACGGCGAATGGGGCCAAAATCGTATCGATCAGAATGATGGCTAGCGTCAACGCCGTATTGCCTTTGTAGATGTTGACCCACACGAAGCTGGAAATGCCCGTAGGGATGGCCGCACCAAGAATAAGCCCGGTAATCATATAAGGATCGGCGGCGAAAGCCAAGTGTCCGAGCATCATCGCGAGCAGCGGCATAGCCAAGTGAAGAATAAACAGGCAGGCGATCAGCGGACCGGGATGCTTTATCACATGGACGAAATCTTTGAAACCCATGCTGATACTGCCCGCGAAGGTCATAAATGCAAACAGCCAGGGAGAGAATCCGGTGTATTCCGACAACGGCGTACCGATCAGGACGCCGATTAGAATGCTGATGGGCGTGATCAGCGGCATAGCTGCATTTAGTCTCCGATTTAACGTTCTGAACATACATAACTTCCTTTTTTTATACTACAGTATAGACCTTGCAGCGCCGATTCGTAAATGATCTGAGGATCTTTTCGCCGATTAATTTATCCTCTTGTAAGCACCTGCCTAACTCCAAATAAAGGTCAAATTGACTCAAAAGAATTGAATTCGCTCTGGAATGCGAGGTGGTATCAATTATTATAGTCACCATGTTAACAATAATAAAAAGAGGGTACCCCTATGGAATATTATAAAGCGCTTAGAGAGTTATATTTAATGCAGCAGACTTACGCTACATTCTTTTCCGTGACGAATAAGCTGCAAATACAAGGCGATAGCTATTTTGAGAAATTAACATCACGACAGTACATGATCATGCTTGCAATAGCCCATTTACCAGAGGATGAAACAACACTTATTAATATTGCGAGAAAGTTAGAAACCAGCAAACAAAGTGCAAAAAAGCTGATAGTCAATCTGGAGAATAAAGGATACCTTGTTACGACACCAAGCACACGCGATAAACGTGCTATTAACATCACAATTACAGAATCAGGAAAAAAGGTGATGCTAGAATGTGGTGAGAAAGCAGTACGCCTGATGGCAGATATTTTCAAGGATTTCACAACGGAAGAATTAGAAACATTATGGAGTTTATTAAAAAAAATATATGGTATCGACGTCAAAAAACAGGTTGGTTTTGAAGAGGATGTAAATTATAAATTTGAAGATTTAGAAGGGTTTCAAGAGGCACAAAGTCGAGCTTTGGATAGTTTTGTTTTACGACGAAAGCATTTTTTAAATGGTGAAGATTGAAATATAGGGAGGTTTTGGGATATGAAGTTACAAACAGAACCAAGAGTTGCGCTTATTGACGAAAAAATTAATATTTACGTCACAGAGCTAACGCCAGGAGAAAAGCTTAAAATAACTGCATCCATGCATTTTCCGTGGGCAATACGTGAAAAATATGAATCATTCGCTTGGTTTACTGCAGATTCAAACGGTAATGTTGATTTATCAAAGCACAAACCTGATTCTGGAACTTACGACTATATAGATAGTATGGGGCTTATTGTATCTTTACAAAAGATTAGTAGTGAGGGAGGGAATATCGCTCTTAATATATCAATAGATGCTAGTATATTTATTGATATAGTATGTGAATGCGGACAAGACCGAGAATGTGTAAGACTAGAGCGTATGTTCAAGTTACCTGAGGTGAAAAGACAACAGATTACTGATGAATTTATGGGAGAGTTATTTTACTCTGAACACTCAAATATTAAAACGATTGTCGTATTGGGTGGAGCTGATGGTGAACGAAGTGGTCTTTCTCTTCTGTCAGGACCATTGGCATCTAGAGGGTTTAATGTTTTAACCGTTGGATACTTTAATGAAGAAGGACTACCGAAAAAGCTTGAGGAAATTCCTCTTGAATATTTTGAAACGGTATTTTCCTGGCTTCAAAAAAATCCATTAACACATGCATGTGAAATATACTTACATGGTACATCTAAAGGTGGAGAATTGGCGTTACTTCTGGCTTCAAAATACAATGTCATTTCTAAGGTAGCAGTTTCAGCACCTCATGCATATTGTTTCCAAGCGCTAGATGGCCTTATGAGTGGCAAAAATGTTTCATCATGGTCATATGAAGGAAAATCACTGCCATTTATACCCGTTGATAATGACATTTTTTATGAGCATCAACGTAGTTGCTTAGAAAAGAATACACCTTTTGGACTTACTACTACATATAAAAAGAGTGTAGAAGCAGCAAAAAATAAAGAAGATGCTCGAATAAAAATAGAGAATGCAAATGCAGATTTATTATTAATTGCAGGTATGGAAGATAATGTGTGGAACACTTATGATGCATGTGTTGAAGTGATGGACACTTTGACAAAACACAATTATAAATATGTCTACAATTTTTTAGCGTATAAAGATTTAGGTCACTCTATACCAATACCATATGTTGTACCTTTAAGTGAAACATTGAACGTAAAAATGGATTTAGGCGTTTTCACTTGCGGTGGTACATTAAAAGGGAATTCTTATGGTCAATCAGATTCCTGGCAGAAAACAATAGCATTTTTTATGAATAATTTTACATGACCCTAGTTATATACAAACACAGCTCGTCCAACGTGAACGGCGGGCTTTTTTGTATGAACTAAAAAATTTTCAACTTAAACATAGGTATTCTGGTCAAATTATTATAATATGAAAGGTATGAAAATTTTCAGTCCATAGGGAATATTTACAGAAAGAGAGCGGTGAGATACCATGCAAGGAGAAAAGTTAACACGGGGGTTAAAAAACAGGCATGTACAGCTGATGGCCATTGGAGGTGCGATTGGTACTGGCTTGTTCCTCGGGGCAGGAAAGTCGATCCATCTGGCAGGTCCGTCTATCCTGATCGCCTACATCATTACAGGTACGGTTCTGTTCCTGCTAATGCGTGCATTGGGAGAGCTGTTGCTCAGTAATTTGGAGTATCATTCGTTTGTTGATTTTGTAAGTGATTATCTGGGGAATATGGCCGCTTTTATTACGGGTTGGACCTACTGGTTCTGCTGGATTTCGATTGCGATGGCGGATCTGACGGCAGTCGGGCTGTATACTCAATATTGGCTCCCGCAGGTTCCTCAGTGGATGCCGGGGTTAATCGCCCTTGTGATTCTGCTCCTTATGAACCTGGCAACGGTTAAGCTGTTCGGGGAGATGGAATTTTGGTTTGCCCTGATTAAGGTATTGGCGATTCTGGCTCTGATTGTCGTCGGATTATTTATGATTGTCAAAGGCTTCTCCACCACCAAGGGACCTTCGACCTTCACCAATCTCTGGAATCATGGCGGAATGTTCCCGAATGGGGTTCATGGTTTTCTGCTTTCTTTTCAAATGGTGGTTTTCGCCTTCGTAGGTATGGAGCTTGTTGGACTGACGGCAGGGGAAACCATGGACCCCGAGAAGGTCATTCCGAAGGCTATCAATAATATCCCAATCCGGATTCTGCTCTTCTATGTCGGCGCACTGCTGATCATCATGAGTATTTATCCGTGGAACGAGATTGTACCGGGTGAAAGTCCGTTTGTACAGGTATTTACAGCCATTGGTATTGCCGCAGCAGGAGGGATTGTCAACTTTGTTGTGCTGACCTCTGCGGCTTCAGCCTGCAATAGTGCTATTTTTAGTACAAGCCGGATGGTGTTCTCCATGGCCAAGGACAGCAACGCTCCCAGTTCGTTGGGCCGGCTGAACAGCAGGAAGGTTCCGTCCAATGCGTTGCTGTTCTCCAGTATCGTCATTCTGATCGCGATTATCCTGAACTATGTGATGCCTGAGGGGGTATTTACCCTGATTACGAGTGTGTCGACCGTTTGCTTTATCTTTGTCTGGGGAATCACCATCATCAGCCATCTGAGATATCGTCGCACACGGCCGGAGCTGGCCAGCCGCAACACATTCAAGCTGCCGCTGTACCCACTGTCCAACTATATTGTGCTGGCTTTTCTCGTCTTCGTTCTGGTTATCCTGGCATTGGCCGAGGATACGAGAGTGGCGCTATTTGTGACACCGGTGTGGTTCATCCTGGTAGCTGCAATCTATCTGCTCAAGAAAAGAAGCTGGAGCTCGAACGGACAGTAACATATAAATTTGTTGTAGAGTAAAGCCGCCCAACTGGATTGGGCGGCTTTACCTGCTTGTATAGAAGCTGAAGGCTCCTGTGCATCTCAAACTCTCTGTAGCCATTCTAGAATTGAACCCGCTGGATCAGTGATACGACATGCTACGGAAAGTTCGTCGCAGATCCTCGACCCACTTGTCCGGAATCTCCCAAGGAATGAAGTGTTCCCCATGTTCATGAGCTGTGATGTTGACATGGTTAGATGTTTATGACGGATTGTCAAGCCAATTGCGACAGTTCCTCTGAAAAGGATTCGTGAGCCGTTTTCCAGCCCAAACATTTTCGTGGTCTGTCTTGCGTTCAATGAACGTGGCTACGCAGCCCTTGCTTTTTCCACGTCCAGAAACGACCGTATCTAGTTGATGCCTTCATCCTTGAAGATCGCTGCCAGTTGCCAAGTCCTATAACATATTTATATAATAGGACATAGACTTTGGAATTAAATGAGGAATAGATGGGCAAATGACAAGAACAGAAATGAAAAGAGTACTCGTATCGTAAAATTCTCTGGCAGGGTTTTAGCATAGAAGTGTACGCCCGTCCCTTCGCTACTCTAATTGCAATCCTACTGTTAACCACCGCCCCCTTTATAGAATTAATTCTCTTGTGTATCAACTTATATCTATTAGATACACACCACTACACGCTCCTCTTTTTCAATTAATGACAAGAAGCCCATCATGATATGATGGGCTTTACTTTCAATCCACATGGATTGATTGTTATTTTTTTTGTTTCTTTAGTTCAGCGTACAATGTAGCTTTAGGTATGCCAGTGGAATTAATAATTTCGCTTACTGTCAGTCCATTTGTCTCACGTTCAGCGTACAAATTCAAAGCGCGTTTGATGATGCTGGCATCCTTTGCAGGACGACCCATGTGAGTTCCTTTAGCTTTAGCTCGTTCTCTGCCTTCAGTTGTGCGGTCTATTATTAAGTCTCTCTCAAATTGTGCAAATGAGCCTAACATGTTAAACATTAGAGACTGCATAGGACTAGCCTTCTCAACAGCTTCAAAGAGTAGATTATCCTTTAAGAACTTCACATTGATACCTCTAGCAAGTAAGTCATTCACAATGTTGTTCAAGTCAATGATTGAGCGTGCTAGACGGTCTATCTTGGTTACTACAAGCGTATCACCTTCCGACATTGCATTTAATAGTTCCTTCAGTGCAGAACGCTTCTCTGTAGATGTTCCAGTCACTTGCTCATGATAGATGTTAGCACATCCTGCTTCTTTAAGAAGTTGCTTCTGAGTCTCTAGTCCATTGTCCTGCCCAACTGTAGATGTTCTAGCGTATCCGTACATTGTCATTGTGTATGCCCTCATTCGTCTAAATGTTTAAAACTTTTATACCTTTTATTTTAGACTATCTTTTGGACAACCACAAGTTCAAATGTTTATTACTTTTAGACTACTTTTACATTATGGCAAAAGTCGAAACTTTTAGACTACTTTGTAAGATTGTTCGTTTTCAACTAAAAGAAAAACCTCCTCATGATAAAGGGGCTAATTGAACTATCGTTCTTCCGCTAGCGTAATATCTTACCTGTCATCTATGATAAGATTCACCGTACAGTACCTAAAACAAAGTATTATTTGAATAGAAAATTCACATTTCAATTTAATTAAAATGACCACTTCAATTATGAGGTGGTCATTCTGACATTCTGTTATATAAATCAATCCCCATCTTTTCTAATTTTATCAAATAGTTCGAACCCCACATTTCTTTATAACCTTCTGCTTCAGCTAAATTAGTTGTTGTATACTTCTTTAAGTGGTATAATTTATAAAACATCATTCAAGGAGAATTTTTGTGATTATCAACCATAATATTTCTTCATTAAATACATTACATAAATTAAATAAAAACAACAAAAAAATAGCATCATCTATGGAAAAATTAGCTTCTGGATTACGAATTAACAAAGCCAGTGATGATTCAGCAGGATTAGCCATAAGTGAAAAGATGAAAGCCCAAATAAGAGGACTACAACAAGCTGAACGTAATATACAAGACGGGATATCTCTAATTCAAACTGCTGAGGGTGGTCTTTCTGATATTCAAGACCCTAACCTACTAAGACTACGGGAGTTGGCTATTCAGTCTGCCAATGATACTTTGACCAATGAAGATAGACAACAAATACAAGAAGAGGTTCAACAAATTAAAGAGGGTATTAATGAGATTGCTAATAATACTAAATTTAATGAAACTAACTTATTGAATACAGAAGGCACAACCATAACTACAACAACTACAACAACTGTAACTAACTTGGTACCTCAAACTGTAAGTATATTATCCACAGGGGCTGTCTATTACACTGAATTTCTACAAAATCCAACTGGAACTGAAATTTTTGGTCTTGGATATTTGCCACAAACAACTGGAGATGGAAGAATTGTTTTTACCTTTACAAATCCACCATCCAATCCAGATGATATATACACTCCTATTGGTGCAGATTTAAAAGAGACTTTAAATAATATTAAGAATACTTTCGAGTCTATTAAGTCTGGTTCTAGCGGAACATCGGCACAACAGAATACGATACTCTCAAAGAATATGAAGCTTCAAATATATGAAAATCATTTGGTTCTCATTGCGGATTCAAATATGGCATCTACAATTGGTGGAGGTGCAGGAGGAACAATTAATGGAGGACATTATTTCGGGACGGGAACTACTGCGCATATTAATTACAATTCCGAAGTTACTACAACCATTACTAATACGACGACGACGACAACTCCAGAGAGTATATTATTACAAATCGGTGCTAACTCTGGAGAATCATACTCACTTCAACTTACTGATGCTAGAACAAATGCACTTGGAATTGATAATATTGATCTTTCAACAAGACAAGGTGCGGAATCTGCAATATCAAAGATAGATAAGGCAATTGAAAAAGTTTCATCTGAGCGTGGTAAATTCGGTTCTTCTCAAAACAGGTTAGAACATGCATTTAATAATGCTTCCAATTATGAAATAAATCTAACTGCTTCTGAATCTCGTATTCGCGATGTGGATATGGCTAAAGAAATGATGGAATTAACTAAGAATCAAATATTATCTCAAGCTTCACAAGCTATGTTGGCTCAAACAAACCAACAACCACAAAATGTTTTACAACTATTAAAATAAGCAAATATCATTAGATGATTCTGCTTATTTTAATTTTGATTAACTCAATAAAACTTTATCCCAACCAGAAGCCCTAGGAGTCATTTTTAGGGCTGTCTGACCTTTAAATTAACACGCTATTAGATAGGCATTCTTGCGTCCTACATGGCGCATAAGAAAAGCCCAAGGATGCTTTCCTTGGGCTTTCTTGCTCTAGACTTTTAGAGAAAAAAATATTAATAAAGAGTAAGGTTTTGTAATTAAATATGTCCCCTTCAAGATAGCTAGAGAAGTTATTTATTCAATGTAATCTTACTTCTTAGGAGAAAGCATGATACCTTTATCTTGTTAGGCAAACACTTTATACGGAGGTAGTACATATGAGATTACAAATTGAAAAATGGGTAGATGAAACTAAACCTTTTAAGGAATCAGACTCAGCCAATGAATTGCTTAAAGAATCTGTACGTTGCTATAAAATTGGAGCATATAAGTCTGCTTTTATAATGTCTTATCTTTCATTTAAAATAACAATAAGATATAGAATTTTGGAGTGCAGTTATGGAAATGAGGTCGTTAAATCTAATCCAAAATTTTGGGAAGACGAAATTATTACAAACCTAGATCATGATGAAAAATGGGAAAAGTATTTAAACGACATAATAGATGCTTCATGCGCAAAAGGTAATAAAAAAGATATTGCTATTCTTCATTTTAAAAATGATGAACAAACCAGAACAGACTATAATTACTGGAAAAACATAAGAAATGAGTGTACTCACGCAAAAGGACAGATAACAATTGATAGTTCAACAGTTGAAGGTTTTTGGAATTATATGATTGATAATTTAAGTAAGTTTTATGTCCTTGGAGGTGAGGAATATTTAATTAGAGAATTGAAAGATTTGTATCAGTTCTATAGATATTCAGATATTGTTAAGCCAGAAAGAGTAAGAAGTCTAGTATTTGATGTAAGTGTAGTATATAAAAATAATTCAGAAGAATTTTTCAAAAAGTTCTTTCAAAAAATAGGGAATATAGAAATTGAAAAGTTGGTTAATGATACTAACTTGAACTTTTGGAAGGATATATTGGAAACTGAATACGAAAATGTTAGAAATGGACTTGTTAAAGTAATTTCAAATACAGAACGTCATTTCTTCAAATTTTATTATTATTTCCCACAGTTATTCGATATGTCCATCGCGCTCAATCCGAAGTTTGTAGTAGAAAAATTAGTATACTGGCTTGACACTAATTATATTCACAACTTTTACAACATTGAAAAAGTATTTTGGAATGCTCTTGTGAAGGTTTTAGAGAAGTACAATGGAAATATAGAGATTATAAATAAAATAGTAACGAAGAATAATATTAAGCTTGTCAAGTTTTTTGAGCCAGATGAAAGAAGCATGAGAGTACTCAATAACAACAATGTTTTCAAACATTATATTCTTAATGTGTCAGGGTGGTTCTTTCAGACTAGTTCTGACTCACAATATGAAAATTTCAAAAAATACTCTTCATCTGATTTTGATGATGTAGAATGTTGCTTCAACTATTTAGAATGGGATATCGATCGCATAAAAGAAATTAATTACGCTCTTCAAAGTTTAAAAATAAGTATGGATAGCAGAATTAATCATTATGCAATAACTAATGGCACTAATTTTAAATTAAGATGCCAGCGGATAATTTGTAGTAACAAAGATAAAATTAAAAATGTACCGAATGTCGATTTAAATGATTACAATGAAGTCTTGAAGATACTAAACAGTTGTAGGAGTGACCAAGATAGTTTAGACACTCTTTCTAATTCGGAACAGAACGAGTCAAATTAGACTATCATGAATTTGCGAAATATTGATATCAAAGTCTGATGAGTGAATATACATATCAGAACCAGAAGCCCTAGGAGTCATTCTTAGGGCTGTTTGTTTAACTTCTTATCATGGTTCTGTATACAGAGTTCGTTCCTTATACAGTCGTTCTATCGTCTTACACTCGAATGTATCTTAACCGACCATTCAGAAAACATAACTTTATATAATTACATCCTCTATTCGATTCAAAACATCATCAAACATGATTACTTTTGGATAATCATTCCCCTGCAACCCTAGCTTTTCTTTTAGAATCTTATTTGCTTTGACTATTTTCAAGCAATACTTATCTATGATTTCTGACAGGCAACGCTTTAGTTGTTCCTGCTTATATCGTTGCTGTCCTTTAAAATACAGCTTGACTTCATTATGCACTTGCGTTTCAGTTGTATAGCCTTGCTCTTTGATTAGATGTAACATCGTTTTTTCAAATTGCTTTGAAACAATATCGTTCAACTCATTAATCTCTTTATTTTTGTCTTGTGGAAATACTCTATTCGCTTCATCTAGTCCGAAACTTCTATAAATTCCTTCATAGCTTATTGTTTTTGATGTCATTCCATTGTCGATGAATTTCTTGCATTTTGTATCAATCACGCTTAACAGGTCGTAGGAGTAGCTTGGAATGCCATAGACTGTACTATGATACTGGTATCCATTAGCTTTCTGCCATTGTCTAAGGTTCTGTAACAAGTCTTCTGGAATACTTTCATTATCCAATTTGAGAATCAATTCAAGTAAACAAAACAGTCCCATTCTTCTGCTTGCTGTATCTGGTGACATTCGCAGGTGCTTTGCTATCTTCCTTATTGAATGATAGAACATGATGTGAGGGTTATCTCCGTTGGGTAAATTCTCTTTAATCATGTCAAACAGGATATACAAGTCTTTAATATAAGGCTTGATTACTTTGTAAAAATGAGGATACATCTTATCTAATTCGTTAGATTTCAATAATCTTTTGTTTGCATCAATTGTTCGTTTCATTTGCTTTTGTACATCTGTTTCAGTCAATTCAATCTTGTAGACTTGCATGAGAAAGTCCTCTGCTTCAACAATGCTACATTTTAGAAGCTTCTCGACAATCGTATTGATCGTCCCTAAGAATGGATGACTTTCGCTGTGACATTTATACATGAATTGTTTACTTTTGCTCACGAAGATGCTTGAACTATAATCAACATCATCATGGAATATGTCACAGAAGGCACCGCTTGGTGCTACACCTAAGAACTTTCTTAGGTCTTGGCTTTTGAGATAGTCGTTTACTTCGTACATGTTATACAAACAGATACTCTGTGATTGTATTTTAGCTTGTAATGATTCGATATTCTTATCAAGAATGTCTTGAATATTGTTAGTGTTTTTAGAGAGATTATCAAGTGTTAATGGATATTGGTCGGACATATTAGGTACCTTTTCAGGCATATGTATCATCTCCTTGTTTCTCTAGTAACTTATTATTTAAATCCTAATCACATGAGAGTGATTATTTGAAGGTTGAAGTTGTTGTTTTTGTATATATTTCATAGCGTTAATGGATATTGGTCGGACATATTAAGTACCTTTTTGAGTATTTCATATTAGCATTATCTTCAATTTCCGCAAAGGGTCAATAAGAAAACAATTTAAGGGCTATTTTTCGATCTATCTCCAACAAATCTCGATTGCATTTATTAGAGCCTTAAAACAAAAAAATCTCAGACATTGAACTAGTTGTTCAAGTCTGAGATTAAAGATGGTTCTACGTCACATCGTTGCCAATGATTATTTTTAACCAACTCGCTCAAATTCCCACTTACTATTGTTTGTTCTTCTTCCTTGCAGATCGTTGTTGATAATGTTCATTTTTACTCCAAGTTTCCTAGACGCTTCTATCTGCGATTCAAATTCTTGTCTCTCGCCTGTGTCGACGTGAGTAGCTACAACTGGTTTGTTATTCTTCTTTATTAGTCCATTTGCGTACGCATGAGCGATATTTTCACTTCGTGTAACCCATTCTAGGTTCTCTAGTTTATTATCTAGCTTGTCACAATTGATGTGATTAACTTGTGGCTTATTATGTGGATTGGGAATAAACGCCATCGCCACTAAGCGATGAACATAAACTTTCTTTGTAGGTTGACCCTTCTTACATAAATCAAGTTTTTCATAACCATTACGGCATACATGGGTCTTCATAATTTTCTCTTTGCGCCCTGTATTGTTACCTAAACTTTTTACAACTCCGTAGTTAGACACAATATACAGTCCTTCATAACCTACAACGTCTTGCCATTCTTCATTTACCTTCTGAAACTGCTTCTCGTTTACTTCTTCAATTTTCATTATAAACCATCTCCTATTTTCCGAATTTGTCAAGGAGAGAACGACAAATAACCCTTGCCACGACTGGCAAAGGTTGAATTAATCGAATTGTCCTTCTCTTTAAAAAATGGTATGTACCGTTTTCCATTTCACTCTTTAAAGAGTTTATAAAGACATTTTTTATATGTTTTTGGCAAATTAGATAAATTTAAGTTATTTATAGGATACAACGCACTTCATTTTAGAACCACCTATAATTGATTCTAGGCAACTTCGCTCCTAATATAGATTTTAACCCTTTAGGATCATCCCTAAGTCGCTTAAAATCGATATTAGAGCGTCTGAAGTTGCATCATGATGTTTCAGTTACCCATCAATACTATTTAAATATGCTAAATTCCTTAAAACTTCATTTTTTAAACCTTTTACAACACAATCAGTCTTCTCATACTATTAAAAATTCAATATAATTCCTATTATATAATCATGTTTATATAAAATAAGGAGGGGATTGAAATTCTAAGAGCAACTTTTTATGCAAGGGTAAGTTCTGATAGTGAAGAACAAAAGAACTCGATTGTTTCACAGGTTCAATACTTTAGTGAGATGATACAGTCCAATAACTATCAACCTGCTCTTGATTGCGGGATTTTTTGTAAAAGAGATGGAACAGCAGAGAACACTAATGGATACTATGTTGATGAGGGGTTTTCTGGTGCCAAGTCTGTAAAGTACAGAAAGGCTTTCCTTCAAATGATAAGAGACGCAAAAGCAAGAAAGTTTGATATTATCCTAATCAAGAATATCAGTCGTTTTGGTCGTAACGTCCAAGAGATATTAAAATTCATTGGTGATTTACGTGAAGTTGGTGTAGGCGTTTTCTTTGAAGATGTGAATATTAATACTTTAAACAGAACAGATGATGTTAAAATAACGATATTTTCTGCTCTAGCAGAAGAAGAGTCAAGAGCAAAAAGCGATGCCGTTCAGTTTGGTAAGCTACAGGGATATAAGAAGGGTATTTGGGGTGGGCGTGAGCCTTACGGATACAACATAAAAAAAGGTAAGTTAGTTATCAATGAGCAAGAAGCAACAATTGTAAAAGAAGTTTTTGACCTATATTTGAATCAAAGCATGGGGCTAAGAAATATCGCTAAATCGTTAAATGAACGTGGTATTCCAACAAAGAGCGGAAAGACAATCTTTGACCAAAGCCTAATTTCTAAAATGCTTAAAAATACTGTCTATGTAGGTGAAATACGCCTTCACAGAACGCAAAAGATAGACATAAACCGAAACATTGTTAAAGCCATTCCAAAGAAAGATCAAATTGTAACACATGATGAATCATTACGAATCATTGACGATGAAATATTTAGACTTGTTCAGTTAGAGAAAGAAAACCGTCTTGAAAAATTTGGGGATTTCAAATACAAAGATGCCATTATTCAGAATGATGAAGGCGAAATAGTATTACAAAAGGTGCGAACTATGGAAAGAGGAAATAGTCGTCACTCAAACAAACATTTGTTCTCCAACCTATTAAAATGCGGTAATTGTGGAGGTAGCTTACGCAGAAAGGTACAGAAGAACAAAAAAAATACATTTATCTATTGGTTCTGCCGTAACAATGATACTTTTGGCAAATCGAAGTGTAAATTTAGAAACCTTCAACATGAAGAAAAACTTATTCAATTTGTTAAGAGTGAAATTACAAATTACAAGAACAGCCCAAAAACATTTAATTATCACCTTAATTCCATGCTACAGACTAGGTTTAACAAGACTAATCTTGAAGAAAATATCTCTGCAATAAAGACAACAATTGATTTAATCAAAGAAGATAGGGAAGTCAACTTCAACCTATTTGCAAGAAAGAAAATTAATGAAAATGAATATGATGAAAGAAGCGAAAGAATAACCGACAAGTTATATGATGCCGAATCAAAGTTAAATAAACTTTTATACATTGAAGATGAAATTCTGAAGACAAAACTAAGATTTGAAGAATTTGCAAAAGCCTTGAATGATGTTGACTTAGACAATTTGACAAATGCAATATTAAGAAAATTTATTGACCGAATAGTTGCAACCACATTTGATGAACCTTTTGAAGAAGGCGTTGACTTTGGAGACAAACATACTTTAACTATTGAATTTAATTTCATGGGTGAGAAGCTAAACGAAATACGATCAGAAAATTCCAAGCACAGATATGCCAACACCATTCAAGATAATTCAGATAAGCTAATAGAAGAAACATTAGAGGAATGGGTAAAGTATGCTAATCGTGAACCAAACATATCAGATTTTGCAGACCTTGAATATGATGAACCTGAATAATACTATTAACAGAAATAAAATTCACAAACGCTCTTCATAAAGTAACTCCCATTAATCTTAACTACAATTTCATCATAAAATTCAATATGTCCTGTCTCTACTATGTCGAGAAAAGTGACGGTAACAGGTAAGTTAAAGTTCAAGTATCTAATCAAATCATCATGTGGTATAGGTCTAATTTTTCGTTTCATTTTTTCTTTCTCCTATTGTCCTATTTTATAAACATGGCTTGACTCACGTAAAAGGCTTCAATATGTCTTACCTATTCACGGATTGATGTATTCTCCATCTGACTGTCTGAGGAGATGCGCACATAGCCTACCCATTTCTTGCCCTTCGTTTCTTTCATGTACATGCCTCCTGTTTTTTGTAACACCATACGACCTTATGGAAGGCAATTACAACCCTCTTTATCCTTTTCACTGCTCGTTTACCATGATCGTGGTAAAACATTTTTTCATTTATTTTTGAATGACACAGCTTCAGTGGTAGTAAAAAGGAGCGAAACAAAGCGAATGCTCTGTCTGCTCCTGTCTTTATCTTTACAACCTGTTTTTTCTGGCTCGATCTAGAATCTCCATCACTGGTCTAACGATCCGTCGCTTTTCTGCTTCTTCATGTCGATGAGCTTGCCGTTCTCCCGAATGAGTGCCGCAACATTCATCTAAACTTTGGTGATGGCATCTTCAATCGCTCTGATCTCGGCAGGATTCGGCTTTTCCTTCTGTTCCTCCTGTTGGATGCGCCATAACATACGTCGGATACCAGGCCTGTTGATTAACTAATTATTGGAATCTAGGAATGAAAGATATCCTTCATATTCAAGGTACATAGAAGGTATCTCCAATGAGCAGAAAGCTTATTTAGCAAGAGCAGGCGCGCAAAATGAACAAACTCCAGTGCTTCATGCTTGGGAACACGAAGGCCTACGCGATCATACATTGTTTTTAACAGTACGTATACGATAAGCGCTGAGAACAACGGTCCATACACCGCATTTTCGGTGGTTCCAAACAGCGTTGGAATGTTCAAATGTTGCTTGATCCAGCGAAAAAACAGTTCAATCTGCCAACGAGCTTTATACATCAAAGCTATTTCTTCAGCTGTGATGTGCATGAGATTCGTCACCACGCGGATGTCATGACCGTGCCCATCCTCAAAAACCACCACAACGATCCAAACGCTCGATTTTACCATAGGCGCGATCTTGAACCAGTGTGTAGGAGGGATCGTCGAGGATCGTCGAGGACTTCACCCAGGTTTATGTATGTATAGGATAGATTAGTGATTTTGTTTACAGAAAGCACCAAAGCTGTGTTCAATGAAAAAAGGTAGGTTCGCAATTGAACCCACCCATTCGAAGAAATTACCTGTTATACTCACGGCATCCCAAACACAATCAGTAGTACCGCAGTAACAACATAAGCATATTTTGATTGTTTTGGTTCGTCATATCTCTACGTTCATTTATTCGGACACCACACAAAATCACAAAAATTTTAAAAACTAAATCTTGTAGGCCTTCATAGCCTTTCTTAGCTCTTTGAACGAAGGACGTTTGCCGTACATTAAGACGCCAGTACGGTAGATCTTGGCGGCCAGCCAACCG
Source organism: Paenibacillus sp. 1-8 (assembly GCF_056316205.1). Lineage (NCBI taxonomy): Bacteria > Bacillati > Bacillota > Bacilli > Caryophanales > Paenibacillaceae > Paenibacillus > Paenibacillus sp. 1-8. Next base: position 732,669 of record NZ_CM149995.1, on the reverse strand, counting down.
AACAACAAAATGGAGGCGACCAGAATACCAAGTGACAGCCAGATTTCCATTAGGCTCGCCCGTTCCAGCCCGATTCGTAACAACATAACGGTCGGAGAAAAGAACGGAATGTAACCGGCGACCTTGACGAAAATCGTATCAGGTGCGGCGATATTGAAGATACCGATATAAAAGGCTGCTAGTGACAGCACGGTAATCGGCATGATCGCCTGTCCCAACTCTTCCGTACGGCTAACAATAGAGCCGACAGCGGCGAACAATACCGCGTACAGAAAGTAGCCGAGGATGTAAAATACCAGACCATAGCCCAGCACTGCGATATTCAGTTGCGACAGATCCAGCCCGGCCGAGCTGAGGATAACGTTGTTATGCGGCAGCATAAGGTTGGCACATACAACGGCTGCAAAAGCAGCAATTTGCAGCAGGCCGACCAGGAAGATGCCAATAATTTTCCCGAACATCTGGGTCAACGGTGAAACGCTTGTGATGAGAATCTCCATGATACGTGAGCTTTTTTCCGATGTCACCTCTGAAGCAATCATATTCCCCGTCATCATGGAGGAGGTGAAGAATAAAATCATCAGTACATAGACTAAACCATAGTTAATCATAGAGGTCGCTTTTTCCTTTGTCCCCACAGCTCCCCCTGTCTCAGACGGACTGTCTACTTCCCTGCTATCCACCATTACAGGTGTGCTTATTTCACGAATTTGATCGCTGGTCAAGGTATTCACACCGATCATAGCCTTGACCTTTGCCTCCTGAAGCCCCGTTTGCAGCAATGTGATTACAGCCGGGGACGGCTCTTTTTCAACAGATACGTACTCTACCTTGGGAAAAGTATCTCCCGCTGCGGTAGGCCGCGCAAACTCCACATAGCCTTGCAGCTCCCCGTCTTTTAATGCTTGCTGCATTGCCGGCGTTTGTACGTTGTCATAACGTACCCAACTGGCTGCCGGGTTGGACTGCTCTTTGGTGAATCTCTCCAGTTGATCCGCAATCTCTGTTCGATTCCCGGCAATCAGTGCCAGTCGATGTTGCTCGGCTGCGGATTTCCCGGAGCCTCCTGCACCACCTGCCCCTTCTCCCTTAAACAAAGAAATCAAATACGGCAGATTCATGCCAAGAGTAATAAGCAAGGCCAGTACCAGCGTCGTAATGATAAAAGATTTGGTTCTCGCCTTCTGACGAAACGTAAAGCCGATCACCGTCCCCAGTCTATTCATGGGAATCACCCACCTCTCTTATGAAAATCTCGTTCAGCGTAGGTTCCTTAATCTCAAAATGCTCCACATCCGTTTGCCCCAACGCCGTTTGTAAAATCAACTTTGCCGCATCCGGCTGCTCAATATGCAGCATCCAGCCGCGATCCATAGGCTCTACACGGCGCACGCCGGGCAGCTGTTCCAGTCCGTTCACTTCACCTGTAGTGATGAGACGAACTTTTTCGCGTGGGTAACGGCCCTTAATCTCCTGCACACTTCCCTGCACAACTGTATTTGAACGATGCAAAATCGTAATATGGCGACACAGTTCCTCCACATGCTCCATGCGGTGGGTCGAGAATAAAATCGCAGCTCCATCGTCCCGCAGCTCCTTTACTGTCTCCTTAAGCAGCTCGACGTTCACCGGATCAAGCCCGCTGAAGGCCTCATCCAAAATGAGCAGCGTCGGGCGATGCACAACGGCAGCAATAAAACCCATTTTCTGCTGATTCCCCTTGGATAGCTCCTCAATCCGCTTATCGTAATATTCAGGCACTCCAAAGCGCTCCAGCCAGTAACGTAGACTTTTGTCCGCCTCCTTGGCCGACATTCCGCGCAGCCTACCCAAATAGTTGATTTGCTCACTCACCTTCACCTTGGGGTACAACCCGCGCTCCTCGGGCAAATAGCCCATCGTCCGCTGAAGCTCCTTGCTGTAGGGCTTGCCCTCATATTGAATGCTTCCCCCGTCAGGGTAAATCAGGCCAAGCACCATGCGCATCGTTGTCGTTTTGCCTGCTCCATTGCCTCCCAGCAGTCCGTAAATCTCCCCAGCGTTCACATTCAGCGAAATTCCGTTTACTGCCGTATGGTTCCCATATTGCTTCACGACCTCTTCCAATTGCAGTATACTCATGATTGCTCTGCCCCTCTCTTCTGCATGTATGTCTCTGCATCATCTGATAGCTGTCCCGCAGACCAATGTAGTAAAATATCATCCAGCTCCAAACGCCGCACACGGATGGGACGAATGCCCGCTTGCTCCAATATAGCGCTGGTTTCTCCCGCTGCTAACGTTACAATTCGCTGCAATCCGCCTTCGCTCTCCGTCTCTACAACACCCGGAAGTTCCGATGCCTCCTCTGGCGTGCCTTCAAACCACATTTCCTTGCTATTTTCGAGCAAATGGTCTTTTTCCAGCTTGCCGAGCAGCCTGCCATCATGCATCAGGACAATATAATCCGCCAAACGCTTGATCTCGTCGATGATATGAGTCGCAATAATGACCGTCGTTTTGCCGTTCTCCATACAATCCCGCAGCTCCTCCAGCATGATCTTCCAGGCAAAAGGGTCTAAACCCGACGAAGGCTCATCCAGCAGCAACAAACGAGGGTGAGGCGCCAAGGCAGCAGCCAGCTCAAACTTACGGCGCTCCCCCTTGGACATACGCGATAATTTCGTATGCTGAGGGACCTGGAATCGTTCCATTAGACGCTGAAAGCGTGTTTCATCCCAGCCGGGATACCACAAGGCTCGAAAAGCCGCTGCTGCTTCTGCCGTTAATCGATCTTCCTCACGAGTCGGCTGCTCCGGCATATACCCAACCCATTGTCGCGTATCTGCCGGCATACCGTCCGGATACGCTTGACCGAACCAACGAATTTCACCGGAATCCGGGTGAATAAGCTGAGTCAGCAGATGAATCAATGTACTTTTCCCTGATCCGTTATGTCCAGCCAAAGCGACCACATATCCCGGTTCAATGGTTAGATTAATCGGTCCAATTTCCCGGTTACCTCGGGTTTTATAGACTTGGCTCATCTCAATAATCGGTGTTTCCACGGGCGTCACTCCTTCACTTGGACTTCATACCTTCTTTTCACCATGTCTGCGAAAAGCTCCAACAATTCTTGTTCTGTCATCTGCACAGCGATGCCTGTGTCAATCGCCGTTTCCAACGCCTCGGTCACTGCTTTAAGGCGGTAACCTGAGCGCTTATCGTCCTCGACCAGAGCTACGAAGGTGCCCGTCCCCTGTCGGGTACGAAGCAAGCCCTCGTTCTCCAAATCCTGATAGACCCGCCGGACGGTGATGACGCTGCAGCGGAGCGTCCCCGCAAACTCGCGAATGGAGGGAAGCAGCGTTCCCGCTGCAATCTGTCCCGTTACGATGAGTGAACGAAGCTGCTTTTCAATCTGCGCATACAGCGGTTCCGCGCTATTCTCATCAATTTGCACTGGTATATTCACCTGCTTCTCCCCCCTTTATAGTTATCTTTATACACATACTGCTAAGCTAAATCCCGTTTCATGAGCTTACGCTGTGTCGCCCGATAGGACACCCACATGCCCAGAGCTCCTGCCAGCAGCGCTCCCCACATTACCGGAGACAACAGCTGCCATTCCCTGCTGTAAAATGCCGTTATCAATACCAGATTGGCCCCACATACTCGAACTATAATCGTAACTATCCCACAAATTAGCATGATGACAATGGATAGCCAAAAGTAGGCTTTTCCTTTTTTCAGAAATTCCAAATGAATATAAATGGCTTGAATCAGCATTCCGTAGCCTATCCAGGTAAGTGCAAACGATACAAAGAAACCTGTACCGGCATATACCCGAAACGTAGCTGACAACGTAAACAAGAGAGTAAAAAATATCACACTATTCGCAACAAACGCCAAAAGCGCCTGTTGAATTCGACTCATAATCACCGCATTCATCGGTATAGGCAAGGTGCGGAAAAAGGCTAGCATATGCGTATAGGAATCTTCCTGAAGATATTTAAAGGCACGGCGGTTATAAATGAATCCGAGAAACGGAATCAACACCAGCATGATAAAATCGGCTGCTGGACTCAAGTCTCCACGTTCACCCCATTGCACACTTACAGCAAAACTCATGGTAAATCCCAAATACGCAATAAACAGCAATGTCCACAGCATGACATATGGATTGTTGCGAAAATCCTGCCGGGTAATCTTCCATGCCTGCTTGATGATTGTCATTTTCTTATCCTGATCCCTTCTGCACTGCCTGTAATGACGACCTCGTTCTCTCTTCATACGAAGTTATTATTACAATAATCAGTGTTATTACTGTATATATCTTTATACACAGTATATAAACTGTGAATTACAACTGTCAACACCTGAATGTAAATTGTGCGTACAATCACAAAAGCTCGTCAGGACCTATGCTACTCTGTAAATGATAAACGTTCTCAATCTAGGGGATGAACAAATGGATAAGATACTGCACTGGGATGAGTCAATATTCAACCTTGTTAACCGTTATCCCGAAGTGAAGGACATTATGGTAGAACTGGGTTTTCACGATATCGCCAAGCCTGGCATGTTACAAACCGCAGGTAGTTTCATGACACTGTCCAAAGGTATTGCATTGAAAAAAGTAGCTATGGAAACCGTGCAACGGACATTTTTGCAGCATGGTTTTACTATTCAAACATAAAGGAGCTAACCATCATGAGCGAGCTAATTAACAACCGCGAACATACAGCACAGGAATTCACAGAACGTCAGCAAATATTAAAGGAAATTATAAAAGAATTACATGCCGGGAAAAGCGTGGAGGAAGTCAAAGCCCGTTTTGCAGAGGCTGTTGGCGGAGTAAGCGTGGCGGAAATTTCGGCTATGGAGCATGCATTGATGACCGAGGAGGGAATTCCCGTATCGGAAGTGCAGCGTCTTTGTTCCGTGCATACATCGATATTCAAGGGTTCCATTGAGGATATTCATCGTCCTTCAAGACCGGAGGAACAACCGGGACATCCCGTTCATACCTTCAAGCTGGAAAATCGGGAGATCGAACGACTAGTCAACTTTCAATTGTCATTGCACGCGGACCAATTTCAAAGGGATGACAGTCCCAAAATCATCTACAAGCTACTGGAAGATTTAAGTCTGCTGCTCGATCTCGATAAGCACTATAGCCGCAAAGAAAATTTGGTCTTTCCTTATCTAGAACGCTATGGGATTTTTGGTCCAACCAAGGTCATGTGGGGTGTGGACGACAGCATTCGTGCCGCGATCAAGGAGGCGAAGAGTCTGCTCGCCGAATATAACGGAGATCGTGAACAGATTGGGAAGGCGCTTGCCCATATCATGAGCGAAGTGAACGAAATGATATTCAAGGAAGAGAATATTTTGCTGCCGATGGCGCTGGATAAACTGACAGAGGATGAGTGGCTGAAAATAGCCCGGGAAAGCGAGGAAATCGGATTCTGCCTGACCGCTCCCGAGCGGGAATGGATACCTGAGCGGGCAGAGGAGCCTGTGGAAATGGATGAGCAACAGGAAGGAACATCAGGAACTCCCCAAGGCTTTGTGCGATTCGAGACGGGGATTGTGTCTGTGCAACAATTGGAACTGCTGTTGAATCATCTGCCCGTCGATCTGACCTTTATAGATGAAAATGATGTTGTTCGTTATTTCTCCCATGGTAAGGAACGGGTCTTCGCCCGCACGAAGGCCGTCATTGGTCGTACCGTACAGAATTGCCATCCGCCACAAAGCGTGCATGTCGTCGAGAAGCTGCTGGAGGATTTTAAAGCCGGGCGCAAGGATGCTGAGGATTTTTGGATACCGATAAAGGATAAATTCGTCTATATTCGCTACTTTGCAATCCGCGATTCAGAGGGACGCTACCTAGGGACACTGGAATTCACACAAAATATCGCGCCTATTCGTGCCCTGGAAGGACAAAAACGGATTTTATCCGAGTAATCATTATCCGCTACAAAAAGATTGCTCGCCGTATTCCTGTCGCCTCCAGCTAACATCAAAGGAGTCTTCCTCCACTTTACATGTAGAGAAAGACTCCTTTCCATTTGTACAGTCCGCTATTTATTTTCCCGCCCGTAAGCCACCATGTTCAGGTTTTTCTCACCCATTTTTATAAGATGCTGCTCTACTACAAGCTTGGCTCCCAGTTGCTCATAAAAATAGCGAGCCGGATTATCTGCTAACACCCAGACGATGACAGAGTGAATGTTCATACTGCTTAAATATTGAAGAAGACGCATGAATAATTGCTTTCCCCATCCTAGACTATGGTATTCTTTTAACACATAAATAGCAGTTACCTCTCCCTCATACGGGGGATATTCACCTGACTTTTCCGACCCTCCACTCACAAATCCGCTGATTTCCCCCTTCTCATTTTCAACCACATATACCTGATGATCATCTTCACTGGATATATTCGATTTCCACAACTCTGTTCTTTGCTCGTAGGAAAGTCGTTCCAGAACCTCTGCGGGTATGATATTTTTGTAGGTGGTTCTCCAGCAATCCACATGCACCTTGGCGATGCCTGCCGCATCTGATATCGTCGCTTCTCTGATCATCATGTTGGCCCCACTTCCATTTCCAATATTATGCTTTCTATTATACCGACGAGCCCAGTCTTGATCTATAATAAGAATTACCATTGTTTATGGAAGCTCGATGCAATGGCAATCTCTTTGCTCATCATTCATTACTGGAGGATTTGACTTGAATAAAATCATTTCATTCTACGTTCCGCTTGGCATCTCATCATTGATTGCGGCGCTGACTCATGTCATCGTCAATGCCGTGCTCGCACGCTCGGAGCATCCTTCGTTCACATTGAGTAGCTATGCGGTGGCAGTCAGCCTGTGCCTGCTGCTGGAAACTCCGTTAACTGCCGTACGACAGATGACCACGAAATTCGGATATGACCGCAAATCTGTTCGTTCCATCGGTATTTTATGTGCGTGTGTAGCGGCGGCTGTACTGGTTATCGGCTGGAGTATTGGTCTTACACCTGCTGGAAATCTGGTCTTTCAATATGTATTTGGCGTATCTCCGGCATTGATCGAACCCACCAAGAGTGTGTTTCAGGTGCTTACTTTACTGTACATATTAGTAGCCGTCCGCAACATCTATCAGGGGCTTATTATTAACAAGCACCGAACGGCCTGGATGACGTTCAGCTCGTCCATTCGTATTGTCGCGATGCTAATCGCATCCTGGTTTCTAATTCGTGCAGGCTGGACGAATGACGGACGTATTGGTGCTGCCATCTTTATTGCAGGTATCTTCATTGAACTGGTCGTTACCTTTTTGGAAGGCCGCGTTTTGAAAAAAAAGCTGCCGCCCGACAACGGCGAGCAAACCATCCACCGTGCAAGCCATCTGCTTCCTTTTTATCTCCCCTTGCTATATTCGGCGCTGGTGCTGGTTGTTCTGAATCCGTCCATACAGGCTGCGCTGAACAATACAACCGATCCATTATTGGCCGTAGCCTCCTTCTCTGTGGCTCTGCAAATCCTGAATCTGTTCGTCTGGTTTTGCAGTTCCCTGCATCAGATCGTCATTCAATTCTATACGAGCAAGCGTCGGGAGGTGCTGATATTTTTGAGCGTTCTGTCCGCACTGTCGCCGTTATTATTGCTGCTGCTGTCCTTTGAATTTGCAGGTGACCCTATTTTACGGAATGTGTTGGGACTGGAAGGGGAGCTACTGGTGGAAACGAGAGGATTGCTTCGCATACTTTCAATCTATGTTGCATTTTATCCATGGGTAGAATATTTCATCGGACGGTCGATATTGATCGGCAATACCAAACCTATTTTCATCGGCAGGCTGTTCTCCGTTTCTTTTGCGATTCTCGCGCTCATTTTATGCATCTCCTTTTTTCCGGGACTGGACGGACAGGTGGCAGGAATCGTTATGGCTGTTTCCTCACCCGTCGAATTAGGTATCTATCTGTGGCTATACCGGAAAATCTCTCTGAACACGATGAACGTGTCATCCTGAATAAAAAGCCTGCCAAGAGAGCCCCTTGCCCATGCCAGGCAAATTGGACTCCCTATGGCTGTACCGATCTTTATGCGGTCAAAATGTACGGGCCGTTCTTCGTGATCGCAATCGTGTGCTCATATTGTGCGCCCCAACTGCCGTCCGCCGAGGTGATGGTCCAGCCATCATCCCCCCACAATACAGCCCCCTCCGTTCCGAGGGTAAATACCGGCTCGATGGTAATCACCATCCCTTCGCGCAGCGGTAACCCCGTCCCGGCACGGCCATAGTGCAAAACATCCGGCGGCTCGTGCATCTGACGACCAATACCGTGCCCGATCAAGGGCTTCACGATGCCGTACCGCCGCCAGCCTGCCGCTTTTTCCACGGCGTGCCCAATGTCCCCCAGCGTCCTGCCCGGACGGGTGACTTCGATTCCGCGCACCAGTGCCTTATGCGTTTGCCGTAGCAGCCTCGCTACTGGGCGACTGACGTTACCTACTGCATAGGTCCAGCCCCGGTCGGCCAGCCAGCCGTCCTTATTGACGACAATGTCGATGGTCACAATGTCCCCGTCATGAAGTATCCGCTCCGAGGGAAAGCCGTGGCATACCACCTCGTTGACCGAAGCACAGGTGGCATAAGGAAAGCCCTTATAGCCTTTTTGCTCAGGCGTAGCTCCGCGCTTGCTCAAAAATTGCTCTACCCACGCATCAATTTCCAGCGTGGTCATTCCCGGAAGGATACGGCTCTCCAACGCACGATGGCAATCTGCCAAAATACGTCCGGCCTCCCTCATATAGCCGATTTCCTCCGGTGTCCGTATGGCTATCTCCAGTGGAATCCGCCTCCTTTACTCATACAATTTCACTAAATCTATCCCATTGTATGCAGAGCGGACACAAAAAAACCGTCTCCTCTGTGGATAGACGGTTTATAAAAGTCGTATTCCTATGTTTTGCGGGTCATTGAACCCTTTAAGATACTGAAGAATTTATGCGACCGAGTTCGTTTTCCACCACCATGGTCAACTCTTCCTCATACCCTCCTGTAATCCGGTATTTTCGCACATATTCCTTTACAAATTTTTTGGGATCCTTAGGCCGGAAAATTCGAGTCATTTCCCGCAGACTTTCCTTAACTTCATTGTGACCTTTCGTTGCCATGTAACTCCCTCCCAAAACGTTGAAAATAAGTGCTCCGTTGAAGAGAATGCCGAAAAGTATTGATGTCCTTATGCAGTGAAGTAGTATGTCTAATGCAGCTTAGGTCGGGAATGCCTTATGTAAGGCATGTACCTGACACTATTATTAACCGAATTTCTATTGGCTGAATCACTTCCCCATTATAACATATTCAGGTACAGCTTTCAGCTTTCCAGCAATTTTACATATATTTTACCCAAATTTTACGTTACACGTCATATCTGGATATCCCTTTTGACTGGTGCAGGACAGTATACTCTATTTATCGGCTTTTGGAGTGTATGTGTTTGGGGTAAAATAAATAAAATACAAGGAGAATGGATGGGAATGTTCCTGAAATGAGCTACATGTGCTTATTGAATAATAGGGGGCTAGACATAATGGAAGCCGCAGCACCAAAAATTTTAATATTGTATGCCAGCTACGGAGAAGGCCATGTGCAGGCCGCCCGGGCGATTATGGACAGTTTGCGAAGGCTCGGACGCTGCGAGGTTCAGTTACTCGACCTGATGGCTGAATCCCATCCCTGGTTGAACGGTTTAACCAAATTTGTCTATATGCAAAGCTTCAAAACCATTCCCGAGCTTTACGGTTGGGTCTATAACATAACCCGTGGAATGCAGGCAAAATCGGCCTTTGGCAGTGTGTTGCATTCCTTTGGGATGCGCCAGCTCGCGCTCACTCTGGAAAAGGAGATGCCTGAACTTGTCATACATACGTTCCCGCAGCTCGCTCTCCCGGCGTTACGTCGCAAATTGGGGTTGAAGCTGCCCATTGTGAACGTGGTTACAGACTTTGACCTGCACGGGCGCTGGCTGCATCCTGATATCGATCGCTACTATGTGGCAACCGAGGATATACAACAGGAAGCCGCACAGCGGGGAATCCCTCCCGAACGGATTGTCGCCACAGGGATTCCGATTCATGCTTCGTTTTATAAAAGGTTTGCCGAAGATACTGATCCAGAAGATGCTGATGTGGTTGAGGATTATCCAATTCCTCCGTCAGATCCGGGAACTACAACACTGCTTATCATGGCAGGTGCCTATGGCGTAATGTCCGGCATATTGGACATTTGTCGGCAATTAAGCTGTCTCCCGCAGCTGCGGCTACTGATCGTCTGCGGACGTAATCCGCAGCTAAAAGCCGAGTTGGATGCGCTGTATGCAGATCATCCCGGTATCCGCATCTTTGGATTCATCGACTATGTTCCCGCACTCATGCGTGCAAGCGATATGGTCATTACCAAGCCCGGCGGCATCACACTCTCGGAAAGCATCGCCTCTGGATTACCCATCCTTGTGTTCAAGCCTGTACCCGGTCAGGAGCTGAATAACGCCCTGTATCTGGAGCAAAAAGGAGCCGCTCGCATTGCCCGTAATACGCAAGAGCTAATTCAACTTTGCGTCGACCTGATCTCCAATCCCTCTCTCGCTATAGGAATGAAACAATCGATTGAGCAACTGCGCAAACCTCATCCGGCAGACCGAATTGCCGAGGATATTTTGCACCAGCTTGTGGATAAAACCCCTTCCATACGGACAAATTAACGAAGAATAAGCCAGACGGAGGGGATACCAATGGAACGCAAAGGAAAGGATTTGCTCCCGCTAACGGGTGAGAAGGTAGAAGTAGGCGGTATTTATGTCGATGAGGACGGACATGAGCAGCATTTACATCGGGGACAGCATTTTCCCTCTGATGTTGTTTTAGGCGATTCCGAGTGGAAAATGACCGAATACGCCTTTGACAATCATCATGACGGACGTACCGATGAACGACTTGTCCCCAAAAAGGATGACGAGGATAAAAAGGGTAAAATTACACATCCACGCCGTCGTTTACAACGCGGAGATCGTTAACACGGGGAAGAAAGGATCTGAATGAAATATCCACAGATAAGTATATCCTGTTGATATATTGTGCACAACTTGTGCATAAAGCGTGGGTATATTCTATGTTGTCTACAACTTGTGCACAAATTGTGTATAACAACTGTTTGTTTTGTGGATAAATATTATGAATCAGTGGATAAATTACGTACAACATGTGCAAAAACTGTGTATAACGTTGAAAAGGGCTGAGCGAAACCTACTCGTTCAGCTTTTTTCGTGTTTTTATTCACATGCTCGGCTTGAACTTTTTCTACCGAAGTTTGGCATAACCTTAATTCCTGTCCTCATACCCTGTATAGTACGGAGCTTGTGTATGAAAAACTTATAAAGGGGGATTCGCCTTACATGTCAGTCTATAAGTCTTCCACAGGAATGGATGAAAATATAGCGGCTGTCCTGTGCTACCTGTTTGCCTTCATTGGTGCACTGGCCTTTGTGTTGCTGGAAAAGAAAAGCAGATTCGTCCTGTTTCACGCGCTGCAATCTATTTTTCTGTTCGTAGCCCTCATGATCGGGCATGTGCTTGCAGGACTCATTCCGCTACTCGGCCCGCTGCTCGCTTCCCTGCTGACGCTGGCAGGCATCGCCTTATGGATCGTCCTGATCATTCATGCTGGACAAGGCAAGTGGCTCAAGCTTCCCTGGGTGGGCGATCTGGCCCTCCATCAAGCCCGGCAGTTGTGAGAGAAACCAAGTAATACCTTTTACAAATTGTTTGCATAACCCCTTCATCACACGAACCACGTAACACAAACAGCCGTGTCTCGGATAAGTCCAGATTTCGGCTGTTTCATTTAAAAACAACTATTAAATAGCTTAGGACAAGCTACTTCATTCAACCAGCCCCTGAACCATAACCAAGACTTCTTGACATTCCACTCTTTGTTTTATAATTTTTTTGATTTCCATACTTTTTAAAACATTGTTAATTGCAGCTTCTTTGCTCCCATTATTAAAGTAATATAATGCTAATTGATAGCAGAGATCTGAGCATCTACTCAGGTTAAAGCGTTCTTCATAATACTCGCTTCTTAGATATTCACGATCTTTTAATAATTGAATTTCATCTGAAAATTCTAATAACACGTCATCTATGGAAATTTGGTGTTTATTAGCTGCATCTACAATGGTTATTAAACCCGGTAAAATCTCTTGTATGTGTTTATCCTTAAGAAAGGAAGTATATGAAGGTAGTATTTCAGCGTTTCCTAACAACAAATGAAGAGTGTAACGGTTTGCCTCAGCCCACATGGTAAATTTAGCAACCTCTTTTTCTCCCACTTCACCTAAATTTTCAAACCAGCTTAGATCAGCGTAATTAGCAATAAGATCTAATGCTTTTTGGTACTTTCCCTGATTTTCCAGAGATACAGATGGCATAAGAAAACTATAACCGTAATAAACAACTAAATGACGTTCCGTTTGTAAAGGCTCATATTCCATCTTCTTTCTAGATTCAATCAATAAATTGAGAATAGATAAATAAATATGAATAATTTTTACATGGATATATTTACAATAACCATATTTTAAAATAATATATTATCTGTAGATAAAGAATGAGCAAAAGGAGAGTAAAAATGAATCCAATCAAAAACAAGTTATTTAAAACTATACTAACTGTCGCAATTGGTTTCTCTACTTTAGCTCCTACATACGCTTTCGCCTCAGAAAAAGAAGAGACTCCGCAATCCAAAGTCACTAGCACTGTACCCTTGACTAATGTAATTGACAACAACCCTCAATCTACTCAAGGAACTATAGAAACACAGGGGCTAAAGAAGGATGCCCTTGTTTTTGCACTTAGACATGGAGGTAAAGCCCTCGATGATCTTTTGGACTTTTTAGGCGTAAGCTCAAAAGAAGCCAAATATGTCCTTCAACAATCCATTAAAGAATAGGTGATATCTCCTGAAAAATACAGATGAGATGATTCAATTATTGAAATACCAAATAAAATTGATGAAAATGTTTATTGATGGGGATACATATCCCTATTTTATGTATTTACTTGATCATGATATTCATGAAGAACAATCTAGCATAATAAATGACATTCTAATTGTTTTAAATCATAGAATGAAGTCAGATTTAAGAGAATATATTAATGAAAATAGCGAGATGATCAAGAAATTAACGAGCAAGCTCAAACATTTTAATATCTCTAAAGAAAGTTTATTTTCAGAAAATCCACCCACTTTTAACGAATTCAAGGAATATACAGATCAAATTATGCCTGAACATGTTAATGCAAAGTACCTGCTAATCAGTCTTGAAAGACAATCCATGTTTAAAGACCTATCGACATTCTTACTTACTGATGCAGAAGATCATTTGTCCACTAATTAGCAAAAGGATCTGCCATTATTTAGCGGGCAGATCCTTTTTATTGAAATTATAATAGCCACAGACTACATAGCTTGTCGGCTTTTTCTGCTCATACACGAATATGCCTCAGCTTGTCCGGATTGATCATTAAGTAAAAATCCTGAATATGCTCCCCGTCCGGTGTCAGACTGATGCATAAGACCTCCCTCACTGTGCCTTCCTTCAGGAATACGAGCTGTACCTCACCATTGATGACGGCGCGGACCAGCTCTCTCTCCCGTAGTACGGTTAATACCCGGCGAGAGGTCAGCAGGGCGAGAACGCCTTTGCGCACGACCATGGGTCTCATCACCGTATGCACATTGCCTCCGCCATCTGCCACAAATGCGGGCTGTTCAGCTAGTAGCTCTAGCATAGCAGTCACATCGTAGGCGAGAAAGGCGGCTGTAAAAAGTTCCAGTACCTTTATTCTGGAAGGACTCATTATATTGCTGCTTACCGGACCGGTATGGGCAGATTCCTCGGAGGCGAGAAGACGGCGGGAGCGACTGAACAGTTGACGGCAGTTACTCTCTGTCTTTCCCAGTAATTCCGCGATCTCTTTATAATCATATTGAAAAGCTTCCCTGAGTACAAAAACAGCCCGTTCCATCGGCTTGAGCTGCTCCAGCAGAACCAGAAAAGCGTAAGATATCATATCTTTACGCTCCAACCAATCCGCTGGAAGATCTGAGCTCTCACCAAGCGGCTCCGGCAGCCACTGTCCAACATACGTCTCCCTTTGCTTACGGGCAGAATTCAGCAGATTCAGACACCGATTCATCGTCATTTTGGCTACATAGGCTTTGGGATTCTGTAAGTCATCCAGGGGCTTTTTCTTCAACTCGACAAAGCAGTCTTGAACTACATCCTCGGCATCCGTCACCGTCCCAAGCATTCGATAAGCAATGGCAAAAGAATATTTACGATATCTTTGATATAGCTCCTCCAGACTTAACGCTGCCGATTCTTGTCCAATTCCGTATTCTTTGCCAGTCAAAGTATGGCCTCCTGTTCGATTAAAGACTACCCGGATACATCCCCGTCGCAATAGCAATCCGGTTCCAACTGTTAATAACGTTAACCGCCATAATTAAATCCACATATTCTTCCTCACTAAAATGTTCTCTAACCCGATTATACAAATCCGTAGATACCCCTTGTTCAGAAATGCGGGCAACCGCTTCAGCTAATTCAAGCATAGCACGTTCTTTTTCCGTGAACAAAGGAACTTCCCGCCATAGGGCCAACTGCAAAATGTGATCACCATAATCCCCCAGTTTCAATAGATCCTTGGCATGCATGTCCAAACAATAAGAACACCCATTGATCTGGGATACTCTGATTTTCAGTAGTTCGTACAGCACCTTGTCTGTAAAACGTCCGAAAATATATTTTTCCATCTCCATCATCGCCTTAAACGTACTTGGACTCACTGCTCTGTAATTCAATCTTAAACTCACGATCATCGCCTCCATTATTGGTTTACACCTAGAAGACAAGTGAACATGTGATTTTGTGACAACATGCAATACATCAATTTGGAATTGCCCTCCACTGGCATAGCATGTATTATAAATAAATGATTTTATGAAAAGTAGGTGAGCACTCACATGAGCGGAAAAGGTTTCATTAATGAGTTTAAAGAATTCGCTGTACGGGGTAACGTGATCGATCTCGCGGTCGGTGTTATCATCGGTGGAGCGTTTGGCAAGATTGTCACTTCTGTAGTCAACGATATTATTATGCCTCCGATTGGTAAGCTTCTGGGCGGCATGAATTTTCCGGACTTATACGTAGCTTTAAGAACTGCCGAGCCTTTGAATGCTGACGGTACACGCATGACTTTGGCACAGGCCAAAGAAGCGGGAATCGCAGTTCTTGCCTATGGTCAGTTCATTAACGTCCTGCTGGACTTTATGATCGTGGCCTTCTGCGTATTCCTGCTGGTCAAAGGGATTAATATGCTCAAGCGTAAAGAGGAGGAAAAACCCCCTCAGGAAAAAACGACCAAGGAGTGCCCACACTGCCTGTCGGAAATTCCCAAGGCTGCAACCCGCTGTGCACACTGCACTTCCAAGCTGGAAGGGTACGTAGAAGCACGCTAACTGGTTGCAGCCGGGAAACGTCGGTCAAGAACCACACATATGACTACAAAAAGCGGCTTAGACGATGCAACGTCTAAGCCGCTTTGATTATAGTATTGAAGGCTTGATCAGCTAAAATTGGTGATGATGCCGCGGGGTCTGACGGGTAAGCCCTCTGCGTATAGATGGGAGACGTCACCGAAGCCGATGCAACGGGGAGTCGCCCACTCCTTGGAACGCTCATCAAACAAGATCGTGGTTACGGAGCTAGGCGGCATCCAGAAACCGGACCAGACCAGGGCCAGTGGCAGCTCCAACAGATGGGCAAGCCAGGTCAGTCCGAAGCCGCCATGGCAAAATACGGCCACCCGGTCCTCAGTATGCTTCAAAATCCGATATTTACCCCCAACCCGCTCAAAGCCTTGACGCTTCAAGAATTCATCGGAATGAAGCTTTAGCTGCTCGAACGTTTCAGGACTTTGCGTTCCCTGATAATAGGAAATCTCCTTCCAGGAGTCATGAGTTGGCAGAGGCACCTCGGAGCGAATCACTTCACCGGGTAAATCCCAATGAGAGAGACGGCCGTAGGGAGTTTCCTCCAGCTTCAAGCCCAACTCCTGCGTCCAGTGCTCTACTTCATGATTCATCCCGAGAGACTCGGCGGTGTAACGCATCGTATCCAGCGCACGCCCCATAGGAGAAGCATAAATACGGTCCAGTCCGTGACTGGACAGCCTTTTGGCCAATGCCTGAGCCTCTAAGTGCCCTTCCGGAGTTATGGTATTGTTCGGATAATCAGGATCTGCGTGCCGAATGATATACAATCTCATATTTCTTTTCTCCGTTCCTATGAAATGACAACAGGATAGCTTGATCCCTTAATGCTTATTCAGCAAGGTTTCCAGGATCGCACGTAAATCCCGGTCTTCCTGATAGACTTCCTCACCCGTATCCAGCTCAATAACCCGGATATATGTATAATTCGCTCTGGCATCGACTGGCTTGAAAATCAGTTCCTCCGGATTGTCCGGACGGACATCATAACCCATATTTTTAAACATATCCGTGATTTGCTCGATACCCGGCTTGCCTCCGCTTTCCAGCATAATCAGTCCGCGCAGCTCCTTGGGCTCTTCCGGATGCATGACCCGAAAATGTACGATACATTCCATTAAAATCGCTCCTTTCGATCTTATACCTATTTTATGGCGTAAATCTCCATGTTCCCAGCATACCCCAAACCCCATTTCACATTCCATAACCGCCTTCATATCGTCAGGACGGAAAACACGTTATACTGTAAAATAGACCTTTAACATCTGCTTATAATGAGGAGGAACCACGATGACTAGCGAGCTTCTGGACATCTATGACAATGAAGATAAGCCCCTTGGCACAGCTGCCCGCCAAGATGCACACGCCAAGGGATACTGGCACCATACCTTTCACTGCTGGCTGGCACGAGACACCTCAACAGGCCGCCGCTTGCTCTTTCAACAGCGCCAGGATACGAAGGACACCTTCCCCGGCTACTACGATATTACGGCAGCGGGCCATTTAACGGCAGGTGAAGATGTATCTCAGGCAGCGCGTGAGCTGGAGGAAGAACTCGGCATTCACGTTCCTTTTGCCTCATTGACACCGCTGATGACCGTTCGGCATGAGAGCAAAGGAACCGCACAGGGCATATCTTTTTGGGACCGCGAGGTCAGCTCGGTGTTTGGTTTACTGTCGAACCAGCCATTGGAGAACTATTGTCTCCAGCAAGAAGAAGTGGCCGGGCTGTACGATGCAGACCTCGAACAAGCACTTGCCCTCTTTGAAGGACGCATTCCTTTTCTCGAAGCCAATGGCATATCCTCGGGGCCGAACCCCGAACAGCATCGCCGCCTGATCACATCGGATCAATTCGTGCCTCATAAGGCCGGATACATTACATCTATATGCCAGGCTCTGATGGAACTTCCTGCTTTATAATTCTTATTTTATTCTCCAGCCGACATATATTTACCGATAATGCCCTCATACCGCCAGCCATACCGGGTCGACAGCTCGCTGCCCATGTCATGCTCCAGCTCATATAGAATCAGATCCTGGGCAAAATGATTCAGCAGCAGTCCTGTCATCACCGGGTGCTCGGTAATGAGCGCCTGTGTCGGGTAATTCTCTCCCCGCATGCCCAGCATGCACCAGCGCCGATCAATGACAAAAGAAAATTTGCGTCCCGCCGGCTCCTGTCCAGCCTCCTGAGACGCACGCGGCAGCCACGGTCCAAGCACACTTTCTCCGTTATCGCAGGACCATAGCAGACGTACACCCCGTTTTTCGGCTTTTTCCAGCTCTGTCCGCAGCAGTTCAGCTTCCTCACGCCACAAATCCAGCACAATCTCATGCTCCGCTCGTTCCAGCTCACGTGTCAGGCTTTCCAGCACATTCCGGTCGCCTTCCGCGTTATAAAAGGTCGGCTTGGTCGGCTCTGCTCTGGGCATTTCCTTCTCAACCGCACGCAGGGACTCCTGCAACTGCCCTTCAATCATCCGGGTCAGCTCACCCGACGGTAGCATACTGTAACGCACAGGTTCTCCCGCACTCGCCCTGAGATACCCCTGCCCGGCCAGACGCTGCAAAGCTGCGTATACGTTGGAGCGTGATGCACCCAGACGCTTGGCGACTTCATAGCCGGAGGCCGCATTTTGCCTCGATAGCTCGACCATAACCTTGGCTTCCATTTCCGTAAATCCCAGATTCCGCAGATGATGCAGCAAACGCTCCATATGTTCTGTTCCCCCTATGCTGCCCGGCGTTCTGTCCATGTCCTGCGGCAGCCTGTTCGGCTGCGTCAAATCTGTTCAGCTCCGCAACGCGGGCACCACTTGGAGCCTTTGGGCAGCTCGGCTGTGCAAATTTGGCATTTCACATTCTCGCGTACCTGCGCAGCCGGAGTTGCCGGCTTCTCTGCCTCGGAGTTGTTGGCCTTCCAGTACCGAATGCGCTCGTCCAATTCCTCCTGACGCTCCCGTTCACGTTCCAGCTCCTCCAGACGGCGATGCTCTTGCTCCAGCTCTTCCTGACGACGACGCTCCCACTCTTCATCGAATACCGCTTTTTCTTCCGGTGTAAAATCGGACACCGTATAGTTGCGTTCCAAGCTGGATGGTTCGTGTGTTTCATGCAGCTCATCCTGCTCCAATTCATGCCGATCATACGGCTCATGTTCTTCATAATTATTGTAGGCAGGCTCAGCACTCTTGGCTGGCTCCTCGTGCTTGCGCAGATCAAACGAATATACGCCTGTTGGCGCCTCTTCGCGCACGGCAGCCACTTGCTTGGAAGCAGCCTGTCCCTCATTCAGCTTACGTCCACATTTCGGGCAAAAGTTCGCATCCAACGGCACAACAGCTCCACAGGTGCATAAATGAGCATTTTTCAGCTCTGCAATTCTACCGCGCAGCTCGTCAATTTCATCCTGTAGCTCATCACAAGCGGTAGATAGCTGTGTCATTTCCTTTTCTGCCACCGACATATCGGATGCCCGGTAGCCTTCATAAAAAATTTGACCCATTCGCAAAAAATGAACATCCATTTCCTGCTGAATCGCTGTAATTTGTGAATTTATTTTACTAATCTCGACAGCATGCTGTGCCTTTTCTGTAGCGCGATTAGCGCCTTCCTTAATACGTTGAATCAGCTTCATCGTGATTTCCTCCCTATATCCAGCCGGATTTCCCCGTACCGTGCATATATCCAAGTTTTTTTCTGTTGGCAAGCCTCGAACTCCTGTATAATGGAATGCGGTCATATCGCCTTTTGAAAGGATGCAAGCATCCGCGGCAACGTTCTGACATTCTAACAATCTGTTCAGACCCGCATGCGTTTCAGCATATATTTCAGTCTATTGTCTTGTTCGCAAGGTCAGCTCATGCTGACTAGAACTCTATCATACCAAAAACTACCCCCATTTGTGAAAATGGAAGATTTTATAATCGAAAGGGGTTTCAGGATCATGGACCCAAATCCTGCTTTTTACCCCCGTCCTATCGGGGTTCCTTATTCAACGTCGAGCCCGCAGGCCCGCCGTGCTTCTATGGATACCAGCACAACGCTGGTATCTGACAGTGACCGCGACTCGGCTTATTTTCGCGCTTTGGAGAACGCGGGCATTCACTTGAACCGCCCGCAAATCCAGGCGGTCCGTCATGGTAAAGGTCCCCTACTGACACTAGCCGGGGCAGGCTGCGGCAAAACCACCGTGCTGGCCGCCCGTGCTGGCTACCTGATGGCGCTGCGGGATGTCCCTGCATCGTCTATCCTGCTCGTGACCTTCACCAGCAAGGCGGCTGCCGAAATGAAGCTGCGCATCGCAGGACTACCCGGTGTGCGCCCGGCTGCCGCACGTGCCGTCCAAGCACGTACCTTCCACTCGTTCGCTTTGGCGATGCTGCGGCATCGCGGCGTGCAGGATGAAGTATTCGGCGAAACGCAGGCGCAGCACACCGTTATGAAAATGATGCTGCGCCAGCTCGGGCTTAGCGAGGCGTTCCAGCCTGAAAGCCTGCTGTCCGCCCTCTCCGCATGGAAGGCGGAAGGGCGCAGCGCGGACGAGCTGCCGGAAACCGTACGCGAGGAATCGGATGCCAAGCGTGCCATGCTCGCTTATGAAGCTTGGAAACAGGAGCGCAATAAAATGGATTTTGACGATATTCTGCTGCGTGCCTCCGTTCTGCTGCGTGACCCGGATGTGCTTCAACCGCTTCAGCGGCGTTTTTCCCACATCATGGTCGATGAGTTTCAGGATACGAATGCCCTGCAATATGAAATGGTGCAGCGATTGGCTGCCCGTCACCGCAATCTGATGGTCGTCGGTGATGATGACCAGACGATCTATACCTTTAACGGGGCGCGTCAGGAATCCATTCTGGAGTTTGACAAGGTTTATAAGGATGCGAAGGTCATTACCCTGGATATTAATTACCGCAGCGATGCGCGGATCTTGGGGCTGGGCTCCAACATTGTCGCCAAAAACGTCCACCGACGCTCCAAGCGCCTTTCGGCTGCCGGACGTGAGGGCCTGCCCCCACAGTTTGCCACGCCATCCGGGCCGGAGGAAGAAGCGGCGCATATTGTTACACATCTGCTCGGACAGGTAGAGGAAGGTCAGCTTCGCTACCGGGATATCGCTATTTTGCACCGGACAGCCAGCGGAAGCCGTTCTATTTTTGAGCAATTAATCATGCGGGATGTACCGTTTATTCAGTATGGAGCCGGGGCGGTATTTTATGATCAATCCCTGATTCGCCCCTTGATGGATCACCTGCGTCTGTCGCTGAACCCTCGACGGATGGAATCCATTCCGAGTACCCTTGGGCCGCTGTATGTTTCCCGTGAAGCGGGGATGGAATGGATTATGCGCGAGGAAAAGCAGCAGGCTAAAAAATATCCGTTAATCCATCTCAGCCGCTGGGATCGGCTGCGCGACTTTCAGCGTGAACAGGTGAAGGAGCGTATCCGGCTGATTCGCAGCCTCACTACGATGAAGCCGACCTATGCCATTCAGGAAATGCGGCGCGTTTTCTATGATAAATATTTGGAAAGCGGCGATACGGGCGCGTGGACTCATTATAAGGAAACGATGCAGGAAAGTCTGGAGGAGCTGGAAACGGCGGCGAAGCGGTTTGACACGGTGGAGGCGTTCGTCAGCTTTGCGGACGAGCTTTCCGAGCGCCACCGTCAGATGGAATCGCTGCGCAGAGAGGAAGACAGCGATGCTGTCCGCCTTATGACGATCCACCGAGCCAAGGGACTGGAGTTCCCTTGCGTCTACTGGATCGGCGCAAGCGAAGGCATCCTGCCGCACAGCTCCGCGTTGCACAGCGAGCTGCCAGAGGATCGGCGGGCAGGCGCAGCCCCCGCAGCGGCCGTAGATAACGACGCGGCGCTGGAGGAAGAGCGCCGCCTCGCCTACGTGGCCGTCACCCGGGCGAAGGAGCTGCTGTACATCACCTCCCCCGCCTCCAACCACGGCAAGCCTGCCGCCGTGTCGCGCTTCTTGCTGGAAGCCTACGGGGTCACTCCCCCCGAGGCTTCCAAGCCGGAAACGCGGCGCACCAGCTTCGGCCAGCCGAAGGGTGCGCCCGGGCAAGGTAGCCGCGCCAGCAGCGGAACGAACGCGTCCGGCACGGCTACCCGCGTGAGCAGCAGGCCCGGACCGGGCAGTGGGCCAGCGCGGACGGCCTCGTCGGTGGCAAGTACACGGGAGGAGCCACGCATCAGCGTGCCCGTGTGGAAATGCACCGACGACGCCTGCAAGGCGTGGATGCGGCGCGATACGACAGGCGTCCGCCGAACGGCTTCGGCTGGAGCAGGCACGCCGCCGGTGTGCCCGCTCTGCTCATCCCCGATGACAGAGGGGACGCGCAGCATCCCAGCTAGATAAACACGAGGCAAATAGCCTATGCCGTTAAGGCAAGCGGTGATGGACGTAAAGTTTACTCTATGGTTGCCTTGCGATAATCTCAGAATAAAGTAGAGGGCGCTCGCTAGCTTCCTCTTCACCTTAAAGATGCCGCACATGCTGGGACATACAATAGAACGAAGGCATCATTCGATTGATGTCTTCGTTTTTTTACATAATTTTAAAAATAGAGTAAATTATTATAAAGGCATTGCAACTTTCTTCAACATAGGATTCATTATAGAAAGAGAAAGGATGTGTTAATCTAAATATGAACAAACCTGCTCAAATTATTTCTATTCTTATACTTTCTGCAAGTGTAAGTGTGTTTGCTGGTTGTGGAAAGCAGGAAACAACAGGTACCTCCATCAATGAAACAGTACCGACAACCTCAGAATCGGTCGTAAAAGAAGGACCAGATCAATCAGCTGCCCTGCAAAGCTTGGACGAAATCAAATGGAATGAAGTTAAAGACCCTCTGATTGGGGATGCCATGATAACAAAACTCAAATCGGCAATAGCCGCCTTCGTATCAAAAGATTTGGATCAATTCCATGCTGCGCTCGCTCCAAACGTTGGAACAGCTCACGATTATCTCTTCGATCATCCGGTGAAGTTTACTGGTATTGCCGAAGCTGTAAAAGAAAATGATCGGATATTGGTACCTGTTATAGGCGAACGGCTTAATAAAGAAGAAGGATACTCACCTGATATACGGTATACCTTCTATTTTGAAAAAAATAGAAATGGAGTATGGAAAATTGTTTCAATTGATTAATTAATTTTCATTCCATGCCAAGCAAAAAGGTGAGGATAAATTACTTACTCCACGTGGACTATACAAAACACGAATGACGCCCCCCTCAATCCGTTCTCGATGCTTCATCGGCGTTTCTACAATGCCGGGACACATCGCATTAACCAAAATATTTTGGGGCGCAAGCTCAATCTCCATAACCTTGGTTAATCCGAGAACCGCGTGCTTGGAGGCGCAATCCCCCCCCATCGCCTGATATCCATTTTTTCCAGCCTGCGAAGCGATTTGAATAATTCGTCCCGGCTTATGAGCGTTCACCATTTCTTTGGCAAACCGTTTGGACGTCACATATAATCCGGTTGAATTAATGGAAAATACCTTCTCCCAGTCTGCTAGCTCGCTATCAATGACATAGTCCATCGTGGAAGTGCGCGCACAGTTTACCAATATGTCAGGGACTCCCGTTTCACTGAACAGTACATTGCACATCTCTCAATATCGTCCGGCTTGGAAATGTCCAAATGAGTTTCAACCAACTGCGGATTGACCACTGGATACGGCTCTTCATAAGAAATATCAGCAGAAATCACTTTAGCCCCGCTTTTAATGAGTAGCTCCACAATTCCCTTACCTATACCTGACTTGCCGCCTGTCACTACCGCTGTCTGATGAGATAAGTCGATCGAAATCATAAATTTTAAAATACTCTTTCGAAAGGATCTCGGCTAATGCCAGCTTCCAATACAATTTTCACAAATTCCTGTGCTGAAAAAAGGGAGTGGTCCTTGTAGTTCCCGCATTCCAAAGGCGTAACAGCCGGAACCTCCGTGGTTTCCAGAATTCTTTTCAAGGTTTTTTCCAAAGCGACTGCAATTTCTTCAGGCTCATGTTCGTTCCATAGAATCAAATAGAACCCGGTTCTGCATCCCATCGGAGAAATATCAATAATCCCTTTAATTTCATCTCTTAAATACGTCGCCAACAAGTGTTCCAGCGTATGTACAGCGGCTGTTGGAATTGCATCTTCATTCGGCTGTAAAAATCTCAAGTCATACTTTTGAACTGTGCTTCCTTTTTCGTCATGCTCTACTCCGGCTGCTCTTACATAAGGAGCCTTTACAATCGTGTGATCTAATTGAAAACTTTCTACTTTTGCCATTTCACTCAACCTCTTTTTCTGTAATTTATATTTTTAATCTAATGACGGATACTCTACATTCGTGCTATTTTTTAAAAATTAAATGCTCCAAATCAGCATTTTGTAATTATACATCGGATTACTAGGTTTTACCACGAAAATTCTTGTTCCTATTTCTCCTTTCTTTGACCGTCTCTCCTTTGCCTCTAGGTTTTGACATAGTGTACAATATATACGGTAATGCATATTTACGAAATAGATCGAGGACATCGTAAGCCTCATTGAGGAGAATGCCCTGTGAATGAACCGGATTGGAAGCACTTGAATGCTGTCCCTTTGCCCTTACAGGAATTTCAGCTACAGCTGGAGCAAAACGGAGTTAACACCAAGCAACTGGAGGAATGGAGAAAAATCCCGGTCCTTTATCAGCTGGCTCTGGAGGAATTAAAGAACAAAATCAAGCTGATTCAGACGGAATGGAAGCTGTTGGACGGCTTTAGCCCGATTGAGCATATCAAGACCCGAATCAAAGAGCCTCACAGCATCGTGGAAAAGGTTCGGCGCAAAGGGTATGAAGTCACTCTCGATAATATATTGCGTGAAATTCATGATATCGCGGGAATGCGGGTCGTGTGTGCTTTTGTTAAAGATATTTACCGCCTGATGGATCATCTGCGTACACGGGAAGACATCCGTATTCTGGAGGTCAAGGACTATATTGACCAACCCAAGCCCAACGGCTATCAGAGCCTGCATGTCATTGTAGAAGTTCCCCTGATTCTGTTTGAAGGTACGCGCTGGATCAAGGCTGAAATTCAGCTTCGCACACTGGCCATGGATTTCTGGGCCAGTATGGAGCATATTTTGTACTATAAGTTCGATAAGAAAGTGCCTGAGCATGTCGTCAATGGGCTGTCCGAGGCTGCGCGTGCAACCTATGAGTTGGATCAGAAAATGCTAAAGCTGCGCGGCGAAATCTTGTCGCTCAGCGAGGATCAGGAAGAATCGTCTGTGCAACCGCCTGCGGCTTCAGCTCCAAAGACGCACGCTCCGCCCCCAGATCACGCCGTATCCCGGCCGCAGACCTGCTAGGGATTCACTACTATCTGGTAACTTGATTATTCGGTCAGGGCGACAACAGCCTTGGCTTAGCTCTGATAAAACCTATGTATTCAGTAATGAATGTACAAAAAAGAGCCATCAAAACCACGTTCATCATGGTTTTGATGGCTCTTTTGCTCATTTTTCCAATCGAATATTACTGCTTCTCACGGATCTCTGTGCTGATTTTCTCAACGATGTCCGCAATACTGAGTGATCCCAGATCGCCTTCGCCCCGTTTACGAACCGCTACAGTACCGGATGTTTTTTCATTTTCCCCGATAACGAACATATATGGAACCTTCTCCAATTGTGCCTCGCGGATTTTATAACCAAGCTTCTCATTACGAGTATCCACTTCGACGCGCAGACCTGCTTTCAGCAACGCATCCCGTATCTCATTGGCAGTCTCGATATAGTTCTCGGATACCGGCAGCAGCTTCGCATGTACAGGGGCCAGCCACATTGGGAATGCACCTGTAAAATGCTCAGTCAGGATGCCCATGAAGCGGTCAATCGAACCGTAGATGGCACGGTGAATAACGACTGGACGGTGCTTCTGGTTGTCCTCGCCCACATAAGTGAGTTCGAATTTCTCAGGCATTTGGAAGTCCAATTGGATCGTTCCGCACTGCCAGCTGCGTTTGAGCGCATCGAGAATGTGGAAGTCAATTTTCGGACCATAAAATGCTCCATCTCCCGCATTGATACGATAGCTGATACCCAGGTGATCCAGCACGTTTTGCAGAGCTTGTTCCGCTTGATCCCACAGCGCTGGCTCGCCCATAAAGTCATCTGGACGTGTGGACAGCTCCACTGTGAAGTCAAAGCCAAACACACTATACATTTCGTTAATCAGCTTGATTACATCTGTAATCTCTTGCTCAATCTGACTTGGAGTAACGAAAATATGCGCATCATCCTGACAGAATGTACGAACACGCATCATACCGTTCAATGCACCGGACAGCTCATGGCGATGCACTTGTCCAAATTCGGAAATCCGAATCGGCAGATCGCGGTAAGAATGAAGCTCATTTTTAAACACAAGCATATGCCCCGGGCAGTTCATCGGTTTCAAAGCAAATGTAGTTTCATCGACTTCGGAGAAGTACATGTTTTCCTTGTAATGCTCATAGTGTCCTGATTGCTCCCACAGACGGTTGTTCATCATCAGCGGTGTGCGTACTTCCTCATAGCCATGCAGGCGTTGTATTTCGCGCGAGTAATCCTCCAGCGCAGTACGGACAACCATACCTTTAGGCAGGTAGAACGGCATACCCGGTGCTTCCTCGGAGAACATGAACAGCTCCAGCTCTTTACCCAGCTTGCGATGGTCGCGTTTTTTCGCTTCTTCCAGCAAGTGTAGATGCTCGTCTAGCTGTGCTTTTTTCGGAAATGCAGTTCCGTAGATACGTTGCAGCATCTTGTTGTTGGAATCACCTCTCCAGTATGCGCCTGCTACACTCAGCAGTTTAAAAGCTTTAATGCGGCCTGTAGATGGCAAATGCGGCCCGCGACACAGGTCAAAAAATTCGCCCTGATCGTAGATCGTAATTTCCGCATCCTCTGGCAAATCACGAATCAGCTCCAGCTTCAACGGATCTTCCAGCTCTCCGAAAATACGAGTTGCTTCCTCACGGCTAACGACACGACGTGTAATCGGCAGATTTTCCTGTGCAATCTTCGTCATTTCCTTCTCGATCTTCGCCAAATCGTCAACGGACAACGGGTTTTCGATATCAATGTCATAGTAGAAGCCGCTGTCAATGACCGGGCCAATACCAAGCTTCACGTTTTTCTCGCCATAAATGCGTTTAAGGGCTTGTGCCAGCAAATGCGCTGTGCTGTGACGATAAATTTCCAGACCGTCCGCACTATCCAGCGTAATAATTTCAAGGTCGCTGTCCTGATCCAAAACGGTGTTCAGATCCACAGCCTTCCCATTCACTTTACCTGCGACTGCGTTCTTTTTCAGCCCGGAGCTGATCGAACCCGCCACGTCTGCGATCGTTACGCCCTGCTCGTACTCGCGTACGGCTCCATCCGGTAATTTCACTTGAATACTCACGATTAAAGCCTCCATTCAAATTGTAGGTTGCGTGCTATATATCAAAATTGAACGCAAAAAAAACGCCTCTCTCCCTCAAGGGACGAGTGCGTTCAGCTCGTGGTTCCACCCTAGTTCGGCCCGCTCCTGTGTGTACATTCATGTTCATTAAAACATGCTCATGCACGACAATGCGTGACCCTCCATTGGTATCCGTTAACGGGGATAAATCGGTAGGCGCTTACTGATGTCACTGTCACATTGCACAGCTACATGTTCAACGTCACGGCTACAAAGGGGTAACTTCACATGCGGTTGCCGGAAAAGCTCTCAGCCTCGTCTTTTCTCTCTGAACGGCCCTTCAAGGAAATCATGTCTTTGGTCAATGCCTTGAATATCACTATATGCTACAGCATTATAGATCAAATCCGCAGGTATTTCAAGTGGGCGTTTATGTACATCTATTTACATCACCCGAAAAGCTCTGTAATATAATATTCATCTAGACGATACCGTACAGAAAAAAATGAGGGAAAGATGCCTAAAATTATTGTCACAGAAGAGCAATGGATTCAGAAAGGAATCGAACGGTTTGAACAGGGCGGCATTGAGCAGCTCGTTATTGAAAAAATGGCCATTTCCTTAGGATGCAGCAAAAGCAGTTTTTATTGGTATTTTAGCAATCGCAGCAGCTATATTAGACAGATTGTTGAGACGTGGAAGGAACAGACAACACAACAGGTTATTGCATCGTCCATTGTCCATGCTACCGCAGACGAACGAATCAGAGACGTGCTGACTCGGATGTTCGGGACGACGAAACGAGGAGATTTCTTGTTTTATCTACGGAAACTGTCATTGAAGGATGATACGTATCACTCCATTCTGGATGAAGTGGAACAGATGAGAATTGAGTTTATGCAGCAGTTATTTATCCAAAAAGGGATGCAGCCAGAGAAAGCCTTTCGGACATCATGGATGTTGTACCATTATTACTTAGGGTGGTATGAACGCCACAAACAAGAGACGTTCAATGACGAAACGGTTCAGCAACATGTTCACATGATTTGGACGGAGTGGATTTCAATTTAAGGAGGATGTCACATGTTGGAGTTACTTACATGGGCAGTTGGCGGAATTCTTTTGGTACTGAGCGGCATGCATATATATTGGGCAGTTGGCGGGAAAAGAGGATCTAAGGCAGCGATCCCGAGCACAGGAACGGCTTTGCTCTTTGAGCCCTCTAAAACAGGTACAACGATTGTAGCCATTTTATTAGCTGTAGCAGCCTGGTTCGTCTTTGAACTGGGGGGAGTTAGGCGATTATTGTTTTTCGATTCCTTCTATTCCTACGGAGCAGGCTTGTTGTCGTGTTTGTTTATTTTACGTTCTATAGGTGATTTCAAATGGGTAGGGTTCTTCAAGAGAAAGAAAGGAACCGTTTTTGCAAAATGGGACAGTGTGCTCTATTCCCCCCTTTGTTTCCTTTTGGGAACAGCCATTTTAATGATTATGTTCTTGCGTGTTGACATCCAGTAATGCTACTCCACCAGCTTTTCAGACTTTAACACCATGTCTCGTAAAACCTGAGCGACTCGACTTTTTCGGCCCTCTGCATTCTTTTTTATCCATCGTAAAGATTTTTTATACGCATCGGTATGGTTTGGTTGAACGAACTGCTTGGCTGCCATTCGTAATGTTCTCCTCAACATCAGGGCTGACGAACGTGTTTTCTTGGATCGGCTTCCCCTGCGCAGTACCCGCAGCGTATTTTTGTAAGCCTCCAAATCCTGGGATGGAGGTACAAGGGCGAATAAATTTAGCGAGGAGTCATTGAATCCATAGGTTTCAAACATGATTTTCAGATTTTCCGTATTTAAAATGTTTCCTCTGAGGTAGGTTGGATGCTCCTGGTGATATCCGACCACCTCTTGGATGCAATAAAAAGGGATCTTCAATCGATGCAGCCTGTAGCCAAGATCCCAGTCTTCGAGTCCATAGAGTACAAATCGTTCATTGAAACCTCCAATACGAGTCAAATAGCTGCGTCTGATGGATACACAACGAGTAACTAGTAACATCCAGGGAGCTACATCCGTTTTGGCGAATTGCTTTTTGACATTGGGAGGAACTCTTGAGGGGATAATAACTTTTGACAATGCATCCGTTTGATGAAGGATATCTTCTGGCGTTATTAGCGGAATAATTTCATTCGCTGCTTCAAAATCCGCACTCCATAAGTTGGATTGTGTAAGTGCATTACGACATTGTTCCTTTTCCTCTGGGGAAAAGTCAGGGTAATAATGGGTATAAGCATCATCCCACGAGTGAGGGAAGCCTGAAAGCACGGCTTGGGGATATTTGCGGTGATAACGGCTCACAACTCTAATGAATTCAGGTAACAACAAAAAATCAGCATCGCAGAAGATGATATATAGCCCTTTCGCATGGCGCAGCCCCAAATTTCTAATGGCAGATCTACCACGTTGTTCCTTATGGAATACATATTGAAGTGCATAGGATGCCTGGAAGCCCTCGACCATTTCCTTTGTCCCGTCCGTAGAACCGTCATCAGCTACAATCACTTCGAATAAATGCTTCGGATACGTTTGTGTTTCAAATGAAGCGAGCGTGAGTAACAACTGCTGGGCTCGATTATAGGTTGGAATGATGATACTGTAGCGGATTGCCAATGTAATCCCCCCGACCATTTTTTTAGAAAACCCTTAAATAACATGAATGATAACAATATATTCAATGGCTTTAGCGTGGTCTGGTCAAACACCCTCTAAGGTTCGAAACAGGCTTGATCTTATTGGAGATGTATTTTTAAGCCGTACGGGGGGAACGGCCCATGATCTCACTGTATACCTTTATTCGCCCGAGTCTATACTAATCTTTTGCAGTAGGGTGATAAGAAGGTCTTCTTCCTCATCAGATAAATTATGGACGAGATCAGCATTAAACTCATCCATAATTCCTTGCAAAACAGGAGAAAATTCTAATGCCTTGACCGTTGGAGACAAAAGATAGGAACGGCGGTCATTCGGGTCCGGTTTCCGCTCAATGTAACCCGATTCCTCCAACTGTTTTACAGAGCGCGCAGTGGTTGCTTTGTCAAATTTGAGTTCATTCGTCAACTGTTCCTGTGTAATGCCCGGACGCTGCAAAATGAGCTTTAAAAAGCTGTGCTGACCACCACTGCCGATCCCATAAGGAGACAGTTTCTTGGACAGTATTTTTTGATTTCGCCGGTACAGGTGGGAAATCAGCTTTCCAATTGGTTTTTTTCTCATTAATTACACCCCAGTAGCTTAAAATGGAAAATTCGCAGGTAGAACCCAAGCAAATTCTACAACAATATGGTTGCGTACGCAACAAATTTACTATACACTAGAACTATTCATTTAGTTGCGCGTGCAACCAAACAATCATCGTCAACGATAAAGAGGTGCTTATCATGAGTTCAACTGCTACAACCGCCGCAACGTATCAGGAAAATACCGAAATTCAGAAGAAACGTTGGATGATTTTGATTGTATTGAATCTGTTTACGTTTATGTCCACGCTGGATGGAAGCATCGTTAATATTGCTCTCCCGGTGTTATCCCGTACGTTAAACTTACCCGTAGCACAGATTGAATGGGTTACAACTGCCTATTTGATGGCTATATGTACAGCTATTTTATTTTTTGGCAAGCTTGGAGATATGGTCGGCAAAATTAAAATATTCAAGATCGGCACGATCGTGTTCATCCTCGGCTCACTGCTGTGCGGTCTTAGTCATTCGTTGCCCATGCTGCTGATCTCCCGAATTATTCAGGCACTCGGAGCATCCATGACTATGGCCAACAGCCAAGGGATCGTCACGGATATCTTCCCTTCGACTGAACGGGGCAAAGCACTCGGCCTAATCGGAACCTTCGTTTCCCTCGGCAGTATCGCGGGACCCAGCTTGGGCGGCATTATCGTCTCTTCACTGGGCTGGCAATATATCTTCTGGGTCAATGTACCGATTGGTCTGGTGGCCGTTTTTCTCGGCTGGAAGCTGCTTCCAAAGGATCTGATCAAGGTGAAAGACAAGATCGACGTTCCCGGCAGTCTGGTGTTTGCGGTTTTTATCCTCGCTTTGTTCGCCGGATTGCTGCTGGGACAGCAGGTCGGATATGGAGACAGCCACATCGTTGCTCTGCTGGTGATTGCCGTGATTGCTTTTGCGGTGTTCCTTTGGGTGGAAATTCGCCGTCCACAGCCATTGTTGCAGCTCGCTTTATTCAAGAATCCGTTGTTCTCGCTCAGTATTCTGTGCGCTTTTCTCGTATTCGCTGCTAACTTCTGCTTTAATATCATTTCGCCTTTCTATGCGCAGAATATGCTGAACCTGTCGCCTTTTTATGCCGGGTTCCTGTTGATGCTGTTTCCAATCTCCATGGTTATCGTTGCCCCTCTCAGCGGTGCGCTTTCAGATAAAATCGGGTCTGAACTGCTCACCTTTGCCGGACTGGTAGTCATGGTAGTCGCCCAGATTGGCTTGGCTCGTCTCCATGCAGGCAGTCCCGTTCCGTTCGTGGGTCTGTGGATCGCTATGCTGGGTATCGGCAGTGGTTTATTCCAATCGCCGAACAACTCGCTGATCATGTCCAAGGTGCCCCGCACGCAGCTCGGCTCAGCCGGAAGCGTCAATTCACTGGTCCGTAATGTCGGTATGGTGGTAGGGATTACCTTAGCCACGTCGATCCTCTTTTATACCATGAGTAAAGAGGCCGGTTATCGGGTCACCGGATTGGTTCCGGGTCATCCGGAAATTTTTCTGGCAGGGATGCATGTGGTCTTTATGACTTCCGCGTCCATTTGTCTGGTGGCGGCACTGCTGACAGGCTGGCGGCTGATCGGGTCCAGACGGGCAAAGGTACAGGAGAAAAAGAAATAACGGATGTCAGAAGAACATAAACGCTCATAGACAGAACGGTTATGGTGGAAAACAATTTGAAAATGTGATATAAGGTGGCGCTTAGATGAAGTATTGCTATGAATGTGGAACAAAACTAATGGTGAAGGAGTGTGAAGGCGAAGGCCCTATTCCCTATTGCAATACATGTCAGGTCTTTCGGTTCCCGATATTCAGCACTGCAATTAGCACCGCTGTAATCAATCGGCAGAGAAATAGAGTGCTGCTCATACAGCAGTACAATATCAAGGATTTTATTTTGCTGGCTGGTTATGTGAACAAGGGCGAATCCGCCGAACAGACATTGGTGCGTGAGGTTATGGAAGAAGTGGGATTGCAAGTGGATGAGTATAAATATATGCGCAGCGAGTATTTTGACCGAACCCATACACTGATGCTGAATTTTGTATCCATTGTGAACGATGATAAGCTGGATGTTCTCAGCGCAGAGGTGGATCAAGCACGTTGGTTTACGCTGGATGAAGCCAAGCAGGTTATTTTGAAAAACAGCTTAGCCGAAGCCTTCCTGCTGAACATTATACAAAAGATTGAAGCCGGATTCATTTGAAGTGATTACAAGCGGCGGTACCGACGTCGGCACAGGTTAGCGCTGCCGTGGGATCGTCTCTTTTTTTGCTACAGATGAGGTCTATATTAGGGTTATTCGTATTGCCTTACACTTCTACAAGACGTCCGTTTTCTTTCCACGATTGCAGTATTTTCTCAAGCACCCACTGGTTTTTGTAACCATCCTCAAATACCGGAGCACGATCCACAGATTTCCCCCTTGCCAGTTCAACAAAGTCTCTATAGGCCGTATGATCATAGATTGCAGGGACAGCCCAAGTCTCGTATTCGGCATCCGGATGTTCCGGGTCACGCAGCACGATGCGTACATTTTCCGGGTTGTTAAGGCTGGCATGCAGCGTACCGAGTTCGCCATAGATATCGACTTCGATATCATGACGTTTGCCGATGGCATTTTTGTGCGTGATAAATGTCCCGACGGTATTATCGCCTACGATGCCATGGAAAGCAGCGAAGTCTTCCACATCCACTTTTACAGGCAGACCTGTGACCGGATCAGGCCGTTCGGGTGTGATCGTATGCAGCAGAGCTGCGACACTTTTAAATTCACCGACCAGAAAACGGGCCAGATCAATAATATGTGAGGCCGTATCACCTACCACTCCAGAACCTGCCTTGGCTAAATTATGGCGCCATGTATACGGATGCTGACGGTAAGGAGAGAAGCTATCCATCAGATAACGGAATTGAATGTTGTAGATTTTGCCCAGCTTTTGCTCATCCAGCAGTTGCTTGGTATATTGGAAGGCCGCACCGTAGCGATGCTTATAGTGAACCAGCAAAGGCACCGGATTCGCTGTATATAGCTTTTTCAACTGATCCGCTTCCTCCCATGTGAGAGTCAATGGTTTTTCTGCCAGTACAGCTTTGTGTTCTTCCAGCGCAATACGAATAATGTCAAAATGCACATCATTGGGTGTCAGTGACAGAATCGCATCTACCTCTGAGTCACGGATTAATGCTTCATAATGGGGGTACTGCTTGGAAGCAGGCAGCTCCAATTGCTCACCGATCAGGTGAAGGCGATTTTCATCCACATCACTAACGGCGACAATGGAAACCCCCGAGATGGTTTGTAGTGATCTAATGTGATATTCAGCGATACGGCCAAGACCGATGACACCCATATGAATGGGTTTGGTTGGGGAGATGGAGGTATTCATGTGTTCAGGCTTCCCTTCTCTTCAAATGGTTTAATATCTACAACAAATTCCTTTTTGCTATGCAGTATCACCCATAGCTTTGTAGAATAGTCTCGACAAAAGCGATCGTCGTAATCTTCAATTCAACAGACCGATGGCGGACAGTGAATTGTGTTTTCCCATACAAAAAAGGATCTGCATCCCGTTATCCGGTTTTGCAGATCCTTTGTATACCTTTTCTATATCGAGCTACATTAAAAATGTACCTACGACAAAAGCTACCCCGACAATGATCGAGCGCAGCAGTTGCGCCAGAGCCACATTGCCTTTGGCAATTTCCTCACTTACCTTGGTACGCGGTGTCACCAGATCAAAAATAATATACACCAGACACAGCACCACAATGCCCACAGCCGACCAAATCAGCATATCGAGCCATGAATGACTGCTGTAGGACACCATCCCCACAATAATACACAGACCTAGCAGCTTTGCCCCCATATAGATGCCTGCCGCCTCATTGCCGCGTGCAATTTCTTGATTATCGTTATAACGTGTCAGCAAGCTGAACACAAAATACCCTACGATTAAGATGGCAAACAGGATAAGCAGGCCGATGCCTACATTGCCCAATGCGTTGCCCAAGCTGATATGTGAGTCCAATCTTCTTCCTCCTTATGGATATTTATCAATGTGAATAGATATGTTCGAATAGATAAGCTGAGCTTAAAAGTTACCTATCGTGCCACTGCGCAGACGGATGGTGCTTCGCTTGTACAGCACCATCCGCCTACTCCGTTTTTATATTCATTTTTTCAAGTTCGACTTATATAGTTGTTAGCAGGGGGATTAGGAGATGCGGCGGGAATGGCGGCGGCGCAATAATAGGCCATATCGCCAGTTACCTTTTCCCCAATTCGGGGCAGAATGCCCGCAAAACGTCCGCCAATCACGAATACGCCTGTCAGCACGTAGCCGCGATACAGTCCTTCTTCGGTCTGCACCTCCGCGTCCTGCATCGGCCATAGCTGCTGATAAATCTTGGGCTGAGCTTCGTAATAGGCGGCAATATGTGCGGCCTCCTCCTGCTCTGGAGCTTCTTCAACCTCTACTATGACTTTGGCATCCGCCATTTCCACTTCGGTTTTGATATGCTCGATCAGGTGCGTCCCTTTGCCCTCCCGTCCCCATATACCCTTGGCTACATAAGGCTCTCCGGTCTGTATAAACAACGATGGTTCAAAATACGTGGGCAGCAGGTAGGTTCGTATGATCTCCAGCTCCCGGTCGTCGAACAGACGGAACCCGCAGAACTCGGGCGTCTGCTCATTGCGCTCATACAGTGACCATATGGTAGCGGTGAATCCCTTGCTCTGGGTAATGATATGCTGCGGCGGATTGATCAGTCCTATTTTCCCGTCCGCCACCATATCCATCAGCGCCTGCCCCACCTCCAGTCCTGTATCGTCCTCACGGTCTTCAATCAGATATTCCAGCGGATACAGGCGATAGAGAATGTGTATCTGCTCTCCCCGATGGTACAATCCTTCATTCGGAATAATCTCCAATTCTTCCAAGGGCGCATATGCCACTTCAAACCCGGCTTGTTCACACAAACGCATGATATATTTCGTATTCGTCTGATCCTCGATATGCCAGTCATAGCAGGTGAAATAGACCTTCATCCCTAATCCTTTGCCGCTATAAAAATGAATCAAATCCGTCATCGCGGACTGGATCGCCTCATCCATACCAGTCGACGGTCCATATAGCGCAGCAGTATCGTCCCCGGATGCTTTCAATCCTCTCAACAGCTCCAGCAGCTTTCCTTCGAGGTAGGCCACCTCGGGAATTCCAGTGGGGGTATCGGTGTTGTTCTCAATACACTTGATACCTGCTTCACTCACAATCCAGTCCTGACGGGTAATACCGTCCGGCGCAGCCTCCATACGCGCAGCACGCAGCAGACCCGGATGAATCCCCAGCCGTTCCACCAGATACTCATCTGGCATATAACGCTGGACGAATTGCTGTACCTTGCGATAAATGCTATGTACCGCCTCAGAAGCAGCCTGAAGCTCTGCCAGCTCTGTTTCCTGATAAAGCGTTAGCGCAGGTAGGCAATAGGGTTTGCCATACATACGATGGTACGGAATCCTGAGACTGATTTCACCTTTAAAAAGCTCGTCATGCTCATAGGGCAGTTGCTGAATGGTACGCATATTCATCTTAGCCCCCGGAATAAGATCCGCTACGCGAGCCGCTGCTGCCAAAACCGCTGTACGAGCTGGAGGACTTGCTCTTGCGGTAAGAGCTGGAAGAATGGCTGCTGTTATAGGAGGATGTTCCATAATAATAAGTCGAGCCGCCATAGGAATAACCGCTGCTGCCAGAATCCCGGCACGCTGTCTGCTCCGATACGGGAAGCTCATCGCAGTCATAATACTCATCGTCACCGCAACCCGTCAGAGCGGCTGGTACAGCCAGCATCAGGGCAAAGGCCGCCATCCGTGCACGAGAGCCGGGTCTGGATTTCACTTGCTCCCAAGAGTGCTCCATCACAGATCGACCTCCTTCACAAACAGATGCACCTTTTTCAGCTGCGGGTCCAGTACCGAATAAATAAACTCATACGTTTTGCCGCCCAGCACCGTATAATGGTCGAGCAAGCGTTGAGCAAGCTCCAGGGTAAATACCGAGCCTTCCCGTTGTTCCATCCTGCGAAATGCAGGTTCATGCCATTCCCAGTAAAACGCGCTGAACGAGGAAGCATAGCCGCCCTCACCTGCCAGCACGAGGTCCGTGATCGACGTACCGTAAGGCTTCGCACCTTCTCCTGTAAACTCGGTCACATAGACGGAATGTTCTGTATGATCCTCGCTCTCATTCGAGATATGCGCCCACAATCTGCCGTCGAGCCGTGTGGCATCTACAAGCTTGCGCAGAAACAGCTCATCTCCCGACACGGATTCCCGTATCAGGCTACGCAGTTCCTTTTGACTGTCTTCCGACCATTCGCGATACGTTAATGAATAATAAATGATGATTCCCTTCCCTTCCCTTCCTGCACGCTTCTGTGATGAGGCTGCTTGCGTTACGAATCAAAGCGCTGCTGTTGTCGTTCACTATACGAAATTCTACCGTGAAAAGGTTCATTTTGGAAGAAAAACACACCAAAAAGCCGCAATCCCCGGGATTACGGCTTTGTTCTCAGCTACTACAGCTTGATATTCTTCTCGTCAAAATATTCCTCCAGCGTCATTCCCTGCTTGGCTACATCCTCCGCAATGTCTACTCCCACATAACGGATATGCCAAGGCTCGTATACATAGCCGGTCGTATCTTCCTTGCCCTTCATATAACGAATAATAAATCCGTATTCCGGCGCATGCTTCTCCAGCCACTCGCCTTCCTTGGAGGCTCCGAAGGATTGCTCGAGCACATTGCCTACGCTTGGACTGGATACATCAATCGCCAATCCTGTCTGGTGCTCGCTTGTACCCGGTACAGCACTGACTTTCGAGGCGTATTCCTGCCCCTTTGTCTTCACATTGTTGTTAAAAATGGAAACCTGACGCTTATAGGAACGGTATCCCGATACAGCACGCAGCTCAATGCCGTCCTTCTTCGCACCGTCAAACAACTTCTCCAGCGCTTCTGCTGCTTCCTTACGCATATGCCGCTTCTCATGTGGACCTTCGAAGGAAAAAGGCACCTTCGGCTCCACCAGATCATCCGGGGCATAGCCTACAGGCAAGCTGCGCTTTTTGTTCACCACGACTGTATCAGACGTCGCGTTAGTGACGATCGCCGTACCACCATCTTCCTCCACCGTGGCTTGCAGCGCACTCCCGCTTCGCAGCGTCATCACGGGATCTGCCTGTTCGCTTCCTGTACCCGCCGGGGCTTGTCCAGTACCCGATTCAGTGCTACTATTGCTCGCATTATTCGACTGGGTAGCAGGCTGCACGTTCTCCTGCGTCGTCGGGGATGATTTCAGCGGCTGGCTTTCCTGTCCGCCCGAACCTCCCTGTTGGCACGCCGCCAACAACAGCCCCGGCAGAATCAGTCCCGGGATAAGCGCCTTGGTCCAGCGCTGAGGGGTTCGTTTCTGTTGCATATGTTGTTTCATGCGGGTATCTCCTCCAATATTACACTTGATGCATGGCTTGCTATAGTTTTCGTTTTCCTATTGTAACTAAACTTTCGACACTCTTCGAAGCTGTTATCCGGTTCGATGAAGCTGAATAGGCGCGAAAAAGAAAGGATAGCCCCTAATTATTGCGGAGTATGACGTTTTTTCGAAATTGTGACCCGGGCGCGCTCGGCTACACGCTCACGTATGAGCTTCAACGCCTCTTCCACACGGGGCAGTCCCGGCAGTAATGCCGTAATATCCGCTTCATTCACTGGAGCAAGCTTCTGCGGCAGGCGAATCTCAATAGCATGAAAGCCCGCGCCTGGACGGTGCAATGCTCCTTCGACGGCAGATTCAGCAATCCATTCGCTGATCGCCGCCGATCCGCTACGTGCGCCCTCTGACCGCGAGGTCGGCTCAAGCGCGGGAGATGCCCCCTGCACATGGGACAGTTCACCTGCCCAAGCGCTGAATACGAATTCCAGCAGCGCTTCGCGCGTCATGCCGATCAGCTCCAGACCGAGCAGCGGATCGCTTCCCAGCCCGACCTGGAGAGCCTTCCTGGCTTCTTCGGCGGCACCAACGCCGTCCTCCAGGCTGGATGTAGCCGTATCGGCTGCTGCCTGAACGACTTCATCCAGCGAGGGGCAGGCTTCCCCCTGCATAAAACGGTAAATGTCCCAAGGCTCCGCCTTTAGCTGCTCCAGCCATGCCGTTCGCTGTTCCGGGTTCAATACAGGCACGGAGCCCGTCCAGCGGACAGCCTGAGCAGTCGCCGAACCGTTTTTCGTTCCGTACCCCTCTACATCTGCCTCCCATTGACCGTCAGTTACCCGCAGCTTCACTCGCGGCCTTGTCATCGTCTTCATCCTTTCTGTGCTTACTCAATCCATATATCGTTTTGCAGCGCAATCAGACCGCGTAATTCATCGTCAGACATTTCCGTCAGCCAATGCTCACCAGAGCCGACAACCTGCTCGGAAAGCGCCTTTTTGCTCTCGATCAGCTCGTCGATCCGTTCCTCCAGCGTACCTTGGCAAATCAGCTTATGCACCTGCACGTTTCGGCTTTGACCGATGCGGAATACTCGGTCCGTCGCCTGATTTTCCACCGCAGGATTCCACCAGCG
The DNA here is from genome assembly GCF_056316205.1 of Paenibacillus sp. 1-8. NCBI lineage: Bacteria > Bacillati > Bacillota > Bacilli > Caryophanales > Paenibacillaceae > Paenibacillus > Paenibacillus sp. 1-8. Next base: position 693,681 of record NZ_CM149995.1, on the reverse strand, counting down.
GTCATAGTGAATAACATGACTGGCACGCGTCAGATTCAAGCCGACGCCGCCTGCCCGCAAGGAAAGCACGAATATATTCGGCCCTTCCCCCTGCTGGAAATTGTGGACGATTTCGTCCCGTCTGGTTTTCGCCAGCCCCCCATGCAGGAAATACGGTTCTTCCCCGAAAATCCGGGCCAGCCGTGCTACCAGCAGCTCTCCCATAGACACATATTGGGTGAAAATCAGAGCGGATTCTCCATTCTCCCGAATAGTTTCCACCAGCTCCAGCAGCCGTTCCATTTTCCCCGAATTTTCGGTTTTTCCTGTGTCAGCGCGGCCCGGAATGATCAGACCCGGATGGTCACAAATTTGCTTCAGCTTGGTCAGCGAAGACAGGACAAGCCCCTTGCGGGCGATACCGATCTGCCCGTCTAGTGTCCCCATGAGTTGATCCACCACGCCGCGATACAATCCAGCCTGCTCCGGTGTCAGCACACAATATGATTTCAGTTCCAGCTTCTCCGGCAAATCCTTGCGTATATCCGGGTCGCTTTTGAGTCGACGCAGCATGAACGGCGAGACGAGACGAGACAGCTCGCGCAGCGCGGCCCCTCTTTCCTCTCCCGCGATACTGTAACGCTGACGGAACGAAGAAGAAGTGCCGAGATAACCCGGATTCAGAAATTGAAAAATGGACCACAGCTCACTCAGCCGGTTCTCCACTGGGGTACCCGTCATGGCAATCCGATGCGGTGCCGACAGCTTCATCACGCTCTGTGCCTGCTTTGTCCGTGCATTTTTAATATATTGCGCTTCATCCAGCACGATGGAGGACCAATAGACCGCAGATAAGTCACTGCCGTCCCGGCCCGCCAAATGGTAGGTCGTGAGGACGATATCATACTCGCGGACGCTTTCTTGAAATGTCTCCCCATGAAGTCGCTGGTTGCCGTGATGAATATACAGTGATAAATCCGGCGAAAAACGCTTCAACTCCCGCTGCCAGTTACCGAGCAGCGAGGTCGGACAGACGATCAGCGCCGGACGCTGATCCGCGGCCCCGATGCCGCCATCGAGCAGGCAGGTAATCACCTGAATTGTTTTACCGAGTCCCATGTCGTCTGCAAGGCAGACGCCGAAGCCCAACCCGCGCATGGCAGCCAGCCATTGGAAGCCGCGCTCCTGATAAGGACGTAATGCGCCATGCAGCGTCTTCGGTACAGGGCGCGGCTCCACAGAACGAAGCACGCCGCCCTCAACGAGAGAGGCCAGCAACCCGGCGGATTCCGCGCCGAAGATGGACAGGCCCTTCCATGAGGCCTCGCCTGCACCTTCATTTTCTGCGGCCAGATGCATCCACTCGGACAAGGTCATTTCACCGTCTTCGCCGCGCTTGATAAAACGCAGCACCTGACGTATTTCCTTCGGATCGACCTCAATCCATTCGCCTCCCAAACGTACATACGGCAAATTGGCCGCGACGATGCTTTCCAATTCCTCCACCGTCAAGGTCGTATCGCCCAGCACAGCCTCGGCATCAAAGGAAATCATACGGTTAATGCCGACCGTCGATGTGTCGGCAATCACGCCTTCCGGCGGTGCGCCTCGCTCCGCCGAACGCATTTTGAGCCGCAGGCCTGCGCGGCGGCGGCCCTCCCGGCTCCAGCGTGAAGGCATTTGCACGGTGGTGCCGTTCTTTTGCAGAGCGGGCACGGCTTCCGTCAGGAAGCGAAAGAACATCTCTGGCTCCAGCGTGAGGCCCTCGGGATAAGGGCGACTTAACGCTTCTTGCAGTATCGGCGCCGCTTCGGCCGCCTGTCCAAGCCGCAGCAGCAGCTGTGCCTGCACTTGGCGATACACGATGGTTCCACGCACCAGATCGCGCTCGGGATGCGCCCACAGCGCCAAAGCAGGCAGTCGCAACCCCGGCTCGGCATCACTTTCCACCCAAAAGGTAATACGCCATTCCTTCACATTCTCTTCCAGTGAAGGCTCCAGACGAAGGCACAGACGAACCTGCCCTTCGATCGGCTCCTGATCCTTCCGTTCCGTGACTGGCATTGCGCTTCCTTCAAGAGAGGACGCTTGAAGAACCAGTTCCTCCATCTCTGCGGGCGTTCCCTGAATCGCCACCGGGCGGGAACCTGTCAGCAGACTGTTCCACCACAGCTCCGCCAGCGGCGATCCTCCGCGCCGATACTCTGCGCGATAACGACCCAGCTCACGGTCTGATGCTGCCAACACCGCGGTCGTTTCCGCATGGATGACCGCACACAGGAAGGAATACAGCACGATCCCCGCTGCATCCTCCCGTGTTTCCGGCTCCTTGCCCGCGAAGACGGCGGGAGCCGCCATGCAGACGGCAGGCATCGCAGCAGCCAGCTCATGAAAGCGGCGAACGTCCTCTTCCAGACGCAGCCGGGGAATCCACACCCCAACCGCCGCCTCCGGGCCACGACGACGCGGTCCCGATGGACGCGCCTCTGTAAGCGATGGCGCAATTTCGCCCCGCTGCATCAGCTCCAGGGCAAAATAAGCGGCCTTTTGCCAATATTGCATTTCCTCGCCCAGCGTAACGCCCGATGCCGCACAGCCCTTCTCGTCCATGCGGGTCAGCAGCGCCATCGTCTCGCGCGGTTCCAGTGCCAAACCCTCCAATGTGCGCCCCAGCATGGAACGTCTTTTGCCACCTCTGCCCGCGGTTTCCACACGAGCAGTGTTCGGTATCCGTACCTCAGCAAGACGCAACGCAGCCTGCCGAAACGGCCGAAGGTCTCCCTTTAGCGTCAGCCTGCGGATCACACTGCTCCACGCATCAATACGTGGTTCCGACGTCTCACCAGAAAAGCAAAAAAACACATCTCCGAGCCATATTCCATAAAGCGGTTGATTCATATCTGTCTCCCGTCCAGCCTTTTGAATTATTACTCTTCATCATATACGAAAACGGGCTCTTTTCAAAACTTTATCGCAAAAATAAATGGAAACTCATAAGTTAATAACCTTTAATATTCATGTGGTTAACTATAAATATTCATGTGGTTAACTATAAATAAGAGACTCCATCTATAGGATCAATTATCTTTTTCTTCATCATCCGCATTATCATCTTTTAGATAAGGATTCAGGCTGTCTTGCAGCTGTTGCTTGACTCGCATACGCAGCTCTTTCGGGTATACAACCTCGGCCTCCGGCCCGTATTTTAACAGAAGTCGGGATACATATTTAAATTCTTCAGACGGAATATATCCCTGCCATTCCTGACCCTGCCCTTCCTGATGGGAGACATTCTGGAAGAGGGGATCTGATTCCGCCAGCCGGGCACCAAACGCGGTAAACTTTATTTTTGACGGAATTCCCGTACGAGAATCATCCGAAGCCATCCATTCCCGAAGTGTGGGAAGGCTGGGTAAGGTTTGTTCCAGCATCGTCATTGCGATTACCCGATCTGAACGGTACAGGATAATCCGGTCTTTGCTATGCGCTGGCATGTACCAGTATCCGTGATCAAAATATAGCCCAACCGGATATACTTCAGTCCACTTTTCCCCGGAAGCGGAGCGGTAATGCATCTTCACCTGGCGCTTATTCAACGCAGCCTCCAAAATGAGCGAGGTGTAGGGCGACTCTGCGTGAGTAGGCATCATGCGAAAAGAGATATAATCCTTCAATTGATCAATGCTGTCCCGTACATCCTGTGGAAGCCCGGCATAATAATGCTCGGATACATGCCTCCGAACCGATCCAAAAGGAATATCCGGAATGTCTTCCAGCAGTTGCAGCATGAGAAAAAGACCGAGGGCCTCGTCGCGGGCAAGATGAAGAGGCGGAAGAAGTCGATTGGGAAGCGCCCGGTACCCGCCATGAGGACCGGTTTCGGTATAAAGGGGTAACCCGGTCTGCTGCAAATAGTCAAGATCTCTTTGTATCGTCCTGACGGAGACGTCAAAACGCTCGGCAAGCTCACGTGCCGTATATTTTTTTCGGGAATCCAGTATCCTCATAAGAGCAATTCGGCGTTCGTTCATAAGGTACTCCTTGTTATCAAAATTTAAATGTATACGTCTGTTTAACTACGACAAAGTATGTCATAAATACATTGTAGCATAGGAGATAGAAAGGAGCGATGAACTATGAAGGATACAAAGCCACGCAACAAAATCGTGCTGTATATTGCCATGAGTCTCGACGGGTATATAGCGCTACCGGATGGCTCGGTGGACTGGCTGTATGATGTCAAAGGGGATGGCGGGGACAATGGATATGCAGACTTTTACGACACCGTAGGCACGGTGCTGATGGGCAGGTTAACGTATGAGGAGGTATTGAAGCTTTCAGATGATTTCCCTTATGCCGGCAAGCCGTGTTATGTACTCACCCGGTCATTAACAGAGCAACAGCAAGCCCCACATGTTACATTTACGGACGAAGCCCTGACTGAACTGGTTCCGCGTCTACAAGAACAATCGGAAGGTGCGGTATGGCTAGTCGGTGGAGGCCAGTTAGTTCAGGCCTTCATGCAAGCGGGACTGCTGGAGAAAGCTATCATTGCGATTATTCCTAAGGTACTCGGACGAGGAATACCGTTATTTCCAGAAGGAACGCTGCCAAGTACGTTTGAACTCAAAGAAATAGAACGCCGCGGGGACATTGCTCTGCTCCACTATCATATATAAGCCGAACTTGAAAAATGAACATAAAAACGGAGTAGGCGGAATGGTGCTGTACAAGCGAAGCGGTCGCTTTTGTCCCCGGATTTCTACCCTTATAAAGGACAATATTCAAGAAATCCGGGGGCGGTGGCGATGGGAAGCACCATCCGTCTGCGCAGTGGCACGATAGGCAGCTTTTAAGTGCAGCTTTTATATATATAATTTTGTTTACAGAAAAGCCTTCGTATTTCAGGATCATGCAATCTCCCTGACATACGAAGGCTTTATCACGTGCTTTTAATCATTATTTGGTCTTCAAATTATCCCACGTGCTCTGGAAATCCTCGAACAGCTTCCCGGCATCCGATTTACCCGCCACATAGGCTTGCATCTGACTGCCGAATTCCTGCTGCGCTCCTTCGGGATAGCGGCTAAAGAACCAGCCCAGCAGCTTGTTTTCCTTACTGTATTTCACCACTTCGGCACCCAATTGGCCCATATCGGCCTCTGACCCTTTTATGCTCTTGAACGCCGGAATGAATTTGAATTCCTTGGTGATATACTTTTTACCCTGCTCGGATGTCACCATCCAGTTTAAAAACTCCTTCGCCTCGGCTTTGACAGATGAATTTTTGTTAACCACCCAGTTGTTGGCGACTCCTACAAACATCTTATCTCCGGCTGCGACGTCTTCACCAATCGGCATAGGCAGAATTCCCAGATTCAGCTTCGGATTAATCCCGTCAATTTGTACCTGGGTCCAGTTCCCTTGCTGCATCATGGCGGCCTTGCCAGTAGCAAAATTCGTGACCTGAGTATTGTAATCGGTTGTCAGCGGTTTGGAGTTGCCATACTTGAGTGTCAGATCGAACAACTTAATCCACTCTGCGAATACAGCGTTGCCCGGGATTTTGGTCGTTCCATCATTCAGTCCCTTCACAAAGGCTGACGGGTCCGGCTGATTGGCAAATGCCACGTTCAGCAAATGATTCCCCAGCACCCAAAACTCCTGATATCCATTAGAAAAAGGGGTAATGCCTGCGGCTTGGAGCTTTTGGGCAGCCGCTTCCAGCTCGGACAGCGTTTTGGGTGTCTCCGTAATACCCGCCTTCTTGAACAAATCCTTGTTATAAATGAAGCCGTAGCCCTCCAGATTCATCGGCTGACCGTACAGCTTGCCGTCCTTGCTCATCGGCTCCTTGGCGACATCGACCACATCACCGACCCAAGGCTGATCAGACAAGTCCTCCAAATATTCCAGCCACGTATCCAGCTCGCGGTAGCCTCCCACGTTAAAAATATCTGGCTGCTCCCCGGAGGCAAACTTCGCCTTCAAGGCCGCCCCGTAGTCGCTACCTCCGCCCACTGTCTGAATATCGAGCTTGATTCCCGGATGGGACGCTTCATATTCCGCCTTCATGCGATTGAGCGCTTCTGCAATTTCCACCTTGAACTGAAAAATATGAATGGTCTTTTCCTTGGCTTCCTCTTTTCCTGCATTTTGTTCACCACCGCTACTGTTACAACCTGCCAGAACAAGTGCAAAAGCAGCGAGAAGCAGAATCAGAGCTTGGGCTTTCTTTTTAAAAGTATGCGTTTTCATAATCATGTTCCTTTCTATTCTAAATTCATATCAGATGAACTCGAAAAATTCATATGGAAACGGAGCAAACGGAATGGTGCTGAACAAGCGATAGCGCTCGCCTTTGTCTCTAGATTCCCACCTTTATTCGTTTATTCAGGGGAATCTGGAGACAACAGCGATGGTAAGCACCATCCGTTTGCGGAGTGGCACACCGTGTACAATTTCAGCTCATCGCCACACTCAGCCCTTGACTGAGCCAGCCATAATACCTTGAATAATATATTTTTGCATAGCCAGAAAGAATACGATTACTGGCAAGATGCCTAGTACCAGTGCAGGCAATGCCAAATCCCACTGCTTGGTGTATTGCCCGAAAAAGGCATAGGTCGCAATTGGAATCGTTCGCAGCTCCGCCTTTTGCAGCACAAGAGAAGGCAGCAGATAGTCATTCCAAATCCAGAGCGTATTCAAAATAATAACCGTTACCATCATCGGCAGCATCAACGGATATACAATGCGGAAAAACACACCGTAAGGCGTACAGCCGTCTACCGTAGCCGCCTCCTCCACCTCAACCGGTACGCCTTTAACAAACCCGTGAAAGAGAAAGATGGACATAGGCGCCCCGAATCCCAAATAACAGATAACCAGACCGCCGATGCTGTTCATTAAATCCAGCGTACTGACCACCTTGACCAAAGGAATCATCACAGATTGAAAAGGAATGACCATGGCAGCCACGAACAGGCTGAACAACACTCGATTATAACGCGTCGGATGCCGGACCATTCGGTAAGCAGCCATTGAACTGATCAGTACGAGCAGCAAATTACTGACCACCGTAACCACGAATGAATTCCATAAAGCTTCAGGAAAACGCGTAATGCTCCATGCTCTGGCGTAGTTGCTCCATACAAAGGTTTGTGGCCAGGCCGCAGAATCGGTGAGCAGGTCACCAAAGCTTTTGACCGAATTGACGAATAAAAAATAAAACGGGACGAGGAATAACAATGCGACGAGGATCATCACCAGCTCGGTCACCCATGTTCCGGCGTGGTAACGCTTGCTTGTTTCCATTTACGCCTCCACCTCCCGGCTTTTCGTCAAACGCACCTGAAGGCTCGTAACAAGCGCAACAATGATAAAGAATATGAGTGCCTTGGCCGTTCCCAGCCCATAACGATTATTCACAAACGCCTCATTATAAATATTGAGTGCGACCGACTCCGTGGAACCGAAGGGACCCCCTTTGGTCAGTGACAAATTAAGATCGAACATTTTAAACGACCACGAGATCGCCAGGAAAAGACATACCGTAACGGCAGGCATGATCAAAGGCAGTATAATCGTCCGCAATATTTGCATCCGGCTCGCTCCGTCAATTTCGGCTGCCTCCAGCATATCCCGGGGCACATTGGTCAGGGAAGAGATGTAGATAACCATCAAATATCCGGCGGTTTGCCAGATAAACACGATCACAATACCCCAGAAAGCCGTGATCTCATCTCCCAGCCAGGGCAGATTGAAGAAGGACAAGTCCGTACTCTCTCCAATCGCTGCAAATCCTTTGACGAAAATAAACTGCCAGATAAATCCCAGCAACAGCCCTCCAATCACATTGGGCATGAAAAAAATAGTCCTCAGCATATTTTTTGTTTTCAGCGGCTTGGTTAAAAAATACGCCAGCAGAAAACCAATCATATTCGCAGCCACCACTCCAATCACCGTAAAACGGATCGTAAACCAGAACGCTGTCCTAAACTTGTCATCATCCAGTAAAATGTGACTGAAATTATCCAATCCGACCCACTTCGCCTGATTAGCAACTCCATTCCACTCTGTAAAAGAATAGTACATTCCCAGCATGAAAGGGATTACAATAATGATAACGAAAAATAACGTCGACGGCCCTACGAAGATCCATTGCTGGAGCCATTGCGACGATTTGGCACGGTTCAAGCCGATCCCCCCTTTGTTGTCTGTTGGTGTCTGGAGCGCTCCTTACGGCTTCCTCATCAAGCAGCATGGACGCTTCGACCATTCGATTTGCGGTTCACATGTTCATTATGTCGAATAAACGCTCTGGAGAACACGCAAGATTGTGAACCATTCAGGGGGAAAATATTGACCTCCGGCTTGCCTTGAATCGTGAAAGGAGCTATCCGCATGAAATTCCACAGCATTCGTTCCCGCTTGATCTGGTTTCTGTTAATTGCGGTCACTCTGCCGCTGCTGCTGTCGATGACCATGACCTTCATTCTTACCAAGCAATCCTTGCGAGAGCAGGCCACACAAGAAAATGAACGGCTTATTTTTCAGGGAATTACGAATCTGGATAACTATTTACAGGGATTGAACCGCGCGTCCATTGGAGTCTATAATGATCCTCATTTCCTGCGCAACCTGGCTAAAATTCCGAATGATTACCGGGCCGTCGCCGAAATTTACACCACGCTGCAAACGATGATGAATGCTTCGTCAGGCATCGACCAGGTGTATTTGCACTCTTTTGAGGCCAGGCAATCTACGCTGATTACCAGCACGGTCCCTCTACGGGAATTCCGGCTGGCACCCTTTCCCGGCTCTATTCATTACGGCTCTTCCGGATTGTTCATCCAGCCTTCACATATGAAGCATTTGTACGGCTTTTCTGCGGTTTCCTATGCGGAGCACGACACACAGCGACAGGTATTCACACTCCATCGGGCGATTCGGAACATTCCTTCCTCAGAGACGCTTGGGGTACTTGCTATGGATGTTCGTCTGGAGCCGCTGCGCAGCATTTGCCGTCAATTGTACGATGCAGATACAGAGGAGCTGTTTTTGGTCGACCAGAACGGAACGATCATATATAGTGGACAGGAAGAGGCGATTGGAACACACTGGAAGGAATCCGACCTGCTTAATCGAATTTCTAAGGAAGGCGAGCACGGAGTCATTGAAGACGATACGGCATTGCAGGTGTATGGCAAGCTGGATGCCAGCCTGTCAGGCTGGACGCTCGTTAAGAAAATTCCTAATCGCACGCTTTATTTACGAGCCACCCGCCTAACCCAGATCAATGCAATCATTACAGGCGCAGCGTTGCTGCTCGTCATTGTCGCCACCTTGTGGATTTCCATCAAAATCACAGAGCCCGTCAAGCGACTGACCCTCTACATAAACCAGATTCAGTCCGGTCAACTGGATGTAGATATTCGGGCCATGAGCAATGATGAGATCGGAGTGCTGTCACGCCGCTTCAGACAGATGATGGATACGATCAACAACCTCATTTTACGGGAATACAAGCTCGAACTGGCGAACAAGACACATCAATTGAAAGCGCTTCAAGCACAGATTAATCCTCATTTTTTATACAATACGCTACAATCTATCGGAACGCTGGCTCTACAGCATGAGGTGCCGCGAATCTATTCCCTGCTCTCTTCCCTTGCCAAAATGCTGCGCTATAACATGCGGGATCATACGGTCGTTACACTCAAGGAAGAGGCCGAGCACGTAAAGCAATATCTTGATTTGCAAAAAGAACGCTTTGGCGAGCAACTAGAGATCACTTACCAGTGGGAAGATAGAGTCCTGGATGACCAGGTGCCCAAAATGATTCTCCAGCCATTAGTGGAAAATTACTTTAAACACGGTGCTGATCCGCGGCTGGGACATGGTGAAATTCGAATTGCAGGCTGCCGGATTCGGGAAGGAATCGTGAAGATTACAGTGGAAAATAACGGAACATCTATTCCACAGGCTGAGTTGGAGCAGCTCCAGCATATGCTGAAACGTCCGCTGAAAGCTTACGAGGAACCGGACACCAGCGAGCAGGACTCCATTGGTCTTCAGAATGTTCTATTGCGTATTCAGCTTCACTCAGAGGATGGTTCTAATACCCTGTGCGTAGACAATATTCTGCCTCATGGCGTTCGTTATACACTCGAAATTCGTACCGAAGCTCATACCGGAATTCATATTAAGGGAGAGTGACCTGTCATGAAAGTGCTGATTGTGGATGATGAAAAGCATGTGCGCCATGCCATTCGGATGCTTGTACATTGGGAGGCTTGCGGCGTGACCGAGGTCATTGAAGCCGAGTCGGGCGATCAGGCGATTGAGGTCATCACCGCCTTTTCGCCACCTGTTGTACTCACGGATATGCGGATGCCCGGCAAGGACGGGGTGGCCCTGATGGAGTGGATTCAGGTGAATTCCCCCGCGACCAGAGTCGTGGTGGTCAGCGGCTATGACGATTTTGAGCTGGTCCGGCAGGTCATCCGTCGGGGAGGCATGGACTATATTCTCAAGCCTGTGGACCCGGTGGAGATTAACGAGGCTTTAACCAAAGCCACTCAAGCCTGGCAGACAGCGGAGCAAGACAGGAACAGGCACACGATGCAGGCCATTGAGGTGAACCGGATGAGGCCGCACTATGCCGACAAGCTCCTGACCGAGCTGGTGTCCGGCACGGCGAATACCCATCTTTCCATCACGCCTTTACGTGAGGAACTGCATCTTCCTGCGGCTATTCATATGTGCAATGCAGCGGTGATGAGCACCACTCAACTGGATGCCGATATACTGGACAAATACAAAACGCGGCACACGCTTCTGGGCTTTTCCCTGATTAACATCTGCAACGAGTTTCTCGGGAATTCCCAAACCGGGATTGCGTTCCGTCATCTGGAGCGTATGGACGAAATTATTCTGCTGTATTGGGGCGAACCGTCCCGCTGGCCGCTGCTCTTGCAGGATATCCACACTGGGATAAGAACGGCGTTGCGGTGCTATATGCACATCGGAATCGGCTCTTTCGGTGCCTTTCCCGTGGCGGCGGCCACAGCCTATCAGGAAGCGCGGCAAGCATTGTGGAAACGGGATGTGCTGCAAGCCGCCGACTGGCTGCACCATAGCTCTCTTGTACGGCAAGCTGTGCGTCTTCCCCAGCTTCCCGAGATGGAGGAGGAGCTTCGGCTTAGTGCGCTCAGTTGCAACGCCCGTCGTGTAGCTGCGGCGGCTAGCCGCTGGATAGCAGCCGTAGCCGAGCTGCCTTCGGTTACGGCTGAGCAACTGGTCGGCTGGAATCAGGAGCTGGACTGGATGCTGGCCCGCTGGCTGAACGACAGACCCGGCGATGCGGCAGGGGAGGAACTGGCAGACGAGCACAGCTCCATCCCTGCCCTGCCGATTGATAACCGTGGCTTGCTATCCCTGAGTCTATGGCAGAAACAGGTCGAGAACCGACTGCTGGCAGCCGGTCAGGCCCTTACACCAAGCCATAGCCCAAGCAATCCTGTTATCCGTGATATCGCCCGCTATCTGGATGCTCACTACGACGAGGACATTTCCCTACAGGATATGGCGAGCCGTTTTTACCTCAGTCGGGAATATATTTCTCGTAAATTCAAGCAGGAATACGGCGTTAATCTGTCCGAGTATCTATGTCGAATCAGGATGGATAAAGCGAAGCTGCTACTTTTAAATAACAAGCTCCGCCTTCATCATATTGCCGGTATGGTTGGTTATCAGGACGAAAAATATTTTGGCAAGGTATTCAAAAAACTGGAGGGCGTCACGCCCGGCGAGTTCAGAAGGCGCCATTCTGTAGATCCTCAGCCGTTAACGCATACAGCACATGATCTTCCCAGACACCATTAATCTTCAAATAGTTTAGAGCCAGCCCTTCCCGGCGAAATCCGGCCTTTTCCATCACTCGATTGGATGGCGTATTTCTCGGCATAACCCCGGCCTGTATACGGTGCAATCCCAATTCATTGATGGCGTAACGTACAATATCATTTACTGCTGAGGTGGCGTAGCCTTGTCCGTGATGTGCAGGATCTACGAAGTACCCCAGATTCGCATTTTGAAAAGGGCCTCTGGCTACGCCCGATAGCTCCATTCTGCCGATCAGCTTGTCATTTTCCGGCAAATAAAGTCCAAACGTATATCCCTGCCCGGCTTGCGCAGCCTCAAGGCCGATGGAAATCAGGCGGGCCTGTTCTTCCAGTGTAAAGTAAATTTCGGGCCGTTCCGGCTCAAACGGCTTAAAAAAATCAAAATTTTCGCGTCTAATCTCCAATAATCGTTCTGCATCACTTACTTGCAAAAGCCGAATCTGTAGCCCCGGATGGGTGGAAGCGATCAAACTTGCGCTATTGGATTCATTTAACATTGTCATTGCCCTTCTTTCTCTGTTTTTCGTATGCAGGTATCTACAAGGCAGAAAAATACCCCGGGTGCATGGAAGCAACCCAGGGTACCCTCATCCATTTCATTCGAGATTTAGTCCGTAACAGGCAACCAGCCAGGAATTGTCGTCAGCGCCCCCCACAGGTAGTCAGGGATAACCAACTCCTGTTGAGCTTGCTTGGACAATGTCGTGCGGATCGTATCTTCAGTGCCGTGTTGCACCTTCTGAACCCATTGCGGTTCCATCAAGAGCGGACGTCCCAGTGAAACCAGCGGTACACCTGTCTCCAGTGCGCCGAGAGCTTCGTCAGGCGTATTCAGCGAGCCGACGCCCATGACAGGCACACGGTCGCCCACCTTTTCATGAATGATAACGGTACGGGATTGTTCTGCACTACGATCACGAATGGACCCGCCGAAGAAATGATTGACGGAAATGTGCAGGTAATCCAGCCCTTGATCCGCCAAGCGGTCTACGAGCACCAGCGTATCGTCCAATGTAATGCCCGGCGTATGTCCTTCCTCGGGAGATAAGCGATATCCGAAAATGAACGGCCGCTTCGCATGCTCTGCGATCACTTTCTTCACTTCATGAACAATCGCCAGCGGGAAGGTCAAGCGTTTCTCAAGGCTGCCTCCCCACTCATCGGTACGAAGATTGGAATGCGGGGAGAAGAACTGCTGCACCAGATATCCATTCGCTCCGTGAAGCTCCACACCGTCATAGCCCGCTTCAATTGCGCGGCGAGTAGCTTCGCCATAGGCACGGATAACGCGGTGAATATCGTCGGTAGTCATTTCACGCGGCACAGGTGCGCCTTCTTTTTCCTCAGCCACCGCGCTTGCGCTGATCGGCTGTCCGTCCGGTATCTGATCCGGTGGGCACAAACGACCGCCATGATAAATTTGCAGAATCGCTTTTGCACCCTCCTGATGAATCGTGTCAGCTAGACGGCTCAGGCTCGGAATCATTTCATCCTTGTCCGCACCAAACTCATTTACAAAGCCTTTACCATCTGGAGTCACGTACACGCAAGCTGTAATGACCGCACCTACACCGCCGGAACGTTCACGGTAGTAAGCCAGCTCCTGGTCACTGACTTCACCATTTTCATGAGACGCAAAGTTAGTCATCGGTGCCATCGTAATACGGTTTTTCAACGTAACGCCGGATGGCAGGGTAAAAGCTTCAAATAACGGTTTATATTTCGGATTCATTTCGGTACTCTCTCCTTTTATGTAAGTCAGATCAAAACGAATATGGGCTGTTACCATGCTGCCGAATACGAATTCAAGGCAACTTTACTCTTATGAAGCATGTGTAATATTGCTTACTTAAATACAGTGGTTATAATAACCACAGTATAATGATCTGCTCATATAAAGTCAAATTGTACCTTCTGATCCTCCCTAGACCATTCGGTGAGCCTGTACAATTGCAAGTGCCTGACAGCGTTTTAGCTATCTCCCTGCTGTGCTGTCCTTCTCTTCCCGATGGGAAAACCAGGTCGCAAGCAGCGAGCCGGAAATGTTGTGCCACACGCTGAAAATCGCACTCGGCACAGCGGCAATCGGATTAAAATGAGCCGCTGCCAGCGCAGCGCCCAGCCCGGAATTTTGCATCCCTGTTTCCAGCGTAACGGCTTTGCGTTTGGACAGATTCATTCCGAACAGCTTGGCAAACCAATACCCGAGCAGGAATCCGATGCCGTTATGCAAAATCACCACAGCAAAAATAATCGGGCCGGTTTCCAAAATCTTGCCTCTGCTGCCTGCGACTACAATAGCCACGATTAGCACAATAGCCAGCGTCGATACGAGCGGCAGTGCCTTGACACTTGCTTCAGCCTGTTTACGGAACAGCGATTTGACGATAACCCCCAGCACAATCGGTACAATAACTACGACGAGAATATCCATAATCAGCGACTTTGCATCAATATTCATCCACCGTCCAGCAAGCAGGCTGATCATGGCCGGGGTTGCCAGTGGCGCGATCAGCGTCGACACCGAAGCAATGGATACCCCCAGCGCCACGTCACCTTTAGATAAAAGGGTCATCACGTTGGACGCGGTGCCGCTCGGGCAACACCCTACCAAAATAACACCAACAGCAATATCTGGCGGTAGCTGCAATACCAGCGCTAACGCAAAAGCTAAAAACGGCATGATCAGATAATGCCCGACTACACCAATAGCCACATCAACCGGACGCCGGAATACTTCACGAAAATCAGCCGAGGACAGCGTCAACCCCATACCGAACATCACGATGCCCAGGAATAACTGTATGTATTCTTTCAGTCCTGTAAACGCCGCAGGAAAGAAAAATCCCAGACATGCAAATAAAAGTACCCAGATCGAAAAGGTTCCTCCTACGAACTTTCCTGCTTTTTCCAAACCATTCATCCCTCTTGTCTCCTCACTTCTAGTGGTTAAAATTTTTATCATCGACTACATATGACTGCATATACATACACCTTTTCAATAAAATATTTGTAGCATGAAGCTTTTTCCGGCAAGGACATATTTGGCAGCAATATGGGTATATTCATAGTAAAAGATTGTGACCAGTCGGTCATTCCACGGTTCATCATTCATTGAGGAGGAGATGCCCCTATGTCACGAAGCCATCCATTGAAATGGTGGAATATCATTGCGTTTATCGCTGTCATCGTCGTTAACATTCTGGCTTCCACACTTCCCATCGGCGGAAGAAGCACTGCTGCCGTATCCAATATGTATCCTACCCTGCTGACACCTGCGGGTTATGCCTTTTCCATCTGGTCGGTTATTTACTTGCTGCTTGCCTGCTTTATTGTGTATCAGGCCACATCGGCAGGACAAACCAAGACGACCGTTCAGTCTATCGGGATTTTCTTTATTTTAAGCTGTATCTTTAACATCATCTGGATTTTCTTGTGGCAGTATCTATATGTAGAGTTGTGTGTGATCGTCATTATCCTGTACTTGCTCTCTCTGGCTGTCGTGTATGTACGCACCCGTACGCCGCAACCAACCCTCGGGGAAATGTGGTTCGTCAAGCTGCCGTTCAGTCTAAACCTTGGCTGGGTATCCGTCGCTACCATCATCAATATCGCGGTGGCACTGGAAAAGAACGAGTGGACGGCTGGGGAATCAGCGATACCACATGGGCGATCATCGTCCTGTTCATTGGCACCATGCTTGCTATCATGGTCAGCTTTCCATATCGTGACAGCATTTATCCACTTGTGTTCGTGTGGGCTTATGTCGCCATCGCCATCAAGCATCCGAACAATGAAAACGTGCGGTTGGCTGCATTCATTCTGGCCGCGATCATTCTGGTGTACTCGCTGTGGCTGTTCTTTGCCCGTAACCGGGACCGGGACTAGAGGAATACCATCACACATACCGCACGCATAAAAGAACTTCCATTTCCACATCAAGTATGGGTTTTGGAAGTTCTTTTGTATTCCTTAGCCTATTCGCCTTTCAAGGCGATAACTTCAATCTCCACCAGTGCATCCTTCGGCAGACGAGCTACCTCCACCGCACTACGAGCTGGATACGGTTGTTCGAAGAAAGAGCTGTATACTTCATTTACGCTGACAAAGTCGTTCATATCTTTCAGGAATACGGTCGCTTTCACGACTTGGTTCAGGCTGCTTCCAGCCGCTTCCAGAATAGCTTGTACGTTGCTCAGGGACAGACGAGCCTGCTCCTGTACATCTTTTCCGAACTCACCTGTTGCCGGATTCAGTCCAAGCTGTCCTGAGGTGTAAATAAAACCGCCCGCCTCTACAGCTTGGCTATAGGGTCCGATAGCGCCGGGCGCTTTTTCAGTAGCAATTGTTTTTTTCATATGGATTGAATGCTCCTTTCTGATACTGGTTCTCCATATTATAGCACGGGAAGTCCAAAGCCACTATTCCGCATTAATGGATTACAGCATAACGGGTCCCCCCAAGACACCCTGTTATGGTTGTGCTTTAATTTTACACATTTTTATCGGCACCCGTTTCTGTGCCGGGTTCATCCTCACCGGGTGTCAGCTCAGCTCCGATGACCCGAATGATATCATTCGGATAAATATGTACGCCGCTCGCATGCGCGAGAGCAATTCGTACCATAGCCCGCGCGATCATCGAAGCCGGGATGGCGCGACAGGAAGCCAGTTTACCCGTCATCACGCGATCCAGCGCCTTCATGACGACAGCAGCCGCGGCTTCGCCAAAACGACGTTCCGGCCTCGTGCCCAAAATCAGCGACGGACGAAACAAATGCAACGCAGGCAAGCCAATAGCGGCAAGCGCCTCCTCAGCCTCGCCCTTTGTACGGTTGTAAAACACGCGCGAATCCGGGTCCGCTCCCATCGAGGAGATAGCGAGCATCTGCACCGCACCGGCCTCTTTGCCCAACCGGGCGGTCAGAACCGGATAGTCCAGATCCACCTGACGAAACAGCTCCTTGGAGCCAGCCTTTTTCATCGTCGTCCCAAGGCAGCAAAAAACATCATTAACCCCTTCGAAGGCGGACGCCGCTTCCTGCGGTTGCTCCCAGTCGATGAGTGCCTGCTCCAGCTTGGGATGCTTGATTTCCAGCGGACGTCTGCCCACAACCATGACGCGGCTGTATTCCTTTTGCACCAACAGCTCCCGTACAACATAACCCCCGACAAGCCCCGTTGCACCCACAACGACCGCTTTACGCTCCACGATAGACCTCCTTATGCCTGTAGCCTGTAGCGCACCTGCTCCTGCACTTGTATTACTAGGTTAATTTAAACGGCTGTTCGCCCGCCTCCCTGCTTACAGACGGACACATGGGCAGATACAGGGAAAAGGTGCTTCCCTTGCCCTCCTCACTCTCCAGACGTATAAAACCGCCCAACAAGCGGGATAAATCACGGCTGATCGACAGTCCCAGCCCGGTTCCTCCATATTTGCGGTTAATGGAACCGTTCGCCTGCTGGAATGCCTCAAAAATAACATGCTGCTGGAGCTTGGAAATACCGATGCCCGTATCTTTTACCGCGATTACAACCCAATCTCCCTCCTGCCCCTTTCGTTCCAGATGCTGACTGCTGATTTCCAGCAATACACGTCCCTCATGAGTGAACTTAAAGGCATTAGATAACAGGTTGCGCAAAATTTGCTGTACACGTTTGGGATCGGATCGAATTTCATCCGGTATATCGCCATGCTCGTTCAAGCAGAATTCAAGCTTCTTGTCCTTGGCAGTGACTTCAAAATGCATCATCATCACCTGCGCAATCTCGCGCACGCTGACCGACTCACTGACGATTTCCATCCGCCCCGCCTCGACTTTGGACAAGTCCAGAATGTCATTGATCAACTGGAGTAAATCATGCCCCGAGGCATAGATCAGCTCGCTGTACTGGTAAAGCTCGTCCTCATCCAGCTCTTTTCCCTGCTCGTTGATGATCTGAGCCAGATTAATAATGCTATTAAGTGGTGTGCGCAGCTCATGCGACATCGTTGCCATAAAATCCGATTTATATTGGGAAGCCACCATTAACTGTCTGGCCCGTTCTTCCAAAATGATTTTCGTCTTCTGTAACTCATCGCGTTGTTCCGATAATAGCTGATTCGCCTGCTTAATCTGATAATTACGCATCTGCTCCATCTGAAAATCACGTAAAATCAGCGCAAATAAAAAGCTGAGTACAATCCCAATAGGCAAAGTGAGAGGAACAACCTCCGCCACATAATAGCGCCATGGAATGACGCCTAAAAAGGCAATATTCAACGTATTTACGATATTAACCGCTAAAATAGTCACCGCTGCCTTAATAATCAGGCGGCACGTAGAACGGCGCATCCAATAGTTCAATCCGGCGCACAGCACGCCCAGGATGCTCATATTCAGAAAGCCGACCCACGCCGCCATATTCACACCGAAGGTAAATCTCGTAAGCCCGATCGCTACCCCGATAATAATAAGCGTATAGGAGCGGGGATACACCAACGCCGCGATAATCAACGGAACAAAGCGCAGGTCAAAAATAACCGTCTCACTAAAGTTAAAACCAAAGCAAGAGCTAACCCATCCACCAAATACCACCAGCAGTACCGAACTGATATATTTAAATCGCGAAGAGGTACGACTCAATCCATATTTATAAATTACGTTCGCCACATAGGCAACGGCAATCAGCATCCCCAGATTCATTAGAAACATCATTGAAAATTGCATGGACTCACACTCCCATTGCGCGAAAAATTGGATGCCAGGCCTATGCCGACCGCTTTTGCTTTTCTCGTATATCATAACATGAAGCTTCAGCTTTCGACATGTCAAAAGATGCGTACATCCCTATAAAAAAAAGCGAACCGCAACGGCTCGCTCTGGTGGATATGCAGTATAGGGTCAACTCATGATGCCTTTGTTCCGGCGCCATTCTTCGACAAATAATTCAGCAAAGTAAGGGTCCCACTGGGTCCCTTTTCCCTCTTCCAATATCATAACCGCTTTTTCTTTCTGCATACCCTTCCGGTATGGGCGGTCAGACGTCATCGCATCATACGCATCCGCTACCGCAATGATCCGGCCAAATAGCGGAATATCTTCCCCACGGAGCTGGTCTGGATATCCTTTGCCATCATAACGTTCATGGTGCGAACGCACGCCGGGCAAATAAGGGGCCATGGCATATGCTGGCTCCACCTGGCGGAGAATACTTTCTCCCATAACCGGGTGCATTTTAATCTGGTCAAATTCCTCGTCCGTCAGTTTACCATCCTTGAGCAGCACGGCATCGGCCACACCGATTTTACCGATATCATGCAGCAAGGCTGTTTTGCGCAGTAAATCGAGGTCCGTCTCGTTCAAACCTCCCTTTCGCCCAATGATCACCGAATATTCAGCCACACGCAAAGAATGCCCTGCGGTATAGGTATCTCTCGCATCCAGCGCTGCCGCCAAGGTGGCAAAATAGCTTTCCAATAGCTGACTGTTTTTGTCTTCCCGTTCCTTCAATCCCTCGACCATGATATTAAAGCCTTCAATCAGCTTCGCAAACTCGTCAGAGTACAAATCGCTAGCCTTATCGTTCAGGCAGCCTTCCTTCACTTCGTTCATCTTTTCCAGCAAATGGTGAATCGGCCGCTCAATCTCACGGGTTAACAGCCATCCTCCCAAATAAGCGAAGGCCACACCAAATAGTAAAATCGTGCCCGCCCATACCCAATAGGAGCTGGAAAGCGTCTCACCCAAATGTTCCAGCCGAATCTGCGTAGCCAGGCAAAACAAAAATAGCGGAAAAGCACCAATCAACGTTGCACTCAGCTGAAATTTGTGCCGGAGCGATAGTAATACCCGTCCCCGAAGCGATAGGTTAATTCCATATTTCTGATAAGTTCGGTCTCCAATTTCCACCAGCAACGGACGAATCGCCCTCATCGTCAGGAAAAATTCAATCATCGCGTGCATCGAAGCAACCAGACAAGCCCCTATACAGGCAATTCCCACATAATAGAAGGGCAGGGTGAGCTGTCTGGTATGAATCATCCATATGGCCATACCAGCCGCCGGGATGGAAAAACCGAGCAAATGCGGTCCCATAATACGTAACACAGACAGATTAGGCAGACGGTGAATCCGTATATACATCGCTTCTACATCCTCGAACGTCGTCCGCTTATCCAGAAAAAAGTGACGAACTGGTCCCAGATGCATCCTAAATACCAGCGTTTCGCAAGCAATCATAATAATACTGGAAAAAGCAATGATCTTCATAAGACCTAAAAATTCATAATGGGCTATATTTAACGTGGAAAATACAAAAATCGCGCCTACCAACAGAACAGCTATAAACGAACCTATAATATAGTTCAGGATAACATGCTGAATAAAATGCTTATAGATTGGCAAAATGCTACCCCTCTTTTCATCCGCACACTCACAAAACATCTTGTTTATTCAATATCGGAGTCCGGTCGGCAAAAGTTAACCTTCTTGCTTGAGCAATTTGCATAAATCCTATAGCGAATTTTAATCAACCATATATAGATTGAGAAATTGCAGCCTTGCATTTCAGAGTCGTTCTTGCTATACTATTAAAGTATGTATTAAACCCCATAGGATTCCGCGCAACAAGCTATTACTCCTAATCACCGCATGGAGCTTCTCCAAATTTTATGTATAACCCTAATGTAGAATTTTGAGCTTTTGCCGAAGATTTTCACATTCACACTGGCGCGGTCATCGGAGCCGCAAGGACGAAAGAGAGGTAGGGCTTTTGTCGTTTGGAAAATGAGCAGTGGAATCGGACTGCCCCTTATGAACATGCTGACCATATTATGAAAGGTAGCAGGGGTTGAATATATATTATGCCGTCGAACCATGAAGTTCGAGCAGGCAGTGCAGTTCACGCAAGCTGCACCCATCCTCCGGATGATCCCCGGGGGATTTTTAATGTACATAGGTATCTGTTAAGCACCATCGAAAGCATCTATAAACAAAAAAATGACCCCGCCAATACATCGGCAGGGCCTATAGCTTGATCAAAAAGGGGTTAATAGGGTCATTATAGTCCCCCTTTCTTAAAACTAAATGATATGCACCTTAAAAACTCATTAATTTTCCAGCTTGGTGTTCTACCCTAATAATTCGTCCAGTATTCCGTGCCGCCCTGCGGCGTGGTTGGCATAGTTGATCGCCCTGTTTCCGGGCGTGTGCCCCTTTCCGTCGAAGGCCGCTCCCACCCTTCCAGCAAGACCACATGCTGAGTACTGGAGTTATTTTCCCATGTAATATAACGCTCCTGTTCCATATGCCGCAAAGCGGCTGTAATCTCGCTGTCCCTTTTCCCCGTTTTGACGGTCAATTCCGTCATCGTCGGCATATGGCGATGCTGGGCAAAATAGTTATACAAAATCCGTAACAGCTTTCGTTCCAAATCAGGCAACATCGTCTTCCCCCCACTATAAAGAACATATGTTCCCATTATAACACATAAAAATGCACCCTCCTACTGGAAGGTGCATTACTAATCCTGTAAACCTCTTTTTGGAGCTCAGCTTTATTTTTTTCCAAACGCTCCACAACAGGTATCTTCTTGAGGTAAATCGGTACATGCTAATCAAATATGGTTAATACCAAATAAGAGACAGACCAAGGAGGGTATCGAATATGAAATTTCTATTGATCGTCATCATCGTCGTGCTGGTTGTTGTATTGTTCATGAGAAGACGCAGATAAACGAAGACATCCCGTATTGTTGAAAAAAGGATACAAAAAGGGCTTTCGGCAAAAGACCGAAAACCCTTTTTCATCTGAGGCTAAGGCTGAATTACGCCTTGTTTTTCTTGCTATATTTAATGAAAGCAATCACAATCGTCACAGCATATAGTATTCCGCTGACTACCCAGGTTGTTAAAAAAGCCATGCCCAAACCGACATTAGCCCCCATCGTCGGGTGCTGCATTGCAGTAAATACCGAGCCCTGCATCATAAATATTGTACAAAATAAAACAACAGGCGCCAGAATAATTGTGCTTGCCGTCTTACGAGTGCCTGAGACCGCAATTACGCTCAGCGCAGCAATCACCAAAATCACCCAATATATAATCGCTTCCCACATCAAAGTGCTCACCGTCCGATCTTTTTTCTATCCATTCGTAAACGTCCCTTCTATTGTAACAGACGTCACACAGTGAACCAAGCCATAATTTGAAATAAAAAGGGGTAAACCCTGCCGGACAGGATCGGCGCTGTCCTTCTGTATTATTTTACCATCACTAACTATTGGCTGTTAGCAGCAGGTGTTTTGCCAGAACCTTTGCGCACTATAGCCTTAACCTTGTCATGGGATACCCCCAAAGATTCCAGCGTATTCCCGGATTTGAGGCACCACGCCTCAATATCTCTCGCAAAACCGAAATCGGTTGCGGTAACCTCCAGCTTTTGTCCTTCTTCCAGTGCCTTAACAGCTTCATATACCTTGAGAATAGGACCCGGACATTGCAATCCACAGGCATCCAGCAGGGTTAGCTCTGTGTCGGGGTTTACGGCTTCTTCCGCAACTCTCGAAGGAACACCAGACCCGTCTTTAGCTTCCTCCTTCAATTCGCCCCCTGTAGGCAGATCATAATCAGAATCCCGTTCAGCCATAACTGAATACGTTTTGTAGCCACCATCAACGTTTCTCACCTGATAACCGTATTGGGTCAGCATTCGGGCCGCAATATAGCCCCGCAGGCCGACCTGGCAGGATACCGCGATCTCCAGATCACGAGGGATTTCTGACATCCGTTCTCTCAGCTCTGGCAAAGGAATATGGATAGAACCCGGAATGACTCCTGCCTGCAGCTCCACCTCATCCCTGACATCAATAATGACACCACCGTTGTGGTAAAAGTCATCGACTTCATGCCATTGTATCGTTTGAACCAGCCCATCCATGATATTCGAAGCCACATAACCAGCCATATTGACAGGATCTTTGGCCGAAGAATAAGGGGGAGCATAGGCAAGTTCGATATCAGCCAGCTCACGCACCTCCAAATGCCCACGCATGGCCGTCGCAATCACATCAATCCTTTTGTCTACTCCATCGGCTCCAATGGCCTGTGCCCCGTATATCATTCCCGTCTCCGGGTTAAAGAGCAGCTTCATGGAAATTGGCGATGCCCCGGGATAATAACCCGCATGCGAACTGGGATGAATATGAACAGCCTTATAGGGAACTCCCAGCCGTAGCAATGTTTTTTCGTTATTGCCTGTCGATGCTGCTGTCAAGGCAAAGGTCTTAATCACGGACGTGCCGAGCGCGCCATCATAAGAAATGGCCTGACCGTTCATATGATCCGCCACCAAGCGCCCCTGCCGATTGGCTCCCCAGGCCAGCGATACCATGGTCGCAAACCCGTGATTGCGGTCTTTGACCTGAATGGCGTCTCCTACCGCATAAATGGCCGGATCACTGGTTTGCAGTTGGGCGTTCACCTGAATAGCCCCGCGAAAACCAAGCTCCAATCCGCTTTGCTTGGCCAGTTCATTTTCGGGAACAACACCAATCGCCAGAATAACCAAATCCGTCTGAAGCACACCTCCCGAAGCTAAAAGGAGCCGTGTGCCCTGATCTGCAAAAGCCGCAACCCCTTCCTTTAAGCGCACCTCCACTCCGTTCAGCTTCATATGCTGTTCTACCAGTTTAGCCATTTCAGGATCTAGCGGATTAAGCAATTGTTCTCCCTGGTCGATAATCGTTACCGCAAGTCCACGCTCCCGCAGATTCTCAGCCATTTCCAGCCCAATAAATCCACCGCCGATTACAGTAGCATGTCGCGGTTTCTTTTCATCTACATATGCCTTAATCACGTCCGTATCAGGAATATTTCTTAGCGTAAATAGATTAGTAGCTTCGTTTAATCCGGGAATATCCGGTATCATCGGCTTGGCCCCTGGGGACAAAACCACCAAGTCGTACGGTTGCTCCCCCATTGTTCCTGTCATTACATCACGGAAGCGGATGAGCTTCTGCTCCCGGTCTATTTCTGTTACTTCGGTAAATACCCGTACATCTATATTAAAACGGTCTCGAATCCCTTGAGGTGTCTGGAGGAACAGCTTCTCCCGCGCACGGATCGTCTCGCCAATATAGTAAGGAAGTCCACAGTTTGCAAAAGAAACATGCTCTCCGCGTTCAAACATTATAATCTCGTCTTCCTCATTCCATCTACGCAATCTTGCCGCCGCAGAAGCTCCACCTGCTACCCCGCCAATAATAACTATTTTTCTGCTCATTTCTTCCTCTCCTCATATACCCTATGGGGTATAATATATACCTGTGTGGGTATATTGTCAACGCTATTTCTTCATGACATGGACGCAAAAAAGGCGGAGGTTGCCCCCCGCCTGATTAACCACAGACCGTAAACCAATCTGGGTTGGAAAAACCACTTACGGAATCCTGCACAAATGCTCTGTCATACTCGCCTTAACATGCCAACGCCGCTGGCCTCTGCTCACTTAACTACTGCTGGCTGGCCGCGATCGCCTGCTCCAAATCGTACAAAATATCGTCTATCGCTTCCGTCCCGACGGACAAACGCAACAGCTCTGGCTTGACTCCAGCAGCAACCTGTTCCTCCTCATTCAACTGTTGATGGGTTGTGCTCGCCGGATGAATGATCAGAGATTTGGAATCGCCCACATTCGCCAAATGGGAAAATAGCTTCACATTTTCAATCAGCTTGCTTCCCGCCTGACTGCCGCCTTTAATGCCGAAGGTCAGGATCGCCCCTTGCCCTTTCGGCAAGTATTTTTGGGCTAATTCGTAGGATGGATGGCTTGGCAATCCGGTGTAGCTGACCCATTCCACATCCTTGTGGCTTTCGAGATATTGCGCTACCTTCAAAGCATTCTGGCTATGTCTTTCCAGCCGCAGATGGAGTGTCTCCAGGCCCTGAAGCAGCAGCCATGAGTTGAACGGTGAAATAGCTGCTCCCAGGTCACGCAACAGTTGTACCCGCGCCTTGATAATATATGCAATAGGCCCTACCGCCTCGGTGTACACAACCCCGTGATAGCTCGGGTCCACCTCGGTCAGTCCAGGGAAACGGCCACTTGCTTTCCAGTCAAACTTGCCACTGTCCACGATCACCCCACCGATGGACGTACCGTGTCCGCCAATAAACTTCGTTGCAGAATGCACGACAATATCCGCTCCATATTCGATAGGACGCAATAAGTACGGGCTTGGGAACGTGTTATCCACAATCAACGGAATACCGTATTCATGCGCAATCGCTGCCACAGCTTCCACATCCAGCACATTGCCCTGCGGATTGCCAATCGTCTCGGCAAATAACGCCTTCGTTTTATCCGTAATGGCTTTGCGGAAGTTCTCCGGGTCATCCGAATCCACAAAATGCACCTTAATGCCCAGCTTCGGCAGCGTCGTGGAAAACAAATTATATGTACCGCCATACAGACTGGATGCCGACACAATTTCATCCCCTGCTCCCGCAATGTTCAGGATGGAAAAGGAAATGGCCGCTGCTCCCGAAGCCGTTGCCAACGCGCCAGCCCCTCCCTCCAGAGCTGCGATCCGCTGCTCGAACACATCCGTGGTCGGATTCATCATACGCGTATAAATGTTACCGAACTCTTTTAGCGAAAACAAATCAGCCGCATGCTCGGCATCCCGAAATCCAAACGAGGTGGTTTGATATAACGGAACGGCGCGGGCAAAGGTAGTAGGATCAATTTGTTGTCCGGCATGGACAGCGAGAGTTTCGAATGACAGCTTGCGTTCTTCTGACATGGTTTTTTCCTCCCTTGTTATACGTGCTGTAATGCGCAATCATGGATGATTTTTCAATCATTCTCGCATAAAAAGAACGATTTGGGAAGATAATTCTCATTATTCAGGTAGGAAATTATTAAATTTTCTAGAACATCAGGTTTCAGACCGGAAGGTTTTACCCAACTGCTCACCAAGGCCGAAATAATGACGGAAGTTATAGATGAGTGGGCTCCACTTTGTCGGATCAATGTGGTTATCACCGAGGATCATATCCTGATGAACATGCACCTGTACAGCTTGGGTTTCGACGATTGCAAAATAAGGAGAATGATCAGGAATCCGTACCTCCTTCACCTTGGCTTCGATTTGAATAGGACATTCCCTAATTCGAGCAGGCTTGACCACATTAGAGTCAATCGAAGTTAGTCCGCTAATCTCATACTTATCTTTCTGATAGGTAAAGCCATTTTGTTGCTTATCCTCGGGTACGGGATTTTTGCCCGTGTAGGGGGCCAACCGCTCCACATGCTCCCATAAGGCAGGTCCCGGAACGTTAATCACACATGCGGGATGCCGCTTCATATTTTCAAATGCTTTTCCGCCTATACCAATGCCTAATACCACACAATCCCCTAATGCCCATGAGGAGGAAATGGGACTAATATTGGTCGTTCCATCCTCATTCAGCGTGTTAAGTAATACCACAGGGGTTCCGTAATATAAAATGCTAGGGTTAATCGTTTTAACGTCTGGGCTGTGATTCATCTGATTTATTTGATTCATTTGGTCCATTATCCCTTCTCCTTCTGTTCAGATCTCCCTCCTTATTGTAGAATATAAATATTTCAATCTTCATCGAAGTATGGAATACAAAGGGGGATAACCACACAATGAGTGCCAAATCAAATGTAGCTATGATCGCTTCTCTCGTCAGCGAGCCTTCCCGCGCAGCCATCTTAACCGCCTTATTAGACGGCAGATTTCATACTGCAAGCGAGCTGGCCCATATGGCAGGCATCAAACCGCAAACCGCCAGCTTCCATTTGGCTAAAATGACCGAGGCTCAAGTCGTTACTGTGGAGAAACAAGGGCGCCACCGTTACTATGGCATTCAAAACCCCGAAGTTGCCCGGGTGATGGAGTCATTTTTATCCATAGCCCCGCCTGTTCCAATCAAGTCATTCAAACATGCCTCCGAAGACGAGGCCATACGTCAAGCAAGAACTTGCTACGATCATCTGGCAGGTCATCTAGGCGTACAGCTAACAGCTTCTCTCATTCAAAAAGATTACATTTCGGATGAGCGGGACAGGTTCTCTGTTACCGAAAAAGGGAGGGCGTTCTTTGCAGACTTCCAGATTGACCTTGAAGCAACGAAAAAAAAGCGCCGCTCCTTCTCGCATAAATGCATGGATTGGAGTGAACGACGCCACCATCTGGCTGGAGCCTTGGGGAACGCTCTTTTGGACAGATTATTCGAATTAAACTGGATTCAACGTCTGCCCAAAACCCGAGCGATCCACATTACAATAGACGGTGAAAGAGGTTTTAAAGAGGTGTTTTCGATAGAAATCATGAAGGATAACTCTGAATTGTAGTCCTTTACTGAGCGTATATCCGCTTACGTTGCTCTTCCACAAGCTGAGCCAGTTCAGGAGTAGCATATCCGGCAGGGTAGAAGGCTTTAGATTTGATATGATAGGCAAGATTTCTCGTTGATCCGTCTTTCATTTCAATCTGGAGATAGTAGCTATTCCCGGCCAAACTGTTGGTCTGCTTGTACATTTGGTCAAATGGAACGTAGTTCAGTTTAGGATAGGCTTCGGCAAATGTGGCAGTCGCCTGGGGTGTGAAATCTTTCAACTTGGTCCCGTCATTGCCGCTGACAAAGCGAACGACTGCTATTTTTCCCGAGATATCCAGCAAATCATTAATAGTCTTGGCGGAAGGGTTATGCGTCGCTTCATACAATATATCCCCAGCAAATAATCTGGCAGATTGGGCGTATCCTTTCACTTCATAGAGTTCTGTACCGATCTCCAGCAAAGTAGCATCCCCGTCCTTCATTACATAACCCGGGCAAGCATAATCTGCCATGCGATATAAAATTGCGCCAACTTTCTCCCCTTTGTGCAAGTTACTATTGTCGTTCTCATAGCTCGCCCTATAGGTAACGCCATTCCATTTTGCTAAAGATGCGTAATCAATAGTTACATTTGAACACTCTTTTTCGTGCTTATCCGATGGCCCCACTTGTGTGGATTCTACAGACGATTTTTCATGTTCCTCGTCCTTCGCTGGTGTACAGCCGGATAATAGTAACACTACGGTACAAGCTACTGCTATAGTTCGTCTAAACAACGTGAAGCTGTTCATTGATCATCCCCCCTGAATACTCAGACGGGTTCACATCCCGAATAGTTACTAACCACTGGACTGAGACAGCCATTGCAGCACACGGGAAGCACAAACAAAAGGTGTTTCCCTTCCCAGTAAATTTGGACAAAACTGGATTAAATAATAAATACAAATATAAGACACGCTAGAAAATGTAAAAAAATTAATCGCAAGGAGACTATAACAATGCCCATTAAATATGGCGTGCTAAAAGCAATTCCTAAAAAATCAAAATTAGGAAAACATAATCAGCATCTAGAAGTGCTCAAGAAGTATCGCATAGCAAAGAAAAGTTCAGATTAGCAATTAATATCCAATCACAAGCTTGACCGTCAGAAGTTCTTTATTTGATTGGCAAAAATTTTAATTCCTCGCAAATTACCCATCTGCAAGGTATGACAGAAGGCTTCACTGGAATCAATAAAAACAATCGGGAGATTGCATTGGATTATGTCAGGGGCGCTCTGTTTGATCCTAAACAAATGACACCACTCCCAAATATTAAACCTGGTCCCGACAACGATTTGTACGAAAAGTTAACAGACTATGTTCAAAAAGCCATTGATGAAGAAGCCGTTATATATGCTTATGTTCTTGGCTTTTCAATCTCAGTCATGGTGTACTAACGATGATACAGGTTATACACTTAAAGTATGTAGCCACGAGGAACATGAACAGCAAAACACTGTACATTCATAGTTGAAATTACGAATCGACGACAATATAAAACGATATCTACAAAGTAGATCGAGTGAGCATCCTTAAAAAAGATGCCCACTTCCCTCAGAAAATTTCATTTCCTGAAAACCTATGCATTCAAAAGGCCCCGTTGTTAAATGCCGACCTCTCATAACGTTTTAATTATTTATGCTACATAGCAGCGATTGCATATCAGTGCATGATTTCTTTCTTGTTCACCTTAACACCTGATAAAGATTGATCAAACATATCGAGTATAAAAAGGAACCTCTCAGCTTCACGAAATACATGATCGGCTAATAGAGGATGGATAATGCTCTTTATTCGGCACTCGTCGATTAAATCACGCGCTGTTTTCTTAAAATCACGCAAGGACTTAACAGAGACACGGTTTTCATCCACAAATTGACTTAGGAGTGGAGCGGTTTGTGACTGTGGCCGCATATGACTTAAATCAATCGCTTGAAACATCAGCGTATCGAAATCATTACTAAACTCTCTAGCTTGTTCAACCAGTTTACGTTCGGATGGATCAAGCAAATGGCCTATAAATTTTGCGTGATCGGCCATGATTTTTAGGAAAAATACATTTTCATCGATAATTGCATCGGGTAATGGTTCGAGCTTCCCTGAATTGAGTTCCTCTAAACGGTTTCTGAAATAATTCGCTTCCCGGCTCACATGATCTACCAGTAAAGGGAAATTGGTTTGTCCGGGAAGCTTGCATTGCAATATAAGGCCCAATACCATTCTCTTAAACGCCCAAATATTAGTCGCCGCATTCCGGACCTCCGTATTAAACTCTTTGATTGTGTGGGGGTCTGTATCGATATTAAAACCGTGTGATCTTCTCTCAATATCCTCAAAAATAGCGTAAAACTGATTGGCTTCTGTAATGAGTTGAGTATCTTCAGCTCTAAAACCTAACCCCAGAAAAAATGAATGCTCCTTCATGATCCTGGACCAAAATCGTATCTCATCTAATGAGCGTGCAACGAATGCATCCAAGCATATCCCTCCTCTATGTGAGCAAAAAAGCACTTACTTAGTCATATGGAATATGCCTTGTCATTATGTATATCGAATCCCACGTCTAATACTAATCTAATTCCGAGGTTGCCCTGTTGAGACTCGTATCCCTGTTCCCTTATGTAAGAGAAATATTCAGTAGTTCATCTAAAAGCTTCTCGCATAAAGAAAAACCCTACTGATACAAAATAACCCCATATTGGCTATAAACCGGCGGAGTTATTAGATCATCATCCTGGGTCTTCTCCTGATACAAGGTCTATTCGAAATTCAAGCTGTTCTCGCATAAAAATTTTACCCACTGTCTTAACTGATTCTGCTTAATCTCCTCTACTACTCCTCCATAATCCTCAAATGCCACACGTAATTCCTCATCAATGGATACAACGTATACATGCGCCTGGACCAAAGCAGTTCCAAACAGCTCCCTGTCTGTCTTCAATACTTTATATGTGTGTTTCACAACGATCACCTCAAATATTCCATTCTGTGAACCATATATGGATTCCTTCTGCCATAAACAATTTCTGTGTATGTTCCCCTGTTCCTTTCGAGATTCAATTAGATCTCTCCTTGGACTACTGTGATCCAATAGAGCATCAAGTGTCGTACCCTCGACCCACAGCATACAGAAAAATACAACCTAGTTTCATCCAATCAAATGACTAATGCCTTATACTTTCGACGACTTATGTTCCCCCGAAACAAATTAAAATTCCATAATAATACTCATATTTGAATATATATCATTTAATGTTTGGACAATTATCCCAATCTAATTCTATAATTCAGTTGTCACTACATATATTAGGAGGAAGTCATGAAAAATATCATATTCAAAAAACTAGGAACTATGATGTTAGCTCTACTCATTGGGGTTTCGGTGTTTTCATTGTTCCCTGCCGTTACAAAAGCTGAGACTACAAATGTAACTTGGAAAAACGGGTCTGTAGTAACTTCTCTTGGGAACGTAGGAGAAAGCGACAAAGCGACAGTTGGAAAAACAAAAGGAAAATGGTATTGGGAAGTGAAGGTTAGCTACAGTATTTCATTAGTAGGAATAACAGGTGAATCAGGCCCGAAATATCAAGCATACTACGGTTATAGTGGTCAAATTATAAATAACATTACATCAGACATACGAACCGCTTATGGCCCTACATTTGCTAAAAATGATGTTATCGGCATTGCTTTGGATTTAGATAACGATAGAATTGTTTGGTACAAGAATGGTATTTCTCTGGGAGCTAATTCCGTTAAACCTTCAGAACTAGAAGGATCACAGGTTTTCCCGATGGTTATGAATGGAACTGGTGGGATAATGAATTACGAAGCTAATTTTGGAGCAAGTGATTTTAAATATTCTGTACCAGAAGGCTTTTTACCTTATCAAGCTACGGGCGGATCTACAACACCTGATCCGTCTACAACACCTGATCCATCTACAAAGCCTGATCCATCTACAAAGCCTGATCCATCTACAACACCTGATCCATCTACAAAGCCTGATCCATCTACAAAGCCTGATCCATCTACAAAGCCTGATCCATCTACAAAGCCTGATCCATCTACAAAGCCTGATCCGTCGGATACAGATGGCACCTCCCAACCAACTGGTGACCGTGCAATTCTGACTGTAACGATGGACAATGGATTGAATAAGGAATTTGATCTGAGTAAAAAAGAACTGAGTGCCTTCATCGCTTGGTATGATGCTAAAGATGCTGGCAGAGGAGTTTCATTCTTTGCCATTGATAAGCACAATAATAACAAAGGTCCATTTAGCAATCGCAAAGACTACGTAATATTCAACAAAATCCTTACTTTCGAAGTAAGCGAATACTCAACTAAATAAACAGCAAGAAGGACTCTATCTGGCTATATGCCTTTGGAGTCCTATTTTACATTCACTAGACTAAAGGGTAGAAGATTGTCCAAAATCACGAATAAGCGCGGCTTCCAAAAAGCTTGGAAGCCGCGCTGTGCTTGAGTTTCATAGAATGCTGGTGAAGGGAATTGAATCCCCGGCCTACGCATTACGAGTGCGTTCCGGTACAGTTCCCGTTAGTACCCACATACCCCCAAAGTCTGTAATTATTGAATTACGTTCGCCCTAAGGCTCCTGAAATATTTATAAATAATCCGAAGCCGTTAGAAGTTTTGTTAGAAGAAAATAATTGAGGCAATAATACGAGACTGACGCCTAATGTTCACTAAATTATCCTTCTCCGTCTCCTACGAGCATAATGATTTTTTGATTGCGATCCCAGCCCTCCAGATGACGATATCCCGTAGTGTAGAATTATTCGCCCCCCTAAATATAGTTACCTTGCTCTAAAGCAAGCAACCTAACTTCTATGTCCTCTGTACATTTCCCCGTCTCTATCTCCAGCTCCTTAATAGAGGCAGACAACTGAAAGCTTGTAGACTGAACGGCGACGTTAAGCTAACGGGCAGACTGCCAATTACGTTTGAAAATACCCAAACGTGCTGCCGGGTTGACATTCAGAACTGGCCTTGTGAATCTGGTGGAGTTAAAGGGAGTGCTAGTTGTGTCTCATCTATTATTTTGAACAAGCATTGTATTGAAGAGCCAGCGAAAATTCCATCTGAAATACTGAGCTAGATGCCAATCTTCATAGCCATTTAATACACCTTCATTTAACCAGTAAGACTCTGGTTTTCCGCTCGTCGCAGCTTCAGACACATAAGCGATCGTTTTTTCTAAAAAGCGAATGACATCTAGGATTTTATCTGGAGTGGACACATCTCCATGCCCGGGAATGACAGTATCTACCTTCAGATCTCTTTGAATGCGTCTAAGGATGCGTATCCAAGCGTATGGATTACCGTATGGCATGACCGGAATCGTCTTGTTGGTTATTAAATCACCAGCAATCAAGGTTCGTTCTTCAGGCACGTAAATAACGGCATCGCTTAAAGAATGTCCGCCTCCGTAGGATAAAACTTCGACAGTGCGTTTTGCTCCTTTTATAACTAGTTTATCGTCAAAAGTTATCGTGGGTATCACTCTACGGAGGGAAGGGATAGCATCATACAGGGCTCTCTGCACGGAAAGATCATAGCCGATTTCGGTTAACATGTGCGGATTTTTTTCTTGTGAACGTACTTGATGTAGGCTATTTATTAACTTCTGAATGTTTTGTTGCATTAGATCAATATTCACTTTACCCATTTCAGATAGCAAATCTCTTGTCCAAACGGTAGATATAAAATCACTTTCCATGAATTCCTGATTGCCGTTGACATGATCTCCATGGAAATGAGTATTGATCACATATTTAATTGGTTTATTCGTTAATTGTTCTGCGGTTTGACGTAACAAAGCACCAGAATGCGGTAGGTTGGTTGTGTCCACAACAACGGTCAAATCCCCAATGTCAATAATTGCCGCATTCCCCAGCGAACCACTACCAGGTACCGAAATAGCACCCCAGATACCTTCCGCTGCTTGTTGAATCGTGAAATATTTGTTGTTCATTGTTTATGCCTCCATCAAAATAAGTTTGACACCATTTCCTTTTATCTTTAGGTTTTTTTATGTTTCATGTATATCAATTAGCAACTTTAGCTTACAAGTTAGAGTCAACTAGAAATCAAGCACAAATTTTTGAAATGAAGTTAGAGGTGCAAATATCGACTTCGAGTTGACTTAAAGATGTATAATAGTTTTAAATTTTGGTTTAGAAAAAAGGAGTGACATAAAAAAACAATGCTTACTATAAGTCAAGTATCAGAAAGAACGGGGCTAACTCCTTATACGATTCGCTATTATGAAAAAATTGGAGTGCTACAGGAACCAAATCGAAGAAATGGAAGGACACGCATTTATACCGAAAGTGAGGTTTCATATATACAATGTTTAATTAGATTAAAAAAATTGGGATTGTCGCTTGAGGAGATTACGGAATTTACTCGTGACGGATGTGTACTGGATAAAATTCAAAAAGGGGAAGAAGTTGCTAATTTTACTCCTGCCTTACACATAAGGATAGAAATTCTTGAAAAGCATCTGGTGGAACTGGAATCCAAGCGGCAGGAACTTGAGTGCATGATTTCCCTTGCCAACGAGAAGATAGCCCTGTACCAAAAACTTACGAAAGACGATATAGTAATGTAGAAGACTTGGTTCACCACCAGCATATACGATGGCAACAGAATTGATTGAACTACTATGAAAATTTATTGCACCAAAGTGTGGAAAAAGGCAGCATTAAAGAAGACGCAGCTCGTTCGTTTTTTTTAAAAGGGGAGAGCGCCTGAATAGCTTTTTATTGTAGCTTATATAGATCAGGAGCCTTCTGGTTTAGTGATGGTAATGGAGTAGCCTAGCCCTTCAAGTCTGCGTAAAGCATGTCGCACAATGGACTGTTCCCTTTGCTTATTGAAGTAGTCTTCCCCTAGATCAACATACATTTCTTTACGAGTTAGAAGGTAATAGGAGATTCTCAACATGGCATGAGCGACTACAATTCCTGCTCGTTTCCTTCCTTTTCGCGCTGCTGTACGCCTATACAGTGCGCCAAGGTAATTCTTAGATCCTTTTACGGAATGAGCAGCTTCGGTTAAGCCTGATCTCAAATATTTATTGCCCTTTTTGGTTTTAGCCGATTTCCTTTTGCCCGCACTTTCGTTATGGCCAGGAACAAGTCCTGCCCAGGAACACATATGAGCTGCGCTTGGAAACTGGTTTTTAATATCTGTACCGATTTCAGCCAGGATTTGTTCGGCCATTCGTATTGATATGCCTGGAATTGAGTCTAATCGTTCGATATCTTCTTGGTAAGGATTTACTCGCCGTGCAACTTCTTGATCCAGCATATCAATTTGTTGAGTTAGAAAGTCGATGTGAGTTAGAATGGTTTTTATCATTAGGCGTTGGTGGGGACTTACGTATCCTTGGAGGGCAAGTTCGAGTTCATCTTTTTTTCGTTTTAGTGTTCGAAGGGCCATGTTGGCCAGTTGCCCAGGATCATCTATACCTTCAGCAATCGCATAAAGCATTTTTTTAGAGGAAACTCCCATAATATCTGAGACAACGGAACCAAGCTTAATATTAGCTCCCTCTAATACTTTTTGGATTCGATTATGCTGTCTGGCACGTTCTTCGATGATACTCCGGCGATAACGAACAAGCTCTCTTAACTCACGTTGATTACGGTCTGGAATGAAACTGGCTTTAATCAGTCCGTGGCGAAGGAGTTGGCAAATCCATTCTGCATCTTTAACATCGGTTTTGCGTCCAGGCACAGCTTTCATATGCTGGGCATTAACAACCAGAAATTCGATCTCTTCAGCCTCAATTAAATTTACAATAGGTTTCCAATAAACACTTGTGCTTTCCATGGCGACATGAGTACAGCTGTGCTCCTTAATCCAGTCCACTAACTTAAGAAGAAATACAGTTTTAGTTGAAAATGTTTGAATCTCCTTTCCTTCAGGTGTCATGATGCATGCAGTAATATTGTCTTTATGGACATCCATACCGCACGCCCGTTCAATAATTACATCCATGCCATTCAACCTTCCTACGGCATCATGATTGGAGACTGGTGCAACAACCAGAATAGGATTAATCTACTATGAGTGCTTCCCAGTGGGAGCAACATTCAGTGGTGCACCGTGGTCGTTGGAGTCAGACTAACGGATGGGCTCTAATCGCACCATAGTTCATCGACCTTCCTCTCCCAGCCGTACTTCCAGTATAAAATACCAAGCAAAAATTTTCATTCTCTGTGGTGCAGCGCTGATTTTGCGCTACATGATTGGCTAACGGGAAACGTTAGTTCAATGAAATAGCGATAGTCTAGGGCTTTATTTTCCCATCCTAGGCTACCATTGTTTCTTTTGTTGTAGTTATCAACGAACATTTAAAAAGTAGACTCATACCAGTTACCCAGTTGAGCCCTTTACATCTACTCTAAATTCAAACTGATTCCTCATGAAAAAGGTTCCGTTAATCTTAACCGACTCCGGTGTAATATTCTCCACTGCTCCACCGTAATCCACAATATCTATCAAACCCTCGCCCAACGGCTAAACCACATATACTCTTGCCTGGCTTAATGCAGCAGCAAATAGTTCTAAATCCGATTCTAACACTTTATATGTATGCTTCATGCTGATCACCTCAAATTGGATCGGCTACACTAAGTTGGACAGAAAAAATAAGGGCTTGTAGAATAAACCTATCATGTTAAGGAGCGAATCTCTACAATGCCAAAACAACAACGACGTACCTTTACAGCAGAATTCAAAAAACAAATGGTAGGACTCTATGAAAATGGGAAATCCAGAGCAGCCCTTGTGGAGGAATATGGCCTCACAGCCTCAGCTTTAGATCGCTGGATCAAACAAGCTCAGGCGACGGGTTCCTTCAAAGAGAAGGACAATCGCTCATCAGAAGAAAATGAGCTGATCGCTTTGCAAAAAGAGAACCAGCGTCTGAAAATGGAAGTGGATATTTTAAAGCAAGCCGCGCTGATCATGGGACGAAAGTAGCTATCATCCAGAATAATCGTGATAAATACTCGGTATCAGCAATGTGTGACGTCCTGCAAATCGCAAGAAGTACATTTTATTATGACGCCCAAGAACGAGCCACTGAAGACGATGTCACCGAAGCTATTGTGGATATCTTTCACAAGAATCGAAAAGCCTACGGCACACGCAAGATCAAAGTGAAGCTCCATGAGCGTGGGTTGATCGTCTCCAGACGTCGCATTGGCCGCATCATGAAAGAGCAAGGGCTCGTTTCCACCTACACGGTGGCACAATATAAGCCCCATAAAACCGCTTGTAATGAAGCGGCTCCAGCTAATATACTGAACCGCGAGTTCAATCAAACGGAAAGCAAACGTGTGGTGGTCAGTGATCTAACCTATGTCAAAGTCCGGAACGAGTGGCACTATATTTGTGTGCTCCTCGATCTGTTCAATCGAGAAATTATTGGCCATAGTGTTGGTCCCCATAAGGATGCAGCACTGGTTTCCCGCGCCTTTGCGACCGTGAAAGGCGATCTGAGTCAGATTCAGTGGTTTCATACCGACCGTGGCAGCGAGTTTAAAAATCAAAAGATGGATGAGCTTTTAGAGACATTTGAAATCGGTCGATCACTGAGTAAGAAAGGCTGTCCGTATGACAATGCCGTGGCCGAAGCCACTTATAAAATCATGAAAACAGAGTTCGTGAACCAGATGAACTTTCAGAGCCTTCGTCATCTGGAACTGGAATTATATGATTATGTCAACTGGTTTAACAAACATCGTATTCATGGAACTTTAGGCTATATGACGCCTATTCAGTATCGCCTTGCTGCCCTTAAAAAAGTTGTTTGATTTACTGTTGACAATCCAAATAGCTATTCGTTGAATGGTATGTTAATTCCTTCAACAAAGCAAATCCCCGCCGACCAGTTAAGGTTAGCGGGGATTGTTGTTCCTATCCGTTTAAGCACCTCCAACGACATCGTGAAGCTGAATACTATGGTGCTGGTCATAAGCATTAGGCCCATTCGCGATAAACAGAAAACTAGCTGCGACGATCAGAAGAACCATTTTTCTCAACATTGTTTATCCACACCCTCTCAATGAAATTGAAAAACTCTGCCTTGGTTTCAGGAACCGCATGATCCAGAAAGTGTAAAAACAAACCCATACAATTTATAAAATAATCCTTATTATTTAGTGTATGATAACTTACCATTGCATACATCAAATGTTTAAAACCATCACTATGCATCCCTCGATACAAATAGTAATAAGCTAACTCGTATCCAAGACGTGCAAACTGTTCTGGTATCACTTGTTGGGTATACATATCAGCAGATGGGTTCTGTTGAGCAAAAAAATCAATATTCCTTTTAAACCTCCGAAGTATATCATCAACATCTATGTTATATTGGTTAGCCGCCATCATAACATTCAACAGTTTAGTAACCATTTCTTTATCGGCTTTATTGGTTGATGCAGCAATGTATTCAACATAATCGTGCAGAACACTTATATCTCCCGACAAAAGCTTAAATACGTAAGTATTAACTTCTGCCCAATGTTGAAACAAACCGATCCAGTGTAGGGTATCCTCGTCCGTCTCTTTGACCCAATCTAAATTAGCGTAGGCGTATGTATATTGTAGAGCTTGTTGATAATCGCCTTGGGCTTCACAAATACCTGCACACAACAAATCGGCATAGGTGATGTACACAAACAAGGGACGACTTAGTTTCTCAGTAGACTCATTGCACTCTCGCTTCTTCTGTTGATGTTTCATTAGATATTGAATTTCCGCTTTATCTCTCATTTTTTTTGCCATTTCATCAACCTTGTCCCATTGACGCAAAGACCTGTACACGTTCGCCAAGTCCTTCAATGCGTCAAGCTGGTCTATTTCATCCAGGCGCTCAACAAAAGCTTCAAATATCGTAGCTGCATTGAGATTTTGGCGTTGATCATCTCCAACCTGAATTGTGAATATACGATAATGGCAGATTGCCAAACGTTCCGAATGTTGGTATTTTTCCGCTTCTGCTACACCTTCATAGAGTAGTAATGCAGCGACATGTCGTCCTTGTGCTAATAGCGCCTCTGCAATGTCAAACAGTTTGGGCGAATAGAGTAGATTGTCCATGATGGCTTCCGCCACTCGACGAATCGAGTCAAACTTGTCCAACTCCGCACAGCGATACAAAAATGGCTCGATCCGCCTCATATTCGGGGGAATGTCGATGATGTAGTTTTCTATAAATAAGTCGTAAAAGTAGCCTTCCGGTAAACCCATAGCCTCAGTAATTAGGTCAAGCTGGTTAACAGACATAGACTTATTCCCCGTCACAATAGCACTTACTATTCCCCTATTCATGCCAGCAATATGCCCGAATTGCGTTAGGCTCAAACCCTCTTGTTTTAGGTATCTGTCTAATTCCGCCCGAATCGTAGGTGTATGTTTCATGCCATAGCCACCTTCCGCATAAATATTCCATAATTTTTAAAAACATACTTCATTTTTCACCAAAATTAACCATATGTCAATATACTATGCAACTAATTTTTCATATGAATTTTACGCATAATTCGCATTAACGGTAATCATTTGTGGAATGTTCACTGTTTTCTTGACCAATTGAACCACAGCGATTACGATTACTGCCAACGTTGAAGCAAAGGCTAAAACCTGATTCATGATTTCCATAATTACTTATCTCCATTCGCACTGAACACTCCTGCTCGATCAAGCATCGTGACCAGTCTGTAAAAGTCGTAGCTGCCATCATTCGCTGTGTCCCACTCCAACAGCCTTGGCGTTGATACAGGCTTGCTCTGCCCACGTTGGAACCTTCGTGAGTTTATTTGAAGATTCGAGCACGATCACACGTTTCTGTAGCGCATTAAACGCTGCTTTTTCTTCTGCTGTCATTTCCTCTTCCTCCATATTCAATTTGTTCAATCTGACCAGCACAGCATTAAGCTGCGTCTGAGTTGGGCGCTTGCCCGCCCGGAATTGAGCTGTCGTGATTCCGAAGACCATCTGTAGATGGGGCATATCTTTAAAGCTGCGCCAATCGCCGCCCCACTCAAGTCCGAGTTTCTTGGCTTCTTCGACGACTTCACTCCAATCAGGCAATGAGTCCTTATCGTCGTCCCGCCGCTCTCCAGCCACATCTGTTTTGCCTTGTCCCGCTCAGGACTTCGTTCTCTGGCCATTACATCACCACCACCCCCAACGAATGGTAAATACAAT
Organism: Paenibacillus sp. 1-8; assembly: GCF_056316205.1. Lineage (NCBI taxonomy): Bacteria > Bacillati > Bacillota > Bacilli > Caryophanales > Paenibacillaceae > Paenibacillus > Paenibacillus sp. 1-8. The sequence continues at coordinate 654,140 of NZ_CM149995.1, read as the reverse complement.
TTTTTGAATAATTTGATATAGTCAATTTTTTTCAAGCTATGACGTGACCTTGAGGTACAAAAAAGAAAGCTCCAAACCGGATAAAGGTTGGAGCTTTCTTGGTTTCGTATCTCGCGCAGTTTAGAGGTCCCCAGGCATTGAAGCAGCGACTCCCCACACGTGTCCATCAACTTTATAATCGCCACCACGCCACTGCAGTGTGTAGCTTCCAGAACGCAAACCGTCTGAGTAACCTTCATCAGTACTTCTCCAAGTAACTTGGTCATGAGGTGCGATTGTCAGACCAGTTATATACTCTCTATTTGATTCGATGTGCGATAAACTTACCTTGACTGTATGGTCAGAATAATTCTTCATACGAAGTTTAACATGACCATATCCTTTAGGGACCTCAAAGGAAGTTCCTACAGTCGCACTTCCGCTTGCCCCGGCGTCAATAGTATTTCCGACTCTTTGAGGAGTTACTACATGATCACCGGTAGTTGTTGTACCAGCATCTTGGGTCGCAGTAGTGGATGTATTTGCAGAATCAGTTACATCTGAATCCGCAAAGATCGCACTGGGCACGGCGATAGCTCCTCCTAACAAACCTAAAGATAAGGCTGACGCAATTAAATGTTTTTTCTTCATTGATTATTCCTCCTAATATTTGTATAAAACCACCACCCCATTCTACTAAAAGATTCCATGTTTTTAATTTTTATTACAATAAAATCATAATATTGTTTATTAATTCCATCTTTATGAATTAATTAATGAAAATACAATACAGATTTGCAACTCGTCCTTCTGAAGCTTAATATCCAATTCAATGAGACGGTCCAAGTCCTGCACCGTCTGCATTTTTATATTTCCAGCCTGCAGGTCTTTGAGTCTTCTTCCCCTTGATGATGAAATAATGTTCACCGTCGGTCTTGCCCTCGTAAATCCAATTGGTGGCCTGATAGATCCCACCATGATGGTTTTGCTCAACGTCGGCATAACTGACGATCAGTTCAACATTGGGGACCGCTCTTTCAAAAACCGAATGGCTTTGCCAAGGATCTCCGATACAAACGATTGATGCTTCGTTAAGGCAACCCGCGTCAACTCACAACATTCACGCTGCGTCAACCCGTATGGGGAACCAATGTGATCCGTGGCGCCCCTGCTGAAAATGACAACCCCGATAAACTGACCGTCTTCCCATGCGCCCACCTTCACCGACTTGCCAGCGGGCAAGCTGCGGCTGTAGTGGAAATTCTCACAGGCAAACTTTGTAGCTGCATGCGTCGCCCAATCTATCTTTAAATCAATCATGTTCAAATTCCTCACCGCAATGCGGACAAGTCACCAGTTTGGAACTCAATACCCCCAGATCGCCCTGGTCTTCGGCAGTATCCGCTTCGAAATTTGGGATCTCAATATCACCAAGCATTTGTTTCAGGTCCACGTCGTCGAACCCTGACAAGGAAATGTCCACGCCGTCCTGTTGCATATCAGCGAGCAACTTCGTGAGGGCATCCTCATCCCAATCACCTGAAACCTTGTTCAAAGCGATGTTTAACAGCTTTTCCTGCTGATCGTCCAGATCGACAACGGAAACGGCCAGCTCCATATGACCCAGCTCATATTTTCGGACCTGAGTCTCGCCAACAGAAAGAGCGGCGGCGATGTCTTTTAGCTTCATCGCTCCGCCGCTCTCCAGCCACATCTGTTTTGCCTTGTCCCGCTCAGGACTCCGTTCTCTCGCCATGTTACACAATCACCACCCCCAACAAAAAAAGCGAGCCTCATTGGCTCGCTTTCCCAGCAATTATATTTAAAAATTCGTATTAGTACTAGTCCGAACTCCGAGCTTTCCAGACATGGAACCAGAACCACTACTTAAACTAACATAAAATTTCCCTGTGGACCATGCCTTGCTTGAATTTAATATTTCATCGAATGTTTTACCAGGTCTTACTGTTCCACTGTACTTTTCCGGACCAGATGCACTTCCCTGATTCACAGTAAAAGTTATAGTAGTGTCTCCTGTGTTTCTCAAGTACAATCTTACATATCCATATCCTCCTTTAACGTCAAAATCAGCAGAATCATTAAATCCAGCTACTGGACGATCGACAATTTGTCCATCAGTAGCTTGTGAAGTAATGACATGGTCACTAATAGTTGATTTACCAGCATTTTTGGTCGCAATACTGGATGTATTTGCAGAATCAGCCGCATCTGAACTTGCACAGATCACACTCGGCACAACAACAGCCCCCAACAAACTAATAGATAAGGCTGATGAAAAAAATATTTTTTTCTTTTTCACAACATTTCTCCTTTGAGTTATAAACGAAGCAAGGAAAGCTTCAAACCGAATGGCCTGAAGCTCTCCTTGCTTCGTTGCAGTATAAGTAAAAACTTCTCCAATCAAGCGAGCTACCAGTTAGCTTTTCTTATACAAAACTTTATGGCTTGGTTTAGTTAAAGTTCATCCGGGCTATTGGCTGATATAGCCCATGCTGAGGCGTCTACATAAGCTCCGCTAGCATGCCACTGTATTTCATAGTCTCCTGAGCGCATTCCGTTTGGAAACCCATTCGTGCTATACCAATTAAATGTTTCACCAGCACCCACATACTTGGTAAGTAAATAATCTCCACTATTGACATGCTTTAAGGTAAAAGTAAGCGTCGTTTGGCTGTTGTTACTTACACGAAGCTTAACATGACCATATCCAGGAGATATGGAGAACTCTGTTAATGGCGACTTGCCGTCAAGGTTCACATTAAAAAGATCCTTTCTCTTAAAAAGACCCACGTCATGATTACCAGGTGTTTTCACCTCATCATGGGTCCCGTAAGTCGATGTATTTGCGGAATTAGTTACAGCATCTGAATCCGCAAAGATCGCACTAGGCACGGCAATAGCCCCTCCTAGTAAACCTAAAGATAAGGCTGACGCAACTAAATGTTTCTTCTTCATCGATTATTCCTCCTATATTTGTATATTTAACTACCACCTCAGTCTACTAAAAGATTCCATGTTTTTAATTTTACTTACAATAAAATCATAATGTTGTTTATTAAATCCATTTTTATGAATTAATTAGTGAAAATACAATACGGATTTACAACTCGTCCTTCTGAAGCTTAATATCTAATTCAATGAGCCGATCCAGATCCTGAACCGTCTGCATTTTTATATTTCCAGCCTGCAGGTCTTTGACCCATTGTGCGATTCCGGCTTTAACGATTTTGCGGTACTGCGACTTGCTTTCAAGGATACCTTCTATGATTTCGATCTCGCGATGTAATGATGCGTTGTATTGTTCGTCTGCTGTTCCCATTGTCGTATCCCTCGGCTTTCCTATATACTGGAATGCGAGATAGCGGATGACTCGAAAATGCCACGCGTGGCGCGCCGCTATCTCAGCCGGGGGATACCCTGGATGATCAGGAGGACGTTAGCGCGTCCTCCTTTTTATTTGGATACGGTTTGTGCAGATGCTGTATCTTCCGTCGAATCTTCTTGTTTAACGGCATCAGGTACTTGTGCTTACCTGCTGTATAATATAGTTCAGCATTGGAATCAAGATTGTTCCTGATCCATTCAATCCGTTGACTGCCGGTACCGTATTTGGAATGTATTGATTTGGGATGAGTCTTCTTCCCCTTGATGATGAAATAATGTTTCACCGTCGGTCTTGCCCTCGTAAATCCAATTGGTGGCCTGATAGATCCCACCATGATGGTTTTGCTCAACGTCGGCATAACTGACGATCAGTTCAACATTGGGGACTGCTCTTTCAAAAACCGAATGGCTTTGCCAAGGATCTCCGATACAAACGATTGATGCTTCGTTAAGGCAACCCGCGTCAACTCACAACATTCACGCTGCGTCAACCCGTATGGGGAACCAATGTGATTCGTGGCGCCCCTGCTGAAAATGACAACCCCGATAAACTGACCGTCTTCCCATGCGCCCACCTTCACCGACTTGCCAGCGGGCAAGCTGCGGCTGTAGTGGAAATTCTCACAGGCAAACTTTGTAGCTGCATGCGTCGCCCAATCTATCTTTTCTTCAAACCAAAAATCCTTTCAAAGGCAATAAAAAAGCCACCCAAATGAGTGACTTGTGTCTGCCTATGTATTTACAGCACCAAAGCAACACAGGTGCTTATTTAAAACCCGAAAAAAAACAGCGATACACCTATTCCCGCAAGCGGGATGCAAAACGCTGCGCTGTTGCATAAGAGCTAGACTAAAGGTTAGAAGAATGTTAGAAGATTGTCCAAAATCACAAAAAAGCGCGGCCTCCAAAAAGCTTGGAAGCCGCGCTGTACTTGAGTTTCATAGAATGCTGGTGAAGGGAATTGAACCCCCGGCCTACGCATTACGAGTGCGTTGCTCTACCCCTGAGCTACACCAGCAGGTCAGTATATACTGACAACAAAAACTATTATACTCTTACTTACATAAAAATCAATCACTTACATCAACTTTTTCAACTAGGATTTGGATTTAGTTCGGTAACATTTCCTGTCGCGGTGCCAGATAGCTTTTCTGCGACGGAACGGAGCTTTTGGCGGCTGGAGGAAGGCTTGTCGCGGCGGTCGTCGATTTTAACCGAGGTGGAGACACGCTTTGCTCCTGACAGGAATGGCGCTTCGTGCAGCGCAGCGATAGCAGTGAAAACATCGTCCAGCGTACCTTCAATAATCGTGCTCATGGAGGTAAGTTCGTAAGCAATTCCTTTTTGCGTCTTTAACACTTTCTGCATCTGTGCAACATAGTCGCTCAGGCTGGTACTGCCCGTTCCAATCGGGATTACGGTTACTTCTGCAATAGCCATCGCCAAGTTCCTCCTTTAAAATCGTCACTTCTTTAAAAATCTAAAACCTCAGTCCGATAAAGCGAGCAACCTTATTTCACAAAAAAAGTTCATATGTATACTGCTTGTTTCTTCGAAAGCCTTCCTTACACTCCATTGTACCGTTCGCACGACCTCAATTCAAATACAACCCGCGGCTTCTTTGCATTTTTCGCGTTTCCATTCCTTTTCCTTTACGTATGGCTTCAATTGTTGCTATAATACTCCTTGCGCTTATTTGAAATTTTAAGTTTCTCAACACAACATGTTGGGTTAAATATTTATAAGACGTCTAAATGTAGTGATGTAGCCGATAAATTGTAGGGGAACCTTTTTTATACCCGTTCATTGGTAAGCGCATCGCTATTTCTATGTTATTAGATTACATACAGCCCCAAAATGCTGTCTGAACCAAGCAAGCAACCCGGGAATTTTCATCCAAAACCCGGAACTGCACACCTGCAAATACACGGATGCTTCGCCTGTCTTCTAACCGCCGGGCAAGCTGCCTCATCGCTTTATCATCATTTCTTTTCAGCGTCGTTTTTCATTTTCACTGTCATTTATTTTCAAGTTTATCTCCCAAGTCAGGAAAGCGAGGAATTAATCCCATGCCACAACTCGTAACGAAACCAAACAACCGCCAGTTGGCTTTTGATGAAATACGTATTTCTGTTTATGCCGACCGTGTACTGAGCGGGCTGGACAAGCTGGATAAAGATCGCCTCATTCGCGGTGTAACCAGTAAGCTGCGCCGGGACGAAGTCACGGGCGACGAAATCAGCAACGCGTTTGCGATGGCTGCGCTTGAACTGGTCAGCAAGGAAGAACCGGACTGGAAATTCGCCGCTTCTCGTGCTTTACTCACCTCCTTATATAAAAAAGCGGCCACTCACCGCCGTTACAAATCCTATGCGGACGAGCCTTACGGCGCTTTTTATCCGCTGATTACCGATTTGGTCCAAAAAGGAATTTACCGTCAAGAACTGCTCGACTACTACACCAAGGAGCAAATTGACGAGCTGGGTGCATCCATTTTGCCGAAAAATGACCTGCTGTTCGATTACATCGGGCTGTTGACGCTGTCCGAGCGCTATTTGGCGAACGATTTTGACGGACGCGTAATGGAGTTGCCGCAGGAACGCTACATGATCATCGCGATGTACCTGATGCACAAGGAGCCTGCCGACAAGCGTATGGAACTGGTGAAGGAAGCTTACTGGGCGATGAGCAACATGTACATGACGGCAGCTACACCAACCATGTCCAATGCCGGAAAAAAGGTGGCCGGGCAGCTCTCCAGCTGCTTTATCGACACCGTAGACGACTCGCTGGAAGGCATTTTCGACTCCAATACCGATGTAGCCCGTCTCAGCAAAATGGGCGGCGGCATTGGCGTATACCTCGGTAAAGTACGGGCACGTGGCTCCGACATCCGTGGACACAAAAATACAAGCTCCGGCGTGATCCCGTGGATTCGCCAGCTGAACAATACAGCGGTCAGCGTAGACCAACTGGGTACACGTAAAGGCGCGATTGCCGTCTATCTGGACGTATTCCACAAAGACATTCTCGCGTTCCTCGATCTGAAACTGAACAACGGTGACGAGCGGATGCGTGCACATGACGTGTTCCACGGCGTATGTCTGCCTGATCTGTTCATGGAGCGGGTCGAAGCACGTGGCGAATGGAATCTGTTCTGCCCGCATGAAGTGAAGAAGGTCATGGGCTGGAAGGATGACAACGGCCGTCCACTGGGGCTGGAGGATTTTTACGATGAAGCCTTTGGTACAGGCTCCTTCCGCGAGAAGTATGAGGAAGCATCACAGCATCCGATCCTTTCTCGCATTACGGTGCCTGCCATCGACATTATGAAGCGCCTGATGAAATCGCAGTTGGAAACAGGTACGCCGTACATGTTCTACCGCGATACGGTAAACCGTGCGAACCCGAACCGCGCCCACGGTATGGTATATTCCTCCAACCTGTGTACGGAAATTATGCAAAACCAATCGGCGACCGTGGTGGAAAAAGAAGAGTTAGTCACCAAGGACGGACAAACACGCATTGTCATTTCCAAAATTCCTGGCGACTTTGTTGTATGCAACCTGAACTCCATCCATCTGGCTCGCGCCGTTCCGGCAGGTGTGCTGGATCGTCTCGTACCGATTCAGGTACGTATGCTGGATAACGTTATTGATATCAACAACATTGAGGTGCTGCAAGCACAATATACGAACAGTCAATATCGCGCAGTCGGTCTGGGTACGTTCGGACTCCATCATCTGCTCGCACTCGAAGGTATCCGTTGGGAATCCGATGAAGCGGTAACCTATAACGATCATTTGTACGAAAAAATTAACTATCTGGCTGTAAAATCGAGCATGGAGCTGGCGAAGGAAAAAGGCCGTTATGCCAAATTTGAAGGCTCTGACTGGTCTACCGGGCATTATTTCACATCGCGTGGCTATACGGACGGTACCCGTGAAGGCAAATTTGTCACCACGTCCGAGTGGAGTGAGCTTGCCGAAGAAGTCAAACAAAACGGTGTCCGCAACGCATGGCTGTTCGCCATTGCGCCTAACGGTTCCACGTCCATCATTGCAGGTTCTACGGCCAGCATTGATCCATTGTATGAGCTGCTTTCCTATGAAGAGAAAACAACCTACAAGATCGCTAACCCTGCACCTGACTTAAACGAAAAAACGATCTGGTACTACAAAACGGCTTTCCTGCTGGATCAGCATGCTTCGATCAACATGGCTTCTGCCCGTCAGCGTCATATTGATCAAGGCCAAAGCTTTAACCTGTATGTGCGCCCGGATATCAAAGCTACTGAATTTCTGGAACTGCACATCCATGCCTGGAAATCAGGTATGAAATCAACCTATTATGTACGCAGTCGCGCACTGACGATTGAAGAATGCGATAGCTGTGCATCCTAAAATAAAAGGAGAGAATCTCCCATGCAGTTACAAAAGATTTTTAACACGGAAGCACCTAACCGCTCTACCCGCATTATTGAAGGCGAAAACTCCGGCATTCTGAACTGGAACGATATTCGGATGCCGCATATGTACAAGCTGTATAAGGTGCTGCTGCTGAACCACTGGATTCCAGATGAAATCCCGATGTCCAAGGACGCGTCCCAATTTCCTACGCTGGATGCCGAAGAACAGCGCACGTTCAAAATCAACATCGGCCTGCTGGCCGTGCTGGATTCCATGCAAACGATGTTTGTCGGGGATGTAAAACGCTACTTTACCGATTCTTCACTGGAAGCTGTGTCGGCCATTATCGGGCAGCAGGAAGTCGTGCATAACCAGTCCTACTCCTACGTGCTGTCCTCTCTGGTATCGGATCAGGAGCAGAAGGAAATTTTTGAATACTGGAAAAATGATCCTGTACTGCTGGAGCGCAACACGTTCATCTCAGACATTTATCAGGAGTTCCGTGATGAACAGAACCCGCAAACCTTTTTCCAGGCGATGGTAGCCGATTTGATTCTGGAAGGTATTTTCTTTTACAGTACGTTCGCTTTCTTCTATAACTTGGCCCGTGACCAGAAGATGATGGCAACCAGCCAAATGATCTCGTATATCCAGCGGGATGAAAATCAGCATTGCTACTTTTTTGCCGAAGTGTTCAAGCAATTGTTGTCTGATTTCCCTGAGCTGGACACGAAAGAAAATACGGATTATGTATACCGCATGATCGACCGTGCGGTCGAGCTGGAAACAAACTGGGCGCATTACACACTCAAAGAGGTTCGCGGCATTGACTTGAACGAGCTGGGCGATTATATCAAATACATGGCGAACATGCGTCTGAGACTGCTCGGTATGGACAAAGCCTACGAAGGTGTAGACGTAAACTGTATGCCTTGGATCAAGCCGTTCTCAGATGAAGCGCTGAATGCGACCAAAACTGATTTCTTTGAAGCAAAATCACGCAATTACGGCAAGGTCGGAGACGACAACGGATTTGACGATTTGTAATTAACCAGATACAGCCTTAACTCGGTATTTACCGGGCTAGATCTTTTAATTAATTCCCTATACTCACCCGATTACACAAAACAGCCTAACAACGTATATACGTCGTTAGGCTGTTTTGTGTTTCTACAGAATCCAGCAACTGATTGCGAAAAGCACAGGAAATCTTGGAAAAGTGCCCTATGGATTCAATGGAATAATCCTTACAATTAATAGTAAGGACAATGCATAATCACGTTTGCAATACATTGAGCGGCTACACTTTGAAGGGGTGCTTGAACATGATGAATTTGGCAAAACGCAACTATTGGTCTCTTAGTATTTTTAACTTCGCTTATCTGTTTACATGGTCTGCGGCCATGTCTTTTTTTGTCATTTGGCTGGGGCAAAGCCTGGGGATTTCAGAAACCTACACGGGGTTTCTATACGCGGCTAATTCAATCGTCGCCTTGGTCATGCAGCCCCTGTTCGGTTACTTATCCGACAAGCTGGGCTTGAGAAAACATCTGCTGTACATACTCTTTACGATCCTTTTACTCGTCGGACCCTTTTTTATCTATGTGTACGGTCCATTGCTTCAAACGCAGTTCGTCATTGGTGCCATTGTCGGTGCGCTATTTATCGGCCTGGTGTTTAATGCAGGTAACGGTGTCGTCGATTCGTATATGGACAAAGTTTCGCGCAAATACGGCTTTGAATACGGACGGGTTCGTATGTGGGGTTCACTCGGGTGGGCGGCGGCTACTTTTGTTGCAGGACGGGTCATCAATATCAATGTAAATCTGACCTTCTGGATTGCCTCCGTATCCGCCGTTGTTGCTATGATCTGTATCTTCCTGACCAAAGTCGAAATTTCCGGACAGGAGCAGCAGAAAACAGAATCGTTGAAGCTAATGGATGTGCTGCATCTCGTACGTACCACAAAGTTCTGGTTTCTTATGCTATTTATGGTGGGTGTGACCCAAATTTACGAGGTATATGACCAGCAGTTTGCCACATATTTCGTATCGCAGTTCAGTTCCAAAGCGGAAGGAAATCAATTCCTTGGCGATTTGAGCGCCGTGCAGGTTTTCCTGGAATTTGTGTTCTTGTTTGTTACCCCTTGGTTTGTGAACAAAACGACCGCCAAATGGGCATTGATTATTGCCGGGGCGATTATGTCGTTGCGTATTATCGGTTCTTCGCTGCCATTCGGTGCCATATGGGTGGCTGCGATGAAGATGATTCACTCCCTGGAGAAACCGCTTATTCTGGTGGCCATCTTCAAGTACATTACCGTTAACTTTGACCAGCGGTTGTCCTCCACCATGTACCTGCTGTATTTGTTTATGGGCTCCTTGGTGGTTTCCGTTTTCTCGCCAATTGTCGGACATATGTATGAAGTTATGAATTTCCCAATTACTTATGTAATTCTGGGTTCCATTGCAGGTCTGTTCACCATCATTTCCTGCTTTACACTGACAGCAGACAAGAAGAATGGGGAGCGGTATTTGGAGGAACGTCGCAAGCAGGACCTGAAAAGAGCAGTTAAAAAAGCTGAAACAGTTCATTCGTAATCTAATGGTGACATCGACCTCCAAATCATAAGGTTTATCCGCAAGGCTGCATTTGCTAAAAATACACTGGAGCAAGTAGCCGATGTCTCTATGAGCCAAGCGGCAGACAGCCAGCGCGGCGCAGCAGACTGCCGGAATGATGGAAGATGTATCGGCAAGCTCCCAAAAGCAGGCCATAGCGGTAAAGAATTATCCGAGATATCACGTAATCTGACCCATTCCGGGTGAAGACCAACGAACAATAGATATTTATTTAATCACTACTTATTTTTTAAAAGGGAATGAACCTAACGCCGTTTGTGGCAAGGTCATCCCCTTTTTTTAGTTTCAGCCGAATCTTCGAGATACAATTTTAAAATAGTCGCATGCCCCGAAGCTGAGAGGTTCACCTTCGTCCGGCGTGGCGCATACATATAACCTAGAACCGTGTAATCCAGTCCATAGCTCCACAGTATATCAATGCTACTCACGACGGAGGCATCAATGCTGTTTTTACTTGCTTTGTATAGGAAGGATAGCCGCCCGTATGCTGGAGCATTTCGATTTCACGCAAAATACGCGGCAAGTCAGCGACCGAGTTCATGACGATGTGGGCTCCTGCCCTTTTTAATCCGTATACGTTCTGTCTGCGTCGTTCCTCAGCCACTCTGTCGTCGGATTCACGGTTAGTTGCTTGCGGCGAGGTCAGCGCACCTTCGCTATGATTCAGCACACCTATTGTCCACACACCAGCATTCCTGCCCTCTTGCATATCTGCTGCCGTATCTCCTATTTTTACAATATCGCTAAGCGGAAAAACCTGTAAGCGGTGCGCAATCTCATAGATCATCCATGGATAAGGACGCCCTTGTGAAACTTCACAGGGAGCTACTGTGCAATCCAGTGCATATGGGGACTGTGTAGGCGTAAAAACGTTACCCAGCATCTCCATCGGGCAAGATGCGGTAGCGCCTGACTGAATCCGCCGATCCTGCAACTCATTCAGCGCTTTATCCATACCGAAAGTGGGTTCAGCTCCCTGGATCAAGGAACGAAGAACAGGGACAAGCTCAAGGTAAATATGCTCAATATCCGCCCTCCCGGGGTGCGTACCGAAGCAATCCAGCCATTTTTTCCGAACCTCTGAAAGTGCCAGCACATTCGCAATATGATCACGGATCGATAATCCTCGCCCTTGAGATGCCTGTTCTTCGGTTACCTGTACACCCTTCCATCTGAAAATATCGCGTATTCCCTGGATTAAGCCCCGTCCTCCGGGGTCCAACAATGTACTTTCGAGATTAAAAATAACCGCTTGTATCATGCAATCCCCGCCTCTCCGTAACGCGGCTATCCGCTGTCATTATTTCTTAGGACCATGATACACAGCTAACGTAAACTGAAATGCCATAAAGCGTCAGCGGAGTGTAATTGAAAATAAATTCCTTGATTGGTTGTGGATTACTGATTGTGATGAAGTGTACTGAGGAGGAATCGCAACATGAGACATCCATGGAATGAATATAATCCCAAGATGCCTTGGCGAATGGAGCTAGGTTGTTATGCGCTGAACAAACTGGCTTGCGGAGGACTGGTGTTCGGCCTGTTATGGGCCTATTGCTATATAGCAGAGGCAATTACGGGGATTCCTGTAACCATCGCAGGTAATAGCGGTGAGCTGACTGCGCAGCTATGGGCATATGGTTTTGCCCTACCAGCCGCTCTTGTCGCCGATGCGCTGCACGATCTCTTGCCCTGGCTGCGAAAGCCGGAGCGGCTCACCCTGTACCTTGCCGCAGGATTCAGTATCTTCCTCCTGCTCGGTTCTTTTATATCGCCCGAAGGAACGGGAGTCTCATGGAGTAACGGCATCGCGGGTACAGTGATCACATTACTATATTACCGGGGAAGGCATTATGCAGGAAGACCCTGGCTGAGCCGTGAATTTGGGGTACAGATCATCTTGGCCTTCCTCCTGCCCTTACTATTATGGACTATAGGGCTTCAATAATGTCACCCGCAATGACCGAGGCGGCATGCTGGCGATGACGCGCTGCTGCTTCTCCAGCCGAACCATGCAGGTACACGCCAAAGGCTGCTGCCTGCGAAGCACTCAAGCCCTGCGCCAGCAAGCCTGCAATGATGCCTGTCAGCACATCACCTGCACCGCCTGTCGCCATCCCGGCGTGGCCTGTCGTGTTGACATAGGCCGTTCCGTCCGGGCACGCAATGACGGTACGCGCTCCCTTGAGCACCAGCGTCACCCCGCGTGTTTGGGCGTACTGCCGGGCATGGGCGATGCGGTCACGCTGCACCTCGGCCGTCGATATGCCCAGCAGACGGGCCATCTCGCCGGGGTGCGGCGTCAGTACAACCGCCGCGCTTCTCGGCTTCCAGGCATCAAGCTCTGGCCCCGCCGCAGCGAGGATGTTCAGAGCGTCCGCATCGAGTACGAGCGGGCCGCCGTATTCTTCCCACAGGCGGCGCAGCCAGCCGGTGTCTCCCGCGAAGCGGCCGAGGCCGGGGCCGACGGCCAGCACATCGCGCGCCTGCGCAAGCTGAAGCAGCTCGTCCGCAGAGTCGGCGTTCCACTCGCCGTCTCCACCTGCGGCTGCGGCAGCGAGCATCAGCTCCGGCGCGGCTCCGATGAGGCGCGGCAGCAGCGCTTCGGGCACCGCCCACGTGACAAGGCCGCTGCCGATGCGCAGGGCGGCACGTGCGGCCAGCAGGCCCGCGCCGCTCATGCGCAGGCTTCCCGCGGCGACGAGGACGTGGCCGTAGGTGCCCTTGTGCCCGTCCGGCACGCGGCTGCGGCTCACGTCCACGCCCAGCGCTTCGCGCAGCGTGTTGCGGGTCAGGAGCCGTAGCTGCACGCCGCGCTCACGGGCAAGCCCGGGCGGGATGCCGATGTAGCGCACCACTACATCGCCTGCATTCCCCGCGCCCGGGTATTGGACGAGCCCACGCTTCAGGTAGGCGAGGCATACGGTGACGCGTGCGCGAATGCAAGGCTCGTGCAGCGCACCTGTGTCGGCATCGAGGCCGCTAGGCACATCTACCGACACAAGCGGCACGCCGCTGGCATTGGCCTCGCGAATCAGCGAGGCGTAGGGTTCGCGCAGCGGGCCTTGTGTGCCCGTGCCCAGCAGGGCATCTACGATGCCGGAGGCGCCGCGCAGGTCAAGGGCATCCCGGCCGTAGACCAGGGTCGGGATGTGCAGAGCCGCGATGGTATCGCGTTGCACCGCCGCTTCGCCGCGCAGCGAGTCCGGCGACTCAGCGTACACAACGGTGACGCGCAGGGCCGCATCCGTCAGATGACGGGCCGCCACCAGTCCGTCGCCGCCGTTGTTGCCTTTGCCTACGAGAATATACCAATGCTCCCGTGCCCGCATGGCATGTCGCCCATGGCTCCAAGGCTCCGTCTGAATAACACCACCATGTCCCGGCGTATCCCCAGGCCCTGAGTGGGCGACCCGTTCACCATAGGCTGGACCTTCATCATATCCCTGTTTGGCAGCATCCTGCCCCACTATATATCTGCGTTCCGTACCGTATGCTGAATCCACGTGGCTTTCCAAGAAGCTCTTATGGCTCCATCCACTTTCTACAGCGCAGAGCTTCAACACCTCGTCAGCTACCGCGCGCCCGGCATTTTCCATCAAGGTAAGGGCAGGGATGCCCAGCTTGTCAATCGTATACCGATCCAGTTGCCGCATTTCCTCGGCGGTCACAATATACATGCTTCTTCGCCTCCCGTAGTGCCATCCCTTTTTTAATACCCGACCGTAAAACGGGAATTCACAAATTCCCCTTCCACCAGTTCATCAATCAGGGCAACTGCATAATCCTCAACCGAGATGCGGCTGTGACCCAATTCATCAACGACCACATGGTCCAAGCCAATGCGAAACTGTCCTGTACGCCGTCCCAGCTCAATGATTGCGGCAGGACTGCAATATGTCCAGTCCACATCCGCAGCACGATACAGCTCCAGTGCATCGGCATGTGCGGCTGCCAGTGGCTTGACTTCCTCTGGAAACTCGGCGGTATCCATCAGACGTTCACCGTTTTCCGTTTTCAGGCTGCCTGCTCCGCCGACTACCAGTATGCGCTCTGCGCCGGAACGCCGGGTTCCTTCCAATAAAGAACGGGTTGCTTCGAGCAATTCTTCCTCGGCTCCAAACTTGGGACCGTAGGCGCTAATAATGGCATCATGTCCTTTCGCCACGGCTGTTACGGAATTGGGATTCAAAATATCCGCTTGAACGACCGTCAAATATTCACTTTGCTCCGTCACACGCTGCGGATCACGCACCGCCGCCGTCACCTGATACTTGCGCTTGATGGCCTCCTTCACCAATGCTTGACCAATGGTTCCTGTTGCTCCAAAAATAATGACTTTCATATGTCCTTGCCTTCTTCCTGTCTATTATTTCCTTACTATTACTTATCCGCTTCGGTCCTTGCTCAAACCCCGCCCGGCTGCCGCCAGTACATCCCTTCCGATCCAGGGCTGGTCAATTGAAAGCCAAATTGCGCATACAAGCGGTCGGCTGGCTTGTCTGCGATCAGCGTCGCAAAGCTACCCGCTGGAACCTCACGTTCCAAATAGGCCATAATCTCTTCCATAAGCTTACGCCCGTACCCTTTTCCCTGATGGGAGGGCTTGACTGCAATATCCGTCACCAAAAAGAAAACACCGCCGTCACCGCTCACCCGGCCCATGCCGATCAATTCCTGCCCGATCCGTAGCGTCACGGCAAACAGGCTGTTCGGCAGGCCCTTGGTTGCAGCTTCTTCTGTAATCTGCGTCAGACCCGCCTCCTTCCGCAGTGTCCGATACTCTTCAACGGATGGAACGACGTACCCCACGCGAAGCTGCCCGTCCGGGGGATTCGACCTTCTATGATGTTCTGCGGTATTCTCGACATGCTCGTTCATACTGAATCTCCCCTCCCTGCTTATCATCTTGTCTATTTTACCAAAAAATACTCCATATATCTCTGTCAGACGTGACCAAGCCCTTGAAATGCCTGTGTGGTCTGTGCAATAGTGTAGAAAGAACAATGGAAGGAGGGATTGCGGGTGTCCCCGACGGACTTCGCGGCATTGGCCGCATATATCTCACCCGGTCTGATTGCCGTCCTGCTGGCATTGTCTTTGCTGGTATGGCTGTATGTTCACAGCGCAGCCCAGCTTCGAAATTCGCGTCAGCAGCGGTTGAATGAATTACAGGAATCGCTACGTATCTACGGACGGTTGGCAGGCTATCTCCAAACCTCCACTCAAAACGGCATAAGCAGCAGTGAAACGCGCCAGCATCAGAATGGACTGATTCATGCCCTTCAGGAAGCGAAGGCTGCTCCCTATTTAACCCCTCACCTTCAGGAACAGGTTCAGGCATCTCTAAGAGAATGTGACGCATTCCGCAGGGAATTGCTTCTCAAATCATTGGAGCGCGAAATGAACAAACTGATCGACGAACGTCGACTTGTTCTGCTGGAATCGCATGCTCCGGGCTGGGGTACGGCTTTATGGAAGCTGCTGCGTCCCGCTGCTGGGCCTTTGGCGCTGGCGGGTATAGTGTGGCTAATCTCACGGCTGATTGTGGAACTTATGTCGTATAGTACAATCTATAATAGTCTGCCCGAAGCTGTCTCATCTGCATCCTGGCTCATATGGTGTACATGGATGAGATTTGCTTCCGGCTTGATCGCCCTGCTGTACGTATATCGGTTGATGACCCTGCGCAGACAAAATGATCTGGATGTGACGGCATCCCATTTCCCGACAAGCCTGTTGTCCATGGTGATCGCCGCCGTTGCCCTGTTTCAATGGATCGGACCGGAGGCTTCTCCCTACATACTGGCTGTGCAGCTTGCCCTGTTTCTGATCGGCTTCCGACTCACTCGGGGCCGCTCACGAAGTGATCGCCCTTATGTCGGTCATCCCGGCTTGATGAAGGCCGATCCTTCTCAACATCAGGAAATGCACACGGCAGACAAAGACAGAACGTCCGACTCTTCTTTGGCGGAGGAGCATAGCCGTTCCTAAACGTCAAGCGAAGCAGGATCATATATAGCATGAACGTTCAACCGCATACCCTCGCAGGACATCCCGACAGACACCGAATGGTTTTTATGGGGTGTCCTGTTTTTTGAACAATTTTAGGCTTTTTGATGGGTTAAGCTTGTGCCGACAATCAAGGAAAGGGTATATTGTTTATATAAATGTAAATCATATCGTTTTTTATGTATGAATATTGAAAAAAATCCATATATGTTAAACTATCATCAATTGTTGATGTGCGTTAGAATTGGAGGAACTATGCAACTGGACATTTCTGAAAAATCACTTCCCGTATATGAAGCGCTGGCCAGCGAGGTACGGCTGAACATGATTGTTCTGCTTGCGGAGAAGCCTATGAATATACGCGAGCTGGCGGAAGCACTGGGACTAAGCAGTGCCATCATGACCATGCATGTTAAAAAGCTGGAGAGAGCGTCCATTATTTCGACCAAAATGCTGCCTGGACGCGGTGGCGTTCAGAAAGTATGCTCACTGGCTACGGACAAAATTGAAATAGCCATGCCCCGCTATCAGCAGGATGTACGGCAATTTCATCAGACGGAGATTTCCGTCGGGCACTTTACGGATTTTGAAATTCAGCCGACCTGCGGGCTGGCCACCGTCGAGAAAATTATCGGAGAATTCGACGAGCCTCGTTCATTTCTGGACCCTGAGCGCTTCAATTCCAAAATTCTGTGGTTTAGCCAAGGATATATGGATTATAAAGTACCGAATTTCCTCCTGTCCAGCCAAAAGGCCGAGGAACTGGAAATTTCGATGGAGCTATCGTCTGAGGCCCCTTTTACCAATGACAACTGGCCTTCGGACATTACCTTTTTCCTGAACGATGTGAATCTGGGGACTTGGACCAGCCCGGGAGATTTCGGCGATAACCGGGGAAAATACACACCTGCATGGTGGCCTGATTTTATCAACCAATATGGTCTGCTCAAAAGACTTCGCGTTACGTCTGAGGGTACCTTTATGGACGGCAAGCAAATATCCAATGTGACCTTAAGCCAGGTGCTGATTGATCAGAAGCAATGGAAATTCCGCATTGCCATTCTGGATGATGCCAAGCATGTTGGAGGGGTTACCCTGTTCGGTACTGGCTTCGGTAACTACAATCAGGACATTCTGTTCCGCTTGTACTACAAGCCTGCGGAAAACCATACGAAAACAGCAACGGTAGAAGCTGGCAACAGCAGCAAATAAACTTTCAGACCATTTCCTTCTCAGACCCTAAAACACGGCGCTTTGCCCCATGCGTTCATGGCAAGCAAAGCGCCGTGTTTTTATTTTTTCATCTTGTTCTAACGTGCCTTTTTGCCATACGCTATGACTGCCGCACAGGTTCAATGCATACGGGTGAAGGAACTTCCAGCACATATCCTGTTCGAGTCAAGCGTCCGTCATCGCCGTGAATAGCAAAGGATACGATATTATTCCCGTCCTGATTCGCGACAACCAGATACCCGGACAGGATGTTGAAGTTACGCGGCGTGCTGCCAAAGGTCTCCACCCATTCAACCGTCTCCAGCTTGCCGCTGTCCAGATCGACATGGTAAAGCACGATGCTGTTATGCCCCCGGTTTGACACGTACAGATAGCGTCCACAAGGCGTAATCCGAATGTCCGCAGCTGTATTTTCCACATCTATGATGCCTTCCGGCAGTGTGGACAAGCTTTGAAGCAATTGAAGCTCCCCGTTGCGTTCGTTGTAGCTAAATACAGCGACAGTATTGTTCAGCTCGTTAGCCACAAAGGCATAGGGACGCGAAGGATGAAAGACCAGATGACGCGGGCCGGAACCGGGCGGCAGGTCTGCCTCACGATGGGTCACCAGTTTCCCGTCTTCTGTCAAACGGTATACCACAATCTGATCCAACCCCAGATCACATATCATTGCATACTGTCCTGAAGGATCAGGAATAATCGAATGCGGATGTGCCGCATCCTGACGGTCCTGACGAATACCTGAGCCGGTATGTTGAACCTGCCCCGACATTTCCCCCAACCCGCCAGCTTCCGTCACCGGGAATACCACAGCATTACCGCCTGAATAATTGGAAGCCATTACATACCGTCCATCCGCTGTCACCGAAACATAGCAAGTATGCGCCCCTTCTGTCCCTTTTCGATCCAATGGGTGCAACTCTCCCGTCTGCGCATGTACCTGATACGCGTACAACTCACCTTCCTCTGTTTCACTGGCGGCATATAGCTTCGTTCCATCCGGGTGCAGTGCCAGAAATGAAGGCCGCTCGATTCCTTCCACGCCTCCAATGATGCGCAAATCACCGTTTTCCACATGTAAAGCGCATACATAAATACCTCTATCATCGCGAGACGCATAAGTTCCTGTATAAAATAATTGTTCATTCCGCTCTTCCATCGGCTCTCGTCTCCTTTGGGCTGTTGCCCATATTTTATCGAGCTGTATTTCATTCCTGCGTCTTCTTCATAAACTCATCATGCATTATTACCCAAGATTCAGTCGTTTCATTAACGATTTCGCTATGTATACAAAAAATAGTCTCCTTCGGCGCGATCTGTGGTTCACAAGAACAAATCACATTTCACGCCAAAAGAGACTATGTTTACAGGAAAAATAACATTAAACCGCTGTCGTTTGCGTACCTTTGCTGTTCCATTTTACAGCCAGCCCCAAACTAAGGATGAGAATGACCGCCCCAAAAATGTACGGCAAATTGATATTCACCTCAAACAGCGTACCCGCCAGCGCAGGTCCCAAAATATTACCGATACTCATATAGGCATTGTTCATCCCGGCTGCAACCCCCTGCTCGTCCCCGGCCATTTTGGATAAAGCCGTATTAATGGCTGGTCGCAGCAGCGACGTGGCGGTAAAGAAGATGAGCGATACCCCGAGTACATAATAAAAGTTGCCAGAGAGTAGCATAAGCACAAGAGAAATCGCGGAAAACAGAAAGGAGCCGATAATGACACCTTTTTCGCCAAAACGATTCAACAACGGACTGATCACAACCGCCTGAATCACCGTTCCGACCAGCGCGCCTACCGTAATAATGATGGCAATGTCACGCTCATTGTAATGAAACTTGCCTGTCACGAAGAAAGGAAACATCGTTTCAAAATGCGTCAGCCCAAAGGTTAGGGTGAAAATCATAATCAACAGCATGAAGTACGGCTTGCGAAAAGAAAGTGCAAACTGCTTAATGACATTGTCGCGCTTGACTTTGACATTCCGGAATTTCAACTGCTTCTCCATCGACAAGGTTTCAGGCAGCAATATCAACGAAATCAGCGCAGCTACACCCGATACCCCAGCCGCAACGTACAAAGGCGTGCGAATCGAGATATCTGCCAGCAAGCCACCCACGCCAGGACCGATAACAAACCCAAGAGACATGGCCGCGCCCAACAAACCCATTCCCCGACCGCGATTGTGTACCGTCGTAATGTCGGCGATATAAGCCATCATTGGAGGAATCATAAAGGCAGCCCCTGCGCCTCCGAGCAAACGGGATATATACAGCATCATCAACGAATGCCCAATGGCAAATAATACTGAAGAAATCGTCATGATCACCAAACCGATAATGATCATTTTTTTGCGTCCGTATTTATCGGACCATTCACCAGCCAACGGTGAAAACAGAAACTGGGTCAAGCCGAACACGGCAACCAGGTAGCCTCCCGTTTCACCAGTGCCTCCCAGGGAGCCCATGAATTTGGGGAGGATCGGAATGATGAGGCCAATTCCCAGCATGGCAATAAACATATTAATCATCAAAATGACCAACGGCCCCATTTTCAATTGTGATTCTGACATGTTGCGTTTTGTCCTCCTAAGGTTATTTATTTCGCCTACGAAAATCTTATTTTGCAACTATTAGTTCAAAACTCTTCACTATATTAATAGACCCACGAGCAAATAACAATCATAAATCACACTAAGCAGCTTGCATTTGGCATCGTGGAGTACGTAGATAACTCTTCTGCATATATTATATACAAACATGCGTTCTATATTCAATACACAAAAAAAGGCACTGCCAGTATAACATTAGCAGAATCCACGCACTCATATAGAGTGCGACGAAGAACGGGCACAAGCAACGGCATTATTCATTATATTTCAATCCACGCACTCATATAGAGTGCGACAATGGTGGTTCCCATGGAATTTCCACAGACCAAAATTTCAATCCACGCACTCATATAGAGTGCGACTACTCCGGCTACAGCCAATTTCGCCGTAAAGAGATCGATTTCAATCCACGCACTCATATAGAGTGCGACCAGGTCATCCTTGTCTAAATGTAAAGAAAGACGATTGTATTTCAATCCACACACTCATATAGAGTGCGACTTATATCAAGATGTTGAATCGCATAAACGTCGTCAAATTTCAATCCACGCACTCATATAGAGTGCGACTCAGCCATTTCAAAAAGTAACGGGATGTACATTATTTCAATCCACGCACTCATATAGAGTGCGACAGCGAAAATGGGTCAAATCTCCCCCTATTTAAGTAATATTCTAGCGTTATTTCAGCCAAAACACATCTATTATTACCTCATCCCCCTTGCGATCGTTTACAACTTGTTCACATTCGACAGAATTTCGACAAAATCTGAGGTGCGAATCTCTCGGGGAATTCATGTGAGCTTCACATTCGCACCTGGACAGACTCGCTTTTTGGCTTAGCAGCAAATTCCTGCCTGAAATTATTTCACCTCTTCCAATTCTGCCACCTGTGAAAGAGGAAGCGCACATTCGAATATATTAATTCATCGATAGCGCATTTAAAAGCAGGGTCCCAACACCAAAGCTGAACGTTCCAGCTTTAACTCGGAATTGAGTTATTAACCCTGTTCATCATACCGGCTGCATTACCTGCATAAACCTTCCCATCCGTTCCAACGCCTTCTCCAAATCGACGTGCGAGGTTGCATATGAGCAGCGAATAAAGCCCTCTCCGCCTGATCCGAATACATGTCCTGGTACTACCGCCACCTTCGCTTCCTTCAGCATACGAAGTGCAAACTGCTCAGATGACATACCTGTAGAAGTAATTGAAGGGAAGGCATAAAAAGCCCCCTCAGGTTTGTGACAGGCAAGCCCGATTGCATTCAAGCCGGCCACAAACAGCTTGCGGCGTTCGTTGTAGCTCGCCATCATCTCATCCTTGGCAGCCAAACCATGACGCAATGATTCGAGCGCGGCAATCTGTGCGATGGTGGGCGCACACATGGCTGTGTACTGGTGGATTTTCAGCATGCCGGCTATCAGTTCACGTGGACCGCACGCATAGCCTACCCGCCAGCCTGTCATCGCAAATGCTTTGGAAAAACCGCTAATGACAACCGTACGCTCCTTCATGCCCGGCAAGGAGGCGATACTGACATGCTTTCTCCCGTAAGTCAGCTCCGCATACACTTCATCCGAAATGACGACCAGATTATGTTTGATAATGAGCTCTGTCATCGGCAGCCAATCCTGCTCCGTCATAACTGTTCCAGTCGGATTACAGGGATAATTGATCATTAAAACCTTTGAATGGGGTGTAATTGCCGCTTGCAGCGCTTGCGGGGTCAGCTTGAATTGCTCCTCTGACGTAGCGGCCACCTCTACAATTTTACCGCCATGCAGATGGGTAATGGGTTCATAGGCAATATAGCTTGGTGCCGGAATCAGCACCTCGTCATCTGGATCGATCACTGCTCGCAGCGCCAGATCGACGGCTTCACTGCTTCCCACCGTTACGATCATTTCCTGCTCAGGGTCATAGGAAAGCGCGAAGCTGCCGGAAAAATAAGCAGAGATCTCCTCTCGCAGCTCTATCAAGCCGGCATTCGAAGTATATTTCGTCTGCCCTTCACGCAATGCCTGAATGCAAGCTTCACGTACCTTTTCCGGTGTAACGAAATCAGGCTCTCCGACCCCAAGGGCGATTGTATCTCCTCCTGCTGCATTCAGATCAAAAAAAGTGCGAATTCCCGATGGCCGAATATCCCGTACACGCGAGGATACAAACCGCCCTGTACCCTTTTCACTAAACATATTACTCCATCTCCCATTCCTGTTTCCGCTCATGGAGCGAGCTAGAAATAATATGGTCCAGCAGCTGTGTAAAGGTTATACCCGCAGCTGCGGCACTTTTCGGAAGCAGGCTGTTGGCGGTCATACCCGGTAATGTATTCACTTCCAGCACGTAAGGCCTATCCTGACACAAAATCATATCGACCCTTGCATAGACCTTGCATTGCAGCAGCCGGTAGCTGGCCAGTGCCGCCTCGCGCACACGCTGCTCAATAACGGGAGGAAGCTCGATCACCTTCTCCTCAGCGCCGCCGACCTCATACTTGGCTTTGTAGTCGAACCACTTCGAACGAGCGGAGCTAATGCTAATAATCGGCAATACCTCGCCGTCCACGATCGAGCAGGTAATCTCGGTCCCTTTATAATAGGGCTCAATCAAGATCGCTTGATCCAAGCTGCAAGCCTCCTGAACAGCTGGTAGCAGCTCCTTCTCATTTTGTACAAGCTGGATGCCAATGCTGGATCCCCCCGTATTCGGCTTCACAATAACCGGGTAGCCCAAACGCTCCACCACCTGCGGATCATAATCGTCCATCCCCTGCCAACAAAGGCCTGCAGGCGTATGCACACCCGCTGCCTTCAGCAGCGTCTTGGACAACTGCTTATTCATGCATAAGCTGCTAGCCAGGACACTGCTGCCTGTGTAGGGAATGCCCAGCGTCTCCAGCGCTCCCTGCACCGTGCCGTCCTCGCCATACTGACCATGTAGTGCCAGCAGCGCGATATCGATGCCAGCCTGCTGGACCTGCGTGATTAAATCCACTCGCTGCTTGATCACCATTGGAACCACTTCATAACGGCTGCGATCCAAATGATTGATCATCTCTTGACCTGTCTGCAGAGAAATCTCACGCTCAGAGGAAATACCGCCCATAATAACACCAATTTTCATCATGACACCTCATTTTTCTTCAAAATCTTTATGTGTTTACGGATTGTTCTTTTGATCGCTGGTGCTTCTCCAGAACAATATTCCGTCTCTGTAGCTCTTTTCTAACCATTATGCTTTAAGAAAGTTAAGCGTCTGTTTGCCGATTATTTGAATACCCCGTTCGATATTTTCATCTGTTACTCGTGAAAACCCAAGCCGCAATGTATTCGTCCCTTCGCCTTCTCGAATAAAAAACTTGTCTCCCGGTGTGAAAATGACGCCCTGTTCTGTGCAAGCTTCTAGCAGCTGGCGTGTATTTACGCCTGTCGGGAAGGTAAGGAACAAATGCAAGCCCCCGTCACCAGACACCTGCGCCTCAGGAAGATATACTTCACAGCATGTCTTTGTCAGCTCATATTTGCGCTTATACTCTGTACGTGCTTTTTTTACATGTTTATCGAAATTTCCGTTAAGCATATATTGGTATAAAATCGATTGATCGATTGTTGAGGTATGAATGGTGCGCGCACGCTTAATGCTTTCCAGAGTGTCAATCAGTGCTCGGTCTCCAAGCACCCAGCCTACTCGCAAGCCAGGGAACAGCACCTTGGAGAAGCTGCCAATATAGATTACTCCGTTCCCTTGCCCTGCTGTCGCTATTAAGGGCGCAACATGCGCTCCCGAGTAGCGTAGCTCCTCATTGAATCCATCCTCGATCACCGGAATCTGATAGCGCATCATTAATTTCATAACAGCGCTGCGCTTTGCTGGCGACATGACGATGCCTGTCGGATTATGATAGGAAGGAGTCAAATAAGCCAAATCGAAGCTATTGGTCTGCAGTACCTCCTCTAGCCGCTCCACATCAATACCGTCACGCTCCATCGGAATGCCGGTAATCTCAAATCCTTGCAACTTCAAATTTTTGATCGCTGTGTGATGGGTCGGATTTTCACAAATTGCTGCTCCGCGGCGTGCAGAAGGGCGTAAAGCCGACAGCACAATGTCAAAGCCTTCTGTAAACCCGCCTGTAATCAGCATATCCTTGCCAATTATATCGACGCCCTTGTTCTCCATATAATGCATCAGGTAATCAATCAGCGGCTTGTAGCCCTTGGCATAGCCGTAGTTGAGCAGCACCTGCCCTTCGATTGCCATCCGATCCATAAAAGCTCGCCTTACATCCCCCAGATCAAACAGCTGCTCATCCGGAGCGATGCTTGTGAACGAGATGGTTCCCTTTTGGGCACGAATGCCCTGCTTCATCATATCCAGATCAACAGCCGATACAGCATACTCGTTCATTCTTGCCTTCCAGTCTATCTCCCAGGTGGCAGAGCCGTCAGATCCTCCGTTATCTACGGCCGACTGGCCCACCATGGCGGCCACATAACTACCCTTTCCGGGAATGGCATACGTAAATCCATCATCCTCCAAGCCTTCATAGGCTACAATGACTGTATTGCGGCTCACCTTAAGCAGAACGCTCATTTCTCGTGTGGAAGGCAGCTTCTGATCCGCCTGAAGCGCCCCTTTTATAATTAAACGATTGACATATTCTTTTACTTGTATCGAGACCGGGCGGTCACTGACGAGCTTAAAATCCTGGAACATCCTTCATCGCCTCCCCCTATAATGATGGCATACAAGACGAGTGAAAAAAAAGAACCACCGCACTGGATTTTTCATCCTTCGGTGGTTCTTACGTATTTTATCCCCTGTACGCCCTCATATTCTTGCCTCATTCCCCGGCATCATTGCCTCTCATCGCGCCCATTGCGAGCATTGTACATATCACCAAGCATCGTGAAGCTGATGAAAGTAATAGTCAACATCTTTGTCATCCAGGCTGTCGATCAGCGTATGTATCTTTTCAATCCACGCACTCACATGGAGTGCGACGGAACGTAGATGGCAGCCCTTGGATCAAGGCCCCTCTATTTCAATCCACGCACTCATATAGAGTGCGACCGGGCGTACTGTCGGGACCTGCCGTCGGGCTTGACCCATTTCAATCCACGCACTCATATAGAGTGCGACTTCTTGTTCGCTCCCGCCATCCTTCGGCTTTAACCGATTTCAATCCACGCACTCATATAGAGTGCGACCGGTATATTGCATGATCACTTTTTCATCATCTGAATTTCAATCCACGCACTCATATAGAGTGCGACCATACCTTTGAGGGGAGTTATTACACAACAGGCCCACTATTTCAATCCACGCACTCATATAGAGTACGACGATAGTGAGCTGGACATGTTGATTCAGATCCACGAGATTTCAATCCACGCACTCATATAGAGTGCGACTCTGGATCTCCAGAAAACCCCAAGTAATCCGAAACAATTTCAATCCACGCACTCATATAGAGTGCGACTAGGGCGCTGGTGGGACCGAAGCTCGTGGGACGAATGATTTCAATCCACGCACTCATATAGAGTGCGACTGATGCTAGTAAAAACGGAGGTGCATTATGAGAGTAATTTCAATCCACGCACTCATATAGAGTGCGACCTGGAAAGCGCCATGAAGGCGCTGGGCTATCCAATTATTTCAATCCACGCACTCATATAGAGTGCGACGTGGCCCGTATAGTCCCAGCAATCGGGTCTACAGAGATTTCAATCCACGCACTCATATAGAGTGCGACAGCGAAAATGCAGTAATTCATACCTTAATGATATAAATTCCATACATTTTAGCAAAGAACGATGCCAAAAAGGCTTGAATCAACCATTGACTTCTACTGAAGAAAACTGATTTAATGTTTTTCGACAAATTTCGAGGTGCGAAGGATTCGGGGTTTTTATGTGAGCTTCACATTCGCACCTCACCATAAGAGCAGATTACTCATTTTATTTCCCCTTATACATATACCATAAATGAGCATGATAACCAATAATGAGGTGCAGATCCGGTGAATGTTTGGGCAAAAGACAAACTTCGATCCCATCTGCTTGGACCAACGTATAGGACGCCTACTTGTAGCTAAAGTCTAAGTTGTATACGAGTACAGATAGCCCTCGTTCACTAAAGGTATTTTATACATTTGAACTCATACTGTTTCCTCCTCATCCAAGTGGATGCTATTGAGGTTCACCCATTCCTTATTGGGGATCTTCGAATAGCTCCTGCATCATCTTTTCCTTGTTGTTCAGAAATTGTTTCATGATGATGAAATGATCGGTTTCCTCCAGCGTCCGGGTATCTATGCCTTCATGTGTCAGGTGGTACAGGATGGAGTCGGGATAGGCCATCAAAATCGGGGAATGCGTAGAAATGATAAACTGCGAGCCCTGCTGCACCAGCTCGTGGATACGTGCAAGCATGGCCATCTGTCGCAAGGGCGATAACGCAGCCTCTGGCTCATCCAGAATGTATAGCCCCTGTCCTCCAAATCGATGCAAAAATGCAGCAAAAAAAGACTCGCCATGCGACTGCTCATGCAACGATTTTCCCCCGTAGGAGTCTCGGATGGGCCTGCCCCCTCCTTCCCGATCCAGCTCGTCGATATGAGTCGCCAGATTATAATAGCTTTCTGCACGGAAAAAGAAACCGTCCCGCGGCTTGCGAACCCCTCTCACCAGCCGGACATACTCATGCAGCGATGAATGCGTGGCCTGCGTAGAGAAATTAAAATTTTTGGTGCCGCCCTCCGGATTAAACCCCCACGCGACCGCTATCGCTTCCATAAGCGTTGATTTACCCACACCGTTTTCTCCAACAATATAGGTAACAGACGGGTGAAATTTCAGCTCATTCCATTGACGCATGGCTTTTAAGTTAAAGGGATATTGACTCTCGTCAGCATCCTGCGGCCACATCAGCTCCAATCGACGTACAAAAAGATCACGATCCCATATACTCATGTCCGTTCAGCTCCATTACCAAGCAAATGACTAGGCTTTTTATCATTATATTGGAATTATTTACGGCAATCAATCTGAAAATCTGGTTTTCGTAACCCTTCTGTTGTTATTCGTTCGTTTATTACAGGTATAATATATAGTAGCCTTTCATTGGGCATGATATTTCCGTGTATCATTCAGAATCTATTTCATTATTTTTCAGGCAGGTGAATCTATGAATTCAAATCACAAACCGATCCAATCCTTTAAAATCGTACAGTTCATGATGACCATCTACAGGCAGCGGCTGACACGTATTTTGCTTCCACTGGCTGTATTGGCTTTTATTATATGGGAGGCCGGACGAGAGCTGAAAAGCTTCAATCTGGCACGTATGCTTCATGAGCTGCGGCAAATGGATGCTACCTTTCTCATCGAAATCGGCTTGTTCTCACTGATAGCCGTGGCCGCCATGAGCGCATACGATTACGTGATCAGGCATCATTTCAAGCTACAGGTTAAGCCCGGAACTACATTCCGGTACGCCTGGATTTCGAACACCTTCAATAATGTCTTTGGCTTCGCCGGCTTTACAGGAGCGGGATTGCGTACGGTGCTGTACAAAAAAAGCGGTGTGCCGTTAGGTGTTATCACCTCTGCGGTTGTGTTCCTTTCGCCCGTGGTCATTACCGGGCTTTCTTTGCTGGCCTGGGGCGCAATTGCCCATCTATATCCGGTACAGCCCGTGCTGGATGCTCATCCGTGGCTTCATTGGGCGTTATGGGGAATGGCGCTGTACCTGCCGCTGTTTTTGATTATGCAGCGCTCCAAACGGTACGCCACTTGGTTCAACAAGGGAGAAGGCCAGCTTTCTTGGTCCACCATCTCCGCCTCCATCGGCGCTTCGCTGCTGGAATGGCTGCTGGCTGGTCTTACTTTTGCATGGATCGGCTCGCACTTGCTGCATGAGCTGCCGACAAATGCCGTGTTCGGCATTTATGTGATTGCCGCGATTGCCGGGCTGATCAGTCTGGCGCCCGGAGGGGTCGGCGCATTCGACATCATTGCCCTGCTCGGGCTGCAAATGGCAGGCGCCAACTCGGATCGGGCATTGGCTGTGCTGCTGGCCTTTCGCGTCTTTTATTACATCATTCCGTGGCTAATCGGCCTGGTGCTGGCTGCGCTGGAAATGATACCACGCAACGAACGTCTGAGCCAACTGGCAGAGACGGGTTGGGAAACCTCACTCAACGCTTGGCAAAAGGTATGGGGCTGGCCCGGTCAATTCCGCTTTCTGGCCGACCTCGGAGTATGGGCACTCGGCAAGCTGGTACTCATCTCCGGCGTGGTGCTTCTTCTGTCGGCGGCTACGCCAGGTCTGCTGTATCGGCTGCGTTTTGCCGAGCATTTGCTCAGTCTGCCCGTCATGCGCCTGTCGCACGAAATCTCCGTCGTCATCGGAATTATGCTCGTGGTGCTGTCACACGGCATATCCCTGCGCATTCGCAGAGCCTTGCGGCTGACGCTGGTACTGCTGCTTGCAGGGTCCATTTTCACCTTCATTAAGGGTCTGGATTTCGAGGAAGCTCTATTCCTGTTGTTCGTAGCGCTGATGCTGTGGGTCTCGCGCACGCGGTTTTATCGGGTTAGTGCGCCGCTGAATCGGCACAATATTTTAATCTGGGGCGGATTGTCTCTGCTCGTGACCGGCGCTTACTTTATCATTGGGGCAGGCTCCAATACTCCGTTTATGCGCCATCTGCACGCCAAGGTCCATCTGGACTTTTTTATGAACCGCAGCGATTACGGGGTTACAGCGGTGTTCAGTCTGATTTTGGCGTGGGTGTTCCTGACGGTATATTTCTTCCTCCGTCCCCAGCGTGGAATCGGCAATCTACCTGATGCGCAGGAACTGGATAAGCTAAAAGAATTTGTGGAAAAGCAAGGTGGAAATTTGGTTTCCCATATGCTCTTTCTAGGCGATAAATATCTGTATTGGACCAAGAACGAACAAGTGGTTATTCCCTATGCCCGCAGCCGGGACAAACTGATTGTGTTAGGTGACCCGCTGGGTCCGGAAGAACGTGTGAGCGAAGCAATTCAGGAATTTCAGCGCTTCGCAGACCGGTATGCGTTAACGGCTGTATTTTATCAGGCATCACCGGAGTATTTGTCCATCTACCATGAGAACGGCTATCGGTTTTTCAAGCTCGGCGAGGAAGCGCTGGTGCCGCTGGAGTCCTTTACACTGACAGGTAAAAGCAATCAGGTGCTGCGCAGTGCCAAGAACCGCTTTGACCGTGAGGGGTACACATTCGAAATGATCCAGCCGCCTTTGGATAGAGCATTAATTGAGGAGCTTCATCACATTTCGAATATTTGGCTGGACGGACGGAAGGAGAAGGGCTATTCGCTCGGCTGTTTCAAGGAGCCTTATCTTCAGTTAGCCCCGATTGCGCTGTTAAAGGACCCTGAAGGAAAGATCATCGCCTTCGCGACAATGGCCCCTGCCTATGACTGTGGACAGACGGTCTCCATAGACCTGATGCGTCATCTGCCTGATACGCCAAATGGCACGATGGACTACTTGTTCACACGAGTGATCGAGTGGGCCAAAGACAGCGGGTATGCGACATTCAATCTCGGTATGGCACCGCTGTCCCAGGTAGGACAAAGCGAAAAAGCGTTGCGCGAAGAAAAGCTGGCCCGGCTCGTTTTCCAATACGGAGGGCATTTTTACGGCTTTCAAGGGCTACGCCGCTTCAAGGATAAGTTCAAGCCGCAATGGGAGCCGCGCTATCTGGCCTATCCGGCTTCTGTCTTTTTGCCTATTCTGACGCTGGAGCTGGTATATCTCGTTTCCAAGCGTTCGGATTAGAGCAAAAGCATTCTTGCAACCTTACCTAGGCATAACAAAAGGGTGTTCCCCCAACCACGCCGGTTGCAGGAACACCCTTTTTATGTTAAAAATTATTCTTAGAAGCTACCTTTTACAACAACTTCAGACAATGGGAAACGTCCTGATGGACGTGCCGGCACTTGTGCTTTACCTACCGTAATCAGCATTACTGGCAGGTAACGTGCAGGAACGTTGAATTGCTCGATCAATTGCGCAGGAATGAAACCGCCCATAGCGCAAGTGTCATAGCCGAGAGATTTAGCAGCCAGCATAATGTTTTGTGCCGCAAAAGCAGAGTTCAGGATCGCTGCATCGCGAGCTACTTGAGCGTTTTGGTAAGCACCGTTGATTTGGCCTACCAAGGCGTCACGGATTTCTGCTGGCAATGAGCCTGCTTCTACCGCTTGATCATAAATCACAGCGTTACGGTTCGCTTCCAAATCACCCAATACGACAATCGTTACGGAGCTCTCCGCTACTTGACCTTGGTTGTAGGCGATAGGCAGCAACTTTTGTTTGTCAGCTTCGGTTTCAATCACGAGGAATTTCCAGTGTTGAAGGTTCCAGGCGGAAGGAGCTTCTATCGCAGCTGTCAAAATAGCTTCCAGATCTTTCTCTGGCAATTTAAAATCCTTAACATAACTTTTTACCGCATGTCTTTCACTAATGACAGACAGAGTTTCGTTTTTTTGGATACTTGACATTCTGGACACACTCCTACATTTCTCATAAGTATATATCTGAATCTTGAATCCTTATTAACTTCCCAAACTATTGTAATTATAAAAACGATAGTGAATGATGTCAATATGTTAAGTATGACCCTGCACTCAAAATACAGTACAATACGGATAAGACATCCATATCGGCAGATGCCCGCCCGGATCGGACAAGACACGGTGAGTTCGTTTTGTTCTCATTTATATCAAAAAAGGAGCGTTACTATGATTGGATCGTTTAAAAAAACGGATATTGCTTTGTTTGCCGCCTGGGTTGTGGCTTGTGTGGCTACATTAGGGAGCCTCTATCTCAGCGAGATTTTGGGGTATGAGCCTTGCAAGCTATGCTGGTTGCAGCGCATTCTGATGTATCCCCTGACTCTGCTGCTCGGAATCGCTTATTTTCGGGGAGATACAGGAATACGGCGTTATGTCATGCCGCTGGCGATCATTGGTGGGGGTATTTCGGCCTACCATTTTGTGATTCAGCGCATCCATGCAGCCGCCAAAGCGGCTACGCAGGCTTCAACGTCCTGTGGAAGAGTATCCTGTGAGCAGGATTACCTGAACTGGTTTGATTTTATTACCATTCCTTTTCTCGCACTCATCGCTTTTATCCTTATTATTGCAGCCATGGGGTATATCATGCGTCAGGAGAAAAAATCGGCGCAAGGAGAGGTACAAGCAGAGCATCTTGCATAAGTATGTTAGAGACCCGAGATCGTTGGGCCAGTCACCACAATCGAGCGTATAATCCGCTTGCCGGAGGAAAGACTGTAACTAAATATATCCATTACATATGTGGTATAATAAAAAAGATTTGCAGTCTGTCCAATAACGCTTACATTTCTTATAGAGGGGGCCCAGTCCATGTTTCATATCAGCACCCCAATTCTGCAATATGGCGCAACCTTTGGCATGATCTTGATCGCTATTTCGGCTATTTTCATCCGTATGAAGACAGGTCACCGCCCGGTTAACGCCAAAAAGATTATCATCCCTCCGCTCGGCATGAGCACCGGCTTTATGATGTTTATCGTGCCAGAGGTACGGGTTCCCTTGCTTTGGGCGATGGGCGCTTTTCTGGTTGGCTGGTTTATTTTCTCGTATCCGCTGATCCGCAGCACCAAGTTTGAGATGCAAGAAGGACAAGTTTTTGTACAACGCTCACGCACCTTCTTTTTTATCCTGATCAGTCTGCTGATCGTTCGCCTGCTGCTGCATGAGTTTATCCAGCGCTACATAACCATACCACAGACGGCGGGGCTATTTTTCATCCTCGCCTTCGGGACGTTGCTGCACTGGCGACTTCGTATGTATTTTCAATATCGTCAATTTGTTCCGGACGAGAAGGAAGTCCGCATCTGACAAACCGATGCTTACATGTATCATGGCATATTGTTGCATAAACCAAAAAGACACGTTCTCCCCACGGGGGGTCGTGTCTTTTTGGTTTATATTTGCATCGCACGACGGAAAATTCATTCAACCCGTTAATCTATACGCTACCTGATTAAATGTCTGCTTTTTATTGCTGGGTCAAAATAATCGGGCCGTCCGCTGTAATCGCCAGCGTATGCTCGTATTGCGCCGACAAACCGCCGTCCATTGTACGCGCCGTCCATCCGTCTGCATCCACTTTACTGCGGTAGGTACCCGTGTTCAGCATCGGCTCAATCGTAATGACCATGCCTTCTTTCAGGCGCGGTCCGCGATGCGGTGGTCCATAATGCGGCACCTGCGGTTGCTCATGCATATCTTCTCCGATACCGTGACCGATAAATTCGCGTACAACCGAGAAGCCTTCCGCTTCCGCATAGGTTTGGATTGCATGGGAAATATCACCGATCCGGTTACCGATTACAGCCTGCTCAATCCCTCTGTACAGGGATTCCTTCGTAACGTCCAGCAGCTTTTGCGCCTGCTCGGAAACATTACCCACTGCATATGACCAGGCGGAATCTGCCAGCCAGCCGTTCAGGTTTACGACCATGTCAATCGTCACGATGTCCCCGTCCTTCAACGGTGTCTTGTTCGGGAAACCGTGGCAAATGACATCGTTAGGCGATCCACAAGTCGCAAACTGGTAGCCGTTGTAGCCCTTTTGTTCCGGCGTTGCGCCATGCTTTTTCATAAACGTTTCCGCGAAGGCGTCAATTTCCAGCGTTGTAATTCCCGGCTTGATCATTTTGGCAATTTCCCGGTGGCAAGCAGCCAAAATTTCGCCAGCTTTCTTCATATTTTCAATTTGTTCTTTAGTTTTAATAATAATCATTAAACGGTCTCCTTCTTATCCGTGTTCGTTCCACTTTCACTGCTGCTTTTTTCTGCTTCTTTTCTGCTTCTATTGTAACGCTAAAAGCATTGAAATGGAACCGATGTCAAATGACACCGTTTACAAGTATCTTTTAAGGGGTATATAATACTTCATAACTTGTATACAAGTATGCCCGAAAGAGGCAACCGAAATTTCCAGGATAGGAGTATGCACATGAAATATCCGTCAGTCTGGCTAAAGGGTGCATCGCTTGGTGAAAGGATTGCTTGTGAGCTTCGACTTCAGATTATCCGTGGCATGCAGACACCCGGCACGGTATTATCTGAAAATCAGATTGCTGCCGATTTTGGCACCAGCCGTTCTCCTGTTCGTGAAGCGTTGAAAGTGCTCTCTGGTGAAGGATTGCTTCGTTTGGAACGCATGGGGGCGATTGTCATAGGCATGACGCCCGCTGATATGGAGGAGCTTTTCGATGTGCGAATGCTGATTGAGCATTTTGTTGTACAAAGATTTGTACATAGAGACAATGCCGGGTTGGTGACCGCTTTAAACCGGATGATTGATAAAATGGAAGTCGCTCTCAAGCACAGAGACGTCGTTGAATTTTCTCTTCAGGATTTCAATTTTCATGAGGCTCTGGTGCTGGAAGCAGGCCATACTCGTATTCTCCACACCTGGAACGGAATGAGGCAGTTGATCCTGACGGTCATGCTGGCTGCCACAGAACAACGCTTTACGTCCAAGATTGAAGAATCTCAAGTCACGATTCACAAACATCGCACCTTCGCAAACGCCTTAAACCAAGGGAATGCACAGGAGTTGTCCGAATTTATTGAGGATCATTACCGCGACACCCGCAACGCGGTTAACGATAGCGTCCTGTCTCCGTATAGAAAGACATTATCTAAGCCGCAACATGCGTGACAAAGAGCCGATGTACCGCGCCTTTATGCGTTCTCCAACTGGCGCGGTTCTCTTTTAGGCTCAAGTTGTCGACAAGTATACTTACATCTTCCTACACTATATGAATAAGGAGGCATTACTTCATGAACACATTATTCGGCTTGAGCCATAACGCTTCGCTACTTATATGGGCGCTTGTTACCGTCATTCTTTTGATTTTGCTGATTGCCAAATTCAAATGGAATCCCTTCGTCTCACTGCTGCTTTCGTCGGTATTTCTCGGACTGGTTAACGGGATGCCGGGACATGAAGTTACTGCCTCCATCACCAAGGGCCTCGGCAGCACACTTGGCTCCATCGCCATCGTGATCGGTTTAGGCACAATGCTCGGTAAAATGATGGCAGAATCCGGCGGTGCCGAACGCATCGCGACCACACTGATGGATCGTTTTGGTGAAAAACGCGTCCATTGGGCGATGATGATCGTAGGCTTTATCGTGGGTATTCCGGTATTTTTCGAAGTTGGCATTATTTTATTAATTCCCATTCTGTTCACGGTTGCCCGTAAAATGAATATGTCTCTGCTGAAAATCGGTATTCCAATGCTGGCAGGACTATCGACGGTACACGGCCTTTTACCACCCCATCCGGCTCCGATGATCGCGATTGAAGCCTATAACGCCAATATCGGACGCACGATAGGGTATGCGCTCATCGTCGGCATTCCGTCCGCTATTATTGCAGGCCCGGTCTTCGGTGCCAGGATTGGCAAAAAAATTATGGTCAGACCATCCGAGAAGCTGGACGAGCAGTTCACCAATACAACAGGACGGTCGTTGCCTCCTTTTTGGATTACTTTGTTCACTATTTTGCTGCCTGTTATTCTCATGCTTAGTGGATCAGTCGCTGAAATTGTGGACCCGTCCAATACGCATCCACTTACGGTATTTTTTAAATTCATTGGTGATGAGGTTATGGCATTGCTGATTGCGGCTGTGTTCTCTTTTTTCTCACTTGGTTATGCACGTGGTTTAAAGAAAGAGGACTTGTCCCGTTTTACCAGTGAATCTCTGGCACCAACAGCCTCTATTATCTTAATTATCGGGAGCGGCGGTGCATTTAAAACGGTATTGATCGACAGCGGCGTAGGTCAGGCCATAGCTGCTGTCGCTACAGGAGCCCATATGAATGTGATTGTGTTTGCTTTTCTGGTCGCTGCGCTCATTCGTGTAGCCACCGGATCAGCGACAGTCGCGATGACGACAGGCTCCGGTATTGTCGCACCTGTGCTGGCACTTACGCCCGGCGCGAATGTCGAACTGGTCGTCCTTGCTACAGGGGCAGGGTCGCTGATCCTTTCGCATGTGAATGACGCCGGTTTTTGGATGATCAAAGAATTTTTCAATATGACGGTTCCGCAGACTCTAAAATCATGGACCGTTATGGAAACCATCCTCTCTCTGGTCGCCTTCGGTTTGATTATGCTGCTGAGTGTGTTAATTTAACGATAATGAGCTAATAACGGTAAGTGAAGGGGAGATTGAATATGACTGACACCCGATATATGATCGGCGTTGATATCGGCACGACCAGTACCAAGGCGGTGCTTTTCGAAGAAAACGGCAATATTGCTGCTCAGCATCATGTAGGCTATCCGCTGCATACACCTGAGCCGGATGCGGCGGAACAGGACCCGGAGGATATTTTCAAAGCTGTCGTGACGACGGTGCAGGAGGTCATGAAACAAAGCGGAGTGTCAGCCGAGCATGTGCTGTTCGTCTCCTTCAGTTCGGCCATGCACAGCGTTCTGGCGGTGGACAAGAACGGCAAGCCGCTGACCGCCTCCATCACGTGGGCAGATAACCGCAGCGCCAAGTGGGCTGAAGCGCTCAAGCATGAATACAACGGACATGACATTTACTTGCGCACCGGGACACCTATTCATCCCATGTCACCGCTGACGAAGCTGATGTGGATTACACGGGATTTGCCGGATATTGCGACCCAGACGTACAAATATATTTCCATTAAGGAATATATATTCGCCCGATTGTTCCAGCAATATGTCGTGGATCACTCGATTGCATCCGCTACCGGTCTCATGAATTTGCAGCAACTGGATTGGGACGAGGAAGCGCTGCGTATTGCAGGTGTCACGAAGGAGCAATTGTCTGAGCTGGTGCCGACAACTCACGTCCTGAAGGGACTGGATGCGACCTATGCGCATGATATGGGCTTGCTGGAGACGACTCCTTTTGTCATCGGAGCCAGTGACGGTGTCTTGTCCAACCTTGGTGTGAATGCCATCAAACCGGGGGTTGTCGCTGTCACGATCGGCACCAGCGGAGCCATCCGCACCGTGGTCGATAAGCCGTTGACCGATGCCAAGGGACGCTTTTTCTGCTACGCCTTGACCGAAAAGCTGTGGGTGATCGGCGGCCCGGTGAACAATGGCGGCATTGTTTTCCGCTGGATTCGCGATGAATTTGCAGCCTCCGAGGTGGAAACCGCCAAACGGTTGGGGCTTGATCCGTACCATGTGCTGACCCAAATCGCGGAACAGGTACGTCCCGGCTCGGACGGCCTGCTCTTTCTCCCGTATCTGTCCGGAGAACGTGCGCCCCTGTGGGACCCGAATGCCCGCGGCTCCTTCTTTGGCTTGTCCCTGCGTCACAAAAAAGAGCATATGATCCGCGCCGCTCTGGAGGGTGTGCTGTTCAACCTGTACACGGTTATGCTCGCCATGGAAGAGGTCATCGACAGACCTTCGGTCATTCACGCCACTGGCGGATTCGCACGCTCGGAGCTGTGGCGACAGCTTATGGCGGATATTTTCGATCAGGAGGTCATTATCCCGGAAAGTCTGGAAAGCTCCTGTCTTGGCGCAGCTATTTTGGGCTTGTACGCACTGGGACGGATTGATTCGCTGGACGCTGTATCCGATATGATCGGCACCACTCACCAGCATAAGCCCGTGGCGGAGCATGTGGATATTTACCGTGATTTACTGCCAATCTATATCCGCATTTCGCGTAAATTTGAAGAGGAATTCAAGGATATTGCCGAGTTTCAGGCCAAATCCTTAAAACCTTTAAATTAGTGGAACCCGTTCCAACACCGCTGCGTATTACCGTTTCATAGGAACCTGTCTATGTCAAAAAATGATCTAAAAAATCAGTCGGACAGGATCAGAAGGAGGATTAGACGATGCTCAAAAAATTACTGCACCGCCTGCTACATTCCACCTCTCATTCTCATAAGCGGAAATACAGCAGCTCGGACCGTTATTACGAACGTAAACGCCGCTCTTCATCCGATTTAGGATACAAGAACAGCCATAACGGGCACCAATATTACAAGGACAAACGCCGTCATTACTCCAGTTCTTAGCCAAACAACAAGAATCAGTGACGGAATAGAGCGTAACACAAGAAGCAGGCCACAGGCTCCTTCAAACCCTATAAAGCGAAGACCCTTCTCATCTCAAGGGCCTTCGCTTTATTGTTGTGCGCCCTTCGTTATGCAGGGCAACATCTGTGATTTTACAGGAAATCGGCTATTAACAGAATTACAGAAACAGGGTTTTGGAGATGATTACCAACAAAATAAACAGAACTAGAATCGCTCCTACAGAGGTCCAGGCTCCGCCGCACCCCATACCGCCCATTCCACACATATGACTCATTTACAACACTCCCTTCGCTCATTTACAGGATCATTGTATGTAGACCTGGTCAAATGCGTAAGGGGGCATTCCCCCATTTTTGCGGCGAATGCCTGTTTATTTTTAGGGACTAACGTTATGGGTTAACCTAGCAGCAACAATGCTTCCTCCATCTCTTGCATAAACTGTCGGCTATTCTCATACCTTGGGCCAATCTGAAAAAGCCGCTCCAGCAGATGGCGCACAGGTG
This sequence comes from Paenibacillus sp. 1-8, assembly GCF_056316205.1. Lineage (NCBI taxonomy): Bacteria > Bacillati > Bacillota > Bacilli > Caryophanales > Paenibacillaceae > Paenibacillus > Paenibacillus sp. 1-8. Next base: position 616,168 of record NZ_CM149995.1, on the reverse strand, counting down.
GACTCAGCTTCAATTCTTCCTGCCAGCTTGCCGGCGGTTGGTCCGGCTGAGGCTCGTAACTGCTGTACAGCATAAAAAGCATCAAATGCCCGACATCGTACAAATCGCTGTAGACGGCGACATCTTGTCGCTCAGGTGCGCGCTTTTCCAGCATGGATTCGGTAAATACATCCTCCTGCTGCTCGCCCATCGCCAGTGCAAGGCCAAAGTCGATCAGGTACGGTTTCCCTTCGCGGTGGATCACATTGGGAATGCGGATATCCCGATGGATATAGCCCCGTTCATGCACATGCAGAACCCGCTCCATTAACTCCAAAATGTAGACGATACATTCCTGTTCCGTAAAAGAACGTTCCTGTTCAAATATAAGCTCCTCCAGCGTCTTGCCGGAGATATATTCCATGACCAAGTACATTCCATTCCGCTGCTCTACACTTTCGAGCAGCTTCGGGATATGGGGATGTTCCATTTGCCGCATAATGTTGGCCTCACGCTGCAACAGTTGAACACCCTTCGCCCGCTTGCTAGGTCTGGGCAGTTTGACCGCCACCTCCTGTCCGCTGTGCTTGTCCAGACAGAGGTAGGTCAGACCATAGCTGCCCATACCCAGCAACGAAAGAATATGATATCGCCCACTCAACAGATCGCCGGGCTGTTTCGGGTAATCCATCCAAGATTCATAAGCATTCCGTAACCAAGCAATCATTCTTATATTCCTTTCCTATACATGCCGCGGCAACGTTCCATATGCGACTTGCTCTTGTCTTCTTGAATGCCGCCAGCTCCCCCTGCAATGATAGCTGAATTAACCAGTGAAACGGACTGAGAATTTGCCCTATATCCATTCACTCCGGTCTGTTCCGCTATTATACCATCCACAATAAAGACCACCAGAACCAGGCAGGTCTGATGGTCTTATTGGCCGATGGTCTTATCATTATCATGCCTATGCCTCTCTACGTCTGCGTGGTGCCAAACCGAGCCAGGACAGCAGCGAACCGCGTGACTTGCGTTGTCTGCCCTGATAGGTGCGCAAATTGGTGATTAGCTGCCGATCCCGTTCCTCCTCCACCCGTTCTTTCATCCAGCGCTTTTGGTCCTCCAACTGATTGGAAAGGCTGGCGTTCTTCTCCACCAAACGGCTATGCTCTACTTCCAGCTCTTCCAAACGACTCCGCATCTCTAGTAGAGCGCTCTGCACCATAATCTGCATCTCCGTCAGTGCTTGGGATTCTATGGGCTCCTGCGTTTCTATCTGCATTGGTGTTTGTTCCAGTTCTTCTTTTTCCCTCTCCCTTGTTTGCTCCAGCCTGCGCTCAATCGTTAACGCCAAGGTATGCGTCTGTTGTTCCTGCGGTTGCAGCTGCATCGGGCCTTCCGACTGTTCCTGTACGCTAACTTCATCCTCTAATCCTGCCGATTCAAGAGTAGCGGCAGCTTGCGCCTGTATTACAGACTCATCTCTGCCCTCTGCTGCAGCCAATATTTCCTCCCAGGTTGCAGCCAGCGACTCACCATCCGATACGGATGGCAGCAAGCAAACGCCTGCATCCTCGATTTGGAAGGGTGCAGTTACCCTCTCAAGTACCGCCTGAACCGCCTGCTCCATCGTCAAATGCTCCTCACGCAACGCCCCTCGCATCACCTTTAAGCACTCTACATCCTCTGGACTGAACATTCTCGATTGGTTGGCGGAACGCGGGAACACATAACCCTGCTCCTCCAGCGCTGCTGCATATTTACGAAGGGTGCTGGCCCCGATTCCCAACTGCTTTGCTGCTTCCGTCGTCGATCTGCTTTCTTCCATTGATCATTACCTCCCTGGATGGTATGGAAAGAAATAAGCTTGTATATGTACAATTCGCGGAATCAAATGGAAACCCTTTGGCAAAAATGTTCTAATATTGCGGACTGCTAGGAACCTTTGTCATAAGCGAATATTTTATAAAAATGCAAGAAGCGACTTCATATTGCCACCGCCCCCCTGATTTCTGGAATTAAGCCTATGATCAAGCAGCATTTAAAATCTGACAAAGTAGTGTTACCTCGCCTATTTCCCATTCAATAAGGGTGTCCTTTTTAGAAACGTCATATAAATGTCATACTCCCCATAATCCTATGGCATTATTTCTACCATCAGCGCGGCGTAAAGCACAATCAATGCGGATACCGCCTCAAAAAGAAGCTACTCACTCCCTGCAATACATACCTGCAAAAATACTGCTTATTCCACGTATCTTCTATATTACAGCCTATACATGTGCCTCTGGTGATCGTTATTTTTATATTTTTCGGAATGAAGGCAAAACGATGGATATTTCCAAAAGATCAGCAATATGTTATGTTATGTAACGTAAAATGGGTTTCAGACATAATTTGTAGCATATTAACGTTCGCTGGAACGAGGAGGAAACATAAATGAAGGGGAAGGCAAGGAAAGTAGCTATTGTCGGCGCAGGGATGGTCGGTTCGAGCTGTGCCTACTCAATGGTCAATCAGTCCATTTGTGACGAAATTATGATGATTGACCGCACATATGATCGAGCTTTGGCCCATGCGCTGGATCTGTCCCATTGTATGGATTTTACGTCTACACGTACCAAGGTATACGCAGGAACGTATGCAGACTGCACGGATATGGATGTTGTCATTATCACGGCCGGGGCTAACCCCAAACCAGGTCAAGATCGTCTGTCTGTACTGGATGATGCGGTGATCATTACGCGCGAAATTGTTACGGCGATTATGGAGAGCGGCTTCGACGGCATTTTCGTCATTGCGGCTAATCCTGTCGACATTGTGACCTATCTCGTACAAAGCATATCCGGTCTACCACGCAACAAGGTAATCGGCACAGGCACCTCCATTGACTCGTCCCGGCTTAAGACGCTGCTTTCCGAGGTATTTTCCATAGATCCACGCAGCGTACAGGGGTATGCTCTTGGCGAACACGGCGATTCGCAATTCGTCGCATGGTCACACGTGACCATTGGCGGCAAACCGATCCTGCATATTCTGCGTCAGCATAAGGAGCGTTTCAGCCACGTCGATCTGGACGACATCGCCCGTAAAACAAAGGATGCAGGCTGGGAGATTTTCACCCGCAAAGGCGCTACTTATTTCGGCATTGCCAATGCGCTGGCGTACATTACCCGTTCCATTTTAAATGATGATGGTAAAATCATAGCGGTTTCCGCCGTATTGGACGGCGAGTACGGGCACACGAATGTCTGCACGGGCGTTCCGGCGATCATCGGCAGCAAAGGAATTCAGGAGGTCATCGAGCTGGAGCTAAGCCTGGAAGAACAAGCCAAGTTCGACGCCTCCTGCCGCTTCATCAGCGATAATATCCGTGCCATGTCGGGCTTAGTTTAAATTGTGTCATACGCCGGATTGAAATGTGACCCGGAAGAATGATAACTTTAAAGGGGCTGTCCCAAAAGCCCTTAAAAAGCATATCGAAGAAGAACAAACACACCGATATGTTCAAAAGGGACGAAGCAGAGGTTTATCCTGCTTCGTCCCTTTTGCGTTTTTCCGTCATTGCGGCTTTTTTGAGCAGATTGTGGGCAAGGCAAAGCCACCCGACCTCCAGGCTTACTTTTTGCAAGCCGCGAAGCAGGAACCTTCGGAAACCCCGATTGTTTTTTATTTGTCCAAACACGCTCTCGGGCTCAGTCATGCGCCGAACGGAAAGAGTGTATCCTTCCTCGCTGCGCAGTCGTTCCCGCATGTCGTTTTTTTGCCGCATATAGGTCAGACTGACGGCAATCTCCCGGTTGCCCTTGGCTGTGGTGCATTTCGCTTTTAGGGGACAATCGCTACAATCTTCACTTCGATAATGGCGTGTCCGAATCGTGTAGCCGCTCTCCGTGACCGTCTGGCCTTCGTATCGAAAACGTAACATTTTTCCAGCCGCACAGGTCCATGTATCTTCCGTTTCGTTGTAGCTCCAGTTGTCCACTTTGCCTATCGCTTGCTTCCAGGCCCTGGTTTTCTCTTTGTGGTATGTCCCGTATTTGACGATCGCTTGGATGTTGTGCTCTTCGAAATAGCTGTAATTTTCTTCGCTTCCATACCCTGCATCGGCAATGACCATCTCTGGTCGTCTCCCGAGTGATTCTTCCAGATGTTCCAAATGGGGCTTCAAGCATTTCGTATCGGTAGGCCGCTGATGCACGCTGTAACCGAGCACAAACTGGTTTTCCGTGCCCATCTGCACATTGTATCCCGGCTTCAGTTGACCATTTCGCATGTGATCTTCCTTCATTCGCATGAACGTCGCGTCCGGATCGGTTTTGCTGTAGCTATTGCGCTCGCCCGCGGTTTCGATCTGATGCTCATACTTTTGGAGCCGCGGCAGCAAGTCCTTGCGTAACTGGCCCACGGCTTTCTTTAAGGTTTTGTTTTTCGGTTTTTCTTGCAAAGCTTCCTCCAGTTGTTGAACCGCGTTTTCCAGCTTTTCTGCCGTGAGCGAGGAAGCTTCGCCAAGCTCAGGAAGGTCTGTACCCGCGTGGAGCGCATCTTCTTCGCTTTCGGCCGCTTCGATGGTTTGGAACAGGGTATGTACTTTTTCTTGCAGCTTGGCCTGATGCTTGACAACGGCCTTTTTCCAGACGAAGGTGTACCTGTTTGCATTCGCTTCAAGCTTGGTTCCGTCCAGAAAGTAGTGTTCCAAGGACACGTATTGCTCCTGAACAAGCAGCTCCAGTACATGGGTAAACACGGTTTCCAGCACCTCTTTCATCCGCTCCGAACGGAAGCGGTTGATGGTACGGAAATCCGGTTGTTGCCGCGCAGCGAGCCACATGAACATGATATTTTCGCGGACGGCCTTGGCGATTTGACGGGAAGAGTAGATGCGCTGGGTGTAGGCGTAAATGATGATTTTGGTGAGCATTTTAGGATGATAACTATGACGGCCACCGCCAGGATACGCAGCGTTGAAAATGGAATCACTCAGGCGGTTGACTGCGTCGTTTACCACACGGACGATGTGGTTTTCGGGGATATCTGCCTCTAAATCCATTGGTAAGAAAAGTTGATCCATGGTATATTGAATGTACAAAGAAACCGTCTCCTTTCGAATGGTTGGGTGGTACCTCCATTTTACCAAGGAACGGTTTCTTTTTGTTTTACAATTTGGAGAAAAGGGCCGTCCCCAGCCAATTTTATGACTTTTGGGACAGCCCCTTTAATAGAGCCCTTGAAAAAACAGATAGAGCTGAATCCTCATATTCCGTCCTATATTTCTTTACGACGGAATACCGTCAGGCCCGCAATTGCAAACACGACAAAGCTACCCAGGACAACCGTAATCAGCGTATCCGCTGGTACGATGAAAGCCCCGAAGCTGTCTCTTCTGGTAGGCATCATCGCCAGCACAGGCTGTACCCACGGATAGTACGGGCCGTAGGTCTGTGAGTTGGCGACCAGAATATTGGGCACTGTGAAAACAAAGTTCAAGGCGAGCGGCGCGGCAAAGCTGGACCACAGGAAAGACACCATTAGCTGTAACGCAGCCAGCGGCAGACAAGCTACCCAGCCTGCGAGCAGACTTTGGGCGATGACTGACCAAGGGATCGGCCCATTCATGTCTCGCACAGCTCCAACACCCAGCAGCGCTCCCCCGAACAATAGTTGTGTCAGTCCCACCAAAGCCATAATCATCGTCAGCTTGGCCACGTAGAGACTGGTGCGGGATAATGGCAACGACAGCAGTTGCTTCCAGCCGCCGCCCCCATGCTCGAATCGGCAGACCATAGATGCAAATACGGCGGTCAGCATCGGCATGAACAGCAGCGCATGTACTGTGAGCATGCTAGAGAGTAGTGCCAGCCAATTTCCTCCGGGGTTCGCCAGCAAGCCAATCAGGACGGCAATCGCCGGGCTGACGAGCGCGAGCAACCAGACGGGCGACTTGACTATTTTCATCCGTTCGACAGAAAGCAGCCGTACATATCCTCCTAACATTACGCCACATCCTTTCTGCTAAAATGAGCCGCCGTCAGCAGACTGAGAAGCGCACCCGTTCCGCAGCCGATGGACGCAAACATCCACGCTTGAGGCGCAACCCATGCGAATTGCGGCCAAGCCAGCGGAAACCATTCAGATAACTGGGAAGCAAACAAGCTGCCGATGCCTAGCGTAATGCCCAGTGTTACAGGCAGCGCCTGATTATGAAACGTGACCGTTAGCCACAATAGCAGTACGAGCATGGGCAGTGTTCCTCCCAAGGGCCAAAACCCAATCCGCAGCAATTCTCCTATTGGGGCAGGCTCTCCCCCGAAGCCAAGTATCATGCCCAGTCCCCACGTTCCAACGGTAAGGAGCAGGCAGGATACACACAGCATCCCGATAGCCAGCGCCAGCTTGGCCATATAGACACTGAACCTGGAGATAGGCAAGGCCAATAGCTGCTTCCAGGAGTTGGACGAATGCTCCACATTCGCCAGCATGGAAGCGACCATCGTGGCCCCTAACACCAGCGCAAGGGGAACAAACATAGCGATGTTATCCATCAAGGCTTCCCACAGATGACCCTTGCTGCGCGGAATCAGATAATCATAACGAAGCCCGAAATTCAGCGCCTGCATCGCCACCAGCCCTAGTGGTCCAAGGAACACCAGAAACCAGATACCCTTTCTGCGCGCTTTGAGCAGATCCGCAGTCAGCGCCCGCAGCATCATAGGGAAGTCCCTCCTTTGCCGACGACCTGCATGAACATATCCTCCAGGGATTTGCGGCGTTCCTCTACACGGTATATAGCATGCGTATTTTCGACCAGCCTTCTGACCAGCAGCGCCACAGCCGCATCATTCATGTTTTCAAAATCCAGAGCAGCCCCGTCCCTCACCGAATGATAACCCTGCTCACGTGCAATGAGCTGGGCTGTTTGCGGGTCGGACGTGACGATGCGAATACCTCCTGCGGATTCCTGCCGGAGATTGTGAATCGTATTCTGGAAAACCAGCTCTCCTTCGCGGATAATTCCCACCGTATTTGCCATATGCTCCACTTCGCTCAGCAGATGGCTGGATACCAGCACGGTGATTCCTCGTTCCTTGGGCATCGCCTGAATCAATGCGCGCATTTCCTGAATGCCCTCCGGGTCCAAACCATTTGTAGGCTCGTCCAAAATAAGCAATTCCGGATTGCCCAGCAGCGCGGCGGCGATACCAAGCCGTTGCTTCATCCCCAGCGAGTAGCCCTTGACCGGGCGTTTGGCATGCTTGGTCAGTCGAACAACTTCCAGCACTTCCGCAATGTTCTCTTTGGGCACATTTAAAATGCGACGAATGGCCTCCAGATTTTCCACTGCGTTCAAATGACCGTAATACGAAGGGTATTCCACCAGCGAACCGACTTTACGCAAAATATCCAGCTTATGTCTGCGGATATCCTTACCGAATATGTGGATCGTTCCTCTTGTCGGGCGAATGAGTCCGAGCAGCATGCGGATGGTTGTCGTTTTCCCCGCTCCATTCGGACCGAGAAAGCCATAAATATCTCCCCGCCCTATTTTCAGAACCAGCTGGTTGACCGCAGGGCGGCCTTTGTATATTTTGCTGAGACCGTTCGTTTCAATAATGTATTCGTTCAAGTTCCTCACCTCGACACCTATCGTAACGTGCCAAGTTTAAGGCCAAGGGAACTCTTAGTTTAAGTTTTGTTTAAAAAACGGATTTGTATCCCGGCGGATGAACTAACAATATCCCTCTCCAGATTCATTTCACGGGCCAGCAATTCTGTAATCGCCAAGCCAATCCCGGCTCCTTTTTCACTGGATTGCTGCTCCATTCCCGGTCCTTTATCCGCAATGACTAATGCCTCTTTCCCGTTATGTTCCTCTACATGGATACCAATATATCGGCCTGAGGCAGCATGGCGAACTACATTTTGAAAGAGATTGTCCAGCAAACGGCGGAAGCCCTGCTCATCGACCTTCCACACGATACTATGCTCAGGCAAGTCGATATCCACCTCCAAACCTTCCTTCTCCCAAACGGGATACCAGCTGGCCGCGCACTCCCGTACCAGCCGCAGGATATCACGCGGTTCGTTATTCAATGTATATTTGCCGCTGGAAAGAAGATTATAGGCGAGCAGGTTGTCGATCAGACTTCCGAGGTCTTTTAACTTGTTTTCCATCAGTGTAATAGACTGCCTTCCCCTGTTACTCAGGTTTTCCTCGTCCAGTGTGTACAGATGGCTGCGCACGACCGTAAGCGGCGTCCGAATATCGTGTGACAGATCGGCGACCAGCCTTTTTCGCAGTTCTTCCTCTTGGCGCTCACGTCCCCGGCTCTCGGCCAGCTGCTCGACCATCTGATTGAACGCTTCCTCCAGCTTGCCGATTTCATCCGGTCGTCCGGTGCTGACGAGAATGGGCAATCCATCCTCTCCCCTCTGCGACATGGCTGCCTGAAGCTGCACCAGTCTGCGCCGAATGCCTCCAAAAAACAGGAGAGATACGAATATAAATGCTGCGAGTATTAGTAAAATAAAAAAGAGATAGTACAGTGTCATGCTATTGCCCATACGCGACTGATCAAAAAACGAACGAGGAACTTTCAATACCATATAGCCCTGATCGGCGTTCTTCTGGCCACCACCAATAAATGCGACTACAGTAAACGGTCCCTGATAGCTTGCTTGTTTCATGAATGTAATAGCTTGCATCGCGTCCCAATGCTCTGGAAGGTCTGGTTGTGTCGGCGACTCGAGTCTTGTTTTCCCCGCTGCATCCACCCAAAATATCTGTGAATCGGGAAACGTATCTCCCTGTATTTTTTTTAAATGGGTTGAGATTTGCTCCGGGGTGGCTCCTTTTAAGGCTACAGCTTCACGATGCCAGCTATCTTTGGTCCGTGAACTGGAGAGATAATGTGAATTTGCAGGCTTCATATCCGTAACCCAATCAGACAAGACACTACTTACAATTAACGTAGCAGGTAACATAATCGGCAATAGCATCATAGCAACCACAATAATGACCAGATAGCGGAACAACAGTGAACTACGAAAACGACCTCCCTGACATGGCCTGGAGCTGCGACGCAACCTCGCCCAACCCTTGCGCGTCCTGCTCATTACGCTTTCACCCGATAGCCTACACCACGGATCGTCTCAATGATGCGGGGAGTGGCAGGATCTACCTCCAGCTTTTCGCGCAAATGTCGAATGTGGACCATTAAGGTTTTGTCCCCGTCGATATACGGATCGCCCCACACGGCTTCATACATTTGCTCCTTCGTCATAATCTGGCCCAAATGCCGCAGCAAATAAGTAAAAATATGATATTGCTTGCCTGTCAGCGCAATTTCTTCCCCGGTATCACGGTTCACAATACGGTTATCGGGAGGGTACACCGCCAGATGTCCCAACTGTAAGGATTCCTCGGGCACCGCGCCTGATCGACGCAGCAAAACCTCCATACGTGCAATCAGCTCGTCCGGGTGAAAGGGCTTCGTCACATAATCGTCGGCAAAATCCAGCCCTTGCAGCTTATCGTCAATGGAGGTTCGGGCGGACAGCATAAGAATCGGAAGTTCCGGGCGTTCCTTCTTGAGCCTTTTTCCAATCGTAAATCCATCCAGACCGGGCAGCATCACATCCAGAATCACAAGCTGGCATGTACGGGCTGCTTCCACAGCCCCATCCCCGCTGCACAGCCACACCACAGCGTAATTCCGCTCTTCCAAATACCGATGCATCCAAGCGCCGATATCCTGATCGTCCTCGATGTATAACACATTTGTTTTCATTCACGCACACCTACTTATCGTTTTTCTTTTATGTAATGGGCATTATAGCATTTATGGTACATAACCCGCGTAAAAAGGTTAATAACTACCTTATACGACATACGCTTCACAATTTCAAATTCTAATGCTCGTGAAAAAGGAGGCCTAGCCGATGCTGCTGGAAGCGATACACCATCATCCGAAGCGTAATTGGGCTTTTGGTTATGATGATGCAACTATATTTTTACGGCTTCGTGTGAAGAAAAATGACCTGACCGCTGTACACGCTCTAACCGGAGACAAATACGACTGGGATCGCACCCGACAGCTCATTCCAATGTCCAAATTCGCCACCGACGGCAGATTTGATTACTACGAGTGTACCGTAAGGCCCACTCACCGTCGGCTGAAATATGGATTTTTGCTGGAAGACGGCGAGGAACGCATTTGGATGAATGAGGATGACTTTACCACCAAGGAACCTCAAAGCCCAGACAGCCTGTTCCAATATCCGTTTTTGAATCCGATTGATATTCTCAAACCACCTGCATGGGTGAAGGATGCAGTTTTTTATCAGATTTTCCCGGAACGCTTTGCGAACGGTGACCCATCCATTAGCCCGGAAGGTATAGAGGCCTGGGGTGGCACACCGCGAAGAGACAATTTTTTCGGTGGCGATCTACAGGGAATTCTAGATCATCTGGATCACCTGAACGAGTTGGGGATTAACGCCCTGTATATGACTCCTGTGTTCAAGGCGACGACCAATCATAAATACGATACCGAGGATTATATGGAGGTGGACCCGCATTTTGGGGACAAGGAGACGTTAAAAAAACTGGTGGATGCCTGCCACGACCGGGGAATCCGGGTACTGTTCGATGCAGTGTTCAACCATTCGGGACGTACCTTTAAGCCGTTCGTGGACGTGCTGGAAAAAGGCGAAGCCTCCCCTTACAAGGACTGGTTCCACGTACATAGCTTTCCGCTGGAAGTAGTCGATGATATACCAACCTACGATACCTTCGGGCTGGAGCCGATGATGCCCAAGCTGAACACCGAGCATCCCGAGGTGAAAAAGTACCTGCTGGATGTGGCAAAGCATTGGATCGAAGAGATCGGCATCGACGGGTGGCGGCTGGATGTGGCAGATGAGGTGGATCACGCCTTTTGGCGGGAGTTCCGCACCACGGTCAAACAGGCTAACCCGGATGCGTACATTCTGGGTGAAATGTGGAATGAATCGTCTGAATGGCTACAGGGCGACCAGTTCGATGCGACGATGAATTATCCGTTTACTTACGCGGTGAATGATTTTTTCGTCAAAAAAGAAACCGATGCCCAAAGCTTCGCCTTTGCCATCGGACGGCAGCTGGCCCGCTATCCGCAGCAGGCCTCTGAAGTGGCCTTCAATCTGCTGGATAGCCATGACACGCCGCGCCTCCTGACGCTGTGCGGCGATGACAAGCGGCTGATGCGGCTGGCCGCTCTGTTCCAGTTCACGTACATGGGCGCGCCCTGCATCTATTATGGTGATGAAATCGGTCTGGATGGAGATGCCGATCCAGGCTGTCGCAAGTGCATGGAGTGGGACCCTGACAAGCAGGACCGCGAGCTGTTCGACTTTTACCGCGAGCTGATTGCGCTGCGTAAGGAGCACCCGGCGCTGCGTGCTGTGGGAAGCCTCACTTTTCTGGAGGCAGAGCCGGAGGGCACATCCCTCGCCTACGAACGCCGCAGCGAGGAAGAGGTGCTGCTCGTGCTGCTTAACCGTTCCGGTAAGAGCCACATGTTTGAACTGAACATTCCCGAGCAGGAATGGGAATTGGCTTTTGGCGAAAGCCAGTGGTCCGCAGGAGCGAAGGGCTTACGCGCTGAGCTTCCAGCCTATGGCTACGCCGTGCTGAAGACAGCGCCTGCGAAGCGGGTGGAATAGACGCTCTCCTTTTAATAAACGGAGTAGTCTCATCCCTTGAGGCTACTCCTATCTACATACAAACATTCCCAAAACGGTGGTATAATATGTTCAGATAAACGCTGATTTAGCATCCGGATTGTGAAAGGGGTGGTTCATTTGGAACATACAACCACGATACGCACAGAGCTGGAGCAATTCATGGCACGAGAAGACCTAAGCATTATCCAATTTTGCGAAATGGCGGATGTAGAAATGGAGGCAGTCCATGCTATTTTGGGTAAAAAAATGCCATTCTCGGTAGAGCAACTGGATCGGGTTACATACGGTATGCGACTGAATCCAGGCCATTTTTATGAGCATTACATCGAGGAATGTCTGGTCGAGGCTGTGCCCGATTGGCGTCACATTAAACCTTTTTTATACCGATGTGAAGAACTGGGCAGACTGGATTGCATTCGGCAAACCATCTATTTATGGTTGGATAACACGACTTACGCTCCTCTGTTGTTCGAAGTAGCTGAGGATTTTTTGATACATGACAAACATGCCGCCGCAGCCCTTCTCTACAAAAATATTGTTAAAAGGGAGGGCGGCCGACGTTCAGAACGACTGGCCTTGTGCCAGTATCGCTTGTTTATTCTTGGGCTGGGACCCGATAAAGAGCAAAACGTAGATGCTGCTAACCGGGTTTTTCCCCTTTTGGATCAGCTTGACGACATAGACCGACTCGACGCATTAAGAGAACTGGCGAACGCCTATATGCAATGGAAATGGTGGGATTTGGCCAAGGACCTGGCTCAGGATATGGACGATGAGGCTAATATTCAATACCTTCTCATGCACCAGCCCAATAAAGTTAATCAGGAACCACTCAAAAAGCCACAAAGACCAATGTTCTTTTATATGGCCTATTCTAACTATCTTCGTGCGAACATTTGTGAGGGCCAGGGAAACTACAAGCAAGCGCTACAATATACTTACGCGTATGCTGATCTAAGCTGGGTGAAGGAAACGGATGAGGAAACCAAATACTGGCTAAACAAATGTAAAGAATGGGCACGCTCCAGTATATTTTTATATAAAATGCTAACCGGAGATGTAAGTGCTATTTTGGATTATGTTACATGCATTGAGGCCTCACAAACGGAGCTGATGCCGGGTTTATTAAAAATCATCAGAGCCGCCAATCAGCAGGATATCAAGGTAGATTATTTTCTTAAAAAGTTCGAAACAGACATTACAGCCTTTATAGCGCGGGAAAAAGCTATTGTTACGTATACGCACAAGATCACGCCAGATTTATATATTCTTTTTCTGTATGAACTGGCTCACTATTATCTCAGCAGAGGGGCCTTTGACCTTGGTTTTAGCTTTTTAATCGACAGCTTGGACAAATCTCTGGAAGTCGACGATAAATCGAATACGATCAAATGTATAGGGATGTATGAGCATTTTCGCTTATTTGCTTCCCGTGAGACGGATGCAGAGTATACGAGATTAATGACCGGAATGTACTTGAAAGATGATGACTAACATGACCTCATTAAAATTTGCGATTATATAAGTGGACTAAAAGTTACCTATAGTGCCATTCCGCCTACTCCGTTTTCCATGTATATTTTTAATTCAACTTGCCTAAGCTCAAACAACGCGTGCCGATTGGGTATCAGCACGCGTTGTTCGCATAGCTTTTTTTATCTGATTACTTATTTTGAACATCTGTTCTTACGACCCCGACATCAGAAGCATTGATAGAAATGGGGTTGCCACCTTGTCCTGTCTGAGCTGAAGAAGATTGTCTGACGTCTACCGAAATTCTTTTATTTTTAAAACCGCTCCGTCTCTTTCTTCCCAAAGCAATTACCTCCTTTAAATCTCTCATTTGCGAGTCCCCTGTTCAGACGGATATAAACCATCCTTGAGTTGATCTCAACTGCGAAGAGATATGTTATATGAATATGCTAGAGTAGGAGAAGTTGTATCGGCGAATAGCAGATCATAGAGAAAAGAGGCTGTGAGTTGGAAAATACTTGGTGCTTGACCTTGTATGGCTTTAACTGCCGGATCTGTCGACCCCGATGTTGCAAAGCAAAAGCCCAAAGAGCCTTACCCTGCTGAACTGGGAGGAGCTGGTGAGTCATATTTTCAACTGTTTCCCTCCCTGATGATCAGGTCATTCCCTACACTTTTTTTATACACTTTATAATTGACGTTCCTCTTCCTATAATCAATATCTTACTTATCCAATTAAAAAACCATGCTTTGAGATCAGCCTGCGGCAAGACCGAGATCCAGGCTCAAGACAAAAAAGAGATTTACGTAGGCTTTTTTGCAGGGCCGTATGAAGATCAGTTCCGTCAATGCATTCTGCCTGTATTGGAGAAAAAGGGATACAATAAGGAATCCCCCCCCCGTGCTGGCTTATTAAGTCTTAAAAGGCAGTACAACGATCATTTCAAATTGTCTGCTTCTCCTTCAATTTTCAGATGATCAACATATTTTCAGCTACACCAACATCACCGGCCCAGTGGTGACATTAACATTTAAACCTTAACTTTTTTTAAATCAAAGAACTTGATTTTTACTCCAATGCAGATGAGTGCAAGCATCAGAAACAATACACCGCTCCATACAATCTGGTGTGTTCCCATTTGGGATAAGAACCAGCCACCTGAGGCGGTGCCTATTGTTACACCCAAATTTGCAAAGGATACAAACAAGCTATTGCCAAACTCAGTTGCTTCTGAGGTCTCAGAGGTTAGCCAGGTTTGGCTTATAATGAGGCCGCTTGTAAAAACAGCTCCCCACGCAATGATAATAAGGATCATCGGAATCGTGTAATTTCCCGCAAAAAATACCAGCAAATAAATGATTCCGAGCAGCAGAGGATAAAAAATGGTTGTTTTAACTATACTCTTGCTTAATAGCTTAGCTGCCTGTAGATTACCGAAAACACCGCTCGCTCCGAAAAGAATTAACATGATACTTATCGTTTTACCATTCATGTTTGTCACTATTCTAAGGTATTCAGCAAAATAAGAATATACGGAGTACAATGCTGCAAGAATGAAACAAGTGGCCGCAATGTTAAGCCACAATTGTGGCTTAACCAAAATTTTCAACTGTTTCCCATAAGATAACTTTTCTTTTACTGACATGGATGGAATCCAAGTTATTATACCGATTAATGTGCAAGCATTAATAACAGCAGAAAAGAGAAAAGCAGCTTCGAGTGAAAACTGATCCCCAATAAATGATGTGATTGGAATGCCTAAAACCATCCCCACAGTTAATCCTGTAAAAACTCTGGAAACTGCTTTAGCACTTTGTTCTTTGGGAACAGAGCTTGCAGCTGCTGAAAATGCTACTGAGAAATAAACAGGATGGAGAAAAGCAGGTAAAATACGACAAAACAATAGGACAGAATAGTTGGGGGCAAATGCTGAAACAAGATTGGCAATTGTAAAAATAGCAAGCACTCCTGCTAAGATTTTTTTTCGGTTTATTCCGGAAAATAATAAAATCATGAACGGACCAGAGATGGCAATGATAAGCGCAAACATGCTTACAAGCATACCAGCTTGAGAAATGCTGACTTGGAATTGATTTGAAATCTGCGGTAAAATACCTATAACTCCAAGTTCGGTATTAACTATTCCAAATACGCCGAGGGCAATGATAAAGGTTACAAATGACGTTTTCATATGGATGTGAAGTTCTCCTTATATTTTAAAGTAATATAAATATAAAACAGTATTAAGATCATGCATTCCCAATACATCAAGTGATGTTTGTTTTAGAACAATGTATACCGTTTAATATTTGCTTCTGTAGTTCTTGACCTAGTTTTTGGAATTTAAGGATTATATTTGTCCATCTTATGTTCTAATTCATAATTCTTCTCCATCTCCTTGTAGATAACGATTTTATCTGCAAGCAAATTTAGATTTTTCTGAAGCTCAATCATATGCTCTTGAACTTCTTTATAGTGCTCTTCGAGAAGTACCCTCCTTGTAGTTATTGTTGAATCGCCCTGCCTCCTTAACTCAGCGATTTCGATCATTTTGTTGATTGACATTCCTGTAGCTTTCAGTCGAGTCAAAAACTTAATCCAAGTGATATCTTCAGGTGAATAATAACGGTAACCATTTTTATTTCGGTGGATTGAGTTAAGAAGACCAATATTCTCGTAATAGCGAAGCGTGTGAACACTAAGATTCGTAACATCAGCAACCTGTCGAATAGTTAGTAATTTTTCCATGAACACAGTATATACTTTCGAGTTAACTCGAAAGCAACACTTAATTGTTTTGTAGATGTCTCTATGAAATTTTCTGACTAAAGTATCTACCTTTTCACATAAATTAAGTTACTGAATGTCATCGGGTTTTTAGACGCCTTCATCCCTTGGGAGATTCCCGAGGAGTGGGTTCAATAGTCATCATTCTGTGGTAATAAGACCATGTTCTTGCCCTCCTACACGTACCGAGCGCTCATCAAAGATTGTACTCGGTCAACCACAAATCGCTAGATGAAGTCAAAGATGGCGTAACCATTGGAGTACCACAGGACACATTCAATCAGGAACGGACTGTACGGCTCATTGAAGAGCTGGTCTGGGTTAAATTCAAAAGCTATGCCGAAGTGGTCAACTTTAACGTAAATAGCGTTGAGCCTGCCAAATATAAAATGAATTTCAAGGTGCTGGATTCGGCACAAATTCTCGTTTCTCTGAAAGACCTTGATTTCGGAGTTGTGAATGGTAACTTTATTACCGATGCAGGCAGGAAAATCTCAGATGCACTTAAAATTGAAAACGCACCGGAACAGCATCGCATCGTCGTGACGCTTAACAAGGTAAATAAAGACACCCAATGGGCCAGGGATCTCAGGAGCATCCGTCAGGCAAGATTACGCTGGAAGCAGCGGAATTTCATGTGGAGCATCCTGAGGAAACGGCTGCCCCTTGGCAAGAACTATTCTCGTTAATTCATATTGTATAAAAAAGCGCCGTTTTGCAGAATCTATGGAATATGCCGAAGCATACACACCTTACCCGAACGGGACGGAGAAGCGGAGGAACATAGATGAAGCGAATGTTTGCCTTATGGTTATGCACTGCGGTTGTTGGCATGTTAGTAGTTACGGGTCAACCCGCACTAGCTACGCAGGCTGTTGACGGACAGCCTTATCATTTTGGATTTAAAAAAAGCAAGGGAGGCGAGCTGCCTTCCATTGCGCAAGAGGGCTTTATGCACTTGATCGAAAGACAGGGAGGCATCTTTTTGGGGGATACAACCAAAAAAGAACTGTATCTCACCTTTGACAACGGCTATGAGAATGGATTTACCCCCAGAGTGCTGGATGTATTGAAGGCTAAAAAAGTCCCGGCTGCCTTCTTTGTGACCGGGCATTTTGTAAAAGACCAGCCTGCTTTGATGCGCCGTATGGCCAGTGAAGGCCATATCATCGGGAACCATTCATGGAGCCATCCTGATATGAGTACAATTTCTTCGGCACAGATCCGGTCCGAGCTGGATAAGGTACGAAGCGCATCGGCCGAACTGACCGGACAAAAAGAAATGAAATACGTCCGACCGCCACGCGGCATTTTTAGCGAAAAAGCCTTGGCTTCCTGCCGGGAAGCCGGATATACAAGCGTATTCTGGTCTGTGGCTTACAAGGACTGGGATACGAATATCCAGCAAGGAGCAGACTATGCCTATCGTCAGGTCATAAATCAGCTCCACCCCGGAGCGGTCATTCTGCTCCATTCCGTGTCCAAGGACAATGCCGAAGCGCTCGGTTCTATCATTGACGAAGCTCGCAAGCAAGGGTATGAATTCAAAAGTCTGGACGACCTTAAGGTCAAGCATTACCACTAGAGAAGCATCTTAATCCGGCAAGTCTTGTATGTATTAGCCCGATCCTACTGCCTGGTATAGACAGTGGGATCGGGCTTTTTACTTTACGCACGCTCAAAGAAGGGTTTGGATATAATAGATCGGATTATCGCCAAGATCCGTGAGCTGGCTGGAATGAAGCCAGAACGATTATTCCAAGTTTAACTTATACACTCTGGCTTCATAAGGACGCAGCTTTAGGACGTTCAGATTCTCACCTTTTACCGACTCGTAATTGGACAGAAGCAGCTCTGCTTTGGCGGCAGGATAGCCCTCCTCAGGCCAGTGGAATACCGGGTTACGGTCAAAAAAGTTCAAAATAACTAGCAGCTGCTCCTTCTCCAACGTGCGGGTAAACACATACAGCTCGGTATCCAGCGGCAGCAGCAGCTTATATTCACCATAAACGATTACCTCAAGCTGTTTACGCAGGGCAATCAGCTTACGATAATAGTGAAAAATCGAATCCGGGTTATGTCTTTCCGCTTCAACGTGGATATGCGTGTAGTTATCGTTGATTTTCATCCACGGCTCTCCATCGGTAAACCCGGCCGCACACCCTCCATTCCACTGCATGGGTGTCCGCGCATTATCCCGGCTTTTTCTCCAAATTGCCGCCATAATCTGCTCTTCCGGTTCGCCAAGCTTCCGTTGCTGCTCATAATAATTCAACGTCTCCACGTCCCGATAATCATCAATCGACGGGTAAGCGATATTCGTCATGCCGATTTCCTCACCCTGATAAATGTACGGCGTACCTTCAAGCATATGTATGAAGGTTGCCAGCATTTTGGCCGACTCCACACGGTATTGTCCATCATTCCCGAATCGCGAGAGGGCGCGCGGCTGATCATGGTTGTTCAGATAATTCGCATTCCATCCCTCCTGATGAAGCACCGTCTGCCATCGACTCATAATTTTTTTTAACTCTACCAGTGTCCACGACTTGGATTTCCATTTTTCTGTCCCCTGTCCCTGGGCATCTATAAACATGTGTTCAAACTGGAAAACCATATTCAGCTCATGCCGCTGATCTCCCACATAATCGAGTGCCTGTTCAGGACCCAAACCCGATGTTTCACCGACGGTCATTAAGGGGTACCGCTCCAGCACTCTTTCATTCAGCATGCGAAGAAGCACATGCACTTGTTCCAAATTGGAAAAGAGCTGATAGGCCCGTACCAATGTCCGTTTCTCGGGATTATCGGCATCCGGCAGCCCTTCGGCTTTGACAATATGGGCAATGGCGTCAAACCGGAAGCCATCGACTCCCTTTTTCAGCCACCATTCCACCATGCGGTACAATTCAGCGACCACTTCTTCATTGTTCCAGTTCAGATCCGGCTGATGCTCGGAATACAGATGCATGTAATATTCGTCTGTAAGCTTGTCATATTTCCACACAGAACCGGAAAAATACGATTCCCAATTGTTTGGATATCCGCCATTTTTGCCTGTTCGCCAAATGTAGTAGTCCCGTTTCGGATTATCCTTGGACGAGCGTGATTCCGTAAACCACGGATGCTCATCCGATGTATGGTTTAAAACCATATCCATCATAATTTTGATGCCTCGTTCATGCGCCTTGTGAAGGAGTTTATCAAAGTCCTCCATCGTTCCGAATTCATCCATAATGGCATAATAATCGCTAATATCGTAGCCGTTATCATGATTGGGTGATTTGTACACCGGACAAATCCAGATGACATCAATGCCCAGCTCACTCAGATAGTCCAGCCTGGACAGAATGCCTCGCAAATCTCCTTTTCCGTCTCCGTCCGAATCCTGAAAGCTGATCGGATAGATCTGGTACACAACGGCTTCCTTCCACCATATCTTTTTAGGCATGTTTCCCTCCTGTAGCTTCTCTGTACATCCAATAGCATATGCTCTTAACATACACGCAATACCTGCTGGCGAATCGTTTGTATGCTGGGGAGAAGGGAGATTGAAAAAATATTTTTTAAAACAGGTTGTAAAAGTTACTCCGGCGTTACCTATATATATGAACCGTCCTATCTATGAACCGACAGAAGCGGTCCCATTCTCTAAATCAAAGGAGGAAGTCACATGAACTATCGGCCCAAAGAACCAAAGGATCTGATTGTGGAGTCGGCTGTGATCCCGCCGAATATCAATGTGGATGTGGAATCAGCCACCGAAGGAGGGAAGCGCCGCCTGATGCTTAGCGATAATCCGGAGACGCTCACCCCCGTGACTGTACCTGCCCGGCAAGCTACCCTGTGGCATGATGTGGTGCGCACGGCAAGCCGGACGGTCAAGCATCGCATTTTCGGCTGGCATTACAACAAAATCGGCGGACCCGTCAAACTGGGCATCACCATAGAGAACAAAAGCGATCCTACGCTGGAAGTACGTCATATCGAGCGGGCTCTTGAGATTGCGCCTGAGGATGGGAACTGGATTATGGATGTCGGGCAGTCGATTGCCAAAAGCTGTTTGGCAGGTACGATGAAGCGCTTGAAGCCAGTAGACCGTCATAAATTTGGCAAAGGCACAGCGCTGCTGGAGGAATTCGAACTTTCCGAGGGGTCCCTTGCCGGATTCACCTATGACTTCACCATAGAATATGCCGAAGGCCACGGTACACTGGACTATGTAATCCGCACCGTGGTCAGCAAGGATACACAGGCCGACCTGCGCGGGATTCATGCGGAGCCGCTACCACCCGTACCGCCGCCGCAGGCGCATCCGCGCGGTGCATGGTCCTTTTCCGAAACGAACGCGCGGATGCCGGAATACGTGGTCGGGCAAAGTGCCAACTACCGGACATGTGCCACCAAAAAACTGGACGGCGAGACTCCCGCCGATCTGCTGTTTACCGGGGCCCGCAGCGAGCTGGGTCCTGCACTTGATAACCGTGGACAATTCGGTGTTATCTATAACGCGACGATTCCCATCGTTAACGACGATGACGAGGAACGTACGGTCCGCATCTACGCCAATCCGCGTGGCGGAGCGTTCGCCGGGTCTGTGCGTGTGGATGATCGTGTATATGGTATCCCTCTGCTACGAGATAATACCAAGGTATGCCGATTGGCTGATATCAGCGTCCCTCCCGGCAGATCCAGCTATGATCTCAGCTTCATGGTCGCCGGCAGTGCAACTACGCCGCTAGGTCTGTACGTTATTACACTATAGCTGCGCTCACGATGACTGGATGAGCGAACGTGGGGCCAAAATTTTCACAGGATATGGTCTGCTCTATAGTAAATGGAGCTGTCCTAAAATGCTGGTTTTAAACTTTATTGGACAGTCACGCTTCGTCATTAATATAAAAAAGCGCGAGTGCAAGGGTTATTCCCCCCTGTAGCTCGCGCTTTTTGGTTCATGCTCACCCAATTGAGCAGGTTATGGTCAAGCGAAGGCACGTAGTCCTCTTCGCCGCCATACCGGCATCGGCGATGACCATACCCGGTTTGTGTCAGAATAAATATCGCTCTATTTGAACCGCTGGACCTGCCTCGAAGGCATAATGGTCAACTCTGGAATATTGACATGCTCCGGCTGCTCTAGTGCATAAAGGGCAGCTTCTGCAACATCATCGGGATGCAGCGGCAAAACGCTCGAAGTAAACGCCCGAATTTCCTGCTCGGGATATCCGGCCACCTGCGAAAATTCCGTCGCCACCGCCCCGGGGTGAATCGCAGTTACACGAATTCCTTGCGTACTGGTCTCCAAACGCAATGCGGAGGCTATGGCGCTAGCGCCGTACTTGGTAGCGCTGTATAGTCCTCCTCCGGCAACCACTTCCTTCGCTGCAATAGAGGAAACAATGACAACATCCCCCTTGGCCTGTTCCTTCATTGGCTGAAGTCCGTACTTCAATGTCAGGACAAGACCGTGCACATTCGTCTTGTAAAGCTCCTCCCATCTTTCCAGATCCACTTCTGCCAGTGGGCTTCGATACCCGAAGCCGGCATTG
This sequence comes from Paenibacillus sp. 1-8, assembly GCF_056316205.1. Lineage (NCBI taxonomy): Bacteria > Bacillati > Bacillota > Bacilli > Caryophanales > Paenibacillaceae > Paenibacillus > Paenibacillus sp. 1-8. The sequence continues at coordinate 594,655 of NZ_CM149995.1, read as the reverse complement.
GCGACGATAATGTCAAGCCGCCCCCAGCGTTCAAGAATGGCTTGAACCGCCTGCTGTACGTCTTCCGCTTTTTGGATATCGGCAGGTATTGCCATGACCTCGTACAATTCCTCTTGGTGCAAGTCGCGAACCAATTCGTCCAATCGTTCCTGACGGCGGGCCAATACAGCTACATACGCGCCTCGCTCTGCCAGTTTTTTTGCAATCGATGCCCCAATGCCGCTACTTGCGCCTGTTACCAAAGCTACTTTCCCGGCCAGGCTTTCCTTCGCTTTCCAAGATAATTTCAACTCATCCAATATCATGTTAAACCCTCCCAAGCTTATTTGGTTAAAAGCACGCGATGAACACCCTGGCTGCCTCCAGGAGCTGTACCTATATATAAATATCCGTCATGGTTTACAACCGTGGTTACCCCATAAACCGAGCCTTCAGGATCATGCCAGCTTCCGATGAGTTTACCCTGCGGATTAAGCTCCACAGCAAGCCCATGCTTCACAGGTGCGCTTGCACCGCTGAGCAGCGATTGAGGCAATTTGGCCATCATTCCAGCCAGCCACGGGCTTCCATGCATCTGATCTACAAAGGGAATACGTGTCGTGAAGAGACCGACCCAGAAATGGCCTTGATCATCACGCGTAATGTTATCCGGAAAACCGGCGAGATTATCCGCAAAAATATCCGAAGTCCCCTTCTTCGGCCCTTTGAGCCAGTATCTGGTCAATTGGTAGTGATACGACTCTGCCACAAGCACAAAATCTTCGTCCGCAGACAAGGCAACCCCGTTCGCAAAATAAAGGCCTTCCAACAGAACTGTCGTCTGCTTGGTCGCCGGATCATATTTCAGCAAACGTCCATGTGGCTTGTTCTCGGCGATTTCTTTGAAGACTACACTGCCATAATTGGAGGTGTCAGAAAAATAAATGGTACCATCTTTGGCAATATCCAGCTCGTTGGCCAAATAGATCGGTGTGCCGTCGACTTGATCGGCCAACACCGTCACGTTTCCGGAAGGATCTACCGATAGCAGCCCCTTCTTAACATCCGTAACGATCAGATTTCCACTTGCGTCAAACATAAGTCCATTGGGCGTTCCTTTGGTATCTGCATATAGCTGGGCCTTTTGCGGATTGCCCTTTGTATCAATGGCAGCCTTATAAATTTTCCCGTCGGAGTCTCCCGTATATAAATTTCCTTTCTTGTCAAAGGTGATAAATTCCGGAAACTTAGGGGCATCTGTAACAAGCTCTGCGGAGCTGAGTTTATTGTTTTGTTGCCATGGACCCGCTTGTTCAAAAGAGGGGGCCGAAGGTGCAAGCCATTTTGCAGGCTGGACAGGGGAAGGGATGAGCATAAAAATAACCACTCCCAGAAGGATTACCGCCAGCAGCGATAATCCGGTTCTGCGTACCCATTTACGCGGTTTCTTATTCTTTCTTCCTTGAGAATCTTTGACAGACAAATCAGGTTTACTGGGCATTAGAGTGCCTCCTATGTGATGTGAATAATATTTATATTTGAACGACGATTTTACCGAAATACTGTTTTCCTTCAGCCAAAAGTGCGAAGGCTTCGCCGATTTGGCTGAGCGGGAATACCCGGTCGATGACAGGATGTAAACGATGGCGGGAAATGGCACGATTCATGTTTTCGAAATGTTCCCGGTTACCGACTTGGCTGCCGCGAATCGTCGCAGCCTTCTGCAAAATGCTGGTGACATCGAACTCAGGAATGGTCAAGCCCGATAAGAATCCGACCATGCTCACAGTCCCTCCGGTACGAAGTGCATTGATGGATTGCACCATTGTTGCCGCTCCCCCTACATCCAGGACATGGTCGACTCCGCCTGTCAGCTCCAGAGCCACCTTACCCCACTCGGGAACTTCCGAATAGTTGATTGTCTGCCATGCGCCGAGAGCCTTTGCCCGTTCCAGCTTGTCATTGCTGCTCGATGTGATAATTACCCGTGCTCCCGCCATCAGAGAGAATTGAAGCCCAAAGATGGAAACACCGCCTGTTCCTTGCAAGAGCACCGTATCCCCCGCTCGCAGCCCGCCGGATTCCATCAGCATGCTCCATGCGGTTAATGCCGCAATCGGCAAGGTGGAAGCCTCCTCCCAAGAAAGGTGATCCGGAATGGCGACGACCCCTTCTTCATGCAGAACGATATATTCAGCCGCCACTCCACTGAGCGGGCCTCCCAGACTGTCCTTTAAGACCTCCGCTCTCGTGCTCCCGCCAATGAATTTCTGTTGTAAATTTGCCGCTACCCTTTGTCCAACCTGAAATTTTGTCACCCCTTCGCCCACAGCTACAATTTCACCTGCTCCATCGGATAACGGAATGAAGGGAAATTGAAGGCCGATCGGCATTACTCCGTTGATAACTACCAAATCCCGGTAATTTAGGGACGCTGCCCTTATGCGGATCAGAACTTCCAGCCGTCCCGGCACCGGTATGTCAAGTTCCGTCAAGGTTAACTCTTCAAAGCCAAAACCGTTTTTCAGTTGCACTGCTTTCATTTTGGTTGTCCTCCCTGTAATGTTAAACTTTTTACCTAGTATGGATACAGTGTATCACTCAAGAAACGATGTTTCCCATGTAATACACTGTATCCAATTGTCTTCAAAACGTCAATCTTTACTTTAAAAATAAAAACGGTCGTAGACTGCTTCCGGGCTTTTATCGTTCCTTACCAAGTAAAATTGGAGACTGGGTGGCTTCGCTTGTCCAGAACTTGCTCAGGTGGGCAAGCATGACCAAAAAACGCGAGTTGCAGGGGTGAAATAACCTCTGCACTCGCGTTTTTTTTACATTAATGGTGATATAAGCGCTGTCCAATAGAATTGGAATTTGCTTATGCGACAGCCTTATTTAAGCTCCAATTTTATAAACTACGTCTATTTAAATTTGTTCCTGACTATATTACGCTACTAAGCATAAAATTAGAGGGCGGACTCGGCTCCGGCTTGCCAAACAAATAACCCTGCGCCAGGGACACACCTGCTTCACGACAAAATTCAAAATCCTCCATCTGCTCAACGCCTTCAGCCAGTACCTGGCCGCCAAAACGAGAAGCCGATTCCACGATCCCTGTAATTTGTCGCTTCTGATCACTGTTGCGATAACAGCCATCAATTAAACTGCGATCAATTTTGACATAATCCGGCTGGAGACAGTTCATCAGCTCTGTCGTAGAATAACCTGCCCCCACATCGTCCAGTGCCACTGAAACTCCACGTTTGCGATATAGTTCAAAAATATGATGCAAAACATTCAGGTCATCAATTTCTTCCGTCTCTACGACCTCAAACACAAAATCCTCCGTATTCATGGACAACCGATCAATCGTCTCAAAGGTATGATTCAAGCAATAGGCCGGTTTATAAATAGTGGAAGGAAGAAAATTAATAAAACGTTTGATTCCCGCAGGAAGGCATGTTGCACTTTTTTCAATCGCAGAAATACGGGCTGACCGATCCAGATGAGCATGCAAGCCAGCTTCACGGGCAATTTCAAACAGCCGAAAAGGCTGAAAAGGCCGCTCCGAATGTGACGGACGCAACAAAAATTCAAACCCGATAACATTCAGTTTGTGGTCGACAATAGGCTGCATATGGCTGGAAAAGCTTTGATCCGTAATAATGTCCATGACATTCGGATGCTTGATTCGGGCTTGCAGTTGGCTGAATGGAAGCCAATCCTCATACTCTTCGATATGAAACGTTCCGGTCACCACAACCTCCATATGTAACAACCATTCCTTCGGCAGAAGAGCCAGTCTGTCCATCAATTGCTCCAGCTCCGAAGGACTGTGATAGCGAAACGCAGCGCTATCCTCGCGCCCTCGTTCCTGTTTCATTTGTTCCGACAGCATACCCAAGTTGTCCACCGCTTGAGTAAGCGACACCCTAGAATGCCTGATTCTCAGCAATCCCTGATCCTTAATGGGTAATATGATGCTGCAATTGCTGCAAGTCATAATGGTCCTCCTCGGAACAATTTTCCGGTTTTTTCACCATTATATCACAAATAACTAGAACAAAAGTACTATAAAATTACGAAAAACAAGCTTGTTTCCATTTTAAACTTAGGACTTGAGTGTATACTAGACAAGAAATAAAGCCTTTTGAACCATTTTCCAATTAAGTTACTGTTATTCTAGAAAATCAAAAAAGCAGCAAGTCTCTCGGCTACAGAGACTTACTGCCTTTTTAATTTCAAATGAAAGCTAGAAACACAGACTTATTTGGAAGCCTTTGGCTTGGTTGTTTTAGCTGGTTTAACCACCGCAGGTTTAGTTGCTTTTACGGCAGGCTTCGCTGTTGCTTTCGCTGGAGTCACGGTTTCCTTTACAGGTGTCGTTGCTGCATTGGGCTTCGCGCCAGCTTTCAGACTATATTTAGCAAAGCCGTCAGCCGCGCTGCCGAGGAATGAAATCTGCTGGTTTCCGGCAAGCACGTCTTTAGCATCAGGCGAGGATTCGAAGGTAATCTTAGCCTCACCGAAAGGAGCAATAGACCAGTTGCCATCCGCAGCCGGATTAATCGTTCCGTTCGTACGGATGTAATCAATAACGACCTGGCGGCTTTCGTCCGGTGCTGCCATCACAATGCGTTTGCCATCCGGATTTGCCAGTTTGGATGAGGAAGCACGATAGTTGTTGGTCGCTACGATAAACTTCTGTGCAGGATCAATTGCTTTCCCGTTGTATTGTAAATCCTTGATACGATGAGCAGAAGGATCAATAACGGTTCCCTTGGCATCATATCGTGCAGGCTGAGTCACATCAATCTGGTAATTCACACCGTCAATGACATCAAAATTGTAGGTAGGGAAATCTTTGTTAATCAGCGATTGTTCCTCGGTTTTCTTTGGATCGATACGGTTAAACTGGCCCGCAGACCATTCCAGCCATTCCTGAATTTCAGCACCGGTAACTTCTACGGCCTGAACCGTGTTCGGATACACGTACAGATCGGACACGTTTTTAATGGCTATCGTGCCTTCAGGAATGCTGGTATAATACTCGGCACCGTTTCGACCACCAGCCTTGAATGGGGCGCCAGCCGACAATACGGGAAGATTTTCGTATTCGGTTCCCTTAAGATGGTTCTGTACGTACCATTTTTGTGCATTCGTCACAATCTGAATGGATGGGTCATCCTGCACTAATGCAAAATAACTGTTGATCGGTGCAGTCGTTGTTCCCACCGGTTGACGAACATAATCCAATGTTCCTTTATGTTCGTCCTGGACCGCCTCTGTCAGTTTGAATTCGGGTTTGATCTGTTGCACCGCTGGATTGGTAGTATTCACAACCGGGCGCACTTCCGACTGAGAGTTGGTTACATTCCACACGCGGTTTTTCTTTTCAAGGCTCAGGTCAATAATGCCCAGCTCCTTGCCCCATGAGGAAGCTTCTACAGCCGGTACGCCATTAATGGTTCCTTTATCCAGGTCTACACCGCTCATTCCTTTAAAATCAGGGCCGGGGAAAGATTTATGCGCGTGTCCAAATAAAATAGCGTTAATTCCGTCCACCTTGCTCAAATATTTAACGGCATTCTCCATCAATGGAGTTTGCGGTACATCCTCATAACCTGTGTGTGCCAGCACAATAATAATGTCAGCACCCTCGGTTTTCATTTGTGGAATAAACTTTTTCGCCGTTTCCACAATATCCTTGGTAACGACTTTGCCCTTCAAATTACTTTCATCCCACTGCGTAATTTGTGGTGTTACCAAGCCAATCACGCCCACTCTGAGTGGATGAACTTCACCCTTTTCATCCGTCACTTCTTTATCCAGAATGCGATAAGGGGTAAAATAATTTTTAGTGCCTTGGCCCCCATCATCGTAATACACGTTCGCATTTACGTAAGGGAAATCAGCTCCCTTGAGCGATCTCTCCAAAAAGTCGAGACCATAGTTGAATTCGTGGTTCCCCACCGTAGCCGCATCATAGTCCATCAAGTTCATCATCTTGTAGACCGGATGGACACCGCCTTCTTTCTCGAAGGTTTTGCTTCTGGCCATATAATCACCCAGTGGATTGCCCTGCAACAAATCGCCGTTATCGAACAACAGGCTATTTCTTGTTTCGCTGCGCGCCTGCTGGATCAGTCCGGCTGTGCTAACCAAGCCGTATTCGTTCGTTTCCTTGTCTGCATAGTAATCGTAATTCATCAAGGCCGCATGAATATCCGTTGTTTCCATGATCCGCAAATTCACTGTAGCACTATCCTTGGATTCGCTAGCAGCCCAAGACGGAGCGGCTGAAAACACCAGCATGCTACAGGCAACGACTGCTGCTGTAAGCCCTCTAAACCATTTTTTATGAAATATCAAAATATATCCCTCCTCATTAAGATGTAGGCCTCATACACATACTTTTGCACATATATGTAAGCTTTGAACTCACCATTCCTATTTTAATCCAACGCGGGACAAAAGAGTAGTCATTTACCCTATTTATTTATGAAGAAATAATTAATTTTCCGAGAACATAAAAACCAGCAAACCTCCCAAATAACTTGGAGAATTGCTGGTTTCCTTATATTCTATCCGATTCTATTTTTCCCACACCTGACGTCCAGTTTGCTTACCCACGTACTCAATACGATTCGGGTTTACATCCAGAATGACATAATCGGGGTCATCCGGGCCGGAAAACCATTCCTTCAACGAATCATTCCACACTTGCTTGCGTAGTCCCTCATCCGCTGTGACCTGGACGGTAGCCTCAACCTCTACGACTTCCTTCGTACCGCCCACTTCATAACCCAACAGCAAATAAGCGTTCGGATTGTCCTTTAGCTCATCCACCTTATGCGTTTTACGATCCGTTGCCAGATGGATGTTCAACCCTTCGTTAAAAAGAGCCATATAGCGCACCTTCGGCTTGCCGCCCTCCACCGTACCCAACGAGCAAAATTTGTTGTTATCCAAAGCCTTTACAATGGCTTGTTCCAGTTGGCTGCGATCCAATGTTTCCGTTTTACCCACGGTACAACAACTCCTTTTCGTAAATTAGAATTCCTGTGAATTGGTTTCCGACAAGATCATGGTCATTTTCAGAACAAAGCTCACAGTAAAAGTGTACCCTAGCGTACGGCAAATGAACCGTCACTTCTTCCCCAATGCTGGACAGACCCGCCTTCTAGGCATATAATCGTCGTAGTAAACCCGAATTGAATAACCCATTCGACTATACAATGCCAGGGGTGCTGGAATCGGCCGGCTGAGAGTGTGTCCCAAGACACTGACCCTTACAACCTGATCTGGGTAATGCCAGCGTAGGAATGCTTAAGCAAGATACGCCCTTTCTTTTCTTATTACGGCGGGCCATCCCTTACTTTGGTATATACAAGCGCAAGCGTCCCGGAACATCGGGGCGCTTTTTTTGTTGAAGATGATGTTGTTGGAACAGATAGCGTCTGGCAGAGGTTATTTTTGTGAAATGGGAAACATAAGCTGTCTGATCCGACGGATTACGGGTAATAAAAGGAGAGAACACAACAATGAAGCGCATGAAAATGTTAAGCCTGGGGCTGATCAGTCTGTGGCTCATGGCCCTGACTCTGACCGCATGCGGCGGAAGCTCCCCCTCTGCACCGCAAGGCGCGGCTCCTGCCGCCGACACCCAAGCGACCTCCCCGACCAAGGGACTCAAGGATGTTAAAGTCGTGCTCGACTGGACGCCAAATACGAATCATACGGGCCTCTATGTCGCCAAGGACAAAGGATTTTACGAAAAAGCAGGCTTGAATGTACAGATCGTTCAGCCCGGTTCGGGCGGAGCCGATCAAATGGTTGCTTCCAATGCTGTACCTTTTGGTATCAGCTATCAGGAGGGCGTCACACAGGCTCGTACGCAAGGGGTACCGCTCGTATCCATCGCTGCGGTCATTCAGCATAATACATCAGGCTTCGCAGCCCCGGTTGACCGCGGGATTAAGAGCCCGAAGGATTTTGAAGGTAAAACCTACGGCGGCTGGGGTTCGCCCGTAGAAGAAGCGGTCATGAAATCCATCATGGACGCAGACAAAGGTGATGTAAGCAAGGTGAAGATCATCAACATGGGCAATGCCGATTATTTTACAGCCGTCAAGCGGGATATCGACTTTGCCTGGATTTTCTACGCATGGACCGGGATTGAAGCCCAACTACGGGGTGAGCCACTGGATATGCTGTATGTAAAAGATTATTCCAAAAGCCTGGATTACTATACACCTGTCATCGTGAGCAACGAACAGACCATTAAAAATGATCCCGAGCTGGTCAAGGCCTTTATGGACGCAACCGCCCAAGGCTATGAATATACCATCGCTCACCCGGAAGAAGCCGCAGATATCTTGACCAAAGCGGTTCCGGAACTGGATAAAAAGCTGGTACTCGCCAGCCAAAAATGGCTAAGCCCGCGTTATCAGGACGATGCCACCCAATGGGGCGTACAAAAAGCGGAGGTATGGAAAAACTACTCCGACTGGATGTACGAGCGCAAACTGCTCAGCAAACCCTTGGAAGTCGATAAAGCCTTTACAAACGACTTCCTGCCCAAGCGTTGATCATTTTGTTAATACGCTAAATTACCAACTAAATAAAGTCGAACTAGGGACGTGCACCAAGCGCCACTACGCGGACGGATGGTGCTCCCCATCGCTGTTGTACCCAGACTTCTTTTATAAATATCCAGAGGTGAAATCCGGGCAAGGTGATGCTTCCGAAGCGCGCCCACTTCGTTCTCGTTCCACTTGGTTTGTTTTTTAGTTTCGTCTTATTCTAAGCGCTAAGTAGGTGCGCTTGTGTGTAAAAAATGCCACACAAACCACTTTAAAAATAAGGTGCTTTTAAGGCGGTTGGCAGCGTAGCGTTTCATTTGAATCTGGAGAAGCGCAGCGTTCGCCTTTGCCGTGGGATTCTTACCTTTTAAATTATTCAAAGAATCCCACGGCAACAGCGATCGTAAGATCAAATGAAACGCGGAGCGGTCTCAACCACCTTAAACCAATTTATTTTCCTATAACTTAAACAATAAAGGACAGGTGAATTCACATGGCTAACACACTGCTCAGTATTCAAGTGATTCCTAAAACCCCAAATAACGAGGACTCTTATGCATATGTAGATAAGGCGATTGAAGTTATTCAGCGCTCTGGTGTCAAACATCAGGTGAACCCATTGGACACAACCATGGAAGGTGAGCTGGATGAGCTGCTGAAAGTGGTTAAGGACATGCACGAGGCACTGACAGAAGCGGGCAGTCCAAGTGTCATTTCACAGATCAAAATCGCACATAACCCGCAGGGTATCAGCATGGATAAGCTGACCGAGAAATATCGCCCATGAACCCGAAAGGCAAAAACGCATCCTGGTGGAAAAGCGTATGGCCGCCCCTTGTGGCGGTCCTCTTCTTTTTAGCGGCCTGGCAGGGAGCGGTTTCCTATTTACATGTTGAATCCTGGCTACTGCCAGCTCCGTCCCTGATCGTGCATGAAGGAATGGCCCAGTCGATGCTGCTTGGCGCCCATACTTGGGCTACCGTTCGCTTAACGCTGGCGGGATTTGCTATCGGTACAGCGACAGGACTATTGATTGCTATCGTTCTTCATACCATCCCTTTTCTCAAATCGGCTCTGTATCCGCTGCTCATTCTTAGTCAAAACATTCCGATCATCGCTCTCGGTCCGTTGCTGATGGTGTGGTTTGGTTTTGGCGTGTTGCCCAAGCTGATGGTGATTACACTGGTCTGCTTTTTCCCCGTGGCTGTAGCGGCCATGGACGGGCTGACACGGACGGACCGCACGATGATGAGCTATATGCGCATGTCGGGCGCAGGCCGCATGGCTATTTTTATGAAGCTGGAGTTACCACATTCCCTGCCACAAGTATTTTCGGGCATCAAGATTGCTGCCACCTACAGCGTGATGGGCGCAATCATTGCTGAATGGATCGGAGCCAGTGAAGGAATTGGATATTATATGAATCTGCAAAAATCGGCCTACCGCACGGATCTGATTTTTGCCGCCATTGGCATCATTGTTACACTCAGTTTGCTAATGTTCGTAGCTATTCTACTGCTGGAAAAATGGCTGGTACGCTGGAAACCCGATCAGGAATAGCTTCCAAATGATATGACCAGAATACGCTGGAAGCGCAGGATACCAAAGAAAGGACGTGGTGCGTATGAGTCTGCATCCGGCTGACTTATCACCGCAAAATATGGCTGATAAACAACAAGTCCAAGGGATCGGGAAGCCGCAGGAGCGTTCCTCCACTCCTCCAGCTCTGGAACTGGACGGCATCAGCCTGGCCTTCCGTGAAAAGCGAAGCTTGCTACCCGTATTGCAGGATGTATCCCTGACCGTCAAACCCGGGGAATTCGTCTCCCTGATCGGTCCATCCGGCAGCGGCAAAAGTACGCTGTTTCACATCATCGGCGGGCTGCTTAAGCCCCAGCAAGGACACATCCGTATGCACGGACAGGACGTGACCGGTGAGCGTGGGCATATCAGCTATATGCCACAGCAGCCCGCGCTTTTTCCGTGGCGTACCACGCTGGACAATGTGCTGCTCGGGCAGGAAAACGGGCCGCGTAAAGATACAGCGGCGCAGCCCCGGCACGTCAGCGAACGCGAACGCCGTGAGGATGCCCTGCAATGGCTGGAGCAGGTCGGGCTTGGCCCATTCGCAAAGGCGTATCCGCATACGCTCTCTGGCGGCATGCAGCAGCGGGCGGCTTTCCTGCGCGCGCTACTCAGTCCGCAAGAGCTGATGCTGCTGGATGAGCCGTTCAGCGCGCTGGATGCGCTGACGCGTGGAGACATGCAGCAATGGCTCCTGCGGATGTGGGAAAAGAACCGCCGCTCCGTGCTGTTCATTACCCACAGCATTGAGGAAGCGTTGCTGCTCTCCGACCGCATCTACGTACTGTCGGCACGACCCGCTTCGGTGATACATGTCGTAGACGTTCCCTTCCCCCGTCCTCGCAGGGAAGAAATCACCCTCGACCCGCGCTTTATCGAATGGAAGCGAAAAATGACAGGCTGGATGCGCGAGGAAAAGCACAGACTGGAAGGCGACACGGGCAACCCTGAAGGCGTCCGTGAGGATGCTTCAGGTGACGAGGTAAAGCCGTTATGAATGACTTGAAGAACATGAAACTGGACGTGAGAACACCATCGGCAGCACCCGCGCCGCTCATCGACGCGCATATTCATGTGGATAGCTATCCGCCTGAGCAGCAGGAGCTATTGCTCGCTTCGCTTGCTGATAGCAGCGTCGAAGCCGTCATAGCCGTGTCCATGCATCTTGCCTCCAGCCAGGCCAATTTGCGCTTGTCTGAGCGTTTTCCCGGGCTGGTACGACCCGCCTTTGGCTTTCATCCCGAACAGCCTCTTCCATCGCAAGCTGAGCTTGATCTGTTGTTCGACTGGATGGACAAGCATGTAGAGCATATGGTTGCCCTAGGCGAAGTCGGCTTGCCCTACTATAATCGGCTGGAAGCCTTGGAGAGAGGCGTTTCCTTCGACCTTGCTCCTTACATAGAACTGCTGGAACGTTTTGTCCGATTTGCGCGGAAGCATAACATGCCGATTGTGCTGCATGCTGTTTACGAGGACGCGGACATTGCCTGCGACTTACTGGAACGCCACGGCGTCACGCAAGCGCATTTCCATTGGTTTAAAGGCTCTGCCGCCACGACTGAACGCATGGCCCGTAACGGCTATTATGTCTCCTTCACACCGGATCTCTTGTATGAGGACGAAATCCGAAGTTTGGCAACACGGTATCCATCCGGTCAGGTGATGGCAGAAACGGACGGCCCTTGGCCCTTTGAAGGGCCTTTTGCCGAACAACAGACCCATCCACGCATGACCGCCGAAGTCATTCGCGCGTATAGCAAGCTGACAGGGCAAGATGAAACTGCCGTTCGGCAATTATTTTATGACAATACGAAACGCTTTTACGCACTGTCTGCTTTCTAAAGCCATATCAGCTATTTCCTGAAAAGATATACAAGCCAGCTTACAACAAAAGCAAAGAACCTCCTATTACGCGGACTTCATCATGCGCAAAAAGGAGGTTCTTTGTATTTTTCAAACATACCTACGGCTTCTGCCATTAATATGTTGCTGCGTTATTTTTATCGCCTACCCGACCTTTATTGCTTCAAAAATCCCTTTTGCTCCAAAAAAGACTTCATCTGCAAACGTGCAGGCTCGGTCAGTCTTGCTGCCATCTGCTCTGACCATGGGGTAGACCGCTGACCAGCTGTGCGTTCCTTCAAATATTCAGCCGATGTGTGATCATACAGATCCACAGCTTTCATCGTCTGATTTTTGTCGTAGCCGTTCATATGCAAAACACCGGACAGTGGAAGACGTGGACGTAAGCTCCCTTCCTGATCCGGTACACCAATACACATACCGAACACCGGATATACCAGCTCAGGCAATCCCAACAGCTCAGATACCTCGGCTATTTTCGTACGGATACCCCCGATGTAGACAATGCCCAAACCGAGCGATTCGGCGGCTACCGCTGCATTCTGTGCAGCTAACGCGGCATCAATGGTCGCAACCGTATAATTTTCGACGGAACCTTCATAGGAAGGCTGACCCGGCTGATGGTGAACTGTGACCTGCTTCAAGCGGTACAAATCTGCACACCATACCAGAAACACCGGGCATTGCTCTACGTAAGCCTGACCACCCGCCAGTTCAGCCAGCTTTGTTTTCAAAGAAGGCTCTGTAACGGCAATGACGGTATAAGCCTGTACATTGCTGGACGAGGAAGCCATCTGGCCTGCTGTCACAATAGCTGCGAGCTGCTCGTCGGTAACGGCATCTGACTTGAATTTTCGTACAGACCGGTGATTCATCAACAAGGAAATCGTATCATTCATGACTGCTTCACTCCTAATCCATAATATAAGCTCTTTATCTGCGTCAAGCTGTAGGCATACGAAGAAATTCTTGCATGCTTGCATGGCACTCCTACAAATATTATGAAACCTTAGCGTATGATAAGCAACTATAAGCCATTTAGCTAGGAAGGATTCTATGAAAAAGGGCTGAACATAACAAAAAAGCAAGCACGCAGGAGGTTAATCCTTGCGTACTTGCTAAGAAACAGTATGTTCTTTCTACAATTCATTCAGTCGTTTCGTACAAGCGCAGAAAATAAAAGAGACAAGTGTTCACTCCACACCGATGGTTCTTATTTACCGCTATCACATATTAATTCCAACCGTGATTAGAAGGTGAAAAAATTGTAATTGATCCTGTATTGCCGTTGGTAAAGCCACTTAGGGGTACAATACTAACGAGAGCGAATATCACCATCACAGATACTAATGCCTTCTTCATGCTTCAACAGCTCCTTAAAAAGGTTTTGATACTGCTCTATTTGCTCATTTGAAGCATACTGCCGATAAACTTCAAATAGTACAACAAACTTTTTGAAATCTGCATCATTAATCATATTATATGATGTTAAAAACAGTAAAATAACCTGTGCAGAATCTTGATATCTTTGATGTTTGGTATAGTAAATAGCCCGATGATACAAGAATCTGAAATAGTGAGTTCTATTTGTAGCGTCTTCGAGATTTCCAAAATCCTCAATTTTTTCCGAGAATCTTTCAAGTAGATCATCTACATCAACCGAATGAAGCGAAGCAGTCTCCATGATCGTGACGAGTCCGGGTAATAACTCTTCCGGGTTATCCTCTAAAAATTGAACATACTCAGGCAGCACGCTCAATTTTCCAGACAGCAAATCATTGGTATACAGATTTGCTTTAGCAAAAAATTTGAATCGCTCGACTTCTTCCCAGCCGATTTTGTCCAACCCCGAAAACCAGCCCAATTCCGAATACTTCAAAATGTATACTCTGGACTGATCGTAGAAACCGAGTTTTTGAAGAGCCGTTCCCTTGGCCAAATAGCTGAACCCGTAATAGAATACTAAAGGCCTCTCTGCACTAAAAAGACAGGGAATTTTTTGTAAACGCGCTTGTTGCTCTTCTTTATACATTTTTTCAGCCAAGCTGTGCAGATAATCAGATATGGTTGATATATCTTCCCAGGCATGTTGCGAGAATCTCAAATGTAGTAATTCTACACATTTATCTAACCTGTGGTGATCCGTTAATAAATAAGTAGCATCTTTCCCTTCTAAAACTTCTTCCATCCTACTTCCTCCCATTGTTTTATTCGCGTGCTATGGAGTATGTACGCCAAGATGTAAGTTCCAGAAATTAAAGTCATCTATTGCAAATATATACACAATTTCACCCGTGGTCAATTTATTTTTTACATAAATACAGGAATTATTTGATATGATTTAGGTTTGTTCAAACTACAAAATGAACCAACCCTAAGAAACAACACAAAGGAAGCTCCAGACCTTCATCCGTCTGGAGCTCTCTTTGTGTTGTTCAGCTATTAGAGGTCGCCAGGATCTGAACCGGCAATTCCATCGAATTCCGCATTAACGTCATTATTGGCACCACGCCATTGAAGGGTGTAGCTTCCTGAACGCAAACCATCTGAGAAACCTTTAGTAGTACTTTTCCAAACAAGTGGTTGACCACGGTAAATTGTTGTAGATCCGTCGATATATACTTTACCTGACTCATTGTGCGTTAAACTTACCTTGACTGGAGTGCTGGCATTATTTTTCAGAGTAATTTTAACATGCCCATAGCCTTTAGGAATCTCAAAGGCGCTTTGGACAGTTGCTCCTCCTTGAACTCTACTGCCGAAAGAATTTCCGATTTTTTGTGGAGTTACTACATGGTCACTAGTAGTTGTTGTACCAGCATCTTGAGTCGCCGTAGTGGATGTATTCGCAGAATCAGTTACAGCATTTGAATCCGCAAAGATCGCACTGGGCACGGCAATAGCTCCTCCTAACAAACCTAAAGATAAGGCTGACGCAATTAAATGTTTTTTCTTCATTGATTATTCCTCCTTATATTTGTATAAAACTACCATCTCATCATACCAAAAGATTCCATGTATTGTAGCGTTTCGACAAAAAATAGTGCTAAAGAAGTAATATTATTCTTTAAATCCATATTAATCCTAAAATTAAACGTTCGGATTTACTCTAAAATCTGTCCAAATCTCCCAGACTCATTTCACTCGTTTTACGCCGAAAATCCGAATGATCCCCCTTATTAAGTTTTTCAAAAAAAAGCGCACTAAAGATTATGACCTAACAAGCAAGTGAGCCACGATTTCTTTCGGGTGCTCGTTCAGTCGATTCATAAATTCGTGACATGGAGACGAATTTGATAAAATGTCTTGAAAATACGTTGTTAATGACATCACTTTTGAGCCACTTCCAGACGCCCTCCATGACTTGTCTATCGTCGATATCCCCTGGACTTGTTATTAATTCAATACTCTCTAAAATGGAAGTCTTGCCCACATTATTTTTCACTACTACAAGATTGAACTTAAAAAGGGTTGCCCTAAGGACAACCCTTGATATCTACAGTTTCACCCGTTGGAGACGCAGTGCATTCAGCACCACCGAGACGGAGCTAAATGCCATGGCCGCTCCCGCCAGCCACGGGGCAAGGAAGCCCAATGCTGCAATCGGGATGCCAATCACGTTATAACCTAACGCCCAAAACAGATTTTGCCGTATATTCGTCATCGTGCGGCGGCTCATTTCGATCGCATCGGGAATGCTGTTCAGATTACCGCGCATGAGCGTGATATCCGCAGCCTCCATCGCCACATCCGTACCTGTGCCCATTGCCATCCCGATATTAGCGGTAGCCAGCGCGGGTGCATCATTAATGCCATCCCCGACCATAGCTACGATCAGACCCTGCTCCTGAAGCCGTTTTACTTCTTCCGCCTTGCCCTCTGGCAGCACCTCAGCCAGCACCCGATCAATTCCAGCCTCGGCAGCAACAGCCCGCGCGGTCCGTTCATTGTCACCCGTAATCATGATGACCTCAATGTTCATTGCACGCAGACGGGCAACTGCCTCCCGTGACGTTTCCTTAATCGTATCCGCCACGGCTACCAGTCCAGCATAGGAACCGTCCACCGCAATCAGCATTGCTGTTTTGCCCGCGTTCTCCAGCTCATGCATATGCTGCTCGGCCGATTCGCCAACCGTGATGCCCTCACGACTCATCAACCGACGTGTACCTGCCAGCACTTGCTTGCTTTCCACATAAGCCTTCACGCCATAGCCCGGAATATTTTCAAAATCCGTCGGCTCCACTAGCTCAATGCCGCGATCCGCAATGCCCCTTACAATGGCTTCCGCCAGTGGATGCTCCGAGCTTTTTTCCGCCGCAGCCAACAACCGCAGCAAATCCGTTTCGCCCAAGCTCCCTTCTCCGACCACAACATCCGTCAGCTCAGGCTTGCCGTTCGTGACCGTGCCCGTTTTATCCAGTACCACGGCATTGACCGAACGAGTCATCTCCAGATGCTCGCCGCCCTTGAACAGAATGCCGTATTCAGCGGCGCGTCCCGATCCCGCCATGATAGACGTTGGCGTAGCCAATCCGAGCGCACAAGGGCAAGCAATGACAAGCACCGCAATCATTTTCTCCAGGGAGCCTGCAAAATCAGCCGGAGTCACAAGGAAAAACCAGACGATAAAGGCCAATGCAGCTATAGCTACAACGATTGGAACAAAAATTCCTGATATTTGGTCAGCAATCCGCTGAATCGGTGCCTTGGAATTTTGCGCATCTTCCACGACCTTAATAATACGTGCTAACGCCGTATCTCCACCGACACGCTCAGCCTGAATACGAAGCACACCGTTTTTATTGAGTGTGGCTCCTGTGACCGCAGAGCCTGCCTCTTTTTCCACCGGAAGGCTTTCGCCACTCAGCATGGATTCATCCACCGCCGAGCGTCCGTCCACCACCACACCGTCTACAGGGATTTTCTCGCCGGGACGTACAATAAAGATGTCCTTCACGCGAACCTGCTCAATCGGTATATCAAGCTCTTGCCCATCACGTACTACACGCGCTGTCGTCGCCTGAAGACTCATGAGACTCTTGATCGCCTCGGACGAACGGCCCTTGGCTACTGCCTCGAACCATTTGCCTACGAGAATAAGCGTAATCAGAACCGCGCTTGTCTCATAGTACAGTTCAGGCATTTTCATAACAGCCATACCGCCCATGCCATCCATCACGGTCGACGGGCGCAAGGTGAGATACAAGCTGTAAAAATAAGCCGAAGACGTGCCCAGAGCAACCAGTACATCCATATTGGAGCCGCCGTTGCGCAACGCCTTGTATGCTCCTACGTAAAACTGCCAACCAATCACAAACTGTATCGGCGTAGCCAGTGCGAACTGGAACCAAGGGTTCAAAAACAAGCTCGGTATATACATCCATGAGGTAAATGAAAAATGAGTGACCATCGCCCATAACAGCGGAAGTGACAGTACCGCAGATACGATCCACTTCCATTTTTTACGACTCAAATCCTTGCTGCGCACGTCTGCGATGTTATCCTCGGCACTCTGCGGGATGGCTCCATAGCCAAGCTGCTCAATCTTGCTCACCAGATCACCGACCGCAATACTTCCCGCCGCATATTCCACATGCGCTGTTTCCATCGCCAAATTCACCGTAGCGCCCGTCACACCCGGCATCCGGTTCAGACCCTTTTCAATCCGGGTCGCGCAGGCTGCGCATGTCATGCCCGTCACATTCAGATTGGCTTCCTCACTCACGGTTCCAAAACCAAGCGAAGCAATTTTATCGCGAAAATCCGGAGTGTCGGTCTGCTTCGGATCATACGATATCGACGCCTGCTCCAGAGCCAGATTCACATTAGCCTGCGCCACGCCGTCTATTCGATTCAATCCCTTTTCAATACGGCTGGCACAGGCAGCACAGGACATCCCCGTAATATGAAGCGTTATCTGCTTGTCACCGTCGGTCACACGGTTTTCCATGGTTACTCTCCTCCTAGATACCCCCATGGGGTATATTCATGTTCAAAAGAAAAAGCCTCTTCATGGAAGCTTTTCCTTTAAAACAAATTTTTTACGCGTTACATATCCTTAACTTAAACGACGTCGTAGCCTTGGTCCTCGATTGCAGTTTTCAGAGCTTCCACGTTCAGCTTGGACTCATCGTATTCTACAGCCACTTGTTTCGCTTCAAGACTGACCTTACCGGAAGCGCCGACTTTCTCCAAAGCTCCTTCTACTGCTTTCACGCAATGATTGCAGCTCATGCCCTCTACGTTCAACGTTACTTGTGCCATTTGTATTTCCTCCTCTGGGGTACTTTATGTACCCGATTTATGTGTATGGGTATTGCTCTTAACGGATCAGCTTCTTGACCGTAACCAGCAGCTCGTCGATCACTTCTGGCTCTCCGGCCTGCATGCGCTCAATAACACAGCTTTTCATATGCCCTTCCAGCAGCAGCTTGCCGACACCATTCAGGGCGGACTGGACAGCCGCAATCTGGTTCAGCACATCGTCACAGTAGGTATCCTTCTCGATCAAGCCCTTGATTCCTCGAACCTGACCTTCAATACGGTTCAATCGGGATGTAAGACTGTTCTTGAATTCTGCCGAGTGATGACTTTTTCTAACGGTCTTTTCCCCTTCTGCTCCGCAATGAGCCTCATGGACTTCAGCGTTGGAAACAGATTGCTCTTCAGCCATACATCAGCCTCCTGTGTTGTATTATGCATTCATGCATTGTTTATATACTCCTAGCATAATATACCCCCGTGGGGTATGTCAAGCTTCCAGAAAAAAGTCAACTGTTCGCCTTATTTCAAGCTTTCGCGCGCGCTTTCTTGGCAAGTACCATAAAGCTTAATAACGCACCAACTTCCGCTATAGCGATGACGATAGCCATTGGTATAGGCGTTGTTCCACTGCCCAGACCCACCAGCGGTGAAGCGATAGAGCCCAGCAACAGAGGCAGCAAGCCGAGCATGGCAGACGCACTGCCTGCGGAGCGCTGCTGGCTTTGCATCGCGAGTGAGGTGGTGGTTGTACTCACGATCCCGACACAGGATACAATAAAGAACAGCGGAACTAGAACAGCAAATAGTTGACCCCCGGTAAGGGCCACCGTAAGCAGGCTAATTCCCGCTACAGCCGCAATCAACAACCCCGACAAGAGCAACTGCTGTTCGCTGAAACGGCCGACAAGCCTCCCGGTCAATTGGGAAAATAGTACAATCCCCAAACCATTCACCGCGAAAATAATACTGTATGTCTGAGGTGAAACCCCGAAAATATCCTGAAGCACGAACGGCGAGCCAGCGATGTACGCAAACATGGCTCCTGTAATGAGCGCCTGCGAGAAGGCGTATCCCATAAAGCGCCGATCTGTAAATAAATGACCGAGTGTACGAAGCGTCTGCTTCAAACCACCCGCTGAACGGCGGCTGACAGGCAGCGTCTCCGGCAGGCCTAACACGACGGCAATTAACATAGCCACCCCGACTACGCAAAGCACCATGAACACACCACGCCAGGATACAAAATTCAAAAGCACACCGCCCAGCACAGGAGCAGCAATCGGAGCCACACCGTTCACCAGCATGAGCAGCGAAAAGAAGCGCGTCAGCTCTTTGCCCGAATATAGATCACGCGCAACGGCTCTGGAGATGACGATCCCCGCAGACCCGGTAAGACCCTGAATAAAGCGCAGCCCGATAAGCACGCCGATATTCGGCGCAAACACACATAACAGCGAAGCAGCGGCGTACAGGACAAGCGATACGACCAGCGGCCCTCTACGTCCTCTTACATCACTCAGCGGACCCGCAACGATCTGCCCGACTGCCAGACCCAACAGACAGGCGGTCAGACTGAGTTGCGCCAGCGAAGTCGTTGTATGCAAATTGTCGGCTAATGTAGGCAATGACGGCAAATACATATCTATGGACAAGGGTCCGAAAGCGCTCAACGCTCCCAGAACAAAGGCAATCCATAAAATCCGGGATTTGGTCATATCTGCGGCAACCACTACCGTATTGGAAAACCGATTCATAATAACAATCATCCTTTTCTGAAAATATGAAATATCACTTCAACATATTATGATAACATTCATTTTAACTTGCTTCGATCATTTACACGCTAATCCGCAATTTTTTTTCGAAATCGCTACATATCAGGCAGGAATTTACCAATTTAAGGTCGAATCATACCTTAACCAAAACAAAAAATTTGCGAAAGCTGGAGAATAACTATGGTCTATGATGGAGTGCTGCTTGGTCTCATTGTAGGTCTGTTCAGAGGGGGCTGGCGACAGGGTTTAATCCGTTTCAGCCAAATACACCTCATAGCTGGCTGGATGTTCCCTGTGCTGCTGCTGGTGCAGTTCATTATTTTTTATGCTCAGGAAAAATGGGCTTGGCTCGCGTCCATCAACGGGTATCTGTTTATGGGCATCTATGCGGTTGGATTGATTTTTCTCTGGTTGAACAGACACCACAAGGGATTCAAGCTTATTTTAATCGGAGTCCTGTTGAATTTTGTCGTCATGGCGGTAAATGGCGGCAGGATGCCGGTCTCGTTGAGCGCTTCTGAGGTACTAGGCCCCTATTATACAGATATGCTTAAATCTGGAAGCGTTATTTCGAAGCATTACATGATGGATGCGACTACGCGTTTATCATTTTTGGGTGATATTATTCCACTCTCCAAGCCCTATCCCCGTACGCAGGTGATCAGTATTGGAGATGTCGTCATGAACTTTGGGATGTTTCTGTTTATTCAAAGTGTCATGGTCGTGAACAAGAAGAAGACCACCCAGCAAGAAACCCATCCCCGCCACGCCTAGTGTGCGCCTTATTCCAAGGAAGGGAGTGAACCCTATGAAAAATTTGAAATATTCCCGTGTGATTATCAACGCTATTATCGTCGCTTCTGTCGTAATCGCTTTGACTTCCGGTTACAAAATCGGAGGCTAATACCGATAAGGAAAAGGGAAGCACAGGCTCAACAAAACAGGCTGGATTCCGGCCTGTTTTTTCATGTGAAATTTTCGATTACAAAATTGTAAATTATCCCATTTACCCCCTGGTAGCTTTGACATCAAGATACGACAAGGCAGGAGAATGAAATGATGAGTATAATAAAAAAGCTGCAAGAACGGGTTAGCGCGACGGGATTATACGTTTTTCTCATATGTATGGCAGGCTTGGCCGTCCTCTTGTATACGAACCATTGGTCCTTTATGCATTATTCGCCTACAGAGTGGGTCACGATCTACTCCCTGCTGGGAGCAGTTCTGATTTTGGAGCATTTTACCTTCCAGCTGCCGCCAGCCAGTAACAAGCAGTCGATGGATTCCTCCGTGTATCTCGCTTGCATTTTTGTGCATAGTGCTGAAATCGCTATGCTCATTTTATTGTTCAATGTACTCATTGCCGCAATCCGGTATAGAGAACTGTCCTGGTGGAAGCATGCCGCCAATTTTTCCATCTATGCGCTTTCAATTTTCCTATCTTCTACCGTCTTTGAGCTTAGCGGCGGAACGCAGGGAGGCTTGAACGAAGAGCATTTTACTGCCTACCTACTGGCGCTGTTCTGCTACTTTGCGGTCAATACCGTTACACTGGGTCTCTACTTTTATATTGCTTACAAAGGCTCTCTTCATGAGCTAAAAAGGGCTTTTCTCGCTGAATCCCTGCTTGTTTACTTATGCACACTTATCCTGTCTCTCGTACTCACCACACTGATTTATCATAACGGTATTTTGGGGCTTCTGTTGTTCCTTGCGCTAAGTATGCTTCTATCCCACGCGTTCAAGCAGTTGTTTGCGATGTATCGGGAAATTGAAGAAAAGGCCAACATGGACCGCAGAACAGGGCTGTACAATCACAGTTATTTTGAAAATGCACTCGAAACCGAGCTGAATATAGCCAGAACTCATAATACTCCCCTCAGCCTTGCCCTAATTGATATTGATGATTTCAAAAAATACAACGATCACTTCGGTCACCTGAAGGGCGATCAACTGTTGGGATTCCTCGGAGAGATTCTCAAAAAGGAAACTTCCGGCTCCAATATTATCGTATCCCGCTATGGCGGAGAGGAGTTCACTCTGCTTATGCCCGACTATACCGCGGAGCAAGCTTACGAAATAGTCAATGCCATCCGAAAAAGGCTGAATGATTCCCGCTACGAGGGCGTCGAAATCTTTCCGCATGGCTGCTTGTCCTTCTCCGCAGGTATTGTGCAGAGCCGCGTCGACATCTATGACAGATCACAATTGGTCGATTTGGCAGATAAAGCCTTGTATTACGCCAAGAAGCAGGGGAAAAATATCGTTCATACACACGGCAGCCTGAATGAGGTGGAACGCGAAGTCGATCTCGGACAGGATATTCGTGATATTGAGCAGCAACTTAATTTGTTTTTATACAAGGATATTAATACCTTCAAGCATTCCAAGCGAGTGTTCAAGTACGCAGTAGACATGAGCGAAGTGCTTCAGCTCAGCCAGGAAGACAAGCGTCGTTTTGTACTGGGCTCGCTCATTCATGACATCGGAAAGCTGGAGATCCCCTGGAATATTCTGAATAAAAAAGGGAAGCTGACCGACGAGGAATGGTGTATGGTGAAAGCGCATGTCACTTGGGGCAGAAGAATTGTAGAGGCCAACGAGCGGTTCATGGATCTGGTTCCTTTTGTGGAGCTTCATCATGAACGCTATGACGGAGGCGGCTATCCATTCAGCTTCAAGGGCGAGCAAATTCCCCGGCTGTGCCGGATGCTGACGATTATTGACTCCTTCGATGCCATGACCACCGAACGTCCCTATCAACGCACCAAAACGTTAGATGAGGCCATTAAGGAACTGCGTGACTGCTCTGGTAGCCAATTCGATCCGGAGCTAACGGCTATTTTTATCCACTATGTCCAGCATAAGCAGCCCGCTTTCCTGGATTCCATAAAAGCAGACCACTAATTCCCCTATGCTTGTCCCTTTACCCCTACCGTTAAAATCGTCCAGATTTAACAGCGGCAGGGGTTTTCATATTATTTCAAATTTCATATAAGTGTCATAATTCGCTTCATCTATTCCTGCCAAATGCACTATGATTAAAGGTATGAATGTAGGTTTGACCGTATGAGATGTCACACTTCGGGACATCCTCGCTTCAAGTAATCGAGAGAAGGTGAATTCACGGGCATGTTGCACCTGTTAAGACCAGCCCGCGCGGCTTGTCTTCTGCTGCTGTGTCTACCGTTACTTTTACTGTTTCCTCACTTATCATGGGCTCATGCATTTATCGTTGAATCCAGTCCGACTGAAAATCAGGTTTTGGACAAGCCGCCTTCCCAGGTGACCATCACCTTCAATGAGAATTTGCAGTCTGCTTTTATGTCGATGAAAGTGACCGATGAAACAGGAAAACGGGTCGATACAGGTAAAGCGCGGCTTAATCCTGAACATGAAGGCACGATGGAAATCAAGCTGATTCCGGGGATGAAAAGCGGAGTTTACACTGTCAATTGGAGAGCCTTATCAGCGGACGGACATCCGGTCAATGGAGTGATTCCATTTCAAGTCGGCAATGGTTCCAGTGCGCATAAGGACCCCGTTGCCGCCTCCGAAAGCTCGGGAGCATCGCGGCCTGACTTAATCGCTACCCGCTGGTTGCTGTATATAGGACTGTCGCTGCTTTTGGGAGCGCTCTGTTTCCGGCTGTTTACCCTGCCAAGCGTGAATCGAAGGAAGGACGTAAGTGAGCAGCAGTATGATCCCAAATGGTCAAACACTCCGTTCCCTCGCTGGAGGACGCTGCTATGGAGCGGCTACGGCATAACGTCTGTCGCCATCCTGATTAGCCTGCCGCTTCAGGCATCCTGGGATGCCGGAGTTTCCATCGGGGAGGGCTTTTCGCTTCCGATCCTTGGAGAAGCCCTACAGTTTACGGGTGCAGGGCAAATCTGGTTTATCCAGATGATTCTCGTGCTGCTATTGAGCGTAGCGCTGATTTACGCGCTGGATCACAGCATCTCCGACCGCCAGCGCCGTCTCTGGGGCTATGGCTCCGTCGTCATGACGTTGGGCCTTATGCTGTCCAAGGCCTTCACGGGCCATCCGGCGGCGGCTACCCATCCGGCTCCAGCCATCGCGGCGGACTTCGTCCATCTGACGGCGGCAGCCTTTTGGGTTGGCACACTTGCCGTCATGACAGTGTGCCTGCCTGTTGCCGGGCCAGAGCTGCCCGAGTCTGAGCGGGCAGTTCTGCGGCAAGCGGCCCTGCGCCGCTTTGCCGGCTGGGGTATCGCCATGGT
This sequence comes from Paenibacillus sp. 1-8, assembly GCF_056316205.1. Classification (NCBI taxonomy): domain Bacteria; kingdom Bacillati; phylum Bacillota; class Bacilli; order Caryophanales; family Paenibacillaceae; genus Paenibacillus; species Paenibacillus sp. 1-8. The sequence continues at coordinate 570,358 of NZ_CM149995.1, read as the reverse complement.
GGCGGCGCTGCTCGCCACCGGCATTTATGGAGCCGTGCTGTACGTCCCGGCTCCCTCCATGCTGCTGAACACGTCCTACGGACTCGTTCTGCTCGGAAAAGCAGCGCTGCTGCTGGTTATGCTGGCCTTCGCGGCCAGCCAATTCCGCAGCGCCCGGCAAGCGGCGGCAGCCAAGCGTGCCACCGGGGGCTTGCGCATCGAGCTGTCCGTCGGCCTGCTCGTGATGCTGTTGGCGGCGGTGCTTACCCACCTTTCGCCTGGTCAGGCACCTGCGATGCCGTTTGAGGAAACCCGCACCGCAGGCCAATACAGCATCTCGCTGGCGGTTAGCCCGAATGCTGTGGGCAGCAATGAATTCAAGGTAACCGTGCGGGATGCCAAAGGAGCTACCGTTCAGGGCATCCAACAGGTCACACTGACACTCGTCCCGGCCGACCCTGACAAAGCCCGGCAGGAATTTGTTCTCCCTGCACAACAACAGCAGCCATTCCTAACTCAAGAGCTCCTGACCGCCGAAGGAACATGGACTGTACAGGTACATGCTCTGACCGCATCATTGGATGCAGTTGACGCTGAATTTACTCTGCACGTAGGTAGAAAAAGATAATCATTATATTGTTTAAAGGAGCAAATGATATGAATACAACGATTCAAACGGTAAAATCCAGATTTTCCAGACTTGCGACCTCTATGGGTCTGATTGCAGCAGGTGCTTTACTTTTTGCAGGTATGGCCAGTGCCCACGTGACGGTCAAACCCTCCGTTTCACAGCCTAACGCTTGGGAAACGTACACGCTGAAAGTGCCTGTCGAAAAAAACATTCCAACCACCAAAGTGGCTTTGAAAATCCCGAAAGAAGTCGTTTTCAAGCAGTATGAGCCTGTACCGGATTGGAAAGTAGCAACCGAAAAAGACAGCTCTGGCAAAGTAACCACCGTTACCTGGACGACCGACGAAGATGGCATCCAGGCGGGGCAATACCAGCGTTTCAGCTTCGTGGCACAAAATGCAGACCAGAATACTGAAGCCGCATGGAACGCTTTCCAATATTACAGCGACGGAAGTATCGTGGAATGGACAGGCGATGAAGGAAGTAACAATCCGCATTCCATTACAAAAATCACGGCTGATGCCACATCCGAGGCTCCTGCGCCTGCCGCAGACAGCGGACACGATTCTGCTGGCACCGCAGCAGGCCATGCGAGCACAGACACGGCCAAGGATAGCAGCAGCCCTGCACCCGCTTCGAACAATGCTACCGAAGCTGCGCCTGCCGTCGCTGCTCCCGCCAGCTCTGCCGCACAAACGACAGCACTCGTTCTCTCGATCATCGCAGTCGTGCTTGGTGCAGTAGCCATCGGCATTGCGCTCAAGCGCCGCAAGTAATCTTTGTTTGCAAAAGCTGGCACCTATATAGACGGTGTCAGCTTTTTGTTCTATTGCTTATTAAACTTGCAACATGTATACAGCAATTACCCATTGGCTGGAAAATTGAAATTTATTCTATTTTTTATTTTTCATCTTGTATTATTCTCATAAAAAATTTTAATTCAAAGTCGGTTACTCCTAAGTAATTGACTTTTTTTGTATTCTACATAGAATTCGAAGCAGTGTATATCATTTTAACATTCACCTATCTATCATTTTTTTGGTAAAATAGGAGAAACCTCACGATTCTAACATGATAGCTTTGCAATCTATGATGCATAGGAGAGTATAAGATGAAAATCGTAAATAAGGCCCTCTTATCCAGTGCCATCTTTCTGAGTGCCGCGGCAGGCATCTATAGCCCGTCTGCGCAGGCAGATGCGGGGCAGGTCAGCATTGTGCTGGACGGATATCCGCTGCCTTTCCCGGTACAGCCCGCAGTCATGAGCGGCACGACGATGGTTCCCTTCCGTGCCATTTCCGAAGCTCTCGGCATTACTGTGAAATGGGATCAGGCCAGCCAAAGCATTACCGCCACCAAGTCTCAAGGCTCTGCGACCAAACAAGTTGTTCTGAAAATGGGCAGCCGCAATGCCACGGTAGACGGACAGACAGTGCAACTAACAGCCGCGCCACAAACAGTGCGCGGCAGTACAATGATTCCGTTAGGCTTCTTCGGACAGCAGTTTGGAGCCACGGTCAACTGGAATCAGGGAACGCGGACGGTATCCATTACATCGCCGCGTGAGTCTATGTATACAGTCGGATTTTACGCGCTATCTTCCTTCGACCAAAAATCCAAAATACCGGATTTTAACGCGGTAGCCTTCGGCTGGAGCCGAATTGATGCGAACGGACAATTTACGACCAGCGGCAAGGAATACAAATGGCCTCAAGCCGCCGACAACGTGACACCAGAGTCCATTGTACAGGAGGCAGACAGTCAGGGAACTTCCCCTTACCTGATGGTCTATTCTGGAGATGGCAATCACGAGCTGACCAAAGTTTTGGAAAATGCACAGCTTCAGGAGCAAACTATTTCCCAGATCGTTAGCACCGCCACTGACAAGCAGTTCAAGGGCATTACGCTGGATCTGGAGGGACTGGGCTGGAGCGGAGATAAAGCCAAAGCGCGTTCAGACTACAATGCCTTCATTCAAAAGCTGTCGGCCAAAGCGCATCAGGCCGGACTCAAGCTCACCGTCGTCCTGCATCCGCTGAACAGCTCTTACTCAGGCTACGACTATAAGACGCTGGGCAATCTGGCGGACGATTTGATCATCATGGCCTATGATTACGGACAAAAAGCAACGCCTGAGCCACTCGATAAAGTGGACGAAGCCATACAACTGGCCTTGAAGGAAACCTCGCGAGACAAGCTGATTCTAGGCATCTCTATGGGTAGCGAAAAAGACAGCACCGTCAACGCAAAGATCGGTCTGGCCAAACGTTATGACCTGAAAGGCATCGCCATCTGGCGACTGGGCATCATTGGAGAAACCGCCTGGACGCAGATGAACGAATCCATCGAGTTCAAATAAATAAATCTCACAAGAGCGTCTCGCCCTTATTCCGCCCGCTGATGAATTTCATGCATCTTCCATGCGAAGCTCTATGAGATCATCAGTGGGCTTTCCTCATTTCCCACTCCAACAAGAAGACTCCCCGCACTTGGCATTGGCCGCCACAGGCCCGCAGGTCTGTTCCACATAAAAGACACCCCAGTCTCTCATAAAATCCAGCAACGGCCTCAACGTATCCCCCAACGGGGTAAGCGAGTATTCCACACGCGGCGGATTCTCGTTATAGATTTCACGGTGTACGATACCATCACGTTCCAGCTCACGCAGCTGCAAGGTCAGCATACGCTGCGTAATATTGGGCAAGGTCCGTCGAATTTCGTTATACCGGCGCGGTCCCGTGGTCAAATGATATAAAATGACCCCTTTCCATTTGCCGCCGATAACCCCTACAGTTTTCGCTACCGGACATCCAAAGTTCACGTTAACTGTATTTTCCATCTCTTGCGTCACGGTTTTCCCTTCTTTCTGCCGATTATAGACCCAAAATTTTCAGACTTATAACAAGGAACAAGTATGTGCGTACTTGTTCCTGCGAAAAACTTTTTATATGATGACTATACATTCGATATTAGCTCTCATTATAGTAGCAGAAAATAAATGGAGCACCAACTCAACCCAAACCGGAAGGAGTACACTTCATGTCTAATACATCAGCTAAAAAACAGGAAATTCTGGATGCCTTTCTGTTCAGACATGCCACTAAGGAATTCGATCCTGATCGCATCATACCAGAGGATGATTTTCAATTTATTCTCGAAACCGGGCGACTTTCCCCAAGCTCCGTCGGCTTTGAGCCGTGGCGATTTGTGATTGTACAAAATCAGGCATTGAGAGAAAAGCTGGCTGCGGCTTCAAGCGGCGGACAAAAACAGATTCCTGCGGCCAGCCATGTCGTCTTGATTTTAGCACGCAAGGATGTCCGTTATGACTCTCCTTATGTGGAGTATATGTATAAAGAGGTTAAAGGGATGTCTGAGGAAGACTTTGCCTCACTGCCGGACCGATATAAGATTTTCCAGGGTGAAAATCAGCGCCTGCTGGAAACCGAACGTACGTTATTCGACTGGGCATCCAAGCAGACCTATATTGCCTTGGGCAATATGATGACGGCGGCGGCTCAGATCGGCATTGATTCCTGCCCGATTGAGGGCTTTAACTACGATCAGGTGCATGCCATTTTGGAGGAAGAAGGACTGTTGGAGAACGGACTGCTGGATATTTCGGTCATTGCTGCCTTTGGTTATCGGGCCCATGAGCCCAAACGGGAAAAATCCAGACTGCCGCTGGAACAGGTCACACGCTGGATTCCGTAACTAATTATCCCCTTATTAGACAATGATACTGGAACATAAAAAAATAACAAACAGGCGGGCTTGCGGCATTTCATCTTAATCATGAATATGCCACAGCCCGCCTGTTTCATGTGATCCTAATGATTGGTTAAAATTTTTTCTATTTCGATACTTTTGTTTATATCTGGAGCTAAGTTATCATATATAATGGTATGTATCCGCTTAAAAAGGAGTAGACTATTTGTGGGGAGATCAGATAAATTCACAAGAATTATTCTTCTAGATGATGAAGAGCCGGCTTTAGATTATATGAAGCGTCTATTTAGTAAAATTGAAAACATACATATAGTAGGTTCATTTATGAATCCACTGGAAGCAAAAGAGCAAATTCTTCTCGAAAATATAGATGTAGCTTTTCTGGATGTAAGCCTGCCTGAAATGAACGGCATTGAGCTAGCAAAGCAAATTCAGGTTGAAAAGCCTCGTCTCCATATTGTATTCGTAACGGCCTACGATGAATATGCCATTCAGGCCTTCGAAATTAATGCACTGGATTATTTGATCAAACCAGTCACCACAGATCGCCTCATTAAGACCCTAAACCGTATTCCGGAACGCGATGGTCATCCTGCGCTCCAGCCTTCCAGTGACCCTCCTCTCCGGTTACAAGTCTTCAGAGAAGTCGCGGTTGGATTAACAAATCAGCAGTCAACGGCTATACAGTGGCGAACGAAAAAATCACAGGAGTTGTTTCTATACCTACTTCAGCATCATGACCAGTTTGTTCGAAAATCAGCACTGATTGAATTGCTCTGGTCGGAACATGATGAGGAGAAGGCTTACTCTCTTCTATATACTGCTACTTATTACCTCAGAAAAGCTATGGGCCCATATAAAGACTATTTAAAAATTGATAATACCAGTGGCGGATATATTCTAAATACGAAAAATATACTACTGGATAAAGAGGAATGGGAGTACAGCCTGACGTCTGCTCCACCGATTAGCCAGGAAACAATTGATGACTATATCAAAATAATGAAGTTATACAGAGGCGATTATTTACAAGAATACGATTTTTGGTGGGCTGAAAGCGAACGTCAAAGACTTCAAAAAATGTGGATAGCCACCTCATTAAAAATGGGAGAATGGTATAACAAAAACGCTCAGCCTGACAAGGCTATCTCTCTTTATGAGGATATCTGCAACCGACACCCTCAAGCAGAGGATGCGTATTGGGATTTGATGAAAATATATGCGGATATGAAAAAGGATACCTTGGTTAGCCGGTGGTATGATTTATTATTATCCGTTCTATGGGAAGAACTTCATGTGAAGCCAAATGAACAGATCACCGATTGGTATACTCGATGGAAAATGACGCATGTCTAGTTCCGTGCGTCAACTAACAATCTGCAACCTATATATGATGCGGATATCATGCAGAAGCGTGCTTTTTCCAGCCATCCTGCATGATATCCGTACTTGACAAAAGTCGTCAGTCTTCCTTTTTCTTCTCGCGGGGAATATGAAAGCTGACGGTTGTTCCTTGATCGGGATGGCTGCTGATATGCAGCCCGTCACCGTACATTTGCTTTAGGCGCCGATCTGTATTTAGCAAACCGACTCCTCTTTCTTTATTCTGATGGGTCAGTATATTGTCCAGCTTCTCCTGATCCATACCTACTCCATCATCTATGATTGCTATTTCTGTACCCTTCGCATGGTCCGTGATACGAATATGCAATGTCCCTCCACGGATACGCTTCAGAATGCCGTGTCTAACGGCATTTTCCGCAAGTGGCTGGATCGAAAGGGGCGGGAGATGCAGGCTCAATTCTTCATCCACTTCCCAGACGATATTCAATCGGTTTCCAAAGCGCTCCTTCTCGATATACAGATAGGACCGAAGGAGTGCCAGCTCATATTCCAGTGAAACGACACGATCCAGGTTTCGGGAATTGAAGCTCCCTCTTAGGTATTTTCCAAATTCCTCGATCAGAACGATCATTCTTTCTCCATCCGTCTCACTCAACGAAACGATCGTGTTCAAGGTATTAAACAAAAAGTGTGGCCTGATTTGTGCCTGTAGCCATGCGGCCTCCATACGAAGTCGTTCACTTGCGGATCTCTTCACTTCCGTCAAGGCATGAACCCTTGACTTTAATTCCAATGAATCCACGGGCTTCGTAATATAATCGTTAGCCCCTGCTAAAAAACCCGTATACAAGTCCTCCCGCTGGCTACGTGTAGTCAATAAAAGAACAGGAAGCTCGGAAATTGCAAAGTACTCTCTCACACGACGAGTTAATTCATAACCAGACATTTGCGGCATCATCACGTCAGCTATAACCAGATCCCATTCTTGATGATCCAGTATCCGTAATGCCTCCTCACCGCTGGTAACGGTGACTATATCATAGGCGTCCGTAACGAGAATTCCCTCCAGAATTTTCAGGTTTACAAGATCATCGTCGACGGCTAATATTCTGGATCTTGGGGTACCCGTTGCGACTGGCATAGCAGCCTTTTTAGAGGGTAGTATAGGAGTTGCGCTCGCTGCATACTCCATATAAGCCCCCTCATCCCCTGGTATCTCACCGACTACAGGCGAATGATCCAGAGGAAGAGTGAATGTAAAGACCGAACCTTTTCCCACTTCAGAGTGAACCCTCAAGGTTCCCCCGTGCAGCTCAATGAGCTGCTTGCTGATGCTCAGCCCCAGTCCCAGCCCGTCTCCAATCACCGTCAAGTGTGACGTTCCTTGTTCATAGGGCTGGAATATTCTCTGCTGCGTCTCCTCATCCATGCCAACTCCCGTGTCCCGAACGTGGATATGGGCCATCCCGTCCCGAATATCTGCTTGAATCGAGATCGTTCCTGCATTCGTATACTTGACCGCATTATGGAGAAGGTTGAAGAAGATTTGCACCAGCCGATTCTCATCCGCCAACACATTGGGGAAATGATCTGGAATCGAGATAACCATTTCCAATGATTTACCATCTGTCATGAACCGGAGCATGTCCAGTACACCGGAAGCTACCCCTTGGGGCTTCAAACTGCGTTTTTCCAGGCGAATATCCCGTTCTCGCAGGCGCGTTACGTCAAGCAAATCATTAAGCAGCAGAGACATCCGCCGACCCACGGTGATGAGCAGCTGCATGTTGCTCCTGTTCCGTTCATCCAAGGTATGGGTCTGACTATCCAGCACAGACTGCGCTATATTGATCATTCCGTGCAGAGGATTTCGCAATTCATGTGAGGTGTTCGCCAGAAAATCATTCTTAACCTGATCCGCTCGCTGCAATCTATCCGACAAACTTCTCAGTTCGGTGTTCGTTTGGAAGAAGTGCTTGAACCAGTATGAGGCGAAGCCTAGAAATGCCAGCACGATATCCCAAGGGTAGTATGGAAGGTCATTCCACAATACTGTTTTGAGAACTCCCCATAATATGCTGGACCCGATGCTTATGGAGGCAAGCAATAGAAAAATAGCGCCTTTTTGACCTCTGAATGTCTTGAAGAAAGCAAACAAGGGAATCGTGACACAAAACGTAATAATTCCCAGCAGCAGCATAATCATCAGAAAAGAACCGATCTCCTGTGGAGGCATAAATAAAATCAAGATTGCAAAAATACACTGTCCCGCAAAAACAGTCTGAATAATTCTGGACCTCACCAACAGGAGCTGTGCAAACTTGAGTATGCACAAAGCGATCCCTGTATAAGAGAGCAACAACATCTTAAGTGTAAGCTCCAGGCTGACTGGAAGCCAGCTCAGCAGCAACCTATCATCGTCCATCAGAATGGATAAAACGGTAAACACCACAATACCTGAAAAATAGAGCAGTGACTTTTTATGAGGTCCCATAAAAAAGATGATGCCCGCATACAACCCATGCAGCAACAAAATAATACATACGATCAACTGCATAGTAATTGAAAAGTTAGTCCGGCTGCTGACCGCCTCTGCGCTTCCGAACATAATCGATTTTGCAATTCCCCCATTCGCAGGGAAATCAAAATTGGATGCCTGTATGACAATTTCAATGGCATTCCCATCCGCTTCAAAGATAGCAGAATAGGGAACAATACTACCTATATGGTGTTCAGGTTTATCAGCCACCTGACCCTCTTTACTGATTAACTGCCCATTCACAAACAGATTGGATGCGGTATTAATCCTCGGGATGCGAAGCCCGTACAACGGTGCTTTTGGGGAGTCAGTCAAAATTAACAGCCGGTAGCTCCCGAAGCCATATGCAGTATGATCAGGTGAATGCAAAGCAGCATTCCATTTTCCCGGAACACGAATCCACTCCCGCTGCTCTTTCGCTGGTAAGGATTTTAAAAGATCCGGTTTTGATAGATTCCCTGCATAAAATTCCCATTCTCCCTTTAACGGAATAGTCTCACGGCCTTGCAAATCCCAGCCCCGCAAGTCCAATACTCCTTTTTTGGCCTCAGGATACTCCTGTCCTTGATAATAATGAAACCACAGCATACGGAAACCAGTGATCATAAGCACAAATAACACCGTAATCAGGAATATTTTTCGTTTAGTCATCATGTATTTATACATTCGATCCATTTCTTAAATATCCTGTACCGTGCTCCACGATCAGGATACCCTTGGAGGCCAGATTATCCAGGCATTCCTGCATATAAGCATCGTCATGCTCCGCATACGCGCCGACAGCTTCCAGTTCCTCGCCAAGCTCTGTCGCCCACGGTTCGCACTGCTTGCCGCGATACAACGGCTGCTCCCATAGCGGATCAATGTTGTAACCGCGACTTTTCATTTCGTCCATGATGAGCTTATGGTAGCGGACGAGCAGCATCGGGTGATAGTCGAACACATAATTAACCGTAGCATGTCGCTTTCCCCACCCGTTCCCACGTAGTGCACAGCACTCGCGGTGTTGCCCCAGCAGTTGCGGACGTGGCAGCTTGTCGATCAACTCTTCGTGCCAAAGTCTCATGCTTCCACAACCTTATCTGTAGCATTTTCTTCTCTAGTGAATCAACCGATCAGCATACGGATACCTGTCAGGACAATACCGATCAGGAAGCCGGTAACCGCGCCGTTAATACGTATCCACTGCAAGTCCTGCCCCAGCTTGTCCTCCATCAGAGCAATCAGGGAATCGTTATCCATTTTATCTACATTTTCGCGTACCAGATTACCAATCCGACTGTGGTTGGCTTCCACCAGCTCGGTAATGCCTGCCACAATTCTAGAATTGATCTTGTCCAGCAGCTCGGTATTCCCTCTCAAATCAGCCAGCATTCGATCCAGTAGCGGCAAAATATAGGTCGGCACATAGCTGCCGTCTTCCATATAGTCCAATAAGCGTACGCGCAGCTCTTCTATCTTACTGAGCACCGACGCATCGCCTTCCCAGGTATCAACAAGGTTGTTCTTCCAGCTGTTCAATCCTTCCTGAACCGTATCTTTCGCCGCCAGACGGGTCAGCTGTGTTTTCAGACCGTCCAGCACGGCCTGACGGCGCGGATGTTCTTCCCTTTGCAGCTCTGCAACCTGATCCAGCAGGAAATGGCGAATCATTTCACCCATGCGCTCTTCGTTCAGATAGCCAAGGAATGCGTTCAGGGCAAATTGCATCAGCCCGCTCACCTGCAAACCGCTCACAGCCTGCATTCCCAAGGTACCCAGCGTGTAGCCCGTTTCCGGCTTCAAAAGCCAAGATTCAGCCTGCTCCAGCGTGTAATCCAGCGCGCGGCGGTCATAGCCCTTCTCACTGGTTTGACGGGCAAGCGCCTCCAGCAGCGGTCCGGCGTCGAAGTCTGTCACCTGCCGCTTGATCTCGGCCGCAATTACCGGGGCCAGCTCCGCAAGCGGAAGCGACCGAACCAGCCGTTTGGCGAGAATATCTACGGATGCGGCCGCTTCCGGCGTGCGCAAGCCCTTTTCCACACCACCCAGCATCAAATCGGCCAGCCGGATATCGGCAATTTTAGATGCGATACTGTCTTTGCCCAGCAAGTTATTTTCCACCGTACTCACCAGTGCATTCGTGAGCTTGTCCCTGTTTTTGGGGAGAAGCGCCGTGTGCGGAATCGGAATGCCCAGCGGGTGACGGAACAATGCGGTGACGGCGAACCAGTCCGCCAGTCCTCCGACAAGTCCGGCCTCGAAAGCACCTGCTAACAACCGAGCCCAGCCATATTGCTGAAAAGGCAACGTAGCTGCAAAGCCCGCTCCCAGAATAACGAGCGACCAAGCCGCTGCGATTTTCGTATTTTTTGGTTTTCCCATCCTATAATCCTCCAAGTTGACTGTCGAGTAAGTAACACACTAATATCTGTATTACCCATCATATCATTGCCCGTGTGAATTCCAAAGCTAACGGCACTCTATTTCCTGTAAAAGCTCGCCCCAAAAGTGAGCTGTTTCGGGAGTACATCAAACATTATAGCCCCAAACGGTAGCTCGTCGCTCATGGATTTGATCATTTTATAATTTCATGGTCTGATCAGGAGTGGCACCTTGCTTGTCAAAGCACACTGCGGGAACAGGATGACTCGACCCATTGACTCACTAATCGGCGGACGGGCCGATTGGCCGGGTTGCCCAGTTATCCGGCTTGTAAAAGCGCGCGCTCAGGCGATAACGAATGGGACACGCCCAGCCCTGGCATAGCGTTATGGGGCACCATCAAGACTTGGGGAAACCTATGTACGAAGAATAGGACGCCCTAATTGCCCAGGACGTCCTCTATTGGCAATCTGAGAACTCATATTGTGAGTTTTTTCTGACATTTCTCTTTTTATAGTTGTTCTTCTTCTGGAATAGAGAAGAACATTTGCTTCGCCTGATCTTCGGTCGCTTCACCCAGACGAGTTTTTTTACCGGCTTTATCAATAGTTCCGAACGTGGTGCCACCCGGAACGCTATAATTATAATAAACAACGCCCTTTTGGATCGTTGGCATTTTGCCACTTTGTTCAACAATTTTGTTGGTGAGGAACGGCAGACTTGCATTTTTAGCTTCCTGTTGCAGATTCAGTCTTGCAGACCAGAGCAGCTCTACATGTGTGTCAATGATACGATAGTAATTCACAATGTCCATATGTTGTTCGAAAAATTCGCTGGATTGGTTTTTTGGGAAGTAGCGAATGTAATTCATACTATCCCCTTCTTCACCTTGCAGTACATTAACTTTCGCAATACGTGGAAGATCGTATGCACCATGACGAGCTAAAGAAATATCGCTAGATTGGATTTCTTTCAGCATATCTTCTGTCGGTTTAGCTACGTAAACTGTACGATCTGGAGCATTCCAGTACACTTGAGATCCGGACGCATCTGCAATGAAACGCAACGGTACCATAACACGACCCTTTTTCATTACAGAAGAGGTAGATAGCGTTACTTTTTTCCCACCTACCATTGCCTCTTTTTTACCAGCCACCAGTGTCGATTTTGTTCCGTTATTATCTACAGTTACCGTTTTAGAAGTGTTGTTCCAGCTGATCGTTACACTAGGAATTGATCTTAACATATTCAATGCCACCAACGTGGAACCATTCTCAATATATGGGTCTGCATCCCCTGACACAGGTTCGTTATTCACTTGCACAATAATTGACTTGGAAGCTGCCGCAGAAACGCCAGGAACACCGCTGGCAAGCATGCTAAAGGATATTGCAGATGCAAGAGCCGCTTTGGAAAATGTATTCATAATTTTAGTCTCCTTAATAGTATTGTGTATATTCAGACGTATATTATACCAAAAAGTTACACATACTAGGAAATTTCATAAATTTGATATGGTGATTTCCAATCTATCTTCATAATCATATTTCACATATGGTGCACTGCATGGTTGGATGATGTTTTCATCGCGTCCTTCCGCGAATTTTTTAGAGTATCCTTATCACTAATGTAGGTATAAATAGACAAAGGCAACTGCCTTTGTTTTTAGAGAACCGTTTTGCTTTTGCAGTTCTTATGTGAATTTTTAAATTCATGTGAATAGTTAAAACAAAAAACAAGCTCAATATCATATATTAGCGGCTGGCTACAATTTCAATCTATAACACTCTTAAACTGATTATGGTTCTAATCTCTTAAAAACATTTATTTGGGAAGTCAACCGCTTATTTCGAGTTATAGTCAACAAGTTTTGAAGTATGGTTGTAAAACATATTAAAAAAACTCCTATATATATGAGAAGAGAAAACAGTAAAAAATCTTCTCAAAAAACATTATAAGGAGTAGATATTAATATGAACAGACACGCAGGAATCGTTGCAGAGACAACCGCAGCCAATTACACAGGATTGACAGCAAAGCTTACTATCCCTTCCAGTATTCATACTAACGATGGATATGTTGACTGGTACATGGGAATTGGTAAATCCGCAATTGAAGCCGGTATTTCCTACAAGGCTGGTGTAGGCTTCAAAGTATTCATCAACGGTGTCGTTGACGCCGATAAAGAAGGTGTACGTTCCAGACCTGTATCCTTCCTGAGTCCAGGACAAACGGTTGATATGAAACTCGTGTATAACCACGGCACCAAAAAAGCAACGTTGTACATTAATAGCAAGCCTATCGACTGGGCTACCGAAGTTACCGCAACGGCTGACGCTTTGAAGCGACTGAGCACTTACAACACAGTAAAGCTGGTACACGGTGTGGAAGACAGTGGCTTTAACACATTCAGTCAAGCTACTTACTCTTCTCCGCAGCTTCGCATGGACACTGCGGGTACACAGTACAAAGCTTGGACTTCAAGTTTGTCCACAACTGCTTCGCGCGTTTTGGGTGACGCAGGCAGTGCAGATCATTTCTATGTTTTACAAAACTTCCCGCTGGCAACTCGTTTGGATCGAGCATAAGATTTACAATTAAAAAGTAAAAGAATGAAAATAACTCCATATAATTATGGAGTTATTTTCATTCAGGCTGTCGAGAAACCCCCTGTTTTTTTGAAGAGGGTTAAAATGGTCGTTTTTCTCCAATAAAAGTGGGTCTCAGATCGTTTTAAATCGATTTTTGTTTTAAAAGTTGAGCTCCCCCAAATAAGCAATGTGACAAATAGAATCAAGAAAATTATCAAAAAAACGTAACCGTCATACTAATTCTCCCCTTTATTTATTGATTTTTTATATTCGTTAACAAGTAATTTGGCTGTTGTAAAATCAATCCGATCATCTAATGCCAATCGTTTGATAAGAGAAACGAATATGTCTTTATCCTCATTTTCAGTTATGTTTATTTTTTGAATTAAACGATCTAATCGAAGTCTTACTGTAGGATATGTTACCTTATATATTGATGCAATCTGTTTAAGTGACCCTGATTCCAAAACGAAGTTTTTGATAAATGCTACGTCCTCATCATCAAGATTGACCATCCATTCAGGGATAATTCTAATTGTCATAAAAACCCCCTACGTGGTATTTCTTTTATAATATTATGTTATTCTTTAATTATGTTAAAGTTAATACTTATTATTTGTTTTAATTATATTTAGGAAACGAGTAAAAAAACAACGTATGAACATAGACTGTCCCGTGTCAACGGAAACAAATCGTCTTTCGAGGGGCACAGATAAGAAAAAGTTGATGCAAACGTATACGTTTGTGAGGATGTTTTTTTGATGGGAAATTGAATGATAATGACTATTTATGCGAGCTTGCTAAAACGAACGCATTGGAGCACTCTCGACAACTTCAACTTCTAGGTTTATTTTCCCTAAAGTAGTTTATATAACGAATACAAAATGCGCAATCAAGTGGGCTCACTTATTGCGTAATTTTGTATGCACATATTCGCATTTATCTCTCTTTTGGATCTACATGTTCGTGAACAACATCACAACATTGGACCCAATCTAATTTTCTTCATGATAAGCCTAATGAACTATTTCGCTAGAACAAAGACCCATTTTTTTCAAAACAAAAGGATATGCGCGTCGGAAGGTGGAATGGGCATAGAATACCTTTAGCATCCTTTCCTGGATTTTATTCCAGAAATGAATTGAACCCATGGCATCTCCAAATTTTTTCAAGATGATTTAACTTTTTCGTATGGATGAATGAGTTAAAAATATGGAGGAAACGAGGCTGTTTTCACCATAATAGTACACCTGAATTCGAATGGAAAATAATTCAAAATATTATTCGCTACATGCATTTATGTGATGTGATAAAATAAACCGTATTCATAGGAAATCATGTGTAAACCACCATATTGTTTTGTTAAACAAACAGTGATTAGCTTGATAAATTTGCTCTTTTGTAAAGGAATTGAATATGACAACAGACCAAAAAAACAACAGGAATGGGACCCCTTGGAGCAGCGATCCAGTCGTCATTGCACGTACTCCCTCCGCTTTTGCCAAGCAATCCCTTTTTTATATACAGGAAATAGGTTATTTCAAAAAAACATCTGCTTATGCCATGGAACGGAAGGAACTCACCTCGTTTCTGCTCGTTTTTACGTTATCAGGACAAGGGGAATTACTGTACCGGGAGAAAAAATACATATTGAAGCCTCATGATATGTTTTTCGTTAGTTGTGAGGAATACGTACAGTACAGCACCGCTGGTCATGAAGCATGGGAGTTTATCAGTGTACATGTGTACGGCAATCTGATCGACAATTTCTACGAACAATTTGCCAAGCAAAACAAGCCTGTAATATCACTCAACGATCCATGCACCATATCGGACAAGCTGCGTTCCCTGTTATACGTACAATCTGACAGAAGCTTCTCTGCTGAGTTGCTTACATCCAGACTCATCGGTGAGTTGCTGACGTATATTTTGCAGCACCCTTACGATCATCCGTATGTAAACCAGGATACGATCACCGAGATACGCAAGGTTCAGCAATATTTGGATCGATCCTACAGTGAGCGAATTACGCTGGATTCGCTGGCAGACATGTTTGAGTTAAACAAATTTAATCTCGCTAAAAACTTCAAGAAACAGATCGGATTTTCTCCTATCGATTATCTCATTAATGTCCGCATCACAGCGGCTCAAGGCTGGCTTAAAACCAGTGACGAATCCATTGTGGATATCGCACGGTTTGTAGGGATTCCCAATACCAGCCATTTTATCAACCTATTCAAGGAACATGTCGGAGAAACCCCACATTCCTTCCGCAAAAAATGGGGAAATCGTGCAAAACTATAAACTCATCTATCGGATGACTTTGTCGAAAAACAGAGAAAATCTGAGATTGTGCTTGCCTGATCGGAAGCCTAACTGATAGAATGATAGATATAGACTGTTCAGGATAAATGGCAAACCTGTCGAAAGGCAGGGACGCAAAGCTACAGGGCCTTCTTTTTTAAGATGGTAGCCAGCTACCGGTTGGAGAGGCTTTTTGTCGTGTCTTTTTTTCCTGAAAAACTTTATACGATAATAGCAAACCTGTCGAAAGGCAGGGACGCAAAGCTATAGGGCCTTCTTTTTAAGATGGCAGCCTGGCCGCCGAAAGGAAGTTTTTCTATGAGGAAAATGTCGTCTTTTTTACTAATTTTAGTATTTTTATTATCCATCCCCCTACATACGACAGCATTTGCTGCCGAAAGTCAGGCATGGCTGAATCAAAACAACGTAAACCACGGTATTGTTAATATACGTTATCCTGTCAAGTCCAATGTCAAAACCAAGATCGTAATTACCAAGGATGCGGAGAAATACTCTTATTATCTGAATTCGAGCAAACCTGAGGAAGCATTCGCTCTTCAAATGGGCAATGGCAATTATAACATTCGTTTATTGGAACAGCTAACTGGCAATCAGTATAAAGTGATAGGTGAAGAAACGGTCCAGTTAAATTTGAATGACAGTAAAACCATATACCTCAATTCTATTCAAAATATTGACTGGAGCGATACGAATCAGGCGATTCGGAAAGCCAAGGAATTAACCAAGGGTGCAACGACAGATGATGAAAAGGTGAAACGTATTTACGAGTATGTCATTAGTCATATTAAATACGATTCCAACCAACCTTTTTCCTTATCACCCGACTATCTTCCACAAATTGATCGTACACTAGTTTCGCAAAAAGATATTTGCTATGGATACGCTTCACTGTTCGCCGCCATGCTTCGAAGTGTGGATGTTCCAACGAAACTGGTTATGGGCGAATCCTCCTATGTGAATACCTACCACGCTTGGAATGAAGTCAATATCAACAATCAATGGGTTATCGTTGACACTACAGTAGATGCCGCTCTAAAAAGCGGTAAACAGAAGTTTGCAATGGCCAAAGAACCCTCCAAATACACAAAAACAAAGCAATATTAATTTTTTTTTAGAAAGCCCTGATCACTGCGATCAGGGCTTTTTTCTATTCTTGTTGAGAAATTGTTGAGATAAGGAAGGTATTGTATACCTAGTCAGTCATTTAAAACCTACCGTGTTGAATATACTAATTTGACTGGGCCATTAATGTGAAGGCTGTGGATGATGTAAACCCGGTATTAGATAGCATTGTGCCTGAATCTACACCTGCACCCTTTCTCAGACTACACTAAATGGAAAGGGAGGATTTTTAAAATCAGTATGTGATACACCTTACATAAGTTAGGGAGGTTTTTTAGATTGCGTAAGCTATCATACTTGTTCATCGCCTTGGGAATACTCATTATTTTGTTTCCTAAAGCCAATGAATGGAACGAAGATCGGAAGCAGAGCGAGCTTTTGAAAGAGGCAGAAGTACTGAACCCTAGCATTATCGACGGCTATAAGCGCTTGTCCAGCAAGCTTGGAGATAACACGGGCATCGAAACCACACGAGGTCCTTCGGTACCCGCAAATGAACCAGACCCTAAGCAACTCCCCATTGCCACCATTAGCATTAATCGTATTGATTTGAAGCTTCCTGTGCTGGAGGGTGCAACTTGGGATAATATGAAGCACGCATCTGTACACATGTCGGAAACGGCAGCTCTGGGTCAGACAGGAAACGCCGCCATAGCAGCCCACCGTGCGCGTACAGCAGGACGTTTATTTAATCGGCTGAACGAGGTAAAGATTGGAGATAAAATCATTATTAATACCAAGGGTGAACAATATAGTTATACAGTCTATAAAATTTCGATTGTCGATCCTACAGACGTCTCCGTTCTGAAAAGCTTTGAAAATCAAAAGCTGCTCACATTAATTACATGTGACCCTCTTGTAAATCCGACACATCGCCTCATTGTTCAGGCCCGACAAAGCACCTAAAGCTGGATCTGTTCGCCATATCCGAACACCCTTGCTGCTCAGATTTACTTAATTTGCAGCGTTAGGGGTTATCTCTATTTCATTGGACAGACTCTTAGTCCGTTGAATATATTACTTCCGGGAAAGAAGGAGGGATGCTATAAACGCCCCGACATGAATACAATATACAGTAATCTTTATACAGTAATCTTTAGACAAGGAGACTTAAATAGAGTATGAGAAAAAAATGGAATGTAATGATTATTGCATTATTACTCACAATACAAAGCTTTTTTGGTATCACACAGGCTTATGCTCAAATTCCTGCCCCGGATCAGCCGGAGATTGCCGGAACCGAGGCAGGGCGAACCGTTACAAATGATGTATATGATATCGTAGTACCCGAAACAGAACCAGTCATAGAACCAGAACAACAGAAGCCTCCTTCCCTACCAGCTCCTGTTGTTCAGGCAGCGGCCGCCACAAATTCTGAAGAAGCTGCTCAAGCAAGTATTTTAACGAAACTTACCCTGACCGATGCGACTGGTCAAGTAATTGATGCGGTATACAATCCCGATAGTCGCTTGGACATTGACGATGCAGTCCATCTCATTTATGACTGGGAGCTTCCCAACAATACGTACAAAGCCGGAGACACTTTTACCTTTCAATTGCCCGAGCAATTTGTAATCTACACAGATATCTCCTCTCCTTTGGTTACGACAGATGGAAATGTTGGCCATTTCACAGTAGACCGCCAAGGCAAAGTGGTCATGACTTTTAACGATTACGTGGAGAGCCGTTCCAATGTCAGCGGAAAACTGGAGGTTAAGACCGAGTTCAGCAAGCAAATAGAAAAAGGCAGTACAGAGGTCATTATCGCCATCCCGATCAAGGGGGGCGTACAAACAGCAGTCGTAAATATCAAGCCTGCGGCAGGCTCTTCCTTGGATAAGCAAGGGAAAGCCAATGGAACCCATCAGATTGATTGGACGATTGACGTAAATAAACAATTGGATACGGTTCAACATGCTGTAGTCACCGACCCGACTCCCCAAGGATTGGAGCTGGTAAGGGATTCTATTCGGTTATACCATTTACAAATCAACGTGGATGGTTCAACCTTGCTGCGTGATCCGGTGGATAAGGATACGTATACGCTGGAAGCCGATTCGGCTGGTACCGGCTTCATCATCCGTTTTAAAGATGGAAACATCAGCAGCGCATACCGAATCCAATACTCCACTAACATCACCAGCGAAGAATCTCGTTTTTCCAACACAGCCACTTTTTCAGGCAACAATACGAAAGACGCTTCTGCAACAGCTACAGTAACCGTTCAACGCGGCGAATTTTTGTCCAAAAAGATGGAGCAATACGACCCGGTTACTCAAACGGTATCCTGGGCGATCAAGTATAATTTTGGCGAAAAGAAAATTCCCGCCGGGAAAGCCGTGTTAGCTGACCGCTTCAACAAAAGCCAGCAGCTCATGGCCGGTTCGCTTAAAGTGTACAAAGGAGCTACTTCTGAGGAGCTTTCATCCTCCGAATATACCGTCTCACTGGTTAACAATGAAACGGCCAACGGCTTCGATTTACGCTTCAACTCCGATGTGGAGACAGCATACACGATCCGTTATCAAACCAAGGCCATAGATCGTGTACTTAAAAATGAACGGATAACGAATACCGTAACGTCTGATGGAGTAACCAAAGATACTACTACCGAGCTAAAAAGCGGGGTCATTGTTAAAGGCTTCAAGGAACCGAACTACAACACAAAAACAATTCCCTGGGTTATTGCCATCAATACGGATAAATACACGATGAATCAGGTTGTGATCAACGATACGTTTCCGAATGGCGGTCTGGCTCTCTTACCGGATACATTAAAGATCCAAAGCGCAGACGGAAAATCAACACTAACATCACCAGCAGATTATGAACTGATTCCTTTATCACAAGACTATAAGCAAGGATTCACGATACGTTTCCATAAAACGATCCAGGATGCGTATACCATCAGCTATTCAACAACATTTAATAATGAATGGAAAAAAGATACGAGCAAGCCGGATTTCTGGAATAAAGCTTCCATCTCATGGGTACAAAATGAAACATCTTACTCTGCTGCAGCCGAAGCCCGGCTATGGCCTGACAATCTGACACAGCAGAACGGTGCCAAACAAGGAAGCTATAACGCTACATCCAAGCACATCACATGGGACATCTTGACGAACTATAACCGTAAAACCCTGAATCAGGCTGAAATAAAGGATACGCTACAGCAAGGGCAGAAGCTGGTTCCCGGCTCTGTCAAAGTGTATGACATGACACTGCTCGGATGGTGGAATGGTGTGGAAAAGGGAGCTGAACTGCCAGCAGACCAATATACCCTTGTTCTTCCCACCGCTGATAACGGCAATGAGCTGCGTATTCATTTTAATGAACAGATCAACACTCCCTACTGGATCACTTTTCAGACCACATTGGAGGGAGAGCTTATTGATAAAGAAATCAACAATAAGGCTCTGCTGATGGATGGAAAAAACATGATCTCTGAGTGGGCAGCCAAAGTAACTGTGCCCTATGGGGGAGAATACGTTACAAAATCCGGTAGCCAGAATGGTAATAAGATTGACTGGCAGATCCGGATCAATGAAGGGCAATCTTATGTCTCCAACGCCAAAATCGTGGATACACCCAGCAGCAATCAAATCCTGATTGAAGATTCCTTTCATTTGTATTCCACCAAAGTATCAGCCAACGGAAAGGCTGCCAAAGACACTGAATTAGCCAAAGATCAGGATTATAAACTGAAAATTACGACAAACGATCAAGGTCAGCAATCCTTTGAGCTTGGCTTCACACAGGCCATTTCATCCAGTTATATTTTGGAATATCAATCCTTTATTCAAGCGGATGATAAAGCGAAAGTGAGTAACAGCGTCTATTTTGAGGGCGACCGCTTAACTACGGAGCTGAGAGAAACCAGTAAAGAAATCATCGTGCGGACATCCTCCGGTTCAGGTTCAGGGGGAGGCATAACAGGAAGCCTGGAAGTGACCAAGGTCGACCAGGATCATCCTGACAAGGTGTTGTCTGGAGCACGCTTTGCACTCTATGATAAGAGCCAAAAAAGAGCCCCGCTCATTCAAACTACCAATGCAGACGGGAAAATTTTGTTCAATTCATTGCTGTATGATGATTATATTCTGGAGGAACTTACGGCTCCAGCAGGCTATAAAATAACAACCTCGAAGACAGCGGTCAAAATAGACGCCACGGTTAAACAAAGCTCAGGTATTAAGCAGATTGTGGTAACCAATGAAAAAGAGACCCCTGTCGATCCGGGTAAACCTACCAATCCAGGAACGCCTACGAATCCAGGAACGCCTACGAATCCGGGAACGCCTACGAATCCGGGAACGCCTACGAATCCGGGAACGCCTACGAATCCGGGAACGCCTACGAATCCGGGAACGCCTACGAATCCGGGAACGCCTACGAATCCGGGAACGCCTACGAATCCGGGTTCAGGTAAAAAGCGCGATAAAGATCCTGAACCCACAGAAATACCGATTGTACCCGTTAAGCCAGTAACCAATGAACCACAGATCGTTGAAGATGAAGATGTGCCATTGGGTGTTCCAGTGATTGAGCAGCCCCCTGCAGAACCCGATGCGCTACCGAAATCGCCAGAAATTGATCCTCCTCAGGAATCGTCTCCACCTGTAGAGATCGAAGATGATCCCATCCCTAAGGGAGGTATCAAGTTCCCTGTTGAGGACCCCGAGGACCCAAGTGATCCAGGTCACACTCCGCAGGTAAAGAAATTACCGCAGACAGGAGAAAACAGTCCTGCTTCCTTCTATGTGAGCGGAATGTCTTTCATTCTTCTGGGTGCCTATTTGAAATACAGACGGATGCATAAAAATAAAAGAATAAAATAATCAAACAATCCCCTTTCTCGGCTTATACAAAGCGAGGAAGGGGTACTATCATGATATGGGTGGTGACATAAACTTGAATTTAACTCAAAACTCCTATACGCTCTTATGTTTATTGATCTTAAACCTGATCGTATGGATATGCCTTGGGGTTTTTTTAAGGTCCGTATTTGTGGAAAGAACTATGCTAAGGAAACTTGCTTACCAAGACCCGGTAACAGGTTTGTTCAATCGGAATGCGCTCAACCATTTCTGGAAGCAGTATAAAGGCAAAGAAAGCACCGCTATTTTATACATTGACCTGGATGGCTTCAAAGCCATTAATGATGCTTATGGGCACAGGGTAGGCGATATGCTGTTACATGAAGTCAGCCTTCATCTGCTACAAGTCATGAATGCGAACCAAAAGGCTTTTCGTATTGGGGGGGATGAATTTTTGCTCATCATAAAAAATTTTGATTCCGACCAGGTAAAGATTTTGGCGGAACTCCTCCTAAGAAAAATCAGCAGAGCCTACAGCATTCATGGACACAGATTATCTGTCACGGGAAGTATTGGCATTAGTATGAATCCATCCCAGAAGGAGAATCTGCAGACATTGCTCAAAGAAGCGGATATCGCCATGTACCATGCCAAACGAATGGGAAGAAACCGTTATGCCTTGTATTCCAAGATCAACCGGAAACAGAGTAGTTCATATAGCTCTACACGGATCAAAAACCTCGCAAAAGACATTCGAAAGCGCCATAATATCCATGCCAAAAAACAACCTGCACCTCTATAAGCCATGCAACAATCTAAGCCCAGCGGAGAATATAAATCAGGCGGGTGATTCCTGTTGATTCAAAGAAATACACCCGCCAAATGCACACATCATTACAATTATTCGGTTGGACCCGTAGTACCCTTTGCAATCAGCTTGAAATCGTCAAAGTGGAATCCCGGAGCGACAACGCAGGTTACCAGCACAGGCTCATCCCCAAGCGGACGTGCCGTTTGCCATACTGTGCCCGGTACCAGCGCTTGTGGATGCTGTCCTGCCTCCACATCGGCACCGACGATAATCACGGTTTCTTCACCAGGTTGTTCTCCGCTTCCACCCAATTTCAACTCCACAGGGCTGCCGCTATGATACAGCCACAGCTCATCCGAATGTACGACATGCCACTCGGAGAACTCGCCCGGATGCAGCAAGAAATACGTCGACGAAGCTGCAAAACGCGGACCGGAATACATATCCGGCAGTACAGGCTTCGGAATTTGAAAATGGGCCTTCCACATCTCTTTGTACCAGCCGCCTTCCGGATGGGGCTCCATGCCCAATGCGGTTACCAGCGGTGAAATAGCTTTCGTCATTGCACTAACCTTCCTTTACCCTAAATTCCTTCTCCCCTACTGTAAAACATAGCGTTGCTTTTGTCACGTTTCTCCCTTGGAATGTCGAAGGTCGTTATTTTGTGTCATATTTAGTAACATTTAATTGTGCATTCATGCTCATTCACATGTGGAAATAGCGATTTTCTCATGAATAATTACATGAAAATATATTTAGAGTTAAGTTTTATGACATAAAATCTTGTTTTTTATTGTAAGCTTATAGTATCATGAGAGAAAATTTTGAAATTTTGATAGAGCTTGATCATGCCAGCCAATCTACCAAGCTATGTATCCAAGCCTGAAAGGGGTGAGCCTTCTGATCCAGTTTCGTAACGTCAACAAGCATTTTGGTCACTTCCATGTACTTAAAGACATCAATCTCCAAATTAAGGAGGGCGAGGTCGTCGTGATCATCGGACCCTCCGGCTCGGGTAAAAGCACCCTGCTACGCTGCATCAATCGTCTGGAAACCATATCGGACGGGGAGCTGATCGTCAACGAGATACCTGTACATGACAAAAAGATTGATATTAACGCCTTCCGGCGCAATATCGGTATGGTATTTCAGCACTTCAATTTGTATCCCCATAAAAAGGTAATCGAGAATATTGTACTTGCACCCATGAAGGTGCTGGGCATCTCGAAGGAAGAGGCTACCCAAACAGCCATCACCTATTTGAAGCGTGTTGGAATCGAGGAAAAGGCACAGAGCTACCCCGCTCAATTGTCGGGCGGACAGCAGCAACGGGTTGCTATCGCCCGTGGTCTCGCGATGAATCCGAAAATTATGCTGTTTGACGAACCTACCTCCGCTCTTGATCCTGAAACTATCGGGGAGGTACTGGATGTTATGCGTTCGCTCGCGCATCAAGGCATCACCATGGTCATTGTGACTCATGAAATGGGCTTTGCCCGTGAAGTAGCGGATCGCGTCATTTTCATGGACAAAGGACAGATTTTAGAAGACAGTCAGCCTGCCGAGTTTTTCCAGAATCCGGGTGAGGAGCGGGCGCGCCTGTTCCTGAGCCGTCTGATTCATCATTAAACAGACCTTTAAATGGATTCAGGATTTTTTCAAACTCCTCTGGAGTGTAAATTCAGAACGTAAATCGAAAGGGGATTGTTCAAATGAGAAAAAGATATTCATGGAGTGCCCTTATGCTGCTTATGCTGTCCTGTCTACTCGTTTTGGCTGGCTGTGGAGGCAAGCAGGGAACAGCAACGTCGGGGAATGAGGCGCCGGCAGCCAACGGGCTGGAAGCCATCAAGCAACGTGGCAAGCTGGTTGTTGGTGTGAAATACGACACCAAGCTGTTCGGTCTGAAGGACCCGGCCACCGGGAAAGTAGAAGGCTTTGATATCGACATTGCCAAGGCAGTAGCCAAACATATTTTTGGAGACGAAACCAAGCTTGAATTGAAGGAAGTCACATCCAAAACACGAATCCCCTTGCTGCAAAACGGGGACATCGACGCCATTATCGCGACCATGACCATTTCGGACGAACGTAAAAAGCAGGTCGATTTCAGCGACGTCTACTTTAACGCCGGGCAATCCCTGCTTGTGAAAAAAGGAAGCCCGATTACCGGTCTGGAGTCCCTGACTCCGGATACCAAGGTACTCGCAGTTAAGGGCTCCACCTCCGCCAAAAATATCCGCGAAAAAGCACCCAAAGCGACTGTACTGGAGTTTGAGAACTACCAGGATGCATTTAATGCACTCAAGGCAGGTCAAGGGCAGGCGTTGACCACCGATAACTCTATTTTGCTCGGCATGCAACAGCAAGATCCGAATTACACCCTCGTAGGCGGAAACTTCACTGAGGAGCCTTACGGCATTGCGGTGAAGAAGGGACAAACCGAATTGCTGCAAGCCATTAACGATACGCTCAAGGAACTGAAAAGCAACGGTGAATACGATAAGCTCCACGAGCAATGGCTTGGGGTTAAACCCGAATAATATTCTTGTGAAGGAGCCGCAGCTGCGTGCTCCTTCCTTTCTTTAGAAAAGCCCATCGCTCTGGATAAGGAGGTAAATCCGCAGATGCTTACTTTTGATATCAACGTACTTTTCGACCACGGCGACCGCTTTAGAGAAGGCTTGCTTCATACCGTTCAAGCCAGTGTCATTGCCTTGATCGGAAGCTTTATTCTGGGGGCGATCATCGCCATCCTCCGAATTGCGCCCTTTAAATGGCTGAACTGGATTGGCACCATCTATGTAGAGGTCATTCGTAATATCCCGTTGCTGATCGTTGTGCTGTTCTTTTATCTGGGACTTCCCACTTTGGGCGTTCCCTTGGACGGGTTTACATCTGGAACGCTTGGTTTGACCGTGTACACAGCCTCCTTTATTGCAGAAGCGATACGTGCCGGCATCCAGTCCGTACCGAAGGGGCAATTTGAAGCCGCACGCTCCTCCGGACTGAGCTACAACCAGACGATGATCAGCATTATTTTGCCGCAAGCGATTAAAATTGTACTGCCTGCGATTGGCAACCAATTCATCAATCTGGTCAAAAACTCTTCCGTACTGGCCATAGTAGCCGGACTGGACCTGATGTATTACTCTGACCTGATTAACTCGGATACCTTTATGCCCATCACCGTCTATGCCATTACAGCGTTGTTATACCTTATATTGACGGTTCCGCTCAGCTTTCTTGTTCTGTACATGGAGCGTCGTCTGTCCAAAACATCCTAAGGAGGGAAGCCCGTATGGATTTCAGTGGCTTGTTTGTATGGCCTAATGTGCGTTTTATACTGGAGGGCTTCCTGCTGACGCTGGAGGTCGCCGTGTACTCCATCGTGTTCAGCTTCGCGCTCGGTATCGCGTTCGGCATCCTGCGCTATACGCGCTTACCTGTCGTTTCACAGGTAGCGGCCTTTTTGATTGATCTGATTCGCAATCTTCCGTTATTGCTCATTATCTTCTTCATCGGTATGGTCTTACCGTCCATTGGCCTTTCCATTTCGCTCAAATGGGCAGCCATTACGGGCCTGTCGATCTTTGAGGGTGCCATGATCGCCGAGATTGTTCGTAGCGGTTTGAACTCCATTCATAAAGGACAGATCGAAGCCGCACGTTCCTCCGGGCTGAGCTACTCCAGAACGTTATGGCATATCATTCTGCCGCAAGCGCTTCGCCGCATGGTGCCGCCCATCGTCAGCCAGTTCATTTCCCTGCTCAAGGATACTTCTCTCGCAGTCATTATCAGTCTGCCGGAGCTGACACATAACATTCAGATTGTCGGCGGTCAAAATCAATCCTTCGTCATTCCGGCTCTGCTGTTCGCCGCTTTCCTGTACTTCGCTGTCAATTACAGCATGTCGCTGCTTGCACGCAGGCTGGAGGTGCGCACTCATTAGCATTCAGCACACATAGCTTGATCAGAGCTGCCGCCAGACTGAACGTTCTGTCAGCACAGCATGTATTTTTTCAATCAGCCGTTTAATGGCTTCTCCCGTGTAACGATCTGACCGATGAATCAGCTCCAGCCGAACCTCGGGTACTCCCCGTGAAATAGGCACTGCACAAAGGGATGAACGGTCCAGGGATACTGCGAGGGATTTGGTCTGGATAGTCACTGCAAGTCCCTCCTGTACCCAACGCAGGATCGCAGGAATGGAATGGGTCTCCATGGCAGTGGCAAAGGGATACCCGCGATCACAGAAGCATTTTTCAATGTGCCTTCTACCCAGATGATCCCCTGGCTGCATAGCCCAAGGCATGTGCCTCAATTCGTCCAGTGCAATCGAAGAACGGTTGGCAAACGCATGTCCTGCCGGGACAATAAGACAGTAGCTCTCCGTCCGAAGCGGTAGCTGGACGAGCCTTTCATCTATACCTGAGTGCAGCGTAATGCCAAGGTCCATCCGGTTATCCAGCACCTGCTCCAGCAATTCAAACGATGGGTGGATGTGCAGACTGATTTTAGGAAACAAACGATGAAAATCCATAAACATCTCTTGCAAGGGTTCCTCAAGCTCCGGCAAAGCGATACCGATCCGTAAGCTTCCCCGTTGCTCGGTGCGAAGCTCCTCAATGGAAGCCTTCGCCTGCTGTAAATTCTTGAGTGCATGAGCGCTGTGCTGTAGCAACAGTTTTCCAGCCTCTGTCATTTTGATCTTTTTGCCTGCACGATTAAAGAGAGTCATCCCCAGTTCTTCCTCCAACGCCTTAATTTGCAAACTGAGCGTAGGCTGGGAGATTCCGATCTTTTCAGAAGCTTTCGTAAAATGCAGTTCCTCGCATACGGCTATGAAGTATTGAAGCTGGCGTATTTCCGTCTTCTTTCTCTCCCTTCGAAATTCCGCAGATGGTTACATTAAAAGGCTAAAAGAAGCACGAGATCGGATCACTCCGGTTCGCGCTTCTTTTTAGATTATTGTGCTGCTTCTGCTTTTTCCGCCGTCAACGTAATATTGGCAAACGTGTCTGCACCATACTCCTTGCCACGGGTAATGTCGTAATTGGCTACCCGGTTATTCAGAGCCTCCAGCGAATAGCGGAATAACGTCGGTACGATTGGAGCTTCCTCACTCATATACGCCTGCCACTGATTATATATATCTTTACGATAGTTGTCGTCAAAGGCTTTGACCGACACCCCCTCCTTCAACAGCTTGTCATTTTCTTCACTCGTAAAACGCGAATAGTTAAAGCTGGCTCCGCGTCCATACAATCCACCAGGATCTACATCTGAACCTGTTCCCCATGCGCCGCCAAAAATATCAATGCCAGGATCATCCTTTTGCACACGGTCATAGAAAGAATTGAACTCCAGCAGACGACCGTCTACCAGCTCGACATGTAGCCCGACATCCTTCCAGTTTTGCAAATAGAACTTCGCCAAGGATTCGGCTGTTGCATCCCCGCTCATCGCTGCATAATGGAGCACCAGCTCCTTACCCTTAGGGTCCTCACGGTAGCCATCTCCATTGGTATCCACATATCCTGCCTCGTCCAGCAGCTTTTTCGCTTTGTCCGGGTCATATGTGATGCCCTTCGCGTTCGTGTCATGATATCCCTTAAAGGCAGGCGGAATCAGGGACGTTGCCGGAACCCGAAGCCCGTGAAAGAGCTGCTTGCCGACCTGCTCATTATTCAGCGCATAGCCAAGGGCCTGACGCAATGACTTGTTCGCCAGCTTGGCGTTCGGGTCCATGATATTTAGACTCTTGGCCTGATCGAATTTGCCCAGTTTAAAGCCGACATAGCTATAAGACAATTCCTCCTGACCGAGAAACTGTACATTTTTCGGATTGCTGGCTTCATCGTAACGGGTGGTTGGATAGCTGGCCCAGTCAATTTCTCCGCTTTTCAGCGCTTCTGTAATGACATTCGGGTTCACAACCTTCAAATGAAGGCCATCCAGCTTGGGCTCACCGTGAAAATAATCCTTATTTTTGACGAATTCCACAGATTCACCTGTGACCATGGATTTAATTTTGAACGGCCCATAGCCAATCGGATTTTTACGGACAGGATCAGATCCGGCCATATCTTTCACGGGAATGTTTTGAAATACCTTTTTCTCCAGTGGCGTAGACCAAAGTCCCGATTTCACCGAAGGATTAGGCTCCTTGAACTGAATGGTAACCTCTTTCTCATTCAGCACCTTAATGCCTGAAATCGTTTTGGCCTTGCCCGCGTGATATTCCTCCATACCCACAATATTGGTCATAAAGCTATCGTAACGCGGACCTTCGTAGTCTTTATGACCGATCACTTCATAGGAAAAAGCATAGTCCTCCGCCGTTACGGGATTACCATCCGTCCAGTTCAGCTTGGGATCAATTTTGACAGTCACCGCCTTATTGTCTGGGGAAAAGGAAATCGTCGCCGCCCCTTTATCGTTAATATTCAGATTGGAGTCAATTGAAAACAAAGAAGGATAGAAAAATTGGAAAACTTCAAAATCCGGATTGCCATCATAAAATACAGGATTCAGAATCCCTTCAAAAGGGGTATCGGACACGAGTGCATAATTGATGATGCCGCCCTTAATCGGTGCCTTATCGTTCTTGACCGCCTTCGCTAGCGCTGTCGCATTCACCTGCTTGCTGTCCGATCCTGTACCGCCTGTACCGTCAGACGATTTTCCTCCATTCGAAGCGGAAGGCGAGCCGCTGCACGCGGCCAGAGAAAGCACCAAAATTGCAGATAGAACAGGCAGAATTCCTTTTTTCCAGCGTTTAACCATTGTAAACCCCTCCTTGTCATTGTCCTTATCCTTGAACTTCGGTTAACCCAATCGTTGTCTGGCATCCGTGGCGCGTTTGAGCGCCTGACCGATAAAGTTGATCGCCAGCATCAGCACCAAAATAAGTAAAGAAGCAGGCAACCACATCCACCAGCTATTCTGTAAAACATCCGGGTCATTGGCGTAGCTCACCAGCGTACCCAAGCTTGGGGTGGATTCCGGCAAACCAAAGCCGAGATAGGAAAGCCCAGTCTCAATCCCGATATTCCCTGCAAGACTGAGCGTTAGATTGACGATCACAACCGAGCTGAGATTGGGCAGCACGCCAAACCAGATAATTTTCCAATTGGGTGTGCCGAGCGTTTTGGAGGCCTGCACATAGTCCAGCTCCCGCTCCGACAGCACCTTGGCCCGAATCAGGCGTGCTTTTCCAATCCACAAAAAAGCGGTCATGATGAAAATAAAAGATCCTATGCCGCTCTTGGGGACAATACTGACGAATACGATCACCAGCATCAAAAACGGAAGCACCAGGATAAAATCAATGATCCGCATGATAATGTTATCAACCAAGCCACCATAAAAACCGGCCATCAGTCCCAGCGTCAAGCCGATGGCAGCGGATAATAGTGTAATCGTGAAGCCAATCGTGAAGGAATTACGCGCCCCAATGACCAGCTGACCGAAAATATCTCTGCCCGCCCGGTCCGTGCCCAGCCAATGCACCGAGCTTGGAGCTTCACGGATCGCGCCCAAATCGACCGTCGTAACTACATCCTGATTCACAAACAGAACGGATGAATAAATAAAGAGCAAAAACAAGACCACAAACGCGATGGACACCAGCGCCGTTTTGTCACGCACCAGCTCGCGGCGCAGTACAGACCAGCTGGATGGTGACTTGCGAATGATCTCCGGCGTGAAAACCTCCTCCACCTGCATGGACACCTTACATCCCTCCCCTTCCTCTGAAGTTGTTCGTTATTCGATCCGAATGCGGGGATCGACCTTGCTCAGGATGACATCAGACAAAAGGGTCCCCAATAATGCCAGGAAGCCGGAAATCATCACCAGCGCGGTCACGACTGAAAAATCACGTTGGGTGATGGACTGGAGAAATAGCTGCCCCAGCCCTGGATACCCAAAGATGGATTCAAGGAAAATGTTGCCCGCAATCACTCCCGTCAGGTCATAGCCCAAAAAGGCGGCAATCGGTAGCAGCGAATTTTTGAAAATATGGCGGGAATAGATTTTCCCCTCGGGTACCCCTTTGGAACGCGCCGTTTTCACAAAATCCTTCAGTCGTGTGTCAATGACCTCATTGCGCAAATACTGAATCGTTGCCGTTGTACTGAGCAATGCGCCTGTAACCGCTGGCAATATGAGATGGTAAGCCTTGTTGATGTAATATGCTGAGGTTCCCGGTTCTACGCCCACATCCACACTGCCGCTGGTCGGAAACCAGCCAAGCCTGAATCCGAACACGTACAGCAGCAGCAACGCGAGTATAAATAAGGGAGTCGCAAAGCTGAGATAGGTATAGCCCACCACGGTTTTGTCCAGCGGGCTATGCTGATAACGACCGCTAAGTACACCGAGCGGAATCGCGATCAGATACGTCAAGATCAGGATCACTACGCCCAAAAAGAACGTGTTCCCCAGACGGCTACCGATCAGATCGGTGACGCCGATTTTATGTACATAAGATTTTCCCAAATCCCCGTGAACCAATCGGGCAAGCCAGTTGCCATATTGTATCCACACCGGATCATTCAGCCCTAATTTTTGCCGTTGCTCCTCCAACGCCGCCGGATTCAAATTGGGTGTCGAGGTTATGAGTCCTGTCAGGGCATCCCCCGGCATGGCCTTCGCCAGAAAAAAGATAAGTATGCTCAAAGCAACCAACTGAGGGATCATGGTCAGCAGCCGACGCAGTGTAAATTTCCACATATTCTGTACCCCCTTATGGTAGCGCGACTTGATGGGACGTGCTTACCGCTTTTAGCGCAAACGGCTTACCGTTCTCATCCAGATGTTTGGGCAGCTCCGTTTTATAGGAGGACAACAGGGCTCGCCTTTTTTGAGCATTTTCCAGCCGTTTGGCGGGATCTATATTCGGAATAGTCGCAATGAGCCGCTGGGTATACAAATGCTGCGGATGCTCATAAATATCCTGTTCGCTTCCCTGCTCCACCAGACGGCCCCGGTACATAATCCCGATTTGGTCGCACATATGGCGGATGATACCGAGATCGTGGCTGATGAACAAATACGTCAAATTAAATTCCCGCTGCACATCCTTCATAAAATTAAGCACCTGTGCCTGAACGGACACATCCAGCGCTGATACCGGCTCATCGGCAATGATCAGCTTTGGATTTAATGTGAGTGCACGCGCAATGCCGATCCGCTGTCGCTGTCCCCCGGAAAATTCATGCGGATATTTGTAGGCCGCATCGGCGTTCAAGCCGACCTTTTCCAGCAGCGTCTGAACTTTTCGGCGTTCTTCCTCACTACTCAGCCTTTCAAAATTCCGCAACGGCTCAGCGATGACATCCAGCACACGCTTACGCGGATTCAGCGAGGAATACGGGTCCTGAAAGATCATCTGAATATCTCTCCGCAGCGGATGGCGGTTGTTACGGCTTAAGGCCGTTAGGTCATTTCCGTTAAAAAGAACCTGCCCGCTCGTCAGCTTGTTCAGCCCGATAATCGTTCTGCCTGTGGTCGTTTTGCCGCAGCCGGATTCTCCCACCAGCCCGTACGTCTGACCCGCCTCAATGCTGATGGACACACCATCCACCGCTTTTACCTGATCGACCACACGCTGGAAGAAACCACCACGCACCGGATAATGGACTCTCAGATCATTTAGCTCCAGCAGTGCCATGAGCTGCTTCCCCCTTTGCCTCATCTTCAAAATGAAAATGCTGATAACATGTACAGCGGACCCAATGCCCGGGAGAAACCTCACTTAAATAAGGATGATCCTCATGTGCCTCATGCTGAATCCAGGGAATACGTGGAGCAAAGCGACAGCTATTGCGGGGAATATCCTGCAAGGAAGGGACGATTCCTCCGATGACGTGTAACGGTTCTCCCTTGGTATGCGATCCCGGCATGGATGCGAGCAAAGAACGCGTATACGGATGCTGTGGCTGTCGGAACAATTCAAAAACATTGGCGCTTTCCACGATTTCTCCGGCATACATGACCGCTACGCGGTCCGCCACCTCTGCCACAACGCCAAGATCGTGCGTAATCAGGATAATGCCGCTTCCAGTCTCCTGTTGAAGCTGCTTGAGCAAGTCGAGAATTTGAGATTGAATGGTTACATCGAGCGCTGTAGTCGGCTCGTCTGCAATAATGAGGGCAGGACGACAAGCAATGGCTATGGCGATCATCACACGCTGCCGCATCCCCCCTGACAGCTCATGCGGATACCGGTCGTATACACGTACGGGATTCGGAATATCTACACTGTCCAGCAATTCCAGCACACGTACCTTTTTCTGCTTCGTAGAGAGGGTCGTATGATAATCAAGGTTTTCCTCAATTTGCTTACCAATGCTCATTAGCGGATTCAGCGCGGTCAGCGGGTCCTGAAAAATCATGCCGATGCCTGCTCCGCGGATTTTGTTCATTTGCCCTGTAGAGAGGCGATTCAGATCCGTGCCTTTAAAAAGAATCTGTCCCTCCACGCGGGTACGCTCCAGATCGTGCAGCTGTGCTATCGAAAGCGCCAGCGCGCTTTTGCCGCAGCCGGATTCCCCGACCACAGCCAGCACCTCATTGGGGTTGACCGTCAGATCCAGATGGTCAACTGCAGGGTAATATTGATCCTTAATGCGAAAAGATACCGTTAACCCTTTGATCTCCAACACCGGCTCGCTACTCAATGTATATGCTTCCTCCATTCTCCATGGCCTTGTCCTGCTAATGCACGCCACGCTTGATGTTAAACCTCTCATAAACATTACACACTGATTTAGTCGGAATAATTTGAATTCATCCTATCACCAGTATATGGATATATCAATTAAGATTAGACTATCACCATCATTGGTAAAACCAATGATTCAGCAGCAGCGCGACCTTTCTGGCACAAAATATAATGAAATAACCAACCACAGGTTAATTTTTAGCACAAAAAAAGCCGCCTGACCCCCTTAAAGGGATCAAGCGACTGGCTGGTCCAGCTCAAATTGTGCTCTCTTCGTTAGTTACGAGGCCGCTCCATAGGAGCCGGATTTGAACGTTCTTGGATCGTACCATTTGTAGCCCGCTGCCGGAGCAGCCCAAGGCTCAGGCTGCGGTTCCGTGGAAGCCGCAGGCTCCTCGAACGGTAGCAGCTGTGTTGGCTGGTCTAGCGTCAGGCCTGCCACATCGGACAGCTTCGTATAGTCCTGCTTCCATGCGAGCCATTGGACCGTCTGTACCAGGAAGGTGGAATCGTCCACTTCCTTGAAGCCATCGTACGTCTTCTTCGACTGTCCGTTTTCCTCACGAACATATTTCGGCGTGGCATCCTCAACTGGCGAAGAATCGCCGATAAACGCTGCCTTGCCTTGGCCCACCTTGGAGATAGCGGCATAAGGTCCTTCCGCACGACCCCCGCCGTTATAAACTCCCTGGTCCACAGCATTGCCCCATTTGTTCGTGCCCGAAGGGATATAAGCGATTCCTTTCGCCTTGGTCGGGTCAATAATCGCCAGTGTAGAACCAGCATGCATTGCAATCGAACGTACACCCTTCGTAATGCCAAAGGATTGATCTGCCGCTACGATGTCCGTAGCGTTCACGTCACCAAGTGCATTGTAGCGGAAACGAACGCCAAAGTTCGTCGCCAGCCAGTCGGAACTGGTTAATCCCTGCATAGCTGGTGATGCAGCTTCTTCTGTAGTCATGCCTTTGGCCGGATTGGAATAGGCTCCACGGCGGTAGCCGTTCATAACCTCGGAGGAATCCCAACGGTTTTTGTTTCGGTCAGCGTTATAGTGGTCAGAAATGAAGAAAATGCTGCCTCCATTCTTCACGTATTGCACCAGTGCGGCCTGCTCGGATGCCTTAAAGGCAACATTGGCTTCACCAATGATGAACACATCGTATGGACGCAGCTTGTCATACGTTATAGCCTGCTCTCCATAGGTAAAAGGAATGGAACGGTTCAACGGGTCCACGGTAAAACCTGCATTACGCAGTCCGCCCGCAAAATCGGAAAAGGCTCCATCAATAACCCAATCTGCTGCTCCGGCTGTCTGTGCGTGCGTATTATCAAACAGTACTTTTTTGCCTTTTCCATCCGGTAATGTCGTACCGGGTTGACCCGGGGTACCAGGATCAGGTTCGCCCGGATCACCAGGATTTCCAGGCTCGCTTCCGCTTACCAGCTCCACAGCGCTTGGGCTTTTCACGCCGCCAAAATTGTTATAGGCACCGAGCGCACCCGTCACGCGAATTTTACTGCCGATCAGCTCAGGATGGCCTGACAGCCCGAATGCTCCTCTATACGCGGATGTCAGTTGTACATTTAACAGATTAGACGTATTACGTTCACTCGCCTGATCCGCAATCAGTACGTTAAAATCGTTTGCAAACGGGGCAGAGAAATTAGCCGTTTTCGATCCGGTGGCATGTCCTACGACGTAGCCTTCTACCGTCACCGTACCTCCGCTGCTTTGACGCTGAAGCGCTTCCGCTACCGTCAACGCGCCCTCTGCCTTGACCTGGCCGAATGGAACGAAGAGTCCTACCAGCAGTGATACGATTGCCGCCAGATGCAGCATTCCTTTTAAGCGTGAACCTGTGAACCGGAAACCTTTTACCATACGTAAATGTCCCTCCCATTATTCCATAAATTAGCTTGTCCTCTATCAGATTAGCTATCAACCTTCTAATTCCTTCCTGTTTTCATCCATAATTATGTAAAATTTAATCTTTTTTATTGAGAAGGTACCTGATTATGTAAAATTTCAACCTGTGATTGACACCGGGCATGGCATACATTACGCTTAGGAGGAAATGTTGAACGGTATACGCGAATGAAGATGACGGGAGAGTCTGTCCGGGAAGCACATCCCGGCGGCACCGAAGGAGCAAGACGCCAGCACCCGGCTGGCGGATAATCTCTCAGGTCCATGTATCGCCATCTGACGCAACTCTGGAGAGAGCGCAAGCCACCCAAGGGGTAAGGCGGTAGTACACCGCACGAAACTCTCAGGTAACGAGGACAGAGATAAGGGAAATTTCCTTATCCTGTCCTTTTTTGTGCTTACATGCTGCGTTAGCATTAGAAACTGTCACACCCGCGCAAGGGCGCGGCAACACCATATACTATGGTATTCAAACATACAGGGGGCCACACCATGCGTTTCAAAGATGTATTTTCCATTATCGGTCCGGCTATGACTGGACCCTCCAGCTCGCATACCGCAGGCGCAGTGCGGCTCGCACGCGTTGCCCGACACTGGCTTGGTACGCAACCTGACCGTGCCCGCCTGACGCTGTACGGCTCATTTGCCGATACGTACAAGGGACACGGCACAGACCTGGCACTCATTGCCGGACTGCTGAATTACGATACAGACGACCACCGGATTCCGGATGCGGAGCAATGTGCAGAGCAAGCCGGGATGGAAGTAGAGTTCGCTGTCAGCGGACTGCCCGCCCCCCATCCGAACACGGTCCGCTTCGAGCTATGGAAGGGTGAAGAACAGCGCACGCTGCTAGGCTCCTCCATCGGCGGCGGCAGCATTCATGTCCAGCAGCTTAACAAGTTCCGGGTCAATCTGACCGGAGAGCTGCCTACGCTGGTGCTTCTTCACTCGGATAAGCCCGGAACATTGGGCGCGGTGACTTCGGCGCTGGGTGCAGCTAACATTAACATTGCCTACATGCACGTGGATCGCAAAGGCCGGGATGGCGAAGCGCTCACTGCTATTGAAACCGATAGCCCCGCTCCGGCTGAATTAATTGCCGAGCTGCGGGCTTTGCCTCATATGTATGAAATCAAAATGATTAATTTGAAAAAAGGAGCTGAATCCGATGCGGTTTAGCCATCTGCATGAATTAGGTGCCTTGTGCGCCAAGGAATCCACTACGATTGGGCGCCTGATGATCAAGGAACAGGTACAAGAAACGAACACACCGGAGGAAGAAATCTTCCGACAAATGGCTGATTATTATGAAGTCATGAAGGAAGCCGTTCATCGCGGGCAAACACAGGACACCGTATCCCGCAGCGGATTGACGGGCGGCGACGGCAAGCGCCTGGCGGAATATTTGCGCGCAGGGGAAACCTGCTCCGGCGATGCCTCGGCACTCGCCATGGCGTACGCCCTCTCCGTGTCGGAGGTCAATGCGTCCATGGGTCGCATTGTTGCCACGCCTACCGCGGGTTCATGCGGGGTCATCCCCGGCGTGTTCATCAGCGCGCAGGAGCGGTTTGGCTGGGATGACGAGCATATGGTGCGCGGACTGTTCGCCGCTGGAGCGATTGGCTACGTTATCGCCAACAATTCCTTTATCTCCGGTGCGGAGGGAGGCTGTCAGGCCGAGATTGGCTCAGCCATCGGGATGGCTGCAGGCGCTATGGTCGAGCTGCGCGGCGGTACGCCAGAACAGGCCATTCATGCAGTGGGCCTCGCGCTCAAGAACACGCTCGGCCTGATTTGCGACCCCGTCGCCGGGCTCGTGGAGATTCCTTGCATCGTGCGCAACGGGCTGGGAGCCGTGACCGCGCTTGCCGCTGCGGATATGGCTCTGGCGGGTGTGCGCAGCGCCATCCCGTCTGACGAAGTCATCGACGTGATGCTCGAAGTCGGCAGCGCGATGCCGTCCAAGCACCGCGAGACCGCCAAAGGCGGCCTGGCCCAAACGCCGACCGGCAAGCGTCTGACGGAGTCGCTTACACGCAACATACCAGCCAAGAAGGATAAGTCGTAGCTTCTAAGCGGTAAACCTCCTCCCGCATGTAGATCGGGAGAGAAGCTGCCGTCTGTCCAGCCACATAAAGGTGAAAAGGTTGCTCGACACTTCCATTTTATCAAAGAACGGTTTTTTTTGATTTTAGAAGGATTGCAGAAGCTTTTCTCGCTGGTCACAACAGCGATTGGAACAACGGTCCGTTCGCGAAGCGTCCATCTGAGTGCCAACGAATATCATTCTCTAAAGCAAAGGGGCGCCCCATTGCCATTTCCATGGCTTTTGGGACACCCCTTTTTTTTACTGAACGTTCACCAGTACCTTCGTTGTTTTACCTGCATATTTCACCGTAATGACAGCTTTACCTTTACCCTGTGCCTTAATGCTGCCGTCTTTAACCGTAGCAACAATAATTCGGGACGAGGACCAGACAGCCGGCTTGGATACATCCTTCTCCGACTCATCCTTATACGTAGCTGTAGCCGTAACCTTAGCTATCTGTCCTGCTTTCAAATTCAGCGAGACTTCGTCAGTTTGCAAATATTTAAGCGTATCGACATCCACCGGTACGGTGATATATTTCCCGCCAAACTTCGCCTGAATATTGGTTTTACCGTAGCTTACTGCGGTAACCTGGCCCTTTTTGACCGTAGCTACCTTATAATTGAGCGTTTTCCATTCGGCTTGGGCCGTAACGTCTTTTTCTTTGCCATCACTGGATTTGACCACAATTGCGATGGTTTTTTGATCTCCGGATTTAAGCGATAACGCGATAGCATCCGCCTCAATCTGTTGCGCCACATCCACTTCTACTGTAAATGTAATGCTTTGCTTGCCATAAGAAGCTGTAACAGTAGCCTTACCACTGCCATTCGCTTTGATCAAGCCCTCGCTAACCTCAACCACTTTCACATTGCTGGTAGTCCAGGTGGCATCCTTGGTTACATCTGCTTTTGTACCGCCACTCTTGACGCCTGCTACTTTCAACTGCTTCGTTTCCTGGGCACCAAGCGCAATCACGCGTGTGTCTGTTTCCAAACGGTCTACGAGACCGACTTGTACATTAATGGTCAGCTTTTTGCCATTATAAGTGGCTGTAACAACCGCCTTACCCGCTGCTTTACCTGTAATTGTACCTTTGGATACCGAAGCAACATCTTCCGCACTTGAAGTCCATTCTGCATCCTGTGTAACATCTTCCTTACGACCATCTGCATAGGTAGCAGTCAGAGTCGCAACATAGTCCTCATTAATATCAATCGTTGCCGTTTTGGAGGACAATGCCAGATCACCAGGCACATTCACAGATACCGTCGCTGTGACTGTTTTGCCGCCATAAGAAGCAGTGATCGTAGCCTCACCTGTTTTATAGCCCGTTACTTCACCCTTGCTAACAAAAGCAATATCTTCATTGCTGGATTTCCATTCTGCCTTATCCGTGATATCTTCTTCCGTACCTGTTACGTACGTCGCGGTTAGCTTGAGCTTCTTGGATTCCTTGGCATTCAGGCTCAGCTTGTCCTCGCTCAAATCCAGATATCTGGACGTTTCCACATCTGCCTTAATCGAAACCGTCTTATCGCCATACTTCGCGGTCACCGTAGCCGAACCCGCTCCAATCGCCATAATCGTTCCTTTGGTCACCGTCGCAATTTTTTCGTCGCTTGTGGACCATGTAGCTTTATCCGAGACATCCGTTACCGTTCCATCAGGGTACACCGCAGAAACCTGTACTTTTTTGGATTCATCCAAACGGAGAAAAATATTGGATTCGCTGGCTTTCAGCTTATTCGTTTGATCCACATCCACCGAAATGGTAGCAGACATCGTACCGTATTTACCGGTAATCGTCGCTTTACCCGCGCTGTAGCCCGTAATCGTGCCTTTCAGTATATCCGCCACGGCTGCATTGCTTGAGCTCCAATCGGCGGACTCTGTAACATCCTGCACCGTTCCATCAGGGAAGGTCGCGGTCAGTTTAACCTTCTCGGTATCCTTCAACAAAAGGGAAACTTCTGGTGAACTGACTTCCAGACGCTTAACCTGTTCTACCTGTACAGCAATCGTTACCGTCTGTTGACCGTATACGGCTTTAATATTGGCTGTACCTGCTCCCTGAGCGGTCACCAATCCGTTAACAACGGTTGCTACCTTTTGATTATCCGAAGTCCAAGTCGCATCACCCGATACCTGAGTTGTCGTGTTATCACTGTAAGTCGCTGTCAGATCGACCTGTCCTGTACCGCTTGAACGCAAGCTCAGGCTCTGCACACTGGATGTCAGTGCCTTAACCTTTTTCGTTACATGTACCTGAACCGATTGTATCTTATCTTTATAGGTCGCAACCACAGTTGCTTCCCCTTCGCCCTTACCTGAAACCGTACCGTTATATACCGTAGCAATAGCAGTATTATCACTTTTCCAATCCGTGCTTACAGTTACATTTGAAGTCGTCCCATCGGCATAAATAGCCGTAGCCGTCAACGCAGCCGTATCTCCCTGCTGCACAGTTACCTCGTTAGAGGAAAGGACAATCTTGGAAAGCACCGGATCAGCTGCGGATGCAAACCCTGCGTATGATGTAAAACTTGAGATCAGGATGACCAACGCCAAGAAACCGGACCATCTATTCTTCAAAATCTAATTCCCTCCCATTTCGAAACTTAAAATTAAGGATTTCGCAAAATCCTTATACCTACGTTTTATGTCGACATGTGGAAAAGAATAGTTTAGGCTTTAAAGAAAATTTGGTCCTTATTAACTACTGAATTTTACATTAACAGCTCGGCCACCGTTTCTTTCCAGCGATTGATCACCGATTCCGGCTCCTTGAGACGAACCGTGACACCTGTCAAGATATCCGCATATTGAGCAGAATCCTCTCTGGCTGCGAAAACCCGTGCCGCAAAACGCTCGCGTACATGCTTGGCCCCCAGCAAAGCCGACAGGTGTTCCAGCGACAATCGGACATAATGCGCCTTCCCGCCGATGAACACCGCGAGCGTCGCCTTTCCGGTACGAATCATGTTGCCCGTCGTAGTCGTGCCCGGCCACAGTGCCAGACGCAGATTTCCCTCGTCCAGCGCTACAACCTCGCCCACGCTAACCATTGCAATGTGCGGCCACTGGTCCTCCGTGACCGTCAGCAGCATCATCGCTTCATGCTGCTTGTTTTCCAGCCTCTTGCCATCCAGCAGCGAGAACAGCTCCTTACCGATCCTTGGTGTCTGCATGAAGTATACTCCCCTTTACATTTGGCCTATATCTTCAAAGTACCATAATTTACGGCTGCTTACGAACGTCCCTGTACCCTCTCTGGAATAGGAGGGACATGGGCGGCATTCGGAATATCTTGGGGGTTCACCTTGAACGCCGATTTATACTTTGCCGGATCAGTAATGCTATCCGGTTCCGAGGTGCGCCATGTGAACATACATACAGGACACAGCAAGACCTCCCAGGCGCCTTTCACTGGCGAACGGGTAACAACCTCCGAACGATTAGATTCACAACGGGGACAAATATGCATCTGTCAGCACTCCTTTAATCTTTCTATATTTTCAAAAATATTTAACGAAGCATTTGGCTCAGCTTTTTTTCCCATTCCGCTACACCCAGCGGAGAATCGAGCGGCTGCGAATAATGGCCTCTAATATCCGGTGCTACAGGTGTCGTCGCATCCAATATCATTTTGTGCGTCATGCCTGCCGGATCAGAGCCAGGGTCAAGCGGTAAAATTGACAGGCCCGGCACAATGACAGCATCATGCTTCGGATGCAGCTTGGTGGATAAAGCCCACATGACCTGCGGCAGATTGAACGGATCGACATCCTCATCTACCACAATCACCAGCTTGCAATATCCCAATCCATGCGGAGTCGTTAGCGCACGCATCCCCACAGCCTTCGCAAAGCCGCCATAACGGGTTTTTGTGGAAATAATAGCGACCAGCCCATGCGTATACATAGCATTAACGGCTACAATTTCATTAGGAAATGCATCCTTGAGCTGTTGAAACAACGGTACACTTGTATTCACACCGATCATATAATCCGTTTCCGTCCAAGGCATTCCGATGTACAAATGCTCAAAGATAGGCTGTTTGCGGTGATATATACGATTAATCTGAATGACTGGCATTGCGCGGCCGCCGGAATAGTGACCTGTAAATTCACCGAATGGACCTTCAAACTCACGCTCACCCGCTAATACTTCACCTTCCAGAATAACCTCGGCTCCCCAAGGCAGATCGAGATCCGCATCCTTGGCTTTGACCACACGGTAAGGCTCACCTTGAATGGCGCCCGCCATCTCATATTCCGATTGATCGTACAGCAGCGGCGTAGAAGCCGCCGTGGTAATCACAGGCTCACATCCGAGAGCAATAGCGACCTTCAGATTTTCACCGCGTTCCTCAGCCTGACGGATATGGATCGCAATATCATGCTGCGGTACAGGTTGGATACCCAAACGGTTTTTGCCCTTGACCTGCATCCGGTACAAGCCGACGTTTTGCTTGCCATAGGTGTCCGGGTCATCCAGATCGCGTGAAACTAAAATCGCTTTATCCAGATAAAATCCTCCGTCTCCCTGGTTCAAACGAAATAACGGCAAAATATCAAACAAATTAATATCCTCTGTAATCTCGACTTCATGAAAAGGAGCGGTTTCTTCCCGCTTCACGGGCACCGGAAATTGTTCATAGCGTCTGGCAAATTCAAAAAACTGCTCCTTGAGCGGCGTGTTTTTTGGCATTCCCATCATGAGGGCATGATTGGGCCAGGAGCCCATCACATTCATTGCAATACGAGCATCCGTATATCCATAGATATTGTTGAAAAAGAGAGCAGGCGTCTTGTCTCCAAGATTGTTTAATGCTCTGTTAGCTGCTGCGAGGTCCGGCTCCGGCCTTACCTCATCGCTGATCGTAAGCAATTGCCCCTCCTTCTCCAAAGTATGCAGAAAATCGCGAAAGTCTTTATAAGCCATCATTCATTCTCCTTTGTCTTCCGTTTTCTCAATTCTGGTGCAGTCTGGAGTCAGTCTGCTTCATTCCATCCCAGCGCTTAGCTACGGTAGTGACAATACCGAACTGATCCAATGCGCGAAAAACAATATGATCCACCAATTCCTCAATGCTTGCAGGATGATTATAAAAGGCAGGCATCGGCGGCAGGATCATCACGCCCATACGTGACAGCTCCAGCATATTTTCCAGATGAATACTGCTTAATGGTGTTTCCCTGGTCATGAGCAGCAGCTTCTTTCGCTCCTTCAGCATTACATCCGCTGATCGGGTCAGCAGGTTGTCCGCCATACCGATACGAATAGAGGCGAGCGTCTTCATACTGCAAGGAGCGACGATCATGCCATCTACCCGGAAGGAGCCGCTGGAAATACGTGCAGCCTGATCCTTATACGAATAAACTGCATCCGCCATGGCCTCCACTTCCTTCACCGTGTAGCCTGTCTCATAGGGAATGTTCGCAATAGCCCACGGGGATAGCACCAGATGCTCTCCACTCCGGCCTCCCGTAATTGTTGCAATATACGGATACCGAAGATCGACCCTGTCGCTCCCGATATTCCTACAATGATTTTCTTCATATGTCCCCTCCTTCCACTCCATCGTTGTATGTTCACCAATGCATCACTGTCAAAAATTATACGCCTGTTCCTTGCACACGAAAAATATATATAATATATGTAATGCATACTTTAAAAGTATTCAAATCGAAGCGTTGTTCAGAAATGAGGAGGAACCCCCCAATGGATATGAAGCATCTGCATTACTTTTGCGTCATTGTGGAGGAAGGGCAAATCACCAAAGCCGCACGCACGCTCAACATGGCCCAGCCTCCGCTGAGTCAGCAGCTCAAAAATATGGAGGACGAGCTTGGGGTAAAGCTGATTTACCGGGAAGGAAAGAAGTGGGAGGTCACCGAGGCCGGATACGCACTGTACACCCGCGCCAAACGATTACTGGCTGAAATGGAGGATACCTGTAGAGAAATTGGGGAATTTGAAAACAACGTAGCTGGCACCCTGTCCATAGGCACTTCATCCGCCTGCATGTCTCTAATTACCGAACAACTCAGCCGCTTTCATCGGGATTACCCGGAGGTATACGTTAAGATAGGACACGGGGACACACATCATCTGGAAGAACTGCTGCATCAAAATAAAGTCGATCTGGCTCTGCTACTGCTTCCGGTAGACGACAACTCGTACCATACGATTGAACTGGAGGGCGTTTCTTTTGTTGCGGTACTTCCATGTGAATGGGCAGATCGTCATTCGAGTGGAGAAATCACGCTACAGGAAGCAGCCAGCTATGACCTCCTGTTGGCACGTCGAACAGAAGGTCACGGATTATACGAAACCGTCATCCGCAAATTTCAGGAGCACCATCTTACTCCGCGCGTCGTACTGGACTGTCCTGAAATATCGACCATTCTCTCGCTCGTATCCACAGGCATGGGGGTTACCATCATTCCAGACGCTGGCTTGGGACAAGAATACGGAGACAGATTTCGCACACTCTCCATTAAGGAGCCGTTCCCTTTTACACGGCCTGCCGTCGTATGGCGCAAGGATCGTTATTTATCCAATGCGGCTCGCAAATTGGTTGAACAGCTCCAAGCTGGACACACGAAAAAGACTGCTCCCGAGTAGATGCTCTCTACAACTCTACTCATGAAACAGCCTTATGCTGGATGAACCTCGGTCATTCCTTTGTTGTTGCCGCCTTATTTGACTCCCTGATGCCGATACTCGGTCGGAGTCATGCCACATTTGCGCCGAAATACTTGTGTAAAATGCCGCATATCCTGGTAGCCGATCCGCTCCGATATATCAGC
The DNA here is from genome assembly GCF_056316205.1 of Paenibacillus sp. 1-8. NCBI lineage: Bacteria > Bacillati > Bacillota > Bacilli > Caryophanales > Paenibacillaceae > Paenibacillus > Paenibacillus sp. 1-8. The sequence goes on along the minus strand of NZ_CM149995.1, from coordinate 526,534 downwards.
CAGCCGCAGATGGGGATCATTGAGCAGACGCTTCGCCTCCTCCATCCGCAAACAAATGACATAATCCTTATAACCTTGTCCGGTTTTTTGCTTGAACAACTGGCTGAAATACACCGGATTCAAAAAGACGATCGAAGCCACCTTCTCCAGCGACAATTCCTCGGTAAAATGGGCCCGGATATATTGCAACGCCACATCCACCGTATGCATGCCTTTTCGCAGACATTCCCCAGTATCCGTCGCTGCTGCTGCAATCTCCTCAGGCGTCCGTCTTAGCCTTGCCACCTCTTTAGGTATGGAGGAAAAATTGTGATGAACGCCTGAGCGTGTAATTTGCAGGGGCACCTTCACGTAACGTTTCAAATGGGATTCGAGTAACGTCTCCAGCCGTGCGGCCTCTGCTTCATCCCGCAGTCGTGCAATGCCCAGCAGGCTGTGGCGGTCGAGACTGACGACAAAACCGCTGCCCCCCGCCTCAACGAGCTCGGACAGTACGTTTTCAATCATAAAATGCTCCAGATGCGTCTGCTTATGATCAGGTTCCATGCGAACCATGAAGAGGTAAAACTCCGGGTAATTTTCGATAAAAGGCTGTATATCCAGTTTTCCCGTGTCCAGTCCAAGTGCATAGCGTTGAAAAACAGCCTCCCGCAAATAGACCATATTGGATTTGAGAAGCCTGCCCTCGTTGGCCTGCTGCGAAGCGACAAGCGCTTCGGCTGCCAGCACTTCAATGCATTCCAGCAGCTTTCTTTTGCCGATTGGCTTTAACAAATAGTCTTTGGCACCCAGCTTCACTGCTCTTTGCGCGTATTGGAAGTCGGAATGGGCCGAGATGACGACCCACTGTAAATGAGGATGCTTTCGCTTGGAAATGCGCATGAACTCCAGACCATCCATGCCGGGCATCACGATATCGGTCAATACAATATCCACGGGATGCTCCGCCAGAATGCCTGCTGCTTCCTCGGTGGAAGCAGCGAGATGAATACCGCAAGTTGGCAGAGCCTGGCCAATCGTACGCCGAATCCCCTGCCGAATCATACTTTCATCGTCAGCTATCAGAATATTCATGTTTCTCCTCCTTCAGTGGCAGAGGCACACTTACAGTGGCTGTCGTTCCGGCCCCAGGTGCGCTGGAAATCCGTAGGCCGTACTCTTCTCCGAACATGTGCCGTAGCCGTAAATTTAGGTTTTGCAGGCCGATGCCTCCCGCCTGCCCGCTGCCCGCCTGCTTGCCGGGTTCTGCCAAAGCAACCTGAACCACCTCCCATCGTTCGTACTCCATCCCTGCACCGTTATCTATAATATGCAGGCTTAATACGCCACCATATTCCTCTGCTCTGACAAGCAGCTTGCCACCTGTATTCGCATGAAGAGGCTCCAGTCCGTGCTTGACCGCATTTTCAATCAACGGCTGTAAGGTCATTTTCGGCAAACGGATATCCATCCAGCGCTCATCAATACTGATGTCTACGGATACCCTGCCCTCCAGCCGGGTCTGAATAATGGTGAGATAATGTCCGATCTGCTCTACTTCTTCGCGCAGGCTGACATCGGTTCCTTCCTCCCAATGACTGCTGTAGCGGAACATATGGGATAAGGAAAGCACCACTTCCCCAAGCTGATCCTGCCCCTTTTCATCCAGCATCCAATAGATCATATCCAGCGTATTATACAGAAAATGCGGATTGACCTGCGTCTGGAGCGCGTGCAGCTCGGCATTTTTTTCACTGACCGATGATATACGAACCAGTTCGATCAGTTCGTCAATCCGTCTTACCATATGGTTGAAGGAGGTCGCTAATTGGTTGATTTCCTCATACGATTCAATCTCCAACGTATGGCGGAAATTCCCCGTCTCCACCCGTTTCATTTCCCGAATGACCCGCTTCAACGGAAGAGAAATACGTCTGGAGACAATGGACGCAATCAGCGCGGATAAAATAATGAGTACAGGCACCACAATGAGCAAATACCTTTGATTTTGCACCAGCTCCACGTTCAAATCCTCGCTGGGGGTCACGCTAATGACCGACCAATCGGCAAACGGCAACTTGGAAGCGATTACAACGCTCTCATTACTTCGGTTTACAATGACATCGTCCTCCGGTACCTGCTGCTCCAGATTTTGCAGATCCGGTGGCGGTTCAGAGGAAGTAGCCGACACAATCCGGTTTTCATGGCCCACCAGATATACCTGACTATTGGTACCCAGCCGCAAATTGTGGAGGGCGGACAGAACAGAGCGCGGTTCAGCTTCAAACAGGACAATACCAATCGGCTTATGCTCATCCAGATCATAGAGCTGGCGCCCGAACGCAAATACGGGTCTGGTTTCCACCTGGTCAATGACAGAGTGAGGATAAACGCCCAGCCATGCGATTTTGCCCGCTGACTTTCGAATTTCCTTATACCATTCAGTGTGTTCGTAATCCGTATCAATGACGTTCATATAATTCCCGTAATTGTATACCTTGCCTGTGTCTGTGATGACATGAATGCCTATCAGGTCCTCCCGCGAATAATAGATAGCTCCCAGAATATTGGTAATTGTACGTTCATTGATGTAATTGACGGCGGGTAGATCGCTGGTATCCATCGTTAGCAGACGAACCAAATCCATATTATTGCTGATCGATTTGGACAAACTGTTATAGCTGCTGAGCAGCAATTCGAACAGTCCTGCCGTTTGGGAAACATTTTTACGAGCCAGCTCACTGACCTTATCATGGAACTGTACTGTAGTACGGTTATAAAATAACAAACTGATCGCCAGCACAATACCAGACATGCTCAACAGGAATAGAATGAACAAGCGGTGGTGAATAGACTGAAAACGGCGCATCATACCTCCGTGCGCTCCTTTCGAATCGCTCGCCTACCCTTTAACCGCCCCCGCTACCATGCCCTTGGTAATCTTTTCGGACAGGACAAAATAAATAATAATGACCGGTAAGGCCCCCATGACCAGAAAAGCGCCAATATTGCCGTAATTCACAGAATACTGACTGACGAATGTATAGACGCCGAAAGGGAGTGTTTTGAGCTTCTCTGACGAGATAAAGGTGGCGGCCATAATGTATTCATTCCAGATATTAATAAAGGTCAAAATACACACCGTCATCATCGGCGGAATCGAGATGGGTAAGATCACACTGCGGAAAATACGATAAATGCTCGCCCCATCAATATAAGCGGATTCTTCAATCTCGTGGGGAATGGACCGCATAAAGCCGGACAGGATGAAAACCGCAATCGGTGTCTGAAAAGCAATGTAGGGTAAAATTAGCGAGAAATACGTATTGAGAATGTTAATGTTTTTGAACATCACCATCAGCGGCAGCAGCGTTGCCTGCATCGGAATCATCATTCCGATCAGAAACAAGGTCAGCACAGCAGCCCCGAAGCGCCAGCGAAAACGCGTAATCGCATAAGCAGTCATCGAGCTTAACAAAATGACGAATAGCATCGTAACTCCGGTCACCAGCACACTGTTTCCCAAATAGCGCAAGTAGCTCCCTGATTCATAAGCTTCCTGATAGTTGTGCCACTGGGGCACTTGAGGGAGTGCAAAGAAGCTTGCGCTCAAAATCTCTTCATTCGTCTTCAACGAATAGGTCAGCAGCCAGAAGAGTGGATACAGCTGCGTGACGATCAAAACCGCCAGCAAGGAAAAGACCAAAGTTTTTTTCATGGTGTTCACAGCTTCATCCCCTTTAGCTTACCTTATTTTCGATTCGTTTGAAAACAAAATTTATCACAATTGTAAATGACAAACAGATAACGACGAGAAACGAAGCCAATGCGCTGCCATATCCATATTTCATGGACAAAAAGGACATGTTGTACATATACGTGGACACCGTATCCGTTGCATGAGCAGGCCCTCCACCCGTCATCACCCAGATCAGATCAAACGATTGCAGAGAACCAATAAAGGCCAATACCATTGATATTTTGAAAATAGGTACAATGAGCGGCAGCGTAATATAACGGTCTGCTTTAAAACCCTCAGCTCCATCCATTTTGGCTGCCTCGTACAGCTCATTCGGAATATTTTGCACCCCGGTAAACTGAATCAGCAAATGATAGCCAAAATACTGCCACAACGACACAAAATAGAGCGCGTACATAGCAATCTGCGGTTCTGTCAGCCATGAGTGTGTCCAGCTTTCCAGCCCGACCGACATCAAAATACCGTTCAGCATCCCACCCATCGAGGCCGGATTATAGATCGTCTTCCACAACTGCCCGATAATAACCACTGACAGAATGACCGGCAGAAAATACATCGTAACCAGCGTATTCGCCTTACGCACATAGCGGTTGAGCAAAATAGCCAGCAGCAGACAGAACGGAATTTCCAGCATGGAAAACACAGCGAACATCATCGTCCGCTTCACAGACGGCCAGAACACCGGATCAGCTGTAAAAATCCGCTCGAAATTCGCCAGCCCCACAAACTTCGCCTCAGATATCCCGTTCCAATCCAGCAGTCCACAGTATACCGACACCAGAATCGGAACAAATACCATACAGGTGTAGAGCAGCAGGCAGGGCAGCACGAAAACGGCAATGGTGCGTGCCGGCACCTTCAGTACATTCATGCTCCAATCTCCTTTGTGTTTTTTCTGAACTTCTTCTAAGGATGCGCAGCTCAGAGTTATCCCAAATCAGGGAAGGAACTAATGCGCCCCTCCCCTGTTAAGCTGCAACTATTTGTTCGCTTCAAAAGCACTCTGGTGCTCCTTGGCAACTTGGGCAGAGTCCTCCTTTTGCACGAACAGGTTTTGAATGCTGCTCAGATGCGCCTGCGCAATAGCCGGATTCATCGTATTATCAAAAGCGAGGTCGCCGCCCTTCACATTTTTGAACAGCTCATTGAGGTTAATCGCCAGCTCGGAGTAGCCCGCCTCCTTCAGATCGCCTTTCATTTTCTGCCCGCTGCCAATCGCATTTTTCAGATCAAACTGGATCTTGGGCATCTCTGTAATAAAATAGTGCAGAAAATCCTTCGTCTCCTGCAAATGCTCACTGTTCGCCGATACCGCAAACGCACTGCCCGGCGCAATCACATACTCATTCACATCTCCCTTGCCATTCACCGTAGGGAATTGGAACGCACCCACCTTGCCTGCTACCGAAGAAGCATCAATAGACCCTGTTTCCCATGTGCCCATGATATACATCGCAGCTTTTCCTGTTTTAAAAATATTACCGCCCGCATTATAGTCAATGGATGTAGCTCCATCAGGGAATGCCCCTGCCTGCACCAGTTCCTGAAATGCATCAACTGCTTCCACAAAGGCCGGATCATTAAACGTCTTTTTGCCGTCCAGCACATCCTTGAGGAAATTCGGCCCTTCATTCGTACGCAGCAAAATGTTCATGAAAAGGAGTGATCCGGTCCACGAATCCTTTTCCCCAATCGCAATCGGAGTAATCCCCTTTGCCTTCAGCGCCTTGACGGCCGTAATCAGCTCATCAAAGGTGGTAGGCAGCTTTTGAATTCCCGCCTGCTCGAACAGCTCCTTATTGTAAAACACCACTTCTATATTGTTACCGTCCGGAAAAGCATAAAGCTTATCATCGAAGCTATAATAATCGAGCAGTCCATCCTGAAATGTATCTTTTAAGCCATCTTTATCTGCCACATCGTTCAGGGGAGCCAGTAGCCCGGCATCCACGAAGGGCTTCATTTGTGCGGCCGGGTTTACAATCGTAATATCCGGTACTTCCTTCGCCGCCGCCTGTGTTTTCAGCTTTAGCTTTTGTTGATCTGTATTCAGCGAATCCAGCTCAATTTTGACATTCGGATGATTCTGCTCATATTGACTTACAATTTGCTTTATCATTTTGTATGAAGGAGTGCTAGGATCAGGATTAATGTTCTGGAAGGTGATCGTCACTTCTTTACTTGCAGCGTCTCCACCCTTGCTTCCTGAGTTTCCCGGACTTTCGCTCTGTCCGTTATTACAAGCTGTCAGCGTCAATGCCAAGGCGCTCGCTATCAAAATAGAGAACGCTTTCATTTTTGTTCTGCCCATTATCCTTTTTCCTCCTCTTGTTGAAGCATTGCGCGAATTGTCCCTGTCGGTGAACACTCAATGCCCGCTTGTTCTTTTCATTATGTTCTATAGAAAAGAAGTGAACAATGTGTGAACTTAAGGAGAAGGGTTTGCTTTTTCAAGCCCTCATTCGTGCGCTTCAAAATTCATTCATATCATAACTTGCAATTTATCTCGAACACAGGCATAATATGAATAAGCTCATTATTTGATAATGATTCTCATTATTAAAAGACAAATATACATGGGCCCCAAAGGAGGCAGAACCGCAGTGAAAGAAGCTTTTAGTAGAACCTCCCTGCATATTGATGATTATTTGGATCTTCTCAATCTTGCGGTACAAGTCGGAGATATAAAGTGGCAAAAGGAAATTACACGTAAACTTCAAGCCTTAAGTGTCCTCCAGACAGAACAGGTTGAAATAGATCAATAATCGCCTCCCCAGCTAATTGACCGCTATACGCGTTGATTAGCTTTTTTTATATTATAAATGATAATAAGTACAGGTGTGTCAGAAGACGTAAATCAAGGCGGGTCCTAGGGACTCCGCCTTATTTATGTTCATTTTTTTAGAGACGGCAGATTTCATGCGCACATTGACCATACGAAGGGCAGCAGCACATCATGCGCAGCACCTTGAGATCGTGAATAACTATTTTTCCATCCCGTGTATCAAGCGTCCCCTGCTCCTTCAACGAGCTTAGCATCCGATTCACACTCTCCCGTGTCGCTCCAATCATTTCACCCAGCTCGGAGTGACTCAGCTTCATATTCAGTAAAATGCCATCCTTCACCGCTACACCGCATGTATTGCTCGCCCGGATCAGCGTGGAGGCCAATGCTCCTGTTTTACCATACAGCAGCAAATCCCGAAACCGCGATTGCATAATCCGTTGCTTCATAGCCATCCACTGAATGAATTGGAGCCCCATTGCTCCATTTTTGGACAGAAGCGATTCCAGATCCTGAACACGCACCACGCCCAGCTCACAGGCATCGGCTGTTTCTGCGGTGCAGCTATACTCTTCTCCATCTATCCCGCTGAACTCCCCGATTAAGTCGCCTTGATGCTGAATGGTCAAAATCAATTCTTTTCCGTCTTCTGTCGACTTGCGAAGCTTAACATGGCCCGAATGTATATAATAAAGCTGCTCCGATTCTTCGCCCTCTCTAAAAAGTGTAATACCCGCCTTTACCTTTTTCCAGGACATGATATCCTTCAGCAGCCCAAAATGTTCCTCCGTCAAAAAAAGCTGAATTCCCGTGCGTTCCACCTTATCCCCAAACCGTTCCGTACAAGTGGCTTGCATGTTAGCGTCCTCCTCGTGTTTACCTGATATCTATATCATAATGTTTTGACGCATCAGTTGTTATCAGGAGAACACCTGATTTTATACCTCCCTACTCCCTGATTCGCTGTGATAAATATCACTTCTGCTATCAAGCAGAGCCTAATTTATCGGCTTCTCTCCTACTCCTTGCCCCGCCTGTTCAAAAGTCAGTGTTTCCTGCACCTATAGATCAGGGGGTTCCCTGACTTACTTTTGTAACTGCTGGAACTACAATAAGTTAGAGCTACAGTTTTGTTACGAAAAAGGATGTGTCTTCTATGCTAGAAATAACGGATGAAATGCGCAAAACACTGGATCAGTTGAGAGATCGTATCCATGGGGATCTCACAGCACTTGCGCTCATGTCCAAGCCGGGCGGTAGGTTGCAATGGTATTATGCCTCTGGCAGCCGCAGCGAACGCTATCGGCGTATTTCTTTTAAGGTAGGGCATGGTATTGCCGGGATGGCTGTTCGTCTGGGGCGTACCGTGACCGTAAGCGCTATGCTCTCCGGCAGCATCCGTTTACGTCAGGAATGTGCGCTGATGCTGGCGGAACAGCTTCACTCTGCTGTGGCTATTCCCTTTTCCAGCACAGGGGATCTGCCGAACGGTGTATTGCTTCTCGGTAATCGTGATGTGAGAGTGTTCACCGATTCCGACGTCGCAGGGGCCACAAAAGTCGCCGAGCAGTTTGGTCAGCAATGTGCCCACAGGTATACTCTATGAGATCATATAACTGTCTATGTTGATTGGAATCCCTTAAATTTGATATGATGATGACAAAACGTACGGTTCTACCGTTCGAGGGGATGACAAATTGATTCGTATACTTGTAGTGGATGATCATGTTGTCGTACGTTCCGGCCTCATGGCCCTATTGGACGGCAAACACGGTATTAAGGTGGTAGGAGATGCAGCGGATGGGGATGAAGCGATTCGCAAGGCGATAGAGCTACAGCCCCATGTCGTACTCATGGATTTTAGTATGCCACCTGGCAAAGATGGTCTTACGGCAACCACTGAATTGAAAAAACAGTTGCCTGATACAGAAGTGCTTATTTTAACGATGCATGATGATGAAGAATATCTGTTCCGGGCCATTCAGGCCGGAGCCTCCGGATATATTTTAAAAAGCGCACCTCACGAGGAATTACTCGCTGCCATTCAGTCTGTGGCGGAAGGTAGCGCCTATCTGTACCCGAATGCAACCAAACGGCTGATGAGTGAATATCTGGATAAGATCAAGAAGGAAGGCATAGCCGGCCCGTATGAGTCCCTTTCTGAACGGGAAAAGGAAATCCTCTCGTGGGTAGCCAAGGGATATGCGAACAAGGAAATTGCCGAGCGTCTGGTGATCAGCGTCAAAACCGTTGAGTCCCACAAAAGTAACCTGATGGAGAAGCTTAACCTGAAAACACGGCCTGAGCTGGTCAAATTTGCACTAAAAAAGGGGTTGCTGCATTATGAATGAACCTTCTAAACCTTTGCTCCAGCATGCTTTTGGCGAGTCAGCCGATAAGCTGCTGGATGATTTGGAAGCGCATATACCAGAATCCCCTTTTCTCCATGCACTGCGTAACTCACTCCACCAGTTAACCAATCTGAAATTCGCGTTGGATACGTCCTCTATCGTTGCTTTGACCGATCACCGGGGCATTATTCAGTACGTCAACGATAAGTTCTGCGAGATTTCGCAATACAGTCGTGAAGAGCTAATCGGTCGGGATCATCGCCTCATTAATTCGGGCTATCATACCCCTGCCTTTATGAAAAACCTGTGGACCACAATTCGTTCAGGCGAGGTATGGCAGGGAGAGATACGTAATCGAGCCAAAGACAACACCTACTATTGGGTGAATACCACCATCGTTCCGTTCATGGACGAAGAAAGTAAGCCCTATCAGTATTTGGCGATCCGTAATGAGGTAACCAAACTAAAAAAAGTAGAAGCTGAGCTGCAGACGATGATGACGCAAGTGATGCAAATACAGGAAGAAGAGCGCAAGCGTTTCTCAAGAGAGCTGCATGATGGAATTGGGCAAAGCTTGTTTGCGCTGATTATTCAACTGGATAGTCAGCTTGCCGAACAGCCTAGTCCTACTCTGGAAAAGCTGCGTTCGCAGGTGACTGACATTATTAAGGATGTCCGCGGACTGGCGTGGGAACTTCGCCCCTCAGTTCTAGATGATTTGGGCGTCGTACCAGCCATACGGACCTATATTGAAAACTTCTGTTCTCATTACGGGATTGAGGTGCATTTTCAATGCACTCTACGTAAACGCCTCGATATTCGCAAGGAAATAGCAATTTATCGGATTGTACAGGAGGCATTAACGAATATAGCCAAATATGCAGACGTAGCAGAGGCACATGTCGACGTAGAGGATCAGGGTGAGGTCATACAAGTGACCATTTGGGATGAGGGTATCGGATTCTCTGAGCAATCTCAAGGGAAAGGCGTGGGACTGTTCAGCATGGAGGAACGAGCCAGGGGCGTAGGAGGATGGATCAGCGTAACCTCTGCACCGGAACATGGGACCTCCATCCAACTGACCACTCCTGTGTAAAGATATAGCAGCATAAATAAACAAAAAAAAAGAGAGAGCGCTGTCCCCAGACAGGCTCTCTTTATTTATAAGGTGTCACCACTGAGGCAACAAGAATCCGCTATAGCAAAAAGCGGGTGATGGGAATCGAACCCACGCTACCAGCTTGGAAGGCTGGAGTTCTACCATTGAACTACACCCGCAAATCAGTATCGGGATGACACGATTTGAACATGCGACCCCCTGGTCCCAAACCAGGTGCTCTACCAAGCTGAGCTACATCCCGATATTATACATTTTTAAGAAAATGGCGCGCCCTGAGAGATTCGAACTCCCGGCCTTTTGATTCGTAGTCAAACGCTCTATCCAGCTGAGCTAAGGGCGCAAAATGTAATCCATAATAAGCAGTAAAGGCGCCACCCAGATTTGAACTGGGGAATGAAGCTTTTGCAGAGCTTTGCCTTACCACTTGGCTATGGCGCCGAATGGATAATGGAGCGGACGACGGGAATCGAACCCGCGACCCTCGCCTTGGCAAGGCGATGCTCTACCGCTGAGCCACGTCCGCAAAATATGGTGCGGTCGAGAGGACTCGAACCTCCACGGGGGTTAGCCCACACGGACCTGAACCGTGCGCGTCTGCCAATTCCGCCACGACCGCAAAATAAATATAAATGGTGAGCCATGAAGGATTCGAACCTTCGACACCCTGATTAAAAGTCAGGTGCTCTACCAGCTGAGCTAATGGCTCTTAATGGCTGGGGATATAGGATTTGAACCTATGCATGACGGAGTCAAAGTCCGTTGCCTTACCGCTTGGCTAATCCCCATTAAATGAAAATAAAGGGCGGCCGATGGGGCTTGAACCCACGAATGCCGGAGTCACAGTCCGGTGCGTTAACCACTTCGCCACGACCGCCATAATGATTATGAAAAGACTGGTGGAGGATGATGGATTCGAACCACCGAACCCGTAAGGGAGCAGATTTACAGTCTGATGCGTTTGGCCACTTCGCTAATCCTCCAAAATGGTGCCGGCGAGAGGACTTGAACCCCCAACCTACTGATTACAAGTCAGTTGCTCTACCAGTTGAGCTACACCGGCACATTACTCATTCCCACTTGAAAGGTGGCTCGGGACGGAATCGAACCGCCGACACGAGGATTTTCAGTCCTCTGCTCTACCGACTGAGCTACCGAGCCATATATTGTTTTATATCTGTAATATACAAACCCACATTATATGTAGAATACACAAAAATGCCAGTTATATATTTCATAAAATGGCGGAACTGACGGGATTCGAACCCGCGATCTCCTGCGTGACAGGCAGGCATGTTAGGCCTCTACACCACAGTTCCATAGATAATCCTAAGGAAAATCAATTGCGGGGACAGGATTTGAACCTGTGACCTTCGGGTTATGAGCCCGACGAGCTACCGAACTGCTCCACCCCGCGACATTAAAAGGGAATACTTGTATAACATAAATGGTGGAGGCTGAGGGGTTCGAACCCCCGACCCTCTGCTTGTAAGGCAGATGCTCTCCCAGCTGAGCTAAGCCTCCATACTATGACCCGTAGGGGAATCGAACCCCTGTTACCTCCGTGAAAGGGAGGTGTCTTAACCGCTTGACCAACGGGCCTTAACAATAAATAATATCTGGCGGAGAGAGAGGGATTCGAACCCTCGCACCACTTTCGCAGTCTAACCCCTTAGCAGAGGGTCCCCTTATAGCCACTTGGGTATCTCTCCAACAAGCAGCATAGAGATTACATCCTTAACCTCACTGAAATGAATCGTAGGCCTCAACCAGCTCAGTTACGCCGCCATCTTATATATAAAATTCAGAAATATTCAAGATTTGGCTCCCCGAACAGGACTCGAACCTGTGACAACTCGATTAACAGTCGAGTGCTCTACCAACTGAGCTATCAGGGAATATTGGTGGAGCCAAGCGGGATCGAACCGCTGACCTCCTGCGTGCAAGGCAGGCGCTCTCCCAGCTGAGCTATGGCCCCAGTCATTTTGTTTCATCAAGAAGTGGTGGGCCTTAGTGGACTCGAACCACCGACCTCACCCTTATCAGGGGTGCGCTCTAACCAGCTGAGCTAAAGGCCCTAATATGTATGTCTTCATTATCCTCTAAAGGGACATTGCTTGGCGACGTCCTACTCTCCCAGGACCCTGCGGTCCAAGTACCATCGGCGCTGGAGGGCTTAACGGTCGTGTTCGGGATGGGTACGTGTGGAACCCCTCCGCTATCGCCACCAAACATGAATTTGCTATGCAAATTCTACCGTATGGTTATCCGGTTCATCACCTATTGTGTGAATGAATAGCCATGCGCTTGTCGTATGTATCTTCTACATACCTTCAAGGTGTTACACCCTGAAAACTGGATCCGAAACTCCATTGCGTCCTATTCTTAGGATAAGCCCTCGACCGATTAGTATTGGTCAGCTCCATGCATTACTGCACTTCCACCCCCAACCTATCTACCTCGTCGTCTTCAAGGGGTCTTACATACTGGGAAATCTCATCTTGAGGGGGGCTTCACGCTTAGATGCTTTCAGCGCTTATCCCTTCCGTACATAGCTACCCAGCGGTGCTCCTGGCGGAACAACTGGTACACCAGCGGTACGTCCATCCCGGTCCTCTCGTACTAAGGACAGCTCCTCTCAAATTTCCTACGCCCACGACAGATAGGGACCGAACTGTCTCACGACGTTCTGAACCCAGCTCGCGTACCGCTTTAATGGGCGAACAGCCCAACCCTTGGGACCTACTTCAGCCCCAGGATGCGATGAGCCGACATCGAGGTGCCAAACCTCCCCGTCGATGTGGACTCTTGGGGGAGATAAGCCTGTTATCCCCAGGGTAGCTTTTATCCGTTGAGCGATGGCCCTTCCATGCGGTACCACCGGATCACTAAGCCCGACTTTCGTCCCTGCTCGACTTGTAGGTCTCGCAGTCAAGCTCCCTTCTGCCTTTGCACTCTTCGAATGATTTCCAACCATTCTGAGGGAACCTTGGGGCGCCTCCGTTACTCTTTAGGAGGCGACCGCCCCAGTCAAACTGCCCACCTGACACTGTCCTCGTACCGGATCACGGTACCAAGTTAGAACCTAGATACGATCAGGGTGGTATCCCAAGGATGCCTCCTCTCAAGCTGGCGCTCAAGTCTCTTAGGCTCCCACCTATCCTGTACAGATCGTACCCAAATTCAATATCAAGCTGCAGTAAAGCTCCATGGGGTCTTTCCGTCTTGTCGCGGGTAACCTGCATCTTCACAGGTATTAAAATTTCACCGGATCTCTCGTTGAGACAGCGCCCAAGTCGTTACGCCATTCGTGCGGGTCAGAATTTACCTGACAAGGAATTTCGCTACCTTAGGACCGTTATAGTTACGGCCGCCGTTTACTGGGGCTTCGGTTCATAGCTTCGCCCCGAAGGACTTACCACTCCCCTTAACCTTCCAGCACCGGGCAGGCGTCAGCCCGTATACTTCGCCTTGCGGCTTCGCACAGACCTGTGTTTTTGCTAAACAGTCGCTTGGGCCTTTTCACTGCGGCCCCCTCGGGCTATTCACCCTACCGAGGCACCCCTTCTCCCGAAGTTACGGGGTCATTTTGCCGAGTTCCTTAACGAGAGTTCTTCCGCGCGCCTTAGAATTCTCTTCTCGCCTACCTGTGTCGGTTTGCGGTACGGGCACCTTCTCCTGGCTAGAGGCTTTTCTTGGCAGTCTGAGATCATGACCTTCGCTACTACAATTTTCGCTCCCCATCACAGCCCAGCCTTACGATGTGCGGATTTGCCTACACATCAGCCTCACTGCTTAGACGGACATCCATCAGTCCGCGTCACTACCCTACTGCGTCACCCCATTGCTCATAACGGATTACGGTGGTACAGGAATTTCGACCTGTTGTCCTTCGACTACGCCTATCGGCCTCGCCTTAGGTCCCGACTTACCCTGAGCGGACGAACCTTCCTCAGGAACCCTTAGGCTTTCGGCGGATCTGATTCTCACAGATCTTTTCGTTACTCATACCGGCATTCTCACTTGAATGCAGTCCAGCGCT
>NZ_CM149995.1:427500-507500 GCF_056316205.1 Paenibacillus sp. 1-8 | reverse complement strand
AAAAGTAGTAATCCCCGCAATAATTTCTGTGCGGACGTTCGTTCCATGTTCCTTTAATTTAAAGAAACGCTCCATGAGTCGTAATTCCTCCTACGCAAAGCATACTCGTATTGTTTTCGTTCATTTGATGTAATATTCGCATTCATAAGCGCTATATTACATCCGTTATTTTAGGCCGTCCCCCACAGCTTGTCAACATAAAAAGCGAATATTATAATTTAATCATATATGTATTGTTCGGAAAATAGAAAGCCCGCCAAGCTATTATATAGCTGACGGGTTATCGATTAGGCGAATCAGATATTTTTGTACTTATCAAAGGCATTCCCGGTGTCCGGTATATTTTCCAGATAAACGATCTTCCCTTCTGCATCCAGCCGAGCTTTGTCCACTCCTGTAAGTGTATACACTTCGCCTGTTGCTCTTTTGCCGCATACCGCCCATTTGGTTTCATAGGCACCCGCTTCTCCGGGAACCGGCTTCCAGCCCTCATACATATGCTTGATGTCGAGTGTTCCTTCAAAGAACATGCTCAAGAAGCTTTTCCAGCTATCCATACCTTGTTTCCGGTCACCGTTCAGCACGAACTCAATTTCGTTGGAGAAAAGGCTGATTAATTGCGCTCTGCACTTTTTTCTGCTCCAACAGGTCGGCAATTTCCTGTAGCTGCTGTCCGTTGGGCTCCAGCCATATATTTTTGGCCGTTACAGCTTCCAGTCAATCGGGTTAATGGAGGTAGCTGCTATTTTCACAACAACCTGATGGGCCTGTGGCTTAGGATTGGGTACATCTCTTTCCTTCAGTTCCTCCTCGCGTATTTTACATATTCTTCACATTGGTAGACATACGCTGTAATGCATTTGTCAAAGAAACAATTTCCTCATTCGCAAACTCACGTAGTAGCTTGTTCTGAAAGGCTTGTCTTTGCTCTGACAAAACTTGCAGCTCTCGAACCCCTGATTCTGTCAGTCGAATATAGGTCACACGCTTATCCTGCTCTTTTTTGCTGCGGATAATCAGACCTTCCTCCTCCAGTCTTTTCAGATGCCGGGTTACCGCCGCTCCGTCCAGAACCAGCAAATGCTGAAGCTCCAACTGACTCAATTCCTGCCGCTGATCAATGTGATACAAAATCTCGACCTTGGTAAAGCTCGTTTTTAACTGCGCTTCAAAAGCTGTATTCATTTCTTTACACAAAAGATGCATGCGGTAAAACAATTGGCTTTTTTCAGAGCAATGTTCGATGGGAGCTCCTCCTCACAATTACTTGACTTATCAATTGATCGTCAATTATTATACGCCTCTATTAAAAATATTCAAGCTTTATGATGGTGGTTTTCTGTGACAGGTGGTTTATAGAAAACACTCAGACATTAATAGAAAATACTCAAGCTATACGACCCGCGAGGCCACATCTCTCACAGCCTGCGCATACGCGCTATACACTTGTCCCGTGACTGCATTGGGCAAATGTTCAGGAACCGCATCACTTGATCCGTGGGGCGGCGTCAAAAAGATGATCAGCTTGTCCGGGTAACGGTTAATTAATCCCTCGGCAATATGCTTGAGCGCACCATAAAATGTTCGCGTTTCCGTCGATGGTGTGCCTACATGACCGAACGGCGTTTCTCCCATGGAAAAATCATTTCTTCCACCCATAAAAAAGATCACATCCGCGTGAGGGTTCATTTTCTCATAACGCTCACACATCGGTTCAAAACCGCCGCTGGCTACACTGCTGCCGATATGCTGTGATTCTCAAAGGTTTGGAATCCCAGTGCGTTGCTGACGAGGTGGGGGTAAGGCTTTTCTCCATCACGCAATTCATATCCAAACGTAATGCTATCGCCCAGAAATACGGCATGGCTACCTTGGTATTTGCCTTGATTGATTGTCATTCGATGTCTCTCCTATCTATTAGATCGTATTATTGATTTCGATAAATTTTTGTTCAATCGCTGTCATTTCGTGATTGGGCCGGGTTATTAAATACGTATCCATGTAGCCGAAGGTTGGGGGAGCGGGTAAATAGGATGTTACTTTAAATTGCCGCGCCAGCTTTTTGGACATAAGGGTGATTCCCATTCCCATCAAGGCGAATTCCACCATCGTATCAAACACACCGACCTCCACCACCTCGCCATGAGTCAATTGCATTTCCTGATACATCTTCTCCAGATGTGTGAGATACAGGCAGCCATCCGACAGCACGATAATAGAGGCTCCTTGCAGCACCTGTTTGAGGTCTGAGCCTTCATGTATGCCTTTCCCAACCAGCACCAGCTCTTCACGGCATATTTTTTGATAATGAATATACGGGTTGGCGGGATACCCTGTAACAAAAGCAATATCCAGTTCGCCGTCGAGGATCAATCGCTCCATTTCCGTAGTGGTTCCGGTTTTTAAGGTAACAGAAGCCTGCGGGTACAGCTCATATACCTTCGTAAGCGCCCTTGTTGTTTCCCCCGCTACGATGGACTGCATCGTGCCGATGCGCAGCTTTTCCTCCTGCGGTCTCATTTTCATCTCTGTGTCTTGCCATAGCAACAAAATTTGTTTGAACTGAGCGTACAAGGTTTCTCCTGCGGGTGTCAGCTCCATGCCACGAGGCTTTCGATAAAATAACGCTGTGCCGTAATGGGCCTCCAGCTTTTTTATTTTGGCCGTCATGTTCGATTGCAGGTGATTCAGCTTTTGGGCAGCTTCTGTCAGGCTTCTCAGCTCTGCCACCGAAACGAATGCCTGCATATTTTCAATATCCATCCCTTCACCTACCATCAAATAAAATGATACCAGCATCACAAACAAACATTATTATTTATGAGTTAAGTGTATTATATTGGCCTTAGACGCTATTTTCCACCCTCATTTTAAAAATTCAGGAGGTATGCAACATGGTCAAAAAGAAGATTCGTACAGGTGTTGTAGGAGGCTCGTTGAATAACAAATGGGCGAGTCAAACGCATATTCCGGCTTTACTCAAGCATCCGAACCTGGATATCACTGCCGTCGGCACCTCCCGTATGGAGAGCGCGCGACAAAGCGCAGAAGAAGTAGGGGCGGCACTGGCTTTTGATGATGCTAAAAAGCTCGCAGCTTCCGAGGATGTGGATATGGTCGTGGTGAGCGTAAAAGTTCCCCATCATTACGAGACGGTGATGGCGGCAATTCAAGAGAGAAAGCATATTTTTTGTGAATGGCCCTTGGGGGCAAACACTGCGGAAGCCGCTGAAATGGCTATGGCAGCAGAACAGGCGGGCATTCATCATACCGTCGGCTTGCAGGCACGGCAGGATCTTGAAGTGCAAACGATGAAAAAGCTGGTGGAAGACGGAACGATTGGTGAAATTGTGTCCTGTCATATGCAAGTATCTACTCGAGGTAAAGGAGGACGAACAGATCAGGATACGGCTTATCTGCTGAATAGAGCCAATGGCGCCAATCTGCTGACGATTAACGGGGGACATTCTCTGGACGCGCTGCAATACATCGTTGGCGAATTCCGTGAGCTATCGGCCATCACATCATCTCGCTATAACGAAGCCACTATTCAGGAAACGGGTGAAGTCATTCCCAAGGATACTGCGGATCAGATTCTGATTCAGGGGTCGTTGGAGAAGGGAGCAACGGTATCCGTCCACATTCAGGGTGGAGTGAATCCAAAATTCGAGCTGGAGATTCAGGGGAAAAAGGGAATTTTGCGTTTGACACAGAATCCTTCGCTTGGGCATGTTCAATTTGGCAATCTGACGCTCCAAAAACTTGTGTATGATCCAAGCAGTAAGCAGGGTTATGCGCCTAATGACGCTTTTGAACAAATAAGTATAACTGCCGAGCCTGATGGTGGACCGGATTTCCCAAAAGAAGGGGTAACCCTGAATGTAGCCAAGGCTCACCATGTATTTGCCGAGGATATTTTGACGGACACCCGTCTCGCTCCTGATTTTAATCATGCCTTAAAACTGCATCAGCTACTGGACCGCATTGAGGAATCGGCAACGACTGAAAAAAAGATCGTATGGTAAGGTAGAATTATAAAAAAAAGAACCTTCAAAACCACGATAGATGTGGAGTTGAAGGTTTTGTTGTTAACCATTTAAAATATTATTCCCACTCAATAACATCTAAAAATGATTAGAGTTAATTTGACGATTTTAAAGGACTTTGACACTACTAGAGATATATTCATCCATGTGAATATGAATGGATGGGTAGCAAAATGGTTGCAATTCGGTAGAGCTAATTAAAAAAATACAAACCATGTTGACGTACACTTAGTTAAGGTGTACAATTTGTTTGGGTAAACATATTGTTTGGGTAAACCGAATCAATTTAGTTCATTAATGTTAGGAGGTGCAAAATGAGAATACAGATGGCTCTATCCACTCTTAGTCAAATCATTTTAAAAAAAGAAAAAGAAGATTATCTGCAAAATGAAGGCGCATCTATAACTTATGGATATATCACAGGAACTGCAATAAAGAATATTTTCAAACATGACATAAATAGAATCGATTGGTTGCATGTGAAAACATGTAAGTTAGAAATTGAAAATGAAATAAGCGAAGACAAAGAGTTTTCCACTATTCTAAATTTAGAAAACTCGGTTTTAGAAAAAATTACGGAGTTACAAATCTTTCTCAAAGAATATTTTGGAGCAACCAGAATCCATAGAGCTTTCGCAGTAAAACTAGCCTTAAAAGCTAATTACATGGACAAAAACGGTATTAATATTTTCAAGGAGGACAAAGTATGATGATTTTACGAAATCCCCTATCCTTTTTTGAACTCATAGAACGACACAATTTAACTTTGCCAACAAGTTTATCTGACGCACGTAGAGTTCAGAAGGCAAATTGTAATGCGTCTTCATTCTGGGGAGAATTTGATTTTACTGACTCGGATGAAAGAAAATTACGAGTTCATCTGCAAAACATTTATGAGGGTGAAATCAAAACTTCCTTTATTTCAAATTTCGCTTTGCGTTTCCTCAACATATCCCAATCTAACAGCATATTGGCGAATAAAACTCCAACAAGTATTAACGCATTAGATCAAGAGGAAGCCTATCCAACGTTATATTAATTTTATAAAGAAAAGGATGAGAAAACTATGCCATTAAGAATAACTGATCTACGAATTGACCCGAAATCTCTGGGGGAAACAATGCTTCTTGCAGATATTTCACCAAGTTACGAGTATAAAGACGGTGAGAGAACTGGTAAATTAGAAGGTTACCGATATTCGGTTGTTCTCCCTGCTCACAAAATGGAAAAGTTAGGAGTAAAAGTCCTAAACAAAACACCTTTAATTGATGTTGAAAAAGGAGAAGAAATCCCAATCGGTACACCTATCCAGTTTACTAATTTGGAGGTAGGCTCTTACTTCTCCAAAACTCAAGGCGTAAGTGTCACAGCTAAAGCTGAGAATGTATCATTCGTTACCAATGCAAAATGAGAAACGTTAAACAATTTAAAATAGTATCCTTGTTAAACAAAAAAACGATCAATTTTAGATTATATTTCTGTATCACCGTTACACTTGGCGCAATTTGGGGGTTTGGGGAACTTCGTACCCTTATCCTCAATTTTTTTTACTCTAACCTATCTCTATTTTGGTTTTTACCTATGATGTATCTAATTTTTATAGTGTGGCAGTGGTACATTAAAACGCAAAAACATTTGACTAAAATTGTCGAAAAAAGACTACTTTTCTTCCTCAAATCAAACAACCTCTTTCAAACCGAAACAGTAGAAAAATACGATAACAACAAAATAATAAAAGAAAAGATAATTTACAATTCTGCTATCCTTGGCTACCTAGTCACATCTAAAGAAATTACCATTAGAGCATATAAACAGGGTGATATTTTTAGCGATAAAATGAATGAATTTGACACTTCCCTTTGCGCCCTACTTGATTTACCACTTGAAAACAAAGTTGATACTATCAGCTATTGTGATTATATTTTCAGTCTCCACAAAGATAACCGAATTGTTATCACAGGTACAGCGCTCAGATACAACAGTACAACCCTGTTACCCCTGAGCAGTAATTTAAAATGGAATATTCTAAAACAGCCACACTTGCTTTTGGCAGGCGTTACGGGATCAGGCAAGACAACATTTTTAAACTACCTCATTATCGAAATGAAGAAAATGCATGCTGAAATATATATCTGTGACCCAAAACGTTCTGACCTTGCGAGTCTCAAAAATATTCTTGGTGCTGAATATGTGGCGAGCGATGCAAACAACATTGCGAAACTTTCAAGAATTGTTAAAGAAGCGATGGAAAACAGATTTATCAACTATAAAGAAAATGCTGAAAATTTTGTATATGGCTACTCATTTGTAGATTATAGCTTACAACCTATATTTATTATTTTTGATGAGTTAGGAGCATTTCGGGCAAGTGCTGATAAAAAAGTATTTACTGAAACTATGGCAAACTTGACCGAAGTCATTTTGAAGGGGCGTGAAATGGGTGTATTCTGCGTTTTAAGCACTCAACAGCCAAACGCCAACAACATACCTACAGAATTGCGTGACAACCTCTCTGTTCGGCTTGCGATGGGCAACATGAGCAGTGAAGCGTATAGGATGGTATTTGGTGAGGATATAAAAGATTTGCAGTCTGTAAACACCATGGGAAGCGGATATATATATTTAGATGGATTGGGATGGTCTAAACCTAAACCATTTGAAGCACCATACCTAGACTATAAAGAATTTAATTTCGTAGGGGAGTTGAAGAAATATCAAAACGATACTCCAGCAGATAATACGTAGACCTCAATTTTCTGTTTTTACAGTTGCGAAGCAAACTGAACGGAGTGATAAAAACAGAAAATTGAGGTTTCACGAGCCACGGCTCGTGTAGAGCTTAACTTGATATATAGGACAACATCTGGAGAAATTTTCTCTTTCATAGTTATGGATTGTGAGGACAACCTACCTTGAAAAAAGAGTTTAGGAGTTACAATGTCAAAACCATTGAAACACCTACAACAATCGAGGTTTGGGAATATATAGATAACTCTGTCTTTTACACTGTCAATGTTGGCGATAAAGAGCCGATCAAATGTGAACTGGCTGACGATACCACAACAAAGGTTGAAAAATCTGCAAGCGAACATTATGACGCTCTGAAACGCAAACAAAAGCATTATGAGGAAATGCGTTGGTTTATTGCTCGTATTATAGATTGCAATTTTGATGATAATACCAAATTTATGACACTTACTTTCAAGGAAAACATTCAGGACATCAACTATACAAATTACGAATTCAATAAATTCATAAAGAGATTAAATTTTTATATATACCATGTCAAAAAACAACAATTAAAATACATAGCTGTTTGGGAAAAGCAAAAAAGAGGTGCGATACATTATCACATCGTCTTTTTTAGCCTTCCATTTATAAAAATTAATGAATTAAAGCAAATATGGGGACATGGCTTTGTAAAACTAAATAAAGTAGATGTAGACAGTAAAGACAACCGAGGGCGATACATTAGTAAATATTTTTCAAAAGATATTGATGCTAAAGAATATAAACAAAAATCCTTTTTTAAATCCCAAAATCTGATTAAGCCAATAACAAAGCGCATGACAAGACAGGAGTTATTCGACTTCTCAACTGAGAATGTGGTGTTTACAAAAGAATATACTCGGACACTTCCATATTTAGGGGATGATCCAAGTGTCGGATCTAAACACGGCTCCGTCAGGTATACAAAGATTAGAAAAGGAGTTCAAAATGCAGATGATAACAAAAGTTGAATTAAGTCAGCTTGGGTTTGGCCCAAGTCAGTGTTCAGATATAATTCGCAAAGCAAAAAGGCTTATGGTTAACAAAGGCTATGGATATTACGCTAATAGGAGACTGGGTTGTGTACCAGTTGAAGCTGTAGAAGAGATATTGGGCATTCGTTTAGCTTTTGATGGCAATGAGGTGCGTAACAATGCCTAAAATATCAAACATTTATCAAGATAAGAAGAATGGCAAATGGTACTTTGTTGCCAATCTTGGCTATGATGAGCATGGAAAGCGTCTAAGACATTGGGGGCGTGGTTATACAACGCAAAAGGAAGCAAAGACAGCTTTTGACGAATACATGAGCAATCATTCTAAATCAGCATTAATAACAAACAGCACAATGAGTTACCAAGAATTTTATGAAATATACTTCGAGCCAGATTATAAAAGAACAGTGAACCAAAGAACTTTTGATAATCGCATGTCGTCAATGAGATTACATTTTTCGTATTTCTTCAAAAGAAAGCTTAAAGATATAAATGCTCCGATGCTAAAAAAGTGGCAAAACAAGCTTTCCGAGCAGTATTCCAATGCCTATATACGCAATATATATGGTCTATTTCAGAAGAGTTTGGATTTGGCTGTAAAACTGGGATTACTTCAGTTGAATATAGCAAAACAAGTCGGTAATGTTAAAAAGAATAAGCAAAAAGTGGACTTCTGGACACGTGAAGAATTTGAAAAGGTAATTGCCACCTTCGATACAGAGGACTATTATGAGCATTATGCCTTTATGAGCATATGGCTCTTGTTTATGACAGGTTTACGAATCGGTGAAGCACAAGCTTTGGAATGGAAAAATGATATAAATTTCATTGAAAAAACTTTGACTGTAAGCAAATCTATGTATTATAAGAGTGCCCAAGAGTTTTATGTTACAGCACCAAAGACACAAGCAGGAAACAGAGTCATAGCTTTAGATGATGATACTATACGCTATTTGAAAGAATGGCAGGATGTTCAAAGTAAGACCGTACCTTCTAAATATATCCTGTCTTATAATGGATTCCCTACCAATAAGCACGCTACAAAATATTCAATTGAACAACATGCTAAGCTTGCAGGAGTTCATACAATAAAAACCCACGCACTAAGGCACAGTCACGCTTCTCTACTAATCTCTTTAGGTGAAAATGCCCTTGTTGTAAGAGATCGGTTAGGGCATGAAGATATTGAAACAACACTTGGTACTTATGGACATTTATATCCAAATACCAATAGAGCAGTAGCGGATAAACTGAGTAATCTTATAACAGTCGAGAAAAGCGAAAAAGCAAAACGAACTTTGACGTCTAATCAATTTATTAAACGATGATGCGGAGGAAACTATATGGCGCATATCTACGCTATGAGCGATATACACGAGGAACTAGACCTGTTCAAAGAAGTACTTAATCTAGTTGATTTCAGCAAAAATAATCAGTTGATTTTAGTAGGTGACTATATCGACATTCATTCGCAAGATTTGTCAATTTTATATTTCATCAAAGAATTACAAGAAAAACATTCAGATCAAATTATTGTTCTAGCAGGAAATCATGAGTTTATGTTACTAGAGGATATTGATTCCAAAGCCAATCCGTTCAATGATACTGCTCTTATAAAATGGCTGAAAAACTTGCCCTTTTACTATGAAACAGACACACAAATATTTGTCCACGCAGGCATAGATGAAGAAGCAGAGGAACTTTGGAAGTGGGGTTCAGAAGATTATTATTTCTGTAGTAAATACCCTCATACCATAGGGAAGTTTTTCAAGGATATCATCGCAGGTCACGTATCAACTTCTGAAATTACAGGTACAGTCGATTATCATAAAGTCTATTGGGATAAGCAAAGCCACTTCTATATCGACGGCAATACTCGTGTTAGTAAAACAATACCTGTTCTAAAATATGATACGACTTCAGGAAAATACTCTGGTTTTGAAAAAATAAAACAAGATGAAGGCAGCTTTGTGTGGCGAGAATACGCAATAAAATAAGGTGAATAAACTTGGATTGGTTGCAAAATGGTTGCTGATAAACAAGAACAGAGCGTGAAAGCCCAATAAATAAAGGCTTCCACGCTCTTTCTATCTATTCCCACTCAATCGTTGCTGGTGGTTTGGAGGTGATATCGTACACGATGCGGTTGACGTTGTCGACCTCATTGACGATACGTACCGAAATTTTCTCCAGCACATCCCAAGGGATACGCGCCCAGTCGGCGGTCATGCCGTCGATGGAGGTTACGGCACGGATACCTACGGTGTAGGAATACGTACGTGCATCGCCCATAACACCAACACTCTTCATATTCGGCAGAGCGGTGAAGTATTGCCAGATTTCCCGGTCCAGACCGGCTTTGGCAATCTCCTCGCGCAAAATATAATCCGATTCACGAACAATCGTAAGCTTGTCCTCTGTCACTTCGCCCAGTACACGAATGGCAAGACCCGGACCCGGGAAAGGCTGACGCCATACAATCTCAGCCGGAAGTCCGCATTCTTCGCCGACTTTACGTACTTCATCTTTGAACAATGCATTCAGCGGCTCGATCAGCTTGAACTTCATGTCTTCCGGCAAGCCACCTACGTTATGGTGCGATTTGATCGTCTGTGCCGTGGCTGTTCCACTCTCTACAATATCCGTATACAGTGTGCCTTGTGCCAGGAATGTAAAGTCGTCGAATTGCTTGGATTCTTCCTCAAAAACATAGATGAACTCGTTACCGATGATTTTACGTTTTTGTTCCGGATCATCGACTCCTGCCAGCTTGGACAAGAAGCGCTCACGTGCGTCAATTTTGACAACCTTCATATCAAATTTGCCAACGAATGTTTCCATTACGCTTTCGGCTTCACCCTTGCGCAGCAGTCCATGGTCAATGAACATACATGTCAATTGATCGCCAATCGCTTTATGAATGAGCATCGCTACGACGGAAGAATCCACGCCGCCACTTAAAGCACACAATACTTTTTTGTCGCCTACCTGCTGGCGGATTTCACGGATCTGATCTTCAATGAACGACTCCATCGTCCAGTTGCCTTCACAACCGCACACTTCATACAGGAAGTTACTAATCATCTCATTACCTTGAATGGAATGACGTACTTCTGGATGGAACTGTACCGCATACAGATTCCGTTCCGGATGACTCATGGCAGCAATCGGCGCACTCTCCGTTCCTGCATCCAGTTTAAAGCCAGATGGCAAATCTGTAACGTGATCCCCATGGCTCATCCATACGGTTTGACGGGATTCCAGACCTTTAGCCAGTAGGGTATCCTCATTAAATTGTACATCTGCTTTACCGTACTCACGCTTGCCTGCACGTTCTACCTTACCGTCCAGTTGGTGAGCCATCAGCTGCATACCATAGCAAATACCAAAAATAGGAATTCCAAGATCGTAAATAGCCCGGTCCACCTGAGGAGCATTATCTGTATATACGCTGGAAGGTCCACCTGAGAAAACAATCCCTTTCGGTGCCAGCTCTCTCAGCTTCTCCGCAGGCGTATTGTATGGAAGGAGCTCGCTATATACACCGAGATCCCGTATTCTTCTTGCGATTAACTGGTTGTATTGTCCTCCAAAGTCGAGAACTACAACGATTTCATTAGGCTTATTCATTACCGTGCCTCCCTCAATTGTTCGTTCCATTATACGCAACGATAAAACAAGACGTCAAGAAATCACCCGGAGTTGAGCGGACATGAAAAGATTGTTAGAATGAATTAATTCTAAATTATGAATCTGTTCGTAGGAGTGTAAACGATGGATGTGCTGAAATGGATCACGCAATTGTTCGAAGAATACGGATACGGCGTCCTTTTTTTCGGCTTGCTGCTGGAATTTATTGCTCTACCCTTTCCCGGGGAAACCACGATGGCTTATGCGGGATATCTCTCCTATTCGGGTAGGCTGGATTTTGAAAAACTGGTGCTGCTGGCCTTTTTAGGCACAACCATTGGAATGACCATTACCTACTTTATCGGAAAATGGGCCGGACTCCCTTTTATCCAGAAATACGGCAAATGGGTTTTGTTATCGCCGGACAAGCTTGAAAAAACACAAAAATGGTTTCAACGTTACGGGTACTGGCTCATTTTCTTAGGATATTTCATTCCCGGCGTCCGGCATTTTACCGGCTATTTTGCGGGAATTATTGCCCTTCCCCTGCGTAAATTTGCCATGTATGCGTACAGCGGCGCTCTGTTCTGGGTCATCCTGTTTCTAGGCATCGGTAAGGTGTTCGGTCCACAATGGGATGCCATGTTCCATTTGGCGGAGCTGTATGCGCTGCGAATCGTCGCCATCATTGGCATTATCCTTCTGCTATATATCGTTTATCGCTGGAGAGCCTTCCTGTTTGGTTTTTTCCGCAAGTCCGACAAATCGGTGAAAACCAGTAGCAAAAAAGATCCGGAATAATTAGACTCCTGCTGCCTTACGGCTGCAAGCCCTTGTATAGTAAATTGATATCATGATAGATATCAAGACAAATCCAGCGCCGCCAATCCAACCTAACATACGCGGCTCCATGATTTCCACCGCCACCCCGGCTCCAAGCATGGATAAGCCGATAATCCCTTGACTCCACGCTGTCAGCATGCCCAATAATGGCCCCTGTACATGCAGCGGAGTCTCTCGCATGAATAGTGTATCCAAACAGATTGCTCCGACCCCGCCAGCCAACGAAACGAAAAAGTAAATGCCGACCGCCGCCCATGCATGTTCAATTCCACTTAACCCCATGAGCAAAATTCCCTCCAATAGCAGACATACCAGTCCTCCGCTCAATAAAGAACGGCTGAATAGACGCCCCAGTGCATAACTGGCAACCAGACCCGCACCCAAAGCGGCGTAAAACAGTCCAATCCCGGCATCCCCCAGCTTAAACTCCTGCACGGCATATACACTGATCAGCACATTATCAATCCCATTGAGGAATGGAACCAGTAGCTCGAATGCAATTACGACTTGGAGCGGAAGCGACATACGGATGCATTGCAGTATTTGTGACCTACCGAGGATTCGATCATCGAAAGACGTCTGACTTCCACGTGATTCAGTATAAGCATCCTCCCTATTTACTTCCTCCTTAGTGATAGGCGGGAATGCGATATTGCAGACGATCAAACCTGCAACGAAAAAGCTGCCGGAATTGAGCATAAATGCGGCCTGTGGTCCAAAAAGCGCGGATACGATGCCTCCAGCAGCGGCGCCAATCACCAATACCAGTCCGCTCATCACCTGCTCCAGACTGTTCACCCGCAACAAATCCGACGGTCGGACCAGCAGCGGGATGGACGACTTACGGGCTGGAGCGTACAGCGCTTCCCCACAGGCTAACAGGGTACTGACTCCATAAACGATCCACATATCCTCATTGCTGTGAACACTTAAAAAGGCAAGGGCTGCTCCACCTCTCAGCAGATCCGTGGTCATCATAAGTGTGCGTCTGGATATGCTGCTGATAAGCACACCTGACACGGGCGACAGAATTAAAAAAGGAATCACCCGTAGTCCAAGCATAATCCCCACGCTGAGTCCCGAGCCGGTAAGTCGATACATCAAGGCTAACAAAGCGATCTGGCAGAAGCGGTCTCCAATTCCGTTAATAATGCCGGCCGCGAATAACTTTCTGTATTGCTTGTTTACCATGTGCTTCAGCTCCAAGTCGATATGATCCACTAATTTTATATTAATCTAATTAGCTATATAACTAATTTATAGGGATGACTATACAAACGTCAAGCATAAATTCATATATTCAGAGCATACTAAACCAACTAACTCCAATATCGGAGGATTTTACGTATGCAAAATGAGAATAAAAGCTGCCCATTGCGGTACGGATTATCCGGTTCGCCCTCATGTGCAAAGTGACATGAAGGATACGATCTTTCGCCTGCCTTGGTCGTGGATGACTACCCGTCCGAATGCGAATCAAGTTCAGAATACGATCCTGCGGGGATACTCATCTACGGCTTGAGCAGCATAGTTTGTCATCTACTATTTTGATACCCTTGTTCCCTTCTGGGTAGATTGGGATTTGACCAACTCGGTCATCATTCCTTTGAGCTTGTGGGGCACGGGTTATACAACATCCTGAAGTAAGAATAAGCCGGAGATTACATATCAAAAACACCCTCTGAGACTGAAGAATAGCAGTGTCCCAAAGGGTGTATGGATGTTTATTATTTTGTTAGTTCTCTAATATACTCAAGCGCATTATCAATATGGCCTTTGACTCTCAAACCACGCCATTCATGAATCAGAATACCATTCTCGTCAATGAGAAAGGTAGAGCGTACGATCCCCATGTATTGCTTGCCGTACATCTGCTTTTGCTGCCATACGCCGTAAGCTTCCGCCACTTCATGCTCCTCATCTGCCAAAAGCTGAAAAGGCAGCCCATATTTTGCAATAAACTTGTCGTGCCGCTTGAGTGGATCTGGGCTTACTCCCAGAATAACGGTGTTCAAACCCTCGAACTCCCCGTGTTTATCCCGAAAATCACAAGCCTGTGTCGAGCAACTGGAAGTCAAATCCTTCGGATAGAAATACAGTAAAACCCTGCTGCCTCTAAAATCAGACAGCTTGACGTTTTTCCCTTCACTTCCCGGCAAGTCAAAGTCCGGCGCGGATTGTCCAATAGCGGTAGATGTCGTGGACATCTCATCATCTCCTATCTTGTGGGGTTCTGATGTGATCCGACCTAAGAACCTGCACCTCTGTAACGCCGAATACCAAAATTCCATGCCAGTAAGCCCAAGGTTAGAAATACAGCTCCCATGACCGGAGTCAAAAGCGCCATATGCCGCATATCCTCCCGATGGAGAAACAGGGCTGCTGGATATACGCCAACAAAAGCAAAAGGCAGAATCCAGGTCAGCACGACTTGAATCGCACGGTTATAAATCGTCACCGGATAACGTCCATAGCTCTGCATATTGTACATGAGCGGAATAATTCCTGTCGGGGCATCTGAAAAGAACGAAATTGAAGTCAATATGGTGTAGATCCCCGTATAAATCGCCACGGCACTCAGGGTCATGACAATTAGCGCCGGGATGAACCACCACGCCATTTGCAAATCCATCTGCGCTCCGCTGATCCCCATAATAATCAGACCAATCACCGATCCAACCAACGCGGGCGGGTCCACGTTTTCAAGGAAAATCTGGAACAGATTATGCGCAGGACGGGTCATGACCCGATCCAGCTCTCCTTTTACAATATAGCGCTCGCTAAAGTTCCACAGATTGACGAAACAGCTGAATAGTCCGTAAGGAACCATGAAAAAGCCATAGACAAATACGACTTCATTTTCGCTCCAGCCGCCCAAACTGTCCGTGTGCATAAAAATGACCAAAATAAAAATGAGATTGGTGG
Source organism: Paenibacillus sp. 1-8 (assembly GCF_056316205.1). Taxonomy (NCBI): domain Bacteria; kingdom Bacillati; phylum Bacillota; class Bacilli; order Caryophanales; family Paenibacillaceae; genus Paenibacillus; species Paenibacillus sp. 1-8. The sequence continues at coordinate 492,292 of NZ_CM149995.1, read as the reverse complement.
CCTGAAATAGCAGGTCCGAAACGACCTCTACCCAAAAATCAGCACGGTAGGTGAGCCGCGATTTCATATAATTCTTCAAATATTCGCTAATGAGTCCCAAATAGTACATCATCGGCCTACCCTCCCTGCACGAACAGACGTCTGCGCGCCAGTCGCCAAATGATGATCATCGGCACGAGCAGAACGACCAGCCAAATGATTTGGATACCCAGCACATTCCAAATACCAACGCCTTTTACTCGTCCGGTAAATACGGAGCCGGGCAAATACGTAATCGCCTGAAATGGCAGCCACTGAGCGAAAGTCGCCAGCCAGCCTGGAAACAGGCTGATGGGCAGAATCAAGCCAGAGAACAGATCTACTACCACCCGCTTCATGCGCATCATACCCTCGTTATTTTCAACAAAAAAGGCCGTCAGCCCCGTAATAATATTGATTTGGGTATTGATCAGAAAGCTGAAAAACAGCATCACGAGGAAGCTGATCCATGCTACAGGGTCCTTCGGCAATGTCACTGGAAACAGCAGCATCGCAATCGCCATGCCCGGGATCATAAACAGCAGAAAACGGAACATCCCCTCGCCAAGCCCCTGCATGACTTTGACCAGCACATAGTTATACGGCCGGATCATCTGGATGGCAATGCTGCCATCACGAATCTCTGTCGAAATTTCACGATCCAGATTGTTGAAATAAAAGGCCCTCGCCATCCACGATACCGCTACATAGGTCGTCATTTGGGCTGCGGAAAAGCCACCGATGCTGCCCGCATCTCCATAAATCGCTTTATACGTGAAATAATATACACCAATATTCATGGAATAAATTAATATGCCCGTATAATAGTTCACACGATAAGCGAGCATGGTGAGAAACCGGATACGAATAAAATCGGTATATACGCTAAGCATGGACTTTGGCCTCCACTGCCGGAAGCACGGGATTGCCCTTGCGTTCCGCCGAGCCGGATTGGTAGATGCTACGCACGATATCATCGGTGTTCGTTTCAATGATTTTGATATCCGTAATGTCCGTACGCCCGACTACGCTGGCCAAGACATCCGATACGTTGATATGAAGCGGAATCCACACCTTGGCAGCCAAATCATTATCCGCCGTCCAAGTCAGCGGCATGTCCGCTGTCCACGCTTGTAATTGCTCAAGCTGGGTGGGCACGCCGAACTGAAACTGTACTTCCCGTCCTGTACCCCAACGTGCTTTCAGATCCTCCAGACCACCATCATAGATGATGTTCCCATCATCCAGCATAATGACGCGCGAGCACAGCGCTTCAATATCCTGCAAATCATGGGTTGTCAGCAAAATCGTCGTACCGTAATCCCGGTTCATGTCCTTCAGGAACTCGCGGATTTCAGACTTCACCATAATATCGAGTCCAATGGTCGGCTCGTCCAGAAAAACGATGGACGGATTGTGCAGCAGCGCAGCCACTAATTCACAGCGCATCCGCTGCCCAAGACTAAGCTTGCGCACCGGACGGCTTAGCAGGTCCTGTAATTGGAGCCGCTCTACCAGCTCATCCAGCCTGCGTTTGAAGTCTGTAGCCGGAACCTGATATACTTTGCGCAGCAGTTGAAAGGACTCAATCACGCCGATGTCCCACCATAGCTGGCTGCGCTGTCCAAAAACAACGCCGATATTACTTACGAATTTCTCACGTTCCTCGTAAGGAACATAGCCGCCCACTTTGAGATGTCCCGAGGTCGGCACGAGAATGCCAGTCAGCATCTTGATCGTAGTAGACTTTCCAGCTCCGTTTTCACCAATATAGCCACATATTTCTCCCTGAGGAATACCAAAGGAAATATCCTTGACCGCGGCCACCTCGTTGTATTCGCGGGCGAATAAATCAAGAAAGGCTCCTTTCAGGCCTTCGCGGTTTTTTTGCACTTTAAATGTTTTGCGCAGATCCTGCACATCAATTGCCAGCATGTCATACCTCACATTCAGGATTTTGAAAAATCCATAGTTAAATTGATTGTGCTCCAAAAAGAAATTATAATGTAAAGAATTGAAAAGCGAAAGGGAGAGCATCCATGACAAGCAGAACCAAAAGGACGATATGGTCGGTTCTAACCGTGATTATCGTCGCGATTGTCGGCTTTGCCGTGTATTATTTTTTATCCATTTATAATCAACTGGACAATCTGCATAAAGAGGGTGCAAACTCCCCATTCAAAAATGTAACGCAGGTCGATCAGGTGCGCACACCAGACCCGCCCAAGTGGGAAGGTACGGACCCGGTCAACATTTTGCTGATGGGTGTCGATGGTCGTGGTATCCAAAAAGGGGAAGTCCCCCGGTCGGACAGTATGATGGTCGTATCGCTTGACCCCGTCAAGAAAAAGATTCACCTCTTCTCTATTTTGCGTGATACGTACGTGGATATTCCCGGCTACAATAAAAGTCGGATTAACACCGCCATTACTCACGGCCCCAACACGGCCATGAAGGCGGCTGGCGACCTGCTGGGGATTCAGGTGCAATATTATTTATATACCGATTTTCAAGGATTTATTAAGCTGGTGGACGCCGTGGGCGGCATTGATCTTGAAGTGGAGAAGGATATGCACTATACAAGCAATGCGGATAAGCATGAATACGATATTGACTTGAAAAAGGGCATGCAGCATCTGGGCGGCAAAGAGGCGCTTCAATATGTGCGCTTCCGTCATGATGCCATGTCGGACTTCTCCCGATCAGGACGTCAGCGTGCATTTTTGGAGGCTATAGCACAGAAAATGCAGAGCACGACCTCCATTGCCAATTTGCCGAGCATTTTGCAACAGGTAAACCCGTTTATTGATACGAATCTTAGTGTCAACGATATGTGGAGGCTGGCAAACGTCGGCTACCAAAGCAGCTTTGCAGGCAGCGAGCAGGTTCCGCCGATGAAGCTGCTTGGGGAAGAAAATGTAGGTGGCGCGCAGGTTCTTACCGTCCGCGATCCGGAAGAATTGAAAAAATACGTGCAGGATATATTCAACAATCCTCCTGTACAGACACAGGAACAAAATAAGGATCAAAACAAAACGAAGCAACCGGACAGTGCATCATCGTCCAAGACGGATAAGGCTTCTTTCACGGGTGGCAGCAATACCAGTAGTGATGCTGCTGCCACACATTCGACAACAAAGACAGGACAAAAAGAGCTATAATGATGTATGCAGGGGCAGCCGTGAACGCTGCCCTTTGGCGTGTGTATATCCTATTTTAATGAACGGAAAGGAAGTTTTGGATGATGAAACGGGAAACCTCCGAAGCATTATATAAAGAAGCACTGGAGCATATTGTCGGGGGCGTAAACAGTCCTTCACGCTCTTTCAAGGCTGTGGGCGGCGGCGCTCCTGTATTTATGAAACGCGCCAAAGGCGCTCATTTCTGGGACGTGGATGATAATCGGTACATTGATTATTTAGCGGCTTACGGCCCTATTATTACCGGACATGCCCACCCTCATATTACCAAGGCCATTAGTGAGTCGGCGGCGAACGGGGTATTGTACGGAACCTCAACGGTATTGGAAATCAAGCTCGCCAAGATGCTAAAGGAAGCCATTCCTTCCATGGACAAGGTCCGGTTTGTGAATTCCGGCACAGAAGCGGTCATGACGACGATCCGTGTTGCACGGGCCTATACGAAGCGAAATAAGATCATCAAATTTGCAGGCTGCTACCACGGTCACTCGGATCTGGTGCTCGTAGCCGCAGGCTCCGGCCCGTCCACGCTGGGCATACCTGACAGTGCAGGAATTACGACCAACATTGCTAGCGAGGTTATTACCGTGCCTTTCAATGATCTGGACGCGCTGCGCCAAGCCTTGGAGCGTTGGAGCGACGATGTGGCAGCGGTCATGGTCGAGCCGATTGTCGGTAATTTCGGCATGGTGATGCCGCAGCCCGGTTTTCTGGAAGGGCTATGCTCGATGGCACGGGCAAACGGTTCGCTCGTCATCTATGACGAGGTCATTACCGCGTTCCGCTTCCACTATGGCTCCACCCAAACGTACGCCGGGTTGGACAATCATGATGCGATTCAGCCGGATTTGACCGCGCTGGGTAAAATCATGGGCGGCGGCCTGCCGATCGGTGCCTACGGCGGCAGCAAGCATGTGATGGAGCAGGTTGCTCCACTCGGCCCGGCTTATCAGGCGGGCACCATGGCGGGCAACCCGGCTTCCATCTCGTCAGGCATTGCATGCCTTGAAGTCCTTCAAGGCGAAGGCGTGTATGAAGAGATGGAACGTCTCGCTGTGAGACTGACGGATGGCATCGCTTCCTCAGCCGCACGCCATGGCGTGCCGTTGACGATTAACCGCATCCGTGGGGCATTCTCGACGCATTTCTGTGATCATCCAATCACGAACTACGATGAGGCGCAGGATACGGACGGCGAAGCGTTCGCTTCCTTCTTCCGCCATATGCTGGATCGCGGTATTCATCTGGCCCCATCGAAGTACGAAGCGTGGTTCCTCACAACGGCGCACACAGATGAAGACGTGGATGCTACGCTGGAAGCGGCGGACGATTCTTTCCGTGCGATGGCGCAAGGCAAGTAAGCAGATCAATAAATGATGGAATGCTGATAGGATAAGAGCCGGAAGCAGCTTTAAGGACTGGGATATCCCACCTTTGAGACTGCCTTCCGGCTTTTTTATTTTGCAAACTGTACCCGTACAGTTGTACGTTTTATGGATTGTATCAAGTGACGCCAAACGGGTATATTGGGAGGAGCAACATGTTGAAATCATTCAGGATAGGCTAATGAAAACAAATGCCTGAGCCATTACGGAGGTTTATCATGCACAGTCGTTCCAAAACGGGAGCCGCCTATCTGGCTGCTCTCAGCTATGCCGCTATACTCGGTTTTTCATTTTTGTTTGTGAAGCTGACGGTTACAGAGGCCAGCCCGCTGGATGTAATCGCCCACCGCTTTGCGTTGTCTTTTATCGTTTTGACGGTTCCGGTACTGTTGGGCTGGATCAAGATTAACATCACGCGGCGTGATATCCTGCGTATTTTACCGCTGGCGCTACTCTCGCCTTTAGTGTATTTTCCACTGCAAGCCTTCGGACTAATGAGCACCTCTTCATCGGAAGGCGGCATTATTCAGGCGATCGTTCCTATCTTCACGCTGCTGCTGGCGTCCTATTTTATTAAAGAGCGTACAACGGCTGTCCAAAAGCTTTCCTTGCTGCTCTCTGTAGCGGGCGTTATTTTTATATTCGTGATGAAAAGTGGAGCGCCGCTGGCTTCGAACAGCTTCGGAGGTATTCTTCTGCTCGTGCTATCTGCGATATGCCTCTCCGGCTATAATGTATTGGCACGTCCATTAACGCAAAAATACAATCCGCTGGAGCTAACCTACGTTACCTCCATTCTGGGATGTGTCGTTTTTAACTTGGTGGCACTGGGATATCATACGATAGATGGTTCCATGAGCGCTTATACCGCCCCACTGGTGAAGCTTGATTACTGGCTGGCTCTGGCCTATCTGGGGATTCTGTCAACGCTTATAACCTCGCTGCTATCGAGCTATGCATTGAAGCGAATTGAGGCGTCCAAAATGAGTGTCATCGGTAATTTGTCCACTCTCATATCCATGATTGCGGGTGCTTACATTTTGAAGGAGCAGCTCGCATACTATCACATTGTCGGGGCCGTTATTATTATTGTCGGGGTGTTGGGCACCAATTTTGGAGGTCAGAGAAGCTCCAAGCCGCGAAAAGCATCTGCTGCAAAGCCACTAAAAGTCGACTGAAAAGGGATGTACATTTCACTTGTGGAATGGTAAACTGTATAAAATTGTATGGCGATGATGAAAAGAAGTAGGCGGAAGAAGAAGCTTCAGAGAGTCGGCGTTGGGTGGGAGCCGATGTTTCGCTTCTGTTGAAATGGGTTTCGGAGCACCACGTTGAACACAGCTTCCCCTAGTGAAGTTGTTAGTAGGTAAGGCGGAATAGTCCATCCGTTATCAAGGGACAGGATATCGACGGTACTTAAAGGCAGCGTTAGCGCCTGATAAGAAGCACGTCCGTATCTGGTGAGAGGATCGTTGGTCAGAAGCCAACGGTCAATCCAGGTGGCACCGCGAAGCACAAGCTTCGTCCTCGGAACGCAATCGCTATGTCATAGCGTATTGCGATATTGCAGTAACGGCATAGACCGTATGCTGTGATGTTCCAGGGACGGAGCTTTTTTGTGTTGGTTTTTAAGCTGCATTTTTCTAGGATGAACTTTGGACTTGAAGGGAGGTGATGGCCGTGGAGGACGGCTGGTGGTGGCGGCTCGCCAATAGACGAGGTATTTGTATCCGGATGCCTGAAACAATGGATTCGTTCAGCGCATACCGTATTATTTTTGCAGCAGTTAATGACTTATTGAATTCAGGGAGGAAACCAAATGCAATCCACATCCGATATTATCCTGACTGGCGACCGTACGACTGGCAAGCTCCATCTCGGCCATTACATCGGCAGTCTGCGTAGCAGAACAGAGCTACAGTATGAATACCGCACCTTTCTAATTTTGGCTGATGTGCAGGCATTGACCACACATTTTGACCATCCCGACGTGTTAGCTACGAGCGTCCGTCAAGTTGCTCTCGACTATTTGGCAGCAGGCATCGACCCGAACCAGGCTACCCTTTTCATCCAGTCCATGATTCCTGAAATTGCGGAGCTGGCGCAATATTTTAGCATGTTCGTGACCGTCAATTCGCTGCGGCATAACCCGACGGTAAAAAATGAAGCCCGTCAACGAGGAACCGAGGATATGTACTATGGCTTTCTTGGCTATCCGGTTAGTCAGGCCGCAGATATCGCGATCTGCAAGGCGACTTTGGTTCCGGCGGGTGATGACCAGATTCCCCATATGGAGCAGGCGCGGAAAATCGTTCGCCGCTTCAATGAGCTGTACCGTCCGGTTCTGCCGGAGCCACGCATTTTGCAAGGCGGGCGGCTAACCGGGCTGGACGGTAACAGCAAAATGAGCAAAAGTCTGGGCAACGCGCTGTATCTCGACTCTTCCGCCCAGGAAGTCAGCACTAAGCTCGCGCGGGCGAAAACCGACCCGGCACGGCTGCGCAAGCATGATCCGGGGCATCCGGATATTTGTCCGGTGTACGAGTATCACCGTTATTTCCGTCAGGAAGGGATGATTGATATCCACGATCAGTGCTCCAAGGGAGCCATCGGCTGTACCGATTGCAAAAGGCTGGCGGCTCAGGCCGTAAATACGCTGCTGGAGCCGATGCGCGAACGGCGTAATACTTATGCGGCACGGCTGGGAGATATCGATGAAATTTTGATCGAGGGCACGCGGAAGGCTCAGGCTACGGCGCGGGAAACCATGCGTGAGGTACGGGATGCAATGGGGATCGGCTATTTTGATCGTTGACGCTTCTCAAGAATAATGAATACACAAAAAAATATCCAAAACTTTCATTTTTTTTATTCAGCTTATATACTACTGCTCTCTTTCAGACATGCCAAAAAGCCCCCGAAACCGCCGCACGAGCGAATCAGGGGCTTATAACTTCATATATATGATACATGCCTTCTTCAAGCCAATATCTCAGCCTTCAACCGGGTACGCCATGACGCTCATTAATGCCAGTTCCGGCTGTGTCGTGTCCAGTCTACTATATTGCACAATCACCGGCACATCGCTGGTGACCGTAATCGCATAAGGAATGCCTGCCAGAATCCGTTCACCATTCCTCTCCAAAGAGGCCGTGCGGATATGGCGGGTTCGCCTTCCTTCCACCACCTCGATCAATCCCTCCAGCGGCTCGCGGTCCTCAAAATAGATGTCTATACTCAGCTTGGCCGCACGGGTTCCGCAGTTCAGCACACATATACTCTCATGACTAAGCAGCTCTCCCCGGCTTTCGGGTGGAATATATCCATCGGGGATGACCCAAAATAAGCTGCCCCGCGGCTGGTTTACTTTTTCCTGAGGAAGCTCAGTATTTCCCATGCTATCCGACTCCTTTCACCTAAAATACTTGCGCATCCCTATGCTGTTCTCAAAAATAAATTGCTGGCAGTGAATCTGTCACAGTGTTTAATCCTGACGAGTCAGCCGCAAGCAACCTACCTTTCTACCCGAATGGATTCTCCTTGGTACGCAGCAATTGAGCCAGAAACGCAAGCGCCAGTCCTTGTCCCCAGCCCTGAATGCGTTTGTAGGGCACGTTACGGTAGCCGTCAATATCGTTCATCACGGCGGTTCCAGCGGATACACCCGTCACGGTGCCGTCCTCCTTGATTCGGGAAAGAATACCGTCGATCGCCTTTTGCGTGTATTTGTTAAACAATCGTCCCTGCATAAGCAAAGCTGTCGCAATGCCTGCGGAGCCCGAGGTTTCCAGATAGGAGGTTTCATCATTCAGCACCGTATGCCACAGCCCTTCCGGGGATTGCAGCCGCACCAGCGCACTGAGCTGGTCGCGCAGCGAACCGTCGATGATCATATAGGATGGATGCTGCACCTCCACAAATTTCAGCGCCTTTGCCATCGTGAGTGCCGCCCACGAATTTCCCCGCGCCCAGTATATCCCCGACATCCGGCTTTGGTTCGCATGATCCCAGCCGTGATAATACAGATTCGTATCCGGGTCCTGCAAAAATTCCTCATGCCCGTGATATTGACGGATACCGTCCTCCCAATATTCCCGGTTGCCCAGCAGATGGCCGATGCGCAGCAAATAGTAGCCCGCCATAAACATCGTATCCACCCACGCCTGCTGCGGAAATACGTCATGAAGTGAATTCACGGTATGCTGGAAAATGCCGTCGGCAAACCGCTCCGCTTTTTTGGCCAAAAATTCTGCCATCTCGATGGCGATATCAAGGTATTTTTGCTCACCTGTAGCCTGATACAGCGTCAGCAAGCAGTGTCCCACAGACACACCGTTCACCGAGAGCGGTGGAAGTCCATCCGCAATATTTTCATCGACCCATTCCTTTAATTTGGTCAAATACTTCTCGTTCCCGGTTGCTTCATAGGCTTCACACACCCCGTAAAAGGCTACGCCGCCAGGCCAATCCCAGCTATAGTGCATTTGAAACGTACGCTCCACCACCCGGTCGATCACCTGTTTAATTTGTTCCTCATTAAAAATCAGTGCAGGCATTTCTTCGTCTCCCCCTTTGGTAATTTTCACGTTAACTGCCTCCTTGACACCCGTTAGAGAAAAACCCGTCCGTCTATCGTAAATATATGCGTAAGGGTTGCAAATCCAGCTCCTTCACAGCATCCACCACCATGTCTGCAATACAGACCGCACCGTTCTCATGAAAATGTGTATTATCCTCCAAGCCACTGGAAAAGTTCAAATATTCACCAGGCAGCAGCCACATAAAAAGCTCTTTGCTTGCCTCGGGACCCAGCCGCTCATATAACTCCTGCGTGCGGGCAGCCAAGTCAATCAGAGGCACGTTCGCCTCTTCCGCCAGCTCACGAACCGCTGTTACATAGTCACCATGTGTGTCGGACAGCGTACCATCCCCGTTAAAAAAACGGCGGTGTACAGGTGTGACCAGCACTGGAGTAGCCTCATGACTTCTGGCTCCGTCAACGTAGAGGCGCAGATGCTCCTTATAGGTTGTAAAAGGCTCTGTAGCCCGTTCCGGGTCCGACTTCTGATCATTATGGCCGAACTGGATGAACAGGAAGTCTCCTGCTTTCATTTCAGCCAAAATGATGTCCAGCCGTCCTTCGTCCACGAAGCTTTTGGAGCTTCTTCCCGATACGGCGTGATTATCCACGCAGACATCATGCTTGAACAGGGCTGGCAAAGCCTGACCCCAGCCTGTATACGGATAGCCGGACGCATCCTGATCCGTAACCGTGGAATCTCCGGCTAGGAACAGCCGGAGGGTCTGTGGCGCTGGCGCAATCTCCAGCGCATTGAGCCGCGGGGCGGTACCCGATACGGCGAGGCGGAGCTTGCCGCCTCTGACGGGCACCGTAAACCGGGCCTCGGTGAACTGGCCCGGCAGCATGTGTAACGGGGGCAGCACATGCTTGCCCTCGCCCGCTTTGAGGCGTGTGAGCGTCTCTGCGAGCGGATCGCCGAGCAGCACGGTGACAAGATACGTCCCGTCCTCCGGTACATCGGCGACAAACGCTGCCCCCAGCGGGATGCAAAAGCTGCTTCGCAGCCGTGCGAGCATATCCTTAGGTGCGGATACGTCGGACATCTGCCTTTCCCGGCCATACACATGGTCTACGTCTTCAAACCCGTAGCCGTGCTCGGCAGTATACAGGTAATCCGGGGGTACTCCCGTGTAGCCATCCGCAGGCTCACCCGGACCAAAATCGAACTTCCACATTCCACTCACCTCTCCGCAATAGTCCTTAGCCCTACCCTATCCCTTCAATCCACTCGTACTCATTCCTTCAACAATCTGCTTCTGGAATGCGAAGAATACAGCGATAACCGGTAGCAAGCTTAAGATGGACATGGCGAACATCCCACCCCAGTTGGAGGCAGACTCGCTGTCGAGGAACATTTTGAGTGCAATAGAAACGGTATATTTCTCCGGTGAGTTCAGATACAGCACCGGACCGAGCAGATCCTCCCACTTCCAGTAGAAAGAGAAGATTGCCGCCGTAGCCAGTGACGATTTAAGCAGGGGCAAAATAATTCGAAAATACAGCCGGAATTTGCCGCATCCGTCAATCGTCGCCGCTTCATCCAGCTCTGCCGGTATCGTCCGTATAAACTGAACCATCAGGAAGATAAAGAACGGCATTCCGAAAAACGACGGTACCACCAGCGGCAAAATCGTGTTAATCCAGCCGAGCTTGGTGAAAATAATATATTGTGGCACCAGCACCACATCCCCCGGCAGCATGAGCGTTACCATCATCAGGGCAAACCACAAGTTACGCCCTCTGAATTTCAAACGTGCAAAGCCAAATGCGATCAATGAGGAGGAAAGCACAGCTCCAATCGTTGAAATCACTACGATAGTGAGCGAATTCATAATATATGTGCCAAAGTTATACCCAGTTGTGCCTTTCCAGCCTGTTACATAGTTTTGCCAGATCCATTCTGTAGGGAAAAGCGAGGATGCCGTGACGAATATCGTCCGACTTTCTTTAAACGAGCTGAACAGCATCCAGAACACGGGATACAGCATCAGGAGCGCCAGTGCAGCGACCAGAATGTGATAGATCGGCCATTTGAACGTTTTCCATGCCATCGGTATCAGCGCCCCTTTTCCGTTTCATAGAATACCCAGTATTTAGAGGATATAAATAATATCGCTGTCAGGATCGCAATCATAATGAGCATGACCCAAGCCATCGCCGCCGCATATCCCATATTGCTGAACATAAACGCCTGCCGGAACAAATACAACGAATGCAGCATCGTTCCATCCATTGGACCTCCCTCGCCCTTGGAAATAACATACGCCGGAACGAAGGTCATAAAGGCACTGATCGTCTGCATAATCAGATTAAATAGAATAATTGGGCTAAGCAACGGCAGCGTAATACTGAAAAATTTTCGTACTGGCTTAGCGCCATCTACACTGGACGCCTCGTACAATTCAACAGGAATGTTCTTTAATCCTGCCAGAAAAATCAGCATGGAGGAGCCAAATTGCCATACGGACAGGGTGATCAGCATCGTAAGCGAAGCATCCGGATCACCAAACCATTTCACCGGAGTCGCCCCCAGGGTCGAAAGCAAGCTGTTCACTATGCCGTTATTACTGAAAATGTTCCGCCACATAATGGATACCGCAACGCTGCCCCCGATAATGGACGGCAGATAGTACATCGTCCGATACGTGCCGACCATGCGCGATTTGGTATTCAAAATCATAGCCACAAACAGCGCGAAAATCAGTCGCAGCGGTACACCGACCAGCACATACGTAAACGTGACCCTGATCGAATTCCAGTATTTCGGGTCGCCTGTGAACATTTTTTCGAAGTTCCCCAGACCAATCCATTTGGGCGGGGTGAACAGGTTGTAGGTGGTAAAGGACAGATACAGCGAAATAAACATTGGAATTAACGTAAACGCCAGAAAGCCCACAATAAACGGGCTGATAAACGCATATCCGGTCATATTGGCTCTCAAGCTCTGATGATTTCGCAAGCTCATCAAGCCTCCCTTCTGTTACAATTTCCTAAATAGATTGGATTAAAAATATTACATATTCGTTGTTACGTGTATTTTATTATGATAATACAAAGGTAGCTTATGCAGTTTGCTCGTCGGGTTAACCGTACGCAATCAAGCTATGCACTACGCACGGTTAACTTAACGAAACTTGCATTCGCCCAAATGCTAAAGTTGGTTCAGGCACTCAAAGATAAGCTTCCATTGCACCGCCTACTGCTTATTATTCGCAAGAATGGCATTCGCATCTGCGCGGAATTTGACCGCTGCATCCTCAGGTTTCATCTGTCCGAAATTGACCTGCTCAATATAATCGGTCAGCGTTGCAATCACTTCCGGTGATCCAACTGGCGGCGGTGGGCTCATTGGAGATGCTTTCGGCTCCATGGAGGCCACAAAATCAAACACTTGCTTCGTAGCCTCGCTCAACTCAGGAGCTACAGCTTCCTTTATTTTGGCGGAAATCGGTACGCCCCGTTCGCCTTTAATCAATTTATTGGCTTCCACATCGTTCATCCAGAAATCAATAAACTTGGCCGCCTCATCCTTCACCTGCGAACGGGCAGCGACCGTCCAATACATCGTAGGCTGCATGTAGATACCTTTTTCCATATTCGGCCCAAACATCGGAGCCAGCGCCATTGGGCGGTTAACGACCTGCTGTAAGCCCACATACTGATTGGACCACTGCCAAATGCCAATGCCTGTTCCTTTTACGATATCGGATTCCTCAAGAATCCCCTTGGTTTGGTTCATAATTTCCGGAGACGGGGTCGCCCCCTTCTTGATCAGATCAGCCAATCCGCCGAAGAAATCGACAAACAGCTTGTCATCGTCATACCCCAATCCTGTTCCTTCCGCATTGTAGAGGGACTTTCCTTGAGTACGCAAATAGTAATGGAAGAAAATATCGGCAGCCATGGAGCTGTCAAAGTATACTTTATTGGAGCCTGCCTTCAAGGCCAGTTCTTTGTATTGATCCCATGTCCAGTTGTCAGGAATTTTATCTATGCCCGCTTTTTTGAGCAACGCCGGGTCATACTGGAAACCCAGAACATTAACACCTGTTGGAATACCATATTGCTTTCCGGCAATTACGCCGGTTTTGAGTACATTTTCGGTCACATCAGCAACCTGAATTTTTTGATTCAAGTAAGGCGCTAGATCCTCCAGCTGGCCATTCTTCGCATATTGGCTAATGTATGAAATGTCCATTTGTACAATATCCGGCAGTTGGTTTGCCGCAGCCTGCGGGGCGAGCTTTTTCCAATAGTCATCAAAAGAGGCATATTCCACATCAATCGTTACATTTGGATTTTTCTGCTTATACAGGTCGACGACCTTCTGCGTATATTCATGACGCGTATCCGATCCCCACCAAGCGATCCGCAACTTTACCTTCCCGTCTGCACTTGTGCCCGAATTGCTGCCGCCATTTGCTCCGCTGCATGCCGTCGTCAAAACGAGCAGCATGGCTATGATCAGAAACCATCCTTTTTTGCCCACCTATCTCTCCCCTTTTCGCTAATCTAGAAAGGAGCCATAATACAAGTGACAACGTATTCACGCTAATTTGATAGCGTTTACATCTGCTCCTGTTGTTATTTTCCCAAAAGCAGCGAAACATTGGAATACACAAATCAGGTTTCCTGGGTTTAAAAAACAGAGGGGATTACTTGTACCTAAATAAGCCGAACTTAAAAGTTTCTTATCGTGCCACTACGCAGTTGGATGATGCTTCCCATCGCCACCGCCCCCGGATTTCTGAAATTAAGCCTATGATCACAACATGAAGATCCTCTTGCCATTTGATATCGTCCTTGATATATTTATATCAAGGACGATATCAAAGTCTGATTACAGAGAAACGAGGTTGTTTCATGGCAGAAATTATTTTTTATTATACGGTTAAAGGGAACTCTGAAGTGGATGACTTCCTGCAATTACTGGATGATAAGGCTGTATGCGGTGATATGAAAGCTGAGAAACATCTAGAAGATATTGATTACACTTTTCAGAGAGTAGAGGATGGAATGCCACACACACGCCCTTTACGAGGCGGGTTGTACGAATTACGGCCTGGACGCCTTCGAATCCTATACTTTCGCTGGCAAGGTAAGCTCGTGCTGTTAACCGTCTTTCAGAAAAGCACTCAACAAACCCCAAATCATGAAATTGAACGAGCCGAAAATAGGATGAAGGATTGGATGAAGCGTTTCGGAAAGTAAATCCCCTTGATACCGGAGGTGATAACACAATGAATGAGAAACCAGAACTTAAAACTTGGTCCGATAGACGCAAACAGTTAAACTATAAAACTGATTATGAAAAACAAGTGATCGCTGAAATGGCTCGGGTAGTAAATGATATCGTCCGCAGACGTAAAGAACTTGGGCTTACACAACGGGATGTAGCTGAGAGAACTGGTATTACTCAAGCCCAAGTGGCGAGATTGGAGACTTCAACGTCTGTGCCCTCTATGGAGACTGTAATGAAAGTTGCTCTTGCTTTGGGCTTCAAACTTGGGTTTGAAGAATCAACTAATGAACAAGCTGCATCTAAATTGACGTACGTATAAACTTTAACGTGTAATATGATGTATGCCATGAAACTTTAAAGGAGCCGTAAGGCTCCTTTTTCTTTTGAGGAAGGGAATTAGAGCCTTACTTACCCACTCATCCCCGTTCCTGTGATTTAATATACTCCGATGGGGTCATCCCCGCCCATTTTTTGAACACCTGGCTGAAATATTGGGCGTTTCCGCCGAAACCGAACCATTCGGCCAGCTCGAACACCTTCACGTCTCCCGTCTCCCGAATATGCTCTGCTGCACGCTCGATGCGGTAGCGATTGACGTAGTGCGAAAAGTTTTCACCCGTCACCTTTTTGAAAATTTTTCCTAAGTAGTCGGAATTCATGTACAGCATTTGACCTGCCACTCCGTTCAGTGACAAATCGGATTTTCTGTAGTTTTGCTCGATGATAGTGATCATTTTATCAACGGTAGAGGACTGCCGGGACACGTTGCTTTTATAGTAGATCGCGGTCATTCGTCCGGCGGCTTCCTGTACGAAAGATTTGAGGCAAGCGAGTGTTTTTTGCTCAGCCAGCACGACCATTCGGCTGGTGAATGCCGCGCGTTCCTCCTCGGGACATATGCGAATCATGGCTGCATACAGTTGCAGCACATAGGAGCGGGTCACGGAAATTTCCAGCTTCATACGGGACAGGATGCCGAATAGCCGATCTACCTCCTGCGCTACCTCCTCCGTATTCCCCGCCTTAATCAGCAGGCCGAACTTCTCTTCGTCCAGCTCCAAGTCTGCCATCTCCCGGGGTTCTTCGGCTGCCAGATCCTCCTTGGTGATCAGACTGCCCTCCCCGGTGTAAAAACGGTGATTCATACAATGCAGCGTCTCCCGATACATCCCGCGTGAATGCTGCATACTATCCGACTCACTAACCGCGACCGTTACCTCCAGCTTGTAAAAGCGACGAAACGTCGCACGCACCGCTTCAATCTGCTTCATCAGCCGTGACGTGTCATCCTCGCTCTCCAGCACGATGAGCAGTTGTCCTTGCATGGTCGTCCCAAGCAATACATCGTCCATTAAATCCGCTGCAATATTTTGCAGCGCAAACAGATGCTCCGGCTCATGGGATTCCTCGACCCGCAGCAGGAGCATCCGAACCTGCTTATCTTGCAGCTCCAGACTGAATAACCGCTCATAAAAAGCGATATCCCGACTGCCGTAAGTTTTATAGGAAATAAACTCCTTCAAAAAATGCTCCTTCACATGAGGCAGCATACGCTGAAAATCAAGCTTCATCCGGTTCACGAACTGCTTGCGTTCGTCCTGTTCCTCCCGCTCCTGCCCCAGCTCGGTCAGCGCCTCATGGATTTGCCTCTCGTTGCAGGGCTTCAACAAATAGTGCTTTACCCCGTATTGCATGGCCCGGCAGGCATAATCAAAATCCTTATAACCAGACAACAGAATGAACCGAACGTCCGGAAAATGCTCCGTCGTTCTCGCCACCAGTCCGATTCCGTCCAGTCCGGGCATAGAGATATCGCTAATGACAAAATCAGGCGGGCTGGCCTGAATCTGATCATACGCCTCAATCCCATTACGTGCCGTACCGACCAGCCTCGTACCCGCTTTGCCCCAATCGACCACCTGTGATATACCTTCCAAAATCATACGCTCATCATCAACCAGCAGCACCTTGTACATGATCCTAATCCCCTTTCACATATGGAATACAGACATGAATCGACGTTCCTGTTCCTGACTCGCTATGCAGCTCTATGCCCCACGGTGTACCAAACGTCAGGTCAATCCGCTCCTGAATGTTCGCAAGCCCAATACCCTGACCACGGGTAGTGATCTGCCCACTCCGCAGCTTTTCCAAGAAATTCAGCGTCATTCCCGGCCCGTCATCCTCGACCCGCAGCAACAACGCACCTTCTTGCTCCCGGGCAATGATAGCAATCCGACATGGCTCAATTCGCGGCTCCAGCGCGTAATGAATCGCATTCTCTACCAAAGGCTGGAGCGTTAACTTCGGAATTTGCACGTCCATCAGTTCTTCCGGTACATCCAGATGGAAAATGAGTCGCTCGTCGAAGCGTGTTTTTTGGATCGTTACATAACTTCGCACAATATCCAGCTCTTTTCGAAGTGGAATGAGCTGTTCTTCAAAACTGACGGCACTGCGTAGCAGAAAGGCCAGCGCCTCCACCATTTCCGAAATCCGATCCTGCTTATTCGCCTTGGCGAGCCAGTTCACGGACTCCAGCGTGTTATACAAAAAATGCGGATTAATCTGCGCCTGAAGCGCTTTAAGCTCCGTTTCCCGCAACAATAGCTGCTTTGCCACATTCTCATTAATCAGCTCACGGATACGGCGGATCATCTTCTTATAGGTACGGTGCAGCAAGCCCACCTCATCCTGTGTGGAAAGCGGAACCGCGCCGAGAGCTTCCTCCTCCAGACGATCCAGATCGCCTTTTTCAATTTTACGCATGTTCTGGATTAATTGAACGATCGGCTTCGTAATACTGCCAGATAGTCGGGCCCCCAGTGCCAGCGCAATCAGAAGCATAATGACAAAAATAGCGCTTACAATTTCTTTGATGATCGTAATACTGCGAAACATGTCGTCGAAGGGGGTCATATGCAAATACGTCCAGCCCGTATAGGAGGATTTGGTTTGAGCTGCGAAAAAGGTTCCGCCTGTGTAGGTTGCAATACCATAAGGCTGCTTTCGCCCAAGCTCGGCCTGAATATCGCTGTCACTCAACAGCGGTGTTTCGGGATAGATCATACGTCTTCCATCGGTGATCATTAGCTGTCCGTCACCACCAGAAGTCTGCACACGGTCGGCTACAATCCGGTCAATCCGTACACGAATCGCCAGTGTTCCGAGTCCGTTCAGAGTAAAGTTGGAATCCGTAAAGGATTTGAACTGCCTCGCAGCCAGCAGGGAGGAGTGACCCGCCACATACCATGCATTGGAGCCGTCATGTTCGTCTGCCAGCATCGACAGGGTGGAGCGAAGCTCCTGAGGAATGCCCTCGCGGTTGCCCGCACTCATGACTTGCCCCTCTTTGTCGATCACCATCATAGAGTAGATATAGGTTTCAGAGCCGGCGAAGGCGATAAGCCTGTTCGTTATTTTTTTACGCAGCACCATTTTGGCATAAGGTGAGGTTTCCTTTTCCAATTGTAGCAAATACCGCTGAAGCTGCTCATCTGTTGTCACCTTGAAAGTAACTTTTTCAACATCCTTCAGCTCATTTTCAATACCGATTGAGGAAATATTGAGCACTTCGGAGGTCTTTTTATACATTTGATTATCATAAATATGAAATACGTATTTAAGTATGACTGCAACAACCGCAAAATTAACCAGCATGAGCACTGTAATCAACAGCACCATTTTATGATGGATTCCGGCATTTTTGAAAGCGCTCTTAAAATAGGTTATCAGTGGATGTCGCCTCCTTCGCTCGTCCTGTCCGGTCCAGTCTGGAATGGATTGCCTGATAAAGCTGTACATCATACAAAATACCCCAAGCCTTGGTCATTCGGCAAGAGGTATTTGTGTTCGCTTAGCGTTTGTCGGTTGGTTCCGATGGGTCCGCCTTGCTCATATATTCATCGTAGCGGTCGTCCAGTTCCCGTGCCATGCTGCGGTATTTACGCGTCTCCTCCACAATAGGGTCGATATGGGTTTGAATCCGCACCTCATATTTAGGAGTGAGCCGTTCGCGTTTTTTGGCCTCATTCTCACGAATTTCGCCTTCCATCAGCATTTCACTGAGCTCGCGTTCCAATTCTTCGGATTGGCTCATCACGCTATCCTCCTTCAGAATGATCTGCGTTTTATTATAACCCGGTTGCGTCTGCTTCTTTTAGCACTTGAATGAGTTGAGAATGAATAGCCGTATTGGTCGCTGCAATATGTCGCACACTCAGGTCATAAGGTCTACCGAGCGTATCTGTGATCGTTCCCCCCGATTCCTGCACCAGCAAAGCGCCTGCTGCCACATCCCAAGCATTCAGACCGATTTCACAGTAAGCTGTAAGCCGTCCTGAAGCCACATAGGCCAAATGCAATGCTGCCGAGCCAAGCGCCCGGATGCCTCTCACCTGAGGTGTAAGTGCCTGTGTAATCTTCATATTTAGCGGCTGTGCAAAAGTGCGGTCCGGCGGGAAGCCGATACACACCAGACTATCTCCCAGTGTTTCTTCTCTGGATGCTCTCATCGGATTGCCATGCACATACGCGCCCTTACCTTTTTCAGCCACAAACATTTCGTCGCGGGACGGATCATAAATGACACCGACAATCACCTCTCCACGGTGGGCCAAGGCGATAGATACACTGTAGTACGGCAGGCTGTGTACAAAATTAGTTGTGCCATCTACCGGATCAATAATCCACAAATATTCCTCTTCACGAGCAGCCTCCAACGCACGGGCCGAAGCCTCAGCCCCCGGCTCTACACCCTCTTCGCCCAGAATGGCATGGTCGGGAAAATGGGTAAGAATCAGTCTGCGGATCATTTGCTCCGCACCTTTATCCACTTCGGTCACAAGGTCCGTCGAAGACTGCTTGGTGCTTAACTGCTCAACGGTACCCAGTCTGCTTTTGATCCATTCCCCGGCTTTGGATGCCGCGTTAATGGCCACGGCGGTATAGCTTTTTCCTGATACGATATAGGGAACCTTTTCGTTTTCATGTTCATTCAACGTGTTCACTCTACTTTCTATATCATTGTTACGTGGTTTACGAAGCTGCATTACAGCACAGCTTCTTAACCATCTCTATTAAAGGTACACATCTAGTTTACACATTCTAGTATACACAATAAGCTTCATAAAGTTTCTCTATATGGGAGCATTATCCGCAGAATACTATTCTTTAAGGCGTAATTTCTACCGAAGCTCCATTCAGCACCTTCACTCCGTCACCTTCCCGTGCACGCAGTTCGTCCATCAGTCTGAACAACGCTTCATCCTTGCGTTTGGCTTCAAGCATGACATCAATCTGATCCGTATATCCGGCAATGTTGCGCAAAAAAGTAAGCAACGGCTCCACCTGAACACCGTCGGCATGACTGCGGGGGTCTTTTTCACTTTTGGGACTGGACGCATGGATTTTGGGTGGCAGTGGATGATCGGGAGAGGATCCCGTTTGAGCCAGTTCCCCTTTCCAGGTATCCAAAATGCCGGGCCACAGCTCCCACGGCTTCTCGCCCTCATTATTCACCCATTGATGATGAATGTCGAGAACCATCGGCAGCCCCGTCCGTTTGCACGCTTCCAGCGTTTCCACCGCATTAAACGTTTTATCATCGTTTTCCAGCGTCATTCGTTCCCTTAACGAAAGCTCCAGCGCATCCACCTGCTCTACAAAACGCTGACTCGACGTCACCTTGTCTCCATACGCGCCGCCGATATGAATGTTGTTCTTGGCATCCGCACCAAGCCCCATCGCCTCCAACATCGCTTTATGATGCTGAAGATCGTTAATGGAGCTTTGCAGCACTTCCGGGCGGGGAGTGCTCAGCACTGTAAAATGATCCGGGTGAAACGATACCCTCATCCCGTTCTTTTTAACATAATTCCCGACCTCTGCAAAATCAGCGGCAAGCGCCTGAAAGGGGTCCCAGTCACGCAAATTCTGATGAGTCGCCAGCGGAATTAGCTTGGATGAAAAACGGTACACCTTGATATCGCTCGCCCGATTATGACGCAGTAGTCGCAGTGTATTATGCAGGTTTTCGGCTGCAATCCGCTCCAGCTTGCGAATAGCGGCCTCTCGATCTCCAATTTTGTTAAAGCTGGCGAGCGTCATCGTTTTGGAGGGCGATGCATTTTGTACGGTGACTGACATGGCTACATAGCCGAACCTTACTATCATAGGTGTCCTTCCTTTCAGCAGATCGCAGTAGATGGCAAGGCCGCTTTCGTTCTGTGACCTCAATCCCTTTTCTACTGATCATACCCGGAAAAGCTCCCTCTGATTCGGCGTGAACCAGTTCTTGTCCTGCCTATTGCGCTCCAAAAAACATTTCATCCGCCAAGGAGGTCTGAATTCTTGCTTCCTCTTCATTCAGTTTGCGAATGAGGATCATTTCAACCTCGGTCACTTCGTCGCCCTGAAAATTGATTTCGGCAATACAGCCGACAATCTGCACGATGGCAACTGCCACATTGTCCGCACTGTAAGCGATGACCTTCTGGCCTGTCGGGAACACACGCAGTCCGGATTTAACCATTTTACCGCGTCCGTATTCCAGCAGTTCGTACAATTCCTGTTCGCTCTTGAATTTGCACACCGAGTTAAATTCCGTTTGAAAGCCCATGTTTAGCCGCCACCTTTCGTGAAGGATTTTTACAAATCCTGATTGTAAACCGTGTATATGAACAAAAAGGGGAGTGATCAGCCCCCCCTGGTTCGAATTTATGAGTTCTCGTAATGCAGCGCAGACCTGCGTTCATAACGCTCCAGTGCGAGCGCAATCATGCGGTCCAGCAAGCTTTGATAGGATACGCCCGTTTCTCTCCACAGCAATGGATACATACTGAACGGCGTAAAGCCCGGCATCGTGTTTACTTCATTGATAAGAATATGTCCGTCCGAACGTCTGACGAAGAAATCGGCACGGGAAATACCACAGCCCTCCAGAGCGCGGAATGCCTGCAATGCAGCTTCACGGATACGATCTGCTACTTCCTCGTCCAGCGGTGCCGGAATGAGCATTTCCGATTGGCCGTCCGTGTATTTGGCAGCATAATCGTAATAGTCGCTGGACGATACAATTTCGCCCGGTACGGAAGCAATCGGCTCGTCGTTGCCAAGTACGCTGACCTCGACCTCGCGGGCATCGACATACTCCTCCACAATGACCTTCAGATCAAATTGCAGAGCAAGCTCAACTGCTTTTTCCAGCTCTTCCCGGTTACTGGCTTTGGAAATACCGACACTTGATCCCAGATTCGCCGGTTTGACGAAGCACGGATACCCTAATTCGGTTTCCATTTGGCGCACCAGATCATGACTGGTTTTTGACCACTGTGTACTGTTAAAATAACAGTATTTCACTTGCGGCAATCCTGCATGCTCAAACAGCTTCTTCATAACGCCTTTGTCCATCCCTGCGGCAGAAGCCAGCACGCCTGCACCAACATAAGGCATATCTGCCATTTCGAACAAGCCCTGGATCGTTCCGTCCTCACCAAAGGTGCCGTGCAGCAGCGGGAACAGCACATCCAGCGTCTGCTCTCCGTACAGCTTGCCAAACAACGTATCTAATGCCGCCTTCGTACCGCCCTCTGCGCGCTCCAGCTTCAATTGCTCTACGGAAGCCAAGGGTGCGTCAAGCAGCGACCCTCTGCGCCAATCGCCAGCCTTCGTAATATAAAAAGGAATAATCTCGTATTTCTCATAATCAAAAGCGTTCAGTACCGCATACGCCGTTTGCAGCGAAACCTCATGTTCGCCCGATTTGCCGCCATACACCAGCCCTACGGTCAATTTTTGTTTTGCCATGCCTATCCTCCGCTTTCCTGCTTTCGTCATTGTGCCTGATTTGCGTCACTGTACCTGTTATAAACATTTCATTTAAAAATAGTCGGCGATATGATAAAAGCGATACACCGTGTTGTCCGTCCACGCATACGAATTTTTGTAGTCCCAATAACGATGTCTGGAGCTTACTGTATGCGCATTGACAAGCGGCATCCCGCCCGCATCAAAGGCCGTTACCACCGTGCTGTGCTGAAAGGTGCCGTCACCATCCCAATCATAAAAAATGACGTCCCCCAGCATTAGCTGCTCCGGACGACTCACCTGCTCGGCGGTCAACCCCCACGAGCTGGAGCCCAAATACCGCTCCAGACTGTTGGAAACCGCCCAACTGTAGCTCCACAGCTCACGTCCAGCGACCCGTCCTTTGTACCACCAGCCCGATTCTCTTTTACCAGTATAGTGGATCGGTGCGCCCCCTGCAAAGAGGCATTGCGAGATATAATTGGTGCAATCCACATCAAAACCTTCAAACTCCGGATTGAAGCTATCCCACCACTGATCCGCATAGGCTGCCGCCTCTTCCCGGCGATATCGGCTGGGACGCGCTGATGAGCCAAAACCCAGTACACCGCGATTTAGCAGCGGCAGATTCCCTCCCTGATTAAACGACGCCTGTTTAAAAGGAACCTCTCCCCCCGCCGGCTTTCGTTCTGCCGGATCACGCTCGATTCTTGCCACCTGCCAAGCTTCACCCTCGCGCGTGAACGTCAAACGTTCCCGTTCAATACGATCCTCCCGGTGAGTCATCCCGCCTTTTTCATAAAAGAGCCGGACATGCAGTTGTACATCCACCACAGCCTCTTCCGGCGTATCCTGCACAATTCGCAGCGGCTTGGCGCGTGTTTCGCTACGTAATGGAACGGCGTTCCGCTCGTTATACCACTGTTCCAATCTGGCCGTACGAGCCGCACGCTCCATCCGCTGACCTACCTCCAGATATTCATCCGGCTGTGGAGCGCTGTTCACCTCACTCCGGTTATATTGGTTCACATAAGCAAAAAGGGCCTGCTTCCATTCCCGCTCCCCCATCCCTGTCCCTCCATTTCCGTCCCGCCATCCCTGTTTGGGAATAGCCGGGATACTGAATAACTTTCTTACTTCCCGCTATAGCCTGATATGGCTCTCTATCTATAGGTATGAATCTCTAAAGCTTGGTATGAACACCGAAACACGAGAAAGAGGAACGTTTTATTTTCCAGGCTTCGGTGTACAAATTAGGCCAAAAAAACTTTACGTAATCGATTGAAAACGGTATACTTAATGCAGAAACATTATTTTGAAATTATGTTTCATCTAATGAAACTAAATTAAAATCATCTTCTCCTCTATTATGAAAATAACGGTTATCCATAGGTTAATCGATTATTCTTCAAATCAGCCATGCTGCTTTCATGAGAGCGTAACCAAATTAAACCTACTGTGCAAGACGTCGAAAAAACGACATCCCTATTTTCCCCAAGCATCCACTTCAAGGAGGTAATACTTATGTCAGGAAAAGATCAATTCTCCATTGCCCGCAGTCTCGAAGTTAACGGCAAGCCTTACCGTTATTACAGTCTCAAGGCACTGGAGGAACAAGGAAAAAGCGGTATCGCCAAGCTGCCTTTCTCCATTAAAGTGTTGCTGGAAGCCGCTGTGCGCCAATTCGATGGACGCGCAATTACTGAGGAGCATGTGCAACAGCTTACAGGCTGGGCTGAGGATCGTGACACCAACAAGGAAATTCCATTCATCCCTGCACGCATCGTGCTTCAGGATTTTACCGGTGTTCCGGTGGTTGTCGATTTGGCAGCCATGCGCGATACTGTGAAAAAAGCGGGCGGCGACCCGAAACAAATCAACCCGCTCGTACCCGTCGATCTTGTTATCGACCACTCGGTTATGGTCGATGCTTTCGGTACCAGTGAAGCGCTGGACTATAATATTAATGTAGAATTTGAACGTAACGAGGAACGGTACCGTTTTCTGCGCTGGGCGCAAACGGCGTTCAACAACTTCCGTGCGGTGCCACCGTCCACCGGTATCGTCCATCAGGTCAATCTGGAGTATCTCGCATCCGTGGCCACCACCAAAACAATTGACGGCGAAACCGTCGTCTTCCCGGATTCCCTCGTCGGAACGGATTCCCATACGACGATGATTAACGGCCTGGGTGTTGTAGGCTGGGGTGTCGGCGGGATTGAGGCAGAGGCGGGTATGCTGGGGCAACCGCTGTATTTTGTTACACCGGATGTTATCGGCTTCAAGCTGACAGGCAGTCTGACGGAAGGCTCTACCGCCACCGATCTGGCACTCACTGTAACCCAAATGCTGCGTAAAAAAGGCGTAGTCGGCAAATTCGTGGAATTTTACGGACCCGGCCTGGCTAACATCAGCTTGGCTGACCGTGCAACGGTTGCCAATATGGCACCGGAATACGGCGCAACGGTTGGCTTCTTCCCGGTCGATGCGGAAACGCTGGCCTACCTGCGCAGCACCGGACGTTCTGATGAGCAAGTGAGTCTTGTAGAGGAATATTACAAAGCGCAAGGCATGTTCCGCACATCCGACACGCCGGACCCTGTGTTCAGCGATACGATTGAGCTGGATCTGGCTTCGGTTGTACCAAGTCTCGCGGGTCCCAAACGTCCGCAAGACCGTGTTGAGCTTAGCCGCATGAAGGAAACCTTTGAAGGCATTATCCGTACCCCTGTGGACAAAGGCGGCTACGGACTGAGTGATGAAAAGATCGCGCAGAAGATTCCGCTGACCCACCCGGACGGCTCCACCAGCGAGCTGGGTACTGGCGCAGTCGTGATTGCGGCTATCACAAGCTGCACAAACACTTCCAACCCTAGCGTTATGCTGGGCGCAGGCTTGCTCGCCAAAAAGGCAGTACAACGCGGGCTCAAAAAGCCGGGCTATGTGAAAACCAGCTTGACGCCGGGCTCCCTTGTCGTGACGGAATACCTGCAAAAAGCCGGGCTGATCGGTCCGTTGGAAGCCCTCGGCTTCCATGTGGCAGGCTACGGCTGCGCGACCTGTATCGGTAACTCCGGGCCACTTCCTGACGAAGTGAGTCAAGCCATCACAGACCACGATTTGACGGTTGGCGCAGTCATTTCCGGCAACCGGAACTTTGAGGGCCGCGTACATGCGCAAGTCAAAGCCAACTATCTCGGCTCACCGCCACTGGTTGTTGCTTATGCGCTGGCAGGTACGGTGAACATTGATTTGGTGAATGATCCGCTCGGTTACGATCAGGACAATCAGCCGGTCTACCTGAAAGACATCTGGCCAACTTCCGAGGAAATTAAGGAAGCGATCAGCCTGTCTCTCAGCCCGGATATGTTCCGTCGTAAATATGAGAATGTATTTACTGCCAACGAAAAATGGAACTCCATTCCGGTTCCTGAAGGCGAACTGTATGAATGGGATGAAAAATCAACTTATATTCAAAATCCACCATTCTTTGAAAAGCTTCAGGATGGCGTGCAGGATATCAAGGAAATTCGTAATTCCCGTGTACTTGCCCTGTTGAATGATTCGGTCACTACGGACCATATCTCACCAGCAGGCAACATCGCCCCTTCCAGCCCGGCAGGACTGTACTTGAAGGAGCATGGAGTAGAGCGCAAGGACTTCAACTCCTACGGCTCCCGTCGTGGTAACCACGAGGTCATGATGCGCGGTACATTCGCCAACATTCGTATCCGCAACAACGTAGCTCCCGGCACTGAGGGCGGCGTGACCAAATACTTGCCGACGGATGAGGAAATGTCCATCTACGATGCATCTATGAAATATCAGGCAGCCGATCAAAACCTGATCGTTATTGCCGGCAAGGAATACGGCACAGGCAGCTCCCGTGACTGGGCGGCTAAAGGCACGCTTCTGCTGGGCGTCAAAGCCGTTATTGCAGAAAGCTTCGAGCGGATTCACCGCAGTAACCTGGTCGGCATGGGCGTGCTTCCACTGCAATTCCAGGAAGGCCACGGCTGGTCCAGCCTGGGTCTGAACGGTCGTGAAACGTTTGACATTCTCGGCATCGACAATGACGTGAAGCCGGGTCAAGAGCTTACCGTTGTGGCCAAACGCGAGGATGGCACGAAGTTCGAGTTCCCGGTAACTGCCCGTCTGGACAGCACCGTCGATATCGACTACTACCACAACGGTGGTATTCTTCAAACCGTATTGCGTCAAATGATTCAAGAGTAAAGAGCGAATGAATAATAAAAATCCCCTTCAAAATGCAGTGAAAACTGCAAATTGAGAGGGGATTTTTAACTATGAAAAATATACTTGATAGGAGAAAATATATACCTATGCTTGAAAATACGAGAGTTATAAAAACTGTGATGAGATCAGATACATTTTTCAAAGTATGCATAAAAACAGAGCAGACGGAATAATAAATACAAATCGTTTTCTATGAAGGTTTAGATAGTCTACTAATTGTATAAATATGGCCTTTGGATAATTGCACATTCTCTACAAATACCTTAGTGGTCAACCACTTTAAACGATTTTTCATTTCGTCAGCCATAGCTCGGAAAACTAGGGGTTGATTCACAAATTTCCCTTCCAGAAATAGAATAACTTTTACCTCCACACTTCTTTTTGTGAAATGTGTAAAATAAGGAGTAAGAATTTCATTGCCACTTTTATATGCACCTGCAAGACATGAAATCGTATCCCTCACCTTACGAGAAACTTCCAGAGCAAGACTCTTTTCTGTATTTGCAATTAGCCTGTCTTTATTTTCGATTTCATGGCCTTTGAAATTTTTAACTTCAATTAAATATATCGTTTTATCATTTAATACAATGAAATCTACTCCTTTTGAACCCGTGAGAGTATTAAAGCGGTTAGTATAAAAATTAGTCTCATCAAACTTAATAGGTAATAATCCTTCTTTAAATTGAAAGCACAGATTACTTTCTTCAAAGCTAATCGTGGTCATAAAACAACTCCTGCTCCCTATTATACAAGTCCATAAACTCTTGCTGAATTGGATTATGTTGTAATTCTGAGATTAGCTTTTGAGATTCAAATTGAATATCACCTTCATCTTGATATAAGGTTATAAATCGTATATCCAGCTTGTCTTTATTGCTGTATTGCTCAAAAAGGGAAAGTTCTTGTTGAAGAAAATAACTATGCGTTGTAATGAATATTTGCACTCCCATTTCAGCTAAAGCGATAAGCATTTCTTTTAAAGCAGGAATCATTTTAGGGTTGATATTTGACTCTGGTTCGTCCCAAAAAAGGATTGTATTCTCAGTTAACGTTTCATTTGATATTAATTGTAGTAGAGTAGACAACTTACGATATCCTTCAGCAAGAAGTCCCATTTCTATGCTACCTAAACCTTTAGTTTTCAAATAAAACTTTTGATTTTCCAAAGCTACTTTTCCCTGAATTATACTTTCCAGTGTTCTTATCAGCTTCTTTTGATTTGAATTGAGAGGTCCCTTTCTTGTTGGAAGCAACAGAAACTTACACAGATCATAGTAAGTCTCTTCAAATGCTATATGATATTTTTCATATAAAGAAGTGAAGTTCTCTGTAGCCGATATAATTTCTTTTGCAGGTATGTAAACATAGTTAGGAAAATTCTCATTAGATGGATAACCTGCGAATTTTATATTTTTACTAGCCAGATTTGAAAACGAAAATTCAACATCTTCTTTATCATTAAAGATAATTTTACATACTGCCGTTCCCCTGCCTCTATTTCTTTTAACTAGTCTTCCAATTTTACGATCATCCGGTCTAAATACTCCTAATAATTTTGAAGCAATCATTTCGCTAATTCTTTCAAGTGAAACTGAGTCTGGTAATCCCTTTACTTCATTAATTGTTTTTCCATAGCTATACAAAGCTTTCAAAACGTTCGTTTTCCCTGCACCAGTTTCTCCACTGATGATATTAATATGTCTAGCAAATGGAATGCGAACGCTAGAGAATAAAGTGAAATCGGTAAATTCAACTTGCGTTATATGTTGATTATTTGACATAAAAAGCCCCCCACTACATTAAAATATATAATATTAGTTTATCCAAATATCAAAATTATTAAGCAATAAATCTTAGTTCACAACCCAAAAACCACAAAAAATACGTGCTTAAAAAGCATAATTTCATTATCACATAGTGGTTCATTTTTGAATAGCAGCAAAAAAGCCGCCCCCTCAGGACCGACTTTCAAACATTCTTCTATGACCCTGCTTTCTCACTCGCCAGCTACTTCGAAATATCCAAAAAGCCTTCCCCGAACACGTCCCGCACGTCATGAATGGTGATAAACGCCGCTGTGTCGATAGCCTTCACAATCTTTTTAAGCGCTGACACCTCTTGCTTGCTGATGACGATATATAGAACTTCTTTTGGATTTTTGGTGTAATATCCGTGGCCTGACAGGACGGTAACTCCCCGATCCATTTGCGTAATGACCATCTCCGCAATTTTATCTTGATGCTCCGAAATGATCATGACCGCTTTCTTCGGGTTCAATCCTTCAATCATGAAATCCATAACCTTCGTACCGACATACAAAATAACGATAGTCAGCATGAGCTTTTCCGGGCCAATAATAAAATAGGACGAAAACGCAACAATCAGATCAAAAAACAGCAAGCCATAGCTGATGTTCCAATCCAGATATTTCTTGGCGATCCGGGCCAAAATGACCGTTCCTGCTGTTGTACCGCCCACCCGCACGATCAGGCCAATTCCGATACCCACCAAAACCCCGGCAAATACGGCATTAATCGTCGGCTCATGCGAATCAATCCGCCAGTTGGCCGTTAAATGTAAAAACAGCGAGTTAAAAGCAACCGCAATCACAGTGTACAGGGTTGTTCTCTTGTCCAAAAATTTATATCCGACAATCAGCAGCAAGCCATTGATCACCAGATTGACGATCGAAGGGGACCACTGAAACAGGTAGTACAAAATAATCGTGACCCCTGTAACGCCCCCCTCGCCAAACTCATTCGGGATAACAAACAGATTAACAGCCAGCGCGAAAAAAAACGCACCCAGAATAATAAATGCGATGTCTGCAATACTTTTTTTCATATATGTCCTGGTCCTTTCTCAAACATTTCAACGGATGAATCGCCAGATGGATTGGCTGATTCTAGTAGCTAAAACACGCTTACAACCAGTTCATGGTATCCACTCCCAAACATAAAGTCAATACAACTTTGACACTTTAATTCGCCACCAGACTGACTTCATATTGACTTATATAAGGGTATTCGACAAAAAAACACAATCCCGACTACTAAACTAAGAAAACGGGCCTCTGGCCCTTGTTTTGGAACTAGGCACATTTTCCCTCAAAATGACCATCCGCCTAATCCGAATTTTGGACTCGCATGACCATTTTCCTGTTTTATGTCAAAAACGTTTTAATTTGAAAAAATGCGTTTATAATGATTGAAACATTACCAAGCAGTCTACCCGGTATTACGACATCAAGTACATACGAATAGTCCTATACAGACGTCCTAAGCAACTCGATCTGAATGTGACAAAATGGAATTGGAGGAACAACCCACATGAATACAATGAATTTAACTGTACACACCTTGATGCCTTTCCATCACCAATACCAACGTGCCAACGCGGTGAGTATGCAGAAGAAAGAAGACAGCTCGGAGAAGAAGCTCAGCTTTCAGGACATTTTGAATGAGAAAATGGGTAAAAAATAAAGCCGCCGTTTATCCGGTTGCATGATCTCGTTTTACATAAGCTAAAAAGCCGTGGCTTCCTACATCATCTGTAGAGAACCACGGCTTTTGTTATTCATACGTTCATAAGTTTAAGGATTTACTGCCCGGCATCCCGATACTGCTCTGCCTTCTCACGCATCCCGGCGGCTACCGCTTCTTCGGTATTCAGCCCCTTATCCGCCGCATAGGCGCGTATGTCCTGCGTGATACGCATACTGCAAAACTTGGGACCGCACATCGAGCAAAAGTGTGCCTCCTTGGCTCCCTCTGCTGGCAGCGTCTCATCATGGTAGGACAAGGCCCGTTCAGGGTCGAGCGACAGATTGAACTGGTCGCGCCAGCGGAATTCAAAGCGTGCCTTGGACAAAGCATCGTCCCGCTGCTGCGCCCGTGGATGACCCTTCGCCAGATCGGCAGCATGTGCCGCAATTTTGTACGTAATAACACCTTCACGAACGTCATCCTTATTCGGCAGACCCAAATGCTCCTTCGGCGTAACATAGCACAGCATGGACGTCCCGAACCAACCGATCATCGCTGCCCCGATCGCCGAGGTAATATGATCATAGCCAGGTGCAATATCCGTCGTGAGCGGTCCCAGTGTATAAAAGGGAGCTTCCTTGCAAATCTCCATTTGCAGGTCCACATTCTCCTTGATTTTGTGCATCGGGACATGTCCCGGCCCTTCAATCATAACCTGAACATCATGCTTCCAGGCAATTTGCGTTAGCTCGCCCAACGTGTCCAGCTCAGCAAACTGTGCTTCATCATTCGCATCATAGATACTGCCTGGACGCAGACCGTCTCCGAGGGAAAAGGCCACATCGTAGGCTTTCATAATTTCGCATATTTCTTCAAAATGCGTGTACAAAAAGTTCTCCTGATGGTGCGCAAGACACCAAGCCGCCATGATCGACCCTCCACGGGACACAATTCCCGTCATTCTGCTTGCCGTCATCGGAATATACCGCAGCAGCACGCCCGCATGAATTGTAAAATAGTCCACGCCCTGCTCCGCCTGCTCAATCAGCGTGTCACGATACAGCTCCCACGTTAGCGCCTCAGCTTCGCCGTTCACTTTTTCAAGCGCCTGATACAACGGTACAGTCCCAATCGGCACAGGGGAGTTACGAATGATCCATTCACGTGTCGTATGGATGTTACGGCCTGTGGACAGGTCCATGACCGTATCCGAGCCCCAGCGTACAGCCCAGGTCATTTTCTCCACTTCCTCCTCGATGGAGGACGTAACCGCAGAATTACCAATGTTCGCATTAATCTTCACGTGAAAATGACGCCCAATCACCATCGGCTCACTTTCCGGGTGATTGATATTCGAAGGCAAAATGGCTCGTCCTGCCGCCAACTCCTGTCGCACAAACTCAGGCTCCACCCCTTCGCGGATGGCCGCAAATTCCATTTCGGGCGTAATGATCCCTTGCCGCGCATAATGCATTTGCGTTACACTACGCCCTTGCCGCGCACGGAGCGGACGGTTGGTTACGCCGGGAAATTCAGCCGTCTCCCGTTTGGAGCCGGGCTTCAATCCGTTATCCTCCGGCTTGACGGCGCGCCCCTCGTAAGCCTCCACATCGCCTCGTTCCAGTGCCCAAGCTCGCCGCAATGGAGGCAAGCCCTTACGGATATCGACCTGATAGGCTTCGTCGGTCATGGGACCGCTCGTATCGTACACACGTAACGGCTCATGATGCTCCGTGCCCTGCGGCGTATGTGTGGGATGCAGGGCGATTTCACGCTCCGGCACGGCAATGTCCGGCCGCGAGCCTTGAATATATACCTTGCGGCTCCCCGGAAATGGCTTCACCCCTCCTGTCTGTTCATCCACTGCGTTCCCTACTGTTCCTTCTGTTTCTGTCGGTTTCATTGTCCATTCCTCCCGTTTCGATGAAATGACACACCGATCCGGAACCATCCCCAGGCTGGCTATCTATGCAAAAAAGCCGGTTCCCCAGGGGAACCGGCTAATCTAACGAAACAGCTATGCAGACGGCTACGCACGCGGAAACATACTCCGAATGCATTGCCGTAGACAGCGGCTACGTATACATTTCAATGGCCGATTACTTCCCTACGCTGGTATGATCCAGATCAGGTGCAAAGGGTCCGGAATCTAGTGCGATTCCATCTCAGCCCGGCATTACAGGCTCCCCCAGTAACTCTGTTAATTCTGTTCGCATGAGGCGGCTATAACGGACAGCCCGCCATCCCCATCAGATTACTTCAAATTTACGGCTTTGGCAACCCTTTTCCGGTCCCTTTTTCCAAGATCGCCTTTAAAATTCGCTCTGATCGCCTCATTACTCTCAATTCTTGTTACGGAAGCATAAGCCCCATTTCCTTCGCCGCCTCCATCAAAATCGGGGCAAAATCATGCAGCGTCTCGGGAGCTAGTCGGCTGACCGGGCCGGATACAGACAAGGCCGCAGCGACCTGTCCCTTCCGATTCACGATAGGCGCAGCCACAGCAGCAGCGCCCGGCTCCCGCTCCTCATAGCTGGTCGCATAGCCCTTCTCACGAATATCCTGCAATTGAGCCTTATAGACCTCCGGGTCTACCGAGGGCGGCCATTCATCCCCGCTTAGCAGGGCTTCCAGCTCCTGCGGCGGCATAAAGGCCGCCAGCACCTTGCTGGAGGCTCCTACAGCCAGCGGCATGCTTGCACCCACTGGCGCAACGCGGCGGATCGCCTGATTGCTCTGCACGGCCTGAATACGAATACGCATGCTGCCATCGCGCAGGTACAAGCTGACCGTTTCGCCCAGACGATCACGCAATCCTTCCATCGCTGGCTGTAGCAGTATCGCCGGCTCGTCGCTTTGCGACAAATGGGTGGACAGCTCCCATATCCGGATGCCAAGCCGATATTTTTCCGTTGCGGCATTCCGAACGACAAAGCCGCGATCCTCCAGCGTGGTCAACAGCCGATGGACGGTACTTTTATGTAAACCAATTTTGGAAGCAATCTCTGTCAGGCCCAGATCGGAATCTCCGGTAAAACACATCAGTATATCAAGCGCACGCTCCACGGCGCGAACGGTTAATTTACGGTCTTCCATTGTGAACCGCTCCTCTTTGTTCCATATTCGTTTCACACCATGAAACATGGTTACATAAATTATATAGAATAGTCGCGGCTACTGTAAACTAATGTTTTTGTGACAGCCATATTACAGAACGAGAAGAAACATCGACAATTCTTTGCATCATTTTTACTTTTCCGGTTCAGCCGTTGACTTTGGATAACACGCATCATACGATAATAGGTATCTATACGGACCTAAACTATCATTTTCAAGTGGAATTGTACCTAGAATTCTATGAAACGAAGTTCATTTTTATAGAAGGAGGCTCTTACATGATTTCGACATCCCAGCGCAGCTCTCAGTTACAGCATGTTGTCCAGGAGCCGTCCACCCCACTAATCAACCCCCGTCTGCTGCGGTTCAAGCACGTTGTCATTGCCCTGCTGCTGTCGGTCGTATTCTTTCTGTTGTTTTGCTTTATTGCCCTGCATGCCTATATCGCATGGGTACTGACGAATCCAACCGTCGCGCCACTATACTCGAACCCGATGCAGGCCAAAGGTATGCCCTACGAGGAAGTCAGCTTCCCCGCCAAGGACGGTAGCCGGATGGTGCAGGGCTGGTATATCCCGGCAGATCAATCGAAGAAAACGATTATTTTCAGCCACGGTTATGGGGCCAATCGCGAAGAAAGCTGGATTCCGATGTATGATCTGGCGCATTATGCCCACCGTTTGAATTTTAACGTTGTCATGTTCGATTACGGATTCGCATCACAAAACAGCAAAGCCGTCGCAACCGGAGGCAAAGCGGAATCCCAGCAGCTTCTTGGGGCGATCCAGCTTGCGAAGCAACGCGGCTCCTCGGAGATTATCGTATGGGGCTTCTCGATGGGAGCAGGAACCGCCCTTCAGGCAGGCCTGCAAACCAAGGATGTGGACGCCATGATTTTGGACAGCACCTTCCTGCTGGAGCCAGATACGCTGTACCATAACATTCATAATCAAATTAATCTGCCGCGCCATCCGTCTCTGGAAATTCTGGAGCTGCTGTTTCCAGTCTTGAACGGTACCAGCCTGCATCAGATTCCATATCAGAAGGTCAAAACGGAAAACTATCCGTTCCCGATCATGTTCGTACATGGGACGCAGGATGAAAAAGCTCCTTACCCGATTGCGGAAAAGCTCGCTGCCAATCAAACCAACCCGCTTTCCAGTGTATGGATTGTCAAAAACGGGCTGCATGAGCTTATTTTCAGGGAGCATCCACGTGAGTATTTGCGGCGGGTATCGACGTTTTTAAGCGGTGTACAAGAGTTGGAGGATAAGAAAACTATCGCTAATGCCAGTAAACAAACGACTACGCAGTAATGGTTCTATTTTAGTAGCCATACTCCATTCAACCTGGAGAAGCCCGTCTGTGGACACTTAACCCGTGCCGCAGCGTGGCTTCTTTTTTGCATCCAACTATGTATCCATTTGCCCCACATTACATATCGCGCCGGAGCCGGGGAGTTTGTAGACATATTCCC
Organism: Paenibacillus sp. 1-8; assembly: GCF_056316205.1. NCBI lineage: Bacteria > Bacillati > Bacillota > Bacilli > Caryophanales > Paenibacillaceae > Paenibacillus > Paenibacillus sp. 1-8. The sequence continues at coordinate 457,723 of NZ_CM149995.1, read as the reverse complement.
GATGAGACGACGAATATACTGGGTACGTATGCATCCGGGTCAGGTTCTTGGGACCAGCCCGGATAGCCATAGTGGGATACGGGAGGTACAAACGATGCTGAGTACTTACGGGTCTTTCCTGCCCTTACGTGTGCTGGAGGAAATCCGGCATTGGAAGCAGCAGGAAAGCTGGCATGTGGAAGTGATTAAGTCCGCTACAGAGAGTCTGGAGCCTGCTTACGTGCGGCTGCTGGATGACTGGAGGACAATATTCGAACAGACGGAACGCACCGCTATAGAGCTGCTAGAAGAGCAGCGAAGCGCCCTCGATCCGGCAGATCAGGCGTGGCATCGTCAATGGGAGCAAACGTCGGCTGCTGCACAAGCACAAGCCAGGCAATCGGGGCAGTCGAGAGATTTGGGGTCAGGGTCAGCGCCAGAAGCGTTACAATCAGCTAAGGCAACGGCAGGAGTGACATCAGATTCACAGCCTGTCTCACAAGAGCTGAATCGTCGTCTGGACGAATTGCTGCAAACCGCAAACCGCCAGTCACAGGAGTATGTACGGCAGCTCAGTCTGCTGACCGAGCACAGCCATGCGTTACGGCAGCAGCCGAAATCCACCGGAGTTGTGCTGCACGCAGCACATGAGAGTCAGTATTTCCTGATCTCCACCAATCCCTTTCAGGAGCCCGGCTCCATTGCGCGGGCCAGTGCATTGTATCATGTGGCGGCAGAGGGTGAGGATTACCCCGAGGATGCGCTGCGAGAGCGGCAGACAGGGCAGACAGGCGGCACGAGGTGGGAAGGACCGTGGGCGAACAAAGACAAAGGCGTCCAGTCAAGCCAGACAGAGCCTTCGGCTACGGAAAAAACCTCCCCCGGCCGACCTGTTCCCATCGGGGGACATCGTTTACCGCCGCTCCCATATCCCTATAATGCGCTTGAACCGTACATTGATGAAAAAACGATGCGTATCCACCATGACAAGCATCATCTAAGCTATGTGAATGATTTAAACAAAGCGGAGAAAAAGCTGGAGGAAGCCCGGAAAACGGGTGATTTTGACCTTGTGAAGCATTGGGAACGCGAGCTGGCGTTTAACGGGGCAGGCCATTATCTGCACACGCTTTTCTGGACGATCATGAGTCCTCAAGGCGGTGGAACACCAAGCGGGCCGCTGGCGGAGCAGATCAAAAAGGACTTTGGCAGCTATGAGGCATTCAAGAAGCAATTCAGCTCATCAGCTGAGAAGGTCGAGGGCGGCGGCTGGGCTATCCTGACGTGGAGTCCACGTGCAGGACGGCTTGAAATTTTGCAGGCCGAAAAGCACCAGAACCTGACTCAATGGGAGTCCATTCCGCTGCTGGCGATTGATGTTTGGGAGCATGCCTATTACTTAAAGCATCAGAACGAGCGCAACAAATACATTGAGGACTGGTGGCATGTCGTGAACTGGCCTGAGGTCGAAAAGCGCTACACCCAAGCCTCGAAGCTGAGATGGCAGCCGTTCTAAGCTAAGACTCATCTGTAGCCAGGATCATGCTTCATACTACACCTGCGAATCGTATCGCTCTCTGAGCGCTGCCATTTGCTCCGTCAGTCCCTGCGGCTGCACCAGTGAGTCGTCGGCAGGCAAAATCGTCGCCCGGCTTTCGACTACACGGCGCAGCGATGCCGTATACGCCTCAACAGACGGCACCCCGGCCAGCTCCGCCAGGCTGCCCATCGTTCCCGGATTCACCTGCGGATAATCCGGTTTCGGCACGCCCGTCGGCGCAGCTCCGGCTGCCTCCGCATAGAACCGCTGCACCGCCTGTGCGCGCTCCGCGCCACTGCCCTCAATCATCACAAAAGCCGTGATGATATAGGCCTTGGCCTGCCGCCGCTGCGCAATGCCGCAAAACTTGCGGCCTCGGACGCTGACATCGTAATCGCCGGGACAGAAGGACCCGGCGATTTCCCCGGTCTGCGCCTCGGCGGACCACGGGGCCAGCGCATCGGCAATCAGCCCCGCCATAAGCCGAAAATCTTCATGCAGGCTGATCGCCCGCTGCGGATTCGGCAGGATCAGGGACAGGTTCAATACCCCCCTGTCCAGCATGACGGCCGCTCCGCCTGAGGGACGCACGCATACCGAGGTTCCGGCGTTCCGCACACGCTCCATCGCCTGCGGTGCGTACGGAAGCCTGCGGTCCCGGTGGCCAATCACCAGCGCAGCCGGGTGCCGCCATAGATGCAAAACAGGCGCAGCTCCTTGCCCTACTTGCCGACAGACCAGTTCCTCCCATGCCAGTGGAGACAAAACATCCGTCTGAGTGGTCGCGAGTGGCGCCTCAATCCATTGTAGATCAGGCAAAATCGTTGTTTTGTCTGCTGACATATGTACATTCTCCATACGTTATCCTCCTTCAAAGTAGCTATCCCGTCGTCTTTAATCTGATGTTAACAAAAAAGGGTGGCTACGCCTATGCGTAAACCACCCTTTTTTTGTTCATCACATCACCGTCACGCCTGTTCGGTCAATCCTTGAGCAGCGAGAGGAACTCTGCACGCTGTGCAGCATCATCACGAAACGTTCCGCGTACCGCAGATGTTACCGTTTTACTGCCAGGCTTTTTGACGCCCCTTGCACACATGCATAAGTGCTCGCCTTCCACGACTACCATAACCCCGTGAGCGGAGACCGCTTCATTTAAAATATCTGCGATCTGTGCCGTAATGCGCTCCTGCACCTGCAATCGGCGCGTTACAGCCTCAACCAGACGGGCAAGCTTGCTTAGTCCTACAATTTTGCCGCTGGGTACATAGCCGATATGCACTTTTCCGAAGAAAGGAGCCATATGGTGCTCACACTGGCTGTAATAAACGATGTCCTTCACGATCACAAGCTCCTCGTGATTTTCGTCGAATGTTACACCCAGCGCATCCCGGGGATCAACCTCATAACCTGCGAATATCTCCTCATACATGCGCGCTACGCGTGCCGGTGTTTCCAGCAAGCCTTCACGCTTGGGGTCCTCACCGATCAATTGTAGAATTTGCTCCACATGGTACTCGATTTTATCCCGGTTATCCGCAGCTTTGCGGTTAATATAATCTTTTACGCCAGCCACAGTAATCCTCCTCTATGCAACCTCATGCGGCATCCGTGCTTATGTTGCTCATTATTTCCGACGGCCCTGATTTTTACGCGGACCTGGCTGATTTTTGGAGAACTGCTGGTTCTTCATCATCTGCTGGGCCTTCTGCATTTGCTTCCCATTCAGGTTGTAACCCATCTGTTTGGCCATTTTTTGCAGCGTATCAGGATCGTTTTGCATCTTTTCAAGCTGTTTGCGAAGATAATAAGCACCGATGAAAAATCCCCCGACCAAACCAACAATCAGGGTAATGATCGGAATGACAATATTCCACACCACGAAGTCGTCACCTCTGTATATTTATATGAAACCTCTTGAATTATACACGAACCTATCATAGCAAAACATGGGACAGCTAGCAAATCACAATTTGCAAACGTATGTCCTCATTGCTTCTCCAAATCCAGCAGCTTCATCTTGTTCGGCAGGCCCCCGGCATACCCAACCAAGCTTCCGTTTTCACCCGATACCCGATGACATGGAAACAGGATGGGTAACGGATTTTTGTTATTTGCTTCCCCGACAGCACGTACCGCCTTGGCTCGGCCGATCGATTCCGCAATATCTTTGTAAGACACACTTTGCCCGTACGGAATATTTTGCAGTGCACGCCATACCTGCTCTTGAAAAGGAGTCCCTCTCAAATCATAGGCTATACTAAATTCCCGTCGTTCTCCCGCAAAATATTCACGCAGTTGATCTGCGGCTTCGCGCAGCTTTTCCGGCTCCTGCACATAGACATATTCCCCAATCCATGTCCGGGCCCATTGCTGAAGCAGTGCTTCCCTCGCATGAAAAACGCCATAGTCTATTCGGCACAGCCCCCGATCCGTAGCACACAGCGTCAAAGTGCCCACAGGTGTCTCCATTTCATTATAATAAATCGTAGTTGGACCCTGCGAGTCCTCGATCATCAATTCAGAATCCTTTTGCTGTTCAGCCTGTTCTCGTTCCTCAAGTTTGGAATGCGCCTGCGCGACCATTTCGCGTACTTGCTCATGTTGTTCCTTCTCTGATGCTTGCTTGATCGCTGTCATTGCGTTTTTTCCTCCAATTCGGCTTAAAGCCCATGCTGCCGTACCCCGAAGCTCAGGACGCGGATCATCCAACAGAACCTCCGTCAGCTTGGGCACGGCGCTAATATCCTTGAAATTGCCGAGCGCAATAACCGCATTGCGCTGAATCGGCTTCTTTCCCCGCCAGGCTGCCGCACTTTGACCAAATCTCTCTTTGAACTCACGATTGCTCAAATCCAGTAACGGCAGCAGCAATGGCTTCACAATCTCGGGATCGGGTGTAAGCTCAGGATGATGATTCCAGTTGAGACCCCTATTTTTGGGGCATACCATTTGGCAGGTATCACACCCATACAACCGATTCCCGATTTTTAGCATAAATTCCTCATCCAGAAAACCTTTCGTTTGCGTCAAAAAAGACACACATCGCTGGGCATTAAGCTGCCCCGGCCCGACAAGCGCCCCCGTAGGGCACGCATCCAGGCATTTCGTACACTCCCCGCAACCGTCCGTCACTGGCTCATCTGGCTGAAAAGGGATATTCGTCAGCAGCTCACCCAGATAAATCCATGATCCCAGTGTTGGTGAAATCATCATCGTGTTTTTGCCGCTAAAGCCAATACCCGCCCGTTCCGCTACGGCCCGGTCCGACAGCTCTCCGGTATCCACCATGTTTTTCATAATCGCGTCGGGAACCCGTTCACCTATAAAAGCCTCCAGCTTTTCCATCGCCTCGCGCAGCACCAAGTGATAGTCCTTACCCCAGGCGGAACGAGCCAAAATGCCACGGTACTTGCCTTTGTCCGACTTCGGCGGGTCCTTCATTTTGGAAGGATAAGCCACCGCAATGGCAATCAGGGATGCTGGCTGCGAACCGTACAATTCCGGGTAGATCCGTTTATCAATGTCCGGCTCCTCAAAACCGGATTCATAGCCTTTGGCGCGATGCTCTTCCAATATTGCTTTCAGAGACAGAAAGGGATCGGCGGATGCGAACCCGATGGAGTCGATGCCCAGCCCCGGAGCCGCTTCGATAATCTCCTGCTTGAGCGATGCCCAAGTCAAAGCGGTTCCAGCAGCTGTTGGTGTCTGTCCGCGTTGCATCCGATACTCACCTCTCTTTCATATCACTTATATGAGGATTTCTGTAAAATCCCCATATGTTAAATTTCAACAGAATATAGCAGCAGATGCTACCGTAAATTTTTAACAGCGCTGGTCGCCAAGAAATCACAATGATTGTTCAGCTCGTTGTCACTGTGACCTTTGACCTTCACATACTCAACCTCATGCTTGCTCATTAGTTCCCACAGTTCTTCCCATAACTCCTTGTTTTCAACTGGCTGATTTTTACTGTTACGCCAGCCGTTACGAAGCCAATTCTTAATCCAGCCCTGTTTGAAGCAGTTTACGACATAGGCGGAGTCACTGTGTACCTTTACATGGCAAGGCTCCTTGAGCAGCTTGAGCGCTTCGATCACGGCCTTGATCTCCATGCGATTGTTTGTCGTCATTTTTTCGGCACCGGACAACTCCTTGCGATGCTCTCCATATAGTAAAACGACGCCCCAGCCCCCAGGACCGGGATTTCCCGAACAAGCGCCGTCGGTATATACCATCACTTCTTTCATATTTCTCTTCCCTTCCTGATCGGTAACCGCCTGCCCCGTCATGGTCCTGACGATTGCAGACGTTCCCCATTAATTTTCAGCATACAGACTATGGCTGCTCTACAGCCACTTCCACTCGGATAACGGCCAAAATACAAGCTCCGCACGTCCCAGCAAATCCTGAGATTTAATGCTGCCAAAATATCGGCTATCCTTGCTGCCCGCGGCGTGTCGGTTATCCCCCATGACAAAAAAGTGCCCCGGCTCCACTGTAAAAGGACCGTAATCACCGTCCTCAATCTCGGAGTCGGTGTAAGGCTCGTTTTGCAGCTTGCCGTTCACATATAGATGATTATGCTCAACCCGGATTACCTCCCCCGGAGTGCCTATGACTCTTTTCACTAAAAATCTCGGACTGGACGGATTGGAGTCGGGATCTTGCAATATCACGATATCACCCCTGCCCGGATCATGAAAATTGTAAACCAACTTGTTAACGAACAAATGCTGGCTTTCCATCAGCGTCGGCTGCATTGAATGTCCCCTGACCGTAGACAAATTAAACACGAACAGGTTCAGCAGCAGCAAGACGGTCATCGCGATTAGAAGAGTCACCAGCCAATCACGGATGTAACTCCAACGACCTGCATGTTTGGACGTTTCCGGCGTAGGAAGCGGGCCTGACGAAGGAGCCCGTGTGTCCATAATAAACCTCCTCAACCCTGTTATAAATAGAAAAGCATATCCCGTACCCGATTGCAACGGTTACTCAGATATGCTCTAAATGTAAATATTATACTTTATGTTATTCAATTCTCTTTATTTCGATTCCCGATTAATGAGGAGCTAAAATGCTGAGCTTCTGAAAAGTCTGTAAAATCTGACTTGCCCCGTAGCCCATCGCTTCATACAAAGGCATGGCCGCGCTGTTATGCTTGTCTCCGGCTACCCAGATGCGGCTAACCTTACGTTGCTGAAAACGCTGCTCCATAGACTCGACAAGCGATTTGCCAATTCCCATCCGACGATGATCCGGGTGAATAGCAATACGATAATAACAACCATCATTCTGATCAATCGTGCCGATTAGAGCGCCAACCAGCTCTTCATCCTCTTCCGCAACGACGATCAAGCCAGAATCCCACGAAAGCTGACGGGCAAAAGCGCCCACCGTCTCTTTGTAGCACTCCTCAGACAAGGCAATCTGCATGAGTTCCATTACTGGATTCACATCACTCAATTGAAAGGAACGAACGTGCATAAGTAATATCTCCCTTTTCGTAAGCTTAATAAAACAAATTGAGACAGCACCGTCATTTTTACATAAATCCTTAAAGTTCTTGGCATGGTGTTAATCAAAAGGCATTATGATAAAAATACGATCTGCTATATATGAATTGAAGAACAGGAAAAGGGTATATGCCCTCAAGTTCGTCATATCCGCAGACATGACAAGATATAGCAGACGACAAAAAAGCCGAAATTTCTGCTTCCTTGAACATTAAACCACACTTTTTGATGGAATACATCCCTTTTTCTCATGTAAGCGCTGTATATGAAGCGTTTACATTTTAGGGCTGTATAATTTGCCTCTTATTACCTATACACCATGTATTCCAAGCGGGTTTTTGGACATGATAGCTACCAGGTCGTAATGCCCAGTTTGCTATTTTACAAACAAAAATGTTGATAAAATAGGCTGAATGCGGTTTAATATAACTGACGAGGGTATTATTACATAGGAACAACTTACCCAACCATATAACCAGGAGGGATTTACTATGGCATTTCAATTACCAGAACTTCCTTACGCGAAAGACGCACTGGAGCCGCACATTGACGCACTCACAGTAGAAATTCACCATGATCGTCACCATAACACATACGTAACAAACCTGAACGCAGCTCTGGAAAACGCTCCTGAACTGCAAAGCAAAAGTCTGGAGGATCTCATCTCCAATCTGGACAGCGTTCCTGAAAGCATCCGCACTGCGGTTCGCAATAATGGTGGCGGACACCACAACCACAGCCTGTTCTGGGAAGTTATCGGCCCGAACGGCGGCGGACAACCAACTGGCGCCATTGCTGAAGCAATCAGCAACGAGCTGGGCGGCTATGACAAATTCAAAGAAGACTTCACTAAAGCAGCTACAACACGCTTTGGTAGCGGCTGGGCTTGGCTGGTTGTCGGCAAAGACGGCAAACTGGCAATCACTAGCACGCCAAACCAGGATAGCCCGCTGTCCGAAGGTCTGACTCCGGTACTCGGACTGGACGTTTGGGAGCATGCTTACTACCTGAAATATCAAAACAAACGCCCGGATTACATTGCAGCATTCTACAATGTTATCAACTGGGATGAAGTGAACAAACGTTACGCAGCAGCGAAAAAATAAGCTGGTAACAACATCACTACCCTATAATAAAGGGCTGTCTCAAAAGTAGATTTTCTACGAGTGAGACAGCCCTTTTCAATTTAAATTGGTGCACAAAAGATTCTGTCCATTTGAGCCCTACTGGAGCCGCCAGAGTGAAGCTGAAAAAGGTTTGGCATTCCATGGTAAACTGGTGGAGATGTTTCTTAAATACAATCTCTGGAGGTTCATGGATGCAGACTTTTTTTCGTTACAACTGGATGATTCGGGAACAATGGTACCGCTGGTGTGAAGAGGTGCCGCAGGAGGAACTACTGAAAGAACGCGTCGGCGGGGTTGGCGGCATTCTGAAGACGTTGTTTCATGTCGTCGATGTAGAGTGGAGCTGGGTTCAAACGATTCAGGGCAAACCCGACTTTCAGGAGGACTTCTTGCGGTATGATACGCTGGACAAGGTTCGCGAGCTGGATGCGAAGTTTCGAATCGATGTCGAGCCGTTCGTGCTCTCCTGGCATGAAGGTCTGGAACGAAAAAGGTTTGAAGATCACCTCCCGGACGGCAGGATTGTGATTGATGCCTGGGGCGAGGTGATGCGCCATGTCATTGCTCACCAAATCCACCATATTGGGCAGTTGTCCATATGGTCCCGGGAGCTCGGCAAGCCTCCGGTTTCGGCCAATGTAATCGGCAAAGGGCTGATTGAGAGTGATCGTGGGGTCGATTAGCTTTAACAGCGTAAACGTATATCCATGTGAACACAGGACCGTCCTCAGTAGTTTTTAACTGCTGAGGACGGACTCTTTTACTTTCTGGATATGTTTCACACTAGATAAGAACTGCTTGCCGCTGCACACTCATCTGATACTGCTTAGGCGTAACGCCATATTTCTTTTTAAATAGACCAATAAAGTAGGAAACACTCTCATAATTCAAATCAAAAGCGACCTCCGTTACGTTCCGGTGCTGGAGCCATTGCTTGGCAAGCTGCATTTTTTGATTCGTTATATAGTCAAGCGGGGTTAATCCTGTTATTTTTTTAAACTGATTCGTGAAATTCGCATGTGACATATTATAGTTATCCGCCAAATCCTTCACATGCCTGATACCGGGCAGTTGTTCCTGAATGTCACGAATCGCGCGGAACACAGGATGCCGATGGTTCGTAAGTAGATTCTGCTCAAGCACCTGCATCTGTAGCAGATGATAGGCCATTTCCTGAGCGCTCAGATCAATCAGGAAATTTTTTCTTTCAGCGGGATGTGTCATATATTGCTTAATCCGCTCCATCGATGCGGTAAGTGAGTCCGCCTTTTCGTTCAGCTCGCAGCGGACCACCGAATGGGTCGGGCAACTCTCCGGGACCTGAAATTCCTCCTCTACCACGTTCCTTAACCGTTCCATCAACTGATCGCTTAATTCAAAGACCAGTGCCTTGGTGTGTTCTTTGATTTTCATTTCAACACTGGACTGTGGAGGAAGCAGGATAATCTCCTGAGAATCGTATTCAAACTGCTCCGTTTCATTAATTTTGACTTCTTTTCTCCCCTCCAAAATCGTACACAGCTTCGGGCATTCATATGAAGCATATTTCTCGTAATAATTTTCCGGGAGATCATAATACAAAATTCTGATCAGATCGGTTTCATATCCATATTGCAGTTCGCTATAACGATTAAAGTCGCCTAAAGTATTGGAATGTTCCATCCGTTTCACCCTTTTAAAAATCACGATATTTTATAATAAAATGCGTTAGTTCCCGCCAATATAGGACAGTATGATAAGGATATAAGGATGGTTGCAAGATCCTTTAATTCCATCATTATACCTTGATTTACCCCAAAATAATAACAAAGGTGGATGCATACTTATGACGGGAACTTCCAAATTCATGATGCCGGGCATGAGTCTTATGGGCTCAGGCGCACTGGCGGATGCAGGTACAGAAATCGGAAAATTGGGCTTTAAAAATGCATTGATCGTAACCGATAAGCCTTTAGTTGATATTGGTATTGTGAAAAAAGTAACAAACATGTTGGATAGTCTAAACGTAAAATCCGTCGTATACAGCGGCACGCAGCCGAATCCCACGGTTTCCAATGTCAACGAGGGCATGGAGCTGCTGAACCAATCCGGATGCGACTTTGTTATTTCGCTCGGAGGCGGGTCACCGCATGATTGTGCCAAGGGAATCGCGCTTTTGGCCTCCAACGGCGGACAGATCAGCGACTACGAAGGCGTGGATAAATCCGGGAAGCCTTCCTTCCCACTGATTGCCATTAACACCACGGCAGGAACGGCTAGTGAAATGACTATGTTTTGTATTATTACGGATGAAGAGCGTCATATCAAAATGGCGATTGTCGACAAGCACACGACACCACTCATTGCCGTCAATGATCCTGATCTGATGATGGCTATGCCCAAATCATTAACTGCCGCAACGGGGATGGATGCGCTCACACACTCTATTGAAGCTTATGTTTCCACGAATGCCACACCGATCACAGATGCTTGCGCGCTTAAAGCAATTGAGCTGATTCGGGATCATCTGGTCAAAGCCGTCGATGACGGAAATGATGTGGAAGCCCGTAGCCAAATGGCCTACGCCGAATTCCTCGCAGGGATGGCGTTCAATAACGCCGGATTAGGCTTTGTTCACGCCATGGCGCATCAACTGGGTGGCTTCTATAATCTGCCGCACGGGGTCTGTAACGCCATCTTGCTGCCGCATGTAGAGCGCTATAATGCCAAGGCTTCCGCCGAACGACTCACCGACATCGCCCGTACACTTGGCGAAAAAACGGACGGTGTTACACCGGAGCAAGGTGCCAACCTCGCCCTGCATGCCATTGAAAAGCTGGCTAAACGGGTCAACATCCCTTCCGGGCTGGAAGAACTCGGCGTCAAGCGTGAAGATTTCGCTGTTCTCGCCGCCAACGCACTCAAGGATGCCTGCGGTGTAACCAATCCGATTCAGCCTACGCAACAAGAAGTGATCGACATTTTTGAACAGGCGATGTAGATAAAAAATTAGCCTAAAACCTCAGCTACGACTATGGATAGGTATTGCCTATACGTATCGTTATTTAAATGAGATGTCGGGCTTAATGAAAAAAGAACACAAAAAAACTGCCGGGACTTCTCCCGACAGCTTGAGGACCTACATCAAGGTCCCTTTTTTCTTTACAAAATATTCAGTGATCAGATCGAGGAACACCTTGGGAAACGCCAAGGTGTCCATATCGGCCTCGCTGATCCAGCGGTACCCCGCAGGCAGCGCCGTGCGCGTGTGCTCCGCCTGCTCTGCCAGCGCAATCAACACCCCCGGCTTCGCTCCGGTGCTGTAGCCTGCCCGCTGCTCGGCAGCCAGCGACTGTCCGCCCGCCTCCCCGACAGGGCTGGCGACCTCTTCACACTGGAACACACGCAGGTTCCAGTGAATGTGGCTAAACGTGTGCTCCGCCTCACGTACAAACCGCACCGGACGCGCGAGCACGCCCTCCGCCAGCAAATGAGCCGCCAGGTGATCCATGGCTGGCTCATCCGGCACCGGACCGTTGTAGCCCTCCGGCCCGACAAGCTCGTGCGGCAGCTCCCACATGCGGGCCAACAGGCCCTTAGCCGGGCGCTGACGCACAAGCAGGCGGCCTGCGTTCGCGCCGCTGCCCTCGATGAGGGCGACGGAACGCGGCTCCAGCCGCGGCGGCTTCGCCTTGGTCTTGACCGGTAGCGTCTCCTCGCGGCCTGCCAATCGGCCCGAGCAATGCTCCATGACCGGGCAGGTCAGGCACTGGGGCGACTTCGGCGTGCAGACTAGCGCACCCAGCTCCATCAACGCCTGATTGAAGTCGGAGGCTCTCCCTTCGGGGATCAGCTCCCGCACCAGACTTTCCATATGTGCTCGCGTGCTGCCCTTCATGATATCCTCTTCAATCAGGAAATAGCGCGACAGCACCCTCATCACATTCCCATCCACAGCAGGCTCCGGTCGATTGAAGGCAATGCTCATAATCGCTCCCGTCGTATAGGGGCCTACGCCTTTCAGAGCGGCGACAGCCTGCGTATCATCCGGCACTTCCCCGCCGTGAAGCTCAACCACTTGTTTCGCTGCCGTTTGCAAATTCCGGGCCCGTGAATAATAACCTAGCCCTTCCCATAGCTTCAGCACATCCTCCTCGGGCGCTTCCGCCAGCGCCTCAATCGTCGGAAAGCGTGCAATAAAGCGGTTAAAATACGGAATCACCGTATCAACACGCGTCTGCTGGAGCATAATTTCTGAAATCCAGATGTAAAAAGGATTCCGGTGGCGGCGCCACGGCAAATCCCGCTTGCTTCGTGTATACCAATTCAGCAGCTCGAAGCTGAAATAACGTTTTTGTTCCAATGTATGGGTAGTCATCACATCACGTCTCCTTATATTCAACAATCACAAAAGCAGAGGCAATGTTAGGTTGATGTGTAATACTCAAGTGAATGCTGTAATCCGAGCCACTCGCACCCGGCAGCCCCAGTCTATCCCACGCAGGGGCAGATAAATAAACCGCTGGCTTGCCTCCAGGCTCCGGTAAAATATCCATATCGCCGAACCCGATCATCTGCCCGATTCCGCAGCCGAAGGCTTTCGTTATCGCTTCCTTCGCGGCAAAGCGCCCTGCTACAAACTCCACCAGCCTGCCCTTTCGCTCCACAGCAAGGTCGCGTTCAGCCGGGGTCAACACCCGATTTAAAAAAGCATCTGCATGCTTGCCTGCCAATATGTCAGCCATCCGGCTTATTTCCAGCACATCATGTCCAATTCCGTAGATCATTGGGTATTCCCCATCCTTTTATACTTTACTGCACCTATTGTAACAGCGTGTCCACAACATGGCGAGTCACAAGGCCTTAAAAGCAGCACCAAAATATGTTAAAATAAGAGAGGCTTTATGCGAATGTTGATTTAGCTTATATGCCCATTTAAAATCCCCGTAGAAAGGAAGGATAGGATGTCAGAATCACTCGTTATTGAAGCAGGTACGGAAGCAGGAACAGATGCGGTAATCCGGGCTTCCTGGTTTCCCGCCAAAAGTACAGCCAAAAGCTTGCTCGTCATCGCTCATGGCTATAAGGGCTTCAAGGATTGGGGCATGTTCCCCTATATAGCGGAAGCATTGTGCGTGGACAACCATGTCGTAACCTTCAACTTTTCACATAATGGCATAGGTGAGGATCTGACGAATTTTACCGAGCTGGAAAAGTTCGCACGGAACACCTACAGCCGGGAACAAGAGGACTTGGACGTATTGCTGACAAATCTGCGAGCACGCCACGAGTTCAGAGAGCTGCCGTTGTTTCTGTTAGGACACAGTCGAGGTGCGGGAAGCTGCTTCATATACGGTCTGGATCATCCTGTCGAGATATCCGGCGTCATTTCATGGAATGGCGTAACTGACCTGGACCTGTTCACCTTGCCACAAAAAGAAGAAATGCGGACCAAGGGACGCAGCTACGTGCAAAACGCTAGAACCGGACAGCAGCTTCCGCTGGACCTTGTTATTTTGGAAGATATGGAACAGAATCGCCAGCGCTTTGCTATCGTGGACAGGCTTAAAGACAGCCAACTGCCTGCCGTACTCATTCAGGGTACCGATGATTCCAAACGCCTGCGTGAAGGCTCTGCCCTGCTTACCTCGGTTCGTCCTGATATTGAATGGGTGCAAATTCAAGGGGGCAATCATACTTTTAATACCGTTCATCCGTTCAAGGGAAGCAGTCTTCCGCTGGATCAGGCGATTACCGAAACCCGCCGCTTTATTGAATGGATCACTAATTAAGCTACAACCTGTCGCCAAAATAAACGGCGATCCGCCGGGCGGATCGCCGCATTATTTATTTTACAATTCCATAATTGTTCGCTGTTTAAATGCCTGGAATGCTTGTCCGCTTATGCGCTGTGCGTGTGAAGAAGCTTTCCAGCTTTTCACGTGCCGCCGGGTCAATATCCTTGCCTTCCAGATAGTCGCTGTTCGCTTCGTAAGAGATACCCAGTTCTTTTTCATCCGTCTGGCCTTCCCACAATCCCGCTGTAGGCGCTTTGTCCAAAATGGCCTGCGGAACTCCCAGATAGCTCGCCAGCAAACGCACCTGACGTTTGTTCAGCGTGCTGAGCGGCGTAATGTCGACCGCACCATCACCCCATTTGGTATAAAAGCCTGTGATGGCTTCCGAGGCATGATCCGTCCCCACTACGAGCAGATTCAGCTCATTGGCGAGCGCATACTGAACCACCATACGTGTTCTGGCCTTCACATTCCCTCTCACCTGCGGAGTAATGGAACGCTCAAGACCGATATCCTTCAACGAACGCTCTACTTCCACAGCAATCGTGTCCACCGCTTCCTGAATGTTCGTTTCCCCGGCAAATTTCAGGTTGAACGCTTTGGCTACTGCGTAGCTGTGCTCGATATCTTCCTGCTTGCCATACGGCTGGAATACTCCAAGCGTTTTGCACTCTTCGCCTTGCTCCTGCGTCAGCTCATCCGTAGCCTGCTTGCACAAGGCAGCCGCTACGGCACTGTCGATCCCGCCGCTGATGGCGATCAGCAAACCCTTGCTCCCCGTTTTCGTAACATACGTCTTGAGGAAATCCACACGCTTGCGGACCTCAGCCTCTACGTTAATGGTAGGTTGTACTCCCAATTCAGCAATAATCTGTTCCTGCAAACTCATCAGATAAGCACCTCTTTTTTAGGAATTTCCTTCACAAGCCAACATGCAAAAGCCCCGGCAAGTTTCGCAAGCGAAAAATGCGGGGGCATAGCTTGAGCAGTTTTACCGGCAAAAACGGTCAAATGCACTGGTCAAATCAGCAGCGATTTGATCTGCCGAACGGTCCTCCACCTGATGACGCTCGATGAAGTGAACCAGTTCGCCGTCCTTCAACAGCGCGATCGAAGGAGAAGATGGCGGATACGGTGCGAAAAATTCGCGTGCCTTCGCCGTTGCTTCCTTATCCTGACCAGCAAAAACCGTGTACAGGTGATCCGGTGTAATATCATGCTTCAGCGCTTCGGCTACACCCGGACGGCATTGACCTGCGGCACAACCGCATACCGAGTTCACAACGACCAGCACTGTACCTTTGGCATCAGGCAGCTTGGCCTCCACATCTTCCAGAGTACGCAACTCCTGAATTCCGAGACTTGTCAGTTCATCGCGCATCGGCTGAACAGAATCTCTCATATATTGATCAAAAGACATCGACATATTCGTTCACTCCTTTTCGAAAAATCATGTATAGTACGTTGCTTAATTTCATCCTCTGCCGTATTAAAGACATGGACATCTAATCTTTATTATACAATCTTTTTCATGTAATTTGCAAAAATCCGGATATATATTTGTACAATTATTTCTGTATGGAATTTATGGAAGGTGATTCAGAATGATCCCTGTAAGCTGGAATGGTTCTGCGCAATCGAACTCTAAACTGCGTTCCCATTCCTTCCACCGAATCGACGGCAATGGTGCCGTGGTGACGCTCCACAATATTTTGGCACAAGGCCAGGCCCAGACCTGTGCCTTTCGTTTTGGTCGTGTAAAAAGGCTGGAACAGCTTTTCAAGCTGATTTTGCGGAATGCCTGGACCCGTATCCTTCACTTCCAACTCCACAAAATCCCCCTCTTCATGAGTCGAAATCGTCAGCACGCCTTTATCCCCCATAGCCTCCATCGCATTACGCGACAGATTAAGCAGCAATTGCTTCATTTCCTTAGGGTTCAAATGTAGCATGGTGATATGCTCCTCCAGCTTCAGCTCAATCGTCTGCCCTCTCAGGTTGGCATCTGCCCACAATAGAGGAGTGAGTTCACGAATAATGTCATGAAGATGGCATTGCTCCTTCTCAACAATTCGGTTCTGGGCAAGTGACAGGAAATCGTTAATAATTCCGTTCGCCCGATCCAACTCCTCCATCACAATGCGATAGTAATGTCCGAGGGAGTCGGGACTCTTTTCGCGCATGAGCTGTAAAAAACCGCGCACAACCGCCATCGGATTGCGTATTTCATGAGTAATGCCCGCTGCCATCTGTCCGACCAGACTAAGCCTCTCGAAATTACCCAGCTCGCTGCGCAGCGTCTCCAGTTCTGTAATGTCCTGCAAGGCGATAATGACACCAGTCGTTTTACTTACATGTTTATCACGAATGGGAAGGAAGCTTGAGAAAAACACTTTGGGAGGCACATTTATAAAATCAGCACCTGCCTCTCCTTCAAGAGCCCTCGCAACCCGCTCATTGACCACGGGTGCAGTGCCTAAACCAAACAGCGATGTCAAAGGACGACCCACCACCTCAGGCAGCGTAATAAACGGATCGACGTCCCGATAGAGTTCCAGCATCGCTTTGTTCATATGTATAACCCGTTCTTCGCTGTCCAGAGTGACCAGGGCTAACGGCATCAGCTCCATAACTTGACGCAGCTTATCGGCTTCAATTAAATATTTGCTCGTAAACTCAGTCACATCCCGCCGTAACGCTATCTTCTCGAAGGCATTTTGCATCAGACTGACGACCATAAAGCTTGCCAGTACACCTGCTGTAATATTCCACAGCGTCGTAAGGAGATCAGGAATGTATACCCAGACATCCTGTTTGCCCCACAATAGCGGGAATAACGCCTTAAGCAGCATATCAGCCGCAACATAGGCAGAAATCAGAAGTTTTTTGTCCAATAATGTTCCTTTTTGAAAGAACTTGACGTGCAGCAGCATAAAAGGAAAAAGAATATAACTCGTACCCACATACATTGGCGACATTGCCGTAGACTGGGCTATAATCAAAACACTGACCAGCGCAGAAGCGGCAAGAACAAGTGCGGTGCGCCGTCTGCCGTACATGATGCCAACAGCGAGGGGGATAATTCCCAGGTTGGAAGGCAGGCCATAAGGAGACTGATATTGAAAGAGCGAACATAGCAATATGGCCGGCACGCAACACAAGTAAAGGATCCCTTGATTAGATCCGGGAAGTAGATTGCTACCCCAAACCTTTTTCTTATCTCCACAATCCGTTAATATAGAGAAAAAACCCGCCGACATCACGGCAAGGAGAACTTGAAGCACACTTTCCTTCAACGCAATTAACAAGGACTTCTCCCCCTCATCATCTTTCCTTGACGCTGTTAGTTGAATTAAAGCACAGGCTACAATATATTACAATATATGTGTTAAAATCCCGGTATAGAACGACAAAATCTGCGAAACACCAGATAAATACGAAGATGACGGCTTTACGTATTTTCTGGAAATCGAGATGATGACTTTCTATATCTTTATACAAAATACCGCGAAAATGTGTATCTAAGATAACGGTATTACGATATGAAGAAAATCCTGTTACTCCATTTTGGGTTTTCGAAAAATTTTTCTACAAAAAGGAAGAGGTTCATGACATACGACGTTATTGTGATCGGAGGCGGCTCAGCCGGATTAATGGCCGCTGCGGCAGCCAGTGGTGAGGGCGCCAAGGTGCTTTTACTGGAAAAAGGAAATAAACTCGGACGAAAGCTGGGTATTTCCGGTGGGGGGCGCTGCAACGTCACGAATGCAAAAGAGCTGGACGAGCTGATCCGGCACATCCCCGGCAATGGCCGTTTTCTGCACAGTGCGCTGGCGGCCTTTGGCAACCGGGACATCATTGCCTTTTTTGAACAACTGGGAATAGCCTTAAAGGAAGAAGACAACGGGCGTATGTTTCCCGTGACGGATAAGGCCAAAACGGTTGTCGATGCTTTGGTAAACAAGGTTCGTTCTCAAGGAGTGGACATTCGGACAGGAAGTCCCGTACAGGAGGTTCTTTACAAAGAAGGCCACACTGCCGGGGTAAGACTGCGTTCCGGTGAAACCCTTCGCAGCCGCAACGTTATTGTCGCGGTCGGCGGCAAATCTGTTCCGCATACAGGCTCGGAAGGTGACGGCTACGCATGGGCCGAGCAAGCAGGACATACGATCACCGAGTTGTATCCAACAGAGGTTCCATTAACGTCAGGTGAGACGTTTATCCAGACGAAGGAGCTACAAGGTCTATCCTTGCGCGACATCAGCCTGACCGTGTGGAATGCGAAGCAAAAGAAGGTAATCACCCACGAAGGGGACATGATTTTTACACACTTTGGCCTGTCGGGTCCCTCCGCCTTGCGATGCAGTCAGTTTGTCGTGAAAGGGATGAAAAAGGACAAGACCAGCACGGTACTGCTGACTCTGGATTTGCAGCCTCATAAGCATGCTGATGAAGTCTACCGCGAAACACTGGAGCTGGCGGCAGCCGATGCCAAAAAAGCGATTAAAAACGTGCTCAAGCCTTATTTGCCGGAACGCCTGATTCCACTGCTGCTCCAGCAAACCGAGCTGCGTGAGGATTTGACGTACGATCATATTCCGAAGCAGCAATGGCAGGAGTTAGCCCATCGAATCAAGGCATTTCCGATCCGCGTGAACGGTACGCTCTCTCTGAAGGAGGCGTTCGTTACCGGAGGCGGTGTGAATTTGAAGGAAATCAATCCGAAAACAATGGAGTCCAAGCTGATGCCGGGATTGTTTTTTTGCGGCGAGATTTTGGATATTCACGGGTATACGGGCGGCTATAATATTACGGCGGCATTTACCACGGGGCATACGGCGGGTACACAGGCGGCTGTATGCGATTAAGACGCTGCGCGGAGGCTTTGATCTTACGATCGCTGTTGCCACGGGATTCTTTTTAGATTTTAAAAAAATTTGAAGGTTATAATCCCGTGGCAAAGGCGAGTGCTTCGCTTCTCCAGATTCAAATCCTCCGCTACGCTACAAACCGCCATTACATCCGCATTCTTTTGGGAAAGTAAGAGGGAATTAAAAAGACTTAAATCAGTGGTGTTACTGATTTAAGTCTTTTTTTGATTAATAGCGTAACGAGCAAAATCTATGCCATTTTCTTAAACCTCAATAATGATAGGTAAAATCATGGGTCTTCTCTTGGTCTGACTGTAAATAAACCGGCCAACATCATCTTTTAACATCTGCTTAATCAGACCCCACTGACTCATTTCGATTTCTGTTAACTCGTTCACTGTGGACATGATCGTGTCGTGGATCTGATTCATGAGCTCCTCGGAATCCTTAACATATACAAAGCCCCTTGATATGACCTCTGGCGTTGCGAGCATTTGCTTCTCGTTCTTACTCAACGTCATCACAATAATCAGCATTCCGTCTGAAGAAAGCTTTTTACGATCTCGCAGTACAATATTACCTACGTCACCGGTTACCAGCCCGTCTACCAGACTATTGCCAGATGGTACTTTGGGCCCCAGGGATGCCCTTCCCTCTTCGATTTGAATAGTGTCACCATTATGGACGATAAATACATTCTCCATCGGAATCCCCACAGACTCTGCTAGCTGACGATGCTGATACAGCATTCTGAATTCACCATGTATGGGAATCAAATACTGGGGTTTCATCAGGGTAATCATTAATTTTAACTCTTCCTGACTGCCATGACCGGATACGTGCATCCCTGTGGCGCTACCTGATCCATAAATAACCTGTGCACCCAGTACATACAAATTGTCAATCACCTGGGAAAGATTCCGCTCATTCCCGGGTATAGCTCCCGCGGCTATGATGACAGTATCACCAGGTAAAATTTCGATTTTGGGATGCAAGGAATTGGCTAGACGGGACAGTGCGGCCATTGGCTCGCCCTGACTTCCTGTACATAAAACTGCGATTTCTTCTGCGGGAAACCGCTCTGTTTCTCCCGGCTCTATCAACAAGTCCTCAGGCATGTGCAAGAAGCCCAGCTCCTTAGCCACCGATACCACATTTACCATGCTGCGTCCGAGTAAAACCAGTTTACGGCCCGTTTCCACAGCTGCGTCAATGACTTGTTGGACACGGTTCACATTGGAAGCAAACGTGGAGATAAATACTTGCTGCTTTGCTCTGGCGAATGCATCCAGAATATGCCCGCCAACCAAACGTTCTGAAGGAGTAAATCCCGGTCTTTCCGCGTTTGTACTTTCGGAGAGAAGCACTTTAACCCCTTTCTTTCCGATTTCCGCCATTCGATGAAGATCCGGAAAAGGTCCACTGACGGGAGACATATCGAATTTGAAATCCCCAGTATGAACCACATTTCCTTCCGGTGTCTGAAAAAAGATGCCCAGGCAATCCGGGATGCTGTGGACGGTGGTGAAAAAGGATGCCTGGATTGTGCCTATATCGATGGTTGAATTCGCATCTATAAGATGAAGCTCAGCATCTTGTAAAAGGTTATGCTCCTTTAGCTTAATCTTAATCAATTCTATGGTGAGCTTTGTCCCATAAACGGGAATGTTGATCTGCTTCAGCAGATAAGGAATGCCTCCGATGTGATCCTCATGCCCATGGGTCACAATGAGCGCTCTGACTTTGTCCCGATTTTCCAGCAAATAGGTGACATCCGGTACAATGAGGTCAATACCAGGCAAATTTTCATCAGGAAACTTGGAGCCACAATCGATAACGACAATATCCTGATCGTATTGGATAAAATACATGTTTTTCCCGATTTCATTCACACCGCCTAGAGCAGCAATGAGTAATCTATTATCAGCAAGCATCAAGTTTATTTCCTCCTTAGGAAAATGCTATCCATATTATTCATTTTCCCCGCAAACTTATGCACCATACAGGGAAAGAAGTGAACAAAAAAACCTTGTCTCTAAAAGACAGGGGTTCTGTGCTTGATTTATTAGATACCCACCGCAGCCGAAATAGCAGCAAAAATAGCAGCAACCAGCCACAGGATCGGCAATAGCTTGAAAATTACCTTCAGCCACTGTCCAAAGCTGATCCGGGCAATGGCCACCTGCCAGCAGAACTCCACCTGTCGGTGAAATGAGATTGGTTAACCCGTTACCGAATTGGTACGCTGTGACTACTACTCCTACAATATACGCATAAAAAAATGGTCTTACAAATGGGTTTGTCCGAATAAACTAAAATAGACAAAAACATAACATCCAATAGATACTTAAGGAGGAAAAACAGCATTAATACAATTATCGGATATGTTTTTCTTGGTCTGTCACTTTCGGCCCCTATCGGACCGATCAATGCCGCACAGTTGGATCGAGGTATTAAGAATGGGTTTTGGCACGCCTGGTTTATCGGGCTTGGTGCAATAACCGCAGATATAATTTATATGCTGCTAGTCTATTTGGGAATGATCCACCTTCTTAATGCCCCGTTTGTCAAAGCTTTTTTATGGATGTTTGGTTTTTTCGTACTTGTGTATACAGGTATTGAAAGCATTAAAAATGCAGGTGTGATTTCAGAATCCGAATTAAGAGGAAGTGGTAATACATTAACTAACTCATTTGTGTCGGGCTTCCTAATGTCATTATTTAATCCTCTTTCCATCCTTTTCTGGCTTGGCATTTACGGATCAATACTGGCAAACGTCGCTAATACATATCCAGTACAACAGCTATTGATCTATAGCGGAGCCATTATATTAGGCGTACTGCTCTGGGATGTGACCATGGCTGCAGCTTCAAGTATTTTTCGTAGATTTCTAAAAGTTGGTATACTTAAGGCCATCTCATGGCTATCCGGATTATCTCTTATTGGTTTTGGCTTTTATTTTGGTGTACAGGCATTGCAATTACTATTTTTTCACTAATACCTCGGCTTTGACATGATTACTTGGATGCGTTCGTATGCTTTCGACGAACCCGTTGTACAATGAAGTCACATATCGCAATCAACAAGACAAGCAGTAAGCTGATATAAAAACCTGGGCGGCTAAGTTTATGAAAAAAAGATCCGACCACAGCTATAGCTATCAACAATAATCCGATCCAGCGCTTAGTGTTACTTGATTTACTCGACTCCAGTAACTTGCCTGAAGATAGCAAAATAAAGCACCAGTTATACAACAGCATTAAACCCGCTGCAGTTGTGATATATTCATATACTTTTCCCGGCAACAGCAACGACAACACGATTGCTGCGATTAATCCAACGGAGATCAAACTAAGTGCATAAAGAGGATATTTGTCCTTCCACTTCCGTGAAAACAGTGTGGGCGCATCTCCTTCCTGTGCAAGGGTAATCATCATAGAAGTCTCTGCGTATAGAGATGCTGTCATCGTTGAGAACCCTGCAATAATAAGCACTCCGTTAAATAAATGAGGCATAAAGGCCAGATGGTCGCTGCTGAGCGCAAGCACAAAAGGACTTTCCTTCGGATTAAAGGCACTTAATGGTACCATAGACACAGCCAGCCCAATAGAAAGCACATACACCGCAGCCAGCGTAATCAGCATCACTTTTCCGGCTTTGGGTGCTTCCTCTGGATTTTGAAGTCGGTTAGACATAATTCCGAGCACTTCAATACCTCCGTATGCATAAAAGGCAAAGATAAAAGATGACCATAATCCCATGCCACCGGTTGGGAAAAAGTCTTTGTAACTGATGGGGAACTTCGGATTATATTTTCCTCCTCCAATCCAGCCTGCCAAAAGAGCAACCGCTAAGACCAGAAACATAACAATAGCCGCTATCTTAATGATGGCCAGTACATTTTCAACACGATCAAAACCCTTATTGCCAAAAAAAACAATCACAAGCCCTAAGATCCCAAAGCCTGCCGCAAATATCCACATCGGTACTCCAGGGAACCAAAAGCGTGAAAATATAGACAGCGCGGTTAGTTGGCTCCCATTAATAAGCAGCTCCGAGAACCAATATACCCAACCACTGCCGAAGCCTGCCCAATTTCCAAATGCTTTTTGGGCATAGGAACGGAAAGAACCCTGCTCTGGCTGATTTGCTGTCATACGCGAAAGGGCATCAAACACGACATACGTTCCAACCGCTGCCAAAAAGTATGCAATCAGCACGGCTGGGCCACCAATGGAAATCGCTAAGCCGGACCCGAGAAAATATCCTGTTCCAATAGTACCTGCAACCCCTAACAAGGTAAGCTGCCACCATTTTAATTTTTGATCTTTTTGCATACGATCTGAAGACTTACCCATAAAGAGAATCACCCTATTCCTGAATTTGAGACCGAGTTCTCCGTTTTAAGATTGCCGATTTCACCATATTTCATGTAGAGCATGACTTTCTTTATCAATAAAGAAGCACCAGTAAACCCGCTCAAGGTTTACTGGTGCTTTTTAATGCCTAAAACTGTCCAAGGACCCATTTGAGAATAAGTCGTTAATTGGGTTGTGTGAAGCTCAAACTATCAAACTTTGAGTAAAGAAAGGGCCTTGTCTGCATTTTGAATATCCATTTGTATTTGCTGCTCCGGATCATAAGCGTTATAATAACCATTGTTCTTCATGTAATTAAAGATTTGTTCATGAAGATTAACAGCTTTGCTCAATTGGTCATAAAGAACGTTTCGAACTTCCGAGCTGGTTGACTCTGTCAGCGCAAGAGCGTAGTTCTTAATTCCACTTTTAGCCGCAATTAACAAATCAGAAGCAATCACCTGATCCGTCATTCCGTTCATTCCAGTCATGTTTTCAATAATAGAATTCACGTTAATCCTCCTTTAAATTACACCAGCAGATTTTTAAGCTGTTGAATATCTTGTGTGCCGCCATTGACATCCTGCTGCAAAATATTTTTTAAGTTTGTGTCTGATACCAAAGGAATCATGGTTTGACTTTTTGTGAGGCAAGTCGTTTTAAACGTAAGCAGCTCATGTAATTCCAATTTTTCGTGGACTCCTAATTTTTGCAAGGTCAAGACCTCCTTTCTGAAAATTGTTATTCCCTGCTGTCGCCGCTATTTATGCATGACCTAAGCAACACCTAACATTTCACAGAACGCGAGCTCATCCCAAAAAAATGCTATGAATAAAGCTCCTTCAAGACCACGATTTCAATGGTTTTGAAGGAGCTTTTTATTCCAAAATGAGCGGCACTGTAATGGGAAGTCAGATATGGATGCTGCCGGAAAAGCCATCCACTTCATCCTCCGGTTGTTGATCAGAGCTCACGTTATGCTCCTTGATCGTATTGCCATATGTTTGGGAGGAACCATTTTTATATGCTTCACTCCAATCTTCGTTGATGATGTGAGCGGGAATAATCCAATCATCTGGACTATAGCCCGGATTTTGTGCGCCGTCACTTCTCTGCAGACCCGTAATTGCGCCCGAGTTGGAAGTGAGATTCCCTGTCTCAATCATGGCCCCTTCATAGGCTTGGCAAATCTCCAGTGCAGACAGTATATCCTGGTTTTCAATATGAACACTCAAACCTGTATCACCGTTCGTGCTGGCCGAATATCCGACTTCTTCTAATGTTTCACAGGCTTGGACAGCCTTCTGCGGATCACGAAATTGAAAATGGAAGGAACCTGTATCCATGTGCCTCATCTCCTCTGTGGTACCTTATTTGGTAATTTAGGTTCATGCTATTTTTAATATATCCAACCGGGAACATTTTTTTACATTCAAAACCTTTATTTTTCAAAAATTTACTTTAAAGCTTTGAAATTAAATAGTTAAAAAAGCAGCTACTGTGACAAAACGCATGTTTTCCCTACGTAAATCCCTTTATGCTAGTAACAAGGGTATGGTTGCCCGGTCATCCGAGCCGAGCGGTCAAAGGATGCCCAAATCCATACATAAAGGCGGAATGAAGATGATAGATTACCGAACACTGGTGACACAGCAATCCATGCATTTGTATAGCGTGTTTGGCAAGTCATTCAAAAGTGTAAATGAACATGCGGTTGCCGGCATCAAAACGGTGGGCTTTAACCCAACGGCCTTCGCCGTGATGGAAGTTTTATATCACAAGGGCGCGCAGCCGATCCAGCAAATTGGAGCAAAGTTGCTACTGCAAAGCGGAAATGTCACCTATGTTATTGACAAGCTGGAAAACCGTGGTTATTTGCACCGTCACCCGTGCGACCAGGATCGTCGGATTATATATGCAGAATTAACAGACGAGGGACAACGCATCATGGACGAAATTTACCCTGATTACACCCGTCAGATTGAACGCGCCTTTAGCGGAATCAGCGAAACCGAAAGAGATCAACTCATCGGCTTGCTCAAAAAATTGGGCCGCAGCGCTGATAATCTGTCACCATATCACAAATAGAATGAGTAGTAATTTAGAAAATTATCAGCTGTGCTGAACCGAACAAACCTATAGCTAGCTGAAAATAAATTAGATTTAATCGAGTAGGAGGGGGCGGCTAGCCCCCGTCCTCTCACACCACCGTACATGCGGGTCCGCATACGGCGGTTCCAAAAGGTTAACAAAGTTCCAGATAACGAGAAAGTAAACTTTTCAGCCCTTTCGCTTCCCAGTAGGAAGTTGGAAGGGCATTATTCGTATTCCGGGACATTTCCCATGCGCCTCTGCGCGAGTTGGCCATCTTGAAGCAAACCCACTCGGGGACGCCGTGCGCCCGCAGTTCACGGATGCGTGTTCGCACCCGTTTCCACTGCTTCCATAGGCACATTCGCAGTCGTCTCCGAATCCACTGGTCTAATCTCTGAGGGTGCGTCTTTGCCGATGCCAGATGAAAATATCCGATCCAACCCATCATATAGCGGTTGAGTCTCTGTATTCGTTCCTCCATCGAAATCGACCATGTCCGCCTTGTCAGCTCACGTATCTTTTCTTTAAATCCCAAGATCGTCTTTGGCGCCAGACGAATGCTCGCCTGCTTTTGACTTAGAAAACTAAACCCTAGGAACTTTCGGTGCCAGGGCCTTGCGACCGCACTTTTCTCCCGGTTTACTTTCAGTTTTAGCTTTCCTTCTACAAATCTACTGACCGACTCCATGACACGTTCACCTGCGCGCTTGCTCGCCACAAAGATATTGCAGTCATCCGCATAGCGGACGAACCGTAGTCCTCGCCCCGTCAGTTCTTTGTCCAGATCATCCAGCAAGATTTTGGCGAGAAGCGGACTTAAGGGGCCGCCTTGCGGCGTTCCTTCCTCCGTTCGCTCCAGCACTCCATCGGCCATGACTCCGGTGCTTAGATAGGCACGAATGAGTTTCAGGACTCGCTTGTCCGTCACTTTCCGTGCGACCCTCGCCATGAGCATATCGTGATTCACCCCGTCAAAGAATTTTTCAAGGTCTATATCCACGACCCATCTTAGGCCGGTTTGGATATGACGTTGCGCTTGCTTCACCGCGTCGTGTGCTCGTTTTCCCGGTCTGAAGCCGTAGCTGTATCCGCAGAAATAAGGATCGAAGATCGGGTTCATCACTTGCAGAAGCGCTTGCTGGAGAAATCGGTCCATTACGGTCGGGATGCCCAGCAGCCTCACGCCGCCTCCGGATTTGGGGATTTCCACTCGTTTGACAGGCATAGGTCCGTAGGTTCCTTCGAGGAGTTCGGACTTCACCGTTTCCCAGTGTGTTTTCAGGTAAGCTTGTAGCTCGGCTACGGTTACACCATCCACACCAGGGGCTCCTCCGTTCTGGACGACTCGCTTATACCCGAGTCGAGGGTTCTTTCCTTCGAGCATTCGCTCCAGCAGGTCGCTCTGGTCTTCGCGAGAGGAAGGGGCGATTTGTGCCGACGAAGAACTCGGCGCTCCGGCATACTCTTCCAGCTTCACCGTATCCCTTTGCCGTGAGCTCCCTTTCGGGATATTCTGCTGTCGTTGCTCTTCGTGCAAACGCTTCGGTTTCCTCTCTCCTTTCGGTTCGGCCCTTCCGCTTTCCGGCGTCCCGTACTCACATACTATGGCCTCTGCTGACTCCTGCGGATTCAACAGAGCCTTTCGACTCTGGTTACGAAGTTACTTCGCGTATTCCGCAGGCCTCCCCAGATAAGATCGTCATCTTTCTGCCCGCAGCCACTGGAGTTTACAAAGGTAGCCCTTGGCGACTTTGGATTTCGTTGTGTGTTGGCAACTCATCCGGCTAACCCTGCCTCAGATCCAGTTCGTGTTCCTTGGCTCGTGCATTTGCCCCCAGCTTCCTTCAGATTCCACCTCGCGATGGACACCCTTGCTCTTGGCTAACGGTAGACGTTCGCCAGCCCCCGCTCGGGACTTTCACCCTAGAGATGACGCCCATGCTGGGCGTACTACAAAAAAAAGACCACAATCTCAAGGAGATCATGGTCCTTCTTGCTTTTGCTTGGCGACGTCCTACTCTCCCAGGACCCTGCGGTCCAAGTACCATCGGCGCTGGAGGGCTTAACGGTCGTGTTCGGGATGGGTACGTGTGGAACCCCTCCGCTATCGCCACCAAACATGAATTTGCTATGCAAATTCTACCGTATGGTTATCCGGTTCATCACCTATTGTGTGAATGAATAGCCATGCGCTTGTCGTATGTATCTTCTACATACCTTCAAGGTGTTACACCCTGAAAACTGGATCCGAAACTCCATTGCGTCCTATTCTTAGGATAAGCCCTCGACCGATTAGTATTGGTCAGCTCCATGCATTACTGCACTTCCACCCCCAACCTATCTACCTCGTCGTCTTCAAGGGGTCTTACATACTGGGAAATCTCATCTTGAGGGGGGCTTCACGCTTAGATGCTTTCAGCGCTTATCCCTTCCGTACATAGCTACCCAGCGGTGCTCCTGGCGGAACAACTGGTACACCAGCGGTACGTCCATCCCGGTCCTCTCGTACTAAGGACAGCTCCTCTCAAATTTCCTACGCCCACGACAGATAGGGACCGAACTGTCTCACGACGTTCTGAACCCAGCTCGCGTACCGCTTTAATGGGCGAACAGCCCAACCCTTGGGACCTACTTCAGCCCCAGGATGCGATGAGCCGACATCGAGGTGCCAAACCTCCCCGTCGATGTGGACTCTTGGGGGAGATAAGCCTGTTATCCCCAGGGTAGCTTTTATCCGTTGAGCGATGGCCCTTCCATGCGGTACCACCGGATCACTAAGCCCGACTTTCGTCCCTGCTCGACTTGTAGGTCTCGCAGTCAAGCTCCCTTCTGCCTTTGCACTCTTCGAATGATTTCCAACCATTCTGAGGGAACCTTGGGGCGCCTCCGTTACTCTTTAGGAGGCGACCGCCCCAGTCAAACTGCCCACCTGACACTGTCCTCGTACCGGATCACGGTACCAAGTTAGAACCTAGATACGATCAGGGTGGTATCCCAAGGATGCCTCCTCTCAAGCTGGCGCTCAAGTCTCTTAGGCTCCCACCTATCCTGTACAGATCGTACCCAAATTCAATATCAAGCTGCAGTAAAGCTCCATGGGGTCTTTCCGTCTTGTCGCGGGTAACCTGCATCTTCACAGGTATTAAAATTTCACCGGATCTCTCGTTGAGACAGCGCCCAAGTCGTTACGCCATTCGTGCGGGTCAGAATTTACCTGACAAGGAATTTCGCTACCTTAGGACCGTTATAGTTACGGCCGCCGTTTACTGGGGCTTCGGTTCATAGCTTCGCCCCGAAGGACTTACCACTCCCCTTAACCTTCCAGCACCGGGCAGGCGTCAGCCCGTATACTTCGCCTTGCGGCTTCGCACAGACCTGTGTTTTTGCTAAACAGTCGCTTGGGCCTTTTCACTGCGGCCCCCTCGGGCTATTCACCCTACCGAGGCACCCCTTCTCCCGAAGTTACGGGGTCATTTTGCCGAGTTCCTTAACGAGAGTTCTTCCGCGCGCCTTAGAATTCTCTTCTCGCCTACCTGTGTCGGTTTGCGGTACGGGCACCTTCTCCTGGCTAGAGGCTTTTCTTGGCAGTCTGAGATCATGACCTTCGCTACTACAATTTTCGCTCCCCATCACAGCCCAGCCTTACGATGTGCGGATTTGCCTACACATCAGCCTCACTGCTTAGACGGACATCCATCAGTCCGCGTCACTACCCTACTGCGTCACCCCATTGCTCATAACGGATTACGGTGGTACAGGAATTTCGACCTGTTGTCCTTCGACTACGCCTATCGGCCTCGCCTTAGGTCCCGACTTACCCTGAGCGGACGAACCTTCCTCAGGAACCCTTAGGCTTTCGGCGGATCTGATTCTCACAGATCTTTTCGTTACTCATACCGGCATTCTCACTTGAATGCAGTCCAGCGCTCCTTACGGTACACCTTCAACCCGCATTCAACGCTCCCCTACCCCTGATACCTAAATATCAAGCCATAGCTTCGGTGGCGTGTTTAGCCCCGTTACATTTTCGGCGCAGAGTCACTCGACCAGTGAGCTATTACGCACTCTTTCAATGGTGGCTGCTTCTAAGCCAACATCCTGGTTGTCTGTGCAACTCCACATCCTTTCCCACTTAACACACACTTGGGGACCTTAGCTGATGGTCTGGGCTGTTTCCCTTTCGACAATGGATCTTAGCACTCACTGTCTGACTCCCGGAACTAAGTCTATGGCATTCGGAGTTTGACTGAGCTTGGTAACCCTTGCGGGCCCCGCACCCAATCAGTGCTCTACCTCCACGACTCTTATTCCGAGGCTAGCCCTAAAGCTATTTCGGGGAGAACCAGCTATCTCCGGGTTCGATTGGAATTTCTCCGCTACCCCCACCTCATCCCCGCATTTTTCAACATGCGTGGGTTCGGGCCTCCAGTGCGTGTTACCGCACCTTCACCCTGGACAGGGGTAGATCACCCGGTTTCGGGTCTACGTCCACGTACTAAGTCGCCCTATTCAGACTCGCTTTCGCTGCGGCTTCAGCTCTTCACCTTAACCTTGCACGGGAACGTAACTCGCCGGTTCATTCTACAAAAGGCACGCCATCACCCATAGATCGGGCTCTGACTTCTTGTAAGCACACGGTTTCAGGATCTATTTCACTCCCCTTCCGGGGTGCTTTTCACCTTTCCCTCACGGTACTGCTTCACTATCGGTCGCCAGGGAGTATTTAGCCTTGGCAGATGGTCCTGCCGGATTCATACGGGGTTTCACGTGCCCCGCACTACTCGGGATCCGTCTCGGAGGGAACAGGTTTTGAATTACAGGGCTTTTACCTTCTCTGGCGGGCCTTTCCAGACCTCTTCATCTAACCGATTCCTTTGTAACTCCATGTGAGACGTCCCACAACCCCAAGGAGCAAGCTCCTTGGTTTGGGCTAATCCGCGTTCGCTCGCCGCTACTGA
>NZ_CM149995.1:115000-425000 GCF_056316205.1 Paenibacillus sp. 1-8 | reverse complement strand
CTTAGCAAGTACTTTTTTTTATTAATTATTAAAATCATCTTTTGACCTTATCAAAGTCAGCCAAGGGGCAGTAGCCCCTCACGTTTTAGCTGGTGACTCCTTCGGGTTCAAATACTTCCGCAGGCCAGTGTAACTCCACACCTTGGCAAAGAAGCCTGCTCTGAAAACGCCCCAGATGCTCTGCCGATTCGCTGACTTCTATCGGAAATACTCCGTTAGAGACACAATAAGCCGCGAGACTACCCGCTGATTCACCTATATTCCACTCCGTGGGGTGCAGCCGATAGCAACCATTTGCGATTTGAGTCATCCCTATATTTTTACAGGCGGGAAGCAGATTACGCACTCTTACCGGAATAAGGGAGCCTAACGGAATTTCATAAGGGTAATTAGGAATGTAAAATGTCCGCTGAGATACAGTGGTCGGATGGAGGTCCAAATGATAGCTGCCTACACCTACGCTGTCCGCGTATCGTTTGGGCCCATCCGTTCCACGAAGCTCACGACTTACATCGAATTCTGATATCGTATACTTCGCTTGAATTCGACGCGATTCGCGAATATAGGGGGCTTTAGCCAGACCATCTGAGGTACCAAGGAAATCTCCACGGGGCCGAATGCCCGGATAACCGAATCCTCCATCTAACCGGGGTGCTTCGGTCTGGAGCCAATAGATTAAAGAACGGGTCAATTCACGGGCTCCTTCCCTATGTCTTTCCTGCTCCTGAGCGGTGACACCGATCAACGGACCGAGGTAATAATCATTTTGCGCCCAATTTAAAAGAGTTACCTCTCCATCATTTAATGGTTTGCTCCATATAGAAGGGTCCACAATGCGACGGTAATCCCATAGTGATACAATGCCCTGATCGTTAGGAAACAAAGTGAACTGTTTTAGTTTGCTGGTATCATCCGCATCCGTAGCAAACCAGCTCAAAATCGGGAACCGGGAAAAGGAAGGAATATAATTTCTCCAAAAATCGTATTGTTGCGGCCGCACTATAATGAAGCTTCCATGCGGAATGTAATCTACGGCTGCTACATGTGTGATGGATTGCATATCCATAGGGTCAGCGCACTCCAAAGCATGAGGCTCACCTGTATCATCCCGCGACTCTGCTCCACTCGTATGCTCCACCCCCGCCATCGGAAGAAGATCCCCGCACTCTGTGGCATCCAAATAAAACGTTCCGCGCAGCACCATAACCCGACACCCATCATCAAGGCTATCCGAGGTACGAACAGTTACGGAAGAAATGCAGTCTCCATCCGTTTGAGCAGCTACGGGCACGGTGTGGTAATATACGCGAACACGCCCCGTATTCAAATAGGGAGCAAGCATATCCTCAAGCACCCGCAAAGCTACTCGTGGTTCATGAGCCAGACGGCTTACCCAACCATTGCCGGGATTAAGAATCGGGTCATTTTGGGCTTCTTCCGTTAAAGGATAGTTCTGACGGTAATAGTCACGTACACGATTACGGAACTCACGGTATGTTGCTGTGCAGCCAAACTGTTCGATCCATCGATGCTCATCCGGGGGGACGGCCTGTGAAGTCAACTGTCCTCCCAACCAGTCCGTCTCCTCCGTTACGATGACTCTCATGCCAGCCTTCGCTGCCGCAAGAGCTGCCGATGTTCCTCCCAGACCTCCGCCAATCACTACAATGTCGGTATCAAGCCGATTTTGCGTCATGGTTCGTTCCCCTTTCATGCTTGTTCTAGGAATCTACTAGTTCAAAAGCAAGCCGTCCCGCACCGATGATTCCAGCGCGATTACCCAATAACGCCCGACTTACTTCCGTTTGTACTCCCAGCTGTTGTAGATGCTTTTCTAGCAAGGGCCACCAAACTTCTCCCGCCTCTGCTACCCCTCCGCCTACGATAATAGCCTCGGGATCAAGGGTGACCGAGATATTGGCCAGAAGTACGGCTAAATCTGCGGTGTAATCGTCCAGTACCTGAAGCGCCTCCGGGTGACTGTGAGCGGCCTCCTTCATGATCTCGACTCCCGAGCGATACTGTATACCTGTGTATTCTCTGCCCCGGCGTAACAGTGCGCTACCTGATACATACTGCTCGGCGCAGCCCTTTTTTCCACAATTGCAAGGAAGGCCTCTTGGGAATAAAATACTATGCCCCCAATCGCCGCCGCTCCAATGAGCCCCTCGGCACAACAAACCATCTTCCATATATGCGCCACCGACGCCTGTTCCCAAGGTGAGCATGACCAAGCGTCGCTTGCCCCTCCCCGCTCCCTGCCATGCTTCTCCTAGCAAAGCGGCGTTCGCATCATTGTCAGCAACAGCACGTAAGGCGAGATTCTCCCTCGCCCATGTTACCAAGTGTGTACCTTGCCAGCCGGGGAGATTATCCGTGGCATACACGACTTCACCGCTCTCCACGTTTACTCTGCCAGCCGTAGCAATCCCTAGAGCGCCGATGTCGTTATTGCCAATGGTGCTGATGTCTCTCAAGGAGCGTTTCAGTCCTTCCACAGCTTCGGATACCCGTGAGAGTACCCAATCACGCCCGCGAGAAGCATCCGTATCCAGCCGGATTTCATCCAGCACCGCACCATCCCGTGCCACTACGGCTGCCTTCACCGATGTACCTCCAATATCGATCCCTATGACTCTGTTCACAGCATCTGCCACTACAGCGTCCTCCTTGTTGCCAAACGATATCTACAAACACGCTCTTTTACGTAAAGCTTCAATAATAGCAAGTCATATACCACAACAATAACTAACGATAGGACACAGCCTAATAGACCAGTTCTCCGCTTTAAAACCTCAATAGCTTCGTTCAATGACCGCCCTCGCTGTTTTTTCCTTCATCACTTTGGTATGACTCGTGTGCTTGCGAGCAAGCCCTTCGCAGATGAGGTCAATGACGAATAGCTGCGAGATTTTGGCTCCAATCGAACCGCCCTCGATCGGAGCTTCCTTACCTGCGGTGAGCAGCACGATATCCGCAATGGAGGTGATGGGCGATTTTGCATAATTGGTGATCGCGATAATGGTCGCGCCGTTTTGCTTGGCTTTGTGCAGCATGTCGTTCGTATCCAGCGTACTTCCCGAAACACTGATACCAATAGCCACATCTCCGGGCTTCATGGACACCGCCATCATCGACTGAATATGTCCGTCTGCCACGGCTTCGGCACGCCGCCCGATTCGTAAGAAACGGTTTTTGGCATCCTGCGCGGAAATTCCCGAAGCACCTACACCAAAAAATTGAACATAGCCTGCCTGTTCGAGACACGCTATCGCACGCCCAAGCTCTGAACGGTCCAGCAGTCCCATACTAGAGTGCAAAATATCGAGCATATTGTGATACACCATGCGAGTAATATCATGTTCGTTCTCCGGGTCGGTGTTTTCCCCACCCGTATCGGTTTTGCGATAAGTCTGGTTTTGCGCCAGGGACAGTCGGAAATCCTGATAACCTTTAAAACCGATTTTCCGGCAAAAGCGCATGACGGTCGTCTCGCCTGTACCTGCAAAATCAGCTAACTCCGTCACGGAGAAATATATGATATCTGCCGGGCGCTCCAGTACGCACAATGCGACCTTTTGTTCCGATTTTGTTAATGAAGGAAAGTACGTATTAATTCGGTCGTTCATCTCCATAGATGTATTTCACTGCCTTCCTTGCGGCATCGGCAAACCGCTGCGTAATCAATTGGGGTCTGGTAATCGCCGAGCCTACAACCACTGCATATGCGCCCTGCCGGAATGCTTCCTCCACCTGCGCCGGCTCATGAATTTTGCCCTCCGCAATTAAAGGCACAGGAACCAGCTCTGACGCTCTCCGAACCAGCTCCAGATCGGGTCCATCGATCTGAGCAGAGTATGGCGTATAACCGGATAACGTTGTGGATACGCAGCTTATACCGAGGGAAGCGGCATGAAGCGCCTCCTCCAGTGTGGATATATCCGCCATGGAAACCACTCCATGTTCATGGGCGTAATCTATAAGCTGCTTCAGCTTGCATCCTCCCGGGCGCGGACGTGATGTAGCATCCAGGGCGATGATATCCGCGCCCGCGTCCACCAGTTCCTCCATCTCACGGAGGGTGGGCGTAATGTAAATATCGGAATCAACATAATCCCGCTTGATCAGACCAATGACTGGCAGGGAAAGCGCCTGTTTGATCGCACGCACATCTGCTGCGCCATTGGCGCGAATGGCCACGGCTCCGCCCTGCTGAGCGGCGCGTGCCATTTTGACCATGGAATCCGATCCGTGCAGCGGTTCATCGGGTAGCGCCTGACAGGATACGATCAGGCCGTGCTGAACTTTTGATAATACAGCTTCCATTCCCATTGGGATCACCCTCTCTCTTCGACATGATGCCGTACGGTCAATCCAACTTCAAAGGTGCGGTTCCACGGCATATAGCAATCTGTAATTTCCACATGGCCCTCCGGTCCGTTTACATATTCGTCGAGCGCCTGCTCCAGTCGTCCGCGAATGACCGCAGCAACCGAACCTCTCTGTCCATCGAGCATAAACTTATCGAAACCCATTTGTTCCACAATTCCATTATTCATGGCGGTACGCACCACGGCGCAATAACATGCATCTTCGGCGTAACGCAACGCCAGAAAATCCAGATGCTCTGTTGTAGGCCCGTAGTGGCTATACAGCATAGACTGGGCAATGACGGTTCCCAGCGTATTGGAGCTGGTGTTCCAGCCTGCATAACCTGCCAGCTCAAAAAGCAACCCTTTTTGCTTTAATAGTCTAAGCAGCTTAAGATCAGCTCCGTTGGCATAGCCTACATCAGCCACTGCAATGTTTTTACCTGTATGTCGCAGCATATGGACGCCGTATTCGACCAGCTCCACCACGTTTCGGTATACATCATATCCGGCCATTGCACGCTGTTGAGATGATGCTTCTGCCATCGTGTCTCCGGGCGTGTTAGCCAACAAAATCAAATCAGCCTCTGCCGCTGAAGACGCGATCAATCCGCCTGCCGCCATAATCTGATATTTTAATGTTTCATAAAAATAACGATCCTCAAAAAGCGGAATCACGAATGCTCCCTGCAAAGCGGACAGCCTTGGATAGACAAGCGGCACAGCATTCTTCACCTGGTTCACCCACCGCGCCAGCAGCGTACAGCCCACTTCGTCTGCCCCCGGGTACATGTACACACTCAAATCCAGCCCAAGATCGGAAATACGATTTCTTAGCCGCTGCTGATCCTTGGCGGTATAGCCGTAGGGAGCAGAATCATCTTGTGGAATGATCATAAAATCAATGATACCCTCTGCTACCAGCTCCAGTGCGGCTTCATTAGCTTCCAGATTCACACGGCGACGTCCCAGGTAATCCTCCAGTATCTCTACAGGCAGACGTTCGTTGATGTCGGATAATTCAAGAAGCTCCTCTGCCGTGGCAATACCCAGCTCCTGACGATGCTCAATAAAGCCCTTCCTGAATATCTCGCGCCCCCAATCGGCGTAGTAATCCGGTTCTTCGTCAGCCAAAGAATATTGCGGACAACGCATAATCAGTTGAAAAGCATATAAGGTCATCTGCGGATAAAGCCGCTTGAGCCTGCGAAGTCGATTCACCTTGTCACCGACCTGCTCACTTGTCATTCCATGCAGCCGGGACGGTACGATTCCGCCGTACAGCAGCGTATCCATCGCAATAATGGCTCCATCGGCTCCCGCTGCACGTTCTTCTAGCCAAGCCCACAGTTGGGTCGTATCACCGGGAATTTTCTTTTGTCCCATCCATTCCATAGGGGGACGCTCGATTTCCAAATCTGTGCCTTGCGCCAGCAAATAAGGAAATTCATAATTACAGGGCCTTTCATCCAGCGGTACAAAAAGCACACGAGTGTTTGTCTTCACCACACGCATCCACCTCTCCTGAAAATACCGTTATCCTAACGGCAAATGGTTATTTTCAGGGCAGCTAGGCTGCCGTTTTTCCGTTAACTCAAAGACATATCATTATTTTCAGGGCAGCTAGGCTGCCTTGGTTTCTTGATCCATCAGCAAATGCTCACAAGATCAGTCGATACTTGCCTTGTTCATCCTGACCGACGTAGCCCCACCGCTCGGCTGCACGGATCGCCGGATCACTCCCGAGCCGAGCCTCCGTCTCCAGACAGGCAGTGATACAGCGCCGGAGCTCCACCACGACTTCGTCCGTCAGGAGCACAGGTCCTTGCCCGCCGACCACTTCCTGCGGCGTACTGCTCTCCTCGACCTGCTGCGCACCGCTCTGCCGCTTGCTGCTGACCACAGCTTGGCGCAGCGTACGCCACAGATCAGCGTCCAGTTCGGCGCGTTCCAGCCACGGCGCGGCCTGTGCTACGAAGCCTGCCGCCAGATCATCGGCGGGTACTTGCCGCAGGACGCTCACAGCTTGGAGCAGCCGCTCAAAGTACATATCGAGCGCCAGGATATCGCGCAATTGCAAAGCAAGGTCCACGTCCTCATACGTGCTGCCGCCCAGTCGGCTGTTCCTGTTTTGACGGCAGAAAAACATCAGTTCCTCCGCGCGCGCTCCCGCTAACTCCCGCACAGCCCAAGCCCAAGAGAGTTCAGGCATGTACCGCTCACTGTTCCACATATAGTGGGACATCGTAATGAGCGTCACTTTGGAGCATTCCCACTGATTCATCGGGTTGGCTACCATACCGGTATGTCCGCAGTCTGGAAGCCCGGAATACCGCCCGCGCAGCGGATCGAGGAATAAGCGGTCACGGTCACAATCATTCACTGGAATGTTATCCCACAGCCACAGCTCATGCCCAAAGAACGCATGATTATCGGCAGCGTGCTTCCGACCGATATGCGGAGCAAACACAAAGTATCCGGTCCAGAACACCTTAATCTCCGGGTGCAGCCGCTCACGGAAATCCTTTTTGTATTCGGTATCCCAGTACGACCAATATTCCGAAGGACAGACTGTCAGCGTAAATTCAGGCAACCGCTCCGCCAGCCATGCATGCACCTTGTTCGTCAAAAAGACATGAGCGTGGCCCGAGCGGCCCAGCAAATGTCGATTTTCTCCTTTTAGCACATAATCAATATCATCCATTAATATGGAAAAATGGCGTACGCCAATGGCAATCACAGCTGCCAGCTTTTCCGTCAAACTGAGGAAATCCTCATCGCTGCCAAAGCTCAGGTCGTTCCCCGGACTGATGCAGTAATGAAAATCCACCTCATGCTGATCGCAGGTTTCCTTTAATTCGCTAATCTGCTCAAACGTGTCTTCCGGGTACGGCTCCCGCCATAATTCACGATGATACGGATCATCCTTGGGAGCATACATGAATGTGTTCATCCGATGCGCAGCCATAAAACGGACGGCATCCAGCCGATCCGCCAGGCTCCACGGTTCTCCGTAAAAGCCTTCAATAATCCCTCTGACCGGAAAAGAAGGCTCATCGCGAATGGACACTACAGGCAGTGTACATCGCTCCTGTTCGACTAGAAGCAGCAAATGCAGGGCATCCATGCCGTACTTGAGCCCTCTTTTATTAGCAGCATGGATTTCAATTCGACCTTCCTTGTGAATCTCCAAACGGTAGCCGTCTGCAACGAGCGCTCCATCGTACTCCAGTACCAGTTGCACGCTTCCCCGTGTTTCGGTCGGTACACCCGGTCCCGAAGGCAAGATCAGCTTGATCGGCCCGTCAGGGTCCAGAACGCCTTCATATTCCTGATTCATCCCGAAGCGGGAGGACAGCTCGCAAATCAAACGCGGTTCGGGTATAACCAGCTTTTCTCCACTGTCATACACATCACGAAAATAATATTGAGTCTCCTGCGTTGTTAGCCCCACACGGGAATGGGGCCGCGTTCCTTTCGCCAGCACCATGGTAACCGTCTCCCCTTCATTCACGGATCGTCCGTATCCGATATTTTCCGGTCTATCCTTTGACTGCACCCGCCAAGCCTTCCATATAGTAGCGCTGTGTGAACAGGAACAAGATAATGATCGGCAGTACCGAAATCATCGTGCCCGCTGCAATCCAGCCGAAGTTATAGGCAAATTGACCATTGAGATACGTCAGCGCAGCCGCCAGCGGGTATAGCTCCGTGTCGTTCAGAATAACGATAGGCCACAGGAAGCTGTTCCAGAACGACATGGCCTCCAGCAAAGAAATAACGGCGAGCGCCGGCTTCACCAGCGGTAGCACCAGCTGCCACCAGATTCGGAATTCCGAAGCGCCGTCCATTTTACCGGAATCACGCACATCGGTAGGAATATGGATAAACGTCTGACGCATAAGAAAAATGTTGAATACGGAGACAGCTCCAGGCAGCACCACACCCAAATACGTATTGCCCAGATGAAGCCCTTGAATGGTCAGGTAATGTACGATGAACGACGTATATGAAGGAATAATCATGGTGGCAATCAGTAGCGTGAACACCAGATTTTTACCCTTAAAACGAAATACAGCCAAGGGATATCCCGTCAGACTGGCGAGCACCACATTGAAAATAACGCCAAGCGTCGTAATGATCACCGTGTTCAGCATATACTTCGGAAAGTTCATAAACTGCCACACCTGAACATAATTATCAAAATTAATAAAGGTCGGGAAAATGGCGGGCGGCGATGAAAAAATGTTGCGGCCCGGCATGAGTGATACGCTGAGCAGCCAGAGGAACGGTCCCATTAAAAAGAGAGCGAGTAGCACTAGAAGCACATAGATTACCGTCATCCTGAGCATTCGACCAAGACTGCGCATGATGCGGCTGCTTTCCTTTTTAGGAAGAGACGAGCGTAGCACTTTGTCATCCTGTAGATTCATCAATAGGGATTGACACCGCCTTTCCTATTGAATCGGAATACGATAATACTGAGCACCGCAATCATTGCACCGACAATTAAGCCAAGCGCCGAGGCATAACCAAAGTTAAACTGCTCCATCCCCTTTTGGAAAATATACAAGCTGGAGGTCAGCGTGGCTGTTCCCGGCCCTCCCTTGGTCAGTACATATACCTCATCGAACACGCGAATAGCCGCCATGAGCGAAATGAGTGTGCAGAACAGAATGTAGGGTCTTAATAACGGGAGGGTAATATGGATGATCAGCCGCCAGCGGCTTGCTCCATCCACTCTGGCGGCTTCGTACAGGTCTTGTGGAATGTTCTGCAAACCAGCCAGATAGAGCATCATATAATACCCGAGTCCCTTCCACATCGTGATAAACATGAGTACATACAGGGCCAAAGAACTGTCCGATAGCCAGTGAATGTCCTTACTGATCAAGCCTGCCTGCATAAGCAAATAGTTTACAACACTGTTATTGCCAAGCAACCAGCTCCAAATCAAGGCCACGGCTACCATAGAAGTTACGACCGGGATGTAGTAGGTCGTACGAAATATTTTAATTCCCGGTATACGGCTGTTCACCAGCACAGCCATCAGGATGGAGAAAATTTGGAGAAAGGGAACAATGAGCACGTACACTAATGAGTTCCAGATCGAAATGAGAAAGTTGCGGTCCTTAAACGCTGCCTCGAAATTATCCAGACCGACATAATGGGTATCCGATATGACCGAGTAGTCCGTCAATGCCAGCGGAATGCTGTAAATAATAGGCCAAAATACAAAGACGGCAAGTAATAACAGTCCCGGCGTCATAAAGGCCCAGGCCGTAAAGGATTCCGACCTCAACCATTTGATCATGCTGCATCACCACCCGATTTTGATAAATGAACAGGAGAGTCTTGATATGACTCCCCTGCTGTACCTATTGCTTTAAAATATCATTCACTTCCTGCTCCAAGGTAGTAAGCGTCTGTTTCGTGTCCGTTCCGTTCAATAAAATATTTTGAAAAGCACGCGTGATAGCACTGTTCACGTCCTTGGCATTTGGCACACCGACCATGTAGTCTGTCGCCTTATCCAAACTTTGCGCGGATACCACTTTCGCTTGTGCTTCCAGCGATTTGTCCGACTGTGTGAAGTACGGATCTTTAATGGAATCCTTCGTGGAAGGCAGTGTATTAGCCGCTTTGGAAAAAGCCGTCTGGCTCTCTGCATTCGTCAGGAAAACAGCAAACTTCACCGCTTCATTCACATGTGCAGACTTGGTCGGTACGACCAGATCCATGGAGTTGGATAGCCGTACATCGGCTTTACCTGTAGGTACAGGAACGGCGATGGTGTTCTTGTATACGTCCGGCGCAGCCGTTTTGATAAAGTTGATGAACGTCGGGCCTGCCAGCTCGAAAGCAACCTGTTCACCCGCGTAATATTTCACTTGCTGTGAAAAATCAGCGTCCTCTTTGAGCACGACACCATCTTCCATCTGCTTTTTGAGATTATCAATCATGGTGACTGCTTCCGGTGTATTGAACGCCGCTGCTGTCTTTTCTTTATTCAAAATCGGAATCCCGTCTATGGCAAAAAGCTTGGATACAAGCTGCTGCACATAGCCTGCTTTGCCAATTTTTCTATTGATCTGGCGGCCCCACTCAGACAGTTCCGCCCGCGTTTTGGGCGGATGGGCAGGGTCTAATCCGGCAGCCTTTACCAGCTTCGTATTCATGTAGAGCACTTCCGTGCCGGTATACCAGGGTAGTGCGTAAGCCTTGCCATTAATAACGGTAGAATTATAAATACCCTCGAAATATGCAGCCTTTTCCTCCGGAGACAAATGCTCATTCATATCCACCACAGCACCCTTGGAGCCCATTTGGCTGGCAAATTCCGTATTGAGATTCACCACATCCGGACTGCTGCCGCTGGCGATACTCGTCAACAGCTTGTTGGTCACTGCGTCATAAGGGTAATCCTTCCAGTCAATTTTGACATTGGGATTCTTCTCCTCATAATCGGCAATCACCCGATTGAAATATGGGGTGAATGTAGGCTGTAGCGCAATGGTCCAAAATTGCAGTGTCACTTTTCCTCCGTTTACGTTGTTCGGGTTTGAGCCTCCGCCTCCGCAACTGCTTAGCAGCACAACCAGCGCGAGCATGGAAACAAGCAACCGTAACCTGCCTTTCGCTTTCTTCGTCACATGGTGACCCCCTTATTCTTAGTTGATTAAGGCAAATTATAGCAGAAATACCGTTAGAGAAGGAACGTTTTTTCAATAAAATAAATTTGGAAGGAATAATTTTTCTTTTATTAGGCATAAAAAAGACGTCTCTGTTAGAAGAGACGCCTTCTTTCCTCATTGAACCTGCTGAGGGTTCAAGTCTATTTAATAATACGGGGCCATGAATACGTACACGAGTACCCCAGTTAAGCTGACATACAACCAGATCGGCATGGTCCAGCGTGCAATTTTACGGTGTTTCGCTACCTGCATCGTCCATCCCCATACAACTGTGAACAGGGCTAGTGGTACGATAATGGCAGCCAGTATGCTGTGTGAAATCAGCAACGTAAAGTAAATCGGCCGAATTATACCCACCCCGCCAAATTTTGCAGTGTCCGGCGAAATATAGTGGAAGGTCAGGTAAGAAAACAAAAATAAAACGGTACTGGCGAAGGCCAGCAAAACAAAAGTTTTATGCACCTTAACATTCTTCTTGAAAATAGCAACCAGCGCCGCCACCAGGAAAATAAACGTGAAGCTGTTAAAAATCGCATTCAACCTCGGGAAGATGGTGATATCGAAGCTAACACTACCCTGGTATCCAATCGGCGAAAAGAACAGGAGTAAAATAATCACGTTGGCTATGATGGAAACGGTGATAATCAAGGCTGTGAAATTACGCTTGCTCGTTGGAACGTACTGCTTGTCCTCACTCGCTTTATTCATAATGAGCGTCTCCTTCGTTTAAATTCAAACTTTTCATTTTCGGTTGTGGTAATAACCATACTATATTATATAGAACCTAAGGACGGCCTGTGAAGTGACAACAGTATGAACAATTTCACAGCCAAGGATTTGAAAATGTGCTTTAGCATCTTGGAAAAACCATTTTCTTAACATATCAATAATAGAATACGGCCATTTCAGAGGCTTTATACACGCAAAAAAACACCGGGAAGGCCTGAATACCTGTCCCGATGTTGTGGTGTTTATGCACTTGTGGCGCGAGCGTTCCCCTTGTTTACTGCTGCCAGACGTCACTATATTCTTGATGACGCTTGAACAGGGCCAGTGCGTACGAGCAAGCGGGAACGACCTTTTTATGCTGATCCCTCGCCATTTGCACGACTTTGTCAATCAGCTCCTTGCCGATCTTTTGCCCCCGCAGCTTTTCGGATACAAATGTATGGTCAATGACCAACGAATGGTCATCTATGGTTTTATAGCCTACTTCCGCAACCACCTGTCCATCATCCACCATGACTACCGCATGGTCCTCCTCGAGAATTTGTCTCATGAAACCGAGCCCCTTTCTGCCGACGATTAGATATCCTCATCATTCCCCGATTTGAGGTCCAACGAAACATCTCATACATAAAAAGAAGCCTGTCGTCGACACTATCCTTATTCCAAAAAGGCGAGGCGAGGTGTTGTATTTGCGTTCGGAAATGAAACCCGTTATCCCGTTTGAACCTGTGCAAAGTGAACGAATCCCTACGGAGGGCCTGTGGCGGTACGAAATAAAATGGGATGGCACGAGAATTTTGACATATCACAATCAGGGTAGCACACGCCTGTTTAACCGGAAGCAGCATGAACGAACGCTTTTATATCCTGAACTCGCTTCATTCCCCTCATATTGCCAGGCTGAATCGATAATTCTGGACGGGGAAATGATCGCACTGGGAGCCGATGGGAAGCCCTCGTTCCATGAGATTATGCGACGCGACCTGATTCGCAGAACGGATCGGATTCAAGCGGCTTATAAAGCTGTGCCCGCTACATATATGCTATTTGATATCGTGTATCTGAATGGCGTATGGGTTCATCGCAAACCGCTGGCAGAAAGGCTCGAATTATTGCATCAGGTCATCCTTCCGAATGAACGGGTTCAACTGGCTCCTGCTCATCCTGATGGACAGACTCTGTTTCAGGTGATGCGCAGCCAAGGAATGGAAGGTATGGTATGCAAACGTTTGGACAGTCCTTACACATTTGGCGGGAAGGATGGGCGATGGGTCAAGGTCAAGAATTACGGCGATAGCATCGCTGTCATTGGAGGCTACACTTTAAACGGAGGCGTCATCAATGCTGTGTTGCTGGGGCTG
Source organism: Paenibacillus sp. 1-8 (assembly GCF_056316205.1). NCBI lineage: Bacteria > Bacillati > Bacillota > Bacilli > Caryophanales > Paenibacillaceae > Paenibacillus > Paenibacillus sp. 1-8. The sequence goes on along the minus strand of NZ_CM149995.1, from coordinate 411,845 downwards.
TACGACAAGCAAGGAAGGCTGCGCTACATTGGACATGCAGGCACAGGGAAGCTTACGCGAGAGGACTGGCGTCAGCTTACGGAGCGACTGAGACCGCATACCATTTCAGCGCGGCCTTTTGTCAATGAGCCGGAACGTCATCGGGATGCAATATGGGTACAACCTATGTATACCGCCAAGGTTCAATACAGTGAGTGGCGATGGCAGGAAGGGCGTACCCTCCGCCAGCCCTCTATACAGGCTTTTGTAAATCAGGACGCAGGGCAGTGCATTGGACCTTGGTCATGATAAGTTGTGCAAATATATTTTAAAAAAAGCGGAATAAAGTTTGTATAAATCATTGCAACCAGTGGTTAATTAAATTACAGTTAACTAATTAACTACATCGAGGTGGATCGCATGTTCTTTTTCTTGGACTCCGAAATTCGTCAACTGGCCTATAATCTGTTCCCAGGTGGCAATAAACCAATTGGTGTTTTGGTAGAGCTATTTTCTATAACGTATGAAATTCGTAAAGGCATGGAGAAACGTTCACGTGAATTCGGGCTCTCCTATGGGCAATATATAGCGCTTTGTGTGCTTTCTGCGCAGAGAGACGAAATGTCATCCCCTTCTGCATTGGCTGAGAAGATGGGTGTGAGCCGGGCAGCGATCAGTTCCATGGTCATTTCCCTTGAACAAGATGGCTACATTAACAAATACGATGATCCGAATGACAAGCGTGGCGTCTTTGTTTCTCTGAACGATAAAGGAAGAGGCAAGATCAATCAAATGGACCCTTTTTTCATAGGACTGGCCTCACGCCTGATGTCGGACTTTAGCGAATCGGAAATCTGCGAGTTTCAAACCTATCTGTCACGCGTACGGTCTGCATTTGAAGATGTGAAGGGTTCGCGTCTAACTGATCCCAGGGAGGGAGAAGAAAAATGGTGCGAAGACTGAAACAAAGGCTGTTCGTCAAGCTTGCTCGTATATCCGCTGGCAGAATGGTGGCGGCGTCTGATTTCAAACCATCTCATTCTCCGAAGGTACACCGGGAAGAACGAATCATCCCCACTTCTGTAGGTGACTCCAGGGTACTTGTATATGAGCCCGCCAACCGGACTGGCGATCCACTGCCTGTATTCGTCAATTTTCATGGTAGCGGCTTTGTGATGGGCAGTGCAGAAATGGATGATGCCTGGTGCCCGGTCATTGCCGAACGTGCCAATTGTGTCGTCGTTAATGTCGATTACCGCTTGGCACCGGAGTATAAATTCCCCATTCCGTTACAGGAGAGCTATGATGTTACCAAATGGTTGTACAAGCATCCTGATGTACTGAACGTCAATCCCCAACTCATTGCCGTCGGAGGACATAGTGCGGGCGGAAACCTTGCCGCAGCGATTTGTCTAATGGCCCGGGATCGCAAGGAATTTCCCATCGTATATCAGGTGCTGGATTATCCTCCTCTGGATATCGCCACCGATCCGAAGCTGAAGCCTCAATTCAAGCAGGCGATTCCGCCGCGTATCGCAAAAATTTTTAATGACAGCTATTTGCACACGCCGGATGAGGCACGAAACCCGTTGGTTTCGCCTGTTTATGCAGAATCACTACATAATCTTCCACCTGCACTGATTATAACCGCCGAGTTGGACTCCTTGGCCGACGAAGCCGAGTTATACGCCAAACGGCTGATTGAAGCGGATGTACCCGTGACCTATAAAAAATATATGGGCGCTGCCCATGCCTTTACACATAGCGGTGATCTCGCCCTAGCCGAGAGCGCCTGGCATTTGATGAGCGATCAGTTGAAAATGGCCTTTGAATTTCGCATCGGAGATGTACTGTCGGAACTAAAGAAATAAAAAAAGAAGCCCCTGCCTCCGCTGCTATAATGCAGTGCTGGATTCAGGTGGCTTCTTTTGTATCGTAGCCTGCTTCCGAATTACAGACTGTTAAAAGCGTCTGTCAATACAGGTACGATCTGCGATTTGCGGGATACGACACCTTTCAGAACCGCTTTATTGTCGTCGAGCTGCACATTGTAGGCTTTTTCGACCGCTTGTGCTTGGCTTCCCAGCGCAATACCAATGGAATCACTGTTCACAATATCTGTAACGACGAACAGGAACAGGTCCAGGTTTTTAGCTGCAATTGTTTGGGACAGCGCTACTTCCAGCTCGGACTGACGGGACAGCACGTCGTTCACGTCTACCGCGTTCACTTGTGCAATTTCCACTTTGCGTCCGTTCATCTGGAATTCCTTCGCATCCAGACTCACTAACTGCTCAATCGAGTGACCGCTTAGATCAGCTCCTGCTTTCAGCAGATCAAAACCGTAGCCATCTGCATCCACACCAGCGATTTCAGCCAGTTCACGGGCAGCAGCTACGTCTTGGTCGGTGCAGGTTGGGGATTTGAACAACAGAGAATCGGAAATGATCGCGGACAGCATCAGACCTGCGATTTCTTTCGGAATCGCTATCCCGTTTTCCTTGTACAGCTTGTTCAAAATTGTGGCTGTGCAGCCTACAGGCTCGGCGCGGAAGTACAACGGCTGGCTTGTTTCAAAGTTAGCGATCCGGTGATGGTCGATGACTTCAGTTACACGCACTTTGTCAATGTCAACCGCGCTTTGCTGGCGTTCATTATGATCGACCAGAATAACGCTGTCTGTTTCCGCAGCAACCTGTTCAACCAGACGCGGCGCACTCACTTTGAAATAATCCAGTGCATACTGCGTTTCCCCGTTTACCTCGCCCAAACGAACTGGCTCCACGTCCGCACCCAGTTTGGTTTTCAAGTCTGCATAAGCAATAGCTGAGCAAATCGTATCCGTATCCGGATTTTTATGCCCGAAAATCAATGTTTTTGCCAACATAATCGACTCCTTTGCACTAAGCATTTTACATCCTCATAAAATATCAACAATTCCAATGCAGATTATATCATTAAATCTCGTATTCTCCCATTCCCCTTTAAATGATTTCAAAAAAAATCTAGTAAATTCATAACATTTCCATGGAATATGTGCGTGAAGTTAACCTTATTTTTTCTAAAAATATAAAAAACATATAGTAATATATCCCACCAATATGGTAAGATATTCCTCAAAACTAGCAAGTTAGCCACCAGTGGTCAATTCTATCATTTGAATCTTGAGGGAGGCGTGAGAACTTCGACAGTGGCTTCAAATCCTAGTATGTAGACAAATCATATTTTGATTGAAAAGAGGGAAATCTTTGAAAAAGCCGATCATTTCGAGAAAAATTCCTGTCGTAACACTCGCTCTTGCCTTGACGGTAAGCTTGTCTCTTCCATCTGTCAGTTCTGCTGCTACCGTAGACCTGCAAACCCGTTCATTTTTAGAAGCACAGGAAGCTTTGACTTCCGAAGCAACACCGGCGTTCATTTCGCCAGAGCTGAGTACCACTTCCTCCCAGCAGGTCAGAGTCATCGTACAGCTTGATGGTGAACCGCTAGCCGTGGACAAATATGCGGCACGATCGGTCAATCAGTCTTTCACAGCTCGATCCGAACAAAAAGCGGAAGCCGCTATCGTCAATGAGCAAACAACGTTCGTGGATAGAGCGGCAGAGCACAGCATTCCCCTTCAGGTGAATTACCAGTACAACACGGTACTTAATGGCTTGGAGGTTACGCTGCCAGCCAATAAAATTCCGGAACTGGCAAAGCTGCCAGGCGTAAAATCCATCCACGAAAACAAAACGTACTATTCCATCCCCGTACAGGACCCGCCGACACTCACCGCCAGCGAAGCAACGTATGATAACGCACCGCTGGATCAAATTGGCGTTCCTGAAGCCTGGGCTAAAGGTTGGACAGGCGAAGGGATTAAGGTTGGGGTTATTGATACCGGGATCGATTATGAGCACCCGGATTTGAAAGCAGCTTACAAGGGTGGATATGACTCTTTTGAGCAGGACAACGATCCATACGAGGAGCCTTTCCTTGAAAAAGAGAATGACCCGTACGGCACAGGTTTTGCCGGAACAACTCACGGTACGCACGTGTCCGGTACGATTGCTGGCCAGGCCGCTAATAAAACGGCAGATATTGTACAAAAGGGTATTGCCTATAAATCGGACTTATACGTGTATAAAGTACTTGGACGTAATACCAAGACGGGGCGTTCCTCCGGTTCCTCCGCACAGGTCATTGACGGTATTGAACGCGCTGTCAAGGATGGCATGAACGTGATTAACCTGTCCCTCGGCTCAGACTCCGAGAAGGACCCGAACTCTCCGGACTCCATTGCGATCAATAATGCGGTGCTTTCCGGTGTAGTTGCTGTCATTGCGAATGGCAATGCGGCACAAGACGGGAATTATTATTATTCGATGGGTTCCCCTGCATCATCCCAGCTGGCGATTTCTGTCGGTGCTGCCACTTCGCCGAGCAAAAGCTTCTCAGGCACAGCTTCAGTTACCCGTGATTCCTATTGGGAAGCGAATGGTGAATTGAAGAAAACAGTGACCGCAGATGCTTATGCACATTACGCGTTTAATCTGATGGGCTGGGGGACAGGCCAAGAGGATTTTGCTTCAATTCTGGGAACTGCCCCTTATGAGCTGGTATATGCAAATTTGGGGCAGCCTGATGATTTTGAAGGAAAAGATGTAGCCGGAAAAATTGTCCTCGTGTCACGTGGAAACCTGGCATTCGTGGATAAAATTGAAAATGCCAAGGAAAGTGGCGCAAAGGCTGTAATCATTTTTAACGGGAATACAAAAGCAGGCGACATCACGAAAGCTGATTTGGGCGTCAGCATTCCGGATCGAGATGACTATGTAAACGCTAACCAGGGCGACAGCTTTGATTTTATTCCGACCTTTGATATGAAAGGTAAGGAAGGTCGCGCGCTGGCTAAACAACTCGTCGACAACGCCGGAGAAAAGTTCTCTGTCTCCTTCGGAGAGAAGTTTATTCGCACAGATAATGCAGGCAATACGATGGCTGGATTCAGCTCCCGTGGGCCGAACGGCGACGAGCTGCTCAGCATCAAGCCTGATGTGAGCGCGCCAGGAGTTAGTATTATGTCAACCTATCCTGCCTTCGCCAAGTTCTATCCGGATGCCTCTTATGATCATGCTTACAAACGTAGCAACGGAACCAGTATGGCTTCTCCGCATGTAGCCGGACTTGCTGTATTGCTGAAGCAGCAGCATCCAAACTGGACGCCGTTCGATATCCGTGCTGCTCTGGCGAACACGTCGGATACGCTTTACGATGAGGATCAAATCCAATACGATGTGTATTCCCAAGGTGCAGGACTTGTCAACATCGCCAATGCGATTCAGACACCAGCCCTGCTGGAAACTGTTGAAAAGATTACGATTCTCGATAAGAACTTCAATCGGCAGGAGGTCGTGAACTACAATCCTTCCGCCAGCTTCGGGGTGTTAAAACCAGGCAGTGATGCAAAGCAAATTCAATTGCAGCTTAAAAATCTGTCCGCAAACAGCGTACAGTATGAAGCCAGCTACATTTTGCATGATCATGTAACCTCTGATCCTGCCAAGCCCGTTGCCACGCCTGACGTGAGCAATATCGCTGTTCAGTTGCAAGGTGTCGGCACGAATGGGGCAATCTCGGCAGAAGCGGGTAAATCCCAACCGTTCTTTCTGTCCGTACAGCCAAGCTCAAGTGCAGCTACAGGTGTATATGAAGGAGAAGTCATCCTGAAAAGCGCCGGACTGCCTACATTGCATCTGCCATTCGTCGTTCATGTCGGCAAGGAAAATCCGACCACAGGTTTCGGCTTGCAGGATCTGAGTATAACCAACTCGATTATTTATCCAAACCGTACAGGCGCTCAACGTTCAACAGATCTTGCTTTCCGTCTGACCACGGATAAAACCAACCAAATTGCACTCTATGTATACGGCATAGATGATAAGCTAATTGGTCTTATTAATGGAATTACGATTTCCAAGGAGCAAGGGGTTAACGCTCGTCTCAAGCAAGGCGCATACTCCTTCAAAGGCATTGACGGAAGCTATGTCGAATACGATGCCAACGGAAAGCCTGTTCTGGATGCCAGCGGTCAGCCCGTTATTCAGCATTTGAAGGACGGTGTGTATAAGCTGGAGGTTAATTCGCCGGAACTGAATGCGAAAGGCGAAGTCGAGACCAATACTGACGGCCCTAAATTCTTCACCGCTATGAAGGCCATTCGCATCGACAATAGTGCCGCTTCCGGTAGCGGTGGAGGCAGTGGTGGAGGTGGCGGCAGAAGTAATACTACACCTTCCGCTTCAACCACCACATCCACCCCTGTCGCTACATCTGCACCTTCACTTCAATCCGTGGTGAAGCAAGGACAGGCGGTAAAAGCGGTAGCCACAACCGTCGTGGTTAACAATAATGTACAGTCGCTGACTGTAAGCGATACAGACTTGCAGACAGCTATCACAGCAGCGGGCTCCAGCCCAGCAGCCATTGTCCTGTCGGCCAGCAGCCAAGCAGGTCAAACGACCAAAGCAGCGCTGACTTCCGCCCAACTGACAACGCTGGGCAAGGCTCCGGCAGGAAGCAGCCTGATAGTGAGTAACACAGGAGCTTCCCTGGCTTTGCCGATATCTGCTCTGAAAAATGCCCCTGCAGGTGCAGGCATTGAAGTTGTAATCAGTAGCCAGGCACAGGAAAGCAACACATTTACGAGCAAGCTGAAAGGGTCGACTGTGATTGGCACCCCTGTAGGGTTTGAAGCTAATGTTGTCACTGGGGGCAAGAGCGAACCACTTAAGGTTGCTCCGGGACAGTTCATTAGCCGTTCCTTTACTGTACCTGGCCAAATTGAGTCGAATACGGCCGGTGTTCTCTATACAGCTAACGGAAATGTCTACCCGGTTCCGTCCGTCTTTACCAAGCAGGCAGATGGATCAACAGTCGTTAAGGTAAGCCGTCCGGGCTTCTCGACGTATGCAGCGGCGACTCGTCAGGTTAGCTTTGAAGATATTTCATCGTCGTATGCTCAATCCGAGATTCAGTCGCTAGCGAACAAGCTACTGATCAACGGCACCACAGACACGGCCTTCTCACCGAAAAAGAACGTGACACGCGCAGAATTTGCAGCCTTGGTAACCCGGGCCCTTGGCCTGACACCGGGTACTGCCGCACCATTCGGGGATATTCCAGCAGGTAGCTGGTATTCTGGCGATGTGGCAGCCGCTTATGAGGCCGGATTGATCACAGGTCGCAGCGGCGACAAGTTCGATCCGAACGCTAACATCAGTCGTCAGGAAATTGCAGTCGTGCTGAGCAAGGCAGTAGACCTGCTCCAGATCAAAGCGTCTGTCGATGGCCCTGCGCGCACACCGTATCATGATGCTGCATCCTTTGCAGGCTATGCCAAGGATAGCATTGAAAAAGTGAGCGCAGCCGGCATTATCAACGGGGCAACCATCAAGGGCTCCTCCTACTTCCAGCCGAATGCGCCTACAACGCGTGAAGCATCTGCCAAGGTGCTGCATGTGCTTTTACAAAAGGCTGCATTAATTAACTAATTCAAAAAGCCTCCCGAGCCGCGTTATAAATAACGTTGCCGTTCGGGGGGCTGTTTTTATGTTATACCATAATTTACAATGTTATACGGCCCTCGCTAACGGCAGCGTAACCTTGAATACACTACCTTCTCCCTGCGTACTTGCAGCGGTGATTTTTCCGCCGTGTGCTTCCACAATGGACTGTGTAATCGCCAGACCGAGACCGGCTCCGCCCGAGCTGCGTGTACGTGACTCATCTCCACGGTAAAAGCGTTCAAAAATCCGCTCCAACTGCTCTTTGCTCATACCTGGCCCGTTATCACGAATCTGAATATCCGCCAGCTTTTTCCCGGCAGACAAGTTTACATGGATCACACCTCTTTCCATATCCGTATGCTGAACAGCATTATGGAGCAGGTTGAGCAAGACCTGCTTGATTTTATCCCCTTCCGCCAGCACTCGCACACCCGCCGTCATATCAAAAATCACTCTTCGCTTACCCGCCAACATCAGAAGCTGCGGCTTCATTTCCAGCAGCAACGCATCCAGCAACATATCTTCCAGCTTCAGTTCCGGCGTCCGGTCCAGCTTAGCCAGCAACAGTAAATCGGAGACAAGCTTATTCATCCGCTTGGATTCACCATACATACTCTCTAGCGCAGATTGAAGCTGCTTTGGATTAGATGCCGCTCCACGAAGCAGCACCTCCAAGAACCCGTGAATTGACGTGAGCGGGGTGCGCAGTTCATGGGAAGCATCCGCGATAAACCGTCTCATCTGCATCTGCAGCTCACGCTCGGCAGCAAAAGAATGCTCTAACCGTTCCAGCATCCCGTTAAAGGATACCGCCAAGCGGTCTATCTCATACTGCCCCTGCTCTGCGTCAAAGCGCTCGGCCAGATTGCCCGCATCAATGCGTTTGACCGCCTCGACCATCCTCGAAAGGGGCACCAACGTTCGCCGCAGCACAGGAAGCATTAGCGCCAGACCAATCGCAAGCGCAATCAGAGACAGTAAAATAAAGGTGCGTAGCTGGTTAATCAGCTGCTCTTGCAAGGAAGTTGTGGAAACGCCCATTTGAAGTAAACCTGACGAACGGTCAGGTGGACCGAGCGGACGGAATACGACCAGTTGCTCGTTCCCTTGTGCATCCGTGAGCAATTGATAGTCATGACGCATGCGCCTGTTCTGCTGCATCGAATTATACTGCTGAGTGGTGAGACGCGGTGGCGTAAGTCCATTTTCGCTGGACAAGCTCAAGAAGGTTCCGTCTTTACCTATGGAAGCGAGCGACATATCCGGCCAAAATAGAAACGGCCCCGGTCGATCATCCCTCCGATTGGTTCCTTCTTGGGGAGTGGAGCCTCCGCTCTTCTCTTGCGAATTCTTAATCAATAAATCGGCAGGAATTGAACCTAATTGCGTTCCCATCGCATCCGCCCGACTGCGGTACAGAAAATCTTTCATCAGGAAATATTGCAGAAAGCCGATCAATACGAGCAGCAGAGCCAAAATGAGTAACGTTCTGGCTAAAAGCTGGGACCGGAGAGAACGGAACGCAGTTCTTCTCCGGCTTTTCCCCCTCGCCTTCATAGCAAATCCACCCGGTATCCGACACCGCGTAGCGTACGAATGACCCGATGCTCCTTATCTTTGAGCTTTTCACGCAAGGAGCGGATATACACCTCGACAATATTGTCCTCGCCCCCAAAATCGTACCCCCATACTCGATCCAGGATGCGACTTTTACTAAGAACAATCCCGTTATTCAATACCAGAAATTTCAATAGTTCATATTCGGTAGGCGACAGTTCCAGCACCTGATTTTGGTAGCGAATTTCCTTGCGGCGATCATCCACCTGAAAGGGCCCGTGAACCACTTCTCCAAGCAGATCGGGAAACTGATTCCGCAGACGCGCTTCAATGCGAGCCAGCAGTTCATTAAAACTGAAGGGCTTCACGATGTAATCGTCCGCGCCGATTTTCAATCCCTTCACCCGATCATCTACATCATCCTTGGCCGTCAGCATAATGACCGCGATGTTATCCTCCGTCTCCTTGAGACTCTGGCATACCTCAAATCCGTTCATTTCAGGCATCATGACATCCAATACCGCAACATGAGGGCGAAACTCTCTCGCTAAATCCAACGCATCACTGCCGTTCTCGGCTGTTTTGACCTCATACCCTTCATTAATCAGCCCAAGCTCCAAAAATTGCAAAATGTGCGGCTCATCATCCGCCAGCATAATTTTAACTCCATGTATCGGATTCATCGGTTATCTTTCCTTTCATGACACCATTTTTTTTCTTAATAAAAGATCGATTCATTTTCGCCTGTATCTAATATACCTGAATATTTCCGTAAAAAAGCATCCATATCCAGCTTTCAGCTAACATTCAGGGAGCGCTCATAACCATTTCAGCTACGTCAGGCATGATAATAGCAAGCCGGTAGTTCACCGGGCCCAAGATCGGAAGTGGCTGATCATTCCGCAGTCCTGAAGATAGCGGCTGGAACAAACGGAATAAATACAAAGAATTTTCACAGGGAGTGGAATGTACATGATTAAGAAATGGTTTAAGAGCAGGGCAGACGTCCCCCTCATCATCATCATGCTGATATCTGCGATTTTGAACGGATACAACATCTGGCAAGACAAATATGTTAACACCTATTACACGACGGCCGTAGCGAGCATGCTACAAAGTTTTCACAACTTCTTCTTCGCATCACTCGATTCGGCAGGGTCGGTAACGGTAGACAAACCGCCTGTGGTGTTCTGGATTCAAACGGTCAGCGCCTACATTTTCGGACTTCACGGCTGGAGCGTTATCCTGCCGCAAGCGCTGGCGCAAGTCGGATCGGTATTGCTCATTTACCTGCTCGTCAAGCCGAGATTCGGTACGATGGCCGCTCGATTGGCTGCCTTCGCAATGGCAATCACGCCGGTAGCAGTAGCCGTAAGCCGCACGAACAACATCGACGCGATGCTGGTTTTCACACTGCTGCTCGCAACATGGTTGCTGTTCAGAGGGATTAGAAACCACAAATGGGGGCCGATCCTCTGGGCTTTTACAGTCGTAGGTATCGCCTTTAACGAAAAAATGCTTCAAGCCTATATGGTTGTTCCCGCTTTGGGACTCTTCTACCTGCTGGCCTCCAAGTTTAACTGGAAGCGAAAAGCGATAACACTGGCAGCATCGGCAGTCGTGCTCATGGCTGTGTCGCTCTCCTGGGCAGTCGTGGTGGACTCCACTCCGGCAGACCAACGCCCTTATATGGGAAGCAGTGGTACGAACTCCGTGCTGAATTTGGCCTTTGGCTATAACGGCCTCTCCCGTCTGACGGGAGACCGAGGAACAGGCGGCGGCGCTGGTGGTGGTCAACGCTCGGAGTGGAGACAAAATGCTTCAACCAACAGCGATACCAATTCGGATCAAGCTCAAAAAGCTACCTCATCGGATAGCACTGCAACAACAGGTGGCAACGCCACGGGGGGTCAAATGCCACCGGGCGGATTCGGCGGTAACGGTCAGGGTGGCCCTGGTGGTGGACCGGGTGGAAATTCCGGTGGCGGCATGTTCGGCACTGGTGAAAAGGGACCTCTACGGTTGTTCCAATCTGCACTGTCAGGCCAAGCCAGTTGGTTGCTTCCATTCGCATTGATTGCTTCGATCGGCCTGCTTGCAGGCATTCGACGTCGTAATATCACGCAAAAACACAAAGAGGCCATCTTCTGGCTGGCCTGGCTGATTCCCGTAGCTGCATTTTTCAGCGTAGCAGGTTTCTTCCATCAGTATTACCTGATTATGCTCGCACCACCGATTGCAGCGCTCTTCGGAGCCGGATTCGTGGAATTGTGGGAGCAATATCGCGAGCGTTCCGGCCGGCTCTCCTGGCTGTTACCCGCAGCGGTACTGGCAACCTCGGTATTTAGCTGGTTCGTCCTGCAAAATTACAACGACACTATCGGCAGTGGCTGGTCCATCGCCGTATTGATCCTCGGCATCATCGGCACGGCGCTACTGGTAGTAGCACGATTGAAATCTGAGAAGTTAACGAGATATGCCATCATTGCAAGCGTACTCGCTATGTTCATCGGCCCTGTGTACTGGACATTGACACCAATCACCTACGGGGGGAACAGCATGATCCCGCAAGCCGGACCGACACAATTTGGCGGCGGCGGTGGTGGCGGAATGCCAGGAGGTAATTTTGGCAACCGAGGCCAGGGTGCAAATGGTCAAGCAAATGGACAACAACCTGAAGGAACTCAAACGAATAACCAATCCAATAATGCAGAGCAATCCAGCTCTGATGGTATTACTTCAAGCACAGGAACAAGCACAGACAGGGAACAGAGATCTTCTACCCGCTCCAGAGGAATGGGTGGACCAAACGGTGGTCAAAGCTTAGACCAAAAAACGTTGAGCTATTTGCAAAAGCATAACACAGGTGAAACCTACCTTTTCGCAGCAAGCAATTATTCAACAGCCGCTCCTTACATGATTGAAGCTGGACAAAAAGTGATTATTATGAACGGCTTTGTATCCTCCGATCCGGTGTATACCGTCGATAAGATCAAGGCACTGGTAGAAAGCGGTCAAGTGAAGTACTTCATGATCTCTGGTGGAGGCGGCGGTGGACCGGAAAGCGATAACTCCGAAGTCACAGCATGGATCAAAGAACATGGCAAAGTGATTCCTACAGATGAATGGAAAACAACAACTGGCGAAACCAGTACCAATGCTGAAGCATCCAACAGCGGAAGCGACACCACGAACAGCAACTCGAACGCTCAGGATGGTCAAGGCGGACCGGGCGGAGACGAACGTGGCGGAAGCGGTACATTATACGAAATCACATTATAAATGAGGAGGAGCTACCAATGAGTGAACAAATCCGTTTTTCCATAGTTATTCCGATGTACAACGAGGAAGCCGTCATTACCGAAACCTATCGGCGGCTAAAACAAGTGATGGGCTCGATGGGCGAGCTCTACGAGCTGATATTCGTAAATGACGGCAGTTCGGACCGCAGCGTCCAGTTAATCAAGGAATTCAGTCTCAGAGACGATACCATTGTATTGATTGATTTCTCCCGTAATTTCGGTCATCAGCTAGCGATTACCGCCGGGATGGATTATGCGGTGGGAGAGGCGGTCGTCGTTATTGACGCCGACCTCCAGGACCCGCCGGAGCTGATCGTAGAGATGGCCAACAAGTGGAAGGAAGGCTATGAGGTAGTCTACGCCAAGCGGTTGAAACGCAATGGCGAAACTCGCTTCAAAAAGTGGTCTGCCAGCCTCTTCTACCGTGTACTGAAAGCATCAACGGATATTAATATCCCGGTAGACACCGGCGATTTCCGCCTGATGGACCGCAAGGTAATAGACGAATTGAAACGGCTGCCGGAAAATAATCGGTTTGTCCGTGGACTCGTTAGCTGGATCGGCTTCAAGCAGACGGCTGTTGAATATGAGCGCGATGAGCGGCTCGCAGGCGAAACCAAGTATCCGCTGAAACGCATGATCAAGCTCAGTCTGGACGGAATCACATCCTTTTCCATTAAACCGCTCAAGCTGGCAGGTTATATCGGCGCACTTCTATCCATGTCCGGCTTCCTGTATCTGATGTACGTATTGTTTCTCAACTTTTTCACCGATTCCTATGTCATGAAGGGCTGGTCTTCCATGATTAGCATCAGCCTGATCTTTGACGGAGTGATCCTGATCATTCTCGGTATTATCGGTGAATATATCGGACGGATTTATGACGAAACCAAAGCCCGCCCGCTCTACATTGTCCGTGAACATCTGGGTGGACAATACGAAAACGGCCCAACACATGCCATGAAGGCCCCTGAACAACGCGAATCCCTGTACATGCAAGGTTCCCGTAACAGCCTGATATCCGCCAGCCGCACCGTACGCGGCAACAGCGCGGCATATACCGGACCTAAATCCGGTCACGGAGCATAACCCATGAAAAGCCGCATGGCCCAGATACTCCCTATGATCCGTTTTGGCATGGTAGGACTGGTGAATACGGGCGTAGATTATATCATTTTCATGCTGCTGGCTTGGGCCGGAGTTCCGATTGTGCTGTCGCAGATCATTTCATATAGCTGCGGCACAGCCAACAGTTACATTTTGAACAGCAAATGGACATTCAATAAACAACCAGCACCCGATACTCACAAACGTCAATTGCCTAAATTTATCGTCGTCAACCTGATTGTATTGGGACTGACCTCCTTATTATTACAAATGCTTCACAGTGGAACCGAGCTGCCGCTTGCCGTATGCAAGCTGATCGCCACCGCAGCCGGAATGATTATCAACTATATCGGGAGCCGATACTGGGTATTCGGTTCCCCATCTCGAAAGGGAAGTGAATCTCCATGAGAAAAATTACAAAAGCCGTTATCCCAGCCGCCGGATTAGAAACTCGTTTTTTACCTGCTACTAAAGCTTTACCTAAAGAGATGCTTCCGATTGTCGACAAACCAGCTATTCAATATATTGTCGAAGAAGCCACCAAATCCGGGATTGAAAGCATCATTATCGTGACTGGACGTAATAAAAAAGCCATCGAGGATCATTTCGACAAGTCCGTGGAATTGGAACAAGTGCTGGAGAGCAAAGGCAAGTATGATCTTCTGCGCGAGGTTCAAAGCATCGGGGGCAAAGCGGTCATTCACTATATCCGCCAAAAAGAACCCCTCGGTTTGGGACATGCGGTACGTTGTGCCCGTCAGTTTATTGGGGATGAGCCATTCGCAGTGTTGCTGGGCGATGATATTATGAATTCCTACACTCCGGCGATTCGCCAAATGATGGATGTCTACGAAGCGACTGGCAAGCAAGTGGTCGGCGTACGCACAGTGGAAGAACAGGATGTAAGTAAATACGGCATTATTGACTCCATCCATCAGAACGGTCTTATTCATGAAGTCGGCGGACTTGTTGAAAAACCATCCCCTGCGGAGGCCCCTTCACGGCAGGCAGTCATTGGGCGGTATGTATTGGAGCCTTCCATTTTCTCGATATTGGAGAACCTGTCCACAGGTGCGGGCGGCGAATATCAACTGACTGACGCCCTTCATCAGGTAGCATGCAGAACCAACTTCTGGCACTAGAACTGGAAGGCACACGTTATGATATCGGTGATAAAGCAGGATACCTGGAAGCCGTACTCCACATGGGTATGCAGCGCGAGGATCTTCGTCCAATGCTTGATTCCATGATGCGCGAGTGGGCACTGGCTTCACGATAAAATAGGCACACAGGGTTGCACCTATTCCCTCTTCCTGTGCATATTCTGATATCTGATCCATGTTGTGGAACCACAAGAGTAGATGGATAAACACATAAACCTGTACAATGTAAAAGTACAGTACCATGGGAATATGCTCGGCTGTCCGCCGAAATCAGGGAGGAAAAAGTCCATATGATACCTGAGGGGAATTTGCAAAGTAATGTAGACCGTTTCAACGGCTTTGCCGATGACTACGACCAACACCGGCCAGAAGCACCGTCGCTCGTTGTCGAGATCATTACCCGCTATCTGGAACGAAAAGTGGAGCTTGTGGCCGATATTGGCTGTGGAACAGGGCTTTCGACTTTCATTTGGAAAGACGCGGCCCGGCAAATTGTCGGCATCGAACCCAACCCGGACATGAGAGGAAAAGCACAGCGCAAGCTGGAGACAGCAGGAGCAACAACGGCAGACACCATCTCCTTCAAAAGCGGATTCTCCAACAACCTGCCCTTTGAGGATGGAACTGTAGACGTCATCACCTGCTCTCAATCCTTTCACTGGATGGACCCCGACAGCACGCTTAGGGAAGCGGGAAGAGTCTTGGCTCAAGACGGGGTATTCGCCGCCTTTGACTGCGATTGGCCTCCGGTGCTGCAATGGGAGATAGACCAAGCTTATGTACAGCTGATCGCCAAAGCAGATGAGATTCTGAATCGGGAAGCACCTGTAGAGCAGCAAGCCCATAAATGGAGCAAGGAACAGCATTTGCCTAATCTACAGCGCAGCGGACAATTCCGATATACTCGGGAGATTGTCTTCCATAACCATGAGCAGTGTGACGCAGCTCGTTATATAGGGCTTGTTCTTAGTCAAGGCGGTATACAAACGCTATTCAAACTCGGCAATCGAGCGCTTGATGAGGATTTGGCCCGCTTTGTGAAGCTCGTAGGAGATCATTTTCAGGACAGAACATTGGATATCCTGTTCAGCTATCGTATGCGGCTTGGCGTCAAATAGAAAGGATTATCGTGACGATATATTCTTCAGCTCAAGCCCAAAAAAGACTCTCCTTCGCCTCGTAAAAACGATTGCGTACAGGAGAGTCTTTTGGCTTCAAAAAAATAGCCACACTCATGTCCCAGCGAATCTTAGTCGCAGTTCCGTGGTATCTTCGGCTTCGGCTTAGGAAGAGCGGACAGCCAATAGAGATGCCAAGCGATCAGGGTAGTCGGTGATAATACCGCTCACCCCCGCCTCCAGCAGCCGCTTCATTTCTTCCGGCTCATTCACTGTCCACGGGTGATAGACTACACCTGCAGCCAGTGCCTCAGATACTCCCTCCGGTGTGACGGAATGCTTGTAAGCATGCAGTGCTGTGACCCCGAATCGACTTGCATACTCCGCCGGGCGAACCATAATCTCGATATACAGCGCCCCCGTCCTAATCTCAGGGGCCAATTGCGCACAGAGCGCCAGGGATTCATGATTGAAGCTGGAGATAATCACCCGCTGTTCTAATCTGAAACGCCGTACAGCGGCGATTACCTCTTCTTCCATACCGGGATAGAGGTAAATGCTATTTTTTAATTCCAGATTAATGATTGCATCCGAAGACTGTGCCAGTTCCAGCAGCTCATCCAGCAGCGGCACACGCTCACCCCGGAATTTCTCATCAAACCAGCCGCCTGCATCTAACCCATTCAGTTCTTCTAGTGTAATATCACGTACATCCAGCGGGGAACCTGTCGTGCGTTCCAGTGATTCATCGTGAATGAGCACCAAATGCCCATCCCGGGTACGCTGCACATCCGTCTCTATGCCGGTTGCCCCCAGCTCCAAAGCGTGGCGGAACGCCGCCATCGTATTTTCAGGGCATACACCCGAAGCACCGCGATGTGCAAAATTAATCACTTTCTCGGTTACAGTCACTACATAACCCCTCCTGTCATTTCACAGGAACATTATACCGCCTCATTGTTTGGGCTGTATAAAATGTTCGTTACTGGTGCGTCTTCTTCTATGCCGTTTGAACAATCTTCCCGATCCAGTCGGTATAAAATGTATTCCCGTTCCGTCGATCAAACGCATCCGCCGCCGACTCTGCCAGTGGTCTGAAATACCCAATGATTTCTGTTAACGTACGCTCCTCTTTGCCCCACTCCAAAGAAGCAGGCAGACGGATCAGCCGATTTTCTCCCGAAGTATCCAGCTTTTGCAGCAGACCCACCATTGCAGCGTAGAAATACATTTGCTCCAGCCCGCTCTCATAGTCCAACGCCATGTGCAAATGACGCTCCACCACTTCGATTCCCTGCACCGGGTCCACAACCGCCAAATACTCGATATGCTCGGCTATCGTTTTCAGAAAATCGCGGTCATCCCGAATCAGACGATATCCTTTACGATGATTTTCCTTCGCCTTGTCCACTTCTCCCTGACGATAAAGTGGCAATAGCACCTGCGAGAGCGTCACATGCGGTACTTCTGCACATTTCATGCGCCCCGACAAAATCGGTTTGGCCACGGCAAGCGCCTGCTCGTCCTCTCCGGTCAAATAATAAAACCGCACGATCTGGCTCTGCTCGCAGGCTTCACAATCACTCATGCTATCCCGCTCAATCGAACGGAAGGTATCGAGATGCTGACGTGCTTCCTCCAGCTTTCCCATATCCATCGCGATACGGAACTTGTAATAATGATATGGGCGCTCATTATACCCGTATTCGGCATAACGTTTGCGCATATCCTCTACAAGATCCTCCACCTGGATTTTCGGTATATTAGGAAAGCTGCACACTTTGCCGAGTATCCATTTATAATTCCACAGCAGCTCATCCGGCTCATACTCCTCCGGGTTTTGATCAAATTGACCCAGTTGCCACGAAAAAGCGATCAGCGCCTTCAACGGATATCCATTAAAAATAGCGCAGTCCACAATCTCTCCACGGACTTCGTAAGCGAGTTCCTTCAACCCGGAAGCATCCGCCAAACGGGCAGCCTCCTCCAAAATCGCCAGCTTTGCCGCCCCTCCGGGTAGATCCTGCGCCTGTTCCATCAAATCATATATCGTATCTTCCATTCGGCTAGCCTCCTGTAATTACGCAATTACGTATTTTGTCCGTTCCCTAATCCCCAATTGATAAAATGCAGTACACTCCGATTCATCAGCCCCAACTCATTGCGATTCATCGGATAATGGCCCATCATAAGTGCGTTCACATACATCATTTCCGTTGCAGCCGTAATCATCTGCGTATCGGTAGCTTCAAAAATACGCGCCACCACCGGATTGTTCAGATTAAAATATAAGGTCGAGTAGCCCGCATTTTGCTGGACCCCCGCTTTCAGACTATCGAGTACATTGGAAAAAAGCGCGGTTGTTTCCTCGACGGTGTTTTCCATCGAGCGCAAGGTTAGCGCATCCTGCGAAATGGTATACAGCACAGGCAAGCTCGCAGGCTCAAAACGCTTCAACTCCGTACGGCAGCGCATCGGTTGCAAAGCAGCATCCATCACACGTAGCACGCTGTAATACTGCTCACGTTCTTCCTGCGTCAGTCCGGTAAACGACATAGATACATCCTCGGGACTAAGCCGCTCGGTTTGCAGAGCAGGGTCGATCCAATGCAGCCTTTCCAAAATTTCCGTATCGTAAATATAGCCGCCATTGATCACCAGCATGGATTGTGCCGCCGCCACATGGGTAATCTGGCGATACTCATCAACCGTCGATGTGTAATGGAGCGGACGCCCGCCCGCCTCGCGGATCAGTTCACTCAGCTCCCGTCGCCCAAATGTGCTTTCAAAGGAAAACCAGCGGTGCATAATTCGCAGAAATTCATCATCCTCCACCGCGAGCGCCTTCATAGACAACTCATGCAAACGAATCCAGTGCTGCAAGCGGTCCGGCTCATACTCCGCCATGCGTAGCAGCTCTTGCCGAATACAGGTTCCCAATTCAGAGCGAACACCGTCAAGCTGCTCATTTTCATAAAAATATTCACGTGATGCCGTCGGCTGCAATTCATCTGTCCAGATCAGACTTTTAATGAAAAAAGCCCACTCCGGCAATACATTTTCCGCTTTGTCCGACACTAGCATATGCTTCAGATACACCCGATGCAGCCGCTTGCTGTTCAGATTAATGCTGCGTGGCAAAATGAACGCAATCCCGCCTGTTCTGCCCGATGCCGTCCGCAGTGGAATAAAATCGCCAAAGCGTTCACCCATCAGGCGATAGCCCAAGTCCAGCACCTCAGCCCGGCGACTGCGCAATTGTTCCGGGTCCTGCATCCAGCTAGTCGATGGAAGATTGACGCGCTTGGTCTCCCCGTCTACAGACAGCATGACCGGATACGGCAGCAACGCCCCATAATAAAATAGAGACTCCTCCACCTGCGCTGGCTCATAATAAAACTCGCTCCCCGGCTTGCAGCGCAAATAAATTTGCGTACCTACGGGCAGTTCCGTCTCCAATCGACGGATCGTATACGTTCCGTCCGGTTTCCCTCTCCATTCCATGGAGACGCCTTCCTTTACCGAGCGGGTTAGCACCACGATTTCGTCGCTCACCATAAAGCAAGACAGCAAGCCAATCCCAAATCGCCCGATAAATGATGTCTCCGAGGTCAGTAAATCCGTCCCCTTCTTCGAAGACTGGCCAATGATCGACAGAAAGCGGTGAATATCCTCTTCCGTCAGTCCAATGCCGTTATCCTGAATCATCAATACCTGTTGTTCCCCGAAACCAGATAACTCCACGATGACTTTACCTTCATAGTCGTTACTCTCAGAAGCTGTATCTTCATGGGCCTTGTCTTTTTTTAATACTTTACTTTCAGCAGCAACCTTCCGCAGCTCCTTGCGAGCCGTAATTGCGTCTGTTGCATTTTGCAGAACCTCACGTATAAACACGCGTGGACTGCTATATAAATGATTGGCCAAAATATCAATCATACCGCCCAGGTTCACTTGAAAACGATGTTGGTCTGTCTGACTCATACAAATCATTCCTTTCTCGAAATGCTACAACCATCACCTGGTTTTAAATAGACTGTCTTTTAAAGTATAACGTGGATTTAAGTTGGATTGCACACTCTGCATTTCAGGTATCAGTACGTTGACAACGATATAATAGGGTCTTTTTTCACCTGGGAAGTCTGAAACTGGGTCTAATTAACTTCATAAAAATGTACGGAGTACGAGCACTTAGTGAATAAGGATCATCTTTGTCTAGTTAAATTTAGTAATAAACATAATATTTATTTAAAATCCATCCTTCTCTTAGAACCCTATATCTATGGAGGGACAAATGGCTCATTTTATACTAAAAGCCCGCATTGCTACTCCTGTATACCCATACAAGAGAGAATGCGGGCTTTTTCAGGTACAGCCGGGGCTGTACCTTTTGCAGAAAAAGGATTAATGAGACTTGGCGAGACGGATTACGTTCCACGAGGCTTTGCCTAAATGAGCTTTGACGATGCCATCGTCGAGCTTGGCATTACCGCCGTTGTGAGGCGTAACCTTTTCTCCTGCCGGGCTGTTGGTCGCTTTGAGATCGTCATGCTCCAGCACCGTATGCTCCACAATGCGATAGCCCTCGAAGCTACGCACATCCATCGTCAGCTCCAGCGACTCGGACAAGTGGCGGTTTACCGCAAAGACAGTCAGAGCGTCTCCCTCTTCATCATAAACCACAGCGCTATCCAGATAAGGAATGTCTGTGAAATCCTTGGAATCGTATTTTTCCGAGTCTACTACCGGCATCAACGATACACCGCGGCCATAACGGGATGCATGCAGATACGGATAGAAAATAGTCTGTTTCCACGCTTTTCCGTTATTTTCAGTCATGATTGGCGCAATAACGTTGACCAATTGGGCAAGGCAAGCCATTTTCACACGGTCAGCATGACGCAGGAACGTAATGAGCATGCTTCCCACCAGCAGCGCATCCTCGAAGTTGTAAATATCCTCAAGCTGCGGCGGCGCCACAGACCACGGATCAATTTTGCTGTCCGCATCGTTGGAGTGGTACCATACATTCCATTCGTCGAAGCTGAGCATCATTTTTTTCTTGCTGCGTTTCTTTGCTTTGATATAGTCACAGGTCGAAATAACCGTATGAATAAAATGATCCATATCCATGGAACGTGCCAAATAATTGGCCGTATCATTGTCGTGGTTGCCATAGTATTGATGCAGAGAAATATAGTCGGCTACCTCATAGGTATGATCCAGCGTCGTCGCTTCCCATTCAGGGAACGTCGGCATTGTCGAACTGGAACTGCCGCAGGTTACAAGCTCAATGTCAGGGTCAATCAACTTCATCGCTTTTGCGGACTCTACCGCGAGACGACCATACTCTTCCGCTGTCTTGTGTCCGATCTGCCACGGGCCATCCATTTCGTTGCCGAGACACCAGGTTTTAATCTTGTGCGGTTGCTCTACACCGTGACTGCGACGCAGATCACTCCAGTAGGAGCCGCCCGGATGGTTGCAATATTCCACCAGATTACGTGCCGCATCAATACCGCGTGTACCCAGGTTAACCGCCATCATGACCTCTGAGCCGATATCTTTTGCCCATTTGAAAAATTCGTTCGTACCCACTTCATTCGGCTCGACCGTTCTCCACGCCAGCTCTAGCTGTCTAGGTCTGGACGCGACAGGGCCAACTCCGTCTTCCCAATTGTAACCGGACACAAAGTTACCTCCCGGATAGCGTATAATAGGAACGTCAAGCTGCTTCACCAGCTCTTTTACATCATTACGGAAACCGCTTTCATCACTGGTTGAATGAGTAGGTTCATAAATACCGCCATATACGGCACGCCCCAGATGCTCTACAAAAGAACCATAAATGCGTTTATCGACTTCAGCAATACGGAAAGACTTGTCTACGATCATCTTTGCTTTTATAGCTGCTGCCACCTAAACCATCCTCCCTGAATACGAAAATGTTGTCTGCTTCATATAAGGATTACGAAATCGTGGTTGTTCACAATCCGACTATACCATAAAAAAAGAATTATAGTCAATAATAATATTAAATACTTAATATAAATATTAATCACAGAACGGTGAATCCCCCTTTTTTTAGAAACCAATCCTTTTTCGATGACCCGGAAGGGGGGAAACGCTTGTTTTTCACCACATGCCTGATTGAGCGGGATATAAACGTTTTTGTTTACGTTGTTCCTCCAGTACATGCATCATCCGTTGTTGAACGCTTCTGGTCTGCTGCGTTGCAAATGCGGGATGAGCAAGGTTACATGTTTCCAAAGGGTCGTAATTACAGTCTCGACATGATTGGGCTGAATAACCGATGGATATGCCTCTCCCAGTACATTGATCTGCCGCTGTCCTCGGGTCACATCATCGTCGGTCATAAAATAAACGGGCTGGTCAGCTATCTCCCCGTGGTTCTGTCCGCGAATAACAGGGGTAAGATCACGTCCGACCAAGGGACGGGCTTCGCTGAAGCTGTTTTGCAGGCGGCTCTGGATCGCAGTAATATCAACATTCGCTAGTCCAAGCATGGTAGGCAGGAGATCCACGTGGTTTGTCAGGGTATGTTCGCTTTTATATTGAGGAAACAGATGTTTGTTATGGATAACTAAAGGTACATGCACAATCTCTTCGTAGGAACAGTAAAATTTTTGATGAAGATTGCCGGGGGCGCCTAGCAGGTCTCCATGATCAGATGTAAAAATCACAATGGTATTATCGTAAAAGGAAGAACGAGTCAGTGCTTCAAATACCTTCAGCATCTGACGGTCTGCATTTTTTTGCAACTGGTAGTACAGCTTGCGGTAAAAGGGCTGATCAATAATGGGCTGGAGCGCTCTAGGGTAAATATCTCGAAAGCTTGCCTGACAGCGCGGCTTTGTAGCCAGCCATTCGTTAATTGTCGGAGGGGGAGTGATATCTGGCATCGGTTCCACCTCAAATCGAAACATGGGCAACCGCGCAGTAATAGCACCATATAAAACAATATCATGCGGATTCACAAATGAAGCTACGACTAACCAGGGCTTTGCTCGGTTGTCATGTTCCTTCCGGCGGTCAAGCGCTTCGATCAGATCAACGGTTTCCGCAGCATATACCTCGTCTCTCCCACTTAAACCAAAAGCGGCAGAGGAAGCGGAATTTCGCGGATTTTTCCCATGAGGCTCCGGACCGATCCACCCGGAAAAGCCGAAGTTGTCCAAGCGGTCAGCTCGATCATATATGTCTTCCCGTCTTCTGTCGGGTACACCCGTCAGAGGATGATAGCTAGGGAGGGCTTTGTGCGTGCCTGGGATGATAATATCCTCATCGGATATATGCCATTTTCCTTTATAATAAGTTTGGTATCCGGCTGCGCGAAAATAATCTCCCATCGTAGGCACTGTGTTTCTATCCAGCCAGAACATATCGGAGTCGAATGCTCCCTTGGCCACCCCATCTGTCTGAGTGACACCATGGAGTGACGGGTAATGGCCGGTAAACAAGGTTGTCCTGCCGGGGCTACATGCAGCACTTCCAATATAATGCCTGTGAAACTCCAGCCCGTGAGACCTCAAGAGTCCTTGCGTAACCAGATTTTGTCTGCTCCATTCTTTGATTTCCGGGTTTTCATAAACCGCAGGATACCGTTCCTCATCCACAAGGAGTATCAGAAAATTAGGTTTTTCAAAGGGGCGGGGTGAAAAAAATGAGATATCGTTCATTTATACACATCCTAGGTTGGTTTTTACCCTAAGATTATGTTGTGAAGCCCAAAAACAGTATCATTCGGAAAAGAAGTTCAGACATTCTGATATCTTAAAAAAGATGATATAATTAATACTAAACGGGAGCTGGTCATCATGGAGTTGCTTGATCCGCGAGTAGACTTTGTGTTTAAAAGGATTTTCGGTAGTGAGAATAATAAAGACGTTTTGCTGGCATTTCTCAATCGTATATTCATGGAAGCTGGAGAAGCTCAATTAACCGAAATTATTTTAATGAATCCCTATACGGATAAGGACGATCCGCTCGACAAGCAGTCTATTTTTGATGTCTATGCCAAGACCGCAGAGGGCAAACTAATTGATATCGAAATGCAGCTTTTCAACAAATATGATATTGAGAAGCGAACGTTATTCTATTGGAGTAAACGGTATGCAGGGCAACTTCATGAGGGCGAAAAATATCAGGAATTAAAGAAATGTGTGACCATTAACATCTTGAACTATTCTTTCTTATCTAACGATGAATATCACAATGTATTCCATTTACGTGAGGACCGCACAGGGATATCACTTATTGATGATATTGAAGTACACTTTTTGGAACTGCTGAAGCTGGATGAGCAAACCGCATCCTTCGAAGAAGGAGGGCTTGTCAACTGGCTGTTGTTTCTCAAAGGCGCAGATCCATCCAAATGGGAGGTTTTAAAAATGAACGAGCCAGGACTGGAAAAAGCCATGGACACACTGCAATTCTTAAGTCAGGATTCAGAAGCAAGACGTCTGTATGAAGCTCGGCAGAAATACCTGCACGATGAAGCTTCCATGCTCGATAGAGCAGAGTCTGTCGGTATGGCGAAAGGTTTGGAGAAAGGTTTGGAGAAAGGTAAAGAAGAGGGCAAACAGGCCGTAGCCAAAAACATGCTTTCCATGGGTCTGGACATAGCTACCATTGCAAAGGCTACCGGATTAACTGAACAAGAAATTAAAACGATTCAAGTATAAATTTTTTTTCCATACACTTAAAATGTACTCTACGAAGAGCACCATTAAAACGGTGCTCTTTTTGTTCACCTTTCATTAAATATTGGCATTATTATTAACATATTAGAGAATTAGTATCTGTGAAGTTATGCATTAAGTAATTTAGGAACCTTTGTCGAATGAAAAAAAGAAGCAGGAAAAAGGTTATGAATAGCGAATCAAAACTGAGGACAAGAAAATTTTGAATAAACATGAAGGAAGGGATCTTTATTTGAAGCGCTATTGTAATAAATTAGAAATCTCTGATGAAGTTATAATAGCTTACTCCAAACATATAGAAAAAATCGCCCATACATTCATTAAACAAAGCAGGAATCGAAAAGAACTAAAAAATGATTTAGTCCAACAAGGATACCTTGGACTACTAGAAGCTCGTAAGAGGTACGATGCTAGTATAAATACGTATGGCTTTTGGCCATATGCCAGCAAATTTGTATATGGAAAAATGAAGGATTTCACAATACATTATACTAATCAGATACGTCCAAGTAAAAGTTTAAACTCTATAACGCTTAAAATATATAGGAATAATTTGATCACTCACTCTCCTGAATATATAGCTGATTTTTTAGAATGCACAATTGGTATGGCAAAACATGCAATTGATTTCATTAATCTTCGTAATATTAAATCCCTATATCAACCACTACCTTCCCCAGAACCTTCAGATAACTCAGAACTGATTGACTCCATACAAATAAACGAAGATCCTGATACTATATTCCAAATTGAAGTGATGAATTCTTTGTCTTCTTTAGAACAAAGTATCGCACTAATGTTAATAGATGGATACAGTGTCATTGATGTTTTAAGGCATTACAAAATGTCAAAACGTAGTTTAAAAGAAATACTAAAGAAGATATTGAGTAGTTGCGGACGCGATTGTACAACTAAAGGGCATGGAAATGAGGGATGGTTAATGGAATTGGATAGATTGGATTTAGAACCTAATGAATTTGAAAATTCAACAAGAGCGAAGCTTGAGTTGGTTCATATAGATCGTGTATTACCTAACCCCAAAAATCCCAGAAAGGACCCCGCTATTAATACAAAACAAATGCAAGAAATTATAAAAACTAATGGCTGGGAAGAACCCATCACTTGTTACCAATCTGGTCACAACTATATTATTTTATCAGGTCACCGTAGATGGTATGCTGCAAAACAGATAGGGGAAACAATGATTCCTTTATATATCGTGGAAGCTCCAAAAAGCGACTCAGAAGAACTAGATCGTATAGGATCAGTGCAAGGAGGGCAAGTTGAATGGAGTCAATATGAATTAGTTAAATACACCTATGATAGATGGATTTCATCGGGGAAGAAGCCTATTAATATTCTCTGTAAAGAACTTAGGATTACTGAAGGATTAGCAAAATCGCAAATTCGTGTATATCAATATTATCCCCAGGGCGAGATTGAAGAAAAGCTTACAAATCGTATGTATTCCTTAACAATGCTGGACTATATACTTACGTGGATTAAACGATTAAAGAAATACCATCCTGATATTGTGGATTCTTTGGGGGAACATTACATTAGACGATTGATGTTAAAAAAATACGAGAACCGTTGCTTTAACAGCCAATTAACACATGATAGAACGTTTGTTGTACACGCTTCCTCACAAGCCATTACTGAGTTCCTGACAGATGCAAATAAAAAACTTTATGATTGCCAGATTGAACTAGCTTATATAAATGCAGAGAACTGCAATCCCACTCAGATTATTTCTGATATACAAGCTATCCAAGTTGAAGTAAAAGTTGATGCTGTAGAACTATTACACGAACTGGAAAAATTGATGATTCGTATTGAAGAAAAGAAGATGTATTTAGATAACAATTATAAGTTAGTGAGGTAAATATTATGGATAACATAAAAATGATTTGGGCTAAAATTAACGATGTTGTACCAAACCCTAGAAACCCTAGGAGAGACCTCTCTGTAAAGTCAGAAGAAATGCAACAAATCATTAAAAATAAAGGTTGGGAAACGGGAATTACATGTTACGAGAAAGATTCCAAATATATAATTCTTTCTGGACACCGAAGATGGTTCTCTGCAAAAAAACTTCACATAAAAGAATTGCCTGTTATTTTGGTAAGAGCGCCTGCATCTGTAGATGAGGAATTGAAACGTTTAGGTAGTGTCCAAGGCGGTAAAGATGATTGGAGTACCTATGAGTGGGCTAAATACGCATATGAAATGTGGATAGTTTGGAAAAATTGCTCATTTAAAGAATTATCCCAAAAAATGAGAAGAAGAAGCAGATGGGTTGCGGAAAGAGTAAAGGTATTTCAATATTACCCCCACGATGAAATACAAGAGAGTTTCGTCGACGGAACTTTTAGTTTAACTGCATTGTATCATTTGATCGGATGGTTGGAAAAGTTAGAACATTATAAATCTGAGATTGTGGAGTCCTTTTCAAAAGATTTAATTAGAACAACCATGCTAAAAAAAATCGAAAATAAATTAGTTAAAGTCTCGGATTTGAAAAACGAATCATTCATTCGAACATCTAGTAATGAACAACTGAAAACCTTCTTACTAGATCCTAAAATGAAACTATCAGGAGTCCTCTCCGAAGTAGAAGGGAATAACACCCGATCCAAAAAGAAAGAACTAGAATTGCACCAACGTCACATTAAAGACACAATAATATACTTGAACAATTTGAATATAGAAAACATAGAAGATCGTAAGAAATCATTAATGAATATTGATAATATTAGAAATGAAGTTTTGAAAAAACAGCTTGAATTAAAAACCTTTATAGAAGCTAACTAAAGAAATCATATTATCACTCCCTTTTCTACCATTATTTTCTTTTATCATTTAACTTCATTTATATTACCAAACTTCTGGGCTCTACTAAAATGTTTCTTCTTTGACTATCCTAATCATGTTTCTTTCGATTGAATAACCCCTAGCATAAATTCATGAGTTAAAACGGCGGAGTTCCTCGGTATTAAACCAAGAAACTCCGCCGTTGCTATGTGTAGCCTATAACCCGCTACATCACTACTTAATACCCGAAATCGTATAATTTTCGATAATATACTTTTGGAAAACAATGAATATGATCATGATCGGTACGACCATGAAGGTCGAGCCTGCCATTTGAAGCGCGAATTGGCTCGCATTCTGGCCCTTGAGTAGCGACAGTCCGACGGATAACGTATACAGCTTCTCATCGTTTGCAATAATGAGCGGCCACAGGAAGCTGTTCCAACCGCCGATAAAGGTCAGAATGGCCTGTACTGCCAAAACCGGTGTTGAGATCGGCAATACGATTTGCAGGAAAGTACGAAACTCTCCTGCTCCATCAAGACGTGTCGCCTCCAGCAGCTCTTCCGGAATATCGGACATGAACTGCCGAAACAGGAAAATGGCGAAGGCTCCAACCAAGCCAGGAAGTACAATCCCCATCATGGTATTAGTCAATCCCATTTGATTCAAAATTAGATACACGGGAATCATCGTTACCTGTCCTGGAATCATCATCGTGGCCAGCACCAGATAGAACAGGAACCCTTTGCCCTTAAACTTGAACTTGGCAAATCCATAGCCTGCCATCGCATTCAGGAACAAACCGAAAAAGGAAGTCAAAACGATGACCAGGGTATTAGCCAAGTACGTACCAAAAGCCATGCTATCGAACAGTGCTTTAAAATTGTCCAGTGTGAAATGCTGCGGCCAGAGGGTTGGAGGAATTTGCATGACCTCTACCTCGGTCTTAAAGGAGGATAAAATCATCCACGCAAAAGGCAGCACCATCAACAGACCTCCTACGGTTAGGAGAATCGCCACGAACCACTGAAATGTTTTTTCACCGTTGCGCGAATTGGCGCGGACTTGCTGAACAGCTGTTTTCACGTTCATCACCTCTCTCTATCAGGACTCCGCTTTATTCTGCAAACGGAACTGAATCAGCGTCACCGCGATGATCGCGAAGAACAGAATGAATGATCCCGCTGCGGCATAACCGAATTTACTAAATTGGAAGCCGTTATTATAAATGAACAGGGATGCCGACAACGTGCCGTCGAGCGGCTGCCCTTTGGTCATCACGAACGGTTCCTCGAAAAATTGCAGCCAGCCAATCATCGTCGTGATGGATACGAAGAAAATAGCGTACCGGAGCTGCGGAAGTGTAATATAACGAATTTGTTGCCATGTGTTGGCCCCGTCAAGCTGAGCCGCTTCATAGTAAGAGCCTGGAATCCCTTTAATGGCAGCAATAAAAATGATCATGTTCAAGCCTATGCCCCGCCATACCGCCAGCACAATCAACGATATTTTCGCAATCGTAGGATCGGTCAGCCATGGAACGGGACCCAGATTCATCAAACCGAGTACATAGTTGAATAACCCGAGCGTCGGATTGTACAGATAGCTCCAAACGACTGCAACTGCGACCACGTTCGTTACAGACGGCAGATAGAACACGACGCGAAATACTTTGAAAGCACGTGATTTTCCCATATTAATGAGAATCGCGATACTAAGTGAAAAGAGCAGCACCAGCGGAACACCGATGATGACGAAGAACAGGGTATTCCCAATGGATTTTAGAAAGGACGGGTCTACCAGCACGTTCTTGTAATTTTCCAGCCCTATAAACTGAATGCTATGATAATTAACCAGTCCCGACAGATCCATATCCGTGAAGCTGATTACGAGTGCCAGTATAATCGGCAGCAGCGAAAACAGCGTCAGCAGGATGATGGAGGGACCGATAAACAAGTATGGCGCAAGCTTCTGCGAGCTCCCTTTCATGCCTTCACTCCCTTTGACAAAGACGGATATGGATCATTATTTCTTCATAATACTTGCAGCCTGTTGGTTAAAGCTGTCCAATTCCTTTTGTACGTCGGCTTGACCACGGTAAATGCGCTCGAAGCTCTTGATGAATTGCTGAGAAACCTCTTCCCATGCTGCCAGTTGCGGTAATGATGCAGAGTGCTCGAGCTGTTTGCGAATCGTTTGAAGCATTGGATCACTCTTCAGCTTGGCATCGTCCCATGGCTTGGTAGCAGCAGGCAAGGTACTGGATAATTCCGTCCATTTCAGCTGCGTTTCCGGTTTACTCATGAAAGCCAGGAATTTGGCCGATTCCTCTGGGTGCTTGCTAAACTGCATAATCGAAAGGTTCGACCCTCCCAAAACAGACAGGTTGTTTACTTTGCCAGGAACCTCAGCTATATTCCATTTTCCATCCAGCTCAGGTGCTTTGCTCTTGATTTCTCTAATCATATAAGGACCGCTGATAAACATAGGAACGATACCATCACCTTGCAATCCCTGAACGGAATCTATCCCAAGATCGAGGGCATTGGAGCCATTTTGGAAAAAGGTGTTCAAATACTTCACAGCTTCTACAAACGGTGGCTGGTTGAACAGTGGATTGCCCTGCTCATCGACCAGCTTGGAGCCGTTCTGAAGAGCAAACATAAAGCCCAGAGACTGTTCTTTGGTATTAATGGCAATTCCGTATTTCCCTTTGCCACGAGCTGCCAGCTTTTGAGCAGCGTCGGAAAGCTCCTCCCACGTTTTAGGTGCTTCATTATATCCGACCTGCTTCAATAGATCTGAACGGTAGAACAAAATTTTCGTTTCAGTATACCAAGGAACACCTACAGGTTTCCCCTCAAATTTCGCCGTATCCACAGCACCCTTGAAGAAATTATCCGGTGCCAGCTCAGAATGCTTGCTGACATAAGGAGTAATATCCATCAACGCACCCGCAGCTGCAAGCTCCGGTACCCATGACGTGCCCAACTGAACTACATCCGGGCCAGATTTGGAGGCAACTGCTGTTAACAGCTTATCGTGAGCGTTATCCCAAGGCAGCGCCTGCACATCGACATGAATATCGGGATTTTCCTTCTCAAAGTCCTTTACAATCTCAGGCAGCAGCTTTCCTTCCGCCCCCATGCCCCATAGTGTAATCGTCGTTTTGCCATTCGCATCCTTACCGGATGATTCGTCCTTGGATGAACAGCCTGCCAACGCGCCCCCCAGTAATAAGGTGCTTGCCAAAATGATCCCTAACGTTCTTTTCATCATAGAAATTCCTCCCGAGATGACCGGCTTACCGATCATGCAAATATGATAGCGGATCCAATTACACACATTAAAGCATACAGTGTTTAAAGCCAATTAAAGCCTGCCGTTATAGAAAATATGTGGAAGAATAAGGACCATACTCATCAATAGAAACGTTTCGATAGTCATTATAAAACAAATTGAAACCGTATTCAATAGGGATATTATTTTTTATTCGTCCAGAATCATGCCTCATTTTCTTTCATTTCATCTATAAATCGTTGTTTTTCAGGTAAAATAACCCCCCATTTCGATTTGACTCTCTATTTGAAAGCGTATATAATCCAACTGAGTTCAACAATAGAAACGTTTCGATTAATAATACAACAGGATATTAAGCTTCTATGTAAAGTATTAGCCTGTTCGTCGCTTCTTTGAATCAGTCTCAACAAAAAATCTCATGGATCTGAAAAAGAAAGCTGCTATCAAAGCAGCCTACGGAGGATTATAATGGAACAACAACTGAATTCCTACCTGCAAAATATGACACTTGAAGAAAAAGTCGATCAACTGCTCCAACTCGTGGGAGCCTTTTTTGAAGATGCAGAAACGGACGGCCAAATTACCGGACCGATGGCATCTCTAGGGATCACAGAAGAAACGGTCCGTAACGTCGGATCGGTGCTAGGCATCGCAGGAGCCGAGGAAGCTATCCGTGTTCAACAAGCACATCTGAGCAAAAACCGTCTGGGCATTCCGCTTCTCATTATGGCAGACATTGTACACGGCTTCAAAACCATTTTTCCCATACCGCTGGCTATTGGCTGTTCATGGAATGTGCAGCTCGCAGAAGAGAGCGCTACCATTGCTGCCAAAGAAGCTTCTGTGTCCGGTGTTCATGTCACCTTTGCCCCGATGGTGGACCTGGTGCGTGACCCGCGCTGGGGCCGTGTAATGGAATCTACAGGGGAAGACCCTTACCTCAACAGTGTATTTGCCCGTGCTTTCGTACGCGGCTTTCAAGGCAAAGACCTGACGAACGATACGGACCGGGTGGCGG
The DNA here is from genome assembly GCF_056316205.1 of Paenibacillus sp. 1-8. Lineage (NCBI taxonomy): Bacteria > Bacillati > Bacillota > Bacilli > Caryophanales > Paenibacillaceae > Paenibacillus > Paenibacillus sp. 1-8. Next base: position 380,211 of record NZ_CM149995.1, on the reverse strand, counting down.
CGTGCGTGAAGCATTTTGCCGCATATGGCGCAGGCGAAGGCGGAAGGGATTACAATACCGTCGATCTGTCTGCATGGCAGTTGCGCGAGTATTATCTCCCCTCCTACAAAGCTGCGCTAGATGAAGGCTGCGAAATGGTAATGACCTCCTTCAACACCGTAGAGGGTGTAGCTGCGACGGGCAACAAGCGCCTGATGCGCGATTTGCTTCGCGACGAGTGGGGCTTTGACGGTGTGCTCATCTCGGATTGGGCCGCTATCAAGGAGCTTATTCCCCACGGCATTGCCGAGGATGAGCGCGAGGCAGCACAGAAGGCACTGCTGGCAGGCGTAGACATTGAAATGATGACCTCCTGCTATAACGGGCATCTGCCTGAGCTGGTTCGCAGCGGGCAGCTGGATGAAGCGCTCGTCGATGAAGCGGTCATGCGCATATTGAAGCTTAAGCAAAAGCTGGGCTTGTTCGACAATCCGCTGCGCGGTGCAGACCCTGAGCGGGAACGTGAAATCGTGTTCTGCGAAGCTCACCGGGCGGTTGCCAAGGAATTGGCGATCAAATCATGCGTGCTGCTCAAAAACGATTCCGTTCTTCCATTGAATCGCAGTCAGCATATCGCGCTGATCGGGCCTTTTGCAGAGATCGGTGATATTCTTGGCTCCTGGTCGTGGAGCGGTTCGCAAGAAGAGGCTATTCAAGTCATTGACGGATTCAAATCGAAAATATCCTCCTCGCTGCTCTCAGTAGCGACTGGATGCTCTATAGATGAAATATCCGAAGAACAATATGCAGAAGCGCTGCAAGCTGCCAGCCAGGCAGAGGTCATCGTACTGGCGCTCGGCGAGCGTTCGGATATGAGTGGCGAAGCGGGTAGCCGCTCGGATATTCGCCTGCCACAAGCCCAACTGGAGCTGGTGAAACGCCTGAAGACACTGAACAAGCCTATGGTAGCCGTGCTGTTCAATGGTCGTCCACTGGATCTGCATGGTGTCATTGAAGAAGCAGACGCCGTACTGGAAGCCTGGTTCCCCGGCGGTGAAGGCGGCGCGGCTATTGCCGATCTTCTGTACGGCGATGCCGAACCAACGGGTCGTCTGACGATGTCCTTCCCGCAATCGGTGGGGCAGGTGCCTGTGTACTACAATCACTTTAATACAGGACGTCCACAGTTGGACCCGAATACAAAGGAACGCTACGTGTCCCAGTACCTTGACGTACCGAACGAACCTTTATTCCCGTTTGGCTATGGCTTGAGCTATACAAAAGTAGCCTATGATAGCGTACAGCTTTCCAGCGACACCCTCACTCCCGGTCAAGCACTGACCGTGAAGGTACGGGTAACGAACACAGGAACACGTCCTGTCGAGGAAACGGTTCAGTTCTATGTCCGTGATATCAGCGGAGATACGGTTCGCCCGATGAAAGAGCTGAAAGATTTCCGCAAGGTTCTTCTTGCCCCGGGCGAAAGCCGGGAAGTGGAATTTGCATTGACCGAGCCTCAGTTGCGCTATCACCATGCAGACCTGAGCTTTGATAGTGACAGCGGTGAATTCGCCGTCTTTACAGGACCTAACAGCCGAGATACTACCGAAGGACGTTTTCGTTTAGTGAAAGAAACAGGAAAGTGAGGCGTAACCTTTGATGAATACAAGTCTGGATCAAAATATTTTGCTACGGGTTGGAGACCTGTCCTTCACCTTCTTGAGCAGCGGTGATGTATACAAAATCGCCCACGGCTCAACCATGATCAATCAACTGCTGACCAATTCCGTCGACGGTTCCCTGAACAACCTGTACTTACGACTGTACCGTCCGTCCGGCGTCAGCATCACTCCCCTGCTTGGAGTCCGTTCACCCGGAGTAGTACGACAAACGGATCAACAGATTATTTGGGAAGGCATTACGTCAGGTGTCGGCTATCAGGTGACATTCACGCTAAGCCGTCTCGGGGTATGGTTCTGGGATGTAACTCTACAGGGCGATGACGTGGAAGCTGATATCGTGTACGGTCAGGATATCGGCATTGCGGATACAGCGGCTGTACGCAGTAATGAAGCTTATCTGTCTCAATATATCGACCATACCGTCTACCAGGACGAACAAAGAGGCTATACGGTTTGCTCCCGTCAAAACCAGCCGCAAAGTCAGGCGTTCCCTTACATCCAGCAAGGCTCGTTGACTCGCACCGTCGGTTATTCGACGGACGGATTTCAGTTCTTTGGGCTTTCGTACAAAGAAACGAACGAACCGGAAGCACTGCGCCGTGATTCGCTCGCCAATGAAGTGTACCAGTACGAATTCGCCTATACGGCGCTGCAATCCGAGCGGGTAAAGCTCGCCGGGGAAGCACGCTTTACCTTTTACGGCCTGTTCCAGCCCAATCATCCGACTGCCGTTACAAAGCTGGAGTACCAGGAACTGGTGACGAAAGCACGCGAAGAAGTAGCAACTATTATGGAGACTGCTTCCGAGACCGCTATCCCGGCACACGCCACAAGGAATCTCCAAACTGGGCGTGTGGCCCCAGCCCGGAACATCGGGGAGCCACTACGCACGCTGGATATGACCGCAGCCGAGTTGGATCAGCTCTTCCCGAAACGACAGGAAGAAGAGCATGACGGCAACACGTTGCTCTCCTTTTTCACGGACAGCTATGAACATGTCGTACTCAAATCCAAAGAGCTTCGTGTAGAGCGTCCCCACGGGCATATTTTAATGGGCGGGCATTACGCGGGAGGTAAGGAAGAAACCATTACAACCACCTCCTATATGTACGGGGTGTTCAACTCCCAGCTTGTGATCGGCAACACAAATTTCAATAAAATGATCACAAACGCGCGTAATGCGCTCAATATTCCAAAAACATCCGGTCAGCGTATCTATGTCGGAATCGGTGGGAAATACCGTTTGCTCACGATGCCTTCCCTGTTCGAGATTGGCTTTAACTATGTGCGCTGGTATTACAAAACCGCTGACGATACGCTCATCATTACAAACCATACCAACGCCGATACGCCAGAAGTACGGCTTCACGTACGCTCGGCAAGCGGCAAAGCCTATCCGTTCCTCGTGACTCAGCAAATGTCCATGCATGTGAACGAATATGAGCTTCCGTTCCATATGGAACGGGATGGCGAGGCCCTGCTCTTCCGCGCAGATCCATCCTCCCTGAGCGCCGAAGCCTATCCGGACCTGTTGTACCAAATGCAGGTACAAGGCGCTCCGTTACAGCAAGTGAGCGACGCTCACACACTGCTACAGGGTACAGCCTTCCCCGATGCATCTCTGGTCGTACTGGAGCTGGGCCACAGCAGCGAATGGACCTGCACCGTGCAAGGCTGGCTGCATGGGCATTCGGCCGGAAAGGGCCAAGCACACGTGGAACGCGATGCCTCTTTCGAGGCTGAGCGTGAGCGCTATCGGCAATATTTTGCCGAGCTGATGAACGGCTTCCATCTGACGCGTAGCGGACATGAAACGAGCGAGCTGTTCCGTGTGAATGCGGTGGCCTGGTGGTATACCCACAATATGCTTGTTCACTATTCCGTGCCTCATGGTCTGGAGCAATACGGTGGTGCAGCTTGGGGAACACGCGATGTATGTCAGGGCCCGGTGGAATATTTTTCGGCCGTACAAAAGTTTGACGAAGTCCGTTCCATTCTGCTGACCGTGTTCAGTCATCAGTACGAGGATAGCGGAAACTGGCCGCAATGGTTTATGTTCGACAACTATACTCGCGTTCAACAAGAAGAGAGCCACGGTGATATTATCGTCTGGCCGCTCAAGGTGCTGGGAGATTATTTGACCGCTACCCGGGATTACAGTATTCTGGAAGAAAATGTACCCTACACCAACCGGCATAGTTTTGATTATACAAAACAGACCGCGACCCTCATGGAACACGCGATGAAGGAAATCAAATATATTCGAGCGAATTTCCTTCATGATACACATTTGTCGGCCTACGGCGACGGCGATTGGGATGACACGCTCCAGCCAGCCAACACCCAACTGAAGCAGTACATGGCGAGCAGTTGGACCGTTGCACTCACCTATCAGGTGGTTAGCAACTTTGCTGCTGCGCTGGAACAGGCCCCGGCAGGCGTCGTAAGCGGAGCCGCCGGGATCGCACAGGAGCTGCACCAGATGGCCGAAGGCATCCGCAAGGACTTTAACCGCTACATGCTGGAGAGCGGTATTATCCCGGGCTTCGTGTATATGGAAGAGCCCGGTCAGCCCAAGCTGATGCTCCATCCGTCCGATACGGAGACGGGGATTCACTACCGCTTGCTGCCGATGACACGCAGCATGATCAGCCAACTGCTCACGCCGGAGCAAGCATTGGCTCATGAGCAGCTCATCCGTGAGCAGTTCCTGTGCCCGGATGGCGTGCGTCTGATGAACCGCCCTGCACAGTACGATGGCGGTGTGAGTTCGCACTTCAAGCGCGCAGAGCAAGCGGCCAACTTCGGACGCGAGGTCGGGCTGCAATATGTGCATGCCCATATCCGCTTCGCGGAAGCAATGGCCAAGCTCGGTCGCAAAGATGACGCCTGGCACAGCCTGAAGCTCATCAACCCGGTCGGCATTCGAGCGTCCGTACCAAACGCCGAATGGCGCCAGAGCAACGCGTATTTCAGCAGCTCGGACGGCAAATTTAATACCCGCTACGAAGCACAAGAGCGGTTTGGTGAACTGCGTGAAGGAGCCGTTCCTGTCAAAGGCGGCTGGAGAATCTATTCCAGCGGTCCAGGGATTTATATGAATCAGCTCATTTCGAATGTCCTTGGTATCCGTCAGTCGGGCGAAGACCTGATCCTGGACCCTGTACTTCCGGATGATCTTGACGGACTGGAATTTGAATTTTCTTTTGCCGGGAAACCCGTTACCTTCGTTTACCGCCTGCTGCAAGAGCATAACAGCGGTGAGCAAGGCCGCGCGGTATTGAACGGAACACCGCTGGAGAGCGAGCCAGCCGACGACAATCGCTACCGTTCGGGTGCCCTGCGCATCAAGCGCAAGACCTTCGAGCAGGCGCTAGCAGAACATGACGGTGTACACCGTCTGGAGATTATTTTATAAATCAGGCATAGAGGCAACAAAGCGATGGCGATCTTGCGGGATCGCCCTTTGCTGCTTGCCCGTCAAGAAGGAGGAAACGATGTGGTCAGCATTAAAGATATCGCCAAACAGGCGGGCGTTTCCATATCTACCGTTTCATACGCTTTGAACGGCAGTGATAAGGTAACAGAAGAGACCTGCGCACGTATTTTAGCCATTGCCAAAGAGCTTAACTATGTGCCGAATGCCGCCGCACGTAATCTCAAAAAAAGGGAAACCAAAATTATCGGCGTCTTCCTAACCGATTTCCGCGGAGACGTTTATGGAGATTTGCTGTATGGCATCAAGGAGATTTTGAACCGAAAAGACTATGACCTCATCGTATGCAGCGGCAAGCAATCCCACCGAATGCTGCCGGAGCGCATGATCGATGGAGCCATCATACTGGATCAGACGTTCGATAGTCAGGAACTGCTGAACTACGCCGAGCGTGGGCATAAAATTGTCGTACTTGACCGCGAGTTAAATCATCCCAACATTAACCAGGTGCTGCTGGATAACAAAGCAGGTGCCGCTCTCGCGGTGGAGCATCTGCTGGAAATGGGACACCGCAAGCTGTATGTTGTCACTGGACCAGACGGCTCTTATGATTCATGGCAGCGTATGCAGGCGGTCAAACAGACGATCGAGCGCAGCGGCACCGCCGAAATGATCGAAATTGGCGGCGATTTTGAGAAATCGGGCGGCGAACAGGCGGCCGAGATCATTTTGCAGCAACATGCCAGCCCGGATTCGGGACCCGTCGCGGTATTCTGTCTCAATGATGAGATGGCAGTAGGCTTTTACAATCGAATGGCTCAGTCGGAGCTTACCATCGGCAAGGACATTCATATCGTCGGCTTTGATAATATCGAGCTGGCACAATATATTCAGCCCCGTCTGACGACCATTGACTATTCCAAGCGCAAATGGGGCGCTGTAGCTGCCGAGCAGGTTCTCAAAATCATTGCCGGGGAAGACGACGTGGAGCATGAACGGCTGTACGTTACACTCGTCCAAAGGGAATCCGCAGGCGCAGCATTCAGCAATCCAGATCAACAGAATGCCTGATGAACACAGCAGAAGCCTCCAATTACACGCTATCCTGCAAAAAAAGAACTTCCACTGCCCCGGAACACGGGTTGGAAGTTCTTTTAGTCATGCTTATTTTTCAACCTAACCAATCCTCAAGCAAATTCATCAACGACCGTAAGGGATTGCCAATCGCCTGACCCGTCTCCAGTTCCACCTGCAATGCAGCATCAACCATAGATAACTGCGCCACAGCCAGGGTTCTGTCTGGATCAGCCTCTCTCAGTTCATGCAATGCACGAACCAGCACTTCCATATATTCGTCTTTGCGACCTTGCATAATCAGTTCAAAAGCGTGCTCCACCACCTTGACCTCTATCAACGAAGAGATATCTGGCTTGCCTAACAGGGCCGCTATATGATAAAGACGCTTCATCGTTCCCTCTACAGTAGCCGGATTCGTAAATACCAAGGTCCGTGGCAACAGATCATCGCATATCTCATGGAAAAAGGGCTCATCCAGCGTTATCACGGGTGTAGGTATTGTCAATTGAACCTTTTCCGCCAAGACTATATAATTCGTGCACGTAATCAAAATTACATCTACGCCGCTTTGGCCCATCCATTCTAGCTGCTCTTCTACCTTCCGACTGGCATCCGCTGCCGAAAAGTCTGGATCAGATGAAACTCTGTACATGAGTGCAGGGTCCACAAAATGCTCCAGTTCTACCTCATAAGGAGCAAAAGCCCGTTCCACATAGGCAATATTCGAGTGATGCGCATGCAGGCAGCCTACCCTCTGTTTAAAACTTCCCATCATCCCATCCCCACTCATCATGTTTCCATCATTTTAGCAGGGATAGGGTAGTTAGGGAATCACCTTAAGTATCAGTCATGCCGTGAATGTCGTTTTTAAAATTTTCCGTTCGTATTTTTCCACTCTGCTTTAGCCGGAATGTCCTGAACTACATCCCAATGCTCTGCCACTTTGCCGTCCTCTACACGCCACATATCATAGACAGCAGTCGTGTTCCCCTCAGGCGATTTGGTCTCGCTCACAGCCAGTACGAAGTTTCCTTCTCCAATGACCATATGCACCTTATCGTATCCAGAGGAATTCCCCTGGTTTCCATTTGCTGCGGGGAATAGTTGCTTCAGAACGGAAACACCGTCGCCAAAAAAGGGATTATGCTGAATGTAATGATCACCATTATAATAGCTTTCCAGTGCGGCGCGGTTCTTGCCAACCAGAATATCATCGACAAACTTGCGGATCAACGCTTTGTTCGTCTCGGTTTTATTGCGATCTGTGATTTGAGTTGCTCCGTCAATCATCGTACGTCCACTTGGATTGGCTGGAGCCGAATCTTGAATGTTGTCCCAATGCTCAACGATTTTACCATTGCTATCGAAGCGGAAAATATCAAAAACAATGCTTGATTTCCCTGCAATTGTCGTTTTATAATGAACCGCTACAAAATTCCCATCCTGAAGCACACGGTGGATTTCAATCTTTGTATTAGCTTCCTTTAATTGACTTATTCCTTTCAGCAAGGCATCTCTCCCGCTGGCAAAGCTCAGATTGTGCTGAATGTACTGATCCTTGCTGATCCAAGTCTCGGCCGCTTTCGTGTCTCCGGTTTCAAAGCTTTTCAGGATTTCAACGACCTTATCCTTATTGCTCACCCCGATTTGCACCGTTTGGCTGGCCGGGTCCCAAATCACTTGCTTGCCCCACGCTTCTTTGACGACATCAACCGGAACATAGGTTACCCCTTGTTTCGTCAAGATGGTCGAGGTGGACAGCGGTACCTTAATCCCGTTGATTTGCGCTTCCGGACTGCCTGACACCAGTACAACCGTCGCCTGATCATACCGAATGGTCGTGCTTTGACGCGCCGTATTGAACGTAATATGCTTGGAATCCAGCGGGATCCCCAAACTGGAGGCCAGTTGTCTCAAAGGAATTAAGACCTGCTTATTTCTCACGATAGGAGCGATCTTGTAAGCCTCTTTCTTGCCATCTACCCAAACCTGGATACCTGTAGCGGGTTTTACCTCGGCAGCTAAAGCAGGCACAGCAGAAGACAGCACGAGCAAGCCAGCGAGTGCAGCGGTAACCGTATGTTTTTTCATGAATGTAAGCCCCTCTCATCTTGTAAAATAATATAGAAAACGATTTCCTTATATGTAACTACTTAGGTTACACCTTACCACGAAAAAGAAGAATTTACAACATCCTACCCTATCCTTTAAACCCCGATGGATTCTTTTGAAACTTCAATGCCCCCTCCTTTCAAACTTTTATATTTGCAGCCGGTAAAACAGCAAGCTACAACCTTAGAATAAAGGATACCGTGGTTAATAACAATGTATGTTTATGGGCTAACAGATGAATTTATGATAAAGCCACAAATAAGCGGGTTCTATCACCAAGCGAATGAACGCTTTTGAACAGAAAACCCGCTTCTTTACACGACATATACCCTTTAGACCGATAACGTTCTCCGAAACTTAATGAAGCTCCCAATTCGCCAGATGGAGATATAGACGAGTGCCATCGTAATCGCCAATACACTAATCTCGGTCGTACCCAAGCTGCTGAGATATTGGGTCAAAATAATGCGAATTAAGATAATGGCAATAATAATGTATTTAAAATATTTGTTCGGTTTGGGATAGATATGGCCGTCGTCCCGTCTCTCATATGCCGTATGCAGCAGAATGACGTAACCAAACACCGCACCTAACAGCCCGGCAGCCAATAGCTCCCAAAAGGCGGGAAGCACATGCGTTTGACCGGGAATATGCATCAATTGGTACACAGACATCATCATGAGTGGGAATGCGATAAATAAGGGGAGCAAAAGACGGACTCCGTTTCCTTTTACCGGTCCCCCTCGTCTTTTGGCTCTCAACCAGATCATCAGCCCCACCAAAACAGCCAACAATGCATAGATGAATATCGTCGTCATGGTGAAACTCCTTTCCTATATATCTTTTGAGACGATGCTAAATCGACAGTTTCTTCTCCAGCAAATAAGCGTTCAGCCGGATTATTGCATATGCAGCCAACCAACTGATCAACACAGCAACCGGGAAGTGCCATGTAAAGGGAAGCCATTGCCCCGCATAGGCATGGTCAAACTGCTTATAAATCCCTTGCTCGCTTGACCAATAAAAGACGCTCCCTCCACCCATCAACACAATCCAGAGAATCGGGCTGATCGGTCTCCATGTGCTGAATTTTGTACTAACTGTAAGCAGACCAAGCGCAATAACAAACGGGGTGAACGCGATAATCACCACAAACCAGTTAAATCCGGCAATGACAAAGGACGCTGCATCCGCAAACGTGTAAGGCTGTATGGTCGATGAGATGAACAGCGCGTACAGGGAACCCACCACAAACAGGAGCAATATCACGACAATAGTTTGTAAAATAGTAGCAACCCATTTGGCGCTAATCAGCCACATGCGCGGATAAGGAAGGGTCAGCCACCATCCGTAGGTGTCATTTTCCCATTCTCTTCTCAGACTTCCCACACCCATAAAAATGATCATGTACGGCAAGCCCAGGGTGACATACCACAGCCTTGTCAATTCGAGTTGGTTGTGAAGCGCGAAATACAAGGAAATAACGAACGCCGCAATTAGAAATAGCGAGAAATAAACAAGTCTCCATGATCTGGGCAGTCGATTCCGGCTCTGCTTTCTCCAGCTACCTTTATTTCGAAATTCATGGCGTATCAATTCTTTGAACAGCCCTGATGAATTCACACCTTCCACTCCTTTTTGTACAAATTGCGGAACACCTGATTCAGTGATCCATGCTCTCCACGCAGATCATCCGAATCACCGGACCATATCACCCGCCCGCGGTCCATCATGACCGTGTAGTCAAACAAGCCTTCCACTTCCTGAATATCATGCGTACTCATGAGTATGGATTGCTGCCGATCCTCCAAATAATCAATAATACCAGCTACGATTGCTTCTCTGGAAAGGACATCAATACCCGCAAACGGTTCATCCAGGATCATGAGCGGAACCTCACGCGCCAGACACAGAATCAGCAGCACACGTGCCTCCTGCCGCGGCTCAACCCGGCCATTTTCAACTCCAGCTCCACGTCCATATGATCAGCCAGCTTATGCGCATCCTTCATATTAAAGCCAGGCAAAAAGGACTGTCCCCACTCCAGTGTCTGCTGAACCGTATGATTGGGGTACCAGCGAGCCCGGTCAGGCAGGTAGGATATGCCACGGTTGGTTTCCCAGCCGGGTCTTTGCCCCAGCACCTCAAGACTGCCTCCGTCCGGCTGAATCAATCCGGTGATCGCCCGAAAAAAGCTGGACTTACCGCAGCCATTAGGCCCAAGCACCCCTACAATGCGGCCTGCAGGAATGACGACATCCAATTGATCCAGCGCCTTTTTACTGCCATATTGCTTCGTGATATGGTTCGCAACCACAATAGATTCCGTCATGCCCCTTCGCCTCCTTCCTCATCATTCCCGTTCTGTTTGCTTGCTATATACCGCTGTACATCCTCCCATGACAGCCCCAGACTGCTCATCTGTCCCAGGAACTGATCTATATACGTCAGGGCCAGTTGTTCCCGAAAGTTGTCTACCCGCTCACTGGACGACGTAACATAGGTTCCCAAGCCGCGCCGCTTCTCGGTCAGTCCGTCCCGCTCCAGCTCCTGATAAGCCCGCATCACTGTATTCGGATTCATACGCAATTCCTGTGCCAGATCACGAACGGACGGCATTTTGCTTCCCATTTCAATCTCCCCTTTGGCAATGGAGCTTCGTACCTGATTTAATATCTGTTCATATAATGGCTGGCTAAAATCAATTAGAAACCGAAGCGAGCCAACCCTTTGCTCTTCCATGGGTGTTTCCCCCTAATCCGCTGCATCTATCGTGCATATAGTGTATTGTATCACTTAATACACGTAATACAAGTATATTTTTAGTTGAGATTTTAGTCATACCGTTCAAAAACCTATTCAGCAAATGTTCAGCTTGCGCTCAGACAGCATTGTACTCCACTGGCGCAGCCCATACTGCTTCAACTACACCTAAGAAGGCTCCAATTGTAGACAAAACTCAGGCACCTAAATAATGGGAAGATTTAAGGGGTGAAAAAAAAGACCCTGTATTATCAGGATCTTTCATCATTTCATGCCGTGTATAACTTAGTAGCGATAATCATCATAGGAGTTACGATCTTGATAACGCGGCTGTTGAGCTGCTGTAACCATCAAAAATATACCTGAAAGCAAATGCATCAACCAACCCACGAACGGAATCCATCCAACAACAGAGGTCACGATGCCCAAGATAGATCCATAATAGGCCTCCTTGTTTACCACAGATAGCACTAATGTAACAATATGGAGAATCATCATAAAGAACAACACGGTATACACGGAGTTTACGACGATGAGTCCGCCCAAAACAGGAATAGCTAAAAATAGCTCTAAACCGCCTGTAATCCATTTTAAAGTTTTTGATGGTGCCATTGTTCCACTCTCCCGGTGCTATTTCATCCCATCATTATATCTTATCGCTATGCTGGATGACATACATTTTTTAACAATCAATATGTTTAAATCGTGACTGCTGCTATCCCTTTTTCGTATGAGCTAAGCCCTAACTACATACATGTGAGAAAGAACGAATTTTTGTGACTCCAAAGGGGTGAACGCATTGGGATATTATATCGAGGTGGAACGCAGCGGTCATGCTGTATTCTACGATGCGCCTCCCCGAATTTAATTCCACCTTACTGAGCATACTATCTCAACCTTCCCCCATGCCATAATCGGAGAACTAGGACATTCATATGTGCAAAAAAAATAGCACCTTGCGGTGCGTTCTCCAAAAAACAAAAAAGACGCCTCAGCGCCGTAAGCGGCTATGGGGCATCCTTCACTACAAACATATATCCCATTAGGATTGTTTGGTATGATTAAAGCTCGTATTATTCAAAATGGCCAGCTTTTTCTCGCCCTTCACCATGGCAGAACCGCAAATGGGGCATGTCGGCTCGACAGAAAAAGCGAAGTTATCCCGCATCCATCCATTGCACGTATCGCTGGCGCAATTCCAGACAGTTGTAATTTCCTCAGGAATCTCATCCATTGGCTTTTTCCGTGAATTGTACATAAACATCCCTCTTTCTTCATGATTTATAAAGCGATAAGATGTAATCAGTTCAAAAACGGCCTTGTGAACAGATAAAAACAAATGCCCCAAACGCTATGTTCGGGGCATCTGAAGTAGGCTGTAATTTTAAATTACAGTTTTACAACGTTCTCAGCTTGTGGTCCACGGTTTCCTTCAACTACGTTGAATTCTACGCGTTGGCCTTCGTCCAAAGATTTGAAGCCGTCGCCTTGGATTGCGGAGAAGTGAACGAATACGTCGCTTCCACCTTCAACCTCGATGAAACCAAAACCTTTTTCTGCGTTAAACCATTTTACTGTACCTGTTTGCATGGAATTACCTCCAAAATGTATTTATATGACCTTTATTTTTTACAAATAAAAATTCACATATTGTACAAGGTTATTTCAACCTAAAACAATAGCCCTCTACAATATGCGAATCTCAGGTCACAATTTCAATATACTCATATTACCATAAGTGTATTGAAAACGCAAGCACTGGTGAAATTTAAATTATGCGGATTGCTCTTGTCCTCTATTTATGTGTTCAAGCTGTATTCATCAGGCGATAGTCAATCATCAACGCCTACTTAAAACAGTATATCCGCAACTGCTTTTTATTATACCAGCAAATGAAAAATAAATATACAAAACATTATGCAGAAGACGAACTTTTTCAAAATAGCCGTCTTCTGCATCCACTCTGTTGCGTTACCTTTTAACCAGCATCAAAGACCTGCCAATGCCTTAATTTCATCTGTTGTCAGCGCTTTGTTATACAATTGAACCTCATCCAGACTTCCATTAAAGTTAGCATCGGCGGCAAAGCGGCTTTTACCGAGATAAGCCTCGCTCGTCAGGAGTTCTCTCGGGTTAAAGGTAACGCTGTCATTAACAGCTACCTCTTCACCGTTTACATACAGCTTCCCTGTATTCCCCTCCAGTGTAACCGCTACATGCGTCCACTGGTTCAAGGGCAGCGGTGCTTTGGAAAGCAAGCTTTGATCCGTACCTTCATAAATCGTAAACTGTAGCACACCGCTTCCTTGGGATGGGGTCAGGAACATATGGCGGCTCTGCCCATTTCCGAAGTCAAAAATTCGCTGCCAGGCTGCGCCGCCCTTCCAGTTTACCCAAGCAGAAAAAGTAAAGTCCTCCGCATCTGTTACCGTACCCGGCAGCTGCACATAGCCATCCTTGCCGTTTAAAGCAAGAGCTCCACCGGATTTGCCTTCCTTGTCCCATGTGGCTCCCCCGAATGCCTTGCCATCATAGTTGTTGTATGTGCTGTCCACGACCGTTGTCCCTTGATCCTCACTCCATGAATAGTGCGCGAGCTGCGGACCTTGAGCCTGTTCGGGAACAATGGCCTGGAAGCTTTTCTTCGCCGTTGCTTTGTCTTTTTTAATGGTCGCGGTCAATGTGACCGTTGCAGGCTGGGAGCCCGCTTCTGGACGGTACACTTCACCTGTCACGGAAATGTTCTCAGGACGTGAGGACTCCCACGAAATGGTGGTATCTTGTGTAGCTTGAGTAGGCAGCGTCAGATTATAAAAAACGTTGCTCAAATCGCCCAGACTCAGATCCTTCTGCACAGCAGCCACAATCTTGCTGGCCTTCAGTTCAGGCTTTAGCGTACCCCATACCGCAACACCCTTGGAGGATAGCGCAGTGAAAGCAAGCGTCTTGGTGCCCGTATCTGGATCAAAGTGCCGCAGGAACACGCCTTTGTACTTTGTACCATCCGCTGTAATCTCCAACTGGTTACCTGTGCCAAGCTTCCATGTACCGTTCGCTCCGCCGGACAGTTTGCCGCCGCTATCCAAATTGACGGTCAGAGCTTGCTTAATATTGGCCGAAATTTCTTTTCCGTGATTTACATACGAGTAATGACCAAGGACATCCTTTTCCGACAACTTTTTAAGAGAATCCTCATCTCCCGAATAACGATAAGGATTAACTACGGGCCAACCGTCAGCGTTCATGAACATTTCATGCACGCGTACCTCAAATTCCTCGCCCCGTCCCGGAAAACGGGAATGGAAGATCAGAAAATGCTTCTTGGTCTTGGGATCGTAATAAGCCGAGTTATGTCCGGGAGAAACATAGCCTGTACCCAGTCCTGTACCCGGATCACCGACTTCCCTTGGAATCAGGTAATTCCCTATCAGCTTGACACCGTACGGCTCAATGGAAGCGTCATCAAAAAGAGGTTTGTCAGGGTTCGCCTTGACCTTGATCATGTCGTTGCCCTCAGCATCGTAAAAAGGACCATCCGGTGTTTTGGAGCGAGCCACACGTAGGTTGTATCCGCCATCTGCCGACAAGCCGCCATAAGACAGGAACAAGTAATAATAGTCTGTTTGCGGACTATATTGTATGTACGGCCCTTCCATACGGGCATGGTTACCGCCTGTCAGCTTTTTTCCATATCCTTGTCCGGGCAGCGGCTTCCCTGTTTTCTCATCCATTTTCAGAATAAAGATGCCTCCTGAATAGGACCCGTATACCATCCACAGCTTGCCGTTCTTATCATAAAAAGTATCCGGGTCCACGACATTTGGATGCTTGGTCGCATCATAGACGGTTCCGTCCTCACTCGGTTGTCCCCACATGCCGGATTTCAGGAAAATCCCTTTGTTCTTGTAGGGTCCTTCGATTTTGTCAGCCACCGCTACACCCATCGCAGAGCGCGGAGAGTCACCTTTGCAGGCATTATAGTACATATAAAACTTGCCGTCCGCCAGTTGAATGACATCGGCTGCCCACAACGTATCAGTCTGCGCCCATTCTAGCACTTCTTTTAATTCCTCTTTGACGTTCGGAATCAATACGTTGCCATTTGCTACTCCTGTAGCAATCGTATCCCAATTCATGAGATCCTTGGACTTGGCAGCCGCCAAATGAGAGCCAAAAATATAAAAGGTATCTTTCACCTTCAGAATGGAAGGATCATGCACGGAGGTTTCCTTGAAAGAGGCCGCCACCTTTTTGCTCTGAATTGTAACGTTCTCCTGACTCTGATCTTGAAGTGTAATCTGTCCCGCATTCTGAATCCCATCTGTATTCGGGTTGAGCGTTTGCTCCGCGCCTGCAAAAGAGGCAGGTAACAGCAAAGCACCTGCCAGAGAAGCTGCCGTTACTTTGCGGAAAAATAATCGTTTCATTAACTAATCTCCTCTCGATTTGAACAAACCTGGTTAATCAGCGGTCAGGCTTCTATTGTATTTTGATTCGTTTATTTCCCTCTTGAAATAGATACTCATCATCACCCCCGGCAGGTATTAAAGCGCTTTCAATTTGTTTAAAAATGAAAACCCTTCTCTCTAAGAAGGGCGGCTCAAACCTGACTGTGAACCGTACCTCTATATTATGCAAACAATATGGAAAATTCAATATTTAATTTTATATTTATATGAATTGTTTAATAAAATTATTAATTACAAAAACTCAGTTTGCTATCTTTCCTGCCGATACCATCGAAATTCGAATAGTAAGTTTATCAGAAGCCCAATGCGTCCATACTGGATTAAAAAGCATCCGCAAGGAGAGGGCGAACATTCATGCGTTTTCGGAAAAGAAGCAGCCACAACAAGTTTAAAAAGCCACCTGTCCAGCACACCGAGAGTAAGCCTGCACATTCAGAGGCGCAGCTCAGTGCAAATATCGGGTCAAATCTTCAGCGGATCAGACAAACACTCGGTAACAGCACCGACATCATCATAAGAGAAGTTCGTATCGGCAAGGATGGTGAACAAAACATTGCTATTCTCTATACTGACGGCTTGGCGGATACGAATGTAGTCTCCGACTTCATCATGGAGTCGATGATGCTGGATAGCGGCTTGTCCGGGGACGTGGAGCACAAGATTCAAACCTCCTCTAATGTCATGCAAATTTTGAAAGATTACGCTCTGACCATCGGAGATATCCGGAATGTTACTGACTTTGAAACCTTATATACCGCTCTGTTATCCGGAGATGCAATCATTTTGGTTGACGGT
Organism: Paenibacillus sp. 1-8; assembly: GCF_056316205.1. Lineage (NCBI taxonomy): Bacteria > Bacillati > Bacillota > Bacilli > Caryophanales > Paenibacillaceae > Paenibacillus > Paenibacillus sp. 1-8. The sequence goes on along the minus strand of NZ_CM149995.1, from coordinate 363,898 downwards.
GAGACTCAGGGAATCGTGGCCAGCGCACGAGGATGGAAAGATCGCGGGGTCACCGAACCTGCCTCAGAAAATGTCGTCCGTGGGCCGCGGGAAGGATTTTCTGAAGCACTACGCACGAATACGGCCTTGATCCGGCGTAAGATCAAAGATCCGAATCTGTGGCTGGAAACAAAACAAATCGGCCGCGTGACCAAGACCGATGTCGCTGTCATGTACATTAAGGGAATCGTGAACAACAAATTGGTCGAAGAAGTGCATGAGCGGCTGAATCGCATTGATGTAGACAGCATTCTTGAAAGCGGGTATATCGAGGAGTTAATCCAGGACGAAACATTTACCCCTTTTCCGACAGTATACAATTCCGAACGCCCGGACGTCATCGCCGCCGAGCTGCTGGAAGGCAAGATCGCGATCCTGGTGGATGGAACCCCGTTTGTGCTTGTCGTACCCGCGCTGTTTGTTTCCTTCCTGCATGCGGCGGAGGATTATTATCAGCGTGCCGATATCAGCAGCTTCATCCGGCTTCTTCGTTACACCGGGGTCTTTATTTCCCTGCTTGGTCCGTCCTTATATGTTGCCATCACTACGTTTCATCAGGAAATGCTGCCAACCTCACTGCTGATCGGTCTGGCGGCACAGCGGGAGGCCGTTCCTTTTCCCGCCTTTATCGAAGCGCTCATGATGGAATTGACTTTTGAAATATTACGAGAAGCCGGCGTCCGCATGCCAAAGTATATCGGGGCAGCCGTCTCCATCGTAGGCACGCTCGTCATCGGACAAGCGGCTGTCGAGGCGGGCATCATATCTGCTGCGATGGTTATTGTCGTATCCATTACAGCGATTTCCAGCTTCGTTCTGCCTGCCTATAATATGTCCATCGCTTTTCGTATGCTGCGCTTTCCCTTGATGGGGCTTGCCGCTTCATTTGGACTATTCGGGATTATCGTCGGCGGCATTGCCCTCATCCTGCATATGTGCAGCCTTCGTTCGTTTGGCGTTCCCTATATGTCTCCTTTTGCCCCTCTAATACCGTCGGACACCAAGGATACCATCTTTCGGCTTCCTCACTGGATGATGATTACACGTCCCCGGCTCGTTGATCAGAAGAATGTGAATCGCCGAAACAGCACCCCGCCCCGGAAACCACGGGAATAAAGTGGAGAAGACAGGAGCAGACGGAAAGGAGTAGACAATCATGAAACGGAAGACGGCATTTCTATTCCTGATGCTTACACTTGTCTTGCTTCTGACGGGCTGTTGGAACCGCAAGGAGCTGAATGAGCTTGCTATCGCTGTCGGTATGGGGATCGATAAACATGGAGATCAATTCCGTGTCTCCGTCCAGGTTGTGGACCCCGGAGAAGCAGCCAAAAAAGGAGCAAGCGGTGGGGCTCCAGCCACGTTGTACATAGCGGAAGCTGATACCGTGTTTGAAGCCATCCGGAAAATAACGACGCTTAGTCCCCGAAAAGTGTATTTTGCTCACCTGCGCATATGCGTAATCGGTGAGTCGATAGCGACCGAAGGGATGGCAAAAGCTCTGGATTTACTCTCCAGGGATCATGAGTTCCGCACCGATTTTTATATTGTGGTGTCAAAGGGCGCCCGGGCGGAGGACACATTGAAAATTATGACGCCCTTGGACCCGATTCCGGCGAATGACCTTTTCGCCTCCCTGGAGTCATCGGAGAAAAATTGGTCGCCCAGTATGACGGTAACCTTGGATGAATTGATTGCAGCTCTCACGAGCGAAGGAATGCAGCCTATCTTGACAGGACTTCGGATCGTTGGCAATACAGAAATGGGAGAATCGAACAGCAATATCCAAAAGATCGACCCACCTGCCCGTTTACAGTATTCGGGACTTGCAGTGTTCAGAAAAGACAAATTAATCGGATGGTTAAACGAAACGGAAAGCAGGGGCTACAACTTCATTCTCGGCAAAGTGCAAAGCTCTGTTGGCTTTGTGACCTGCCCCGCAGGCGGAAAAGTCGTTACGGAGATCATTCGAACCCAAACTGCCATAAAAGGAAGCGTGCATAAGGGAGAGCCCCGGATCAATGTTAAAGTGCATGTTGAGGCCAACGTGGGAGAAGTTGAGTGTCAGGCCCTGGATTTAACCAAAGTGAGCACGATTTATGAGCTGGAGAAGAAATTGGAAGAAAGGATCGAAGAGATTATGAAATCAGCCGTCAGAAAAGCTCAAAAATCGTACAAATCTGACATTTTCGGATTCGGTGAAGCCATTCACCGCGCTGATCCGAAGACCTGGAATGCACTGAAAAAGAATTGGGATCATGAGTATTTTGCAGAATTACCTGTAGATATCAAGGTCGATTTCAAGATTCGGCGCTTGGGCACGATTGGCAGCTCATTCCTGAATGAGATTAAAGAGTAACCTACCAAAGAAGGTGTTAAAAGATGCTGCCTAAAATAGTGAACGTTCTGGGCATATTGCTGGTTGCTGCTGCAATATGCATGTTTGAGGTCCCGTACATGTGGAAAAAGGGGTTAAAAAAAGAGCTTTGGCTGTTTTCCATCCTGCTCCTTCTTGGGGTCGGAATCAGCAGCGCCAGGGCATTAAGTGGGTTTATTCCTACTCCTCTGGATTGGATCACAGCCGTGTATAGACCATTCACCGATTTCCTAACCCATATCGGTCTAATAAAATAAGACGAGGTGAAATTGGTGCCCGGACAGATTAAAATCTCAGCACGTCAACTTATGATCTTGACGACTTTATATACGGTTGGGAGCGCAATTCTCATCATCCCATCAGGCATGGCGCTGGTAGCCAAACAGGATGCGTGGATTGCCGCGTTTGTCGGGGTCGGGGCCGGGCTTCTCATCTTGTATTTGTACATCAAGCTTGCGGCGCTGTATCCACAGATGACCCTGATTGGAATAATGGAAGCCCTGCTCGGAAAGTGGCTAGGTAAAACCGTTGGTCTTCTGTTTTTCGCCACATTTTTCATCAATGCTCCTGTTACCGTTTTGTTTTACCTGGGGAATTTTATGACCACTCAAATGATCCCGGAAACACCAATACAAGCGGTAAACATCCTTTTTGCGCTTATTATATTGTTGGCTGTCCGGCTGGGACTGGAAGTGCTGGCTCGTTCAGCCGAACTGATGTTTCCATTATTTATCCTGCTTTACATTTCTTTTACGGGTTTGGTGGTGTCCAATATTAAATTGGAAAACGTTCAACCTGTACTGGAAGCGGGAGTGGGGCCTATTGGGTCTGCTGCCCTGTCCTTTGTCAGCACAGCGTTTCTTCCTCATCTCGTTCTGCTCATGATCTTCCCGACTTCTGTCAATCGTTTCGATCAAGCCCGTAAAGCCATTTTCACAGGAGGCCTGATTGGGGGATTGATGTTGGTCGTGGTCGTTACATTGGCTATTTTGGTATTAGGTCCTGATCTAACAGCAAGAAATATGTATCCAAGCTATGCATTAGCCAAAAAAATTAGCATCGGCAATTTTCTACAGCGCATCGAAGCGATCATGGCTACCATGTGGTTTATTTCGCTCTTTTTCAGGATCACGTTGTATATGCACTCCATTGTGACAGCAATAGCCCAAATCTTTTGCTTGAAAAACGACCGACAGTTAGTGCTTCCTCTCGGCATTCTTTTAGTCGTCATGTCAATCATCGTATATCCCAATGTTCCTTATCAACAAGCCTATGATACAAAGACGTGGATTCCTTATACATTATCGTTCGGGTTGTTTTTTCCCTTACTGCTGCTCAGTATACATGCCCTGAAAAGGTTGGAGACAAACAAAAATAACATGCCGAATGTTAAACGTGAAGATAGAGGTGAAGATGATGCCTAAGCAAGTCAAAATCTCCGGACGTCAATTTATGATCTTAACGACTTTATTTACGATCGGCAGCGCAATCTTAGTCATTCCCTCAGGCATGACCTTCGTGGCCAAACAGGATGCGTGGATCGCCGCGCTCGTTGGGGTGGGAGCCGGTTTTTTCCTTGTATGGATTTACAATACGCTAGCGACCCTTTATCCACGGATGACATTGGCTGAGATCATTGAAACCCTTCTCGGAAAATGGTTGGGCAAAACCATTTCTCTTCTGTTTATCTTTACTCTTTTCTTGAGTGGTCCTGCCTCAGTGTTGTATGATGTAGGAAATTTCCTGACCACCCAAATCATGCCGGAAACGCCGGCTCAATCCCTGAATATTCTTTTTGCGGTCATTGTAATCATGGGGGTACGGCTTGGAATTGAAACGTTCGCCCGTTCTGCCGAACTATTGTTCCCCTTATTTATCCTCCTTTATATTTCTGGGACTATTTTAATTGCGCCTGAGATCAAACTGGAAAATATCCAGCCCGTGTTTGAGGCAGGGATAGGACCAATCTGGCCTGCTGCGCTATCCTTTATTAGTGTTTTATTTCTACCCCATATCGTTTTGTTAATGATTTTTCCGGCTGTGAATCGTACCGATAAAGCCCGTAAAGCTTTTTTCAACGGAAGCATGCTTGGCGGGATGATGATGTTCCTGGTCGTTGCATTCTCGATTTTGATTTTAGGACCTGATTTAACGGCAAGAAGTATATTTCCAAGCTATTCGTTAGCCAAAAAAATCAGCATCGGCAATTTTCTACAGCGCATCGAAGCGATCATGGCCATCATATGGTTTATTTCGCTCTATTTTAGGATCACTATATATTTATATGCAATTGTGGTGGGCATAGCTCAAATCTTCAATTTGAAAGATTATCGGCCTCTAATTTTACCTCTCGGGATGATCTTGGTCGTCATGTCGGTCGTCATATATCCGAATGTCCCTTACCAACATACGTGGGATGGGACGGTATGGATATCTTATACGTTATCTATAGGGCTTCTTTTGCCTCTGCTGCTGCTCTGTATTCACGGGATACGAAAACTCTGGTCAAAGAAAAAAACAGGGTCCAAAGGATAGATCACATCCATCGTACGATCCATCCTACGAGCATCGGTGAAATTTTTTTGCTGTTACCTGTTTACAATGTGCTCTTTTAGTTTATTTTAAACGAGTATTAAGCTGGCGCTAAGATTGGGCGTGTATGATGTATTTAAGAATCTGGTAACTACATAAAAACCGGATGTGCTAAAGGCATAAATATTATTCCCGTTGGATATCCATATACCGTTCCACCCTGTCAGAATTTTAAAGAAAACAAAGGAGACTTTACACTTATGAATCGAAAACGAATCTTGGTCATCTGCACCTTGTTGCTGGCGTTGTCTATTGGGCAGTCCTCTACATGGGGGGGAAGTCGGGCCAATGCTTCTGCACTGGCTCCAGAGAGAGCCCTTCAGCTACAGGACAGTGAGGCTTCCAAGGATGATGAGTTGCTGGAAACACTGGGTGTATCCTCGGATGAGCAATTGTATGATGCGTTATATAACGGTCAAACCTTGGCAGATATTGCACAATATAATGAACGGGACGCTCAAGCTATCGTTGATTTGCAGGTGGCTCAGTTGACGGAGCAGTTAGATCAACGGCTGGCCAACAAGAGTATTACGCCTGAACAGTACCAAGCCCATAAGGCAGAATTGACGCAGGTCGTTGCCAAGAGTGTGTTTGGACTGTAAAAATAAGTCCATGTAAAAAGGCGCTGAGCCTGTTGGGGATCAGCGCCTTTCTGCTGTCTGTATCTACACTTACACTTGATGTACTCGAATCAGGTTGGTGGCACCGGCCTCGGCGACAGGAACGCCTGCCGACACGACAACGGTGTCTCCTTTTTGAATATACCCTGCATTCAGGGCGTTGCGGATGGAGGATTCGAACATTTCATCCGTCGTCACTACCTTATCGCCTTTGACCGGGAATACCCCGGATAACAGACAAATTTTAGCGAACACCGTATTGTTTGGGGTAACTGCAATAATTGGAGCCTTCGGACGATATTTGGACACCATACGGGCCGTGAAGCCGCTGGCCGTAGACGTAATAATCGCTTTGGCATCCAGCTCCAGGGACGAACTAACCGCACCTTGACTAATAACCTCGGTAATGTTCGTGCTTTGGCGTGCTCTGCGCTTATCGAACTGCTCCTGATAATCAAATTGAGATTCAGCTCTGGCAGCTACGGCAGCCATCGTCCGCACGGACTCGACAGGGTATTTACCCGCAGCGGATTCGCCCGACAGCATAACCACATCGGCTCCTTGCATAACAGCGTTAAACACGTCACTGACTTCAGCTCTCGTCGGACGCGGGTTTACCTGCATAGATTCCAGCATGTGTGTAGCCACGATCACCGGCTTGCCGACCAGATTACACTTGTCGATCATTTCCTTTTGCATCACAGGTACGTCCTGAATCGGCACTTCAACACCCAGATCACCACGGGCTACCATAATACCGTCCGAAGCCTTGATAATATCATCGAGGTTTTCCATACCTTCGGCATTTTCAATTTTAGAATAAATTTGTACATGCTCGGCGTTATGTCCCTTCAAAATCTCACGGATCTCACGAATATCATCGCCTTTACGCACAAAAGAAGCCGCAATAAGCTCGATACGCTGCTCCACTCCGAATTGGATGTGCTTCACATCGCGCTCTGTTACGCCCGGAAGGGTCGTATGAATCCCTGGCAGGTTCACACCTTTTCTCGGTTTCAAAATACCGCCGCTTACAATGGTACAGATCATTTCGGTTCCCTTAATAGAGGCTACAGTCAGATCGACCAAGCCATCATCAATGAGAATACGGTCGCCAGCTTTGATATCCTTCGGCATATCCGGGTAGTTGACCGAAATACGATGCTCGTCCCCCAAAATTTCTTCCGTGGTCAAAATAAGCTGGCTACCTGGCTTCAGCAGACAGGATGCTTCTTTCAGCTTGCCAATCCGTATTTCCGGTCCCTTGATATCCATCATGACAGGAATAAAGGTGTTCAGTTCCTTCGCGGCCTGCCGCACATTTTCAATACGTTTAACGTGATCTTCCAGCTCCCCGTGAGCCATGTTCAAGCGGGCTACTGTCATACCAGCCTGGATCATTTCTTTTAACAAATGAATGGAGTCGCAGGCAGGTCCCATAGTACAGATAATTTTCGTTTTAAGCATAGTAATGTCATCCTCCTGAATGTCTTTACTGTTTGGTTTCTATCCACTTTCACTTCTCTATCTATTAAACTTCTATGGTTCTATTTTACTTGCACTCGTGCGCCAAGACTATGAACTATAGTATGATGAATGTACTACAGTACAATACATTTTTAAGACATCGGAGAGTGGGCCTCGTGATTACAATGACGGACATGCGACAGGACCATGGTATAGACTGGTACGAAAAGGCTGGCCCGAATAACAGCGACGATGACTTACTGTTCATTTTGGTTACCTTTGGAAAATGTGTATATTGGGTGAACGGTTGCAAGTTTATTCTCGGCAAGGGAGAAGCGCTGATCCTACCCGGACATTTGCCTTACTACGGCAAGAGTATTCCAACGCTTTTTCATACCAAGTATGTGATACATTGCCGCAAAACATGTACGAACCACGCACTCCCCCTACTGAATACAGACCAGCCGTTGCAGATCAAGCTCGGATGCTACGATATGCTGCATGAACGGATCAAGTCGGTGTACTACCAATGGACTGAGCGCCCGAGCTACTATGCAATGATGGCTGACTGCTTGCTGACCGAGGCGATGATTTATATCAATCAGGAACGGGACAAGGGTGCCGCTTCTTGCGATAAAGAGAAGCACGTAGAGCATATGAAGCAGTATATTCAGAATCATTATCGGGAAAAGGTGACGAAAGAGGAGCTTGGCGACGCCATCCGTAAAACGCCCAACTACGCAGCCACACTGCTACGCGAGGTAACACGCCAAACGATCAGCGAGCATGTACATACGCAGCGCATTAAAACCGCCATCTACATGTTGACTGAGTCCCGGCTGACGATTCGTGAAATTTCAGAGTATGTGGGGTATAGTGATGTTTCCTATTTTCATCGGATATTCAAACGTCTTACAGGCTGCTCCCCATCCGAGTTTCTGGATGAACGTTCTTCGATTGTCTAGGCGTTTCTTGTACAGTGGAAATAGAAGGCGGAAAAGGTTGCGAAACTCCGTATTTAAATGTATGTTGGATTCAACTGGATAGACAACAAATACCTCATTTTATAAGGTGCGAATGTGAAGCTCACATAAAAACCCCGGTTCCTTCGCACCTCGAAATTTGTCGAAAAAGGCTTGGATGGGTGGTACTGGGTGAATGTCAATGCTTGATTCAAGCCTTTTCGGCATCGTTTATTGCGAAAATGTATGATATTGATACCATTAGGGTATAGATCACTGCATTTTCGCTGTCGCACTCCATGTGAGTGCGTGGATTGAAATCCAACTTCGCTGCAGAAACTCGTCAAGGTCTGAGTCGCACTCCATGTGAGTGCGTGGATTGAAATTTGATGCGGTTTATGGTGACCCTAGCTAGGTTCCGTCGCACTCCATGTGAGTGCGTGGATTGAAATTGGAAACTCGTATGTTAGTCGTTTACTGCGGTAGTAATGTCGCACTCCATGTGAGTGCGTGGATTGAAATACACTTACGGCGATTACGTAACCCTCGAACCGACGGAGTCGCACTCCATGTGAGTGCGTGGATTGAAATAAAAGTTTTGTAATGAGCCGTGTAATCAAATCGTTCGTCGCACTCCATGTGAGTGCGTGGATTGAAATGTATTCTGTCACTAACAGACGAAGCCTTTAAATCTCGTCGCACTCCATGTGAGTGCGTGGATTGAAATCATCAACATAATAAACAGCGTTTACGGCTACTTGTCGCACTCCATGTGAGTGCGTGGATTGAAATCGGGCGAAGTCGCAGTGGATCGGCTACACTCTTCTAGACAGAAAAATTGTGGTCTAATATAGTAGACTACAGACCAACCTAGGAGGAGCAAACGGATCATGACAAAAAAAGAAAGACGTACCTTTAGCGCTGAATTTAAAGCGCAGATGGTTCAGCTCTATCAAAGTGGCAAACCACGCAAGGATATCATTCAAGAATATGATTTGAATCCTTCATCGTTAGATAAATGGGTGAAACAGAGTTCCACATCGGGATCCTTCAAAGAGAAAGACAACCGAACTCCAGAGGAATTAGAACTCATCGAACTTCGAAAACAGAACAAGCAACTGCTCATGGAGAATGATATTTTAAAGCAAGCCGCGCTGATCATAGGACGAAAGTAAATGTCATTCGCCAGAATAAACATAAATACTCGGTATCAGCAATGTGCGACGTCCTAAAACTCCCTAGAAGCACGTATTATTATGAAGAAAACAAAGTGGAAGTGACATCGGAGGATGAGCTTCCCACGCTGATTATGGACATTTTTCAAAGCAGCCGCCAAAACTACGGTACGCGTAAGATTAAAAAAGAGCTGTACCAGCAAGGTCTTACGGTATCCAGGCGGAGAATTGGGCGAAACATGAAGGAACTCGGGTTGGTTTCCTCGTATACAGTCGCCCAGTACAAGCCTCGTCCCACGAGCTGCAATGAAGCCAAGCAAGCGAATGTATTGGACCGAAAATTTGAACAAGAGCAGGCGCTATCTGTCGTCGTAAGCGATCTGACGTACGTCCGAGTGGGTTCATATTGGAACTACGTATGCTTCTTTGTAGATCTGTTTAACCGCGAGATTATCGGCTACAGTGCAGGCCCCCATAAGGATGCCAAGCTGGTTTACCGTGCTTTGGCTTCAATTAAGGGCAACCTGAATGACATTCAGCTCTTCCACACCGACCGAGGAAATGAATTCAAGAATAAACTCATTGACGATGCGCTGGAGGCTTTTCAGATTGAACGTTCTTTGAGCATGAAAGGCTGTCCCTATGACAATGCCGTTGCGGAAGCCACTTTTAAAATTTTCAAAACGGAGTTTGTAAAGAAACGTCATTTTGAAAGTCTTGCTGAGCTAACCACAGAATTACATGACTATGTACACTGGTTTAACCATATTCGGATTCACGGTTCTCTGGATTACTTGAATCCAGCCGAGTTCAAGCAGAGGCACCACAAAAAAATTGTCTAGTTTAGTGTTGACAATCCACAGTGCCGCTTTAATCAAGCGATGTCGCACTCCATGTGAGTGCGTGGATTGAAATATTACTTTCCACGCGCTCTCACCACCGCCTTAACGTCGCACTCCATGTGAGTGCGTGGATTGAAATCAATTACCCATGCTCTAGCGCTTCGCTCACAAAACTCACTCTGTATGGAGTGCGTTTTTCCCCCTTACTCTCCACTTCCATCGCTCGTCCTTTCCATATGCATTAATTTCCAAACTTCAACTTTATACATTAGTTGCATAATATATTGACAGATGGTTAATTTTGGACAATAATAGAATGCAATAATATAAAAATTTTGTAATTTTTATGTGAAGGGTGGATATGACATGAAGCATACACCTACGATACGAACAGAATTAGACAGATACTTAAAACAAGAGGGCTTGAGTCTAACGAAATTCGGGCATATTGCTGGCATGAATAGGGGAATAGTAAGTGCTATTGTGACGGGGAATAAGTCTATGTCTGTTAACCAGCTTGACCTAATTACTAAGGCTATGGGTTTACCGGAGGGCTACTTTTACGACTTATTTATAGAAAACTACATCATCGACACCCCCCCGAATATGCGTCGAATTGAGCGGTTGCTATATCGTTGTGCAGAGCTGGACAAGCTGGATGCGATCCGTCGAATCGTTGGACAAATCATGGACAATCTACTCTATTCACCTAAACTATTTGACATTGCAGAAGCGCTATTAGCACAAGGACGACATGCTGCTGCGCTGCTGCTCTATGAGAATGTAGCAGAAGTGGAGAAGTACCAACATTCTGAACGCTTGGCAATCTGTCAATATCGTATATTCACGATTCAGATTGGAGACGATCAAAAACGCAATCTCAAAGCAGCTACGATATTTGAAGCTTTTGTTGAACGGCTAGATGAAATAGACCAGCTTGACGCATTGAAGGACTTGGCGAACGTGTACAGGTCTTCGCGTCAATGGGATATGCTTGATGAAATAGCTCGAAAAATGAAGGTGATAGCGGAAATTCAATATTCGATGAAACATCAACAGAAGAAGCGAGAGTGCAATGAGTCTACTAAGAAGCTAAGTCGTCCCTTGTTTGTGTACATCACCTATGCCGATTTGTTGTGTGCAAGTGTCTGTGAAGCCCAAGGCGATTTTCTACAAGCTCTAGATTATACATATGCCTACGCTAATTTAGATTGGGTCAAAGAGACGGACGAAGATACCCAACACTGGATTGGTTTGTTTCAACATTGGGCGGAAGGTAATACTTACGCATATAAGTTGTTGTCAGGAGATACAGGTGTGCTTCCGGATTATGTTGAATACATTGCCGCAACACCACTTACTATCGAAAATGAAAAACTTTCAAAGCTGTTGAACGTTATAATAGCGGCTAATCGATATCAACTGAATGTAGATGATATACTTCAGCGGTTCAGATTAGAAATTAATTCTTTTGATCTGTTGCCAGCATCTAATGATATGTATTCTAAACAAGTGATGCCGGATTATTTCGCATGGTTTGGTTACGAACTGGCTTACTATTATTTAAACCAGGGGATGTACAGTGATGGCTTTAAACATTTGATGAACGCATCGCTAAAAGCGAATATACTAAATAATGAGACTTATTTTATAAACTGTACAGGGCTTTTTGCACATTTCCAAGCATATGCGCTTCCTGAGACCAGAGAAGAGTATTTCAAACTATTAGAAAAGGTGTGGATGAACAATGTTAAAAAAAATGGTACTGCTGATCATCGCGGCTAGCTTTTTGTTTATTGTTACTGTGCCGGATCAAGCCCTTAACCACCACCATAGTATTCAGCCTTACGTTACCATTGGAGGTGCTTAAACGGATAGGAACAACAATCCCCGCTAACCTTAACTGGTCGGCGGGGATTTCTTTTGTCATTATTCTACATTTTTTATGTTTAATAGTCCAAAAGGCTTGAGTTACGAGAAATGATAGTTCTCAATTTATTTGTTCTATTGGTCTTATAGTTAGAATTTTATAGAGTTTTACAACGGGACTTTCTTACTGTTTATTCCATTTTTATAAATCCCCCTTACATGCAAAGACTTCAACAGTTGATGCTACATATGGAGCTTCGCCAACAGTAGATGCCAATACTGTAGCCGCCAAATGGAAGATCGAAGCGATAAACCCGGCGACTGCCCCACCGATCAGCCCCATGACAAAAGGCTTCATATATCTCAAGTTGACCCCGAAAATAGCTGGCTCCGTATCCCAGAAAAGCGAACAACGAGGAAGGAAGCGCTAGCGCCTTCAGCTTGCTGTTCTTCGTTTTCAGCCCAACTGCCAGACAAGCCGCACCTTGGGCAGCCATAGCGCAAGTAATGCCAGCTTCCTTCGGATTCCGCCTCACGGCGGACACCCTTGCTCTTGGCTAATGGTTGGCAACTGTCAGCCCCCATAGCGGACTTTCACCGCCTAGTTACGCGCCATGCATGGCGCACAAAAAAGAACGCTCATTTTTACAAGCGTTCCGGAAAAAATTAGTTTTTTTTCTCTTTTTTTTCGTAAACAAAATTATTATAGATAATTTGCTTTGTCTGTGCTGTTATCTGCTCTTGATTGTCCCAATTTGCGACTTGATCGCTTGGATACTTATTCGGAACTTCAACAGGGAAAAAATCTCCATATTTTGAGTGTATAATTTCTGCTTGTGAAGATAACACTTTCTCGTTTATCTCCTTCTTTTTCTCAGGTGTGAGCCAGTCAGGATCATTGGTAGTTTGGGTTTGAGGCTTACTGCTGTTCGCAAAGGTCTGACTTTTGATAACAGCCACCGCCCCTCCGACAACGACAATTAGACTTAAAATAATAACAACTGTTCTGAGTCGCTTATTCACACTCACTTCCTCCCTTCCAAAAGTAATCCATTTAAAAAGATTTAATAACCCATGAATCCATTCCCGGAAATGGTATAGTCATTTAAATTATTTACTAACATTTGGTATTACCCGGCTTCTGGTACCTTGATTTCAAATTTTGTATTCGTGCCTGTATATCTTCCGGAAACCATGCGAACCTTACCCAAATAATCTCTACTCACGAGTGTATAACCAACATCGGGTTGAGACCAAGAACTATCATCTCCCCACTGCACCACACTTACAGGCACATACCCTGCATAACCAATTGAAAACTTATCTGACCAAAATCTATCGTTACGACTTAGGTGGCTAAATGACCAAGATGGCACAGCCATAGGGGAAATTTTTTCAATGGATTGAGTTTTATCGCTTTTTACAATTACTGACTCCAGTGGAACTGCATTGGCTATAGCTTCATTATACTCTTCAAGCGTCAAACCGCTCAAGAGCGTATCCGAATTAACAATTGAGGAGTAGGGTGGGAATAGGGACTGGTTAGAAGGGGCTTTAGCCGATGAAGATGAATCTGCATAAGAGCTTGCAGGATTCAGCCCAATGGCCACTAACATAATAACTAGCATTGTTACAAGAAGTTTTTTCACAGATAATTGCCTCCAAATACTAAATTTTAACAACTTATATACAATAACACACAAAATAACCATCGTATATATATTTTTTTAATTTTTAACTCATTGACATAAAATTTTGTTTTTCGGGATTTGATAAAAATTGCTACAGTTTGTCAAGGAATACCGCATTAAAGGAAGGAAACTATTCTACTACCCAAGTCCATGCCATTGTAAATACTCTGGCAACCCGTTGCGCTCCGAACTAACTGGCGGCCAAAGTCATGATGCGTAACCGGATACGAAATGCTAAAGTTTAAAGAAAAACGGCCGCCCCACTTGGATGCTTTCTCTAGCAGCCCTTTTACAACAAGGGCCAAGAGCGCTCCAAAGTAGGGCGACCGTTACAGTTCATTAATACACGTATGCGTACTTATTCGTGCCACCTGGGCGGTTTTAATTGGAGGAACCTGCTGTTTTGACTTCCTCCAGCATTTTATCGTTATAGCCAAACATCCAAGTCAGGACAAAAGCTACTGCCATAGCAGCCACGTTCGCCAAAATATAAAGCGGAAGCTGATGATTCATGTAGAGCAATGTACCCGGAATGACAGTAATGGCCATACCCGTAGCCGCCAAATGGAAGACCGAAGCGATAAAACCGCCAACCGCCCCGCCGATCAGCCCCATGACAAAAGGCTTCATGTATCTCAGGTTAACCCCGAAAATAGCCGGCTCTGTAATCCCCAGAAAAGCGGATAACGAGGAAGGAAGCGCTAACGCTTTCAGCTTGCCGTTCTTCGTTTTGAGTCCAACCGCCAGACAAGCCGCACCTTGGGCAGCCATAGCGCAAGTAATGATCGCATTGAAGGCGTTTACGCCATTCTTTTCAAGCAGTTGAATTTCCAGAAAATTAAATATATGGTGCACACCCGTAACGACGACAATTTGATGCAGAAAACCGATAACAATCCCTGCAATACCGAAAGGCAAATCCAGTACAAACGTCGTTCCTTGCAGTACCCACTCTTCAAGAGAATGGAAAACCGGACCGATGGCAAACAGCCCCAGTATAATCATGATCAACAGTGTTAAAAATGGCGTAAGAATCAGATCCAGCGCTTCAGGTACCCGTTTGCGCAGTCCCCGTTCCAGCTTGGCTCCGATCAAACCCACGAAGAAGGCTGGCAATACCGAGCCCTGATAACCCACCACAGGGATGAAGCCGAACATCGTCAAGGGATGAGCTGAGCCGTCCGCAACACCATAGGCGTTGGGCAAGGCCGGGTTCACCAGCATCAGACCGAGAACGATACCGAGCACCGGGCTACCGCCGAATACTCTAAAGGCTGACCACGCGACCAGCGCAGGTAGAAAAGCAAAAGCCGTATCCGTCAATACTTGGGTAAACAATAGGAAATTCGGTGAAATATCCTGTGGCGTCATGCCGAACAGGGCCAGAATTTGCGGCTGGGTAAGCAAGCCCCGCAAGCCCATGAACAGCCCCGTAGCAACCAGCACCGGAATGATCGGTACAAATACGTCGCCAAAGGTACGAATGGAGCGTTGGAAGACATTGCCTTCCTTTTTCGCCTGACTCTTCACTTCTTCTTTAGATGTACCGGTCACTCCGAGCTTCTCGACCTCTTCAAAAATCCGATTGACCGTACCTGTACCAAAAATAACCTGATACTGACCCGAGTTGAAAAAAGCTCCTTTGACCTTGTCGATTTCTTCGACCTTTTTCTGATCAATCTTCTCCTTGTCATGCACCATAATCCGCAGGCGTGTCGCGCAGTGAGCAAAGGACGCAATATTATCCTTCCCACCGATTGCCTCGATCACTTCTTTGGCTATTTCCCGGTTCTCCGCCATGATGTTCATCCTCTCGTTCATTCCGTTATGTTATTGATGATTAACGATCCACTTGATGATGTTGAATATTCATGTAAAATCCCATTTTACCGCTTGGAAGAGAGTCTCTCCCTTGTCGGCAAAAAAGCGTATTTCGTCACTCTCTGGGTGCGGAAAAATACGACTGGTGAACACCTCTTCCCCATCATTGACAAAAATTTCTACCGAAGACGTATCCACGAACAGATGAAGCTTGATACGGTCCCCATTCATGGCGCACTGTCTTATCTCACCATACGAATCAGCGACAGACTCACCCGATTGCGAACGGTCCAGCACAAGCTTGCGGCTGACGGCATCATATCGGATTACCGTTTTCTCGGTCGCACTTGCGCGGAATTCAATACCGCAAGCCTTGGCGCTCAAAAGATCATACTCACAAATCAGCTCATAAGCCGTACCCTTGAAGCCCGTATAGGTTTTGCTCTCCGACGTTAATGTGTCGGCTACCCGCTCCTCACGCTTTCTACGCAGCGTAGTCAGCTCAGGTATCGGCGTTTGTATAAGTTTACCCTCATGAAGCATAAGCTCCCTCGGCAGCGTCAGGCAATGCGCCCATCCGTTCGGATCTGTCGGATAGTCGATATCCGGTAATCCCATCCACGCCACCATAATACGCCGCCCCTGCGGGTCGATCATCGTCTGCGGTGCATAAAAGTCAAAGCCACGGTCCAGCTCGCGGAATACGCCGTGCTCCAATATTCTGGTTTGGGTATCCAGCGGTTTGCCGATCACATAGCCCGACTGATAAATGTTGTGGTACTCATCCCCGGAAGGCTCCAGTCCCTGAGGAGAAAATACCAATACACCCGAGCCGTCCAGTTCAAAATAATCCGGGCATTCCCACATGTAGCCAAACGTCTCCAGCCCTGTCCGCAGTTCCCCCTCAAACTGCCACGTATGAAGGTCGGTTGACCGATAAAGGACGGCGCAGCCTGTTGCATTCGCTCTCTGGGCACCGATCACACAATAAAAGCTGTCCCCGTCCTTCCACAGCTTGGGATCACGAAAATGATCCGTATATCCTTCCGGCACGTTCGGAATAACGGGATGCTCCCATTTTGTAATGAGACCGCTCTCATCCATAACGGCCATACATTGATAAGGATGTCTGATCCAGTCCCCGTCACGTGTATTTCCCGTATATAGCATATACAGCTTGCCCTCATGCTCCATCGCGCTACCTGAATAAGCACCATGTGAATCAAAATAATCTCCCGGTGCGATACCGATGCCTGCGTCGTCCCATGTGACCAAATCTCTGGACTTCAAATGATACCAGTATTTCATTCCATGATCGGTTCCAAGTGGGAACCACTGATAGAACAAATGATATTCACCCTGATAATAAGAAAAGCCATTGGGATCATTGAGCAAGCCTGTCGGTGGCTGAATATGAAACTCCTGCCGCCAGTGACATTGCTCCACCTTTTTCTCCAAGCTGGCTATTTCACCAGGCTCTGCCTGCTCAATCAGTCGATACTTTTGTTCTTTTGTCATTTTCATAGGTGTACCTCATTCTGTATTAAAACTTTCGTCTCAGGAACCGGTTCCAATTTGACGAAAAATAATATATAGGAACCGGTTCCTGTACGATTAAAAAAATACACTTATCCATAGATTTGCAACCGATTCCACTTGTGCCCGAGTGCGGTGGAACCGGTTTCGAAGAAATTATAATCCACCTGTTCAGCGTTTGTCAACGCTTTCTCTCTCTATCAGAGAATAATTCATAACGGTCACTTTCTCTACCGGTTTGTGTTCTACCAGCCTTACAATATTTTGCGCCGCTACGCGTCCTGCTTCCATGTACGGATATTGCACGGTTGTCAGCGCAGGATGAATCACCTCTGTAATATCGTATCCCCCGAAGCCAGTCACCGACAATTCCGATGGAATGGTAATCCCTCTGGAATACGCCGCGTTGATCACGCCAAGCGCAATATTATCCGTAGCACACACCATTAAGGATGGCTTGAATCCATCTAAAATCGCAGACGCAGCCACCCGTGCATCAGACATTTTAAATCCAGTTTCATAGTATCTGATATCGTACCCAGCGGATCGCTCCAGTTGCTTCACATCGTCCATATGAGCTTGATCGGTCAATGCATCCCGAACAGCCTGCTTAAAGCCCTCCTTGCGCCGCACGCCGACAGCGACATCCCTTTCCGTAACGCCGACGTAGGCAATCTCACGGTGGCCCTGTGACAGAACATATGCGCCGATATCATATCCCGCCCGGTAGTCATCATGGATAAGGCTGTGAAGCTGCGTGTGCTGCTGCCCTACCAGCAAAACCGGAATCGCAATGTCGCGGATCGCGGTCAGATGCTCATCGGTAATTTCAGCAGCCAGTAAAATAATACCGGAAATCTTTTGCCGACCCAGCTCGTAAATGGCTTCGATTTCACGTTTCACATCCTGGCTTGTATTCGAGATCAGCATCTGATAATGCTGGGCCCGCAGCTCTTGATCTATACCCATCAGCGTATGGGATGTCGCGAAGGAATCCAGACGTGGCACAACGGTTCCGATAATGTTAGTCCGCTTCGCTTTCAGGCTCTGGGCGAAGGTATTAGGGACATAACCCGTGGCCTTGACCACCTTTTCAATTTTACGTCTAGTATCCACACTGACAGCCCCGCCGTTCAAAAAACGGGATACCGTGCTCTTGGATACGCCAGCCATTTGGGCTATATCTGCAATCGTCTTATTCATGAGTTCCCCCGGATTGTCTTCATTTTCACAAGCTTTCAAAACGTCTTTTTTTTCATCCCCCTATAATAACATATGGCGGGGTTGGAATGCTGTGGCTCCAGACCCATAATGGACAAAAAAACGCCGCTCCCTTCAATGAAGAAAGGAACGGCGTATCTTGCAAATAGAGTTTAAAAATCAAAATTATCCGGATCGGGGCCTACCCGATGATTCGCATTTAACGCCTGAATTCGGTCCATATCCTCTTGCGTCAATTCAAAATCAAAAATGTCGGCATTTTCGACAATCCGATGCGCCTTGGTAGACTTGGGAATCGTGACAACTCCCTGTTGCACATCCCAGCGTAAAATCACTTGCGCCACCGATTTGCCATACTTGGTCGCTATGTCTTGCAGTACCGCATGATCGAGCAGTTGGCCTTGCATTAACGGGGACCAGGCTTCCATTTGAATATTGTTCTTTTGACAGAATTGCAGCAGCTCGACTTGTGTTAATTGTGGATGAAACTCCACCTGATTCACCATTGGTGCGATCTCTGCATCCTTCATAACGTCTTCCAAATGATGAATCTGGAAGTTGCTGACTCCGATAGCCTTGATCCGCCCTTCTTTATATAAGGACTCCAAAGCTCTCCAGGCTTCTTTATACTTCCCTTGAACCGGCCAATGAATCAGATACAGATCCAGATAGTCCAGACCCAGCTTGTCCAGACTTACTTCATAGGCTGCCCGTGTCTCTTCATACCCCAGATCGGCATTCCACACTTTGGACGTTACGAAAAGGTCTTCTCTGGACAGGTTATTTTCCTGAAGAGCCTCGCGGATGGCTTGTCCTACACTGTTTTCGTTAGCATAAGCTGCGGCAGTATCTATACTGCGATAACCATGCTTCACAGCCGTTTTGATGGCATCGACCAGCTCTGAGCCTTCCTCCACTTTAAATACCCCGATTCCGAACCAAGGCATGTGAACTCCATTGTGCAATGTTGTTGTGCTTTGTAAGTTTTGAGTCATTGTTTATCTTCCTCTCTGCATTTATTAAGATTGTGAACCTATTGCGGTGATTGTATCCCTTTTTTCTAGCGTGCGACTCCAGCCTGTGAGTAGAACCGCAGCGAAAACCATAATCGCCCCGATCCAGGTCGTATGAATGAGACCCAGAGCATCCGTCACCATTCCACCTACATAAGCTCCAATCGCAATCCCCGCGTTGAAAGCAGCGATATTGACGGCAGAAGCGACATCTACGGCTTTGGGGGCAAAACGTTCAGCCAACATCACCACATATACCTGTAGGCCGGGCACGTTCATGAACGCAAGCAATCCCATGAAGAAAATCGTAATCAGTCCGGCGGTTTTAAAAGGAGCGGTGAACAGCAGGACGAGCAGGACGACAGCTTGAATCAGGAACATGTAAAATAAAGCTGAAAGCGGCTTGCGGTTCGCAGCTTTTCCACCAATGACATTCCCTATGGCAATCGCGATTCCATACAGCAAAAGAATGAACGTTACCGTACTTTGCTTAAATCCGGTTATGTCGTGAAGTAATGGAGATAAATAAGTAAACACGACAAACGTGCCTCCATACCCCAATGCTGTAATGATAAAGGCGAGTAGCAAGCGACCATTGGTAACCAGTTTGACCTGCTCGCGGAAGGGGGTTCTGTTCCCTTTGCGCAGATTGGATGGCAGCAAAATCAGATTCGCGATGAGTGCCACCACACCGACGATCACAATCGCCATGAATGCCGCTCGCCAGCCCCATTGCTGCCCGATAAAGGTTCCCAAGGGTACACCCGTGACCGTGGCTACGGTCAGCCCGGAGAACATAATGGAAATGGCACTGGCTCGGCGGTCATTGGGTACAAGATCGGCTGCGATGGTGGAGCCGATGGACATAAACACCCCATGGGAGAACGCCGAGACCACACGTGCAATCAGCAGCATGACAATTCCACTGGAGAACGCAGCGAGGCTGTTGCCTGCAATAAATACAATCATGATCCACAGCAGCAGCGTTTTACGGGGAACACTGGATGTTAACGAGGTCAAAACGGGAGCCCCGATGGTTACCCCTAATGCGTACAACGTGACGGTTAAGGCGGACATGGTTACGGATATGTGCAGGTCCTCAGCGATCAAGGGAAGTAGTCCCACACTGATGAACTCAGTTGTTCCAATGGCAAAGGCGCTTACGGCTAAAGCCAGTAATGGCCAAATACTTCGTTTTGAGTCTGACGACATGTCTTTCACTCCTATCTATAGAAATCTTCGACCAGCAGATGTTATTATGAGTTATTCAAGCAATTATGAACAGTACGTACTTTTTAGTGATATAGGTACCAAAAAGTACCCTAAACAAAAAGTGAACCATACGGAGGGATCGACATTGGGTCAGAAAAAATACAACATCTCGGTTGAGGCGACTTTAGAGGTTATCGGTGGGAAGTGGAAGTGTGTGATCCTGTGTCATTTGAAACATGGAAAAATGCGGACAAGCGAATTGAAACGCATCATGCCTTCGATTACACAAAAAATGCTGACGCAGCAGCTTCGGGAATTAGAGGAAGACGGCATCGTCAATCGAATTAGCTACAATCAGGTGCCTCCCAAAGTGGAGTACGAGCTTAGTGAATATGGTTGCAGTCTGACGGGCATTTTGGATTCTCTGTGCGCCTGGGGAGAAAAGCATATTATTAAAGAGTACGGGGATAAATCCGCTGTACTGGAGGATAACATTCTAAATAAGCTGTAAAAAAAGAGTGCACCCTTTCCTTCTTTCTAAGTCCTTGTACCCTTGATAGAACTTTGTACAATAATTTACAATGTAAAAAGTTTCACATACTCTACTTTGGAAGAAGGATCATGCACAATGAAAAAAAACTGGAGAGGTTGCTTGTCCAGCATGTTTGCTATTTTCTTGGTTGTGTCGGCAACCGGATGTAATTCTCAGCCCGCCACCTCTAAAACCACCAACACTTCGTCTTCAACGATCAGCAACGCCCATGCAGTTGTTCAGAAAAGTCCACACTGGTCCTATGAAGGAGATCAGGGACCGGGACATTGGGGAGAGCTGGAAAAAGATTTTGTTGCCTGTGGTAACGGCCACGAACAATCTCCTGTCAATATAGAGCATACCCATCTGGAAGCATCGCAAACGCAGCAACCGCTGCAAGTTCATTACACCAATACGAAAGCATCCATTTTGAATAATGGGCATACTGTGCAAATCAATGTTGTCGATGCCAGCAATAACATCATGCTGGACGGTACTAAATTCACTTTAAAGCAGTTTCATTTTCATCACCCGAGCGAACATCAAATCGATGGTAAAAACGCTGAAATGGAGCTTC
The DNA here is from genome assembly GCF_056316205.1 of Paenibacillus sp. 1-8. NCBI lineage: Bacteria > Bacillati > Bacillota > Bacilli > Caryophanales > Paenibacillaceae > Paenibacillus > Paenibacillus sp. 1-8. The sequence continues at coordinate 342,352 of NZ_CM149995.1, read as the reverse complement.
ATTTTGTCCATCAAAGCGACAACGGAAGCACAGCTGTCTTAGGGGTCCTTATTCAAAGTGGCCAAGAAAACAAGGCTTTCAACCGCATTTGGTCCAAACTGCCGAAAGATATTTCCCAAGAAGCAGCTCTGGATGCAGAAATAAATCTCGCTGCGCTGCTGCCAAAAGACCTGCACTCCGTTCGCTACAACGGATCGCTGACTACCCCGCCATGCACAGAACATGTAAATTGGACAGTGCTGGAGCAGCCTATTGAAATGTCCGCAGACCAAATCAACCGGTTTGCTGCCATTTTCCCCGATAACCATCGTCCTGTACAACAACTGGGAACCCGGGAACTGACTGCCGATAAATAATAAAATAAAGTGCCGTAAGATGTAAGGTGCCTTCTATTATATAAATACAACCCAAAAGACCCCTCTGTTCAAACTAGTTAGAGGGGTCTTCTGGATATGAAATTTACTGCTCATTACAAACGCACCAGTTCCTCCACCTTCACTGGCTGGCCCGTACGGATGGAGCGATTGGCGGCGATGCCTGTTAAAATGGACCATGCACCGTCGATATGTGAGGCCGCACGATGAAACCGATCCTCTGCCGGCTTATCGAAAATATCACGCAGCATAACTGGATCTCCTCCGCCATGACCACCTACGCCTTCTTCTACCTCAACCTCATAAGGTGCTGCAAAGTGGGGATAGATGGTGATGGTCTTCTCTTTTAACGCACCCTCATCTGCCTTGCTGCCACCGGAATTAACATAGGATTGCTCGGATACCCGAACCTCCATCCGTCCTTTCGTGCCGTTAAATACGATGATAAATCCCTCCCAAGGCATGTAAGCATTCAGCGAATAGTTCATCACCGTCTTGTTCTGATACTTCACCATGACACTCAGCGTATCTTCAATGCTGATATTGTCGCCAAATACGCTTTGATCCCGCACATAGCCATCCTCATGCTCAGCATCCAGATACATGCTTTTTAGATGTTCGTTACGGTCCAGGTGTAGCGCAAAAGGGTCATTTTCCGCTGCCTTGCTGCCGTAAGCCCGTTGATAAAACTCCGTCACGCCACGCTGCTCCGCATTTTCCCGGCCATAAAATTTCAGATCCCCCATCGCATACACCATCTCCGGTTTCGAGCCGAGCCAGAAGTTCATTAGATCAAAATGATGCGTCGATTTATGCACCAGCAGACCGCCGCTATTGCGCTTGTCCCGGTGCCACCGACGGAAATAATCCGCGCCATGCTGTGTATTCAGCAGCCATTCAAAATTGACTGACAGCACCTCTCCGAGCGTTCCGTCCATAATAATCTCGCGGATTTTCGTATTATGCGGCGCATAACGATAGTTAAAGGTGACGCGCAGCTTTCGTCCCGTGCGTTCTATGACATCCAGAATGTCTTGGCATTTGTCCTCATCCACCGTCATCGGCTTCTCGGAAATGACATCACAGCCCAACTCCATCGCCCGGATAATATACCGATGATGCACCCGGTCAATGGTCGTGACAATGACGATATCCGGCTTCGTCTCCGCGATCATCCGATCAAACTCGTGAGCTTTATAGGTCGCAATCGGCTCATGCTCGTATTTCTCCTGCAACAGCTGATTGGCATAATCCATTCTCGTCTGATTGACGTCACAGAACGCGATCAGCTCCGAGGTATCTTTGAAAACGGTAACAACTTCACCGTAAAAAAATTCGGCTCTTCCTCCGGTACCCACAAGTGCATATTTGATTTTAGCCAATTGGTTCACACCCTTTACATGAATTGCTTTTATTTTATAGTATAAGAAAGAGCGAAATCTTCGCTTTTATTATGATTTTTCCCAAAAAGTATACATATATTATCCTTATGTATTTTTTCATTAAAGGAGACTATCGCTATGATCGCTACACCCCGTTTTGCCATCGAGCAAACGCTACGGACGGTGCCATTCAGCATGTCCGCCGACCATGTCCACCAAGCGCACGAAATCTATTATTTGCTGGCAGGAGAGCGCTACTACTACATTAATCAGCGGGTATACGCGCTTCAGAAGGGCGATCTGATTTGGATCAGCAAACATGATTTTCACCGTACGAGTAACAAGGGTAGCGGTAGCCATAAACGGATTTTGATTAACTTTGATGAAGAATTTGCAGCCTCGTCAATGGCTGTCTCTCCCTCCAACGATCAGAACCAGCTTCTTCTGCCAGAAAAAAGCTTTCTGCTTCGCCCCTCCGCGGAAGAACAATGCGAGCTGGAGCATCTATTCCAGCAAATGCTGGATGAATACCACCAAGAACATGCCTACCGCCAACTATATCTCCAAAGCTTGCTACTCCAGCTCCTTATCCGCATCCGGCGCATACAATCGGCCACTGCCGATACCATTGCACCGGAACGTAGCGAAAAGCAGCAGCGCGTGTACTCGGTCATTGCATACCTGCATGCTCATTATGCCGAGAGCCTGTCGCTAGATCAGCTGGCTGAGCATTTTTATATTAGCAGCACGTATTTGTGCCGTATTTTCAAGCAGACAACAGGTTTTACCTTAGTAGAATATCTTCAAGATGTGCGGGTCCAGCAGGCTCGTGCGTATTTGAGAGAAACAAACTGGAAAGTGACTTCCATTGCTGAAAAAACGGGTTTTGACAGCATCGCTCACTTTGGTCGTGTATTCAAACATCTTACCGGGCACACCCCGCTACAGTACCGAAAAAAATACAAAAAGGAGTAGAGAAATGCCCCTACCCCTTAATTCCCTATCCCTGCATAAGATTCCATGACATATAACCAGTAAAACCCGAGAACCTCATATTTAGGGGATGACTTTGCTATTCCTTTTGAAACACGTTGCCAAATTTCTGGATGACGGTTGGGTTGTAAAGCAACACGGTAACGAACTAAGATATTACGCAATTCATCTAAACCCCGTTCGGATACAATTTCGGGATTAAATCCCCATCTTGAATCATTATCGAGATATGCTTGTGCAATCGACTCCCATAGTGAATATGAGTTCCTTTGATAGTTTAGGGACATTCCAAGAGTCAATGTATTTGGTAATTCCTCTTTTGGGACAATTCCAATTAAGAGCATCTTCAGGCATTACATCGCCACCAAGTTGTCCCTGAGAATGCATTTGAATAAGACTATTTACATTTCTTAAAAAGGTATCTCTTGACATGTACTTCCTCCATTTTGAGTTAGTAGGATTTCCTAATTACATCATCTTTCATGAATATTCTGGAAATTAAATACCATCGCACCTTTTTTCCTACATAAAACGACTACTAAGAGTAGGGGCGATGCAATATGAAAATTGAAAGAACCTACATAGGTAAAGATTCTTTCCTAACACTTTTTATGCCGTTGATTGATGCTGAGATTGACAGAATTATGGAACATCAGGAAGGCTTAATATATAATGATGGCAACGCCAATACATCTCATAGTGAAGAGGTGGCGTAACTATGAGATGTGCAGTATATATTCGTGTTTCGACAGATAAAGAAGAACAAAAATCGTCATTAGAGAATCAGAGAAGTTTTTTCTACCAGTACCTAGAGGATAGGGGTTGGGGTGTATTTGACTTCTATGTAGATGTTGAGAGCGGGACAACTGGTAAGAGAGAACATCTGCAACGCTTGATAGAGGATGCAAAGGCTCGGAAATTTGATGTAATTCTTGCAAAAGAACTTTCACGCCTTGCTCGTAACGGCGGGCTATCCTATCAGATCAGGGATATGGCTACGGATAATGGTATTGGCATAGTAACGCTGGACAATGCCATCAATACCATTAAACGCAAAAATGATATGTTCGGGCTTTATGCTTGGATTTACGAACAGGAGTCACAGCGCACGTCAACAAGAATAAAAGCCGCGCTCAGCAGTAAGGCAAAAAAAGGCGAGTTCAAAGGCGACACAAGCAAGGAGGCAAGCTGAGAAGCAATTGCAAACATTGCAAAAGCGTATTGATAAGCTGAAGGAACAAAAGACAGGCAAGTAGTAGCACAGGAGAAAGTATCATTCGATTGAAGAAGGAACTCAAGCGGTTCATGAAGTTGGATGAACCGACTTCTGAGATGGTACATCGTTTAGTCGATAAGATTGAAGTTCAAGCGGATGGCTCGGTAAACATTCATTACAACCGCCACCGCTCTTCTTACGGCTTAAATTACAGTGACCGACACTCAAGTCATGTGGAGTGCGTAGCTCGGATGGACTTTATCGGAAAAGGCTGAAAACCAAAACTTGTGATGGTTTTCAGCCTTTTCACACTGTCTTTTGATTAGACACACTCCCGGACATTACGTCAAAAGCTATGTGCAGGCCTTCAAGCTGGAATATGTGCATAGCTCGACCGCTATTGAAGAGCATGCCAGTTTGTTAAAGCCAGCATTGCCCAGGTCGTTGCTCAAGCTCTTTTTCCAGCTTATCCGGGACTGGAGAGACGCTTTGAGCGCGACTTTTTTCAATGCGAGAAGTCCATGCGGCTCTTGTTTTATAAATTCAGTCCATTTAAAGCGGCTGGGAGGTATAAATATGCTAAAAACGATATTAGTTGTAGACGACGATGAAGAAATCGTAAAACTCATCACAAAGAGTTTAAGGTACGAGCAATTTGCAATATTTTCGGCATATTCTGGGAAAGAAGCCTTATCTGCATTGGAAGAAAATCACATTGATTTCGTCGTTCTTGATATAGTGATGCCTGATATGGATGGACTTGATGTCTGCAGAAGTATCCGAAATTCTTATAATGTTCCAATTCTGTTTTTAAGTGCGCGTGATAAGGACATTGATAAAATCGTCGGGCTCGAAATAGGAGCAGACGATTACATGACCAAACCTTTCAGTATTCAGGAGCTTGTCTCCAGGATAAAGGCTCACTTCAGAAAAGTGGACAGGCTTTTTAAAGAGTGGGATGAACTTAGTCCCAGTAACGAAAAGGCGGATTCTCGGCTCATTTTGAACGATAAGACGTTTGAAGCATTCCTGAATAGCAGGAAGCTCGACTTATCAACGAAGGAATTTCAGATTCTGTCTATCCTCATGCGCCACCCCAATAATGTATTGACTCGTGAGCAGATATATGAAAACGTCTGGGGAGACGAATACGGAGAAATAAATACCGTAACGGTTCATATAAAAAATATCCGTAAGAAACTTGGTCCTGAATATGACTTTATTAAAACAATATGGGGCATAGGATATAAATACACGGAAAGAGAGCAATAGTATGAAACTGAAAATAAAGCTTCCTCTTTTGTTCCTGCTGATGTTTATAATATTCATGTTTTCGATTGGAATGTACCTGAAGCTTGTCTTTGCAGTATATTCCCCTATACGCAGTTCATTGCTGGACTCGCGATATATAGCATTGCTCCTGCCCATATTTGCAATTGCCTGTTTCATATTTATTATTCTGATTATCTATATTCATTTTTGCATAGAGAAACCCATTCAGCTTCTGAATACCAGGCTTGAAGAAGTAAATATTGTACATCCACTGCCTCCGCTAGCTCTGAGAAGTAATGACGAGATCGGAGAACTTTATAAACACTTCAATAAGATGGAGCATCGGCTTCAACTCGCGCACAAAGAGCAGATCGATATGATCGCGGCAATTGCCCACGACTTGAAAACACCCTTGACATCTATTAATGGTTTTACTGAACTGCTGGCTACGCACAAGGATTTACCAGAAACTGAAAAGCAGGAATATTATGATTTGATTCAAAAGAAGTCAGGATATATGGTCGAACTCATCAATGATTTCTCCAGCTTCACCAAAGAAAAACTGGAGTTGGAATCTATGGTAGCTAAACCTGTAAAAGCATCAAAATTATTTGAAAACATTGCCCTTGAATATGAGTATGAGTTGGCGGGACTTGACAACGAGCTTACTTGCCGCCATTCATTCACGGAAAATATATTGCTGATGGTCAATGAACCGATGATGCGTCGGGTTTTCGGCAACCTCTTTAGCAATGCTGTAAGATATGGAGGGAAAAATAAGCTGAAAGTGTATATGACCGGATACCCGCTAGGACAGTATGCCTTTTTTCAAATCGAGGATAATGGAATTGGAGTGCCGGATAAGGATATATCTTCTCTGTTCCTCAAATTTTTCACTGTGGATAAATCGCGGCAAATCCAAAAGGGCGGGCTGGGGCTGGGTCTTGCAAGCTGTAAATCCATTATTGAACATCATAGGGGCGAAATTGGCGCCTACCCTTCCGAATATGGCGGTTTGGGGATAAGATTCAGCCTTCCCTTGGCCGCACAACACTGATTTTATTTTTGCGCATTTTCTTTTACTACAGGAGTTAAAGGCTGCTGCCAGCTGTGAACACCCAGGCAGCAGCCATTTTTATTTTTTCAGTGTTTTATAATTTTTTATATTCTCTTTACAAACATTTATTTTTCTTTTAAAGAAGCTTTATCTTTGTGCTGTAAAAATTACTTGTAGTAAAAAAACTACAATAACTAGAACTGGAAAAGGAGGATGTTACAATGTCAATTGAGTTCAGCCGTTGGCCCAATCACTACATGATGTCATACCAAGTCACCAAAGCTTTAGGTATGGCAAGCCTCGGTGCTACGGACGTCACCGAGATCTACGAGGCCTGCAAAAAAATCGACCCCGACGACAAGGACACGTGGCACAGGGAATGGCTCATAACGGCTCAGGCATTGGAAAGACACGGCAAGGAGGCCGAAACGGCTGGAAACTGGTATACAGCACGAAACTGCTACATTCGTGCCTGCAATTACTACAGAATTGCGGAATATGCGGTGATGGATGATGACACCGAGAAAATCCGTGTATTTAAGAAAGTAAATGAACTCTTCGAAGCTGCCGGAAAGTACTTCGATGTCCAACCGGAGAAGATCCAAGTCGATTACGAAGATGTCAAGCTGGATGGTTACTTCTTCTCCCCTTCCTGGATAAAAGGTCCGAAGCCGACCCTTTTTGCTCTCAACGGTGGCGATGAGTGGTCAATTGAAAACTATTTCTGGCTAGGTCCCGCTTTTATTTCGTGTGGATATAACTTTCTGGTCTATGACCAGCCTGGCACCGGCCTCTCGCTGTACGAAAAGGGAAAAGGAAGACGAGCGGACAGTGAGGCTTTCCATTCCCGAGCAATCGACTTTCTTCTAACGCGGCCGGAAGTCGATCCTGATAAGATTATCGTGCACGGTGAGAGTTTTGCGGCTTACGACTCTTTGCGATTCGCTTCGTTCGATCACAGGATTGCTGCCGTCATCTCCGACGGCGGTACGCACGCCTTTGATTGGGATGCAATGCTTAAATGGATGCCACCGAGTCTGGCCGCACATGGCATGAGAATTCTGGGGGCAAAAAGCTTGGAGGACTTTGCGGGTAATCCGCGTTTTGCCTATGATCTTGAGGGCGTGCTCCACCAGATAGAATGTCCGCTTCTTGTAATGCACGGAGCGGAAGAGATATTGGTTCAGCCAAATCCGCTGACACAAGCCTTGAAAAATTATGAGCAAGCGGGTTCGAAAAACAAGACGTTCTTCCCGATAGAGGATAGACGACTTGGCGGATTAGAACACTGTCAGGTAGACAACATCAACGTGCTGCATGAGGTAGCGCTGAATTGGCTCTGCTCAATTGGGCTTGGGCCAGCCGCACCTCGCCCTGAGTGATTGCCAAGACGTTATAACGTAAAAGTCTATTTCACTCGCATTCTCCTTTCGTAGTTTTGAATATGAGTCAATCGTTTCTTCTGTTGTGTCTAGATTATCAAATAGTACAGAAGAAATTTCAATGGACTGGCGTAGATAGTATGTTGATGACGTAAACAGCATGAAATACGAGTACATTTCCGTCCGGACAACTAAAAGAGGGTGTCGCAAATCAGCTGTAAATTAGCTGTTTCGCGGCACCCTCCATTAATATGGTCATGCCTTTCTGGTGATTCATAATATTCACGGCAATACATCACCTGAGTATACCTCAAGCAGATTATTAATATAATTTCTGCTCACGGGAAGATTGGTAATCTCATGACCATTAAAAATATCGACGGAATATGGATAAGTTATTTTTACTCTGTAGATTTTAGATTTTGCAATCACATATGACCTATTTATCTGGATAAAATTGTAACAACCTAATAACTAAATCACTTTGACGAACACAATTTGTCATGGACTCTGCTATGATAGTAAACACTCGCTCCGGTTTTTTTGCTTCACTATTCTATCCAAAAATAGCGAAAGTCGCTTCTCGTCAATAGGTTTTTTCAAGAAACCCATTGCTTCCACTAAATATCCGTCAATAGCACGAGCAGAATCAACGGTAACAAAAATGATAGGTACCCGATTCCCCATTTTCCGGATATACTTTGGTGTAGTCATCCCATCAATATCTTCTTCACTACTTAGCGAAATATCGAGCAAAACTACGTCTATATCTATGTGAGCATTAAGATATTGAATTAATTTCTGGGACGAATAAAAATGAGCACATTGCAGCTCTATATTTTTATTTAAAGCCCACCGAGATATAGACGCTTTTAACGCATCGCGCCAAAAACATCCGTCTTCACAAATTACGACTTTCACGGCATACCACTTCCTTCATTTGTACAGTTAAGCTACAAGTGTTGAAAATTTACGGTCGGTGGCTACAGCCTGCGGTACTTTGCCGAATTGCTTGATATGTGATTCTATGACGGGGACGGGCAATTCATCTTCAGACGGGTTTCCTTCATAATACGGCGTAGCGGGAGACGACCTATTTGGAAGCTTTTTTTCCTCGACAACAACAACTTCTACATGGACGACTCGAATTCCTTGCTTGTTTTTAAGGCGAAATTCTGACCTTTAAGGGGTAACTAATCAGAACCTGGAAGACAATTTTTAGCAATAGCATAACAGACCAAGAAGCTGGGGGCCAATGAAAAGGCAGCCCCACAGCGCTTGATGCTTTTTCTGCATCTGGTCACCTTCCTCCCCGGTCACGGGTCATCCCGTGCTTACTTGACCGCCTTGGAAATGATCTGATTCAGCTTCTCAATCGTTGCCGCAGCATCCTGCTTGCCGAGGAACATCAGGTCAATCGTCTCCGTGATATCCGAGTTTAATCCCGGTACCTGAGCATCATAGGCCAGTGTAGATCCATGAGCATGCCCTATGTCACGTCCCTCGGTCAAATAGCTTGAATGCTCAATTGTCGCCTTTTTCATAATGCTCTCATCTGCGGCGGCAAGCGTACCCATGGCGTTCCCACCTTCAACCAGCCGCGCCTCCTGCCCCTTCACAGAGACGTAGAATGCTGCCAGCTTCATGGCCTCTTGCACATGCGGACTATTTTTGTTCACAGCTACGTAGGCAACCGGTATGGCGACAGGTTCATTTTTGCCCGTGTTGGAAGGCCAGTAGATATAATCGAAGTCGAGACTTTTATTTTGACTAAACAAGGGCTCCAGCCATCTTCCCGCCGCCAGCATACCGACTTGATTGGACATGAACATCGCGTCAGCCCCTTGCCCTTTGGGAAGCGAGCCGAGATATACCGCATTTCCCTTTTTCACCATATCGTACATAAAACCGAAGGCTTCCTTGCCCTTTTCATTGTGGTTCAGCACATACTTGCCTTGTTCATCAAAGATCCGTCCGCCATTCGACCACACCCATGAATACCAGTGAGCCCACCAGTTTTCTGCAATATAGCCCTGCTTTCCGGCAGCCTTCAGCTTCGATGTAACCTCCTCAAAGGCATCCCAATTCCATTTGCCTTCGTCATAGTATTCCTGCGGTGTCTTCACACCGGCATCCTTAAAGACCTTCTTGTTGTAGTACATCACCATGGGATTCGAGTCAGGAGTGACCCCGTAAATTTCCCCATCACGTTGGGCTGGGCCCCACAATCCCTCCGGAAAATCTTCGGCCTTCACATCACTGGCATCACTTTTTAAAAATTCACCCAACGGCTGTACCTGCTTCGCCCCGATCAAACGCGCAATCGTGGGCTCATACGAATAAAACACATCCGGTCCGCGACTTCCCTGAAGCTGTGTCAACAGCTTTTGCTCATATTGGTCTCCCGGTACAGGCACCAGCTTAACCTCAATATTTGGGTTTTCCTTTTCAAATGCATCCAGCGCCCGCTGATACACCTTCACCTCCGCAGGATTCCCCCAGACTTGCATGGTCAGCCGAACTTTTTTCCCTTCCGTGTTATCTATTTTGGGAGAGGTACTGCATGCCGCTGCAAGTAAAAACAGAACGCTGAGAAAAAAACCAATTTTTATCCAGCTCATGTAATTGTCCATCTTAACCGCCTCCTGTAGCTTTGCATGGTTGTATGTCATTCTTTTATTAAAGCGCTTACAAAAACTTTCCCTATCATCATATGTAGGAGGAGGGAACACGATATCACCATTTTCAATTTTATATAATTTTTTTCTTCTCAACGAGATATATGTATGTAAAACGTGGTGCAAAACGAACAAGGCAGCCTTTGGATCAAGGCTGCCTTAAAGGTGTTATTGAAATGTAGAGACTACTCAGCTACAAAACGGACAACGCTCCCTCAGGTTGCTCCGCTCTGACAAGCAAAGCAGCTTGGGCGGCGGCAATGCGGGCAAACGGCACCCGGTACGGTGAGCAACTGACATAGTCCAGTCCGCTGCGGTGACAAAAGAGAATAGACTCTCTATCCCCGCCATGCTCACCACAGATACCTGTCTCCAGAAAAGGCTTTTTTGCCTTACCCTTGATAACAGCCCATTCGATCAATTTGCCTACGCCATCCTGATCCAACACCTGAAAAGGGTTCGTTTCCAGAATATTCTTTTCCATATAGGAGCCGAGGAATTTACCTTCGGCATCATCCCGACTGTAACCAAAGGTCATTTGTGTCAGATCATTGGTTCCAAAGGAGAAAAAGTCGGCGTACTGTGCCACGCTGTCTGCAAGCAGGGCGGCTCTTGGAACCTCAATCATGGTGCCCACCCGATACTTGAACCACTTGAATTCCTCGCTAAGCACCTGAACGGCTACCTCATCAATCAGTTCCCTCATTTGCTTGAGTTCATTAGAGTGACCAACCAGCGGAATCATAATCCCCGGTCTCACATCCACGCCCCTGCGCAGTGCCGCTTCCGCAGCCTTAAAAATCGCTTCAATCTGCATGTCGTAGATCTCTGGAAACAGAATGCCCAGCCGAACACCGCGCAGACCCAGCATAGGGTTAATTTCTCGAAGGTCGTGCACCTTGGAGATGGTACTTTTAAGACGTTGAAGCTCCTCTACATGGCCCCCCAAAAGCTCAAGCTCCCGCTGCTGCTCCTGAAGCTGTTCCAGATTCGGCAGGAACTCATGTAACGGCGGGTCCAGCAGGCGAATCGTCATCGGCAAACCGTCCATCGCACTGAACATAGCCTCAAAGTCAAACTGTTGCATTTGGAGCAGACGCTTCAAATGAAGAACCCGCTCCTCCTGATCATCAGCCAAAATCATCGCCTGAACGATAGGCAGGCGATTGCCCGAGAAAAACATATGCTCTGTACGACAAAGCCCGATGCCTTCGGCTCCAAATTCCCGGGCTTTGACTGCGTCGAGTGGCGTATCCGCATTGGTGTAGACCTTCAACGTCCGAATTCCGTCCGCAATCTCCAGCAGCTTCAGTAACTCTGGTGTAATGACCGGCTCGCTCAGCGACAGACTGCCTTGGTACACCTGTCCGGAGGTCGAATCGAGCGAAATATCCTCCCCTTCCTGAAAGGTCAGGGTACCGATGCTGACGCTTCGACTGTCCAGATCAATGCTCAGCGCGTCGCAGCCGCAAATGCAGGGTTTACCCATGCCTCTCGCAACCACAGCAGCATGGCTGGTCATCCCACCTCGACTTGTCAGCACGCCTTCGGCGGCAATGATCCCGTGAACATCGTCAGGTGAGGTCTCCACACTGACCAGGATGACCTTCTGCCCATCCTTCGTCCAGTTCTCCGCCGTATCGGCGTCGAATACAATGCGCCCACTCGCTGCGCCGGGCGAAGCTGGCAGACCTTGGGCAATCGCCACCAGCGGTGTGGAAGTATCAATGGAGCGATGCAGCAGTTGATCCATGTGGGACGGCTCGATCCGTTGGATCGCCTCCTCTTGGCTGATAATCCCTTCCTCCACCAAATCTACAGCTATTTTTACAGCCGCTTGCGCCGTTCTTTTGCCGCTGCGCGTCTGCAGCAGATACAAATTTCCTTTTTCAATCGTAAATTCGATATCCTGCATATCCCGGTAATGACGCTCCAGCAAGGAAGCCAGCTCTTCCAGACGATCATAGACTAGCGGCTGCTCTTCCAAAAGCTGAGGAATAGGGTTAGGCGTTCTTATTCCAGCCACGACGTCCTCTCCCTGAGCATTTACCATATACTCACCGTACAGCTCCTTTACACCTGTGGAGGGATTGCGGGTGAAGAGCACCCCGGTTCCACTGTCGTTGCCGAGATTGCCAAACACCATGGCCTGAATGTTCACTGCTGTTCCTTGTTCATCTGGAATACCGTAAGCTTTGCGGTAAACCTTGGCACGCATATTGTTCCAGCTACGGAATACAGCCTCTACCGCCAGTTGCAATTGCTGATACACATCCTGTGGAAACGGCTGTCCGCTCTGCTCTGCGACAAGATCTTTATAATTTGCGATCAGTTCCTTCCATTCTTTCGCGCTAACCTCCTGGTCACTGGCACGCCCGTTGGTTTGCTTGCTCTGTTCCTGAAGCTGGTCAAAATGAATGGAGTCTATACCCAGCACTACATCGCCAAACATTTGAATAAATCTGCGGTAACAGTCATAGGCGAAGGTTTCATTTCCCGCCTGCACGGCCAATCCGCGCACGGTTTCATCATTAAGACCCAGGTTCAGGATCGTATCCATCATACCGGGCATCGAGGTCACTGATCCTGAACGAACAGATACCAGCAGGGGGCGCTCCGTATCTCCGAATATAGCCGACTGGGCTTCCTCAATGTCGTGCAGGGCGATTACGATTTCCCCCAATAAGCCCTCCGGAAGCTTGCCCCCGGAAGTAAAGTAGGCCCGGCACGCCTCAGTGGTCACTGTAAAGCCGGGAGGGATCGGGAGACCCAGTGTCGTCATTTCCGCGAGGTTTGCGCCTTTTCCACCTAACAGCGCTTTCATCCCCAACCTGCCTTCATTAAATGAATACACTCTTTTCAGCATTGAATTCATTCCCTCCGCTTGTTGAGATGCATGCCTGAATTAGTCAGTATGTCTATCTAAAGTTGTAACACAAAGCAGAAGGTTATTTCAACATATATGACGTAATATATATTTATAACATTTATTTATGACGTTTTAATTAATGAATAAACTTATTTATAAAACCCTTTAATTCGTGGTTAGCCGTATATCGGGATAGAATGACACGACTCAAAAAGCAAAAAGGACGTCTGTTTAGACGTCCCTTTGCTCAGCTCAGATTTTATTTTCCTACATCTCTGTTAGCATCTTTTCAAAAATATTATAGCCGTTCGTTTCGCCTATATACGTATAGCCGCATTGTCTGTAAAACTCGCTAAGCTTGTCATTCCCCGCAATACAGTCTAATCGGATTCGATCCTTACCTGTGAAACGGATGCCTTGTTCAATCCATTGCATCAGTTCACGGCCTAGCCCCTTCCCGGTGCTATCGCGATCGACAACCAAGCGATGCAGATATACTGAGGTTCCAGGCTCGGAATCCGCTTCATTTAATCCCCACAACTTACGATCCCATGCACTGGGCTGCTGCTGCAGAATCATAGAGCCTGCCAAGGAATGCCCCTCTGACTTTCGGAAAATGATCACTTCGCCGCGCGAAATAGCGCCGCCCAGGTTGTGATCATCTTTTCCTTTGAGTAGGTTGCCCCATTGCGTGGAGCCTTTGCTGTGCAGCCATCTGGCCGTCTTTAAAATTAATTCCTGAACCTCAGCCTGATCTTCAGTACTTGCCTGAAATGCCATTAATCCTGGTTTGACGGATGATTCGACAATAGTCATTGATGCCATGCTGCACCTCAACTCTCTGATTTTCCTTATGTATAAAATATAGCATAAAGACTCGTTTTGCTCATACCTAGTTCACGTATAGCTTCGGCTGCGGTAATCTCTCTGGATTTCCACTTATCGTACGTTCACATAAATCCCGGCCCCGATTATCTGTCTCTTAGGCCTTCCAAACTTCACCCATTCTTTTTTAGCAACAGCGATCCCTTACGCTTGCCGGACACGGTTTTTTTTCCGTTCCTCTGTTCGGCTCCCCATGCCAGCATACTAAGGAATGGATCCTCCAACAGCTTCCCCATATCGCCTAGATCCTTCACGGAATTTCAGTGGCTTCTTCAAGTCAATTTCAAATAGTTCCAAAATAATTCAACATTATATTATATTTGCTAAAAAAAGAAAGTTGATTCTATAAATTGGTTGTTATATTGATTTTGATAACTCCTACCTTGTATGTACGTATATGAATATAAGGGAGGAAATATTTCCGATGGGTGCTATTGAAGATTATCGACGTGAGCTTTATAGAATTGCTTGGCGAATGCAGTATCGTACAAAACGCAATTGGAAACGTGAAATTTCTTTAGAATCCAAGCCTAATCTCTTTCAATGCTCTTTTTCCGAAGAGTCTGATAACAAAATAACAATGCAATCATATATTAATAGACTAAGGTCTGAGGTAGGCAAAAAGGTCATCTATGAAATTTACATAAACGATAAAACGGAAGTCCAAGTTGCCAAGGAACTCCATATTACACAACAGGCGGCGAACAAATGGAAAAAGAAGGAACTTCACGATTTATGTCAGATGATGAGTTTATGAAATTAGTAGTACTTGCCCAAACCAAATCCGATGTAGAGGCCATGAATGCAATTTTTCAATATTTCGATCCAGATATTAAGAGATTAAGTAAATTCATCCGTATGTCAGAAGAGGATGCCGTCCAGAGTATGAAAATCGAACTTCTTGAGTTTATCATGAAAAAATAAAGAGTCCTTGGCGATAAACTGCTTCCGGTTCCCTACCGAAGCAGCTTATTTAGTTTTGCTGTGGTCGAGGTTGGGATATATTCCTCAACTCTTCTTGCATGGAGGGGAATTTTCTTGATCCAAAAAAAATTCATGTTCAGGTTGTGTAGTTACAGCCCCCAACTCCTATATAAGTGTAGGGGATAATCGAGCAAAGTACATGAATTAGAGAAAATTTATGTCTTCGTAATTTTCACGATTTGGTTGTAATTTACAGCCTTAAATCACCTACATAAGTGAAAGAGAATTGAAGACTGATATCAAGAAAATGTGGAGCCATTTAGATGTCAGCGACTCCATCAGTTCTCTCACAAAAAATCAGGAGGTTGATATAGTATGGCGAGATCACGGGAGTATACAGCAACAGTAACGGTAAGTCCGTTTCAATTGCAGAAAATGAGTGAAGCGCAACGTGTCGCGTTAGAGAGCGGGAATTTTAGCGGTGGTTCTGCCAACAAAGCTGCAATCATAGCAGGGTTAACAGGAATTGGAGCCACGGTTCTGGGCCTAGTCTTCGTTGCAAGTACACCAGTAGGGGTGGCAGTAGGAATTACTTCCCTCGTAACTGCTCTATTTTCCGCAGGCACGGGTTCAACAGTCGCAAACGTCATTGATAACGGTGTTAGAGGCATGGATAAAATCAACAATCAAATTTCCATTTACGGTGGCAAATACGATCTGTATCAGATTAAATTCCCGTTCCTTGAGTACACTCTACAAGACGGTACTGTTCTCCGCTTTATTTCGGGTAATGGCATCGTGCAAAAAGCACACTCTGGCAATGGATGGGAAGTCTTCTAAGAGAGATTCAATAAAATAACTAAGAAAAAGGTCGGTTGAGTTTTACAACCGACCTTTTTCTCATACGAATTAACTACCTCTTTTGAAAGAGTTTATCGATCGAAGTTTTAAACGAATCGTAGTCGAATTCATTTGTTATCGTATATTCCTGTCTATGATTTTTGTTTCCCTGACCAAAGATAGATACTGATTTATTATTCCTAATTGTAATTTCATACTCTAGTGTTGAATCCTGATCGCTCTTCGGGCGAATGATAATACTATAGTAATAAGGGACTTTATTCTCGTTATTTATTCCACTCGTTTTTTTTAGCTCAATGCTAGATAATTCATCCAATATTGCTTTAACTCCATTCTTATCCATCACTTGCACGTCATTATCGACTGGTTCATTAGTAATTTCAGAGTGCGTCCGGATAATCTGGAGATAGACATTATCGATATCGACATGATCCAGCACAGCTTTTTGAATAGATGTATTTAAATTCAGCAAATAATAAGTGCCATAAATGCCCCATGCTAGTACGAAAACAATAGCAACAGCAATACTAATAGTGCGTTTCTTCATCAATTCACTTCCTCAATTTATTTATTTTTTATTTAGTGAATTTATCCTTTTCTCTAGTAAATCATACTATAAAAAGGATAAGTGACACAAATTGCAGTTTTCATCTTGTCTGATCCTGTTATCTGGATTCAATCTACTGACGTTCTAATTCGCTTTTAATTGCACGTATATTCCAAGCTTCTCAAGTTGATTTACTCGAAAATTTTGGAGGTGTTACAGAGATCGATTAAGAACTTCTTCAAGTTGCTCAAAATTTTCGAGTTGTTCCGCTACAATCCATAATTCATCAAAGTTTTTAACACCTCGTTTTAATACATAATGATGCCACAGTTTTAATTGTTGTTGAGTCATATTAAATTTTAATCGAAGCTTGTTTGCGAACTCCCTATAGTTCATTCTTGAATTTCGCTTAATAGAAGTAACACTAAAAGATGTTGCTGCTCGTGTGTTTGGTTGTTTAACTTGATTTAAACTAAACTCAGATACATTTTTTATATCTCTATCTTCTCTTTTTTGTTTTCGCTCATAATATTCCTGTAGGAGAGGAAATCGTAGTATCGGATTTTATGTAATAAATCTGAAATATATGCAACGTTTCTCTTTTTTTATTCGTCTATAACAACAAATACATTACGGAGGTACAAACAATGAACTTCATCTCAAAAATTGCATGTATATCTGTTTTGAGCCTTACTTTAGGTGCGGGAGCAGCGCGGGCTTCTTCGGTACATATTATCGTAAATAATTCAAGTATATCCTCTGATGATGCTTATCAATCTCACGGGACTACGATGGTCCCGTTAAATGCTGTTCAAAATTTACCTGGGGTATCCATTACATGGAATAACACTACTAAAACAGTAGTATTAGACCGTAGCGGTGAAAAAACAATTTTGAAAATTGGACAAAAAAATACAACGATTGGTTCAAAAAAAATAACATTGCCTGTTGCCACAACTTTGAGAAACGGACGGGTTATGGTCCCTCTGCGATTTATAGCCGATTCATCCGGTGCGTATGTCTCCTGGAATCCAAAATCCCAGACGGCCTATGTAGCAAAGGCAAGCAATGAAATAAAAAAAAAATATACATCTGATAAGCTTAATGTATCCAGAGGAGCAGCAATCAAACTTCCTAAAGTTAGTAACTTGAAAGAATTTACACCCAAAGGGTACGAAAATCTGAACACAGACTATTATTTTCCTGAAGGCAAATCAGATTCGTTTTTCATTCAGGAAATGGATGTAATTTCTTGCTATAAAATTAACAACGATCATGTTGAATTAATATGGACGGCACGCTTTGACTCAACCAAAAAAGAAAGCAGTGGTCTATCGTTTTTGCCTTATAAATTGTTAGAACAAGATGGTCAGAAACCTACGATTCAAAATCGAGTAGCCCATTTTAACTTC
Source organism: Paenibacillus sp. 1-8 (assembly GCF_056316205.1). NCBI lineage: Bacteria > Bacillati > Bacillota > Bacilli > Caryophanales > Paenibacillaceae > Paenibacillus > Paenibacillus sp. 1-8. The sequence continues at coordinate 324,500 of NZ_CM149995.1, read as the reverse complement.
ATGGCCGCCATTGGAGAAATCAGTTACAGTCTCATTGACAATAATGGGAAGGAAATAAACCTAGGACAAAAACCAGTTGATCCAACAAATTTCTTTATCGATATCCCAGATGAACAAAAATAAATCAAAACTAGCTATGCCTTTCTAGATTACCGCACATAGATGTTATGAATAGCGTAGTGCTCACAATCCCTCATACCTTCTAAATCCGGTCCTCAGCCTTTAACCTTCGCTCCGTAGGTGGGTAAGCGCGAGAGTGCCTAAATCGTGGCACCTAAATCGGCTTAGACACTCTCGTATCGGCCCAATTATATACCCTGTCGTTACCCAGTAAACGTGGCAGAACCTGGTGAAAAAATTCAAACATACTGGCTCAGCCTATAGAAAGAATATTCATACAATTATCAGATCCCAATAGCAGCTATGAGATCATGCACTCCCTGCATGGTCAAATTATTCGTCTTTACGCCCTCTCTTATCCATTCGATGATATAATCGCCAGTTAGAAGAACCCTTCACACGTCTAAATAAGATACATTAGTCACGAATGAGTTTTTGTTCCATATTTCGTAGGGATTTTGAATTCTCGAACACTTACCGTTATATAAAATAGCAAAATCTTTTAATTCAACGTCAATCCCAAATTATTTCTCGGGCACTGTTTCCGTATTTGTTTCTAATAAAAACGAAATAAAGTATTATCCAACCGTCTGGACAGCAGGCACAATTCGGTACAATCCCGCAGCATCTCCAGTCGCGGGCCGATCTTCCTGTATCGACCAGCCGAATGACAGCACCTGCTCCATCCGAGCATACTCAACCTTCGTCAGCTCGGAAGTAACGGCTTCGCTTCCTTCCTCCAGCGACAGCTCAGGCTCCCGCCCGAACGCAACGGCAATCCACGAACGAATGCCCCGTATCGTATTGTACTTGATCTGATATCCCTCCGTTACCGCGCTGACAAACACCTCCGGCTCTTTGGACGCCAGCCCGGTGGCAAGCTCCGCATAATCAAAACCGGACTGTCCGTCCGTTGGCAGTTCATTGTACTGCACCCGATGGATTAATTCCTCATCGGACCAGCCTAATCTGCGTAAAGATTCCAGCATGAGCGCGTCCCATTGGGAAATACGTACTCTTTTCGTCGATTCAGTCATTGTTTCTCGCCTCCTTGTTGATCACGTACATCGTACACCAACCTTAACCTAACGTAACCGGATACGCTACATAATGGCTGGGACTGATTTCACGCAGCTCAGTGGCACTCTCACCGTCCTTGTCCCATGCCAAAGAACTGTCTGGTTGGGCAAAACTCGCCCCTAAATCGTCCCGCTCTCCGGCTGCTCTCGGATCAGGCACCGGGATAGAGGACAGCAACGACTGCGTATACGGATGGGCTGGCTGCTCATATAGCTCATCTGCATCGGCTACCTCCACCAATCGTCCATGGTACATCACACCGATCCGGTCTGAAATATGCCGCACCATCGACAAATCATGGGCGATGAACAGATACGTCAGCCCGAATTCCTGCTGGAGATCCTCCAGCGTATTAATCACCTGCGCCTGAATGGACACATCCAGTGCCGAAATCGGCTCGTCACAGACAATGAACTCCGGATTCACAGATAAGGCACGCGCGATAGAAATCCGTTGGCGCTGCCCGCCGCTGAACTCATGCGAGTAGCGGTACAAATGCTCCCGCTTCAGCCCGACCTTTTCAAGTAAAGCCACGACGGCATCCTTACGCTCACTGCCCTGATGCAATCTGTGAATGTCCATCGGCTCGCCAATCAGATCAAGCACATTCATACCGGGGTTAAGCGAGGAATACGGGTCCTGAAAAATGCTCTGAATACGCCGACGCAGCGGCTTGAGCTGCTTATCGTTCAGCTTGGAAATATCCTGACCGTCGAAGCGCACCGTGCCTTCCGTATAATCGTATAACCGCGTCAGGCAGCGTCCAACCGTCGATTTACCGCTGCCCGACTCGCCAACCAATCCGAACGTCTCACCACGCTTGATCTGGAAACTCACGCCATCAACCGCCTTGAGCACCTCAGAGCTACGCCCTAACAAATTCTTTGCGGTCACAAAATGCTTCTTAAGCTGGTGTACCTCCACCAAGGGCTGATGCTCACCCAATACATCGTTTGCCTCACTCACCGTTATTCCCCCCTTCCACATAACCCGCTTCGGGCGTCTCGTAGACTCCGGCAGGCACAGCGTCCGGCTCGTTCAGCCAGCAGGCCGCCCGCTGATCCGGGCGAAGCTCCACCATCGGCGGCCGCTCTACACAGCGGGCAAAGGCGTGCGGGCACCGTTCCATGAACGGACAGCCGGACGGCGGGTCCAGCAAATCTGGCGGCGTGCCCTCAATCGGCACCAGCCGCTCGCGGAAGCCGTTCGTACGCTGCGGCACAGAGCGCAGCAGGCCCTGCGTATACGGGTGGGCCGGACGATAAAAGATATCGTCCACGCGGCCCTCCTCCATCACCATGCCGCCGTACATCACGATGACACGGCTGCACACCTGGGCGACAACGCCCAGATCATGGGTGATCAGGGCAATCGCCATGTCGGATTGCTGCTTCAACGTCTTGAGCAGCTCCAGAATTTGCGCCTGGATCGTCACGTCCAGCGCCGTGGTCGGCTCGTCAGCAATCAGCAGCTCCGGGCTGCACGAGAGCGCCATCGCGATCATCACCCGCTGACGCATCCCCCCGCTGAATTGATGCGGGTATTGGTTCATCCGGCGTTCCGGCTCGGTAATCCCCACCTGTCGCAGCAGCTCCACAGCAGCTTTCGTGGCCGCTTCCTTGCTCAGTCCCCGGTGTCTGCGAATCACCTCGACCAGATGATAGCCGACCTTCTTGACCGGGTTCAACGAGGTCATCGGGTCCTGAAAGACCATCGCAATCTGGTTCCCGCGTATTTTACGCCATTGCTTTTCCGTTAGAGCCGTCAGACTTTCTCCCCGGTAACGAATGTCGCCATTCAGCCGTTTGCCCGGCGGGGCAATCATGGACATGATCGCTTTAGCTGTAACGCTTTTACCGCTACCGGATTCTCCTACAATTCCTACCGTTTCTCCAGCATCAATATGAAAGCTAACCCCTCGAACTGCCTGATTCTCCCCCTCACGAGTGAAAAAGGAAACCTCCAGCTGTTCGACAGACAGCAGATGTTCAGTCATTGTGTTGTCGCTCCTTTCTGTCGCTCCTGGAGCCATTGGTAATGGATCTTATAGCTGCGAATCATCGTTTCACCAGCTTGGGTTCAAAGCCTACACGCAGCACGTCCCCCAAGACATTAAAGCTCAGCACAGTCAGTAAAATAAGCAGCCCAGGGAATAAGGCCATATATGGAGCCTGTGCAATATACCCTTGGGCATTATTCAGCATACTTCCCCATGTCGCGTTCGGCAGTTGCACACCAAAGCCGAGGAAGCTCAGTGACGATTCCATCATAATCGCCGAAGCGATATTGTTCGTCGCCCCCACGATAATTACCGGAATCAGGCTCGGAACGATGTGCTTCAAAATGATCCCGAACGTGCTTTGTCCCGAAGCTTTGGCATACAGCACATATTCCCGTTCCCGCAGCGTCATCGTCTCTGCCCGGACCACCCGGGCAATATTCATCCACATCAGCAGGGCGATAATGACAATAATATTGCCGACACCCGGCTTCAAAAACACACTCAACAGCAAAATAACCAAAAAAGACGGAATCGACATGATCAGCTCCAAAATCCGCATAAGCAAATTATCGATCCATCCGCCGAAATAGCCGCTCACAATGCCTACTATCGCGCCAATACTGGTCGCAATAATCATAGACGCAAAGCCCACCAGCAACGATACCCGACCGCCGTACAGCGCCCTTGTAAAATAATCCCGGCCGTAATCGTCCGTGCCAAACCAGTGTGCCGCTCCCGGCGGTTGGAGTCGTTCCAGCACGTTCAGCTTGTTCGGGTCCTGCGGCGACAGAAAGGCGAAGATTGCCCCCAGCGAGAATACGATCAATAGTATGAGGGCGGTGGCGCCCATTTTGCTCGTCATCAGCTCGATCCCGATGTTGCGCCATTTGCTCCGATTCATGAGTTCACCTCGTTGATTTAATTCTCGGGTCCGCGATGCTGTATAAAATATCCGCAAGCAGATTGCCCAGGATCAGCAGCAGGGCGGAAAACAGTGTAATGCCCATGATAACGGGATAATCCATCCCTTTTACCGCCGTCATGCCCAGCGAGCCAATACCCGGCCAGGAAAATACCGTCTCGGTTACGATGGCTCCGGCTACCAGATCCGCAACCGACATACCAAGCAGCGTAATGATAGGCAGCAGCACATGCTTGAGCACATGCCGAAATAAAACCAGTCGTTTGCCAGACCCGAACGCATATTGAATCTGCACGTATTCTTCCTTGAGCTGCGTAATTGTACTGGAACGGATATACCTCACATACACAGATAAAAACCCGAAGGCCAGCACAAAACACGGTAAAATCCCATGCTTGATCACATCCAGCGCCGAGTCCGTTCCAATGGTACGCATCCCTGTACTCGGAAGCCAATGCAGATAAATCGCAAACAAATAAATAAGTAAAATGCCAAGCCAAAACAACGGCACAGAAATTCCGATGTATGACATCAGATTAATGAGCTTGTCGATCCAGCGGTTCCGATTGGCGGCAGCCGTCAAGCCGAGTGGAATCGCAATCAGGACAGCCAGTACAATGGATGCACCCATTAATCCGGCGGTAGCCGGGAGGCGATCCAGAATCTGATCCAGTACCGGCTGGTGATTAATGAGCGAATAGCCCAGATCACCCGTCAGGCTTTTTTTGAGCCACAACATGTACTGCACATAAGCAGGCTGATCCAGCCCCAAGCTGTGCCTCATACGCTCGATATCTTCCAGATGCATATTCGGTGTAACAAAAGAGAGAACCGGATCACCTGGAGCCAGCTTGATCAAGCCGAAGCAGACGATGGATACAAAAAATAGCATCGGTATAACTTGCAGCAATCTTCTGGCGATGAGTTGTCTCATACGTTTCTCTTCCCCTTGCTGTTCTCGAAAAAAATAAGCTGGTTCTCCCAGCTTATTTTTTGAAAACCCTGTCTTATTTGTGATATATTTTGGACAAATCTTCGAAAATCACGACCGGTTTCAGCACAGCCTGATCAATACCGCCATACTGCTTGTCGAACGCCACTATCGTTTTGGTGTAAGCAATCGGGTAGATGACGGCATCATCAGCCAAAAGCTCCTGTACCTTTTTATAGATTTCTCCACGTTTGGTCGTATCCGACTCTCCCGCGCCCTCTTCCAGCAGCTTATCCACTTCCTTGTTGGAATAATGCGAATAGTTGGAGGAAGATCCGGTGTTGTACAAAATACGGTACGCGTCCGGGTCATAGCCCATAATGTAGCCGCTGATTGCCAGATCGAAGTCCTTGGCATTCGTATCAACAAATTTTTGCGACCAAGCCGAGGAATCCATGCTGTTTACATCCAACTGCACGCCGATATCCTTGAACTTCTGTTGAATGTACAGCGCCTGTGCCTCTTGTACCTTATTACCACCCGGAATAATAATGCGCAGTTTCAGTCCTTCAGCTCCAGCCGATTTCAACAGTTCTTTCGCCTTATTCACATCATTATTGAAAAATGGAACATCGTTCGTGTGATACAGCACGTCCTGTGTCAAAGCAGACTTCGCGGAATCAGCATAATCCTTGGAGCCATAAGATACTTGAATCAACTCATCCTGATTCAGCGCATATGAAAGCGCCTGACGCACTTCTTTTTTGTTCAACTGCTTTGTGTCGCTGTTCTCATTAAACATCAGATAAGCCAAACGGCCTTCGCTGTATGGGAAAATGTCGAACTTCCCGGTTGCCTTAATCGTCTCCACATTTTGCGGGTCTACATAGTTAACATTGATTTCGCCATTCTGGAGCGCCAAACTCGCAGCATTCGCATCCTTCACAATACGGTACGTGACAGAGTCCAGATGCGGCTTGCCGCCAAAATAGTTATCGAACCGTTCCAGCGAAACGTACTCGCCGGTTTTGTATTCCTTGAATTTGAAAGGACCCGATCCGACAGGAGTGTTGTTTTTGGTGCTTTTCTCAATATCCGCTTCGTTCTCGAAAATATGCTTCGGAATCGGGGATACCTGTACCAGTGCCGCCTCAAAAGCAGGAGCTGCCTGCGGAAGCTTGAAATCCACCGTGGTATCATCAACCTTGCTCACCTGAACCGGCTTGCCGTTGATCATGAAATTACTTCTCAAAAAGCTGTGCTGCTTCTCGTCCAAGATTTTATTGATCGTGAACACAACATCGTCAGCCGTCAGCTTTTCGCCATCATGCCAGGTCAGATTCTTTTTCAGCTTCAGCGTGTACGTCAGCTTGTCTGCCGAAGGAGTCAGGCTATCTGCCAGATAGAATGTCTTCTTGCCGTTGTTCACCTGAAACAAAGGTGCGAATATCGCCTGGTCTATCGTCAGACTCACCCGGTCACCCGCATAGTTCGGGTTCAGCACCACCGGATCGGCTTGTACACCGATGATCAGGCTACCGCCATCTTTGGGCTGCCCGTTATCAGCTGTCGTAGCATTTGTATTCGCTGCACTATCATTTGTCGCAGACGAAGAACCGGAATTCCCGCCAGAGCAGGCACTTACCACCAACATTAATATGATCAATACAAATACACCAGTCCAATTACGCCGCATGTCTCTAGCCTCCGAGTTCTCTAAGTGTGTAATAAAAAATATTATAAATCGGAATAATCGGATTTACAATCAATTAAAAACTACCTATTCCCCTTTTCATTAGAAGTTCAGACATTATGTGATCGAATTCAGCAAAAAAGACACCCGTTAAGAGTGTCTTTTAGAAGACCAGCAAACTGATTAATGCCAGCAACGCAGGTAAACCTTGTTTCAGTAAAATGGATTTATTGGCCGTCAGGGCACCATAAATCGCAGCCACCAGAACACAAATGACAAAGAACAGCTGAATCTGTTGCCCTACCGCAGCATCCGGGTACAGTAGCCCCCATACCAGCCCGGCAGCCAGAAACCCGTTGTACAACCCTTGATTCGCAGCCAGTGACTTGGTCACTCCCGCCAGCTCCTTGGAGGTGCCGAACGTGTGAATCGCCCGTGGAGTCGTCCACAAAAACATTTCCAAAATTAAAATGTACACATGCTCCAGAGCAACAATTCCCACCAATATTGAACTGATCAAGCTCAAGTATATTCCTCTTTTCCACACAAGTTATGATGAGGTAACTTTTTAAAATCTATCTCCGAAAAGTATAATGGTTCTTCCAAAAACAGTAAAGAGGCCGAGCCTAATGCCCGACCTTATTCCTGTATAAACCCTTACATCGTTCTCGCAAAATCAAGCAATGCTTTGGACATGCTGTTAATCTCGTCCGTAGATGCATTCACCTGCTGCGTGAGCGCGGCCTGTGTCTGCGTCAACGTAGACATGTTGCCGATGTTATGCAAAATCCGCTCGATGAGCGTCTTCATTTCGTCCAGACTGGTCTCAATATTTCCGGTCGCATCGGCGCTGTGAATGGCAAGCTTCCTTACTTCATCCGCAACTACAGCAAAACCGCGTCCCTGTTCACCCGCACGGGATGCCTCGATCGCCGCATTCAGCCCAAGCAGATTCGTTTGATTGGCAATCTCTTTAATGAAGTTGGAAATGTTTTGTGTCTCTTCCGCGCTGACTTTGGCCTGATTAGCCGCCTCAGTCGATTGCTCTTGAGCCGTAGCCAGCTCCTGCGCCTGATTACTAACCGAGTTGACACCATTCACCATTTCCGCGATGGAATCGGAGAGATGTTGTATTTTGAGCGTGAGCTCGTCTGCAACAGCCTGCTTTTGCTTCTCCATCGTTACATCACGGATAGTACCTGCCATACGAATTGGTACTCCCTTACTGTCACGTATGCTTCTCCCACTATTATAATACCAGCGGTATTCGCCATTTTTATTCTGCAAGCGGCAAGTTACTTCATAGGGAGTGCGATCTGAAAAATCATTCAAATGGTCGTTCAACGCTTTAAACGCTATTTCAACGTCATCTGGATGCAAGCGTGAACTCCAACTGCTAAGCTTACTCGGAAAGTCTTTCTCATCACTAAAGCCCATCGTTTTGCGAAATTGCGGTGACCACCAAAATTCACTATTTGGATTTTCTATATCTCCTTCAACCAGGATGATGTCGTATGGAGCTTCGATTAATACACGGTTAACAAGGTCATACCTTGTAACCATGGCTTCCAGTACCTCGGACTTAATCTTCTGATCGTGCACATCCAGCAAAGCACCAGCAATCCGAAGCGGTACTCCCTGATGATCGCGAATCGTTGTTCCAGTCGCACGGAACCAACGGTATTCGCCATGCTTCAGCTTTAAGCGATACTGAATGTCATAAGGAGTCTTACCCGTATGATCCAGCAAATGATCAGCCAGCGCTGCCAATACCCAGTCATAATCCTCCGAATGTAACCGGGATGCCCAGCTATCCAATACATTTGGGAAATCTTTTTCGCTCTGATACCCCAACATGGAACGGAATTCATCTGTCCACGTGAACGTATTGTTTGGATTCACAGGATCACCTGCAATGACCTCCATATCCCATAAGCCGACTTTAATCGCCTTGGTGACGAGTTTCAGACGAATGTCGGTGTTTCGAGCTTCATTTTTGATGGATTCAAGCGCTTGGTTGACATTGTTTGCGATTTCCTGAACCTCGGTAGATGCAGTGGATAGTTGTATTGCGGCAGAATAGTCCTTCTGCTGTATTTTTTGCAACAATTTGCGGCTTTCTTCCACTAAAGGAGCAAATGATTGAGCCTCGTTTTTTTTGAAAAACATGATATGATCTTCCCTTCTGAACCAATGTTTGAAACGGTATATTTTATATCGGAATATTATCAATAATCATTATAAATAGAATTGAAATTAATTAGGTAATAAGAACCATTTTTTAAGACTATACACCCAAATATACATAAATAAATTATCTAAAAATGTCGAATAAGGGAGAACCCTCACAGGTCTGGAAACGAAAAGAACACCCTCGCACTTACTCTGCAAGAGTGTTCTTTTCGGCAAATATTCGGTTTATTTGATTTTATTTCAAAGAAGCAGCATATTCCTCGCCTTTTTCCTTATCGTATTCGCCTTCCCATTTGGACATGACCACGGCGGCAAGCGAGTTGCCTAATACATTGACTACCGTACGCGCCATATCCAGAATACGATCAATACCAGCGATAAAGGCCAAGCCTTCCAGCGGAAGGTTCACTGATCCCAGTGTAGCGAGCAAAACTACAAAGGAAGCGCCCGGCACACCTGCCATACCTTTGGAAGAAATAATCAGCACCAGCACCAGCGTGATCTGTGTAGTGATCGGCAGATCAATACCATACATCTGGGCGATGAAGATCGCAGCCAGCGCCTGATACAAGGTGGAACCGTCCTGATTAAAGGAATATCCTATCGGAATGACAAAGGAAGTAATTCCTTTCGGACATCCGAACTTCTCCATCTTCTCCATGATCTTGGGCAGGACACTCTCCGAACTGGCGGTCGAGTAAGCCAGCAGCAACTCGCTTTTCAAAATTTTAATCATAGTCCAGAGACGAGTACCACAAAGCTTAGCGATAATTCCAAAAACAATCACAATGAATAAGAACATGGAGCCGTATATAGACAAAACAAGCTTCAATAACGGCCACAACGAAGCCAGTCCAAACTTGGCCACTGTCGTTCCGATCAGCGCAAATACACCAAAAGGAGCCAAGCGCATAACCTGATTGGTTACCCAGAACATGGCGTCGGCTACACCTTCGAAGAAGCCCAGCACAGGCTTGCCCTTGTCACCAATCGCCGCTACCCCTAGTCCGAACAATACGGAGAAGAAAATGATGGCCAGCATATCCCCTTCGCCCAGCGCTTGAAAAATATTAGTAGGCACAATATGCACAATCGTATCCATAAAGCTGTGGCCTGACTTTTCTGCTGTCTCCACATAGCTATGGATATCGCTCTTGGCCAGATGGGACATATCCACGCCATCTCCGGGCCGAACCAGATTGGCAACGAGCAGTCCGAAAAGGATGGCAATTGTCGTTACGATTTCAAAGTAGATAATAGACTTCCCGCCGAGTTTACCCAATTTTTTTATATCCCCGACGCCAGCTACGCCGATAATGAGAGTTGAGATCACAATAGGCACGACAATCATCTTAATCAACCGGATAAAAATATCGCCGATCGGCTTTAAGTAGACTTCCACCCCTGAATTGCCGTAAAATAAGGCACCAATAATAATACCTAAAGCCAGTCCGATAAAGATTTGGATCGTCAAATTAATCTTTTTCACTTCGTGTCTCCCCCCTGGCCGATTTGTATATTTTTTCAGTATACTGTTCTTAATATTCAAATGATGTTATTTATACTACAATCCGAACTATAAAAACCGACAATTATCTACACCTGTATTTGTTTTTTTTCAATAAATTCACCACTTTAATGTTGAATTGTGAATTTATCTCACATTGTCTTTCGGATCGAATACACAGGAGGTGAATAATTATGAAGCTGAATATCCTCCTTTTCCTGCTTATGCTTGTGTTCGTACCGCTGGCGGGCGAGCTAAATATTCACCCGTTCTCTAATACATTTCGTCTCAGCTTCGGCACACCAGTATTTTTTTTCTTTCTGCTATCTATTCGTCATATTCCGCCCGCTGTATCGGGACTGCTTACTGGCTTAGCCGTGGTGGCCTTTCGCATCTCACTCAGTTATTTCACACATCCCGGTCCTGCCTTCGAAGAGCTGGTAACCCTGCACGGGCCTACCTTTTTTTATTACATGGTCTACGGCCTGCTATTTCAGGTCCTTAACATTAATGCCGAGCCTTACCGCGCTCTCCGGGTGGGCATCCTCTCCGTGGGTATTGAGGTTGTGGCAAGCGTGGCGGAACTTAGCGTCCGGCGGAGCATTGACGGGGAATTCTGGGACATCATCAAGATGGGCAAGGTGGTGCTTATCGCCATGATCCGCAGCTTCTTCGTGCTCGGGTTCTATAATATCATTCGCCTGAAGCAGTCCGTTCAGCATGAAGAAGCGCAAAGAGAGCAGACCGAACGGATTCTGCTTCTGGTTTCGGATCTGTACGAGGAGTCTGTCCAGCTCGGCAAGACCCTGTCGGATACTGAGCAGATCACCCGTGAAAGCTACGAGCTATACCGGGAGTTGCAGCAGGCTGAATCCTTGGAAGACAGGGACCACTACGCCAGACAGGCGCTGCGTATTTCCGGACAGGTTCATGAGATCAAAAAAGACAGTCAGCGGATTTATGCCGGGCTGTCCAAGCTGATTGATGCGGAAAGCGGAGTGCATTACATGCCTTCTCGGGAGCTTGGGGAGCTGATCGTCCGAACGAACCGCAAATATGCCCACGCGCTGGACAAGCCCATTTATTTCACCCTGCATGTTGACTCTTTACTGCCGAAGTTGCATGTTTATACGGTTTTGACACTCATTAATAATCTGACAGCCAATGCGGTTGAAGCGATGAAGGACAACGGAAGGATTGACGTTTCCATTCGGTTTCTACCGGGAAAAGAGGACACCGTAACCTTTAGCGTCACGGACAACGGTCCGGGGATTCCTCAGCGCAAACGGGAAATGGTCTTCACACCGGGGTATACAACCAAGTATGATGATGAAGGACAGCCTTCGACCGGTATGGGATTGTTTTATGTGCGCGAGGTCGCGGAGAGCCTCGAAGGAACGATTGTGCTGCAACAGCATGAAGAAGAACACACAGACAGGGTACGGACCACTTTTACAGTCACATTGCCTTTACGGAAACTGACGGAGAAAGGAAGATAGCCCGGATGCGTTTTTATATTGTGGATGACGATCAGGGAATTCGTTCTATGCTGGCAGACATTATTGAAGATGAAGGTTTAGGTGAGGTTATCGGGGAAGCGGAGGACGGTTCCTATGTGAACAGCGATCTACTGGAGCTTAACCGGATTGATATATTACTCATTGACCTGCTGATGCCGATTCGTGATGGCATTCAGACGGTACGCGCGCTCGGTGATCAATTCAGCGGCAAAATCATTATGATTTCCCGCATTGAATCCAAAAATATGATCGGCGAGGCCTACTCACTCGGTATTGAATACTACATTGCCAAGCCCTTGAATCGGCTGGAAATTATTGCGGTGATTCATAAGGTGTCCGAGCGTTTGCGTATGCAGCAATCGATCACAGATATCCAGCGCACGCTACAGGGACTATCGATGTTCGCATCGACAGGACCATCGACAACCGCCGAACCTACCAAAAAAATCACAACCTCCGGACAATTTCTGCTCTCCGAAATGGGAATGATCGGCGAAGCGGGGAGTATGGATCTGCTGGACATGCTGGAATATCTGGATCAGTATGAGGAGGAAACGGGTAACCTGTCCCCCTGCATGTTCCCGCCGCTGAAGGATATCTTCGCGAATGTAGCCTTGAAACGGCTGGGAAACTCGGCTTCTGCGGCAGAGCTGAGCAAGGAAATCAAGGCATCTGAGCAGCGCGTCCGCCGCGCTATTTTCCAGACACTAAGCCATATCGTGTCGCTCGGATTGACGGATTACACTCACCCTAAATTTGAAAATTATGCGTCCAAATTTTTTGATTTTACAGAAATCCGCAAAAAAATGCTGGAGCTGCAAAACAATGTGGAGCCCTCGCTGTCTCAAGCCCGTATTAATACGAAGAAATTTGTACAGGTGTTCTATATGGAGGCCAAAAGGCTATTGCATTAGAAAAGCACCTGCATATCCCCTAATGTGTCCACCACATGAGAAGGGTTACGCAGATGCCATTTTGTTAAAAAAATGCCGATCATCTTCTAGTCTTTTGGTTCCACACTCTTGTCCTGGCGTTCCATTGCACCCAAAAAACCGACACCATCGGACAACAAGCGTTTCAAGACATTTAATTCCTCCGTACTGTAACGATCTAAAAATTGAAGCAACTGATGCTGTACTTTATTGTGAAGCCGCTCATGCACAAGAAAGAGCTTTTTACCCAACGGGGTTAGACGAAAATAAATCTCTTTTTTGTTGTCGTTAAGCTGGGTTCTGCGAATCCAGCCTTCCTTGAGCAGCTTGGTGCTGACTTTCGAAACTGTACCTTTGCTCAGCTCAATCCGATCCGCTAATGTCGTAACATTAATCGGCTCATGCCTTCCGATACAGTCAATAACGTGAATATCGGTCAAATTGAGCGAAGCTACCCCGTCAAAATGCTCGTGGACTTCTTCGAGAAAAGACATACTCTCTCTCTGATGATACTGTTCAAGCTGATGGTTAGTTTTGATAAGCAGGTCATAGACGTGCTGGATGGTTGTGGCTTTTTCCATACAAACGGATGGTCACTCCTTTGGGGTACTCCTCCCTTCATTATAGCTTAAATTTGTTTCGCAAGAAACAATATGGTTATAGCAATACGGGTTCTCCGCTACACCAGCTCGCGATACCTTCCCCGATGGTTCTCAGCACGTCCGTCTGTTCCAAGGAAATAGCCCATGCAATATAACCGTCTGGACGAATCAGAACCGTATGCACATCACTCCATCCCACAGGCGCTTCTTCGGCTACAGCCTCTACATATGAGATATGCGAAAGTGCAATTTTGTGAAGCTCATTCGCTATCTTGGCATCCTGAGCAAGATGAAGCAGCACAAAACGGCCCTCATGAAAAAGATCGTATGCATACGGTTTCGTTCCGTCAGACAGCCGTAGTTGGAAATCGGCAAACCGCTTCCCGTTCAGAGGATGCTGCGGCATACCCTCAGCCGCCGGATAACCTACATCCAACGCACTAATTTGCTCCGCCATAGAACGGTTGATTTCCGTATGACGGAACCATTTCTCTTGCAACTGACGGTGAGCCAGTACAGCAGTCGTAAAATCCAACAGGCTGGTCTGAATCTCCGTATTCCGCAAGAACTGTGTATTAATAGGGTAGCGTTCGCCATGGTAGCTATCCAGCAGCGTGTCCGCAGCCCAGCCGTGAATCACTCCTGCCAGTTTCCATCCCAAATTCGTCGCCTCCTGCAAACCCACATTCATGCCCTGTCCACCTGCCGGGAAATGAATATGTGCAGCATCGCCAGCCAGCAGGATTCTGCCCTTTCGATATGTTTCGGCCTGCCGCGTAGCATTCCCGAATCGGGACAACCAGCGGGGATTAGACGCTCCAAGGTCTGTACCGAGAAGATAGCGCAGTTCTGTCTGAATCTCTTCCAGCGTTACAGGTACGTCTTTCGGGACATGCATCAGATGGGGGGTAGTCAAAATAACCCGGTAAATATCCGGAGAAACGGGGGCAATCATCACCCCACCCCGCTCTGTGTATTCGGAACGCATTCCATTTTCAGGAGGAACGGCCAGCTCTACATCCGCTAATACAGCGGTCAGAGTAGTATCCGTGCCGGGAAAAGCAATACCTGCCTGCTTGCGCACGGTACTTCCCGCCCCATCGGCTCCTACGACATAAGCCGCTGTCATCACCGACACATTCGCATGCGAACCGGATGCACGGACACTGACGACCTCTACACCCTGATCCTGTTCCCGCACAGACACCACTTCTTCACCACGTCGGATCACAACCCCCAGCTTTGTCGCATGTTCCTCCAGTACCTGCTCGGTGATCTCCTGCGGGATAAACAAGGTATAATTCGAGGAGCTGTCAAGCACCGAAAAGTCCAGACGTGTATCCAGCATGGCAAAATGTCCCGTACTTATGGGCTTGCCGTGCTCCATGAATCGCTCTTTCAATCCACGCATATCAAACATCTCCAGCGTCCGAGGATGTAACGTAAGTGCGCGCGAGTAGGGACTTGCTTCCTCTAATCGCTCAATCACACAAACACTCACCTTTGCCAATGCCAGCTCAGCAGCCAGCCACATCCCGACAGGACCGCCACCCGCTATAATCACTTCATAATCCATGTCTCACGCTCCTTTGTATGAAAGTATAATCCCACCACCATTTTGTTTCAAAGGAAACAATATAAAGATGCGAAAAGCTCCCCTTTAACATTTTCGTATCTAAATAAAAATCATAATCGTTCATGATATTTTGTTTCTTGTGAAACAATTTTATTGTAGCTACATTGAGAATAATTATCAACTACTTTTTTCGAAAAAAGGTGGAACAAGAACGAAGTGGGCGGAATGGTGCTGTACAAGCGCTAGCGGTCGCCTTAAAAGCTTTCCATAGGAAAGCTCGCTTCGGAAGCATTACTTACCCGGATTTCAACCTTTATAAATTGAATAAAGAAATCTGGGTCGTATGCATCTTTAGTGCAGCTTATAGAATTTCCATTTCCAAAAATTTAATTGTATAATCGTAAAATGAGAACAAGCTTTTATGAAAGGGATGATCTTACATGTCGGATGCAAACCAATTATTCGGTCAAGCACTGGTTAAATCGCTGGTCGGTGAACGTGGACATATTCGAGTGGCTCGGGCTTTGCCGGATATCGACGCTGAACTGGCAGGGAAGAAAAATGCAGAAATGCCCTACAGTATTTATCAACTGTTGAAGCATATGAGCTACTGGCAGCAATTTATGCTGGAGCATTTGGAAGGCCGGAAGCCCCAGCTTCCGGGCAATGTAATGGAAAGCTGGCCTGAAGAAACCGAACCGCAAAGTGAAGAAGCATGGCAAGCTGTCATTAACGAATTTTTACAGGGCGTAGATCAGGCTGTAAAGATTGCAGAAACTGCACAACTGGATGATTCACTCCCCCATTTCCCCGGTGAAACCAAGGCAGGGCTGCTGCGGAATATCGCTTCCCACAACTCATATCATTTGGGCGAAATCGTGTTGCTGCGCCGTATCTATGGAGCTTGGCCGCCGCCAGGAGGGGGATTCCCCGCTTAAAGGGTACAGAATTAGGCACAGCAAGGGACACATCTGCGTATCCTATGAGAGAACTCACTCCCCTTATGCCCTGCTTACTTCATATTCATCCTACCTTGATTTGAAGCCCTTTCATGCGTAATCAGGAGCAATCAGAAAAACGGTTCTATCGTTATCCAATACTTCATTCGGTTAAAGTCGAAATCCTCAAGAAAAAGGCCACTTGCATAAGCAGGTAGCCTGTTCCTTTACCTATAATTACAGCTCCAATTCAACTGCAACCCCGAAATGATCGGATACGACTGATCCCGTTTTTCCGTTCAGCACGACGGTTGAAGATTGAACCTGTACGGGCTTGTTGGAAAAAATATAGTCAATCCGCAGTGGTTTGGCGTTACTTTCCCAGCCTGCAATGGCTTTGATGACTGTATGACCTTCATCACGTACCGTTGCGTTCGGATAGGTATCCGACCAGCCGGATTGCAGCACATAGTCATACCCTTCCTCGCGCACTTCAGCAGCATTGTTGAAATCACCCATCATAAAAACAGGCGTCGGTGCAAAAGGATTCAACACCTCCGTTGTACGGTCCCATAGTCCACGGAAGGATTCCTCATCATTCCACCAGTTGTAGTGCCCGCTCACAAACCATGCCGATACTCCATCTACCACTGCTTGCACGCCCACAATTTTGCGGGATCGGTAGTTGTCATATTCCCGTAGCGAGGAAACATATTCGTTCACCGTGTTTGCAATCGGTGTTTTGGACAAAATCGCCAAGCCCTCATCGTATTTGGCAAAGCCAATATGTGCGGGGGCCCACGTCCAATAATAGGTATCGGACAATAATCCGTTCAGCACATAAGCGTAATTATCACGCTTAATGACAACTTCAGGATCAGCACTATAGTAAGCTCCCAAATCGTCCGGCGATAAAGGAGCCTCGTCTATGGACTGGTTCACTTCCTGCAAAGCAATGACATCGAACTGCTGCTCATGAATAAAAGCGGCCAGTTGTTTTAGCTTTTCAAGCTGATTTTCTTCCATCCAAGCATGTGCATTTAAGGTTAACAATTTCAAAGTAATCACCTGTTGAGTATGTCTTGTATATCTGATTTAAGCACATCGGCCTTCGGTCCGTAAACCGCCTGCACCCCATTGTCTACTTTTATCAAGCCCAAGGCACCGAGCGCTTTCCACGTCTTTTCGTCCCCAACGGCATCTGTATCCTTCACCGTCACACGCAGACGGGTCATGCAGGCATCGACCTCGACAATGTTCTGCTCCCCCCCAAGCGTCTTGATGATATCCGTAGCCAGTTGATTTTGAGTGGAAACAGCTTCCACACCATCTGCCTTCGTACTCCCTACCTCGGAAGTCCCCTGAGGCTCCTCATCCGTATAGTTCCCTAGTCTTCCCGGCGTAGCCATTTGAAATTTACCGATCATAAAATAAGCGATAAAGTAGGTTGCTACCGCAAACACCACACAAGTCAGCACGAAGTTAATAATATCCTGCACCAAACCCGCATTTATAGACAACGGCAATCGGGTCAGCAGTTCAATCATACCAAACGAATGTAAACGCAAATGTATGATGTCGGCCATTCCGAACGCAATACCGGTAAGAATAGCATAAACCACATACAGTACAGGCGCTACGAACATAAACATAAATTCCAGCGGCTCCGTTACCCCTGTCAAAAAGACAGCAGCGGCGGCTGAAAAAATCATCGACTTGTACTTATTGCGTTTATCCTTGTCTACACGGCGATACATAGCCACCGCTAGTCCCATAAGGATTCCCGCTCCACCGATCATTTGTCCTACCTTGAAGCGGGCAGGCGTCACGCCTTCCAACAAACTATTGTAGGCTGCCGGATCGGTACCACGAAGCGCACTCAGGTCACTTGCCCAAGCCAGCCACAGCGGGTCTTGTCCGGCAACAACGCTACCTGCCCCGGAACCCGTAAGTGTCGTGTAAACGCCACCAAGTTGAGTATAGGTAATAGGAACGGTCAGCATATGGTGAAGCCCGAAGGGAATTAACAGTCTTTCCAGTGTACCATAGACAAATGGCGCTACAAAAGGAGCCGATTCCCCCGAGGTCGCCAACCAAATGCCGAACTGATTAATCCCCCCTTGGACAAATGGCCAGATGGCAGACATGACCAAACTTACGATGACAGACCATAAAATCACGACAAAAGGAACAAAACGTTTACCGTTAAAAAAGGCTAAAGCGTCTGGCAGCTTGCGGTAATTGTAGTACTTGTTAAATACCACGGCCCCGACAAATCCGGAGATGATACCGACAAACACACCCATATTAAGTGCAGGCGCCCCTAAGACAGAGGTAAAATAGCCACTAACCGGAATGGATGCACCAAAAAGAGTGTGCGTGGTGGCTCCCTCCTGGGTTAGCATTTTCGAGGACACACCCAAAATCGTTCCTGTTGAAATATTAATGAGAATAAAGGCAATTAAGGCAGCAAAAGCTCCGCCCGCCCGCTCCTTAGCCCAGGAACCACCAATCGCCACTGCAAATAGAATGTGTAAATTATTGATAATACCCCAACCCAAATTCTCCATGACCCCGCCGACAGTCAACCAGAAATGAACATCGCCAGCCAACATCGCCACTACTTTACCGAGCGAAATCATAATTCCGGCCGCTGGCATGACGGCGACTACCACAAGCAGTGCTTTCCCAAGCTTTTGCCAAAAGTCAAATGATAGAAGTTTTTTCATGCTCCTTCAATCTCCATCCCTTATAGTATGTATAGCGTTGTTCGTACCCTATAAATATTATGCAATCGGTTGCACAATTATTATAATGATATCGCTTTCTATTGGCAATACCCTAATTGTAAGTATCTTGGTTAATGATGATGTAAAAACTCGAAAAAGCCGCGAATTTGTTGATTTTCGAGCAATATCGTATGATAGAACATAATATTTCCTGCTTGAGATAGCAAAAGGAGACGAAGACGATGGCAGTAACCATCAAAGATGTCGCAAAACGTGCTAATGTTGCTACTTCCACCGTATCCCGTGTCATTCAAGACAGCCCCAAAATCAGCGAAGCCACCAAGGCACGTGTCCGTAAAGAAATGAAGGCGCTTGGCTATGAGCCCAACTATTCAGCTCAGAGTCTGGCTAACCGTGTCACACAGTCGATTGGCATTATTATGCCTGAATCGGATGTGGCAATCTTTCAAAATCCGTTCTTTCCGGAAAGCCTCCGCGGGATCAGCGAATGGGTAAATGAGCACAACTATACACTGTCAATTGTCACAGGAAAAACGAGCGATGAATTGCTATCCCGCGTGAAGCTGATGACCCGGACCGGACGTGTTGACGGCTATATTGTTCTGTACTCCAAGCAAAAAGATAGCATCGTGGAGTATCTTCATAAAGAAAAAATACCTTACGCCGTAATCGGTAAGCCTCAGCAATTTGTCAGTGAAACCACCCATGTAGACAACGATAACTACCAAGCTGCCAAAGATGTGGTCACTTATTTGACTGGGCTGAATCATCAGCGCATTGCTTATGTTGGCGGTGATCATGAACACATCGTGAATATTGAAAGACTCCGAGGCTACCAGGATGCGCTGCGAGAGGCGGGCTTGCCTCTATCAAAGGAATACGTGGTCAGGGAGTCATTTAATCTGGAGGACATGCGCACGTTATTGCAGGCTACCCCGCCGCCTACCGCGATGATCGTTAGCGACGACCTTGTAGCCATGGCAGTACAGAAAATGCTTTCTCAGCTAGGTGTGTCCATGCCGGAACAGCTTTCCATGGTGAGCTTCAACAATCTGATGCTGGCTGAGCTGATGAATCCCCCTCTTACTTCCGTAGATATTGATATCTTCACCCTGGGTTATCAGGCAGCCAAAAGTCTGATCGAAAAAATCGAAGACCCCAAGGAGCTAACCAAGCATATCATTGTTCCCCACCGGATCGTAGAACGCAAATCCAGTCAGGCGCTGTTATCTTCCAAGGAATGAACAAAAACTGATTTTGTGGACATCCATAAAATCAGTTTTTTTGCGTTGACAGGGCAAACGGTTGCACTATATACTGAACTCGCTCATATACTGGTTTCGTTAAAGCAACGATCTCATTTTCCGAGAGGGGTACGCAATCATGGTTTACAACCGATTATTTGACGTAGATAACTGGAAACTGACAACCCACACTCTACATACACCACACATGCGATTACAAGAAAGCATAATGTCCATAGGCAACGGTTATATGGGCATGCGCGGCAATTTTGAAGAAGCCTATTCAGGTGATCATCATCAGGGAACTTACATCTCTGGTGTCTGGTTCCCCGACAAAACAAAGGTCGGCTGGTGGAAAAACGGCTATCCCGAGTATTTTGGCAAGGTCATCAATGCCATGAACTTCATCGGCATCGGTCTGATCGTGAACCAGCAGGAAGTAGATTTATTCACAGCAGACATCCGTGATTTTGTGCAGGAACTGGACATGAAGCAAGGTATTCTGCGGCGTGCCTGTACCGTGAACGGTCAGGTTCGTATCACCACGGAACGTTTTCTAAGCATCACCACTCGTGAACTATGCCTGATTGATTACCAAGCAACCAATCTAAGCGAGCAGCCTCTAACGATTGAGCTTGTTCCTTATCTGGACGGTAATACGAGAAATGAGGACACCAACTATCATGAGGTGTTCTGGCTGGAGGAAGCGCGCGAGGTTCAGGAGCAATTCATCAGCCTATCCACAACGACGATAGATAATCCATTTGGTGTTCCGCGTTTTACCGTAAACGCTACCATGGGTATTGTGACCGCAGGACAGGATCAGCAAACGACGGAAGAAGGCTTTTTGTATGCTGCACGCCACTATCAATACAGCGTCGCTCCAGGCGACAGTATCCAACTGCAAAAAATTGTGGCCGTTACCACCTCACGGGATATGGAAAAGGATGCACTGATTCCACAAGCTGAACGCATCGCCGTAGAGGCTGTAAACAAAGGCTACACCTCCCTTAAGCAGGAGCATATCGCAGCTTGGGCCAGACGTTGGGACAAAGCGGATGTAGAAATCGAAGGGGATACGGAGGCCCAGCAGGGAATACGTTTTAACATTTTCCAGCTATTCTCTACGTACTACGGTGAAGACGCCCGCCTGAACATCGGACCGAAAGGCTTTACGGGTGAAAAATATGGCGGTGCCACGTATTGGGATACGGAAGCATATGCCGTACCTATGTACTTGGCGCTTGCGGACCCGGATGTAACCCGAAATCTGCTGCTGTACCGCTACCAACAACTTGAGGGTGCCAAGCATAACGCGACGCAGCAAGGTCTTCGTGGAGCACTGTATCCTATGGTCACCTTTACGGGTGTGGAGTGTCACAACGAATGGGAAATTACCTTCGAGGAAATTCACCGTAACGGGGCCATTGCATATGCCATTTACAACTACACCAACTATACGGGCAACTTGACCTATTTACGGGAATATGGAATAGATGTACTGGTCGAAATTAGCCGCTTCTGGGCGGATCGAGTTCATTTTTCCCATCGCCATCAGCAGTATATGATCCACGGGGTTACCGGGCCTAACGAATACGAAAACAACGTCAATAACAACTGGTATACCAATACACTTGCTGCATGGGTTTTAAAATATACGTTATCGGTTTTGCCGCAAATTTCTTCAGAGAAATCGGAGAGGCTGGCTGTTACTGAGGATGAGCTTGCGCATTGGCAGGATATCATCAACCGCATGTATTATCCTTACGATGAGGAACGGGGCATATTCGTACAGCATGATACCTTTCTGGATAAGGATTTGCGGCCTGTATCCTCCCTTGATCCAAGTCATCTGCCACTAAATCAGAAATGGTCATGGGATAAAATCCTCCGTTCTTGCTTCATCAAGCAGGCGGATGTGCTGCAAGGTCTGTATTTCTTCGGAGATCAGTTCACACTAGAGGAAAAAGCGCGCAATTTTGCATTTTATGAGCCGATGACCGTTCATGAATCCAGTCTGTCCCCATCCATTCACGCTGTGCTGGCTGCCGAGCTCAAAATGGAGGAGAAAGCAGTCGAGATGTATAAACGGACGGCTCGCCTGGATCTGGATAATTATAATAACGACACCGAGGACGGACTGCATATTACCTCCATGACGGGAAGCTGGCTGGCGATTGTGCAAGGCTTTGCCGGAATGAGAACATATAACGAAACGTTGAGCTTTTCCCCCTTCCTGCCTCAGGGCTGGAGCAAATATACGTTTAAAATCAATTATCGCGGTCGCCTGCTAAGTATTCTCGTACAGGAAAATGAAGTAATCATTACGCTGTTGGACGGAGAACCCCTGACGCTGGAGCTGTATGGACAGCCAACGCACATTACCCATGGGCAGCCGTTACTGACAAACAGTGTTTCATAAATCGGGCAGACAGGGGGAAACCAAATGAAGGCAGTGATTTTTGACTTGGACGGAGTCATTACAGATACCGCCGAATATCATTTTCAGGCATGGGGCAGCTTGGCGGCAACGTTGGGTATTCCTTTCGACCGGGAATTTAATGAGCAGTTAAAAGGAATCAGCCGTACAGAGTCACTCGACAAAATACTGGCGCGTGGTGATCGGGCCAATGCGTATTCAGCCGATGACAAGCAGGAACTGGCCGCACAGAAAAATACCGAATATCAGCGGCTCATCTCGGCCTTGACCCCGGCAGATGTATTACCGGGAATCCGCGCGCTCCTAACGGAGCTACGTGACGCCAGGATCAGGATCGTGCTGGCCTCTGCGAGCAAAAATGCAGCGTTTATACTGGATAGGCTGGAGTTGACGCACTATTTTGACAGTGTGGTGGATGTCACAGCCATTCGGCATGGCAAACCCGACCCGGAAATCTTCCTCACCGGAGCCGCCAATCTGGGCGTTCAGCCTGCCGACTGTATCGGTATAGAGGACGCGCAGGCCGGAATCCAGGCGATCAAGAGTGCAGGAATGTTCGCGGTCGGCGTAGGAACGCCCTCGCAAATGCAGGGTGCCGATATCGTAGTGGCCACTACAGCCGAGCTGTCTTTGAGGATGCTGGAGGATTATTTTAGTAAGTTGAACTGGAAATGTACATGAGGTACCACTGCGCAGGCGGATGGTGCTTCCCATCGCTGTTGCCCCCGGATTTCCTGAATGATCGCACAATGTTTGAAATCCGGGGGCAAAGGCGACCGCTCCGCTTGTACAGCACCATTCCGCCTACTCCGTTTTCCATGTGAATTTTTCGATTTCATCTTATATAATAAGTTTTAAAAAGGGGAATGTCCTATAGAAGTGAATTTGATTGGCCGGTGGACCCGTTCCACCAGTTTTTTATTAACTCTTCTCCCCTAAATGTTACGTTGACCTTGACAAAGGGAAGCTCATATACTTCTGTAATGTTCATCTAGGCCCCCTGATCCCCACATAGCGTTCTTTTGCCATAACCTTGGCACGAGAGGTGTGAAAAAAACAATACTCACGCTGAGGATCTACTCTGTGCAGCTCATTATACCGTTTAAAAGCATCAGTCGAATCATCGAATGTATCAATTACGGTCATTTCTTCAATGAAACGCTGACCATCCTTGGAATAGGCTTTGGTCGCCTCAAGTACGACCCATTCATTGGGAAAACGTTCTTTAACTTCTTCCCATCGCATTTCAGACACCTCCCATATTTTGAGAAGAACATAATGTATATAACTCGATATTTTATAATGTTATTCGACATTATTATACCATCTCGAAGTACTTTATATTGCAAAAAGACCACAACTTCCGATTTGAAGTTATGGGCCAAAGTTTATTTTTATATAGAAGATCAGACATTCTTAAATTGGTGTCTCGTCATTAATGTAGGCTCGTAAATCTTCTTTTAGTCTTAATATCTTATGATTATATTCATTTCCATATTCCTCCCTCCTAAAAAGGTACCATTTCCACAAGTATATTCTAAATTCCTTTGGAAATCTGTCGTTCGTCAAAGGTTCTATTTATCTGATAATAAGGTGCTATTTTAGATAAATAGTTGAATAATAAGACAGGTTTATGTGTAGTTGCAGAGGCTTTTTAATTGTGAATGAGATGTACAAATGATTATAATAATCCAACCGGCTCAAAAAAATAAGGCCCTCTAATAGAGAGCCTTCAAAAGTATTTATATCTATTATTCAAGAGATGCCTCTCTGGCAAAGTCTTGTGACAGGTCATTTCAGCGTTTTTATGACTTGAAGGACTTTCTCTTTGGTGTCTGGGTGATTATTCGCATATTCTGTGAAGGCTTCTTGCAAAATGGTTCTTTGATCCTTTTCGGTAACAAATGACCAGGTACGCAGCATCGCAGCGAACTCTTCCGGAAATCTAAAAGATAGCGCATTCCTTGCCAAAGCGATTACCTCCTATTCTTAATAGCTTGCGATAGAGCAGCCAGTGAAATAACCAGACCGACCAAAGCGATGATAAGGGTAACAGTTTGCATACTGATGCCTCCTTTATGGTTTCTCGAATTTGTAAAATATATTTTACAACAGAGAATGAAGAGGGTAAGATAAGCATAAGATGATAGGGTGCAGGAAGGGGATTGCTCCCCAACCTTGCTGATGATTCAAGCCTTCTTACGCTGCAACGTAAGGGGCTTTTTACTTTACCCGGCGGTTGTTTTTCTTGGCTGTTTGGAAATTCATCCAAGCGGCTGCGAGATTAACCAGTGCCGTGAGTAGAAGTACAATCGCGGTCCCCATCGTCTTAGGTTCTCCTTTCCGGAGTGCTTACTACACCCTCTCAGAATATAGTACTATATGTATATACTGCTATCAATACAAAAGTGGAGGATTTTGGAGATTGCCAAGTAGCTCCAAGTTCACCTATATCGTGCGTATATCAGTTGCTATATTCGTTAAATAAAACATATTGTTTTCCTCCTCATACAATCCCTAAACAGGATCATCAACACTAATATATTAGTAATATTTATTTTATATTTATAATAGTGATTTAATCTCTAAAAGAAAACATCCCCACCCGCATGGAAACTTTCCATCTGCTCCCTTCACCTCAATTTACGGTCATGAACTGATATAATGGAAGAGTTAAGCTTTCATCGGATTGACTATTCTCTCTTAGGAGACTAATGCATATGAAACCAACCTATCTTATGGATGATATACAGTGGCAGCAGCTTATCCAAAACGTAGCTGACCATTTTAATGACGTGACAATCAAACGTGGCTTTCAATATTTTAAGCAAGGAAAGGTAAAAGAATTTACAATGCCTGACGCCGACCATATCGCGGCTGTCGTAGATGGGAACGAGCTTTACGAGGTGGATCTCCACTTGAGCGCTTTTGCTGCCAGTCGATGTACATGTCCGGTTCATAAGAACTGCAAGCACATGATCGCCACACTGCTGAATTATGCGAATGTGCAGGAACGTTCCGTACATGCGTTGGTGAACGCCCATTCAGCGGGTTTGACCCGGTTGGCTGCAAAAATTGACGTGCGCACCACCGCGCCTACTTCCCGGTCGACTCCTTCACCGGATCGCAAGGAGGCTGCAAGGAACACGCTCAGCAAAACAGCAAGTCGCATAGCAGATATGCCCATCTCAGAATGGCATGACCTGTTCGATCAGTGCATCGCCCTCAACCATGTGAATACGCAAAATTCCCAATATGTCCAAAGCGCTCTAGCCTCGATATATGCTGTGAAGCCGCCGCTTTCACCCGGCATGCAACAGTTGTACGGACTGCACGCTCATCTGCGTGTGCTGGAAAAGCTGGTGCCTCAGTCACCTATGCCGGGCTATCCCACCCATTCCTATATGGGGTATTACATGCAAATCGCCGCCGATGAGCTTAAAGAAGCTATCGAGCGTGATTTTGAGAGCCAGCTTGTCCTAACACCTGCCCTAACCAATGAATCGATTCAAGAAGCACGCATGGCAGAGACCTTGGCCTATTTACGCCGAAAAATGCTGACAGAATCGCGTAACGGCACTTATTTTTCAGACGCGTACTACCGATTTTGGCTAAACTGGATGCGTCCCCAGCAGAAAGATTCCACTTCCAGCATATATGCGGAGGAATTACTACATTTGCAGACGGCTGAGGATGAGCTTGGGACAGCTTTGGCCCGGCTTCCCTGGATGCTGGCCCAAAGCTGGATGTATTTTTACCAGTCACAGGATGATCAAGCCTGGTCGCTGCTTCAGGAGGCCGAAAAAGCTTTTCCGCTAAAAATCTCTTCGAGTCAGTTGCTTTTGTTCTTACATGCCTTACGTGAAGCCGAGGAATGGTCGCGCCTCAAGGACGGACTACGGCATATCGGTCCCTTGCTCCACAGCCATCGGGACGATCATTTGCACGATTATATGAAGAATTGGGATATGGTTTTGCAGCATCTTCCAGAAACAGAGCAGGAAATGTGGGATACACTGGTTGGAATGCTTCCTTTTGCCGGCGGAATGTATGAAGAAGCACTGCTTGCCCACGACAAATGGCGGCAATGGATTGACTATCAGCTAAGTATACGCAGCGAGCCTTTGAGTTTTCGGGTGAGCGTGTTGCAGCCCATTGAAAAGAACGCGCCGGAGCTGCTGCTGCCCTTTTACCATCAGGCGGTGGAACGATATGTGTTGGAAAAAAACAGATCCAGCTATAAAGCAGCGGTCAAGCTGTTGAAGCGGCTGTTCAAGCTATACAAAAAAATGAAGCAAGAGCCGCGCTGGGAGCTGTTCTTCGCGACCTTCACCAGCCGTCATAGCCGCCTGCGGGCGCTACAGGAGGAATTGCGGAAAGGGAAATTGTTATCATGAACCAATATACGGAGACGATTACGATACACATCCAGTTAACCACCTATGGAGACGCGCTGATTTATGGCGATTCGTCTATGAACTACAGCATTTCCGGCCAGATCCTGAAGCAGCGTTTATTTGCTTGGCACGAGGCTTCTTTCTATGGCACCGAGCTGGAGATTCAACACGTTCAGGACACGGATATTATCCTCCTCCCCTCGGAGCAGGTGATTCCCTTTCTGACGGAGCGCAAATTGCTGGAGCATATCGAATGGATCTGGGACGAGGACAATGCCCCGTGGCTTCGGCTGATCCCTCTACTTGCCCATTGCATTGAAGCGAAAGCCTACGCGCCTAGCTTCACAGCATTTCAGACAGGGAAGCTACAATGGATTTGGGATGCGGAAGTACTGGAGGCGGCGGAGGCGCGAGAGACGTTAGAGGCGTTAGAATCGGGGAAAACGCTGGAAAGCACCAAACCGGCAGAGCTTGCTCTGCTTGACAGCCTGGAGAAGGACGAGCGCGAAGGGCTGGTAGCGGCGTTCTCGGCCGCCGTGTTTCAGCGCTGGTACGGCACGGAAGCGGAAGCCGCCGATTTGCGAAGAGAATATCCAATTCTCTTCGCCCAAAACCGCCCGGCCGCGGCGGGTCTGGATGCGCGCGCATGGCTTATCGCTATTGGCTGGAAGGCCGATACCGCGCCCTTCCGCCCGCTTCTGCAACTGCTGGAGCCAGAGCTGGAGAACGACGATCCGTCGTGGCAGCTCAAGCTTGTGTTGCAGGACAAGCAGGACCCGGCACTGCTGGTGTCTGTACAGCTCGCCGATGATGGGCATGCGTCCGGTCCATGGCCTGATGCATGGACAACCCATGTGCGTGAGCGCTCAGCCGGATGGCTGGAGCGCTTGACCGCGATTTTGCCCGCCGGGCAGCGTACCGGAAGCCGCGATGACGTGCTGGATCGCCCGCTCTCCGACGAGGCGGCGTGGCAATTCCTGACGACCGACAGCCAACGCTTGCTGGAGGGCGGTTGGCAGGTGCTGCTGCCCGCTTGGTGGGAAGCAGCCACCCGCAAGAAGCCGAAGCTGCGAGCCAAGGTTCGCCCGGGCGAAGGCGGGGGTGAGCGCGCAAAGGGCAGCTCGCTGTTCGGACTGGACTCGATTGTCCAGTTCGATTGGCGTGTTGCCATTGGCGATGCCGATCTGAGCGAGTCCGAGTTCGCCGAGCTGGTGGCCCGCAACGAGCGGCTGGTACGCTTCCGCGGGCAATGGATCGCGCTCGATCCCGCGCTGCTGGCGCAAATCCGCCGAGCAATGGCCGGGATCGACAGTGCTCAGGGATTGTCCTTTCAGGACATCCTGCAGCTGCACCTGCTCGGCAACGACGATGAGGCAGAGGGCGACGCTACGGGAGAGCAGCCGGAGGATGCGGCACGCTTCCGGCTGGAGGTCGAGCTGAACGGGCATCTGCTGAAGCTGATCAGCCAGCTCGGGCGACAGTCGGAATGGCCCGCACTGGACGTGCCGGATGGACTGCAAGCCGAGCTGCGGACGTATCAACGGGACGGATACGCGTGGCTTGCCTTTTTACGGCGCTTTGGACTGGGCGCCTGCCTTGCCGATGATATGGGGCTTGGCAAAACGGTGCAGTTTATTGCCTATTTGCTACATCTGCAGGACATCGCCGCAGAGACAGGCGTCCGCTCCAGTTCGCTGCTGATTTGCCCGACTTCGGTGCTAGGCAACTGGCAAAAGGAACTCAGCCGATTCGCCCCTTCATTGAAGGTCATGCTCCACTATGGAAGCAAGCGGGATCAGGGAGACTTGTTTCGCGAGGAAGTCGAGCAAGCTGATGTCATCCTGACCTCCTTTGCTACAGCAACCCTCGATCAGGAGCTGTTACAAAGCATAACCTGGGACTCGGTTTGCCTGGATGAAGCGCAGAATATTAAAAATGCGCAAACCAAGCAATCCACCGCCGTTCGCAGCTTCCCTGCACGGCATCGTATTGCGCTGACCGGGACGCCTATTGAAAATCGGCTGTCCGAGCTATGGTCGATTTACGATTTTATCAATCCCGGTTATCTGGGCAGCACACGCGCCTTCAGCAATCGGTTCATCAATGCTATCGAGAAAGAACATAACGAGCAGCGAACAATAGACCTGCAAAAGCTGGTTCAGCCCTTCATGCTGCGACGCAAGAAGAAGGACCCGGCTATACAGCTTGATTTGCCCGAGAAAAATGAGATGAAAACGTACATTCACCTCACTTCCGAGCAAGGTGCGCTCTATGACCAAATTGTTAAAGAACTCATGGAACGGATGCAGAAGCTGGAGGGAATTGAGCGAAAGGGAGCCATTTTATCCGCCCTGACCCAGTTAAAGCAGCTTTGTGACCATCCTGCGCTCTTAACCAAGGAGGCGGCCCCGGATGCCACAGCTTCCGGTTATAGTCAGCCTGATTTTGAAGCTGTCATCAGCCGTTCATCCAAGCTGGAGCGCATTCTGGCCATGGTCAAGGAGCTACGGGAGGAAGGCGAGCGCTGCCTTATTTTCACACAGTATATTGGCATGGGTCGAATGCTCCAACAGGTGCTCGCTCAAGAGCTACAAGAGCCGGTGCTCTACCTCAATGGCAGTACGTCCAAAACGGCCCGTGACCGGATGATTGATCAGTTCCAATCTCACGCACTGCCGCCTGACGAGCAGCCGTCCGTATTTATTTTGTCGCTCAAGGCTGGGGGGGTGGGTCTGAATCTGACAGCCGCCAACCACGTCTTTCACTTCGACCGCTGGTGGAATCCGGCTGTTGAAAATCAGGCCACAGACCGCGCCTACCGGATGGGACAAACGAAAGATGTACAGGTGCACAAGTTCATCTCACTGGGCACGCTGGAGGAACGCATTGACGAAATGCTGGAGAGCAAGCAGCAGCTTAGTGACCAGATCATTTCCAGCACCGAGGGCTGGATTACTGAGCTGTCGACGGATGCGTTGAAAGAACTCTTTACGCTACGGCGCGATTGGGCATGATGAGGTATATAAACTTAATTTTTAAAAAGTAGTTTATAGCACAGTCCCAAACTCCTTTGTGTGCATCTACTATCACATCACAACAAAGGAGTTGATATGAAGTGGCCATTCGTCCTCCTCAAACCTTGAAGTCTACGGGCAGAAAGGTTCCTGTTACGAAATTTCGTAATGTAAGTCCTACGCAAACCCTTCGTCGGTTCACAGTCATCTGGGCCCGTAATGATGGAGTACCTTTTATTACAACGGGATTTTTTGCAGTGCTCCGGCGTACAAATGGAAGCTTTGTGCAAGCCGTGAATTTCGACGGTTTCGGCACAGCCCGATTCAGCAGGGTCCGCACACCTACGAACCAGCCTTATATTTTGCGTACCTTTAGAGACGATGGAACGTTGTTCCGGGTCAGATCGGTACCCGCTGGTGTGTCCTCGTTTGTCGTTATCGGTTAAGCGCTTGCCGAACGCGTCCTGAAAGTGTATACGAAAAAAAGCAGCCAGGAACAGAGTATATCTGTCCCGGCTGCTTTTTATTCCAATGCTATTTTTCCAATATACTTATTCGGAATCTTCCACCGTTTCTGTAGCCTTCGAAGCGGCTGCTTTGTATACGGTTTTAAGCCAGTTTTCACTCGACCAGTTCAGCTTGCCTGCACCTGCTCCGTCCTTGGCCTGCAATTGAGCAACCAGGTTTTCAGGATCTTCGGCTGTGTAGCTGTATGGCAACGTCGTGAATCCATTCCAAGAGAAGGCCTTGTCCTTTACAGGATACGGAGCTAACGGGCTATTTGCATCGTCGCTGCCTCCTCTGAATACGGTGCCGTTATCCGATAAGATGACGTCCTCTGCTTTGATTTTACCTGTGTAATCTGCAGCGTTTGGATCCTTTTGGTTATTACGAACAGGAGAAAATACATCTATTAAATATGATTTTTCAAGCAGTACCGCGCCATTTTCTGTTGAAATCGCACCGTTACCTATTACGTCAAAATGGTATCCCTTGGCAGCAATCGCTTTTTCCATGTCAGGCGTAATTCTTTTTTTGGCTCTGGCCAATCCGGCATCGTCCATAACGATGTTATAGGCATGGGCATTACCACCACGCAGACGAGGCATGCGGTCCTGAATATCCAGATAGTAATTATGATGCAGCGTCACTTCCAAATCTGCATTGTCGCCAGCCATCTCCGTAGCACCAACCAGATGCGCTTTCTTTTGTCCTGCTGCAATATCAATGATATCTTCTTTACTCATTCCTACTGCACTGCTTCTCAGATAAGCATACATAGGGTAGGAAGATTTGTCTGCTTCCATAGCGTCAACCTGTTGGGTCACCCAGCTGTTGGAGCTGCGGTCATCTCCTTTGAATAAGGACCAGGAAATGGTAACTCCGTTACTGCCTTTTTTCACATCCACCAAGCCATCATACGCTTTGTTGAATGTACAATGGTCAATCCATACTTTGGAGCTTTGGCCTTCAACCGTGATATAATCCCAGTCATTCTTGTCATAGTTCCCTTTGGTTGCTTCATCCCATTCCCAAAGCTCGTCAAATTCGAGGTTACGGAAAATCAAATTAGAGCTTCTTTTGATAACAAAGCCAGCATGTTTGATTTTAGCACCATTTGCCGAGAAAATCGTGATTCCATTCAAGTTTTCTATATAGATTTTGCTCACACCTGTTTTTTTCAAAACGGGATTTGTCAGCACAGGGTTGTTTGCGCTAAAAGGCATGACCTTCGCAGCAGCAGGCATTTCGTTCCATCCCAAATCAAGATCATTCATGATCTCAATAACTTTGACTTTAGTACCCTTTTTAAGTGCTTCGTTGAGATCTACAGCGTTGTAAACCTTTTTGTAGTTGGCATCTGTATCCGCAATGTTGCCACCACCTGTATTACCATACGAAAAGCCAGTCAAATTATAGTTATTTTTGGAGGTTACATCAGGGTTCACCCCAGGAGTAGGGTTATCTGTACCTGGTGTTGGATTCACAGGTGTTGTACCTGGATCTGCTTCAGAAGAAGCACCGGATACGATAACATTATCGAACTGGGCAACCGCCTTGGAGGTTACCAAACCAATGGCTCCGGAAGCAAGGCTGGAATCTGTTGCGGCCAGCTCCAGCTGATTATTGACATACATCTTAATTTCCGAACCGGACAGCTCCAGCTTCACTGTGTACCATGTATTGGTGTCCAGTTTGTAGTTCATGTTGGTAGCCAGTGTCTTCATAGAGCCGTTTACCTTTTTACGAATTTCAAGTGCTCCGCCCTTCTTGTTGTACAACGAAGCCGCGTAGAAGTTATCGGCATCTGTATATCTGCCTGCAACATATACCCGGTTGGAGCCGTTAAAATCATCTACATACACATCTGCTTGCACACTGTAGTTCGTCCATGAGGCATTACCTTTAACGGATTGGCTTTCACTTCGACTAGATTGTTGGTATGCAAAGCCATTTCCATCCTTGACCACAGACCAGTTCCCCGAGCCTACTGTCCAGCCCTGAGCTTCACCTTGTTCAAAATTGTCATTTACCTGTAAATTCCCATCTGCATACGCATGACCTAGTAACGGTAACGATAAAGACAGCGCCAACGAACTGCTCAGCATTACACTTGCACATTTCTTCAACAAACTCGGCTTCATGTAACAATCTCCTTCTTAAATGGATTAATGAATATCAAAACAACTACCTCCAATAATTATAGACACATAAAGAAATATTAAAATATGCCTAATTACTTATCTTTTGTCTTAAATTCTCTATTAACTTTGCATCTTTTTTTCGTGAACACACCAAATGCCTTTGCATAAAAT
Organism: Paenibacillus sp. 1-8; assembly: GCF_056316205.1. NCBI lineage: Bacteria > Bacillati > Bacillota > Bacilli > Caryophanales > Paenibacillaceae > Paenibacillus > Paenibacillus sp. 1-8. Next base: position 291,823 of record NZ_CM149995.1, on the reverse strand, counting down.
CACAAAAATCACTTTTTTTATTTTTAAATAAGACATAAGGTTGTCATATTGAGAGTGGTACATATAAAGGGTTAATATCATGATTACAATGTAAAGGAGCGATCAGATGTCCAGCTACCAGTACGCCTCCAAAACGGAGTTAAAGGAAGCCATCCATGCCTCCTACCTGCTATTCGACAGTGAATTCAAGGAGGTAGCCGAGGAACAAAAGGATATTCGAATTCCCGAGGTAGATAAAACCCCTACTGAAATGATTGCCTACCAGCTCGGATGGCTACAGCTTGTCATGTCATGGGACAGAGACGAAAAGGAAGGAAAAACCGTCATCATGCCTGCACCAAATTATAAATGGAATAGGCTAGGCGAACTTTACCAATCCTTTTACAAGACCTACTCCCATCACTCTTTAAGTGAATTACGCCATTTATTCAAGTTGACCGAGCAAAAATGGCTGGACTGGATTGACACACTCAGTCATGAAGAACTCTTCATACAGGGCATTCACAAGTGGACTGGCAGTAACCCGAACTGGCCCATGGCCAGATGGATTCATATCAACTCTGCGGCACCGTTTAAAACATTCCGGGCCAGGATACGAAAATGGAAGAAATACAACGTTCAGCATTGATGAAAAAAAGTGCGCATTGTGCTACAATACTTGAGTTGTATCGGGATACATTCAGGGAAGGGTAAGTGAAACGCCATGCTTATTATTGGTATTGCCGGCGGTACGGGTTCCGGTAAATCGACGGTAGCACGCGCTGTCGTTGAACGTCTGGGATCTAATAAAGTGACTTTCATATCTCAGGATAACTACTATAAAGACCATTCACATCTGAGCTATGACGAACGTGCTTTGGTCAATTATGATCATCCGTTTGCCTTTGACAACGAATTGCTTATTGAGCATCTCCATTGTCTGAAAAAAGGACAAGCGACCCACGCGCCAGTATATGACTTCACGGTTCATGCTCGTTCTACAGACGAGACGGTAGAGCTTCTGCCGAATCATATCGTCATGCTAGAAGGACTGCACGTACTGTCTGACGAAAAGCTCCGTCAACTACTCGACATCAAGGTATTTGTCGACACCGATCCGGATGTGCGTATACTTCGCCGGGTACTTCGAGATATTGAGGAGCGAGGCCGCACCATTCAGTCGATCCACGATCACTATTTGAGTACGGTTAAGCCTATGCACGAGGCATTTATTGAGCCTTCCAAGAAATACGCTGACCTGATCCTTCCTGAGGGAGGACACAATGAGGTTGGTATTCAACTGCTGTCTATTTTGACTGAAAAATATTTGGCAGGAGATCGGACATGGGGTACCGTTTAAGGTAAAGGTAGCCCGGTTTACTCAGGCTGTCGAGATCTTCTCGGCGGCCTTTTTTGTCGTTTTACATGCCATTTGAACTAAATTACCTTTGGATTAGACAGAGGTTTATGTTAGCATGTAAGGATTAAATGCTTTATATTTAAGCTAAGTTGGAAGCGTTATCAACTATGTGTCTCAATGATGTGACGTCCGCCTTATGGAGGTCTTTTTTTGAATAGGTATAATTACGGAGAGTGCTGCCATGAAAGAGCTATGCAATATTTTGATTGTAGATGATGAGATATTGGTACGGCAAGGGATCAAGCATCATTTATCGTGGGAACAGTATGGATTTCGCATTGTAGGCGAGGCTTCTAATGGAAAAGAAGCGTTAGCGCTGATTGAGACTTTGCGCCCGCATATTGTCATTACGGATATCGTGATGCCTATCATGGACGGTGAAGAACTGACGCGCATTGTCAGACAGAATTATCCTGATATTGAGGTCATTGTGCTCAGTAGCTACGGCGAGTTTAACTACGTGCGATCCACCTTCCAGCAAGGTGTTGCTGACTATATTTTGAAGCCCAAGCTGGACACGGATGAGCTGCTTCAAGTGCTCCAGAGAACAGCCCGCAAAATTCCGTCCATTCAGTATCAGGCGGATGCCGGGAATAACCGAATTACGATGGATCATGTGATAGAAAAGCTCGTTTCCGGCTATAGCATCGACTATGACGCGGAACTGCTGAAGCAGGAATTTCCGTATGCCCGTTTTGCACTCATAGGCGTGGGGCAGGCGGAACCACAGGGGAAAGTCCACTCCCACCCTGCCTCGGACCTATTTTCCAAACTCACCGATCGAGTGACATCTACCTGTGAACATATCGTGTTGCGACAACTGCCATCTGATGCACACGCGGCTGTTTTTTTAGCTAATCTTGATCCGCGTGAATTACACTCCTGGATGGCTACGGTCCGAGAAGTAGCTCAGGAGACGAAGCAAGTCGAGCCACAGACAGGCTGGGCGATCAGCCGTTTGTTTGATGATTTTAATCAAATGAGCGAGGTCTATCAGGATGAACTGCCCAAACTGCTCAGCTATCGCTTTTACTTCCCAGGAACCGCGCTGCTGATGGAAGACGAACTCCCCAAGCCTGTTCAGGTGAACAGCTCGTTTAACTTAAAACAGTTCACGGAAGAAATGAAGCGTGAGCATTTTGATACGGCTTTTCAGGATTTGAGGTCTTATGTAGCCGCTATGTCCGGCAACTATACCTCCACCGCTTTTGAATTCAAATCCCTTCTCGGGAACATCGTATTCAACATTACGATTTTGCTCGGGAATCAGGGGTATGATATGAAGGAACTGGATGCGGCGAAATACTCCTATTTCAAAACAATTAACGATGCCCCTCACGTACATGAGGCAGTGCGATTGTTGGAGACCTTTTTAGAAGAAGCGAACATGCAGATTCTGGCCAAAACACAGCAAGGAAGCAGTACGAGCATGAAGAAGCTGCTGGAATATATCGAGGAACATCACGCGGAAACGCTCAATTTGAGGACACTCGGTCAATATTTTCATTTTAATCCCTCTTACTTGTCCAGTTATTTTACAGCTCACCATACAGAGGGCTTCAGCGAGTATCTGAACAAAATTCGGGTTGAAAAGGCTGCTGAGCTGCTGCGGTCGGGGACGATGTCCATTTCGGATATTAGCAGCACCGTTGGCTATTCGGACCCCAGCTATTTTACCAAAGTGTTCAAAAAGGTTACGGGTTACTCACCCAGCCAATATCGCCGGGAGCCTCTCCATTAGAGAGCAAGAGCATATCTGCCAGCAGAAAAGAGATTGAATATGAAAAGGTATATCCATAAAATCAAATATCAAGGTCTGTTCTTTAAAATATTTGTCGTTATGGTGGTCAGCATCACTGCGGTGTCCTTGCTGACCTCTTTGGTGACGATTCGGATGTCTGAACGACTGTTCGCCGAAACATTCAGTATTACGAATGCCAAGGTACTCAGTCAGATTGAATCCAGCTTTGAGTCCTTCAATGATTCTATCGTGAATGCCGTAACCCATGCTTCGGAAAATGGAACGGTCAAAAACTACCTGACAGGAGGGCAATCCGACTCCATTAACTCGGCGCGTATCTACTTCGGTATGGCACAGCAGATGAAGCAGATTAAATCAAATGTCGACGCCTATGATGTTAGTGTCGCCATAACGGGCATGAACGGTCGAAGCTTCTTTTCCGACTCCTCCTACTGGCCGGTAACTGCGGAGGAGCTCAAGAGCAGTTTGATTACAGCCCGAAGCGCGGCACAGCCGACACGGCTTATGTATCAGCTGGATACGGATCTATTTCGTCAGCAAATGAATACTACCGCACAGAAACCCACGCCCTATATTATCGCCTCCAAGGCATTTATGGAGCGAACTAGCGGTACGTTGTATGGCATGATCTACATTGCCATTCGCGAGCCGGAGCTCCGCCGCTTCTATAACAACTTCACAAGCAACGGCAATGATGTGCTTATTTTGGACAAATCGGGACTCATTGTGTCGAGCAACCGTCAGGACTTGATCGGACAACGTTCCAATGAGCTGCTAGGCTATGCCACAAAAATTAATGAACAGGGACTTAACTACATCAATGCCGATGTGATGAACAAGGAAAGCATCCTTCTTTCCAACTACATTCCTTCTTATGATTTTTATCTGGTGAACATGATCGACAGACAAACCGCGATCGGACAGATTATTGACGTCAAATCCGTTGTACTGATCTGCATTGGCATCGTATTGATTGCTTTGTTAATTGTTTTTCTGATTTCCCGTCGCCTGATTCGTTCTCTGACCCGGCTGGTCAAGCAAATGTCGACCGTCCGCGAGAAAAATTTTGATAACTATATCCCGGTAACGGGCAGCTATGAGGTCAGACAGTTGAGTCATGCCTACAACTACATGCTGGATGAACTGAATGACTATATCCAGAAGCTTCTAAAGACGCAAAAAGGACAACGAAATGCAGAATTGGCTGCCCTGCAGCGGCAGATCAATCCGCATTTTCTGTACAATACACTGGCTTCGATCAAAATGCTGGTGCTTAAAGGAAACAAGGAGACCGCCGCCGAGACAATCAACGCGCTCATTTCCCTACTGCAAAATACGATCAGCAATGTAAGTGAAACGATCACCATCGAGCAGGAAATGGCCAACATGCAAAATTACGTGTTCATTAACCACGTGCGCTATGGGCAGCGGGTACAGGTGAATTATTTTGTGTCGCCGGATTGTCTGGAGTACCATGTGCCCAAGCTGATTATCCAGCCTTTTATCGAAAACTCGTTTTTCCATGCATTTAATGAAAAAAATACAGGACACATCTATATATTGGTGTCCAAAACGGACGACACTCTCATCTGCGAAGTAGTCGACGACGGGGACGGTATGGATATGGACGGACATGCTGTGCAGGACGGATTGCCGAATCCCAAGAGCAAGCGCCAACTGTTCACGGGCATCGGCATTCAGAACGTACACAACCGCATTACCCTTTTATATGGAGAAGAATATGGCGTGACCATCTCCAGCAAAAAAGGCGAGGGTACCAAAGTGAGATTGACACTGCCATTGATCGTAAAACCCACCCCTCTTATCTAATAAATATAGGCTGAACTTAAAAAATGCGCATGTAAAACGGAGTGGGTGGAATGGTGCTGTACAAGCGAAGCGGTCGCTTTTGTCCCCGGATTTCTACCTTATGAAAGACTTTATTCAAGAAATCCGGGGGCGGTGGCGATGGGAAGCACCATCCACCTGCGTAGTAGCACGCCATCTAATTTCAGGCTCAATCTAAAAAAAATACCTAAACCAAAATAAAATACAAATGTAAGCGGTACCTTTTTTGATAATTCATAATAATAAGACCAATCGGTATAAAGATATTCCTAACGCCTGCAAAACAAGGATGATAAACTAGATTTATAAACAAAGTAACCGCTTTCACTCAAAAGGTTTAGCACGAATAAGCAACATATAAAAAAGAGTAGGGGTTGAACGAAATGAAAAAAATGACTTTCCTTCTGCTGATCGCAAGCTTGATCTTGCTGTCCGCATGTTCCAGCAATTCCGAGAAAGCCGCGACTACCACGGATTCCGGCAAGAAAGAAATCACGGTCTGGGCTTGGGACCCGAACTTCAATATCGCGGCACTGAAGCTGGCGAAAGATCGCTACGTTGCCAAACATCCTGATGTAACCGTAAACATTGTAGAATATGCTCAAAATGATATCGTACAAAAAATGAATGCCGGTCTCAACTCCGGTTCCACCAAAGGATTGCCTAACGTGGTTCTGATCGAGGATTACCGGGCACAGAACTTCCTGCAAGCCTATCCCGATTCCTTCCATGATATGAGCAGCTCGATCAAAGCATCCGACTTCGCGGATTACAAAATCGGACCAACCAGCTACAACGGCAAGCAATACGGTGTTCCATTCGACTCCGGTGTTATGGGTCTGTATGTAAGAACGGATTATTTGGAACAAGCCGGCTACAAAGTAGCTGACCTGACCAACATTGATTGGGACAAATTCATTGAAATTGGTAAAGCTGTGAAGCAAAAAACAGGTAAAGAAATGCTCACTCAAGATCCGAATGATCTCGGTCTGATCCGCGGTATGATCCAATCCGCAGGTTCATGGTACCTGAAAGAAGACGGTAAAACGCCAAACCTGGCTGGTAACGCAGCTCTGAAAGAAGCGCTCTTGACGTACAAATCCTTGTTCGATGCGAACATTGTTAAAATGAATGCCGACTGGAGTCAATTCCTGGCAGCCTTTAATAGCGGTGCAGTTGCTTCCGTACCAACAGGTAACTGGATTACGCCTTCAATCAAAGCAGAAGCTTCGCAATCGGGTAAATGGGCCGTTGTTCCTTTCCCTAAATTGAAAAATGTACCTGAATCCGTGAATGCTTCCAGCCTCGGCGGCAGCTCCTGGTATGTCCTGAACACAGACGGTCAAGATACCGCTGCTGATTTCCTGAAAGAAACATTCGGTTCAGATCAAGAGCTATATCAAGATATGCTGAGCAAGATTGGAATTGTCGGTTCATTAAACGCAGCTTCCAGCGGTAAAGCTTATGACGAGGCAGATCCGTACTTCGGTGGCGATAAAGTCTACAAAAAATTCGCAGAATGGACCAAACAGGTTCCAAAAGTCAATTATGGCATGCACACTTATGCAATTGAGGACATCATGACAGTTGAAATTCAAAACTACTTGAATGGCAAAGATGTAGATGCAGTTCTGAAAGATGCTCAAGGACAGGCAGAAGCACAGCTTAAATAAAACAGTCCATCTAGCCAAGGCTAAACAATAAAACGATAAGCACTTAAAACCTTGGGCTTTCGAGTTCAAGGTTTTATTGCTGCATGGGGAGTTGACATGGTATGAAGACAGCCGCGCCCAAAATGACGACATCACGTTTCAAGGCAGGTATGACAGGATGGTTGTTCATATCCATCGCAGTGATCATGATTGTGGCTTTTTATTTCTATCCGATGATCCAGGCGCTCATCTTGTCCTTCAAGACAGGTACAGGGTCTAATCTGACCTTCAACGGCATTGATAACTACAAACGTCTGTTCACCGACAGCATGTTTATAACCGCCGTGAAGAACACGTTTATCTATTTGATTTTCCAGGTGCCATTGATGGTGATTCTGGCCCTGTTCATTTCCGTACTGCTGAATGATAAAAACCTGAAATTCAAAGGCTTTTTCCGCACAGCGATCTTCTTACCTTGTATTACATCCCTTGTAGCCTATTCGGTTGTATTCAAATATCTGTTCTCGGCTGATGGTCTGGTAAACTCCTTATTGCTAAATCTGCACGTGATCGGCACGCCGATTCAATGGATTACAGATCCCTTCTGGGCCAAGGTTACGATTATTATTGCGATCACATGGCGCTGGACCGGCTACAATATGATCTTTTACTTGTCCGGTCTCCAGAACATCGACAACTCGATCTACGAAGCGGCCCGTATTGATGGAGCTTCCTCCATTCGACAATTTTTCAGCATAACCGTTCCACTGCTCAAGCCGATTATCCTGTTCACCTCCATCACATCGACGATTGGTACACTCCAGCTCTTCGATGAGATTATGAACATTACCAAAGGCGGACCGGGGAACGCGACTTCTTCCATTTCGCAATATATTTATAACCTGTCCTTCAAATATTCATCCGACTTTGGTTATGCGGCGACCGTATCCTACTCCATCGTCATTATGATCATTATCTTGTCGATCATCCAGTTCAAAGTGGCAGGTGAGAAGAAATGATGAAAACGAAAAGATTATTTACGTATGCCTTTCTGATTATTATATCGTTCGTTTCGATATTCCCGTTCCTGTGGATGCTATCCAGCGCCACCAACCTGTCGGTTGATGTGACGAAAGGCAAGCTGCTGCCCGGCTCTCATCTGATGGATAATATGCACAATCTGCTGGAAAAAGTGGACATCGTTACCGCACTGAGTAATTCGGCGAAAATCTCGATTTCCACGACACTGCTGGCAATGCTGATTGCCTCACTGGCAGGCTATGGGTTTGAAATTTACAGAAGCAAAGCCAAGGACGTAGTCTTCAATATCCTGCTAATGTCTATGATGATTCCGTTTGCGGCGATCATGATCCCGCTCTATCGGATGTTCGGCAGTATCTCCAATACGTTGCCTTGGATCGGCATTGATACCCTTTCGTCTGTCGTCATTCCGACGGTTACCACGGCGTTTCTGATCTTCTTTTTCCGTCAAAGCACCAAGATGTTTCCGAAGGACTTGCTGGAAGCCGGTCGTATGGACGGATTGTCCGAGCTGGGTCTGTTCTTCCGGGTGTATATGCCTACGATGAAAACAACCTATGCCGCTGCCGCCATCATCACGTTCATGTCGAGCTGGAATAACTACCTCTGGCCTCTGATCGTGTTGCAAACGCCGGAAAATCAAACGATTCCGTTGCTGATCTCGAACCTCGGCTCCGGCTATGCACCGGATTACGGCGTGATTATGATTGCCATCGTCCTGTCCACGTTGCCGACTGCACTGGTATTTTTCCTGATGCAGAAGCATTTTGTAGCAGGTATGGTAGGCTCGGTAAAATAACAGACTTGCTGTGAAATACCTTCATTTTATTTTTAAAAATAAGGAGTGTTCGCCTTGACCATCCACACCCCCAGCCTGGATTGGCTGACCGACGTAACCAAGTTTGCAGTACATCGTCTGCCCGCCTATTCCGATCATAAATATTACGCTACACTTCAGGAAGCGGAGCGCCAAGGCGATATGGTCTGGCGTCATAGCCTGAATGGTAGCTGGAAGTTCAACTATGCTACGAACCCATCCAGCCGTCCGGCGGAGTTCTATGCCCCTGATTTTGAATACGGCGGCTGGAGCGACATTCAGGTACCGGGTCATATTCAGACGCAAGGCTTCGGCCAAATGCAGTACGTGAATACGATGTATCCGTGGGACGGACATTCGGATGTTCGCCCACCACATATTCCAGAAGATCACAACCCGGTCGGGAGCTATATCAAAGGCTTTGTTTTGCCGGAACATATGGCTTCTGACGCGCAGCCTGTGTTTATTTCTTTTCAAGGCGTCGAATCGGCTTTCTATGTATGGTTGAATGGACACTTTGTCGGCTACAGCGAGGACAGCTTTACACCGTCCGATTTTGAACTGACACCGTTCCTGCAAGCAGGCGAAAACAAGCTGGCGGTTGAGGTATATCAGAGAAGTACAGGAGCATGGCTAGAGGATCAGGATTTCTGGCGTTTTTCCGGTATTTTCAGAGACGTATATCTGTACACCATCCCGTCTGTTCACGTACGTGATCTGCATGCCAAGGCCGATCTGGATGCCACGTACACGCAGGGCCTTCTGGAGCTGGAGCTGACCTTGGAAAAAGCAGTAGCCGCCTATGCGACCGTCAATGTCAAAGATGCTGGAGGCCAGATTATCGCTTCTTTGAAGGCGGATTTTACAGATGGCAAGGCTTCTCTGTCGGCAACACTGGATCAAGTCCAGCGCTGGAGCGCCGAAAAGCCTTACCTATACACGTTGTTCATCCAAATCTACGAACCGGATGGAACGCTGATCGAGGTCATTCCGCAAAAGATCGGCTTCCGCAAGTTTGAGCTAATCAACAAGGTGATGCATCTGAACGGCAAGCGGATTGTCTTCAAGGGCGTGAACCGCCATGAATTCAACGCTCGCACTGGACGTGCGATTTCGCGTGAAGATATGCTATGGGATATTCGCACCCTCAAGCAAAACAACATGAACGCGGTCCGCACCTCTCACTATCCTAACCAGACTCTGTGGTATGAGCTGTGCGATGAGTACGGGGTGTATGTGATTGACGAAATGAATCTGGAAACACACGGCTCCTGGCAAAAGCTTGGCGCAGTCGAGCCTTCGTGGAACATTCCCGGCAATCTGCCGGAGTGGCAGGATATCGTTATGGACCGCGCCATTTCCATGCTGGAGCGGGACAAAAACCATGCGTCCATTCTAATCTGGTCCTGCGGTAATGAGTCCTATGCGGGTGAAGTGCTGCGGAATGTAGCCAACTATTTCCGAGCCACCGACCCGAGCCGTCTGGTGCACTACGAAGGCGTGTTCCACAACCGTATGTACGATGATACCAGCGATATGGAGAGCCGGATGTACGCCAAACCCGCAGATATTGAGCAGTATTTGAACGACAATCCGCAAAAGCCGTATATTAGCTGTGAGTACATGCATGCGATGGGTAATTCCATAGGCGGCATGCACAAGTATACAGAGCTGGAGAACAAATACGAGCTGTATCAGGGCGGTTTTATTTGGGACTACATTGATCAGGCGGTTATGAAAAAAGATCGCTACGGACGCGAGTACCTCGCGATCGGCGGCGATTTTGACGACCGTGCGACAGACTATGGCTTCTGTACGGACGGAATTGTCTATGCGGACCGGAAGGTTTCACCGAAGATGCAGGAGGTCAAATTCCTGTATCAAAATCTGAAGCTCACGCCGGATCGCACAGGCGTGACGATTCGCAATGAAAATCTGTTCGAGGGAACAGAAGACTACGAGCTGGTATACAGCCTCCTTCATGAAGGCTATGAAATCGCACGGAACGTGATTCAAGTGGATGTAGCCGCACAGACAGAAGCTCATATTCCGTTGACGCTGGTAGATACGGTTGGAGTAGACGCGCCTGGTGAATACGTCATTCACACGTCTTTGGTCTTGAAAAAAGCTACGCTGTGGGCGGAGGCTGGATATGAAGTAGCCTTTGGGCAGTATATTTTCATCGTGGAAGATACCCGTCCGCAAAAGGCTCCTACGGGCGGTGCCTTTCGAGTCGCGCATGGAGATGTTAACATCGGCGTCCATGGTGCAGATTTCAGCGCCATGTTCTCCAAAGGAGCAGGCAGCCTGACTTCATTGCGCTACGCGGGACGCGAGATGATCGCTATTCCTCCCGCACCGTTGTTCTGGCGTGCAACCACAGACAATGACAGGGGTGTAGCGCTTGGGTTTGAAGCGGGCGGTTGGTTTGCTGCGAGTCTGACACGCAAATGCGTGGAGATTGAAGTCACGGAAGAACAAACAGACCGTGTAACCGTTACGTTCCGCTATACATTGAGCATTCATGCAGACGTACGGGTAGCAGTGGCATATACCGTCTTTGCCGATGGCAGCCTGAAAGTGAAATCCACTTATGAAGGCGTCTCGGGGCTGCCTAACCTGCCGATCTTTGCGCTCTCGTTCAAGGTTCCGGCAGACTACCGCCATCTGGACTGGTACGCCATGGGACCGGAGGAAAACTATATCGACCGTGCCTTCGGGGCAAGACTCGGTGTATTCCGCAACGAAGCAGCGGATAACGTATCCGGTTATGTCGTGCCACAGGAATCCGGTAACCGTACAGGCGTACGCCGTGTCGATATTACCGACGATTCTCAGCGAGGTATTCGCATTACTGCACCGGCAACCGCGCCTGTGGAATGCAACATTTCACCGTATACGGCATTTGAACTGGAAAATGCATACCATCAGTATGAGCTGCCAAACGTCTACTACACCGTCGTCACGGTGGCTGGCAAGCAAATGGGTGTCGGCGGCGACGATAGCTGGGGTGCTCCGGTACACGAGGAATACCAAATTGCAGCCGATCAAAAGCTGGAATTTGAGTTTACCGTGCAAAGGGTATAAATAAGTTCACCGCATAGATATCAGGATCATCATTATGCAACAAGCTAAGCCCTTCCGGCTTCCCACGAGAGGAGCATCGGAAGGGCTTTTGTAATTCAAATAGCTGTCCAGTGAAAATAAAGTCTTAGACTGCCACTGTTGTCATTCAACTAACGTATCCCGTTAGCCAATCATGTAGCGCAAAATCAGCGCTGCACCACAGAGAATGAAAATTTTTGCTTGGTATTTTATACTGGAAGTACGGCTGGGAGAGGAAGGTCGATGAACTATGGTGCGATTAGAGCCCATCCGTTAGTCTGACTCCAACGACCACGGTGCACCACTGAATGTTGCTCCCACTGGGAAGCACTCATAGTAGATTAATCCTATTCTGGTTGTTGCACCAGTCTCCAATCATGATGCCGTAGGAAGGTTGAATGGCATGGATGTAATTATTGAACGGGCGTGCGGTATGGATGTCCATAAAGACAATATTACTGCATGCATCATGACACCTGAAGGAAAGGAGATTCAAACATTTTCAACTAAAACTGTATTTCTTCTTAAGTTAGTGGACTGGATTAAGGAGCACAGCTGTACTCATGTCGCCATGGAAAGCACAAGTGTTTATTGGAAACCTATTGTAAATTTAATTGAGGCTGAAGAGATCGAATTTCTGGTTGTTAATGCCCAGCATATGAAAGCTGTGCCTGGACGCAAAACCGATGTTAAAGATGCAGAATGGATTTGCCAACTCCTTCGCCACGGACTGATTAAAGCCAGTTTCATTCCAGACCGTAATCAACGTGAGTTAAGAGAGCTTGTTCGTTATCGCCGGAGTATCATCGAAGAACGTGCCAGACAGCATAATCGAATCCAAAAAGTATTAGAGGGAGCTAATATTAAGCTTGGTTCCGTTGTCTCAGATATTATGGGAGTTTCCTCTAAAAAAATGCTTTATGCGATTGCTGAAGGTATAGATGATCCTGGGCAACTGGCCAACATGGCCCTTCGAACACTAAAACGAAAAAAAGATGAACTCGAACTTGCCCTCCAAGGATACGTAAGTCCCCACCAACGCCTAATGATAAAAACCATTCTAACTCACATCGACTTTCTAACTCAACAAATTGATATGCTGGATCAAGAAGTTGCACGGCGAGTAAATCCTTACCAAGAAGATATCGAACGATTAGACTCAATTCCAGGCATATCAATACGAATGGCCGAACAAATCCTGGCTGAAATCGGTACAGATATTAAAAACCAGTTTCCAAGCGCAGCTCATATGTGTTCCTGGGCAGGACTTGTTCCTGGCCATAACGAAAGTGCGGGCAAAAGGAAATCGGCTAAAACCAAAAAGGGCAATAAATATTTGAGATCAGGCTTAACCGAAGCTGCTCATTCCGTAAAAGGATCTAAGAATTACCTTGGCGCACTGTATAGGCGTACAGCAGCGCGAAAAGGAAGGAAACGAGCAGGAATTGTAGTCGCTCATGCCATGTTGAGAATCTCCTATTACCTTCTAACTCGTAAAGAAATGTATGTTGATCTAGGGGAAGACTACTTCAATAAGCAAAGGGAACAGTCCATTGTGCGACATGCTTTACGCAGACTTGAAGGGCTAGGCTACTCCATTACCATCACTAAACCAGAAGGCTCCTGATCTATATAAGCTACAATAAAAAGCTATTCAGGCGCTCTCCCCTTTTAAAAAAAACGAACGAGCTGCGTCTTCTTTAATGCTGCCTTTTTCCACACTTTGGTGCAATAAATTTTCATAGTAGTTGAGCCATAAATCATAGATTATTTTCACTTTGGGAAACTAGATATCCTCTGACGGATTTATAATCGCCAGAACCTGATGATCCTCCCACTCTCCGTTGATCTTTACGTTGCTTCGAGAGATGCCTTCTTTGTGAAAGCCAGCCTTCTCAAGCACATGGATTGATCCTGGATTCCGAGGAGAGGCTTCCCCGACGATCCGGTGAAACTTTAGCTCATCGAAAGCGTAACGCACCACCTGCTTTACCGCCTCCGTCATATAGCCCTTGCCGTTATAAGCTTGGTCTAGGTCGAATCCGATCATACAGCTCTGAAGCGGTCCCCTCACCACAAAAGATAGCCCTATGCTGCCTATAATCCGGTCGTCCTCCTTGTGGCATACCACGAAGGAATATCTCCGATCCTCCATCATGTCGGCCTTGCTCGTAATAATCTTCTGGATCTGGTGCTCCTCCGTATAGTACTCCTCTAGATTGCTTGGCGAAAACTTCTCAAACAACTCCCGATTGCGCTTGTACATTGTTGTTAATTCTGCGGCGTCCGCCTCCTCAGAGAACCGGACGTATACACGCTGCTCCGACATCTGCACCATCCTTCATTACTATGATATTGAGAGAATCCCCGCCATTAGCCTCCAAATAAGCATGAGTCTGCCGTGACCGATTAGCTCGTAGCAAGATTGACATATGTTCGTGTAAAATCAAGGTTTTGCAAGTCTCTTTTATCTATCAAAAATATACAGCTTTCTCCCTTTCAAACTCTTACATAAGATTACAGAATTACAGGCTGACAAGCTATTTCTCTAGCAAAATATAAGGATGTACATGAAAAAGAGACCCTTTGGGGGAGCATATTAATACTTTCTTAACGTTGTGAATCCGCATTTTCCTGATGGTACCCCAGAAAGACAAATGGATATATTAAATACACTTATTGATACACTAAATAAGGATACCCTTATTTAGTGCCAAAATTAAAATCGAAGACAAAAAGCAATCTATCTCGTAAGAGAAGTAAATGAAATTAAAACTGAAAAAGAAGGATTTGCGTTAAAATAAATAAATTGGATATTGGAAGAGGAACATATTTCAATATTGGCTGCTAGCAAAATGGAAGTACCACTCTTTAATTGGATAGAATAAAAAGGAGGATTACACTATATGACAACGCACGAAGAAAGATTTCAAGAAGTTTTAAGGAAAGATAACACTGAGGAGTTATTCTCTAAGATCAATTATATTTAACCAGATATATAACATCACACTAGCTGAGTCAATCGTGCATATAAATAGTGAAACTTTCCTTTGATTTTGATGTAAGTTTGTCCACTCCCCTTTTTATTCTAGTTATGAAAGAAAAACATTAGTTGAATGTTTAACTTTCTCGATTTCTTGTTCATTTGCACCATTATTTGTTACTAAAGCAGTTATCTCAGACCAATCACATATTTTATACAAACTACTTCTGTTAAATTTAGTATAATCCCCTAATACATATCTTTTTTTTGAATGCCTAATTATTTCTTTATCTACAAAAGCATCTGAAGATGATGGGCTTGAAGGTCCACTTAGATTACTAAATCCATCAGTCCCCAAAAAGCACATGTCTACTTGTATTTGCTTGATAGCTTCAATTGTCCACCCACCATAAACGGAAGAACTTTTTTCTCTTAATTGACCACCAAATAAAAAAACTTGATTTCTTGATTTTATCAAAACACTAGCTACAGGAAGCGAATCAGTAAAAATCTTATATCCTGATTTTAAAGATAATAGTTTTGCTAATTCAAGTGTTGTACTTCCTGTTCCAATAATTAATGAAGAGTTTTCTTGAATTAAGGATAATGCTTTTTTAGAAATCCTTTTTTTTAATTCTATATTTTCTTCTTGTCGAGTTTGAAAAGAATGCTCGATAGCATTATGTTTCAATGTTGCACCGCCATGGCTTTTTACAAGCAATCCTTTCTTTTCTAAATAAGTTAAATCTTTTCTAATGGTTTCATATGAAACAGAGTGTTTATTTGCAAGCTCGCTGACGTATACAGTTTCATTACTAACTAATTCTTCTAATATTAGATTTCTTCTTTCATCCATCAATAACATTAGCACATTCCTTTCTATCTTTTTAATTCACTTGTTACTCTAAATCAGCATGATTCTGACTCATATATTGTGATCCTACATTTAATAAATTCATTAATTCTATAACAATTACATCATACATTAGAAGACTTTTTTGTTCAAATAAAGTACCTAAAGGCTGGAATGAAACGCTCTTATCGTCAAGTGATTTATTTGGTGCAGAAATATTAATTGAGTAGTCTGCTAAATTTGCAAGTTTAGAATTTATGTTAGTTGTAAACAAGGCAAGTTTTAAATTATTTCTTTTTGCTGAGTTAGCTATAGAAATCAAGCAACTAGTTTCCCCAGATCCAGAAGCTATAACTAATAAATCACCTGGTTTACTATGAGGTGTTGTAGTATCTCCAACAACATATGCGTTTAATCCTAGTTGCATCAATCTCATAGCAAATGCTCGAATCATTAACTGAGATCTACCTGCACCGCATAAAAAAATTTTTTTTGATTTCAAAAGATCTTCCAATAAAGTATCTAACTTAATTTCATTATTTCGGGAATTATTTTCTTTCAATTCACTCATAATAATATCTAGATTTTCTTTAATTTTATTCATTTTAGCCACTCCATGTTTATATTTTTTTCTTAAAGTAAGAATACAATTGGTTTTAGTTGGTGTCAATAAGCCTTATTTATAAATATTTTATACATAAATAAATATTGACAACCAACCAAAACCAATTATATTATTGGTATGCAAAGTAAAGCGCATACAAAACGAGGGGGTTTTAAAGGTGTCTACTAAAATTGCTATTGCTTGTGATGATATAGGTTTCAACAGAAAGGAGGAAATTAAGGAGTATTTATTGACCGAAAAAAATGCAGAGATTGTCTTTGACCCTGTAAAGACGAAAGAGCAAGGAATGAATACCTTTGCGGAATTAGCTGATGAAATGGCAACACTATTACAAAAAGATCATTTTAGATTGGGAATTTATATTTGTGGTACAGGAATTGGATTCACTTGCCAAGCCAACAAGCATTGGGGCATTAGAGCCGTCGCAGTTACAAATCCTTATTCGGCAAAAAGAGCAAGATTGAGTAATAATGCTCAGATTATTGGACTTGGTTGTAACGTCAACAGTTTAGAGTATACTAAGATGATTTTAGATGCTTGGTATGATAACGCTTTCGATTTTTCTACGGCAAAAGAAAATTCAAAAAAAAATCTGCAAGCAGCCGAAATAAATGATAATAAACTTTTGCAAAAACCAAATTATGTTGCTTGGAATATGGGATTCAGACCAGATAACTAATTATGAGAATAAAAATAAAAGGAGGAAAACTAGATATTTGAATCTAGTAAACCACTACTATGGATATCATCACTCACTTTATAAATGATCTTGGTAACTTTATCTTTATTCCATTCGTATTTTTAATAGTAATGTTATTGTTCGGAAGACCTCTCTCTGAATGCATAGCGTCAGCTATGAAAGTTGGTATTGGATTTATTGGCTTAACAATGACAATCAATTTAATGTTAGACAAAATGCAGCCAGCTATTAAAGGATTAGCTGAAAATACTGGTTCATCATTAAATACGATTGATGTAGGTGGGGCTGCTACTGCAGTTATGGGGTTTGGCTCTGATTTGGGTGCTATAGTAATCCCATTATGTTTCGCGATTAACATAATAATGTTATTCTTACGTTTAATTGATTGTGTGAATGTTGATTTATTTAATTTACATCAGAATGCTTCTATGGGAGCTATTGTTGCTGCATTTTCCGGCAGCCTTTTATATGGCATACTGACTGCAGGTCTATTTCATGTATGGGCACTTATTGCTGCCGACTTAGGAGCAAAAAATAATGAGGAATATTTCGATTTACCAGAAGGCGTTTCCATTTCTCATCCAGTAGCGAATACCTATCTTATTTTTGCTTATCCATTTAATTGGTTGTTTGATCGAATTCCTGGATTTAATAAACTTAATGTTACTTCAGAAACTATTCAGAAGAGATTTGGTATTCTAGGAGATCCAACTATTGTAGGCTTTTTTATCGGTGTTGTACTTGGTCTATTTGGATTTGGGTGGAGCGATCCATACAAAACAATTATTTCAAGCTTACAATTAGGAATGTATATTGCCGCAGTAATGCTTTTACTTCCAAAAATGACATCTATCATGATGGAGGGCTTAGTACCGTTATCAAAAGCAGCCCGTAAAAAGTTAGTCAAAAAATTTCCAGATAGAAAAATTACAGTGGGGATGGATACTGCTTTAATTATTGGACATCCCTCGGTAATTGCACCAGCATTATTATTAATTCCAACTATGCTTATTTTAGCAGTTATTTTACCTGGTAATACAGTAATGCCACTGGGTGATTTATCACAATTCGTTTTTTTCATAGCATGTATGGTTCCAGTTTTTAAAGGGAATATTATCCGTACATGGCTTGCTGCTACTATTTGTTTTGGTGGAGGACTATATATTTCAACATGGATGGCTAAGCCAACTACAGAAGTATTTCTGAAGTTCGGAGCAGGTGGACATGATGGAGTTATGTACTCATCATTAAATCCTTCTGCTAATCCTTTTACAGGTCTATTCGCCGCAACAACAAATGTAGGTGTAATTGGATTCATCCTAATAGGATTACTTCTTATTTCGATTGGTTACCTATTAAAAAGAAAAAGAAATAAAACTAATGCAGTAAAATCCGTATAATACTATAAGGAAAAGGTGATTTTTATGCGTAAGAAAGTACTAGTAGTATGTGGAAATGGAATTGCATCTTCATCAATTATGGTTTCTATGCTGGAGGACTATTTTAAAGAAGTAAATATTGACGCTGAAATTGAAAAGGCTTCCCTTATTGACCTACGTGGAGACGCTTCAGCTGAGAAGATAAACAGTAAAGATTTAGTTGTATCATCCACAAAAATTGACAATGAAAATATCACTACAAAAGTAATCATTGGTATTGGACTTTTGACAGGAATAGGTGAAGATGAAGTTTTAGAAGCAATAAGAAAAGAGCTATCGTAAGGAAGAGGTGGGTGTAATACATGGAACTGGAATTGGAAATATACTTTACAGAGCAAGACGCTTTTAACGATATTGATGCTATAAAAAAGGCTGGAGAAGTTTTAGTAACGCATAATGCTGTAAAAACAGATTTTATTAAAGCATGTGTAGACAGGGAAAAATTATTTCCAACCGGACTTTCTTTACCTAACGGATCTACTATAGCAATGCCCCATAGTAATTCTGAAAACGTATTATTTAATAGTATTAGTATTGTTCGAACAAAAACCCCAGTATCTTTTGGTAAAATGGAAGATCCTGACGAAAAAATCTCTTGTAATTTAATTTTTAATATGGCTCTTTCTTCAGGAAAAATACATGTGAGAATGTTAAAAAAATTAATCTCATTATTTCAGGAGAAAGAATTTATTGATAATTGTTTAACATTAGATCAAGCATCCGTCCCTCAATATGTACTAAAAAAACTTAACGAATAACTTTGCTTTTGATGAACTTTCTAACTTTAAAAATGTATGAGTAATATTCAAAAGCTTCAAAGGATGTTTTTAATCTTTTGAAGCTTTTTTTATACGGTCTTTAAAAAATTAAATTGAATAAAAATTCTATTACGGAAATTAGAAAAGTAACCTGTATTCCAAAGTAAATCAATTAACAACACCCCGTCAAAGAATTTTTCAAGGTCTATATCCACGACCCATCTTAGGCCGGTTTGGATATGAGGTTGCGCTTGCTTCACCGCGTCGTGTGCTCGTTTTCCCGGTCTGAAGCCGTAGCTGTATCCGGAGAAATAAGGATCGAAGATCGGGTTCATCACTTGCAGAAGCGCTTGCTGGAGAAATCGGTCCATTACGGTCGGGATGTCCAGCAGCCTCACGCCGCCTCTGGATTTGGGGATTTCCACTCGTTTGACAGGCATAGGTCTGTAGGTTCCTTCGAGGAGTTCGGACTTCACCGTTTCCCAGTGTGTTTTCAGGTAAGCTTGTAGCTCGGCTACGGTTACACCATCCACACCAGGGACTCCTCCGTTCTGGACGACTCGCTTATACCCGAGTCGAGGGTTCTTTCCTTCGAGCATTCGCTCCAGCAGGTCGCTCTGGTCTTCGCGAGAGGAAGGGGCGATTTGTGCCGACGAAGAACTCGGCGCTCCGGCATACTCTTCCAGCTTCACCGTATCCCTTTGCCGTGAGCTCCCTTTCGGGATATTCTGCTGTCGTTGCTCTTCGTGCAAACGCTTCGGTTTCCTCTCTCCTTTCGGTTCGGCCCTTCCGCTTTCCGGCGTCCCGTACTCACATACTATGGCCTCTGCTGACTCCTGCGGATTCAACAGAGCCTTTCGACTCTGGTTACGAAGTTACTTCGCGTATTCCGCAGGCCTCCCCAGATAAGATCGTCATCTTTCTGCCTGCAGCCACTGGAGTTTACAAAGGTAGCCCTTGGCGACTTTGGATTTCGTTGTGTGTTGGCAACTCATCCGGCTAACCCTCCCTCAGATCCAGTTCGTGTACCTTGGCTCGTGCATTTGCCCCCAGCTTCCTTCAGATTCCACCTCGCGATGGACACCCTTGCTCTTGGCTAACGGTAGGCGTTCGCCAGCCCCCGTTCGGGACTTTCACCCTAGAGATGACGCCCATGCTGGGCGTACTACAAGAAAAGCAGACGCTCCTGTGAGCAGTCTGCTTTTTCTGCTTACTGCGCGCTGTATAGCTTAACATCATAGGTAAAGCCTAATGCTTAACTTCACGAAAACTGTTTCTAATCTTGCGCAACTCTTGCTGTGATCGACCATATCGGGAAGCGTACGTCCAGGCAAGCACTTGGTGATAATGCGAAGGAGTTTCTATCGTAGTCACGTTATACATAACTGGAGTATCTTCCACTTCTCCTTTTAATGTAAATTCAATAGCAGGATAGCCGTTTACCACGATGTTGGAAGCCTTTCCCGATTCAGGGGTTGTAAGCCCTGATTCTATATGGCCCTGAATGATCTGTTTATACTCTTGAAGAGTCATACTGCTGTCGAAATCGCTTTTCGGTTCAGACAATACAATCAAGTATCTTTCTGTAAATTCATTTTTAATGGAGATATCCGCATCCTCATTAATCGTATAATCCCGTGACCAGCTCCACGGAGCCGTAACTTCAAACTGATTGTCCTTACTGACAAAAACGTCGGGCTTGGTTACTTGTGTGATGAGAGAAGAAATAAGGGATACAGCAAAGATGGCCGAAATGATCGTCATCAGGATGATTGCCCCTGCAAAAATCCCGGTTTTCTTTCTTCCCACAGCTCTCAGATCCCGTACCTTTACAACATATGTACCCGCAGCCATATCACCCAGCCGTTGTTTTTTGGGTGTCGCCAGCACACATATACCTGCAGGTAATCCCCAGAAAAGCAGCGGATTCGTATCCACCAGATGTATGGCGGTGCGGATCAACGATTTAACCATGCCCGGCGAGCTTCCTTCCCCATTCACAACTTGAATACGAAGAAGATATTTGCCCAGCGTGTAGCCTGTAAGTCCTTCCAGTAAGAGATAATAGCAGAAGGAGCCGATCAGGAAGATACCCACAACCATAACGATATTGGGACTTTCGGCAGCAGCTAACTTTTTCGCTGCAAAATAAACCAGTCCTCCATATCCAAAAACGATAAGGATGAAGTCAATCATCCAGGCAGCCCATCTTCTGAAAAAAATAGAAGCTCCGTATGTTGCTGATAACACAGCCATCCTGTCCGGCTCGGGTCGAATATAGCTCCCATTGACTACATGCTCATCCGGTACTACGGTGGATGGATGTTTCATTAAATCATGTTCTTCCAAATCATACACCTCTAATGTCAAATTAAATCCTCATTCAGTATAGCATTCCTTTTCATCCAGTGAAGCAAGCCTGACAGTGCACTGGAGCAAACGGAATCCCGCCGATGAACAAACCACACCTCCAATTTCTGATATTTTTCAGGCAGACGATGTGAAGCAATACTTCCCGTTTCCTCCGCCTTCGCAATCGAGGATTGTGGCAGCATGGACACTCCCAGACCAGAAGCTACACCACCCAGAATCACTTCCAATGTTCCAAATTCCATAATCTGATAGGCATTAATACCTGTTTCGCTCAAAAAACTTTCCGCTCTTGCCCGATGTGTGCAGCCCACGTCGAAAAACAGCATAGGCTTGGCAAGCAGCTCGCCCATGTTCTTGTTCCCAGGTTCCGAGATAAGCACCAATTCCTCCTCATAGGCCGCAACATGGTCTATATGCGGATCATCGACAGGCCCATAGACGAAGGCTCCATCTAATTCATAATTCAATACCTTTTGTACGAGATCATGCGTGCCGCCTGTCAAAAGGGATAGTTGGACATCCGGGTATTGTGAGTGGTATTCCCCCAATAATGAAGTCAAATGCGTGACCGCCGCTGTCTCAATCGAGCCCAATCGCAAAGGTCCCGTAGGATGGTCCGAATATTGAGTGGACTTTACAGCCTCGTCCAGCAAGGTCAGGATTGTATCCGCATATCCCAACAGATTCTCTCCTGCCGGCGTTAGCGTCATTCCGCGATTAGATCGACGAAAAAGCGGTACGTTCAATTGTGCCTCAAGCTGCTGAATCCGGGAGGTCACATTGGACTGTACATAGTTCAATACCTGCGCAGCCTTCGTGATACTGCCTTCGCGAGCAACAGCCTGAAATATTTTTAAATCACTGCTTTCCATATATACGTCACCTGCTTGGTATGATCATTTATGATACTCACGTTCGATTTTGTTCATTTTACCGGATGCTTATCGCTCTGTACAATTCAATATACATGCAAATGCATCTCAATTCGAACCACGGGAGGTTTTACAATGAAAGCCATGATACATGCCAGCAAAAAAAGCATTGAGGGCCTTATGTATAAAGAAGTTACGGACAGACAGCCGGGGCACGACGAAGTGAAGGTAAGGCTCCAAGCCGCAGGATTGAATCATCGAGATCTATTCCTCATGGCGGATCGAACCGCCAACGATGCTCCACTCATTCTCGGGTCGGATGGCGCAGGCGTGATCGAGGCTGTGGGCGATGGCGTCCCAATCTCGCTGGTAGGCACCGATGTAATCATTAATCCATGTATCGGATGGGAGCATACACACCACATTCCCTTGGTTCCAGCCATTCTGGGCGGACCTTCAGACGGGACATTCGCTGAATCGGTTATCATCCCCGTCCAAAATGCCGTCCGCAAGCCAGCTTACCTATCTTGGGACGAAGCAGGGGTGCTACCTTTGTCTGCCTTGACCGCTTACCGCGCTCTCTTTACCAGAGGCCAATTACAGCAGGGTGAGCATGTCCTCATTCCCGGTATTGGCGGCGGTGTAGCCACGTATGCCATGCTTATGGCTTTAGCGGCGGGCGCACGGGTCAGCGTCACATCACGTAGCGAAGCGAAAAGACAAGCTGCCCTCGCCCATGGCGCAAATCATGCATTTGACAGCCATGGCGATTGGAAAGAAAGTGTAAACGGAGACGCCGTGGATCTGATCCTTGACAGTATCGGCCCTGCTACGTTCGACAAATACATGGAAATCCTCAAACCGAACGGTCGAATCGTTACATTTGGCGCAAGCTCAGGAGATCGAATAGAGATTCCGCTGCGGTCTATATTTTTCCCTCAAATCAGCATCATCGGCACCTCCATGGGCAGCGGCGAGGAATTCGCAGATATGCTTCAATTCATGGAGCGCCATGCACTCCATCCAATTATAGATAGCGTATTCCCTTTACAAGACACGGCACAAGCCTTCCACCGTATGCAGCAGGGAGCACAGTTAGGTAATATAGGGATCAGGATGAAGTAAGAGCCTGAACGAAGTACAGGAAGAAAAAAAATCCACTACTATAAAATGCCTTCATCCAGAAGTCAATTTTATGGTAGTGGACCTATTCAGTCGATCAAACGATGCTGGACCCATTTGTTGCCACGGAAGCGCCAAAGGAAAACGATCCCCCGCACGCCCCATTCAATATCCATAGCCAGCCAGACACCAACAATCCCCAGATTGAACACAATGCCCAAAATATACCCAAGCACCACCCTGCACAACCACATGGACAGCATCGAGGTGAGGGACGTAAATTTCGAATCACCTGCTGCCCTAAGCGCAGAGGGTGTAATAAAGGCAATGGACCAGAGCGGAATCTGGGCCAACGTATTAATCAATATGACAATGAAAATGTCATCTACGATTTCAGCAGGCGGATGAAACAGACCCACCATTGGCTTGAACAAAGGCATCAGAATTAATCCCATTACAATAAAAGAAGAAGATGCTAGCCAAATAAACGATTTGGTAAACTTGCGGGCATCCTCGACATTTCGACGACCCATACATTGACCGACTACAGTCACAATCGTAAGAGCCAAGGCATTCGCAGGAATTTGGAACACGTTAGCCAGTGATGAGCAGATGGCATTCGTCGCCAACGCATTTGTTCCCAGGCTCACAATGAAAATTTGGGTTAAAATTTTACCCCCATTGAAAAACATCTGTTCCGCTGCAAAAGGAAGTCCGATGAACAGAATCTTTTTAAGCATGGCTAGATTAAAATAAAGCATATCTCTAAGCTGAACACGCAAGTCGTCATCTACCCTGACCAAATAGATCAACGCGCAGACTGCCCCTGCATATCTGGACACATTTACGGCAATCGTCATGCCCAGCACACCCATGTCCAATACATTAATGAATATTACATTTAAAAGCACGTACGAGAGGTTCATGATGAGAGAAAGAGCCAGCGATGCCCTCGTCTTCCCGATCCCCCTCAGCGCTCCACACACCGCCTCAACGATCGCAATCCCCACGAAAGACATACAGCTTCCCAGCAGATACACCTTACCGTTAGCTAATACATCAGCCGAGGCGGAGCCAAACAGAACACTTAAGATCGGATTGTACAACACGATCATAAACAGACTGATAGCCAAGGCCAGCAAGGAAACGGAGGAAATGGTGCCGGATGCGGCTTTAGAGACCATAAGGTCGTTACCGCTCCCCTTATACTGTGCCACGACAACCGTTCCCCCGGTAGACACAGCGACAAATACATTAATCAAGAAAATATTCAGGGAATCAATCATATTCACCGCGCTGACCGCCGCCATACCCGATGAACTGATCATTGCCGTATTCACCAAATTAAGACCCACAATAAAAGCCTGATCGATCAATAGAGGAATAAATAAAGCAATAATCTGTCGATAATCAATAGACTCTCCCGAAAAATGCCTATTCAGAAAGCCATGTGTTCTCATCCTTACACTCAGTTGACTCATATCATCACATTCTTTTTATCAAATTGAAAAAAACCCTTCAACAGAAGAGCTTCCATGGCGAAAAAATGTATAAAGTTGCAAGGCTAGATGTATCTAGTTCTTGATTCTGTACACTTTTCTCTACATAGAAGTATCCCTCCAAAAGAAAATCCTGTCAATGGTTTTACTCACATTTTAAATCCTGTTGAATGGATGCTTCATTCTTTTCGAATTTTTTATTCAAAAACATAGGAATGATGCCGCTCAGGAAGATGATAAACGGTAGCCAGATAAAGCTGAACTGAATGCCAGACAACGCAGTAGGGGAGCATGCAAAGCCTGATCCTAAAACACCAATAATCCAACCGATAATAATGAGGGTTAAGTCCGTACTTCCCATTAAAATCACGACCTGACCCAGTGCAGCCAAAATACATGAATCAAAAAGGTCAGGTCCGCAGGCGCAGAAGAACCATTTTTGCCGTTCTGTTTTTACATGCTCCTGATCTTTTCTGGATTTTTGAAAAGGATTAACCTCCAGTGGATTCACGTAGAAAAACCGTTTCCCGTCTGGATCAAGGACGCAGTCTCCTACTGCAAACCGACTGGTCCGTCCAACAAATCACAGTAGAAACAGGATTCTCCCAAGCAAGCTATTTCTCCAAATGCTTTAAACAAAAATTCGGTATGTCCCCGAAAAACTATAGGCAACAATATTGGAAGCCGGCTCATTGAATCGAAAAATGTACAGGCATTACATCTCCTTTACATTTTTAACATACTCCCGTTATATTGCCCCTTTATACTGAGTCAGCTATAGATTTTACATCGTGAAAAGGGGTATACATATGAAGACAACCAAACTAGCCCTGTTGACAGTCTTGGCCGGGGCTTTGATATCACCTGCTGAAATAACCAAGGCGGCAGACGTTCAGTCATCCGGGTATGCACCGCTGCGAACACAGGCGGAAAAAATGGGAGCGGTCATTACATGGGAGAGTGACGACAAGTCTGCTGCGGTCAAGCTGAAAAATGGCATTGTCGGCACCTTTACCGTCGGTGAGAAGACCTATCGTCTGGCAGGCCAAACCGGAGAAGCAGATCGGGAAATCAAGATGGTCGGCGGGAATTTATATCTTCCGGCAAAGCTGCTTGCCACGCTTGAGACAGAAAACAGCAAATATACTGATCCCAAAGATGCAGTTCCTACCTACAAGGTTACCCCTACTGCTGAGACAGAAGCAGTGGAGGATGGAGATGACGCGGCCGACGACCCTGCTATCTGGCTCAATCCGGCGGACCCGGAGAAAAGCAGACTTATAGCGACCAATAAAGGCGGCGGAATTCTGGTCTATGATCTGCAAGGCAAGCAATTACAGAACTATAAAGTCGGCAAAATGAACAACGTGGATATCCGTTACGGTTTTACACTGGGCGGCAAAAAGATTGATATTGCAGGAGCAACCAATCGCACCAACAACACCGTTGATATCTTTGCCATTGACGGAGTATCAGGAACGTTAACAAACGTGGTTGACCAGCCTATTAAATCATCTATGAAAGAAGTATATGGGTTCAGCCTGTACCATAGCCTCAAGACAGACAAGTTTTATGCGCTCGTTTTGGGCAAGGAGGGTGAATTTGAACAATATGAGCTGACTGACAACGGAAATGGCAAAATAGCTGGTAAGCTTGTCCGCCAGTTCAAGCTTGCTACGCAATCTGAAGGAATGGTGGCTGATGATGAATATGGCACGGTTTACATCGCCGAAGAGGATCACGCCATTTGGAAATATGATGCCGAGCCAGACGGTTCTTCCGAGCCGCTACGACGTGTGGATGTTGCAGACGGACGCAGACTTCAAGATGATATAGAGGGGCTTACATTGTATTACGGCAAAGACGGCAAGGGGTATCTCATCGCCTCCAGTCAGGGAAACAGCAGTTACGCACTCTATGAACGACAAGGCGACAACGCTTATATTAGCAACTTTACGATCAACGCCAGCCCTACAGTCGACGGGACCTCTGTTACAGACGGCATTGATGTTCTTGGCTATGGATTAGGCAAGAACTTCCCTCATGGTATCTTCGTTGCACAAGATGACGAAAATCTTCAAAACGGCAAAAAGCTGAATCAGAATTTTAAAATGGTGCCTTGGGAGCAGATCGCCAAGGGTGCGCGCACACCGCTAACGATAGACGACGGCATCAACCCGCGTGAATTGGTGAACAGAAGCACGAAGTAATGCCTGTCGGGGAAATCAACTCAACATTCTGACTCTATTTATAGAAAAAAGGGAGTGCCCCATAAGCCATAAAACGGCTGCTTGGGACACCCCTTTTTTTGTTTTTAAGCAGGAAAAGGTTCCACCATCATTACCCTACTAAGCTGTATATACGATGTACCATTAGGACCTCCTGCAAGCGTCAAAGCCGCTCTGCCGCTAGCATTGGAGATTGTTGGTGTTATCGCGCCGGAAGCAACCCCGTCTAGTGACAAAAAAACCGCTCAATGAGCGGCTTCTCAGATGGATCAATCCTTGTTAGGGTGAATTTTCACTCAATTGATGAACTGCTTTCTTTAATTCCAAAGCCAATCCACCGACCATCTACATCCTCAATAACAAATTCTTTATTGTTATAATCTGTATTCGACAAAGAGCGTACAATTTTTACCCTGGCTACCTCAAAGATTTAGTCAATATAATTTCCGTATCATCACGATACAAACAAATATGTGGCTCTTCTGCTTCCAAATATGACACAGCCCTAAACCCTAAATATCGGCTGTAAAACTCAGATGTCTTCTCCATATCATTCGTTGGGAATATGCTATGGGACTGCATGAGTCTTTTACCCACAATAAATTCGCTCCTTGGACTAATCACTTATTCAGTATTAAACAAATTTATGTTCAGCTAGTCAATAAACCGACCTCAGGGGTTACACGTTCAAAGTTTCTGACCACAATTCGGACAGAAGTTAGCTCCTTCGTTTTTCACGCCGCAGTTAGGACAGAAATTGGGCTTTTTATGGTCTCCAGTAGGAGAAGGAGCAGCAGATTCAGATTCCGGTTGAGTCTCGGCAGGAGGCTTTTGGTTGGGGTTCAAATTTTTCATCATTTCATTTGCTATATTCATCCCCATCATCATACTCGCCATGTCCGAAGCAGCACCGCCGCCTTTTACGTTGCCAGATGCAATACCGTCCGTCATCGTGACCTGTTGATACTTTTGCAAATTACCGATCATTTCATGAGAAGCCGTCTTCGTAATCATATCCTGAATTTCTTGAGGATAATTGAAGCTCATCACGTGAAAGCCTGTAATCGTCATCCCGTTGTCCATCACTTGCATATCCAGATCTTCTTGAATGCCTTTGG
This sequence comes from Paenibacillus sp. 1-8, assembly GCF_056316205.1. NCBI lineage: Bacteria > Bacillati > Bacillota > Bacilli > Caryophanales > Paenibacillaceae > Paenibacillus > Paenibacillus sp. 1-8. Next base: position 263,629 of record NZ_CM149995.1, on the reverse strand, counting down.
AAATATCGGAAGCATTCGCTTGCAGATTAAACATGTCCTTCCCTTCTCTGCTGATCCACTTCATTAACAACTGATCCAGCACAGAAGTAATCCGGATTTTAACATCCTCCACCAGATAGCTGTCTTTCATCCCGGCAACCTTATCTATGAGCGTAACATAATCGTCCACCTTAAAATTAAACGTGCCATTCGCACGAATAGGCATACCGCCCGGAAGCTGGGGAGTCGGGATCAAAACCGGATTTTGTGTCCCCCATTTGACGGTAAACTCCTTCGTATTGACGAATAAAACTTCCACCCTCATACCACTGTTAAAGCCGAATTTAAACCCTTTTAGCGTGGACAGAAACGGGATAATCTCAGAATCTATATTGTAAGATCCTTCATTCTCGAAAATCCCTTCAATCTTGCCGTTATTAACGAAAACCGCGTCTTGACCGGAGCGGATCATTAATTTGCTTCCTTTTTTAATCTCCCGGTTGCTCCATTTCCAAAAAATCATATCATCTCTAAATTCTTCCCACTCTACCACATTCGCAAATTGGTTTCTGAAGAATCCCATTCTGCATCCATCCCTTCCGTTAAAATGATCCTCTGCTGCCACTATGCGAATGACCGCCGCTGGTGGTTCCGCCCCCGCTTGAGCCGCTACTGCTGCTGCTCTTTTCAATCTTCCGTTTCGTTGTCGTGGTGTGAAGGTACTGGTCCCGATGCTCCAGAATCCCTGAATTGCCCGCATCCTCGTAGGTTTGCCGATTTACCGTAACTCGGCCACCGGAATTGGAAACCATCTTGCCCACGATAATCGCCGCCAATCCCAGTGCAACCGCCAAATGAAGCCAGCCTTTAAAAAATATACTGTCTGGATTCACCCCTGGACGGATTGCCAAATATCTGTGCGCGCTCAGAATATACTTTTGAAATGCCAGCCCATAGTTGCCGTTCGTCAAATCCGGGCTAATCTCGTCACGTATTTTATCTAGTCTGTCATCATCCAGATACCGTTCTGCCTTATAAAATCCGGCCAAGTACACCTCTCTATTTCTCATATCCATCGTTAAAATGACCGCGTTCCCATGAGATCTGTCATACCCAGGCCCATGATCATCATAAAAGTCCTGCGTCATTTTCATAACATCCATATTGTCGGGATTGAGGGTAGTATAAATAATAATGTCCGTTTCTCTTTCCGCTCCATATTGATTAGCCATAGCGTTCAACACATTATACTCTTCTTGATTGAGCAGACCCGCTTCATCATAAATCAAGGGCTTCATTTCTGACGTTGCTGGTTCGCCCTTCATTTCCATAGGAACCGCCACAAAAACAGCAAAGAACAACAAAACGGCTATAATGGCTCTATATTTTCTCAATAGAATCCCCCTCCCATCATCAACCAAGTGATTAACCTCAATGAAAAGAGAGTAATGCCGAAAATGCCTGCAAACCAGGCAGTCACTTTGACCTTGCTAATCGGAGGCTTGCCGACTACCTTGCCCGTCTGACCGTTCATGGCAAACGTATGCTCCAATCTATTGTAGTCATAGTGTATTACCCATACTGGGAGCAGGACATAGTCGGCATTTTTTCGTGTTGTGTCTATTTGCTTATCCGTATAGTCCACAGCAGTATATTCTGACACCGAAGACTGAATGTAAGCATCAATATATTCCTTCACTTTTTCTTTTACTCGCGGGAAGAGTTCCTCGTCATTATAACTGTATTTCTCCGCAATGTAGCCGGCGAGATACGGGGTTTTAAAGCTTTTTAGCTGTTCGTAGGGGAAAGGCTCCAATTTATCCATCAGCTCGTCATTCATTTTCTCCGCGGCATCAATCGGAACCTTTACATAATTCAGACGGATTTTCCGATATACATCAAAATGCTGCGTTTCCGTATACTCATAGTCGCCGCTCGTATAGGTTCTTACCTTGGTACCCTGACCATGAACTTCAATTTTATTATGTAGATCATATAACCAGAAGGGCACATACATCCCGGTGATTCCCTTGATTCGGTCTGCTGTCATGAACCGATTTGGCGTCAGACGGCCATTCTTGCACCATTTTCGGAATGCTTGTATTGCTTCTTCCTTACTGATCGAAAAAGGAATGACCTGCGCCGGAGCCAACTCCCCGGTCAGTCGTTCGCCGAGCACAACCGCTGATCCGCAAAAGCTGCAAACCGTCGCGCTTGTCTCCACTTCGGTCATAATAACTGCTCCGCAGCTGGTACAATGGTACTCCTGAGCCTCGTCTTCTAGAAAAACATGATTCGTCAGAGGATCTGGAAAATACTCGATATTGTCCTTTCTTCCGCAACTATGACAGGATAACATTCCTGTTTCACTGTCAAAGACCATGCCACTGCCGCAGTTTGGGCATTTATATTCGATAACCGGCATCTGCTCACCTCTATCATAAAGAACTGTTATTTCTGATCGTTCAGTTTTTCTTTGATCGCAGCCAATTCATCTTCTGCATTCGTGCTTTTCTCATATTGTACGAATAAATCATCCAGATCGTCCTGCGTCCCTGCTCTAAGCTCGGCTATAGCCATTGCTTCATCATATGCCCTGTTAACCTTCTCTTCCATAGCTTCGAATACGGAATCCTGGCCGCTCATGGCGTTCAATGATTGCTGTACTTTGGCAACCGCCATTTTCCCTTTTAGTTTGATGCGCCGTGCTTCCAATTGGTCCATATCGGACACCAGTTTATCCTGCATTTGTTTCATATTTTCGGCGTTTGATGAAGCCAAGTCATAAGCGGTTTCGAATTGTTCCAGTTTCTCCACCTGCGTTGCCTTTCTCTTCAGAAACTTTCGAGCGTTCTCGTCATTGCCAGCTTCCACTGCCTTCATAGCATAATTCTGAAGCTTTTTGATCTCGGCTCTGCATTCATCCAAAGCTCTTTTCGCTCTTCGCTCATCCGCCAACACTGAAGCTGTCTCCGCCTTCACCCTGCCCAGGTCGATGTTCAGGTTCCGCATATAATCATCAATCGTCTTCTCCGGATCCTCCACCTTATCCAATAAGGCGTTAACATTCATTTTCATAATATCCCTAAATCTCGACAGAATCCCCATCATGGTCTCCCTTCGAAAAGATTACATTCCACCATATAATACATCAAATCTGGAAAAAAGGGTTCATTTCCTTGACATTTGAGTGTTTGGCCTACAATCCATCTACAATCTAACTCATGAAACATAAAAAGCCCGCTCGCTGAGTGGGCTCATCAAATGGAGAAGAGTCTATCCTTCCGCTTTATAATTCTTCATAGTTTTGGGGTCCTGCCCCTATATCAGATGCCTTCGGGATTGGGATCGCGCCCAGTTGGATATGCCAACGTAAAATCGTTTGTGTAATGGTTTTTCTATGGGCGGCAGCAATTTTCCCAATCTCTTCATTCTCTAGCATGCTATGACCACGGCCCAGAGGACTCCGCGATTCAGTCCGAGCGAATTCCTTCGAACGCATTCATGACTAATTGTTGCACATAGGAATCGTCTAATGGATAACCGGTTACCAGCAATCGATAAAAAATCGGTCCGTAAATGAGATCTATACTTAATTCAATATCGAGATTTTTCTTCAATTCCCCGCGCTCCATCCCCCGCTCCAAAAGGAGCCTGGCCTCGAGCCGCCGAGGATGAAAATATCGGGTCCGGTATGCCTCCGATAATCCTGAATCAAGCTGCCCTTCACCTATTAACTCCGTAATGATTTTACCTTCTCGACTTATTAAGAACCGTACTAAATTCGTGGCATGAATGAGAATATCATCTAATACACAACCCGTGTTCGGCACAGGCAATCTCGCTATGGTAGCTGACAGAAAGCCGTCCATCACCACGGCAGCCTTGTTAGGCCACCATTTATAAATGGTCGCTTTGCTAACTTTAGCTCGTTCAGCAATTTTTTCTACCGTAACCGCTCCAAAGCCATGCTCCAACAGTAAATCATATGAAGCGTTAAGGATAGACTTTTGCGTCTCGACATTACGCGGGCGTCCTCGTTTACTCTGCACTGGAATGCCACCTTCCTGATAGGTATAAATAACTATAAAATAAACTGTACGTTCAGTATATCAAATGACAAGTAAAAATAAAACGAATTTACCTATTTACAAAACCAAACGTTCAGTATATTATTTAATTATCGAATTAATGAACTATACGTTCAGTATTTATTTTCCGGTAGCATTGAATGAAGAAGTGTTGTTGCACAATCACCAAACAATCATAAGGAGGATTATCATGCAAAGAGAACAACAAGCAATAGGAAGTAACCGTATTTCAAATGGGATGATGTTTCTGTTGGCAGCCGCATGCGGCCTGATCGTTGCCAATCTTTATTATGCTCAAACCCTGGTAGGACCGATCCATGTTGCTATGGGCCTTTCTTCCACAGCAGCGGGATTCATTGTTACTTTAACTCAAATCGGTTATGTCGTGGGATTGCTGTTTATCGTACCGCTCAGTGACATTATTGAAAATCGACGCCTCATGGTCGTATCGCTAATCATTACAGTCGGTGCATTGCTCGCAGCAGCATTCGCCCCCAATGCGTCGTTGTTCCTGACCGCATCTCTGTTCATTGGAATCGGATCTGTGGTAGCCCAAATCCTGGTGCCGTATGCCACCTATTTAGCGTCTGAAGAGCAGCGAGGCCGGGTTGTTGGGAATGTAATGAGCGGACTGTTGCTAGGAATTATGTTCGCACGACCGGTGGCAAGCTTTATAACCAGCATCTGGGGGTGGCAGGCCGTATTTATTTTGTCAGCAATTGTTGTGACGCTGTTGACGGTTCTGCTCTCGCGTGCTCTTCCTGAACGTAAGCCTGCGCCTACGGTATCTTACGGCAAATTAATTTTCTCTCTAGGCACTCTTTTAAAACAAACGCCCGTATTGCGCCGCCGTGCCCTATATCAAGCCTGTCTATTTGGAGCCTTTAGCCTATTTTGGACTGTTGTTCCTCTACGATTGGCGGACGATTTCGGAATGTCCCAGCAAGGTATTGCATTGTTTGCTTTAGTTGGCGTGGGCGGCGCAGTAGCAGCTCCAATTGCCGGGAGATTGGCTGATAAAGGCTGGAGTAAATTCTTAACCGGGCTTGCCATGATCATTGCCGCCTTGTCTTTTTTGCTAATCTATCTTTTTCAAAACCATTCAACCGTAGCTCTCGTACTGCTCTTTGTTTCAGCGATTACACTGGATATGGCCGTATCGGGAAATCTTGTACTTGGGCAGCGTGTGATTTATTCCTTGGGAAGTGAGGCGAGGGGGCGTCTGAACGGACTCTTCATGTCTATTTTTTTCGTAGGCGGTGCCATTGGATCATCATTAGGCGGTTGGTCTTATGCGCAAGGAGGTTGGAATTTCAGTGCTCTCATTGGAGTCGCGCTGCCGTTGCTAGCTTTGCTTTACTTTTTCACTGAAAAAGAAACGAATGGAGACGTACAAAAGAAACCTTCGGCAGAATAACCATACAACAAAAAATTACCCCTATTCGTCTAAGTAGTTAGAGATACACACGACGAATAGGGGATTATGGTGATCGAAGACGTGTGAAATAAACTTAGCCAGGAGCAGAACGTACCGTTTTTCTAAACCTGGCGGTTCCCATCCACGTGACCTTTGCCATTTAGGTAGAGAAGTTGTATATGAAGTCCACTTCAAAACAAATGATTTGAACTTTGGCCTCCTTCATACTAGGTACAATGATCGCTTTACTGGCTTCTGTGTATAAGCAACTTCATCTTTCTATGGGATAAAACAGCAGCCGTTTCGTTCACTTTTGTATCTGTTAATGTTCTCACTTCAATAGGATGCAGGTTTGTTTCAAATGAGCCCGTTGCGGTTCAAACCACTCTGGTGCATTAGTTTCTGACCCAAAGATTCAGCAGGTTCATAGTGTTTTATTTAAGTATTGCATCGATGGAATATGAACCCGCCCCTGTCAATGCGATACCGACTACGACTGCAATCAGAACTAGCGGATATTCATAGCCATTAGCTGTTGCCCAAATCCCGTTTTGGCCATGTACTTTGAAAATCGCTCCGAGCATAGTCACCGTAATGAACAATGCTGCCAATGGAGTGAGTAGTCCCAAAGCAAATAGTGCTCCTCCCAGCAATTCCATCAAGCCAGCGGACACGGCCATGAATACTCCCGGTTTAATTCCGACCGATTCCATCCAAGCGCCGGTACCTTTTGGACCATAACCGCCAAACCAGCCAAAAAGTTTCTGAGCTCCGTGCCCAACCAACAACAATCCAACCACCAAACGTAACAGTAACAATCCACTTGCCAACATAAAAATCACTCTCCATATCATATTATTTTAAGATTATTAAATTAAAGATATTTGGCAAAATTAAGTTCATTGCTGTACTATTTGTGCCTGTTCTTTTTTTAATTTTTCAGGAGTAATATCGTCTCCATGCGGATCATAAATAGTAGCATTCAGGAGAATGCTTTTTATAGAACCCCGAAATATTTGAAGGTATTCTTTGCGAAGATCATTTTGTTCATTTTTTTCAATTTCACTTAACCCAACTTCTTTTTCTTTTTTTGCAAGCTGATTAATTCTTTTTAAAATTGTAAGCATGTGTATACCCTCCATATTTATAATTTTCTTGATCGGTTATATCTTAAATTTATTTATCTTGATATAAAGATATAATACTTTTCTATCCGTGTCAATACTTATTCGAAAGAAAAGAAGATCAACCCTTGGGTTGCTTTCAGAGATAAAAGAAAAAGCAGCCATCACAGAGGATGCTCTGCGACAACTGCTTTCTGGCTTTCAGGACCACATCACCAGCCGGAACCTTCCTGAGATCAAGAAGTTCATCGGCAGCTATGTAGAAAAGGTGATCGTCTACAAAGAACACGTAGAAGTCATCTTTAAGCTACAAGTTGTGGATTTGATCGATGGAGGCGAACCGTGGCACGGTAAATCCACAATTCGACGTGTTGTGATGTTGAGGATGTTTGGGGCAGTGGCATAAGATAATAGCCACATACAAGTGTGGTAAAAAAACTGCATCATGAATATCAGTTGGCTAAATTTTGTTATTTTCAATTGCTTGTCTAGTAATTAAGGAAAGTACATCAACAAATCTATCAATCTCTTCAAGAATTTCTTCGAAACTGTAGCTTCTTCCCCTAATTATATAAGACTCCTGGGTATGCCCAACTGCATTTCTAAGCCAAGAATAAATTGTTTCGTTGAAGTTTGCTCTTTCTCTTGTAGTAATACGATCTAAAGTAGAATCATACCAAGTTGTTATCCTAATAAAATCGTCTACTTCTTTTTGATTATCAGCTTCTAAAGCAAGTTGCATTAAACTGTATAGAAGCATAAATCGGGCTATAGGATCTGATATTTGGAGAACGTTTCGGTATAAGCGCTTATATACGTGACTACTTCGGTTTTGAACAGCCTCGCATATTTTGTTGAGTAATGATTCTTCATCAGACTTTGATAACGTTACCGATGCAATAATTATTCCCTGATGTGTAGCAGGTTGTCTGTTTCCATCTAAATATAATCCTAAAAAATGTGGGTGATGTAGCTTTATTCCGTATGAAAATGATAGCTCATCCTCAATAATAGCAAGTAGCATATTGCATTTTTGCTTAAGTTGGGCCTGACTTTGATTAATTGCATTATCCCTCAATTCAAATCTAAGGTTAAAATGAAACTGTCCCGGCATGCTACTTATATTTATCTTTTCAATCCATTCATCATTAGGATCAAACTCAATACTTGAAGCCATAAGAAGGTTAGTAGGGATTAGGGAATATTCAAGATAGTTAGTATTCATATTTCCTCCTCATGTCAAAATAACTTTGCTGACGTAATTAGTAATCGTGATGAGAAACGCATTGCCCCCTGTCCAACACCTTTTATTGTAGTTGTGCATGGACATGATTCATAAATGCGAACCGTGGCTTGGCAAATCCATAATTCGCCGCGGCGTGATGATTCGGAAGTTCGGTGAGGAATCGTAGCTATTCTTTGGTCAATACAGTCAATCGCTTAGAATTATTTTACACTCCAGTAAATCGGATTAGGTAGACCCGTATATGAAGTCTTTTTTCATACTTTAATACAAGCTCCTCAGTTTCTACATCAAAAGCTGTCAATAGCACCTTTCATATTATCATTAGAATCAGGCAATTTCTATAAGTCAGATTATAATAAAAGTTATTTTGTTAAAATGCTATATACTTTTTGTAATGCTTCTTCAATTATATGAAATAATCTGAAATAAGCTTCTTTGAACAGGTCTATCTTAGAGTCCAGTGCCGTTATGTCATTATCTTGAATTTCATTTAATTCTATTGCTTCAAGTTCATGAAATAGGCCGAGCACCTTGTTATAATCGCGAGCTAAATTATCGACACTCATACCCAAGGAAGAAATCGTCTTATACCCTTCTTCCTCCATAAGTTTTAATACATCACGGAAATATTGATCTGTTCTTTTGAATAACTTTTTCGTATATTTAAGTCGGCTCATTATTATCTCTTTATCATGTCTTTCAAGAAAATCATCAAGTCTTCTCTCTGTTATGTGATGCCAATCAGTTGTTCGCGATGTTTCCTCTTGGTAACGTGCTAACTCTATGTCAATTTCTTTCATCTCACCTTTAATTGAATGAATACCTGCTAAAACGGCACGAGCCAATCCTTCTTTGTTACCTAAAACATATCTATTTAACAAAACATTTTTACCTGTTTTCAACAAAGTTGAAAGTATACCGATTATTATGTAAAGCACAAATATTTTACTGTCGATCACTTTACTCGCCATAATTGAAGAAAGCATTCGCTTAAAGGCATCCTTACTCCCATCAAGAAGTTCATCTGCTAGTATATTACCGATATTAGCAATGCCAACATCGGTGGTGTCGAATGGAGATTCAGAAGACTCGATCAGATATCCACATCTCCACTTTTCATATAAAATTTTCTGATTACTTTCATCAAGGCACGTAAATGTGCCATCTAAAATTACCCTTCCCAATCCATAGCGATAGGTACCATTAAGGTTAATTTCACCATCGTAATTTCTGTAGATTCTATTAGCTAATCCCTTTGTAAGAACACATAAGTCTCCTTGACCCAACATTTGATGCACGTCTTCAGGTATATAAATAACATCCGTAAGAGTAGAATGATTTAGATAGCCCTCAAAAGTAACCTGATTGGAACATATTATTTCTGGGTTAAAACCAAAAATACTGTTGCCCATAAAACTAATTTCTTTTACTTCTTCTAAAAATGGTCTTTCATCGTTCTCTGTCACATAAGAACAACCTTTTAGATGAATAGTTACATCAAAATCCTTATCACATATTTTCTCATTTCCATTCACTCCGAATGGCAAGCCTTTTTGAAATTCTCCAGAATACTCACATTCCATTCGTTCATGGCTATAGTGTCCACCGCCTAAGTTATATTGGAGCTTACCATTACCATGAGGAATACCATATAAGAATGAACCATGATATTTCGCATACTTACTAGATAAATCTTCGTATCCAAGATAGGGACCCTCATAATCACCATAAATTATAGATCCGTTTTTAAATTTCCCCTTAAATAAAATATTTCCAGTCTCGTAATAATTTCTTCTGATATAATCTTCACGATAAAATAACTTAAGTTCCCCATTATTTCCGTGGAATAGCAGATCCTTATTAAATGAACCTTTATAAGAAATTTCTAAATTGACTGTACGCTTCCCTGGATTACTAAGCGCATACATGATGCCATTAATAAAGAATTCATATAGCGAGCTATTTACGAAGGCAGTATTCACTTTTAATAGTCCGCTAGATGAAGTGTATGTTCCATTAACTATAACTCCATTTCGCCACTCACCATCATAACGCTCAATTGTGTTGTATTGAATTTCCTCAGGATATCCCTTATCGTGCGATAAAGAAATAGCCAGCAGAGAACCTTTGAAGTTGGGATAACGTTGTTGATTGACTTGACCTATATACAGCAAGTAAACCCCGTCCCAAACAAGATCGAAGGTTTTGTGATAATAGTCAATGTATCGCTCACGTATATCCTCATCAAACAAAATAATGGAAGTATATCCAAGGCTGTTTTTTCCAATATAAAATCTGTTTGGGTACACATCATCACTCGGAATAATTTCACCTTCAAACCGAGCCTTCTTGTATGCTAATATTTCAGAATCATTCATTTTAATCCCCCTCGTATACACCCATCAATCCTATACTGAAATATTTGTGAATGTAAGTGTCTCAAATAGATAAAGCAAATGCACTAACTTTTTACCTGATATTAACCAATTTTGTTTTTAATTGAGGTGTGAATCTGTCCCCCACTATTCCATCGACCAATAATCTATGATGCTATGGAATTCGACAATTTTATTGAAAATCCACCCAAGAAATTAATAAAGCTATCCGTCTAAAGGAACGAGTAGAGCCCCTGTCCAACATTAACCATTGTGGTTTTAATTGGACAAGGGTTCTAACATCTGAACCGTGGCACGGTAAATCCACAATTCGACGTGTCGTGATGTTGAGATTGTTTGGGGAGGTAGCTTAACTTCATTACCTATTTCGCTACATTATTATTATACATTCGGGATATAAACCTTTTTTAAAGGTAATAAAGACTGCCTCTCTAGTGACATTTTTTCATACCACTCCCCAACCAACTCAACTAATTCAGATAGGTCTACAAGTTTTACACCATGCTGCTTGGCAACATTCTTGGCTTGCGAGGTAAAACCACCGGTAGATACAAACAAACTGCTGGCCCCCATAGGGTTAGAACCTAGTAGTTGTTGAATTTCCGGACTACCAGCAGATGCCTTACGATGCTTCACCTGAACTTTTATTATCGGTTTTTCAAATCCAAATGCATCCCGGTGCGCAATAATATCAACACCACCGTCGCGTCCCTTGGGACTAATTCGGACTTGATAACCCATACCTTCAAGTAAACCTCCAAACAAATCTTGCATTTGCCATTCATCAAGTCTATCTATTGCATCTTCTAGCAATGTTATTGCTTGCTGGATAAAATCCGAATTATCAATGTACTCATCATTTACTACATTAGGTAACCCCGTTGGAAAAGATGAGACTGCTGAATCTCCCGACAGTAAACGCTCAAACTCATCTCCCCAGGTATCAACACGAAACACAGTGGATATTCCCCCAAGAGAGTTTTTAGCTCCTTGAGATAATTGATCACGCGAAATACGTTTGGATTCCCACTTAACTCCAATCACATTTGGATAGTAATCATTGACCATCACTGGATCATACAGGTAAGGCTTGTTTACTTTCCCTATTATGTATTCCCGCTTTTCTTTTGAATAGGTAATTATGTTATCGTTAACGGATATTTCTCTACTAAACTTCCATACTTGGTGTCCCCACCCAATACGTGCTTTAGGCTTCTCCTTGGAATATACATCATGCGCCTTTTCAATCAGCTTATCTCTATTTAAGAATTGCATTGGGTTACCAAGAGAACTCCAGCCAATTGTTGCAACCTGCTTTTCAAGCCACTCAGGTACCAACTCATTGTTATCTCCTGCCCTTACCATCCACCATTTCTCCATTAAGTCCCCTCCTAAAGTATTTACAATTTGATAGTGATTCTACGATAATTGAATTTTGCCAGGTTTATTGATTTAGTAATCTTATTAACTCTTGTGCTCTATTCCTTATTTCTTCTGTAATTTCTGAATGGTTAGACTCAATTACGGCCTGTAGCATGTCTTTTTCCCACTTGTTCTTAAAAATTTCGACCGCATAACCAACTCTAGTCTTCTGGGCACCCAAAGATCTAGCTCTTGGGTTATTGTCTAATAACTTCTGGGCAAGTTTTCTTGTATCTTTAGTATTAGATGATATATGCTGCTTATAAAAGTCTTGATAGTCGTCAAAAAATAGCACAAAATTAGATAGACCCACAGAAGTCTTAGCACGATCAAATTGTATTGAAGACACAGACTAACCCCCTCATTGATCAGATATTTTAATTATACCAACTAAAAATAGTATTGATTCTTTCTACCGTTAACTTATTTGAAACCAAATACTAACTATCTACACTTTTTGCTGGCCATAAAAAAAGTCATGTGATATACTTACAACACACAAAAAAATGTCGAAGCAGGATTTTTACTTTCTTGCGTAGAATAAATAGATAAGAACAAATGTTCTTGTTTTAGGAGGTGCTCCCAATGCTAAAAGTAGCGTCATTTTTTAGTGGTATTGGTGGTTTCGATCTAGGTTTTGAACGCGCAGGTATGGAAGTTGTTTTTCAGTGTGAATGGAATGCTTTTTGTCAAAAAGTACTCCGCAAACGCTGGCCAAATGTTAAATTAGTGGGTGATATTAATGACGTTTCAATCGACGAAGTTCCACAAGCAGAAGTCTGGTGCGGAGGATTCCCTTGCCAAGACGTCTCTCTCGCCAATCAAGGAAAACGCAAAGGTCTTGAAGGAGACCGAAGCGGACATTTCTACAAATATGCAGAGCTTATTGAACAAGGAAGACCTAAATGGGTTATTATCGAGAATGTTCCAGGACTCCTTAATAGCAATCACGGGAACGATTTCAGAGTCGTCATCAACACACTGGATGAACTCGGGTATAGCGTCGCATGGCGAGTACTGGATGCAAAATACTTTGGAACACCCCAACGACGTAGAAGAGTCTACATTATCGCAAGTTATCGAAGCCAGCGCGCCGCTGAAGTACTTTTTGAACAGGGACCAATTGCAATCGCTCCTCGACAGGGCCTGGGAGCGTCGAAAGCCTCTCCCCTTAGCATTAGCGAGAGCAATAAGTCTGCAAATCTCTATTCTATCCAGCATGCCGGAATTGGACGAAAGGCTTCAGCAGGACCCCAAGCTAAAGGATACCGAAATGATGGTGAAACCTATACACTTGACTCCCGAGGAAGCTCAGATGCTGTCTGTCAGACGGATGCTCCCTTCGGAATACGAGAAGTTACAGGGGTTTCCAGTAGGCTGGACGGAAATCGATTCAGAAGCTTAGGTAATGCTGTTGCTGTTCCAGTAATTGAATGGATCGGACACAGGATATTAGAAGTTGAAAAGAGATATAACTAAAAGAAGGGCGGCTAAATCCGCCCTTCAACTACTCCATCACGCGGTATCTGGACTAACCCTCCATCCAAGGTCATAAATGTCCCTGAGAAAGCGTCTAGACTGGGTTCTCCCTGATTAATGAGAGCCTGTACAAAGGTTTGGTAATTAGTAAACAATAATCTCTCACGGTCTACCTTATAAGGCACTGGTCCTGATTGTTGCTCTCCATCATTGACTTCAGAAAAGCCAACTAATGCTAAAGTCCAGTTATACGAGCGCAAATCAGGCAGTTTTGCATCTACTAACTTATTTTTCAAATAGTCAAATAGCGGTGCGCCTACGCAAAATACAATACCGTAACCCTTCCACGTCTTCATAGAAATATTTCCTTTAACGATAAACTGTTCTTGTTGCCTTCGCCAAGCATTAGTTTCAATAGTTCCAGCGGGAACAGGCTGCCTCAACAATTCATTTGTTCTTAATGGCGCCTTCTCCCATAACGCAATATGAGCGGTAATTTTCCCCGTTTGTGATGTTTCACCACCACCCTGCATTTCTAGAACAAATCTGTCCGGACCTGGATATGGGCTTCTTCCTGAGGATAACGTCATTATATAGTCAGCGTTATAATCTGTACCGTCATTCACTGCCATTCTAACCTCACGCCGAACGCATACTTCATGCGTTTTCACTGAAGTATGAAAGACTGTACGTGCTATATCAAGTAGTACCCCTGACTGATAGTTGGTCAGTGGCCCCTTCATTGTGGCACAAAGCCTATGTTGGCAAGTAATCCATACCGTACCATCTGTTTTCCGTACGGAACAGACAGGCTTTAACTTCTTTTTAACTTTGCTACAATATCCAGCCATGAATGGACACTGAACCTCCGAACCCTCTTCAACAGGTTGGATCTCAACTTCATCAACATCTGTTCGCTGTCCTAAATATTCTGCAACTACAACTGGCATCGTATTGACCCCTCACATTCATACTGGAATTCATTATTTCTATGAGGCATTAATTTATCATTACTACATATACTCTCTCTGGTTTCTATTCAGAAAACCTTACACCAAAATATAGCTAATTCTATATCATATTTTTTATTCTACAGTATGGGTAAGATTTTTCCTAACCAAATTTTAGGGAATTTATTAGCCCTTTAAATAGTGAGCCACGTTTTCTTATATGTTGCCAGTTCAATTTTTGTGTAAAGACCTCAAAAAAGCAACAGACGCAAAATGCTCAGAAATTAACTATCATATTCCACTTTACAAAGAGCCACATCGTACCCGACTTCTTTTATGGAACGTGCATGATCAACAAGATTTATTAAGCTGAAAAAAAACAAACAGTCACTAATCGCGCCTTCTTTTAGAGTCGGAATAACATATACAAATTGGGGAATACCTTGTAAAGGATATCCAGTCCCCTGCCATTGTTGGGAACAAACTGATTTAATTTTTTCACTTACTCTAGAATCTCCTCGTAACAATCTAGCTGACACGCTTCCTTGTGCGAAAAGATGACTAAGTGTTGCTGAGCTGCTCATTTTTTTCACGCATAAAAACCGATTATCTAGTGTTAAAAGATCACAAATTTCATATTTCTCAGTAGCACTAAAATACATGAGTTCTTTATCAAACAAAGCCCAATCATTTAATTCGCCGACTCTTTTATTAAACTCTCCTTCACTTTCCCCCTTGCGTATAGGAGGTATGTTGAGTTGTGTTGTTACGTCAGGAATCGAATCCACCAAGTCTTTAATTTTAGCAACATAGTTGTTATCTGCCTTGAACCAGTTCCCCAGCGAAAGAACAAATGTTTCGACTTCGTTACGAATTTCAGCTACTATAAACTCGTAGAGCTTAAACTTAGCAGTTACCGGCTTATCCTCACTATCCATTCCCACGATAAAGACTTTCTGAAAAAACTCCTCATTATTGACCTTTTCTAAAAAGTCATAAATAGCTTCTAGAGTAACCTCTTCTAAATAATCGTTTTGATAACCACAAAAGATCTTATAACGATCTACATTGCTTTCTGGAATTTCAGGCAGAGCCACAGTTACTTTGTCCGTTTTTCTTTCTTCTATAATTTGGTTTAATTTCATATCTAGCTCTATTACCTTAGGGTCAGATCGTTTAAGTGGTCGAAGATAGTCGACAAATTCAAATTGCTTTTTATATTCGTCTAATTGAAATTTTTGCAATAAGTCCTCACATAGACTACCTAAATCCCCCAAATTTACATCAGTTGTTATGGACAATGGATCAGAACCCGACAACTTAGTTGCAAAATCTTTAGATACAGGTTTGCCACTTACAAATCTTACCCAATCTATATTTTGATTTAATCCCAATTCAGATACTGTGCTTCCTACGGTTACATGTGTTCTCCTCTGTTTGGTAACTAAATCAATATTTCTAGTATCCAAAGTTTCGATACGCTGTGGGTCTATGACATTCAGGGTTACCTTTAATCCAAAACTAGGTTCTATTTTTGATCGATCAAGAACACTATAGCCATAACCAAATGGAACTCCAAAAATTCGATTTCTAACTCGCAATAACAATATAAAAGAGTTAGAAGCATTCATTAAGCCCAAAGAGTTCACATCAAAATGCCCATCTATAAACGAAACCCATTTAGGCACTCTAGATTTGTTTTTTTGCACATATGCAACACATTCAAAATCCAAATCAACAGGGCTTTCTACTTCTGAAAATGCATCATCACCAGATAAATACTTAAGTTGCAAAGCCTGTCTAAATAGTTTTACATCCTCATTCATTAAATAGATGGATAGTTTCACCTATGTATCACACCCTCATTAAGGAATTAATACCCAAATTCTATCAGGATAATTTAGACTTTCCGGTATTTTTGTTACTTCATATCCATACTCTAAAAGCGAAGCATACCAATTATTTATAGAGCTAATTGATAAATTATACCTACTTTAGTATTACTCATTGACATGAAGGGAGGTACAAAAGTAATAATACCATTTACCCAATGAAAAATTTGTCGTTTTATGTCGGTATATTTGTTTTTTTCAAAGGAAGATAATAAATTCAAAATTGAATGAATATAAAATAGGCTCAACTTAAAATCACATAGACAAAATCCAAACTGGATCAGCTAAAAAAAAGCGGCGGTCAAGACAGAATGACTTCTGCTTCAACCGCCGCTTTTATTTGAATCAGCGTATCAATCAGTTAAATTTGTTTCGCTTACAATGAAAACAGACAAACTACTCTCTGTTCTCCACACATATTAAAATTACTAACCCTCTATCAAAAAGTTACTTTTCCTTCCTAACTCCCTTAAAAGGAGTGTTATCAGACGTTTTAGCTTCTAGGAATCTTCCGTTACTTGCATCCCTTTTAACCCACGTGTCATTTTTAGGATTGTAAGTTTGAGATCTATCTCTTACAGCTCCTTTTCTGTAGTCGTTGCCAGTATTTTTCGCCATGCTAGTCCAATCCCTTCCGTTTTAATATTGTCAATTATATGTACTTATCCAATATCTATCAATAACGTTTAGCAACGATACCGACAAAGGCTTACTATACACCATAGTCGCTATCGTCGCTATTTTATGTCTTCAGCAGGTATTGCAATTCATATTACAATCCACCGTATCCAAAATATCCAATGGAATAAGAGTCAGTTTAGCTAACTTTGAGATTAGAAGATAAATTAATTTTTTTGTAAAGCAAAAAAAGAGAGGGGATTAATAAAATATAAATAACTCCAGTATAATGGAACATAGATATCATACTCGTTTTTTCCAATAATAAAGGGTTATACCACAAAAACACTATATTAAACACTTGTGTAATTATACTTACCGATTGAAACATAAACGATTTATTAATAAAAAGAAATGCCATGTCATTTCCAATTTTAATAATAAAACTAAACATCATGCCTCTCCCAATTTGAGAAAGAGTGAAAAGGAAAAGAGAAGTAATAGTAAAATTGGTATTCATGAACACCAACGGCAATAATAATAATAGACATGTTATGGTTATAGAAACGAATATACTTTTCTTCGGAAGAAGCCTAGCGAAAATAATACCTCCTATTATTGATGAAGCGGTAGTACATGCGTAAGCTAAATTTGAATCAAAACCATTCTGAGCTATAAAAAAAACGGACCAATACTGATATATGAATTGTGACCCACCTGAAAAAATTATAGAGATTAGTAAATATATAAAAAACTCACGACGTTTTAATTCTGAATACCCATTAGACTTACTCTTTATGGTTGAATTTCTAATTTCAACTTTATTATCCTTCAGACTAAAAATTCTCATCAAAATAACTATTATAAATGGATAGGATAACATGCCAATAAAACTTACCATAAAAGGTATCTCTATATCATATTTATAAAAAAATGCACCAATACTCCCACTTGCGAATGACATAAGACTGGAGAGGGAAATGGTATATCCCATTATACTAGATTTAATTCTGACATTTTGCTCTTCTTGATACTGATTTATATATGAAAGTAAGGTACCTGAGGAAAATGCAAATCCCATTCCATATATAAATTCAGATACAGCAAAATTTAAATAGCTTTCCGATTTAGCTAACAATAAGAAACTAATCGACATCGTAATTGCTGAAAGCATTAAAATCTTCATACGTCCGAATTTATCCGACAAATAGCCTGCTGGTAAAGCAAATATTAAAAGAGCAATGATTTGAAATGATTTTACTGAACTCACATCACCAATAGATAAGCCTCTATCTAAATAGTAAATAGAGTAAATAGCTTGAAAAAAGCTTCTGAACAATTCGAATAGAACATAAAGTGTAATAAAAAAAACAGAAATTTTAAACTCGCTCTTCTGACTTTTCATTAGCTCCTCCGTTTAAATAAATAGATAAAATATGGTTAATATGGTCCCTAGAAGCATCAAGATTTTTTTTTGTTAAGTAAGTATAGTAAAAATCAAAAAAATCTATCAATTTATCTGGAAAACTTCTGTGGTTTAATTGTTTATTTAGAATATCATACACAAAATTAATTGTACTCTCTTCTTCAAAAGGGAAATTAAACTCTTCACTTAAATTATTAACTATTATAGTCATTTTGTCTTTTTCCAATGGTTTTAAATAGAAAATATTGAATCTTCTTTCAAGTGCTCTATCATGTATGAAATTTTCAAATTCTTCAGTCGTTGTAGCACCAATTACTTGTAAATTTGGATTCGTAAGATACGGCTTCAAGATATTTGACGCTGAAATTCCACCTTCAGTCATACCAGCACCTAATAAAATATGGATCTCATCGATAAATAAAATGGCTCCAAATTTAATTGCCTCATCAAGTATAAAAGTCATTTTTTTCTCGAATTCGCCTCGATATTTAGTGTCTGAAATAATACGCGGTAAATCTATACACCATATTTCCTTATCAGTGTTAATAGCATAATGATTAACAAAAGCGGTCTTTCCAATCCCCGGATCGCCTATTATAATAGAATTATTTTTATATTTCCTACTCATAAGTATATCAAAGTACTCTAATTCATTATCTCTACCCACACATAGTTTCTGATTAATAGGTAACTTATATCCAACATTATGAATAAAGTTTATTTTTTGTATATCAATATTTTTTTCTAATTCAGTAAGATCTATATTTTCAAATATTTTATGAAAGTCAGAATCTATTTCTTTCAAATAGGTTCCAAAATTCTTTAAATTATATATATTATTAGAAGCAAAAAAATTCTCCAATATACTCTTATAACTTTTCCCTTTATAATTTTCTATGCGTTTTAGATCGAATCTATTTTTTAACATTAAATGGTTATCATTCATGAATTCAAAAAAACCATATAACGTGAAGTTATCATTTTTTACATTTTTTTTATATAGTTCAACAATTTCTTTTACATCAAATGAGTTCATCGTTGTTATCTCCAGTTCTATAATTCTGAACTTTCCAATTATCAGTATCAATAATTAGACGATTATTAATAATTCTGCATTCACTATAACCAGTAATGAACTTTATAATTTCTATTGATGCGACTTTCGCAGCTAATCCATTAAACGGATCCATAATATTTGATTCAATTCGGTTGTTGATTTCATCTATTTTATTATTAGAAATTACATCCTTTTTCGGAAAAAGGCTTTGAAAGCTTTCTGTTCTATTAGGTATAATTAAGGGGCCGCAGAAAATTTTGTGGAAATGGAACGGGCCATAGGTCATCCAAGGCGTATCTAATAAATGAGCCAATTCGTCAACAATATATTGAATTTCACCTCTTGGAATATCCGCACAACAAATAATCATATCACTACCACTCAGGAACTCACTTAGTTCATTTTTAGTTTGATGATTGACAAAAATATTTTTCTTCTTAATTATAGTTTTAGGATTTACCTTTTTTAATTTTTCTTCTGCAACATCAATTTTTAGCCTTCCAATGTCATTTTCATCGTAAAGCATCTGCCGAGAAGTATTACTTAATTCAATTTCATCTTTGTCAATTAAACGTATCTCACCAATACCCATGGCAACTAAGGAATAAGACAAGTAGGTACCAATCCCTCCTACTCCAATAACACTTATTACAGAATTTTTGAGTTTTTTCTGATATCTAATACCGTCGTCCACATTACTATCAACTAAAGAAGCATAATTTTTTATTTGTCTATCATATTTCATAATTTCATGCTGGGAGAGAAACTCTTTTGCTAGTTCTGCCATATCCAAGTTTGGCTTAATTATATTCTTTCGAGAAAGATCCTCTAAAATTAGATTTAAATTTTCAATTTCTAATTCATAATTCAATTCCTTTAAATTCACAAAAATATCGCTCACCGAATTTTTTCCATTAACTAAGTGTAACAAATCTACAAAAAAATCACTGTTTTCTCGGCACTCTAAACTCCCTAATTGTGGGATATGTAAAATTAAGATGTTATTTTTATCCAGCTCACAACGAAAACTCGGATTCAGTTTATAATATATATTTTCCATAATTATATCTCTCCTATATTATTGGTTTAGTCATTGAAGGAGGCCTTTACGGCCTTCCTCAATGGCTTTGTTTGGTTTTAAGGCATCATTTGACTAACTACAGCTGATTGGCTTACAGCCTCACTTGCTTGAACTAAAGAGATATTTTTTACCTTAATAGTAGTTTTCAAGATATTTCACCTCCTTTTGTATATAATTGTACTTACATTTTATTTATAGCATTATTTTCTTTTTGATGCAACAGTTTATTCCAAATAAAAGGAACATTTCCTTATCGCCTCTTCTTTGATTTATTTCGATTTATTAACTTATTTGATTTCTCTCTATATAATTTCCTTCTAACAAAAACAATTATTAAAATAAATCGTCTCTACTATGAAAAAAAATAGATATTATTAATTTGAAAAGCCCTATATAAGTGAGGCTTTATTTTCTTTTAGGAGGTTACATTGTGCGCATCATTCAAACCCAGCAAGACATCGACTCATTACAATACTCTCCGTTCCCCCCCACTTTCTTAAAACACATCCAGGATTACTTCACCCAGCTTCGCGACTCATTCCATGACAAAGATGATCCGTATTTCTCCCTCCAGCCTTACGGCCCCATCATCATCCTTGAAACAGGGGATAACCTACACGATCTTAGCCTCATAGGTTTTAGACGAGAAGACGACGGGCTTTTCGGTAGTTGCCCTGAATACGTCGAGTTGTACGACCTCGGCAATACCCAAATCTACAAAATCGCCGTCATGAACACCAATGACTACATCATTACCCTGTTCACACAAGTCGGAATTCACCCCAAGGAGGCCGAACAATGGCTAAAAGAACAAGCAGAAGTTTAAAGGCAAATGAGGACAACGTACTGAACAAGCTAAAAGAGGTCATTGAATACAACGGGGATATTATCAATGATCCAGAATCGTACGGAAATACCTGGATCATGGCGGTGTCACTTAGATCATTCATTCACAATCAAAATCAGTTCCTACCCGCCTGTTTGGAAGAGCATGAAGTGCTCCATCCCGAACAGGCCTTTTTTGTGCGTGTGATCGTCAGAACAACCGATCAGAGTGGAACAAACAGATACGTGGATGGTACGAACTTGTTTGTGACGATAGACCAGGATACTGGAATTGTAGGTATTGTAAAAGAGGATGAAGTATTGTCAGACAGCCCTGTATTTCATGGCGGCGAAATTGCAGATGCCTTGCGTTGGGTGAATGAGTTAGCCGATCCTTATTACATCGCGCTAGAAGACCCGTTCCTTACACCGGAGCAACGCATTCTGTTCATACAGAGTGCAAAAGAAGATGATCCGTTCTCCTTGTAAATTAATCTTACCAACCAAAAAACGACAGTACGGGCATGTGAATGTCCATGCTGTCGCTATTTCATGTAGAAATGGAGCGAAAACCATGTCAACGTTAACCTTCACGGAAAAAGAAAAACGCGCCCTCGTTGCTCTCATTCAAGAGCAGATAGATACACATCTCTCACGCTTCCCATATGCCAGATATCCCGTATATCCTTTGGAAGAATGGAAGCGTCTTTTGTGTGATCCAGCTAATGTGACACCAACAGTGTTAAAGCAAATAGTTGGTTGGACATTCGGTGGCTGGCAACGGAAAGACCTGCCCTCTGCACAAAGTAGTGTGGTTAGAAACATCATCAAGCTGTGGTCGGAGTTCACAGAAAAGATGCCATCAGAATCCGCTGGCATCCTTCAATTTTGGGAAGATCGGCTGACAGACTGGACGAATGGATTTCAGGCTGTTTCCTTCCTTTTACACCTCATGCGTCCTGACGAATACGAAATCACGGACTCCCATCGCCTTCAAGCCATGTACGAATTGCTTCAAACGATCAATCACCAGGAAAACGACCGTAGCTTGTCACGTTCGTTACTTGACCTTGAAAACTACTCCAGCTTCTTCCGCGCCATTTTACCCAAGCTTCCCTTTGGTGATCACAACCGCATACAACTCGACCGCTTTCTAAAAGCCTACGGCAATCGTCATGCTTACAAAAATGTAGACAGCAGCTACACCACCAGTGAGCCTCACATCTGGCAATTCTCTTGGAGTGACGCTAAAACAGAACACTATGACCTGGAGAAAATCACTTTACGCTCCAATGCAGACGTCCTGTTTGCTTGCCTACTCTCATTGTTGGACGAGCAGCCAGAGGTGGGGCAAAAACTTACCATTGGACAAGTCGTTGAGCTGCTCCCTATGGGTACTGGAGGCATTTGTAATCCCGCCAGCTTTAAATACGCGCTCATTTCCTTGTTTGGTAAACAGAAAGGAAGGGATTACTTCACTACAGGGGATTCCTCAATCCAACAGGCTTTTACAGACCAAGCCAACCAATCAACTCGTGACATGAAGTTCTACAGTAAACACGATAGCGAACAAATAAAGGTTAATCCGAAATATTTAAAATGAATATAATCTTGGAAAAAGGAATCTGTACAAATCGTTTTGAGGAAACAATTAAATTTCTTCAAGTAGTACGTCAATCATTTTTAATACTTTTTTCTGTTCTGAAACCGAGCATCCTCGCAATCTGTTCACTACTAATTCCAAAATGGTGATCTCTTGGTTTCCGTCTTTGCTTGTAGGCTCAATATAGCGAAAAAATTCACTTAAGGAGACTTCAAGGGCATCTGTCAATTTAGATAACATTTCAATTGAGCAAACTTTCTCTGCTCTTTCCAATTTACCAATGTAGCTTTCATTTATACGCGCCAAATGTGCCAGTTCTTCCTGACTCAAGCCACGTTCCTTACGATAATGACGTATGCCTTCTCCAACTTTTTTCATTACTATGCTCACAGTTATCACCCTAAGCCAAACATAAGTGAGGTCATAAAACTGACCAAGGGACTTTAGGGATTTATTACTTAAAATAGTCTCTATAGTGACTTTTTATGGTACAATAGTACCAATTACTTAGGTTTTATTTTCCACATATTCAAGTGGGCTATCCAAAGGAGGTTAGGACGTTGTCACACTAAATGCACGATGTGACTCTTTAAACAATAAGAAAGGATGCAAACAGACTTTATGAAATCTATACAAAGGAACGCTGGCCCTTATTTCCGTTCAGCAACTTTTCTGTTTCTGTGTATGTTACTACTATTTCTTATCTTGTTAACAGGTTGTTCAAAAGAGGAAAAGAACGAGGAGGATAAAGCTTATTACGATGTTACCTTGATCATCAACAGAGAAGGAGCCTGGGGTGGCGCTTTTCTTGACTATTCGATTTACCTGGATGATGAAGAAATATCAAGTGTTTCTAATGGCTCCACTAAACAATATGTCCTCTCGCTTGCAGAAGGAAAACATACCATTTATCTGAAATGGGGAATATTTTCGAGTGACAAAATTGAATTTAATGTGAGCAAGGAATCACTCAGATTTTTCTTTTCTGCCAAAACCAAAAGCACATGGGGAATCGACCTTTGGAGAAATGACTAAGCACCTAACAATAAGTAGCGCTATTCAGTTAACTTGAAAAGCCTTTACTTTAATAAACGTCAGATTACTAATTCTACTTGCTAAATACTAAAAAAGGATGGTTCGTACACAATGGAAGATTTCATACTCATCGGAGCGCTCATTCTCGGCTTTATTATTTTTCGAATCATGAATCGAATCTTCACGATTGGATATTGGGGATTCAAAGGAGTTTTAATGTTTTACGGGGGTTGCTGTGTCGCTGCTTACATCATCCTCATGGCAGGTGCTGCTCTCTTTTCAAACTATTACGTTTGGATCATTGCGTTAATTGTAGTCGCACTCATTTTTTGGCTGGTGAAACGGAACCGTGTAAAAAAAGATCAAGATAACGCTGTAGAGTCTGAACGCAGTAATAACAATCAATACTAACTAATATTAATTTTATTCAGACCGTCCTCTTTAGGTCGGTCTTTTCAACTTGCACATCTAACTTGGTCCTATGTCTTTGTTTATTTAAGAAATAGGCTCAAAATGAAGGTTTAGTCAGCACTATTTATTAAGTTCTGAAGGTGTTCCTTTATTGTAGTTCTCCGTGCACTATTTTTCACGACTACTTGTAATATATTTTCTCCGGGTATACACCCCAATACGCTACTCGGATATTTTGCCTCAATCATTTTACCTAGTAAAGCTGCCGATCCGGGCTCCGTTTGGACATAAAAGCTAACATGATTTTTAGGGACATCCGCAATAAGGCCCTTCCAAAGCGTTTCATAAAAAGCCTCACTTTCTCGCTCTTCTTCACTCTGCCCCGTGTAATAACCATCTTCTTTAGTAATACCCAAGTTTTGTAGCTCCCTACTAAGAGTAGCCTGAGATATTTTAATTTTTTTTTCAGATGCCAGTTTGTCTTTCAATTCTGTTTGGGTCTGGATTTTATTATTGTTAATAATGTCTTCAATTGCTTCTTCGATTTTCATTTTCATAGTACACCTCAATTTTTTTATTTGAAATAAATAAGTATAATGGTAGATTATGCATGGATATTCTGGATTCTAAATCCAGCAAGTGAATGCTTTTATAGGTTTTTATGGGCTTTTACGCAACAAAAATGCTCTTAAAATACTGAATAACATTCATAGCCCCGAAACCGTTGTCCTACCTGGGAAAATTCTCAGGAAACTCTTCTCCTCTCTATCCTTCCTTTTTATATATTCATAATACGAATAAAATACTTTATTTTCAAGAATAACTATGAATATTTTTTCTGGAAATCGGAAATCCCATATCCCTTTATTTACGAATATCTCTTGATTAACTGCCTCTTTACAAGCAAAAATCCTTGTTATATGATCACTTGGCAGCTCTTTGAAAGTTGAATATTACTTGATTTTTATATTACGAGATCAACTTCGAAATATTATCACGCATCATTTTACTTTCCTATTGTTTGTATTTCCTTATCTCTAGTTGCTATGTTCACCAGATAAGTTTACATCCCGCCCTACATGTTCCGCCTTTTTAGGAAAGTCTTTTGAGAAGAGAGCAACACTGATGCGTATTTTCACCTGCTTTGAGGAGGAAACAGTATGAACACTGCAAAAGGTCAAAACCAACACGCTCAGGAAATTCGAAAGTACTTTTACAAGTATGCCGATATGGGCTTACCTGTCATTCCGCTTTGCCCTCACGATCACGAAGGAATGTCTGAGAGGCATAAAGAAACGTGCAGTCATCCTGGAAAAGCCCCTTTTTTCAAGGAATGGCAAGAGGCTGAACCACCATCCAAAGCCAAAATTGACTCTTGGCTATCCAAATATACGTCATGTAACATCGGATTGGTGCTAGGTGAGAACAGTGGCATCCTCGGCATTGACGTGGATGGAGAGAAGGGTTTTGACATCCTAGAGCGCCTTTCCCAAGGGGATGTACCCTCTACATGGCAATTCAGTACCCCAGGCGGAGGAATGAGGTACTTGTACAAAATCCCTGAAGGATCGTCGTTCACTAGTTGGGTAAAGCGACACCCGACGGAGTCACATTGCGAAGTAAACGTGTTGGGAAGTGGACGTCAGACCGTTCTTCCCCCGTCCATTCATACTAACGGAGGTCAATACCAATGGATCATCGAACCCTAAAGGCCAGTGCAGTGCTGGCAGAAGCACCTTCTTGGATTTTTCAGTGTCCTACTCGGGTGCCGACCAACAAAAACACGTTTGCATCTGTACAAACCAACGTACAAGGGAGCCTGAAAACCTTGCACGATCGTTGCCCCCGTTTTGCCCAGGATTACGTCACCCAGCAACAACAGGGCCTGGATGAAGAAACCTGGTTTAAGTGGGTACAGTTACTCCCAGAGGAATTAGCATTGGAGTTTTCGGCGCTTTCGGATAAACACGATAAACATAGCCAGAATCGTATTCACCAATTACAGCAGAACAAGAAGCCGCCTACGCGCTGCCGCACGTTTGGCTGTGATGAACAACAAATCGCCACTTGCTTTCAACACCGTGTACATAAAAATGAGGAGGGAATCATTGTGAATAGTCCTGCTAAAATGTTAAGCCAACCCAAAACTAAAACCCCTAACCCCTTTACGTCCATAACAGCCAAGCTAAAGTCTACACAGAATCTAGGTTTGAAAGACGCCGGGTTTACCTTAGATAACACCAATCAGCCGAAACGCTTAAACTCTAACAAATTTGCAGAATTCATTCTTCATCATTACCTCAACACTATTTTTGTGGCCCCTGAGCAACGCTACTATGTTTACAAAGCTGGTGTGTGGGAGGATCAACTTCCTGATGTACTCAAAACCAATGTACGAAACATTCTTCATACTTGGGCTCCCTACTTTTGGAGCACTAAGCTTGAAGTAGAGTACATGACCGCCTTGCAACGGGATTGCACATTAAAAGATACGATGGACAGCAAGCGAGACTACATTAACCTGAAAAACGGGATGCTTGACCTACGCAACTTTAAGTTAGAGGAGCATGATCCTACGTTCTATTCCAGTGTACAGGTTCCCATTGACTATAAACCTCAAGCTCCCTGTCCGAATTTTGAAGCCTTTTTGAAGGACATTTTTGATCACGACCAGGAACGTATTGACCTCATTGCAGAAATCTTTGGCTACTGTCTTACCACATCCACCCAAGCTGAACAAGTCTTTCTTTTTTACGGAAAAGGGTCTAACGGGAAGTCCGTGCTCGTTCATGTGCTAAAAAGCCTGATTGGAGAACGTAATACATCGGCTCTCTCTTTAAATGACCTAGAAAAACCTTTTGCCCGTTCCGAGATGATCAACAAACTGGTCAATATTACGACGGAAAATGAAGTTGGCAGTAAAGGGATTGAAACAAGCTACCTAAAGGCCATTGCTTCCGGTGATCCCGTTCGTATTGAAGAAAAATTTAAACAAGGGTACATGCAGGAACTATTTTGTAAGCTTATTTTCGCAACGAACAACCTGCCCTACTCCAAGGACAAAAGCTACGGACTAATCCGTAAAATGACCATGGTTCCCTTTGAAAAAACGTACACGGACGCTCAGAAAGATCCGGATTTGAAAGTAAAACTGATGAAGGAAGGCTCAGGTATTTTGAACTTTGCGTTAGAAGGATTGAAGCGTTTACGTAAACACTCATACCTTTTTACAAAGTCGAAAAAGGTACAGCAACTGGCTAACCAGTACAGCCAAATGATTAATCCAATTCAAGTGTTTATTGAGGATATGATTGAAGCTAAACCTGAGAGTAAGCTGCTTAACAAGGATTTAAAAGTTGGTTTTGTAAGCTGGTGTCACCGTGAAGGCCATAACGGTCTGTCCAACATCAGTAATCAGCAACTGACGGGTAAAGTGAAAGAAGTTTTGAAGGAACAAGGAATTGTATTTGAACCGGATAAGTCTGGCGGGGAACGCTTAATCAGAGGCATTTGCCTGAAAACCGCCCCTAAGCCTTCTTGGATGAATAGCACTCAGATCCAAGTCGTTGATAGCATTGAAGACCTGGATTAAACGGTAGCAAGAGGCGTTGTGGGACAGTCAGGGGCGAGGGTGTGACAGGTACATCGAAGGCACGCCACATCTCAATTCCTTGCCCGGTAAGGATTTTGGAGAAAGTGGGGCGCTTGTGGCTTCTTTTTCCTCCCCCTGACAAATTTTTTAATCCTTCAATATCTAAAAATAAAAAGAGTAGTTTCCCAGAAAAAGGGTCACAAACGCCACGACACCTAAAAAAGCCATGCCCTGCAAAGAAAGAGGCTAGTGGCACAGCTTTCACAAACGTCCCTTTCGGGTCGCTCTAGCGCCACCACCTAAACAGGTAATCCGTTTCAACTCTTTTTTCAAACAGACATTATATCTTTGTAGTCCTGACCACAAGACTACATCACAACCTGTTTGAAGGAGGAGCATTAATGAAGCAAGCCGCTAAACGTGTACAAGTTCTGCACTTGCACACCATTCGAGAAAAATCCCTGCTCTTTGCAGATCGGGTGGTTCACAGGCCCGAGGATACCGTTTGCCTTTTCCGGGAGTTCATCGGGGACTGTGACCGGGAGGCCTTTTGTGTCCTAACCCTGAACACCAAGAACCAGCCCATGGCCTTACAGTTGGTTTCACTGGGTACACTCAGCTCGTCCTTGTTACACCCGAGGGAGACATTTAAACTAGCGGTGCTGTCCAACGCTGCGTCCATCATTGCCTGTCATAATCATCCTTCTGGCAAGCCAGATCCTTCTACGGAAGATCTGGACATGACCAAGCGGCTTCAACAAAGCGGTGTTATTTTAGGCATTGAACTGCTGGATCACATCATTTTGGGCGATGACTCGTTTGTCAGCCTCAAGCAAAGGGGGCTCATGTAATGAATCAAGCCATACTCACGTTGATCGTCGCTGCTGCTCAGTTGGCATTCGAGATCATCGCCCAATCTAAAAAAAGATAAGTAAAGGGGTTTTTGTCCTCATGCCAAGACATTATTTAACTCGTATTTCCAGACACAAGCTAAAGCAGTTCTGTACAGATCCCGATGCTTCATCCTGGATGTCCGCCGATCAGGTACGGGAAACGACAACTTCATACTACCAACCCGCTGTTGAAATGCTAGATATCATTTTAAAGCGAAAACGATAGGCTCACAGTTACGTTCCTGAAGATACCTGAGCGGTAGACTTTTCAGAACGCAAACACATTCACACACTTTAATGATTTAACGCTTTTATGTATTTCATATTTCTGTGGCCTCTCCTTTTACAGAGGGGCTGCTTTTTCCCTCAGATTCACCTTCTTTTATAAATTCATCACCATCATCATTCGCCTACATCGAAAGGGGTAACTATACTAATGACCATTCAACGCGCCGTAGCTTACGCTCGCTTTTCCAGTGATAATCAACGGGATGAATCCATTGACGCTCAGGTTCGAGCCATTGAAGCCTACTGCAAACAAAAAGGCTTTGAACTCGTTAAAATCTATATCGACCGCGCCAAAAGTGCGACCTCCGACAAACGACCACAGTTTCAGCAGATGATTGCCGACAGTGAAAAAGGATTATTTGATGTACTGATTGTTCATAAACTGGATCGGTTCAGCCGTGACAAGTACGACAGTGCTAAATACAAACGCAAATTGAAATTGAACGGTATCAAACTGTACAGCGTCACCGAAAACCTAGATGGCTCCCCCGAAAGTGTCATTCTGGAATCTTTGCTGGAGGGTATGGCCGAATACTATTCCAAAAACTTGGCCCGTGAGGTCATGAAGGGGATGAAAGAAACAGCCTACCAGTGCAAGCATACAGGCGGCTTGCCTCCCATCGGCTATGCTGTTGATCCTGTAACAAAAAAGTACATCATCAATGAAGAGGAACGCGGTATCGTTGAAACTGTTTTTTCGATGTTCCTCGCTGGTCACGGCTACAACCAAATCATTAGGGAACTGACGGAGCAAGGTTACAAATCTCGTTATGGCAAACCTATTAGCAAGGGCACCTTGGGTACCATTCTTCGCAATGAAAAGTACAAAGGCACCTACATTTTCAACCTCACCGACAGCAAGGATGCGGCTGGTAAGCGTAATGGCAATCGACATAAAAATAGTGAAGATGTGATTCGTGTCGAAGGTGGTATGCCACAACTTGTAACCAAGGAAGATTTCCAGAAGGCACAGGAAAAGATGGATCAAAACAAACGTCAGCCTGGTGCTTACAAGGCAAAAGAAATGTACCTGCTTAGCGGACTCATTGTTTGCGGGGAATGTTTAAAAAACGTAGGTATTCAGTATGCCATGATGGGCAATACCAAATATAGCGGTAGAAGCAAACTGAAATATGTCACCTACCGTTGCGGCAACCGTGACCGAACAAAGGCATGCAAGAACCCTGAGCTGCGTCGGGAGTACATTGAAGCCTATGTACTAGCCCAACTCCAAGAGAAGATTTTTAACGATGAAGCTATCCCTGTTCTGGCTAAACAACTTAATGATTACCAGAAATCCAAGCAAACAAATGTGAAAGCCGATCAACAACGCCTGACCAAGAGTCTGGAAGGTGTGGAGCGCCAGATTGATAACATTGTAAATGCGGTGGCTGGCGGTCTGAACAATCCTACCATTCTTGAAAAGTTGTCCTCACTGGAACAGCAAAAGATTGAGCTAGAAACGAAACTTCTTGAGGCTCAGCAAGTAAAAGAAAAAGCAGCCATCACAGAGGATGCTCTGCGACAACTGCTTTCTGGCTTTCAGGACCACATCACCAGCCGGAACCTTCCTGAGATCAAGAAGTTCATCGGCAGCTATGTAGAAAAGGTGATCGTCTACAAAGAACACGTAGAAGTCATCTTTAAGCTACAAGTTGTGGATTTGATCGATGGAGGCGAGGGGAGTCGAACCCCTGTCCGAAGATAACGACACATAAGCTTCTACGGGTGTAGTGACAGTTTTGATGTCACCCTAGAAACTCCCTGTCACCGGATTCCCTTCGGGTCAGCCTGATTATCTTCTTCAGCTCACCGCAGGCGGAGATGAGACAGCGTATTCCACTATTTGTTAGCCCCTATCCCAGTCACATGGACGATGCTGGGTAGAAGCACGCACACAGTTTCTTAGGCTGCGAAAGCGTAGTTGTTTTGTTGTTTGCCGTTTAATAGGCTTTAGCGTTGATGAAGCGGACGCGTCCCCACTACCCGCTACCCATGCTCGAACTATCCCCGTCGAATCCATAAACGCCCCCTTATTATAAAAGGGCTCCACGGATAAATCCGGAAATACCGGAGCATAAGCATGCATGATACTATATCGGAAGCTGAATCCTGAGACTCAACAGTCGAACAAACTCAGAAGTACAAAAACATGAAAACTTACTACTTCATTAGTATACCATATTACACTTCATAACGAAACGGAATGAAGCCATTTAAGCTCTATAAAATAGCACCATTACAGGAACAAGTAGCTTATTCACGTAATTTGTACCATGCCTAATAGTTCAAGTAACAACGAAGTAGTTCCTAAAAAATAGCTCCAGCCTAATCACACGCTGGCTTCACCTCGTCTGCCGACTCAAGTCACGTTATCTCGCAATTTTCTGCTTCTCACGCAAAGCGCGTTGGATATCACGCTGTGCATCACGTTTGGCCGCAGCATCACGTTTGTCGTACTGCTTTTTACCTCTACCCAGTCCAAGCAACAACTTGGCATAGCCATTGCGAACATAAATCTTTAACGGCACAATCGTGTAGCCTTCCTGTTTGGATAGACCAATAAGCTTGCGAATCTGCTCTTTGTGCAGCAGCAGCTTACGAGTACGCGTCGGATCGGTCGGATTGTTACGATTGCCTTGTTCAAAAGGACTAATATGCATGTTGTGGATGTGAATTTCAGCATTACGAATGGTAGCAAACGCATCACTGATATTAGAGCGACCATTACGCAAAGACTTAATTTCCGTTCCCGTTAATACCATGCCCGCCTCGTAGGTATCCTCGATAAAATAGTCATGGGAAGCTTTTTTGTTCTGGGCGAGCACTTTCCCGTCTGCCTTCTTACCCATGAATACCACTCCTTGTTCCTAATGTAATCTATTCCGTAAAAAGAAAGCTCCAGCCCGTTCACTAAATAACTGCAATGAGCGGCTTAGAACTATATTGTAACAAAATCCAGACGGTAAAAGCAAGAAAGGTCAAGTCTTTAAAACGAAACGGCCTCCGTCCAAAACATCAGACAGAAACCGCCGTAATCTAAACCAAAGATCAGCTTAATACACTGATTCCAAAGATTCATCTATCTAACAAGAAAGTAAGCTACTATCAACATCACTCACTTTTTCTTTTTCCGTACAAACCCAGCGGTGCTGTTACCGCCACCACCGCTACCCTTGCTCTTGCGCTTACGACGTACAGCACCGTCACCGCTTGGGCTGACATCACTGCCTGGTGTAGCTGCTCCGCCGATAAAAATACCGCTGGCTGACGTCTTCTTCTTACGTTTACCCGCACCTGATGCTGGCGAGTTGTAACCGCCCTTGCCGCTGCCAAAACCGAAGCCGCTGGCTGAGCCAGCTCCTGCTCCGTTACCACCGCTTCGGCCCGTGCGACCTGCGGTACTAATACCTCCGCCGCCTACGCCTGAACCAGCTTCTTTAGGCTTCCCGGCAGCATCACGACCGCCTTTACGCTCTCTGCCAGCCTTGTCCTTACCACCCTTACGATCGCGCCCTTCATTGGGCTTGCCTTTACCTCGGCCCTCACCGCCACGCGTAAAGCCAACGCCTGGTTTTGAACCACCCGTGCGCTCACGGCGTTGCCGCTGCTTCATATCGACGAGTTCAAAATCAATCGTGTAATCTTCCATATTCACGCGCGCGACGCGAACCTTAACCTCATCTCCGATGCGGAACACCTTGGAGGTACGTTCACCGATCAACGCCATATGCTGCTCGTCAAAATGATAATAATCGTCCGTAAGCGCACTCAGACGCGTCAGGCCTTCCACCGTATTGTCCAGCTCAATGAACATACCAAAGCTGGTTACGCTGCTGATGATTCCCTCGAATTCCTCGCCGACCTTGTCCAGCATGTATTCAGCCTTTTTCATCTGCTCCGTATCACGCTCTGCATCCACAGCCACACGTTCCCGCTCGGAAGATTGCTGCGCAATATCTGGCATCCGTGCAGTCAAATACTCCTGGCGCTCGGCTGTTAAAGCCCCGCCATTTTCCAATACCTCACGAATAACACGGTGAATCACCAAGTCAGGGTAACGACGAATCGGCGATGTAAAATGAGAATAATACTCCGCAGCCAGTCCAAAATGTCCTGTCGACTCCGCATCATACTTCGCCTGCTTCATCGAACGCAGCATCATTGTGCTAAGCACCGTTTGCTCCTTCGTGCCCTGAATATCTTCCAGCAACGTTTGCAGCGCACGCGGGTGAATAGAATTCCCCCGTCCTTTGATCTGGTGTCCAAAATTGGCGGCAAAAGCCATAAAGTTTTGCAGCTTTTCCGGGTCCGGGTCCTCATGAATCCGATACAGGAACGGCACTTTGAGCCAATGAAAATGCTCGGCTACCGTCTCATTGGCTGCCAGCATGAATTCCTCGATAATCTGCTCGGCAATGGTACGCTCTCTTTTAACAATATCCACGGCCTTGCCTTCATCGTTCACAATCACTTTTGCTTCATCAAAATCAAAATCAACCGCGCCCCGGCGCATCCGGTTAGCTCGCAGCTTCAACGCCAGTTCCTTCATCGTGCGGAAGTCTTCCACCAGATCCTTGTACCGTTCCATCAGTTCAGCATCTTCCTCTTCGAGGATTTTGCGAACGTTGGTGTACGTCATTCGTTCCTTCGTTTTAATGACACTGGTGAAAACATCATGCTTTACGACCTTCATATGCTCATTGAATTCCATCTCACAGGACAAAGTCAGCCGATCCACCTGCGGATTCAAGGAACAAATGCCGTTCGAAAGCCGATGCGGAAGCATAGGGATAACACGGTCGACCAAATACACGCTACAACCGCGGTTATATGCCTCCTGATCCAGCTTGGAGTTCTCACGCACATAATACCCTACGTCGGCAATATGAACGCCCAGACGGTAGTTACCGTTCGGCAGACGCTCTACATTAACCGCATCATCCAGATCCTTTGCATCCTCGCCATCAATCGTAACAATTGTTTTATCGCGCAGATCGCGCCGCCCCTGACGTACAATTTCCTCTTCGGTAATCGCATCGGGAGCCTTCTCCGCTTCCTCTGTCACTTCATCGGGAAAAGCTTCTGGAAGCTGATGCTTGCGAATGACCGATAGAATATCGACGCCCGGATCATCCTTGTGCCCCAGTACCTCCAACACTTCGCCCTCCGCCGCAGCTCGTCCTTCCGGATAGCTTACAATGCGCACAACGACCTTTTGACCGTTTACGGCTCCGTTGGAGCTGGCTTTTGGAATAAAAATATCCCGGTTAATGCGCTTATCATCCGGCAAAACAAAGCCATACGCTTCCTGGCTCTGGAACACACCTACCACCTGCAGCACTGCGCGCTTCACGATCCGCACGACTTCGCCTTCCAAACGGCCACCCGAAGGTCCCTTCGACGTCACTCTTACCAGTACGGTGTCTCCATTCATTGCACTCTTTAAGTCATTAGCATGAATGTACACATCCGGGTGCTCCCGGTCTTCTGGGATCAGAAAAGCAAATCCCTTGGCATGAGCCTGCAAACGTCCGCGCTGCAAATCCATCCGTTCCGGCACACCATAGCGGTTCGTCCGGGTCAGCAGAATTTTTCCATCTTCCTCCAGCGCGTTCAAAAGCTTAAGGAATTCGCGGAAATCCGCCGCGTCCTTAATTTCAAAATGCTGCTCAAGCTCCTGGTAAGTCATAGGTTTGTATGCGGTCTCGCGCATAAAATCAAGTAATTGTTGCTCTGTTATCATAATATCGTCCACCTCGGGTGACCTTTAATTTTCAGTAATAATCCGCATGGTCCTTGTTCCTGATACAAGGCTCTTCATATACTCATACCCTAGTATACACGAATTTAATCGACGGCATCCCTGCCTGTCCAAAATCCAAAAAAGCCCCCGTTTCCCGTGAAACGAAGGCTTAAGGTTATATTTAGCTTATTTTGCAAAAAATGCAACTAAAACGGAAACGATCATAAAGCACGCACCCAAAACAGCAGTCACGCGCTGCAAAATCAAATCCATACCGCGAGCTTTTGTCTTGCCGAACAGATGCTCAGCACCGCCAGAGATGGCACCGGACAAACCTGCACTTTTCCCCTTTTGCAGTAAAACAACCGCAATAACAGCAATCGAGAATACAACGAGCAGCACTTTCAAAAAGATTTCCATGAAAAATCCCACCTCCTGAGCTAATACATCTGTTTTGCAAAACAACACAGCCTTTTTTATAAAAACATGATCATAGCATGTTATGAATAGCCGGAAATTAACGCAAAACACTATTTTTATTCTACCACAGTTTCCAGTAGATAACAACCAGCTCTACCGAGCCACTTCATTTAAGCCTTGCAAAAGAGTATAACCGACATCACATAAGAAAAAACAAAAAAACAGACCTGCTCACGTTAGCGAACAGGTCAGTTTTGTAATTACGTAAATGGCTTCGAGCGCTCAGACTCCGTGTTCTTGAATCACAGCAGCCTGACCACAGTCAGCATCTTTGCGCAATATTATTTTTTCAGGTTGTAGAAAGATTTCAGGCCGTGGTATTGAGCCAGTTCACCCAGTTGATCCTCAATGCGGAGCAATTGGTTGTACTTCGCGATACGGTCAGTACGGGAAGGCGCACCTGTTTTAATTTGGCCTGCATTTGTTGCAACAGCGATATCAGCAATTGTGCTGTCTTCGGATTCACCGGAACGGTGAGAGATTACAGCTGTGTATCCTGCACGTTTAGCCAACTCGATAGCATCAAATGTTTCAGTCAGCGTACCGATTTGGTTTACTTTGATCAGGATGGAGTTACCGATGTTTTCTTCGATACCTTTACCCAGACGCTCTGTGTTAGTTACGAACAGGTCGTCACCAACCAATTGGATTTTGTTGCCTAATTTTTCAGTGAGCAATTTCCAACCTTCCCAGTCATCTTCGGAGCAACCATCTTCGATGGTGATGATTGGGTATTTGTCAACCCAAGAAGCAAGCAGGTCAACGAACTCAGCAGAAGTGAAGGATTTGCCTTCGCCTTCCAGTGTGTATTTTCCATCTTTGTAGAACTCAGTGGAAGCAACATCCATACCGAGGAATACGTCAACGCCTGGTTTGTAACCGGCTTTTTCGATTGCTTCGATAATAGTGGACAAAGCTTCTTCATTGGATTTGAAGTTAGGAGCAAAACCGCCTTCATCACCAACAGCTGTGTTCAAACCTTTGGAATTCAGTACGGATTTCAGGTTGTGGAAGATTTCCGCACCAACACGCAGAGCTTCTTTGAAAGTAGGCGCGCCTACAGGCAGAACCATGAATTCTTGAACGTCAACGTTGTTGTCGGCATGAGCGCCACCGTTAACGATGTTCATCATTGGTACTGGCAATTGTTTAGCATTGAATCCGCCCAGGTAAGTGTACAGTGGCAGACCCAAAGCTTCAGCAGCAGCGCGAGCTACAGCCATGGATACAGCCAGAATTGCGTTTGCACCCAATTTACCTTTATTATGTGTACCATCCAATTTGATCATCAATGTGTCGATTTCCACTTGGTTTACAGCATCCAAGCCGATAACTTCAGGAGCGATGATTTCGTTCACGTTTTTAACAGCTTGCAGAACGCCTTTACCCAGGTAGCGGGATTTGTCGTTATCACGAAGCTCTACAGCTTCGTGAGCGCCTGTAGAGGCACCGGAAGGAACGATGGCACTACCGATAGCACCGGATTCCAGATATACTTCAACTTCAACCGTAGGGTTACCACGGGAGTCGAGGACTTCGCGAGCGTACACGTCAGAAATAATAGTC
This sequence comes from Paenibacillus sp. 1-8, assembly GCF_056316205.1. Taxonomy (NCBI): domain Bacteria; kingdom Bacillati; phylum Bacillota; class Bacilli; order Caryophanales; family Paenibacillaceae; genus Paenibacillus; species Paenibacillus sp. 1-8. The sequence continues at coordinate 227,012 of NZ_CM149995.1, read as the reverse complement.
ATTTGTACTTAATCTCCTTTGTCGATCATGATTTATTGGTCAAGCCTATACTTATTAAATCAAGCTTACTTGCGGGATGCAATCATAGATTTTCCTGTCATTTCCGCAGGCTGCGGAAGCTGCATTAAATCCAGAAGCGTCGGAGCTACGTCAGCCAGTATTCCATGCTCACGCAAAACGATATTTTCGTCAGTCAGAATGAACGGAACCGGATTGGTCGTGTGAGCTGTGAACGGACGTCCCTGCTCGTCAATTTCCATATCCGCGTTACCATGGTCGGCAATGATGATAACAACGCCGCCTTTGGCTTTAACCGCATCTACAACACGTCCAACACATTCATCCGTCGTCTCTACCGCCTTGATCGTTGGCTCCAGCATGCCGGAGTGCCCAACCATATCCGGATTGGCAAAGTTCAGGATGATCGCATCATGCTTGTCGGCTTCGATCTCCTTAACAGCAGCATCCGCAACCTCGTACGCGCTCATTTCAGGCTGCAAGTCATATGTAGCCACTTTAGGCGAGTTAATCAAAACACGAGTTTCGCCAGGCAGTTCTACATCACGACCGCCACTGAAAAAGAAGGTAACGTGCGGATATTTTTCGGTCTCGGCAATACGCAATTGCTTTTTATTGTTCTGCACCAATACTTCACCGAATGTGTTATCCAGGTTTTTCGGTTCGTAGGCTACAAAGCCTTCAACCGTTTCACTGAACAATGTCAGGCAAACAAAGTGCAAATCTTTAGGCAATTTCGGTCCACGATCAAAGCCACGGAAATCCGCGTTCGTGAATACCTGAGACAATTGGATCGCACGGTCAGGACGGAAGTTCAGGAAGATAACAGAATCATTGCTTTCGACCAGCCCCACAGGGCTACCGTCGGCCTTCACAATAACCGTTGGCTCCACAAATTCGTCGAACACCGATTTTTCATACGATTCTTTCAATGCTTCCATTGGATCTGTATATTGAGGACCTTCGCCGTACACGATTGCACGGTAAGATTTCTCTACACGCTCCCAACGTTTGTCGCGGTCCATGGCATAATAGCGTCCTTGTACAGTCGCGATTTTACCAATACCCACTTCCTGAATTTTGGCGATCAGCTGCTGCATGAAGTCCACGCCGCTGTCAGGCATAACATCGCGTCCATCCATGAAAGCATGAATATACACTTCTGTTAAGCCTTCTTTTTTCGCCAAGTCCAGCATAGCGAACAGATGACTGATATGGCTATGCACGCCGCCGTCGGACAGAAGTCCGTACAGGTGAAGTTTCGTGTTGTTCTTCTTGGCATGTTGGACTGCTTTAACCAATGTTTCATTGTCGTAGAACTCACCCTCACGGATGGACTTCGAAATACGAGTCAAGTCTTGATATACAATTCGACCTGCGCCGATATTCAAGTGACCTACTTCGGAGTTACCCATTTGTCCTTCCGGCAGACCCACCGCTTCGCCAGAAGCCGTCAGCGTTGTATGAGGATACTGTTTTAAATACCGATCGTAATTCGGTTTGTTGGCCTGTGCAACCGCATTGCCTTCCACGGTGTCGCGCAGCCCGAACCCGTCCATAATAATTAAAGCTACCGGTTTTGGTACTGTCATCTTACTTCGCCCCCTCAACAAGCGCGATGTAAGACGCTGGTTGAAGACTAGCGCCACCTACAAGTGCGCCGTCGATGTCGCTTTGGCCCAGATATTCAGCCACATTTTCAGGTTTCACGCTGCCACCATACTGAATCCGTACAGCATTGGCTGTATTTTCATCGTACAGCTCTTTAATCAGACTGCGGATATAGGAAATGACTTCATTCGCATCCTGCGAAGTGGAGGATTTACCTGTTCCGATGGCCCAAATTGGCTCATAAGCAACAACCACTTGTGCAGCCTGATCCTTAGCCAAACCAGCAAAAGCTGCTACAGTTTGCACTTTTACAACCTCTTTGGTTTGACCCGCTTCGCGGTCTTCCAGCTTTTCGCCTACACATACGATTGGAGTCAGGCCGTGGCGGAATGCCGCATGAACCTTTTTGTTCACCGTTTCGTCGGTTTCGTTAAAATATTCACGACGCTCGGAGTGTCCGATCACAACGTAGTCTACGCCCAGATCTTTCAGCATCCCGCCGCTGATTTCACCTGTAAATGCGCCGTCTTCTGCAAAGTGCAGGTTTTGTGCGCCAATTTTGATAGATGTACCTTTTACTGCTTCAACCAGAGCAGGAAGATTCGTAAATGGTGCGCAAATCACGCTTTCCACTCCTGCAACCTCTGCTTTGCCTTTGATCTCTTCGATGAAAGTTTTAGCTTCTGGTACGGTTTTAAACATCTTCCAGTTACCCGCGATAATCGGTGTTCTCAATGGTTTCAACTCCTAACTATTAGGTGCCCTAAAGCGTTTATTACGCGCAGGTTTGATTACTTATCGTTGAGTGCAACAACACCCGGAAGTGCTTTGCCTTCCATAAATTCAAGGGACGCGCCGCCGCCAGTAGAGATATGATCCATTTTGTCAGCCAGATGGAACTTCTCAGCCGCTGCCGCAGAATCACCGCCACCAATGATGGTGTATGCTTCTGTTGTTGCGCAAGCTTCCGCTACTTCACGCGTACCGCCAGCGAAAGGCTCCATTTCAAATACACCCATTGGTCCATTCCAAACAACCAATTTGGAGTTTTTGATAACATCTGCATAGATTTTACGTGTTTTCGGTCCGATATCCACGCCTTCCCAATCTGCAGGAATACCGTCGATGTCCACAATGTTCGTGTTCGCTGTAGCGCTGAAATCGTCAGAAATAACGATATCTACCGGAAGATAGAATTTTTTGCCGAGCTTCTTCGCCTTTTCGATAAATCCAAGAGCTACGTCCAGTTTGGATTCATCCAGTAGGGATTGACCCACTTCATGACCTTGAGCTTTAAAAAATGTATAAGCCAAACCGCCGCCAATGATTACGTTATCTGCAATGTTCAGCAGATTGTCAATCACGTCGATTTTGTCTTTTACTTTGGAACCGCCGATAATGGCTGTAAAAGGACGATCTGGGTTTGAAAGAGCTTTACCGATTACAGACAATTCTTTCTCCATCAGTAAGCCGGAAACAGCTGGAAGAAGATGCGCGATACCTTCTGTGGAAGCATGAGCACGGTGCGCTGCACCAAATGCGTCATTCACGAAAATGTCAGCCAGTTCAGCAAATTGCTTTGCCAGTTCAGGATCATTTTTCTCTTCTCCTGGATAGAAGCGTACATTTTCAAGCAACAGCACGTCGCCGTTTTGCAGATCAGCCACTTTCGCTTTAACAGCCTCACCAACTGCTTCGTCCACTTTAACAACAGGCTTTTTGAGCAGTTCAGACAAACGCACGCCAGCAGGAGTCAGACGCATGGATTCAACGACCTGACCTTTTGGACGTCCAAAGTGACTCGCCAAAATAACTTTTGCACCTTTTTCAATCAGGTAGTTAATCGTTGGCAAGGTTTCACGAATACGCTTGTCATCCGTAATTTTACCGTCCTCAACCGGAACGTTAAAATCTACACGAACAAACACCCGTTTTCCATTCAGTTCTATATCACGTACGCTCTTTTTGTTCATCTCCGTATTCCTCCGCACCCTTTTAATTTTACGAAACAGGAATTTAAGGCACATTTTGATATATAAAGAGCGGAAACAATAACTGCTGTTTCCGCTCTATGATGTTGCGCGATGAGACTGTTCTTACTTAGCCAATTTAGCGAAGTATTCCAACGTACGAATCAATTGTGCTGTGTAGGACATTTCGTTGTCGTACCAAGCTACAGTTTTCACCAGTTGTTTGTCGCCAACAGTCAGGACTTTAGTTTGAGTTGCGTCAAACAAAGAACCGAAAGTGATACCTTTGATGTCGGAAGAAACGATCTCATCTTCAGTGTAGCCGTAAGATTCAGCATCGGAAGCTTCTTTCATCGCAGCGTTAATTTCTTCAACAGTTACGTTTTTCTCCAGAACAGTTACCAGCTCAGTCAGGGAACCAGTTGGTACTGGTACACGTTGAGCCGCGCCATCCAGTTTACCCTTCAGTTCAGGAATTACCAGACCGATGGCTTTAGCAGCACCAGTTGTGTTAGGAATGATGTTTTCAGCTGCTGCGCGAGCACGACGGAAGTCACCTTTAGCATGTGGAGCATCCAAAGTGTTTTGGTCGCCAGTGTAAGCATGAATTGTAGTCATCAGGCCTTCAACGATACCAAATTTGTCTTGCAGTGTTTTAGCCATAGGAGCCAGGCAGTTCGTTGTGCAAGAAGCACCGGAGATTACAGTTTCAGTACCGTCCAGAATTTCATGGTTTACGTTGTAAACGACAGTTTTCATGTCGCCAGTAGCTGGAGCGGAGATAACAACTTTTTTAGCGCCGCCTTTCAAATGTTTCTCAGCAGCTTCTTTAGTTGTGAAGAAACCTGTGCATTCCAGAACGATATCTACGCCCAGGTCTCCCCAAGGCAGTTCTTCAGGGTTGCGGTTAGCCAAAACCTTAACTTCTTTACCGTTAACTTTGAAGAAGCCATCGTGTACTTCTACTTCTCCTTGGAAAGTACCTTGTGTTGTATCATATTTCAACAGATGTGCCAACATTTTGGAATCTGTCAAGTCATTAATTGCTACTACTTCAATACCTTCCACGTTTTGAATCCGGCGGAAAGCAAGGCGTCCAATACGTCCGAAACCGTTAATACCAACTTTAACTGTCATGAGTGAGTTCCTCCCAAAGTTCGTTTAGTTTAGTTTATATATTCAAGACAGACCCGAAAGCCCGTCAAGACAACACAATTCATAAATCCGTATTAACCATTCAAATAATGGCTTACAATTTCAGCAGCAGCGCCTTCGTCGGTGACAAGAATATCTTCCTGCCCGAAACGCAGCACTGCATGAATAGCGGCCGCCTTGCTCTTACCTCCAGCCACGCCTAGAACCGTCTCGGTACGCCTGATATCCTCCAAGCGAAGTCCAAGCGTCAGCATTTTGTGAATAACGACACCGTCTTCGTTAAAATAATAGCCAAACGATTCGGCAACCGCGCCCTCACTGCTGATCTGGGCAAAGGTTTCGGGGTCAAGCTTGCGTCTGCGTGCCATCGCTATGGCGTTGCCTATCCCGTGAATGATGATCCGACTCTCTCGAATCAGGCTCAAAATATCCTGAATATTCGCATCTTCAAGCAGGGAGTTGTAAGCATGATTGCTGAGCAAATCTGGTACATGGAGCAGACGGTATTGTGAGCCGACCTTGCGAGCCATTGTGGAAGCAATTGTGTTGGCCTGCATTTCCATGCTTTCTCCCAAACCCCCGCGTGCCGGTACGAACCATCCGCCCTTAAGTGGGCCATTAGCAGGTAGTGTCAGTTGGTCCGCCACGTCCGCAATCGTCGTGCCACCTGTTACGGCGACTACATCCTCGTCGTCCATAACGCTCAGCAGCGCTTTTGCACCAGCACGGCCCAGCTCCTGCTTCGTTAAAGGAGAAGCATCCGAATCCCCTGGAACGACAACCACCTTCCTCAAACCATAGGCTTGACGAATCTGATCCTCCAATTGGGACAGGCCGAACAAGTTGTTCGCAATCGGCTCCAGCTGTTCCAGCAGATCCAGTCCTGCTTTGCTCACCTTCATGCCCACACTCTCAATCTCAATCAGCCCTTGGGCTTTAAGAAGATCAGTTTCGGCGCGCAACACGCGCTCGGTCATGTTCAGTGAAGCTGCCAGCGTTCTGCGTCCAATGACATCGGACAGCATAATCTGATGCAGGATCGTGTACCTTTTTTTCAAAACATCCATGAGGTCGGGCAGAAGCTGCTTCTGTATTTCTAATATCTTTCGCATGCTTTCCACTCCCGCACACTTCTAAGTTCTGTCTCTAATGCTATATCACTAACTGGTCTTAAAACGTCCCGGGTTAACTTTTTAAGTCCCACGTATATCTTAACCAATATTTGCTCTACATGCAAGTCTATCTGAACCTATATTTCTCAACTTTTTATGTGAATATGCGCACGTAATAAAAGCTTGCAATTCAATGCCGTATATCATATAATCATCTTTGTTTCCAATTAGCTGTGCGCCCGTGGTCCAACGGATATGACGTAGGCCTCCGGAGCCTGAGATCGAGGTTCGATTCCTCGCGGGCGCGCCATTTTTTATGAATGTTTAAATGCTTCCATATACTATTTTAACCAACTAGAGCGCAGAGGGCTCTTTTTTTTTAACCATTAGTTTGACTTTCTTTGACTTTTTGTTTGAAATTGTTTATCATGTGGTTAATACGGTAACAGTTTATAAATAGGGACGTGTAATCGGCATGTCCACCAAATCCATTAACGATATTAAAGGGAGGTTTTTTGACGTGAGCTATGTTCCTATGGTAGTAGAACAAAGTAACCGCGGCGAACGCGCCTATGACATTTATTCCAGACTGTTGAAGGATCGCATTATTTTGTTGGGCTCGGACGTCAATGACGTTGTAGCCAACTCTATTATTGCGCAAATGCTGTTTTTGGCTGCCGAAGATCCTGAAAAAGACATTCACTTGTATGTTAACAGCCCTGGCGGTTCGATCACAGCTGGTATGGCCATTTTCGATACGATGCAATATATTAAACCTGACGTGTCTACGATTTGTGTAGGTATGGCGGCTTCCATGGGTGCGTTCTTGCTGAACGCAGGTGCCAAGGGCAAACGTTTTGCCTTGCCAAACAGCGAGATTATGATTCACCAACCGCTGGGTGGCGCACAAGGTCAAGCAACGGATATTGAAATCCGCGCCCGCCGCATTCTGAAAATGCGCGACAAATTGAACCGCATTCTCGCAGATCGCACAGGCCAACCACTGGAGCGCATTGAAAAAGACACAGACCGTGACTATTTCATGTCCGCAGATGATGCCAAGGAATACGGTATTATTGATAAAGTGCTAACTAGCTCCTCTCCAGAAGGTGTATAAGAGAACGAATTATCGCCTTTGAGTAGCTGGTAAACCAAAAAAGCTGCCCCGGATGATTGTATCCGGTAGGCAGCTTTTTTGCGTCTTACTGTTCTTTTGGGTATAAATAGTACAAATGATTCATTTGTACTATTCATTCTGTCCAGCAAAAGGCTTACTGCCTTGAGGCAACAATTGAGCAAACGAATAAGTGAACTCAGGAATACCATACGCATAAGGCCCATACTCATACAAGTCAAACACAATCGTCACACCGCTATTCGTTACATAAAAATTAGGATTAGCCGCAATATCCTTGAAGCCACCAAAGCCGCCTTCATTCACCATTGGACCATTAATTTTTTTCTTCAGGTCGCTATTAAGAAACTGTTTGTAATTAGGATTGGCCTTCAGCACGTCAGACAATTGCAGCAATTTCCCATCAGCGAGTGAGAACGTATATCCTTTACGGGCCGTCATACCATGAGCACCAGCCGTATCGGAGTAATCCTCCATAATGATGCTCAAAATCCCTTGTTGGTTATGGGCAATAACAAAATCATTACTGAAAGTATACGGTCTTTCTACTGTAGGTTCACCCTCTGCTACTTGCTTTTTGCCTGCTGCCAGTACTCCCTCCGCTTGCTTTTTGAGTACACTGTTAATGGCCTGCTGAGCTTCAGGGTTTAGCTGGCCACCGCTGATTTGCGGGTACTTAACCTTGTAGGACACCTTTGCATCACTCGAAGCCGGAAGAGATTGGGACGTAATCGTGATCGGATTTAGCTGGCTTTTACTCAATGTTACTGTTTTCTGAGCTGCATTCCACTGAGCATCGATACCCAGATAGTCTTTCAGCAGACTCATAGGAATGTACAGCTTCCCGGCGATCTGTTTGGCGGTCATGCTACGCGTGCTGATTCTGTTAACATTGACATAGGTATACGAGGAAGAGGACATGATGAAAAGCTTGTTGTACCCACTACCTACGGTATAAGTCGCTGTTTTGGCATCATAACTCACTGGAATTCCCAGGCTGTCGCGCAATACTGCTACGGGAATCAATGTGCTTCCGTTCACCTGAATCCCTTTGGTGGCCAACGTTTTACCATTCCATTTGATAGAAATACCTGGTTGCTGTGCTGTAGCCTGTTGTTTGGATGAAGCTGCTTCGATATAGGAAACGGGAACAACTGCGACTCCTACTAAAATTCCCGCTGTCAGCAGTGCGGTGCCCCATTTTTTCGTGTACTTGTTCATATGAAGTATCCCTCCTGTTGTAGATGTGTACTGTGTATTGATTACTTTACTTATTATATCTATACCCCAATGTTCGTTGTTTACAATCTGTACACTCTCCGATTTCAATCTGTACATCTAGGGGGCCCAGCTATTACAGACTCATTACAAAATAGTTTCGACATATAAAAAAGCCAGCAAGTCATCCTGCAAATAAAGCAGGGCACTTGTAGCTTCGTTATAATCTGTACGTTAGTTCAATTCGTATTGTGCCGATACTTGGACCTTCACAGTCACTTGACCCGATTGTATCTCTGTTCCACCGCTTGTATCCAAGAGTGCTTTACTCATAGCAGCCTCTCGTTGTGTGAAGATTTGGGCATCTCCCCCATCTACCGTTACGTTCAAGAGAGTTCCAAGCCCACGTTTAGTTGCCTTGGCTACAGCATTTGCTTTGGATTGAGCATTTCCCAACGCCTTGGCAATGGCTTCTTCTTCATAAGCTGAAGAGTTTTCTACTGAAAAACGCACGTTATCTACGTTGTTCGCTCCAGACTGTGTGGCCCCATCCAGCAATTGACCGATTTTATCCAAATCACGGTATTTAACGGAAAGTGTATGGTTGGCAATATAGCCTTTAAGCTTCTGTCCAGCTTTTTCGTCGTAGGTATAGTTAGGCTGCACGTAGAACTGGCTCGTCTGAATGTCGTCCGCACGGATGCTCCACTTTTCTTTCAGCAGTTGTGTGACCTTACTTATTTTAGCGGCGTTGGCTTTTTGGGCAGCGGCTGCTGTATTTCCTTCAGATTGTACGCCGATGGATAAATAGGCAATATCGGGTTTAACCAATACCTCCCCGCTACCACTCACATTAATTACACTGCTTACCGTCGTAGATGCTGACGCGGCATAGGCGCGATCTGCTCCTGTCCATAATCCTCCCGCTACTACTCCTGCCAATAATGCTCCTGCCAGAATTGCTGTATTTGCAGCTTTCGTCCAATGTTTCATCATATTCGCCCTCTTTTCTTGATGATGTGTGTACCTTCCAGACGGAAACAAAGGGAAAAGGTTGCAGTTAGGCACCATATTTCCGAACAGAGTACCACCACAGGATGTAAATTACTTGTAGCTTGGGCCAAACACAGCGGTGGTATTCAAAAAGACCCCATTAGAGCAGCCCAGCAGGGGATTGACCACTCTGTTTTTCCGGATACAAAAAAAGCCCCAAAGGGGCTTTCACTAAGAGCATTTACCATATCACAAAGCAGATGTTTGTTTATTGATTTTCCAGCTCTACCTTACTAACCAGACTTACTAAAGCGTTTACAGCCTGCTCGGCGTCCGCGCCTTCAGCACTAATGTTAATTTCAGTACCTGTACTGATGGCAAGGCTCATAATACCCATGATACTCTTGGCATTAACCTTTTTGTCTTCTTTTTCCACAAAAATCTCAGATGAATATTTATTCGCTTCCTGTACGAACAACGCAGCAGGTCTGGCGTGCAGTCCTGTTTTCAAGCGTACCACTACCGGATGTTTTGACATGTTAGCTTACCCCCTCATCAAATAAATCTGGACACTACTTACTCCATTTTATTTATCACATTATAACATTAACCCGGGACAGACACTAGAAAAAAAACTAAAAAAAACGGGGCTGAAAGCCCCACGGACACTCTTTTTACGGAATCAGGCCGTTTTCTCCCCTGATTTTGTCAGCCATCTCATCAATTTTACGAAGTCGATGATTTACCCCCGATTTACTCACGACCCCTTTGAGCATCTCCCCGACTTCTTTCAAATTCAAGTCAGGATGGGCGAGACGAATTTCCGCCACCTCTCGCAGCTTATCTGGCAGCGTATCCAGCCCGACTTCCCTCTCCAGCAGCTTGATATTCTCAATTTGCCGGACAGCAGCTCCAATCGTCTTGTTTAGATTAGCCGTTTCACAATTAACAATCCGGTTTACGGAATTGCGCATATCGCGCATGATGCGGACATCCTCAAATTTGAACAAAGCCTGATGCGCGCCAATGATGCTGAGTAGCTCAATGATCTTTTCGCCTTCCTTGATATAGAGAATAAAGCCTTTTTTTCGCTCAATGCAGCGGGCATTCAGATGAAACTCATTCGCCAGATCGACCAGCGCCTGGCAATGCTCCTCATACATCGAGGAAATCTCCAGATGGTAAGACGATCCCTCCGGATTGTTCACAGAGCCACCTGCCATAAAAGCGCCACGCAAATAAGCCCGCTTACAACAGTTTTTCCGAATGATATCCCGACTAATCCCGTCCGTGAACAAGAACCCTTCTGATACGATGTAAAGATCCTTCAAGAGCTCTTGTACACCGCTTGGAATGCGGACAATGTACACGTTATTTTTTTTCAGACGCATTTTTTTCCGTACAAGCAGCTCGATATGAACTTGAAAATGCTTTTTGATCAAGGAGTAAATCCGCCTTGCAATCGCGGCATTTTCTGTGGATACATCCAATGTCACCCTTTTATTGGACAGCTGTACGGATCCGAGCATGCGTATGAGCGCAGATAGTTCTGCTTTCTCACAGCAGGGCTGGCTCTCGATCATCGTAAGCTCTTTTTTTGTTTGTGCCGCAAAGGACAAGGGACTCACCTCCTTCTTAATATCCAGTTTTGTACCAATTGGTAAATGTGCTGGCTCAGTTTGTCGGCATCGTGCCGTAAATAGGTGCGGAACAGAACAAGCGTATCTGCCACCACTTTATACCCCCGGTCAGTCAGTTCTCCCATGTCTACTTGAACCGGCTTGGCTCCCTGCTCGGCATACATTTCCTGTACCTGGGGCGGAATTTCTCCATTATTGACGATTACATAATCAAACAAATGATGCCCTACATGCTCATAAATAGCCTGTAAGTGGTCTCCCACGGTATATCCATCCGTTTCGCCCGGCTGAGTCATAACGTTGCAGACGAATATTTTGATGGCGTCTGATTTCACTACAGCCTCTGCAAGCTTCGGTACAAGCAGATTAGGCAAAATGCTGGTGTACAGACTGCCAGGACCAATCAGGATCGCATCGGCCTCATTAATGGCCTCTACAGCCTCAGGCAACGGCTCCACGTGAGTCGGTTCAAGAAAAACTCGTTTGATTCTGCCGCCCGCTTCCGGGATTTTGGATTCACCGGTAACCACCGTGCCATCCTCCATTTCGGCGCTCAGTACAACACCTTCTTCAGCCGCCGGCAGCACACGCCCCCGTACAGCAAATACACGGCTAAGCTCACGCACCGCCGTCACAAAATCTCCTGATATATCGGTCATCGCCGCCAAAATCAGGTTGCCCAGACTATGGCCTGCCAAGCCTGATCCTGCGCCGAAACGGTATTTCAGCATATCGGACATCACCGGCTCTACATCAGCCAGTGCAGTCAGCACATTACGAATATCCCCCGGAGGGGGCATTTGCAGCTCACTGCGCAATATCCCGGAGCTTCCACCATCGTCAGCGACTGTAACAATAGCCGTAATATCCAGCGGCTTTTGTTTCAACCCCCGCAGCATGACGGACAAGCCGGTTCCGCCGCCCATAACAACAATACGAGGGCGCTCCCGTTGTGATCCGGTCTCTTTCATGTTTTCACCTCTTTAATGCCGGTCGCGATCAGCATCCCGATGTGAAACAGAAACCGATTCTGTTTCACTGGCACCCAGCATTTTTCCTAAATATTCAGATATCGCGACAGAACGATGCTTACCGCCGGTACAGCCGATACCGATAATGACCTGACTCTTGCCTTCCTTGCGGTATTGCGGAATCAAAAAATGTAACATATCCAACAGTTTGGTCAGAAATGCCTGAGTCTCAGGCCATTTCATAACATAATCATACACATCGCTGTCCTGTCCGGTGTGTGGCCGCAATTGATCCACATAGTGAGGATTGGGCAGGAAACGCACATCGAATATAAGATCGGCATCAATGGGAATACCATATTTGAAGCCGAAAGAGGTAATGTTTACGGAAAGCATGCTGCTCCCCAGATGAGAAAACCGGGAAATAATCCGCGCCTTTAAAGTTGCAGGCTTCATCACACTTGTATCAATAACCTGTGTTGCCGAGCTTTTCAGCTCCTCCAACATTTTGCGCTCTAGTCGAATTCCGTCCAGAGGCATACCATCCGGAGCAAGCGGGTGGCGACGACGGCTTTCCTTGTATCGCTGTACGAGAACACCGTCATTGGCATTCAGGAACAAAATTTCACAATGAATCGTAAAATGATCCTTAATATAGTTCAATGATTCCGACAAGGCCGTGAAAAATTCTCGCCCGCGCAAGTCAATCACCAGCGCCACTTTGCCTATCTTACCGTTGGACTGTTCAATTAATTCAGCAAATTTGGGAATCAGCACAGGCGGTAAATTATCAACGCAGAAGAAGCCCAAGTCTTCCAGGCTTTGCACTGCAATGGTCTTCCCTGCGCCTGACATTCCCGTAATAATAATGAGTGTTGCCCACGGCGCAGCGTTTTTTAGGTTGTCTGTCATATGGACTTCCCTCTCCTTTTGCTTCTTCGCTCTATGTCATGTACCCTATGGATCAGGAGCGCAGCAGCAAACCGGCTGCTCCTACGATACCTGCGTCATTGCCAAGCGATGCCGGAACAATAGATACCCCTTGCTGGAGCGGCTCAGGTGCCAGTTTGGCAAATACCAGACGCATCTCTTCGAACAAGAAATCACCCGCTTTGGAAACACCCCCGCCTACAATAAACAGCTCCGGGTTTAACACGGTGGCAACCGCTGCCATAGATTTTCCCAGATAAAAGGCAGCCCGCTTCACAATACGCAGCGCGACCTCATCCCCGGCCTTGGCCGCATCAAATACTTCCTTGGCGGCGATTTGAGCTTCCAGCGCCAGGGAAGTCCGATCTCCACGTTCCACAGCGTCATTTGCCATACGGATAATGCCCGTTGCAGAAGATACGGTTTCCAGACAACCCATTTTGCCGCACCCGCACTGAATGGCCTCCAGATCCGGTACGACGCTCATATGACCAATTTCTCCAGCCATGCCTGAGAAACCTTGATATATTTTACCATTAATAATAATACCACCGCCTACACCCGTTCCCAGGGTATAACATACGCAGTTTTCTATGCCTTTGCCCGCCCCGGCCCAAGCCTCGCCAAGTGCAGCGACGTTAGCATCATTGTCTATTTTTACAGGCTTGCCAATCCGTTCCTCCAACAGTGCACGGATCGGTACGTCACGAAAGCCAATATTGGGAGCGAGGACTATAATACCTTCGCGAACATTCGTAAAACCGGCAACGCCCGCTCCGACACCCTTCAGTTGATCCCATTCATAGGGAGATTGCTCAACAATGTGCCGCACATATTTTTCGATATTGCTGATCACAACGTCTACGCCCTTAGCTGTTTCCGTTGGTCCTTCGTATGTGTGCAAAAGCTGTCCGTCTTCATTACAAATGCCCACCTTAATTGCCGTACCGCCCAAATCGACACCCACATAGATACTTTCAGACATGTTCCAAGCCACCTTTATGTTTACTTAAAAACTGTGTATGAAATATATGATTAAAATCTTGACTTCATAATAATTACCTACGTTCCAACTATAATTGAAGCCCCGGTTACGGTCAAGGACACTTCCCTGTTGGAAAGCGCAGGATTAGCGGAACTTCAGGTCTCATCATCCATAAAAAGGAGAAAGCCTGTGCAGATGCAGCAGGCTTTCTCTTCCTGAATCCAAGGCACGGCTTAACAGGGCCTATCAATCGCCCTCACCTTAGCCATGTTGTATCCTGTAGCTTTCTTTATTGATCCAGTGTTTTGCTCCAGTCATGAACAGCGCTACCTTCGAGATATTTCTCGCAGTCCATAGCCGCCATACAGCCCGTTCCCGCAGCCGTAATGGCTTGACGGTAACGGCTATCCTGCACATCCCCGCAGGCAAATACCCCGGGAATCTTCGTTTCTGTCGTTCCTGGCTTCACTTGAATATAACCATGATCGTCTGTACTGAGTTGACCGTTCAGGAAGCCCGTATTAGGCGTATGTCCGATGGCCACGAACACACCATCTGCTTCGATCAGCTCATCCTGGTTCGTCTCATTATTGTGTACCTTCAAGCCCTTTAATCCCGTTTCTCCCGTTACGACCTCCAAAGGAGTCCGATTTAACGCCCAATGCACTTTTTCATTTTCCCGTACGCGATCCTGCATAATTTTAGATGCCCGCATCTCATCGCGACGGTGAACCAAGGTTACACTGGAGGCAAACCGGGTCAGGAAGCTCGCTTCCTCCATGGCCGAATCGCCTCCGCCTACTACAATGATCTTTTTCCCACGGAAAAAGAAGCCGTCGCAGGTCGCACAAGTGCTGACTCCGCGTCCTACATTGTCCTGCTCACCCGGAATACCGAGATACCTAGCGGACGCGCCTGTAGCAATAATCACTGACTCCGCCTCAATGATGCCTTTTCCCTCTACCTTCACTTTAAAAGGGCGCTTGCTGAAATCCACTTCCTCTACCCAGCCGGAAGTAAATTCAGCGCCAAAGCGTTCGGCCTGCTTGCGCATGTTATCCATCAACTCAGGTCCGAGGATGCCTTGCTCAAAACCCGGAAAATTTTCAATTTCGGTCGTTGTGGTAAGCTGCCCGCCGGGCTGCATTCCCTCAATGATCAGTGGATTCATGTTCGCGCGCGCCAAATAAATAGCGGCTGTGTAGCCTGCAGGACCTGTACCAATAATTATGGATTTATACATACGTTTGTTGCCTCCCTTAAGTGGTGTTTAGAGCAGGTCTCAGACCCGCTTTTTAAACGTGGAGATCGGCTGTTTCATCTTCTGCTTGATACCGCACACGCTGTCAATCTGGCGTGCATAGCGACTTACGGTCGATACGGAAATTCCATAACGGTCAGCTACTTCCTGATAGGTCACCGAATGATGATGCATTTTGGCTGTCAGGTATTCCAGCGCCGCTGCCCATCCCTCAGTATGCTGAACAATCGGGACTTCCGGGGCAAGCCGATCCAGATATTCCAGCCAAAGTGACCTCAAATCGCGTTGCATGACCGGATCAGACGGCTTGCTCATAACGGCAAGTACCTTATCCAGCACTGCCTGCCATTCCGGGTGGACAGTTGAATGGGCAGACACCTTATCTTCGGATACGTGGTGAACCTTCTCTGACTCTGGTCGCAGAAGTCGTTCCGTTTCCTGATTTGTCTCCTGTATGCCCTTAACTGGCGGCTCCGTCAGCTCTTGCAGCACTTGCAAGGCGCGCCGTTTCAACTCGCCTTCCTGATCCGGGTCTTCTATGAAGGACTCCAATGCCTGTCGCACCTCATCGTCACCGATCAGGCTTAGCGCCTGAATGACTTGAAGCTGGGTCGCTCGATCACCGTGGCGTAACGCCCAGAAGAAGGAAGACCGGATTAACGGGTCCCGCTTCATGCTGTCAGGCACCTGGTCAGCTCCGAACTTCTCCCACATGCGGAATTGTTCCTCAAAGGGGAGGTGGTAATGGTAGCTGAGCACTTGTAGCGGTGTACCCTCCTGCTGGAGCTCCTCCAGCCGGGACAGGAAAAACCGCGGAACTTCCGAGGAAGCATCCTGCTTTTGCAAATGACCCCACAACCGCCGGGCCTCCGCATATCTTCCCGTATTGCTGGCAGCCACCGCCGTATAATGGTACAGGGAGGCGTCATCATTATTCTCTCCGTCACCTTGAAGCAACCTGCGAAAATGTCTGTAGGCCTCCTCATGGCGTCCGAGAATCCCCATCGTAGTAGCCAGCTTGAATACCTGCTCCTCCTGAAATGGTATGGTGACCGTCAACGTTTGAATCAGACGATCCAATTCCGGACCTCCGCCCTCATGCTGATAAAAGATCGCCAGGTTGCACAACGCATGCAAATTACCCGGTTCATCCTCCAGCACCCGAAGAATGGTAGTCTTCGCATTTTGAAACAGTCCCATGTAGTAATACGCCAGCGCCAGATTGTTCCGCGCAGCGAACATGTCCGGCTGTTCCTCTGAAATTTGCTTAAGCAATTGGGCCGCCTGAGCAAACTTCCCTTCCTCCAGCAAGACACGGGCCTGATCATGCTCGACCACTCCCTGCCGGGCCTTAATGCGGTTCAGCTTGGTTGGACGGTCCAGCTCATAATAGAGCAGCTCCATCATTTCCTCGGCTTCATCGAGAAACTGTCCTTCTTCGTCCTCCTCCAAATACGTGACCAAGGCTTTCTCCGCTTCTTCAAACTGCTCCATATTGGCGTAATTATTCGCCATATAGAAGTAACACTCTGTCATCGACGGGTCTACGTCGCTCAGAACAGAGGACAGGATCTCATTCGAACCTGCATAATCCCCCATCTCTGATAATATACCCGCCATATTACAATGATTCACCGGATTATCCGGTTCATATTCAACGGCTTTGCGAAAATATTTCAATGCCTTGTCATAATGATTGCGATCAAGCGAGCGCACAGCTTTCTCAAAAAAGAAAGATGCGTCGAAACGCAAAACAATAATCTTAGGGCTAGGTCCCGAAGCTCGCAGATGTTTCCCTTTCATAAATAACAAAGGCACCTCCTTTAACTGTAACTGGCATGTTCATACCCTTCAGTATACCACAACTATAAAACGACTTGACAGTAGGGTATACCTCATCCCAAAAAAACGGAACCCTGTCCTGACCCATCCGCTGGAAAATGAGTGGATAAGCCAAATAGCCGCACGCGCCTTCATGTGTAAAAAGGCAACGTTCGGCAGATTATTGAGCTATATATTAGGCAGAACATAGACCTCAAAGCATCAACGGCACGGACGAGCGCTCACGCTGCCGGAATACGGCAAGCTCACGATATCCGACCTCATGCAGAAGCGCGCGCGCCTTCTCCAAATGCTCGGACAGCTTCGCCGGATCATGAGCATCCGAGCCTACCGTCAGCGGAATGCCTAGCGACAATGCCTCCTCCAGCATGCGGCGGCTCGGGAACATCTCTGCACAGGGCTTGGATAGCCCCGATGCATTCAGCTCCATCGCCCGCCCGCTGCGGGCAACGGCCGAGAGTACAGAGTGCTCCAGTTCACGCAGCTCCTCCGCTTCCTCCGGCTTCGGATAGTGGCCGAAACGCTTAATGACATCCAGATGCCCCATGATGTCATACAAACCGGTAGCTGCCGCTTTGGAAACCGCATCATAATAAGTCCGGTACACCTCCAGCACATTTTTGCCTTCCCAATGGTGTACCTGTCGGAAATCCGTTACATCCCACTCCCCAAGAAAATGTACGGAGCCAATCACATAATCCCACGGATATGCGGTGATGATGTCTTCGATTTCCCGTTCCCAGCCCTCGATGTAGTCGCCTTCCAAGCCGACACGAATGTCAATCTGTCCCTTATAGCGTTCCTTTAATTCCAGACATTCTTCCACATATCGGGGCAGCTCTTCCATAGGCATCGCCATCTCCGGGTAATAGTCGGCCGGGTTAACATGCAATAGCGGCATGTGATCGGACAAGCCAAGCTGATCCAGCCCCAGCCGAATACCCTGCTGCACATACTCTTCCAGATTTCCTATCGCATGTCCGCAGCGGGCATGATGCGTATGATAGTCAATTTTCATGCGGCTCTCCCCTCTTTCAGCGCTGCATCACCCATTTTAATCACGACGGGGACGCTCATGACGGCGGTTCAGCTCAGCCAGCACATCATCCAGCGGTAGTTTGCGCTCCTGTAACAGTACCAGCAAGTGATAAATCAGATCGCTGACCTCCAGACGAAGCTCCTCATTATCCTTATTCTTGGCGGCAATGATCGTCTCGGATGCTTCTTCGCCAACCTTTTTCAGAATCTTATCCACGCCTTTGTCAAAAAGGTAGGTCGTATAGGCCCCTTCAGGACGTGTCACTTCCCGCTCCTTAATGATTGCTTCCAACTGGGCAAGCACCTCAAAGCGGTCTGTTGCAGCATGAGTCGTGCCCGTTTGAGTCGCCGCCGACGCTTGGCCCCCGGCATTTTCCGAAGCAGGAGCCACAGCCGTTCCTGGTGCGGAAATATCACGGAAAAAGCAACTCGTTGCTCCGGTATGGCAGGCAGGACCATTCGGAATGACACGGACGAGCAGAGCGTCACCGTCACAATCCAACTGGATGGAGGTGATTTTTTGCGTATTCCCCGAGGTTGCCCCCTTGTGCCACAGCTCCTGTCTGGAACGGGACCAAAACCACGTCTCTCCCGATTCCAGAGAAAGCTTCAGCGATTCTCGATTCATATAGGCCAGCGTCAATACTTGAAGCGTGGCATCATCCTGCACAATCGCTGAGACAAGTCCCGCTTCATTCCAGCGGATATTATCCAATACCTGTTCCAGAGATAGCTGCTGGTTCAATTCGTTGCTCATCGTATCTCCACTCCTCTGCGCTTCAAATCCCGTTTCAGCTCGGGAATTCCTATTTCTTTATAGTGAAAAATGGTTGCCGCTAAGCCAGCATCCGCTTTACCCGCCGTAAACACGTCATAAAAATGCTCCTGCTTCCCCGCTCCACCGGAAGCAATGACCGGAATACCTACGGTATCCGACACCGCAGAGGTCAGCGGCAGATCAAAACCATCCTTGGTTCCGTCCGCATTCATGCTGGTCAACAGAATTTCGCCTGCCCCCAGCCGTTCAGCCTCCTTGGCCCATGCCAAGGCACGGATACCGGATGGCGTGCGGCCTCCGTGCGTATATACTTCCCACTCGCCCCACGCCTCATTGTACTTGGCATCAATCGCAACCACGATGCATTGTGAGCCAAAGCTGCGCGCACCCTCCGCAATAAGCTGAGGGTTACGAACGGCCGCCGTATTAATGCCGATTTTATCCGCCCCTGCACGCAGGATGCGCTTCATATCATCGACATGGGATATCCCGCCGCCCACGGTGAAGGGAATGGCAATTTCCCCCGCTGTCTGACGAACCACCTCTTCCATAGTGGCGCGACCTTCAACCGAAGCGGAAATATCCAGAAATACGATTTCGTCTGCGCCTTCCCGGTCATAAAGCGCCGCCAGTTCTACCGGATCGCCTGCATCGCGTAAATTCACAAAATTGACGCCCTTAACTACCCTGCCATCCTTTACGTCCAGGCAGGGAATAATACGTTTAGCCAGCATGCCTACCCCCCCTATGCCTTTGCTACAGCTTGTACGGCGACCTGTAAATCAATGCTACCTGTATACAATGCCTTACCCACAATAGCGCCGCCTACACCTTTTTGTGCATAGGCACTTAACGTAATCAGATCGTCCATCTTGCTGACACCACCGGAAGCAATTACGGTGCGTCCACTGCTTTTCGCAAGTGCCACGATCGCCTCTACATTCGGACCCTGCATCATTCCATCGCGGGAAATGTCCGTAAAAATGAACGTTTCCGCGCCCTTGGAGGCCAGCTCAGCCGCGAGTTCATCCGCCCGCACCTCCGAGGTTTCGAGCCACCCTCGTGTCGCTACATAGCCATTTCGCGCATCCAGACCGATCGCGATCCGGTCACCATAGGTACCCAACACCGCTTCCGTAAAAGCACGGTCCTCAATCGCCGCCGTGCCCAAAATCACCCTGCTCACGCCCAGTGACAACAGCCGTTCCACATGCTCGCGTGTACGCAAGCCACCGCCCACCTGTACAGGTACCTGCACCGCAGACGCGATGCGTCCAATCAGCTCATCATTCACAGGTTGACCCGCTTTCGCACCGTCCAGATCGACAAGATGAATGTAGGAGCCGCCCAAGCGTTCCCATTCGCGGGCCACCTCTACCGGATTTTCGTTGTATATCGTCTCCTGGTTATAATCACCCTGCACCAGCCGTACACATTTGCCATCGCGAATATCAATCGCCGGATATATCGTGAACAAAGTATGACCCCCTTGTGAGCTATTCAAAAAAACCTATGTGTAATTACGCTCGCTTTTCCGCCTCTGCCAATTCCAAAAACTGACGAAGCAGTCGCATTCCCATTTCCCCACTCTTCTCTGGATGGAACTGCATACCGTATACATGGCCTCTGCCCACGATAGCTGTCACCGGCCCGCCGTAATCGGTCACCGCCAACAAATCGCTTTCTACCTCCGGCTTGGCATGATAAGAATGCACAAAATACACATGCCCTTCCTCCAAGCCTTGCACCAACGGATGTTCCGGCTGCGTCATGCGCAGACGATTCCAGCCCATATGAGGCACCTTCACACCCAGATCAGGAGCAAAGCGCACGACCTCTCCCGGCAAAATATTCAGCCCCTCATGGCTGCCATATTCTTCGCCACGAGTGAACAACAACTGCATCCCCAGGCAAACGCCGAGCAACGGCTGTCCAGCGCTCGCGACCTCCTGAATGACCCGATCCAAGCCACTGGAACGCAAATGCTCCATAGCGTCTCCGAACGCCCCCACACCCGGCAAAATCACACCGCTGGCGGAACGTATCACTTTCGCATCTCCTGTTACTACAGCCTCATAGCCAAGACGCTCAACCGCCTTGCTCACACTATGCAGATTGCCTCTGCCGTAATCCACAATAGCAATGGACATGGACTACAGCACTCCCTTCGTCGAAGGCACTCCCGTCACCCGCGGGTCAATGGATGTCGCTTCATCCAGTGCACGTCCCAGTGCCTTGAACACCGCCTCGATCATATGGTGGGTATTTTGCCCGTAGTGAACAATGACGTGCAGCGTCATACGAGCCTCCAACGCGAATTTCCACAGAAATTCATGCACCAGCTCCGTCGAAAAGCTCCCTACCTGCTGTGACGGATACTCCGCACGATACTCAAAATGCGGTCGGTTACTAAGATCAATGACGACCTGCGCGAGCGCCTCATCCATCGGTACAAAGACGCTGGCATAGCGCTTGATTCCTTTTTTATCACCTAACGATTCCAGCAAGGTTTGCCCCAGACAGATACCAATGTCCTCTACGGTATGGTGATCGTCGATGTCAACATCCCCTCTGGCCTGTACGTTCAGGTCAAATTGTCCGTGCTTGGTGAACAAATCCAGCATATGATTCAGAAAAGGGACATCTGTTTCGATTTCGGTTTGCCCTGTGCCGTCTACCGCAAAAGATAGCTGAATATCCGTTTCGTTCGTCTTCCGGCTGACGCTACCTGTACGTCCTGCACCGTTATTTTCATTCCCCATCGCCATCCACCGCCTTCTTCTCATTGTCCAATCGAACCTGTATCGCCCTTGCGTGGCCTTCCAGCCCTTCATGCCGGGCAAGCTGCATAATCGTCTCTCCATTGCGCAGCAGCGCTTCCTTGCTGTAATAGATCATACTCGACTTCTTGATAAAATCATCAATATCGACCGGAGAAGAGAACCGCGCAGTTCCATTGGTCGGAATAATGTGATTAGGCCCGGCAAAATAATCGCCTATCGGCTCCGAGCTGTACGCTCCCAGGAAAATCGCTCCCGCATTTTCGATCAGACCCACATGCTCCATCGGATTCTCTGTCATGATTTCCAAATGCTCCGGGGCAAGCTTGTTCACAATCTGGATCCCCTCATGCAAAGTGTCCACGACAATAATCGCTCCATAGGCATCAACCGATGCAGCAGCAATATCTCTGCGTGGCAGCTCCGCCAACTGGCGCTGTACCTCGGCTGATACTTCTTCTGCCAAGCGTTGCGAGGGCGTAACCAGAATGGCCGAGGCCATTTCGTCATGTTCTGCCTGCGAGAGCAGGTCAGCCGCTACATAAGAGGCGTTCGCCGTATCGTCAGCCAGTACGACAATTTCACTTGGTCCTGCAATACTGTCGATATCCACCGCACCGTACACCTCACGCTTCGCCAGCGCTACATAAATGTTGCCGGGGCCGCAAATTTTATCGACCGGTTCAATACGATCTGTCCCGTAAGCGAGAGACGCAATCGCCTGGGCTCCGCCAACCCGGTACATTTCTGTCACACCCGCCTCTGCCGCAGCTACCATTGTATATGGATCAATTCCCGCCTTGCCGCCTGTTGCCGGGGGTGTCACCATGACGATCTCCGGTACACCAGCCACCTGAGCCGGAATCACATTCATCAGCACCGAGGACGGATAAGCTGCTTTACCGCCCGGAACATACACGCCTACCCGCTTCAACGGTCGGATAATCTGACCCAGCAAGCTGCCATCCGGTTGTAAATCCATCCACGAATTACGTTTTTGCTTCGTATGAAAAGTACGGATATTGTCCGCCGCCTCCCGAATCGCCTGCAAAAAAGAAGGCTCAACCTTGTCATATGCCGCCTTCAATTCTTCCTCCGTCACACGGAGCTGCTCCGCCGTCAGCGATACACCATCGAACGATTCCGTATACCGCAGGACAGCCGCATCTCCCTCCTGCCGTACCGAACGGATAATTGCACGAACGGCTTCATTTTGCTCAGGTGTACCGTAATCTACCTCCCGCTGGAGATTGAAATCACGGGCTGATACGATCTTCATTTGTCCCTTCCCCCTTGCTTGCAGATTGCAGATTGTTCTCCTAACCATTGGCCTTTACCTTAGTCCCTGGGTGCCACCGTAGTCGGAATTACCTGATGCAGTCGGTCACACAACGCCTGAATCGGACCATTTTTCATCCGGTAGCTGACCCGATTGGCAATCAGCCGACTCGTAATATCCAAAATACTGATCTGCTCGACCAATCCGTTCTCTCTCAAGGTCTGTCCTGTTTCCACCATATCGACAATCCGGTCTGCCAATCCGATTAGCGGTGCCAGCTCGATAGAACCATTCAGCTTGATAACCTCCACCTGCTGGCCTTGCTCCCGAAAATACTGGGAAGCCACATTCGGATACTTCGTAGCCACCCGCTGACGAATACCCGGCTGCCAATCCGGCAAAGCAATGACTGACATTCGGCAACGGGCAATTCCCAGATCAAGCAGCTCATACACATCCTTGTTCTCTTCCAGCAAAACATCCTTGCCTACAATGCCGATATCCGCAGCTCCGTACTCCACATACGTAGGAACGTCGACCGGCTTCGCCATAATAAACTCCATTCCCAGTTCAGGCAGCGGAATAACCAGCCTGCGCGTATCATCCACATCTACTGGAATAGGAACCCCCGCTCGACGAAACAGCTCAGAAGCCTGCTTATAAATCCGTCCTTTCGGCATGGCTACCTTCAACGTCTCCGTCATGGCAATTCCCTCCCTTGTACCGGTTGTCTTTCTTCGACTGTGTAGCTGTAAACCTCTGCGTACAAGTCCTGTTGCTCGCGGCGGCGATCCTCAGGCCCACCACTCAGCCCTGTCACCACAGTCCGTCCTGCTTCACGAAGCTGTGCAGCGGCGGATAACGCCTCTCTACGTCCCTGCGCATCATAACGAATGAGGACCGGGCGCTTCGCCTCGATCTGAATACCGTCCACACCATCGACAATCCGGTTCGTCTTCAACGCGAATCCTGTGGCAGGAACGGAACGGCCAAACTGCTGTAGCAGATTGTCATAGCGCCCTCCATTACATACGGGGAATCCGATTTCCGCCGCATAGCCCTCAAAAGTCATTCCTGTATAATATGAAAAGTCTCCGATCATAGTAAGGTCAATTAGCACATGCTCAGACACGCCGTAACTCTCCAGCACTTCCCAAACCTCGCACAGATGCGCAATGGATTGAATCGTCTGCTGCTCGATGCTAAGACGGGTAGCCTGCTCACAAATTTCTTTGCCCCCGCGAAGCCGGAGAATAGCCTCCAGCTTATCCCGATGTTCGGCAGGCAAACCCAAAGCTTCAATCGCTGTCCGGTAGCCCACCACATCACGGTTCAATAACAGCTCCTTTAGCGCTTGCTGTTCAGCCTGACGACCCGGAATGATTTCCTCGAACAGACCGTTCAGGAATCCCACATGCCCCATGGCAATTTTAAAAGAGGACACCCCTGCCGCCTGCAATGATGCAATCGCCAGCGCCACCACCTCCGCGTCAGCCTCGGGCGAGTCATCGCCCACCAGCTCCACACCCGTCTGGAAGAATTCCGCTTCTCTTCCCGCCTCTTCCTCAATCGCCCGAAATACATTTGCGTGATAGGAGAGCCGGAGCGGCACTTCTTCTTCCTTCAACAGCGATGATACCACACGTGCAATCGGCGCAGTCATATCAGAACGCAGCACCAGCGTGGTTCCCCGGTTATTGAGCAGCTTGAACAACTTCCGATCCGAAGTAGAACTAGCCACACCCACCGTATCGTAGTATTCCATCGTAGGCGTCATAATCTGACGGTAGCCCCAACGCTCCATGCATTCCAGTACATTCAATTCAATCGCCCGCAGCTTCGACACCGCACGCGGAAGATAATCCCGAACCCCTGCAGGGATTTCAAATCCTTTTGGCTTGGTCATCTCTATCACCTCATGATTTCACAATATCTTTATCATGGTAAAGTGCTAATAAACTAAAGTATATTCGATATATTATCATGCTCTGCCTGCGAACGTCAACCGAATGGGCAGCCCATTTTTAGAGCCGCATTGCGAAACGATCTCCCTCTATTTATTTTATCCATTGCATAATTCATGAATCCTAAAAAAAGACTGTCAGCCTTTCAGCCAACAGTCATATCAACATATTCAACCACTCACCTGTTCACCTTTCTCCGGGACGGAAACTTTGGAACTGTGCCCAGGCCGACCCAGGAATAAGGTACATAACGGAAACACAGCGTCACAATCAGCCATGAGCCAAACAGCGCTAACAGCCAACCTCCGGCAACAGAAAAGATATATTCTACCGGTGTTCCGTGCAAATTCAGCTTACGATACACGCGCAAGAGCGCCGGATGGAGCAAATAAATACCGAAGGAACAGGCACCCAGCCAACTGACCCAAGTTCGCAACGTATAGTTAGCGTGACGGTATAAGAAAGCCGAGAACTGAAACAGCACCAGCGCAGATACAAGAGCATGTGCATTACGTAACAACTCATAGATCAACGAATCTGTATAGATCGCTTCCCGATACGCTACAAACCATATCTGCACATAGACTATGCCCAGCAACAGCCAAGCCGCCCACAAACCATACCAACTGATCAACTGACCGCGACCAACTGCCGTACCTGACACCGGAAAAAACCACTTTTTAAACTCTTCATATCCAATCGCGACAGCTGCACCCAAGGCAAAATAACTGATATACGTAATCGCAAGACTTCCTCTTTCCTCTTGCCAAACGTATTTGTTCAGCAGTACAAACCCCCATTGAATGACTAACCCTACTGTCAAAATGACTAAAGCTGCTCTCCGCGGACTCGATATCCAATGGCGTAAACGCTGCACTCCCCACAGCAACAGCGGAAAGACCAAATAAAATTGGATTATGATGATGACATAATACAAATGCGTGTACGCCTTTCCCGTTAACAGCACAAGCGGAAGATCACTGAGCGGCATCAGCCCACGTGCCACCAAGGTCAAATAGTAGATAAGGGAGAATAAAACATATGGCAACACAATAAACATCAACCTTTTCCGAAAAAACACCAGCATATTCTTGCCACGAAGCGGCTTATCCACATAATTGTAAAACAGAACAAACCCGCTCACAAAAATGAATGCTGGCACCGCAAAGCTACTGAACACATTTAAAAATAAAAATGGATAAAACAACAGGGAGTGACGCGCATCAATCAATGCCATTGAAGTCGCATGAATCGTAATCACGGCTGCGATCAATATTCCCCGGTAAATATCAAGCTCTGGTATACGTTCTTTTTTGGCCAAATCAACACGCTCCCATATCGCCTTGCAAATATGTCTATTATCAAGTTTTAAACATAACTAACATGCATTACCCCATTTATTATACAGAAAAACAGCTCAAGAAAGACCCCTTAATACATAAGGGGCCTTTCTTGTTGTGCTATTTACTACTCATCCACACCAGTGCGTTTTAAATCACGCAACGGATTGCCACCTACAAATGCTCCTGCAGGCACGTCTTTATGCACGACCGCTCCGGCCGCTACTATAGCTCCGTCACCAATGGTGACACCCGGCAAAATGGTTGTATTCGCGCCGATCAGCACGTGATCCCCGATTACCACTTTACCGATACGATACTCCTGTATGAGGTATTCATGAGCCAGTATAGTCGTGTTATATCCAATCACCGAATTGTCCCCTATGGTAATATGCTCCGGAAAAAAAACATCTACCATCACCATCAGGCCGAAGGCCGCATGCTGCCCTACCTTCATCCCGAGCACTCTGCGGTAAATGACATTCTTCCAGGATAGCACGGGACAATACCGGGCGATCTGTATAAAAACAAAGTTTTTAATCCCTTTCCAGCGGCTTACCGTCCGGTAAATCTGCCACAGCGCATTGGGGCCTTCCACGGGATAGCGGTCAACCTTCCTCACGATACATCGACACCTTGAAGCTCCAGCTTCAGTAAATCCCGCATATCATGCAAAATGTAATCCGGTCCATAGCCCCGTAGAGTTTCCTCACCCTTGAGCGACCAGGCTACACCCGCCGATTTCACACCTGCGGCTTGAGCCGATAGAATATCAAAGGAACTGTCTCCAACCATCAACGTATGCTCCGCTTTGGCGTTCAAGCCAGCCAGCGCCTTAAGCACAGGTTCTGCGTGCGGCTTCGGGTGCTGTACGTCGTCTACCGTCACGATATAATCCATAGAGGAGGTCATATCGAACAGATCAAGCACACGAATCGTAGAAGGACGTATTTTAGTCGTCACAATCCCCAGCTTGATTCCCCGCGCACGCAACTCCTGAATAACCTCGATGACATACGGAAATGGCTTCACCATTTGATCGTGATGAAGCAAGTTATAAGCACGATAGCCTTTAACTAGCTCAGACACATCCTTTAATCCCGAAAACGTACGAAGCTGGTCATCCAGCGTTCCGCCCATATGAGGGATAATATGCTCCCGTGTCAGCGGGTCAGCGCCCGGGTGATTCAAAATGTGCAGAAATGAGTTGATAATCAGCTCATTCGTATCCATAATCGTACCGTCCAAGTCGAATAAAACCGTATTTATCATAGATGCTCCTTCTTGTCCCCGTCCATGTCTTCCTTGTGTAGCTTATCCGGCGCAGCCGTTGTGGGAGGAATCGTATCTTGACCCGGGCGGGAAGCCTGTTCCGGCGTGACGTCAGGTACCTGATCGACTCCTACCTTGCTGGAGACAATCGGATCGCTATATTTCGGAACAGATGCACCCTTACGACGACGAACCACGATGAAAATCACAGCAGCTACAACAATGAAAATAGGGAGCAGTTGCGAGATCCGTACATTACCGTAACTCGGGTCCAGATGCCCTGGTTCAAACCCCAGCCATACCATAGGAGACCACAAAGCATTCACAAAGGAAGCCAGCCAGTCTGGTCCCTGAAAAGCCAAACTATCCGTCCGTACACGCTCGATGAAAAAACGGCCAATCGAGTACCAAATGAAGTAAAACGCAAACATTTCGCCTGCACGTACAAATTTCATACGTCGAATAACGAGCAGCAGAATCACACCTACAATACTCCACAGGGATTCATACAGGAATGTGGGATGGTGAAACACCCCGTTAACGTTCATCTGATTTACAATGAAATCCGGCAGATGCAGTTGATTCCGCAAAAACGCTTCTTCCGTCGGTCCACCGTAGGCTTCCTGATTGACAAAGTTACCCCAGCGTCCAATCGCTTGACCGATCAGCAGACCCGGCGCACAAATATCGGCAATCCGCCAGAAATTATAACCCTTATAGCGGAAATAGATGACTGCACATATAATCGCGCCGATCAATGCACCGTATATCGCAATACCGCCATTCCAGATTTTGAAAACATCCCATAGATTATCTCGATAATCTTCCCATTTGAAGGCTACATAATAAATACGCGCTCCAATAATAGCCGAGGGAACACCCAACAGCAGCATATCCATAAAAAATTCCTGCGGAATGCCAAATCTTTTACCTTCACGAATGGCGAGATATAAACCCACAAGCGCCGCCAGCCCCAAAATAAGCCCGTACCAATGGACCTTAATTGCCCCGATTGAAAAAGCAATCGGATTCAGCAGTAATGTTGCCGTTGACATATGTTTCTCTCACTCCTTGTTCTTCCTTGCAAACGACTCAACCTTAATCCATATCTTCCATATCTTCAGAAATTGTAGCCGTCAGCTTGTTCGTAAATTGCAGAGCTGCATTCACGCCCATTTGCTTCAAACGATAGTTCATTGCCGCCACCTCAATAATAACGGCCAAATTTCGGCCTGGACGAACTGGAATCGTAACGAGCGGAACATCCGTGTCAATAATACGTGTCGTTTCTTCATCCAAACCAAGACGGTCATACTGCTTGTCCTGCTGCCATGCCTCCAGACGGACAACCAGCGTAATCCGCTTGTTGTTACGAACTGCACCTGCGCCAAACAGCGTCATCACATTAATGATGCCCACGCCGCGAATTTCCAGCAGGTGACGAATCAGTTCCGGCGCCGTACCATGCAACTGAAAATCGGACGTTTGCCGGATTTCCACTGCATCATCTGCTACCAGACGATGACCGCGTTTAACCAGCTCCAGCGCTGTTTCACTTTTACCAATGCCGCTACTGCCCGTAATAAGCATACCTACACCGTACACATCACACAATACACCATGAATAGTGGCCGTAGGAGCCAGCTTTCTTTCAAGAAAACCCGTAATGCGGCTTGATAAAATCGTCGTGGCCATATTAGTTCGCAATACAGGGACATCCCGCTCAGCGCTTGCCTCCACTAGTTCTGCGGGTACTTCCAGACCGCGTGTGATGATGATACACGGAGTCAGCTCCGTACATAGACGCTGCATCCGATCCTTTCTTTCCTCAGGAGGAAGCATACCGAGAAAAGCCAGCTCAGACCTTCCCAAAAGCTGCACCCGCTCCTGTGTGTGGTATTCAAAATACCCGGCCATCTCCAGCCCTGGACGATTCAAATCATCCACCGTGATCAGCCTGCGCAGACCTTTCTCACCGGAAATAACCTCCATTTGAAATTGCTGTACAAGCTCAGATACCTTTACCTTTTTAGCCATCGTATTCTCCCCTTCATCCTGCATGACCGGATTCTATACGTGATTTTATTTATGTAGCGTCACCCTATCAACCATTCAGCCCATCGCCAGCTCATCCTGTGCCAGCTCAAGCCTTACCTTTTCAGCATCATTTCGGGTCACCTGTGTTCATGCTGAACCCAGACCCATACCAATGTACCCATCGTATCGGAATTTTCCATTGAATGCAATGCCAAAGCTGGAAGCTGTATGGGATATACAAAAAGAGCCGCCTTTCCCCGGCCGGGAAACTGCAGCTCTCTTTCATCGGTTGATCTTATTCGCCAACCAGAACGCTCAATTCTGATTCCTTATCAAAAAAATGAACCTTGTTCATATCGACAGCCAACTTCGCTTTGACACCATCACGAGTATTGGAACGTCCGTCTACACGGGCAATAATCGTATCATTTCCGGCACCACTCAGGTACAACAGCATTTCATGACCGAGATTTTCGGTAACATCCACAGTGGACATAAAAATCGTATTCGGAGAAGCCTCCAAAAATACAGGTTCTTCATGAATATCCTCAGGACGGATACCCAGGATAACTTCTTTACCGACATAACCCTTGGCTTTCAAAATCTGTCCCTTACCTTCAGGCACGAACAGATCCAGACCTGGTGCAGTGAAATACATTGCGCCGTCCTTCTCAGCCAGCTTGCCTGTGATGAAGTTCATCGTAGGAGAGCCGATAAAACCAGCTACGAACAGATTTACTGGACGGTTGTACAACTCATCCGGGGATGCAGCTTGTTGAATAATGCCATCCTTCATAACAACAATCCGGTCACCCATCGTCATCGCTTCGACCTGGTCATGCGTTACGTAGATAACAGTCGTTTCCAGACGTTTAGCCAGCTTCGTGATTTCCGCACGCATCTGACCACGCAGTTTGGCATCCAGATTGGACAATGGCTCATCCATCAAGAACACTTGTGGGTCACGTACAATCGCACGTCCCAAGGCAACACGCTGACGTTGACCACCTGACAGCGCTTTCGGCTTGCGATCCAGCAGATGCTCGATATCCAGGATTTTAGCCGCCTCACGTACACGCTTATCAATTTCGTCTTTCTTCACCTTGCGGAGCTTCAGACCAAAAGCCATGTTTTGGTATACGTTCATATGCGGATACAAGGCATAGGATTGGAAAACCATCGCAATATCGCGATCCTTTGGAGCTACGTCATTCACGACACGATCTCCAATGTACAATTTGCCGTCCGAGATTTCTTCCAGACCAGCGATCATACGGAGCGTAGTAGATTTACCACAACCGGAAGGACCGACCAATACGAGGAATTCTTTATCTTGAATGTCCAAATTGACATCAACAACCGTAGCTTTATCTGCACCCGGGTATTTTTTGAAAATATGCTCTAAGCGTACACCAGCCATAGC
Organism: Paenibacillus sp. 1-8; assembly: GCF_056316205.1. NCBI lineage: Bacteria > Bacillati > Bacillota > Bacilli > Caryophanales > Paenibacillaceae > Paenibacillus > Paenibacillus sp. 1-8. The sequence goes on along the minus strand of NZ_CM149995.1, from coordinate 196,260 downwards.
TTTTGCCTCCCCAAGATCAAGTTTTGAAATCGAATACATTTCTTACTTGTATCTTACCCTAGTACCCACTGCGTGGCTATTCGCAAACTGCACAAAAATGCTATTTCCTTTTTGTCACTTTGTACAATAGTAGAAAAAGCTTGACCAAAACCGCATCATTAAACGTCCGCACATCCAATCCGGTCTCCTGTTTGATCTTGTCCAAACGGTAAATCAACGTATTTCGATGCACATATAGGCGCTTAGCCGTCTCACTCACATTACAATCCAGTTGAAAAAAGATATCCAATGTAGCCATCGTTTCAGCATCCTCCAATATGACGGACGACCGCACAACCTGCTCCAAAAATTGCACGCGTTGCTCCTTCGGAATACGGTTTAATAACCTCTCCAAATGCAACTCCCATGAAAAGTGGATGTGCTCTGTTACATGAAAAATTTTGCCGAGATGGATCGTCTCCCATAACAAATTCAGCTCTTTGGAAAGACTTTCCAATAGTATAGACGGCTTGGATACCGCCAAATGAAATACACCTACCCACTCATTTGCGATAAGCTCGTATAAACCCAGGCTGAAAGCCGTAAGAACCTCCTCCAGCGATTCCGTAAAATCCGCATCCCTGGTTTCGACATCCTTATCCCGATCGTCTTCTGCTCCCAACAGTAGTTCCTTTTTAGCCATAATCAGCCAAGACTGTTCATCCAGTGGAGTAAGCAGCACATTCCCTCCAAAATAACTGGCTAACAATCGATGTAGCTGAGTGTAAGCAATAGCGCCCCCCTGTGTTCCTTCACCAGTCAGTACAATGGGAACCATATACGCCGACAGCGAATCCCGAAGCTCCAACTCATCAGGAACCTCTTCTTCATTCTGTAGGTTGCCAGCCTGCTGTATGAGCCACTGTCCAAAACGCCTCATTCGTTCTTCCTCAGCATATACCGGATTATCGGGCCGTTGCGTCCCCGTCCCATCCTGCCAGAATTGCTCCATGTTCCAGAGTAGCGCCTCAATCAGCTTCCGTTCACGATCCGTCAAACGCTTTGCCTCTACCGCAAAGGCAGCCAATTCTCCTGCTACCGCACGGAACGGAAAATATATTTTGCTATCACGTACAAACGACTTATCCGGTACAGCTGATTCTGCTGGCTGACCTTCTGCAATCATTTCCGGACACCAAGGCAGTATAGTAAAAGGTGCTTGAATAATATTCTGAAGCTGTTGCTGTATCCATCCTGTATCCAAAGCCACGCGATCACCACTTCACTTTTTTTAGAATAACCTCTAAGCGAACATAATGAACCTATTATAACCTGCCGATACCTTAAAATAAAAAAGCTAGTAAGAAACATAACCTAAATCCATGCAAAAATGCATACAAAAAAAGTCATCAACTATAAGTTGATGACTTTCGATGAGCCATGAAGGACTCGAACCTTCGACACCCTGATTAAAAGTCAGGTGCTCTACCAACTGAGCTAATGGCTCATAAAACTGGTGGAGGATGATGGATTCGAACCACCGAACCCGTAAGGGAGCAGATTTACAGTCTGATGCGTTTGGCCACTTCGCTAATCCTCCATATAAAGGTGGCTCGGGACGGAATCGAACCGCCGACACGAGGATTTTCAGTCCTCTGCTCTACCGACTGAGCTACCGAGCCATATCCACTAACAAAAAAATAAAGTGCGGAGGGATACCCCTTCCCACTTTAGTACGTAAAACTATCATATTGAAAAATGGCGGAACTGACGGGATTCGAACCCGCGATCTCCTGCGTGACAGGCAGGCATGTTAGGCCTCTACACCACAGTTCCCTGGATTTTTCAAAAATGGTGCCGGCGAGAGGACTTGAACCCCCAACCTACTGATTACAAGTCAGTTGCTCTACCAGTTGAGCTACACCGGCACAATGGTGGAGGCTGAGGGGATCGAACCCCCGACCCTCTGCTTGTAAGGCAGATGCTCTCCCAGCTGAGCTAAGCCTCCTGGGTATGTATGGTAGCGGCGGAGGGGATCGAACCCCCGACCTCACGGGTATGAACCGTACGCTCTAGCCAGCTGAGCTACACCGCCATAACATAATATTTCGCCAGCTTGTCCTAAATGGCGGAGAGAGAGGGATTCGAACCCTCGCACCACTTTCGCAGTCTAACCCCTTAGCAGAGGGTCCCCTTATAGCCACTTGGGTATCTCTCCATATAAATGGACTCACTTAGCAAAAATTCCGCGCGTTACTCTATATATCACCATAGTGAAATAGAATACCAAGCGTAATTTCAAGGTGTTACACCCTGAAAACTGAATCCGAAACTCCATTGCGTCCTATTCTTAGGATAAGCCCTCGACCGATTAGTATTGGTCAGCTCCATGCATTACTGCACTTCCACCCCCAACCTATCTACCTCGTCGTCTTCAAGGGGTCTTACATACTGGGAAATCTCATCTTGAGGGGGGCTTCACGCTTAGATGCTTTCAGCGCTTATCCCTTCCGTACATAGCTACCCAGCGGTGCTCCTGGCGGAACAACTGGTACACCAGCGGTACGTCCATCCCGGTCCTCTCGTACTAAGGACAGCTCCTCTCAAATTTCCTACGCCCACGACAGATAGGGACCGAACTGTCTCACGACGTTCTGAACCCAGCTCGCGTACCGCTTTAATGGGCGAACAGCCCAACCCTTGGGACCTACTTCAGCCCCAGGATGCGATGAGCCGACATCGAGGTGCCAAACCTCCCCGTCGATGTGGACTCTTGGGGGAGATAAGCCTGTTATCCCCAGGGTAGCTTTTATCCGTTGAGCGATGGCCCTTCCATGCGGTACCACCGGATCACTAAGCCCGACTTTCGTCCCTGCTCGACTTGTAGGTCTCGCAGTCAAGCTCCCTTCTGCCTTTGCACTCTTCGAATGATTTCCAACCATTCTGAGGGAACCTTGGGGCGCCTCCGTTACTCTTTAGGAGGCGACCGCCCCAGTCAAACTGCCCACCTGACACTGTCCTCGTACCGGATCACGGTACCAAGTTAGAACCTAGATACGATCAGGGTGGTATCCCAAGGATGCCTCCTCTCAAGCTGGCGCTCAAGTCTCTTAGGCTCCCACCTATCCTGTACAGATCGTACCCAAATTCAATATCAAGCTGCAGTAAAGCTCCATGGGGTCTTTCCGTCTTGTCGCGGGTAACCTGCATCTTCACAGGTATTAAAATTTCACCGGATCTCTCGTTGAGACAGCGCCCAAGTCGTTACGCCATTCGTGCGGGTCAGAATTTACCTGACAAGGAATTTCGCTACCTTAGGACCGTTATAGTTACGGCCGCCGTTTACTGGGGCTTCGGTTCATAGCTTCGCCCCGAAGGACTTACCACTCCCCTTAACCTTCCAGCACCGGGCAGGCGTCAGCCCGTATACTTCGCCTTGCGGCTTCGCACAGACCTGTGTTTTTGCTAAACAGTCGCTTGGGCCTTTTCACTGCGGCCCCCTCGGGCTATTCACCCTACCGAGGCACCCCTTCTCCCGAAGTTACGGGGTCATTTTGCCGAGTTCCTTAACGAGAGTTCTTCCGCGCGCCTTAGAATTCTCTTCTCGCCTACCTGTGTCGGTTTGCGGTACGGGCACCTTCTCCTGGCTAGAGGCTTTTCTTGGCAGTCTGAGATCATGACCTTCGCTACTACAATTTTCGCTCCCCATCACAGCCCAGCCTTACGATGTGCGGATTTGCCTACACATCAGCCTCACTGCTTAGACGGACATCCATCAGTCCGCGTCACTACCCTACTGCGTCACCCCATCGCTCATAACGGATTACGGTGGTACAGGAATTTCGACCTGTTGTCCTTCGACTACGCCTATCGGCCTCGCCTTAGGTCCCGACTTACCCTGAGCGGACGAACCTTCCTCAGGAACCCTTAGGCTTTCGGCGGATCTGATTCTCACAGATCTTTTCGTTACTCATACCGGCATTCTCACTTGAATGCAGTCCAGCGCTCCTTACGGTACACCTTCAACCCGCATTCAACGCTCCCCTACCCCTGATACCTAAATATCAAGCCATAGCTTCGGTGGCGTGTTTAGCCCCGTTACATTTTCGGCGCAGAGTCACTCGACCAGTGAGCTATTACGCACTCTTTCAATGGTGGCTGCTTCTAAGCCAACATCCTGGTTGTCTGTGCAACTCCACATCCTTTCCCACTTAACACACACTTGGGGACCTTAGCTGATGGTCTGGGCTGTTTCCCTTTCGACAATGGATCTTAGCACTCACTGTCTGACTCCCGGAACTAAGTCTATGGCATTCGGAGTTTGACTGAGCTTGGTAACCCTTGCGGGCCCCGCACCCAATCAGTGCTCTACCTCCACGACTCTTATTCCGAGGCTAGCCCTAAAGCTATTTCGGGGAGAACCAGCTATCTCCGGGTTCGATTGGAATTTCTCCGCTACCCCCACCTCATCCCCGCATTTTTCAACATGCGTGGGTTCGGGCCTCCAGTGCGTGTTACCGCACCTTCACCCTGGACAGGGGTAGATCACCCGGTTTCGGGTCTACGTCCACGTACTAAGTCGCCCTATTCAGACTCGCTTTCGCTGCGGCTTCAGCTCTTCACCTTAACCTTGCACGGGAACGTAACTCGCCGGTTCATTCTACAAAAGGCACGCCATCACCCATAGATCGGGCTCTGACTTCTTGTAAGCACACGGTTTCAGGATCTATTTCACTCCCCTTCCGGGGTGCTTTTCACCTTTCCCTCACGGTACTGCTTCACTATCGGTCGCCAGGGAGTATTTAGCCTTGGCAGATGGTCCTGCCGGATTCATACGGGGTTTCACGTGCCCCGCACTACTCGGGATCCGTCTCGGAGGGAACAGGTTTTGAATTACAGGGCTTTTACCTTCTCTGGCGGGCCTTTCCAGACCTCTTCATCTAACCGATTCCTTTGTAACTCCATGTGAGACGTCCCACAACCCCAAGGAGCAAGCTCCTTGGTTTGGGCTAATCCGCGTTCGCTCGCCGCTACTGACGGAATCACTATTGTTTTCTCTTCCTCAGGGTACTTAGATGTTTCAGTTCCCCTGGTATGCCTCTGTTCTGCCTATGTATTCAGCAGAAAGTGACTGTCGATGAAGACAGCCGGGTTTCCCCATTCGGACATCCCCGGATCAAAGCTTGCTTACAGCTCCCCGAGGCTTTATCGTTGTTCGCCACGTCCTTCGTCGGCTCCTGGCGCCTAGGCATCCTCCGTGTGCTCTTTGTAGCTTAACCTAGACTTTTCTTTCATAGAAAGAAAATGTCGATGTTCGATAAAGAGTGATTTTTGCCAAAGGCAAAATATCTTTCCTTACCTGCTACCTTTATTTCACTTGTTTACACAAGATCAGCGTAAAGGAATATTCTAAAACGCAATTTCGTTTCGGTATCCAGTTTTCAAGGTGCAATACAGTTTCATCGAAACTGTAGCCTGTGTGATTATCGATCCAACTCCGAAGAGTGGATGATCATCATGCAGTTTTTTGATGAAGTTGTAATTGGTGGAGCCAAGCGGGATCGAACCGCTGACCTCCTGCTTGCAAGGCAGGCGCTCTCCCAGCTGAGCTATGGCCCCAAAAAGTGATATAAAGTTATATGGTGGGCCCTAGTGGACTCGAACCACCGACCTCACCCTTATCAGGGGTGCGCTCTAACCAGCTGAGCTAAGGGCCCATAATAAACCACCAAAGAAATTCTTCTTTAGTGGTTGCGCTTGGCGACGTCCTACTCTCCCAGGACCCTGCGGTCCAAGTACCATCGGCGCTGGAGGGCTTAACGGTCGTGTTCGGGATGGGTACGTGTGGAACCCCTCCGCTATCGCCACCAAACGTTTGAGAGTTTGAGCTCTCAAAACTGAGCAACGAGTGAGTAACAGGCCTAAACCTGAGTTTTGAAGCTTACGCTTCATATTTGAATGTTTCCATTGCAGGAAACGATTCTCCATAGAAAGGAGGTGATCCAGCCGCACCTTCCGATACGGCTACCTTGTTACGACTTCACCCCAATCATCTACCCCACCTTCGGCGGCTGGCTCCCTTGCGGGTTACCCCACCGACTTCGGGTGTTGTAAACTCTCGTGGTGTGACGGGCGGTGTGTACAAGACCCGGGAACGTATTCACCGCGGCATGCTGATCCGCGATTACTAGCAATTCCGACTTCATGCAGGCGAGTTGCAGCCTGCAATCCGAACTGAGACCGGCTTTTCTAGGATTCGCTCCAGATCGCTCTTTCGCTTCCCGTTGTACCGGCCATTGTAGTACGTGTGTAGCCCAGGTCATAAGGGGCATGATGATTTGACGTCATCCCCACCTTCCTCCGGTTTGTCACCGGCAGTCTGCTTAGAGTGCCCAGCTTGACCTGCTGGCAACTAAGCATAAGGGTTGCGCTCGTTGCGGGACTTAACCCAACATCTCACGACACGAGCTGACGACAACCATGCACCACCTGTCTCCCCTGTCCCGAAGGAAAGGTCTATCTCTAGACCGATCAGGGGGATGTCAAGACCTGGTAAGGTTCTTCGCGTTGCTTCGAATTAAACCACATACTCCACTGCTTGTGCGGGTCCCCGTCAATTCCTTTGAGTTTCAGTCTTGCGACCGTACTCCCCAGGCGGAATGCTTAATGTGTTAACTTCGGCACCAAGGGTATCGAAACCCCTAACACCTAGCATTCATCGTTTACGGCGTGGACTACCAGGGTATCTAATCCTGTTTGCTCCCCACGCTTTCGCGCCTCAGCGTCAGTTACAGCCCAGAGAGTCGCCTTCGCCACTGGTGTTCCTCCACATATCTACGCATTTCACCGCTACACGTGGAATTCCACTCTCCTCTTCTGCACTCAAGCTCCCCAGTTTCCAGTGCGACCCGAAGTTGAGCCTCGGGATTAAACACCAGACTTAAAGAGCCGCCTGCGCGCGCTTTACGCCCAATAATTCCGGACAACGCTTGCCCCCTACGTATTACCGCGGCTGCTGGCACGTAGTTAGCCGGGGCTTTCTTCTCAGGTACCGTCACTCTTGTAGCAGTTACTCTACAAGACGTTCTTCCCTGGCAACAGAGCTTTACGATCCGAAAACCTTCATCACTCACGCGGCGTTGCTCCGTCAGGCTTTCGCCCATTGCGGAAGATTCCCTACTGCTGCCTCCCGTAGGAGTCTGGGCCGTGTCTCAGTCCCAGTGTGGCCGATCACCCTCTCAGGTCGGCTACGCATCGTCGCCTTGGTAGGCCTTTACCCCACCAACTAGCTAATGCGCCGCAGGCCCATCCATCAGTGACAGATTGCTCCGTCTTTCCTCCCCTCCCCATGCAGGGAAAGGATGTATCCGGTATTAGCTACCGTTTCCGGTAGTTATCCCAGTCTGATAGGCAGGTTGCCTACGTGTTACTCACCCGTCCGCCGCTAAGTTATGTTAGAAGCAAGCTTCTAACATAACCCCGCTCGACTTGCATGTATTAGGCACGCCGCCAGCGTTCGTCCTGAGCCAGGATCAAACTCTCCATTAAAGACCAACCGAGATTGGTTTATAGAAAGAGCGATATGCTCATTTTGAAACTGACGAGATAAAATATCTCTTTTTGCTCCAGCTCCGTTCAGCCTTACAGCATGTCCGAAACCTTCGCGGTTCACTCACTCGTTGTTCAGTTTTCAAAGATCAAACCTTCATATTCTCTTGCTTTGTTTCACCACCGCATCTCAGCGGCGACTTGATTAATATAACATACATTCGGGATTTAAGTCAACACTTTTTTAAAATTATTTTTCAATTTCATTTCAGCGTTGTTCTCACAAAAAAATTCCCGGGCTTTAAGGGCCGAGAATTAATGTATCATATAATTGAATTGGTCGTCAACTATATTTTAAAACAAAAGCATATTTTGCTTTGCCCTTACGCGAAAGCTCACATACAATCAATCCTTTTCCTTGATTAAACTCTATACACACTCACATTGCCTGTCCAAACAATATCATTTTCAATCCCAGTAAAAGCGCGATTCCAGGCACTCCCAAAACCGTTACGGCTCCCATCGTTACCGGATTAATCGGGATATACACCTGCGTGACCCAACCCGAATAATTAATGACATACAGTGCAATTGCCGCCAGAGCCATATGTGCTCCAAATACAGTAAGCCAGCCGATACCCAGACGTTTTTTGAGGATTAGATATGACAGCACCACAACGCAAGCAATCAGAACAAGCCAGACAGCACCTCTCATTCGGCCCTCCGTTTATGAACACGGTCTGCGTCATTGGCATACCCCGGTTCGTCTGCGGGCAGGTGGAAACGATGTAACCCTTGCTGTTTGGCACATTTTAAATGTATCTGATATTTACGCTCCGCAGCTTCCAGAACAAAAATAGCATAGTCGATTTCGTCCTCGCCTGTAGCTTCATGAAATAACCGATGCGCTCTTAACCATTCTGCGTGCGAAGCCCGAATCTGAGCAAACAACTCCTGACGATACTCTGCCTCCGATTTGCCGTGCTCTTGTCGACGAAAATTTTGCTTCACCCGTTCCCACATCCATTCATCCTCCTCACAAGCTGAATTATGTGCACAGTCTGTAAGACTACCTTATTCATACTTATTTAACAGAGGACAAACTTAGAACAAGAACTGCCCATACCAGCCCTATCATCACAAAATAAAAAGGAGCCATAACGGCTCCCCATTGTGTCGAGACAATCCATACGATTTATCGACACTAAAAATATCTATAACATATACATGTACTTATTAGTTCAGCTCTCTGCGGCCTTCCAGCGCTTTGGACAGTGTTACCTCATCGGCATACTCCAAATCCCCGCCTACCGGCAATCCGTGAGCAATACGAGTAACCTTGATTTCAAAAGGACGTACCAGCCTGGAAATGTACATGGCCGTCGCTTCTCCTTCAATGTTCGGATTCGTAGCCAAGATCAGCTCTTTGATGCGTTCATCACTAAGTCTGTTCAATAATTCCTTGAGCTTGATATCCTCAGGACCAATTCCCTCCATAGGAGAGATTGCCCCATGAAGCACATGGTAAAATCCGTTAAACTCCTTGGTGCGCTCCATAGCTACCAGATCCTTGGAATCCTGAACAACACAAATGACGGAAGCATCCCTCGTCTTATCCTGACAGATCCGACAAGGGTCCGTGTCCGTAATATTGCCGCAGACGGAACAGAAGTGAAGATTGCGTTTCACATTGACCAGCGCTTTGGCAAAATCAATCACATCGTCTTCCTTCATTTTCAGTACGTGAAAAGCCAACCGGGCAGCCGTCTTCGGCCCCACTCCCGGCAGACGCGTAAATGCATCAATCAGCTTTGCAATCGGCTCCGGATAATACAATAGTGTGTTTCTCCTTTATGCACAGTCTAGAACAAGCCTGGAATCTTCATACCGCCTGTAAATTTACCCATATCATCATTAGCCAGTTCATCTGCTTTGGACAAAGCATCGTTGACCGCAGTCAACACGAGATCTTGCAGCATTTCCACATCATCAGGATCTACAGCCTCCGGTTTGATGGTGATGGAAAGCACTTTTTTATGTCCGTTTACCTCTACAGTCACAACACCGCCACCGGAAGTACCTTCAATTACTTTTCCGCCAAGCTCCTCTTGGGCTTTCAGCATTTGCTCCTGCATTTTTTTCACTTGCTTCATCATTTGGTTCATATTGTTCATTTCAATCATCTCCTTTAATGAAGTATACATCCAGACACTTTGATTTTAATCCTTTATAACTACCAGATCTTCCCCAAAAAGTTCAATAGCCTCATCAATCCAGGGCTCCTTGGACTTTCCCGGCACGTCAAGCTCCTGCTCCAGTTGGAATTCTTCGGCAGGCTGGTCGGGAACTCCTTCAATCGCAGCATTCCAATCCTTTTGCATCATCGTCACCAGACGATAGGGATGGCCCAACTGTTCGTGCAGAACCTTCTCAATGACCTGCTTGTTGGCAGGCTTTTCAGTAGTTTCACGGTGAATGTTATTCTTAAACGCCACGAGCACGCTATCCTCTAATACAGACACAGGCTCGCCGTCCATAAACCATGCATGAACTGTGACTTTCGCTTCTTTGACTCCCTGCAAAATTTGGCTCCACTTACGCCCCGCAGCCGCAAATGCCTCTCCCGACTTCTCGGCGATATAGCGATCCAACTGGGAAGGGAGCTTGGCTGGCGCAGAAATCCGCGGAGCGGGAGCGCGCCCTCCGGGGGCCTGACGGCTCCCCGACGATGCATCCTGCCCTGCCCCGGCAGCCAATCCGCCTTGCAACGCACGTTCCAGCTTCTTCTCCAGCTCGGCAAGCTGGCGCTTCAAAACGGCTACATCTTCTTGGTTGGCAGCAGCAGCGCCGGAATGCTGTGCGGTCGGCTGAGCAGCAGCTCCAGCTTGCCCAGGAATGCTGCACAACTTCAATAGAGCTACCTCAAACAAGGTTTGCGGCTGAACGGCATACTTCATCTCGCTCTGATAGCGATTAAGCGTGTCAATCATGCTAAAGAGCTGCTCCTTGGTAAAAGCTTCTGCCACTTCCTTGAACTGCTCCGGCTCCAGCACGCGCTCTGTCATTTTAGTTGCCTGCGGCACCATCTTAATCATAAGCAGATCCCTGAAATAGTACAGCAGATTTTCCATGCATTTATCTGCGCTTTTACCTTCTTGCATAAAGTTCTCAATCATTTGAAGTACTGTGCCGACATCTTCTTTCAGCAATGCCAAGGCAAGCTTACCGAATTGTTCAGACGCAATACCTCCCGTCATATCCAGCACTTGCTGATAAGTAACCCGACCGTCTGTAAACGAAGATATCTGATCCAGAACGCTAAGTGCATCCCGCATTCCGCCATCTGACAGACGCGCAATGTATTGTAATGCGTCCGAATCAGCCTCTATGTTCTCCTGTCGACATATAAGGTCAAGCCGTTCTGTCTGCTCCTCTAGCGATACCCGCCGGAAGTCAAAACGCTGACAACGCGAAATGATCGTCGCTGGAATCCGGTGCGGTTCTGTCGTAGCCAATATGAACATCACGTGTGGCGGCGGCTCTTCCAGCGTCTTAAGCAACGCATTGAACGCTTCCGTCGTCAGCATGTGCACTTCATCGATGATATAAACCTTGTGCCGTACTTCCGTCGGCGCATATTTGACTTTATCGCGCAAATCACGAATCTCTTCAACGCCCCGGTTGGAGGCTGCGTCAATCTCCTGTACATCCATGACCGCTCCCGCCGTGATCCGTTTACAGGCTTCGCATTCGTTGCAAGGCTCCGGCGCCGGTCCATGCTCACAGTTAATTGCCTTGGCCAAAATTTTGGCGGCACTCGTCTTACCCGTTCCTCGCGGACCGCTGAACAGGTAGGCATGGGACGTGCGATTTTCGCGGATGGCATTCTGCAATGTCTGGATAATATGCTGTTGTCCTACCATGTCCTTGAACGACTGAGGCCGCCAAGCACGGTACAACGCTATATGTTCCAATGCGCGTTACCCTCTTTCCCATTCACTTTCATGAACATTAATGTTCACTTCATTATACTATACTCCCGTCCGAATCTAAACCGGACACCTTCCAATTTATAAACACAAAAAAACATCTTCGCAATGACTGCCAAGATGTTCTAATTCCCAATATATACCGTGCACCTGTTATTGATCGTTGTGATCCGAGCGGCAATCCTGAACAACAACTCGGGCTAGGCCACCCTCCGGCACAAGAGTGGACCTGCTTATGGCTGCTTCCTTCCGGACCTGACCAGGTTCACAAGTACTCATTGCGGAGGACCCAACCGTCAACATTGTGCGCAGGGACCAGCCTCACATCAACAACACCTCTAACAGGAATTCAACCTCGCTATAGCGGATTGCGAGTTACAGGGCACCGCTACCTCCCCATCTAGCACGGTGAAAATAAGTATATCTCAAGGCCGCACAAAATGCAAACATCCACAACAAAAAGAGCCCTCTGCAATAGCAGAAGGCTCTAATAACTTTATAACCTGCGGTAATCGATTAGATACCGTATTTCTTCTTGAAACGATCCACACGGCCGCCAGCATCAAGGAATTTCTGCTTCCCTGTGAAGAATGGGTGGCAAGCGGAGCAAATCTCCACGCGCAGAGAACCTTTCACAGAACCGGTTTCGAACGTATTTCCGCAAGCACAAGTGACATTAGTTACGTTAAATTTCGGTTGAATAGCTTGTTGCATTGAACTTTCACCTCTTTCCGCCCTGAACGTCCTATCAGCCCAGAGTTGTATGAACACATGTTCACATTATAGCACCTGGATATGAGCGTTTCAACAACTCTTTTGTGTATCCAAAAATGGCGTAAAACAAGTGTAGTTCAACCCGCTATTGACCGTTTTAGGCCTTGGCAAATTTGGGACGCGCCAGCCCTTGAGGCGGTACGTGGGTGTAGGACCCGATAACAACATCAGGCAGTTCCTCCCGGTAAATCTCAAGCATTTGCTTCATACCAAGAATCTCTCCCTGGGCAGGTGGAATCAGCTCCAGATAGCTTTCAGGATCAATATTCAGGTTGCGCATCTGAATAAGCTTGAGCTTGGTGCGTTTGGCAAACTCAATCATCGCTTCGATTTCTTCCTCACGGTCTGTCACACCCGGAAAAATCAAATAGTTAATCGACGTATATACACCTTGCTCGGAAGCATAACGAAGTGATTTTTCCACATTGGCTAACGTGTAGCCACGCGGCTTGTAATACGCATTGTAGTGGTCGTCCAGTGCGCTAATCGTGCTGACCCGCATCAGATCAAGCCCGGCATCTACAATACCCCGGATATGATCGTTCAAGCCTGCATTCGTATTGATATTAATGTATCCCATATCTGTAACGGAACGGACCTCTTTGATCGAATCAATAATCAACTTGGCTTGAGTAGAAGGCTCCCCTTCACACCCTTGGCCAAAGCTAATAATGGACTCCGGTGTTTTCAAATGCTCCAGCATGACTTCCACAATCTCATCGACACGAGGGCGGAAGTTCATTCTCGTCTGAGGGGATACAAAACCACTGTCATCCGGCTGTTCGGATATGCAGCCAAAGCATCCGGCATTACAAGAATAAGATACCGGAACTCCACCCTCCCAGCGATTCAGGAACGTGTTCGAGGAAGTAAGACACTCATAGCCTAATGCACAGTTGGACAAATGTTGGTACAGCCGATTTTCCGGGTACTGCTCTGTCATCCGCTGCACGCCCTGTTTCACCTCGTGGCGGTCACAGTTTTCCGGATTCCATTTAGACGGATTATCACTCCGCTCTGCCGTTACATAGAAGGCTCCATCTTTCCAGACCACGGCCGAATAGCCGAACAAGGGGAGCTTATACTCCTTATCGGTCTTCACATACCCTGGCAGGCACAAGCGTGTAAAGCCTTGAGGTAACAAGGCCCCCACTGCCTGCATATCGCCTGGCAAGGAAACCATTTCCCCGGATTCAGGGTTCATACCAACCGGGCGTGTGTTGGGCAGACTTACCAGCGTAGCTCCTTCCGGTAGCGGAATAAGCTCGTCTTCCATGATTTCGACAATCATGTCCGCACTGCGGGCAAGCCCAAACAAAGAAGCATGATCATATACATTGCCTTTTTCGTCGGCATACACCAAATACATTGTAGAGCTCCTTTCGTTCCGTCAAGCGCACGCCTGAAACAATTCGAACCGTGACGGCTGCGTGCTTGAGGAACAGACAAATACCTATCGTGGAAATTACGTTTATCCATAGGCTGATCATTGTTATTGAGGGTAGTTATATTGCTGGCTTTAGTTGGTTGAAGCTGGAACCGATGCTGCGGTGGAACGCGTGGTTCTCCGTTGCGGAGTGCTTGAGCTGCTTTGTGATCCACTGGACGGTGCCGTTGTATCAAACGAGGCCAAAAACTCTGCGTTGTTGCTGCTGTTACGTAACTTTTTTAGGAAGCCTTCCACAAAATCGTGGCTTTCCGTCATATTTTTACGAATGGCCCAAATGGTATCCAATTCTTCCTTGCCTAACAACATTTCCTCACGCCGGGTACCGGAGCGACGAATATCAATAGCCGGGAATATGCGGCGTTCCGCAAGCTTGCGGTCCAAATGAAGCTCCATATTGCCTGTACTTTTAAACTCTTCATAGATAATGTCATCCATCCGCGATCCCGTATCAATGAGCGCCGTGGCCAAAATGGTAAGACTTCCACCCTCTTCCACATTCCGCGCCGCACCAAAAAAACGTTTTGGACGGTGGAAGGCCCCTGGATCAATACCCCCACTAAGCGTACGACCGGAAGCTGGAATAACCAGGTTGTAGGCACGCGCAAGACGAGTAATGCTATCCAACAGGATAACCACGTCTTTTTTATGCTCTACGAGGCGAAGGGCACGCTCTAGAACCAATTCCACTACCTTGATATGGTTCTCAGGCAGTTCATCAAAAGTGGAAGCAACAACTTCACCTTTAACAGAACGCTGCATGTCGGTCACTTCTTCCGGACGTTCATCAATCAACAAGACAAACAGCTCAATCTCGGGATTGTTGGTAGAAATGCTATTGGCAATTTCTTTGAGGAGAAGTGTCTTACCAGCTTTGGGAGGTGCCACAATGAGTCCACGCTGTCCAAGTCCGACAGGGGCCAATATATCCATTATTCTCGTAGACAAATTATTGGGGGTAGTTTCAAGAACTAACTTGGTTTGTGGATAAAGTGCAGTCAGTGCGGGAAAGTGTAGCCGCTCAGCAGCTTGTTCAGGACTTCTTCCATTGACGGCGTTAACTTGAAGCAATCCAAAATAACGTTCATTTTCTTTCGGAGTCCGGCATTTACCGGATACTAGATCGCCCGTTCTCAAGTCAAACTTGCGGATTTGTGAAGCAGAGATGTAAATATCTTCGGTACTCGGGAGATAATTAATCGGCCTCAGAAAGCCGTACCCTTCAGGAAGTATTTCCAGAACCCCCTGCATAAACATCAATCCGCTCTTCTCGGCTTGTGCACGCAGGATGGCAAAAACTAATTCTTTCTTCTTGAGCGTTCCGTAGTACGGGATCTGGTATTGCTTGGCCAGCTTGTACAGATCGGTCAGCTTCATTTCTTCCAGATCGGAAATTTGCAGATCCATATAATAACCACCTATTCAATTATTAAGTCCATTCAAAACTAAATGATAGACAATGACATCATAAACACCATTAACATAATTTTAACCAAAACAAATAAAGTTATGCAGCCGTCTGCTTGGATTATACCGAATTATTCCGGTTTTCCGATAAAAGATTGTTAGGTATGAACCTATATCTTGTATCATGCAACGGCTGCATAGAGCCTATCCATTCTATTGTTCATCCGTTCCGGATGTTCAAAAAATGTAAGAAGCTTGTTATTCTGTCTGCCGCCATACGTCCGCGCCCAAAAGACGCAGATTGGAGACGAGATGATCATAACCACGGTCGATGTATTCGACACCTGACACCTCGGTTACGCCTTCACTTACCGTAAGTCCGGCAATGACAAGCGCAGCACCAGCACGCAGATCGGCCGCTTTGACTTTAGCCGCATTTAGCTTGCCGCCCTCAATAATAGCCGAACGACCTTCCACGCGGATTTTAGCCCCCATTCGCACAAGTTCAGGGACGTGTTTAAAACGATTGCTATACACAAAATCGCTCAGTACACTGACTCCTTGCGCCTGCGTAAGCAAGCTGGTCATAGGAGATTGCAAGTCTGTGGCGAAGCCGGGGTAAATTAAGGCTTTAACATCAACATGCTCATATGAAGGCGAGCCCAGAACACGAATACTTTCGTCATATTCCTCTATACCGATACCCATTTCCTGCATTTTTGCAGTCAGGGCCTCCATATGCTTGGGAATTACGTTGTCAATTAAAACATTACCACGAGTAGCCGCAGCAGCAATCATATATGTGCCCGCTTGTATGCGGTCAGGTATGATGGAGTGACGGCAGCCATGTAGCTCGGACACGCCTTCAATCCGGATCGTTTCCGTTCCGGCGCCCTTAATAATGGCTCCCATGGAGTTCAACAAGGTTGCTACATCTATAATCTCAGGCTCTTTAGCCGCATTTTCGATAATTGTGGCGCCTTTGGCACGTGCGGCCGCCAGCATAATGTTAATCGTAGCTCCTACACTGCTGACATCCAAATAAATCTTGGTACCGCGCAGCTCTTTGGCATGCAAATGAATAGCACCGTGCTCGTTCGTAACCGTAGCACCCAGTGCTTCAAAACCTTTGATATGCTGATCAATGGGCCGAGGTTCAAAATTGCACCCTCCTGGCAAACCGATGATCGCTTCCTTGAATCTGCCTAGCATGGCTCCCATCATATAATAGGATGCTCGTAATTTCTTAACAGGTCCATTCGGCATGGGAATGGATTTAATGGAGGATGGATCTATTCTCATCTGGCTGCCTTCCCAGGCAACGGTTGCACCAAGTTCCTCCAGTATTTCGGAATACACCGCCACATCACTCAACAGCGGCAAATTGTCCAAAATGACTTCCGACTCTGCCAGAATGGCGGCGGGAATCAAGGCGATGGCACTGTTTTTGGCACCGCTGATGGAAACTGTACCTTGAAGCGGCCGTCCACCGGTGATCATCAATTTTTCCATAAGCTTGAGGGTCCCCCTACTTGTTTTGCAGTCGGTCAAATAATAAACTTTCAACTTTTTGGTGGTTAAAATGGAAAGACACCGGCTAAGCGGTGTGCTTTCCAAGCCAAACTATTCAACTGAACAGATTCAAATCTTCTGTGCAGAAATACAATTACAATCAAGAAATACATTGAACCATGCAGGTGCACGGTAAATCAACTTATTCTTACGCTTGGTTGTTGGAACCAAACTCACGGATTTTACCGATAACGGTTTGTTTAATCGCTTCACGACCTGGAGCGATAAATGTACGTGGGTCATAAGCATCCGGTTTCTCAGCAAGCACTTCACGAACCACTTTCGCGAACACGATTTGGTTCTCTGTGTTTACATTGATTTTGGAAGTTCCCAGCGAGATTGCTTTTTTGATGTCATGCGTTGGGATACCAGTACCACCATGCAGAACGAGTGGAAGTTTGATTGCATTGCAGATCTCTTCCATTTCTTTGAAGCCAAGGTTCGGCTCGCCTTTGTAAGGTCCGTGAACGGAACCCAGTGCAGGAGCCAGTGTGTCGATACCTGTTTCGTTAACGATACGCAGACAGTCGTCAAGCTTCGCGTACATTACGTCACCTACAACATCATCCTCTTGACCGCCAACCATTCCAACTTCAGCTTCAACGGAAACGCCTTTGGAATGTGCATATTCAACGACTTTTTTCGTCGTTTCAATATTTTTGTCGATTGGGCTGTGGGAATCGTCAATCATAACAGATGTGAAACCAGCATCAATGGCTTCTTTACATTTTTCAAAGCTGGAACCGTGGTCCAAATGGATCGCAACCGGAACCGTAATCTTCATGTCATGAATAAGTCCTTCTACCATTTTAACAACAGTGTAGAAACCGCCCATGTGACGTGCTGCGCCTTCAGATACGCCCAGGATTACCGGGGATTTTTCTTCTTCAGCAGCGCCCAGAATAGCTTGAGTCCACTCCAGATTGTTAATGTTGTACTGACCTACCGCGTATTTTCCTTCAAGTGCTTTGTTCAACATGTCTGTCATAGATACCAATGGCATGGTTACAGTCCTCCTAAGGGTGTTTGGGTTTGTCTATATTTTAGCCGACATCACATACGGGCTTATTATACCACAACCCATATTAAATACTAAACAAGCTTTTGCACATCAACACATACGAAAATCACGCCCAGGACGCCGTTTTTTCATAGAATTGTATAAGGAGAGGATTTACTTTCAGTATTTCCCATAAACACAAACAAAAAACCCTGTTGTGTTAACAGAGTTTTCAACCAAAGTGACTCGTTTCATCACCCCTGAGTTGCTTGTTTACGGCGATTCGCATTTCATCAATATCAAAGGGCTTGGTAAAGTGCATGAGTGCTCCCAGCTCCGTCGCCTCTTTAATCATGTCCAGTTCTCCATAAGCTGTCATCATAATAACCTTGATATCGGGATTCATGGTCTTTAGATGCTTCAAGATTTCAAGTCCGTCCATACCCGGAATTTTCATATCGAGCAAAACCAGATCAGGCGGTTCCTTTTCAACAATTTCAAGTGCAATTTTTCCGTTTGCTGCCTGAAAGGTCTCGTAACCCTCACTTCCGAACACTTCCATCAGCAAAATTCGTATTCCATTCTGGTCATCGACGATTAACACTTTTTTCTTTTCCAATGTCTTAACCTCCTAAGATCTTAAAACGAGGATCATGCAGCTATTGCCATAACAGCGTCCGATGACGTACAATATCCGTCCCATACCCTAAACTATATTCGCTCCTGCAAAAAGAAAATCCTTCTCTTATACATAATTGTGGAATATTCTTTCATAATCAGGAAGCGTGGAATGAAAAAAAGACCTCCCTGAGGAGGTCTTACAGGCCGCAGCATTAGCCTTGAAGCTGCAATGCTGCCTTAACAAATTCACGGAACAACGGCTGTGGACGGTTCGGACGGGAAGTAAATTCCGGATGGAATTGTACCGCCAGGAACCATGGATGCTCAGGAAGCTCCACGATTTCCACCAAACGTCCGTCCGGTGAAGTACCGGAAATGCGAAGACCTGCTTTTTCAATAACTTCACGATATTCGTTATTGAATTCATACCGATGACGGTGTCTTTCATATACCAGTTCATCGTTGTAACAAGCCGAAGCCAGCGAACCTTCCGTCAGTTTGCACGGATACAATCCGAGACGCATCGTGCCGCCCATATCTTCGATGTCCTTTTGGTCAGGCAGCAAGTCGATGACCGGGTAATCCGTAGCCGGGTTGATTTCCGAGCTGTTGGCTCCTTCGAGACCAGCCAGAGAACGTGCAACCTCAATGACAGATACCTGCATGCCAAGACAAATACCGAAGAACGGGATTTTCTGTTCGCGTGCATAACGGATGGTGCTGATTTTACCTTCAATTCCGCGATCGCCGAAGCCACCAGGTACGAGAATACCGCTAATGCCGCCCAGCATGTCCGCTACGTTCTCGTCGGTTACTTCTTCTGCGTTCACCCAACGGATTTTCACATCTGCATTGGCATCAAATCCAGCGTGTGAAAGGGATTCGACCACACTTAAATAAGCATCATGCAGTGCAACATATTTACCAACAATAGCAATTTCAACCGTTTTATCCAGCTTTCTGATCCGTTCAACAAGCCCTTC
This sequence comes from Paenibacillus sp. 1-8, assembly GCF_056316205.1. NCBI lineage: Bacteria > Bacillati > Bacillota > Bacilli > Caryophanales > Paenibacillaceae > Paenibacillus > Paenibacillus sp. 1-8. Next base: position 176,940 of record NZ_CM149995.1, on the reverse strand, counting down.
CCACTCCGTCATATCTGGTGCAGGTGTTGTCAGCTTGAGGTGATTGACTACGATCTCGTCCAAGCCTTCTTCACGCAGGTTCAGTGGAACCTCGTACAAGGTCGACGCATCGCGGCATTCTACTACTGCGTTAGCATCAATATCGCAGAACAGCGCGATTTTGGCCTTCATATCGGAGGAAAGTTCATGCTCTGTACGGCAAACAATGACATTCGGCTGAATGCCGATGCTGCGCAGTTCTTTTACACTGTGCTGAGTTGGTTTGGTTTTAACCTCACCAGCAGCTTTAATATAAGGAATGAGGGTTACGTGAATGTACATTACATTCTCGCGTCCAACCTCACTTTTGAGCTGACGGATAGCTTCCAAAAATGGCAAGCTCTCGATATCGCCCACGGTACCGCCGATTTCTGTGATAATTACGTCCGAACCCGCTTCACGGCCTGCACGATATACGCGCTCCTTGATTTCGTTCGTAATATGAGGAATAACCTGCACCGTACCGCCCAAATACTCCCCGCGACGCTCTTTGCTGATTACGCTGGAGTATACCTTGCCTGTCGTGACATTGCTGTTCTTGGACAGATTAATATCAATAAAGCGCTCATAGTGTCCCAAGTCAAGGTCCGTTTCCGCACCATCATCCGTTACAAACACTTCACCGTGCTGGTAAGGACTCATCGTACCCGGATCGACATTCAGGTAAGGATCGAATTTTTGAATCGTTACCTTCAGTCCCCTGTTCTTCAAAAGCCTCCCCAGTGAAGCTGCCGTAATCCCTTTGCCCAAGGAAGACACAACCCCGCCTGTCACAAAAATATACTTTGTCACTGTTTAAAACCCTCCTAAATAAAGTCCAAAATTCAGGCGACATTATGATGTTATCGTAACCCGTTTACACGGATTATCATCCATGAAGAAGGCAGCGGAATCATTTTCCATGTCCGCCGCCCTTAGCCCTCTTTCATGAGTGCAAACACCCTATAAAAAACAAAAAAGCACTCCCGTAGTACGGGGCACTTTTATACAAAAAGCAAACATATAAGTGAATCAATCATAAGCCCAAGCAATAGTTTACCCCGTGTCCAATCCGCTGTCAAGGAAGTTATCTGTGTTAATTTGCCCATTGAACAAGATTGGAGGGAATCCATCTGAAAGCTTCAAATCAGAAGGCAGTTACAAGAAAATGGTCATGAAAAAGGGGAGAATACATCTCCCCTTACAGCCTGATCCTAACGAAGCGAATCATCGTCGTCTTCCGTCGACTCGTCGTCGTTCTCATCTTCTGTATCTTCCTCATCACTGAGGTCTTCATCGTCTATAACCACGTCTTCATCACTATCATCATCTTCACCGTCGAACAGCTCTTCTTCGCCGTCCTCGTCTTCACTGTCTGCATCGAAGTCGTCATCGGCGCTGTAAGTTTCTTCTTCCTCATGATAGTCCTCTTCGTCGTCATCGTCTTCGTCATTAATGATACGAGGACGCTTGGCGCCTGTCAGAGTATCTTCGGATTTATCCACTGGATACCAACGCTTCAAGCCCCACAGATTCGTACCGACACAGGCGAAACGCCCGTCAATGTTGATTTCAGTATATAGCTGAGCGATAACGTCATTAATTTCTTCGTCGGACATGCCGCGCAATTTGGCGACTTCCTTCATCAGGTCACGGTAATAATATGGCGTATTGGCCGCTTTCAATACCATAAATGCCAAATCCACCATTGGAGTCTCGTGGACTTTCTCCGGGTCAATCTTCAAGTTGAGTGGGGTACTCACCTAGGGACACTTCCTCTCACACGTAATTCACAAGAACATGTTTCAGAGCATACACGATACATGCAATACTAACATATCCATTATCAAAACTAAGTAAAACCTATTTGGAAGCAAATTGCAAGTTAAACATGGGTATTCGTACAATTTGCATTAGTATGCCTTGAACAAGGCAGCGCACGTTAAAAAGACGGGGTCCCCCCCGTCTCCGACTGTACCCGCTCCGGGAGAAGTTCCCCAAAGTTGTTGCACAAGAGCTTTTGCCCTCCATGTATCGTATGTGTCCACGATCGCTTTGACACGACAGCAGGCCTATTTCGGTAAAAAAGGGGCAGGTTTCCCATGCCGCCGCTGATGCTTGCTCATACAATACCTCAGCATGGCTTATCGGAGGGGGACTGTCTCAAATGGACTATCCGGGTTTTTTGCAGCGTTTGCACGAGGGCATTTCGGAGCCGTCCGGCAATGGACGGCACAAACAGATCATTACGTTCGATAAGCCTCACCAATACCGGGAATGCCTGTCCTATCTCAGGAAGCTGAAGCCCGAGCTTGCGGGATTGCGGCAAGTACAACCGGCCCGACTGATTCGCGCTCTGATCGCCCCGCTTCCAGGGGGAGACAGGCTGGGCAAATATCACAGCGGTGTTACCGTTGAAGAAGATACTCGCATGAGGGTACATGGAGGAGCGGCCCAGATGGCGAAGGCGGAGAAAAACCTGCCCATGCCGTGGGGGGTTAAACAGGTACGCGCACACAAGGCTTGGCCTTCCTCTACAGGAAACCGAATCAGGATTGGCGTGATCGACACAGGAGCGGATTTTCAACATCCTGATCTGCGGCATTCCCTCGCCAGAGGCATCAATTTGCTTAATCGGACCATGCTACCCTATGACGATAACGGTCACGGCACTCATATTGCCGGTACCATCGCGGCATCCAACTATGATGAGGGTATGGTTGGCGTAGCACCTCAGGCGCTGATTCATCCTGTAAAAGCATTTGACCATAACGGAGCCGCCTACGTCTCCGATATTATTCTCGGCATCGATTGGTGCGTATTGAATCGTATCGATATCATCAATATGAGCTTCGGTATGAAATCACGCAGCAAGGCGCTGCTTGATATGGTGAACAAAGCGTATCAAAACGGTATCGTGATCGTAGCTTCCTCGGGAAACGAGGGCAAGCGCCGGAGTATTGACTACCCGGCACGCTATTCCCAGACCATTTCAGTCGGAGCTACCGATAAATACAGACGCATCGCGCCTTTCAGTAACCGGGGACAATTCGTAGACGTGTACGCGCCGGGTGAAAAGATCATTTCCTCATGGATACACGGCAAGCATCACGAAATGAGCGGTACGTCTATGGCTACTTCCCACGTGACCGGAAGCATTGCCCTGCTCCTTTCACTGAGACCGGAGATGGAGCCTGGAGAAATCAAAGCACTGCTCAAGCGTACCGCTACACCGCTGCGCCTTCGTAAAAGCACCGGGCGCAACTCTATATCCACGAAACTTGGGGAAGTCGATGCCCTCCGACTGATACAGGAGGGTACGAAATAACGGATGGAGTAAATGAATCATCTAAACGTTTAACGTTGCGCCCGGCTCCAAAGAGTGAATGACTTTTACAGAACTTTCGTGTTCGGTCCAACCTTCTCTTATCAGCTCGTCACGCACAAGATCAGTCTGCGGCTTGGGCGCATGAACGAGCACAACCTGTTTACCAGGCAACTCCTTCAACATTAGTCTCACATCCGATATCCCCTGATGCACCTTGTAAATCAAATGCTGAACGATACAACGGTCATTCTGATCTGTTTTCTGACCCGTTTTTTGATTCGTACAATCCAGCAGATGTTTACCAAAAGAACCGCTCGAAGCATGTCCCGTTAAAATAACTCCGTTATGATTACTTTTTCCGCTACCTTCGCCATCCCCCGCACTCAGCGGATGATCTGATAAATACTGATAGTACCAGCGCGCCTGTGGCGAATCCATCATGCCATCCCCGGTTACGATCATAGCCGCAGCGTTCTGTTCCAGCAGCCGTACTCGCTCCGCAGCATCACGAGGCACAAGGATCCGGCCACTGTGCAGCACACGTTCTATCCGCGCAGGTACTTCCGGGCGTAGCCATTCTTTCAAACGGCTCAAACGCTGCAATCCCTGCCATATATCCGGCTCTACAATCATTGCTTGTTCAGGGAACTGCTCGCTGGCCCACACAATCAACTCCTGCCCCCGGCCAAAGGCGGGTACCGGAAGCAGCACATGACCACCAGAAGACAATATCTGTCCCATCCCGGCCCGCAGCCGCTCCAGCTTCACAGGCTGCGGGTCTATATCCATGCCATAGGCATTATCCATAATGGAGATATCGGCCAGATTAGGTTCCGGTGCATCGGCAACGAGCAGTTCGGATTCGCGGCTGTAATCTCCCGAAAAGAACAACCGCTTTCCTTCCATATCTACCATGTACCACACTGCTCCAGCCAAATGCCCACTACGCCCCCACATGATCCGTACACCCGGACAAGCCTCCTGCCATACTCCTGACGGCGCTTCATCCTCCAGATAGCGGTAAGCTATGGATTCGATATCCCGTTCGTCGTATGGCAATTTGCCGCCTCTCGATTCTACATAAGTATGCCAGGAGCGAAAATAGGAACCCAACTGCTCGGCAGTGGCCTTTGTCGTCCAGACCTCTCCCCGGTATCCATACTTATACAGTAAGGGGAGCGCCATTGAATGATCCTCATGTGCATGAGACAGCAATACAGCGGTCAGCCTCTCCGCCTCCTGCGGCGGAAAAACCGGATACTGCCCGGTTCCTTCCTTTTTCACGCCGCAATCCAGCATGATGCGATGCTGTTTTCCTTCCAAAACATAGCAGGAGCGGCCGTGTTCGCCCGCACCGCCCCAAATTCGAAGCTTGGTCATCATCATTTCCACTTTCTTTGCGAGTTTAAGCTTTCCATTAAGATCAGCAGCAGTGTGGTCAATCCGACCGATATGACCGCCATTGCCATACCAAGCGACACCTGCCCCTGTTCGAACTGGGCAAATATGTAGGTTGCAGACGTCTGGACGGATGGCGGCAAAATCAGCAATGATCCGACCAGTTCGCGCGAAGCAATGGTAAAGGTCATCATCCAGCCTGCCAGCATCCCTGGTAAAATCAGCGGCAGCACAATCCGCCAGAATACATAAGACGGGCGACCGCCAAACACCTGTCCTGCCTGAAAAAGAGCAGTGTCTACCTGCGTAAAGGCGCTTTTGACATATTGGACTGTATAAGGAACAAACAAGACAACATACGTCAGAATGACCATACCGTACGTGTTATACAACGGAATCGGCATCCACGGCGAGTTCCACCATAAAATAAGGCCGACTACCATAACAATCCCCGGAACCGTGTTCGGAAGCAAGCTGAATGCATCCACTGTCCGCTGGAGCTTCGTACGTGAGCCGCCAATAACGAGCGCAAACCATGTGCCCAGCACAACGGCAATCGTGGATGCACCCAAAGAGAGAAATACGCTGTTCAGTAACGCCTTCATGCTCTCTGAGCCCCAAGACAGCAGTTCCTTGTAATAATCGAGCGTAAAGTTATCCCAAGCCAAACCGATCCCCCGCAGCTTCATGGTGGAAGCGGCGATAATTGAAAAATAAGGGATGCCAATGGACGCAATTAGCAACACTAGGATAAATGTGACACTTAATCCCGTAGTCCAGCCAGATACACGAAGACGGGAAGGACGAGAACCTTTACCACCTACCAGCCTGTATGTGTACTTACGGTTGATTACCGATTGCACATACCACACGAGCAGACAGGCGGTTAAAAGCACCGTGGCCATTGATGTCGCCTTGCCGAAATCAATCGGCCAACTGGAAATGTATTTGTGAATTTCCGATGTCATGACCTCATACCCGATACGTCGTCCAAAGGTGGCGGGGGTTCCAAACTCGGCAATCGTTTTGACGAAAATAAGCAGTGCGCCCATTCCATAAGCCGACAGCAGCAGCGGTAAAATGATCCGGCGGAACCTGTACAGAAAGCCGCCCCCCATAACGGCTCCGGCCTCTTCCAGACTGCCGCCAATCCTGACCAGCGCACCGCGCAGCAGCAGGTACAGGAACGGAAACAGATGCAGACTCATGATCATCACCATGCCGCCAAAGCTGAAAAAGAACGGGGTCAAGAAATGCAGGCTCGGAAACAACTGCTCCAGATACCCGTTTTTTTGCATAAACAAAATCCAACCCATGGACCCGATATAGGGCGGGGTCATAAACGGAATCAATAGCACCACGTCCAGCCAGCGCCAGCTAGCGAGACGCGTGTTGGACATGATCCACGCGAGCGGAAGTGCAAGCACCGTCGTTCCGGCAATAACACAGATGCCCAGCCAGATCGAGCCGAACAGCACACCCGCAAATCGGGATGCAGCCAACGTCTGGAAAGGCGCAGACCATTGTAATTGTCCGTCTACATACACACTTTGGATGAAAATTTGTAGTAACGGCAGCACGATCAGTAAAGCAAGCGCAATCAGAGCGAGTATTAGACTCCACGCTCTGATCTGTTTGACGGATAAGACCCCCATCCGCTTACTTGAACATTTGCGTGAACTTCTCTGTCACGTCAGGACCATGCTCGCCCATCCATTCCCAATTGGTTTTCAGCAACGGAATCTCATCCAGATTGGCGCGCTTATCTGCTTTAACATCCGTGCGGCCCGGAAGCAAGGAAGCGTCCGCTACCAGCTTCTGCGCCTCGTCCGACAGCAGATAGTCAATGAATGCCTTGGCGTTCTGCTCATGCTGTGTCGATTTGAGAATCGCCGCAGGGCGCGGGCTGATGACTGTTCCTTCCTTCGGATAAACAATGTCGATCGGCTCGCCCTTGGCCTTGGCCTTATAAGTCATGTAATCAACCGCAGCAGCGACCATGCTTTTGGCTCCGGTAATGACCGGGTCCAGCGCTTCCTGATTGGCTCCTGCCATCGCTACGCCGTTAGCCTTGTACTGCTCGAACAACGTCCAGCCCCCATCGCCTTTGGCACTCAGGTAGCCTGTCATAAAATCCAGCGCCGAACCGGACAGCGATGGATCAGGAATGTTAATTTGGTCCTTGTACTCCGGCTTCGCGAGATCGGCCCATGAAGTCGGCGGTGTCTTCACCAGCTTGGTGTTGTACGCGATACCTAATGCGGAAGCACTGGTGCTAAAGTAGTTGCCTTCCTTGTCAGACCAATCGGGATTCAGCTTGTCCGCGTTTTTGGCATCCGGGTAAGGGAGCGTGAGACCGTCTTTTTTCAAGCCTTGCACGGACGGAAGAGATGCCAGTACCACCACGTCTGCTACCGGATTCGCCTTCTCAGCTTCCATCCGGGCCAAAATTTTACCCGTCGTTCCCTGGAACAGCTCGACCTTCACTCCACTTTGCGCCTCATACCCCGCTACCAGCTTTTTCGCCAGCCCGTCAGGACCTGCGCTGTAGACAACCAGCTTCTGATCGGTGGATGCCCCCCCGACTTGCCCTGCTGATCCGGTGGCTTGCGCTCCATCCTTGGATGGTGTAGCCGTTCCACAGCCTGCGACAGCCAGTCCAAAGGTCAATGTTAATGCGAGCATCGCGCCCTTTTTCCAACCTGTACGAAAAACGTGCTTGTTCATCATCTTGTGTTATACCCCTTTTCCCTATGAATCGAGTTGGTGGATGTGTTGCGGTGATACCCAAATTTGCTTTTGTTCCCCGATAGGCAAGCGGGTGGAATGATATGCAGTCCATAGCTCGCCGTTCTCCGCCAGTATGCGGATTTCATAACGGTCCCCAACATAGCTGACATGCCGAATCTCCACTGTAAAAGAGCGCTGATCTACCTGGTCCTGTTCCCAGCGGACATGCTCGGGACGGAATAGTGTTCGTTCCGGCTCCAGCCAGTTCGATTTGCCAATGAACCTCGCCACCTCTGGATGAGATGGACGACCGTAGATCAACTCCGGTGTTCCGGTCTGCACAATATGTCCGCTTCTCATGACGACCACTTCATCGGACATTGACATGGCCTCGATCTGATCATGGGTGACGTACAGGGCAGTCAGCCCCAGATCACGCACCAGCGACAGCATTTCGATGCGCATCTCTTCGCGAAGCACCGCGTCCAGCGCACTGAGCGGCTCATCGAACAAAACAAGCCGCGGACGGACGGCGACCGCGCGGGCAAAAGCGACCCGCTGCTGCTGGCCACCAGACAGCTGATGAGGATACCGATCCTCCATCCCCGACAGTCTGACCTTGTCCAGCGCCTCCAGCACCGCTATTCGCAGCTCCTTGCCACGCACGCTGCCAGAGCCGGGGCCTTTTCCATGCTTGTTCGCACGCAGGCCGAAGGCCACGTTTTCAAACACCGTCATATGCGGCCACAGCGCGAAATCCTGAAACACCATGCCAAAATGACGAAGATGCGCGGGAATATCCTTTTTGCGTTCAGCCGAAAAAAGAACTTCCTCCCCCATCGTGATCGTGCCGGTATCCGGCGTCTCCAGCCCTGCGATCATGCGCAGAAGCGTTGTTTTCCCGCAGCCGGACGGACCGAGCAGTGTCGTGAATTGTCCCCGCCGTACGACCAGATTCGTCTCGTGCAATGCGGTCATATGGCCGAAGGTTTTACTCAACCCGTGAATATACAAATCCTGATTCATCGCATTACCTGCCTGTTCTTATGACTGACCCCAGTGTAAAGCTTGAATTCGCAGCCTGTGTTATTGGAAAGTTAAAACAAAATTAATTATTTCAATGAATTGTGTTAACACTCATAGATTTAATCTATATAGAGGGGACTGATACCGCCGCGCATGGAGCGGGCATGAGTTTCCGATCAACCTGAAAGTGGGGCATTCCAAGTGAATTTAAGTCTTCTGAAGCTGCATATTGTAGAGTTGCTGGACAAGCATCATAAAATTACCACAGTAGCCGAGCTTCTCGGGCTGAAACAACCGACCATTACCTTTCATATGAGAAATCTGGAACGGGATTTGGGGGTGAAGCTGTTCGACACACGTATGGGCAAAATCATCCTGACGGATGCCGGGCACGCGCTGCTCCACTATGCCGCCAAGATCAATGCGCTCGCCGCCGAGGCGGAGCGGGTCGTATGCGAGTTCGACACACTCCAGCGGGGGAGCATTCGAATCGGCGCAAGCTATGTACCGGCTACCTATGTGCTTCCTGCGGTGCTGCACCGTTTTGCCCGTGAACATCCGGGGATTCATATTTCCCTGTCCGTGAAAACAGCTCCGGTGATCAAGGACATGCTCGCCCGTCACGAAATTGACCTTGGCGTTATTTCAACAGAGCCGTTTCAAGTGCCAACGCTGGTGTCAGAATCCTTGGGCGAGGATGAACTGGTGCTGATCTGCGCACCTGATCACCCGCTCGCAAGCGAAACCGATTTAACACCCGAGCGCATCGCTTCTTCCTCTTTCGTGCTGCACGGTAAGGATTCCAGCACACGCCAAATGACTGACAAATGGCTGGAGCGTGGCGGACGCCGCCTCCCCTCTTATTTGGAGCTGGATTCGCTGGAGGCGATCAAGCAGGCGGTCATGCTGGGAGAACATGTCTCTTTCGTCTCCCGCATAGCTGTGCAGTCCGAGGTCGAACGCGGGATGCTGGTCATACGGCCCATTCCGGGCCAGCGTGTGGAGCGGTACATTTATATGGTCAGTAATAAGGACCGTCACCGCTCGGCGCTAATTCGCCAATTTGCTGAATATTTGTCAGGGAACCAAGAATAAATCTTACCTGTCATATAGAAATTATGTTATTTTTTAACCGGAGTACCCGCTTGCCTTGACATACGACTGACATTACACCCGTAAAGTGTAGCGTGTACCCCCATTCGGACGAACAGGAGATGATTGGATGAAAACTGGTCTTCGTATCACCAAAGCTTTATCGATACTAACCCTGAGTGCAGTGCTGCTTGTAACGGGATTAAAGGGTGCCGAGCCTGCACAGGCTGCCGCCAATGCCACACCAAGCTATGAGGTAAAGCTGCTGCTGGATACAGCTCAGGTCCTCAATGCGGACGGCTCTTTGAAAAGCAGCGTAGCCAACGAGTTTCAAATTATCGAAGATGCGCAACGATTGAGCGTCGAATATTTTGACACGGATCAACTGCAATTGAACAACGAGGGCTGGAACGTGAGATTTCGCAAAAAAGAGGATAAAAAGAATTATGAATTAACCTACAAGAAGCGGTACGCGGTCACGAACGGAGATATCAACGCGGCGCTCACCCAAGCGAATAAAGAAGGCTTCAGCGCATCCGATGATAATTATGAGGCTGAGGTGGATTGGGGATACAACAAGCAGACTCTAAGCTTTTCCAATGATAAGAAAACGAACGCTTCCAAAGGATTAACTCTTCCTTCCCCGGATCAGGCGTTAAAGCAACTATTGGACAATCTTCCGGGCAAGCTGCAAAACTGGAAAACCGGCAACTGGGGCAAACAAACTCTGGCAGACTCCAGAGTACGCGGTCCTGTACAGGTCAGCAAATATGGAGGCAGCTTTCAAGGATTGGATACCGACGTTGAAGTCTGGCCTATCCGTAGTGCAAACGGATCAGGTACAGATACCATCATCGAAATCTCCTTCAAAACCTCGGACTACAGCGTTGCCGCCAGCAATCGTACCAAGCTGATCAATCTGCTGCAATCCAAAGGATGGCTGGTTCCCGCCGATTCCCTGAAAACGAATTTGGTGCTGGAACGCTACTAAGCTGCTCGAACCAAAAAAGGAACCGAACGTGCCACCCTGCCGGGGATGGTACGGACGGTTCCTTTTATCGTTAAAGTGGCTTGCTTACATGCGTTCCGGTGCAGACACGCCTACCAGCTTCAGCACGTTGGCAATGGTGGTGCGCACCGCGCCAAACAGCGCCAAACGAGCCTGCGTTTGAGCGGCATCCTCAGTGATAACGCGCTCTGCTTTATAGTAGCTGTGGAACAGCGAGGCCAACTCATAGACGTAGCGAATCATACGGTGTGGCGCAAAGCTCGCAGCCGCTACCGATATTTCCTCCGGCAGCTCGCCGATTTTGCGCAACAGGTCGTATTCATGCTCAGCCGTCAGCTTGGACAGATCAACCTCTGCCAACGGCAGTACGGCAATGCCCTGCTCCTCAGCTTGACGATATACGCTGCACGCCCGCGCGTGGGCATACTGCACGTAGAATACCGGATTTTCATTGGAAGTGGAAATCGCCAAATCCATGTCAAAATCCAGATGCGAATCCATGCTGCGCATCGTGAAGAAGTAACGGATTGCATCCACGCCCACTTCTTCCATCAGATCTTCCATCGTCACGGCCTTGCCGGTACGTTTGGACATTTTCACCTTTTCTCCGTTTTGGAACAGGCTGACCATTTGGGCAATCAGCACTTTGAGCTTATCCGGGTCGTTGCCCAGTGCTTCCATAGCTGCTTTCATCCGTGGAATGTAGCCGTGGTGATCCGCTCCCCAAATGTTGATAATCGTGTCATACCCACGGGCGTATTTGTCGCGATGATACGCGATATCCGGGGTCAGGTACGTGTATGTACCGTCATTTTTGATCAAGACGCGGTCCTTATCGTCGCCGTACTTGGTCGTATTCAGCCATGTAGCTCCGTCCTTCTCGTAAATCTCCTCACGGTCACGCAGCTCATTCAGCGCTTTAAGCACTTCGCCGTTTTCATACAGCGATGTTTCGCTGAACCAGGAGTCGAATGGCACACGGAACAGCTCCAGATCGCGCTTGATCTTGTTCAGTTCCTTTTCGAGACCGTAGTCACGGAAATAAACAGCGCGATCTCCCGGTTCCATGGACAACAGAGAATCGCCCTTTTCGGCCACCAGTTCCTTGGCAAACCCGATGATATCCTCACCATGGTAACCATCTTCCGGCATCTCCGCAGGCTGTCCCAGCTCCTGCAAATAACGCACCTCAATCGAGCGGCTCATGTTGTAAATCTGGTTACCCGCATCATTAATGTAGTATTCACGAGTTACTTTGTATCCGGCAAAATCAAGCACGTTGCAGAGGGCATCCCCTACTGCCGCACCGCGCGCATGGCCCAAGTGCAGGCTACCTGTCGGGTTCGCACTGACGAACTCGATTTGTACCTTTTTCCCCGCACCTTCCTGCACACGTCCGTAATCTGCTCCCTGTTCCTGCACTTGCTGAATAACTGCATAGAGGTAGCTCTTGTTCAGGCGGAAGTTAATAAAGCCCGGTCCGGCAATTTCTGCGCTTTCAATCGAAGCGGCGGCCAAGTCCATATTTGCGATCAAATCTTCTGCAATTTGACGCGGGTTTTTCTTCGCAATACGGGTAAGCTGCATCGCAGCATTCGTAGCCAAATCACCGTGCGACTTGTCCTTCGGCACCTCCAGTGTGATTGTCGGCAGCTCTTCGCGGCTCACGATTCCGGCAGCCAGTACCGCTGCCTCGATGGCTGAGGTCACCTTTTGATTAATGAGTTCCAGTGGATTGCTTGTCATGATTATTGCTCCTCCTGTATATGCAAACTGATGGCAAAATGCCCCGAGAAATCCTCAAATACGTACAGATCATAAGTCCAGCTCACCTGTCCGGTAAATCCGTCCATTCGAATATCGAGCTTCTGCGTATGCGCAGACATGTTCAGGCTTAAATAAGGCGATCGGTAAAATCCTGGCAATCTTCGTCCCAGCGCAAATGACTGCTCCGACTGCACCTCACCGTGGCGAATCAGCTTAAGCTCATCCGGTCCGATTTTGACCGTGTTCCGTGTCGTTCCGCCCTCAGGTCCCTCTTGGGGTTCATCGTACCTTATATATAGATGCTTCCCACGCATGATCGCTTCTCCGGGAAGTTCCTGTACCACATCTTCTCCGTCGTGATGACTATGAAGACGGATTTGGACCTTTGCATTGTGTGGCATGTGTTCAAACTCCATTCTATCGCTATCCTACTGTACTACTATATCCAGTTCCCGTTTGCAATTCAAATGAGATTTTACAAAAAGATGCTTTCATCCACAAAAAAACAGCTACCGCGGAGTGACTTCATCGGATGCCTGGCTAAAGCTTTCGATAAATCGGGAAGCCAGAGAAGACATGTATCTATCCTTGAGCCAGACAGCCGCCACACGAGTATGCAATTCTTCACACATAATTTCCTTCACGATTAACTGGTTATTGCTTCCGAGTGACAACGCGGACCGTGAAATCATACCGATCCCCAATCCTTCATTGGCCCAATGAAGCGTAGTGCGGGCATCATCGTTTTTGCAAAAGACATCCGGCTCAAAGCCATGCTTCATGCAGGTATTGTGTATCAGTTGCTCAAAGCGGCGGTATACGATAAGGGGTCTATCTTTCAAATCAGACAGCGGAATCGTCTTCTGGTCAGGGTTCCAGTCATGCTCTTCTGTCATCACCGCGACCATCGGCTCGGAGGCTGCATATCTGCACCCCAGACCGGTGGTGTTAAACGGCGTTCTGACGATACCAACCTCTACAATGCCCTTGTTCAGCAGATCGAGGATCATGAACGTATTCCCCTCATGAATTTCAAATTTTACGCCCGCATAGGTTTTGTGAAATTCGGAAAGCCTGTCTTTCATCAGGGCTGCGCCGGAAGAAGAGACGGTTCCAATCGTGAGCGTTCCCTTCATCCCCATGGCAAAATCGTTTATTTCCCTCGTCGTGGCATCGGTCAGCTCCAAAATCTGCTTGGCCCTGTTCTGCAAAATGATCCCCGCCTCCGTCAGATGAATGCTTCGCGAGCCTCGATGCACGAGCTTTATACCCAACTCTTCCTCTAACTGCATGAGCTGCTGACTGAGGGGAGGCTGTGCGATTTGCAGCTTTTTGGCTGCCGCTGTGATTTGTCCGGCCTCTGCAATAGCCAGAAAATACTTGAGATGTCTCAATTCCATCATGAACCTCCGGTACTGATATATGTAAAACCTATACCTCTAATATATATTAAATATTATTCATATGGTTTGGGATATGCCATAATCATATTCAGTTATCAGGTTGGGGCAACGGGCTTTATACATTATTCAGGTTAGGTGATGGTTTATTTGCTGAAATTTGCTGTTTTTTTGAAACCCTATAAAAAGGAAAGTATTCTTGGCCCTCTGTTTAAACTGGTTGAGGCGATTTTGGAATTACTGCTGCCCACCATGGTAGCTCTGATGATTAATCATGGCGTTGGCAAAGGAGACACCCATTATGTTTGGCAAATGGGTCTTTTGATGCTGCTTATGACCGTGCTGGGCTTTGGCAGCTCAATGGTGTGCCAGTTCTACGCAGCCCGGGCCTCTCAAGGATTCGGAACCACGCTGCGCAATACGATGTTTAAGCACATTTCATCGTTTTCTTATGCTGATCTCGATAAGTTCGGTACGCCCTCGCTGATCAACCGAATTACGAATGATGTCAATCAGCTCCAAACGGCTGTGGCGATGCTGATTCGTCTAGTCATTCGTGCTCCTTTTATTTGTATCGGGGCTATTATCATGTCAATGATCTTGGACTTCCGCCTCGCTTTGGTACTTTTGGCAGCTACTCCGATTCTGGCTTTGATCCTGTATCTGGTCATTACGAAGGCTTCACCGATGTACCACCTGTATCAGAAAAAGCTGGACAATATCGCTCTTGTGCTAAGCGAAAATCTTACAGGGGTAAGGGTCATACGGGCCTTTGCCAAAAGAGGAGCCGAACGAGTCAAGTTCAACACTGCCTCGGATGACCTGACCCAAACCGCCATTCGTGTCGGGCGTATTTCCGCTTTGCTCAGCCCGGCCACCTTGTTAGTGGTTAACGGAGCCATTATTGCGATCCTGTGGGTCGGCGGCATTCATATTCAATATGGATCTCTTACGCAAGGGGAGATTATTGCTTTTATTAATTATATCACGCAGATTTTGCTGGCTCTGATCGTGGTAACCAATTTAATCATTCTGTTCACCAAGGCCGCAACCTCAGCCGCACGGATTCAGGAGGTTCTGGATACACAAGCTTCGATTTCCGATGTGACTACGGCTACAGGCCAGGCTGGTTCAGACGAGCAGGACACCGTACCGGCTATCGCTTTTGACCACGTCTCCTTCGGATACAATAAAACAGGGCAATTGGCGCTTAACGATGTTACCGTAAACATCTATCCCGGTGAAACAGTCGGTATCATTGGAGGAACGGGTTCGGGGAAATCAACATTTGTGAATCTCATTCCCCGGTTCTATGATGCGGTGGAGGGGCATGTGCAGGTCGATGGCATCGACGTTCGCCAATATAAGCTTGAGCCATTGCGGCAGAAAATCGGGATTGTTCCACAGAAGGCGCTGCTGTTCACTGGCACCATAGCGGATAATATTCGCTGGGGTCATGAACACGCCACCGATGAGGAAGTTGCCCGGGCCGCAGCGATTGCGCAAGCGGATGAGTTCATTTCCAATCTGCCCGAAAAATACGATGCTCCGATTGCCCGAGGGGGCCTTAATCTGTCGGGAGGTCAAAAGCAACGTCTCACCATTGCCAGAGCTATTGTAGGGAATCCGGAAATCCTCATTTTGGATGATTCCTCAAGCGCACTTGATTTTGCAACCGACGCCGCCTTGCGTACATCGTTACGGGAAAACAGCAGCAGCATGACCGTCCTGCTTGTCTCGCAACGGGTCAGCAGCGTACAGCATGCTGATAAAATTATTGTGTTTGATGAAGGACGGATTGTCGGTGTCGGCACACACGAACAGTTGATGGGCAGCTCAGATGTATATCAGGAAATTAATCGTTCCCAGCTCTCAACGCAGGAGGTAGACCAATGAGCGCCAAGGAAACCTGGAGAAGATTGTTAACCTATGTAGGTCAATATAAAAAAACAACGTTTTGGGTCATCATCAGCGCGATTCTCAGCGTGCTCGCCAGTCTGATCGCCCCCTACATGATCGGTCAGGCCATCGACCACATGGTGGATAAGGGTGCGGTGGATTTTAGAGGGATTGCGCACATTCTTGCTGGATTAGGCATGGTGTATACCGTAGGCAGCTTGTTTAGCTGGCTGCTCACCTATTTGACGAACCGTATTGCTTATCAGACGGTCAATGATATGCGGCAGGAGTTATTTGATCATTTTAATATCCTCCCGTTAAGCTTCCACGACAATCATCCGCAAGGTGACAGCATCAGCCGTTTTGTGAACGATATGGATGCTGTGTCAGATGGATTGCTGCAAGGCTTTTCTACCTTGATTACCGGGATTATTACGATTATAGGATCGATTGCGCTCATGCTGTATATCAGTCCAATGATGACGCTGGTCGTGCTGGTGTCAGCCCCGGTTACGTATGGCGTGGCACGGTTCATTACCACACGATCCCAGCGCATGTTCCGCGAACAGGCCCAAATTTTAGGAAGTCTGAATGGTTATGTAGAGGAAATGATCGGCGGACAGCGGGTGGTCACAGCCTTTCACTATGAAAACCGCTCGTTCGAGGAATTTGCCGCCAAGAACGAACAATTGTATCAAGCTGGGGTAAAATCACAGTTTTACGGATCATTGTCCAATCCCTCTACCCGGTTGGTGAACAACATGACCTTCTCGGTCACGGCGATGATCGGCTGTATCTCCATCATTCTGGGTGTGATTTCGGTAGGGGGATTATCAAGTTTTCTGATCTATACGAATTTGTTTACCAAGCCTTTTAATGAAATTACGGGTGTGTTGACCCAATTCCAGTCGGCTACGGCTTCCGCTCAGCGTATATTTGCTATTTTGGACTCACCGCCTGAGCAGTCGGAAAAATCGAACGCCGTACAGCTGGAACGCAGCAAAGGCACGATTCTTTTTGATCATGTCAAATTCTCCTATACCCCGGAACGTACGCTCATTACGAACTTTAGTTTGGAGGTTAAGCCGGGCACCCGTGTTGCGATTGTCGGGCAGACCGGAGCTGGTAAAACAACGCTCGTCAACCTGCTCATGCGGTTCTATGATGTAGATAGCGGCTCGATATCCATCGACGGGGTCAATATCAATGACATGAGCCGGGACAGTCTGCGGACGAACTTTGGCATGGTGCTTCAGGATACATGGCTGTTCAGCGGTACGATTCGGGACAATATCGCTTACGGAAAGCCGGAAGCGACGGAAGAAGAAATTATTGCGGCTGCAACGGCTGCCAATGCGCATAGCTTCATCAAGCGCCTGCCTCATGGCTATGATACAATCATCAGCGGATCAGGCAACAGCCTGTCACAAGGCCAAAAGCAGCTGCTCACCATCGCGAGGGTGATTCTCGTCGATCCACCTATGCTGATACTGGATGAAGCGACCAGCAGCATAGACACCCTGACAGAAGCGCGTATCCAAAAAGCATTTATGAAAATGATTGCCGGACGCACCAGCTTTGTGATCGCCCACAGACTATCGACCATCCGCGAAGCGGATCTGATTTTATACATGAAAAACGGCGATGTCGTCGAAAGCGGAACCCATGAGGGGCTGCTTGTAAGCGGGGGGCATTACGCCTCGCTCTATAACAGCCAGTTCACTACGGCCTAGCATAGCGGGTTGAGGGGATAATTACCGATTACCTTAACATCAAAATATTACTTTAAAACTATATGATAATAAATGTATTGAAATAATTGATCAGTTTGACTTTGATTGAAGTAATGGATATAATTTCAATATATTGGTGAGGAAATTTTATCTAATATAATGAAATTATATCCATTTTTTATTGAATCTATTGCAACTAGAGTAGAGTTTCCTGTGATTTGCTATAATCTGCTTTTGTCTGATTACATACTCACAAGTTAGTCACCCTTGTTAGTCACTTTTTTGTATGTATTTATGCAAAAAAAGTTTCTATAAAATAATATTATTGGGGGTTATTTATTAATGAAAAAGCAAATTGCTGCTCTTCTAATGTCAACTTCGTTGGTGTTACCTACCGCTGCCGTAGCCTCGGCTGACAGTTCTTCAATTGATAATGCATCAACTGCTGTATCTAGTGCAAATTCTGAAGTTCAAGTCATTAATTTAGGTGTAACAGGAAATGATGCTTATCTTGCATCCAATCCACCTGTGTTAACTGAAAAGTCCAATGATCATATAATTACTCCATTAGCCACGGATGGGCAAAATATAAGTTATAGTTTCAGAAGGGTAACTGATATGTTATGGTCTTCAAGCCCTTTACCAATTCACAGATCCGGGAAAATTTCTCTTACAATTGTACAGGACTCAGGAATTAGTAGTATGCCTGCCGTAGTTAATTACCAATTTTTAACAAAAGATTACAAGAAAAAATCAGGAGTTATTCAGGTGAATGGTAATGTTAATAACCAAACTATAACGTTTTATGATGTTCCTCAAGGTACAGCAAATAATCCGGTTTATTTGCTAATTGGCAATCATTCTGGAAATGATAGAGGTGGTTATCCAATTGAAATATCTGGAAATGGATATACAAATTAATAAATGAAGGGTGCGAGGAGATGTGAAGGCTAAACTAAGAGTTTGGGGATTGGCTGCTCTTACTGTTACGTTTGCTGTAGTAATTACTAATAGTGTTTTTGCTAGCAGCGATACTTCTGGAGAATTGGAAAGCGTTACAAAAGCAATAATTCCTGCAAACGTATCAGAAGAACTTTATCATCCCGATAAGATTTATACCAAAGATGGATTGTTTGTAAAAAAATCTCAATCACTCCAGGCTGAGGATGACTTCAGTCAAGATGAAGTAGTCTATGATGGTTTAAAGACTACGGATAAATCAAAAGTGATCGTTCAATATGATGCCACTTATATCAAGGAAGAAGATAGCAAATAAATTTGTGTGCTCATGGGTTGAAAAAGTTAATTTTTATAATTGGAAATACCTAGGGCGGCTACGGTCGTCCTTTTTCTTATGCTCAAATTAGCCAAGCTATTGCCAACTCTATGTCATAAAGTATGCTTTTGGACCACGCCTGTTGAATATCCATAATAAGTGATTTAATTAATAGGATTAGAGACACGGTTGAGAAGAACATGCTGGATCTGAATCAGCCATTCCACCGGTAGTTTTTGCAGAAGAAATAGACGAGAAAATCGGGCAAAGGAAAGAATAGCATGTTTGGGCCACGTCGTTTGAGCAGCATCAAATAGCCATTATTTCTTCTCTTTTCCCTGCTTATCAATAACTCCGTAGGATAAATCATCAATCGGTGCAATAAATTTATAATAATCCACTGCGCCATCAATCGTTGGTCTACTTCCTGATTCCTTAGTTATTTTAAAGGGTAAAAATGATAGTCCTGTATTCTTAGCAGATTTATTCTCATCGAAGTTAGCTGACCACTTTTCCTGACGCTTACCATTCTTCACTTCATAGTAAGTAATACGGCCAATAGTTTGTTCAAAGTATCGATCCGATATTCCACGGGGAAATAAACAATTCTAGTTGCTATCCCACCTGTTGATAACTCATCACCCAATGCAGTAACCTTTTTTTCTTTTTTTTACTATCTTTTACATCTATACTATCTTATAGAGGGAGGTGAATGGAATTTGAAAAAAGCAATAGTATTTTTTGTTATGGTAATCGCTGGTCTAGTTGTAACGGAGCAGGCGATTGATATTATTACGACCCGTGGCCGTGGTGAATCCATTTATAAGATGGGTATGTTAATTCCTGCTCAAGATTATTATCTATATTTGTATGGGTCCATTTTTTTGTTGATAGGTGTTTTGCTTATCTTGTCCCCTTTACTATTCAGGAAGTTTTTTATTTCCTCTCATTAAAGAATGGCAGAATCGCCCCTTACAAGGCGTCTATGCGGTCGTCTATCTCGATGCGATTCACTTCAAAGTCAAGCAAGACGGGGCCATTATCAACAAGGCAGCCTACATGGTGATTGGCATCGATCTGGACGGAAACAAGGATGTGCTGGGCATATGGATTGGTGAGAATGAGTCCTCCAAGTTCTGGCTTAGTGTGCTGAATGGGGCAAATGCTGCTCCAGCTTTCGGTCTTTTTCCCAGATCGACTCGGTCAGCACTTGCGTTAGCATCGCGGCTCCCCCTCGGGGGAATCTGTGCTTAAAAGAGTTTACACAAAATTATTGACAGACCCTAAGCCGATTGCTCTTATGCAATCGGCTTTTTTTTGATGTACGCTAAAACAGAGGGGTCTTCGTTAAATAAGATTAATACTTTTTCATGAAAGTTGTTACAGACTTTAGGACTGACTGCATATCATGCAAGTCAGCTTTTTGCCCTTTTGAAATGAGTGTAATTTTAACGATTACATTTTTGTAAGTGAGCATGGCTTCATCAAAAGATTGCAGTACGGCTTCTTTTTTATATGCTTCCGTTTCATGTGTCGGCCAAAACACCAAGTCATTACTTAAGGTATCTTTCAGGTAGATCAGATCAATAAGCAGCAACGTGTCATCTTTTTTCTTATAGATGATTCTCTCCTGCGTTTCCTCGTCTGTTGGCTTACCATCACGGGTTAACATCGACCTGGCACCAAATGACCAATCCTTTTCAATGGCAACAATATTGTTCCCTTGGGTACTTTCCAGAAAATTAAAGGGTGCCAATTGAAGCTTTTCGGACATATCCGTGAATAAATCACGATATTGTGCATAGCTAAGAGATGCATCTTTCTTGCTATCGTCCACTCGTACACTTGGAGCAGGAACATGGGGTTTGCCGCTATCTGGCTGCTGTGTGGCATCATTGCAGCCGGTGATGATAAGAATACACAAGAGGGCGAGCATCATTTTTTCTTTTTTCATCCGAATAGCCTCCTGAGCTTTAGATTAGAATCTTAAATAATAGCGTTTTTACAAAACTGAACCCGGTCACTCTCAACGGTTTGGACTTTCTCTGTAGCCTCACAAAATGTTCACCAGTACCCCCCCATCTTCCCAAGCCATTGTTTAAAACTCGTTGATAGGTGATACTTATGTATGCGATCATACTTATTGATATTAGAAAAAGGCCGGCACATTGGCCGACCTGATCAACATTCGTAAGCGGTTTTGATATTATTATTCCAATTCGCCTCTTGTAGTACCTGTACGAACTGAAACTTGACCCGACATATCAGCACTACCACTTGTGAGGTTAACATAAAAATCTCCGGTAGACCAAGCACTTGAGTTAATAGGAGAAGACCAATCTTCACCGGGATATATAGTTCCACTAAGCTTAACCGTGCCTGCACCTGAGCCTTGAGTTACTGTTAACTTAATTTTTTGACTGCCGTTATTACGTACCCATACTTTAACGTATCCATACCCTGCACGAATGGTGAAAGGCTTTGACATTTCTGTACCCCTAAGTCGTACATCAAGCACAGGATCAGTAGCCTGAGGAGTAATGACATGATCCCCCACTTTTGGTGTATTCACATCGGTCGATGTGTTTGCAGATTGGGAAACTGCTGTTGAGTCAGTTGTAGCTGGTGCAACATCCGTAGTAGCTGCGGCAGAAGCAGTTAATGGAATTGCAAGAGCTAAAGACAAAACAGATACTACAGAAGCTTTTTTAATGTTTTTCATACTCATAAGCCCACTTTCTTTGATTTTTTTAACCTGTGTACTTTATCAATCAACCAGTATGTATAGAAACTATTAGAGCATTCATGATCAATAAAGTTTTTTACAGGTAGTTATACGCACTTACATTATAAGTATTTTATTGTAATTATTCAACAATAAAATGGATTTC
Organism: Paenibacillus sp. 1-8; assembly: GCF_056316205.1. NCBI lineage: Bacteria > Bacillati > Bacillota > Bacilli > Caryophanales > Paenibacillaceae > Paenibacillus > Paenibacillus sp. 1-8. Next base: position 155,373 of record NZ_CM149995.1, on the reverse strand, counting down.
CATTCCATATAAAAGGCAAGCTACGGAATTGAACCGTGCAAAGGTTCTGACTAGGCTCAACAAAAAAGCCGTGTGTTATATCACTAGGGCATGAATGCCTCGATGTTTTCCCTTATTTGATTTTCCATGAAAAAAATTCACAACATAAATAGTCCAACGACGACCAGTAAAAATGGTGAATTTCCGTTCAGTGCTTACTATTTTTCTTACGAATCATACCAAACAAAAAAATTAATAACAAAACAGAGAACAAGAATGTATAACCTATTAGCAAGGGTTTTAAATTAGTTTCTCCTGTATTGGTATATATTCTTCCTACTAGGATAAGAAGCATAATTAATGATAGCCCAAAATTTTCACGGTTATATTTCCTTATCGTATATTTAATTATTCTATAAAACATAAAAACTAGTAGCAAGAAAGATACTATTGAGATGATAACGTAAACCATATCTGCATGTCCCCCTTTAAAATAAAAATAGCAAAAGTTAAACATCGCCTTTCACTCGAAAATTACATACGTTGAATATAATTATATGCTTGTTGAAGACTAGATCTTGCTTATGAACGATCATTAACCACACCAGCCGCTGATACCGCTCCAGTAAGTCCAGAACCAACTAATCCTACAACCGTTTCCCATGTAACAGCCGTTACACCGAATTTATTACATTTTATGACATGATAATGTATTTTTCTTTCAAATAAGTCATTTTATAGATACCGTGATATAATCGTATTCGTTATGTGATGGGAGGGATTAGTTTTGCATAGAGCAGGATGGGTGAGGAAGCTGGATTATTTGGGAAGAGTCGTGTTACCGATGGACGTAAGGAGAGATTTGGGCATTGAGAAACAAGATGGTTTGGAGTTTTCTTTACAAGAACAAGGCATCATCCTAATTCAAATAGACAAAGAACAATGTAGGTTATGTAGCTCTAATCATAGTTTGATGCCTTATAGAGATTCCTTCATTTGTATTCCATGTATACGCGAACTGAAAGGGATATGATCTGGTTACATCAGTTGGACATTTTCGTAAGTTTTTTTGGTCTGAAACATACGGTTGTACTGATTAATAAGTTCATCCAATAACATAGACTGCTCAAGAACACACGCATGTCCGAAACCGTACTGTTCAAACAGATCATGAAGCTGCTGCCGGGCATTTTCCATTTGTTGTTGTAACGTTTCATCTGTATTCATTGACATTCCCTCCTAATGTATTTCATTTTAGGATGGAATGAGCAAATTCGAATCATTATTTTTTTCAACCAAAAATTTGAAAAATAAAACAAAAAAAGACCAGCATTTTAAGCTGGTCAATGGTAATGAATTGTGACTTGGATCAAAATCCACCAATGTAGCCCTGAGTCTGTGCTCTGCCAGAGCTAGGATGCTTAGCTTGAACTGGTAGTGCAAATACCAGTAAAAAGCTAGTTACCGCCAAGAGCAAAGCCATCTTTTTGATCATTACTTTCCCATGACATTTTTTCGTACTGAGCCAGCATTTCAGGAGCGACATGCGCTCTGAAACGGTCAAACAAACCTGAACAATTGGAAATAAGTAGTGCATGATTTATTGTAACAGCTTTTTCAAAAGCATTTATTAAACATTTGAAACCATATGGATATCTACCTTTATTTAGGCTGTACTTAGCCAGCTTGTACCAAAACCGTACGTATTCTTCTGGTAAGACCTGCTGTGTATACAGGTCAGCAGATGATGGCTCCTGATAGGCTGCAATTTGAGACTCAAAGCGCTGGAGAATATGATCCACATCCATATCGTACCGATTAGCGGCTTCGATAACGTTCAAGAGTTCGGCAAAAATTTGTTGCTCGCCTGCCATACACTCTACGTAATCCGGCAGCACGCTAACATCTCCAGACATAAGCCTGTTTACGTACGTATTAATTTTTCCCCACCGCTGAAATAAGCCTATCCAGTGGAGTGTGTCTGAATCCTGCTCCTTTACCCAGCTTAAATCAGTATGTGCACGGAGATGCTCTAATGCCTGATCATAATGCCCTTTGGCATCACATGCATTTGCACACAGCAGATCAGCGTAGGCTATGTATGCAAACAGTGGTCTACTTAGTTTCTTTCGTAGCCCTTGTTCCTTACGTCCAGAGTTGTGAACCATGCCATATTGTATTTTCCCTAGCCGTCTCATTTCCTTAGCAAATGTATATGTCTTGTCCCAATAGCCCATGGATCTGTATACATTCGCTAAGTCTTTTAATGCATCAAGCTGATCGATTTCATCCAAACGATTGATAAACGATTCAAATTTAGCGGCGGCTTCAAGGTTAACCGCTTGGTCTTTCCCAATCGTGAGCTTAAACAAGCGATACTGGCACACGGCAAGTCGTTCTGAATGCTGATGCTTCTCACTCTCAGCCACCTTTGTATACAGAAAAGCAGCGGCTTCATTATACCCGTCTTTGAAAATATTTTCGGCTAGTCCATAGAGCAAAGGTGGATAGGTAGCATGGTCTAGCAATAGATAGACGACTCTTTTTAAACAATCCAGCCGATGAAGCTCCACACATCGGTACAAGTACGGTCTAATTTTTCGCCAGTTCAACGGTTCATAAATAATATACTCTTCAATATAACGCTCATAGAAATGATCCGGTGGTAACTCCATTCCTAGCGTGATCAGATCCAATTGATTCACGGAAATGGACTTATTACCCGTCACAATACCACTGACGGTGCCCGGATTCAATCCCGAGATATGTCCAAACGCGGTCTTGCTCAAACCTTTTCGTTTTAGGTATTTTTCCAATTCTGCTCTTATCGTCGGTGTGATTTCCATGAATAAACCACCCTTTCAGCGTGAACTGTAATATGATGCTCATTTTAACAAATCCTATAGTTTTGAAAACATATAATATAATCAATTATTTGCCCATCCATAATTATACCATCTTCTGGAACAATAAAGAATAGTTCTATTTTATTGCTTTTTATCTTTTTAATAGGAGATTTTTGACATGAAATACATTGCCATGACGAGAATATTAGACCATTTGGGACGCTTCACCCTCCCCAAAGAAATACTATATACGTGCGATTTTGAACCTCTGGATTCCGTTGAATTTTTTATAGACATAGAGAAGGGCACGATCATTCTCAAAAGATACATCGGCCAGTCCTGTAAATTCTGTCAATCAACCGAAGGATTAAGCGCTTTTAAAGACTCTCTCATATGCAATAAATGTATATATAGGATCAAAAATGCTTTCAAATCCAAAGCTAAAAAACCACTCCCACCGAAACCTGTGAAAGATACGGAGACAGATAGACGGGCTCTACAGCCAAAAGAGGTCATGACCCAGTTGCTTTTGAATTTGTTAGAAAAGCATCCTAACGCCACACAACAAGAATGCGCCGATATGTTACGTATATCACAAGCCCGGGTCAGTCAGCTCAAACAGATCATACAGGAATCAGGAGAGGATATTATATGAAAAATACAGGTATGCTGCGCCGATTGGACTCATTAAACCGTATCGTTATTCCCAAAGAAATGCGTACCACCATGAACTTGGATATTGGTGATTCAATAGAATTTTTTGCCGATCATGAAACAGGCTTCTTGGGTATGCAAAAATATGTTGGCGCTTCCTGTAAGCTGTGTAACTCAACTGAAAATCTGACGTATTTCAGGGGTTCACTTTTATGCAAGAACTGTACAGTCGAATTGAAGGCAAATATAGGTGTTAGTCCAATACCGATTCCAGTTGTTAAGGAACATACGTATACAGAAAAGAGAACCTATCAGTCATCACAAAATCTGATCGAAAGCCTAAAAGAACTTGTACGTAGATATCCTAATGCAACACAGAATGAATATGCAAAATGGCTTGGCGTGTCACAAGCCCGTGTATCTCAACTCAAAAGGTTATTGTAGGGATCTCACCAACATGTTAACGAAAATATAAGCCAAGCCTTGGACATGACAGGCTTGGCGTATTTTCTTACTCTAAGTTAGAAAGTAGTGAAACTATTATGTAGTGCTCAATAACAGTTGACCCGTCCCACGAATGCCTTAGCTTCAAACCCCTGCGCCCGTAGCGGTTGGATGGTCCACTTGCTCACTTTCCTGAAAATCCCGGCGATAGAACCAGCCGATCAGGACAGCAATGGTCGTCATGGCCGCAGCCAGCAGGTACACCTGCACCATACCAAAGCGGTCTGCATACCAGCCCAGGAACAGTAAAGACAGGCCGAAAGCGAGATTCGTAAGCACATCGATACCCGCCATCACTTTGGGAAGCTGAGCGGCCGGGGCACTCGTTTGCAGCAAGGTGCGGCGAATAATGCCAGCCATTTGAACCGGTAAGCCGGATACAGCAAAAAGAACAAGCGCAGCGACCGGGATCGTATTGAGTGCAAACACTATCGTAATCAGCACATACACAAGCAATGCTCCGAGCATGTACAGAAAGCTGTTCTTTTGCAGCCGCTTAACCAAGCCGACGACAAGCAGCCCGCCCAGAATTGTACCGGAGAAAAAGGAAGCATTCATAAAGCCCCACCAGCTTGCATCCTGATGCAGCACCTGAGTAACATACGCCAGAATAAATACACCCAGCCACGAGGTTCCTCCAATGGTATCCACACTATCCACGATCATCAGAGACCGGATGCGGCGGTTATGCCAAATGATTTTCCATCCTTCACCAAGCTCCTTCCAGTGAGAGCCTTTTTCTTTTGAATTTGCTGTTTCTGTTGAATTGTTCGAGGATTCTGAGGATTCGGGGCTTAATTCCTTTTGATCCAGCGGATCACGAATGAAGGACGTAACCGTTACAGCCACCAAATAACAACAGGATGCGATCACAAGCGTATTCAGGGAACCGAGCCAGGCCACAATAATCCCACTCAACGCCCAGCCTGCACATTTAACCACTTGATCACTGACCGCCACCATGCCGTTCGCACGCATCAGCCCCTCGCCAGTTGCCAATCGGGGTACAAGCGCATTACGTGACGGGTTGGTCCAGCCATCCAAAAATGACATGCCGAACACCATCACAAAAATGAACAGAAACGACCTCTGCTCAGGTGTGATCCACAGGTAAAGCAGGAGTAATGTAAAAATGATAAACTGCCCAAATTGGGAAAACAGCAACACCCTCGTTAGCCGGAAGCGACTGAGAACCACGGGAGCCACCAGTCCACTAAGCACCTGCGCAGACAAGCGGAACAACGGAATTAAAATGGTCGTCATTAAAGAATTACTTGAGCTGAACACCAGTACCACTACACTCAACATGTAGATGATATCTGCGACGTTGGAGATCGTCTGCGAACCCCACAGATAATAAAAAGAACGTCTGATCAAAAAAGTTCCCCCCTCTTTCGTACATAGCCGATTTGTGTGTTTACATAACCAAACCTCCCCTAGATGATATTTCAATTCTGTCTAATGTTTGGCTTTTTGTATATTTCTACACACACCCTTAAATTCCCTTCTTTTATCTTAAAAGGAAATTCGGTGTCCGGTATGGTCTATTCTCATTTGCGCCTTTTATTAAACATCAAAAAAAAGCACCTTAGCGCTCTTTTTCACCCGAAAACAGGCTACAAAGAATGCCAAGACGCTTGCTAACAAGGGCTACTTCGTCAAATCCTCCACAAATTTAGGCAGCACGAACGCTGCTTTGTGCAGACGTGGACTGTAATATCGTGTGTCCATTTCGGGAATATGTGCCTCGTCGACTTCGAGCGGATCATACCTTTTGCTGCCCAATGTGAATGTCCACAGACCGCTCGGATAGGTCGGAATATTCGCCCCGTACACACGTACAATCGGGAAAATTTCCTTCACATCCTTGTTGACCTTCTGAATCAGGTCGGCTTTGAACCAAGGGTTATCCGTTTGCGCCACAAAAATGCCATCTTCCTTCAACGCTTCAAAGATACCTTGGTAAAAACCGCGTTCGAACAGCGGTGCCGCCGGGCCAACGGGTTCCGTGGAATCGACCATAATGACGTCGTATTCATTTTTGTGCTCCAGAATATGCATATAGCCATCATTGATCAGCACTTCCACATTAGGCTCGTCCAGCTTTCCGGCAATTTCGGGCAAATATTGTTTGGAATATTCGATCACCTTACCGTCGATTTCAACCAGCACCGCCTTTTCGACCTCAGGGTGCTTGATGACCTCACGAATAACGCCGCCATCGCCACCGCCCACCACCAAAACCTTCTTCGGATTCGGGTGTGTGTTCAGAGCGGGATGCGCTACCATTTCATGATAAACGAACTCATCCTTCACGGTTGTCATTACCATACCGTCCAGTACGAGCATATTGCCGAATTCCTCGGTCTCCATCATTGCCAGATCCTGAAAATCCGTTTTCTCGGAGACGTAGGTTTGTTTGATTTTTGCCGTAATGCCGTAAGAGGGAGTTTGCTTCTCCGTAAACCACAAGTCCATCATTTCAACCTTCTTTCTCATCAAAGTATGTGTCCGACAATAAACACGATATCTGTAACACATAAACGCCGAGTTTGCTATATTTATTGTAACCAAACACACTGCACTTTCACACTTTTTTGCATTATAAGCAATAACCCGATAGCCTGCAAAAGCCTTTTTCAGATTGGATCTGGTATAAAATGTACACGTACACGCAGCTGATGAATAGACGCTTTCGGATTGACAATACTGAGAACATCAACCAAGGAAGGAGGTGGCATGATGGCCGGTACAACTAAGCAATCACCCAAGCGCAAACCGCTCTGGGTTCGATGGTTTCAGGGACTGATGTCACTCACCATTCTGACGGTCATCGCCGCCTGCATTCTGCTCGCCTATTTATATACGACCAGTCTTCCGCTCGCGGATACGGATCGAAATTCACGGCTGCTCGACAGCCAGGGGAAAGTCATTGCCACCTTCTCTGCCGGAGGCAAGGAGTCTATCCCTGTCCAACTGGATCATATTTCACCCGATCTGATTGCGGCTACGCTGGCTGTAGAAGACCGGAAGTTTTATGATCATTTCGGGTTTGATTTCAAAGGTCTGGGCCGGGCGGTGCTCGTCAATGTGACCCGTTGGGACATGTCGCAAGGGGCCAGCACGCTGACACAGCAGCTTGCACGTAATCTGTATCTGTCCCATGAAAAAACCTGGACACGCAAGGCCAAGGAAGCCATCTACACGGCACAGTTAGAAATGAAGTACAGCAAGGACGAGCTGCTACAAATGTATTTGAACGAAATTTACTATGGTCACGGTGCCTACGGCATTGAGGCGGCTTCCCAGATGTATTTTGGCAAATCCGCCAAGGATCTCGATCTGGCTGAAAGCGCACTGCTGGCGGGTATCCCGAAAGGACCGACCTACTATTCGCCGTATAATCATATGAAAAACGCGAAGGATCGGCAAAAGGTTGTACTTGATTCCATGGCGCTCACAGGCAAGATCACTCAGGCCGAAGCCACCAAGGCCTATGGGGAAATGCTTGCCCTGCGGCCCGAGAGCCAGCGCCGGACAGTTGAAGCCGCGCCCTGGTTCCGCGACTACGTTCGCCAGCTCGTGATTCATCAGCTTGGGATTAGTGAGGGCGTGCTGGAGCATGGCGGTCTGAGTATTTATACCACGCTGGACATGCACATGCAGCAGTCAGCCGAGGCCGCAGTAAGCGAAGGCATGAAGAGCGGCAACGGTCTGGAGACGGCGCTGATCTCCATCGACCCGCGTAGCGGACACGTCAAGGCGATGGTCGGCGGAGCCAACTATGTCGCCAACCAGTACAACCATGCGCTCGCCACGACCCGGCAGCCCGGATCGTCCTTCAAGCCGATTATGTATCTGAGCGCACTTGATTCCGGCGAATTGACGAGTACGTCCAAGTTCGACAGCCAACCGACGTTGTTTCACTACGACAACAACCGCAAAACCTATAAGCCCAAAAATTTTGGAGACAAATATTTGGGCGAAATTGATCTGCGACGCGCGATTGCGGCGTCCGATAATATTTATGCCGTAAGCACCATTTTGAAGCTGGGAACGGATAAGGTCATGGACCTCGCCCGCAAAATGGGCATCACGAGCGAGCTGAAGCCCGTGCCGTCACTGGCGCTGGGCGTATCACCCGTCAGCCCGTTCGAGATGGCCTCGGCCTTCTCGGTCATCGGCAGCGGCGGGCAAAAGGTCGCTCCGGTGGCGGTGCTGCGCATCACCGATGCGGCCGGGCGGTCGCTCTATGAAGCGCCGCAGGCCGCGCCCGAGCAGGTGGTGAAGCCCGCCTCCGCCTACGTCCTCACACGCCTTATGGAAGGCGTGTTCGAGGAAGGCGGCACCGGTAACCGGGTCGCGAAGCTGATCAAGCGTCCGGTTGCCGGCAAGAGCGGCACGACCAACACCGATGCGTGGATGGTCGGCTTCACACCCGAGCTGTCCACCGCCGTCTGGGTCGGCTACGACAAGGGTAAGGCCATCAGCACGCAGGATGCCCGGCGGGCGGCACCGATTTTCGCGCAGTATACGGAGAAAGCGCTGGAGAATGTGCCGCCCAAAATCTTTCCCATTCCTGACGGTGTCGTCAGCGCCTACATTGATCCGGCCAGCGGCAAGCTGGCTGCACCGGACAGTCCCGACAAGCGGCTGGAAGTGTTCGTAAGCGGAACAGAGCCGAAGGAAACACTGTCGGGGCAGAACAACCCGCCGGAAGCAACGCAGAATGACCAGGCGGAGCAGCAGGCAGAGAAGAAGTCATGGTGGGGCAATTTCAAACGATGGTGGATGGATTAACCACAAAAAAAGACTGAAGGCACGCTATCAGCGCTCCCTCAGTCTTTTTGCTTTCTTTTTACATCAACCGCTAAATTATGCTTACCAATAGCAGCTAAACGACTCAATGCGGTTGGTGTCTATCCCAAAATATGTCCAAAAACGGCCGTTCCACCGGAATCCCGCCACTGATGTTCTGCCTACAAAGACCGGATATAGCCAGAAGCGCTCTCCACTCGTCAGCCATATAAACGTGTTGCGGAACAAACAGCCGGAAATGGCTCCGGGATCAATAGCATAGGCGGAGACCAGCGGCTTCGGTGGTGTAAATTGCGGTGGTGGGGCAGTGGGCGCCTGAACGCCTTGTGGTCCTCCTTGCGGACCGAAAGTCCCCGGCGGCGGCGAAAACGACCCTTGCCCTGTTGACGGGCCAAAAGGCCCCTGTGGTGTACCAGGAAATTGTGGACTCGAAGGGCCTGGGCCTGGCGGCATGGATGTACCCGGAAACCCCGTTTGCGGTCCAAAAGGACCCTGTGGCATTAAAGACATGCGGTTCACTCCTTGTGTTTTAGGCTGATGTATCCTATGCGAGACATCAGCCCGTGGACTAGGCGAATACCCATACCGCCACTGCATTTTTCTATTTCGTCCCTTTACATCCATAATTCTTACATCCTGACCCGATTAACTCCCTGTCCGAACATGCTCCAGCTCAATTTCATGCCACATTTTAATCTCAAATCGTTTTCTCAACTCGTTATACTGATCCAGTAGTGGATGTTCATGTCCGAAGTGAATGGAGCACTTCCTTTATCGCTGAATATTTCCTTTAAAAAAGAGAGAAGATGTTAACATCAAATATCCAGTCCAAGGAGTTGACCTCATGCAAGATTCCAGTCCAAAGATTACAACATTTTTCATGTTCTCCGGTCAAGCAGAAGAAGCCATGCAATTTTATACCTCCGTTTTTGAGCCGTCCAACATCGTTAGCGTATTCTATCAAGAGGATGGAAGCGTGTTACATGCCGTATTCTCCCTAAAGGGTCAAACCTTCATGGCTATTGACCAAAACCATCAGGACAAGCACCCTTTTACTCCGGCCCTATCGCTATTCGTCACCTGTGATTCGGAAGAAGAAATTCACCACGTGTTTGATCAGCTATCGCAGGAAGGACAAGTTCTAATGCCACTGGAAGCCTCGCCCGTAAGCCAACTATTTGGCTGGGTTCAAGATAAGTACGGAGTTTCATGGCAGTTGAATTTGGCAAAATAACCCGACCAAGATAACTCTTATCTCAGCCGGGTTATTTATTATTGAAGTGTATTCATTATCACATGCTGACCTTTACCTTGATGATCATGTTTGGTATGTTCATTCCGGCATTGCTTACCTACATGAAAAAGAAATAGACCGCTCCACACAAAAGTAACGGTCTATTGTTTGACCCTACTGCCGACTGCTCTTTAAGTAGTTGTTTGTACACTGGAGTCGTGTTCCCGCACGGCTCCTTTACTATTCTCACCTCAGTATAGCTCGTTTTTATGACGTAAACACAGCTTTTTCATTCAAAAATTTTACTTATTACCCTGTGTGCTTTCATGATAAAAACAGACTTGATCCTTACATCCATAACGAATAGTAGATCCAGTATCCTCATAATAGCCCACATCTTCGAAATCCGCGGGCTTTGTCGCTTCAATAAGATTCAGCAAATCCTGAGCGACTTCTTCTACAGACTCTTTCTCGGTGTCCCCTCCTATAGCTGGGCCTCCCGGTCCCTCGTATGCAGTCAATATCCAACTTTGTCCATCCGGATTTGTTGCCTTAATTATGTACGCATATGCATCTTCAAAATTTTTTGATGTCCTTTGAGGTTTTCCGAATAAAGTAATTAGCGCTCCTCTAAACTGAGCAACAGTCTCCTCTTCCATCGATGTAGCATGAAGAATATTAGATGTCATCAATGAATCCTTTGGATCATTAACTTTTTTATAAATAAATTTCGTTACATACTTCTCACCTGAATACTTTTTACTTTTTGGGGCTGCTTCCTGTTGATCCAATGTTATTGGGTTTTGTTTAGAAGTATTCAGTACCAAGCCACAAACAATCGCAAGAACGATAACCGCAACTGCTATATATTTGTTAATCACACTCTCTCCTTACTCCCAAAGCCTATTTAGCTACGGAAACATCTTAAATATAAATCAGGCTACAGAAGGTGCACCAAAATCCGCTCATTCTTTTTCGTTTAGAAATTCCCCTAGTCTCCGACTTAAGGCTGCATACTGCTCTGCATTGGTGTCCGAAAATTCCATTCTGCATTTATGGTGAATTGACTTCACTAATTTTAACACGTAGTCCACACTCTGCGAATCTTGGCTTCTGCTTCTTTTAGTTCTAGCAAATACACGTCGGGATTGGAAAGTTTTTTCCAGTCCTCAAACCCAAACTGCGGATCGTAATGTCGAATGAGAAGGGACAGCAAAGCCCCATGAGTTACAATGATTATTGTTTTTTCCGTCCGTTCTATAAGCTCCTGAACAAGCTGTATTCCTCGATCTGCTGCTTCACGGGATGATTCGCCCCCCTCCAGCTTCAAGTCTTCGTCCAGATAGGTCTGTTTCAGAACGTCCATCCAATGATCCAAATGTTCACGGCTGAGCACCCGCTCCTGAAGACGTAGGTCCGTATATACCTGCAACTTTTTCTGTTCAGCCAAGGGCTGAATGGTTCTCAAAGCTCGTTCCCACGGGCTAGATACGATATATTCTACACCTGCATTTCCCATAAAAGACGACAACTGCTCAGCCTGTCTGACACCTTCTTCGGTCAGTCGGGCATCAGGCTCTTGTCCGGTTGCTTTGGCATGCCTGACGAAGTATATCTTTTTCATATAGTATCTACCTCCTTTCGCCCTATGGACAATATAATCCGCCAGCCATAAGAGGTCAATTTTAAGCACCCACGCTTAAGCTAGATTGCTATAACATTAATCTTCTCATATAAAAGAAAAGACCAACCAAAAACCCCGGTTAGCCCTATCCCAAACATTCTACTGTTAGTCCCTTGAATTCATCCGATAATCCTGCATAACAGGTACTTAAATGTTGACTAGCCTTTCAAATGGACTCTTAACACAGGTGCATCTGGAGAAACAGACGAATCTTGCAATATTTCCACATGGCCGATCATCTCTTGCCCGTCTGGAACGATGACCGGAGTAATTAGAGACAATTCGGCCTGTTGGATAGCATCCATATCAAATTCCATCAATAATTGCCCTGCTTTAACGTTGTCTCCTGTTTGGACATAGGGGTTAAAGCCCTGTCCTTTGAGAGAGACCGTATTAATCCCGACATGTATCAAAACTTGTACACCGCATTCATGCTCAAGTATCAGGGCGTGCTTACTTTTCTCCATCACATGAACCACTTTGCCCGTAAAAGGAGCCGTAACCTTTCCTTCAGACGGATGAATAGCGATACCGTCCCCCATTGCCTTCGTAGAAAACGCAGGATCTGGAACCTCTGCAAGGGAAACAATTTGTCCTTTAATTGGCGCTACGATGTCGAATTCTTCAACACGTGGAGTTGCTTTCTTTTTCAACCATTTAAACATTCTACTAACGCCACCTTATTTACAGATTACATTCATAAACAGTGAATAAGACTTAACTTCCCTCTTCATAGGAACCGGTTCCACAAAAGAGAAAATCAAAACCTAATAGGACAGATTTCTACCTGAATTATAGTGAATGCCTTTCTATGATGTCAAGGCGCTATCAATCAAATAACCTCACATATGCTTCAGCTTTCTTCTACTATCAGCGCATATCTGAAATATGTGAATAGAAGAAGCTGTTAGGCACAAAAAGACGACTACTGATCCATTCAGCAGCCGTCTTTTAACCGTTTAACCAAAGTTATTACCCTTCCAGCGCCTGCTTCAATTCCTCAGGCGAAGCGTCCCACCATTCCTCGTTATGCGAGATCAGCAGGCTTTTGAGCGCTGCTTTATCCTCGCTGCCGAGATCATCCAGCATAAAACGGCGCTTGAGCGCGTAATCCATACGGTTGACGTGATCGGCGAGGATTTTCCAGCCGCGTTTGGCTTCGTCGTCAATCAGCATCTCGCAGGCTGTTGCTCCACCGTACACACGTCCTTCGGGCGTACGATCGACGGCTACCCATACCAGCCATACCTGGCGTCCGTTCGGTACATCCTCTTTATTGGTAGAAAACTTAATCCCGCGTTCTACTTTACTTTTGGCATGCATGGCACCGATATCAATTTTTGCCTCGCCGCGGTCAATAATGACCGGGGACATGCTGTTCAGGTCGATTGAGCCTGCGCCGAAGCCCTTATGTTTACTCTTGCCACTGACAATGTTCAGTGCAATCTGTTTTTTGCCGTCCTGCTGATTTTCACTCATGCGTCACTAAGCCTCCATTTTCCGTCTTCACACTCATTCTACACTATAAATATTTTAACTAATAATCTCCCGAAAGCAAACATATACATGCTGTAGATGCTTGTCAACGGGAGGTATCCATTGTATGACCCCAGCACGCACCAAAATCGTTTTATTGTCTACACTAGCCCTCGGTCTCCTCGCAGGGACGTTATGGTTTGCCTGGCAGCCTCAATCCGAGTCGAATTCGCAATCCTTGGGCAAACCGATGTACGATTCCCAGTCGAAGTCTGCGCTTGCGCCTAATATGGGCAAGCCCCTGGGGGCAAACATCCTGCCTGACGTTCCCAAAAGTCCTTCACAGCCCGCTTCGGAGATTCTTAGCAAGCGTGTGGTGGAATACCACATTGACGTGTCTCTGGAAGAAGGACAGGTTTTGCGGGGCACCGAGACGCTTACATGGAAGCATCCGGGCACCAAAACCGTGAACGAGCTGTACCTGCATCTGTACCCCAATGCCTTCTCTTCCATGGAAACCACCTTCATGAAGGAATCCGGGGGCAAGCTGCGCGGCGACACCATGCCCAAGAACGGCTTTGGCTCCATGACACTAACTGAACTTAAAACGGAAGACGGTTTATCCCTCATGCACCGGACTCAATACGTGCAGCCGGATGACGGTAACGTGAACGACCGCTCGCTCATGAAGGTACGTCTCCCCAAGCCGGTCCGAGGCGGTGAAAGCATTACATTATATATGAAGTTTGAGGTAAAGCTACCCGCCATCTTCGCACGTATGGGCGCAACAGATGATTTTGTCATGGCAGGTCAGTGGTTTCCCAAACTCAGCGTCTACGAAACAGCAGGACAGCGCGGACGCGCCGAGGAAGGCTGGAATCTGCATCAGTATCATGGAAACTCCGAGTTTTACGCAGATTTCGGAATTTACAGTGTGCGGATTCGAGTGCCTGAAACACACATCGTGGCTGCAACCGGATTTCCCACCCGTGGAGCAGTCCGGCAAAATGGACAAAAAATATATCAATTCTATGCCGATGACGTGCACGACTTTGCATGGGCCGCTTCACCGAATTTTGTAGCCGCAGAAGAGCCCTTTTCTTCTGCCGAGGTGCCGGGTGTCAAAATCAAGCTGTATCTCGACCCATCGCACAAGGAGCTCAAGGGACGCTATATGAGCGCAGCCAAGGCCGCCCTTTCCTATTACAGCAAGTGGTACGGGCCTTATCCATATTCGACCCTGTCCATCGTTGTACCACCCAAAGCAGGCAGCGGCGCGAGCGGCATGGAGTATCCCACACTCATTACGGCCGCAGCGGCGGATCATCTGAATCCCGGCTATGGTCTGGAGCGGACAGTGGTTCATGAGATTGGGCATCAATATTTCTATGGAATGGTGGCAAACAACGAGTTCGAGGAACCATGGCTGGATGAAGGCTTTACCTCTTATGCAGAGGAACGACTCATGGAGCAGGAATATGGGCTCATCCCCAACTTGCCGTTACAGTCTGGGCAGGTATCATCCCCGCAGCCGTTAAACCGTGAGTCCTGGAAGTACGGCTCGGCTGCTAAATATGCACAAAATGCCTATTCTCGGGGCAAGCTGGTGCTGCGTGGCATTGAACGCCAGGTCGGCGCGAAGAAAATGGACCGAATTATGCGTACCTACGTCCAGACCTACCGATTCAAGCATCCATCCTCACAGGACTTTCAGCGTATCGTCGAAAGAGTCACCGGACGTTCGTGGAGCCACTATTTTGAACAATATGTATACGACGGCCAGATGGCGGATTTTTCAGTGGATCGCATTACGAACCGCAAGCTGGCCAACGGATACGAAGCAACCATTACACTCAGCAAAAAAGGGGCGGATTATCCCAAGGTCCCTGTTCAATTTACCTTCAAGGACGGCACAACGATGTTCAAGGCATGGGACGGCACGGGCAAAAGCACAACCTATCGACTAAAAAGTGCATCTCCGGTCTCCCATGTGATTGTTGATCCGCTGTACACGATTGCGCTGGAGAATAAGCATATCAACAACAGCCTGAAGGCCGAACTGAACGAAAAAACCCAGACCCGTTGGAGTATAAGTGTAACCAAGCTGCTGGAGACACTGCTTGGAAGTCTGTCATGGTGAGGTGTCTATAGATGCGTACTGTTATAAAAGAAGGCTGGGCGCTTGTGCGCATACAATTTTATATTGTCATCATTCTGTTTCTGTATCGACTGCTATGGGGCGTTTTTCTCTATCGACTGGTACAATCCGCCGTTACTCCCCTGCTGCTGCGCTACCCCGATCAGGGTCAAAATGAACTGGGACAGACGTTGTTTTGGATGGAGAGCCAGATTGCCCTGACGGACAACCGAGAGGTTCATATGTATCTGTGGATACTACTGGGGGCAACGGTGCTGCGTACACTGATTACCCCCTTCATC
The DNA here is from genome assembly GCF_056316205.1 of Paenibacillus sp. 1-8. Taxonomy (NCBI): domain Bacteria; kingdom Bacillati; phylum Bacillota; class Bacilli; order Caryophanales; family Paenibacillaceae; genus Paenibacillus; species Paenibacillus sp. 1-8. Next base: position 139,739 of record NZ_CM149995.1, on the reverse strand, counting down.
CGGGCGGGAATATACCAAAGTCTGCATACCCATGCGACCGAGCCGCAAAGTCTGTCTTTTTTCCGTGGAATGAAACGTCATGGCTTGTCATCGCTGATCTATTACGTCATCGAGCTTGGACTCCTGCTGCTCCCTGCTTTCTGGGTGGTGCCAAAGCTCTACCCTATCGTAGCAGGGACGCTGCAATCTCCCACCTATCTCCTGCATGTTCTGCCCTATGCCATCGGTTGGATTGCTTATGGCTGGTTCATCCGCCAGTGCATCCTGTACATGCAGCTAGGCACCGTAGGTGGTCACGCCATACTATCGTCGCTGCTTGCCTTCTTTCGCCAAATCCTCCCGGCTATCGGTATTTCGCTTCTGCTCGGTGCAGGTGTACTGCTCGTCCTTGGTCTATTCGGCACGATGGCGATGATTTGGACTGGCATGCTGGCACTCATTCTCCAGCAAACGTATCATTTTGTTACCAGTCTGGTCAGGCTATGGCACATCAGTTCACAGTACCGACTATGGCATACCGATATCTCCGGCAGAGGTTGAACCTTCACTCCGTTCCTCCCGAGCAATTTCTGGCTGTCCAAAGACAACTATCCATCTCCATTCATATCCAGGCAAACGGCACATAACTGAATACTCTTAACAAAATCCGTTCCCGCGATAAAGGGAGCGGATTTTTTTTGTAACTTTTTGCGATGAAACATTTGCCAAAGCCAGCCGACTTTGTTACAATAATCGCAGTGAACTGATAGTAACAACTTTGTAATCTTTATTGTAACCTTTACCTTCAAAACATCGTTATCGTGAATACTGCTCTCCAAGGTGCACATCTTAAGTTAAGCCTAATTCCTGGCACCTGGGAAGCGGGGGAACCAGTTTGGGTGAATTGATCTCGCAACAGAGTGGTCATAGGGGAACCTTCTACCGAATCCTTAAGCTAACCTCGCAGGCATTGGAAGGGGTATATTTTTTTTGAAGAAGAAGCTAACGATCGCAGCCATGAGTCTCGCCATTGCCTTTACATCTTTTACATTCGGTGGAGGAAGTGCATTTGCAGACTCTAAGATGGACCAGGTCATCCAAGATGCCAAAGGAACGAACTACAGAAACGGAGGCACTACACTCGACGGGTTCGATTGCTCCGGCTTCACAATGTATGTATATCAAAAACTGGGAATTAATCTGCCCCATCAATCCGGATCACAATTCAAAATGGGATCTTCCGTATCCCGCGATGAAATGAGACCTGGTGACCTGGTATTCTTCAACACCACAGGAAGAGGCATTTCCCATGTAGGTATCTTCGTAGGTGAAGGGAAATTTGCCCACTCCTCAACTTCACGTGGTGTAATTGTTAGCTCACTGAACGAAAACTATTACGCTAACCGCTATGTTGGTGCAAAAAGAATTATGAGCACAGACGCTTACCACGCCGTAGCTTCTGAAGTTCCTGATGACGACAACGTAGAATAACTAACGACAGCAAGCTAACCCTGAGCCGCAATTTGATTCTGGACGGAATCGAATTGCGGTTTTTTATGTCCACAACATCAGAAACGTTATCGTTACTGACGAACTGGCACCTCAAAAGGTTTCAGTTTCTGTGAACATCGTCGGTCTTACCGTCACGGCTGGGGGAGCATATGAACAGTAAAGCCTTCTTATTGAATGTATACCCGACTTGGGTATGAAATAAACACGCTTGCCAATCCCCAACAACTTGTCTACAATCTGTTGTTAATGGTTTAAGTACTTGTAAAAGGAGGATGGGAAGACATGCCGGCCTCAATATCTAACTACCGGATCGTACCGATGGACGAGCAGCAGGCGGCTGCGATATGTGAGTGGCGCTATGATCCACCCTACAACATATACGGCTGGCTACCTTGGGAACAAATGAAGGCGCTTGAAGTCGAATTTGGAAGCCCCACGCTTCGCCAAGAGCAATATGTTGCCGTACTGGATGACGAGAACACACTAACCGGATTTGCTCAATATTTCCCAATGATTAGCGTGACCCGGCTGGGTCTGGGAATGCACCCCGAATTGTGTGGACATGGCAGAGGCGCCGATTTTGTCCGTGCCATTGCCGAGGAAGCCAGACGACGCAACCCGGAGAATGAAATTGATCTGGAGGTGCTGACCTGGAATGGGCGCGCCATTCGGGCTTACAAGGCAGCCGGATTTGAGCTTACGGATACCTATGAACGTCAGACTCCCGATGGCAAGAAGCCATTTCATTGTATGGTATATCATCCCGACCACCAGCCTCGTGTTCTATGATAAAAGCGCCTTCGGCATACAACGGCATTGTTGTATATCGAAGGCGCTTTTATCATACGGCAGACCATGATCAGTTCAATGACTGCTACGCATTTTCTCAAAAGCTTCATTATATTGTTGGGCTTCCTTAATATCCACGGCCATAATGCCACCGTCATCCCAGGAGGTTAAACGCAGGGTCACGGTCTTATAATCAATCGTAATAAATGGATGATGATTAAATGCTTCCGATATAGCAGCAACTTCATCCACGAATGCAATCCCTTTCATAAAACTGGAAAAATTATATTTCCGGACAATCCATCGTCCTTCCTCCAGTTCCCAGCCCTCCAGCTTCTCCAGATGTGCTTCAATCTCTTCTTGTGTAAAAGGCATGATACGACTCCTCCCCGTTTATACGGAAGCCTTTCAGCCGCTTGAATGCGACCAAAACTACGATATATTGGTGTCCATATTACCACGGCCCCGTTGATAAATCCATAAGACGGCCTGCTCAAATCAAAGGTACCGACGTCAGCTCCTCATCTCCAATGAGCACATAGATACGGTGCTGCTCCGGTTCATAGATGACAACGCCGCTGCCCACAGCGATAACGGGCTCTGTACCCAGCGCATAAAACAGGTCTTCCGCCAGCGCTTCATTGACTTCCTGACGCCCTGCCGGGTCCAACCTGCCCCAATCTTCTGCTTCCATTTCGAAAAATTCATAGCTATCCGGAATGTGTCCCACAGCCTCTGTCAAATCGTTCAAAATTTGTTCATACTCCCGTCCGTGCTTCACTCCCATGCCATTTCCTCCAATTCTTCCACCATTCATTAAATAATCACCTTATTATACCGGAAATTCGTACTTAACAAAAAAGAGAGTTTTGTCGATAAATACTATAATCCGTCTTGTAATGACGTGCCTGGGGCAAGGACGACCCCGGCGGCATGAAAGGATTCAAAATCTATTCTCATGGATGAGGTGTATCATGCAAATTTCAACCATTATCGGACTTGTACTCGGGATTATGTCATTGGTCGTCGGGATGATTCTCAAAGGCGCGCCAGTGATCAACTTGGTCAACAATCCCGCTGCTTACATGATTATTTTTGTCGGAACAGCAGCAAGTATTTTTATGGCCTTCCCAATGGCAGAAATCAAACGGATTCCAAAACTGTTCAAGGTTATTTTCACGGAACAAAAGCTTTTGGAACGTAAAGAGCTCATCGGCACGTTTACCGAATGGGCATCCATTACCCGTCGCGAAGGTCTGCTTGCACTGGAATCCAAGGTAGAGGAGATCGACGATCCCTTTATGCGTGGTGGTATGCGTATGATTATTGATGGTAATGATCAGGAATTCGTACGAGATGTTCTAATGGAGGACATTAATGCTACTGAGGATCGACACCGCTCAGGCGCGCTGATCTTCTCTCAAGCTGGTATGTACGCTCCGACGCTCGGGGTACTCGGTGCCGTCGTAGGTCTGATTGCCGCTCTAGCCGACCTTAGTGACATGGAAAAGCTGTCTCATGCCATCGCGGCTGCCTTTATTGCGACGTTGCTCGGTATTTTTACAGGTTACGTCCTGTGGCATCCAATGTCCAACAAGCTGAAACGGTTATCCAAAAAAGAAGTAGAGCTTAAATTGATGATGGTCGAAGGCCTGCTGTCGATTCAATCAGGTATATCCACCATTGCGATCAGCCAGAAGCTGACGATATTCCTGACTCCGACCGAACGGGCTACCCTGACCGAGAAGGATGGGGATTCCGGTGAGTAAAAAAAGACATGAACCGCACGAGGAGCATGCCGACGAAAGCTGGCTGTTGCCATATTCCGACTTGATGACCCTTCTGCTAGCTCTTTTCATCGTCTTATTCGGGATGAGTGCACTCGACGCCAAAAAATTTGAAACTATGGCTCAATCCATGAGTGCGGCTTTTAGTGGCGGCACTGGCATACTGGATCACTCTGCCGCCAATCCATCGTCACAATCCGCAGATATGGGCAAAAATAAAGAACAGGTAACACAACCTATAAAGTCTAAAGCCACTTCTACGGCGGAGCTGCAAAAGCAACTCGCCCAGCGGGAAGAAGAAGATTTGAAAAAGCTCAAAAAGCAGATGGATCAGTATATTGAAAATAATGGTCTGACTCCGCTGCTCAATACGAAGCTGAACCAATCCCAGCTCATGATCACCATTAGCGATAACGCCTTGTTTTCATCGGGTCAGGCTGAGGTAAAACCGGAAGCACGAAAGCTGGCCAAGTCCATCTCCAGCATGCTCCAGCAATTTCCCGGATATGATGTCATCGTATCAGGCCATACAGATAATGTGCCGATTTCCAGTAGTCAGTTTCCGTCCAACTTTGATTTGAGTGCCAAACGATCTCTGAATTTCTTGCGCATTTTGCTGCTCAATCCGCAGCTTGATCCAACCAAATTTGTATCCATCGGTTATGGTGAGTATCGTCCACTAGCAAGCAATCAGGATGGTCCAGGACGCTCCAAAAACCGCCGTGTCGAAATTTCCGTACTACGTAAATATCAGAACGGCACACAAGTTATCAGTCCTACCTCAAGCGCGAATAAAGGTTGATTATGCATATGTTATATAGACAAAGGCACCGCCGCATTTTTTATGCAGCTGGTGCCTTTTCATTGTGCTATTCCACTCTGCCTCTTGTCCTATCCATTGCCCTGCCATCTATCAGCCATGAGAAGCCCTCAGGCTTAGCTGAGTGTATAATTCAGCATCTCACCTAGTTCCTGCTTCTCCGTCTCTGTGAGGTCACGCCAGGCACCTCTCTGAAGCGACCCCAATCGAATATTCATAATCCGCAGACGTTGCAGCTTCTTCACTTCATAGCCAAAGGCAGCACACATGCGCCGGATCTGACGGTTTTTCCCTTCTGTCAATATGATGCGGAATACGTACTCAGATACACGCGTCACTTCGCAGGGGAGCGTCCGCTGACCGAGTATTTTTACACCTGTGGACATTCCCTGCACAAAAGATGGTGTGACGGGTCGATCCACCGTTACGATATATTCCTTCTCATGCTTGCCTTCCGCCCGTAAAATCTTATTCACAATGTCTCCGTCATTGGTAAGTAAAATGAGACCTTCCGAATCTTTATCCAGACGTCCGATGGGGAAAATCCGCTGCGGGTGCCCCACAAAGTCGACAACATTCCCTTGAATGTGGCTCTCTGTCGTGCTTGTAATACCCACTGGCTTGTTCAAAGCAATATATACGTGACCGGACTTCTCGCGGAGTGGCTTGCCGTTCACACGGACATCGTCGCCCTCCTCCGCCTGACTGCCCAGCACCGCCACCTCGCCGTTAATCGTCACGCGGCCGCTCTCTACCAGCTTGTCCGCCTCCCGGCGCGAGCAAAAACCGGTTTCGCTGATAAACTTGTTAATGCGCAACCTGTGTACCCTCCATTTCTACTGTCACGCTTCCTTCTGCTGCCCATCCAATGGCTCAGGCTCGGCAGTTGGAAGCTGCACAAGGGCTGTCGTTCCCTCTCCCTCTATGCTATCAATATCCAGTGTGCCTTTATGACTCTGTATAATACGCTGGCTGACCATAAGTCCGAGTCCTGTACCTGTTTCCTTGTTTGTGAAAAAAGGTTCCCCCAGCTTGGACAGCATCTCTGCAGGAATGCCCGTCCCTTGGTCCCGTATGAAGATTTTAACGCTTTCTCCCTCCAAGAACAAATGAATCGTTATCGTACCACCCTTGCTCATGGCCTCCATACCATTTTTAAGCAAATTAATGAATACCTGCTTTAACTGATTTTCTTCGGCATATACGAGGGCAGGCTCCTCCGTTACTTCAAGATTGAACACAATGCCTAGCAGATGCGCCTGACTATCAAGCAAGGAAATGACGTCACTTACAATATAACGCACATCTTTTTTCTGAAAATGTACCGCCTGCGGCTTTGCCAATATTAAAAATTCGCTGACGATCAGATTAATACGATCCAGCTCGGACAGCATAATATCATTATGCTTCAGATTCAGCACTTTATTTTGCTGCTGTAACTGGAGGAACCCACGCAGCGTGGTCAGCGGATTACGAATTTCGTGCGCAACTCCTGCCGCCAGTTGTCCTACCGTCGTCAGTTTCTCCGATCTGCGCAGCAATTCCTCCATCCGGTTGCGGCCTGTAATGTCGCGCGAGACGCTGATGAATCCCAGGATCTCGCCTTCTTCATCCAGAATGGGCGACATGCTCATACTAATCTCTACCGTACTTCCATCCTTGCGCATTCGAATGGACTCAATAGATACCATACTCTCTCCCTGAAGCAATCTTTCCTTCTGAAATTTGCACGCTTCCTCTTGCTGTGGCGGTACGAACTGGAGTTTACGCCCGACCAATTCTTTTTTGGTCCAGCCGTACAGGGCTTCAAAAGCATGATTGACCCGGATGATACGCTCATCCTGATCGGTCACATGAATCGCATCAGCCGTCTGATTAATAACAGACTCCAAATGCTCTTTGACAGAACGGTTCTCCTCATACATCTGTTCGAGTCTCCGTGTATACACCCCTAGATTGTAGGCCATCGCATTGATGCGTTCACCAAGCTGAGCAAGCTCATGACCGCCCTTAATCTGTAGTCGTGTGTCAAAATGGCCGTCAGCCATCTCGTTCACTTTTCCCAATATCGACTGAATGGGGCGGACAAACAAACTTGCCAGCACATAGCTGCCAATGATCACAACCTCCAGTAAGACAATAGAGATGGCAATCAGACTGATTAATTGCTTATAAATAACGGAAGAGATCGTATCATAATTCATAACAATACGAATGACATAGGCGTTACGGTTAGCCGGATAAAACGGTATGTAACTAACGAGGACCCGTTCGCCTTTAATATAGCAGTCTTGTACAATACTCTCCCCGGAGAACATGGCCTTGGAAACAGCCAAACGATCCTCCTGTACCCTCGCTAGTTGATAAGTGCCGAATCGGATCGGTTTGTTGTACATGTAATAATATTTTCGGTCGTTTCCATGGTTATCCATCGTAGGGCCACCGAAGGTTGTGGGGTTAATTCCAGTTATCTCCATGATGCGGTAATCCACTTGTTGGGTTTGCTTTACGATTTCATCGGGGCTGAGGATCGGTATAAAATTTTGCACTTCACTGTCCTGAAAGGAGATTCGGATCATATAGTTACGCTTCTGGTCATAATAAAATCCCCATTTGTTAATATGGGTGGCATCTGAGCCTGTATAGTCAAATGCTCCGGTCCAAAAATGATCCAGATTTTGACCATGCACCCTTCCAGCCTGTCCATGCTCATATAATTGATCAACTGCATTTTTCCAATAGCCTGTCAATGGATCGCCTGATAATATCTCTTTCGGATTGGACGATTTGGCAACTTTGTACCCCTTCCCATCACGCACCATCAGGGAAATATCAATATCCCCACTGCGCTTGGTCAGCTGTTCGAGTTGTTCCTGCGTAACATGATCGATATCAGGATCAAGCTGGCTGGCAGCCAGCGTGGCAGATAGCCACAACTTATATCCAAGCTGCTTGTCAACGGCCACCCAGCTTTGTTGGGTTTGTTCAATGGCTCCTCCAATAATCTTGGCCGTCAGAACCATTTTCGTTTCACTGTCACTTCTTAAATTTTCGTGGGTCGTGTAATAGTTGAGTGCAATATTTAACAAAAGGATAAACAGAACGGACCCCGACAAAATGATCGTAATTTTGATTTTTATCGACACACTGATTTCTCACCTCTTGCCGTATGCTGGCGATTACTGGCAATTGCTAACTCAATGATACCGTAATAGTGCCTGTGATACCAGCATTTACATTTCCCGGATAAACATAAATACACACAGCTTGTATACAGTTGTCAATATGCGAACGTTTGCCTACAATATAATAAGATAATCATCCACAAGTCGTCCACAAATACACAACTTTTATTATAAACTGTGGATAAACCTGTGGACAAGTGTCGTGTTATCCACAAAATTATTCACATCATGTTAACAACGGAATATTTGTTCGTTGGATAGTTTGCATTTGAAAGGGGCATTTTTACCAGTGACCACAATAGATCACGCTTATTGGATGAAAGAAGCTATTCAAGAAGCGTATAAGGCAGAAGCGTTGGGTGAAGTGCCCATCGGAGCTGTCATCGTAAAAGATAATGAAATCATAGGACGCGGCTACAACTTGCGCGAGACGGACGCTGATCCGACAGCACATGCCGAAATGGTCGCCATTCGTCAGGCCAGCGAGCATCTGGGAGCCTGGCGCCTGCTGGATTGCAGGCTGTATGTCACTCTGGAGCCGTGTCCCATGTGCGCCGGAGCCATTGTACAATCACGGGTCCCCTATTTGATCTATGGCACCACCGATCCGAAGGCAGGCTGTGCGGGTACGCTGATGAATTTACTACAGGAGCCTCGATTCAATCATTGCACTGAGGTGATCAGCGGCGTTCTTCAAGAGGAATGCGCCTCGCTGCTGACAGATTTTTTTCGTCAGCTCCGGCAAAAAAGGGCCGCTGCCAAGTTGTCTTCCCCACCAACTTCATCCTGAGGATGGGTAGTAGGATCGCTTACTTATACACAACCGTAATGCAGCCGTTATTGACGTCTCATGCTAATTTCCCATGGAAGGAGATCAGCCCATGCGCCGTACGAGCCACTTCACGACGATTCATTTTTCACGCTGGAAGAACAGGAGGGATATATCCGTCAGAAATTGCGTCAAGCAGAGGAGGATCGGGGATATTTGTTCGGTATCTTTCTCTTGGAGGACGAGCGTCTGATTGGCTATGTCTCCATTTCTAATCTTGTGCGTGGCATGATGTTTCTTTGGGTTACGCCAAAACCAGAAAACTACCAAGCTTTACCATGAAGTGCATAGGTCTTGCACATTTGACTAATCGGATTTTTCAATCCCGATATTCGCCCAATTTCCACCGCGACAGCCGATTTTTCTTCCGTGGAACAAGGGGTCACCTCATGAAACGGAAAAAATCGTACGCTAAGCAATTCGTTACATGAAAAAACCGGATCCTTTACTATCTACAAAGGAATCCGGTCTTCGTAATCATAGCTAGAATGAAGTTCAACTAACGTTCTCCCGTTAGCTCAATAAACGAGTTTCATGACGTTCTTATATCTACATATTAAAATTGGAACTCTTTTTGAATATTGATGCTCCCTGCATCGGTAATTACAATAGAACGCCGTACAGAACCTCTCGTAATCCAACCCAGTTCAAGTAGACGACGAGTGATACCAACTGCAATAGGGCCACCTATATGATGATGGCGTTCAGTCCAGTCGATGTGGCGAGGAATAGAGCATGCAAGCCTGTTTAACCCTTCTAACTTCACACCAAACTCAATAAGCCACTTTTCCCCTAATTTAGTAAGCTGGTACTTTTCATTCGATTCCTTGATGTACCCCTTCATCAGGAGTGCATTGGTAATTGATACTCCAAGCTCACCAGCCAAATGCTCGTAACATGTCCGGGCAAAACGAAGCGCCTTTGCTTGATCAGATTCACGTAGGGATCGGGTGGGAGCAGGGGGCGCGAGAGTGGCAATTTCCTCCATGACTTCTGCCACTTTCGAACTCGTTAGCCGATAATAACGATGCCGCCCTTGTGCCTGCATGACTAGAAGCCCTCCTTCGACCAATTTGGTGAGGTGGGCACTCGCTGTTGGTGGAGATACCTCAGCAATGTAGGCCAATTCACCTGCTGTTAGCGCCCGCCCATCTGCAAGAGAAGCGAGGATAGTTGTACGTGTTGGGTCACCTATGAGAGCTGCGACAGATGCGATGTTTTTGTACATATTCATATTTCGATGATACATGAAATAACTGCATGGTACAATCACCTCAAAATAAAAACAGGAAGCCGAGGTTGTATATATGCAGGGATTGACGGCAATAAATCAACAAACTGCAAGCACACGTGATTTGCCAATTATTCTTACGGCTGGGGTAGGTCTTTTTCTATCCACATTGGACACGGGCATTATAAACGTAGCTCTACCGACACTGGGTCAGACTTTTCACGTCAGTGTAAATATAGTTGCTTGGATGGTAACTCTGTATCTTCTTTCACTTAGTACCACTATCGTAGTTTTTGGCCGAGTTAGTGACCGAATTGGTCGATTGAAAGTTTATTCAATGGGTCTGTTACTCTTTGCTATCACATCAATACTGTGTGGAGCGTCATTCAATGCTCCCCAACTGATATTGTTTAGAGGACTTCAAGGAATTAGTGCTGCGATGCTTCAAGCAACATCAGCGGCTATTATCACCACCTGTATTCCACAAGAAAGGCAGGGCGCTGCCTTAGGTACCTTGGGAATGATACTTGGACTTGGTAATGTATTGGGGCCAAGCGCTGGCGGACTACTTCTCTCTTTCGTAGGGTGGCGATGGATTTTTTGGATTAACATCCCCATTTGTGCAGTGGGACTATGGGGGAGCTTTAAACTTACAAGGATGAGGAAAGAGCAAACCAGCCGTGTCTCTCTCAACCTTGTGGGTAACATTCTCCTGGGAGTTGCTATATTCGGACTTCTTTACGGACTTTCAGCAAATTCTTTACATGGATTTACGAGGATGCTTCCATTTTGCCTCTTTGCGTTAGCTCTTATCGGCTACATGGTTTGGGACACTCGAGTATTACACCCCATTGTACCATTGTCTTTATTCCGTAATGGCGCATTCGTTGTCCCTATACTGTCTGGCCTTGTCTTAGGTTTCGCCACTGCAATTGCTTTTATCGTTCCGCCATATTTTCTCGAAGAGGTTACTCACCTTGTACCTTGGCAGGTGGGATTAGTCAATTTAGCTTCCCCATTAGGTCTTGTAATGTTGTCTAGATTATCAGGAAAGCTTATCGGTACCTGGGGTGCAGGTCTGTTAACGGCATCGGGGTTTGGAATCATGTTCATTGCCCTTATAACATTAGGTGCAATGCAATTGAATTGGCATGCCACCTCAATTGGTGCCTTGTTACTACTCTATGGGATTGGTGCCGGTTTATTTATTCCCGCAAATTTATCGGCTATCATGGGTTCGGTAGATCATGAATTACAGGGAACAATCGGATCTGTTCAGCGCATGGTACATAACATTGGGCTCGCCGTGGGTACATCGACGGCTACCTCCATGATTCATTTTGACTCAAACTTAGGGGTAACAGGATACTTGTCAACGTTTCGTGAACTTTGGATTTTTGCGGCCGTTGCAGTACTGATAGCCTTACTCAGCATGGGTTCATTGCGATTGTGCCGTCGGTAACTACACTAGAAAAAATATGCTTTCACATTGATGAAATCATCAATAAAATCCTAGACTTAATACACCATAAAGTTGAAGAGTACCTAGGGTGGCGACTACAACCCAATTATAATAAGTTTTAGACTGTCTGAGTAAAAACGCAGAGGCAGCCTTGGACATTAAAATAAAGTCTTAGACTGCAGCTGTTGTTACTGATCTATAGTTCTGTTATGTTCTATATCCCGTATTTTACCATACACGTAGTGAAGAGGCCGGATCCAAACTAGAGGGACAATTCGCCGATATCGGCTACATGATGGATCAGCACGAACAAGGCAAGGGGCATATGACCGCAGCTTTGAAGCTGGCCATACAATTTGCCTTCCGCGCCCTATCGCTTCACCGTCTACAAGCCGGTACAAATTCAAGGGACATGGCAGGATCATCGGATATTCGGGCTTTTAGCCGAGGATCACGTGTGGCAGACCTGGACAGGTACACCATCTGCCCAGAGCTATATATGACAAAAAAACCGCCTGGCTCTAAGCCAAGCGGTTTTTCTCGCATTACATCATATTATATGGATAATGCCTTTACAATCGCGTCATTCCTTTACTTAAGGAGCAACAGTTTGCATTTTTTGTTGAAATTGTTCGATCGTCAGGACTTGGTCCCCTGTTGGAATACCCACTTTAAATGTTGCTTTTTCATTGATTTTGTTGTATTGCGTGTAGCCAGTTACAGACAATTTTACGTTATCTTTTGTGGTCGGATCATTCATCTCTACATTCGCATTCAGGTCTTGATACACAGGAATATCATCCTTGTTCAAGGCTGTGTTAATGTCAAACTGCTTCACAGTCAAGTAGTTTTTCAACTCATCCAGCTTTTTTCTGAAATCGCTGGTGTTGGTTTCCACTGCAAGTTTTGCTGCGGTGAGATCTTCTTTTTTCAATTGGAACAAGCTGATGTACTCATCTTTTGACATCACATCAATCGCTTTAGGGATTGCCTTAGTAACAAAAGTATCGACAGCTGGCTTCACGTTGTCATTTGTCACTTTAAATTGTACGACTTGTTTAGCTTTAAGGCCTTGTGGCAATTTAGCATCCTTAGGATCAATATCAAAGAAGTACGTTGCTTGATCATACTCACCCAGAATAGCAGCAATGACTTCATTCGCAAATTTCTGCGATTTTTCCTGATCCATGGATGCAGGGTTAAATTCTTGTCCGGACTGTTTAGCCAGCTCCTGCGGATCAATAATCAGGAATTTGCCTACAACGTCCTGTGGAAGCGGGTAAAATGGAACGTTCGGAATTTTAACGTACAATTTATCTTTGGTCATAACCATTGGAATCGTGAAGCTGGTGGAAAGGTCACCTTTCAAATGAATGCCCAGCGTCATTTCGGATTGTAAAGGTTCTTTTTGATATACACCATCCAGCGTAATATCTGCGTTTTTCAGCATACTGGTTACCATTGCACTTTGCTCGCTTGGAATGGAAGCAGATGTGATCGTCAGATCCTTAACCGTAAATTGACTTTTGGTTTCATAAGAAGTCAGTTTCATTGCATTAGCAGTACCGTTCGTAACAGCTTCCTTCGGTTCTAACTTCTTGCTACAACCTACCAGTGCTACCGTCAAAAGCAACACCATAGCGAGTACCAAGACGGATAACTTTTTACTCATTGTGTAGATTCTCTCCTCTCATAATTAACCCCTTTTATAATGCTAACAAAAAAATACACACCCTCTATTTTACCGCAATCTCACAGGCAATGAAACACTTATTGGAAAATTTTCTTACAATAAGCACAAAGACACCCCGGCTCTTTAACAAGGGTGTCCTGTACTTTACCATAATTTTTAGGCAAAAAGTCTAACTACTTATGATCCTTCTCTGTTGTGGTGGTCTACGTGATTCCGCTGTTTCACCTTTTTGGAACCGGACAATGGCTCCTGTTGATGATTGCGCTCACGCTTTTCGTTTCCTCCACCGGCGTCCTGTGCCTCAGGAACAGGAATGGCTTTAGGCTTGCTCATTTATGCATCCTCCGTTCTCAGACTAAATTTTGATACATCATCAGATCCATTCATTACCATTTAAAATAGGACTATAGATGGTGCAGGTCTTCTGATTTATCATGATTAAGTGCATCCTGATGACGGCGGTCATTACGATCCTGCTGCACTTGCTGTGCCTGATGACTATTAACCGGACGTTGCTCCAAATCATCCACAATGTTAGACAGGTTTTTATCCAGTCCGTTTTTGGCTTTTGTCATGTAGCTTCCCCCTCATTCCTTCATGACTACGAATGTGTCAATGACTGCAACGTTTGAGCACACTGATGAATATGTCGAGTGTAATCGGACACCAGCTGTTGAATGATATCTGTTCGTTCATCCACAGACTGTCCGTCCCGTTCTACATCGACCAAGCTAACCTGCACTTCCCGAGAATCTACATAAGTACATGCAAAATCAAAGGAGTACATTTGTCGGCCCTCTACCTCGATATGGATTCGTATAGTGCGGTTGTCTGCTTCATCTGCTTGTACCTGTGATTTATCCCCTGAATTCAAAAGTCTCGGCAGTTGTTCCTGCCAGGCTTCTACCAGCTTTTGCTGATCTACTGTCATTTCTCGATTCATGCCAGCACCTCCACATCTGATAACGTGTGAAAAAAGCAGGCTTTTTATACAACAAAAAAGCCATCCTTTACGATCTCTAATCATCAGCGTATAAAGGCTAATGTATCAGCTAATCGTATTCGAATGGCTTGGCTCATTTATAATAATGGCGGAGAGGATGGGATTCGAACCCATGTGGACTTGCGCCCTAACGGTTTTCAAGACCGCCCCGTTATGACCGCTTCGGTACCTCTCCAGGTGGTAATTGGATAAAGTTGCTTCCCATTTAAAATAAACTCAGGCGCAACAAAATCATTTTACCACAGACTTTAAACGAATGCAATGCTTACTGTTTGGGAGCAATAACTTCAGCGCCTCGCATGTATGAACGCAGCACTTCCGGAATTACAACGCTTCCGTCCTCCTGCTGATAGTTCTCCAAAATAGCAGCCACTGTGCGTCCTACAGCCAATCCTGAACCGTTCAGTGTATGTACAAATTCAGGCTTTGCTCTCGACTCCGGCCGAAACCGGATGTTTGCACGACGCGCTTGGAAATCTTCTGTATTCGAACAAGAAGAAATCTCACGGTACATGCCACTCTCAGGCAGCCATACTTCCAGATCGTACGTTTTGGCAGACGTGAAGCCCATATCCCCGGTGCAAAGTGCCAGCACACGATATGGAAGTTCAAGCAGTTGCAAAACACGCTCTGCATTATTCGTCATTTTCTCCAGTTCCTCATAGGAGGTGTCCGGGTGAACCAGCTTAAGCATCTCTACCTTATTGAACTGATGCTGACGGATCAAACCACGTGTATCCCGTCCTGCCGATCCTGCCTCAGAGCGGAAACAGGAGCTGTATGCTACATAATTTTTTGGAAGCTGATCCGCGTTCATAATCTCTTCGCGGTGATAGTTCGTTACCGGAACTTCAGCCGTAGGAATGAGATAATACTCGGTATCGCGCAGCTTGAACAAATCCTCTTCAAACTTCGGAAGCTGTCCTGTTCCATACAGACTGTCCCGGTTCACAATGTATGGGGGCAGCATTTCTTCATAACCATGCTCACTGCTATGCAGATCCATCATAAAGTTAATCAGCGCACGCTCCAGACGTGCTCCCAATCCTTTGTAGAACGTAAAACGGGAACCCGTCACCTTCGCTGCCGCCTCAAAATCGAGAATATCCAGCTCCTGTGCCAGCTCCCAATGTGCTTTTGGCGTAAAAGAAAACTCGCGTGGCTCCGACCAGCGGCGAATCTCTACATTATCCTCCTCCGAAGCACCTACAGGCACCGACTCGTTGGGGATATTCGGAATGGACATTACCAGCTCGTCGATCTGAACCTCCAGTTCGCGCACTTGCTCATCCAATTCTTTAATACGGTCAGAAACCTGACGCATCTCGGCAATAAGGTCATCCGCATTTTCTTTATTCTTCTTCAACTTGGCTACTTCACCGGATACGACATTCCGTCGATTTTTGAGCGCTTCACTTTCCTGAAGCAACTCACGACGACGCACATCCAGATCCGTAAAGCCATTTATCAGATCCAGAGATTTGCCCCTATTTTGCAAAGCTTTTTCAACCCGACCAAGCTCATTACGTAAAATCTTTATATCTAACACAGGTAATCCCTCCTACACTACAAACCGACTTTCCGCTATTCGCGGACCATATCCACAAAATACTGATGCAACCGGTAATCGTCCGTTAATTCCGGATGGAAGGATGAAGCCAGCAAATGACCCTGACGGGCCGCCACGATCTCGCCGTTATACTCAGACAGCACATCCACTCCCGTTCCAACAGACTGTATTAATGGCGCGCGTATAAACACGGCACGAACCGGTTCCTCAATCCCTTTAATGTCCAAGTCTGTTTCAAAGCTTTCCCGCTGGCGACCAAAAGCATTACGTGCCACTGTAATATCCATCAGTCCCAAATGTGCTTCTTCTTGTCCTTGAACCGTTTTGGCCAACACAATCAATCCCGCACAAGTGCCGAATATTGGCTTGCCTTGATCGGAAAACTGACGTATGGCATCTATAAAGTCATACTTGCGCATTAGCTTGCCAATCGTCGTGCTTTCACCACCGGGAATGATAAGACCGGACAGCTCATTGAGCTGTTCGATCTTCTTCACCGCCACACCTTCCGCACCCGCAAGTTCAACGCTTCGTATATGCTCAGCCACAGCGCCTTGCAGCGACAGAACTCCTATTTTCATGCCGGTCCCTTCCTTCTTACCAACCACGATCCTGCATGCGTTCATGCGGTGCCAGTTTGGAAATTTCAATGCCCTTCATCGGAGCGCCCAAATTCTTGGACACTTCTGCAATCAGCTTGTAGTCCGTATAATGAGTAGTCGCTTCCACGATGGCACGTGCAAACTTCTCAGGGCTATCGGATTTGAAAATGCCAGAACCGACGAATACGCCATCAGCGCCCAAATGCATCATCAATGCGGCATCAGCAGGTGTTGCTACGCCGCCCGCTGCAAAGTTGACCACTGGCAGCTTGCCGTGCTCATGCACTTCCAGCAGCAATTCGTAAGCAACGCCAAGGTTTTTCGCTTCTGCATACAGCTCGTCCTTCGACAGGTTTTGCACCTTGCGAATTTGGCCGTTGATAAAACGCATATGACGAACAGCTTCGACAATATTTCCGGTTCCAGGCTCACCCTTTGTACGAATCATGGATGCTCCTTCGCCGATGCGGCGCAGTGCTTCTCCCAGATCCTTGGCTCCGCAAACGAATGGAACGGTAAACTCTTTCTTATCGATATGGAAAACTTCATCCGCAGGTGTCAGCACTTCGCTCTCGTCGAGATAGTCAACTCCGAGAGATTCCAGCACCTTCGCCTCCACAAAATGACCAATACGAGCCTTAGCCATAACGGGAATAGAAACCACCTTCATGACCTCTTCCACAATCGTTGGGTCAGCCATACGGGCAACCCCGCCAGCTGCGCGGATATCTGAAGGCACCCGTTCAAGTGCCATTACTGCTGTAGCACCTGCCGCCTCTGCGATTTTAGCCTGTTCAGCGTTCATGACATCCATGATTACGCCGCCTTTTTGCATCTCTGCCATACCTCTTTTTACACGTGAAGTTCCCGTTTCCATGTCGTTGCCTCCTGTAAGGGTTTCGTTTAGATTCTAACTTAATATTTTACCGCACAGACGCCAAATACACAATCATTTCAAGCCGCTAAATAAGTAATGAAAAACAGGATACATCGCTTCTCTCTAATTGGCAACAAGGCCATTAGAACAAGTTTTTAATTCCCTGGAACAAATCACCAAAGAAATCGCCAATGGCCCGGAAAAGCATACGGAACCAGCCGCCCTCTTCCACAGCCGTTGTAGTAACCATATCGACGGTTTTGACTTGACCTTTATCCACGCCATCCGTTTTGTACGTGTACGTAATCGTACCGACTTTTGCCCCTTGCTTCAAAGGTGCCACGAGCGAGCTTTCCGGCATAATGTTCGTTGTAAACGTCACTTTAGGATTGCTTGCGCCTTTAGGTACGACAAAGCTTACTGCATCCTTGGTCACGACAGGTACTTCTGTCTCAGTCCCCTTGGTGACAGGTACATTCTCCACACCTTTAACCACTGTCTTTGGAGCCACTACCTGCTTCACTTCAAAATTATCGAAACCATAGTTTAATACTTTAGCTGTTTCTGTAAAACGGTGTGGCTCGGAGTCTGCCCCCATAACTACACTGATAAGACGCATTCCGTTGCGTTCGGCTGTTCCCGTAAAACAGTTACCAGCATTGCTCGTATGACCGGTTTTCATTCCGTCCAGACCTGGATAAGCAAATTTTCTAAAATTAGTTATATTCTTGTTTGCTTCCAACATCCAGTTATAGTTAATAATCGGCGCTTTGTCCGTCGGACGGAACTTGTACGATTGAATTGTCGTAAACCGTGTATAATCCGGATGGTCCTTAATGATGTTACTAGCCAGTATTGCCGCATCTCTCGCTGTCATTACGGTTTCACGATTGGTATCTGGTTGAAACCCTGCAGGCATATCCTTACGGTCCAATCCTGTAGAGTTAATAAAATACGTATTTTTCATACCCATTTTCTGAGCTGTTTCATTCATCAATTTTACAAAGTCCTGCTCGGTTCCAGACACACGCTCGGCAAGAGCTACCGTTGCATCATTGGCAGAGCCTACCGCCATGGCAATATACAACTCTTCTACCGTATGTTGATCACCTTGAGCCAGAAAAATACGCGATCCGATGCTCTTGGCAGCATTCTCATTAACCGTAACCTTATCCGTCCATTTGAGTTTTCCTTGCTTGACCTGCTCCGCTACGATGTACTCTGTCATCATTTTGGTCATACTTGCTGGTGGGAGCGGCTCATCCGGGTTCATGGACAGCAATACCTGCCCTGTGGAAGGCTCAATCAAGATAGCCGAGCGCAGTGCCAGACTAGGCGGCTTCACAGAGCCTGTCCCCGTAATATTCGCCGCCTCTGTTGTCGCTCCGGCAGCAAAAGTAGCTACAGTGGAATCAAAATTTCCCACAACCGGCAATGCTGACATATACATCATATTAAGCACCATGACTGCAGTCACACTCTTTTTAATCATGCTGCGTTTTTTATTTTGCTTTAAATTATTCGGTTTCAAATGGATACAAACTCCTCTCGTACCTCAACCCAATCCGCTATGTATAGCGAGACGGTGGTTATAGCCTTAACTTGGCCAATGTAATTAATGTTTAATGTCTTATCATTTATTGGATTTCTTCTTTATAAGTTCGGCCTATCATGAGCATGCTCTACTTGTTGTTTGTTTGAATCCCGCAAGGTACTCATTAAGGGTACTCATCTGTCTTTACTTTCTCAACAATTTCTTAAAAAGGCGGACACCTGTCTATTCTATCACAGGGGTATCTCTAAAAAAAGACAGGCAGAGCGAAATGCGCTCTGCCTGTCGTCAAGTCTACTACAGCTGAACTTTATAGAGAGTAGTTTGGTGCTTCTTTCGTAATTTGCACATCATGCGGATGGCTCTCACGCAGACCTGCACCTGTAATACGGATAAAGCTTGTATCGTTGCGAAGCTCCTCAATATTAGCAGTACCGCAATATCCCATACCGGAACGAAGACCGCCCAACAGCTGATGAACCGTATCGGAAAGCGGCCCTTTATAAGCGACACGTCCTTCAATGCCTTCGGGTACCAATTTCTTGTCATCATCTTGGAAATAACGATCTTTACTTCCTTGCTTCATCGCAGCCATAGAACCCATACCACGATATACTTTAAAGCGACGTCCTTGGTAAATCTCTGATTCGCCTGGACTTTCTTCCGTACCAGCAAAAAGACTGCCCAACATTACCGCAGAAGCTCCTGCTGCAATGGCCTTCGTAATTTCGCCGGAATATTTAATACCACCGTCTGCAATAATCGGAATATTATATTCCCTTGCTACGGTCGCACAATCATAAATAGCTGTTACTTGCGGAACCCCGATACCGGCGATCACGCGCGTTGTACAGATAGAGCCTGGACCAATGCCGACTTTTACAACCGAAGCTCCGGCTTCAATCAGTTCACGCGTTCCGTCACCAGTAGCTACATTACCTGCTACAATCGTCAGATCAGGATAAGCATCACGCAATTTGCGAACCGCTTCAATAATGTTAATATGATGACCGTGAGCAGAATCGACGACAATCAGATCCACACCTGCATTTACGAGTGCTTCAGTCCGATCAAACGTATCTTTGGAAATACCGACAGCCGCACCGACCAGAAGACGCCCTTGTGCATCTTTCGCTGCGTTTGGAAATTGAATAGCCTTCTCAATATCCTTAATAGTGATAAGCCCTTTGAGGTAATTTTCATCATCGACCAAAGGAAGCTTTTCAATTTTATGCTTTTGCAAAATAACTTCCGCTTCCTGTAAAGTCGTGCCTACAGGTGCAGTTACCAGTTCTTCTTTCGTCATAACTTCACTAATTTTAAGATTAAAATCGTGAATAAAGCGAAGATCGCGGTTAGTAATAATACCCACCAGCTTATTTTCTTCATTTACAACAGGTACGCCAGAAATACGATATTTACCCATAACAGCTTCAGCATCAGATACCAAGTGATCTGGAGTCAATGAAAATGGATTGGTGATAACACCGCTCTCTGAACGTTTAACCCGATCTACCTCTACTGCTTGCTGTTCAATCGACATATTTTTATGAATGATACCGATACCGCCTTCACGAGCCATGGCAATTGCCAAAACTGCCTCAGTAACAGTATCCATACCAGCACTCATCAAAGGAATATTCAGCTTAACGTTATCACTCAAACGGGTCGCTATGCTTACTTCTTTCGGCAGAACCACCGACTTGCGAGGTACCAGCAAAACATCGTCAAAGGTAAGGCCTTCCTTACCGAATTTATCTTCCCACACCAAGATGATCCTCCTTCAAATTATTTAGTCTGTATTGGTCTTGTTGTCTGTCCGACATGGACAAATCAAGGCTCTCTGAAAATATATTATTGCAATCTTAGCAAAGCGGTATAGGGGTGTCAAGCCTTCCTCAGCAGCCATAACTTTTAGTATTCCCCTGTACAAACAAGTGTACTCGCAGGAAGGACATCCTTTATAATTAAGCTTTTCCAGAGATAAAGTCGACCCTTTTATTAAAAATAATCCGCTTGGAAAAAGACAGATTAGGGGTTACATATAAGGTTCTGGAACGTAATATACAAAAAAAGGACCACATCTCAAGGAGATCATGGTCCTTCTTACTTTTGCTTGGCGACGTCCTACTCTCCCAGGACCCTGCGGTCCAAGTACCATCGGCGCTGGAGGGCTTAACGGTCGTGTTCGGGATGGGTACGTGTGGAACCCCTCCGCTATCGCCACCAAACATAAATTTGCTGTGCAAATTCTACCATATGGTTATCCGGTTCATCACCTATTGTGTGAATGAATAGCCATGCGCTTGTCGTATGTATCTTCTACATACCTTCAAGGTGTTACACCCTGAAAACTGGATCCGAAACTCCATTGCGTCCTATTCTTAGGATAAGCCCTCGACCGATTAGTATTGGTCAGCTCCATGCATTACTGCACTTCCACCCCCAACCTATCTACCTCGTCGTCTTCAAGGGGTCTTACATACTGGGAAATCTCATCTTGAGGGGGGCTTCACGCTTAGATGCTTTCAGCGCTTATCCCTTCCGTACATAGCTACCCAGCGGTGCTCCTGGCGGAACAACTGGTACACCAGCGGTACGTCCATCCCGGTCCTCTCGTACTAAGGACAGCTCCTCTCAAATTTCCTACGCCCACGACAGATAGGGACCGAACTGTCTCACGACGTTCTGAACCCAGCTCGCGTACCGCTTTAATGGGCGAACAGCCCAACCCTTGGGACCTACTTCAGCCCCAGGATGCGATGAGCCGACATCGAGGTGCCAAACCTCCCCGTCGATGTGGACTCTTGGGGGAGATAAGCCTGTTATCCCCAGGGTAGCTTTTATCCGTTGAGCGATGGCCCTTCCATGCGGTACCACCGGATCACTAAGCCCGACTTTCGTCCCTGCTCGACTTGTAGGTCTCGCAGTCAAGCTCCCTTCTGCCTTTGCACTCTTCGAATGATTTCCAACCATTCTGAGGGAACCTTGGGGCGCCTCCGTTACTCTTTAGGAGGCGACCGCCCCAGTCAAACTGCCCACCTGACACTGTCCTCGTACCGGATCACGGTACCAAGTTAGAACCTAGATACGATCAGGGTGGTATCCCAAGGATGCCTCCTCTCAAGCTGGCGCTCAAGTCTCTTAGGCTCCCACCTATCCTGTACAGATCGTACCCAAATTCAATATCAAGCTGCAGTAAAGCTCCATGGGGTCTTTCCGTCTTGTCGCGGGTAACCTGCATCTTCACAGGTATTAAAATTTCACCGGATCTCTCGTTGAGACAGCGCCCAAGTCGTTACGCCATTCGTGCGGGTCAGAATTTACCTGACAAGGAATTTCGCTACCTTAGGACCGTTATAGTTACGGCCGCCGTTTACTGGGGCTTCGGTTCATAGCTTCGCCCCGAAGGACTTACCACTCCCCTTAACCTTCCAGCACCGGGCAGGCGTCAGCCCGTATACTTCGCCTTGCGGCTTCGCACAGACCTGTGTTTTTGCTAAACAGTCGCTTGGGCCTTTTCACTGCGGCCCCCTCGGGCTATTCACCCTACCGAGGCACCCCTTCTCCCGAAGTTACGGGGTCATTTTGCCGAGTTCCTTAACGAGAGTTCTTCCGCGCGCCTTAGAATTCTCTTCTCGCCTACCTGTGTCGGTTTGCGGTACGGGCACCTTCTCCTGGCTAGAGGCTTTTCTTGGCAGTCTGAGATCATGACCTTCGCTACTACAATTTTCGCTCCCCATCACAGCCCAGCCTTACGATGTGCGGATTTGCCTACACACCAGCCTCACTGCTTAGACGGACATCCATCAGTCCGCGTCACTACCCTACTGCGTCACCCCATCGCTCATAACGGATTACGGTGGTACAGGAATTTCGACCTGTTGTCCTTCGACTACGCCTATCGGCCTCGCCTTAGGTCCCGACTTACCCTGAGCGGACGAACCTTCCTCAGGAACCCTTAGGCTTTCGGCGGATCTGATTCTCACAGATCTTTTCGTTACTCATACCGGCATTCTCACTTGAATGCAGTCCAGCGCTCCTTACGGTACACCTTCAACCCGCATTCAACGCTCCCCTACCCCTGATACCTAAGTATCAAGCCATAGCTTCGGTGGCGTGTTTAGCCCCGTTACATTTTCGGCGCAGAGTCACTCGACCAGTGAGCTATTACGCACTCTTTCAATGGTGGCTGCTTCTAAGCCAACATCCTGGTTGTCTGTGCAACTCCACATCCTTTCCCACTTAACACACACTTGGGGACCTTAGCTGATGGTCTGGGCTGTTTCCCTTTCGACAATGGATCTTAGCACTCACTGTCTGACTCCCGGAACTAAGTCTATGGCATTCGGAGTTTGACTGAGCTTGGTAACCCTTGCGGGCCCCGCACCCAATCAGTGCTCTACCTCCACGACTCTTATTCCGAGGCTAGCCCTAAAGCTATTTCGGGGAGAACCAGCTATCTCCGGGTTCGATTGGAATTTCTCCGCTACCCCCACCTCATCCCCGCATTTTTCAACATGCGTGGGTTCGGGCCTCCAGTGCGTGTTACCGCACCTTCACCCTGGACAGGGGTAGATCACCCGGTTTCGGGTCTACGTCCACGTACTAAGTCGCCCTATTCAGACTCGCTTTCGCTGCGGCTTCAGCTCTTCACCTTAACCTTGCACGGGAACGTAACTCGCCGGTTCATTCTACAAAAGGCACGCCATCACCCATAGATCGGGCTCTGACTTCTTGTAAGCACACGGTTTCAGGATCTATTTCACTCCCCTTCCGGGGTGCTTTTCACCTTTCCCTCACGGTACTGCTTCACTATCGGTCGCCAGGGAGTATTTAGCCTTGGCAGATGGTCCTGCCGGATTCATACGGGGTTTCACGTGCCCCGCACTACTCGGGATCCGTCTCGGAGGGAACAGGTTTTGAATTACAGGGCTTTTACCTTCTCTGGCGGGCCTTTCCAGACCTCTTCATCTAACCGGTTCCTTTGTAACTCCATGTGAGACGTCCCACAACCCCAAGGAGCAAGCTCCTTGGTTTGGGCTAATCCGCGTTCGCTCGCCGCTACTGACGGAATCACTATTGTTTTCTCTTCCTCAGGGTACTTAGATGTTTCAGTTCCCCTGGTATGCCTCTGTTCTGCCTATGTATTCAGCAGAAAGTGACTGTCGATGAAGACAGCCGGGTTTCCCCATTCGGACATCCCCGGATCAAAGCTTGCTTACAGCTCCCCGAGGCTTTATCGTTGTTCGCCACGTCCTTCGTCGGCTCCTGGCGCCTAGGCATCCTCCGTGTGCTCTTTGTAGCTTAACCTAGACTTTTCTTTCATAGAAAGAAAATGTCGATGTTCGATAAAGAATGATTTTTGCCAAAGGCAAAAGATCTTTCCTTACCTGCTACCTTTATTTCACTTGTTTACACAAGATCAGCGTAAAGGAATATTCTAAAACGCAATTTCGTTTCGGTATCCAGTTTTCAAGGTGCAATACTGTTTCAAGGAAACAGTAACCTGTGTGATTATCGATCCAACTCCGAAGAGTGGATGATATTCATGCAGTATGTTGAGAGTTTGAACTCTCAAAACTGAGCAACGAGTGAGTAGTTTTTGAAGCTTACGCTTCATATTTGAATGTTTCCATTGCAGGAAACGATTCTCCATAGAAAGGAGGTGATCCAGCCGCACCTTCCGATACGGCTACCTTGTTACGACTTCACCCCAATCATCTACCCCACCTTCGGCGGCTGGCTCCCTTGCGGGTTACCCCACCGACTTCGGGTGTTGTAAACTCTCGTGGTGTGACGGGCGGTGTGTACAAGACCCGGGAACGTATTCACCGCGGCATGCTGA
>NZ_CM149995.1:0-112500 GCF_056316205.1 Paenibacillus sp. 1-8 | reverse complement strand
GCCAGGCCTGAGAATGACGCCCGTCGGACAAATGAGATCTATGCCAAGGAACGACCTAAGGTCAATCCCTCGCCGTTAATATCAATTCTACTAGAAAAGTCGGGGGCTTTCCGTCTGTTCCCCAATTATATGCTAACGGGTCGTGTCGAGTATCAAGATAGAAAATCTTTTGTGAATATTGTCGCTTCTCCCAAATACTTTCGATCTGTTGCCGAGGAGGGTGATCTGGCGAGCACGACCGAAGATGCCATACGAGGGCAGCATCTGGGTAACCTCCCTGTACGTGTGATTGCCCGGGGCATCCAACAAGATTTGACTCAGTTCGGTATTAGTAAACGCGGAAATGATCAGATCGAACAAAGCTGGCAAATTGGACAGCGCGAGATGCTTAACATCTCTACAAACAGCAAATTTATTGTTGCCAAGAAGAGCGAGCATATGATTATCCATGATCAACCGGAGCTTGTCATCCAAGTAATCCGTGAACTCATCACCGACACCAGTCACTTTCAGTCAACCATGTCTAAAGCATACACAGATGATTAGGGACTTTATATGTTAATGACAGCATAAAAAAACAAAAGACGCCCGAGTTCCTTCTATATAAAGGAATCCGGGCGTCTTTGCTGTCTAACACTATTATACTTGATTGATCTTAGGACAAAATGGACTTATTTTCAGGTGATGCCTCTGCGACCTTGCGAAGAATCTGTCTCAGCACTTTAGCATTTTCCCCGATATAACCGGAATCAAGCAGCACATCGTGCGTACCGATGACTCCATACTCTTCGTATTGACCAAGCGTTGCCTGTTGCCATAGCAGTTTATCTGATGATGTCACCGGGCCAATACTATCGTCTTCTGCAACCAAGGCATGGATATTCGCCTGAACTCCACCTGCGTTAATAAGCTCATTGCGGTAGATGGAGTAAATCAACATTTTGTCTTTGACTCGCGCTCTGTCAGCTGGATCGGCGAGGAATGATTTGTACTGGTCTCCAATGCTGTCCAGCACCGTCTCGACAATCTCCTCAAGCTGCTCCGGTGTCGATTCATCCTTGGACATCTTTCTCATAGCATCCACCATAATAAGGTCGCTGACATGGTGACCTCGGCTTTCCATGGCTTTGGCCACCTCGAAGGCCAGATTTCCTCCAAGTGAGTATCCCAAGAAGACATATGGACCCTCAGCTTGAATATCCACGATGGCATCCATGTATCGATCCAGCATGTCTTGGCCCTGGAAACGATCGCCGATAAATTCTAGCCCGAACACCTCGCAATGTCCTTCCAGCTCCTTGGCCATCTCATAGTACCCCAGAGAGTAGCCTACCCGAGGAGGGAAGCAAAACACTTTAAGCGTTCCTTTCCCTGGGAAGTGGATAATTTCCATTTCTTCTTCATCAGGAGCGGCTGTTGCCCGCAGCTTGGATATTTCATGGGCCATTTGCTCAACAGTCGGAAGATTGAACACGAGTTGGAGCGGAAGCTGGACACCCATGCTAGACGAGATCTTCTGGATCAATCCCAATACTTTCAGGGAGTGGCCCCCAAGTTCGAAGAAATGATCTTTGACTCCGATTTCCTGTACGCCGAGTACCTCGGTCCAAATCTGCGCCAGTTCTACTTCTGTCTGCGTACGCGGCGGGATATACTCCGCTGTGCTCCGCAGGAGTGCTTCCGGTGCCGGCAGCGCTTTGCGATCCAATTTGCCATTCGGATTCAGCGGCATATGTGCCAACTGTACGAAAGCAGACGGAATCATGTAGCTCGGCAGCTCGCTGGCCAGTGCCTCGCGTAGTACGCCCGCTGCAAGCCCCTCTTCGGCCACAAAGTATGCACAAAGCTGAGTACTTCCAGTGGAATCAGCCAGTGCTAGAACAACCGCTTCCTGCACCGATGGTACCTTCAGAATTTGTGCTTCCACTTCTCCCAGCTCAATGCGGTAACCGCGGATTTTCACCTGGTGATCGATCCGCCCCAAATACTCAATATTCCCGTCTGGCAGCCATCGGGCCAAATCGCCCGTTCGGTAAATTCGTGCTCCCGGTTTGTACGGGTGAGGAATGAACTTCTCTGCCGTCAGGTCCGGCTGGTTGAAATACCCCCGCGCTACCCCTTCGCCTGCAATGCAGAGTTCTCCCGGTACACCCACCGGTGATACCTGAGAAGCGCTGTCCATCATCCATACTTGAACGTTAGCGTACGGTTTACCGATAGGTACATGCGTTAGAGCCGCAGTCTCAAGGCTCGTTGTATATCGGGTCGCATATACGGCCGCTTCGGTAGGACCATAGATGTTCTCCAGTACTGCGTATGGAGATACTTTATAGTACTCTTCTACAAGTTTGGCAGGCAGCGTCTCGCCGCAGGCAAACAGGTATTTCAGAGTAAGGAATCCTTGGGTGCCGCTTTCTTTCAAGTATTGAACGAGCACACTGAGCATCGACGGCACCAAATTGAGATGCGTGATACGGTTCGTATCCACGGCCTCTAGCAGTGCCATCGGGTCTTTGTCCACGCCTTGCGGCAGGATCACGAGAGTCCCCTGTCCAAAGAACCAGCAGAACAGCTCCGGCACGGAGAAGTCAAAGGTGAATGTCGTTTTGAGCAGGAAACGGTCGCCTGCCAACATCGGATATTCAGCTTCCAACTGACTCAGCGTATGGACGGCAGAGCGGTGTTCAATCATTACACCTTTCGGCTTGCCGGTTGAACCTGACGTGTAAATGGTATACGCCAGATGCTCCGGCCCCGCGATTGGCTCCAGATTCGAGTCATCCACATGATACGCCTGCGGGTCATCGAGTGCCAGGATCGTGCCAGTGAACGGAAAGCGATCTTTGAGATGGTTCTTCGTCAGCAGAAGCTTCGCTCCCGAATCCTCCAGCATGTGGCGAATACGATCTTCCGGGAATTCCGGATCAATCGGTACATACGCCCCGCCTGCTTTCAGAATGGCATGGATACCGATGATCATCTCAAGCGAGCGCTCAACCATGATGCCGACTGGTTGGTCCGGTCTGACCCCTTGGGCACGCAACGTACGTGCAAGGCGGTTCGCCTGCTGATGAAGTTCTCCATAGGTAAGCTTCGTTTCTCCGTAAACAAGTGCTGTACGATCCGGTGTGAGCGCTGCTTTTTCCTCAAATATACCGTGAAGGGTCTGCTCACGCGGATAAGGAGCTGCTGTATCGCCCCACACCTCTATTATCTGCGATTTCTCTTCCGGCGTGATCAGTTCCAGCTCATCAATGCGGATGGCAGGATGAACAGACACACTTTCCAGAATCTTCATTAAGTGTCCTTGAATCCGTTCCACGCTCTCCCGATCATAGACACAGGCATTGTAACGGTACAAGAACTCCAGATTACGGCCCGGCAGCACAATGAGGTTAAAATCATAATTCGTCTGTTCAAACATCTGAACATCCGTAATTTTGTATTCAGCCTCTTCACTGGCAATTTTCTCTTCCAGATGCTCTTCTACCGGATAATTCTCGAATACCATAATATGGGAAATCAAATCTTGCTTTTGTTCACTCTGTGCTTGAATCTCATAGAGCGGATAGGAATCATAAGCATGTCCTGCCAAATATAATTCCTGCTGTCTTTTCATCACATGGGAGAACGAATCGCTTCCCTCGGCCTGTACCCGAACCGGAACTGTATTAATGAAGAGACCGATCATGCTTTCGATACCCGGAATCTCGGCAGGTCTTCCCGATACCACACTTCCGAAAACGATATCCTGGCTTCTATTGTAGCGCTGCAGCACGACACCCCAAGCTGCTTGCATCAGCGTGTTCATCGTTACCTGGTGCTGCTTGGCCACTTGTTCCAGCCGCTCGGTCAGTTCCCGATCCAACTTGAATACCAGCTTCTCCGACACGTAGGCTTCCGCTTTTCCGAGTGGCTGTGCTGTCGCTTGCGGCAGCTTCGTCTGCTGTTCGTAGCCTTCCAGATACTCTCTCCAGTAGGAGGAAGCCTCTTCTTCACCTTGCTCCTCCAGCCATTGAATGTACTGGCTATACGATGCAGCAGCAAGTAGCTCAGGCTCCCTTTGCTCACGCAGAACGCCATATGTTTCAAACACTTCCTGAAGTACAAGAGGCATACCCCAGCCATCCAAAATGATGTGATGAGAGCTCCACAGCAGATGGTACGCCTCTTCTGCTGTGCGCAGAATAGCAACACGCAGCAATGCTTCTTCGGTAAGATCAAAGCCTCTTGCCTTGTCCTGAGCAGTATAAGCTGCAAGACGCGCTTCAATTTCAGCGGATTCCAACTCGTGCAGATCCTCGTATACGAAGTCACACGCTCTTTCTTTGAACACAATCTGTATAGGGAAATCGCCCCATCCGGCATGGAAATTCGTTCTCAATATGGCATGCCGTTTCATCAGATGTTTTAAGCTGCGTTTGAAATCCTCAGGATAGAAGGCTCCCTGAATTTCAAATTTGGCCTGCTCAAAGTAGACTTCCGAATGTGGCTCCAGCAAGCTGTGGAACAGCATTCCTTTTTGCATCGGTGTTAGTTTATACATATTTTCAATACTGCCGATATGGCGTGTCTGCTCTTCCAACTCCTCGATTTTTTCCAAGCTGATATCTTTGAGGAGTACATCGCTTGGTGTAAGCTCTATTCTTTCCTTGCGTACACAATGTCCAATGACTTCGCTGAGACGGTTCTTCAGAATACCAACAAACTTAGCCACTGACTCCCCGTGGAACTGCTGACGGTTATAGCTGACCGAAAGTTGAAGCTGTCCTTCGGCAATCAGTCCATTAATGTTCAATGCCTGATGCTGCACCATCTGCTCACTGACCTCAGATCCTACCGGGTAAGGCGATACCTCCATCGTTCCCTCTGCAAGATCCTGGTCAAACTGCCCCAGGTAGTTGAAGGTAATCTCCGGTTCTGCCGAGAAGGAGGAGACATCTGATACGTCGCTCAGATATTTCAAAATACCATATCCGACACCTTTGTTCGGAATACGACGCAAGCCTTCCTTGACGCGCTTGATTCTGGCGCCGATCTCCATTTCCTCTCCCATTTCAAGAGCGACAGGGTATTGGCTTGTAAACCAGCCCATTGTGCGAGTGATATCCAATTCCGGTACAATAGGCTCCCGTCCATGCCCTTCCAGAAGGATGCCTACACGTTCGATTCCCGTCCACTCGTGAACAGCCATACCGAGTGCCGTCAGGAGCAGATCGTTAACTTCCGTGTTGTAAGTGCGGTTCGCTTCTTTCAGGAACTGCTCTGTCTCTTCTGGCGACCATCTCACCGTGACAGCCTCGCTGTCTTTGATGAGAAGAGCGTCGTCTACGTTATTTTTTGGAAGAGGGGCGAAGCCATCTCCTTCTACTTTTGCCCAATAGCTGCGTTCTTGTTCAGCCGCCAGACTGTTCGCAAATTGTGTGATTCCCTCAACCCATGCACGATACGAATCCGTCTTCTGTGGAAGCTTGACTGCTTCTCCGCGTGCTGCCTGCTCGTAGCCTTCCTGCAGGTCCTCAAAGAGGATGCGCCAGGATACGCCATCCACAGCCAGATGATGAATAACGATCAATAGATGTTCGCCTTCCACACAGCGGAACAGACCCAGTCTAAAGAGAGGTCCATTCTCCAGAGAGATGCTGCGCTGAATGGCTTCCGAACCTGCTTCTATTGCTGAAGCCGGGTCTGTTTCATCCCGCAGATCGTGGATTTGGAGACTATAGAGCTCACCCTCACCCAAGCTCCGGTTCCAGGCTTCAAATCCTTGTTCTCCTTGGCGGAACACCAGTCGCAACGCATCATGATGCTCTGCAATTTTCCGAGCAACCTCGGCGAGCGCATCGGTATTGAAGCCATCCCGTCGGTACAACATGACCGACTGATTAAAGTGATGCAGATCCATCGACTGTTCATCGAAGAATCTGTGCTGGGCAGGTCCCAGTCTTACCGCTCCGTGCACCTCGCTTTGGTCCGCAATTCGGCTGACCACACTAACGCGCTGTGCCAGCTCTGCAATTGTCGGATAACCGAACAAATCCTTCATTTCAAGCTTATAGCCCGCTTGGAGAAGCCTTGAAGAGACTTGAATGGATTTGATCGAGTCACCTCCAAGCTCAAAGAAATTATCATGTATGCCGACAAGCGGCACGCCGAGTACACCTTGCCAGATTGAAGCCAAAATGTTCTCCACATCCGTCCGCGGAGCGGTAAAGTCTGCCCCCGCCTTTATACCCGAGTTCGGTTCAGGCAGTGCCTTGCGATCCAGCTTGCCATTCGGTGTCAAAGGCATCACGTCCAGTTGAACGAAGTAAGACGGAATCATATATGCAGGCATTCCGGCAGACAGTTCGTTTCTCAGCTCACTGACAGACATTTCCCGATCAGCTACGAAGTAGGCACACAGCGATTTCTGCCCTTGGGCATCTGCCCACGCAACAACGAGAGCTTCCTCGACAAGTGGAATATCCAGCAGCTTGGCCTCAATCTCACCAAGCTCAATACGATAGCCCCGGATTTTAACTTGATGGTCAATACGTCCAATGTACTCAATGTCTCCATTAGGAAGACGACGAGCTAAATCCCCGGTGCGATACATATTTCCTTCCGAAGCGAACGGATTTGTAATGAATTTATCTGCGGTAAGCTCAGGACGGTTCAGATATCCACGGGCTACCCCGTCCCCGGCGATGTACATTTCGCCCTCCACGCCTAACGGTACAAGGCGAAGCTGTTCATCCAGGATATGGATGTATATATTGTCTGCCGACAATCCAATCGGTACGGATTCACGTGTATCCTTCACAGGATCGTACAGGTGAATCATGCAGCCGACGACCGTTTCGGTTGGACCGTATTCATTGTAGATTTTGATGTTGCCGCCAAAGAGATCTGTGATGGTTTTCGACAAATGTGTGGTCAAATTCTCTCCACCCACAATGAGCTGCCGAATGCGACTTTCCGCTGGGATGGCCATATCTTTAATAAGACTGAGATGAGTCGGCGTCAGCTTGAGAATATCCACCGCATTTTCGCGCAAAATATGCTGTACAACCTCCGCTTTATCTATACCATCATAAATCCGCACTAAGCCTCCGTTAATTAATGGAGTAAAAATCGACGTCAGCGTCAGGTCAAACGAAATGGATGAATACAGCGGGAAATCCGTTGGTTTTCCAGCACAATAGACCTTATTGGCCCACCAGATGTAGTTCACGATCCCTTTGTGGTTAATCATGGTTCCCTTCGGATTTCCGGTTGTACCCGAGGTATAGATTAAATACACCAGATCGTTTCCTCCAACAGGAATATTGGGATTATCCACCTCGGTTCCGTAGATGTGCGGCGAATCCAATTCCATAACCGTTCCCTCAAAAGAGGCCAACTCCGTCAGGTGGCTCTGTGTGAGCAGAATTTCAGCGCCAGAATCCTTCAGAATATACTGAATCCGCTCCTGCGGATATTCAGGATCAATAGGCACATAGGCTCCGCCCGCTTTGAGCACACCCATGATAGCGACAAGCAGCTCTACAGACCGATCTGCCAACAGACCTACCACTTGTTCACTCCGTAGTCCTTGGTCTATCAAGGTCGAGGCCAGTCTGTTCGCCTGCTCGTTCAGCTCCCTATACGTGATCTGAGTGTTTCCGTTTACAGCCGCAATCTTATCAGGCGTACGGACAACCTGTTCTTCAAACAAGGTATGCAGACCCTGATCACTTGGATAGGTATGGGCCTTGCCGCCCCAGTCAAGCAGATTCATCCGTTCCTCAGATGTTACAATCTCCAGTTCCTGTATCGTCGCTTGCGGACGAGCAGCCACCTGATCGAGCATTTGCAACAAATGTCCTCCGATTCGCGCAATGCTTTCTTGCTCATAGACCAAAGCATTGTAGCGGATGCAGACCTTGATATCCTCGCCTGGAATCACAACCAGGTTAAAGTCATAGTTGGTTTGTTCAAACATGGTGAAGTTGGCGACTTCGAGATTGTCCTCATTTTGATTCCCCGATTGCTCCACCTGTTCGTCGAGCGGGTAATTTTCAAAGATCATAATATGAGAAATCAGGTCCTGCTTTTGGGTTGTTTTCCCCTGAATCTCATACAGTGGATAGGTGTCGTAAGCACGGCCTGCCAGCGATTGTGCCTGTGTACGTTTCATGACCTCGACAAAGGCTTCGTCTTTGGATGACTGCACACGGATAGGTACTGTATTAATGAACAGGCCCACCATATTTTCGATCCCTGCAATCTCAGCCGGTCTACCCGACACAACGCCGCCAAAAACCACATCCGAGCTGGCATTATAACGTTGAAGAATCAGTCCCCAGGCTGTCTGCATGAGTGTGTTGACGGTCACGTGATTTCGCTTCGCGACAACATCCATTTTACCGGTCAAGGCTGCACCCAGATGGAGAACATGCTCATTCAGAACATAGCCCGCTTCTTTGGCTTGTGATTTCGTTTTGCCTTCCGGCAATACGGTGTTCCCGTCATAGTCTTCGAGGTATTGGCTCCAATACGTTGAAGCTTCTTGATCATCCTGTGCGTCAAGCCACTCGATATAACGGCTATAGGGCTGAGCCGGCGGCAGGACAGGCTGTAATTGCTGTTTCTTGGCAGAATAATAATCGAACAGCTCCTGTGTAATGATCGGGATACACCAGCCATCCATGACAATATGGTGGAAGCTCCACAATACAAGACAGCTTTGATCCTTCTGCAAGACGGTCACTCGCATCAGCGAATCTTCTGACAAGCTGAATCCCTTAACCATATCTTCAGCCGTGTAAGCCTTGATCCGGGCTTCTTGTTCCTGCATAGATGCGTCGCGCAAATCTACGTAGTGCAGAGGGATTAACCGCTGCTTAAAGACAACTTGCAGCGGTACATCAGCAATGTTGTTGTAAAAGCCGGTACGTAGTATGGCATGTCGTTGCACCAAAGCCTGGAAGCTCTCGAAGAAGATATCTACATCGAAGCTGCCACGCAGCTCAAACGTTGCCTGTTCGAAGTATGAAGAGGAGTCCGGCTCCAGCAAGCTGTGAAACAGCATTCCCTTCTGCATTGGCGTCAGCTTGTACACATCCTCAATCTCTCCGATGTGGGCCGTCTGCGCCGTGAGTCGATCAAGCTGCTCCAATGTTAATCCCTGGAACAGAACGTCACTTGGCGTAAGCTGTGAACGCTCCTGAGCCACACAATGCCGAATGACCTCACTAAGGCTTGACTGCAATAATTCAGCAAAATGACTCACCGTCTCCTTACGATACTGCCTGCTGCTGTACGTAATCGTCAGTGATAGCTGGCCTTCGGCAATCATGCCATTCACATCCAGAGCATATTGCTGTGGTGTGAGATCGCTGAGCGCCTTACCAACTGAATGTGTGGATAGGCTAAGGGCATTACCCTCCAAATCCTGATCAAACTGCCCAAGATAATTGAAGGAAATCTCCGGCTCTGCGCCGAATCCGACACTTTTCTCCGGTGCCATATACTTCAGAAGACCGTAGCCGATTCCTTTGTGCGGAACCTCTCGCAAATTCTCCTTGATGCGCTTGATTCGCGCAGATACTTCCTGTCCGCCTTGCAGGTTCAGCAGAACCGGATACTGGGTTGTGAACCAGCCCACGGTACGGGTAATATCCAGGTCTGGTACGATCATTTCCCGTCCATGCCCTTCAAGATTGACCAAAATCCGCTCCATGCCTGTCCAGCTCTGAATGGCTGCCCCCAGAGCAGTCAAAAGCAAATCATTCGTCTCCGTATGATACGCCCGGTTCGCTTGTCGCAACAGCAGGTCTGTTTCCTGCGCAGACCACGTTACCGTAACCGATTCAGTATCCTGAATGGTGCCCGGCTTCTGATCCTCATCCTTCGGCAGTGGGGCCAAAATCGCCTCCTCGATCAGCTGCCAGTATGCACGCTCCTTGTCCAGAGCAGGCCCTGCTGCATACTTCGTCGCTTGCTCAGACCATACAAGATACGAATCGGTCTTTTGTGGAAGGACGATTGCTTGTCCATTCAACGCCTGCTCGTATCCCGCTGCAATGTCCTCAAACAGGATGCGCCAGGATACGCCGTCAACCAGGAGGTGATGAATGACAATCAACAAATGATCGCCATCGTCACAATGGAACAGGCCTAGCTTGAACAGTGGGCCGTCTTCCAAGTGAAAGCTTGCCTGGATGGCATCGGCTTGGGCCTGAACCGCAGCTGTCTGGTCTTCCGCCTGCCGCATATCAGCAATGTCCAATGTATAGAGCTCGCCTTCGTCCGTCCCACGATTCCAAGCTGTGTATCCAGCTTCTGTAGGCCGGAAAACCATGCGCAGCGCGTCATGATGGATCGCAATTTGGTCCATTGTCAACCGGAGTGCAGCCTCATCAAAACCGTCTTTCCGATAGAGCATAACGGCATGATTATAATGGTGCGGCTCCGCTGTATGGCGTTCAAAGAACCAGCGCTGAATTGGCATTAACTCTGCTGCACCTTTAATTTCACCCTGCTCTGCTGTACGTCCGGCTGCCTGAAGATACGGGCTTAGCTCGGCAATTGTCGGATATTTAAAGAGATCCTTCATCTCTAATTTATATCCTGCTTGGAACAATCTCGAGGACACTTGGATCGCCTTGATGGAGTCACCACCCAAATCGAAGAAATGATCATGGATGCCGACCTGCTGCGCTCCCAGCACACCTTGCCATACGGATGCCAAAGCTTCCTCAGCCTTCGTCCTTGGCGCTTCATAAACCGCTCCAGTCTGCACATTGGCCTCCGGAGCCGGAAGCGCTTTGCGATCCAGCTTACCATTTGGCGTCAAAGGCATCTGTTCCAATTGCATAAAGTAAGACGGAATCATATAAGCCGGCAGTTCAGCAGCCAAGGCTTTTCTCAACTCGCCTACTGTTAGCATCTGATCGGCAGTGAAATAGCCGACAAGCACTTTTTGTCCACTTCCATCCTCCCGGGCAAGCACAACGGCCTCCCTTACAGACGGAGCATGGAGCAGCTTCGCTTCCACTTCGCCCAGCTCGATGCGGTAACCCCGGATTTTAACCTGATGGTCAATCCGTCCCAAATACTCCATGCTGCCATCAGGCAACCAGCGTGCCAGGTCACCCGAGCGGTACATACGCTCGCCCGCTTCAAACGGGTGAGCGACAAACTTCTCTTCCGTCAATTCCGGTCGGTTCAGATAGCCGCGCGCCAGGCCTACGCCCGCCACGTAAAGTTCACCCGGAATGCCAATCGGCTGTGGACGGCGTTGTTCATCCAAAATGTACGCACGCAGCGTCGGAATCGTGGTGCCGATATTGCTGCGGCCCTGTTCAATTTCCAGCTCTGTAATTTCCTTGTATGTTACATGCACGGTCGTTTCGGTAATGCCGTACATGTTGATGAGCTGCACTTGCGGGTACTTCGTTCTCCAGTCCTTGAGCAAGGCCGGGCTTAATGCCTCTCCACCGAAGATGATCATGCGGAGGCTCAGTTCTGCCGTGTGATGACCAAGCTCTTCCTGTAGCAACTGGTAGAAGTAGGTCGGCGTCTGGTTCAAAACGGTGACCTTCTGGTCTTTCAGCAATTGCAGGAAACGATCCGGACTCTTCGCGGTAAGCGATGGAACGATGACCAATCGTCCTCCGTTCAGCAATGCCCCGTACATTTCCCATACGGAGAAGTCAAAGCAGAACGAATGGAAGAGTGTCCACGTATCCTGAGGACCGAAATCAAATAGATTTTTATCATTAAAGAGCAGGCGAACTACATTTTTGTGCTCGATCAGCGTTCCCTTTGGCTTGCCTGTCGTACCCGATGTGTAGATGACGTAGGCAAGATGCTCCGGTCCGGCTACAGGCTCCAGGTTAGAGACATCCTTCTTGTAGGAAGCCGTCTCGTCCAGACTTACGATGTCCCCGGCGAAGGAGACACGTTGTTCCAGATGCGCTTGTGTCAACAGCAGCTTGGCTCCCGAATCCTCAAGCATAAAGCGAATGCGGTCCTCTGGATATTCAGGGTCTACAGGGACATAGGCCCCGCCTGCCTTCAAGATGGCTAAAATCCCGACCACCATTTCAAGGGAACGATCCGCCATGATTCCAGCCAAACCGTCTGGTTGCAGACCACGCTCCCTCAGCGTTCTGGCAAGTCCGTTGGCCCGCTCATTCAGCTCGCTATAGGACAGGGCTGCATCTTCACAAACAACTGCCACTGCGTTTGGAGTACGGGCAGCCTGTTCCTCGAACAGCGTATGAATCGTCTTGTCACGAGGATAATCTGCTTTCGCTTCGTCTGTATCCTTCATCAGCCTTGATTTTTCCTCAGGTGTCACGATATCAAGGGATGACAACGGCATTGCCGGATTGGCAGTTGCTTCCCGAATAAGCTGTACAAAATGGCCCGCCATCCGCTCAGCAGTCTCTCGCTTGTAGATCGCAGTCGCATACTCAAGTGTGCAGTTCAGTGCTCCGTCCGCTTCACTCACGGTCAGCGTGAGATCGAACTTGGCAGACGGATGTACATGATCGTAAGGAGTGAAACGCAGTCCCTCTATTTCTTGTTCTCCCTGCTCGATATTTTGCAGGACAAACATGGTATCAAATAGCGGGTTGCGGCTCAGGTCACGTTGAAGCTCCAGCTTTTCTACCAGCTCCTCGAACGGATAATCCTGGTTTTCATAGGCCCGCAGCGCTGTTTCCTTCACTTCCTGCAAATAAGCCTCGAAAGACTTCTCCCCTTCCGGATAAGTACGTAGTGCCACTGTGCCGACGAACATACCGATGAGGCCTTCGAGTGTGGCATGGGATCTTCCCGCCACAGGTGAACCGACAATGACATCTTCCTGACCTGTGTACTTGTGCAAGAGCGCTGTATAGGCTGCCAGCAGTACCATGAACAGAGTAGAACCTGTTTGGGTAGCCAGCTCCTGGAGTGAACCGCTCAGAGAAGAATCAATATGGAAGTCGATCCGATCCCCCGCAAAGCTTCGCACCGCAGGACGGACTTCATCTCCCGGCAAATCCAGCACTGGCAAGCTTCCGCGGAATGCATCCAGCCAGTAAGCTTCCTGGGCTTTGAGACGTTCGCTTCCGAGTTGCTCTTGCTGCCATACGGCATAGTCTGTGTACTGGATCTGTAGCACAGGTAATAAGTCCTCCTCTTGATAGAAGCGGAGAAACTCTTCTATGAGAATATTCATAGAAACCCCATCGGAGACAATATGATGCATGTCAAACAACAGTAAGTGGCGCTCATGCGCAATTCGGATGAGGCCGACCCGCAGCAATGGAGCCTCGCCAAGATCAAAAGGACGGACAAATTGCTGAAGGGTAGCTCCTGCCTCTTCCTCGCTCAACTCCGCATATTCCACAGTAAACGGAACATCCGTCAGGAGCTGCTGTACAGGCTCACCGTTAATGGTCACAAAACGGGTACGCAGCGAACCATGGCGATGAATCAGACGACGGAATGCCTGCCCCAGCCGTTCCCGATCCAGGGCCCCCTCAACCGTAAGGATACCCGGCATATTGTAGCTCAGCTCTCCACCTTCCAGCTGACTTAGAATAAACAGCCGTTTTTGAGCTGAGGACAATGGGTAGTGCTCACGCACGCCCGCTGTGGGAATTTCTTCAAATTCCAGCGGTGTATAGCCTTCAATGGCATGAGCCAAGCCTTCAATGGTAGGAGACTCGAACACTTCTCTCAGACTAATTTCGCGATTCATTTCCTTGCGAATTCGTGAGACTAGCAGGGCTGCACGCAGTGAATGACCTCCAAAATGGAAGAAATTATCCTTCACTCCCGCGTTCTCTACACCCAACACTTCTTGCCAAATTTCAGCTAATTGAATTTCCACAGGTGTCTTCGGAGCAACAGATGAAGCAGCTACCCATCCGTGTTCTCCCTGCAACGCTTTTCGATCGATTTTTCCGTTCGACGTCAGAGGCATATCCTCCAGTTGTATGAAGCGGGAAGGGATCATATATCCAGGTAACATCTCCGACAGAACTGTCCGGAGCTCGGATACCTCAAGTTTCTGAGCGGCTACGAAGTAAACGACCAGATCCTTCTGACCGTCATCGCCTTCCACAGCCATGACCACGACTTCCTGTACGGACTGCACTCTGAGCATTTGTGCTTCTACCTCGCCAAGCTCGATCCGGTAGCCGCGGATTTTGACTTGGTGATCTATTCGGCCCAAGTACTCGATGGTACCATTTGGTAACCAGCGAACCAAGTCACCCGTCCGGTACATACGCTCCCCTGGAGTAAACGGATTTTCCACGAACTTCTCATCCATTAACGCAGGTCGGTTATGATACCCCCGCGCTAACCCGATACCCGAAACGCAGAGCTCTCCAGCTACGCCGACAGGCAACAATCTGAAATGATCATCCAAGATATACACACTATGGTTAGCAATAGGTTGACCAATGGATACAATTTCCGTTGTTTCCTCGCTGTCCGGGGCAGACCAGATTGTGGTGCATACGGAGTCCTCCGTTGGGCCATAGCCATTGGAGTATTGTACATGCTTCCTCCACTTTTCGATCAACTCGACAGATGCGGCAGATCCGGCGGTAAGCAGGCATCGCAGTGCTGGCAGGCGCTCCGGCTCAAGGTGGATAGCATAAGCTGGTGGCAGCGTCGCTATCGTAATCCCCTTGTCGTTTATGAACTGCTCAAACAAGGCATAATCCAAAATGTCTTGTGTAGAAGGGATGCACAGAGCAGCCCCTTGGCTTAGTGCCGTTAAAATTTCCGAAACCGATGCATCGAACGACAGGCTTGCAAACTGAACGATCCGATCCCGCGGTGTAACTTCGAAGTGTGCCCCATATACGTCCGAAAGATTTTGCAGTCCCCGATGTTCAACTAATACGCCCTTAGGCTGACCCGTCGTACCTGAAGTATAGATCACGTAAGCCAGATCATCCGGACCAGCAGTATCCTCCAAATTCGAGGTGTCGGCATCATAGGTCGATGGTTCATCCAGCAACAAAACATTTTCCGTCCAGCCAAGATGCTCCAGGAGACGGGCCTGTGTAAGGATCAGCTTCGCCCCGGAATCTTCAAGCATGTAACTGATTCGTTCTTTCGGATACTCTGGATCAATGGGAACATAAGCACCTCCGGCTTTCATAATGCCGTAGATTCCAACGATCATTTCGGGCGACCGTTCAGCAATCAGTCCCACCAGATCTCCCGTCTGGATTCCCTGAGTACGCAGCTTTCTTGCCACTCCGTTGGCTTTTGCATTGAGCTCGGCATAGGTCAGCATCTCGTCCTCGAACAAAATGGCAGTCGCGTCTGGCGTTCGTCCCGCCTGTTCCTCCAACAGCCCGTGGAACGTGCTACAGTGCTCGTAACTGACTTTCGTGTTTCCCCATACGTTCAGAATCTGCTCTCTCTCCTGCGGCGTGACCAATTCCAGAGCATCCACGGAAATGGCAGGGTTCTCTACAATTTGTTCCATGAGGTGAACCAGATGTCCCTTGATTTGCTCAATCGTCATTTGATCATAGACGAGCGCATTGTATTGGAAAAGCAATCTCATCTCTTCGCCAGGGAGGATAATTAAATTAAAATCGTAATTCGTTTGCTCCAGAAGCTCAGCGTCCTCAATCTCAAAGTCAGCCTCGCCACCACCCAGACGCTCTACCTCCTCCTCAACAGGATAGTTCTCAAATACCATAATATGTGAGATTAAATCCTGTTTCTGATCGGTCTGAGCCTGAATCTCAAACAGCGGGTAGGTGTCGTACATATGAGAAGTCATAAATTGTTCCTGCTGCTGCTTCATCAGAATGGAGAAGGGGAGATTTTCCTCCGTCTTCACACGCACTGGAATCGTATTGATGAACAAACCGATCATTCGATCAATGCCCGGAATTTCTGCCGGTCTGCCAGATACTACACTTCCGTATACGACATCCCGGCTACCGTTATAGCGTTGAAGTGCAATGCCCCAGATGGATTGCAGCAATATATTCATCGTGACATGAGCATCTCTGGCTACCTTTTCCAGACGTCCGGTTAATTCCTTGCCCAGGATGTAATTTTGCTTTTCTGATACATACCCTTCCCCTTTACTTGTTTCCCCGACCTGAGGTAAAAGCGTCTGTTGCTCGTAACCGGCCAGATATCGACTCCAATAGTTGGACGCAGCTGCTTCATCCTGCTTTTCCAGCCATTCAATGTATCGACTGTACGGCTGAACCTCTGCCAACTCAGGTTCTCTTCCTTCCAGGAGGGCAAAATAATGTTCAAACACCTCCTGCGTAATTAACGGAACACACCATCCATCCATGACGATGTGGTGAAAGCTCCATAAGAGACGGAAGCTATCTTCACCTGTGCACAAAATCGAAACACGGAGAAGCTCATCTTCGGATAGGTTGAAGCCCTGTGCTTTGTCTTTTACAGCAAATGTCTGCAAGTAAGCTTCGCGCTGCGATGCGTTCATCTCCCGCAGGTCTTCATATACCAGTTTGGCGCCCCTGTGCCGAAAAACAACCTGTAAAGGCTCGCTGCCCCATCCGCTATAAAAGTTCGTGCGCAGGATGGCATGCCGCTCCACCAATGCATCCAGACTGTGTCCAAAGGCTGCCGGATCAAACCCACCCTTAAAGTCAAAGGCAGCCTGCTCAAAATAGGCACCTGTATGCGGCTCAAACATATCATGAAACAGCATACCCTTCTGCATCGGCGTCAGACTGTATACATTCTCAATATCGCCTATGTGGCTGGTCTGCTTAGAAAGCTCTTCCAGGTCGGCAATGCTTAGACCCTTCGCAAGCACGTCGCTTGGTGTCAATACGGTTCTTTCCTGGGTTACGCAATGGTGGAGAAGCTGCCGCAAGCTCTCTTCAATATATCCAGCGAGCTGTTCCATCGTAGATGACTTATACTGTTTTCCGTTATAAGTAATCGTCAGAGACAGGGCTCCGTCCGTCACCATGCCATTGATATCTAGCGTATAGGCCGGTTCCTCCAACAAGCTTTGCGCGCTTCCGGTCGGATAAGGAGAAATCTGCAACGAGCTTCCCTGCAAATCCTGATCAAATTGCCCCAGATAGTTAAAAGAAATCTCAGGCTGCAAGCTGAAGCTGTCTGCGTCCACCTGACTTGCCATGGTTTTGAGTACCCCGTATCCGATGCCTTTGTTCGGAATTCGGCGCAGCCCTTCTTTTACAGACTTGATCAAGGCTGCCTCTTCCAGGTTATCCCCCAAGTCTAAAATCACCGGATATTGACTTGTAAACCAGCCGACGGTACGGGTGATGTCGATATTCGGTATAATCGGCTCACGACCGTGTCCTTCCAGATTCACAGCAACCTTTCCGATGCCAGACCATTTGGATACCGCCATGCCCAGAGCAGTCAATAGCAGATCATTCGTCTCCGTTTGATAAGCGCGGTGGGCTTTTCTCAACAGTTGGTCGGTTTCTTCTACAGTCCATTGTGCTGTTACCACTTCGCTATCCCGTAAAAGGAGGCTTTCTACAGCTGTATCCTTCGGCAACTGCTCGAGCTGCTGGCCTTCCATGTTTCTCCAATACGCCTGATGAATTTCGATTTCCGGGCTTTCCGAATAACGGAAAAGAGCATCACCCCAGTCACGGAAGGCGTCCGTCTTCTGCGGGAATGTCAGCACTTGTCCTTGAGTCACCTGTTCATAGCCTGCTCCGATATCCTCAAACAAAATCCGCCAGGATACTCCGTCCACCACCAAATGGTGGATCACGATCAGGAGATGGTCTCCATCCTGACAATGGAAAAGTCCTAACTTCAGCAGCGGACCCTCTGCCAGATTGATGCTGCGCTGAATGTCGTCCGACAACACTGTAATGGCTGCGACCGGATTGGATTCATTCCGTAAATCAGCGGTAAGCAGGCTATAAAGCTCTCCTTCTTCAAGATCACGATTCCAAGCCTCGTAGCCATGCTCTGTCTGACGAAAAACCATGCGAAGGGCGTCATGATGCTCAGCGAGTTTTCTCAGCACCTGATGCAAGGCCTTTTCCTCAAACCCCTGTTCACGATACAGCATAACCGCTTGATTGAAGTGATGAGGCTCTGCCTGCTTCCGTCCAAAGAACCACTGTTGGACTGGAGTCAAGCGAGTCGCTCCACGCACAACTCCCTGTTCAGCCATATGCACAGACGTTTGTATTTGCGCGCTTAGCTCCGCAATGGTTGGAGATTTGAACAGCTCCTTCATCTCTAAGCGATAACCAGCCTGTAGTAGCCGAGACGAAACCTGAATAGCCTTAATGGAGTCTCCTCCCAATTCAAAGAAATTGTCATGGATACCCACCTGTTCGGCACCCAGTACCCCTTGCCAAACAGACGCCAAGGCTTCTTCGGCCGGTGTACGGGGAGCCGTGTACTTCCGTCCCGTATGTGCACCCACTTGAGGAGCCGGCAGAGACCTGCGGTCCACTTTTCCGTTCGACGTTAATGGCATACGATCCAGCTGCACAAAATAGGACGGGATCATATAACTCGGAAGCACTTGCGACAGGGCAAGACGCACTTCGCCTGCCGTGAGCATACGATCCGCCACATAATAAGCGCAAAGCTGCTTCTCTCCAAGCTCATCCGCGCGGACGACTACTACGGCGTCGATGACCGCCTCCACCTTGGCCAGTTGGGCATCTATTTCGGGGAGTTCGATGCGGTAACCGCGTATTTTGACCTGTTCATCAATTCTTCCCTTAAATTCCAGATTGCCATCCGCAAGCCAGCGTACCAGATCGCCCGTTCGGTAGCAGAGCTCTCCATCCTTCACAGGACTAGGGACAAATTTTTCTGCCGTGAGATCAGGGCGATTGAGATATCCGCGCGCTACACCTTCACCGCCGACAATCAGTTCGCCCCAAGCTCCAATAGGTTGCAATTGAAGCGATCCATTGACCACATAAGCGGTCGAATTACTAATGGGGCGACCAATCGGCACCACCCCTTCAGCACGACCCGGAATCTTGTAGGTGGTGGAGAAGGTCGTATTCTCTGTCGGACCATAGCAATTGATAGGGACAAGATCAGGATTGGCCTCTATCACACGGTTCATATGAGATACGGACAGTACGTCACCACCGACGAACAATGTTTTTAGCCCTCTAAACAGGTACTCATCCTGCAGTGAAAGCTGATTAAAAAGCGGTGAAGTAAGCCACAATGTCGTAATCCCATACTTGGCAATAGCCGCTTTGAGCCTATCAGCAATCAGGATGTCGTCGTTCTCCACGAAATAGAGCTGTCCGCCGTTAAGCAACGCCCCCCATATCTCGAAAGTGGAAGCATCGAAGGCCACCGCTCCTGTTTGCAAAATTCGGGTGGATTCATTCAGCTCCACATAATTGGTTTCCTTGACCAGACGAACCACGTTCCGGTGTTCAACCATAACACCCTTCGGTCTACCCGTCGTACCCGAAGTATAGATGACATAAGCGAGTCCCTGCGATCCATGGACAGCCTCCTCCGACTGACCGAGTTCATCTGCATAAGCCTCTTCACTGCTGAGGTCCACAATCGGTAGACCGTAGTCTACACTTACAAACTCACCCTTTTGCACCAATAGTAGCTTGGCACCGGAATCATTGAGCATATAGCGAACCCGATCCTCAGGGTATTCGGGATCAATAGGCACATAGGCTCCACCCGCCTGGAGCACCGCAAGCATACCAATAACCATCTCGATGCTTCGTCCGCCCATCACGGCCACAGGCTGCTCCCTCAACGTTCCCAAACGACGCAGCGTTTGGGCTAGCCGCC
Organism: Paenibacillus sp. 1-8; assembly: GCF_056316205.1. Classification (NCBI taxonomy): domain Bacteria; kingdom Bacillati; phylum Bacillota; class Bacilli; order Caryophanales; family Paenibacillaceae; genus Paenibacillus; species Paenibacillus sp. 1-8. The sequence goes on along the minus strand of NZ_CM149995.1, from coordinate 92,721 downwards.
CCGCCTTCTCTTCCAATTCGAGATAGGTTAGCCGAACATCGCCGAATACAAGCGCCGTCTGTTCCGGTGTACGCTTGACTTGCTCTGCGAACAGCTCGTGAATAGTCTTGTCCCTTGGATAAGGAGCCGATGTCGCGTTAAATACTTCAACGATCTGTACTTTCTCCTCAGGTGTGATCATTTCAATCTCGGCCAGTTGCAACTGAGGATTGGCTGCGACTGCGTGCAGAACCCGGAGCAAGTGCGTTGCAAGTCGCTCTACACTATCACGCCGATATAAAGCCGTACTATACTCGAGGCCAAAGGCTAGTTCTGCTCCCTGCTCCTCTACATTGAGTGACAGGTCAAATTTGGCTGTAACGGTCTCCAGCGGGTAAGGAGTAAAGCGCAGTCCATCCATTTCCTGCTCTTCCTGCTCCGTATTTTGCAATACCAACAGGGTGTCAAAAAGTGGATTGCGGCTGACATCACGTCCTACACCCAGCTTCTCAATCAGTTTCTCCAATGGATAGTCCTGATGCTCGAATGCCTTGAGCGCCGTTTCCTTGATTTCGAGGAGATAATCCTGAAAGGTCTTATCTCCCGCCGGGTAGCTGCGCATACCCAGTGTATTGACGAACATCCCGATGATGCCCTCAAGCTCCGCTTGCGGTCTTCCGGCCACCGGAGAACCTACGATGATGTCCTCCTGCCCCGTATATTTGTGCAGCAGCACCGAATAAGCAGCCAGCAATACCATATACAGCGTAGTACCTGTACGGGATGCAAGCTCTTGTAATGCCTTATTGCCGGACGCATCCAATGTAAAATCAATTCGGCTACCCTCGAAGCTGCGAACAGAAGGTCTTTGATAATCCGTCGGCAAATCAAGTACAGGCAGTTCCCCTTCAAAAGCCTGCAGCCAGTACGCTTCATGCTCTTGCCATTGGTTCTCTGAATGCTCCCGTTGCCATACAGCATAATCCTTGTACTGGATGTGCAGCTCTGGCAGCTGTTCCCCTTGATACAATGAGGTGAGTTCTTCCACCAGTATTTGAATGGAAACCCCATCCGAAATGATATGGTGCATATCAAACAGCAACAGATGACGTTCCTCATGTAGCTTCACCAAGCCAACACGCAGTAATGGAGCCTGACTAAGATCAAAGGCACGGATAAAGCTGCGTACGAGCGTATCCGCCTCCTCCACCGAAGCTTCAGTGTAGTCCAACGCGAATGACACATCCCTATGCACACGCTGAACGAGCTCTCCATCCTGCATATAGAAGCCGGTTCTCAGGGATTCGTGACGCTGGATCAGCGTCTGGAACGCAGATTCCAGACGAGCGCGATCCAATGGCCCGTCCACTGTGAATGCCCCAGGCATATTGTAGCTGAGCTCTCCCCCGTCCATTTGTCTCAACACATATAACCGCTTCTGCGCTGAGGACACAGGGTAAGCTTCGCTTTCCTCCGCCTGTGGAATGGATTCATACACGGTTGGAATGCGTTCCTTCATCAGTCGCGCCAGGGACTCAACCGTAGGCGACTGAAACACTTCACGCAGCGAAATGCTGCATCCGAGCTCTTTTTGAATCCGTGAAACGAGCAGTGTCGCCCGCAAAGAGTGACCACCAATTTCAAAGAAATTATCTCTGACGCCCACGCGGGCAACTCCCAAAATATCCTGCCAGATTAGCGCTAGCTGGGCTTCCGCAGCAGTTCTCGGAGCCAAATAATCCTCGCTGGATTGTGTACTACCCTCAGGAGCTGGCAGAGCGCGACGATCCAGCTTGCCATTTGGCGTAAGCGGCATTTGCTCCAGCCGGACAAAATAAGAAGGGATCATATAAGCTGGTAGTTCCGCCGCTAACTGAGACCTTAATTCGCCTGGCGAAAGGTCGGTAGTGGCTACGTAGTAGGCGCACAGCAATTTTTGACCCTGTTCGTCGTCCCTTGCGAGGACAATCGTCTCCCTTACGCTCGAAGCCTTGAGAATTTGCGCTTCTACCTCGCCAAGCTCAATTCGGTAGCCGCGAATTTTGACCTGATGGTCGATCCGGCCCAAATATTCGATATTACCATCAGGCAACCAGCGAGCCAGATCCCCAGTACGGTACATGCGCTCTCCCGCCCGAAACGGATGCTCAACGAATTTCTCGGCCGTCAACTCTGGACGGTTCAAATACCCTCGGGCAAGACCGTCGCCCGCGATATATAGCTCCCCTGGGACCCCGACAGGCTGTAGGCGTCTTTGCTCATCAAAAATGTAAGCGCTAAGTGTCGGAATCGTTTTGCCAATATTGCTTTTCCCCGCTTCAATCTCATGTTCCGTGATTTCCTTGTAGGTGACATGGACCGTTGTTTCCGTAATACCGTACATATTAATCAGCTGTACATCAGGATACTTGACCCGCCAGTTTCTCAGAAGAGATGGGCTTAAGGCCTCTCCACCAAAAATGATTTTTCTAAGGCTAAGCTCTGTCGAAGAGTGGGCTAATTCTTCCTGTATCACCTGATAAAAGTACGTCGGCGTCTGATTCAAAATGGTGACTTTGTTGTCTTTCAACAACTCCACGAAAGCTGCTGGACTCTTGGCTGTGAGAGACGGAACAATCACCAATTTTCCTCCGTAAAGAAGGGCTCCATACATCTCCCAAACGGAGAAATCGAAGCAGAACGAATGAAATAGCGTCCACGTATCCTGAGCACTGAAATCAAATAAATTTTGATCGTTAAAGAGCAGTCGAACTACATTTTTATGCTCAATCAGCGTTCCCTTCGGCTTGCCGGTTGTACCCGACGTGTAGATAACATAGGCCAGGTTGCCGGGTCCCGAAATGCTCTCCAGATTTGAAGCGTCTCCTGTATACGATGCAGCTTCGTCCAGATTCACAAGCTTTCCGTCAAAAGTAGTGCACTCCCATAGATGGCTTTGGGTGAGCAACAGATGGACTCCCGAATCCTCCAGCATATAATGGATACGTTCTTCGGGATAATCGGGATCAATCGGTACATAGGCACCTCCTGCTTTCAAAATGGCCAACATGCCGATGATCATCTCCAAGGAACGGTCAGCCATGATCCCTACGAGCGTATCTGCTCCTACTCCCTCGGAGCGCAAATATCTCGCAAGCTGGTTAGCCTGCTCGTTTAGAGCTCGGTATGTAATGCACTGCTCGCCCATCTGAACGGCAACATGATCGGGCGTGCGCTCGGCTTGTTCTTCGAATAAGCCATGAATTGTCTTTTCACGCGGATAATCAGCTACAATTCCTTCCGAGAGAGCCAAAATGGATTGCTCATCTGCTTCTCCCAGCAGGGTTACCTCTGCGATGGAAAGCTGCGGTGTATGAATAATCTGCTCGGCGATCGTAAGCAACTGGGAGACCATGTCCGTTACTTCGCTGCGTTCAAACAGCTTTGCCCGGTAATCGACATCCAGTACCAGCTCGCCTTCATCCAGGATCTCCACGATATGAAGCACAAAATCATTCACTTCGTCGCCGCAGAAATCATAATCCGTCAAAATGCGCACGTCTTCCAGGTCAACCCAATTGATAAGTCGGTATTCCATGGAAACGCCAAAAAGACGCTGAATATCCTTGTTGCCATGCATTTCTCTTAGATCCTGGATTAACTGATTGTATGGATATTTCTGATGCCGCAGGATTGACAGCTGATCCCTGGCTACATCCTGCAGAAAGCTCAATACATCCATGTCCTTTTCGACGTATGTTCTGGCGGCAGCCGTACTAACGAACATACCGATCTTTTGCTTCTCTTTTTTGTTCCCCCGGTTAGCGAACGAAGTACCAATCACCACATCCGGCTGATTCGTCACTTTGTGTATGTAGATATACATCACACCCATGAAGAACTGAAACAGGGAAATCCTGTTCTGCTGGCAAAATGCCTGTAGCTCATGATAAAGCACCTCTGGTACGGTAAAATGCTCCCGAACGGCTTGGGTGCTTAGAGATAACGGATTATATGACTTCCAACCCGTAAGCTCAGGCAAATCAGAAAATTTATCCAGCCAGTATGCCTTATCCTTTTGGTATCTGTCAGAAAGTTCATATGCGTTCTCTTCTGCAATATATTGAATATAAGAGCAATCATCATTCAGTGTGGGTTCATTTCCTTGAATGATTTGCATGTAAAACTCGGTCAACTGATTGCCATAGATCACCATTGAGATCCCGTCAGAAATAATATGGTGCATCTTGGTATTAATCCAATACTCTTCCTCGCTAATCTTCACAATCAAAAACTGGAATAGCTCAGAATCCAGCAGTGGCAAGGGTTTCCTCTTGTGCTGCTCAAGTAAGGCTTCCACCTCAGATATATTTTCATAATGGGTAAGATCCAGGTATTCCAACTGTCTCTCTTCATAAGGAACGACATACTGCTGGGGCACTCCATCCACTGAGGTAATACGAATGCGGAACGCATCATATTGTTTGATTATCAAATGAATGGACTTCATGAAAGCAGCAATATGGATACGACCCTTCATCTTGGCTGTACCGGAAAGCTGTGACACTGACGTATCTGGATAGAGTAATTCGGTATACCATATACGCTTCTGCGCATTTGTTAAATCATATAACTGCATGTCATTCATCTCGTTCACTCCTATTCCGTGATGTGATTGTCCTCCCGCTGCTACTGGCAGTCAGGAGGACAAAAGGACCGTTTAATGTACGCTTCCTCCGGTCATTGATCAAGTGAAACAATTTCTTCCGCCTCAGCCACCAAACGCTCGCCTACAGAAGCACGACCGCTGCCGAGTATATATCCCCGCCGACGCTTGATCACTTCAAAATAGAGATCAATTCGGTCCCCTGGCCTCGCCAAGCTATGGAATCGAACTCCATTAAGGTTGGTCAGATATGAAATGCCTTTTTTGTCAATCGCAGCGAATGCCGCCAATTGTGCGAGCGACTCCACGATCAACATAGGAGGCATGTATGGATTAGCCTCAGTAATAAACCATTCACTCCAGGTAACAAGCTTGTACCCCTTCGCCCATTGCGACGTTTCGTACCCAGTCACGCCATCCAGCAGAAGAAACGGGTACCTGTGCGGAAGCACATCCGGGATATGGATTAGCTCTTCGCTCACAGGCTTATACCCCCTCCCACTTGCGAACAGCAAGACAGACGTTGTGCCCCCCGAAACCAAAGGAATTACTAATCGCCGCACGGACCTCGCGTTCCTGATATATATGCGGTACAAAATTCAGTTCAGGGGCTTCGGGATTGTCACAATTGAGTGTCGGTGGTACTTTGCTGTGGATCATGCTCTGTACAGTTGCAATTAATTCGACTGCCCCTGCGCCGCCCATTAAATGGCCTGTCATGGATTTAATAGACGATATCGCCAAATGGGGAGCATGCTCCCCGAATACCTTCTGAATGGCATTAATCTCCATGCGGTCGTTAAACGGCGTACTCGTACCATGAGCATTGACATAGTCGATTTCCTGTGGTGTCAAGCCACCATCCTGCAGCGCGATGCTGATCGCTTCTGCCGGACCGGAGCCCGAGGGGTCTGGAGCCGTGATATGATACGCATCGGTTGTGCATCCGTAACCCGCAACCTCGGCCAAAATGGTAGCCCCGCGGTTCAAGGCATGCTCCAGTTCCTCCAGCACCAAGACCCCTGCTCCTCCGCCGATGACGAATCCATCGCGGTCCACATCAAACGGACGACTGGCCTTCTGCGGCTCTTCATTGCGTCTGGAGAGAGCATGGATATTCGCAAAAGATGCCAAATCAAGCTGACTAAAATTAGCCTCTGATCCTCCAGCGACCACGACATCAGCCGTGCCGTACTGGATCGTACGTAATGCTTCACCAATGGCATTACTTCCTGTGGCGCAAGCCGTAACCACGGCAAACGAAGGTCCCTTGGCTCCGATAGCAATGGATATTTCACCAGGCGCTGAATTAATCATCATGGAGGAAACAAAATAAGGAGAAACCCTTTTGGGACCAAGCTTTGTTAATTTCCCGTAGTTCTCCTCTATGACGTCGAGGCCGCCTGCTCCAGAGCCGACAATAACCCCCACGCGGCCTGCATTCCGCTCATCAATCACTAATTTCGATTGCTCCATTGCCTGCCGTGCAGCCGCTAGGGCAAACTGAGTGAACTGTGCGACTTTATTAGCTTCCTTCTTGCTCATATATTGCAACGGATCAAAGCCCGTAACCTGTGCACCAATCTTTGTCGGAATGTCCGCTGTATCAAAAGCAGTGACAGGTCCGATGCCGCTCTTTCCTTCCAACAGTGAATTCCAGAAATCTGTAAGATTAAGCCCAACCGGCGTTACGACTCCCTGTCCTGTCACCACAACACGTCTTCTCACTGTACCCACGTCCTTCGCTGAAATTAATTCTTGGAAGCCTGTTGCTCGTAGAGAGGAAAGTCGCCATACACATGACTGATTTTCTCATGCACATCCGCAAGATCAGCATATACCTCGACGACCACAAGCTTGTTCTCCTTATACTTTTGCCAAGCAAGCTGAAGCTGTTCCCGGGCCTCCCCCTTGCTCCGGATTGCAAGACTTTCCACAAATTCATACTGTGGAATTTGGATTCCTGTCTTGGCCGCCTCTGAAACAAATGGCAAGGACTGCCCTGAAAGGTGCTTATAATTCATCTGATTCTGCAACCAACCATACCCGCCATTATTGAGTACGAGATAGATCAGCGGTATTTGATACTGCACAGCCGTCATAAAATCCGAACAGAAGAGATTGAACGCACCGTCCCCTACCAGTGCCACTACTGGACGTTCTGTTGCTAGGCTTGCTCCCAAAGCAGCAGCCGCACCGAATCCAAGGCTCGTTTGGTCACTGGGAACAATTGAAAGAGAACCTTGCACGAAGCAAAAATATGGATAAAAGTAAGACCACATATCCTGTAATCCATTTTCCTGAACAAGCACCATTTTTTCTGGAAAATCTGTCTGAATGATCTCCAGCAGCTCTGGAACGTGAATTCCAGGGGTCTTTTTCAACTCCTCCAGATAAATGGCTCTATTAGAAAATGCCTTCTGCTTACACCTTCTGATCGTTTCAAGCCACGCTCCATCATGTTTATGTCTGTACCGTTGAACCCACTGCTCTAATGCTGCATATCCATCTCCAAGCACTTTGATGCCCCGGTATTCGTGTGCAAAATCCTCCAGCTCGACATTGACCTGAATTAAAGGTGTATCCTCTAGCAAAATATCCCACTCAAACGTAGCCGTTTCTTCCAATCGGCTGCCCAGCGCAATCACTACATCAGATTCCTTCCAGATTTGCCTCAGACTGAGATCCGTATAGAGCCCGGCCACCCCACAGAAAAGCTCGTCCTCTTCATCAACTGCGCTCCGTCCTGAGGCGGTTGCGAACAAGGCTGCTCCGCACAGATCAGCGAATATCCCGATTACATCATTTGTAACGGACTTCATCCCGCCTCCGACCAAAATGACAGGCCTGCGAGCAGTCTTGATAATCTCCCATGCCGCATCCAGCTCCCGAAGAGACGGAGAGCACGAAAGCTTTTCTGGCGGAATAAACTGAAGCCCTGTCGGCACAGGCTGGTCCATCAGGTTTTCGGGCAGTTCAATATAGACCGGACCTGGAGCCCCATTGATCGCCAAAAAAGCCGCTCGCTCCAGCGCCCATACAAGTCGATCCACATGCTCGACACGGTAAGCCCATTTTACGAGCGGCTTCACGAGTGAGATTTGATCTGCCTCCTGAAAGGATCGGGTACCCAGCTTGTCCCCTCCGGTGCCGAGCGCCAAAAGTAAAAGCGGAGCACCAAGGTTCTTGGCTTCCAGTAGCCCCGTAAGTGTATTACTGAGCGCAGGCCCTTTACCCACAACACATACGGACATCTGGTTGGTTGTGAGCGCATAGCCTGCTGCCATAAATACAGCATTACGCTGATCTTTGCACAGAATAAAATCCATACCGGACGAGGGGAGTGACGATACGATCTTGAGATCATCACTTGGTAATCCAAAGAGATGCCGAACCCCAGCCGATTTTAAGTAGCCAATGATGGCATCCCATGGCAATAAGCTCGCAGTCATACCAAACTCCTCTTTTCCGACAAATATTCTGCGACAATTTTTGAAATCAAAATGGGCTTCGAAACGAGCTTAAAATCGTAAAAAATATAGTTCGACATCGTGCCATAGCCACCAAAGGGCTTATTGCCCTGATCCACATCCTCAAGCGTCTCATTAATGGTCAGCGTGTGCTTCTTTCGCAGGACGTCCGCCAGGTGATTAGATCCGTATAAGCTGCAGCCCATCGCACGTTCACTGAAATAACTGGAGGAAATACGCTTGATCAGTTGCTCGTCGTCTCGGTAGCTAACCACGTTGAAGACTGGTGAAAAATACTCAATAATCTCCAAATCCTGATCTAATTCGCTATATACAATCGTCGGCTCCATCTTTTTCGTACGGAAATCAATGCCACCGCCGTAAATAATAAACTTATCGTTCGTGTTAAAATATTCCGAAACCGAATACAGCGTGTCTTTATAGAAAATAGGGGAGTAGTTCGCGTTCGGGTCATTGTTGGCTCCAAACACGAGTTCGTCCAGCCGCTGAATCAGCAGGTTTTTGAAATTCTCCGTCACATCCTGATGTACCAGAATGATGTCGGGTCCCAGGCAGTCTTGTCCAGAGTTGAACAATCTCATTCGAATCACATCGGTAACCGCTAGTTCCAGATCGGCATCGGGTCCGATGATGAAAGGATTTATCCCTTGTCCGTAAAAGATGTAGAGCTGTTCTTTTCGAATCTGTTTTTTGATCTTCTCCGCATTGGTATAGCTTCCAGTGAACACCACAATATCAGCTGGCATAACCGAATTTTCCATGAAAACTCTCTGGCTAACCTTACGAATATAGATGGGTAATCCATGTACAGCCTGGAGCTTTTCATGCAGCATGTTGACGTACTCGTTTACGTGAGAAGAAGGACGAAAGTCTATATTCTCAACGTATAGGGACGGAATCAAGAGGTATAATGCATAGGAGTACAAAACGACGTTGGAAGGCATAAATACAGCCATAGATCGTTGCGGGCTTGGCTGATAGGTCTGCACCTCTTGCAAAGCACCTTGAAGTGTGAGGATGGTGGAATCAATTTCTGCATTGGCGGCCCGATAGGATGAAAATTGGGTAAGAATATCCATCACTTCCTGCCGATGCTCGATCAAATAATTAAGGCACTTTAAAATTGCTTCATGCCTTTCCAAAAAAAGCGTGTTTTTTGCCAGTTCCGGATTCATACTCATGGTGCATTCTCCCTTTCCTTTATGCGGTTTTTGGTAAATACCTTGTTATATTTTGCGAGAAGCAGCTTTCTCCAGGGCAATGCGCTCCATCTCCAGCCGATCTACTTTTCCATTGCGGTTTAAAGAAAAATGGGCGAGCGGAAGCAAAAGATCGGGAAACATGTATGAAGGAAGTACCCGATTCATCTCTTTGCGGAGTACAGACAAGGCCTGCGAGGATTCGCTTTCGATGAATGCAACAAGCAATGTTCCTTTCGCCTCGTCCTCCAAGGTAATCACGCAGGATCGGTAACCTAGCGAACCAATCCGGTCCTCGATATAAACCGGAGATACCATATATCCCATCCGGTTGACCGTCTTACCGCTGCGACCAATTACATACAGCATTTCGTCATCCAGATAGCCCAAATCTCCCGTTTTGAACCAGCCGTCCTGTAGAACGGACAGCGTCAGGTCTGGACGATTCAGGTAACCTTCCATGCATCCGGCACTGCGTATCCACACTTCGCCTACGATGCCGTTCGCCTGCTGCTCGCCAGCAGCATCCAGTATTTTCAGATCCACACCAGGCAACGGTTTGCCACAACCTTGTGGACACTCCAGCGTCCCCAGCGTAACGTTGCCCAATTCAGAAAGGCCGTAACCATTCAGCAAGGGCTGTCCAAATATGTTGTTAAATTTCTCTTCGAGGTCTTGGGTAAGTGGAGAACCGCCTACGCACCACATGCGCACCGGAGATTCCTTGACCATTTCCAGTTGTTCGGGTTTTCGGTTTAACATACGCAACAAGGTGTAAAAAGCAGAGGGGTTAGCGTCTACGACCGTCGCCCGGTCTTTCGTAATACTTGCAATGACGCTCCAGAGGTTTCTAGGATTGCAGATGATGAGAGAACATGATGTTAACCACCAGGAGAAGATGAGTGAAATACCATAAAAGTGAGAAAACGGTACAACGGGGAGCATATGGTCAGACGGTAGGTAGTTCATGGCGTGTATAGAATGCCTGATATTGTCCATGAAGGCTGATCCAGCTTTCACGATTCCCTTGGGTTTTCCTGTTGTACCTGAAGAATACAGAATGAGCGCATCCGGTCTCTCGCACCACTTGTTAAAGTCGAGGGCTTCAAGCTTTGGCTCTCCCACCCAATCCGGGTGTACTGCTTCTTCTTGAATTAGATCTTGAATCAGAATAACGAGAGCATGAGGAAGTTCTAAATCGGAATCCGTAAGGATGCAACAGGCACCCGCTTCATCATAGATTTGAGCCACCTCATCGAGCACAGTCTGCTCGTCCACCACAGTCACCGAAACAGCGATATTGCACAGGGAGAACAGAGACACAATAAACCAATAGGAATTGGCCGCTTTCAGAATCACTCTACCGTCTTCGGGAATTCCTCTGAGAGTCAACATCCGGGAGAAAATCGTAACATCCCGCTCCAGACGCTCCCTTGTCATAATCCCTTCAGGTGAGATAATACGGCAATCCGTATGCGTAACAAGCACAGCGTTCCCTCCTTACATCCCCGTAATATGGTATCCCGCATCAACATGGATAACTTCTCCCGTAATGCCTCTCGATAAATGGGAAAATAAGAATAACGCGGTATCTCCAACTTCGGACGTATCGACCGACTTGCGTAGGGGCGTCGTCTCTTCAATATGCTTTAGCATCGTGCTAAAATCCTTAATCCCGTAAGCGGCCAAAGTCCGTATGGGACCAGCCGAAATCGCATTGACACGAATACCATAAGTACCCAGATCGTTCGACAGATAACGCATGCTTGCTTCCAGTGAAGCCTTCGCCACACCCATAACGTTGTAATTCTTGATCGCTCGTTCTGCGCCAATATACGTCATGGTGACGATACTTCCACCCTCCGTCATCAGCGGGTAAACCCGTCGGGAAACAGCAGCCAGAGAGTAGGCACCGATTTCTTGAGCAATGGCGAATCCCTCGCGAGAAGTGTCGACGAACAGACCGTCCAAATCCTCAGCCTTAGCATAGGCAACACTGTGAAAATAACCATGCAGGACGCCTACTTTCTCCTTTAGAAAATCGGCCAGTGCATCCAATTCTTCATCGCTTTGTACATTACAGGGACAGACAATGGACCCCGGAATCGTTTCAACGAGCTTTAGCACCCGATCTGCAACCCTCTCATTTTCGTAAGTAAAAATGAGCCTTGCTCCTTCAGCAGCTAAAGATTGGGCTGTCCCCCAGGCAATACTCCTGTTGTTAGCCACACCCATAATCAAAATGTTCTTACCACTCAGCAGTGCTGCCACAGAAACCACCCTTCTTGTTTACATTTTTCGACAAAAAAACAACTTAATTACGTATGTCTACATATATAGACATATGTAATCTTTTCTGGATTATTATCATGCTAGTTGCCAAAGTTAAACAATCGACGTTTTAGGCAAATACAACAATTGTTTTAAAATTTATGAGAATTGGCAGGACACTATTCTGCGGATGAGTTCGGCTGTAATCAAAGGTCCCATTCCTTCGGGAATTCAAGCGCGCTCCATACGATAGCTTTGTCCTGCCATACCCAGCAACAACATAAGCTGGGCCCTTATCACGTCAGCTTATGAAAACTGCGCTGCTTCTGTTTGTCTGTGTTCAAATCGGAAGGAATCCATGCAAGTGAAAAGATGGAAGGCAAAAATGAGGTGACTGTCAAAGCGAGTTCAATATACTTTTCAAATATTTTGTACATATTCTCATAATAGCGATGGACTCAGCAAACTACCGGAAGTGACAACTTCATTTTTTACCATCAATGTCCCTTCCGATTTGAACATCCTGATTGATCGGTCTTATTTCATCCGAGTGTAAAGCCTTATACTGCCTAGGGCTATGCCTTATTTTTCTTTGGAGCCAAAGTATAGCTAAAGGAAACAATAAAGTCGATTACCAGAACGATTGCCCATGTACTCATAATGCCTTCCAAGGAAACCGTACGCTGTGGATCATCTACATACACAATGATAGCAAACAGTAGAGCGTTGCCAATGACCCAGCCCAACAGGTGAAGCAACCACCCCGTCCGTTCCTCTTTTGCATGAGCAGCCCCATATTTGCGTTCGGGCTTCGGTCCCTTGCCAAACCAATGAGAGAACCGCACATCGGCCCATTTAATTAGCCTATGACCAAATGCTACCGTAATGCCAAGATAGCAAGCCGCCAGGCCAGTAGCGGTCGTAATCTCCATGCCGCTGCTCACCGTGATGAACACCGCAATCAGTAACAGGATATCAATAATAGGAGTACACAGTAAAAGAAGACCGCCTAATTTCTTTAAGCCAAACATATATCTTGCGATCAACCCTAAAACAACAAAAACCCAGAATAAAACTTCAGCACTAATAATAAATAAATACATAATAGATGATTCCTTTCGAATTAGAAATTGGTGTTTCCCTCAGCTATCCCCCTTCCATGCCCACTATCATACAATATTATACATAATATTCCTAGTATATTGTCTACAATTACATAAAAGGAAACAAATAGCCTTTTTTCTACATGAAAATAGTATCTGTCAAGTTCATTGCCTATCATTCTCAAATTGGGTATTTTTCATGATATGCTGCAAATTAGATTATGATGATGTGAAATAAAAAAAAGATGCACCCGTGTCATCCGCACGGGTGCATCTTTTTATTCAGATAAGCTATCCACTATCCAATTACAATATGTCCTTCGGGACGACGGTACAGCATTTTGGTAGAGCGTGGACGAATGGCATAAGCAATCGTGAGCGGCCCAATTCTACCAATGAACATGGTCACACAAATGATCAGCTTACCCGCGTCAGACAGTCCCGGGGTCACACCTGTCGACAGCCCCACCGTTCCGATCGCGGAGGCGGCCTCAAACGCAAGTGAGAGAAAAGGTGCATCCTCTGTCATTAAGAGCAGCATGACCACAATGGAGAAGATAAATAGGGCCAATACAATAATGGTCAGCGCACGCATCATGATATCTTTGGGAACCCGTTGGCGAAAGAACACAATTTCCTTCTGTCCCCGCATGACGGCAATTAGAGCCCCAACCATTAGCAGGAACGTAGTCGTTTTGATTCCTCCCCCGGTGGAGCCTGGAGAAGCGCCGATAATCATCAGCAACATGATAAAAAACTGGCTGGCCTGCCTTAACCCGCTGATATCTACTGTGCTGGTTCCCGATGATCGTGTGGATACGGACTGAAAGACAGAGGCGTACACTTTGCCTTCCCAGTTCAGTGAGCCCAAGGTTCGTGCATTGGTAAACTCAAAAATAAATATGACCAGCGCACCAAGCACAATAAGCCCCCCTGACACACTGAGTACCATTTTCGAGTGAAAAGTCAGTCTTCGAGTGCGGTGAAAATCGAATAGATCGCTTAGTACAAGGAAACCCAGTCCCCCCGAAATGACAAGCACGGATGCAATCATATTGAACACAAAGTCTCCGGCATATTGCTGGAAGCTGCTTCCGAACAGATCAAATCCTCCATTGTTAAACAAGGAAACCGAGTGGAATATTCCATAATATATCGCTTGTCCGACAGGCATCTCCCTCATCCATCGCAAAGCTAAAACGACGGCAGCAATCGCCTCAATGGTAAAAGAGAAGATCAGCACCTTGCGGATAATACGCACGATTCCTTCCATGCTGTCGGCACTGATAGCTTCTTTGAGCAGCAGTCGGTCCTTCAGCGACAATCGACGCCCCAACAGCAACGCAAACAATGTCGCCAAGGTCATAAAACCAAGCCCGCCCAGTTGCATCAGCACCATAATAACGGTCTCTCCAAACATCGTATAGGTTGAATCAACGTCAACCACGACTAATCCTGTGACACAGGCAGCGGAGACGGACGTAAAAAGCGAATCAATCCAATGTGGAGCATGCCCGCTATGATTGGAGATAGGAAGCATCAGCAGTAAAGTGCCTAATGCAATAATCAGCAAATATCCGATGACCAATATAAAAGGAGGGGATGCAAACCGGGTAAGCTTGACGCTGCGTTTCATTAGAAGTTTTCTCTCCATCCGTTCTTATGAAAAAGAGGAACAAGACACGGGAAGCCCGGCTGATCCTCTATATTCATAATTTATGTTATTCTACCGTACGGTTACGCATATGCGGGAAAAGCAGCACATCGCGAATGGAAGGAGCATCCGTCAGCAACATAACCAAGCGATCGATGCCGATGCCCAGTCCGCCTGTTGGCGGCATGCCGTATTCCAAGGCACGGATAAAATCATCATCCATTTCATGAGCTTCGTCATTGCCGTGCTCACGTTCCAGCAATTGTGCTTCAAAACGTTGACGTTGGTCAATCGGATCATTCAGCTCAGTGAATGCGTTAGCATGCTCACGAGCTACAACAAACAACTCGAAGCGATCCGTAAAGCGTGGATCTTGTTCGTTTCTCTTCGCCAATGGCGAGATTTCAACCGGATGCCCGGTAATAAAGGTCGGTTGAATAAGTGTTTCCTCTACAAATTGTTCGAAGAAGGCATTCAGAATATGTCCAAAGGTCATATGCGGCTCTACCGGCACTTTATGCTCTTTCGCAAGGCGATGAGCTTCTTCATTGCTCAATTGTGCGCCAAAATCCACGCCTGTTACTTCTTTAACCGCATCAACCATAGATACTCTGCGCCATTGCGGCGTCAGGTCCACTTCCTGGCCCTGATAATGAATACGCTGTGTGCCAAGCACTTCTTGCGCAATGTGAGCCACCATGTTTTCCGTCAATTGCATGATGTCCTGGTAGTCAGCATACGCTTCATACAGCTCAATCATCGTGAACTCAGGGTTATGGCGAGTGGAAATACCTTCATTACGGTAAACGCGACCGATCTCATATACTTTCTCCAATCCGCCGACAATCAGTCGTTTCAGATGAAGTTCAATGGCAATACGCATATATAGCTGCATGTCCAGTGCATTATGATGTGTAATAAACGGCTTGGCCGCCGCCCCGCCTGCAATGGAATGCAGTGTTGGCGTTTCAACCTCCAAATAACCGAGCGAGTCCAGATAACGGCGCATGGATTGAATAATACGGGAACGGGTAATAAACGTTTTTTGTACTTCCGGGTTCATAACCAGATCGACGTAGCGCTGACGGTAGCGCAGCTCGACATCCTTCAGACCATGATATTTTTCCGGCAATGGATACAACGATTTGGACAATACCTCAAGGTCCAGCACCTTAATGGTGGTTTCCCCTGTTTTGGTCTTGAACAGCACGCCTTTAATCCCCACAATATCGCCCAGATCCAAAATACCGAATGCTTTGTATTTGGCTTCCGGCACGGTATCTTGACGAACATAAATTTGAATACGTCCACTGAGATCCTGCACATGGGCAAAACTGGCTTTCCCCATAACCCGTTTGGCCATAATACGGCCTGCAATGCTAATTTCAATATTCTTTTCTTCCAGTTCTTCCTTGGTAAGACTGTCATACTTGCTTAGCAGTACACCCGCCTCAGCTGTGCGTATGTATTTACGACCAAAAGGATCAATGCCCAACGAGCGAAGCTCGTCCAATTTGGCGCGGCGAATTTGCAGCAGTTCGCTTAGTTCCTCGCGATTTTCTTGAGGTTCCTGGTTAGTAGTTTCATCCGACATGGTGCTAAATCAGCTCCTTCAATATGAATAGACGGGCCGGGGTCCGTCCGGGTGTAGAGAAAAAAAGCTTCCCCAAGGAAGCTTTTACATTCAATTCCAAAGTTTGTGTCTTATTTTTTGATATCCACGATTTTATATTGTATAACGCCTGCCGGAACGGTGACATCCACAACAGTTCCTTTTTTCTTACCGAGCATTGCCTTGCCAAGCGGACTTTCATTGGAGATTTTATTCTGGAGCGGGTCCGATTCAGCCGAACCTACGATCGCATACTCTGTAACATCTCCGAATTCCATATCCTCAACGGTCACGGTTGCGCCTACTCCAACAACATCGGTTTCAATTTCATCACTATTGATAATGCGGGCATTGCGTAGCAATTTTTCCAGTGTAATTACACGGCCTTCAATGAAAGCCTGCTCATTCTTCGCATCCTCATACTCGGAGTTTTCACTGATATCCCCGTATCCGATAGCTACCTTAATCCGTTCCGCCACTTCACGGCGTTTGACAGACTTCAAGTTCTCAAGCTCATCTTCGAGCTTTCTAAGACCTTCCTGTGTCAGAATGACTTCTTTATCGCTCATCTTAACCAATTCTCCTGTCATGGGAAAAGTTTAAAAGTGCATCGGAATGCACGCTTTCAAAACATAATATGCCACTCTGAGGGAATGAGAACATTTCCTGCCGTTGTCTTGAGAGCTGCATACAATTGTAGCATACATCAAGATTTTATACTGAACGATTATAGGGCAAGCAATTGGAAAAGTCAATCACATGCAAAGGCAGAAACAGCTTCCTTATTGCGCAACGGCGGCAGGAGAAGCAGCCCCCGTGGAATGTTCATCATTTTCTACCGTGTGTAGTCCAGATACAAAACCATCCAAAATACGTACCATATCATCACGTCTTGTTTCTTCCATAACAACGTCCTTAATGCGTGCAGAGCCTCTAAGTCCTTTGAGGTACCAGGCCAGATGCTTACGCATTTCGCGTACAGCCACGGCTTCGCCCTTCAATGCCACCAGACGATCCATATGCAGAATGGCAATGCGGATTTTTTCTTCCGGTGAAGGATCAGGCAAAAGCTCCCCTGTCTGCAAATACTCAATCGTACGGTACAGCATCCAAGGGTTACCCAGAGCGCCGCGTCCGATCATAACACCGTCACAGTTGGTCAAATCGAGCATCCGGCGGGCATCTTCCGGTGTTGCCACGTCCCCGTTTCCGATTACAGGAATGGAAACTGCTTCTTTAACTTCTTTTATAATATCCCAGTTCGCATGTCCCGTATACAGTTGCTCCCGTGTACGGCCATGTACGCTAACAGCCTGGCCTCCTGCACGTTCTACGGCGCGGGCGTTCTCTACGGCATAAATATGCTCGCTGTCCCATCCAATACGCATTTTCACGGTAACAGGCTTGCTAACCGATTCCACGACTGCCGATACCATTTCATAAATTTTATTGGGATCAAGCAGCCAGCGGGCACCTGCATCACATTTGGTTACCTTCGGAACTGGACAGCCCATATTGATATCAATAATATCTGCGTTCGTCTCCTGATCCACGACCTTAGCCGCTTCCACCAAGGATTCACGGTCTCCCCCAAAAATTTGCAGACTAAGCGGCTTCTCGCGCTCATCTACAAACAGCATCTCACGCGTGCGCTTGTTACCGTGAATGATCGCCTTGTCACTAACCATTTCTGCGCATACCAAGCCTGTGCCAAATTCCTTGGCAATCAGACGGAAAGCAGGGTTACACACGCCCGCCATCGGAGCCAGCACGACCTGATTTTTCATTTCAATACCGCCGATTTTCAACATTCTCTGTTCACTCCTTTATTCATACTTGTATATGGTGTACTTATCGTCATTCCGTCAGTTCCCGGACTTGTATTTCTAGGGTTTGGGCAATAAGGTTCAGCATGTCAGGCTCTATTGTTCGGTTGCCCCGTTCCACAGCACCCAGTATGGCCAACGATATGCCAGTTCGCTCAGCCAACTCCTGCTGCGTAAATCCTTTTAGCTTCCGAAAGGCGCGAAGCCGTTGTGCCAACTGCATGTTTTCCAAAACTGTATGCCGTCCTTTCCATCCAATGATTTCAATGCGGTATGCACGATACTGTACAGGCCGGATGGATCTTGGTTCGGAACGATATCAGCCAATGGGACAAGCACAAAAGCACGCTCCAGCATGCGGGGATGAGGAAGCTCCAAATCCGGTGTAGCGAGCTCCACCGCTTCCATCCATAACAAATCCAAATCAATGGTGCGCGGACCGTTAGGGATATGTCTTACTCGACCCAGACGGCTCTCTACTTCTAACATGAAGATCAGAAGCTCTTCTGGAGCAAGTGTTGTGGATACGGCTGCTGTCATGTTTAGAAAAGAAGGCTGCTCCAGATACCCGACAGGCTCTGTTTCGTACAGGCTGGAGCAACGCAGCACCCGTATACCCGGATGTTCGTCCAGCGCCGTGATGGCTTCATACAGGGTATGCTCACGATCCCCCAAATTAGCCCCTAAAGCAATATAAGCCTCTGATGCCTCAGAGGTCGAATGTGCGTTCATGTACCGTTCCTACTTTCTTGCGCGATAAAGCTCAACCGTCACGCCCTCAAAATGAATATCGAACGGCGGATGCGGCTTCGTGACTTTGACAGTCAGTGCATTGACACTAGTATAAGTGTCCAGTAAGGAAGATGCAATACGTTCGCCCAAAGCTTCAATCAATTGGTAAGATTCCTTTTCTACGATATCCTTAACGGTGTAATGCACTTCAGCGTAATTAACCGTTTTGTCCAATGCATCTTGCTCGCCCGCCTCACGCAGATCAAGCTCCAGCTCCAGACCAATATAGAAACGCTGTCCCAGCTTGCGCTCTTCAGGAAAAACGCCGTGATATCCGTAATACTCCATACGGTGCAGAACCATTTTATCCATCGGTAATAAGCCCCTCTTTTTTAATTAAAT
Source organism: Paenibacillus sp. 1-8 (assembly GCF_056316205.1). Taxonomy (NCBI): domain Bacteria; kingdom Bacillati; phylum Bacillota; class Bacilli; order Caryophanales; family Paenibacillaceae; genus Paenibacillus; species Paenibacillus sp. 1-8. The sequence goes on along the minus strand of NZ_CM149995.1, from coordinate 73,807 downwards.
TTTTTTATAATAAATTTTTTTCTGAAAATGCAGTGACTTTATGCGGGCGGTAGCGTAGCGAATTATTTGAATCCGAAGAAGCGTAGCGCTCGCCTTTGCAACGGGATTTTTACCTCTACATGTTTTACCAATTCAAAAAAATCCCGTTGCAACAGCGATCGCAGGATCAAATGATTCGTGAAACGGGCTTTACCCGCCATAACTCAGTGCGTTTTTAGACCCGTACACCATCGCATCACACATCCGTACCGTGCGTTTGATTTGTGCAACATCATGTACACGCACTATCTGACAGCCTTGGGCAATGCCAAAGGCGACAGTAGCTGCTGTGCCCTCAACCACATCATCCACAGGCAAATCCAGCGCTGTACGGATAAATCTTTTGCGTGACGTCGCTAATAACAGCGGATAACCCAACTGACTTAGCGTATCCAGAGAAGTCATAGCTTGAATATTTTCGTCGTAATCTTTGGCAAATCCGATGCCGGGATCTAAAATGATCTGTTCCGCACGTACACCTGCATCCAGCGCCAATCGGATACTTTCTTTTAAATCATCAATCATATCAGGTATTAAATCGCTATAGTTACGGTCATGACGATTATGCATTAAGATGACTGGACAATCGAATTGTGAAGCTACATGTGCCATGTCAGGATCTGCCTTAAATCCCCACACATCATTGATGATATGCGCACCCGCTTCAAGGGCCTGCCGTGCTACTTCAGCTTTGTAAGTATCCACGGACAATGGAATGTGAGGAGCAATACGGTGAATAGCCTGTACTACCGGAATGACACGGGCCAGCTCCTCCTCCACACCTACCGGATCATGCCCCGGCCGGGTAGACTCCCCGCCAATATCAATAATATCGGCTCCATCCTCCACCAGCTTCAAGGCATGTAAAACAGCAATCTCCAGACTATTGTGCAATCCGCCATCGGAAAATGAATCCGGGGTCACGTTCAGTATACCCATCACCTGTGTGGAATCTCCGAGCGTAAGCTCGGCCTCGCCCATCTGATAGCTTCGTCGGTAAATGGTCGGTATATTCAATTCATCCCTGCTTTCTCTCTGTAATCGTGTAACAGCAAAGCGGTTATGGAACCGGTCTGTGTCCAGGCATCAGATAACCGTTGCGTCGTTCCATATGGCTCCAGCAACAGGTTCACAGGCCGGATTTCCTGTATGGAATTCGTCATAAATATTTCATCGGCCAGTCGCAGCTCGTCCCAACGGTATAGACCCTGCTCACAGTGGATGCCTCTTGCTTGCGCCAGCTCCAGAATAAGTTCACGTGTAATACCTGGCAGGATACCTGTAGACAGGTCTGGGGTGTACAGCGTACCGTTTCGGACAAAAAACAGGTTGCTGACCATTCCTTCTGCCAGAAAACCGTCTGCCGTAAGCATCATCCCTTCAGCCTTATGCTGGACGGCAGTGGCGTACTGCTGAAGCTCTCGCTTGGCGAGAATGTTATTCATATAATGGAGCGACTTTAATCGAATCTCGCCCTCGGGCGTGTTTCTCGGGGTTCGCAACAACTGAAGCGCAGATGCGGCAGTTGTTCCCACAGTTTCTTTATGCGTAGCGGGTAACGGCTTGGCAAACAAAATATGGTTAGGGCGCGTATAGTCACCAGACGGCAAGCCGATTACCTCTTCGCCCGCAGATACGGTGTAGCGGATATATGCTTCGTTCAGACCATTCGCGACCATCAGACCGTGGATATGCTCGGTAAGCTGGTTCTTGTCCGGTTGAAAAGGAATGCCCAACATCTGGCAGCCCTCTGCCAGTCTGTGCAAATGGCGATCCAGCAGGAACGGAACTCCCTTATAGGTACGGAAGGTTTCAAACAGGCCCATTCCGTACAAAAAGCCGTGATCACTTACGTGAATCACGGCATCTGCGGCTTCCGTGAGGACGCCATTGACTCCGATATATCTCATAAATCAGACGCCTACCTTGCGTTTCAGGAAATTGCGTAACAGTTGATGTCCGTGGTCCGTAATGATGGACTCCGGATGGAACTGAACTCCTTCCACAGCGAACTCTTTATGCCGCAAGCCCATAATTTCACCTTCCGCAGTTTCAGCTGTAATTTCCAGACATTCAGGCAGGCTCGCGCGCTCCACCAGCAAAGAATGATACCGGGTCGCTGTGAACGGGGAAGGCAAGCCTTCAAATACCGATGTATTATGGTGGAGAATCGGTGATGTTTTGCCGTGCATGAGTCGTTCAGCCCGGATGACATGACCGCCAAACGCCTGTCCGATGGCCTGGTGACCGAGACAAACGCCGAAGATCGGAATTCGCCCTTTAAAGTGGCTGATCACGTCCAGCGATATTCCCGCCTCATTCGGCGTGCATGGACCTGGCGAAATCAGAATATGCTCTGGCGCCAACTCTTCTATGCCTTTCAGATCAATCTCATCGTTCCGTCTTACGGTTACTTCCTCGCCAAGCTCACCCAAATACTGAACAAGATTGTACGTAAACGAATCATAGTTATCAATCACCAAAATCATACGACTCACCCTCCTGTGATACCGCTCTTGCTCAAAGCGGCTTCTTCTTCACCACATTGTACTGCCTTCATGACGGCTCTTGCCTTATTTCGGCACTCGCGATATTCCCTGTACGGGTCTGAGTCAATGACAATGCCTGCACCTGCCTGTAAATAGGCCGTGCTGCCTCTGACAGCTAGTGTTCTTATTATAATATTTAATTCCATATTGCCGTTATAGTCAATCCATCCCATGGACCCTGTATAAGGACCACGCCGGACAGGCTCTAATTCTTCAATAATTTCCATAGTACGCACCTTGGGCGCTCCGGTAATGGTTCCCCCCGGAAAGGTAGCAGCAATTACATCTAAAGCGGTACGACCCGCGGCCAGCTTACCCTCTACTTGAGAAACGAGATGCATCACGTGCGAATAGTACTCGACAGTCAGCAGCTCCGGCACATGCACCGTTCCGTATTCAGCAATCCGGCCGATATCATTACGTTCCAGATCGACGAGCATAATATGCTCGGCACGCTCTTTTTCGCTCGATAGCAGCTCGGCAGCCATGGCAGTATCCTCTTCCGGTGTCAGTCCTCGCCTTCTCGTACCTGCAATGGGACGTGCGCTGACGCGTCCATCCTCCAGCTTAACCAACAATTCCGGCGAACCGCTGACGATTCGTAAATCCGGCATACGCAGCAGGCCCATGTAAGGGGAAGGGTTCAGCAGGCGAAGCCACTCATAGATATCCTCAGGTTGGGCTACCAGCGTACGTTGCTGACGAATCGACAGGTTTACCTGAAACACGTCACCTTGTGCAATGTATTCCTGCACGCGCTTTACGGCGTGTTCAAAGTCCTTTTGGTTGAAAGCTGCTTTCCAGCCTTCTGCTTCATGATGAGTAGCGAACAGATCTTCTTCTTCGGCAAGCCTTGCGCAACGGCGAATATAAGCAGGGTCAGATGCTCCGGCTTGTATGATGTTTTCCCACTGGGTCAGCATACGTTCTGCACGCTGGACAGCTTCTGCGTAATATTCGGAAAGTATGGCTTTCTGCCGATCCAAAGCGACATTATCGACATTGGCGGTGTTACTACTGACGGTATGCAAGTGAACAGGTGTGGGCGTATGAACAGCACAATAAATGCGGCCTTCCGCATGATCATAGATCCATAGCTCATTCACTTGCATCCATACGTAGTCTGGTATGCCTGCATCGTCTGCTGCCTGTATCGGTAGGCGCTCCAGTGAGCGAGCTACATCGTAGCCAAGATAACCAGCAAAGCCTCCAGTGAAAAAAGGAATACCCGGTACGCGCGGCGCACGGTAGGGAGCCATCCAGTCGTTCATGACTGTCAGGGGCTGACCTTGTATGAGATCACGCTTGCCGCTTTTTAGATCGGTCCAGACGGCCTGTTCCCCTTTACCTTCCAATATAGCAACCGGATTTAAGCCCAGATAGGTGTATCTCCCGCCTTTAGCGCTCTCCAGTAAAAAGGCATATGGCGACGAATTCTCCCATGCCTTCTGCCATGATAACGGTAAACCGTCCGCAGGTAACTGATACTCAGCAATATATGGGAGTATACTCCATCCTTCCTTCTGCCAGGCCTGCCACTGTGCCTCCGTTACTCTAGCTGTCGATTTCATGCGTGTGCTTCCCCTTCCCTTACTTTGCGCAAAGTCTGTATGCTAATTTTTAAAAAGAATCCCCCACCCCCCTGACAACAGGGAAATGAGGGACTCCTTCATATAGTATGCACAATTACGACGTAATTACAGCTCGAAATTATACAGTGGCGTACTCAGGTAACGTTCACCATTACTTGGAACGATGACAACAATGCGCTTGCCTTTGCCCAATTCTTTAGCCAGTTTCAAAGCTGCATGAACAGCCGCACCGGAGGAAATACCTGACAAGATGCCTTCTTCCTTGGCTACTGTACGCGCAACTTCGAAAGCTTCATCGTTTTCTACATGAATAATTTCATCATAGATGTCACGGTTCAAAATTTCAGGAATGAAGTTGGCACCAATTCCCTGAATTTTGTGGGGTCCTGGCTTACCACCAGCCAAGATTGGAGAAGCAGCCGGCTCTACAGCAACGATTTTGATTTCAGGGAATTCTTTCTTAAGCACTTCCCCTGCACCAGAAATAGTACCACCTGTACCAATCCCTGCTACAAAACCGTCCAGGCTGCCGCCAATGGAGCGAATGGCTTCCACGATCTCAGGACCTGTCGTTTCACGGTGAATTTTGATGTTGGCTTTGTTCTTGAACTGCTCGGCAGCAAAATACTCCGGATTCTCACTCAGCAGCTCTTCCATTTTCTTGACAGATCCGTTCATGCCTTCCGATCCGGGTGTCAGCACAAGTTCCGCTCCGTAAGCACGCAGCAAGTTGCGACGCTCCGAGCTCATTGTTTCTGGCATAACGATTACTGCCTTGTAGCCCTTCGCGGCTGCAACCATAGCCAAGCCGATTCCTGTATTACCGCTGGTAGCTTCAATAATCGTACCGCCTGGTTTGAGCAGTCCTTCACGTTCGGCCTCTTCCACCATACTAATCGCGATGCGGTCTTTTACACTGGACCCCGGGTTCTGGTATTCCAGTTTCAAATAAATTTCTGCGCTATCTTCCGGTACGATCCGGTTAAGACGGACGAGAGGGGTCTCCCCGATAAGTTCGGTAACGTTATTGACGACTTTAGCCATGATAAGTTCCTCCCTGACATTGAATGTTATATTAATTTTTTTGCAAAATCACATTGTTAATCAATCTTGGTTTTAATTCCCGATAAAAAAGGTAGGTTTTCCATGATAATCATAACAACCTTCATATCCATTGTCAATACGAGCCATAAAAACACGACTCCTCCAGCTCTGATTTTCAGCATCGCGCTTCCTTCAATCCAGGAATCGCTCACTCTGTTTATAGAGAAATGGATGGCATATCTTTTCCAGGCAAAATCCGTGCCCCGTATTTATCACGCAGGCTTTTCTCAACCTCTTCCAGAGGAGCAGCTTGAGCGAGTGCAAGCGAGCGACGAATTTGCTGTCGAATCTGTTGTTCGTTCGTGGGAGCTTCCAGGCGGATATCCTGTACAAAAATGACGGCATAACCCTCGTTAACCGCGATGGGACCAGCAACATCACCGGAACTTAGCTCTCTCGCTGCCTCCATAATCTCTTGCGGCTGAAAAGGATCATACTCGTCCACCCATCCCAGCTGTCCACTTTTGTCTTTGCCGAAAAGATGACTGGAATGCTCTTGAAGCAGTATATCAAAGCTTTCTCCCTGCTTGACCCGTTCAAGCAGCGTCTCAGCTTCCTCCGCTTGAGTCGCGTATATAGCTGCCAGCTTGATCTGCTTGCCGACTGCAAATTCCTCCGGGTGCTGCTTCCAGTACTGGTCAATATCAGCTTCCTGAACCTGAATACCCTGTGTGGCTATTTTCTCCAACCCAATCCGGTATTCCGCCTCACTCCGCAAATCATCCGGATTTAAGCCAAACTGTTGCTGCATTTCCTCAAAATAAGCGCGATCGGAAGCATACCCTTTGCTATCCTGCTTCAGCACCTGCTGCAAATCCTCTTGGGTAACCTTGATGCCGAGACGCCCAGCCTCCGCCTCCACAACTTTGCGGTTTAGCATTTGTAACAGTGTAGTGGCTCCATAGCGTTTTTTCAGCTCTGCAATCCACTGCTCCTCCGATATGCCTTCCTGACCCATCTCTGCTACAGCATGATCGCCGTCGTCCTTGGTTACATCATCTGGCTTTAAGAGCCCGCGAAGCATGATAAGACCACCCAAGGCGGCGACACTGACGGTCAGGATAATGACAGCCGTCCATAACCCTTTCTCCCGTGTAGTCATCGCTCGCACCGCCCATCCGGTTAGGCTTTGGCTTGATCTAACAGATTTTGCAATTCGTCTTTATTAAACTGATAAGCCTCATTACAGAAATGGCACACGACCTCGGCCTGTCCCTCTTCCTCAATCAGCTGCTCCAATTCGCTTTCTCCCAGGCTGATCAATGTTTTTTCCACACGCTCTCGCGAGCATTCACATTGAAAATGAATATCCATTTCGTCGAGAATCCGAACGTCCGGCAGCATCCAGCGCAGCATTTCATCAAGCTCTAAACCCTGATCCAACAGAGCTGTAACTGGCGGAATGGAGCCGACTGCATTTTCGATGGCCGTAATCTCATCATCATCCAAGCCCGGAAGTAATTGAATAATAAATCCGCCTGCCACGATAACCGAATTATCGGTATCCACCAGCACGCCTAAACCCACTGCCGAAGGTGTCTGCTCCGATTTAGCAAAATAATAGGTGAAGTCCTCACCCAGCTCGCCGGAAATAATCGGGGTACTGCCCCGATATGGTTCTTTTAACCCCAAATCCTTGATAATATGAATAAAGCCCTCTGTTCCGACAGCACCTGCTACATCCAGTTTGCCCATACTATTACTCGGCAAATGTACATGCGGCTCGGACACATAGCCTCGCACCTCACCTACAGCGTTGGCATCAACGACGATTTGTCCGATTGGACCGTCACCTTTAACTTGAACGGTCAGTCGCTCTTTACCTTTTAACATAGAACCCATAATGGCACCCGCTGTAAGCGTTCGCCCCAAAGCAGCTGTGGCGGTAGGATACGTATCATGTCTTCTCCGCAGTTCCTCCACCAGTTCTGTTGTCCGGACCGCAAAGGCTCTGACCCTTCCATCCATAGCTGTACCACGAATAAGTCGATCCTGTTTCTTTTCCATATTGAGTTCCTCCCCTATATATGCTGTTATTTTCGTTAGTGTATGTTTCCGCATAACTAAAGCATGATTTCCTGCTATATAAATAACCTGTATCTACAGATCACGCGAATCGTTCAAAAACGTAACATATTTCAGTATAGACGAAAAACGCCGCCAATCCAAACCGGTTTCATCTCCGGCTGGCCTCGGCGGCAGCTTATATCCATTTTTTATTCAGCGTTACGTTGGTAAATGATACGCAATCCTTCCAGCGTCAACATCGGCAACACTTTCTGAATGCTCCGTGTCTCCGAGGCGATTAACTCGGCAAGACCTCCGGTAGCAATAACCGTAGGCTCTGCCTGCATTTCCTCCTTGATGCGCTCCACAATACCGTCCACTTGCCCTGCATAACCGAAAATGATCCCCGCTTGCATAGCATGAACCGTATTGCGGCCGATGACCTTCTTGGGTTTCTCCAACTCAATGCGAGGCAGCTTAGAAGCCCGTTGATACAGCGCCTCCGTCGATATCCCGATACCCGGCACAATGACCCCACCCAGGTAGTTTCCCTTGTCATCAATACAATCAAACGTCGTCGCCGTTCCAAAATCCACCACAACCAGAGGACCGCCATACCGCTCGACAGCAGCAACCGCGTTCACGATCCGGTCAGCCCCTACTTCCCGCGGATTTTCATAACGCAGATTAAGACCGGTCTTGATTCCCGGTCCGACGATGAGGGGTGTTCTGCCTATGTATTTGTCGCACATTTCCTCCAACACATGAACCAGCGGTGGAACGACTGAGGAGATAATGACCCCTTTAATATTATCCTTCAATACACCGCCCATACTAAAAAGATTATGTATGAGCACGCCATATTCATCTGCGGTAGCCTGTCTGGAGGTGCTGATCCGGTAATGATGCAGCAGCTCTCGCCCCTGATACAATCCCAGCACAATATTGGTATTGCCCACATCCACTACAAGAATCAATCGGTGTCACCTATCTTTCTTTGCGTTAAGGTCAAGGCTGATATCCAAATTATGAAAAGAATACGTCAGCCTGCCTACAGAAATCACATCTACGCCACTCTCAGCCATCGCACGCACCGTATCCAGTGATACATTGCCAGAGGCTTCCGTTTTGACATGTGAAGCTTGTTCCCGAATGAAACGAACTGCTTCCTTCATGTCCTGAACGGACATGTTATCCAGCATAATAATATCCGCTCCGGCATTCAGCGCTTCCTGAACTTGTTCCATGTTTTCCGTCTCTACTTCAATCGTCATCGTGTGCGGAATATGGGTACGTGCCCGGGTCACCGCCTGTATGATCCCACCCGCACCCTTGATATGATTATCCTTAATCATAACGGCATCGTACAAGCCAAACCGATGATTGGAACCGCCACCCACACGAACAGCGTATTTTTCAAGCAACCGATGCCCTGGTGTTGTTTTCCGTGTGTCCACCAAGCGCGTCGAGAGTCCATGAAGCTGATCAACAAAGGATTTGGTTCGCGTCGCAATGCCAGACATCCGCTGGACCAAGTTTAGAGCCAAACGTTCTCCCGTCAGAATCGCATGGGTACTCCCTGTCACTTCTGCCAGAACAGTTCCCTGCTCAATCCACTGCCCATCGGTCACCAGTGGAGTGAATGACAGCGAGGGGTCTACGACCCGAAATACGAGTTCTGCCACGGGCAAGCCGGCAACAACGCCAGACTCCTTGGCATGGATTACCGCCTTGGATTGGTGATTCGGCTCGATGGTCCAGCGCGTGGTCACGTCACCCGATCCTGTATCTTCTCGCAGCCAGCTGCGAATTTGTGCTGTCAGTTCTTCCTGATACCCGCTAAATTCTCCATAATGCTCGCTGTTAGATGTCATGAACGTACTCCTCCGTTATCCCTTGCTCACGTCGCTGCTGGACATGCTTGCGCCATATGTCATCGTCTGCTATAGGGAAATCCTCACGGTAATGTGCTCCCCTGCTTTCCTCACGCAGCAGCGCCCCATCCGTGACCAGCAGGCCACAGGTGAGCAAATTGGCAAATTCGATCTCTTCCCGACTGGTCAGGGCAGCGCTGAAAACGGACAACTGCCCCCGCAGCTGATCCAGTGCTACTTGTAACCCCTCCCCATTCCGACGGACTCCGGCATAATGAACCATTGTTTCTTGCAGCTTGAGCTGCTGCTCTATGATAGACGAAGCCAGAGAGTTCACGCGGTTGTCATCGTAGGATATCAGCGTATGACCGGCCAGCGGCGGTAAAGAATGTAACCGCTCGACAATCCTGCTCCCGAATACGACCGCCTCAGATAACGAATTACTCGCCAAACGATTAGCCCCGTGTACACCAGTGGAAGACACCTCACCACAAGCGAACAGACGTGCAAGAGTGCTTTCTCCATGCAAATTGGTCTGGACGCCGCCCATCATATAATGGGCAGCGGGGGCTATGGGAATCCAGTCCGCCGTTATATCCAGACCAAAGGACAGGCATGTCCGATAAATGGTTGGAAACCGTTGCTTGATCCGTTCAGACGGTTCATGTTTAATGTCAAGGTATACAAACGCAGCCTGCGTACGTTCCATCTCGTGAACGATGGCACGAGCTACAATATCCCTTGGTGCGAGTTCCTGTCGAGGATCATACTGCTCCATGAAACGCTCTCCATGAATATTGCGCAGCACAGCCCCTTCACCCCGCACGGCTTCGGAAATCAGAAATCTTGGAGCGCCCGGATGACACAACGCTGTCGGATGAAACTGTATAAATTCCATATCCCGCACAGCTGCGCCAGCGCGATATGCCATAGCAACCCCGTCCCCGGTCGCGATATCGGGATTGGTCGTGTATCGATATAATTGTCCGCCGCCCCCGGAGCATAAAATCGTTGCATTCGCAGTGACATATAATCGTTCACCATTCGGCTTTTGAACCAGAGCACCGATGCACTCTCCATGCTCGGTCAGCAGGTCGATTACCATATGCTCGTTCCACACCTCGATAGCGGGATGATCAGCGACCTTCTCTGACAATGCACGAACAATTTCATAGCCCGTGGCATCCCCATTTGCATGTAAGATGCGCCGATGGCTATGTGCGCCTTCCTGTGTCAGCGCAAGCTCGCCATTCTCCCGGTCAAAGGCCGTCCCTAAACGTATTAATTCCTGTACACCGCTTGGGCCCTCATGAACAAGGACCCTGACCGCTTCCGGTTCACACAGACCTGCACCCGCAATCAGGGTGTCTTGAATATGATAAGCTGATGCATCCTCATCCGAAGTAACAGCGGCGATGCCGCCTTGCGCATACCGGGTGTTGCTCTCCAACAATGCCTTCTTAGTAATTAGCAACACCCGCCGATTCTCCGCAGCCTTAATGGCCGTGTATAAGCCCGCAATGCCGGAACCGATAATCATCACGTCGGCTTCGAATTTGGGCAAATCCGCTACGTCAAAATCAACCAGATATCTTGGAATCATGCCTTCACCTGTTTCACAGAGAATAGCGCACACCATAGGTTGTACAGTATGCGCTCACGGTATATGTTCAAAAGAATTGAAAGTCGATTACAGCGGCAGAAAGCTTTTATAGTCAAGCACACAAACAGCCGTTTATTTATCAATAAATGTACACAACGTTCCTCCGTCTGTCAAATCACCTTAGCTCTATCTCCAGTATTTTAAAAAGCTCCGGAAAACCAATAGTTACTGGTTCTCCGGAGCTTACATATACGCTTATTCAACTGTCAACCTGATAATCAGGTTGTTGTCGGTGGAGTGCCACCAGAGTTGCCCGAATTATTGCCGTCCTCTGGCTTTTGCAGATTAGGAATATCATTCGGTTGATCCGTTGTATTCTTTGGCTCGTCATCCTTGCCTTGAATACGTACACGAACGTCTCCGATGTTGTCGATCACAGGCTCACCATTTTCCGGTGTACCTTCTCCCTCATTCGTGCTGCCGTCCAAAGAACCTGTCTCGATCAAACGTTTAATTTGCTCAAGCTCCAGGGTTTCTTCTACCAGCAAGGTTTGGGCGATCAAGTGAACCTCTTTGGAATACTTGGTCAGGAGTTCTCTGGCACGCTCATAAGACTCGGTGATGAAACGGTTCATCTCCTGGTCAATCTGATAAGCGATCTGATCACTGTAGTTCTGCTCATGACCGATATCCCGTCCAAGGAATACCTGGCCTTGCGAAGTACCGAACTGCATTGGACCGAGCTTCTCGCTCATACCGTATTCCACGATCATGCTGCGTGCAATGCTTGTTGCTTGTTGGAAGTCACTGTAGGCACCTGTTCCGATTTCACCAATGAACAGTTCCTCAGATACGCGTCCACCCAGCAAACCAGTGATTTTGTCCAGCAATTCCTGCTTGGTCGTCAGCATGCGATCTTCCTTCGGAAGCATGATGACATATCCGCCTGCGCGTCCACGTGGAATAATCGTTACCTTGTGAACCATGTCGGCATTTTCCAGGAAGAAGCCGATAATCGTATGGCCTGCTTCGTGATAAGCTACAATCCGTTTCTCGCGGTCACTGATTACGCGGCTGCGTTTTTCTGTACCTACGATAACACGGTCGATCGCTTCATCCACTTCTCGCATCGAAATATCTTTACGGTCACGACGGGCTGCCAACAACGCAGCTTCGTTCAACAGGTTTTCCAGATCAGCGCCTGTAAAGCCTGTTGTACGCTTCGCAATAACATCCATTTTAACATCTTTAGTTAATGGCTTGTTGCGTGCATGTACAAACAACACAGCTTCGCGGCCTTTAACGTCTGGGCGATCAACTGTAATTTGACGGTCAAAACGTCCCGGACGAAGCAATGCCGGATCCAGAATATCCGGACGGTTCGTTGCGGCTACGATGATAATACCTTCGTTCGCTCCGAATCCATCCATCTCAACGAGCAATTGGTTGAGCGTCTGCTCACGTTCATCATGTCCGCCACCCAATCCGGCCCCACGTTGACGTCCGACAGCATCAATTTCATCAATGAAAATGATACATGGTGCGTTCTTTTTCGCGTTTTCGAACAGATCCCGTACACGGGAAGCGCCGACACCGACGAACATTTCTACAAAATCAGAACCCGAAATGCTGAAAAACGGTACTCCGGCTTCGCCTGCAACAGCTCTCGCCAAGAGTGTTTTACCAGTACCCGGAGGGCCCACTAACAGAACACCTTTTGGAATACGGGCTCCCACAGCTGCGAACTTACGCGGGTCCTTCAAGAATTCTACGACTTCAACAAGCTCTTGCTTCTCTTCGTCGGCCCCTGCCACGTCTTCGAAGGTAACTTTCTTCTTCTCTTCGTTATAAAGACGGGCTTTGCTCTTGCCGAAGTTCATAACTTTGCCGCCACCGCCCTGCGCCTGATTGAACAGGAAGAAGAACAACAGGAACATGATCACCAAAGGAACAATAGAAGTCAAGAACGTCAGCCAAATGCTTTCGCCTTCCATTTTCTTCTGTACGTATTCAAACCCGTTCGTTTCACTAGCGTTAACCAATTCGGTTAAAGCAGAGTCCGTTGGCGGAACATACACAGAAAAATTGGTGGATTTGGCATTAGCCGGCTGCTTCTTATATGCACCGGTTACAAGATAGGCGTAACCGTCAAATTGGACCGTTACTTTAGAGATATTATTAGCTTTAACCTCTTGCCGTAATTGGTCATATCTAGGGAGATCGGAGGCTTCGTTACTGTTGCTGACAAACTGAACGATACCCACCACAACTAAAAAAAGAATCAAATAAAAACCAGAATTCCGGATGAACCGATTCATCCCCTACCTCCTCTCGAAACACTTAAGTTATTTTACCATAGCCTATAAGCCCTTCTCAACAAAGGACCCTATTTAGTCCTAGGACTGGAGGCTGAGATTAGCTGGTGTAGATTTCCGGCTTCAAAATCCCTATGTATGGGAGGTTCCGGTAGTGCTCGGCATAATCCAGACCATAACCCACAACAAACGCATCCGGAAGCGTAAAACCGGTATAATCAGCTTCAAGATTAACCGTCCGGCGGGCAGGTTTGTCAAACAGGGTTACGACACATACCGAATTGGCATTACGGTTCTTAAGCAATTCAATCAAATGAGTCAACGTCAGGCCACTGTCGATAATATCTTCGACGATCAGAACGTCGCGTCCTTCAACCGAAGCGTCCAAATCCTTAATAATTTTAACGACGCCCGATGATTTGGTGGACACACCGTAACTGGATACAGCCATGAAATCAAGCTCCATTGGTACTGTAATAGCTTTAACCAAATCCGCCATAAAGATAAACGCACCCTTCAGCACGCAGATCACCAACGGATTCTTTCCTTCGTATTGCACGCTGAGCTGTGCGCCCAATTCCTTGATTTTACTCTGAATTTCTTCTTCGCTGATCAATACTTCCTGAATATCATTCTGCAACGGTGTAAACCTCCTAAGTTTATACTATGAAAGCCGTTCCTGCGCAATTACCGATGCCCTGAACTCTCCTGTCTTTGCCATGACATATATATAACCGAAGACGTGTGCTTTTGCACAGCGGCATGTACAGAACGCCGCACGCCCGGAATCCAGAGAATAGCTCCGGAACGGTCGCAGACGACGGGAATAACGGGACGCAGCGAAGGAGGTATTTTTTCATCAATGAAAATATCTTTAACCTTTTTTCTTCCGTTTAATCCCATTACATACATGGTATCTCCAGGTAATCGCGAGCGTATTGTCAAAGGCAGGGCCAATTCATCCGCGTCGAAGCACGCTTCCTCCTCATTTGACGGATTGGATCCATCCGAACAGGAAGTTCTTTGCCACCGAAGTATACCACCCGCCTCAGGCAATTCAAGCTCACCGGAAATAGGCAATACGTCCAGTCCATAGCACCATTCGCCCATAACGCCTTGCGTACGGTCAAACAAAACCGCTTGGTCATATTCGCGGACTCCAACCGCACCGCCGCCCAAGTCCAAACTCCAAGTGGACGGCCGTTCCTGGAGAAGCCTCAGTCGAACGGTCTCAATTTTACGAAAATCTAAATTTTCACTGTCCGAAGGCAGATAATTTAATATTAGTTTAATCAACCTCCGTTGTAAAGCAACGGATAACTTGCGGTAGGAAGCAATGGAAAACATATGCCTGCCATTATCCAATTGTACTAATTCCTCGTATACCGCCAGCGTGGATGCCTCCATAAAATCATTTTCCTCAGCCATCGTTTCGGCCAGCCGGTTCAGGGACGGTGTCAATTGCTCATTATATTGCCCCAAAAAAGGAAGCACATCCATACGAATGGCGTTACGACGGTATTTCGATAATAAATTGGTGCTATCCGTTACATAGGAAAGGTTATAAAACTTGCAGAACTCGATCAGGTCAGCCTTGTACATACGTAGCAACGGGCGAATGAGTTGCACATTTTTTTCCTTGCGTGTCAGCCGCATACCCGCCAGACCCGCCGGACCGCTACCGCGCAGCAAATGCAGAAGAACGGTTTCGGCCTGATCGTCCCCATGATGAGCCATCGCAATATGCTGTGCCGCCCACTTTGCAGCCGTATCATGCAAAAAGGCATAGCGCAGCTCGCGAGCCGCTTCCTGTGGGCCCTTGCCGCTCTCCTTCATATAAGCGGGCACATCAACCCGAATCATTTCAAACGGAACCTCAAGTTTCCGGGCCATGTGGCGTACATCCTCAGCCTCCGCATCCGACTCCTCCGGCCTGAAGCCATGATGGACGTGAGCACAGATGAGCTGCAAAGGCATATGTACGACGGATATCTCATGTAAAATGTGCAAAAGGGCCACCGAATCCGGCCCTCCGGATACAGCAACCACAATGCGGTCTCCGGGGCTCCACAGCGAATGATCTCGCGCGAGGGCGAGCACTTCCTGTACAACACCGGTCGGTTTTGTTGTTCCCATTCACGACCCTCTTTTCTGCCGACCGTAAAAATGTCATCTGTTATCTTATGTAAGTCCTGCTGCTACCTTAGCGCAATCCAGAGCGCTCCGGCAAGCAGCAAAAGCGAGAGCGTGAAAGCATATCCCAGCCAGCGCGAATTTCCTCTTTTCACGGACGATTGCCTGACATGCGCAGAAGCCAGACGCGACCAGGCACGAGCAGCCACACGGGTATCCGGATATTCTCCACGCACTGCACCCACCAGCCATTCGGCATAGGGTCGTAATACACGGCTACGACGAATGATGATGGTCAATTCCGCCGTATTACGCAGCTGTGGCAGCCTGCCCGCAGCTACTTTTAACGATTCACCCTCCAATATATGAATAGTTAGAAGGGCAAAGGCAAACAGATCATACTGGGAATCGGCATTTCGACTGCCCGCATTCCAGAATCCCCTGTCATACCATTCTGTAAATTGCTTAACGCTCCGTCCCGCAAGGGACACCCCGCCATAATCAATCAACTCGGCTTCTCCATAGGCGTTGACCAAAATATTTTGAGGCTTCAAATCGCCAAATACCCATCCTGCCTGATGCAGATCAGCCAAACGATTAAGTATCCCGGTTCCAGCCACACCATACCATTCCGCTCCCTTGAGCGCCACAAAACGATGAAGCGGATCTCCCTTGACGTATCGCATGACATAAAAGGGTATTTCCCCACCGCTACGCAAGGATACATCGTCCACCTCGAACAAAAAGGATGGATGTCCGTTTTGCTGGAGAGCGGACTGGGTTCCCTGCGACTGCAATGTGGTCAGCACGTTAATCTCTGATTGCAGATCAAGCGTGTTCTTCCCCATTTTCAGAGCAAATTGTCGATCTGCCTGTGCTTCTTTTACCAAATATACAGTCCCGTTCGCCCCACGGCCCAGCAGACGCTGAATGACATAGCTGCTCCGCTTCCACTTGCCCTTGATGACCGTTCCGGGTGCAAGAACGGGATCAGACGACGTAGTCACCGAGCATCCCTTCTCCTTTGCCATAGGATTCTTCCATATCTTTCTGTTCCCCTAGTGTAACATATCGGTAATAATCAATCACTTGTAAAATGGCTGGCCCCGTTGGCGTCGCCCCCTTCATCCGCAAACGGCCGAATATCGTCTTGACCTGGCTAAGCTCAGAGGTCCAGCCAATATCCATGACCGCATCTTCACCCATCCGTCCCCCCGGAAAATGAAAGACAGAAATACGGCTAGGCCCGCTTCTGGACTGTAAACTGAGCAGCAAATCCCGAATACTGTCTTCTACGGCAGGCAGCTTGGGCTTCATGCTCGCGCTGGCATCAATGAGCAAAGCAATTTCCAAAGCGCTGGTTTCTGTCAGTTCATCCATCACCTCAACCACCTGTGCCCGTTTTGCCGGCGGCAGTTCACCGATATGTCGGGCGCCCCCCTCACCCAAAATATGCGTTAACTCTCTATTAACCGCCTGCTGAATCGTTTGAACCACTGTTTTGCGCGTCATCATCTGCATGGTCTGTGCCAACTGCTTCGTGCCTACGATTTGGCTGAAACCTCCCCCCGCTTTAGCGATTTCCTGAATCTCTGTACTTCCAAGCTCACCAATCGTCCCGTAATCTATGACCCCGGCTACGTTCACCGTAATGCCTTCCTGTAAAGCCTGAGCCGCCGCCATGACCGGACTGACACCCACATTAGAGCATCCGTCTGTAATGATCAAAATTTGCTTCATAGCTTTTTGACCTCCCGCTTCCTCGTAATCTATTCCGATAGATTCTATCTTTGCCGAATCTCGAACGATTCAAACGAAGAACGCGGATTTTTAAAAAGCAAGCGGAATTTCCCGGGCAATGTCTATTCAGCTAACCGTACGCGGGCGCTCCATCCAGCTTATACCCGGTACATGAAGCGTGGCCCATTCTGGGCGGAAATGATCTATTTTGCTAACAACTACCGTCATGTCATCATAGATTTGATTTTGCTGGTAGCGAATAACTCGTTCCAATAGACAGTCGGCCAACTGCTGCGGGTCATCGCTTTCAATTTCCTGAATCATGCGCTTCATCCATATTTCCTTGTTTACCGCATAACCCGGCGAGTCGTATATGCCATCTGTGATCATGATCAAAATATCACCTGGCTGTAATTGAAGCGACACCAGATCAATTTCAATATCCTGTATAATGCCAATCGGCAAATTACTGGCAGATACGGGGATGACCTCCTCCCCTCTTTTAATAAAGCTCGGCGTTGACCCAATCTTCATGAATGTCGTCCGGGCCGTATACTGATCAATCAGCGCCATATCGACCGTAGCATACATCTCCTCGGGTGATCTCAGCATCAGGACGGAGTTGACCGACTTGATCGCCAGTTTCTCATCCATGCCGGATTGCAGTAATTCCTCCAAAATATTAAGCGCCGCACTGCTCTCTTGCTGCGCCCGCTCTCCGTTGCCCATACCATCGCTCAAAGAGACCGCAAAGGTTCCGTTCCCCAGCTCCATCATGCTGTAGCTGTCTCCCGAGAAGAAATCCCCTCCTTTGGCAGCGCTTGCTACTCCCGTGGCAATTTCATACGTTTTGGCGGAACCAAACATGACCGTAGCCAATCCCTGGCGGCGATCTGCCGCCGTTTCGCGCATCACTGCAATATGCTCGTCCAATATGTCGGACAGCAGTGGAGCAATGATTTTCCGGCATTCGTCAAATCCCCTTGTATAAGCATGGACAATCTCAATTTCTACTTGGCCTGCATCCAGATTAATAATTTCAATGGATTGTATGGACAAGCCCAGCCGATCAAGTGCCTCTCGTATTTGTTCCTCCTGCCGATGCATGGTTTGCCCTTCACGCTGAATTTCCCGCGCCAAATCCTCCATAATCTGTGACACGCCAGATAGCTGGTCAGCAACAAGCTGACGACTGTCGTATACTTGGCGTTTCCACTGCATATTATGCTGGTAGAGGCTATACTGTTGCTTCATCACTTGCAGCACCGCGCCCGTCTTGGCGCACGCCTTGCTCCACTGCGGCGGCATCTGCTCCGGCTCCAAATCCGGGTTCTCCTCAATCGCACTCATCATTTCCGTCATATACTGATGAGTTTGCATAAACTTTCCGTCCCAGCACTGCTCGCACTTAAAGCAGGAGGCACACGTTCCCTCCGCCACAGCGTTCATAAAATGCTCAATTTCGCCATCCGACTTCGCGCTCTCACTCGCAGATATCTGGTGAAAGCTGCGGGATAGCTGACTGAATACGCGGGAAAATTTCGTCACCCGCTCGGCAGTGAGATCGCGGACCCTTTTGGCATACTCATGCTGGGATTTGGCGTGGTCCTGCGTACCAGGAACATAGGTAGAAACCGCTTTAAAGAAGCTTTTTGGGGTCATTAAGAATAATAGAATCGCCGCGCAGCTCTCCCAGGTTGATGTCAGCACATCCCCGGTCCCGTCCAAATAGATCGTCAGAATCGAGGAACCTAGCAGCAATCCTAGCGCCACTGCGCCTTTTCGCCCTTCACGCAGCATCCCTGCCAGCAAACCGGCAAATGCGAGCAAACTCATCTGCACAATCGCAGACATATTGGCCAAGCTTAAAATTAAACCGGTAATCACACCGACCGAAGCACCTAGCGAAGCGCCCCCAACCAAGGCGAACACCAAGACCAAATAGCGAGATAGCACATGATCGACAGACAGTGAGTGAATGGTCCATCCTACCGCTCCCGTCATCACAGAGGCCAGTAAAATAATCAGACACAAAATTTCCTCATTTTTGAGCTGGCTTGTCTTTTTGCGATACGTAAACAATGGAATGGCCTGCGTAAAAACGAGTGTCAGCATAAAGCTGAGAACCGCATCCGTTCCCACGATGATAAGGTCATACCATGTGAAGGACGGGGCCATCACGGCGTAAAATAAATTGACCATAAATACAGACAGGAAAACCATAAGCGGGGCATAAGATAATTCCAGCCGATCAAAAGCTCGTAGCCCCCGATACAGGAGATAGAATACAAGCAGCTCGCCGCCAATCATAAACAACGATGGATAAGGGGCAAGCAGACTGCCCAACACGACCGATACAGCCACAGGCAGCATCAGATCACGCCGTAGGAACATGATGACTGCAAAATAAGCGAGGGCAAAAGGAGAAAGCTCGTCCAAAATGGTGGCGCGTCCCAGTAAAAATCCCATAGCAGACAATAGCAGCATCCATCTTTGCGCCGTTACCCATTGCACTGCTTTATGTGAATCCAGCCGCTTCTTGAGTCTGGAAGACCAACCTTCCGTACGTTCTTTAGATTTGGACTTTCTGGATTTCAACCCTGGAAAATGTACCACGTTCCATTTCTCCATCATGCGTCAGGCACCCCATTCATCAATTTGATGTTCCCATCTTAACCGGAACGATTGAGAAAGTTTGTCAGAACCTCACGTCTTATTCCAAGAAATTTCCGACAAAAAAACGTTCTGCGCGAAAGCACAGAGCATCCGCCCCAATGCCAAGCTACGTCCGCTTGGAAGCGTATGGTAATTACAAGTGCCCTCTCCTTACAAGGCCTCTTCCTGTCGCCCACACTTTCGCCGAGACTAGCGATTAGCCCAGAAGATAGACGGAAAACCGTTGGAGTTTGTCGGACGATTATGTCCACACGACAAAAAAAACGTCCACTTTTTAGCTTAATGGCTCTGCTTTTTCTTCAACGAATCATGAATATCATAAAACGCATGCAAGATTACCTCCAGATGGATCTCCCACGCTCCCATAGCCCTTCACCCATTTCAGCTATTGTCGGCAGAACGCAAAAAAACCGTAGCAGTCTTTCGACTGTACGGTTTTCCGTGTATGGTTGATACGGTTGTCAAAGTGAATTAAACACGCTTCGCGCCGCGTCCTCCGCGTTTACCTTCGGTGTTCTTTTTCAGCGACGAAATGCGTTCCTCACTATCTTTCAGGAAGCGTGACATTTTATCCTCAAATGAAGGTTTACCCGGTGCAGGCTTGAACGAACGGCCTCCACGATCGCGGTTGAAACCGCCGCCTCCGCCACCTCCGCCGCCGCGTCCTTGACTTGGACCTGAACCTCCACCGCCGAAACGGTCGCCTCCGCCTGGTCCTCCTGTGCGCTCCGGTCTTGGAGCTCTTGGCGGACGGGCTTCACTTGCTGGCTTGTCAATCGTTTGCTTAATGGAAAGTCCGATTTTGCCGTCTTTGTCAACATTAATGACTTTCACCGTCACGACATCATTAATCTTCAGGTGATCGTTAACATCCTTAACGTAGTTATCGGCGATTTCCGAGATGTGAACGAGACCCGTGACACCTCCAGACAAATCCACAAATGCTCCAAAATGCGTGATGCCTGTCACTTTGCCCTCTAACTTGGTGCCCACTTCAATTGCCATAGAATAAAATGATCCTCCCTTAAAATATACAACCGATTTTTTTGCAAAAAAATCCCGCTGTGGTGATTTGATTATACAAAATGGCGGAACCAAGGTCAACTAAGCATTGGCCCGATGACGCGTCTATTTCTGCTCTCCAATGATTGGCGTCTCTTCCGGTTTGTAAAGACCGTACTTGCTTCTGGCAATTTCTCCGATATACTCGGGGTCCTTGAGACGATTCACTTCAGTTTGGAGCTGTTGTTCCGTTTGTGTAGCAGCTTGCTTCTGTTTTTCCTTCTGGGTGAGCTGTTCACTTCGATCGGCCATAATCATACCTTGAGAAAAAAAGGTAAAAATAGCCCAACTACCAAAGGCGGCAAGCGATAGCAACCAAATCATGATTCGCCTGCGCCCGCCCGCGTTGGACTTTGACGTAGGAGATGAATGGCGATCTACAGACGAATTACGCATGATACTACCTCCTTCCAAACCATCTTTTTGCTGTGTTTTTCAGTCTGATGCCGAGCTTCACAAGCAATTCTGGAGTCCTCCAGCGCGCTTTAAGCGGACCGATCAGCCAAACGAGCGGCTTCCAAACCGGCATCAGGATGTATATCAGCATCCTTCCCAAGAACACAATAAGTGCCCATGTCCATCCGACCAGCTTGCGTACCAGCCGATACAGCGCCAACACCGGATGAATAATCAGGATGCGCAGTATGCTGTTCACGATCAACGTCAGTCTGCGGACTATCTTTAATAACATTACCACAAAACGTTGGGTTGTAACACTAAAGGCCCAAAAATAGAGCCAAACCCCCAAAAGTAGTCCTAAAAAGACATAAAACCGCAGCTCGCCGCGATTACTCGCGTACAGCACACGGAAAATAAACAGGGCCGAGGCCACCCAATACAGCACGTCCAACATATGAATGCTCCAACGGGCAAAATGAAAGCGGATGGACAGCACCCGGTAGCTGTCGAACACCACTCCCATGGCTATGCCCGATAGCAGCATCCACGTCAACGTCAGCCATTGTGTGTGAGGGTTCATTTGAAGAGCTTGCCGAATAGGCTTTTTCCGTTTTTGGCCGGGGCCCCGGGCTCCAGGTAGACGAGGGAAGTAATCAGACCTTCAATGGACAGCAGCCCCTCTTCCAGACTGAGGTTTTTGATATGTAAATGCTGTCCGTGAATGGTGAGATGACCCAGCTCGGTCTGAAGCAGGAACTCTTCACTATCGAAGCTCTCCACATTGCTGACGCCTGAAATGTCGAGCTGCTTTCGGCTTTGCATGTGCAGGTCATGGTGCTTGGGCTTCCCTTGTTCAATCATGGCATGTACCCCTCCTTCTGTTCTTAGCTTATGAAGGGGACAACAGGATTTAGAACTGCGCGAATAAGAAACTGCATAAGAAAAAGCATCCCTTCATGAAAATATGAAGGGATGCTTTAATGTACTGCATATTAGAAAGTCAGATTTCAGTTACCAGTTCAAACCATTGTCTCTGGCAATGGGCTCTTCCTTCACTAAGGTGTACATACTTGCAGCCTCGTCCTTGCGTGTAGTGTCGGCGAGCCGTTCCACTCGCACAGTCACCAGCTTCTGGCCAAACTGGACGGTGATTTCATCGCCCACCTTGACCGCACTGCTCGGCTTGGCTTCGCGTCCGTTCACCACGACTCTCCCCTGTTCGGAGACGTCCTTGGCTACCGTACGCCGCTTAATCAGCCGCGAGACTTTCAAGAATTTATCAAGACGCATTAGTTAACGGCTTCTTTAAGCTTATTACCGGCTTTAAATGCAGGAACGGTCGATTCTGGAATTTCAATCGTGTTACCGGTTTGTGGATTGCGGCCTGTCCGGCTGGAACGCTTGCGCGTTTCGAAAGTACCAAAGCCGATCAGTTGCACTTTGTCACCGCTGGCGAGTGCATCTGTAATTTCACCAAGAACGCCATTCAATACAGCTTCAACGTCACGTTTGCTCAAACCGCTTTTGCTGGAAATATTGTTGATCAGATCTGTCTTGTTCATAAGTTAAAAGCCTCCCAAATATCAAAAAATAATCATCACGCTGCATGTCCATGAAACGGGGCGGACGTGAGGTCAACTGCGGCCGAAGCCGCTCTGAACACAACTGGAATACGGTTGTCCGTAGAAAACAGTTATTTTCAGAATAAATACAAGTTATTCTGGCTTGGCCTTAAAAATCCTGCAATGGCAGTCGTTTTTTAATTCGACCCCAGTTAAGCCAACATCCTACTACAAAAGCCTCCCCATTGGCAAGTCTTCTCAAACCGACACGCCTCACAAGGGGATTTGCCGCCTTTACGGCCTAAGATCTGCCAAGAGTTTTTTTGCTTCCTGCCAGTACGTCTCCATCTCATCCACGCTACTATCCTCGGGACGTCGTCCCTGCTCGCGTAATCTTTTCTCAATATACTGGAATCGGTCGATAAACTTGCGGTTGGTGGCAGACAGCGCCTCTTCCGGATCAACTCCCATAAAACGGGCCGCGTTCACAGCAACGAATAGCACGTCGCCCAACTCCAGCAACTGCGCCTCCACGGAATGTCCCTCGCGGACCGCTTCCTTCAGCTCAGCCACTTCTTCGTCCAGTTTGTCGAATACGCCTTCAATGCCATCCCAGTTAAAGCCTACTTTCGCCGCCTTTTTCTGGAGCTTGTACGACTTCATGAGCGCAGGCAAATCACGCGGGACACCATCCAGTACAGAAGGCTGTGCGGAGGCTGTGCCTTTAATCCGCTTTTCCTCAGCTTTCATTTGTTCCCAATTTTCCAGCGCCTCTTCCGCATCCTTCGCCTGATTGTCTCCAAACACATGTGGATGGCGGAAAATGAGCTTGTCATTCAGCCCTTGAATCACATCATACACATTGAAGGTTCCAACTTCCTCTTCCATCTGGGCATGCAGCAAAATTTGCAGCAGCAGATCGCCCAGCTCTTCCTTCATGTGCTCAGGATCGTCCTCATCTATCGTTTCGATGACTTCATAGGTTTCCTCGATCAGATTTTTGCGGATCGACTGATGCGTCTGTTCCCGGTCCCATGGACAACCTTCCGGACTGCGTAAAATATCAACAATCTCATGCAGACGGTCAAAAGAACGCCGTTTCAGCGCCTCATCCTCACTACGCGGTATGTACACCAGAGACAGGTTTCCGTAGCCCTCCACCCGATCCAGCTCGTACAGTGGCACTTTATGCACCGCTTCCTCGCCCTCCACGCCAAGTGCATGACCTACGTAGACCTCATAGTCATCAGGATAGCGCTCCATTAAACACAGCTTCACATCTGAAGCCGTAAACGTATCATATACCTGTCCGATCAGCGTGTGCAACTGAGGTTGAAGCCAGCTCGCATCCAGCGTACCTGCGTCCAACAACTGGAAGCCTTCAATCGGGTCAAAACCAAGACGCACAAAAGCTTCATCCAGAAAACTTTCGCCGCCAAGGATGTTCAGTTTAATGTCCTGCGCAGGGCAACGCTCTTTGAGCAATTGCACCGCCGCTTCCGCTACCATCGGGTGACCCGGAACCGCATAAACGATTTCGCTTCCATCCACTGCTTTAGCGGCTGCTGCTATCAACTGACTGGTAATTTCCTCGTATACCTCTGGAAAAGATTCCTTTGTCTCATACACGGTGTCAAACGACTCGAAGGCCACTCCAAACTCATCCAGCACCTTAACTGCCGGGTGCTCCTTCGTTCGCAGATACAGCGCCGAAGCGCCCCGCATTTTGTTCAATATCCCTATCGTAAGCTGATCCGGGTCTCCCGAGCCTAATCCCACGACTGTTAATGTTGCGCTCATGTCCAATCCTCCGTTCCGCAGATACACGGCAAACGCTCCATCATGCACGGTGCGTAGCCTGCTTCCGCTTCCTTTGCTTTGGCACTACTATACCACAAAGTATATGCAGGCTCATAAAATGGCTGTCACCGCTACCCCCGCCGCGCAACCGCAAGCGGCATAGCCACAAGGCTACGCCAGCACGCGCAGTCTGCGCAGCACGGCTGCCAGCGGTCGTCCGAGCTTGGGCACCGCCGCAAGCTCGGCCTCCGTGATCAGCCTCAAGCGTGCGAGGCCGATCACGAACACCGCGGCGCCTGCGGCTACGCCCAGCAGGCTTTCCGCCGCCGCCGTGGCACGGCCTCCGGCGGCCCATCCCAAGGCACCCAGCGCTGCGCTGGTGCCCCACATTGCTGCCGCGGCTGTGCAGGCCAAGGCGGCAAGCAGTGCCGCCGGCTTGAGCACGCTGGCGGACCAGCTCCAGTGCAGCCCCGCCAAACGGGCGAGCAGCGCGATGTTGATCGCCGCCGCCAGTAGGTAGGCGGCGGCTCCCGCGATGGCTGCGCCAGCCGTGCCCAGCTGCGGCACGAGCAGCCAGTTCAGCAGTGCCTTGGCTACGGCTGCGGCGAGCATCGCCAAGGCTGGGGCGCGAACTGCCCCCAGCCCTTGCAGTAGCGCCGCCGAGATGATGCTGAGCGTGCCGCCTACAGCGGTTAGCGCCATCCAGCGCATGACTCCGCTGCCGGTGTCGTCCGCGTACAGCATCACATTAACGGGCACCGCCAGCACAATTAAGCCTGTCGCGGCGGCTAGTCCCAACAGCCAGAACCAACGCAGCGATTGCTCACACTGGCGGCGTGCCAGCTCCGTGCCGCCCGTTACCCTGGCTTCCGCCAGCGACGGAATGAACAATGCCGACAGCGTGGTGGCAAACATCATCACCAGTTGTACAAGCGGCAGACCTCGGTTATAAACACCGAAGGCCACCATAACCCCTGTATCGTCCAAGCCCTCCTGCTTTAACAAGCGAGGCACCGTAAACGTGTCCACCAAACTAATCAGCGGAACGGCTAGCGCTCCCAAGCAAACGGGCAGGGCATAACGAAGCAATGCCTTTAGCAAAGTACCGTAACTCTCTGTCCGGTGGGCTTCTTCAGCCCGTTCCTGCACTGTTCCGGCTGCACTCTCTAGCACACCTGATACGACAGCACGACTGCCACTCACCAAATCGTCTGGCGTTTTCTCTATAACGCCAGAACGTCCAGACGCAGTCTCCTGTATGCCCATCTGCTCTGTCTTCCCAGCAGGGTGCACAACCTGCTCGGACGGCCTCTCTTGCCTTCTGAGCTTCTTCCTGTGGTTACGCCAGAACAGCAACATGACGACCAGACCCGCCGCCCCGCCCGCCGCAGAACCAAAAACAGCCACGGCAGCAATCATATCGGGTCCGGCTCCTTGCGACAGCATGAGCAGCAACAGCATGATCATCACACCCACCCGTACCGTCTGTTCCGTCACTTGGGAAACAGCGGTCGGGATCATATTTTGCAAGCCCTGAAAATATCCCCTTAGCCCTGCCATAACCGGCACGAACAAAAAGGCAAAGGCCGCCGCCCTCACCGAGGGAATGACATGAGCATTGTCGATCCACTGACCGATCAGCGGTGCGCACGTATACATCAGCACACCCAGAATCACACCAAACATGCCCAATACAAGGGAGGACAACCGGGCTACACGTTGCCCTGCGGCCCGGTTTCCCACCGCCTCATATTCTGCTACAAATTTTGATATCGCTGCCGGAAATCCAGCAGCAGCAATGGTAATCAACAGCGTATAGAAAGGATAAACCGTATTATAAATACCGAACACGCCGTCACCGCCGATATTTTGCAGCGGGATTTTTTGCAATGTGCCGATCAGCTTGCTCGCTACCGCCGCCAGCGTCAAAATGACAGCACCCCGTAGCAGCCGCGAAGCGGCGCGATTTTCCTGCATCGTCCGTTCCCCACTCCTACCTAAAATATGCATCTTTCACGAGTCCTATTATACCGTCTCTTTCTCTGGAAAGAAAAAAACCCTGCAAGACGACAGATGGCTTTCGCCATTCAGTATGTCTTACAGGGTCGGAACGGAGGATTACTGTTCCATTTGTTTGCCGAGGAAACCAGCGGCTGTTTCAGCCATTTTGATCTCCATTTCGGCCATCTTCACGTTTTCGTCCTTGTTCAGCAACACAACGGAACCAATAGGATCACCACCCGAAACAATGGGAGCCGCCACAAAGGACGAAAGTGTTTCTTCGTGGTCTCGGGTCAGCTCATAGGAGCCGCTGGCTGTTTCCAGTACCGTTTTGCGATTATCCATGCTGCCTTCGATAACGCTGCCGACCGGCTTGTCCAGAAACTCTTTTTTGGAGCCTCCGGCCACCGTAATAATGGTGTCGCGGTCGGTGATCATCGTAATATGTCCTGTGCTTTCAAACAGGGACTCAGCGTATTCTTTGGCGAAATCACCAAGTTCACCGATAGGTGAATACTTTTTCAAAATGACTTCTCCGTCACGATCCACAAAAATTTCAAGCGGATCTCCTTCACGAATTCTCAAGGTGCGGCGAATTTCCTTAGGAATAACTACCCGCCCCAGATCATCAATACGGCGAACTATACCAGTAGCTTTCATTTCACATGTTGCCCCACTTTCTCAAGAAGAATTTAGTCAACTACTGACGGTATCGAAAGACGCTTCCGCTCCCCCGGAAGCGGTCACGAAGAACGTCACGGTCATGGTGTTTATGGTGATATCTGACCATAGTATTCATCTGTTCCCAATTCCTTATGCATGTTCAGTTATTTACCTTCGGTTGTAGCTCCGTCCTTGGTTGTTCCTGCTTTGGTATCACTGGTGCCACTTGTTGTGCCTCCAGGCGCAGTTGTGCTGCCGTTGCCCGATGGGGTGCCACTTTTCTCTTGCGTAGCAGGTACTTTCGGCAGGTTGATTTTCAAATCAAGCTTCGCCAAATCTTTTTCGGTAAAGTTTTGAATACTTTCACCAGCCAGCTTGTTTTTCAGAGCAGCCTTTTCGTTGTCCTTCAATTTTTCAAACGTAGGCTCATTGCGGGATTCCACCTTGATGACGTGATATCCGTATTCCGTTTCCACCGGATCACCGATTTTATTGATCGGCTGCTTCTCGGCTGCTTCTTTGAAAGCAGGCACCCATTGGGCTACGGATGCATTCTCATACAAACCGCCATTGGAAGCCGAACCCGGATCTTCTGAGTATTTCTTGGCAATCGTCGCAAAATCAGCCCCACCATCCAGCTTGGCCTTCACTTCTTTGGCCAGCTTGAGAGCATCTTCTTTCTTGCGTTGTTTCTTCGTTTTTGGATCTTCAAAATTAATCAGTACATGACGCACGGTTGCTGTCGTGAATTGATCTTTGTTTTTCTCAAATTCCTGTTTCATCTGATCGTCCGTCACTTTGTTCGTCTCACTGTTGATCACCGTCATCACACGCGTAAAGTAATCCTTCACGCCCTGCTCAGTCAGCTTTTGATCACTTAAAAACGTCTTGAATTTAGCATCTCCGACTGACTTTTTATACTGCTCCAGTTGTTCGGTCCCTTCTTTGGCACCCTGTTCCTTGGCCTTATCGTCCGCTTTGTCGGCCAGAAGCTTGTACACCACTTCCTGCTTGGCAATTTGCTCCCGCACCTGATCCGAAGCAAGCATCGCTCCATATTCCGGATAGAGGAATTTCATCATACTGATTTCCTGGTTAAACTCATTTTCCGTAATAGTCCCGCCCTTATAGGTTACAACAACCTTGCTGTTGTCCTTCGGCTCGTCCTTGACCTTACTCTCCTCGGCTTGCTTCGTACATGCCGCCAGCACCGATATAGCCAGCACCGCAGCAATGGCCACCGATAGCATTCTCCAAGGTTTTCTTTTATTTGGTTGTGACATTTTGCAGTTCCTCCTTCAATGTGAATGCATCTTTTAGTGCACTCAAAAATTGCTCCAGCAGCTCTAGTATCTGTGGATCATCCAGACCTTTGCCCTTGATGCGTGCGCTCATAGGAGTGCCCTGTTCAAATTGTACACGTCTTTCAAAGCGATTGCCAATCTCCGCAAGTTTGGCGGTCTGTACCGCCTGCTGGCGCCCTTCGTGGAATTTCAACACGATGTTGTCATCCCGCTGGACAATGGACTCAATGCCATACATGCGTCCGTACACCTTGAGACGGGCCACAGCCAGCAAATGAAGCACAGCCTCCGGCAAGTCGCCAAAGCGGTCTACCAGCTCATCCTCCAGCTCCATAGCCTCGTCAAACGTGCTGACTGCCGCAACCTTTTTATAAATCTCAATCTTCTGAATACTGTCGTAAATATAATCTCCTGGCAGGTAAGCATCCACGCCCAAATCAATGGACGTACTCCAATTTCGATTCGACAGATCCTCTTCTCCAAGTACGCTAACCTTACGTTTATTAATTTCCTCAGCCAGCATTTGCGAGTAAAGGTCAAAACCGACGGATGCAATGAATCCGTGCTGCTCTGCACCGAGCAAATTCCCCGCTCCGCGAATCGACAAATCGCGCATCGCGATCTTGAATCCGGAGCCCAGCTCCGTAAACTCCTTGATCGACTGAAGGCGCTTCTCTGCCACTTCCGTCAGCACCTTATCCCGCTGGTACGTAAAATAAGCATAGGCAATCCGGTTGGAACGGCCTACACGCCCACGCAGCTGATAAAGCTGGGACAACCCCATTTTATCGGCATCGTGCACGATGAGTGTATTCACATTCGGAATATCGACCCCCGTCTCAATAATGCTGGTGCTGACCAGTACATCGTATTCGCCATCCAGGAAGTCCAAAATGGTCTTCTCCAGCTCGGATTCGGACATCTGACCGTGGCCCACGCCCACTTTGGCATCTGGCACGAGGGCATTGATCTCGGCAGCCATTTCCTGAATGCCCTGTACGCGATTATACAGGTAGTACACCTGTCCTCCACGTGCCATCTCGCGTTCAATCGCCTCACGTACCAACGTCTGGCTGTGCTCGACAACATAGGTCTGCACCGGAAAACGGTTCTCCGGCGGTGTCTCAATGACCGACAAATCGCGAACCCCAAGCATAGACATATGTAGCGTACGCGGGATAGGCGTAGCCGTTAACGTCAGCACGTCCACATTCGTTTTCAGCTTTTTCAGCTTTTCCTTGTGCGTCACGCCAAACCGCTGCTCCTCATCGACAATGAGCATCCCCAAATCCTTAAATACCAGATCCTGCGACAGCAAGCGATGGGTGCCAATGACAATATCGACCGTCCCCTGACGAACCCCTTTAATCGTCTCATTCTGCTCCTTGCGCGAACGGAAACGGCTCAACACCTGAATGTTGAACGGATACCCGGAAAAGCGCTCACGGAACGTCTCATAATGCTGCTGTGCCAAAATCGTCGTCGGTACTAACACGGCCACCTGCTTGCCCTCAATAGCCGACTTAAACGCAGCGCGGATGGCAACCTCTGTCTTGCCGTAGCCCACATCACCACACAGCAAACGATCCATCGGACGGCTCTGCTCCATGTCCTTCTTGATCTCTTCAATCGCCCGAACCTGGTCACGGGTCTCTTCATATGGGAACATATCCTCAAATTCCTGTTGTTCCGGTGAATCCTTTTCAAAAGCAAAACCCGGCGCTGACTGCCGTTCTGCGTACAGCTTGATCAAATCATCAGCAATGTCCTGAACCGAGCTGCGAACCTTGCTCTTCACCCGTATCCATTCATTTCCGCCCAGCTTGTAAATCTTAGGTTCCTTGTCCTCTGAGCCGACATACTTCTGAATTAGGTCAATCTGCTCAATCGGTACAGACAGCTTATCGCCGCCCGCATAGAGAATGTGCATGTAATCCTTATGGATACCGCCAACCTCCAGCGTACCGATCCCCATGTACTTCCCGATCCCGTGATTCTGGTGTACGACATAGTCGCCCACCTTTAGCTCGCTATAGCTCTTAATCCGTTCTGCGTTGTCCACATGGCGGCCCTGCTTGCGTGCTTTGCGCTGCTTTTGCGAGAACATTTCGCCCTCGGTAATCACTGCCAAATGAATAGATGGCATCTCAAAACCGCTTTGCAA
The DNA here is from genome assembly GCF_056316205.1 of Paenibacillus sp. 1-8. NCBI lineage: Bacteria > Bacillati > Bacillota > Bacilli > Caryophanales > Paenibacillaceae > Paenibacillus > Paenibacillus sp. 1-8. Next base: position 43,220 of record NZ_CM149995.1, on the reverse strand, counting down.
ATTGCCGATAGCCATCGTTGGCTCATCAATACCGTAATCCTGAAGCACCCGGCGCATACGATCCAGCCGCTCGTCTCCACTCGCCAGCATCATAACCTGTGTGCCCGCCTTGCGCCAGCGATCCATTTCCGCCTTGAGCACATTCATTTGACCGTGGAAATCCTGCATGCCCCGGCAGATGAAATTTAAAATATTTTGCGGCTGCGTATGCGGAACCTGACGGAGAAAGATCGACAGGAACAACGTCTGGAACCTCCGGTTATACAGCAGATTATCCGCGTTATCCGACAGCTCTAGCTGCGGTAACGTTTTACCGTTTTGAAGCAAATGCAAATTCCACTCGGACTCATCCCGTTCAAGCTGCTTGGCTGTTTCCAGCATCCGCGCCGGCTCGTCAATGATCAGAATGGTGTCTTCCGGCATGTAATCTGCCAAGGTTTTGCGTTCGGGATACAACAGCGAGATATATTTATAGATTTCGTCAAAATACACATGCTCCCGCAGCAGCTCAATTTCGCGGTGAATCTCCTCTTTCAGATGCAGCTTGGCCTGACGGTCTGTCATTTTGCCCAGCTGCTCCTCCAACAGAATCGCAGCGGCATCTGCCGCCTGATCCATACGAGCGCTATCCGCGATGACTTCCTTACACGGCGTTACGATAACTTCCTGAACCTTTTCCACCGAACGCTGATCTTGCGGGTCGAACATACGGATGGAGTCAATCTCGTCATCAAACAGCTCCACGCGGTAGCCCCAACGGGTTGTCATCGGATAAAAATCGATAATCCCGCCACGGACACTCATCTCTCCACGTGATTCTACACGCTCCACCCGCTGGTAGCCCATCTCGACCATATGCAGCAAAAACGGCTCCAGTTGAATCGTTTCGCCTTCTCTCAGCTCGATTCGGGCTTCACGCCACGTCTCTGGGAGCGGCAGCAAACGCCGGACACCAGAAAACGGCACGACAACAATCCCACGAAAACCCTGGGCGCATCGTATCAATACCTCAATTCGTTGGGATAGCGTCTCCGGGCTGGATATGGCGGCTTCAGCAGCCACCAGCTCATTCGAGGGGTACAACAAAACCCGTTCAGGAGGAAGCGCTTCCTGCAAATCATCTGCTATTTTCTGAGCGGCAAACATGTTGTGCGTCATGACCATGATCGGTCGTCCGGTATCTTCGGCGAGCGCGGCCATCAGTACCTGTCGGGAAGAGCCTGACAAACCAGATATGAGCTGTTCCTTCATGCCTGATGATATACCTGCTGCAATGGATGCATAATCAGCATCCTTGGTAAAAGCCTGAATAAGTGCTTGTAACAAAAAAGGCACCCCTTTATGCTTATAAATAGTTGCATGTAAATTTATTCACAATAACGGCATGTAACTGAATAGCAACAAGTATTACACGCTTACTCTGGAGAAAGCAGCAAACCGAAAAAGAAGCCTCAGCAATGCTGCCAAGGCTCCGTAAGCGGGATTGCCGCTTCACCTCTCAAGCTGGTACATGAGACCAGTTGAATACCTGTTATTGGAGCGGATTTACGAGCAGGCTTAGCTCCGGATTATTTTCCAGCGCCTGGTTGCAATGCTCGCAAATGACTTTGACGGTCACTTCACCGCCCGAATTATACGCTATTATATCTCTACGTTCGGCAGGGGTCAAGGAATGGAAGCCCAACCTTTCTTCGGTTATTGCAGCGGAATCAATCCGTCCCAAGAAAGTTCGACAATGTCTGCATACATAATTCACAATCATGTAATGTATATGCCTCCTGAAAGTTTTCTATACCTTTCAGTATGCCCAACAAACTTCCATTTAAGCCCATCCTGCCTGTTCCAGACCTTACTTATTGAATTCAGCCATGGTACGTTCAAAAGGATGGTCCAAGCTGTATTCCAAAGCATCACACGTGTCCTCAATCATTCCAGCCAGCATTTCCTTCTCCTTCTTAGGAAAGGTTCCCAGAACGTAGTCCACAATGGCGTATCCAGGCTCAGGGCGGGAAATACCCATACGAACCCGATTAAAGGATTGTGTGCCCGTATGCTGGATAATCGACTTGATTCCGTTATGACCGCCTGCGCTACCTTGATACCGGAGTCTTATTTTGCCAACCTCTGTATCCAGATCATCGTATACCACGACCAAATCATCCATATCCGCCTTGTAATAGTCCATATAAGCACGCAGAGACTCGCCCGAGAGATTCATATAGGTCATCGGCTTGATCAGCACGGTTTTTACTCCACCAATATGTCCTTCTCCAATCAACGCCTTGCATTTGCTTTGGTTAATCTGGATGTTATGACGGGCGGCCAGAGCATCCAGCGCCATAAATCCAACATTATGTCTCGTTTTTTCGTATTGGGGACCGGGATTGCCCAATCCAACAATCCACTTCATAAACCGCGACACCCTCTTTCGAAGTCTTGATTTTTTGGTAAAATAGTTATACTGAACAGGAAGGTGCGTGCTGGTATGCTCAATCAGGGTGATATCCTCTTATATGACAGCCATTTTCTATATCATTTAAAACATTCGGTTCCTGTCCAAGTCTATGACGGGAATGTACATATCCAGATTGGCATCATTGCGCGTTTTAACGAGCATTTTGTCGAAATGGAGGACACGCTATACAATCGTCAGCGCTTCACATTTATATCCAGACCGGGCTTTTAGCCTGACATGCTGATAGGGGTTACCTTTTCCAGTTGGAAGAGGCAACCCCTTTTTTAATGAGCCAGCGCTTATTCGATTTCAAACAGTTTGCTGATTGACAATTCCTCATGCACACGGATAATGGCTTCTCCCATTAATGGGGCCACAGATAATACCTTCAGCTTGCTTGTCGGATTGGGGTGAACGATCGGAATGGTATCCGTCACGACCACCTCTTTTAACGGTGAATTCTCCAGTCTTTCCATAGCAGGCCCGGAGAGCACGGCATGCGTACAGCACGCATACACGTCCGTTACCCCGCCTTCCTTGAGCGCATTCGCGCCCAGCACGATGGTTCCCGCCGTATCAATAATGTCATCAATCAGAATAGCGGTTTTACCCTCAATATTCCCGATGATGTTCATCACTTCACTAACGTTCGGCTCAGGACGACGTTTGTCGATAATAGCCAGCGGGGCATTCAGGAAATCCGCTAACTTCCGCGCACGCACAACACCGCCGTGGTCAGGGGAAACGACAACCGGATTTTCAATCTGCTTCGAACGGAAATACTGGGCCAGAATTGGCGCGCCGAACATGTGATCCACCGGAATATCAAAGAATCCCTGAATTTGCATCGCATGCAAATCCATACTGATTACACGGTGAGCACCCGCTTTTTCAATCAGGTTAGCGACAAGCTTCGCCGTGATCGGATCACGTGAACGTGCTTTCCGATCCTGACGGGCATAGCCGTAATATGGCATAACGACATTAATGCTTTTGGCGGAAGCCCGCTTGAGTGCATCGACCATAACCAGTAACTCCATCAAGTTGTCGTTAACTGGCAGACAAGTCGACTGCACAATGTATACGTGGCAACCGCGCACACTTTCAGACAGCTTGATTTGGATTTCACCGTCACTAAACGATGTGGTATGGGATTCCCCCATTGGAATTCCGATGTAGTCCGCAATCTGGTGGGCCAACTTCGGATTGGAGTTACAAGTAAATATTTTGAGTTTGGAATCGCAATAAGTCATTTATAGAAACCCTCCGTGCTGATTCATTCATTACAGATCCAACAGCTTGCTGATTAAGGTTATTCCGATCTTTTCTTCTTCGCTTTGGCACGCGCGCGGATTTTATCCGCATATCCGGCTTTGTTCTCTTGACGCGGTCTGGCAATGGCCAGATCGTTATCAGGGACAGCATGTGTTACGGTGGAGCCTGCTACGACATAAGCACCTTTTCCGACCTTAATCGGGGCGATCAGGTTCACATTGCTGCCAATAAAGGCATCATCTTCAATTTCTGTAATAGATTTATTATATCCATCATAATTAACCGTTATTGCCCCGCAACCGATATTAACGTTTTTACCCACCTTGGCATCACCGACATAGCTCAAATGAGACACCTTGGAATGATCACCAATAGTCGCATTTTTCACCTCAACAAAATCACCAATCTTCACATGCTCGCCCAGCTTCGCACCCGGACGCAGGTAGGCAAATGGACCCACAGATGTGCTGCTGCCCACTTCAGCTTCGTTCAACACCGAATGTTTCACCGTTGCGCCCGAGTGAATCAGAGTATCCTGAATTTCAGTCTGCGGACCAATCACACAATCTTCGCCGATTTGCGTTTGACCTCGCAGCCACGTGTTCGGGTACAGCATTGTATCGGAACCAATGACAACCTCACTCTCGATGTAGGTAGAGGATGGATCAATGATGGTCACACCGTTCAGCATATGCTTACGCACAATGCGTTCTCGCATGTATCCCTCAGCCACTGATAAAGCGACTCTGTCGTTGACACCGATGGATTCCGACACATCATCTGTTAAATATGCCTCAACCTTCTCGCCTTCGCCATGCAAAATACCAATGACATCTGTCAGGTAGTATTCCTGCTGTGCATTGGTGTTGGTTACTTTGTCCAACGCTGCGAACAGCTTGGCATTATCAAAGCAATACGTTCCCGTGTTGATTTCCCGAACAGCATCTTCCTCAGGTGAGCAATCCTTCTGCTCCACAATCTTGAGCACTGCTCCCGCAGCATCACGGATAACCCGGCCGTATCCCTTAGGGTCGTCCAGCTCAGCGGTCAGAATCGTTGCGGCAGCTCCCCGACTCTCATGTAGCTGCACCAAGCCCTCCAGCGTTTCCGCTGTAATCAAGGGGGTGTCGCCACAGATGACGATGGTCGTACCTTTCTCCTGACCGAGCAAGTCTTTGGCCTGCTTGACAGCATGCCCCGTTCCCAACTGCTCTGCCTGAAGCGCATATTCTGCCGACGGTCCCAAATAAGACTGTACCGCTTCCGCACCGTGACCCACGATCACCACACTGCGGGACACTCCGATTTCACGAACCGTGTCGAGTACATGACCAACCATCGGTTTCCCGCATACCGGATGCAGAACTTTATATAATTTGGATTTCATACGTTTCCCCTGCCCTGCGGCAAGAATGACTGCCAACCTTTCCAACAAGTCCAACCTCCTATCCTGAAAATAACAATTTCCCTTTGGCTAAAACGTTAATTTCCAGATCAGATTTTTGCTTAACTTTTCACAATCCTCCTGAAAAATAACGGCGAACCTTTAGTTAATGGCTATTTTTTCAGGCCAGCTTGTGCTGGACATTCATTCCCGGGACGCATTGCTGCTTGATCCCTGTCTTATGAAAAAGTCGCTTCGGCAGCCCGGATGGCTCCAAGTTGCCTTAAAACTGACTGTTAACTCATTAAAGAATATATCTCATTCCAGACAAAAAGAAAAGAGAGCCACAGTTTGTGGCCCTCTTTTTCTTTTGTACCCCAATCTTGCTTTAGGCGAATTAAGCGCCTTCTTCAATAGCTACTTCTTCATCCACCGCCGCGCGTTCGTACTCAGTCAGTACAGCAACCTGGATCTTCTCCCGGGTTCCTGAAGATATCGGATGAGCGATATCGCGAAACTCTCCGTCCGGAGTGCGTTTGCTAGGCATAGCCACGAACATCCCGTTATTACCGTCGATAACCCGAATGTCATGAACAACAAACTCGTTATCAATCGTAATGGATGCAATCGCCTTCATTCTTCCTTCTGAGTTAACTCGGCGGAGTCTAACATCCGTAATCTGCATGTGTGTTTCACCACCTTTTTCCAAATAGGACTTGGTGTATACATTCCACACAGCATTTCGAATTCCTTCTTTTTTTGGACAAATCGTATCCTAAATTCAGGTAATTTTTTTGAAAAGATTTCTTTTCGACATATTTAGGTATCTTTTGATGAATTGTGACATTTTACTGACCTGTAGATTCATCAAAATAATTCCCCAGCTTGACTGTAATTTGCTTACTTCGAGAATCGACCGCGGTCAGATTCGCCAGTGAAATATAATCGTGCAGCAAGCGCTCTCCATTCTCCACCTCGCCCGATTCTACCAGCACACCTACTCCGGCTACCTCAGCATCAAATTCAGCCAGCAAGTCGACCATGCCCTGAATCGTACCGCCTGCCTTCATAAAATCATCCACGATGAGTACACGTGATTTCTCGCGCATCGCACGTCTGGACAATGACATCGTATGCAGGCTCTTTTGTGATCCTGAGACGTAATTAATACTCACTGCCGAGCCCTCCGTCACCTGATGGTCACGCCGTACGAGGACAACTGGCAAGTTTAGCTGTGCTCCAGTTGCATATGCAAGCGGAATGCCTTTGGTTTCCACCGTCATAACCACATCGATCTGTCTGTTGGCAAATGCAGTAGCGAATATTTTACCCGCCTCATTCATCATCGCCGGTTGGCCCAGCAGATCCGACAGATACAAATACCCTCCGGGTAAGATGCGATCCGGCTGCTCCAACTGGGCACACAGGTCATTCGCAAATGTGAGCGCATGCTGCTTGGACAGTCTTGGGATCAGCTTGACGCCTCCTGCCGCTCCCGCCAACGTCAGAAGCTCACCAATACCTTCATCCTCAAATACTTCCTTGATAATGGCCAGGTCTTCGCTTATAGACGATTTAGCCGCCCCATAACGATCCGCAAAATGCGTAAGAGGCACCAGCGTGTGCGGCCGTGACAGCAAAAATTGTGTCATTTCCACCAATCGTGAGCTTCTTTTAAGTTTTTTCACAACAATTCCTCGCGATCTATTCTTCTCCTGCCGCCCGCTTCGTACAGTAAAAGCACCGGCGGACTGGCCCGGCTGCTGGCGGAATGTAAATGGTATAGTAAAATCCGAATATTTAATAGTAAATATATCATCTTTGTACGTATTTGTACAACAAATACCACTAAAATTAGAAATAAATAACCAAAATCAGGTCAAAAGTCGTACTGCGTATACATCCTTGCAAAATCCTCTGAGTCCGTTAAAGATACGCGGTACTTTGGCTTCCTTCGACACCAGCCCGAACACCGTAGGACCACTGCCTGACATCAGCACCCCATCCGCTCCCAGTCGGATCATGGAGTTTTTAAGATGCTCCACCTCCGGATACAGCTTGAGTGTGACATCCTCCAGTACATTCCCGAGCGCATTACATACATCGGTAAAGGAAGCGTTACGGATCGCTTGCTCCATCTGCCGGGCAGACGGATGATGCATGATCTGATCCGCTTTGACGCGTCCGTACACTTCAGCCGTCGATACATTAATCGGCGGCTTCGCGAGAATCACCCAGCATTGGGGTGGATTCGGAAGTGGCTTAAGCAATTCCCCGCGCCCGCTCGCTAAAGCTGTACCGCCTGTAATACAGAAGGGCACGTCAGAGCCAAGCTCTGCGCCCAGTACTCTTAATTCAGCATCCGAGATGCCAAGCTTCCACAGCTTGTTTAGCCCACGCAGCGCTGCCGCGGCATCACTGCTTCCGCCTGCCAACCCTGCGGCTACCGGAATATGCTTGTCCAAATGGATATGCACGCCCGTAGAGACATCATAACGTTCCTTAATTAGGCGCGCGGCCTGAAAAGCCAAATTTTTCTCATCTAGCGGTATGTACCCGGCTTGGCTTGAAATAATAATCGTATCACGCGGTAGCTCAGACATCGTCAAACGATCAGACAGATCGACCATGGTCATAATCATTTCGACCTCGTGATACCCATCATCCCGCTTACGTAATACATCAAGCATTAAATTGATTTTCGCCGGTGCTTTTTCGTATATTTTCAAGGCGTTCACCCACCTTCAACTTTTCCCTCAAGACAGCTTAACATATTATATCAGACTCAGCCTGTCAAGTCATGAGGTTCAAAAAAGCGGAGATCACCGGTATGAACCAGATATCCCCGCTTTTTCATCAGTTACTATCGAAGCACTAACGATGGCTACGATTTGCGGGAAGCTGCCTGCTCTGCAAGCTGAATGGCCCGCTTAACCATATTGCCCGCATCCTTGGCTTTAATGCCTCCCCAGCCCTCTTCCTTGACCGTATCGTAAAATCCAAGATCCTTAGCCAGCTCATACTTAAGCTCTTCCGACATGACACTTCGTCTTCTTCGACTCATGCATACGCCTCCTTCGGCAGTGGAATAAGGAAGATCATTCCCGCCTTAGTATGCGCAGAGACGCGACGCTTCATCCTGCCCTATAAATACAAAACGGCCTCGTCATTTGAAATGACGAAGCCGCCGTTAAACCTGCAAAGCCGGTATAGATTACATAAAATCAATTAAGGTGTCTCAAAATATTCGACACTTGTATGGGAGTCGGGATCATATACAGTAACTTCCACCGACTCAGTAAGAATGTCAGCATAGCTGTAGGAGACACGTTTGAACGTTTGTTGCTCCTGATCCAGCTTGACGATAAAAACAGAAGGGTACGTTTCTTCCAAGACACCAGTTCGTTCGACGGTCTTACGGCGTCCGCCGTTAGCCCGCAGCAAAATTTTTTGCCCTACATGTGCGTCGAGACTGCGTTTGATTTCCAACAGCGTATTTTTAGCCATTGCCTAACGACCACCTCTTTCCTTGTCCATTATAACGAATTTTAGAGACAATGTCAAATCAAGCTAAATATTATATCAACACGAAAAATAATTTGTCAATTTAATTTTTTGCGAACAGGAATATGCGTATAAAAATGCCAAAAAGCCCCTGTAACCAGAGGCTTTTTATCCACGGAAATCCTATTCAACAGGTTCACACCCTAGATTGCAGAAGGCGTTACTTTAAGAGTCGACAAATTTTCGAGCTTGGGCAGACCGATGCGATAGCTTCCCCGCGTTTCAATACCGCCCACGCCACGGCTGCCGCTGATCGTCTGATGAAACAAGTCACCCATGTTGACTGTATCACGAATCGACGTAAAGGCTGCCTTGGCAGCCACATATACCGGGTCCAGCGCGTGAATCAGAATGCGCCCTGGCGAACTGGCAAAGTTCGCTCCAGCACGCAGCAGCGCTTCAAAATGGGACTGACATGCTCCCGCCACAATCGTCAGTGAATCCAGATGACGCTCATATTGTCTCGCTACCTGGATCGCCGCCACAAAATTTTGCGAATTTTTATAGCTTTTCAGGCTATATAAATCATACGGCTGCGGATGCTTCAATACCCCGTCGTGTCCGGTAATGACTACGATATCCGGGCGAATACGGGGAAGCAGCCGATACAACGTGTCGGCCATTGCTGATTCATGTACATGATGCCCCTCCGCAGGAACGCGGAGTTGCTCATATAGGCTGAGACATTTTCTCAAATAGCCGGCATCCCCATCCAGATGAAGTACCTTGCCGGGCATTTCAAAATACGTCGACTCCACCGGATCACTCCACTCCCCGATCAAAGCCGCCTGACTGCGGGCAGCTTGCTTCTGCCGTGCCTGCTGCAACAGATGGAGAGACTCATCCGCCTTAATATGGGCTTGCCGTGTCTTCCCGCTAATCTGGTCAGCAGGCACCTTGACCAGATCGTTCACGGGGGAATCGGCAAGCAGCCGAAATTCCGTCCCTTTAATGATCACTTTATCCCGCTGGATGTCCTCAACGCGAAACGTGACATCTCCGCCGTACGATTTTCGAACGACCAAGTCTCCTAAAATCATCACACTGTATCACCCCTCCCATATCGTATGGGTGAATGCACAGTTTGGTTCCTTATTCATGCTCTGGAGCTTATGCAAGCAAGCCACAACCGTGCAAAGCGCAGCCAGACGCCCTCTGACTGCTGCTAAGCGGTCGCTTGTGCGTCAGGTTAGGAAATCCCGGCCTTCAGCAGTACCGCGCTCAGACGCGCAAATTCCTCGATACTCAGCGTCTCGCCCCGACGGGAAGGCTCTATGCCTGCCTGAAGCAACAGCGGCTCCAGCGTGTCCCTGTTCTCTTTGGTAAAGAAGCGGCTTTTCAGGTTATTCGAAATGGTCTTGCGACGTTGAGCAAAGGAAGCATGAACGACTTCGAAGAAATGCTGCTCGTCCACCACCTCTACCGGAGGCACTTCCCGCACACGCAGACGGATGACCGCCGATTCTACATTCGGCTGAGGAATAAACACTGTATTCGGTACGATGCAGACCAGTTCAGGTTCGCTGTAATATTGCACTGCAATACTCAAACTGCCGTAATCCTTCGTCCCAGGAGACGCAGCCATACGCTCAGCCACTTCCTTTTGGATCATGACGACGATATTCTCCAGAGGGAGCTTGTCCTCCAACAGCCTCATCAGGATCGGTGTAGTGACGTAGTACGGCAGATTAGCGACGACGCTCACTTTACTGACCCCGGCAAAATCGGAAGCGAATACCTCGCGCAAATCCAGCTTCAGCACATCTCCGTGGCGTACCTTCACATGCTCATAAGGGGCCAGTACCTCTTCGAGAATAGGTAAGAGCCGCTGGTCAATCTCGACAGCAGTAACTACCTTGGCTGATTGCGCCAGCTTCTCGGTCAAAGCGCCAATCCCCGGACCGATCTCAAGTGCACCCTTCGTATCGTCCAATCCCGCAGCATTCACGATCTTGTTCAGAATATTTTGATCAATCAGAAAATTTTGTCCCAAACTCTTTTTGAACGAAAACCCGTGCCGCTGAATAATCTCCTTCGTGCGCCGCGGTGTTGCTATATCTTGAATCCCTGTCATACGGATATCACAATCCTTCACTTTCAATTTGTGCCAGCGCACCGGCAAATTCCTCACGGCTGATCTGGAACACAGCGAGCCGTTTATGTAGCTGCTTACCGTTACAGTAACCAATACCCAGCACATTACCCAAAGCCATACGCCGTGCAGCAGCATTTGGGTGGGTGATAAGTCCGGCGTCAATCAGATCCGCCCAATCGATTAGAGGATCAGCCCCTTCCACCGTCGTATGCACCCGTGCGAGAGCGTGTCTGATCGCTTCAGGCGAGGCATTCTCTACGCCAATATCCCCTTTGCGCGTCGCTTCCGCCTCCGGTATAAAGGCCTGCTTGCAACCGGGCACCTTGGAGGCGATAATTTTGCGGATGCGCTCCCCTGCATGATCGGGATCGGTCAAAATAATGACACCCCGCCGCTCCTGTGCCAACGCAATTTTGCGCAGCGTCATTTTATTGATGGCGGAGCCGCCCGTTTCTATCGTATCCGCCTCGACAGCACGACGAATAGCCACCGTATCATCCCGACCCTCTACCACGATCACTTCCTTGATCATTTGCGTTTCCCTCCACTACTACACAGTAAGCTATATTCATCTTTCCCTGCTTTTGAAAACAAAATAAGAAGAGGATATCCTCTTCTTAGCATGGCATAACTATGATGTTAATAGTATCGCATTGACCCAAACATATACAACACGTTTTTAGTTAATTTCAGGCTTCACGGGTCCAATCACATATACGGTTTTTCCGTGCTTCCGACCAAACTGATTGGCTTGACTCAAACTCTCATAATACACATCGATTTTGTGGCCTTTAATCGCGCCACCGGTATCCTCCGCACGGCGGAAGCCCACCCCTTCAATATACACCCACCAGCCGATTGGAATCACACTTGGATCGACAGCAATGGTGCGCCCTTCCGTGACACGCGTGCCGGATGCGGTACGTGTACCGATACCTGACTCCTGTGAGGAATACGCCGTCATGGAGACGTTTTGTAATACTTTACTGTATTTGAAATTCACACCTGATTTACGGACAGCATTGCCCGAACTAACCCGTGTTGCCTTAACGGCATCTTCGGGACCGACGGAAGCAGCCAGAACGACCGGTTTTTTCTTCGTTCCTACCGCAATCACCTTATCCACACGATTTTGCGCGACTTCCTTGTTTACCAGTTGCTTGGATACCAATTTTCCGTCATGGTATACCTTTTGAACATGCTGGACCACAACACCCGTTTTACCGCTTTGGATGACCCGATTATCGCCTTTATAGAGACTCGGATCGGCCGTTTTGATGACCTGATAAGGCACCTGTTGCTTCTGTTCGACCTGCTGTTTCTTCACACGGACGATTTTTATATCCATGTTAGACGAAACAGAGGCATCCAGAGCAGGGTAAACTTTATCATTTGACGATAATTTATAGCCCGAGGTGCGAATGGCACCCTCTACTGTATTTTCTGTTGTGTACAGCTTCTTCGTTTCATTGGCTGAAGATACTTTGACCTGATTGGCACGTTTGATAACTACGCGATCCCCATCCTGAACTGCTCCGTTCAGCGGCATCGAAACCGTATCATGCGGCTGAAGTGAAATCGAATGCTCTTTGAGCAAATCTTGGAGCTTGGATTCCCGGGTTTCTACCGCAGATGCCTTACCGTCGATGACAAAAAAGACCTGTTTTTTAGATTGAGTGTACACCAGAATTGAAATCATAATCGTTAGTGCGATTAGAAAAATAGCAACCAAGGCAGCCTGGCGCACATTTTCTTGCTTCCAACGCAATACGTAAGACATGCTGGATGAGCGTGACTCATGGGTCTCCTCTTTTTGGAAAATGCCCATTTCCTCCGTCCTCCTTACATAGCCCGCCGTCTGGAGTAAGACATAGTTGAGATTGACGTGACTATAACAGATTTTCTACAAGACAAGCCCGTACTGCGGCTGTCCTGCACCATGTACCCGTCTTCGCGGCATGCTGTCCTCCCCTGTTTAATCACAGTATGATGACAGATTTTCTTTTATTCACAACAAAAAAAGCCAGAGAAAGAGACTAGAGAGCTCTTTCGTGGCTTCCGACATGTGCGAATATGCGGAAAAATCATGCACGAGATGGCTTCTCTCTTGTTACGCTTACGGGGTTAGCTGTCGGGTTCGGACGTAGAGAGACGCCCTAGCTTGGGTCAACCGCTCATGGCGGTCGCCTTCACATTCACCCCGAAGACCCAGAAAGAAATCGAAATACGGCCCCTCCACCTGTTCAATCCCATCCGGGAAAAGAATCTAGGTCGAGCCGGCTGGCGGAAGAGACGTTCCCTTCTTGCCCATACACCGGACGTACTGTAAGCCATATCGGTTCCCCCGTTCCCTGTAAAAGGGACTCAGCGAGACTGGTTCATGAAATGAGCTGTTGGTGTTTACATTCAAACAACAATTCACTGAAAAGATGATATCCTGTTTCTATGCATGTTGTAAAGCAGGTTTCAAGTACATTTTCTAAAATATTCGGTTAAAATATTGTAATATTCTCGAGTTTCCTGCAACAAATTCATGATTAGCTTCGTCTATCTCATTATTTTGATTGATTTCTTCACTTTTTTACTTAATGTCAAATCGTTCCAAGGCATTTTGGGTCGTTATTGACACTAATTCCTCCACCGCTATTCCCTTGATTTGGGCAGCCGCCTCTGCGACCAGTCCCACATGTGCGGACTCATTTCGCTTCCCGCGGAACGGATGGGGCGTCAGGTAGGGAGCGTCCGTTTCAATGAGCAGACGGTCCAGCGGTACCTGTGCCAGTACCTCCTTTGGCTGCTTGGCATTTTTGAACGTTATCGGCCCGCCAAAGGAGAGGTGAAAGCCCATATCCAGCACCATTTTAGCCGTCTCCCAGCTCCCGGAAAAGGAGTGCATCACTCCTCCTACCTCACTCGCTTTTTCTTCACGCAAAATCTTAACAATATCTTCATGCGCATCCCGGTTATGGATGACAATAGGCATGTTCAGCTCACGAGCCAGTCCAATCTGGTTGCGTAACACCCGATGCTGTACATCCTTCGGTGATGTGTCCCAATAATAATCCAGACCAATCTCCCCGATCGCCACGACTTTCTTATGACTGCATAACGATGCAATCCATTCCAGATCGCCTTCCTGCATCGTGATCGCATCCTGTGGATGCCATCCAATTGCCGCATAAATAAAATCATACGTTTCGGCCAATTTCATGGTAGACGGAATGGTCTCACGGTTAAATCCGATATTAATCATTCGGGTCACTCCCGATTCGACAGCGCGTGCTATAACTTCTTCGCGGTCTTCGTCAAATTGCGGCGCATCCAAATGAGTGTGAGTGTCGAATAAATTCAAAGTTTTTCGTCTCCTTTATTACTTTATTTGGCATATAATTGTCTATTGTTTGACAAAATAATTCATTATTTCGGCAGGAAGCTTGTCCTTTACCCCATCCAATTTGTTTTGGGGATAGTACATGTGATATTTACCCCGATGAATGCCGCTAATGGAGCGTACAATTTCCGACACTTCGGAAATTTCTCTCACTTCTCCTTTACGTCCCAGCAGTAAAATCTGGTTGTCCGTCGAGCCACCCTGCCGAAACACATCATAAGGAAGATCCGTCGGAAAATCAATTTCCAGATCATATTCCGGGTGCAAACCAACCAGCTCCAGCGCTGTCCTAATGTTGTCAATGGTATCTGTATCCATATTTTCGATCTCTACATATTTATACAGCTTGCGATCCATAAAACGGGTACTCAAATCACTTAAAATCTCGTCCTTTTCCCGTTTCCACTGACTGAACACTGTCTGAATCAAAGACTCATCGAGCATCAAATATTGTTCCACCGTAAGCTCTCCCCGAAAGAGGTCTGGCAATGGCTCCAGCAGAAAACTAAACTCATATCCGTTTCTAAATAGCTCCTTCGCCCGCTTGAAGATTTTACGTAATAAAATTTCCGAGCTGCGCGTTACAGGGTGAAAATAAATTTGCCAATACATCTGATAGCGCGACATCAGATAATCCTCTACAGCATGCATGCCTGACTCCTTCACAACAATTCTTCCATTATGAGGACGCAGTAGCCGTAAAATACGATCCAGATCTATGGTGCCATAATTGACGCCTGTTGAGTGCGCATCCCGCAGCAAATAATCCATACGGTCCGCATCCAGTGGGCTTGTGACCAGGTTTACGACAATCGGCTTGTCGTACGTTTTGGCAATTACCGCAGCCACCTTCGCAGGAAGCTCCTCATCGACTTGCCGCAGCACAGCGTTAATTTCCGTATTCCCCAATACAATCCGGCATGTCCAATCCTCGTGGTTCATATGAAAGGCTTCTTCTATAGAATGGGAAAACGGGCCATGCCCCACATCGTGCAACAAAGCTGCACACAGCGCGACTAAACTTTCTTCCTTCGGCCAATCGGAAAATTCATCGCGTTCAAATTGGGAAATAATACGCCGTGTAATTTCGTACACACCTAGCGAATGCGAAAATCGACTATGCTCCGCTCCATGAAACGTAAGATAAGATGTACCCAACTGCCGAATACGACGCAAGCGTTGGAACTCTGGAGTATTGATTAAACGCCATATCACTGTATCCTGAACATGGATATAGTTATGTACCGGGTCCTTAAAAACTTTTTCTTCACTGAGTGGCTGGTGCAAGATATCAACTCCTTTAATATTCTGAATAATGGATTAAGATACAATAAAATCCTAAACGATTCCCTTCATTCGACATTGTTTGTCGTAATATGTCGAATTATAGATTTTCGGCATTTCCAAATCGACAAATGACTTAAATCATCAATAAAATAAGGTAATACACATGCATCATGCTTTTTATTCTAAATACTTTTGCATAATTAATCTGTTAGCACAATTTTAAGGTTGACTGTTTTGGGAATCGTTGGTATAGTAAATATCAGAAAAGAGAAAAATTTGTCGAATCATGACACTTATATTATTTTAAACGGCGAGAGGAGCCTGATTTATTATGATGAAATCCACTGGTATTGTAAGAAAAGTTGACGAGCTCGGACGTGTTGTTATTCCAATCGAATTGCGCCGCACATTGGGTATTGGCGAAAAAGACGCTTTGGAAATTTATGTTGATGGTGAACGCATTATGCTCAAAAAATACGAGCCTGCTTGTATCTTCTGCGGCAACGCCGAGAACGTAATTTACTTCAAAGGGAAAATTGTTTGCCAAGATTGCATCTCGGAAATTCCAACACCTGTGACAAACTAAGATTTTTAGTATATAATAGACTTATAAGAGATTGTTAATTCTAACCTTTTTCATATATACTCCTTGTTGCCTTCCGCGGTTTGAACCCAACCGCTGGAAGGCCCTTTTTTTGTTTCGGGAAGTTTTCATAAAAGAGCGTTATATACATCCCTTTTGGAAATGGAGCGGTCGGTAGCTGTACGCTTCATAGCGTCCTTGCGTGTCAGCCCTTCTGTCTCATAATGCGCAACGTGGGCCTCCAAAGATAAGGACTGCCACCATGCCTGTCGCTCCTCTTCCTCTTCTGCTTCGTTTTTCCCTTCAACTACCAGGCAATATTCGCCGAGCGGTGGATGCTCCTCCAGCCTGGCAAGGCATTGCTCCGCCGTTCCTCGTACCCATTCCTCATGCAGCTTGGTCAACTCACGTGCAAGCACCACTCTGCGTTCCCCCAGTGTTTCCTTCAATACCGTCAACGTCCGTGCAATACGATGAGGCGATTCATAAAACAGGATCGTGCCGTGAGATACCTGAAATGACTGTAGCAGCTTCTCCAGATCCTTTTTCTCCCGCGGAGGGAATCCGGCAAAAGTAAATCTTTCCGTATCCAGTCCGGAACCAATTAAAGCTGACAATGCTGCGTTCGCCCCAGGAATAGGAATAACGCTAATTCCCGCTTCCAGCGCCAGCTTGACCAGATCCGAACCCGGGTCCGAAATGGCCGGCAGACCTGCATCGCTAACCAATGCTAAATTTTTTCCTTCTATTATATAACGTATCAGCTCAGGCCCACTGGCAGCTTTATTATGTTCATGATAGCTGAATAGCATTTCCGGCGTAATGTCAAAATGTGTGAGTAGTTTGCGCGTCTGCCGCGTGTCCTCCGCCGCTATAATACTGCACGATTTTAAGGTGTTAATCGCCCTAAAGGTCATATCATCCAGATTACCAATCGGTGTCGCAACGAGATACAGCTTACCCCGTTCTTCTCCGCTGGTTATAAAACTTTTTTGCACCGCTGCCTTCACAATAAATCCCCCTTGCTTACTTCTCCATAGATATCCCTTATTTCCTGAGTATAATTCCCATTCTCCTGATATACAATGAGCGGGGGCAACAGACGAACCTCCGGCTTACCATCACATAGCGCCTCGATGAGCACCATATTCGCCTCCATATGAGCTCGTGGGTGGACAAACCGAATCCGTTTTGGCTCCAATCTGTTGGCACGCATCAGTGTTATAATCTCACCCAGCCGCTGCGGACGATGAACCATCGACACTTTTCCACCATTACGGACAAGCCGTGTACACGCCTGAATGACCTCTTCCAGTGTACAATGCACCTCATGGCGCGCAATCGCCTGATGAGGGTTTAGCTTGATATCACTGCCGTTTAGCGGCATATAGGGGGGATTTACCGTAATTGCATCATACACACCATGTCCCGTGATTTGAACCAGCTCACGCAGATCCCCTTCCCGAATCTGAATCGCTGCCTCCAGTCCATTTAGGCTGACGCTGCGTCTAGCCATATCAGCCAAACGCGGTTGAATCTCAATTCCTTCAATAGCCGCTTTAGTTCGTGTCGTTAGCAGCAGGGGGACGACCCCGTTGCCTGTACACAGATCCAAAATCCTTCCACGCTGCGGAATACCGGCAAACCGTGCCAGCAAAACCGCATCCATGGAAAAGCTGAACACCTCATCACTTTGGATAATACGCAAATTATGTGACAATAGATCGTCAATTCGTTCAGACTTCTGTTCATTTTCGTACATAGCGGTCTCCCATCCTTTTACCCCAAATCGTTCTGAAACCATACTTCCTTACAAAAAAGCCGTAGGCACCTTGCTCCTACGGCTTGTTTTTATTTATTCAAAAATGACAGACAGAAAAGGCAATCGCCTTCCGTTCGCAAATGTCCGTAATACACGTTGCATATATGAAATCCTTCATGATACAGCCTTGCCAGATTGTCGTGGCCTTCGCCCACAACCTCACCCGTTTCCTCTTCATCCTTAATGACGATCGGAGGAGAAAGTTTCGGCCTTTTTTCCGTCTTTTCTTCTCTGGAGGTTTCACGTTTGAGCATCTTGCGCACCTGTTCGTTTTCAATCGTTAGTCGTTGATTTTCCTCCAGCAGCTCTTTTACTGCCAGTTTCAATTCACCCAGATCGCTATGCAACTGTCCCATTTGGGTTTCCATTTCGTGAATACGCGCAAAAACATTTAATTTATCCAAGTTTCCACCCCGAAGCAACCTAATGGTTTACTTGACGACTACATCGTCCATTGGAAGTTCCTTGACCTTGCTAATCTCAAACAGTTGAACATGCACTGTACGATGGCCAGCATTTACGCCTACAACTTTGCCTTCTCCGAGAGAGGTGACGACCATCTTGCCAACCTGCGGCAATTCTTCCTTCATACTCTCGTAGTTATCATGTTCGAACTTGAGGCAGCACATCAATCTTCCACACAACCCGGAAATCTTCGTCGGATTCAGCGACAAGCTCTGATCCTTCGCCATCTTAATGGACACCGGTTCAAAATCTCCCAGCCATGAAGAGCAACACAGGATACGTCCGCAAGGACCGATCCCGCCCAGCATTTTAGCCTCATCCCGTACTCCGATCTGCCGCAGCTCAATCCGTGTACGAAAAATACTGGCTAAATCCTTTACAAGCTCCCGAAAATCCACACGGCCCTCTGCCGTAAAATAAAAAATGATCTTATTGCGGTCAAATGTAAATTCCACATCTACCAGCTTCATTTTAAGGCCATGGTCTTTGATTTTATTTAAACACGTACCGAATGCATCCTTGGCCGCCAGTTTATTCTCTTCTACAACAAGAGCATCATCATCTCCGGCAATACGGATGACCTTCTTTAAGGGCAGGACAACGTCCGAATCATTTACTTCTTTTTTGCCCACCACAACCTTGCCATATTCAATACCGCGTGCGGTTTCTACAATAACGCAGTTTTCTTTCTCCACCGGAAGGTCCAGTGGATCAAAATAATAAGTCTTGCCCGCCTTCTTGAAACGGACACCCACTACACTATACAAAAATTAACCCCCTTGTATGCCACTAAACCTCATTTGAAGCCGACATGTACGAATGGCCGCAATTGAAGTCTCACTGTCGCACAAACCGGGAACCTGGCGTCGCGGATTGTGCAGAGTGGAACAAGCGCGCCTTTCTGTTAGCCGGTGATGGAACCGCTTGTATCGGACAACCCAATCAGAAGCTGCTCTACGCACAATTGACCATTGACGTGAAAACGGAGCTTCTTCCTGCAATTCGCGGCCAAATCCATATAAGAGACCCATTGTTCTGTGCTGCGGGTGATTGCCAATTTGGAGACGGACTCCAAATGATCTATGAAAACAATGCTTTCGTGCCTTCCGTAACGGAAATGAAGCATATCCTTGAACCACAAATGAAACAGATGAAACAGAATATCCAGGTGTTCAGAAAGTCCAGTTTTAAAAATCTTCTGTTGAGCGAGAATAATGGACGAGCTTCCCCGGCTCATGGACTCCTTCACTAATTGTAACACTACGTTTCTAATTTCTGCAAACCAATTCTGCTGGAGAATTTCTCTACATGATTCCAGTCCCGAGGCAATATGAACCGCCGACCGGACAAGTCCTGCCGTATAGCCTTCCCCGATCAAGGCCTGCATCATTACTTCAGGCTGTAAAGCATGAAAAGGAACCTGCTGCGTCCTTGATTGGATCGTGGGCAGCAATGCCTGTCCATTTTCCGAAATGAGTATGCCCACCACAGGCACCTGAGGCTCCTCCAAAAATTTAAGCAGGCTGTTTGCAGCTTGCACTGTCATGGTATCCGCCTGCTGGATAATATATACCTTCGGATTGGTGCTTTCCGATTTATAAGAGAATATGCGCTGAAGCCCGCGAATCTGGTCAATTTTGATCGTAGCTCCATCCGGCTCTACGATAAACAGATCCGGGTGATTGCCGTGCTCTACCTTACGGCAGGACAGACACTCGCCACATGCATCATCCGTCATTCGTTCACAAAATAATGCCTTGGCAAAGGTCTGCGCCATCTTCATCTGCCCGCTTCCCGGCGGCCCGCTAAATACATAGGCATGGTTGACCGCCTCATTCCGAAGTGCGCTTTGCAGCATTTTTTTAGCTATCTCCTGCCCCATTATATTTTGGAAAGACATATTTCCTCACCTTCTCTCCTGAAAGCAACTGTTATCTATCAGCTAATAGTTGTCCTTCAGGGCAGCTTCGCTGCTATTTTTCCATATTTCCAACCGTTGCCTAACTGAATATAGTCAAAAATAATCTGCCAGCATCATCAGCAAGCAGATTATTCCTTCGTGGCGACAGCCCGTTTGTATTCGTTTATGGCAGAAGTCTACATTTAAAACGAGAGATTAATCAGCAGCCCTCTAATTTCACCGACTCCTTGCAAAAGCTCAATCTTGCCTTGCTCAGTTTCGAGCAGATCATCTGCCATCTTGAGCAACAGCTCATCCACTTCATCAATCAGCTTATACCGCTTGCTGCGTCCCCGGCGATCCCAGCCCTTTGTGTCCTTCATCGACACGCCGCGCCGAACCGTATCCTCCAGAAACCGTTTAACCAGCATTTTATAAGCCTTCAGCTCACGAATCGTCATCGAGCGTACCAGACGGTCTCCCTGCATCTGAATTTCCTTGAAGCGACGGCTTAGTTCCTCCTGCGAAGCCTGCTGCCCATTTTGCTGCATAACATCGGAAAAGCTCTTGGACTGGATCGGCTTCGTATTCATTTCATTGGTAGATAACGTACTCTGTAAAGGGCGATAGCCCGGATTTATTTTCATATAAACCTGCTTTCCCCCCGAATACTTCCGCTTATTCCCTTCATAAACAGTTCAACATGGAACTGAGGGAATTCAGCGGCCTTCCAGGGACCGCGCCTTGGCGCTACCGTTATAGTGGGTCTGTTCCTCATTCCCATGATACGGGCAAGAAACAGGTAATTCCCCTATCATATCGGCAGAATAGGTCCTATTGTGTAGATTCAGAAGTGCTCAAAACGGTCTACAGGCATCACGAACACCGTCGCTCCGCCCACCTGTACTTCAACAGGCAAAGGCAGATAGGAGTCAGTCGTACCGCTCATAGGGGTAACGGGTGTGACCAGCTGTTCACGTACCTTGCAACTGCTGCGAATGACATTCATCAACGAGTCCACCTGATTGTCATCGACACCGATCATAAATGTCGTATTCCCTGCTCGCAAAAATCCGCCTGTACTCGCCAGCTTGGTAGCACGGAAATTAGCTTTCACCAGTCCGCTGGATAATCTGTTACTATCCTTATCCTGCACAATCGCAATAATCAGCTTCATCCTGTATTCCTCCTTCAAGCCATATTAGGAACAAACTAGTCCCTAGCTCAATTTTACCGTATATCCTTCGACAATTACATGCTAAAGTTTTGAATAAACCGCTTTTTCAGCAAATCCTTCAAAACTTGCTCTACCTGCTCCGGTGCGGGAGATGCATCCACAATCGTAATTCGCTCCGGAAATTTGTGGGCCAGCTCCAGATACGCCTCACGTACCTTATAGTGAAAGGATATACTCTCCATATCGAGGCGATCCATTTCCTCTCCCCGGGACGCATTAATTCTGGCCAATCCCAACTCAGGTTCGATATCCAGATAAAATGTAGCATCAGGCTCCCAATCATCCACCGCAAAACGATTAATCAAAGCCACTTCCTCAATTCCAATGCCTCTCGCAAATCCCTGATAGACCAAGCTGCTATCCACAAAACGATCACATAATACGATAGCTCCCTTTTCAATAGCCGGCTTTACCTTCTCCACCAGATGCTGACGCCGGGCTGCCGCATATAGAAGCGCCTCTGTCCGGGCATCCATACTTGTATGGGCAGGGTCCAAAATGATAGAGCGGATCTTTTCCGAAATTTCGATACCACCCGGTTCTCTCGTCGTAATAACTGGATAGCCTTCTTCCTCCATAAACTTAGCCAGTCGTTGGATCATCGTTGTTTTACCGGAGCCGTCTCCCCCCTCCAGCGTAATAAAAATTCCTTTGCGATTCATGCCATTCCCTGCTTTCCAGCCTAAAAATAAGAGTCACCTACAGGCTCGTATGCTTCTTTTATTCAGTCTTCTTAGTTGGTTAAGTCTCTAACATCTAATCTTTATTTTAAACGGAATACCCGAATTGTAAGCAACCTTTCATCTGCTGCCCCTTGCCATTTGGCTCCCAGCTCACGGAGACGTCTCATTCGTTTAGCTATTGATTCCGTGATTGTTTCTCCTGCGTATAACAGTGGAATACCTGGAGGGTACGGGATAATCATTTCCGCAGCCACCCTACCAGCGGAGTCCTCCACAGCTACTACCTCCATCTGATCCGGTTTAACCGGTTGAAGCCCAAACTGCACCGGACTAGAATAAACCATCGTACCATCATTGTTCCACGTGGAAAAATCTAAATCCAGTCCACATTGCTCCTTCTGCATAGAACCCGGCCCACCAGCCGTCTCCTTAAACCGTATATCATTATTTATATGCACAAGAGCCTGCAACAGGTGCTTAGCATCTTTAAGCGTCGAGCCTAGCGTAAACAATAAAACAACATGTTTTTCGTCACTCATCTCCGGAATACAGCCGTACGCTTCCAACTCACGCTTTAAGCCAAACCCATCCAGTACACCAAATGTATCATATAGCACCATTTTAAAAGGGTCATGGGTCGAATATCCGTACGCTTCTCTCTCATCCCTCTCCAAGCGCTCAGAAATGCCCTCTTGGGCCCCATTCTCCTGATGTGCTAGCTGAATAGGCTCTACGAGTCGAAAGCGTGGAAGCTGCTTCAGGCCTTTTCTAAAAGCATCTGCTGCCACCAAACCTTCCGTAAAGGCATTCGCTCCATGAACCGCAATATGCCGCCTTGCCAAATCCAGAGAAGCCATTAGCGGGTATGAAGGGCTGGAGCTTTGCACCATAGCCAACCGCTGACGAAGCAGCTCCCGGTTAATCCGTCCTCCCTGCACGTGTAGCATGGCCCCCATAGTCATGGCTGATAGCATCTTATGTGTTGACTGGACGACCACATCAGCCCCACAGGACAAAGCAGAAGCCGGCAATCGGGGATGCAGCCCGTAATGGGCACCATGCGCCTCATCCACCAACAAGGGCACATGAGCCGCATGACAGGCTTTAGCCGTCGCTGTCAGATCATGTCCCATCCCGTAGTAGTTAGGCAGCGTAATCAGCACCCCTTTGGCGGAAGGATAGGCTTCTAATGCGGTCTGTATCAAACTCGCCGATGGAGCAACCGCAAGTCCGCTGGTCGTATCTATCTCCGGCTCCAAGAACACCGCAGCAGCACCGGACAGCATAAGACCATTTAGAACTGACTTGTGTACATTTCTCTGTACCAGCAGCAAATCCCCCGGTTCCGTACACACGGTCAAAATCATTGCCAAATTACCAACCGTACTTCCCCCAATCAGCCAAAAGCTTTCCTCTGCACCAAAGCACATCGCCGACAGCTCCTGACCCTCACGGATCACATCCTCTGGATGATGCAAATCGTCCAGTCCGGTAATTTCGGTCACATCAATAGACATTACTTCTTTCAAGAGAGATGCCATATCTTCATTTTCATATACTTGTCCATTTTTGTGACCAGGCACATGATAAGAAGCATTGTCCTTAGCCCGGTAACGTAATAAAGCTTCCATTAATGGTGCGTGTGAAGCCTTTTTCCCCATCATTCTGCAACCCTTCCGAAACAAAGCTTTATATCTACCCTATTTTATCGTAAAATCAAGCGGAATCCTACTTTTACCCACAGAAAAAAAAGCCCGTACCGACAGGCCCTGGAATACTAACCCTTTAAAGACTAGCTGACAAAGGATATTATGCATTTTTCTGTACCCAAATTTGCTTTAGTTGATCAATAAAAAAATGATATTTGGCGTCTGTCGCATCCGTGCGCACCATTTCAGCCTCACACGCATCACAGATAAACTCGGAAACGATAAAGATGCCTTCATGCTTGTGTTGTCCGCATATAATGCAGCGGTGGCCGCCTTGATCATGCATATCCATCCCACCCTTGTATCTTTTACTATTAGTATGGGGCACTTTCTACTATTTTAAACCTTTTCATAGCTCAGATTGACAATATACTCTATATATATTCCATGTGAGCCCTTATGGTGTTTGTACCCCATAGGTTTAAAAAACAGCCGTCTATGCCGATATAATAAGAAAAGCTCCTACATATGGATACCCTTTCTTGGAGCCGTTGCATACTTCATTCGTAATAGCTTTTCCCTGTAATTATAGAAGAGGTTGGCTAACATGAGAAGCCGATCATTCTATAGCCTAACCCAAGCGATTTAGTACTTGTCAAAGCGGCATAAGCGCAGTACTGTCCCTTTTTCCGGCTGGGGCGGTCGAGAAGCCACTTGTGATGCAGTAGATTAATGAAAGGACTGTTTGCATGACAGAGGAAACCGGAACCAAAGCTACCTACTATCACTACAAGCTCATTAAAAAAATCAGTATTCCGCGTCAGCTGATATGGAGTCACATCTCGTTGCCTGTTATTATGCTTCTTTTCCTGCTACTTGCCTTTTCATGGACCAGCCTGTTTTTGTTTGCTTTAGCTTTTTTCTTGACCTTATGGGTACACTTCGTGATCTCCCGATCTGTACTGTTCATAAGCAAAACGGCCTTCCGCAAGCGCTGGGCATTTCACCGCAAGCTGCCTTGGCTGGGCTATATGACAGACCAGTACATAGGCTACGGCCTCTTTCGCCGTGTGCATATACATACGCTATGGATCGGCATCTGCTTGTCCGCTGTATTCATTCTCTGGTCTCCGCCAGCCTTTACTGTATCCTTGCTCTTTTGGCATCTGTGGCTTATTGCGCCGCGCCTATACATCCTAAGCCGTCTTACAGGCGAAAGGAAAGACGGCATGTTGAAGTTCACCGACGAAGATGCCTCGTATTATCAACAATAGACTAGCTATTCTCTATCCGTATAGATAGAAGCCTATACCCGATCTGGCATATACCCAATGACTAGAACCGCATATTAAAAAAAGGAGCAACCACATAAGGTTGTTCCTTTTTATGTCCCTCATCCACCGACACTACCCTCTAATACTCTCGTTGGATTGTCTAACCCTTATTCTTTATCCTACCCTTAAGCTCCGAGCCAATCTGATAGGCCAATATAAAAAAGGAAGCCCCATCTACTTAACAGCAGTTTTGAGTGCTTCCTGATATCCAGCTTTATTATTCATTATACACAGCATCTATCTGCTACATTTGAGGTCGTCTGTGACATACTTAAACCAACCCCCTATGTCCGCAACCCCTGTATCCAGCGGGGAACCGTAACATCATTAATTAAGGTCCACACTTTTGCTTTTCGCAGCAGCTTTACCATCTTTCGGGACCAATACAGTAAAAGAACCATCATGCACAGATAAGTGCACCATATGTTTATTTTTCAGGAATACTTTCTGATTAAAGGTCGATAGATTCGGTTCTTCCGTCCAGCCCCAGGCTGCAATTTCCTCCAGATAGGGGGCTGGCAAGCTATCACTTTCCTTCAAAGCCGGTAAAGCATAGCGTACATAGTCCATATCCGAGTTGCTGCTGGCCCGATCGGTTTTACTCGCTTCTTTAGGGACCGGAAACGTTTTTTCATTCGCTGCCCCCTCAAACGATGTCCAAGAAGGCTCCTCTGTCCCGCACCCGGTAAGAATCGCGACAGCGACACTGAATAGCACCAAAAGAGCAAGCCATTTATTCCGCCGCATGATCTTCCCTCCTTACCAGCTTGATTCACTATACAAACCCTATTCGAGAATTTGCATAATTCTGCAAGAACGCAGCGCGTGTATATGGGATTCAGTACCTATATTATACCGGGTTTCCTCTAACATTCCGTAACAAAAATGTTACCTTCTTTTTGTAAGAACATTTCTAAAATATACGTGCCAAAAAAAGGACCACATCTCAAGGAGATCATGGTCCTTCTTACTTCTGCTTGGCGACGTCCTACTCTCCCAGGACCCTGCGGTCCAAGTACCATCGGCGCTGGAGGGCTTAACGGTCGTGTTCGGGATGGGTACGTGTGGAACCCCTCCGCTATCGCCACCAAACATGAATTTGCTGTGCAAATTCTACCGTATGGTTATCCGGTTCATCACATATTGTGTGAATGAATAGCCATGCGCTTGTCGTATGTATCTTCTACATACCTTCAAGGTGTTACACCCTGAAAACTGAATCCGAAACTCCATTGCGTCCTATTCTTAGGATAAGCCCTCGACCGATTAGTATTGGTCAGCTCCATGCATTACTGCACTTCCACCCCCAACCTATCTACCTCGTCGTCTTCAAGGGGTCTTACATACTGGGAAATCTCATCTTGAGGGGGGCTTCACGCTTAGATGCTTTCAGCGCTTATCCCTTCCGTACATAGCTACCCAGCGGTGCTCCTGGCGGAACAACTGGTACACCAGCGGTACGTCCATCCCGGTCCTCTCGTACTAAGGACAGCTCCTCTCAAATTTCCTACGCCCACGACAGATAGGGACCGAACTGTCTCACGACGTTCTGAACCCAGCTCGCGTACCGCTTTAATGGGCGAACAGCCCAACCCTTGGGACCTACTTCAGCCCCAGGATGCGATGAGCCGACATCGAGGTGCCAAACCTCCCCGTCGATGTGGACTCTTGGGGGAGATAAGCCTGTTATCCCCAGGGTAGCTTTTATCCGTTGAGCGATGGCCCTTCCATGCGGTACCACCGGATCACTAAGCCCGACTTTCGTCCCTGCTCGACTTGTAGGTCTCGCAGTCAAGCTCCCTTCTGCCTTTGCACTCTTCGAATGATTTCCAACCATTCTGAGGGAACCTTGGGGCGCCTCCGTTACTCTTTAGGAGGCGACCGCCCCAGTCAAACTGCCCACCTGACACTGTCCTCGTACCGGATCACGGTACCAAGTTAGAACCTAGATACGATCAGGGTGGTATCCCAAGGATGCCTCCTCTCAAGCTGGCGCTCAAGTCTCTTAGGCTCCCACCTATCCTGTACAGATCGTACCCAAATTCAATATCAAGCTGCAGTAAAGCTCCATGGGGTCTTTCCGTCTTGTCGCGGGTAACCTGCATCTTCACAGGTATTAAAATTTCACCGGATCTCTCGTTGAGACAGCGCCCAAGTCGTTACGCCATTCGTGCGGGTCAGAATTTACCTGACAAGGAATTTCGCTACCTTAGGACCGTTATAGTTACGGCCGCCGTTTACTGGGGCTTCGGTTCATAGCTTCGCCCCGAAGGACTTACCACTCCCCTTAACCTTCCAGCACCGGGCAGGCGTCAGCCCGTATACTTCGCCTTGCGGCTTCGCACAGACCTGTGTTTTTGCTAAACAGTCGCTTGGGCCTTTTCACTGCGGCCCCCTCGGGCTATTCACCCTACCGAGGCACCCCTTCTCCCGAAGTTACGGGGTCATTTTGCCGAGTTCCTTAACGAGAGTTCTTCCGCGCGCCTTAGAATTCTCTTCTCGCCTACCTGTGTCGGTTTGCGGTACGGGCACCTTCTCCTGGCTAGAGGCTTTTCTTGGCAGTCTGAGATCATGACCTTCGCTACTACAATTTTCGCTCCCCATCACAGCCCAGCCTTACGATGTGCGGATTTGCCTACACATCAGCCTCACTGCTTAGACGGACATCCATCAGTCCGCGTCACTACCCTACTGCGTCACCCCATTGCTCATAACGGATTACGGTGGTACAGGAATTTCGACCTGTTGTCCTTCGACTACGCCTATCGGCCTCGCCTTAGGTCCCGACTTACCCTGAGCGGACGAACCTTCCTCAGGAACCCTTAGGCTTTCGGCGGATCTGATTCTCACAGATCTTTTCGTTACTCATACCGGCATTCTCACTTGAATGCAGTCCAGCGCTCCTTACGGTACACCTTCAACCCGCATTCAACGCTCCCCTACCCCTGATACCTAAGTATCAAGCCATAGCTTCGGTGGCGTGTTTAGCCCCGTTACATTTTCGGCGCAGAGTCACTCGACCAGTGAGCTATTACGCACTCTTTCAATGGTGGCTGCTTCTAAGCCAACATCCTGGTTGTCTGTGCAACTCCACATCCTTTCCCACTTAACACACACTTGGGGACCTTAGCTGATGGTCTGGGCTGTTTCCCTTTCGACAATGGATCTTAGCACTCACTGTCTGACTCCCGGAACTAAGTCTATGGCATTCGGAGTTTGACTGAGCTTGGTAACCCTTGCGGGCCCCGCACCCAATCAGTGCTCTACCTCCACGACTCTTATTCCGAGGCTAGCCCTAAAGCTATTTCGGGGAGAACCAGCTATCTCCGGGTTCGATTGGAATTTCTCCGCTACCCCCACCTCATCCCCGCATTTTTCAACATGCGTGGGTTCGGGCCTCCAGTGCGTGTTACCGCACCTTCACCCTGGACAGGGGTAGATCACCCGGTTTCGGGTCTACGTCCACGTACTAAGTCGCCCTATTCAGACTCGCTTTCGCTGCGGCTTCAGCTCTTCACCTTAACCTTGCACGGGAACGTAACTCGCCGGTTCATTCTACAAAAGGCACGCCATCACCCATAGATCGGGCTCTGACTTCTTGTAAGCACACGGTTTCAGGATCTATTTCACTCCCCTTCCGGGGTGCTTTTCACCTTTCCCTCACGGTACTGCTTCACTATCGGTCGCCAGGGAGTATTTAGCCTTGGCAGATGGTCCTGCCGGATTCATACGGGGTTTCACGTGCCCCGCACTACTCGGGATCCGTCTCGGAGGGAACAGGTTTTGAATTACAGGGCTTTTACCTTCTCTGGCGGGCCTTTCCAGACCTCTTCATCTAACCGGTTCCTTTGTAACTCCATGTGAGACGTCCCACAACCCCAAGGAGCAAGCTCCTTGGTTTGGGCTAATCCGCGTTCGCTCGCCGCTACTGACGGAATCACTATTGTTTTCTCTTCCTCAGGGTACTTAGATGTTTCAGTTCCCCTGGTATGCCTCTGTTCTGCCTATGTATTCAGCAGAAAGTGACTGTCGATGAAGACAGCCGGGTTTCCCCATTCGGACATCCCCGGATCAAAGCTTGCTTACAGCTCCCCGAGGCTTTATCGTTGTTCGCCACGTCCTTCGTCGGCTCCTGGCGCCTAGGCATCCTCCGTGTGCTCTTTGTAGCTTAACCTAGACTTTTCTTTCATAGAAAGAAAATGTCGATGTTCGATAAAGAGTGATTTTTACCAAAGGCAAAATATCTTTCCTTACCTGCTACCTTTATTTCACTTGTTTACACAAGATCAGCGTAAAGGAATATTCTAAAACGCAATTTCGTTTCGGTATCCAGTTTTCAAGGTGCAATTTCATCCGGTTTTAATCCCGGAAGAAGATCATATCAAATTCAGAATCACTTGACTACAAGTATATTCTGGAAACGATACTTGAGAGTTTGAACTCTCAAAACTGAGCAACGAGTGAGTCGTTTTTGAAGCTTACGCTTCATATTTGAATGTTTCCGTTGCAGGAAACGATTCTCCATAGAAAGGAGGTGATCCAGCCGCACCTTCCGATACGGCTACCTTGTTACGACTTCACCCCAATCATCTACCCCACCTTCGGCGGCTGGCTCCCTTGCGGGTTACCCCACCGACTTCGGGTGTTGTAAACTCTCGTGGTGTGACGGGCGGTGTGTACAAGACCCGGGAACGTATTCACCGCGGCATGCTGATCCGCGATTACTAGCAATTCCGACTTCATGCAGGCGAGTTGCAGCCTGCAATCCGAACTGAGACCGGCTTTTCTAGGATTCGCTCCAGATCGCTCTTTCGCTTCCCGTTGTACCGGCCATTGTAGTACGTGTGTAGCCCAGGTCATAAGGGGCATGATGATTTGACGTCATCCCCACCTTCCTCCGGTTTGTCACCGGCAGTCTGCTTAGAGTGCCCAGCTTGACCTGCTGGCAACTAAGCATAAGGGTTGCGCTCGTTGCGGGACTTAACCCAACATCTCACGACACGAGCTGACGACAACCATGCACCACCTGTCTCCCCTGTCCCGAAGGAAAGGTCTATCTCTAGACCGATCAGGGGGATGTCAAGACCTGGTAAGGTT
Source organism: Paenibacillus sp. 1-8 (assembly GCF_056316205.1). Classification (NCBI taxonomy): domain Bacteria; kingdom Bacillati; phylum Bacillota; class Bacilli; order Caryophanales; family Paenibacillaceae; genus Paenibacillus; species Paenibacillus sp. 1-8. The sequence continues at coordinate 12,999 of NZ_CM149995.1, read as the reverse complement.
CTTCGCGTTGCTTCGAATTAAACCACATACTCCACTGCTTGTGCGGGTCCCCGTCAATTCCTTTGAGTTTCAGTCTTGCGACCGTACTCCCCAGGCGGAATGCTTAATGTGTTAACTTCGGCACCAAGGGTATCGAAACCCCTAACACCTAGCATTCATCGTTTACGGCGTGGACTACCAGGGTATCTAATCCTGTTTGCTCCCCACGCTTTCGCGCCTCAGCGTCAGTTACAGCCCAGAGAGTCGCCTTCGCCACTGGTGTTCCTCCACATATCTACGCATTTCACCGCTACACGTGGAATTCCACTCTCCTCTTCTGCACTCAAGCTCCCCAGTTTCCAGTGCGACCCGAAGTTGAGCCTCGGGATTAAACACCAGACTTAAAGAGCCGCCTGCGCGCGCTTTACGCCCAATAATTCCGGACAACGCTTGCCCCCTACGTATTACCGCGGCTGCTGGCACGTAGTTAGCCGGGGCTTTCTTCTCAGGTACCGTCACTCTTGTAGCAGTTACTCTACAAGACGTTCTTCCCTGGCAACAGAGCTTTACGATCCGAAAACCTTCATCACTCACGCGGCGTTGCTCCGTCAGGCTTTCGCCCATTGCGGAAGATTCCCTACTGCTGCCTCCCGTAGGAGTCTGGGCCGTGTCTCAGTCCCAGTGTGGCCGATCACCCTCTCAGGTCGGCTACGCATCGTCGCCTTGGTAGGCCTTTACCCCACCAACTAGCTAATGCGCCGCAGGCCCATCCATCAGTGACAGATTGCTCCGTCTTTCCTCCTCTCCCCATGCAGGGAAAGGATGTATCCGGTATTAGCTACCGTTTCCGGTAGTTATCCCAGTCTGATGGGCAGGTTGCCTACGTGTTACTCACCCGTCCGCCGCTAGGTTGTTGTAGAAGCAAGCTTCCACAACAACCCCGCTCGACTTGCATGTATTAGGCACGCCGCCAGCGTTCGTCCTGAGCCAGGATCAAACTCTCCATTAAAGACCAACCGAAGCTGGTTTATAGAAAGAGCGATTCGCTCATGTTGAAACTGACGAGATAAAATATCTCTTTTGCACTCCGATTTCATACAACCTTACGGTATGCACCGAAATCTTCGCGGTTGATTTTGCGAACAAAATCATTTACTCACTCGTTGTTCAGTTTTCAAAGATCAAACATTTCTTTTTCGCTTCAGGGTTTCTTTCATCCCCTCAGCAACTTTTATAGTATATCATGTATCTCTCAGTCGTGTCAACACTTTTTTTGAAAGTGTTTTTCGCTTTATTTGATAACACTTGAAGCGACAAGAAATAATATATCATACTTTTATTATATCATGCAACTGTTTTTTCAAAAAAACTTACTTAAGTAACAATACACTCTATATATATCTCTCTTTGAAGCATTAAGTTAATGATTTCCCCGTTTACCTGCACCAACGGACGAGTCGGATGGTCTCGATCAGCAAATATAATTTCCCCTATACGGTTATCATTGAGACGCACCTTGGTTCCATTATTGAATTGAGTGAGCTTTTGAATGAAAACCTGTACAACACCCGGGTCCAGCTTACCAAATGATTCTGATTTGATTTGCTCCAGTACCAGATATGGAGATTGCGCTGGTCGGTAGGTCTTCTCCAATGTCATGGCGTGGAATACATCAGCCACTCCAACGATTTTAGCGTAAATATGGATTTGCTCCCCTTTGAGTCGCAACGGATATCCTGTACCATCCACTTTCTCATGATGCTGAAGAGCTGCCAAACGCACCCCTTCATTAATGGCCTTCACATTTTTGAGTAACTGGTAGCCTAATGACGTGTGCTGGCGAATTTCTTCCTGCTCCTCCCACGTTAATTTAGAGGGCTTGTACAGGATGGCCGGGTCCATTTTAGCATTACCAATATCATGGAGCAATCCGGCAAAAGCAACCTGCATCCAGTCCTTTTGAGGCAAGCCAATCCATTGGGCAATAGAATACGAAGTCAGAGAGGTTAGTACCGCATTGTGAAAAATATAATCAACTTCAATCATGGCACGCGGAGTACTTGTCATTACATTATAGCGCTGGATGTATACCAGTAAGGCTTCCAACTGTCCCCGCAACTCATATATGGATAGATTAGATACGAGTACCGATTGGAATGCATTTTTCACGAGCATCACCATTTTGTCGTACTCTTCCTGAAATAAAACGGACTCATCCCGCTCCTCTAATGAAGGGGATTGCGCTTCAGGCGCTCCAGCTCGAGCAGTAGCATGATCTGCACCAGCTTTTGCCGAACCATCAGGCCCTACTTCTACTTGCTGGATCAGGAACGCTTGTAAAATCTCCAAATCACGCGGTAGCAGAATACGGCCCTTCGGAAGCAGCAAGCTGCCCATTTCAGTAAATACGTCGCTTTGCAATCTAAGTCCTGCTTTTAATTCGGATACGGGTACTGTTGTCATGGTCAACCTCTCTGTTCTCATAACAGCAGCTCCAGCTGCCAGTTTTTATTATGTCATTATATTACTTGAACCTGCTCCTGTACATTCATTTTATATGATTTGCAGCATACTTGCTGTATTCATCTGTCGGCAATAGAAAAAGACTCCCTGACCCAATGGCCATGGAGTCTTCCCCGTCATTTAAAAACCAATACCACTGTTTATTTTGGTGGATTGTTATTTGTCTTCAGAAGGCTCCGAATCGTTACCTTCTGCATTTTCTACATCCGTGCCAAGAGCTGAATCAACTGGTGAATGAGATTCACCCTCACCGACTTCTTGGTTAGCATCCTGCTCCTCGAGCAGTTCACCGAGTAATTCATCCTGCTCCTCATTCTTGTTTGCCCGACAAACAGTAGCAACTGAATCATCTTCGCGGATGTTGATCAACCTTACCCCTTGTGTATTCCGACCCATCGTGGAAATTTCCTCCATGCTGGTCCGAATCAAGGTTCCGCTGGCTGTAATGATCATTAGATCCTCTTCGGTTTTTACAACCTTGAGGCCGACAACCGGGCCATTTTTATCTGTGACGTTAATCGTCTTGATCCCCTTACCTCCACGGCCTTGGATACGGTAATCCACTACAGGAGTACGTTTGCCATAGCCTTTGGCCGTTACGATCAGGATATCCAGGCTGGTATCAACAATATCCATGCCTATTACAGCATCACTCTTATCAAGAGTAATACCTTTAACCCCGGTAGCACTACGGCCCATGGAGCGTACATCGCTCTCAGGAAAGCGAATCGACATGCCTTGCGCCGTACCGATGATCATTTCTTGCTGTCCATCGGTCAGCTTCACTTCGATCAGGGCATCATCTTCACGCAAGTTGATAGCGATCAGACCACCCTTGCGGATATTAGCATAGTTATCAAGCGGTGTTTTCTTGATAATCCCTTGCTGAGTAGCAAAGAACAGATAGCTGTCCTCTACAAATTCCTCAATTGGAATGACCGCATTGATCGACTCGCCCTGCTCAATCTGAATTAGGTTAATGATCGGTGTCCCACGGGCTGTCCGGCTTAGATCAGGAATCTCGTAAGCCTTAATCCGATATACCTTACCCTTGTCGGTGAAGAATAACAAATGATGATGTGAATTCGTAATGAATAGATGCTCTACGAAATCCTCATTCTTGGTGTCCATCCCCACTACACCACGACCGCCGCGTTTTTGACTACGATAAGTAGTCACGGGAAGACGTTTAATATATCCGGTATGGGTTACAGTAATGATAACATCCTCACGCGGAATAAGATCCTCATCCAGAATGCTCTCTTCACCCACTGTGATTTCAGTACGGCGCTCATCTGCAAAACGTCCTCTCAGCTCATTAAGCTCATCGCTGATAATGCTGAGTACCAGATGCTCGTTGGCCAAAATTTCACGGTATTCCGCAATTTTTTGCAGCAACTCATTATATTCGTTCTCAATCTTCTCACGCTCCAAGCCGGTCAGGCGTTGCAGACGCATATCAAGAATCGCCTGAGCCTGTTCCAGAGACAGCGAGAAGCGCTCAATTAATCCTTCGCGTGCCGCTTCGGCAGTTTGTGAGGAACGAATCAGTGAAATAACCTCATCCAGATGGTCGAGGGCAATACGCAAGCCTTCCAGAATATGTGCTCTGGCCTCAGCCTTTTTCAGATCAAATTCTGTCCGACGACGAATAACTTCAACCTGATGCTTGAGATAATGATACAGAACATCTTTGAGGTTCAGAATCTTCGGCTCGTTATTTACAATCGCGAGCATATTGATGCCGAAAGTGGACTGCATTGCCGTATGCTTGAACAAATTGTTCAGAACAACGTTCGGGTTCACATCCCTGCGCAACTCGATAACGACACGCATACCCGTACGGTCCGATTCATCCCGCAGATCGGTAATGCCTTCAATACGCTTCTCGCGTACTAATTCAGCAATCTTTTCGACCAGACGAGCCTTATTGACTTGGTAAGGCAACTCATGCACGATAATCCGTGCTTTATTGCCAATCTCTTCTATAGTAGTCTTGGCACGCATGGTCACAGATCCGCGACCAGTCTGGTACGCCTGACGAATGCCCGACCGCCCTAAGATATAACCTGCTGTCGGGAAATCGGGCCCTTGAATATAATCCATCAGTTCCATTGGAGTAATGTCAGGGTTTTCGATTAGTGCTTGTACACCATCGATAACCTCTCCCAAGTTATGGGGAGGAATATTGGTTGCCATTCCGACTGCAATCCCGCCGACACCGTTCACCAACAGATTAGGATAACGTGCAGGCAACACGACTGGCTCGCTCTCTTCACCATCGTAGTTTGGCATGAAATCAACGGTCTCTTTGTTCAGATCACGCAGCATTTCCATTGCAATCTTCGATAATCGTGCTTCGGTGTAACGCATCGCAGCCGCCATGTCTCCATCAACGGAACCGAAATTACCGTGTCCGTCCACGAGCATATAACGCAAGGAAAAATCCTGCGCCATCCGAACCATCGTATCGTATACGGCCGTATCACCATGTGGGTGATATTTACCGATAACTTCACCGACGATTCTTGCTGATTTTTTGTAAGGCTTGTCTGGCGACATGCCCAGCTCGGACATCGCGTACAAAATACGACGGTGTACCGGCTTCAGTCCGTCCCGCACATCAGGCAAGGCACGGCTGACAATAATACTCATGGCATAATCCATAAAGGATTCGCGCATTTCCACTCCGATATCCCTATTGATGATTTGCGAGTTATTTTGATCCGCCATGCTGGTCCTCCTTCTCGTCCTTCATTCATTGCTCTCTATGTGAAAAGCCTAACAAGATACTGCCTATATACTCCGCTCTGTAAGCAGGATTTTGGCTGAAATCCTCATCTGTATAATTATATTACTTTCACAAAAAGAGCACAATTAAACGCATCTGTCCGCTTTACAGCGTAAATCTCTCAGAGATTGCCCTTCTGTGAGCAGCAGAATGACCCAGGCATCTTACGGCTCACAGGTCCTGATCATGACAAATTCCCCCGAACTGGGGATTAGCCCCCACCCTAAAGGCCTTTTCCACATACAATACGTATACGGTCAGGGCTAACTGAGCACAATTCCGAAAAAACGCCGTATTCCTCTATTATATCATTGTTTTACGCACTTGTCCTTTAGTTTCCCTTGTTTTGTTAAGCGTTTTGAATTCCATGGAACATGACTTACATTTTCAAAAGAAAGGGATGAGAATACTTGTCTATTCAACGAGTATCCAGTAAGTGGACCAAAACAAATATCATTCTCCCCAATCCGATGTTGTCCGCTTATGTACCGGAAACACGTTTGTATGCAATGGAGCACTTGAATGAAATGTTGGCAGTGTACGGAACCGTCTATATTAAGCCGGATAACGGTACTTATGGGAAAGGGGTTATGCGTGCAGAGAGACTCACTGAACCGCTTCCGCCGACTGAAGAAGGAATCATCGAGGAGAGAACGTGGTACATCCTTCGTTATGAGGTAGAGACCCACACCTTCGAAAACCTGGAGGACCTGCATAAAGCAGTTTCTAACCGCATACGGAAGCGCCCTTATCTAATTCAACGGGGAATTCCCCTTCTTCATCATGATGCGTGTCCCTTTGATCTACGGGTATTAACACAGATGAACTTGAGGAAGCACTGGGAGACGACGCTTATCATAGGACGCGTAGCTGCTCCTGACAAAGTCGTCACCAATCACCACAGCGGGGGCTCAGTGCGCTTTTACAATGAATTGTTAGCTCCGTATCTGGATGTAAAGGAAGCGGTACGGCTGGAGCAAAAATTATCAAAAATGGGCGAGCGGGTAGCTTGGCAGCTGCAAAAAAGATATCCCCGTTTGAGGGAAATTGGATTGGATATAGGACTGGACCAGCAAATCTATCCGTGGATTTTGGAGGTGAATACGAGACCAGCGATTAAAGTGTTCTCTTCCCTGCCCAACAAAAGCCTATATCATAAAATATTCAGATATGCTGTAGGTTACGGCCGTTACACAGCATCCACGGGTAAGCCTGCACGCGCTAAGAAAAAGGCGTAAGGTAAGCTTTGATATTAAATATTCAAATTCTCCCCGACGGGTTAATGACAAGAAAAGGGACGCTCAATCTGAGCGCCCCTTGGTAAATTCCCTCAAAATCCATCAATGCAAGCAGTTAATACAGCCGCCCATGATGGAATAATGCAAATTAAAAATCAAGATTTTTCACGTACTTGGCGTGCTCCTGAATAAAGTCGCGACGCGGTTCAACATTATCGCCCATTAGGGTATCGAACAGCGTATCAGCCAGCATGGCATCACTGATGGTAACTTGAAGCATTGTACGGCTCTCAGGGTCCATTGTCGTTTCCCACAACTGGGTCGCGTTCATTTCACCCAAACCTTTATAACGCTGTACGTTGTACTTCGCATTTTCTCCGAATTCGCTGATGATAGCATCACGTTCCGCTTCAGAGTTTGCATAACGTACGACCTTATTGCGCTCTACCTTAAACAGCGGCGGCTGAGCAATATAGATATAGCCGGCGTCAATAATTTTACGTAAGTACCGATAGAAAAATGTCAGCAACAGCGTCCGAATATGAGCTCCGTCGACGTCCGCATCGGTCATGATAATGACCTTGTGATAACGAGCTTTAGCAATATCGAAATCGTCGCCAATCCCCGTTCCCATAGCCGTTACCATTGACCGAATTTCATCACTCGACAAAATACGATCCAAACGTGCCTTCTCGACGTTCAGAATTTTACCGCGAATCGGCAAAATAGCCTGAAAGTGACGATCACGGCCTTGCTTGGCCGATCCGCCCGCTGAATCGCCTTCGACGATGTACAGTTCGCTAATCGACGCATCCTTGGAAGAACAGTCTGCCAGCTTACCTGGGAGGGAACTGATTTCCAGCGCACTTTTACGGCGAGTCAGCTCACGCGCTTTACGTGCAGCCTCACGAGCACGGGCTGCTTGTAATGATTTATCAACAACGCGACGGGAGACAGACGGATTTTCCTCCAAAAATTCCTGAAGTTTCTCTGCGAACAGAGATTCGACAATCCCGCGCACCTCACTGTTACCCAGCTTCGTTTTGGTCTGACCTTCAAACTGTGGCTCCGGGATTTTGACGGAGATAATCGCTGTCAGTCCTTCACGCACATCGTCACCCGTCAAGTTAGCGGTGTTGTCCTTGATAAAGCCATTTTTACGCGCATAATCGTTAATAATCCGTGTCAATGCGCTCTTGAAGCCAGATTCATGCGTTCCGCCTTCATGGGTGTTGATGTTGTTGGCGAAAGAATAAATATTTTCGGTATAGCTGTCGTTATATTGCAGCGCAACTTCGACTTGAATCATATCGCGCGATCCTTCGACATAAATCGGCTGCTCATGTAGCGCTTCCCTTTTCTGATTCAAAAATTGCACGTATTCACTAATTCCGCCCTCGTAGTGGAACGTATCACTGGCGCCAGTCCGTTCATCGGTCAAGCTAATCGCAATTCCTTTGTTCAGGAAGGCCAACTCACGAATCCGTGTTTGGAGCGTATCATAGTCATATACGGTCGTTTCTGTAAAAATTTGATCGTCCGGGTAGAATGTCGTTTGGGTACCGGTTTCGTCCGTGTCGCCAATGACTCTGACATCATACTGGGGAACACCGCGGTGGTATTCCTGCTCGTACAGATGTCCATCCCGTTTGACGTGAACGATCATTTTGCTGGAGAGGGCGTTTACTACGGATACACCAACACCGTGCAGACCTCCGGATACCTTGTACCCTCCGCCTCCGAATTTACCACCTGCGTGAAGTACAGTCATAACTACTTCCAGCGCAGATTTTTTCATTTTGGCGTGTTCGCTTACCGGAATACCACGTCCGTTATCTGTAACGGTAACGCTGTTATCTTCGTGAACGACAACTTGAATGCTGTCACAATAACCTGCCAGCGCTTCGTCAATGCTGTTGTCCACAACTTCCCAGACCAGATGATGGAGCCCTTTGGCACTGGTGGAGCCGATATACATCCCGGGACGTTTCCGAACCGCCTCCAGGCCCTCCAGGACCTGAATCTCACCCGCATCATAAGACGGTTGATTCATAGACATGCCTTTCACCTACTTCTATAGATTCTATGGTTAAGCATTGGCAACAAACTGGTTTGCCCGCTTTTTGAGAGTTGTTGAGGAGATGGGGGAATAATACACCGTATTTTGAGTCACCACGATGGACTTGGCTTCCTCTTCACCAATCATCTCGACATGCTTTTGCTGTTGGGCGTGGTTCACGTACTGCTTGGAGATTTTAGAGGATTTTTTAATCGAGATATCGAAAATAGCCACAAGCTCTGACGAGCGGATGATTTTTTCTCCACCCAGATGAATATACATAGCAGTCACTCACTCCTTAGTGTTCCACATGCCCGTCGTGGACGTGATAAATGCTGGCATCCTTGAGTCGTTCTGCATTCAAGGTCTCAATGCCGGTTGCCGTGATAAAGGTTTGCACCTTGCTCTGGAAGGTCTCGATCAGTTGGGTCTGACGGTAGGGGTCCAGTTCGGATAGAACATCATCCAGAAGCAGGACAGGATATTCACCAATTTCCTCATGGATTAATTCAATTTCAGCCAGCTTCAAGGACAGGGCCGTCGTTCGCTGCTGCCCCTGAGAGCCATACGTATGCACTTCCCTGCCGTTAATGGCAAAGGCCAAATCATCACGATGGGGCCCCGCCAAAGTCATACCACGGCGGATTTCCTGTTCCCTCATTTGGGATAACTTTATCATAAATCGCTCCAATAAGACAGCTTCATCTTCTTCCTCCGGCTCACTGAAGGAGGGAACATAAGTTAATTTTAACTCTTCAGTACCTCCCGCGATCCCTTCATGAATGGCCTGAGCCCACTTTTGCAGCTTTGTTATAAATTGTTTCCGCTTTTTAACAATTTTAACACCGTGCTCAACAAGTTGCTCATTCCATACCTCCAGCATGAGCTGTACGGAAGCCATATCTTTGCCCCATGCTTGCTTGAGTAGGTTGTTACGCTGGACCAGCACTTTCTGGTATTGCTGCAAATGGTACAGATATCCCGGAGCAACCTGTCCAATTTCCATGTCAAGAAACCGGCGGCGTACCCCCGGTGTTCCTTTGACGATTTCCAAATCCTCAGGTGCAAACATAACGACATTCAGCGAACCAATAAAATCGCTCAGCTTTCGCTGCTCTAGGCCGTTGATCTTCGCTTTTTTCCCTTGTGTGGATAACGACAGATCCAGCCTGATTTTTCCGTATTTTTTATCCACATCCGCAGCCAGATGAGTGGAGGTAGCCCCGAAAGAGATTAACTCCTTGTCGCGCGACGTCCGGTGGCTTTTGGTTAAAGCCAGGACAAAAATCGCCTCTACCAGGTTCGTTTTGCCCTGCGCATTTTGTCCGATCAGCAAATTAACGGGCCCAAATTCATTCAGTTCCAGCTGTTCATAGTTCCGGTATTGCTGCAAAACAATATTGTTCACAAACACATAGGGTCCCCCTTGTTACTCCGCACCTAAAAGGAGTCCTTGCCAACCAGGCGATCATGCTCCTGCCGTAATCTCGAAACTTCCGTTGTCCTCTACTTCTACGATATCGCCCGGGTACAGTTTTCTTCCGCGTCGTTCTTCCTGCTCACCGTTGACACGAACTTGTCCCTCCTGCAACAGAGCTTTGGCCATTCCTCCTGTAGAAACACAATCGGCTAATTTTAAAAATTGATCGAGCTTGATGTATTCGGTCTGTATAGATATCCGTTTCAAGGCTTATTCATCCTTTCGCTTGTTTTCGGGTGGGTAACGCTAGACGTTAGTTGGTGGTGCGATATGGCAGGATGATGTACAGCGCATTGCTGGAGTCCGCCGGTTTTAAAATGATCGGGCTCATAATACCGGTAAAAGCAATCGTCAGCTGCTCGCTGTCAATCACCTTCAGCACATCAAGCATATATTTCGAGTTGAACGAGATTTTGAGCGGCTCTCCCTCAAATTTGGAGACTGTGACTTCCTCACGCACTTTACCCAGCTCGGAGGAGCTGGAGGAAATCTCCAGGCCACCGTTTTCCAGCGACTGCATTTTTACAATATTCGTTTTTTCCTCACGAGACAGCAAATAAGCACGGTCGATGGATTCGCTCAAACTTTTTGTATCCACAATCAGTTCTGTTTTGTAGGAGGTTGGAATAATTCTAGAAGTATCCGGATACGTTCCGTCCAAAATGCGGGAATAAAACAGAACCCGGTCAATTTTGAATAGTACCTGGTTGTCTGCTACGACGATATCCACAAGCATATTTTGGTCCGGAATAATTTTGCTCAGTTCGTTCAACGTTTTACCTGCAATGACAACATTGCTGAAGCGCAAGCCTTCGGACGTTTCCAAACGGGCGCTGCGGGTGGCGAGGCGGTGGCGGTCTGTTGCTACAAATTTTAATTCGCCCTCAGCCAAATTCCACAATACCCCTGTCAAAATAGGTGTCGTTTCGTGAGTGGAAATGGAGAAAACCGTCTGTTTGATCATGTTTTTGAGCAAATCTCCTGGTACAGAGATAACCTGATTTTCTTCAATGCTTGGAAGCACCGGGAATTCCTCAGGGTCCAGACCCACAATCTGAATTTCGGTTGCACCGGATGAGATGAAGGTTTGGAAATGGTCTTTTACCTCCATGCGGATCTCCTGAGACGGCAGCTTCTTGATAATTTCGACAAAGAACTTGGCTGGCAGTACAACACTTCCCGGTTGTTCGACCTGTACGACGGTTTGGTCACCATCCTCCATCGGAATAAAGGATTGAATGGAGATGTCAGTATCGCTGGCAGTCAAGGTTACTCCCTGATGATTCACATCCAGCTTAATACCGCTCAAAATCGGAATCGTGGTCCGGCTTGATATGGCCTTGGATACATGTTGTATAGCCTCGTTCAATACGTTTTTCAAAATGCTGATCTTCATAAGTTCCTCCTACGGGTTTTAATCCTTCAAGCACGCGTTGACGCGGGCCTTATTTAGGTGATGTATATCTTTAAAATCTATTAGTAATAGTAATAGGCGCACTGAATATGTGGATAAGTCGGTGTAAGCCTAATAAAATCAAGCCTATACACATGTGTATAAGTTGTGTATAGGCTCTGAACTTGTTCAGGTTGGATTTTTGATTTTTTCGATTAGGCTGTTGATAACTTTGAACAGCTCCTGATCCACTTGAATGGATTTGGAGATTTTTTCGTGCGCATGAATGACAGTTGTATGGTCGCGTCCGCCAAAGGCTTCTCCGATTTTCGGCAAGGAATAGTCGGTTAGCTCGCGGGACAGGTACATAGCGATCTGCCGTGGAAAAGCAACAGCCTTTGTCCGCTTGCGTGCTTTGAAATCCTCCAGGCGCAGATTGTAAAATTCCCCGACTTGGTGCTGTATATCCTGAATGGTAATCATTTTAGGACGACTGGAAGGAATAATGTCCTTTAACGCCTCGGCCGCGAGATGACTTGTCACATCCTGATTGGTCAGGGAGGAATAGGCGACAACGCGAATCAGCGCCCCTTCCAGCTCACGGATGTTCGTATCAATCTGGTTAGCAATATACATCATGGCTTCATTGGGAATATCCAGGTTTTCCGCTCTTGCCTTTTTCCGAAGAATTGCAATTCGCGTTTCCAGATCCGGCGGCTGAATATCCGTAATCAATCCCCACTCAAAGCGGGAACGCAGCCGTTCCTCCAGTGTTGGAATCTCTTTAGGCGGACGATCGCTTGAGATAATAATTTGTTTGCGTTCCTCATGAAGCGCATTGAACGTGTGAAAAAATTCCTCCTGCGTCGACTCCTTGCCTGCAATAAACTGAATATCATCAATGAGCAAAATATCAATATTGCGATATTTGTTCCGGAAGCTTTCCCCGCGGTTGTCCCGAATAGCATTAATGAATTCGTTAGTGAACTTCTCCGACGACAAATACACGACCTTACTGGCCGGGTTGTGTTCCAAAATATAATGCCCGATGGCGTGCATCAGATGCGTTTTGCCCAGACCTACGCCGCCGTACAGAAACAGCGGGTTGTAAGCTTTGGCCGGCGCCTCGGCGACGGCCAGCGATGCTGCATGGGCAAAACGGTTCCCCGATCCGATGACGAACGTATCGAATGTATATTTGGGATTCAGCATATGGGAAACGGCTTCTTCATGTACGACCGGCTGCTGCTGAGGTTGTTGCTGAAGGTCGAACTCAGCTGGCTTGTTCTCTTCAATGACGAACTTGACCTCCAGCTGCTTGCCCAAAATTTCATAAACCGTTGCCCCGACTAGCTTGGTATAGCGGCTTTCAAGCCATTCCACGGCAAAAGTTGTTGGTGCGGAAATCACAATGGAGTGGTCATTCAGTTTCGCTGCCTTGGTAGCCTTAAACCAAGTGTCGTAACTCGGCTTACTCAGCTTGGTTTGTATGATGGATAGAATTTGCTGCCATAGTTCAGAGGTATGGCTGTCCAC